>NZ_CP170151.1:0-4800000 GCF_042258325.1 Bradyrhizobium sp. Pha-3 | reverse complement strand
GGCGCCGCCAATGCGGTAGCCGAGCGCCGGAATCTTGCCATGCTGCACCAGGAAGGCCCCGAGCTTCAGCGGGCCGCCCTTCCCCTGGACTGTGTGGCTTTCTCCGGCCTCGATCGAATGCCGCGTCAGGATCGGCGGATAGTCGCTGCCTTCCGGCGCGATGAAGCAATAGGAGAACCGCGCCATCATGTCCTTGGCGGTCGACTGGTTGAAGTAGACCGGGATGCGGCGGCGCTGATGCAGCACGACCGAGCGCAAATCGTCGATGCCGTGGGTCTGGTCGGCATGCTCATGCGTCAGGAATACCGCGTCGATGTGCTCGACATTGCTGTCGATCAGCTGCTCACGCAGATCGGGCGAGGTGTCGATCACGACCCGCGTGGTGCCGTGCTCCATGGTGCGCTCGGCCATGATCGAGCAGCGCCGGCGACGGTTCCTGGGATTGCCGGGATCGCAGGCGCCCCAGCCGAGTGCCGGGCGCGGCACGCCGGCGGACGAGCCGCAGCCCAGAATGGTCAGTGTCATCGTCATGCAGCAACCTTCGGCGCCGGCACCTTGGAGAACAGCCGGAAGAAGTTTTCGGTGGTCTGCCGCGAGATCTCCTCCAGGGAGACGCCGCGGGTTTCCGCGAGCACCTTGGCGACCTCGACGACATAGGACGGCTCGTTGCGCTTGCCGCGGAATTTGCCGGGCGCAAGATACGGCGCGTCGGTCTCGACCATGATGCGGTCGGCCGGCAGCTCGGCCGCCAGCGCGCGCAGCGCGTCCGACTTCTTGAAGGTCAGGATGCCCGTGAACGAGATCGACAGCCCGAGCGCGATCGCCTTCATCGCGAGCTCGCGCCCGCCGGTGTAGCAGTGCAGAACGGCCTTGAACGGGCCCTTCGCGACTTCATCCTCCAGGATGCGACCGCAATCCTCGTCGGCTTCCCGGGTGTGGATGACCAGCGGCAGGCCGGTTTCACGAGCCGCCGCGATGTGCGCGCGAAAGCCACGCTCCTGGGCCTCGCGCGAACCGTGCTCGTAGAAATAGTCGAGCCCCGCCTCGCCGAGCGCCACGACCTTCGGATGCTTCGTCAGCTCGATCAGTTCGCCGGCCGGGATGCCGTCCTCTTCATCGGCATGATGCGGATGGGTGCCGACCGAGCAGTAGACGTCGGGGAAGCGCTCGGTGATCGCAAGCAGGCCGCCGAGCCGCCTCACCCGGGTCGAGATCGTGACCATGCGGCCGATGCCGGCCGCCTCGGCGCGCTCGACGATCCCGTCGAGATCGTCGGCAAAGTCGGGAAAATCCAGATGGCAGTGACTGTCGACCAGCATGAATTTCGAACCGCTCACTCGGTCTTCGGTTCCACATAGCGCGGGAACACGCCAACAGGCGCCGGCAGGACGGTCCCCGGCTTGATGCGCTCGGCGACCGCGGCAAAGCCGCGGGCGTCAGCAGCGATACCGAGGCTGTCGAGCATCTTGCCGCAGGACTCCGGCATCACGGCCTGCGCCATGATCGCGATCTGGCGCACGACTTCGGCGGTGACATACAGCACCGTCTTCTGGCGCGCGGGATCAGTCTTCGCCAGCGCCCACGGCGCCTCGCCGGCAAAATAGCGGTTGGCCTCGGCGACCACGGCCCAGACCGTGTTGAGCCATTGATGTATCTGCTGCGTTGCCATCGCGGTCCGCGACGCCTCCAGCATGGCGTCGGCCTGCGCCAGGATCGCCTTGTCGTTGTCGCTGAATTCGCCGGGCTCCGGCAGCACGCCGCCGAGTTGCTTGGCGATCATCGACAATGAACGCTGCGCCAGATTGCCGAAATCATTGGCGAGGTCGGCGTTGATACGCGCGACGATGGCCTCGTGATTGTAGTTGCCGTCCTGGCCGAACGGCACTTCGCGCAGGAAGAAGTAGCGCATCTGGTCGACGCCGTACTGCTCGGCCAGATTGAAGGGGTCGACCACGTTGCCGACCGACTTCGACATCTTCTCGCCCCTGTTGAACAGGAAGCCGTGCGCATAGACCCGCTTCTGCACGGGAATGCCTGCCGACATCAGGAAGGCCGGCCAGTACACGGCGTGGAAGCGGATGATGTCCTTGCCGATGATGTGCACGTCGGCAGGCCAGTAGCGCCAATGCTTGTCGCTCTCATTGGGATAGCCGACGCCGGTGATGTAGTTGGTCAGCGCGTCGACCCAGACATACATCACATGCTCGGGATCCTCCGGGACCTTGACGCCCCAGTCGAACGTCGTGCGCGAGATCGAGAGGTCTTTGAGCCCGCCCCGTACGAAACTCATCACCTCGTTGCGGCGCGAATCCGGGCCGATGAAATCGGGCTGACTCTCATAGAGGTGCAACAGCTTGTCCTGGTAGGCCGACAGCTTGAAGAAATAGCTCTTTTCCTCGACCCACTCGACCGGCGTGCCCTGCGGGCCGCGGCGGACATTGTCCTCGCCGACGACGGTCTCCTCCTCGGCGTAATAGGCCTCGTCGCGCACCGAATACCAGCCGGCATAGGTGTCGATATAGATGTCGCCATTGTCCTGCATACGGCGCCAGATCGCCTGCACCGACTCGTGATGCGCAGGCTCCGAGGTGCGGATGAAGCGGTCGAACGAGACGTTGAGCCGCTCGTCCATCTCTTTGAACCGCGCGGCATTGCGGGTCGCGAGATCGTAGGGCGTCATTCCCTCGCCGGCCGCGGTCTGGATCATCTTCTGTCCGTGCTCGTCGGTGCCGGTCAGAAAGAACACGTCCTTGCCGTCGAGACGCTGGAAGCGCGCCAATGCGTCGGTCGCGATCGCCTCATAGGCGTGGCCGATATGCGGCTGACCGTTCGGATAAGCGATTGCGGTGGTGATGTAGAACATGTTGCCGCGGTCCGCGGCGGGCACCGGGATGGATGCGGCCGCAGGAGCTGCCGCTGCGGGTTTGGGCTGCTTCGGCGCGCGAGGCTTTGCCGGTCTCGGCGCCTTCTCGGTAACGGGAGCCATCGGCAGAGCGGGCTTCGTTGCCGCCGGTGCGACGGCTGCTGCGGCTGCCTTCTTCGGCGGAGCCTTGGTGGCCTTCGCAGCAGCCTTCTTGGCCGTGCTCTTGGCCGTCTTCTTCGCAGCTTTCTTGACGGCCTTTTTCACGACCTTCTTCGCCGCCGATTTCCTGGCGCCCTTGGCTCCCGTTTTGGCCTTGGCGGCCTTCTTCGCTTTCTTGGCGACGCGCCCAGCCTTCTTGGCGGCGCGCGCCTTCGCCGTGGCTTTGCCGGTCGCGCGAGCGGACGATGCCTTCTTCGTCTTCTTGGCTTTTTTCGACGATTTCTTCTTAGCGGTCGCCACCACAGAATCCTTTGCAGATCGAAACGAGATTGTCGGGAGTGTTGTCAGACGGATGTGTTGTCAGACGCGGTGTCTATCGGGTCTATCGGGTCGCATCCGCGAGCATCGAAAACACCGAGAAAACCAGCGGCTTGCGCTCCAGATTGTAGGCTTCGGTATCGCGCGCGGCGCGGACGATCTTTTCCCATACCTCCGCCAGCCGTGCAAGGCGCGGCAGATTGGCGTTGGCATCGCCCGCGCGCATGCGCTCGCTCATCCAGCGATCGATGCCGTCGATGAAAGCGGCGAGCGCGACGCGGTCACTGGTGCCGAGCGCATCGCCCAGCGCATGCAGCTCGCGCGGATCGACGCTCGGAAGCGTCGCGAGCAACGCGGCCGTGCGTTGCTGCAGCTTGAGCGCATCGCCGCCGAGCAGCGACAGCGCCCGCCCGACGCTGCCTTCGGATGCTGCGGCGGCTTCCAGTAGCGCCGGATCGTCGGCTTCGATATCGGTTGCGGCCGCGGCCGCGCGCACCACATCGCTCGTCTCCAGCGGCCGCAGCAGCAACTTGCGGCAACGGGACAGGATGGTCGGCAGCACCCGTGACGGTGCGTGGCTGACCAGGAGGAACAGCGATTGCTGCGGCGGCTCCTCGAGGATCTTCAGCAGCGCGTTCGCGGCGTTGGGATTGAGCTCGTCGACGGTGTCGACGATGCAGACGCGCCAGCCGTCGACCGCAGCGGTCGAGCCGAAGAACGAGATGGTCTCGCGCGTCTCGTCGACGGTGATGACGGTCCGCATCACGCCGCGATCGTTGAGGCCGCGCTCCAGCACCAGCAGCCCGCCATGGGCGCCCGCCGCGACCTGCCGCGCCACCGGATCGGACGGATCTACCCGCAGCGTCGGCGCCGCCTGAACCTGGGACGATTTCGGATTGCGAAACGCCAGCACGAACCGCGCCATGCGGTAGGCCAGCGTCGCCTTGCCGATGCCCTGCGCGCCGCCGATCAGCCAGGCGTGCGGAATTCGCCCGCTGCGATAGGCATCGAGCAAGGCGGTCTCCGCCTCGCGATGCCCGAACAAATCCGGCGTTTCGCGCGGAGGGCGGGCGGCGCTCTCCTGTTCGACCTTGCGCGCGCTCATGCAGGATTGTCCGCCGTGAGCGCTGCGCGCAGATGCTCGCGCAGCGCGGCCCATATTCTGGCCGTAACCGTGTCCGGATCGGCCGTGGCGTCGATCAGCACGCAGCGCTCCGGATCTTCGGCCGCGATCCGGCGGTACGCGTCACGCAAATCCTGATGGAACTTGATGCCTTCGGCTTCGAAGCGATCGGCGGTGGCGTTGCCGCGTCGCGCAGCGGCGCGCTGCAATCCGACCTCGACAGGCACATCGAGGATGAAGGTCAGATCGGGCTTGAGATCGCCGATGGTCACGCGCTGCATGGCATTGACGAGTTCGGGCGACACCTGCCCGAGCTGGCCCTGATAGGCACGCGTGGAGTCGAAGAAGCGGTCGCACAGCACCCAGATGCCCTGATTGAGCGCCGGCAGGATCACGGTGCGGACATGGTCGTCGCGCGCAGCGGCAAACAGCAGCGTCTCGGCCTCCGGCCCCAGCAGCTTGCCCATCCCCGACAGCACAAGGTGACGGATGATCTCAGCCCCTGGTGAGCCGCCCGGCTCGCGGGTCACGATCGCACGCAGCTTGGCGGCATCGAGCCGTTCGGCGAGCTTGCGGATCTGGGTCGATTTCCCCGACCCCTCGCCGCCCTCAAAGGTGATGAAGCGACCGCGCAAGCTCGGCCGTTGGACTGCTGCTTCCGCCATGTCAGAGCTTCTCGACCCCTGCGCGGAACATGCCGATGACCAGCTCCTGGGCGCCGTCGAGCGCACGACGCATCGTCGATCCGGTGCCGACGGCGTCCGCCGCGAAGACCGGAGTTTCCATTGCGACATTGGCGCCGCGCCACACCCGCACCACGCCGATCTTCTGGCCGGCGGTGATCGGCGCCTTGACCGGGCCGCTATAGATGACGCGCGCCAGCAGCTTGTCGTTGCCGTTCTTCGACACCATCACCTTGATCGGATCGGGGCTGACGAGCTTGACCGAGCGGCTCTCGCCGCCGAACACCCGTGCATAGCCGACCGGCTGGTTGGCCGCGATCAGGGTCCGGGTCTCGAAGCTGCGGAACCCCCATTCCAGCATCTTCTTGGCTTCGGTCGCGCGGTCCTCGGAATCCTCGAGGCCATTGACCACGACGATCAGCCGCGTGTCGTTCTGCACGGCCGAGCCGACCATGCCGTAGCCGCCTTCCTTGGTATAGCCGGTCTTCAAGCCGTCGGCACCGGGCAAGGCGTTCAGCAGCGGATTGCGGTTTTGCTGGCGGATCTTGTTCCAGGTGAATTCCTTCTCGCCGAACAGCTTGTACCTGTCCGGGTAGGTCAGGATGATGTGGCGCGCCAGCGTTGCGAGTTCCCGCACCGTCATCTTGTTGGCCGGGTCGGGCAGCCCGTTGGAATTGCCGAAGGTCGACTTGGTCATGCCGAGCTCGCGGGCGCGCTTGGTCATGAAATCGGTCGCAAAGGTATGCTCATTGCCGGCAATGCCTTCGGCGAGCGCGATGCAGGCGTCGTTGCCGCTCGGGATGATCGCGCCATGCAGGAGATCGTCGACCGAGACTTTGCTGTTGATCGCCGCGAACATCGTCGAGGTGCCGGACGGCGCCCCGCCCCGCCGCCAGGCGCTCTCGCTGATCCGGTACTCGTCCGTGAGCTTGATGTCGCCCTTCTTGATGGCGTCGAACACCACCTCGGCCGTCATCAGCTTCATCATGCTGGATGGCGCGCGCAGCTCGTCGGCGTTCTTCTCGAACAGCACGCTGCCGCTGCTGGCCTCGACCAGAATCGCGGTCGGCGCATCGCCGTCGAACCCGCCCTCTTCCTTCTTGGCGCCCTGGACGCTGTTGTTGGCGGCATAGACCATTCCGCCGCAACCGATCGCCAGCGCGACCGCGGCCGCGACCAGGCCGCGCCAGCAACGCCCGGCGCGAGCTGACAACGTGCGGGGAACTGCGGTTGGGGCTGCCATCGGCGATGTCCTGAAAGACTGCGTTCTAACAGCTGGAAGTATCGCAAACAACTGAGGTTTCTGCGCTTGTGCACGGCAAGCCGGATTGCCGCCTGCGTTGAACGTCCGTATCCTTGGAACCAGCTAACGTCAGCAGAACCGGCAAACAAGGCGGAAACGCGAATGTCATCCTCCCGCACCATTTCCGCCAACGGCATCGACATGTTCGTGCGCGAGGCCGGACAAGGCCCGCTGGTCGTGCTCTGTCATGGCTGGCCGGAATTGTCCTATTCATGGCGGCACCAGATCGCGGCGTTGGCCGCGGTAGGCTTTCGGGTCGTCGCGCCTGACATGCGCGGCTTCGGCCGCACCGGCGCGCCGGCCGAGGTCGGTGCTTACACGATCTTCGATACGGTTGGAGACATGGTCGCGCTGGTCGCCGCGCTCGGCGAGACCCGCGCGATGATCGTCGGCCATGACTGGGGCGCGCCGGTGGCCTGGCACGCAGCCCTGTTCCGTCCCGACATCTTCACGAAAGTCGCCGGCCTCAGCGTGCCGCCGCCATTCCGCGGCCGTGGTCGCCCGCTCGAGACCCTGCGCGACAGCGGCATCACCAATTTCTATTGGCAGTACTTCCAGGCGCCCGGCGTGGCCGAGGCCGAGTTCGAGCGCGACATCGCCCACACCATGCGGCTGGTGCTCGGGCGTGGCGTCTCCGATCCAAGCTCGATGTTCGTCGACGAGGCCAAGGGCTTCCTCGGCAAGCTGCCGGCCGGAATGCCGTTGCCGGCCTGGCTGACCGAGGCTGACATTGCCGAATTCGCCGAAGGCTATCGGCACTCCGGTTTCCGCGGCGGCCTGAACTGGTATCGCAATCTCGATCGCAACTGGGAACTGACCTCGCCCTGGCAGGACGCGCAGATCCATCAGCCGTCACTGTTCATCGCCGGCTCGAATGATTCGGTGATCACCGGGCTGATCGGCGCCAAGCGGGTCGCGGACATGGAGCGCGTGTTGCCGAACCTCAGGAAGAAGCTGATCATCGAAGGCGCCGGCCACTGGATCCAGCAGGAGCGCCCCGACGAGGTCAACGAGGCGCTGATCGCGTTTCTGAAATGATCAGGCCAAGGGCTTGATCTGTAAGCGCATGGCTCAGTAGAGGCCGCGCCCGCTCAGGACTTCGGCCGGCCCCCGCGCGTCGATCGGGACATAGGCGGCCGCCGGGCTCGGGCTTGCGGCATAGCGCGCGTCACCCTCATAGGAGACTTCGCGCGGATTATTCAGGGCGCGCCGGTGCGACCGGCTCGAGGCCGACATTTCGGAGGTGGCGCTCACCGAGGCGTAGTCGGCCTGGGTGTTGCCGAGGCTGTAGGGCCGCCCCTCCGGCAACGGAACGTCGCCGCGAATCCGGCCCGAGGAGGACGACATCTCAGGCACGAACGGCCGTGCGGAGGCGACGCGGACCATCGATGGGGACGGCGCGGGAGTACCGGTGCGCAAGGTCGCCATCAGCTGGCGGTCATCGGACCCTTCGAGCGGCGCCCGGCCGACATATTCGACGCGGACACGAGCCACGCCATTGCCTTTGAATTCAAGCAGTTCTGCGGCTTTGTTCGAGACGTCTATGAGGCGGTTGCCGTGGTACGGGCCGCGGTCATTGACCCGAACGACGAGCGATCTGCCATTGCTCAGATTGGTGACGCGGGCGTAGCTCGGCATCGGCAAGGTCGGATGGGCGGCCGTGAGCGAGCCCATGTCGAACACCTCGCCATTGGCGGTCAGGCGGCCATGGAAATCGTCGCCGTACCAGGACGCCATGCCCTCCGCGCGGTAGTTCTCATTCTCCTCCGGCACATAGGTGCGGCCGGCGACAACATAAGGCTTGCCGATGCGATAGGTGCCGCCGCCTTTCGGCACGGGATCACCCAGCGCCACCACGCGCGGGCTCGACGACACCCCGTATTTGGGGTCGACCCGGCTGGCGAACTTGTTCGAGGAGGCACAATTGGCGAGGACGAGGCACGTCGCCACCGCAACGGCGCCGCGCGCCGTCCGGATCATCGAATCTGGCCGTCTAATCCCCATCTGCCCCAAGTACCATTCTGCCGGACCTGCGCCTACTCCGAGGCGTCGAAGTCTCTTGCCGTCGCTGTGCGGCCCACCTCCGCACCAGAGCGTGACGATATCGCAACCGGAACACGGCGGAAATGGGGAGAGCCGGCGGGCGGTGGCGTCTTGGTGAATGGTCTGTTGCGCCTCCTCCGTCGTTCTACTTGACCTTCGTCTCCGCCAAACGCCCTGGCCTGTCCCGCTATCAGACACACTGTTGCAGCAAATCATCAGTCGGGGGGCATCTTGGATTCCAACAATTGAATCTTTTTGACTGTGCAAGGCTGCAATCGTTTTCTCGTCCGCGTGGGGCGCAAAGGAAGTTTGCGATGATCGAGACGGTTACAGCGGTGATGGGCCTGGTGAGTGCGGCGATCTTCTTGGCGCACGCCGTGGAAGGCTATCGGTACCGGGCCTGACAGTCCGTTGAAGGTGGAAAGACGCGTCACCTCTTTCCAGGAGTGAATGTTCGGAAAGCTTTAATCAATTCGGATGAGCATCGATTGAAGGCAGGTGTGTCATGCGTAATCACGATTTGGTCTCCGACGGATTTCTGACCCTGACCGCAGCCAGCCTGGTGCTGCTGTGCTCGAGCCTGCTGGCGTTCGCGTTCGGCTGAACGTTTTTGAGACCTCGGGCGCCATCGGCGCCCGTGCGACTGTGATCGATTACCCCTATCTCATTCCCCGCCGATCGGGTTTCGGCAGGCGCGCGGTCTTCTCCCCGCCCCACTCGTGACGCATCCTCGCCTTTTCCAGAAGAGGATGTACGGATGATCGGCAGGGTCAGGGAGGGAACGTCCGCGCTTCTCGTCAGCACAGATGGCCGGCTGCTGATGCAACTGCGCGACGACCTCCCACATGTTACCGATCGCGGAAAGGTCAGCCTGTTTGGCGGACGGCGGGAAGGCGCCGAGACTTTTCTCGAATGCGTGGTGCGCGAGATCCACGAGGAGATTGGCTACTACCTGCCGCCCGAGCGTTTTGAGTTGATCGGCCGCTATTCCGGTCTCGATCATGCAACGCCAAACGGCACGCTTCGCGGCGAGGTGTTCCTCGCGCGGGACGTGCCCATCGACCAATTGACGGTGACCGAAGGCCGCCTCGAGATCGTCGCCATCGACGACCTCGAACGCATCAGCGGCATGCTCGCGCGCCCGGCTACGTTTGCGCTGGAGATCTTCCTGAAGCGCGAGCCGATGACCTGAGCGCTGAAACCAGCGCGCGGATGTGATCGTCGATCAAGGCCAACGCGACTGACGGATGCGCAAAGTCGATATCGTCCACATGCCAGTAAGTCACCCTGTCGGCGACCTCGGGGAACCGGCGCTCGATCAGCGGACGGTGCTCGGCCTCCTTGAGCGCGATCACGAGGTCGGCGTCGTCGAAGTCGGCCAATGAACAGGGCTGCGGAAAGCGCGCTGCGCCTTCCGGCACAATGCCGCTGGCGCGAAGACGATCATCGGTGAAGACTGACATGGGCCCGACATTGTCGGGCGATCCCCGCTCGGCCGCGCCTCTGGAGGACGCGCGCCACGCCAGTTGTTCGGCTCTTGCAAGATGATTGAACAGTTCCTCTGCGTATCGACTGCGATAATAGTTGCCGGTGCAGAGAAAGAGGACACGCTTCATGGCCGTCATGATGGCCAACGTCGGCCCTCGCGGTCAACGGCGTTGCGAGCATGAGCCTCTTTCAGCTCACGGACCGGGCGAATGACGGGCCGGCCCGGGGGTGCTTGAAACGACGGAACCGACCAGTCCTCAATCATCCCTGCCCGTCCCGTTGAGTTGGGTGCCAATTGCGGTGCCAATTTTGAGCAGCGGGCCGCAACCGAAAACGGCCCCAGCGTGGGTTGCTGAGGCCGTCATTCTGTCTGCTGGGGGCGCGGGCGCCAGTGAGCAGGCCGCCTCGGTTCAGCAGAGCGCCGGTACATCCGCGGCTGTCTGAATTGTACTCGATGTCGTGGCGTGCCTGGCGAGGTCTCAGGGGGTACCCCACAGGGCGCATCCGGAAATGAGACCCGTTAGCAAATCAGCAACGTGATCGGCGCAGGCTTCTCTGAGGGACGGGACCGTTGGGGACGCAGCACGGTCACGTTTCGGAGGAGCTGGCGCGCCGGCCCTGAGCGTCGGCTCCTCTTTTGGACCTTGTGTGAGTTAGGCAACAGCCGTCACTCCGGGTACCTGCTAAGCAAGTGACGTTGGGAATTTCAGGGCCCTAGCGCTGGGAATGACAGGGCGCCGCCGGGACAAACCATTTCGGGCCCGGCGGCGTAGTTTTTGAGATTTGCCGCGCTGACGCATGAGAGGCGTCTCGAGAATGTCTGGCGACAAGATTGCTACAAAGACCGTGCTGTTAGCGCTGGCTATAGGCGTTGCGGTATGGGCAACCATGGGGGCGCCCGAGCCAGGCACAAATTCGCCGATGCACGTCGCCAGCAGGCGATGAGGCCCTCCCGGCACGACCCATGCAGTTAAATTGACGCTGGGGATTTCAGTGTCCCAGTTCAGGAAGGAAACGCCGCCGGGCGTGTATTTTTGAGACCGGCGGCGTCTTTTCCTCGCACAGCAAGCTGGCGCGATTGCCCTGCCTGCCCGTCTGCCGGTTTCGTCTCCTCCTTGGGAGATTGGGCGCTGTCGCTTCAGGTCGGCGTCATTCGAGCGGTAGAGAAAGCGCGGGCAGCGGCCTATTGCCCTGCTCGCAACCTGTTCGCCCCTTGAGCGGTAGAACCGGCGTTGAGGCATCCGGGGCAGTCCGGCCCATGAAATGGGTCAGATTAACGCCCGATGACCACTCCACATAGCCAACAGCCGAATAGGCAGCCGCTCCCACGATGAGAATACTGAGCACTGAAGCGGCGGCTGCCGACGGCAAGCTTTGGCTGCTGAAAAACGGCATCACAATTCTCCGACACCGAGCTGCCACCCGCTCGTGCATTAGACCAACTCGCGATGATCGAGTGTGAACCGCCTCACATTTCACGGGCACTTGATGCCGAGACCGGGCCCGACGATGCCGGTTCACGGCCGGCGGGCTATTTTTGCCAATTCAAATCCAGGCCGCTGCCCAGCCGGGCAGATACGTTCTTTGATCTTCGGCCGCAATTGAAGCGTTTCCGACCGCCTCAATTGGCGGCGTCTTTCAACCGCAATTCATCGAATGGCGCTCAATTGCCTAGCGTTTTCGAACCTTGCTTGGGCCTCTGAGAGGGCACTGTCGATGGCGAGCCCCAGTCAATCATTTTCAGGCAAACGAGGAGTTCGACATAGCTTTGCACTTGCCCTGACCCCGCCAAGAGTTCGCAACTTTCACGCGGTCCTGCCGGGACAGTTAGCCAGATCGAGTTTAGCTGCTGCCGCGCAACCGTCTCGTCACTCACGCACTTACTCGCGTCCTTGGGAAGTCCCGACGCTCTATCGTCAACGGAAACGTCCGCGCAAAGCGCCTTGATGTCGAAGTTGGGAACACTGTCTGAAATTTGTACGGGCGGCTGACCAACGAGCGACAATGCCAAGAGCGCTGCCTTCATGAGATCTCCCTCCCCGTCCGGTGCGCCCAGCTGGAAGGCGGATTGAGCTGGGACTGACGCGGCTTCGGAGGCTGTAGCGGCCACCCTCCGCCCACGACGTTACATTGCGCCTTTTTCCGAATTTCTATCCACCACGAACCGCAATGCTGCGGCGCGCTACTACTTTTGCGCACGCGATTTGGCTGCAAGTCTGTTGGTTAGGACTAGTTCGGAATGGCAATTGCCGCGGCTGCCCCGCCGGTTTCGAAGCATGTTCAGCAGGCGCGATCGACAAAAATAGTGCGGTCCAGATCACCCGACAGTAACAGCGGGGTCGGCGGCGGATCCGTAAATCCACGGTTCGCCACCTTAACGTTAAGCCGAAAACCGATGCCCGCACCGACGTGGCGTCATGTAGTGTCTGAGATATTTCATTTTTCTTCGTCAAGGCCAATTGCCAAAGTTCAGCGATTTAAATCAATGATCGTGGAGTTCGGTATCGCGAGCACGATCGTGGGATCGGTGCTCGCCCTTTATGCAAGACGGCATCGTTCAGTCATCTTGGAAGCGTGCGCAGGCGCGCTGCTGATTGTCGGCCTCGCCTGCATTGGCGCGGGGCTGCCGCATGTGTGACCTGCCCCTTCAGCAGGGACCGGGCGAACGACCGGCCGGCCCGGGTTTCGCCGCCAAGTTCGCGTTGCGTTCGGCGCTGCCCTACGCTAAGGGCCTGATCCGATCGATCCGGAAGGGTGGCCGAGTGGTTTAAGGCACCGGTCTTGAAATTCTGGAGTTGACGTATCGGGTAGTGACGTCTCGTTACGTTGAGTGCTGAAAAATCACGATAAAAAGCAAGGGCGACACATCGCTGTGCCGCCCTGTTTTGTTTGGTGCTGTGTCGTTCGGTAGCAAAAGCGGTAGCAGTCGCCCGCCAGATCAGTTCACCGCCCCGAGGTGCGGGATGGCCGCCAACGGTGTGTGGTCGAGATCTGCGCCTTCCGCCCGTTCAATCTCGCGCACGGCTTCGAGCGTAAAGGCAAAGTTCTGGGGGATTCCGATGCTGGGCATCTCGATCACGGCGCGATCCTCCCATAAGCCGCCCTGCTCGACGGCGAAGTAAAGGCGGACCAAACCACTGCCCATGGGCTCGACCTTGCGGATCGTGGTGGCGAGGCACTGCGGCGCGCGCCGGCGGGTCGTGGTCCTCATGCCGTCACCCGCTCGGCCAGCGCTTCCTGGATCGTGACTAGGAGCGTTTCCAGCCGCCCCTCGTCTCGGAGTGCTATCTCGACGTCTTCGACCTCCTCCGCCACGTAGGAAAGCAACGCCTGCAGACCAGTGTTCGACGTGGGAACAGTGGAGATCAGGCGATCGAGCGCCTCACGGTCGGCCTTATAGGTGGCATCGGCGACATCCTCGGCATCACCGAAGATCTCCCTATATCGCTTCAGCACCCTATCCAGCTCGGCGTGAGCCCCTGCGCGCTGTCGATCCGTGGCGCCCGTGTTCTTATCGATTTGATCGTGTGTGTGGATGGTGACCGGGCGGCCACCCCACATGACGACGACGTAGGGGCAAAGGCCGATGCCCTCGTCGATCAGGATTTCCTCCCGGCGGCACTGTTCGTCCGCGGCCTCAGACGAGGCCTTCGCCGCGGCGCGATGGGCCTCGATCAGAGCAAATATTTCGTCCTGTTGTGCGGCCTCGGCGATCGCTGGCGCGGTTGTGGGGACGGCGGCAGCCAAGGCTGCGGTGGATGCGATCAGGTTCATTGCGGATCTCCTCGTTATGCCCCCTGCTCGGTCGGCATAAGTCTTCACGTTGGCATTGGGTTCAGCCTCCGTGGCGAGCCCCTGACATGCGATGGCTCGGCTGGTCGAAATCAGTTGCGGTGACGACAATTGAACAGCGCCGGCGGCGCTATGGTCGGTTTCAGAGGGCGAGTTCGTCCGTGGCGTGCTAAGCACGCGAACAGCCTGGGTCATTTGGATTCCACTCCTGTGTGGCTCGGGTTAGAGCCGGAGCGAGGTTGCCGCCTTGCCCCGGCTTGCTTTTATGATAATCTTTTATTCATGGCGAAGTCAATAAAAGATAATCGTAAAATAGGACGAGGCCGCCCCGCCACCGGGACCGCGCCAATGGTCGGCGTTCGCATGCCAAAAGAGTTGCAGGCCGAAGTCCGAACTTGGGCGAAGCATCAGCCCGACAGTCCCAAGCTGGCGACGGCCATCCGGCAGTTGGTCGAGATTGGACTTAAGGCGAAGGACCAATAACCCGGTTTCCGTGAAAACCGCGCTTGCGCTCGCTCTTCGGTTGCAACATCATCGGGCCCCATGGGGCGCTTTCTTCTGGTTATTGCAATCATCGTCGCATTAGGTGTGTTCGCCTATTTCAACAGGCGGATTCCCACACCTGAAGAAATCGGATTCCAAAAGAAGTTCGACCGAGATGCCGTGCTGGTGAGGACATGCGCACCCGATCCAGGCGTAGCATCGGGCGCGACGCTTAAGGTCTATAGGTTCGAGGGCGAGCTTTGGTTTAACGACCGCGGAATATGGCGTCGAGTTGACGGCAAGCCTGAGAATGTCTGCGATCTCTTAGATATCGACGCTGCTCATCGGACGCCGCCTCCGAAGGTGCCTATGGCGAACGACGTTTTGTCGCGCCTCGTCGACATTTTCCGTGGGGGACCATCCGAGCAATTGTCGCCTGCTCCCGCGAACGAGCCAAAAGGGAAAATTTCAAAGGAGTGATATTTGAATGCAAGTCGATTTCAATGGAGTGATCACCGGTTTTGACCGTCTGCCGTTGGGAGGATTTTTCCAGTTTAGTTCGGATGGATCATTTGGACTTTGCGTTGCCGATGGCGGAGGTGCGAGAGCAGCTCTTACGTTGCCGACGGCCGATTCCAAAAATAACACGATCTGGATACAGATCGGCGGCATGACGCAGCCGCTCATCCACTTTCCCGACGCCGCGATGCGGCCAAAACTATCTAGCCGCATACCCCGCGTCATTGGCTCCGGACTGATTTGTGCCGGCGCTCAGCGCTTCATCCGGGCATTTGAAACACAGTCCCAGCACAAGATATTTGACGTTGAGAGCGGACTTATTGCCGCTGTGGATGATCATCAAGCCGTGCAATTCTCTGAATGGTCTGTCGGCCGGACCGTCGACGGCAAGTTTGAGGAACTCTACCGCTTTCCGCCGAACTCAACAAAATAAAAGACCTAAGCTCATGAGCGACGTCGCCAGCGGCACGGCTGTCTTCAAAGACAAATTTATCGCGTTCGTTGATATCCTAGGCTTCAAGAACATGGTTACCGAGGCCGAAGCGGGTCGAGGAATGCCGCTGCAAGATATAATCGCCGCGACGAAGGATCTTGGGTCCCGTGCCGACCGGGAAGACATGAGAGAACGCGGGCCTCGCCTCTGCCCTGGCTCTCCGAAGCTGGCGCCTGACATCGATTTTCAAATAACTCAAATTTCAGATTGTGCTGTGGTCTCCACGGAAATGTCGCCGGCAGGCGCGCTCGGCGTCGTGAACCATTGTTGGCAGGCCTGTCTTGCACTGTTGTCTAAGGGATTGATGTGCAGAGGATTCATAACGCGGGGTCGCATCTACCATACCGAAGATCAGTTCATTGGATCAGGCTATCATGCTGCTCTTGACGGAGAAAAGGCGGTCTCAATCTTCAGATTGCAGCCGGACGAGCTCACGACTCCGTTCATCGAGGTCGACCCCGTGGTCGTTCAGTATGTGAACGAGCTTGGCGATCCGTGCGTAAGAAAGATGTTCGATCGATTTACACAGTCCTCAGACGGCTTGACGGCGGTGTTTCCGTTCAAGCGCTTAAACCAGTCCTTCATGATCAACGATGACTTCAACGCCGATCGCGAACTCGAATCGTTGAATAACATTCGTGATTGGATCCGAGAAATGAAGGGCAAGCTCGCCGCAGGGACGACCCGCGCGGATCCGTCGGCGGTCTTAAAGGCGGCTCAATACAATCGCATGTTAGATTCGCAGCTCGTTGCCTGCGACAAGACCGAATTGCGTATCGAAGAATGGCGGGATGTCATGAACCGAGCGCGATCGCGCTCGGCATCTGATCCACGGCGCGGAAGCCCAACGAAGTTCGACAAGTCGTAGCTCTACAACGTTTTTCGCATTTTGCGAGGAGCGATCTGCACTAATTCAGGGGGCCGGGCACATGGAAATTTTTCTCTTCTGGGTCGGGTTTTCGATCCTCGTCGCAGTCGCAGCCAATGCGCGCGGTCGCAGCGGCATCGGTTGGTTCTTTCTATCGCTCGTGATTTCGCCGTTGCTGGCGCTACTGTTCGTGCTGGTGATGCAGCGACAAGATGCGCCAGAGCCGAGGCCGGCCTACACCACGGCCGGCCCCTTTCAGGCGGAAAGCGTGTTGTCCGGCATACCCTACCGGACATTATCGGACGGATCGATTGAGGCAGTCATGCAAGGTGCGACTGTTCGCTTTGCGGACTACGCGCGATTTGCGACGTCCATTGGCGCTCCTATACCGCCACCGGCGCCGCCGCCCGAGCAGCCTCTACACAGATGGACGAAAACTTGACCTCGCAACCTTTGCCCTCGATCGCCTACGATGCGGCGAAGAAGGCAAAAGCATCTCTCTCGCCTCATCTATACCAGCTCGGTGCTATGCCACCTTGGGCCAGCTGGGCCTGAGTCGATTCGCGCTTCAGTTGGTCGAGAACGCTCCGCTCCATCTTCACCGGATAGTCGCCAGCGTTGGTGCGCAAATCCACGGTGTGGTGCTCGCCGCTGCCCGAGCCTCTCTCCAGCGCCGGTGTTGGAGCGTGGCCGATGCTGCCCATATCGAAGCCGGTAGCACCGCCGCCTGCAAGGTGCGGCAAGCCGATCTGTCTGCTCAGAAGGTTGCCAACCAGGCCTCCTTCGGCGAAGTGACCGACTGCGCCACCGTCCCGGACGTAAGTGTCACTGTCGTCGCTGTGGCCAAAGCGTCCCTTGAACCAGCTCTTGTATTTCGGCTTCTTGGACTGCTCCCGCATTCCAGCCTTGCTCTCCGCGATGCCCTTCTTGACGACAGGATCATCCAGCAGCGGATCGCCGGGCAGATGCAGGATGCCATCGACGATCGCGCCGCCGGATCCTGGATCGAACGTGACCGTATGCTGACCGGGTCCAAGCCTGGTTGCACTGGCGAGCGTGCGGCCAACAACACCGTCATCATCCGAGACATCGCCGCCATCGGCGTAACCGTTAGCGTTGAGCTGATCGAGACGGGACCGCCCGATCTTGCGCGCCGAGCTGGCGCGGATGACATATTCTCCGTCGCTTAACCGGGCAGGGATGGAATCGGATGTCGTGGTGCCGGGGCCACTGACGTGACCTCCGCCATCCATATTCTTGCGGACCTCCCCGCCTGAAGCCACTTGCACGCTCGCCGGTTTGGCCTCAATGCGCGAGGCGACACCTTCCAGCGCTGCCGCCAGCTTATCGCCCGCCGCCGTGATTACCTGGCTGGCGTCGGCGACTGCTGTCCCTGATGGACCTTCGCCGCGGATGCCGCCGCTGGCGGGCTCGTCAACCTTCAAGTCCGGCTTGTTTGCGTTGTTCGCCGCGGCCGATATACTTTCCAGGATGATGCGCAGCGCGCCGGATAGGTCGGCGGTTTGTTGCAACGGTTGAGCTTCGCCAACCCGCGGCGCTTGTTCGGGCGTGACTGAGGGCGCTGGTGCGGTCGGGCCCGGCGCGATCGGCCAGTTGTATCGAGAGTTAGGGTCGCGGCGAATGAAGTCGCCGCCGTCGGGCGCCGGAGTGTAGATTTCCCGCTTTCCGTTCGGCCCTACAACATCGACATCATTAGGTCCCCCCTGATATGGGAGCGGCTTCGCCTCGATCGGCCGACCGATCGAACCGGGATCCGTGATCGCTCGTTTCACAAAGTCAGTGATCACGCCGAACGGATTGCCGCCATTGATCCCGGAAGCCGCATCGTTGCGAAGATAGCCGACGAATCGGCCGAGCAGATCACCCTTATCTGACGAGAACACCTCGCTGAGGCTCTGCGGTGCCCGTGGCACGTCTTCAGGCCGCACCGGACCGATGAACCGCCCGCCGCCAGGCAGATAATCCTTGGCGTGCAAGAGCCTGTCGGCGCCCTCGGTTGTCTTATCGACATACCCGGCGGCAGTGTCGATGCCTTTGGTGAGGTTAGCGTGATCGCCCCCCATCGTAGTGGTCAGCCGTTTGGTCGCCGCCTCTAAATTCTCGAAAGCTTCAGTGACGCCGCGGGCCGCCTCTGCATCGGCCGTAGCTTGCGGATACTTTCTCGCGAGCTGATCGATGACCGTGTTTGGCTGTAAACGGCCGCCGCGGTCGGTGAAGTCGATTAGTTCATCAGCGTTCTTAAACGGCCGTCCCGACCCGAACGGAGGCGACACCGAGCGAGCGACAAAGTTTGCCGCATTCGGCGATACCTGCTGCAGCGCCTTCACGGCCTCGGTCGTGAGCAGCTTGTTGTCGAAAAGGCTCCCGAAGAATTGGCCGATGGCCGCGGATGCTGTCTGGGTATTCGTTTTGTCGACCCGGCTCTCGGCGAGCAGGCCGCCCTGCGCCTTGAGGAAGTTTTCGTCAGTTGCCGGCGCGACGGCGGAACTCCCCTCGAAGATAGGAAAGTATTTGTTCCGAGTAAGCAGGTCGCGACGGTAGGTCAGGAACTTCTCGAATCCAGGCTGCAGATTTTCGACGTCGGTGCCCAACTCCTTCGCCGAACCAGATAGCTTCCCAAAGGCGTCCGCGTTGCCACCAAGCCCCTTCAGGCGAGCTTTGTAACGGTCCGTCTCCTCACCAAGCTTCGCCAGCCCAATCAGCGATCCGGTGACGCCAGCGACGAGCCCAGCGGGGCTTAGGAAGCCCGAAGCAAGTCGGCTTATCAAACCACCGACGCCACTGGGGCCAGCACCGCCCAGCGCGCCGGCGATGCCTCCCTGTTCGATGACTGGGGCGAGAGCTTCGCTTACCCTGCTTATCGGCTCGGCTAGCCTCTGCGCCGCGTTGCCAGCATCGGCGAGCCGCTTCTCGGTGTCCTGCAGGGCTTGCTTTCCGATTTCGCCGGTCCGCTTCAGCTTGGCCTGGACGTCCTCCGCGCCCTCGAGCGCGATCCGCATGACAATGTCGTTCTTGCCCGCCATGGTTGGGCCCTCCTATTGCGGTTTGCTGCTGAGCAGGGCCCGGCCTGCGTCGGTGATAGTGTAAAGGCTGGAACGGTCGCCGCGATCGATGGCGACATTGCCGTCGAGAGCCAATGCGTTGAGCAGGATGACCAGCTTGATCTCTTCGATATCGGTGTCCTCGTCCGGCTCCGGAAAGCAAAGCGAACCTCCTGCGCGGAGCAGGCCCTCGAGGATGACACGCTCGGCCGGGACCAAAGGCTGTCGCCAAGTCGGAGGAACGATCAGCATCACAGCGCCTCAATCTTGTTCTCGATCCGATTTCTCATTTCATCTGGATCCGCCAACTCAGACAGGTGCTCTCGAACATGCTTTTCGAGGGCAATCATGGTCTTGACGGAATCACTTCCAATATCGTCAGCCAGCAAGGCCCCGATGCGACTAGGCCAATTCAACCAAGCATCGCGTACTTCCCGAGCCCAATCGGAGACCCACTCGCAGGCCGCCTTGGCGTCGATGAGACCCTTGGTCCGCTCCTCGTTGTCCAACCATCGGCCATAGGACTTGAGGATCAATTCCGCGGTCCGGGCCGCGTTAAAGTCGACGATGCCCTTGAAGGCGCCCTCCCGTTCAAGCACCTCTCGGATCACGGAGACGGCCTGTTCTGCGTCAGCCGGCGCCGAGATGGTAGGCCGCGGCGTTCGCCCGTTCACTTGTTCACCTGGATCGGCCGGATTTCGTTCACCCTGAGAACGCTTCGCGCGGCTCGGTTCGAGGTTGCTCTCGAGCGCGCGCTGGACGGCCGCCAAATCGTAGCGACCGTTCGGCATCTGTGGGATTTTCCCGGCTTTCGCGAGTTTGTGCAGACCGCTCTTGGCGCGGCGGAGCACCTTGGCCAATGCGCTTAAGCTCAATCCTGCGTCGTTCACTGTTCACCTTCGAAAATGTCTGTCGCGCTAGAGAAATCGAACACTCGGGCTCCCCGCACTAAGTTTTCGGCCTGCCAGGACCCAGGAACTCGGGGGCGAGAGCCCGGAGACGCTCGCCCCGCCCGTCCAGTTCTGGCTGACGCATCACAAGGAAAGCCCCTGCGAAACCGAGGGGGAGCACCATCCATCAAGACGGCGCTCCCCGCGTCCACAGTCGAGCCGAGGAAGCCAACCCATTCCCTCATTGGCCGCGCTGGGACGATCTCCACTAGAATTCCACCATCGCCGGCAGGCTGCTGGCCAAGCCGAGAACGACGCGCGGATCAGCATCACCGCGGCGATGGATCGGCAGTTCGCGTTCCTTCGCCAATCGGATCAGCTGCTCTTCCTCCCGCTCGAGGAGCAGGATCTTGGCGAGCAATTCGGCTTCGCCCAGCGCACGGTCAGCGTCGGTAATAGCGTTTGCGTCATCGGCATAGCGGTCGATCTCTTGATCGAGCGCAGCGATGATTGGCTCCTTGAACGCCCAGAGCAGGAAGCCGAGCGCGTCAGTGGTGCGGCCGAAGGCTGCTGCTGCTCGGCCCTCGACCATCATGCTGCGGCCATCATCCCGAATGATCTCGGTCTGAATACCGGCTACCGGCCAGGTGATCGGGTCGCCGTGATCGATCGCCTGCGCAACGTTCGGTGCCTTCGCGGTGGTGTCTACCAGCTTCCTGGCGGAGGCTTTCACGTCAGCGGACGGTCGAGGACGATCGCGGAGTTCCCGAAGGTCAGCGAACAGTTCGGCGATCTCCTGCCTGATGTCGACAATGGCCTTCTTCAGGTCCGCAACAGTTTTGCCCTGCTTGCCTTCGTGCGGGATGAACTCCAATGCCTGCTGCAGGAGGTGCCGGGCATAGATCCTGCAGCGCTCCTGCAACTTATCCAGCGCCTCGAAGCGCGGCTTGGATGCATCCAGCTTCTCATTCACCTTCGCGATCTGACCATCGAGCTTGGCCTGATCGGCCTGAAGCTTCACCAAGCCAGGATGACCCTCAGGCATGAGGACGGTGATGCCATATCGTGAGGCTTGGGCTTCGTCGGTGTTGATCCGGATCTTTTGAACGACATCGCCGCGCTCTTGGATCAGCGCCTGAAGTTCCTCCGTCAGCCTGTGACGCTGCGCGCGCACCTCGTCGAGGTCATCATCGATACGCTCCAGATGCGCTTGCACCCAGTCCGGGAGACGGCCGCGGACCAGGCTGAAGCTGGTGTTGACCGGCGCCGCCGACGGGACCAAGGCCTGGACGTTGCGATCGAGAGAGCCCTGAAGCTCCGCGGTGCGGGCCGATGTGGCTGCATCGAGTTCCTGAAATGCCTGTGTGACCCTCGCGAATGCAGCCTGTGCCTCGGGCTCCAATGCGCCGGCACTGATGTTGCGGGCGGTCTGCGCAATTCGGGCGAAGGTCGCCCTTTCGGCCGGGGTCTTGGCGGTC
Source organism: Bradyrhizobium sp. Pha-3 (assembly GCF_042258325.1). NCBI lineage: Bacteria > Pseudomonadati > Pseudomonadota > Alphaproteobacteria > Hyphomicrobiales > Nitrobacteraceae > Bradyrhizobium > Bradyrhizobium sp. Pha-3. The sequence goes on along the minus strand of NZ_CP170151.1, from coordinate 4,778,435 downwards.
GCACTGGCCGCATTGGCCATACGCTCCCAGTCTTCCATGCTGCTCGGGATGCCGAGATCGCCCGACAATGCTCTGATGGTGCTGCTGGGAAAATACTCAATGGGCATTTCAAAAGCTCCGTTGGGCTGATTCGTCCTCACCATGCCTCAGGTCGTTGGCCATGAGCTGTCCTAGCTCGCGGCCAACAGTGCACGAATGCGCCGGGCAGATAGCGGACGGTCGATTGCCTTCAGGACGGCCCAGCAGTGGCCGCGCAGCGTCTCCCGGTAGGAGATGCTGGCGGCGGTGCGGTCGCGCTTCCAATCTGGCCCGGACCGATACCGGGCAAGCCGCTTGGCGATGCCGTCGGCGGCCCCACTGGCTGACTGTTCGGAATAGAACGTCGCCGCCATGGTGCGCAGTAGCCGCTGATGCTCAGCCTGCGCCATCCTGGTCGACACACTGCGCTGGCCGGGCTTCGTTGGCATCAGCACCAGCGAGGCGGTGCGCAGTGCCTGCGCGGCCGCGGCGCGTTCCTCGGCCGTCAGGTCGATGCCGGCGGCGAGCGCCTCGGCGATTTTACCCAGCCGGTAAAATTCACCCTTTTCCGGACCCCGATTTGCTGGAGGACGCGTTCGCTCTCCGTATGAACCTGACGGCTCACCGGGACCCACAGCGGACACAGCGCAGACAGCGGAGTTTTCTATATGAACCCCTTCCGTCAGTACCCCTCTATTGGGAAGTGCGCTGTGGTCCGCTGTGCGCTGTGGTGTCATGCCTTGATCCACCAGCGCTTGCCCTGCCAGTCGGTCTTGCCGTCCTCGCGCTCCCGCCGCCAACCGAGGCGCTCCAGAGCGGCCGTGATGCGGTTTTGGTCAGCGCGCGCGACCTTGGCGGCCTCGATGAAGAGTGCTTCCTTCGCCACCTGGCTGACCAAAACGCGGGTCTGCGTCTTGAGGTAGTCGCCGATGGACTCCTCCCAGGTGTCGGCTTCGAAGCGGGCTTCTTGTTCCGGCTTGATGTGCTCGCGCTCGAAGTCTCGATCTGGCCACCACCGCTCGCCCTCGTGGTAGGCGTGGACCGCCTCCGCAAATAGCTGGTCGCGATCTTCGATCAGGCTGTCGATGTCGATCTTGCCGACCTTGATCGGCCAAAATCGCCTTCCGCCACTCTCATCGCGCAGGTACGCCTCGCGATTTGTCGAGCCGATGAAGATGCACTGCCGCGGCTCGGTGACCTCGTATCGCCCATAGCTTGGACGATAGCGCTCAACTTGCCGGGTGATGAACGCCTTGAGTTGCGCACTCTCGGCGCGGTTCATCGCGTGCATTTCGCCGATCTCGATCAGCCATTTGCCGCGCAGATGTTGAGAAACGTCTTTGCCTTCACCGATCTCTGGCAAGTTGTCGGAATAGTATTCGCCGCCGAGCACGGCGCAGGCGGTGGATTTCATAGCGCCTTGCGGGCCTTCGAGCACGATCATGTGGTCGGCCTTGCAGCCCGGCTCGAAAACTCTGGCGACGAGCGAAACTAGAAACATCTTGCCGATGGCTTGAGTGTAGGGATTCAGCTCGGCGCCCAGCCGCGTTGTCAGCCACACATTGATGCGCTTTTGGCCGTCCCAAACGAGGTCCGAAAGCCAGTTACGCAAGGGATGGAAGGCGTTCTCCTGTGCAAACTGGTTGATTGCGTCACGGACAATATCGCGCGAGATGCGCTTCAGCCCAGCTCGCTGCAGATGTTCGGTGACGCGGGTTACGTCTTCATCTGCGATCGGCCGCACCTCGAATGGCCCGGTCGGACAGCCAACCTCATGCATGATCAAAACGCAGCGCTGCATCTGATCGTAAGCAAAGGCATCTCTAAGGCCCGGATCTCGGCGCAAGCCAACCAGGGCGTTGGTGACGATCGCGAGCGGCTTGCCGTTCTCATTGAGGCATTGTGCAAGCCAGCCGTCGACGGAAACGGGAAAGGTGGCAACGTTCACAAGCGCACCTCCGCGCCGAGAAAATCGGCCAAGGCCAGCGCGCCGGCTTCCGCATGTTCAACTTGCTGAAATCGGTGTCGTGTCTGCCAATACAGCGCGCGGCTCTGATAGATCACGGTAAACCGGACCGAGCCGTCCGCCGGATCGCGGATACTGGCAACGCTCACGATGCCACCGACTGCGCGGCTGATGATTTGCTGAATATTGCTCATCGGCGCGCCTCCGGACCGAAAGCCAGCTCGGCGATGACGATTGCCAGAGCAATCGGGAGCGCAAAAAGCTTGGATAGCCTGCGCGCCTGCAACCCTTGCGGGCTGGGCTCTGTTGTCGTATTCACGGGGAAATCGCGTTGACTGGTGCGATCGTCATTAAAAACCCCGTCGCCTAACCGCGCGGGGTTTTTTCTATTTCGCATGCGCCGCGCAGGCCTCCTCGATCATGCGATCGAGCGCGACCTTCGGCACCCTCAGCAACTTGCCGAAACGGATCGTCGGGATTTCGCCGGCCGCCGCGGCTGCGTAGGCCTTGTTGCGACCCATCCCCAACAGTCGCCCCGCCTCGGGAACGTCGTAAACCAACACTTCCGGCTTCTCGGTCATGATATGCCTCTTGGTTAATATCGAAGCTTCATGGTACCGAAATAGATGATTTGGTTACCTTGCGTCAATATCGGTTACATGCTAACCAGTCCCTCCCCGTCACTAGGTGTGGACAAATGGCGCAGGAAGACTCCTCCCAACTGAAATTCCGGATTGATCGTGAGCTGCGTGATCAGCTCGAAAAGGCCGCGGAAAAAAACGGCGTATCTCTCAATAAAGAGATCACGGAAAGGCTTGTTCGCTCGCTCGAAGCGAAGTCCCTCGACGACAGCAAGCCGACCTTCGGCATATTGAAGCTGATCCAAGAAGCAATGAACGCTGCAGGCGAGGCAGCTCTCTTCGAGGAGAACGATATGTCCTGGGAGATCGCGCGCAAAAAACTGTGGACAGATAGCCCGCAAGCATATGGCCGCGCGGTGGAGGCCACGATCACGATCCTAGAAGCACTGCGGCCGGCAACTCGTCGCGCTCCGGATAACTACCCTACGCCTTGGGACGGAGTGTTCTGGGGCGAGTATTTCCTGAAGTTCGCAGCGTCGGGCAAGCCGAACGTACCTGAAAATCAAGCACTTGCTACCGACCTGAACAAGAGCCTTGGCGCTCTCGTGCAGCGCATCGAAAGCTATCGCACCTTGGATGCGAGAGACGCAGCAATGCAGCGGCAAAGCAAGAGGAGCAAGAAATGAAAGGTCATATCCGCGAACGATCGCCCGGCCATTGGGCCATCATTATCGAGCAGCGCGATCCGTCCACCGGAAAGCGTAAGCGCAAATGGCATTCGTACAAGGGTAACAAACGGCAAGCGCAGACCGAGTGTGCGCGCCTGATTTCCGAGGTGAAGGCCGGCGCCTACGTCGAACCTTCAAAGACCACGGTTGCGGAGTTTCTGACGCGCTGGCTCAAGCACATCAAGCCGAACGTGTCGCCTCGCACTCACGAACGATACGAACAGATCGCGACGAAAAACCTCGCGCCGCTGATCGGCGCCAAGATCCTTTCAAAGTTGCAGCCCATCGACGTCAGCGAAGCCTACAGCAACGCCCTTGAGACCGGCCGTCGTGATGGCAAGGGTGGCCTCTCGCCGCGGACAGTGCACCATATGCACCGCGTCCTCTACTCCGCATTGAACCAGGCCGAGCGCTGGAAGCTGATCGTTCGCAATCCCGCCGCGCTCCTGGAAAAGCGGGACCGGCCCAAGATCGAGCGGAAGGCAGTTCGGACGATCGACGCTCTGTCAACCGCCGCGGTCTTCGATGCTGCCCGCGAGCGCCGGCTCTTTGTGCCGCTGGTGCTGGCGTCTCTCTGTGGCCTTCGGCGTGGCGAGATTACCGCCCTCCGGTGGAAGTCAGTCGACCTTGAGAACGGCCAGCTCGCCGTCATCGCCAGCACGGAACAGACCGACGCCGGCGCAATCCGAGAGAAGGAAGCTAAGAGCGGTCGGGCCCGCACGGTCGCCCTGCCCGCCATGGCCGTCGAGGAACTTCGCCGCTGGCGCGTCACACAGGCCCAGGAACTGCTCCGGCTCGGGGTACGCGCCGATGATGATTGGCATGTTGTAACCCAGTTTGACGGCTCCCCGTTGCAGCCCAGGAGCCTCACCCACGTCGTCTCGGCGTTCCTGAAGGATTGGAAGGTCACCCTGCACGGGCTGCGCCACAGCCACGCCAGCCACATGCTGGCGTCGAATATCCACCCCAAGGTCGTTCAGGAACGGCTCGGACACTCCTCGATCGCGATCACGATGGACGTTTACTCGCACCTGATGCCGAACATGCAGGGAGAAGCGGCCGCAGCGGTTGACGGGGTGATGCGAGCCGCCATAAACAAGCGCGCCGACGACGTTGGGTAGCAAAGCGGTAGCCGAGTCTCGAAATGTTCTCTCCGCCGCTCAAGAAAGCTAAGCAATTTCAAGGCCTGGAAGGGTGGCCGAGTGGTTTAAGGCACCGGTCTTGAAAACCGGCGTGCCCGCAAGGGTACCGTGGGTTCGAATCCCACCCCTTCCGCCACAATCTATTGAATTCACTTTGTTATTTGCCCACGACGATTTCGTGCCGGTGCCCCAATGGCCGCCGCCTGAAGATCGCTCCTGATGGTAGGGCGCTCGCTGCCCAATAGATCCGGCCCACGGGGCGAGAACGCACAGCCGCATTGATACCGGCGTCGATGCGGCCGTTACGACAATCCCACTATCGTTATGACGCTGGGCATCGCGAACCAGCTGAAATTATGCCGCCGGGACAAACCATTTCGGGCCCGGCGGCGTAATTTTCGCGTACCGCTCACTCAGAGTTCAATCTCGATCGCCATGTTCGCGCGCACGAGGGTGGTCAAGCCGGCTTTCAATCTTTTCGCTTGCCAAGTGTGGAAGGCTGGATCGGCGTTTAGTTTGTCAACCGCCGCGCCGTAAGCCGAAAACGTTTCGAAATTCACTGAGAAAACGAAATTACCGGCTTCGCCGACGGCGACAGACCAGAACCTTGGTTTGCCACCGTGCTTGCGCCAAAGCCCGGCGCTCTCCTTTGCCAATTCGAGTATTCCTGCGAGGTCGCCGCCTGGATTCGGCTTGACCACATACTGCACGACGACTGCCATGCTACCCTCCAATTGAAATGACAGGGGGCGCGTATGTGACGCTGTTTTCGATAGATGGGGCTTGATCTAGGTCAAAGTATCCAGCGATGCGGCATGCGTACTTAGCCGTCCCGCGTGAACCGCGATGGCATCATCTCTGCAGTTTTGACGGTGCTGGGGATTTCAGTGTCCCAGTCCAGGAAGAAAACGCCGCCGGACGTGTATTTGTGAGACCGGCGGCGTCTTTTCGGGACAATGCCTCCCTCGATTAGGCCGGCGTCACAGCGTCGATACCGAGCGATTCAGCACCGCGCGAACTCGGCCGGGCAACGGATCCTTATCGAAGAGTGGAGTGTTGGCGCGGCCGCAACGATGGTAACGGGTTGCGCGCCGCCGTATCCAGCAACCTCCCGCAGGGCGTGATCCGCATAAAGTGATCGCTCCGGCGTTGCGCGGTTGTTTCTGAATATTGCTCGGGCCGGAGCCGCGATGGTAGCTCTGAGCAGCAATGCGTCGCGCACTACCTTGGGTTTTGGCCGTTACTTTTCTGATTGGTTTTGTCGCTTCCTTTGCGGAGCTGCAGAGGATGCGCAACCGTTTCGGTGAAGTGTCTCAGCACGCCTTTCACGATCATGCCGCAGTGCGCGAATTCATGATACGCGCCGCGCTCGCCGACGCGCCGGCTCCGATCGTAGTGCTCGGCGATAGCATCACCGAAATGGCTCCGCTGCCCCGGCTGCTCTGCGGACGTCCGGTGATCAATGCCGGCGTTGGCGGTCAGACCATCCCGGAGGCAAAGCAGCTCGCCGGGCGCGTGCTGCAGGACCAGGGCGCATTCTTGCTCGTCCTCGCGGTGGGCGCGAACGATGCCGGATCGCCAACGGCGCAACGCGACTTCACCGACCTCATCGAGACCGTCAAGCCGCTGTCGACGCGGCCATTGGTGGTCATTGCCGTCGCAGCTGACGAACGGACCAACCGCGCGATCGAAGCTGCCGCAGTTGCGCGTGGTGTTCGGTTTATCGACCCGCATTTGCCGCCCGGCGCGAAGATGGCCGACGGCATTCACTTCACCGCGGCCGCCTACAAGGCCTGGGTGCCGGCACTTGAGGCGGCGATCTCGGCGGAATGCACGATGTGACGTGCGACGGCCGGGCCGACTGGCACGTCCCACAATACAGGAGCGTCGCATGGTCAGTGCTGCCTGCCCGCGGCACGCGATCAGACGCGCAGTCACGTCTGCCGGATGAACTCCGCGATCAGGCCCGGGATTTCCTCAGGCGCATCCTCGAAACAGTAATGCCCGACACCGGCAAGGCGCCTGACCGGTGCCGTTGGGAAGATTGCGGAAAACAGCGGCAGGAAATGCTCCGCACGCAGCGTGCGGTCCGCCTCGCCCCAGATCGCGAGCGCAGGCTTGCTGCGAATCAAACGGTCGGCGGCGGGATCGGGCGTCTGGAATTGATGCGTGCCGGTCGCAAAGCCCTTGGCCCAGCCGATCGCACCGAGGCAGTCCGCCGGACGGGCGAAGTGCGCGCCGTAGGCGGCGAGCCAGGCGTCCGTGATGACGGCGTTGTTCTCGAATCCGTTGAGCTTCAGCGTGCTCAAAATGTTGAAGTCGAGCTGTCCGAGAACCGGCTCGAGGTCGCCGCTCGCCTCGGCCTTTGCGATCCATTGAAACCACGGCGAGGCCTGCGCGTTGGCGGCGACGCGATCGAACAGATCGCTCTGCCCGAACGGCGTTGGCCCATTGGCGGAAACGATGCGGCGGATCCGGTCCGGATGCCGGGCCGCTAGCCCCATGCCGACCGGGCCGCCGAAATCATGCATGACCAGCGTGATGTTGGTGAGATCGAGCGCGCGGACCAGCGCTTCGAGGTTGTCGACATGGTCCTGCAGCCAATAGCTGCGATGCGCCGGCGTCGCGCTCTTGCCAAAACCCATGTGATCCGGAACGACCACCCGGTGCGTCGCACTGAGGCCTGGCACCAGGTGGCGGAACAGATAGCCCCAGCTTGGTTCGCCGTGCAGGCAAAGCACCACCTCGCCGTCCCGCGGACCTTCGTCGACATAATGCATCTGGAAGCCCGGCGCCGCGCTGAAATGCGGCGAGAACGAAAAAGTGCCGTCGAACGTGGCGTCGGCTTGGATCACGGCTCTGACCTCGCATGGTTTCAATTTGAAACCAACGTGTAACGCTTGAGGTTTTAGTTTGCAACCAATATATCCACCGAACGATCCGGGTGGTTTTCCGGCCGCGCCACTGAGCGCCGATCACCCCCCAGGGAATGAGTATTGAGGATCACGATGGCCAAGCGAGTGAGCCACAGGGACTCGATGTGCGGCGTCGCCCGGCCGCTGGATGCGATCGGCGACTGGTGGTCGCTGCTGATTGTCCGCGATGCCTTCGACGGGCTGCGCCGCTTCGGCGAGTTTCAGAAGAGCCTCGGGCTTGCCAAGAACATCCTCTCGGCCCGGCTTCGCAATCTTCTGGCGCACGGCATCATGGAAACGGTGCCCGCAAGCGACGGCAGCCCCTACCAGGAATATGTGCTGACCGAAAAGGGACGCGGGCTCTTCCCTCTTCTCGTCGCGCTCCGCCAGTGGGGTGAGGACTTCTTCTTTGAACCCGACGAGGCGCATGTGCTCCTGGTCGACCGCAAGAACGGGCTGCCGGTGCGCCGGCTCGAGCTGCGCGCGCAAGACGGACGCGTCGTTGGCGCGGAAGACACGATGGTGCGGCTGCCGCCGGCCTCACCCGAGTGAGAAGTGCACGTGTCGCGCGCCATCAACTGCAACCGGATGTTAACGCTCCGTGCCGCAGCATCCGCGCGTGGAGGTTCGACCAATGCAAACATTCCGGATTTCGCTGAGCGATGGGACGCGGCAATTCCACACGGCGATTCAGGCGCCGGACCCCGCTTCCGCGCGCATCAAGGCCGCCTACTTCTTCGATATCTCGAAGTGGCGGATTTTGAGCGTGTCGCTGAGTGGAGCCAGCGCCGCGGCGGCGTAATCGCTGCGCGCTCTACGCCATCCGGTCGAGCTCCGCGGCGGCTAGCTGTGCGATCGTAAGGTCGATTTCGGCGAGTGGATCGCCGTCCCCCAGAAACCAGGCTGCCGACAAGCCGGTCCAGGCCACAATCCATGACAGCAGGCGCCGGCGATCGAGCCGCGCGGCTTCAACGACAATGTCGAGCCGCCGGGCAAAGCGTCCGGATTCGGTCGCGACCGGCCGCGTCGGATCCGCAAGATCCGGATTGGTGAAGATGTTGGCGAAGTCGAAGCCGCGCTCGCCGACAAGATGCTTCGGATCGATCGCAAGCCAGCCGCGCGTGCTGAAGTCGAGCACATTGTCATGGTGCAGGTCACCATGCAGGACCACGATCTCACGCTGATTGCCCAGCAGAGCTTCGGCAACTTCCGCCGATCGGTTCAGAATGCCGCCATGCGCCCTCGCCGCGGGCCACAACTCACGAAACCAGTGCGTCAGCGGCGTCAGATCCGGCCGCGGCTTCGCTCTCTCGGCGTGAAGCCGATCAGCCGTTGCACACAGAATCCTGCAGGCCTCGTCGTCCCGGCCGGTTCGCGCCATCTCGCTGAGCGAAGCCGAACCCATCGCCCTTTCGAGCAGAAGGGCGTCGCCGTCACGGGCAAGAACCCGCGCCGCACCTTCGCCGTCCCACCACTCCATCACGACGGCACCGAGGCGTTCGTCCGGCTCGTGCGAGAGCTTGAGGATGGCCGGCTCGCCATGCCGGCGCACCGGCAGCAACCGTGCGGCGTGCGTCACGATCGGGTCGCCGTCGGGGACAAGACTCCAGGCCGAGAGATAGGGAGCGAACATTTGGGTGGACTGACCGGGGACGAAGAAGCGAGCCTCGTTTTTCTAATCATTGCTTCCGCGCGCTGCCACGCCGGTTCCCTGCGGCGCATCGTGGCAGGGCCACGCGAACCGGTTCCCCGCCCGCTGCCCTGCCCACGTTAGCTGATGACAGCCCCCACCCATCTCGCGCTACAATGTCGCAGCCGGTGCTACGGAGGGTGTGGCGATGCCGCGAAAGGGAATTACCGGACACGACGAATGGGTGGTCACGGAGGCCCTGGCCACAGCGCTGGTGGCGCTCGAACAGTTGCCGTCAAAGCATCAGCCCCGCGCGCATATGGAGGACGTCCGAAAGATCCTGACCGCCAGATGTGAGGCCGGCGCCGTCACGCTGCATCTTGCGCAGGCCAAGTGCCGGTTGTTTCCCGACACCGATCCCCTGACCATCTACGAGGAATATGGACTCAAGGACGGGCTCGGCTAGCGCGCGCCGCCTGGAGTATTAGTCGCGGCTGACGCGCCAGATCGTGCCGTTGCCGTCTTCGGAGACCAGCAGCGCGCCGTCGCGCGCGACAGTCACACCGACCGGACGGCCCCAGACCTCATTGTCGCCGATGACGAAGCCGGTGACGAAATCCTCGTACTCGCCGGTCGGCACGCCATCCTTCAGCCTGATGCGAATGACCTTGTAGCCGGTGCGCTTCGACCGATTCCACGAGCCGTGTTCGGCGGCAAACGCATCGCCGCGATATTCCGGCGGAAAACTGCTGCCGGTGTAGAAGGTCAGGCCAAGCGACGCCGAGTGGGCCTGCAACAGCACGTCGGGGACCGTCACCTTGTCCTTCAGGTCGGGCCGCGCGCCGGCATGCGCGGGGTCTTCGTTGCCGCCGATGTAGTACCAGGGCCAGCCGTAGAACGCGCCTTCGCGGACCCGTGTCACATAGTCGGGCACAAGGTTGTCGCCGCGGCCATCGCGCTCGTTGGTCGAACACCACGGCGTACCGCTTCCGGGCTGGATCGCAAGTCCGACACAGTTGCGGATCCCCGTGGCAAACAGCTTCCGGTTCTTGCCATCAGGATCGAAGGCGAGCACGGCGGCGCGGTCGGTCTCGTCGCCCCAGGCAGCGCCGAGCGCATGGTCGCGGCTCCAGGCCTCGATCCCTTTCGGCGGGCGGCCCAGCCCCTCGCCTGCGTTGCCGGCGGAGCCGACCGATACCAGCATCCGCTTGTCGTCCGGCGTGAACACGATATCACGCGTGGAATGGGCGTAGCCGGGCGGCAGCCGGGCGACGATCGTCTCGGGCTTTCCCGACGCCTTGAGATCGCCGTTACGGTAGGCAAAGCGCACGACGCTGTCGGTGTTGGCGACATAGAGCCATTGCGGATTGTCACCGCTCGGAAAGAACGCGATGCCGAACGGCTGGTTCAAGCCGGTTGCGTAGACTTCATTGGTCGCAGGCTTGGTGGCGCCGTCGGCGCTGCGCAGGATACGAATGCGGCCCGAGCCGGTTTCCACGACGAAGATATCGCCATTGGGCGCGGTCCGGATGATCCGCGGGCCGCTGAGCCCGCTCGCAAACAGTTCGACCTTGAACCCTGCCGGCACCTGCGGCATGGCCGATGCAGGTCTCGGCATGACGCGCGGAAACTTGCTGCTCGACGCCGTTGCCCCGGGCTTGGGTAAGTCCTGCGGCGTGATCAGGCGCACCGTGCCCGGCTTGTCGCGTTGCCAGTCGCCGAAGGCTTCCGTACCTTTCAGCACGGGCTCGGCGCCCGATTGCGTGATGCTGATCGCCGCGAGGAAGACGACCGACAGACCCGCACCGGCAAGACTCGTCCTGGGCATATGCTCCTCGCGCGATTTCCCTTCGGTCACGCCGTTCATAGCGCGGTTCGGCCGCTCCCGCGTTCACAATGTCGTCTGCTTTAATGTCCCTTGGGCGGCGCCGTCAGATCGACCGGTTTGATGATCAGCGCCAGCGGGATCATCACGAGGCCGATAATCGAGAGCATCCAGAACACGTCGATATAGGCGAGCAGGTCGACCTGCCGCTGCAAGGTTTGGCCGACCCAGGCGACCGCCTGGGACGCGGCGTCCGATGCATTCGACCCCTGGGCCTGAAAGAAGCGCGTCATCGTGTCGATGGTCTGCTGATACCCGAGATCGGACGGCGCGGCATGCTCGATCAGCCGGCTCTGGTGGAATTGCTGGCGCTGCGCCAGTGCCGTCTGGGCGAGTGCGACGCCCATCGACCCGCCGATATTGCGCGCGACGTTGATCAGTGCCGAGGCCTGATTGGTCTTGTCCGGCGGCACACCGTCATAGGACGCCGTCGTGACGGGGAGAAAAAGGAACGGAAGCCCGGCGGAGAGGAAGATGCGCGCGAGCGCGGCGTAGCCATAGGTGATGTCGCCGTTCAATCCCGTCAGGTGCCACATCGAGAATGCGACGATGCAGCCGCCGATCGCGATCAGATATTTCGGCTGGACGCGGCTGACGAGGTTGCCGACCACCGGCATCAAGATCAGCGTGACGATGCCGCCGGGCGACAGTGCGAGCCCTGCAAGCAGCGCAGTATAGTTCAGCTCGGTCTGCAACAGCTGCGGCAGGAGCTGCGTCGACGAGATCAGCACCGCGCCGGTGCACAGCATCACCAGGAAGCACGATCCGAACTGGCGGCGTCCCAGCAGGCGGAGATCGACGATCGGGTCCTTGCGCGTCAACTCCCAGGGGACCAGCGCGATCAGGCAAATCGCCGAGGCCAGCGCGAAGCCGACGATCATATTGGACCCGAACCAGTCCTTGCGCTGGCCTTCGTCGAGCACGAATTCGAGCGAACCGAGCCCGATCGCGACCAGCACGAAGCCGATGTAGTCGACGCGCAGGCCGTCCTTGAGGAGTTGCCTGCGCTCCTGCTCGGCGCCGGACGGCTCCTTAACCAGCGTCCCGACCAGGAACAGCGAGAGCAAGCCCATCGGCACGTTGATCAGAAAGATCCAGTGCCAGCTATAGGTATCGGTGATCCAGCCGCCGAGCGTCGGCCCAATCACGGGAGCAACCACCACCGCGACGCCGTAGATCGCGAACGCCTGGCCACGCTTGGCCGGCGGAAAGGAGTCGGCGAGGATCGCCTGCTCGCTCGTCGCCATCCCGCCGCCGCCAAGGCCCTGGATGATCCGGAACAGAACCAGCGCTTCCAGGCTCCAGGCAAGCCCGCACAACAGGGATGCGAATGCAAAGGTGCCGACGCAGATCATGTAGAAGCGCTTGCGGCCGATCACGGTCGAGAGCCAGCCCGAGATCGACAGCACGATCGCGTTGGCGACCAGATAGCTGGTGATGACATAGGTGCTCTCGTCGATGCCGACCGCCAGGCCGCCCGCGATATGGCGCAAGGCCACATTGGCGATCGTGGTGTCCAGCACCTCCATGAACGTCGCGATCGAGACGACGAAGGCGATCAGATAGGGATTATGTCCGCCGGCAGCCGAACGCTCCGGCGACCAGGCCGCGCCGCCGCCTGCCGCAACGTCGCTCACCGCACCCTGGTCCAGGGCACGACCGACATGCCCGGCCCGATCGGAACGTCATTCGGCCAATTGTCGATCACGATCTTCACGGGAACGCGCTGCACGACCTTGACGAAATTGCCGGTCGCGTTCTCCGCCGGCAGCAGGCTGAACGCAGTGCCCGAGCCCGGCTGAACCGACGCCACGCGGCCGGTGAGCTTGCGCCCCGGATACGCGTCGATCCTGATCTCGACCGGCTGGCCGGGGCGCATGTCCGTCAGCTGCGTTTCCTTGTAGTTGGCGGTGATCCAGACCTCGTCAGGAACGAACATCATGACGCTCTGGGCCGGCGCCACATAAGTGCCGACCGCGCCGCTCAGCTTGACGACGCGTCCGGATTGCGCCGCGACGATGCTTGTATATTGCAGGTTCAGTTTGGCCTGATCGAGCTGTGCCTGCGCCTGCTCCAGCGATGCCTGGCTGCTCTTGAGCTGAGCCTCGAGCGTCTTGACGCCAAGCTCGGCCGCGGTCACTGCCGTCCTGGCGCGGCTGGCATTGGCCTGCTGGGCATCGAGATCCGAGCGGGTCTGCTGCTGCCGCTGCACCGTGCCCGCGCCCTTCTCGACGAGGTTCTGGGCGCGCTCCGCCTCTTCCCGCGCGAACTTCAATTGCGCCTCGGCCTGCTGCTGCTGCGCCTTGGCTTCCTTGATCTGCTCCTGCTGGCTGTCGATCTGGGCCTCGACATTGGTGATATTGGCCTCTGCGACCGCGACCTGCGCGCTGGCCTGATCGACGGCGATCCTGTAGTCGCGCTCGTCGATCCTCGCGAGGAGATCGCCGGCATTGACGTGCTGGTTGTCGGTGACGGGGACCTCGACGACGTAGCCGCCGACCTTTGCCGCCACCGCAAAGCTGCGTGCGGCCACGAACGCGTCATCGGTCGATTCATAATGACGGACGTCGAGCCAATAGCTCACGCCACCGATGATCGCGAGCAGGAGCAGACAGGCGCCGACTGTGGCAAGCAGCCAGTGCTCGCGCAGCCGATCACGCATCGATGGCTTGCGCCCGGTCTCCTGCTGCGGCGAGGATTCGCGGTCGGGTCGCGTTTCTTGCTCGGGATTGCGCTCAGGCTGCCGCGGCTTCTCCGCGGACAGCCCGCGCTCACGGGTTTGGGCATCCACGGCAGCACCTCAAGCCACGAACGGAGCGGTCAGGCTTCGTTAACCGCAGCGTCCGGCGCTTGGTTCCTGTTCGGCCGGGAGGCGCTACACGGCTCTGGAACTGACCAGGGGCTTGCGCTGGGCTGCCGACGGTTCACGGAACGCCGGCGTGTCTCCAACAAGCGGCTTGAGAGGAACCGTGAGGCGGCAGATCAAGCCCTCGGCGCGCCAATCGAAGTCGGCCCGTCCGCCGAGCTGGGTCTCGATGCTGGCGATCACGCTTCTGGTGCCGAAACCCTTCTGCTTCGGCTTGGTCACGGGAGGTCCGCCGGATTCCACCCAGGCCAGGATCAGCGTGTCGTCCGCCACTTCCCAGGTGATTGCGAGCCGGCCTGGCAATACCGACAGGCTGCCATATTTGGCGGAGTTGGTGACGAGCTCATGCAGCGCCAGTGCCAGCGTCTGCGCGGTCGCGGGCTGCAACTGCACCTCCGCGCCGTCGATCTGGATCTGCCCGGCCTCCGAATACGGCGCGATCTCCTCGGTGACCAGCCGCCGGATTTCAGCGCCCTGCCAGCTCGACAGCGACAGCACGGTGTGAACCCGCGCCAGCGCCGTGATGCGGCCCTCGACCGCCCGCACATAGGCGGTCACGTTCTGCGCGCGCGTCAGCCGCACGATCGACTGCGCCAGCGCCAGCGCGTTCTTGGCGCGATGATCGACCTCGCGGGTCAACAGGCTCTGCCGCTCCTCGGCCTTCTTGCGATCGGTGATGTCGACGGTGACGCCGCTCACCCGTACCACCTTGCCGTTGCGGTCGCTGGTGGCCGCGGCCGTGCCGACGCACCAGCGCACCTCGCCGTCCGGCCGCATGACGCGGAATTCGGTTTCGTAGGACGTCTGGCCCTTGCCGAAGCCAGTCCAGGCTTGCCGGAGGTGTTCGACATCGTCGGGATGAAACAGCGCCTGTATATTGTCGGACGTGAGCTTGAAGGACTTCGGGTCGACGCCGAAGATCTTGTATTGCCCCTCGTCCCACATCCAGTCGCCGTTGACCCAATCCCAGTCCCACGAGCCCATCTTGCCGGCGGCGATCGCCATGCTGCGGCGCGCCTCGCTCTCGACCAGCCGCGTGGTCGATTGCTCGAGCTCGGCGGTGCGTGCGCGCACGCGGTCCTCGAGCTCCGCGTTGAGGCGTTCGAGCTGCCGTGTCTTGCGGTAGAGCTCGGCGAACACGCGGATCTTTGCCCGCAGCACCTCGGGCACGACAGGCACCGGCACGTAATCGACCGCACCCATCTCGTAGCCGCGAAGCCGGTCGATATCGCTGACCTGGATTGCCGAGATGAAGATCATCGCGGTCTTCTGGAAGCGCGGATGTTCGCGAATCATCGCCGCGAGCTCGAAGCCGTCGAGCTCGGGCATGCAGACGTCGACCAGGATGACCGCGACTTCGTTCTTGAGCAGGAATTCCAGCGCCTCGCGGCCCGACGACGCGGCGACCAGCGTCTCGCCTAGCTCCTTCAGGATGACCTCATAGGCCAGCAGCTTCGCCGGCTGATCATCGACCAGAAGGATGTTTACCTTTTCGTGGTCCATCATGTTCGATCGCCGATCAGCGGTGCAGCCACATGCGGATCGCCAGCAGCAGTTGCTCGGTGTTCACGGGTTTCGCCAGATAGTCGGACGCGCCTGCCTCCAGGCATTTCTCTCGATCGCCTTTCATCGCCTTCGCGGTCAGCGCGATGATCGGCAGCCGCGCGAAGGCGGAGTTTTGCCGGATGGCGCCGATGGTCTGGTAACCGTCCATCTGCGGCATCATGATGTCCATCAGCACGATCGCAATCTTGGGATTGGATTCGACCAGCGAGATGGCCTCGTGACCGGTCGTCGCAGTCAACACCTTCATACCTCGCCGCTCCAACACGCTCGAGAGCGCGAAGATGTTGCGGGCATCGTCGTCGACCAGCAGCGCGGTCTTGCCAATAAGATCCTCGTCGGAACTATTGAGCTTCTCCAGCATCCTCTGTTTTTCGACGGGCAATTCCGTGATCACACGGTGCAGGAACAGTGACGTTTCATCGAGCAGACGCTCCGGCGATTCCACGCCCTTGACGACGATGCTGCGCGCCATCGTATGCAGTTCCGCGTCTTCCTCCGCTGAAAGTTCCCGGCCCGTAAACACGACAACGGGAATATTGGAGAGCGTCTCGTCCTTGCGGATATGATCCAGCACTTCGAAACCGCTCATGTCGGGCAGGCGCAAGTCGAGCACGACGCAGTCGCACGGATTTTCGCGCATCGTTGAGAGCGCCCCTGCCCCGGTGCCGGTGGTCACGATCTCGATATCCTCGTGCCCGAGCAGTTCGGTAATGCTAAGCTGCTCCGCCGCATTGTCCTCCACGATCAGCAGGCGCTTGCGGCGCGGTCTGGCGTATTCCTTGATCTGCGACAGCGCCGCGCTGACGCCTTCCGTTGTCGTCGGCTTGTTGACGAAGGAGAAGGCGCCGCGCGCCAGCGCGTGCTGGCGGTCCTCGTCGAGCGTGATGATCTGAACCGGGATGTGACGGGTCAGCGGATTGTGCTTGAGCTGGCTCAGCACCGTCCAGCCCAGCATGTCGGGCAGGAAGACGTCGAGCGACACTGCGCTCGGCTGGAACTGCTTGGCCAGGTCCAGCGCTTCGGCGCCGCGGCTTGCGACCAGCACCTTGAAGCCCTTGTCGCGCGCCAGATCGATCAGCACCCGCGCGTAATGCGGATCGTCCTCGACGATCAGCAGGATGGTGTCGCCGGGCTCGAGATTGAGCCGGTCGTCCGGAAGCTGTTCGATCACACGGTCCTGCGCGCCGGACGCCTGCAGCGCCGGCGCCGGCGCGTGCGGCATCGGGAACGGCTGGGCCTGCTGACGCAGCGCCACCGACGGTCCGGCATATTTCAGCGGCAGATAGAGCGTGAAGGTCGAGCCCTTGCCCGGCGCGCTGCGCAGATGAATCTCGCCGCCGAGCAGACCCGCGAGCTCACGGCTGATCGCCAGTCCAAGACCGGTGCCGCCATATTTGCGGCTGGTGCCGGCGTCGGCTTGCTGGAACGCCTCGAAGATCAGCTTCTGCTTGTCTTGTGGAATGCCGATGCCGGTATCCGACACCTCGAACGCAACGACCGCAGGCGCCGCATTGAGGATCGGATGCTCCACACTCCAGCCGCCGAGCGCGGCCGACACGGTCAGGCTGACGCCGCCTTCCGCAGTGAACTTGAACGCATTCGACAACAGGTTCTTGAGCACCTGCTGCAGCCGCTTGGAGTCGGTAACCATGCTGCGTGCAAGATTGGCGTCGACATCGATGCTGAACGAGAGATGCCGGTTCTCCGCCTCGTGCCGGAACGGCCGTCCGACGGTCTCGAGCAGGCTCGATGTCAGGATTTCCTCGGCGTCGACCGTCACCGTGCCGGACTCGATCTTGGAGAGATCGAGGATGTCGCTGATCAGGTTCAACAAGTCGGTGCCGGCACCGTGAATGGTGCGGGCGAACTCGACCTGCTTGCCGGTCAGATTGCCGTCGGGATTTTCGGTGAGCTGCTGGCCCAGGATCAGGATCGAGTTCAGCGGCGTCCGCAACTCGTGCGACATGTTGGCAAGGAATTCGGATTTGTACTTCGAAGTCAGCGACAGCTCGGTCGCCTTCTCTTCCAGCGCGCGCCGCGCCTGCTCGATTTCCTGGTTCTTGCGCTCGACGTCGACGTTGCGTTCGGCAAGCTGCTGGGCCTTCTGCTCCAGCTGATCGTTGGTCTGCTGCAATTCCTTCTGCTGGGTCTGCAGCTCGCCGGCGAGCTGTTGCGACTGCTTGAGCAGCGCCTCGGTCTGCATCGTCGCCTCGATGCTGTTGAGCACGATGCCGATGCTGTCGGTCAACTGTTCGAGGAAGGTGATCTGCGAGGTCGTGAACGAGGCGATCGAGGACAGCTCGATCACCGCCTTGACCTGGTTCTCGAACTGCACCGGAAACACGACGAGGTTCTTCGGCATGATCCGCATCAAGGCCGAATTGATCGGCACCGCATCGCCGGGAATCTCGGAGACGAGGCGCTGGCGCTTGTCGAGCGCGCATTGGCCGATCAATCCCTCGCCGAACTGGACGATCTGCGGATGTGGATTGCTGCTGTCGCTGGCATAGGCCGACAAGAGGCGCAACTGCGCATTCTCGGGATTGTCGACCTGGTAGATCACGCCCATATGCGCGTTGATCAGCGGCGCAAGCTCGGTCAGCAGCAGCCGGCCGACGGTCGCGAGATCGCGCTGGCCCTGCAGCATGTTGGTGAAGCGCGCCAGATTAGTCTTCAGCCAGTCCTGCTCGGTGTTGCGCTCCGTCGTGAGACGGAGGTTGCCGATCATCGTGTTGATGTTGTCCTTCAGCTCCGCGACTTCGCCGCGGACGTCGACCTGGATCGAGCGCGTCAGGTCGCCCTTGGTCACGGCGGTCGCGACTTCCGCGATCGCGCGCACCTGCGAGGTCAGGTTAGCCGCGAGCAGGTTGACGTTGCCGGTGAGATCCTTCCAGGTGCCGGCCGCGCCGGGCACGTTGGCCTGACCGCCGAGCCGTCCCTCGACGCCGACCTCTCGCGCCACGCTGGTGACCTGTTCGGCGAAGGTCGCAAGCGTCTCGGTCATGTTGTTGATGGTGTCGGCGAGCGCGGCCACCTCGCCTTTCGACTTCACCGTCAGGTTCTGCTTCAGATCGCCGTTGGCGACCGCGGTCACCACCTTGACGATGCCGCGCACCTGCTCGGTCAGGTTGACCGCCATGACGTTGACGGTGTCGGTGAGGTCCTTCCAGGTGCCGGCAACGCCACGCACCTCGGCCTGGCCGCCGAGCTTGCCTTCGGTGCCGACCTCGCGCGCCACGCGCGTCACCTCGCCGGCGAAGGCGTTGAGCTGGTCGACCATGGTGTTGATGGTGTTCTTGAGCTCGAGGATTTCGCCCTTCACGTCGACCGTGATCTTGCGCGAGAGGTCGCCGCGCGCCACCGCGGTGGTGACTTCGGCGATGTTGCGCACCTGGGTGGTCAGGTTCGCGGCCAGCAGATTAACGTTGTCGGTGAGGTCCTTCCAGGTGCCGCCGACGCCGGGCACCACGGCCTGGCCGCCGAGCCGTCCCTCGGTGCCGACCTCGCGCGCCACGCGCGTCACTTCGGCGGCGAACGAGCGCAGCTGCTCGACCATCGTGTTCAGGGTGTCCTTGAGCAGCAGGATCTCGCCGCGCACGTCCACGGTGATCTTCTTCGACAGATCGCCGCCGGCGATCGCGCTCGCGACCTCGGCGATGTTGCGGACCTGCGCGGTCAGGTTCGACGCCATGAAGTTGACGTTGTCGGTCAAATCCTTCCAGGTGCCGGCGACGCCGGGCACCTCGGCTTGGCCGCCGAGCTTGCCCTCGGTGCCGACCTCGCGCGCCACGCGCGTCACCTCGCCCGCAAACGCATTGAGCTGGTCCACCATCGTGTTGATGGTGTTCTTGAGCTCGAGGATTTCGCCCTTCACGTCGACCGTGATCTTGCGCGACAGGTCGCCGCGCGCCACGGCGGTGGTCACCTCGGCGATGTTGCGGACCTGCGCGGTCAGGTTGCCGGCCATCGAGTTGACGTTGTCGGTCAAATCTTTCCAGGTGCCGGCGACGCCGGGCACGTTGGCCTGGCCGCCGAGGCTGCCGTCGGTGCCGACCTCGCGCGCCACGCGCGTCACCTCGCCCGCGAAGCGATTGAGCTGGTCGACCATCGTGTTCAGCGTTTGCTTCAGCTGAAGGATCTCGCCGCGCACGTCGACCGTGATCTTGCGCGACAGGTCGCCGCCGGCGATCGCGGTCGCGACTTCGGCGATGTTACGGACCTGCGCCGTGAGATTGCCGGCCATCGAGTTGACGCTGTCCGTCAGGTCCTTCCAGGTGCCGGCGACGCCGGGCACCTCGGCCTGGCCGCCGAGCTTGCCGTCGGTACCGACCTCGCGCGCCACGCGCGTCACCTCGCCGGCGAAGGCGTTGAGCTGGTCCACCATCGTATTCAGCGTTTCCTTCAGCTGAAGGATTTCGCCCGACACGTTCACCGTGATCTTCTTCGACAGGTCGCCCTTCGCCACCGCGGTCGCGACCTCGGCGATGTTGCGGACCTGCGCGGTCAGGTTCGAGGCCATCGAGTTGACGCTGTCGGTCAGGTCCTTCCAGGTGCCGGCGACGCCGCGCACCTCGGCCTGGCCGCCGAGCTTGCCTTCGGTGCCGACCTCGCGCGCCACGCGCGTCACCTCGCCAGCAAAGGCGTTGAGCTGATCCACCATCGTGTTGATGGTGTCCTTCAGCTCGAGGATTTCGCCGCGCACGTCCACCGTGATCTTCTTGGAGAGGTCGCCGCCCGCGACCGCCGTCGTCACGGCGGCGATGTTGCGGACCTGCGCGGTCAGGTTCGACGCCATGAAGTTGACGTTGTCGGTCAGATCCTTCCAGGTGCCGGCGACGCCGAGCACATTGGCCTGGCCGCCGAGCTTGCCTTCGGTGCCGACCTCGCGCGCCACGCGCGTCACTTCCGACGCGAAGGCGTTGAGCTGATCGACCATGGTGTTGAGCGTTTCCTTCAGCTGAAGGATCTCGCCCGACACGTTGACCGTGATCTTCTTCGAGAGGTCGCCGCCGGCGATCGCGGTCGCGACGTCGGCGATGTTGCGGACCTGCGCGGTCAGGTTCGACGCCATGAAGTTGACGTTGTCGGTCAGGTCCTTCCAGGTGCCGGCAACGCCGGGCACCTGGGCCTGGCCGCCGAGCTTGCCTTCGGTGCCGACCTCGCGCGCCACGCGCGTCACTTCCGACGCGAACGAGTTGAGCTGGTCCACCATCGTGTTGATGGTGTCCTTCAGCTCCAGAATCTCGCCGCTGACGTCGACCGTGATCTTGCGTGACAGGTCGCCGCGCGCCACGGCCGTGGTCACGTTGGCGATGTTGCGGACCTGGGCGGTCAGGTTGCCGCACATCGCGTTCACCGAGTCGGTGAGGTCCTTCCAGGTACCGGCGACGCCGGGCACGATCGCCTGGCCACCGAGCTTGCCGTCGGTGCCGACCTCGCGCGCCACGCGCGTCACTTCCGACGCGAACGAACGCAGCTGATCGACCATCGTGTTGATGGCTTCCTTCAGCTGCAGGATCTCGCCGCGAACGTCGACCGTGATCTTCTTGGACAGGTCGCCGTTGGCGACCGCGATCGTCACCTCGGCGATGTTGCGGACCTGGCCGGTCAGGTTGTTGGCCATCGAGTTGACGCTCTCGGTCAGGTCCTTCCAGACGCCGGTCACTTCCGGCACCTGGGCCTGGCCGCCGAGCTTGCCCTCGGTGCCGACTTCGCGCGCCACGCGCGTGACCTCCGAGGTGAACACCGAGAGCTGCTTGATCATCGTGTTGACGATATTCGCCGACTGCAGGAATTCGCCGCGCAGCGGCCGGCCCTCGACGTCGAGCTGCACGGTCTGCAGCAGGTCGCCCTGCGCCACCGCGGCGACCGCGCGGGTGACCTCGCGGGTCGGCCACAGCAGATCGTCGATCAGGGTATTGACCGAGCTCTCCATATCGGCCCAGGCGCCGCTGGCGAGGCCGAAATTGACGCGCTGGCGGGTCTGTCCCTCGCGGCCGACGACCTGGCCGACGCGCGCCAATTGCTGCGCCATGCGCTCGTTGGCGGCTGCGATTTCGTTGAAGGCGTCCGCGATCTTGCCGTCGATGCCGAGATAGTCGCCACGCATCCGGACCGAGAAGTCGCCGGCGCGCATCGCCTGCAGCGACTGCAGCAGATCGTGCGAGGAATCGAGGCTTCCGTTTGATGGTTGGCTGCGGCGTGTATCAGCACGGGGACGAGGCGGCGAACCGAGATCGGTCATGTAATTTCCCCTACGCGCTGGCCGCGAATCCAGAGACTCGGCAATGCCAGTGTGACTATAAGAATGACTGCCCTTGATCTATTCAAGCGGGAAAACGCCAAAACCGCAATTTGTGACGCAAACCGAGTACCTTAATCGCAACTGGAACCAAAAGTTCCGGCCGTTGGCCGAACTTTTCCGACGAACGACGTAAGCGGCCTAATCGCCCGGTCCTCGTGTTCGCATGGAACGTTGCCCTCCCCCGCGCGTTTCGGGCGGGGGCAGGATCGGTGATGGTTAAGAAATCAGAACAGTTCGAACGCGGTATTGTTGCGAGCCGGCGCAATTTTCGGCCGGCGGCTGGCGGCGTGGTCGACTACGCGATTTGCATGCTCGCCCCCGATGGCCGGGTCATCAACTGGAACAAGGGCGCTGAGCGCATCACCGGCTATCCGGCCAAGGCGATCCTCGGCAAGCACTTCTCGATCTTCTATCCTGCCGAAGACCGCGCATCCGGCGTTCCGGCGAAAGCGCTGCAGATGGCGCGGAAGGAAAAGCACTCAGCGGCCGAAGGCTGGTGTCTTCGCAAGGACGGATCGCAATTCTACGCCGCTGTGGTCATCGATCCGATCCATGAGAAGCGCAAGCTCGTCGGCTATGTGATGGTCATCCGCGACATCGCCGAGCGGCATCAGGCGCGCGAGGACCTCGAGGCCAGCGAAAGCCAGTTCCGTCTGCTGGTGAGCAATGTCACCGACTATGCGCTCTATATGCTGACGCCGGCCGGCATCATTGCCAATTGGAACGCCGGCGGCGAGCGCATCAAGGGCTATTCGCCCGGCGAAATCATCGGCCAGAGCTTCTCGCGGTTCTATACGCCGGCCGACCGGGCCGCCGGCAAGCCGGCCCGCGCGCTCAAGATCGCGGAAGAGACCGGGCACTATGAGGAGGAAGGCTGGCGGGTCCGCAAGGACGGTTCGTTCTTCTGGGCGAGCGTCGTGATCGATCCGATCCGCGATACCGACGGCTGCCTGGTCGGCTTCGCCAAGATCACGCGGGATATTTCCGAGCGGCGCGACGCGCAGCAGAAGCTCGAACAGGTGCAGCGTCAGCTTGCGGAATCGCAAAAGATGGATGCGATCGGCCAATTAACCGGCGGCGTCGCGCACGACTTCAACAACCTGCTGATGATCATCTCCGGCAATCTGCACCGGATCAAGCGTGAGGTAACGAGCGAGCGGAGCAAGCTTGCACTCAGTGCGATCGAAACCGCATCCGAGCGTGCCGCATCCCTGACCAGGCAGCTCCTCACCTTCGCGCGTCGGCAGAGCGTCAATCCGCAGACCATCAATGTCGCTGACAGGATCGCCGCGGTACGCGAGGTCCTGACCAGCGCGCTTGGCGGCGCGATCAAGCTGAACATGGAGATCAGAGCGGATCTCTGGCCGATTTTCGTCGATCCGACCGAATTCGAGACCGCGCTGATCAACCTCGTGGTCAATGCGCGGGATGCGATGGCCGGCGGCGGCACGCTGACCATCGCGGCGCGCAATGTCCCGGAAGCCGCCCAGGTGGTCGTCAGCGTTACCGACACCGGCGAAGGCATTCCTGACGATGTCATGAACAGAGTCTTTGATCCCTTCTTCACCACCAAGCCGGTCGGCAAAGGGACTGGCCTTGGGTTGTCCCAGGTTCACGGTTTCGCGCACCAGGCGGATGGCCGGGTCGAGATTACAAGCGCGCTCGGCAAGGGCACGACGGTCAGCATCTACCTGCCGCAGGGGACCGCGGCCGCAAAGCGCACGGCTACGGGGCGCAGCGTGCCCGGCTCGGCCACGATCCTGCTGATCGAGGACAATCCCGCCGTCGCCGATGCGAGCACGGGCCTGCTCGAACAGCTCGGTTACACGGTGCACTGGGCGTCGAACGCAGAGGCCGCCTTGTCGGAAATCGACACCAACGGGATCGACGTGGTGTTCAGCGACATCGTCATGCCCGGCAGGATCGACGGACTGAAGCTGGCGCGCACGATCCGCGACAGGAAGCCCGAACTGCCGATCCTGCTGACGACAGGCTACAGCGAGAGCGCGCGCGACGTGAGGTCCGACTTTCCGGTGCTGCGCAAGCCGTACCACATCCACGACCTTAGCCGCGAACTCGCGAAGTTGACGGGGCACGGGGTCGATAACGCGGCGGGCAGCCCGTCCGCCGACGCTTCGGGCGAGTTCGATGCCATCGCGCGTGACGTCGCGGCCAGGCCAAAGGCGAAAGCCCGCTCCTAGTTCGAAGTGGAAAGGCTAGCGTTCCGCCGGCCAGCTTCGCCGCACCAATTGCACCCGCTCGATGCGGCTGCATTGCTCGCAGCGGTACTGAAGGATATCCCTGCCCTCACTGCCCGGATGACTGCTCTCGAGCCGCATCGTCCTGATGCAGCTGATGCAGGAGATCAGCGTCAGCAACGGACTGCGATCGTCATTCATCGATGCCCGCGGTGGCGCGGTCGGATCGGCGATCATGGCGCTGGGCGATGCTATCGTGTTGGCTCTCACCACAAGAAAATACAGATCCTGCGGCTCGGGTTCCAGCCTTGAAACCTGATTTGGGCCTGAGCCGGTGTTCGAGGCTCCCTTCTTTGGTCGAACGGCCCGATCACACCCGCGCGTTGCTGTGACTGGCCCCGGGCTTCTTCGCCTTGTCCAGCTTGACCTTCGCACCGGCACGGTCCTCGAAGCTCCGGCTGAGCCGCTCGCGTACCGTGGGGAGACGCTCGCCGCCGCCGGCGGCCTTCCACCGGCCGATGAGCTCGGCCACTTCGGCTCGCATCGCCATCAGCCGGTACGACGCCTCACTACAATCGAGGTCGCGGTTGACCTGATCCCGGATCGACGCCTCGATCAGGGTCATCTCAGCTCGCAACGTGCTGATCTTGCGCCGAATTTCATTGATTTTGTTGTCCATGGCTTGTTGGAACAAAAATAGAACATATTGTCAAGTCACGATCCAGCAAGCGAGGCAAGCAATGAGCGTGACAGCGGTAAGATATGGTGGGGTTGCGGAGCGCCTTGGCGGGCTGATGACCCGCGCCCAGGCGCTGCGGTTGAGGAGCCTTGCCGAGGAGGCCTACCAGCCGAACCAGTACGCACGCGACCTGACGTCCGAGGAAGCCGAACGGCGCATCGAAGCGCTGAAGGCGGAGATCGCGCTGGCGGATTCTTTCTGAACCGTCCGCTCCAACCGGGCCGGACGCCCCCTTAAGGCTTTGATATAGCGGCGCAGCTAGGTCTGTTCCTGTTATTGCTGCTTTGTCCTATTGCTGCTTGGTCCTGGGGGAGCCTGACGTGCTGGAGCTGGAGAAGCGGTCGCCGCTTGCGTTCCCGATTACGCTGAAGGACGGGCGAACGCTCGCGACGGTCGGCGACGCCGCGGACTACCTGTCCGCGCTGAACCTGGATCAGCGTCAGCGCGGCTACTGGAAGACGGCGATCATGATGTTCAACAACGCCATGCGCGAGCCGGGATATCTGAAGATCGCAACCATGAACCTCCGGTCCGCGCTCGTGTATGACCGCCTGGTCGACGACGTTGGCTCCTGATTGTGGTGCGGCGGCTACAGCCGAATCGGCCGTGGTTGCGTAAGGCCCTATTCGTTATGGCCGCAAACAAGGTAACGGCGGTACACGCGACGGCCGGGCGCGCAATGCGCTTCAGCCGTACTCTCGGGCCGCCTTGGAGGGCCAAGGGAACACCAAGGCGGCTCATTTTCCTTTCAAAGCAATTTCGCGCGGACGAACAGCATCCGCAACGCGTTGGTCGCCTGCACCGTCAGCATGGCGTTCCCCGCCGCTCTCTCGAGCGCAACCAGCGCCTCGTCATGCAGCGAGCGGAACTCCATCCATTCGACAGCGCTGAGATTGCTGATGAAGAGATAGGCCTGGCCGACGGTCGCAAGCGTCACCGTCTCACCGTTCAGCCGCACCTTGAACGTCGCCTTCAGCGGCGTGTCGGATTTGGATACGTCACCCATGGCCGGGTTGTGCGCCGCGCCACGTTAATGTCAATCTAATTTCTCTGCGTCCGCCTCGGTGCGTCGGCCCCATGAATCGCAATGTCTGTTAGCGTTTCGTTGGGGGTGATTCGTGACTGATCTTGCCAACACGACCTATCTCGATGCGCTCAATGCCGAGCAGCGCCGTGCTGTCGAGCACGGGGTCGGCAAGGATTGCATCGTCGGCGCGCCGCTGTTGGTGATCGCGGGCGCGGGGTCCGGCAAGACCAACACGCTCGCCCATCGCGTCGCACATCTGATCGTCGCCGGCGCCGATCCGCGCCGCATCCTGTTGATGACCTTTTCGCGGCGCGCCGCCGCCGAGATGGCCGGCCGCGTCGAGCGCATTGCGCGCCGCGTGCTCGGCGATCGCGCCTCGGTCATGACCGTTGCGCTGAACTGGGCCGGCACGTTCCACGGCATCGGCGCGCGGCTGCTGCGCGAATTCGCCGAGCGTATCGGCCTCGACCCGGCCTTCACGATCCATGACCGCGAGGATTCCGCCGACCTTATGAATCTGGTCCGCCACGATCTCGGTTTCTCCCGTACCGAAAGCCGGTTCCCCACCAAGGGCACCTGCCTTGCGATCTATTCGCGCTGCGTGAACGCGGAGATGCCGATCGAGGCCGTGCTCGGCCAGTTCTTCCCGTGGTGCTCCGGCTGGGCCAGTGAATTGAAACAGCTGTTCGGCGCCTATGTCGAAGCCAAGCAGCGGCAGAACGTGCTCGATTACGACGACCTCCTGCTCTACTGGGCGCAGATGGTGACGGACGCCGCGCTGGCCGAGGAGATCGGCGGCCGCTTCGACCATGTGATGGTCGACGAATATCAGGACACCAACCGCCTGCAGTCCTCGATCCTGCTCGCACTCAAGCCCACGGGACGCGGGCTTACCGTGGTCGGCGACGACGCGCAGTCGATCTATTCGTTCCGCGCCGCCACCGTCCGCAACATCCTCGACTTCCCGGCCCAGTTCAGCCCGGCCGCCGAGATCGTCACGCTCGACCGCAACTATCGCTCGACGCAGCCGATCCTGTCGGCCGCCAATGGCGTGATCTCGCTCGCCAAGGAGCGCTTCACCAAGAACCTGTGGACCGACCGGACCTCGACGCGCAAGCCGCTGCTCGTCACGATCCGCGACGAGGCCGATCAGGCCCGTTACATCGTCGAGCAGGTGCTGGCCAATCGCGAGGAAGGCACCCTGCTGAAGCACCAGGCGGTGCTGTTCCGCACTTCCTCGCACAGCGGGCCGCTGGAGGTCGAACTGACCCGCCGCAACATTCCGTTCGTGAAATTCGGCGGCCTCAAATTCCTCGACGCCGCGCATGTCAAGGACATGCTGGCGCTGCTGCGCTTCGCCGCCAATCCACGCGACCGGGTTGCAGGTTTTCGCATCCTGCATCTGTTGCCCGGCGTCGGACCGGCCTCGGCGCAGCGGGTGCTCGACCGCATGACCGAGGCCGCCGATCCGATTGCGGCGCTCGTCGCGCTGCCCGCTCCGCCCCGCGCCGGTGCGGACTGGCGGCTGTTCGTGGAGGCCATCGAGAACCTCCGCTACTCGGAATGGCCCGTCGACATCGAACGCGCCCGCCTCTGGTACGAGCCGCATCTCGATCGCATCCACGAGGACGCCGAGGTGCGCCGCGCCGATCTCATCCAACTCGAGCAGATCGCCGCCGGCTACCCGTCACGCGAACGTTTCCTCAACGAACTCACGCTCGATCCGCCCGATGCGACCAGCGACCAGGCCGGCGTGCCGCTGCTCGATGAGGATTATCTGATCCTGTCGACGATCCATTCCGCCAAGGGGCAGGAATGGAAATCCGTCTATGTGCTCAATGTCGTCGACGGCTGCATGCCCTCCGACCTCGGCGCCGGCACGTCGGCCGAACTCGAGGAGGAGCGCCGCCTGCTCTATGTCGCGATGACCCGCGCCAAGGACGATCTGCATCTGCTGGTGCCGCAGCGCTTCTTCGTTCACGGCCAGGCCGCCAAGGGCGACCGCCACATGTATGCCTCGCGCACCCGGTTCATCCCGGAACGATTGCTGCCGACGTTCGAGCGCACCACCTGGCCGCGCGCCGCAACAGCGCAAGCATCCTCGGCCAACCGCGCGCCGCCGATCGACATCGGCGCCCGGATGCGCGGCATGTGGCGCTGATGGCGGCCCCGAACGATTTAGCGGGGCCTGGAACGAACGTCCTGCCGCGCGTTGAGGCGCCGTTCGTAATCGGCAAACGACCATCCCCGACGGCTTCGGCGCGCAGTTGCACGCTGGAGCCGTCTTTTTTGCGCCGCGTCAATTCACGCGAAAGCCAACTCACGCAGGAAACAGTGTGACGGGCTGGTCGAAGCCCTTCAGGGTGTAGTCGGCACCGGCTGCCGTGATGATGTCGCGGGTTCGATCCCGCACGGCCGTCGTCACGAGAATCTCGCCTGACTTGGCGGCCGCCTGCGCGCGTGCCGCGCGATTGACCACCGTGCCGACTGCCGTCAGGTCGCGGTGGGCCTGGCCGAACTCACCGAAGTTGGTGTCACCGCTATCCCGATTCCGATGCCGATCTCGATGTCGCCGGCGCCGATCGCCCGCACCAGCGCGTCGTGCCTGTCGCGAAAACTGCGCTGGATCTGGCGCGCCGCGAGCAAGGCCTGCACGGCGTGATCATCGCGCCGCACCGGGAAATTGAAGATCGCGAACACGGCGTCGCCGATGGTCTTGTTGAGAATGCCGTCATAACGCCAGATCGCGGCGGCGCAGTCGTCGTAGAACGCGTCGAGCAGCGAGGTCAGCCCGTCCTGCGCGATGGTCTGCGTCAGCGTGGTGTAGCCGCGCAGATCGGCGAACAGGATGGTGGCGTCGATGGTCACGGCGCGCGCCTTCATGATCTTCGAGAAGGCCATCTCACAGATCGTGCATGTGTTCGGGTTCATGCGGCTCGGCCGGACGCCGAACAGACGGAACGGCGCCGACAAGGGACCGCGCAACGGGATCGGCATATGCAGGTTTTGCTAGCAGCCAAGGCATATCGTTGCAGGTTCCGGAGTCATCGGCGGATCACCTGCTGTTCCAGCAACGAAACCCGACCGCCTTGGCACGCTGGTTCATGGGCGTCCCCAATCGAGATTGCCGCGCTCAGGCGGTCGCCACGAAACTCACTCCAATTCGCGACTTCTTACTCCAGATCACCTGGCATTCATAGACAACCGAGGCGTCGCGGGCCATCATCAGGCGGAATCTGTGCGGGACGAAGGCCGGATTCTCAACCTCAATGGCTGCCCCTTCCGGCGAGATGTTCACGATCGTGCAATGCATGACCGAACCGCCCGACGAGACATAGCCGGGTTCATTGACCTCGGTTCGCGGATGCTTGCGCTTTTCGTCCACCCAACCTGCTCCCCCGCCTTCTTCACGTAAACGTGGGCGATCGGCATTGCAGGAGTCAACGGCTCCGGCGGCCCCCATCGGGCTTTCGCACCACCATTTGTGCGCAGCAGTAGACCGAACCGCTTATCGCGCCAGTGCAGATGAGCCCCGCGTCGGCGCGGCTTGTCGTTCGCGCTGGCGCGAGGATAGCCTCATCCTATGGGCGATGCGCTGGCGCGACGCACGCTCCGAACAATAATGAACAGGCGCCATGGGGAGACGCGCCATGTTCGAGATTCTCGATCGCCGGACGACTCTGACCGGCAACCAGATCAAGATCCTTGCGGCGGCCATCATCGGCGATGCGCTGGAATTCTTCGACTACTTCCTGATCGGCTTCGTGCTCGCGTTCCTGATCGGGCCGTGGAAACTCACCTTTGGCCAGTCGGCCACCGTGCTGATGAGCTCCGGCATCGGCGCCATCCTCGGGGCCTATCTCTGGGGCTGGCTCGCCGACCGGGTCGGGCGACGGATCGTCTTCATCGGCACGGTGCTGAACTTCTCGATCGCAACCGGACTGCTCTACTTCACGCCCGATAATGGCTGGGTCTATCTGGCGATCCTGCGCTTCTTCGTCGGCACCGGCGTCGGCGGTCTTTATTGTGTCGACCTGCCGCTGGTGCAGGAGTTCATGCCCTCGCACAAGCGCGGCTGGGTCGGCGGCCTCGTCACCTGCGTGATCCCCCTCGGCGTCGGCCTCGGCGCGGTGCTGGGAGCCGTCATGGGAACCGATCAGTGGCGGCTGTTGTTTGCGATCGGCGTGCTGCCGTCGGTCCTGGTGCTGCTGGTTCGGATCTGGGTCCCGGAGTCGCCGCGCTGGCTGTGCCGGCAGGGACGCTATGACGAAGCCCGCAAGTCGCTGGCCTGGGCGCTGCAAGTTCAGCCCTCCGAACTGCCATTGCCGAGCGCGGCCGACGCCGGTCCGATCGTCACGACGAGCTGGTTCGACCTCTTCAAATATCCGCGCAGCCTGATCGTCTCCTGGCTCGGCAATGCCGGCGCGCAGACCGGCGTCTACGGCATCACGCTATGGGCGCCCGCGCTGTTCGTGCTGCTGCTGAAGGTGACGCCGCAGGAAGCCGCCAAGATGATGATCCTGCTCAGCATCACCGGCTTCCTCGGTCGCATCTCGTTCTCCTGGTTCTCGGAGCTGCTCGGACGGCGTGTTGCCGGCGGCCTGCTCGGCTTCGGCGCCGGCGCGCTGACCATCATTGCCGGCTACCACTACGACGCGACTTTGTTCGACATGTCGGCGTTCTGGCTGCTGCTGGCCGCCGCCTTCTTCTTCGCCGACGGCGGCTTTGCGATCGTCGGGCCCTACGCGGCGGAGGTCTGGCCGTCGCATCTGCGCACCACCGGCATGGGCTCGGCCTATGGCTTCGGCGGCATCGGCAAGATCATCGGGCCGGTCGGGCTGGCGCTGATCGTCGGTTCGACCAACTACCTCAAGCCCGACGTGCCACTGACCCAGATCCCGACCGCCTTCGTCTATCTCGGCTGCTGGTTCCTGATGGCGGGTGCCGTCTATTTGTTCTTCGGGCTCGAGACCCGGGACAAGTCGATCGAGCAGATCGACAAGGAGCTCAACGCGACGGCTGACGTCGCGGCCTCCGCAACGATCCGGCGCGCCTGAGGGAGGCGAACATGAATGTGACTGCTGCGGACCTTACCGGTGATCGCGACGTGATCGCCCGCGCCGAGGCGATCAGGGACTCGGTGGCGGCCGCCTCCAACGATATTGAAACGACGCGCCGCCTGCCGCCCGACCTGCTCGACCGGCTGCATGAGGCGCAGCTGTTCCGCTTGCTGCTGCCGCGTTCAAGCAACGGGATTGAGACCGATCCCGTCACCTTCTTCCATGCCATCGAGACCATCGCCAAGGCGGATGCCTCGACGGCGTGGTGCCTGAGCCAGGCCGGCGGCTGCGCGATGTCAGCGGCCTATCTCGACCTGCCGGTCGCGCAGGAGGTGTTTGCCGATCCACGCGCCGTGCTGGCCTGGGGCCCCGGCCCGAAGGTCAGGGCGATCGAGTGCGAGGGGGGCTACCGCGTCACCGGGGTCTGGTCGTTTGCCTCGGGCGGGCGGCACGCCACCTGGCTCGGCGCGCACTGCCCGGTCTATGCCGCGGACGGCTCGCCGCGCCGGGATGCCAATGGCGAGCAGGTCGAGCGCACCATGCTGGTGCGGACCGACGACGTCGCATGGACCGACATCTGGAACACGGTCGGACTGCGCGGTACCGCCAGCGACCAGTTCGCGCTCGACGACTTCTTCGTCCGCGCGGACCATTCGATCACGCGCGAATTCGACCGCGAGTGCCGCGAGGATGGCCCGCTGTACCGGATGAGCAACCACACCTGCTACCAGATCGGCTTTGCCGGGGTCGCCTGCGGCATTGCCCGCAGCGCGCTCGACAATTTCGTCGACGTCGCCCGCAACAAGGTGCCGCGCGGCATGAAGAAGACACTGCGGGACAATGCCGTGGTGCAGTCCGGCCTCGCCCAGGCCGAGGTCAATCTGCGCGCTGCCCGCGCCTTCCTGCTGCAGTCGATGGCCGACATCTGGAAGGATCTGGTTGCCGGCCACAGCATCACGGTCGCCCAGCGCATGACGATCCGGATGGCGGCCACGCACGCCATCCACAAGGCGCGGGAGGCCGTCGACTTCGCCTACAACACCGCCGGCGCCACCGCGATCTTCGACGGCCATCCGCTGGAGCGGCGCTTCCGCGACATCCATACCGTGACCCAGCAATTGCAGGGCCGCTTCAGTCATTTCGAGACCGTCGGCGCCTGGATGCTGGGCGTCGATACCGACCTCAGCTTCGTTTAACCCGATTTCTCAAGGAGAAGAACCATGCAACTGGGCGGACTACAGCATTACACCATCGAGCCGCAGGATCTCGAGCGCACCAAGGAGTTCTATTGCGATGTGCTCGGGCTCGAGAACGGCGAACGGCCGCCGCTCGATTTCCCCGGCTACTGGCTCTATTCCGGCGGCCAGGCCACAGTCCATCTAATGGGCACCCGCAAGCCACGCGACGGCATCGTGGTGCGCGGCACCGAGAAGAAATATGACGACACCGGCCGCCTCGACCATATCGCCTTTGCCGCCAGCGACGTCGAGGCCGTGCGCAAGCGCCTGCAGTCGAAGAACGTCACCTTCCGTGAGCGGATCGTGCCGCGCACCGGCGACACTCAGATCTTCCTCTACGATCCGGACGGCGTCGGCGTGGAGCTGAATTTCCCGAAGAGTTGAGCGCCGGCGTTTTGCGGATCGCTGATTGCCAGAGCCGTCCGAAGGACATCGTCGCTTTGCCGCGCCGATGTCCCGGTCATTGACGGCTCAATCCGCGCTGGCCTCGGGCGCTGTGGATGGTTCCCGACAAGGCCCTGACTCGGCCATCACTCGGGCGTGATCCGGTCCGTTTTTCTTCAACATTGAATGACGAATTAACCGGGCCGCGCCGCTGCGGCAGAATAGCCGGGTGCTGCGCCTTTAACCTACCCCAGGGCTTGGTGGCCCGGCTATTCGTCCCCACTTGGCCAGCGAGGCCGCTCAATCGAGCCCGCGTTCGTGGCTCAGGCGGACCATTTCGTTGATGAAGATTTGTTTCTGCTTGTCGTCGAGGCTGGCAAACAGCGGCTCGGCGGCGTCGGCAACGCCGCGCTGATCGACCGCCCGGTCATTGAGGAATTGGGCCTCGTTGCGCATCTGTTCGATGATGTCATCCGGCGGATCGCGCTGCGCCCGTGCGATGCGCAGGTTGAGGCGGTCGGCGCCGTTGTGGCCTAGATAGTGCATCGCACTGTTGAAGCCGGCCCAATTCTTCTCCTGCTCCGGCGTCAGGTTCAGCTCCTTCTTGATCCGTTCGATGTTGGCGTCGCTGTTGGCGACGATCTGTTCGGCCGTCAGCTGCGGCGCGCCGGCCTGGGTCAGCACGGTCGGCGCTTGCTTCGCGCCCTTGTCCTTGGCGGCGGCCTTGGCCGACTTGGAGGCCTTGGCGCCGGCCGCCGGGGCCTGCGCGTTCTTGCCGCTGCCGGCATTGGAGTTGCCATTGTTGCCGGTCAATACTCCGGTTACGCCGGTCACCACTCCGACAACGCCGCCGATCGCTCCGCCGAGAACGCCGCCGACCGGCCCGGCGGCCTTGTTGCCCTCGCGCGCACCCTTTTCGACGCCCTGCACGATCTGCGCATCGACCATATGAGGCACTGCGAGCAACGTGACGGTGGCGGCCCCAACCGCGGCGCACAATCTCCATTGCGCTCGCAGCTTCGCTACCGGGATGAGCATGATCGGGTCTCCGTGATCGGTGGTGGATTGCGGAATTGATGCGGGGGTAGGTTCGACGAATCCGGACTTTAACGTCTACGGCTTCGGCAAGTCTATCGGCCGCGGCGGGCATCACCATGGCGGAACAGAGTTCGCCGAGGCTTGACCGGAAAGCTGCGGCTCAACCGCGCACCGTCTGCTTCCTTGTCTCCGTCACCGCCCGCGTGCGTCGCAGCATGATCGCAAGACGCGCGGCAAACCGCCGGCAACTGCAATGATGCGAACGACACTGCCTGCTATTTGACCACAACGTTAGTTCTACGTGGCATCAGCATCTCGTTTCTCGACAGATGCCGGCAATTCTGTTCTGATCGGTGTCAACGCAATCCCGCGACGTCGCGCAAACGCGACGCACAAAAACAACAACGGGATTCAAAAAAGTCTTTTGTCCGTTGGCTACCAGGGAGGGAATGCCATGTCACGGAAGAAGCTCTCGCGCCGAGAATTCGTCGCAGCGACAGCGCTGTCATCGGCCGCGCTGATTACAGCCCCCTACGTACGTGGCGCCTACGCAGCCGGAAAGCTCTCGATGGGCTTCTGGGATCACTGGGTGCCGGGCGCGAACAGTGCCTCCACCGAGCTCGTCAACGAATGGGCCGCCAAGGAAAAGGTGGAGGTCCAGATCGACTACGTCACCAGCCAGGGCAACAAGAACATCGTCACCATCGCCGCCGAGGCGCAGGCGAAATCCGGTCACGATATTTTCCAGATGCCGACATGGTGGCCGCAGGCCAACGCCGAGCTGCTCGAGCCGGTCAACGACATCATGGACCCGCTCATCAAGCTGAACGGCGAGGTCAACGGCACGGTGAAATATCTCGGCCAGGCCGGCGGTAAATGGCTCGGCGTTCCCGCCAGCGTCGGCAGCCAGATCAAGGGTCCCTGCTCACGCATCGACCTGATGAAGAAACATGCCAACATCGACGTGCAGGAGATGTATCCGGCTGGAAGCGAGCCGAAAGCCGATAACTGGACCCTCGATACGTTCCTCAAGGCGGCTGAAGCCTGCCACAAGGCCGGATTCCCGTTCGGTATCGGCCTTGGCGAAACCAGCGACAGCGTCGACACCGCCGGCGCGATCTTCAACTCGTTCGGCGCGCAGCTGGTCGACGCCAAGGGCAACCTGACCGTCAAGACCGACGCGGTGCGCCAATCGCTCGATTTCTACAAGAAGCTGATCGCCTTCCTGCCGCCCGATGTCTCCGCATGGGACGATGCCTCCAACAACAAGTGGCTGGTCGCCGGCAAGGGCGCGATGATCATGAATCCGCCGAGCGCATGGGCGGTCGCCAAGCGCGATGCCCCGCAAGTCGCGGAGCAATGCTGGACGCACGGGTTCCCGGCCGGGCCCAAGGGCCGCTTCGCGCCCTATCTGCCGTTCTTCTGGTCGATCTGGTCGTTCTCGAAGAACAAGGAAGCGGCCAAGAGCCTGCTGTCCCATTTGTCACAACCGGCATCGATCGAGAAGATGGTGGTCGCGAGCGGCGGCTATGACCTGCCGGCCTACGAGAAGCTCACGACGTTGAAGGTCTGGGAAGAGGTCGGGCCGCCCAAGGGCACGCTCTATCACTACCCGAACCCCTTCAAGCACCAGACCCTGTCGATGGCGGCTTCGCCCGCGCCGCCCAAGATCGCGCAGCAGATCTACTTCCAGGCCACGCTGACCAAGATGTGCCTGCGGTACTACCAGGGTGAAAGCATGGAAAAGACACTCGCCTGGGCCGAGGGCGAGTGCGAAGGCTTCATGCGAAGCTGACGACAAGCGAGGTCTCGCGCGACCGCCCGTAATGTTGGCCGCGCGAGGTCCCGTCTTCACATCCCAGCCGTCGGACCGGCGAGCTGTGCAACCAACCCGCGCGAGGGACCTGCGTTATGGTTGATGTAGCATTCCAATCCAACCGCGCAGCCGCTGCCCAGACGGGACGAAGGCGCGTCGGCCTACGCAACGCGCTGCGGCGCAAGTCGATGGCCGCGTTCCTGATGACCTTGCCGCTGATCCTTCTGATCGCGATCCTGGTGCTCTACCCGGCCCTCTACTCCTTGCACCTTGCGACGCTGAACAAGGCGATGACGAAGTTCGTCGGGTTCGGCAATTTCGAGTTCCTGTTCAAGCGCGACACCTTCTGGCTGGTGGTCAAGCAATCCTGCATTTTCGCGATCTCGGCGGTGATCTTCAAAGCCCTGATCGGCTTCATCGTCGCGCATTTCGTGCACAACGTACCCGCCAACAAGCAACGCAAGTGGCGCGGCATGCTGCTGGTGCCGTGGGTGATCCCGCCGGCGATGAGTACGCTGGCGTGGCTCTGGCTGTTCGACCCCTCCTACAGCGCCTTCAACTACACGCTTTCCTTCTTCGGCATCGGGCCGATCCCATGGACCGGCGATGCGATGTGGGCGCGCTTCTCGGTGATCCTGGTCAACGTCTGGTACGGCGCGCCATTCTTCATGATCATGTATCTGGCGGCGTTGAAATCGGTACCCGACCAGCTTTATGAGGCGGCCGCGATCGACGGCGCCAATTGGTGGCAGCGGATCTGGTACGTGACCCTGCCGATGATGCGCAACATCATCGCGATCACGACACTGTTCTCGCTGATCGTGACCTTCGCCAATTTCGACATCGTGCGCATCCTGACCGCGGGCGGCCCGCTCGACCACACCCATATCTTCGCCACCTGGGCGTTCCGCGTCGGCATCGAGGGCAGTGATGTGCCGCTCGGCGCCAGCGTTTCGCTGTTCATGGTGCCGATCCTCGCGGTCGCGGCGATCTTCATCCTGCGCGACATCACCAAACGCGGGAACGAAGCCTGATGAGCTCGCTGACGATCGACAAGTCCGGACCGACCCGCAAGGTCAAGTACGGCAGCATGAGCCGCGACCGCGCCTGGGCGCTACGCTGGTCCTATTTCTTCCTGGTGCTGTTTGCGATCTTCTCGCTGACGCCGCCGATCTACATGCTGATCACCTCGCTGAAGAGCAGCGCCGAGATCTCGGCCGCGACCAATCCGTGGTGGGTCTATCACCCGACACTCAGCAACTACATCGAGCTCCTGACCTCGAACCAGTTCCTGCGCTTCTTCTGGAACTCGGCCTGGGTCTCGATCATCGTGGTCACCATCACGATGCTGATCAGCGTGCCGGCGGCCTTTGCGCTGGCGCGGATGAAATTCTGGGGCTCGGCGACGCTCGCGACCGGCGTGTTCCTCACCTATCTCATTCCGGACAGCCTGCTGTTCATTCCGCTGTTCAAAATGTTCGCCGTGTTCGGCGACTGGACCGGCATCCAGCTGGTCAATCGCTGGTACGTCCTGCTCTTCATCTACCCGACGCTGACTGTGCCGTTCTGCACCTGGATCATGATCGGCTATTTCGCCTCGATCCCGAAGGAGCTCGACGAGGCGGCGATCATCGACGGCGCGAGCTGGTTCCAGACCCTGACCCGGATCTTCATCCCGGTCGCGCTGCCCGGCCTGATCGCGGCCACGATCTTTGCCTTCACCGTCTCCTGGGCCCAGTTCCTCTATCCGCTGGTGTTCACGACATCGACCGATCAGCTCGTGCTGCCGGTCGGCATCATCACGACCCTGATCAAGGGTGACGTCTTCAACTGGGGACAGATCATGACCGGCGCCCTGCTCGGCGCCGCGCCGCCGCTGATCATCTACGCCTTCCTGATGGACTACTACATTGCCGGCCTGACCGCCGGTGCGACAAAGGGTTGAACTTATGGCTGACGTCAGTTTGCGGAAGGTTGTGAAGCGTTACGATGAGGTCGAGGCGGTGCGCGGCATCGACCTTGATATCGCCGACCATGAGTTCGTGGTGCTGGTCGGGCCGAGCGGCTGCGGCAAGTCGACGACGCTGCGGATGATCGCCGGCCTCGAGGACATTTCCGACGGCGACATCATGATCGGCGGCGACGTCGTCAACGACGTGCCGCCGAAGGACCGCGACATCGCGATGGTGTTCCAGAACTATGCGCTCTACCCGCACATGACCGTCGCCGAGAACATGTCGTTCGGTCTGCGGCTGAAGCACTATCCCAAGGCCGAGATCAAGAGCCGGGTCACCGAGGCCGCCCGCATGCTCGACATCACCGATCTGATCGACCGCAAGCCGAAGCAGCTCTCCGGCGGCCAGCGCCAGCGCGTCGCGATGGGACGGGCGATCGTGCGCAATCCGAAGGTGTTCCTGTTCGACGAGCCGCTGTCGAACCTCGACGCCAAGCTGCGCGTGCAGATGCGGATCGAGATCAAGAAGGTGCATCAGAAGGTCCGCACCACGACGGTCTACGTCACCCACGACCAGGTCGAGGCGATGACGCTCGCCGACCGCGTGGTGGTGATGAACCACGGCAGGATCGAGCAGATCGGCACGCCCAACGAACTCTACCACAAGCCGGCGACCCGGTTCGTCGCAAGCTTCATCGGCTCGCCCGCGATGAACTTCGTGCCCTGTCGGCTCGAGGACACCGCAGGCAAGCTCAACGTGCGGCTGACCGATCGCCTCGCTTTCACGCTGCCGCCGGCGCGCGCCGCCCGCTATCAGGCTCTCTCCCGCACCGACAAGCTGTTGCTGGGCATCCGGCCCGAGCACGTCATGGAGGCGCGGCCGCATGCCGAACCGGGCATCGAGCCGTTCGACGCGACGCTCGACGTCACCGAGCCGATGGGGATGGAAACCTTGGTCTATTTCACGCTCGAGGGCACCCAGGTCTGCGGCCGGGTCAATCCCAATGCCGGTGCGCAGGATGGCAGTCCGCTCCGATTGGCTGTGGACCTCAACAATATGCATTTGCTAAACGAGGTGACCGGCGCCGTCCTTTGACGGCGCACAAGAAACCTCAAGGGCAGGAAATGGCCACCAACAAGAAGAAGATCTTTATTACCCAGACTCTGTCACCGGGGGCACGGGTGCTCCTCAACGAGCGGGACGACGTCGAACTCATCGAATTTCCCAACCTGATCTCCGCCAAGGACTTTCAGACCATGCTCGAGCAGCACGCGCCGGTCCATGGCGTGGCGCTCGGCGCAACCCGCTTCGGCGAGGCGGAGCTGGAGGCGTCCAAGGGCATGATGGTGGTGACCCGGATCGGCGTCGGCTATGACGCCGTCGATGTTCCGGCGCTGTCGCGCCGCAAGGTGCCGCTGATGGTCGCAGGCACCGCGAACTCGCCGTCGGTTGCCGAACAAGCCTTGTTCATGATGCTGACGCTGGCCAAGCGCGCGCAGGAAATGCACACGATGGTCAAGGACGGCACCTGGGCGAGCCGGCTCGGCGTGCTGCCGTTCGACCTCTACGGCAAGACCGTGCTGATCGTGGGCTTCGGCCGCATCGGCTCCCGCACCGCCAAGCGCTGCCTCGCCATGGAAATGAACGTGCTGGTCTACGATCCCTACAAGCCCGCCAGCGAGATCACCGCGGCCGGCTGCGAGGCCGTGTCGAGCCTCGAAGCGGCGCTGCCGCGGGCGGACTTCGTCACGATCCACTGCCCGAAGAATCCCGAAACGGTCGGGCTGTTCAATGCCGCGCGGATGCGGCTGATGAAGCCGACCGCCTATCTCATCAACACTGCCCGCGGCGGCATCGTCGACGAGAAGGCGCTGCACGACGCGCTGGTGTCAGGCAAGCTCGCCGGCGCCGGCCTCGACGTGTTCGAGGTCGAACCGCCGCCGGTCGGCCAGCCCCTGCACGCTTTGCCCAACGTGATCATGGCGCCGCACGTCGCGGGCGTCACGGTCGAGGCCGTCGATCGCATGAGCGAGCAGACCGCACGCAATATCCTCAGCGTGCTGGATGGCAATCCGCTGCGCCAGAATGTGATCAACCAGGACGTCCTCGGCTGAGCTTTCAGCCTTCCTCGTTTGCGCCGCGGCCGATCCGAAAGATCGGCCCGGCGATGCGGAGTACCCACATGGCTTTCAAGGAATTCGGCAACTACGATGCGGTCGGTCTCGCCGAGCTCGTCCGCAACAAGGACGTGACGCCGAAGGAGCTGCTCGACGAGGCGATCGCGCGCACCGCCGCCGTCGATCCCAAGATCAACGCGGTCGTCGTCAAGCATTACGGCTACGCCGAGCGCCAGATCGCCAAGGGGTTGCCTGACGGTCCCTTCACCGGCGTGCCGTTCCTGCTGAAGGACCTCGATCTGCTCGAAGGCACCCGCACCACGTCGGGCGCCAGCCTGCTGAAGGACTTCGTTGCCGACCACAACGGCACCTTGGCCCAGCGCTTTCTCGATGCCGGGCTTGCGATCTTCGGCAAGAGCTCGAGCCCGGAATTCGGGCTGATGCCGACGACGGAATCACGCCTGTTCGGCCCGACCCGCAATCCCTGGAATCTCGACCATTCCTCCGGCGGCTCGTCCGGCGGCGCCGGGGCTGCGGTCGCGGCCCGCATCCTGCCCGTCGCGCATGCCAGCGACGGCGGCGGGTCGATCCGGATCCCCGCCTCCGCTTCCGGCGTGTTCGGCATGAAGCCGACGCGCGCCCGCAACCCCTGCGGACCCGATCGCGGCGAAGGCTGGGGCGGCTTCTCCGTCGGCCATGTGCTCAGCATCAGCGTCCGCGACAGCGCGGTGATGATGGATGCGATCCACGGCCCGGAGCCGTCGAGCCTCTATGTCGCGCCGCCGCCGGAGCGGCCGTTCTCGCAGGAAGTCGGCCGCGATCCCGGCCATTTGCGCATCAGCTTCACCGACAAGTCGCCCTATGGCGATGCCATTGATCCCGAGATCGCAGCGGCCGTGCGCGACATAGCCAAGCTGCTGGCGGGCCTCGGCCATCATGTCGAGGAGCGCGCGCCGCCGCTTGCGGCCGATCCCGCCGCGGTCATGACGACCATCGTCGGCGGCAACACGGCGCTGACCGTCCGTCTGCTCGAGCAGCGCGTCGGGCGCACCCTGACGTCGGACGATGTCGAGCGGCTCACGCTCGCCAGCGCCCAGAATGCGACCAAGATGAACCCGGCCGACTACGTGGCCGCGCAGCTTGCAGCGTTCCAGATCTCGCGCGCACTTGCGACCTTCTTCGAAGGTTGCGACATCTTCCTCAGCCCGACGCTGTGCGCGCCGCCGCTCCGCCTCGGCGAGCTCAACACGATGTCCGAGGACCTCGGCCACATTGCACCGGTGCTGCGCCGCTACATGCCGGGCACCTCGATGTTCAACATGTCCGGACAGCCGGCGATGTCGGTGCCGCTGGCCTGGAACAAGGCCGGTCTGCCGCTCGGCATGATGTTCGCGGCCAAGCTCGGCGAGGAAGGATTGCTGTTCCGCCTGGCTGGCCAGCTCGAACAGGTCCGCCCCTGGAAGGACCGGCGTCCGCCGGTTTGCGCCTAGCGGCGCTTTCAAGCGAAGCGGATCCCGCTTCGCTTGAAAGCTGCGCGCCAGAACTGCCGGGGCTGACAAAGGATAGTCAGATCAGGTAGATAGAGCGGGCGTCGGCACGATTCCGCGCGCCGTCAGCCTGGGAGACCAAACCGTGAATGACCCGACCGACAATGCGCTGGCCGCAATCGCGAGCATTCTCGACCAGACGACCACACCTCCCGAGAAGTCCAAATCGTCCGAGAGCAAGTCGTCGGACAAGGCACCCGAACCTGTCGAGGAGCCGCCGGTTTCGATAGCGATGCCGCCGCCCCTGCCGTCATCCGTCGAAATCGTTACCGTCGAGACCGTGTCCATCAAGACGGTGTCCGTTGAGGTCGCGCCCGCCGAACCGGCGGTGGTCGAGCCGGCAGCGATCGAGGAGCCCACCCCGGTCGAACAGGCTGAGACGAGTGAGGCCGGGTTTAGTGAACCCGAGCCCAGTGCGCCGGAGCCGGAGCCGATCCAGCCGCCGCCCCAATCGATCGAGGCCAATGGCTATTCGAAGTCCGGCCCAGGTCCGATGGCCGCGCTGCGCTTCCGCTGGACCGTGCGCCAGGACGGCGCCCAATATTATGTC
The DNA here is from genome assembly GCF_042258325.1 of Bradyrhizobium sp. Pha-3. Taxonomy (NCBI): domain Bacteria; kingdom Pseudomonadati; phylum Pseudomonadota; class Alphaproteobacteria; order Hyphomicrobiales; family Nitrobacteraceae; genus Bradyrhizobium; species Bradyrhizobium sp. Pha-3. The sequence continues at coordinate 4,737,165 of NZ_CP170151.1, read as the reverse complement.
GACGAGACCGTCGGTGAGGCATCGACCCCACTCGTCAACGGCCCGATGGACAGGGATGCCGCGATCAAATTCGTCGACGATCGCGAGGCCCAAGCGCGGCGGCGCTTCGAGCATTTCAAGCACGAGATGCTCAGCCGCACTGCGAGCGTCATTCGGGCGAGCGAGGACAGCAACGAGGCCTGAGACGCGATACGTGCCCTTCGGGCATCGCAATAAAATGCGGATGGAGAAGACCTTGATGTTTCGCGCGCTGGCCGGCCTCGCCCTCGCCTTGCTTCTGTCTGTCGCGCACGCGCAGCAGGCGCCGTCCCGGCTCGATGAGATCGTCAAGCGCGGCATCGTGCGCGTCGGCATGACCGGCGACTATTTGCCTTTCACCTACCTCGACAAGGAGACCAAGGCCTTCCGCGGCTTCGATGTCGACATGGCGCAGTCACTCGGCAAGGCGCTCGGCGTCAAGGTCGAGTTCGTGCCGACGTCGTGGCCGCAGATGACCAGGGATTTCGAGGCCGACGATTTCGACATCGCGATGGGCGGCGTCTCCATCACCTTCGATCGGCAGAAGAAGGGTCTGTTCTCCACTCCAATCATGCGCGAGGGCAAGACGCCGATCGCGCGCTGTGCCGACAAGGGCAAGTTCGAGACGATCGCCGAGATCGACAAACCGGGCACCCGAATCATCGTCAATCCCGGCGGCACCAATGAGCGCTTCGCACGCGCCCATGTGAAAACCGCCGAGATCCGAGTCTTCAACGACAACACCAAGATCTTCGACGAGATCGCCAAGGGCGACGCCGACCTGATGATGACCGATGCGTCCGAGACGCGCTATCAGCAGAAGCTGCACCCCGGCGTGCTGTGCGCCGTGCATCCCGACAAGCCGTTCGACTTCGCGGAAAAGGCCTACTGGATGCAGCGCGACGTCGCATTGAAGGCGTTCGTCGACCAATGGCTTCACATCGCGCGCGAAAATGGCAGCTACGCGAAGATCTACGCCGCGTGGTTCGAATAGCCTGCGTCACGCTCATCATTTGAAGCGCGCGGCCTGAAACCAGACCGCAATCCAGCGATTTGAACCTAAGCCGCAAGGATACGACTCATGTTCTGACCGTGATCTGGGACACGTTCAACGAGGCGGTCACCGGATAGCCTTGCGAACGGAGTTTCCTGCATCGGAGATCGAGATGAGAAAGCTTCTGGCGATCGCCACACTCATACTTGCGAGCACGGCCGCAGCGCAGGCGCAGTACACATTCGATTACGGCGGCCGCACCATTCGCATCGATCCCGATCGCGGCACGGTTTCGATCCCCGGCGTCTACGACAATACCGGCCGCCGCGCCAAGCGCGCCAAAAGCGAGGACACCGAGCAGAAGCGCAAGGCTCCGAAGGAAGCCAAGACAGACACCAAGTCGGACACCAAGTCGGACACCAAGACGGATTCCCAGGCCGCGCCGCCCAGCGCGCCCGCGGCGGCTGCTCCGCCCGCTCCGCCGGCCGACGATCCGGCCGCCGTCCCGCCGGCGCCTGCCGCAACAACGACAGAGCCGGCCGGCACGGGTGTTGCGGCCACGCCGCCTTCAGCTACCGCAGCGACCACAGCGCCGCCGCCCGCGCCGCCAGCCGTCCAGCAAACTGCTGCGCCAGCCGCAAAGCCCACCGCCGCTCCAACCGTTGGTGCCGCCTCGCCGAGCGCTCCGGTGCCCAAGCCGCTTGCCAATCCCGTGCAAGCAGCGAACTCGCCGCTCGGCGTCTGGCTCACCGAAGAGAAGGAAGGCAAAATCCGCATCGAGCAATGTGGTGCCAATCTCTGCGGTTACGCCGTCGACAAGAAATCGAGCGCCAACGGCGAACAGGTTCTGATCAACATGAAGCCGGGCAAGGACAAATGGATCGGCCGCATCGTCGATCCGAACAGCGGCAGCACCTACGATTCCACCATCGCGATGAGGAACCCGGACACGCTGCGCGTCCAGGGCTGCGCGTTCGGCGGCCTGTTTTGCGGCGGCCAGACCTGGACGCGGGTGAATTAATCGGCCGGAATTCGTAGCCCGGATGAAGCCAACGGGTCGCGCGAACGCGCGCCCGATGACAGGCTCCGCGAAATCCGGGGTTTTCACCGAGAGAGAGATTGCCCCGGATTGCGCTTCGCTCCATCCGTGCTACGCATACGAAAAAGCCCCGCTCAAGAGCGGGGCCTTCCTTTGTGCTAGCAACTACGGCTGCTCAGCCGACCTTGCCGTTGTATTCCTCGTCGGTGACGTGCTCCATCCAGGTCGAATAGACGCCATCGAGCGCCTCCTGCATGGCGATGTGGGTCATGCTGTTGTCCGGCGTGGCCCCGTGCCAGTGCTTCTCGTTCGGCGGAATCCAGACGACATCGCCGGGACGGATCTCCCTGATCGGGCCGCCCTTGGCCTGCACGCGCCCGATGCCGGAGATCACATACAGCGTCTGTCCGAGCGGATGGGTGTGCCAGGCGGTGCGTGCGCCGGGCTCGAACGAGACGCGCGAGGCGTTGAGCCGCGCCGGCGCAGGCGCCATGTTGATCGGGTCCTGCAACACCGTGCCGGTAAAATTCTCCTTCGGCGCGCGGCGGGTCGGCCGCGAGCCAGAAACGTGGATGTCCATGGGGTTACCTCCCTTTCTTGACGTTATTTCTTGGTGGCGGCGTAGCGCGCCTTGGTCTCGGCATTCATCGGATACAGGCCGGGCAGCTGGGCGCCATTGTTCACTTCATTGACGATCCAGGCTTCCATCCGTTCCTGCTCCGGCCCCTCGGCCAGCACGTGATCGAGGAACGCCTGCGGGATCAGCACCGCGCCGTCCTGGTCGGCCACCACGACGTCATTCGGAAATACGGCAACGCCGCCACAGCCGATCGGTTCGCCCCAGCCGACGAAGGTCAGACCTGCAACTGACGGCGGAGCCGCGTAGCCGTCGCACCACACCGGCAGGCCGGTGCCGAGCACGCCCTCGACGTCGCGCACGACGCCGTCGGTGATCAGCGCCGTCACCCCGCGCTTGACCATGCGGGCGCAAAGGATGTCGCCGAAAATGCCGGCATCGGTGATGCCCATGGCATCGACCACGGCAATGCAGCCCGCCGGCATCGCCTCGATCGCGGTGCGGGTCGAGATCGGCGACGACCAGGATTCCGGCGTCGCCAGATCCTCACGGGCCGGCACGAAGCGCAGCGTGAAGGCCGGTCCGACCAGCCGCTTCTGCCCCGGCTTCAGCGGCTTGGTGCCGCGCATCCAGATGTTGCGCAGGCCCTTCTTGAGCAGGACGGTGGTGATGGTAGCGGTGGACACATGCGACAGCGTCGCGATCGCTTCGGCGGACAGTGACATCTGGAAAGAGTGCTCCGATGGAGGAAAAGACCGGCGCATGTTGCCGGGCAAAGGCTTTGCGTCAAGGGCTGCGCGAAAAAGCTGCGATCATCCAAATTTATCGCCGGCATGCCGATTAATTTATTGAAGTTGCTGCATCATTTTGCACGAAGCGAATTCCGTTTTATCCCGAAACACGCTAGCTTGATGGCTGACGACAGCGCTTGACCCAATGGCCGAACCCTTAAGTCCTCCCCGCCTTTTGCCGAGTGGCGACAGCGCCATCACGGTGGAATTCAGCCGCACCATCGATGACGCCGCCAACCGGCGGGTGCTGGCGCTCGACCGCGTGATATCCGCCGAGCCGATCGCCGGCATCACCGAGACCGTGCCGACCTACCGGTCGCTGCTGGTGCATTACGACCCCATCCAGATCACTTTCGATGCGCTGGGCGAGCAACTGCTGGCACGCGCCGCCAAGGCGCCGCCGACCGAGACCGGAACGCGGCGCTGGCGGATTCCGGTGACCTATGGCGGTGAGCACGGCATCGATCTCGAGGATGTCGCGAAGGCGCTCAAAACCACGCCCGACCAGATCGTGGCGCGCCATGTCGCCGGCGACTATCGCGTCGCGATGATCGGCTTTACGCCGGGCTGGTCCTATCTCAGCGGACTGGAGAAGTTCCTGCACATGCCCCGGCGCAAGGATCCGCGGCTCCTGACCCCGGCCGGCACCATTTCGATCGGCGGCATCCAGACCGGCGTGCAGTGCCTGGCCGGTCCGAGCGGCTGGCACCTGCTCGGCCGCACGCCGGTGCGAACCTACCAGTTGCATCGCGATCCGACCTTCCTGCTGGAGCCGGGCGACGCCATCACCTTCACGGCGGTCGACGCCAAGACCTTCGCCGAACAGGACCGCGCCGCCGAGGCCGGCGAGTTCGTCGCTGAACTGGTGACGCCATGAGCAAGCTCGTCGTCACCTCGATCGGCCCGGCAAGCTCGGTGCAGGACGCTGGTCGTCCGGGCTCGCAGCGCTACGGTCTCGTGCCGAGCGGCGCGATGGACCGGCTTTCGCTGGCGGCCGCCAACACGCTGGTCGACAATGAACTGTTCGCCGCCGCGGTCGAGATCGGCCCGTTCGGCGCCAGCTTCACCGCGCGCGGCGGCGCGGTGCGCGTCGCCCTCGCCGGCGCGTCGCGCAATGCGGATATCGGCGGCCGGCCGGTCTTGTTCGACAGTTCGGCAACGCTTGCCGAAGGTGAGACGCTCACTCTCGGCTTCGCCCGCAGCGGCTCGTTCAGCTATCTCGCGATCGAGCACGGCATCGAAGGCGAGCCGATGTTCGGCAGCCTCGCCGTCAACGCCCGCGCCGGGCTTGGCAGCCCCTACCCGCGGCCGCTGCAAAGCGGCGACGAGTTGAAAACGCAAGCCGCAAGCGGCGCGCCCGAACGCCGCATCGAATTGCCGACCCCGACCGATGCGCCGATCCGCATCGTGTTCGGCCCGCAGGACGACGAGTTCGCCGAGGACAACAAGAAGCTGTTGGTCGACAGCGAGTGGAAGATCTCAGCGACCAGCGACCGCATGGGCTATCGCCTCGAAGGTCCCGTCATCAAGCATCTCGACGGCCACAACATCGTCTCCGACGGCACCGTGAACGGCAGCATCCAGGTGCCCGGCAACGGCCAGCCGATCGTGCTGATGCCGGACCGCGGCACCAGCGGCGGCTATCCGAAGATCGCGACGGTGATCACGGCCGATTTCGGCCGCTTCGCGCAGATCTCGGCCGGCCGGCCGTTCCGCTTCAAGGCGGTGACGATGGCGGAAGCGCAGGCCGAGGCGATCAAGTTCCACGAGCTGCTGCGTTCCCTGCCCGACCGCGTCCGCGGCATTGAGGATTTTGGCCTCAACATCGAAGCGCTGCGGGATGCGAATGTCGCGGGTCAGGCCGTCAACGCCGTCGATGTGTCGACCTGGCAAGTTGCGCTACCCTGAATCTGTACAACAACAGACGGATCGATCGTCATGACCTCCACCATCGACCTCAATTGCGATCTCGGCGAAAGCTTTGGCCCCTGGGAAATGGGCAATGATGCCGCGATGATCGAGCTTGCGACCTCGGTCAACGTCGCCTGCGGCTTTCATGCCGGCGACGCCGACATCATGCGCAAGACGGTCGAGCTGGCGAAGGCGCGCGGCGTCAGCGTCGGCGCCCATCCCGGCTATCGCGACCTGCACGGCTTTGGCCGCCGGCCGATGCCGGGACTGACGTCCTCGGAGATCGAGAACCTGATCGCCTATCAGATCGGCGCCCTGCAGGCGATTGCGACCGCGGCCGGCCACAAGGTCACCCATGTGAAGGCCCATGGCGCGATTTCCAACGTCGCCTGCGAGGACGACATGACTGCAAGGGCGATCGCCAATGCGATCAAGGCGGTCGACCCGAGCCTCGTGTTCGTGGTGCTCGCGAATTCGAAACTGGTGCGTGCCGGCGAGGCTGCCAAACTGCGCATGGCGCATGAGGTGTTCGCCGACCGCGCCTATGAGGACGATGGCAACCTGGTGTCGCGCAAGAAGCCCGGCGCGGTGCTGCATGATCCCAAGGCGATCGCCGATCGTGTGGTGCGGATGGTGCAGGACGGCGCGGTCGTCTCGGTCACCGGCAAGGTGATCAAAATGCAGACCGATACCGTCTGCATCCACGGCGACACGCGCGGTGCCGTCGAGATCGCGCGCGGCCTGCGCGAGGCGCTGAAGCAGGCGGGCATCACCGTTGCGCCGTTTAAGACCGCGCACTAAGCCGCGAACATCGATCAAAAAAGGGCCGGCCGCCGCGCCGGCCCTTTAGACTCCGTTAAGAGTCTTCTTAAACCCAAACTTGCCGTTTGATTGCTAGGTGCAGCTTCCGAGCCTTTGATTGTCCTCTTAGGAAATTGGGTACGAAAGCATGTTCCGCACCAGCCTCTCCCTCACCATCGCCGCGGTTGCTACCGCCGCGTTCACCAGCGCGGCATCCGCCGGCTGCTACAGCTGCTATACGCCGCCGCCGCAGCCGTGCACGACCTGCTATCAGGTGCAGAGCGTGCCGCCGCAATTTCGCACGGTGCAGGAAACCGTGATGGTGGCGCCGGGCCGCGTCGTCGCGCATCGCACGCCGGCGCAGTATCGCACCGTGATGGTGCCGAAGACCGTGATGGTCGCGCCGGAAGGCGTCGCCTATGAGCGCATCCCGCCGCAATACGCCACCCAGGAGCGCGTGCAGATGGTCTCGCCGGGCTATTCCTACTATGCGCCGGTTCAGCCGACCTGCAACACCTGCGGCGGCGGCTACGGATACGGTTACGGCTACTGAGCTGCCAGCATCCACCCAACACAAAGCCGCCGTCTGAGGATATCAGGCGGCGGCTTTTGCATGTTCCGAAGCGCCTAGAACGGGTGGACGGACAGCGTGCCGAACACGATGGCCGCGATCACCGCAAAGGCGCTGTACAGCGCCGCCGTGTGAATTCCGGTCCCGGATTTCCTTGAAATGTTTCGCGCGTAAAGGTGCAGGCGGGCCTCCGCCGATAGTTCGCGCATGGTCGATCTCCAATGCCCCATTCTCAGGCATATGGAATATCGTTCGCGGGCGGATTCAAGCGGGCGGCAAAAATAGCGATGCCGCCGCCTTCGGGAACCCGGTTCCAAGAGGAATATTCCTTCTCGCGCGCTCGGCCGAGAATCCTATTCGCTGCAATTCGAGGCGTCGGGAACCCGCACCAGTCTCGCACTAACCAAAATCTCGAAAACAACCCCATGCAAAGTAGCCGGAGGCGGAGTTGCGTCGCGCTCAGGCCTTCCAGCGCCCGATTTTGAACGCCGCCAGATGCCCGGGAACGTCGCTCGGGTCGAACGGCGGGCCGGCGAACGCCCCAATGGCACTGGAGGCGCCGGCCGGGCGCCCCGATGCGGCATCGTAGAGATCGGGCCTGAACACGGCCATGGCGGTCTTCAGCGCCTCCGGCCGGTACGGCGCCTGGCCCCAGCGAACCATCTGCGCGTAGAGCCAGGCCGCCTGCCCCGGATCAGGCCGCGCTGCTGCCTCGCGCCCGACCAGCAGATAGCGATTGCTCTCGCGCATGGTGCCGTCGGGCGAGATCTTCAGGTGGCCATCGAGCGTGCGCTGGATGACGCTGGCATCGACGCCGATCCGCTCGGGCTGCGCCAGGATGCGCGCGACCTCGGACCGGTTCTCGGGCCGCTCGATGAACTCCACGGCGCGCAGATGTGCACGCACCAGCGCCGCCACGATATCGGGATGCTTCTCCGACCAGCTCTGCCGCACCGCCAGCACCTTTTCCACCGCGCTGAGCAGGATGTCGGAGACGAAATGCAGGATGTGGCCGATACCGAGATCGACCGCAATCGAATTCCAGGGCGCACCGACGCAGAACGCGTCGACATGGCCGTTGGCGAGGCTGTCGACCATGTAGGGCGGCGGCAGCACCACGAGCTGGACGTCCTCGTCGGGATCGACGCCGCCGGCGGCCATCCAGAACCGCAACTGGTAATTGTGGGTCGAGAACGGGAAGGTCATGCCGAAGGTCAGCGGCTCCGCCCCGCTCTTGCGCCGCTTGGCCACCACGCGGGCGAGCGCCTGTGCGGTGGCCATCGGATCGAAGCGGTCGCCGTCGAGCTCTTCCATCAGCGCGGCGTGCAGCGCCGGCGAGACCGTGATGGCATTGCCGTTGAGCCCGAGGTTGAGAGGCGCCGCGATCGGCACCTTGACGTGGCCGAGCCCGAGGCTCGAGGCGATCGCCACCGGCGCCAGCAGATGGGCGGCGTCGAACAGGCCTATATTCAGCTTGTCGCGGACGTTCGACCACGACACTTCCCGCACCAGCGTGACGTCGAGGCCTTCGGCCGTGGCAAATCCCTTGTCGACGGCAACGATCAGCGCGGCAGCGTCGACCAGCGGAATGAACCCGATGCGCAAAGGTGTGGTCATTTCAGGAGCTCCGACGCCGTCAGGATCGATTGCGCGATCTCGCCGATCTTCTTTTTCTCGCGCATCGCGGTCGAGCGCATCAACACATAGGCCTCCTCCTCGGTCAGCCCCTTCACCTTCATCAGGATGCCCTTGGCGCGGTCGATCACCTTGCGCTCCTCCAGCGCGTGCTTGGTGCGGTCGAGCTCGTCCTGCAGCTTGGCGAAGGCATTGAAGCGGGAGACGCACAGATCGAGGATCGGCTTCATCCGCTCCTTCTTGAGGCCGTCGACGATGTAGGCGGAGACGCCCGCCTCCACCGAGGCCTGGATCGAGGCGGCGTCGCTCTGATCGACGAACATCGCGATCGGCCGGCGGACGGCACGGCTGACCTGGAACATTTGTTCCAGCACGTCGCGGCTGGGATTCTCGAGGTCGATGACGATGATCTCGGGGTCGAGCGCATAGATCCGCGAGAGCAGGCTCTGCATCTCGCTGATATGGACCACGTCCGTATAGCCGGCCTCCCGCAGTCCTTCCTCCAGGATGGCTGCGCGGATCGGGCTTTCGTCGACTATGACGATCTTGGGAGACGACTCAGCGCTCATCGACGACTCTTAGGGACCCGGCAAGCAGCATCCATATCATGCCGGAAGCCCCGGGAAAGGGTTGTAATTCTCGGCAATTGGGACTAGCTCCTGCCCATTCATCAGGCAGATCAGAGATATGCAAGAGGCCGCCGCGCCGAAAGTGAGCTTTGTGTCCTTGGGCTGCCCCAAGGCGCTGGTCGATTCCGAGCGCATCATCACCCGGCTGCGCGCGGAGGGCTATGAGCTGGCGCGCAAGCATGACGGCGCCGACATCGTCATCGTCAACACCTGCGGCTTCCTCGACAGCGCCAAGCAGGAATCGCTCGCCGCGATCGGCGAGGCCATGGCCGAGAACGGCAAGGTGATCGTCACCGGCTGCATGGGCGCCGAACCCGAGCAGATCGAGAGCGCCTATCCCGGCGTGCTCTCGATCACGGGGCCGCAGCAATATGAGAGCGTGCTGGACGCCGTGCACCGCGCGCTGCCGCCGGCGCACAATCCGCACGTCGACCTGGTGCCGCCGCAGGGCGTCAAGCTGACGCCGCGGCACTACGCCTATTTGAAGATTTCCGAAGGCTGCAACAACCGCTGTAGCTTCTGCATCATTCCGAAGCTGCGCGGCGATCTGGTGTCGCGGCCGGCCAATGACGTGCTGCGCGAGGCCGAGAAGCTGGTGAAGGCCGGCGTCAAGGAATTGCTCGTCATCTCGCAGGACACCTCGGCCTATGGCGTCGACCTGAAATACGCCGAGAGCCCATGGCAGGACCGCAGCGTCCGCGCAAAATTCTTCGATCTCTCCAAGGAGCTCGGCGAGCTCGGCGCCTGGGTGCGGCTGCAATATGTCTACCCCTACCCGCATGTCGACGAGGTCATCGGCCTGATGACCGAGGGCAAGGTGCTGCCCTATCTCGACATCCCGTTCCAGCATGCGAGCCCGGACGTGCTGCGCGCGATGAAGCGCCCGGCTGCGCAGGAGAAGACGCTGGCGCGGATCCAGAAGTGGCGCGAAGCGTGCCCCGAGCTGACGCTGCGCTCGACCTTTATCGTCGGCTTCCCCGGCGAGACCGATTCCGATTTCGCCTATCTGCTCGACTGGCTCGATGAGGCCGAGATCGATCGCCTCGGCTGCTTCAAATACGAGCCGGTTGCCGGCGCCGCGTCGAACGCGATTCCCAATGCTGTGCCCGATGAGGTCAAGCAGGAGCGCTGGAATGCGCTGATGGCCCGTCAGCAGAAGATTTCGACGAGGCGCCTGAAGCGCAAGGTCGGCACCCGCCAGCAGGTCATCATCGACGAGGTCGGTCCGACGGTGGTGAAGGGCCGGTCAAAGGCCGACGCGCCTGACATCGACGGCGCCGTCTACCTCACCAGCCGCCGCCCGCTGAAGGTCGGCGACATCGTCACCGCCAAGATCGAGCGCTCCGACGAATACGACCTGCACGGCAGCGTCGCCGGATTCTGATGCTTGACATGTTCCGGCGTTCGGCTGTATGGCCCTCTGCCATGAAGCTGAATCGGACCCACCGCAGCGCCATCTGCCGTCGTCGCACCCGCGACGATGCTGGGCTGCGCCGTGTCCGACGCCATCGCTGATCTTATAAATCAGCCAAGGTTTTCGAGAAGGCCGCGCCCCCAAAGCGCGGCCTTCTCGCTTTTCGGCCTGCCCTTTCCCAACACCGGCCCCAGAGGAGAACGACATGACCAACGCTACCCCTCCGTTCGATGCGCTGATGGACATCACCGCTCGCCCCGAGGTCGTGTTCGTGCGCGGCGCCGGCTCGTATTTGTGGGACAGCAACCGCAACCGCTATCTCGACTTCGTGCAGGGCTGGGCCGTGAATCCCCTCGGCCACTCGCCGGTCATCGTGGCCGACGCGCTGGCCGCGCAGGCCAGACGGCTGCTCACGCCAAGCCCGGCGTTCTACAACGAGCAGAGCCTGAAACTGGCAAAGCTGCTGGTCGACAACAGCTGCTTCGACCAGGTGTTCTTCGCCAACTCCGGTGCCGAAGCCAATGAAGGCGCGATCAAGCTCGCGCGCAAATATGGCACGAAGTACAAGAATGGCGCCCACGAGATCATCACCTTCGAAGGCGGCTTCCACGGCCGCACGCTCGCGACCATGTCGGCCTCGGGCAAGAAGGCGTTCGAACCCCTGTTCGAGCCGAAGGTCTCGGGCTTCCGCAAAGCCAGGCTGAACGACATCGAGTCGGTGCGAAAGTTGATCTCGTCGTCGACGGTCGCGGTCATGCTGGAGCCGATCCAGGGCGAGGCCGGCGTCTGGCCCGCGACGGATGAGTTTTTGAAGGAGTTGCGGGCGCTGACCCAGCAGCGCGGCCTGCTGCTCATTGTCGACGAGATTCAGACCGGCATCGGCCGGACCGGAAAGCTGTTCGGATATCAGCACGCCGGGATCGAGCCCGACATCATGACGCTCGGCAAGGGCATCGGCGGCGGCGTGCCGCTCGCGGCCCTGCTCGCGACCGAGCATGCCTCGTGCTTCGATCACGGCGATCAGGGCGGCACCTTCAACGGCAATCCCTTGATGTGCGCCGCGGGGCTTGTCGTGCTCGATCAGGTCGGCAAGACCGATTTCCTGAAATCGGTCGTCGATGCCGGTCTGCTGCTCGAGCGCGAATTGCAGCGGCTGTCGTCGCGGCACGGTCTCGGCGAGATCCGGGGCCGCGGCCTCCTGCTGGCGCTCGATCTCAAGATGCCGATCGGCGCGGCCGTCGTCGCCGAGGCGTTCGCGGCCGGCGTGCTGATCAACTCGCCGCAGCCGGACACGCTGCGCTTCATGCCGGCGCTCAACGTGACGCGGGAGGAGATTTCCCTGGTCATCGACTGCCTGGATACGGTGCTGACCAAGGTCGGCGCTGCGCGCCGGGTGGCGTAACGCACGCGCTCGTCATTGCGAGCCAACGGGTCGCGCGAACGCGCGCCCGATGACAGGCTCCGCGAAGCAGTCCATCCCTCCGCATATGCGGGACAATGGATTGCTTCGACGCTTCAGCGCAAAATTGCTTTGCAATTTTGTCGCGAGCGCCTCGCAATGACGGCGAGAATTACGGCCGCAGGATCGCTGCTCCGGTGGTCGCCCGGCTCTCCAGGTCGATATGCGCCTTGGCGGCGTCCTTGAGCGCATAGGCATGGTTGATCGGCACGTGCAGCTTGCCGTTGATCACGGCGGCGAACAACGTGTCGGCGCCTTCGAGCAATTCCTTGCGGGTGCCGACATAGTCGTTGAGCTTGGGCCGCGTCGCGAACAGCGAGCCGTGGTTGTTGAGCTCGGCGAGCGGAAACGGCGGCACCGGACCCGACGCGTTGCCGAAGGAGACGAACAGGCCGCGCGGCCGGAGGCAGGACAGCGATCCCGGGAACGTGGTCTTGCCGACGCCGTCATAGACGACGTCGCAGAGCTCGCCGCGGCTGATCTGCTTGACTCGTTCGACGAAGTTCTCCTCGTTGTAGAGGATGACGTGATCGCAGCCATTGGCGAGCGCGAGATCGGCCTTCGCCTTCGAGCCGACGGTACCGATGACATGCGCGCCGAGCGCCCGCGCCCATTGGCAGGCGAGCAGCCCGATGCCGCCCGCCGCGGCGTGGATCAGCACGCGATGGCCCTGCTCGACCTTGAAGGTCTTGTGCAGGAGGTACCAGACCGTGAGCCCCTTCAGCATCAGCACGGCGCCCTGCTCGTAGGTGATGTGGTCGGGCAGTTTGACGAGCTTGTCGGCCGGGATGACGCGCTCGGACGCGTAGCCCCCGAGATTGTAGTAATAGGCGACGCGATCGCCGGGGTGGAAATTGGTCACGCCCGGACCCACGGCCAACACCTCGCCTGCGGCCTCATTGCCGGCAATGAACGGCAGGCCGGGCGCCTTGTAGAGGCCGGTGCGGAAATAGACATCGATGAAATTCAGACCGACCGCATGCTGGCGGATCCGGACCTCGCCGGTCCCCGGCGCGCCCACCTCGACGTCCTCATAGGTCAGGACTTCCGGGCCCCCCACCTGGTGCACGCGCACAGCCTTGGTCATGTCGTCGCTCCCCTCAGATATCAGCGTCAAGCGAGCGAATGCCATCGCGGCCGGCTTGTCAACCAAGCGGGCGGGAACCGGCTACGGCATGATCCGGAAAAGCGCGAAGCGGCTTTCCCTCGCGACAAACGCGCAGCGTTGGCGCGGAGACAATGCTCATTGGCGCGCCGGCTTCCTGCGGTTGCGCTTGGCCATGACGTTGAACGCCTCGACGGCGGCCGAGAAGGCAATCGCGAAATAGATGTAGCCGCGCGGAATGTGAAATTTGAAGCCGTCGGCCACCAACGCCACGCCGATCAGCACCAGGAAGGCCAGCGCCAGCATCTTGGTGGTCGGATGCTCCGCGACAAACCGCGCCACCGGTCCCGACGAGATGTACATGATGGCGCAGGCGATCACCACCGCCGCGATCATGATCTCGATGTCCTGCGCCATGCCGATCGCGGTGATGATCGAATCCAGCGAGAACACCAGGTCGATGATGATGATCTGCACGATCACCCAGAAGAACGCGCTGGCGTTCGGCCTGTCGTCGGCTTCCGCCTCGCGCGCCTCGACCTCGCCGTGGATCTCGTGGGTCGCTTTCGCGATCAGGAACAGGCCGCCGCCGATCAGGATGATGTCGCGCCACGACAGCTCGACGTCCTTGACTGATATCACCGGCTGAGTCAGCCCGATCAGCCAGACCAGGATCGAGAGCAGCAGAATGCGGAACACCAGCGCCAGCAGCAGGCCGATCTGCCGCGCGCGCTTGGCCTGTGCCGGCGGGATCCGCGACACGATCACCGACAGGAAAATCACGTTGTCGATGCCGAGCACGATCTCGAGCGCAGTCAGGGTCAACAGCGCCGCCCAGGCTTCCGGGCTGGTGATCAATTGCATCATGCTCTGAAGGCTTTCATCCGGCGGATCACGGTATCGCTGCCGATGATGTAGGCTGCGATGGCGCAGAGCCCGAAGGTGATCGGAGCTCCCACCACGAAGTCGTTGGCGAGCGTGTACATGCCGAGCACCGCCCATGCGGCGAGCAGCCACAGCGTCAGCCAGCGCAGCCGCACCACACGCAGCGGGTGCAGCACGTGGAACGGCGCGAAGGTCAGCGCGATCAGGGCCGCGACCACGATCGTCGACAGCACCGGCGGCAGGTGCAGCAGGAACAGATAGAACGCCGCCGCATTCCACAGCGCCGGGAAGCCGCGGAAATGGTTGTCATCGGCCTTCATGCGGCGGTCGGCGAAATACAGCGCGCTGGAGACCACGATGCCGATGCCGAGGATCGGCGCGGCCAGCGGCAGCAGCATGCCGCTCGCGGTGATCGCATAGGCCGGCACGAACACATAGGTGACGAAATCAACCACCAGGTCGAGCACCTCGCCCGACCAGTTCGGCTGTAGCCGCACCACGTCGAGCCGGCGCGCCAGCGGGCCGTCGATCCCGTCGATGATCAGCGCGACCCCGAGCCAGGCGAACATGTTGGCCCAGTGCTCGCGCACCGCCTCCAGCATCGCCAGCAGCGCGACCCCGGCGCCGAGCGCCGTGAAAATATGAACGGAGAATGCGGCGGTCCGCATCCGTTCTGGCAACGCTTCGGGCTGGCTCGAATGCTCCATCGGCCGAAGTGCTATCAGGAATCGGACTGGTTTGCATATGCGGTCTTGCGGCGTTCCGCCGCGCAAAGCCTTGGAAACTCTTGGTGGTTACCGATGGCTTGAAAATCGGGCCAAGCATGTCAAATGTCCTGATATGACCGACAGCTCGCTGGATTATGACGTTATCGTAATAGGCGGCGGTCCGGCCGGATTGACGGCTGCGATTGCCCTTGCCGACGCCGGTGCACGGACCGCGCTGCTGGCGCGCCGCGCGCCCTATGCCGACAACCGGACCACCGCGCTGCTCGGTGCCTCGACCGATATCCTGGACCGGCTGGACGTCTGGCGGCGCTGCAGCGACCGAGCGGCGGCGCTCAAGACCATGCGCCTCGTCGACGACACCGGCCGCCTGATCCGTGCGCCCGAGGTGCGCTTCTCATCCGACGAGATCGGCCGCGAGCAATTCGGCTTCAACATCGACAACCGCTCGCTGGTCGCCGCGCTCGAGGACCGCACCGGAGAACTGTCCGCGCTGACGCGGTTCGACGATGAAGCCGCCTCGGTGCGGCCGGACGATGCCAAGATCACCGTGGTGACGCGGCAGGGCCAGTCGCTTCAGGCCCGGCTCGTGGTCGGTGCCGACGGGCGCAATTCATTATCCCGCGAGGCCGCCGGCATCGAGGTGACAAGCCGCGATCTCGGGCAGTCCGCCCTGACCTTCAACATCACCCATACCCGCCCGCACAACAACATCTCGACCGAGTTCCACACCGAGCACGGCCCCTGCGTGTTCGTGCCGCTCAGCGGCAACCGAAGCAGCGTGGTCTGGGTCTCGGCGCCCAAGGAGGCCGAGCGGCTGATGGCGCTCGGCGACGACGAATTGTCCCTCGCCGCCGAGCGGCAATCGCATTCGATCCTCGGCCGCGTCGAAGTCCAGGGCGGCCGTCACGTGTTTCCGCTCGCGATCGAGCGGCCGCGGCAATTCGCCAAGGACAGGATCGCGCTGGTCGGGGAATCCGCCCATGTGCTGCCGCCGATCGGCGCGCAGGGTCTCAATATGGGACTGCGCGATGCCGCCGATATCGCCGAGATCACGGGCCAGGCGATCGGTCGTGGCGAAGATCCCGGCGCGCCCAATGTGCTGTGGCGCTACCAGGCGGCGCGGCGCCCCGATGTCGCCAGCCGGACCTGGGCGATCGACATCGCCAACCGGTCGCTGCTGAGCGATTTCCTCGGCATGCAGACGGCGCGTGCTGCCGGCCTGCATCTGCTCGGCGCATTCGGCCCGTTGCGGCGGCTAGCGATGCGCGAGGGCCTCGCGCCGTCATGGCGGCGATGAACTTCACCTCTCCCGTGGGAGAGGTGAACCGAATCCACGGTCGGACCGCTTCAAGTTCATCACGCTTTAGGGAAACACCAGCCGGCCGCTCTGGATGAACCACATCACGCTGGTCAGCGTGACCACCGAGGCGAAGGTGCCGATCAGCACCGCGACCGAGGCCGGCTCGATCCAGGTGTCGTTCTGCCGCGCGATCACGAACACGTTGAGCGCCGGCGGCAGCGAAGCCATCAGCACCGCTGTCGCAGCCCAAGGCTGCGCGAACGGGCCGAACAGCAGCATCAGGCCGAACGCCAGCAGCGGATGGATCAAAAGCTTGATCGCGACCACGCCCGGGACCTCCCACGGCACCCGCTCGAACGGCCGCAGCGCCACCGTGATGCCGAGCACGAACAGCGCCGTCGGCGCGGCGGCGTTTTCCAGGAACTGGATGGTGCGATCGAGCGCGACCGGGATCGGGATGTGAAACGCCGCAACCAGCGCCCCGAACACGGCCGACATGATCAGCGGGTTCTGCACGATCTGCCGCAGCACCACGCCAAGCGCGTGCAGCAGCGAGGGATGGTCGCGGTCGGTGAGCTCGATCAGCAGCGGCACGATCGAGAACAGGAAGATGCTGTCGCAGCAGAAGATCAGCGCGGTCGGCGCCGCCGCCTTGGCACCGAGCACGGCGAGCGCGAGGCCAGGGCCCATGTAACCGATATTGCCGTAGGCGCCCGACAGGCCGGCCAGCGTCGCCTCGCGCAGCGTGAGCCCGCCGATCACCTTGCCCGCGACCATCGCCAGGATGAAGGCGAGCACGGTTCCGAGCGTGGTGGCGATCAGGAATGGCGGGTTGTTCAGCTCCGCAAACGGCGTCTTGGACATGATCCCGAACAGCAGCGCCGGCAACGAAACGTAAAGCAGGAAGAAATTCATCCAGGCGAGCCCGCTCTCGGGCAAACCCTTGGCCTTGCCGCACGCGTAACCGATGAAGATCAAGCCGAAATACGGCAACGCCAGATTGAGGATATCGATCATTTTGAAAGTAGTTTCTCGGCCGGATTTCGGGTCGTTTTTGCAGGGCTGGAATCGGTAAAGCGCGGGTTAATTCGGACCTTAGCCCCTAGCATCGGCCACAATGTTGGTCTATCGACGAGCCATGATCAAAGCGCGCACCGCCAAGTTTCAGATCGGGCAGATCGTCCGTCACCGGGTGTTCTCCTTCCGGGGCGTGATTTTTGATATCGACCCGGAGTTCAACAACACCGAGGAATGGTGGCTGTCGATCCCCGAGGACATGCGGCCCCACAAGGACCAGCCGTTCTACCATTTGCTCGCGGAAAACTCGGAGACCGAGTACGTCGCCTATGTCTCGGAGCAAAACCTCTTGCCCGACGAGTCGGGCGAGCCGATCCGGCATTCGCAGGTGGCGGAGATCTTCATCAAGGACAAATCGGGCGGCTACCGTCCGCGCAACCCGTCGCTGAACTGAGGTTCGGCGGCTGTCCGGCGAATGCCACGGCGTTCGCGCTGCCACGCTCACACCCCCTCGCGCTTGGCCAAGACAACCGCGATCGCCCAGACGACAAATCCCGCCAGCGCCAGCGCCGCGCCGACGAGGCCGGTCGACGTCCAGCCATAACCCGCGGCAACCGCCATTCCGCCGAGCCACGGACCCAGCGCATTGGCGACGTTGAAGGCGGAGTGGTTGAGCGCGGCGGCGAGGCTCTGCGCCTCGCCCGCGACGTCCATCAGGCGGGTCTGCAACACGGTGGCCAGCGCCCCGCCCAGCCCGATCAGGAACACATCGGCGGTCAGCGTCCAGAAATTGCCTGCCGCCAGCGGATAGAGCGCGAGCGTCGCCGCCGACCACAGCAGGAGCCCACCTGCGGTTGCCATCAGCGCGCGGTCGGCGAAGCGCGGCACGATGATGTTGCCGGCGGTAAGGCCGGCGCCGAACACGCACAGCGTGACCGGCACCAGCGCGGGCGACGTGTGGGTCACCGCCAGCATGGTCGACGCCAGATAGGTGTAGACCGAGAACAGCCCGCCGAAACCGATGGCGCCGATCGCCAGCGTCAGCCAGACATGCTTGCGCCCGAGTGCCGACAGTTCACGCAGCGGGCTCGCCTTGCTGTTGGCGGCATCACGCGGGGCGAAGATCAGGACCAGGATCGCGGTCAAGAGCGCGAGGCCGGCAACGATCGCGAAGGCCCAGCGCCAGCCGATTGCCTGGCCGACCCCGTTGGCGAGCGGAACGCCGATCGTCGTCGCGATGGTGAGCCCCAGCAGCACGCGGCCGACCGCCGCCGTGCGCTTGTCCATCGGGACCAGCGAGGCCGCGACCAGCATGGCGATGCCGAAATAGGCGCCGTGCGGCAGCCCCGCCAGGAAGCGCAGCGCCAGCATGGTGTGATAATCGGGCGCGAGCCCCGAAAGGCCGTTCATCAGCGCGAAGAAGCCCATCAGCGCGATCAGCAGCGTCCGCCGCGTCATGCGTGCCGACAGCACCGCGATGACCGGCGCACCGACGACGACGCCGAGTGCGTAGGCGCTGATCGCGTGGCCGGCCTGGGGCTCGCTGACGTGCAGATCGTGGGCGAAGAACGGCAACAGGCTCATGGTCGCGAATTCGGCGATGCCGATCGCAAAGCCGCCCATCGCTAGCGCGAGATGGATGATGCCGGGATGAAAGTTACCGGGGGCGTTATCCTGGCTGACGCGAATAGCTGCATCGACCGACGCGCGGCCGGTCGGCTGTTCCGGAGGCCGGGAGCGCGGTTCGCGCCGCTGCGTGCTGACTTGCTGGGACATTGCGCGACTTCCATGACTGCGAACGGCGGCCAGGATTCGCGGAAGAACCACGCGCAGATTTGCGCATCGAAGGCGCTGTCCGCGCTTTCGTCTGGCCTCCCGTATCGGATTTATGATTGTGCTTCGACGCCGGACTTGTCCGAACGAGGCACCAACGATGCGCGCTCATCGCGCGACGCAATCGAAGCACCCTTCGATGACCATCGCACACGATCTGCGCGATCACCAGCGCAGCAGGCTGCCAGCAGCCAGTCTGTTTCGCATGACAAAAAAAGGCGCCCTTCCGGGCGCCTTTTGACTGCGATGATCTCGCGTTTTCTTGAACGCGTGATCGAAGTGTTTACTTGGCCGCCGGATTGGCCGGCGCCGGAGCCTGCGCGGAGCCACCGCCCGCGCCTTCCAGCTTCTTGCGCTGCTCTTCGGCGCGCTTCTGCAACTCTTCCTGCAGCTTCTTCGAGTTTTCCTCGAACACCTTCGGATCGGTCGGCGGGCCGTCATAGGCCTTGGCGAATTCGGTGTTGAGCGGCAGCGGCAGCGTCAGCGGCGCGCCGTTCGAATTGATCGCCTGGACCACGAGGTTCTGGCCCTTCTTCATGTTGGCGATCAGCTCGGGCGTTGCTTCATAGTCGGACATGCAGCCGTTCTGGAAGCAGATCACATAGGGCGCCTGCTGCGGCGGGTTGCCGTCGACGATGATGCGGGTGCCGTGCACGAGCTGCATGCCGAGCGGCAGCGTGACGCGCAGGATCTTCTTCGGCTCGCCTTCCGGCTCGATGATCACGGCGGCGATCACCGGCTGGCCGGACTCGATGCGGCCGTCCTTGCCGGTGAAGCAGACCTGCTTGGCGTTGGCTTCCTGGCCCTTCAGGCAGAACTTGGTCCAGGGGGCGTAGATCAGCTGGATCTGCTGATCCTGCGCCGGCGGCTGGGCGGCCGCAGCGGGCGGCTGGCCGGCGGCCGGTGCTTGGGCGGGCGCCTGGGCTGCCGGAGCCTTCGGAGCTGCCTTGGGTGCCGCCTTGGGCGCAGCCTTCGGTGCCGCAGGCGCCGGCGCTGCCGGCTGCTGGGCCCGAGCGGCAGGAACCAGGAGCGCTGCAGAGAATGCCGTCGCCGCCATCAGGGCAACAATTCGCCCATGCGGCCGGACCGGGGCGGCCAAGATACGGAAATTCATTGCGGAAAACCCTTTCTGAACGGAAGCCCGAAACCGCTGCAGGCGCCGACACATAGCCGTTTGGGCGGCTGTCTCCTAGTCAATTGAGGCGGATACGTGACAGGCGTTCCCGCCTTCGAATTGCACGCCTTCAATACAGCGGCGCGCGGAAAGATCAATGCCGACAAGCGTATTTGCGCCCATCTCGCGGCGAGTTTCAGCGGCCTGTGATAAACCTCCGGACGTGACGTTTCGCGAATCAAATCCGGCGCCTCACGCACGTGTTCCCGGGCACACTTGGCGCGCCGCATGGGCCGCGATCTGGCTAGCCTTGGGATGGCTGGTCTTGGGATGCATGACGAGCGGGCTGGCCCCTGCGGCGGCCGCCGAGAGCCACGCGATCGCGATGCATGGCGCCCCCGCGCTGCCACCCGACTTTACCCACCTGCCCTATGCCAATCCCGACGCTCCCAAGGGCGGCCGCCTGATCCAGGGTGTGATCGGCACCTTCGACAGCCTCAATCCGATGATCATCAGGGGCGTCGCCGTGCAGCAGGTCAGGGGCTACGGCTATGAGCGCGGTTATGTCTACGAAAGCCTGATGGCGCGGGGCAATAACGAGCCGTTCACGCTGTACGGCCTGCTCGCGCGCAGCGTCGAGACCGACGACGCCAGAAGCTACGTGACGTTCCACATCGATCCCCGCGCCCGCTTCTCGGACGGCCAGCCGGTACTCGCCGACGACGTGCTGTTCTCGCTGGCGCTGCTGCGCGACCACGGCCGTCCGATGCACCGTCAGTATTATTCGAAAGTCGCAAAGGCCGAGGCGCTCGACCCGCTCACGGTCCGGTTCGATTTCGGCGGCGTGGCGGATCGCGAATTGCCGCTGATCCTCGGCCTGATGCCGATCCTGCCGCGGCACGCCATCGACCCCGAAAAATTCGAGGAAACAACCTTGGCCCCGCCGATCGGGTCCGGCCCCTACCGCGTGACGGCAGTCAAGCCCGGCGCCAGCGTGACCTTCACGCGCGATCCCGATTATTGGGGCCGCGACCTGCCCATCAACCGCGGCCTCTGGAACTTCGACGAGATCAGGCTCGATTACTACCGCGAGGCCAACGGCATGTTCGAGGCCTTCAAGCGCGGCCTGTATGATTTCCGGACCGAGACCGAGCCGCTGCGCTGGCACGACGGCTATGACTTCCCGGCGGCGCGCAACGGCGAGGTGATCCGCGACACCATCAAGATCGGCACGCCGCGGCCGTCCGAATTTCTGGTGTTCAACAGCCGACGGCCGAAATTCGCCGACCTGCGGGTGCGTCAGGCACTGGCGATGCTGTTCGATTTCGAATGGGTCAACCGCAACTACTATTTCGGACTGTTCTCGCGCGCCGGTGGTTTCTTCGCCGGATCGGATCTGTCTGCCTATGGCCGTCCCGCTGACGATCGCGAGCGCGAGCTGCTCAAGCCATACCTGTCGCACATCCAGCCTGACATCCTCGACGGCCGCTATCGTCTGCCGGTCACCGACGGGTCGGGGCGTGACCGCAGCCTTTTGCGCAGTGCGCTCGCGCTGCTCGCCGAGGCGGGTTACGCGCTCGACGGCACCGTCCTGAAGCAGCGGTCGACAGGGACGCCGCTGCGCATCGAGATCCTGGTGACGACGCGCGAGCATGAGCGGATCGCCCTCGCCTATCAGCGTGACCTGAAGCGGGCCGGCATCGAAGCCACGGTGCGGGTGGTCGACGCGGTGCAGTTCGAGCAGCGCCGGGTCGGCTATGACTTCGACATGATCCCCATCCGCTGGGACCAGTCGCTGTCGCCGGGCAACGAGCAGTGGTTCTACTGGGGCAGCCAGGCCGCCGATGTGCCGGGCACGAGGAATTACATGGGCGCCAAGGATCCCGCCATCGACGCCATGATCGCGGCGCTGCTCGCGGCGCGCGAGCGGCCGGCCTTCGTCTCGGCGGTACGGGCGCTGGACCGGGCCCTGATGTCGGGCTTCTACGCTATCCCCCTATTTAACTTGGGAGAGCAATGGATCGCGCGCTGGAATCGGATAGAACGGCCTTCGACCACGGCGTTGACGGGCTACCTGCCGGAGACTTGGTGGCAGAAGCCCGGCACGCAATCCAGATGATTTGCCGAGTGATGCGACCCGACGCGGCATGATCTGGTCCGACCGAAGCGATGCAACCGACGTTGAACCCGTGAACCAGTCGATCACCTCGCCAACGCTCGATACCCTGTTCAAGCGCACTTTGGCGCGGCAGCCCGAGGCGCTGGCGCTGGTCGACCCGCTCAACAAGCAGCGCATCACCGGACAGACCCGCAAGCGCCTGACCTATGTTCAGGCCGATCGCGCGATCTCGGCGATCGCCGCCCACTTCGTCCAGAGCGGATTGCCGGCCAACACGGTGATCGCCGTGCAGCTGCCCGGCACGGTCGAATTCGCCCTGACGGTCCTCGCCGCGCATCGGGTCGGCCTCGTGGTGGTGCCGCTGCCGCTGCTGTGGCGGCAGGCCGAGCTGACGTCCGTGCTCAACCGCACCGCGGCGCGGGCGATCGTCAGCTGCGGCCGGATCGACGGCGTCTCCTATGCCGACATCGCCATGAACGCCGCGGCGGAAGCCTTCTCGATCCGCCATGTCTGCGGCTTCGGCACCGATCTGCCCGAAGGCATGGCCTCGCTCGACCAGGCGATCCTGGAGGACACCCGGGCCTCGCGCCCGATGATCGAGGACGGCCGCAAGCCGGCGCTGATCTCGTTCGACGTCACCAGCGAAGGTCTTCGTCCGGTGCCGCGCGCGCATTTCGGCCTGATTGCCGGCGGGCTCGCGATGTCGCTGGAGAGCGATCTGCCGCCAGGTGCCACCATCATGTCGGCGTTCGCGCCGATGTCGTTCGCCGGCATCTGTGCGTCGCTGGTGACCTGGCTGCTGTCGGGCGGAACGCTGGTGCTGCACCACCCGTTCGACGAGGAAGCGTTCGAGACCCAGTTCAACGATCACACCTGCAACGCGCTGATCGCGCCGGCGCAGCTCGCGCTGCGGCTCGACGAGCGCGGCCTGTCGGAGCGCCTGCCCAGCCTGCGCAACGTGATCGGCCTCTGGCGCACGCCGGAGCAGGTTGCCTCCAGTGCGCGCTGGAGCTCGCGGCCGGTGACCATGACCGACGTCTATCTGTTCGGCGAGGCCGGGCTGTTCGGCGCCCGCCGCACCGCCGAGGACGGATCGCCGGCCCTGATCAAGCCGGGGCCGCACAGCGCGCCGCGCGAAGCGGCCGGCGCATCGATCGCCGGCGAGATCCTGCTGACGCCGAAGGGCACGCTCGGCCTGCGCGGCCCGATGGTGCCGGTCGCCGCCTATGCGCCGCCGCCTCCGCCCGGCGACAGCCTGATCGCGCCGCCGCTGCGCGATTTCGTCGACACCGAATATGCCGCGCGGGTCGATCGCGCGACCGGGGCCATCAACATCACCGCGCCGCCGTCGGGGGTGATGACGGTCGGCGGCTACCGCTTCCTCGCCCAGGAGCTGCAGGAGTGGTCGCGCCGCCTCGGCCAGGGTGCGCTGCTCACGGCATTGCCGGACCGTCTCAGCGGCCACCGGCTGGCCGGACGGGCGCAGGACAATGCGCGCGCCCGCGACGCCCTCACAGAACTTGGGCTTAACCCCTTGATGGTCGAAGCATTTCGCGACCGTGGTGGCGCCGGGGTGAGTTAAAATCTTATCATTGCGTTAGTCTTATCATTGTGTTGACGCCGCATTAAGCCATGCGAACTAGCATCGCAGCCGTTTGCTGATCTTAAGCATTGGTTTCGAGCGTTCGAATGTCCCAACAAGGTCCGGTCCTCATCGTATCGGCGTCGACAAAGCCGTCGTTTGCCGCAGTCCTCGATGAGATGAAACTGTTCCCGGTCGTGGTCAGCGACTGGAACGAGGCCGGACGGGCCATCGAGCAGGTCAAGCCGGCAGCGATCATCGCGGCCGCCGAGGGCGTCGACTTCGTCACCCTGTCGGGTCTCGCCAAGCGCGCCGCCGCCCGCGCTCCGTATCTGCCGCTGATCGCGGTCGATCCTGCGACCACCCTGCCCGACACCGTGATCGCATTCTTCCAGAACAAGGGTCTGCCGGATCGGCTGGTCGCCCGGCTCAACGCGTCCTTACGCGTTCGCGGCCTGCATGCCACCGTGATGCGCCGCCTGGTGCCGCCGGCACCGATCGCCCTGTCTGACATCGATCCGATCGGAGAGGCCACCGCGCTGTTGATCGGCCGCGGCGGCGCCTACCCGACGCTGTCGGTCGCGCTCGGCGAACGCGCCGGCGTGGTCGGCGCGCTCAGCATCGAGGCCGCCGCCAAGCATCTCTCGAGCCGCGATATCGACGGCATCGTGCTGGCGGAAGGCTTCACGCCGCGGGTGATGGATGCGTTCCTGACCGTGCTGACCGAGGATGTCCGCTTCCGCCCGTTGCCCGTGATCGTCGCCTCGGGCGAGGTGACGCCGCGATACGAGCTGCCCAATCTCGAGATCGTCACGGCCGGGCCGACGCGCATCGCCGACATGGCGCTGCCGATGATCCGCCAACACGCCTTCGAGGCGCGGCTCGGCCGCATGCTGAAGGCGATCGACGCCAAGGGCCTGATCGACGCCCGCACCGGCCTGCTCACCAAGGCCGCGTTCGAGCGCGACTTCGCCACCGCCGTCTACCAGACCGCCGAGCGCGGCGGCGCTCTTTCGGTGGCGCGCTTCACGTTCGACGACACGCAACCGCGCGCGCAATTCGACGGCGCGCGGATCATCAGCCGGCTGATGCGCCGGGCCGATTTCGGCGCGGTGCACGACGACCGCTCGCTCGTCGTTGCGTTCGCCGGCACCGATCTGCGCAATGCGCAGGCGATCACGCGGCGACTCGCCAGCGTGATGCGCCACACCCAGAACGGCCGCCGCGACACGCGTGCCGAGCCCGCCGTCAGCGTCGCAACGCTGATGCCGGGCGACTCCGCGATCTCCTTGCTCGGGCGCCTGTTCGGAACGCCGGAGCGCGCGGCGTCGTAAGGCCCGCGGATTTTATGGCACGGTCATCGCCGGCGCAGCATAGCCCATCAAGCCGCTGCGATTTCAGTCCGGCAACAGCCCCATGCCCGCGGCAAGCAGCACGAGAGCCTCCATGATCATATGGGCGCAGAGCTGGGCGGCCATCCCCTGAACGTCCTGTGGCGGGCTGACCGTGTTGAAATCCATCGCGACGATATTCAAGCCTGAAAGGCTGCGCAGCAATTCGATCCCCTCGCGGGCCGACAGGCCTCCCCAGGCGGGCGTGCAGACGCCGGGAGCGACCGATGGATCGAACACATCCATGTCCCAGCACAGATAGACCGGTCGCGCGCCGACGACCTGGCTGAATTCCGCGACGGTCTGCGCGAAACCGCGCCGCATCAGCTCCTCGATCGTGACGACGCGAAATCCGAGCGACCGCGTATGTTCGAGCACACCCGGGCAATAGGTGAATCCGCGCACGCCGACGTGCCAGGATCGGCCGGCGTTCACCACGCCTTCCTGCGCCGCGTTGGTGAATTGCGTGGCCGCATTGTACCGATCGTCGGGCGTGTACGGATATGCATCGGTATGGCTGTCGATATGCAGCGCGACGAGATCCTTGTGATACCGGGCGGCGGCGCGCATCAGCGGAAGCGAGACCGAACCGTCGCCGCCGATCCCGACCGGCACCGCGCCAAGCTCGAGAATCCGACCGGCGGCAGCCTCGATCTTCACAAAGGCGTCTTCGATGCGTCCCGGCACCAAGGCAACATCGCCGGCATCGACCGCACCCAGCAATGACAGCACGTCGACGTCGGCGAGCGACGGATGATAGCGGCGAATGAGCCGCGACTCCCGCCGGACCTCCAGCGGGCCTTGCCGGGCGCCGACGCGGAACGGATGCGTGCCGCAGTCGAACGGCACGCCGAGCACGGCAGCGCGGCTGCCCGGCCGCGGCAACCCCGCCGGCAATCCCATGAATGTTTCCGGACCCACGAAACCCGCCACGTCGCTCATTTTCTGTTCTCTCTTGTCAGCATGTCGAAGGCGGTCAGCGCGTGCACGCGGGAGACGGTCGCCAGTTCGGCGATCTCCGCGTACTCATCCGGCGCGCCCATGTTGTGAGGAGTCGGCCCATAGACCACCGTCGGGATTCCGGCCATTCGAAACCAGCGCGCATCGGAGCCGCCGACGCGCATGTTGATCGCCGGCGCCCCGCCGATGATGTCCGTCGCCGCCGTTGCGCAGCGCGTGACGATCTCGTCACCGGGGCCGGTGTGATTGGGTTCGAAGCAGCGCAACACGCGCCATGTGATGCCGGGCAGATCGAGCACCTCCCGCAACAGCGCGAGAACCGCTGCCGACGTGACGCCGACCGGCAGACGCAGGTCGATGGCCGCTCGCGCCTGGCTCGGCACCAGGTTCGGCGACGAACCGCCACTCACCGTTCCGATGTTGACCGTGACGCTCGACAGGACATCGGATTCGCCGGCGCCGCACAGCGGTTCGGAGACAGGCCTTGCACGGCGGATGGCGTCGGCGACATTGACCGGCATCGCAACCGCCAGGCTGCGCAGCTCACTCACCCTGTCCAGCGCTTCGCGCAAGCGATCGATCGCATTGATGCCCAGATGGACATGCGCGCCGTGCGCCGCGCTGCCCTCCGCCTCGATCTCGATCCAGAGGAATCCCTTCTCGCCGAAGCGCAGCACCATCGGTGAACCGGCGTCGCCAATGATCACGGCGTCGCCGCTGGCATGGGAGACCTGGTCGAGCAGGTATTTGGTCCCGTATGGACCCATACTTTCCTCGTCGCCGGCGAGCGTCAGCACCACCTCTCCCGCCCATGCCTCGCGTTGCTCGGCCAATGCGGCCATCGCGGCCATCGATGCCGCGATGCCGCCCTTCATGTCGGCAGCGCCGCGGCCGTAAAGGCGGCCGCCTACGACCTCTCCGTCGGGATTGACCGACCAGCTCATCCGCTCGCCCAACGGATAGGTGTCGAGATGGCCGTTGAACACGATGCGGCGGCCGGGGGCATGGCCCTTGATCCGCGCGACGACGTTGACGATCTCGGCTGTCCCCGGATGCAGCTCAACTGCAACGCCAGGCACATGCGCCCTGAGAAGATCCGCCGCCAGCGCCGCCACGGCGCGCGTGTCGCCGTCCGGATTTGGCGACGGCACTCCGATCAGCCGCATCGCCAGCTCGACGACCTGGCTGGTCCGATCGCTCGAAACCGCGCGGCGAACTTGATCAACGTCGTGCAAGGCGCGCTTCCCATATGCGGATTGAGTGGGTGAGCGGCCAGCAGATCGCGAAATACACCACCGCGATGAAGGTGAATATTTCCAGCGGCCTGAACGTCGACGACGACAACTCCATGCCGCGCCGCGTGACCTCACCGACCGACACCACGGACGCAAGCGAGGAATATTTGATGAGCTGGACGAAATTGGCGGCCAGCGGCGGCAGCACGCTGCGAATCGCCTGCGGGCCAACGATCCGCACAAAGCTCTGCGCGGGCGTCAGGCCGAGCACCTGCGCCGCTTCGCGGTGCCCGACCGGAACGGTCTGGATGCCCGCTCTGAAGACCTCGGAGATGAACACCGCCGAATAGAGCGAGAGACCGAGGATCGACGCGGCCAGCGCATCGATCCTCACATTGAAGACGATCGGCAGCACGTAATAGACCCATAGCAGCTGCACGAGGATTGGCGTATTGCGGACAATTTCGCCGACGGAAAGCGCGATGATGCGCGCGAAGCGGAAACGGGACATCTGCATGATCGCGATGACGAGCCCCAACAGGGTCGCCACCACGAGCGTGACAATTGAAATGAACAGGGTCATTTCCATGCCGGAGGCAAGAAAACCCAGATTGTTCGGGATGACGTCCCAGCGAAAGCTGTAGCTTTGCATCTGATGTCTCAAGGCGCGACGATCGGTCCGAGCTTGTTCTTCTCGGCGGCGGCCTTGAGCCGGCCGTCGAGCTTGATGGTGCGAACGAACAGGTTCACGTAGTTCAGCCAGATCTGGTCACCCTGGTTCATGACATAACCGTAGGGCGTCACGGACAGGTTTTCCGGCGGCGCCACCGTCGTGGTCCAGTCGAACTGGGCATTCATTTTGATCGAGGCCGGATAATCGGTCATGACGACGTCGACGCGTTGCGCCATCAGCTCAGCCTGGGTCGTGGCCGGAGGCGCAACCGCGACGGTCTTGGCGTTCTTGAAGTAGGACCGCATGAAGTTCTCGACATAGCTGCCGAGCGAGACGCCGGCGTTGACGCCCGGCTTGTCGATATCCGCCCAGGATGTGATCGGGCCGCCCTTGCGCACGACGGCATAGACGCCGCTCGTCAGATACGGGTCCGAGAACGCGACGGCCTGCGCACGCTTCATCGTCGCCCCGACGCCGAACATGCCGAGATCGCATTTGTTGGCCTGCAAGTCGGCGATGAAACTGCCAAAGCTGGTCTCGACATAGTCCAGCTTCACGCCCATGTCCTTTGCCAGCTCCTTGGAGAGGTCGATGTCGATCCCCTCGAGCTGTCCGCTATCCGGATTGCGGAACGAAATCGAATAGTACATGGGCCAGATGCAGACCCTGAGTACCCCGCTCTTGGTGATCTCGTAGAGGCGCGATTGCGTCTGCTGGGCAGCCGCCGGCGTCATCGAGAGAAAGAGCGCGCAAACGAAGGCAAGTCGGCGCAGATTTGGCATGAGCTTCAATCTCCTGTCTTGCAGTGATCACTCGTCAAACTGATTGAGAAAGCGCTTGGCGCGCTCGGTCGTCGGACGTTCGAAAAAGGCGGCCGGCGTGCCGTGCTCAACGATCATCCCCTCGTCCATGAACACGACATGGCTCGCCACGCGCCGGGCGAAGCCCATCTCGTGCGTCACCACGAGCATCGTCATGCCTTCGAGCGCGAGCGTGCGCATGACCTGCAGCACCTCGCGGCGAAGTTCGGGGTCGAGAGCCGACGTCGGCTCGTCGAACAGGAGTATCTTCGGCTGCATGGCAAGCGCCCGGGCGATCGCAACGCGTTGTTGCTGGCCTCCGGACAGCCTGGCCGGATAGGCATCGCGCTTCGCCTCCATGCCGACCTTCTGAAGCAGCCGTTCGGCCGTGACGACCGCCTCATCCCGGCTGACGCCGCGCACGCGCATCGGGGCCTCGATGATATTTCCCAGCACCGTCATGTGCGGCCACAGATTGAACTGCTGGAACACCATTCCGATTTCCGGCCGCACCTTGCGGGCAGCGAGCCGCACATCCGACGATGGCCGGGCCTGCGAGACCGTCGCCCCCTCCATCACGACGCGCCCGTCGGAAGGAGCTTCCAGCAGCGCCATGCATCGCAGAAGGGTCGTCTTGCCGGAGCCGCTTGGACCGATGATGCAGGTCGACTGCCCGGTGCCCAGCGCAAGATCCACGCCGTTCAGAACGGTGTGGGCGCCGAAGCGTTTGACCACCGCCTCGGCGGCCAGGACCGACGCGGCACATGATGCGTGGCTGGTGTTCATCCCCGCAGACCCTCCAGACGAGTTCATTTCGAAACATAAGCAAATATAATGCCAATGCTCGTCACGCTCAGATTGCGGTAACATTATCTGGAATCTCGCCGGCGTGATGTGCGAAAATTCCCTTGTATTATTGGCGTTTCCCTCCATGCTCATACCACGAGCAGCATCGAAACGATATATAGATATTGATTATGGATCGTCGTCTTATTGAGATTTTCCATGCTGTTATGCAGCATCGATCGGCAACCGAGGCCGCGCGCGCACTCGGCATATCGCAGCCGGCTGTGAGTACGGCCTTGAAACGGCTGGAAGCGGATGTCGGGTTTGCGCTGTTTCGCCGGGAGAGCCGCCATATCGTGCCTACGCCGGAGGCGCATCTGCTGCACAACGAAGCGATCCGGGCGCTCGCCGGGTTTGCCGAGCTGGAGGACGCCGCTGCCGGGATCTCCGCAGGCAAGCGCGGCGTTCTGACGATCGCGAGTCCGGGACCTGGGATAGTCTGGCTTCCGGGCGTCGTCAGCCGCTTCCAGCGGGAGCGCCCGTCAACAACGATCAGGCTCCTGACCCGAAGCTCCGAGAATGTCCGGAGCCTGGTCTCGGCGCGTGCATTCGACTTCGGAGTCGCCGAGCCGCCGTTCGACCGCACCAATGTCGTGCTGCGGCGCTACCGGATGTCGCTGGACTGCGTGCTGCCTGCAACGCATGCACTGGCTGATCGGAAAGTCGTCACTCCCGATCTTCTCGAACGACATGATCTGATCATCACCTCGCAGAGCCGATCGACCTATGCCGCGGTATCGCGCGCCTTCGAAGCCAGCGGTACGCCGTTTCATCCGGCGATCGAGTGTGAATTCTTCGCCGTCGCGCTCAACCTCGTCATCGATGGCGCGGGTGTCTGCCTCGTCGACGCGCTCAGCGCGTCCGAAACGCTCAGGCGAACCAGCGGTGCGAGCGCGCTCGTCGTCCGCCCCTTCGCGCCGGCGATCCACTACGAGGTCGGGGTCCTCAAGCCGACGATCGGCGAACTCAGCGTTCTCGCCGAGCAGTTCCTGAAACTGCTCGACGACCACGTTGCGCCATATTTGATCCGATCCTGAGCGGGGGCTCGCGTCGAACCGCGTGTCAAGCCGCCTTCTTGCTCTCCGCGAGGTTGGCGAGCTGGCGCAGGATCTCGGTGGTGCCGGCGAGGCGCTCTTCCGGCGTATCCCACTCCTGGAAGAACACCACCTTCATGTCGGGCCGCACCTTGGCGGCCTGGCCGTGCTGGCGAATGAAGCTCACCAGCCGCTCCGGATGGGCAAAGCTGTTGTCGCGGAATGCGATCACGGCGCCCTTCGGGCCGGCGTCGACCTTCCCGACATTGGCCCGGCGGCAATAGGCTTTGATCGCCGCGACCTTGAACAGATAGCGGACTTCGTCGGGCAGCACGCCGAAGCGGTCGCGCATCTCGGCGGCGAAGGCGTCGATGTCCTCGTCGGTGTCGAGATCGGCGAGCCGACGATACAGCGACAGCCGCACGCTGAGGTCGTTGACATAGTCCTCGGGGATCAGGACCGGCATGCCGATCGTGATCTGCGGCGACCAGCGGTCGGCAGCCGGCTCGGCGACGCCGGCCTTGAGGTTGACGATCGCCTCCTCCAGCATCGACTGGTACAGCTCGAAGCCGACTTCCTTGATGTGGCCGGACTGCTCTTCGCCGAGCAGATTGCCGGCGCCGCGGATGTCGAGGTCGTGCGAGGCGAGCTGGAAGCCGGCCCCCAGCGTCTCCAGCGATTGCAGCACCTTGAGCCGCCGCTCCGCCTGCGCCGTGATCTTCTGCTGTGCCGGCAGCGTGAACAGCGCATAGGCGCGCAGCTTGGAGCGGCCGACGCGGCCGCGCAGCTGATAGAGCTGGGCAAGGCCGAACATGTCGGCGCGGTGCACGATCAGCGTGTTGGCGTTCGGGATGTCGAGACCGGACTCGACGATCGTGGTCGAGAGCAGGATGTCGTATTTGCCGTCGTAGAACGCGGACATGATGTCCTCGATCACGGTCGGCGGCATCTGGCCGTGGGCGACCGCGACCTTCATCTCCAGCACGTTCTTGTCGAGGAAGTCCTTGACGCCGGCGAGGTCTTCGATCCGCGGCACGACATAGAACGCCTGCCCGCCACGGTAGCGCTCGCGCAGCAGCGCCTCGCGGATCATCAGGGGATCGTGCGGCGCGACGAAGGTGCGCACCGCAAGGCGATCGACCGGCGGCGAGGCAATGATCGAGAGCTCGCGGACGCCGGTCAATGCAAGTTGAAGGGTGCGCGGGATCGGGGTTGCCGACAGCGTCAGCACATGGACCTGGGCGCGCAGCTGCTTCAGCCGCTCCTTGTGGCTGACGCCGAAATGCTGCTCCTCGTCGACGATCAGCAGGCCGAGATCCCTAAACTTGATGGTCTTGCCGAGCAGCGCGTGGGTGCCGACGACGATGTCGACGCTGCCGTCGGTGAGCCCCTTCTTGACCTGGTTCAACTCCTTGGTCGACACCAGCCGCGAGGCCTGCGCGACATTGACCGGGAAGCCGCGGAAGCGCTCGGTGAAGGTCCGCGAGTGCTGGCGCGCCAGGAGCGTGGTCGGCACCACGACCGCGACCTGCCGGCCCTCCAGCGCCACAGCGAACGCCGCGCGCAGCGCCACCTCGGTCTTGCCGAAGCCGACGTCGCCGCAGATCAGGCGGTCCATGGGGCGGCCGATTTCGAGGTCCTTCAAGGTCGAGGTGATGGCCCCTAACTGATCCTCGGTCTCCTCATAGGGGAAGCGCGCGCAGAACTCGTCATAGACATGCGGCTGCAGCGGGAATTTCGGCGCCTCGTGCAGCTGCCGCTCGGCCGCGATCTTGATCAATTCGCCCGCGATCTCGCGGATGCGGTTCTTGAGCTTGGCCTTGCGCGCCTGCCAGCCACCGCCGCCGAGGCGGTCGAGCTCGACATTGGCGCTGTCGGAGCCGTAGCGCGACAACAGCTCGATGTTCTCGACCGGCAGGAACAGTTTTGTTTCGGCGGCATAATGCAGCTCGAGACAGTCATGCGGCGCGCCGGAGACTTCCAGCGTCTGCAAGCCGACGAAGCGGCCGATGCCGTGCTCGACATGGACCACGAGATCGCCGGTCGCAAGGCTCGTCACCTCCGAGATGAAATTGTCGAGCTTGCGGCTCGCCTTGCGCGGCCGCACCAGGCGGTCGCCGAGAATGTCCTGCTCGCTGATGACGGCGAACTCGTCGGTCTCGAAGCCGGATTCCATGCCGAGCACGGCCAGCATGGTTTCGTTGCGCGGCGTCGCCTGCACGATCCGCCAGGTGTTGACGCTGGTCGTGTTCAAGAGCTTGTGGTCGCGCAGCATCGCGCCCATGCGGTCGCGCGAGCCCTCGCTCCACAGCGCGATCACCACCTTCTTGCGCTGGCTCTGCAGCGCGCCGACATGACCGACCACGGCCTCGAACACGTTGACGTTGGTGTCGGCGCGCTCGGGGGCGAAATTGCGGCCCTGCCGCGCGCCGGCGTCGAACACGTCGGGCGAGCCTTCCGGCACCGCGAACGGCGTCAGCCGCGCCAGCGGCGCATCGCCGAGCAGCCTGGTCCATTCGGCCTCGGTCAGATAGAGCTGGTCCGGCGGCAGCGGCTTGTAGATCGCGCCGCTGCCGGGATGCTCCAGCGCCTCGCGCCGCGCGTCGTAGTAGTCAACGATCTGCGAGAAGCGCTCGCGCGCGGCGTCCTCGCCCTGCGGCTCGATCGCGACCGTCGCGCCGTCGAGATAGTCGAACAGCGTGTCCATCCGCTCCTGGAACAGCGGCAGCCAGTGCTCCATGCCGGGATGGCGCCGTCCTTCCGAGACGGCTTCATAAAGCTGATCGTCGCGCTCCGGCGCGCCGAACGCCGCGACATAGCCCATGCGGAAACGCCGGATGGTCTCGGTGGTGAGCTGGAATTCGGAGACCGGCACGAGGTCGAGCCCGCGCATGTCGAGCAGCGTGCGCTGGGTCTCGGCATCGAAGGTGCGGATCGACTCAAGGGAGTCACCGAAGAAGTCGAAGCGCACCGGCTGGTCGAGGCCGGCCGGAAACAGATCGAGGATGCCGCCGCGCACGGCATATTCGCCGGGCTCGCGCACCGTTGACGAACGGGTGTAGCCATTGTGCTCGAGCCAGGCGACGACCGAATCCATCGGCACCACATTGCCCGGCGCAACCGACAGCGCTTGCGCTGCGACCTGATCGCGCGCCGGCACCCGCTGCACGGCGGCGTTCACCGTGGTCAGCACGATCAGCGGCTTGTCGCTGCCGACCAGCCGCGACAGCTTTGCCAGCGCGGTCAGCCGCTGCGCCAAAATGCCGGAATGCGGCGAGACGCGGTCATAGGGCTGGCAGTCCCAGGCCGGAACCTGCATCACGGCGATATCGGGCGCGAAGAACTCCAGCGCGCGGGCGAGCTGCTGCATCCGCGCGCCGTCGCGGCACACCACGGCAAGGCTGACCGCCGGACGCTTCGGCTGCGCTGCGATCGCGCGCGCCAGATCCGAGATGACGAGCCCCTCGGCGCCCTCGGCGACGTTGGCGATGGTCAGCACCCGGCCGGGCGCGAGCATCGCGGCCGGTGATTTCATGGGCTGTTTCATGCGCTGGGATCCGCGACCCGAAACGCCTTGATGCGGGCAAACAGCGCGGTCGCGTACTCTGCGGGAAGCACCTTGTCGCCGGTCAGCGCCGCGTAGAGGTCGGGATCCGGCACCTCGATCAGATGCTCGAGCTCGCCGAGCTCGTGGTCGGACAGTTCGCCAATGGTCGCGTCGGCAAAACGGCCGAGGATCAGGTCCATCTCCCGGGTGCCGCGGTGCCAGCAGCGAAACAAAAGGCGCTTGCGGCGGTCATCGAGCCCGCTGCTCGATCGTGTCGATCCCGTCATGTCCCAAAATCCATCCAACGCCAAAAGCCCGGACGTGCCGGGCGGGCTTGATATAGCCGTGGCGACGGCCGATGTCAGCCCTCATTCGCCGCGTTTTGGGGTTTCCTTGCGCGCATGCCGTGAGTCGTGTGTAAAGGCACCGATGCGCCCAGCCCTGCTCAATCCGCTGTTTGCCCAGGTCACGACCCTGCAAGGGGTAGGCCCGAAGCAGGACAAGCTGCTGCGCTATCTGCTCGACCGCAGCGAGACGCCGCGGCTGGTCGACCTGCTGCTGCATCTGCCGGCGAGCGTGATCGACCGCCGCGCCCGGCCGAAGATCCGCGACGCCGCGGTCGGAACCATGGTGACGCTCGAGGTCACCGTCGACCGCCATCGCCCGCCGCCGCCACGCAATTCGCGCGCGCCCTACCTCGTCTATGCCAGCGACGATACCGGCGACGTCGTGCTGACCTTCTTCCGCGCCCAGCCCGGCTATGTCGAGAAGCTGCTGCCGGTCGGCGAGAAGCGCTACGTCTCCGGCACGCTGGCGATGTATGACGGCATCCCGCAGATCGTGCATCCCGATCGCGTCGTCGATGAAGCGGGCTTTGCGAAACTGTCCGGCATCGATCCGGTCTATCCGCTGACCGAGGGCCTTGCGATCGGCTCGCTCCGCCGCGCCATCGCGCAGGCGCTGACCAGGCTGCCGGATCTGCCGGAATGGATCAGCCCCGAGGTGCTGCGCCGCTGCAACTTCCCGCCGATCAGGGAGGCGCTGACCCGCGTGCATGTGCCGGTCGAGCTGACCGACATCCTGCCCGACGGCCCGTTCTGGTCGCGCCTCGCGTTCGACGAGTTGCTCGCCGGCCAGCTCGCGCTCGCCCTGATCCGCGCCACGCTGCGCCGCCCTGCCGGTGTGCGCAACGCCGGCGATGGTCATCTGCGCCGGAAGATCATCGATGCCCTGCCCTATGCGCTGACCAGGTCGCAGCAAGAGGCGGTCGCGGCAATCATCACGGATCTGCAGCAGCCGGTGCGGATGCTGCGCCTCGTGCAGGGCGATGTCGGTTCCGGCAAGACCGTGGTGGCGCTACTGGCGGCTGCCGCAGTCGCCGAAGTCGGCAAGCAGGCCGCGCTGATGGCGCCGACCGAAATCCTGGCGCGCCAGCACATCAAGACCATCGCGCCGCTCGCCGAGAGCGCCGGCCTACGCGTCGCCATCCTCACCGGCCGCGAGAAAGGCAAGGAGCGCCGCGAGCTGCTGGCACAGCTCGAGGCCGGCGAGATCGATCTCCTGGTCGGCACCCACGCGCTGATCCAGGACGACGTGATCTACAAGGCGCTGGCGCTTGCCGTGGTCGACGAGCAGCATCGCTTCGGCGTGCGCGAACGCCTCGCGCTGACCTCCAAGGGCGAGGCCGTCGACGTGCTGGTGCTGAGCGCCACGCCGATTCCGCGCACGCTGGTGCTGACTTACTTCGGCGACATGGACGTCTCCGAGCTGCGCGAAAAGCCCGCTGGCCGTCAGCCGATCGACACCCGCGCGGTGCCGATGAGCCGGATCGAGGACGTCATGGACGGCGTCGGCCGCGCGCTCGCCGCCGGCAAGCTGGTCTACTGGATCTGCCCGCTGGTCGATGAATCGGAGGCCGAGGGCACCGAGCATCTCACCAACGCGACCGAACGTTTCGAGAGCTTGCAGAAGCGGTTCGGCGATCGTGTCGGCCTCGTGCACGGCCAGATGAAGGGCACCGAGAAGGATCGCGTGATGGCGCAATTCGCCGCGCATGAGATCGGCCTCCTGGTCGCGACCACGGTGGTCGAGGTCGGCGTCGACGTGCCGGCGGCGACCATCATGGTGATCGAGAACGCCGAACGTTTCGGGCTCGCACAGCTGCATCAATTGCGCGGGCGCATCGGCCGCGGCTCGGAAGCCTCGACCTGCCTTCTGCTCTACAAGGAGCCGCTCGGCGAGATGTCGAAGGCGCGGTTGAAAGTGATCCGCGAGACCACGGATGGATTCCGGATCGCCGAGGAGGATCTGAAGCTGCGCGGCGAAGGCGACGTTCTCGGCATCCGCCAGAGCGGCCTGCCCGGCTACCGCATCGCGCGCTCCGAGGTGCACGGCCAGCTGATCACCCAGGCCCGCGACGAGGCGCTGCGGATCATGAAGGACAATCCGAAGCTGAAGGGCGAGCGCGGCGAAGCGCTGCGCGTCCTGCTCTACCTCTATGAACGCGACGAGGCCGTGCCGCTGATCGGCGCGGGGTAGTATGGAGTGGCGCTTGCCTACTCCACCTTCGCCGGCGCGGGCTGTGTGGCAGGCTGCAGCGAGGCCTGGTTGGTCGAGGCCTGGCTGGCGATGCGCGCGGCATTGGCCATGCCGGCGAGCGCCGCGGCGCGCTTCTGATCGTTGGCGCCGGGCTGCACCACGCCGGCCGACATGATCAGCGTCGCGGCATCCTCGGTGCTCATCTCGATCTCGATGATCTTGCTCTTCGGCACATAGAAGAAGAAGCCGGTGGTCGGGTTCGGCGCGCACGGCAGGAATACCGAGATGTGCTCTTCCTCTCCGGGGAAGCTGGCGGCGAGCTCGGTGCTCGGCGCCTGCGAGATCAGCACGATCGACCACATGCCGGGCGACGGAAACTCGACCAGGCCGACGCGGCGAAAGCTCGAGCCGTTGCCGGAGAACAGCGTCTCGAACACCTGCTTCAGGCCGCGATAGATCGCGCGCACCGCAGGGATGCGGCCAAGCAGCCGTTCGCCGAGATCGACCAGGGTTCGCCCGATCAGGTTGGCGGTGAGGAAGCCGAGCAGCGTCAGCGCGATGACCGCGACGATCAGGCCGGAACCCGGCAGTCCGAACGGCAGATAGGTTTCCGGCCGGTAGGCCGTGGGCACGAACGGGCGGACCAGATTGTCGACCCAGTTCACGAACCACCAGGTCAGATACAGGGTGATCGCAACCGGACCGGCCACCACGAGGCCGGTGAGGAAATAGTTGCGAAACCGCGCCATCAGCCCGCGCGGGGCATCCGGGGGTGATTCACCGGTCGAGGCGGGAGGCACTTGGTTGGAGGTCATTGCGGTTCCAAGGTCGTCGAAGCGGCGTCGGAGGGGCCGTAGTCATCACCCAGCTAAGCCATTCTAGCAGCTTTTTGAAGGGCCGCGTGAAGCCGCGGCTTGCGACTATTCGACCGTGACCGATTTGGCCAGATTCCGGGGCTGATCGACGTCGGTGCCCATCACGACAGCGGTATGATAGGCGAGCAGCTGCACCGGAACGGCGTAGACGATCGGCGCGAAGGTCGCCCCCATGTCCGGCATCACGATCGTCACCAGCGACTGGATGGTCGCTTCCGCCGCGCCCTTGGCGTCGGTCATCAGGATGATCTTGCCGCCGCGGGCGGCGACCTCCTGCATGTTGGAGACGGTCTTCTCGAACACCTTGTCGTACGGCGCGATCACCACGACAGGCATGTGCTCGTCGATCAGCGCGATCGGCCCGTGCTTGAGCTCGCCGGCGGCATAGCCCTCGGCGTGGATGTAGGAGATTTCCTTCAGCTTCAGCGCGCCTTCCAGCGCCAGCGGATAGCTGGTGCCGCGGCCGAGATAGAGCACGTCGCGCGACTTCGAGATCTCGCGCGCCAGCTTCTCGATCTGCACTTCGGTGGTCAGCGCTTCCGACATCAGGCGCGGGATCTCGACCAGGCCATGCACCAGCTTGGCCTCGTCGGCATCGGACAGCTCGCCGCGCGCCTTGCCGGCGGCGACCGCGAGCGAGGCCAGCACCATCAGCTGGCAGGTGAACGCCTTGGTCGAGGCGACGCCGATCTCGGGGCCGGCGAGCGTCTGCAGCACGGTCTCGCTCTCGCGCGCGATCGTCGAGGTCGGAACGTTGACGACTGACAGCGTGTGCGCGCCCTGCGCCTTGGCGTAGCGCAGCGCCGCCAGCGTGTCGGCGGTCTCGCCCGACTGCGAGATGAAGATCGCAAGGTCGCCCTTGCGCAGCGGCGCCTCGCGATAGCGGAATTCGGAGGCGACATCGAGCTCGACCGGCAGCCGCGCCAGCCGCTCCAGCCAGTATTTCGCGACGAAGCCGGCATAGCTCGCGGTGCCGCAGGCCGTGATCGAGATGCGCTGGATATCCTTGAAGTCGAACGGCAGTTTCACCGGCATGGTGACGCGCTCGGTCGCCATGTCGACGTAGCGCGCGAGCGTGTGCCCGACTACTTCCGGCTGCTCGTGGATCTCCTTCGCCATGAAGTGGCGGTAGTTCGCCTTGTCGACCAGCGCGGTCGCCGTCGTGTGCTTGATCGCCTCGCGGTGGACGATGGCGTTGTCCTTGTCGAAGATCGTGGCGCCCTTGCGGTTCAGCACCACCCAGTCGCCGTCCTCGAGATAGCTGATCGTGTCGGTGAACGGCCCGAGCGCGATCGCGTCGGAGCCGAGATACATCTCGCCCTCGCCATGGCCGACCGCAAGCGGCGGGCCGTTGCGCGCGCCGATCATCAGGTCGTCCTCGCCGGCGAAGATGAAGCCGAGCGCGAACGCGCCGCGCAGCTGCGACAGCACCGCCCTCACCGCCTCGATTGGCTTGACGCCGCCCTTCAGCAGGTTGTCGACCAGATGCACCACGACCTCGGTGTCGGTCTCGGTCGAGAACGTCGCGCCCTTGGCCTCGAGTTCCTCGCGCAGCTCGCGGAAATTCTCGATGATGCCGTTATGCACCACGGCGACGCGCTCGGTGGCGTGCGGATGTGCGTTGTTCTCGGTCGGCCGGCCGTGGGTGGCCCAGCGGGTGTGGCCGATGCCGGTGTGGCCGCCGAGCGGCTTGGCCTCGAGCCGGGCTTCGAGGTTCTTCAGCTTGCCCTCGGCGCGGCGCCGCGCCAGGCCGCCATTCTCCAGCGTGGCGACACCCGCGGAATCATAGCCGCGATATTCCAGCCGCTTGAGCGAATCCACCAATTGCTCCGCGACCGGAGCGCGTCCAAGAATGCCGACGATGCCGCACATGCGGTTCAATGTCCCCAAAAATCGCCGAAAATTTGCCAAAGCGGCGACACGGTCCCTTAACGGGAATCGCCGGCCGCAAGATACTCAATAATTATTGCCGATTGCGACAGTCTTAAACGGCAAGGTTGATGCGAAAGGCTGGTTAATCGGGGCTAACCATTTTGGCAAGAGCGCGTCAGCGGGGACCCGCCGGCGCTGGCCACGGTTTCGCCTCCCAAATCGTGGTCCATTCTTGACCCGCGCCGCACGCAGGCGCGCTGACCTCGACGCGAACCACGACAAAGCTTTCGCGGTTGGTCACGTCCAGCCGATAGACATGCCGCAGGTGTCGGCTGGGACACAGGTCCGATCCGGTTTCGGCCTGAAACAAGCCGGCCTCCTCCCTCCATGTGATGAAACCCGGAGTGTCCGTCGTACCGAAGCCGTTCAGCGCGACGTACGGAAACTCCATTGGCTTTGGTCTGCTGACGTCGGAAAGATCGAACGCGCGATGCGATCCGGTCACGGAAAAGCGACAGAACATCAGCGCGAGACGGTGCCCGGCCACTTTCATGAAGCGAACCGGCAACTTCTCGATGTCATCCCTGTATTTGCAGCCGGATTGCTCGGCCGCAAGCGCAAGCATCCTTGGCACCAGGGCCGGATCGAAAACTTCAAAGTCCGTGCGTCCATTGGCAAGACTGCTCCATTCGCGAAGCGCCTCGCGTCGTACATTGATGCTCGAAGTTTCGTCGCCCCGTGCCACCGACACGAGCGACGGACCGGCCGTGAGAAGACCTCCGAGCAGCACCTTGATCAATCCAGCGATCAGCCGCGCGCTCACGGTTCCCATCCCCGGCCACGCCAGACGTCGCGGCACGTAGCCAGCATGCCGTGCAGTCCGTTCTTGAGGAAAAACAGATAGAGCGCGAACAGCAGCACGAAGCTGAGCCGATCGTCGCCCCAGGAAACGAACTCAGGTTGGTCGTGTGTCTTCCGGGACAGCACCGCCAGCTGTCTGGTCTCGGCCCATTGGCAGAGTCGTGCGGCGCTGAAGTACGTCACGAGGCTGCAAAAGACTCCAATCAAAGCGGTCGCAGCATGTTTGCGCATGACGTGTTTTGCCTCGTCGCCTCCTAAGAGCGATGAAACCGCAGACCGCAAACGTCGTTAACCACATCAATACGTCATTAACGCCTTTCGACGAGGCCAGCCGACGCCGGACGTCGTCGGCGCTCCCAGAAGGTACTCGGCGGCACGCCATGGCAGCGTATCCTCGGCACGCGGTAGAGACGCACCTACGATCCCGGACCGGTGCGCGGCGATCCGGTCGACCTCCCCAAATCACTGAAAATTTGCCGGCTCCGCGACACCCTCCCTTAACGAAGCATCGCCGGTCGCGCCGCGGCATCTTCTCCGCAACCGGGCCCGGGCCAGAAAATGACATGGCGAACTGCCAACATCGGCCCCACGGAGATCGCGAAAGCCAATCACGCAGAAAGGTCGCCAATGACTGATGTCGCAGCTTCCGGCACGCCCACCTTCGAGGTCGAAACCGACGCGTCCAGGCGCTACTGGCACAACGGGAGCCACAACACGCTGCCGCCGCCGGACATGATGGGCGCTTACATGCGCAACCGTCCCGTGTCGAATCAGCCGGTCGAAGCCCGCAAGGCCTGGATCATCGGCAGCGGCATCGCGGGACTGGCCGCGGCCTTCTACATGATCCGCGACGGCGGCATGAAGGGCGACGACATCACCATTCTCGACACCATGCACATCGAGGGCGGCTCGCTCGACGGCGCCGGTGATCCCGAGAACGGCTACATCATTCGCGGCGGTCGCGAGATGAACTGGAACTACGACAATCTCTGGGACATGTTCCAGGACGTCCAGGCGCTGGAATTGCCCGAGGGTTACAGCGTTCTCGACGAATACCGGCTCGTCAACGACAACGATCCGAACTTCTCCAAGGCGCGGCTGATGCACAAGCGCGGCCAGATCCGCGACTTCTCGACGCTCGGCCTGTCGAAGCCGCAGCAATGGGAATTGATCCGCCTGCTGCTGAAGCGCAAGGAGGATCTCGACGACATCACCATCGAGCAGTACTTCAGCCCGGGCTTCCTCGAGACCAACTTCTGGTTCCTCTGGCGCTCGATGTTCGCCTTCGAGAACTGGCAGAGCCTGCTCGAAATGAAGCTCTACATGCATCGCTTCCTCGATGCGATCGACGGGCTGAGCGACATGTCGGCGCTGGTATTTCCGAAATACAACCAGTTCGACAGCTTCGTCCGTCCGCTGGTGACGCATCTGCGCGAGCGCGGCGTCAAGGTGCAGTTCGATACCCGCGCCCACGATCTCGACATCAAGGTCGACGGCGATGCCCGCACGGTCACCGCGATCCACGCCAAGGTGGGCGGCGCCGACACCACCATTCCGGTCGGTCCGAAAGATCTGGTCTTTGCGCTCACGGGATCGATGACCGAGGGCACCGCCTATGGCGACATGGACCACGCTCCGGTTCTTCAGCGCGGCAAGCATGATCCGGGCGAGGCCAGCGACTGGACGCTGTGGACGAACCTGGCGAAGAAATCGCCGATCTTCGGCAAGCCCGAGAAGTTCTACGGCAATGTCGACAAGTCGATGTGGGAGTCGGTCACGCTCACCTGCAAGCCGTCGCCCTTCGTCGACCGGCTGAAGGAGCTTTCAGTCAACGATCCCTATTCCGGCAAGACGGTCACCGGCGGGATCATCACCTTCACCGACTCCAATTGGGTGCTCAGCTTCACCTGCAACCGGCAGCCGCACTTTCCGACCCAGCCGAAGGACGTCCTGGTGGTCTGGGTCTATGCATTGCTGATGGACAAGGAGGGCAACTACGTCAAGAAGCCGATGCCGGCCTGCACCGGCCGCGAGATTCTGGCGGAGCTCTGCTACCACCTCGGCATCGAGGACAAGCTGGATGCGGTAGTGGCGAACACCAAGGCCCGCCTCGCCTTGATGCCCTACATCACCGCGATGTTCATGCCCCGCGCGGCGGGCGACCGGCCGCATCCCGTCCCCGCGGGCTGCACCAATCTGGGCCTGATGGGCCAGTTCGTGGAAACATCGAACGACATCATCTTCACGATGGACAGCTCTGTCCGCACCGCGCGGGTCGCGGGGTACACACTGCTCAAACTCGCCAAGCAGGTGCCGGACATCAGCCCCACGCAATATGATATCCGGACCATCCTGAAGGGCGCCCGTGCCTTGAACAACAACGAACCGTTCCCGGGCGAACGCCTGCTGCACCGGCTGCTCGACAAGACCTACTACGCCCACATTCTTCCGCCACTGCTCGAGCCCGATTCCACGCGGCGAGGCAGTGCCGAGCGCGAGCTGGCGGGACTGCTCGGCAAGGGCGATCAGGCGCTCGGCGCCATCATCGGCTGGCTGGAACGGATTCGAGAGAACATCTCGACCCGCAAGGGCTAGAGCACGATCCGGGAAAGTGCGATGCGGATTTCCGAAAGGATCATGCTTTGACGATGGTCTGAACGGCGACGGCGGCTCAACCAGATATCATCGCGCTGTAGCGCGTCGAGCCATCAGCGTGTCGCGTCGGCGTTGATCGCAACGTCGACGTTGATCCTTGCCGGACGCCCTAATGCTCAACCCGGTAGAGCCGCCATCGCTCCGGCACACCTTTGAGCTGGTGCGCGCCGCGGTCCTTGAAGCGGATTTCGGACTTTGACATCAGGTCCTTGACGGCGCTCGAGACCAGCACTTCGCCGGCCCGCGCTTTCGCTGCGACGCGCGCGCCGATGTGAAACGCAAGACCGATCACCTCCGCCCCGCTCACCTGGTATTCGCCAGCGTGCAGTCCGACCCTGATCTCCAGCCCCAGCGTGCGCACGGACTCGCGGATTGCGGTCGCACAACGGATCCCGGCTGCCGGCGCGCGGAATGTCGCCAGCACCCCGTCCCCCGTCGTCACGACTTCCTTCCCCCGCAAGGCCTTCAGCTCCCTGCGCACAGCGACATAGTAGTGATTCATCACCGTCGCCCAGCGCGTGTCGCCGAGCCGCGCGGCCTTTTCAGTGGATCGGACGATATCGACATAGAGGATGGTGGCGAGCGCCTGCTTGAGCTGCGAGTCCCGATCGGCGGTTCGGCGCCGGTTCGCGATATTTCCAGCCAGCGGTTCATAGCGATGGCTGCGTCGCCGCGCGATGGCGGCCTTGGTGTAGTCCTGGGCGCGCTGCACCGTGCGGCAGCGAATGGTTTTTTCCTGCGGTGGAAACGTCCAGTAGACCTTTCGCCCGTCGCCCGCGCCATCAACCTGCACGGCGCCCCACTTCAGGAAAACCGTCGAGCCGGCCCGTCGAATGCACCATGCCTTCGACGTGTATCCGGAAACGTTCGACTGATGGACTCCGATGCGAAGGAATTTTGGCATGAGCGTCCGGCCGATCGAAGAAGCGTTTGGCAGCCTACCCAGGGTAAAGCGTAGCCATACATTCCCGCGTTGGCAACGGTGCAGGTTTACGGGCTATCGAGAATGCCGGACTGCGATGTCCACATCGGGTCACGCAAGCGGACGAA
This sequence comes from Bradyrhizobium sp. Pha-3, assembly GCF_042258325.1. Lineage (NCBI taxonomy): Bacteria > Pseudomonadati > Pseudomonadota > Alphaproteobacteria > Hyphomicrobiales > Nitrobacteraceae > Bradyrhizobium > Bradyrhizobium sp. Pha-3. The sequence continues at coordinate 4,693,306 of NZ_CP170151.1, read as the reverse complement.
GGATTATACGAGCAGCACCAGCTCCTCGTCAGCTCCGGCGGTCGCGCCCCTGACCGTTCGAGCCGGCGTCGGCATCGACTGACAGAATTGCCGCGTCTTGCGTATCCGCTATTGGCTGCTCTGCATCGCGGAATCGTGCGGGGGTCAACCGGCTGCGGTCGACCGTCACGCCAAAGATGTCGAAGCGGTTGTAGTAGCCGACCACGTCATGAAACTGTTTCGGCTCGACGCATCGATTGAGGTCGATCTCCGCATAGGCGATCCCCTCCTCGTCCTGCAATGCATCGGCGAAGACGCTGCCCGTCGGATCGACGAAGAAGCTCGCCGCACGTGGTGTCTGGTCGATCACGTCGGCGATCGTTCGATCGCGTTCGATGAGGAAGGCACGCATCGCCTGGTCCATGTAGCCGGCGGTGACGATCCCGAATACCTTGGCTTCGAAGCAGTGGGCGCTGGCCCGGATGCGGTTGGCGGCCACGTTGTCGAAATTGCCGCCGCCTGCCGGGCGCCGGGTGGGCCACATCGGCGGCCAGCTCGAAATGTGCACCTGCTCGCCCTGCGCCATCAGCGCGAAGCGTGCCAATGGATTGGTATTCTCGCCGCAAATCAATCCGCCGATCCGGCCCTGCCGCGTCTCCGCGACCTTAAGGCCCGCACCATCCCCGGACGACCACACCAGCTTCTCATAGAAGGTCGGAACCAGCTTACGGTGATGGATGAGAATTTCACCGGTCTCGCCGATCAGCAGGTTCGAGTTCCACAGCCCCCCGACGCTGACGGCCGAGCGCTCGCTGATGCCGATCGAGACGGTGACGCCGAGGGCGCGCGCCTCGGCGCACAGCCGCGCCACTTCCGGTCCGTCCGCCAGCACGGATTGCTCCGCCATGCGCACGAACAGATCGTGGTTGTCGATCGGAGGCCACAGCGCGGCCCAGACCGGAAAGGCGGGAATGTAGGTCTCGGGAAACGCGATCAGCTCGGCGCCGGCCCTGGCCGCCTCGCGAATGATGGCGATCGCCTTTTCGGTGGTCGCCCAGCTGTCGAGGAAGACGGGTGCGACGTGGACGGCAGCAGCCTTGAAACGAGGGAGCATGTCGAAAATCCCGGCTAGGCGTTTTCCAGCGAAGTGGATACCGGTTCGCGTGACGAAAACGCGTCAAAACAAATCTGGAGCCCCGTTCCGATCCAATCGGAACGGAAGGCTCTAGGATGAGGGGAGCGAAGCGGTATCATCCCTGCCTTGCCGGCGTGCATGGGAATTGTCGCAAGGTCGGTTGCGAAGGATCGGAACCGCCACGCGCTGGAACGGGAATTGCTTTGCTGACAAGGGCCGCAATCTCAACGGCCGCAACCTGGAGGCAGATCATGTTCGACACGATCAACTGGGACGATCTGCGGGTGTTTCTCTGCGCCGCCCGCGCCGGGAATTTGAGCCAAACAGCAAAGCGGCTGCGGCTCGACCATTCCACCGTCAGCCGTCGCATCGCCCAGATGGAAGCTTCCCTCGGGGTTGCGGTGTTCGAACGCCACCGCACCGGGCTCAAGCTGAACGAGGTCGGCGAGCGGTTGTTGCGTCATGCCGAGCGGGTCGAGAGCGCGGTGATCGCCATTCGCGAGGAGGCCAGCGCCAGCGACACCCAGGAGCTCGTCGGGACCGTGCGGCTCGCCACCATGGAGGGGATCGCCTCGCTCTATCTGGCGCAACGCTTTGCCAAGCTGCGACGCACCGCGCCACAGCTCACGGTCGAACTCGTCACGTCCGCCCAGACAGTCTACGTCCATAAGCGCGAGGCCGATCTGTTCGTGTCCTTCTTCCGGCCACCTGGTCCCGGCCTGATCTCGGAGCGCATCGGCAAGTTTCGGCTCGGGCTATTCGCGAGCCAGGACTATCTCGACAATCATGGGACGCCCGCAAGCCTGCGCGACCTGCAGGATCATTGGTTCGTGTCCTATATCGAGGACCTGATCCAGGTCGATTCGGTGCGCTGGCTCGCCGACGTCATCGAAGAGCCGAAAATCGCCTTCCACTCCAACAGCATGATCGCGCAGATGAACGCCGCGGCGGGCGGCCTCGGCATCGTGATGCTTCCGAGCTTTGCCACAAGGAACCGGCCCGACCTGATACCCGTGCTGCCCACCCTCGCCGGCACCGTTCGCGAGGTCTGGCTCAACGTCCATGGCGACCTGCAATTCGCCCCGCGCATCCGCGCCGTCCGCGCCTTCCTGAAAAATACCCTGAAGCAGGATCCCGACATGCAGGTCACGCTGGCCGATGTCGTGCCGCAGCCGCGCACAGCAGATTGCAAAAATCCATAATTCCCTTCCGTCAGACCCCGGCTGAAGCTCGTCCGATTGGCGCAAGCAGAGCGCGCTGAAGTTTTGAGGGGGCCGATATGAACGTGGTTATTCCCGGCAATGCCGATCCGGCGCAGAGCGGCGGCGCATTGGCCAAGAAACCGGCCAAGAAAGCGGCCGAGCAACTGGCCAAGAAGCGGCTGACCGTCGCGCTCGTTCTGAGCGTCGCGATGATCGCGATCTATTTCGGCTTCATGGGGCTTTTCGCGTTCGACAAGCCGCTGCTCGGCACCATCCTGATGCCCGGCCTGTCGCTTTGTATCGTGCTCGGCCCGCTCGTCATCATCTCTTCCTTCGTGCTCTGCCTGATCTACGTGCTGTGGGCGAACCGGGTGTTCGACGCAGGCGTTCGCGAGCTTCGCTAAGGGGACGGGCAAATGGGCAGCAGCACGCTTTCGATCGGGTTCTTCTTCGCCTTCATGACGTTGACGCTGGCGATCACCTATTGGGCTGCGCGGCGCACGCGCACCACCGAGCACTTTTTTGCCGCCGGTGGCCAGGTCACGCCGTGGCAGAACGGCTGGGCACTCGCGGGAGACTTCCTGAGCGCCGCGGCCCTGCTCGGAATTGCCGGCATCGTCACCTCGAATGGCTTCGACGGCATGATCTATTCGATCGGGTGGCTGGTCGGCTGGCCGATCATTCTGTTCCTGATCGTCGAACCATTGCGCAATGTCGGTCGTTTCACCTTCGCCGACGTCGTGGCCTATCGCCTGCGCCAGCGCCCGGTGCGCCTCGCCGGCGCCATCGGTACACTTGCCGTGATCCTGTTCTACCTGATCGCCCAGATGGTCGCGACAGGATCGCTGATCAAGCTGCTGTTCGGCCTGCCCTACACCTGGTCGGTCATCGTCGTCGGCAGTGTGATGCTGGTCTATGTGCTGTTCGGCGGCATGTTGGCGACGACCTGGGTGCAGGTGGTCAAGGCCGTGCTGCTGATGGGCGGCGGCATCCTGCTCGCCTTCCTCGTGTTGACCCATTTCGACATGAACCCGCTGAAGCTGTTCGCCGCGGCGTCCGAGAAATACGGCACCAAGGTGCTGCAGCCGGGATCGAAGGTGGTCTCGGGTCAATGGGATGCCATCTCGCTCGGGCTCGGCCTGATGTTCGGAACCGCCGCGATGCCGCATGTGCTGATGCGGGCCTATACGGTGAAGGATTCCAAAGCCGCACGGCTGTCGATCCTCTATGCCACCGGCCTGATCGGCGTTTTTCATCTCATGGTCTTCATCATCGGCTTTGGCGCCATGGTGCTGGTCGGCCCCGAGGCGGTGGCCAAGGCCGGAGGCGGCGGCAACATGGCAGCGCCCCTGCTCGCACTCACCGTCGGCGGCAATGCGTTCTTCGGCTTCATCTGTGCGGTCGCGTTCGCGACCATGCTCGCCGTCGTCGCGGGGCTGACGCTGTCGGGCGTCGCCACGCTCTGCCACGACGTCTGGACCAACGTGATCCGGAACGGAACCGCTCAGGAGGCCGAGCAGCTCAAGGTCGCGCGGGTCGCGACTGTTCTGATTTCCATCCTCGCCATCGGCCTGGGCATCGCGTTCGAAGGCCAGAATGTCGCCTTCATGGCGGGACTTGCGTTCTCGATCGCCTGCGCCGCCAACTTCCCGTCGCTCGTGCTCGCCATCACCTGGCGCCACTTCACGACGCCTGCTGCCGTGGCGAGCATCCTTGTCGGTACGCTGAGCTCGCTGGTGCTGATCTATCTGTCCCCGACCATCCAGGTCGACATTCTCGGCAAGCCGCTCGCCGCGGTCGAGCATCAATGGTGGTTCGTGTCGCTGCGCAATCCGGCGATCATCAGCATGCCGCTATCCTTTGCGGTCGCGATCCTGCTGTCGCTGGTGACCCGGGAGAAGAACGCAAACCTCGCCTTTGACGAGATGCAGCGGCGTATCCTGCTCGGACCGGTCCAGCCGAAGACCGACGAGCCGCGCCAGGCGAAGAATGCGGCATGAACCCCGCCGCCCGATGCGCACATGTGACTCACAGATCGCGCAACACATTGGCTGTCGTCCCGGCGAAAGCCGGGACCCATAACCACCGATGGTCATTGCTTCACGATGCTGGAACGACGAGTGCTGCCCCCAACTTCCGCTGCGGAGTATGGGTCCCGGCTTTCGCCGGGACGACACCTTATCGTTGATACAGGCTCGCAAATATGTCGCGATAAGATCACTTCCCCTTCGCGGCCTTTTCCTTCAGCTTCGCCGTGCGGTAGCGCGCGGCGCCGCCTTCGCGGATGGACTGCTCGCTGCGCTCGAGCGCCATCGCATCGTCAGGAACATCCTTGGTGATCACCGAGCCCGAGCCGATATAGGCGCCCTTGCCGATCGTGACCGGCGCGACCAGCGACGTATTGGTGCCGATGAAGGCGCCCTCGCCGATCAGCGTCTTGTGCTTGAGGAAGCCGTCATAGTTGCAGGTGATGGTGCCGGCACCGAGGTTGGAATTGGCACCGACATGGGCGTCGCCGACATAGGAGAGATGGTTGACCTTGACGCCGGCCTCCAGCCTCGAACCCTTGGTCTCGACGAAATTGCCGATCTTCACGCCGTCGCCGAGCGACGTGCCGGGCCGCAGCCGCGCGTAGGGTCCGAGCTCCACCTTCTTTCCGAGCGTAGCCTGGGTGATGTGCGAGAAGGAATGGATCACGGCGCCGTCGTCGATCGACACGCCGGGACCGATCACCACGAACGGCTCGATCGTGACGTCCTTGCCGAATTTGGTGTCGGCGGCGAGATAGACGGTATCCGGGGCGATCAGGGTCACGCCGGCCTCGAGCGCCTGCTTGCGCAGCCGCGCCTGCATCACGGCCTCGGCCTCGGCGAGCTGCGTCTTGGTGTTGATGCCGCGCACTTCATCTTCGCTGGTCTCGATCACGACGGCCTCCAGTCCGAGTTCCCTGACAATGCCGACGGCATCGGTCAGATAATATTCGCCCTTGGCGTTGGCATTGCCGATCTTCTCGATGATCGCGAGCGCCTTCTTGCCGTCGAACGCCATCACGCCGGCATTGCACAGCGTGATCTTGCGCTCTTCGGCGCTGGCATCGGCCTGCTCGCGGATCGCAACCAGCTTGCCGTTCTCGACCACCAGCCGGCCGTAGCCGGCCGGGTCGGCGGCATGAAAGCCGAGCACCGCAAGCGCCGCGCCGTCGCGCAGCGGCGCGCGCATACGGGCAAAGGTCTCGGCCGAGATCAGCGGTGTGTCGCCGAATGCGATCAAGAGGTCGTCGGCGCCGCGGGCGATCGCCTCGCGCGCCGCCAGCACCGCATGCGCGGTGCCGAGCCGTTCGCGCTGCACGAAGGCCTGCGCGTCGGGCCGCACCCTGCGCGCCTCGGCGGCGACCGCCTCATGATCCGGGCCGATCACGACCGCCAGCTGCGATCCCTCGCCGGAGGCGGCGGCATCGAGCACGTGCGCCAGCAGCGGCTGCCCGGCCACGGGGTGCAGCACCTTCGGCAGCGACGAGCGCATCCGCGTGCCCTCACCGGCCGCAAGCACCACTGTCAGGCTCGTTCGCGCAGTCATTCGCAATCCTCGATGTCGCGCGCAGTTCGCTGCGCAAAGCTCTCTTCGAGGCCGTCTTTAATTGTTTTCCCCGGCAGAAGAAACCGATTCGCCTCCGGGGCGCTCCGGATTCAAGTTCCCGGTCCATTTCCTGTTAATCTTTGCCTCGTGATTCGGCGGGCCTTGAGGAGGGCCAAGCGGGCTTTGGCCAAAGATCGCGACAATCTGGCGGCGGAATTCGACACCGAGAGCACCACCGGCTTTTTGGCCGAGGAGGAAGCTCTGGATCGCCGCATGCTGTGGCGGCTCGGTTCGTGGGGCGTCGCCGCGGTCGGCGCCGTCACCGTCGCGGTGATGGCCAACCAGTCGGCGCTGACGCTGCGGCGCGACCAGGTCGCCGCCGCGGACCTTGCACGACAGGCCCAGCAGTTGCAGACGCTGGCGAAGGAGAGCCACAACGAGACGCGCCGGCTGGCGTCCGCGATCGATACGCTCAACGGCGACCACGACCGGCTGTATTCGCGCGTCACCACGCTGGAGCAGGGTCTCGACTCCGTGACCGGCGCGATCGCCAGGCAGCCGCCGGCACCGTCGCCCTTGGCAGCGGCGCCCGGCACCTCGCCCGCAACCGCCAGTTCGCCCCCCGCCGCCTCCGCGCCAACCGTTGCCGCTGTCGCAACGACGCCGCCGGTCGCATTGGACAAGCCGGCGGCGATCGACAAGCTGCCCGCAGCCGGCGACAGCAAGGCGACTTGGCCGATCGAGAAGCCGGTTGCGGCGGCCGAAAAGCCCGTGACGGCCGACAAGAAACCGGCGGCCGCCAAGCCGCAAGCCGCCGCGGAGAAGCCGCCAGCCTCCGACAATTCGTCGCCGAATTCCGCCTCCGCCGCATCGATCGCCAGTCCGATGAGCGCCGCGGCGGCCAGCGCCGAGAATGCACCCGCTGCGCCGGCGCCGATCGCGGACAAGCCGCCTGCCGACAAGCCGGTCCTGGCATCGCTCGATCCTGCGGCGAACAAGGCAACCGAAGCGGTCAAGCCGCCGACCGCCAACGATGTCACCGCCGCACCAATCCCTCCGCTGGTGATCACAGCGGATCCGGACTCCGAGGACGATGCGCCGCAGGCACAGATCCACCGCACCGAGTTCGGCGTCGATCTCGGCACGGCCAATTCGGTCAATGGTCTGCGCGCGCTGTGGCGCGGCCTGCTGAAGTCGAAGGCGAACGCGCCGCTGGCGGCGCTGCGGCCGATCATCGTGATCAAGGAGAACAGCAACGGGCTCGGCATGCAGTTGCGCCTGGTGGCGGGACCGCTGAACGACGCCGGCACCGCCGCCAGGATCTGCGCGGGCCTCAACCTGGTGCAGCGGACCTGCGAGACGGCAATCTATGACGGCCAGCGGCTGGCCCTCAACGAGCCACCCGCCGGAGCCAAGCCGGCGCCATCGCATCGGCGGGCCGTGCCGAAGCGCGCCGTCGCACCGCCGCCATCGCCGCAGCCGGTCGCGGAGGACAAGAAGCCGGAGCCGACCACGATCTCCTCGATGTTCCGGCGGAACAGCCAATAATCTTGCTAGCCAAGGGATTGCGGCCGGATTTTCAACCGATTTCGATGCTCCGACCGAGCTTGTCCTGCAACCCGATCCCGACCATAGTGCCGCGATGACAAAACCTCCGTTCCGCCTCTCACCCTATCAGGTCCAGTTCCTGATGGTCGTGGGCTTCGTCACCGTCGGCTACGCGCTCTACGTGCGCTATCTGGCAATCGAGTTCTCTCCCGTTGCGCTGGCCTGCGATGCCGGCACGCAGACCATGCTCTGCAAGGCTCGCGCGCTGTCGACCGTCCTGTTCAAGAACTCGGTGTTCGGGATCACCGCGCTGGTAATCGCGGTGCTCAACCTGACGCGGCCGTCGATCGTGCTGCTCACCGTCGGCTTGATCGCTGCGGGGCTCGGGATCGTGCTCTACAACGTCGTGCTGTCGGGGCTTGCGATCGGGCTGTTCATCCTGGGTTTTGCGCGGCCCGCGCCCGCCACAGCGTAGCGGCAAGCAAAAGGTACATCACGCAGGTCCAGTCCGACTGCCAGTTGATCGTACCCTCATTGTAGATCGTGTAGAGGGCGGCGATCGCCAACAGGCCGGCGAATACGGATTCCGCGAGCGGCCGGATGCCTTCCTTCGGGCGATTGAGCATGGTCAGCAGCGCGAATGGCACCACCGCCATGGTCAGCGAGGCATACGGGAAGTCGCGGTAGCGCGGATCGAAGGTGAAGCCGAGCGCGGTTTCGGCAGCAATCACCGTGGTGATGATCAGCACAATCGCCAGCACCGCGCCGATCACGCCCTTGCCGCGATAGTCGCGCGGCCCGATCAACTCCAGGAAGGTCGGCAGCGACCGCCCGGCGATCAGCGCATGCGCCGTCAGCAGTGGCGCGGCAATGCCCACCGCGAGCAGCACGCCCCAATGCAGCCAGCCGCCGACGCCGTAGCTCTCGTAATACATCTTGTCGCCGGCAATCCCGAGCAGCGCCCCCGCCGTCGTCGCCGAAATGGCGACCGCGATCCAGGCCGACGGCCGCGGCGTCCAGGGCCGGCGGCGCAGCGTCAGCCAGGCCGCGAGGAAGGTGGCGACGGACAGCGCCATGCCGCCCGCCATCTGCAGCTTCCAGTCCGGATAGTTCGTGATAGCAACTCCGGGCGGATATTTCACCTGCCGCTTGACCGAATCGAACAGGCCCCAATTGCCGCCGACCGTGCCCTCGAGCTTGCGCTTCCAAGGCTGGTCGTAGGCCTCGATCAGGTTGACCCGAAAGCCCTCGCGCTTGGCGAGGTCGAGGATCTCGGACACCACCCGCGCCTGGTTGGTGCGCGACGGCAATGCGCCCTCCCGCATCCGCCCCTGGCTCGGCCAGCCGGTCTCGCCGATCAGGATCTCCTTGCCCGGGAATGTCACCGCCATCCGCTTGCGGATATCGTCGACATGCGCCGCGGCGTACTTCGCCTTGACCGGGATGTCCTCCCAATAGGGCAGGATGTGAATGGTGACGAAATCGACCGCGTCATAAATCTCGCGGTTCTTCACCCAGTATTCCCAGACGTCGGCATAGGTGACAGGAAGATTGCCCGCCGCCGCCTTCACCGCGCGGATGTTGCCGGCAAGATCGGTGGCGGTCATCTCGCCGCGCAGCAGCACCTCGTTGCCGACGATCAGCGAGGTGACGACGCCAGGATACTCCTTGGCGAGCCGCACCGCGATCGCGATCTGCTGCAAATTCTTGAAGCGGTTGCTGCTGAGCCAGATGCCCTGCATCACCTTCAGCCCGACCTTGGCCGCAACGCCGGGGACCTGGTCGAGGCCGTTCTCGATCGAATAGGTGCGCACGCAGTCGGTGACCTTGGCGAGATCGGTCAGATCCTGCTCGATCTGCTCGACTGGAATCTGGGTGGTGGGATCCAGCGGCGTCTGCGCGCCGCGGAACGGCGTATAGGACACGCATTGCAGCTTTGCAGCGGGATCGATCGGCGCGCGCACGAGCGTAATCGGCGTGGCGAGCCACCACCACACGGATGCAATCACGGCGAGCGAGATCAGGAGAAGCGCCAGCGGCGTACGAAGCGAAATCGGTTCCATCCTCCGGGGGACCGTCGAATTAGCCGGTCACAGCCCATCTGCCAAGAGCGGGATTAGGTCAATACCGTGGTTGTCCTGCGACAGTTTTGCGCTGGGCCGATAAAGTTGTGAGTTCGCTGGACAAAATACCAAATTCCAGTCATGGGATTCCGCCAGAGTCTCCGCCGCACTGGAGACCTATTTGGACGGCATCACGCGAGCCGTTAGGATGATCCCGCGGGGGCAGGAACATTATCGGGGAATACATGCGTCGACGGCTGCTTGAGTTGAAGAACACTGCTTTGCGCCACCTTGCCGTAACCGGCCTTGTCACAGGCCTTGCGCTCCTGACCGGGGCCGGCGGCGCTTTCGCCCAGAGCGGCACGCCCAATCCGCCCGACCAGGCCAAGCAGCAGCCTGGACAGGCCGACGCGAACGCCAATGCGGTGCGCGAGGCCAACCAGCGCAAGGTCGAGGAATTCGTCGAGGCCCAGCAGGCCATCAACGGCCCGGCCGGCAACCCGGAATGCGTCTGGCTCGGCCGCCGCGTCGTCCGCCTGATGTGGAACGACGACCTCGACACCGCGTTCCGCCATCTCGACCTCTACGATCGGTTCGGCTGCCCCGGCGGCCACGTCCAGGCGGCGTTCCGCTGCCTGACCCGGTTCGGCGCCCAGATCGACGACAAGGTCCGCGGCAGCCTCGACGGCCGCATCCACGCCTGCTGGATCAATCCGGGCGCGCAGCCCCAGGCCGCGGCGGCCGCCGCTGCTCCGACCCCGGCGCCGGCGACGGCCGGCACCGCGGCACCGGCACCGGCAGCGTCGCCCTCGCCTGCACCGACCCCGTCGGCGTCACCTGCGCCGGCGTCGAAATAGCCGTATCCCGCGACCGGGTCCGGCCGCGAATTTTTTTCGCGGCTGGAACGGCTTGCGCCCTTAAAACGCCATCGCGGCACACCAGTTGTTAAATCGGATGGCGGAGATATCTTTCCCTCCGCCGTCGAATTGGTCGAACCCAGGGGACGGGTTCGCTTAGTCCTCAATCTCAGGCCCCGTATGGTTTAACCGCGATGCGCGCCGTCGTCGCCGTCCTGTTGCTTGTCACCGCCGCCCACGCCGCCCTTTGGGGTCTCTTCCAGGAGAAGCAGTCGGCGCCCGATTTCCGTGGCACGCTGCCGAGCCTGTCCTACGCCCCGTTCGAGTCGGGTCACACGGTCGCCGACGTTGCCGCCGACACCGAGAAGGTGCGCACCGACCTGAAGAAGCTCTCCACGCTCACAAAAGCGGTCCGCCTCTATTCGTCGACGGAAGGCAACGAGCTGGTGCCGCCGGTTGCCGCCGAGTTCGGCATGAAGGTCACGGTTGGCGCGTGGATCGACAAGGACGCCAACCGCAACAACCGCGAGATCGAAGCCGCGATTAACCTGGCCAAGCGCAACAGCAACGTCATCGGCATCGTGGTCGGCAACGAAACCGTGTTCCGCGGCGAACAGGTGCCGCTGGAAAACCTTGGCTCGGTTCCGGAGATCGGCGTGCCGCCCGAGGAGTCCGAACGTATCCTTCGCGAGGAAGCGCAGCGCCTTCACGACGCGGAAATGCAGCCGGATGAAAGCGGCAGCAGCGGCTTGAGCAAGCGCGCTGAAGCGATCAAATGGGCAGTCGCCGAAAACAACGTGCACCGGCTGATCAAGGTGATCCAGCGGGTCAAGAAGTCGGTCAACGTTCCCGTCACCACCGGTGAAATCTGGAACATCTGGCGCGACCATCCGCAGCTCGCCAACTCGTCCGACTTCGTCGCCGCGCACGTGCTGCCCTACTGGGAAAACTTCACCGACAAGCAGGCGGTGGACCAGGCGGTCGACCGCTACAATTTGTTGCGCGACTCCTTCCCCGGCAAACGCATCCTGATCGCCGAATTCGGCTGGCCGAGCCAGGGCTACAATCTGCGCAGCGCCGTTCCCGGCCCGTTCCAGCAGGCCACCGTGCTGCGCAACTTCGTCACCCGCGCCGAAGCCATCGGCATGGACTACAACATCGTCGAGGCGATCGATCAGCCGTGGAAGTTCTTCGAAGGCGGCGTCGGACCCTACTGGGGCATCCTCAATGCCGACCGCGAGCCAAAGTTCGCCTGGACCGGTCCGGTCACCGATCCGAACTACTGGAAGATCGCGCTGGTCGCCGTGCTGGTCGGACTGTTCATGTCGCTGCCGATCCTGCGGCTGGACCAGCCGACCGTGATGCAGGCGCTGCTGCTGTCGGCGGCCGCCAACGGTGTGGGCGCCTGGGTCGCGACCGTGTTCTCCTACTGGACCACGCACTACTTCGTCTGGGGTTCGGCCTTCGCGCTCAGCCTCGGCCTGGTGCTGCTGGTTCCGCTGGTCCTGATCGCGATGGCGCGAATCGAGGAGATCGCGGCGGTGGCGTTCGGCCGCGGCCCGCGCCGGCTGATCGGCAAGAGCGCGCCGCTCGCGCCCGCCACGATCGGCGAGAACGTGAAGTTTCCGAAGGTCTCGATCCACATCCCGGCCTATTTCGAGCCGGTCGAGATGCTGAAGCAGACGCTCGATGCGGTGTCGCGGCTCGACTATCCGAACTTCGAGTGCGTCTGCATCATCAACAACACGCCCGATCCCGACTTCTGGCGGCCGATCCAGGACCACTGCCGGCTGCTCGGCGAGCGCTTCAAGTTCATCAATGCCGAGAAGGTGCAGGGCTTCAAGGCCGGCGCGCTGCGCATCGCGATGGACCGCACCGCGGCGGATGCCGAGATCATCGGCATCATCGATGCCGACTATGTCGTGCATCCGGACTGGCTGAAGGATCTCGTGCCGGCGTTTGCCGATCCGCGCGTCGGCCTCGTGCAGGCGCCGCAGGAGCATCGCGACGGCGATCGCTCGCTGATGCACTACATCATGAACGGCGAATATGCCGGGTTCTTCGACATCGGCATGGTCCAGCGCAACGAGTTCAACGCCATCATCGTGCACGGCACGATGTGCCTGATCCGCCGCGCCGCGATGGACAAGGCAGGCGGCTGGTCCAGCGACACGATCTGCGAGGACACCGATCTCGGCCTCTCGATCCAGCAGCAGGGCTGGCTCACGCACTACACCAATGTACGTTACGGCGAAGGCCTGCTGCCCGACACCTATGAGGCCTTCAAGAAGCAGCGGCATCGCTGGGCCTATGGCGGCTTCCAGATCGTCAAGAAGCACTGGCGGCGTTTCCTGCCCGGCGCCAGCCGGCTGACGCCCGATCAGCGCCGCGAATTTTCGCTGGGCTGGCTCAACTGGCTCGGCGCCGAAAGCCTCGGCGTCGTGGTTGCGATCCTCAATCTGATCTGGGTGCCGATCGTCGCCTTTGCCGACATCGCGATCCCCGACAAGATTTTGACGCTGCCGATCATCGCCTCCTTCATCGTCTCGCTGGTGCATTTCGTCGCGCTCTACCGGCTGCGCGTGAATATCAAGGCAGGCCAGATGTTAGGGGCCATGATCGCGGCGATGAGCGTGCAGTGGACGGTGTCGCGCGCGGTGGCACAGGGCCTGATCACCGAGCATCTCGCGTTCGCTCGCACCTCCAAGGGCGGCTTGTCGCGGATGTCGATCGAGTTCCAGGCGTTCTGGGAAGCCGTGATCGGCGTGCTGTTGCTGATCGGCGCCGTCGTGCTTGTCGTCACCAACGGCTACAAGCAGGTGCGCGAGATCTACATCTTTGCCGGCGTCCTGGTGTTGCAGAGCCTGCCATTCCTGGCGGCGGTCTCCATCGCGATCCTGGAAAATTCGCGGATCAACGAGTTCGCATTCTGGCGCAACAGCGCGATCCGGACCGCGGAACTGATCGGGTTGCGCCCGGTCAGCCTGCCCTCGGTCGCCGCCCCGTCGCAGCCGGTCGGCTCGGAAATCCGCCGCGACAACTAGCGCCTGATTTAGCCGACTTCAAGAAACGGCCCTAACCGCAGGCGCCGGAACGGCAAATCCGGTGCGCCGGTGCACAATTGAGCGCCCCTCGGCTATTGACCCGATGGGCCCTGCCCCCTACACAGCGCGGGCTGGAGCACGATCCCGAGATGCGGGTTAACCCGCTGACGTCTGGATCCGCTGTTCAGGTGAGTGAGCGCGTAGCTCAGGCGGTAGAGCACGTGACTTTTAATCATGGGGTCGAGGGTTCGAGTCCCTCCGCGCTCACCAAACAAATTCAAGCACTTAGATCAAAATCGAGATTGCGATACTGGGCTGAAAAATCGCCCAAGCACACACCCAGCACACGCTAGGTGCAGCGATGATTGCCGCTCTCTTGTTCGGGATCGCAGTTCTGGTGCTGCTCGCACCCTTCGTTGCCGCGGTGGTGCTCATCGCCAAGGTCAACAGCTTCGGTGAGCCGGGCTAAAGCTCGGGACGAAACCATTTTCCCCATTGCGCGAAACCGTCCCGAAATAAACCAAGCCTAACGTCGCCGCTCCTCCAGAAGGAGCGAAGGCTATGACGGGCTCACTGCAGAATCGCAAAGTGCGCATGCTCATACTCGCAAGTTTGCTGGCTGCGACCGCCGCCCTACTAGCGTTGATGGCCGCTCCCCGTGCCGTCCCAAGCGCCGAGCTCGGCAGCGAGTGGCAGTGCAGCAAGGCGGGCTTCGTAACGACGTGCCGTCTCGCCCCCTGATGAAAAGGCCCGCCGGGCATGAACCGGCGAGCCCTTTAGCTTTCAGAACATCATGCTGCTGCCGATCGTCGCGAGCTTCCGGCTGAGCAGGATGGAATAGCGCGCGATCCGCAGCCGGATCAGCATCACCAGCGCACGGGTCAGCCTCACGCCATCGCTCCCTGCTGCCAGTCCTGGGTCCCGGTCTGCTCGAGCAGGCCGTCCATGTCCCCTATCCCGCTGTCGTTGTCCTCCTCGAGGTCGTCGGTGCCGCCAGCCGCCCAATGAGGCTGGGCTGCCCGATCGAGGCTCCCAAGGTCGGGCTCGTCGTCCTCGAAGCAGTCCTCGCGGTCGCAATCGTCCAGCTCGCGCTCGGTCATCACGTATTCGTCGCTCGCATCGAGGAAGGCGATCAGCCGCTCGATTTCCGCGGATGCCTCTTTCCTGAGTCTGCGGAGGCTCTGGAGAGTCGTTTCCCGCTCCCGCCGTTGGACAGCGAGTCCAGACCGGATCGCACCAGCGGAGTCGGCTGGCCGTTCTATGATGGTTTGCATGTCGGTAGTCTTTCGGTTTGGCTTCCTACAGCCGCGCCCAGTGACAGACTGGGCAGCCGGGGGGTAGGAACCTGCCGAAAGACAGGTCGCAGCGCTTTTAAGGGTTTCCCCTCTGGACATGGCGCAGCGCCCCCGGCATAAAGCCAGAACGGCGCGCCCGCCAAGGCGCTCCAGTAGCGCCTAGCGAGCCCGCCAAGGCTCACCGCGCTTTCGGCAGCCATCGACGCCAATCGATCGCCAGCCTATTTCGGTCCGGGTTCCTACACCCACGGACAGCCTGCACCTGATTTGCTTAAAAATCCATCCCCTCCCTTGGGGGAGGAATTGCCTTCGGCCGCCCGTTCGGGTTGTATCTTCGCCATGGCAGACGAATCCGGCGATCAGGAAAAGCCGTACATCGGCGCGACGGGCGCCGACGTAACCGTGGCCGTCGCGCGATCGGTCCTTTCGATAATCCCAGTGCTGGGCCAGACCTTGCAAGAGGTCGTCACCGCCATCGTGCCAAACCAAAGAGCCGAGCGCGTTGAGAAATACCTTGTGATGCTCTCGGAGCAGATCGATCGCCTGCAGATCGCAATGGAAGAAATCAAGCGGCCCGAAAGCGTCGATCTGATCGAGGAAGGCGCTTATCAGGCGGTGCGCGCGCTGACCGATGATCGAAGGCTGCAGATTGCAAAGGTCGTCGCGAGCGGGCTTGCCAGCGAAGAACAATCGAAGCTTCGCCAAAAGAGACTGCTTAAGATACTGGGTGATTTGGACGATCAGGAAATCTTGATACTGCAGGCCTATGCCGACGACCATGCGCAGGCGCGTCTTCAAGAGATTGCACCTCGCCCTGTCGCCGCAAGTGCTCCCCGCCCAGAGCGCGATAGATCTGAATTCTACGAGTGGTCCAAACAAAACCTGCATCAACGCGGTTTAATTTCTACCGGCCTCGAGGGACGTTTTAGATCCACAAAACTGACAGGTCTTGGGAGAGCTCTCCTGAAGGCGGCTGATCTGTTGCCGACCGGAGGAATTCAAGATCGGCTTGACCGACAGTACGACAGCCTTCCCGGCGAAACATAATAGCTTTGCAAATGGCAGACACCTATCAAACCGCAAAGGCGATCGCGCACCACGTAGATTTGGTTGTCGCGCATCTCGCCACGAGCATCGGCCAGGAGCCTGCTATCATGCGCGTGATGGATCACCTTCAAATCGTGCTGCAGGACGCACTCGACGGCGGAGATCAAGCGGACATGGCCATGGTGCTTGCCCCCGGTGGCACCGAAGCAAGGCCCAAATGACATGCAACGTCTCAACCTAATTGGCATGCGTACCGCGATCTGCATGGCGCTGATCGGCGCTGTCGCTATCATCACATGGCTCGGAGGATTCCGATAATGTTGAGCATCCTTGGCTGGCTATTGGCTATCGGCGTCGTGGTGCTGATCGTGATGTTTGGCGGCGCCGCCCTTGGTGCCGGCATCGGAAACCTGATTGTCGCAATCAGGCGCAAGAAGCCGGGCCAACAGTAAGTTAAAGCCATCCCGTGCGGCCGTAGGGAATCCGCCGGTTGAAATTCGCCGCGGGGTCATTCTTGCGACGATTGAAGATCATGTTCCGCGCAATGCTGAAGGGCTCGGCGCCCGGCGGAATGGTTTGGTTGCAATCATTGCCGAGTGGCTTGCCGTTGATATCGGTCAACGTCACGACAGCATCGTCCTCGATTACATAGAAGCCGAAATCGATCTCCCCAGGGTCGCCCTCAGACTGCGGACGAACCTGGTAAACGACCTGTTGCACTGGCGACCGCTTCGGTGCCGGCGACCGCCTCTTAACCACCGCGGCCTTTCGCGCTTCAAAACCTCGCGCCTCCAGCCTGTCTAGCCAGCTCACGCGGCGTTTTCCTTCTCGATCTCGTCCGAGATCTTCATCGCGTCGAGACAGGCGCAGCCATGGCCCGTGATCAAGTTACGGATCACGCCGACTGGGACCCCAGGGGAGAGTTTTGCGAGTTCAGCCGCTCGCTTGTCAA
The DNA here is from genome assembly GCF_042258325.1 of Bradyrhizobium sp. Pha-3. Classification (NCBI taxonomy): domain Bacteria; kingdom Pseudomonadati; phylum Pseudomonadota; class Alphaproteobacteria; order Hyphomicrobiales; family Nitrobacteraceae; genus Bradyrhizobium; species Bradyrhizobium sp. Pha-3. The sequence continues at coordinate 4,676,608 of NZ_CP170151.1, read as the reverse complement.
TGAAGGCATCGGCCTCCGCTTTCGCTTGGACAAATTTTTCGCGGACACCCTTGGGGATCTTCATATTGCTTCCTTCAGTTTGATTTCTTCCAATTCCTGTTTTGCCTTGGCCGCGTCGTTGAACGATCGCGCGACCACTAACCTGTCCTGTTTATCACGCTCGATTACATAGACCTGTAGGGGATACGGCAATCCCATGAACGCTGGCCAATGCGCCTTTTTCCACGAGGACGGAACGCCGATGCCGCTGATGCGATTTAATTCCGCCGATGCCGGACCGAACGTCGGATCGGCAAGGCCTCGCCCGGTGTGAGCATTCGATACAGCCACCACGGATTGCAGAAGATTTTCAAATCCAATCGGCTCGCAAGCCGCGACAAAAGCGGCGACGGTCGCAGGGCTCGCCGGCATCGAACTCAAGCCCTTAGTCTCGCACCAATTGTTGAAGCGTGACAGAGCCGAGACATATGCTCCAAGCCCGTTCACCGCTTCGCTTTCCTCAAGCGCGCGTGCATCTCCTCCAGTCGCTTGAGCTGGTTCACGTCGCTGGCGTATTTCTTTAGCGAGGCAACATCACTGTCCACATCTCGGTCGAGCGATTTACGGAAGTCTTTGATGATGTCCACACGCCTGGAAAGACCATACAGCGCAAAGTTTTTGGTGATCTCGTCCGGCGTCGCCGGCTTGCCTGTCATCAACTCGCTATGCTCTTCCAGGCCGTCAACGTAGCTCTTATCATCGTCTGACATGGCTTACCTCCTAGCAGCTTTCTGTGCGCTGTAGAGAGCGAAAGCGTCGTCAACACTCCCGCTCCGGCTTAGCTTCGCTTCCAGGTCGCCCAAGCTGGCATGGGCGCGATCGCCGCGCGTCAAGGCCACACCAGGACGCTGAACCCTCGGAGCAACAGGCGGGAGCTTCCGCGCCTCGATCTGCTTTTTGTAATCCGCCATCGCCCTCTGATGCAGCCTCCACTGCGCTGCCTCGTACATTGTCTTTTGAGCGAAGGCGCTGCGCAACGTTCGATCGCTCCGAGACAATCGATCAAACTCGGCGAGTTCGATCCCGCTTTCCTTCAAGCTGGCTCGGATTTCTGCCATGACGTCCCCATCCATTTTCGGAATGATGGCGTTGACCTTGGCATCTTCGGCTTTCGCGTACTCCGCGAAATCGCGCTCGGCCTGCTGCGCTTGGTGCGCATTCAATTCGGCAGTCCGATGAAGGATATTTTGGCAGCGGTTCACATAAGCGGCGACCTGCTGGGCGCGCTGCGGGTTCTGCTGTGACATGAGGATTGCGGCGGTCTGCCACTGATCTCGCGGGATCGTCGCAAATTCGGGGAATTGATCGAGGAAGCCGACAAGCGCAAATTCCCCGGCTTCCTTGATGCCGTGAGCATAGGCCTCTTTAGCCTTTCCGATTTCGGCTACCTCGGCTTCCAACGCTGCGCGAACTTGCGGGTTGTTGAGCGCAGCCTCAAGCTGCGGATCAAGTTCACCATCCGGCACCGACGCGCGGCCAGCAGGTTCGGCAGCATCCGTCGCCGGCTTCTCAATTTTTGCCTCATCAGTCTTCGGCAGTTCGAAGCCGTAAATCTGAGCCGCATTCGGATCGTTCTTCAGTGCCTCCGCCCGCGCAGCATCGACAGCAGCAGCAATATCTGCGTCGTCCTTGGCCTCAAGGGCTGCGCGATTGGCGTCGCTATAATTCGCGTAATCGTCTGCCGCCTGATCGACGGTAACGCTCTCGTTTTCCGGAACGGGATTGCCGGCATCATCGGTCGCCACCAGCTTGACCGGTTCGTCAGAAGTCGGGGTCAGGCTCTCTGCCAGCTCCCACAGCGATGCGTCGTCGCTGCCGTACTCCTCCGGCTGTTCCTTCTTGATGACAGCCGAGCGAGGAACGTACCCCTGATCGATCTCGACACCTTCAATTCCGAACTTCGGCTCTGACGGGACAAACTGCCCGGTAGCTTCGTCGCGGTCTGTCAATTCGCTCTCCTAAGCTGTCGCTTCTTTTGGGTTGATGCTTCTGCCAGACCGCCGGCAGCGCCACGGCCTGCCGTTCGCGCCATCTGCTGCGCGCGCTGAATGCGCCCGATCGTCTCGTCAATCATGCCGTCCAGCTCGCCGGCAGAAACACCGCGCCGGAGCAGTATCCTGCCGACCGCCTCGCGGACTGCTGGCGTGTTTCCGGTGACGACGTTCGAGCCGGCGCTGATGAGAGATTTCACGGCGCCGCCGTAGTTGCCGGAAAGCACCTGCCCCACCACGCCAGGATCGACGCCAAGCGCGGCATCGTCGGCCAGGTTCTCAGCCGTCTTGCTGTTGCCCTTGGCGGCGTTGCGCGTCTCGAACATGCGCTGTTCTGTCATCAGCCGCCGCTGCATCAACGGGTTGCCGGGAGCGATATCCCCCGCCTCTGCTGCAAAGGCATCGTTTATCAGCGGTCTGGTCTTGTCCACACCGAAGGCCGCACCCTGCGTCTGCGAGATCAGCGGATCGGCATAACCGGTGCGGAACGCCTGCTGACCGCGCGGCGACAAGGCGCGATAGGCTGGAATGATATCTTCGGTGCGACCGCGGGTCGCTGCTGCCCGGCCGGCGTCGATTGCCTCGATGTTGCGGGTCGCGCCAGCAAAGTCCCGGTTGGCTTGCCGGAAGCCCTCTGAAGCGTTCTCCAGCGCGTCGTCAATCTGAGTAAGCACCTGCCCGAGCATTCTGGCACGGTTGCCCTGCCCATTCTGCCGAGCGTTCTGCACCTCGTCAGCGAGCTCGGAGCGGACACGCTGGACATGCTCAAAGTCGGAGATGAATTCCGGGTTTTCCGCGTCGCCGTTGGTAAGCATGCGCCGGTAGCGCTGCAAGCGTCCCGAAATGGTGTCCGGTGCCGCCGGCTCAGCGGGAACGTTGGCCTCGATATGATCGACCACGCCACGGACGTTCACGGGGCCCGCACCGTCGCGAACAGCACCATACGCCTCATCGGCGATGGCACCGCGCTCCGCCGTCATGGTGTTCCGCAGTTCGTCCGGCGTCATCCGACTGCCGAAGCCCTCTTCAATGGCTCGAGAAACGCGGCGGCCCTGCCCGGCTTGCCGGGTATCGAGAAAATTGACGACATCAGTTCGGCCTTGACCCGGTGCTCTCGTTACCGTCGAAAGCATCCGCTGCCCCGAGTTGCCGAGCGCGTCAGCAAGGGTATAGGGCGATCCTTCAGCGTTTGCCTGCGCGAGCCGATCGGCAACCTCCTGCGTGGTCAGACCGCTTTCGTTAATCGCGCGCGCAACCTGGCCGCTCGCATATCGATCCGGATTGATCCGAGCCATGATGTTGCTGATCAGCGGGCTTGCCGCAGTCTTTGCGACTGCCAAAGCAGGAGGGAGCAGCGCACCAGCGGCGGCGCCGATGGCTGCTCCCTGCCCCGCGTTCGCAAGGCGATCGTCAAGCGAGTTACCGGAACCAAAACCCGCTATTCCGCCAAGCGCCGTGCTGTCCGCTGCCGAGGCAAGTGTACGTCCGACTATGCCCGGGCTTTGCGAAAGCATTCTCGCAGTGGTCACGCCCTGCCGAGCAAGACCAAGACCGCTGCCAACTCCGCCCGCGATCTCCGCCGCAGTGCCGAGCGTGCCAGTGTTCTGGCGCGCATCGTCCAGGATCAGGTCTTCCCGAGCCTTCGCATATTTGTAGGCCTCGCGAGGATCCAGAGTACCCCGCTTGATCATTTCCAGCGGCGTCATCGCGCCGGCAATTGCCTCATCCGCAAGGTTCAGTGTCGCGCCCTGTACAAGCCTGCGTGTCAGGCCGGCGCCGGTATCGATGCCCTTGGCCTGCAGGTCGTTGCGCTCGTCAATCGCCGCCTGCCGATACTTGTCCGGCTTCAGCCCGATCTTCTCGTTGAAATCAGCCTGCGGCATGTCCGCATAGAATTTCTGATGCAGCGCCGATGCCAGATCAGCATCGCTCATGTCATCGTACTGCGGGAATTTCGCGCGAACGTCTGCGATCGTGAGCTGTCCGGCCATCAGCGAATACCCAATGGGTCAATCGGCGCCCCTGCAGCCGAACCACCTCCACTCGGCGACTTGTAGCCAGGACCGGCCGCCTTTTTCATCGCCTCAATGGCAACCTGGCGCGCCTGACGCTTCTGCGCAACGACCGCAGCGCTGTCGCCCGGCTGCGGGAACAGCTCCTTTTCGTATCGCTGGAACTCCGAGGAGCCGATCGCAGCGCCCGACTCGTCACGCAGGATTGCCGTGATGAAATTGTCTCTTGCCTGTCGGTACTGCTGATATTTGCCGGTGTTGGCCATGTTGGTGGCCGCGCTGCCGCCGACGAACGGGATCGTGTCCAGTGCGCGATTGTAGCTCCCGGAAAGCCCGCCCGCCTCTCCTTCGAGGTTTTGAATGGTCTTCTCGGCGGTCTCCATCTTGTTTCCGAACTTCTCGGACTTCGCCTGCACCTCAGTCTTTTTGCCCGTCGCAGCATCGGCGTTGGCCTTGGTGACTTCCTTGACGAACGTCTTGCGGTCCACGCCGGGCGGGATCGGAATTTCCTTGCCGTCCGGTCCCGTAACCGTCGTGCTGTCGGCTGGCGCTTCGGTGCCAGCCTCGAGCGGCTTGCCGTTCACGTCATAGGTCTTGTGCGTAACCGGATCGCGCCAGCCATAAGTCTTGGTGTTTTCGTCTTCCTTGACGACGCCAAATTCCCACTTCTGAGGGCCCTGATAGGCCGGCGAAACCGCACCGGTCCTCGGATCGGTCTTGACGATCGTTCCATCAGGAAGCGTCTGGAAGCCATACTGATGCTTGCCGGCAGCGATCGAGTCCGCAACGTATTGCTGCCCATATTGTGGGCTAAGCATCGCGATCAGAGCCCGTTGTGGCCCAAGCTGCTGGGACAAGGCGCTGAACAGCGCGCGCTGATTTTGCTGCGCGACGCCTGCAGGGCCTTGCAGTTCGCCCGTTGCCAAGCCGGTAACACCGTTGATGATGCCCGAGATGAGGCCGCCGGAATTGCCCAAGCTCTCGGCGCCGGCCCGGAGATGTGCGCCAAGACCCGATGTATCCGGAGCCTGCGCAAACTGCGGCATGCCCGGTTGCGGGCCGGGCGCCATGGCAGGCTGAGTGTAGTTCTGCGCTGGAACCGCACTTGCCTGCATCGGCTGCTGCACCGGGGGCAGCGGCGCTGACTGGACCATTGGAGCAGACCCGGCCATCATCGGCGGGGTTGTCCCGCCGTACTGCGCCATGTCGCTCGGCAGACCACTTGGGAAACTCGGCTGTCCGGCAAGGTCGAGCAGACGGCCAATCAAGCCGTCTCCGCGATAGCTGTTCGGTGCGAAAAAGCTGCCATCAAAGAGGGCCATCAGTACCTCACGAAATTCGGTAGACGGAGATGGTGCAGTCCTTGCTGTCGCCCGTGGCATTGAACTGCATGATGGAAGATGTGTTGTTCGTGTTTTTCACAGAGATGCGAATGGCACCTGCTGGATTGGTAACGATGGCGCTGATGTGAACCACGACGCTTTGATTTGCCGCTGCAGAGCTCGCAAAGGTGGAAGCCGCAACTGTTGTGCCATCCCAAAGTCTGAGAGTGTAGGAATTGGTCGCACTCGAGCAAAACAGCGACACATAGCCCGATACGTAGAAAGTCCCTGTTGCCGCACCCTGCGATGAAGTTGGGCCATCGAAATACGAAGTTGTATTCGAAATGCTGACGTTCGCACCCAGCGAATTGATGACAGGATTGATGGTGACGCCTTGGATCGAAGTCGCGCTTGCGAAAAACGCCAATTGACCCGAAGTCGGAGAGCCGCTGGTGCTGACGTTGCCACCGCCTGGCGGCGTCTGCCACGTCATATCACCGCGGAGGAACGTGGTCGTAGATGCGCCTGTACCGCCGTTGACATTGACGGCCTGCAGATTTCCCGTCACGCCCGTCGCGAGAGGCAGACCGGTCGCATTGGTCAACGTTGCTGATGCCGGTGTGCCCAGCGCACCACCAACGAAGTAAGCCGCACCCGTTCCGACCTCATCGGTGATTGCAGCCCGCAGATTGGCCGAGGTCGGCGTTGCCAGGAACGTCGCAACGCCGGTGCCAAAGCCGCTTACACCAGTCGAGACTGGCAAGCCGGTGCAGTTCGTGAGCGTACCAGACGCGGGAGTGCCGAGCGCGGGCGCTACAAGCGTCTTGTTCGATAGCGTTTGCGCTGCGCTCTGCCCGACAAGGGTATCCGTGACCGCTGGAAGCGTCAGCGTGCCAGATGCCGCCACAGCCGCGTTAACCTGCGTAGTCCCCGAACTCGATCCAGCAAAGGCAACGCCCCCTTGAGTATAAATGCCATTCGTCGGAGGCGTCGCCGAATAGTTCGCCGCGACGACAAGCGCACCGACATCAGCCTGCTGCGCATTGGCGCCGTTCAGGAATTGGATCGCAATAGCGCTGTTGATGGACGAAATTGTGGGATTTGAGATCGTCGGCGACGTCGCGAGAACAGCGTTGCCCGTCCCGGTCGTCGGTGCAAACGTCGGAACACCAGCCGAAAACACGGGCACACCGGTGCTGGCATTGACGTTCACACCAAACCCGCCGCGGCTTGCCGAAAGCACACCAGACCACGAAAGCGTCAGGGTCTGGTTGGAGATCGCCCCGACGACGTTCGTGTCGCTGACAACGGACTGGACAACGTTCGCGTTGAGCTGCGTCGCGTCTGCAGTCCCCGTGATCGGATGATCATCGTTCCACTGCGGCCCATAGACGCGCCTTGCATCGCCTCCCTGCGGCCACGGCGAGACAAAGTTATGCCGGGCAATGAGGGTCAATCCGACGCCTCCTCGTTGTCATTGCTCGGCGCCGGCTCACCGGTCGCAAAGGTCTCGCGATCGAAGGTCTCAGCGTCGAACAGGTCACAATCGTCCTCGTCCATCAGGAAGCCCTCCCCGCTGCGATCGGATCGATGCCATCAGCTCGGAGGGCTTTCAGCACCGCCTGCCGCACATACTCGGATTGCTTCTGACCATGCTTCCGTGCTGCCAAGTCAATCTGTTCGGTCACCTCAGGCGCACATCGGAGATGAATCTCACTCGAGTAACGGACGGAATTGGACATCACTGCCTCGGACCAACGTGGTTTGCCGTCGAGCCGGCGCCGCCACCCACGGTGACGTATTGCGGCTGGCTACCTGCCGCCAACGTTGTGTCGCTGAGGACAGGCCTGTGGCTCGTCATGGACCAGTTCCAGCCAGGCGGGATGATCAAATCCCCCACGACACTGGGCGCCGCCATCGCAAGCGCCTGTGTGGAATAGGTGCCAACCAGAGTGGCCGGCCCCATGTGCTGCCCGTTCTGGACGACGCTCTGCGGTCGATAGAGCTGGTAGTTCGTCGCCATCGCTTCCTCCAAATCAGATGGAGCAAGTGTGGAGCGTTAGCGGCGCGACTACAAGACCCCGTAATCTTTAATCACGTAGTTTGTTTTCATATTCAATCACTTAAAATCATTCCTAGCCAAAAGCACACCATCAGCACACTCTGACGGTCTTGGTAACGGATCGCAGGCGTTACCGTCACGCCTCACCAAGCCATCGGCCAAGCCTCGCGCGCACGCGCGCGTAATGGTCCGTCTCTCGCCCGCGTGGCTCCAATCTCCCGATTTCTTCAATCGCCATGCTTGGTTACGTGCCATGGGGTTCTCTGGGTCACGGGTAACGGTCACGGTCACGGATGGTCACGGATCGTGACCGGTCACGCGGTCACGTCACGGTTCTCCCCCCTATAAGGGGGAGACCGGACGTTACCGGACCCCGTTACTCAGCGGCCTGAGCCGCGAGATCAATCTCGACTTCCCGGAAGTGAAGCAGCAGGGCTTGGCGAAGGATGCCGAAGATCACCTGCGGCGGAGAGTTGTCGTCCGTCGGTATGGTCCGACGAATGAGGTTCAGCACCTCCGAGAGCAATGACCAATCCTCGGGGGTGAGATCGCCTGGCAATGGATCGGGCTGGAACGTGAGCTGCGCTGGCGGCGGAGGCGGCAGAGTTTTGGCTTTCTCCAACTCGGCTTCCAACTCATCGATGCGCCTCTGAAGCACGCGTTCGTCGGCGGCGACGCCCTGTAGGATGATGCGCTCGATGCGGTGGACCGGTTCGGCCTGCTGCTGCCAACTGATCTTGAGATCACGCTCGCCCTCCAGCTCGGGCACCTTGTCGCCGTATCGCTTGGGGTGAAGCTTCGCCATCAGGAACTTGAGGGTATCAACCTTGAGGCGGGATCGGTTGATCCATTCATGGTTACATTTCGGCTCGCCCTTTCCGTCCTTGATGGTGTCCTTGGAGTTGTCCCAAGCAATGTCGATGATGTCTTCGGCGTACCAATCCATCAGGGATTCGCGCGCGGTCTGGTACCGGGATTGCCGACCGGTGTCCTTCTCCATCCACCGCAGGAATGTCTGGCGGCTTGGCATCTCGGGGTCCTCGCAGATTTTGCGAAGCCCCTGCCCGTTCGCCATGCGATCGCAAATCTCGGTGAAGATTTCGTCTGTGAATTCGCTCGGCCGCTTCGGCTTCGGCTCCGGCGGGATGATCTCGGCTTCGGTGGTCATGCGTTCACTCTCCAGATGCCGGCATATTCCCGGACCAGTCCCTTGTCCTTCAGCGCCATGCGCGTCTCGTAATGGCGCTGCTTCACGGTGATACCCTCGGCCTTGGCAAGCTCGCTCCAGGCCTCCGTCGTCAATCCTGCGGGTCCGGCATCGGACAGCAGCCGGTACATGACGCGCTGATTGGTGGACAGCTTCGGCTCGGTGCTGCCGCCGCTCGACGTCGCGGTGACTTCCTCCCGGCTCACGATGTTCACCGTGATCGGGTCTCCGTCCTCGTCGGCGCCGAGTTCGCACACTTCCCCTATGAACGAGAAGAGAGGACCTTCGGGAGCGTCGTTGGCCTTTGTGACCGTCGCGGTTTTGATACCCTCGCCGCTCAACGTCACCATCAGATCGGCGTCGCCGAGAAAAGCATTTGAACCGCGCGCGCCGCGGCTCTCGTCTTTCCCGGTATGGCCGATCAGTGCGATGTGCGGTCCGCCGCCGCCGAGCAGGTCCTTTACTCGTTGGATGCCGGTAAAGACGGCTCCCTGATGGCTTGCTTTGTCCTCATCACCGCCGCCGGCTGCGACCAGCTTGGCGAATGTGTCAAAAATCGCCAACCCCACGTAGTCTCCTTGATGATCTTCGTCCTCAAGGAATTCGCCCTCAACTTCACGAATGGTGTTGACGATCTTCTCAACTGAACCCGGTTTGGCCAAATCCACGATGCCAGGGACAATTGCGATTGGAAGACTACCTGTGATGCCGCGCCGAGCCGCCGTCGCCCAGATGCGCCGCTCGACAAGATCGGCACGCTCAAGGGCGAAGTACACGACACTCACGGGGCCCTTGCTTTTGTATCCAAACCAATCGCTGCCACTCGCGATGGCTACGGCAGCATCGGCCAGCAAGGAAGACTTCAGGCTACCAGGTGGCCCGATCCACGCAGAAGTCTCTCCCCATGCGAATATCTTCTTGATGATATGCGCCTTGCTGCCTTCCTGCGCGGGATGGTCGAATTCGCGGAAAAGCTTGAACGCGAAGCCTTTCGCCTTCGCACGGCGTTGGTTGCGACCGCTATTCAGGATCGGTTGAGCAACCTGCCACGCACGCTCAATGACATGCTCAGGAACCGTCATACGTCACCCCGCATCAGTTCGGGATAGACGAGATCCAGCGCGCCCATTTCCTCCAGTTTCGCGTCAACCTGCGCTGACGTGATCCTGTCGTTCTTGAGCTGCAGCCCGAGCACGCGGGCTTCGCTGGCGAGCCACTGCGCGCGGCTGCACATGAAGCGCAGGCCGGCGAGCTGGAGCTGCTTCCGGATGGCCGGATCGGAGACCATGAGGCGATGGTTCATTCGCCAGCCTCCATTTTTGTCTCAACCTGAGATGAAACTCCCAAGTTGGGAGTTTGATTTTCGGTGCAATCTGCACTGAAAATAGGTTTCACCGTGCAGACCACGAGCGGCTGCGGCCCGTAACGCTTTTCCAGGTGGATCAGGATGACTTGGCTGTCGTCCACATACACCACGCCGTTCATGGCGTCGTTGAAGACCTTCGCCACGTTGTCGAGATCGGGTTTTTTCGTCGGCTTTAGCTCGCCAACGATCGCCCGCTGGCGCTTCTTCTCGGACCACGATGCCGGGATCGGATAGATGGCGCGAAGCGTGAGTTCAACGGCTTCGCCGAACGGCGCTCGGCTACCCATAGCATCGACGGCGGCGCCGAAGATCAGGCTCTCGTAACTGCGGGTTTTCTGCGGCGTGTAGTGGCCGACGCGACCACCGCGGACGAAAGCTCGAGCCCGGCCCTTACCCTGAGGCGGGCCAAGCACATTGAAGGTGACGGGCTCGCTCATGCTGCGCCCTCCGGATTGGAGGGCTTCAGAAGGTCGAGCAGGCCGCCGCCGGAATAGTTGGCCACCTTGGGCAGCGCCTCCTGTTCGAGCTCCATTCTGCGGTAGATTTCTCGATAGACGATATCCAGCGTCATCTGCAGCGAGCCCGAGAGTGAGCGCAGGTCATCGGTGCTGATGTCGTTCATCCCGTTGTGCTGGAGCTGGCCGGCGATGTGATCGACCTGGCAGGCGTAGGCCTTAATCATGCGCAGCACCTCCAAAAGCGAGGTCTGCGATCGTGACGGCGGTGTCCGCCGGCATCGCGAAGATTTCGGAGAGGTATTGCGCGCGCCGGGCGCGGAGGCTATCTTCGGAGCTGTTCGCCAGAACAGTTTTCCGAAGGTCGGTGCCCGCCACGGCGCCGGCCTTCTCTGTTTCTTGGATCATCAGGCCGCGGCCTCCTGCTGAGAGGTCGATCGCCTGACCAGCGAGCGGACGTATTCGACCACGTCGCCGCGCCGGTACAGGATCCTGCCGCCTTTCACAAAAGCCGGGCCGTCTCCCTTCACGCGTTTGTTGGCGAGTGCACCGGTCGTGATCTTCAAGATGGACGCGACCTCCTGGGGGGAAAGGAGATCGTCGGGATTCTCGGACATGAAGCCTCCTCATCAAGAGTGATTTGCAATGAGAAGGAAGTTAGTTGCGTGAAGTGGCCTCGACTGAGCGTCAGTTTAAATGGACGATTTTTTGCCCTTTCAATGTCACCTATCTTTTGTCTGAAGGGCGACAATTTCTCTCACGCGGCGCCGCCGTCGCTGGACGCGTCGTCGATGAGTTTCCGCCTGATCCTCTCCGCCCACCTTGCGAGCGGCCTTGCGCAGCGAAGAGCCACGCTTCAGCTCGGCATCGAGAGCGGCATCCTGCTTTTTCGTATGAACTGAGACGTACCCTTCCCTGCGCCCCTTCCGCTGCTGCCTGAAACGCGACATTCGCGAGATCGCCTCCAACGTCGCCAGCTCAACAACCTCGATCGTATCATCGCCCTTGAAGCCGGCTAGAAACGCCCAGCCGCGAGCGGCAACGGCATAAGCGTTCATTCTCTCCTCGAGCAATTCCACTTTGCCGACTTTCTTCATGTGCGGCCCATCAGCGATACCGACGAGGAAGTTGAGCCAGCTTCGTAGCTCTTTGCTCACTTTGCGACCTCCGCGAAGGGAACGACATTGTCAGTCTGCGGGGCGAGAATGATATCGACCAGTGCAGCTAGCTTGGCGAACGACTCGCGCTTCTCGTCCAAGTAGGCGTAACGGTCATAGGTACCGCGAACGCCTACAATCACGTGCCCCATCGCTCGCTCGGCGTGATCTTCCGGCACCTTGGCGCGGCTCATGAGCGTGCGGGCGGTGCGGCGCAGGTCGTGAAGCGTCCACCGCGGCATCTTGGGCCGGCTCTCCGCTTTGCGGATTTTGGCTATCTCCGCGTCCAGCAGCTTCTTCGCCTTTGAGAAGCCGCTAAAGGCCTTGGCGCCGCCCACGGTCGAGAAAATGAACCATGAGTTACCCTTGAAGCCCTCCGGCTTTTCGCCGATCAGCGCCCTCGCCTGCGCCGACATGGGGATGACGTGATCCAGCTTGTTCTTGTATCGCGAGCCAGGAATGGTCCACAGGTCGCCGTCGAGTTCGGCCGATGTCATCCGTGAGGATTCGTTCCGGCGCGTCATGTTGAGCAGGAGCGATTTCACGTACCGCGAGTAGCAGGCCGGTTCGGGCACCTTCTCCAGCGCCTTCCACACGTCCCGGATTTCTTCATCCGTCAGTGTGCGCTTCCGGGCTCGCTCTTTTGGCTTGGTGCGCGCCATGCCGCGGACGATCGGAGAGGAGAATTCGTCGTCGCGGGTCGCCCACCAGTTGAAGGCCTTCCGCACGTGGGCCAGCGTCCGGTCAGCCATGACTGGGCCGGCTTCCTTTTCGACAGCGTCCAGCATTTCGGAGATATGCCGACGCTTGACGTCATAGATCGACATGGTGCCGATCTTCGGCCGGACATAGCTGTCAAAGGCGTGCTCGACCTGCTTGCAGCTCCGCAGCTTCTTTGCGTGCTTTTCCACAAATAAGTCCAAGGCCGCGTCCACCGTGTTCTTGTCGGCAAGGGCCTCCCGTTGCGCCTCCTCGCGCTCGGCCTTTTGCTCCTCGAGCGGATTGGATCCTCCGGCAACCTCGCCGGCCTTGATCGACGCCAGTTCCCGCGCCCGCTTCGGTGTGATGTCCCCGTGCACGCCCAGGCCAAGCCAGTGCTTCTTGCCGGTGCGCTTGTCCCGGTAGCGGTAGAAATAGGACACCTTCCCGCTCTGCTGGCAGCGAGCGACAAAGCCGGTCGGGTTGGTATCGGAGATGATTTGGCCCGGCTCCAGGGCTTCCACCGCTTCCTTGGTGATCTTCAGCTTCGCGGCCATTGCGCGCCCTTCCCTCGGAGTGTGCTTGCGTCACGGGGTCAACAAGCACACTCTGAGCACACTCGCCGGAATTAATGCAAGTGAAATCGCGTTATCCCCCATGAAAACGGATGATAGTTGATTAATTATGCATTTTCAGCTACTTAAGGTCGTTCGGCTGAAAACAACGCCAACTCATGAGGTTAGCAAGTGTGCTGGGCCATAACTTTTAATCATGGGGTCGAGGGTTCGAGTCCCTCCGCGCTCACCAAGCAAATTCAGATATTGAAGCCAGAAATACAGCCTCCAAGCCGTTTTCAAAGTTTCGTCTTGCACATGCGTTGCACACAGTAGTGCGGCAATGACGATAGCGCTCATGGTGCTCGCGCAGCTGCGCAGGCGCCGGCGCCGTTCATGGCCGCGGGGACCGCGATCGCCAAGATCAACGGCTTCGGCAAGCCCGGTTAGCAGATCGGTAACCGTACCGGAGGGCGCTTCTCACGGGACGGGACCGATTGGGGATGCGGAATACGGTCACCGTTTCAGGAGGAGCTGGCGCGCGGGCCCTGGCGCCGGCTCTTCTTAATTTTGTGTGAACCAAGCCACAGTTGTTCGGCGTGATCTTTAGTAGGTTTTGGGCGCTGGGGATTTCAGGGCCCAGAGGCTGGAAGAACAGGGCGCCGCCGGGACAAACCATTTCGGGCCCGGCGGCGTAATTTTTCGGAATGATCAGAACCGCAATCCCAATGCTCGGACCAGACGCATTCGGACGCCAACGGCTCGTTGCTCTCCCTGTCGCGGTCATCATGCTCGGCGTCGCCCACGTCGGGCCCGCCTGCGGTTCTCCGGACCGGTCGGCGGCGGGTGTATTGCGGCATAAGCCTTGCTCTTTACGTGGCGCAGGGAATTTCAGTGTCCCGGTTCAGGAACAAGCTGTCGCCGGATGTGTCTTTTGGAGACGGCCAGCTGGATTCATTGGGAGGTATCGTTGAGATACGCAGCGCCCCTACCGTCAAGGTTTATCGTTCGGAGAGGAAGCACCGACTGGATGGTCTATGATCGAGAGCTCAAGGGGCCAGCGCAGTTGAAGAAAGACGGCCGCTTCGCCGAGAAGCTGACGAAGGAACAGGCCGAACACATCAAGCAGGCATTGACGGACGCCCTGAAGCCCGAGCCGTAGGCAGAGCTAGCTCGAATACCCCGATCGGCGGCGACACAAACCGCGAACAGATGACATCTGTGTTACCTCGTAAGGTATATGAACAGAGTTGGGCAAAGCGAACGAGGCGCGGCAAAACCGCGGCGCATCAGTGGAGCAAATTAGGCCGTCGCGGAATTCAGCTTTGACTACCGGCCTTTTAGTCGAGCCACCGCGCGTCGCCGCGGAGGAACGATCAGTGAACAGCTCAAAAGCATAGTGGAAGCCGCCCGCGACGGTGAAGACCACCTGCGCACCGAGAGGAGCGTGAACGCAGGATGCCGAAAGCGCACGAAGCCCAGCGGGCAATTCGGAGCGAACATTCGGAGCGCTGCAAGAGTTCAGACATCAGGCCAACGGCAATTCGCCCTGACCGCCTGTCCAGTCGATGATCTCGAGCTGGAGTCCTCGCTTCAACATCTCTGCCTCGAGACTGCCGGCATGCCGTTTCCATTCGGGCGTTGCGCGGACGCGGAATCTTGGATCTTCGCCGGCCGCCTCGAATTGGTCGTCGGCCTTGAGCGCGCCGCGGACGGCTTCGTACATCATCTTCAGGCTGGCGTCGGTGAAGGCGCCGTAGTCCATCGGTCGTCTCCCTTGGCACTGTGACACGCAAAAGGCCGCCACGTAGTCACTCGTGGCGGCCTTCTGCAAGCGGCCCATCCAGACGGCCTGGGACGACGTTGCGTGAGTCGGGTTAATGAAACGTTGTTCGTGCGGCGGCGCGCACTCAGATCGCGATGCGGTCGAAGTCGATGGCTATCCGGCTGTTCGGGAAAGTCCTCGTCGCCTCCGCCAGAATGTCCTCGTCCGGGTAGCGGCCGGAGATGTGCGTGAGGATGAGCTGCTTGACCCCGCTCCGCGCCGCGAGCGCGGCGGCTTCGCTGGCGGTCAAATGTCCGTAGTCGCGCGCGATGACTGCATCACGCTCGAGAAACGTCGCTTCGATCACCAGCAGGTCGGCGTCCCCGACGTGTTCGGCGAGCCCCTCGGTGGTTTCGGCATCACCGACGATGACGAGCTTCTTTCGCTCCTGCGCGGGGCCAAGCACCTGCTCGGGATCGATGGTGCGACCGTCGTCCAGCTTCACCTGCCGTCCCTCCGCCAGCTCCCGCCGAACGGGCCCATCGGGCACGCGCAGCGCCAGGAGCCGGTCCGGGAGGAGATGCCGGCGCATCGCGCTCTGAAAGGAGAAAGCGAAGCTGTCCGTATCCCGGTGGCGGACCGGAAAGCAATCGATGGTGAATTCGCCGGCGTCGAGGACTCGCCCCTCGCTCAACGGCACCAGATCAAGCGGGATCGGCGCTCTGCCCTCGCCCCAAAGGCCTGCCAGCATGCGGACGACGACATCGAGCGTGCCGGGCCCGGCATGAATCGTCATCGCATCCGAGCTTTGCCGCAACCGGAGGGTCGAAAACAGCCCGGGGATGCCGAGCACATGATCGAAATGCCCGTGGGTCAGCAACAGGCGATCAAGCCGTCGAAAGCCGGCGCCACTCCGCAGCAGCTGGCGCTGCGTTCCCTCGCCGCAATCGACCAGAATACGACTGCCGGCCGCCTCGACGAGGATGCCCGGGTGATTGCGCTCGGGAGACGGCACGCTTGCCGACGTTCCCAGAAAAGTCAGCGAGAACATCGCAGCACCTCGCCTTCCGACTGCCGACGGCGCCATGCCGCCGAGATCGCGCAATCTGATGGCAGCGTCGCCCGGTGTGTTCAAGCATTTCGATGCCGACGACACGAGACCAAGGCGTCCTGACGCCTGCGGCTTCGAGGGCAAGCCGCATCCGCGCCATCGGGATCGGTCGTCGTGACCGGCTCGCGGCGCCCTTGTCACGCCCTCATAGCCTCAAACATCGAAACAGCTGCGCGAGCGCGGTGTTGGCGGATTGCGCGCGCCGCTCGACGATTTCGGCCGCAGCGGCATAGTTGCGCGCCAGGATCTGAAGCGCGCGGCGGGCATCCGGCAGCGTGGATTGCTCCGCCATCTCCAGGCACTGATGCTCGAAATATCTGAGCTCCTCAAGTTCGGTCATTCGCGAATCGTCCGATCGGTTCCTGCATTTTCGAACTCAGTGCGCCGGCGACCTAGTGAAAGTTTGGCAAGTTTGTTGCGGGGGTCGGGCAATCTGGTCGGAGTGTTTCTGGACGCATGATTTGATAGTCACCGCTCCGTGACCGATGCGAGGATGAGCTGCGCGGATCGACAACCGCGTGCAATCGTTTCACAATGCGGCTGTCTCGCTTGGCGAGATTTGGAACATGCGCCGTTGATGCGGCATCGAATTGGCTTTGTTGGACCAGATGAGGAAACGCGATTGGGCTTTCGTGGCGGCCTGTGTGGCAGGCGCACTGCTGTTCGGTGTCTGGAGTTTCCAGATGGGTATCGCGTTTCATCGATCCCAGCACGGCGCGACCGACCTCTCCAGTTCGCATCGGCGCAGCCAGGACGGCGCTTCCGCGCGCAGCCCGGCCCGGCGCCAGGCGGATGACGGCGATCAGCTGGCCGGACAGCCGCGATAGGCGCCGCGATCGCGTTCGTCACCACCACATCGCGTCCGACTAGGCCCACGCCAGGCCCGCCATGCCGGCGGCGCCATCGTCATCTGTCTTCGCATGCGTGAGCCGCCTGCGGCGCGGACTGTCCTTGGCACGACGGTGACGAGCGCCAAATCTGTGCAGCGCCATCGGCACCTGCCGCATCACGCCGCGGACGAGATCGATGGCCTGCCTGACGAGGGCCACCACCGTCGCAACGCGGGTAAAGAAGCCGATCAGGAAGATCATCGAGAAGATGTCGATATAGGCCAGCACATCGCCAACCAGCATCAGCTCGGGAGGAAGCGGAATCCGGTGCCAATAGGCGCCGATCACGATGGCAACCGGGATCAGCGCGATCAGCTTCCGTAACGTCAGCCGATCGAGCAAGGCGGCGAGCTCAACGACCAGGATCTGCCACAGCCAATCGCCAAGCGCGGCCGGCTTGTCGATCGTCCAAGTCTGCCACAAACGCTGCCACATCGCCGCTCCGCCTCCCGTTGCGCGCTTGACTTGCGCTACGGCTTCGACGACGCCTCGCTGCTGCCTTCGTCTGCGGCGCCTTGCGCATCAGCCGGATCGGCCGATGGAAAGATGCGCTCATAGTTCGCACGCGCCTCGCGGATCAGACGCGCGCGCTCGCGTTCGGACTTCGAGATGAACCTGATGATCTCGCCCATGTTCGCTCCAAGGCAAAAAAAATGATCCGACCGTCAGCTATGCAACCATCGTGCCCGACGGTCGCTTGGCCCGACCTCCTCGCACCGCTCAGCGGAACGCCCGCGGCGCCATCCGCTGCTGGCTGAAGGCAACACGCGGATTGATGCCGCAATAGGCGTCGCGGCCCGACGCGGATGCCTGGCACTGCTGATAGGTCTGGTAGCCGCAATAGCCGGGATATCCCTCCTGCCGGCCCTGGATGCACCAGGGATACTCATAGGGATCGGCCGCCGCAGGCGACGCGGAACCGACAATCCAGCTCGTTCCGAGCGCCGCGAACGCCAGAATTGCCCAATTCGTCCTGCGCATGATCGTGTTTCCTTGCTCAATCGGCACCCAGCCGCTGATCTAGGTACGCCGGCACGATCTGCGAGGTTTCCGGGGACCGCCTCAAGAAGCTGTGACGATCGTTCAAAGCCCGCTCGCGGCACGGTGAGCACCGGCTGACCGGTCATCGGCCCTCGCGGCCTCCACACCCCGCTGGCCCGCTGCCCGCCGGCCCATCCCAGCGCATGTAGTTAACCGACGCCTAATCGGGGATACGCGGTTGAAATGTACGACTTGAGCGCGCCGCAAGGCGGCTGCCCTAGTCTCCCGCGCGGCTCAATGGACGACGACACCCGGAGAGGCTCGTCGCACGGGGGATAATCATGCGCAGCGCGCTCATTGCTTCAATGATCCTGTCACTCGCGGTCGGGCCGGCCGTAGCCGGACCACGAATGTCGGGGCCGTCCGAGGCGGCGCCGGGCAGCGTCGAGAAATATCGCGGCTACGTCTTCGATCTCTCCGAGAACGCCGACCGCAAGGACGTCACCAGCATCGCCGACATGGTCCGCCGCCAGCTCGACGTCGTGGAAACCGCAGGCTTCAGCCCCAAGGTGCTGCAGTTCTTCCATCGCGTGCCGATCGTTGCCAGCGAGATGGCGTGTCTCGACGAAGGCGCGGCGGCGGCCTGCTATGGCTTGACGCCGCCGGAATGGGACCACGGCACGACGCGCGACGTCACCATCTGGGATCACGACAAGCAGCAATGGACCAATTCGGATCCGCTCGCGCTTGCGCTCGATTCCGGCATCGGCATCATCAGGATGCGTCCGAACATGATGCGTTACGCGAAGGAGCCGGTGCTGCTGCACGAATTCCTTCATGCCTATCACGCCCGGCTGATGCCGAACGGCTATGAGAACAAAGGCATCAAGGCTTTCCTCAGCCAGGCCAAATCGAAGGAGCTGTTCGCCAAGGAGGCCTATGCGTTGAGAACCAGCAGGAGTTCTTCGCGGTGACGGCGAGCATCTTCCTGGCCGGCAAGGATTCCGAGCACGAGCCCTATACGCGCGCCACGCTGAAGGAGAAGATGCCGGACTACTACAAGTATCTCGTCGGCCTGTTCGGCGCCGATCCCGAGGAAACCAGCGTCACGCCGGTCGCATCGGCCGACTGAGCCCGGTATCTCACAAAAAAACGAGGCCCGGTGTGCCTAGGAGACCGGGCCTCGTTTCTGATGTCCCCCGCCTCGTGGCGGATCAGGTGTTGTCGATACGCGACCTTGTCCGCGCGATCCATCCCGGATGATTACGGGGTCGGACGCGCGCCGGCCTCACTTGCTGTAGCTGTAGAACCCCTGCCCGGTCTTGCGGCCGAGATGGCCGGCATCGACCATCTCCTTCAGCAGCGGCGCCGGCCGGTATTTGGGGTCGTTGAAGCCGGTGTAGAACACCTCCATCACCGACAGCATCGTGTCGAGCCCGATCAGATCGGCGAGCGCGAGGGGGCCGATCGGATGATTGCAGCCAAGCTTCATGCCGGCATCGATCTCCTCGGCGGTCGCAATGCCTTCCTGCAGCGCGAAGATCGCCTCGTTGATCATCGGGCACAGGATGCGGTTCACCGCAAAGCCCGGGCTGTTCTTCGCCGTGATCGCGACCTTGCCGACCCGCTTGGCGAAGGCTTCGGCCTTGGCGACGGTGTCGTCCGAGGTCTGCAAGCCCCGGATCAGTTCGAGCAGCGCCATCACCGGCACCGGATTGAAGAAATGCATCCCGATGAAGCGGTCGGGACGATCGGTCGAGGCCGCAAGGCGAGTGATCGAGATCGACGAGGTGTTGGTTGCGACCAGCGCGCTCGGCTTCAGCCCCGCACAGAGATCCTTCAGGATCTTGATCTTCAGCTCCTCGTTCTCGGTCGCGGCTTCGATCACGAGATCGCAAGCGGCGAGCTTGGCCTTGTCGGTGGTCGCGTTGATGCGTCCGAGCGTCGCGTCGCGATCGGCCGCGGTCATCTTCTCCTTGGCGACCAGCCGATCGAGACTGCTCCCGACCGTTTTCAGGCCGCGCTGGACCGCCGCGTCGGAGATATCCACCATGGTCACGCCGAGGCCTGCCGCCGCGCAGATCTGCGCGATGCCGTTGCCCATGGTCCCGGCGCCGATAATGCCAACCGTCTCAATCATCGCATTCGTCCCTCGTCGCTTGCGCGGCCGCGCGGCCGCATCGTCAAAAACGGCGGACCGGAGGGGTCCGCGGATGGCGCATGAATAGCAGTCCGGCCGCGCGGCCGATACAGCGGAAGCCGGTATTCCGGTGGGGTCTATTCGGGGCGCGGCGGGACAGGTCGCCGTGGCGGAACGGCCGGCCGCGGTGGCAATTGGGTGCGCGGTGGTTCGGCCGCGCGCGACGGTTCGAGCACGCGGTTAAGTCGTACGACCCACCAGGCCAGCCGCCCGTAGCTGCGGCGCAGCGCCGATCCGAATCCCTCGTCGATGTCCTGATCACGATCCATATCCCTATCATTAACGTGCATCCTTGAAGGAACGGTGAGTGCCATCACGTGCAGCGCCGGCAATCGTTAGCAACCTGGCAACCATCCACGCGCGGGCTGTACGCGGGTGCCGGTAGTCTCCCGGATTGCGCCGGGAAGTCTCCGCGCTGCAACATCGCAGTGCCGGTTCGACTCGCATTTTGTTGATCGAATTTTCCGCCGAGCGCCGCGACATAAGGACATTAGACGACGAGGGCTACGCCCATGCTTGCCGAGAAATTCATTCTGTTGCTCGAGACATTGCTTAACGGCCAGACCCATTCCGACGGAAGTCCCCGCGTGGTGAGCACCTCGCCCCACATTCCGGTGAAGCTTCCCGGTGGAAGCCAACCGCAAGGCAGCCTGCCTCGCTAGGCCCCTGCTGCTGGCAGGTTAGGTCGCCGCGAGACTTTCAAGGGCGTCGCAGCCACGTCGCTGCGGAATGCTGGTCGCCAGATTGCCGCGCGTGCTGACCAGATGATAGTCGTGACGCACGAAGCCATTCGGCCGCGCAACCCCTTGCCCGTGATCCAGCTCATAGGTGGTGAAGCCGAGCCACGCTACACCGCTCCGGCAACGACGTGGTGCCGCCGTGGACGATCAGACCGACAGCAAGACCGATTTCGGAAGCATCGCCGTCGCAATCTGCGTCGCCGCCTACATCGCGATCATGCTGGCCTATCTCGCCCAATACGATCTCGGCCTGACCGCCGCGCAGACACGCCATCTCTCGATGCTGGCAGCGCTGTTCCTCGCGCTGCCCGTCGCGCTGGATTTGCTGCGCAGCGGGTCCGGCGACGCTCGCTGACGCGGGCACGAACGCGCCTGCCGCCGCCGATCTCCCCTGCCGCAAACACGCCTGCGCAACATAGCGCTAGGTGAAGCGACGCGAATCAGCGTTACTTTGCAACTGATCGCTTCGTGGGATTTGGCGGCATGACCCAGCCCGACGTGTTTGATCAGAAGGTTCTGGATCAGAACATTCGCGAACTGCAGGAATGGCTGCGCAGGGCCTGGCAGCAACTCGCGGACCCCTCGCTCACCGCCTTCTCTCGCCGCGAATTGCGCAACCAGATGAAGCAGTGCAACGCCGATTTGCGCGTGCAACTGCAAGCCGCCTCCAAACGAATGCTGGTGCAGCCCGCCTCATCGGGCAGCCGGACGTTCGCCAGGCCGGCGCTGCGGATCCTCGCCTAGAGCATGATCCGGAAACGTGCGAAGCGGCTTTCCCCCGCGACAAAACGCGGGGCGTTTGCGTGGAGATCATGCTCAAACAATGGGCTGAAGCGCGATGACGATTCAACCCAATCGCATCGCGCTTCAGCGTTTGTCTGGCTGTCACCCATGCCAGCGCGCCAAAATGCCGCGATCTCCTGCTGCATGCTGGCCATACGCACCCTCTGCTTGTGCAGGAACGCCCGACAAGGCACAGCAAAATCGCTCCGGTATGCCTATATTGGGCGTTGTGCAGCGGCCGACGCCGCCAATGTTTAGGGACTCCCGTGTTATATCTGGAACTTGCGATCGTGGCGGTCTTGATCGTCGTCAACGGTCTGTTGGCGATGTCGGAGCTCGCGATCGTCTCCTCGCGTCCGGCGCGCCTTGCGGCTCTGGTCGAACGAGGCGTCAGCGGTTCGCGCCGCGCACTTGCACTGGCCTCCGATCCCGGCAAGTTCCTCTCCACGGTGCAGATCGGCATCACGCTGATCGGCGTGCTGTCGGGCGCCTTCTCGGGCGCAACGCTTGGCCAGCGTCTGACCCAATGGCTGCTTGAGCTCGGCGTGTCTGCAAGCATCGCCGACGCGGTCGGCGTCGGCCTCGTCGTCGGCGTGATCACCTATGCCTCGCTGATCGTCGGCGAGCTGGTGCCGAAGCAGATCGCATTGCGCGATCCCGAGTCGATCGCGGTCAAGGTCGCGCCGGCCATGACCATGATGGCGCGGCTGTCGCTGCCGCTGGTGTGGCTGCTCGACCGATCCGGCAAGCTGCTACTGTGGGTGCTCGGCCATCGCGAGGATGCACAGGACCGCGTCAGCGAGGACGAGATCAAGACGCTGGTGGTGGAGGCCGAGAACGCCGGTGTGCTCGAGCCCGGCGAAAAGGAGATGATCGCCGGCGTGATGCGGCTTGGCGATCTTCCGGTCGGCGCCGTGATGACGCCGCGCCACGAGGTCAGCCTGATCGACCTCGCCGCCCCCGCGGCCGAAATCCTGGCGACGCTGCAAAAGAGCAGTCACTCGCGCTGCGTGGTGTTCGACGGCAATCGCGATCATGCGCTCGGCATCGTGCAGGCCAAGGACGTGCTCGACGTCTACCTCGCGGGCCAGACGCCCGACATCCGCGCGCTGACGCGCGATGCGCCGATCATTCCGGAGACCGTCGACGCCCGCGACGTGGTCGCGATCCTGCGCGACTCCAGAGTGCATATCGGACTCGTCCACGACGAGTACGGCACCTTCCAGGGCGTCGTCACCAGTGCCGATATCCTCGAAGCCATCGTCGGTGCCTTCCATACCGAGGAAGGCCCGGCCGAGCCCGCCTATGTCCGGCGCGCCGACGGCTCCTATCTGATCTCGGGCTGGATGCCGGCGCTGGAATTCAGCGAACTGCTTGGCATCGCGTTGCCATCGCCGCGGCCGTACCAGACCGCGGCCGGCTTCCTGCTGCATGAATTCGGCGCGATCCCCGATGTCGGCGCGAAAACCACCGCGCAGGGCTGGGAATTCGAGATCGTCGACCTCGACGGCCGGCGCATCGACAAGGTTTTGGCCAGCAAGCAGCCGGCGGCCTGACATTTGCCACCCGGCCGTCCTGTTGATAAGCGGCAAGACAGCGAAACAGGCGGCTGCGGTGTGCTATCGGCATAGCGGCGGCCTGAATAATCCTCGAGTAAACCCCACGGAATAGATCCCCATGCGCATTACCCTTGTCGGTTCCCGCCATTTCGGCGTGACGACCCTGAACATGCTGCGCGAACACCACGTCACGCTGGTCAGGGTGGTCGTCCATGACGGCGAGGACCGGCTGGCGGCAGCGGCCAGGGCGGCCGGCATCGAGGTCGTTGTCCAGGCTGATCCCAAGCTGGTGACGGCCGCCGAGATCGCGCCGGACACCGACCTGATCGTGACCGCCCACAGCCACGCCCGGGTCAGCAGGGAGGCGCTTGCCGCGTCCAGGCTCGGCGGCATCGGTTACCACCCGTCGCTGCTGCCGCGCCACCGCGGCATCGCGGCGGTGGAATGGACCATCAAGGAAGGCGATCCGATCGCCGGCGGCAGCATCTATCACCTCGCCGACCGCATGGACGCCGGCGCGATCGCCGCGCAGGACTGGGTGTTCGTCAAGAAAGGCGAGACCGCCCGCGAGCTGTGGGAGCGCGCGCTGGCGCCGCTCGGTTTGCGTCTGCTCGCCCAGGTCATCGACTATGGCAAGGTCAACGGCTCGCTGCCGGCCAAGGTCCAGGATGAGCAGTTTGCGACCAAGGCGCCGAATCTGAGCCCCGGCAAACACTAACCCGAGCTAGGGTATATGAATACCTCGTTCGGAAAAGCCATGCTCGGATTTTCCGTTCCTGATCCGGAACCGAATTCACCATGATGTGTTTGAGTTCACAGGAACATTTGGGGACTCTCGCGACGCAGCAAATTTTGAACACATTGTGACAGGATAAGCCGCGTCATCACACGAAATTACAGGGATTTGATTCATGCGTTCGATCCGCATTCGCGACCTGATTTTGGTCACCTCGGTCGCCTCGGCCGCCGCCCTCACCGCTGCTCCCGTGTCCGCCCAGCAGCCTTATGACGGCCTTTGGAACGTCACCGTCGTCACCAAGACCGGCAGCTGCGAACCGTCGCAGAGCTCGACCGTGACTGTCGCTGAAGGAAAGATCTCGGCCCAGGGCGCGGCGATCTCCGGCACCGTCGGCAGCGGGGGACTTGTGCGAGTCTCGATCAATGGTGCATATGCGAACGGACAACTCAGTGGCAACTCCGGATCGGGGAAGTGGAATGGGGCATCAGCTGGCGTACCGTGCAGCGGCCGATGGGAAGCGTCCCGTCAGTAAGATCACCAGCCTATCAAGTTTCTTCGCCATCGCGCGGCGGCCAGCATTTGCTGCCGCCGCGTTTTTCGTGATCGCACTCGCAAGCACCACGGGCCATGCCCAGTCCGGCCCGTTCGCCGGCATGGCGGGCACCTGGTCGGGTGCCGGCTCGGTCATGCTGGACGACGGCTCCAGCGAGCGCATCCGCTGCCGCGCCACCTATCACGTCGGTGGGCCCCGCATGACCATGAGCCTCACCTGCGCCAGCGACGCCTACAAGTTCAACCTGGCGGCCGATGTGCAGGCCGAAGGCAGCGCGGTCAGCGGCAATTGGAGCGAGTCCAGCCGCAATGTCAGCGGCTCGTTGCAGGGTCGCGGCGGCGGCGGCAACTTCCAGGTCGTTGCCAGCGCTCCCGGCTTCAATGCCGACATCTCGATGCGCACCACCGGCAACAAGCAGGCGGTCACGATCAGGGCCGACAGCCAGTTCCGCGGCGCCAGCATCACGCTGTCGAAGTAATCGATCCGCGCTCAGGCGAGAAAAGCCCTCGGGTCATCCCCGAGGGCTTTTTGCTGGCTGGATGCCAATCGCCCACACCCGTCGCAGCGGTGCTATGCCGCAGGCACGAATGCCGTGACCTCGATCTCGACCTTGGCGCGCTGATCGACCAGCCCGCCGATATAGAGCAGCGTCGACGGCGGGAAATTGCGCCCGAGCGTCTCCTTCCACGCCGCGCCGATACCGGCGCCCGCGGCCTCATATTCGCTGCGGCTGGTCAGGTACCAGGTCAGGCGGACGATGTGCTCGGGGCCAGCACCGGCTTCGTTCAACAGCTTGATGATGCGCTTCAACGCGGTGCCGACCTGGGCGGCCATGTCGGGGGCGTAGTCGCCCTTCTCGTCGCCGCCGGTCTGCCCCGCCAGCACGATCCACTTGCCGGGCGCGTCGAACGCGACACCGTGCGAGAAGCCGCGGGGTTTCGACCATTCGGCCGGTTGCAAGACGCGCATGAGCAGATCCTCCTGATTTGATTTTCCCGATCTGCTTAGCAGAGATCGCGCGGGTGACGCATCACCGCGCAGGCAGAATTGCGCGTTGCAAATTCATGGCAGCTCGCCGATACCGGGCCCCCTCCTCCGCTCGTTCCCCGTCATGGATCGCACGCCCTCAAAGACCCGCGCAGCATTGTGGATGTCCGGCTGGCTCGCGCTGATGTTGATCGTGGCGGTGGCCGGCCGCGAGGCGACGCGCGAGGTCAACGTCTTCCAATTGATGGCCGTTCGCGGCGTGCTCGGCTTCGCGATGCTCTATCCGCTGATCCACATGAATGGCGGATTTGCGATCGTGAAGACGGCACGGGTGCACGTCCATATCGCGCGCAACCTGATCCATTTCTGCGCGCAGCTCGGCTGGTTCTTTGCGGTGACATTGATCCCGATCGGCCAGGTGGTCGCGATCGAGTTCACGATGCCGATCTGGACCGCGATCCTTGCGGCGAGCTTTCTCGGCGAGCGGATGACGGCGTGGAAGATCGTCGCGATCGTGCTTGGCCTTGTCGGCGTATTCGTGATCGTGCGGCCGGCGGCCGGCGCGATCAATCCGGGCCAGCTGATCGCGCTTGCCGCGGCAGTCGGCTTCGGCATCTCGGTCGCTGTGGTCAAGTCGCTGACGCGGACCGAGCAGACCCTGACGATCATGTTCTGGATGCTGGTGGTGCAATCGCTCGCGAGCATCGGGCCTGCGCTCTACGTCTGGACCTGGCCGCCGCTCTCGACCTGGGGCTGGCTTGTCGTGATCGCGTTCTGCGGCACCTTCTCGCACTATTGCATGGCACGCGCCCTGCTCCACGCCGACGCGACTGTCGTGATCCCGATGGATTTCGTCCGCGTGCCGCTGACGGCGATCGCCGGCTGGCTGATCTATGCCGAAAGGCTCGATGTCTACACGGTGCTCGGCGCGGCCATGATCCTGGCCGGCAACCTCATGAACCTGAAACCGACCGCAAGGAAGCCGGCGCGCGCAAGATGACGCTCGCGTCGCGCCGCAGCTAGCGCCGCCCGCGCCCTGCCAGCCAAAGGCCCGGGGATCGTCCCGGGCCTCCTGGTTTCGAAAGCGTGTTACTTTCCGGCGGCCTTGCGCAGCGCCGCGTTGATGCGGTCCTGCCACCCGGGGCCGCCCGCCTGGAAATACTCCAGCACGTCCTGATCGATCCGCAGTGTGACCTGCTCGCGGACGCCGGGGACAGCGACGGTCTTTGGCACCGCGTCCGCGACCTTGGTGGTGGCGCGCTTGAACGCCGCCTCGGCTTCGCTGCGGGCATCGTTCAGGGTTCGCGGTCGCCTCGGCTGGTCGGCCATATGCTGGATTCCTGTGTCTCAGATTCCTTCAAACAGTACCGTCGACAGATAGCGCTCCGAGAATGACGGCACAATCGCCAGAATGGTTTTGCCGGCCGCTTCCGGCCGCTTGCCGATCTGCAAGGCGGCTGCGATCGCGGCACCCGACGAGATACCACCGGGGATGCCTTCGTTGCGCGCCAGCTCGCGCGCGGTCTCGATCGCGGTCGCGCTGTTGATCTTGACGATCTCGTCGATCACGGAGCGGTCGAGGATGTCAGGGATGAAGCCGGCGCCGATGCCCTGGATCTTGTGCGGGGTGTGCTGGCCGCCCGACAGCACCGGGCTCTCTTCCGGCTCCACCGCGACGACGCGCAATGACGGCTTGCGCGGCTTCAGCACCTGACCAACGCCGGTGATGGTGCCGCCGGTGCCAACGCCGGCGACGAAGTAATCGATGTTGCCGCCGGTGTCGTTCCAGATCTCCTCGGCGGTGGTGCGGCGATGGATCTCGGGATTGGCGAGGTTCTTGAACTGCTGCGGCATGACAGCGTTGGGCGTCGTGCGCACCAATTCTTCCGCGGTCGCGATCGAGCCCTTCATGCCCTGCGCGGCCGGCGTCAGCACAATCTCCGCGCCGAGAAAGGCGAGCATCCGCCGCCGCTCGATCGACATCGATTCCGGCATGACGAGCTTGAGCCGATAGCCGCGCGAGGCCGCGACATAGGCGAGCGCGATCCCGGTGTTGCCCGAGGTCGGCTCGATCAGCACCGTGTCGGCGTTGATGATGCCGGCCTTCTCCATCGCCACGATCATCGCCGCGCCGATGCGGTCTTTCACGCTGGCCGCCGGATTGAAGTATTCCAGCTTGGCGAGGATCGTCGCGTTGATGCCAGCCGCCTGCGGCAATCTGCGCAGCCGCACGATCGGCGTAGAGCCGATCGCATCGACGATGGAGTCAAAGACGCGGCCGCGTCCGGGTTGCACTGCACTCGTTGTCGACGGCGCGTCCATCAAGCGGCTCCTGTAGCGGGATGTGCTGGAAATATGCGGTCTTGTCTCATTAGAAGCAGCGCATCATGACGCGCAAGTGAGAAACCGCCGTGGCGCGAATTCGTTGCATCGCAAAATAAGAACCTACGCAAATAACGTAAAACCTACGCATTTGTGTTGCGACATGGTCAAACAAATGCGTCTATATACTTTCGTCAGGTGCAGCTCAGAACGCAAAGGAGGTCACATGCCAGCTCTCGCTGAAGTTCTGTCGACCACAGCGTCCAGGCCCGATCCGCGCGGCTGCGATTTGCCGACCTGTCCGGTGTGTGCTGACTCCATGGTGGCGGCGGAAGCCTCCGCGTACCTGTTCGACAATCTGATCAGCTATCTCTGGACCTGCGACAACTGCGGTTACGGGTTCGTGACCAAGCACGCGGTGAAACCGATCGTGTGCAACTGATCACACAGCTCATCTTGGAGCGATGTCACCGCGCGCCCAACCGGCGCGCGTTTTCGTTCTGAAGTCCTCGAACGTGCCGTTCGCCACCGCATCGCGGATGCCCTGCATCAGCTGCTGGTAATAGGCGACGTTGATTTCGGACAGCAGCATTGCCCCAAGTGTTTCGCCCGATCGCACCAGATGATGCAGATAGGCGCGCGAATAGCCGTTGGCCGCCGGCCACGGGCTCTCGTTGTCGAGCGGACGCGGATCGTCGACGTGCCGGGCGTTGCGCAAATTGATCTGCCCGAAGCGGGTGAACGCCATGCCGTGGCGTCCGTTCCGTGTGGGCATCACACAGTCGAACATGTCGACGCCGCGCGCCACCGCCTCGAGGATGTCCTCCGGCGTGCCGACGCCCATCAGATAACGCGGTCGATCGACCGGGAGCGCTGGCGCAGTCTCCTCGATCATCGCCAGCATCACCGCCTGCGGCTCGCCGACCGCGAGCCCTCCGATCGCATAACCGTGAAAGCCGATGTCGGTCAGCCCGCGCGCGCTGGCGTGCCGCAGATCCGGGACGTCGCCGCCCTGTACGATGCCGAACAGCATGTAGCCGTCCGGCGCCGCCGCGAAGGCGCGCTTGGAGCGCTCGGCCCAGCGCAGCGACAGCTGCATCGCGCGCTCGATGTCGGCGCGCTCCGCCGGCAGCCGGACGCATTCGTCCATCTGCATGGCGATGTCGGAGCCGAGCAGCCGCTGCACCTCGATCGAGCGCTCCGGCGACAGCTCGACCTTGGTGCCGTCGATATGCGAGCGGAAGGTCACGGCCTTCTCGGTCACCTTGCGCAGTTCCGACAGCGACATCACCTGGAAGCCGCCGGAATCCGTCAACATCGGGCCGCCCCAGCCGGTGAAGCGCTGCAGGCCGCCAAGCCCGGCAATGCGCTCGGCGCCGGGCCGCAGCATCAGGTGATAGGTGTTGCCCAGCACGATATCGGCGCCGGCATCGCGCACCTCGCGCCAATGCATGCCCTTCATCGCGCCCGCGGTGCCGACCGGCATGAAGGCGGGCGTCCGCACGAAGCCGTGCGGCGTGGTCAGGCGCCCGGTGCGGGCGGCGCCGTCGGTTGCCAGCAGCTCGAAATGATTGGGAAGATTCATGCGGCTGCTTATTGCGTGTCGCCGGTGCCCGATCAACCCGTCGGATAACGGCCCTCGCGCGACTTCGTGAACATCGACAACCGGCCGGACGCTTGCCTTGCATCGTCCGTCCCGTTAAACAAAACGAAACCGTGTCGTTTTATGACAACAATATGGCAACCGGCTTCCGCAGCGACGTCAATCCGCGAACCTGACTGGCAGAGATGGTCTCACCCCGTAGCGCCCGGCCCGCCGGCGCCGGCCCTCGGATGACGGCCGCCCGCGCGATCCGGCACGCGGTCCTGCTGTGCGGCCTCGCCTTGGCGCTGGCGGCCTGCAGCTCGCTGCCGCGGATGCCCTACACGGCCGCCGATGCCGCCAATTCGCGGGTGCTCGACCTCGACGGGCTGCGCCGCTATGCCGACGAGCCGGCGTCAAAATTCAAGCTCGAGAAAAGCGACCTCGCCCCGATCAAGACCTACCTCGCCCTCTCCGGCGGCGGCGCCGACGGGGCCTATGGCGTGGGCGTCCTCAACGGATGGACTGCGGCCGGCAACCGCCCGGCCTTTTCGGTCGTCTCAGGCGTCAGCACCGGCGGACTGATTGCGCCCTTTGCTTTCCTTGGCCCGCGCTACGACGACACGCTGAAGGAGGTCTACACCTCGGGCATCGCGGAAAGCCTGCTGCAGGATCCGAGCCTGATGCGGGTGCTGTTCGGCTCCGGCCTGTTCGGCAACAAGCGACTGCGCGAACTGGTGGCGCGCTACGTCGGTCCGCACATCCTGAGCGAGGTGGCGCGCGAAAACGCCAAGGGCCGAAAGCTCCTGATCGTCACCACTGATCTCGACACCCAGCGCACGGTGATCTGGGACATGGGACGGATCGCCGCTGTCGGAACGCCCGAGGCGCTGCAGCTGTTTCGCGACGTGATGGCCGCCTCCGCCAGCATCCCGCTGGTGTTTCCGCCGATCATGATCGACGCCGAGGGCCAGGGCCGGCGCTTCCAGGAGATGCATGTCGACGGCGGCGTGACCGCGCCGGTGCTGACGCTGCCGGACGCGCTGCTGTTCCGCGAGCGCGGCTGGCCCGCCAATGGCCGCATGAACATCTATATCCTCGTCAACAAGAAGCTCGAAGGCAACTTCGAGCTGGTGTCGAACTCGACGATCGACGTCGCCTCGCGCAGCATTTCCGCGATCACGCAGGCGCAGACGCGCTCCGTCATCCTCTCGACCTATGACTTCGCCCGGCGCAACCGGGTGGGTTTCCATCTGTCCTACATCGAGCGCGACTATCCGGCGGCGGAAACACAAGGCTTCGACACCGCCTATATGCGCGCGCTCTACCAGTACGGATACGACAAGGCCGCCGCCGGGCAGGCCTGGACCACGACGCCCCCGTAAGCGGCCTGCTCCCGGTACCGCCGAATGGACGAATCCGCACCGCGCGGGTTATAGACCGGAAAGACCCGTCCGAAGCACAACGAGATGAATGGGCAAATGGGATTGACGGCAACCAAGGCCAAAGCGGCCAAGCGCAGCGTGATCAAGTCACGCGGCGGCCGGCCGACGCGGGATGCCGCGATCGAGCGCGACCAGCGGCTGATCGAGGTCGCCACCCGCCTGTTCCTCGAGCGCGGCTTCGATGCGACGTCGATCGACGCGGTGGCCGAGGCCGCCCGCGTCAGCAAGCCCACCGTCTACGGGCAATATGGCGACAAGCGAGGCCTGTTCGCCGCGGTGCTCCGCCGCGAGATCGCGCGCTGGCTGGCCCCGCTCGCCGCCGCGGCGGCCGAAGCGCAGACCGGCGGCAACTGCGACGGTTCGGTCGAGGAACGGCTGACCGAGCTCGGCCGCCAGTTGTTGGTGCTGAATTGCAGCGCCGACTCCATCGCCTTCAGCCGGATCCTGACCGCGCAGGCGATCAATTTCCCCGAGGTCGCCAAGCTTGCCGTCGACGAGGGCTGGTCGAAAGCCGTGTCCACGACGGCGCATTTCTTCGACCATCTGGTCGATAAGGGCGTTCTCGACCTCGAGGACACCACGATCGCGGCCGAGACATTCCTCAACATGGTGGTCGGCCACACCCACCGGATGGCGACATTCGGAATTCCGATCGACATGAAGACCGCCGAGACCCGGATGGAAGTCTCGATCCGGCTGTTTCTCGCCGGCGCCGTCGGGCCGCAGGACCGGCTTCGCGATACGGCCAAGGAAGCGACGAAGGCGCGCCGCCGCCCGGCCCGCTAACAGTTTTAGGATCGTTGCATCGCCTCACACGTTGTCGTGATGAGCCTTGAAGGAAACAGAACGAAACCGTATTGTTTAGTTGCAATGAGACGCGGAACCCAAGTTCAGCCCCCCAACGGTTTCGTGTCGCCTTGTAACTTCGATCGTCACGACGGAGCTGCCGCCATCGCTCCGTCTGAACGTTCGGCGGCCGACCTCTGACTAACAAAGGTCGGCCGCACTTTCTTTGCCCGGGCGGCGGTTCGACGCGACGGATGCGACCATGACGACGGGACGATTACACGCACTGCGGCATTGGGCATTCGGCACGCGGCTGCTGGCAACCGCGCTCATTGCCCTGCCCTTCGCGACGCCGGCTTACGCGATCACGAGCTCAACTGCCGCGGCGCTCACCCCGCAGGACAACGACACCGCGCTCGACGTGCACGCGGTTCGCCGCGAGCTCGACAGCTTCCAGGCGGCCCAGATCTCGCTGCGCAAGGCGATGGCGATTGCGGAGGCGCTGCACTCCGGCTCGATCACCGCCGACATCAGCTTCGACGGCGCGTCGGAGCCCGCGGTCTACCGGGTCAAGACCATGCAGCAGGACCGCATCTGGCGCCACGCCATTGACGCGGCGACCGGCGAAGTGGTGGGTGGCGAGGCCGCCGCGCCGCTGAAATCGCTCGGCGCCGAAGACCGTGACAACCTCGCCGTGCTCAGGGCGCTTCGGCATCGCCTCGCCGACGCCGTGCGGGTGGCCGAGCGCACGACCTCGGGGAAGGCGATCAGCGGCGGCCTGATGCGCGAACGCGGCAAGCTCAATTTCGTCATCGTCGTGCTCGCCGGCAGCGATCTGAAAGAGGTGATCCTCGAACCGCCCGGCGCGCGCAGGCGCTGAGGCCGGCGCGGGACTCGCCAAGTTTTCCCTCGCCAAGTTTTCGCCCAAAAGCCGTTGACGGACGCCGATCTGTCCCGCATAAGTCCGAGCCATGATCACCGCGACCAAACGCACCAGCAAAACCACCAAGCCCTCCGGGGCCTCGGGAGGCGTGCGCGCGTAGTCGGTCGAACCGCATCATCTCTACCCGAAGCCCCGCCTGATGAAGGTCCGGGGCTTTTTTATTGCCTGAAATACAACTCGAATGGAGGACAAAGTGAGTAACGATCCCGTCGTCGCGATTGTCGGCGTCACCGGCGCCGTCGGCGCCGAATTCATCGCCACCATGGACAAGCGCGGCTTCCGCGTCGGCAAGCTGAAGGCGCTGGCAAGCGCCCGCTCGGCCGGCAAGACCGTCAGCTTCCGCGGCAAGCCGGTCGCGATCGAGGAACTGACCGAGCGCGCCTTCGAGGGCGTCGACATCGCGCTGTTCTCGGCCGGCAGCGGCATCTCCAGGAAGTTCGCGCCGCTTGCCGTGAAGTCCGGCGCCGTCGTGGTCGACAATTCCTCGGCGTTCCGGATGGATCCGAACGTGCCGCTGGTGATCCCCGAGATCAACGCCAACCGCATCCGCGACCACAAGGGCATCATCGCCAACCCGAATTGCGCCGCCATCACCGCGCTGGTGCCGCTGTGGCCGATCCACCAGAAGAACCGCATCAAGCGCGTGATCATCTCGACCTACCAGGCCGCGAGCGGCGCCGGCGCAGCCGCGATGGAGGAGCTCGTCGAGTCCACCCGCGCCAATCTCAACGGACAGGTCTACACCCCGAAGGTGATGCCGCACCCCTACGCCTTCAACCTGTTCAACCACAACACCGCTGTTGATCCGGAGACCGGCTACAACGACGAGGAGACCAAGGTCATCAAGGAGACCCACAAGATCTTCGAGGACGAGAAGATCGCGGTCGGCGTCACCTGCGTGCGGGTGCCGGTGCTGCGCGCGCATTGCGAGGCGATCACCTTCGAATGCGAGAAGCCGATCACCGAGGACCAGGTGCGCGCGATCATGGCGCGGGCGCCGGGCGTCAAGGTCGTCGACGATCGCGCCAAGAACTACTTCCCGATGCCGATCGACGCCTCCGGCCAGGACGACGTGCTGGTCGGCCGCATCCGCAAGGATCTCAGCGATCCCAGCGGCCACTCGATCTCGATGTTCGTCGCGGCCGATCAGCTGCTGAAGGGCGCGGCCCTCAACGCGGTGCAGATCGCCGAGCTGCTGCCCGAACGCGCGATGGCATGAATGCAAGAACCGTCATCCCCGCGCAATGGCGCAGCCATTGTCGCTGGAGGAGCCCGCGCGGCGGGCGTCTCGAAGGATACATCGGCCCCAGTCGGGCCGTCGCCCTTCGAGGGCCGCTGAAGAAGCGGCCGCCTCAGCGACAAAGGCGAAGCCTTTGCGCGGGGGTGACGGTGAAGCAGCCGTGCTTGCTGAGCTAGCCTCGCGCGCGAAACAGCAGGCACGCATCACCGTAGGAGTAGAACCGGTAGCCGTCCCTGATCGCGTGGGCGTAGGCGCGTTGCATCGTCTCGAGGCCGGAGAAGGCCGAGACCAGCATGAACAGCGTCGAGCGCGGCAGATGGAAGTTGGTCAGCAAAATATCGACCGCGCGGAAGCGGTAGCCCGGCGTGATGAAGATCGAGGTTTCCGCCGCAAACGGCTCGATAGTGCCGTCGGCATTTGCCGCACTTTCGAGGAGCCGTAGCGACGTGGTGCCGATCGCGACGATCCGGCCGCCTCTTGCGCGCGCGGCATTCAAGGCGGAAGCGGTCTCGGCGGTGATGCAGCCCCATTCGGCATGCATCTTGTGCTCCGAGGTCTCCTCGGTCTTCACCGGCAGGAACGTCCCTGCCCCGACATGCAGCGTCAGGCGGTGCAGCTCGACGCCGCGGCTCTTCAGCGCGGCCTCCAGCGCGGGCGTGAAATGCAGCCCCGCCGTGGGCGCTGCGACCGCGCCCTCATTGGCGGCGAACATGGTCTGGTAGTCGCTGACGTCCTGGTCGTCAGGCGTGCGCTTGGAGGCGATGTAGGGCGGCAGCGGCGTGGCGCCGACATCGGCGATCGCCTGGTCGAGCACCGGACCATGGAACGAGAATGACAGCGTCACCTCGCCCTCCTGCCCCTTGGCCTCGACCTCTGCATCGAGATTGCCGAGCAGGCAGACCCTGCCCTCATTGCCGAAGCGGATGGTGTCGCCCGGGCTGAGCTTCTTCGCCGGCTTCACCAGCGCCTGCCAGCGCGAGCCGTCGAGCCGCTTGATCAAGGTCGCCTCGATCTTCGGCTCGGTGTCGCGTCCGATGCGGCGACCCTTGAGTTGCGCCGCGATCACCTTGGTGTCGTTGACGACGACCTGATCGCCCGGCTCCAGCCACCGCGGCAGGTCGGCGATCGCGGCGTCGCGCAGCACGCCGTCCGAATGCACCACCAGCATCCGCGCCGCATCGCGCGGGCTCGCAGGGCGAAGCGCGATGCTTTCCGGGGGGAGTTCGAAGTCGAAGAGATCGGTGCGCATGGCGGTGACTAATACCTCAGCGCCGTCATTCCGGGGCACGCGAAGCGTGAACCCGGAATCTCGAGATTCCGGGTTCGATGCTGCGCATCGCCCCGGAATGACGGAGTGTTTGACTTACGCCGCGTCGACGGCCATGCGTGCCTTGACGATCTTGTCCGGATCCTTCACCGGCTCGCCGCGCTTGATCTTGTCGACGTTCTCCATGCCCTCGGTGACCTTGCCCCAGACGGTGTACTGGCCGTTGAGGAACGAGGCGTCGTCGAAGCAGATGAAGAACTGGCTGTCGCCGGAATCCGGATTGGCGGCGCGGGCCATCGAGGCGGTGCCGCGGACATGCGGCTCCTTGTTGAATTCGGCCTTCAGCTTCTTGCCGGAGCCGCCCATGCCGGTGCCCTGCGGGCAGCCGGTCTGCGCCATGAAGCCGTCGATCACGCGGTGGAACACGATGCCGTCGTAGAAGCCCTCGCGCACCAGCTCCTTGATCCGCGCGACGTGGCCGGGCGCGAGATCCGGGCGCATCTCGATCGTGACCGGGCCCTGGGTGGTTTCGAGGATCAGAGTATTTTCGGTAGCAGCCATGCTCGCTTCTCCTGGCTTCGGGGTGGATACTTCTTATTCCTGAACGGGATTGCGAATGGACGGCCGGCGACCGCGCCGCCCAGGCTCTCGGTAAATGGCAACGGCGTGCAGCGTTGCAACGTCTCCATCACCGCGATCCGGTATGCAATCCGGTCGTTGTCGGTCGCCTCCTGCGATTCATAGCTGATCCTGGGATGTCCGAGGATCGCGCCCTCGCGGTTGAAGCTGACGATGACGGTGATGTCGATCGGGCCGGCCTTGTCCGCCGGCGGCGGCCGCCAGCAGCGGTGGATGGCCAGAACAACGTCCTTGATCGTATTGAGTTGCTCCGGCTCGGCCGCCGCTGATCCGGTCAGCGCGAGCCACACCAGCGGCGGCGCGGCGAACCAGGCACGTGGTTTGCTGCGCGCCGCCATCGCGGATCACTTGATGTCGGATGCGACCTGCACCTTCACCATCTTGTCGGGATCGGTGACGGCTCCGCCAGGCGAGCCCGCAGATGCCTTCTTCAGCTTGTCGACCACGTCCATGCCCTGCACCACCTCGCCGATCACGGTGTACTGGCCATTCAGGCTCGATCCGTCGGCGAACATGATGAAGAACTGCGAATTGGCACTGTCGACGCTGTCGCCGCGCCGGGCCATGCCGACGATGCCGCGCTTGAACGGGACCTGGGAGAATTCCTGCTTCAGGTTCGGATATTTCGAGCCGCCGGTGCCGTTGAAGTTCTGGCCGTCGCCGGTCTGCGCCATGAAGCCGTCCATCACGCGATGGAACGGGACGTTGTTGTAGAAGCCCTCGCGCGCCAGCTGCTTGATGCGCTCGGCATGCTTGGGCGCGATGTCGGTGCGCAGCTTGATGACGATACGGCCCTTGGTGGTGTCGATCACGATCGCATCGGCCTTGTCGAGATTGGCCGGCAGCGGCTGCGCGACCGCGGGCACGACGCAGAGCAGCGCGGCAACGAATGCAAGAATGCGGATCATGGCAACTCCGGAGCTTTAACGTTCGGGATGTGGCAGGCCGCCGGGATCAGCCGGCGAACTTGGCCTTCAGGCTAGCGGCGACCGATGACGGCACGAATGAAGAGAAGTCGCCGCCCATCTGGGCGATTTGGCGCACCAGTGTGGCGGTGATCGGGCGGACCGTAACCGACGCCGGAACGAACACGGTATGTACCTCGGGCGCCATCGCCTCGTTCATGCCGGCGAGCTGCATCTCGTAGTCGAGATCGGTGCCGTCGCGCAGACCGCGAATCATCAGCGTGGCCTTGGTCGCGCGCGCCGCCGCCACCGTGAGGTTGTCATAGGTCGCGCTCTCGAAGGCGCAGCCTGCCTGCTGGGCGATGGGGCCGAACACCTCATGGACCATGGCCAGCCGTTCCTCGGTGGAAAACAGCGGCTTCTTGCCGGGATGGACGCCAATGGCGACGATCAGGCGGTCGCAGAGGAAGACGGCCTGTTTCACCACGTCCAGATGGCCGTTGGTGACGGGATCGAAGGAGCCAGGATAGATCGCGATACGGGACATGGTCCCTCCTAACCCGCCCGGCTCTCCCCGGCAAGCCGCCCGGGTTCCATCGCCTGCTCGAAACAAATTTCCAGTCGTCCAGTGAACGAGTCCTGGGATGCCAGCGTCTACGGGGGTGAATGTTTCGTCGGCCGTTGGCGGACGAAACAAAACCGGCCCGCGACGAAACCATTTCCCGGGGTGGCGAAGACACCAGGAAACTTGCGGCCGGTAGACATTGGACAACGAAACGACGGGCCCGGGGGCCCGATCAACTGGGGACCGTCATGATCAAGGCACTTTCCGCCATCGCTGTCGCCGCGTTCATTGCCGCCGCGCTCACCGTGCTGCCGGGCTTTGCGCCGCAGGTCGAAGCCTCCACCCCGCAGCCGCTGGCCAAGAGCGACCGTCTCGACGTCCACCCGGTCGGCAAGGACTGCTCGCAGCAGGCCTGGCCGAATTTCGAGGCCTCGTGCCTGCGCACCGCCGGCAACAAGACGGTGGTTCGCGAAGCCCGCCTGGTTACCGCCGACCGTACCCCGTAGCGCATTCAAGCGAAGTCGATCGTCAGCCTGGCGTAAGGTCAGGCCGTCACACAAAACCCAATGGTAATTTGCGACGTCCCGTCGCAGACTATCGTCTACGGCGCCCGGCCGGATAACCCGGCGCGCGCAAGACATCGGGGGATTGCCGTGACGAGTACGCCCGCCATCGTTTCTTCTGGCCACCCCCCGTCCAGTCCGATCCCGGTTGCCGTCACGCTCGGTGCCCTCGGCGTCGTCTATGGCGACATCGGCACCAGCCCCCTCTACGCACTGAAGGAAGCCGCCAAGGCCGCCACCCATGGCGGTCCGCTCACCGAGAGCGCGGTGCTCGGCGTGGTCTCGCTGATCCTGTGGGCGCTGATCCTTATCATCTCGATCAAATACGCGATGCTGATCCTGCGCGCGGACAACCGCGGCGAAGGCGGCATCGTCGCGCTCTTGGCGCTGCTCTCGGCGCGCAACGCGGCGCCCGGCACCTGGCGCGCCCACCTTCTGGTGGTCGGCCTGATCGGCGCCGCCCTGCTCTATGGCGACGGCGCCATCACGCCGGCCATCTCGGTGCTGTCGGCGATCGAGGGCCTCAAGGTCGACGCGCCCTCGCTGACGCCTGCGGTGGTGCCGATCACCGTCGTCATCCTGATCGGCCTGTTCATGATGCAGAAGCAGGGCACCGGCTTCATCGGGAGGATCTTCGGCCCGGTGATGCTGTTCTGGTTCGCCGTGCTGGCAGCGCTCGGCATTCACGGCATCGTCAAGGCGCCCGGCGTGCTGGTTGCGCTGAGCCCGCTCTATGCATTCGATTTCCTGATCCATCAGGATTTTCACGTCAGCTTCGCCATCCTCGGCGCCGCCTTCCTCGCGGTGACCGGCGGTGAGGCGATGTATGCCGACATGGGACATTTCGGCCGCTTTCCGATCCGGCTCGCCTGGTTCGCCGTCTGCCTGCCCGCCTTGGTGCTGAACTATTTCGGCCAGGCTGCGCTGTTGATCACCGATCCGACCGCGATCGAGAACCCGTTCTTCCAGCTCTCGCCGGACTGGTCGCATTACCCGCTCGTCCTGCTTGCGACCATTGCCACGGTGATCGCCTCGCAGGCCATCATCTCGGGTGTGTTCTCGCTGACCCAGCAATCGATCCAGCTCGGCTTCCTGCCGCGCATGCACATCGAGCACACCACGAGCGATGCGATCGGGCAGATCTACGTGCCGCTGGTGAACTGGCTGCTCGCCGCCGGGACACTCGGCGCAGTACTCGCCTTCGGCACCTCGGACGCGCTCGCCGGCGCCTACGGCATCGCAGTGTCGCTGTTGATGGCAATCACCACGCTGCTTGCAGCGCTGGTCGCGATCCAGTGGGGCTATTCGCCGATCATCGTGATCGCGGTGAACGGCTTCTTTTTCGTGATCGACGCGATCTTCTTTGCGGCGAACTCGACCAAGCTGTTCGAAGGCGGCTGGTTCCCGCTGCTGCTCGCCGCTGCGGTGGCCTTCCTGATGCTGACCTGGCGCGGCGGCGTAAAACTGGTCGAGACGGCGCGCAGCAAGCTGCGTCAGCCGGAAGAAGATCTGATCGAGACCGCGGTCAACAAGTGCCACAGCCGGCTGCCAGGCACCGCGATATTCCTCGCCTCCGCCCCTAACGGCGTGCCGCTCGCCTTGACCCAGTTCGTCAAGCACAATCACGTGCTGCACCAGCGCGTGCTGCTGGTCACCGTACAGATCGAGGAATCCCCGCGCATCTCGGACGAGGATCGCGTCGTGGTTCACGACGTCACCCCGGGCATCATCCGGGTCATCCTACGTTACGGCTTCATGCAATATCCGACCGTTTACGAAGGGCTGAAGCTCGCCTGCCGTCAGGGCAAACTGCCCGGTCTCCGTCTGACCGATGTAACCTACTACATCGGCCGCGAGACCATCATCCCGCGGGAGGACATTCCGGGCATGTGGGTATGGCGGGAATCGCTGTTCGCCTTCCTGCAGCGCAACGCCGAGCGGTCGGCGGCGTTCTTCGGCGTGCCGACCGGACAGGTCGTGGAGTTCGGGACGGAGATCGAGATTTGATCCCGCCGCCTGCGTAGCTGCGTAGCCCGGATAGAGCGAAGCGCAATCCGGGACAATCGAAACCGCACCGCAAGCTCCCGGATTTCGCTTCGCTCCATCCAGGCTACGGCATTTGCAAATGTCCGACGATCCACCTCTTCAGCTGAAGCCGCGCCTGGCGATTTCGATCGACCAGGCGCAGGCGATCGTCGATCGGGTTGCGCCGGGCTCGCGCGTGGCAGGCATCACCGAGCTGCGCGGCGGCGAGATCAGCACGATCCTCGAGATCGTGCTGGCGGACGCGCCAAACTGCATTCTCAAGGTCTATCCCGCAGAGCTGCATTGGAAGATGGCGAAGGAGGTCTACGTCCTCGGGCGGTTGCGCGGCGTCGATATCCCCGTCCCCCGCATTCTCCTCGCCGACGACACGCGCTCAGTGATCGGCCTCAGCTTCGTGCTGATGAGCAAGCTCGACGGCATCGAGCTTAGCCGGCGCGATCCGGAGCTGAGCGAGCAGGAGCAATTTGCTATCTTCGCCGAGATGGGCGCGGCGCTGCGCAGGATCAACGACATCGCGCTCGACAGCTTCGGCTATATCGGCCCGAACGGGGTCTGGACGCCCCACCCGACCAACCGCGCCTACATGTCCGCGCAGTTTGAGCGCAAGCTGACCGAGTTTTGCACCCGGGGCGGAGACGCGGCGCTGGCCGAGCGGCTCCGGGCCGGCATCGCCGCCCGCGCGCACCTGCTCGACGCCGCTGACAGGCCCCGCCTTTGCCACTACGATCTGCATGCCGGCAATGTGCTGGTGACGCCGCAAGGCACGCCGCAGCTCCGCGGCATCGTCGATTTCGAGAACGCGACTGCCGGCGATCCTTTGATGGATATCGCCAAGGCACTGTACTACTTCACGCCGAAGGATGCCTCGCGACGCGCCGGCTTGCTCGCCGGTTATGGCGCGCTTGACCGCCCCGATTGGGAGGCCACGATCGCGCTCTACCGGCTCGCCTCAACGCTGGAGCTGTGGTGCTGGTTCGCGCAGATCGGCAAGACGGACCCGCTGGCCGGCCTCAGCCGAGAACTCGAGAATTCGACCGGCCAAGGCGTGGCTCATTGACCCAAATCGGACTGCGACATCCAAGGGCCTGAAAGTCTATTCGCCCGCCGCGAGACGACGAACGCCGGATGCAGTCAGGCCGAGTTCACCGAGCCGTCTGACTGCGTAGCCGAGACCGACCAGTCGCTCCCCGTGCAACTGGGGAATCTCCCGTTGCGCATCGCCCTTGCCGACCTCGACCAAGGAGGCGAACTCGTCCGAACTGAGGGCTTGGGGATCATCCGTCATGACACGACCTCGTCGGTCCAGACCTTGAACGAAATCAGCGTATTTGGCCCGAACGTCTGGGTGATCGGAACGTCGGAGGCATCCCGTCCCTGCGCAATCAGAACCCGGCCGATCCTCGGCACGTTGTTGCGCGGATCGAATGTATGCCAGCGCCCGCCGATAAAGGCCTCGAACCAGCCGGCGAAATCACCAGCCGCCCAAGGCAGCGGGGTGCCGATGTCGCTGAGATAGCCGGTGCAATAGCGCGCCGGAATGTTCATGCAGCGGCAGAAGGTAATAGCGAGATGCGCGTAGTCGCGGCACACGCCCTTGCCTTCGTCGAAGACCTCCCGCGCCGTCTTGGTGGCGCGGGCGTGCTCGTAGCCGAAAGCGATGTGGCGATGGACGAAATCGCAAATGGCCTGGACCCGCGGCCAGCCCGGTGGCGTGCCCTCGAAGAGCTTCCACGCGACCTCTGAAAGCCGGTCGGTCTCGCAATAGCGGCTGCCCAGCAGATAGACCAGCGTGTCGGCCGGCAAGTCCTCAATCGCGTGCTGACCGGCCGAAGCAAACACCGGATCAGGCTCGCCGCTGTCGCGCACGACGCCATCGGCCGCCAGGCGCATCGAACCGGCGGGCGCGACGATACGACTGCACCAGTTGCCGAAGCCGTCGCGATACGGCGTGATCGGCACCGCGGGGATGGTGGTCAGGTGATCGGGGACGATGATATCGGACGCGCGCGTGAAATGCGTGCCCAGCACCATGATCATGGGCGTCGGCTGCGGGAACTCGTAGTGCATTTCGAATCCGATACGAAGCTTCATTCGAAATACGTTCCTCTTTGTCCTACGGACATGGCGACGATGCGGTCGAATACAAGGTATGATCTGCTTGATTGGACAAATACCCGCATCGCGCGAGAAAGTGCTGGCTATTTGCTGCAATCGCGCGCAGGAACGCTTGCTGACTGGCGCGGCTTGCCAGCGCAAGGCGAACCCGACGAACGTTCCAGTCGGATGGTTGAAAGCCTCCTCCGTGCGTTCGAGAAAGGTTCGAACGCACTCACCGAAAGACCTTCATGCAAAATCTCTCGCCTCGTCACGTCAAGACTGAAGAGTCTGTGCGCCTCGGCGTGACTTCCGGTTGGTATTCCACAAAAGTCAGCGGAACATTCGTCACCGGCCCGCATGACACCGAAGCCGATTGCCTGCGCAAGATCGCCGAGATCAATCCTCCCCCGCCAAAGAAGAAGAAATAACTCCTGCGCAACCAAATTGGGCGCATGGGCAAAATGCCAACTCAGACGCATCTCGGCAAGATGGCCAAACAAACCCGCGTTCGCCTCCTCGAGGTTATCGTGAGTGCGCAGAAAGAGCCCACTCGCTGGAAATGGCATGTTTCCGAAGGCGGTTTGGAGCTCACGCACGGCTACGCGACGTCACGCGAAACAGCGCAACG
The DNA here is from genome assembly GCF_042258325.1 of Bradyrhizobium sp. Pha-3. Classification (NCBI taxonomy): domain Bacteria; kingdom Pseudomonadati; phylum Pseudomonadota; class Alphaproteobacteria; order Hyphomicrobiales; family Nitrobacteraceae; genus Bradyrhizobium; species Bradyrhizobium sp. Pha-3. Next base: position 4,634,408 of record NZ_CP170151.1, on the reverse strand, counting down.
GGACGGCGATAGCGCTCTGTTCACAATGCTGTCTGCGTCCCAGTCGCCCTGAGCGGGCTGCCGCTCGACGAACACAGACGCAGGTTCGCGAAGCCCGCCGAAACGACCCACGGGCGCAGCCCTGCGCGCCCGAGCAATCAGGCATTCATCAACCCGGCGGGGCGTGGCGCCCCAACCTGGAGGCGCATGCAACGAACCACGTTCGGGAACGGCCCTACTCGCCGTTCCCGTTCGCGCCGTTCTCTTCCTCCGGAATGTGCTCGACTGAGACCACGTGCTCGTCCTCGGCGGTGTCGAACACGATCACGCCCTGGGTCGAGCGGCCGGCGACGCGGATGTCGGCGACCGGGCAGCGGATCAGCTGGCCCTTGTCGGTGACCAGCATGATCTGGTCGGCGTCCTCGACCGGGAACGACGCCACCAGGTTGCCGTTGCGGTTGTTGACGCTCATCGCGACGATGCCTTTGCCGCCGCGGCCGGTGGTGCGGTACTCGTAGGACGAGGTCCGCTTGCCGTAGCCGTTGACGGAGACGGTCAGCACCACCTGTTCGGCCGCCGACAGTTCGGCATAGCGCTCCTGCGACAGCTGGATCGCATTCGCGGTCTCCTCGCCCTCGGCCTCGACCGGCTCCTCGGCCGCGGCCTCGCCGGCTACGGCGCGGCGCATCTTCAAGTAGGCCGAGCGCTCGTCCGAGGTGGTCTCGACATGGCGCAGGATCGCCAGCGAGATCAGCTTGTCGGCCTCGGCCAGCGCGATGCCGCGCACGCCCATCGAGGTGCGGCCGGTGAAGACGCGCACATCGGTGACGGGGAAACGGATGCACTGGCCGCCGGCGGCGGTCAGCAGCACGTCGTCATGCTCGGTGCAGATCTGGACGTCGACGATCGCCTCGCCTTCCCCAAGCTTCATGGCGATGATGCCGGATCGGCGCACGTCGACGAAGTCGGACAGCTTGTTGCGGCGAACCGTGCCGCCGGTCGTCGCAAACATCACGTCGAGATTGGCCCAGGAGGATTCATCCTCCGGCAGCGGCATGATCGTGGTGATGCGCTCGCCCTGCTCCAGCGGCAGGATATTGATCAGCGCCTTGCCGCGCGCATTCGGCGCGGCCATCGGCAGCCGCCAGACCTTCTCCTTGTAGACCTGGCCGCGCGACGAGAAGAACAGCACCGGCGTGTGCGTGGAGGCCACGAACAGGCGCGAGACGAAATCCTCGTCGCGGGTCTGCATGCCGGCGCGGCCCTTGCCGCCGCGGCGCTGCGCCCGGTAGGTCGACAGCGGCACGCGCTTGACGTAGCCCGCATGTGACACGGTGACGACCATGTCCTCGCGCTGGATCAGGTCCTCGTCCTCGACCTCGCCTTCCTGCTCGATGATCACGGTCTTGCGCGGCGTGGCGAACTGCTGCTTCACCTCGGCCAGCTCGGTCTTGACGATGCCCTGCACGCGGGCACGCGAGCGCAGGATGTCGAGATAGTCGGCGATCTCGGCCGCCAGCTTGTCGAGCTCTTCGGAAATCTCGTCGCGGCCCAGCGCGGTCAACCGCTGCAGGCGAAGGTCGAGGATGGCCCTGGCCTGCTCCATCGACAGCCGCAGCGTGCCGTCCTCGTTGATGCGATGCCGGGGATCGTCGATCAGCGTGATCATCGCCTCGACGTCGCGCGCCGGCCAGTCGCGCGACATCAGGGCCTCGCGCGCGGTGTTCGGATCGGACGAGGTCCGGATGACACGGATGATCTCATCGATGTTGGCGACCGCGATCGCGAGGCCGACCAGGATGTGGGCGCGATCGCGCGCCTTGCCGAGCTGGAACTTGGTCCGCCGCGTCACCACCTGCTCGCGGAACGCGACGAAGATGGTGAGCAGGTCCTTCAGATTCATGGTCTGCGGACGGCCGGAATCCAGCGCCAGCATGTTGGCCGGGAAATTGGTCTGCAGCGGCGTGAACCGGTAGAGCTGGTTGAGCACCACGTCGGGCACCGCTTCGCGCTTCAGCTCGATGACGACGCGATAGCCGTCACGGTCGGACTCGTCGCGCAGGTCGCCGATGCCTTCGATCTTCTTCTCTTTCACCAGATCGGCGATGCGCTCGACCATCGTCGCCTTGTTCACCTGATAGGGAATCTCGGTGATGACGATCGCTTCGCGATCTTTCCTGATCGTGTCGATGGTCACCTTGCCGCGCATCACGATCGAGCCGCGGCCTAGGTGGTAGGCCGAGCGGATGCCCTGGCGGCCGAGGATGACACCGCCGGTCGGGAAGTCCGGTCCCGGAATGATGTCGATTAGCTCGTCGATCGTGAGCGCCGGATTGTCGATCAGCGCCACGCAGGCGTCGACGACCTCGCCGAGATTGTGCGGCGGAATGTTGGTCGCCATGCCGACCGCGATGCCGCCGGCGCCATTGACCAGAAGGTTCGGGAACCGGGCCGGCAGAACCGACGGCTCTTTCTCGGAGTTGTCGTAGTTCGGCTGGAAATCGACGGTCTCCATGTCGATGTCGGCCAGCACGGCCAGCGCCGCCTTGGTCAGCCGCGCTTCGGTATATCGATAGGCCGCCGGCGGATCGCCGTCGACCGAACCGAAATTGCCCTGGCCGTCGATCAGCGGCACGCGCAGCGAGAAATCCTGCGCCATGCGGACCATCGCGTCGTAAATCGACTGGTCGCCATGCGGATGATATTTACCGATCACGTCGCCGACGACGCGCGCGGATTTCACGTATTTCTTGTCCGGCGTATGTCCCTGCTCATGCATCGAATAGAGGATGCGCCGGTGCACCGGCTTGAGCCCGTCGCGCGCATCGGGCAGCGCACGCGACACGATCACGCTCATCGCGTAATCGAGGTAGGACTTCTTCATCTCGTCGAGAATGGAAACGGGACGAATATCTGAGGGTCCCGGCGGCTCGCCGGGCTTGTGGTCGTCGTTATCGGACAAAGGGGAAATCCGGTCAGTTCTACTGGGGAATCATATAGCCCATCGGGGCCCTGATAACCACCCTTGCGCGGCTCCGGCAAGCCGTTTTTCCCTTCGTTTTTTCATGCACTTACGGGTGGAGCGCCGAGGTTCCGGCTGCTTGGTCGGGAAGCGCGTTGCGAATGGCGAACAGCGAATGGAAAAATCCCTATTCGCCCCTCGCCATTGGCTACCCCCTCTCCCGTCAATGACCGAAAACCACCGCGTGCATGATCCGCCCGGGCATGAAGGTGAACAGACCGGCGATGAGCAGTGCGCCGAAGAAGATGCCGATCATCGTGAACCTGTGGCGGCGGACATTGTGGCTCCGCGCCGCCGTTACGCCGAGCACCAGCATCGCCAGCGAGAAGATCGACAGCAGGTGGATCGGGCTCCAGGGACCAAGCAGCTGGATCTGATGGATCCAGAACGAGCTTCCGGCAACCACCAGCATCAGGATCACCCAGATCCAGCCCAGGGTCCGGTGCGGCAGCGTGCCCTTGGGGGCGGCGAGCTGGATGGAGCCGAGCACGAAGGCGGCCATCGCGGCAAAGGCGTGAAGCGGGATCGCAGGCGCTGCGTCGAGCAATGGCGCGAGGCTCATGATGGCGGCCCTTGAGTGAAGCTCGCGGCCAGACATCAAATGCCGCAGATCAATGTAAATAACATTTACATCGGCCTGTGTCAAAGTTCAGGGAACCCGCATCCCTGCACGTCGGATCGCCGCCATTCTAGCAGACGGTTACGGGGTTATCCTCATAGTCCACACGAAGAGATTGCCACTCCGGATCGCAACGACCGTTCCGGGAAATGATCTTCACGGAACGGCGCCTGACGGCATCGATGGAAGCGCGACCGCTCCTCAGAACGGGATGTCGTCGTCCATGTCGCTGTTGCGGCTGCCGCCGCCCGCAGCGACGGCGCGGCGCGGCGCCGAGCTGACCGGTCCGGCCGAGCCGAAATCGCTGCCGCCATCATCGGAGAAGCTGCCGCCTCCACCACCGCGCCCGTCGAGCATGGTGAGGTTGGAGTTGAAGCCCTGCAGCACGACCTCGGTCGAGTACTTCTCGACGCCGCTCTGGTCGGTCCATTTGCGGGTCTGCAGCTGACCCTCGATGTACACCTTCGCGCCCTTCTTCAGATACTGCTCGGCGACCTTGCAGAGGCCCTCGTTGAAGATCACGACGCGGTGCCACTCGGTCTTTTCCTTGCGCTCGCCGGTGCCCTTGTCGCGCCAGGTTTCCGAGGTGGCGATGGAAAGGTTTGCGATCGGACGGCCGTCCTGCGTCCGCCGGATTTCCGGATCCTTGCCGAGATTTCCCACCAGGATCACCTTGTTCACGCTTCCTGCCATCGCATCATCTCCACTCAAAAACCGGGCGTCCGGACATCGGCCGCCACTCTCAACCTTCGCCACTTACGTCGCAGGCGTCGTGGATGACCCTATACGCCGGTGCCGGCTCGCCGCCTTTGCCCTCGCGCCGGTTATCCACGACATTCGAGATATAGCATCGCATTCGGAATTGTTCCAGTTTTGTTCGCCACAACCAGTCGTAGAAGCGGCCCGTGCCGCCGGAGCGGCAGTCGATCTCGGCACCGGCCGACGCCTGGCAGCGAGATCTACAAAAACAACAAATAAATCAGCGCCTTGCCTTATCGTTACTTCTTCCGCGAGTGTTGCATTTGGGAGACGGCGTTTCCGGTTGAATCAGCGTATAGCTCCAACCATGGCGCGGGCGCTCGCGTCTGGGATCGTGCTTCGGGACCTTTTGGAAGCCGATCGGGGAGCTGGGGGACTGATAATGAAGAAGTTTTTGCTCGGTACGGTTGCTCTGATTGCGTTCGCTGCGCCTGCCGCCGCCGCCGACCTCGCTGCGCGCCCCTACACCAAGGCGCCGCCGCCCGTGATTGCCCCGATCTATGACTGGACCGGTTTCTACATCGGGGCCAACGGCGGCTGGGGCTCGAGCCACAATTGCTGGGACCAGCTCCCGGCCGGCATCTTCCTCGCCTCGGACGGTTGCCACGACGCAACGGGCGGCGTCGCCGGTGGCCAGATCGGCTATCGCTGGCAGGCCGGCGCCTGGGTGTTTGGCCTCGAAGCGCAGGGCGACTGGGCTGACCTGAAGGGCAGCAACGGCAGCGCGATCTTCCCGGGCCTGTTCACCAACCAGTCCAAGATCGACGCGTTCGGCCTGTTCACCGGCCAGATCGGTTACGCCGTCAACAACGTGCTGCTCTACGCCAAGGGCGGCGCGGCGTTGACCGACAACCGCTTCAACACCTACTTCACCCCGACCGGCGTGCTGGTCGGCAGCGCAAGCGACACCCGCTGGGGCGGCACCGTCGGCGCCGGCATCGAAGTTGGCTTCGCGCCGAACTGGACCGCAGGCATCGAATACGACCACTTGTTCATGCAGGACAAGACCTACAACCTGATCGCCCCCAACGGCACGCTGAACAGCACCATCCGTGATCGCCAGGACGTCGACCTCGTCACCGTCCGCGTCAACTACAAGTGGGGTGGCCCGGTCGTTGCGCGCTACTGAACGCGCGAATCCGATTGATCCAGACGAAAGGCCGGCCTCGCGCCGGCCTTTTTGTTTGTGCGCCGGCTTCTTCATTGTGTGTGCGCGTGCACCTCACCGCGGCCGTTTTCGGTGCATTGTGGTTTCGCGGATACACAACTTCCGGCATTTCTCTGTAGAAGCACCGGCACGTCACGCGACACTGCTGTGACGCTCTCTTCAAAAGTTTGAAGGGACAACAAGAAAATGGGCAAGAAAAACGGGACTCGGACTTTGAAAATCAGGAATGTTTTGCTGGCATCGGCCGGCTTGTTTGCACTGAGCGCTTTTGCACCTGCGATGGCCGCCGACATGGCGGCTCGCGCCCCCTACGTGAAGGCTCCGCCGCCGGCCGCGATCTACAACTGGACCGGCTTCTACGTCGGCGGCTTCGGCGGCTACGCCAGCGAGAACTCCGGCACCCCGAGCATGGAAGGCGGCTTCGGCGGCGGCACCATCGGCTACAACTGGCAGGCCGGCAACATCGTGTACGGCCTCGAGGTCGACGCTGCAGGCGCTGACATCGACGCGTCGGTCTCCGCCCTCGGCGTCACCGCCCGGAGCAAGATCGACTCGCTCGGCACCGTGCGCGGCCGCTTCGGCTTCGCCGTTGACAAGGTGCTATTCTACGGCACCGGCGGCTACGCCTGGGCCAACAACGAGGTCAGCGTCACCGCGCTCGGCGTGACCGCCTCGCAGAGCAACTTCCACTCCGGCTGGACCGTTGGCGCCGGCGTCGAGGCGTTCATCGCCCCGCAGTGGTCGATCAAGGGCGAATACCTGTATCGCAGCCTCGACAGCGAGAACTATTTCGGCGTGCCGTCCGGCACGCTCGAGCTGCACAGCGCCCAGTTCGGTGTGAACTATCACTTCGGCGGCCCGATCGTCGCCAAGTACTAAGATCGATCTGCGATCAGATCGCACGGAAAGGCCGGCCTCGCGCCGGCCTTTTTGCGTAAGAGCGTTTTCGAGCGAAGTGGATTCCGGTTCGCGTCAAGAAAACGCGTCAAAGCAGGAATCCGGAGCCCCCGTTCCGATTCCATCGGAACGGCAAAAGACTCTAGCGGAACCGGCGCTGCTGACGGCTGCTGCCATCAGGCAAACTATCCGGTGATGGACGCGACTCAGCACTGGAAATTGTCGACCGTTCTTCCTACGTTCCAGTCTTCACACCCCATCGGCGCAAGGTCCCGGCATCACCGGCGATGCGCGCCCAAAAGGCGCCCAAGCATGCGCCCGGAACTGTCGCTATGGATGAAGTGCTCAAGGCGAAGCGCCAACAGAACGCCGGCTCCTCATCGCGCGCCATCACGATCCGTGGCGCGCGCGAACACAATCTGAAGAACATCGACGTCGAGATTCCCCGCGACAAGCTCGTGGTGTTCACCGGCCTGTCCGGCTCCGGCAAGTCGTCGCTCGCGTTCGACACCATCTATGCCGAGGGCCAGCGCCGCTACGTCGAATCGCTGTCCGCCTATGCGCGCCAGTTCCTCGAGATGATGCAGAAGCCGGACGTCGACCAGATCGACGGCCTGTCGCCGGCGATCTCGATCGAGCAGAAGACCACGTCGAAGAACCCGCGCTCCACCGTCGGCACCGTCACCGAGATCTACGACTACATGCGCCTGCTGTGGGCGCGCGTCGGCGTGCCCTATTCGCCGGCCACCGGCCTGCCGATCGAGAGCCAGATCGTCTCGCAGATGGTCGATCGCGTGCTGGCGCTGCCGGAAGGCACCCGCCTCTATCTGCTGGCGCCGGTCGTGCGCGGCCGCAAGGGCGAGTACAAGAAGGAACTCGCCGAATATCTCAAGAAGGGCTTTCAGCGCGTCAAGATCGACGGCACCTTCTACGAACTGTCCGAGGCGCCCGCGCTCGACAAGAAATTCCCGCACGACATCGACGTCGTGGTCGACCGCATCGTGGTGCGTCCCGACCTCGCCCAGCGCCTCGCGGAAAGCTTTGAGACCGCGCTGAAGCTCGCCGAGGGCCTCGCCGTGATCGAATACGCCGACGCGCCGGCGGCGGCCGCCCAGGACGACAAGAAAGAGGACAAGAAGAAGACCGCGAAGATCCACGACAAGAGCGGGCCCGAGCGCATCCTGTTCTCGGAGAAATTCGCCTGTCCGGTCTCCGGCTTCACGATCCCCGAGATCGAGCCGCGCCTGTTCTCGTTCAACAACCCCTATGGCGCCTGCCCGGCCTGCGGCGGCCTCGGCGTCGAGCAGCATATCGACGAGGACCTGGTCATCCCCGACAAGGAGCTGACCTTGCGCAAGGGCGCGATCGCGCCCTGGGCGAAATCGTCCTCGCCCTATTACATCCAGACCCTGATCGCGCTCGGCAAGCACTACAAGTTCACGCTCGACACCAAGTGGAAGGACCTCACCAAGAAGGTCCAGAACGCGCTGCTGCACGGCTCGGGCGACGACGAGATCAAGTTCTCCTATGAGGACGGCGTCCGCTCCTACGACACCAAGAAGCCGTTCGAGGGCGTCATCACCAACATCAACCGCCGCTACCGCGAGACCGAAAGCGAGTGGGCGCGCGAGGAGCTCGGCAAGTATTTCTCCGACGTGCCCTGCGAAGGCTGCAACGGCCACCGGCTGAAGCCCGAGGCGCTGTGCGTCAAGATCGGCGGCAAGCACATCGGCGAGATCTCCGAGCTCTCGGTCAAGCGCGCCGGCGAATGGTTCGAGACGGTGCCGGAGGCGCTGAACGCACAGCAGAACGAGATCGCGACGCGGATCCTGAAAGAGATCCGCGAGCGCCTGACCTTCCTGCTCGACGTCGGCCTGAACTACCTGACGCTGTCGCGCTCCTCCGGCACGCTGTCCGGCGGCGAGAGCCAGCGCATCCGCCTCGCCTCGCAGATCGGCTCCGGCCTCACCGGCGTGCTCTACGTGCTGGACGAGCCGTCGATCGGCCTGCACCAGCGGGACAATGCCCGCCTGCTCGACACGCTGAAGCGGCTGCGCGACCTCGGCAACACCGTGGTCGTGGTCGAGCATGACGAGGACGCCATCCGCCTTGCCGATTACGTGCTTGATATCGGGCCCGGCGCCGGCATGCATGGCGGCCACATCGTCGCCGAAGGCACGCCTGACCAGATCATGCGCAACCCGAAATCGCTGACCGGCAAGTATCTGACCGGCGAGCTTTCGGTTCCGGTGCCCGACCGGCGGCCGCCGAACCACCGGCGCACCATCAAGGTCGTCAACGCCCGCGGCAATAACCTCAAGAACGTCTCCGCCGAGATTCCGCTCGGCCTGTTCACCTGCGTCACCGGCGTCTCCGGCGGCGGCAAGTCGACGCTGCTGATCGACACGCTGTACCGCGCCATCGCCCGCAAGCTGAACAACGCCAGCGAAGGCGCCGCGCCGCACGACCGCATCGAGGGCCTCGAGCACATCGACAAGATCATCGACATCGACCAGTCGCCGATCGGCCGCACGCCGCGCTCCAACCCCGCGACCTATACCGGCGCCTTCACGCCGATCCGCGAGTGGTTCGCCGGTCTGCCCGAAGCGAAGGCGCGCGGCTACGAGCCCGGGCGCTTCTCCTTCAACGTCAAGGGCGGCCGCTGCGAGGCCTGCCAGGGCGACGGCGTCATCAAGATCGAGATGCACTTCCTGCCGGACGTCTACGTCACCTGCGACACCTGCAAGGGCAAGCGCTACAACCGCGAGACGCTGGAGGTGCTGTTCAAGGGCAAGAGCATTGCCGACGTGCTCGACATGACCGTCGAGGAAGCCGCCGAGTTCTTCAAGGCGGTGCCGCGCGTGCGCGAAACCTTCCAGACCCTGCACCGCGTCGGCCTCGACTACATCCATGTTGGCCAGCAGGCGACGACGCTGTCGGGCGGCGAAGCCCAGCGCGTCAAGCTGGCGAAGGAGCTGTCAAAGCGCGCCACCGGCCGCACGCTCTACATCCTGGACGAGCCGACCACCGGCCTGCACTTTCATGACGTCGCAAAACTGCTCGAGGTGCTGCACGAGCTGGTCGCCCAGGGCAACACGGTCGTCGTGATCGAGCACAATCTCGAGGTCATCAAGACCGCCGACTGGGTGATCGACCTCGGCCCCGAAGGCGGCGACGGCGGCGGCGAGATCGTCGCCTGGGGCCCGCCGGAGGACATCGTCAAGGCACCGCGCAGCTACACCGGCAAGTTCCTGGCGCCGGTGCTGAAGAAGGCGAACAGCAAGCCGAGGAAGAGCTCAGCGAGCGAGGCGGCGGAGTAGCGGCATCGCTCGTCGGTGCGAGTTACCGCAACATGCAAGTAGGATGGGTAGAGCGAAGCGAAACCCATCAACTCACCCCGCGGCCCGAATGATGGGTATCGCTTCGCTCCGCCCATCCTACTGATTACTGCGGCATGTAGCGATCTGCCAGACGCAGGGAGCAAGTAGCCAGGATGAGCGAAGCGACATCCGGGGAGCTCTGGCAGTCGCCAACGTCGGCCCCGCATGTCGCTTCGCTCATGCGGGCTACAAAAACCACCTCGTCTGCACTACACCGCCCAGTAATTCGGGTGCGTATACGACCGCGAGCGGTCGCCCCAGTCGAATTCGTCGCCGTCGAACTCGCACGGCCCCGTCCGCAAATCCTCCAGCGTCACCTCGGCCTCGAAGGCCTGACGCACAGGATCAAATCGCAGTGCGGTCCATCTGACGGGATAGTGGTGGTGGGTACTCAGCACGCCGCCGGTCTTGATGATGGCGTAGGCCACCGTGCCGCTCACCTTGTCGAGCATCAGCCGCTCGATCGAACCGAGCTTTGCGCCGTCGCGGCCGAACACGCAGACGTGCTCGACCCGGTCGCTGGGCACCAAGGTATGATGCATGGCATCCTCCCTGTTTCCTGGTGTTTGCCGATAATATATGCCTGCCGCGCTGGTGAGCCAATGGGTCGCAGCTCGGCGACAGGTCGCAGGCGCGTTGGCCAGACTTCGTCATTCCGAGTCAACGGGTCCCGCGAACGTCCGCCGATGAAGGGCTCCTCGAAGCAATCCATCTGGCCGCAAACGCAGCTAGATGATAGCTTCGTCGCCTCAACGCAAAATTGCTTTGCAATTTTGTCACGAGCTCCTCGCAATGACGACGAAGGGAGCTCCTGGCAAAGAACGTTGATCGCGCGACGGCGAGCGCTTGCGCAATTTCGGAATAATAAAAATGTATCACTGATTTGGCCGACGCGTCAAGTCGCTGTTCTGAATGCCGGCGGCATCCTGCCACTTTGCATGGGGTTGTTTTCGATATTTTAGCACGCGTACCTTTGCTTCGTCGCTTCAGCTCAGAAATTGCTCTGCAATTTGTCGCGAGCTTCTCGCAATGACGACGCGGGAGTACCTGACACAGTAAAACTAACCCGCCCCCTGTTCACCTTCCGCCTACTCCGTCCTTCTCAGAAACGCCCCGAACGCCCTTGGGCCGTCGCCGACCTTGACCTCGCCAATCACCTTCAGCTCGGCGGCGTCGATCACGCTCAGCGTGTTGCTTTCCCAGTTCGCGACCAGGATGCGCTTGCCGTCGGCGGTCGCCTCGATGCCTTCGGGGTAATCGCCGACGGTGATCCGCTTCACGGGCTGCAACGTCGCGAGGTCGAACACGCTGACCTTACCGTCATACTGGTCGGTGACGAAACCGCGGCCCTGCGCCAGCGCAACCGCGTAGGGGCGCAGGCCGACATGCACGCGGCCGATCTCGCGGGCGGTCGCGATGTCGATCACCGAGACGTCGTTGGTGCCGACATTGGCGGTGTAGGCGCGCTTGCCATCGGCATCGATCGTGACGCCGAACGGCCGCGTCCCGACCTTCACGATCCCCCTCCGCTCGCGCGAGGCGGTGTCGATGATGGAGACGCTGTCATCGTCGCGATCCGCCGACAGCAGCAGCAGCCCATCCGGCGTCACCGCCAGCCCGGACGGCGAAGCCCCGACCGCGATACTCGCGGCGACACGCCGCTCTCTGGCGTCGATCACCCGCACCGCGGCGGCGTACCAGTCGGCGACATAGACCGTGGCGCCGTCGGGCGCGACCGCAATGCCGAGCGGCCCGCCGCCGACATCGACCCGGCCGACGACCTTTCGCGTCGACGCGTCGACCACCGTGACCGCCTTGGCATCCGGGCTCGTCACATAGGCGAAGCGGCCGTCATTGCTGACGGCAACGCCGGCGGGCTTGCCGCCGATCGCGATGGTCGCGACCGGCTTCGAGGTCGCGAGATCGACCACCGTGAGGTCGTCGCTGAGCTGGTTGGTGACGAACGCCTCCTCGGCATGCGCGGCGCCGAGGCTGGCAAGCAGCGCGACGAGCGCAATCGCGCGCACGCTCAGGTCCCGCTCTCGATCTTCTTCTTCAGCGCTTCGAGCCCGGCCTTGTAGAGCCCGCTCACCGCCTTCACCGCGGCCTCGTCGCTCAGCTCCGGCGGCGGATCATTGTTCGGAAAACCGCGGTAGAATGCGCCGGCCCATTCCAGCTTCGACTTGCCGTCCGGCGCCGGCGACACCGTCAGCGTCGAGGAATAATTGGTGACCGGCAGCACCTTTACGTCGACCGCCGTGATCCGGTACGAATAGCTCATCATCTCCGGTTCGTATTTATAGAGTTCCTCGTCGACGGTGGCGCCGGGTCCCAGCGTCAGCCGCCGCGTAGCGCCGATCTCGTTGCCTTTCTCGCCCTCGGTCTTGGTGACGCCGGCGAGCCAGCTCATGTCCTGGAAATTGCCGATCACCGCCCACACCTTGGCCTGCGGCGCGTCGATCTCGATCGATTCCCGCACCTTCTGGCGGGTCGGCCCGTGAGCCCACGCGGCCCCCAACACAGCCAATGCCGCCACCACGACGCAAGCTCGCGCGATCGTTCGCCTCATCCTTGTTCTCTCCCGATATGTGTCGGCCATCCGCCGCCTGGCGTATGCCGCAGTTTATGGTCAGGGTTCTAGACTAGATCGGGGACGGGCTTCTTGCACCAGAGCGAAGTCGCGGCCGGCGGCTTCCCCGGGAGGCAAGCCCGCCGGGCGGCGGTCTCACTCCTCGATCGCCGCCTCGACGAACCCTTTCGGATCGTCGCAGAACTCGCGCATGACCTTGTAATGATCGGTGTCCCTCAGGTTCACCGGCTCCAGCCCGTATTTCGTCAGCCGCAGCAGCGTCGCATTCGGATAGGCCATCAGCACCGGAGAATGCGTGGCCATGATCACCTGGCAATGGCCGGTGCCGTTCATCCGGTGCAGCAGCTTGAGGAATTCGATCTGGCGCGACGGCGACAGCGCGGATTCCGGCTCGTCGAAGATGAAGATGCCTTGCCGCTGGCAGCGCTCCTCGAAGAAGCGCAAAAAGCCTTCGCCATGCGAATGCGACAGGAAGTCAGCGTAGGGGCTGGCGACGGAGTCGAGATATCTGACCGAGAAGAAGCTCTCGGCGCGGAAGAACCAGCCATTGGTGATTTTCGGCAGCCAGCTCGCGCGGAGCGCGGTCGCAAGCGAGCCGCCCATTTCCTCGACCGCATTGCTGTGATCGACCGGCATGTAGCCCTTGCCGCCGCCGGCGTCATCATAACCGGCCATCACGGCGATCCCCTCGAGCAGCGTCGACTTGCCGGTGCCGTTCTCGCCGACAATGATGGTGATTGCCTTGTCGAAGCTCAGCTCGAAATCGTCGCGCAGCAGCGGCAGCACGAATGGATAAGCCTCGCGGTCCGGGATCCGCGCAGGCTCGAGCCAGACCCGCCGCAGGTATGGCGCGGGCATATTGATCGGGCGGTTTCGTCTGGCCATCGGTGCAACCTTTGGGGGCTCGCGCCTCGGAGCGCACAATCCCAGATCGATATGGACCCGTCAAGAACGTAACAAGAACAAAAAGCCCGGCCAGAAGCGTTATCGATGCATCATGCTAACTGATGCGCAAGCGCCCGCTGCCGCCACCACCCTTCAACCGAGACCCGCGCCGATGCCCAGCCGCAGCTATGACCTGTTCCGCAAGGCGATCCTCACCGAGCAGCAGGTCGTCTGCATTTATGACGGCCGGCCGCGCGAGCTCTGCCCGCACATCATCGGCCACAACAAGAGCGGTGAAGAGGTCGTGCTGGCCTGGCAGTTCGCCGGCGAGAGCTCGGGCAAGCTTCCGCAATGGCGCTGCCTGCGGCTCGCCAATGTCAACGATATCAGCCTGCGCAAGGGCCGTTGGCACGAGGGCGGATCGCACCGCACCGAGCAGACCTGCGTCAGCGAGATCGACCTCGACATCAACATCCATGTCCGCAAGCGGCGGTGAGCGGCTCCTGCGCCTTCTGGTCAAGAGAGGGCGGAGCGAAATGCAAAGCTCGGGCAAACATGTCGCGAGAATGCGGATGTGTGACGCGCAGGCGGCATGACACACTCCCTGTCGTCCCGGCGAAGGCCGGGACCCATAACCACGAATGACTATTGTTGCTCGACGCTTGAACGACGAGTCCGTCTCACAACAACTGCTGCGGAGTATGGGTCCCGGCCTTCGCCGGGACGACGCGGGGATGGGGTATGCCATGCCCCTACGGCTGCTCCGCCTCCGCCAGCACCTCCAGCGCCAGCTCCATCGTCATCAGCACCGGGTTGTCGCCGCGCACCAGGCGTCCCTCGGCGATGCCGCCGAGATAGTCGACCAGTGCGATGTCGAGCTCGGCATGCAGCCGGCCATCGGCGTCCGGTGTGATCTCGCCTGCGGTCACCGCGAGCTCGGTCGCGAACGGCACGACGCTGTGGCCTTCGGTGAAGACGGCGCCGATGGTCGAGCCGACGCCGCCATGCAGCCGCGCGCGCAGGATGCCGTGCTGGCGGCAGAAGCCTTCCAGCGCGCAGGCAAAATCCTGGTTCGGCCGCAGCCGCAGCGCGAAGGCATGGCTCGTGGTCTTCGCCCCGCGCGGCGCGCTGGCGACGGGACCGAACAGCTTGAAATTGGTCTCGCTGTCCGCTTCGGCCAGGAACGTCGCGCCGTCGATCCCGAACGCGTTGACCTCGAACGGCTCGGCGACAATGGTTTCATCCGGCAGCATGTGGCCGCCGCTGAAGCGGCCATCGGCCTCGGTCCACAGGCCGTGGCAATGAAAGAACGGCGCGCCGTCGCGTTCGCCGAAAGTCAGCGCCGCCAGCTTGAGTCGCGTCACGCCGTCGGGACGGAACGTGTCGCTGTAGAACGCGGCGTTGACGCCGTCCTTCGACAGCGCCGGCATCACATAGGCGAACGGCCCGAGCGCGCCGCATTTCGCACTGAGGACGCCGCCGGAAAAACCCTCCGCCGCAAAGCCGCGGCGCACGGCTTCGAGCAGCGGAATGCCGGCCTCGAGCACGAATGAAAAGGCGCGGCCGCGCGCGCTGACCCATTGGATGCGCTCTGGATGCGGAGCGCCAGGCTGGGCGATGCTGCGCATCGCCTCACGCGCCCGTCGATTTGGCGATCACCTCGAGCAGCCCGCGCGCCTCGAGCTCGTCGCGGATCAGTCGCTTCGGCACCTTGCCGTAGCCGGACTTCGGCAACGCCTCCCAGAAGAAGAAGCGTTTCGGCATCTTGTAGCGCGGCACTTTCGGCGCGAGATAGGCGGCAAGCTCCGCCTCCGCGACCGCCTCGGTGCCCTCGCGCGCGACGCAGACGGCGACGCCGACCTCGCCCCAGAAGGGATCGGGCACGCCGAGCACCGCGACCTCGCCGACCGCGGGATGCGTCAAGAGCTTCTCCTCGATCTCGCGCGGATAGATGTTGGAGCCGCCCGAGATGTACATGTCGGAGGCGCGGCCTGTGATGTAGACAAAGCCCTCCACGTCCATGTGGCCGAGGTCGCCGGTGCGGAACCAGCCGTCGCGGAACGCCTTCGCGTTGGCGTCGGGATTGTCGTAGTAGCCGGCGAACACGCCGGGACCGATCACGCAGATCTCGCCGGTCTCGTGCGGCTTCAGCTCGCGCCCGTCGTCGCCCTGGATCGAGACCTGCATCCCGGTGCGCTCGAAGCCGCAGGTGCCGATCCGCGCATGCGGGCCGTCCTCGGGATCGTGCAGGCCGGGCGGCAGCACCGTAATGTTGCCGGTGACCTCGCCGAGGCCGAAATACTGCACCAGCACGCCGCCGAGCTTGTTCAGCGCCGCCTTCTGGTCCTCGCGATACATCGGCGCGCCGGCATAGATGATGTAGCGCAGCGAGGAATGGTCGTGCTGGTCGGCGGCGGGATGTTCGACCATCATCTTCAGGATGGTCGGCACCGTGAACATGTTGCTGACGCGATGCCTGGCGATCAGCCGGAAGGCTTCGGCGATGTCGAACTTCTCCGACGGCAGCAGGATGGTCGGCACGCCGCGCGCAGTCTGCACCAATTGATGCACACCGGCACCATGCGACAGCGGCGCCACCACCAGCGAGGCGTCCTCTTCCGTCGTGCCGGGCATCAAGTCGGCGAGATGGTTGGTGATGACGAAGGCCATCTGGCCATGGGTCAAGACCGCGGCCTTGGAGCGGCCGGTGGTGCCGGAGGTGAAGAAGAACCAGCAGGGATCGTCGTAGTCGACGGCAACGTTCTCGACCACAGCGCTTGCGTGTTTGGCGATGACGTCACCAAGAGTCGCCTCGCCGAACGTGCCCTCCTCGCCGATCCGCCAGACGAATTCGAGCGCGGGATTGGCGGCCGCCTTGGCATGCTCGGGGAAGTCGGCGTGGCAGAGAAACGCCTTGGCGCCGGAGGCCGCCGCGAGATAGGCGACCTCGTCCGGCATCAGGCGGAAATTGGTCGGCACCCAGACCGCGCCGAGCCGGAAGGCCGCGAACATCGACCAGAACATCTCGTCGCAGTTCTTGGCATGCACCAGGATGCGGTCGCCCTTGACGATGCCACGCGCGGCCAATGCCGCGGCCAACGCCGAGACGTTCTGGTCGATGTGACGCCAGGACCAGGCCTTCTCGTTCCAGATGAAGCCGGGGCGATCGCCGTGGCGGCGGGCGTTCTGGGTCAGGATGTAGGCGAGGTTCATCACCCGGCGCGACACCCGCGCGATCCCGCCGCGCGGTGCGGCAGCAGCCGTCCCGCTCATTGCCGCCCCGCCGATACGCACAACAGACAGGGCAAGGTCAGGACGGTCATCGGGTATTTCCTCGGTCAGAACCGGGCGTCTTCAAGCGCCGCAAGGGGTCGGTACCACCCGGTTTATCGCCAAGCCGCCGCCTTCGGCAAGGCCCGCCGGACGCAGCGCGATGATACCGCGCGCCGGCGGCGGCCAGCCCGTTGTTTTCTGCCCAGGCCGCTACTGCGGGTGCTTGGCGAGTTCCTGCTCGCTCAGGTTCCAGTCCTGCCACAGCTGCAACGCGCCTATAAAGGCGACCACCGCGCCGAGCAGGATGTGCCAGATCTGCAGCCAGTGGTCCTCGGCGTAACCGAAGACCAGGGGCGATGCCATCAGCCAGAGGCCGAGCAGGATGCTGGCCACCTCCTCCCAGCGGTGCAGCGCGACATATTCGAGCTGGGCGATGCCGAGCACCAGCATGCCGACCATGAAGCTGTTGAGGACGAGGTGGCTGCGCTCGATATCGACGGCGCCGCTCACCTGCATCGGAAACCAGGGCGAGACCATGATCAGCACGCCGAGCAGCATGCCGAACCAGTCCTCCCAGGGACGGTGTGTGTTGAAGAAACGATTGTCAGACATGACGAACCTCCTCCGACAAGAGGCATACGTCGGCGGCCGGCTCCGCCACTCCGTACCAGACGACCATCCGGCCGCATCAGGGGCGTATGTCTGACATCAAACGTAATCGAACTGCATCCATCCGCAAGGCCCGTCCAGCGGGTGTGCGACGCGGCCGCGGCGATCGTGGCCGGCAGGATGTCACCGCGCCCCGCCGAGCCGCGCCAGTGCCCCCTTGGCGCTCTGCAGATCGGGCTGCAGCTCGAGCGCCTTGCGGAAATCGGCCGCCGCGCCCTTCCTGTCGCCGAGCCGCAGCTTGGCCTGGCCGCGATTATTCCAGGAATAGACGTCGTTCGGATCGTATTGCAGCGCCTTGTCGTAATCGGCGAGCCCGCCCTTGTTGTCCCCCTGAAAGAGACGGATCATGCCGCGGTTGCGCCAGCCGCGCGCATCGGTCGGCGCGATCCTCGCCGCCTCGCCGTAATCGGCGGCTGCGCGATCGAGCTGCTCGGTATCGCGATAGACATTGCCGCGGTTGATGTAGGCGAGCACGTTGGGCTCGAGCCTGATCTCGGTGGTGAAGTCGACGATCGCATGCGCCGCGTCGCGCTTGCGGTAGTAGACGAAGCCGCGATTGCCGTAGGCGGTGGCGAGCTGCGGATTGTATTTGATGGCGAGGCTGAGATCGGCCAGCGCGCGGTCGAGATCGCCCTTGTTGAGCCAGGCATCGCCGCGATTGTTGTAGGCCAGCGCGAACGCCGGATCGATGCGGATCGCCTCGTCGTAATCGGCAATCGCATGATCGAGGTCGCGCTTGAAGGCGTAGACGCGGCCGCGATTGGTGTAGGCGCAGGCATAGGCGGGATCGAGCTTGATGGCCTCGTTGAGGTCGGCGAACGCAGCGTCGAGCTCGCGCTTCTCGGTCAGCCCATGGCCGCGATTGCAATAGGCGCCGGCCAGCCGCTTGCCGCTCTCGGTCTTGCCGTCGATCACCGTGGTGCAGGCGGCCACGCGGTCGCCGGGCGCCGTCGTCAGGCCGACGCAGGTCTGCCAGTTCGGATCGTCGCCGGCGGCGGCTTTCGGCGGGTTTGGAAGCGTCAAGGCGGCGCCGAGCAATACGGCGGTCAGGCAGGCCGAAATGCGCATATCGTCAATCCACAAATGCCAATTTGCGGGTTGGTCGCGGCTTTGCACCGGCCGGTTCACTCGCTTACATCAGCGCCTGTGAATCAACCGGGATTTTGCGATGGCCGCCGTGCGCGACAACAGGGACCAAAACCGCTTCGAGCTCGACACCGAGGGCGGCCTCGCCTTTGCGAACTACCGGCGGACGCCCGCGGCCGTCATCATCACCCATACCGAGACACCGCGCGCCCCGCGCGGCCGCGGCATCGCATCGGAGCTGGTCAAGGGTGCCCTGGAGCTGATCCGCGCCGACGGCGGCAAGGTGATCGCCGGCTGCGGTTTCGTGGTGAATTACCTCGACAAGCATCCGGAATACGCGGACCTTGCCGGCTAGAGCCCTTTCCGTTCCGATGGAATCGGAACGGGGCTCCAGCTGCTTCTTTTGACGCGTTTTCCGTACGCGAACCGGTACCCACTTCGTTCGAAAACGCTATTGCGCCTCACCCGGCGTCAGACGATCTTGATCGACATGTCGGGCAGGCCCTCGAGCTTGCACAGCAGCACGTCGCCCTTGACGACCGGGCCGACGTTCTCCGGCGTACCGGAATAGATGATGTCGCCGGCCTTCAGCTCGAATGCCTCGGACAGCTTTGCGATCTGCTCGGCGACGCTCCAGATCATGTTCTTCAGATCCGAGCTCTGTCGCACCGTGCCGTTGATCGCGAGCGAGATGGCGCCTTGCGTGAAGTGGCCGGTCTTATTAGCCGGATGGATCGGCCCGAGCACCGCGGCATGGTCAAAGCTCTTGCCGATCTCCCAGGGCTTCTTCTCCGCGGCCATGCCGTTCTGCAGATCGCGTCGCGTCATGTCGAGGCCGAGCGCGTAGCCATAGACGTGATCGAGCGCCTTGTCGGCGGGAATATTGGTGCCGCCGGACTTCAGCGCGGCGACCAGCTCGACCTCGTGGTGATAGTTCTTGGTCAGCGACGGATAGGGATGATCGGCGACGGTGCCGATCGCGACATTCTGGATCGCATCCGTCGGCTTCTGGAAGAAGAACGGCGGCTCGCGCGTCGGGTCCGAACCGCGCTCGATCGCGTGCGCGGCGTAGTTGCGGCCGATGCAGTAGATGCGGCGAACCTGAAACACCTCGCTGGCGCCGACGATCGGGATCGTCACGGCCGCGACCGGAAACATCGCCTTCGGCGCGGCCTCGGCATGGGCCGGCGCGGATTGCGCGGCGGCACCGGCCAGCGCGAGGGCGCCGGTCGCAAGCATCGTCCGGCGATCGAGATCTGTCATGGGCGTTCTCCTTGTTGTTGTTGGGCGATCTATAGATGTTCGCCGGTCGATAAAAAAGGGCCCGCGCTGGCGCGGGCCCTTTCTATGCGCGGGAGGATGATCCCTCAGTGCTTGATGTCGGGGGGCAGCTTGCCGCCATTGGCCGCGAGTTTGGTCATCACCTGCTTGTGCAGCCAGATGTTCATGCTGGCGGAATCGTTGGTGTCGCCGGTGTAGCCGAGCTCCTTGGCGAGCTCCTTGCGGGCCGACAGGCTGGAGTCGATGTCGAGCGCCTTCATCAGGTCGACGATCGAGGTCCGCCACTCGAGCTTCTCGCCCTTCGCGGCAACCGCCTTGTCGAGAATCGGGGCGACGTCAACCGACTGCGCCGGCGCCGCGCCGGCGGGCACCGCGGCAGGAGACGACGATGCGCTGCCGGATCCACCGGCGGGAGCTGCGCTTGTGGCCGTTCCGCCGGCGGGCGCAGCGCTGGCGCTACTGCCGAAGATCGCGCCCATGATTTTTCCGAAAATGCTCATCGTTCGCTCCCAAGAGAGTTGAGATGTGAAGGTCACACGGCAACTGGCCGGCTGACCGAGGTCGCAGTTCAAGTCTATCGCCCCCTCCATAGCTTGCCAATGCGACATTCACTTAAGCGTGAGTGCTTTTGGCACAGTTTGGGAGTAGCCTCATTGCACAGTTCGCGACACGGCCAGTTCCCTGCTCTGTCTTTCGCGTCTGGCTTGATCGTGATCGCTTCGAGAGGCGGTACGTTTGTGCCCGCGTGCCGGGCGCCAGATGCGACCGCCCAGAGGGAGACAACGACCATGGCCACATCATACCAAGGCAATGTCACATCGATGACGCAGAGCGGACAAGGCGCCGCGTCTGCGCCTGTTATCCGCACCATCGGCCTGTCCGACTTGCATCACGCGCTGCGTCTCGGTTGGGAAGACTTCAAGGCGGTGCCAAGTCACGCCATCATCCTCTGCCTGATCTATCCGGTGCTCGGCCTCGTGCTCGCGCGCACCGTGCACGGCTATTCCGTGCTGCCCCTGCTGTTTCCGCTGGCCGCGGGCTTTGCCCTGCTCGGCCCGTTTGCCGCCATCGGCCTCTACGAGATGAGCCGCCGCCGCGAGGATGGCGGGGAAGCATCTGCATGGGATGCCATGGAGGTATTCCGCTCGCCGTCATTCGGCGCGATGCTTGGGGTCGGAACGCTGCTGTTCGCGCTGTTCGTGACCTGGATCGCGACCGCCCAGGCGATCTACACGGCGGTGTTCGGCTATGAGACCGCAGCCAACATTCCCGATTTCGCCGCGCGCGTGCTGACCACTCCGCAAGGCTGGTGGCTCATCGTGGTCGGCTGCAGCGTCGGCTTCCTGTTCGCGCTCGTCGCACTTTGCATCAGCGTGATCGCCTTCCCCATGATGCTCGACCGCCAGGCGACCGCCGGCGAAGCCATGGTGACGTCGATGCGCGCCGTCGCACAGAACCCGGTGCCGATGGCGGCCTGGGGTCTGATCGTCGCGGTGCTGCTGGTGCTGGGCACGATTCCGTTCTTCCTCGGGCTTGCCGTGGTGATCCCGCTGCTCGGTCACGCCACCTGGCATCTCTATCGCGAGGTCATCGTCAAGGATCCGAATGCGCGGCCGGTAACCCCCGAACCGCGCGAGCGCAAGCCCGCCGCGGACTTCCCGGCCAATCTGTTTCCGTGGCGGCGCAGCGATCGCGGCTAAGCGCCGCTAACCCGGATTCGTAAACGTCAAAGCAACCGCCGGCCGATATGTTCGGCCGGCGGTTTGTCGTCCCGGACCGTCAAGAGGATGTGAAATTGGCGTGGCATTTGCAGCGCTGCCCGAGGAAGAACGGCTCGGTCACGAGCCTTGTTTTGGCCGCTGTTGCCGCGAACATACCCGCCGCCCTTCACGACCAATCGACGACATCGCAGACTCCGGAGTGAATTGCCTATGACCTCTCGCTTTTGCTTTCGCACGCTCGCCATCGGCGCGTGGCTCCTGACCTCGACGGCGTCGGTGCTGGCTGCCCAATGCGGCACGGGCACGTTCGAATCCTGGCTCGACGATTTCAAGAAAGAGGCTGCGACGAAGGGCATTTCGCAGAACGCGATCCAGGCCGGGTTGACCGGCGTCACACAGGACAAGGCGATCCTTGCCCGCGACCATTCGCAGCAGGTGTTCAGCCAGACGTTCGAGCAGTTCTCGGGCCGCATGGTGCCGCCGCGCCTCAATCGCGGCTCCGACATGATGAAGCGCTACGGCTCCGTGCTGTCGCGGATCGAGGAGGCCTACGGTGTACCGGGCGAGATCCTTGTTGCGATCTGGGGACTGGAGACCGATTTCGGCGTCAACACCGGCAAGTTTCCGACCATACGTTCGCTGGCGACGCTCGCCTATGACTGCCGCCGCTCCGACATGTTCAAGGCCGAGTTGATGGATGCCTTGCGCATCGTCGAGCGCGGCGATCTGCCGCCGCAGGAGATGCGCGGCGCCTGGGCCGGCGAGATCGGCCAGACCCAATTCATGCCGTCGTCCTACATCAAGTTCGCGGTCGACTTCGACGGCAACGGCAAGCGCGACCTCCTGCACAACGTGCCCGACGTGCTGGCGTCGACGGCAAACTACCTGAAGAGCTATGGCTGGAAGAAGGGCAAGGGCTGGGAGCCCGGCAGCGAGAATTTTGCGGTGATCCAGCAGTGGAACAAGAGCGAGGTGTACGCCAAGACGATCGGCTACTTCGCCACCCAGCTCGCCAAGGCTCCATAGCGCTTTCACACCAGATTGCGTGGCGCAGCGAGGCCAACCTTCCTCTCTGACTCAATCAAGGCTGCTCCACGGGTGAATCAAAAAGGGCCGATCGCCCCAGGCAATCGGCCCTTATCGCAATGATCAAAGCTTACTTCGCCATGCTGGCTTCGGCAGCCTTGCTGAGGTGCGCGCCGCATGCGCCCCACTTGTTGTTCAGCATCGCGTCCTGGGCGAGCGAGACTTCCTTCTCCGCCGCGAATTTGACCTCATTGTCAGCCATAGCTTCGACTGCAGCTTCGGTCTTGCCGAGATTGGCACCGCTGCAGCCGAGGCCCGCATGATGACGATGCGCAGCCTGAGCGGGAGCGACAGCGTAGGCAACGGCAGCCACGGTGGCTGCTGCGATCAATGTCTTAATCATGGGATGATCCATCTGTTGTTCTTGGACAGATCCCAGCGTGATTGCGGAATCTGCGGAACGATTATTCGCTGTTCCCGGCACCGTTCAGAATGAACTTCGCGCGATACAAATGTGATGAGCGCTGCGCGCGTATCGCGCATGCGTTGCATAGTGTTTTGATTACAAGGCAGTAAGGAAGCAGCGCCGCAATAGCTTTGCTCGACGTATTCACTTCAATCGAGACGCACTTCCGATAATCAGCAGCACATTCCGCGCGACATGCGACCCCGCGACGGAAATCCGTTGCGGCACAAGATCGAATTACCGCTTACGTCAATGCGACTGATTGACGCGATGCCGTCTCCTGTCCGAGATCGCAATGAAGTGAATATAAGATCACTTTAACGATAATCGCTTGTATGCGAATCACGCATGAAACACATCGCTGTGATCCCTCCCATAACGAGGGACCTCGGCTTGAACAAACGGTCCGTAATTACCACGTAAATGACGTAACCACGCCTGCCAAGATTTCAATAACCAACTGATTTCAGGAACGTTTGTTGGAATACTCCGCCTTGATGGAACTTCCGTCTACGGGGCAGTTCTCCATGCGCCAAACGGTTAACCGGAACTTACCATCGCTATGCGTTTTGAGCCTAGCTGCATCGCAACATCGGAACTACCGCACTGCACTATATCATCTATATTCACTTCAACGATGAGGCTTTGGAAAAGCTGAATCTGAATTACTAGGAGACTACCATGTTGCTCTCGCTCATCCGCATGATCCAGGCTTTCCGGGATTATCAGCGCAATGTCAGCGAACTGTCCCAGCTCAGCGATCGTGAACTCGCCGATATCGGCCTCGACCGCTCGGACATTCCGCGCGTTGCCGCCGGCACCTACAACGGCTAATCGGCCGCAGGCCATCTGCTGAACGGATAACGCCCGCTTCCACAGCGGGCGTTGTCGTTTGTGGTGCGGTTTCAGATGCATATGAGATCAAAACGCGCTAACGCTGCGCGATGACACCGCATCAATCCTCTTCCCAACCCGTGCACATCGTGGGCGCGGGGCTCGCCGGCTCGGAAGCCGCCTGGCAGGTCGCCAACTCCGGCGTCCGTGCCGTGCTGCATGAGATGCGCCCGCACCGGATGACCGAGGCGCACCGGACCGAAGGCTGCGCCGAACTGGTCTGCTCGAATTCCTTCCGCTCCGACGATGCCGCCAACAACGCGGTCGGGCTGCTGCACGCCGAGATGCGGCGGCTGGGCTCGCTCATCATGCGCTCGGCCGATGCCAATCAGGTGCCCGCCGGCGGCGCGCTGGCGGTCGACCGCGACGGCTTTTCGGCCGCCGTCACCAAGGCGCTCAACGAACATCCGCTGATCGAGATCAGCCGGGAGGAAGTCGCGGGGCTGCCGCCGGCCGACTGGAGCAACGTGATCGTCGCGACCGGTCCCCTCACCTCGGCACCGCTTGCCGACGCCATCAGGCAACTGACCGACGAGAGCGCGCTGGCATTCTTCGACGCGATCGCGCCGATCGTGCATAGGGATTCCATCGACATGTCGGTGGCCTGGTTTCAGTCGCGCTACGACAAGGTCGGCCCCGGCGGCACCGGCGCGGACTACATCAACTGCCCGATGACGAAGGAGCAGTATGACGCCTTCGTCGCGGCGCTGCTCGACGGCGAGAAGGTCGACTTCAAGGACTGGGAAACCAACACGCCCTATTTCGACGGCTGCCTGCCGGTCGAGGTGATGGCCGAGCGCGGTCACGAGACGCTGCGCCACGGGCCGATGAAGCCGGTGGGATTGACCAATCCGCACAACCCGACGGTCAAGCCGTATGCGATCGTCCAGCTGCGGCAGGACAACAAGCTCGGCACGCTCTACAACATCGTCGGCTTCCAGACCAAGTTGAAGCACGGCGCGCAGCAGCGCGTGTTCCGGACCATTCCTGGCCTTGAGAACGCGGAGTTCGCCCGCCTCGGCGGCCTGCATCGCAACACCTTCCTGAACTCGCCAAAGCTGCTCGACGGTCAGTTGCGTCTGCGCGCGCAGCCGCGGCTGCGCTTCGCCGGGCAGATGACGGGCTGCGAGGGTTACGTCGAGTCGGCCAGCGTCGGCCTGATCGCCGGCCTCTGTGCCGCCGCCGACATGCGTGGTGCCGCGCTGACGCCGCCGCCCGCGACGACCGCGCTCGGCGCGCTGCTCGGCCACATCACCGGTGGCCACATCGAAACGATCGAGGCCGGTTCGCGCTCGTTCCAGCCGATGAACATCAATTTCGGTCTGTTCCCGCCGCTGGCCAGCGCGCCGACCAAGAAGCCGGACGGCTCGCGGCTGCGCGGCAACGAGAAGACCGTCGCCAAGAAGCAGGCGATCAGCGCGCGCGCTCTCGCCGATCTCGACCACTGGATCGCAGAGCATCTGCGCGTTGCGGCAGCGGCCTGACAGTCATGAGCTTGCCGAAAGACGATGACGCCACCCTGTCGGTGCGGTGGAGCCAGGGCGTGCTGCTCAAGCGCGACGTGTTCTCGACCGTCGAGCGCGGCCGCTTCCGCGCCGATGACGGCGAGGTCGACGGCGTGCTGCGCCGGCTCGATCAGGTGCCGTTCTGGTCGTTCGGCCTGGCGCTGCATCTGTTCTCGCGCGAGCGCCGCGCGCTGACCTTGGCGCGCGACCTCGACGTCGGGCCAAAGCTGTTGTGGGCCGGCCGGCGCGCGCTGGTGCGCGGCTTCATCGACGGCGCGGCGCTGCATCTGGCGAAGCCGCATGGCGACGTCGCATATTTTCGCTCCGCCAAGGCCGCGTTGCGCAGGCTGCATCGCGCCGGCATCTGCCACAACGATCTCGCCAAGGAGCAGAACTGGCTGGTCGGGCGCGATGGCCGCGCCTACCTCACCGACTTCCAGCTTGCCGCCTGCTTCAAGACCCGCAGCCGGCTGTTCCGCATCGCCGCCTATGAGGATCTGCGGCATCTGTTGAAGCACAAGCGCAGCTACGCGCCGGAGGCGTTGACGCCGAAAGAGCGCAAGGTACTCGCAAAGAAGTCCGCGGTCGCCAGCATCTGGCTCAGGACCGGCAAGAAGGTCTATCAGGCGATCACGCGCGGCATCTTCAATTTCACCGACCGCGAAGGCGGCGGCCGCAGGCTGGTCAACGACGCCCCGGTATTGATCGATCTGATCCGCAAGAATCCGCAGGTGCGCGACACTGCGATCGTCGCCTTTGCCGACCGGCGCGTCGGCGTCGGACTCTACGCCTTCGTCGAGGCGGACCAGTCCGCGCTGGAAAGGACGCTGCGCAATGAGCTTGCCGCGGCCAGGGGCGTCAAGCCGCCCGAACACATCCAGATCGTGCACGCGCTGCCGCGCGATGCCGCCGGCAAGCCGCGCACCGAAATCCTGCAGCTCGTCGCCATGAACCAGATCGACCTGATCGAACCGATGATGCGCAGCGACGCCGATCGCGAGTTCCTCAAGGACATCCTCGAGCAACGCAAGAATCTGCGCGACCGCTTCAATTTTGAAGTCGCCGAGATGGACCGGCCGGCAGGTTAGAGCGCGCTTCTCGGCGCGTGGCCCTCGACAAACGCGGCGCGAAGCTTCACTCTTTGCGAGGGGTAGCGCGCTCAAGGGACAAGTTTAATGCCACTCACCCGTGGCCGGATCGGGGGATACAATTCCGAACGACTGGCGTTCGGATTCACCATGATGAACGGCGACCAGGAAATCGAATGCCAGATCAGCGACGCCGCGTTGGACGAGCTGGCCGGCACGCGCGGAACGGCGAGCATGGCGCGGCAAGCCCAGTTCGTTGCGCTGCGCGACGCGGTCGAGCAGATCGCATCCGACATCTATGACAGCGGCCCGATGGTCAGGGGCGCAATGATCCGGATCTTCACCAAGCACATCCCGAAAGAGCAGAGCTAGCGACCGAACTCCTCCGTGCGCGCGGCTCGCCACAACGTCCAGAGCGTGCGCAGGCGCGAGACCGGTTTCGGCAGGAACGGGTCGTAGTCCTCGCTCCTCGCCCGGTTCAGCTCGCGCCTGACGCAAGCGAGCGGCAGAAAGATCGGCCTCACGCCGGACGGGACATCCGCAAGCAGTCCGAATGCGGTCTTGAGATGGCCCTGGGCCTCGTCCGCAAGCTGATCGATCGCGGCACGGATGTTCGGCGTCACCTTGCCGGCAAACACCTCCTCCTTGCTGCCGCCGTGCTGCTGCAGCAGCTGCAACGGCAGAAACAGCTGCTGTCGTGAGGCGTCGCGGCCAAGCGAAGCGATGACCTGCGCCATGCCCTGGGCAAGACCCGCATGACGGGCCAGGTGATCGATCGCCTCCGACGGCCGCGCCACGACGCGCGTGGCCTGCGAGAACAGCACTGAGGCCGTGGCGTCGAGATAGCCCTCGAGCTCGGCCAGCGACGGCATCGGATCGTTGTAGAGATCGAACTGGTGCTCCTCGACCAGCTGCGAGAATGGCGAGACCGGCAGACGGTGATTGCGGATCGTGTGCAGCAGTTCTGCCGCGACCGGATTGCCCTCGACCCCGCCATGGCCCGCGCCGGCGAGCATGTCGGTCCACCATTGCAGCCGCATCTCGCCGGGCAGCGGCTGGCTGACCTGCTCGTGTACGCGCGAGACCTCGATGTTGAAGGCGTAGATCGCAAGCATCGCCCGCCGTTCCGGACCGGGCAGGAACAACGTCGACGCGTAGCGCACGAAGTCATGGCTCCGCACCAAATCGGCGCAGAAGGCCGCGCCGTCCTTCGGTGCCTCCGTCGCACTCATGGCACCGCAATCAGCGCCGCCGCGACGCGACGCCGCTCGCCCAGCATGATGTTGTAGGTGCGGATCGCGGGTCCCGTCTGCATCGGATCGAGCACCAACCGCACGGCCCGCAGGGCCTCGCGCAAGCCCTTTGGCGGGACCCAGACGTCGGTGCCGGTGCCGACGATCAGCGTGTCGATCGCATTGGCGGCCGCGAACACCTTTTGCAGCGAGTATTCGTCGATCTCCTGCGGTCTGGTGACCGGCCAGGCCCAGATCGAGTCGGGCAGGCACAAAAGCGAGCCGCGGTGCGACATATCGGCGAACGCGAAGCCGCCCTTGCCGTAGGCCTCGATCGGCGCCGACCTCGGAAGATGGGGAGCGTCCGAGGGGTTGCTCATGACCGGCTACTTCTTGGCTGCCGCCGTGTCCGGCTTCTTGGCCGGCGCGTCCTGCGCCGCCTCTCCACCCCGCGTGGTGTGAACACCGAGATAGATCAGGATCGGCGCCGCGATGAAGATCGAAGTGTAGGTGCCGACCAGCACCACGCCGAACATCATGACCGCGGTGAAGCTGTGGATCGCCTGGCCGCCGAACAGCAGCAGTGCGAGCAGCGCCAGCGTCACGGTGACGTGGGTGATGATCGAGCGCGACAGCGTTGAGTTGATCGATTCGTTCAGCAGCTGCGGCATCGGCATCTTCTTGTAGCGCCGCAGCATCTCGCGGATACGGTCATAGATCACGACGGTGTCGTTGAGCGAGTAGCCGAGAATCGTCAGCAGCGCCGCGATGCTGGTGAGGTCGAAATCGACCTGGGTGATCGACATGAAGCCGATCGTGAGCACGATGTCGTGGACGTTGGCGATCATGGCGCCGAGCGCGAACTGCCATTCGAACCGGAACCAAAGGTAGATCAGGATGCCCATGATCGCGAACATCAGGCCGATCATGCCATAGGCCAGCAGTTCGCCGGAGACGCGCGGTCCCACCACCTCGACGCGACGATAGTCGACGGATTCGCCGAGCGCGCCGCGTACTTTCGTCACCGCATCCTGCTGCGCCTTGTCGCCGCCGGGCTGCTCGGCGACGCGGATCAGGACTTCCGCCGGACCGCCGAACTGCTGCAGCTGCACCTCGCCGAGGCCAAGGCCGTTCAAGGTGGTGCGCATCGCGGCGATGTCGGCGGTGCCGGACTTGGCCTGCACCTCCAGCAGCGTGCCGCCCTTGAAGTCGATGCCGAAATTCAGGCCGTGGGTGAAGAACAGCGTGATGGCAAGGATCGAGAGCAGCGCCGAGATCGGGAAGCTGATGCGGCGGAAGCGGGTGAAGTCGAAATGCGTGTCGTCCGGCACGATGCGCAGCGCCGGCAGCAGGCCGAGCGCCGCGACCACGGTCAAGACGGCGATCAGGATGCCAAGGCCAATGAGAACGGTATGAGTCACAACAGGCCTCTCAGATCGGCACGGTTTGCGGCCGCTTCCACCGCACCCAGCCGGCGACGATCAGGCGCGTCAGGGTAAAGGCGGTGAACACCGTGGTGATGATGCCGATGCCGAGCGTCACGGCAAAGCCGCGCACCGGTCCGGTGCCGATGTAGAACAGCACGGCGGCGGCGATGAAGGTGGTGATGTTGGAGTCGAGGATGGTCGCCAGCGCCCGCTTGAAGCCGGCGTCGATCGCCGAGATCGCGTTGCGGCCGCCGCGCAATTCCTCGCGGATGCGCTCGTAGATCAGCACGTTGGAATCGACCGCGATGCCGACGGTCAGTACGATGCCGGCGATGCCGGGCAACGTCAGCGTGGCGTTGAGCAGCGACAGCAGCCCGAAGATCATGGCGACGTTGATCGCCACCGCGATGTTGGCGAACACGCCGAACAGCCGATAGGTGATCAGCATGAACACGATGACCAGGATCGAGCCGACATAGGCCGCGAGCTCGCCCTTCTCGATCGAGTCCTGTCCGAGGCCGGGACCGACAGTGCGCTCCTCGATCACCGTCAACGGGGCCGGCAGCGCGCCGGCACGCATCAGGATCGCCAGATCGTTGGCCGACTGCACGGTGAAGCTGCCGGAGATCTGGCCCTGTCCGCCGGTGATCGGCTCACGGATCACGGGTGCCGAGATCACCTTGTTGTCGAGCACGATCGCAAACGGCTGGCCGACGTTTTCGGCGGTCGCCTGCGCGAATTTGCGCGCGCCCGACGTATTGAACTTGAAGCTGACAATCGCCTCGCCGGTGCGCTGGTCGAAGCCGGGCTGGGCATCGGAGAGCTCGCCTCCGGAAACCAGGACCTGCTTCTTGACGACATACGGAACCGGCGGCGGTGACGCGCTCATCAAGAGCTCGGAGTCCGGCGGCAGGCGGCCCTGCTGGGCCTGGTCGGGCGACACCGAGCTGTCGACCATGCGGAATTCCATCTTGGCGGTCTTGCCGAGCAGTTCCTTCAGGCGTGTCGGATCCTGAAGGCCCGGCACCTGGACCAGGATGCGGTCTGTGCCCTGACGCTGGATCACCGGCTCGACCGTGCCGAGCTCGTTGACGCGCCGTTCGACGATCTGGATCGATTGCTCGATGGTCTGCCGGATGCGCTCGGTGATCGCGGCCTGCGGGACCGTCAGGCGGATCAGGCCGCCGCCGGCATCGGCAACCTCGAGGCTGCGCTGGCCGCTGGAGCCGAGCAGGCCGCCGAGCGGCTGCGACAGCTCGCGGAGCTTCGACAATGCCGTCGACTGGTCGCCTTCCTTGGAGATGCGGACTTCCACCGCGTCGTTGCGTGTGTTGAGGCCGGTGTAACCGATCTTGGCTTCACGAAGTACCTTCCGAACATCGTCGCGAATCTGGTCGAGCTTCTCCTTCTTCACGTAGTTGGAGTCGACCTCGAGCAGCAGATAAGAGCCGCCCTGCAAATCGAGGCCGAGGACCAGGCGCCGCTGCGCCCAGGCCGGCCAGGTCTTCACCTGCGCCTCGGGGAAGAAATTGGGCACGGCGCACAGGCAGACCACCAGCGCTGTCAGGATAATCCCCAGCGCTCGCCACCGCGTGAAATACAACATCGAGTTGACCCGTCAGATTCCAAAAAGGCGCCGCGGCGATCAGCTCGCGGACGCCTCGTCCTTGGCGTCGCCCTTCGCCGGCTCACCCTTGGTACGCACACCCGAGATCATCTGGCGCATCTGGCGCACGCGCACGCCGTCCGAAATCTCGAACTCGATCTGGTCGTCGTCGACCACCTTGGTCACCTTGCCGACGAGGCCACCCGAGGTCACCACGGTGTCGCCGCGGCGGATGTTCTTCACGAGGTCCGCATGGTCGCGCACCTTCTTCTGCTGCGGGCGTAGAATCAGGAAGTACATGATGACGAAGATCAGCGCGAATGGCAGCAGCGACATCAACATGCTGTTGGTGTCACCAGTCGCTCCAGCCTGGGCAAACGCAGGAGTAATCAGCATTCGGACGATCCTCGGATAAGACGGGAAAGAACCGGCAGCGCCCTCGGATTCGGGGCGGTATGGCGGTCCGGACAAATTCGCGCGGACTATAGCGGCCGCGGTCCCAATTGCAACGTTAACGGACCTTCATTTAGGGCGCTTGCGGGACCGCCGCCAGCCCGATAAGGCTGCGCCGTCAGGAACTGGACAAATGCCGAAAAAAGCCAAGAAAACGACCAGTAAAACAACCCGCAAAACCACCCCCAAGGCTGCCGCCAAGCGTGCTGAAAACGCCGCGACAAAACGCCCGGTAACGGCGCTCGACGGCGCAGCGGCCGAGCGGATCGCGAACGCCCTGGAGGTCATCGCCAGCCGCCTCGCTGACGCCTCCCCGGCCCTCGATCCGGCCGAGACCTTCGGCGCCGCGGACGCCTTTGTCTGGCATCCGGACGGGCGCCTGGCCCCGGTGCCACGCGTCAGCCGCGTCGAGATCGGCCTGCTCAAGGGCGTCGACCGGATGCGCGATATCCTGATGGAGAATACCGAGCGCTTCGCCGACGGCCTGCCCGCCAACAATGCGCTGCTCTGGGGCGCCCGCGGCATGGGCAAGTCGTCGCTGGTCAAGGCCACCCATGCCAGCATCAATCTCGACCGCGAGCCGGCCGACCGGCTGAAGCTGATCGAGATCCACCGCGAGGACATCGAGAGCCTGCCCGGCCTGATGGAGCTGCTGCGCAGCTCCTCCTTCCGCTTCATCGTGTTCTGCGACGACCTCTCCTTCGACGGCAACGATGCCTCGTACAAGTCGCTGAAGGCCGTGCTGGAAGGCGGCATCGAGGGGCGCCCCGACAACGTCATCCTCTATGCGACCTCGAACCGGCGGCATCTGTTGGCGCGCGAGATGATCGAGAACGAACGCTCGACCGCGATCAATCCCGGCGAAGCGGTCGAGGAGAAAGTCTCGCTGTCGGACCGCTTCGGCCTCTGGCTCGGCTTCCATCGCTGCAGCCAGGACGAATACCTCGCGATGGTGAAGGGCTATTGCGACCATTACGGCATCAACATCGCCGACGACGAACTCGAGCGCGAGGCGCTCGAATGGTCGACCACCCGCGGATCGCGCTCGGGCCGCGTCGCCTGGCAGTACACGCAGGAGCTCGCCGGCCGGCTCGGCGTGCGGCTGAGCGGCAAGTAACAGGCGATGGGAGGCCTAGCCCCTCCCGTCATCGCCTGTGTAGCCCGGATCGAGCGCAGCGCAATCCGGGATCGGTGCACTCCGCGGGTGAGCTCCCGGATTTCGCCTCGCTCCATCCGGGCTACGCGGCTGAGCGGCAAGTAATCACCGCGGCAATCGACAATCGGGATAGGGGGGGCCTCGCGGCTCCGCCCACCGGGTCACCGGAGGCGGTCGCCCGCCCCCGGTTCCCACAGAACGTGGCGTGCGGATTTCCCGCACCGACGCTCTTCGACAGTTGGTTCACAGCACCGCAAGCGCCTGCAGCTCCCGATAAGGGAGGCGCAGCTTAGGCTTCAGCAACGGTGTCCGTTCTTTGATTTGGTTGAAGGCGTCCCAAGTGAGGCGTCGGCCTGCCCAGCTGCGGCTGCGCAGCATTCCGCGCCAGTAACGCTCCACTGCCCGATAAACTTTTACGAGGCTCCGGAGATTTCCGGCGACGCCGTAATAGCCATAGTGGCCGCGCAGGACGACGTTGATTTCATCGGCCTGGTCACTGATCTTGTAATGCCGTATTCGCCGCATCAGCTCCTGCAGAGACATGAGGCTGCGCTTTAGCCGAGATTTCTCGGTACGCATCCCAACCTTGAAGTTGCCTCTTTGGTTTCGCGTGCAATAGAGCGTCAGCCCCAGAAAGTAGATTGTTTCCGGGCGGTTTCTGCCGCGTTTGCCCGCGTGTCTTTGCGCGAACCGACCAAACTCGACCAACTTGGTCTTGGTCGGCTCTAGAGTGAGGCCGAACTTCCCCAACCGAAGACGCAGGGCCTCCTGTACGCGGATGGCGTCCGATCGATATTGGAAGCAGATCACAAAGTCGTCGATATAGCGCAAAAGTCGGGCTTCGCCCCGCAACCGACCCTTCACCACGCGTTCGAACCAGAGGTCGAGAACGTAATGAAGGTAGAGGTTGCTCAAAAGCACACTGATCGATCCGCCTTGTGGCGTTCCTTGTTCGCTCGGATGCACTGCTCCGTCTTCCAAGACACCCGCTTTCAACCAGCGCCGGATCAAGCTGATCAGGCGCGGATCACCGACTCGATGTTCGACAAACCGGAGGACCCAATCATGATCGAGACTCCCGAAGAAGTTCTTCAAGTCCGCCTCCAACACCCAGCTGATCATGCCGCCGGCGATGACCTCATTGAGGGTCGCCAAGGCGTGATGGGCGCTGAGCTTCGGCCTGCCGCCGAACGAGCTGGGCAAGAAGTCCTGCTCGTAGATGGCGGACAACACCTCAGCCGTGCTGCGCTGGAGGGCCCGGTCGGCGACAGTTGGAACCCCGAGGGGGCGCTTCTCCGTCTTACCGGGCTTGGGGATATAGACACGCCGAATGTTCGGCGCCCGATATCCCTGTCGGTGGATGGATTGGAGCATCGGCTCGATCCATCCGTCGAAGCTCTCCCTCGCCGCCTCCACCGTCTGTCCGTCCACCCCGGCGGCGGAGCGCTTCGGAATCTGTAATAGATTCTTTTGCACTCGGTCGCGCGTGATGTGATGGGCCAACGAGGTGAAGCGAAGATTTGGCTCGCGCCGAGCTTTCACTGCTATTTGTTCAAGTTTCGTTTCCATGGTCAGCTGATCTTCTCTTAGGATAGAAGGCCGTGACTCCCGTTGAATGGAGCCCATGTCGCCCAAGAACAATTCAACTACCGCTGACCGCTTCCCCATGTAGTCGGCTCTCCCGACCTCCGAGTACTATCAGTCAGTCTGACTTCCACCCGGTCATCAGACCCTTCTCACCTCATCGGCTTGGCAGGTCCTACAAGCTTGCGCTTGAACCGGACGGATCTCCCTTGTTCACGTCAATCCCCTTGGTTGCATGCTGGCGGTACGAACCCCGGGAGCACCTCAGCCCGCTCGCGATGACGCGGGTTGCGATTCCGCCTTCCCCTTTGAGAGACAGGGTCGGCTACTCCGATCACGTTCGATTTCGGGGCTATCTTCCCGTTCACTTCATTCCGGCCTGCAACCTCCCTGTCTACGCTTCGTAGCGACCGTTACCGGACGCCACGCAAGACTTGGTACACGGCCGCTCGCTAGGCTTTGCCGTGGCCGTCATCTCAGACGGCAGATTTCAACGCGCTTGCAAGGCGCAACTCCCACACCACCGGACATACGGGTCCGTATCCGGCGGTTCAGTGGATTATGCGGTCTGCAGCGCCGCGACGGAAGCCAAGCCGAGTGAACTGAAGAACGCGATTGGCATGGCGATGGTGAGTGCGGGACTGTTCGCGAGCCGCCAGGGGCCATGTGGGCTTCCGGCGGTTTGCGCCGCCCGATCCCGGCCGACGCCGCGGCGTCGCAGCTCGGCAAAACGAGTGATTCCGCGCTTCCACTGCTTCCAGGCGATGGCGCGCAACCGCCGCCTGAGCCATTGATCAAGGTCGCGCAATATCGACGGGGTTTGGCAGAAGCCGAAGTAGCCGCGCCATCCGATCAGATAGACGGACAACTCCTTGACAATCTGCGCAAGGCTTCGGCCGCGCGTGCGCCGTGTCAGCTCCCGAACTTTCGCCTTGAAGCGGGCGAGCGCCTGCGGCGCAATGCGCCGCCGCGGTGCTGTCCCGCCGGTGAAGCTGAAGCCCAGGAACTTGCGAACGCTCGGTTTGGCGACCGCACTCTTGGCCTTGTTGACCTTGAGCTTGAGGCGCTTTTCGAGGAACTTCTCGATGCCGGCCAGCACCCGTTCGCCCGCTCGCTGACTGCGCACATAGATGTTGCAGTCATCGGCATAACGCACAAAGCGGTGGCCGCGCTTCTCCAGTTCCTTGTCCAGCACATCCAGCATCAGATTCGACAACAGCGGCGAGAGCGGACCGCCTTGCGGCGTGCCCTCTTCCGTCGGGCTGACCACCCCTCCCTCCATCACCCCCGCATTCAGGAATCCGCGGATGAGCTTCAGAAGGCGCTTGTCAGTCACCCGTTTGGCGACCAGCCCCATCAGGACGTCGTGGTTGACCCGGTCGAAGAACTTTTCCAAGTCGATGTCCACGACGACGGCGTGCCCGGACGCGATATACGCCTGCGCCCGTTCCACCGCCTGATGCGCCGAGCGGGTCGGCCGGAAGCCGAAGCTCGTCTCGGAGAACGTCCCATCCCAATCCGCCTGCAGCACCTGCATCACCGCCTGCTGGATGACGCGGTCGAGCACCGTCGGGATGCCGAGCGGCCGCAGGCCGCCCGACGCCTTCGGTATCTCGACCCGCCGCACCGGCTGCGGCTTGTAGGTGCCGTCAAGCAGTTGAGCTCGGATCGTGAGCCAGTGCTCTTTCAGGTGGGCCGGCAGTTCGTTGACGGTCATCCCATCGACGCCTGCCGCGCCCTTGTTGCGCTTCACTTGCGCCAACGCTTTCTTCAGATTCTCACGCTCGACCACTGCTTCCATCGACAGCCCTGCGACCGCCGGGCGTTCAAGACTGGCCGTCGCCGCGCTTGCTTCGGTCTCTCGGACGGCGGCGCTTTGGGCTTCACCCTTCGCTCCGGTGTCCGAGTTCAGCTCAACCTGATTCTTCTGCCGCATGGCTCGCGCGAGATCGACCGCTCTACTAACCACTTCCACCGTTCGGGCCTTCGGCGGCGCGCTGCCGCCTACTATGCCCTCGGCTGACTTCTGCGCTGCGGTCAGGCCGCCTTGCGACGACCTCAGTCCCGTTGCCGGGACACAGCGCAGACCTCCCGAGGTAAGACCGACCGCCTTCGCCGCACGCCCGCCGGATTTACCACCCCGACCCTTGATGACCTTGGACTTCGCGACCGTTTGCTCGCTCGTCCGGCCGGGTAGGCCTCGTTATCCGGTTCTTGTCCATCGGGCCGCGGCTTTGCTCCACGCTTTCTTCAGACCCCACCTCGCGATGATGCCCTTGCGCTTCGCTAACCCTTCGCCGCCATCAGGCTGGGTAGAGGACTTCCACCTCCAAGCTGTCGTTCATACTCGGCACACAAACAAAACGGGGGACGCTTGCGCCTCCCCCGCTGTCTTTGTTGTGAGACTTGGAAGCCCCTTGAAGTCCCGACGCGTAGCTTACGCGCCGTTGAGGAACTGGAGCGGGTCGACCGGCGACGATCCCTTGCGGATCTCGAAGTGGAGCTGCGGAGAGCCCGCCTCGCCGGACTGGCCCGACTTGGCAATCACCTGACCGCGCTTGATGGTATCGCCGCGCTTCACCAGGATTTCGCTCGCGTGGGCGTAGGCGGTGACGTAGCCGTTGGAATGGCGAACCAGCACGAGATTGCCGTAGCCCTTCAGCTCGTTGCCCGAATAGGCGACGACGCCGTCTTCGGCCGCTTTCACCGGCGTGCCCTCGGGCACCGCGACGTTGATGCCGTCATTGACCTTGCCGTTGGTCTTCGAGCCGTAGGCGGTGATGACCTTGCCGCGCACCGGCCAGCGGAAGGTCGGCAACGCGCCGGTGGCCTCGCTCGACTTGGTGACGACGGGCGCTTCAGCAGCAGCCGCCGGCTGTTCGACTGTCGCGGTCGGCTGGACCAGCCGCGCGCTTTGCTGCGGCAGCGCGGTTGCAACGACCTTCGGGGCTGCGACCGCCGGTGCCGGAGCCACCGCAGCAACCGGTGCGGCAGCAACGGGTTGCGCAACGGGCGCAGGTGCCGCCATCGCCGTCTTGGCGCCGGGCACCATGAGCTTCATGCCGAGGCTGAGCCGGGCCGACTGGTCGAGATTGTTGGCGCGGGCGAGCTCGGCCACGGGAATGTGGTGCTGGCGCGCGATGCTGTGCAGCGTGTCGCCGCGATTGACATAGTGGACGCCGGCAGGCGCCGCTGCCACGGCGACGGGGCGCGCTGGCGGTGCGGCCAACGCCGGCGCCGCGGCTGATGCGGTCGGGCGCGGAATGATCAGCTGCTGGCCGGGCGACAGCGCGCGCGGTCCCTTGTAACCGTTGGCGCGCAGGATCTCGGCGGTCGAGACGTTGTAGCGGCGCGCCAGCACTTCCAGCGTGTCGCTGGTGCCGACGATGATGGTGGTGCCGTTATGCCCGGCATGGGCTGCTGCGACCGAATGCGGAACGGTGCCGGTGGATTCGATCTGCGGACGCGCGGGCGGCGGTGTGTAGGACGAAACCCCGCGCCCTCCTCCGGAGACGCCGGCGTTGGCATTGGCGACCGGATAGGACTGCGGCGCCGCTGCGACCGGCGGCGGCAATGGCTGTGACTGATATTGCGAATATTGCGGTTGCGTTCGCGGCCGCGCGTATTGCGGCAACTCGCGCGGCGGCGGCGCCTGCTGCACGGCGCCGGTCGGCTGCGGATCAAACGCAAACGGATTTTGCGAGTAGGAGTTTTGCGAGAAGCGCGACGACATATCGGCGCTGCAACCGGCAAAAGCCATGGACATCAGCGTCAGCACCGCAACCTGCGGCACGCGACGCGAGCGAAGCAACTCGACAACCCCAGACATGGTTACTCACTCGTACGCAACAAAAGACTGTTTTGAGTAAACACGTACCGAGTAAATAACCGCTTAACCCTGCGAATAAGGCGTTGGTGCCAAGCAGCAAATCGCCAAATTTACAATTCGCGCGCGATTCCCGGCAGCGCCGGCACAAAGCGGACGTCGACCAATTCCTTGCGGTCGAAGCCGTTCTCGGTCCGCACCACGCGGACGAGGGTCTGGGTACCCTGATGCGGTCCGACCGGGGCGATCAGGATGCCGCCGGGTTCGAGCCGCTCGAGCAGCTTCTCCGGGATCTGCTCCATCGCCGCGGTGACGATGATGCGGTCGAAGTCACCCGCCCCGGCCGGAACGTCGAAGCCGTCCCCGAGCAGCACCTCGATATTGTAATAGCCCAGCTTTTCGAGGCGCTTGCGGGCGCCGTCGGCCAGCGTCCGGTAGCGCTCGATGGTCAGAACCTGCTTGCACAACCGCGACAGCACGGCCGCCTGGTAGCCCGAGCCGGTGCCAATCTCGAGCACGAGATGGTCCTTCTGCAGCTGCAGTTGCTCGGTCATGTAGGCCACGACGAAAGGCTGGCTGATGGTCTGCCCGCATGCGATCGCAAGCGCGCTGTCGCGATAGGCCTCGTTGCGATCGCGCGGATCGACGAAGACCTCGCGCGGCACCTCCTCCATCGTACGCAGCACCGCCTGATCACTCACCCCGCGCCGCCGCAGGGTCAGCTGAAACATCATCTTCTCGGTCGGATCGGGGTTCACGGCCATGTTCATCAGCGTCTCTGGGCAGCAGCGCGGAATCTCCGCCCTCTTGATGCCATTGAAATCCGAAATACCGCGTTAAGGAAAAATTTCCCGTCGCGTTTTGTTCCCGGCCAGGAACCATCCGCCCGGTTTCGCATTGGCGCCGGCCCGGTTGCATCACATATAATCGCGACGATGCGCGGGTTAACGTCTGGGTGGTGCAGACCGGGGCTCTGGCAGAGCCAACATACCTCGTCGGCTGTTGAGCAAATCTTGCGCAACAAGGTCAGCCAAGGCGATGCGGCAAACCTCGCTGCGCGCTGGAAAAGGACCAATTCCCAAACGTTTGCATTGCGCGCTGTAATGTTATTTGCGAGCCTGATTCAGGGAAGGGCAAGGATTCCATCATGACAGCGATACGGCCGGCGGGCTGTTCAGTTTTCCTCGTAGAGGACGAGGTCATGATCCGGATGATGGTCGCCGATATGCTGGAGGAACTCGGCCATAGCGTCGCGGCCGAGGCCGGCGAAATCGGCGAAGCGGTCAAGCTTGCCCAATCGACCGAATTCGACCTCGCGATCCTCGACGTCAACGTCAATGGCAAGGTGATCACCCCGGTCGCCGAACTGATCAACGCCCGCAACCGCCCCTTCATCTTCGCGACCGGCTATGGCTCGTCCGGCCTGCCTCCGGAGTATCGCGACCGTCCGGCGCTGCAAAAGCCCTTCCAGCTGGAAACGCTGGCCCAGGTGATCTCCAGCGCGATGAAGGGTGCGCCGGTTTAACGGCAAGTTGGGTGCGTAGCCCGGATGGAGCGAAGCGTAATCCGGGGACTTCACAACACGGGTCCCGGATTTCGCTTCGCTCCATCCGTGCTACAGATTCCCCGAGGATTACTTCAGCGTATCAAGCAGCGTTTCCGAAAATGCTTCATC
Source organism: Bradyrhizobium sp. Pha-3 (assembly GCF_042258325.1). Lineage (NCBI taxonomy): Bacteria > Pseudomonadati > Pseudomonadota > Alphaproteobacteria > Hyphomicrobiales > Nitrobacteraceae > Bradyrhizobium > Bradyrhizobium sp. Pha-3. The sequence continues at coordinate 4,595,141 of NZ_CP170151.1, read as the reverse complement.
GGTGCGGTCGAGCCGCAGCGGCGTCACCGAGACGTAGCGCGCCGCAAGCGCGGCGAGATCGGTGCCTTCGGCCGGCGCATCCATCATCGCCGCGCGCTCGAAGCCGATCCAGAAATACGGATTGCCGCGTCCGTCGTGACGGCGATCGATCTTCAGGAAACCCTGATTGCGCTTGCCCTGCCGCGTGATCCGGATGCCCTTGACGTCATCGGGCATGCAGGACGGGAAGTTGACATTGATGACGGTGTTCCTGGGGACGCCGGCGCCGATCACCTTGCGGATGATGTCGGGTCCGAATTTCAGCGCAGTGTCCCACAGCGGCGCATTGCGCGTCTCGATCGAGAATTCCTGCGACAGCGCGAATGACGGAAAGCCCAGAATGGTGCCTTCCAGCGCGCCGGCGATGGTGCCGGAATAGACCACGTCCTCGGCGACGTTGCGGCCCTTGTTGACGCCGCTCAGCACGAGATCGGGCAGCTTGTCTCCGAGAATGTGGCGCGCGCCCATGATGACGCAATCGGTCGGCGTGCCGCGCACCGCGAAATGACGCGGGCTGACCTCGCGCAGACGCAGCGGATCGTTGAGCGACAGCGAATGCGAGACGCCGGACTGATCGAGCTCGGGGGCAACGATCCAGACATCGTCGGACAACGCGCGTGCGATCTGCTCGACGACCTGCAGGCCTGGAGCGTGGATGCCGTCATCATTGGTGCAGAGAATTCGCATCCGTCAAAGTGCCTCTTGTTCCGATTCGACGCGGGTTTCTTACGCTGCGGTTTCTTGAGTTGATTGCCGTCTTAACCGGCTAGGGCCGCGGAGGCAAACCTGGCGATGGCCCGTGCCATCGCGCCGACGTCACGCGCCATGGACGGACAAATCGCGCGCTGCCGGCGATCTTGCACTCGAACACCGGCCAGGCCGGTCTGGCCGGCCGCCGAACAACGGCGATCACGGGCGCTGGCGGCGGCACCCCTGGCATTTTGACCCGCGGGGCCTGACGCAGTTCGGCCCCGAGACCCCGGGACGTGACAGCTTCTGACCTTGGTGGCTCGGGCTTGGCAGGTTCAGGCTTTGGCGCTTCAGCCTTGAGAGCTTCAGCCTTAAGAGCTTCAGCCTTGGAAGCATCAGCCTTGGAAGCATCAGCCTTGGGGGCTTCAGACTTGGAAACTTCAGACCTGGAAGCTTCAGACTTGGGAGCTTCAGAGTTGGGCGCTTCAACCTTGGGCGGTTCAACCCTCCGAGCTTCCGACTTGGCGGGCTCAAGAGCAGGAGCGGTTTGGCGAGGCTCGGGCTCGGGAGGCTTCGGAAGCTCCGATTTGGGGAGCTCGGACTTGATGGGATCGGCCGTGATGGGATCGGCCTTGGCGGGCGCGGTCGTGAGCGACTCAGCCTTCGGAGCTTCAAACGCGCGAGGCGCAGCCTTGGACGGTTCAGGGGCGACCGAAGCCGCTTGGGGGAGCTCAGATCTCGCCGGCTCGACCTTCCGAGACTCAACCCTGAGCGGTTCGGGTTTGGGCGGCACCGGAGCGAGCGCCTCGGCCGGTTTTGCGATCGGCGCCGTCGCAGCCGATTTCGATTTCAGCCTGGCCAGCAGCTCCTCGATCGAGGGCACCGATGTCGCGTCAAGCGGCGCGCGCGGCGCGGCCGGCGGCGTCGCCCGGACCGGCGGTGGCGGCGACGCAATCGGTGCCGGTGGTGGCGGCAGATCGGCCGGCGCCATCTGGGCGAACTTGCCGCGCGCGATCTCCAGCGCCTTGTCGAAGTCGGGCCTGTCGATCCAGGCCTTCGATTGCACCTCGGTCACGCGCGCGTCCCACAGGCGCGCGGCCTCGATGTCGTAGTAGCCCATCTGCTTCTGATTGATCAGCTGCAGACCGTGGCCCGTGACGGCCCATTGTCGACCAAGCCAGTGGATGTCACGGTGGAGCGGCATCACACTGGCCCTCGCCTCACATGCCGTGCTCGATGACCTTGAGCCCGCCCATATAGGGCTGCAGCACATCGGGCACCGCGATCGAACCATCCTGCTGCTGATAGGTCTCCATGACCGCGATCAAGGCGCGCCCGACCGCCGTGCCGGAGCCGTTCAGCGTATGCACGAAGCGCGGCTTGCCGTCGGGGCCGCGATAGCGCGCGTCCATGCGGCGGGCCTGGAAATCCCCGCACACCGAGCAGCTCGAAATCTCGCGATAGGCGCCGCCGTCGCCCTGCCCCGGCATCCACACCTCGATGTCGTAGGTCTTCTGCGCGGAGAAGCCCATGTCGCCGGCGCACAGCGTCATCACGCGATAATGCAGGTCGAGCTTCTGCAGAACCTGCTCGGCGCAGGACAGCATGCGCTCCAGCTCATCCTTGCTGGCTTCCGGCGTCGTGATCGATACCAGCTCGACCTTTGTGAACTGGTGCTGGCGGATCATGCCGCGCGTGTCGCGCCCCGCCGCGCCCGCCTCGGCGCGGAAGCACGGCGTCAGCGCGGTGAGCCGCATCGGCAGTTCCTTTTCATCCAGGATGGATTCGCGCGCGAGGTTGGTCAGCGACACTTCCGCGGTCGGGATCAGGCCGAGGCGCTCGCTGCGCAGATCGGCATTCGGTGCCGCGAGCAATTCGCCCTTGATCGCCCAGAACTGGTCGTCCTCGAATTTCGGCAACTGGCCGGTGCCGAACATCACAGCGTCGCGCACCAGCAGCGGCGGATTGATTTCGGTGTAGCCGTGCTCGCCGGTGTGCAAATCGAGCATGAACTGTCCGATCGCGCGCTCGAGCCGCGCCAGCCCTTTCTTCAGCACGACGAAGCGTGCGCCGGACAATTTCGCCGCCGCCTCGAAATCCATATAGCCGAGCGCGGTGCCGAGATCGTCATGCAGCTTCGGCGCAAAGCCGTAGTCGCGCTTCTTCCCGTACACATGGTGCTGGACATTGCCGTGCTCGTCGCTGCCGTCGGGCACCTCGTCGAGCGGCAGGTTCGGAATCGACGACAGCTCCTTGGTCAGCTCGTCATCGGACGATTTCGCCGCCGCCTCGAGCTCCGGCATCGTGGTCTTCAGCTCGGCGACCTCGGCCATCAGCTTGGCCGCACGCGCCTCGTCCTTGGCCTTCTTGGCCTCGCCGATCTCCTTCGAGGCCGCATTGCGCCGCGCCTGGGCCTGCTCAGACGCCAGGATCGCCGCCCGCCGCTTCTCGTCGATCGCAAGCAGCGACGGCGACAACGGCCCAAGCCCGCGGCGCTTCAGGCCGGCGTCGAAGGCTGTCGGGTTGTCGCGGATCGCTTTGATGTCGTGCATGGCAGTCGGGGTCCTAACGTCGCTCAGGCAGATAACGTTGTATGTCAACGTTTTGTGGTGTGCCTCAACTAGCACAACTGTCATCGCCCGCGAAGGCGGGCGATCCAGTATTCCAGAGACGTCAGCGTGTCACCGAGAGGCCGCAGCGTACTGGATACGCCGCTTTCGCGGGGTATGACGCTGAGTGTGAGGCAAAATCACCTATTCGGCGGGATTGGTCGCCCCGGACGAGGCGGTCGAGGTGGCAGCCTTCTTCTCCACGATCCGGACCGCGATGATCGCGCCCTCGTAGAGCGCGAGCAGCGGGATCGCGAGCGAGGCCTGGCTCAGCACGTCGGGCGGCGTCAGCACCGCGGCGATGATGAAGGCGATCACGATGAAGTAGCGCCGCTTCTCCTTCAGCATCTTCGAGGTGACGATGCCGATGCGGCCGAGCAGCGTCAGGATCACCGGCAGCTGGAACGCGATGCCGAAGGCGAAGATCAGCGACATCATCAGCGAAAGATATTCGCCGACCTTTGGCAGCAGCTGGATCTGCGCGGTCTCCGCGCCGCCGGCCTGCTGCATGCCGAGCGAGAACCGCACCAGCATCGGCAGCACGACGAAATAGACCAGCGCCGCGCCCATCACGAAGAACACCGGGGTGGCGATCAGATACGGCAGGAAGGCGTTGCGCTCATGCCGGTAGAGACCGGGCGCGACGAACTTGTAGATCTGGGTGGCGACGATCGGAAACGAGATGAAGCCCGCGCCGAACAATGCGAGCTTCAGCTGTGTGATGAAATATTCCAGCAGCGCGGTGTAGATGAATTTCGAATTCTCCGGCCCCGCGATCCAGACGAACGGCCAAACCAGCACATTGTAGATCTGCTTGGCGAAGAAGAAGCAGATGATGAAGGCCACGCCGAAGCCGAGCAGCGCCTTGATCAGCCGCGAGCGCAGCTCGATCAGGTGATCCATCAAGGGGGCCTTGCTGGCCTCGATGTCTTCGGCGCTCATGACGCCCTCGCGTCCTTGCGTACATCGGGCTGTGCCGGCGTCACATCCTGCGGCGCCGGCTCGCCCTTCACCTCATTGATGATCGCGAGCGGCTCGCTGGCGGCCGTGTGCGCCTCGGCCTCGACGAAGGTTTCCGGCGTCGGCTCGGCGGGAGTCGTGGGCGTTACCGGTGCGTCATTTGACGTCACCGGTGCGTCGATTGCGGACGCGACCTGCGCATCGACCGGCTTGTCGATCTGCAGGGCGTCGCTGACGTCCTTCTGCAGCGAGGTCATGATGTTGCCGCTGGTGATGCCGGTTGCGGCCTCCCTGACCTCGTCAAAGCTCTTCTTGAGGTCGGCCATCTCGGCCTCGCGCATCGCTTCCTGGAACTGGCCCTGGAATTCGGAGGCCATCTTGCGGGCCTTCCCCATCCATTGCCCGACCATGCGCAGCACGCCCGGCAGTTCTTTCGGGCCGATGGCGATCAGCGCGACGACCGCGATGACGACCAGTTCACTCCACCCGATATCGAACATGAATTCTTCCGCCTAAGCGCGCCGCCATCGGCCCCATCGCTCCTAACAGGATCTGGGGCTGCCGGCGCCTTTTCTCAATCGGCGTCCATAGCGCGTCTGTGCGACGGCGTCACCGTTTCGCGCAAGAAAAAACGTCGAAATATGCGTCAGTACAAGCGCGTTAGACGGCCTTGCTGCCGACATCTTGGCGCGCGGCCGACGTCGCCGCATTGTGATCGATTGACTTGGTAGGCTCGGTCTTCTCGGCGACCTTGTCGTCGTCCTGCATGCCCTTCTTGAAGGCCTTGATGCCCTGAGCGACGTCACCCATCAGATCCGAAATCTTGCCGCGTCCGAACAGCAGCAGGACCACTGCGATCACGACGATCCAGTGCCAAATGCTCAACGAACCCATCCTGCAACCCTCCAGAAATGGCCGGCGGACCGGCCTGAACTTTGCCGGAAGGTAGGCCCGCGGGGTGTCAAAAACAAGGACCTCGGCCGCGGCAAATCGCTGTCGCGGCTACGTAATATTGCTAGGCTTAACCGGGAATATTCAGGCTTATTCGCCCTTGTCCTCGGCGTCGGCGTCATCACCCGCGTGGTCGGCCCGGTCTTCCGGCTCGCCAGCGTCAGGTTCGGCCGCATCCGCGTCAGAGGCAACGTCCCCCTCGACCTCGGCCTCGGCGATGGTTTCAACCTCCGCGGACGCTTCGGCCTCAGTCTTTTCGGCCTCAGTCTTGGGTTCCTCGGCTTCCGGCTCGACGGCCGGCGCCAGCAGCAGTTCCAGCGTATCACCCGGCTCGAGCGGCTCCTCGTCCTCCCGCAGCGTCGCGTCATCCGACGGCGACGGAACGGAAAATCCGGTCGGCAGACGCGAGTCGAGCAGACCCGTGCCCTTCAGCTCCTCGAGCCCCGGCAGGTCGCCGAGCGCTTCCAGGCTGAACTGCGACAGGAACGCGTCGGTGGTTCCGAAGGTCAGCGGACGGCCCGGCGTCTTGCGGCGGCCGCGCGGACGGATCCAGCCGGTCTCGAGCAGCACGTCGATCGTGCCCTTCGACGTGACCACGCCGCGAATCTCTTCGATTTCGGCGCGGGTCACCGGCTGGTGATAGGCGACGATCGCCAGCACCTCGATCGCGGCACGCGACAGCTTGCGGGTCTCGGTGCTTTCGCGTGTCATCAGCCACGACAGATCGCCGGCGGTGCGGAACGTCCACTTGTTGGCGACACGCACCAGGTTGACGCCGCGCGGCGCGTATTCCGCCTGCAACTGTGCCAGCGCCGCCTTGACGTCGACGCCGTCGGGCATCCGCTTTGCCAGCGTTGCCTGATCGATCGGCTCGGCCGATGCAAACAACAGGGCTTCCAGGAGCCGCAATTCCTCAGGACGCGCCACCGGATCCATAGGAGAAGCCTCCTCCTCGGGCTCTTCTCTGCGCACTTCCGCCAAGCTTGCCATGGGCCTGCTCTCCTTCTTCCACTTACTCAACCGACAGGTCCGGCGCCGCCATTGCGGCTTGCGCTTGACGCTTTCGGAAATAGATCGGCGCGAACGCCTGCTTCTGGTTGATCTCCATCTCGCCCTCGCGAACCAGTTCGAGGGCGGCCGCGAAGCTCGAGGCGAACACCGTCGCCTTCTGCTTGGGATCTGCGACGTACTTCATCAGGTACTCGTCGAGGCAGCTCCATTCCTCGGCGAGGCCGACCAGCCGCTCCAGCGACGCGCGCGCTTCGGCGAGCGACCACACCGTCCGCTTGGCCAGATGCACCGAGGTCAGTACGCGCGACGCGCGCTGCGTGGCATAGGCCGACAGCAGGTCGTACAAGGTCGCGGTGAACTTCGGATGCTTGATCTCGGCGATCGATTCCGGATTGCCGCGCGGAAAGATATCGCGCTGGAACTGCGGCCGGTTCATCAGCCGGTTCGCCGCCTCGCGGATCGCCTCCAGGCGGCGCAGCCGGTTGGCGAGCGCGGTCGCCATTTCCTCGGCGCTCGGCCCCTCCGCGGTCGGCGGCTCGGGCAGCAGGAGCCGCGACTTCAGGAACGCCAGCCACGCCGCCATCACGAGGTAGTCGGCCGCAAGCTCGAGGCGAATCTTGCGCGCCGCCTCGATGAACGAAAGATACTGGTCGGCGAGCGCGAGGATCGAGATCTTCGACAGGTCGACCTTCTGCTGTCGCGCCAGCGTCAACAGCAGGTCGAGCGGACCTTCATAGCCCTCGACGTCGACCACCAGCGCCGGTTCGCCCTCGGCGAGGTCGGCCGGCCGCCCGGTATCAAACGAAAGAATTTCAGCGGTCATGCCGTCCCTACCCGATCCAACAACGCATCCAGTTCAGCCCGTGCCGCCTGCCGGTCGAGCGGCTGAGGCGGCTTGCGCGCGGCGAGCGTCGCCTTGGCGCGCTCAAGCGCCTTGCCGGTCAGTTCCGGCGTTTCGCGTGCGACCTCGCGCATCTCGTCAATATTGCCGTTGCAGTGCAGAACCATGTCGCAACCGGCGGTGACGATGGCGCGGGTCCGCTCGGCAATCGATCCGGCCAGAGCATTCATCGACACGTCATCACTCATCAACAAACCCTGGAACCCGATCAGGCCGCGAATCACCTGTTCGACGATTGTCGCAGAAGTCGTCGCCGGATGGACGGGGTCGAGCGCGCTAAACACAACATGTGCAGTCATCGCCATCGGCAGATACGCAAGCGGCTGGAACGCAGCAAAATCGGTCCGTTCCAGCTCGTCCCTGGCGGTATCAACCGTCGGAAGCCGGAAATGGCTGTCCGCCGTGGCCCGGCCATGGCCGGGAATATGCTTGAGAACCGGCAGCACCCCGCCCTGTTCCAGCCCGTCCGTGACAGCGCGGGCGATCGCCGCGACCTTGTCCGGCTCGGTTCCATAGGCCCGGTTGCCGATCACCGCATCCGCCCCGGCCACGGGAACGTCGGCCAAGGGCAGGCAATCGACGGTGATTCCAAGATCGATCAGGTCGGCCGCAATCAGCCGAGAGCTGAGCCGGGCTGCCGCAAGCCCAAGCTTCGGATCGATGTCGTAGAGCGCACCAAAGCTCGCGCCCGGCGGATAGGCCGGCCAATGCGGCGGGCCGAGCCGCTGCACCCGCCCGCCTTCCTGGTCGATCAGGACCGGGGCATCGGCGACGCCGACTGCAGACCGGAGTTCCCCAACAAGAGCCGTCACTTGGGCAGGACTCTCGATGTTGCGCTTGAACAGGATGAAGCCCCATGGCCGCTCGGCGCGAATGAATTCGCGTTCGGCGTCGTTGAGGATCAGCCCGGATATACCCGTGATGAATGCGCGGTTCGTCATTCGGCCGATTAGGCCGTATGCAGCTCACGGGTCAAGGAAACGGCCTTTAATTTCTTTGGATGAGGCACTGCGGCCCACCCGCCGACATCAGGCTCTTGCACACTTGGCTCGCCTCTTCCGAGGACGCGAACGGGCCCGCGAAGGCGCGGTAGTAGACGCCTTTCTCTCCGAGATCGACGCGCTTCACCACCAAGGGCTGCGAACCGAGCACGTTGCGATACTTGCCCTGCAGCGTCCGGTACGACGCCTGGGCGTCCGCCTCGTTCTTCTGCGAGGACACCTGGACCAGATATCCGCCGCCACCAACCGGAGCCGCCGAGGTCGACGCCACCCGGGTCGGAGGCGCGGCCGGAGCCGCCTCAGCCTGGCCGGGAACAAGCGACATTGGCGAGTTGACACTGGCATTGGCCGCAGCCGGGTTGCCGCGCGACACCGGAGGCTTCGCCGCCGCCGGAGGTTTTGCCGGCACGGCCGCGGTGGCCTGCGTGCCATCGGGCGTATCGCCCTTGACCGAGAGGGTGCGGACCTTGCGCGGCTCGTTGTTCGGCAACGTGCCGTTCGCGGTGAGCGGCGCCGGCGCCGGCTGCGCCGTCTGCACGCTGGCCGCCGGCGGCGGATTCGCATTGGCGTTCAGCGGCGGAAACACGACACGCGGTCCGGCGGTCTTCGAATTGACGTCGACCGGCGTCTCTTCACGCGACACGATCTTCTCGGTGCCGTCGCCTGTCGCCATCCGGTCCGGCGTCTTGGCCGGCGCATCGGCCTGGGCCGGGATCACCTTGGTCGGCGTGTTGTCAGCCTTGATGATCGGCGGCTCACCGCTGCGGGGCGAACCGACATAGGTCCGGTAGGCGTACGCGCCACCGACGCCGAACACGCCAAGCGCCAGCACCGCGGCGACCGTTATCAGGCCGCTGCGCCGCCGACGGGGCTCGGGTTCTTCCTCGTAGGCCTCCTCATAGGCATAGGGATCGTCCGGATAGGCGGGATCGCGCTGCAGGTCCTGCTCGCCGGCTTCCAGCTGGCCGTAGAGCGCGTCGTCATAGCGCGACGGATCCTGACTCTGACCGTCACTCTGATAGTGCGGCTCCTCGTCAAATGCCTCCGGCTGACGAGGGGCCTCGACCGGCCGATATTGCGCCACCGGCGCGGGCGCGGGCTGCGCCTGCTGAGCCGCATAGCGGTGCAACGGATGCACCGGCTTCGGCTGGTAGTCCTGCTCGGCCTCTTCGTCTTCGGTGTTCTGCACGGGGGGCGGAGCGACCGCCTCCTGCCGCGCGCGCTGCATCCAGGGCGGCGGGCCCGCGGGCGGCGCATCCTCGTCCGCGGCCTGCGGCTCGTACTGTTGCGGCCGCGCGTTGGCGCGCGACTGCAGCGGACGCGGCGGCGGCTTGTTGGAGGAGCCGAACGGATCCGTCTGGCCGATCAGCCGTGCCAGTTCGGCAAGCGGATCGCTGTCGGCCTTGGAAGCCGTGTCGGCGGGAAAATGTCGGTCCTGATATCGATCAGCCATTGTGATGATGCATCCCCTTCGGGACAGCGCCAAAATCGCCGGCACAGCCGGTTCGTACGAGTTGGCCTCTGCCAGATGCCCTCACAAATCCCCACTCGTGAGGGCCTAATGCCCCTGCCTACCGCATCTCGGTCGGAGCGTGGACGCCTAGAACAGCTAAGCCCGATGCCAGAACCGAGACGACGCCCTGAACCATTGCCAGTCGCGCCCTCGTGATCTCTGCATCATTATTGATAATGAAGCGTAAATAGGGCAAATCACGCCCCTTGGTCCAAAGCGCATGAAATTCACTGGCCAAATCATAGAGATAAAAAGCGATTCGGTGCGGCTCATGTGCTACCGCGGCAGCCTCGATCATCCGCGGATAAAGCGCAAGCCGCTTGAGCAGCTCGAGCTCGGCCGGGTCGGTCAGCCGCTCGACCGTAGCATTACGGAGATAGGCGAGCCGGGCCTCATCGGTCTCGGGCAGATCGGGAACCGCTTCCTCCCGCGCGTTGCGGAAGATCGAATGGCCGCGGGCGTGGCCGTACTGGACGTAGAAGACCGCGTTGTCCTTTGACTGCTCGATCACCTTGGCGAGGTCGAAATCGAGCACCGCGTCGTTCTTGCGGAACAGCATCATGAATCGGACAGCGTCGGAGCCGACCTCGTCGACCACCTCGCGCAGCGTGACGAACTCGCCGGACCGCTTCGACATCTTCACCGGCTCGCCGTCGCGCAGCAGCTTCACGAGCTGCACGATTTTGACGTCGAGCACAGCCTTGCCCGCGGTCACCGCCTTCACGGCGGCTTGCATGCGCTTGATGTAGCCGCCGTGATCGGCACCGAACACGTCGATCAGATTGGTGAAGCCACGCTCGAACTTGTAGCGGTGGTTGGCGATGTCGGATGCGAAGTAGGTGTAGGAGCCGTCCGACTTGATCAGCGGACGATCGACGTCGTCGCCATAGGCCGTGGCGCGGAACAGCGACTGCTCGCGGTCCTCGTAGTCCTCGACCGGCTTGCCCTTCGGCGGCGGCAAACGGCCCTCGTAGATGTCGCCCTTGGCGCGCAGGAAATCGATGGTCTCGGCGACCTTGTTGTTGCCTGACGTGATCAGCGAGCGCTCGGAGAAGAACACATCGTGATGGATATTGAGCGCGGCGAGATCGCCCTTGATCATCTCCATCATCATGGCGATCGCCTTGTCGCGCACGATCGGCAGCCACGCGGCTTCGCTCATGTCGAGCAGCTTCTCGCCATATTCTTTGGCGAGCGCCTCGCCGACCGGCACGAGGTAGTCGCCGGGATAGAGCCCTTCCGGGATCGCGCCGATGTCCTGGCCGAGTGCCTCGCGGTAGCGCAGGAACGCCGAACGCGCGAGCACGTCGACCTGGGCGCCGGCGTCGTTGATGTAATATTCGCGGCAGACGTCGAAGCCCGCGAATTGCAGCAGGCTGCACAGCGCGTCGCCGAAGACGGCGCCGCGGCAATGGCCGACATGCATCGGCCCGGTCGGGTTGGCCGAGACGTATTCGACATTGACCTTCTCGGCCTTGCCGATGTCGCTGCGCCCGTAAGCCGAGCCGGCGGCCAGCACGGCGCGTAGCGCGTCCGACCAGACCTGCGGCCTCAAGGTCAGGTTGATGAAGCCGGGCCCGGCGACATCGACCGAGACCACCAGCGCATCGGCGCGCAGCCGCTCGGCGATCTTGTCGGCAAGCTCGCGCGGCTTGGCCTTGGCGTCCTTGGCGAGCACCATCGCGGCATTGGTCGCCATGTCGCCATGGCTGGCGTCGCGCGGCGGCTCCACCACGACGCGGGACAGATCGATGCCGGCGGGCCAATTGTCCTCGGCTGCGACAGCGGCACAGATCGCGTGCACGCGCGTCAGCATGTCGGCAAAAAGGTGTGGTGAAGCAGTGGTGTCGGCCATGGCAGGGCGCTAACGCAAATCCGGGGTCGAGTCAAAAAGCCTTTGGTGCTCGATCAGGGCGAAACGGTCGGTCATCCCGGCAATGAAATTGCCGATCCGCCTGTTCCGAGCGCTCCCGGTCTCCTGCACGCTCCCCTCGATCCATTCCGCCGGCAGGTCTTCCGGCGATTGCTGGTAGCGCTCGAACAGATTGCGGACCACCTCCTCCGCCTCCCCCATCACCAGCATCACCCGCTTGTGGCGATACATCCGCCGGAACAGGAACGCCTTGATCGCCGCCTCCTGCTCCGCCACCTCGGACGGAAACGCAATCAGCGGGGCATTGTGATGGCGCACGTCGTGCGCCGATTGCGGCTGGGCGGCCGCGAGGCGCCGGCTCGCTTCGTTGAAGACCGCGCTGATGAAGTGTGAGATCAGCTCACGCACCAGTTCTGCGCCGCGCCGGACCTCGTCGAGCCCAGGATAGTGGCGGTCGATCTCGGCGATGATGTCGGCGGTCAGCGGCATCTCCTTGAGATCGTCGACCGCGAACAGGCCGGCACGCAGGCCGTCATCGATATCGTGCGCGTCATAGGCGATGTCGTCGGCGAAGGCCGCGATCTGCGCCTCGAGCGAGGCATAGCTCCAGAGCTCGAGGTCGTAGCCGTTGTTGTAGTCGGCAATTCCGATCGGGATTCCACTCTCCAGGTAACGGCCGGCGGGCGCGCCATTGCGCTCGGTCAGCGGCCCGTTGTGCTTGACGATCCCCTCGAGCGATTCCCAGGTCAGATTCAGCCCGCCGAATTCGGGGTAGCGATGCTCCAGCGACGTGACGACCCGCAGCGCCTGCGCATTATGGTCGAAGCCGCCGTCATCCCTGAGGCATTCGTCGAGCGCCCGCTCGCCGGCATGCCCGAACGGCGGATGGCCGAGGTCATGCGCCAGCGCCAGCGTCTCGGTCAGGTCCTCGTCGACCCCGAGCTGGCGGGCCAGCGCCCGGGCGATCTGCGCCACCTCCAGCGAATGGGTCAGCCTGGTGCGGTAGTGATCGCCCTCATGGAAGACGAAGACCTGGGTCTTGTGCTTGAGGCGGCGGAACGCGGTGGAATGAATCACCCGGTCGCAGTCGCGCCGGAACGGGCTGCGGGTCCGGCTCGGCGGCTCGGCGACCAGCCGGCCGCGGCTGCGATCGGGGTCGCAGGCATAAGGCGCGCGGGGGGCAGCCATTCCGACCGACACTGTATTTTAGTCCTTATCCATTTGATTCCATGGTCCGACGCACTTAACTATGACTGAGGCGGCCGACCAAATGAATTGGGGATGACGCCGGGCCTGATCCGGATCAGATCATGCTCAAATAGGGTTTCGGAGACCGACATGACTGCTGCCATCACCGTCAGCGAACGGGCCGCCCGCCGTATCGGGCAGATCCTCAGCAAGGAAGGCGAAGGCGCCAAGCTGCGCATTTCGGTCGAGGGCGGCGGCTGTTCCGGTTTTCAGTACAAGTTCGACGTCGAGCGCACCCAGGCCGATGACGACCTCGTGATCGAGCGCGACAGCGCGGTGGTGCTGATCGATCCCGCCTCGGTGCCGTTCCTCGCGGGCTCGGAAGTCGACTTCGTCGACGACCTGATCGGCGCCTCGTTCCGCGTCGTCAATCCAAACGCCACCGCCTCCTGCGGTTGCGGCACCAGCTTCTCGATTTAACGCCTCGCGATCCCGAGCGGTTACCCCCGGCGAGCCGGTTTCCGGCTCGCGCCGAACGTTCGGCTATTCCGCCGCGACCACCTGCGGCCGCTCGACGTCGCCGCCGGCGTCCGCCTGCGGATCGAGCTTGCGGCGCAGCCTGCGGTCGATGCGGTCGAGGTAGATGTAGATGACGGGCGTGATAAACAGCGTCAACAATTGCGACACGCAGAGGCCGCCGACCACGGCGACGCCGAGCGGCTGACGCAGTTCGGCGCCGGCGCCCGCGCCGAGCGCGATCGGCAGCGTGCCGAAGATCGCCGCGAACGTCGTCATCATGATGGGGCGGAAGCGCAGCAGTGCCGCCTCGCGGATCGCGTGCTCGGCACTGAGGCCGACCCGGCGTCGCTCGAGCGCGAAGTCGACCATCATGATCGCGTTCTTCTTGACGATGCCGACCAGCATCACGATGCCGATCATCGCGATGACCGACAGCTCCATCCCGAACATCATCAGCGTCAGGATCGCGCCGATACCGGCCGACGGCAGGCCGGAGATGATCGTGATGGGGTGGATGAAGCTCTCATAGAGAATGCCGAGGATCACGAAGGCTGCGAACACCGCGGCGAGGATCAGGACGCCCTGCCCGCGCAGCGAATCCTGGAACACCTGCGCGGTGCCGGAGAAGCCGGTCACAATCGTCGGCGGCAAATTCGCGGTCTGCTCGAGTTCGGTGATCTTGTCGACCGCGTAGCCGAGTGAGGTGCCCGGCGCGAGGTTGAAGGAGACCGTTACCGCCGGCTGCTGGCCCTGGTGGTTGATCTGCAACGGCCCGACCGTCGGCACCAGCCTTGCCACCGCATCCAGCGGAATGGTCTGGTTGTTCGCGGTCTTCATGTAGAGCTTCGAGAGGTCGGACGGATCGACGCGGAACTGCGGCTGCACCTCGAGGATGATCTGGTAGTCGTTCGACGGCATGTAGATGGTGCCGACCTGCCGCGCGCCGTAGGCGTTGTAGAGCTGGTTGCGGACCTGATCGACGGTGACGCCGTAGACCGCCGCCTTCTCGCGATCGATGTCGACCGTCATCTGCGGGTTCTTGATGTAGAGGTCTGTGGTGACGTCGAGGAGCCCTGCGATCTTCTCGATCTTGTCGCGCATCTCGGGCGCCAGCCGGTACAGCGCCTCGGTATCGCCGCTCTGCATCACATACTGATACTGGCTCTTGGAGATACGCCCGCCGATGCTGAGGTTCTGGATGCTCTGGAAGAACGCCTGCATGCCCGGGATCTCGCGCGCCTTCTGCCGCAGACGGCCGATCACCACGGTGGCGTTGTCACGCATCTTCTGCGGCTTCAGCGCGATGAACAGCCGGCCGTAATTCGCCGTCGGATTGGGACCGCCGGAGCCGACCGTAGAGTTGATGTACTCTATCGCAGGATCGGTCCGGAGCACCTCGACCAGCGCCTGCTGGCGCACCTTCATCGCCTCGAACGAGGTGTCAGTCGCAGCCTCCGTCACGCCGATCAGGAAGCCGGTGTCCTCCTGCGGGAAGAAGCCCTTCGGCACGATCATGTAGAGATAGATGGTGCCGCCGAGCGTCGCCAGCGTGACCAGCAGCATCAGCGCCTTCTTGGCCAGCACCCAGTCGAGCGCCCATTCATAGGCCCGCAGCCAGGCCTCGAACATCGCCTCGAACGCCCGCAGCACGACGTTAGGCCGCTTGGTCGCGTCATGCGTGCGCAGCACGCGGGCGCACAGCATCGGGGTCAAGGTCAGCGACACGAAGCCGGAGACGATGATCGCAACCGAGATCGTCACCGCGAATTCGCGGAACACGCGGCCGACGATGCCGCCCATCAGCAGCACCGGGATGAACACGGCGATCAGCGAGAAGGTGATCGAGATGATCGTGAAGCCGATCTCGCGGGCGCCCTTCAGCGCCGCCTCGAACGGCTTCATGCCGTGCTCGATATGGCGGACGATGTTCTCCAGCATGACGATGGCGTCGTCGACCACGAAGCCGACCGAGAGCGTCAGCGCCAGCAACGTCATGTTGTTGATGGAGTAGTCCAGCGCGTACATCGCCGCGCAGGTGCCGAACAGCGAGATCGGCACCGCGAGCGCCGGAATGAAGGTGGCAGAGGCCGAGCGCAGGAACAGGAAGATCACGAGGATGACGAGACCGATCGCGATCAGCAGGGTCTCCTCGACGTCGCTGACCGCCTGGCGGATCGAGACCGAGCGGTCCATCATGACCTGCATGGTCACCGAGGGCGGAATGGCGGCGCGCAGCGACGGCAGCTTGGCCAGCACGCCATCGACCACCGCCACGGTGTTGGCGTCGGGCTGCTTCTGGATCGCGAGCACGATCGCCCGCTCGTCGTTCATCCAGGTCGCGATCTTGTCGTTCTCGACGCTGTCATAGACCTTGGCGATCTCGTCGAGCCGGACCGGCGAGCCGTTGCGCCAGGCGACATAGATCTGGCGGTAGTCGGCCGCCTTGTCCATCTGGCCGGAAGCCTGCAGCGCGACGTCCTGCTTGGGCCCGTTCAAGGTACCGACCGGGGTCGAGGAATTGGCGCGCGACACCGCGGCGCGGATATCCTCCATCGAGACGCCGCGCGCGGCAGCGGCCTCCGGATCGGCCTGGACGCGGATGGCAAATTTCTGCGCGCCGTAGATCAGCACCTGGGCGACGCCCGGCAGCTGCGATAGCGCCTGCCCAATCGTGATGTCGCCATATTCATTGACGCTCGACAGCGGCAGTGTCGCCGATCCCAAGGAGACGAACAGCACCGGGAAGTCCGCCGGGTTCACCTTCCGGAAGCTCGGCGGGATCGTCATCTCGATCGGCAGGCGGCGTTGCGCGATCGTCAACGCGGTCTGCACGTCGAGCGCGGCAGCATCAATGTTGCGGTTGAGGTCGAACTGGATGGTGATGACGCTCGTGCCCTGCGAGGAGTTCGAGGACATCGAGGAGATGCCGGCAATGGTCGAGAGCTGGCGCTCGATGATGCCGGCGACCGAAGCCGCCATGGTGTCGGCGCTGGCGCCGGGCAAGGTCGCGGTCACCGCGATGGTCGGGAAGTCCACCTTGGGCAGCGCCGAGACCGGCAGCAGGCGGAAGCCGAACACCCCGAACGCGATGATCGACGCCGTGATCAGCGTCGTCATGACCGGGCGGCGGATGCAGAGCTCGGAGAGCGTCATCGGTCAGGCTCCAGCCTTGCGCGCCCGCGGCTCGACCCGCGATCCCTCCGACAACAGCAGCTGGCCGTCGACAACGACGCTTTCATCGCCCGCCAATCCGTCCGAGATCACCGAGCTGCCCTGGAAGGTGCGATCGACCTTGACGGGTTGGACCTTGGCGACGCCGTCCCTGACGACGAAGACGAAATTGCCGTTTTGGCTACGCTGCACAGCGACCGTCGGCACCACGACCGCGTCTTCGCTGCGGATGATCAGCTTGGTCTGCACGATGGTGCCGGGCCACAGCGTCTCGCTCTCGTTGTTCATGATGCCGCGCACGGTCACCATGCCGGTGGTCGCGTCGACGGCGTTCTCGACCATCGCGACCTTGCCGCGCTCGGAACGCTGGTGGCCGGGAATGGTCGCGATCACCCTTGAATCGCCCTTGCCCATCGCGTCGCGCAGATCGACCAGCGCCCGCTGCGGGATCGCGAAGGTGACATAGACCGGCGCCATCTGGTTGATGACCGCGAGCGGCTGGGTGTCGGCGGGGCGGACGAAGTTGCCGACCTTGACGTTGGCGGCGCTGATCCGTCCCGCGAATGGTGCGCGGATGACGGTGTAGCTCTTCTGGACGCGGAGGTTTTCCAGCGCGAACCGGTCCGCCTTGATGGTGCCGATCAGGACGTCGGACTGGGTCTTTGCGTTGTCGAGGTTGACCTGGGTGGTCGCGCCCTTGCCGACCAGTTCGGTGTAGCGGCGGAGGTCGCGCTGCGCGCCCTCGAGCTGGGCCTGGTCGCGGGCCAGGACGCCCTCGGCCTGCTCGATCTGCGCGTCGATCTGCCGCGCGTCGAGCGTGAACAGCAGGTCGCCTTCATTGACCCTGGCGCCGTCCTCGAAATGCACCGAGACGATGGTGGTCTCGAGCCGCGACTTCAGCGCCACGCTGGAGATCGGCGTGACCTGTCCAATGGCATCGACATCGACCGGAACCGATTTGCGTTCCGCCTTGGCGAGATCCACGGACACCACGCGTGGCCGCGGGGTCCCTTGCGCGGTGGCGGCGCCGCCACCCATCCATGAAGTGCGGGTCATGTAAGCCGCCCCGGCCGCAATGCCGAGAACAGCGACAGTCAGAACCAAATTGCGTTTTTTCATAAGTTTTGCACGTGCGCCGCCGGCTTCCCTTGAAGGCCGGTGCGCGTCGTCACTCCCCCGTCGGCAATTGTTGCGCCTTGTTTCCGGAGAGAGTTAGCACAGGCGGACCGCCCATGGTATGCCACCTAAGTGAAATAGTGCGGCTTCAATCCGGTCATTTGCATGCGCATCGCTACGTGGAACGTCAACTCGGTCCGGCAACGGATCGACCTTCTGGTCAGCTGGCTGAAGGAGTGTTCCCCCGACATCGTCTGTCTGCAGGAGATCAAATGCGTCGACGATGCGTTTCCCCGCCTCGAGGTCGAGGCCCTCGGGTACAATGTCGTCACGCACGGCCAGAAGACCTTCAACGGCGTCGCGCTGCTCTCCAAGCTGCCATTCGACGAGACCAAATCCGGCCTCGCCGGCGACGACGAGGATGCCCACGCCCGTTTCCTCGAAGGCGTCGTCACGCTGAAGCAGGGCGTGATCCGGGTCGCGTGCCTCTATTTGCCCAATGGCAACCCCGCCAATACCGACAAATATCCGTACAAGCTCAAGTGGATGTCGCGGCTTCTCGAGTATTCGAAGGAGCGGCTGAAGACCGAGGAGCCGTTGATCCTGGCCGGCGACTTCAACGTGATTCCGGCAGCCCGCGACGTCTACAATCCCGCCGCTTGGGCCGACGACGCCCTGTTCCGCCCCGCCACCCGCGAGGCCTTCCAGTCGCTGCTCGGCCTCGGCCTGACCGACGCGCTGCGGGCGGTCAATGACGAGCCCGGCCAGTACACCTTCTGGGACTACCAGGCCGGCGCCTGGCAGAAGAATTGGGGCCTGCGCATCGACCATCTGTTGATGTCGCCGCAGGCGAGCGACCGGCTGATCGACGTCGGCATCGACAGCTATGTCCGCGCCTGGGAGAAGCCGTCCGACCACGTCCCGGTCTGGGCCGATCTCGATTTCGAGACCACCTGACCCGCCGGCCGGGAGATCAATCCCGGCGGCCCTGCACCCAGTGCTCGAGCATCTGCAGCGCCATCGCGCGGTCGTCCTCGGACGCCTTGGCGATCGCCCGGTTGTAGCTTTCCTTGATCCAGGCCTCGTCCGGCGTCGCGCTGTCGCGCGCCAGCGTCAGCCACATCAGGCCGCGCGCCCGCTGCGGCGGCAGGCGGTCGCCGTTGAACAGCATCTGGCCAAGCAGCGCCTGCGCCTGATGCTGGCCCTTCTGGGCGGCGAGCCCGAGCCAGCGCGCGCCGTAGCGGAAGTCGTCCCGCGAGGCGTCCGGCGTCTTCAGGTACAGCCGGGCAAGATCGTACTGGGCGTCGGCGTTGCCGAAATAGGACGCGGCATAGGAGAACATTTCCCGCGCCCGTTCGGTGTCCGCCTTCACCTTGGAATTGGGAATGCCGCTCAGATAGTAGCGGCCGAGCGCGACGAAGGCGTTGGCCACGATCGAGGCCTGCGGCGCCGAAGGCGAATCCTCGGCATGCGCATTGGCGATCCGGCTGAAATACTCGAAGGCGCGCATGTCGTCCTGGATGACGCCGTCGCCCTCGGCGTACATCTTGCCGAGCTTCCACTGCGCGACGGGGTGACCGCCCTCGGCCTGATACTGCAATGAGCTGAACGACGAGGTTGGCGAGGTCGCCGCAGGCGCCACCGGAGTCGCGGCCCGTTTCAGCGCGCCGGCTGTCCCCGGCTGCGGGGAAACCACAGGAAGAACCGTATCTTGTGGGTTGACCGGAGCGCCGTCGAATCCGAATCCGGAGCCCGCCACCGGGATGGCCCCTAACGCAAACGCCAATATCGTACGCCTAAACGTCCGCATAACACTGTTTCTCGTACGCGCCACCCGGATGGGTGACTGCGCCATCCACCGCCGGCCCCACTTGCTCGGCGTACTTCCACAGCGCACCAGATGTATGGTTCGTCGCGCGAGGGGCCCATTTGGTCTTACGATTTGCGAGTTCGGCGTCGCTCAAATTTACGTTAAGGGTGCCGGCGACCGCATCGATCTCGATGATGTCGCCGTCTTGCAACAACCCGATCGGCCCGCCGACGGCCGCTTCGGGTCCAATATGTCCGATGCAGAAGCCACGGGTGGCGCCGGAGAACCGGCCATCGGTGATCAGGGCAATCTTGCCGCCCATCCCCTGCCCGGTCAGCGCCGCCGTGGTCGCCAGCATCTCCCGCATGCCGGGACCGCCCTTCGGCCCCTCGTAGCGGATCACGATAACCTCGCCTTCCCTGCAGGTGCGCTTCTGCACCGCCTCGAAGGCGTCTTCCTCGCGGTCGAAGCACCGGGCCGGACCGGTAAACCTCAGGTTGGACATTCCCGCGACCTTCACGATCGCACCCTCCGGAGCGAGATTACCCTTCAGCCCGACAACGCCACCTGTCACGGTGATCGGATTGTCGGCGGGCCGCACCACA
This sequence comes from Bradyrhizobium sp. Pha-3, assembly GCF_042258325.1. Lineage (NCBI taxonomy): Bacteria > Pseudomonadati > Pseudomonadota > Alphaproteobacteria > Hyphomicrobiales > Nitrobacteraceae > Bradyrhizobium > Bradyrhizobium sp. Pha-3. Next base: position 4,575,184 of record NZ_CP170151.1, on the reverse strand, counting down.
TCCTGGTGCGGATTCCATTTCACGCTTTTGAGGTTTTCGGCGATCGTTCGGCCAGTGACGGTCAGGCAATTCCCGTGCAGGTGGCCATTGTCGAGCAGCGTCTTCATCAGCAGCGGAATGCCACCTACTTCAAACATGTCTTTGGCAACATAACGGCCGCCCGGCTTCAAATCCGCGACGTAAGGAGTCTTTTTGAAGATTTCGGCGACGTCGAACAAATTGAATTTAATGCCGCACTCATGGGCGATCGCCGGCAGGTGCAGCGCAGCATTGGTCGAACCACCTGAGGCTGCAACCACGGCCGCAGCATTTTCAAGGGCTTCGCGGGTGACGATATCGCGGGGTCGGATGTTTTTCTCGATCAGCTCCATCACCTTCTCGCCGGCGGCGGAGCAGAAGGAGTCGCGGATCTCGTAAGGCGCCGGGGCCCCGGCCGAATACGGGAGAGCGAGGCCGATCGCCTCGGAGACGGTCGCCATGGTGTTGGCGGTGAACTGGGCGCCGCAGGCGCCGGCCGACGGGCACGCCACCCGCTCGATCTCGTCGAGGTCCTCGTCCGACATGGCGCCGACCGAGTGCTTGCCGACCGCCTCGAACATGTCCTGGACGGTCACCGGCTGGCCGCGGAAGTTGCCGGGCAGGATCGAGCCGCCATAGATGAAGATGGACGGCACGTTGAGGCGGACCATCGCCATCATCATGCCCGGCAGCGACTTGTCGCAGCCGGCGAGCCCGACCAGCGCGTCATAGGAGTGACCGCGGACCGTCAGCTCGACCGAATCGGCGATGCATTCACGCGACGGCAGCGACGAGCGCATGCCGTCATGGCCCATCGCGATGCCGTCGGTGACCGTGATGGTGCAGAACTCGCGCGGCGTGCCGCCGGCCGAGGCCACACCCTTCTTCACCGCCTGCGCCTGGCGCATCAGCGAAATGTTGCAGGGAGCGGCTTCATTCCAACATGAAGCAACGCCGACAAAGGGTTGATGAATCTGGGCTGTCGTCAGCCCCATCGCATAGAGATAGGACCGGTGCGGTGCGCGCTCGGGGCCCTCCGTCACGTGACGGCTGGGCAGCCTGCCCTTGATGTTCGTCTTGACGTCCATCGCGACCCTGTTCCCGGCGCTCTTTCCTGCGTCAACGCCGGAACCCGAAAAAATGTCCCACCGTCGGATTCAGCTACGTGAATATCCTTTCATGTCGGGGTGTGGCTAAAAAGCGGCGCGACTACGGACCGGGTGCTTTTAAGGTTAAATGTTCAAGCACCGTTGCCGCGCCGCAACAATCGTGGCCGCCGCGCAACCATGTATTACCAGTCCTTATGGGAACCTGACGCGGGCCTGACCACATAGCCGATAGATTGCCGCCTTGTGATGGAGCTCGCTTGAGTAGCGGGATTGAAGGACAGCCGCTGCTCGCGGATTCAACTGTCAAACAGCGTATTCGGTGTCGTCACCCCGCGCATGTGGGTGATCCAGTATTCCAGAGGCGTCTGTGCTTGTGCCGAGGAGCCGCGGCGTACTGGACGCCCGCGTGTGCGGCATGACGCCGGGAGAATGAGGGTACACGACTCTCTACCGATGTCGTCCCTGCGAAAGCAGGGACCCATACGCCGCGGCGGGTGTTGAGAACGGGACTCGTCGTATCAGCATCGCGCAACAATCGGCATTTGTGGTTATGGGTCCCTGCTTTCGCAGGGACGACACTGAATGTGTTGCGCGGCCAGAGGGTCACACATCCGCATTCTCGCGACATGATTTGTCCGAGCTTTGCTCTTCGTTCCGCCCTGTCTTGAACAGAGGGCGCAGGGAAAGCCGGGTGCCGATCGCACCCATGGGCCCCGAGCAAAAGGTAGAAAGCTCGGGGGTAGGACCACAGGTGTAACCGGAGCAATCCGGCTTTCCCTGCGCGATGGGTTACGGCTTATACGTGCTCTCCCCGGCGAGACTGGGCTTTTTTGTCACCGCCTTCGCAACACGCTTCGCGTCTTACGAGAGGACACCTGCCGCTAGGGCGTCAGGACCACACGGCTTTGCCGCAAGCATAAAGAAATGCTGGCTTTTCAATGCTTTAGCAAAATAGAGCGGCCTGCTCGGAAGGATCAGGCCCCGAATAGGCCCCGGCTCAGTTTTCCAAGGCTTGAGCGGCGCTGATACCCGCTGAGCGGCGCTGCGCTGATCTTGAACACCCACGTCCTGTTCTCCGCTGGCAACTTCTTGGAAGCGTTGCGCGCATCTTCGCAGCTGATCTGACGGACGCGCGCGGCATTGAAATGCAAGCTGCTCGCTCTCGCGCTCAAATATTTTTTTCAAAATTGACTCAGCGCGTCTCAAGTCGGCTCAGCACGTCTCAGCCTAAAAACCCTGCAATTTACAGTGCTCAGCCTCGGCGGCATGCTCGCGTCGATCTCGACCAATTTCATGGAGGTTGCGAGATGCGGCTGCCTGAAGAGCTTCGTCAACGCCACTACTACACGGTCGATGTTGCTGGAGCCATGATCGGCTGGAGCCGTGCTTCGAGCTTCCGCAGAGCACATGCAGGCGACTTTCCGCTTGTGCGGGACGGTCGGTTTTTGCTGGTGCCGAAGCAAAAATGGGACCGCATCGTCAGGCGCATCATGCGCGAAGAGCGACCGCTGAATTTCGGTCTCGCTGCTGAACCAGAAAAAAGCCTCGGAGGATGACCTCCGAGGCTTGAACATTTTCCGACCGGGCAAGGTCGTCATCACTACAGCACCGACGATATAGCCCGATCCGAGCCGCCCCGCCAGAGGGTGCATAAGGAACCGGGCCATGATCGACGCCAGCTCCATTTCAGTACAGAGCACCGCTCTGGCATTTGCGAGGCACGGCCATGCCGTGCTGCCGCTGACGTGGCCAATCAGAGTCAACGGGCGCGCGGTCTGTAGCTGCCGGAAAGCGGCTGACTGCATTTCAGGCGCGAAGCATCCGCTGGGGCGGCTAGTGCCGAATGGGCTTCTTAGTGCCTCGACCGATCCGGCTGTGATCCGGAGATGGTTTGCCGACGAACCGCAGGCCAATCTCGGCGTCGTCACCAACCGCCTGGTGGTGCTGGACGTTGATCCGCGTCACGACGGGGACAGCTCACTTGCCGCGCTGGAACACGCCCATAACTTCCCGCCGACTTGGCGGGTGATGACCGGCGGCGGCGGCGAGCATGTGATCTTCAAATGTCCCGAAGGCGTCGAGATCGCCTCAAGCCAGGCGCGAGACAATCCGCTGCTCGGTCCCGGCATCGATATCAGGGCGCGCGATGGCTACATCGTCGCACCACCGTCCCGGCATCTGACGGCCAACCGCTATGCGTGGTCTGTTGACCACCATCCCGCCGAGATTCCGCTCGCAGAATTGCCGGTGTGGCTCGCGAAGAGGCTTGCATCGCCGCCGCGCCAGATTGATCCGCCGCGTCTGCCGCAGCCGTACCAGAACTGGCTCAAGCTGACCCGCGAGCCGGTTACCGAATATGCAGACCTCGCCTGTGCCCGCTTCGGTGGGTATCTGGTGCGCCATCTCGATCCTGCCGTCGCGCTCGACGTTCTGTTCTGGTGGAACGAGCACGTTTGCCGGCCACCGCTAGAGGCCTCCGAGGTCCACCGCATCTGGCGGCGCATCGTCCACCGCCACGCTGAACGCATCATGGCCAAGGAGGCCCACGATGCATGACACCGAAAATGATCTCGAAGTCATCCGCCGCGCGCGGGGCGGCAAGGCCAATCGTACGTGGGTCGGCAAGACGATGGGGACGAAAAGCGACATCGCCAGCAACCTCGGCAACGCGCTGCTGGCCCTGCGAGAGGATCAGGCGTTCCGCGATGCGTTCGCCTTCAATGAAATGCTATGCGTGCCGGTCCTGCTTCGCCCGCTGTTCAAGGCGGAGCCTGATTTCGCCGTTCGTCCGGTGAGCGATGCCGACATCGCTGCCATTCAGGAATATCTGCAGTGGCAGGGGCTGCGCCGGATCGGGCGGGAGATCGTGCAACAGGCGGTCGAGACGCGCGCAAGCGAATGCCCGTTTCACCCGATTCGCGACTACCTCAACGGACTGCGCTGGGACAATGAGGCGCGCCTGGAACAGTGGCTGACCACCTACTTAGGCGCAGAAGATTCCGAATACGTCAGGGGCATCGGGCAGATGTTTATGATCAGTCTGGTCGCCCGAATCTTCGCGCCGGGATGCCAAGCTGATCACATGCTGGTGCTGGAGGGTGAACAAGGCATTCTGAAATCAACCGCCTGCCGCATCCTCGCGGGCGACTGGTTCTCCGACAATCTGCCAGAAATCACCGCTGGCAAAGATGTTAGCCAGCATCTGCGCGGCAAATGGCTGATCGAGGTCGCCGAACTTCATGCCATGAACAAGGCCGAAGCCTCCCTGCTCAAGAGTTTCATCAGCCGCATGGTCGAGCGGTTCCGCCCGCCCTATGGCCGGATGGAGGTGATCGAACCTCGACAGTGCATCTTTGTGGGAACCACCAACAAGGATGCCTATCTACGCGACGAGACCGGAGGCAGGCGCTTCTGGCCGATCAAGACCGTCAGCATCAAGATCGCGGCGCTGAAGCGCGACCGCGATCAGTTGTTCGCCGAGGCGGTTACGCTCTACCGCAAGGGCACGGCGTGGTGGCCGACCGCTGAATTTGAGCGCGAGCATGCGCGAGCCGAACAGGCTGAGCGCTATGAGGCGGATGTCTGGGAAGGGCCGGTTGCCGAGTATCTCGGTACAGTCAGGCGGATCACGGTCCTGCAAATCGCCAAGTGCGCTCTCGACTTTAAAAAGATCGACAAGCTGGGCACCGCAGATGCGCGTCGGATCGCCGCGATCATGACCGGCTTGGGCTGGCGGCGCGCCAAGAAGCGCGGCATCGGAGGCCAACGTTTATGGGAGCGCGGATGAAACGCTTTCGGGACGCACAGGACGCATTGGGACACATTTCCCTACGTAGGCCCAATAAGGGGTTCCCCGCGTGGGGGTATATAGCCAGTGCGTCCCAGTGCGTCTTGTGCGTCCCGAAGACTTCTACGCACCCCCCGCGCGACATCCTACTCACTCCACGGCGACAGCAACCAGCCCGAGGAGTGTTTCGCAAGGTGCTTCGCGAGGTGACCGACTGATGAAAAAGCGCACTCCACCATCAGATCGCCAGGCGAAAAAGCAACGGGCTTATCGTCGGCGATTGGCGAGGCACCAGATCGTCGCGCCGGTCGTAGTCGACGAACGGATCATCGGCCTTCTGATCAAAATGCGGTGGTTGGCTGAAAGTGACGCCTGCAAGCACGAGCAGATAGGCGAGGCCATTCGCCGCCTGATAGGCGAAGCGGCAGAACATTCAGGCTCAATATGAAGGGAGAAAAGCCATGATCAACGAAAAGAGGCAAGCATGGTTGGCGAGCCGCGAAGAGGCTGGGAGGATGATCGATGTCGAGACCTGTAAAATCACATGGTGGTGGGCCAAGATAGCCGATCCCTATGGAACTGATCCCGATTCCGACGACTGTATCGGGCGGGTTACCTTCGTTAAGTCCGCTGAAAGCAATGGTTGGGTTTCCGTATACGATCTGCCCGAGGACAAGGTCCGCGCGCTCTACGAACGCATCGAACGCGGAGAGGAACAAGACGAGGAGTTTCCTTGGGTTTAGCAACCCCGTTACCGGTAACGCTCGGCTCTCGCGGAACGTGGCAGGCTAGGACCAAATCAGAACCGGTCTGCCATGAGCCAACCAATTCCTCTGCGACCAGATTACCGCGAGGCGCAACGTCTCGAAAGCTGTGCCTGGCACCGCGCCGTCGCCGCCTCCGCGCTCGCCACCCTGCGGCATTCCGATCCGGCCAATGTGCTCAAGGCCGCATGGCCAAATGATGATAGGGCCGCGCTGATCCTGCGGGCGGCCCAGAGCCCGACTAGCACCGATGACTTCCCGGCATTCGACAAGACTGGATTGTTCCAGAGCCTCGCGCCGTCCAGCGCGGCCTTGCAGCTGTTTGAGCGCGGGCTCCAGCTGGACTTGGCCGGCATCACCACCATTCGCATCCCAAACTTCGCTACGCTTCCACCCGCAGCTATCTTTGTCGGAGAAGGAAAGCCAGCACCCAACGTCCACTGGACCTTTGACACCACTGTGCTCGGCCCTGCGAGAAAGGTTTTGATCCTCGCAGCCGTTACGGGCGATCTTGAGGCCGCTACTCCAGCGAGTGCGAGCGCTCTCGTTGGGCGCGTTCTCGCTGACAGCTCCAACAAGTCCATCGACGCCGTCGCGTTCGGCAACGCCGCAGCCGATGAGGACCAGCCTGCTGGTCTGCTGCATGGCGTGGCTCCTACCACGGCAGCTGCCGCTGGGCCCGACGCTATGGCTGAAGACCTCGGTGCTTTGATCGGCGCAATCGGAGCGTCGGGCATCGATCCTTCAGGAGCCGTATTCGTCTGCTCGCCGCGCGAAGCAACGATCATCAAGATCAAGGTTGGTCCCAAGTTCGATTATCCGGTTCTTTCAACGCTGGGACTGCCGACAAAGGCCGTTGCCTGCTTTGCGCCGACTGCGGTTGCGTCAGGTTATCAGGGCGCGCCCCAGATCGAAACCAGCAAGTCAGCAACCATCCATCTCGAAGATGGCAGTCCAGCCGATATAGTTAGTTTGGGTGGCGTGCTGGCTGCGCCGACCGAGAGCATTTTTCAAACCCACCTCATCTCGATCCGTGTGCGTGCCCGCGCGGCGTGGGCTGTCACGCCGGGAGGCGCGCAGGTCATCAACAACGTCAACTGGTGAGTATCATGAGCGACAGAAACCGAGAGCCCGACTGGTCCGCCTGGAATCGCTGGTGCGATTCACGGATCGACCGCAAACGCAGCTTTGATCGGGAGGTACTCGTCGAATTGGTTGCCGACCTAAAGGGTATGATCGAAGATCAGGATGAGAAGTTGAAGGCGCAGACCGAGAAAATCCACAATCTCGAACTCAAGCTGGCGGAATTGGTGGGCGCGAACGACCTCCGATCAGCCGAGGACCGCCATATCAGCGTCCAGCTGGCAGAACACCAGATCGCAATTGCCGAACTGCGCCACATGATAAGGGCCGAACAGGCGAAGGTGATCGACTTGCCGGAGGTACTGCAGCGGGGCGGATTGAATTAAGCCTCGCGGCCCTCACGCGATATACCCCCGCACATCCGAAACGACCTTGGCATCAATCTCCCCAAAAGGCCCGGTCCAGCGCCCAAACCGCCCCAAAGTACCATTTGGAAGCCATGGCGAGCCGCCGCAGTAGCCAAGCTCGTTACGTAATCTTTTGCCATTTAAGGCTACGAATTTGGTTCCGCAGGGCTGACCTGCGCCAATTTTGGGCTATATCTTATTCATGCCAAGCGTAAATCCCGACATTCTGAAATGGGCGCGCGAGACAGCCGGCCTCTCTATCGAGGATGCAGCAGCAAAACTCGATATTGGTGAGGCGCGCGGTGTGACCGGCGAAGACCGGCTCGCCGCGTATGAGTCGGGAGAATACGAGCCGTCGCGTCCACTCTTGGTCCGTATGGCCAAGCAATATCGTCGTCCGTTGCTCACATTTTATATGTCAGAGCCTCCCAAGGTGGGAGAACGGGGCGAGGATTTCCGAACGCTTCCGCCGGAGCACTCTTCAGCGCAGGACGCCTTGGTCGATGCTCTAATTCGCGATGTTCGCGCGCGCCAGCAGATTGTTCGTGCGGCGCTGGAGGATCAAGACGAAGCTGTTCGGCTTCCATTTGTCGCGTCGATGACAATGCGCCAAGGCGTCGAGGCTGTTCTCCAGTCGATCAAAGAGACGTTAGACCTTGATCTTGAGCGGTATCGCGGAACGAACCGGCAATCCGGTGGGTTCGCCTACCTACGTGAGAGAGCCGAAAAGGCCGGTATTTATGTTTTGCTTATCGGAAATCTTGGCAGCCATCACACTAATCTAGACGTTGAGACATTTCGCGGCTTTGCGCTGGCTGATGACATTGCTCCCTTCATCGTCATTAATGACCAAGATGCCGTAACGGCATGGGCGTTCACGTTGCTTCACGAACTCTGCCATGTCTGGCTTGGTGCGAGCGGAGTCAGCGGCGCAACAGCCGGAACAGCCGTTGAACAATTTTGCAACGATGTGGCCGGTCGATTTTTTCTGCCCGCGTCGGAGATAAACAGACTGGCTGACTTGCGCGGTGCATCCTTCGACACTGTCATTGCGCGCATAAACGATTTCGCGGAGCAGCGGCATATTAGCCGGTCAATGGTTGCCTACAAGCTGTTAAGGGAAGGAATTATTGAACGTGATCTTTGGAGTAGGTTGACTGCACTCTATCGCAATCAATGGAAAGCGTCTCGCGCCACCGAACGAGAGAGGAATCGTGAGCGCGAGGGTGGCCCGAATTATTATGTCGTGAGACGGCACCGTCTCGGCGAGGCTCTGGTCACCTTTGCCGGTCGAATGATGACGGAAAGAACAATGTCGCCCTCTAAGGCGGCCAAAGTTCTCGGCGTCAAACCTACCAATGTCTACAGCATCGTCGGCGCTGCGAGAGGACCGGCTAACTTAAAGTCGGTGCAGGGGTAACAATTGTTACATTTGCTCGACGCCAACATCCTCATAACGGCAAATCGGCTCTATTATCCATTGGATCGCGTTCCCGAGTTTTGGGAATGGCTTGTTTATCAAGGCTCCGAAGGTAAGCTGAAAATGCCGTTGGAGATGGTTGAGGAAATTCGCGAGGGTACAGACGATCTAGCCGATTGGCTGTCAGATCGCGACAATTTGGATGCGTTGTGTTTGGATGAAGCGGCAGACGTTGCCCTCGTTCGACGAGTCGTCGACGAAGGATATGCCGCTGACTTGACCGATCAAGAGGTTGAAATCATTGGGCGTGATCCATTCCTAATCTCTTATGGATTAAAATCGCGAAATGATCGCTGCGTCGTGACCAATGAAATCTCTAAGCCAGGCAAGCAGCGGGCTAACAGGAAGGTACCTGACGTTTGCAATCAAATGCAGGTGGGCTGGATGGACAGCTTCGGGCTGATAAGAGCTTTGGATTTCTCGACTTCTTGGCGAGCAGCCGCCGGGGTCTGACAACGAAGCTCCTTCCGGTGCCGTGCTCCCACAAGAATAAACTTGTGATCTTGCGGGCGGCAGAATTGACAATCCCAGTTGGTCTATTGCCTTGGTTGCAATGCCCTCCGGCTGGAAATCTCGCCCTATGCGTAAACCCGATGCTGACTTGCTGGCTTTCTCGATCTTGGTGCTTAGCTGCGCCCTAGTCGCATGGACTGGCATCGCGGGGCCGTTTTTCGCCGACAGCGTCTGGATTGGCCTTGAAAAATGGCAAACACTTCTGGCCGCTCTCTTAGCGTTAGCGGCAGCCTATTTTGCTGCTGCGCCTGTGTATCGACAGCTAAGGGAGCAACGGCGACAATCGGCGGCGGCGGCAGTTACTATGATTACCAGGTCTGCCGAAACACTCGAAGCCGAGCGCGATCGGATTAGGAAGGCAGCTGACGACTTCTACCACTTTCCCGGTCTTCTCTTTGATTATGACAATAGATCATGGGAAGACATCTATTCCTCGTGGCCGGATGCGGCGTTCGGTCAAATGGAGATTTGCGATGCGGCGCTGCGTGACATGCAGCGATACAGTAATCGCCATCCAGAGCCGTCGCCGACCCAGCAGGCCAGACTTGATGCAATTGCCACTCTGCAATCAGTCCGATCGGGCCTCGTCGACTTGGTTACAATTATGCGGCAAAGCACTTCAGGATTAGACTATGAGGAGGGGGACGTAGATATCCCCGACGACGAGCACGATCAACGCCGCAATTTAATGGATACTAGTCTGGAAAAATGGAAGGCCGCAGCGGCTCGTCTTGATCATTCTTTATCGGGAGACATTACCGACGTATGGCGTCGAATACGTCAACTTGAACGTATTGCCATGGGTTTTACGCAGTAAGAGGGAGAAGTCTCCATCGCAACGGAACGAATTAATGCCTAAACGTGACGCGCTTCGTGAATTGAGCCGCAGATTACCGGCGCCGCGCGAGGTCGAAAAAATATTCGATGGATTGCAGAATAAGGATGATTTGCATACTGGCATCGTCGCTGTTTCCATTGTCGAGGCAACTCTTGAGAAGTTGATCGTGACGCGCCTCAAGAGGACAGACAAAGAATTTCTAAATCGCCTGTTTCAAAACATGGGGCCGTTGAGCGATTTCAACTCGAAAATTTTGACTGGCGAGGCATTCGGCATCCTAACCCGCCCACTTGCAGACGAACTTCATGTTATGCGTGCCATACGGAACGCTTTCGCGCATGCCAAGATGCTTATCTCATTCTCTGACGAGCCGATTTCGCAAGAGGTCAGCCGCCTCAAACTGACCCGCTCAATCCAAGGAACAAATGGAACTTTTCCCAATGGCACTCCGCTGAATTTGCCGGCAAAGGCAAACTTTCTTCTCGCTATACGTATTGTCTTAATTATCATGGATGAGATCGGGAAGAAAAAGAGTACGGCTGACAAGGTCATTGCTCGGGCGCTCAAGCAACCAAGATAAGAACTACCAACCTCCCTCGGATGAGCCGCTATGCAGCGGCCTTGTCTTCTTTGTCGACACCACGCATCACGATCTTGAGCGCATCATCCGGCAAAGGCCGCTGCAACGCCTTCGCCTCGTCCCACGGCGCGCGCATCCATACATCGCGTTCCTCATCGGTCGTCAGGATCACCGGCATGGCCTTGGGATGGATCGGCTCGACCACGGCGTTCGGCGTCGTTGTCAGAAAGCCGTAAACGAGGTGCGGCCCCGGGATCGGCTTCGACTTGGTGCCCCGGTCGCCCTTGATTTCGGTCCAGATACCCGCGAAGGCCAGCAGCGGTCGTTCGTCGCTCATCGCGAACCAGACCACATCCTTTTTCTTGGTCTCCGGATTGGGCTCGGGGGCGTATTCGGCGAAGCTGTTAAAGGGGACTAGGCAGCGGTTCTCCGGCCTCAGCCACATCCGCCAGTGCGGAGAGCTGGTGTTGCGAATATTGGTCACCGGCGGCCCGCCAGCGCGCGGTGGTGGCGGCATGCCCCAGCGCATCATCGTCAGCTCGCGCTCGTCACCGGCATTGCGGATCACCGGCGCCGGATAATCCGGGAATACGCCAGGCATCGGCGGCAGGTTGCCCACGTAACGGTTCACGACACTAAAGAGCGCGCGGATGGCTTCTTGGTTCGTGGTGATCGAATAGAGATTGCACATTGTCCCTAATCCCGCTCGCCCGGCCACCACGTTGACGCCGGATCGTTTGCGGAAATCTTCGTCGCCCGCAGCGCGATCAGATGGCTCCGCTTGTACGGTCGCCCTTGAAGCCGCGAGCAATCCTTGCACCGCATGTAGCGCTCCAGCTCATGGATCGGCGTAGCCTTCGGTCGGCGGACTATGTTTAGCGGCACGGTTTGATGCGTGCTGCAGCCCAGACATTTGACTTCAAGGTAGAGGTAGCCGGCGTTGAGAGCATCACCCAATGCAGGAGAAGGCTGCGCCGGTCCCTGAAAGCCGAGCATCCGCTTGTTCCAGGCCTCGCAGGCTAAGCGGTCGGCTGTCTTGCGCGCCTCCGCAGCCTGTTCCGCCGCAGCCCGAACTGACGCGCCGTAGATGGATTCTCGTGACTTGGTGCCCATCGCACATCAAAGCGGGTCGCGGAGCGCAACGCAAATTGCACTAGGGCTGGTAGTGGCGATTGCCGGAACCCCGGCGCATTGTGGCATGAGCGAATGGCGCAACTACCGGATGGCAAAAGGGCCGCATTCCTGCGGCCCTCCGCCAGCCCAAATTTGTTCGGGATGAAAACACCACGCTGGCCGGAGCAAGTTTATCGCGCCCAGCAGAATTGAGGATTCCGTAGAATCACGGTGTTACGAGGCTGGAAATCGTTCGGGAAAAATCTGCAAACCATTGGTGGTGGCCAGAGCGATCACGTCCCCTGATTGTTCGAGATGTTGGGGAAGTAAGTAAAATGCTCGCCATTGCCCCCAAGGTGCGGCGGGCGTTTGTGATTTTCCCGAGTGCCAAAGCGTATCGAGATGCCGGGGTTCATTAAACCCCAGCTCGCCACCCTGAGAACCAAAGCGCCCCAGGGCGATCAATGGCTCCATGAAATCAAGTATGACGGCTATCGCATTCAGGTCCATCTCAACCGGGGACGGAAGAAAGTCTTTACCCGCAACGGACTGGATTGGACCAAGCGCTTCACGGAGATCGCCGGCGCTCTAGCCATTCCGGGCGAAGCCATCATCGATGGGGAGGTGGTGGTCGTCCATGAAGGACGCACCAACTTCTCGGAACTGCAGGCAGAGCTGGCTGCGGGCAGGCAGGGCCGCCTGATCTACTACGCCTTCGACCTTCTCTGGCGGAATGGCGACCTCCGCAAGCTGCCGCAGATCGAGCGCAAGCAACTGTTGCTGGACCTGCTCGGCGAAAACGATGTCGAGCTGCCCGTGCTGTTTTCCGAACATCTCATCGGCGACGGTCAGCAGATGTTCGAGCATGCCGCCAAGCTGAATTGGGAGGGCATCATATCCAAGCGAGCCGACGCCCCGTATCGGTCGGAGCGAAATGAGAACTGGCTGAAGATCAAGACCGTGCAGAAAGGCAAATTCCCTGTCGTCGGCTTTGTCAAAGACCCGAGTGGTGTCGCCGCACTCTATCTCGGCAAGCAGGAAGGCAAAGAGCTAGTCTACATGGGCAAGGTTGGCACGGGCTGGTCCCGCACCGTCTCAAGCCAGATCAGAAAGCAGCTCGATACCGTGGTCAGCCCGAAGTCAAAGCTGACCAGACCTATCAGAAAACCGAAAGCAACATGGGTCGAGCCAAAGTTCTATGCCGATGTTGAGTACCGCGACGTCACGTCGGAAGGCTTGCTGCGGGCGAGTTCGTTCAAGGGGCTGGGCAAGGGATCGGGCCGTACCTGAATCCAGCAGTTGCTGGGTGCTCACCCGCGCTGGCCTCTCAAACGCGATTGATCGAAATCAACGATTGGACCAAAAGGTGCGCACTAATGACGCCGGCTCTCTTGCCGGAGGGATCGATGCGAATGCCGCCGATCAACTGGGAATTAGTTTTCTGGATTATATGCGGAGCCGGTTTCGTGTTGGCGTTCTGGCAATACGATCGGATGATTAGCAGCTACGCAGAGTGACGCGAGCCATGGATCGATCCGACTTATCGCATTTGATCGTAACCGTCCGAGAGGAAGTGATCGAAACTCTCGATCCGGATCAGGCCAAGACGCGGATATTCCATATCGGTCACGATGTAGAGCGCGACGGTGAGGGTTCCTGCAAAGAGCAGCATGTGTATCCAACTGTGTCCGGCGCTTGCGGCCATCCCGAACCCGGCGAGTAACGAGCAACCAAGGCCAAGGCCGAACAGCATGAAGTAGATGATCTGCGGCGGGTGCTTCTCGGCGGCACCTGCGCGCAGGCGTGCGACCTCAAAAAGGCTATTCAGAGCTGGAAGCGATAACGCGCAGGCAGGACGGTAGTTCGGTTGCGGGCATGCCGCCACCGCCGCGTCCCATAACTGGTTCTTGAGTTCGAGCACATTTTTTTCCTGCTGGTCCGAGAAATCTTCCGCCCGCTGGAGCAGCAAGAAATCATGGGCCATGCGATATAGATCGATTCGGGCGCGGACGTATTCTTTGAGGCCGGTCTGAAGCCTGAGCGCATCGTCCCCGCCGAAAAGGCTTAATCTGTCATATGCGGTGGTGGCCGCCGTCGCTTCCTGAATGACTAATTGTCGGCGATCATCGAAGCGTTGCAGTGCACCCGAGATGGTGAATGCCAGCAATAGACCCATCAAACCGAAAATTGCGCCCTCAACGGTCGCTAAGCCTCCAATGCCTTCGCTACCGTTTCGCTTGCGATGTCGCTGACCGAGCTGTTGACCCAAATGCAGCAAGAGGAGTGAGCCGATAAAAAATAAGGCGGCAATAGCCGCAGCAAACAACATGAAAATCATTCTTGATCTCAATCACAGAAACGCCCCCGCACACGCCGCTCACTCTGGCCGCCAACAAGCAGAACGGGGCAGATCACTCGGGCTTTGGCGAGGTAAGTCAGCGCCAGCGATGAGTAAGATGCTGCTGTCCGGGAAAGGTTGCTATTTGTACGGCTACGACCGTTAGCCCGCAGGCTGATCGCGCGGACGGTTCCGAGCGCGAGGCACCACCCCAATATTGGACACGTGGATCGATCCCTGCAGCCTTTGCGGCCCGCATTCACCAACGACTGCCCATGGCGGGAGCAGACAGTGTGGCTGCCTCAACACGGTAATTATGTTCCGCCTGCTTATGTTGAAGAGCGTGCAGACGCGCCGTCAGCTGATCGACAGTATCGATCAAGGGGAAAGCAGCGGCGGCGTAGCGGACTCGTTTGAGGAGCCTCCAAGCCTTAAGCGAGTCCGCTGGCGCAGGTGCCCCAGCAGACCCTCTGCGAGACCCGCTGGTGTTAGAGCCGCTCGGCCTTCCTGAGTGGCTCTATCAGCTCCTGGGCTGCGAATGGCTTTTTCAGAAAGGCGATGCACCCGGAGGCCAGCGCTGCCTTTTGAACGTCCAGGCTGTCGTTCCCGGTCATGTAGATAACCGGCACCGAAACGCCGTCAGCCTTGAGACGATACCTTAGCTCGATACCCGACCCATCCTTCAGGTTGATGTCGAGGATTAGGCAAACCGCGCCGTCAAAATCAGTGTGGCTCTGGAAGGCTTCCGCAGACGAAAACAGGATGGGTTCGTAGGCATTATGCCGAAGCAGCCGCTCAACGCCCTTCAACATTCCCGGATCATCATCAACGACCAATACGCGGTTCCGATGTAAGCGAAACCAGTTCCACTAAGGATCGAACCTGCATCTTAGTCATCACGCCGTGACGGTGCGCCTTCATGGTGCGCTCGGTCGCACCCAAGGCATCGGCCATCTGCTTGTTGGTTTTGCCGCGAATGACAAGTTCAAAGACTTGCCGTTCGCGCGGCGTTAACGTTGCAAGACGGGAGAGAATTTGGGCGCGAGTTTGCTTCAGGTTAAGCATCGCCTTGTGATGTGCGATGGCTCGTTCGACGGCTGGAAGAAGCTGATCCGATGATACAGGCTTGATCAGGAAATCCTCTCCACCGGCCTTCATGGTCTTCACGGTGGTCGCAACGTCAGTGTAACCGGAGAGGAATATGATGGGCAGCGTCGAACCGAGTTCTGACTAGCGCTGTTGCAGCTCTGGCCCGCTCATTCCGGGCAGCCGCACGTCGAGAAGGATGCAACTCGGTACGTCGTCGCTCGGCAAGCGATCCAGGAAGTGCTGGGCCGAAGGATAGGTGGAGACCTCATATCTGAATTGCTTCAATAGGCCTTCAATTGCTTTGCGGAAGTTCGCATTGTCTTCGACAATATGCACAAACTTCGGACCAACCCTCACCTCCACCGACTTCGTCCTCCCACCCACCACCCACTACAATAGGATGATGCTCTACATGCCACTGCCGGTGTGAGGGTCAACCCGCGATCAGGGAGGGGCGAGGTCTGAAAAACAGGACCCTGCGCCCACCGGAATAGATTGTCTCACCCACAAGGGTGAACCCAAAGCCGTTGGTCGTGATGCTTGCACGAAAGGTTCCACCAAGCGGAGCGACGGAACTTTCAAGTTGGCGCGCAGTGCGAATGATCGTAGTGAGTGAGCACGACTGGCTCTCTGTGAGCATTTTGCCGCGGAGAGAGTCGCTGATGCCTTCGAGCAGCTCGCCGCTGTATGGTTACCGGCCACCTCAAAATAACTCACCAGCGGCTGCGCGATGGGCTGAGCTTGTTCAGGGGCCGGGGGGCGGATCGCTCAATAGGCACTATAGCGTCTCCGAGCGCTGGCGGCGCTCCCATTTTAGCGCCCGCAGTTCGCGCTTTTTGCCCAGAAAAATTATTCTGCGGAACCCCTCGTTTCCTAGCTTCAAACCGAGCAGACTTGCCGACAACCCGCCCGGAGGCAGTCCAATGCCCAACCCACCAGTGCCGTTTCCGCTGAAAGTGCTCCGTGGCAACCCTGGCAAGCGGCCAATGAAGCCCGAGCCACAGCCCGAGATCGCCGCTGATGTGCCTGATCCGCCGCCCTTCATCACCGGCTATGCCGCCGATGAATGGTGGATTACCGCACCCGAACTGCATCGCCTTGGTCTTCTGACCAAGGTCGATGTCCCAGCTCTCGCTGCCTACTGCCACGCTTTCGGCCAATGGCGGATGGCGGCTGAAGCGCTAGGGAAGATGCAAGCAAACGATCCGACCATGAACGCGATGATTATCAAAACCAAGTATGGTGACGCCGCAATGAATCCGCTGGTTAGTGTCGCCCGCAAGCACGCCAGCGATGTGATCCGCTACGCTGCCGAGTTCGGCCTGACGCCGGTTGCCCGCACGAGGCTGGCAGGTGGTTACGCGCCGCCATCGTCCGGAAAATTCGACGGGCTGCTGCGTTAACTGGTCGGCGTTGCGGAATGCAAACTACAGTTTATGGGCGGTAGTCAAGAAGCCGTCCTGGGCAACCTTTCCTCTAGCCGCTCCCTAACCCAGTTCTGCAGATGGATTATTGCGACAGGATGAGCGTACGTCCAACTGTGCAGCAGTCCATCGAGCCCAATCGAACTGGCGGTCCAATCTATGTGCCCCAAAGAATGCTTTCCAAATGGAAGCGGCTCAATGGCTACTTCGACCAAGAAGCCCGTAGATAACAGCGTCCACCCAAACGCCCATGAGGTGAGCGCCTGCACTGCAAAAATGATAAGCGCCGCCAATATGCACAAGGAGATAAAGATTGCGACGACAAAGGAGACAACGGCATACCCAATTGCGGTGATGTGAGTAATCATCCTTATAGCGTCGAGTTTCTCGAAGAGGAGTCCATCAGGCGACAAAAAAAATCCTAGGGTCCAGACTCAATTGAGCCAATATGCGACGAGAGCGGCGAGATGAACAGCGGCCAAAAAATTACGGGCGAGCTTGTCATATCGCGTGGCGATGCGCCGGAAGTCCTTGAGCCTGCAAAAGCAGCGTTCGATGACATTTCGTCCTTTGTAGGCGCGTTTGTTGAAGCGATGGATGACGACACGGTTAGATTTATTGGGGATTACGGGCTTGGCGCCACGACGAATGATTTCGCCGCGAAGCTTGTCGCCATCATACCCTTTGTCGGCGAGGAGCACGCTCATGGGTGGCGCGAGCGCCAGGACATCGGGAGCCGCAGCGATATCGGCATCCTGGCCTGGAGTCAGATGCAGGACGACCGGCCGGCAGAGCGGATCGCTCAGCGCATGGATTTTTGTCGTGCGGCCTCCGCGCGAGCGGCCGATTGCTTGATTGTGCTCCCCCCTTTTCCGCCGGAGGCACACCGGTGAGCTTTAATCGAGGTCGAGTCGAGCGACAGTACGACGCCGTCTTCGCCAGGCTTGGCCAGCGCTTCGAAGATTGCGCACCATCGTCCTCGCTTGGCCCAGCGATTGAAGCGATTGTAGATCGTCGTGTAAGGGCCGTATTCACGTGGACAATCACGCCATCGTGCACCCGATTGCAGCATGTGAATGATGCCGCTGACGATGCGTCGGTCGTCGTCCCGATCCGGCCCCGTCAGTCCCCTCGGCAGATGCGGTTCGATACGCGCCCATTGCCTGTCGTTCAGCCAAAACAAACCAGCGCGCATTCTCTCGCCCCCGAATCAACACGTAGGCAAGAGAATCACGTGGCGCTATTTAGGTACAGACCCTAGTCCTATGGCCAAAGCGGAAGTGGAAGTGATCACGTCGGAGCGGCGACGGCGGCATTGGTCGCGGGCTGACAAGGAGCGCATCGTCGCTGCAGCGTTGCAGCCGGGTGCGACGATCCTGGGCGTGGCGCGCGCGTTTGGTGTGCATTCCAGCCAGGTGTTCCGCTGGCGCCAGCAGCTGTGCGGCGAGGAGACTGCCGTGCCCGGCTTCGCCGCTGTGACGATTGCAGCCGATCCCGATCTTCACGCAGCGGCAGCTCCGCCTCAGGGGCTGATCGAAGTCGAGATCGGGACTGAGACCAAGATCCGGATCAGCGGCGCGGCGGATGCCGCGACGGTGACGGCGGTGATCACGGCGCTCCGGGCGGGTTCGCGATGACGATCCCGATCCCCTCCGGCACACAGGTCTGGCTGGCGAGCGGCCATACCGACATGCGCAAGGGCTTCGACGGCCTGGCGCTGCTGGTCCAGGAGACCTTGAAGCGCGATCCGCATGGCGGCCATCTGTTCGTGTTCCGCGGCCGCAGCGGCGGGCTGATCAAGGTGCTGTGGCACGACGGCCAGGGCATGTGCCTGTTCGCCAAGCGGCTGGAGCGCGGCCGCTTCATCTGGCCACAGGCTGTGGACGGAGCCGTGACGATCACGCCGGCCCAGCTCGGCTATCTGCTCGAAGGCATCGACTGGCGGCATCCGCAGCGGACGTGGCGCCCGGAAGCTGTTGGTTGAGCGCTCGAACGTAACGGCACTGATGCGTACCGGGCGGAGCTGTGATTCCATCTTCTGCGATGATCACAGCCGATTCGCTCCCTGATGATGTCGCGACGCTGAAGGCGCTGGTGCTCGCCGGCCAGGCGGCCCAGCTTGCGGCGGAAGCCAAGGCACGCAATCTCGAAGCCGAGGTCCGCGCCCGCACGCTGCTGATCGAGCAGATGAAGTTCACGATCGCCAAGCTCAAGCACGAACAGCACGGCCAATCCTCCGAACGAGCCTCGGTGCTCGATCAGCTCGAGCTAGAACTCGCCGACCTCGAGGAGGATGCATCGGAGGCCGAAGCCGATGCGCAGCTGGCAGCCGAACGGGCCAAGGCCGCGAAGATAGACGTGCAGCCATTCGAGCGGCGGCGTCCGGCGCGGCGGCCGCTGCCCGAGGACCTGCCGCGGGAGCGCGTCGTTCATCCCGCGCCGGCCCATTGCCCGTGTTGCGGCGGCGACAGGTTGCGCAAGATCGGCGAGGACGTGACCGAGACGCTGGAGCTCGTGCCGCGGCAGTGGAAGGTGATCCAGCACGTCCGTGAGAAGTTCTCCTGCCGCGCCTGCGAGGCGATCAGCCAGCCGCCGGCGCCGTTCCATCCGATCTCGCGCGGGCGCGCTGGACCGCGTCTGCTCGCGCACATCCTATTCGCCAAATACGGATTGCACCTGCCCCTCAACCGGCAGAGCACGACGTATGCGCATGAAGGTGTGATCCTGGACGTCTCCACGCTGGCCGACTGGGTCGGCGCGGCGGCGGCGACATTGATGCCGCTGGTCGATGCGATCAAGGCGCATGTCCTCGCTGCCGAGCGCATCCATGCCGACGACACCACGGTGCCGGTTCTGGCCAAGGGCAAGACGCGCACGGGGCGCGTCTGGACCTATGTGCGCGACGATCGGCCCTTCGCCGGGCACGCGCCGCCGGCCGCCGTGTTCTTCTACTCGCCCGACCGCTCCGGCACCCATCCAGAGGCGCATCTTGCGACCTATGCCGGACCGATGCAGGCGGACGCCTATGCCGGCTTCAACAGGCTCTACGATCCATCGCGGAAGCCGGGCCCGATCATCGAGGTCGGCTGCTGGGCGCATGCACGGCGCAAGTTCTTCGAGATCGCACGGCTGAAGAAGGCGCCGATCGCGATCGAAGCGATCGCGAAGATCGACGCCCTGTTTGCGATCGAGCGCGACATCAACGGTCTGCCGGCCCACGAGCGCAAAGCCGCGCGCCATGCGCGCAGCCGCCCGCTGGTCGATGAGCTTCATACCTTCCTGCACGAGCGCCGCGCCAAGCTCTCCGGCAAGAGCGAGACCGCCAAGGCGATCGACTACAGCCTCAAGCGCTGGGAGGTGTTCACGCGCTTCATCGACGATGGCCGGCTGTGCATGACCAACAACGCGGCCGAACGCGAGCTACGCGCCGTGGCCGTCGGCCGCAAGAACTGGACCTTCGCCGGCTCCGACGATGGCGGCCGCCGTGCCGCCGCCATCTACACCCTGATCCAGACCGCCAAGCTCAACGATCTCGATCCGCCGGCCTGGTTGACGGACGTGCTGCTGCGGATCAATGATCATCCGGCGTCGAGGCTCGACGAGCTGCTGCCGTGGAATTGGTCAAAACCCAGAACCCTTGTCGCCGCTGCCTGATCAGATGAAGATCACGTTTAACGGAACTGACTTGTCGATTGCCACTGTCGAGCATCTGAGCCTTGCTCTGGATCGCATCGACAAGCAACCGCAGTTCGAACTCTGGATATCGGTACCGAACGGTCAGTCCTTAGCCATGCTGCGCAATGGTAGCCACGCTTGGCTTATGTATCTGCGGTTCAATGGTGATAGCGGCGTCGTGACAAAGGGTAACCCAGACCATCAGGGAACCTGCGCTTACACACTCTCCAACGGGCAGGTCGACGAGCATCCCCTATCCTGGTGCATAGATCTAGAAGAATGCTACAAAGCGATTGCGTACTTCTTCGTCAATGACGGAGCACGATACGATCACGTCGCGTGGCAAATCGCGTAACAGATCTGCCGCGGTCTTGGCCGGATGGATACTGTGGTCTGCCTGAGTTAGCTCTTTCAATTACCCACATCTCATACCTAGCTAATTACCCTGAAGCTGGAAGGCCAGAGGGGGCGAAAGCGCTTCTGAGAGCAGAACAGGATAAGCACATCCGTGCATACCTGCGGCAGTGCCTGCATTAGCCTTTGAGGTGCTCAAATGATCTGTGACGCAAAGTGGCACGGATCGGTTCGTCGATATATCGCTTAACAAGAAAGCTAAAAGCGATTGCAACTAGAGTCATGCTTGGTACCGCTAGCGCTGCATGGATCTGCGCAACCCAACCTGCCGAAGTTCCGCCGAACAATAGCATGAGTGGAACGTAGTGGGTCATATAAAGCGGATATGAAAGATCTCCGATAAACTCGCTAAAACGGTTGATCGACGGACTCCCGATTGCATTAGCGCCCAGCCAAACAAGGAGCGGATATACGATTGTGACGATCAGGAAATCGTAGGGCTTCCAAAGGAAGGGCCAAAAAAAGGTCGCAAGCATGATAAGCGGAAGGTAATATGCTGCCCCTGGCAACAGCGGTTGCCTGCCAATACGGCAAGCAACAACGCCCGCGATAAATGAAAAACCTACCCGTACAAAGCCAATCCAGAAGGTTCTGCGGTCGAAACCGCCGTTTAGGCTTCCGAAATCGTAGCACGTGTATGCCGTTGCAACCGCGGCGAAGGCGAGCATCGCTAGCAACCATCGAAGCGATAGTTGGCGCAGACAAAGAGCAAACGTTAGGCTCGCCACATACTCGCAAAGCAATGACCAGGCGGGAGCGACAAAAGGAAAAATAGGAAAGCTGGGATCGTGGACAAATAAGTGCGGCAACAGAAGTACGCTGCAGGTGAGGAGAATAAAAAACTCCGTGACACTAAAATTGAATAACGCAGCAGCCATAGGCGCATAGAATCGTCCGATTACAACCACAACGAAGCCCAACAAGGAGCCAATTACGACGAGCGGATGCAGTCGTATCAGACGCCTTTTAATAAGTTCTGTGGGTGACAATTCTACGCGAGAAGGGTCGTAGGCAAATGCCATTACATACCCTGACAAGCAAAAGAAAAAATCTACAGCGAGATAACCGTGAGGAATCCGGTTCTGAGGACCGAACTGAAAGGGTTCATAAAAATGTAAAACGGCGACACAGATGGCAGCAATTCCCCGCATGCCGTCAAGAATGCTCAGTCGCGCGACCTCTTTGGCAGCCAGCGACCCGGGGTCTTCGGGAAAGGCGTTGGGGGGCGGTAAATTCGGGGTGGCGCAGCTGGATTTGAGCATCGCGTTCGACATGTAGGATTCTGCAATTCTATTAACGCATCTGTCGCATTTCTTTACATATACATGCATATACATGCATATACATGCATATACCGTGTGCCGCTACACGGTCTGAGCACCGTCAACTGCTAGCCCGGCCTATTCGTCAGAGGGCGGCTTTTGGGCCCGATTGATGCGGCCGCACAGTAAGCCCCCGGTGACGGCCACCTTGCGTCGGCAGTGAGGCTTCGCGAAGCCATAGGACTAGTCCTGGAGCTAGGGTCCAGACTCAATTGAGCCAATATGCGACGAGAGCGGCGAGATGAACAGCGGCCAAAAAATTACGGGCGAGCTTGTCATATCGCGTGGCGATGCGCCGGAAGTCCTTGAGCCTGCAAAAGCAGCGTTCGATGACATTTCGTCCTTTGTAGGCGCGTTTGTTGAAGCGATGGATGACGACACGGTTAGATTTATTGGGGATTACGGGCTTGGCGCCACGACGAATGATTTCGCCGCGAAGCTTGTCGCCATCATACCCTTTGTCGGCGAGGAGCACGCTCATGGGTGGCGCGAGCGCCAGGACATCGGGAGCCGCAGCGATATCGGCATCCTGGCCTGGAGTCAGATGCAGGACGACCGGCCGGCAGAGCGGATCGCTCAGCGCATGGATTTTTGTCGTGCGGCCTCCGCGCGAGCGGCCGATTGCTTGATTGTGCTCCCCCCTTTTCCGCCGGAGGCACACCGGTGAGCTTTAATCGAGGTCGAGTCGAGCGACAGTACGACGCCGTCTTCGCCAGGCTTGGCCAGCGCTTCGAAGATTGCGCACCATCGTCCTCGCTTGGCCCAGCGATTGAAGCGATTGTAGATCGTCGTGTAAGGGCCGTATTCACGTGGACAATCACGCCATCGTGCACCCGATTGTGAGCGTCACGAGAGGAGCACTGGTGCCCGGGCTTGACTTGCGCGGAATGCTCTGGATAGCCCGGTCGGGATGATTGACGCTGCCGGCGCGCGGTGATGGGGTGATCCCGGTTTGGAGCGGGTAACGGGGATCAGAATGACCAGCGAGTCGCAGCTGCGCGAGAAGCTTCGGAAGATCGAGGCGTTGTTCGCGGGTGCAGGAACTGCTGGTGAGCGCTTGGCAGCGGAAGCCGCGCTGCAGCGGGTGCGTGCCCGGGTCGAGGAGCTCGCTCGCCACGATCCACCGATCGAGCAACAATTATCACTTCCTGACCAATGGTCGCGGCAGCTGTTTCTGGCACTTTGCCGCCGATACGGGCTGCGGCCGTTTCGTTACCGCCGCCAGCGACGCAACACGGTGATGATCCGCGCGTCACGGGGCTTCGTTGACAAGGTTCTGCTGCCGGAGTTCACCGAGCTGGAGAGGGCGCTGCAAGTCTATCTGCACGAGGTGACGCTGCGCGTGATCCGCGAAGAGATTTATGACGACACCAGCGACGCGCAGGAAGTTCCCGACGCCCTCCCGTCAAATTGATCAGGCAGCGAGCTTTGTCTCCAGAGCATCGCGCTCGGCCTTCCATGTCCACGGCAGCAATGTGTGCAGCTGATTGATCTTGGTGCGTCCGGAGACGATGCGCTCGAGAACGTCGGTCAGATAATGCCGTGGGTCGATATCTTGCAGCTTTGCCGAGTTGATGAGCGACGCGAGAATGGCCCATGTCTCGGCGCCGCCTTCGCTGCCCGCGAACAAATGGTTCTTCTTTCCAAGCCCTATCGGCTTGATGGTGCGCTCGACCGTATTGTTGTCTATTTCAATGCGTCCGTCATCGATGAAGCGCGTCAGGCCTTCCCAATGGTTTAGGGTGTAGCGGATGGCCTTGCCAAGGCCAGACTTCTTCGAGACTTCCAGCAGCCGCGCCTCGAGCCAGGGCTTGAAGTCCTCGATCAGCGGTCTGGTGTCAGTTTGCCGAACCGCAGCCCGCTGCGCCGCCGGCAGACCACGGATGCGGTCTTCGACGGCATAGAACATCGCAATCCGTTGCAGCGCTTCCGCGGCAATCGGCGACTTCGTCGCGACGTGAACGTCCCAGAACTTCCGCCGCGCATGCGCAAAGCAGAATGCCAGTTGCACCAGATGGCCGCCGTTCTTGATCAGACCCTTGTAGGCGGCATAGCCGTCAACCTGCAGAATGCCCCGGTAGTCTCCGAACAGCTGTTTGGCGCGGATCGCCTTGCGATCCTCGGCGAACACGTAGACCACCGCCGGCGGTGCCGGGCCGCCCCACGGCCGGTCATCGGTGGCGATCGCCCAGAACTGGCAGATCCTGGTCCTGCCACGGCCGGGATCAAGAACCGGCAGCGGTGTCTCATCGGCAAACAGCCGCGGGAAGGAGATCACCGTGTCGCGCAACAGCGCGTGAAGCGGCCTCAGCCACCAGGCGACGCGGCCCATCCACGAAGCCAGCGTCTGACGGTCGAGCGCGATGCCCTGCGCGGCAAACATCTGTTCCTGGCGATATAACGGCAGCTGGTAACCGTATTTCATCACCGCGATGTGAGCCAGCAAGGCTTCCGTCACCATCCCGCCCTCGACCGCCTGGGCCGGCGCGGCCGCCTGCAGCACACCCTGGCGGCACCCCCGGCAGCCATAGCGTGGGCGCATGATGCGCTTGACCCGGTACTGCATCGGAACGACATCGAAGGCTTCCTTGACGGTCTCCCCGATCCTGTGCAGCCGTTCGCCACAACAAGGACAGATGTCAGTCTCGACGTCGATCACGACATCAATGCGCGGCAGATGCTCCGGAAGCCTCCCCCGGTTGCGTCGCGCCGGTTGCTTTCCACGAGCCTCGGATCTGTCGGGCAGCTTGGCCCCGGGCGCATCATCATTGCCGGCCGCAGAAGCCGCCTGCGCCGCAATGGTGAAGAGAGACTGCTGTCCGGAATCCAGTGTCTCGGAGCGGGGACCGAAGATCGTGCGCTTGTACTGCGACAGGATCACCAGGAGCTTGTCGTTCTCCTGGATCGCAGCATCGCGCTGGGCGATCGCCGCATCACGTTCGGTCGCCAGCGTGCTACATTCCGCCGACAACACCGCAAGCCGTGACGACAACGCCATCACGGTTTGCTGGAGCAATGCTGGATCAGAAGGCAAATCAATCATGCAGCGTGTTTCTACTACAGCTCTGCATGAATGACGAACTACTCTTGACGATGATCAACCAGCTCGTGTTGGTTGATCCACAACCCGCATCGGCACACGCTTCCAATCCGAACCGTCAAGCAGTACCGAGAGCTGAGCATGAGATAGCGGCATGACGCCTTCCTTGATCGGCGGCCAGGTGAACTGCCCCTCGATTCTCTTGTAGTAAAGGACAAGGCCGCTTCCGTCCCAGGTCAGAATCTTCACGCGATCTCGGCGCTTGGAGCGAAACACCCACAGCCCGCCGTCGAACGGATCGGCTCCAAACGCCTCGCTCACCAGCAGCGCCAGCGAGTCCATGCCGCGACGGAAATCGACCGGCTGCGTCGCGATCCAGATCGACAACCCAGGTCGGAGCCCGATCATCGGCCAACCGTCCCGACTGCCGCCAGCACCTCGCAGAGTGCCCGCCGGTCGACCGTTCCCACGACACGGATGCGAACCGCGCCGACCTCGATCTCAATCGCCCCCTGCTCCTCGCATACCGGCAATTTGCCGCCGCAGCCAGTAATCGTGACCGGCACAAAGCCTGGTGCCACGCCTCCATCCCTGCGCGCCGCGACCTTTGCCCGCGTTGCCTGACGACGCCAAAGAAATAACAGGCCCGGGCTGATGTCGTACCGCCGCGCCACCCCGGAAGCGCTTGCACCCGGCGCGAAACTCTCCGCAACAATCGCCGCTTTCGCATCCGTCGACCAGCGCCGTCGGCGGCCAGTCCCCGTGATGATCTCGATGCGCTGCAACGTGTTAGAGCCGTCCTCAAGGATAGCCGTATGCCTATCCTTAGCGCCATCCTTACAACTATCCTTTGACATGGTGACCTCGTGAAAAACCAATCCACGAGGTCTTCCTAGCCGACCAGATCAGCCCTCAGGGCGTGGTCACCGGATGACGCTCACACCCGATTGCAGCATGTGAATGATGCCGCTGACGATGCGTCGGTCGTCGTCCCGATCCGGCCCCGTCAGTCCCCTCGGCAGATGCGGTTCGATACGCGCCCATTGCCTGTCGTTCAGCCAAAACAAACCAGCGCGCATTCTCTCGCCCCCGAATCAACACGTAGGCAAGAGAATCACGTGGCGCTATTTAGGTACAGACCCTAGTCCGGACTTAAGAATGCCGGGAAACACAGAGAGCCATCCGTAAGCGACGCTTGAAAGTAGAAGAAAGAATAAAGCCCAAGAAGCAGCCCGAACGTAGGGTCGCCCTGAGTTGAACAATGGTCGAATCAATAGCTCCAGCATTTGCGAAGTCTTCGTGGCCGCCCACGCTATGATCTGAGCGGCTGAAAGAGCTGCGGCAGCTTCGTCGCCGGAGCACCTAAGAAAAAGATAATTCCCAGCTGGAATATCGGCGGTTTGCTGTCGGATCGCCAGTTCCACATTCTGAGCGGCGCTGGCCTTTTTGAGGGAGACTGAAACCCACCAGACAAGCCCCGCAACAATGAACGAGACCAAGATGGTGAACAGCTTGGTTGACGTTATGATAGGCGAATTAAGGTGTTCTGCTATTTTCTCCATGGTTGAGAGATCAGGACGCCCTTCAGTGATCGCATTCCATAGACTTGCGTACGGGATCAACAGAAAAAAGATCAGCGCAGAGATGAGCTGAAAAGCTTCTCTCCTCGGACGAATGGCTGTGAACGGCGTGGATAAAAATGCGCAGCCTCCTAACGTTTTTGCCGCTTCTGGGTGTTCCTTGAGGAAGTAAGCAATAGCGCTTCCCCCGTGGCTGTGGCCGATAATGAAAATCGTTTCATTTGCCGCAGCGCGCTGAACCTTTTGTACCAATGTGAGGATCGCCGAAGCCGCCGCCCGACGATCCTTTGCCCAATTTCTTCCAGTCCACGTTAGTTGTTCAAATACTGGCTCGTCACCGGCTGCGCGCGCCGCTTCTGCTAGACCATCCTGCAAGGCAGGCCAACGGGCGGACTTCGTCCAAGTCCCATGCACGAGGATGAATGTAGCCATGGCAGGCCTCCAAACTCAATCCTAGCGGTCGGCGGCGGTCGACGCTGATCGCGAGGCAGGAGGGCTACCTAAGGTCGGACGCTCTCGACCGGATTCGCGAGACCCCCGTTGTCATTAGCCAGCGATATCCAGAAGCGATTATCCACACCGCGAAAGATCAGATCAGATCGCTTGTCGCCGTTGATGTCTGCGAAGAAGACCTGACCATCAAGAAATGGCCCGCCATGTCCGATACTCTCGACCGGATTCGCGAGTCCTCCTTTGCCATCAGCCAGCGATATCCAGAAGCGGCTGTCCTGTCCGCGAAATATTAGGTCCGCCCGACCGTCACCGTTTACGTCAGCAAAAAATACTTGGTCTTCAAGAAATGGCCCGCCATGCCGGATGCTCTCGACCGGATTCGCGAGTCCTCCTTTGCCATCAGCCAGCGATATCCAGAAGCGGCTGTCCTGTCCGCGAAATACTAGGTCCGCCCGACCGTCACCGTTTACGTCAGCAAGAGATACTTGGTCTACAAGATATGATCCGCCATGCCGGATACTCTCGACCGGATTCGCGAGACCCCCGTTGTCATTAGCCAGCGATATCCAGAAGCGATTATCCACACCGCGAAAGATCAGATCAGATCGCTTGTCGCCGTTGATGTCTGCGAAGAAGACCTGACCATCAAGAAATGGCCCGCCATGTCCGATACTCTCGACCGGATTCGCGAGTCCTCCTTTGCCATCAGCCAGCGATATCCAGAAGCGGCTGTCCTGTCCGCGAAATATTAGGTCCGCCCGACCGTCACCGTTTACGTCAGCAAAAAATACTTGGTCTTCGAGAAATGGCCCGCCATGCCGGATACTCTCGACTGGATTCGCGAGTCCTCCTTTGCCATCAGCCAGCGATATCCAGAAGCGATTATCCACACCGCGAAAGATCAGATCAGATCGCTTGTCGCCGTTGATGTCTGCGAAGAAGACCTGACCATCGCGAAACGGTCCGCCATGCCCAATGCTTGCGACAGGCTTCGCCAGCAACCCACCGCCGTCAGCCAGTGAAATCCAGAACCGATTGCCGAAGTCTCTAAAAATAAGGTCCGGTTTATCATCACCATTTACATCTGCCATGCTGGCCTGATGGCCGGCCCATGGCGGTGCCGGTTGCCGTGCTATTCCCCAACACTGAAGCTTGTACTTCGCTTGCGGCTGAAATGGGGTTTTCATCCTTAGTGCTATCCCCAAATCGGGGTCACTGGTCCTATTGCGACAGCCGTCAGGACATGGGTTTCCTGGGCCGTGGCCAACATCAACCCAATCGCTCCAGACTTGCCCACAATCAGGTTCATTAGCGGTGGGCAGCGAAGAGGAGCAACCTGCATTGGGCGAATACGTGAATGGATAGGGAGAACAATCAAATTGGCACTGCCGGGAATCTTGCACACAATAGGGCCGCTGGTTCATGTTTGGACCCGACGTGCAAGAACAATATCCCTGCGCGGCAGCAACGTCTGAAAGAAACATACCTAGAATGAATGCTACAATCGTCCACAACAACGCCATCGCATCGGTCCCTTTCCTGGTTGACCTCAGCCAAGTTGCAATTTCGGCCAAAGGCCCCGAAGCACTTTGAAAATTTCTGTGCCGCTGTTCTCCCCTGACCGCTGTCGGAGAACTGACAACCGTCAGGATACGTGCCCTATCTCATGCACGCACGCTCGGCAGTGGTGCTCGGAGGCTGCTCGCTAAGGTTGATCTAGATCAAAGAACATCCGGCAAAGCTATCAGGATGTCTGCGGTACATCAGGTCAGGCGGCCTGCCGCATCTCTTCCTCGGCATCCATTGGCGAGCTGATGATCCGCCTGATCTCGTCGGCGAGCTTCTGCAGCGCCGCGCGCTTCTCCTCGATGCGCGGGTCCTGATCGTAATGCTTGCCGGTCACCGCCGCGACCGCGCCATGGTCATCGCTCTTGATGGTGTGGTCAAGGCAGAGCGAGATCGTCGCGCGGCTGATGCCGATGGAGCCCATCAGGCTGGCGGCAGTGCGGCGCAGATCATGCGGCGTGAAGGGCTTGATGCCGAGCTGCTCGCAAAGGCCCACGGAGCGCACGCGGCCATTGCTGGCCTTATTGCCGCGCAGCGCGCAGGCCATGGCTTTTTTGTTCAGCGGCTCGGTGCTCCAACGGCCCGCGAACATCCACGGATAGTTACCCATCGCTTCCTTGGAGATCTCGACCGCCAGATCGGACAGCGGCTGATGGATCACGCGGTTTGCCTTCACCCGCTCCTCGGGGACCACCACCAGCGGATTCCTGCTGCTCAGGCCGTCGCGGCCCAGCTCATCGCGATGGATGTGCAGCAGCTCGACCGAGCGCAGCATGCTGACCAGCGCGAACTTCAGCGCAAGGCAGATGCGCCGATCAACGGTGATGTCAGGCCGATCCAGCCCGCGCCAGAGCAGCCTGATCTCCTCGCGGCTCAGCTTGCGCTTGCGCGGTTCCTCGGCTGGCAGCAGCGGCAGGTTCACGCAAGGGCTGGTGCTGACGTAGTCGCGGCCAGCTTCAGCCGCCCAGTTGAAGAGGCCTGAGACGGCCTTGCGCATATGGCGGGCGCTGCTGACCGATGCCTTCAGCGGCTTGCCGTTGGCGATCAGCTTGCCTGCGAGGATATCGGCCTGCAGCTGCGCGATGTCGTGCTTGGTGACCTCGCTCGCGATCATCCTGCCGAGGCGCGGGCGCACGAAACGGTTCAGGTGGCGGCTTTGCTCTTGCCAGCTCTTCATGCGCGGCGCTTTCTTGATCACGACACCATGCTCAGCGTGGCGGCGCGTCTCGATCTCCTCGCTGATCCACGCGATGCGCTTGTCGATGATCTCGCCGACCGTGATGCCTGCCTGTTTGGCCTGCAGCCTGCGAACCTGCCGCGCGGTCTGCGCGATATCCTCGCCGTTGGCGATCCTAACCTTCAGCTTCCACGCTTCCTTGCGCCAGAAGATCACATCGTGCTCGCCCTTCTGATAGACGCCCAGGCGATGCGTGCCGCGCGTTTTGGTGATGGGATTGGTATACTTCAGGAAGAAGGTCGGCGGCGCTGATGGGCTCAGGCTGACGTAGAGGCCGGAGCAGGAGGCGTCGTAAATTTTGCGGCGCTGCTTCACTTCGGCGCGGCAGTCTCGTTCGGTGATGTTGGGCATTGGGTGCTCTCAAGGCGATGCGATGCGGGGGTGCCGCGCTGGGGCCCTGCCCCAGTAGCGGCGGTTCAGCGGCGCGCCCATCAGCCTTGCAGATCAAGGATATTCCCAAATGAGCCTATTTTTATAGGGTAAAGATACGCTCAGCGGGTATCAGATCGGCTCGCCGAGTATCAAAATAAGGCCCACACGACTTCGCCGTCCGCGTCACGCGCACTCGTCAGTTGCGCAATCGGCGTCCACCGCATCTCGACCCACGTTCGTGACGACCGCGAAGCGCCCCTCGTGTCGGGTGAGACGGGCAAAGTGTCGGGTGAGACGGGCAAATCATACCCTGAGTTGCGCTTCTGATAAAGCGAAATATTTTTACGAAGGGGCCTTGCGCCGTCGGGCAACTCAGTGGCAGGGGGCGCCCCTCCCGCCGTCATTCCGGGGCAGCTCCGACGGATTGCGCGAACGCGCGCCCGATGACGGCTCCGGGCTGCGCCCGGAATCGATCGCGCCACAAAAACAGGCGGCGGGATAGGCGCGCGAGAGTTCGTTGGCTGCCGCCGAAGGTCTCCCGATCGACGTTTCATGAACCGCCCTGCCCGCTGCCGTGTTAGATATGACGGCAACGGGCGCGAGGATGGATGTCGGACAATCATTTGGACGGAGTTGATTGGGCCGCACTTGCCGCGTTGGTCGACGCCATCCCGCAGCTTGCGTGGATCGCCGACGCCTCCGGCGACATCAATTGGTA
Source organism: Bradyrhizobium sp. Pha-3 (assembly GCF_042258325.1). NCBI lineage: Bacteria > Pseudomonadati > Pseudomonadota > Alphaproteobacteria > Hyphomicrobiales > Nitrobacteraceae > Bradyrhizobium > Bradyrhizobium sp. Pha-3. The sequence goes on along the minus strand of NZ_CP170151.1, from coordinate 4,544,264 downwards.
CAATCGGCGTTGGTACGACTACACGGGCACTGACTTCGAACAGATGCAGGGTTGGGGGTGGCAGAAGGTTCATCACCCCGAGCACGTGGACCGCGTCGTCGCAAAAATCAAAATGTCGTTCGAAACCGGAACGCCATGGGAAGATACTTTTCCATTGCGGGGTAAGGACGGCACCTATCGGTGGTTTCTCTCGCGCGCGCTCCCATTTCGTGATGCCGCGGGCCAGATCATTCGTTGGTATGGAACGAACACCGACATTACCGAGCGCAAAGAAATGGAGAGCGCGCTTCGTCATAGCGAAGAGCAACTGAATTTGCTTGCGTCGATAGTCCATTCGACTGACGACATCATCGTAAGCAAAAATCTGGATGGCATCATCTCGAGCTGGAACAAGGGCGCCGAACGCGTCTTTGGCTACACAGCGGCGGAGGCAATCGGACAGCCGATCACAATGATCATTCCGGAGAACCGGCATGCTGAAGAACGGGAAATACTGTCGAAGATAAGGCATGGAGAGCGCATCGAGCATTTCGAGACTATCCGTCAACGTAAAGACGGCACTCAGATTGTAGTCTCGCTGACTGTTTCTCCCGTCAAGAACAGCGATGGCGTTATCGTCGGTGCTTCCAAGATCGCTCGCGACATTACCGATCAGAAGCAAATCCAGGAGCGAATTTCCGTACTTGCACGGGAGGCCGAACACCGAAGCAAGAATTTGCTCGCCAATGTGAACGCTATGGTCAATCTGTCGCGGGCCGATACTGTCGATGAGCTCAAGCAGTCGGTACAGGGACGCATTCAAGCTCTCGCGAACGTTCATTCGCTTTTTGCGGCAACCCGCTGGATCGGAGCGGAATTGACGCCGATCCTCAAGCAGGAGTTTGCCCCATATTCCGCTGAGGTGGACAATCGTGTGCGCATGAGCGGACCTCAAGTGCTGCTTGAACCAGACCTTGCGCAAGCGGTTGCCATAGTCATCCATGAATTGGCAACGAACGCTGCAAAATATGGCGCCCTTTCCACGAACCATGGCTGCATCGACGTGACGTGGTCCGACGCCGACCGGAAGTTGCAACTTGTCTGGGCCGAGACCAATGGTCCGAGGGTATTGCCGCCGAGCCGCGCAGGCTTTGGCAGCAAGATTATCCAGGTTATGGCTGCCGAGCGAACAGGCACTGCCTCTTTTGATTGGCGTCCCGAGGGAATGGTCTGCCGGATCATTTTTCCGCTTTGATCGCTTCGCACAGAAGCTGTCCGTGTTTGGTCCTTCGCGACATACCGCGCTCCGCACGAACTTGGCCGCGCAGGCTCTTCTGCTTCGCGTTCCGCGTGCAGGAACTTCGTGTCTGTCGGTCCGTTAACGGTTCATCACCGCACGGCTTCGGGTATCTATCGGTGCTGAGAACGCCTTTCGCGCTCCCGCCGAACGCTACAGGGAGCAGCACCATGCAGAAACGGCGTCGTTTCAGGCAAACGCAATCGTTGGAAGAGCGGCTCACGGACGAGGCCAAGAGCCTGCGCGAGGAAGCCAAGACGCTTCCACCATGCGCAAGGAAGGAAGCCTGCTGAGGAAGGCGCGGCATGACGAGACCGCCGCCCATTTGACGGAGTGGCTGACGTCACCGGGGCTGAAGCCGCCCGGTTAGAAACTATCCCCTGATTGCTGCGTTCTAGGAGATCACTGGCACGAGACCCCTTGGGCGCCGGTGGCTGAGAGTTTGTGCGCGCTCCCGCCTTGCATGGATGGGAGTGCTCCAGATGGCCCTCTTTTTCTTCGACATCCAAAGCGGCCGCGAATTCTTTGCGGACGAGGATGGCCTCGATTTGCCCAATCAAAAGGCCGCCGAAATCGAAGCAATGCAAACCCTAGCCGGGATGGTGAAGGACTCGGTCTTTATAAACGAACGGCCCGATATGGCGATTGAAGTTCGCTCCGCATCCGAGCGGCTGTTTTGCGTCTCCCTGATCTATCGGAAGTCGGGCACCAAGCATTAAGGCGGTATCGACCTGAGCACTCGACGCCCTTACCGAAGGATGAGAATCATTTGTGCCGATCTTCTTCCGTCTGGTTGGCATCCCCGAGCTTGCGGCGAACGTATTCAGCCAGATCGCCGATCTCGGCGGCGGACAAGTCGTTCTGCCCATCCTGCAATTTACCCGGCCGCCAGCTTCGGTGGCGACGGAGGTGACCAGCACTCCGTGCGATTCCTGCCGTGCTCCTTGGCCTGGTAGAGCGCCGCGTCGGCGGCCTTCATCAGGGCGTCGATCCCGGGCATGCTTGTGAGGGCCTCGGCAACGCCGATGCTCACCGTGAGTGACACCGGTCGATCATCCGCGCCCACCGTCAACGCTTCCGCCCTCTTGCGGATGCGCTCGGCGACGGTTCGGGCGCGCGACAATGTGGTCTCCGGCAGCAGGACCGCGAACTCCTCGCCTCCGACGCGGCCGACGACGTCGGACTTGCGCTTGCCCCGAATGCAAATCCCGGCAACAGCCCTGATGGCCTCGTCACCGGCCGCATGGCCGAAGCGATCATTGATGCTCTTGAAGTGATCGATATCGACCATCAGCACGGATACGGAACGATAGTAGCGCTCGAACCGGCTCCACTCCGCATCCAGCGTCGTCAGGAAGTGCCTGCGGTTGAACAATCCGGTGAGCGGATCGGTGGTCGCAAGCACCTCCAGCTGCCGTGCGTTGCGTACGAGATCGGTCACGTCGACGAAGGTGAGCATGCGACCGCCGTTTGCCATCGTCGAGCAATGGATCCTGATATGGCGGCCGTCCGGCGTCTGCACGTCGCGCTTGTGATCGCCTGCCTTGATCTCGGCGATCCGCTGCGCGGGAAAGGCCCTGACTTGCTCTGGGGTCGCGCCCGCCGGAACGGCGCGGCGGTTGCGCGTGAGCAGCGTGATGTATGCCGGATGCCGCGCGACCTCCTCCTCGCTCACCTCCCAGAATTCCCGCATTCGCCGATTGAGGAAGACCGCATTGAGATCGCGGTCGAGCAGGACGACGCCGTCCTCCACGTTCTCGAGCGCACCGGTCAGCACCTTCAGCTTGTCCGATGCGCGCACGATGTCGGTCACGGGCGTGTAGCTCATCATCCGGCCGCCGTCGGGCAGCGGTGTGCACTGACATCGAACCACATCACCATTGCTGCGCCTAAGATCGATCGGGTTTGGGTCCCCGACGCTTACGAGGCGGACGCGCTCGGCAACATAGGCTTCGAGCTGCGCGGCCGGCAGCTCGTAGGCCATGGTCTTGCAGCCGTGATGCATCAGGTCGGTGAAGGTGGGGTTGCGATCGGCAACCTCGTTCGGAAGCCGCCACATGTTCCGAAACGCGCGGTTGATGAACAGGGCCTTCAACTCCGCGTCCAACAGCAGGATGCCGACGGGGATCTGATCGAGCGCCGCGCGCAGCGCCAGCATGTGCCCGCGCAGAATATCGCCGCTGCGCCGCTCCGGAATGGCGGCCGGCGCAGGAGCGGCAGGCGCGGGCGCCGCAGCGTTGGCCTGCTGCTCTTCAAAAACCAGGCCGAGCTGGCGGTCCGATTGCCACAGCCGTTTGCATGGCTTCACCTGATTGCTGCCGACGAGCAACAGTTGAATGTGATCGGGAATGCCAACGACACTTTCTAGTTCCACGGTGGCGCCCGTCTCCGTGAGCTGGCGGACCGTGCAGTCGAAGGCCGACCGGCCGAAGTTGAAGACGATTTTTCCGGCCAGAAACGTTCGGCCGCGGGAAGCTGACACCTGTCCGGACATGGCGAGAATCCACCTGGAGCAATTGCGAGCCCCCTCACCTCAGCACGTTTGAGTCACCAAGCCATGAACGCTTTCGGGAGGGTTTAATCGGGAGCCGACCCGATGACGCCGGCTGTGTGCGCCGCAAAACGGGTTCCAACCGACATGGACGATCCGAACACCTCCCATCTGAGAAAAGCTTCGGTTCGCTCCAACCATCTTACCGCTCATGCGCTTCCGCCTTCGTTGTTCAAGCTACGGCGGACAAGTCGCTCCCATCAATCGGTCAAGGTCACTGCCGAGAAGAATTTAGTTCTACCCTATAATTATGCTGCGCTAGACGCAGTCGGAGTAGTAGCGTCGCAACTCCCTCAGTAACAGTCAGGGAAACTCCCGCCATGTCTGCTCTTCAAGCGAAGCTGGAACGATTTGAGATCCTCGCCGACGAATGCGAGCTGATCGCTAGCAGGACGCTGGATGGGAGCAACCGCGAACTGTACCAGCGGCTGGGCGGGCACTATCGCGAGCTGGCGACCGATATGAGGGCCGTGATCGCGACGATCAACGCTCCGGCAGCGTAAGAAAAAGGGCCGCTCGAAACAACGAGCGGCCCAAGTCTAGGGAGGAAACGCCCTCAAGGAGGGCGGCGATAGCGCAAGGCGCTGTCGCACCATACGCATATGGGTTGAGAGTCCAGCTTCGGGAGCCCAGACGGCGCAAGCCGGGGGCGCAACTATGTGCCTTGAATCTGCGCTTCGCAGCGCATAACTCCGAGCGCGAGCGCTGAAGATTGAGGCGGCTGCAATCCCGATACCCATCAATGCCGCCCGGGCCGCGATCGGTATCGCTTCCGCCTTCGCTCCTCGAGCAACGGCGGACAAATCGCTCCAAACGTCCCACATTTACGATTTGGCGAGCCGCCTGCGTTTCGCGTTGAGCGCGGACGCAACACGGCTCACCGGCGGGCGGCCGAGCAATCCGGCGACCTCGTTCGTCGTGGCCAGCAGCCTGTCCATGTCGATCCCTGTCTTCACGCCCATGCCCTCGAGCATGTAGACGACGTCCTCCGTCGCCACATTGCCGGTGGCGCCGGGGGCGTAGGGGCAGCCGCCGAGACCGCCGGCGGCGGCATCGATGACGCGGACGCCCTCTTCCATGCCGGCATAGAGATTGGCGAGCGCCTGGCCAAAGGTGTCGTGGAAGTGCATCGCGAGGTTGCCGACCGGCAACTCAGAACCGACCGCACGCAGCAACTGCTTGGCCTTCAGCGGCGTGCCGACGCCGATGGTGTCGCCGAGCGAGATCTCGTAGCAGCCGAGATCCCACAGCGTCACCGCGAGGTCGGCGACCGCCTTCGGCTTGATCTCGCCGTCGAACGGACAGCCGAGCACGCAGGAGATATAGCCGCGCACCCTGACGCCGTCGGCCTTGGCGCGGGCCAGCACCGGCTTGAAGCGCTCGATCGACTCCGCGACCGAGCAATTGATGTTGGCGCGGGAGAAGCCTTCGGAGGCCGCCGCGAACACCGAGACCACCTGGGCGCCCGCCGCGCGCGCGGCGTCATAGCCCTTTTCGTTCGGCACCAGCACATGGAATTCGGCGCCCTTGACGTGGCTGACGCCGCGCAGCACCTGGTCGGAGCTTGCCATCTGCGGGATCGCCTTCGGCGACACGAAGGCGCCGACCTCGACGGTATTGAGCCCGGCCGCCACCAGCGCCTCGACGAAGGCGATGCGCGCCTCGACGCTGACCGGCGTCTTCTCGTTCTGCAGGCCGTCGCGCGGCCCCATCTCGACGAGTTGGATCTGATCGCTCATGACGCGGCCGCAGGTTCGACTTCGGCAAGCTCGACGCCCTCGCCGACGATGTCGCCGACCTTGCATTTGAGCTTCTTCAGCACCCCGGCATAGGGCGCGCGCAGGGTCTGCTCCATCTTCATCACTTCCAGGGTGAGGATCGGCGCGCCCTTCTCGAGCGTCGCGCCCTCTTCGGCCAGCAGCGCGACCACGGTGCCCGGCAGGGGAGCGACGATCTTGTCCTCGCCGACCTGCTCCTCGCTCTCGCCGCCGAACGGATCCACCCAGTGCAGGTCGAAGCGGCCGTTGCGGGTGCGCAAGTAAAGTTCGTGGCCCTCGATCACAGAGGCAATGCGCGACTTGAGGCCGTTGAGCGTCAGGTCGAAGCCATCTTCGCCTGACGACGAGATGGCGAAAGCCAACTCGCGCCCACCGATAGATAGCGTAGACGGTCCGTTGCCATAGTGCAGCGTGATGGTCTGGGCCGGCTCATGGCTCTGCCGGAACGAAAACACCCGCTGACGGCGGCCGACCGGCATCCAGCCGAAGGCCTGCCAGGGCGAGTTCACCTCGCGCCGCGCCGCCTTCTGCTCGTCGTTGACGATCGCAGCGACTGCTGCGCAAAGCTCGAACTCGCCGGCCGCGCCGGTGCCTGATGTCAGGTTCTTCAGCTCGCGCTCGATGAAGCCGGTATCGATCGCATTGGCCCTTGTATCCGGATGCGTCACCAGCGCCGACAGGAACGGGATGTTGGTGACGATGCCGCGGACATCGGTCTCCTGCAGCCCGCGATTGAGCTTGTCGATCGCGCCCTCACGGGTCGGCGCCCAGGCGATCACCTTGGCGAGCATCGCGTCATAGTAAGGCGAGACGTTATCGCCGCTGCGATAGCCGGCATCGATGCGCAGGCCGTCGCCTTCCTGTGGCGTGCGCCAGGTCTTGATGCGGCCGACCGAGGGCATAAAGTTCTTCTGCGGATTTTCGGCGTAGACGCGCGCCTCGATGGCGTGCCCGTTCAGCCTGATCTCGTCCTGCTTCAGCGGCAGCGCCTCGCCGAACGCGACGCGGAGCTGCCATTCGACGAGATCGACGCCGGTGATCAGTTCGGTGACGGGATGTTCGACCTGCAGGCGGGTGTTCATCTCGATGAAGAACACGTCCTTGCCGTCGGAGACGAACTCGATGGTGCCGGCGCCGATGTAGTTGACCGCGCCGGCGGCCTTGCGGGCAGCCTCGCAAACCGTCTCGCGTTGCGCGGCGTTCAGCGTCGGCGACGGCGCCTCCTCGATCACCTTCTGGTGGCGGCGCTGCAGCGTACATTCGCGCTCCCACAGCGAGAGCAGATTGCCGTGGCTGTCGCCGATGATCTGCACCTCGATGTGGCGCGGGTTCTGCACGTATTTCTCGATCAGCATGCGGTCGTCGCCGAATGCCGCTTTGGCCTCGCGCTTGGCGCTGGTGATCGCGGCCGTGAGTTCAGCCGCCGAATTGACCACGCGCATGCCGCGGCCGCCGCCGCCGGCGGACGCCTTCACCAGCACGGGGAAGCCGATCCGGTTGGCGGCCTCCGCCAAGGTCGCCTCGTCCTGCGCCTCGCCGTGATAGCCGGGCACCAAGGGCACGCCGGCCTTCTCCATCAGCGCCTTCGAGCCGGACTTCGAGCCCATCGCCGTCATCATCTCGGCGGTCGGGCCGACGAACACCAAACCTGCTTCAAGACAGGCCTGCGCGAACTCCGCATTTTCAGACAGGAAGCCGTAGCCGGGATGCACCGCCTCCGCGCCGGTCTCCTTGGCCGCCGCGATGACGCGCTCGATGTTGAGATAGCTGTCGCGGGCCCGGGCCGGACCGAGCAGCACGGCCTCGTCGGCGAGCGCGACATGCATCGCGTCGCGGTCGGCCTCGGAATAAACAGCGACGGTGCGCAGCCCCATGGCGCGCGCCGAGCGGATGACGCGGCAGGCGATCTCGCCGCGGTTGGCGATCAGAAGCGTGCGGAAACGCCGGGTGAGTTTTGAGCGGTCCATGGTCAGTTCCTGGGTCACATCCTGAACAGGCCGAATTTCGTGGGCTCGATCGGCGCGTTGGCTGCCGCCGACAGGCCTAGCCCGAGCACGAGGCGCGTATCGGCCGGATCGATCACGCCGTCGTCCCACAACCGCGCCGTCGCGTAATAGGGATTGCCCTGCTTCTCGTATTGCGCGCGGATCGGCTCGCGGAACTTGTCTTCCTCTTCCGCCGACCAGCTCTCGCCCTTGGCCTCGATGCCGTCGCGGCGAACTTGACTGAGCACCATCGAGGCCTGCTCGCCGCCCATCACGGAGATGCGCGCGTTGGGCCACAGCCAGAGGAAGCGCGGGCTGTAGGCGCGGCCGCACATGCCGTAATTGCCGGCGCCGTAGGAGCCGCCGATCACGACGGTGAATTTCGGCACGCCGGCGGTGGCGACCGCCGTCACCAGCTTGGCGCCGTCGCGCGCGATGCCGCCCGCCTCGTATTTCTTGCCGACCATGAAGCCGGTGATGTTCTGCAGGAACACCAGGGGAATGCCGCGCTGGCAGCACAGCTCGATGAAATGCGCGCCCTTCAGCGAGCTCTCGCTGAACAGGATGCCGTTGTTGGCGATGATGCCGACCGGATAGCCAAAGATATGGGCGAAGCCGCAGATCAGCGTGGTGCCGTAGAGCTTCTTGAACTCGTCGAATTCGGAGCCGTCGACGATCCGCGCGATGATGTCGTGCACGTCGAACGGCTTTCTGCCGTCGGCGGAGACCACGCCATAGATCTCCTCGGCCGGAAACAGCGGCTCCTGCGCAGGGCGCATGTTGAGCAGTGCCTTCACCGGCTGCTTCAGCGTGCCGACGATGCGGCGCGCGATCCCGATCGCGTGGGCATCGTTTTGCGCATAGTGATCGGTCACGCCCGACTGGCGGGAGTGGACATCGGCGCCGCCGAGCTCTTCGGCGGTGACGACCTCGCCGGTCGCGGCCTTCACCAGCGGCGGACCACCGAGGAAGATCGTGCCCTGGTTGCGCACGATGATGCTCTCGTCGGACATCGCCGGCACATAGGCGCCGCCGGCGGTACAGGAGCCCATCACGATCGCGATCTGCGGGATGCCCTTCGACGACATCTGGGCCTGGTTGTAGAAGATGCGGCCGAAATGCCGCTCGTCGGGAAAGATCTCGTCCTGCAGCGGCAGGAAGGCGCCGCCGGAATCCACCATGTAGACGCAGGGCAGATTGTTCTGCCGCGCGATGTCCTGGGCGCGCAGATGCTTCTTCACCGTCATCGGGTAATAGGTGCCGCCCTTGATGGTGGCGTCGTTGGCGACGATGATGCACTCGCGCCCCGCGATGCGCCCGACGCCGGTGATGACGCTGGCGGAATGCACGTCACCGCCATAGAGCCCGTTGGCGGCGAGCGGCGACAGCTCGAGGAACGCCGTACCGGGGTCGACCAAAAGATCGACGCGATCGCGCGCCAGCATCTTGCCGCGCGAGGTGTGCCGCTTGCGCGAGGTCTCGCCGCCGCCGCCGGCCACCTGGTTGAGCTTTCCGCGGAGCTCCGCGACCAGGCCGCGCATCACCTCGGCGTTGCGGGCGAATTCAGAAGATGTGGGATCGATCGTCGAATGAAGCGGCATCGGTGTTGCACGTTTCGTTGGAGTATCGGTGGGGTTCAAGATCATCATCGTGCCGGGGTGAGCTGCCACCGTCGATGCGGTGACAGGCCTCACCCCGCCCCTCACCCCGCCAGCGCGGGGCGAGGGAGAAGACATCAGGCCGTCTTGGCGAACAGCTCGCGGCCGATCAGCATGCGGCGGATCTCGCTGGTGCCGGCGCCGATCTCGTAGAGCTTTGCGTCGCGCAGCAAGCGGCCGGTCGGATAGTCGTTGATGTAGCCGTTGCCGCCCAAGAGCTGGATCGCATCCAGCGCGCACTGGGTGGCCTTCTCCGCGGCATAGAGGATGGCGCCGGCGGCATCCTCGCGCGTGGTCTCGCCGCGGTCGCAGGCTTTCGCCACGGCGTACACATAGGCGCGCGAGGCGTTCATCGTGGTGTACATGTCGGCGACCTTGCCCTGCACCAGCTGGAACGAGCCGATCGGCTCGCCGAACTGCTTGCGCTCGTGGACGTAGGGCAGCACCACGTCCATGCAGGCCTGCATGATGCCGATCGGCCCCGCCGCCAGCACCGCGCGCTCATAGTCGAGACCACTCATCAGCACATTGACGCCGCGGCCGACCTCGGAGAGCACGTTCTCCTCCGGCACCTCGCAATCCTCGAACACCAGTTCGCAGGTGTCGGAGCCGCGCATGCCGAGCTTGTCGAGCTTCTGCGCGGTGGAAAATCCCTTCATGCCCTTTTCAATGATGAAGGCGGTGATGCCGCGCGGGCCGGCGTTCGGATCGGTCTTGGCGTAGACCACCAGCGTATCGGCGACCGGGCCGTTGGTGATCCACATCTTGTTGCCGTTCAGCACGAAGCGGTCGCCCTTCCTGTCGGCGCGGGTCTTCATCGAGACCACGTCCGAGCCCGCGGACGGCTCGGACATCGCGAGCGAGCCGACGTGCTCGCCCGAGATCAGCTTCGGCAGATATTTGCGCTTCTGCGCCTCGTTGCCGTTGCGGCGGATCTGGTTGACGCAGAGGTTGGAATGGGCGCCGTAGGACAGGCCGACCGCGGCCGACGCCCGCGAGATCTCCTCGACCGCGATGCAGTGCTCGAGATAGCCGAGGCCCGACCCGCCATACTCTTCCTCGACGGTGATGCCGTGCAGGCCGAGCGCGCCGATCCGGGGCCATAGGTCGCGCGGAAACTGGTTGCTGCGGTCGATCTCGGCGGCGCGCGGCGCGATCTCGTTGGTCGAGAAGTCATGCACCGTCTCGCGGATCGCATCCGCGGTCTCGCCAAGGTCGAAATTGAAGATTGCCGCCTGGTTCGAGGCCATGATCCCCTCCCGTGAGATTCATCTTGCAATTAAACGATCATACGTTTTTTTCTTGGCTTCGCAAGCAATCGTGCTATGGTTTGGGCGCGAAATCCGCAGTTCATTGAATTCACTGGGATTTCGTGCGATATACATACGGTCGTTCGCTTGTTTCCTAGCTCTCCCTGGCAAGCCAACACCCTCCGAGGCCCCGATGGCACGCACGATCGGCTCACACGGTCCCACCACGCTGGAGGCGATCCGCAAGGCCGGTGTGCGCCTGATCTTCGAGCACGGTTACGAGGCGATGAGCCTGCGCCAGCTTGCCGCCGAAGTCGGCATCCAGGCGGGCTCACTCTACAACCATATCTCAACCAAGCAGGACCTGCTGTTCGATCTGGTGCAGGACCATATCAACGATTTGCTGCGCGAGCTTGATCTTGCGCTGGAGGGCAAGGCCGATCCGGTCGAGAAGCTGCGCGCCTTTGTCGCGTTCCACGTCACCTATCACATGACCCGCAAGCGCGAGGTCTTCATCGCCAATTCCGAGCTGCGCAGCCTCGATGCGAAGAACTACGACGCGGTGGTGGCGCTGCGCGGCGCCTATGAGCAGCGGCTGGCGCAGATCCTCACCGACGGGGCGTCAGACGGCGTGTTCGAGGTGGTCGACATCCAGATCGCGACCTTCGCGATCCTGGCGCTGCTCACCGGGCTCTGCACCTGGTACCGCCCCGGCGGCCGCCTGACCCGCGACGCCATCATCGCGGCGCATGAGAAGCTGGTGCTGTCGGGCGTCGCGCCGCAGGCCGCGATCGGCCAGGCGAGCCACGGCAGCGACAGCCAGCGCGCCGCCGTGGCGGGCTCGTGACCGTGACCGAGCGCCCACAGCTCGATGACACCGATCTGCGGATCCTGTCCGAGTTGCAGCGGGACGGCCGGATCAGGATCAACGAGCTCGCCGAGCGGGTCGGCATCACTGCCCCGCCTTGCCTGCGCCGGGTTCGCGCCCTGCGCAGCCGCGGCGTGATTCAGGCGATCCGCGCCACGCTGGACGAACGGCTGCTCGGCTATGAGGTGACGACCTTCGTGCTGATCCAGCTCGACAGCCAGACCCTGAGCGCGATCGAGGCGTTCGAGGCTGATGTGGCGGCCGTGCCGCGCTTCCTGCAATGCTGGCGGATCTCGGGCGATGCCGACTTCATGCTCCGATGCGTCGCGCCCAGCGTCGACGACATGCGCCAGCAGCTGCTGCAATTCGCCGGCCTGCCCAATGTGCGTAAGATCAGAAGCTTTCCGGTGCTCGGCGTCTCCAAGGACGCGCCGCTGCCGATCCCGGGCGCCCTCGCCGCGCCCGCGGCGAGCTGATCCGGGCGCCAGTCAGGACTTAGTGGGTCCAACCTTAGTGGGTCCAAGGCTCCCAACGGCGGAACGCGAAATTGTCGGCATAGGCGATCTGGCGGTGCGCCGAATCCTTCGGCTCGATCACCTGGTAGGCGATGCCCTTGCGCTCGCAATAGGCGACCGCCTCTTCCTTGGTCTCGAACTGCAGCGTCAGCTGCTGCTTCATGTCGGTGGACGAGGTCCAGCCCATCAAGGGCTCCACGGAGCGCGGCTGCTCCGGCTCGTAGTCCAGTTGCCACTCTTTGGTCTTGGCACGTCCCGATTGCATCGCGTTTTTGGCGGGCTTAAAAATGCGTGCGGTCATGGATGGTCGGCCCCGTGGGATGTGCGACATGGAAGCGATTTGAAGGAAACCGCCGGGATAGTATAGAGACACCTATCAACGATCTGATCGGTGATTCCTCGATCTCGGAGGCAGCCTTCGCCGGACCGGTATAGTCATTCTACCGCGCTGTGACAATCTGGCCCCGGGAGGCTCCCTTAGCAGTCGCCTGGGCCCGCGGCGCGATCTTCTCGACAAGCATCACCTCGAGGAAGCGGCGCCCCATGGAAATCCACGCTACCCTGCCCGAAAAAGGACGTGACCTCCGGCTCGACCTGTTCCGCGGGGTCGCGAACTGGGCGATCTATCTCGATCACATCCCCGACAATGTCGTGAACTGGATCACGACGCGGAACTACGGCTTCAGCGACGCCGCGGACCTGTTCGTCTTCATCTCCGGCTACACCGCCTCCTTCGTCTACGCCCGCATGATGCTGGAACGCGGCTTCATCGTCGGCGCCACCCGGCTGACCAAGCGGGTCTGGCAGCTCTACGTCGCCCACATCATCCTGTTCGTGATCTACATCGCCTCGATCAGCTATCTGGCGCTGCGCTTCGGCGATTCCGAGATCATCAACGAGTTCAATGTCGCCGGCCTCGTCGACAACGCCACCGAGACGCTGCGCCAGGGCCTGTTCCTGAAATTCAAGCCGGTCAATCTCGACGTGCTGCCGCTCTATATCGTGCTGATGGGCCTGTTCCCGCCGGTGCTGTGGTTCATGCTGCGGCGGCCGAACTGGACCATGGCGGCCTCGCTCGTGCTCTGGCTGGTGTCGCGCCACCAGGGCTGGAACCTGCCGGCCTACCCGGCCGGCAGCTGGTACTTCAATCCGTTCGCCTGGCAGGTGCTGTTCGTGTTCGGCTCGTGGTGCGCGATGGGCGGCGCGCGCAACAACATGGGCATCATCAACTCGCGCTACACGCTGTGGTTCTGCATCGCCTATATGATTTTCGCGCTGATCATGACGATGGCCGGACGCTTCCCGGACTTCGGCGCCATGTTCCCGGACTGGCTCTATTCGGCCTTCAACCCGAACGACAAGACCAACCTCGCGCCGTATCGCTTCCTGCACTTCGTGGTGATCACGGTGCTGGTGATCCGCTTCATTCCGAAGGACTGGGCGGCGCTGGAGTGGAAGGTGTTCGATCCCTTGATCGTCTGCGGCCAGCAGTCGCTGGCGGTGTTCTGCGTCGGCGTGTTCCTGTCCTTTGTCGGACATTTCGAGCTCTCGATGAGCTCGGGCTCGCTGTTCGCGCAGATCTTCGTCAGCATCTCCGGCATCGCGATCATGACGATCGTGGCCTACTACATCTCGTGGTCGAAGCGGCAGGACAAGCCGGTCAAGCCGCCGGCGGCGAAGCCCGCGGCACCGGCGACACCCGCGTAATAAGTTTCAGCCGCCGCCGCGACTGGTGTCCTGCGTCGTCGAGGAGACAATGGTGGCGACGTCGCCGAACGTCGTCATGACAGGCGTGACCACCTTGTGCATGGCGGTCTTCGACACCAGCGTGTCGTGCATCACGAGGTGGTCGATCCCGGTGGTGAGGAAGCAGCTGACCGCGTCCTGCGGCGTCTCGATGATCGGCTCGCCCTTGACGTTGAACGAGGTGTTGATCAGGACCGGCACGCCGGTGAGCGCCTCGAACTCCTTCAGCAGGCGATAGAGCATCGGGTTGGTCTCTTCCCGCACGCTCTGCACCCGTGCCGAACCGTCGACATGCACGATCGCCGGGATCCTGTCGCGCCATTCCGGCCGCACCGGCTTTGCGATCAGCATGTAGGGCGAGTCCTCCTCGCCTTCGAAGATCTCCTTCATGCGCTCGGCCAGCACGATCGGCGCGAACGGCCGGAATGCCTGGCGGTGCTTGACCCGGCTGTTGAGGATGTCCTTCATCTCGGCCTTGCGCGGATCGGCGATCAGGCTGCGGTTGCCGAGCGCGCGCGGACCGAATTCGGAACGGTCCTGAAACCAGCCGATCACGCGCTGGTCGGCGAGCAGCCTTGCGGTGTCGCGGCAGATATTGTCGCTGCGCTTCGCGTCGATCTGGATGCGCACCAGGAAGCTTTGCAGCGCGGCGGCCACCTCGGCGTCGCCGTAGCGCCGCCCGACATAGGCGTGGTCCATCACGAACGAGCGGCGCTGCTTGAGCACCTCGAGCCAGCCGTAATAAGCGCAGCCGATCGCGATGCCGTCGTCGCCGGCGGCGGGCTGGATCCAGATGTTCTCGAAACCTGACTCGCGCGCGATGCGCCCGTTGGCCACGCAGTTCAGCGCGACGCCGCCGGCGATGCAGAGATTTTTCGCACCCGTGGTCTCGCGCAGCCAGCGCGCCCGCGCCAGCAGCACGTTCTCGGTGTCGTCCTGCACCCGCCAGGCGATGTCCTCCCAGTGCCGCATCGCCGGGCTCTTGTCCCAGCTGCCGCTGTCGAGCACGAAGGGCTGCTGGTTCTCGGCGCCCCAGAACGGCACGTGCAGCTTGCCGTCCTTCATCTCGAGCAGATGGCCGACCTGCTCATGGCGGCCATAGGGCGCAAGCCCCATCAACTCGCCGCACTTGTTCCAGTCGCCGAACACGTAGGTCGAGACCCGGCTGTACAGCGCCCCCAGTCCCGGCATGTTGTAGAACTCGTCCGACAACAGCCCCCGCGCCGGCTCCATCCAGACCTTCTTCAGGCATTCGAGCCTGGTGTCGTCGAACCTGTAGTAACTCTCGGACTCGCGGGCCAGCGGCGACGCCTCATCCTCGGAGTAGGACTCCATCGCGTCGGCCCGATAATTGCCGACGCCGTCGACGATCATCACGACGCCGTCCCTGAATGGCGACACCGCGAACGCGCTGTAGGCATGCGCGAGGTGGTGCGAGATCGACACCACCTTGTCGGATTTGGAACGAAACAGCGGGTGCTTGATTGCCTCGTTGCGTTCGGCGATCGGCAGGAAGCCCGGCATATCCTGGTGGAGCATCCGCTCCTCCATCTCGGGCACCGGCAGGATGTAGCTGTTGCGCACCACGAGATCGACGTCGTCGAGGGTGATGCCCTCGGCCGACAGGCAGTAGTCGACGACTTCCTTGTAGAAGCCGGAGGCGTGCTTCTCGCGGGTGATGCGCTCCTTGGAGATCGCGTAGGCGATCGCGCCGCCACGCAGCAGGCAGGCGCTGACGTCATGGTCGTAGACGTTGAGACCAAGGACGTAAGTGTGTTGTTTCGGCATGGGCACTCTTTGGAAGGATACAGCAACGCTGAGAGAACAGGATCGTGTCGACTTCAAGTTCTCGCCGGCATTTTTCGAGGTTCTCAAATCTCTGTTTCTGCGATGCACAAATCAAATCGGCGCAACGCAAGATGAACAGAATGAACGGCGGATGAACGACAAGATGAGCGCAGCAACGACAGTATCCTTTGCAGGCGGGACTGTAACTTGACCTTACCTGTTGGTCTCAATAGAGTCGTTAAAGCTCGCAAGAACCTTAGTGAAAATATTGTCTTAGCATGCACGAACCGAATGCCGGTGTCGCGCGTCTAAGCGAGACAGCCAGCATCAGTTCAGATGTTTGGAAGTGGACTGGAGATCTTCAGAATGACTAAACGCTACAATATCCTGACTCGTTGCCTAGCAGCAGTCGCTTTGTTGTTCGTCTATGTCGCAAGCACCTCTGCCATCCTGGTCGGCGTCACCACAGCGCCTGCGCAAGCCTGGCGCGGACGCGGCGGTGGCTGGGGCTATCGCGGCGGCGGCTGGGGTCGCGGTCGCGGGTGGGGCTATGGCCGCGGATATGGCCGTGGCTATGGTTACTACGGCGGTTACGCCGGTCCCCGTTGCTGGTGGACCCCGCGCGGTGTTCGCGTTTGCCGGTGGTAACAACCGCCCGGTCGACACAAGCGATATTGAAGACATGAAATCAGGTGCGTCGGTCCCGGCGCACCTGATTTGCTTTTAGGGCTTGGTTCACCTGCCGGGCTTGGCTCAGCTGCGGCACGCAAGAAAGAGCCCCGGAGACGCCGGGGCTCTAGTCATGGGAGAGAACGCTTCCGAAATCGGGACGCGAGGACGAGCCGGCGGCCCGATCACCCAATGCATCTACTGCGTGCATGAAAGCAGATTCGGCTTCCTCAGGCTGTAGCCGTACCGCAACAACCCGCAGTAATGCACAGCCTGTCCACCGGTTCCCGAAGCTGGCCGAACACAATCCCCGGCGCGCCTAGCCGTCGAGGATCGCGACCGCCCTCGTCCACCCCGCCGACGCGCGCTCGATCTTCACCGGGAAGCACGACACCATGAACCCGGTCGACGGCAGCTGCTCGAGATTGTGCAGCTTCTCGATGTGGCAGTAGCCGATGTGGCGCCCGGCCTTGTGGCCTTCCCAGATCAGGCTGGCGTCCCTGGTCTCGGCGTATCTCTTCGCGGTGAAGACGAACGGCGCGTCCCAGCTCCAGCCGTCGATGCCGGTCAGCCGCACGCCGCGCTCGAGCAGATACATCGTCGCCTCGTAGCCCATGCCGCAGCCCGAATTGACGTAGTCGGGCTGGCCATATTTCGCGCCCGCGCTGGTGTTGACGACGACGATCTCGAGCGGCGACAGCGCGTGGCCGATGCGCTTCAGCTCGGCTTCGACATCCTTGGCGGTCGCCACATAGCCATCAGGCAGATGCCGGAAGTCGAGCTTCACCCCCGGCTGGAAGCACCACTCCAGCGGCACCTCGTCGATGGTCCAGGATCGCTCGCCGCGGTTCATGGTCGGATGGAAATGCCAGGGCGCGTCGAGATGCGTGCCGTTGTGGGTGGAGAGCGAGACCTGCTCGACGGCCCAGCCCTGCCCGTCGGGCAGATCATCGGCCTTCAGTCCATCGAAGAACTGCAGCATGCGCGGCAGCCCCTGCTGATGATCGATATACTGGATGCTCGGATGATTGCCGGGCGGATCGGCCGGAACGTCGTTCTGCAGGGGAACGGAGATATCGATCAGTCTGCGCGCCATGGTGCTTTCTCGCGGATTGGTCTTGTCGGGCCGAACCACCCTGCCAGCGCGCGTGCGTTGTCGGCAAGCTGCATCCGCTCGATATCGCAGCTCACGATGTCGTGCCTTGGATGGACTGCGGCAAGGCGGCGCAACGTTGAACCTATCCCCTGCCCACACGACCCATTGGCACTGGGGATTTCAGGGCCCAGTATTTCGACGGCGCCGTCTGGACGAGCATATTCCGTCCAGGCGGCGTTGTTGCCTCAGGCGAGACAATCTCGGCCGAAGCCTGGTTACCCGTGCCAGAACGCTGTTCACGCACAGAGAGCCACAGAAACAATCCGTGTGCTCATGTCGCGCGGATTGCCGGCGGTGTTGCCACGGCGATACAGAGATACCCCCACAACGATGCTAACCAACCTGCATCTGAATCAAGACGGGGTTGCGTCGTGTCGGGATTTGATCACTGGAACGCAAATAGAGCTTACTCGTCCGTCGAAGCGCCACATCTGCGCGATGAGCAGCAGCAGTTCGACCGCTATCACAAATTCGACGACCCGATCTCGCGACCGCCGGAGAGTGGCTCAAGAACCGTGATCCTGGATCGCTACAACCCGCCGGCTCGTTGATCTGCTCAGCGCCCAGGCGGCTGGCGAGCAGTGGAGCGCGGGGCTTCGGTCCCGCGCTTGCTGTTTCAGGATGCCAACTGACCGCGATTTGTGGATCAAGTCAGACGCGAATGCCGAGCACGCGCCGATCATAAACATCGCGTCCGCCTCATCTACCGACGAAGCGTCTCTGTTAAGTCTTTGATTTGGATGGTCGGGGCAGCTGGATTCGAACCAACGACCTGCAGTACCCAAAACTGCCGCGCTACCAGGCTGCGCTATACCCCGACATTTCCGAGAAGCCCCGTGGATACACGCTTCAGCCAGCGCCAGCAAGGCACGGATGGGGGCTTCGTGCGGCGAATCCGGGCACCGGTTTTTCCGCCCGGAAATCACGTCAAAACCGGATGCTAACGGCCGCCGAACAGCGGATGGGCAACCCGGTCGCCGGGCTGGATGCCGTATTTCTGCGCGGTCCCGGCAATCACCTCGAGCACGCCCTTGGCGAGCCCGCGCGACGGAATGATCCTGGTCGAAAGCGGCTCGGTGTTTTCGGCGATCCGAAGGATGCGCCCGTCGGCGCGGATGAAGATCATGTCGAGCGAGATGTAGGTGTTCTTCATCCACATCGACACTTCCTGCTCCGGCGAGAAGTCGAACAGCATGCCTTTGCCGTCCGCGAGCTCCTTCCGGTACATCAGGCCGGTCTCCTTCTCCTGCTCGGTGGTCGCCATTTCGACCGAGAAGACATGCACGCCGGACTTGGTGACGATCTCAAGCGGCTGGACGCTGGCAGCTTGCGCGGCCGGGACCAGCGCGCCGAACATGATGACGAGCGAGGCCATCAGCCAGGGGCGAAGCCGCTCAACAATGCGAACGAAATCCATCGACAAATACCCACACCGGAGACAATTTTCCGGCGGACCCTAACCCGACGATTGCGGCAAATGCCAGAGCCGGGAAGGCTCGCCGGCGGCTCACGTTTCCGTCATGGAGTCCGTTCAGGCGCTAATGCGACGACAGCGCCGACGGACCGGTCTCCGGGTGAATCTCGGCGGCCATCATGCCCTTGGAGCCGGGCCCAAACCGCACCAGCACATACTGGCCGGGGCGCAGTTCGGTCATGCCGAAGCGGCGCAGCGTCTCCATGTGCACGAAGATGTCGGGCGTGCCCTCGCCGCAGGTCACGAAGCCGAAGCCCCGCAGCCGGTTGAACCACTTGACCTGCGCGCGCTCGAGCCCGCTGGTTGCGGTCACCGTGACATGGGTACGCGGCGGCAACATCTGCGCCGGATGGATCGCCGTCGATTCGTCCATCGAGACGATGCGGAAAGCCTGGTAGCCCTTCGCGCGCTGCACGCACTCGACGACCAGCCGCGCGCCCTCATAGGCGGTCTGATAGCCGTCGCGCCGCAGTACGGTCACATGCAGGAGGATGTCGGGCCAGCCATTGTCGGGGACGATGAAGCCGTATCCCTTCGAGGCGTCGAACCATTTGATGACGCCGGAAACCTCGACGAGGTTGGCCGCGGTGTCGCCGAGACCGGAGAAGGCATCGATCGCCGGATCGCGCGGCGCGCTTCCATACTCGCCTTGACCAATCCTGCTTTGCCCAACTCCGCCCATCGGCGGTCCACCGAGCTTCTTGGACTCAAATCCGTCCGACCCCATGACCCCGGACCCCACACATCAAATGCAGATCGCCGTCGTTGCGGCGCACCCTGTACACGCTGCTCTCCATGACCAACTCACTCGGACTGATTTTGGACGCGGCGCGAATCTCTCAACCAAAAGATAACACTCCCGCTTGCGGGGCATAGCTAAAAAACGATTCTTGCGGGAACTATGAACAGGCTTGCACAGCCGCGAATCAATCGGGCATCAATTGCCTACGAAAGGACCAAGCGTGTCGCCGATGTCGTGGCGGATCACCAGATCGGCGATGTCGTCCTGATCGGTCGGCTCGTTGTTGATGATCACGAGCCGCGCGCCGCTCTCCTTCGCCATCATCGGAAAGCCCGCGGCGGGCCACACCACAAGCGATGAGCCGATCGCCAGAAACAGGTCGCAGTGCCTGGAGAGTTCCGCCGCGCGGCGCATCGCATCCTCCGGCATCGATTGCCCGAACGAGATCGTCGCGGTCTTCACCGGATCGCCGCAGTCCGCGCAGTCGGGCGCGCTGCCCGTGTTGTCGAACTGCTGCTTCACCCACGACAGCTCGTAGTCCTTGCCGCAGCCGATGCAGCGGCCATAGGTCGTGTTGCCGTGCAGCTCGATCACGTCGTCGGCCTTGAAGCCCGATGCCTGATGCAGGTTGTCGATGTTTTGCGTGATGATGCCGGGAACCTTGCCGGCCCGGTAGAGCGACGCAAGCGCGCGATGGCCGCGACCGGGCTTGGCCGCGGCAAAGGTCGGTTCCATCGCAAAGCGGCGCCGCCATGACTCGTCGCGCGCGTCCTGACTGGCGACGAACTCGTCGAACGGAATCGGCCGGTTGCGGGTCCACAGCCCGCCGGGCGAGCGGAAATCGGGAATGCCGCATTCGGTGGAGATACCCGCCCCGGTGAACGGCACGATGGACGACGCCTCGGCAATCATGTTGCCGAGCTGCTCGACGCCGCTGCGCAAGTCTTTTGCGATCACTGAAAACAATCCGGTTGGCCGCAGCGACTATAGCACGGCCAGACCGATTGCGAGCTCAACCGTTGCGCGAGCGATCGGCTGCCATCGAGATGCCCTGATCGATCGGCTTGCGACCAGCCGCCTCGGCGCATCCGCTTCGTCACTCTTCCACCGCCTCAGCATCATCACATTCCTGCACTGGCTGCTCCGCATTGACGCCCAATTCGCTGACGCCAATGCGCCCGGGACAGGACCACGGCCAGGAGGATGGGCATGACCGATCAGGAAGACCGCGTCGCGCGCGAGCGCGAGGAGATCGTCGCGCGTGTCGCCAGCTTCAGGGCGACGCAGCAGAAGTTCGAGCGCGATCGCCAGGAATACTACGACAACACGCTCGGCAATGCCTGGAGCGGATTTCAACGCAAGACCGCTTAACGCAAGGCCGCTCGATGCCCTGCCGGGCTATCGCGGTCATGGTCCGGGCACCGCGATTGCGCCATGAGGCGCAAGTGAGAAAGCCCCGAGCGGCGTGCTCCGGGCTTATGGCTGTTGCCAGTGCCGCTGTGCGATGGTTGCCGCAAGCGCAGTTCCGGTTCCCTCGAGCGTTTTCCTTTCCGATCGGATCGCTCGAAAACGCGTCAGCCATGCGATAGCGCAAAGCTACCATCGGATAGCGCTGGAACAAAAATACAACCTCAGAGATTATCTTGGCGGTGAATGAGGTTGGCATCAATGCCGGCGTGGATGGAACTGCTGCTTAACGTGATGGGCTTTGCCGGCTTCATCGGCATCGCGATGTATCACAAGCATCCGAACGGGAAGCTGCCGGACTGAGCGCCGGCGGCCCGTCTCCGCTTGCCGCTCCCCGGCTTGCCGTCTTCAGTTTGCCTTCCGAGCCTCTCCCGCTGTCCGGACCAGCCGGTCCGACTTCACGAGCACTTTGCCGCTCTCCGGCTGCGGCCGAAGCCAGAAGCTGATCGCGACAAAAGCCGAGCAGAACAGCAGCCCCACCACCATCACGCGCCGGTGGGTCGGTCGATCAGCACTGTGGAACGATGGCATCATGGCTGTCACCCGCAGCCATCCCAATCGCAATCGCAGGTGTTGACAACACGATGCTGCCCTTAACCTAACCAGGTAGGGTTAGCGGTGGCCGGGTAATGCCTCGTCAGGGAAGTTCCGATCAGCCGCCGCAGCGGGATTCACAGCGATATCCCCCGGTTGTCCGCAGCAAATTCACAGCACCGGCGGGACCAATTATCCAACAAAACACGGATCTTGCTGCACCTTCGTCCACAGCCTCACGCCGTGTGTGCGCGTTCAGGCATCCGCCAGCCGTTTCAGGGTGGCCCGGAAACCCAGGCTGCGGGTTCCAACCAGCACCGTCCCGAACACCTCGGCCTCGTCACCGCTGAACGTGCCGGAGAACCCGCTCGTCACTTCCTGTCCGGCGAACAGCGGACGGGTAAACGGGTCGGCGAATGGCGAATGCTGGTTGGTGCTGAGATGTCCCTTCCAGGTGCCCTCGCCGACCGTGTAGGCCCCGATCGACCAGAAATACGGCCCGCCGCCGATCAAGAGACCGTCGCGCAGGATCAGGATGCCGCTGTCGCGGCCCCTCACGCCGTCGGTCATGTGGATGTGGATCGAATAGAGCCCGTTCTTCATCGATCGCGCCGCCCGGTCCTGGCGGCCCGCAGTATGGCTCCAATCCGGCCGACGTGCGAGCAGGCCGATACCGTCCGGCCGTCCGAATCGGCGCAAAACGCAGCTCCCGGGCGCTTACAAATCGTTAAGAAAGCCCTGACAAGGTTCGATCCTCCGGAGGGAGAGAGCCATGCTCGTATACCCCGTACCTGTCGAAGTGACGCAAGCCAGAGTGCAGCTCGTCGTCGACCAGACGGCGAAGGAGCAGCCGCGCATCATCAATGAGGATGTGCTGGATGTCTTCGCCGCGAAGAACCAGGCCGACCGTGAAGCGGTCGAGACCATCCTCGACATCAAGGTGTGAGAGCGGCACCAGCCGACAGGAACCTCTCGACTGCGCGCGGGTCATCCTGGTGACGCCGGGAGGCACCCATGTGCAAGCTTGTCGCGGTCACCGTCCTCGCCCTGATCTGCGGCGCGGCCTTTGCCCAGGATACCGGTCCCGCGCCGCAGAGCGGCATGGAACGGCCTGAAAACACCAACGGAGCTACCCAGAGCGGCGCGATGGGCACCACGGGGATGGATATGAAGCGGGCCAACAAGTCCGAGATGAAAGACACGGCAAAAGGCGCGGCGAAAAGGAACGACGCAAAAAAGTAGGTTCCCACGACCAACGTCCGGGAGCTGCGTCCTTGAAAAAAGGCCACCTTCAAAAAAAGGAGGCGCCCTTAAAAAAAGAAGGAACGAGTCTCTCGTTCCGCCGTTGGTTTGGTGAGCGGTACAACGAGGGAGAAATCCACCGGAAATATCAGCTCAACAAGCCCCGTCAGCTTACTTCGGTAACTGGCGGGGTTTTGGTTTCTGAAGCCGGTCGGCCAGCTGGCGGACCCAGCCAGCCGAAACCGCATTGAACCAGCGCAACGGCATATCACGCGTGGTGCCGACAGCTCACCGCCCTGTCGGCTTTGGAAGGACCCCGCGAATCCCCCTCGCGGGGTCCTCCTTTGAACCTTTTGCACGGCGCGAAGACATAAAGGGCGCTGGGGATTTCAGGGCCCAGCATCCGGCGCAGCGCTGTGGGACGAACATACTCCGTCTACGCGGCGCTGTTGCATTTTACAAATTCAACCTTAAGTTTGGTCTCCAACAGTTGACGGCTCACGCCCTGAGAGATCCCCAGTCCGTCAGCTGGGAAAGCCCCGCATCCAGCCTGCGGGGCTTTCTATTTTCCGGCCTCAGGAACTTTCCGCGCGCAATGACATTGTGTGCCCGGTTGCCGGCACGATCTCCCCAAGGCCGGTCGGCATCAGACCTCGCGAGCCCACTCGCGGGGTTTTGCGCTTTAGAGGACGTCCAACCTCGCGCGTCCTTGATTGGCCGTGATCGGCAATCAGTGCGATAGAGGCCGCGCCTCCAAGGCTCGACCACAAGCCCCGTCCCAGAAATTTTGCTGGGCGGGGCTTGCTGCGCAAGCGTGTCGCGGCGCGTCCCGTCCATACCTGGCTGCGTGATCGCGCGGCGCAACGGGAGCCAGCGCTCGCGAAGGCGTGAGCATGCAAAGGCGAAATGCGGTCGGCAAAAGTCGCGCAAACCCCTGCCCCGCGCCGCGTTTTGCTGCTATTTCTTGCCCCGTCTCGCCCGAGCCCAAACAAAATCTCAATCCGCAGGAGGATAAAAAAATGCGCTATCTGCACACCATGCTGCGCGTCCGCAATCTCGATGTCGCGATGAAATTCTATCAGGACGCGCTGGGGCTGAAGGAAGTGCGCCGCATCGACAATGAGAAGGGCCGCTTCACGCTGGTGTTTCTCTGCGCGGAGGAAGATCTCCATCTGCTCAAGTCCCTGCCGCAGACCCGCGGCGCGCCGCTGGTCGAGCTGACCTACAATTGGGATGAGGAGAAATACGGCGAGGACCGCCATTTCGGCCATCTCGCCTACGAGGTCGACGACATCTACGCGACCTGCGAGAAGCTGATGAAGATGGGCGTCACCATCAATCGGCCGCCGCGCGACGGCAACATGGCGTTCGTGCGTTCGCCCGACCTGCACTCGATCGAGATCCTGCAAAAGGGCGAGCCGAAGGCCCCGGCCGAGCCGTGGGCGTCGATGCCGAACACCGGCCACTGGTAAACACCGCGCCCGCACCCACGTTCCTGTCGGCATTTCGCTTTTGCTGAAGGGCGGAGCGATCGCGAGGAACGCGACACGATCGTTGACGTTGCCTCCTTACAAGCATGCGAGGAGGCAACGATGGGAAGAGGAATTTTGCTTTGGCTGTTGGGTGTGCCGATCCCTGTGATCATCGTGTTGTGGTTGTTGTTCGGTCACTGACGGCGTCTTGATGCATAGCTATCAGCGAGGCTCTGCCGCAATGCGGCGGAGCCTCTTTTTTTGCTCTCGGTACAATTCACCCCGCGCTTTTCCCCGACGCTTCAGCTATGAACGCGCGCAAAGCACAACGGCGGGAAGAATCGCGTGATGGACAGCAAGCCGCAACTGACGATCTGGGGCCGGGCCAACTCGGTCAACGTGCAGAAGGTGCTCTGGTGTCTCGCCGAGCTCGACCTGCCCTATCAGCGCATCGATGCCGGCATGCAGTTCGGCAAGAACGATCAGCCCGACTATCTCGCGATGAATCCGAATGGCCGCGTCCCGACGCTGGTCGACGGCGACTATGTGCTGTGGGAATCCAATTCGGTGATGCGCTATCTCTGCATGGCCTATGGTCAGGGCGCGCCGCTCTATCCGCAAGCGCCGAAGGCGCGCGCCGCCGTCGACCGCTGGCTCGACTGGACGCTGTCGACGCTGCAGCCGGTCGACCGTCCGGTGTTCTGGGGCCTGGTGCGCACGCCGCCGGAGAAGCGCGACATCGTGCAGATCCAGAAGGACGCCGATGCCGAGGGCGTGGTGTGGCGCGTGGTCGAGGCGCAGCTTGCAAGGCGCCGCTTCATCGAAGGCGACCATTTCACGATCGCCGACATCGCGCTCGGCGCCTTTGCGCGGCGCTGGCTCGGCGTCGAGGGCGTCAGCAAGCCGAAGCTGCCCAATCTCGAACGCTGGTTCGGTGAGATCGCGGGGCGGCCGGCCTTCGTGCGCTTCATCGCGCCGCCGATGTCGTGAGCGCGGGCGGCAAACCGCTCACCGTCCGCGGCCGGACATCCCGCCATCGACGCTGATGCCGCCGCCGAGCTTCACGCAGGTGTCGGCGCCCTCGACCTTGACGAAGCCCGGTCCGTACGACGCGCAAGGATTGCTTCGCGTCGCGGATTTCGACGGCAAGGTTTTGCCGGCGTCGGTGGGCGTCTGGAAATTGCGGCGGTCGCCCTGCTGCGCGAACGCAGCGGCGGGAAGCAGGACGGCGATGATGGCGAAGCAGGTCTTGCGCATCCGCCCTTCTATCCTGCCCCACCGGATGAGGCTAGCTCATGATGCGATCGGGAAGAATTGCGGCATGAGCTTGCTGCTTTCTTGAGCATGATCTGTTCGGAAAACCGGATCCACTTTTCCGGATCATGCTCTACCGCACGAACTTGACGCCGAACGTCCTGCCCTCGCGCCACACCACTTCGCAGGCGCGCCCGGTGCGGGCGTCGCGTGTGAACGCCAGCCGCAGCTTGGCCGGCAGCGTGTTGTTGTCCTGGACCGTGATCTTGGCGCCCGACGAGGACATGTCCTCGACCACGCAGGGCCGCGCGGCGAATCCGCCGTCGAGCGTGATCCAGCCGGATTGCCGCAGCGATTTGCGCGTTTCGCGCTTCCTGGTCCCTGGAGCCATCACATCATCCCG
This sequence comes from Bradyrhizobium sp. Pha-3, assembly GCF_042258325.1. Classification (NCBI taxonomy): domain Bacteria; kingdom Pseudomonadati; phylum Pseudomonadota; class Alphaproteobacteria; order Hyphomicrobiales; family Nitrobacteraceae; genus Bradyrhizobium; species Bradyrhizobium sp. Pha-3. The sequence goes on along the minus strand of NZ_CP170151.1, from coordinate 4,518,436 downwards.
GGCCCAGCCGTATCGCCGTTGGCTTTACAAAGGGTTGCGAAAGAGGGGCGGATTGCAGCGATCTCGGGATTGTTCACATCTGCCAGCGCGGCACGGCGCCGTTGCAAATCTGGATTTCGAAGTCAGTTCGGACTCCGCAAGTGACATCCTGGCTGACTTGGCTGATCTGCTGCATGGCTTGGTACCAAGCGGAGCGCGGCTGCCTGGCTGCTGCCAAGTGCTGCGGTGACGTTTTGCCGTAAATGCCCGCCAGCGTTCACGCGATACTCACATCGTCGCTCATCAGGAACGCGGTCTTGGCACCGAACACAATTGATGAAGCGACCTTGGCCTTCTCCGTTTGGTGGCGAGTCGGCGCGGCTTGGGCCACAGCAAATTTCGATCGCTAAATGCCGCACTTGATCGGATTGACCGTGGTGCGTATGGTGTCTTCTTTAATTGAAGGGAGCGGGCGACTGCTGCACATCTCTTTTCCGTTTGCTGGGGCTCAATCGACATTTTGAATTCGGTAGTGTGCCACCTTCAAAGGAAAAACAATGGACGGTCTCTCGCCAACCACCATTCGGCAACTTTACGAACACGCTCTCGATGCGCCCGGTCCAAAGACGTGGTGGATCACGCGCCTCGCGATGTACAAAGCGCTCCATCGCGCTCTATCGGAATATGACGGAACCGAAAAAACTTGCCTGTCGATATCCGGATCGAAGGGACTCGGTGTTGAGCTGGGGCTGACCAAAACGAAATACACAGAGGTCAGCTATCCTGATGCCAACTTCATAGATTTGCCATTCGAAAGCGGCACTTTTGACTTCTGTGTCTCGGACCAGGTTCTCGAACACGTCGAGGGAGATCCCCAAAAAGCATTCTCTGAATCAATCAGAGTTGTGAAGCCGGGCGGCTACGTCTGTCACACGACCTGTTTCGTCAATGGCATTCACGCGGCGCCGAAGGACTTTTGGCGCTTCACTCCGGAATCGCTAAGGCTGTTATCTGACAAGGCGAACGCCGAGTCGATCGCTTGTGGGGGATGGGGCAACCGCGAGGTGATCGGGTTGATGGCATCCCCGCTTCGGATGAAACCCATCCCGGACGATCCTGCCAATCCAATTTACCAATTGGCATTACGAAATGAGCCGAGCTGGCCCATCGTCGTGTGGATTATTTCCAGACGAAATTGATCCAGCGATTCTAACAGTCGCGCAGCAGCCCGAAAAGTCTGGCCTGACGTCATGCTCCGAGCAGCGCCAATCGCAATCGTAAGCCCCAATCAAGAAGCAGCTTGCGGCAATTGCTGGCCTGACGGCAGAGCAGAGACAAAACGCCGCCAGTTTACCAAGACCGTTCCGGACCCAGGTGCGGCGATCACCGCGCTTGGGGGTCACTTCCCAAAGGTGCTGATAGAACTGTCGTCGCGAGATCGACTGGCGGATGCGCCGAAAATGTCAATCTCGGCGCTTAAACGTCTGATTTTGTGGAGTCTTCAGCTTGGCCGTGATGGCGCTCCCTAGCGGAATCGAACCGCTCTCTCCACCGTGAAAGGGTGGCGTCCTAACCGATAGACGAAGGGAGCAAAACTCCCGGCAAATCAATACGTTAGACGTGAGATGCGCCGGACTGGCCACAGCCCTCAAGCCGCGACGGGCGAACGTATAGTGGCGATTGGCCGGGCGGGCAAGCGTTCAGAGCGCTTTTCCCGGATTGCAGGTCACGCTGCAGGTCACCTAGAGATCACCTGCAGGACAATCCGGCCTCGATCGAGGTCCAGAAGCCGCAATGCGTCGGCACATGTGCATGCGCCCGCGAACCGCCGACGTGAACCAGGATCGCGGCGGCGAGCGCGACGACGACGACGGGAACAATGTATCTTCGGATCGACATGCGCCTGCGCATCGACCGACATCGTGGCCTAACTAAGGCCTGCGAGCGGGCTGGATGTCCGGCAACAGCGCTCAGCGCCGGCCGCTAGTGATTGCTGGCAACATCCTGACGATTATTCGGCTGCGCCGCCGCCACAGGCGTCCGCTTGATGCAGGTGCTGCAGATCACGAGCTTGCGCGCCAGCCGTTCGTCGGCATCCGCTTCCGACAGTTGCTCAGGTGATGTGTCCGCCACCGCGGGCGACGCATTTCGCGCATGGCGCCGCGGCTGCGGGAGATTGGGGTCCTGTCCGGCACCGTCCCAAGCCAGCGGACCTGTCCCCGGCGGCGGCGCGGTCATGCTGTATTGCTGCGAAACCTGCGCGCAGGCGCCGAGCGCGATCGGGAAAAACAGCACAGCGGCCTTGCGGGCCCAGTTCCGGAATGCAGACATGATCACACTCTCACGCTATTCGTACTGCGACCTAAGAGCAGAACCGCTAAGAAATCGTTTGCCCTGATTGTTCCGTCGCACCCAACCACGACGGCATCAAGACGGGATTGAGGCGCCAAGGAGCAAATCGAGGCGCAAATCAAGACGCGAAATCAAGACGGCAATCCGGAGTCCAATCATGCCAGGCATCAACGGTCGCTTCGACGGCAAGCGCGTGCTCGCCGATCTCAACGCGCTGCGCGCGATCGGCGCCTACAAGACCGGCGTGCACAAGCCGACATTCTCCGAACCGCATCTGCGCTCGCTCGACTGGCTCGCGGCGCGTTTGCCCGACGCCAATCTCACCGCAACGATCGACGGCATCGGCAATGTGCTCGGCTCCAGCGCAAAGACGGGACCAAAGCTGCTCGCAGGCTCGCATCTGGAGAGCCAGAACCATGCGGGCTGGCTCGATGGGCCGCTCGGCGTGATCTACGCGCTGGAGGCGGCGCGCGTCATCAATACCGATCCGGACGCGAACGGCGCGGTCGAGGTCGCCGCGTGGTGCGACGAGGAAGGACATTTCGGCAGTTTCCTCGGCAGCCGGTCGTTTGTCGGCGCGGTGACCGAAGCCGACATCGATGCAGCCCGCGACCGCTCCAGCGATCGCACCATGCGCGATGCATTGCGCGACGCAGGCTTCGCCGGTCGCCCGCGCCTCAACGCCGAGGCCGGCCGCCACATCGGCTATCTCGAAGCGCATATCGAGCAAGGCGACACGCTGGAAGGCAGCCGGCTCAAGATCGGCGTCGTCACCTCGATCGTCGGCATCTGGCAATATCGCATCACGTTCACCGGCGAGCAGAACCATGCCGGCACCACGCGGATGGCGGTGCGCAGGGACGCCGGCCTGGCACTGGCGCGGTTCTGCGTCGCGATCGACGATAGCTTCCCTGCCCTGTCGGGACCGCGCACGGTGTGGACCACCGGCCGCATCACGCTGGACCCGGGCGCGCCGAGCATCATTCCAGGCGGCGCCGAGATGCTGTTCCAGATCCGCGACGACAATCCCGAGATGATCGCCCGCCTCGAACAACAGCTGCATCGCCTGGCGGCCGAGGCCACCGCTCAAGGCCGTTGCGGCGTGAAGGTTGAGCGCATCCGCACCGGGGTGCCGGCGATGATGACGCCCGCATTCCAGGATGCGATCGAAGCCGCGAGCGCAGCCTGCGCCGGCGGCAAATCAATCCGCATGCCGAGCGGCGCCGGCCATGACGCCCAGGTCCTCGCCACCATCATGCCGGCGGCGATGCTGTTCGTGCCGTCGATCGGCGGCATCAGCCATCACTGGAGCGAGAACACCGACGACGCCGATATCGTCACGGGGGCCGAGGTGTTTGTCGAAACCTGCCGGCGCCTGCTCGCAGGTTAAAGCACCTTCAGGTCGGACCGCCCCGGTTGCCGGACTTCAGCGAAGCCAGCGCGTGCGAGTTCTGCACGGTGCCTCTCCTCGCGGTGAAGAAGACGTACAACAAGCAGACGTCGATCAGGATCGTGCCGGCCATGACGCTGTAGGCCCACGGGCTTTCCATCAGCTTCACTTCGATCAACACGCGCGACAGGCCGAATCCCACGACCCACGCATCAAAGCTCATGCAGATCCGGCGAAACGTCTCGGCGTCCAGCCGCCGGATCAGCCAGGCACCGAACGGTATGCCGAGGACAACGCAGGGAACGAGCACGAACAAGAGGCTCCGGCTCTCGTCGATGAACAGACCGAGCTTGTAGTACGCGATTGCGGTCAGGCTGGACTCCGTCACCCGAACCAGTGCGAGACCGGCCCGAAACTCATCTTTGACGAGGCCCTGATTGTTGAAAAGGATCGCCAGCGGCGGGCCCGAAATGGTCGTGACCGAGTACAAGACCCCGAGCATCGTTCCAAAAGGCAGACCGACCAGCCATTTCGACTGGATCGGCCTCCGCCAACCGGCCGCCTGCAGCAGAATGAGCGGCAGAATGATCGAGTAGGTGGCGAACTTGGTCCAGCCGGGCTGAAGCGACGTCAGCGCAAAGGCTCCGACCGCGATGCCGGGCAGCATGCCGATGAGAATAGGCAGCACGCGCCGCCACACGGCCGGAACACCGCTCAGGTTGATGCACAGAACATACAGATTGACGAAGACTTCGACGAGGACCACCGCGGGATTGAGGACGCGGTTGGTGTAGAAGACGAGCGCGACCGGCACCGTGAGCGAGGAAAACCCGTAACCAAGCGCGCCATTCACAAACGCCGCAAACAGCGCGATCACGGCAAGAACGCTCACAGCAGAATCAATCGAAAGCATCTCTGGCTTTTACCGGATCAGTCGCCTTGCCCACGGCATTATAGCCCAACGAAGGGAACGCGGTGCCGAAAGCTGATTGGACCCACAGGTCGCGATCCCATCCATCGTCGGGGTACCAAAGCTCCTGCGCCTGGAAACGCCATGGGCCTGCCGCCGTCAGGAACCTGTCCGGGAGCCGCCCTCGGCCTTGAGCTGATCAAGGCCCGCAACGGCACCTTTCCAACCCGCTTTCGCAAGGCACCGTGGCATATTGGTCACGAGAACGGCATCAGACCGATTTGCAATCCGCTGAACTTGCTGCCATTTCTTCGGCACGCATCGCTTTGGTGCCATCAAAGGGGCCCGTCCGGCTCATGTTGTTGCTTGAGTCGCTTCCAACCGTCATCGGCGCCGCCGCCATTGCCCCCGCATTGCTGGTGTTGTGGCTCGTCATCGCCGCCGACGAGCGCCCCGGACCGCCGGTGCAGGTGTGGCTCGCCTTCGTGCTCGGCGCGGCCAGCATCTCGCTGCTCGGCCTGGCGCGAATTCCGTTCAATGCGCTGCTCGCCATTCCCGACAATCCCTGGGCGACGCAGGCGGTGCGTGCAGCCTTCGGGGTCGCCGCACCGGAGGAGATCGTCAAGGTGCTCGTCATCGTCGTCATCTCGACGCGGCGCCGCGCGTTCGCCGATCCGATGGATACGGTGGTCTATGGCGCGGCCGCCGGACTTGGATTTGCCGCCTATGAGAACCTCGCCTATCTGGTCCAGCACAAGGACATGTGGCGCGCGCTCGCCGCGTTGCGCAGCGTGCTCACGGTGCCGTTCCACGGCGCGCTCGGCATCATCGCCGGCGCCTATCTTGCGATCGCGCGGTCCGGCGGCGCGCTCGGCGCCTACCGGGGTCACCGCGACTGGGCGCGCATGACGAACTGGGCGCTGGTGCTGGTCGCACCGGTCGCGCTGCACGCGGCGTTCGATTTTCCGCTGCTCGCGCTCCAGCGCATCCCCGATCTCGGCTCGACCACGCGGCTGCTGCTCGGCTCGGCCAGCGTGCTGATCGGCTTCTCCTCGATCGGCTTTGCGATCCGCCTGGTGCGACGCCTCGGCAAGCATCATGCGCCGCGCACCGACGTTGCGCGCGAGCGGCTCAGCCAGCTGCGGCGGATGTGGGCGCTGCTGCTGATCGGCGGCGGCGCCGGCTTTGCCGGCGTCTCCTTCCTGCTCACCTCGCTGCATCATTGGTACGTCAATCCCGAACGCAATGCGTCGTTCATCCTGGTCCCGATCGGCTTCACCTCGATCCTGATCGGACTGGCGCTGCTGATCGCGACCACCGCGGTCTACTTCCTCGGCCGCAACCGGATGCGGACCGCCTCGGAGGGCTTTCCGTCCGCACCGAGCCAGAGTTAGGATCACGCCGCACGCGCGCAGCCTTTACGTTCGCAGATCCGGAGAGCCGCGATGACCCTGTCCAACGACCTCGACAAGCTGCGATCGGAAATGCAGGCCGCGGTGAAGGCGCACTGGAAGGCGTTCCTGTTCGAAGGCATCCTGCTCGTGATCCTCGGCATTGCCGCGATGATCGTGCCGACCTTCGCGAGCCTCGCCGTCACCATCTTCCTCGGCTGGATGTTCCTGATCTCAGGGATCGGCGGGCTGATCGTGACGTTCTGGGCGCGCAACATGCCGGGCTTCTGGTGGTCGCTGATTTCGGCCGCGCTCGCCGTGCTGGCCGGCATGGTGCTGCTCGCCCGTCCGATGCAGGGCGTGCTGACGTTGACCATCGTGGTCGGCGCCTATTTCGTCGCCGAGGGCGTCGCCGCCATCATGTACGCGCTGGAGCACCGCCGCGAATTGTCGGGACGCTGGTCCTGGCTGCTGATCGCCGGCCTGATGGACGTCGTGATCGCCTTCTTCATCATCGCCGGCTTGCCGGAATCCGCGGGATGGGCGATCGGCCTCCTCGTCGGCCTCAATCTGATGTTCGGCGGTGCGACCCTGATCGGCATGGCGTTGGCGGCGCGCAACACCTGACGCCGAACCGCGGGGGGCTTGCTTTTGGGGGGTGACAGCCCCAAATCCCTGCGCTATAGAGCCGACCCATGATCACATCAGCCACCAGCTATTTTTGGTACTTTAGCTACGACAGCTCGCTGGCGGCAGGAGGATCGCGCTCAATCTGAAGAATTGCAGCAAACGTCCAAAACAAGCCGCCAGACCTGGCGGCTTTTTTGTGCCGGCAGGTCCCGAACTCCAAAGGAGCCAGCCGTGTTGAGTACGACAGACGATCTTCGCATCAAGGAATTGAAAGAGCTCAGTACGCCCGAAGAGGTGATGCGGGAGGTCCCGCGCACCCTGACGGCGACCCGGGTCGTGATGGGCGCCCGCAATGCCGTCCACGCGATCCTGAACGGCACCGATGACCGCCTGCTGGTCGTCGTCGGCCCCTGCTCCATCCACGATCCCGCGGCGGCCGTCGACTACGCCGAGCGCCTCGCCAGCCTGCGCGAACAGCTCGCCGACCGCCTCGAGATCGTGATGCGGGTCTATTTCGAGAAGCCGCGCACCACCGTCGGCTGGAAGGGGCTGATCAACGATCCCGATCTCGACGGCAGCTTCGACATCAACAAGGGCCTGCGGCTCGCCCGCAACGTGCTGTCGGCGGTGAACAATCTCGGCCTGCCGGCCGGCACCGAATTCCTCGACATGACGACGCCGCAGTACATCGCCGATCTGGTCTCCTGGGCCGCGATCGGCGCACGCACCACGGAGAGCCAGATCCATCGCGAGCTGGCTTCCGGGCTGTCCTGCCCGGTCGGCTTCAAGAACAGCACCGACGGCGGCGTGCGGATCGCGGCGGACGCGGTGAAGTCGGCCTCGCACCCGCATCACTTCATGGCGGTCACAAAGGGCGGCCGTTCGGCGATCGCCGCCACCAGCGGCAACGAAGACTGCCACGTCATCCTGCGTGGCGGCCGGGCGCCGAACTATGATGCCGCGAGCGTCGATGCTGCCGTCGCCGAGCTCGGCCGCGCTGGTGTCGCAGCGCGGCTGATGATCGACACCAGCCACGCCAACAGCAGCAAGAAGCCGGAGAACCAGCCGGCAGTTGCCGCCGACATCGCGCGCCAGGTCGCAGGCGGCGAACAGCGCATCATCGGCGTGATGATCGAGAGCAATCTTGTTGCGGGACGCCAGGACGTCGTGCCGGGCAAGGCGCTGACCTACGGCCAGAGCATCACGGATGGCTGCATCGACCTCGGGACGACGGCTGACGTGCTGAAGCAGCTGGCCGATGCCGTCGACGCAAGGCGCAGTGTGCGGCGTGACGGCCTGCAGGAGCGTTCGGCCTGACGCGGCCGGACGGATTGAGCGTTGCCGGCGGGGCGTACATCGCGCTCCGCCGGTCTCTTCCGTGGCTTAGCAGCCGCGGCAGATGCTCTTGATCTTCTTGTCGAGCGCCGCGTCTTCCTTGTTGGCCTGACTGTTCGGATCGCTAATGTTCTTCTCGTTGCCAACGTCCCCGCGGCGTGGCTGACGATGTCCGATCGGCGCCTCCGGGACCGTCCCGCCCTTCTGCATGGAGGACGATCCGCCCTGCTGCTGCGCCCATGCCTGGGACGTGCCAAGCTGGGGCGCTCCGGCCGCAACCATCATCAGAGCCATCAACAAAACTGTCTTCCGCATCTCGCGTCTCCGCTTCTCAACCCTATCGCGCCCGTTCCGGGACCTCGACGGTAGCACAGTTGCGTCGCCCCTGCGCTGCGCAATCCTGTACCTTCCGTATATCGGCCATCGTGCCAAGGAGCCAGATTCCCGCGGCGACCAGCACGACAAAGAAGCCGAACATCACAGCATTTTCGATGCTGCGGTTGCCCTCGTCCTCGGGCGGCTCCTGCCGTCCGTCCCTGGCCCCGCTCATCGCCGCCTCAGGATTGCGGCGGGTAAAGATGAACGTCGCCGCAATAATCGACGATACGGTAGCGCTGTTCCACCGGATCTTCACGTTCGCGGGAAGCCGGCTGCGACAAATAGCTCGGGCCGATCGGCGCCTTGCCGTGGCCGCCGGGGATGTCGAGCACATAATCCGGCTGACAAAGTCCGGAGACACGCCCGCGCAACGCCCGCATCAATTCCTGCCCGGCTTCGATCGTGGTGCGCAAATGCGCAGTGCCGGGCGCAAGGTCGCCGTGATGCAGATAATAGGGCTTGATCCGGCACTCCACGAAGCCACGCATCAGCGCCTCGAGCGTCGCAGCATCGTCATTGACGCCGCGCAGCAGGACGGACTGGCTCACCAGGGGAATGCCGGCGTCTGCAAGGCGCGCGCACGCCGCGCGGGCATTGGTGCTCAGCTCACGCGGATGGTTGGCGTGGATCGCAATCCAGGTCGTCGCGCCCTCGACCCGCAATGCCGCGACCATCTCGGGATTGATACGGCCCGGATCGGCGATCGGAACACGGGTGTGGAGACGAACGATCTTCACATGATCGATCCCGGCGAGATCGGCCATAATCTCGGTCAGCCTGCGCGGCGACAGCATCAAGGGATCGCCGCCGGTCAGGATGACTTCCCAAATCTCCGGATAGCTGCGGATGTAATCCAGCGCCGCGCGGTAGGCGTCATCGGACAAGGCCGAGGCCTTTCCCGGCCCGACCATTTCGCGCCGGAAACAGAACCGGCAATACACCGCGCAGACATGGACGAGTTTGAACAACACCCGATCGGGATAGCGATGCACGATTCCGGCGACCGGCGAATGCGCATCGTCGCCGATCGGATCGGCGTTCTCGCCCGGCTGCTCGACGAGTTCGTCGGCGCTCGGGATGAACTGCCGCGCGATCGGGTCGGCGGGATCGGCCGGATCGATCAGCGCGGCGAGCTCCGGCGTCACGGCGACCGCGTAGCGCGCAGCGACCCGCTCGAGCCCGGCAAGTGCTGCGACCGGCGCGAGCCCGGCATCGACCAGCTCGCGCGGCTGTCGCAATGTCGCCGCCAGTTTTGGATCGATCCTGTTCATGTCTCTCCCGCAGGCGGTGTCCAGACCACCTGATCAATTCGTGGCGCGCCGCTCGCCAGCATCACCAGCCGGTCGAAGCCGAGCGCGACGCCGCTGGCTTCCGGCATCTGGCCGACCGCCGCAAGGAAATCGTCGTCGAGCGGATAGCGCTCGCCATAACGGCGGGCCTTCTCGTCCATCGCTGCGGTGAAACGATGGCGCTGCTCGGCCGCATCGGTCAGCTCGCCGAAGCCGTTGGCAAGCTCGACGCCGCAGGCATAGACCTCGAAACGCTCGGCGACATCAGGATCGCCGGCCTTGGTGCGCGCCAGCGCGGCCTCTGGCGACGGATATTCGAACAGCACCGTCAGACGGCCCTGCCCCAGTTGGGGCTCGACATGCTCGACCAGCACCTTGCTGAAGATATCGGACCAGGTGTCGTCATCTGCAACCCGCACCCGCGCTGCTGCCGCCGCCGCAAGCGCCTCGCGATCGCCCGCGCCGCCCGTGATCGTCGCCAACAGATCGATGCCGGCGAAGCGCTCGAAAGCTGCCGCGACCGTCAGCAATTCCGGATCGGCAAAGGGATCGGCCATCCTGCCACGGAATGAAAACCGCCCGATCCCGGTCGCCTGCGCCGCATGGGCGATCACGACGATCGTGTCGGCCATGATGGCGTCATAGCCGGCATTGGCGCGGTACCATTCCAGCATGGTGAATTCGGGCAGATGCAGGTCGCCGCGCTCGCGGTCGCGGAACACCCGCGCGAACTCGTAAATCTTCGGCTCGCCGGCCGCGAGCAGCTTCTTGCAGGCGAACTCCGGCGAGGTGCGCAGATAGCGCGGCACATGCGAGCCATCGGTCTGCCTGAGCTCGGTGCGGGGAGCGTGCAGGTGTGTCTCGTTGCCCGGCGAGATCTGCAGGATCGCGGTCTCGACCTCGGCAAATCCCTGCTCCTCGAACCAAGCGCGCACCGCTCGCGTGATCGCGGCCCGCGCCTGCAGGAACGGCCTGCGATCGGCGTAGCGCGACGGCGTCCACCACCGCGACGGCTGGTCATGAGCTGTCATCGCCAGAGCATCCTCATGGATTCAACATCAACGAGCCGCCATCCGCACTCAAGAGTCTTGCACAACCGATTGATTCCACACAAGTTCATAAGCCTGCACAGCCCCAACCCCCGCCGAATGCGGCGAGGCTGATCCCTTCTTGTCGAAAGACGCGCACCTTGTCCATGTGCGCGCCTGGCTGAACCTGAACGACGGCTCTGACAACCTCGATGGGCCAGCATTGGCCGGATAGCCGTTACCTCGTGATCGGCCTGTCGTTCGACATCCAAGGAGAGGAAACGCCTCTCCCCCGGGTCGAGGACTGGCGCTGCCTCTACGATCTGAAGACCGGCACATTCTCGGTTCCTGCGAGCTTTGCCGAGCACAACCGGACCGCACCGAAAACGCCCGATCCGGCCCGAAAATAGGGCCGATCGGCGCGGCCGGGACGGTTCGCAACCTTGCGAATTCGGCCGCAAAAGACTGGCATCTCAGGGACAAATCAGTATGTTGCAGCCCGAAATCGCCGCCATGGCCGAGGGGCTGCCGATCCGGTTGGCGCCCTTAGGCTCTCAAATTCAGGAAAACACCTTTGAAAGTCATCGCCAGTTCCATCCGCAAGGGCAACGTCATCGAGCAGGACGGCAAGCTCTATGTGGTCCTTTCCGCCGAGAACATTCATCCCGGCAAGGGCACCCCGGTCAGCCAGATCGAAATGCGCCGCATCGGCGACGGCGTGAAGGTCTCGGAGCGCTACAAGACCACCGATCAGGTCGAGAAGGCCACCGTCGAGGACCACAACTACAACTACCTCTATGAAGATGGCGACGGCTTCCACTTCATGAACAACGACAACTACGACCAGGTCCAGGTCTCCAAGGAAATCGTCGGCTCGTCTGCGCCGTATCTGCAAGAGAACATGACCGTTAAGCTCTCGATGCACGAGGGCAACCCGGTCGCGATCCAGCTGCCGCAGCGCGTGACGCTGGAAGTGGTCGAGACCGAGCCCGTGACCAAGGGCCAGACCGCCTCCTCGTCCTACAAGCCGGCCATGCTGTCCAACGGCCTGCGCACCGGCGTGCCGCCGCACATCACCACGGGCACCCGCATCGTGGTGATGACCGAGGACGGTTCCTACGTCGAACGCGCCAAGGACTGAGCGCTTGAGGCGCGGTGGGATTTGAAATGAATCGTCACCCCGCCTCAACTTGTTGGTTAAGCATCAACTTTACCGAAAACCGCTACACACTTTTCCGGAACTTGCTTTAGTCTCTCGGGCGATCAGACATGAGCCCGGGGAGTGCAGTGAGCAGGAAGGTGGTCAGCTTCGTCAGTTGCTGGCTGGCAGCCCTGCTCGCGCCTCTTCCCGGCGCGCATGCCGACGAGTTCCGAACGCCATCGATCTCGGCCATGCGGGTCGAATGGCGAGCCGTGCTCGACCAGTTGCGGCAGGAGATCGGCAGCCGCCCGGCCGTCGCCGCCGGGTTCACTTTCGCCGGACAACGCCGCGTTCCTTCCACCGATCCGCGGGCGACGCCTGCGCTGGTGCAGTTGAACGCGGTGACAGCGCCGCTGTTTCCCGGCATCGCGCAGAGCCCGATCCCGGTGCTGCTGCCGTTCGATCCCGCCAGCTATCTCGACGCGCGGCAAAACGGTGTGCCGGACAGCCTGTCGATCGCGCGCTACCAAGCCGACTTCCGCGCGGTCGATTTCTTCCATGCCGGTGCGTCGGGCTACGATGCCGTGTTCTCGCTCGACCCCGGCGCCGGTGACGGCATGCCGCCGCGAACATTTGCGAAGCCGGTCGAGGTGCAGATTTCCGGCTCGATCCTGGTCTACGACCTCGCCGACCGGCTCGGCGGCAAGGGCGAGCCGGTCAAGACGCTGGCCGCGCAGTTTCCGGACCTGCGCCGCTTCATTCGCGAGGGCTATGTCCGCTACGCCTTCACCCGCTTCGGGATTCCCTATGTCGTGTCGATCCAGTGCCTCGACAGCGCGCCGCGGCCGAAGCGGCTGGCCTGCCGCGAGGCCTATCCGGTCGTCGAGCGCTTTCTGAAGGCCCTGCGCATCGCCGGCGGCCAGCCGTCACGGCCACGCAGTGACGTCGCCTCCGACATCGCCGAGCGGCCCGCCGCGCAATCCGCCGACTTCACCTACCACCCGAGCGGCGACATCGTCGCAGGCAGCGGCGGCCGCAGGCAACAAGGCGGTCACGCCGACTTCACCGTCTATTCGCAGATCCGCTTTCCGCTCGAGAAGGCGCCGGCCTTCGCCCACTCGCAATCCTTCGCCAGGCGCAAGCCCGGCGCGGCCGTCGACGCGTATCCCTGGCAGGACAATTTCTGCGAGGCGCGCAGCTTCGAGGTCGGCCAATGTGCCAGCGGCTACGGCCATCAGGGCCAGGACATCCGCCCCGGCGCATGTCCTGTCGACAGCAAGGATGGTTGCGACCCCAAGCAGCAGGCGGTCGTTGCGGTGCGCGACAGCATCGTGATCCGCTCGCCGCAACAGCAGGCCGCGACATTGCAGGTCAACACCCGCACCGAGCACGTCCGCTTCCGCTACATGCACATGAACCCGTCAGTGATGGATGGCGACGGCCTGCTCAACGGACGCCGCGTCAGCGAGGGCGAGAAGATCGGCGTGGTCTCGAACTATCTCGACCACCCCAACGGCACGTCGCGGCATCTGCATTTCGACGTCCAGGTGTTCACGCGCGACGGCTGGCTGTGGGTCAATCCCTACACCACGCTGGTGTCGGCCTATGAGCGGCTGATCCGCGGCCGCGGCCGCGAGATCGGACCGGAGCCCGGACCTGCGGCCGCCGTGGCCCATGCCCTGCCCGACGACGTCTTGCATCGCATCGACACCCAGGAGGGTGGCGGCAATTAGAATGTTGTCGAGCGAAGGGGACACCGGTTCGGGGCGCACTGCCAAAATATCGAAAACAACCCCATGCAAAGTAGCCGGCGGCTGCCGTCGTTCGACACGACAACTTGACACGTCGGGCAAATCAGCGGCACTATTCCATTATTCCGAAATTGTGCAAACGCCCACCGCCATGGCGCTCGGCGCAGCCGACGGCGACGGCTATTCCTGCCGGCGAGAGTACGAGACCGGATACACGGCCGACCGCGCATCGATCATCGGATCCTGCACCTCGATGCCGGACGGAAGCGCGTTCGGCAGAAACAGCAATTGCCATTGGGCGGCGTCACTGTCCTGGACGGCTTTCGTAATCGAAATCGTACCGAGTTCGATGGTCTGGCGCGTGTCGGGCCAGGCTGTTGACGGATCGTCGAGCTTGTCATCGGCCCCGGCGACCTGGAGCAGCATCCTGAAATTAACCGGCCCCTGCGCGACCCGCGCACGGATTTCCGTGCTCAGATAGTCTGCGGCCTTCTTTCCTGCCTCCTCGTCGCTGAGGAAATGGGCGCCGGCCATCGGCTGGAATTGATAGCGGCCATGGGTGACCTTTCCGGCGCGATTGACGAACTTGAACGTGTTGACGCCAAAATACGGTAGTGTGCCATAGCTCTCGGGCGACGGTTTCGGCGCGGTCAGGAAAGTCTGTGCGACGGGGTGCGTCGCCAGGTACTTGTCAAGCGGCGTTGGCTTGGGCGCCGTGGCACCGCTGCTTGCCAACGCAATCAGCAGTTCGCGAAAGTCGTCCGCGGTCGGTGAAGGAAAGCCGTTGAAAGAGTGGGCCACGATATCGCTGTCGCTGCCATCGGGCAGCTTAAACTTGATTGCGAAGCCCCGCGGGCTGGCCAATCCCTGATTATCGGGAATGTCAGGAATTCCGGCAAAGTCAGAGAAGCGAACCGTTACAGGAACCATCGTATTCTGCAAATGCGGCGCCTTGCTGACGGCTGATGCCTGATAGCCGGGCGTGAACGTGCCCGCCAGCACAATTCCCTTGGCATGGACCGCGCGCGCACCCGAATGTTTACCGAACACGCCGTTCAAGGCATCGACGAGCTGCTCCGGCGTGGACGTCTGCGGAGCCAGCGCTCCGGTTGGCGTTTGGGCGCCGGTGGCGCCGGTAAGCCCCAGCGATATCGCGAGCATGAGCAGCGGCAAACTGCGAAGCATGATCAGACTCCAGCGCCAGAGAAAACGATCGCCTGCTCACGGCATCGCCGCCGTGAAGTGACCACATCGATCGTGAAAGACTCGCAAGATCGAACGGACCGGAAAGCCTCGTCCGCGGAATTATTTCAGCTCGCCGGTGATGAACTGTGCCCGCCCCATGCCGAACGACCAGTCCTCATCGTCATTGATCACAAAATTGATGACGAGGTCACTCGGTGCGATCCCGCAGGCCGACGACAGCCTCTCGGCGAGAACACGATAGAAATCCAGCTTCAACGCCCTGTCGCGCGGACGGCTGGTCAGTTGCAACATCACCAGCTTGTCCGTCCGGTCGATACTGAGTCCCGTATCGAGTGCGACAATGCGAGATCGCGGATGAAGATGCACCACCTGATAACGGTCGCGCTGCGGCACGTGGAGAGTTTCGACCAGCACCTCGTGCGTGACATCGAGCAGCTTTTGGATGTCGGCGTCGCTTCTTCCCTCGATCAAATCAAAACGCAGAAACGGCATGCTGACGGCTCCTTGCTGATCTGCCGGAGACTTAAAGCTTCGGTACGAACAAATTGAACCGCGCTCTCTCAGCTTGCTTAAGCATGCCGCAGAGCAAAAGAGTAATTATTATCTGAGATGGTTGCGATCTGAATCGCAGAACACGTGTCGTCGCAGCGTCACAGACCGATGACCGCAACGCGCTTGCCGACTACTTCGCAAGTACTGCGCTTTGCAGGGCAGCCAGCGTATCTGGACCATAGTGGCCGTCGGGTGTGCGCTTGGCAGGCCGGCGCGAGCCAGCCGCTGTTCGACAGCCTTGCGCAGCTCCGGCGTCAGTGACGTAGCATCCGCGCCACGTCGGCCGTGTCATCGCGCGGATTGGGAAGCTGCACCGTGTTGCGATAGGCCGAATTGCCGATCACGAGCGCGACACGCCGCTCGGCAAGCGCGGGGATCGATACAAACGTGCAGCCGATCAGGACGAACGCCGCGCCTGCGAGCACGCGCCGGAATGAGTACCGCATGATCAGCGCGTCCGCCTATTTCTTCCAGGGCGCGTCGCCGCGCGCCGCGGCGGCTGCGAAGATGCCTTGCTCGTAGTCGATGAAGGCGCGCACCATCGCGCGATAGGCGGCTTCCGCGACCTTGGGCGACAGCCCGTCCTGTTCGGCCAGCGTCATTGCCTTCTTCACCACCGCCTCGGCCCGCTCGGGCGCCTCGACTTGCGCCGGGTTGGCCTTGAAGCGGGCCGCTTCATGTACGTAGCGGCCGCGCTCGGCCATCAGGCGCACGATCTCGCGGTCGAGCCTGTCGATATTGCTGCGCACCTCGCCAAGCGTCTTGCAGCAGGCGCCGTTGTCGACCGTGGGGCTGCCCCACAGCGCCGGCGCATTGGTCGCGGGTTCCTCGGCCCGGGCCAATGCAGGAACCAGCAGCGCCAACAGAAATAGCGGCAATCGCATCGAACGCCTCCCAGCGAGCACGCCTAACGGTTGTTATGCCGATTTTGCGCGCTGATGGAAGCCATGCCACGGGCGGAACGACCGCAGGTTCCATTCGGAATCGCATCGATGCGCGCCATGTCGCGGCGACAATTGCCAGCTTGAATGATCATGATGGAAGCAGCAATCCGCAGGAACCTGTCCCGCTTTGACCATCGGACGCAAGTCTCTATCAGATGCCCATTCAGGCTGGACCACAACCAAGCATGCTCTCGACCTTCAGCTGGTTCTTTCTTTCGGTGAAAGGCCGCATCAGCCGGCAGGAATTCGGCCTGGGATTTTTCGGCCTCGTGCTGGTCGACATGCTCGTCATTCGCATCGGCGTAAGGCTCGACCCCGGTCCACGGTATTACGACAGCAGCCCGCCCGCCGACGACCTGTCCGTCCTGCGCTTGCTGCTCATGCTGTCATTGTGGCCGTTCACCGCGATCCTGGTGAAGCGGCTGCACGACCTCAACGTCTCGGGCTGGTGGGCGCTGACGATCCTCGCCATTCCTCACCTCGCCGCCGCGCTGCACGTCAAATACTGGATCCCCTATCTGGCGCTCGTCGCAACGCTGAGCGTGCTGCCGGGATCGAAGGGTGACAACCGGTTCGGCCGCAACCCACTGGCGCGCGCCGGCATCTAGCGCCTTGCGCCGCGGTTTCGATTAATCGATCTCGATCGCCGCCAACGTCTCCTTGACCCGCCTCTGAGCGTCCGCGGGGAGCGGCAATATCGGACGTGGAGGCTCGGCCGCACAGATCCCTCGGAGATTGGCAAGTGCGTAGACGACGCGCAGACTGGAATATGTCCTGAACAGATCCCAAATCGGCCGCAGACGCGCGTTGAGCTCTCGCGCCCGGGCCGCATCGCCGCTCGTCGCGGCGCGAACGATGTCCACGCAGACCTTCGGGAAGATTCCTGCGACAACGCTGTACCAGGCATCTGCGCCCGCCAGCAGCGCCTCGGTGCAATTCCAGTCGGCGCTGTAACCCAACGCAACGCCGTCCGGAACGACAGCCCGCAATTCCCTGAGATGGCCCGCCACGGTCGAAGCATCCAGCGCCGGACTTTTTACCGCGACGATTCCGTCCACACGACCCAACCGGCCGATGAGCGCCGGCGTAAATTGAAAATGAGTCGTTCCGGGATTGTCATAGATGCAGATCGGCAACCCGCTCTCGCGAGCCACGGTTTGAAAATGCTCAAAGACCTCGTCATCGGTCAGCGGCGTATAGGAAACCGCCGCCAGCAGGCCTGCCGTCGCGCCCGCATCGCGCGCATCCTGGGCCAGCCGCACCGCATCGTCGGTGCGCAATGCGCCGATGCCAACCAATATTGGTGTGTTGCCGTCTGCCAAGGCGGTGGCCGCCTGCACGGCGCGCCGCCGCTCATCGCGGCTGAAATACGGATATGAGCCGGTACTTCCGAGCAGCCCGACCGAATCTACCTTCGCCGCAACCAAGGGGTCGAGCAAGGCGCGGAGCGCACCCACATCGACTCGTCCATCCCGGTTCGAAGGCGTTATCGGGAAGGCAGAGAGGCCCTTCAGACTGATCATCGGTTCGTCCCTCGTCGGCGGCTGTCGCCGTAACCTGCCGCGCAATCAATCGACGCGCCGCGTCGCGCGCAAGGTCCAGTTTCACGCGAACTGGGCACCAAACTGGTCCAGTGCTTCCCGCCGGTCGTTATTCGAGCATCGTGGTCAGCTGCGCGCCCTCGTCAGCCACAAACACCGCGATCAGCTCCGCCGGCTCCGTGGTGCTCGCATTGGCCGAAACCATGTGGGTCGAACCCGGCGGCTCGAAGAAGGACTGGCCGACCTTGAAGGTTTCGACCGGCCCGCCGCCGAGCTGGGAGCGGATTTCTCCCTTGGTGATGTAGGCCGTCACCGAACCGGAATGGCGGTGCGGCGGCGTGAAGCCGCCGGGACCATAGAACACGCGCACCACCGTGACGCGCTTTCCCGCCACATTGGGCAGCGCATGCGAGCTGATGACCTCGACCTTGTCGAGCGGCGACGCCGCATTGGCGCTGGCGCACAGCGGCGCGATGACGGAGGAGATCGCGTCCATCGGGGTCGGCAGTGCCTTGCCGATCACGAACGCGGAGGCCAGCCCCGCGATCACGGCCAGCGCGACCGGCCGCGGCGGCCGCGCGAATGGAACAGATGGAGTCATTGCCATCGAGGTCATTGTTTTTCTCCCTGTCGGTTGCCGTTTGATCCGTCTCGACGTTACGAAGCCGCGTCCGCACGCTGCCGGCGCGGCGGCGGCGTCCAGCGATAGGCCGCGCCGAACCGGTTCCAGACGTTGATCGAAGCGATCGCCGAGGTCAGGTAAGTCAGCTCCTGCTCGGAGAATTCGGCGGTGGCCTGCGCATAGACCTCGTCGCTGACGCCGTTCGGCAAGGTGGTCAACGCTTCGGTCCAGGCCAGCGCGGCGCGCTCGCGCGGCGTGAACTGCGGCGCCTCGCGCCACACCACGACGAGGTTCAGCTTGTCGGCGGACACGCCGAGGCTCTCGCCCTGCAGGATGTGATACTGCACGCAGAAGGCGCAGCCGTTGATCTGCGAGGCGCGCAGCTTGACCAGTTCGAGCAGCTGCTTGTCGAGGCCGGCCTTCGCCGCGAACTGGCCGAGCGCGCGCACCGCGGCGAAGACGTCGGGCGCGAGCTTCTCGAAGTCGGTGTATTCCTTGCGGGCATGTGACATTGGCCTGGCCTCATGTTATCAGTGTACTGAGATATTATCAGAGCTCTGATATCATCGGCAAGATGCGGGCATCGGCGAAGGCGACAGCAGGCGACATGGCGGCAATGCAGAAACGAGGCAAATCCGGCACCGCCGAGCGGCGTCCGGTCGGAAAAGCCGCCGGCCGAAGGGCCGCAGCGAATGCGGCATCGACCGCAGGCGACGTCCTGCTCGCCCCCTCCGTTCCGGCGCCGGGCGAAGGCAAGCGCGGCGAGCAGGGCTATCTCGCCTATCTGCTGCGCCAGGCCCACGCGGCCTCGCGGCTGTCGATGGAGCGCCAACTGGGACGGCTCGGCGTCACCTCGCCGCAATTCGTCGTGCTGACGATGCTGAAAGCCTATCCGGGGCTCTCGGGCGCCGATCTGGCTCGCGTCGCGCTGCTGACGCCGCAGACCGTGAGCGTGATCATCCGCAACCTCGAGCGCGACGGCGCAATCGGCAAGACGCCGCACCCCGTCCATGGCCGCGTGCTGCAATGGACCCTGACCGGCCATGGAACCGCGCTGCTGGAGAAATGCCGGCAGATCGCCCAGGCCCAGGAACGCCGGCTCGCCGCCAGTCTCGACGCCAGGTCGGAACAGGTGGTGCGCCGGTGGCTGTCAAAAATCGCCCTAGATTTGCAGGATAGCTAGAGCATGACCCGGAAAAGTGGGAACCGGTTTTCCCTCGCGACAAACGCGGAACGCGTTTGCGCGGAGGTCATGCTCAAAACAATGGCTCCTGCGGCGGTGTGGCTTTTGGCTCACCCGATCGGCGCCGCTACACTGGCCCGATGAAACAGCCTGATTCTCCGAAATCCCCTGCCCGCCGCGCCGTCCTGAAGGCCGGGCTCGCGGCCGGCGTGGTGCTCGTCAATCCAATCGGCGCGCTGGCGGCCGCCCCTCCCGGCTTCGACCAGTGGCGCGACAATTTTCGCGCCCGCGCGCTGGCAAAAGGCATCTCGGAGGCAACGTGGAATCGCTGCATGGGGCGGGTCGAACCCGACATGAGCGTGTTCAGGCAGATGCGCAACCAGCCTGAATTCCACGAGCAGATCTGGCAGTACATCAATCGCCGTGTCTCCGACTGGCGGATCATTCACGGCCGGGAGGCACTGAAGAAGAACGAGGCGCTGTTCGGCCGGATCGAGCGCGACTTCGGTGTCGAGCGCGGCACGCTGCTCGCGCTGTGGGGCGTCGAGTCAGCCTATGGCGATCCGCTGGTGCAGCAGAACCACATGACGCCGGTGTTTCCCTCGCTGGCGGCGCTCGCCTGGAACGAGCCGCGCCGCAAGGCCTATTGGGAGACCGAACTGATCAACGCGATGAAGATCGTGCAGCGCGGCTGGAGCACGCCTCAGGAGATGAACGGCTCCTGGGCCGGCGCGATGGGGCATTCGCAGTGGATGCCGGAAGTCTGGCTCAATGTCGGCTTCGATTATGACGGCGACGGCAAGGTCTCGCCGTTCGGCCGGCCCGACGACGCGCTGGGCTCGACCGCGAAATATCTCGTCAATCGCGGCAAGTGGCACCGCGGCGAGCATTGGGGCTACGAGGTCCGCGCGCCCGGCGGCGGCGCCAGCGGCAGCCGCACCTATGCGGCCTGGGCCAGCGCCGGCGTGACGCGCGCCGACGGCCAGCCGTTTCCGCAGCCAAATGCGTCAGCGCAATTGTGGATCCCGGTCGCGGGTGGTCCGGCCTTCCTGCTCGGTCCGAACTTCAATTCGGTGAAGAGCTACAACCCGTCGATGAACTACGCGCTGGCGATCTGCCATCTCGGCGATCGCTGCCTCGGCGGGCCGCCCTTCATCCAGCCCTTCCCGGGCTCGGAGCGCGCGCTGACACTCGCCGAAGTGCAGGAGATGCAAACGCGGCTGACCAAGGCCGGCTTCGACACCGGCGGCACCGACGGCCGCGTCGGCAACGACACCATGAAGGCGATCAAGGATTTTCAGATCAGGACGGGCCTGTTGCCCGCCGACGGTTACGGCGGGCTCAAGGTGCTGGCGCGGTTACGCCAAGGCGGGTAGGCCGCCAACGTCATTGCGAGGAGCGACAGCGATCTGCGTAGCCCGGGTGAGCGCAAGCGATACCCAGGGACGCGTTCCCGCATATCGCTCCGCTCATGCGGGCTACGACAGTTCGCGGCTAGCCGCTCGGAGGCTGCCGCACGACGCCGCCGGCGTTCATGCCGCCGTCGATCACGAGCTCGCTGCCCGTGACGTAACGTGACGCGTCGGAAGCGAGATAGAGCACACCTTGCGCGATCTCGATCGCCTGGCCGGCGCGGCCGAGGGGCGTCGCGAATCTCGCGCGCTCCTCCGGATCGATCGGCGCGTTCTGGCCGGCGCCGGTCGCGCCGGTCGGGATCTTGCCCCAGATCGGCGTGTCGATGATGCCGGGGTGCACCGAGTTGACGCGGATGCCGTCGTTTACCTGCGCGCACTCCATCGCGATCGACTTGGCGAACAGCCGCACCGCGCCCTTGGTGGCGCTGTAGCCGGAGAGCGTCGCCGCGCCACGCAGGCCGGCCAGCGACGACATCACGATGATGGAGCCGCCGCCATGCTTGCGCATCAGCGGCAGGGAGTGCTTCACCGACAGGAACACGCCGTCGATATTGATCGCGGTCTGCCGCCGCCAGTCGGTGAGCGACATCTCGACGATCGAAGGCGCCCCGATGCCGATGCCGGCATTCGAGACCATGATGTCCAGGCGGCCGTAGCGCTTGCCGATGTCAGCGATGACCTCGATCCAGCGCTCCTCGCTGGTGACGTCCTGCGGCAGGAACACCACCTCGCGACCGGCCTTCTTCAGCCGCGCTGCGAGCTCGGGTCCCCTCAACTCGTCGATATCGGTCGCAACAACCGTCGCGCCTTCCTGCGCGAACAATTCGACGATGGCCTCGCCAATACCCGATGCGCCGCCGGTCACCAGTGCGACCTTGCCTTCAACCTGTCCTGACATGTCCTCTCCCAACGTTTCCTATCGGATCACCGTCGGGCCCTGATCCGGCACCGCGACGTCGAGGACACGGAATTGCACACGTTCGGTGCCTTGCCAACGGTCGACCGCAAGAGAGCCCGCCACGTGCAATTGCTGGCCGCGATTTTGCGTCAAGGCGCTGCCGAGCTTCTGTCCGACGGAACGGAACGCGATACCGTTGACGATGGAGCCGTCGCCGGACTTGAAGCGCAGCCGCAGATGCGCCTGCCCGACCTCGTCGGCATAGACCAGCTGATGCGACGGCAGCGCGATCACCGGCTCCGGATTGGCACTGCCGAACGGGCCCGCGCGATTGAGCGTCGCGGCGAATTCCGCCGTCACCGCGCGCGCGGTCACGGCGCCGTCGATGAACAGCTCGTTCTCATGACGCGAGTTGGCGACGTCGGCCGCCAGCGCGCTCTCCATGTAGGCGCGGAATTCGGCGAGCTTCTCCTTGCGCAGCGTGACGCCGGCCGCCATCGCGTGGCCGCCGCCCTTCATCAGGAGGCCGTCATGCACCGCCTGCCGCACCGCTTTGCCGAGATCGACGCCACCGATCGAGCGGCCCGATCCAGTGCCGATGCCGCCGGGCTCCAGCGCGATCGCAAACGCGGGACGCGCGAACTTCTCCTTCAGCCGCGCCGCGACCAGCCCGACCACGCCGGGATGCCAGCCTTCCGCCGCGGTGACGATGACAGCGCCCTTGTCCTCGAGCCCGAGCGAAGCCAGCGCCTCGGCTTCGGCCTGTGCCTCGGCCGCCTGCTCGATCACGCGCCGTTCGGCATTGAGGCGATCGAGTTCGGCTGCGATCCGCGCAGCTTCGGAGACGTCGCCTTCGAGCAACAACCGCACGCCGAGATCGGCGCGCCCGATACGCCCGCCGGCATTGATGCGCGGTCCCAGCATGAAGCCGAGATGCCAGGCCTCCGGCGGGCCGTTGAGGCGCGCGACATCCATCAGCGCGGTGTGGCCGACATGGTCGCGGCGGCGCATCGCGATCAGGCCCTTGGCAACGAAGGCCCGGTTGAGCCCGATCAGCGGCGCGACGTCGGCCACGGTGCCGAGCGCGACGTGATGCAGCACGCTGAGCAGGTCCGGCTCCGGCATCTCGCCGGTCCAGAAGCCGCGCTGGCGCAGCTCGCGATTTACCGCGACCAAGGTCACCAGCACGAGGCCGACGGCTGCGAGATGGCCGAGCCCCGAGAGATCGTCGGGCCGGTTCGGATTCACCAGTGCGTCGACCTCGGGCAACACATCGCCGGTCTGGTGATGATCGATCACGACGACCGACATCCCGAGCTTCCTGGCTTCCGCCAGCGGCTCGATGCTGGTGGTGCCGCAATCGACCGTGACGAGCAGCGTCGCGCCCTTCGCCGCCAGCGCACGCACAGCGTCGACGTTCGGCCCGTAGCCTTCGAAAATACGGTCGGGAATGTGGATCAGCGGGTCCAGCCCGCAATGGCGCAGATGCCAGGTCAAGAGCGCGGCCGAGGTCGCACCGTCGACGTCATAGTCGCCGAAGATCGCAACCTTCTCGCCGCGCACCGCGGCATCCGCAATGCGCTTGGCTGCGTGCTCCATCTCGGTGACCGTATGGGGATCCGGCATCAGCTTGCGGATGGTCGGATCGAGGAAGTCGGCGACCTCGTCGATCCCGACATCGCGCCCCGCCAGAACCCGCGCCAGCATTTCCGGCAGGTTGTGACGCTGCACGATCGCGAGCGCCCGCGCCGCCCCGCGCGCATCCAGCCGGTCGCGCCAGAGTTTTCCGGTCAGCGACCGCGTCACGCCGAGGAACGCCTGTGGCGCCTCAACGGGCAGTGCGGATGCGTGCAGCGTCATGATCCTTTTCCAATCAGGCAGGAATCGTAACGCTTCGATGATTTGTGGACCAGTTCTAGCAGCCCATCCGGCCGGCGATTTCCCCGAAATCCTTGGCCACGATGTCCCACTCGCCGGTGGCCTCGAAATCGACCTTTTGCAGCGGGCCGTACTCGGTCGGACGCGCCACGAAGGCGGTCTTCAGGCCGAGCTTCTGCGCGTGCTTCAGGTCGTAGTTGTGCGCGGCGACCATCATCACCTGCTCCGGCGGCAGGCAGAGCAGCTTCGCGGCGCCGAGATAAGTTTCCGGATCGGGCTTGTAGTGCTCGAACAGCTCGGCCGACATCACGAGGTCCCAGGGCAGCCCTGCGAACTTCGCCATGTTGGTGAGCAGCGCGACGTTGCCGTTGGAGAGCGGCGAGATGATGTATTTGGTCTTCAGCCGGGTCAGACCGGCGACGCTGTCGGGCCACGCGTGCAGGCGATGCCAGCCCAGCGTCAGATGTTGCAGGTCGGCCTCGGTCAGCCCCTTGATGTCGAATTGCGCGACGAGTTTTTCCAGCGAGCGGCGGTGCAATACGTCCAGGATGACGTAGCCGTTCTGCGGGTTCTTGCGCACCTCGTCCATCGAGGCCGCATAGACTGCGCGCCAGCCATCGACCAGCGCGGTCCAATCGGCCTTGATACCGCGCGTCTCGCCCCATTTGGTGAAGTCGTTGATCAGGCTGGTGCGCCAGTCGACCACGGTCCCGAACACGTCGAATACCAGCGCCTTGACTCCGGACAGATCGGACATGCGCGTCTCCCATTGTTGTTCTTGTTGGCTTGTCATTCCCGGGCGCGCGTGAGCGCGAACCCGGAATCTCGAGTTCCAGGGGCGTCCGAAGGACGCCCCTGGAACGACCGCATGTCTTAGTCGAGGTGGAATTTCTCGAGCTGCCGATGCTCGGCCTTGATGTAGCGCACGGTGCCGGTGACCGAGCGCATCACGACGGTCTCGGTCTCGATCACGTCCTTCTTGAACTTCACGCCGGTCAGCAGCGAGCCGGTGGTGACGCCGGTGGCGGCGAACAGGCAGTCGCCCTTGGCCATGTCTTCGATGCCGTAGATCATCTTCGGATCGGTGACGCCCATCTTGTGGGCGCGCTCGCGCTTTTCCTCGGTGTCGAGGATCAGGCGGCACTGCATCTGGCCGCCGATGCAGCGCAGCGCCACCGCCGCGAGCACGCCCTCGGGCGCGCCGCCGGTGCCGATATACATGTCGACGCCGGTCTCATCGGGCTTGGCACAGTGAATGACGCCGGCGACGTCGCCGTCGGTGATCAGCTGCACGGCAGCGCCGGTCGAACGCACGCTATTGATGATGTCGGCATGGCGCGGACGGTCGAGCACCAGCACGTTGATCGCGCTGGGGTCGACGCCCTTGGCCTTGGCGAGCCGGCGGACGTTGTCGGCCGGCGGCGCGTCGAGCTCGATCACATTCTTGGCGTAACCCGGACCGATCGCGATCTTCTGCATGTAGACGTCGGGCGCGTGCAGCAGCGTGCCGCCATCGGCCATCGCCATCGTGGCGATCGAGCCCGGCATGTTCTTGGCGCACAGCGTGGTGCCTTCGAGCGGGTCGACCGCGATGTCGACCTTGGGACCGGCGTTGAGGCCGACCTTCTCGCCGATGAACAGCATCGGCGCCTCGTCGCGCTCGCCCTCGCCGATCACGATGGTCCCCTCGATCGGCAGCTTGTTGAGCTCGCGCCGCATCGCGTCGACCGCGGCCTTGTCGGCGGCCTTCTCCTGGCCGTGGCCGCGCAGCCGCGCGGCCGACACCGCCGCGCGCTCCGTCACGCGCACGATTTCGAGCGTCAGGATGCGCTCGAGCAGCATCTGCGGCGGAACGGAAATATGGGTCGACATCGGCGTACTCCTTAAGCCTCGGGGACAGGCCAGCCTGCCCGCATCAATCGTCTCACGCCCGACCCGTTCAGGCCATGCGCTAGTTTTTCTCGATCCGGATCACCTGCGGCCGGCCGCTGATGACCTTATCGCGCTGCACTGCAGCCAGCGCGCGATGCACGGCATCCTCGCTGGTCGCATAGGTAATCAGAATGACCGGGACCGGTGAAGGTTTTTTGGCCGCACCGTTCACATCGACGCCATCGGGGTGCCGTTGCACGATGGATTCCAGAGATATCTTCTGTTCCGCCAGCCGGGTGGCGATTGTTGCGGCAGTGCCTGCAAGATCGCGCGCCATCAGGCGGATATAATAGCCACCCTCATGGCGTTCCATCGGCGCCTTGGTGGTGTCGCGCAACCGCTCCACCGGGCGGCCGAACGGCTTGGCACGGATGCCGCGGGCGACGTCGGCGATGTCGGCGACCACGGCCGAAGCCGTCGCGCCGCCGCCGGCGCCGGGTCCCACCAGCGTGATCGGCGGAATCCCCTCGCCGTCGATCGCGACCGCATTGGTGACGCCCATCACCTGCGCAATCGAGGATGATTTCGGCACCATGGTCGGATGCACGCGCTGCTCAATGCCCTTTGCCGTGCGGACCGCGACGCCGAGCAGCTTGACGCGGTAACCGAGTTCCGCGGCGGCCTTGAGGTCTTCCGGCGTGATCGAGGAGATGCCTTCGACATAAACCGCGCTTTCCGCGACCTTGGTTCCGAAGGCGAGGCTCGCCAGGATTGCGAGCTTCTGCGCGGTGTCGTGACCATCGACGTCGAACGACGGGTTGGCTTCGGCATAGCCGAGACGCTGGGCGTCCTTCAGACACTCCTCGAACGATAGGCCCTCCTGCTCCATCCGGGTCAGGATGTAATTGCAGGTGCCGTTGAGGATGCCGTAGACGCGGTTGACGCTGGTGCCCGCGAGGCCCTCGCGCAGCGTCTTGATGACCGGGATCGCCGCACCGACCGCCGCCTCGAAATTCAGCGCGCCGCCGTGCTTCTCGGCAGCCGCGGCGAGACGCAGTCCATGCTTGGCGATCAGCGCCTTGTTGGCGGTGACGACCGACTTGCCGGCTTTCAGCGCGGTCTCGATCGCGGACAGCGCGGGATCGCCGGCGCCGCCCATCAATTCGACGAAGCAGTCGATATTGGGATCTCCGGCGAGGGCCTCAGGGCTCTTCGCCCAAGCGATGCCGCGCAGGTCGAGGCCGCGCTTCTTGGCTTTCGAGCGCGCCGTGACCGCGACGACGCGAACGCCGCGGCCGCTGCGCTCGGCCAGCGCCCGTCCTTGCGTTTCGATGAGGCGGACGACATCGGCACCGACGGTGCCGAGCCCCGCTATGCCCACGTTCAGGGGTGCGACCATGGATTTAAGGGACCTGGAGATTAAGCAACCTGGAAGGATTAGCGTCGGTTGGCGAGAGGAACGACGTTGTGCAACGTTTCGATGCCGCTTTCAAGGAAGCGGCGCACGCCGCGCGCGGCCTGCCGGATGCGCTGCTCGTTCTCCACCATCGCGATGCGGACATAGCCCTCGCCATGCTCGCCAAACGCCACGCCGGGCGACACCACGACGCCGGATTTCTCCACCATCAGGGTCGCGAACTGCATGCTGCCGACCGCCTCGAACGCCTTGGGCAGCGGCGCCCAGGCGAACATCGAGGCCTGCGGCGGCGGAATGTCCCAGCCGGCGCGGCCAAATGACTCGACCAGCGCATCGCGGCGCTTGCGGTAGGTGTCGCGCATCTCGCGGATGCAGTCGTCGGGACCGTTCAGCGCCGCGGTCGCCGCCACCTGGACCGGCGTGAACGCGCCGTAATCGAGATAGGATTTGACCCGCGCCAGCGCCGCGATGATCCGCTCATTGCCGACCGCAAAGCCCATGCGCCAGCCGGCCATCGAGAACGTCTTCGACATCGAGGTGAACTCGACGGTGACGTCGATCGCACCGGGCACCTGCAGCACGGATGGCGGCGGATTGTTCTCGTCGAAATACACCTCGGCGTAGGCGAGATCGGACAGGATGAAGATGTCGTGCTTCTTCGCGAACGCGACGAGGTCCTTGTAGAAGTCGAGGTCCGCGACATAGGCGGTCGGGTTCGACGGATAGCAGACGATCAGCGCGATCGGCTTCGGGATCGAATGGATGATCGCCCGCTCGACCGCCTCGAAGAACTGCGGCGTCGGCTCCGAGGGCACCGAGCGGATGACGCCGCCCGCCATCAGGAAGCCGAACGCATGAATCGGGTAGCTCGGATTGGGGCACAGCACGACGTCGCCGGGCGCCGTGATCGCCTGCGCGACGTTGGCAAACCCCTCCTTCGAGCCGAGCGTCGCAACCACCTGGGTGTCGGGGTTGAGCTTGACGCCGAAGCGGCGCGCATAATAGGCCGCCTGGGCCTTGCGGAGGCCGTTGATGCCGCGCGAGGCCGAGTAGCGGTCGGTCCGCGGCTTGCCCAGCGTCTCCTTGAGCTTCTCGATCACATGCGGCGGCGTCGGCAGGTCCGGGTTCCCCATGCCCATGTCGATGATGTCGGCCCCGGCGTTGCGCGCGGCCGCCTTTGCCTGGTTGACCTTCTCAAAGACGTAAGGCGGCAGACGGCGAATGCGGTAAAAATCTTCCATGGGACCCTTGCTCCGACAACCGCGATGCCAGAATCGACCCCCTTGGTCCAGTTTGCGGAAGCCGGCTCGGCCTCTGACAGAAATCGCACTGAATCAATGACTTAGAGCGAATTCAGGCGCACGATCTGGGGGCTGCGGCCGGATCTGCGGTTGAATTGGGTTTCTTTTAGCACGGACACCGGGCGGCGCCAGCGCTGATCGGCCGTTTGTCGGGCGCTACTTGCCGCTTTGGGCGGCCGTCGAGGCCTGGCGCGCGCGCGCGGCAATCAGCTCCTGCTCGATCTTGGCCTGGTCCGCCGGCTTGATCGTCGGATCGGCGCGGTCGGGCGGAAGATCATGGACCGGCAGGTAGCCGCCGGCGTCCTTCTCCCGCGCCGGCGCATCGGCTGGCATCGTCATATCGGCGATCGTGCTCGAGCACCCGCTCAGCGCCACAAACGACGCGAGCAGCACTGCGGCCGCGAGCCCCCTGTTCATTCGATCGATCGGCATGCGCCGAATTGTCCCCAACAAGCTAGCGCGCACGTCGCACGTTGCCGACACGGGTCGCACTGGTACGAGCCTTGCAGCGTCCCCGCTGCGTTAATTTCGACTTTAGCGTTTCAAACCATTGTCGCCCGAAACGCTTAAAGCGGGAACACCAAAAGCGACCCCTGAGGCTTCAATATGACGGAACAAAGATTTTTTCTCGCACCGCAACAGAGCGAAATGCTGGATTTTGACTGATTTGCGTTGCCGCACCGCGCGATGACGCCCTCCAAACGACGCGATATTGTACCTCAGATGAGCAACGTTAGTACCGACACCCAGACCACCCCGAAATTCAACGCCGAAGCCTTCGCGATGAACATCGCGCGGGCGATGGAGAGCAGCGGCCAGGCGCTGGCAGCCTATCTCAAGCCGCGCCAGACGGGAGAAGTCCGCGACAAGCCGCCGAATGAGCTCGGTGAGGTCATCAAGACCTTCAGCGTGATCGCCGAATACTGGCTGTCCGACAAGGAGCGCGCCTCGTCGCTGCAGATGCAGCTCGGCAAAGACTACCTCGATCTCTGGGGCTCGGCGGTGCGCCGCATGGCCGGCGAGGCCGATGCCAAGCCGGCGATCGCCCCGGCCCCGCGCGACAAGCGCTTCCAGGATCCGGAATGGAAGTCGAACCAGTTCTTCGACTTCATCCTGCAGCTCTATCTGCTGACCTCAAAATGGGCGCAGCAGCTGGTCCATGACGCCGACGGGATCGATCCCCACACGCGCAAGAAAGCCGAATTCTACGTCCAGCAGATCAGCAACGCGCTGGCGCCGTCGAACTTCGTGCTGACCAATCCGGAGGTGCTGCGCGCCACCGTCGAGACCAATGGCGACAATCTGGTGCGCGGCATGAAGATGCTGGCCGAGGATATCGAGGCCGGCCACGGCACGCTGCGGATCCGCCAGTCCGACTCGAGCAATCTCGAGGTCGGCGTCAACATGGCGACGACGCCGGGCAAGGTGATCTTCCAGAACGAGCTGATGCAGCTGATCCAGTATTCGCCGGCGACCGAGAACGTGCTGCGCACGCCGCTTTTGATCGTGCCGCCCTGGATCAACAAGTTCTACATCCTCGATCTGCGCCCCGAGAAATCCTACATCAAATGGTGCGTCGACCAGGGCATCACGGTGTTCGTGATCTCCTGGGTCAATCCGGACAAGGAGCTCGGCAAGAAGACCTGGGCCGACTACATGACCGAAGGCCCGCTGACGGCGATGGACGTCATCGAGAAGGTCACCGGCGAGATGAAGGTGCATACCGCCGGCTATTGCGTCGGCGGCACCCTGCTCGCCTCGACGCTCGCCTATCTCGCCGAGAAGCGCCGCCAGCGTGTGACGTCGGCGACGTTCTTTGCCGCGCAGGTCGACTTCACCCATGCAGGCGATCTCCTGGTGTTCGTCGACGAGGACCAGATCTCGGCGCTCGAACGCGACATGCAGGAATCCGGCGTGCTCGAGGGCAGCAAGATGGCGATGGCCTTCAACATGCTGCGCTCCAACGACCTGATATGGTCGTATGTCGTGAACAATTATCTGAAGGGCCAGACGCCCTCCTCGTTCGACCTGCTGCACTGGAATTCGGATGCGACGCGGATGCCGTCGTCGAACCACTCCTACTACCTGCGCAACTGCTATCTGGAGAACCGGCTGTCGACCGGCACCATGGTGCTGGACAACACGCTGCTCGATCTGTCGAAGGTGAAGGTGCCGGTCTACAACCTCGCCGCCCGCGAGGATCACATCGCGCCGGCCGAATCGGTGCTCTACGGTTCGCAGTTCTTCGGCGGCCCGGTGAGATATGTGCTGTCCGGCTCCGGCCATATCGCCGGCGTGGTCAACCCGCCCGCGTCGAAGAAGTACCAGTACTGGACCAACGACAACATCAAGGACATGAAGCTCGCCGACTGGCTGAATGGCGCCGAGGAGCACAAGGGCTCGTGGTGGCCCGACTGGCGCGGCTGGCTGGAAAGCCATGATCCGGAGACGGTCCCGGCGCGCATGGTCGGCTCCAACGGCACGCAGGTGCTCGAGGACGCTCCGGGCAGCTATGTCCGCGTCCGCGCGTAGCGCCAAGTCTCCCGCTCAGCTATAAACAGACGGTCCCGACGCTCGGGAATCGAATTCACGTGAGGGGGAGACGATGACGCGCGAACTGTTCTGGCTGTCGCTGACGGTGATCCTGACCGGGCTGCTGTGGATCCCCTACATCATCAACCGCTGTCAGGTTCGGGGCCTCTCCGGCGCCATGGGCAACCCCTCGCGCAACGACAAGCCGCATGCGGAATGGGCCAACCGGCTGATGTTCGCCCATGACAACGCGGTCGAGAACCTCGTGATCTTCGCGCCGCTGGTCCTGATCCTCAACGCGGCCGACTATTCCACCAAATGGACCGTGCTCGCCTGCGCCGTCTATTTCTGGGCCCGCGTCGCCCACCTTATCGTGTACACGCTCGGCCTGCCGGTGTTCCGCACCCTGGCCTTCACGGTCGGCTTCCTCGCCCAGGCGGTGCTGGCGCTCGCGATCTTCAAGATCGTCTGAGCTCCGACTTCCCGCCGGTCGCGGCGACAGCCGCGCCGGCGCGGCATCAACTACCCGCTCTTCCGCACCACGATATGCAGCATCGTCGCGGGCGCCTCGTCGAAGCTCTTGATCTCGCTGGTGTCGGACGAGACTTGCGTCCACGCCCCTGACGAGGCGTAGGTCGCGGCGAGCCAGTCCGCCGCGGGATAATTGTAGTAACGGCCGATACTGTCGCGGCCATCGCCATGGCCGATCTTGTAGCTCGCGTAGAAAACGCCACCGGGTTTCAGCGCCCGATGGATGCGGCCGATGATGCCGGCCAATTCGTCACGCGGCACGTGCAGCAGGCAGGCGCTGGCCCAGACGCCGTCATAGGCTTCGCGGTCCTCGAGCTCATCGAACAGCATCGCCTCGACGGGATGATTGATGCGGCGCGCCGCGACCTCGGCCATCTCGGGCGACCCGTCGGTCGCACGCAGCACGAAGCCTTCGGCGAGCATGACCGCGGCATGATTGCCGGCGCCGCAGCCGAGTTCGAGGATCGCGCCGCCAGGCGGCAGCAGCTTCAGAAAGCCGATCAGCCGAGTGGACGGGGCTTTCGCCCACCCAGCATAGGCCTCGGCATTGCGCCGATAGAATTGCAGCGTGGCGTCGTCCACGATCCGCTTCGCCGTCAGCTGTCGGCCAGCCCGAGCATCAGCCGCATGTTCTGGACCGCGGCACCCGAGGCGCCCTTGCCCAGATTGTCGAGCCGCGCGACCAGCACCGCCTGGTGATGCTTGTCGCTGGCGAACACATAGAGCTCGAGCTGGTTGGTCTCGTTGAGCGCCTCCGGCTCGAGCCGTCCGCCCTTGGCGGCCTCGTTCTGCAGCGGCATCACCGAGACATATTTGCTGCCGGCGTACCACTTCGCGAGAACAGCCTGCAGGTCGGCACCATCAGGCTTGCCCGGCAGTGCGTCGAGTTGCAGCGGCACCGAGACCAGCATGCCCTGCCGGTAATTGCCGACCGACGGGATGAAGATCGGCCTTCGCGTCAGATGCGAATAGAGCTGCATCTCCGGCACGTGCTTGTGCTCGAAACCGAGGCCGTAGAGCTCGAAGGCCGGCGCGGAGCCGTCCTCGAAGCTGGCGATCATCGACTTGCCGCCGCCCGAATAGCCGCTCACCGCGTTGACGGTGACCGGATAATCCGCCGGCAGCAGGCCGGCATCGACGATCGGCCGCAGCAGCGCGATCGCGCCGGTCGGATAGCAACCCGGATTGGAGACTTTCTTCGCGTTACGGATCTTGTCGGCCTGGTCGGGCACGAGCTCGGGGAAACCATAGGCCCAGTCGGGCGCAACGCGATAGGCCGTCGAGGCGTCGAGCACTTTCGGCGCGGCATTGCCCATCGTGTCGATCAGCGCCACGGTCTCCTTGGCAGCCTCGTCAGGCAGGCAGAGGATCACGAGATCCACCTCCTCCATCAGCGCGCGCTTGGCACCGGCGTCCTTCCGCTTGTCCTCGGCGATGTGCTTCACCGCGACGTCGCCGATCGAGAGCAGCCGCTCCTGGATACCGAGGCCGGTCGTGCCGGATGCGCCATCGACGAACACGGTCGCCTTGGTCGCACCGCTTTTGGTTTTCGGTTGGTTGGTGTCGGTGAGGGTCATGGCACGTTCCTTTCGAGCTCGTTCGTTTCGTTTAACACATCTGGCCGCGCCTGCGCCGCCAACGGGGATAGGCAGTTATCCTTAGATTGAGCGCCCCTTGCCAGCGACAACAACCCCCGCTCATGGAAATAGCGCGATCTGCTCCAGTCCGGTGGTTTCGGGCAAGCCGAACATCAGGTTCATGTTCTGGATCGCCTGTCCGGCCGAACCCTTCACAAGATTATCGAGCGTCGAGAGCACGATGGCGCGGTTCTTGATCCGGTCGGCGACGACGCCGATCTGAACGTAATTCGAACCACGCACGTTCTGCGTCTGTGGCAGCACATCCTTCTTCGTCACATATACGAACGGCTCGTTGGCGTAGGCCCTTTCCAGCTCGGCGCGCAAATCGTCCGGCGTAGCCCCGTTGAGCTTGACATAGGATGTGCAGAACTCACCCCGCGCCATCGGAATGAGATGCGGGGTGAAGTTCACCGTCACAGCCGAGCCAGCGGCCGCGCCAATCTCCTGCTCAATCTCCGCCGAGTGTCGATGGCTTCCGATCGAATAGAGCGACAACCCTTCGCCGGCCTCGCTGAACAGCGTATTCTGCTTCAGTCCGCGTCCGGCGCCGGTGACGCCCGACTTTGCGTCGATGATGATGTCGTCGACGTCAATCAGCTTTGCCTTCGCCAGCGGAACAAGCGCCAGCAGCACCGCCGTCGGATAGCAGCCGGGACAGGCTACCAGCCGCGCGGCCGTGACCTCCTCCCGGTAGAGTTCAGTCAGCCCATAGACCGCCTCGTCCTGCAATTCGAGCGCCCGGTGCTCATGGCCGTACCATTGCGCATAGCTGTCTTTGTTGCGCAGCCGGAAATCCGCGGACATATCGAGGATCTTGATTCTGGGATTGGCTTTCAGCACCGCCGCGATGATCTCTTGCGTCGTCCCGTGCGGCAGTCCGCAGAACACGGCATCGAGCCGCGTCCAGTCGACCTTTTCCCATTCCACGAGTTTTGGCAGGTCGAGCATGAAGAAGTGAGGAAACACCTCGCTCATCGTCTTGCCGGCATGGGTGTTAGCGGTAAGCGCGGTGATTTCGGCATTCGGGTGCCGCGCCAACAGGCGCACCGCGTCGGCGCCGGTGTAGCCGGACGCGCCCAAGATGCCGATTTTCTTCTTCGTCATCACGCGCCCCCTTGAAGCGTCGTCATTTCGGGTTGTGTCGCTGCGAAAGCCTGCGGGCGCACCTCGCGCATCAAGGCCGCGATGTCCCGGGCACCGGCTTCGGCCTGCAAAGCGAGCGTGTTGCCGACCGCTGCGAAATCGATTTCAGACTTGTGCTGGTTCAGCTTGAAGCTGCCCTCCACCTCTTCCACCATCATCTCGAGGCCCACGATGGCCTTCTTCATGGTTTCCAGCCTCGCGGCGGTCATCTTGCCCGACACCCACGGCTTTTTCGGCAGCAGCCGGTCCTCGAACTTTGCGCTCAGTGCGTCGATCTGAACGGCAAGCTCGTCATCCGACAACGTCCGCACCGGCCCGGTCAGATGCACCGCCTGATAGAGCCAGGTCGGCACCTGATCGGGTGACACGTACCAGTCCGGCGAAACATAGGCGTCGGCGCCGGTAACGGCCAGCAGCCAAGGTGACCCGCCCGCCAGCTTTACCAGCGGATTATGACGGGCAACATGAAACAGCGCCTGCGGTGTGCCGTCAGCGGAATAGGTCAGATAGAACGGAAGCGCGGAGGCGATCGGCTTGCCGCCGTCCCACGCGCAGGCGATGCCAAAACCGCGCGCTTCCGCGAAGGCAAGGCTCGCGGCGCGGTCAGGCTTGAAAGGCGGTGGCGTATACATGATTGATGCTCCTGCATGACGAAGGAGCCGCCAGATCGAACCGCGTGTCTTTTTCAGGAGAGCGCCGCGGGATCAGGTCCGGCGGCAGAGGCGATGGTCTTAAACGCGAGCGACCGCCCATACCGCGATAGTGCGGCGGCGGCGGGCAATGATGATGGTCGCGGCGTTGATCATGGGCGCGGCTATAAGGCCGCGCCCGCTTGACGTCAAGAAAAACCGTTCAGATCGCTGGATTCCACGGTGCCGGCACGACGCGATAGCCGCTGCCGTCCTTCACCACATGGCCGAGGCCCGGGAACGGATAGTGGAAGCCCTGCACCTGGAGCCGCTCGGCAACCACCATGTCGTAGATGCGGCGGCGGGTCTTCTCCGCCACGTCGCCGTCCTGGTCGAAGAACGCATGCCAGCCGGGGTTGGTCGCGAACAGGTTCGGATTGTTGGTGACGTCGGACTGGATGAAGACCTTGTCCGAGCCGGAGGCCAGCACGTAGGAGGTATGACCCGGCGTGTGGCCGACGGTCTCGACCGAGGTCAGGCCCGGCGCGATCTCCTTGCCCCACTCATAGGGCGTGACCTTCTTCTTCAGGCCGGCCTCGAAGATATTGCGGTTGTTCTTGAACAGGCCCTGCATGCGGCCGGCCGGCGCCCGGCTCATCTCGCCGTCGTCCATCCAGAACTTCCACTCGGTTGCCGGCACCAGCACCTCCGCATTCGGGAATGCCGGCGTGCCTTCGGCGGTCAAGAGGCCGTTCACGTGGTCGCCGTGGAAGTGCGAGATCACGACCATGTCGACATTCTTGGGATCGAAGCCGGCGGCGACGAAATTGTCGGCGAACAGGCCATTGGTGCCCTTCGTGCTGGCCTTCGCCAGCGCGCCATTGCCGGTGTCGATCACCACCAGCTTGCCGCCGGTGTTGAGCACCAGCGGTGCGAACCAGATCGTCATCATGTCGCGCGGCATGAACGCCTTCTCCAGCGCCGCGTTGACGTCGTCCCGCTTCGCATTGGGGATGAACGAATCTTCCAGCTTGAAGACATTCTTGCCGTCGGACACCACAGTGACGAGGATGTCGCCGACCTTGTAGCGATAGAAGCTCGGTGCCTGCTTGTCGGCCGCGGGCGCTGCGGCACCCGCGGGAACGGCTGATAGCAACGGTGCAGCGGCGATGCCGGCAGCGCCGGCGAGAGCGTGACGTCGTGTCAATTCCATGTGGTGTCCTCCCAGTGAAGCTGCGCCCGATGAATTCGCGCCTGGTGGGCGCGGTTGTATCAGCGTTTCGATGCTCGCGCGATGACGACGGCGCGAGCGGTTGTCCTCCCGCCTAACCCCTGCAGGTCGGCCTTATTCCGGAGCTTGCTACACCACCCGCCACACCCACTCGATGGCATGCGCAATGACGTCGCCGAACAACAGCAGTGCCGCCGACCAGACCAGCGCGGAGACGAAATTGGCGATCTGGAATTGCCAGTACGACATCTCGAAAATGCCGGCCGCAAGCGGCACCGAGGCGCGCAGTGGACCGAAGAAGCGGCCGATGAAGATGCTGGGCACGCCCCAGCTCTTCACGAAGGCCTCGCCGCGCGGCAGAATCTCCGGATAGCGCGACAGCGGCCACATCTGCGCGACCTGCTCCTTGTAGCGATAGCCGAACCAGTAGGAGACCCAGTCGCCGAGTGCAGCGCCGACGCCGCCCGCGATCCAGATCGGCCAGAAGCTGATCCCGCTGACGCCGATCAGGGCGCCGATCGCGACCAGCGCGCCCCAGGCCGGAACCAGCAATGAAATGAAGGCGAGCGATTCAGCGAACGCCAGCAGCATGACGATCGGAGCGGCCCAGGCCTGGTGATGGCGCACGAATTCGGCCAGGGCCCGCGCAAGGTCTTCCATCTCGTCGTGTGCCTTCCCGCTCCGTTGAACCTCGAATGAACCTTTCTAGCGGCACGCAGCCTAAGAACAGGTAAGCCAGCCGATTGCGTGACATCAAGTCACAAAGGCGGGGATCGAGCGTGATTTCCCGTAAGACCCCTGAGGTTCGGGCTGGCAGGCATCTCCCTCACAAGAAAAAGGAAATACCGGATGATCGGATCGCTGATGATGTGCGTGAGCGTTCTCGTCCTGCTGTTCGGAATGCTCGCGGGCATCGCCATGGGTATTCAGCACGACTTCACGTAGGGACCGGCGCATGCGCATCTCAATCTGGTCGGCGGCGTGCTGCTGTTCCTGTTCGGCCTCTACTACCGGCTGGTGCCGGAAGCGGGCAGCATGCTGCTCGCCAGAATCCAGGGCTGGCTGCATATCGTCGGCGGCGTCCTGTTCCCGGCCGGCGTGGCCGCCGTGCTGCTGAAGGGTCCTTCGTTCGAGGCCGCGCCGATCGTCGGGTCACTGCTGGTGGTCGCCGCCATGGCCCTGTTCACGGTCGTTGTGTTCCGTACCTCGAAGGCGTAATCGCGGTCTCCTATCTATGGGGATGGCCGGGCTCCAGGGCGCGGCCGTCCCCATTGGCAGCCCATCCGTGGCATAGTCAAAGCAACCGATTCGCCGCGCCGTGACTGGCGCGCCACTTGAAGAACCATGGCCAAATCATTGAAATCGAACGCCAAAAGCAAATCTGCCGACGATCTGTTCGAAGCCCCGGAGCCGAAGGGACGCGCCCCGGCGAAGGCTGCTTCGCGATCCGCTGGAGGCGCGGAAGCCGGCTATACGGCGGCTGACATCGAGGTGCTGGAGGGGCTGGAACCGGTCCGCCGGCGTCCCGGCATGTATATCGGCGGCACCGACGAGAAGGCCCTGCACCACCTGTTCGCCGAGGTGATCGACAACTGCATGGACGAGGCGCTGGCGGGCCACGCCACCTTCATCGACGTGGAGCTGACCGCCGACGGCTTCCTGACCGTGACCGACAATGGCCGCGGCATTCCGGTCGACCCACATCCGAAATTCCCGA
This sequence comes from Bradyrhizobium sp. Pha-3, assembly GCF_042258325.1. Lineage (NCBI taxonomy): Bacteria > Pseudomonadati > Pseudomonadota > Alphaproteobacteria > Hyphomicrobiales > Nitrobacteraceae > Bradyrhizobium > Bradyrhizobium sp. Pha-3. The sequence goes on along the minus strand of NZ_CP170151.1, from coordinate 4,480,610 downwards.
AGAAGTCGGCGCTCGAAGTCATCATGTGCACGCTGCATTCGGGCGGCAAGTTCGACTCCAAGGTCTACGAGACCTCGGGCGGTCTGCATGGCGTCGGCGTCTCCGTGGTCAACGCCCTCTCCTCGCGACTTGAGGTCGAGGTTGCGCGCAGCGGGCAGTTGCACCGCATGACGTTCGAGCGCGGCCATCCCAAGGGCAAGCTCGAAGACCTCGGCAAGGTCAACAACCGCCGCGGCACGCGCATCCGTTTCAAGCCGGACACCGACATTTTCGGCGCCAAGGCGGCTTTCAAGCCGCAGCGTCTGTTCAAGATGACGCGCTCGAAGGCCTATCTGTTCGGCGGCGTCGAGATTCGCTGGCACTGCGACCAGGAACTGTTGAAGGGCGTCGAAGACGTCCCGGCGGAAGCCAAATTCCACTTCCCCGGCGGGCTGAAGGATTATCTGGCCGCGGCGATCCACGCCGACACCCTGGTGCATCAGGATATCTTCTCCGGCAAATCCGGCCGCAGCGGCGCGCATGGCTCGTGCGAATGGGCGGTGGCCTGGACGGCCGATGCCGACGGCTTCCTGTCGTCCTACACCAACACGGTGCCGACACCCGACGGCGGTACGCATGAATCCGGCCTGCGCAGCGCTTTGCTGCGCGGCCTCAAGGACCACGCCGAACGCGCGGGCCAGGGCAAGCGCGCGGCCACCATCACCTCCGAAGACGTGATGGTGGGCGCGGCCGTCATGCTCTCGGTGTTCGTGCGCGAGCCTGAATTCCAGGGCCAAACGAAAGACCGCCTCGCCACCGCCGAAGCGCAGCGGATCGTCGAACAGGCGATGAAGGACCCGTTCGACCACTGGCTGTCAGGCAATCCCAACCAGGCCAACCGGCTGCTCGACTTCGTGATCGATCGCGCCGAGGAGCGGCTGCGCCGCCGCCAGGAAAAAGAGACCGCGCGCAAGACCGCCGGCAAGAAACTGCGTCTGCCCGGCAAGCTCGCCGATTGCTCCGACGCAGGCACCGAAGGCTCCGAGCTGTTCATCGTCGAAGGTGACTCGGCCGGCGGCAGCGCCAAGCAGGCGCGCGACCGCAAGACGCAGGCCGTGCTGCCGCTGCGCGGCAAGATCCTCAACGTCGCCTCTGCCGGCAAGGACAAGCTGACCGCCAACGCGCAGCTCTCCGACCTCGTGCAGGCGATCGGCTGCGGCACGCTCGCGCATTACCGCGAAGAGGATCTGCGCTACCAGCGCATCATCATCATGACCGACGCCGACGTCGACGGCGCGCACATCGCATCGCTCCTGATCACCTTCTTCTACCGGCAGATGCCGCGGCTGATCGACGAGGGCCACCTCTATCTGGCGGTTCCGCCGCTCTATAAGCTGAAGCACGGCACCAAGTCGATCTACGCCCGCGACGACGCGCACAAGGATGAGCTGCTGAAGAGCGAATTCAATGCCAATGCCAAGGTCGAGGTGAATCGCTTCAAAGGCCTTGGCGAGATGATGCCGGCGCAGCTGAAGGAAACCACGATGGATCCGGCCAAGCGCACGCTGCTGCGCGTGGTGCTGCTGGCCGACGATCGCGAGGGCACCGCCGACTCGGTCGAACGGCTGATGGGAACCAAGGCCGAAGCGCGCTTTGCCTTCATCTCCGACAAGGCCGAATTCGCCAGCGACGACCTGCTCGACGTCTAAGGCCCAACCGATTGATCTGAAATGAGTTTCCGGCCGCCTCCAGATTGGGGGCGGCCATTGCCATTTGCCTGTTCGGAGAGCCCCAGCGGCTTCGTTTTCGGCCGGTTGTGTCCCACCAGCAACAGCATTTCCGGTGGAACCACGTATAGTCCGACCATGAGTTTCGGGAATCGGTGCCAGCGCACTCCCCTGAGCGACCTGATCGAACGCTAAGTCGAGGATTTGGATATGAAGAAGATTTTGCTCGCTCTGACCGCGGTTGCTGCGATGACGGCCTCGGCGTCGGCTGCCGACCTGGCCGCCCGCCCCTATACCAAGGCTCCTGCCCCGCTCCCGGTCGCTCCGAGCTGGACCGGCTTCTACATCTTCGGCGGTGGCGGTGGCGGCGTCTGGGACGCTGACACCGGCGTTCAGTCGACCGCCACGGGCGCTCCGATCCTCGGCTTCAACCAGCGCCAGGGCGGCGATGGCTGGTTCGGCACCGTCGGCGCCGGTTACGACTGGCAGACCGCCAACAGCTGGGTCATCGGCGTGTTCGCCGACGGTCAGTTCGGCAGCCTGAAGGGCACGATCCAGGATCAGGGTCCGTTCGTCGCCGGCAACATCAAGAACGATTACAGCTGGGCCGCTGGTGCGCGCCTCGGCTATCTGATCGCCCCGAACGTTCTGTCCTACGTCAACGCCGGTTACTCCAGCTCGCACTGGAAGGGCACCACGCTGTTCAACACCGCGACCGCTCTTCCCTCGGGCCTGCACACCAACGGCTTCGATCGCAGCGGCTGGTTCGTCGGCGGCGGCGTCGAGAACAACCTGAACATTTTCGGCATCACCGCGCCGGGCTGGTTCATGAAGACCGAATATCGCGCCGCTTACTACGACAACAAGAACATCTCCGAGCTGGCCGACGGCACCAACATCTCGAACGGCCGCGACATCACCTTCAAGCCGTTCGTGCAGACCATCAGCACCTCGCTGGTCTACCGCTTCAACTGGACCGGTCCGGTTGTTGCCAAGTACTGAGCTGTGTACTGATCCCTGCTGAGATAGCAGACCAAAGCCCCGGCATCGTCCGGGGCTTTTTTGTTGCCCGAACGTCCCGGGAATCGCCCCACGCACACGCCCGCCGGCGCAGGGCGGACCGGCTGTGGTTGATCTGGTCAGCGCCGTGACGATCGGGCACTCTCGCGCCCGGTTCAAAGTTCAGCGGACAACAACAATGAAAAACGGACAGTTTGATCTCTCGGGCCGGGTCGCCATCGTCACCGGCGGCAATGGCGGCATCGGGCTTGGCATGGCACGCGGCCTCGCAGACGCCGGCGCGGCGGTTGCCGTGGTCGGCCGCAACGAGGCGAAGTCGAAGGCCGCCGTCGAGGATCTCGGCAAGCGCGGCGCCAAGGCAATCGCGGTGGCAACCGACGTGACCGACAAGGCCGCGGTCGCGGCCATGGTCGAACGGGTCGTTCGTGAGCTCGGCCGGATCGACATTCTCGTCAACAACGCCGGCATGAGCATCCGCAAGCCTCCGCACGAGCTCGAGCTCGAGGAGTGGAGCAAGGTGATCGACACCAACCTCACCAGCGCGTTCATGTGCTCGAAGGCGGCCTATCCGGCGCTCAAGGCGTCGGGCCACGGCAAGATCATCAATATCGGCTCGATGATGTCGATCTTCGGTGCGAGCTTCGCCGCGGCCTATGCCGCGAGCAAGGGCGGCATCGTGCAGTACACCCGCGCCTGCGCCAACGCCTGGGCTCCCGACAACATCCAGGTCAACGCCATCCTGCCCGGCTGGATCGATACCGACCTGACCAAGGGCGCACGCCAGCAGGTGGCCGGGCTGCACGAGCGTGTGCTTGCGCGCACGCCGGCGGCACGCTGGGGCGCGATCGACGACTTCGCCGGCATCGCCGTGTTCCTGGCGTCGCCGGCATCGGACTTCGTCACCGGCACCGCGATCCCCGTCGACGGCGGCTATTCGGTGATGGCCTGAAAACACGAGCTCTCTTCCCATCGCGCGGCGCGCGTTTCAGCCCGCGGCCGGCGAATGCACGTGCTCCGGCCGCACCCCGATGGCGACCAGACGTGCGGTGAGGCCCTGCAGCCAGGGCATTGCCGTGATCAACCGCAGCGGCAACGGCACCGGCTGATCGCCGGCCTTCAGCGCCGCGCTGATGATGTTGTTCTGCGCAATCACCTGCATGCGCTGCGTCACGCGCACCGGGAATTCGCGGCGACGCCGCACCGCATCGAGTTCGTCTTCCGACGGCACGCCGTGAACGAGCTTCGCCGCCAGGATGTTGGCGGTCGCGACCGCATCCTGCACCGCGAGGTTGACGCCGACGCCGCCGATCGGCGACATCGCATGCGCGGCGTCGCCGATGCAAAGCAGGCCGGGACGGGTCCAGCGCGTCAGGCGATTGATCGCGACCGTGAGCAGCTTGACGTCGTCAAAGCTCTTCACGTCGGCAATGCCGGCCTTGACGATCGGCGCCAGCCGCAGCACGTCGTCGAGCAGCGCCGGCAATCCCCTCGCCTTCACGGCCTCGTATTGGCCCTTGGCGATCACATAGGCGCATTGCCAGTAGTCGCCGCGATCGAACGTCACCATCATCTTGCCGTGCTCGACGCGGGCGAACAGATTCTCGGTCTCATCCGGACGCCGCCCGACGCGAAACCACAAGACGTCCATCGGCGCGCCGATCTCCTCGACGTCGAGGCCGGCGCGCTCGCGCACGATCGAATGACGTCCGTCGCAGCCGATGGTGAGATCCGCTTCGATCTCAACCGGGCCATCGGGCGTGTTCGCGCGCACGCCCGCGACAGCATCGCCGCGCCGGATCAGATCGGTCGCCTCGGCCTCCATCAGCACCTTCAGCGAAGGGAAGCGCCTGCCGCTCTCGCGCAGGAAATTGAGGAAATCCCACTGCGGCATCATCGCGATGAAGGGGTATTTGACGCTGAGGCGGCGGAGGTCGGCGATCCGCACCGAGGTGCCGCCGAACATGCCGTCGAGCGTCTGAATGTCCTGATGCGGCAGCTTCAGGAAGCCGTCGATCAGGCCGAGTTCGTCCATCACCTGCAGGGTCGACGGATGCACGGTGTCGCCGCGGAAATCGCGGAAGAAGTCGGCGTGCTTCTCCAGCACCACGACATCGACCCCGGCGCGTCCGAGCAGATAGCCAAGCATCATGCCGGCCGGCCCGCCACCGACCACGCAGCAGCGGATCCTGATCTGACGCGTGTTGGGCCCTGCCGGATTGCCTGCATCCATGATGCCGTCCTCACCGCTGCCTCGCCCTTCAGGACCCGATTGTAACGCGGATCGGGCGGCAAGGATGCAAGGCTAACGCCTGAAGGTCTTGATTTCCGACACGCTGCCGTCGCGATAGGTCAGCTCGACCGAGACCGCCTTGGTCTGCGGCGCAAGCTTCAGATAGGGCTGCGCGTCGGACGGGATCGCGCTGGGATCGCGCGAATTGCAGGGTGGCATCTTCAGGACCTTGTCCGGCACCGCGGTGTCGATGCCGATGCGCACCTCGCGGATCGCGCAGCGATACGACATCAGGTGCGTATAGTAGACCAGCAGCCCGTTGAACTCGCGGAATGACAGCCAGCTGGTCGCGGTCATGTCGAGAATCTTGCGCTGGTCGCGGATCAGCGCGGCGTCGGGATCGAACTTGATCGGGAACGGCCCCTGCATCATGCCTTGCGTATCGACATAGCGTATCTCGATCGTGGCGGCCGGCGCATCGGCCGGCAGCTCGACCGACGGATTGGGCATCCGCTTGCGCGTGCGCGGATCGAGCGTGTCGATGAAGCCGGTTTCGCGGAAATCGCCGCTATCGCCCATCCGCCAGGAAATCCCGAGCGTCGGATCGGCGATCGAGAACACCACGGTCCAGCCGCCATTGTGCCGCGAGAAGCTCGCGATCGGCGCATTGATCGAATCTTCCTTCGGCAGCTTCGGTACCGCGACCGGCGGCAGCGCGGCCACCTGCTGCGGCGGCGCGGACGGCTTGGCCGCCTCGGCCTGCCCCTTGGCGATCCCGTTCAGGAAGACGTCGTCGACCATCTGGTCGAAATAGACCGGGATCTGCTTGTGCTTCACGGTCTCGGCCATCTCGCTGACCAGGCGCCGCGTGCGCTGCGCGACCTGCACGAGATTCTCGCCGGGCTGCAGCAGCTCCTTGGCGAAGGTCCGCGTGAACACCGAATTGGGATTGGCGTCGTCGTTCGAAAGACGGTCGAGCGCGGTCTGGCGCGGCCCCGCCGAAAACACCGAGAACACGCCCTCCGGCAGCTGCGTCATCGGCGCGAGGCCACCGCCGCCGGCGACCGCGCGCGTGCCGGCGCGCTCGAACGGATTGTTGCGGCAGGCGTCGAACACCAGGATCGAGGTCCGCGCCTTCTTGTTCTGCAAGCGCTCGACGATGCGGTCGGCGAGAACAGAGGCGTCGCGCACCAATTCCTCCTGCCCTTCGGTGGCGGCCGGGACGTCGGTCGGCAGCAGGAAATTCTGGCCGGCGATCTCGAAGCCGTGGCCGGCATAGAAGAAGAACGCGGTATCGCCGGGTTCCACGGCGCGGTCGAACGCGAGCAGCGTCTCGGAGAACGCCTGCCGGTTGAGGTTCTCGGCCACCATGACGCTGAAGCCGAGCTGCTTCAGCGTGTCGCCCATGGTGCGGGCGTCGTTGACCGCCTTCTGCAGCCTGGGCACGTTCCTGTAGTCATTGTTGCCGATCACCAGCGCGACGCGCTTTTCGGCCTGGGCGGGTGCGGCCGATGCGACAAATGCAACTGCCCAAAGGATCGCCGAAACTCTCGAAAGCCAACTCTTCATCCCGTTTTCCCGCCTGCACGACAAGTACGCCGCCCGTACGACCGCCGCCTAATAGTCGGAGCAGCCGTTTGGCCGGTTCAAGGCCGACCGCGGGCGGCCGTTCCGGCCGGCCACGCCAGGCCGAAATGAGGGGTCCGATTTGTCTTAGGTCAAGTTTCTTTTTACGGCCCGCGTGATAGATTTTTGGCTCCATCCGGCTCGAGCTCTCCGCACGTCGCAACGGCTTTTCCGTGCACACATGGTCTACTGATCAAGTCGATCCCAAGGATCGCTTCGACTATTGGCGCGAGGTCCGCGCCAAGGGGCTGTTCGGCGTCACCGCCGAGCTGGAAGCCGACCGGCGCCGCGACTTCTTCGGCGAATTCTCGCTGCGCAAGCTCGGCGATGCCGGGCTGGTCGAGTTGCGCGCCTCGCCGTACCGCGTCGAGCGGCGCACGGGTGACATCGCCGACGCGGCCAGCGACAGCCTGTGCATCTACCAGCAGCTTGGCGGCGGCGGCTGGTTCGGCGGCGCGCGGCTCGATGAATTCGCCGTTCGCGACGGCATGTTCGCGACCAGCTATTCGGACCTGCCCTATCGCACTGTCCCGCTGCACGATGACGGCTTCCACCTGCGCATCATCAAGGTGCCGGTGGCGAACATCGTCCCGCCGGGCGCCGAGCTCGGCGAACTCGTCCCCAGGCCCGTGCAGGATAAGACCGCGCTGCGGACCCTGCTGGAATCATGCTTCCGCGACCTCACCGAAAGCAACGGTGCTGCGGCGGCGGGCACGGCTCCGATGGTGCAGGCGCTTGCCCATATCGCGCTGATCGAGCGCGGCATCATGCGGCCGAAGAGCCGCCTCGCGCAGCAGGCCTTGCGAACCGCCCATTTGTCGCTGGCCCGCCGCCTGATCCGGCGCCATCTGGCGCGTGCGGCGCTGTCGCCAACCCTGATTGCCGGCCTGCTCGGCATCTCGGTCCGACACCTGCACATCCTGTTCGAGGAGACCGAGATGAGCTTCTCGGAGACCGTCACCACGCTCCGGCTCGAACAAAGCCGCCGCCTGCTCCGCGAGCAGCCGAGGCAAACGATCGCCGAGGTCGCCTTTGCCTGCGGCTTCGAGAGCCTTGCGACGTTCTACCGCCTCTTCAACGCGTCCGAGTCCATGACGCCGGGCGACTACCGCGCGCAAACGGCCTAAGCGCCCGACCGGACCGGCCGGGACACCGCGCTCGCAATTTGCCGAAGCTCGGCTGCACCCCCTTCGCCTCCCTGAATTTCACACCGCCGCGCGATCCGACCTTCGCTGAACCGAAGTGATCAGCCTGCGCGCATTGAGAAGATATTTTCCGGCCATTTCGCCAGAACCACTGCGGCGCTTCGTCCGGGTTCGGCACCGCAAATTTCCTTACCGGCGACGCGCGCTCTCATGCAGAGCGAGGGATCAGTCACAATGCGCGGTAAGCACGGGGATCACAGCCAGGAAACGCCGGCTACAGGCGCGACGCGCCTTCCTCTCGATGCCGCGGACCTGCGGGCGCATCAAATCCCGGCAGCTGGGCCTGGCCGTCAGGGATCACCGGCGACCAGCAATCGCGGCTGGGCGCCGCTGCTCGAAGCCTGCCTCGCCGACTTCAAGGAAGCGACGGAGGCCGGTGATACCGCGAGCATTCCTGCGCTGGTTAAGATCGTGGCGGACCTTGCGCTGATCGAGCGCGGTGTGATCAGGCCGGGCAGCCGCCGCGCGCAGCAGGCGCTGCGCGTCGGCCGGCTCAGCCTCGCGCGCCGCCTGATCACGCGTCACCTGGCAAAGCCGGCGCTGTCGCCAAGCAGGGTCGCCGAGATGCTCGGCGTCTCGGTGCGCTACCTGCACGTTTTGTTCGAAGCGACCGGGACCAGCTTTTCTCAGACCGTCACCGCCCAGCGCCTGCGCGAGAGCCGAAGGCTGCTTTGCGAAAAGCCGCCGCGGCCGATCGCCGACATCGCGCTCACCTGCGGGTTCGGCAGCCTCGCCACCTTCTACCGGATATTCGGCGCATCCGAAGGCCTGACGCCCGGCGAATTCAGGATGAAAAACAGCGTGGAAGCCCCCGTGGCGACCTCGCCGTCCGGGGCGGGGATCGTGATTCTTTTGACCGCCAAATGACGAAAAAGACGCTTATTTCAGTCAAAACGTTAAGCTTTTTCGGCTACCCGGCTGGTTCCAAGATTGACTTTACCGCTTTCGCCCCTATGTTGCGGGCAACGCGGCCCTCGGATCGAAACGCGATTCGTCAGGTTTGCCGTCCGTCAGCGTTAGTCAGAGCCCCCGAGCTTTATAGAAAAGCGAGCCGTTTCGGGGCCGAACGCGACAGCCTTTTACCTGCGATGCCGAACGGCGGTTTCGACCAGAGGCTCAATGTCTTTTTCCAATCTAGGCCTGTCCGATAAGGTCCTCGCCGCAGTTGCGGCCACCGGTTACACCACCCCCACTCCCATCCAGGAACAGGCAATCCCGCACGTCCTCGCCCGGCGCGACGTCCTCGGCATTGCCCAGACCGGCACCGGCAAGACCGCTGCCTTCGTTCTCCCGATGCTCACTCTGCTCGAGAAGGGCCGCGCGCGGGCACGGATGCCCCGCACCCTGATCCTCGAGCCGACCCGCGAGCTTGCCGCGCAGGTGAAGGAGCAGTTCGACAAATACGGCGCCGGTCAGAAATTGAACGTGGCGCTGCTGATCGGCGGCGTCTCGTTCGGCGACCAGGACTCCAAGCTGATGCGCGGCGTCGACGTCCTGATCGCAACGCCCGGCCGCCTGCTCGACCACACCGAACGCGGCGGATTGCTGCTCACCGGCGTCGAGCTGCTGGTGATCGACGAAGCCGACCGCATGCTCGACATGGGTTTCATTCCCGACATCGAACGCATCTGCAAGCTCGTCCCCTTCACGCGGCAAACCCTGTTCTTCACCGCGACGATGCCCCCGGAGATCAGCCGCATCACCGAGGCCTTCCTGCACAATCCGGCCCGGATCGAAGTTTCCAAACCCGCGACCACCGCCGTCACCGTCACGCAATTGCAGGTCCCGGCCGGTCGCGAAGCGCATGACAAGCGCGAGATCCTCCGCCGCCTGCTGCGCGACGCCAAGGATCTCAACAACGCGATTATCTTCTGCAATCGCAAGCGCGAAGTCGCCGTCCTTCACAAATCACTCCAGAAGCACGGCTTCAGTGTCGGCGCCCTGCACGGTGATATGGATCAATCCGCCCGCACCGCGGCCCTCGATCAATTCCGCAAGGGCGAGATTCCGCTGCTCGTCGCCTCCGACGTCGCCGCCCGCGGTCTCGACATTCCCGCGGTGAGCCACGTCTTCAATTTCGACGTCCCGCACCATCCGGACGATTACGTCCACCGCATTGGCCGTACCGGCCGCGCCGGACGCACCGGCACCGCGATCTCCATCGTCACCTCGCTCGATAGCAAATCGATGACTGCGATCGAGAAGCTGATCGGCCAGCCGATCCCGCGCGCCGAGGGCGACTACACCGTTCACAGCGAGGGCTCCGACGAGGACGCCGCTCCGCGCCGCTCGCGCAGCCGCGAAGGTTCGCGCGACGGCGCCCGTGGCGGCCGCAAGCCGCGACGTGAACGCGAGCCGCGTGACGGTGAGCACGAGCCGCGTCACGGTGAACGCGAAGCGCGTCACGGTGAACGCGAAGCGCGTCGCGAGCGGCAGCCCCGCGAGGAGCGCGCAGCGAAGCCGGAGCGTGAACCGCGCCACGGCCGCAATTCGGCTCCGCAGGCCGCTCCGTCGCACGTACCGTCGATCGGGCGTGCCGAGCCACGGCGGCCGCAGCGCGAGGTGGACCACGAGCCCGCCGATCATTCGCACCTGCCCGCCTTCCTGCTGCGACCTGTGCGCGCACGCGCGTAAAGTCTGCTCCGATGCCGCCGCGCCAGCGGCGGTAGTCCAGCCAATCTCTGTTGCCGCCCGCGACCGGTGCACACGTCGATTCCCGGCGTTTGAATCAAATGCGCGCAGTTTTCGCATCGCAATGCGGGCAAACGAGAAGCGTCCGAAAGTGGCGCTCAAGACGGACAAGCATCGGGCGCGCCGCATGGTCGTCGCAACCGGCTTCCCCGCAGTTCCACCATTTACCTTGCCTTCACTCTCGTCCCGTACCCTCGCCCCAATAGTTTAGTCATTGCTGCCGGGCTTAATCGGCATTGCGTGCATTGAGGACGTGACAGTGGTCAAGCTGCTGGACGAACACGAACGTACGCTGGCCTTTGCCGAAGTCGCACTTGGCCAGATCCGCTCGCTTCGCCAGACCGCCGTCCCCCGCAACTACGAAATCTGGTACGTCTACGCGACCGGATACAACGCGCCGCTCAACAAGGTCATCAACGAGACGCTGGCCCGCAGCGGCAAGCTCTCTGAATCCGATCTCGAGCAGATCTACGAAACCTACCTTTCGCACATCAAGACCTCGGACCGCATCGACAAGGTCGGCGCGCGCGTCATCGGCGAGATCGACGCCGTCATGAAGCTGATCACCGACGCGCTCGGCGTGTCCGCGACCTATGACGCCAGCCTCGTCGGCGCCAGCGACGAGCTCGCGAGCGCGACCACCCGCGATCACATCAAGGCAATCGTCGATAGCCTGGCAAAATCGACGCGCGAGATGCGCGAGACCAATCAGGCATTGGAGAACCGGCTCGCGCTGTCGAAGTCGGAGATCAGCGACCTGCAACACAGCCTCGAGGCGATCCGCGCCGAGAGCCTGACCGATCCGCTCACCGGCCTCGGCAACCGGAAATATTTCGACCGCTCGATCGACATGGCGGTGCAGGCCGCGCTCGCCAGCGGCGAGCCGCTGTCGCTCCTGATGTTCGACATCGACCACTTCAAGTCGTTCAACGACTCCTACGGCCATCTCACCGGCGACCAGGTGCTGCGGCTGGTGGCGCAGTCGCTGAAGCAGAACATCAAGGGCCAGGACATCACCGCCCGCTATGGCGGCGAGGAATTCGCCGTGGTGCTGCCCAACACGGCGCTGCGGCAGGCGCTGACGGTCGCCGACCACATCCGCCGCGCCGTGATGGCCAAGGAGCTGAAGAAGAAGTCGACCGGCGAGATCCTCGGCCGTGTCACGATCTCCGTCGGCGTATCCATGCTGAAGCCGACTGACGACACCGACTCGCTGATCGAGCGCGCCGACGCCTGCCTCTATGCCGCCAAGCGCGCCGGCCGCAACCGTGTGATCTGCGAGGCCGATCCGGAATACAGCACCGAGATCCAGACCCGCGTGGCGTGACCCCGGTACCGAGAGGCACTATTCGCGCATTTCAAGAGGCGCGAATTGCTCAGGCAGCTCACTCCACGTCATTGCAAGCGAAGCGAAGCAATCCATCTCGCCGCACATGCGGAACGATGGATTGCTTCGTCGCTATCGCTCCTCGCAATGACGTGGATGCATTTCGGCCCCGGGATCACGACCTTTTCGTTGGGGCACGCTTCTTCTTGACCGGCGATTTCCTCGCGGCCGCCTTCTTTACCGCAGCATTCTTGCCCGCAGTTTTCGTTGCCGCAGTCTTCTTCGCAGGCGCCTTCGACTTTCGCGCAGCCGCTCGTTTCCTCGGCCGCTTGCGCAGCGCGGCGCGCTGGGCAGCGCCGAGCGCCGAGCGTGCCCAGACCGCGAGTTCCTCCGAATCATCGAACAGCCGTGCCGGCAGCTGCCAGTAGGAGTTCACCGTGACGGTCTTCGACCGTGTCTGATATTGGAATGGCCCGCAGCCTTCCGCCTCGAATTGCGGAATGGTCTCCTCGTCGGCACGGAAGTAGAGCCCAGCCCGCAGGGCCAGCGCGAAATTGGTGCCGTCAGCCGAGATGCCGTAGCCGGAGAACATCCGGCGCAGCGTCACCGGGCCGAAATCGGCGAACAGGTCGGTGAGGAATTCGCGGTCCATGTGCCCACCGTCGCGTCCCGGCCAAGTGCGCAATTGCGCACGAGGGGCCGCGACCCATACGCCGCAGCCTCTCGACAAGGCAGTATGGACGACGATCGGATCAACAATCAATGTTGGTGGTTATTGCGTCCCGGCCCCCGCGCGCAATTGCGCACTTGGCCGGGACGATGCTGTCAGACCGTGGCCGGTTTGAGCTGCACCGATTCGCCGCAACCGCAGGCGGAGACCTGGTTCGGGTTGTTGAACACGAATTGGGCCTGCATCTTGTCGGCCACATAGTCCATCTCGGTGCCGAGCAGGAACAGCACGGCCTTCGGATCCACCAGGATCTTCACGCCCTTGTCCTCGACCACTTCATCGGTCGGGCGGATCTCGTGGGCGTATTCGACGGTATAGGACTGTCCGGCGCAGCCGCCATTCTTGATGCCGACGCGCAGCCCGACGATCTCCGAGTCCGCGCGCTTGGTCAGCTCGGTGATCCGCTCGGCGGCGGCATCGGTCAGTTTCATGACCTGCGGGCGGGGCCGCTTCGGCTTGGCTGGGGTTGATGAAGCTTGCGTCATGACACTCATGTGGTCAGTCCCAGCGGCAAATCAATTGCCGTTCTTCTTGAGCCTAAGTCCAATCCGTAAAGGTTCTTGATCAGAACCTTTACCTCTTGTTCTGACGCGTTTTCTTCACGCGAACCGGCATCCACTTCGCTCGAAAACGCTGTGACGCATCACCACATATTGAGGACGAGGCGTGCCTCGTCCGACATCCGGTCCGGCGTCCAGGCCGGATCCCACACCAGATTGACGTTGACGACGCCGACACCGGGAACGCTGGCGACCGCGTTCTCCACCATCTGCGGCAGCTCGCCGGCGGCCGGGCAGTTCGGCGTGGTCAGCGTCATCATGATGTCGACCGAGCGATCATCCTTGAGATCGACCTTGTAGATCAGGCCGAGTTCGTAGATGTCGGCCGGGATTTCCGGGTCGAACACCGTCTTCAGCGCCGCGACGATCTCGCCGCTCATGCGCTCGGTTTCCTCCGCCGGCAGTGCCGAGGTGGTTTCCATGGTGGCCGTCTTGACTTCGGCTGTATCGGTCATGCGAACAATTCCCGCGCCTTGATCAGCGCCTGCGCCAGATGGTCGACTTCTTCCCTAGTATTATACATCCCGAAGGATGCACGGCAGGTGGCCGTCACGTTGAACCGCTCTAAAAGCGGCATCACGCAATGCGTGCCGGCACGGACCGCAATGCCCTGACGATCGATCACGGTCGCGACATCGTGGGGATGGGCGCCCTTCATTTCGAACGAGATCACCGGTCCCTTGTTGCGGGCGGTTCCGATCACGCGCAGCGAGTTGATCTCGCGCAGGCGCTCCTGCGCATAGGTCAGCAGCTCATGCTCATGCGCGGCGATGCGCTCCTTGCCGATCGAATTGACGTAGTCGATCGCAGCGCCGAGCCCGATTGCCTCGACGATCGGCGGCGTCCCGGCCTCGAACTTGTGCGGCGGATCGCCATAGGTGACCCAGTCCTTGGCCACCTCACGGATCATCTCGCCGCCGCCGTTGAATGGCCGCATCGCCACCAGATGCTCGTGCTTGGCGTAGAGCGCACCGATGCCGGTCGGTCCGTACACCTTGTGGCCAGTAAAGGCATAGAAATCGCAATCGAGGTCCTGGACGTCGATCGGCAGGTGCACCGCACCCTGTGCGCCGTCGACCAGCACCGGGATGCCGCGAGCGTGCGCCAGCTGGATCACGTCCTTGACCGGAACCAGCGTGCCGAGCGCGTTCGACATCTGGGTGATCGCGACGATCTTGGTGCGCGGGGTCAGGAGCTTCTCGAACTCCTCGATCAGGAAATTGCCCTCGTCGTCGACCGGTGCCCACTTGATCACGGCACCATGGCGCTCCCGGAGGAAATGCCACGGCACGATGTTGGAGTGGTGCTCCATGATCGAGAGGACGATCTCGTCACCCTCCTTGATGTTCACCCCGCCCCAGGACGACGCCACCAGGTTGATCGCCTCGGTGACGTTGCGGGTGAAGACAATCTCTTCATTGCGGCGGGCGTTGATGAACTGCGCCACCTTGCCGCGGGCGCCCTCATAGGCCTCGGTCGCGGCATTGGCGAGGTAATGCAGGCCGCGATGCACATTGGCGTATTCGCTCTTGTAGGCCTCGGTCATGCGGTCGAGCACCGCATTCGGCTTCTGCGCCGAGGCTGCGTTGTCGAGATAGACCAGCGGCTTGCCGTAGATCTGCATGGCGAGCGCCGGGAAATCCTGCCGCACCAGCGCGACGTCGTAACTGCCGTTGGCGACCGCCTTGTGCATGCTCACGCCCTCGCCTGAAGCCAACGCTGCGCGGCGGCAATTGCGACCTCGCGCAACGCGTCGCTGGCGATGGTCTCGATCGCCTCGCCGACGAAGGCCTGGATCAGGAGCGCCTGCGCTTCCTTCTCGGGCAGTCCGCGGGCGCGCATGTAGAACAGCAGGCTCTCGTCGAGCGCGCCGGTGGTCGCACCGTGACCGCAGGTGACGTCGTCGGCGAAGATCTCGAGCTCGGGCTTGTTGTCGGCCTCCGCGTCGTCGGACAGCAGCAGCGCACGGGTCATCATCTTGGCGTCGGTCTTCTGCGCGTCGGGGCGGACGATGATGCGGCCCTGGAACACCGAATGGGCGCGGTCGTCGACAACGGCGCGGAAGATCTCGCGGCTCGCGCAGTGCGGCACCGCGTGATCCAAGAACAGCGTGGTGTCGGCGTGCTGCTTGCCGTTGATTAGATTGACGCCGTTGGTCTCGACCGTCGAGCCCTCGCCGGCGCAGGTCACCGTCAGCTGATAGCGGCTGACATGACCGCCCGAGGTCAGGCCGAAGGTGTTGAAATGGGCATGCGCGCCGAGCGACACCGTCGCCGAGGAAATATTGAAGGCATCGACGCTGTCTTCGACCAGACGCACGTGATCGAGCCGTGCGTTGTCACCGATCGCAACAACCAGTCCGTCATGGGTCTGGTAGGCCTTGGCGCCGTCGGCGGCGAGATAGCTCTCCACCAGCGTCACGCCGGTATCGCGGCCGAGCCGGAGCAGCGACCGCGTGAACGTCGAGGCCGGCGCGGTGCCGGATGCGACATGCACGATGTGCAACGGCTGGGTCAGCACCGCGCCGTTGGCGACGTCGATGACGACCCCGTCGGTCGCCAGCGCGCCATTCAGCGCGATCATGGGGTTGGCAACATCGGACGCGAGAGCCTGCGTTGCGACGATCTCGTCGCCGGCTTCCAGCGCGAGGCGCAGCGGATTGATCGAGAGCCCTTTCTCCAGATCCTGCCAATCGGAAAGATCAGGCGCGAACGCGCCGTCGACCAGCACCAGGCGCCGGACGCCTTCGATCGCGCGGGCCTCTACGACGGCCCTGGCGCGGCTCAGCGCGGCATCATCCGGGGACGCCGCGAGCGGCAGCACTTCGCGCATCAGCGCGCGCAAGTCGGTGTATTTCCAGTCCTCGATCCGGCGATGCGGCAGGCCTGATCGTTCATAAGCCTCGAAGGCCTGGCGCCGCTGATCGGCGATCTTGCCCTCACCCGGCAGACGGTCGCGCACCACGGCGAATGCATCGCCCAGCGCGCGCCCGGTCTCGGTCTTTGCAACAACGTTCATCACAAAACCCGCGTTTGTCAGGCAGCGTCTTCGAACTGCGTGTAACCGGACTCTTCCAGCTCCAGCGCCAGTTCCTTGCCGCCGCTCTTCACCACCCGGCCCTTCGACATCACGTGCACGAAGTCGGGCACGATGTAGTTGAGCAGCCGCTGATAGTGGGTGATCACGACCATCGCGCGCTCCGGCGAGCGCAGTGCGTTGACGCCGTCGGCCGCGATCCGCAGCGCGTCGATGTCGAGGCCGGAATCCATTTCGTCGAGGATGCAGACGGCCGGCTCGAACAGCGCCATCTGCAGGATCTCGTTGCGCTTCTTTTCACCGCCGGAAAAGCCGACATTGACGCCGCGCTTCAGCATGTCCTGCGGAATGTTCAGCGACCTGGCGACCTCGCGGACCTTCTTGAGGAAGGCCGGCGACGAGATCTCGTCCTCGCCCCGCGCCTTGCGCTGGGCGTTGAGCGCCGCATGCAGGAAATTCCAGGTGGTGACGCCGGGGATCTCGACCGGATACTGGAACGCCAGGAACACGCCCTTGGCGGCGCGCTCGTTGGGCTCCATCTCCAGCAGGTCCTCGCCCCTGAACAGGATCTGCCCGCCCGTGACTTCATAGCCCGGCTTGCCGGCTATGACGTGGGAGAGCGTCGACTTGCCGGAGCCGTTCGGCCCCATGATCGCGTGCACCTCGCCCGGGTTCACCGTGAGCGACAGCCCGTGGAGGATCTCACGCTCCTCGACACGAACCTGCAGATCTTTCACTTCAAGCAGAGACATCTGATTTTTCCTGAGCATCACCCGAAAGGCGCGCGTCGGCCGCGCCGTTAGCGGGATGGATTAGCCAACCGAACCTTCAAGGCTGATCGAGATCAGCTTCTGCGCTTCCACCGCGAACTCCATCGGCAGTTGCTGCAGCACGTCCTTCACGAAACCGTTGACGACGAGGCCGACGGCTTCTTCCTGCGAGAGCCCGCGCTGGATGCAGTAGAACAGCACGTCCTCGGAAATCTTCGACGTCGTCGCTTCATGCTCGAACGTCGCCGAGGAATTCTTGGCCTCGACATAGGGCACGGTGTGCGCGCCGCATTTGTCGCCGATCAGAAGCGAGTCGCAGGCGGTGTAGTTGCGCGCGCCGGTGGCCTTGCGATGGGCGCTGACGAGACCGCGATAGGTGTTCTGCGACTTGCCGGCGGCGATGCCCTTGGAGATGATCCGGCTCGACGTGTTCTTGCCGAGGTGGATCATCTTGGTGCCGCTATCGACCTGCTGGAAACCGTTCGAGATCGCGATCGAGTAGAACTCGCCGCTCGAATTGTCGCCGCGCAGGATGCAGCTCGGATATTTCCAGGTGATCGCCGAACCGGTCTCGACCTGGGTCCAGGAGATCTTGGAGTTCCTGCCGCGGCAGTCGCCACGCTTGGTGACGAAATTGTAGATGCCGCCCTTGCCTTCCGAGTTGCCCGGGTACCAGTTCTGCACCGTCGAATATTTGATCTCGGCGTCGTCGAGCGTGACGAGCTCGACCACGGCGGCGTGCAGCTGGTTCTCGTCGCGCTGCGGCGCGGTGCAGCCTTCGAGATAGGAGACGTAGGAACCCTTGTCGGCGATGATCAGCGTGCGCTCGAACTGGCCGGTGTTGCGCTCGTTGATGCGGAAATAGGTCGACAGCTCCATCGGGCAGCGCACGCCCGGCGGCACGTAGACGAACGAGCCGTCGGAGAACACAGCCGAATTCAATGTCGCGAAGTAATTGTCGGAGGTCGGCACGACGGTGCCGAGATATTTCTGCACCAGCTCGGGATGCTCGCGGATCGCCTCCGAGATCGGCATGAAGATCACGCCGGCCGCCTTCAGCTCCTTCTGGAAGGTGGTCGCGACCGAGACCGAGTCGAACACGGCGTCGACCGCGATCTTGCGGTTCGGCGTCTGCTCGCCACCGGGCGGCGGCTCGACGCCCTCGAGGATCGCGACCTCGCGCAAGGGGATACCGAGCTTCTCGTAGGTCTTGAGGATTTCCGGATCGATCTCGTCGATCGAGGACAGCGTCTTCTTCGGCTTCGGCGCCGCGTAGTAGTAGATGTCCTGGTAGTCGATCTTCGGATAGTCGACGCGCGCCCAGGTCGGCTCGGTCATGGTCAACCAGCGGCGATACGCCTCCAGGCGCCATTCCAGCATCCAGGCCGGTTCATTCTTCTTTGCGGAGATGAAGCGGACGGTGTCTTCCGACAGCCCCTTCGGGGCCTTGTCGGACTCGATCAGCGTCTCAAACCCATATCGATACTGGTCGACGTCGATGC
Organism: Bradyrhizobium sp. Pha-3; assembly: GCF_042258325.1. NCBI lineage: Bacteria > Pseudomonadati > Pseudomonadota > Alphaproteobacteria > Hyphomicrobiales > Nitrobacteraceae > Bradyrhizobium > Bradyrhizobium sp. Pha-3. The sequence continues at coordinate 4,462,207 of NZ_CP170151.1, read as the reverse complement.
GCCGGACGCGCTCGACCGTCTCTTGTACAGCAGGCATTCAATCCTCCGCTCGCGGTTTCAAGGACCGCGGTGGATATCAAGTTCCGAAAATCTCTTACGATGCTTTGATGACGAAATCCGCTTAGAACAGTTCAAGCTGTGTTTCGTCGTTCTCCCTTAACTAAGGTATCGGCGAGCTTTCGCCAAGCCTTGAGGGTCAAATCCACGTCTGTCTCCGTGGTAGACCAGCCAAGACTAAGCCGCACCGCTGCCTGGGACACCTCCGAACGGTATCCCATTGCCTCCAGCACATGGGAAGGCTGGACCTTGCCTGACGAGCAGGCGGAACCGGACGACACCGCGATTCCCCCAAGGTCGAACCCGATCACCGCCGTCTCAGCCTTCATCCCGGGTGCCGTGAACAAGACGGTATTCGGTAACCGCTTAACGTCATCGGAGAACACCAGCACGTCCGGCGTCTGCCGCAGCCCGTGCTCGAGCCGGTCGCGCAGCCCCCTGACGCGGGCCGCGTCGCCCTTCAGCGCCGCCATCGCGGCCTTGGCGGCCGCACCGAACCCAGCGATGCCGGCGATGTTCTCGGTCCCTGCCCGCCGCCCGAGCTCCTGCCCGCCGCCGCGCAGAAACGCCTCCAGACCCTCGACGCCCTCGGCGAGCACCAGCGCGCCTGCGCCCTTCGGTCCGCCGATCTTGTGCGCCGACAGCGTCACCAGGTCGGCCTGCGTCGAGGCCAGATCGAACGGGATCTTGCCGAACGCCTGGATCGCGTCGACATGTAGCAGGCCGCCAGCCGCATGGACGATTGCGGCGACATCAGCCACCGGCTGAATGGCACCGGTCTCGTTGTTCGCCAGCATCACCGAGACCAGAGCCGGCGGACCGTCCGCCAGCAGCGCGCGCAGATGGTTGAGATCGATCACACCGGCACGCGTGACCTGGATTGCGGCGGTCGCCTCCGTCGCAAACCGACCGCCCGCGAGCACGGACGCGTGCTCGATCGCCGACACCAGGAGCCGCTGCACCGGTGCGCCCGCGGCGCGGCGCAATCCCGGCGTCAGTGCAAGCGCATTGGCTTCGGTCCCACCGGACAGAAACACCACGTCCTGCGGCCGGCCGCCGACCGCCTTCGCCACGGCATTGCGGGCATCCTCAAGCAGCCGTCGCGCCCGCCGTCCCTCGCTGTGCACCGAGGACGGGTTGCCGATCAATTCCCACGCCGCAGCCATCGCCGCCTTCGCCTCCTGGCGAAGCGGCGTGGTGGCATTCCAGTCGAGATAGACGCGATCGGCCATGAAGCGATCCGCGGCAACCACCGTGGTTGCGGCCTTCACTGCGACATAACGACAGTTGACGACCGAGACCAGATCAGACGTTACCGGCACGGGAGATTTTTCATGCGCGGCAGGAGCCTTGCTGCCGCGAGACACGGCGTTCGCGGTCCCCCGAGCGCGATAGCATTATGACAGACTGAAACTTCAGGTAGCCTTCGAAGCAATCCGGCGTGTCGATCCGGATCGCCGCCGCCGCGTCGGCAACGCGCGCAACGCGACGCGGATTCGCGACCGCCAAGCGGCACAATTTCCTTGATTTTTGCCCCTCGCGTCATGCTAGAAGGCCTCCAGCGTGCCGCGCGGCGGTGCCTGCGCCGATTTCATCACGAGCTGCTCTGTTCGCGAACCGTCGCTGAAGATGGCTCCAACCGGTTGATTGATCGACGTCAATCAAGGGAACGCGGCAATCAAGGGAACACAATGCCTGAAGTCATTTTCACCGGCCCTGCTGGCCGCCTCGAGGGCCGCTACCACCCGGCCAAGCAGAAGAACGCGCCGATTGCGATGATCCTGCATCCGCATCCGCAGTTCCACGGCACGATGAACCACCAGATCGTCTACCAGTGCTACTACGCGTTCGCGCATCGCGGCTTCTCGGTGCTGCGCTTCAACTTCCGTGGCGTCGGCCGCAGCCAGGGCTCGTTCGATCACGGCACCGGCGAATTGTCCGACGCCGCGAGCGCGCTCGACTGGGCGCAGGCGATCAATCCGGAGGCGCGCGCCTGCTGGGTTGCGGGCTTCTCGTTCGGCGCATGGATCGGCATGCAGCTTCTGATGCGCCGGCCGGAGGTCGAGGGATTCATCTCGATCGCGCCGCCCGCCAATCTCTACGACTTCTCGTTCCTTGCGCCCTGCCCGTCGTCGGGCCTGATCGTGCACGGCGACAAGGATGCCGTGGTGCCGCCCAAGGACGTCAACACGCTCGTCGAGAAGCTGAAGACGCAGAAGGGCATCGTGATCGACCAGCAGGTCATCCCCGGCGCCAACCACTTCTTTGACGGCAAGCTCGAGCCGCTGATGGAGACGGTGACCGGCTATCTCGACATGCGTCTCGCCAACGTACGCTGACGTTGCGCTCCTGTAGTCCGGATGGAGCGCAGCGAAATCCGGGACACTTTCGCCGTGGATGAGAACCCCGGATTGCGCTCCGCTCCATCCGGGCTACGGCACTGACCTATTCCGGCGCCAGCTTCAGCGCGGCAATCCCGATCAGCACCAGCGCAATCCCCGCGACTTTCATCGGGTTGAGCGCCTCGTTGAACAGCAGCACACCCATGACCAGCGTGCCGGCCGCGCCGATGCCGGTCCACACCGTGTAGGCGACGCCGACGCCGAGCACCTGCAGCGCGCGTCCGAGCAGGAACACGAACGCAGCGAGCAGCAGCAGCGAGACCAGCGTCCAGCCGAGCCGCGTATAGCCTTCGGCATATTTCATCGAAATCGCCCAGCCGACGTCCAGCAGGCCGGCGACGATGAGCGCGATCCAGGCAACCGAGTGCGACATGGCTTACGCGGCAAGCTTCAGCATATGCGCGCGGTGGCCGACCAGGAACGCGTGCAGCAGCGCCGGATAGTCCGGCGACACCGCGCTGCGTACGCTCGGCCGCTGCGCCAGCGCGCTGCGCCAGGCGCGAAGTTTTGGCGTGTGCGTGAAAACAGCGAGATCGGTCAGCTGGTCGAACAAATCGAAATAGCGGAAGATCGGCGCGAACACCGCGTCCACCAGACTGAAATTTTGGCCGGCGAAGAACGGACCGGCGCCGAGCGCAGCCTCGACGCGCGCGAATTTTGCGGCGACCGCCTGCCGCTTGCTCTCGAAGGCCGCGGCATCTGTCGCAGTCTCGAGCCCCCAGAGATCGCCGAGAATGGCCGAGCCGAATTCCATCCAGGCGCGATGCTCGGCGCGCGTCAGCGCGTTCTCCGGGTGCAGCTTCGCCCCCGCCTGCGTCTCCTCGATGTACTCGCAGATCACGTTGCTCTCGAACAGCGCGACCTCCTTGCCGTCGTCGCGCGTCACCACCAGCACCGGCACCTTGCCGAGCGGCGAGATCTTCAGGAACCAGTCCGGCTTGTTGGCGAGATCGATGTCGATCCGCTCGAACGGCACGCCCTTCTCACGCAGCGCGATCACCGCGCGTTGCACATAGGGACAGAGCTTGTGGCTGATCAGTTTCAGGGCGGCCATGACGAACCTCGCGTTCAATGCAACTGCATCGAATTAAATGCAACGGCATGGAACTGTCAAGGTAGATGCATTTGCATCTAAATCACGGTCGCGCGATGATGCCCCCGGTCATCGGGATCGGCACCCCCGTGGTGGCGGGATAGCTCAGCGGCAGGCCCTTCATGCCGCGCGCGGCAAGGAAGCCGAACGCCTGCGCCTCGATCGCATCCGCCGCCCAGCCGAGCGCCTCGGCCGGCTCGACGGTCGCCGGCGCCAGTCGCTCGCGCAGCATCCGCATCATCGTGAGGTTGGAGGCGCCGCCGCCGCAGATGATCCAGCTCTTCGGCCGTTTCGGCAGCAGCGGCACGACACGGGCGATGGCCGCGGCAGTGAAGGCGGTCAGCGTCGCGGCGCCATCGGCCGGCGCCACGGCGCCGAGCTTGAGGCCGGCGAAGTCGTTGCGGTCGAGCGATTTCGGCGGCGGCAGCGCAAAGAACGGCAGCTTCAACGCCTGTGCGATCCAGGCCTCGTCCGGTTTGCCCAGCGCGGCGAACTTGCCGGCGGTGTCGAACGGCTGGTGCATCTGACGGAACATGAAGTCATCCAGCAGCGCATTGCCCGGCCCGGTGTCGCAGGCGATCAGCGTGTCCGTGCCGTCGATATAGGTGATGTTGGAGACGCCGCCGATATTCACCACGACGATCGGCCCCTCGCGGTTCAGCGATTGCACCAGCGCGCGGTGGTAGACCGGCACGAACGGCGCGCCCTGCCCGCCGGCCTCGACGTCGGCGGCACGGAAATCGTGCATCACCGGAATGTGGATCACCTTGGCGAGCGCCAGGGCATCGCCGATCTGCACCGTCAACCTCCGCTCGGGACGATGCAGCACGGTCTGGCCATGGAACCCGACGATGTCGATATCCTGGGCGGAGATCCTGTGCTGCGCCGTGAAGTTAGCGACCGCCTCGGCATGGGCCGTGGTGACGGCCTGCTCGGCCTGCCGCAAAATCCCCGGTCGGGCGTCGCGCTGCGACAGATGAACCGCCTCCGTCAGCGCCTGGCGCAGCAGGCTGCGCTCGCCTTCGGTATAAGGCCGATAGCCCGAGGGTCCGAAAGACTTGATCTGACGGCCATCGGTCTCGATCAATGCCACGTCGACCCCGTCGAGCGAGGTACCGCTCATCAGACCGAGTGCCGTTAACATCATGTTGGAAGCGCCCCAGCCGGGAACCCCCGGCTTGTCTCAAACAAGTACATCCTATAATGCCACTGCGCGTCCGCCTGCGGCAGCCTCAGCGCCAAGGTTCCGCAAATTGATGCAAAAACCGTAAAAACAGAATGAGCTGGCTGGCCGACAAATGACTGCAGTTAAATCGGATTTCCTGAACACTTTACAGGAACGCGGCTTCGTCCACCAGTGCTCCGATTTCGAGGGCCTCGACGCGCTTGCCGCGAAGGGCCAGGCGACGGCCTATGTCGGCTATGACTGCACCGCGCCGTCGTTGCACATCGGCAACTTCCTCACCATGATGATGCTGTACTGGCTGCAGCAGAGCGGCAACAAGCCGATCACGCTGATGGGCGGCGGCACCACGATGGTCGGCGACCCCTCCGGCAAGGACGAGACGCGCGCAATGCGCACGGTTGCGGAGATCGAAGCCAACAAGGCCTCGATCCGCGGCGTGTTCGCCAAGGTGCTGCGCTATGGCAACGGGCCTTCCGACGCCATCATGCTCGACAATGCCGAGTGGCTGACCAAATTGAACTGGATCGAGATGCTGCGCGACATCGGCCGGCACTTCTCGGTCAACCGCATGCTGACCATGGACTCGGTGCGACTCCGGCTCGAGCGCGAGCAGGAGATGAGCTTCATCGAGTTCAACTACATGGTCTGCCAGGCCTACGACTTCGTCGAGCTGTCGCGACGCGCCGGTTGCCGGCTGCAGATGGGCGGCTCCGACCAGTGGGGCAATATCGTCAACGGCGTCGATCTCGGCCGCCGCATGGGCACGCCGCAACTGTTTGCGCTGACCACGCCGCTGCTCACCACCGCCTCGGGCGACAAGATGGGCAAGACCGCCAAGGGCGCGGTGTGGCTCAACGCCGACCAGTTCTCGCCCTACGATTTCTGGCAGTACTGGCGCAATGTCGAGGACGCCGACGTCGTCAAGTTCCTCAAGCTGTTCACCATCCTGCCGATGAGCGAGATCAGCAAGCTTGCAGCGCTGGCTGGCGGCGAGATCAACGAGGCCAAGAAGGTGCTGGCGACGGAAGCGACCGCCCTGCTCCATGGCCGCGATGCAGCGAACGAAGCCGCCGAGACCGCGCGCCGCACCTTCGAGGAAGGTGCGCTGGCCGAAACCTTGCCGACGGTGGAAATTCCGCGCGGCGAATTTGAAGCCGGCGTCGGCGTGCTCGTCGCCTTCGTCAAGGCCGAGCTCGTCGCTTCCAACGGCGAAGCGCGCCGGCAGATCAAGGGCGGCGGCCTGCGCGTCAACGATGCTGCCGTGACCGACGAGAAGATGTTGCTGACTTCGGCCAATCTCACACCGGAAGGCGTGGTGAAACTGTCGCTCGGCAAGAAGCGCCACGTCCTGCTGAAGCCTGCATAGGCGCATTCGCATTTGTCGGTTGCAGGGAGTGCGGAAAGCGCGCTCCCTGCCTGAGCGCGATCAGCAAAAGCGGACTTCCGGTTTTGCGTCCGATCGCGCTCGAAAAGAATGCGATGGACCAGCAGACCACGCCTCCTAACGACACGCTTGCAGCGCCGGCGAAACAGTCCCGCGTCGCACTGAACGTGCTCGCGCTCTGCTTCGTGCTGTCGGTGCTTGGGCGCGGCCTTAGCGACAGCTTCACCGTTTTCCTGAAACCGATCTCGGAAAATTTCGGCTGGGACCGCGCCTCCGTGGTGTCGGTCTACTCGCTGACCTGGCTCGCCAGCGGCCTGACCGCGCCGCTGGTCGGACGCCTGTTCGACCGCTCGGGTCCGCGCGTGGTCTATGCGCTGGGCCTGTCGCTGCTCGGTTGCGCATTCCTCGTTGCTTCACGCGCGCAGGAGCTCTGGCAATTCCAGCTCAGCGTCGGACTCTGCGTCGGTTTCGGCACCGCGCTGATCGGCAATGTGTCGAATTCGATCCTGCTCGGCCGCTGGTTCGGACCACGCCTGCCGACCGCGATGGCCGTGATGTATTCGGCGACCGGCGCCGGCCTCCTGCTGCTGTTGCCGCTGTCGCAGGTCTTGATCGACCGGATCGGCTGGCGCGAGGCCTATCAGGTGTTCGGCATCGGCGCGCTCTGCCTGCTTGTTCCGCTGGTCTTTCTGCCGTGGCGGCTGCTCGCCGGCGGATCGCCGCATATCGTCAGGAAGGCGGAAAGCAGTTTGGCCGACGAAGGCTGGACGCTGCTCAGCGCGATGCGCCACCACGCCTTCTGGGCGCTGTTCTCCACCTTCTTCTTCACCGCGATCGCGATGTATGCGCTGACCGCGCAGATCGTCGCCTATTTGATCGATGTCGGCTTCCCGCCGCTACAGGCGGCAACCGCCTGGGGCTTCTCCGGCGTCGCGCTGTTCGTCGGCATGCTCGGCGTGTCCACCCTCGACGGCATCATCGGCCGCCGGCCCTCGGTATTGTTCAGCTACGGCGTCTCGATCCTCGGCATCATTCTGCTGTGGCTGCTGCAGTGGTATCCGAACTACTGGCTGCTGACCGGCTTCATCATCTGCTTCGGCAGCATGATCGGCTCGCGCGGCCCGCTGATCACCGCGACCGCGCTGAAGATCTTCCGCGGCGAGCGCGTCGGCACGATCTACGGGACGATCATGATCGGCAGCGGCCTCGGCTCCGGCCTTGGCTCGTGGGGCGGCGGCCTGATCCACGACTGGACCCACAGCTACAATCCGCTGATCGCCTTCGCGCTGGTCAATGTGGTGCTCGGCCTGATCCCGTTCCTGGTGGTGCCGGCACTGCGGCGGTGAGTTCGTGACCTGCGCGTCCGCTTACCCCGCGAAGGCAACGTGGAATCCGACCTGAACGCATGCGGCCTCGGACCAGTGCTTGGGTCGACAGGCGTTCGCGAAATGAAACAGGCCGCCAACTGCAGCGGCCCAAGTCGATGGCTCCAATTCCTTGATTGCGAGAACCGGCTCGAGCGGTCTTGTAAGCCACGGAAGTCGATCCTCTGGTCCGGTACTGCTAGTCGCAGCGACGGACCCTCCGGACCGATCCGTCGTCACGCTCGATCGTGACGGTGCGGCATCCGCGATATCCGCGATCATATCCGTAGGCGCGATAAGCGGGTCGATCGTAGTCTCGGTCGTAACGGGGCTGCGGGCCCACTCTTACGCCGCCGAGCGGCGTATCAACGGCAACCTGAGCTGACGCGGGTGCAATGGAAATCGGCGTGGCCATCGCGAAACCGGCCACCGCCAGTGCACCAGCCAGTAACAGCGTTCTCATGAGAGTTCCTCCTGAGTTATTGAATTGCTCTCCAACATCCCAGATAGGGCAAGGTTCCTGCGCGAACTTCATCCGGTGGCCTAGACTTGGTCGCAGCCTCGGATGAATGCGGAGAGAAACCCGCGGCCGCGCGTATTCCTGAACCAGGCAAATGCAACCGAGCAGTCTCGAAAGCGGACTCGGCGCGGAGCAAATAACCCGGGGGCCGGCAAGACAGATATTGTCGCATGTAGCGGCTCGATCTAGGCTTCCGCCGCCGAGGGGCCTCCATGGATATCAAGCGGGCATTACCCCACCCCCAACTTCGCGGCGTCTTACGCGCGTTCGAGGAGAGGCGCGTGGAGCTCGGTAGCGCGGTCCTGGCCTGGCCCGTCGCCGCGCGGCCGCATCAGATCCTGATTGTCCACCTGGCCGATCCATATCGCGTCCGCATCGATGGTGGCCAGGCGAACGCTACGCCTGATACGAGCATTGTCGGTCCGCAAACCTATCGCAGAGCCCACGTTTGTCTGTCGGGCTCGATCCACGTTTTCAGCATTCTGTTTCAACCGGCCGGCCTGAACCGATTGGCCGGAATCGACATGGCGTCGTTGGTCAACCAGGACCCGGCAGCCTCCGATGTCCTCGGCCAATCCGCCACGGTCGTTGGCGACGCCGTGCGCCTGGCGCCGGACTTCGATCTCCGCGTCGCCGCAGTCGAACGCTGGGTTGAGACGATGCTTGAGAAGCGGGGTCCCGACTGCGCGATCGGCGTCGCGTCACGCCGGATGATCGCCATCCGGGGCCATTTGCGGATCGAGGACCTCGTTGCAAATTCCGGCCTCAGCCCCAGTCAGTTCCAGCGTCGGTTTGCGACGCAGGTTGGAATGACGCCCAAACTGTTTGCCCGAACGATCCGGTTCGACCGGGCGTTGGTCGCCCGCCGCGATGCCCCGCACCGGACCTGGACCGACATTATCCACGAACTCGGCTACTTCGATCAGGCCCATTTTATCCGCGAATGCCGCGCGTTCGCCGGCCTGCCGCCGACCGGCCTCGTCGGCGACTGGGACAATATCTTTTTCCCCGGCGGATGACCGAAATTTACAAGCGCTCACGCTGGCTTCCCGGCAAGGTCTGCCCTCACCGAAGACCTGGATGACGGCGAGCATGACGCGACGCAAATTCGTGTCGTTGCAGCCAGCATCGCGGTCGGCGGTCCGAGAGAACCGGAGCGATGGGCATGTCGACGAACCTGGAGCACTTCAAAGCCATCATCGAACGTGGATTTTCTCAAGGCGATCTGACGGTCGCGGACGAAGTTTGCGCCGAGAAGCTGATCGAACATGAGTATCTATCGAAAACCGACCTTCCCGGCCCGCAAATCCTGAAGGCGCAGATCGAAGATGCGAGAGGCAGCATCAAGAACCTGCGGCTCGCGATAGAGGCGATCGTGGAAGCTGGCGATACGGTATGGGCGCGCAGCAAGGCAACAGGCGTCGATCCGCGATCGGGAAAGCCAGTCGCCATCGATGTCATCGACATCTGTCGATTTTCCGGCGGTAAACTGATCGAACACTGGGGCGTGCCCGACCGATTTGCGCTTTTTCACCAGATCGGAGCGCTGCCACCTCCGCCCGGATCAACCTAGTGCTGGCGGGGGGCTGCGAACCACTGCGGCAACATTATCCCGGCACATGACTGGAGCGATGGACAGCATGGCATCACCGCGAATACTCGCCCCACATGATGGTCATCTCGCCGTTCTCGGCGGCGCGAGCGCCCGGTTCATGGTCGAAGGGGCCGACGCCGGCCGGCGCTTTGCGCTCGTCGAGCATCCAATGCAGCCGCACGCTTTGGCAGCACCCATGCACCGGCATCATCGCGAGGATGAGTACAGTTTCGTCCTCGAAGGCAGGATCGGCGCGCTGCTCGGCGAGTCCGTCGTGATCGGTAATCCGGGAGACCTGATTTTCAAGCCGCGCGAGCAGTGGCACACCTTTTGGAATGCAGGGGACACCCCTGCCCGCGTACTGGAAATCATATCGCCCGCCGGATTTGAGGCCTATTTCCGTGAGCTCGGAGCGGAGTTGATCAATGGTCCGCCCGATCCGCAGCGGCTGGCGGCGCTCTGCGCGCGCTATGCGCTCGACATGGATATGAGCAGCGTGCCCGGACTGATCCAGCGCTTCGGGGTTCGCTTTCCGGGAGCGCCACCGTCCACGCCACGCTGATTTTGCAATTGACGCCCTAATTGTTCGTCGTCGGCAGATCGTTCGGGCCGTACTGCTTGAACTCAAAGATCTTGCGCGTCAGGCCGGGGGCCAGCGCGGAGATCGGATTGACGCGCAGCACCGGCGCGCTCGGCGTTCCCACCACTTCATAGGTCACGCCGATCAGGCCTTCATTGCTGCCGGCGCCGAGGAAAATCCCGAAGAACGGGATCTGGCCAAACATGTTGTTCAACCCGTACATCGGAATGAAGGTGCCGTTCATCCGCACCTGGTTGCCGATATAGTCGATGCTGCCTTCGATGGTCGCGCCGATGGTCGGTCCCTTGACCACACCATTGCGGATCGAAAGCTGGCCGCTCTGGCGGGTGAATTCGGCGCGCAGCGCGTCGAACCCGATGCCGTTCTGGGTGCTGACCGGCCCGCCGGCAACGGCGCGATCGAGCTGGGTTTCGCCCTTCACCGAGAAGCCGGTGATATTGATGAGCCCCTCCCTTGGGCTCGGCTCAGGGATCGGCGGCTCCATCGCGAGCGTAAGCTGGCCGCCGACCACCTTCGAATAGGTGTCGATGAAGCGCAGGAACGCGCCGGCGTCGGCGGTCTGCAGATAGATCACCTCGCGGCCCTGCTGGCGTCCGCGCATATCGACCGTGACGGGGGTGTCGCGGCCGACCTTGCCGCTCAGCGTGAACGCCTTGAAGAACCCGTTGCGGCGCGAGACCTTGGCGTCGACGCTCCGCAGCGCTTCGCCGTTGAACCCTGCGACCGCGCCGAGTTTCAGATCGACATCGAAATCGGTGGTCCTGGTCTTGCTCTTGGGATCGCTGTCGCGGCCGGAGATCGCCGACTTCAGGAAGCCGCGGCCGTCGAACACGTCGCCGCGCATCGTCACCTTGATCACGCCGTCGGGACCGCGATCGGCCCGCAGCGATGTCTTGTCGCCTTCCGACGGCGCGTAGGTCGGGAAGTAGGCATTCATGAGGTCGCCGTTCTGGTCGACCTCGAGCGCTCCCTTGATCGACACGCCGGCGCCGTCGATCGAGATGTCCTCGAACCTGGTCGATTGACCCTTCGGCACCACGTTGAAGGTCGCCTTGCCGGCCCTGCCCTGCGCCTTGACCCAGCCCGGAAGAATGTTGTCGAGCTTGAGCTGGGTCAGGTCGGCTTCGACGCCCATCTTGGTGGTGGGGTTGTCGCCGCTGCCGATCTTGCCGCTGAGCTTGATAGGGATCGCGCCCGAGACCGCGGGACCGAGATCGAGCCCAAGGCGCGCGCGGCTCGCATCGTCCAGCGTCGCCTGCAGCTTGACGTCGGCATCGCCCTCAGCCGGCTTGCGGTAGTCGAGCGAGGCCGCCTGCCCATTGATCTTGACGTCGCCCCTGACCTGGAAGCCGGCATTGCTGGCGATCACCTTCAGCGTGTTGGCTTCGAGCTTCTGGTTCATCACCAGCTTGTCGACGGCAACGCCGGAGATGTCGGCGGTGACCGAGTAGAGCGTATCGGCCTTGGTCAGCTCGCCCTTCACGGGCATGCCGAGATTGATCGTCGCGGTGACGTTGCCCTTGCTGGCGTTGGGATCGATCGGCGGACCGGAGAGGTCGCTGAGCCGGTCGGAGGCGAGGATTTCGGCGGCGGCCGGCACCGGACAGTCGACCCGGAACTTGACCTTCGACGGCGACGGCTTCGGCGCCATGTCCGGCACCTCGAAGGTGAAGTCCGACAGCGTGATCTTGCGGCCCGCCGGCGTGTCGGCAATGCCCTGGTTGATGGTCACGGTCGCGGTGCGGCCGGTCACCCGGGCCTTCAGATCCGCGTCATGCACCGCGGGCATCTGATCCACCGGACGCACCGTGACACCCGAGGCGACAATGTTGACCGACAGGCCGTCATCCGGGATCGGCGGTCCCTTGCGCGACAGGTTGTGCACCGGCGAATTGACGCCGACATCGATACGCTGGAGCGTGCCGCGGTCGATCCGCTCGAGCACCCATTCGCGCACCTCGGGCACGATGATGATCGGCCATATCCGTTTCAGGGCCGAGGCCGACATCGGCGTGCCGGCGAATCCGAGTTGCAGCCGCGGCTCGCCGGAATAGTCGATGCTGCCGGTTCCGGCGACGCCGATCTCGCCATTGGAGATGTCGGCCTGGGTCAGCAGCACGCGCTTCTTGTCGGTGTCGAACCGGAAGCCGATGTTGATGCGATTGAAGATCAACGGCGGTTCGTTCTTGTCGGCGTCGGCCAGCACGATGGTGCCGCCGGACAGGCCGGCCTGCCAGTCGGTGACGTTGTCGTTCGGCGGCTCGAGATGGCCGAGCAGTGTGATGCGGTTGGCGCCCGAGATGATCTTGATCGGCGCCAGCAGCACGCGCCGCCCCGAATCCCATTCGACGCTCATCTCGGCCGAATCGACCGGCATCGGATAGTCGGGCGTGTCGGTGTCGATGATGTTGCCGGCGCCGACATTGATCTTGCCGCGGAAGTAGGTCGGCAGGCCGTCGCGGCCGAGTTCGCCCTTCATCTCGCCCGACAGCGGCAGGTCGGCGGTGTAGGTCAGATCCTTGGTCCGGAGCGCGAGCAGGATGTTCCGGGTGGAAACCTTGTCGGCCTTGATGTCGACCGAGCGCACGCCGTTCTGCTGCGGTCCGACCAGCACGCGCACCGACCAGGGTTTTGCGCCCTCCTCACCGAAGCTGAGCGCAACGCCGCCGCCGCTCGGGCGCCGCAGGCTGAGGCTGATGTTCTCAAAGCTCCATTTGTTGCCGCGCTGCTGATCGTCGACGACGAGATTGCCGTTCTTCAGGCCGATCTCGTTGAGGTTCTGCCCGTCGAGGCCGGTCATGCTGAGGCTGTCGAGCCAGTCGAGACCGGCGAGTAGCCCGCTCTGGGCCGAATCGGGTGACGCCGAGGGCTCGGCGGCCGCCGGCGGCGAGGCAACCGGCGGCGGCGGTGCTGCGGGTGTCGGCCGCGGGAATGTCGGCGGCATCCCCGCCTCCCGCTTGGAGGCAACGCCGGTGGCCAGCGGCTTTGCGGTGTCGCCGGCGGACACGGTTACATTGCCGTCGGGCGTGATGCGCACCGACAGTTCCGCATCGACCAGATTGAGGCTCTCCGCCCGCAACTGGCCCATCAGGAGCGCGGTGCCCGACAGGCGCACTTCGGCCTTGGGCGCGCTCGCAACCACCGCATGGTCGCGGTCGCGGACGATGATGTCGCGGATGCGCACCGCGATCCTGACGCGGCCGGCGCGCTCGATCTGCGTTCCACCGACTTCGACCGTGTTGCCGTGGCCGATATTCTCCTCGATCGCCGCGGCAAGCCACGGCGTCGCCATGTCGAGATTGATCGGGCCGGCGCCGAGCCGCCACCACAGCGCGCCGAAGCAGGTCGCGAACATCGCGAGCAGCACCACGAGGACCAGTCCGATGCGACGGATCCAGCGCTCGCCGTTCAGCCAGCGCTGCATGCCGGAGCAGAAATCGGTGAAGCGATGCAGGTTGGTGTTGGAACGCGACAGCAATTGCCGCGCACGGTTGCCCGCCGCCTCATCCTGCTCGTCCCACGCAGCGTCGTCTTCCCATTGCGAGAAGTCAGCCCCGGCGCGCGGATTTGGACCCTGCGGCGACGTGTTCCTTGCCATTGCCTCTCGGTGCTGACGGCGAAGCTGATCGCCGCCATCGGGGCGCCCGTCGATGCGTATCGAGCGCTCCTGTGCCGGCATCGCCGCCTATCCTCGCCTAATCATGTTACTCGCCGATGGCCCCCAGAACGGACCAAACCAACCAATCAAAAGCCAATTCAGCAAGCGGACGGGTCACGCGTCGAATTCCTTGTCACCATACTCCGTGGCCATCAAACTTGCCCAGCGGCCGGAGCGAATCCGGCCGCCGCCAATAAGACCCGCAATACCCCAATGGTTGAGCTTCGGAAAGCGACGAAAGGAAGGCGTATGTCCAAGAAAACGCGCAAGAAATCCTCCAACACAACCGGAAAGCGGGTCGCAACAAAGGTTGCGCGTGCCGCAAGCGCAAGCACTGGGAAGTCCGCGACGAAAACCCGCACAGCGGTTGCGAAGAAGGCAGCGGCCAAGAAAACAACTAAGAAAACAACTAAGAAAACGACCAAGGCAACGAAAGCAAAGACCGCAGCGGGTGTTCGAAGCAAAGCCTCGCACAAGGCGGCATCGAAACCGTTAAAGCGAGAGCCGGCCGCGACCGTGACCAACTCGTCCGCCGTCACACTTGCCGAGGGCGCCACGGCGCCTGGCTTCAACCTGCCGCGCGACGGCGGGGGCAGCGTTTCGCTGAAGGATTTTGCCGGCAAGCAGCTGGTGCTGTTCTTCTACCCCCGCGCCGACACCCCCGGCTGCACCAGGGAGGCGATCGATTTCACCCGGCTCAAAAGCGAGTTCGCAGCTTCAGGGACCGAAGTGGTCGGCATTTCCGCCGACACGGTTAAGGCGCAGGAGTCATTTCGAAACAAACACCAGCTGTCGGTGCCGCTGGTCTCCGATCCAGCCCACCAGATGCTGGAGGCGTATGGCGCCTGGGGCGAAAAATCCATGTATGGCAGGACCTTCATGGGAATTATTCGCACCACGGTTCTGGTCAATTCCAGCGGAAAAGTCGCCCGCGTCTGGCGTCATGTGAAGGTCGACGGCCACGCCGAAGCGGTATTGGAGGCTGCCCGAGCGCTCTGACGGGAAGAGTTCCGTTTCCTGAAAATTAACCATGACGGGCTCAAATCGGCCCCGCAAATTAGCCGTACGGAGCTTGGTCCGACCGGCCGCGGGAGTACCGATGTCGAGCCGGTCCGGTCACCACCATGAACATCACAAACACCATCATCCGCAGGACCATGGCCGGACGCCGGCGCGCCGTCCGGCAGCCCATCACGCTGCACCCGCAGCGGTGGCGACCTCCGGCGAGGGCTATACCCTGGTCCATGCCGGCAAGCAGGTCCGGTTTGGGCCGGTGGTGTTCTGGATCATCGTCGGCACGGTGGTGCTGCTCGGCATGTGGTCGGCGGCGACGGCGACCTATTTCGCGTTCCGCGACGACGTGCTGACCCGGCTGATCGCGCGCCAGGCCGAGATGCAATACGCCTATGAGGACCGCATCTCGGAGCTGCGCGCCAAAGTCGACCGCACCACCAGTCGCCAGCTGCTCGACCAGGAGCAGTTCGACCAGAAGCTCGACCAGATCATGAAGCGGCAGTCGACGCTGGAATCGCGCGCCACCGCGCTCGGCGCGATGCCCGACGTCACCAGCACCGGATCGATCAAGCCGCAGGGCCGCGCCGAGGCTGCGCCGTCCTCCGGCACGCTAAAACCCTCCCCGATCAGCGACACCGTGATCTTCGTGGCGCCGCCGGATCGCGAGGCACGGCTGGAATCGCGCGCGCCGCTGATCGCCAAGACGCAGCCGAACCAGTTCGCCAAGGCCCAGGGCGTCGACAACGTGCTGGTCCGCCTGCAAACGTCGCTTGACCAGGTCGAGCGGCGCCAGGTTGCCGCGCTCGCCTCGGTCGAGGACAGCATCGATTCCAAGGTGCGCCGGATGCGCGGCGTGATCTCCGATCTCGGCCTCAACATGGCGCAGCTCGAAGCGGCGACGCCGCGCTCCGGCATGGGCGGGCCCTTTGTCCCTGTGAAACTCTCTGCCGACGCCGGCGCGTTCGAACGCCAGCTCTATCGCATCAACATCAACCGCGCACAGATGCAGCGGCTGAACCAGACGCTGGCGCTGGTGCCTTACCGCAAGCCCGTGGTCGGTGAAGTCGAATTCACCAGCGGCTTCGGCGTCCGTACCGATCCCTTCCTCGGCCGGCCGGCGATGCACACCGGCCTCGACTTCCGCGCCGCGCAGGGCGATCCGGTGCGTGTCACCGCCAACGGCAAGGTGGTGTCGGCGGGCTGGGCCGGCGGCTATGGCCGCATGGTCGAGGTCGATCACGGCAATGGCCTGTCGACGCGTTACGGCCACCTCTCCGAGATCGGCGTCAAGGTCGGTGAATACGTCAAGATCGGCCAGGTGATCGGCGCCGTCGGCTCGACCGGCCGCTCCACCGGTCCGCATCTGCATTACGAGACCCGCATCGACGGCGAAGCGGTCGATCCGCAGAAATTCCTCCGCGCCGGCGTCCGGCTCAGCGCGGGCTAGCTCAATCGCACAACGATCGATCTGAACAATCGGCGCAAGCGGTCTCGCTTGCGCCGATCACGCGTGTCGTGTCAGCGGCGGCCGCCGCCGCCCATGCCGCCGGGCGGCCCACCGCCACCGAATCCACCGCCGGGCCCGAACGGACCACCACCGCCACCGCCACCGGGACCGAACGGCCCGCCGGGCGGGCCGAAGCCACCGGGACCGGGGCCGGTCGGTCCACCACTCAGCGGATCAGGCGCAGCCCCGCCGCCTGGCGGGCTGCCGCCCGGCATGCCGGACGGCGCCCCACCGGGGCCGCCACCCGGACCGCCGCCACCAGGCGCGCCGCGGCCGCCAGGTCCCGGTCCATGACCCGGCCCGGATCCGCCACCGGCGGGGCCACGGCCCGGCGTGCCCGGGCTCTTCACCGACGAGCCCGGGAACTTGCCGACCGATTGCACCGATTCGACGCGCAGCTCACGCGGGCCCGACAGCTGCGCGTTGACGACGACGCGCGTATCGGCCGCCGGCGAGAACCGCGAATGGTCGCGCGCGACAAAGCCGGAGCCGAGCTGCAGGTCATTGCCGACCCGCCGCACATAGGCCTCGATCAACAGCCGGTTCGCGCCGGCGAGATCGGAGAAATCATCGGCGCGGCTGCGCGACACCTGCATCACGCCCTGCGCGAGATGTCCTTCGGCCTGCACGCGCTGACCGACCAGCGCCGCATCGACGCCGGCGAGCTTGAGCTCGCCGATCCGCAAGACCCCGGCACGGTCGCGCTCGAGCGGCCCCGCGACGCGCGCGGCGGCGTCATGGCGCTCCTGCACCAGGCTTGCGACGACGACGCCGTCGGTGCGGCGCAGCCCGAACACGGCGACATGCGCGCCCACCTTCAGCCAGCTCTCGCGTCCGGTCCAGGCGACCGTCTGGCCGAGCACCGTCAGCCCGCCCGGCTTCATTTGCTCGACCGGCCCGGTCACCTCGCTGGTCACATCGATGCGTTTGGTCGACAGCGCGCCACCGGCGTCGCGCTGCGCCACCACGCGCGCGAGCTGTCCGATCCGCAGCGCCTTGGCGCTCGCCGCCTCGCCGTCGATTCTGACCGGCACGTCGGGTGCATAGGCGACGCGCTCGCCATTGACATAGATCGAGCCGAACCGCTGGATCACGCCGACGATGCCGGTGCCACCGATGCCCTGATCGGAACCGGTGATGCCGGTGCCGCCGATGCCCTGATCGTTGCCGCGCTTCTTGACCTGCGCGCCCGCGAGCGACGTTCCGGCAAGCCAGAAGCCGACAAGCAGCGCCCGGCGCGAGATAACGGGCGGACCGTTCACGACGCACCGCCTTCGTCGGCATCGTCATCGACCGGGCCGTCTGGACCCTCGCGATAGATGTAGATGCCGAAATTCCAGCGATAGTCGCCGCCCTTGTCTTTTGCCAGCGCGCGGTTGGCCTCGCGGTTGGCGACCTTGAGCGCCTCCATCGCGAGCTCGCGCGAGCGGCCCTCGAGCCGTTTTGCCAGTTTGGCCGACAGTCCGTCGTAATGCACCGCGCGTTCGAGGAAGCGCGGCGCGGCCGAGGATACGTTGAGCTCGGCGGCCGCGACATGGTCGTGCAGGTTGCGGCCGAGATAGTGCCATTTGCGGTCGTCGTCGCCGTGCGGCACGAAGGCCTCCTCGACCAGCATGATCTCGTCGTCGTCATTGATGGTGACGAGCTTGCGGTCGAGCCATTCGTCCAGCACCGCGCGCGGCCGCACGTCCTTGGTGATCGATTCGACCAGCGTCTCGAACGACGGCGCGCCGCCGTCGGCGGTGCGCGGCAGCGGCAGCGGATCGCCCTTGGCATCGGTGAACTCGGGCGCGGCCAGCCAGCGCGCGATGATCGCGCTGGTGCGCGACAGCGTCGCCGGCACCGCATTGACCGGCGCGCCGGCGCCGCGCAGCCGCGCCACCTCCTTGCGGTGAATGCCGGTCAGCAGGCTGACGCGGCTGTCGGTCTGCTCCTTGCCCTCGAGCGCGAAGTCGTGCTCGGCGACGTTGACATAGAGCTCACGCAGCAGCTGGGTCAGGGCCGGAAACGTCATGCCGCCGCGGATGCAGAGCCGCACCAGCGGGCGCAGCATCCGCGCCAGCGGCGCATGCAGCTTCGCTGCGGCGATCGGCGCGGACGATCCCACCTTCGACTTCGGGGCCTTGGCATTCATGCCTAACTTTTAGCCGCCCGCGCCGTGGGACACAATCCCACCTCACTTGACGTGTGACATTTTCCCACTTATGGGAAACAAAATCACCTCCGGACACAGTCCGCGCGCTCGCTAGCGGGTGCCACGGTGCCCGGCATTGCCGCCATCGCCACGGACCGCTCCATGACGTCTGCCCGATTCGACCTTGCGATCGCGGAAGCCTGCCGGATCGCCCAGGTTCCCTTTGAGGAGTTCGTGTCGACGGTAATGGCGGGCGGCTATCCCTGCCTGCCGGGCGTTGCGCCCGGATCGCCGCGCCGCTTCGACGAAACCGACCTGCTTGCGCTCTACATCTACGGCCGCCTGCTCGCCTTCGGCTTCGGCGGTCTGCGCGCCGGCGAATATGCCTGCCGCGCGCATGCCGGCCTCCGCGCCGAGCCACGCGCACAATCGATCTCGATTGCGCTGACGCCCGACGGCGGCAAGCGCGTCGTCATCGAGCAGGATCTGCAGCGCCCGGCAGCGGCAATGCTGCCCGAGCGGATTCATTTCGACATCGCCGCGATCAGGCGCCAGCTCCAGCAACCGGCCGACCGCGGCGCCGCCGAGCCGGCCTGACGCTCCGCTAGCAACTCGCGCATTTGCTCGCCCGCCCCGCGCCATCGCGGCGCGATCGCACCGTCATGCGTTCCGATCCTTACTCCCAGAAAAGTTGTCCACCGCCCCACGTGGGACATAATCCCACATTTTAGTCCGACGCCATTGACGTGTGAAATTTTCCCACGTATCCAGAATCCGTTCAGCAGGGAATCCGACGCAATGTCTCTTCGTTCGGCCCGCGAATCCGGTTCGTTTCACGAATCCGATTCGTTTCACGAATCCGGTCGGTTCGCCGCCACCACATTCCGCTTCACGCCGCAGGTCCCCTGCGGCCCGATCGAGCCGTTGTTTCCGGCGCTGCTGCGCTCGCTGGTGTTCGCCGCCGCGCTGGCGCTACCGTTCATCGTCGCCCTGTTCGTCGCATGATCCGGATCGAGCCGCCCATGATCGTCGTCAACGAGCCGGCCCGGCGTCCGTCGGTGCTCCACATCTTCAAGGTCTACTATCCCGACCTGTTCGGCGGCACGCTGACGGTGATCCGCGATATCTGCGCCGGACTGAAGGACACCTTCAACGCCGCCGTGCTGGTCTGCTCGCGCTCCGGCGGCGAGCGGCAGATCGTGGTCAACGACGTCGCGGTCGAGCGCGTGCACTCGTTCGGCGACGTGCTGTCGCTGCCGGCGGCGCCGACCTATCCGTGGCGGCTGTGGCGCCGCATCGCCGAACACGATCTGCTGGCGCTGCACGCCCCCTTCCCGCTCGCCGACCTCGTCTTCGCATTCGGGCTCGGCCGCACCCGCCCGCTGGTCGTGCACTGGCACGCCGACATCGTCTCGCAAGCCGCCTTGCGGTTCCTCGTCGAGCCGATGATGCGGCGAACGCTGCGCCGAGCCGCCGCGATCATCGTCTCCGATCCGGTGCTGGTCGAAACCACGCCGCTGCTGCAGGAATTTTCCGACAAGTGCCACGCCGTTCCGTTCGGCGTCGATGTCGCGAAATATGACCGGCCGGCCGCCCAGGCCGACGACGTCAACGCCCGCGGCCGTCTCGTGCTCGCCTGCGGACGGCTGGTGCCCTACAAGGGTTTTGACGTGCTGGTGCGCGCCGCGCATGCCCGCAATTTCGAGGTCTGGATCGTCGGCGAGGGCCGCGAGCGCGACAACCTCGAACAGCTGATCCGCGACTATGGCTTGCAGGACCGCGTCCGCCTGCTCGGCTCGGTGTCCGAGAGCGAGCGCGTCAAGCTGATGCGCATCGCCGACGTCTTCGTGATGCCGTCGGTGACCAATGCGGAGACCTTCGGGCTGGCGCAGCTCGAGGCGATGGCCGCAAGCCGGCCCGTCGTCAACACCGGGCTCGACACCGGCGTTCCGCATGTCGCCCGCGACGGCCTCGAGGCCATCACGGTGCCGCCCGGCGATCCCACCGCGCTTGCCGACGCCATCGAGACGCTGATCAACGATCCCGAGCGGCGCCGCCGCATGGGGCAGGCCGCGCGCCATCGCGCGATGACGAAATACTCAACCGCAGCCTTCAAGGAGGGAGTCGAGACGGTGTATCGCAAGGTCGTTACCGAGGAGGCCGCCGCAAGGGACGCAGGGTCGTCAGCCCCAGCCCCGCGTCCCCGAACGGCAGGTTTCGTCGGCGCGATCCAGATCGCGGCAACACTGGCCTGGTCCGACGTGCGTCATCGCTACGTCCGCTCCCTCCTTGGACCCTTCTGGATGTCGATCCAGATGGCGATCATGGTGGCCGTACTCGGCTCGGTCATCGGCCATCTCTCCAACGCCAGCGCGGTGGCGCGGCTGCCGATGCTGGCGGCGAGCCTCACCGCATGGACCTTCCTCAACAGCGTGGTACTCGACGCCACCACCGCGCTGCAGGGCTCGGCCAGCCTGATCAAGGATCGCGCGCTGCCGCCGGTGATCTTCCTGCTGCAATGTACCTTCCGGCAGGCGCTGTTCGCCGCCCATAACGCGATCGTGCCGCTGCTGCTCTGGCTCGTGCTGACGCCGCACGATGTCGGCGGCGCCATCGCCGCCCTTCCCGGCCTCGTTCTGTTCGTGGTCTGCACGCTGGGCCTGAGCCTCGTGCTCGGCGCGCTGGCGACGCGTTACCGCGACATCAAGCCGATCATCGAGTCCTCGCTGACGCTGGCCTTCCTGGCCTCGCCGATCATCTGGACATCCGAGATGATCGATCGCGGCTCGACCGTGATGCGGCTCAACCCGCTGACGCATCTGTTCGCGATCTGGCGCGACCCGCTGGCGACCGGTCATGTCGCAACGGCAAGCGTGATCTACGTGCTGGCCTGCCTCGCCGCGCTCGCGGTCGCCGCGATCGTGACCATCACCCATCTGCGCAAAGCGGCATTCTGGATCTAGGGCATGGCAAGCATCCACCTCCGCGACGTCTGCCTCGATTATCCGCTGTACGGCGCCTACGACTTCTCGCTGAAGCGCCGCCTGCTCGGCCGCCTGTTCCGCCAGACCAGCGAGATGCGGACCATCCGCGCGGTCGACGGCATCTCGATCGAGGCGAAAGCCGGCGCGCGCATCGGCCTCGCCGGTCCGAACGGCTCCGGCAAGTCCACCTTGCTGCGGCTGATCGCCGGCGTGTTCCCGGCGAGCAGCGGCCGCGTCGAGATTTCCGGCAACATCGTGCCGCTGCTCGGCCTCGGTGCCGGCGTCAATCTCGATTTCGTCGCCGCCGACAATATCAGCCTGCTGCTGCGGATATCGGGACACAAGCCGACGCCGGCGGTCCTGGACGAGATCTGGGCGTTCACGGAACTGGAGGAGCGCATGCGGCGGCTGCCGCTGCGCATGTTCTCGTCGGGCATGCTGATGCGTGTGCTGTTCGCGACCGCGACCGCGTTTCCCGCCGACATTCTGCTGCTCGACGAATGGCTCAGCGTGGTCGACGAGATTTTCTCGGCCAAGGCCGAGCAGCGGCTGCGCAAGATGGTCGAGACCGCGGCGATCGTGATCATCGCCTCGCACGACCACGCCCTGCTGCGCCGGACCTGCAACAGCATCATCAATCTCGATCACGGCCGCATCGCCAGCACCTTCGCGCTGGATGCGCCCGTCCCGCATCACCTCGAGCTCAGAGAAATCAGCGTATGACAAAGATCCTGGTCGTCAGCGAGGCGCTTGGCGAGCCCAACCACAAGCGCGGCATCTTCCATTTCACCCGTGAATTGATCCGCTCGCTGGCCGGCGACGGACATGCCCTGACCCTCGTCGTGGAGACCACGCGCCGTTACCGGAAGCTGCGCCGCAGGCAGCAGCGGACGCGCCTGCTGCCCGAGGACTCACGGCTGATCGAGCTGCTCGCGCTCTATCGTTACCTCGATGAAACCGACATGAACTCGCCGATCATGCGCGGCGGCCTGCGCCGCACCGTCGACTGGTTCAAGCACAAGCTCAACGCGGCGACCTCGCTCGAATTCATCATCGCCTTCCTGCGCTCGATTCATCTGCTGCCGACCAGCGTCAAGCTGATCGAGAACCGGACCGAGGGCCTCGAATACATTCCGACCGATTTGCGCCATCTCGAGTTGTTCGGCGATTTCCTGCTCGAGCCCGGCTTCTACAGCTATCAGGACACGTCGGCCCTGACCCGGTTGCCCCCGCCACGGGTCGATGCGCGCGACTATGACGTCATTCTCGTCGACACCCCGACCCGGGTTGCGATCCAGCGCCGCCCGGGCGCAAAGGTGATTTGCGTCGTGCATGACCTGTTGCCGATCACCGATCTCAAGCTGGACGACATCGCAACCCGCCTGTTCCTGTCGCGCCTTTTCACCAGCGTGAATCAGGCTGACGAGCTCGCCTTCGTCTCGAACTACAGCATGAACCGCTTCCGCGCCCTGCTCCCGCAATATGCGCACATTCCGGCGCGAGTGGTTTATCCGCGGACCCGTTTCGACGTCGCGGAAGCGCCGCTTGCGCCGGTGCCAACCGCGGTCCCGACGCGGCCGGGCTTCGTCGTCATCGTCTCGAACGAGCCCCGCAAGAACCTCGCGGCCGTCATCCGCGCCTTCCGCAAGCTGCCGGAGGCCGATCTCGTCGTGATCGGCTATGCCGGTGGCGCCAACCAGGCGCGCAACCTGCCGAAGAACGTCCGCTTCTCCGGCTATGTCGACGAGCACGAGGAGGCGGCACTGATCGCGGGCGCGCACGGCCTGATCATGCCGAGCCTCGCCGAAGGCTTTGGCGTGCCGATCATCGAGGCCTTCGCGGCCAATACCCCCGTGCTGTGCTCCGATATTGCCGTGTTCCGCGAGGTCGCCGGCGAGCTTGCCGACTATTTCGATCCGTTCTCGACCGAATCGATCTGCGCCTCGGTGCGACGCGTGCTGGCGCAGCAGGAGCAATGGCGCGACCGGATCCGCGAGCGGCGGACCGAACTCGTCGAACGCTTCGGCCACCACACTCAGGCGCGCGACCTGCTGTCGCATCGGGCGGCCCCGGACGTCGCGGCCGCCGCCGCGGCGCTCACCACCGCGATGGCGACCTTCAACGGTGCAACGGCGCACGGCGTGTGACCGGTCATGAGCACCGATTCCGACGCCATTGGTCTCGCAACCGAACCGCCAGCACGATGGCGCGATCGCGTCCGCGCCTGGTCCGGCTCAGTCGCCTATTTCCGCGCCACCGATACCCTGATCGCCCTGGCCGCGACGTCCCTACCCTGGTCGACCACGGCACTCGCCGTCTTCATGCTGCTGTGGCTTGTCGCCGTGATCCCGACCGTCGACTGGGAGCAGTTCATTGTCGACCTCGCGGAGCCGGCCTTTGCATTGCCGATCGCGCTGGTCGCACTTGCCGTGATCGGCGTGGCGTGGTCGGAGACAAGCTGGCCCGAACGGCTGCAGGGCATCAAGCCGCTCGGCAAGCTGCTGCTGCTGCCGTTCCTGCTCGGCTACTTCCAGCGCTCGCAGCGCGGGCTCTGGGTGTTCCTGGCCTTCCTGGTATCGTGCACGGTGCTGATGATCCTGTCCTGGATTGTGCTGGCGCTGCCGCAGCTCAAGCTCGCGCACACCGCCTCCGACGGAGTGCCGGTCAAGAACTACCTCGACCAGAGCCAGGAGTTCGCGCTCTGCGCGTTCGCGCTGGCGCTGCCGGCATTGACGGCGCTGCGGGCCCGGCAATGGCGCATCGCAGCCGGCGCCATCGCGCTGATGCTGCTGTTCGTCGCCAACATGCTCTACGTCGTCTCGGCGCGGACCGCGCTGGTCTACATGCCGGTGCTGTTGATCCTGTTCGCCTCGCTGCATCTGTCGCGGCGCTCCACGCGGCTGCTGTTCGGCGGGGTGGCTATCATCAGCCTCGTGGTCTGGACCACGTCCCCCTACCTCCGCCAACGCATCGCCGATGTCGGGATCGAGTATCGCGCCCACGACACCTCGGGCATCGCCTCCACCGCGCAGCGCCTGACCTATTGGCGGAAGTCGGTGAAATTCATCGCCGAGGCGCCTTGGCTCGGCCACGGCACCGGCTCGATCAGGCACATGTTCACGCAGGATGCCGTCGGGCAAACCGGCCTTGAGGCCGAGGTGATCAACAACCCGCACAACCAGACCCTCAATGTCGCTATCCAGTGGGGGCTGATCGGCATCCTGCTGCTCTACGCGATGTGGACCAGCCACATCAGGCTGTTTGCCGGCCGCGATCTCGTGACCTGGATCGGGCTCGCCGTGGTCGTGCAGAACATCACGAGCTCGCTGCTCAATTCGCATCTCGCCGATTTTCACGAAGGCTGGATGTACGTGATCGGCGTCGGCGTCGCCGGCGGCATGGCGCTCCGCGCCCGCCGGCCGGAGAGGAGTTTGGCGTAGATTTGTGCCTCACGCCGCGCAACACATTCGGTGTCGTCCCTGCGAAAGCAGGGACCCATAACCACAAGTGCTGATTGTTGCGCGATGCTGGAACGACAAGTCCCGCTCACAACATCCGCCGCGGAGTATGGGTCCCTGCTTTCGCAGGGACGACGATGGTGTTGCGGCGCGAGCGGCGCCTCCCCCTATCGCGACGCCTCGTGCCCGACCTCGCCGGTGATGACGTCGCCGAACAGCTCCCACGCCTCGCCGTTGAAGCGCATCAGCTGCATCTGCTCGATCGGGAAGTAGTCGTCGGGGGAGGTGTTGACCATGACGCCCGGCAGCATCAGGTCGGAGTGGAAGTTCTTTAGGTTGGCGGCCTGCTTCATCACGTTCTCGCGCGTGAGATTGTCGCCGCATTGCTTCAGGACCTGCATCATCGCCTCGGCCTGGACATAGCCATAGAGGTTGTTGGCGTTGGCCTTGTCGCCGTCGGGATAATACTTGCCCATGAACGCACGCCAGCTTTGCACCGCCGGATCCTTGTCCCAGGTCGGATCGGTCGGGTCCTTCAGATAGGCCGTCGAGATGATGCCCTTGGAGAACTCGAGCCCGGCCGGTTTCAGCACCGAGGCGACCGAGGTCGCGGTGTTGGCGAGGAAGAATTTCGGCTTCCAGCCGAGCTCGCCCACTTTCCGGATCGCCTGCGCCGATCCCTTCGGCGCCGCCCAGGAGAAGAAGATGTCGGCGCCGGAATCGTGCAGCGCAACGATCTGCGAATCGACCGAGGGATCGGAGACCTCGTAGGACTTGTCGGCGATGATCATGCCGACCTTGTCTCCGAGACCGTCCTTCAGGCCCTTGAACTGATCCTTGCCGGCATCGTCATTCTGCCAGAACACCGCGATCTTGCTGTCGGGGAATTTGTCGCGAATGTACTTTGCGTAGATGCGGCCCTCGCTCTGGTAGTTGGGCTGAAAACCCATCGTCCAGGGGAAATTCTTGGGGTCGCCGAATTTGGTGCCGCCGGAGGCGACGAACAATTGCGGCACCTTCTTGGCATTCATGTATTTCATGATTGCCGAATTGGACGGCGTGCCGAGCGGCTGGAAGATCAGCAGCACCTCGTCGCTCTCGACCAGCTTGCGCGCCTGCTCGATCGCCTTCGGCGGCGAATAGGCATCGTCGTAGCTGATGAAGTTGATCTTGCGGCCGTTGATGCCGCCCTGCTCGTTGATCATCTTGAAGAATGCGGCCTCGGTCTTGCCGATCACGCCGTAGGACGACGCCGGGCCGCTATATGGCATGATGTTGCCGATCTTGATTTCGCCATCACTCGCGCCGGGATCGTATTTCTTCTGCGCGGTGGCCGCGGTCGCGGTCAGTGCGACTGAGGTTGCGATCAGCGCGGCACTTGCGAACGCCGCGATTGCGCCAATATATCCGAAACGAGCCGGCATCGTTTTCTCCCGATTTTTGTCGTTGGTTTTGGCGGCAAGTCTCGCAAGAGACGCATGTGCTGGCAAGCGCTGGGTTTTTCCGTTGGGCGAAACGGCATTGTTGCCTGGCGCTATTTGTGATTGAAGGTCGATCTGGGGATCACGAGTCGAGGCGTTCTGATTGCGTAAACCGGACATCCGTACCGGTCCGCGGCATCCGCATCTTGCGGCCGCGGGCTATGGGATCACGCGCCGCCTCAGCGAGTCCGCGCTGGCGAAGCGTGGCCTGCACAAGGCCAATGGCGAGTTCGCGCAGCGCACGATCGCGTCGATCCGCGAAAAGCTGCAGCGCGGCGAGACCGTCTACATCGCCGGCCTCGCCTGCCCCGGCACGCACAATACCGGCGTCGCGCTGGTCGAGATCACCCAGAAGGACGGACCGCGCCTGATCGTCAACAACGAGGAAGAGCGCTTCTCCGGCAACAAGCACACCAACGAGTTCCCGCAACACGCGCTCGACGACATGCGCAGGGTGTTGCAGCGGATGGGCCGCGACATCGGCGATATCGCCGCCTTCGTCACGACGTGGGACTATCCGGCGCTGCTGGCGATGCTGATCCGCACCTCGCTCGAGGAAGCGCCGGCCAGCCTCAAATTGCTGCGCGCCCCGATCGCACCGGCAATCAATCTGCGCCAGCTGGATCAGGTGCGGCGGCTGTCGCGCCGACTCGGCAGGATGTACGGGCTCGACAAGCAATTGCCGCTGATCTGCATGCCGCATCACGACAATCACGCCTGGTACTCGTTCACCGCCTCGCCGTTCGCCGATACGCGCGAGCGCGTTGCGATCGCGGTGCTCGACGGCACCGGCGACGTCGGCTCGATCTCGCTCTATGTCGCCGAGAACGGCGAGATGAAGCAGCTCTATTGCAATGAGAGCCTGTTCGACTCGCTCGGTGCTTTCTACACGGTGATCTCATCCAGCCAGGGCGGCTGGACCTGGCTCTCCAGCGAGGGCCGCTACATGGGCGCCGCCGCCTGGGGCGACATGAACCGCGCCACCAATCCGTATTATCAGCGCCTGAAGGCGGTGCTGCAGCTCGGGCCCAATGGCAGCGTGCAGCTCAATCGCGCGATGGCCAATTGGTACGCCGATCCCGCCGACAATCCCTATCATCAGCCGCTGATCGATATTCTCGGACCGCCGCTGCGCCCCGACCAGCTCTGGAATCCCGACGCCGTGCTGCGCGTCGAGGACATCAATCACCGCCCCGACACCAAGGACCGCGTCGACAAGGCGGCTGCGACGCAATTGGTGTTCGAGGACGCGATGATCCATGTCATCGACCATCTCCTGCGCACCACCGGCACCGACCGCCTGGTGCTGACCGGGGGCGTCGCGCTGAACGCGCTCGGCAACATGCGGCTGCTCGAGCATTTCGACGAGGCGTGGTTCGAACGGGCGCAGCAGCGCAAGACGCGGTTGCATATGTGGGTGCCGCCGGTGCCCGGCGATCCCGGCGTGCCGATCGGCGCGGCCTGGCTGTTCGCGCATATGGCGGGCGCGCCGCGCGGCGCGCCGCTGTCGCACGCATTCTATTGCGGCCTGCCGCCCTCGAACGCCGACATCACGACGGCGCTGCAAGCCGACGACGTTGCCTCGACAGAGATCGGCAATGTGGCGACGTCAGAGGGCCGCGACGCGGTTGCCGACCTGATGGCGTCCATGGTCGCGCAAGGCGGTGTGATCGCGATCTATCAGGGCGCCGCCGAAACCGGCCCGCGCGCGCTCGGCCACCGCTCGATCCTCGCCAATCCCAGCGACCCCGAGGTGCGCGAGCGGCTCAACGAGCGCGTCAAATATCGCGAGGCGATCCGGCCGCTGGCGCCGATGGCGACGCTAGAGGCCGCGCGCGGCTATTTCGAGCTCGAAGACGGCGCGTCCGACGCCGACTACAACGCCTACAACTACATGGTGCTCACGGCGCATTCGAAGCCCGAGGCGCGCGCGAAGATTCCGGCGGTGGTGCATGCCGACGGCACCGGCCGCATCCAGATCGTGCGCGAGGCCGACGATCCCCTCACCCATGCCTATTTGAAGGCGCTCGGCCGTCATATCGGCGTCGAGATTTCGGTCAACACCTCGTTCAATGTCGCAGGTCCCATCGCGCAGACGCCGGCGCAGGCGATGGACACGCTGCGCCGCTCCAAGGGGCTAGATGCCGTGGTGCTGGTCGCCGACGACGGTACCGCCTATGCCGCCTGGCACGGCGGCGAGCGCGACAGCGGACGCTTCAGCGGATGGTATGCGGCGTGGAAGCAGGCGCGCGGCTGAACCAGGCCAGCACACGGCCGTCGATCAGCAGCAGCGCGATCGCGATCACGAGCGCGCCGATCACCTCGCGCAGCGCGATGGGCTCGCCGAGCACGAGATATCCGAGCAGCATCGCGGTGACCGGAATCAGCAGCGTCACCAGCATCACATTGGTCGCGCCGGAACGCCGCAGGATCTGAAAGAACACGATATAGGCTAGCGCCGTCGACAATGCCGCGAGCCCGAGCACGGCGAGCCACGTCGTTGCGTGGGGCATCGGCAGCTGCCACGGCCGATCGACGACGGCGGCGATGGGCGCCATCAGCACCGCCGAGGCGATCATCTGGAACGTCGCCGTCCCCAGCGGCGGCACCCGCTCCGGCAGCCGCCGCCCGACCAGCGCAGCGATGCCGTAGCTGAAGGCGCCGGCGAGGCACAGCAGGATGCCGATGCCTTGCCGGCTCTCGAAGCCGAGCGCATCGCCGTGCAGGATCGCAACCCCGATCAGCCCGACCAGGACGCCCGCCACGCGGCGCGCCTGCAGCCGCTCCTCGCCGGCCGCCGCCATCACGACCACCGCGAACAGCGGCGTCGTCGCATTGAGGATCGAGGCCAGCCCGCTCGGAATATAGGTCTGCCCGAACACGATCAGCGCAAACGGCAGCACATTGTTGAACAGCCCCATCGCAACGAACGGCGCCCAGCCGGACAGGCCGCGCGGGAATTCGATTCTGGCGGCCCGCAGCAGCGGCAGCAGGATGATCGTGCCGAGCAGGACGCGCAGCAGCACCAGGGTCAGCGGCGGCAGTTCGCGCAGGATCACGCCGTTGAAGAAGAACGAGCCGCCCCACAGCACCGACAGCAGGACGAGCAGCCCCCAGTCGCGACGATCGATGCGGTTGTCGGCGGAAGGCATGTCGGGCACTCACCTGCAGTCGGACAGGTGACTAGCGCGGCGCCGCGAATATTCCACCCGATTTCCGCGAATGGCGGCCCCGCCTATTTCGGCCGCGACACGATCTCGATCATCTGGCCCTCGTCGGCGTCGGGCGCATGGGCCTTCGCCTTGTCGTAGGCGGCGAGCGCGGCGCGGCTGACGGGCACGCCGGGCAGCAAGGTCTCGGCGAGCCGCACGGCGTAGTCGGCATCCTTGTGGCGCAGCCCCGCGGTGAACGACGCGCCGGAGAAGTTGCGGTCGATCATCCGCTTGCTGTGGCGGATCACCTGCGGGCTTGCCACAGCGCCGGTCGCCAGCGCCTCGGCCACCAATTGCATGTCGAGGCCCGCCTGCTCGGCGATCGCCACGCCCTCGGCGAGGCTTGCGATCTGCACCGCGCCGATCAGGTTGTTGATCAGCTTGAACACCGTGCCGGTGCCGACCGGGCCGAAGTGCCGGATCGTGCTGCCGATCGGCGCGAGATAAGGCTGCGCGCGTTCGAGATCGGCCGGATCAGCGCCCACCAGCAGCGTCAGCTTGCCGGCGGCCGCCGCCTCCGGCAGGCCGGTGACCGGACAATCGATGTAGATCAAGCTGCGGCTGTTGAGCTCGCGCGCCATCTCGAGCGTGTGCTGGTACGAGACCGTGGAGCATTCGATCGCGAGGGTACCGGCCTTCATGTTGGCGGCGGCGCCGTCCTTGGTCAGCCAGACCGCGCGCGAAGCCTCGTCGTCGGCGACCATGGTCACGACAGCATCGGCGTCGATCGCGGCATCCTCCGGCGAGGTCGCCCACAGCGCGCCGCGGGCGATCAGGTCCGCGGCCTTGGCTTTACTCCGGTTCCACACCGCGACCGTGAAGCCGGCATCGAGGTAACGGCCGGCCATGCCGTGGCCCATGCGTCCCAATCCGATGAAAGCGACGCGCGGCATGGGCTAATCCACATCCTCGACGGAGCCGGGCCCGGTGCCGAAGGCACGCTGCGCCAAGGTCGCCGCCATGAATTCATCGAGGTCGCCATCGAGCACCCCCGACGTGTCGGAGGTCTGCACACCGGTGCGCAGGTCCTTCACCATCTGATAGGGCTGCAACACGTAGGAGCGGATCTGATGACCCCAGCCGATATCGGTCTTGGCGGCCTGATCGGCAGCGGCCTGCTCCTCGCGCTTCTTCAGCTCGATCTCGTAGAGCCGCGCGCGCAGCATGTCCCAGGCCTGCGCCCGGTTCTTGTGCTGGGAGCGGCCGGCCTGGCAGACCACCGCGATGCCGGTCGGGATGTGCGTCAGGCGCACCGCCGACTCGGTCTTGTTGACGTGCTGACCGCCGGCGCCGCCCGACCGCATGGTGTCGGTGCGAACATCCGATTCCTTGATCTCGATCTTGATGCTGTCGTCGATCACGGGGAAGATCTGCACCGACGAGAACGAGGTGTGCCGCCGCGCGTTGGAATCGAACGGCGAGATGCGCACCAGGCGATGCACGCCGGCCTCGGTCTTCAACCAGCCATAGGCATTGTGGCCACTGATCTGGATGGTGGCGGACTTGATGCCGGCCTCTTCACCCTGGGACTCTTCGAGGAACTCGATCTTGAAGCCGTGCTTCTCCGCCCAGCGCGTGTACATGCGCAGCAGCATCTGCGCCCAGTCCTGGCTCTCGGTGCCGCCGGCGCCGGCATGGACCTCGAGATAGGAATCGAACTTGTCGGCCTCGCCCGACAGCAGCGCCTCCAGCTCGCGCCGGGCGACCTCCTTCTTGAGGTCCTTGAGCGCCTTCTCGGCCTCAGTGACCACGCCCTCATCGTTCTCGGCCTCGCCGAGCTCGATCATGCCGATATTGTCCTCGAGCTCGCGCTCGACCTTGCCGATGCCCGAAAGCGCATCCTCCAGTGAGGTACGCTCCTGCATCAGCCGCTGGGCCTTCTGGGGATCGTTCCAGAGATTGGAGTCTTCTGCGAGCTTGTTCAGCTCAGCGAGGCGTGCCGTCGATTGTTCGACGTCAAAGATGCCTCCTCAGCAGCCCGACTGACTGCTTGATCTCTTCAACAAGGCGTTCGATTTCCGCGCGCATGGTCTTTCAGGTGTTGGCTAAAAAGGTTCCGGGGGATGTAGCGACCGGCGCGGCAAAGCGCAATCGGCTTGGCCGCACTATCCCGGCGATTTGGCCGGATCGGCCGCTAGTAGAGCCCCCCGGTTCCCGGACGCATGAAGAAGCCGCCATCCGGCTGCGCGCCATTCTGCGACGGCTGCGGGCCAGACGCAGGGCCGCGCCCATCGGCATCGGCGACGCCGATGACCGAATAGTTCTCCGGCGGCGCGGTGCCCGGCTTGAAGGCTTCGAGGATGGTGTTGCCGCCGTCGCCGGGACCGGCGCGCATGCCGGTCTTGGCGTCGACGCGGATCAGCTTGATGCCGGCCGGAACCTTGAACGGCGTCGGCGGCTTGTCGGCGAGCGCAAGCTTGAGGAAGTCGCGCGCGATTGGCGCGGCGACGTGGCCGCCGGTGGCGGCGCGGCCGAGATTGCGCGGCTTGTCGTAGCCCATGTAGACGCCGACTGCGAGATCGGGCGAGAAGCCGACGAACCAGACGTCCTTCTCGTCGTTGGTGGTGCCGGTCTTGCCGGCGATCGGCTTGCCGACTTCCTTCACGACGGTCGCGGTGCCGCGCTGGACCACGCCTTCCATCATCTCGGTGATCTGGTAGGCGGTCATCGGGTCGAGCACCTGCTCGCGGCGGTCGACGAGCTGCGGCTCAGGCTGGCTCTTCCAGCCCCCGGGTGCGTCGCAGCCGCGGCATTCGCGGGTGTCGTGCTTGAAGATGGTATGACCGTAGCGATCCTGGATGCGATCGATCAGCGTCGGCTTCACCCGGCGGCCGCCATTGGCGAACATCGAATAGGCCGTGACCATGCGCATCACGGTCGTTTCGCCGGCACCCAGCGCATACGACAGATAGTTCGGCAATTCGTCATAGACGCCGAAGCGCTTGGCGTATTCGCCGACCAGCGGCATGCCGATATCCTGCGCGAGCCGCACCGTCACGGTGTTGAGCGAGCGCTGCAGCGCATTGCGCAGCGTGGTCGGGCCGTAATATTTGCCGGTCGAGTAGTTTTCCGGACGCCACACGCCGGCGCCCTGCCCTTGATCGATCTCGATCGGCGCGTCGATCACGGTGGTCGACGGCGTATAGCCATTGTCCAGCGCCGACGAGTACACGATCGGCTTGAACGACGAACCCGGCTGCCGGTAGGCCTGCGTCGCGCGGTTGAACTGGCTCTGGTCGAACGAGAAGCCGCCGACCATCGCGAGCACGCGGCCGGTCCACGGATCCATCGCCACCATAGCGCCGGAGACTTCAGGCAATTGCCGCAGGCGATACTGGCCTTCGACCGCGTTGCCTTCCTTGGTCACCAGCGGGTCGGCGTAGATCACGTCACCCGGCTGCAGCACCTGCGAAACCGCACTCGGCGCCTTGCCCTTGGTCTTGGCCCAGCGCACGCCGTCCATCGTGATGATGCCGGTCTGCCGTTCCTTGCTGACCGCGCCGCCGAGCTCGCGGCCCGGCTGGAAGCCGATCCGCGCCGACTGATCGCTGGTCTCGAGCACGACGGCCATCCGCCACGGCGAGATGTCGGACAGCGATTTCACGTCGGCGAGCTTGACGCCCCAGTCACCGGAAATGTCGAGCTTGTGCAGCGCCCCGCGCCAACCCTGCGCCTCGTCGTAATTGACGAGACCCGCGACCATGGTCTTGCGCGCCATCACCTGGATCTTGGGATCGAGCGTGGTGCGAACCGACAGACCGCCCTCGTAGAGCTTCTTTTCGCCGTAACGCTCGAAGATGTCGCGGCGGACTTCCTCGGCGAAATATTCGCCGGCGAAGATGTGCGCGCCGTTCGAGCGGCTGGTGACGTTGAGCGGGTCCTTGCGCGCTTTATCGGCGTCCGCCTGCTTGATCCAGCCGTTCTCCAGCAGACGGTCGATCACATAGTTGCGGCGCTCGATCGCGCGGTCGCGATTGCGAACCGGATGCAGCGCCGCCGGCGCTTTCGGCAGCGCGGCGAGATAGGACGCCTCAGCGATCGTCAGCTCGTTGACCGACTTGTCAAAATAGACCAGCGACGCCGCCGCGATGCCGTAGGCACCGAGGCCGAGATAGATTTCGTTCAGATAGAGCTCGAGGATGCGGTCCTTGGAATAAGCGCGCTCGATGCGCATCGCCAGCAACGCTTCCTTGATCTTGCGGCTGAACGAGACCTCGTTGGTGAGCAGGAAGTTTTTCGCGACCTGCTGGGTGATGGTCGAGGCACCCTGCGGGCGGCGGTTCGAGCCGTAGTTCTGCGCATAAAGGATCGCTGCGCGCGCCATGCCCTGATAGTCGATGCCGCCGTGCTCGTAGAAATTCTTGTCTTCGGCGGCGAGGAAGGCGTTGATCACGAGTTTCGGCACCGCCTGGATCGGCAGATAGAGCCGGCGCTCCTTGGAGTATTCGCCAAGCAGCGCGCCGTCGGCGGCGTGCACGCGGGTCATCACCGGCGGCTCGTAGTCCTGCAGCTGCGAGTAGTCGGGCAGATCCTTGGAGAAATGCCAGATGGCGCCAGCGACGGCGGCGACACCGACCAGGAACACGACGGTTCCGGCGGCGAACAAGAAACCCATAAACCGCACGAGCAGGCGCATTATCGACGTTCCGTTCCTACCCTCCGGCGCTCAGTCGTCAGAAGCGCCTGTCCAAAAGTGCGAAAGCCTCACACAACGAAGCTTGGGCCCAGCGAGCCACCTTGCGCACGCGAATATACAAGAGCCGCCGGACAATATGGTCGATTCTGCGGACCTGCGGTCCATTGTCTATACCGTCGCCGCTGTGGCCAAACTAGGGCTTCGGCGCAACGGCCACGGCTTTTCAGCGGGCCGATTTCACTTTGCCGACCCGGCAGTTGCCAGCCGTTTGGCGAAGAACGTGTCGATCGCCTGGACCATCGAGCCGACCGCCTTGTTCCGCCAGCTCTCCGAGACCAGGTGCTCGAGGTCCCCCTTGTTGGAGACGTAGCCGATCTCGACCAGCACGGACGGCACGTCGGGCGCCTTCAGCACCCGGAAGCCGGCCGATTTGAGCGGATGCTTGTGCATCCGCACCGTGGTCTTCATCTCGTCCATCAGAAGACGGGCGAAGCGATTGGAGAACGTCTTGGTTTCACGCTGCGCGAGGTCGATCAGGATGTCGGCGACCTCGGTCGGCTCGTCGGTCAGGTTCACGCCGGCGATGGCGTCGGCCTTGTTTTCGGCCTCCGCCAGCCGTTCGGCCTCAGCGTCGGAGGCCTTGTCCGACACCGTGTAGATCGTGGCGCCCTGGGCATCGCCCTCGCGGCGCGGCAGGGCGTCGGCGTGGATCGAGACGAACAGCGCCGCCGACTGGGAGCGCGCGATCTTCACCCGGTCGTTGAGCGGGATGAAGGTGTCGTCGGACCTCGTCATGACCACCCGATACTTGCCCGACTTCTCGATCCGGTCGCGCAGGGCAAGGCCAAAGCCCAGCACCAGGTTCTTCTCGGTCTGGTCGCCGGATTGCGTGCCGTTGTCGATGCCGCCGTGACCGGGATCGATCACGATCAGCGGGCGCGCGTCGGTGACCGCGACCGGCGGCAGCGCCGCTGAGGTGACGGCCGGAATGGTCGCCGTGGTGGATTCGGAAATCGCCGGTTTCGATTCGGGCCGGCTCGCGGGCGCCAGCGACTGCACGAAGCTGGTGCGGTCGACCTCCTCGAAGTCCAGCACCAGCCGCGGCGGCTGGCCGTTGGCGGCGTCGAGCACGTAGGAATTGGCGATCTTCACCGGTCCGGTCAGGTCGAACACGATCCGCGAGCCGCCGGGCATCACGAGGCCATAGCGGAACGCCTTCACCAAGCCCCGCCCCGCCGAGCCGGTGCCGGCCGCGAGCTGGAAATCGACCTGCGGGATATCGACCACGACGCGGTAGGGGTCGGCCAGCGGGAAGGCGCGAAATTCGATCTTGCGATCGAGATCGAGGATGAATCGGGTCTGCTTGGCGTCGCCGGCGAGCCTGGCGCCGGATGCGACCGGGAAATTCGGGGCGCTCGCGGCCGGCGCAGGCGGGCCGTTCTGCGGTCCCTCGGCGGCGCTCGGGGCGCCGGCAATGGCAAACACCGATGTTGCGGCGCACAATAGCCCGCATCCCAGAAAAACAAGGTGTTTTGCGCGGTTCGCCACCCGATTCGTAGCCTCCCAGCTGCTTCTTACCGCATTAGAACCACACGGTTAATCGCCCCCTAATGACGCGCCAGCGAAAAGAACCGAGTGTTGCGGCGGCGTGACGCTTCCCTTGCACGCGGCGGTCAATCCACGTATGTACGGGGTGCTGACGGCTAGTACTCCCGGTTGTGTCGCGTTCAGCCTCCCGGTGCAGCGGTGGAACCTTCCAGATCGAAGATCCCGCCGTGTTTTTCCGGTCCCTCCCCAGCCAGCGCCGCGCGCGGCTGACACGGAGTGGCGGATTCAAGCCCGAGCGGCGTCCGGTCCCAGGCACACTCCCTCGCCAGAGGGACGGTTTGAGACATGGCATAACCGATTATCCGGTCCCTTGGGGCCTCGATATGCGATGGCCGACGGGCGCTTCGGCGCCAGGCGGGGCTTTCAGCAAAAGATACGGCGGTATTTTTCGCCGCCAACATGTTTAGACGGGCCGACGCTTAATGCGCCAGACTGTATTGCCGACCAGGATCCCCCGAATGATCGCGCTGACGCGAGGTGAAAACTTCGCCCGTCGCATCATCCCGGTGAGTTCCCGTCCGGCGCTGCGCCGCGAGATGCGTTTCGGCCTTCCCCTCACCCCCGAATCAGGTGGACCGTCGCGTCACCGGGCGGCGCAGTTTGCGCGCGCCATGATCCGCGCCCGCCGCCGTCAAGAGCTCCAAAATGCCCAACAAGATGTTGATCGATGCCACCCACCCGGAAGAGACCCGGGTCGTTGTGGTCCGTGGCAATCGCGTCGAAGAGTTTGATTTCGAGACCGCCCAGCGCAAACAGCTGCGCGGCAACATTTATCTCGCCAAGGTTACGCGCGTAGAGCCGTCGCTGCAGGCCGCCTTCATCGAGTATGGCGGCAACCGGCACGGCTTCCTGGCCTTCAGCGAAATCCATCCCGACTATTACCAGATCCCGGTCGCCGACCGTCAGGCGCTGATCGAAGCCGACGAGCGCGCCCACCGCGAGGCCGAGGAAGAGCACGAGAACCGCGGCCATCGCCGCCGGTCGCGCCATCGCAATGCCCGTCGCCGCGGCCATGGCGAGCGCGTCCAGAGCGAGGTGATCGAGGGTGCGAACGACACGCAGGCGTTGCCCACCATCGAGGCTCACGAACATCCGGTCGATGCCGAGCATCATGAACATGATGCCGGACACCACGATCACGGCGTGGTCGCCCACGAAGGCCACGAGCATGAGGCGCATGATCATGCGCATCACGAGGACCATGATCATGACCACGACGATCATGGCCACCACGATCATGGTCACGACGACCACCACGATCACGATCATGCGCATGATCACGACCACGCCTCCGAAGTGAGCGAGGCGGCGGCTGCCGACGCCCCGTCCGACCCCGTCGTTGCGGTGGTCGAAGCCTCCGCTGCGTCAGCCGCGCCCGAGACCGTCGAGGCGATCGAGGTCAATCATGAGCCCGAGCGGGTCCATGAGGAGCAGATCGAGGAAAACGCCGCGCATGCCGACGACGCGCCGCATGTGGCTTCCGACGACGTTCACGCCGCCGCCGATGAACACGCGGTCGCCGAATATGGCGCGCTCGCCGAGGTGGTCGCGCCCGAGACCGGGCCCGGCGACGAGGCCGGCGAAGATGACGAAGAGGATGACGGCGAGGAAGGCGAGGAAGAGGACGTCGTCGAGTCGGTAGGCGGCGACGACGTGCTCGAGGAGGTTCCGGAACGCCCGTTCCGTCCGCGCCGCCAGTACAAGATCCAGGAAGTGATCAAGCGCCGGCAGGTGATGCTGGTGCAGGTCGTCAAGGAAGAGCGCGGCAACAAGGGCGCCGCGCTGACCACCTATCTGTCGCTCGCCGGCCGCTACGCCGTGCTGATGCCCAACACCGCGCGCGGCGGCGGCATCAGCCGCAAGATCACCTCCGCCCAGGACCGTTCGCGGCTGAAGGAAGTGGTGCAGGATCTCGATGTGCCCGAGGGCATGGGAATCATCCTGCGTACCGCTGGCGCCTCCCGCAGCAAGCCGGAGATCAAGCGCGACTTCGAATACCTGATCCGGATGTGGGAAACGGTGCGCGACCTGACGCTGAAGTCGCAGGCACCGACGCTGGTCTACGAGGAAGGCTCGCTGATCAAGCGCTCGCTGCGCGACCTCTACAACAAGGAGATCGACGAGATCCAGGTGGCGGGCGAAGCCGGCTACCGTGAAGCGCGCGACTTCATGAAGATGCTGATGCCGGCCAATGTGCGGGCGGTGAAGCAATATCGCGACGGCCAGCCGCTGTTCTCGCGCATGGGCGTCGAAAGCCAGCTCGACGCGATGTTCTCGCCGACCGTGCAGTTGCGCTCCGGCGGCTACATCGTGATCAACCAGACCGAGGCGCTGGTCTCGATCGACGTCAACTCCGGCCGCGCCACGCGCGAGCATCATATCGAGGACACCGCGCTCAAGACCAATCTGGAAGCGGCGGAAGAAGTCGCGCGCCAATTGCGCCTGCGTGACCTCGCCGGCCTGATCGTCATCGACTTCATCGACATGGACGAGAAGCGCAACAACCGCGCGGTCGAGCGCAAGCTGTCCGACTGCCTGCGCCAGGACCGTGCGCGGATCCAGGTCGGCCGCATCTCGCATTTCGGCCTGCTGGAAATGTCGCGCCAGCGCATCCGCGCCAGCGTGCTCGAAAGCTCGACGGAGCCCTGCCCGCAATGCGGCGGAAGCGGTCACGTCCGCTCGGTCTCGTCGGTGGCGCTGCAGCTGCTGCGCGGCATCGAGGAAATCCTGATGAAGGGCGCGACCCACAATCTGGTGGTCCGCACCCGTACCGACGTCGCGCTGTACGTGCTCAACCACAAGCGCGGCCATCTGCGCGATCTCGAAGACTCCTTCCGGGTTTCTCTGTCGATCGTCGCGGACGCCACGGTGCACGGCCAGCAGTCCTACATCATCGACCGCGGCGAGCAGGTGCATACGCTCGAAGCCGCCAAGGCGCTGCTGGCTGCGCAGGCTGCCGCTGCGCCGGCCCAGGCCGAAGAGGCCGATGACGAGGAAGAACTGTTCGAATATGAGGCCGAGATCGAGACCGACGAGACCGAGGGCCTCGCCGACGAGCGGGTGGCCGGTGACGAAGCAGGCTCCGCCGAGGGCGAAGGCGACGGTCAGCGCCGCAAGCGGCGCCGCCGGCGTCGCGGCCGCGGCGGCAGCGAGGCGCGTGAAGGCGCCCAGCAGCCGCGCGAGGACGGCGATCTCATGCATGTCCTGCCCGAAGGCACCGAGGCGGTTGCCGCCGCCGATGCCGAAGGCGATGAGGACGAAGGCGACGAGCAGCAGGGCGCTGCCCGCGACGACCAGGCCGGCAATGGCGATCGCCGTCCGCGGCGCCGCGGACGTCGCGGCGGCCGCCGCCGGCGCGGCAGCGGCGGACCGGACGACGGTCTCGCCGGATCGATCTCCGATGAGTTGAGCCCGGCGGCGACGTCGGAGGCCTCCGACGCAGTCGCCGATTTCGATAGCCATGATGCGGAGCCGGCTCCCTCGCTGGCGCAGCCCGAGCTGGTCGCCGAGCCGCCGGAGTGGCGGCCGACCGAAGTCGTACCCGTTGAGCCGGTCGCGGCACCCGAGCCCGAAACTGCCGCGGCCTCTGCCGCCGAGGACACAGCTGCCGAAGGCGACCGCGCGCAGCGCCGCCGCTCGACGGTGCGAGAAAAGGTCAACTTCGCGTCGAGCCCCCTGCCCGAGGCATCAGCGGCGCTGGTTCAGAGCCCGGCCGAGGAAGCTGCCCCTGAGCCGGCCGCGGCTGCTCCAGAGCCGGCACCGGCCGCTGCGGCCGAGGCTCCGGCCCGCAAGGGTTGGTGGTCGCGCCGCTTCGGCGGCGGCAACTAGCGCCACCTGCAAGTCAAAACGCCCGGTTCACGCCGGGCGTTTTTATTGAACAGGCAATCCGTTCGTCAGACGCCGGCGTAATGGAGCCTGACGGAGACGGATCCCAATGCAAAGCGCGATCGTTCTTGGCGGCGGCATGGTGGGCGTCAGCACGGCGCTGCATCTGCAGCGTCGCGGCTGGTCGGTGACGCTCGTCGACCGCAAGGAACCGGGCCGCGAGACCAGTTACGGCAATGCCGGCATCATTCAGAGCGAGGCGGTGCGGCCCTACCCGATGCCGCGCGATCCCGCCACGCTCGCCAGGATCGCGATGGGGCGCACCAACGATGTGCGCTATCGCCTGGCGTCGCTGCCGCAGCACGCCGGCCCGCTGCTGCGCTACTGGTGGAACTCGACGCCCGAGCGGCACCGCGAAGCCACCCTCGCCTGGGCGCGCCTGATCGCCTACGCCACCGCCGAGCACGACACGCTGATCCGCGACGCCCATGCCGACAATCTGATCCGCCGCGCCGGCTATCGCCTGCTGCATCGCGACCCGGCCGCGCTGGAGCAGGCGATCGCTGTCGCCGAAGAGAACCAGCGCGATTTCGGCGTGACGTTTCGCGTGCTCGATGGCCGCGAGCTCGCCAAGGCGGAGCCGCTGCTGCGCGACG
This sequence comes from Bradyrhizobium sp. Pha-3, assembly GCF_042258325.1. Taxonomy (NCBI): domain Bacteria; kingdom Pseudomonadati; phylum Pseudomonadota; class Alphaproteobacteria; order Hyphomicrobiales; family Nitrobacteraceae; genus Bradyrhizobium; species Bradyrhizobium sp. Pha-3. Next base: position 4,421,833 of record NZ_CP170151.1, on the reverse strand, counting down.
ACCTGCCCGGCGCCATTCATTGGCTTGGGCCCTGGACCGTGTCGGACCCCGGCGGGCTTGTTTCCGCCTATGCCGGACTGTTCGAGCGTCTCGGCGGCACGCTGCTGCGCGGCGATGCGCAGACGCTGACGGAGACGACGTCCGGCTGGTCGGTCGACACCAGTGGCGGCCGGATCGATGCCGCCCATGTCGTGGTCACGCTCGGCCCGTGGTCACCGCAATTGCTGCGCAAGTTCGGCTACCGGATCCCGCTGGTGCGCAAGCGCGGCTACCACATGCATTACCAGGGCGGCCGCTCGCTCGACCTGCCGCTGGTCGACACCGCAAATGGATATGCGATGGCGCCGATGGCCAAGGGCATCCGCATCACCACCGGCGCGGAGCTGACCAGTCCCGACGCACCGGCGACGCCGATCCAGCTCGGCTACGCCGAAGCGGCGGCGCGCGAGCTGATCGAGATCGGCAGCCGCGTCGAGCCCGAGCCGTGGTTCGGCACCCGCCCCTGCACGACCGACATGCTGCCGGTGCTCGGGCCGGTGCCGCGCCATCGCGGACTGTGGGTCAATTTCGGTCACGGCCATCAGGGCTTCACGCTCGGCCCCGCGACCGCGCGCGTGCTGGCCGAAACGATGAACGGCGAGGCATCCTCCGTGGACACCTCGCCGTATCGGCTGGACCGGTTCTGACGAAGGAGAATTAATCCGTCGTCAACGCGGTCTCCATGTCGGTCGGGTCGATCTGCCGGGCGAGATTGGCGTTGAGCTTGTCGCGATCGAGCTCACCCTCCCACCAGGCGACGATCACGCAGGCGACGCCGTTGCCGCACAGATTGGTCAGCGCGCGGCACTCGCTCATGAACTTGTCGATGCCGAGCACGATCGCCATGCCCGGCACCAGCCGCGGATCGACCACCGCAAGCGTCGCCGCCAAGGTGATGAAGCCCGCACCGGTGATGCCGGAGGCACCCTTCGAGGTCAGCATCGCCACGATCAGGATCGTGATCTGCTGGCTGAAGGTGAGATCGAAGCCCAGCGCCTGCGCGATGAACAGGGTCGCCAGCGTCATGTAGATGTTGGTGCCGTCGAGGTTGAACGAATAGCCCGTGGGCACCACGAGGCCGACCACGGATTTCGAGCAGCCGAGCCGTTCGAGCTTCTCCATCAATGACGGCAGCGCGCTCTCGGACGACGAGGTGCCGAGCACGATCAGGAGTTCATCCTTGATGTAGGCCAGGAACTTGAAGATCGAGAATCCGGCGATCCGCGCGATGGTGCCGAGCACCACGAACACGAACAGCGCGGCAGTCAGATAGAACGTCGCGATCAGCCCCATCAGGTTGAGGATCGCGCCGGTGCCGAACTTGCCGATGGTGAAGGCCATCGCGCCGAACGCGCCGATCGGCGCCGCCCGCATCACGATCGAGATGACGCCGAACACCGCATGCGCGGCGTCGTCGATGAACGAGCGGATGGTGTGGCCGCGCTCGCCGAGGCCCATGATCGCGAAGCCGAACAGCACCGAGAACAGCAGCACCTGCAGGATCTCGCCCTGCGCGAACGCGCCGACCACGGTGTCGGGAATGATGTGCAGCACGAAGTCGACGCTCTTCTGCGCCTCCGCCTGCTTGGCATAGCCGGCAACCGCCTGCGCGTTCGCCGCCGCATTGCCGAAGCCGGCGCCGGGCCTGACCAGATTGCCGACGAGCAATCCGATCACCAGCGCGAAGGTCGAGACGACCTCGAAATACACCAGCGCCTTGACGCCGATGCGGCCGACCTTCTTGGCATCTTGTATATGGGCGATGCCCGACACCACGGTGCAGAAGATGATCGGCGCGATCACCATCTTGATCAGCTTGATGAAGCCGTCGCCGAGCGCCTTGATCCACTCGTTGGTGGCAAGGCCCGGCCACAACCAGCCGACCAGTGCACCGAGCACGATCGCGATCAGGACCTGGACATAGAGAACTTTATACCACGGCTTGCTGCCGGCGCTCGCCGGCGCAGCCGTGACAACGGTTGCCGTTGCCATGTGTCACTCCCCCTCAGAAATGGCGGAAACAGCCAAGATCAAGTTGGCGGTTCAAGTCAAATGGAACTGTGTGGGCCCTGCCGCTTATCCGCGACGATCCGCCTGCCACAGCGCCGGCGAAACCACGGCGCTGCGCTGCGAAACCGATCCGAAAGGCAAAGCGAACTCCGGAAGGCTCTTGAAGGCTATTGAAGGCCCCTTGGAGTTCGCGGGCTATTTAAGCCAATGCGCGATCCGTGCAACTGCTTCCTGCATCTCCGCGGCCGAGCGTGCATAGGAAAACCGGATGAAGGCGCGGCCGTGGATCGGATCGAAATCGACGCCGGGGGTCGCCGCGACATGCGCCTTCTCGAGCATCTCGCTGGCGAAGGCGAAGCTGTCGGCGGTGAAGTCGGAGACCTCGGCATAGAGGTAGAACGCGCCGTCTGCGGGCAGGAACTTGGTCAGGCCGGCCTTCGGCAGCCCTTCGATCAGGATGCGACGGTTCTCCTGATAGCCGCGCTTGATCGCCTCCATCTCCTCGCGGCCTTCGAACGCCGCTTCGGCCGCGATCTGCGACAGGGTCGGCACCGAGATCGAGAGGTTCTGCTGCAGCCGCTCGATCGGCCGCACCAGCACGTCGGGAACCACCATCCAGCCGACACGCCAGCCGGTCATGCAGAAGTACTTCGAGAACGAGTTGATCACGAGCGCGTTCGGCGACAGCTCGGCGGCCGTCACCGCAGGAAATGCATAGTCGAGCCCGTGATAGATCTCGTCGGAGATGAAGCGGATGCCTGCGCTGTCGGCAGCCGCCATCAGGCTCGACAGCGCCTCGCGCGACATCATGGTGCCGGTCGGGTTGGCGGGACTGCCGACCAGCACGCCCTTCAGCGGCGCCTTGCGATGGGCGGCGAGCAGCGCCTCGCCGGTCAGGGCATGGCGGGTGTCGCCGGAGGTCTCGATCAGCACCGGCTCGCAGCCCAGCGCGGTCAGGATATGCCGGTACGGCGGATAGCCCGGCACGGTCACGGCGACGCGGTCGCCCGGCTCGAACATCGCAAGAAACGCCAGGATGAACCCACCCGACGAACCGGTGGTGACGATAATGCGCTCCGCGTCGACCGCGCAACCATACGTGTCGCGATAGTGCCGGGCGATGCGCGCGCGCAGCGAGGGAATGCCGAGCGCCGAGGTGTAGTCGATCCGCCCGTCCGCAAGCGCGGCCTGCGCGGCCGCGATCGCCGGCTTCGGCGCGCCTGCGGCAGGCTGCCCCACCTCCATATGGATGACATGGCCGCCGGCGGCCTCGATTCGCGCGGCGGCCGCCATCACATCCATCACCATGAACGGCGGAACATCGCTCCGTCCGGACGCGGTCAACAGGCTGCTTGCACGGTCTCTCGGTGTCGCTTCACGCATGGATTTCTGCTATTGCACGGCCGCTGCCGAATTCGGGTTCCCGTTACCGGCTGCCGCCCCAGACTGGCCGCATTCGGTGGCTCCTTATAACGCTTTCAGGCCAAGTGAATACCCGGTTCGCGTGAAGAAGAACTGCAAAAACAACAGACTGCGCCACGCGCCAAATCCGGTCGGGCCCGGACCCCGGATTTTTGCCGGCGCGGCCAGTCATCGCCGATAGATCGCCCATGCTGTTCCGTCTCGCGCTTCGCACCAGGACCTTCAGGCTGACCGCGTTCATGACTGCGGTTGCGCTCGCGGTCGGGCCCGTCGTCCCTGCGCGAGCCCAGCAAAAAGGCCCGCCGGTGCTGCGCGACACCGAGTCCGAGCAGCTGCTGCGCGAATACACAAGGCCGATCCTGCGCGCCGCCGGTCTGGAGAAGCAGAACATCCAGATCGTGATCATCAACGACGGCTCGTTCAACGCCTTCGTCGCCGACGGCCGGCGCATCTTCGTCAATTACGGTGCGCTGCTGCAATCGGAGACGCCGAACCAGATCATCGGCGTGCTGGCGCACGAGACCGGCCACCTCGCCGGCGGCCATCTCGCCAAGATGCGCGAGCAACTGGCGCAGGCCCAGACCCAGATGATCATCGCGATGCTGCTCGGCGTCGGCGCGCTTGCCGCGGGTGCGGGCGGCCGCGGCGGCGGAAACGGTCTCTCCAGCGCCGGCGCGGCGGCGATCTCGGCGCCGCAAGCGGTCATTCAGCGCACGCTGTTGTCCTATCAGCGCCAGCAGGAAGAGAACGCCGACCGCGCCGGCGTCAAGTTCCTGAACGCGACCGGACAGTCGGCCCGCGGCATGTACGAGACGTTCAAGCGCTTCACCGACGAGAGCCTGTTCGCCGCGCGCGGCGCCGACCCCTACTTGCAGTCGCACCCGATGCCGGTCGATCGCGTCTCCGCGCTGCAGGAACTGGCGCGCTCCAGCCCCTATTGGGACAAGAAGGACGATCCGGCGCTGCAGCTGCGCCACGACATGATGCGCGCCAAGATCTCGGGCTTCATGGAGCGGCAGGACACGGTCTACCGCCGCTATCCGCTGTCCAACACCAGCCTGCCGGCACGCTATGCACGCGCGATCACGACCTATCTGCACGGCGATCTGCGCTCGGCGATCGCGCAGATCGACGGCTTGATCCAGATGCAGCCCAACAATCCCTATTTCTACGAATTGCGCGGCCAGGCGCTGCTCGAAGGCGGCCGGCCCGCCGAAGCCATCGCGCCGCTGCGCCGCGCGGTGCAGCTCTCCAGCAATTCCCCGCTGATCGAGATGCTGCTCGGCCAGGCGCTGGTCGCCTCCGACAACAAGGCCTACACCGACGAGGCGATCAACATGCTGCGCGCCGCGGTGGCACGCGAGCCCGAGGCACCGCTCGGCTATACCCAGCTCGCGATGGCCTATGGCCGCAAGGGCGACTATGCCCAGGCCGACCTCGCCTCGGCGCAGGCCGCCTATCTCCGCGGCGACACCAAGACCGCCCGCGACCTTGCGTCACGCGCCAAGACGCGGTTCGCGATCGGCACGCCCGGCTGGGTCAAAGCTGACGACATTGTGAGCGCCAAGCCCATGCCGGGTCAGAAAAACAACTAGAAATAAACCGTAGTTCCATACAACGATCACCGAAACCGGCTCACGGCCTCGCCGATTTTTTGGGCCACCGCGAACAAGGATTTTGTCATGCCAGCGCTTCGTTTTCTTGCCCCCGCCCTGCTCGCGCTCGGCGTTTGCGCCGCGCCGCTTTCGGCGTCCGCGCAGAGCTTCACCGACACCCAGCGCGGCGACATCGAGACCATCGTGCGCAACTATTTGATCGCGCACCCGGAGGTGCTCGAGGAGGCGATGAACGAGCTGAGCAAGCGGCAGGCCGCCGCCGAAGCCGAAAAGCACGAGCAGAGCGTCGCCAAGAACGCCGACACCATCTTCAATTCGCCGCGCGGCGTCATGCTCGGCAACAAGGACGGCGACGTCACCTTCGTCGAGTTCTTCGATTACAATTGCGGCTACTGCAAGCGCGCGATGTCCGATATGCTCGATTTGATGAAGGCGGATCCGAAGCTGAAGGTCGTGCTGAAGGAATTCCCGGTGCTGAGCCAGGGCTCGGTCGAGGCCGCGCAGGTCGCGGTCGCCGTGCGCATGCAGGATCCGACCGGCAAGAAGTATCTCGATTTCCACCAGAAGCTGCTCGGCGGCCGCGGCGCCGCCGACAAGGCACGCGCGCTGGCGGTCGCCAAGGAGGTCGGCCTCGACATGGCGAAGATCGAGAAGGACATGGCGAGCCCCGAAGTGAAGGCGACCATCGAGGAGAACTTCCGCCTCGCCGAATCCATGGGCATGAACGGCACGCCGAGCTACGTGATCGGCAAGCAGGTCGTGATCGGCGCCGTCGGCGTCGACAATCTCAAGGAAAAGATCGGCATTGCCCGCTGCGGCAAGGCGACCTGCTGATCGCCGCTCCGACAGCGCGCATCGCGTGCAAAATCCGGCTGCCATGCAGCCGGATTTTTTTATTGCCGCCACCGAACCGATTCCGCGCGGGCCGCAACCAAGGCCCGTCACCAAAAACGGAAGTCGCGGGAAGCCGAAATACAGCGCGACCTAATCTCGAGCTCGAGGAGCGTTTCGGCAGCTTCAATCTCGGCGGCGGCAACGGCCAGTCGATCTTGCGAGCATCCAGTTCGACCGGGCATGCGCGGTTGAAGCAGCCGCGCATTCATCTCGCGCGTTCATCGCGCATTCACCTAAAGAACAAACCGCAAGGAACCGCAAATCAACAGGAACATCGCACATGCTCTCCCGTTGTCGGCGCGGGCAATGCTGAAAAACGAGGAGGAATTACGATGTCTAACCGCTTTCTGATTTCGGTCGCCGCAGCCGCTTTGATCGCCGGCACCGGTTTCGCGAACGCACAGGGCGCCGGCGGCGCCAACAGGGAAACCGGGGCTGGTGGTGGTGCGACCACGCAGCAGTCTGCACCGTCCGGTGGCGCGTCATCGGGCACCATGCAGCATGACAAGAGCGGCATGAAGGGTTCCGAGCATTCGACGACGGGTGAGTCGAGCACCAAGGGGGCTGAGTCCGAGAAGTCCGGCACGGCCACCAAGGGCGCGCAGGACAGTACCCAAAAGTCGAAGGGCATGAGCTCGGAGAACGATGCGGCCAAGGGCTCCAAGGAGGGCTCGAAGGACATGAAGGCCGAGGGTCGCGACAAGAGCGGCAACATGAAAGCCGAGGAGCGTGACAAGAGCGGCAAGATGAACGCCGAAAGCCGCGACAAGAGCGGTAGCGGTGCCACGACCGACCAGAACGCTCAGACCAAGAGCCCGTCCGACACCAACCGCGCGCAGACCAACGACACAAGCCGCACGCAGACGACGACCGGTAACGCGGCAACGTCGGCGACCGCGGCTCCGCCGGCCGAGAAGCGCAGCCAGATCACGACCGCGATCAAGTCGGAGCACGTGACCGAAGCCACCAACGTGAACTTCAACGTGGCGGTCGGCACCCGCGTTCCGGCCGACATTCACTTCTACCCGGTACCGGAGCGGGTCGTGACGATCTACCCGCAGTGGCGCGGCTATCAGTTCATCCTGGTCAAGGGCCGCTACGTGATCGTGCAGCCTGAGACCCATGAGATCGTCTACATCATCGAGGGCTAAACCGGCCTCGGTGCGAGGGAGCCAAGACGGGCCTTCGCTTTCACCTCGACCCCGCCCCCTTCGGGCGGGGTCTTGCTTTCGGCCGCAACCGGCATCAGGCCGGTGGATGGCGGGCCGGAGCGCCCGCCGAAGGCAGCTTCCGCAAGATTTGGTTAATCAGCATTTTCCGTAGGTTAGGGCAGCCATCTAACAGGGTGGAGGAAGTTGTTGAAGACGTTCCGATTTCACCTAAAGACTTCCCCTTCGGCCGGTTGTTACCTATAACCCGGCCCACTCCACCCCTTGTCGGATCCCCTCTCGGAACCTTTGGCCGGAACCCTTGGCAGGAAACTCTGGAATGGCTGCTGCCGGAACGATCTATGTGCTGAACGGCCCGAACCTCAATCTGCTGGGGACGCGCGAGCCGGAGACCTACGGGCATGCCACCCTCGCCGATGTCGAGAAGCTGTGCGCGGACACCGCGCGCCAGTTCGGGTTGACCGCCGACTGCCGGCAGTCCAACCGCGAGGGTGAGTTGATCGACTTCATCCATGAGGCCCATGCCAAGAAGGCGGTCGGCATCATCATCAACGCCGGTGGCTACTCTCATACCTCGATCGCGCTGCATGACGCACTGGTCGCGGTCAAGATTCCCGCGGTCGAAGTTCATGTCAGCAACATCCACGCCCGCGAAAGCTTCCGGCACCACTCGTTCACTGCTAAAGCCGCCTTCGCGTCACTTTGCGGCTTCGGCATCGACGGCTACCGGCTTGCCCTCATCGGCCTCGCCACCAGGATCGGCGTCAAGATCGACGCCAAGCCAAAGACTTAATCGTCAATCCTGACGTTCCCCGTCACCAGACAGAGATTTTGGATCACAGAGCATGGCGCGCCAGCCAGACGACAAATCAGCCGCAAAAAAGAACGACCCCAAGAGCGACGACAGCGCCCTCATTCGCGAGCTCGCGCTGCTGCTCGCGGAAACCAATCTGACCGAGATCGAGATCGAGCGTGCCGGCCTGCGTGTCCGTGTCGCGCGCAACATCAGCATCGCGGCCTCGGTGCCCACCGTGGCAAGCGTTGCCGCACCGTCCGCAATGGCTGTCCCGGTGGCTACGGCTGCGACCGATCTCGCCAAGCACCCGGGCGCCGTGCCCTCGCCGATGGTCGGCACTGCGTATTGGGCGCCCGAGCCGGGCGCCAAGCCGTTCATTGAGATCGGCACCAAGGTCTCCGCCGGCCAGACGCTTCTGATCATCGAGGCGATGAAGACGATGAACCAGATCCCGTCGCCGCGCGCGGGCACCGTGACGCAGATTCTCGTCGAGGACGGCCAGCCGGTCGAATTCGGCGAGCCGCTCGTCATCATTGAATAGCTTCCGTCAACACCAGGCGCTGCGATGTTCGACAAGATCCTCATAGCCAATCGCGGCGAGATCGCGCTTCGCGTGCTGCGCGCCTGCAAGGAGCTCGGCATCTCGACCGTCGCCGTGCATTCCACCGCCGACGCCGACGCCATGCATGTGCGGCTCGCCGACGAGAGCGTGTGCATCGGCCCGCCGCCGTCGAAGGATTCCTATCTCAACGTGCCGGCGCTGCTCGCGGCCTGCGAGATCACCGGCGCCGACGCCGTGCATCCGGGTTACGGCTTCCTGTCCGAGAACGCGCGCTTCGCCGAGATCCTCGCCGACCACAATCTGGGTTTCATCGGTCCGAAGGCCGAGCACATCCGCCTGATGGGTGACAAGATCGAAGCCAAGAAGACCGCCAAGCGCCTCGGCATTCCCGTGGTGCCCGGCTCGGACGGTGCGGTGACCTCGGAGGCCGACGCGCTCGCGATCGGCAGGGACATCGGCTTTCCGGTGCTGGTGAAGGCGGCGGCCGGCGGCGGCGGCCGCGGCATGAAGGTCGCCCACACCGAGGCTGACCTCGCGCTGGCGCTCTCGACCGCGGCCAACGAAGCCAAGTCGGCATTCGGCGACGCCTCGGTCTACCTGGAGAAATACCTGCAGAAGCCGCGCCACATCGAGATCCAGATTCTCGGCGACGGCCGCGGCGGCGCCATCCATCTCGGCGAGCGCGACTGCTCGCTGCAGCGCCGTCACCAGAAGGTCTGGGAGGAAGGCCCCTCGCCCGTGCTCGCGGCGGCGGCGCGCGCCAGGATCGGCGAGACCTGCGCCAAGGCGATGCGGGACATGAAATATCTCGGCGTCGGCACCATCGAATTCCTCTACGAGGACGGCGAGTTCTATTTCATCGAAATGAACACGCGCATCCAGGTCGAGCATCCCGTCACCGAAAGCATCACCGATATCGATCTCGTGCTGGAGCAGATCCGGATCGCCGCCGGCGGCGACCTTCCGGCCAAGCAGGACGACATCGCGATCATCGGCCACGCCATCGAGTGCCGCATCAATGCGGAGAACCCGCAGACCTTCCGTCCCTCGCCCGGACGGATCACGCAATTCCATCCGCCTGGCGGCCTCGGCGTGCGGATCGATTCCGCCGTCTATCAGGGCTATGTGATCCCGCCCTATTACGACTCGCTGGTCGGCAAGCTGATCGTGCACGGCAAGACCCGCGGCGAATGCCTGATGCGGCTGCGCCGGGCGCTGGACGAGATGGTGGTCGACGGGATCGAGACGACGCTGCCGCTGTTCCGCGCGCTGGTGCGCGAACCCGACATCATCGAGGGCGACTACCACATTCACTGGCTGGAGCAGTACCTCGCCGGCCAGCCGTCCGACGCCGCAAAATAGTTCGGAACTCCCTGGAACCCGGCCCTTCCTCAAACGTACTATAGGATTATTGGCTTTCCACGGGGACGCGTTGAATCCCACTCCCATAGCGAGATCGTCGTGACGGTCGTTTCACGACGCCGGTCGACGCTACAGATCCTCCTGCTTTCGGCGGGATTTTTCGTGCTGGTCGCGGTCAGCGTGGCGTCGGTCGTGCTGGTCAACAAGGCGCGTGAAGACAACGCCTGGGTGATTCACACCGTCGAGACCGAGAGCCAGGTTGCCAATCTGCTGCTCGACATCAGGCGCGCCGAAAGCGCGACCAGGGCGTATCTGCTGACATCAGCACCACAATACCTGTCCGAGTACCAGTCCGCGGCAGCCGGAGTGCCGGCTGCGCTCAACCATCTCCAGATGATGACCGTCGATAATCCGGCGCAGGTCGCCAATGCCGCGAAGCTCAAGGCCGCCGTCGAGCAACGGCTGGCCGAGTTCGCGCTCAGCATCGAGCGCGTCAAGAACGACGACACGGCGACCAGCATCGACGTCCTGCGCAAGACCACATCGACCGATGCGTTGGAGGCGATCGCCAGGATCGGCCGCGACATGCGCGCCGAGGAGGATCGCCTGCTGGCGGTACGCACCGCGACTGCGGACAGGACCCAGGTGCTGGCCTCTTCCGTCACGATCGCCGGCTCCTGCATGGTGCTGGCGCTGGCCGCTCTCTCGGTGGTACTGCTGCGGCGATCGTCGCGGGCGCGCGACGAGGCCGAGGCGAGCCTGCGCGACAGCAACCTCAATCTCGAAACCATCGTCGACGAGCGCACCTCCGACCTGCGCGAGGCCAACGAGGAAATCCAGCGCTTCGCCTATATCGTCAGCCACGATCTGCGTTCGCCGCTGGTCAACATCATGGGCTTCACCAGCGAGCTCGAGGAACTGCGCGGCGACATCTTCAAGCGGATCGCCACGCTCAATCGCGCCGCGTCGCTGGCGCCGGCGATGCCGGAAGACGCGACCGATGTGACCGAGCCCGAGCTTGAAGGCTCCGACAAACAGCTATCCGACGATTTCAACGAATCGCTCGGCTTCATCAAATCGTCGATCGCCAAGATGGACCGCCTGATCAGTGCGATCCTCAATCTCACCCGCGAGGGCCGCCGCGAGTTCAAGCCCGAACGCATCGATCTGCGCGAGCTGATCGACGGCATCGTCAAGACGGTGGCTCACCAGGCCGTCGAGGCCAACGCGACCGTCGAGGTCGGCGCGCTGCCCAATATCGTCAGCGACCGCCTCGCGCTGGAGCAGATCTTCTCCAATCTGATCGACAATGCACTCAAGTACCTCAGGAACGGCGTTCCCGGCGAGATTTCGATCGAGGGCCGCACCAAGCTCGGCTTCGCGATCTTCGAAGTCACCGACAACGGCCGCGGCATCGATCCGAAGGACCATCAGCGCATCTTCGACTTGTTCCGTCGCGCCGGAACCCAGGACAAACCCGGTCAGGGCATCGGGCTTGCCCATGTCCGCGCACTTGTGCGCAGACTGGGCGGCACCATGTCGGTAGCATCGGAACTTCACAACGGCAGCACCTTCACGATCACGCTGCCTATCAATTGGTCAGGCAAGAATCGGGACAAAGTGACATGAGTGATCCAGTCACCATCATCATGATCGAGGACGACGAGGGCCATGCCCGCCTGATCGAGCGGAATATCCGGCGTTCAGGTGTCAACAATGAGATCATCCCGTTCACCAACGGTACAGAGGCCGTGAACTACCTGTTCGGCAAGGATGGCAGCGCCATCGAGCGCAAGGGCCAAGCCCTGCTGATCCTGCTCGATCTCAATCTGCCCGACACGACCGGCATCGATATTCTGAAGCGGGTCAAGGAGAACAAATATCTCAAGTCGACGCCGGTGGTCGTGCTGACCACGACCGACGACTCCCAGGAGATCAAGCGTTGCTACGAGCTCGGTTGCAACGTCTACATCACCAAGCCGGTGAACTACGAAAGCTTCGCCAATGCGATTCGCCAGCTTGGCCTGTTCTTTTCCGTGATTCAGGTGCCGCCAGCTGCCTTATGACCAACGCAACGCCGACACTGCTCTACATCGACGACGACGCGGCGCTGGCGCGCCTGGTCGAACGCGGGCTGACGCGCGCGGGCTACAAGGTCGTGCACGCCGCAAGCGGCCAGGAAGGCCTCGACCGGCTCGGCCAGGGCGGCATCGACGTCGTCGCGCTCGATCAGTATATGCCCGGCCTCGACGGGCTGGAGACGCTGGAGCAGATCCTCAAGATACCGGACGCCCCGCCAGTCGTGTTCGTCACCGCGTCGCAGGATTCGGCGATCGCCGTTACCGCGCTGAAGGCCGGCGCGGCGGACTATCTGGTCAAGGACGTCAGGGGCGAGTTCATCCCCCTGCTCCTGGTCGCGGTGAACGGCGCGGTCCGGCAGGCCGCGCTGCAGAAGGCGCGCGACGAGGCCGAGGCCGAGGTGCACGCCTCGCGCGACCGCTATGCCGCGCTCGCCGCGGAGCGCGAGGTTCTGCTCCGCGAGGTCAACCATCGCGTCGGCAATTCGCTGCAAATCATCGCCTCGCTGCTGCATCTGCAGGCCAACTCCGCGGCCCAGCAGGATGTGAAGGCAGCGCTGACCAACGCGATGGGGCGCGTCGCGGCCGTCGCGCAGGTGCACCGCCGTCTTTACACCTCGCACGACTTCAAGACGGTGATGCTCAACCAGTATCTCGAGGCACTGCTCGAGGATCTCCGGCGATCGGCCGAAGGCAACAAGATGTCGCGGCTGACCCTGAAGGCCGACCCGATCGAGATCGATCCCGACCGCGCGGTCGCGATCGGCATCATCGTCAACGAGCTGGTGATGAACGCCGTGAAGTACGCCTATCCCGACGGCGCCGGCCCGATCCATGTCGAGCTGAAGCCGCAAGGCGACGATCTGCAGCTCGCGATCGGCGACGACGGGGTCGGCTTTTCCGACACGGCCGACCCGCGCGGCACCGGCATGGGCCAGCGCATCGTCAGCGCGATGGCCGCCAAGCTCGATGCCAGCGTCGAGCGCGACCCCGGCCACAAGGGCACCCGCTTCGTGGTGCGGTTCGCCCGCGTCAGCCCGGCGCTCGACAAATCGACCAGCGCCGCCGCCGCCAGCTAATGCCGCAAATTTCAGCAAATTCGATTGATTTGTCTGGTTCGCTTTAACGGCTACGTCATGCTGTTGATGGATCGCGGTCCGCCGAGCCCGACCGGTTAAGAAAGTTCTGGGCGTCCTTTGCGATGCTTGTGCCAACTGCTTGGCAGGAGCGGCACGCGATGTTCGGGCGCAGGCCAGTTTTTGGAAAGAAGCAAGAGACGACCTTGGGCGAGCTCAAGGAGACCGTGCGTCCGGCACCGGGCGCCGACGGCGCGACGCCCGCTTTTCACAAGCAGCAGTGGGATCACCCGCTGATCGGGTCGATGCTGCGCGATGCGGGCTTCGCGCCCGATGACGAAGCCGGCATCGTGCCGACGGCCGACAATCGCCTCGCCGTGTTCGCTGCGGCCAGCAACCGACTGCAGGACCGTACCGAGACCTTCAACCGCGACATGACGGCGCGCCACGGCCACTGCCACGCGGTGCCGTTCCTGGTCATCGACCAGAAGATCTGGGATGGACCGCATGGCGCGTTTCTCTACGCGCAGATGGGGCTGATCGGCTACGACGAGTGGAACGTGATCATGCTGGCGGGAGACCCGCAGACCACCGCGTCATGCGGCCTGGCAGGCCATCCCGGCTTCCTACCATCCGTGACGCAAGTCATGACCGAGCATGTGACCGCGTGGAAGACGCGGCACAACGCCCTGATCGAGACGTTCGGGATCACCGCGACGGGTGGCCGGGAAATCTCGCATGAACAATACGAGATGGAAAAGGACACCCTGCGCAACGAAATCATCGACAAGGCCGGCTGGATGAAGCCGCGCATCATCGACGAGCTCTTGCGCAAGGCCTAGAGGCATCAAGCCCTTCCGAAGCGCCTCACTCGTGCCTGCCGCGGTGCCGGCGTGCGCGCTGCGGACGGCAATCCTGACACGGTGCGCCAAACACGACCTGCGACGGATAGGGCCGCGCGGAATGCCACGGCGTCGAGCCGAACAGGCCGGCCGCACCGAAACCTGCGCTGAAGGGATCGGCGGCGAAATTGCCGGGGAAATAGCCGTTGCTTCGAAAATCGCGATCGTCGTCCCTGCCGTCGAAATACGCGCCGCCGGTGCTGCCGTAGCGCAACGGCCGCTGCTGGGCCGACGCCGCGGCTACGCTCAGCGCGATGGCGGCGCAGGCGATCAGTCCTCTCATGGCGATCATGGCCGAGACCCTCATTGCGGAAGGGTGCCCCAATCGCCCTTCCAGGCGATCAGGCGTCCCTTGCCGAATTGCAGATAGAGCCCGTCGCTGCGCCTCGACAGCACGCTGCCCCCGACATTGGGCAGTGCGACGAACAATTCATTGCCCGGCGTGCCGCGCACGTAATTCAGGGGAACGCCGAGCGACTGGCTGGCCTGGTTGGCGCTCATGCCGAAGGCGAGCGGAACGCTGTTGGGTGGCCGCTGCTGCGCGCGGCACGCGCCGGTCAATGCGCCAAGCGCGATGAGGAGGACAACGAGGAGTGTCGCAAAACGCTGCATGGCTGACCTCATGGCACCGCCGCCGCCAGCGTACCGGCGGGCGTCCAGCCGCCGCCGAGCGCCTGGAACAGGCTGCTCGCCGCCAGCAGCTTGTTGAGCCGGACCGTGACCAGATTGTTCTCGGCGGTGAACAGCGTCTGCTGGGCTTGCAGCACCGTGATCAGGTTGACCGTGCCGCCGCGCAGCTGCGTCTCGGCGACCTCGAACGCCTTGCGCGAGGCGGCGACGACGTCGGACTGCAGGCGCTCCTGCAATGTGTACTTCTGCAACGCGATCAGCGCCTTCTCGACATCGGCGAAGGCCGACAGCACCGCCTTGCGATAGGCCTGCAGGTTTTGCAGCTGCTGGCCCTTGGCGAGCTTGAGCTGGCTCTCCAGCAGGAAGCCGTCGAACAGCGGCTGGGTCAGCCCGGCGGCGAGCGTGTAGTACCAGGCGCCCGGCGCAAACAGCGAGGCCAGCGCCGCGCTCTGGAATCCGGTGGTGCCGGTCAGCTGAATCTGCGGAAAGAATGCCGCGCGCGCCGCGTCGACGCTGAAATTGGACGACGCCAGCTGCGCCTCGGCCTCGCGGACGTCAGGCCGCTGGTAGAGCAATTCCGACGGCAGTCCCGGCGTGACGCGCGGCACCGCGATCTGCGTGGTGGACCCGCCGCGCACCTTGAAATCGGCCGGCGCGCGCGCCACCAGCACGGCGAGCGCCGCGGTGTTCTGCCCGACCGTCACCTCGAGCGGCGGGATCGCCGCGCGCTGCGTGGCGACCAGCGCCTCCTGCTGCGACAAATCGAGCTGCGAGGCGGTGCCGCCGGCGAATTGCGACTTGATCAGCGCAAGGATGCGCTCGGCCGCCGCGAGGTTGCGGCGGGTGACCTTGATCTGGTCCTGCGCCGCCAGCACCTGGAAATAGGTGTTGGCGACCGTCGCCATCGTGGTCAGCGCGACCACCTCGCGATTGTAGCGCGCGACGGTCGCGCTCTCCTCCGAGGCCGACAGCGTCGCGCGGTTCTTGCCCCAGAAATCGACGATGTAGCTTGCGCTCAGCCCCAGGCTGTATTGCGAGAAAGTGCCGCTGGTGCCGAGCGACGAACTGGATCCCGTTGCCACACGCTGACGCTCGGCATTCGCCGATCCGGAGATGTTCGGCAGCAGCGCGGCGCCGGAAACGCCGACCTGGGCGTCGGCCTGCACGATCTGGGCGATCGCCACCGCGATGTCGAGATTGTAGAGTTGTGCGGATTCCATCAGCCCGGTCAGTTCGGGCGAGCGGAAGCCGCGCCACCAGGCGAGCGCCGGAACGGCCGCGTCGGCATCGCCCTTGGCCGCAGTCTTGTAGCTCGCCGGCACTTCGAGGCTGAGCTCGGGCTTCTCCGCCCCGGGGATGCAGCCGGACAGACCGAGGCTGAGGCCGCCGAACGCCGCCACGCGCAGAAACCGGATCGGCTTGCGCATCAACTGAAGATTTCGCAACGCTGCACCTGTCGGCATTTACTCGCCTGCTTGAAGTGAGGAGCCCGGCATCCGCGGCGCGCCGCCGCGGCGGAGGCGCTGGGCCCACAGGCGGAACCGGTCGAGATAGAGGTAGATGACCGGCGTCGTGTAGAGCGTGAGGACCTGGCTCAGGATCAGGCCCCCGACGATGGCGATGCCGAGCGGCTGCCGCAACTCGCCGCCGTCGCCCATGCCGATCGCCAGCGGCACCGCCCCGAGCAGCGCGGCCATCGTCGTCATCATGATGGGGCGGAAGCGCAGCAGGCAGGCCTCCCGGATCGCCTCGAGCGGCTCCAGCCCGCGCCTGCGTTCCGCCTCCAGCGCAAAGTCGATCATCATGATGGCGTTCTTCTTCACAATGCCGATCAGCAGGATGACGCCGATCAGCGCCATGATACTGAACTCGGTCTTGAATGCCATCAGCGCCAGCAAGGCGCCCACACCCGCCGAGGGCAATGTGGACAAGATGGTCAGCGGATGGATGTAGCTCTCGTAGAGCACGCCCAGCACGATGTAGATCGCAACCAGCGCGGCCAGGATCAGGAACGGCTGGTTGCTCAGCGAGTCCTGGAACGCCTTGGCGGTACCCTGGAAGGTGCCGCGGATCGTGGCCGGGACCCCGATCCGGTTCATGGTCGCCTCGATGCTGCCGACCGCCGTGCTCAGCGACACGTTCGGCGGCAGGTTGAACGAGATGGTGTTGGCGACCAACAGGCCCTGGTGATTGACCGCAAGCGGCGTCGCGCCCTGCTTGAACGCCGCAACTTCCGACAGCGGGATCATGGTCTCGCTGCTGGTGGAGACGGCCGATCCGGTCGAGGCCACGCCCTTCCCGGTCGAACCGATCGAGTTGGTGGCCTGGTTGCGCGCGGCCTGGGCGTTGGCCGCACTGGCCGCGGTGGAGGTCCCGGGCGCCACCACGGTGCCGGCCACCGCGTTGGTCGATTGCGAACCGCCGACCGATCCGCCGGACGTGCTGATATAGACGTCCTTCAGCGTCTCCGGATTCTGCCAGTAGCGCGGCGCGACCTCCATGATGACGTGGTACTGGTTGCGCGCGACATAGATCGTCGACACCTGCCGCTGGCCGAACGCGTCGTAGAGGGTATTATCGATCTGGCTCACCGTGATGCCGAGCCGCGCCGCGGCGTCGCGGTCGATCACGAGATCGGATTCCAGGCCCTTGTTCTGCTGGTCGCTGTTGACGTCGGCGAGATCAGGATCGCGCTGCAGGGCCGCCGCGATCTTCGGCGTCCATTCATTGAGCTCCTCCAGCGTCGATCCCTGCAGCGTGTACTGATACTGCGCGTTCGAGGCCCTGCCCCCGACCCGGATGTCCTGCACCGCCTGCAGGAACAGGCTCGCGCCCGGCACCACCGACATCTCGCGGCGCAGCCGCGCGATCACGCCGTCGGCGCCGATCTTGCGCTCATCGAGCGGGCGCAGCGAGACGAACACGAAGCCGGAATTGGTCTGCCCGCCGCCGGTGAAGCCGACCGCCGTCTCCACCGCCGGATCGCGCTTGATGATGCCGACGAACTGCGCGAGCTTCTGCTGCATCAGCTGGAACGACACGCTCTGGTCGGCCTGGATCGAGCCGACCAGCCGGCCGGTGTCCTGCTGCGGGAAGAAGCCCTTCGGGATCACGTCGTAGAGATAGAAGTTGAGGCCGAACACCGCCGCCAGGATCAGCATCACCGAGAGCGGATGCGCCAACGCCGCGGTCAGCGTCCTGCGGTAGAAATTCAGCATCGCCTCGAAGAAGCGTTCGCTCGCCCAATAGAGCCGGCCATGGCCGCCGGCGTCCGGCTTCAGCAGCACAGCGCACATCATCGGCGTGGTCGCCAGCGAGACCGCGAGCGAGATCAGGATCGAGATCGAGATCACCATCGCGAACTCGCGGAACAGCCGCCCGACGATGCCGGCCATCAGCAGGATCGGGATGAACACCGCGATCAGCGAGATGCTCATCGACAGCACGGTGAAGCCGACCTCGTTGGCGCCCTTCAGCGCCGCCTCGAGCGGGCTCAGGCCGTCCTCGATGTAACGGGTGACGTTCTCCAGCACCACGATGGCGTCGTCGACCACGAAGCCGGTCGCGACCGTCAGCGCCATCAGGGAGAGATTGTCCAGGCTGTAGCCGAACAGGTACATCGCCCCGAAGGTCGCGACCAGCGACACCGAGACCGCCACCACCGGAATGAAGGTGGCGCGCGCATTGCGCAGGAACGCGAACACCACGATGATGACCAGCAGCACCGCCAGAACGAGGGTTCGTTCGACGTCCCGGAGCGAGGTGCGGATGGTCGTCGAACGGTCGACCGCAAAGCCGATGTCGATCGCCGGCGAGACCGATGCCTGCAGCTGCGGCATCAGCCCCTTCACGAGGTCGACGGTCGAGATGATGTTGGCATTCGGCTGCCGGTAGAGGATGATCAGAACCGCCGGCTTGCCGTTGGCGAGCCCGGCATTGCGGAGGTTCTCGACGCCGTCGGCCACCTCGCCGACGTCGGAGAGATGAACCGGTGCGCCATTGCGGTAGGCCACGATCAGCGATCTGTAGTCGTCGGCCTTGTTGGCCTGGTCGTTGGCGTAGACCTGGTAGCGCTGGTCGCCGACGTCGATGCCGCCCTTGGGGCTGTGGGCGTTGGCGCTCGACAGCGCCGCGCGGACGTCTTCCAGGCCGATGCCGTATTTGTAGAGCGCCTGCGGGATCAGATCGACGCGCACGGCCGGCAGCGAGCTGCCGCCGACCACCACCTCGCCGATGCCCTCGACCTGCGACAGCTTCTGCGCCAGCACGGTGGAGGCGGCGTCGTAGAGATCGCCGCGCGTCAGCGTATCCGACGTCAGCGTCAGGATCAGGATCGGCGCGTCGGCGGGATTGACCTTGCGGTAGGTCGGATTGCTGCGCAGGCTGGTCGGCAGGTCGGCCCGCGCCGCATTGATCGCGGCCTGCACGTCGCGCGCCGCGCCGTTGATGTCGCGGTTCAGGCCGAACTGCAGCGTGATGCGGGTCGAGCCCACCGAGCTCGACGACGTCATCTCGGTGACATCGGCGATCTGGCCGAGATGGCGCTCGAGCGGACTTGCGACCGTGGTCGCGACATCCTGCGGGCTGGCGCCGGGCAGCGTCGCCTGCACCGAGATGGTCGGGAAATCCACCTGCGGCAGCGGCGACACCGGCAGCTTGAAGAACGCGACGATGCCGGCCGCCGCAAGCCCGAACGTCAACAGCGTCGTTGCGACCGGCCTACGGATGAAGGGCGTTGACGGATCCATGGCTCAACGCGACCCGCTCGCCTCGCCGATCTCGTCCGCCCGCCCGGCGAACCGCAGCGCGAGGCGATCGAACCAGAGGTAGATCACCGGTGTCGTGAACAGGGTCAGCAGCTGGCTCACCAGCAGGCCGCCGACAATCGAAATGCCGAGCGGATTCCGCAGCTCGGACCCCGCGCCGCTGCCGAGCATCAGCGGCAGCGCGCCGAGCACCGCAGCCATCGTCGTCATGATGATCGGTCGGAACCGCAGCAGGCAGGCCTGGTAGATCGCCTCCCGCGGCGGCTTGCCCTCGTTGCGTTCGGCATCGAGCGCGAAGTCGATCATCATGATCGCATTCTTCTTCACGATGCCGATCAGGAGGATGATGCCGATGATCGCGATGATGGTGAGATCCTGGCCGGCCATCATCAGCGCCAGCAGCGCGCCGATGCCCGCGGAAGGCAGCGTCGAGAGGATCGTCAGGGGATGGATGAAGCTCTCATAGAGCACGCCGAGCACGATATAGACCGTGATGATCGCGGCCAGGATCAGGAACAGCTGGTTGGACAGCGAGGACTGGAACGCCAGCGCCGCGCCCTGGAAGCTTGTGATCATGCCGAGCGGCTGGTTGATGTCGGCCTGCGCCTGCTTGATCGCCGTCACCGCCCCTCCAAGGGAAGCGCCGGGCGCAAGGTTGAACGAGACCGTTGCCGACGGGAACTGGCCGAGATGCGAGACCTGCAGCGGCGCGGTCTCCACCCGCATCTTGGCCATGACCGACAGCGGCACCGGCGTCGAGCCCACCGATGACGGCAGATAGATCGACGACAGCGAATCCAGCGAAGTCTGCAGCGACGGATCGGCTTCCAGGATCACGCGGTACTGGTTCGAATTGGTGAAGACGGTCGAGACGATGCGCTGGCCGTAGGAATCGTACAGGGCGTTGTCGATCGTCGCCGGCGTGATGCCGAACCGCGCCGCCTGGTCGCGGTCGATGTCGACGAACACCGAGAGCCCCTGCGCCGAGATGTCGCTGGTGACGTCGCTGAGCTCGGGCAATTCCCGGAGCTTGTCGACCAGCTTCGGCGTCCATTCCGCAAGCTCGTTCGGATCGGCGTCCTGCAGGATGAACTGGTACTGCGTCCGGCTCACCGTGCCTTCGATGGTGAGGTCCTGGACCGGCTGCATGTAGAGCGTGATCCCGGTCAGCGCCGCCGTGCTCGCCTTGATCCGGTCCATGATCGTCGAGACATTGGCCTTGCGCTGCTCATGCGGCTTCAGATTGATCAGGATGCGGCCGCTGTTCAGCGTGGTGTTGGTGCCGTCGACGCCGATAAACGAGGACAGGCTCTGCACGTCCGGATCCTTCAGGATCGCGCTGGCGAGCCGCTGCTGCCGCTCGGCCATCGCCGCATAGGACACCGATTGCGGCGCCTCCGAGATCGCCTGAATCACGCCGGTGTCCTGCACCGGAAAGAACCCCTTGGGGATGACGACATAGAGCAGCGCCGTCAGACCAAAGGTGGCGAGCGCGATCAGCAGCACGAAGGTCTGGCGATCCAGCACCCAATTGAGCATCCGGGCGTAGATCGCAATGACGGCATCGAAGCCTTCGCGGCTGAGCCGCTGGAAGGTGTTTTCCCGCGCCATCGCCTCCGGCTTCAGCAGCTTTGCGCAGGCCATCGGCACCAGGGTCAGCGACACCACGGCCGAGATCAGGATCGTGACCGACAGCGTGATGGCGAATTCGCGGAACAGGCGGCCGACGACGTCGCCCATGAACAGCAGCGGGATCAGCACCGCGATCAGCGACACCGTCAGCGAGATGATGGTGAAGCCGATCTGCTCGGACCCTCGCAGCGCCGCCTCGAGCGGCGGCTCGCCCTCCTCGATGTAGCGCGAAATGTTCTCGATCACGACGATGGCGTCGTCGACCACGAAGCCGGTCGCGATCGTCAGCGCCATCAGCGACAGATTGTTCAGGCTGAAGCCGAACAGATACATCGCGCCGAGCGTGCCGACCAGCGAGAGCGGCACCGACAGGCTCGGGATCAGCGTGGCGCGGGTCGAGCGTAGGAACACGAAGATCACAAGCACGACCAGGATCACGGCGAGCGACAGCTCATATTCGACGTCGCGGACCGAGGCCCGGATCGTCACGGTGCGGTCGGTCAGGATGTTGAGGTCGATCGCGGCCGGCAGCGTGGCCTGCAGCTGCGGCAGCAGGTCCTTGATGCCCTGCACCACCGAGATGACGTTGGCGCCGGGCTGGCGCTGGATGTTGAGGATGATCGCCGGCGTCTCGTTCATCCAGGCGCCGAGCTTGTCGTTCTGCGCGCCGTCGACGACGTTGCCGACGTCGCTGAGGCGGACCGGCGAGCCGTTTTTGTAGGCGATGATCAGTGAGCGGTAGTCACTGGCATTGCGGATCTGGTCGTTGGCATTGATGGTGTAGGCGCGCATCGCGCCGTCGAAATTGCCCTTCGGCGTGTTGACGTTGGCGTTGCCGAGCGTGGTGCGGAGATCGTCGATGTTGAGGCCGTAGGCCGCGAGCTTGCGGATGTCGGCCTGGATGCGCACCGCCGGCCGCTGGCCGCCGCTGATGCTGACGAGGCCGACGCCGGGCAGCTGCGAGATCTTCTGCGCCAGCCGCGTATCGACGAAATCCTGCACCTGGGTCAGCGGCATGGTCTTCGAGGTCAGGCCGAGGGTCAGGATCGGCGCATCGGCCGGATTGACCTTGGCGTAGATCGGCGGCGCCGGCAGGTCCGACGGCAACAGATTGCCCGCGGCATTGATCGCGGCCTGCACCTCCTGCTCGGCGACGTCGAGCGAGATCGACAGGCCGAATTGCAGCGTGATCACGGACGAGCCCGCCGAGCTCACCGAGCTCATCTGGGTCAGATTCGGCATCTGGCCGAACTGCACCTCGAGCGGCGCCGTCACCGACGAGGTCATCACGTCGGGGCTGGCGCCCGGATAGAATGTCTGCACCTGGATGGTCGGGTAGTCGACCTCCGGCAGCGCCGCGACCGGGAGAAATCTGAACGCCAGCATGCCCGACAGCATGATGGCGATCATCATCAGGGTCGTCGCCACCGGCCGCAGGATGAATGGCCGCGACGGGTTCATTTCTTCTGCCCGTCCTCGGACCGCTTGTGGTGGCCACCTCCGGGATCGGCGCCGTCCTTGCTATCTCCCTTGCCGTCGCCCTTCGCGGCCCCGTTCGCCGTCCCCTTGGCCGCAGCCCCCGGGTTCGCGGCGTCGGCGGCGGAGCGCACGACCACCTTGGCGCCCTCGCGCAGCTTGTCGGCGCCGTCGATCACGATGCGATCGCCGGGCACAAGCCCGGACAGCACCTCGACCCGGTCGCCATCGGTGACGCCGAGCTTGACCGGCCGCACCGAGACCGTGCTGTCGGCGTTGACGAGATAGACGAAGGTGCCGGGGACACCGCGCTGGATGCCGGCGGTCGACATCGTCGTCGCATCCTTGTGGGTATCGAGCAGCAGGCGGACGTTGACGAACTGGTTCGGAAACAGCGTGCGCTTGTCGTTCTCGAACTGCGCGCGCAGCTTGATGGTGCCGGTGGTCGCATCGATCTGGCTGTCGAAGGTCTGCAACGATCCCTCGGCGAGCTTGTTGGCGCCGCTGCGGTCATAGGCCGCCGTCGGCAGCACCGCGCCCTCCCTCAACCGCTTCGCGACCGCCTGCAGATTGTCCTCCGGCAGCGTGAACAGCACGCTGATCGGCTCGAGCTGGGTGATCACGACGAGGCCGTTGGTGTCGCCGGGCGTCACATAGTTGCCGAGATCGACCTGGCGCAGTCCGACGCGCCCGTTGATCGGCGACACGATGTGACAATATTGCAAATTCACCTCGGCCGACTTCACCGAGGCGCGATCGGCTTCCACCGTGCCCTGATACTGCGCGACCAGCGCGACCTGGGTATCCAGCGTCTGATGCGGCACCGCATTCTGCGCGGCGAGGTTCTGGTAGCGGGTGAGATCGACCTGGGCGCCCTTCAGCTGCGCCTCGTCGCGGGCGAGCTGTCCCTTGGCCTGCGCCAGCGTCGCCTCATAGGGACGCGAATCGATCTCGGCGATCAGGTCGCCCTTCTTGACCTCATCGCCCTCCTTGAAATCGATCTTCATCAGATAGCCGCTGATCTGGCTCCTGATCGTCACGGTCGCGAGCGACGTCACGGTGCCGAGCGCATTCAGGCTGACGCCGATATCGCCCTTGCCGATCGTCTCCGGCACGATCGACATCGGCCCGGCGTTGCGCCCGCCACCGGCCTGCGGCGGCGCGGCCTGCTGCCGCGTCCACCAGACGATGCCTGCAAGCACCGCCAACACGAGACATCCGGTCAGAACCCCCCCCCGCCTGGTTCGCTCGGGCGCCACAATCGACGGGTCTTTGATCTGCTGGTCCATAACCTGCCCACGAAGAAACACGAATGAGCTCGCGCGGCTCTATGTGTCCCCTGAACTCCGCGCGCGCCACATCCGACGAAGCATTTTGAAGGCTTCTGCCGGACAAAGCGCGTTAAGAATCGGAAAGGAAAGTGCTCCTTCCCGGTCGGCGGCTGTTTCTCGCTGGATTGTGGCTATTTTACCCGATCATTTGTAACCAGGGCAACACGATCAGCAACAATCCGGCAAAGTAGATCAGGCCGAAGATCAGCCCGAATTTCCAGAAGTCGCCTTTGCCGATATAGCCGCTGCCGTAATACATCGGCGCCGGTCCCGTGGCATAGGGCGAGATCACGCCCATCAGGCCCAGCGAGTAGACGCAGAGCAGCATCAGGGTCTGCACCGACAGGCCGGGAATGCTGGAGCCGACGGCGAGCACCACCGGCAGCACGGCGGCGGTATGCGAGGTGATGCTCGAGAAGAAATAGTGGATCCAGAAGAAGAAGGTGACGAGCAGGATCATCCCGACCAGCGGCGACGTACCGGAGAGCGGCTTGGCATAGCCCTCGGCCACCCATTTGATGAAGCCGATCTCGTTGAGGCCCGACGACAGCGTGAGCAGCGAGGTGAAATAGAAAAATACCTCCCACGCACTCTTCTCCGCGACGATGTCCTCGAACGCGATCACGCCGGTCAGCAGCATCAGCGAGATCACGACGAACACGACCGTGGTCGCGTTGATGAAGTTCGAGCCGAGCAGCGGCACGCTGATATTGGGATTGGAGCCGCAGATCCACAGGAACATCGCGAGCACCACCAGCACCGCCATGATCCATTCGTGCCGCGACGGCGGCCCCATCTTGGCGAGCTCGCCCTCGCTCCAGGTCACGATCTCCGGGCTCTCCTTGATCTCGGGCCGGCAGACCAGATAGCTGAGCAGCGGCACCAGCAGCAGCAAGAGGATGCCGAGCGGCGCGAAGCCGATGAACCATTGCGACCAGCCGACCTCGATGTTGACGAGCTTCTTGGCGATCGAGAGCGCGGCGGCGTTCGGCGCCAGCGCGGTGAGGAACAGCGAGCTGGTGACGGCCGTGGTCGCGAACGCGGTCCACATCACGAAGGTGCCGATCTTGCCCGCGGTCGGACCGGGCTCGGAGCCGTAGATGCGCGGGATGTTGCTGACGATCGGATAGATGGTGCCGCCCGAGCGCGCGGTGTTGGACGGCGTCGCCGGCGCCAGCACGAGATCGGAGAACGCCACCGCGTAGCCGAGCCCGATGGTGCGGCGGCCGAGGCCGCGCACCAAGAGCAGCGCCAGCCGGCGGCCGAGCCCGCTCTTGCGATAGCCGATCGAGAACACGAAGGCGCCGACGATCAGCCACACCGTGCTCTCGGAAAAGCCGGCGAGCATCCAGCGCAGCGACTTGTTCGGGTCGTGCTCGACATAGCCGCCGATGCCGGCGACCGTCAGGCCGATCAGACCGACCGCGCCGACCGGCATCGATTCAAGGATCAGCCCGGTGATCACGGCGGCGAACACCGCGAAATAGTGCCACTGATTGGCGTTCAGCCCCGACGGCACCGGGACCAGATAGATCACCAGCCAGACCAGCAACGGCGCAAACGTCCGCCATGACCATTTCATGCAGCGTCCCCCTCACCTGTGTCGATTGTCGGGCGCGCAAGCCACCGTGTCCCGGCAGCGCCGCCATCTTTTTGTTGCAATCTAGCACGACCGCGCAGTCCGTCTCGGGAAACTGCGGCGGAACGGCGCGGCTTGTGGAGGAACCGGCGCGTTTCGTCAACACGTAGCGTCCCGGTGGCAGCCCCCATCGCAAGACCGCCCGCGCTTTGCTATCCTTGGCGCTATGACCTCACGCGACTCCGCCTCCTCCGAGATCACGCCCGAGGTGCTGCTGCGCGCCTATGCCTGCGGCATCTTCCCGATGGCGGAGAGCGCCGACGATCCCACCCTGTTCTGGGTCGAGCCGGAATTGCGCGGCGTGATTCCGTTCGACGGTTTCCGTGTCGCCTCCCGCCTGGCGCGCACCGTGCGCACGGATGCCTTCACCGTCACCGTCGATACCGCGTTCAAGGCCGTGATCGCCGGTTGCGCGGCGCCGCAGCCCGGCCGCGACGACACCTGGATCAACAAGCGCATCCGCGATCTCTATGTCGGGCTGTACGCGTCGGGCCATTGCCACAGCGTCGAGGTCTGGCAGGACGACAACCTGGTCGGCGGGCTCTACGGCGTCAGCCTCGGCCGCGCCTTCTTCGGCGAAAGCATGTTTCACACCACGCGCGACGCATCGAAGGTCGCGCTGGTGCATCTGGTGGCGCGGCTGATCGCAGGCGGGTTCGAGCTGCTCGACACGCAATATGTGACGGAGCACCTGAGGACGTTCGGCGCGATCGAGATCTCGCGGCGCCGCTATCGCACGCTGCTCGACAAGGCGATCACGGGCGCGCCGGCGGATTTCCGCAAGCTCGACGCCACCCAGCCGGTCAAAGGTGCCGATGCGCTGGCGATCATCGCCGAGCGCAATTGAACGGTTGATCGCGTAGCCCGGATGCAGCGAAGCGCAATCCGGGACAGTCTCTCCGCGGCGAGAAACCCGGATTTCGCTACGCTTCATCCGGGCTACGAAGTGCCCATCAATTCCCGAACAATCCGCCGAACAGCCCGCCCGGCCGCTGCTGTTGCTGAGGCGGCGGAGGTGGCGGCTGCTGCTGATATTGCGGCAACGGCTGCGGCGGCGGGCGCGGCGCGGCCTGCTTCTGCGGCGCGCGCTTCTGGGCCGGCGGCGGAGGCGGCGTCGGCGCCTTCGGCGGATCGGGCGCGGCGGTCACGATGGTCTGGTCCGGTCCTTTGCAGTCGGTCAGCCAGATGTCGTAGATCGGATGCTCGACGCCGTGCAGGCCGGGGCTCGCCGCGAACATCCAGCCCGAGAAGATCCGCTTCACCTCGCCCTGCAGCGTGATTTCGTCGACCTCGACAAAGGCGTCGGTGTTGGCGGCTTCCGTCGACGGCCTGGTGTAACAGGCATCGGTCTTCACCCGCAGCGCGCCGAACTGCACGGTCTCGCCGATATCCTCGTCGAAATTGATGATGCGTCCGGTGATCTTGTCGAGTCCGGAGAAGCTCGCCTTCTTGTTGGTGATCTTGGTCGACGGCGGCTCCTGCACCACCTCGTCGCCCGGCTGCAACGCGGCAGGCGTCTGCGGCGCGGTGCCTTGCGGCGCGCCCTTGGGACGCTGCCCCGGCGGCAGCGGGTTGGCGCCGGGCGGCGTATTGGCAACGGCGGGACCGCCGGGTTGCGGCGGCTGCACGGCGACCCCGGGCTGGGTGCCCTGCGGAGCCACCGTCGAGCCGGGCGGCGGCGCCAGCGGCTGCGACTGCACGCTGCCGGGCGGCGGCACCGCCTGGCCTGGCGGCAGCGCCCGCGGCTGTGTCGGCAGCAGACGGCCGCGCGGCAATTCCGGCACTTCCTCGTCGTCGTCGCTGGGCGGGGCCGGCTGACCACGCGGGATCGAGCCGGGCGGACGCGGCGCGGGATCGGAGAAAATCGTTCCGATCTGCGCGCGCGCGGGCGGCGCAAGCGAGATGGTTGAGGCGGCAACCAGGGCCGCAAAGCCAGTCAGGGCAACGGTTCGAAGCATCTCGCGCGGCTTTAAAGGGCGAATCGGGCTCGCGACAGTCTACCTTGATATCGGCCGCTCGCAGGCCACCGGTTAACACGCCGAATACGGCGGGGAAAGGGCACCCGGCCACCTCTCCCCGGCCCACGGGTCAGCCTCTGGTCACCCTCTGGTCACTCCTGGGAACACGTGTGATAGTCCTCACGCTGAAGGCACGCGGCCACGCGTGAAAACCAGGAAAATCCGGATCGAACCGGACCAGCCAGAGGAAACCCACCATGCCAGATCGCATCAGGCTCGACGGCAGGGTCGCCGTCGTCACCGGGGCTGCCGGCGTCATCGGAACCGCCACGCTCCAACTGCTCGCCGAGCGGGGTGCGCGGATTGTCGCAGTCGACCGCAAGGGGGCCGACCTCAAGGCCGCCACCAAGGACCTGCCGGCCTCGGCCGAGGCCTTCGCGATCGAAGCCGACGTCACCGACGAGGACGAGGTCAAGGACTATGTCCGGGCCGCCGTCGACCGTTTCGGCACCATCGACGCCTTCTACAACAACGCCGGCATCGAGGGCGACATCAGGCCGATCCCGGAATATTCGCTGGAGAGCTTTCGCCGCGTGCTCGATGTCAACGTCGTCGGCGTCTTCCTCGGCATGAAGCATGTGCTGCCGGTCATGCTGAAGCAGAACAAGGGCAGCATCATCAACACCGCCTCGATCGCGGGCCTGATGGGATCGCCGATGATCGCGGTCTACAGCGCGAGCAAGCACGCGGTGATCGGGCTGACCAAGAGCGCGGCCTGGGAATGCACCGGCACCGGCGTG
Source organism: Bradyrhizobium sp. Pha-3 (assembly GCF_042258325.1). Taxonomy (NCBI): domain Bacteria; kingdom Pseudomonadati; phylum Pseudomonadota; class Alphaproteobacteria; order Hyphomicrobiales; family Nitrobacteraceae; genus Bradyrhizobium; species Bradyrhizobium sp. Pha-3. The sequence continues at coordinate 4,393,675 of NZ_CP170151.1, read as the reverse complement.
CGGGTCAATTGCGTCTGCCCCGGCATGATCGAGAGCCGGATGCTGAGCACCATCCTGCAGGGCCGCTCCGGCGGCAACGCGCAGCCGCCGATCGAGAAGATCGTCGACCGCATCCCGGCGCGCCGGCTTGGCCTCGCAAGCGAGGTCGCCTCCATCGTCGCTTTTCTTGCCTCCGACGAGGCGAGCTACGTCTCCGGCTCCGCCTACACCGTCGACGGCGGCCGCACCGCCGCCTGACATTTCAGTCCAGCATCACAAGAAGGTTTGTTGTCCATGCCCGTCGTTCTCGATCCCGATGCCGCTGCCGTCTACAAGGCGTTCCAGGAGGCCGGCCGTCCCGCCTATGAGACGCTGACCGCGCCGGAAGCGCGCGACTATTATCGGGCCGCACGCATCGTCTCCAATCCCGAGCCGCCCGCGCTGGAATCGAGCAAGCCGCTCGCGATCCCGGCGCCGCACGGCACGATCCCTGCCCGCATCTACACGCCGAACACGCTGCGCAAGAAAGACGGGCTCGCGCCCTGCCTGGTGTTCTTCCACGGCGGCGGCTGGGTGATCGGCGATCTCGATACCCATGAGGTGGTTTGCCAGAAGCTTGCCCATGAGGGCGAGCTGATCGTGATCTCGATCGATTATCGCCTCGCGCCCGAGCATCGTTTCCCTGCCGCGGTCGACGACGCCGTGACCGCGACCCGATGGGTCGCCGCCAATGCCAGGGATCTCGGCATCGACGCTTCGCGCCTGATCGTCGGCGGCGACAGCGCCGGCGGCAACCTCGCGGCCGTGGTGGCCCTCACCGCCCGCGACGGCGGACCGAAGCTCGCCGCCCAGTTGCTGATCTATCCCGCGACCGATTTCTCGCGGAAGCATCCCTCGCATCGCGAGCCCGAGACCAGCATCCTCCTGACCCATTCGGTGATCGGCTGGTTCGCCAACCATTATCTCGGTGACGCCGACAACAACGACTGGCGCGCCTCGCCGGCGCGGGCAAAGGACTTTGCCGCATTGCCGCCGGCCTATGTGCTGACCGCCGGCGCCGATCCGCTGCGCGACGAAGGCGACGAGTATGCGAAATTCCTCAAGGACGCCGGCGTGCCGGTGACCTATCGGCATTTCCCCGGCCAGTTCCACGGCTTCTTCACCATGGGCAAGCTGCTCAATCAGGCCAATATCGCGGTGACCGAGATCAGCGCCTGGCTGAAGACGCTGGGCTGAGCGATCGGATGTGGGCGACGTGCCTGGCGTCGTCTCCGATCGAGGCTCGCGAGCGTATCGCGAGCCTGTTGCGGCGTTAGCGCGCCTTGAAGTTCCCGACGCCGCGCGATAGTGCGGCCGTCAGCGCCTCACGCCGCCGGGCACTCCAGCCATCGAGATCGTCTTGCTCACGCCACTCCTCGTCTACGGTATCCCGCTCGATTTCATCCTGTTCGCGCTGACGCTGCTCGGCGTCGCGATCTTCCATCACCACACGCTCGCGGTGGCGCTGACGGGCCTTGCCGCGATCGTCGCCTACAAGCTGCTGTTCGCGGGCTTTGCGAAATTCGGCACGGGCCTGCCCGGTCTCGCGCATCACATGGAGCATGAGTGGGTCACGCTCGCTAACCTGTTCCTGCTCCTGATGGGCTTTGCGCTGCTGTCGCGCCATTTCGAGGAGAGCCGCATTCCCGACGAGATGCCGGCGCTGCTGCCCGATGACTGGAAGGGCGGACTGATCCTGCTGGTCATCGTGTTCGTGCTGTCGGCCTTCCTCGACAATATCGCGGCCGCGCTGATCGGCGGCACCGTGGCCCGCCATGTGTTCCGAGGCCGCGTCCATATCGGCTATCTCGCGGCCATCGTCGCCGCATCGAATGCCGGCGGCGCCGGCAGTGTCGTCGGCGACACCACGACGACGATGATGTGGATCGACGGCATCAGCCCGCTCACCGTTGTGGAGGCCTATGTCGCAGCCGTCGTCGCGATGCTGGTGTTTGCGGTGCCGGCCTCGCTGCAACAGCATCGCTTTTCCCCGATCGTGAAGGATGCACCGTCCGGCCTCAGAATCGACTGGGCGCGGGTTGCGATCGTGGCCGTGATCCTGCTCGCCGCGCTGACGGCCAATGTCACGGCCAATCTGAAGTTCCCCGCGCTGCTCGATGCGCTGCCCGTGCTCGGGCTCGCGGTCTGGGCCGCGATCCTGGTCACCTCATTGCTGCGGCGGCCGGACTGGTCGGTGATGCCCGAGACGCTGAAGGGCACCGTGTTCCTGCTCGCGCTGGTGACGGCGGCCTCGATGATGCCGGTGGAGAAATTGCCCGCCGCATCGTGGCAGACCGCGCTCGGGCTCGGCTTCGTCTCGGCGGTGTTCGACAATATTCCCTTGACCGCGCTGGCGCTGAAGCAAGGCGGCTATGACTGGGGCTTTCTCGCCTACGCGGTCGGATTTGGCGGATCGATGGTCTGGTTCGGCTCGTCGGCCGGCGTTGCGGTGTCAAACATGTATCCGGAAGCCAAGTCGGTGGTCCGCTGGATCACCCAGGGCTGGCCGATCATGGCGGCCTATGTCGTCGGCTTCTTTTTGATGCTCGCCCTGCTTGGCTGGCACCCCGACGCGCCACATTGACGCAACACAATGCTGCAGTGCACAATTGCACTTAGCTCAAAACTGTGGAAAATCGAGACAAATCCGTTGACATTGCTAAACTCCATTTGCCGTAACAAGTTATGGAGAGTCCGCATGAGTGTTAGTGCAGAAGTCCTCGCCCGCGCTCCGTCGGAGCAGATGGAGGACGAAATCAACACGGTGACTTCGCATCGACCACGCAGCAACATCCGGCCCCTCTCGCCGATGCCGGACTATGTCGAGCATCGCAACGGCGTCAACGAGGTGGGCAAGCTGTCGGCCGAGGCGGTCGTGCGCGAATATGAAGCGGCGGTGAAGGAAATCGAGGCCCTTGGATCGGAACTGCAACTGGCCGCCAAGAACTGCGAGGTCATGGTCGCAGGCGTCCATGACATGATCGCGGAGATCAAGGAGTTCGCTGCCGGTTACCGCGATCAGGGCAAGCGCTTCTTCCTGCAGATCGAAGCCGTCTCGTTGATGACCGCGGAGGTCAGGGATACCTGCGAAGCACTCAAGAAGAAGATCGCGACCGATACATTGGGCCAGTGATTTTTCGGTTGAAGCACGTTTCGTGATCAGCGCATCCGTGGATCTCTGCGATCGTGGGCTGATCCTGTATTGGTGAATGACTGCGCTATTCCGGCGCGGCGAAACCGTTAGTTCTATTCAAGACCAAGTAGCTCAAGACTAAGTCGCTCAACATCTTGCCCCGCTTCGGCGGGGCATTTTTTGTTGCGAGACGAATAATCCCTGCGCGGGTCGCGCCTTCGAACGGGCCGGACCTCGGTCCATGACCTTAATGCGCGTCAGCCGCACGCCCGGCGATGTCCGTTGCCGGAGGCAAATCGGATATCGCGGACCAGCGGTCGCTGAAATCCTTGGCCGGGAGCGCGTCTGTGCCGGCGACGGCAATGCCGTCGGTCCGGGGCGCGTGCGACTTGATGGTCGCGGCGGTTGCGGTGACAGCCAGCAGGGCGACAGCCACGAACCCGGTAATCGTTCGATGCTTTGTCATTAGAACCTCCTCGGGTCCCCAATGCCCACTTAACGTGGGTCACGGGAACCCTCGCCAGGTTCATCACTGCAAAGACGACATCGATCGCGCGAAATCGGACAACGAGCTTGTCCCAAACGCGCCTACCCTGCCCGCGCGGCGCGCCGCAGCGATTGCGGCGGCTGGCCGAAGGCGCGGATGAAGGCGCGGCGCATCCGCTCGGGATCGCGGAAGCCGGTGATCTCGGCGACGCGCTCGATCGCCTCGCCCGACGACTGCACGCGCTGCCGCGCGACTTCGATCCTCAGCCGCTCGACCGCTTTCGACGGCGTCGTGCCGGTCTCTGCGATGAAGGCGCGGGTGAAATGCCGCGAACTCATCCCGGCCTTGTCTGCGAGGTCCTCGACCGTCAGCGGTGCATCGAGATGCTCGCGCGCCCAGGCGAGCAGCGGCCCGAACCTTCCGTTCGGCGTCTTCAACTCCAGCAGCGAGGAAAACTGCGACTGCCCGCCGCTGCGCCGGTGGTACAGCACGAGTTGCCGCGCGGTGCTCTGCGCGATCTCGTCGCCATAGTCCTCGGTGATCATCGCGAGCGCGAGGTCGATGCCGGCGGTGATGCCGGCCGAACTCCAGATATTGCCGTCGCGGACGAAGATCTGGTCCGGCTCGAGCTTGATCTTCGGATAGGTCTTCACGAAATGCGGCGTGCGCTGCCAATGCGTGGTGGCGCGGCGGCCGTCGAGCAGGCCCGCCTCGGCCAGCACATAGGCGCCCGAACAGACGCTGGCGACGCGAATGTCGCGGCCCGCCATCCGCCGCACGAATGACAACGTGGTTGGACAGCTCGCCGGCGTGCGCACGCCGTTGCCGCCCGCAATGATCAGAGTCGTGATCGCCGCCGACGGCTTGAGGCCGCGCGCAAGCATCTCGACACCGGACGAAGAGCGCACCGGTCCCGCCTTCGCCGCAATCGTCCTGATCGCCGGCGCGTTGTTGGCGAAGCGCGCCGCGATCTCGAAGGCCGCGATCGGGCCGGCCGCGTCGAGCAGCTGGAAGTCGGGAAAGATCAGGATGCCGATCATCGCCAAATCCTCGCGGGTGACGTTACTTTCTTGGCGGCCCTCTCTCGGGAGCCTTCCGTCTCTCAGGAGCCTTGTCTCAGGAGACTTGCCTCTCTCAGGAGACTTGCTTCTCTCAGGAGACTCGCTTCTCTCAGGAGACTTGCGTCCGAAAATGAGGGAAATGCGCCATTTTGGACGAGAGGCCATCATGACATCGTGGTTCCGTCAAGCGCTATTTGGAGGCCCCGATGACTGAACCCCTGCAGATTGGATTGCTCGTCTTCCCGAAGGTGACCCAGCTCGACCTGACCGGTCCGCTGCAGGTGTTCTCCTCGGTCCCCGGCGCCAAGGTGCATCTGATCTGGAAACGCATCGAACCCGTTCCGACCGATTCCGTCATGGTCCTGACGCCGACCACGACCTTTGCCGATTGCCCGCAGCTCGACGTGATCTGCGTGCCCGGCGGCTTCGGCACCGACGACATGGTCGGTGACCAGGACATGCTGGCCTTCCTGCGCAAGCAGGCCGAGCGGGCCAAATACGTCACGTCGGTCTGCACGGGATCGCTGGTGCTCGGCGCCGCCGGCCTGCTCAAGGGCTATCGCGCCACCACGCATTGGAGCGCGATTGATTTCCTGTCGGGCTTCGGGGCCATTCCGACCAGGACGCGCGTCTGCGTCGACCGCAACCGCTTCACCGGCGGCGGCGTCACCGCGGGCATCGACTTCGCGCTGACGCTGGTGTCGGAGCTCGTCGACCGCAAGACCGCGGAAGCGATCCAGCTCAGGCTCGAATACAACCCGGCCCCGCCGTTCAACGCGGGCTCGCCGGATACCGCACCGGCCGAGATCCTCGCCTTCATGAAAGAGCGGATCGCGCCGTCGCAGGCGCGCCGCGCCGACTTGATGGGCCGTGCCGCGGCACGCCTGCCCTGACCTGATCGTCGCAAAGAAAAAGGCCGCCCGGTTTCCCGAGCGGCCCTTCCTGTCTCACGGTAGCCTCACATTTGCGGGCGATTTCAGGACGTCTGTACCGGGGGCCTATCTCCCGGCCGCATCCAACTCGGAGGCCGCTGCATATCGGGACAGTCGCGATCTGGAGCCCGATCCGACGCGATGGTTTCCCATCTCCGTAAGATAACCCTATTGAGCCGCGAACCCACGCTCGGCGCAAGCGGACAGCGTCGGCTGCGGCCCATCTGTCCCCGCTGTTACCGTTGTCCACAGGCACGCACTTGCGTTGCCTCAGGCGCGCGGCTGCGCTGCCGGCGCGTGCGATGCACGCGCGGCGTTACCCACGTGCACGTCAGAACAACAATGCGTGAAAGTCAGCTTCTCGGCGTCCAGGCGTGATAGTCGCCGGTTGCCTTGGGGCGGCGGCCGCTCGCCAGCGTCGAGCCGGACGGACGGTAGGCCTGCGCGGTACCGGTCATGTTCGGCACATGTGGCTTCTCCCACTCCCGCGCCACGTAGCTCTCCTCGGTCGGCGGCACATCGACGGTGTGGTGCAGCCAGCCGTGCCAGCTCGCCGGTATGCGCGACGCTTCGGCGTAGCCGTTGTAGACCACCCAGCGGCGCTCGAAATGCAGCGTCGGGTCGATTTCACCGCCCTTGGTGCGGTAATAGCGGTTGCCCTGCTCGTCCTCGCCGACCAGTTCGCCGAATCGCGAGGTCCACAATTGCGTGCCAAAGGTCTGGCCATTCCACCAGGTGAAGAATTTCAGCAGGAATTGTTTCATGCGTGGCCGGCCGTCGGTTCGAGGCAATGCGGCTCTGATGCCACCTCATTCCCCAAATGTCCAGCCGCCGCCAAGGTAGCCCCGCACCCCTCGGACAGCCCCCGGTTTATGCGCCCGTTTGGCGACCAAATGACGCGCTCACGAGGAGTTTTGTTCAGCTGCCATACATGAGCCGCCGGCTACGCGAAGATGACCCACAATCAATGTGGAGCACGGGAACGTCCGACCGCAGAGATGGTTAGACATTCACCGTTTTGATGGAGTCCAAAATGATCAATATGAAGGTTCTGAGCACCGCCGCGGCTCTGGCGCTTGCGCTGCCGTTGGCTGTGGCGCCGACCGTTTCGTTCGCCCAGTCTGCCGCACAGATGGGTGCGATGGGCGGCGGCGGCGGCCACGTTGGTGGCGGTGGTGGTGGTGGCGGCTTTGGCGGCGGCGGCCGCGGAGGTGGCATGGGCGGTGGCGGCGGTCACTGGGCCGGTGGTGGCGGCGGCGGTTGGCGCGGCGGTGGCGGCTGGCACGGCGGTTACCATCGTGGCGGCGGCTTCTGGCCCGGCGCGGTGGCCGGTGCGGTCGTCGGCGGCGCCCTCGCCTCGGGCGCGTATTACGGCTCCGGCTATGGCTACGGCCCCGGCTATTATGACGACAGCTACGGCTATTACGATGAACCGTCTGTCGCCGTGGAGGTGCCGAGTGGCGGCGGCGCCAGCTACTGCGCGCAGCGCTACAGGTCCTACGACCCGGCTTCGGGCACCTATCTCGGCTATGACGGCCGGCGGCACCCCTGCCCGTAATGACGGCCTGAATTCCTAGTTGCAAAGGGCGGCGCCAGCGCCGCCCTTTTTCTTGTGCGCAAGTCGTCTCATGTACGCAAGGCGACCGCGACGGCCGCGAAGGTCACCAGCAGCGCTGCGATATCGCTCGTGCTGAGCGGCTCGCGCAGCATCGCCGCTGCCGCGAGCACGCCGACGACCGGGACCAGCAGCGTGCCGATCGACGCGGTCGCCGCCGGCAACCGCTCGAGCGCCGCAAACCAGCAGACATAGCAAAGGCAGAACTGGATCAGCGTCATGTAGATCATCGACGCCCAGCCGAACTGCGACAGCGCGGCGAGCTGCGGCTGCTCGATCAAGACGCCGATGATCGCGATCGGCACGCAGCCGATCGCAAGCTGCCAGGCCGCGAGCGACAGCGGCGGCATCGCGAGCTTGAAGGATTTGGTCAGCACCGTGCCGAGCCCGACGCAGATCGCGCCTGCGAGCGCGAACAGAATCCCCGGCAGCTTGCCAAGGCTCGCGTCGATGCCGCCGCCGCCGATCAGCGCCGCGATCCCGGCGAGCGCCACCGCGAGCGCAAGCGCGCGCGGCAGCGACACGCGCTCGCCGAGCACCGGCCAGGCCACCAGCGCGACCCACACGGGAATCGTTATCCCGAGCACGGCCGCCTCGCTGGCCCGCAGCCAGATCAGCGCGAGGCCCATGGACGCGACCCAGCCACCGATCGACAGCGTCGACACCAAAGCAAGCCGCAACCACATGCCGTCGGGCACGCGCAGCGTCTGTCCCCGCACCAGCGCGACCAGGCCGAGCGCAACCGCGCCGACCACGCCACACAGCCCGCGCGACGACAGCGGCGGCCACTCCGTGAGCAGGAACTTCATGATGGGGAAGTTGAGTCCCCAGCCGGTCGAGGCGACCACCAGGAATGCGAGGCCGAGCGGTGACAGCGGCGCGCGGCCGGCGATGGGAACTGCGGTCATGGACCTGTCGTAAAGGGGATGGACAAATACAGGTGATGTGTCACGGCTAGCTGGAAATCCGCTTGTCAGCAAACAGCATATGCATTCTATGATACAGACTTTCCGTCTAGGTTCCGCCTTAATCGACGAACAGGCCAAGCGAGTCGCCGGCACGCGAGGCCGTTAGAAAGAGGATGCATCGTGCCGAGCGTTCTCGTGGTTGATGACGACCCGATGGTGTGCGTTGCCATCGAGGTGTGCTTGCAACGCCAGGGCTTCGAAGTCACCGTCGCCGATGGCGGTGAAGCCGGCATGCGCGCGCTGGAGCAGGCCACCTTCGACGTCATGCTGGTCGATGTCTTCATGCCGCATATGCGCGGGTTCGAGGCGATCCGCGTCTTCCACGAGCGCGCGCCCGATATTCCCGTGATCGCGATGTCCGGCTATGCCTTCGCCAATGCCGACCGCGCGCCGGACTTCCTGCGGATGACGATCGAGCTCGGCGCCTCCGCCTGCCTGCGCAAGCCGTTCACCCCGCAGGCGCTGATTGCCGCCGTTAACGAATGTCTTGCGAAGTATGCACCTTCCGCTCGTCTTTCGAAATAATTGCTCGTACTAATCGTCGATGGCTTCCCAGCGTCTCATTCTCGGCAGCGGCCTTGCGATCCTCCTCGTCATCAGCGCGGCGTCGATCGGGTTGGACGTCAAGTCGCGCAACGAGATTGATTCGGCAGATCGCACGCTCGGGATCCTCAAGCGGATTTCCGACACCCGGCCGTTGCCGCGAGGCGTCGAAAGCGCGGCCCGCGCATTCGCGCTGACAGGCGACGCCTCCTTCGCCGACGAATTCCGTGAGCAGAGCGCCGCCCTCACCGCCGCTTTCGACAGCCTGATGGCGGCGGTGAAGACGGCGCCCGAGGAGGCGCAGCTGCTCGCGGGCGCCAAGACTCAGGTCGACCGCGGCATTGCGCTCGGCGCCGAGCTGATCAGATTGCGCAGCGCGGGCGACACGGCCGGCGCCGCGGCGCTGATGTCCGCAGGCGAGAGCCGCGCGCTGATGGACAAGGTCGGCGCGGCGCTCGAGCGGCTCGTCACCGAAGAGCGCCGCGTGCTCGGGCTTCGCACCGGACAGTCGAAAACCTACGGACGCCTGCTGCTGGCGATCGACCTCGCCGGCGTCGCGATGATCCTGCTGCTCGCGATCGCGCTGACGCTGGCGGCCCGGCGCGCCAGCCGCGAACTGCAGGGCGCGCTCAGCGCGACCAAGGCGACCAATCTGTCGCTCGAGGGCAAGGTCGCCGAACGCACCAAGGATCTCGGCGCCGCCCTCGAAGAGCTCCGCCGTTCCACCTCGGTGATGGAAACCACCTTCCGCACCATGGCGGAGGCGGTGCTGGTGATCGACGGCGCCGGCACCGTGCTGCTCTCCAACCCGGCCGCCGAGAAGATGCTGCGCTACAAGCCGGGCATGACGGTCCGGCAGCTGCGCGCCATGAGCAACGTGTTCCAGTCCGACGGCGTCACGCCGATGCAGGCCGACGACATGCCGTCGGCCAAGGCGCTGCGCGGCGAGGAATTCGACGGGCTGGAATTCGTCGCCAAGCCGGTGCGCGGCGCGCCGGAGATTCACCTCGTGGTGTCGGGCCGGCCGCTGCGCGATGGCGACGACGCGATCACCGGCGCTGCGCTGATCTATCACGACATCACCGCCTCGCGCGAAACCGAGCACAAGCTGCAACAGGCGCAGAAGCTCGATGCCATCGGCAAGCTGACCGGCGGTGTCGCGCACGACTTCAACAACATGCTGACGGTCATCACCGGCACCACCGAGACGCTGGTCGACAGCCTGCGCGCCCAGCCGCAGCTCGCGAAAACCGCCGAGCTGATCGACCGCGCCGCCGAGCGCTGCCGCGAGCTGATCCAGCATCTGCTCGCCTTCGCGCGCCGCCAGCCGCTCGAGCCGCGCACCGTCGACATCAACGGCACCGTGGTCGACATCGCCAAGCTGCTGCGGCCGACGCTCGGCGAGCAGATCGAGATCAATTCGGTGCTGGCGCCCGATGTCGCCAGCGTCCATATCGATCCGTCGCAGCTCGCCAACTCGCTGCTCAACATGGCGATCAACGCGCGCGACGCGATGCCGAACGGCGGCAAGCTGCTGTTCGAGACCAGCAACATCGTGCTCGACGACGCCTACGCCGCTGTTAATCCCGACATCACGCCGGGCCGCTACGTGCTGCTCGCGGTCAGCGACACCGGCACCGGCATGTCGCATGCGGTGCAGGACAAGGTGTTCGAGCCGTTCTTCACCACCAAGGAGGTCGGCAAGGGCTCCGGCCTCGGCATGAGCATGGTCTACGGCTTCGTCAAGCAGTCCGGCGGCCACATCAAGATCTACAGCGAGGAAGGCCACGGCACCACGATCAAGCTCTATCTGCCGCCTGCCCGCGGCCAGGTCGAGGTGGAGGCGCCTCCGCCGGAGCCGGTGCGGCGCGGCAGCGAAATCATCCTGGTGGTGGAAGACGACCAGCTGGTGCGCAACTACGTCGTCACGCAGCTGACGAACCTCGGCTACAAGACCATCGCCGTGCCCGACGCCCGCGCCGCGTTGGCGCTGGTCGACAAGGGCGAGAAGTTCGACCTTTTGTTCACCGACGTGATCATGCCCGGCGGCATGAACGGCCGCCAGCTCGCCGACGAGGTGCAAAAACGCCGCCCCGGCATCAAGGTGCTCTACACCTCGGGCTATACCGAGAACGCGATCGTGCATCACGGCCGCCTCGACGAAGGCGTGCTGCTGCTGGCCAAGCCCTACCGCAAGGCGCAGCTCGCCAGCATGCTGCAGCAGGCGCTCGGCGAGTGATGCGCGCTACCTCGTCGCCAGCGCGACGCCGGCGAGGGTGAACAGCAGCGCGACGATCTGGCTCGGCCCCAGCGGCTCGTGCAGCGCGATTGCGGAGGCGACCACGCCGATCACAGGCACCGCCATGGTGCCGATCGCCGCCACCGAGGCCGGCAGGCGCGCCAGCGCGGCGAACCACGCGACATAGGCGACGCAGAACTGGATCAGCGTCGAATAGACCAGCAGCCACCAGCCGACCGTCGTGATGCGGTCGACATGCGTGGTCTCGATCAAGAGGCCGACGATCGCGATCGGCACGCAGCCGAGGCCGATCTGCCAGGCCGCGGCCGGGATCGGCGGCATCACCAGCGGATATTTCTTCGCCAGCACGGTGCCGAGCGCAAAGCCGAAGGCGCCGCCGAGCGCCATGACGATTCCCGGCAGCTTCTCTTTGCTTGCGGTGATGCCGCTGCCGCCCATGATCGCGGCGAGGCCTGCAAAGGCCATCACCAGCGCGATGGTCCGCAGCAGCGTCGGCCGTTCGCCGAGCACCGGCCAGGCCAGCAGCGAGGCCCATACCGGCATGGTGTAGGCGATCAGCGCGGCCTCGCTCGCCGGCAGCCAGAGCAGCGCCAGCCCCATCAGCACCATCCAGCCGGTGACGTTGAGCGCCGCATACAGCACGAGCCGCGGCCACAACCGGCTCTCGACATGCAGGCTCTGGGCGCGGATCAGCGCGAGCACCGCCAGCAGCACGGCGCCGATCACCCCGGTGGTGCCGCGCAAGGTCAGCGGCGGCAGCTCGCTGAGCAGGAACTTGGTGGACGGCCAGTTGAACCCCCAGCCCACCGAGGTGATGGCGAGGAACATCAGGCCGGCGGGCGCAAGGCGCGGCCGCGCGGAAGGCTTCTGGACTGTCATGGAACCCGGCGGGGATGTGAGTCGGCCTCACCTTGCCCGCGATTTTGTCGCCCGACCATCACGGCTCTGACATGCCTGATCCGTAGTTTGCCCGTAGGGCTACGTGAGTCCCCAAAATTCAATCCGGGACCGCGAATAAAAACTTCGCCTGTGAACAGCGGGGCGAAGCTCCGATCCACAGGCGATAGGAATATTTTTGGCTTGGGAATCCCTGAGGACTCACCGATAGTTGGCCCGATCACAGGCGCGGCACCGACCCCTGTTATCCCCCTCTTTCCACCATATTTAGTGTTTGATTCAGAAACTCGTACTAGTCCTTGACGGGCGTGACGGACATGGCCTAGCTTTCAACCTGTTCGGCGCGAGTGTGTTTGGGTCCCCGCCGGTCGCTCCCACAAGGGTTCCAAAATGACCACTCCGCCAGGCCTTCGGGCCGCGGGTGAAGGGCTTCTCTGCCCTGATTTTGGGCCCGAGGTCTTTCGAGTCCGGGGACGACAGAACGGGCCGCGAAGGACCCGGAAACAGAGGCCGTAACCGGCCCGCGAAGAAGCGTACGCGTGACGTGTCGCGTGAAGCGTTTTGGGGCGTTGAATGCATGACCCGGAGCACCCGACCAGTCGGGCGCCGCGCCGGGACGATGCCGCCGCAGGGCCGGTCATACCGGCGCCCAGCGGATGAGAGAAAACAGGCCGGATCCACCGGCTGAGCTGCGGATGACGGGAGGCGTGCTGACGCGTGTCCCCTTGAGTCCGCGAACAGACAACATTCCGGTAACCTGCGGGGAAACGTGGGGCTGGGCAGAAGAAGAGACGGGGCTCGACCATGCGAATCGAACGACGCAACACCACCAGCGGACAATCTCCCTATGCCGGGATCAATTTCCGCCTGACCACATCAGAGATCCGCAATCCGGACGGCTCGGTCGTGTTCCGCGCCGAGAACGTCGAGGTTCCGGAGTTCTGGTCGCAGGTCGCCTCCGACGTGCTGGCGCAGAAGTATTTCCGTAAGGCGGGCGTTGCCGCGCGCCTGAAGAAGGTCGAGGAAGAGACCGTGCCGTCGTGGCTGTGGCGTTCGGTGCCCGACACCGAGGCGCTTGGCCTCCTGCCCGAGAACGAGCGCATCGTCGGCGAGACCTCGGCCAAGCAGGTGTTCGATCGCCTCGCCGGCTGCTGGACCTATTGGGGCTGGAAGGGCGGCTACTTCTCCACGGAAGAAGACGCCCTCGCCTTCTTCGACGAGCTCCGCTTCCAGCTGGCAAAACAGATGGTCGCGCCGAACTCGCCGCAGTGGTTCAACACCGGGCTGCACTGGGCCTATGGCGTCGATGGCCCCGGCCAGGGCCACTATTACGTCGACTGGAAGACCGGCAAGCTCACCAAGTCGAAGTCGGCCTATGAGCATCCGCAGCCGCATGCCTGCTTCATCCAGGGCGTCGGCGACGACCTCGTCAACGAGGGCGGCATCATGGACCTCTGGGTGCGCGAGGCGCGCCTGTTCAAATACGGCTCCGGCACCGGCTCCAACTTCTCGAGCCTGCGCGGCGAAGGCGAGAAGCTGTCCGGCGGCGGCCGCTCAAGCGGCCTGATGAGCTTCCTCAAGATCGGCGACCGCGCCGCGGGCGCGATCAAGTCGGGCGGCACCACGCGCCGCGCCGCCAAGATGGTCGTGGTCGACGCCGATCACCCCGATATCGAGACCTATATCGACTGGAAGGTGAAGGAGGAGCAGAAGGTCGCGGCCCTCGTCACCGGCTCCAAGATCAACCAGAAGCACCTCAAGGCCGTGATGAAGGCCTGCGTCAACTGCGAAGGCAGTGGCGACGACTGCTTCGATCCCGAGAAGAACCCTGCGCTCCGCCGCGAGATCAAGCTCGCCCGCCGCAACCTCGTGCCGGACAACTACATCAAGCGCGTCATCCAGTTCGCCAGGCAGGGCTACAAGGACATCTCGTTCGACACCTACGACACCGACTGGGATTCGGAAGCGTATCTCACCGTCTCCGGCCAGAACTCCAACAATTCGGTGTCGCTGAAGGACGATTTTCTGCGCGCGGTCGAAACCGACGGCGACTGGAATCTCGTCGGCCGCACCACCAGGAAAGTCACAAAAACGCTGAAGGCCCGCGACCTCTGGGAGAAGATCGGCTACGCCGCCTGGGCCTCCGCCGATCCCGGCCTGCACTTCAACACCACGATGAACGACTGGCACACCTGCAAGGCGTCCGGCGACATCCGCGCGTCCAATCCGTGCTCGGAATACATGTTCCTGGACGACACGGCGTGCAACCTCGCCTCCGCCAACCTGCTGACGTTCTACAGCACCACCACCAAGCGGTTCGACATCGAGTCCTACGAGCATCTGTGCCGGCTCTGGACCATCGTGCTCGAAATCTCGGTCATGATGGCCCAGTTCCCGTCGAAGGCGATCGCCGAGCTCTCCTACGAGTTCCGCACGCTCGGCCTCGGCTTTGCAAACATCGGCGGCCTCTTGATGACCATGGGCCTGCCCTATGACTCGAAGGAAGGCCGTTCGCTGTGCGGCGCGCTGACCGCTGTCATGACCGGCATCGCCTACAAGACCTCGGCCGAGATGGCGGCCGAGCTCGGCACCTTCCCGGGCTACAAGAAGAACGCCGCGCACATGCTGCGCGTGATCCGCAACCACCGCCGCGCCGCCCACGGCAACGCGGCCGGCTACGAGGCGCTCTCGGTCAACCCGGTGCCGCTCGATCACGCCTCCTGCCCGCAGGCCGACATCGTCACCCATGCCAGGCTGGCCTGGGACGACGCGCTGGCGCTCGGCGAGGTCAACGGCTATCGCAACGCCCAGACCACGGTGGTGGCGCCGACCGGCACCATCGGCCTCGTGATGGATTGCGACACCACCGGCATCGAGCCCGACTTCGCGCTGGTGAAGTTCAAGAAGCTCGCCGGCGGCGGCTACTTCAAGATCATCAACCAGGCGGTGCCGTCAGCGCTGCGCGCGCTCGGCTATCGCGAGAGCGAGATCGCGGAGATCGAGGCCTACGCCGTCGGCCACGGCTCGCTGTCGAATGCGCCGGGCATCAACGCCTCGACCCTCAAGGCAAAAGGCTTCACCGATGAAGCCATTGCCAAGGTGGAAAAGGCGCTGCCGACCGCGTTCGACATCAAGTTCGCCTTCAACAAGTGGACCTTCGGCGAAGATTTCATCCGCGACCAGCTCGGCATCGGCGCGGAAGCGATCGCAGCCCCCGGCTTCGACCTGCTCTCGGCGGTCGGCTTCACCAAGCGCGAGATCGAAGCTGCCAACGTGCACATCTGCGGCGCGATGACGGTCGAGGGCGCCCCGCACCTGAAGGCCGAGCACTATCCCGTCTTCGACTGCGCCAATCCCTGCGGCAAAATTGGAAAACGCTACCTCTCGGTCGAGAGCCACATCCGGATGATGGCGGCCTCGCAGCCGTTCATCTCGGGCGCGATCTCCAAGACCATCAACATGCCGAACGACGCCACGGTGGAGGACTGCAAGTCCGCCTACCTGCTGTCGTGGAAGCTTGCGCTGAAGGCCAACGCGCTGTACCGCGACGGCTCAAAACTGTCGCAGCCGCTGAACTCGCAGCTCATCGCCGACGATGAGGACGAGGATGATGCGGTGGAAGCGCTGTACGAGAAGCCGATGGCCGCGCGTGCCGCCCAGGTCTCGGAGAAGATCGTCGAGAAGCTGGTCGAGCGCATCGTCGTGATGCGCGAGCGCGAGAAGATGCCGGATCGCCGCAAGGGCTACACCCAGAAGGCGGTTGTCGGCGGCCACAAGGTGTACCTGCGCACCGGCGAATATGACGACGGTCGTCTCGGCGAGATCTTCATCGACATGCACAAGGAAGGCGCGGCGCTGCGCTCCTTCATCAACAATTTTGCGATCGCAGTGTCCCTGGGTCTGCAATACGGCGTGCCGCTGGAAGAGTATGTCGACGCCTTCACTTTCACCCGCTTCGAGCCCGCGGGTCCCGTGCAGGGCAACGACTCGATCAAGTACGCGACCTCGATCCTCGACTATGTCTTCCGCGAGCTCGCGGTGAGCTACATGGCGCGCTTCGACCTCGCCCATGTCGATCCGAACGAGAGCGGCTTCGACGCGCTCGGCAAGGGCGTCGAGGAAGGCAAGGAGCCGGATGAGGCCCCCGCCCAGCACCAGGCGACCAAGTACCTGTCGAAGGGCCTGACCCGGTCGCGCACCGACAACCTCGTCGTCATGCGCGGCGGCTCGGCCGCGGTCAGCCAGGGCGCCGACAACGCGCCCGCCGGCAACCGCGTCACCGCGCTCGCCTCCCACGGCGCAACCTCGCGCGGCGCCTCCGACACCGTCGAAGGCGCGGTCGCCCTGAAGCAGGAAGTCAGCCACGACCTCTCGCCGACCGAGAAGCTCGAGGCGCTGAACTGGAGCAAGCCCGGCACCGCCGCAGCCGCCGCCCCGTCCAAGGCCGAGCGTCGCGCTGAAGCCAAGGCCAAGGGCTACGAAGGCGAGATGTGCTCGGAGTGCGGCAACTTCACGCTGGTGCGGAATGGGACCTGTATGAAGTGCGATACTTGCGGAAGCACGACAGGGTGCAGCTAACATACTGCATTGCCAAAGTTGGCAAGCAACGCGCAGAGGAAGGGGGCCAATCGGCCCCCTTATTGCTGCATATGGCAACGACGCGAATCAATGGAACGCATCAATAGTCGCATTGGCATCTAAGTTAGCGCTAAGCTAGAATGATTACGGTGCGGGTCGCCAAGGCGTTCGGTCGTGATCAGGAAATGCAGGGCGCTCTTCAGGGTCTGCGTCAAGTGCTTTGACAATCCGGTAAGGCGCGCGCGCCCTCCTCGTTTCCTGCAATCAGCTGGTTTAGATTCTCGTCGACGATATCGGTGCACAGGTCGATGCATTCGTCGCAAATGAAGACGGCAGGACCTGCCACCAATTTGCTCACGTCGTGCTGGTTCTTGCCGCAGAACGAGCAGTAGAGCTGACCGCCCTGGGCGGCCTGCTTCTGGGCGCCGGCGGCATCGATCCTGGCAGACAGGATATTCCAGGTCTCGCAGCCGAACGCCTTCGCGATCAGCTCCAGAGATTCGCTGTGAATGGTTTGGATCGCCCTGGCATTCAAGGCGCTGCGCAGAGACCGCGCCATGGCCTTCGCATCGCGAAAATCGCGCATGGGTGCCCCCCTATCGGCGAGCGGAGGAGATCGGTGCTTGCCTTGCCGACCCGTTCGCCAATAGCGAGGGTGTGGCGGATTTTGATACGTTCACTATCCACAAAGGGCGCAAGCAGCGGGTGTATCAACCCGACACCATCATTGGGCGCGATCGACCTGTTGTCAATCCCGACAGGCACGCCGCTCCCTCGACCTCATAAGGCGGATATGGAGATGAACTTGCAGCTTTCAGTGATTTACCACATCTGTTCGCCTGCCGCGTGGGCAGCAGCGAACAACGGCGAATATCGCCCTGCGTCGTTCGGCAGCGAGGGGTTCATTCATTGCTCGACGCCCGAGCAACTCGTTGAAGTCGCGAATTACCTCTTCCGAGGTCAACGCGGCCTGATCCTGCTTGCCATCGATCCGGCTCGCGTGATCCCGCCCATTCGGTACGAAGACGCGGGCAACGGCAAACTCTACCCGCACATTTATGGCCCTCTCAACGCGGGTGCCGTTGTTGCCGTCCAGCCGTTCGAACCGGACACCGACGGCACGTTTGATCTGCAAAGTTAGGATCGCGGCTCCAGTTGCTCGCCATTGAAAATATGCAGCATCCCCGCAAATCCGGCATGATCGGCCTCCACGACGTAACGCACGGCACCGGCGCGCGTCGTGAAAACTGAAACGATGATGCCAGGATACTCATAACCGGCACGCTTCCTGACGAGATCGCCGACTTTGAAAGACTGGGACATCATTCCTCGTCAAGTTTGCGAGCGACCATGGCTGAATCGCTGAGGTGAGCTGCCATGATAGCAGGTCACAACGGCATGTCGCTGAGCATCAGAGGTCAGCGGGGGGTCATTTCGACGGGTTCAGCGGGGATGGCAAACCTCGGCAGCGTAGCCCGGATGAGCCAACGGGTCGCGCGAACCCGCGCCCGATGGCAGGCTTCGCGACATCCGGGACGCAAGATCCGTCCCGCATATCGCTTCGCTCATGCGGGCTACTGGCCGGCACGCTTTTCAAGAAGCAGCGTGCGGTCGGCGATGTCCTTCAATTCGAACGCCTGGGAGTCGAGGAACGCGACGGACCCGTTGTTGGGGTCCGCGGCGAGGCGATGGGTTTCACCCAGATGATGCTTCAGCCAGGCCCGCTGCTCGGTCTGCAATTGCGCGTGCGCCTCGCCCTTCGACCTTGCGAGAAGCGCTTGATAGGCGGTGTTGAGCCTGATGTCCCACTTCTCGATTGCGGCCTTGCCGCACGCGAGCATCTTCGTTGACACCCCTTCGGCCTTGTCCATGCACGCATCATACTCGGTGCTTTGCTGCGCGCGCACCGACAAAGTCCCGAGCACGAGCGCAGTTGCAACAATGACAAGCCTTCGCGACAGCATGACCACGTAAAAATCACCCCACCCGCATCTCCGGACAACCATCGTCGCACAAGAGTGCCCGAAACAAAAGCCAGCAAGCGTAGCCCGGATGAGCGAAGCGATATCCGGGACCAACGTCACCAGACGCACGACCGGCCCCGCATATCGCTTCGCTCATGCGGGCTACTGCTGCGACTCAGGCCGAGAAGCAAACCGCAAACGTGCGCCGCGCGTATTCGGGCTCCCCGCCAATGCGATAACACCGCGCTCGCATCATCGCATGCGAAACCAATCACTCAAGTATCGCCCGCCACGCGCAACGTGATCCGCGTCAATTCGGACGGGCGGCCGAGCCGCAAGGCAAAACCCGGCCAGAGCGCGGTGCCGTTGTTGACGTAGAGCGTCATCCCGTCGACGTCGTAGCGGCCCGAGACGAAGCCGGCATTGGCGCGCGCGGCGAGGCGATCGATCCCCAGGATCAATCCGCCATGGGTGTGTCCGGAGAGCTGCAGGGCGACGCCGAGCCGAGCTGCCTTTCGTGCGTCGCTCGGCTGGTGGTCGAGCAGGACGACGGGCGCGCCTTTGGGGGCGCCGTCGAGGACCGCGGCAAGGTCGCGGATGGAATGCCCCCGGTGGCGCGAGGCGCGGTCGGTGATCCCTGCGATCACCAGGCGGCCGCCGCCGCGTTCGAGCACGATGTGCCGGTTCTCGAGCGAGCGCAGGCCGAGCGCTTCGTAATGCGCCATCCAGCCGTCATAGCCGAAGATATATTCGTGATTGCCCGAGATCACGTAGACGCCATCGGCGGCCATCAGGTCGCGCAGCGGCGCGATGTCGCCCCGCCGCGCATCGATGGTGCCGTCGATCAGGTCGCCGGTGATCGCGATCAGGTCGGCGCCGACCTTGTTCGACCGCTCGACCACGGCGCGCGCCCATGGCGCAGGAAACAGCCGGCTGATGTGAAGATCCGTCAGTTGCAGGATGGTGTAGCCGTCGAACTGCCGCGGAAGTCCGCTTATGCCGACCTCGATATCCTTCAGGGGCGGAATGCGCATCGCCTGATGGACGCCGATCGCGGCGGCGGCGGCCGCGACCGCTGCAAGTGCGTAGCGGACGCCGTCAGGCGCGCCCACGAAGCCGCCGTGGATCAGCGCGGCCATCAGCAGCCCGGCATCGAGCGCCAGTTGCAGCAGCGCCAGCAGCATGATCGCGCCGAACGCCCAGTTGAACAGGACGACCACCGGACGCGGAAACTCCGGCGAGAATTCCGATCCCGACGACAGCCTGTTCCAGCGGTGAAACTGCAAGGCGACCAGCACCAACAACGCGGCGACGATCTTTGCCGGAAGCGGCCAGTCGAGCGGCCAGATGAAGCGGGCCAGGATCAAGAGGCTGGTCAGGCCGAAGATGAGTTGGGGAATGGTCTCGCTCCGGATCGGATCGGTTGAGGCAGCGGGCTCGGCGCTCAGCGAAGGTAGGGTGGATCGGGCGCAGGCGTAAGCCGCCATCGTCAGCACATTTTCGGCAAGTTGCGCGCCGCCGAAACGCCTTGCGCTTTTGTCCCAGTAGCCCGGATGAGCGAAGCGACATCCGGGATCCGCTTCGCAAGAACACACCACCGGGCCCCGCATATCGCGGAGCCTGTCATCGGGCGCGCCTTCGCGCGACCCGTTGGCTCATGCGGGCTACGGGCCGCGCGCGTTGCGTCTCCTGGCGCACCTTCCCCATCAGCATTATCGGCCCCTCCCGAAAAATGAACTTGAACGCCGCTCATTCTAATGTCAGATATTGAACATTGTTCATTTTCATTGGGAGCCGACGATGCAAACGACCTTCCGGATCGACGGATTGACCGGGTCCGAGCGGCCCGTGAAACGGTGGATCAAGCACGCCCCGACGATCATCACGGTCGGCATCGTTGCGGCATTCGCGGCGCACGGGCGCATCGCGCAGCCGGCCCACTACAACGATTTCGCCGACCACTCGGCCATCTTCGGCATCCCGCACGCAGCCGATGTCTTGTCGAACATCGGCTTCGCCCTGGTCGCAATCTGGGGCTGGCTGGCGCTGCGCCCTCACCGCAACAGCGACCGGCTGCGCGCCGGCTGGCCCGGCTATCGCCTGTTCCTGATCGGCCTGTTCCTGACCGCGTTCGGGTCGGCGTTCTATCACCTTGCTCCCGACAATGGCCGCCTGATCTGGGACCGGCTGCCGATCGCGCTTGCCGGCGCCGGCTTGCTCGGCGTCCGCGGCGACACAAGGTCCGGATTGAGGACCGAACTCGAAGCGATCGTGCTCGGCTTGTTCGCTGTCGGCAGCGTCGCATGGTGCGTTTATACCGATCGGCATGGCGCGGGCGACCTGCGGCCGTATCTGCTGCTGCAGGTCCTCCCGCTCATCCTGATCCCGCTGTGGCAGGCGATCTATCGCGCGCCGCGCACTGAGCGCATCGCGTTCGCCGCAGCGATGGGGTTGTACGTTCTGGCAAAAATCACCGAGGTACTCGACCATCAGATCGCAGACACGCTTCGCTTCGTCAGCGGACACACCTTGAAGCATCTGCTCGCGACGGCAGCCACGGCTGCGATCGTCTGGGGCGTGACGCAGCGCTTCTCCGATCGCGGCGGTCGAGGGTGCGAATGAGGACTGTAGGATGGGTAGAGCGAAGCGAAACCCATCAGGCTGCAGCCGAGTGGCGAGATGATGGGTTTCGCGGAGTTTATCATCGGACCGCGCGTTGCGCGGACCCGTTGGCTCTACCCATCCTACGCTGCTGACCGCAGAAGCCATTGTGCTGCAATGGGCCGCCTGCACAATTTCGGAATAATGGAAAAATACCACCGATTTGCCCGACGCGTCAAGTCGTACTTCCGAGTGCCGCCGGCAACCAGCACCTTTGCATGGGGTTGTTTTCGATATTTTCCACGGGCAGCCCTCCTTCCTCGCTCGCATCAGGCGGATTGACCGGCATGGCGACCGCATCCATATGCATCTGCATGAACCGGCTGCTCCCCGCCGTTTCGCATCCACCTGGACACAGCCAAATACCATCGGCTCCCGTCCCTAACGTTCCGGAGTCGTCGTGGCCGCCCTCTCCATTCTCGATCTCGTCCGCGTCACCGAGGAGACCGACGCGCGCGGCGCGCTCTATAACGCGCGCGATGTCGCTCGCCATGCGGAGGCGCTCGGCTATCGCCGCATCTGGGTGGCGGAGCATCACAACATGGCGGGCATCGCCAGCGCCGCGACGTCGGTCGTGATCGGGCACATCGCCGCGGGAACGAAGACCATCCGCGTCGGCGCCGGCGGCATCATGCTGCCCAACCATGCGCCCTACGTCATCGCCGAGCAGTTCGGCACGCTGGCGCGGCTGTTTCCGGATCGTATCGACCTTGGCCTCGGCCGCGCGCCGGGCACCGACCAGCTCACGCTGCGCGCGCTGCGCCGCACGCCGGAATCCGCCGAGAACTTTCCGCAGGACGTGCTCGAGGTGCAGGCCTTCCTCGCCGCGGCCGGTCCCAACCAGCGCATCCAGGCGGTGCCGGCCGCGGGCACCGACGTGCCGCTGTGGATTCTCGGCTCGAGCAATTTCGGCGCGATGCTGGCCGGCGAGCTCGGCCTGCCCTACGCTTTCGCCTCGCATTTTGCTCCCGAGCTGCTGATCCAGGCTCTGCAGATCTATCGCGCCCGCTTCAAGCCGTCGGAGCAGCTCGCGCATCCCTACACCATGGTCGGCGTCAACATCATCGCCGCCGACACCGACGAAGAGGCGCGGCGGCTGGCGACCACGCAGCAGATGTCGTTCACCAACATCTTCCGCGGCGCGCGCGGCCTTAGCCAGCCGCCGATCGACGACATCGAGAGCTACTGGTCGCCGTCGGAGAAGGTGCAGGCGATGCGGATGCTCGCGCGCTCCATCATCGGCTCGCCCGCGACGGTGCGCGCCGGCATCGACGCGCTGGTCGCGGAGACCGGCGCCGACGAGCTGATGATCGTGTCCGACGTCTATGATCACCAGAAGCGGCTGCGATCGTTCGAGCTGATCGCCAATGCCGGCGGGATCAAGGCCGGCGGGATCACTTGAGCAGGCCGGCAGGCGCCTGCGACTGCGCGAGCTGGCCGAGCGTCACACTCAGCGAATTCGGCGCATTGTCCCGCAGCATCGAAAGCTTGACCGAACTGCCCGGTGCTCCCGCATAAACCTTCTTGGTCAGCTCGTTGGCGCTCTTGATCGGCTCGTCATTGACCGAGGTGATCACGTCACCCCGCCTCAATCCGGCCTTCGCTGCCGGACCGCCGGTCTGCACGCCGACCACGACCGCGCCGTGCAGATTGTTCGCACCTAAGCTTTCGGCAATGCCGGGGGTGATCGATTGAATCTGCGCGCCCATCCAGCCGCGCGTGACCGAGCCCTTGTCCTTGAGCTGCGGGATCACCGTCTTCACGGTATCCGCCGGTATCGCAAACGCGACACCGACCGAGCCTCCGGAGGGCGAGAAGATCAGGCTGTTCACGCCGATCACCTCGCCATGCGTGTTGAAGCTCGGCCCGCCGGAATCGCCGCGGTTGATCCGCGCGTCGATCTGGACGAAATCCTCCGAAGACCCGGTCTCCAGATCGCGCGCACGCGCCGAGACGATCCCCGCGGTGACGGTGTTTCCAAGGCCGAACGAATTGCCGGCCGCGAGCACCCAATCGCCGGTGCGCGGCGGTTGATCGGCGAGCTTGACATAGCTGAAGTCGGTGCGCCCATCGACCTTGAGCAGGGCGAGGTCGCTGACCGGATCCTTGCCCAGGACCTTCGCCTTGTAGACCTTGTTGTCGCTGGTGCGGACATCGGCGCGGTCGCTGCCTCCGAGGACATGATTGTTCGTCACCGCATAGCCGTCCGCCGAGATGAAGAAGCCCGAACCGATCGAGGTCATCTCACCCAACTTCGGCAGATTGCCCGGTCCGCGCCTGCCGGGACCTGGAACGGCCTTCCCTGGCGCATCCTGATCGGGCGGGCCGTTCGGCCCGGAAGAGTCGCCGGGAGACTGGCCGGGAGAAGAGTCGTCGTCATCCGCCGCTGCCGCCACCTTGGCGTTGACGCCAATCACGGCCGGCCCGACCTTCTCCGCAAGGTCGGCGAACTCGCCGGGACCACCATTGCCATGATCCGCGCGCGAATTCACCGGCTGTGCGTGGGCAAGACCAGCGCTTACAAGACTTGCGCTCACAAGGCTTGCGCTCACCAGCAACGCCGACGTGAAGGCGGCGGTGACGAGCGGCGTGCGGAGGCTGACGAAAGCCGGGTTTCTGTGATTCATCTTCCGCGTCCATGTTTGGGATCAGCCGATTGCTACTGGATGAGTTGCCGGCCCGGACGCGACGATCAGTGAACCGTTCCCCGCAAGCACAGGGGCGCAATGCCGAGCGACGAACGGCAACGGATGGAGCGACAGACCGTTCCATCAGCATCCGCGGGTGGACGGGCGGCTCGCCACCTTTGCGCCCTTTTGCGCATTAAATCGCCGGGTTTTCGCTTGCTTTGCCCGCCTGCGCCCCTACGGTGCGCCCGCAACGACGGAGACGATCTCGACCATGGACGCCGCAATGAACTGCCCGAAATGCAATTCCGAGCATGCCTATCAGGACGGCGCCCTCTGGGTCTGCCCGGAATGTGCCCATGAGTGGAGCAGCGATGCGGCCGCGGCCGCCGAGACCGCGCAGCAAGCGGGCGTGCGCGATGCGCACGGCAACCCGCTGACGGACGGCGACAGCGTCATCGTGATCAAGGACCTCAAGGTCAAGGGCTCGTCGTCGGTCGTCAAGGGCGGCACCAAGGTCAGGAACATCCGCCTCACCGAGGGCAGCGACGGACACAACATCGCCTGCAAGATCGACGGCATCGGCGCGATGAATCTGAAATCGGAGTTCGTCAAGAAGGCCTAGCGCAGCCTGGCTTACGCGTCCGCCAGGGCTTTCACCGATGAGGCGGCAGCCTTCGCGACGTGCCGGTTCTTGTCGTCGACCAGCACGACCCGCGGATGAAATTTGCGCGCCTCGTCGGCGTCGAAGCTGGCATAGGCGACGATGATGACCTTGTCGCCGGCCATGGCGAGCCGTGCGGCCGCGCCGTTGAGGCCGATTGTGCCCGATCCCGCCGGCGCCTCGATCACGTAGGTCGAGAAGCGCGCGCCGGTGTCGATGTTATAGATGTCGACGCGTTCATTGATGAGGAAACCGGCGGCCTCGATCAAATTGCGGTCGATCGAAATCGACCCCTCGTAATGCAAGTCCGCTTCGGTGACGTGCGCGCGATGAATCTTGCCCTTCATCAAAGTCACTTGCATCGAGACCATCCCGTATCGTTGCGTCGGAATTTTCCGCGCCGCCAATAACGGCGCGCCGCCTCCGCGTCAACGTTATCCGGGTTTACGCTCGCTTCGAGCGCAGCTCCGCGGCGACGGGTTTGTCCTGAAATCGCCGACCGCGCCGGTCTGCAATGCTCCGCGCAGCCAAAATCGGAGAATGAATGCGCTGCGGCGAAGCCTTTCCGGAGCAGGCTATTATTTGTGATCCGGCGGCCAGCGCCCTACTCCCGCTTGTTCGCAATCTCGTTCGCCAAGACCACGATCACCTCGCCGTCGAGGATCGGCTTCGCGACCTCAAAGAAGCGCGCCACGGCCGGCGAATTGTTGTGCCGGTCCATGGCTGCCTGATCCAGGTATCGCTCATACGTCGAAAATATCCGGGGGCTGTCGACATCCTGCGAGACGTAGTAGCCGACGGTGGACGGCTCGTTGGCGCGGACATGCTCGACGACGTCGAGCAACGCCTGACGCATCGTCGCCTCATGGCCCTTCTTGGTCCTGATGATCGCCGTAATCGCTAGCATGCACTCTCTCCGGAATTGGTAGCCCGTTCGCTCGACCCATCCTACACGCTTTTGATTCGCTCACACCCTGCTCAATGCCTGCGCGATGTCGGCCACCAGATCGGACGGATGCTCGATCCCGATCGAGAGCCGGATCGTCGAATCCAGCACGCCGATCCGCTTGCGGATATCGGCCGGCACGCCGGAATGCGTCATGGTGGCCGGCAGGCTCGCGAGCGACTCGGTGCCGCCGAGGCTGACTGCGAGCTTGAAGATCTGCAGCGCGTTGAGGAATTTCTCCGCCGCTTGCTGCCCGCCGACGATGTCGAACGAGAAGGTCGAGCCGGCGCCGCTGCTCTGGCTCGCGAACACGCGCCCCGCGGGAGACGCCGGATCGTGATGGCCGAGATAATGCACCTGCGCCACCTTGGGGTGATCGCGCAGATAATCGGCGACGATCCGCGCGTTGCGGTCGGCCTTTTCCATGCGCAGGCTGAGCGTTTCCAGCGAGCGGCTGATCATCCAGCAGGAATGCGGATCGAGCTGGGTGCCGATCGCGCCGCGTAGCGCCTTGACGTCCTTCATCAGCTTCTTCGAGCCGAGCGCCGCGCCCGCGATCAGGTCGGAATGGCCGCCGACATATTTCGTCAGCGAGTACAGCGAGAGATCGGCGCCGTGCTCGATCGGCCGCTGAAACACCGGCCCGAGCAGCGTGTTGTCGCAGGCGATGATCGGCGTATGGCCCTGGGCCTTGCCGATCGCGTCGGCGATGCGCCGCGTCAGCGCGATATCGACCAGGCCGTTGGTCGGATTGGCCGGCGTCTCGATGAAGATCATCGCGACGCGGCCCTTCTTCATCGCCTCGTCGGCGGCGGCGCGGATGACACTCTCGTCGAGGCCGTCGGCAAAGCCCACGGCGTGAATCGAGAAGCCCGCCAGCGTCCTGGTGAACAGCGTCTCGGTGCCGCCATAGAGCGGCTGCGAATGCAGGATCACGTCGCCGGGCCGCGCGAAAGCCAGCACCGTGGTCGAGATCGCCGACATGCCGGAGGAGAACAGCGCACAGCTCTCGGTGCGCTCATAGATCGCAAGCCGGTCCTCGACGATCTCGCTGTTTGGATGATTGAAGCGCGAATAGACCAGCCCGGCCCCCATGCCTTCCGGAGGCTCGCGCCGGCCTGCGACAAAGTCGAAAAAGTCCTTGCCGTCCTCGGCGGTGCGGAACACGAAGGTCGAGGTCAGGAACACGGGCGGCTTGACGGCGCCCTCCGACAGCTGCGGATCGTAGCCGTAGTTCAGCATCTGGGTTTCCGGATGCAGCAGGTGATTGCCGATATGAGTCTTGGACGGAAACGGTTTTGTCATGGCCGGTCTCCTGTTCACGGGCCGCCGCGCTGGCGGCGATTCCCGGAATGATGGGACCAGCATACCCCAGCTTTATGCCATTCAGCCAAAGCACGGCATCAGACAGTTCTGGATAACGAACGGCCGGCGTGCGCCCTGCTCCGCCGGCCGTTCCGAATGTCACGCAGTGGTGAAGACGCCGGCTACCAGCCGCGATCCACGTTGCGCACCTCGCCGGTCCGCGCATCGACATCGACCTGCATCCAGCGGCCGAGACGGTCACGCCCCTCGACCTCCCACTCATCGCCGAGGAACTGGGTGTTCGACACGGTCACGATGCCGAGATTGGTCGCGACGTCGAGCGCGGCCTCCATCGAGATCTGGCTGCCGGAATCGTAGGCCATCGCCGGCGTCGCTGCGCCGATCGCCAGGGCCGCGATCGCGGGAATAATGAAACTTCGCATGGCTCACTCCTCATGGAACGGGATGTTATGCCGCATAAAACGAGCGGCGCACCCAATCAGTTCCGACAACAGGGGTGACGAAGCAGCGCGAAACTTCGGCAGTTGCGGCAATTTGGTGGCGGTTCCGGTTTCATCGACGCGCGCTGCTCGCCTTGCGCGCTCTCTTCTTCCACATTCGAAATCCGCCCTCGAACGCGTTGGCGTTGTCGCCGAACCTCACCTTGGGCGGCGGGTTGTCGACCTTGTCGGCATTGCCGCCGCCGAGCACGATGTACTCGGGCTCCAGCGCGGCGGACAGCCGCGCGATGACGTCGTCGACGCTCTTGCGCCATTTCTTCCGGCCACGCCGCTCGAGCCCCGCGGCGCCGACATAATCCTCGAACGTCGCGCCCTTGCGGTACGGCAAATGACCAAGCTCCATCGGCTCGTAAACACCGTCCACGATCATCGCGGAGCCGAGGCCGGTGCCGAGGCCGAGAAACAGCATCCGTCCGCCCTGATAGCTGCCGATCGCCTGCATCAGCGCATCGTTGACGACCCTGGTCGGGCGGCCGAACGCGTGGTGAAAATCGAAGCCGGCCCAGCCGCGGCCGAGATTGTGCGGCTCGGTCAGCGGACGGTTGTGAACGACGGGTCCGGGATAGCCGACCGAGATCACATCATAGGACCAGTCCTTGGTCAGCAACTTGACCTGCCGCACCATCTCGGTCGCGGACAGCGTTGGACCCGACTCGAATTCGCGCTTGACGCGCTCCTTGTCGGTCATGACCTTCACATGCGTGCCGCCGACGTCGATCGCCAGCACGGTGCGATGCGACGCGGGCCGTTTCATTTTCTTACTGGTCTTCTTGCCTGCCTTGTTGGCCATCAATCCGCTCTCTGGTGCGCAGCGAGTGGAGCAGAGAAACGCATCGCGCGCCACAGCGACGTTCTGCATCTGACTCCAATTTGTTCGCGAAGAACGAATCGGAATCAGGAAAATCGGCGCGAGCCAGATGTTAACAACACATATACACAAGCCGCATCCGAACAATCGATGTTGTATCATGATGGGATTATTGCTCTCGGCGCGGAACATCGCGGCGCATTTCAAGCGCACTGCATTCTCCGGCATCACTGGTCGAGCGATGAGTCGCACCACGGCCGCGTTCCCGATCCGACTCCAGTTTGTTCGCGAGGAACGAATCGGAATCGAAAAATCGGCGCGAAGCGATTCTTAACAAGACGTTCGCGTGACTTCGATGCCGCGGCACTTTGTACGGCGGATCAGCGCAAGCGTAATCGGACATCCATCGACGACATCACTGCGGCGGATTACGCCGCGCCAATTATCGGCCGCGATTCGCGCGGACCGGTCGCGTCGGCCGCCCTGCGCGCCGGGCGGGCCGCCAGCTCCTGAGATGAAGCCAGAGCGCTTCGGCGACCGGTCCGTGCGAATGTTGACGATGGCGGATGGCCGCAAGATTTTCCTCGCGGCCCGGAAAATTCGGTCCGGCGATGCTGATCAGCCTGCCGTCCCGCAGTTCATCCTCGATCAGCCATGCCGGCAGATGGCCCCAGGCGAGACGATGCAGGATCAGCTCCTTCTTCATCATCTGGTCCGGCACGCTGCACTGATGCGCACCGTCGATCAGGAAGAAGCTTTCCGACGACGGTCGCAGCGCCGTGTCGCGGATCACGCACTGCGTGAAGGGGCGCATTTGCTCGGGCGTGACCTTCCTCGTCCACGCAAACGGCAGAAAGCCGGGAGCGACGAACCGGCACCATGGTCGTGCTCGAGAGCTTGATCTGTTCGAAGCGCGGATCGGACGGCTCCGCGCGATGAAACACCAGATCGACGTCATCATCGATCAGGCGCTCGAGCGGTCCGCCGACCGCCTCATATTCCAGGTGCAGGCGCGTGTTGGGATAGCGGGCAAAGAACCCGGAGAGCATCTGCAGGACCGGCGGCCGCGGGCACAGGTCGCCGATGACGATGCGCAGGACCATCTCTTCTCCGCTGGCAAGCTGCTCCGCATAGCCCTGCAGCAGATCGAGTTCGCGCAGCGTCACCTGCGCGCGTGCGTGAAACGTCCGGCCGGCATCCGTCAGCCCGATGCGGTATCCGCTGCGATCGAACAGTGTGAGGCCGAGCTGCTGCTCGAGCCGGGCGACCGCCGCGAACACCGACGGATGCGACCGGTTCAGCGCGGTGCCGGCGGCCTGAAAGCTTCCCTTGGTCGCGACAGCGTCAAAGCAGCGCAAATCGTGCAGCTTGATCCGATCCATTGTCCATAAAACCTACAGAGATTGATCAATCTTAGTAATTTTTCTTCGACGGCGCGAGTCCTAGCCTGGCTCGACGCGAAGCCTGGCGGCTTCCACCAGCACAAGGGACTGACGGGATGAGCGCCGGTCGACACTTCACCACGGCGGATGGCTGCCGGATTGCGTACCGTATCGACGGTCCCGACGATCGGCCGGTGCTCGCGCTGTCGAACTCGATCGCCACCAACCTGCACATGTGGGATCGTTCGATGCCCGCCCTCACCCGGTCGTTTCGGGTGCTCCGCTACGACACCCGCGGTCATGGCGGGTCGGACGCGCCGGTGGGCGCATACTCGATGGACCGGCTCGGCCGCGACGTGGTCGAACTGCTCGACCACCTCGCGATCGATCGCGCACATTTCCTCGGTCT
The DNA here is from genome assembly GCF_042258325.1 of Bradyrhizobium sp. Pha-3. NCBI lineage: Bacteria > Pseudomonadati > Pseudomonadota > Alphaproteobacteria > Hyphomicrobiales > Nitrobacteraceae > Bradyrhizobium > Bradyrhizobium sp. Pha-3. Next base: position 4,363,896 of record NZ_CP170151.1, on the reverse strand, counting down.
GTCGCTAGGCGGATTCGTCGGACAATGGCTCGGCATCTTTGCGCCCGAACGCATCGATCACCTGATCCTCTCGAACACCTCGTCCTATCTGGCGTCCGAGCTGCCGTTCGACGAGCAGATCCGCGCGGTTCTGGCTGCCCCGGACATGAATGGGATCGCGGACGGCTTCATGCGCAACTGGTTTCCCGCGGCGATGCTGGCTGCGCCGAACAAGGTGGTCGACGAATTCCGCAACATGGTGCTGACCACGCCGCCGCGCGGTCTTGCCGGATGTTACGCGGCACTGCGCGACGTCGATCTCCGCCGCGTCATCTCGCTGATTGCGGCGCCGACGCTGGTGATCGGCGGCGAGAGCGACACCGTCACGCGGGCCAGCCACAGCGCTGATATCGCCGCGACGATCACCGATGCCAAGCTCGTCCTGCTGCCCGGCGTTCACATCCTCAATATCGAGCAAGCGGATCGCTTCAACAGCGAGGTGGCGAGCTTCCTGGCGCTCTCTGCCACATGACTGTGTAGCCCGGATGAGCGAAGCGACATCCGGGACCGCTCCAAGAGTACACGATCGGGCCCCGCATTTCGCTTCACTCATGCGGGCTACAGGGATCACGCACCACATGTTCCCCATCCGACTCCATTTTGTTCGCAAAGAACGAATCGGAATCGGACAAATCGGCGCGAAGCGATTCTTAACAACACGTTGCAGATTTGATTCCGATCGGCTCTGTAGGGCGGATTAGCGCAAGCGTAATCCGCCCTCTGCCGCGTTCAGACAACGCCGGGTTACGCCGAGCTAACCCGGCCTACGCACCGTCCAACGTTGTATTCAAGCTCCGGCCGCAGCGCACGCATCTTCTCCGCCAGCCTTTGGCTTGACATCTCCTCCGCCTGCGCGAGGCGATTGACGAGCGCGACATAGTCCGCATCGCTCTTGTGCTGGTTGAGCTTTGACTGGCCCTCGATCTCGTCGACGACGATGTCGATCACCCTGATCCCCGCCAGCATCGCTTCGCGCTTGCCGGGCTCCATCTGCGTCAGGTCCCAGGGCTGCTTTTGCAGCCGCGCCTCGGAGACCGCGAGCAGCGCGTCGCCGTGGCCGCGGTTCTCGCCGTGCTGGCGCAGATGCGCGATGCCGGACAAATGCACCGCCTCGTAGAGCCAGGTCGAGACGTTGTCGGGTGAGACATACCAGTCGTTCGAGATGTAGGCGTCGTCGCCGGAGACGATCAGGAGGAAGCGCCGCGTGCCGTCGGCGAGCTCGACCAGCGGATTCTTCGCGGTGAGATGGATCTGCACGATCACGCGCTCGTCGCGGCGCTCGATCACGAATGGCACATGGGACGCGCGCGGGCCGCGCGCATCGGCGGCGACGATGGCGCCGAAGCCGCGCGCCGCCGCAAAGGCGAGCGCGCGGTCTTGCTCGATGCGAAACTGGGGACGGAGGATGTGCATGGCGGCGGCGCTCGCGAGCTGGAGGGAGACGACCAGCAAGGCTAGCGCAACTTTCGCCGGAGATCACCGCCATGCACGATCCGGCTCAGCAGATCATGGCATTGTCGCCGTGATCGCAGACGCCGCCGGGCTGGTCCCGCGGCAGCGCCTCGGACTCGCCGAAGTGTGGGACCGCCATGCGCGGCGGACCACCGCTCCAGCGGCCGGCGGCGGCATGGCTCTTCACGAGCGCGGATGGGCCCGCCGCCGGCACTTCGTGTGCCATGGCCGACGCCGTCAGCATGGCGAGCGCGGTCAGCGCGGCCGCAACCTGTTTGATCCTGGACATCAGTTGCTCCTGTTGGATTCGGCACGCCGGCGCATTGCTCGCCGCCCGCCGATCGGTTCGCGCTCACATCATGATCGATCGCTCTGCCGTCTTATTCCGACGCCATGAGGCAAGCGTTTGGATGCAGGACAGTCCACCCGCGCATCTTCTTCCACGTCGATCCGACACGTTCGGTTGATCGCGGCGTGACAGACGAGGTTGCGACGCACCCCGCAAACCAAATCCGGCTGCGCTGCCTGCGACAAAACAGCCCGACGGGCAACTCAGCAAAACCTATCAATCTCACAATAGGAAAATATTCCGATTGCTGGCCCATTGCTCGGGGCCCATGGGTGCGATCGGCACCCGGCTTTCCCTGCGCCCTCTGTTCGAAAGGGGGCGGAACGAAGAGCAAAGCTCGGGCAAAAGATGTCGCGAGAATGCGGATGCATGACTCGCAGCGAACCACACATTCAGTGTCGTCCCGGCCGGGACCCATAACCACCGAAGGTGATTGTTGCGCGACGCTGCGGCCACAGCTTTCCTCACCAACCCAATCCTGTGGTTATGGGTCCCGCCTTCGCCGGGACGACGATGTGGAAAAACGCGGGCTCGGACTATCACCGTCATGCTGAGGAAGCCGCGCAGCAGCCGTGTCCGCCGTTGAACTGACGGCAATTGGCAGGTTACGCTGCCTCCAACCTCACGCCCTCCCGCTGGAAGGATCCCCATGAACGGCAATCGATATTATGGCGTCCGCGTCGAGGGCGCGAAATATGGCGTGGGGTTCGGCTCGGCGCTGGCGATCGCGATCTCCTACACCAAGAACCATTCGATCCTGTGGGCGATCATTCACGGTATCCTGGGCTGGCTCTACGTGATCTACGCCGCGCTGTTCGGGTGAAGCGGAACACATGACCGTCATCTCGATTCAGTCACAGGTCGCCTGGGGCCATGTCGGCAACAGCGCCGCCACCTTTCCGATCCAGCTGCACGGCATCGACGTCGTCGCCGTGCCGACCACGCTGCTCAGCAACCGGCCGGGCTATCCGACGATCCGCGGCCGGGTACTCGACGTGCAGCTGGTCGCCGACCTGCTGCGCGGCATCGAGGAGCGCGGCGCGGTCGAGGCCGCGCGGCTGATCCTGTCGGGCTATCTCGGCTCGGCCGACATCGCGATGGACGTCGCCGACTTCGTCGCCCGCGCGAAGGCGGCGAACCCGGCCCTGCTCTATTGCTGCGATCCTGTGCTCGGCGACCGCGACCGCGGCATGTTCGTGCGATCGGACATTCCGCCGCTGGTGCGCGACGAGCTCTGCCCGCTCGCCGACATCATCACGCCCAATCATTTCGAGTTCGAATTCCTCTGCGGCGCGCGCGTGACGACGGTCGATGACATCGTGGCGCAGGCGAGCGCGCTGATGGCGCGGGGACCCGCGACCGTCGTCATCACCAGCGCCGAACTGGCCGGCACGCCGCAGAGCGAGATCGAGACGCTGGCGATCGAGCGCACTCAATCCGACAGGACTTGTGCCTGGCGCGTGCGCACGCCGCGGGTTCCGATCAGCCCGTCCGGCACCGGAGACCTGTTCGCCGCGCTGTTCGTTGCCGCCCGCGCGCGCGGCCTGGCGACGCCGGATGCGCTCAGCCACGCCGCGTCAGGCATCCACGGCGTGCTGGAGCGCACGGCGCAGAGAGGAACCGAGGAAATGCGCATTGTCGAAAGCGCCGGCGTGATGCTTGATCCGAAGCCGCGCTTCGCGGCGGTCGCCATCGCCGCATCCTGAGATCCGGGACACGTCTTCATGATCAACATCACCACCCTCCTCACCTACGCCGCCGTCGTGCTCGGCCTGTTCCTGATCCCCGGGCCGGCGGTGCTGCTGGTGCTCGCGCGTTCGGTCACCGGCGGCGCGCGCGTCGGCGTCGCGACCGGGTTCGGGATCGCGCTCGGCGATCTCGTCCACACCGCGATGGCGACGTTCGGCCTGTCGGCCGTGCTGATGACTTCGGCGCTGGCGTTCTCGGTCGTGAAATATGCCGGCGTGATCTACCTGATCGTGCTCGGCGTCCGCGCCCTGTTCGAGAAGAACGACGACCTGGATTTGCCGGCGGCGCAGCCGATCGACCCGCGCCGCGCGTTCCGGCAGGCGATCTGGGCGGAAATGCTCAATCCGAAGACCGCGCTGTTCTTCCTCGCCTTCCTGCCGCAGTTCGTGCACCCCGGCCACGGCTCGGCGGTCGCTCAGTTCGCGACCCTCGGCCTGATCTTCGTCGTGATGAGCGCGGTCTACACCTCGCTGCTGGCGCTCGCCGCCGGCCAGATCAGCCCGTGGATCCGGCGGCATCGCCGCATCGGGCAGTGGCAGGGCCGCGTGGTCGGCACGATCTACATCGCGCTCGGCGTCCGCCTCGCCTTCCAGGAGCGCTGATGTCCCCGCTCAAGCCGCAAGCCACGTATGACGACTTCGCCCGCCTCGATATCCGGATCGGCAAGGTCGTCGAGGTGCAGCCGTTTCCGCGCGCCCGCAATCCGTCTTACAAGGTCGGCATCGATGTCGGCGCCGGGCGGATCATGTGGTCGAGCGCAAAGATCACGAACTACGAGCCGGTGGCGCTGGTCGGCTCACTGGTCGTGTGCATCTGCAATCTCGGGCCGAAGAACATCGCGGGTTTCACCTCGGAACTGCTGATCCTGGGCGCCAAGGACGCCGGCGGCCAGGTGATCGTGCTCGGTCCACGCAGCGAGGTTGCGCTCGGCGAGCCGATCTTCTGAGGCCGCCTCGATCACGGCCGCGTGATTCAAATCGTCTGGATTCCCCGTAGTTTACCGATGGGGGATCACCCGGATTCTCAGTGCCCGCGCGCGCTGCTATTTCAGCGCACGAGAATCGCTTCGGCATGGGAATCGGAAGATGTCTGCAGTTTTCTTTCACTGCTCCGACGACAAGCACGTCATCCTGGATCGCACCGGCGCCGCGATGGATCTGGCGGAGGCGCGTGTATATGCGGAGCAGCTGGCGCGCAGCTATGTTATGACACCGAGCGTGGAAGACTGGCGCAACTGGGCGGTCCACGTCACCGACGACATCGGAACCGAGATCTTCGAGCTGCCGTTCACCGCCATCCTCGGCGAGCTGCACTGAGGGCACCCCATGAATGCGATGGAACTTGCCCTGCGGCCGTTGCGGCGCCACCTCGCCCACCTCGTCGCGCGCTGCGTCGCGCTGATCGATGGCGTCATCAATCCCTATCGCCCCGAACTGTACTACATGCGCGGACCAGGTCCGAAATGCCGCGCCCGGCGGCAAGCCGCACTGCGCGACTAGCTCCGCGGCATCCACAACGAGAAAAGGCCGGCGGGCGTTACGCCACCGGCCTTCTCCTGCAGCTGCCGGTTCCCGGAGTCCGGTTCCGCTGCGATTCCCTAGGTCTTGAGCTTGCGACGACTGTTTTAATCAAATCTTAACGGCATGGCGGTGAGCTAAATCCTAGGACTCCTTCGTCGTGCGGCGTGGCTTGTTCGTTCATCGTGCTTGATGCGCTGCACATCGTTTTTGCGCCGATCGCACGCCGATTGTGCGCCACGCATCTTAGGGAATGCTCGACTCAGTGTTACCCTGTGATGCAAACCGAAACGGAGACTTCGGAATGCCGTACTACACCTTCGATCTCGTGGTGGGGGACGAGTTCCGTAATCAAGGAACCATCATCCTCGAAGACATCAGCCTCGCCTCCGACCGCGCCGACCAGCTCGCCAACGAGCTGTCGCAGGTCAAGCCGGAGCTGAAGGCGCGCGGCTGCGCGGTGCGCGTCACCGACATCGACCGGCGCGAGCTCTACCGCACGCCGCTCGATCCCGTGCCGCGGTGGCGCAGGGCGGGCTAGCGTCTGTCGGTTAGATCTGCGGCGATCGCGCTCGCGCGATCCCAGTGTCCTGTTGCGCGACGGCGGGGACGTCTGCTCTGCCCGCCGTCAGCTTTGATGCGGTCCGCGCATCATCTTCAGCGCGTCCTCGATATGGCGCCAGTCGCGCGCGTCGTCGGTCTCGCCCTTGCTCTCGCAGGCCACGGCGTTCTGCGCGGCCTGGGCGATCGCCTCGGGGCCGTGCTTCAGCAGCATCTGCCGCGCGATGGTGTGGATCTGCATCTCGGCTAACATGGCGCTCTCCTCGGCTGTCGACTGCTGACATCAGAAACCACTGAGCGCCGCGTCTGGTTCCAGCAGCGCGCCGTGAGCGGCACAATGAGCGGTTCCCACGCGGCGCGGCGGCGGTTACAGAAAGAGCCATGGCGCAGAACATCTATGACGATCCCGGCTTCTTCGCCGGCTACAGCCAGCTGCCGCGGCAGGTCCGCGGACTGCTCGGCGCGCCCGAATGGGCGGCGATCCGCGCCATGCTGCCCGATGTCGCGGGCAAGCGCGTGGTCGATCTCGGCTGCGGCTTCGGCTGGATGTCGCGCTGGATGCGCGAGCAAGGCGCATCCGACGTGCTCGGCATCGACCTCTCGCAGAACATGATCGCCCGCGCCGCGGCCATGACGCAGGACGCGGCGATCACCTACGAGATCGCCGACCTCGAAACGCTGGAGCTGCCGAAGTCGACCTTCGATCTCGCCTACTCTGCCCTCACCTTCCATTACATCAGGGACTTCGATCGCCTGGCGCGCATGCTGTATCGTGCGCTGGTCCCGGAGGGGCATCTGGTCTTCACCATCGAGCACCCGGTCTACATGGCGGCCGCCCATCCGGACTTGGGGGCAGGACGAAGACGGCCGCAAGACCTGGCCGGTCAACCGCTACTTCATCGAAGGCGAACGCCGGACGGACTGGTATGTGAAGGGCGTGCTGAAATATCACCGCACCATCGGCACCACGCTCAACGCGTTGATCGGCGCCGGCTTCACGCTTCGCCACGTCGAGGAATTTTCCCCGACACGTGAGCAGATCAAGGCGATGCCCGAACTGGCCGACGAGCTCGAACGCCCGATGATGCTGCTGGTGTCAGCGCAGCGCTAGGCCGCGAGCAGCTTGTCGAACTCCTCGGGCGGGTATGATTTCCCGTCCTTGTCGGTGATCACCACCTGCCATCCCTCGCTCGCCCAGACCCTGGCCTTGGCGATGATGATGAAGGTGCTCTCGCGCTCGATCCTGACCGTTTCGTTCTCGCGTTCTGCGATCATCTTGTAGGTCAACGCTTGTCCCTCGCCGACTTGGTCCATCCGGCGGTTTGTTGGCAGCGGCTTTGGGCCGGATTTCGCTGGGACTGTGACAATTTGGTGGAAGCGCCGGCGCAGGATACGGCAGCGCGCAATTTGCGGTCGCGCCTAGGCGAGCTTTCCCATCAAGGTCGGCATATCCAGCGCCAATGAGTTGACGTTGACGCTGCGCGCGAACCGCATCTGCGGTCCCTCGAAGGTGCAGGTCACGGTGTCGCGAAACGCCGATTCCACGAAGGTCCAGGTCATCACGAAGGTGCGGAGGTCGCGCCAGGTGCCGCTCGCGACCACGCGCATCACGTCCGGCTGGTACTCGTGATGCAGCTTGTTGCCGGTCATCGTCGTGTTGCCCTCGCGCGGCGCATCGAGGCCGACCTCGATCCGGTGCGTGCCTCTGCCGTCCTCGAGCGTGAAGGTGCAGGTCTTGTCGGCGAAGCTGAGATTGATCGATTTGATCGCGTCGGCATTGTCAGGCATGTGCCAGGTCTTGCCGGAAATCTGCGCTGCGACCGGCGACGAGGCCGGCACCAGCACCGGCAGCAATTGCAGGGCCGCGGTCCGCGCCTTCAGCTTGTCGGCGTCGGCATCGTTGTTCGCCGCGGCACCGGCGAACATCGCCGGGAAATGACGGAATACCAGCTTGTTGAAACCGCTGCGTTGCGGAATGCCGGCAGTGATCGCCAGCACCGCATTGTGCCTGGGAAACACGAAGCTGAGCTGGTCGAACAGGCCGTCGGCATAGAACGTCTCAGGGCCAATCCACCATTGATAGCCATAGGTGTCCTTGACGTGCGGCTGCTGCACCGCCGCGACCCAGTCGGCGGGCAGCACCTGCATGCCGTCCCATAGGCCGTTCTGCGCATGCAGGATGCCGAGCTTGAGGCAATCGACCGTCCTCCAGCTCAGGCCATTGGCACCCGGCGAAATGCCCTCCGGCCCGACCGGCCATTCATAGCCTGAAATTCCAAGAGGATCGAAAACCCGCGGCTTCAGATAATCGGCCACGGTTTCGCCGGTCGTCTTCGTGACGATCGCTGACAGCAGATAGGTCGCGGCCGAGGTGTAGACCCATTTGGTGCCGGGCTGGTAGACGACCGGGATCTTGAAGAACTCCGCGACCCAACTGGTCTTGATCGGCCGCCACGCCGAGCCGGAGGTCATCGACGCGTGACCGGTGCGCATGGTCAGGAGATCTTCGACCGTCATCGCCGCGAGCTTGTCATCGACGACGGGCGGCAGCTTGTCCTTGAAGAACGAGACCGCCTTGTCCTGCAGGCCGAAGCGCTTGTCGGCGATCGCAAGCCCGACGGCGCAGGCGGTGACGCTCTTGGTCAGCGAATGCATCATGTGGTTGCGATCGGCGCGGTACGGCGACCACCAGCCCTCCGCGACCACCTTGCCGTTGCACCAGAGCATGAAGCTATGCAGCTCGTAGCCCTGACGATCGACCTCGTCGAGGAAATCCAGGATCGCCGATGGCGCGATGCCCTGCTCGTCCGGCCGGCCGCGCGACAGTCCGTCGGCAAACGCGGCCTCTGCCCGCGCCTCCGTCATGCCGAGCCGCCCATCAGGCGCCAGCATGACGGCGGCGCCGCCCAGCAACAGCTGCAATGCCCCGCGCCGTGACGGCCGACCCAATGCGAAGCCGTCAGTTTCTTGATTGTTGCTTGGCATGGCCGCCCTCAAAAAGCAGAACGGAGGTTATGGCGACGGCTCGCGCTGTCAACGCATGCGGCGCGCATGGCCGCCACAAGAAAAACCCCGCCCTGGAGGGACACCAGGGCGGGGAAGGTTCATTGGGTAGAAATCCACGCGCCTGGAAATGGAGAGCGCGGGGAAGTAGCGGCAACAATTCTATTTGCCGCCGTCGTTCGGACAACAGGATTAAAGCGCGCGCAACGCCGGGACTTTTTCCCGATCGAGCTGGCAAAAATCCCGAACCTGGCCTGTGCTGCGCGGTTCACTGCACGACGTCGAGCCTGACATTCGTGATGCCCTTGCCGATCATGCCGAGCGATTGCGCCGCAGAATGCGAGACGTCGACGATGCGCCCGGGAACGTAGGGTCCGCGGTCATTGACTCGCACCGTGACCGAACGGCCGCTCTTGACGTCGGTGACGCGCAGCCTGGTGCCGAACGGCAATGTCGGATGCGCGGCGGTCAGTTCGCGCCCGTCGAACTTCTCGCCGCTCGCGGTCGGCTGCTCCTCGCTGTAGAAGCTCGCAACGCCATGCGAGGCGATCTTGCTGTCGCCGGTCCTGCGCGAGGCATAAGGCGTATGCTTGCGTGCCGTGGCGATGCGCGTGCGCGTGCGCGTGACAGATGCAGCCCGTGTCGGCTCGATCGATGCCGGCCGGCTCGCGAGCGCCTGCGAGCGCTGGCTGACAACGGAGGACTGCGCACACGCCGCGAGCGACGCCGCGCCGATCATCACGGCAAGCAGCTGGAGCGGCTTTCGGGCATGCGCAAACGGGATCGGGGCCGCAGCACCATGCGCGCTGCGTTTGACGCCGACGTACGAGATGACTGCATCGTCGCGTGACATTGTTGCACCCCCAACTTGCGCCCCCAGCCCAAGCCGAAAATCCAACGCCCTATCAGCCGAATCCAATCGGGGCGGAACGGTGGCGGAGTGCGGTCAGGCGTGTCGCGCGCGACACGATTTCCCCTCGGCTGTGGTGGATGCGCCACACAACCCAGGGAGCTTTCATCCGGAATGCAGTAGGGGGCGCTGCGCGAGAGGCTGCGGACGCTCGTGCCCTTCGTCCCCGGGCTTGGGTTCCCGAAACTCCCCAACCTCTCCACCCTCTCGCCTTGCTTTGGTCAAACCGGACTGGAGTCGTGGGGACCGGGTCAGGGGTCAATACAGAGCGTAAATTTGCCGGCCGCCCATTTGCGGTTGACCTTGGAATGAAACGGGGACCGCCATGCAATCGACACTGAAAGACGCAGATCCGCACGATATTTTCGCGATCGAACCCAGCTTCGCTCCGGCACGTCCGGACAACGCCGCTGCGCCTGCCGGAAGGGCAGCGCCGGGGCAGCGCGAGCCCTATTTCGGCCCGAGCCTCGCGCCTTCGTCCGCGCCACCGGCCGCGGCCGTCGCCTCGGTGCCGCCGGTCACGCCAATGTCAGTGGCGCCGGAGCCGCCGGCCGAGCCGGCCTATAGCGCGCCAAGCCATAACGGCCGACTTGACGACATCAGATTGGACCGCGCGCCGCGCCCCACCAGCAAATGGGCGATCCGCGCCTTCTGGTTCTGCTTCGCGATCGCCGGCGCCATGGGCACCGCTGCGTGGCAGCACTACGGCGATCGCGCCAAGCAGATCGCCGCCGAGTGGGCGCCCCAGATCGCTGCACTGACTTCCCTGATCCCGGGCAAGTCCGTGTCCGCGTCCGACCAGGCGAACGCGCCGGCCGTGCAAGCGGCGGCCACCGATAAGCCGGCAGCTGAGGCCGCACCCGCCACTCCGCCACAGGACGTCGCCACGGCCGCACCCGCCACAGCCACCCCGGCGCCCGCACCTGCGGCGGCGCCCGCTGCCGCAGAGGCGCCGGTTGCGCCTGCTACCGCGGCGGCACCAGCCGCAGCGACACCCGACCAGACGCAGTTGCTGCAATCGATGGCGCGCGATCTCACGTCGATGGGACAACAGATCGAGCAGCTCAAGACCAGCATCGATCAGCTCAAGGCCAGCCAGGATCAGTTGGCACAGCGCGTCGCGAAGACGACCGAGACCAAGGCCGTCGAGCCGCGGCCGGTCGCTCCGCCGCGTCCGCGCGCCGCGGTCACGCCACAGGCGGCGCCGCATGCCGCCGTTGCACCGCCGCCGGTGCGCCGGCCGGCGCAGGCCTACATCCCGCCTCCGCCGCCCACAGCAGCAGCGCCGCTGCCGGCACCCGCCGCCGCCCCGCAGGCGGTTGCGGCACCGCGGCCGGTGCAGCAGCAGTCCTCGGTTGTCGACGCGGACGATGGCGGCCCGGTGGTTCGGCCGCCGATGCCGCTGCGCTGAAGCCTGACTGACCGGTAAAAAAGCGTGCGGCCGATCGCGATGACGCGATCGGCCGCAATACGCTTCGTATTCGAATTACGCGCTCTGTCCGGGCGGCAACACAACCACGGTCGCACCCGGCTTGACCCGCTGATAGAGGTCGATCACGTCGCCATTGGTCATGCGAATGCAGCCCGACGAGATCGCCTGCCCGATATATTCGGGCTGGTTGGTGCCATGGATGCGATACAGCGTGTCCTTGTTGCCCTGGTAGAGGTAGATGCCGCGGGCACCGAGCGGATTGGCCGGTCCGCCGGCGACACGCTTCGGATACGGCCCGAGCCGCTCCTGGATATCCTGGGTCGGAACCCAATCCGGCCATTCGGCCAGGCGGCCGACGGTGGCGACGCCGGAGAAGGCCATCGCCTCCTCGCCGACGGCGACGCCGTAACGGATCGCCTTGCCGCCGGGCAGCACGTAATAGAGGTAGCGCGCGTCGGTATCGACCAGGATCGAGCCCGGCTGCTCCCGACGGGTGTACTCGACAATGTGCCGCTGGAACTGCTGCGGGATCTTGGCATCCGCATAGGGCGGATGCGCCAGCAATTGCCGATCGCGCGACGTCATCGCGACATCCGTCGCCGGCGACAGCGTCGCCTGCATGCAACCGCCAAGCGCAAGCGATCCCACCAGCACCGCGGCAAGCCCCAACTTTGACACGATCATTCTCCCCTGCGTCAACTTGTGCCACATGCTGCCGAAATCGTGCTTAAATCGTGGCAGCGCAGGTTGGAACACGTCTGTTTGATCGGTTCTTTCCGCGAGTGTGTCCTGCCGGTTGCACTCGGTTCCCTTGGACGCTAGCCTCACAAAAAATGTCCAAAACCTCCGGAGGAAATTCATGCGTTACGCTCTGCTGATCGGCGGCCTGATTGTCGCAGCAACCCCTGCCCATGCCGATCCGCGCGCGGCCTATGTCACGATGGTGCTGCAGGCCTTTGCCGCCAAGGTCGAGTGCCCCGGCACCGATCTGGTCTATCAGGACCTCGTGCAGCGGGCGCAGGACATGCATCTGCCCGACGGCACCACCGAGAAGGTGCGCAAGGCGATCGCCTTCATGCATACCGGCGGCAAGATGGGCGAGAAGCAGGCCGACGACCTGATGACGGAAGTCGCGATCGCGACCCAGACCACCGACCTCGATCAGCGCCGCGCCGGCAGCATGACGACCTGGTGCCAGGACCAGAAGACGCGCCTTGCGGGTTACATCAGGACGAAGGAATAGAAAGCGTTTCGAGCGAAGCCTGTCCCGCACTTGATGCGGGATGGGCACCGGCTCGCGTGAAGAAAACGCGTCAGACGAAAATCCTCAATCGAGCTCCGGCGGCGCGAACCAGTTGGTCAGCGACAGGCCGCCGTCGACCACGATCGACGCCCCGGTAACGTAACCGGAGAGCTTGTGCGAGAGCACGGCAAGCGCCATCGGCGCGAGATCGTCCGCCTGGCCAAGCCGTCCGAGCGGAATGTGCTTTGCCAGCGCGGGATCGGCGACGAAGCCGCCGGCCGCGATCGCGCCGGGCACCAGCGCATTGACGCGGATTCCATAGCGGCCCCAGCTCTTGGCAAGCTCCTTCACCAGCATCGCCATGCCGGCCTTCGTGGTCGAGTAGTGCGGCAGGTTGCGCGGCGTGCCGGCATGCAGCGAGGTGAGCAGCAGGAACGAGCCCGGCGTCTTCGATGCGATCAGCCTGCGCGCCAGTTCGCGCGACAAATGAAAGCCGGCATCGAGATTGACCGCATGCATCTGCCGCCAGGTCTCGTCACCGACGGCCATCGCATGATCGGCTTCGCGACGCGGCGGCGAAGCGCTGTGAACGAAATGGGTCACCTGCCCGACTGTGGCTTGCGCATGCGCCAGCAGCGCGTCGCACGCCGCGCGCTGCGCGAGATCGCCGGCCCACGCGACCGCGAGCTCGGGACGCGGCGCGGCCTTGATCGCCGCCAGAACCTTGTCCTCATGCAGATCGGCAAACACCGTCCGCACACCTTCGCCGACCAGGGCCTGCGCAATGGCGCGGCCGATGCCGTTGCCCGCGCCGGTCACCAGGGCTGTCTCGCGCGCGGGATCGAACGGCGATGTGAAGAGGCTCATGATCGCGAAACTCCCGGGATTGGCAGACCTGCGCTCAGTATGGCGGCGCCTTGCGCGCCCGCTGTGCCTTGGCGGCTTCGATCCACCAGGAAAAGTCGTCGGCAAAACGCGGAAAGGCGCGTTCGAGCGACTTGCCGGCCTCGCCGATCGGCTTGCCCTCGGCCGACAGCGTCTGCGCGATCGGTCCCGCGCTGATCGTGCTCGATACCACCACCATGCCCATCTCGGACAGCGTGCCGTGCCAGGCGGTCGCGGCGCGGACGCCGGCGAACCGCCCGGCCGAATAGCTTGCGATCGCCGCGGGACGCCAGAACCATTCCTCGAGGAAATGGTCGGTCAGGTTCTTCAGCCCGGGCTGGATACCCCAATTGTATTCGCCGGTGACGAACAGGAAGCCGTCGGCGTCGCGGATTTTTCCGGCGAGCGTTTCGAGCACGGCCGGTGCCTGCCCCTTGGGATGTTCCTTGTACATCCGGTCGAGCATCGGCAGGCCGACCTCCTTGGCATCGATCAACTCGACATCGTTGCCGCGGGCACGAAGGCCGTCGACGACGAAATGTGCCAGCCGGATGCCCATGCGATCCGAGCGATAGGAGCCGTAGAAAACGAGAATGCGGTGGGTCATGACAAGCCGATCCTAGCACGGTGCGGCAGCAGCGTCCTGCGGTGCGGCGCGCGGCGAGCCGCGCGCGCACAAGCGTTAACCGGCCTTCCGGCTCGCTTCGCCGGCATTAAGCAATTCGTCGCAGGCCCCTCGCCATGGCCAAAAATCGCCAGATTTCTTTTCTGGATATGTTTTCGCTTCGAGAAGGAGAACCCGACATGCGGATCGCAAAGCTGGTGTTCGCAGGCTCGCTGGCAGCCATCGCTGCTGTTGCCACGCCTGCGCTGGGCAAGAGCACCGAGCGGCAGAAGGCCGACGAAAAATCCACCACCACCACGTCGTCCGGCTGCCAGGCCTATCAGCAGGCCGCCGATGGCACCTGGAACCAGCTCCCCTGCGGCGAAGCGGGCTCGAACGGCGCCACCCAACATCGCCCCGCGGCCAAGGGCGCTGACGACGACGAGCACTGATGTGTCACGCCCTGCCGCCACGCGCGGCCGGGCGACGTGGCGCCTTCGACTTTCGGACCAACAGCCGGGACCGCTGCGGCGGCTCCCGCATCATAAACCCAAGCTTAATGCACGCCCGCTACGGTTGAGGCCTCCCCTCTCTCGTCAAGAATGGCGCGCATCCCATGAAAATCGGTACTCTCCTGACGGCCGCGATCGTCTCATTGTCCGCGGTCGGCGGCGGACTGGCGGCCTATGTCGCGGTGACCAAGTACCAGACCATGGACAAGGTCTCGACCGCGCTGAGCCGGCTCGAAATCGTCCGCGCCGTCGGCGACATCCCGCGCTACATGAACTCCGAGCGCGGCATGTCCACCAACCTCTTGTTCGGCACCGGCGCGATCGACCAGAAGCAGATCGCCGATCTCGACAGGCTGCGCAAGCTGACCGACGGCGCGCTCGCCAAGGTCAATCAGGTCCGCGCCACGCTGCCCGGCTCGCTCGACGACGGCGAAGCGGTTGCGAGCGCGATTGATGCGCTGAAGGCCAAGTTCGCCGCGCTCCGCGACGCCATCGAGAAGGCGATCGCAGGTCCCCTCGACGCCCGCCGCCCGGCGGCAACCAAGATCGTCGCCGACAACTCCGTCTTCAACGCCGGCGTCACCGTGCTGCTCGACGAGCAGGTGCGCCGCCTCGCCGGCCTTGACGGCAACGCCTGCCGCCAGGCCAGCTACGCCAATGTGGCCTGGACGCTGCGCGACACCGGCGGCCTCAATGCCAGCCTGCACAAGGCGCTGGTCGGCGCCAAGCGCGTCGCGACCGAACAGGAAAAGCTGGAGCTGTTCCGCAGCACCGGCCGCACCGAGCAGATCCTCTCGACGCTGCAGGAGTTGCGCAACAATCCGGTGACATCAGCCAATGTCCTGACGGCGCTGGGCAAGATGCAGGCCGACTATGTCGAGCGTTTCGGCAAGGCCCTGAAGCTCGCCAAGGAAGGCGCGATCTCCGGCAAGTATGAGCAGGACGTCGAGACCTACTATGCCGAATCCCAGATCGGCCTCGCCTCCATCATCACCGTGCGCGACGCATTCTACGAGAATGCCGAGCAAGGCCTTGCGAGCGCCTATTCGTCGGCGCGCTTCAGCTTCGTGGTGGCGCTGATCGGGCTGCTCGCGGTCGTTGCCGTCAGCGCCGGCCTGATCGTCATGGTCCGCCGCCGCATCCTCAACCCGATCGCCGCCCTCACCGGCCGGATGTCGCGCCTTGCCGCGGGTGAAGTCGCCGAGCCGATCCCGGGCGCCGCGCGCAAGGACGAGATCGGCGCGATGGCCGCCGCCGTGCAGGTGTTCAAGGACAACAAGATCGAAGCCGATCGCCTCGCTGCCGAGAAGGAAGCCGAGAACGATGTCAAGATGCGCCGCGCCCGCGTGCTCGACGACCTGACCCGCACCTTCGAAGCCAAGGTCACCGAGCTGGTCGGCGGATTGTCCGCGGCATCCTCGGTGATGGAGGAGACGGCGCAATCGATGTCGGACACCGCCGCCGCCACCAACCGCCAGGCCGCCGTCGTGGCCGCGGCATCCGATCAGACCTCGACCAACGTGCAGACGGTGGCGAGCGCCACCGAGGAGCTGACCTCCTCGATTTCGGAGATCGCCCGTCAGGTCGCGACCTCGACCGAGATCGCCGCGCGGGCGGTCGACCATGCCCGGCGCACCGGCGACACCGCGCGCTCGCTGGCCGAGGGCGCGCAGAAGATCGGCGACGTCGTGACGCTGATCCAGAGCATCGCGGCACAGACCAACCTGCTCGCGCTCAACGCCACCATCGAGGCGGCCCGCGCCGGCGAGGCCGGCCGCGGCTTCGCCGTGGTCGCCTCCGAGGTGAAGTCGCTGGCCGGCCAGACCGCGAAGGCAACCACGGAGATCTCCGAGCAAATCACCGCGATCCAGACCGCGAGCGACGAGACCGTGACGGCGATCCGGAACGTCATCGACGTCATCACCGAGATCGACCAGATCGGCACCGCGATCGCCGCCGCGATCGAGGAACAGGGCTCGGCGACCAAGGAGATCTCGCGCAGCGTTCAGGAAGCCGCGCGCGGCACGCAGGAGGTCAATTCCAACATCTCCGGCGTGCAGCGCGCCGCCGACGACACCGGCGGCGCCGCGAACCAGGTGCTGGGCGCGGCCGAACAGCTCTCGACGCAGTCCAAGGACCTCGCCGGCCAGGTCAACCGCTTCCTGTCCGACGTGCGGGCGGCCTGACGTGATGGCGGGGCACGGCCCCGCCTGTGACGGCTGACGAACCGTCTAGCCGCCGCGCAACCCGAGCACGCGGCGGGCAATCGCCTGGCGATGCACCTCGCTCGGGCCTTCGTACACCCGCATCAGGCGCGCCTTCTGCCACAGCGCGTTGAGCGGCAATTCCAGCGTCACGCCGAGCGCGCCGAGCGTCTGCATGGCGTGGTCGCAGGCGTCATAGGCCATCTCGGTCGCGAACACCTTGATCATCGAGGCCTCGTGGCGGATGTCCTCGCCGCGGTCGGTCTTGTCGGCAGCCTCGCGCACCATCAGCCGGCACGCATGCATGCGCGTGGAGATATCGGCGATCCACCACTGGAGCGCCTGGCGCTCGGCAAGCTTGACGCCGAACGTCTCGCGCTGCTTGGCGTGCTCGCACATCATGTCGAGCGCACGCTTGGTGATGCCGACGCAGGTCGACCCCATCTCGAGCCGCCGCGTGCGCAGCCGCAGCTGCATCGGCGCGTAGCCCTTGCCGACTTCACCCAGCACGGACTCCTTCGGGATGCGGCAGTCCTCGAACACGATCTCGTAGGTCGAGCCGCCGCCGACCATCGGGATCTCGCGCTCGATGATGAAGCCCGCCGTGCCCTTCTCAACGATGAAGGAGGTGATGCCGCCCTGGCGCTGATCGTTGCCGACCCGCGCCATCACGATGATGAAGTCGGCGGCGCGTGCGTTGCTGATCCAGATCTTGCGGCCGTTGAGCACCCACTCGTCGCCTTCGAGCACCGCGCGCGTCTTCATGCCCGCGGGATCGCCGCCGGCGCCGGGCTCGGAGATCGCGATCGCCGATGCCATCCGGCCCTCGATATAGGGCTGCAGATATTTCTTCTTCTGCGCTTCGGTACCGACCGCCTGCAGCATGCGCAGGTTCGGCGAGTCCGGCGGCAGCACGAACGGCACGCAGCTGCGGCCGAGTTCTTCGTGCACCGCAGCCATCGTGCGCGTCGGCAGGTCGTGGCCACCAAGATCCTCGGGCGCATCGAGGCCCCACAGGCCGAGCTCCTTCGAGACGTCGCGCAGCCGCTTGCGCTGTTCCGACGTGAGCTCGGGGTGATCGCTGCCGGGCAGCTTCGATTTCAGATAGTGCGGCTCGAGCGGGATCAGTTCGCGATCGACGAATCTCGCGACGGTCTCGCGGATCATGGCTGTCTGTTCATCATCGCTCATCTGAGATTCCTCGCCTGCGCTGTTGGGTTTCAGAAAACCAGTAGCGCATTTTTTATCGGCGGGAATAGCGGAAACGCGCAGCCGCGCTCACGCTCGCGCGATGGTTTCACGGCGCGGAATTCAATATCCCGCGGCGTGGTCGGTGCGTACGCAAATACGCCAAACACGTCGGCCATCGAGCAGCCGATCGCGCCGCACAAGGTTGTTTGTCCCTGAGCAAGCGATCGATGCGGCGCTAATCGGCGAAGCCGACGTAGCGGACAAAATCGTCGTTGGCCTCGCGGTCGGAGCGCACCGCATTGGCGGCAAAGCTGTCGTCGGGATAGCCCATCGCGACGCAGGTCATGATCACCTCGTCTTCCGGGATGTCGGCGACCTCGCGCACGATGTCGGAACGCATGATGCCCTGGCCGTTGATCACGCTGCCAAGGCCGCGATCCCAGGCCGCCAGCACGATGCCGTAGCAGAGCGCGCCGAGATCGAAATGGCAGACCGCGCCGGGATCGAGGATCTGGTCGTAAGTCAGGACCAGCGACACCGGAGCATCGAACTGACGGAAGCCACGCAGCACCCAATCCTGCCGCATCGGCTTGTCGTCGCGGGCGATCCCCATCGCGCCGAACAGCTTCTTGGCGATGTCGACCTGGCGGCCGCGGTGCACGCCCTGGTACTCGCCGTGGCTGACGATGTCGCGCTTCACCTTGGCGCCGGCGACCATCTCGTCCATGTTGCGGCGGCGCACTTCCTCCAGCGGCGCCCCGGTCAGGACGTGGACATGCCAGGGCTGGGTGTTCATCGAGGACGGCGCGCGCTTGGCCACCTCGATGATCTCCTCGACGGTCGCCCGCGACACCGGCTGCTTCTTGAACCCGCGCACGCTTTTGCGTGACTGTACCAGCGTCTCGAATTCCATTCCGCGCTTCCCCGATTTTGTTCCGCGCTGCACGCGGAGTTTCCTTGACCTGATCGGGGTATTTTATCGACAAAATCGGCCATGGGAACTTGATCGGGCCAAGAATCCCGTATCCAATCCGGCCACTGGTTTGGTTTAGGGAGAACCCAGATGAAGCGGATTTTCTTGGCGGCCGTGATCGCGACCTTTGCCGCCGGTTCGGCATTTGCACAGGACGCCTCCTGCGAGACGAAGGCGGTCGGCAAGGACGGCAAGCCGCTGGCCGGCGCGGCCAAGACCTCGTTCATGAAGAAGTGCACCACCGATGCCTGCGCGAGCAAGGCGGTCGGCTCCGACGGCAAGAAGCTCGCCGGCGCGGCCAAAACCTCGTTCATGAAAAAGTGCCAGAGCGGCGCCTGAGCCCCTCGCCGACGCCTTTTCACCCCTCATCGGGAACGGACTTCAATCGGGACAAACCATCGGGTCGCGCAGGGCGCGGCCCGAACGGCTATTGGCCGGTGGATCGCCCCTGACGGCGGGCGCCCTCAGAACGAAACGCCGACCCGCACGCCCCTGCGCCAGACCCGCCGGCAACGCTTCCTGGTGTTGCCGTGAAACATTTCGAAACGTTCGGGCAGATCGACCGGCTTCGAAAATTCCAGGCAGGCCCCGCCGGCGGAATAGTCCACCAGCCGGCACTCGATCAGCGGCGCCTTCGGTTCAAGCTGGAGCTTGACCACACTGGATACGCATCCGCTCGGACGAACACGCGCAAATCTCCGGGGATGCATCAGGCCGCCTCTGGTGAAATCGTACCCACAGGCTCGTCGGCGGTCGTTAAGATTCCGTTCAGATCGATGGTTACGAACCGTGTCTGCGGGACGGATCGGCGTGGGTGACGCCCGGACGGCGCGAGGCGGCCAGCGTCTCCGACGGCGCTTCCCCGAACTGCGACCGATAGCTGCGCGAAAAATCGCTCAGGTGCCAAAATCCGTAGGCCAGCGCGCACGTCTTGACGCTCGGCGCACCGGCAAGCAGTTGTTGGCGCACCAGCCAGAGCCGGCGCAACCGCAAATAGCGATGCAGGCTGATGCCCCGGTAGCGCTGGATGGCATCATGCAGCGTGCGCACCGACACGCCGATCTGCCTGGCGAGTTCGCCGCTGTAGATCGGGTGCGCCACGTCGCCTGCCAGAATTGCGCGCGCGTCGTTGAAGACCTTGAACTGGCGCGTCGTGTTGGCCCGCGTCGTCCACTTGGCCGGCACGATCTCGGCGAAGGCGTTGTCGATCGCCGCAAGCAGCGCCTCCTTGATCGACTCGCCGCTGGCGAACGGGGCAACGTCGGTCGGCTGCGAGGTCACGAGCAGGATGTGCCTTACCACTTCACGCAGCCGATCCTGCGCGCGTTGAGAAATTTCGTGAATGCTGAAATGAAGACCCGCCTGCGGCCAGCCGCGGTCGACCATCTCCGGCGTAAACATCACCGAGGCATATTGCCGGGGCGTCTCCTCCACCGACGAGTAGAACGCGCCGCCGCCACCGAGCACAATGACCGCGCGGTCGCGCTCGACGCCGTTGAAGCGGATCGGGACCCCGTCATCCATCGTGAAGCCGACCGCGGTGGTCTGCGGCGCAAGCTGCGCATCGACGATCCGCGGAAAGGACTGCGTGTAGTTGAGCTCGCATCCCGGCAAACTCAGGATGACCTGCTCGGCCGAAATCTTCCGCGCAAGTGGCGTGAAATCAACATCCAGATTTCGGATCGAACTCCGGAATGCATCAACATCATCAAAACGAAAGACTCTCGGCACCGGTAATGGCGCCGTCAAATGACC
The DNA here is from genome assembly GCF_042258325.1 of Bradyrhizobium sp. Pha-3. NCBI lineage: Bacteria > Pseudomonadati > Pseudomonadota > Alphaproteobacteria > Hyphomicrobiales > Nitrobacteraceae > Bradyrhizobium > Bradyrhizobium sp. Pha-3. Next base: position 4,343,517 of record NZ_CP170151.1, on the reverse strand, counting down.
GCTCCTGAGAAATGCTCTTGAAAAATTGCGCGCGACGCGGCGCCTTGCGCGCCGGCCTTATCAATAACTTCCATGCACAAAATGCGAATCGTCCAATAGGTTCAATCAGGAAAAATGCGGTCCGTTCGTCGAACCGGACAATCCGGCAATGTAACGCGGCTGCCGAATTTCGATAGTCTTTAGCGGGATATCCACCGCCGAGATCGATCCTCCCCATCAATTTCTATACCCCTATTAAAGATTCGAGGAGCAGATTGGCACTGGGAACGATGATGTTCCTCGTCGCGGACCATTTTAGAGACCGCAATGACAGTCATTGCCTCGCCCGATCTTATTGCCAAGCTCGACCATGTCTTGAGAGCCGGTTCCCCCGACCTCCACACGCTCATGCTGCAGGAGGTGGCCGGGATGTTTCTCGACGACGCTCACCGCCTCAGCGCGCACCACGTCGAGATGTTCGACGGCATCCTGGTCCGCCTGACCGACAGCGTCGAACTGCGGACCCTGACCACGCTCAGCCGCTCGCTTGCCGATTTGCGCCTGGTGCCGCGGGAACTCGCGCGCCGTCTGGCCAACCATGACGACGCCGATGTCGCCGCTCCGATCCTGCGCTGCGAATGCCTCCCCGATGCCGACCTGATCGACATCGCCTGGATGCGGGCCGAGGGACATCTCTGCGCGATTGCGGGACGCAAGGCCGTCAATGCGGAGCTCACGGACATTCTCTTGCTGCGAGGCGACTGCAGCGTGCTTCGAGTCCTCGCGCGCAATCCCGGCGCTGATCTGACCAGCGCGGGCCTCGCCATGATGGTCGATGCCGCCGAGCGCGACGACGACATCGCCGACGGATTGATCTCGCGCAAGGACCTGCCTCGCCGCGTTCTTGCCGACCTCGTGATGCGGTCCACGCCGCGCCGGCAGGCCCGGCTGCTCAAGCTTGCGCGGCCCGATCTTCAGGACACGATCCGCGCCGCCATCGACGCAAGCGCCGCCCGCGCCTCCGCAATCCCACCAGCCACAATCGACGATGCGGAGGCGCGGGCCACGGTGACGACGCAGCGCTCTCGGGCGGGAAGCGCTCTCAGGTCGTGTGAGTGATGCAATGACATATGGTGACCGCAGGGCGGAACGCGTCAGGCTCGAGACGCGCTATCCCGTCAATCTCATGGGTGTCGACGGCACGTGGCGGCGAAGTTGCATCCTGCTCGACGTCTCGCAGAGCGGGGCCCCGGCTCGAGGTCGACGGAACGCTCGATGTGCTGAAGGCCCAGGAGTTCTTCCTGGTGTTGTCCTCGCGCGGATTGGCCTTCCGCCGCTGCGAGTTGGTTCGCGTCGACGGCGCCGAGATCGGCGTGCGGTTCATCGAAGAGCGAAGGCGAAAGGGACGTCCCGTCATTCCGAAATAGGCATTGCCGAAATGAGGATTGGCGGCGTCAGACCTGAAGGAAAGCTGACGACATGAGCGTGAGCGTGCAGAGAGCGACCAACATCGCGGTATCGACCGCCTCCGCCGCGCCATTGCGCGGGACCATCGGGATCGACTGCGCCGGCACCGTCGCGACGTTTGCGATCGACGAGGAAATGGCGCATCGCCTGTGCGCCGATCTGGAACGGTTCCTGACCCAGGCTCAGCACAAGACCCGCGCAGCACGCTGACCTTGACCAGCCGACGACCGCGCCGCGCCTACTCCCGCCTGAAGCGATAGTCGAAGCGATCGCCGTCCGCCTTGATCAGGCCGACCGTCGGGGCCGGAAAATGGATCGGCAGGATCAACGTATCGGTCCCGGCAACCGAGGCAAAGAACTTCCGCCGCGATAGTGCCGACTGCTTCGGGTCCCAGTCGGGCTTGGCCGACCAATCCGGCTCGCGGCACTGGATCGCATGGTGCATCAGGTCGCCCGCGACCACCGCGCGCTGGCCCTTCGAGAAGATGTTGACGCAGCAATGGCAGGGCGAATGGCCCGGGGTCGGCGTCAACGTCACGGTGTCGTCGAGCGCATAGTCGTCGTCGACCAGCAGCGCCTGCCCGGCCTCGACGATCGGCAGGCAATTGTCGCGGAACACCGTGCCGGGCGGATTGGCTCCCTTGGCGTTCTCGGCCTCCCAGGCCGCATACTCGCCTTTGTGGAAGACGTATTTCGCGTTCGGGAAGGTCGGCACCCAGCGCCCGTCGCGCAGCGTCGTATTCCAGCCGGTGTGGTCGATATGCAGATGCGTGCAGAACACATAATCGATCTGCTCATAGGAGATGCCGAGCGCAAACAGCTCGTTGCGCCAGCGCTCCTTGCCCGGGAAGTCGAACGGCGGCGGGTGCCCCTTGTCCTCGCCGGTGCAGGTGTCGACCAGGATGGTGTAGCGCGGCGTCCGCACCACGAAGGTCTGATAGGTGATCACCATCATGCCGCGCGCGGCGTCGAAGACCTCCGGCTCCATCGTCTTCAGATGATGCTTGAACACTTCGTCGTTGTAGGTCGGGAAGAAATCCTGCGGCCGCCGCCACGGTCCTTCGCGCTCGATCACCGCGTCGATCGTGATGTCGCCGATCCTGATTTGCTTCATGGTTGTTTCGCTCCCGGTTTTTTGTAAAGCGTAGCGGGCGGTGCCTAACCCCACAAGCCGAGCGCCGCGCAGCACGCCATGCGGCTTTGCATTGCTGGCGGGAAACAGCCATGCCGCAATTCATCCGAAATCCTGCTCATGCTGCGGGAATGACCCATCGCGCCATTCCGATCGTCCTCCTGATGCTTACGACATTGCCGACAGCGGCGGCGGCCGAGCCCGACACCGTTTTCTTTCCGAGCGCCGACGGCAAGACCGAGATCGTCGGCTACCTGTTCAGGCCGCAAACGCCGGGCCCGCACCCCGCCATCGTGCTGCTGCACGGGCGCGGCGGGCCCTATTCGATCAACGTCAACAAGGACTGCACGCTGGTGTCGCGGACCAATCCGTCGGCGGCCTGCAACGCCGGCAGCCTGTCGAAGCGCCACGCGATGTGGGGACAGTATTGGGCCGACCACGGCTATGTCGCGCTGCTGCCGGACAGTTTTGGCCCGCGCGGCAAGGCGCACGGCTTCAGCCGCTTCACGCATGACGATCCCGATCGGACCGACGTCAATGAAAAGACCGTGCGGCCGCTCGATGCCGAGGGCGCGCTGAGCTGGCTGCGCAGCCAGAAGGAGATCAGCGATAATCGCATCTTCCTGCAGGGATGGTCGAACGGCGGCAGCACGGCGCTGAACGTCATGCAGCGGCAGGGCGCGGCGACGTCGGGCTATCGCGCCGCGCTCGTGTTCTATCCGGGCTGCGGGCCGGCCGCGCTGCTGGCGCAGACAATCAAGTCCGGCGCACCGATCACGATGCTGCTCGGCACGGACGATGAGGAAGTATCGCCCGACCGGTGCCAGGACGTCGCCGGCCGCTCCGTTGCGGCCGGCAGCAAGATCGACGTGGTGGTCTATCCGGGCGCCACCCACGATTTCGACGATCCCGGCCGCCGCCGTCAGTCGAATCCCGCCAACAGCGCGGCGCTCCAGGACGCGATGGTGCGGGCGATTGCCGCAATCGACGGCTTGAAGGATTAGGCCGCCGCAAATCGACCCAAAACGCCCCCTAGGCGGAGCGACGATCCAGCAAGGAACCGAGTCGCTTGGGCAGGAAACTGAAATACGCGGCAGCGGCGATCGTTGCCGTCGCCGCCGCAATCTACCTCAACAACACCAGCCTTCTCGCAACGCATGCCGGCGGCAAGCCGGTGCTGCTCGCCCATCGCGGCATGGCGCAGCGCTTCGACGAGCACGACCTCAAAAACGACACCTGCACCGCGGCGCGCATGCTGCCGCCAACCCATGACTATCTCGAGAACACGATCCGCTCGATGCGGGCGAGCTTCGATCGCGGCGCCGATATCGTCGAGCTCGACGTCCATCCGACGACCGACGGTGAGTTCGCGGTGTTTCACGACTGGACCGTCGATTGCCGCACCGACGGCCAGGGCGTCACCCGCGAGCAGCCGATGGCGCGGCTGAAGATGCTCGATATCGGCTATGGCTACACCGCCGATGGCGGCAAGACCTTTCCGTTCCGCGGCAAGGGCATCGGCCTGATACCGTCGCTGGACGAGGTGCTGAGGACCTTTCCGGATCGCCGGCTCCTGATCAACGTCAAGAGCCGCGACCCCGCCGAGGGCGAGAAGCTCGCAACGGTCTTGAACCGGCTACCCGCCGAACGGCGCAAGCTGATCATGGTCTATGGCGGCGACGAGCCGATCGAGACGATCCGGCGGCTTTCGCCGGAGACCCGGACCATTTCGCGCGCGGCGCTCAAGAGCTGCCTTGTCCGCTATATCGGCTATGGCTGGACCGGCATCGTGCCCGATGCCTGCCGCAACGCCATCGTGCTGGTGCCGATCAACTACGCGCCCTGGCTCTGGGGATGGCCGGACCGCTTCCTCAACCGCATGGCCGCGGCCAACAGCGCGGTCTTCGTGCTCGGGCCTTATCAGGGCGGCGAATTCTCGACCGGGGTCGACGATGCCGATCTGTTCCGGCGCCTGCCCGAAAGCTATTCCGGCGGCATCTGGACCAACGAGATCGAGACCATCGCCCGCCTCACCGGGCGTTAGATCCGCCTCCTCCTGTCATCTCTCCGTCATAGAAATTGTGCGACTGAAGCGGCTCGTCGCATCGAGGACAACGCTATGAACGCACCGAGCCTGACCCGCCCCAAGATTGCCGAAACTGTCATCGAGCCGACGGTCAAGCTGCGCGAGGTCAAGGTCGGACGTTGTTGCGAAGTGCTCGGCGACACCGCGATCGAATATACCGAGCTTGGCGACTACTCCTATCTCGGCAGCGGCTGCATCGTCGCCGACGCCGTGATCGGCCGCTTCTGCGCGATCGCGGCGCAGGTTCGGATCGGCGCGCCCAATCATCCGCTCGAGCGCCCCTCCCAGCATCGCTTCACCTACTGCCCGGAATACTACACGGCCTCCGCCGAGCGCGATCATGGCTTCTTCAGGAACCGACGCGCGGATCGCGTCGTGATCGGAAACGACGTCTGGATCGGCCACGGCGTGATCGTGCTGCCCGGCGTCACCGTGGGAGACGGCGCGGTGCTGGCGGCCGGCGCGGTGGTCTCGCGCGATGTCGCGCCCTACACCATCGTCGGCGGCGTGCCGGCCCGGCCGATCAAGGAGCGGTTCAACCGCAAGATCGCCGCCGAGCTATCGCAGATCGCCTGGTGGAACTGGCCGGCTGAGACCATCTGGGAGCGCCTGCCGGAATTCCAGTCCGGCGATGTTGAGGCATTTTGCGCGCGGTGGCGAGCTTGAGCTAGCTCCGCAGTCCCGGCGCTTCCTGGCCGGTACGCGCGACATACTCAGTGTAGCCGCCGCCATATTGGTGGATGCCGTCAGGCGTCAGCTCCAGCACGCGGTTGGACAGCGCGGCGAGGAAGTGCCGGTCGTGCGACACGAACAGCATCGTGCCTTCGAACTCGGCGAGTGCGTTGATCAGCATCTCCTTGGTGGCGAGATCGAGATGGTTGGTCGGCTCGTCCAGCACCAGGAAGTTCGGCGGATCGAACAGCATCTTGGCCATCACCAGCCGCGCCTTCTCGCCGCCCGAGAGCACCCGGCACTTCTTCTCGACGTCGTCACCGGAGAAACCGAAGCAGCCGGCGAGCGCGCGAAGGCTGCCCTGCCCGGCCTGCGGAAACGCGTCCTCCAGCGACTGGAACACGGTGCGCTCGCCGTCGAGCAGGTCCATCGCATGCTGGGCGAAATAGCCCATCTTGACGCTGCCGCCGACCGCGACCGCGCCGTCGTCGGGCTCGGTTGAACCGGCGACTAGCTTCAGTAGCGTCGACTTGCCGGCACCGTTGATGCCCATCACGCACCAGCGCTCCTTGCGGCGGATCATGAAGTCGAGCCCGTCATAGATGCGCTTGCTGCCATAGGCCTTGTGGACGTTCTTCAGGCTGACGACGTCTTCGCCGGAGCGCGGCGCCGGCTGGAATTCGAACGCCACCGTCTGCCGCCGCCGCGGCGGCTCGACCCGCTCGATCTTGTCGAGCTTCTTGACCCGGCTCTGCACCTGGGCTGCGTGCGAGGCGCGCGCCTTGAAGCGCTCGATGAACTTGATCTCCTTGGCGAGCATCGCCTGCTGCCGCTCGAACTGCGCCTGCTGCTGCTTGTCGGAGAGCGCGCGCTGCTGTTCGTAGAACTCGTAATTGCCGGAATAGGTGGTGAGCTGGCCGGCGTCGATCTCGACCACCTTGTTGATGATCCGGTTGATGAACTCGCGGTCATGCGAGGTCATCAGCAGCGCGCCCTCATACCCCTTCAGGAACTGTTCGAGCCAGATCAGGCTTTCGAGATCGAGATGGTTGCTCGGCTCGTCGAGCAGCATGACGTCCGGACGCATCAAGAGGATGCGCGCCAGTGCTACCCGCATCTTCCAGCCGCCGGAGAGCTTGCCGACGTCGCCGTCCATCATCTCCTGGCTGAAGCCGAGCCCCGCCAGCGCCTCGCGCGCGCGGCCGTCGAGCGCGTAGCCGTCGAGTTCCTCGAATTGATGCTGCACCTCGCCATAGCGCGCGATGATGTCGTCTATCTCGTCGGCCTTGTCGGGGTCAGCCATCGCGGCCTCGAGTTCCCTGAGCTCGGCCGCGACCACGCTGACGGGCCCTGCCCCATCCATCACCTCGGCGACCGCGCTGCGGCCGGACATCTCACCGACGTCCTGGCTGAAATAGCCGATCGAGATGCCGCGATCGAGCGAGACCTGACCCTCGTCCGGGATTTCCCGGCCCGAAATCATCCGGAACAGCGTGGTCTTGCCGGCGCCGTTCGGCCCGACGAGGCCGATCTTCTCGCCCTTCTGGAGCGCCGCGGAGGCTTCGATGAAGAGGATCTGGTGGCCGACTTGCTTGGAGACGTTATCGAGGCGGATCATGCTCTAATACTGGGGAACTGAGGGTTTGCGGCCTCTTATTCGATCTGGGACGTGGGTGGAAGCCCATTCCGCAGGTTCGTGCCGCGTTTCGTGCATGCCACGATCGTTGCCGATCGCATATGACATGAAGCGGTTCGATGATCGGTTTTGGGGCATCTTATGCAAGTCTGGTTTCTCTATCTCCTCGCGCTTGGCGCCGGCATCTGCGTCGCCGTTCAGCAGGTCCTGAACGGCAATCTCAGGTCCGCCCTCAACTCGCCGGCCTGGGCCGGGCTTGTCAGCTATCTTGGCGGGCTCGTGACGATGGCGGTCGTGCTCGTCGCGACGCGCGAGCCGGTGCCCTCCTGGAAGCTGGTGACTGCTGTGCCGTGGTGGGCTTGGAGCGGCGGCGTCCTCGGCGGCATCTTTATCCTGCTGATGATCCTGCTGCTGCCGCCACTCGGCGCCGCGACCCTGCTGGCACTGGTGGTTGCAGGTCAAATGCTCGCGGGCATCGCGATGGACCATTTTGGCCTGTTCGGGCTGGCGCAGCACCCGGTGTCGGTTTCACGGCTGGCCGGCATCGCGCTGATCATCGGCGGCGTGCTTCTGATCAAGGATTGACGGACCTCTAGTCAGGCGCGGCGCATCAGCCGCAATTCGGCCGACAGGCGAAGGCTGCGCTTGCCGGCCAGCGCGATGCCTTCGAGCTCGGCACCGTCCGCACCGCACGAACCGGCGAAGCCGATGCCAACTTCATAACCGCCGAACACCGGGTACACGCCCTTCGCCGGCGTATGCTCCTGGTTGACGATCTCGCCTCGCCAACGGCCATCCGCGGACGAATACGAACCGAGATAGTAGAAGAACGCATCGCCGCCGAGGATGCGGCCGTCCATCAGCAACATGACCCCGGTGAGCCCGGCGTCGACACCGTCGAGCGCGCGCAGATGGATGGAGTACAGTCCGTTGACGATACCGCCGGGACCGACCGCCCCGCGCGGCGGCAAGGCCTCGTCGTCGAGTGGCGCCAAATTCGCCCAGAACACGCCGTCCGGCATCGCGTCGGCCTTGCCCTCGAGCAGGATGGTGGAACCCTCGCTCCTGCCGCGCACCTTGATGACGGTGACGTCGGCGCCCATCAGCGGCTTGAAGTTCGGATCGTCATTGTGGCGCTCGGTGATCACCTCGGCGGCGATCTCGCCTTCCGTCACCTGATAGGTGCCGAGATGGGCAAAGGCCGAATTACCGCCCAGCATCTTGCCGTCATGCATGCACATGATGCTGCGGCCGAATGCGCCGTTGATGCCGTACTCGACCTTGTAAAGTCCGTTGAGCACGCAAAAATCCAAAACATAAAATTGATTCTGTTCGCCACATAGCACCGGGCCGGACGCCGCACCATTGCGTCTTTTGGCGCAGGCAACCCCCGCAATGTCCGGGTGTGGACAGCAGCCGATTCGTCGCTTAGCTGTAGGCACCGTCCGCGTCGTGCTTCGTCACGCGGGATCTGGTCTGCCTGTTCTCTACTCTCCCTGTTCATTGTGTCCAAGCATTTGCGCATTCCGCCAATGGTCGCGCGGCCGCACCCGGCCTCGACACAGGCGAGGCTTCGAGGAGCATCACATGATCAATCGCTTTGGCCTGGCCGCCGCGCTGGCGCTGCTGCTCGGCAGCGGCGGCGCTGCCTTGGCGCAGTCGCTGCCCGACTATATGGGGCCGATCTCCGGCAAGACCTCGTCAACGCCGGCCGACGTCGCGACCAAGGACGTGCTCGCGCTCAACACCGGCATGTTCGAGCTCTATGGCGATGCGGCGCGGATCTTCCAGAAGAACATCCTCGACAAGCATCCAGTGATCCTCGGCCTGTTCTCCGGCGCCGGCGGCCGTTTGATCCTGTACCGGCCGGGCAAGCCGCCGACCGAAGCGCCGCAGGTGCCGATCGTCTATCAGCTGCTCAAGTCGGTCGGCCACAGCACGATGGCGCTGGCCGAGGTGGTCGGCCCCTATGTCAACAATCCCGACGACAAGGCATGGCGCGGGTCGATGCAGGCCTATCGCAGCCGGATGCAGTCGGCGCTCGACGGGCTCGATGCCACGCCGATGCAGGCAGACTGGCGCGACAACAACCGCGCCATCCTCAAGAACAACATCGCGTTCATGGATGAATGCCTCACCGCCGGCGCCATTCCCTTCGCGACGCTCGAGGCGTTCGGCAAGAAGCAGGCGCCGCTGCTCGCCAGGAACGTCGCCTGGGCCGCGCAGACCCAGGTCGCGCACTGGATGACGGTCATGGCCGACTGGAAGAGCCAGCTCGGCGCCGACTGGGACAAGACCTATGGCGCGAGCAACACGATCTATGTGGCGCGGCAGAACAACGTGATCTTCAGCGTGCTGGCGCAGTTCTTCGGGCCTGACGCCATCAACAGCCGCCTGATGCTGATCGAGACGATCTCCTTCACCACGACGCCGTCGGACATGCTGGAGTCGCTGACCCGGATTATCGCCGATCGCTCGGTCGGCGCGCTGTTCTTCGGCAGCTATCACCTGATGGACTATGAGCTGATGGGGGGCGATGCGCGCGAGGCGATCATCGCCGAGACCAGGAAGCGCGGCATGACCGCCTTCCTGCCGCCGCTGGTGCCGTTCGGTTCCAAGCAGTGGCCGACGCTGATCACGCCGGGTCCGGGACCGGCCACCATCGCCGACCTCAAGTGAGGCCAAAGCTGCAAGTGAGGCAGCTACGACCTATTGCGGCGTTGCGGTTGCGCTCGCTTTGCCGCAATACTTTCGCGTGTATTGCACAAATTATTAAACCCCGGCGCGATATGCCGTCGTCGAGGTGTCGATGAAAGATCAGACCATGCGGCCTTCGCGACGCGAATTCGTGAAGTGGTTGTCGGCAGGCGGCATCTCGGTCAGCCTGTCGCATCTGGCGCTGGCGAAGGAACCGGCTTTCGCGACCCGCGAGACGCTACCCGGGCGCGGCCATTTCAATCCGGCGGAAAAGGGCGCCGGCCGCGTCGACGGCGTGGCCAAGGTCACGGGCGCAAAGCTCTACGCGTCCGACTTTCGCGCCGCCGACATGCCCGGCTGGCCCGCGACCACCGCGCACGCCATCCTGGTCCGCGCCGATGACGCAACGCATGTCTATGCCGGCATGGACCTCGCCCGCCTCGATGGTCCGGCAAAGCCCTCGGTTGTCGTGACCGCTGCCGATCTCGACCGGATCGGCACGCGGGTCCCGGAATTCTACACCGGCGACCTGTTCTGCCCCGTCGGCAAGACGCCGCTCTATCTCGGACAGCCGATCGCGCTGTTGATCTTCGAGCAGTTCGACGCTTTCGACCGCGCGCGCCTCGCGCTGCGCAACGGCGGCTTCGTCAAATTCGGCGACGAGACCGGGCCGGTCGTCCTGCCGAACTACGGCGCGTATCGCTTCACGCGGGTCGCCGGCGCCGCGCCCGAGGCGCCCGACGTCTATTCGCCGATCCAGGCCGGCTGGGTTTCGCCGAGCCGCATCCAGAACGCGGCGCTGCCGGTCTGGCTGCCGCTCGCCAAGGAGACCAAGGCCGACTACGCCAAGGCCGCGACCCATGGCGAAGCGATCCGCGCCCAGCTCGCCAAGGACGATCCGACGCAGCTCGTGCTCGACCGTGAGTTCGAGACCCAGTCGGTCGATCCGATGTTCCTGGAACCGGAGAGCGGGCTCGCCTGGTACAGCGACAACAGCAGCAATCTCGAACTGGTGCTCGGCGTGCAGTCGCCCTATGAGGCGACCGAGTCGATCGCCTTCATGCTCGGCAAGGCCCGTCCGCCGTTCCGGCCCTCGCACATCAACGCGCAGTTCGCCCATGTCGGCGGCGGCTTCGGCGGCCGCGACCATACCCCGTTCGTGCTTTACGTAGCGCTGGCGGCGATGTTCTTCCCGGGCGGGCCGGTGCGGCTGGCGCAGGACCGCTACCAGCAATTCCAGGGCGGCATCAAACGCCACCCGATCAAGATGCGCTCGCGGATCGGCATCGATCGGGCGAGCGGCAAGATCACCGCGTTCGCCGCCGACCATGTGCTCGACGGCGGCGGGCTCGCCAACTTCTCGGCCAATGTCGCGGTCGTCGCCGCAACCGCCGCGATCGGCATCTACGACATCCCCAAGGTCGACGTCACCACCGTGGCGCTGCATTCGCGCGGCGTCACCGCAGGCTCGATGCGCGGCTACGGGACGCTGCAGACCATGACCGCGCTCGAAGTCCTGATCGACGAGGCGGCGAGCGAGCTCAAGGTCGATCCGATCGCGTTCCGTCGCAACAATGCGCTGAAGCAGAACGGCCGGACCATGACCGGCAATCCCTACATCGTGTCGGTGCGCACGCCAGACATCCTCGACAAGCTCGAGACGCATCCGATCTGGCGGCAGCGCGCTGACTTCAAGCAGAAGGCGCCGGAGGGACGCCTGGTCGGCACCGGCGTCGCCTGCGTCACCAAGGATTACGGCTCGGGTGCGGATTGCTCGCTCGGCCGGGTCGAGATCGATCCCGAGGGGCGGATCGCGATCCACTGCGACCACGTCGAAATGGGCAATGGCGTCGGCACCGCGCTCGCCAACCGGGTCGCGAGCCATCTCGGCGCCGTCGCCGACGAGGTCGCCGTCTCCCGGGTCGACAGCTACGAGACGCTCGGGCTGGTCACCTCGGGCGATCCCTACACGATGGATCAGAAGACCCAGGATCTCGCCGAGAAGAACTCGCGCTGGGTGCCCGCGATCAGCTCGGCGACCAGCGCATCGATCGGCGCCCATGTCGGCACCCACTCGTCGGCCGAGGCGGCCCGCGTCATCTTCCGCTTCGGCCTGTGGCCGGCGGCGCTCGAGCTCTGGCACATCACCAAGGCCGATCCCCGCGCCCGGCAATGGGACAGAGCGCGCTGGCAGGACGGGCAGCTCGTGCTCGATGATCTCGCACCGCTGCCGTTGGCAAAGCTTGCCGCGACCGCGCATGCGCGCGGCTTCGTCACTGGCGCCATCGCGCACAGCTTCTCGCGCTGGGCCTGGTCGCGCGCCCGCTTCCCGCTGTTCGGCGAACAGTACCGCGCCGAGATCGACGCGCTCGCTGTTCGTCGCGGCCGGAGCCAGTTCGAGCGGATTGACCGAACAAGCGTGAAATTCCCGCCGACCGACAACAACCGGATCGGCACCGCCTACACCTCGATGTGCGGCACGCTGGTCCGCGTCGAGATCGAGCGCGCGACCGGCAGTTTGCGCATCGCCAAGGCCTACAGCGTGTTCGAATGCGGCCAGGCGCTGGTGCCTGAAGTGGTGCTCGGCCAGTCGCATGGCGGGTTTGCGATGGGCGTCGGCTACGCCCTGCTGGAAACCCTGCCGCCGTTCGAAGGCGGGCCCGGCAACGGTCAGTGGAATCTCGGCCAGTACCTGATCGCGCGCGGCTCCGACCTGCCGCTACACGATCTCGAGATCGAGATGCTGCCGCCACTGACGCCGGACGAGCCGCCGAAGGGCATGGCCGAGGTGGTGATGATCCCGATCGTGCCGGCGTTGCTCAACGCCATCAACGATGCCACCGGTCACCGCTTCCGCTCACTGCCGGTGACAACAAGCCTGCTCAAGGGAGCGCTGGCGTGACGACGCTCAACCTCACCATCAACGGCCAGAAGCACGGTCCGATCGAGGTCCGTGACGACCTCTCGATGAACGATTTCCTTCGGGAAATGCTCGGGATGACCGGTACCAAGTTCGGCTGCGGCGCCGCGCAATGCCTGAGCTGCGCCGTTATCATCGATAATCCCGACGGCACGAGCTACACCACCCCGACCTGCGTGGTGCCGGCCGCGAATTTCGACGGCAAGGCGATCCGCACCGTCGAGGGCCATGCCAGGAACGGCGAACTGTCGGCGTTGCAGCGCGCCTTCATCGACCACTTCGCATTCCAGTGCGGCTATTGCACCGCCGGCTTCCTCAACGAGGGCCAGGTGCTGCTCGAACGGCTGGCGAAGACGCCGGTGGCGCGGGACCAGCTCGAGAGCGTCATTGCGGATGCGCTCGATGGCCATCTGTGCCGCTGCACCGGCTACATCAAGTATCACCAGGCGGTGCGCGACGTGATCCTCGCCGATTCCAAACGCTATCTGACCGCCAACAAGTGAGCGCGCGAGCAATGCCATCGGAAACGCGGTTTCGGATCGTTGCAGTGCTGACGGCACTCGCGACCAGCCTGTGCGCAGGCTACGCGGCGTCGGAGAGCGCGAGCCATGCCCTCGCCTCGCCGGAAAGCTTTGCCGGCATCGAGAATGTCGAGCAGCGCTCGGCGGCGATCTTCACCGAGCTCGGCAAGGTTCTGACGCATCCGCGCTGCACGAACTGCCATCCCGCCGGCGACAGCCCGCGGCAGGGCGATATCAGCCGCATGCATCAGCCACCGGTGACACGGGGTGCCGACGGCCACGGCAAGGACGCCATGCGCTGCTCGATCTGTCACCAGCACGCCAATTTCGATCCCGGTCGGGTGCCGGGCCACCCGGAATGGCACCTCGCGCCGCGCGAGATGGCATGGGCCGGCAAGACCGTCGGCGAGATCTGCGCACAAATCCGCGACCCCGCGCGCAATGGCGGCCGCAAGGTCGAGGAACTGATCGAGCATATCGGCAAGGACACGCTGGTGGGCTGGGCCTGGCATCCCGGCTTCGGCCGCGCACCCGCACCGGGCACGCAAGCGCAGGCCGGCGCACTGGTCGAGGCCTGGGTGAAAACCGGCGCGGCCTGCCCGCCTCCGTAACGGCGCAGCGTCCGAACTAAAGCATGATCCGGAAAAGTGCGAAGCGGTTTCCCGAAAGATCATGCTCAAACAAAGAGCTAAAGCGCGATGACGATTTACCCAAATCTCATCGCGCTTAGTGGCGCTTGAAATACTGCACGTCGCGCTCGTGCTTCTCCGCCGCCGCGCGCGACTTGAAGGTGCCGAGATTGCGGCGCTTGCCGGTTTTCGGATTGACCTTGCGGGAATAGAGCCGGTACTCGCCGGAACGCAGTTTGCGGATCATCGCATCGCCTCGCCAATGCCATTCGCATGTCAACGACATGCCGCGGCGAGCGTTCCAGTTCGGTTAGAAGCAGAGATTGGTCACGGCATTGCCGCGCTTGTCCTTGATGACATAGGGACAGCGGGCCCGCTCCAGCGCCTTCTTGGCATCCTCGTCGCCGAGCGCCGCCGCCCGCTCGTAATAGGCCTTTGCGGCATCGCTATCCTTCGGCCCGCCGCGGCCGGCCTGCGAAAACGCCCCCATCCGCTCCAGCGCGCCGGGATGGTTCTGCGCGGCGGCCTTCTCGAACAGCGCCCGCGCGGCGGCGTCGTCCTGCGCGCCGCCCTTGCCCTCGGCCAGCATCATGCCGAGCTGGTACTGCGCTTCGGCATTGGTCTCGGCGGACTTGGCGAGCAATTCGCGCGCGCGTGCTGGATCAGCCGCCGCGCCGCCGCCGAGCGCGGCGAGATTGCTGACGCCGCGCGCATTGCCGGCCTGCGCCGCGCGCTCGAACAATTTGCGCGCCTGGGCCTCGTCCCTGGCGAGGCCGGTGCCGTTGCCGTAGAGCACGCCGAGCTCGACCATCGCCGATGTCGAGCCCTTGTCGGTCGCCTTGCGCCACGCGCTTGCGGCTTCCGCCGTCTGCCGGTTGGCGGCATAGGCCCGGCCGAGCTGGTACATCGCGCGGCGCGACGATCGTGCGGCCACCGCGCAGTACTTGATCGCGGTCGCGATGTCGGCCGACGCGATGTCGGGCACGCCCTTCACGTCGGCCGGCTTGTCGGGATCGGTGGGATCGGCGGCAAGCCGGTCGCACAGCACGAGGTCGGCCGATTGCGCATGGGCAAGCACGGGCGCGGCCAGCGCCACAGCGAAGACAATCGCGTGAAGTGGTTTGAACATGACCGGCAGGTTGCGTCGCGGTGCGGGCGAATTCAAGGCTCGAGCCCGGTCTCGCGCAGCACCGGCGCGACGTCAGCCGACGACAGATAGCGCAGCAGATGATCGGCGGCCGCCGCGCGCTGCGACGCTGCCATGCGGCCGGCGGAGAACACCGCCGGGGTCTGCAAATCCAGCGGGATCGGCCCGACGACCTCGATGCCCTCGATTTGCTTCAGCTCGCTGATCTGCTGGATTGCGAGATCGGCGTCGCCGCTGACGAGCTTGTCCGCGGTGAAGCCGCTCGGAATGATCACCGCCCGCGCGTTGATCGCCTCCACAATGCCGAGACGCGCGATCAGCTGCGCGAACAGGATGCCGCTGGCACCAAGCCGCGAATAGGCCACCGCCCGCGCTCCGAGCAGCGCCGCACGCAGCGCGGCTTCGGTTGCGATGTCGGGATGCGCGGCCCCCGCCTTTACCGCGACGCCGACATAGGAGCGCGCAAGATCCACGGCGCTCTCCCGCGCAACGCGGCCCTCGCCGATCATCTCGTCGAGGCCCTCGCGGGTCAGGATCACGAGGTCGGCGCCCTCGCCGCCGCGCAGGCGTTCGAGCAGCGCCAGCGTCGGGGCGAAATCGGCGTCGATCGCAACGCCGCTCGCCGCCTGATAGGCGGCGGCAAGCCGCGCGACGGCGCCCTTCAGCGCCAGTGTCGAGAGCACGCGAACCGAATTGCCCATATGTCTATGCCCGGCGCATCAGCTTGAGCGCGGCCGTGAGGCGCAGGCTGCGCTTGCCGGCAAGCGCGGTCGCCTCCAGCACGGCGCCCTCGGCGTCGCAGGTGCCGGCAAAGCCGATGCCGACCTCGTGGCCGCCAAAGATCGGATTCTCACCCATCGCCGAAGTGTGCTCCTGATTGAGGATCTGGCCCTTCCAGCGGCCTTTCTCGGAGGTGTAGGTGCCGAGATAGTAGAAGAAGGCGTCGCCGCCGAGGATGCGACCGTTGTTCAGCAGCATCACGCCGGTGAGGCCGCCGTCGACCCCGTCGAGCACGCGGATGTCGATTGAATAGAGCCCGTTGATAACACCGCCCTCGCCGACCCCGCCGGCGATCGGGATGTCCTCCTCGGTGATCGGCGTCATCACCGACTGGAACGGCACGCCGGGCAACTCCTTCAGCTCGCCCTTGAAGCGATAGAGCTCGCCGTCCGGCCGGCCTTTGGCAATCAGCGTGGCGTCATCGGTACCGGCCATCGCGCGGTAGTTCGGATCGGGGTTGTGGCGGACGGTCTGGATCTCGACTGCGACCTCGTCGCCGGCTTTCTGGTAGGTTCCGATATGGGCGAACGCCGAATTGCCGCCGAGCATCTTGCCGTCGCCGACATACATCACGCTGCGGCCGACGGCGCCGCCGAGTTCGAACCGGACCTTGTAAAACCCCTCAAACAAGCGCCGTGTCCCCGGCAGCCAAGATGCACCCGTTATCTAGCGCGGTTCATAACGCCGCGAAACCGGTTTCGGCGGAACGTCACCTGCAAAGGGTATCGCTAAATAGCGAAGGTCCGCCAAGGCTGTCGCCCTGGCGGACCCGATTTGCGGTACCGGATGGCTCCATCCGGGTCCGATAGCAGCTTAGGCCGCAGCCATTTAAGCCGCAGCCTTGGCGCCGGTCGGAACCTCGGAGATCGTCTTCAGGATCTGCGAAGCGATCTGGTAGGGGTCGCCTTGCGAGTTCGGGCGACGGTCTTCCAGATAGCCCTTGTAGCCGTTGTTGACGAACGAGTGCGGCACGCGGATCGAGGCACCACGGTCAGCCACGCCGTAGCTGAACTTGTTCCAGGGCGCGGTCTCGTGCTTGCCGGTCAGGCGCTTGTCGTTGTCCGGGCCGTAGACGGCGATGTGATCCATCAGGTTCTTGTCGAAGGCCTTCATCAGGCTCTCGAAGTACTCCTTGCCGCCGACTTCGCGCATGTACTTGGTCGAGAAGTTGGCGTGCATGCCCGAGCCGTTCCAGTCGGTGTCGCCGAGCGGCTTGCAATGGAATTCGATGTCGATGCCGTAGCTCTCGGTGAGGCGCAGCATCAGGTAGCGGGCCATCCACATCTGGTCAGCGGCGGTCTTGGAGCCCTTGCCGAAGATCTGGAATTCCCACTGGCCCTTCGCCACTTCGGCGTTGATGCCTTCGTGGTTGATGCCGGCGGCGAGGCAGAGATTGAGATGCTCTTCGACGATCTTGCGGGCGACGCTGCCGACGTTCTTGTAGCCGACGCCGGTGTAGTACGGGCCCTGCGGCGCCGGATAACCCTCTTCCGGGAAGCCGAGCGGACGGCCGTCCTTGTAGAAGAAGTATTCCTGCTCGAAGCCGAACCAGGCGCCTTCGTCATCCAGAACGGTGGCGCGCTTGTTCGAGACATGCGGCGTCTTGCCGTCGGGCATCATGACTTCGCACATCACCAGCACGCCGTTCTCGCGCGCGGCGTCGGGATAGCAGGCGACCGGCTTCAGCACGCAGTCAGAGCTGTGGCCTTCAGCCTGCTGGGTGGACGAACCGTCAAAGCCCCACAGCGGAAGCTGTTCGAGGGTCGGGAACGACGCGAATTCCTTGATCTGCGTCTTACCGCGCAGGCTCGGCGTCGGCGTATATCCGTCGAGCCAGATATACTCGAGCTTGTACTTGGTCATTGAACCTCTCTGTTGATGATGCAAAACCGTGAGGAACCGAAAGCCAGTCGGCCGCCGCACGCGTACCCGGCCACCATCGGCCGGCTCTTACTAAGCAATTAAAATGCCAGTCGCTGCACTGCGGCGCCCGCCCGGTCGCGGATGTCCACAGCGGACATCGCATTTTTTTCTGCGACATAGCAGCGCGGCTGGCATGCGCCGCGGTCAGTCAAAATCTTCTCTCAGCGCCCTCCACCGCCCGTTTCTGCAGCAAATTCGGCTACGGCATCGCCTGCCGCTTAATGCGGCGGCAGCGCGATGTGACAGTTCGTGTCCAACGGTCGGGCGCCCTGCAACCACCGCCACGGCTCAAGCGTTGGTCAGCTGCATCCTGCCTCACAGGAAGCAAACCCGAATCTGCCCACGAATTAGCCAAACAATGACTATTTCTTGGTCACTTGCACCCCACGCAGCCCGGGCCGATATCGAAAACACGGTAACCACACGCGAATGAGTCGGGCGCACCATGGAGGCTCGCTCCGGCCAAAGGAGACTTTGACATGATCACCACGGGCCAAAACCAAGGACCGATCCAGGGATCGGCAACGATCTATCAATTCCCCGCAGGGGGCCGCGCGGCTCTTGGCGGACGCCGCTACGGCGAGACGCGGACCGCGCTCGAACTCGCCGCTGAAGTCGAGACCTCGGCCTGCAGCGAGAGCTGGTACCATCAGGCGGCCATCGATGACGCCAAGCCGGGCCGCGATCACTGATGCCGACGCGACAGAGGGGCGTGACGCAAAGACGTCAGACAGCAGCAGAGCAATAACAAGGGTCGGAACGCGAGCGTTTCGGCCCTTTTTTCATGCCAGCTCGCAGGCCGTCGCCGGCCGCCTCGCATGCCGGAGCCTGGCAAGCCCGGCCCGGTTGATCTCGAGCGTGACCCCGCCACCCCTGTAGCGTGTGCCCGTCAGCGACAGGCGCTTCTTCAGCGTCACCGCCTTGCCGTCGAGTTGAAGATGCGCGCGCGTATCCCCGTTGAAGAACCCGGCAATGAACTGCGTGCCGTCGGCACAGCGATAATTCCGGAAGGCGGACTGCGCCGACACGTTCGCGGAACCGAAGAGTTCGAAAAGAATTGCGCCGATGACAATGGCGCCCCCGCGATAAGTCATATTCTCCCCCTGACGGGCCGGTTATAGACCTGTCTGCGCCGCTATTCCTGCGCCAAGACCTCATCAGCTGCAACAGGCCTGCCCGATGTCCGATGCCCCTGCCCGTCACCTCAATCTCGCCGGCGCCAGCAATTTTCGCGACCTCGGCGGCTACCAGACGCGCGACGGGCGGACGGTGCGCTGGCGCCAGATCTTCCGCTCCAACCATCTTGCGCATCTCACCGAGCACGACGTCGCCGTGGTGCGCTCGCTCGGGGTCAGAAGCGCGTTCGATTTTCGCGGCGTCGCCGAGCGCGCCGAGGCGCTGTGCGGCATGAGCGACGTCACCGTGCATTCACTCCCTGTCGAGCCGACCGTGGTGGCTTCGCTGCGCGAGATCGCCAGCAACCGTCAGCTCTCGGAAGCCGATGCGATCGACGTGATGCGGGATTCCTACCGGGGCTATGTGCAGGACAACACCGCGCGCTATCGCACGCTGTTTGCCCATCTATTGGAAGACCGCGCGCCGCTGGTGATCCACTGCACCGCCGGCAAGGATCGCACCGGCTTCGCCTGCGCGCTGATCCTGCACGCGCTCGGCGTGTCCGATCAGGTGATCGCGGACGACTATCTCCTGACCAACCAGTTCTACAAACGCGACCCGGCCCACAGCACCGAGTTGCCCGATGATGTGAAGCAAGTGCTTGGCACGGTGCGCGCGGCGTTTCTGGAGGCTGCATTCGAGGCGATCGATGCCGACTACGGCGGCCTCGACGGTTATTTCCGCGAAGGCCTCGGGCTCGGCGAGGCCGAGCGCAAGGCGCTTGAAGGCCGCTATCTGCAGGCCTGATCAGTCCGAGCGACAGCGTTTTCGAGCGAAGTGGACACCGGTTCGCGTGAAGAAAACGGCTCCAAGCCGAAAAGCTCAGGCCGCCGCGGCCTCGAGCTCGAGCTCCGCATCGAGGTCGGCAATCACATCCTCGAACGCCGAGATCGCCTGCTGGATCGCCGCGATCTGCATCAATTCCCAGCTGCCCACTGGTCCCTTGCGATTTTGCAGCGCCACCACGAGATCGCGCCGCTGCTCCTTAAGCTGAACGAGCGGTAAACCGTGGTCCGGAAGATTTCCCATTCGCATAACCCCTACCTTGGCTGGAGTTCCGCTTCTAAGGAAAGGGTTCTGCAAACGACTTACGGAACTACTGCAAATTTTATCCAACCGGCCCTACCCCGTAGTCTTACGTAGTCGGGCCGACGTCGTTGGGCTTACGTGATCGCCTCCGGCTTCAATGAGTCGTCGATCGCGCCGAACAGCGACTGGGTCACGCAATTGGTCGCCCACTCGCTGGTGTGAAGCTGTCC
Organism: Bradyrhizobium sp. Pha-3; assembly: GCF_042258325.1. Lineage (NCBI taxonomy): Bacteria > Pseudomonadati > Pseudomonadota > Alphaproteobacteria > Hyphomicrobiales > Nitrobacteraceae > Bradyrhizobium > Bradyrhizobium sp. Pha-3. Next base: position 4,323,493 of record NZ_CP170151.1, on the reverse strand, counting down.
GCCATCGTCGAGCTCGCCAAGCGGAATCCCGTCATCGGTCCAGCGCTTCATCAGCGCGAAGCGGCTGAACAGATTCACCTTCCTGCTTGCGGCCACTTCGGCGATCATCGGCATGATCACGTTGGCAAGATTGAGCACAGCTTCCGTCCCGACGATCGCCTGCGTGTACTGGGAATCCATCACGACGACGTCAAGCGGAAGCGCCGCGAGCACGTCGAGCCCGGCCTCCAGCGTCGCGCGCACCTCGGCGGGATTGTAGCTCTTGTAGACGGCGTTGGTGCCGACCTGCCAGATCACCAGCACCGGCGCCTCAACGGTCACGTCGGACTCGATGCGCGAATACTCCTCCGGCGCCTCCTGGCCGCCGATCCCCCGGTTGATCACGTCGATCATCCGGCCAAAGAAGCGTTGCCGCAGCAGCATCTCGAGCCGCGGCGGGAACGGCAGGATGTTGTCGGCGCCCGCGGTCGACGACGATCCGAGCGCCACCAGCTTGATCTTGCGCTGATGCCGGAGCGCATCCGCGAAGTGCGGCAGCTTATGTCCGAACCTGACGAGGTCGAGATGGGTTTCGCACGGTCTGGGTGTCGGCATCGCAAACATCCTTGAGGCGAATGAATTGATGAATGCGCGCAGTAGGAGGCGAAATTGGCGGCATTGCAAATGAATTCCGCCTGATCATAGTGGGCATTCGTTTGCTCGCGAATGCGGAGACCGCCATGCACGGAAGAGCCATCGTCATCACGGGCGCCCTCGGCGCGCTTGGCAAAGTGGTCGCCACAGAGGCGCTGGCGCGCGGCGTGCGCGTCGCCGGCATCGATCATGCCGCGTCAACGCTTGCGGCGACAGCCGACCATATCGAGCTGGGCGGTGTCGACCTCACCGACACCGCGCAGGCGACCGCCGCGATCGACAAAGCGGCTGCGCATTTCGGCCGGCTCGACGGGCTGATCAACATCGCCGGCGGCTTTACCTTCGAGGCGGTCAGCGACGGCGACCCGGCGACCTGGCAGCGCATGTATGCGATGAACGTGATGACGGCGCTCAACACCTCGCGCGCCGCCATCCCGCATCTCACCAAGTCGGGCGCCGGGCGGATCATCAATATCGGCGCACTCGGCGCCTTGCAGGCCGCCTCCGGCATGGGTCCCTACGCCGCCTCGAAGGCCGGCGTGCACCGCCTCACGGAGTCGCTCGCCGCGGAACTCAAGGGCAAGGTTACGGTCAACGCGGTGCTGCCCTCGATCATCGACACCGCAGCCAATCGCGCCGCGATGCCGAAGGCCGATATCTCCAAATGGGTGACGCCGAGGGAGCTCGCCGAGGTGATCCTGTTCCTCGCCAGCGATGCCGCGAGCGCCGTCACCGGCGCGCTGCTGCCGGTCAACGGGCGGGTTTAGACCCGCCCCTCTCCTGGACGCCTTTCGGGTCGATCTGGCCAATGCTATATGTTCGTGATGACTACTGCAGAAGACATCGAAAAGGCCGTCGAACGGCTGCCTCCTCGTGAGCTGGCCCGCTTTCGCGCCTGGTTTGAAACGTTCGATGCCGAACGTTTCGATGCAGCGATCGAACGGGACGCAAAGGCCGGGAAACTCGACGCCTTGGCGGACGAGGCCTTGGCAGCTCATCGCGCCGGACAGTCGCGCGACTTGTGAAGCACTCGGCCTCACCCAAATTTTGGACTGCCTACGAACAACTACCCGTTCCAATGCGTGAGCTCGCCGACGCGAACTTTGCGCTATTGAAACGCAATCCACGTCATCCATCTCTGCAACTCAAGAAGATCGGGCGATTTTGGTCCGTTCGGGTTGGCTTGCGTTATCGCGCACTCGCCGTCGAAACAGACGAGGGATATCTCTGGTTCTGGATCGGCTCTCACGCAGAATATGATCGCCTGATCCGCTGACGCCGCGGGCGCGGCCAGCATCGGCAGGTCAGTCCGCAACCAGCAGCCGCAGTTTCGACCTGAAGCGGATGCTCTGCTTGCCGGCGAGCGCCATGCCGTCGCCTTCGGCGGTCTGATCGGTATAGGTGCCGGTAAATCCGATCGTGACCACCTTGCGTTCCCACACCGGGCGCTCGCCATAGGTCGGCGAATGCTCCTCGTTGGTGACCTCGCCCTTCCACTTGCCGTCGGCTGCGGTGTAGCTGCCATAGGCAAAGAAAAACGAGTCGCCGCCGCGCATCTGTCCGTCGCGCAGCACCATGACGCCCTGGTTGCCGCCAGAGACGCCGTCGAGAAATTCGACGGTGATGTGATAGAGCCCGTTCCGGATCATGAGCTGCCCTGGTCCCGGTTCCGACAATAGCCGCTCGGCCGTGCCTTGAGCAAATTCCATCCGCCTCGGCGGGCGCAATTCCGCGCTATGCTGGCGCACCGAGTCGCGGCCGATGCTGCCGCAGGAGCCTGCCTGTTGGAAACCGCGCTTTATCTTCCCGTCAAACGCTTCCTGGAGAAGCTCGGCTTCACGGTGAAGGGCGAGATTGGCGGCTGCGATCTCGTGGCGCTGAGCGGCGACGATCCACCGGTCGTCGTGATCGGAGAGCTCAAGCTCGCCTTCAATCTCGAACTGATCCTGCAGGCGGTCGATCGCGCCGGCGCCGCCGACGAGGTGTGGATCGCGGCCAAGGTGTCAGCCCGAGGCAAGGGCCGCGAGAGCGACGCGCGCTATCGCAATCTGTGCCGGCGGCTCGGCTTCGGCATGCTCGGCGTGACCGATCGCGGCGACGTCGAGGTGCTGGTACCGCCGCCGACCGCGGCGCCCCGCCGCAATCCGAAGAAACGTTCACGGCTGATCACCGAGCACCGGAAGCGCAAGGGCGATCCCGCGATGGGCGGATCGACGCGGGCGCCGATCATGACCGCCTACCGGCAGCAGGCGCTGGCCTGCGCCTCGGCGCTTTCGGATGGGCCGCGGCGGGTGCGCGACCTGCGGGCCGACATTCCCGACGCCGGCAAGATCCTGCTGCATAATGTCTATGGCTGGTTCGATCGGGCCGAGCGCGGCATCTATGAGCTGACCGATGCCGGCCGCGCCGCGCTGAAGCGCTGGCCGCAGCAACAGATGGGTGCATCCGGGGCAGAAGCCACCCCGTAGAGCATGATCCGGAAAAGTGCGAAGCGGTTTTCCGAAAAGATCATGCTCAAACAAGAACCTAAAGCGCGATGATGACCTGGCTTCATCGCGCATTGGAGGGGGATATCATGATCGTCGTCACCGGCAGCGTCACCGCCCGCCCCGACTCGTTCGACGAGGTGCGGCGCTTGAGCCTCGAGCATGTCCATCGCTCGCGCACCGAGCCCGGCTGCATCTCGCATGCGGTCCATGTCGACTGCGAGAATCCGCTCAGGCTGGTGTTCTTCGAGCAATGGGCCGACCGCGCCGCGCTGGCTGCGCATTTCGCGGTCCCTGCGTCACGCGATTTCGTCCGCTCGCTGCAATCTCTCGCGGCCGCGGCGACCACCATCGAACTTTATGACGCTCACAAGATTGAGAGACTCTAGCTGCATGGCTGGATTGCCATCTCACATTCATATTGCAATGCAACATTGGGGACCTTACGTATCTCCCGCGATTCAAAGATGAGGCGGCGATGAGCGGAGACTGGAATACCAAGTATGGCACCCGGCGCGTGCGGCATGATCCCCCGACGCTGGAAGAAGCAATCTTCGCTGCCATCGGCATCACCGATGACGTGGAGGCCCAGGCCGAGATCGCGTCGGCCCTGATGGGGCTGCCCTATGACGATGTGCTCGCCGAGGTGAAGAAGACTGCGCGCGTCAGTGCCCGGACCGGCACGGCAACCCGCGTCATCGCCGGCGAACAGGGCGCGCAGCGCTCCGTTGTGGTCGAGCGCCGCGTGGTCCGCCGCTTTGCGACCGACAAGCGCACCGGCACCTGAGAAGCACCATCCAATTGCTGAAAGAAAAAGGGCAATCCATTGAATTGATTGCCCTTTTTCGTCTGATTTGAGATTCTTGTTGGACGCGTTTCCTTCACGCGAACCGGTATCCACTTCGCTTGGAACGCTACCGGCTCAGGCCGCCCGGCCCCAGCCGGAGATCTGCATCACCATGCGCCAATAGGCGCGGTTCATGTCGACGATCGCGCGCGCGGCCTCGACCGGCGTCACCGCGGCGACAGCCGGCGCCGTTTCGGGCTGCTGCTGCTCGCTCAGGTCGATGCTGCCGGTCGACTCCCCATGACGGAAGGTCAATTGGGCACCGAACTTGGTGGCCAGCGCCCGCATCGCATCGTTCTGGGCGCCGGTGGTGATGCGCAGGCTGCCGTAGCCCTTGGCATGCGCCTCGGCGATCAGCTTGCGGAACAAGGTGCTGCCGACGCCCTTCCGCCGCGCCGACCGCTCGACGCTGAAGGCGATCTCGGGCTGTGCATCCGGAGACTGTTCCGGGGGATGCAATTCGGCCGCGCCGCGGACCACGCCGTCCTCGAAATAGGCGATGATGACGGTGCCGTCATTGGCGCAGCGCTCTGCGTAGCGGCGGATGAAGCTGTCGTCGATGAAGCCATGAAAACGATCATGGCGGCTGGTGCGATCCAGCCGCAGCAGGTGATCGCGCAGCAGCGGAAGCTCTTCCTGCTGGCTCAACGTCCGCACGGTGCCCTTGGCGGGCGTCGCGCGAATGGAATCATAGTTCATTTCATAACTCCTCTTGGTAGCCCTCGAGGAGGCGTCGAGTCCCTAGCAGCTCCTATATTGTGCGTCGCACCATAAAATTCAAGCACTCAGATTCATTTAAGTAAACAATGCTGTGATTGCAAAATCACATCATCGCCTCATTATAATACCAGTTGTGTCTGGGTGACGACGGCGACCAGCTTGCCGTCTTCGGTCTCCAGCCTGGTTTGCCACACTTGGGTCCGCCGACCCCGGTGTACCGGCGTCGCGGTCGCAATCACGGTCGTCCCTTCCTTGGCGCCGCCGATGAAGTTGGTCTTGCTCTCCAGCGTCGTGGTGCCCTTGGCGTCCTCCGGCAGGTTGATCACGGTCGCGGCGGCGCCGACCGAATCCGCAAAGGCCATCACCGCGCCGCCATGGATCGTGTTGCGGAGGGTGCAGAGGTCCGGCCGCACCACCATTTTCGCGACCACCCGGTCCTGGTCGGCCTCGGTGAAGGTGACGCCCTTCAGTTCCGCAAACGGCATCTTCATCGATTGGATCTTTTCGAGCGGCGTCATGGGCACTCCCGGCTTCGTGGCCTTCTTCGAGGTTGATATTGGCATGATGGATTGCCCGAGCGGGCCCGGCAATGACGTCTGAGGTAATGGCGCGAATGACGTCATGACATCCGTGACAATGTGCCGTCGAGCCTGCATACCGTCATCGATGCGCGACTTCCCTCCCCGTCGGATCGTCTGCCTGACCGAAGAGACGGTCGAGACGCTCTATCTGCTCGGCGAGCAGGACCGCATCGTCGGCGTCTCCGGCTATGCCGTGCGGCCGCCGCAGGTCCGCCGCGAGAAGCCGCGCGTTTCGGCGTTCATCTCCGCCGACAAGCCAAAAATCCTGGCGCTGGACCCCGATCTGGTGCTCGCCTTCTCGGATCTGCAGGCCGACATCGTCGCCGATCTCGTGCGCGCCGGCGTCGCCGTCCACGTCTTCAACCAGCGCGACGTCGCCGGCATCCTCGCGATGATCCGCAGCCTCGGCGCGATGGTCGGTGCCGCCGACCGCGCCGAACGGCTTGCGCAAAACCTCGCACAACGGCTGGCCACGATCGCGGCAACGCCGCGTCCGGCACCGCGGCCAAAAGTCTATTTCGAGGAATGGGACGATCCGCTGATCAGCGGGATCGGCTGGGTGTCCGAACTGATCGGGATCGCCGGCGGCACCGATGCGCTGCCGCATCTGCGCGCGCACAAGGCGGCCAAGGATCGCATCGTCACGCCTGACGCCGTGCGTGCGGCGATGCCCGACGTGATCCTGGCGTCCTGGTGCGGCAAGAAGGTCGTGCCCGACCGCATCCGCAAGCGTGAGGGCTGGAGCGACATCCCGGCGGTACGCAACGACCGCATCGTCGAGATCAAGTCGCCGATCATCCTGCAGCCCGGCCCCGCCGCGCTGACCGATGGGCTCGATGCGATCGTGAAGGCGTTGTGGGAGGAGTGGTGACCCCTCCAGCGTCGTCCCGGCCGAGTGCGCGATTGCGCACGGAGCCGGGACCCATAACCACAGATCTTGCTTGTTGTGCGGCTCTGCAAGGACGAGTCCAATCACAACATCCGCCGCGGAGTATGGGTCCCGGCTTTCGCCGGGACGACAGCGAATTTGTTGCTGCGCTATCGCGCGCAAGACTGTCATTGCAATGACGTGAGCGAGAGGCTGCCTACGCCTTCTCCACGCCGCACCATTCCGCGATGAACAGCGCCATCGCCTTGGTCGCTTTCCGCAGCGACTCCAGCTCGACATATTCGTTGAAGCCGTGCATCGCCGCGCCGGTGGCGCCGAAGCAGAGGCTCGGGATGTTGTGGTTCAGGCCGTAGAAGCGCGTGTCGGTCAACGCGGTGAAGGCGCGGTCTTCCACCACGCCGCCATAGACGACCTGATGCGCCTTGGCAAAGGCAGCTTCCGGTGCCTCGGAGTTGACCAGCTCGTAGCCTTCCGACAGGAAGCCCGACCATTCGACCTGCGGCGGATTGTTGGAGAGGAAGCGATGATCGCGCGCCGCCGCCGACACGCACGCCAGAATCTCCTTCTGGCACTCGGCGATCGACCAACCCGGCAAGACCGCGATGCGGCAGTCGACGTCGCACCAGGCCGGCACGCTGGAGGCCCAGTCGCCGCCCTTGATGATGCCCGGATTGAAATTGATCGGGTGATTGACGTCCTTGAAATGGCGGTCGGCTTTGGCGCGCTCGTTCCAGGCGATCTCGAGCTTCTCCAGCGCATGCATCAGATGATACGCCGCCATGATCGCGTTCGAGCCCGCACCGGCCTCGAACACATGCACCGGGAAGCCGCGCACCTTCAGGCGGAACCAGATCACGCCGACCTGCGAGCGGATCATCTTGCCGTTGGTCGGCTCCGGGATGAAGCAGGCATCGGCGCGATAGCCGCGCTGCAGGGTCGAGAGCGCGCCGACACCGGTGCTCTCCTCCTCGATGACAGACTGGAAGTGAATCCGCGCCGTCGGCTTCAACCCGGCCTTCTTGATCGCATCCAGCGCATAAAGCGCGGCGATGGTACCGGACTTCATGTCGCAGGCGCCGCGGCCATACATCCTGCCGTCCTTGATGACGGGCGAGAACGGCGGCGTCTCCCACATCTCGAGCGGACCGGTCGGCACCACGTCGCAGTGGCCCTGCAGGATCAGTGATTTGCCGGCATTGGTGGCCGGGCGGTAGGTGCCGACCACGGTGCGGGCCTTCGAGAAATCATGCTCGATCGGGCCGAAGCCGCGCAAATCCTTGAGCTCGTCGGGATCGATGTGCCAGTCGTCGACCTCGTAGCCGCGCTCGCGCAGCAGATCGCCGATCATGTCCTGGCACGGCCCCTCGGCGCCGCGGGTCGAGGGGATCGCGACAAAGGCCTGCGTCGTCGCAAGCTGCGCATCGAATCCCTCGTCAACGGCGCTAAGGATTCGTTGTTGCGTCTCGGCAGTCATGCTTTGGCTCCATCGGGAAAACAGATCAGGGGGGAGCCGCAACGTAGCCCGATTTCAGTCCGCCTTGTATTGCGCAAAATAGGCATCCCGCAATGCATCTTCGAGCAGCCGGCCCTCCGAATAGCCATCGAGCGTCGTCGGTCGCGTCACGCCGTCGAGCAGCCGCGGACACGGCTCGGGCGCGCCGAGCACGGTGCGCACCGGAATGCGCTCGGCATAGATCGGCAACTCATAATCCTCGTCATCGTCGGCGACGCCCTTGGCGCGAATTTTTGCCGAAGCCTCCTCGATCTCCATCGCGATGAACGAGGTCGCCTTGATCTCCTGCTTGTTGCTGGCACGCAGGCTCGCGGTGCGCTCGGGAAAGAAGCGGTCGACCATCGCGACGATCGCGCGTTCCTTCTCTGCGGGGTCGGTGACGAGATAGGCTGGCCCGAACGCCATCACCGCGCGATAGTCGGCCGAGTGGTTGAAGCCGCAGCGCGCCAGCACCAGGCTGTCGAGATGGGCGACCGTCAGGCACACGCGTTGCCCTTCGGACTGGTTCTCCAGCATCCGGCTCGCGCTCGAGCCGTGCCAGTAGAGCCTGGTGCCCTCGCGCCAGAAGAAGGTCGGCGTGCAATAGGGCTGGCCGTCGATCACGTAGGAGACGTGGCACAGCATCGAGGCGTCGAGGATCCTGTGCACGGTGGCGTGGTCGTAGAAGCCGCGGTCGTGGCGGCGCTTCACCCGGTTGCGGGAGGACATGGGGTAGGACGGAGCGGATGCGCCTTCGGTCACGGTGGTGCCTTTCGAAATCTGGAATCTGTCCAGAGTTGTAGCGGCCCATTTGGTCTGTGATAGTGCCAATTCCATGCGAAAAATTCCGACCAATTCCCGGGAGCCCGCGGCGCGCAAGGCCGAGCTGCCGCTCGACCTCGGCGGCCCGCATGTGACGGCGGGCGCGGCCTCGCAGCAGCGGCTCTATCAGGCGCTGTGCCACGCGATCGTCGGCGGCCTCGTCAAGCCGGGCGAGCCGCTGCCCCCGTCGCGCGCGCTCGCCAGGCAGACCGGCTTCCGCCGCAACGCCGTCACCACCGCCTATGAGCGGCTGATCGCCGACGGCTTTGCGGTGGCGACCACGGGCTCCGGCACCTTCGTGGCGTCGCGCATTCCGGCCCAGGCCACCGCGCCGCGACGCGCGAGGATCGAGATCGAGCCGCCGCAGCACAATGCGCTGTCGCTCGGCTGCACCCATATCGACGAGCGCGCGCTGCAGCGCTTCCGCGCCTTTGCCGGCCGCAGGCTGCGCGCGTTCGGGTCCGAGCATCTGCATTACGGCGACCCCCGCGGCAGCAGCGAATTGCGCGCGGCAATATCGGACCATCTGCTGTCGGCGCGCGGGCTGCGCTGCGACCCCGACCAGATCATGCTGGCCTCGGGCACGCTGCATGCGCTGCGCATCGTGCTCGGGGCGATCCTCAGGCCCGGCGACCAGGTGTGGTGCGAGGACCCCGGCTATCCGGCGGCGCGGCGTGCGATCGAGCATTGCGACTATCGTCCGGTGTCGGTGCCGGTCGACATGTCGGGCATGCGCATCGACAAGGGGCGCGCGTCCGCGCCGCAAGCGCGCGCCGCCTATGTCACGCCCTCGCACCAGTTTCCGCTCGGCGTGCAGATGTCGATGCCGCGCCGGCTCGAGCTGCTCGACTGGGCACGGGACGCCGGCGCCTTCGTGTTCGAGGACGATTACGACAGCGAGTTCCGCTATGACGGCGCGCCGCTGCTGTCGCTCGCCGGCATCGATCATCTGCGCCGCGTGATCTACATGGGCACGTTTGCTAAGACACTCTTTCCGGGATTGCGGATCGGCTATTGCGCCCTGCCCGAAGCCTTGATCGGCCCGGTGACGGCGGCGCGCGCTGCGCTCGACCGCTTTCCCGCCACGTCGATGGAAGGCGCGGTCGCCGACATGCTGAACTCCGGCGCCTTCGCCGCCAACTTACGCAAATCGCGCAAACTCTACCGCGAGGCGCGCGACGTCCTGGCGTCGACGCTTGCCAATGCCTCGGAGGGCGAGCTCACGGTTCCCGTGCCCTCGCAGGGCCTGCACCTCGTGGCGCGGCTCGATCCCGCGACCGATCCGCTGATTGCCGCGCAGGCAAAGGCGGCCGCCGGCGTCGGCGGCTGGCTGCTCGCCGAGACCTATCATCGCGCGCCGCCACTGCCCGGCTTCGTGCTGGGATTTTCCGGTCATCCGGTTCCGCAACTCGTCGCGTCCGCGGAACGATTGGCGAAGACAACGCTCGATGCGCTGCGCGCGACGCGCAGGACATCGGTCAAGCCATCCGCCAAGCCGCAGCGCTCTAGGAGAATCGCAGTCACCTGACTAAGGTCGCGCGCGTTCAGTCAGAGCCTTCCGTTCCGATGGGATCGGAACCGGGCTCTTGATTGTTGTTTTGACGCGTTTTCTTCACGCGAACCGGTATCCACTTCGCTTGAAAACGCTCCAGTGTCCGCTTACGGAGATACCGGATGCCAAATCGCAACGTCCTGTATCTCGTGATCGCCGCGCTGGTCGTGATCGCAGGCATGCTCGGCTACAATCTTTACCAGGCGAAGAAGCAGCCCGAAGGCCTTCAGATCAATGTCGGGCCCGACGGGCTCAAGATCCAGAACAAGTGAAGGAGGCTGCGATGCTGCGCTTGAGACTCGTCGCGCTGGTCAGCGTCGCAGCTCTTGGCGCGATGGCGCAATCCGCCGCAGCTGAGCAGTCCTATATGCGTGAGGGCGACATCGTCGATCTGCGGGTCGGGCAGCGCGTCCTTGTCGATGACGGCTCGTGCCCGGCCGGGCAGATCAAGCAGGTCGTCGGCTCCAGGCTGAGCCAGAACGGCGTGGTGCGGACCAGCAGCTGCGTGCCGCGCCTCGCCAAAAAGTAAAACGCTCCGCTGTCGCGAGGCGCTGCGGTCCTCATTGCTTTGATGCGCGGCTCAGTTCGAGACCGGCTCGAACATGCATTGCAGGGTCGGCTTGGCGATCTTGGTGAAGGTCGGGCCGATCTCGCCCTGCTTGGACGGCGGCACCCAATCGGTCTCGATGGTCGGCACGCCGGTCTCGCTGATGCCGCGCAGCAGCGCCTGGCGCAGGTCGGGATCGTCCACCGTCGCGGCGGCGTGGTCGTGCAGGCAGCCGCACACGGCCTCGGGATGCGCCCAGCGGCCAAGCATGTGCGGCGCGCATTGCCGCACGAACTCGTCGCGCGGTTCGGGCACGCGGTACAGCGAGCGGATCTGTATCGATTCGAGCGGGAGCTGGGATTGGGCCTGCGCGGCGCCCGCAAAGGGGCCCATCAGGACGAGCGATGCCAACATCGCGGCGGAACAGATACGGAGCACCATGGGGGAGCCTTTACCGGCAGTTCTATTTTTTGCGTCGCGATCAGTTAGCCTGCGCCATCACCATCGGGGCCGGGGTGACCACCGGCGAGCCGTTATAGGAGAAGGTGCCGATTCCGGGCAAACCGCTGTCCGGGGAGCCTGCCATCGACGAACCGGCCATCACAAAGGCGAAGGCGAGGATCAGGCTCATGGTCCGCATCTGACAGTCTCCGTTATTCCGCTCGGCATCCGGCGCCGTTGTGTGACGGTCTGATAACGATCTGCCGTTTCCGGAGTTCTGCGGAACAAGCCGAAAATGGTTTCGTCGGACCTGGAATTGTTTCGTCGACCAGCGGTCCACGAAACATTCGCCGGAAAACACCAATGATTTCAGCGGCAGGAGCGCGCCTGGAAAGGCTGTTGAAAACTTCACGCGGCAATGCCCGCCCCCGGCTGCTGCCGGATCGACGGCCAATTATGCGTGCAAGCTGAACGAGCTAGCGCGCTTTGTTAACTTTCCTCTGCTGAGAGAGGAAGCAGCACAGCAAGTACGGCCGTGAACCGGGCGGCGGTTTGGCCGACTCATATCTGGGCGCCGTGCAACCATCTTCGCGGTGGCACGTTGTGGTAATCCCTCCCGATCCAACGAAGGATGTCAGTCGTGGGCAATGGCAACATCGGTGTTGGCAATGAATCCGCGGCGAGCAAATCCGGCCAGCAGCAGATGACGGCCGCGATGCCGCAGCAAGGCGCCTACGTCATGGGCGACAATGAGTGCGCACCGCAGAAGCTGGTCCGCCTCGTCGGCTGCCGCGACTCGAAGGTCAAACCGGGCCTTCGCATCAGCGCGAAGCAGTTCGGGCAAACCGAGCGCTAGCTCGCCCACCGCCTCAGCCGCCTGGGCCAAGCCCCTGCTCCAGCTATTGAATGAACTCGCCGCACTTCTGCACGGCAGCGTCCGCCGCGCCCCATGGCATGATCGGCACCGAGGACGTCGAGTTCTTTGGCGAGCCCTCGATCAGGCGGTCCGAATAGACCATGTAGACCAGCACATTGCGCTTGGCGTCGCAGCCGCGCACGATCTGCATCTTCTTGAAGAACAGCGACCGGCGCTTGCTGAACATGTCGTCGCCCTGCCCGAGCTTGGTCTTGAAGCGGATCGGCCCGATCTGCCGGCACGCCAGCGAGATATCGGAGACTTCCTCGGCAAGGCCAAGCCAGCCCTTGAAGCCGCCCTTCTCCGGTACAGTGAAGTGACAGGCGACGCCCTCGACCTCGGGATCGTCGACGCCATAGGTCGCGAGCTTGTCGTTGGGGCTCACCCATTTGAACACGGTGGAGCGGCGGAAGATCAGGTCCGGCTCGTCGGCCGCGGCCGCAGGATCTGCCTGCCCCAAAGCCAGCAACATCAGCAGCACCGCGCATATCCAGCGAGATAACCGTCGCAGGTCACACAAGCTCACATATCTCGATGTCATTGAGGTCTCCGCGGGGTGGGTCCCGCCTATGTAGTGCACAAACGCCGCACAGGAAGGCGCTGACAGTTCGGTGATCGGACCGCGCGCTTTAACCTCTTGTGAGGCTTTTTTGCTACTCTTTCGTCGAAAATTCGCCCCTCACGGAAGGGTTAGAACGCTTGCGCTGGTGAACGCGTTGTGCGTCTGCGACAACCAACAGGTAGTTTGGACTGGGATTCGGAATATGCGCGCAGGTGGACGGCGGATTTCGATTTTTGATCTTGCGAATGAGCGGTTCTGGCAGCTTGCAATTCTGACGACCGCCGGCACCGTCGCCGCCTCCACACAGGCCGATGCAGCGCTCTATTACTGGAACCGCGACTCCGCCTTCTACGGCGACTACGAGCCGATGCCGCTGCCACAGCCGCACCGGCAGAAGCCGAAGCGCAACACGGCCAAGAAGAATCCGGCGCTCGAGAAGGAGGCCGGCAGCAAGCCGCAAGGTCCCCTGATGATCTCGGTCTCGATCGACCAGCAGCGGGTCAGCCTCTACGACGCCAATGGCCTCTATGCCGAGAGCCCGGTGTCAACGGGCATGAAGGGGCACTCGACCCCGATGGGTGTCTTCAGCGTCATCCAGAAGCAGAAGTACCACCAGTCCAACATCTACAGCGGCGCGCCGATGCCGTATATGCAGCGCATCACCTGGTCGGGCATCGCCATGCACGCCGGCGTGCTGCCCGGCTATCCAGCGTCCCATGGCTGCATCCGCATGCCCATGTCGTTCGCGGTCAAGATGTACAACTGGACGCGAATGGGCGCCCGCGTGTTCGTCACGCCGGGCACGATCTCTCCGGAGAGTTTCTCGCATCCGCTGCTGGTCACGCAGAAGATGGCCCCGCAGCAGCCGGTCGCCGACGACATCCTGAAGATGGATGCGCCGCTCGGCGTGAAGAGCGACAAGGGCGCCGACAAGCAGTCCAGTCTCGATTTGCGCAGCAGCGTCGGCCATGCCGCCGCGTCGCTGCGCGACAACACCCACACCGCCGACGCCAGCAGCGCGATGCCGGCAGCGAGTGCGTCGGTGACGATGTCCGATGCGTCCTCTTCCACAGCGCGTGACGCCATCGCGGAGAAGATCGCCGCGGACAAGTCCGAGGCGGTGAAACCCGAGACGGCCGCCGCCGACAAGCCGGCCGAGGCCAATTCCGCCGCCCGCGACAGGAACACGAACACGGATGACAGGACGGTCGGCGAAACCACCGCCAGCACCGACACGCCAAAGAACGAGGTCTCCGCAAGCGATCCGGTGAAGGCGGAGGCCAAAGCCGACGAGCCCGCCGAGGCAGCCGCCGATACGCCCGACGCCAAGAAGGATCCGGCGCGGCTGCCGGGCACCGCGAGGATCGACGTGCCGAAGCGCGCCGGCCAGATCGCGGTGTTCATCAGCCGCAAGGATTCCAAGCTCTATGTGCGGCAGAATTTTGCGCCGCTGTTCGAGGTGCCGGTGACGATCGCGGCAAGCGACCGGCCGCTCGGCACGCATGTGTTCACCGCGCAAGTTGACAAGACCGATACGAACCTGCTGCGCTGGTCGGTGGTGACGCTGCCGACCCGCAACGCCGGCCGCATCGACGTCGAGGAGCGCGCCTCGCATCGCCGCAGGGTCGCGGCCGCAGCGGTGGCCGAGGCCAAGCCGCAGCCGGTGACCAACACTCCGGCCGAGGCGCTCGACCGCATCTCCGTTCCGGCCGACGTGATGGCCCGGATCAGCGAAGCGCTCGGCACCGGCGGATCGATCATCGTCTCCGACCTCGGCGTGAACCAGGGCGAGACCGGCGAAGGCACCGACTTCATCCTGCCGCTGCGCTGAGGTCTCCGTACGGGCGACCAACTGGGCCCGCCCATAACGCCTTCTTGAAAGCCTGAGCCGGCCCGCTGGATTATGATGTCCACGACATCTGTTCCGGGGACGAGACCATGATGGACCGCAGGACACTGATCGTGGCCGCGATAGCCGCAGCCGCAGCATCCCGCCCGCTGCATGCCGAGCAGCCCGCGATGAGCCGAATCACCGCCTACGCCTTCTCATTCCCGGCACTCGGCGGCGGCGATATCAGACTTGCCGACTATGCCGGCCGGCCCCTGATGATCGTGAACACGGCCTCGCTTTGTGGCTTCACGCCGCAATATGCCGGCCTGCAGCAACTCTGGACCGAATTCCGTGATCGCGGCTTCGTCATCATCGGCGTCCCCTCCAATGATTTCGGCGGCCAGGAGCCCGGCGGCCCGACCGAGATCGCCGAGACTGCGCAGCATCAATATGGCGTCACCTTCCCGATCGCGGCGAAAGCAATCGTCCGCGGCGCGAGCGCGCATCCGTTCTACCGCTGGGCGGCGGAGGCCCGGCCCAAGGACGTGCCGCGCTGGAATTTTCACAAATACCTGATCGGCCGCGACGGCTACATCGCCGACGTTTTCGCTGAGTCGGTTGCGCCCGATGACACGCGCATCAAGACCGGGATCGCACGGGCACTGGCGGCCGCCTGAGATATCGCGATAATCCCCGGAATTAACTGATCCGACGAGGATTTTGGACACGCGCTCGCCACGTTCATTGCCTTGGCGTCGCCACTGCGACTAGGGTACGATCGGTTGGGGGCGAAGCGACCCGGTCGCGGCATTGCCGGCGCCGGGAGCGCGATCAGCAGGGAACACGCCATGCGCATTGCGACAGGTCTGATTTTCGCAGGGACCGTATCGTTGCTCGCGTCGAGCGCAGCTTGGTCGCAGACGCCGCCCGCCAAGGGCGCCACCGCGGCACCGGCAGCACCAGCGGCCGCGGCTCCCGCGCCCGCCGCCGCAGCCCCGCCGCCGGCAACCGCAACGGCAGCCCCGGTTCCGCCGAAGCAACCGCCGCAGCCGACGCGCGCCGCCTGCAACAATCCGAACGCGCTCGGCGTCGGCCGCACGGTCGAGATCGACACCACCGGCGGTCCCGGCTTCGGCTTCGAGCATTTCAAGCAGCTCGACTTCCTGCGCGACCATGAGGTGGTGCTGACCTTCGACGACGGCCCGTGGCCGGGCAACACGCCGGCAGTGCTGAAGGCGCTCGCGGATGAATGCACCACGGGCATCTTCTTCCCGATCGGCAAGCATGCGACCTATCACCCCGAAATCCTGCGGCAGGTCTATGCCGCCGGCCACACGGTCGGCGCCCACACCTGGTCGCACGCCAATCTGAACAACAAGAAGCTCACCGAGGATCAGAAGAAGGACGAGATCGAGCGCGGCTACGCCGCGGTCAAGTGGGCGCTCGAGACCTCACCCTCGCCGTTCTTCCGCTTCCCGGCGCTGCAGCATCCGCCGGAGATGGTGACCTATCTCGGCAACCGCAACATCGCGATCTTCTCCTGCGACCTCGACTCCTTCGACTTCAAGGCGAGCAAGCCGCAGCAGGTGATCGACACCGTGATGAAGAAGCTGAACAAGCTCGGCAAGGGCATCATCCTGATGCACGACTTCCAGAAGCACACCGCGGAAGCCCTGCCCACTCTGCTGACGCAGCTCAAGGCCGGCGGCTACAAGGTGGTCGCGATGCGCGCCAAGTTCCCGGTGACGGTGCTGCCGCAATACGAGCAGGAGCTCGCCAAGGACGTCAAGCTGCCGACCGTAAGCTCGCGCCCGGTGAACAGCGTCGTCACGACCGTCGATCAGCAATAGCGCCGGCGACAATCCTGGTGGGTGCGCTGCGTATCGAAGGCTTCGTCATCGTCTCCGCCGATGGCCGGCTGGCGAATGCGCGGAATGTGATGCCCGACGACCTCAAGATCGAGGGCGACAAGCGGTTCTTCACCGCGGCCCTCGACCGCGCCGACCTCGTCGTGCATGGCCGTCACTCCCAGGAAGAGCAGTTGAACGCGCCAAAGCGGCGGCGCCTGATCCTGACCAGGAAGGTCGCGGCCACTGCGCCCGCCCCTGACAATCCGAAGGCGCTGCTGTGGAATCCCGCCGGCTGCCCGTTCGAGACCGCGAGCCGCGAGGCCGGCGTGACCTCGGGCATGGTCGCGATCATCGGCGGCCCCGGCGTGTTCGGCAGGTTCATGGACCGCTACGACACGTTCTGGCTCTCGGTCGCGCCGAAGGTGCGCATCCCCGATGGCGAGCCGTGCTTTCCCGGCGTCCCCGCACGCAGCCCGCAGCAGGTGCTGTCAGCGCACGGCCTGCACGCCGGCACGCCGGAACTGATCGACGCCGCGCATGATGTCAGCGTGACGCCGTGGCGGCGCGTGGGTTGAGGGATCGCTGTTCGCAGTCCGTAGGATGGGTAGAGCGAAGCGAAACCCATCGCCACGCGCCAGCCTGACGAATGATGGGTTTCGCTGCGCTCTACCCATCCTACGCCGTATCGTCTCCTACACGTCCCCATAGGCCGGGTCGTCGCGGCGCGGGCCGCGGCCGTAGCCGGCGATGATGAACAGCGCGCCGATCAGCGACAGGTTCTTCAGCGCATCGATCAGCGTCCTGAGGTTGTCGGGCGCCGGCTGATTCCAGAAATCATGGAAGTAGAAGGTGGCGAAGCACACGAAGATGATCAGGAGGATCGCGAAGAACCGCGCCAGCACGTTCACCGCGATCATCAGCCCCGCGACGATCTCGAAGCCACCGATCGTGATCGCCAGCAGCTGCATGAACGGCATGCCGACGGCGGCTTCGATCTGCTGCGTATAGGGCGCGACCACCGCCGGGATCGTCACCTTGGCCGCGAGCAGATCCGCCGTCGCCTGGATGCCGAACAGCTTGCTCGCCCCCGAATAGAGGAACAGCACGGCGAACAGGATCCGCCCGAAGGTGATGAACGCTGGCATGGGTCGGCCTCACTGGATGGCGGAAATCGGACGAAGCAGGCCAAGCGATTATGGTCGCTCCGCCTGCCTCGATCAAATCGAATCCATCCCGGTTCAAACACGATGCGGAAAACCGCGCTGCGGTTTTCCGAACATAACGTGTTCAAACAACGGCCGTCAGCCGAACAGCGTCGGCTGCGCGCGGCCGGCGCGCTCCTGGGCTTCGACAGCGGCAACCGCCGTCATGTTGAGGATGCCGCGCGCCGTCACGCCGGGGGTGAGGATGTGCGCCGGGCGCGCCGGACCGATCAGGATCGGCCCCACCGGCAACGCGTTGGCGAGCGATTTGATCATCTGGTAGGCGATGTTGGCGGCATCGAGGTTCGGCATGATCAGGATGTTGGCCTCGCCTTCCAGCCGCGACTGCGGCAGCACCAGGCGTCGCGCCGCCGCCGACAGCGCGGTGTCGCCCTGCATCTCGCCGTCGGCCTCGATCTCCGGATGCTTGTCCTTCAGGAGCTGGGTTGCCCGCCGCATCTTGCGCGAGGAATCCGTGTCATAGCTGCCGAAGTCGGAATGTGACACGAAGGCGACCCTCGGCTTGAAGGCGAAGCGCTGGACGTGGATCGCCGCGAGCGACGCCACTTCAGCGAGTTCCTCCGCGCTCGGGTTCGGCCGCACCTGGGTATCGGCGAGGAAATGGGCGCCGGTGGAGGTGATCATCAGCGCCAGCGCGGCATAGTCGCTGACACCCGGCAGGAAGCCGATGATCTCGCGGACATGGCGCAGATGGCTCATGTAGCGGCCCTCGACACCGCACAGCATGGCGTCGGCCTCGCCGCGCGAGACCGCAAGCGCCGCGATCACCGTATTGTTGGTCCGGACCACGGTCCGCGCGGCCTCCGGCGTCACGCCGCGCCGGCCGGCGACGTCGATATAGGACTGCACATAGGAACGGTAGCGCGGATCGTCCTCGGGATTGATCAGGTCGAAATCGCGGCCGGCCTTGATCGACAGGCCGAAGCGCTTGATCCTGGTCTCGACCACCGATGGCCGGCCGACCAGGATCGGCCGCGCCAGCTTTTCCTCGAGCACCACCTGCGTCGCGCGCAGCACGCGCTCGTCCTCGCCTTCGGCGTAGATCACGCGCACCGGCTGGGTCTTGGCCTTGGCGAACACCGGCTTCATGGTCAGGCCGGAGCGGAAGGCGAAGCGTTCGAGATTGGCAGCGTATTCGTCGAAATTGGTGATCGGCCGGGTCGCGACGCCGGACTCGATCGCGGCCTTGGCCACCGCCGGCGCGATGCGCAGGATCAGGCGCGGATCGAACGGGCTCGGGATCAGCGAGCCCGGGCCGAACCCCTGGGTCTCGCCGCTCTCGAAACCATGGGCCACCGCATCCGACGGCGGATCGCGCGCGAGCTGCGCGATCGCGTCCACCGCGGCGTGCTTCATCGCCTCGTTGATCGCGGTGGCGCCGACATCGAGCGCGCCGCGGAAGATGAAGGGGAAGCAGAGCACGTTGTTGACCTGGTTCGGGAAGTCCGACCGTCCGGTGCAGATCATCGCGTCGGGACGTGCCAGACGCGCCTCATCCGGCATGATCTCCGGCACTGGATTGGCAAGCGCCATCACCAGCGGCTTGTCGCCCATCTGCTTGACCATTTCGGGCTTCAGCACGCCCGGCGCCGACAGGCCGATGAAGATGTCCGCGCCCGGAATGACGTCGGCGAGCACGCGTGCGTCGGTCTTCTGGGTATAGACCGCCTTCCAGCGATCCATCGTCGTGTTGCGACCCTCATAGACCACACCGTCGATATCGCAGACCCAGATGTTCTTGCGCTGCGCCCCCATCGAGACCAGCAGATTGAGGGTTGCGATCGCAGCCGCGCCCGCGCCCGAACAGACGATCTTCACGTCGCGCAATTGCTTGCCGTTCAACAACAGCCCGTTGACGATCGCGGCGGCAACGATGATGGCGGTGCCGTGCTGGTCGTCATGGAAGACCGGTATCTTCATGCGCTCCTTGAGCTGCGCCTCGATCTCGAAGCACTCAGGTCCGCGGATGTCCTCGAGGTTGATGCCACCGAAGGTCGGCTCCAGTGCGGCGACGGTCTCGACCACGCGCTCGATCGTGTCGGCCTTGATCTCGATGTCGAACACGTCGATGCCGGCGAATTTCTTGAACAGCACCGCCTTGCCTTCCATGACGGGCTTGGAGGCCAGCGGACCGATATTGCCGAGACCGAGCACCGCGGTCCCGTTCGAGACCACAGCCACCAGATTGGCGCGGGCGGTGAGCGAGGCCGCCTCGGCTGGGTTCTTGGCGATCTCGGTGCAGGCGGCGGCCACGCCCGGCGAATAGGCCAGCGCCAGGTCACGCTGGTTGGCAAGCGGCTTGATCGCCTGGATCTCGAGCTTGCCCGGCCGCGGCAGCCGATGGTAGGCGAGCGCCGCGTTGTGGAGTTCTTCAGACGATGACGACATGCGTGCTCCCCGCGTTTCCGGCCCAAATTTCTTGTTTCTGTGCTAATCCAGGCGAAAGTCATTTGTCCGGCAAATCGAGCCGGATGTGAAGCATGTCCAGCCGCTTGGATGCAACATCGGATAATGTCCCCGTCAACAGGCCCGGGCCGGCCGTTCATCGACGCCTGCCCCTCCCCGCGCCATTCCGCCGGGGATTGGCAATTTTTTTCCCTTGATGATCCGGAGTTGACCGAATGAAGAAAATTCTGCTCGGCCTGATCGCCGTCGCAGTCCTCGCGGCCGGCGGCTACTTCGGTTTCGACTTCTATGCCCAGCGCCGGGTCACCCGCGACGTCGAGGCCGCCTTCGAGCAGGTCCGCGCCACCGGCGCCAAGGCGAGCCACGGCAAGATCACGTTCGACACCAAGAGCCGCACCCTGACGATCGCGGACGTCGCCACCGAGTCGGGGACGCAATCCCCGGTCAGCGTCAAGGTTGCCAGTCTCACGATGACCGGCCTCGGTCAGCCGGACGCGGCCCGGGTCTCCGCCGATCATGTCGAGTTCAACGATGTCGAGATCGGCGTGACAAGTCCCAGCCCAGCGATCGCCTCCGTGACCTATAAGGCGCCGCAGATCTCGGTGAAGGGCTACTCCGGACCCGCCGCCCTGCCCCACCTTCCAGCTTCGTCATCGCTGTCCGAACTGTACCGGTTCGCGTTCGGACAACTCGCCAACATCAACGCCTCATCGGTGGCCGCGCCCAAGCTGACCGCGACGATCACTTCCAGCGCAGCTGCAAAGAGCGGCGACGACTTAGGCGGCACCTCTTCGGGCCTAGCCATCGAGAACATCAAGGACGGAAAGATCGCGTCCAGCAGGATTGACCGAGTTTTACTCACGATCAACTCGCAGGCGGCAGGTACGCCAATCAAGATGACTGGCGACATCGCCAATATTGTCGCGACCGATGTCGACGTCGGCGCGATGGCGGCGATATTCGATCCGGCCAAGGCCGACGACGACCGGGAGTACCAGGTTCAGGGACATGTATCGGCCGGTCCCTACGTTATCACCTCCACGCGTGGCGTGAACATGCGGATCGATGGCATGACCATCGACGACGTCAGGATCAACCCGTCCAAGATGCAACTGCCGGCGCTGCTGGCAATGATCCCGCCGCAAGGGAGTCCGCCGCCGTCTGCCGCCCAGGCACGCGAACTGCTGGACAAGGTCGCCAGCCTCTATTCGGGCGTCGGAATTGCAAATGCGGAGATGCGTGGGCTCTCGGTTGAGACGCCGCAGGGCCCGCTCAAGCTCGCCTCGATGCGGTTCAACTTCGAACACGGCAAGATCGGCGAGCTTGCGGTCGAGGGGCTCGATACCCGTGCGCCGAACGGTCCCATCAAGGTCGGACGCTTCGCGCTGAAGTCGCTCGACGTCGCCAGCTTCATGCGGCTCTCGGCGCAGTTCACCGCGCAGAAGCCGTCCGCTGAACAGGCGCTGGCGCTGTTCCCGCTGATCGAGGGCGTCGAGGTCAAGGGTGTCGCGTCGCCCTACAAAGCAACCGGCAAGCCGGTCAACATCGACGTCCTCAGCCTCGACTGGGGTCAGTTCGTCGGATCGATCCCGAGCAAGCTGCGGCTGACCGCGAAGCTGGCGGCGCCGCTGGATGCGGCCGATCCGCGGCAGCAGCCGCTCGTCGCAGCCGGGATCGACCGGATGGCCGTCGACGCCGATCTCGGCGCTGCCTGGACCGAGGCGTCACGCGCGTTCGCGCTGGAGCCGGTCAAGCTCGATATGGCGGGCCTGCTCAATGCGTCGGCGAAGCTCTCGCTTGGCAACGTGCCGCGCGAGGCATTCTCGACCAGCGCCGCGGAAGCGATGGGCGCGGCCGCGCAGATCGAGACGGGCACGATCGAGCTCACTGTCCATGACCTCGGCGTCATCGATCTCGCGGTCGCTCAATTTGCGCGCACCCGGAACGTCAGCCGCGACGAGGCGCGCAAGGTCATCCTCGACGCCATCAAGGCGCAGGGCGACGAGATCGGCGGGGGTAATCCCGACGCCACCGGCCTCCTCATCGCGATCAGCCAGTTCATCGAGACGCCGGGGCAAACGCTGGTCATCAAGCTGACCCCGCGCGCGAAGGCGCCGGCGCTTCAATTGATGCAGCTGCTCAAGACCGATCCGCAATCGGCGCTGGCGCAGTTCCGGATCGAGGCCTCGACGGGGTTGTGAGGCTGTGCTCATCCCGTAGCCCGGATGAAGCGCAGCGCAATCCGGGAACAGCGTCGCCGCAGGAAGGACCGCCCCGGATTTCGCTTTCGCTCCATCCGGGCTACGGGTTCACTCTTCCGCCTAGCCCTTCGCGGGCAGGTTGGTGCGGATGTGCAGCTCCTTGAGCTGCTTCGGCGTTGCTTCCGACGGCGCGCCCATCAGCAGGTCCATGGCCTGCTGGTTCATCGGGAACAGCGAGATCTCACGCAGATTGTTGGTGCCGCAGAGCAGCATCACGATGCGGTCGAGGCCGGCCGCCATGCCGCCATGCGGCGGGGCGCCGTACTGGAACGCACGGTACATGCCGCCGAAACGGTCGATGACCTCCTGCTCGCCATAGCCTGCGATCTCGAACGCCTTCACCATCGCTTCCGGCTTGTGGTTGCGGATGCCGCCGGAGGCGATCTCGTAGCCGTTGCAGGCGATGTCGTACTGGAACGCCTTGATGGTCAGCGGGTCCTGCGACGTCAGCGCGTCGAGGCCGCCCTGCGGCATCGAGAACGGGTTGTGCGAGAAGTCGACCTTCTTGTTCTCCTCGTCATACTCGTACATCGGGAAGTCGACGATCCAGGCGAGCTCGAACCGGTCCTTGTCGATCAGGTTCAATTCCTCGCCGAGCTTGGTGCGCGCGAGGCCTGCGAACTTCCAGAACTTCTCGGGATCGCCGGCGACGAAGAACGCCGCATCGCCTTCCTTGAGGCCGAGTTGGTCGCGGATCGCAGCCGTCCGCTCCGGGCCGATGTTGTTCGCCAAGGGACCTGCGCCCTCGCCGCCCTCGCGCCACATGATGTAGCCGAGGCCGGGCTGGCCTTCGCCCTGCGCCCAGGAGTTCATGCGGTCGCAGAACGCGCGGCTGCCGCCGCCGGTGCCCGGGATCGCCCAGACCTGGTTCTTCGGGTCTTCCAGCATCCGCGCGAACACCTTGAAGCCGGAGCCACGGAAGTGCTCGGAGACTTCCTGTATCACGATCTTGTTGCGCAGATCGGGCTTGTCGGAGCCGTATTTGCGCACGGCTTCCGCAAACGGAATCCGCGGCCAGTTCTTGGTGACCGGCCTGCCCTTGGCAAAGTCTTCGAACACGCCGATGATGACAGGCTCCATCGCCGCGAACACGTCGTCCTGGGTCACAAAACTCATCTCGACGTCGAGCTGATAGAACTCGCCCGGCAGGCGGTCGGCGCGCGGGTCCTCGTCGCGGAAGCACGGCGCGATCTGGAAGTAGCGGTCGAAACCCGACATCATCAGCAGCTGCTTGTACTGCTGCGGCGCCTGCGGCAGCGCGTAGAACTTGCCGGGATGAATGCGCGACGGCACCAGGAAGTCGCGCGCGCCTTCCGGCGAGGACGCCGTCAGGATCGGGGTCTGGAATTCGAAGAAGCCCTGCTCCTTCATCCGCTTGCGCATGGAATCGACCACCGCGCCGCGGGTCATGATGTTCTGGTGCAGCTTCTCGCGACGCAGGTCGAGGAAGCGGTATTTGAGCCTGATATCTTCGGGATATTCCTGCTCGCCGAACACCGGCAGCGGCAGCTCGGCCGCCGGGCCGAGCACCTCGATCTCCTTGATGTAGATCTCGACCATGCCGGTCGGCAGCTCCGGATTGTCGGTGCCGGCGGGGCGGCGGCGCACCTTGCCGTCGATCCGCACCACCCATTCGGAGCGGAACTTCTCGACCTCGGCGAACGCCGGCGAGTCCGGATCGGCCACGCATTGGGTGATACCGTAATGGTCGCGCAGATCGACGAACAGCACGCCGCCATGGTCGCGGACCCGGTGAACCCAACCCGAAAGCCGGACCGTCTGGTCGATATCGCCCTCTCGGAGCGCGCCGCATGTGTGTGACCGGTAGCGATGCATAGTCTGTCCAAAAACTGATGTCGGAGGAGAATCGCGATAGGAAACTTCCTATCCGAAGGCGCTGGGTTTACCCGAGCCCGCTCGGGGCGGCAACCAAGGGAACGCCCGCTTTTGGCCCGAAACTGCAGATTTTGCCGCGATCCGGCGCCAGGGGCCGCCAACCGTTTGCCTATTCGGCCCGCAGGCCTATCTTCGGGATATGACCATTCATTTCCCGTTCCAGAACACCTATTCGGCGCTCCCGGCGAACTTTTTCGCCCGCGTCGCGCCGACCCCGGTCGCAGCCCCCCGGCTGATCAAGCTGAACCGGGCGCTCGCAGTCCAGCTCGGGCTGGACCCGGACCTGCTCTCGACGCCGGAGGGCGCCGAAATCCTTGCCGGAAAGCGGCTGCCTGACGGCGCCGACCCGATCGCCATGGCCTATGCCGGCCACCAGTTCGGGCACTTTGTTCCCCAGCTCGGCGACGGCCGCGCCATCCTGCTCGGTGAGGTCATCGACAAAAACGGCGTCCGCCGCGACATCCAGCTCAAGGGATCCGGCCCGACCCCCTTCTCCCGCCGCGGCGACGGCCGCGCCGCGCTCGGTCCGGTGCTGCGCGAATATATCGTCAGCGAGGCGATGTTCGCTTTGGGCATCCCGACCACCCGCTCGCTCGCCGCCGTCGTCACCGGCGAGCCCGTGATGCGCGAGACCGCGCTGCCCGGCGCGGTGCTGACCCGCGTCGCCGCGAGCCACATCCGCGTCGGCACCTTCCAGTTCTTCGCCGCCCGCGGCGACACCGACGGCGTGCGCGCGCTCGCCGACCATGTTATCGCCAGGCACTATCCCGAGCTGAAGGACGCCGCCCAGCCGTATCACGCCCTGCTCGCCGGCGTCGTGGCGCGGCAGGCCGCGCTGGTCGCGCGCTGGCTCCTGGTCGGCTTCATCCACGGCGTGATGAACACCGACAACACCTCGATCTCGGGCGAGACCATCGACTACGGCCCCTGCGCCTTCCTTGATGCCTACAACCCGGCGCAGGTGTTCTCCTCGATCGACGAGATGGGCCGCTACGCCTACGCCAACCAGCCGCGCATCGCGTTGTGGAATCTGACCCGGCTCGCCGAATGCCTGCTGCCGCTGTTGGCGGACGAGCAGGAGAAGGCGATCGAACAGGCGCAAGTGATCCTCGGCGAATTCCCCGAAAAGTTCACCGCGGCCTATAATGCCGGGCTGCGCGCCAAGGTCGGCCTGTTCACCACACGCGACGGTGACGAGGCGCTGATCCAGGACCTGCTGGACGCGATGGCCAAGAACGCGGCCGACTTCACGCTGACCTTCCGCCATCTCGGCGAGGCCGCAAGCGATGACGCCGCCGACGTCCGCGCGCAGTTCACCGATCCCGCAGCGTTTGACGAATGGGCCGCCCGCTGGCGCGACCGCCTCACGCTGGAGCCGCAAACGCCGGCCGATCGCAAGGCCGCGATGGGTGCCGTCAATCCGGCCTTCATCCCGCGCAACCACCGGATCGAGGCGGTGATTGCGGCTGCGGTGAACTCGGATGACTACGCGCCGTTCGAGGAACTGCTGACGGTGCTGGCAAAACCCTATGAGGACCAGCCGCAATACGCGGCCTACGCCGATCCGCCGCTCCCCGAGCAGCGCGTGACGCAGACGTTCTGCGGGACGTGAGGCCACTCACGCACGAAAAAGCACCAGCAAATGCCGGGGGCCCGCCGAATTATCCGGCCACCATCTCCGATGTTGAGGGCATCGGACGATGAGCCAGGGTCTCGGTCATCACCTCGCCGCCAGATTCGAGCAGCGCTTTCGATAGCTCCTCTGCAACTTTTGCAGCGCCATCGCTATCGATGATGGCACGCACGGCGCCACCCGCAGCCAGCCCACCGACGCCTCCCACGATCTTCCCAACCATGGAGAACACCTGCTTGCGTCGCGCGGTTTGCTTGATCGCTTGGGTCAGTTCAATCGGAAATTCAACTCTCGTAAGCGATGCGAATGTTCGCCGCGCCGGCGCTGCCGCAAGCCGCGCAAACAGCGCGGTCAGGCCAAACCAAACGCAAAACGCAAGGATTGTGATCCATACTCCGCGTTCGAAGACCAGGAACAGCGCAGCATAGAACGCGGCGATCCAGGCAACCACAAGGCAGATTCCAATGCGTCGATCGCGCGCGCGCAATGCGGTCATCGTGTGCCAATCGATGATATGACCGTGCGAGGGATCCGCCACGGTGATCACCCAAAGACGATCGTTGGTATCATCTGCCCGATTGGGCTTCAGTTCGTCCGGACAGGACAGGACAGGGATTTCCTTCTTGGTCACGGCGCGAAAATAGGCGTCATACGAACCCTTGATCCACTGAGCCGTTCTCGGCGTGGCCACAATTCGAACCGTCGAGGAATTCATCTGCCATCCCAAAATAGACTTGCGTTTCAATCGGGCATCGACGCTCCAGCAATGGACATCGACCCGTATCGCTCAACTATGATGCCAGACTACAACCAAACGGCGAGCAAGAGAAGGCCAGGTCCACGCCCAAATAGACGCCCAGGTCCGCGCCCGAGTAGTCGATCGCCGCTCGCACAGCTCCCGTCGGCTCCCCCCATCCTGCGCATCCCGGCCGGTGGCGTGGCGCCGCGCCCCTGATTTGTTTGCAACGATTTCGCGCGCGCATCGTTGGCCGGGCAGCGCGGAGCGTGCGGCCTCGTCCGATCCAGGTTCCGTGCCGCCGAGATGATGGAGTGCCAGCATGAACCAGCGCGATGACGACCTGAAAACCGCGATCGAGCGCAGCAACCCGAACGGCGTCGAGCCGCCCTTCTCCGAGGACGATCTGCAGCGACAGCAACTCGGGCCGCGCGGCGTGCCCGGGCAACCGGACCCGGCGAAGATGACGCCACAACGTGCCAAGAAGACGCCGATCGATTCCGGTTCCGGCGGCCACACCGCCTGAACACCGAAACAAGAAGGGTTTCACGATGAGGATCACCAGCTTCAAGGACATGTATGTCGCCGAGCTTCAGGAACTCGCAAGCGTCGAGGAGCAACTCGCCGTGGCGCTGGCGCGGATGGCGGAGATCGCTTCGCATCCGTCCCTCAAGGATGCGTTCAGCCGTCATCACCGCGAGACCATCGTGCAGGGCGAGCGGTTGAAATCGCTGCTGCGGATGCACGGCGCCGATCCGCTGGAGCACACCGACCAGGCCATGCAGGCGCTGATCCACGAGACCGCCAAGATGGTCTCGCTGCTGCCCGACGACAATCTGCGCGATGCCGGCCTCGTCGCGTCGGCGCAGAAGCTCGCGCATTACGAGATCGCGGCCTATGGCAGCGCGGCCGCCCTCGCCGGCCAGCTCAATCTGCGGGACGACCAGCGGCTGCTGCATGACAGTCTCGACGAAGAGCGGCACGTCGACACGCTGCTGACGGCGCTCGCCAAGGGCGAGATCAATCAGGACGCGTTGACCGCGTAACGCCGTAGGCTCTACTCATCCTACGCATCTACGCGCGCGGGAAAAATGCTGCTGAAAATTTCGCGCTTCGCGGAGCTGCCGTCGTTTTTATCCCGCGACTATTGCCCTGCGTGAGTCGTTCGATCAGCCTCGCATCATCGATGCCATGGGGAAGACGAACGATGAGCTTCAGGTTCAAGCAGGTTTTCGCAGACACCCAGCAGGCGCTTGGCGCCGACCCGGCGCAGGCGCAGGCCGTATTCCAGGCGCATTCGCAACTCGGCGACGGCGTCAGTAGCCGCGTTGCCGTGCGGCAATTCAACGTCAGCGTCGACGAGCCGCCGGCGCTGGGCGGCCGGGACACCGCACCGAACCCGGTCGAGTACATCCTCGCCGCGCTCGGCTCATGCCAGGAGATCACCTATCGGCTCTATGCCGACGCGCTCGGCATTCCCCTCAACGGCGTGTCCGTCAAGCTGTCGGGCGCGATCGATCTGCGCGGCTTCTTCGGCGTCGATCCAGACGTGCGAGCTGGTTTCCAGCAGATCGAGGCCGAGGTCGCCATCGACAGTCCGGCCTCCGCGGCCGATATCGCCCGGCTGAAGGAAACCGTCGACCGTCACTGCCCCGTGCTGGACATCCTGCGGAACCCGACGCCGGTGGATCTGAAGCTGCGCACCGGACCGTTGAGCGTGGCCGCCTAACGCGCCATGTGAGCGTTAACTCACTCTCCACCATGCGTCGAGGCCGGCAGCGGTAACCATAAGGCTTAACAGCGCGTCAACGCTCCCCCAACAAGTCTAACTGTTTCTGATGGGGAGAATGGCCCGTGGACGCATTTGCATTCGAATTTATGGGATTGGCGATGATCGCGCTCTGTCTCGTCGTGCTGGCGATGCCTGCCGCGCGCCGGCCGTCGAAGAACATCCGTTACGAGTGAGCCGCGCACAGAGCCGCGCGAAATAGCGCGCTCAAACGTCATCGAATGGCGATATGCTCGCGCTGACGAGTCCTGACCTGGGACGCCAGCCAGGGAATTGACGACGCTTGAACGACACCGACGTCCCGCAGCCAGGCACAGCGCCCGCCACCGCGAGCTCGACGCACTCGCCGCTGGAGGTGCTGCTCATCTTCTTCAAGCTCGGCGTCAGCTGCTTCGGCGGCCCGATCGCCCATATCGGCTATTTTCGCGACGAGTTCGTCACCCGCCGCCGCTGGCTTGACGAGCAGGCCTATGCGGATCTGGTCGCGCTCTGCCAATTCCTGCCGGGCCCCGCAAGCAGCCAGGTCGGCTTTTCGCTCGGCCTGATGCGCGCCGGGTACCTGGGGGCGCTGGCGGCCTGGACCGGATTCACGCTGCCCTCGGCGATCGCGCTGATGCTGTTTGCCTTCGGCGCCAGCGGATTGAGCGGCCCTGCGGGTACCGGCCTGGTGCACGGCCTCAAGCTGGTTGCGGTGGCGATCGTCGCCCAGGCCGTCTGGGGCATGGCGCGCTCGCTCTGCCCCGATCGCGAACGCGCCTCGATCGCGACGGTCGCAGCACTCGTCATCCTCGCCAGTTCGTCGTCGATCGCGCAGATCGGCGCCATCGTGCTCGGCGCCGTCGCCGGGCTCTGGTTCTGCCGGGCCCAACAGGCCAACGGGGTCACCCATATCGCGATGCCGGTATCGCGCCGCGTCGGCGTCGCAGCGCTGATCCTGTTCGTCGCGCTGTTGGCCGGACTGCCGCTGCTGTCGCGGACATGGCCCGGCCTCGGCCTGTTCGAGGCCTTCTACCGCTCGGGCGCGCTGGTGTTCGGCGGCGGCCACGTCGTACTGCCGCTGCTGCGCGAAGCCGTGGTGACGCCGGGTTGGATCGGCGACGATGCGTTCCTGACCGGCTACGGCGCCGCGCAGGCGGTGCCGGGCCCGCTATTCACCTTTGCCGCCTATCTCGGCGCCGTGATCGGCGGCGTGCCGGGCGCGATCGTCGGCCTCGTCGGCATCTTCCTGCCGGGAATTCTCGTCCTGCTCGGGGCGCTGCCGTTCTGGGATGGCTTTCGCAAACGGCCGGCGGCGCAGGCGATGATGCGCGGGGTCAATGCCGCCGTCGTCGGCATCCTGGGGGCCGCGCTTTACAATCCGGTGTGGACCAGCAGCGTCCACCGTCCGCTCGATTTCGGCATCGCGCTGGCCGGCTTCGTCCTGCTCACGGCGTGGCGCGCACCGCCGCTCGTGGTGGTGGTGCTCAGCGCGGCCGCCGGCATTGCCACGGGGCTCCTGCAATCGTGAACGATCGCGCAGTGGTTTCGCCGCGCGGATTAAGAACGCCTTCATGCCTCGCCGCCACGATAGCGGATATATGCCGAGCGTTTCTAAACAACCGACCCGGGTTCCCGTGCTGGACCTGCTGCGGCTTGCCGCGGTCGGGGCCGTGATCCTGTATCACTACGGCTTCTGGGGCGTGGCATCGAACGGCGTGCAAAAGGTGGCGATGCCGTACCTCGCCCCGGTCGCGCAATACGGCTTCCTCGGCGTCCCCGTGTTCTTCGCGATCTCTGGCTTCGTCATTGCCTATTCCGCCGAAGGCCGCACGCCGATCGGCTTCGCGATCGCCCGCTTCAGCCGCATCTATCCGACCTTCGTCATCTGCATGACGCTGACCTTCCTCGCGACGCTGCTGCTGGGCCACGCGTACTTCCACGTGACGTGGGGGCAATGGTTGGCAAACCTGTTCATCGCAGCCCCGATGCTCGGTCAGCCCTACATGGACGACGCCTATTGGTCGCTGGTGATCGAGGTCGTGTTCTACGCCTGGATCGCGCTGTTCCTGGCCTGGGGCATCTTTCCGCGGCGGATCGACACGATCATCGTGGCGTGGATCGCGATCACCTTCGCCAACGAGCTCACCATCGACGTTCCCCTGTTCGAGAAACTGTTCGTGGCCGACGACAGCGGCTTCTTCGCCGTCGGCCTCCTGATCTATGAGCATTACCGGGGACGGCGCGACACCAGGCTATACAGCCTGCTGACGCTGGCGACGGGCACGGCGACATTCCAGGCCGTGCACAAGCTGGAGCGGCTCGGCGTCCACACCCATGGCAGCTTCGATCCCATGGTCGTGACGGCGATCTGCATCGTCTCGCTCGGCATCGTGTTCGCCGCCACCCGCATCAAGTCGGTGCCGCTGCCGGAAAGCCTCGTCAGGGCCGTGGGAGGCATCACCTACCCGCTCTATCTGCTGCATCTGCAGCTCGGCTACGTCATCCTGCTCCTGATGACGCCAACGCCGGACGCGCTGTCGACCGCGCTGGTCGTGACGGCCATGGTGGTGCTGGCATGGTTCGTCTGGCGCTTCCTCGAAGGCCCGGCGCATTATCTCGTCAGGGACAGGCTGACGATGCTGGCCTCGCGGCACGGATGGCCGTCACGCATCGGTGCAGGCGAAGCGCGGATCGATCGGGACGACGTTGCCCCGTCCATCGAGGCCGGCAGCATCGCCAACCGCTGATCAGTCCGGCGCACATCGCCGGAACAGCATCCACCCAACGTTGCCGCCGTCGCGAACCTTGGGCCGAAGCGAACACCGTCATTCATCTGCGATGCGTGGTGACGACGGTCAGGCGCAAGCGGGTGGATGGCGCCCGGGGGCGCCTCGATATCCTCAGACCCGCCCGCTCCATTCATGATCTCCGGGCATTTCCATTGCCAGTTCATTCGCCAGCTCGAGCGCTTCCTTGACGTCAGGCGTATGCAGACCTTCCGTGAACGTTCGAACGACGGGTAGCAACAGCTCGGCCGCTCGCGCGTGTTTGCCGGAATGTCGCCACAGGCGCGCCAGGCTAACAGCTGACCGCAATTCAAAGGACCGCGCGCTTTGCCTGCGCGCCACCTCGATCGAGGCGAGGAACATTCGCTCGGCGGATTCGACGGACGATGATTTCGCGCAATTGAGCGTCATCTCACCTTGCAGACGATAGATCTCGGCTTCGTAAAAATGCTCTCCCGTTCTTCTCCCGATCGCCAATGCGCTGTCGAGTTCGCGCAAGGCGGCATCCGGCAAGCCGGCGCTTGCATAAGCCTTCGCGAGCAGGCTCCTGAACCAGCAACTGGCGAGCCGGGCGCTCATGCCCTCATAGCCGTCGATAGCCATTCGCATCTGGTTCAATCCCTCATCGACATTCCCGAGCTCGGTCATCGCCCATCCTCGCAGGATGGTCGTCTGATGCTTCCAGTGCAGGAAGCCGTGTTCCGATGAGAGGGCCAGTGCCTTGTTGGTGTAGTCGTGGGTCCCTTCGACATCGCGGAGATGCTGACAAACGTAGGCGCCGAATGTCAGCGCAAACGACAGCGTGAAGGGGTGGCGAAGGTCTTCCGCTTCCGAAATAGCCTGCTGGCTATATCGGCGCGCCACGTCAGGACGGCCCAGAAACCACGACACGTACCCGAGATACGAGAGCGAGACGATGCCAGGATGGATGCCATGCGTTGCCGTCAGGGCGCCGTGTAGATCAGGGCTGTACAGATTCCTGAAGCGATGAAGGTGATGTTCGGCGGCGACAAACCGCCCGCGGTACAGCATGGTCATCGCGATCGCCCGATGCGCCTCGATCAGATATCCCGTCTGTTGCGTCGCGGACGATCCTCGGTTCGAGGCCTCGCGCCTTGCGAACTGCAGGAGCTCCGCGCTCAGCTCATGCGCCCGTGCGAGATCGCCGCGGATAAAGTGGCACACCCAAAGTCCGCGCGTCGCCGCAAAGACCTTCGCCATGTTGTCAAGATGCCGGCCGAGTTCGAGCGCGCGAACATAGTTCTCCTCGACTTCCTGAACGGCGTATCCCTTTGCCGCGATCAGGGCGGTGCCCAGGGCGATGCGAAGCTCAAGCTCGGACTCGTTTCGGCCCCGCATGCCGGGTGAGGCTTGCAGAACCCCGAGCCCACGACGCAAATGACCGATCGCCTCCAGAGTCGCACCCTTCATTGCGGCCTGCTTTCCGGCCTTGAGCCAGAAACCCGTGGCCGGCTCGCTTTGGCCAGACTCAGTCAGGTGGTAGGCGAGAAGCTCCGGTTCGCGCTCGATCTTTTCCGGATATTTTTCGGCCAGCACGCGTGCGATCTTGGCGTGCAGCGTCCTTCTTTCCCTGTGCAGCAAGCTTTCATGCGCCGCATTCTGGATCATCACGTGCTTGAACGAGTACAGCGCCTCCGGCAGAAAGCCGAAGCGGACGATCAATCCGGCTGCCTCCAGATGGTTCAGGGCGGCTTCGATCTGGTCCGCCGGCGCCTCGGCAACCTCGCGAAGGATCTCATAAGAGAACTCGCGGCCGATGGTGGCGCCGATCTGCGCGATTTTCTTGAACGATCCCATCCGGTCAAGGCGGGCCATCAGGGAATCGTTCAATGTCGCGGGAATAGCGAGCTGATGCCACGGACCGGACAAGACGTAACGTCCATGTTGCTCAGTCAAGACGTCGGATTCGAGAACGGCCTTGGTCAGCTCCTCAAGGAAGAGCGGCACGCCATCGGTCTTGACAATGATGTCCTCAATCACCTCTCTGGGAAGCTCCTTTTCTCCAGCCACACGTTCGACCAATATCGTGCGGACCTGTCGGCCGAGACGCTTGAGGTTCGCACTGATGGTGTGCGCGTGATCCTTCCAGCCGGGCTGAAACTCCGGACGACAGGTGATCACGACAAGGATCGACGTGGTGCGAACGTTCTCCACCAGCAGATCGAGCACGGCCCGCGAGGTGGGATCGATCCAATGTGCGTCCTCAAAATCGATCAGGAGCGTCTGCCCGCGCGCTTGCGCGAGCAGATGGTTGACGAGCGTGGCGATCGTCGCATCCTTCAGCTGTTGCGGTGAGAGATCCAGGGCCGCGTAGCGGTCCCCGGTCGGAATTGAAAGCAACGTCGCAAGGATCGGTACCACTGTGTCCATCTCGCCGTTCGAGGCGGCGACACCGGCTTCAAGCTTTGTCAGCCAAAGCGCAGACGCGTTCTCGCCGTCAAGGCCGAGCGCGAATTTGAGATGCTCGATGAAGGGGTGAAAAGCGGTGCTGCTGTAATAGGGAGAGCACTGGAACGAAACTTGTCCGTGCTGATCACCTGCGATCCGCTCCCGCAATTCCTGAACGATCCTGGACTTTCCGATTCCCGGCTCGCCCGTCAGCAGCACGACCTGCCCCTCATGGGCTTTCGCTTGCTGCCAACGCGTGAGCAGCAACGCCACCTCTTCGGTGCGGTTGACCAGCGGCGTCAATCTGGAGCCCATGGCCGCGGCAAATCGCGTCTCGGCGCGGCAGGGCCGAACCACGAGCCAGGCCTGGGCCTTCGCGGATATCCCCTTCAGCGCGTGAAATCCTAAGTCCTGGTAGTCGAATTTTCCTCTCAGCAGGGATTGCGTCGAAGACGCAATGACGACGCCGTCCGGAGGCGCCAAGGCCTGCAGACGGGCAGCCAGATTTGGCGTCTCGCCGACTGCGGAATCGTGCTCCTCGGTGTCCTGTCCAACCAGGTCTCCGACGACAACAAGGCCGGTCGCAATCCCGATGCGCACACTGGGCCCATGACTTGTAACGTCGCGGGCGTCGCTCGCTCTCGCGAACGACAGGCTCCGTACAATTTCGAGCGCCGCACGCACCGACCGCTCGGCGTCATCCTCATGCGCATTCGGATAGCCAAAATAGACCAGAATGCCGTCCCCGAGGTAGCGGGCCGCGAAGCCTTCGTACCGCTTGACCACGCTGACGCACTTTTCCCTGAAGCTCGCGATCATGTCGCGGACGTCTTCGGGATCGAACTGTTCGGACAGCGAGGTCGAACCGACCATGTCGCAGAACATCACGGTAAGCTGGCGCCGCTCGGCGCTCACCGCTGCGCCTTCTGCGACGCTCCTGCCGCCGGCGGGACCTTTTGCCGAACCGGTCAGGGAAGCAACCGCGCGCTGCAAGCGCTTGCGATCTCCCAGCGGAAGTCCAAGTTCGACCAGATCCTGCTCGGTCAGGTCGGGCAGGATGTCCAAACCGATGCGATGCAGCACAAAGAGGTCGCTGTACTGGCCGAGATCAACGGTTTCGAGCCAGTGCTTGAGAGCAGCCTCCATATCGGCGCCTGGCTGTTTCTCCGGCATTGTGATCCGTCCGACTGCGGGCCATTGGCGACAATGGGCCTCGTTCGACGATGCCAAAGGGGTTGTTTACCCCAGACTCGACGCGTTCACAAAGTGCAAAACGCGCGGCACCATTCGATTTTGCGCGCGATGACTCGGACGCGTCAGCGCCGCGAGGGTGTGGATGTGTGACTCACAGACCGCGCCACACACTCAATGTCGTCCTGGCGAAAGCCAGGACCCATTACCCCAAATGAGAGTTGTTGCGCGACGCTGGGGCCACGATCCCGTTCATGATCAAATGCGGTGGTTCTGGGTCCTGGCTTTCGCCAGGACGACGATCGTGTGTGGCATCCGCACCGTCATCGCCCGGATCGCCGCCTCCGCTGAAGCTTCGGCGCGCCAAGGATGCATAGCGTCATCGAAGCCTTGGCGAAGGCGGGACCGGGCGATGACACCGAGATGAAGTACGCAATGACGATGCGCCGTATCGCGCGAGAACCACCCTCATCGTCGTCCTGGCGAAAGCCAGGACCCATTATCCCAAGTGCCGATTGCCGCGCGAGGCCGGGGCCGCGATCCCCCGGCCAGCAAATTTCGAAGATTATGGGTCCTGGCCTCCGCCGGGACGACCACCGAATTCCCGGCACGACCGGGCCGAAAACACCCTCGAATCACGCCCAATCAATTCAAAAATGGCCCGTCCCTCACCCCGCGCAGGGCCAAAATCCCTGCAAGACCCTTGACATAGCTGCCCTTTCGGCAGAACGCGTGTGGTTAAGCCGTTATGGACACTTCATGGATTTGATTAGCACGACCTCCGACCTCGCCGCCGCCTGCGACCGGCTCGCCAAACACAAGGTCATCACTGTCGACACCGAGTTCCTGCGGGAGACGACCTACTATCCGCTGCTCTGCGTCGTGCAGATGGCGAGCGCGGAAGAAGCCGTCGTGGTCGACGCGCTGGCACCCGGCATCGACCTCAAGCCGTTCTTCGACCTGATGTCGAACGAGGCCGTGCTCAAGGTATTCCACGCCGCGCGGCAGGACATCGAAATCGTCTGGCACCTGTCCGGCACGATCCCGCATCCGATCTTCGACACCCAGGTCGCCGCAATGGTGCTCGGCTATGGCGACAGCATCGCCTATGACCAGCTCGTCGACCGCGTCACTGGCCACCGCCCCGACAAGACCCATCGCTTCACCGACTGGTCGCGCCGGCCGCTGAGCGACGAGCAGCTGCATTACGCCGTCTCCGACGTGACCCATCTGCGCGAAGTGTTCGCGGCGCTCGACGCCGATCTGAAGAAGCGCGACCGCAGCGACTGGGTCAGCGAGGAGATGGAGGTCCTGACCTCGCCGAAGACCTACGACTTCCATCCCGAACGTGCCTGGGAGCGGCTCAAGACCCGCGTGCGCAAGCCACGCGAGCTCGCGGTGCTGATCGAAGTCGCGGCCTGGCGCGAGCAGGAGGCGCAGAGCCGCGACGTGCCGCGCTCGCGCGTGCTCAAGGACGATGCGGTCGGCGATATCGCCACCCACGCGCCGACCTCGCTGGAGAAGCTCGGCAATCTGCGCTCGCTGCCGAAAGGATTCGAGCGCTCCAAATGGGGCGCCGACATCATTGCTGCCGTGCAGCGCGGCCTCGCCCGCGACCAGGCCACGCTGCCCAAGCTGGAAAAGCCGAGAAACAATTCCAACGGTGCGGCGACCGTCGAGCTGCTGAAGGTGCTGCTGCGCATGACCTCGGAGCGGCACGGCGTCGCCAGCAAGGTGATCGCCACCGTCGACGATCTCGAGCAGATCGCGGCCAGCGATCAGGCCGAGGTCGGCGCCCTGCACGGCTGGCGGCGCGAACTGTTCGGCGAGGCCGCGCTCAAGCTCAAGCACGGCCAGCTCGCGCTCGCGATCGACAAGGGCCGCGTGGTGCGGGTGGACCGGGGCTAGCGCACGCCGCTCGCCCGGTGCGCGGCAGGTTCCACCGGCAGTCGGCCAGTGGCCGAACGCGTTGCGCCGGAGTTCGACCGGCACAGGCTGAGGTTGCGTTACGCAAAACCACCGCGCTTGCTAAGGCGCAATTTTCGTGTTGCAATCGCTTCACAATCGGATTGCGGCCGTTCGACTGTGCGTTTCGCGACGTTGATATCCAAGGCTTCGATGTACAGGCTTCGAGAGGCGAAACTTCGGACTTGAAGACTTTGGATCTGACGACCCGGGAAGTGAACAGACAGCGCAAAGTCCGCTTGCGGCGTGGCACGTGGAAAACGTGGCCGCGTCTTTTTTATGTCTAAACTGGGAGAGAGACGATGCCGAAGGGTACCGTCAAATGGTTCAACCCGACCAAAGGTTACGGGTTCATCAAGCCAGCCGTCGGCGACAAGGATGTGTTCGTCCACATCTCCGCGGTCGAGCGCGCGGGCCTCAGCACATTGAACGAGAACCAGTCCGTCGAGTACGAGCTGGTGGAGAACCGCGGCAAGGCGTCGGCCGAGAACCTCAAGGTTCACTGAACGCCGCTGCCAGCGGAATTCATCCAGATGCCTCCCCCGGCTGCATCACCCCGGGGGACCTCTCGTGCTACCGCGCGCTAAGGCGCCGGCGCGATCAGCGTGCTGTCCGTTGGCGCGCTTCCAAGCGTCTTGCAGAGGTCGCCTTCGAGCCTGAGCCGGCCGCTTGCCAGAAGCCGCAGCGCCTCCGGATAGATGCGATGCTCGATGGTGATCACGCGCGCGGCGAGCGTCTCGGCCGTGTCGTCGTCAGCAACCGTGACCGCGCCCTGCATCACGATCGGTCCGGCGTCGGTCTCCGGGATCACGAAATGCACCGTCGCTCCGGACAGCTTGACCCCTGCGCGCAACGCCTGGCCGTGCGGATCGAGGCCGGGAAAACAGGGCAGCAGCGAGGGATGGATGTTGAGCATCCGCCCGTACCAGTGCCGCACGAACTCGGCGGTGAACAGCCTCATGAAGCCGCCGAGGCAGATCAACTCGACCTGCCTGTCGTCGAGCGCGCGCTGCAGCACGGCCTCGAAGCCGGCGCGGTCCTTGCCGAACGGCTTGCTCTCGATGACGATGGTCGCAATGCCGCTCGCGGCCGCCTTTTCGAGCCCGGCAGCATCGGCGCGGTTCGAAATCACAGCCACGATCTCGGCCGGGAAATCCTGAGCCTTCGCAGCCTCGATCAGCGCGGCCATGTTGGAGCCGCGGCCGGAGATCAGGATGGCGACGCGGCGCTTCATCGCGAGAGATCGAGATGACCGTTATAGACCACGCGATGCTCGCCCTCATGCGCTCCCTTGGCCTCGATCACCTCGCCAAGCAGCGTCACGGTCTCGCCGCCGGCGGTAAACGCCTCGGTCACGGCGTCGACTGCATCGGCCCTGACGATCGCGATCATGCCTATGCCGCAGTTGAAGGTGCGCAGCAGCTCGAGATCGGCGATGCCGCCCTGCTCGGCCAGCCATTTGAACACCGGCAGCACCGGCAGCCGCGCCAGATCGATGCCGACGCCAAGATGCTTCGGCAGCACGCGCGGAATGTTGTCGGTGAAGCCGCCGCCGGTGATGTGGGCGAGGCCCTTCACCGCGCCGGTGTCGCGGATCGCGCGCAGGCAGGATTTCACATAGAGCCTGGTCGGCGTCAGCAGCGCCGCGCCGAGCGTCATGACCGGCGCGAACGGCGCCGGCGCGTCATAGGCAACGCCGGACTGCTCGACGATCTTGCGCACCAGCGAATAGCCGTTGGAGTGCACGCCGGAGGAAGCCAGCCCGATCACGGCATCGCCCGCCGCGATATCCGCGGTCGGCAGCAGCGTGCCGCGCTCGGCCGCGCCGACGGCGAAGCCGCCGAGGTCGTAGTCGCCATCCTTGTAGAGGCCGGGCATCTCGGCGGTTTCGCCGCCGATCAGCGCACAGCCGGATTCCCGGCAGCCTTCGGCGATGCCGGCGACGATTTGCGCGGTGGCCTCCGGGTGCAGCTTGCCGCAGGCGAAATAGTCGAGGAAGAACAGCGGTTCCGCGCCCTGCACGACGAGGTCGTTGACCGACATCGCGACCAGATCGATGCCGATGCCGCCATGAATGCCGGTCTCGATCGCGATCTTCAGCTTGGTGCCGACGCCATCGGTCGCGGCCACCAGGACCGGGTCCTTGAAGCCGGCGGCCTTGAGGTCGAACAGCCCGCCGAAACCGCCGATCTCGGCGTCCGCGCCAGGCCGCGCGGTGGCCCGCACCATCGGCTTGATCAGATCGACCAGTCGATTGCCGGCGTCGATATCGACACCCGAATCCGCGTAAGTGAGCCCGTTTTTGCGCTCGGTCATGCCCAATTCCAGATGATCAGGGGCTGGTTACGAGGAATTCGGCCCCCGCGCAATGGCTCGCGGCGCTGCTGCCGCGATACTATGTAGATAACACAAGGCGGCTGCGCAAAAGAGCCGGATATCGAGTAAAATCAGGCTTCTAGCCGGGAAGCGATCCAAGTTGAGCATTCCGAACATCATCACCCTCGGCCGCATCATCCTGGTGCCGGTGATCGTCTGGGCCATCGTGTCCAGCCAGATGGAGATTGCGTTCGCGATCTTCGTGATCGCCGGCGTCTCGGACGCGGTCGACGGTTTCCTCGCCAAGCGCTTCAACATGACGAGCGAACTCGGCGCCCTGCTCGATCCGCTCGCCGACAAGGCGCTCCTGGTGTCGATCTATGTCGCGCTCGGAATCTGGGGCGCGGTGCCGCGCTGGATCGTGATTCTCGTGGTGTCGCGCGACATCATGATCGTCTCCGCCGTGATTGTGTCATGGTTGTTCGACAAGCCGGTCGAGATGAAGCCGCTGATGGTGTCGAAGCTGAACACGGTGGCGCAGGTCGCGTTCGCGGCGCTGGTGCTGGCCTCGCTCGGCTTCGGCTTCGAGCCGCATCCTTACGACTGGATCCTGATGGGCCTGGTCACGATCTTTACTTTGGGTTCGGTGTCCCTCTATCTCGTGGAGTGGGTGCGCCACATGAGCACGATCGAAGCTCGGTAGGCGGGATCCGGAAAAGTCGAAGCCGGTTTTTCCGCGACAAGCGCGACACGCTTGCGCATAGCTAGAATAAGGTGGTTTGGAGACTTGTGTGGCCAGTAGCGTTCAACCTCGTCAATTGGCCTTGGCCCTGCCGCACGAGGAGAAGCTGACCCGCGACGATTTCCTCGAGGGCCCTGCCAATGAGGCTGCGCTGGCGCTGATCGACGGTTGGCCCGACTGGCCGAACCGAATCATGCTGCTGGTCGGGCCTGACGGCTCCGGCAAAAGCCACCTCGCCGCGATCTGGGCCGAGAGCGCCGGCGCGCGCTCGACCGCGGCGCATGCGCTGACCGCCGACACGGTGCCGACCGCGCTTGCGACCGGTGCACTCGTCGTCGAAGACCTGAGGCCGGCGGATTTCGACGAGCGCGCGATGTTTCATCTGATGAATCTGGCGCGCCAGGACGATGCCTACGTGCTGATCACGGCGCGCGTTCCGCCCTCGGCGTTCGAGATCGAATTGCGTGACCTGCGGTCGCGGCTCCGCGCGGTGCCGACCGTGACGCTGCTGCCGCCGGACGACCAGCTGTTCCGCGGCCTGATCGTCAAGTTCTGCGCCGACCGCCAGATGAGCGTGGACGAACCGCTCGTCAGCTATCTGAGCAACCGGATCGAGCGCTCCTACGTTGCCGTCCGGCAGGCTGTCGAGCTGCTCGATACCGAGGCACTCCGGCTCGGCCGTCCCGTCACACGGGCGCTGGCGGCGGAGCTGTTGCGCGATGCCTGACCGGTCCCCGCGGCTTGACGGCGCAGGCGAGCGGAACATCAATGTCATCGAAACGTCATCGCAATATCACATGGTTTCTGCGGCTCTCGGCTAGACCGCCCCGGCCCCTGCCCTGAATTGGACCAACACTTGATGGACTCGGTACAAGCTACTGAAATCAAAGAAAAAGAGGCGGAATTTCCCGCCATCCCCGCAATCGCGACCAGCCCCGAGCGCTTCATCAACCGGGAGCTCTCCTGGCTGCACTTCAACCGGCGGGTGCTCGAGGAATCGGTCAATCTCGGCCATCCCGTGCTGGAGCGGGTCCGCTTCCTGTCGATTTCGGCGAATAACCTCGACGAGTTCTTCATGGTCCGTGTCGCCGGCATCAAGGCGCAGGTCCGCGAGGGCATTGCCGAGCGCAGCCCGGACGGCCTGCTGCCGGCCGAGCAGCTCGTGATGATCAACAAGACCGTCTCGCAACTGGCCTCCGACCAGCAGGCGATCTGGAGCGACCTGCGGGACATCCTGGCCAAGGTCGGCATCCAGCTGGTCGACGGCCGCGACGTCACCAAGTCCGAGCGCAGCTGGATCGAGGATCACTTCCTCCACAACATCTTCCCGCTGCTGACGCCGCTGGCGATCGACCCGGCGCATCCCTTCCCGTTCATCCCGAATCTCGGCTTCACGGTGGCGCTGCAATTGTCGCGGATCGCCGACGGCAAGGCGATGAACGCGCTGATCCGCATGCCCGGCAAGATCGACCGCTTCATCCGCATCCCCTCCACCAAGGACGGCGCGCCGGCGCGGCTGATCACGCTGGAGCAGGCTACCGGCCTGTTCATCGGCCGCCTGTTCCCCGGCTACACCGTCAAGGGCCAGGGCGCATTCCGCATCATCAGGGACTCCGAACTCGAAATCGAGGAAGAGGCCGAAGACCTCGTTCGCCTGTTCGAGACCGCGCTCAAGCGCCGCCGCCGCGGGTCGGTGATCCGGCTCGAGATCGAGGCCACGATGCCCGAGGAGCTGCGCATCTTCGTGCAGCACGCCTTGTCGGCCGCCGACGACGAAGTGATCCTGGTCGACGGCGTGCTGGCGATGAACGAGCTGTCGCAGCTCACCCGCCTCAATCGCCCCGATCTCGAATTCCCGCCCTATGTGCCGCGTCATCCCGAGCGGGTGCGCGATCATGGCGGCGATATCTTCGCCGCCATCCGCCAGAAGGACCTCGTGGTCCATCACCCCTACGAATCCTTCGACGTCGTGGTGCAGTTCCTGCAGCAGGCGGCGCGCGATCCCGACGTGGTCGCGATCAAGCAGACGCTCTATCGCACCTCGAACAATTCGCCGATCGTGCGCGCGCTGGCGGAAGCCGCCGAAGCCGGCAAATCGGTGACCGCGCTGATCGAGCTGAAGGCGCGCTTCGACGAGGAAGCCAACATCCGCTGGGCGCGCGACCTCGAACGCGCCGGCGTGCAGGTGGTCTACGGCTTCATCGAATTGAAGACGCATGCCAAGCTGTCGATGGTGGTGCGCCGCGAGGGCGGCAATCTCACGACCTATGTGCACACCGGCACCGGCAACTATCACCCGGTCACCGCGCGCATCTACACCGACCTCTCCTACTTCACCTCGGATCCGATCATCGGCCGCGACGTCGCGAGGGTCTTCAACTACATCACCGGGTATGCCGAGCCGAGCGACATCGAGAAGATGGCGGTGTCGCCGCTGACGCTGCGCAAGCGGATCATCGAGCACATCCACGGCGAGATCGCCCACGTCAAGCACGGCCGGCCCGGCGCGGTCTGGATGAAGATGAACGCGCTGGTCGATCCCGACATCATCGACGCTCTGTACGAGGCCTCGCAGGCCGGCGTCTCGGTCGAGCTCGTGGTGCGCGGCATCTGCTGCCTGCGGCCGGGGCTGCCGGGACTGTCCGAGAACATCCGCGTCAAATCGGTGATCGGCCGGTTCCTGGAACACGGCCGAATCTATTGCTTCGGCATGGGCCAGGGCCTGCCGAGCACAAAAGCTGCTGTGTATATCTCGTCCGCTGACATGATGCCGCGGAACCTCGACCGCCGCGTCGAGGTTCTCTGTCCGCTACAAAATCCCACGGTGCATCAGCAGGTTCTCGAACAGATCATGGTCGCGAATCTGAAGGACACCGAGCAGAGCTGGCAATTGTTGCCGGATGGGTCGTCAACGCGTATGAAGTCCGCGAAAGGCGAAGAGCCCTTCAATCTGCATGACTACTTCATGACAAATCCGAGTCTGTCCGGCCGTGGTAAGTCTCTCAAGGAATCTTCACCGCGCCGTCTCACGCGTCGCAACGAGCGACAGCAGCCATCGTCTTAAGGGGGCCTTACGGTGAAGCGACCGCGGAAGCGCGCTTCCAGCGTCGCTGTCATCGATATCGGCTCGAACTCGGTTCGTCTCGTGGTCTACGAGTCGATGGCGCGCAGCCTCATCACCATCTTCAACGAGAAGGCGCTCTGCGGGCTCGGGCGCGAGGTGCAGAGCACCGGCCTGCTCGCAACCGATGCCGTCAACAAGGCGCTCACCGCGCTGCGCCGTTTTCGCGCGCTGTGCAGGATTCAGCA
This sequence comes from Bradyrhizobium sp. Pha-3, assembly GCF_042258325.1. NCBI lineage: Bacteria > Pseudomonadati > Pseudomonadota > Alphaproteobacteria > Hyphomicrobiales > Nitrobacteraceae > Bradyrhizobium > Bradyrhizobium sp. Pha-3. The sequence goes on along the minus strand of NZ_CP170151.1, from coordinate 4,280,683 downwards.
GGTCGGCCGCGTCTACGCGATCGCGACCGCGGCCTGCCGCGACGCCAAGAACGGTCCGGACTTCATCGCCAAGGCCGAGCGCATCTGCGGCGCCAAGATCGAGATTCTCACCGGGCCGCGTGAAGCGAAGCTGTCCGCGCTCGGCGTCGTCTCGGGCGTGCACAACCCGAACGGCATCGTCGGCGATCTCGGCGGCGGCTCGCTTGAACTGATCGACGTCAAGGGCAACCGCGTGCGCAGCGGCGTGACGCTGCCGCTCGGCAGCCTCGCCCTGCAGGACCTCTCCAACAAGTCGCTCAAGCGCGCCGAACGCATCGTCAAGAACGAGTTGCTCGGCGTTGCCCAGCTCAAGACCGGCCGCGGTCGTACCTTCTATGCGGTCGGCGGCACCTGGCGTGCGCTGGCGCGCATTCACATCATCCAGAGCGGCTACCCGCTCAAGGTGATGCACGGCTATTCGATTCCGGCGGCGGACGCGCTCGATTTCGCGCAGCGGCTGCGGCGGCTGGCGGCCACCAACATGCTGGCCAATATCGAGTCGGTCGCCGATGCCCGGCGGCCTCTATTGGCCTACGCCGCGCTCGTGCTCGAATACATCATCCGCGTGGCCCAGCCGAAGACCATCGTGTTCTCGACCTTCGGCGTGCGCGAGGGCTTGCTCTACGAGATGCTGCCGCCGGCCGAACGCGCCAAGGATGGGCTACTCTGCGCCGCGCAGAACCTCAACGAATTGCTGTCGCGCTCGGCCCGCCACGCCCAGGAGCTGACGGCGTGGACCGACCGGCTGGTGCGCGTCGTCAGGCTGCGCGAGACCGAGGAAGACCGCAGGCTGCGGCATGTCGCCTGCCTGCTCTCCGACATCGGCTGGCGGGTGCATCCCGATCATCGCGGCGAGGAAACCCTCAGCCTGATCATGAACGGCAATTTCGGCTCGATCACACATCAGGGCCGCGCCTTCGCCGCGCTGTCGGTGTTCTATCGCTACGCCGGGCTCAGCGAGGAAAACGAGCCGCCGCCGCAGATCCGCGCACTGGTGACGCCGGCGATGGACGAGCGCGCCCGCGTGCTCGGCGCCGCGTTCCGCGTGGCGCATCTGATCACGGCGGCGCGCACCGGCGTGCTGCCGGCAACCCATTTCCGCACCCAGGGCCGCAAGCTGATGCTGGTGTTCGAGCACCGGATGGTGGATCTGGTCGCCGACCGCGTCGGCAGCCGCTTCAAGCAATTGGCGCGGCTGGTCGGGCGCGTCGGCTCGATCGTGCGGCGCTAGGGCTCACGCCGCCTTGGTCAGGGCTCACGCCGCCTTGGCGGCGTGCTTTGCCTTGCGAAGTGCGTGGCGGCGCCAGATCGACCCCGCGACCAGCACCACGATGATGCCGAGCACCGCGAGCGCGATCTCGCCGCCGTTGCCGCCATGGGCGAATTGCGGCGACATCCCGACCGACGTCAGCCAGGAATCGAGCTTGGCACCGAGCGGTCCGGCGAACAGCGCGTCCAGCTTCGGATGCACGGCCGGATCGGTCGCGATGACATCGCCCGCGATCCAGCCGAGCAGCGCGGCACCGGCCCAGACCAGAACCGGCAGCTTGGTGAGCAGCGCCATGATCAGCGCCGCGCCGGCAACGATCAGGGGAACGCTGATCGCAAGTCCGAGCACCAGCAGCGGCACGCTGCCATTGGCGGCGGCGGCCACCGCGATCACATTGTCGAGGCTCATCACGATGTCTGCGACCACGACGATCTGAACCGCGGCCCACAGATGCGAGGCCGCGTGCACGCTGTCCTCGTCTTCCTGCTCCGGTACCAGCAGCTTGGCGGCAATCACGATCAGCGCCAGTCCGCCGACCAGCTTCAAATAGGGAAGCTCCATCAGGCTGGCGACGATGCCGGTGAAGATGACGCGCAGCAGCACGGCCGCGGCGGCGCCGAGAATCATGCCCCACAGGCGCTGGCGCGGCGCGAGCCCGCGGCAGGCGAGCGCGATCACGAGCGCGTTGTCGCCCGACAACAGGACGTTGATCCAGATGATCTTGCCGACGGCGACCCAGAAGGTCGGCGTCGCCATCTCGTTCTTGAATTCGGTGAAGAACGCGCCGATGTACGCCGGATCAAAGATCTGCCACAGCCAGTCCACAGCGAGTCCTATTCGGCCTTGCGGCCGCCCCTGGCGGCGGTCGTCCGCCGCTCCCCGGTTTGTTTCGACGCGGTCCCCTCGGGAGACCGCGCCACTTCAGCAATACGGCGTTAGCCGACGATCTCGTTGCCTGCGAAGAACTGCGCGATCTCGATCACGGCGGTCTCCGGCGCATCCGAACCGTGCACCGAATTCTCGCCGATCGACTTCGCATAGAGCTTGCGGATGGTGCCTTCGGCGGCCTTCGACGGATCGGTCGCGCCCATCACGTCGCGATATTTCAGGATGGCGCCCTCGCCTTCCAGCACCTGGACCACGACCGGGCCCGAGGTCATGAAGTCGACCAGCTCGCCGAAGAACGGACGCGCCTTGTGGACGGCATAGAAGGTCTCGGCCTGGCCGCGGGTCATGCGGATGCGCTTCTGCGCCACGACCCGCAGGCCCGCCTTCTCGATCACCGCATTGACCGCGCCGGTCAGGTTGCGCTCGGTGGCGTCGGGCTTGATGATCGAAAAGGTGCGTTCAATCGCCATGATTTCGTCCTTGTAAACGTGGCTGGGAGTTGCCGGGGCTTATATCGGCGCGATGGGGTAACGGCAAGCGACCCTGTGACGCGTTAGCCTTTAGTTTTGACGCATTTTCACGACGAAAACCGTCGTTTGGCTGCCCTCCGGACAGCGGCCGGCTCGGCCAACTTACCGCGATTTCACCTAGGTGAACCCATTCTGTCAGCGCCGTGCCGCTGCCGTTCAACTCCACCCACATAGGCTCTGCAGTGATCGGACGCCTTGCTGGCCCTCCATCCGCAAGCCTCACAGGACGTCTCGGGAAATGTCACCGCGGGCGCGTCGCGCGCGCCCATACCTCGAGGAGACGATCATGTTACGCAAACTCTCGCTTGCCGCCGTCGCCGCGGTTTCGCTCGGTGCCGCCGCGCTCGCCCCGACCTCCGCCTCTGCGTGGGGTGGTTGGCACGGTGGATGGCACCACGGCTGGTGGGGCGTCCCGCGCGTCATCGTCGGCGGGCCCGCTTATTACGGCGGTTATGGCTATGGCGGCGGCTGCTACGTGCGCCGCGTCGTGCCGACCCCGTGGGGCCCCCGCTGGCGCCTGGTCAACCGCTGCTACTGATCCATCGAATCTGTCGACTGCTCCCCTGACTTGCTTCTCGCCCCGGCCCTCGCGCCGGGGCTTTTTTTCAGGTCCGCCAGGGAACCCGGGCATATGATGGGGCCCACTACCTCAAGGCGAGAGTAAGGCGCGGAAACCAAATTCGGGGTCGCGACTTGTCATGGCGAGGAGCTACTCGAACACGCGAGGTGGAACTCGCCAAGAGATGTGCCATGACGATGACAATGAGCAAGATCGACAAGGACGCCGATCAGATTGATCACAAGACCTGCCGTTACATCTGCGATGCGGTGGGTGAACGGCTTCAGCAAAGCATGCGGCCAGAGCCCGCGCTTTCGTCCCGCCTGCAGCAGCTCCTCGACGAGATGCAACGACGGGAACGCGATCGCCATTAGATGTTGAGGGCTGACCAGCAGCCCAATTGCGTTTTTGCAACAGCGTCCGGGAGAGATTTTACAAACAGACGGGTTGCGTTTGGCGGCGGGTCCGGTGACAACGCTGCATGCTCTCCATCACTGACATCTCGGTCCGGATCGCCGGACGGCTGTTGATCGATCACAGTTCGGTACAAATTGTGCCCGGAGCCCGCGTCGGATTTGTCGGCCGCAACGGCGTCGGCAAATCGACGCTGTTTCACGCCATCCGGGGCGACATCCCGACCGAGAGCGGCAGCATCGCGCTCCCGCCGCGCTGGCGTATCGGCAGCCTCGCGCAGGAAGCTCCCGACGGGCCAGAAAGCCTGATCAACGTCGTGCTGAAGGCCGATCTCGAGCGCGACGCGCTGCTGCGCGAGGCCGAGACGGCGCATGATCCGCACCGGATTGCCGAAATCCAGACCCGGCTGGTCGACATCGACGCCCATTCCGCGCCCGCCCGCGCCGCGGCGATCCTCTCCGGCCTCGGCTTCTCGACATCAGACCAGGCGCGGCCGTGCGCGGAATTTTCCGGCGGCTGGCGCATGCGCGTCGCGCTGGCGGCGACGCTGTTCTCCGCGCCCGACCTTCTGCTGCTGGACGAGCCGACCAACTATCTCGATCTCGAAGGCACGTTATGGCTCGAGAACCACCTAGCCAACTATCCGCGCACGGTGATCGTGATCAGCCATGACCGCGATCTCCTGGACACTTCGGTCGATCAGATCCTGCACCTCGATCGCGGCAAGCTGACGCTCTACAAAGGCACCTATTCCTCGTTCGAGGAGCAGCGCGCCGCGCGCGAACTGCTCGACGCCAAGCACGCCAAGCGGCAGGCCGATGAGCGCAAGCGCCTGCAGGATTTCGTCGACCGCTTCAAGGCCAAGGCATCGAAGGCACGGCAGGCGCAGTCGCGCGTGAAGATGCTGGAGCGGATGAAGCCGATCACCGCGCTGGTGACCCAGGATGTTCATGAGATCTCGTTCCCGGCACCGGAGAAGCTGCTGTCGCCGCCGATCATCGCGGTCGACGACGTCTCGGTCGGCTACGAACCCGGCAAGCCCGTTCTCAATCGCGTGACGCTGCGCGTCGATACCGACGACCGCATCGCGCTGCTCGGGGCCAACGGCAACGGCAAGTCGACGCTGGTCAAGCTGCTGGCGGGCAAGCTCGCGCCGTTTGCCGGCAGGATCACGAGGGCCGACAAGCTGTCGGTCGGCTATTTCGCCCAGCACCAGGTCGACGAGCTCAATCTCGACGGCTCGCCCTATGATCACATCCGCAAGCTGATGCCGGAGGCGCCGGAGAGCAAGGTGCGCGGCCGCGTCGGCGCGATCGGTTTCTCCGGCAAGGCCGGCGACACGCTGGTGAGGAGCCTGTCGGGCGGCGAGAAGGCGCGGCTGCTGCTGGGGCTTGCCACGTTCTACGGCCCGAACATGATCATCCTGGACGAGCCGACCAACCATCTCGATATCGACAGCCGTGCGGCGCTGGCGGAGGCGATCAACGAATTCCCCGGCGCGGTCATGATGGTCTCGCACGATCGTTATCTGATCGAGGCCTGCGCCGACCGCCTGTGGGTCGTGGCGAACCAGACCGTGACGGCCTATGACGGCGATCTCGACGACTATCGACGCATGATCCTGTCAGCCAATGACGGCCGGCCGGCCTCGCGCGAGCGCGTCAAGGAGCCCGCCAAGCTGGAGCGCGCCCGCAACGAGAAGCGTGCTTCACCCAGGCAGCGGGTCGCGCAAGCCGAGGCCGAGATCGAGCGCATCAACGGCATCATCGCCAAGATCGATACCGCGCTCGCATTGCCCGATATTTTTACGCGCGACCCCAAGCAGGCCGCGCAACTGACCAAGGCGCGCGCCGGCGCCGAGAGCGCGCTACAGCGCGCCGAGGAAGACTGGCTGGAAGCCAGCGCCGAGCTCGACGAGGCGGCGAATTAGATTTGACTCACCGAGCCACATATTCGGTGTCGTCCCTGCGAAAGCAGGGACCCATAACCACAGATGGTCATTGTTGCCCGATCGTCGAACGACGAGTCCCTTTAACCACATCCGCCGCGGAGTATGGGTCCGTGCTCCCGTGCGCAATTGCGCACCAGGCAGGGACGGACGTGTGGAGGCAGCCAAGGCTCTCATTTCTTCTGGTATCATGTCCGCGCATGCGGGCGTCGACGTGCCGCCGGCGAAAATGCTCTAGCAGGCTGTTGAAGAAGTCTGTGGCGAAGCGGTTTGGATCGTGATCCTCTAGGATCTGGATTGATCTAGGGGGTGCGATGCGTGGAAGTGACGAACGGTCCGGGTCGCTTTTCAGTTATGTCGACCTTGAGGCTCGGGTTCGAGCCGACCATCCGCTCCGGGTGATCCGGGACTTGGCGAATGCGGCGCTGGACGATCTTTCTGGCGAGTTCGGCAAGCTCTACACGGACTTCGGTCGCCCCTCGATCGCACCGGAGAAGCTGCTTCGGGCGATGCTCCTGCAGGCGTTCTATGGAGCCCGCTCGGAACGGCATCTGATGGAACGGATAGAGTTCGATCTGCTGTTCCGCTGGTTCGTCGGGCTTGGGGTGGACGATGCGGTTTGGGACCATTCGACCTTCTCGAAGAACCGCGACCGGCTGCTCGAAGGCGAGATAGCGGCCAAGTTCCTGAACGCGCTTTTGGCGCAGCCAAAGGTCAAGCGTCTGCTATCGAGCGATCACTTCTCGGTGGATGGTACGCTGATTGAAGCCTGGGCTTCGATCAAGAGCTTCCGGAAGAAAAATGGCCGCGACAAAGACCAGGATGGTCCGGGACGCAATGCCGAGCGCAGCTTCCACAAGGAGAAGCGATCCAACGAGACCCATGAGAGCACGACCGATCCTGAGGCGCGGCTCTACAAGAAGGGTGACGGCCAGCCGGCCAAACTGAGCTATATGGGCCATGCTTTGATGGAGAACCGCAATGGTTTGGCGGTTTTGGGTGGAGTGAGCCAAGCGACGGGCATCGCCGAGCGGGAGAGCGCGCTTGCCATGATCGACAGGCGGAGGTGCGCGAAGCGGATCACTCTGGGGGCCGATAAGGCCTATGACGTCTCGCAGTTCGTGCACGATCTCAGAGACAGGTCGGTCACTCCGCATATCGCGATCGACGGACATCTGAGTAAGACCGGCAAGCGGCGCAAGACGGCAATTGACGCGCGTACCACACGCCACAGTGGTTACGACGTTAGCCAGCGTTGTCGCAAACGCATCGAAGAAGTGTTTGGCTGGATCAAGAGTTCCGCTGGCTTGGCCAAGGTCAAACTGCGAGGCCGCGACCGGGTCGATGCCGTCTTCGTCCTGGCGCTTGCGGCCTACAACCTGATCCGGCTGCCCAAGCTCCTGGCGGCACCGGCATGAGCGTCCGGGGCAGATGGCGGGTCGTCGAGACACCCGGCTACGACATGGCCTTGGCGGGCGCCTACATCCTGTTCGACGCGGATGGCGGCGAGTTCGCCATCGACTGCCTTGCCGGCTCAATTTATGGAGCCGGCGACGGCGATATCGTCGAGTTCGGCTGGCAGGGAAACGACGAAATGGAGCCAGCCAATGGTGACGGCTGGGCCGAACTGCAAGATGATGGCTCACTCCAAGGCGAAATCTGCCTCCTCAACGGCGACGACATCCCATTCATCGCACGTCGAACAAAGACTTCTTCAACAGCCTGCTAGCCGTGCGAGGTCTTTTTCTTCTTTGGCTTCGCCTGCTTCGGCTCCGGCACAGGGTCCGCACCGCGCTCGACGGACGACAGGCGCCCTGAGGAGAACGTGTAGATGCCGGCGCGCGCGCCACGCGACCAGGTCACGACCGCAACACGCTCGCCGCCCGGCCCATTGGACAGGTTCACACTGTCGGGAGCACCGATGCCGCGCACGACGTCGCATTCAGTGTGGCCGAGTGCAACGCTGCCGCCGGTTGGCTGCGGCGGCGGTGCACCGCCGGCCTGCGCGTTGGCATCGGCGGCGCCCGGCGGCGGCGCCATGCCTGGACAGCTGCCGTCGGCACTGACGAGATCGTCGTTCGTCACCGGCTTGTCCGGCGTCAGCGGCGGCGATTCGATCGAGATGTTGCGGATGAACACCCGCCCGGGACGCGAGAACCATTCCGCATCGCGCGAAAACAAGTCGGATCCGGCGCCCGAACAGCCGGCAAGTCCCGGTGCAAGCACCAGCAAGGCCAACAGAGACTTCCGACTGAATGTTCCGTCCTGCACGATCGACAAAGCTCCTACCCCTTCACCTAAGGGCTTGTCCGAACATCACTTTGCGGCATGACCGTGGCCCGCCCCAAGAAACGTCGAATTATCATTAATTAGTAGCTATCGCTATTGGCGCCGCTGCCAGCGTCCCCGCTCGTCGGTCTGCCAATAGGTGACCTCGAAGCCGCGCGCCTTGCAAGCAGTCCAGCTTTCCCTGGCCGAGGCCACCGCGTCAGGGTCGTCGCCATTGAACACGAGGACCACCCGCTCGTAGCTGTCGCAGTCGGCCGGCAGCGCCGCATTGTCGACCAGGAAGCGGACATTGGCCCGATTCGGGTTGCCCTCCTCGATCGACAGGATGATCGGCTGGTCCTGCGCGTCGGCAACGCGCGAGGTCGCGTGCGGCAGGAATGAATCGTCGCTGTAGGTCCAAAGATGCGCGTCGAGCGTCTCGGCGCGCTCCTGCGACGTCGATTGCACGACCACGCGCCAGCCGCGCTCGAGCGACTTCTCGAGCAGCGGCGGCAGCACGCTCTCCAGCGTCATGTTCTGCAGGTGGTAGAACAGAACCTCGGTCATGCGCCGGCCGACACTCTATTTCCCGGCTTCATAGTAGTCGGAGACCAACCGCTCGAGCAGCCGGACGCCATAACCCGAACCCCAGCTCTGATTGATCTCGGTCTTCGGCGCGCCCATCGCGGTACCGGCGATGTCGAGGTGCGCCCACGGCGTGCCGTCGACGAAACGCTGCAGGAATTGCGCTGCCGTGATCGAGCCGCCGTTGCGCCCGCCGGTGTTCTTCATGTCGGCGAATTGCGAATCGATCTGCTTGTCGTATTCGGGACCGAGCGGCATGCGCCACACCTTCTCACCGGTCTCGAGGCCGACCTTGGCCAGGCGCTCGGCGAGTTCGTCGTTGTTGGAGAACATGCCGGCGTGATCGGTGCCGAGCGCGACCATGATCGCGCCGGTCAGCGTGGCCAGATCGACCATGAATTTCGGCTTGAACTTCTTGGCGACGTACCAGAGCACGTCGGCGAGCACGAGGCGTCCCTCGGCGTCGGTGTTGATGATTTCGATGGTCTGGCCGGACATCGAGGTGACGATGTCACCCGGACGCTGCGCATTGCCGTCGGGCATGTTCTCGACAAGGCCGATGGCGCCGACCACATTGACGCGGGCCTTGCGCGCCGCGAGCGCGTGCATCAGCCCGACCACGCAGGCCGCACCGCCCATGTCACCCTTCATATCCTCCATGCCGCCGGCCGACTTGATGGAGATGCCGCCGGTGTCGAAGCAGACGCCCTTGCCGACGAACGCGACCGGCGTCTCGCTCTTCTTGCCGCCGTTCCAGCGCATGATCACGGTGCGGCCGGACCGCGCCGATCCCTGCGCGACGCCGAGCAGCGCGCCCATGCCGAGCTTGGTCATCGCCTTGACGTCGAGCACCTCGACGCTGACGCCGAGCTTGCGAAGCTGGCTGGCGCGGCGCGCGAATTCCTCAGGATACAGCACGTTCGGCGGCTCGTTGACGAGCTCACGCGCCAAATTCACACCGTCGACGACGGACGCTTCGGGCGCATAGGCCTTCCTGGCGGCGCCAACATCGCCGACGGCGATCGAGACGTCGGCCCGCAGGGCGGCGCCGTCCTCGCCGTCCTTCTTCTTGGTCTTGTAGCGGTCGAACTTGTAGGCGCGCAGACGGATGCCGGTGGCGATCGCGGCGGCCTCGCCGGCGACCATCGCGGCATCGGGCAGTTCCGCGACCACGGTCATCGATCCGCTGCCGGCATTGAGCTTGCCGGCCACCGCGCCGCCAAACTTGAGAAAATCCTTCTCCTTGAGGTCGGCCGCCTTGCCGGTGCCGATCACGATCAGCCGCTCGACCTTGATTCCCTCCGGCGCCAGGATGTCGAGGATTGCCCCGCTCTTGCCCTTGAACTGGTTGGCGGCCGCGGCCCGCTTGACCGTCTCGGCGGCGGCTCCCAGCGCCTTCCGGGTGGTGGCTCCCAGCTTCAATTGCTCGTCGCAAAAGGCGACCAGAATACCGCGAGCGGACGCGGAGAATGGGACAAAGCCGACCTTGACGGCGTCGGACATAGGAAAATCCTCCAGAACTCAGGGTGTTGCTCGGACCTGAGGCGGTCCTTCCGGCACGCGGGGTGAGCATTGCGATGGCGGTCCGGAACCAGCCCGGACCGGGCTTGTCGTGCACTATGACCTGTCGGCTGCGTCGCTGCCAAGCGCCGGAGTGACCGGAAGGCCACAAAAGCGATTAATTAACCATAAATTAAGCGTGCCTTGGCTCGGCCATTTTGTTGACGGATCAAAGGGATGGTAGTGAGAGAGTGACTAGAGAGTGAGCCGGACGGGTCCGCGGCTCGACCATAGGGGAACCCGGGTTGACGGGGATGGTCGAAAGCCGTGCGTTTGGTTGCGTGCAGGGGGCCTTTGGGGGTCATGCGGTAGCGATGGGGTCGATCGACAAGTACATCTTTAAAACGACGCTGGCGTCGTTTGCGCTTGTCCTGGTCAGCCTCACCGGCGTGATCTGGATTACGCAGGCGCTGCGCGGCATCGACCTGATGACCAGCCAGGGTCAGACCATCCTCACCTTCCTTGGCATCACCGGTCTTGTGATTCCCGCCCTGGTGCTGATCATCGCCCCGATCGCGCTGATGATCGCGATCTCCCACACGCTGAACAAGCTCGCGACCGATTCCGAAATCATCGTCATGAACGCGGCGGGCTTCTCGCCGATCCGGCTGTTCCGGCCGTTCTTCCTTGCCACCTGCGTGGTGGCGGCCCTGGTCGCCTTCATCGGTGCCTATCTCGCCCCCGACGGCATGCGCCGAATCAAGCAGTGGGACGCCGAGATCACCGCCGACGTGCTGACCAACATCCTGCAGCCCGGCCGCTTCGCCCAGCTCGACCAGAACTTGACGATTCGCATCCGCGAGCGCCTGCCCGGCGGCGTGCTCGGCGGCGTCTTCGTCGACGATCGCCGCGATCCGCAGGAGCGCGTCACCATCATCGCCGACCACGGCACCGTGCAGAAGACCGATCGAGGTTCGTACCTCGTGCTCTATGACGGCAATCTCCAACGGTTCGAGGTTGGCAAGCGCGATCCGGCGCTGGTCGCATTCGCCCGCTACGCCTTCGACATGTCGAAATTCTCGCAGGGCCGCGACGTCACGCTCGGGATTCGCGAGCGCTATCTCTGGGAGCTGATGTGGCCGGACGAGGAAGACAAGACCTATCAGCAGCTGTCGGGCCAGTTCTTCGCGGAGCTGCATGATCGCTTCATGGCGCCGATCTATCCGTTTGCGTTCGCAGCCCTCACCTTCGCTTTCCTCGGCGCGCCGCGCACCACGCGCCAAAGCCGCAATTTCTCGATCGGCGGCTCGGTATTCGCGGTGTTCGGCCTGCGCATGGTCGGGTTCGCCTGCTCCGTCATGGCGGTGAAGACGCCGCTCGCAGCGCTGGTGCAGTATCTGATGCTGTTCGGCGGCATCGGCATCGGCATCTGGATGATCGTCGGCGGCGTGGTCGTCGAAGCGCCGCCGCGGCTGATGGAAGCGATCAACAGGAACAACGAGCGCATTGCGCGCCTCTTCCGGAGGCCGGCAACCGCATGAGCATGGTCACAAACACGCTCGGGCGTTATTTCGCCGGCCGCTTCGTGGTCGCGGCGGTGGGCGTGTTCGCGGGCATCTTCGTGCTGCTCGTGCTGGTCGACTACATCGAGATGGTGCGCAAGACGTCGGGCCTCGTCTCGGCCTCCGCGATCACGGTGGCGGAGACTTCGCTGTTCCGGGTGCCGCAGCTGCTCGAGAAGCTGATGCCGTTCTGCGTGCTGATCGGCGCGATGACCTGCTACCTCGCCTTGTCGCGGCGGCTGGAGCTCGTCGTGGCACGCGCCGCCGGCGTTTCGGCCTGGCAATTCATCTCGCCGGCGCTGGCCAGCGCGATCGTGCTCGGCATCTTCGCGACCACCGCCTACAATCCGGTATCGGCCAATCTGCGCGAGCTCTCCAAACGGATGGAGGCCGAACTGTTCGGCTCGGCGCCCGGCGGCGGCATTCAGGACGCGTCCGGCTTCTGGCTGAACCAGATCAACGACGAGGGTCAGGCGATCATCAATGCGGCCCGCAGCGAGCAGCAGGGCGTCCGGCTGACCGGCCTCACCGTGTTCCGATTCGATACGGCGCTCCAGTTCAAGGAGCGAATCGAAGCGCGCGAAGCGGCGCTCGAAGACGGCCGTTGGGTGTTCAAGGGAGTACGCCGATTCACCCTCGATAAGCCTCCGGTGGATCAGGACACCTTCTACCTGACCACCACCCTTACCCCGGCACAGGTGCGCAACAGTTTCTCCACCCCGGAAACTGTGTCCTTTTGGCAACTGCCGAACTACATCCGTTCGTCGGAGAGCTCAGGGTTCGCGACGGCTGGCTATCGCTTGCAGTATCACAAGCTCATCGCACAGCCGTTTTTGCTGGCTGCGATGGTGATGTTGGCGGCTTCTGTGAGCCTCCGCTTCTTTCGGATGGGCGGCGTGCAGAAGATGGTTTTGAGTGGCGTGGGCGCAGGCTTTCTGCTCTACGTGCTGTCGAAAGTAACTGAAGATTTGAGCAAGGCTGAGTTGATGCATCCCATCGCTGCGGCGTGGTTGCCCGTCGTTGTGGGCAGCCTCACCGGTTTCTTAGCCTTGCTGTACCAGGAGGACGGGTAGTGGCTATCGTCGCCGCCCGCCAGTTGAGGTCGCCTGCTCTCGGGCGGCGCAGTGTCCTGCGCCGTCAACGGAGCCGCATGGCCGCGTTTGGCGTTTCGATCTCAGCTCTCCTCGCCGCGTTCGTCGTGGTCAGCGCGCTCGACGTTGTCGCGTCGACGCCGGCTGCCGCGCAGGCCTTCACCTACAATCCGCGTCCGCCGAAGCCGCCCCGCCCGCCGGCCAAGAATGATGGGCAGATGCTGGTCCAGGCGACCGAGGTCGATTACGACTACAACAACCAGCGCATCTCGGCCGTCGGCAACGTCCAGATGTTCTACAACGGCACCAGCGTCGAGGCCGACAAGGTCATCTACGACCAGAAGACCAAGCGTCTTCATGCCGAAGGCAACATCCGCATGACCGATGCGGAAGGCAAGATCACCTACGCCAACATCTTGGATCTCAGCGACGACTACCGCGACGGTTTCGTCGATTCGCTGCGCGTCGACACTGAAGACCAGACCCGCATGGCGGCGACCCGCGCCGATCGGTCCAGCGGCAATTACACGGTGTTCGACAACGGCGTTTATACCGCCTGCGCGCCCTGTAAGGATGATCCGAAGAAGCCGCCGCTCTGGCAGGTCAAGGGCGCGCGCATCATCCATAACCAGACCGAGAAGATGCTCTATTTCGAGAACGCCCAGCTCGAATTCTTCGGCGTTCCGATGGCGTATCTGCCCTACTTCTCGACGCCCGATCCGACTGTGAAGCGCAAGAGCGGCTTCCTGATGCCGGGCTTCACCACGTATTCGGCGTTCGGCGTCGGCGTCGAAATTCCCTATTACTTCGCGCTCGCGCCGGACTTCGACGCGACCTTCAATCCGCGCATCACGTCGAAGCAGGGCGTGCTGTTCCAGGGCGAATTCCGCCAGCGTCTGTCGAACGGCGCCTATCAGATCCGGCTCTACGGCATCGACCAGCTCGATCAAGGCGCCTTCGCCGGCCAGCCCGGCGACCGCCAGTTCCGCGGCGGCATCGAGACCAAGGGTCAGTTCGCGCTGAACGACAAGTGGACCTGGGGCTGGGACGGCGTGCTGCTGTCCGACTACTACTTCATGTCCGATTACCGGCTCGCCCAGTACAAGGACCCGTTCGGATCGTTCCTGTCGCTGCCGACCGAGGCGATCTCGCAGCTCTATCTGACCGGCGTCGGCAACCGCAGCTTCTTCGACGCGCGCGCGATCTATTATCTCAGCTACTCCGGCAACCAGAACCAGGTTCCGGTGGTCGCGCCTGTCATCGACTACAACAACGTGATCAACAGCCCGATCTTCGGTGGCGAGTTCAGCTACAAGGTGAACTTCACCAACCTGACCCGCGAAACCGCGGTGTTCGACCCGATCACGACGACCGCCAACACCAACGGCCTGTGCCTGACCACATCCGCAGACCCGATGGCGCGCACGCCGTCACAGTGCCTGCTGCGCGGCATGCCGGGCACCTACACAAGGCTGACCGCCGAGGCGCAGTGGCGCAAATCCTATACCGACCCGCTCGGCCAGATCTGGACGCCGTTCGTCGGCGTCCGCGCCGATGCCATCAACGCCGACATCTCGAACCAGCCGGGCGTTTCCAACTTCCTGCCGGTCGGCGACACCCAGACGGTCCGCCTGATGCCGACCGTCGGCTTCGAATACCGCTACCCCTTCATCAACGTGCAGCCGTGGGGCACGACGACCGTCGAGCCGATCGCGCAGGTCATCATCCGGCCAAACGAGCCCGACGCCGGCAAGCTTCCGAACGAGGACGCGCAGAGCCTGGTGTTCGATACCTCGAACCTGTTCGCGGTCGACAAGTTCTCCGGCTACGACCGCGTCGAGGGCGGCAGCCGCGCCAATGTCGGCGTGCAGGCCACCACGCAGTTCGATCGCGGCGGCAGCGTCAAGGCGATGTTCGGACAGTCCTACCAGATGTTCGGGTTGAACTCGTTCGCGGTCGCGGACGTCACCAACACCGGCATCGATTCCGGCCTGCAGAATCCGCGCTCGGACTATGTCGCGAGCCTCGCCTACTCGCCCAACCGCACCTACACGTTCAGCGTCCGCTCGCGGATGGACGAGGCGACCTGGAACATCAACCGGTTCGAGGCCCAGGCCAGCGCGAACTTCGACCGCTGGTCGGTCAGCCTGATGTACGGCGACTATGCCGCGCAGCCGGAACTTGGCTATTTGACGCGCCGCGAAGGCATCCTCGCCAGCGGATCGATCAAGGTGGCGGCGAACTGGGTGGTTCAGGGCGCGGCGCGCTGGGACCTTGAAGCGAACAAAATCAACCAGTACGCGTTCGGCGCGGGCTATGTGGACGACTGCTTCGTGCTGGCCGCCAACTATGTCACGTCCTATACCTATCAGGCCGGCTCGACGCCGCCCGTCCTCAGCCACGCGTTCATGTTCCAGATCGGGCTGCGGACGATCGCCCAAACCTCCACGACCAGCAGTTCGGCTGGCATGCAGTAGCGAGCGAGCGGTCTGGCGGGGGGCTTGGATTGCCTGCGGGCCTGTGGCTCCGGCTTGAATTGGTTTAAACGGCTGACATGACGATAATGACGACCGCTAGCCTGCCAACGCGCCCCAATCAGCTAGTGTTGAGTTTCCTGCTGGCTCTTTTCCTCCTGCTCGGAGGCGGTGCGCGACTGCATGCCCAGACCATCGCCGTGATGGTCAATGGCGAGCCCATCACCAATTACGACATCGAGCAGCGCGCCAAGCTGAACGCGCTGACCGGCGGCAAGACGCCCGATCGGAAGACCGTCCTCGACGAACTGATCGACGAGAAGCTGAAGATCAAGGAAGCCAAGAAATTCGGCGTCGATCCCTCGGCCGGCGATATCGACCAGTCCTTCGGCGGCATGGCGCAGCGGATGCGGCTTTCCGGCGACCAGCTCACCAAGGTGCTCGAGGGCAAGGGCATCCGCCCGGACACGCTGAAGCAACGCATCAGGGCCGACATGGTCTGGACCAGCCTGGTCCGCGGCCGCTTCAAGGAAAGCCTGCAGGTTGGCGAAAAGGACGTGGCCAACGCGGTCAAGGAGACCGGAGGGGCGGCTGAGGCCGAGGCGTTCGAATACAGGATGCAGCCGGTCGTTCTGATCGTGCCCCGCGGCGCGCCGCAGTCGGAGTTCGAGGGGCGCCGCAAGGAAGCTGACAGCCTGCGTGAGCGCGTCACCAGCTGCGAGGAAGCCAACACCTCCTTCAAGTCGATGCGAAACGCCGCGATCCGCGAGATCGTCGTGAAGACCTCGGCCGACCTGCCGCAGTCGCTGCGCGACATACTGGACAAGACCCCGGTCGGCCATCTCACCCCTCCCGAGGTCACCAAGCAGGGCATCGAAATGGTCGCCCTCTGCGGCCGGAAGGCAACCACCGTCGACACGCCGAAGAAGCGTGAGATGCGCGACAAGATGTACGTGCAGAAGTACGAGGCGAAGTCGAAGGCCTACCTGCAGGAAGTCCGGAAAGCCGCGATGATCGAATATCCTGGCGGGCGATGATCGACTATCGTTGACGCATGGCTCAACCTCTCGCACTGACATCCGGCGAGCCCGCAGGCATCGGCCCCGACATCACGCTCGCCGCATGGCTGCGACGCCGCGAGCTCGATCTCCCGCCGTTCTATCTACTGGGCGACCGCGCCTCGCTTGCCGAACGCGCCAAGGCGCTCGGGCTTGCCGTCGAATTGGCCGAGGTCAGCGCCGAGGAGGCATCCGCGACGTTCGCAGGCGCCCTCCCCGTCGTTGCGACCGGCAAGGCGGCGAAGGCGCTACCGGGCCAGCCCGACGGCACGAGTGCGGATGCGGCGCTGGCGTCGATCCGGCAGGCCGTCGCCGATGTCGCCGCTGGCAAGGCCAGCGCCGTCGTCACCAATCCGATCGCCAAGAACGTGCTGTACCGCGCCGGCTTCCGGCATCCCGGCCACACAGAGTTCTTGGCCGAGCTTGCCGCAAGCGGCGGGCGCGCGCCGCAGCCGGTGATGATGCTGTGGTCGCCGGCCCTCGCCGTCGTCCCGGTGACGATCCATGTGTCGGTCCGCGAAGCGCTGGCGCAATTGACGACCGACATGATCGTGTCGACCGCGCGGATCGTGATCGCGGACATGAAGGCGCGATTCGGCCTCGCGGCGCCGCGGCTCGCCATTGCCGGCCTCAATCCGCATGCCGGCGAAGACGGCACGCTCGGCATGGAAGACGTCGAGATCGTCGCGCCCGCGGTCGAGATCCTGCGCCGCGATGGCATTGCCGTCCGGGGCCCGCTGCCGGCCGACACCATGTTCCACGCAGCCGCGCGCAAGACCTATGACTGTGCGATCTGCATGTATCACGACCAGGCGCTGATCCCGATCAAGACCGTCGCGTTCGAGGACGCCGTCAACGTCACCCTGGGACTGCCGTTCATCCGGACGTCGCCCGATCACGGCACGGCGTTCGACATCGCCGGCACCGGCAAGGCCAATCCGTCGAGCCTGATCGCCGCCCTCCGGCTCGCCGCGCGCATGGCCGCGGCATCAAGCTAAGTGAGCACGATCGACGATCTGCCGCCGCTGCGCGACATCATTCGCGAGCATTCGCTGTCGGCGCGCAAATCACTGGGCCAGAATTTTCTGCTCGATCTCAACCTCACCGCGCGCATTGCCCGCGCCGCGGGCCCGCTGGAAGACTCCACCGTGATCGAGGTCGGGCCCGGTCCCGGCGGCTTGACGCGCGCGCTGCTTGCGCTGGGTGCCAAGCGCGTGATCGCCATCGAGCGCGACGAGCGGGCGCTGGCCGCGCTCGACTACATCGCCAAGCGCTATCCCGGCCGCATCGAGATCGTGCATGGCGACGCACAGCACTTTGACCCGCGTCCCTTGCTCGATGGCGCCAAGGCCAAGATCATCGCCAACCTGCCCTACAACATCGCAACCCAGCTCTTGGTCGACTGGCTGTCGATCGAGCCGTGGCCGCCCTGGTACGACATGATGGTGCTGATGTTCCAGCGCGAGGTCGCCGAGCGCATCGTCGCCCATGAGGACGAGGAGGCGTATGGCCGGCTCGCGGTGCTCGCCAACTGGCGCACCGAGACCAAGATCCTGTTCGACATCTCGCCCGCGGCCTTCGTGCCGCAACCGAAGGTCACGTCCTCGGTGGTACGATTGATACCGCGCGCCGCGCCCGAGCCGTGTGACCGCCGCATGCTCGAGCAGGTCGCGGCCGCCGCCTTCGGCCAGCGCCGCAAGATGTTGCGCCAGAGCCTGAAATCGCTGTCGGTCGATCCGGCGCGGCTTGCTGCCGCAGCCGGTATCGACGCGACACGGCGCGCCGAAACCATTCCGGTCGCGGGCTTTGTTGCCATGGCCCGGGAATTGGCCGATATACGGGCCACAAAATAGAACAACAGGAGAAAACGTAATGGCGCGTATGGTTCGCCAATCCCTCGTCAAATTCGATGCACCGCTGTGCGAAACCATCGTCGACACGCCGAGGCCCCAGGGACGCGAAGTGCTGGTGCGCATCGAGCGCTGCGGCCTGTGCCACTCCGATCTCCACATTCAAGACGGCTACGCCGATCTCGGCGGTGGCAAGAAGCTCGATACCACCCGCGGCATGATCCTGCCCTTCACGCTCGGCCATGAGATCGCGGGCGTGGTCGACGAGGTCGGCCCCGATGCGCCGAAGGATCTGATCGGGACGAAGAAGGCTGTCTTCCCGTGGATCGGCTGCGGCCAGTGCCGCGACTGCCTCGCCGGCGACGAGAATCTCTGCGTCAAGCAGCGCTTCCTCGGCGTCTCGATCGACGGCGGTTTCGCCACCCACGTGCTGGTGCCCGACGCAAAATACCTGCTCGATTACGATCCGCTGCCGGTCAACCAGGCCGCCACCCTGATGTGCTCCGGCGTCACCGCCTATGGCGCGCTGAAGCGCCTGGTCGATCGTCCGCGCCAGCGCAATTTGCTGCTGATCGGCCTCGGCGGCGTCGGCATGATGGGCCTGTCATTCGCGCAGGCGATGTTCAAGCAGCCGATCACGGTTGCCGATCTCAGCCCCGCGGCGCGCGAGACCGCGCTGAAGAACGGCGCGGCGGCCGCCTATGACCCGGCAGAGCCCGATGTCGTCAAGCGCATGCTGAAGGAGAGCGACGGCGGCTTCGACGGCGTCGTCGACTTTGCCGGCAACGAGAAGTCGATGGCGTTTGCGGTGTCGACGGTCGCGCGCGGCGGCAAGATCGTGGTGTCCGGCCTGATGGGCGGCCAGTTCACGCTGCCGATGGTGCAGTGGGTGTACAAGCGCATGACCATCGAAGGCTTCATGGTGGGCACGCTGGCCGAAGGTCAGGAATTGATGGCGCTCGCCCGCGCCGGCAAGATCAAGCCGACGCCGATGAAGGAAGAGCCGATGGCCGACGTCCAGAAATGGATCGACGAGCTGCGCGCCGGCAAGGTCGTTGGACGCATCGTCTTGAAGAACTAGAGCATGATCCGGAAAAGTGTGACGCGGTTTTCCGAAAGATCATGCTGAGACATGACGTCCCGCCGGTGCTGCTACCGCCGGCGGGACGCTGCCGCTCCGGTGGAACCCGACAGTCGAACGAAGCCATCGTTCGGTTCGTGTTCCACGGCCACCGGCCCGCCGCAATTGCGGCACCCCGCGAGCCCCAATTAAGCCCTACCCGTTCCGGATTTGCGGCGCATTGCGACCCAACTCTTTGCCGAGATTGGGATCTCCAGCGTTTGCGTAAAAAAAGAGATACCGGGGACGCGTATGTCAAATCGTTCAGCGAAATTCGCTGCGGCGCTTGCCGCCAGCATGCTGGCCGGCGCCAGTTTCGGCGCCATGGCCCAGACCGCCGCCAATACGGCCAATAGCACCAACACGGCGGACACCTGTCTGTCCGCGCCCAAGGGAACCGCTCCTGCGGGAAGCCACTGGTTCTACCATCTCGATCGCAGCAAGAAGAAGTGCTGGTATCTCGGCGAGGCCAAGAACAAGGCGGCCAAGACGGCGATCACGACCGCACAGCAACCGCCAGCGGCAGCCGCGCCCGATACCACAACGGCCGACGCGACGCCGCCACAGAGCGAGCCCGCGCCGCAGAGCCAGCCCGCGCCGCAGCAGCCGGCGATGCGCAAGTCAGTCGCCGATGCCCATGCCGAGTGGCCCTCGCCGCAGGCCGCAGCCGTGCCTGCGCCAAGCGCCGACGCCAGCCAGGCCGGCGGAACGGCAGCAGCGACCGATCCGGCGGCACAGGGTGCCAACGCCCAGCCGTCCGACGTGAACGCCAGGTGGCTGGATGCATCGAGCATGGCCGGAACCAACGGAACCCGGCGCGCCGCGGACCCGCCGACCGTGGTCGCGCAGGCTGACGCGACACCGCAACAGGCGGCCGCGCCGGCGCCTGCCGCCCCCGCCACAGCCGAGGCGTCCGTAGAGAAATCATCGTCGTCGACGCAGATGTTGCTGATCGTGATGGTCGGCGCGCTGGCGCTGGCCGGCATGGTCAGCGCGCTGGTGTTCGGACTGACCCGCAGGCGCTCGGCGCCCTACCAGACCGAGGACGAGTGGCACGCGCCGTGGGATTCGCTGCACACCGAGCCGGCGCCCCCGATGGCAGTTGTCAGCCGGGACCGTCCGCTGCGTCTGTCCGAGGCTGCGCCGCGCCGCGCCGAGACACCCGTTCCGCGCCGCGCGGAGACGCCCCCCGCTCCACGCCGCGCCGAGACGTCGGCTGCTCGCCGGGAGACTGCGCGCGATCGGGACCAAAGAGAGCAGGACAACAAGCAGATCGCCGCAATGCTACAGCGGCTTGCGCGCAGCGCTGCGAACTAAGGCATGATCCGGAAACGTGTGAAGCGGTTTTCCGAAAAGATCATGCCCCAACAAGAAGCCAAAGCGCGATGACGACCCAACCGGATTTCATCGCGCTTTAGCGTGCGCTGAAGGAAATGACCGTGATGCGATCCCCCGCGATCGCGTCACGGCTTCAACCTGCTACTTCTCGAGCTGACGCTGCAGATCGCGCACGAATTCGGTGAGGCCGGTGCGGCGCTCGCGCTTGAGGCGCTCGGCCTTCAGGATCGACTGCACCTCGGCAAAGGCGTCGTCGACATTGTGGTTGACGACGATGTAGTCGTATTCCGCCCAATGGCTCAGCTCATGACTGGCGCGGCTCATCCGTCCGCGGATGACCTCTTCCGAATCCTGCGCCCGGGTATGCAGCCGCTTCTCGAGATCGGCGGCCGACGGCGGCAGGATGAACACCCGCACCACATCGGCGCTGGCTTTCTGGTGGAGCTGTTGGGTGCCCTGCCAGTCGATATCGAACAGAACATCCTGCCCCACCGATAGGGCAGCCTCGACCGGCGCGCGCGGCGTGCCGTAGCGGTTGTCGAATACGGTGGCCCATTCGAGCAGTTCACCGTGCTCGACCATCGTCTCGAACTTCTTCTTGTCCACGAAAAAATAGTCGCGGCCCTCGACCTCGCCCGGTCGCATCGGCCGCGTCGTCGCCGACACCGACATCTTCAGGCCCGGCTCGCGCTCCAGCAGCATGCGCGACAGCGTGGTCTTGCCGGCGCCCGAGGGCGACGACAGGACGAACATCAGTCCGCGCCGCTCAACGCCGTCAAAACCCTGCGCCGTCATCATTCACTCCAGATTCTGGACCTGTTCGCGGAACTGCTCGACCACGTTCTTCATTTCAAGCCCGGTGTTCGTCAGCTCGACATCGTTCGACTTCGAGCAGCAGGTGTTCACCTCGCGATTGAATTCCTGGGCGAGGAAGTCGAGCCGGCGCCCAACCGGACCGCCCTTGCCGATCATCTCGCGCGCCTGGGTGATGTGCGAGGCGATGCGGTCGAGCTCCTCGCGGATATCGGCCTTGGTGGCGATCAGGATCGCCTCCTGGTTCAGGCGGTCGGCATCGAAGCGGTCGGAGGTCTCGAGCAGGGCCGCGATCTGCTCGGCAAGCCGCACCTTGATCGCCTCGGGCTTGCGGCCGGGAGCGGTCTCGGCGCGCTTGGCGAGCCGCTCGATCTCGTCCATCCGCTGCATCAGGATCCGCCCCAGCGCATCGCCCTCGCGGCGGCGCATCTCGACAAGGCTGCCGAGCGCCTGCTCGAAGGCCATCGCTGCCGCCTCACGCGCCGCCTTGTCCTCGTCCTCGTTGCTCTCGGGCTCGACCACCTCGATGACGCCCTTGATGCCGAGCAGTCCGTCGATGCTCGGTGCCACCGCGTCGATCCGCTGCGCGAGCGTGCCCGCGACCTTCACCACGGCGGAGAGCACGTCCTCATTGATCCGGATCGTCTGCGCCGCGTCGGTGCGCTTGACGCTGAGATTGGCGTAGACCGTGCCGCGCGACAGCAGCTCGCCGGCCCGCTTCTTGGCAAGCGCTTCCAGTTCGTCCCAGCCCGGCGGAAGCCGCAACCGCAGGTCAAAGCCCTTGGCATTGACCGATTTCAGCTCCCACTCGAACGTATAGGGACCGCTTGCGCCATGGCTTCGGGCAAAGCCAGTCATGCTCGACAGCGCCATCGCGTGAAACTCTCCAACAGAAGGATATGGGACTCACCCGGAGCCTGCGAGACTCGTGGGGAGCCGGTGCGACCTTAAAACGGATTCCGTGAAAGTGGAATTACGTTCCACCTCCGGAAACGCAGAGCTACAGCATGATCCGGAAAAGTGCGAAGCGGTTTTCCGAAAGATCGTGCTCAAACAAGAAGCTAAAGCGCGACGATAGCATCGCGCTTTAGCGCTGCACCACCGGCGGCGAATTGGTCTGCTGGGCTGCGCCCTGCCGACCGCGCGGCGGCTTCTTTTGATTGGTGGGCTTCGGCGTCGTCGCCGTGGGATTGGTGTCGGCGCCGGGCGCCGCGGCGGCAGGCGCCGGATCATCCGCGGGCTCGACGGTGTCGTTCTGGATCTGCTTCTCCGACGCGCGCAGCTTGGCGACGTTCTTCGCGTGCTGGTCGTAGGTTTCGGTGAAGGCGTGGCCGCCGGTTCCATCGGCGACGAAGAACAGGTCGCGGGTCCGCGCCGGGTTGGCGGTCGCCTCCAGCGAGGCGCGGCCGGGATTGGCGATCGGCCCGGGCGGCAGGCCGTCGATCACATAGGTGTTGTAGGGCGACGGCTGCGTGATCTCGCTGCGCTTGATCGGACGGCCCAGCGTTCCCTTGCCGCCCACCAGTCCGTAGATGATGGTCGGATCGGACTGCAGCTTCATCCGCTGGCGCAGGCGGTTGACGAACACGGCGGCCACGCGGCTGCGCTCGTCGGCGCGGCCGGTTTCCTTCTCGACGATCGAGGCCAGCGTCACCAGCTGGTCCGGCGATTTCAGCGGCGTGTCGGTGTTGCGGCGTTCCCAGATTTCGGCGAGCACGCGCTTCTGCGCCTGCTGCAGGCGCTGGATCACCTGGTCGCGCGTGGTGCCGCGCGGGAATTTGTAGGTCTCCGGCAGCAGCGTGCCCTCGCGCGGGATCTCGCGCACCGAGCCGGTGAAGATGTCGTTGTCGGAGAGCCGCGTCACGATCTGCTCGGAAGTCAGGCCTTCCGGTATCGTGATGGCGTGCTGCACCACCTTGCCGTCGACGATGGTGGCGATGACGTCGCGCAGGCTGGCATTCTTCTGGAACGAATATTCGCCGGGCTTGAGATCGGAGCTTGCCTTCAGCGCGAACACGCCGCCGATGAAGACCCACGGATTGACGTTGATGACGCCCTCACGCGAGAGCACGTCGGCGATGTCACGCTTGCCGGCGCGCGCCGGGATGTTGACGATCTTGTCTTCCTGCAGCGGTCCCGGCGATTCCAGCGCCTGCTTGCCGTAGTAATACGTCGCTCCGGCGCCGATCATCAGGATGATCAGGATGGTGAAGATGGCATTGCCGACGATCACGAAGGGATTGCGGGCGCGATCCGAGCGCTTGGGCGGCGGCGGAAGCTGTTCGGGCTCCAGCGCGGCGCGTGGACTCCTCGGTGAAATGGGCGGCCTCTCACTCATCGATGCAAACCAATATCCTGCCGGTTGAATCGTGGCCGGACAAACCCCTGCCCTGCCAATAGCATACGCCCGCTATTAGGAGTCACCGCGGAATACGGCAAAACGGTGGACTAGTTCTAAAGACCTGCTAATTGGTCACGCGCTGCACGATCACGGAGGCGTTTGTGCCGCCGA
The DNA here is from genome assembly GCF_042258325.1 of Bradyrhizobium sp. Pha-3. NCBI lineage: Bacteria > Pseudomonadati > Pseudomonadota > Alphaproteobacteria > Hyphomicrobiales > Nitrobacteraceae > Bradyrhizobium > Bradyrhizobium sp. Pha-3. The sequence continues at coordinate 4,256,864 of NZ_CP170151.1, read as the reverse complement.
AACCGAAGGAATTGGACAGCGCCACATTGACGTCACGCTTGCGCGACGTATGCGGCACAAGATCGATCGCCGTTTGCACCGACGGATTGTCGAGATTGATGGTCGGCGGCACCACGTTATCGCGAATCGCCAGGATCGCGAAGATCGCCTCGATCGCGCCGGCCGCACCGAGCAGATGTCCGGTGGCGGACTTGGTCGACGACATCGAAACCTTCGAGGCCGCATTGCCGAGCAGACGCTCGACCGCGCCGAGCTCGATCTCGTCGCCGACCTGCGTCGAGGTGCCGTGTGCATTGATGTAGTCGAGGTCGGATGCCGCGAGGCCGGCGCGCTTCAGCGCCATGCTCATGCTGCGGAAGCCGCCGTTGCCGTCCGGCGGCGGCGAGGTGATATGGAAGGCATCGCCCGACAGGCCATAGCCGGTGACCTCGGCATAGATCTTCGCGCCGCGGCGCTTCGCGTGCTCGTATTCCTCGAGCACCAGGACGCCCGCGCCCTCGCCCATCACGAAGCCGTCGCGATCCTTGTCATACGGCCGCGATGCCTTTTGCGGGGTGTCGTTGAAGCCGGTGGACAGCGCACGCGCCGCGCAGAAGCCGGCGATGCCGATGCGCGAGATCGGCGATTCGGCGCCGCCCGCGACCATCACCTCGGCGTCGCCGAGCGCGATCAGCCGCGCTGCGTCGCCGACCGCATGCGCGCCGGTCGAGCACGCCGTGACCACCGCATGATTGGGTCCCTTCAGGCCGTGCTCGATCGAGACGTAGCCGGACGCCAGATTTATCAGACGGCCCGGAATGAAGAAGGGAGAGACCCGGCGCGGTCCGCGCTCCTTCAGCAGCACCGCAGTCTCGGCAATGCCGGTGAGGCCGCCGATGCCGGAGCCGATCATCGTGCCGGTGGCGAACTGGTCCTCATCCGACTTCGGATGCCAGTTGGCATCGTCCAGCGCCTGCTTGGCCGCGCACATCGCATAGAGGATGAAGTCGTCGACCTTGCGCTGGTCCTTCGGCTCCATCCACTGATCGGGATTGAACGTGCCGTTGGAGCCGTCGCCGCGCGGAATGTAGCAGGCGACCTGGCTCGGCAGGTCGGACACGTCGAACGTGTCGATCGTCTTGCCGCCGCTGTCTCCGGCGAGGATGCGCGCCCAAGTTGCGTCAACGCCGCAGCCGAGCGGTGTAAGCATGCCCAGCCCCGTGACGACAACTCGTCTCATTTCCACGTCTCCGGCCAGCAATGCGCGGCTGATAATAAGAAGCCGGGGGACCGCTCGATCGCGGTCCGTCCGGCCCCGTCAAATTCGCGATCGGCGTCAGCTCTTCGCGTTCTTCTCAAGAAACTTGGTCGCGTCGCCGACGGTCAGAATCGTCTCCGCCGCGTCGTCGGGAATCTCGCAACCGAATTCTTCTTCGAATGCCATCACGAGCTCGACCGTGTCGAGGCTGTCGGCGCCGAGGTCATCGATGAAGCTCGCGCTATCGACCACCTTCTCGGGTTCGACACCAAGGTGCTCGACCACAATCTTCTTAACCCGCTCGCCAATCTCACTCATCGTTCAACCTCGTTGTTCCATTGGACCCGACCCCAAGACGATACGAGCCATCGTGGTCGTCTCGATTACTCAGTCGCGCATAGTCTTGATTCGGCCCGGTCGTAGCCGACTAAAGCCCCGGCGAACGGCAGGCGTCGCCACGCCAATATACAGGGTTTCAAAATCCTGCAATGGCGTTCTTTGCCCATCCATGGGGGGTTCAGCTACCATACTTCCAAAGCCTTGACTACACGCCTGAACCGGCTCTCGAAAACGGCTTTTCGCCGCATTGCGAGAGCCAGCAAGCAGCTCAAATCATAGCCATCCCGCCGTTGACGTGAATCGTCTGTCCGGTGACGTAGGCGGCCTCGTTCGAGGCCAGATAGACCGCCGCAGCGGCGATGTCCTCGGGCGTTCCGAGGCGCGCCGCAGGAACCTTCGCCAGGATGGTTTCGCGCTGCTTGTCGTTGAGCGCATCCGTCATCGGCGTCTTGATGAAACCCGGCGCGATGCAATTGGCGGTCACGCCGCGCTTGGCGTATTCGGCGCCCAGCGTCTTAATCAGGCCGATGATGCCGGCCTTCGACGCGGTGTAGTTGCCCTGCCCCGGATTGCCGGTGACGCCGACGATCGAGGTGATCGCGATGATGCGGCCGAAGCGCTTGCGCATCATCAGTTTGGTCGCGGCGCGCGCCAGGCGGAACGTCGCGGTCAGGTTGACCGCGATCACGTCATCCCAGTCCTCGTCGCGCAGTTGCACGAACAGGTTGTCGCGGGTGATGCCGGCGTTGGCGATCAGGATGTCGACCTGCCCCATCGCAGCTTCCGCTGCCGGCACCAGCGCCTCGACATCATCCTTGCTGGAGAGATTGCAGGGCAGCACGTGCACGCGCTCGCCGAGCTTGGCCGCAAAGCCGTCCAGCACCTCACGCCGCGTCCCCGAGATCGCGACCGTCGCGCCCTGCGCATGCAACGCCTGCGCGATCGCGCCGCCGATGCCGCCGGTTGCGCCCGTGACGAGCGCCGTCTTGCCAGTCAGATCAAACATCGAATTCTCCTTCCGGCTGCTTCACGCCGAAGCTGCGAGCGCGTCCTTGGCCGCAGCGATATCGTTCGGACCGCCGACGGACACGCCGACCGCGCCGTCGGCAATGCGCTTGACGAGGCCGCTCAGCACCTTGCCGGCGCCGATCTCGAAGAACCGCGTCACGCCCTGCTCCGCCATATAGGCGACCGACTCGCGCCAGCGAACCGTCCCGGTGACCTGTTCGATCAGGCGGCGGCGGATCTCGTCGGGATCGGTGATAGCGGAGGCCAGCACGTTGCAGACGAGCGGCGCCGCGGGCGCCTTAATGGTCACGCCGGACAACGCCTCTGCCATCGCATCGGCCGCGGGCTGCATCAGCTTGCAGTGGAACGGCGCCGACACCGGCAGCAGCATGGCGCGCTTGGCGCCCTTGGTTTTGGCGATTTCGACCGCGCGATCGACCGCGGCCTTGTCGCCGGAGACCACCACCTGGCCGCCGCCATTGTCGTTGGCGGCCTGGCAGACTTCTCCCTGCGCCGCCTCGTTGGCGACCGCCACGGCGGTTTCGTAGTCGAGACCGAGCAGCGCGGCCATCGCACCGACGCCGACCGGCACCGCCTTCTGCATCGCGAGCCCGCGGGTGCGGAGCAGCCGCGCGGCGTCGCTGACGGAGAGGCTCCCGGCGGCGGCCAGCGCCGAATACTCGCCGAGCGAGTGCCCGGCAACGAAGGCCGCGTTGCGGCCGACCGAGAAGCCGGCTTCGCTCTCGAGCACGCGCAATGTGGCGATCGACACCGCCATCAGGGCGGGCTGGGCATTTTCGGTGAGTTGCAATGTCTCGCCGGGACCATCCCAGATGATCGCGGTCAGCTTCTCGCCCAGCGCGGAATCGACCTCGTCGAACACCGTCTTGGCCGCCGGAAAGGCGTCGGCCAGGGCCTTGCCCATGCCAACCGCCTGCGAGCCCTGCCCGGGAAACGTAAATGCTGCCGTCATCGGCGATCCCTACCTTGTTGAGCGTGATCTCCGCGCAGGCGCTTTAGGCCTGGCAGGGGAAAACGGTATCCGCGTCGCGCAAAACGCGCCACAGCGGGTCCGGGCCAATCCCTCGCAAACCAAGCCTGAGCAATCGGGCCTTGGCAACCAAGCCTTGGCAACCAAGCCTTGGCAACCAAGCCTTGCAACCGGCCTCGGACCGGGCCGTAAGACACTGACGGGGGCGGTGCTGTCAAGCCGCGCCGGAGGAACCCTGGGGATGCCGGTCCGGCTCCGGGCTAGAACCCACCGGCATTCTGGTCGGCATTAACCTTGGCGCCGGCCCTCGCCCGGCGTGCGCTGTTGACCAGCTGCCCCGGACGATCCTCGTTGGCGGGCCTGGCGGTCGCAAGCCGCAGCACGGCGGCGTAGCCCGGCTGCACTTCCATCCGGCCGGCATAGCGGCTTTCGCTCAGGATGCGATGGACGCGCGGCAGGTTGTAGCAGGGCACGTAGAACAGCAAATGATGCTCGAGGTGATAGTTCACGTAGTACGGCGCGATGAACAGACGCTCGAGGACGTTGGCCCGCGTGGTGCGGGTGTTGCGAAGGGGATCGGAGCTGTCAGGCACGACGGCGTGTTCGGCGATGTTGCGGATACGCGTGATCACCATCATCCAGGTCAGCAGCGGCACCAGCCACAACAGCGGATAGGCCCACCACACGCCCGCGGCGGCGAGCCCTGCGAACAGCAGCGCGTTGGTGACGCATTGCGGCCCGAGCTTCTGCCAGAAGTTGGCGGCGCGCCGCGACAGCGGCCACTCCTTCGGCCCGATCGCATTGAGCAATTGCGCCTTGCGCTGCTGGTAGCCGGTCTGCCCGGTGATATCGCGGAAGAACTTTCGGCGGTAGCTCATCTTCGTGATCGGAAACGGCGCCGACAGCACGAGATCGGGATCATCCTCCTGCTGCGTCCGCGCATGATGCTGCAGATGATAGCGGCGATAGCCGCGGGTCTCCGCGAAGATCGGATAGGCGCAGAACCACTGGCTCAGCGTCAGATTGGTCCGCTCGTCCGCCGACAGACAGCCGTGCGCCCCGTCATGCATCAGGATCGCGAGCCCGAGCTGGCGCGAGCCGATGATCGCAACCGCGAGCAGATACGTCAGCGGATTGGGCCACCACGCGACCAGCGCGATCGCGCCCAGGATCAGCGCCCAGGCGTGCACGATCAGGGCAGCGCCCTTCCACGTCGTGCGCTCGCGCACCGCGACCAGTTCGTCCTCGGTCAGGAAATCGCGGGCTCGCATGCGAAGCGCGGTCATGTGCTTGTCTCCCCGTCCGTTGAGGATGAAGTGCTGGGATCGCCGACCAGGCGCAACCGCGTCCCGTCATTGGCCGACGTTGAAGTTGATGTCGCCTGCTCACCGAGCGCGCGCAGCAATTCGCGGCACATTTCCTCGGAGCCACGGCCCATCGCAAAACCTTCGACGATCACGCCGATCGCAATTGCCCAGAACCGCCGCGAGCTCTCCTCGGGCGCGCGCAGCGAGCGCCAGCCGTGGCGCTCGACCTGGCCCGCATAGGCGCGCGCGCCCTCGCTGTGCAGGCGTTCGATGGTGCGCTCGACGAGGGGCGCGAGGTCCTGCCGGCGCCGCGTGAGGGTCAAGGCCTCCGCGAAAAAGGCGACCGTGTCGGTCGCGGTCACGGTCTCGGCCAGGGCGTGGGTGTAGTCCCGCGGGGTGTGGGCATTCAGGGCGGCCTGTTCGGTCGCGCGCGCGAGATAGAGCATGTCGCGGCTGGCGGCCTCGACGAACAGCGCTTCCTTGGTGCGGAAGTAATAGGTGATCTGGCTCGGAAAGGCGTCGGCGGTCGCGGCGATGTCGGAGATCGAGGTGCCCGACAGCCCGCGCTCCTTGAACAGGCGGCTGGCGGCATCGAGCAGCAGCGAGCGCATCTTGCGCCCCGCCGACCGCGTCGCGCGGACCGCGTGCTTCGGATCGGGCGCAGACATGCCGCTGGCGGTCTCCGAACCCATATCTCGTCCTCCCAGAGATATTTGTATGATATACAAACAAAGAAATCAACTGGAAAACGCCTGAGGTTGCGTCAAACGGCTCGGAGGGCTACGACGCTTCGCGCATCCGGAAGCCGAGAACCCTTGCTTTCGCGGCCAAAATCCGTATAAGCGCGCCATTCGTGGGCTCCGGCCGGGAGCTGAACGGACGGTCTCAGCAAATTCACCCGTTGATTTTGATGTGGCAGGGCCAGTCGGCCCGTCGTCCCGTGCTCCCGCCTTCTGAGCAGCTCGAGTCCTTTCCGAAGGTCTCGAAGGGCTTGTCGCCGGAAACCGCGCCAACACAGGAAAGGACAACCATGCCTCTTTATGAGCATGTTTTTCTCGCGCGTCAGGATGCGAGCACCCAGCAGGTGGATGAACTGACGGCCCAGATGACGGGGATCGTCGAACAGGGCGGCGGCAAGGTCACCAAGACCGAGAGCTGGGGCGTGCGCTCCCTCACCTACCGCATGAACAAGAACCGCAAGGCGCATTTCGTGCTGATGAACATCGACGCACCGTCGGCTGTCGTCACCGAGATCGAGCGTCAGGAGCGGATCAACGAAGACGTCATCCGCTATCTCACCGTGCGCGTCGAAGAGCACGAGGAAGGCCCGTCCGCGATGATGCGCAAGGCCGACCGTGATCGCGAGCGCGATGACCGTGGTGGTGGCTTCCGTGGCGACCGCGAAGGCGGCTTCCGTGGTGACCGCGATGGTGGTGGTTTCCGTGGCGACCGTGGCCCGCGCCGTCCGCGCGAAGAAGAAGCTGCGACCGAGGAGTAATGAATCATGGCTGATGCTGGTGCCCGCCGTCCGTTTTTCCGTCGTCGCAAGTCCTGCCCGTTCACGGGCGCGAATGCGCCGAAGATCGACTACAAGGATTCCAAGCTGCTGATGCGTTACGTCTCCGAGCGCGGCAAGATCGTGCCGAGCCGCATCACGGCCGTGTCCGCCAAGAAGCAGCGTGAGCTCGCCCGCGCCATCAAGCGCGCGCGCTTCCTCGGCCTGCTGCCTTACGTCATTCGCTAATTGACAACGGCCGGCGGCCCGCGCCGCCGGCCGCTCATTCTCATAAGGCTTCCGGGTCGTCCGGTCGCCGATGGTTGGGGTTCTCGATGCAGGACCCCTAACCGCTCGAAAGGGGGCGGGACAGCTGATGATCGGAATATTCACCGTTGCACTCGCAGCCGGCGCCGCGTCGGCGCTGATGTTCGCCTCGATCAGTTCGGGCGCGCTGATCTCCATATTGCTGTTCTATCTCGCATCGCTGCCGATCATGGTGGCGGCACTCGGCTGGGGTCCCCTCACCGCCGCTATTGGTGGAGTGGGTGCGGCATCCGTGCTCGGCACGATCTTCGGCCTTCCCTACAGCATCGCGTTTGCCATGATGGTCGCCGTGCCCGGCTGGTGGCTCGGCCACCTCGCCCTGCTCGGACGGCCGATCGCGGGCGCAGCCGGCGACAGCGCCAAGCAGCAGCCGCCTGCGCTTGAATGGTACCCCGTCGGCCGCATCCTGCTCTGGATTGCAGCCTTCGCCATCATCACCACGACCGCTGCGCTGCTAACGCTCGGGACCGATACCGACACGATCACCGGCACGCTGCGGCGCGGCCTGCTCAAGATGCTCAGCGCCGGCGAAGCGCAGCCCAGCGGTGACATCGAACGGCTGGTCGACGCGTTGGTGATCTTCGCGCCGCTCGCGGCGACGGTCATCTCCATGGTGACGCTGACGCTGAACCTTTGGCTCGCCGGCAAGATCACGCAAACCTCCGGGCGACTGAACCGACCGTGGCCGGAGTTCCGTCGCACCGCGCTCCCCGCCGTGACGCTGGTCGTGCTGATCGTGGCGGTCGGCGCCAGCTTCGTCGGCGGCATGCTCGCGCTGCTGGCGCAGATCGTCGCGACGGCGCTGGTGATCGCCTACGCGCTGGTCGGCTTCGCGGTGCTGCACACCTTGACGCTGTCGCTCGCCAATCGCGGCTTCTGGCTCGGCGGCGTCTACGCCGTCGTCGCCATGTTCGGCTGGCCAATCGTGGCGATGTTCGCGCTCGGCATCGCCGACGCCGTGTTCGGACTGCGCCAGCGCTATCTGCAGACAAGACCGCCGCCATTGCCCGCGGCTTGAGATTCGATCCAACCACTTAAACCCGTACTTAGCATCTAAAGGAGAACGAAAATGGAAGTCATTCTGCTCGAACGCGTTGCCAAGCTTGGCCAGATGGGCGAAGTCGTGCGCGTCAAGGACGGGTTCGCCCGCAACTTCTTGCTGAAGCGCGGCAAGGCGCTGCGCGCCACCGAGGCGAACCGCGCCAAGTATGACGGCATGAAGGCCGAGCTCGAGGCCAACAACATCAAGGCCAAGGGCGAAGCGTCCGTGGTCGCCGAGAAGATCGATGGCCGCGACATCGTCATCATCCGCCAGGCTTCCGAATCCGGCCAGCTGTTCGGCTCGGTCACGGTGCGCGACATCGTCACCGCGCTGGCCGCCGACGGCGTGACGGTCTCCCGCCCGCAGGTCTGGCTCGACTCGCCGATCAAGGTGATCGGCGCGCAGAAGGTGACGATCGCGGTTCACCCCGAGGTCGAGACCAGCGTCACCGTGACGGTCGCCCGCTCCTCCGAAGAGGCCGAGCGGATCAAGCGCGGCGAGGACATCTCGACCCGCCAGGAAGACCAGGACGCTGCCGCCGAGGCGCTCGCCGCCGCCGGCGAATTCTTCGATCCGGAAGCCCAGCAGGACGAGGAAGCCGCGCCGGCTCCGGCCGCCGAAGAGAAGTAAGCATCTCGCCATCGTCCAACCGACGAGGGCATCGGTTCTGAACCGATGCTCTCGATTCTGGTTTTGACGCGTGTTCTTCACGCGAACTGGTATCCACTTGAAGCCCGGCCTTATTCAGGCCGGGTTTTGGATTCGTGCCGCCGCCTGGTCGTCGAGCATCGCGATCGACGCCAAAGCGGTCGCGGTGTGCTCCTCCTTGCCGTCGATGACGCAGAACACGTCGGCCGCAACGACGGCGACCTGACGTCCCCGCTTGATCACCCGCGCCCGGCAGATCAGGCGATCGCCCGACGCCGGCGACAGCAGGTTCAGCTTGTACTCCGCCGTCAGTGCCGGCTGGCCGCGCGACGTCGCCGCCGCGATCGTGGTGGCGTTGTCGACCAGAAACGCCGTCACCCCGCCGTGAAACAGCCCGTGCTGCTGCAACAGCTCCGGACGGCGGTCGACCGCGAGCGTGCACGTGCCGCGCGACAGCTCGGCCACCTCGGCACCGACAAGACCCATGAAGCCCTGCCGGCCGACATTGTCGCGAATTCGTGTCGCGATCGGCGCAAAGTCCGGATCGGTCTCGCTCATGACGTTCCTCTTGTTCGTTCCGGCGCACCCGGCGCCACCACCGCGCGGATCGCGCAGGCGATCAGCGTCTCGACCTGTTCGCGCGGATCGCCGGTATGGCGGCCCGACAGCCAGGCGCGGCAGAAGATCTGCGCCGGCCCGATGATCTGGCTGAAGAACAGGACAGCGCTCATCGGCAGCAATTCGCCACGCGCGAGCAGCGGCGCGCGCCAGCGCTCGATGCCATCGGTGAGCCGCGAATTCTCGCTGCGCTGCGCGCCGCGCACCTCCTCGCCCCACTCGCTGCGCGAAATCTCGAACAGGAAGCGCGCCTCGCGCCTGAAGGTCACGACCCAATCGAGATGGGCGTGGATCAGTCGCGCGACGCCCTCGCCGGCGCCGCAGCTGCCGTCGACCGAGGTGATGATCGCGGCGTGATAGGCCTGCAGGATTTCCAGGAACAGGGTCCCGGCGAGCTCCTTCTTCGAGGTGAAGAAGTGGAAGAAGCTGCCGTTGGACGCGCGGGCGCGGGAGCGGATCTCGGCCACCGTGGCGCCCTCGAACCCGTCGCGGTCGAACACCGCCAGTCCCGCCGCCAGCAGATCTTCGCGCGCCGTGCTCAAGTCGATCTCTCCTGACTAGATCATCACTCTAGAGCATTGCTCCAGCGGTGGTCAAACGAATACGCCGGACCTTGCGGCCCGGCGTTGGCGATTATTTCGAGGTCGGGGCTTCCGGTGGGCCGGAGCCTGGCGTCGTGGGCGGAGGTGGCGGCGGCGCGGTCGCAGTCACCGGCGGCGCGGCTGGCGCCGGAGCGGGCGATGCGGCTGCGGCCGGCTCGGACGCGGCAGGCGCAGCCGCCGCAGGCGCTGGTGTGATCTGCGGAACCGGATCGGATCGCACGGCAGCCGGTTCGCCGCCGCCATTGCTCTTCGGCGCGTCGACCTTTGCCGTGTCGGGCTCAGCGGCGGGCTTCGCCGGCTTCTCGGCTTCACCCTTGTCATCATGCCTGGTGGACGTCTTGGGTTCGGTCTTGGGCTCTGTCTTGGACTCGTCGCTGGTCGCCGCGCCCTTGGGCGTCTCCTCGGACTTCGGCTCCTCGACCGGCTTGCCGCGACGGCCGTGCTTCTGACGCGACGGCTTGCCCTCGCCCACAGCCTGCGGCGTCTGGCCGTCGTCCGGCTTCGCGCCCTCCGGCGCCTCGCTCGGGCGCGCCATCCGCTTGCCGTGGCGACCCGGACGCCCTTCGGGATTCAAGCCATCGGCGTCGGGTTTGGCACCTTCCTGCGGCGCTGCATCCTGGTGCCGTCGGCGGGCCGGACGCTCGGACGGCTGCTCGGGCGACTGGTTGGCTTCCTGCCGGCCGTCCCGTCCCTTGGCCCCCTTGGGCTGATCCTTGGCCTGATAGCGCGGATCGTTGGCGCCGTTCGAAATCAGATACGACGCAAGCACGCCGGCCATGTCGCTGGACGTCGTGTAGTGCTGGCGCAGGAAGCCCGGCAGCGAACCGGCCGGCACCGACTTCAGCAGGCCGCGCGGGCTCTTGTGGCAAGCAGTGCAGGTGCTTGCGAAGATCTGGGAGGGGCTCTTGCCGGCCTCGAGGTTTTGCGCTTGCGCCGAAACGGCTGACAGGCAGCCAATCAGAAGCGCCACCGTCGCCAGACTGAGGGCTCGGCTCAACATTCCTTAAGTCTCCAGATTTCGGAAAAATTCGCCAGCGCCTGATGGATCGGCCGCGGCGGTCACCTTTTAGCCGATTATCGCGCGAATGGAAGCGCGCCCATGACGCATCCACGCAATTGTCACATTTTGGAATATCGGCTTTGACCACAACGCAATAGCGCGATCTAATTCCCTGCCTATCTTGAGGTTGGGGACACATTGGGGTGATCAGCTCCGGTGGTGTCGGTGTGCAGCTTGCCGTTCCGTTGGTGTTTCGATGGACCGATTGTTGCGATACTTCTTGGGGCGCTTTATCCGCCGCGGTTCGATCACGTTCACGACCGCGAGCGGCGCTCAGTTCACCTGCGGTGACGGCACGGGCGTACCGGTCGCCGTGCGCTTCATGACGCGGGCGGCCGAACTCCGCATCCTGGTCGATCCCGAACTTTATCTCGGCGAAGCCTTCATGGACGGCACGTTCGTGGTGGAGCAAGGCACCATCGCCGACGTGCTGGCGGTCCTGATGGGTCAGGCAGCCATGCTGCCGAACTTTGCCCGGCTGCAGGCTTGGGTGCGCTTCCTCGGGCGCCGCGCCCAGCAGATCAATGTGCGCGGCCGATCCAGGAGCAATGTCGCCCGTCATTACGATCTCGACGGCCGCCTCTATTCCCTCTTCCTCGACGCGGACAAGCAATACAGCTGCGCCTATTTCGAGGCACCGGACGCGACGCTCGACGATGCCCAGCTCGCCAAGAAGCGTCACCTCGCCGCAAAACTCCTGATCAAGCCCGGTCACCGCATCCTCGACATCGGTTCCGGCTGGGGCGGCCTTGGGCTCTATCTCGCCGAGATGAGCGGCGCCGACGTCACCGGCGTCACGCTGTCGACGGAGCAGCTGCAGATTTCCAACGCGCGGGCGGCGGAGCGGAACCTGGCGCACTCCGCGCGTTTCCTGATGCAGGACTACCGCGACATCCCCGGACCGTTCGACCGCATCGTTTCGGTCGGCATGTTCGAGCATGTCGGGGTCGCCTTCTATGAAACCTTCTTTGCGCGCTGCGCCGAACTCTTGAGCGACGACGGTGTCATGGTGCTGCATTCGATCGGCCGCTCGACCGGCCCCGACGTCACCAGCCCCTGGATCCGGAAATACATCTTCCCCGGCGGCTACATTCCGGCGCTGTCCGAGGTCATGCCGGCGATCGAGAAGGCCGGATTGCTGATCTGCGACATGGAGATCCTGCGCCTGCACTATGCCGAGACGCTGAAGGCGTGGCGCGAGCGCTTCATGGCGCGGCGCGAGGAGGCCGTGCGGCTCTACGACGAGACCTTCGCCCGGATGTGGGAATTCTATCTGGCGGCCTCGGAGATGTCGTTCCGCGTGCAGAACATGATGAACTTCCAGCTGCAGCTCACCAAGCGCCAGGGCGTCGTCCCGATCACCCGCGACTATATCGGCGGTGAAGAAGCCCGTCTGCGGCTGAAGGAGGCCGGCGCGGCCAAGCCCCGGCTGCAACTCGCCGGCGAATAGGTCTGACGGACCGGGTGCTGCTAGTTGCGCAGGCTGTAGACCGACCTGCAATGGGCGAAGGTCGGTGCGGGACGGGCCAGATGGGCCGCCGCGGCGGAAATCAACCGGGCATCGCAGGGAACATTGCGGACCTCCGGACGCGCCGCCTGCTCCATGGCATCGACGAGCGAAGCCAGCCAGCGGCGGTCCATGCCACCTGCCCGGCCGAGCCCTGATCGCGCTGTCTGAAACTCTCGAGCCATCGCCGCCGTATCTTCCCTGAGCGGAGACAACCCGGAATCCGCCGGGTCGTTCCCGCGAACCTGCCGCAAAAAAAGTGCGGCGCATGTGATCTGCTTCACAGAGGTCTGTCCCGGGCTGTCGTAGTGGTCCGGAATGACCCGAGAAACACACCAGACGATGTTGGACCCGCAGCGCGATATCACGACCGACTACGCCCTGATCGCCACTGGCGTGGTGGCCGCCTTGATCGCGCTGGCCTTCCTCATTTTGGTCTGAGAAATCGACGCCAACAGCCGCCTCGCCTCTCCATGGGTCCGCTCGCCTGGCAAAAGGTTCAGGCTGCGTCCGATTTTTGCCAACGACAGTGCTGATCGGCCGGGTCCCGCCCGGTTTCGGACAAAACCGCCGTCAAGCGGAATGCATCCGACTGTTTCGGATTCACACCTCGCGTTGTGTGAATCGTGCATAAGAAACATCCGTCCTTTCGCTTCGTGCCGGGCTGGCGCTTCATCGCGGCCCCACATCCGAAAATCTCAGTAACGACGAAATCAGAAGAATAAGCTCGTCCATGGCCTTGATTGATTCGAACGTCCACAAGCTCGCGCCCGACGCCGCATCCCCGGCCTACCGGAGTGCGCCGCACAACATCGAAGCGGAACAGGGCCTGCTGGGCGCGATCCTGGTCAATAACGACGCCTTCTACCGGGTCTCCGATTTCCTGGAGCCGAAGCACTTCTTCGAGACCATCCATCAGCAAATCTATGAAACCGCCGGAAGCCTGATCCGGATGGGCAAGGTCGCGAACCCCGTGACCTTGAAGACGTTCCTGCCGGCCGAGCTCGACATCGGCGGCATGACGGTCGGCCAATACCTCGCCCGGCTTGCCGCCGAAGCGACCACCATCATCAACGCCCAGGACTACGGACGCACCGTTTACGATCTCAGCCTGCGCCGCAACCTGATCCAGATCGGCGAGGACATCGTCAACGTCGCCTACGACGCGCCGGTCGACTTCGCGCCGCGCGCCCAGATCGAGGACGCCGAGCGGCAGCTCTACGGCCTTGCTGAAACCGGCCGCTATGATGGCGGCTTCCAGCGCTTCGCACAGGCACTGACGATCGCGGTCGACATGGCGGCGAAGGCGTTCCAGCGCGACGGCAAGCTGTCGGGCATCTCGACCGGTCTGCGCGACCTCGACGCCAAGATGGGCGGCCTGCAGCCGTCCGACCTCATCATCCTCGCCGGCCGTCCCGGCATGGGCAAAACATCGCTCGCCACCAACATCGCCTACAACATCGCCAAAGCCTATGTGCCCGAGGTCCAGGCGGACGGCACCACCAAGGCAGTCAATGGCGGCTGTGTCGGCTTCTTCTCCTGCGAAATGAGCGGCGAGCAGCTCGCCACCCGTATTCTCGCCGAGCGCACCGGCATCCCCTCGAGCCACATCCGCCGCGGCGGCATCTCCGAGCTCGATTTCGAGAAGATCCGCGACTGTTCGATCGAGCTGCAATCGCTGCCCTTCTACGTCGACGAAACCGGTGGTCTCTCGATCTCGCAGCTCACCGCGCGGGCGCGACGGCTCAAGCGCCAGAAGGGCCTCGACCTGATCGTGATCGACTACATCCAGCTGCTGCAGGGCTCGGGTAAACGCGGCAACGACAACCGCGTGCAGGAAATCACCGAGATCACCACCAACCTGAAGGCGCTGGCCAAGGAACTGAACGTTCCGATCATCGCGCTGTCGCAGCTGTCGCGTCAGGTCGAAAATCGCGACGACAAGCGGCCGCAGCTGTCCGACCTGCGTGAATCCGGCTCGATCGAGCAGGACGCCGACGTCGTGATCTTCGTCTATCGCGAGGAATACTACCTCGCCAACAAGGAGCCGCGCGCGGGCACGCCGGAATATGAGAAGTGGCAGATGGACATGGACCTTGCCCACGGCAAGGCCGAAGTCATCATCGGCAAGCAGCGCCATGGTCCGACCGGCACGGTCGATCTGCACTTCGAGGCCAGCGTCACGCGCTTCGGCGACCTCGCACCCGACGGTCAGGTTCCGGATCACGGCCACTGAGATCCGGACTCGGTTGAACGACGCAGGGCACCCGCGTACAACTGAGCCATGAACATCGTGACTGACGCGAAATCGCAGCTGACGCCCGAGGCCAGTTTGCTGGCGGCCCACCCGACCGCCAGCGGTATCCTCACCATCGACCTCGACGCCATCATCGCCAACTGGCGCAAGCTCGAGAAGACCGCGGTGCCGGCCGAATGCGCCGCCGTGGTCAAGGCCAATGCCTATGGCTGCGGCGCCGAGCAGGTTTCGCGGGCGCTGGCCAAGGCCGGCTGCAAGACCTTCTTCGTCGCCAGCGTCGAGGAGGCCGCCGCGGTGCGCGCGGCCGCTCCCGAGGCGACGGTGTATTCGCTCGGCGGTTTCTTCCAGAACAGCGGCGACGCCTACGCCAGGATCGACTGCAAGCCGGTGATCGGCGATCTCAACGAGCTCGCCGAATGGGACGTGTTCTGCCGCCGCTCCGGCTGGTCCGGCGGCGCCGCCATCCATATCGACACCGGCATGAACCGGCTGGGCCTCACGGTCAGCGAGGCGCAGGGCATCATCCCGCGGATCAATGCCGGCGACCACGGCATCACGCTGGTCATGAGCCACCTCGCCTCCGCCGAATTGCTCAACAATCCCGCCAACGCCAGGCAGCTTGCGAGCTTCCGCGAGATCGCGAGCCTGTTCACCGGCGTGCCGGCCTCGCTGGCGAATTCTTCCGGCGTGTTTCTCGGCGCGCAATTCCAGTTCGAGATGGTGCGGCCGGGCTGCGCGCTCTATGGCGTCAATCCGACGCCGGAGGCCGACAACCCGATGCAGCAGGTGGTCGATCTCAAGGCGCGCATCGTGCAGATCCGCAACATCGACCGCGGCGAGACCGTCGGCTATGGCGGCACCTGGACCGCGCGCCGGCCGACCCGGCTTGCGATCGTCGCCGCCGGCTATGCCGACGGCTATTTCCGCGCCGCCAGCGCCAATGACGGCACCCGCGGCGCCGAGGTCGTGGTCGCCGGCAAGCGCTGCCCGATCGCCGGCCGCGTCTCGATGGACCTGATCGCGGTCGATGTCACCGACCTCGACAAGAATGCCGTGCGGCGCGGCCACATGGTGACGCTGATCGGCGAAGGCATCACGGTCGACGAGGTCGCGCATCATTTCGGCACCATCGGCTACGAGGTGCTGACCAGCCTCGGCCGCCGCTTCGTGCGCATCTACAAGGGCGGCGATGCCGTCGCCGCGAGAAGCGATACGGTCGCCGAGACGAGCGAGCCGGCTGCCACGCCCGCAGCGCCGCCAGCCTTGCCAACAGCAGCGCCCGCTGCGCCGCCGCCATTGCCGGCCGCCGAGCCAACGGCGACGTCCACCTGACATGATCCAGGTCCGCGATTGCCGGTGCGCATGAAGATCGCGACCTTCAACATCAACAACATCAACCGCCGCCTGCCCAACCTGTTGCGCTGGCTCAAGACCGCCAAGCCTGACGTCGTCAGTCTGCAGGAGTTGAAGGCCAGCGACGCCGAATTTCCCGCGGCCGCGATCGAGCAGGCCGGCTACGGCGCGGTGTGGCAGGGACAGAAGACCTGGAACGGCGTCGCCATCCTCGCGCGCAAGGCCGAGCCGGTGCTGATCCGCACCGCCCTGCCCGGCGATGCCGGCGATCACGAAGCGCGCTACATCGAGGCCGCGGTGCGCGGCATCGTCGTCACCAGCCTCTATCTGCCGAACGGCAATCCGCAGCCCGGGCCGAAATTCGATTACAAGCTCGCCTGGTTCAAGCGGCTGCGCGCCCACGCCGCCAAGCTGCTCAAAGAGGACGTCCCGGTGGTGCTCGCCGGCGACTACAATGTCGCGCCGACGCCGTTCGACATCTATCCGACGCGCTCCTGGGACAAGGATGCGCTGATCCAGCCGAAGAGCCGTGCCGCCTTCAAGGCGCTGGTCGATCAGGGCTGGTGTGATGCGATCCGCAGCCTGCATCCGGACGCGCCGATGTTCACCTTCTGGGACTACAAGCGCCAGCGCTGGCCACGCGATGCAGGCCTCCGGCTCGATCATCTCCTGCTCAGCCCCGCAGTGGCGCCGCGGCTTGTGAAAGCCGGCGTCGACCGCGCCATCCGCGGCGAGGATGGCGCCAGCGATCACGCGCCGGCGTGGGTGGTGCTGAGGTGATGCACGGCATCACGCCTTGTGACAATCAGCATGATGGTGGTCGCGACGTGGATCGGATGATGCCGCACACACCGCCGTCGTCCCGGCGCAGGCCGGGACCCATAACCACAGGATTGGCTTGGTAGGGAAAGCTGTGGCCCCAGCGTCGTGCAACAATCACCTTCGGTGGCTATGGGTCCCGGCTCCCGTGCGCAATTGCGCACTAGGCCGGGACGACATCGAGTTTGTTGCGCGAGCTGCGGGGGCTTGCGCGGTCGGCCAACTCAGAGGTATGGGGCGATCACACCTCACCGGAGCGCGCAGGTGGGCTTCCTCTTCGTCCTCATCGTCGGCCTGGTCGCCGGCATCATTTCCGGCATCGTCGGCACCGGCTCGTCGATCATGCTGATGCCGGTGCTGGTCTATCAGTACGGGCCGAAGCAGGCGGTACCGATCATGGCCGTCGCCGCCGTGATGGCCAATCTGTCGCGCATCCTCGCCTGGTGGCGCGAGGTCGACTGGCGTGCCTGCATGGCCTATTCGATCACGGGCATCCCGGCCGCGGCACTCGGCGCGCGCACCCTGCTCGCGCTGCCCTCGCATGCGGTCGATGTCGCGATCGGCGTATTCCTGATCGCGATGGTGCCGGTGCGGCACTGGCTGGCGCGGCACAGGCTGAAGGCCAATCTCTGGCATCTCGCAATCGGCGGCGCGCTCATCGGCTATCTCACCGGCATCGTGGCTTCGACCGGTCCGCTCAGCGTGCCGCTGTTCCTGTTCTACGGCCTCAGCAAGGGCGCGTTCCTCGCCACCGAGGCGGCAAGCTCGCTCGGGCTCTATGTCAGCAAGTCGGTGACGTTCGAGCGCTTCGGCGCGCTGACGCCGGACATCGCGCTGAAGGGCCTGATCGCCGGCGCCTCGCTGATGGCCGGCGCCTTCATCGCCAAGCGCTTCGTGCTGCAGCTGAAGCCGGAGTCATTCCGCCTGATCATGGACGGCATCATGCTGGCGGCGGGCACGGCGTTGCTGTGGTCTGCAATGACGCAGTAAAATTCCGACATCGACTGCGTCAGACCAGGCCTTGGGCAAACGGATTTCACCGTGACGAACACCGACATTCTCCCGATCATGTCGTAATTCTACGGGGCTTTGCGCATCGGGTGGCGTGTACCCCGAAAGAGTTTTGTTGAGCGCTCAGCTTCCGTTGTTATCCGGATTGCCACCATCCGGCCA
Source organism: Bradyrhizobium sp. Pha-3 (assembly GCF_042258325.1). NCBI lineage: Bacteria > Pseudomonadati > Pseudomonadota > Alphaproteobacteria > Hyphomicrobiales > Nitrobacteraceae > Bradyrhizobium > Bradyrhizobium sp. Pha-3. Next base: position 4,239,081 of record NZ_CP170151.1, on the reverse strand, counting down.
CTGCGTTTATGACAATCTCATTACTTGCACTTGATCGTTTGCGGAAAAGAACTTTGCTCCAGCAGGCATCACAGGGTTGATCGACGACCCGGATGCGAGTCCCGAGAGTTCAGGCGACACGAGTTCAGCGACACATGGCGTGCAGATCGGGCGCACAGCCCGGCGCCTGATGTCGCCGATGTCGGCCTGACGAATTCGAGATCGCAAGTCGAAGCATTGGGAGTCGCGGGTTGTCAAAGCCCACGACAGGCGGGAAAGGCAGGCGCGCGATGCGCAAAATGATGATCACGACTGCGGCGATTATGACGTTCGCGGTCGCCGGCTCGGCGTTATGGCCGACGGCAAAGCCCGATGTCGCGCAGTTCGGAGACAGCGTTTACGAGACGATCTGGGTCTGGCGCATTCCGGCCTACGCCAACAATCCGTCGTGGCGGGTTCGCTGGAGCTGGAGCGATCCGTTGCGCGCGCAGGCGAGATGCTGCCGGGCTCTGCCGACGAGTTTGACGCCGCGCGAGACTCCGCCGCTGCTGCTGTCGCGGCGGGACCTCCGCGTTTGACCGCGCGTACAAACGAGAGCGGTTCCCTTGCGCGAAAGCGCATTTGATTCAAATTCGCGCTGTAGTTGAACTTACTTTTTATCCTTAACCAGAAACCTGATCTTTGATTTACATCTGCAAGATGCGGTTTACCTTGTCTCCGCGAGCACAGCGGATTCAGGGACAACAACAAGATGCGCCAGCCAAGCCTCACCCTGTGGTTGACTGTGTTTCTGGCGGCACAAGGTTTGAGCGTCGCGGCGGACGATACAAAACCGGGACAACCGGGTGCCGTTGCCGCCGCTGACCGCATTGCATGTTCCCTGCAGCCGAAAAGCGACGAGCCGTCCGATCCGTCGTCGACCTCGGCAATTCCCCACGCCGAAAAATTCGTCGCGCGGGAACATTTCAAGGAGGACATCGCCTCGAGCGCGCCGGTCAGGATTTCCTGGTTGGGCGCGACCTTCGCGCAGCGCTTCACGAACAAGATCGAGGACGATAGCGGCGGCGCATCGTTGCAGACCTTCATCCTGAGCGCAGCCTCGAGCGACAAGGAGATCGTCGCCAAACTCGGTCAGATCCACGAGAGCAGGCTGGCCGACGTCTGGTGCGCGTTGAGACGACAGCCCAGCGGCAGCTCCGGCCCGCTGGAGGTCAACGCCAAGCCGAACGTGTTCTACGTCCGCGACAGCGCCGGAGAGCTTGGTGCCGTCGACGTGCTGTGGGGCGGCGTCGGCTGGGAAATCGGCGCAAGCCCGGTCGGCGACAAGCCGCGCTGGCCGAGCGGAACACGGGTGTTCTCGCGCTGAGCCGGCCCCGCCATCGGGCGCTCCGTCTTCGATGGATCGTGCGCGGCGGCCGAACCGTGTTATGCATCGTGCTCGATAGCGCGACTCACCTGCTCCATGGCCAAATCCACCCTCTCCTTTGTCTGCCAGAACTGCGGCGCGGCGTATAATCGCTGGCAGGGCAAATGCGACTCCTGCGGCGAGTGGAACACGCTGGCCGAGGAAGACACCACAGGCTCGGTGCCGGTCTCGATCCGCAGCAAGCGCAAGGGGCGGACGTTTGCGCTGGAATCGCTGTCCGGCAAGACCCAGGACGCGCCGCGGCTGTCCTCCGGCATGGCCGAGCTCGACCGCGTCACCGGCGGCGGCTTCGTCCGCGGCTCGGTGCTTTTGGTCGGCGGCGATCCCGGCATCGGGAAATCGACGCTGCTGACCCAGGCGACCAGCATGATGGCGCGCGCCGGCCACCGCGCGGTCTATATCTCCGGCGAAGAGGCGGTCGCCCAGGTGCGGCTGCGCGCCGAACGGCTCGGGCTCGCGGACGCGCCGGTGCAGCTGGCTTCGGAAACGTCGGTCGAGGACATCGTCGCGACGCTGTCGGAAGGCGCGGTGCCGCGCCTGATCGTGATCGATTCGATCCAGACCATGTGGACCGACACGGTGGAATCCGCGCCCGGCACGGTGACCCAGGTCCGCGCCTCGGCGCAGGCGCTGATCAGATTTGCCAAGAAGACGGGTGCCGCGATCATCCTGGTCGGCCATGTGACAAAGGACGGCCAAATCGCCGGCCCCCGCGTGGTCGAGCACATGGTCGACGCGGTGCTGTCGTTCGAGGGCGAAGGCTCGCAGCAGTTCCGCATCCTGCGCTCGGTGAAGAACCGTTTTGGCGCGACCGACGAGATCGGCGTGTTCGAGATGACCGGGCTCGGCCTGCGCGAGGTCACCAACCCCTCCGAATTGTTCCTCTCCGAACGCGAGCTCGGCAGCCCCGGCACGGCGGTATTCGCTGGCATCGAGGGCACCCGTCCGGTGCTGGTCGAATTGCAGGCGCTGGTGGCGCCGACCTCGCTTGGCACCCCGCGCCGTGCCGTGGTCGGCTGGGATCCGAGCCGGCTGTCGATGGTGCTCGCGGTGCTGGAAGCGCATTGCGGCGTCAAATTGTCCGGACATGACGTCTATCTCAATGTCGCCGGCGGCCTGCGCATCCAGGAGCCGGCCGCAGACCTTGCCGCGGCGGCCGCGCTGGTCTCCTCGCTGGTGAATGCGCCGCTGCCGACGGACGCGGTCTATTTCGGCGAGATTTCGCTATCGGGCGCGATCCGCCCGGTGGCGCAGACCCCGGCCCGGCTCAAGGAGGCCCTCAAGCTCGGCTTCGCCCGCGCCATCCTGCCCGAATCGGCCCGCGGCGAGAGCGGCGGCGATTCAGGGCTCACCCTCAACAGCGTCGGCAATCTCACCACGCTGGTCGCAGAAATTGCGGCACGCGGTACGCCAAGAGGCGACCGGGGAACGCCGCGAGGCGACCGGCGCGACCCGGGCGGCTCCGGAGGCCCTGATGCGGCTGAGAAAAATGCCACACCGGCCCGATTCCGTCGCGAGACCAGCTAAAGCGGGCGTGACGTATCAGCCCCCCGCCGCTATACATCCGCCGCGCGGGACAGGTGGCGCTCTGGCCTTGCCGGATGCCCCCAATGCGCCTCAGTTAGGACGGCACCGACTTTGCCGATTCGCGAGAACCCTTAGCAGCGTAAGCCCTTAACAAGGTAAGCCCTTAACAGCGTACCGAAACGTACCCAGCGGACCTGACCAGCCGATGCCCATAACGATACTTGATCTCGTCCTGCTCGGCGTGATGCTGATTTCGGGCCTGCTCGCGATGGTGCGCGGCTTCATGCGCGAGATCCTGTCGATCGCGGCCTGGGGCGCCGCCGCGCTGGTCACGCTGTATGCGTTCTCGAAGCTTCTGCCGACCGCCAAGACCTACTTCAACAACGACACGGTCGCGGCCGTGGTCGTGGTGGCCGGCGTCTTCATCGGCACGCTGATCGTGGTCTCGATCGTCACGGTGCGGATCTCGGACATGATCCTGGATTCCCGGATCGGCGCACTCGACCGCACCCTCGGCTTCCTGTTCGGGCTCGCCCGCGGCCTTTTGATCGTGGTCGTGGCGTTCATGTTCTTCACTTGGCTGGTTCCGGACAAGCAGCGGCCCGATTGGGTGACCGGGGCGAAGTCCCGGGTGGTGCTGCAGGGAACCGGGGATTGGCTGATGTCACTCTTGCCTGACGACCCCGAGAACACCATCTTAAAGAAGTTCAAGAAGAATAAGCCAGACGACGATTCTGCGGCCGATACCAATGATCAGGCGACGCCGGCGTCGGGTGATGGCTATAGCAAACCTGCGCGTGACAGCTTGAAGAAGCTGATCGAGAAACCCGCGGGCCGATAAACTATTTGGGCCCTTACGAGAGGCGATGAACGAGATGCAGACCCCTTCGGATCATACCGACCAAATGGATCTCGACCTCGGCCCGATCGAACTGCAAGACCCTCTCAGATATCACCCGGATCTTGATGGCGACACGCTCCGCGAGGAATGCGGCGTGTTCGGCATCTTCGGCCATCCCGAGGCCGCCGCGATCACCGCACTCGGCCTGCACGCCCTGCAGCACCGCGGCCAGGAAGCTGCCGGCATCGTCTCCTTCGACGGCAGCCGCTTCCACAGTGAACGCCGCCTCGGTCTGGTCGGCGACGCCTTCTCCCGCCGCGAGGTGATCGAGCGCCTGCCCGGCAACGCCGCGGTCGGCCATGTCCGCTACTCCACCACCGGCGGCACCATCCTGCGCAACGTGCAGCCGCTGTTCGCCGAGCTCAGCGCCGGCGGCTTTGCGGTCGGCCACAACGGCAACCTCACCAATGGCCTGACCCTGCGCCGCGAGCTGGTCAAGGGCGGCGCCATGATGCAGTCGACCACCGACACCGAGGTGATCCTGCATCTCGTGGCACAGTCCAAGCGCACCCGCTTCATCGACCGCTTCATCGAGGCGCTGCGCACCATCGAGGGCGCCTATGCGCTGGTCGCGCTGACCAACAAGAAGCTGGTCGGCGCGCGCGATCCGCTCGGCATCCGCCCGCTGGTGCTCGGCGACCTCGACGGCCGTCCGATCCTGACCTCGGAGACCTGTGCGCTCGACATGATCGGCGCGAAATACGTCCGCGACATCGAGCCCGGCGAGATCATCGTGTTCGACGAGACCGGCGCGCACAGCCACAAGCCGTTCCCGCCGAAGCCGGCCCGGCCCTGCATCTTCGAATACATCTATTTCGCCCGGCCCGACTCGATCGTCGGCGGCCGCTCGGTCTACGACGTGCGCAAGGCATTCGGCGCCCAGCTCGCGCGCGAGAGCCATCCCGAGGTCGACGTCGTGGTGCCGGTGCCGGATTCCGGCGTGCCCGCCGCGGTCGGCTACAGCCAGTATTCCGGCGTGCCGTTCGAGCTCGGCATCATCCGCAACCACTATGTCGGCCGCACCTTCATCCAGCCGACCCAGAGCGTGCGCGAGCTCGGCGTGCGCATGAAACATTCGGCCAACCGCGCCGCGATCGAGGGCAAGCGCATCATCCTGATCGACGACAGCCTCGTGCGCGGCACCACCTCGAAGAAGATCGTGCGCATGATGCGCGACGCCGGCGCACGCGAGGTGCATTTCCGCCTCGCCTCGCCGCCCATCCTCTATCCCGACTATTACGGCATCGACCTGCCGGACCGCGGCGGCCTGCTCGCCGCGACCCATTCGCTCGAGGAGATGCGCGACATCATCGGCGCCGACTCGCTCGCCTTCCTGTCGATCGACGGCATGTACCGCGCGATGGGCCATGAGGGGCGCGACCCGGCAAATCCGAGATTCGCCGACCATTGCTTCACCGGCGCCTACCCGACCCACCTCACCGACCAGAGCGAAACCGAGGCGCCGCCGCGCCAGCTCTCGCTGCTGGCGGAGGCGAGCTGACGGCCCATCCACGGTGTCGTCCCTGCCTAGGGCGCGATTGCGCTCCGGAGCAGGGACCCATTACCACCGGCCTGCGTGGCTGGTGCAGCGTTAGACACGAGCACTATCTTCCATTATCGCCGTCACGGCGTATGGGTCCCTGCTTTCGCAGGGACGACGATTTGTTAGAGTCCCTTCCATGACAAAACCCCTCGCCTCCCGGATTGCCCTCGTGACCGGCGCCTCGCGCGGCATCGGCTATGCGACCGCGGTCGCACTGGCCAAGGCCGGCGCGCATGTCGTAGCGGTGGCGCGCACGCAGGGCGGGCTGGAAGAGCTCGACGACGAGATCCGCAAGGCCGGCGGCAGCGCCACCCTGGTGCCGCTGTCGCTCACCGATTACGACGGCATCGCGCGGCTCGGGCTCGCGCTGCATCAGCGCCACGGCAAGCTCGACATCCTGGTCGGCAATGCCGGCACCGCGGGTCCCTCCTCGCCGCTCGGCCATATTGAGCTGAAGCCGTGGAACGACGTGTTCGCGATCAACGTCAACGCCAATTTCCAGCTGATCCGCTGCATGGACCCGCTGCTGCGCCAGTCCGACGCCGGCCGCGCCGTGTTCGTGACGTCGGGCGTGGCCCACAAGGCCAACGCCTATCTCGGCCCCTATGCGGCCTCGAAGGCCGCGCTGGAGGCACTGGTGCGCTCCTGGGCCAACGAGACCGCCAACACGGCGCTGCGCGTCAACCTGTTCAGCCCCGGCCCGATCCGCACCCGGATGCGCGCGCAGGTGTTTCCCGGCGAAGACCCGATGACGCTGGATACGCCCGATATGGCCGCCGAATTCATCGTGCCGATGTGTTCGCCTGATTGGATCGAGACCGGCAAGCTCTACGACTACAAGGCGCGCACGCTGCGGACCTTCCAGCCGCCGGCGTGAGGAGTTGCAGGCGGGCCGCGCCTTCGATTGTCATCCCCGCGAATGCGGGGATCCAGCATTCCAGAGGCGATTGCGTTTGAATCGAGACGCCGCGGCGTACTGGATCGCCCGGTCGAGCCGGGCGATGACACCGTTTGTGGCGCGTCGGCTTGCCTTTCCCTTGCGATTGACTCCTTCTCTTCCCCACGATTGACTGCGCTCCCCAGCGGGACCACCGCCAAGAAAAATCTCGGGAGGCAACCAATGACGCCGACGATCAATCGTGCGCGCTCCATTCTGTCCGGATTGTTTCTCTCCGCCTGCATCGCATCATCCGCCCTTCTCGCTCTGCACGCGCCCGCCAGGGCCGGCGATGTCCCGACCTTCGCGGTCGATGCGTCCTGGCCAAAGCCGCTGCCGAACAACTGGATCCTCGGCCAGGTCGGCGGCATCACGGTGGATTGGCAGGGCCATATCTGGATGATCCACCGGCCGCGCTCGCTGACCGACGACGAGAAGGGCGCGAGCCTCAATCCGCCGCGCTCGAAATGCTGCGTCTCGGCGCCGCCGGTGCTCGAATTCGACGCTGACGGCAATCTGCTGCGCGCCTGGGGTGGCCCGGGTGACGGCTATGAGTGGGTTGGCCGCGAGCACGGCATCGAGGTCGACGAGCGCGGCTTCGTCTGGATCGGCGGCAACGCCGACAATGACAATGCGATCCTCAAATTCACCCTCGACGGCAAGTTCGTCGCGCAGATCGGCTCGATCGCGCCGGGCAAGGGCAGCAACGACACCACCCAGCTCGGCAAGCCCGCAGAGACCGCGATCGACAAGGAGGCCAACGAGATCTACGTCGCCGACGGTTACGGCAACCGGCGCGTCATCGTGTTCGATGCCACCACCGGCGCCTACAAGCGGCACTGGGGCGCCTATGGCAACAAGCCCGATGACGCCAAGCAGCCGCCCTACGATCCGAAGGCGCAGGTCGCGCAGCAGTTCGGCAATCCCGTGCACTGCGTGAAGATCGCCAATGACGGACTGGTCTATGTCTGCGACCGCATCAACAACCGCATCCAGGTGTTCAGGAAGGACGGCAGCTTCGTGAAGGAGTTCTTCTTCGAGAAGAGCACGCTCGGCAACGGCGCGGTGTGGGACATCGCGCTCTGGCCCGACCCCAAGCAAACCTACCTGCTCTCCGCCGACGGCGAGAACAACGAGATCCGCATCATCAGGCGTGACGACGGCGCGGTGGTCGGCAGCTTCGGCCGCAACGGCCGCAACGCCGGGCAATTCCACTGGGTGCACGCGCTCGCGGTCGACGCCAAGGGCAACGTCTATACCGCCGAGGTCGACACCGGAAAGCGGATCCAGAAATTCAAGCTGACCTCCGAGGCGCTCAAGTAAGGGTTTCACGGGATGACGCTTCGACGCAGGCCCACCCGGCTTTAGGCGGATTGCCGCCTCCCCCGGGAAAGGGTAAGCGGGAACTTGAGCGAACGGCAAAAAGGCTCCGCAAGAGGGCTGCCCGGGCTTTAGACAGTGGAGGGAATTTCATGACAACGACGTTTGCGCGGCGCTGCGCCGCGCTTCTTGCTTGCGCTGCACTCGGCTTCTCAACCTCTGCGTTCGCGCAGGACAAGACCGTCAAGATCGGCGTGCTGAACGATATGTCGAGCCTCTATGCCGACATCGGCGGACCGAACTCGGTGGTTGCGATCAAGATGGCCGTCGAGGATTCCGGCCTGCTCAAGAAGGGCTGGAAGATCGACGTCCTCAGTGGCGACCACCAGAACAAGCCCGACGTCGGCGTCAACATCGCACGGCAGTGGGTCGACAACGAGAAGGTCGATGCGATCGCCGACACGCCGAACTCCGGCGTGGCGCTTGCGGTCAACAATCTCGTCAAGGAGAAGAACATCGTCCTCTTGAATTCGGGCGCGGCGACCGCGGACCTCACCGGCAAGGCCTGCACGCCGAACACGATTTCATATACCTACGACACCTATATGCTGGCCAACGGCACCGGCAAGGCACTGACGAAGGCCGGCGGCGACACCTGGTTCTTCCTGACGGCCGACTATGCATTCGGCCACGCGCTTGAGCGCGACACCACCGCGGTCGTCAACGGCAATGGCGGCAAGGTGCTCGGAAGCGTCAAGCATCCGATCAACACCGCCGATTTCTCGTCGTTCCTGCTGCAGGCACAATCGTCCAAGGCCAAGGTGGTCGGCCTCGCCAATGCCGGCGGCGACACCACCAACGCGATCAAGCAGGCGGCCGAATTCGGCATCGTTTCCGGCGGCCAAAAACTTGCCGCGCTGCTGCTGTTCATCAACGACGTGCATTCGCTCGGGTTGAAGACCGCGCAAGGCCTGATGTTCACGGAATCCTTCTACTGGGACATGAACGACCAGACCCGCGCCTGGTCGAAGCGGTTCTCCGCTTTAGCCAACAAAAACGCGATGCCGTCGATGACCCAGGCCGGCAACTACGCGATGGTGCTGCATTATCTCAAGGCGATGGAAGCGCTCGGCGGCAATCCGCATGACGGCGCCAAGGTCGTCGCCAAGATGAAGGAATTGCCGACCGACGATCCGCTGTTCGGCAAGGGCCCGCTGCGCGCCGACGGCCGGCGCCTGATTCCGGCCTATCTGTTCGAGGTGAAGAAGCCCGAAGAGTCCAAATACCCCTGGGACTATTACAAGCTGATCGCCACCATCGCGCCGGAAGACGCCGCGAAGCCGCTTGAGGCCAGCGACTGTCCGCTGGTCAAGAAGTAAACGAAGTCCGTAGGGTGGGTTTGGCGAAGCGCAACCCACCCTACATTCATCACTTCGCGGCGGACTTCCGCGCCGGCGGCGGCAACGATGCCCATTCCCTGTCGGCGCGCGGGCCGCCGACATCGCCGGTCAGGCCGACGAGCTGACCCGGCTGCACGTCCAGCGTCTGCGTCCAGGTCTGGGTCTGGCACAGCAGCTTGAGCAGACATCCCTTGAGTTTCAGCCGGTCGGACCTGTCGCGCCACAGCGAGACCGCATAGGACTTGCCGTCCTCGGCGTTGTAGATGTCGCCGTCGAACTTGCCCTCCGGCGTCAGCTTCAATCCGAGGATCAGCTGATGGCCGAGCAGCGCACGCGTCCGCTTGTCGGGGTCGGGATTGAAGCTGTCGCGGAACGGCTGGCCGTGTGAATCAAACGGATCCTTCATCCACACGATGAAGCCGCAGATGCGGTCACGCGCGGTGCCGCAGCGCTCGAGGCGGATGCGTGCGCGGCCGTCTTCGGTCAGCCAGGTGCCGCTGGGATCGGCAGGCGCGATCGTCTCGGCGCGGCCGGTCGAGCTCATCAGCAAGGCAGCGACGAGGCTGCGCAGAAACATGCGAACCAGAAAGTTCATGGTAAAGGACCTTTCAGCGTCTGGATGGTTTTTCGGACGCGCGCGGCGCGCCTCACTTCAATTGCGCCATGAATGCATCGGCGCCCTTATCGATGCCGGCGGTGGCGGCGGCGAGATCGCCGACGCTGGCCTTGATGTCGTAGGCGTTGGGATATTGCTTGCTGACATAGGCGCCGAGCAGGCGCGAGGTCGAGCTGTCGAACATCTCGACGGCATAGATGACGGAGCCCGTCATCGTGCCCTCGCCGTCGCGCGCGGCCTGCACGCCGTTGTAGACCGCGCCTGCCAGATCGAACCGCGACAGCGTGCCGAGCACCGGCATGTTGGCGACCGCGCCGGTCAGCGTCAGCCGCAGGCGGAACGTGTTCGGCCCGCGCGTGTTCACCAGCGTGAAGCGGCCGCGCAGCTTGCCGGCGAAGCGGGTCTGCATGTAGGCGGCGAGCGTCTGCTTGTCCTTCTCGGACATGTCGCCGAACTGATGATCCGCGCCGCGATAGATCACGACCGGATCGATCATCACCTTGTTGTAGCTCCGCCAGTCGACCGGCGGCGCATAGCGATACGGCACACGCCCTGAAGTATCGGACGTGTCCGGCGTCATGTAGGCCGACGAGGCCACATCCGAATAGGCCACCGGCGTGACGGCGGCACATCCTCCGGCGAGGACGCAAAGCGCCATCGCTCCCAGACCGCGCGCGGCGATCGAGCTCTCCATTCCAATCTCCTCATCCGACCCTGAAGCGGAAGAGCAGCTCGGCCGCAGCCGCGTCCGGGGCTGAAAGTACGGCTGCGGCCGTCACTGCCGACCCGGCTCGCCGTCGCGGCGCCGCCAGATCTTGCCTCAGTGCGACAAACTATAAAACCGACCAGTTGGTTTGTAAAGTTGCAATTGCAGGAACCGCGTCGGAAAAATGCGGCGATCGAAATGTCGTGCTGGCTGGCGAGGCCGCTTCGCGAGGGGCGGCCGCGCGTTGTCACAAACCTGCGATATCTCGTGTGGTACGGCAGAAATCGCCGGGGGATTTCAGGGGCCCGGTGCCGATCCAACGCCGCCAAGCGATCCATATTCCGCTTGGGCGGCGTTGCGCTTTCGAAAGCGCCGGTACTTCAGCCGCGCTTGCGCGCCGATGCCGGCTTTGTGGCAGGTGCGCCGGCAGGCCGCGGCGATGCCGCGCGTGCCGCCGTCGCCCTGGACGGCTTTGTTGCCTCGGTCGCCCCCTGCTCCATCGCGGTCCACTTGCTGTCGTCGAGCAAGCGCTCGAACAGGCGATCGCGCTCGGCGTCCGACAGCGACGACAGGCCGAACAACGAGCTCAGCAGCAGACCCCGCGCCGCCGCCCAGCGCAGCAGCGCGAGATCGGGATCCCTCGCCTCGGCCTTCATCAGCGCGACCTTCTTGATGTCGACATCGCGCGGCATCGCCATCAATTCGGGATTCTCGTTCATCGCCGCCAGCAGTGCGAACGCCCCTGCCCGCGGCGTTGAGATCGCCTCCCGCAGCGTCGCGATCTGCGCCGACAGTTCGGGCTGGTCCGTTGTCCCGCGTACCTTTTCGATGTAGCGGTTCGAGAATTCCTCGAAATGCGCCATCTGCTGCTCGAGCAAGGCGCGCAGCACCGCTTCCTTGGTGCGGAACTGATGCATCACGCCGCCCTTGCTGAGACCGCTCTCGCGCGCAATCGCGTCCAGCGTCAGGCGCCCCGGACCATCGCGCGTCACGATGGTGATCGCGGCGTCAAGTGCGGCGTTGCGGGAGCGTTCCGAGCGGGAAGGATTATCCATGGTGTACTCAGGAAGGAGTCGCTTGAGATCACAGTATCTCAGCGGCTTCGGTCAATCTCAAGCGCCGCATCTGATCTGCGAGAACAGCGCGAACGGCGTCCGCGAAATGGCGGTGCCGGCCTCGAAAGACGCATCAATTTCAGGAATCGGTCATCGAGCCATCCGATCGCTCACGCGCACAAGCGAACCTTCTGCAGCAGGCCATGAAGGAAACCGTGGGCCATTCGGCCGACGACCCTTTCCCCTCGACCGCGCGCGCGGGCGATGGACTGCGCGTCGGCATAACTTGCCGCGACGATCGTCCCGTGCCTGCCGCCATCGAGTTTCAGGTCGGTCAGGTAGACAAGGCCGCGCGATGTCAGCAGCGCCGCCTGCGCGTCGCTGAAGCGGGTCAATTCATCGCAGATATCAACGGCCTCGTCGGTCACCATGCTGCTCCTGGCAGAGCGCCCCGGAGCAAGGCGCGCGTCTTCAACCGGCATCAGCTTTATACAAACCAACCGGATGGTTTGTAAATAGGCAAAATGACGCAATCCTCCCGATGTAGCCGGTCCGGACGCATGTCGGATCGGCGCGCTCGCATTCGTCCTCGAAGCATCAGCCAGCACTCGGAGCACGCGAGCGATGACACAGCAGAAACAGAAAGCGGAAACCGAAATCAGGGCGCTCATCGACGCCTGGACGGACGCCGTCCGCCGACGCGACTATCCAGGCATCTTCGCGCATCACGATCAGGACATCGTGATGTTCGACGTTCCGCCGCCGTTGCAGTCACGCGGATTGGACGCGTACAGCAAGACGTGGGACTTGTTCTTCAGGTATCACCGCCCCTCCTACGCCTTCGATATCGAGGAGATCACGATCACCGCCGGCGACGATGTGGCCTTCGCGTTCGCGGTGATGCGGTGCGGCCCACCTGATGCCACGTTCCAGTTCAGGCTGACGATCGGATTGCGCAAGGTCGACGGCGAGTGGCGCGTCATGCACGAACACCATTCGGTGCCGGCGAGGGAATAGAGCGTCTCGTGGTGGATCCGTCGGCGGCTTTGCCCGCCCTACGCTCTCTTCGCCGCCGTCGCGCGCCAGGCGATGGCGAGCGCGAGCAGCAGCAGGGCGCCGGCCAGATAGAACGGGGCTCCGGGCAGCTTCACCGGCACGTTGTCGCCGATAAAATACGCGAAGGTCAGCGTGAACAGGAACGGGCCGATCAATTCCGACATGCTCTGCACGCTTGATGTCGCGCCCTGCAGCTGGCCCTGCTGGTCGGCGGCGACGAGCTGCGTCGTCAGCGCCTGCGTTGCAGCGCCCGAGAGGCCCCACAGCGCCATCACGGGAATGCCGATCCAGAACAGCTGGCCGGTCGGCGCGGCGCCGAAGATCACGAAGCCCAGGGCGCCGCAGACGAGGCCGAGGAACAGCGCGTTGCGCTCGCCGATGCGCTGCACGATCGGGCCGATCGCCGCGCCCTGCACGATCATGCCGCAGAGGCCGACCAGCGCCAGCGTCGCACCGACGGTGCCGGTGTCCCAGCCATAGCGATAGGTGGCGTAGAGCACGAACACCGAGGGCAGCACGACATGCGCGAGCTGGCCGAAGAACGTCGCCAGCGACAGGCCGGCGAGCGTCCGGTTCGAGCGCAGGAAATGCAGCGCGCCGATCGGATTGGCGCTCTTCCATTTGAACGGCGCGCGCCGCGCCACGGGCAGCGACTCCGGCAGAATGAACAGGCCATAGAGCCCGTTGACGAAGCTCAACCCGCCGCCGCCCAGAACGGCAGCCGCGGATCGATCTCGCCGAGCAGGCCGCCCAGAGCCGGTCCGAGGATGAAGCCGGCGCCGAAGGCAACGCCGATCTTGCCGAACATCGCGGCGCGCTGCTCCGGCACGGTGACGTCGGCGATATAGGCGAACACGGTCGAGATGCTCGACGAGGTGATGCCCGAGATCGCCCGCCCGGTGAACAGCCAGATCAGGTTCGGCGCCAGCGCCATCAGCACATAGTCGGCGGCGAGGCCGAAATTCGACAGCAGCACCACCGGCCGGCGGCCGAAGCGATCGGACAGTGCGCCGAGGATCGGCGAGCAGACGAACTGCATCAAGGCCCAGATCGAGCCGAACACGCCGAAGATGCGCGCCGCGTTTGCGGTGTCGTTGTCGACGAACCCTTCGATCAGCTTCGGCAGGATCGGGATGATGATCCCGAGCGCGAGCATGTCGAGCAGCAGGGTGATGAAGATGAAGATCACCGCGCCGCTGCGCGGCTGCGCTACAGCAACCGTGTCACTCTCCGCCCCTTCGCTCACGACGGCCGTTTGCGCTTGTGGGCGAACGGATTGGCCTTCTCGCGCAGTGTGATTCTAACAGGCGTGCCCGGCAGGTCGAAGGTCTCGCGCAGCGAGTTGATGAGGTAACGCAGATAGGATCGCGGGATCGCGTCGGCGCGCGAGCAGAACAGCACGAAGCTCGGCGGGCGTGCCTTCACTTGCGTGATGTAGTTCAGCTTCAGCCTGCGGCCCGAGACCGCCGGCGGCGGGTTGGCCTGGATCGCCTGTTCGAACCAGCGATTGAGCGCCGAGGTCGGCAAGCGCCGGTTCCAGACCGCGTAGGCTTCCTGGATCGCCGTCATCAGGCGGTCGATGCCCTCGCCCATCAGGCCGGAGACGGCGACGATCGGCGCGCCCTTGACCTGCGGCAGCCAGTGGTCGGCATCGGTGCGCAGTTGCGAGATCTGGTTGGGCTTGCGCTCGACGAGGTCCCATTTGTTGACCGCGAGCACGATGGCGCGGCCTTCGCGCTCGATCAGGTCGGCGATGCGCAGGTCCTGCTCCTCGAACTTGTTCTGCGCGTCCATCATCATCACGACGACTTCGGCAAAGCGCACCGCGCGCAACGCGTCGGCGACCGAGAGCTTCTCCAGTTTCTCCTCGATCCGCGAGCGGCGGCGCAGGCCGGCGGTGTCGAACACCCGGAACTGGCGGCCCTGCCACGTGATCTCGACCGCGATGGAATCGCGCGTGGTGCCGGCCTCGGGACTGGTCAGCAGCCGCTCCTCGCCGAGCAGATGGTTGATCAGCGTCGACTTGCCGGCGTTGGGGCGGCCGACGATGGCGACGCGGATCGGGCGCTGCGCGGCCTCCTCCTCCGAGATGTCCTCGTCATCCTCGAGCTCGTCGTCGTCCTCCGGTGTCTCCGGCACCAGCGCGCTCAGCGCCTCGTGGAGGTCGCCCATGCCCTCGCCATGCTCGGCCGAGATCTGGACGGGATCGCCGAGCCCGAGCGCGTAGGATTCCATCGCGCCGATCTCGCCATGCTTGCCCTCGGCCTTGTTGGCGACCAGCACCACCGGCTTGTTGGCCTTTCGCGCGAAGTCGGCGAAGGCACGGTCGGTCGGCGTCAGGCCGACGCGGGCGTCGATCACGAACATCAGGGCGTCGGCGAGCTCGATCGCGGTTTCGGTCTGCTCCTGCATACGCGCCGTCAGCGAACCCTTGGCGCCTTCGTCCAGACCTGCGGTATCGATGATGGTGAAGTCGAGATCGTAGAGCCGTGCCTGGCCCTCGCGGCGATCACGCGTCACGCCGGGCTCGTCGTCGACCAGCGCGAGCTTCTGGCCGACCAGCCGGTTGAACAGCGTCGACTTTCCGACATTGGGCCGGCCGATAATGGCGATGGTAAAAGACATGGATCATCCAGGCGCCGCGGCGCGGCGCGCGCCAATGAATTTAAGCAGGAGCCTAGCGGCTAAATCCACCGCTCGGTAGCGGCGCGGGGAAGGCGCCGCCGGATTGTTGCGAGGTCTGGGCCTGGGCCGGCGCCGCAGGCTGCGGCTGCTGGTCGTCGGCGGGTGGCGCGGTGGTGCGGCGGCGGACGATCTTCTTCGGCTTCGGCTCCGGCGGCAGCGCGGCGGGCGCGCCCTCCTCGGCTGCGGCATCGGGCGCAGCCGCCTGATCTGCGGCCGGCGCTGCCCTGCCCTTGGCGTGCTTCTTGGCGCCCTTCGGCGGCTCCGGCGGCTCCGGCGGCGGGGCCGGCTGGGCGGCGGCGGCTGCCGCGGCGTTCTGCTGATCGATCTGTTCCTGCTGCGAGCCCTTGTACATTTCCTTCGGCACGCCCTGCTCGAGGCCGGGCACGCCCTCGGGGAATACCGGCTTGCGGTCGCCCTGCAGCTTCTTCTTGGTATCGAGGAAGTCGAGCAGGTCGCTCGGATCGAAATTGGACATGCCGCCACCGCCGCAACCCGCCAGCACGCTGCAAAGCGCTGTCAGAACTGCGGCTGCGATCAGGCGTTGCGAGCGGCGCATGGTCGATCTCTCACTCAAACTCGGGTTTTGTCTGGGCATGATCCGATCGGAAAACCGGTTCCCACTTTTCCGGATCATGCCTCAAGTCAGCTTTTCGCCACCGGCGGCAACAGTGCCTGCAGCGCCTCGGCGCGCGAGCGCATGCTCGGCGGCGTCTCGCCGTCGTTGGCAATCTGGTCGAGCCACTGCCGCGCAGCGGTGGCATCGTTGGCGCGCCAGGCCGACAGCGCCAGCAGCTCGCGCGCGGAATGGCGGAACGTCGAGTCCTTCGCCGTTGCCGTCGCCTCGAGCCGTTGCAGCATGTTCGGATAGGTGGTGGTCTCCATCAGGATCTGCGCGGCGCGAATCCGCGCCAGGTCCTGCTCGGGACCGCCGACGCTGCGGTCGGCTGCGATCTCGTCATAGAGCTTCGCGGCAGCCGGCTGATCGCGGGTCGCGACCTCGGCGGCCATGCGCAGCCGCGCCAGATTGCGGTAACCCGACGGCGCCTTGGTGATGAGGGCGGCAAAGGCGGCCTCCGCCTCGGCATGCTTGTTCTGATCGGACAGTTCGACGGCGCGGTCGAACGCCGCGCCGGCCTCGGCGGCCTTCCTGGCCTCGAGATACTGGTAGCCGCGCCAGCCACCGACGCCCGCAACGATCAGGATCGCCAGCGCGATGATAAAGAGCGAGTACTTGTCCCACAGCTTCTTGAGCTGATCGCGACGGACTTCCTCGTCGACTTCGTCAAATAATTCAGACACTTAATGCTATCCCATCCCCTCGGGACCGCTGCTATCGGTGGGGCCCAGCCCCTACCCGATCCCCACATCGCCGCGGCGTTACCCTAATGGTGTGGCGGAGGCAAGGCAAAGCGAGGCGGATCAAAGTGTTAACGGGGGACGTTTGCGGCTGGCCTTAAACTACGTGGGCTCCCTTTCCGGCCCGCAGGTGCAGGACATTAAGCCCCGCTTGCCGGCAAGCTCTCCCTGATCTGGCGCTTGATCACCTTGCCGTTGGCATTGCGCGGCAGCGGCTCTGATGTCAGCGCCATGGTCTCCGGCACCTTGTAGTCCGAGAGCCGCTCGGCACACCAGGCGCGCAGGTTCTCCGCATCCACGTCCGTGCGTGTCACGATCACGGCGTGCACGCGCTCGCCGAGCACCGGGCAAGGTTTGGCGATGATCGCGCTCTCGACCACGGCGGGATGGCCGGCCAGGACGGACTCGACCTCGGCGGAATAGATCTTCAGGCCGCCGCGGTTGATCATGTCCTTCTGGCGATCGAACACGCGGACGAAGTTTGCCGCATCGATCGAACCGAGATCGCCGGAATGCCAGAAGCCGGCGGTGAAACTCTCCGCGGTTGCCTTCGGATTGTTCCAGTAGCCCTTGATGACCGAGGCGCTGCGGATCCAGAGCTCGCCGATCTCGCCGCGCGGCAGTTCGCGGCCGTCGGCGCCCATCACGATGATCTCGGCGCCGGGGCACGGCAGGCCGACGCTGTCGATATGGGCGGCGGTCAGTTCGCCCGGCATCAGCGTCGAGGGCGACGTGGTCTCGGTCGCGCCGTAGCAATTCGCAAGCTTCAGCCCGGGAATCTTGGCGTCGAGTTTTTCGATGGTCGCGACCGGCATCGGCGCGCCGCCGAAGCCGCCGATCCGCCAGCTCGACAGATCGTAGCTGTCGAAATCCGGCTGCATCAGGCAGAGATTGTACATCGCCGGCACCATCACCGTGTAGGTAACGCGCTCGCGCGCCGCGACCTTCAGATATTCCGAGGCCTTGAACTCCGGCATGATGATCAGCGCGCCGGCGCAGCGTGCCATCGTGGTGATGTTGGCGACCGCGCCGGTGACATGCGCGAGCGGCACCGCGGCGATCGAGCGATCCGCCCTGGTCAGCTTCAGGCACGAGGCGAACACCATCGAGGAGTGGATGATGTTGCAATGGGCGAGCATGGCGCCCTTCGGCCGGCCCGTGGTGCCCGAGGTGTAGAGGATCATCGCGGTGTCCTCTTCCCTCACCTGTGCCGGCGCCTGGGCCTGAGCGTTGTCCGCGAGTCCAGCGAATTGCGATGCGCCGTCGTCGCTGACGGAGATGCGATGCTTGAGGCCGGGAATGTCAGCCGCATCGGGGATGCGGTCGGCAAGCGCGGCCTCATGGACCAGAAGCGTCGCGCCGCAATCATTCAGCACATAGGCGATCTCGGGCTTCTGCTGGCGCGTCGAGAGCAGCACCGTGACCAGCCCGGCATGCGCGGCGGCGAACATCGTCAGCACGAATTCGATGCGGTTGCCAAGCAGGATCGCGACGCGGTCGCCGGGCGCAAGGCCGAGTTTTGCAAAGCCCGCCGCGACCTTGGCCGATTTCTCCGCGACCTCGCGCCAGCTCAGGCGCGTCGCGCCGCAGACCAGCGCCTCGCCGTCGCCATTCTGCGCAACGGCGTCCGCGATCATCGCCCACAGGCTGCCGGGCCGCTCCGGGAAAGCCGGCACGACGCGGTCGCCGAAGCGCGGCTCGAGCCGCATCGGCGGAATTGCGTGCTGCGACCAGTCCATGTCTGCCCCGTCAGCTCTTCTTCATGCCGTAGACGTGCTCTGGCCCCGGGAATGCGCGGCTCTTCACGTCGCGCGCATAGCCGGCGATCGCCTCCTCGATCATCGGACCGAGATTGCCGTAGCGGCGCACGAATTTCGGCGCCCGTGGCGACAGGCCGAGCATGTCCTCCAGCACCAGCACCTGGCCGTCGCAGGCCGCGCTGGCGCCGATGCCGATGGTGGGCACGGCGATCGACTGCGTGATCTTGCGCGCCAGCGGCTCGGCAACCGCCTCGACCACGATCGAGAACGCGCCGGCTTCCGCGATCGCCCTGGCGTCGTTCTCGATCGGCGCCCAGTTCTCCTCCTCGCGGCCCTGCGCGCGGAACGAGCCGAGCGTGTTGATCGACTGCGGCGTCAGACCGATATGGCCCATCACCGGAATGCCGCGGTCGGACAGGAACGCCACCGTCTCCGCCATCCGCGCGCCGCCCTCGAGCTTGACCGCGCCGCACAGCGTTTCCTTCATGATCCGCACCGCGGATTGAAACGCCTGCTCCTTCGAACCCTCATAGGAGCCGAACGGCATATCCACCACGACGAGCGCGGCCTGCGAGCCGCGCATCACCGCGCGGCCCTGCAGGATCATCATGTCGAGGGTCACCGGCACCGTGGTCTCGAAGCCGTGCATGACGTTGCCGAGGGAATCGCCGACCAGGATGGCGTCGCAATGACGGTCGACCAGCGCCGCGGTGTGCGCATGATAGGACGTCAGCATCACGATCGGCTCGCCGTTCTTGCGGGCGCGCAGATCGGGCGCGGTCTTGCGCTTGATGGCGGATTGAACAGACATAGTCAGGCTCCCATGACAGGCACGCCGATCACGACCGGGTGGAACGCAAACGCCAGCGCCAGATAGACGATGACACCGACCACGATCGCGATCAGGTCGTTGGTTGGGCCGCCCACCGGAATCGGCGGCGCGCCGGCATCCGCACG
Source organism: Bradyrhizobium sp. Pha-3 (assembly GCF_042258325.1). NCBI lineage: Bacteria > Pseudomonadati > Pseudomonadota > Alphaproteobacteria > Hyphomicrobiales > Nitrobacteraceae > Bradyrhizobium > Bradyrhizobium sp. Pha-3. The sequence continues at coordinate 4,219,857 of NZ_CP170151.1, read as the reverse complement.
GCGCTTCAGCGAGATGCGGTCATAGACCGCCCAGCCGAGAAACGAGCCGAACAGGATGATCGAGCCGAGGTCGCCATTGGCGAGCAGATGCGCGAACGCCCACAGCTTCACACCGGCGAGCATCGGATGCTTCAGCGTGGTGTAGATGCGGCCGCGGATATAGGAGGCGACGACGAGGATGACGGCGGGCAGCATCAGCGCCACCGCGATGTGCTTGAACGCGGTCGGCGGCGTCCAGACGTCGATCCATCCGGTCGCGCGATAATGCGCAAAGCCCCAGATGATCAGTATGAGCCCGGCCGCGGAGGCGAGCGAATAGGCGATCTTGTAGACGCCCTCGCCCATCGCCTTGATCAGGCCGGCGCGCATCTCGCGCAGGCTCGTCAGCACATGGACGCCGAGGAACAGCACGAGACCCAGGATCATGACGAGCAGTCCCACGATGTTCCTCCCCTGATCGATCAATGCCTTCGCGTATCACCTTCGCCGGGCGGGTGGCAATGCGTCACGCCACGCACTCCGTCATTCCGGGATGGCCCGCAGGGCCGGACCCGGAATCTCGAGGTTGCCGGGCGCGCAAGCCAATCCCAGGATTCCGGGTTCGCGCTTTCAGCGCGCCCCGGAATGACGTGTGTCACGGCTTGTCGGCCGATTTGGCCAGCTCGCGGTTGTCGACATAGCGGATCATGATCGGCCGGCCGGCCAGCGCCCCGCCCAATCCGCCGGTGAATTTCAGCGGCAGGCAGGCATCCAGCGAGGCGTTGATCGCATTGAGGTAGGTGGTGCGGGTGTCGGCCGGGATGCCCCGCGTCGAAAATGTCAGGCGCGGCGTGCCGATCATCTCGCCGGTCCGCTTGAAGCTGAAGCGCACCGACATCTGCATGCCCTCGCGCGCGTCGTCCGGCGGCGGCGGCGCCCAGCAGGCGCGCAGCGCGGCGAAGAGATCGCCGATGGTATCGAGATCATGATCCGGCTTGCGGTACTTCGCGGCCTGGTCCTGCGGCGGCACCGTGAGGATCGTGAGCTGGAGATTTTCGCCGTACGGATAATCGATCTCGGGCAGGCACGGCCCGTGGTTGAACACGCTGCAATAGGATGGGATGCAGGGTCCGCTGTCGAGCACGCTGCAAGGTGTGTGCGCGAACGGCACCGGGTTGGTCTGATGCCGCTGCCGCGCAGAGGCCAAGCCCGCGAGGCCAAAGGCCAGCACGGCAAAAGCGAGGCAGATGGCGACGCGTCGGAGCATGCAGATGGACCCGGATTGCGCTTCCGGGGAAAATGGTGCCACGGCCGGAGCGCATCAAGCGGGGCCGTGTTCAATTCCTTGCGCTCGCGCCAACCTCTGCTGTGATCGCCCGGCTTGCCGCCTCCGCAAGATGCGACGGCGCGCCTAGCACCTGAGCCGGGTCGAAGCCTTGGCGTAGACGGGACCGGGCGATCCAGTATTCCAGAGGCAGTAGTGATCGATTGATGGGCCGCGGCGTACTGGGTCCCCCGGTCAAGCCGGGGGACGACACCGCGTATGCGGCCTTACGCCTTCTCCTTCACGTCCTCGCGTTTTTTCTCGCAACAACCCCACTGTCATCGCCCGGCTTGACCTGGCGATCCAGTATTCCAGAGGCAGTTGTGATTGACCAATAGGCCCCGGCGTACTGGGTCCCCCGGTCAAGCCGGGGGACGACACCGGAGCAAGCGGCCTTACGCCTTCTTCTTCACGTCCTTGACGTTGGAGAAGGTGATGCCCTCGGCGCGCTCGCGGGTGTAGCCGAGATAGAACTCGTTCTTGGCCATGAACACGGGATCGCCGTCGACGTCGTCGGCGATACCGGAATTGTTGGCCGAGATGAAGGCGTCAAGCTGCTTGCGGTCGTCGGATGAGATCCAGCGCGCCAGCGAGAATTCGGAGATCTCGAACTCGACCGGCAGCGAGTATTCCGCGTCCAGCCGCGCCTTCAGCACGTCGAGCTGCAGCGGGCCGACCACCCCGACCAGCGCCGGCGCGCCGTCGCGCGGGCGGAACACCTGCACGACGCCCTCCTCCGACATCTGCTGCAAGGCTTCCTTCAGCTTCTTCGCCTTCATCGCATCGGTGAGCCGGACGCGGCGGACGATTTCCGGCGCGAAGCTCGGCACGCCGACGAAGGTCAGATCCTCGCCCTCGGTCAGGGTGTCGCCGATCCGCAGCGTGCCGTGGTTGGGAATGCCGACGACGTCGCCGGCAAAGGCCTCGTCGGCGACCGAGCGGTCCTGCGCGAAGAAGAACTGCGGGCTCGACAGGCTCATGTTCTTGCCGGTGCGCACCAGCTTGGCCTTCATGCCGCGGCTGAGCTTGCCCGAGCACAGCCGTGCGAAGGCGATGCGGTCGCGGTGGTTCGGATCCATGTTGGCCTGGATCTTGAACACGAACGCGCTCATGCGCGGCTCGGCGGCCTCGACTTTGCGCAGATCCGAATCCTGCGCGCGCGGCGCCGGCGCGAACTTGCCGAGGCCTTCCAGCAAATCGCCGACGCCGAAATTGCGCAGCGCGCTGCCGAAATAGACCGGCGTCAGATGGCCTTCGCGGAATGCCGCGAGCTCGAACGGCTTGCAGGCCTCCGACGCCAGCGCGAGCTCGTCCTTGACCTCGGCGACGTCGAGATTGGGGTTGCGCTTGCCGAGATCGGCGATGTCGATCTGCTCGGTGGCGCCGGTCTTGGCGCCGCCGCCCTCGAGCAGCCGCACGCCGCCATTGACGACGTCATAGGTGCCGAGGAAGTCGCGGCCGCGGCCGACCGGCCAGGTCATCGGCGTGGTGTCGAGCGCCAGCGTCTTCTCGATCTCGTCCAGGAGCTCGAACGTGTCGCGGCTCTCGCGGTCCATCTTGTTGATGAAGGTGATGATCGGGATGTCGCGCAGCCGGCACACCTCGAACAGTTTCCGGGTGCGCGCCTCGATGCCTTTCGCGGCGTCGATCACCATGACCGCGGAATCGACCGCGGTCAGCGTGCGATAGGTATCTTCCGAGAAGTCCTCGTGGCCCGGCGTGTCCAAGAGGTTGAACACGAGGTCGTTGAACTCGAAGGTCATCACCGAGGTGACGACCGAGATGCCGCGCTCGCGCTCGATCTTCATCCAGTCCGAGCGCGTGTTGCGCCGCTCGCCCTTGGCCTTGACCTGGCCCGCGAGGTTGATGGCGCCGCCGAACAGCAACAGCTTTTCCGTCAGCGTGGTCTTGCCGGCGTCCGGGTGCGAGATGATCGCAAAGGTGCGCCGTCGCGCCACTTCCTCTGAAAGCGGCGAGCGGGACGGCGATTCGGCTGAAACTGAAATGTCGGACATGGCGGGGCATTTGGCAGGGAAAACGGGCGCAATCAAGGGCGTTTTGTCGCAATGCGGAACGACCGCACCGTCGCCATATAGGCACCGGAAGGACGACCTTCTCCTCACCATACCATTCGCGGGGACGACCCTGCCTTATCTGGAGGGTTCGTGATGGCTTGGACCATTCTGTTCACCGCTGGCCTACTCGAGATCGGCTGGGCGATCGGGCTGAAATATACCGAAGGGTTCTCGCGGCTGGTGCCGTCGGTGCTGACGCTGGCGGCGATGGCCGGCAGCGTGATCCTGCTCGGCCTCGCGCTCAAGACGCTGCCGATTGGAACCGCCTATGCGGTCTGGACCGGGATCGGCGCGGTCGGCACCGCGGCGCTCGGCATCATCCTGCTCGGTGAACCCGCGACCGCGATGCGGCTGGCCAGCATCGGACTGATCGTTGCCGGCATCGTCGGGCTGAAGCTGGTCGGCTGATGACTTCCTTGGGACGCGTTTTCCTAACGCGAACCGGCTTCCACTTCGCTCGAAAACGCTACTTCAGAATCTGCACCGCCCAATAGCTCGCGGCTGCGACCGCAGCCGACGCCGGGATCGTGATCACCCAGGCGTAGACGATCGAGCTCGCCACATTCCAGCGCACGGCGGAGAGCCGCCGTGCCGCGCCGACGCCGACGATGGCGCCGGTGATGGTGTGCGTGGTCGATACGGGAACCCCGAGATAGGTCGCCATGAACAGCGTCGCGGCGCCGCCGGTTTCGGCGCAAAAACCCTGCATCGGCGTCAGCTTGGTGATCCGCAGCCCCATGGTGCGGACGATCCGCCAGCCGCCCATCAGCGTGCCCAGCGCCATCGCGCTCTGGCAGGCCAGCACCACCCAGAACGGAATCTCGAAGGTGTCGCCGAGATGGCCCTGCGAATAGAGCAGCACGGCGATGATGCCCATGGTCTTCTGCGCGTCGTTGCCGCCATGGCCGAGCGAATAGAGCGACGCCGAGGCGAATTGCAGGATGCGGAAGGCGCGATCGACCGCGAACGGCGTCGAGCGCACCGAGAGCCAGGACACGATCGCGACCAGCACCAGCGCCAGCAGGAAGCCGACCAGCGGCGACAGCACGATCGCGAGCAAGGTCTTGGAGAGCCCGCTCCACACCGCCGCCGAAATGCCCGCCTTCGCCATGCCGGCGCCGACCAGGCCGCCGATCAGCGCGTGCGAGCTCGACGACGGAATGCCCAGCGCCCAGGTGATCACGTTCCAGACGATCGCGCCGACCAATGCGGCGAAGATCACGGTCGCATCCACCACCGACGGCTCGATGATCCCGGTGCCGATGGTATTGGCAACGTGCAGGCCGAACACCAGGAACGCGACGAAGTTGAAGAACGCCGCCCAGAATACCGCGTATTGCGGCCGCAGCACGCGGGTCGAGACGATGGTCGCGATCGAGTTCGCGGCATCGTGCAGGCCGTTCAGGAAGTCGAACAGCAGCGCGACCGCGATCAGGATGGTCAGAATCGGAAGACCCAGCGTGGCGTCCACGTGATGCCCCGCTCTACACTTGCTCGATCACGATCGAGTTGATCTCGTTGGCGACGTCGTCGAAGCGGTCGGCCACTTTCTCGAGGTGATCGTAGATCTCCGCGCCGACGATGAAGTCCATCGTATTGGCGTCGCGGTGCTTCAGGAATAGTTCCTTGAGCCCGATGTCATGGAGATCGTCGACCCGGCCCTCGAGCTTGGTCAGCTCCTCGGTGATCTGGGTCAGCATCGAGACGTTGTGGCCGATCGCCTGCAACAGGGGCAGCGCGCGGACCACCAGGTTGGCGCATTCGACGATCAGCGTGCCGATCTCGCGCATCGGCGGCTCGAACTCGCGCACCTCGAACAGCATGACCGCCTTTGCGGTCGCCTGCATCTGGTCGACCGCGTCATCCATCGAGGTGATCAGGTTCTTGATATCGCCGCGATCGAACGGGGTGATGAAGGTGCGGCGAACCGCGGTCAGGACCTCGCGGGTGACGCTATCGGCGTCGTTCTCGAACTGATTGACGCGCTGGCAGAAGACGGGTGTCTCCTCCCCGCCCTTCAGCATGTCCTGCAGCGCCAACGAGCACTGCACGGAGGTCTGGGCGTGGCGGGCGAACAGGTCGAAAAAGCGCTCTTCCTTGGGCAGGAAAGCGCGAAACCACCGCAGCATGTCTCAGTTCCATCGTTCCGGGACAGCCCTTTTAGCGACTGTCACAGAACTGTCATAGAGCATCTGGCGGGGAAAGCACCGGGATCGACCGCCCAAACGGGCGGTCGTCCACCGCTATGTCGGCCGGAAATCGCCGGGACCTGCCCTACAGCGACCGCCGCAACAGGTGGGCCAGCTCACCGACCAGGCCGCGCCGGAACAGCAGCACGCAGGCCACGAAGATCACGCCCTGGATCACCGTCACCCACTGGCCGAAGCCGGCGAGATATTGCTGCATGGCGATGATCACGAAGGCGCCGACCACGGGGCCGAAGATGGTGCCGAGACCGCCGACCAGCGTCATCAGCACGATTTCACCGGACATCGACCAGTGCACGTCGGTGAGCGAGGCATTCTGCGCCACGAACACCTTCAGCGAGCCGGCAAAGCCCGCCAGCGTGCCCGACAGGATGTAGGCCAGCATCTTGTACTGGTCGGTCTTGTAGCCGAGCGAGATCGCACGCGGCTCGTTCTCGCGGATCGACTTCAGCACCTCGCCGAACGGCGAGTTGATGGTGCGGTAGATCAGCAGGAAACCGGCGAGGAAGCCGACCAGCACGACGTAATAGAGCACCATCGGCTTCGAGAGGTCGAAGATGCCGAGCAGGCGGCCCTGCGGGATGCCCTGGATGCCGTCCTCACCGTGGGTGAACGGCGCCTGCAGGTAGATGAAGTAGAGCAGCTGCGACAGCGCCAGCGTGATCATCGAGAAATAGATGCCCTGGCGGCGGATCGAGATGAAGCCGGTGACCAGGCCGAGCAAGGCCGCGGCCGCGGTGCCGACCAGGATGCCGAGCTCCGGCGACAGCCCCCACACCTTCAGCGCATGCGCCGAGACGTAGCCGGCGGTGCCGAGGAACATCGCGTGGCCGAACGACAGCAGGCCGCCATAGCCGATCAGGAGGTTGAAGGCGCAGGCGAGCAGCGCGAAGCACAGCGCCTGCATGACGAAGAACGGATAGATCCCCGTCCACGGCACGATCGCCAGCAGCAGCGCCATCGCGGCGAATACGATCATCTCGTCGCGCATCGCGCGCGGCGTGATCGGAAGTGTATCGTCGGTCAATGCTGACATATCAAGCCGCCCGTCCCGTCAGTCCCGTTGGCTTCACCAGCAACACCACCACCATCAGGACAAACACCACGGTGTTGGAGGCCTCGGGATAAAAATACTTGGTCAGTCCCTCGATCACGCCGAGCGCGAAGCCGGTGATGATCGAGCCCATGATCGAGCCCATGCCGCCGATCACGACCACCGCGAACACCACGATGATGAGATCGGCGCCCATCAGCGGGCGGACCTGGTTGATCGGCGCCGACAGCACGCCGGCGAGCGCGGCAAGACCGACGCCGAGCCCGTAGGTCAGCGTGATCATGCGCGGCACGTTGATGCCGAATGCGCGCACCAGCGTCGGGTTCTCGGTTGCGGCGCGCAGGTAGGCGCCGAGCTGCGTCTTCTCGATCAGAAACCAGGTGGCAAGGCACACCACGAGCGAGAAGATGACGACCCAGCCGCGATAGATCGGCAGGAACATGAAGCCGAGATTGACGCCGCCCTTGAGCTGATCCGGGATCGAGTAAGGCAGGCCCGAGGAGCCGAAATAGTTCTGGAACACGCCCTGCACGATCAGCGCGATGCCGAAGGTCAGCAGCAGTCCGTAGAGATGGTCGAGGCCGGTCAGCCATTGCAGCATGGTCCGCTCAAGGATCATGCCGAAGATGCCGACCACGACGGGTGCGATGATCAGCGCCCACCAGTAATTGATGCCGCCCAGGTTGAGCAGGAAATACGCCACGAAGGCGCCCATCATGTAGAGCGCGCCATGCGCGAAATTGATGATGTTGAGCATGCCGAAGATGACGGCGAGCCCCAGACTGAGCAGCGCGTAGAACGAGCCGTTGATCAGTCCCACCAGAAGCTGTGCGTAGAGAGCCTGCATCGAATGAGCTTTCGCTAGATAGATGAAGCCCGCCGGCCACGCGCATGGCCGGCGGGCATGATCGTCACTTCTTCAGAAGCGCGCAGGTGCTCTTGTCGAGCGGCGTGAAGGCCTGGTTGCCCGGCACGGTGCCGACCAGCTTGTAGAAGTCCCACGGTCCCTTGGACTCCGAGGGCTTCTTCACCTCGAACAGATAGGCGTCGTGGGTGACGCGGCCGTTGGCCTCGACCTCGCCCTTGCCGAACAGCGGATCGTCGGTCGGGATCGTCTTCATCTTCGCGACCACCTTGGCGCCGTCATGCGGATTGCCGCCGAGCGTTTCCAGCGCCTTGAAGTAATGGATGAGGCCCGCATAGACGCCGGCCTGCACCATGGTCGGCGGCGCGCTGTTCTTCATCCGCTCCGAGAAGCGCTTGGAGAAGGCCCGGGTCTTGTCGTTGAGGTCCCAGTAGAACGTCTCGGTGAAGTTGAGGCCCTGCGCGGTCTCGAGCCCGATCGCCTTGACGTCGGTGAGGAACAGCAGCAGCGCCGCGAGCTTCTGGCCGCCCTTGACGATGCCGAACTCGGCCGCCTGCTTGATCGAGTTGGTGGTGTCGCCGCCGGCATTGGCGAGGCCGATGATCTTGGCCTTGGAGGCCTGCGCCTGCAGCAGGAAGGAGGAGAAGTCAGCGGTGTTGAGCGGATGCTTGACGCCGCCGACCACCTTACCGCCATTGGCGGTGACGACGGCCGTGGTGTCGCGCTCGAGCGCCGCGCCGAACGCGTAATCCGCGGTGAGGAAGAACCAGGTGTCCCCGCCCGCCTTCACCAGCGCCTGGCCGGTGGCGTGGGCGAGCATGTAGGTGTCGTAGGTCCAGTGCACGGTGTTCGGCGAGCACTGCGCGTTGGTGAGATCCGAAGTGGCGGCGCCCGAATTGATGTATACGCCGTTCTTTTCCTTCACGACGTTGTTGACCGCGAGCGCGACGCCGGAATTCGGCACGTCGACGATGGTGTCGACCTTGTCGACGTCGAACCACTGGCGGGCGATGGTGGTGCCGATATCCGGCTTGTTCTGGTGATCGCCGGAGATCAGGTCGATGGTCCAGCCCTTGGCCTTGAGGCCGGAGTCCTCGATCGCCATCTGCGCCGCCAGCGTCGAGCCGGGGCCGGCGAGATCGGCGTAGAGGCCGGACTGATCGGACAGCGCGCCGATCTTGACCGTCTTGTCGAGCTTTTCCTGGGCGGAGGCGACGCTTGCAGCCGAGAGCACCATCGCGGTGCCGAGCAGGAGCGCCGAAATCTTGTTCTTCATGTCGTATTCCCTCGTCTTAAATTTTCTGGTTCTGGCGATATCAGACGCCGAGATAGGTATGGAGCTTGTCCATGTTGGCCGACAGCTCGGAATTGGCGAAGCCGTCGATCACCTTGCCGTGCTCGACAATGTAGTAGCGGTCCGCAACGGTCGAGGCGAAACGGAAATTCTGTTCGACCAACAGGATGGTGAATCCCTGCGACTTCAGGCGCGCAATGGTGTGCCCGATCTGCTGAATGATGACCGGCGCCAACCCTTCGGTCGGCTCGTCCAGCATCAGGAAGCGCGCGCCGGTCCGCAGGATGCGCGCAATCGCCAGCATCTGCTGCTCGCCGCCCGAGAGCTTGGTGCCCTGGCTGGTGAGGCGCTCCTTCAGGTTGGGAAACAGCGTGAAGATCTGGTCGAGCGGCAGGCCGCCCGGGCGCACCACCGGCGGCAGCAGCAGGTTCTCGCGCACGTCGAGGCTGGCGAAAATGCCGCGCTCCTCGGGACAGAATGCGATGCCGAGCCGCGCAATCCGGTCCGAGGTGGCGCGGATGATTTCCTGATTGTCGAAGCGGATCGAGCCGGAGCGCTTGTTAATGACGCCCATCACCGACTTCAACGTGGTGGTCTTGCCGGCACCGTTGCGGCCGAGCAGCGTCACCACCTCGCCGGCCTTCACGTTGAAATTGATGCCGTGAAGGATGTGGGATTCGCCGTACCAGGCCTGCAGATCCTTGACCGTCAGCACGTCGGCGCCGGCCGCAGCCACGGGCTTCTCCGCCAGTTTTGCCTCAGCCATGACCCGCTCCCAGATAGGCTTCCTTCACGCGCTCGTCCTTGGAGAGGTCGGCGTAGTTGCCCTCGGCCAGCACCTGCCCGCGCGTCAGCACGGTGATGATGTCGGAGAGGTTGGCCACCACCGAGAGGTTATGTTCGACCATCAGGATGGTGTATTTCGCGGAGATCCGCTTGATCAGCGCCGCGATCTTGTCGATGTCCTCGTGGCCCATGCCGGCCATCGGCTCGTCGAGCAGCATCATCTCGGGGTCGAGCGCGAGCGTCGTTGCAATTTCAAGTGCGCGCTTGCGGCCGTACGGCATCTCGACCGCCGGCGTGTTGGCGAATTCGCTGAGGCCGACGTCGTTCAGGAGCTCGTGGGCGCGCGGATTGAAGCGGTCGAGCACGCTTTTCGAACGCCAGAAATCGAACGACGAACCGTGTTGCCGCTGCAGCGCCACGCGAACGTTCTCGAGCGCGGTCAGATGCGGAAATACCGCCGAAATCTGAAACGAACGGACCAGCCCGAGGCGCGCAACGTCGGCCGGCGGCATCGCGGTGATGTCGTGGCCCTTGTAGCGAATCTGGCCTGCCGACGGCTTCAGGAATTTGGTCAGCAGATTGAAACAGGTCGTCTTGCCGGCGCCGTTCGGCCCGATCAACGCATGGATACTGCCCCGACGCACTTTCAACGCGACGTCGCGAACGGCGAAGAAACCCGCGAATTCCTTGGTCAACCCGCTGGTTTCGAGGATGAACTCATCGGCCAAATAGATTCCCCCATACGCCATCGCTGCGAAGCCCCTCGCCCGCGTGGCCAGCTTTTTTCGTGTCCGACAGGCGTCCGATCCGTCTTGGAAACCGTCCGGGGCCCGTCGCCTCCGGGCCGGAATATGCCGTCATCTGCGGCGGTTACGCAAGGTGGAAAGCTGTGCAGTGCGGCATCCGCGTGACCGGTTCCGGTTGATCCTTAGTCGAATGGCATTTCGGCGCGCTTTGCGCCTCGGGAAAGCGGTCGTTAACGGTGTTTTGCTCCGGACTCCCGCTTTCATAGAATATTTGCGCCTCTCGCCGAAGCTCCGGCCATTGCATGATGAATGGCTAGAGCCTTGCATTTCGAACGCGCCAATTCTTCGGTAGTCAATTCGATCCCGCAACGTGATTTCCTCGGCACGTGGCTGCGACTTTATGCCCGCAGCCAAACCATCCCGCAGATCGATGAACTTGTCCCTGGCCGCATCCCGTTCGGGGACGCGCTTGAATTCGGCTAGCCGATGCAATTCAGAAGTGCCGATCCATCGGTGGTCAAGTCGATCACGCAGCGTGTCCTGCTGAACGCCTGGCTGCGCGCGCTGCGCCTGCCGGACGCGCTTCCGCTATTGTGCGACTTCCATACCGAGGGCAGCGCCGACGAGCGCGCCGACATGATGAGCTTTGACGTCGTCGGCAGTGCCGAGGCCGCGCGTTTCCTGATCACGCAGGAAGGCGCGAGGCTGACGACGGCCTATGGCAACGAGCATGTCGAGCCGCCGCTGCGCACCGACCGCTATCTCGACGATGCGATCGGACCCGAGCGCTACGCCGGGGTCGTCCTGTCATATCGTGCCTGCCTGGCGCGCAAGCGCCCGACCTATACGGTTGCGACGGTCGAGGACACCGACGGCAAGGACGTCTCCTATGAGCGGCTGCTGCTGCCGTTTGGACGTGGCGACACCGTCGAACACATCATCGGCTCGTACAAGACGACCAGCATCGAGGGCGGATTTCGGCTGCACAACCTGATGGGCGTCAAGGCGAAGGCCGTGCCTGTCGTCACCGTGCGGGCGGTGATCGACCGCAGGTTCGTCCCCTCAGATCGTCCGGCAAGCCAGGATTCGGTCGAGTTGATCTAGTTCTAGCACTACTTTGGCAGAATCTGTTTGCGCCGGTGTTTTTCAAGGATTTGTTTTCGGCAGTATGGACACCGTTGAGACGGTGGCCGAAGGATGAGATCGACGATGGCGTGACGCACGGCGGGCATGGTTGGCTGAGGCGGAGGCCCGTTGATTCTTTTTTTTCCGCCCCGCGTATGCGAGGCGGCGATGTTGCAGGAAGGCGTAGGCAATCATTGTCATCAGGGCGTGGCGATGAAGACCCTGCCATGATCGCCCTTCGAAGTGATCAAGTCCAAGCTCCTCCTTCAACTGCTGATGCGCCTGCTCACAAACCCATCTTGCCTTGATAGTGGCGGCCAGTGTGCGCAGATCCGTCGCCGCAGGGAGATTGGCGAGATAGTATTTCTTCTCCCCCGAGGCTCGTTGCTCGCCAATGAGCCAGGCCTCGTCGCCTGGGAGATGCTGCTGACCCTTGTCCCAAATCCGCTGCGGAGGGCCGTCGGCGGTGCGGACACGGAGAGCAGCAAATCGGGCTTTCAGCCGACCTTTCGTCCCGCTGCGCCAACTCACGGTTTTCCATTTGGCGCTGGCCAGCATGTGTTCTGCCGCAATCGATAAGATATCTGGTACGTGGTGCTTTCGTGGTTTCCCGCGGACTTTGGTAATCGGCCAAATGAGCTTCACATTGACCGGATACACCTTGAGATGCCGAGGGATGCCGACGGCCCAGGCCAGCCCGCGTGCCGTTAGCCCTTGTCGAAACGGCGCGCTGAGCCCGTATCCTGCATCCGCCAGCACACATCCAAAGCGCACGTTGGCTGCCATCGCGCGGTCAATCTCGGCCAAAGCAATTTCCGGCTTGGACCGTGCCGTTCGGTGTTCGACCGGCACGCGAGCGCGCTTTAGACGAGACAGGTCGCTCGTCCAACTGTCGGGTAGAAAAAGACGCAACGCGACCATCACCGGCACTTCACCTCGCGCAAGCGTCAAAGACACCAGCGTTTGGCAATTTGCCGTTTTGCCGAGAGCCGATGCATATTGAGCTGCAACACCAACCGAACGTTCACCCTTCTTCGGGATCGCGGTGTCATCAATAACCAGCACCGCATCGTTGCCGCCGACAAGCCGGTCGGCCTGGTTGAGCAACTCAGATTCCAGCGCTGACGCGTCCCAGACACCATCGGCAATGAAATGGTGCAGCTGATCGTAGTTGCCGGTTGCGAGGCGTTCTGCCATCGGCTGAATGCTCTTGCGATCGCCAGGACCGATCAATCCCGCAACGTACAGGGGACACATCCGCTGCCGCGTCTTATGACCCAACCGGTCCAAGAACGGCATCAGCCAGCGTTCGAGTTCGTCTTCCCATTCCGCCATGGTCAGCCCTCCAAGAGCCGACCACCCATGAATCATTGAAAAATTGATTCGGGAATCCTAATAAAAAGCCGAAATCCAACAATCTGCCAAAGTAGTGCTAGGACAGATACTCATAAGCCCCCGCCGACGTCCAGTTCGCCCCGACACCGACCGCCTTTGTACAACCGCAGCAAATGTCGGGATGGGCCAAAACTGGACATCAACAGGACAATGGCAAAGTCATGGTCGCTTGTCGGCGGCCATAGCCCGATGCACTTTTTCGCTTTGCGTTGATCGCGGCGCTTCAAACCCGATTCGCTGTCCCGGCCATAAAGCCAATAAACGATCCGGTGAAGAAAGAGGCACTAAGCATTATTAGACTGCCCGTCACGGAGAGAACAAGCTTGTCTTGAACAAAATGAAGTACGATCCACCCCAGCAGCATGCAAATTAGCCCGCAGCCTGCCGGCCACATCGCACGCCGCCGAACTGCGAGCCGCTGGGCCGGGCCAAGCAGCTCAGAGTTCCGTGATAGATTCCAGGATCGGCGAAACGATACCTCGAAACTCAAGGCTACCACGATCAGACAGGCAGTGAAGAAGTAACCAGACATTACCCTTGGTGCCAACCGTTACCATCTTGAAGGACACAGGCGAGACAATAGCGTGGATTGATTGCCTCGACCTTAAGGAGATAGCGAACAAACAGCTGTATCGGAGCACTATTCCAAACTCGTCAGCGAAGTCCGCTGTGGGTCACAAGGCGACATCCCTGCGGTCGAGGTCGCGTGTCCGCTTACCCCTCGAAAGCGGACGGTCCCGGATTTATGAGTAGACGCCCTACTAGTTCGCGCGGAACGCATCAGCCCTTCTTGCGCACCTTCGCCGGCACTTCCTTGGCATAGATATCCGGCTTGAAGCCGACCACGCGCTTCGGCCCGAGATCGAGCACCGGGCGCTTGATCATCGACGGCTGCTCCGCCATCAGCGCCAGCGCCTTGCGCTCGTTCAATCCTTCCTTGTCAGCATCCGGCAGCTTCTTGAAGGTCGTGCCGGCGCGGTTGAGCAGCGTCTCCCAGCCGACCTCGTCGCTCCACTGCTTGAGCTTGTCCTTGGCGATCCCGGCGGTCTTGTAGTCGTGGAAGTCGTAGGCGACGCCGTGATCGTCGAGCCAGCTGCGCGCCTTCTTCATGGTGTCGCAGTTCTTGATGCCGTAGATGGTGATGGTCAAGGCCGTTCCCCGCATGCGATTGCAGCGGGGAAACTAGCCCCGCTGCCATCGCAGCGCCAGATCGGACCGCGCCGCTCTCCACACCGATATTGCCGGTGCTCAGTGCGCGTAGCGCGTGAAGACGAAATCGTGATCGCTGGCGTGCGCCTCGTGGCAGGCGAAACAGGTCTCGTGCTGCGTGGCGTCGACCGGCTTGCCGTCGATGAAGCGGCCAAAACCCCAGCCTCCGGTCGCGGCATATCTGGCGGCGTCCTTGACCATGACCTGGACCGTGGTCGCCGGCCCCGTGATGAAGGCGCCATCGAGGCCTGCAACCGGCTTGCGCTTCCAGGCCAGCTTGACCAGCACGGTGCCGTCGGGGAAACGCGCGGCGCCATCCTGATAGGCCTTCACGGCGGTCGCGTTGCCGAGCACGCTGCGAAGCTCGTTCAGCCCGGTCTCCTCGCCGACCGCGATCAGCTTCCAGTCGCGATAGCCGTCGGGAATTGTCACGCCGAAGATCGGCGACGCCAGTGCCGCATCATCGGCATGCCCGACGGCAAACGGCAATGACGCGCTGATGCAGGCTGCCGCGATCGCGGCAGCTGCCCATTTCACAACCTGATTCATGATTCCGTTGTCCGCTTGCGGCTCAGATCTTGCTGACGTCGATGATGGCCTGGACGAAGGCCTGCGGCGCTTCCTGCGGCAGATTGTGGCCGATACCGCCGGTCAGGAGCCGATGCTCATAGTGGCCGGAGAACTTCTTGGCATAGGCGGCAGGCTCGGGATGCGGCGCGCCGTTGGCATCGCCCTCCATCGTGATGGTCGGGATCGCGATGACAGGCGCCTGGGCGAGCGTCTTCTCGAACGCGTCGTACTTCGCCTCGCCCTCGGCGAGACCAAGCCGCCAGCGGTAATTGTGGATCACGATATCGACGTGATCAGGATTCTCGAAGGCCGCCGCGCTGCGGTCGTAGGTGGCGTCATCGAACTTCCATTGCGGCGACGCCAGCTGCCAGATCAGCTTGTTAAAATCGTGCCGGTTCTTGGCATAGCCCTCGCGGCCGCGCTCGGTCGCGAAATAGAACTGGTACCACCATTGCAGCTCGGCCTTCGGCGGCAGCGGCATCTTGCCGGCCGCCTGGCTGCCGATCAGATAGCCGCTCACCGACACCATCGCCTTGCAGCGCTCGGGCCAGAGCACCGCCATGATGTTGGCGGTGCGCGCGCCCCAATCATAGCCGCCGAGCACAGCCTTCTCGATCTTCAAAGCATCCATCAGCGCGATGATGTCGGCTGAGACCGCGACCGGCTGGCCGCTGCGCATGGTGTCGCTGGAGAGGAAGCGCGTCGTGCCGTAGCCGCGCAGATGCGGCACGATCACGCGGTAGCCGGCCTCGGCCAGCGCCGGCGCGACGTCGGCATAGCTGTGGATGTCGTAGGGCCAGCCGTGCAGCAGGATCACTGCGGGACCGGACGCAGGACCCATCTCGACATAACCGGTATCAAGCACGCCGGCATTGATCTGCTTGACGGGACCGATCGAGGTGTGGGCGCCAGCCTTGATCGCAGGCAGCGCCGGCTTGGACTGCGCGCTGGCCGATCCGAGGAAGCCGAGCCTGGAGGCGGCAAGGATCCCGCCGGCGACGCCAAGGAAGCGGCGGCGTTGCTGATTGATGGACTGCGACATGGCGATCTCCTGCATCTAGTGTCGGGATGGAATATTGCAGAGACCGCCCCCGTCCGCTTTCAGAGGACTTGGATTTGTCCTTCAGACCGTCGTGATTTTGGCTCCGGGCGGCCTGTGCTAGGTTCCGCCACCGATTCAGCCGCCGGCCGCCGGACCATCGAATTTGACTTACCATTTCAACGACTTGACCCTCGACTCCGAACGCCGTGAGCTGCGCCGTGGCGATGCTCTGGTGGCCGTCGAGCCGCAGGTCTTCGACCTCATCGAGTTCCTGATCCGCGCCCGCGATCGGGTGGTCAGCCGCGACGAGGTGCTGGCCGCGGTCTGGCACGGCCGGATCGTCTCGGAAGCGACGCTGAGCAGCCGGATCAACGCCGCGCGGACGGCGATCGGCGACAATGGCGAGGAGCAGCGGCTGATCCGCACCCTGCCCCGCAAGGGTCTCCGCTTTGTCGGCGATGTCAGGGAGGACACCGCGCCCGATCGTCCGGTTGCAGACAATGCCAGCCCGCCGCGGCCGAGCGAGGGCCCGTCGATCGCTGTGCTGCCCTTCACCAATATGAGCGGCGATCCCGAACAGGATTATTTCGCCGACGGGATCGCCGAGGACATCACCACCGCGCTCGCGCGTTGCAGCCACCTCACCGTGATCGCGCGCAACTCCGCCTTCACCTACAAGGGCAAGGCGGTCGACATCCGCCAGGTCGGACGCGATCTCGGCGTCGGATATGTGCTCGAGGGCAGCGTCCGCCGCGGCGGCGATCGGCTACGGATCACCGGGCAGCTGATCGACGCCGTCTCCGGCGCGCATCTGTGGGCCGACCGGTTCGATGGCGCCGCGACTGATGTGTTCGACCTGCAGGACCGCATCACCGAGAACGTAGTCGGCGCGATCGAGCCGACCCTGCTCGTTGCGGAAGCCGAGCGGGTGCGGGCAGCGCCGCCCGACAGGCTCGACGCCTACGACCTGCTGCTGCGCGCCTATAGCCTGCGTTACGAGTTCACGCCCGAGAGCATGGAAGCTGCACTCGATTGCCTCGACCAGGCGCAGGCGCTCGACCCCACCTACGCGCCCGCGCTGGCAGCCTCGGCCTATTGTCACGCGATGCGCCATGTCCAGGGCTGGCTGAAGCCGAACGACGCCTATCGCGAACGCGCAGTCGCGCAGGCCTGGCGCGCGGTCGAGCTTGCGCCCGGTGACCCGCAGGTGTTGTGGATGGCGGCGTTCGCGATCTGGAACATGGCCGACGAGATCGAGCCCGCGCGCGACCTGTTCGAGCGTTCGCTGGCGATCAATCCGAACTCGGCGATGGCGCTGGTGCTCGGCGGCTGGATCGAGGCGATGCGCGGTAATCAGAAAGCCGGCCGCGCCATGATCGAGCGTGCGCAACGGCTGAACCCGCGCGACCCGCGCGGCTGGTTCGCCGCCGCGGCGCTGGCGATCTGCGCGGTGCTCGACCAGAATTTCACTGAGGCGGTGATGTGGGCCGACAAGGCGCTGGCGCAGAACCGCCGCTTCGCGGTGGCGCTGCGCGTCCTGATCGTGGCGCTGGTCAAGACCGGCGACAACGCGCGTGCGACCCAGATCGCGCGCGAGCTGCTCAAGATCGACCCGGAGTTCACGATCTCCGGCTTCCTGTCGCGGATCCCGTTTCCGGTGGAATCGATGTCCGCGACCTATCGCGAGACGCTGAAGGCGGCCGGCGTCCCGGACTGATGCCGCTCGGAGGACGCGACGACCATTCACCCGTGGTACGCCGCGGCTTGCTTGGCAACATCGGCGTGATGGCAGTCCATTCCTCATCGGAGAGTTCATAGCGCTCGCGCGCGACCAGAACAATTCAGTCTTCCGAGCGCAGAGCCGCTTCGATGCGCTGGATCAGCCGCTCCCGCAGCGAAGGCACCGCGTTGCCGAGAACGGCGAAGGTGCGGACGATGGGCAAATACGGCTCCATTGCCGCCGTTAGGTCCGCGAGAGACATGCCGGCCAGCCGAGCATATTCGGATTGCGCCGCCGCATTGGTCGCGCGCGGCCGCTCCGGATTGTCGGCGACTTCCGGACCGAGCTCGGACAGGATCACGCGCAAGAACCCAAGCTCGAGGACGGCGGGCCCGCACATCGCGCTGACCCAGTCGACCAGCTTTGGGCCTTCCGCTGTCATGATCACGTTACCGGGGCTCAGGTCGGTATGGCAAAGCCCGTCGCCCGGCGGCAAGCGATCGATCAGCGCGAGGATTTCAGCGGCGATGTGCTTCGGGAGCGTGCCGTCGTCGTGCCGCAACTGCGCCTCCATATACTCGCGCATGGAGAGGACCTCCGGCGGCAGGGGCGTCTTGTGAATGGACATGGCAAGAGCCGCGATGATCGCGCCGGCCTGTTCGAACGTCACCGCGCCGGTTCGGGTTAGCTGCAGCAGGGTCGGTCCGTCGAGGCGCTGCAGCACGATGCCGAAGCGCCCGTCCAGGGTCACCTCGCCGAACACCTCCGGCACCGGAGCGCCGACGGCGTGGACGGCGCGGATCATGTGCACCTCGAACCAGGGCATCCGCCGCGGCAAGCCGGGCTTGAACAGTTTGACGACTTGCCCCGGCGCCCAGGCGTAGGCTTCGGAGTAGGCGCCTTCACCGATCTTTTCCCCCAGCGATCCCTGCATCTTTAGCCCCCGTGTTGCTGTGACCCTCACCCTATGGGCACTCGTCATAGGCGGTGCGAAGCGACGCCGTTCTTCGAACGGCTATGGCCGGGCATGCCGCCTTCGCTGAAGCTTCGGCGGCGAGCGCGTATGTTGGCCCGGCGTAGCCTTGGCGTAGACGGGATGACCGAGAGTAATCACCCCGCCGAGCGCAGGGCCGCCTCGACGCGCTGGATCAGCCGCTCCCGCATGTCAGGCATGGCTCCGCCGAGCAGGAGGAAGACGCGGACGATCGGCAAATAGGGCTGCATCGCCGCCGTTAGCGCCGCAGGGGCTATGCCGGCCAGCCGCGCATACTCCGCCTGCAGAACCGAATTGACCGCGGCCCGCTCCGGATCGTCGGCGGGTTCCGGGTCAAGCTCGGCAATCAGGACATGGCACTGTGCAATCTCGTAGGCGGCGGGCGCACGAGCCGCACCGAGCCAGTCGATCAGTCTCGGACCCTGCGCCGTCATAATCACGTTGCCGGGGTGAAGATCGGAATGGCACAGCACGTCGTCGGGCGCGAGGTGCTCGATCAGCGCGAGGACGCCGGTGGTGATGCGCTCCGGAAGCATGCTGCCGCCGAACCGCAATCTGGCGTCCATCGCCTCGCGCAGCGAGAGTGCGTCCGGCGGCGGTCGCGTCTTGTGAACGGCAAGGCAGAGCGTCGCGAGGATTGCGCCCGCTTGTTCACGCGTGATGGCGCCGGTGCGCGTAGCCTGCGTCAGGGTCGGCCCATCGAACCGCGGCATCACGATGCCAAAGCGGCCGTCCAGGGTGACTTCGCCGAGCACCTCCGGCGCTGGGCCGCCGGCGGCGAAGACCGCGCGGGTCATTTGCGCCTCGTGCTGGACGACCCACTGCGGGATACCTGGCCTGGACAACTTGACGACCTGACCGGGCGCCCAGGCGTGGACATCAGCGAAGACGCCTTGGCCGATCTTCTCTCCCAGCGATCCCCGCATGCCTGTTCTCCGCCGTGCAGAGGAAACACCGGCGGCGAGCAAAAAGGAACCCCTCCCGTCGCGGGACCGCCGGACACGATGATCGCGGTTCAACCTGCAGAGACCTTCGTCCACTCCGCTAAATGGTGCCAAGTCCGGTTGTGGCCCTTCGGCGATCTCGGGAGATGTCCGCTTTTCCGCCGCTGTTGGGGGTAAGCGGACATCAGGCCCCAGTTGCTTAATGAGTATACGGCCCAGCCAGGCAGCAGACTCGTAAGGGCGGAGCCACAGCCGGATTGAAGCGAGCACTACAATCCCGGTGACCTCGCCGCCCAAGCCTTGGTGGCCTTGCAGCTTTCCATCGCTCGGACATAGGCAGGGCGCGCCGTCGTGCGGGCGAGATAGTCCCGCTCGGCAGGACCGGGGACGTAGTTGCCGGTTCGCATGCCGAGCAGGAGAGCATAGCTCACCGAGATATCGGCAGCCGTGAATCGGTCGCCGGCGAGATAGGGGCAATCCGCGAGGCGGCGGATAACCAACCCCAGCCGGCTCTCGAAGGTCTCGAGAGCCCAGCAAGTGACCCGGGCATCTCGCTCGGCTTCGGGCGCCAGTTGGCGACCGACAATGACGGCGTTCATCGGCCCGGCGAGCCCGGCCTCGCCCAAGTGGAGAAATTGCAGATAGGAAGCGAAGGCGGGATCGTCCGGGGCGACGGCAAGCGAACCTGAGCCGTGGCGGACGAGCAGGTACTCAAGAATCGCGATCGATTCGACCATGATCGTCTCGCCGTCCTGCAATGCGGGAATGAAGCCGGCGGGGTTGATCGCGAGGAAATCGCGATCAACCCCGCCGGCTGCGAGCAGATCGACCGGGCGCAGCCGATAAGCCAATCCCAATTCCTCGAGCAGCCAGACAACACGGAAGCCACGACCTTCGCCATAGACGGTGAGCATAGTTAAGCATTCCTGGATTGGGTGGTTTACTAACTCGCAGAGGCAAGCCGCCGCGCAACGGACGATCGATGGCGCATCATGCATTCAAGGCTTGGCGCATAGTCAGTCATCCTACCGTGCGCACGATTCCGACTTTATGGGTTCACGACCCAGGCTGCGGCCGCGAACAAGGCGCGTTCCCTCTCCCGCCCGCGACGTGGAAGCGTCAGTTGCAAAAGCCCGCAAATGCCATATGCGACAGCCTTGGGACGAAGGGACACTTGTGCAATTTCGGAATATTAGAAGAATACCCCTGAGTTGCCCGACGTGTCAAGTTGCCTGGTCGAACGCCGGCCACCGCCGGCTCCTTTGCATGGGGTTGTTTTCGATATTTTGGCAGCGTCCCCTGCGACGGCCCCATCACTTCACATTGCTCTAGCCGGAGCCGCCCGGCTCCAGCGCCTCGCCGAGCTCGAGCGGATGCGCCATCGTCTCGTGCAGCGCCTGCTTGTCGAGCTCGCCTTCCGACAGGCTGATCACGACGCAGGCGACGCCGTTGCCGATCAGGTTGGTGAGCGCGCGGCACTCGCTCATGAACTTGTCGATGCCGACCAGGATCGCGATCGACTGGATCGGAATGTCGGGCACGATCGACAGCGTCGCGGCCAGCGTGATGAAGCCCGCGCCGGTGACGCCGGAAGCGCCCTTCGAGGTGATCATGGCAATGCCCAGAATGCCGAGCTCCTGCCAGATCGTCAGGTGCGTGTTGGTGGCCTGCGCCAGGAACAGCGTCGCCAGCGTCATGTAGATGTTGGTGCCGTCGAGATTGAAGCTGTAGCCGGTCGGCACCACGAGGCCGACCACCGAGCGCGAGGCGCCGAGATGCTCCATCTTCTGGATCATCTGCGGCAGCACCGTCTCCGACGACGACGTGCCGAGCACGATCAGGAGCTCGTCCTTGATGTAGGCGATGAAGCGGATGATCGAGAAGCCGGCGAGCCGTGCGATGGCGCCCAGCACGATCAGCACGAACAGGATGCTGGTGAGATAGAAGGTCGCGATCAGCGCCGCCAGATTCAACAGCGAGCCGAGGCCGTAGGCACCGACCGTGAAGGCCATCGCGCCGAATGCGCCGAGCGGCGCGACGCGGACGATGATCCGGATGATGCCGAAGAACATCTTGGCGGCCGTGTCGATCGCGGACGCAATCGGCTCGCCGACCTTGCCCATGAGAGCGATGGCGAAGCCCGAGAGGATCGAGATCAGCAGCACCTGCAACAGGTCGCCGCGCGCGACCGCGCCGAGATAGCTGTCCGGAATGATCGCCATCAGATGGGCGACGATGCCCTGCTCTTTGGCCTGCGTGACGTAGTTGGAGACCGATTTCGGATCGATCGTGGAGGGATCGATGTTGAAGCCGTGGCCGGGCTGCAGCAGCTCGCCGACCAGAAGACCGACCGCGAGAGCCACCGTCGACACCGCCTCGAAATAGATCAGCGTCTTCAACCCGACCCGGCCGACGCGCTTGAGATCGCCCATCGAGGAGATGCCGTGCACCACGGTGCAGAAGATGACCGGCGCGATCATCATCTTGATCAGGGCGATGAAGCCGTCGCCCAGCGGCTTCAATTCCTTGCCGAGATTCGGATAGAAATACCCGATCAGGACACCTGCCACGATCGCGATCAGCACCTGGACGTAGAGGATCTTGTACCAGGGCTGATGATGGGGACGGGCAACGGGCTTGATCGCGGCTGTGGTCATGAGGTGCCCCGGCTGGGATGAACTCAACTGGTGATGCCATCTTGGCGGAGCCGCGCGCAAGCGACAATGCCCATTCGCGCGGTCGCGAGCGCACACGAATCTGTCATAGACTGCGGCCGGCTCGCATCGGGAGGCTGGGAATGGAATTCACTGTATTGTTTCTCGCGATCACCATCGCCATGCTGGTGGCCTGGCGTGGCCCACGCCCCGTCGCGATCGGCCTGTTCGCGGTGATCCTGATCGCCTGCGCCGCTACCTTGCTGCACCACGCCACCGACCGTCTCACCTTGTCGTTCTGAGGCCAGCCATGAACGACAGGCAGGCCGTCACCCTCAATGCCGTCGCGCTCTTTGGGCTGGCGCTGGTGCTGGCCGCCGCCTTTGCCGCGCAGCTGCTGCTTCACGAGCTGCCCTGCCCGCTCTGTCTGTTGCAGCGCATCCTGTTCGCCCTGCTGGCGATCGGGCCGATCCTCAATATCCGCTTCGGGCCACGGCCGAGTCATTATGCGTTGTCGCTGCTGACGGCCGTCCTCGGCACCACGGTCTCGACCCGGCAGGTGCTGCTGCACATCCTCCCCGGCGATGCCGGTTACGGTTCGGCGCTGCTCGGCTATCACTATTATACGTGGGCGCTGATCGGCTTCACCGCCGCGATCGTGCTGCTCGCGGCGATGCTGCTGTTCGACCGCCAGTTCGAGCACCGCGCGGCGCCGGGCAGTTCGCCCGACAGGTTCGCGCAAGGTGCGGTGTGGCTTGTGGTCGGGCTGACGGCGCTGAATGTGCTCTCCACCCTGCTCGAGTGTGGCTTTGCCGCCTGTGCCGACAATCCCGTCGTCTACGAGCTGCTGACGTCGGCGCGTTAGGGACGCTTCGGAATATTCAATCCGCGCTCCACCGCCGGCCGCTTGAGACCGCGCTCCAGCCAGGCCGCGACCTGCGTGAACTGGTCGAACTCGACGAGTTCGCGCGCGCCGTAGAAGCCGATCAGGTTGCGCACCCAGCCGAGCATCGAGATGTCGGCGATGCTGTATTCATCGTCCATGAACCACTGCCGTCCGGCGAGATGCGTCTCCATCACGCCGAACAGGCGCTTGGACTCGGCGACGTAGCGCTGCAGCGGCCGCTTGTCCTCGTAATCCTTGCCGGCGAATTTATGGAAGAACCCGACCTGGCCGAACATCGGCCCGATGCCGCCCATCTGGAAATGCACCCACTGGATGGCCTGATAGCGGCGCGCCGTGTCCGCCGGCAGCAGCTTGCCGGTCTTGTCGGCGAGATATTGCAGGATGGCGCCGGATTCGAACAATGGCAGCGGCTTGCCGCCTGGGCCGTTGGGATCAAGGATCGCCGGGATCTTGCCGTTCGGGTTCAGCGACAGGAACTCCGGCGTCTTCTGGTCATCCCTGTTGAAGTCGACGAGATGGACCTCGTAGGGCAACCCGATTTCCTCGAGCATGATCGAGACCTTCACGCCGTTCGGCGTCGGCAGCGAATAGAGCTGCAGGCGGTCCGGATGCTGAGCAGGCCAGCGTTTTGTGATGGGAAAGGCAGACAGGTCGGTCATGTCGACATTCTTTGCAGGGTTGTTGCTTTGCATGGTTGTTGTTGGATGGCTAATGTACGGAGCTCAGTGAAAGCCGCAAGGTCTGCAACCGGCCATGAACGATCAACAGACAGGCGCAACAACAGGCGCAACGCTCGGCCTCTCCGACGACGAACTCGCAACGCACCCGACCGTGTTCGCGGCCGATGCGCTCGCCGGTCAGGTGATCGTGGTGTCCGGCGGCGCCGGCGGCATCGGCCGCGCCATCGCATGGCTGTTCGCCCGGCTCGGCGCGCATGTCGTGGTCGCCGGCCGCAATGCCGACAGGCTCGACGCACTGGTCGATCGTCTCGGCCATCGCGGGCTCAAGGCGTCCGCGCATGTCGCCGACATCAAGGATCCCGACGCGGTCAATGCGATGTTCGATGCGCTGTGGACCGAGCACGGCCGTGTCGATCATCTCGTCAACAGCGCCGGCGGCCAGTTCCCGCAACCCGCGATCGACGTCTCCATCAAGGGCTGGAATGCGGTCATCAACACCAACCTCAACGGCACCTGGTACATGATGCAGGCCGCGGCGCAGCGCTGGCGCGACCGCAAGCATCCCGGCAGCATCGTCAATATCGTCGTGGTCACGACTCACGGCCTCTACGGCATTGCGCACTCGATCGCGGCACGCTCCGGTGTGATCGGCCTGTCGCGCGCGCTCGCGGTCGAATGGGCGCCGCTGAACATCCGCATCAACTGCATCGCGCCCGGCGCAATCGAGACCGAGGGCTGGAATGTCTACAGCGAAGCGGCGCGCGCCGCCTATCCGCGCTCCAATCCGATGATGCGCCCGGGCACGCCCTGGGACATTGCGGAGGCAGCCGTCTACCTCGCCGCGCCCTCCGGCAAGTTCATCACCGGCGAGACGCTGACCGTCGACGGCGGCGGCCAGCATTGGGGCGAGACGTGGACGACCGGCAAGCCCGACTATTTCCGAGGCAACGAATAGCGCACGCATGCCGGTCGCCCGACGCGCTTCCGTCACTTGCCGTCGTCGAAGCTGACGATGACGGCGGCGTTCGCGATCAGGATCGGGTCGTTGCCGAGATCGGACGGAATCTCGAGCCCGCCCGCGATCGCCTTCACGGTCTTGGTGCCATAGGGCAATTCCTTCGCGACCGCTGCGGTATCGACATCTTCGGGATTCGGCACGGCGATCGTGACGTCGACGAACATGTCGTTGGCGGTCTTGCCGAGCATGCGGAAGAAGCCGAGGCTGGAATGGCGGATGGCATCCGACACGGCCCGCTTGGCGGCCTTGGTGGCGTCGCGGCCGTGAACGTCGACGCCCATGCCCATTTCGGTGATACAGCGCACGCGTGTCATCAAGGTTCCTGTTGTCGTTGGCGTGAGAGACCTTCACTCCTTCGGCTCCTGCGCGCGCGGCGTCAAGCCGGGTCCCTCGCCTCGCTTACGCGCTTGTGATCGCCGCGCGCCAGCATCCACGCCGCGAGACCGGCAAGGATCGCCGCGGCCACCACCATGGCGCAGGCCGCGCCCCAGCCCCATGCCGAGACCACAGCGCCGACCGCGATTGGACCGGTGACCTGGCCGAAATTGCTGCCCGTCATCAACAGGCCCATCATGACCGGCACCATCGCCGCCGATCCCGCCGCGGCGGGTGCGGTTGCAAGCAACGTCGCCGGGATCAGGCCGCCGATCGCGGAGAACAGCAGGCACAGCCAGAATGCCCCCCACCCGCCGAGCGCCGGCAGGAAGATTCCGAACGCGGACGCGCCCATCACGAATGCCGCCACGGCGATCAGCAGATTGCGGCTGACGCCGCGCGCAAGCAGATGACCGGCGGCGAGATTGCCGACGACGTTGCCGGCCGCGGCCAACGCACTGAGCGCGCCGGCGCCTTGGCTGGACACGCCGAGCCGCTCGGACAACAGGATCGGCAGGAAGCTGAACAACGCAAAGAACATCAGGCTGTAGAGCGCAAACAGCACCATCAGAAGCGCCGGGGTGCGGCGCCGCGCCAGCGCGATGGCTTCCTGCATCAAACCGCTCCGCGCCGCGCCGGTCCGCGATGCCACTTCAGGCGCGATGAGGCTCGCAAGGATGAACAGCACGGCGACAAAGGCAGCACCGGCCCACCAGATCGTGCGCCAGCCATCGAAGATCGGGCCGGCGACCAGCGCCAGCGCGATCCCGAACGGCATCACGCAGCTCCACACCGCCATGGTGACGTCGCGTGCGCTGACATCGACGACACGATCGAGCAATGCAGGAGCCGCGACCATCACCAGCAGGAAGCCGAGCCCCTCCAGCAGGCGCGATGCCAATAGCACCGCGAGTTGTGGCGCGAGCGCGCCCGAGGCCGCCCCCAGCGTGATGGCCGCGAGCCCGCACAGCAGCACCCTGCGCGCGCCAACCGCGGCAATCACCACGCCCGCCGGGACGCTGCCGACAAGCCCCAGGACCGCAAAGATGCCGGCGATCGTTCCGACCGCGGCAAGGTCGATGCCGAGGCTCTGTTGCAGCATCGAGGCGGCAATCGGAACCTTGCCGACCTGCAGCGCCGCGCCGATACCGCAACCGATCACGATGGCGACCGTCGCCCATCGCTTCGCCTCGCTCTGCTGCATCACGGCCGTCTCGATCGTCATGTGCGTCCACTCCGCCACCCGCTCGGACCACAGAGATAGCGTTTCCCGACCATCGACAGGAGTGATATGTTTTGCATCCGATTGATCGAATTCATAGATCATGCTCGATAACCTCACACTCGATCAGATCCGCACCTTTGTCGCCATCGCCGAGAGCGGCAGCTTTCGCGCCGCCGCGGCCAAGCTGGCGCGGGTGCAATCCGCGGTCAGCCATGCCATCGCCAACCTCGAGGCCGAACTCGGCCTCACGCTGTTCGACCGCTCCAGCCATCGCCCGGCGCTGACGGCCGAGGGCAAGGCACTGCTGGCCAACGCGCGCGACCTGCTGCTCCGTGTCGATGCGATGCGGGCTCGGGCGCGCGGCCTGGGCGACGGGGTGGAATCGGAACTCTCGCTCGTCGTCGATACGCTGTTTCCGATCGCCGCCGTCGGCGCGGCGCTGACGGAAATGCGGGCGGCCTATCCGTCCGTCAGCGTGCGGCTCGCGGTCGAACCGATGGGCGGTCCGATCACCGGCTTGACCGAACGGCGTAGCGCGCTCGCGGTCACGGTCGGCGAGGATTTTCGCGATCCCCGCCTCGCGCTCGATGCGATCTGCGCGGTGCAGATCGTCGCCGTCGCCTCCGCAAGCCATCCGCTCGCGCGCCGCGGCCGCAAGAGCGTGGCGGATCTCGCCGATCATCTGCAGATCGTGCTGTCGGATCCGACCCCGCTGTCGGAGGGCCGCAGCTTCGGCGTGCTCTCGCCGCAGATTTGCAGAGTGAGCAATCAGGACACCAAGCACGCCATGATCCTGGCCGGGCTCGGCTGGGGCCGGCTGCCGCTCTGGCAGGTGGCGCGCGACCTGAAGGAGCGCCGCCTTGTACGGGTCGAAACCGGCGCGTTCGGCCGCAACGCCGCGCTTGCGATGGAGGCCTATCTCGCCCACCGGCTCGATGAACCGCTGGGACCTGCGGCACGTGCATTTGCCGATGCGCTGACGCGGATCGCTGCGGGCACGCATACGCCGAAGATCGGGGCAAAGACGTCGAAGAAACACTGATCTCAGCTATCGCCCGCCCCGCTCAATGGCGGCCGTCCGCAAGCGCCTCAGTCCTCGATCTCGCCGCTGCGGATCGCGAGCCGGATGGCTTGCGCGGTCGTGGCGACGCCGAGCCGAAGCCGCGCACGCCGCAAATGGTTCTCGACCGTGCGTTCCGACAGGCCGAGCGATGCCGCGATGTCGGCCTGGCGCCGTCCGGCGGAGATCCAGCGCAGCACCTCGCGCTCGCGCGGCGACAGGCTCGACGCACCGTTCGGCTCGTGCGCTTCCATCAGCCCGCGAGCGGCGCGGAAGGCGGCGGCGCCGATCATCGTCAGCGCCGCACGGGTCCGCGGCGACGCATCGATCCGCGTCCCGGCGAAGCTCATCGCGCCCTCAAGGCCGGTGCGCCCGAACACCGGAACCTGCAGTCCATGGAAACCGGGCCCGCGCGGCGTGCGCACCACACGGTACTTCTCGCCGCGCGCCGACATCACCTTGGTCCAGAAAAACGCCTCGTCCACATTGAGGAAATTGCGCGTCACCGGGCAATGCCGGACATAGGTTTCGGCATCGACGGTCACGCCTGTGCCGAACCAGTCGCCTTCGACCCAGTAGATCCGGTCAACCAAGTCCTCACGTGCCGGCGACGCCGAGAACATCACGAACCGGTCGTAGCCGAGCGGCACACTCGCAGACCGCACCGCCGCCTGGATCGCGGCCAAGCTCTCGCTACCCTCGATCGCAACCACGGCTTCGATGTAGCGGTCCATGCGGTGCCATCGTATCTTGCGGAAGACCGGTCACGCGCGGCCCAGCGCGTTGAGGATTTTCCCTCAAGCGAGGTCGGCCTGCAAGGCGCGCGACATTGGCCCGCCGCCGGCGGCGCGGCGAGGTTCGCGCCGCCCGGAGGTTGAGCCGCCGACCGCTCAGCGCCCGCCGAGCGTATCGAGCAGAGCCTTTGCGGCCGCCTTGCCGACATTGTTGGCGGCGAAGGGGCTGTCACCGGTGATCAGCTTGCGATCCTGATGGGCCTTGCCGGTGATGTCCTTGTTCAGGATCTCGACGCCGAGCGCCTGCAACTGTTCGCCGAAGGCCCAGGTCAGCGCACCCGGCATGTAGCCGATATCGGGCGTCGTCCGATCGATGGCGTCGGGAAATGCACAGATCTTGTAGCCCTTGAAGGGATAGTTACCCTTGGCTTCGCCGACCGCCGACGCCAGCAGCGCCGCCGGGCCATGACAGAGCGAGATGATGTGCTTGTCGTTGTCGAGCGCCCATTTCAGCGCGGCCTTCACGTCGGTGCTTTCGGGCAAGCCGATCAGCGCACCATGGCCGCCGGGAATGAACACCGCGATATAGTCGGAATCCTTGCCGAGCTTTTTTTCGATCACGTCGGAGAGCTTCAGCGGCTGCTTCAGCCTGCCGAGATATTTCTGGTAGATGCTCTGGACCGCGTCGTCCTCCTTCGGAAACGCCCAGAGCTCGAATTTGACCGGATTGCCCGACACGGTCGCGATGTCGAATTCGAAGCCCGCCTTGTCGAGGTGATACATCGGCAACAAGGTCTCGACGGGATGGTTGCCGGTCGAGAACATCGTTCCGTTCTGCAACAGCAGATAGCGCTCGTCCGCGGCAATCATCAGAATTTTCCAGCGGCCACCCCTGTAAGCGTTGGGATAGTCCGCGCCGGAGAGATCCGACCTGGCCGAGGTGAATTGCCCAAGCGAGTAAGGCGACGGAAAGAAAGCGTTGTTCTCCGTCGGATCGGCGACTGGACGCTTGTCCTGGGATTGCTCGGACATCGAGATATCCTCTCTCATCGTGTTGCGATCCGGCAAAGGTAAGCACGAGATCGGCGATGAGGAATGAGGGATTTCCCTCAACCCACTTTGCCGCGCATCCCTATCCCTGTTTCTGCAACACCGTGATGTGCAGGCGGCGGCGGATCTCCATGCCCTGGCGGCGATAGAGCGCGATCGCCGAGACGTTGCTGGTGAAGACGTGCAGGAATGGAATTTCGCCGCGCGCCACGATCTGGCGGGCAACCGCCGACAGCAGCGCCTGCGCGTAGCCGCGGCCGCGATGCTCTGGATGCACGCAGACGGCGGTCATCTCGGTGTAGTTCCCCGGCTTCATCCGCTCGCCGGTCATCGCGACCAGCTCGCCATTGACGCGGATGCCGAAAAAGTTGCCGAGCTCATGCGTCCGCGCACTGAACGGTCCGGGCTTTGTCAGCTCGGTCAACGTCATCATCGCAGGAACATCGGCAGCGCCGAGCGTGACGATCTCGACGCCGGGCACAGAATGGTCAGCTGGCGTGCCGATCATCTGCTCGCCGGTCTCGGCCAGCAGCACCTTGAACTGCGGCGGCACCGGGACAGGATCGGGCGTGAACAGCACCGCGATCTCAGGTCCCGACAGCAGCGCTCCGAGCGCGGCAAAGCTCTTTGGCGACATGTCGACCATGTCGGCGAAGGGTGCGATCGCGAGCGGAAAGCGGCGCGCGTCAGCGCCGCCTTCCGCCAGATCGCGTTGTCTTGTGGTCAGTGCGCTCCAGATTGGGCGATCGAGCGGATGAGTCGGCGGGGCTTCGGACATGCGGCGCTTCGCTCCTGATTTTTTTGGAGCAGAGCAAGAAGTGCAAGCAAAATCCAGCATGGCGTGAGTCGTTGCGGCTCACAATCACGCCAGCCAGATCTCTTCCGTGTGTGCTGCGCCGGATCCGCGCTTACGCCACCTTCAGGCAGAGCTCGGTGCCACCCTTGAGCGGCAGCGTGATCGACACGAAGCCATTGTTGGGATCGCGCACGAACTCCAGGAAATCCGCCTCGGCATTGTCGTTCATGACGTAGCCGCCAACGCGCAGCTGCGGCGCGACGATCTCGATCATTTGGCGCGCCAGCGTCGGCCCCTTGTCGCCCGGCCAGCCGTCGATCAGGATGAAATCGACGGGACCGCCGAGATCGCGCAGGGTCTTGCGCGCATCGCCCTCGCGGATGTCGGCGTAATCGGCAAGGCCGGCCTCCGCGAGATTGCGCTTCGCCGCTGCGACCTTGGCCGGCACGATCTCCGATCCGATCACGGTGCCGCCGCCATTGTCGCGCATCGCGGCGGCGAAATAGAGCGTCGACATTCCGACCGAGGTCGCGAACTCGGCGACGCGCCGGGCGTGCAGGCCGCGGCACAACAGATAGATCAGCTCGCCCTGCTCCGGGTGGATCGAGAATCCCTGCTCGGCATAGTCGTGCGGGTCGCGGCTGCCGCTCTGCATCTGGTTGCCGCGCACCGGCGCCCGGCGGGTGGCCTGCAGGCGCTCGATGACGGCGGTGACGCGGAATCACGGATCGCGCTGTGCGGTTCGGCGTTGTACATGAAGGGTCTCCGTTGCTGCGACTGCGTCATTGCTGCAGGATTTCGGCGGCAGCGCGGTCCAGGATTTTCGCGATGCGCCGGGCCTCGGCGGCATCGCAGCCGCGCTTCTGGCGCAGCGCGCTCTTCAGCGCGTGACGGGCGCGGTGCACGTCGTCGGACGCTTCGCCATCGAGATCGCTCACGCCGGCGAAGGCCTCGCGCACCTCCTCCATGCGGCGGCCGATCCGCGACAGCGCCTCGAGAATGGTGTCCGCGGTCGTGCGGTTCTCGCCGAGATACGCCCTGCCCTGCTCGGTGATGCTGTAGAGCTTGCGCGCCGCGTCCTGGGTGACGCTGGCATGGCCGATCTCCTCGAGGAATGTCAGCGCCGGATAGATCACGCCCGGGCTCGGGCTGTAGAAACCGTCCGACCGCTCTTCGATCCGCTTGATCAGCTCGTAGCCGTGTGCCGGCTGCTCGCCGAGCAGCGCGAGGATGACCAGTTGCAGATCCTGCGACGAAAGCCGCCGCGATCCCGGAAAGTCACCGCCACCACGTCGCCCGAAGAAGCCATGGCCGCCGCGACCAAAGCGGTGGCCGCCTCGGCCGTGCCGGCCCATGGCGAAGAACCCAAACCGGAAGCCGTCATCGTCCCGGTCGCGAAATATCGATCGTCTCATTTATACGTTTATACGTTCCTTACTGAAAACATATCTTACGATATATCTACAGATGGAACGACGGCAACCCACGTTTTCGTGAGACGTCGGGGACGAAGCGGCGGCTGGTGCTGGCCGAGGGCTGGCCGGGCTCAGTCTGGGGCTTGCCGACCTTCATGCGGCTGGCCTATGGCTTTGAACGCCTTCCAGCCCTGCGACTCATGCGCCCCAAGACCTTCGAAGCCCATTGTCTGCGCCTGCCCGCCGCCACCAAGGTGGTGCAATGGGAAGGCACGTCGGTGTTCAAGGTCGGCGGCAAGATGTTCGCGCTGGCCGGCGGCTACATCGAGAGCACAGGCGGCTTCATGTTCAAGACCTCGAACATGGCCTATCAGCTGCTGATCGAGCAGAGCCTGGCGCGGCCCGCGCCGTATCTGGCGCGCGCCACATGGGTGCAACTGGTGAGGAACGACGCCCTGCCCGATGCGGAGCTCAAGGCCTATCTCGATCAGGCGCATGCGCTGATCGCCGGAAAGCTGACGCGGAAATCGCGCAAGGCGCTCGGGCTCGATTGATCGGCCAAGCTGCGACGCTATTCAGCCACCCAGCGGCTTGTCGGAATCGCCCGACAGCAATTTCGGGAACAGCTCCTTGAAGGCGAACTTGTCGTCGCCCTTGGCGCGGTCGAAGCGCAGCACGACGTCGAACCGGCTGCCCTCCCATTTGGTCGGCGGGGTGCCCTTGCTGACCGGGATCAGCGGAAGGATATCGGAGATGATCGCCTTGTGCTCCCAGCACAGCAGCACGACGCCATTCAGTGCCAGCAGCGCCTTGATCAGAGCTGGTTCATGACCTTTGCCGAAATCTTCGTTGGGCGTCGCGCCAAGACGCGCCGCCAGCGCCGAGATCGTCTCGGCAGGACGGCTGCTCGGGCCCCGGTTGGGCGTGTTGCCGGGAGTTGCGGCATAGATCGCGTCAGGCTTGGCATAATCGCCCTTGGCGAAGTCGGTGCCAAACAATGCAGCCCAAGCGCCGGCGCGCTGCCAGCCGCGGAGGACAAGCGACTCGGTATCGGACACACCGTCCGCGGTGAATCCGGGCCCCGGCCAGCCATCATCAGGCTTTTCGGCGTGACGGATGATGAAGAGCGTGAGCGCGTCCATGGCGGCCTCGCGGGAGAATATGTGTGGCGGGAAACGGCGGCGCCGTCGATCCTATCCCCGATGAAGCGTCCGCGTCATGAACGGCGTCACAGTTTGCGAAAACTCGCGCGGTACTGCGCGGGCGACACGCCAAGCCGCTCGCTGAACACGATCCGCATCCGGTCGGCCGAGCCGAAGCCGCAGTCGAAAGCAACCGCCTTCAGCGGCCGGTCCGAGCCCTCGAGCAGCCGGCGCGCGGCGTCGACCCGCGCCCGCTCGACGAATTCGTGCGGCGTGATGCCGGTCTCCTGCGCAAAGGCGCGGCCGAAATTGCGCACGCTCATGCCGACGGCCTCCGCCAGCGACAGCAGCGTGTGGCGCTCGCCGACATGCTGCATCACATGCGCCTGCGCGCGCGCAATCGGCGAATCCTCATCGACCGGCGCGGTGAGATAGGGACTGAATTGGGACTGCCCGCCCTGGCGCTGCGCCACCACGACCAGCCGCTTGGCCACCGCGACCGCAACCTGCGGCCCGTGCCGCTCGGCGACCAGCGCGAGCCCGAGATCGATCCCCGCGGTCACGCCGGCCGAGGTCATCAGCTTGCCGTCGCGAATGTAGATGCGGTCGAAGATCACCTCGGCCGCCGGAAAGCGCGCCGCCAGCCGCTGCGCATTCTGCCAATGCGTCGTCACCTTGTGGCCGTCGAGCAGCCCGGCATGGCCGAGCGCGAAGGCGCCGGTGCAGATCGAACCATAGAGCTCGGCGCGCGCGGGCGCCCCGCGCAGCCACTGTGTCAGTTCGGGATCCGGCGCGGCGTCGGGCAATGCCGGCCCGCCCGCCACGAGCAGGATATCGAACTTCTCCTGTGCCTCGGCGAAGCTGAGGTCGGCCGATATCTTCATGCCGTTCGACGCGCGCAGCGGTTCGCAGCCGGCGCCGACCAGCACGGTCTCATAGCCATCGCCCGCCGGCACAAAGCCGTTCGTCTCCGCGAACACGTCGACGGGACCCGCGACATCGAGCGCCTGAACCCCTTCGTGAATCGCGATCGCGACCCTCTGAACCGCCATGCCTTCTCCCTGCCCGCTGGCGCGAAACGACGGCTGGTTGGCCCGATCCGGCGGCGCGCGATCGTTGCGGGATCGGGTCAAAACGGGCGACAAACACGCCACGGATCGCGCCATCCAGCGATCCGCACACACCGCAAAGACAAGCGCCGGGCTCGCGTGTTCGCACGCCACGGCATCGTCTTGCCATATCGAGGAGCGTCTTGAAATGACCGAGATCATCGCCGGCATCCGCGTACCCGACAGCGCGATGGCCCGCGCCGCCACCCAGCTGGTGCGCGATACCGAGGACGACCTGCTCTACAATCACAGCCGCCGCGTGTTCTTCTGGGGCGCGCTGACCGGCAACCGCCGCAAGCTGAAATTCGATCCCGAGCTGCTCTATATCGGCGCCATGTTTCACGACATGGGCCTCACCGCCGATCACGCGAGCCCCGATCTGCGCTTCGAGGTCGACGGCGCCAACGCCGCGCGCGACTTCCTCAAGGGCTATGGCGTTCCGGAGCGCGACATCGAGGACGTTTGGACCTCAATCGCCCTGCACACCACGCCCGGTATCCCGGAGCATATGCGTCCAACCATTGCGCTGGTCACCGCCGGCGTCGAGATGGACGTGCTCGGCATCGCCTATGACGATTTCTCGCACGAGCACCGCGACCATGTCTGCGCGCACCATCCGCGCGAGGCGAACTTCAAGGAGAACATCATCGATCATTTCGCCGCCGGCACCATCAAGAAGCCGCTGACGACCTTCGGCAACGTCAAGGCCGACGTGCTGGCGCTGAAGGACTTGAACTACACCAGGATGAACTTCTGCTCGATCATCCTCGGCTCGAAATGGCCGACATGACGCGGCCAGTTCGGCAAAAGCCGTCACCAAATCTGGACCAGGCAATGTTCAATCCACAAACAGTGCCTGCACGTCCTCTTCCGTGAGCGCAGCGCCGATGCGTCCTTGGGAATCGAAAATGCTGTCGGCCAGCGCGCGCTTGCGGGCCTTGAGTTCGTCCATTTTCTCTTCGATCGTACCGGTAGCCACCAGCCGATAGACAAAAACGGCCTTGTCCTGACCGATGCGATGAGCACGATCGATGGCCTGCTCCTCGACCGCGGGATTCCACCAGGGATCGAAGATGATCACGGTATCCGCGGCCGTCAGGTTGAGTCCGACACCGCCGGCCTTCAGGCTGATCAGGAAGAGGTCGCTGGCACCGTTCTGAAACCCGTCGATCGCGCTCCTGCGGTCCTTCGTTTCACCGGTTAGCACGCTGTACCGGATCGCGAGCGCGTCGCAGCGCTTGCGGATCAGCGCCAGCATGGAGGTAAACTGCGAGAATACGATGATCTTGCGCTTCTCGCTCAGGAGTTCTTCGACCATCTCCATCAGCCGATCGAGTTTTGCCGACGGACGCTGGACGCCGTCGCCGAGGTTCAACAGCGCGGGATCGCAGCAGGCCTGACGCATCCTGAGAAGGGCTTCGAGCACGACGATATGGCTCTTGGCCAGGCCGCGTTCCCGGATCGCCTTCCGGACCTTGTCCGACATCGACAGACGGATGGCGTCGTAGAGCTCCCGCTGGCTGCCTTCGAGGACGACACCCTCTGTAAACTCGCTTTTCGGCGGCAACTCGGCGGCCACCTCCTGCTTGGTCCGCCGCAACAAGAATGGCTTGATGCGGTGGGTCAGCACCCGGGCGCGTCCGAGGTCGGCGCGCTTCTCGATCGGCGTCCGCCAGTCGCGCACGAACGTCGCCCGATCGCCGAGATACCCTGGATTGGCAAAGCTCATGATCGACCAGAGTTCGCCGAGATGATTCTCCATCGGCGTGCCGGTCAAGCAGAAGCGATGCCGCGCGCGGATGCCCTGGAGCCGACGCGTCGTCGCCGTGTTGGAATTCTTGATGGTCTGAGCCTCGTCAAGCACTGCGACGTGCCATTCGCGCGCGAGCAGCACCTCGTGGTCGCGCGCGATCAGCGGATAGGTCGTAAGAACCAGGTCGTGATCGGCGATCGCTTCGAAACTCTGCCTGCGGTCAGGACCATGCAGAACGAGAACCCTTAAGCCTGGCGTGAACTTGCGCGCCTCGTTGAACCAGTTGGTCATCAGGCTTGTGGGAGCGATGACGATCGCCGGATCCGTCAGATGACCGCGCGCCTTCTCCAGCGCCAACAACGCCAGTATCTGAACGGTCTTGCCCAGTCCCATGTCGTCGGCCAGTACGCCGCCCAAGCCGCTCTCCCTGAGCAGGTCGAGCCAGGCCACGCCTTGCGTCTGGTAGGGTCTCAAGGCCGCGTTGAAATCGGATGGCAGGACGGGACAAGGCAATCCGCGGGCACTGAGCAGTCCCGCCATACGACGAAGATTTTCCGCTCCCCTGAAGACGAAATGATCGGCTTCGAGACCGAACAGCGGCACGATCTGGGCGCGCGAGAGCCGGATCTTCCCTGACGCATCAACGAAGGCTTCGCGCAAGGCCAGGCTATGGAGCGCCAGTACAAGCGGAAGGAAGCGATCGGCCGCCATCGCCAGATAGCGGCCGTCGGCCAGCGGCAGGTAGACGCTGCCGCCATCGTCCGCGAGCCGCTTGACCGTCTCTGGCGCGAATCCGGGTTGCGATATTAGCGTGGCCAGTAGCGGGGCAAGATCGCGGCGTTCGCCATCAATCTCGATCCCGAGCGCTAGCTCGAACCAGTCGATGCCGCTGCTTTCGAAGTCGGCATCGAACACCCCGGATGACGTCGCCAGGCGGTACGGGAAATCGTCGTCGATGCGGATCTCGAAACCAGCCGCTTGCAAACCGGCGGCCTCGACGTTGAGGAAGTCGAGCCATTCCGCCGGCTGCGCGAAGGCCAGGTCCTTCGTATGCACGGCATCGAGCAGGGGGAAAGCCGATCTCGCGTCGACCAAGCCGAGACTGGTCAGTCGTGCAGCCATCTCCTTCTCTTTGGCCTTGCGTCGCGTAACGACGTGAATGCTTCCGTCGCTGAACGACTCCACGCGATGCGCGGATTCCGACTGTTCGATTTCGACCGGGCCGTAGCGGAAGCTGACGCGGGCCACCGGTACGCGTTCGGGCGTACGGTCGCCGCCATAGTAATAGGCATGGGTCATCTTGCGCCCCAGCATGAGGCGAAGCACCGGCTCCGGATCCACGTTGATCTTCACCGCTGCGGCGGGAGGCTCCGGCAACCAGCCAGGATCGAGGCCGGGCAATTTCTGGCCTAGATGTTGCACGACTTGCGCGACATGGGCATACGGGATCGCAGGCGCCAACAAAAGCCGGCTGCTCAGCCGTTCCGGAAGATTCAACCCGATCGGCCCGATCAATCCGGCAGCCGCGTCGACATAGACCGGCGGCTCGGCGTCGAGCGCCGTTGCATCTTCGACGGTCAACAGCGGACCGATCCCGTCCTTGCTGACCTGACGCCACGCGATGCGACCGCCGCGCGCATCGCTCCATTGCAGCGCCACGCCACGGTGATCACGCCAGAACGCCCGCCCCGTCGCGACGATCCGTTTCAGGACATCGGCCGAATACGCGCGTCGGCCCAGCGTGTAGCCGGACCGAAACTCGCTGGACAGCCTGACGAGGACGTCAATGTCGGAGCCGAGATAATATTTCGGAGCGCGATCGACCGAAAAATCGGCCAAAGATGGCTGCGACACCTTGCTGCCGAACTCGCCTGTCTTCAGGATTTTCACGGATACCAGCGACACGTCCATGCAGGGAACGCAGCCTGCCGACAACGCGGGCTGCAGATAGTAGAGCAATCGCTGCGTGACATCGGGCGGATAGTCCGCGTCCCGCACCGACCGGCCGACCGTCTCGATCCATTCCGTGATTTGGTAGGGCAGCGCCGCGTCAGGTCGCAGCTGCCCATTTCCCGCGGCGCCTCGCGACGCCAGCATTGGCGTACCGGCCGAAGGTGCCCGCCGGTGCAAGGCTTCAAAGAGCGTCGCGGCAACATGCTTGCAGTTCACGGCCATTGGACAGCTGCAATCGCCGTCGACGTCGACCAGTCGATCGCCGTCAAACTTCAGCACAATATCGACCCGATAAGGCTTGCGTTCGGTTCCACTCAC
The DNA here is from genome assembly GCF_042258325.1 of Bradyrhizobium sp. Pha-3. Lineage (NCBI taxonomy): Bacteria > Pseudomonadati > Pseudomonadota > Alphaproteobacteria > Hyphomicrobiales > Nitrobacteraceae > Bradyrhizobium > Bradyrhizobium sp. Pha-3. Next base: position 4,182,339 of record NZ_CP170151.1, on the reverse strand, counting down.
CCGCGCATTCACGCGGGTGAGATCCTCACTGATCTCCACGTCCGAGACGCGGCCCTGGGCACGGTAAACGAGGGCCTTGTCCACGGCCGACCGGCTGAAGAAACCGAGGAAGTCCTTCTGTCTCAGTCGCTCGGAAAGATTCGGATCGTCAGGCATCACGGATTGCGGTTTCCACAGGAGCGGCGGTCCCGGACCAATCCACTAATAGCAGACGGAATATATCGGCCAACCAGCATCGACCAGCGCCTGCCCTGCTTCCACACCTTCCCTTGTTGTCGGCCGCGACACATTGTGGCCGACAGACTCCCGCAGAAGGCCTAGCTGCCTCACGCCGGACCGCGGTCCGGCCCGGGATCACGACCGGCGGCCGCGTGCGAGAGCCGGCCCATATAATGCGCCCAACCCTTATCATGGGCCGCGCACTGCGCGGCGTTCGGGAGGCCGCTATGGGTCATGCGGAGCAGCGTGCCGTTGTCCTGCTCCATCAGGTCGATCTCGATCAGGCTCGATCCCGGCGGCACTTCCTCGCTGCCCTCCCAGCCGAAGCTGTAGGCGAGACGATGCACCGGCACGACCTCGCGGAACGCACCGCGCGCGGCGCGGCTGCGATCGCTGCCGAGCCCCTTGAGGAAGTAGAGGCCCCCGGGATGCGTCTCGGTCGCGGCTTCCAGCCCCATCCAGCTCACGATCTTCTGCGGATCGGTCAGGAAGGCGAACACGGTTGCAGCCGGGGCTGCGATCTGGATCTCGCGTTGAACGATGAAGGCTTCAGTCATCGATCCATGCTCCATTGACAGTCGGTGCTCAGGGATAATTCGTGACAAGAATGGTGCGTCAACCCCATGATGGTGTGATGCAATTGTCCTCGACGTTGAGCTGGCTGGTCGACGCCGCCGCCGAGACCGCGGGCGCCAACCGGTTGTTGGCGGACCTCGGTAGCCACCTTATCACGGATGGCCTGCCGCTTGCCGGCGGCGCTCTGACGCTCGAGGTTCCGCACCCCCTGATTGCAAGACGAACCTGGCTGTGGCGTGCCGACAATGGCGAGGTCATCGAAGCGCTCGGATTCGCGCCGGAACAACCCTTTGCGATGCCCGACATGGTGGGATCCGGCGACGCCGGCCGGCGCTGGCTCGGAACTCTCGCGCCCGGCCCGATCCACGAGGGCACGATCGGAACGCGGCCGGATGGCCCGACCCTCGGCTGGATCGGGACACGCGCCTTCACACCTGCCGAAGCGGATCAATTGCGCGAGGCGGCGCGGTTCATGGCCGCGCCGCTCGCCGCGCTCGCGGCGCGCGCGACACTGACGGCGGCGCTGGAGGCGTATCTCGGCCGGCGCAGCGCGGCGCGCGTACTGGCATCGCCATTGCGGCGCAATACCGGCGAAACCATCCGGGCGGCGCTGCTGTTCGCAGACCTCCGCGGCTTCACCACGCTGTCGGAAAGCCATCCGCCTACCGAGGTGATCGCGGCGCTCGATGCCTGGTTCGACCGCATCGCGGGCGCCATCCACGCCTTCGGCGGCGAGGTGCTGAAATTCATCGGCGACGGCCTGCTTGCGATCTTTCCGGTCACGACCAGCGCGCGCAACGCATCCGAGGCGGCATTGCGCGCGGTGTCGGCGGCGCGCGTCGGCATGGCGCATCTCGACGTAGAGCGACGCAAGCAGGGCTTGCCGCCGTTGCCATTCGGCGCGGCGCTGCATCTCGGCGAGGTGCACTGGGGCAATATCGGCGCCGCCGACCGCCTCGACTTCACCGCGATCGGCGCCGCGGTCAATCTGGTGAGCCGGCTCGAAGGGCTCTGCAAGCCGCTGGAGCAAACCGTGCTGGTTTCGGGCGCCCTCGCTGCCGAGACCGAGACGCCGCTGGTCGCGCTCGGCAGTCATGAATTGCGCGGCATCGCGCGGCCATGCGCGGTCTTCACCTTGCCGGAGACTTGAGCCGGTCATCTGAACAGGCGCAGCCATGGCGCCAGATGAAATGCGCTCATCAGCGCGTACATCGGGACCATGCCCTGCAATGACAGCGGCCCCTGCATCGCGCCGCAGATCATGTCGGCCGGCGCCATCGCGGCAATCAGCGCCATCACGGCGAAGGTCGGTGCCGCCGCCAGCGACAGAAAGCGCGCCACGATGGGCCCGCGTCCACTGAGCCGCCCCCTCACCCAATCTTCTCGTGTTTCAATACCGGCCATCGTTCGATCTCTCTGGAGATGATCCATGTCGTCATGTGCTAGGTTAGGACCGGGCCTCGGAGGGTGAGAGTGACAAGTGTGTCGGGATTCGAATGGACTCGCTGATCATAGCTGCGGCGCGCGCGCTCGCGGCGGGTGATCCCCTCGGCGCACTGAAACGGGTAGCCTTGCGCGACGATGCGCCGGCGCTGGCGCTGCGCGGCATCGCGATGGCCCGGCTCGGCGATTTCGCCCGCGCCAAGGAGCTGCTGCGGCGCGCAGGCCGCGCCTTCGGCCCGCGCGAAGCCGTCGCGCGGGCGCGCTGTGTGGTGGCGGAGGCCGAGATCGCGCTGGTGTCGCGCGACCTTTCCTTTCCCGGGAAGAGCCTCGCCGCGGCACGCGCAACGCTCGCGGCACGAGGCGATGCACTCAATGCTGCCCACGCCGGCTATCTCGAAATCCGCCGCCTGCTGCTGATCGGGAGCGTTGATGCGGCCGAGCGCATGCTTGACGGCCTCGACCCGGCGCCGTTCCCGCCGGCGCTGCGGGTCGGCCATGAACTGGTCGTCGCCGGAATCGCGATGCGGCGGCTGCGGACCAAACCGGCACGCGAAGCGCTGGCCCGCGCGAGGGAAGCCACGCGCCGCGCCGGCATCGCCGAGCTCGCGGCCGAGGTCGAGAGCACCGCGCGCCTGCTCGCCACGCCCGCGGCGCGTCTGATCGCGCGCGGCAGCGAGCGGCCGCTGCTGCTCGAGGAGGTCGAAGCCCTGATGGCGTCGAAGGCCCTCGTCGTCGATGCCTGCCGCTATGTCGTGCGCGATACCAGCACGACGGTCTCGCTGACCCGGCGGCCGGTGCTGTTCGCGCTCGCGCGCGCGCTGGGCGAAGCGTGGCCGCAGGACGTGTCGCGCGGCACGCTGATCTCGCGGGCGTTTCGCGGCAAGCAAGCCGATGAATCACACCGTGCGCGGCTACGCGTCGAGATCGGACGGCTGCGCCGCGCGCTGCGGCCGCTCGCCGATCTCAGCGCCACGCCTGACGGCTTTGTGCTGGAGCCACATGGCCGGCGCGAGGTGAGCGTTTTGGCGCTGCCGGTCGAGGAGGAGCATGCGGCGGTGCTGGCCTTTCTCGCCGACGGCGAGGCCTGGTCGAGCTCGGCGCTGTCGGTCGCGCTGGGGGCGAGCCAGCGCACCGTGCAGCGTGCGCTCGACGCATTGGCCGCCACCGGCAAGGTGCAGTCGGTCGGCCGTGCCCGCGCCCGGCGCTGGATGACGCCGCCGGTGCCGGGATTCACGACGACGTTGTTACTCCCTGCCCCGCTGCCGAACGGCTAGCATCAGGGCGCAATTGGAGCGTTTTCGAGCGAAGCGGATGCCGGTTCGCGTGAAGAAAACGCGTCAAAACAGGAAATCTGGAGATTCGGTTCTGATTCAGCCAGAACCGAAGCTTCAGGCGACAGGAGCGCAGCATGAAAAAGGCCACGGCCGAGATCATCCGGGAATACGGCCCCTTCGACGGCGTCGAGAACGTCGGCGGCGTCAGCTTCGACGGCGAGCAGGTCTGGTTCGCGGCCGGCGACCGCCTGGTGGCCTTCGATCCCGACAGCGGCAATACCACCCGCACCCTCGACATCGCGGCCCATGCCGGCACCGCCTTCGACGGCAAGCACCTCTATCAGATCGCCGAGGACCGCATCCTGAAGATCGAGCCGAACAGCGGACGCGTGATATCCACCATCCCCTCACCTGGCGGCGGCCGCGACTCCGGCCTCGCCTGGGCGGAGGGCTCGCTGTGGGTCGGCCAGTATCGCGATCGCACGATCGTTCAGATCGATCCGGAAACCGGCAAGGTTCTGCGCACCATCGAAAGCAACCGGTTCGTCACCGGCGTCTCCTGGGTCGATGGCGAACTCTGGCACGGCACCTGGGAAGGCGATGAAAGCGACGTGCGACGCATCGACCCGCAGACCGGCGAGGTCATGGAACGGCTGGAGATGCCGCAGGGCACGTTCGTCTCCGGGCTGGAGTCCGACGGCGGCGACCGCTTCTTCTGCGGAAGCGGCTCCGCCAACAACAAGGTGCGTGCCATCCGGCGGCCGAAGCGCAGTCGCGCGTGAAGCGATTTGCGATCACCTTTCGGCCAGAGAAAGAATAGAGCGGATCACCTGGCGCTTCTCGTCCGACAAACCCGCGAGCAGCGCCTCGTCGAGATGCTGTTCTCGAATGAGCCGTGCGAAGACAAGCGGGAGCTGCGAGTATCGATAGTCGAACATCTCATCGAGCTCCCTCCTTTGCTGGTGCAGATAGTCGCCAACTTCCCACATCTCCGACGGCGTCGCTGCCGCAAAGGCCCTGCTCTTGAATTCGACCATCACCTTGGCGAGTGCGCACTCCACCGCAGAATCATAGGCCTTGCGCGCAATCTTCTTTTCGGCCGGGGACCATTGGAGATCACGGTACATAGTGGGCTCTCATACACTTGGCATCGTGCCAACAATCATGGCATTCAACCGTGGATGCCCGACCGATGCAATGACGCCACAACGTTGCCCCTTTGCCCGCCGCTCGGCAAGAACAATGCGTCTGTCCGAGCGGCGCGCTGCATGACCTAGGTCAAACCTCATGCCGGCGCCGGCACCGCCGCGGGCCGCGCCGCCGGGATCGGGCGGAAGGTCATCATGATCAGGAACGCGCCGATGCCGACGGCCCAGGAGCCGACATAGAGCCAAGTGTAGCTCGCAAAGGTGTCGTAGATCAGGCCGCCGGCCAAAGGCCCGGTCGCCATGCCAAGGCTGCCGGCCATCGCGGTGCCGCCGATCACGGTGCCCATCATCCGCAGCGGGAAGTTCTCGCGGATCAGCACGGAATACAGCGGCATGGTGCCGGCATAAATGAAGCCGAAGATCGCCGCGACCGCGTAGAATGCGGCAAGCTCGCGCACGAAGACGTAGCCGAGCGCGCCGAACGCCTGCGCCAGCAGGCCAAGCACCAGCACGCGCTTGGCGCCGAAGCGGTCGCCGAGCAGGCCGAAGGCGATGCGGCCGCCCATGCCGGCGAGCCCTTCGATGCTGTAGATCGTTACCGCAGCAACCATCGGAATGCCGCAGGTGACCGCGTAACTCACGGTATGAATGATCGGGCCCGAATGGGTGGCGCAGCAGAAGAAATTGGTCGCGATCAGGATGATGAATTGCGGCGAGCGCAGCGCCTGCGCCAGCGACATCGGCGGTTCGCCGTTTTCGGAGACCGCTTCAGCGTGGTCGCCCTGCAGCGCCGGCGGGCGGCGCACCAGGAACGAGACCGGGATCATGATCGCGCCGACCACGCCCGAGACGATCAGCATCGCGGTGCGCCAGTCGTGGTGGGAGATCAGCCAGGCCGCGAGCGGCGACATCGTCATCGGCGCCATGCCCATGCCGGCCGATACCAGCGAGACGGCGAGGCTTCGATGGGTGTCGAACCAGCCGGTAACGCAGGCCATCATCGGGGCGAAGATCGCCGCCGTGGCCGCGCCCACCAGCGCGCCGAACACGAACTGAAAGGCCAGCAGCGATGTCACCTGGCTGGCCAGCGCGAGGCTTGCCGCCAGCACGACCGATCCGGTCAGCACCACCGGGAGCGGCCCGAACCGATCGGACAGCGTGCCCCAGATCATGCTGGTGAAGGCCATCGCGAGGAAGCCGATCGTCATCGCGCTGGAAATGCCGGTCACCGACCAGCCGGTCTCGCGCGCCATGGGCTGGAGGAACACCGGCAGCGAAAACATGCCGCCGATCGCGACGCAGCCGAGCAGGCCACCGGCCGCGACGATCACCCAGCGATAGGTCGAATTGCTCATTCCGGAACTCCCATGCAGCTCGTTCTGGCTGGAAGACGAGCAGACAGGGCTGGAACCGACAGGCGACGAGCGTTCCAGCTCACTTTTTTGCGAGCATGGCGTCTAGCCCGGCTACCGAGATATTGGTCAGCGGCCAGCCAAACTGCACCCCGGCTGCGGCGCGATCTCGCCGAGGGCGTGGACCTGCACCAGCTCGGAACCTTGCGTCCTGGCGATGAACATGCTCATCGCCACGTGATGATCCTGACCGAGCGTGACAGGGCCGGTCGGCGACGGAACGGCGAGGCCCGCCATCGCGTCGATGATGGCTTCCTTGTCGAGCTTGCCGGCCTTCTCGGCCGCCGCCTTCAGCGCGATCAGCGTGTTGTAATGCGTCATCACATAGTTCGACACCGCGACACCCGGCTCCGCGACGGCGCGGGCCTTCGCGACGAACGCCTTGACGGCAGGATCCTCACTCGCCGCGACCGCCGGCACCACGGTCACCATGTTCTGTCCCTTGCCACGGAAGATGCCGAGGTCGACTTCCGACAATCCGAGGAACGCGACGGTGATGTCCTTCAATAGCCCGGCCTCGTCGGCCTGCCGGATGAAATCCATCCCGTCACCCTTCAGCGCGAACAGCAGCACCTTGGCCTTGCTCGCCGCGATCTCCGCGATCAGCGGCGAGAAGTCGTGCTCGGTCCCCAGCGTGTATTTCGTCGCGACCACCTTGCCGCCGAGCTTCTCGATCAGAGGCTGCGCGATGCCGAACATCTGATGCGGCCACACCCGGTCGGCGCCGAGCAGGAAGTAGGTGTTGCCGAACGTCCGGCTCATGTAGGGCAGCAGCTGGCCGAGTTCCTGGTTCGGCACCGCGCCGAACGAAAACAGATAGCGGCTGCATTTGCCGCCCTCGTAATTGGTGGCATAGAGCAGCGGCGTCTTCGAGCTCTCGGCAATCGGCACCAGCGCATTCAGGTTTTGCGACGTGATCGGACCGACCACCGCCAGCACGCCCTGCTTCTCGACCAGCGAGCGCATCGCCTCAGCGGCCGCCTGCGGCCGTGTCTTGTCGTCGGCATAGATCACCTCGACCGGCCGGCCAAGAATGCCGCCGGCCGCGTTGATGTCCCTGACGGCGAGATCGAGCCCAAGTTTCGCCTGCTGGCCGTAGAGCTCGACCCCGCCGGAAAACGGCAGCACCGCGCCGACGCGGATCGGTTCGCCGGATTCGGCAGCGCGCGCCGGCTGAAGCATCGCACCGAAGAGCAGAAGCGCGAGCGTCGTGCAGATGATCGAGCGTGATGCCATGTGCGTCTTTCCTTCAGACAGGAAGCATCCAGTTTGGTCGATCTTATCGGCGTGGCCCTGAAGAATTCGTCAAGCGCGCCCCCATTTGCGTCACATTCGAGGCTATGCTCACTCCGCGCGTCGAGACATTTCCGCGCGCCTTCCTCCTCAAGATTTCTGGTCTATCGGGCAACCCGCCTTCGCGGCGTGCTCGTTCGCGCGGTGTGACGATCGATGAAAGGACACCCTTTGCAAAACCGCTTCGTCCTGATCTCCGGCTGCTCCGGCGGCGGAAAATCGACGCTGCTGGCTGAACTGGCCGCACGCGGTTATCCCGTCGTCGAAGAACCCGGCCGCCGCATCATCGCCGATCAGCTTGCGTCCGGCGGCAAGGCCCTGCCCTGGGTCGATACGGCGGCCTTTTTGCGTCGCGCCATCTGCGTCGGACTGAAAGATCTGGAGATGGCCAAGGCCCATTCGGGATGGGTGTTCTTCGATCGCGGCCTCGTCGACGCGGCGACGGCACTGGAGGCGTTGACAGGCGAGCCGGTGCTGCACCCGATCTGCTCCGCACATCGCTACCACCGGCGCGTGTTCATGACGCCGCCATGGCCCGAGATCTACGTCACCGATTCCGAGCGTCGGCACGGCTTCGAGGCAGCGACGGCGGAGTATCAGCGTCTGATGGAGGCGCTGCCGACGCTCAGCTACAACGTCATCGGCCTGCCGAAGCTATCGCCATCAGAGCGGGCCGATTTCGTGCTCACGACGCTCGGCGGCGGCGCCGCATCGGTGACCTGGTCAGGCCGTCACTCCGCGGCCTCGCGCTGCGGAACGCCCTGCTCGACGTCGAGCTGCAAGATGTCGTTGAAGCGATTGAAGGCGCCGCATAGCGCGATCCGCCAGGTCAGCTCGACGATCTGCGCTTCCGAGAAATGTTCGCGCAGGCGTGCGAAGATCTCGTCGCGGGTCTTGTTCCAGTTGCTGGTGACGGCGATCGCATATTCGACCACGAGCTTGTCGAGCGCATCGAGCTCGGGATGATTCTGATAGTCGAGCAGCCGCTCGGCGCCCGCCTCCGAAACACCCTGGATCGCGAGCTTCGGCGCATGGTGCGACACGCAATAGTCGCACTTGTTGAGCAGCGAGACCGTGACCAGCGCGACCTCGAGATGGCGCTTCGAGACCACCGCCTCGTCGGCCAGATCGACCAGCAGCGACCACATGTGCTTGAAGATCGGCGGGCGCTGCGCCATGACGCCGGCCTGGTGCTCGAACGCGCCATAAGTGGTCATCTTGTCCCACAGCGGCTTGAGCTCGGCCGGCAGGTCGTTCTTGGTCTTGATTGACACGCGTGACATGGATTGCCTCGGATCGGAATTGAACCGATGCAGCCTGCCCCCCTTCGCCGGACGTCGCAAGCGGCAGGACAGCATGGCAGGCGTCACGCTGGCCGCAACCCGCGGCGCGGTCCGGCAAGCGGAGCGACTGTCACCTCAGAACGACGTCCCGCCTCCGAACCGGAACTCCTGCACGATGTCGTATTTGCCCTTCGTGATCGGCACCGCGTAATCGAAGCGCAGCGGGCCGAATGGCGAGGCCCAGATCAGGCCGACACCGACCGAGGTTCGTACCACGTTCCCATCGTCGTATTGGAGGCCGCATTTGCAAGCAGCGGTATTCACCTCGCCGGTTGCGGCCCACGACGTCGGGCCTTCATAACCCCAGAGCGAGCCGGCGTCCGCATAGACAGCCCCCTTCAACCCAACCTCGGAGGGCAGGAACCAAAACGGCATCTGCAGCTCCATCGACGCGCCCCAGTATTTGGTGCCGCCGAGCGCATCCCCGACCGCACCTAAGCTCGCATAGGTGATGTCGCGCGGGCCGATGCCGTTGGTGGCAAAGCCGCGTACGAGATTCGGCCCCATCTGGAAATGGTCCAGCATGCGCAGATCATTGTCGCCGACCTTGGTGAGCAGGCCGCCCTGCAGGTGGATCAGCCCGATCAGGTCGGACACCAGCGGCGTATAGTATTTCGCGTCGACCGCGCTCTTCAGATATGTCACGTCGCCGCCGACGCCGGCAAAATCCTGCTTGAAGTCGATCAGCAGGCCGTCGGTCGGGTTCTTGTTGTTGTCGAGGGTGTTGTAGGTCAGCGTGTAGCCGATCTGCGAGGTCCAGGTCGCCCCTGCGGCGAGCTCCTTGCGCACCGGCAAGGTGGATTCTCCGTCGCCGTAGCAGCCATATCCATAAAGCCCTGACGAGACCGAGTTCGTGGGATCGACGCCGCCGAGCACACTCTGGATGTAGGCGGGTGTTGGATTGAACGCGAGCGACGGGTTGGCCGGATTGTTGTTGCAGTTCGCGTAGGCGCTATCGAGCGAGATTTCCTGCTGATAGAGCGAATATCGCAGCTGGAGGGTCAGGTCTTCGCGCAAGGCCAGGCCGAGCCGCGGCGAGAATCCGATCGTCTTCACGCCATAGGTCGTGTAGTCCGTCGGCAGCTGCTCCTTGTAATACGCATCGAGCCCGAGCGCGACGCGATAGTCGAGCAAATACGGCTCGACAAAGGACAGCGACAGGCCGCGCGAATACTGGCCGTAGCTGACCGTCGCCTTGGCGAACAGGCCACGGCCGAGCAGATTGCGTTCAGAGATACTCACTTCGGCGAGCGCGCCGTCCGTCGTGGAATAACCGCCCGACACGGAGAAGTCGCCGGTCGACTTTTCCTCCAGGTCGACGACCAACACCACGCGATCGCTCGTTGAGCCGGGCTCGGTGGTGATCTTGACGGTCTTGAAGTAGTCGAGATTCTTCAGCCGCCGCTCGGCGCGATCGACCAGCGCGCGGTTATACGCATCGCCCTCGGAGAGATCGAACTCGCGCCGGATCACGTAGTCGCGGGTGCGGCCGTTGCCGCGAATGTCGATCCGCTCGATATAGGTGCGCGGCCCCTCCTCCACGCGAAACACGATGCCCACCGTGTGGGCCTCGAAATTCCGGGCGCCGTCCGGACGGACCACCGCGAAGGCGTAGCCGCGGCGCGACGCTTCGATCTGCATGTCCTCGACCGATTTCTCGACCGCCTCGACATTGTAGAGCGAGCCTTCGCCGACGCGCGACAATGAACGCAGCGTCGTCGGATCGAAGCCCGCAATGTTCGAGCGGAAACTGACCGTCGCGACGCGGTACTGCTGCCCCTCATCGATCTTGAACGTCACCTGAAAGCCCTTGCGCTCCGGATCATACTCGGCGAGCGCAGCCACGACCTGGACGTCCGCGTAGCCGTGTTTCAGGTAGAAGCGGCGGATCAGGTCACGGTCGGCCTCGACCCGATCAGGGTCGTAGATGTCGGCATTACCGAGAAAGCTCAGGAAGTTCGTCTCGTGGGTCTTGATCACGTCCTTCAGGCGCGCCGCCGAGAAACTGTTGTTGCCCATGAACTCGATGGTCTTGATGCCGGTCTTCGCTCCCTCGTCGACGGTGAAGACGAGATCGACGCGGTTATTCGAGCGTTCGATGATTTCCGGCGTGACGTGCACGTCGTAGCGGCCTGAGCGCCGATAAATCTCGGCGATCCGCAGTGCATCCGACTGCACCATCGGCCGCGACAGGGTACCCCGCGGCTTGGACTGCATTTCGGCCGCGAGCTGCTCGTCCTTGATCTTCTTGTTGCCCTCGAACGCGACGCGGTCGATCACCGGATTCTCGATCACGGAAACGACGATCCGTCTGCCCGCCTGATTGATCTTGACGTCCTGGAACAATCCGGTCCCGACCAGATCCTTGAGGGCGTCATCGATGGCGGCCTGGTCGAGATGGCCGCTGGGCCCGGCCCTGAAATAGGAGCGGATGGTCTCCGCCTCTACCCTCCGGTTGCCTTCGACCGTGATCGCATCAACCGATTGGGCCGCCACCGGTGCCAACAATGGCCATATCACCGGCGTCCCCGGGATCGAAAACCCCGACAGCACGATCGCCGCGACAAAGCCCCGCCACGTCTTCATTCCACACCTCGCGAACAAGAAGCCCGTTGTGACGGGATGGTGATGGCTGCGGTGTGGCTGCAGGATTGCGGGATTATTTCCAGTGGTTTGGGACTGTTAGCGCGACGCGACGCGGCCGGCATCGCGGATTGTTTCGGGCCGCGGGCGACGCTTACAGTTCAGAAACACTATGCTTACGAAAAGGCGCAATGCCGCCCACAAGCGACGCGTATGCTGGTCAATTGGTGGCTGAGCGCGCTGGAACGCGCGTCAGTAACGTCATGATGAGGACCCAGTCGCGGATCATGCTTGCAAACACTCCGAAGATCCTGATCGTCGAAGACGATCTGCAAACCAGAGACTTGATTGCCCGCTACCTGCGCGACCAATCCTGCCTGGTGGCCACCGCCTCGAACGGCAGGGAAATGGATCGTTACCTTGCCGGGCATTCGCTCGATCTCGTCGTCCTCGATCTGATGCTGCCCGGAGAGGATGGACTAACCCTGTGTCGCCGCCTGCGCGGCGACTCGACGATCCCGATCATCATGCTCACGGCAAAGGGCGAGGACCTCGACCGGATCCTCGGGCTCGAGATGGGCGCGGATGATTATCTCGCCAAGCCGTTCAATCCGCGCGAGCTGCTGGCGCGGATCAACGCCGTGCTGCGCCGCCAGGCCCAGGCCGGCCTTGCCGGGCGCTCGGGCCAGAGCGCCGCGCGCCTGCGCTTCCAGGACTGGACCATCGATCTGCGCCTGCGCGAACTGCGCGATCCCGACGGCGCCCAGGTCCCGTTGACGAGCGCGGAGTTCGACCTGCTGCAGGTGTTCTGCGAGCGACCCGGCCGGATCCTGACGCGGGATGGCCTCTTGACCATGACGCGCAGCCGGCCGGCCAGTCCGTTCGGGCGCAGCATCGACGTGCTGGTCAGCCGGCTTCGCCGCAAGCTCGATACGAGCGAAGGATCGTCGGTGATCCGGACGGTGCGCACCGGGGGCTACATCTTCACGCCGCATGTGGAGGACGCATGAGCTGGACCCGCAGGATTGCCGCGCTTTTCAGCTTCCACCGGATCAGTGGCCAGATCGCCGCGCTGATCCTGCTGTCGCTGGTGCTCATCCATGCCCTGATCGGGCTTTATTTCGTCAGCCAGAAGCCGAGATCGTTTGCGGACAGGCCGATCCATCAGTTCCAGCTGGTTGCCAAGCTTCTGGCCGAGGCCCCTGCGGCCGATCGCGCAACGCTGTTGCGCGCTGCCGATCGAGCCTTTCCTCGCTTGCACCTCACATTGCGCGACGCAGGTCCGGGCTCGTCTGACGGTGTTTCGTCAGAGCCGCCCGGCGTCGACGATATCGACGAGTTTTCCTCGAAGACCGCGCCGGCGGCGGTTCGGTTGCCGGACGGAGCCCTGTTCGAAGCGACGATCGGCCCGACGAAAATGCCGCCCTTCTTCGGCGGATTCTGGGTCAGCACATTCCTGTTCCTGTTCGTCAGCGTCACGCTGCTCGGCGTGTGGGCCGGCCGCGCGCTCAGTGCGCCGCTTTCCGCTTTTGCCCGCGCCGCCGAGAATTTCAGCATCAGCCAGGCAGCCGCGCCGCTGCCGGAAACCGGCCCGGAGGAAATCCGCGCCGCAGCGGTCGCGCTCAATCGCATGCGCGAACGCATCACCACGCTGATGAATGACCGCACGCGGATGCTCGCCGCTATCAGTCACGACCTGCGCACGCCGATCACCCGGTTGCGGCTCAGGTCCGAATATATCGAAAACGATGCCCAGCGCGCGGAGACCCTGCACGACCTCGACCAGATGCAGGCCATGCTGGAGTCCGTGCTGTCATTCCTGAGCGGCGGCAGCGCGGCGAAGCCGACGCTTGTGAACGTCGCTGCCCTGCTGCAGACGATCTGCGAGCAATTCTCCGATTGCGGTCACGTCGTGCGCTACCAGGGCCCGGTCAGGGCTTCGCTCCTGATCCGTCCCGGCGAGATCAGCCGCACCGTGACCAACCTGGTGGAGAATGCCCTGCGCTTCGGTAGCGAAGTCGATATCCGGCTGACCGCGTCACCCGATCAGGCCACCATCGACGTCTCGGACGACGGTCCGGGGATTCCCGAGCACCGCCGGGCCGAAATGCTGAAGCCGTTCGTCCGGGGCGACGAGGCCCGCACCATGGACGAGAAAAGCGGGTTCGGACTTGGCCTTTCGATCGCTCAGGCCATGGTGTGCGGGCATGGCGGCGAGCTGTCCCTGCACGACAACGCGCCGCACGGCCTTCTTGTCCGCATCAAATTGCCGGGGCCCGTGCACCTCGGATCGGATCGAAGCGGGGCGAGCGTGTCTCGACCCGTGCTTCCTGAGCTCGTGTCCGGCTAAAGCAAGATTCAGAAGCGCTTGCCCCTGCCACCCGGCCGCTTTTGATCAGACCCAGACTGCTTCAGTCCGTCCGGCGCGGCGCGGATACGGCGCGTTACAATTTGGCCCGCGGGATCAGGCCTTCTTCGGATCGGCGCGCGTGTTGCGCAGCAGATTGTCGCGCAGCCTCGCAACAGTCTTCTGCACGACGGGAAACTCGTCGCCGAGCCCGGTGGCTTCGACCAGGGACACATTGATGTCCTTGTCGAGCAGGCCTCGGCCGGCCGGCGTCAGGCTCACGCGAACCTGCCGCTCATCGGCGGGATCTCTGACGCGGCTGATATAGCCGCTCTGCTCCAGCTTCTTGAGGATCGGCGTCAGCGTGTTGGATTCCAGAAACAGCTTTTCGCCGAGCGCGCTGACGGTCTGCTCGTCCGCCTCCGACAGCGCCACCATGGCGATGTATTGGGTGTAGGTCAGGCCGACCGCGTCCAGGATCGGCTTGTAGGCGCGGCCGAAGGCCAGATTGGCCGAATAGACCGCAAAGCACAGAAAATTCGAGAGTTTTCGGCCCTTGGTCTCGGCCTTGGAGGAGCGGGTCACGGATGTCTCCGGAGTTTGGGATGTCGCGGTCAATATAAATCGCATCCGATTAAATCGGAAGTGCTTGACATGATCAAGCCCGGGGTCTATTTCGACGCGTACACGATTAGATCGGATACGATCTATATTATTCATCCTAAAGGAGTTCGCCATGACCGCCAATGCAAAGGTTCTCGTCACCGGAAAGACGCACGTCACCGCCGGCCCGAACGGCGCCGCCCGCTCGCGCGACGGTTTCCTCGACGTCAAGCTGCCGCAGCCGCACCCCGCCGCGGAGAACCTGTTCGCGGCCGCCTGGTCGGCCTGCTACATCGGCGCGATCCAGCTCGCCGCCGGTCAACGCAAAGTCAAGCTCGCAAGCGAGCCCGAGGTCGAGGCCGAGATCGATCTGAACCAGGCCGGCAGCGCCTTCTTCCTGAGCGCCCGCCTCAACGTCCACATCCCCGACGTCGAGCGCGAGGTTGCGCAGGAGCTGATCGAAGCCGCGCACGGCATCTGCCCCTACTCCAAGGCGGTTCACGGCAACATCGATGTCACGACCACCCTCGTCTGAAACGAGCACATGACGATCTCCGACGCGGGCCGACCGCTTGCCGGCTCGCGATCGGACAAGGACGCAAGCAAATCCTGGAGTTCAAGATGACCAGCAAGCTGATGAAGGCAACGCGCCTCCTCGCAAGGACGGCCTTGTTCACCGCTAGCCTCCTGACCATACCGAGCGCACAGGCGCTCCAACCAGCCGGCTTCACGCGGACCGACCTGCAGCGCCACGACCTCAGCGCCTCCGGGCGTGAAGCCGTGCAGGTGCGGGTCGACATCGCGCCGGGCAAGGCATTCGGCCGCCATACGCATCCGGGCGAAGAAATCATCTATGTGCTCGCCGGCACGCTCGAATACGACGTCGACGGCAGGCCGCCGGCGAGGTTGAAGGCCGGCGACGTGTTGTTCATTCCCGCCGGCACGGTCCATGCGGCGAGGAATGTCGGCGACGTCACCGCCAGCGAGCTTGCGACCTACATCGTCGAGAAGGACAAGCCGCTGCTGACCCTCGTGAAGTGACCGATACCGCCTGCCCGCCCCTGCGTCTGGGCAGGCACGGCGACATCGTGTTCACTTCGTGCCGTGAGCCGCGGCCTGCTGCATCGGCCGCGCGTTGAAGATCAGGAAGCTGAGCGCGGCCATGATCCACACCCCGATCCCGCCATAGAGCATCACCCAGCCGAAGCCGCTTGCGAGTGCCTGATGCACGACCGGGCCGGTCAGCTCCGGAGTGGATGCGACGTCGCCGGCCGCGATCCGCTCGGCGATTGCCCGAAGTTGCGCGCCGTCCAGCGCCGGCAGCACCGCCTTCAGATGCGCCAGCACGCCGCTCGCCAGGATAAAGCCCATCAGCGCGATGTTGACTGAAAGCGAAACCATTCGCGCGCTCATGTCGATGCCCGAGGCCATGCCGGCGCGATCGCTCGAGACCGAGCCAGTCGTCGTGTTGGTGACCGGCGTGTTGGTGATGCCGAGACCGATGCCGGCGAGCAGGCACCCCGGCAGCATCGTCGCCCAGTCCGGCTGCACGGCGGCGCTGCCGAACTTCATCAGCATGAATCCGGCGCCGATCGTGAACAGCCCCGGCGGGATGATCACGCCCGGCTGATAGCGCAGCGACAGTCGCTCGGCTAATGGCGGCATCACCAGTGTCGGCAGCGTATAGGCAAGCAGCGCAAGACCCGCGGACATGCTGTCATAGCCGAGGCCGGCATGAAACCAGATCGGCAGGTAGATCATGAAGGGCCAGTAGCTGAGGTTCATCGCCGCCGAGCCGACGATCGAGCCGGAGAAAGCTGGAATCCGGAACACCGAAAAGTCGAACATCGGCCGCCGGCTGATCTTCTCGGCAATCAGGAACGCGATGAAGCTCACGGCGGAGACGCCGAGGATCGCAAGCCCCTTCGGGCTGGCAAAGCCGAGATCCGGCCCCTGCGTGATGTAGAAGGCGAGGCAGAACACCGCGAGCGACATCGTCACGATACCGGCGACGTCGAGGCTGCTCGCCTTCGGATCCTTCGATTCATGCACGCCGCCGATCGTGAGCACGAACGCAACGGCTGCGAACAGCACGTGGACGAGGAACACCCACTCCCAGCTCAGCACCGCGACAACGGCGCCGCCGATGATCGGGCCGAAGCCGATACCGATGCCGAAGATCACGCCCCACCAGCCCCAGGCAACGGCGCGCACCCGGCCGCCCTGGAATTCGTGCGAGAGCACGGCGATCTGGCAGATCAAGAGCGCGCCGCCGCTCAGGCCTTGCAGGAACCGGGCGAGGATCAGCATGTCGACGCTCGAGGCAATGCCGCAGATCAGCGAGGTGATGCCGAACGCCGCGATCGCGACCAGGAAGATGCGCTTGCGTCCGTAGCGGTCCGCCACCGTCCCGATCGCCATCAGCACCGTGGTGACCGCGATCGTGTAGGCGTTCATGATCCATTGCAGCGCCTTGAAGTCGGCATGCAGCACCCGCTCCAGCGTCGGCAGGATCGCGGGGATGCTGGAAATCTCCAATCCGAACATCAGGCAGGCAAGGCATACGGCGGACAGCACGACAGCGCCGCGGCGGCTCAGTTCAGTAGACATGATCAGGCCTTTTGTTGTGGCAAGCCAACGGCATACCGCACGCTGTTGCCAGGGTGCTGGCAGCAGCGTCGGTCGATCGACTCACGATGTATTGAGGCAGCAGCGGCAGGAATCGGGTGGCCGCAGCGCTTCACAGCGCAAAGCTAGTCACGGCTTGAGCATTGGTGAATTGGATGACTAGATATTTCAGAGACAACAAATCCGGATGACTGACATGACCACGCTCGACGTCGACGCCGTGAAGACATTCGTGACCATCGCCGATCTCAAGAGCTTTACCCGCGCCGCCGAAACGCTCGGCACCACGCAGGGCGCGATCAGCGTCAAGTTGAAGCGGCTGGAACGCCAGCTCGGCTACAGGCTGATCGAACGGACACCGCGCCTGGTGCGCCTGTCGGCACAGGGCGCGGCTTTCCTCGCCCCCGCGCAGGAACTGCTCGCCGCGCATGATCGCGCCGTGGCGGCGTTGTCGCCCGCACGCCCGCGTCGCTTCTCGATCGGCGTCGCCACCCATGTCGGTGGCGCGGAGGTCCCGACCTTGCTGGCACGGCTGCATGCGCACGACCCGGCGCTCACCATCGAGGTCCGGCTCGAGGACTCCCGCGACCTGCTGAGCGCCTTCGATCGCGGCGAGATCGACGCCGCCATCGTCCGCCGCGAGGACGACCGCCGCGACGGCGAGATGCTGGCGACGGATCACTATGGTTGGTTCGCCACGCCGGACTTCGTCCATCGCGCGGGCGAGCCGCTGCGGCTCGCCGCCTCCTCGCCGTCCTGCGGCGTGCTCAACATCGCGACGCGCGCGCTGGCGGCGGCGGGCATCCCGTGGACGGAAACTTTCCTCGGCTGCGGATCCTTTGCCGTCGCCGACGCGGTCGCCGCAGGCCTCGCTACGTCGGTGTTCTCCCGCCGGCTCGCCCCGGTCGGGACGATCGAGGTCAGCCGGCGGCTGGGCCTGCCTGCGCTTCCGCCGTCCGAGATCATGCTGCTGTCGGCGCTGTCAGATGCAAAATCCCGCGCAGTCCTGAAGACGATCGTTGGCGCCTTTCGCGAGCACCATCGGATGCCCGCGAACCGCGCGGCAGAGGAAATCCATACCGTCACGGAAGTTGTCGGGTCCTGAACGATCTGCGCGCCGGCCGCCTAGCGGCGCGCGCCTCCGGCGCGCGTTCCCTCGAACAGCGCACGCTCCGAAGCGAGCGCCCTGGCGAGAAAATCGAGCGTCGCGCGGATGCGCGCGGTGCGCTTGAGATCGTCATGGGTCAATAGCCACAGCGCCGAGCGCGGCTCCGCGAGTGCTTTCGGCGTCAAGCGGCGCAGCGTGGGCGCGAGATCGCCGACATAGCAGGGCAGCAGGGCAAGCCCCAGCCCCGCTGCCGCAGCATCGCGCAGCGCCGGAAGCGCATCGACCCGGCAGGTGGTCCGCGCCGAACGCAGGTTCTCGCGCATCCAGCCGGCGATGACGGTCCCCGCCAGCGCATCGTCGAGCCCGATCCAGTCGTGCACCGACAGATCCCTGTCACCGCGGCGGGCAAGATAGGCGCGCGATCCGTAGACCGCATGGGCAATATCAACAATGCGCCGTCCGACCAGCAGCTCGGATGGCGCCGGTGTCGGACGGATCGCGATCTCGGCCTCGCGGCGCGTCAGGTTCGCCATCGCATTCGAGATGATGATCTCCGGCTGGATCTCCGGATGCGCGGCGCGCATCGCCGGCAGATGCCGCATCAGCACCGCGCCGAGCGTGTCCGTCGTCGTGATCCGCACCGGCCCCGACGGCCTGAGGTCCCGTCCCGCCAGCTTGCGCTCGAGCGCAAGCACCTCGTCCTCGAGCCGGGCTGCCGACGCCGCCGCGATCTCGCCGGCCGGTGTCGGCGCGTAGCCGTCGCGGAAGCGCTCGAACAGCCGCGTTCCGATCGCATCCTCGATCGTGCCGAGGCGGCGAAACACGGTGGAATGCGTGACGCCGAGCCGGCGCGCCGCCCCCGAGAGGCTGCCCTCCCGCGCGACCGCGAGGACAAGGCGAAGGTCATTCCAGGCAAGCGGGCTGTTCATTTTTGCAAACTCAATTAGCAGAGTTGACGAATACCTTATCACGGACAAACAGGCCATCTTCCCGAAAAGTTCGGCCGACGGGCGCACCTCGTGTGCCGCGCCGGCAACGCAGAGGAGCTGGCAGGTGACAAGCGAGACCACCGAGACGTTGCAATTGCACGCCGCGCGGCCGGCGACGGTCGACCCGCGGCGATGGCTGGCGTTGCCGGTGCTGCTCACCGGCGCCTTCCTGCCGATCCTCGATTTCAATGTCGTCAACCTCGCGCTGCCGGCCATTCGCGACAATCTCGGCGCCAGCCCAAGCGAGGTGCAGTTCGTGATCTCGGCCTATGCCGCGACCTACGCCGTGTTCCTGATCACCGGCGGCCGGCTCGGCGACCTCTTGGGGCGGCGGCAAATGTTCCTGACCGGCGTCGCCGGCTTCACGATCGCGTCCGTGCTGTGCGGCATCGCGTGGTCACCGGCCATGCTGGTCGCCGGACGGATCCTGCAGGGCCTCACCGCCACCGTGATGGCCCCGCAGGTGCTCGCCTCGATCCGCGTGCTGTTTCCGGCGGCCGAACAGGGCCGCGCGCTCGGCTTCTATGGCGCGACCTTCGGCCTTGCCAATATCTGCGGCCAGTTGCTTGGCGGCGTGCTCGTGTCGACGCATCCGTTCGGACTGGCCTGGCAGGCGATCTTCCTGATCAACGTGCCGATCGGCCTCGCCGCCTTCGTCGGCGGCCTGCTGTACCTCGCCGACTCGCGCGCCGCGCACGCGCAGCGGCTCGACGTCGGCGGCGTCATTCTGCTGTCGCTCACGCTCGGCCTCCTGGTCTATCCGCTGATCGAGGGCCGGGAATCCGGCTGGCCTGTCTGGATCGTCGTGATGCTGCTGGCCTCTCCGCTGATGCTCGCCGGCTTCGTCCGCTTCGAGGCGCGGCTCGAAGCCCGTGGCGGCGACCCGCTGGTCGCGCTGCATCTGCTGCGCAACAGCGATTTCGTGATCGGGCTGGTGATGGCGCTCGCCTTCTACATGCTGTCGTCGTTCTATTTGACCTTCGCGGTCTACCTGCAAAGTGGCCTGCAGCAATCTCCGCTGGAAGCCGGCCTCGCCACCCTGCCCTTTGCCGCCGGCTTCTTCGTCAGTTCGCTGGTGTCGTCGCTGGTGATGCAATGGCTCGGCCCGCGCACGCTGACGCTGGGCTTTGCGCTCCAGGTCGTCGGCTTCAGTGTCGTGATGCTGTCGGTCGGCGGCGCCCTTCCGCAAAGCCTGGAATTCGGCTTGATCTGCGGCGGGCTCGGCTTCGGCACCGTGATGCCCTCGGTGATCAAGGCCGTGATCGGCAGCATCGATCCGCGGCATGCCGGGTTGGCATCGGGGATGATGATCTCGACCTTCCAGATCGGCGCGGCACTCGGCGTCGCGGTGATCGGCGGCGTCTTCTACAGCCTGCTCGGGCCGCATCCGCGGGTCGATGACTACGCGCACGCCTTCACGATCGCGCTCGGCTGCAATGTCGCGCTGCTGGCGCTCGGCGGCTGGCTCTCGCTGTGGCTGCCGCGCGAGCCGGCGGCGGGTTGAGATCGACAGCGCCGATACGGCTATTGCTTCGCGGCCGCGAGCGGCGGCGGAAACAGCAGCTTGAGCAGGATGGCGGCAAGCAGTGTCACCAGGGCGAGACCGGTGGAGAGATAGAGCGCGCTCGCATCGCCGAACCGGCCGATCACGATTGCATAGATCAGCGGCGCCGCCGCCGGCAGGATGAAGCTCGGGACAATGAGCCGGCCGACCAGCGTGCCATAGCTGCGATGATCGAACAGGATGAGCGGCAGCGTTCCCCTGGTGATGGTCAGAATGCCGTTGCAGGCGCCGTAGAGCAGCGCGAACGCGATCCCCATCTCCCGCGCTGATCCGCTGAACAGGCCGGCGATGAAGCAGAGCGGCATGATCAGGCAGGCCATCAGGTTGAGCCCGAGTGGATCGATCCGTCCGCCGAACAGGACTTCGCAGAGACGCGCGGCGGATTGCCCGATCCCCCGTAGCGTTGCGATCCACACCGCAACGGTGACGGTGAGCCCGAGGCCGGTGAGCACCGCGATCATGTGGGCGGACATGCCGGCATTCAAAAAGTTCGCGCCGGTCATGATCACGGCATAGAGCCCGCTCGCCGCTGCAAGCTGCCGCCGCCCCATCGCGCGCGGTTGCCTCGATGCCACCGCAGCAGAGCCCGGCACGCCGGCAAATCGCTGGTTCGGAATCAGCAGATGCAGCGGGATCGTCAATAGCGCAATGCCGGCATAGGCCAGCACCGCGATGCGCCAGCCGAAATGGTCCGAGAGCGTGTGGCCGAGCGGCCAGAACACGGTGGCGGCCAAGCCACCAAGCAAGGTGATCCCGGACATCGCACGGCGCGCCTCCGGCCCGCCGATCCGGGCCAGCGCCGCGAAGGCGGCATCGTACAGCGTCAGCCGCATGCCGAGGCCAAGAACGATCCAGGATGCGAAATAGCTACCGATCTGGTGCGAGACCGCGAGACCGGCGCAGCCGAGCGCGTTGATCACGGCGCCCGCGACCATGACCTGCCGGCCACCGCTTCTGTCCACCCACCTGCCCGCAAGGGGCGACGCCACCCCCATCACCAACAGCGCCGCTGCAAATCCGCCGTAGACGATGTCGCGACTCCAGCCGAGGTCCGCGGCGATCTGCTCGCCGAACCCGCCGATCAGATAGTAGGTCGCGCCCCACGAGATCAGTTGAGCCAGCCCGAGGGCAATCACGACCCGGCGTGCGATCACCGGGCCGTTTCCTTGTCTGACGGCAGCGTGGCAGCGCCCGGCCCCAGCGGCCGCTGCATCAGCACGGTGTCGACCCATTGCCCGAGCTTGAAGCCCACCGACCTCAGCGTCCCGACCATCTCGAAGCCCATGCGACGGTGCAATGCGATCGATCCGGCGTTGCCGCTGTTACCGATCACGGCGATCATTTGCCGCCAGGGTCCCGCCTCCGACCGTTCGATCAGCGCCCGCAGCAGCGCCGCGCCGACGCGGCGGCCACGCAGGGCTTCCGACACGTAGACCGAGTCTTCAATGGTGTTGCGATAGGCCGGCCGCGGCCGGTACGCTGTCGCGTAGGAGTAGCCGGCCACCCGTCCGTCGATATCGGCCACGAGATACGGCAGCCCCGCGGCCAGCACGGCGGCGCGGCGCCCGAGCATCTCGTCGAGTGACGGCGGCACGTCCTCGAATGTCGCCAGCCCGTTGAGCACATGGTGCGCGTAGATGCGCTGCACCTCCGCCATGTCGACCTCTGTGGCGTCGCGGATCACGGTGTCTTCGTTGTCTCTCATCCTTCCCTCGTCTTGCGGCATCATCCCTGTGCTTCGACGCCGCGTCGGCGCATGCTGCACGCACCACGGGCTCATCTCGACATCGCTGCGCGACAGTCCGACATCCGCCAGCAGGCGATCGTCGAGCTCACGCAGCGCCTGCCGGCGGCGGTTGCGCGAATGCGAAGAGACCGCAAGATAGCGCCCCAGCTCGACGATGACATCGCCGATGGACTTGAGGCCGGACAATGCCTGCTCCCGGTCTGCCGAAGCCGTCGCTTGCCGGACTATGCGCCGCGGCGTTATATAAGTGAAGCTTTGTCAGCTTATGCGCGGCATAAGAGATACTTTGATGAAGAACCTCAACCTCGATTATCTCGAAAGCTTCGCTGTCGTGATCGACTGCGGCAGCTTCTCGGCGGCGGCCGAGCGGCTGCAACTCACGCAGCCCGCGGTGAGCCTGCAGGTGCGCCAGCTCGAGCGCAGCCTGAATGCGACCTTGATCGAGCGGGTCGGACGCAAGGCCAGACCGACCGCCGCCGGCGTCGCGCTGCTCTCGCACGCGCATCAGATCAATGCGGCGGTGGCATCGGCGGTCGACGCCGTCGCACAGCAGACAACCGGAACGGCAGGCCGCGTGCGGCTCGGCACCGGTGCGACCGCCTGCATCTTCCTGCTGCCGCCGATCCTGAAGGAGCTGCGCGCCGCGCTGCCCTCGCTGGAGATCACGGTTACGACCGGCAACACCGCGGAGATCGCCCGGGCGGTCGAGGACAACACCATCGACATCGCGCTTGTCACGCTGCCGGTGTCGGGGCGCAGCTTCGAGATCACGCCGGTCATGAACGACGAGTTCGTGCTGATCGCGCCCCGCGACATGCAACTGCCGGCGCGGATCACGCCGGAGGTGCTGGCGACGAGGCCCGTGCTGCTGTTCGAGCCGGGCGGCAACACCCGGCGCACCGCCGACGAGTGGCTGGCCCGCGGCGGCGTGTCGCTGAAGCCGTTGATGTCGCTCGGCAGCGTCGAGGCGATCAAGGAGATGGTGCGCGCCGGGCTAGGCTGCGCGGTGCTGCCCGGCATGGCCGTTCCCGCCAGCACCAAGCAGCGCAACCTGATCGTCCGGTCGCTGTCACCAAAGCTCTACCGCCGGCTCGCGGTGGTGATCCGCCGCGACAAGCGCCTCGATCGCGGGCTGCGGCAGACCTTGTCGGCGCTGAAGGCACTTTCGGCCAGGGACAACGGCCGCTAGAGCGTCGAGCGAAGTGAACGCCGGTCCGCGTCGGGAAAGCAGGCAAGACAAGAAGCGAGAGCTTCGGTTCTGATGCAATCAAAACCGAAGCTCTCGGAAGCACGCCACGCGTTCGCCCTGCTCTACCCCTTAGGTCGCCTTGCGCTCCTGCTCCGCGATCTTGCGGAACGCGGCTTCGCCGGCATCGGTCACCGCCGCCCATTTTGCGTTTGGCGCGGCCTCGGCGTCGTAATTGTCGTGCCAATTCCACCATTTGTAGGTCGGGCCTTGCGGATAACCCTTCGGCGAGTCCTCCCAGAGTTCCTGGCGGCCGAGCGGCGTGATGTCGAGATAGCTCCACACCGTACCCATCGCTTCGTCGCCGCGGCTGTTGACGAGATAGGTGCGGAAGATCCGCTCACCGTCGCGGATGAACACGTTGTGGCCGTGCCATTCGGCGACGCCGAAGTCGGCGTCAAAACTGTCGGTGATCGTGTACCACGGCATGTCCCACTCCATCCGCGCCTTCAGCCGCGCGATGTCGGCCTGCGGCGCGCGCGAGGCGTAAGCGAGCGTGGTGTCGCGCTGGTTCAGGTGGGCGAGATGACTGACCTGATCGGCGCCGAGCGAACAGCCGCGGCAGCCGTGATCCGGCCAGCCGAACACGCCGGGCTCGAAGAAGGCGCGGTAGATGATCAGCTGCCGGCGGCCCTCGAATAGGTCGAGCAGGCTCGCCTTGCCGTTCGGTCCTTCGAAGACATACGGCTTCTCGATCGCCATCCAGGGCATCCGCCGCCGCTCCGCCGCAAGCGCGTCGCGTGCCCGCACCTGGGCCTTCTCTTTCACCAGCATCTCGAGGCGCGCCGCCTCCCACGCTTCCCGCGACACCACCGGCGGTGTCTGCATCGCCGTCAGTCCGCCGCGATCGTTCTCAGCTGATTTATTCATGATGGTCTCTCCATCTCCGATTTGGACGAACTCCGGGACCTCAGCGCGGTTCCATCGCCGCCCGCCGTTCGCCGTTGGTCATGCCCCAATCTGGCGCCGCGGCAGCAGTGAGTGGGAGTGACAAGTGTGTCGGGATTTTCACGCATGCGATCCGGGTCGCAACTTGTCTTTGCGATATACTTGCACTTTGCAATTATGTGTGCGAGCCTCGCGCCCCATGAAACAGACCGCGCCTGCGTCCGACGATGGGCTAAAGCTCAGTGCCTGGCTGCCCTACCGCCTGTTCCTGGTCGCGGCGCAGGTCGCCCGACCGCTCGAGCGTTTCTACGGCGAGACGTTCGGATTGAGCCAGGCCGGCTGGCGTATCCTCGCCGTCATCGCCGAGCGCGACGCCGCCAACGCCTCCGAGATCGGCCGCGCCTGCGCCCTCGACCCGTTTGCGGTCAGTCGCGGCATCGGCCAGCTCGCAGATCTCGGCTTCGCGGTGCGGCGGCCCGGCAAGTCCGACCGGCGCTTCGCCGCCGTCAGCATCACCCGCAGCGGCCGGGCCGCGTTCAACCGGATCGCCGCACTCGGCAGCGCGATCGAGACGCGGCTGCTGGCGCGGCTGTCGGAGAACGAACGCGCCACGCTCGATTCCGCCCTCACCCGGCTTGAGGGAGAAAGCGCGCGGATCGATGCCGAGGGCTGGCGCGCCCTGCGCGATGACGCCGGCGCGCCATGACAGCCCTGCTGTTCGCGCTGACCGCGCTGCTCTGGGGCGGCGGCGCGCTGGCAACGGCGATGCAGGCCGGCGTGACGCCCGCGCCGTGGTCGGTCGCGCTGCGCATGGTGCTCGCGAGCGTCATCCTGCTCGGCTACGGACGGCTACGCGGCGTGCCGCTCGCGATCCCGCGAAAGGATCGACCGGCGGTCGCGTTGCAGGGCCTGCTGTTCTTCGCCATTGCCTTCGTCGCCTTCTATGAGGCGACCGCCCGCATGCCGAGCGGGCTTGCGGCGCTCGTGCTGTCGACATCGTCGCTGTTCGCGGCCGTGATCGCGCGCGCCGCGCTCGGCGTTCCGATCTCCTCCGGCTTCGTATCGGGCGCGCTGTGCGGCATCCTTGGCCTCGCGATCATCTTCCTGCCCGGCGCGGCCGCGCACGGAGCCACGCCGCTTGCGGGTTTCGCCTGGGCGCTCACCGCGGCCATCGCGACCGGCGCGGGAACGACGGTCGGTGCGCGCAACCAGCGCGCCGGACTGCCCGTCGTCTCGGTGCTCGGCTGGGGCGCGTTCGTCGGAGCCGCAGCGAGCGCGCTGTGGGCCGTCGCGACCGGCACGCCGTTTGCCGCCGACATCTCGCTCTCCTACGCGGCGAGCTTCCTGTATCTCGCCGTCGCCGCGTCCTGCATCACCTTCATGCTCTATTTCGAGCTGGTGCGCCGGCTCGGTCCCGGCCGCGCCGCCTATACGCTCGCGCTGGTGCCGCTCGTCGCGCTCGTGCTGTCGGCGCTGTTCGAGCACCTTGCGCTCGGCTGGCCGGTGCTCGCCGGCGCCGCCGCGATCCTTGCCGGCAACGTCCTGGTGCTGGCGCGCGCTTGACCGGCTCATCGGCGCACAGCAAGAGACATGCGGCAAGTTGTCCCGCCGGCGGTCGCCGGCCGGTCAACCTCAAGTTTCCCGATCGCATTAATCGGATGTTGTCCGGGTCGCGCATAATGAAGCACCTCGGGACACGGGGCGGCTTCGCAGGGTTACCCGATCGTGAACTCCATCCGCAAAATCAGCAACACCGAGTACTACGCAATCCAGGTCGACGGCCAGGATGACTGGATCATGCGTCCTGCCCTCGGCAAGCGGCTCGCGCGAGATGCCGGGCTGCTGCCGGATGGCATCGCGTGGTTCTTCAACACCGACGCGGGATTCGTCTTCTATGATCTCGCGCGTCGCCAACTCGTCGATCGGCTGCAAA
The DNA here is from genome assembly GCF_042258325.1 of Bradyrhizobium sp. Pha-3. Taxonomy (NCBI): domain Bacteria; kingdom Pseudomonadati; phylum Pseudomonadota; class Alphaproteobacteria; order Hyphomicrobiales; family Nitrobacteraceae; genus Bradyrhizobium; species Bradyrhizobium sp. Pha-3. Next base: position 4,155,995 of record NZ_CP170151.1, on the reverse strand, counting down.
CGCCCTGGGCGCGCGGACACGACGGAAAGGACGCGCGGGACGACTATCTGAGCTACGGATTTCTCCAGAGCAAGGATGGCCGGCTCGTCCATCTCCTGCTTTATCACGCCGCGCGCGCGACGGACCTGCATGTCATCGACCTCGAGCGCAGGGCGATCGTCCGCTCGGTTCAGGGCATGCCGAGCGGCAACTCGCTGTGCCCGCCGGTTCTGGACCGGGATGGCCGAATTCTGGTTTCGGCGTTCCGGCACGATAACGGAATTGTTGCCCTGCTGCTGCGCATCGATCCGCAGACCGGCCATCACGAGGTGTCGAGCTGCGAGGGATCACGCGCCAAGTCGTTTCTGATCCGCTCGAGCCCGTGTGGCCGCTATTGGCTGCGCGGAGACAATTCCCGGCTTCCCATGATCACCGAGGAGAGTTCGCTCGTCTCCCGGTTGCTGGGCAGAGACACCGCGGCGCAGCGGGAGTATTTCAGCTTTGCCGTCGAGATATGGCAGGCCTTTCCGCTGCGGCAGCTGCATTCCGTCGCGCCGATGTGGATGCAGGCGGAAGGGTTGCCCGACACGACCCAGCTCGACCTCGACAGGCGGAAGCAGCGATTGTCGCCACGACGCGGCGAGATCTACCGCAAGGTGTCGCAGTTGCTCGATCGCGAGGCCACGTTGACGACCAACGAGATCAACGCGAAATCGCACCCCGATCTGTGGCCGGATCCGAACGGCCACTACGCCAATGTCAGCAGCAATCTCCGCGACTTCGAACTCTCCGAGCGCGACGTGATCGGCTGGCAAGGCGATAGCCAGGCTTTCTGGTTGAAGCGGCATGACTTCGTCGCCTGCGTCGGTGTGGACGGGACGGTTTCGCCCAAGATCATGCTGGAGCGGTTCGGGATGGACGACCGTCCTTGGCTGGCGCGCGCCCGCGCCTGGTCGAAGGCGACGCCTCTGCCGGACCGGCGTCTCGATATGCGGTTCGCGGAGGGGATGGTGACGGTCTCCGGCGCGCCGGGCGATCCGATACACCGCGTCCGGGTCGTGCCCGTAACGGAGGATCATTTCAGGCCCGCTCCACCCGAGTCGCAAGAAGAGGACAGGGATGCCGCCCTGGCCAAGAAGGCCGAGACGCTCGCCAAGCGGTTCAGCACCTACACCGTCGATCTCGCCTCGATGAGCGAGCCCGACTGTATCGCGGCCATCGATGCGCTGACGGCGCAGATCGGTCCCGATATCAACGAGCGGCCGCACGACAACCACCTCCAGGCAGTGTTCCGTTGCGACGGCAAGCGGCTCAACGAGAAGAAGTTCTTCACCCATGTCGCCAGGCATTGCCCCGGCGCCGCGCCTGCGATCCGAAGGCTGATCGATACGGTGTACGCACACATCGGACCGCACACCAACGCCTGGTACGACCCTTACGGAGACGAGATTCCGACCGCGTTGTTCGGCTACGCCGCGTGGTGTCTCGCGCGTCTCGACAAGTCGAGCAACGAGGTTCTGCTGCGCTACTACGGGCTGGTCGATACCGATCACGAGAACTTCTTCTTCGAGAAGATCGCTCCGTTAATGCTGGAGAACGCTGGCAGCGCGAGCGCTCGCCTGGAGCTCGCGGAACAATTCTATTTCGGCGATCTCGGCAATGCCATCGACCACTCGGTGCTTTGGCGACTGGCGAAGATGGCCGAGCACGCGGCGAGCCTGATGACGGCGCAGCAGTATGCGGCGCGATTGCTGGCGCGTGCAGCCGCGACGTCCGCCGCCCGGTCAAATTCGGAGTTCGGATATTATTGTTTCGACAATCTCGCGCGGTTCCTGACGGATCCTTCGCAATGGGAAACAGAGCTGCTGCAAGAACTCCGGCAAGCGGCGAGCGATCTCGCGCCCCAGTAGCGCCGCTGATGATCGCGATCATCGCGTCATTCCAATCGCAACAGCGCACAGCAAGACCGCGCGTGCCCGCCGGCCTTCCGGAAGGCGGTCACAACGCTGGCCGACGAGACCATCCGCCCGATCGCCGGCTTCCTGTAAGAGCCGCCGCTGCCGCGGCCGATAAAAATATCGCGCCGGCATGTCACATTCGCCGTTCCTCGTTCGTCATGATGTCGTCAACCAAACCAGGGAAACCGACCATGACTGTCAGACTTGATCCGCTCGCCGCCGCCCCCAAGATCATGAAGATCTGGTTCGACGCGTCACTTGCGATCACCTCCACCCTCGAGCCGAAGCTCGCCGAGCTCGTGAAGATCCGCGCCTCGGAGATCAACGGCTGCGCCAATTGCATCAATTTGCACACGACATTCGCCCGCGATGAGGGTGAGACCGAGCAGCGCATCTACCTGCTGTCGGCCTGGCGCGAAGCGCCCTGCTACACCGATCGCGAGCGCGCAGCGCTCGGCTGGACCGAGGCCCTGACGCGGATCTGCGAGCAGCATACCCATGTCGCGGCCTACGAGACGCTGAAGGCGCATTTTACTCCGGAGGAGCAGGTCAAGGTGACCTTGCTGATCAACATCATCAACGGCTGGAACCGGATCGCGGTCGGCTTTGGCGGCTTCGTCGATCCGCAAGTGATCAGGGCCAAGATGGCCGCGGCGTGACCGCCGAAACGACACGAGACGACGCAGCGGCGACTTCGTTCCGCTGCGTCCCAGGCTGATACGCGTCGCCTATCGCATGGCATCTGCACTAGGCGGCAAGGCTTCATTCGGTCCGGATCGCCGGCCGATTGACGCCGCGGCGATATCTGACTAAAGTCAGATATATGCTCGACCCCGTTTCCCGCGTCCGCCGCTTCAATCGTGCCGTGACCTCCGCCGTCGGCGCGCTCGACACCTCGTTCCTCGGGCGCGGCCGGCCGCTCGGCGCGGCGCGCGTGCTGAACGCGATCGGGCATGGCCGCGCCGATGTCGGCGAGATCAGGGATTATCTCGGCCTCGATTCCGGCCTGATGAGCCGCCTGCTGCGCAGCCTCGAGGACGAGGAGCTGATCGAGACCACGGCGCATGGCGACGATGCGCGCCGCCGCATCGCACGGCTGACGACGGCGGGTAAGCGCGAGTTCAGCGCCTATGAGGCGATCTCCAACCGGCAGGCCAAGGACTTTCTCGCCCACCACAGCCAACGCGAGGCGCTGCTGGCGGCGATGGACCTGATCGCCTCGGCGCTTGGCCGCGACGGCACCGCCCTCGATGAGATGGATCCGCGCAGCGACGAGGCGCGCTACTGCCTCTGCGAATATTACGCCGAGCTCGCGCGGCGCTTCGAGAAGGGCTTTGACGTCAGGCTGTCGCGCGACCCCGAGGCCAAGGATATGGTGCGCCCGCGCGGCAGCTTCATCGTGGCGATGTCGGACGGGCTGCCGATCGGCTGCGTCGGGCTGAAGGGCAGCAGCAGCGCGTTCGCCGAGATCAAGCGGCTCTGGGTCGCACCTGGCGCGCGCGGCCTCGGCCTTGGCCGCCGCCTGATGGACGCCGCCGAGCAGGCCGCACGCAAGCTCGGCATCGCGGTGTTGCGGCTCGACACCAACAGCGCGCTGCCGGAAGCCGGCCAGCTCTATCGCAGGACGGGCTGGACCGAGATCCCGCGCTTCAATGACGACCCCTACCCCGATCTGTTCTTCGAAAAGCATCTCTGAACGGCGCGCCGCACGCGGTGCCCGCATCGGCATGTTGTCCGGCGCGATGCGCTGGCCTAAGACACGGGCATGACCATTCGCCCCATCGTGCGCTATCCCGATCCGCGCCTTGCGCTGCCGGCCGAGCCGGTGACCATGTTCGACGACGCGCTGCGCGAACTGGCGCAGGACCTGCTCGAGACCATGCATGCAGCGCCGGGCATCGGCATCACCGCGCCGCATATCGGCGTGTCCCTGCGCGTCGTGGTGCTCGAGCTCGATGTCCGCGAGGGGCCCCGGACCTATGTCAATCCGGAGATCATCCGGACCTCGCCCGAGATGATCCTGCACAAGGAGGGCAGCGTCTCGATGCCCGGGGTCAATGACGAGGTCGAGCGCCACGCCCGCGTCCGCATCCGCTATCAGGATCTCGACGGCAACATGCAGACCGAGGAATCCGACGGCCTGCGCGCGGTGTGCCATCAGCACGAGATCGATCAGCTCGACGGCGTGTTCTGGATCAGGCGGTTGTCCCGCATCAAGCGGGAGCGCCTGATCAAGCGATACGACAAAATCTCGCGGACGTGATCGTAGCCCCGCATGAGCGAAGCGACATGCGGGACAAGCCGCGATCAGCAGACGGAAAAGCCCCGGATATCGCTGCGCTCGTCCGGGCTACGCGTCTTGCGCGAGCGAACCAACCTGCCTTCGTCCTACCCTCCCGCCATCAGATCCTTGGCCAGTGCCATGTAGGCCGGCAGCGTCACGGGATCGTTGGCGGCATTCCCGGCGGCCGGGTGCGAGGCGTAGCGCGCGATCACCATCTCGGCCTTCGGATCGATATAGAGGCCCTGGCCATAAACGCCGCGCGCCATGAAGGCGCCATGCGCATTGTGCGTCACCCACCATTGATTGCGGTAGGACGCCCCTGGTAGCGTGGTGTAGCCGGCAGGCTTGAATTTCTCAGGATCGCCACCGCGCGCGATGTCCTCGACCACTTGAGACGGTACGATCTGGCGGCCGTTGAAGCGGCCATGGTTGCGGATCGTCTCGCCGAAGCGGGCAAGGTCGCGCAGCGTCGTCGACAATCCGCCGCCGCCGCTTTCGGTGCCGATGCGATCGACGTGATAATGCGCGTCCTCCTCGGCGCCCATCGGGGCCCAGATCCGCTCGGAGAGCAGGTCCGACAAGGTCATGCCACTGGCACGGCGGCAGATCCAGGCCAGCACGTCGGTGTTGACGGTCTTGTAGGCGAATGCCTTGCCGTGCTCGCCCTGCTTCTGCTGTGCGCAGAGGAAGTCGAAGATATTGGTCGCGCCCTCATAGCCCGGATCGATCGGCGCCATGCCGTTGGCGCGTCGCAGCCCCCACACGTCGGAATTCTTGTCGGTATAGACCTCGGTGTATTTGAGGCCGGTGGTCATATCCATCGCCTCGTGCACGCGGGCATCGCCGAATGCGCTTGCCTTCAGCTCCGGCACATAATCGGTGATCGGCGCCTGCGGATCAATCTTGCCCTCGGCGATCAGGATGCCGGCGAGCGTGCCGGTGAACGATTTCGTCACCGACATCGCGATGTGCGGCTTGTGCGGCTTCAACGCGCCGAAATAGCGCTCGTAGATCAGCTTGCCCCGGTGCAGCACGGCGATGCCGTCGGCATAGGTCTCCTCGAGCATGCGCGCGAAGGTCATCGGGCGGCCGTCCATCGTCACCGATGCCGACGCTCCGATATCATGGTCTTCGCGCGGCAGCACCGACGCCGGCCCTGCCCCGCGCCAGACATTCACGGTCGGCACCAGCTGGCGGATGTTGCTCCAGGCCCAGCGCAATTCGGGGAAGCTGCGGAACGAGCCGTTCTGGAAGGTGATGGTCCTGTCCTGCGGCGGCGGAAAGCCCTGCATCCAGCCAAGCGTTTGCGGATCGGATTCGGCGGCGGTGAGATTTTGCTGTTGATTGGCGGCGGCGGCGACGGACATCAAGGCTGGCTCCAGAGCTGCGAATGCGAATTTCGTATCACGCGACAGCACCGGGCACATCCCGCGTTTGCGCCGGGGTGACCGTCGCGACGAGCGCACGCCGCAACGCGAATGGCCGCGTCGCAGATACCAGCTCGATCGGACACCCGACTATCGAGCCCGGGCCAGATCATTCCGGCACGCGGATTACCCCGCCGCCGCGCGCTCGATCGCGGCGATGTCGATGTTCTTCATCGTCATCATCGCCTCCATCGCGCGCTTGCCGGCGACGGGGTCGGCGCTGTTGACGAGCTCGAGCAGCCGCCGCGGCGTGATCTGCCAGGCAAAGCCCCAGCGATCCCGGCACCAGCCGCACGGCAATTCCTTGCCGCCGTTGGAAGTGACCGCATTCCAGTAGCGGTCGGTCTCCTCCTGGCTGTCGGTGAGCACCATGAAACTGACCGCCTCGTTCGGCGTGTAGTTGGAGCCTCCGTTCAGCCCCACGAAGCGCCGGCCGAGCACGGTGAACTCGACCGTGAGCTCCTCGCCCTGCCCGATGCCCGGTATCGGAGATGGATGGCCCGCGCCGACATGGCTGTCGGGAAACGTCGCGGCATAAAACTCCGCCGCTTCGCGCGCCCGGCCCTGATCGAACCAGAGGCATGTGACGAGATCGGTCATGGCAGTCTCCTTGCAGGGTCGAGCGGGATGGAGCGGTCATAATGCGTGATTATGGTCCTGGTTCGACGCGGCGCAGGTTATCGTTCCACAAACTGTTCCGCCATCGCGGATCATGTTTCGCCACTTCGGCCCACGCGCATGATCAGAAGCGGCACGATGACGATCACTCCCGCCATCAGCATCACTCCGGATAGATCCGAGAGATTCAGCATCCGGGCACCAAGAATGGCTCCGACGCCGATCGCCGAATTGATGACGGCCGAGTGGATCGCGGCCGCGGACATTGCCATGGAACCGGCCGCACGCAAGATCCAGGTCTGGAGGCCCGCGAACAGCGCCGCAACGGCGGTGCCCCAGACCACAAGCAAGGTAACGACGGTGCCGGTCCCGAGTTGCGGGCCAAACCATCCAAGCCCGACAAGCGCGCCCGCGAGGGCAAGCAGTCCCCACGTGATGACGGATGTCATGAAGCGATCGATCAGGACACCGGTCAGGATGTTGCCGACGAATCCTGCTCCGCCAAAACCGAACAGCATCACGCCGATCATGAAGGGCGGCACATCCGCGATCTCGCCGAGGAAGGGTTCGATGAAGGTGTAGGCTGCGAAATTCGCCGCCGCCATGAACGCCGTCACGGCATAGATTCTGCGCAGATCCTGTCGGCGAACCACCGCGGCCAGCGCTTGCCATCCCGTCGGCGATCCGGCCCGGAGCCGCGGAAGAACCCCGACCATCAGGACAGACGTACACAATCCAACCCCGCCGATCACGCCGAATGCCGCGCGCCATCCGCTGTTCTGTCCGATGAGGTTGACGAGCGGCACGCCGATGACGGTTGCCATCGAGATTCCGCCGAACACGATCGCTGTCGCAACACCCATGCGATGAGACGGCGCGATCTGCGTTGCGATCGCGGCCGCCATCGCCCAGAAGAAGCCGTGAACGACGGCACCGACCGCCCGCGCCAGCAACAACCCCGTGAAACTGTCGGAAAGCATCGCCGCAAGATTGCTCGCGGACAGCACCAGCATCAGAACAACGAGCAGCGGCTTGCGGGGAAAACGTTGCAGCAGAACCGCGGACAACAGGCCGCTGGCAGCGCCGATCCAGGCATAGAGCGTGACCGTGAGCCCGACCGCGGCCTGGTCTCGACCAAGATCGAGGGCGATCTGGGACAACAGCCCGACCGGCGCGAACTCGGTCGTGACCATCGTGAACGAAGCAACGCCGAGCACGATGACGGCGAGCCAGACGCGGAGCCCGGGACTGGAACTGTCAGTCGTCATGCGGGTGACCGGCGTGGACAGGCGGCCATGTCCCCGATGACGCGCCGATAGTCCTGACGGCGCGTTTCATCCATGAACGCAGCCTTGAGGCTGTTGTCGGCGAGGCTCAATTGTTCCACGGCAGTCAGGCCCAACGCCGCTGCCGCGCGGACGAAGTTCTCGTTGACGTGACCTCCGAAATACGCCGGGTCGTCGGAGTTGACCGTGACGCAGAGGCCGGCGTGGAGCAGCCGGCGCAGATTGTGACGTTGGAGATCGGGGAAGATCCGCAGCGCCACATTCGACAGCGGGCATACCGTGAGCGGCGTCCCCTCGTCGGCAAGGCGCCGCATCAGTGCCGGATCGGCCTCGCACTGGACGCCGTGATCGATGCGGTCGACGCCCAGCCTGTCGATCGCTTCGGTCACATAATCCGGCGGCCCTTCCTCACCGGCATGCGCGGTCGTCTTCCAGCCAAGCGCGCGGGCGCGGGCGAAGACCTCGTCGAAGGGTCCGGGCGGGTAGCCTTTTTCCGGTCCACCGAGTCCGAGGGCCAGCACGCCGTCGCGCCAGCGGCGCGCCGCCTCAATCGCGGCGAAAGCCTCTTCAACAGGCTTATGCCGGCGAACGCACAGGATCATGCCTCCGGTGATATCGCGTCGCGCGTCTGCATAAGCGGCGCTGATGCCGTCCATGACAGAATCGAACGGCACGCCGCGCTCGGTATGGTCGGCCGGGGTGACGTAGATTTCCGCATGAACGACATTGTCTTCCCGCGCACGGGTCAAGTACGCGCGCGTCAGCTCATAGAAGTCGCGCTCCGTCCGAAGCACGGTCAGGCCGGCCCAGTAGATTTCCAGAAACGACCGGAGATCGGAGAAGCGATACGCCGAGAGGACGTCGGTCATCGAGCGGTACGGAATCGCCACATCGTTCCGGCGGGCAAAATCGAGCAGCATGCCCGGCTCTAGCGTTCCCTCGACATGCACGTGAAGCTCGGCCTTCGGAACGGCCTTGATGTCAAACAACGGAACGGAATTCATTGAACGCGATCTCTGGCCTCGGGCGTGTTCCGCTTCAGAGCTTTTTCCCGCGCATCCAAACGGATACGCGGGCCAAAGTTCATCTGCCGTACGAGCCCGACCTAGCAGCCTTTGTCGAAAGGTCGCCACGCATAAAATAAGCGAGCGTTATCCGGCTGAGGCAGCCTCCCCGTGCTTCAGGCAATGGTGGTGACCAGCCGTGCGGGGGCACCGTCGGCGAGCATGAGGCGCTCCCACAGCATGCGGCCCGGAAGGATCACGAGGTCCGCATCGGAGTTCGGACCCGTATTGACCTCGAGCGAGCTCAGCTGCCCGTCATACCAGCCGAGATCATTGAGGGCGGTGTCAGCCGCGAGGATTTCCGGAGAGGCATAAACACGTAGCGATTTGCCCAGGAATTCGGACAAGCCGGTTCGCCATTCAGCCTGCCTGGGCGCCGATGCGGCAAGCAGCCGATGCGTCAGGTCGCAAACCAGATGGACCTTGCGCGTCGAGGATTCGACGAGACGCTTCAGGGCGGCATCCTGGGCCGGCTCGAACGGACCCATGAGCAATCGGCGCGCCGAGATCCACTGGCTTTCGGACAGATCGAGAATGCCGCGCTCCTAGCGCGACACGGTCGCCTGATCCACACCCATCAATTCAGCGAGGTGGCTTTGCTTCATCTGACGAAGCAATCGCATTCTTCGCAACCCGCGGCCTTGATCACCCATCATTCACCCGACTTTGTTCTGCAACCCGTAGCGCGGGTCAGCGAGGACACGCCCCGCGGACACCGCTGCCAGGAACGGCCGCGGCGTAAACTCCGCAGCCGCGCGCGCCTGGCGCTGGTCGAACCACAGGCACGAGCTTTGGTGCCGACGAATCCGATGCTCCACAGCACGACAAAGATCGCTGGCGCCAGACGAGCGGCAGTTTCCTCGAAGCTCTTGTTCATTGCAGACCGTCATTGCCTGAAGATGAGGCAGCCAGCAATCGCGAATTTTGCTGGGTTGCCAGGGGGATGCCCCAAGCACGCTGTCGTCCCTGCGAAAGCAGGGACCCATACTCCACGGCGGATGTTGTGAACGGGACTCGTCGTATCAGCATCGTGCAATAGTCGGCATTTGTGGTTATGGGTCCCTGCTTTCGCAGGGACGACGATGGGGATGAGTCGCAATTCAAGGTGACCAACACGCGGTGTCATCACCCGCGCATGCGAGTGATTCAGTATACCAGAGAGGAACATCTGAGTTGGGTCCAAGCGGAATATTTTCTTATCGCGGGATTGACAGGTTTTGCTGATTTGCCCGTCGGGGTGATTTGTCGCAGGTGGCGCAAAGGGATTTGATTTGCGTCGAGGCAACTCGACTGCGTGACACGCAGCCTGTAGCCCGGATGGAGCGCAGCGAAATCCGGGTTCTCCCCTTTGGCAGGACCGGTCCCGGATTTCGCTTCGCTTCATCCGGGCTACGCTTGGCCAAAAGAATCCAGGATCGGCTGTCGGGGCGCGTGCCGCCCGCTCGTCCTCGGGACGCAAGGACATGGAGAGAGAAACGATGACGCCCATCATTACCGCCTTTGAACGGTCGCCCGATGGCGGCAAGGGACTGGCGCGCGATACCCGCGTTCGCTGGGCGCTGGAAGAAGCGGGCCAACCTTACGAGGTTCGCCTGGTTTCGTTCCAGGCGATGAAGGAGCCGGCGCATCTGGCGCTGCATCCCTTCGGCCAGATTCCGACCTATGAGGAAGACGATCTCGCGCTGTTCGAGACAGGCTCGATCGTGCTGCATATCGCCGAACGTCATGTCGGCCATGCTGCCGGGCGATGCCAATGCCCGCGCCCGCGCAATCACCTGGATGTTTGCCGCGGTCAACACGGTGGAACCGCCGATCCTTGAACTCATGACCGCCAGGATTCTGGAGAGCGACAAGCCCTGGACCAAAGAGCGCCTGCCGCTGGTCATGGATCGCATCCGCGACCGGCTGCAACAACTCTCCCCCCGCCTTGGCGACGCCGACTGGCTCGACGGCGCGTTCAGTGCGGGCGACCTGATGATGGTGTCGGTGCTGCTCAGGCTGAGAGCATCGGGCATTCTCGACGAATATCCGAGCCTGTCCGCCTATGTCGCCCGCGGCGAAGCCCGGCCGGCTTACCAGCGTGCTTTCGAGGCTCAGCTGGCGGTCAACACGGGTAAGCGACCGACCGGCTGACGTTGGCGACATCAGGGACAGGCCCTCGCGCAGATGGCAAAGCCGCCGGACATCGCTGCGCCTGCCCGGGCCAGGTTTGCTAGTCGAACGGATCGTGTTCTGGCAGCGGTTCGGTCAGCTCGAATCCTGGATGGAGCCGCGAAATAATCTCCAGTGCGGTGCGCCCGGGTGCGATCCCCGCGGGGTGCACGCCCGACGCATCGAAATACTGGTTGCTCAGCACCGCGACACCGCATTGCAATTCCGGCACGACGATCACGATCGCTTCGAATCCGCCTCTGCTCGTCGCGCCGTTCTTTGTGAAAACGGTATGGCCCTGCGTGTCCGTGGTGATCTGCCAGGCGAGGCCCATGGTGACGCTGGTCTTCTCCCCGCAAACGGGGAATGTCCCCTGGTTCTGCTGCGTGAGCGCGATTTGCGACCCGAGCGGGCCGTTCGGCGCCGCGATCTGCGCCGCGAGAAACCTGATCATATCGTCGCCGGTGGTTTTCAGATCAAAGGCTGTGCCGCCGGTCGGCGTGTTGCGGTCGAAAACGATCTGGTATGGCGGCTCAGAGCTCTTGCTCCAATGCCCGATACATCCCTGCGCGATCTTCCACGACGAGTTGAGCACGGCTCCCGTTTGCTTCATGCCGAGCGGACCGGTGACGTATTCGGCCAGGATCTCGTTGTAGTTGTGGCCCTTGTCTTTCGCAAACATCTGCGTGACCGCAAAGCCCAGGGTCACGAAGCCGATGTTGGAATACTGCCAGCAGCCCTGCGGCGGCGTATCATATTGATTCCACCAGTTGATGAGTTCACTGGAGGGCGGCTCGTCCGCAAACAGCTGCTCGCTGTAGCCGGTCAAGCCGTCCCCCGGCTGCTCCGGCATGCCGGAGGTATGGGTGGCGAATTGCACGAGCTGGATGGCGTCCAGCGCCGGCGTTCCCACCGCCTTCGCGCTGAAGAGGTTCAGATAAGGGCCGATGGTGTCGTCAAGAGAGGGCCCACCCGCCTTGACCGCCACCGCCAGCAATGTGCTGGTGAACACCTTGGTCACCGATCCGATCTCGAACACCGTGTCGGTCGTGACACTGAATGGCGCGGGCGAAGAGCCGGCCACGCCCGACAGTCCCTTGGGGTAGACGTAGCCCTTGGTGCCGAACGACTTTTCGTCATAGACCGCGATGCAGCAGCCAGGGGCATTGCTGATACCGAGATATTTTTTGGCCGCCTGCTGAACAATCTGGGTCGGACTTGTCGTCGCATCGATCATTTGGTCGCTCATTTCGCCCTCCTGCCGGTGACAATGCACGATGTTGACCTTTGGTTGCATCATTTCATATAACGCCGTTCAGCGCGAGTGAAATCACCGTGACTGTTTGTTTCAAGTTGGGGCGGTGGAACGTTCGTGCGGAAAGCAGCGTCATCAGGCACGGGCTTGCGCCGGCGTCCCGGCAGTCGCGAAAAGTCTGGCTGATATCGCAGGGCGGGTTAGCGACACGCAACCCGCCGTCTCGCGCGTGGCTCCAAGATGCGGCGGCTCGCGCTTCGCCAGTCCTGCTGCGCGCTCAGCCGGATTATGCTTGCTGCCAGAGCATCGGAAATGACATGGTCGATTTCACACCGCTGATGCAGGCGGAGCGCAGAGCTTATTCGTGAGCACCAATCAAGCGATCAAACTTGCGGTGATCGGACGTGGCCTGATCGGGTCGGCGGCTGCGCGGCATCTGAGCAAGATGGGCCACGATGTTGCGCTGATCGGGCCCGATGAGCCGGCGGATTTTTCGCGCCATGGCGGCGTCTTCGGCAGCCACTATGACGAGGGCCGCATCACGCGGAGTTACGATCCGGGGCCGTTCTGGCGGCAAGCGAACCGCGCCGCGATTTCGCGCTACGGCGAGATTTCAGCGGAGAGCGGCGTGGAGTTCTACCGGGAAGCCGGTGCGCTTCACATTGGCCACAGCGAAACCAGCGATGTTGCTTCGATCGGCAGGATCTGCGCCGAAGACGGGATCCGGTGCGAAGCCTATCATGATACGGGGCTCGCGGCGCGCTTTCCGTTTCTGAAATCGACGGCGGGAATGCAGGGGTATTTCGAGCCGCGCAATGCCGGATACATCAGCCCGCGCCGCCTGGTCCGCGCGCAGACGATCGCGGCGAAGCGCGCCGGCGCCCGGATCATCGACGAACCCGCGCTGGGGATTTCGGAAGACGGCTCCGGCGTGACGATCCGGACGCGATCGGGCAGCGTCGAGGCCGAGCGCGTTCTGGTTGCGGCGGGCGGGCACACCCAATCGCTGCTCGGCCGCTCGCTGGGCTTTACGGTCTATGGCCGGACCGCGGCACTGTTCCGACTTGGTGCGGCGGAGGTTCAACGCCTGGCCGGAATGCCGTCGATGCGTTGTCTCGGGCCCAAGGGCGACAATCCCTACATCCTGCCGCCGATCCTCTATCCGGACGGCCAGACCTGGCTGAAGCTCGGCGGCGATCCGGTTGATCTTCCGCTCGACAGCGAGGCCGATATCAAGGGCTGGTTCCGCTCCGGCGGATCGATTGAAGTCGCCGATCGGCTTCAAGGACAGATCCTAGACCGCATTCGCGACCTCGCTTTCGAGGAACGCCGCGTCGTGCCCTGCATGACCACCTTCGGCGACAGCGGCCTGCCCTGCATTGGACCGCTTTCAGAGCGCGTCACGGTCGCCTTCTGCTGCTACGGCAAGAGCGCAAAATGTTCGGACGAACTCGGCCGGCTCGGCGGCATGGCGCTGCTCGGCGAGGTCCAAGCCGAGCTCGCGCCGTGACGGAGTTTTGTGCGGCGTTTGCGTCCGAAAGTTCCTAGGCACGCAGGACGGGTTCGCCGGCGGGTAGCCCGCATGAGCGCAGCGATATGCGGGACGCCACGACACGCCCCGGATATCGCTTCGCTCATCCGGGCTACGCTTGCTGAACCCGTAAGAGTGCCAACGCGGACGTAACGCACCCTCACGATCATCACCCGAAGACGTGATGGATTACGCTTCGTTCATCCGGCCTGTCGGTGATGGCCTGCATCGCGCAACACAACGGCGAGGACATCATAGCTCACGCAGCGTTGAGCCGGCGTGAGTGATGATTGCATTTAAGTCCGCCGTTGCTGCGCACAAATATCTGACGAGGCCAGACTCCTTGGCCCCATAAACAAAACGGAGAAACTCCATGACGAACGTCAAACTCCTGTCGGCTGCTTTGATCGCGGTTGCCATGATCGCGTCGCCGGCAATGGCGCGTGAGACCCACGCCGTGTCCCGCCACGTCGCGGAAGCGAGCGCCGCCGCGCCGGCCGAGCCCGTCTATGTCGACGGTCGCGCCTGCATTCCGGCGCCGCGCGTCGGCTCATTCGCCACCGCGCCCTGGACCGGCAACAACGTCCCCTGCGAACCCGGTCCATATTGATCGCTCCGCCGCATCGATCGGTCGGGCTGCCCCCTAGCCGCTTGACCGGCGCGATGCGCCATCGCGACATCCGCGAAACAGTGAGTAGCCCGCATGAGCGCAGCGATATGCGGGACACCAAGCGACACACGGATAAAAAATGCCCCGGATATCGCTTCGCTCATCCGGGCTACGCTTGCTCCGTCAGCAGCGCAAGGGATTGACCGCGATTTTCGCTTGGTGCAATCGCAGCTCGGTTTCCAATCGGATTACGGCAAGCGCCATCGGCTACCTGCCCGCGCGTCAGTCGCGCGATACGGACAGTCCCGCGAGAAGCGGCGCGTACGCGGCGAGCCTGCGGGATACGAACTCGGTGAAGAGCCGCACGCGCTTCGTCTTGCGTGTCTCCCCCTGTGTGAGAAGCCAGAGCGTCCCGTACATGTGCAGGTCGGTGCCCGGCACCCTCACCAGCAGGGGGTCGGCATCTCCGACGAAGCACGGCAGCGTCGTCATCCCGAGCCCCTGCCGCACCGCCACGATCTGCGCCTCGGCATCTGTGGCCCTGAACGGAACCTCGGCGGCCCGAACCTCGCCCTCGTGGGCCCAGTCCGGGATTCCATGAATGCTGATAACGATCCACCGGACGGGATCAGGCGCGCCCGCACGCCATGCGGCCAGTCGATCGCGGGATATGTAGATGCCTCCGAACAGCTCCGGTCCCTTCAGGCCGTGAAGATTGAGCGGCAGGGTTTTGCGGTCGTAGACGACGCGGATCGCGACGTCGGCCTCTCGATTGGTCAGATTTGCCAGCTCGCCGGATGACAAGATTTCCATCTCGATGTCCGGATGCAGTCGCGCGAAATCGGCGAAGTCCGGCATGAGCAGGTGTGTCGCGAGGGGCGGTGCCAGCGTCACCCGCAGACGCCCGCGCACGCCCTGGTCGCGGCCGAAGACGCGCGTCTCCAGCTGGTGCGACGACGCTTCCATCTGTTCCGCGAGTTCGAGGACCTCCTCCCCCGCAGCCGTCAGGCGGTAGCCCGAAGGCAGCTTCTCGAACATCTGCGCTCCGAGCCGTTCCTCCAGTTGGGCGACCCGTCGCAGCACGGTCGAGTGGTTCACCCCGAGGCGCTCGGCGGCAGCCCGCACCGAGCCTCCGCGTGCGACGGCAAGAAAGTAGCGAACGTCATCCCAGTCGATCATGGTGCAATCCGGCACCGCTGGGGTGCGCCTTCCAAAGCCCGTGTCCAATACGTCGGACAGCATCTCGTGTGTGGGTAGCACGGGCGATCATCCTAGCCCAAGCCGAATAGCCATGCCGACAAGCGCAGCCCAATTCCGAACGGCGGACACCGATCGTCGCGGCTGACGTCAGTCGTCCAGCCGGATCGATTTCGCACCACCGATGTGCGCGCTTCCGCACTCAACGCCCGACGCCGGCGGAGCTACGTCGAGGTTCTCCGGGGCCATCTCGCAAATGGGACCAGAGACGCTGTCCGACACGACGAAAGGAGAAGTCATGGGAAAGCTTGAGGGTAAGGTTGCAGTCGTCACGGGTGGATCGAGCGGCATGGCGCTGGCGAGCGCCCACCGGTTCGTTGAAGAAGGCGCCTATGTTTTCATCACGGGCCGAAGGCAGGAAGCGCTCGACGAGGCCGTCAGGCTGATCGGCCGCAACGTAACCGGCGTGCGCGGCGACGCGGCCAATCTCGACGACCTCGACCGTCTGTTCGATACGGTCAGGCGGGAAAAGGGCAAGATCGACGTCCTGTACGCAAGCGCCGGCATCGGCGAAGCCGTCCCGCTCGGCGAGATTACCGAGCAGCATTTCGATGCGGCCTTCGACCTGAATACGCGCGGCACGCTGTTTACGGTTCAGAAGGCGTTGCCGCTGTTCAACGATGGCGGATCGATCTTCATGACCGGGTCGGTTGCATCGGTGAAAGGCTTTCCTGGTTACGGCGTGTATGCGGCGAGCAAGGCGGCGTTGCGCTCATTCGCACGCACGTGGCTCAACGAACTGAAGGGCAGGAATATCCGGGTGAACGTGCTGAGCCCGGGGCCGATCGCCACACCGATGCAGGACCAGGTTCTCACCGAGGAGGCGAAGCGGATGTTCGAATCCCTGATCCCGCGGGGAAAGATGGGTCGTCCCGAGGAAATTGCGGCGGCCGCGCTGTTTCTTGCTTCAGACGATTCGAGCTTCGTGAACGGGGTGGAGTTGTCTGTCGACGGCGGCTTCTCGGCGATCTGAACGGCTGGGGAATCAATATCAACACGGATCGGAGAGGTATCATGAGCTATGCAATTGTAGGATTCGGTAAGATAGGCCAGGCCCTCGCCCACGCCTTCGCTCGTAAGAACATCAACGTGACCGTCGCGAGCCGCCGGCCGCCCGAGGCGTTGGCGCCGCAGGCTCGGGCGATTGGACCCACGGTCGTCGTCAAGTCGTTGCGGGAAGCACTTGAGGCCGACACAATCATCCTGGCGGTCCCGTTCGGGGAGCATCGCGAGGTCGCGAAGGCCCTGCCGAGCTGGAAAGGCAAGACGGTCATCGACGCGATGAACGCGTTTCCAGTCCCTGAAGAGCTGGACGGCCTCCCGTCCTCCGCCTTCGTCGCGAAGGCGTTCACCGGCGCCAAGCTCGTGAAAGGGTTCAATCACCTGGTTGCGGCCAAGCTGGCTGCCGATCCGATCGTCGAGGGCGGCCACCGGGTGGTCTTTCTGTCTGGTGACGACGACGACGCGACCGCTCCCGTGGCAGCCTTGGCCAAACAACTCGGGTTCGCACCCGTCACGCTGGGAAAGCTCAACGAGGGTGGCGCGCTGGTGCACGCACGCGGCCGCACTTGGGGCCCGCTCATCTTCCAGGATTTGTTCAAGAAGGAGCAGTGATTGATCCCGGCCGTGTGATTTGGCCCGCGAAGCGAGTAGCCCGCATGAGCGCAGCGATATGCGGGGCACCCGCGACGCGCGGATAGAAAATGCCCCGGATGTCGCTGCGCTCATCCGGGCTACGCTTGCTACGCTTGCGATCTTGGCGATCCGCCCTCGCGCAAGGTTCACGAGAGCGGTGTTCGCAAACTACGATCTCGATCAAGATGCCTCGATCGGCTCGGACATCGTTATCCGGTTCTTGACGCTGGGACGCTCCTGCATCGCCGCATACCATGCCAAGAGAGCCTCGCACTCCATCGGCACCGGCACCTTCACCAGTCCCGCGAAGATCAAGCCGCCTATGAGGGTGATATCGGCCATCGTGAATGCGTCGCCGGCGACGAACGGCCGTCCTTTCAGAATGCCGTCAAAGTAGTGCATCCCCCTGAGGGCCTTGTCGCGCTGACGGAATCCCCATTCGGGGTTCTGATAGATCTCGACATGAGGCCCAAGACCCGGCGTGGCGTGGTGGAAATAAACACTGATGGCATCGAGCAGTTCCAGTTCGGCGCGCTTGCTCATCATGTGGATCACGCCCTTTTCGCGCGGCGTCCTGCCGGTCAGCGTCGGCGTGCCATCGAGCGCGTCAAGGTATTCGGTGATGGCCGTGCACTCGCCAACGAAGGTCCCGTCGTCGAGTTCGAGCACCGGCAGGGTGCCGGAGTAGTTCTTGGCGAGGAATTCGGGCTTCTTGTGCTCGCCCTTGTAGAGATCGACCAATACGAACTCCACTTGCGACCGCAGGTTCTTTTCGGCCAAAGCGATGCGTACGCGGGCCGGATATGGGCCAGTTGGCCAATCGTAAATCTTCATCATGACTCCTGTCTACCTGTCACTTGGTAGGGTCAAACTAGCCTTCAAATCCGGCCGGTCAACGCCTATCTGTCACTTGGTAGATAACGAAGCAGTGAGGCGATGCGTGAGTTCGAGCTCTCGGGAGGCCATCCTGGCGGCGGCAAAGCGGACCGCGCAGGCGCGCGGCTATGGCGGCTTGAATTTCCGCGATCTCGCCGACGAAGTCGGGATCAAGGCCGCCAGCATCTATCACCATTTCCCGAGCAAGGCCGATCTCGGCGTGGCCGTCGCGCGGCGCTACTGGGAGGACACCGCCGTCCAACTCGAGGCGATGCTGGCGGAAACGGCCGATCCCGTCCGCTGCCTGCGTCGATATCCCGAGGTGTTTCGCAAAGCGCTCGAGAGCAACAATCGCATGTGCCTCTGCAGCTTCATGTCCGCGGAAGTCGACCACCTGCCGGACGCGGTGAAGAAGGAGGTCCAGACCTTTGCCGACGTCAACGTGGCGTGGCTGAGCAAGCTGTTGGTGGCTGCGGGCCTGGTCAGTTCGAGAAAGAGCGAACAGCGGGCCCGCGCGATCTTCGCCGCCGTCGCCGGCGCGCAGCTCATCGCCAGAAGCCGCTCCGATATTTCGCTCTACGACTCGACGATCGACAGCTATCGCGCCGCGGGTCTTCTGCCGGCATAGATGGCCCGAATGTCAGATCGAGGTGAGGCGGCGACGCCCTACTCCCACTCGATCGTTCCAAGCCATGGTAGCGAGTAGCCCGCATGAGCCAACGGGGCGCGCGTTCGCGCGACCCGTTGGCTCATCCGGGCTACGCTCGCCGGTGCACGCACGCGGCCGCATCTGGGGCCAGCTCATCTTCCGGGATTTGTTCAAGAAGGAGCAGTGATCGGCGCACGGGCGCCGTTCGAAGGGCGGGGAGACACCCTGGCCGCGCCGGACGAACAGCGCGCAGTTCGGTTCAACGGTTTCAAACAGCATCAGATATGACACGGCGTTCTCGCGACGATATTCGTCCGAGCTTTGCTGTTGGTTTGCCCTCTTCGATCAGAGGGCGCAGGGAAGACCGGGTGCCGATCGCACCCATGGGCCCCGAGCAATGGGTAGAGAGCTCGGGGGTAGGACCACAGGTGTAACCGGAAACATCCGGCCTTCCCTGCGCGATGGTTGTGCGGCTTTCGGGATACCTATTCAACCAAGCGAGAAGGCCCGTTCTTGAGTTTGTATCTGAAAAGGAAGTCTGGGTGTCTCCGGACATTGCAATGGGTATCGCTAGATAGATCAGCGCGATTGCAGGCGCTGTTTCCGACTCATCCAAAAAGCTTCGGCAAAAGCCAACAATGGTGAAGACTCCAAATGCCGGGTTTGTCTCTGCGAAGAGATCGTGCGCTACAATCATTCGTCGAACCCCAAGAGCTTCCGGTAGTCGGGATGCCAACCTACGTTTCCATTGATTGACAGCACCTGGTACGTGCCTCGGACGTAATATGGCGAGACGATCTTTGGCGCGATCGGCTCCAAATCGTTAGGCGCCGTATAGTGGCTCCAATTCAGAAGCTCTAACCCCCTGCCTTTGAGTACTTCAGAGGAAGCACTGGCACATCCACTACAAATATCTGCATGCCGGTCCGACCATTCCTCTACGAGCCGGTCGTCGTACTTTATGATGATCTCGTGCCTAGCTGGATTCTCGCGCGACCATCGCGAGCGCTCCTCCCGGGCGCGCCACTCCTCTCGAACGGCTCGACGCAGCTCGCTAGATCCGCCACCCACCAGCGATATCTGGCGCTCTATCATGCTGTCGAACTGATACGATGAAGGATGGAGCGCTGTTGCAAAAGCGCTGGTGAGTTCGTCGAGCTCGATCGCGCTAACGATCTCCATGTAGCGCGTTAAAAGCTCGAACCTTGACAAGCCGACCTTCCGCTTTTTAGTCAGAAAGTCTAGGACTTGGCCGCTCCACCACTCAACGAGCTGCCTAGCGACTTGCGCTCGCTTACGGCGAACCACACTCGTCAAACTGTCGGCGAGTAGGTCCTCAATCTCGGCGATATTCGGCTGCTTCGGCTTTATACGAACTCGTGCCAGCAGACTGGCCCTCGCTTCCTCAGAAAGATCGAGAAAGGCCTTGCATGCGGCAGACCGTTCGGCATGAGGCAGAGGAATGTTACCTGCGGCCATTGCTTCGGCTCGCTCTTGCCTTACTCGCTCGGCTTCTTCCTTCAACGCCTCTAAAAGATCGCTTCTGTCAGCGTCATCATCAAGTAGCGCTTCGAGGGGCGAACTGTCCGAGATATTCGCAACCGCCACGAGATGAAAACGCGTGCGAGACAGATCGAGTGTATCCCTCCGTTGAGGGCCGCCTTGTTTGACGGACGCGAGCGCTGCAGGTCCTAGGGGTAATCCTAGGAGAAGCGCTATGACGATTTCGCGGGCAGAGGTGATCACATCGGTCGAGCGGCGGCGTCGGTGGTCGCAGGATGAGAAGGAACGGCTAGTTGCAGCATCGCTCGAGCCCGGAGCCACCGTTTCGGAGGTGGCTCGCATGGCCGGCCTTCATGTGAGCCAGCTGTTCAGGTGGCGCAAAGAGCTTTGCAAGCACGGTGAAACGAGTGTAGCGCCGTTAGTGCCGGTCGAGATTGGGCCGTCTGTGCCGCCGCGGGATGTGGCCGAAGCGCCATTGACGACGGCGCCGGCGCGTCGACGGAGGAGCCAGGGCATCATCGAGATTGATCTCGGTAGCGGACACCGAATCCGGGTCGATGGTGACGTTGATGGAGACGCGCTGCGACGAGTTCTCGATGCCCTGGTGCGCCGATGATTCCGGTTCCGAGCGGCGTGCGAGTGTGGCTCGCGACAGGCTACACGGATATGCGCAGAGGCTTTCCGTCGTTGGCACTTCAAGTGCAGGAGGTGCTGCGCAAAGACCCGCTCAGCGGTCATCTGTTCGTCTTCCGCGGTCGGCGCAGCGATCTTGTGAAAGTGATCTGGCACGATGGCCAGGGAGCATGCCTGTTTACCAAAAGACTCGAGAGAGGAAAGTTCATCTGGCCATCGGTTGCCGGTGAATCGGTAACGATCTCTCCGGCGCAGTTGAGCTATCTGTTGTCCGGGATCGATTGGCGCAACCCTCAAGAAACCCAGCGTCCGACGCGGGTCGGATAGCCGTTTTACAGTTTGAATCTTCTGCTTGATCTGATTCAATGGCTTCATGACATCGAAGCCGGACGATCTTCCATCGGACCTTGCGAGTGCCCTGGCGGCGCTGCAGGCCGAGCGTGAGGCGCGGTTGCGAGCTGAGGCGGTGGCTGCCAGCGCGCAGGCGGAGCTGTCGGACAACGAGGCGCTGGTCGCGCATCTCGAGCTGCGGATCGAGAAGCTCAAACGCGAACTGTACGGGCAGCGCTCCGAGCGCACGGCGCGGCTGCTCGAGCAGTTGGAACTGGAGCTCGAAGACCTCGTCACCACGGCGAGCGAGGATGAGCTTGCGGCGCAGGCCGCAGCGGCGAAGACTCAGAACGTCCGCCCCTTCACGCGCAAGCGGCCGGTGCGCAAGCCCTGGCCGGACGACATCGAACACGAGCGCGTCGTCATTGACGCTCCGACGAGCTGCGCCTGCTGCGGCGGATCGCGGCTGGCGAAGATCGGCGAGGATGTGACCAAGACGCTGGAGGAGATCCCGCGTCGCTTCAAGGTCATCGAGACAGTGCGCGAGAAGTTCACCTGCCGCGATTGCGAGAAGATCAGCCAGCCGCCTGCGCCGTTCCATGCCACGCCGCGCGGCTTCATCGGCCCACAATTGCTGGCGACGATCCTGTTCGACAAGTTCGGCATGCATATCCCGCTCAACCGCCAGAGTGCGCGCTTCAAGGCCGAGAGGATTGATTTGCCGCTGTCGACGCTGGCCGACCAGGTCGGCCACGGGACCTTCGCCGTCATGCCGCTCTTCCACTTGATCGAACGCCATGTGCTCGCTGCCGAGCGCCTTCATGGCGATGACACCACCATCCGTATCCTGGCGAAGGGCAAGTGCACGACCGGGCGGATCTGGACTTATGTGCGGGATGACCGGCCCTTTGCCGGGCCTGCGCCGCCGGCGGCGGTCTATTACGCCTCGAGCGACCGACGAGGCGAGCATCCCCAGAAGCATCTGGCCGCCTTCGCCGGTATCCTGCAAGCCGATTGCTACAACGGCTTCGAGCCGCTGTTCGACCCGCAAAAGAAGGTGCTGCCGATTACGCCGGCGTTTTGCTTCGCCCATGCGCGGCGGGGCTTCTTCGAGCTGGCTGACATCGAGAAGAATGCCCGGGAAGGCAAGAGAGGTAAACCGGTCTCTCCGATCGCGCTGGAGGCGGTCAGGCGCCTGGATGTGTTGTTCGAGATCGAGCGCGCCATTAACGGCTGCGGCGCCGAAGAGCGGCACGCCGTGCGCCAGGAAAAGAGCAAGCCGCTCCTCGGGGACATGCACGCCTGGTTGTTGCGTGAGCGCGAAACCCTCTCTCGCTCGTCCGAGGTCCTGAAGCCGATGAATTACATGCTCAGGCGCTGGGACAACTTCGCCCGCTTCCTCGACGATGGCAGGATCTGCTTGACCAACAATTGCGCTGAGCGCGCATTGAGAGGCATCGCCCTGGGAAGGCGCAACTGGACCTTCGCCGGCAGCCAGCGTGGTGCCGACCGTGCCGCTATCATGCTGACGATGATCACGACCTGTCGTCTCAACGACGTCGATCCCAAGGCCTGGCTCGCCGACGTCCTCGCCCGTATCGCCGATCTTCCCGCTTCGCGTCTGCACGAACTGCTACCCTGGGAATGGAAGCTCCTGCGCCAAGGCGACAAGCCTGCCGATCAGCAGGCCGCCTGATCTTCACGCAACACAATCATAGAGCTCGCCGTGCCCGCGCGCATGCATCAATCAGGCGGTCTTCGTCGTATGCGTACGATCGAGTTCGTGCAAGACGTCGATCCATGCCTTCAAGGTCTTCCAAAGTGGCAGGCTTGCAACTGTGAGCGAAGGCGGCTTCGCTTTCAAAGAATGCTTGAGTTGCTCCAAAAAGGTATCGCCGTTAGCGACCAGAACGACGTCATCAAGTGTTTCAAGATAAACTACGGCATCATCATCGACTTCAAGCCACAATAGCACTAGTGCGTATTGCGCTTGGTATAAGAAGCCCAACGCAGCATCGTCTGCGCTGTGCACGTTCTTCGTGGTCAAACCCGCCCTCCGGCCTCTTGTGAGAGATGTTTGCGGGTAGTTTCGTTGTATCGCGAGGCATACGCAACCGGACTACGTCGTTATCGACATATTGCGGCTTAAAAATAGTCCGAAAGTTCAAGACCGAAGGCAGCTTTTGCAATGCAAAAAGGCATCCCAATGCTGCTCATCGGGCCCCAGAACGAGCGGAGCGTCAGCGAAGATTACCGTCGACGAAACGGTGCTGTCGCTGGCCGCCCCCTCACTCCCACTCGATCGTCCCCGGCGGCTTGCTGGTCACGTCGTACACCACGCGGTTGACGCCCTTCACCTCGTTGATGATGCGCGTCGCGGTCTCGCCGAGGAATTTCATGTCGAACTGGTAGAAGTCCGCGGTCATGCCGTCGGTCGAGGTGACGGCGCGCAGGCCGACGACGTATTCGTAGGTGCGGCCGTCGCCCATCACGCCGACGGTCTTCACCGGCAGCAGCACCGCAAAGGCCTGCCAGATCGCATCATAGAGGCCGTGCCTGCGGATCTGGTCGATATAGACGGCGTCGGCGTTGCGCAGGATGTCGAGCTTTTCCCTGGTGATGTCGCCGGGGCAGCGGATGGCGAGCCCGGGGCCCGGGAACGGGTGGCGGCCGACGAACACTTCGGGCAGGCCGAGCTCGCGGCCGAGCACGCGCACCTCGTCCTTGAACAGTTCGCGCAGCGGCTCGACGAGCTTCATGTTCATCCGCGCCGGGAGGCCGCCGACGTTGTGGTGCGACTTGATGGTCACCGACGGGCCGCCGGTGAAGGAGACGCTCTCGATCACGTCGGGATAGAGCGTGCCCTGCGCCAAAAATTCCGCCGGACCTTCACCTTTATTTGCGATCTTCTTGGCTTCCGCCTCGAACACGTCGATGAACAAGCGCCCGATGGTCTTGCGCTTCACCTCGGGGTCGGTGACACCCTCGAGCTCGCCCAGAAACTCCTTCGACGCGTCCACATGGACCAGCGGGATGTTGTAGTGGTTGCGGAACAGGTCGACGACGGTCTTGGCCTCGTCGAGCCGCAGCAGGCCGTGATCGACGAACACGCAGGTGAGCTGGTCGCCGATCGCCTCATGGATCAAGACCGCCGCCACGGCGGAATCGACGCCGCCGGACAGGCCGCAGATCACCTTGCCCTTGCCGACCTGCGCGCGGATCTTCTCGATCGCCTCCTCGCGGAACGCGCGCATGGTCCAGTCGCCGGTGAGCCCTGCGACCTTGCGCACGAAGTTGCGCAGCAGCTTGGCGCCGTCGGGCGTGTGCACCACCTCGGGATGGAACATCAGCCCGTAATATTTGCGCGTCTCGTCCTGGATGATCGCGAACGGCGCGTTCGGCGAGGTGCCGGCCACCGAGAAGCCGGGCGGCATCTTGGTGATCCGGTCGCCATGGCTCATCCACACCTGGTGCTTTTCGCCGTGGCCCCAGACGCCGTCGAACAGCTGGCTGTCGGTCTTCACCTCGACATCGGCGCGGCCGAACTCGCGGTGGTGCCCGCCCTCGACCTCGCCGCCGAGTTGGGCCGCCAAGGTCATCTGGCCGTAGCAGATGCCGAGCACGGGAACGCCCGACTCGAAGATCAGCTGCGGCGCGCGCGGTGAGCCGGTCTCGTGCACCGATTCCGGACCGCCGGAGAGGATCACCGCCTTCGGCTTCATCTCCTTGAAGGCGGCCTCCGCCTTCTGGAACGGCACGATCTCGGAATAGACGCCCATCTCGCGGACGCGGCGGGCGATCAGTTGCGTCACCTGGCTGCCGAAATCGACAATCAGAATCTTGTCATGCGCCGAGGCCACGGAGGGCGTCGACAGCGCTTGAGCTGTGTCTTGGGCTGTGTGCTGGGCTGTCATGGCAAGCAGATACGCGACAGCGCCCGCCCCCGCAACCGCGCTCGATGGGGCGCCCACATTCTTCTTTGGGCATGGACAAATCCATATAGGTCAGTATTATTGACCTAATTTGACCATGAGCCACATGGAGGAAACCAATGCCGGATTTTCACGACCCGTCGCGTCTCACAGCGCTCGGCCGCGACTGGATCGCCGCCTGGAACGCGCGCGACCTCGAGCGGGTGCTTTCGATGTATGCCGAGGATACCGAAATGACCTCGGACCGGATCCCGGCGTTCGGCTTCGGCGCGTCGGGCACGGTGCGCGGCAAGGCGAGCTTGCGGGCCTATTGGAGCGCGGCGCTGGCCAAATTGCCCGAGCTGCATTTCGAGCTGATCGACCTCTATGTCTCGCCGGACAGCGTCGTCGTGTTCTACCAGAACGAACGCGGCAACAAGATCTGCGAGTATTTGCGGCTGGATGCCGAGGGCAAGATTCGGCAGGGCTCGGCGAACCATCTGGTGGGGTGAGGTTGCCGCGTGCAGTAATCCGTCACGCTGAGGAGGTCGCGAAGCGACCGTCTCGAAGGGCGACGGCCCGGCTCCATCCCCATCCTTCGAGGCTCGACGCGCGCTGCTGACGCATCGCGCGCCGCGCACCTCCAGCGACAACGGCTTCGCCGTTGCGCGGGGATGACGCCGGCATTTGAAGATGCAGACGCGTAGAGTCACAGAACGTCAGGAACCACCCCCATGAAAATCCCGACCCTGCCCTTCACCGTCACCGACTGGAGCAATGTCTCGCCCACCGTGCATCCCGGCGAGACCGGCCAGGCGCTGTGGCGCACGCTCAACATCGGCGAGCTGCGGGTGCGGATGGTCGAGTATTCGCCTGATTATCTCGCCGATCACTGGTGCGATCGCGGCCATGTGCTCTACGTCGTCACGGGCGAGCTCGACACCGAGCTGCGCGACGGCCGCAGATTCACGCTGAAGCCGGGCATGAGCTACCAGGTCTCCGACTTCGGCGACGCCGCGCACCGTTCGTCGACGAAGATGGGTGCGACGCTGTTCATTGTGGATTGAGCACACGTCATCCGTCACCCTGAGGTCCGAGCGGAGCGAGCCTCGAAGGGCGACGGCCCGACTCTATCCCCATCCTTCGAGGCTCGACGCGCGCTGCTGACGCATCGCGCGCCGCGCACCTCCAGCGACAACGGCTTCGCCGTTGCGCGGGGATGACGCCGAGCTTTTGCGGATAGTGATGACGTTGGCTGGTCCGCGGCACGCACTCACCTCCTCCGCGACGCCACCTTCCTCACCTTCGTCTCCGCCCAGCCCAGCGGCTGGCCGCTCTTCGACGGCAACACGAGCTGCCCGACCGCCTGCCCGGCCTGGTCGAGCAGCACCGAATGCGGCTCGCCGCGCGCAAAGAGATGCGCCTCGCCCCATTGCCTGAGACCAACCACGATCGGGAACAGATCGTGGCCTCGCTTGGTCAGCACATATTCCTGATAGGCGCTGCCGTCGGAGGCCGCGACCTGCTCGAGCACGCCCGTTGCAACCAGCGTGCGCAGCCGCGTCGTCAGCATGCCCTTGGCGATGCCGAGATTCTTCTGGAAGTCGCCGAACCGGCGCAGGCCGTCGAACGCGTCGCGCACGATCAACAGCGACCACCAGTCGCCGATCGCATCCAGCGCACGCGCCACCGGGCATTCCGCTTTCGCAAATGCGGTCCGCTTCATCGCGCTCCGCCTCCCTCGATCACGATTCCGACGGTCTTAAAATAGGACTAGACAGCGTCCGGCGCAACTGGTCTCATTATGAGACCAGATTGCGAATTGCAGCGGAGGCAAGATGACGAACCAGACCATGACCAAGGCCGGACCGGCCGAGGCCGATCACAAGACGCACAACAAACCCGGCCACACCACGGCTCGCGCTCTGTCGCCCGCCGTCGTGCTGCTGTTCGCCGTCGCCTGCGGGCTGAGCGTCGCCAACATCTATTTCGCGCAACCCCTGCTCGACACCATGGCGCAGGATCTCTCCATCACGCCGGCGGTGATCGGCGGCGTCGTGACGTTGACCCAGGTCGGCTACGCCTTCGGCCTGATGCTGATCGTGCCGCTCGGCGACCTCTGGGACCGCCGCAGGCTGATCGTCGGCCAGACCGTGCTGTCGGCGCTCGCGCTGACCATCGTCGGCACCGCGCCGAACGCCGCGGTGCTGCTTGTCGGCATGGTGCTGGTCGGGCTGCTCGCCGTCGTGATCCAGGTCCTGGTCGCCTACGCCGCGACGCTGGCGGCGCCGGCCGACCGTGGCCGCACCATCGGCACCGTCACCAGCGGCGCTGTTTCGGGCATTCTGCTGGCACGTTTTGCCGCCGGCGCACTGGCCGATCTCGGAGGCTGGCGCGTGGTCTACCTCACCTCGGCCGCGCTGACGCCGGTGCTGGCGGCGCTCTTGGCACGCGCGCTGCCGCGGCATGCACCGCAGCCGATGGCCGGATCGTCCTACGCAAAGCTGCTGCGCTCGACGGTCGCGCTGTTCGTCGAGGAGGAGGTCCTGCGCGAACGCGCGGTGTTCGCGCTTTTGATCTTCGCAAGCTTCAGCGTGTTCTGGAGCTCGGTCGTGCTGCCGCTTGCGGCCCCCCCGCTCTCGTTGTCGCACACCACGATCGGGATGCTCGGGATCGCGGGCCTCGCCGGCGCGCTGGCGGCGCGCAATTCCGGCCAGCTCGCCGACCGCGGCTGGGGGCAGCGCACCACCGGCTTGTCGTTGCTCTTGATGCTCGCCGGCTGGGTGCCGATCGCCTGCCTCAACACCTCGCTATGGCTGGTCGTGGCCGGCGTTCTGATGATCGACTTCGCGGTGCAGGCGATCCACGTCACCAACCAGAGCCTGATCGTCGCCGCGCGCCCCGACGCGGCGAGCCGGCTGGTCGGCGGCTACATGGTGTTCTATTCGATCGGAACAGGTTTTGGCGCGATCTCTTCGACGCTGACCTATGCGGCCGCGGGCTGGCCCGGCGTCTGCGTACTGGGTGCCACGATCAGCGCCTGCGCGCTGCTGTACTGGGTGATCGTGGTGAGCAGGACACCGGTGCCGATTGGTGCGTGCTCCGAAGCGTAGTGGACGCGCCCGTCATTGCGAGCGAAGCGAAGCAATCCATCGTGCCGCAAGCGGAGAAATGGATTGCTTCGTCGCTACGCTCCTCGCAATGACGGCGGAGGAAGCGTTACGCCTTCTTCAACACCGAGACGAAGAACCCATCCGTACCGGTGCGATGCGGCGTCATCAGCAGGCCCTCCGCCGATTGCAGCGCGGCCTCGGCAAAAGCTTCGGCCTTGTCCCACAGCACCGCTGCGGTCTGCTCCGGCGGCTGCACGGAGAACTCCGGATGCCGCGCGATGAAGGCCCTGACCTGCTCGCCGTTCTCTTCCGTGAGCACCGAGCAGGTGATGTAGGCGATCCGGCCGCCGCCCTTCACCAGCGGCGCGGCGCGCTCCAGCACCTCGGCCTGATCCTTCAGCCGCACCTCGAGCGCGCCGGGGCGCATGCGCCATTTGGCGTCGGGATTGCGGCGCCAGGTGCCGGTGCCGGTGCACGGCGCGTCGATCAGCACGAGGTCGGCGGAGGCCTTGATGTCGGACAACACCTCCTCCTCGCCGCGCGGCGTGCGCACATCGCAATTGTGCACGCCGGCGCGCGACAGCCGCTCATGGATCGGCGCGAGCTGGCGCTTGTCGCTGTCGGTCGCGATCAACCGGCCCTTGCCTTGCATCTGAGCTGCCACCGCCAGCGTCTTGCCGCCGGCGCCGGCGCAGAGGTCGATCACCTGCTCGCCCGGCTTGGCTGCCGCGAACAGCGCGGCTAGCTGCGAGCCCTCGTCCTGGACCTCGATGGCGCCCTTGATGAAATCCTCCTCGGCATGGATGCCGGGATTGCGCGCATCGGCGCCGAGCTCGATGCGCAGGCCGAGCGGCGACCACGGCGTTGCCCTGGCGCCGAGATGCGACAGCCGCGGCAGCACCTTCTCGCGCTTGCCGCGCAGCGTGTTGACGCGCAGATCGAGCGGCGCGCGGCTCGCCATCGCGGTCGCTTCCGCCGCGCGGTCGTCGCCGAACACCTTTGCCAGATGCGGATCGAGCCAGTCCGGATAGTCGCCCGCGACATGCGCCGGCGCCTCCTTGAGCGAGCGCGAGGCCAATGCGGCCTCCTCGGTCGCGGTCAGCGGATCCGGCGCGAACCGGCCGCCGTCGCACAGCGCCTGGATCGTGGCGATGTCCATGCCGCGTTCGAGCTTGAGCATGCCGAGCAGGCGCGACCGGGCGCTGGCGTCATCCATCAAATAGGCCGCGGAGGATTGCCGGCGCAGCACGTCCCAGATCAGGCCGGAGATCGCGGCGCGATCGCCGGAGCCGGCATAACGGTGCGCGGTGCCCCATTCCTTCAGCGCTTTCGCCGCGGGAATGCGCTGTGCGTCGATGGTGGCGATCAGCTCGATCGCCGCGGAAAGCCGGGCAGCGGGGGTCATTGATCTCTTTCGGTTGGGCGCATCAGATCAGCAGCAGCAGTCTGAGCGCGAAATACAGCCACATGGCCGCCAGCACCAGCGCTCCGGCGAACCAGGCGAGCGAGCGCGGCCGCACGTCGTTGGAGGTGACGAACACGCTGGCATGGGCAAACCGCGTCACCACGAACACCCAGGACATCAGCACGATGAACAGATCGGCACGGCGCAGCGGCAGCGCAATAGCGATCAGGACATAGAACAGGATCGGCAGCTCGAACTGGTTGGCGAAGCAGTTGCCGAACTTGGTGGCCTGGGCCGGCCAGTTCGGCTCGCGCAGCGCGATGTCTCCGATCTTGGTCTCCCCGCTCGTCAGCGCCCTTGTACGCGTCGTCGCCATGGCGAACAACAGCGCGAAGGCGAGCCCGATCTGGATGAAGACCGGCAACAGAACCATTTGAACCGACATCAAAAATCTCCCTCAGCCGCGGGCGCCCTGCCGCCCTCTTAGCCGCCGCTCGCCCCCAAGACAATGAAGCGTGCGCGGTAACCCGTTGAACCATGATCCGAGCCCGGATGACCAACTCCCAGGACCAATGGCGGTTTCAGCCCTTCATGGATGACGCGATCAGCGTCATCACCCCGATCCTCGACAGCGCGGCCCGGGCAGCGGCGTGCCCGGCATGGTGACGGCGGGCTCGCCGGCGTCGGTGCGGCAACTGGCGATCAGCGGCCGCCCCAAAGGCGCAAAACCAAACAACACATCAAACGGGGCTTCAAACGAGGCATCGAATAAGACGGCAAAATCGTCATCGTTCCGACTTCGCGCCGACCTATGCTCCGGCCCAAAGGAGCGATGCATGCCCCAATTTCGCCTGACACAAATCTCCGACACCCATCTCGCGCGCCGCTTCAAGCCGCTCATCGACAACTTTCATCGCGTCAGCGAGCACATCGACGCGACGCGTCCCGATCTCGTGCTCAACTCCGGCGACGTCTCGTTCGACGGGCCGACCAGCCGCGACGACCTCACGTTCGCCAAGGAGCTGCACAACGCGCTGCCGGTCGATTGCCTCTATCTGCCGGGCAATCACGACATCGGCGACAATCCGACCGCGGTCGGCGCGCCGCCGACGCAACTACCAACCGAGGAGACGCGCGGCGCCTTCACCTCGGTGCTCGGCGAGGACCGCTGGCATTTCGACGCCGCCGGCTGGTGCTTCATCGGGCTGAATTCGCTGATCATGAACACCGGTCTCGACAGCGAGGCCGAGCAGTTCGACTGGCTCGCAGGCGCGCTCGACAAGGCCGTCGGCAGGCCGGTCGCGCTGTTCCTGCACAAGCCGCTCTATCTCGACCTGCCCTACGATGCCGAGCGCGCCGAGACCGCGATCCGCTTCGTCCCGCAGCCGGCGCGCCGCCGCCTGATCGAGATGTTCGGCAAGGTCGATTGGCGTCTGGTCGGCAGCGGCCATGTGCACCAGCGTCGCGACTACACGTTCGAGCATGTCAGACACATCTGGGCGCCCTCGGCCGGCTTCGTCATCTCCGACGCGCGGCAGGAGGTGATCGGCATCAAGGAAACCGGTCTCGTCGAATACCGCTTCCAGCCCGACAGTTTCGAGGTCCGCCACGTCAGGGCGAAGGGCCAGGTCGATGTCGACCTGGAGATGCTGCTCGGCAAGGAGCCGGCGGCCTGAGCCGCGCGTCAGCTCCGCGCCGCGTCGTGCAGGTCCTGCTTGATCACGGTGAGCAGCGCCTGTAGCGAGTCCTTGTCGGGCGGTGGTGCCGCCGGCGCGGGCCGTGCGCGAGGTACGTGCGGCATGATGCGGACCGGTGTCGTGTCCGGCTGCTCCTCGACGAATCTTCCATGCAAGACGTCGTCGCGGCGGCCGATGACGAACATCGTCGCCCAATAGCCGACGGCGAGGAGAATGACCCCGAAAACAATAAGTTCAAAAATCATGGCTTCACCTGAAATATAGCCATATTGAATCAACTGCTGCGGGTCTCAGTCAAGCAAATGGGGGCCAAAAGGCCCCCAAATCCCCGCCATTGTGGCGCTTTTGATACTTTGTTGCGCGGAATGGGAGCTTCCGGGGCCTGTAACTCAGGCCTTGTCCGGCCCGACCCGGACCAGCTGCTTGCCGAAATTGGCGCCCTTGAGCAGGCCCATGAAGGCATCCGGCGCGCTGTCCAGGCCCTCGGTCACGAACTCCTTGTACTTGACCTTGCCCTCGCGCACCCACTGCGACATGTCGCGGAGGAAGTCGCCATGCATGGCGGCGAAGTCGCTGACGATGAAGCCGCGGAAGGTCAGCCGCTTGGTCAGGATGTTGCGCATCATCGCGCCGGCCCATTTCGGGGCGTGCGCTTCGGTGTCGTTGTAATGCGCGATCAGGCCGCAGACCGGGATGCGCGCGAACGCGTTGAGCAGCGGAAACACCGCATCGAACACCGCGCCGCCGACATTCTCGAAATAGACGTCGATGCCCTTCGGACAGGCCTCCTTCAGCTTGGCCGCGAGATTGGGATCGCGATGGTCGAGGCACTCGTCGAAGCCGAGCTCATTCTTGACGTAGGCGCACTTGTCCTT
Source organism: Bradyrhizobium sp. Pha-3 (assembly GCF_042258325.1). Taxonomy (NCBI): domain Bacteria; kingdom Pseudomonadati; phylum Pseudomonadota; class Alphaproteobacteria; order Hyphomicrobiales; family Nitrobacteraceae; genus Bradyrhizobium; species Bradyrhizobium sp. Pha-3. The sequence goes on along the minus strand of NZ_CP170151.1, from coordinate 4,123,948 downwards.
GCCGCCGGCAATGCCGATCGCCCGCGCGCCCTTGATCTTGGCGATCTGGCCGACCGCCGAGCCGACGGCGCCGGACGCGGCCGCGACCACCACCGTCTCGCCCGCCTGCGGCTTGCCGATTTCGAGCAGTCCCGTATAGGCGGTCATGCCGGGCATGCCGAGCACGCCGACCGCGGTCGAGATCGGCGCGATCTTCGGATCGATCTTGGCGAGGCCCTTGCCGTCGGACAGCACATGCGTCTGCCAGCCCGCGCGCGACAGCACGATATCGCCCTTGGCAAAGCCGGGATTGTTGGAGGCGATCACCTCGCTCACCGTGCCGCCTTCCATCACGCCGCCGACCGGTACCGGTGCGGCATAGGACGGACCGTCGGCCATGCGGCCGCGCATATAGGGATCGAGCGACAGCCAGATGGTGCGCAGCAGCACCTCGCCCGCACCCGGTGTCGGCGGCGTGTAGTCCTCGAGCCTGAAATTGGCCGACGTGGGCTCGCCGTGCGGGCGCGAAGCCAGAACGATGCGCTTTCCTTGGGACATGTTGATTTCCTCCTGAGGTGATTGGTTCGTGGCGGACACGTAGTCATGCAATCCATCTCCCCGCAAGGGAGATGGATTTGCTCTTTCGCGCAGCACTGTTTGAAATGTTGTTTGAAATGACGGCCGTCATGCCAGGCACATTGGCGCCAACGCGATACTGTCATGTCGGGGGCGGTTCGCAGGGCCCCCTGGTGGCGGCAGTTTGTCACGGCGCGCCACCAGCAAACGAAGCGGCCATAGTCAAGTCGCCTGATCCGACCTCGCCATCCGGCAAAGCGGTCAGGCGGCCCTCCATGGGTCGCAACGAGGGCGGCCACGCAGCAAATCGGCAATCGGTTTCCGGTCGCCCTCGAAACTTGAGTGGCGCAGGACTTCGGTCAGCTTCGCGGGACCGTCCGATGGACGTGAGGCGCTCCGAAGCATTGGGGTTACCTCTTGAGAGCCGATCAGCGTCTTCGCGCCGCAATGTCCGTCTGGTGGCGGCCGGATTCACCTTCGGCGAATTGGCAGCCGGTAGACCTATCTCTGCCGCGCGCGCCCCGCGGCAAAAACGCGATCCATCAATCTGGCCCTTGTCGGACTTGCGATTCGCTGTAATCTCGGACCATGCGGCACTCGCATGTCTGTTACCCAAAAATGGGGCAGGCATCACCATAACAGGAGCGAACCAACGCTTCGGTTTTTGGATCGAGACCGACATGGCCGGCGGCGGATCGTATGATACGTTTCCCAAATTGCTGCTGCGAAACACGGCACAATTTGGCACGCGGCCAGCGTTCCGACATAAGGATCTCGGCATCTGGCAGAGCTGGACCTGGGCTGAGGTTGCCGAGATCGTACGTAGCTACGCCGCCGGCTTGCATCGCCTTGGCTTGCGGCCGGGCGAGACAATCGCGGTAGTCGGCTCCAACCGGCCCAAGCTTTACTGGACCATGATGGCCGCGCAGACGCTGCGCGCAATCCCCGTTCCAGTCTACTCCGATGCAGTGGCTGATGAGCTTGCTTTTGTTCTCGCTCACGCCGAGGCGACGCTGGTCGCAGCGCAGGACCAGGAGCAGGTCGACAAGGTCCTGTCGGTGTCCGACCGACTGCCGCAACTCAACAGGATTATCTACGACGAACCGCGCGGAATCGACGGCTACGACCACGGCCGACTGATCGCAATCGGCGATATCATCAATGACGGCCGCGCCGCGCTTGCAGCCGATCCGGCGCTTGGCGAACGGATCGATGAATCCATTCGGGCCGGCAACGGTTCGGACATCGCGGTCATCCTCTACACCTCGGGAACGACCGGCGCGCCCAAGGGCGTCATGCTGTCGGCGCGAGGCTGCATCGATGCTGCAACCGACACCACGCGGTTCGACAAGTTGACCGACAAGGACGTGGTGCTGGCCTATCTGCCGCTGGCCTGGGCGGGCGATCATTACGTCAGCTATGCACAAGGCATGGTGGCCGGATTCTGCATGGCGTGTCCGGAGAGCAGCAACACAATCGAGCAGGATCGTCATGAGATAGGACCAACCTTCTACCTGGCCCCGCCACGCGGTTTCGAGGCCATGCTGACGCGGCTGATGGTCCGGATGGAGGACGCAGCGCCGATCAAGCGGCGATTGTTCAGCTACTTTCTGGACGTCGCGCGGCGGTATGGCGAGCAAGTCTTGACGGGACGTCCGGTGCCGCTGTCAGGCCGATTGCTCTATGCGCTCGGGCGCTGGCTGGTCTACGAACCTCTCAAGAACGTTCTTGGCTTGTCTCAGGTGCGCGTCGCATACACCGGAGGTGAAGCTATCGGTCCGGATCTGTTCGCGTTCTACCGCGCGATCGGACTGAACCTGAAACAGCTCTACGGCCAGACCGAAGCGTTCCTCTATGTAACGTGTCAGCCCGATGGCGAGATCTATTCGGATACGGTTGGTCCGCCGGCGCCCAACGTCGACATCCGCATCGCGGAATCGGGTGAGGTGCAGTTTCGCTCGCCCGGCATGTTCCTCGGATATTTCAAGGATCAGGCAAAGACCGCGGAAGCGATGACGTCCGATGGATACGTCAGGACCGGCGATGCGGGCTTTTTCGACGAGAAGACCGGGCATCTGAAGATCATCGATCGTGCGAAGGACGTCGGTCGATTGGCTGACGGCACGATGTTTGCTCCCAAGTACCTTGAGAACAAGCTGAAGTTCTATCCGAATATCAAGGAAGCGATCACGTTCGGTGACTCGAGAGAGTTCGTATGCGCCATGCTCAACATCGACCCGGTCGCGGTCGCGAATTGGGCCGAACGCAACAACGTCGCCTACGGGTCCTATCAGCAGCTTGCCGGGCATCCGCTGGTCTACGACATGGTCGCCAAAGACGTTGCCGCGGTGAACCGTTCCCTGGCCGGGGAAGCGGTGCTCGCGGGCGCCCAGATTCGCCGCTTCCTCATTCTGCACAAAGAACTCGACGCGGATGACGGCGAGCTGACCCGCACGCAGAAAGTGCGCCGCCGCTTCATTGCCGAACGCTATGCGTCGTTGGTCACGGCACTCTACAACGGAGCGCATGACGCCGACATTTCCACGGAAGTGACGTTTGAGGATGGCCGGAAGGGCACGATCGCGGCACGAGTCAAGATTCGCGACATGCAAATCATCGGTCCGGCAGAATCGCTGGGAAGAGCAGCATGAGAGCGCCAAACGCCAACGAAATCCTGCTGCAGGTCGAGGGCGTGGCACTGGCCTTCGGCGGCGTCAAGGCGCTGCGGGACGTCTCGTTCAACGTCAGAAAAGGCGAAATTCGCGCCATCATCGGCCCCAACGGCGCCGGCAAAACCTCAATGCTGAACGTCGTCAACGGTTTCTATCATCCCAACCATGGCGCCATCACCTTCAAGGGAAGCACCCGGTCCAAAATGCAGCCCTTCGAGGCGGCACGCGGCGGCATCGCGCGCACCTTTCAGAATGTCGCCTTGTTCAAGGGCATGAGCGCGCTCGACAACATCATGGCAGGCCGCACCTTGAAGGTGCGCCGGGGGCTGTTGTGGCAGCTGCTGCGTTATGGCCCTGCCCTCGCAGAGGAGATCGAGCATCGGCGCAAGGTCGAGGAGATCATCGACTTCCTGGAGATCGAGACAATCCGCAAGGTACCGGTCGGCCGTCTGCCCTACGGCTTGCAGAAGCGTGTCGAACTCGGTCGCGCCCTGGCGATGGAGCCCGACCTTCTGCTCCTCGACGAGCCGATGGCAGGCATGAACCTCGAGGAGAAGGAGGACATGTCGCGGTTCATCATTGATGTGAACAACCATTACGGCACGACCATTGCCCTGATCGAGCACGACATGGCCGTGGTCATGGATCTGTCGGACCGCGTAGCAGTGCTCGATCACGGCGTGAAGATCGCCGACGGCACGCCTGATGAAGTGAAGCGAAGTCAAGCCGTCATCGACGCATATCTTGGCGTCGCGCATTGAGGTGCGTCCATGATCGCACTGGGTCAGTTTCTCGAGGTCCTTATCGGCGGATTGATGTCCGGCGTGCTCTATTCGCTGGTCGCGCTCGGCTTCGTGCTGATCTTCAAGGCATCCGGCGTATTCAACTATGCGCAGGGAGCAATGGTGTTGCTCGCGGGATTGGCGCTGGTTCGCGCCCTCGACCTCCTGGTCGCCAACGGCCTTCCGCTTTGGGTCGCGGTCATCCTCGCTATCGGCTTTGCCGCCGTGATCATGGCGGCAACCGCCTGGCTCATCGAGCGGTTCGTGATCGGACCTCTTGTCAATCAGGACGGCTTGACGCTGTTCATGTCGACGATCGGCGTCACATTCGTCATCGAGGGCGCCGCGGAGATGATCTTCGGATCAGATGTCTACCCGTTGCGGCTGTTCCCGACCGACGCCTGGTTCTTGTTTGAAGGCCTGTTCCCGGGTGGAATTCTGGTCAACAAGCTGGATGTCTGGGGCGCATTGATCGCGGGCATCCTGGTCGCCGGCCTCGCGGTCTTCTTTCAGCGTACCAAGACCGGTCGCGCGCTCAGAGCCGTGGCCGACGACCATTTGGCCGCGCACTCGATCGGGATTCCAATCAGTTGGATTTGGTTCGTGGTCTGGCTCGTTGCCGGCCTCGTTGCGCTCGTCGCGGCGACCGTGTGGGGGACCAAGCTTGGCGTGCAGTTCTCCATCACGTTTCTCGCGCTGAAGGCTTTGCCGGTCCTGATCATCGGCGGCCTCACCTCGATTCCCGGAGCGATCGTCGGCGGGCTCATTGTCGGGGCGGGTGAGAAGCTCGCAGAGGTATATCTCGGGCCATCCATCGGCGGCGGCATCGAATATTGGTTTGCCTACGTGCTGGCGTTGGCGGTGCTGCTCTTGCGGCCGCAGGGCCTGTTCGGCGAACGGATCATCGAACGCGTCTGAGGCAAGGAGGTCGTTGTGCTCTATCGCGAAGCCGGCCAGTTCAAGGCGACCTATGCGGAGGATATGGCGATCTTCCCGATCCGGCAGGATCGTATTGCCCTCGCAGTCCTGCTCGGAATTGCTTTCATTGGCGTGCCGCTGCTGGCCACCTTCCGGATCTGGCCGTTCGGCACCGACTATTTGTTGTGGGCCATCCTGCTCCCCTTCCTCATCCTGGCGCTCGCCGCCATCGGGACAAACATTCTCGTCGGCTATTGCGGCCAGATCTCGCTCGGCAGCGGCGCGTTCATGGCCATCGGCGCCTATTCCGCCTACAAGCTGGCGACCGGCGTTCATATCCCGCTTGCCTGGCTTGGCTTCGCGATCGCGATCCCACCGTTGCCCGTGCTGGCATCCATTCTGCTTGGCGGGTTCATGGCGGCGGGTGCCGGAATCCTGTTCGGCATTCCCAGTCTGCGGATCAAGGGTCTCTACCTGGCGGTCGCAACGCTCGCCGCGCAGTTCTTCTTCGATTGGGCGTTCCTGCGGATCCCGTGGTTCACCAACTACGCCCCGTCGGGATCAGTGAATGCGCCGGAACTGGATTTCTTCGGTATGGTCGTTCGCTCGCCGGTCGAGCGTTACCTGCTGTGCCTGCTCTTCGTGACCGTGATGGCCGTGTTGGCGAAAAATCTCGTGCGCGGCAATCTCGGCAGGCAGTGGATGGCGATCCGCGACATGGATATCGCCGCCGAGCTGATCGGCATCAGGCCGCTCTATGCAAAACTGACGGCTTTCGCGGTCTCTTCGTTCATCATCGGGGTGGCGGGTGCGCTCTGGGCGTTCGTGTACCTCGGTTCATGGGAGCCGCTTGCGTTCTCGATCGACCGCTCGCTTGAGCTTCTGTTCATGGTCATCATCGGCGGGCTCGGCTCGATCATGGGTTCGTTCATCGGAGCAGCTTTCATCCTCATCGTGCCGATCATGCTGAATGTGATTCCGACCAAGCTCGGCCTGCCACTGTCGACGCAAACGATCACTCACCTCCAGTTCATCATCTTCGGATCCTGGATTTGTTATCTGCTCATCAAGGAACCCCATGGCTTCGCCCGGCTGATATCGATCGGCAAGGAGAAGCTCAGACTTTGGCCGTTTCCGTATTGAGGAAGCGATCGTGCCTTGCTCGCTATGCGGATGGCGGCCGCTGACAACGGAGAGGAAGGAAGTACCGCGGACGGGAAACAGCGCTTTATGAAGGAGGATCAATATGGCAAGTATTGCACACAGGTTACTGATACTCGCGACCGCCTTGGCCGGCGCGGCGCTTAGCGCACCGGCCGCAGCGCAAAACGAACAGTTCATCCCAATTCTGTCCTACCGGACCGGACCGTACGCTGTGAACGGCGCGCCCTACGCAAACGGCGTGGTAGACTACTACAACCTGATCAATGAACGCGACGGCGGCATCAACGGCGTCAAGATCATGACCGAGGAATGCGAGACGGGTTACGCGACCGACAAGGGAGTGGAGTGTTACGAGCGTCTCAAGAGCAAAGGACCAACCGGCGCGGCCTTCATCAATCCGCTGTCGACCGGGATCACCTTCGCACTCACGGAAAAGACCGCGGCCGACAAGATCCCGATCATTACGATGGGGTATGGCCGTGCCGATTCCAAGAACGGCGCGGTGTTCGCATATAATTTTCCATTGCTCGGCACTTATTGGTCCGCGGCCGATATCGCGATCCAGCACGTCGCCAAGGAACTCGGCGGCTTCGACAAGCTGAAGGGCAAGAAGATTTCGCTGCTGTACCATGACAGCCCCTATGGCAAAGAACCAATTCCGATGCTGCAGGTGCTGGCGCAGAAGTACGGCTTTGAGTTCACGCCGATTCCCGTCACGCATCCAGGCGTCGAGCAGAAGTCGCAATGGCTGGCGATCCGCCAGCATCGGCCCGACTATGTCCTGGTCTGGGGCTGGGGCGTCATGAACAGCACGGCAATCAGGGAAGCGGCCGCCGTCGCCTATCCGCGCGACAAGATGATCGGTGTTTGGTGGTCAGGCGCGGAGCCGGATGTGACGCCGGCGGGCGATCAGGCCAGCGGCTACAAGTCGTTGATGCTTCAGCATGGCGCAGGAAAATTCCCCGCGCACGCCGACATAGAGAAGTACGTCTACGCCAAGGGAAAGGGTTCGACAGAACCTGGCAAGATCGGCGAAGTTCTCTACAACCGCGGCATCACGAATGCCATGCTCGGCGTAGAGGCGATCCGCAAGGCGCAAGAAAAATTCGGCAAGCAACCGCTGACGGGCGAGCAGGTCCGTTGGGGGCTTGAGAACCTGATACTCACCGATGCGCGCATCAAGGAGCTCGGCTTTGAGGGAATGTTGAAGCCGGTCAGCATTTCCTGCTCAGACCACGAAGGCGCGCGCTACGGGCGCGTCCAGCAATGGGATGGCAAGGGCTGGAAAGTGATCTCCGACTGGTACACGGCTGACGAATCGCTCATCGAGCCGCTCGTCGCCGATGTGTCCGCGAAGTATGCCGCGGAGAAGAAGATCAAGCCGCGCGACTGCGCGAAAGAAACCTGACCCCGTGCGAGTGATCCGGGAGGCAGGATTGCCTGCTCCCGGATCCCAGCCCCTGCTCGGTTTGGAGGTCTGCGCATGTCAATCGCCAAGGTCGTCACCGCAGCGACGGAAGCGGCAGCGCTGATTTTATCGGTCAACAATATCGAGGTTGTCTACGATCACGTCATTCTCGTGTTGAAGGGCGTTTCGCTGGAGGTCCCGCGAGGCGGCATTGTTGCGCTTCTCGGCGCCAACGGCGCCGGCAAAACGACGACGCTGAAGGCGGTCTCCAATCTGCTGCACGCAGAGCGCGGCGAGGTCACCAAGGGCTCGATCCTGTTCAACGGCGTCGAGGTGAAGTCCCTGTCGCCAAACGAGGTGGTGCGACGCGGCTGCATCCAGGTGATGGAGGGTCGGCGTGCCTTCCCTCATCTGACGGTCGAGGAGAACATCCTGACCGGCGCCTTTACGCGGACGGACGGCAAGCTCGCGATCGCCCAGGACCTTGAACGTGTCTACGCTTATTTTCCCCGCCTCGAGGAGCGACGAAATTCCACCGCCGGCTACACGTCGGGCGGCGAACAGCAGATGTGCGTGATTGGCCGCGCGCTGATGTCGCGCCCGAAGTTGATCCTGCTCGACGAACCATCGATGGGCCTCGCGCCGCAGATCGTCGAAGAAATCTTCGAGATCGTGAAGGATCTCCACGCCAGGGAAGGCGTATCGTTTCTTCTCGCCGAGCAGAACACCAATATGGCGCTCAGATATGCGAGCCACGGTTACATCCTCGAGAACGGCCGCGTGGTGATGGACGGCGAAGCGCACGCCCTTGCCGCAAATGAGGACGTCAAGGAGTTCTATCTTGGCGTCGCCGGAGAGAAGCGAAAATCATACCGCGATGTGAAGCACTACAAGCGACGCAAGCGCTGGCTCGCCTAGCAGATGATGGCATCCCGCAATCCCGGCACTCCGGGTTCGGTCCTTCGGACCGCCCCGGAATGATGGTGCTTGGCTTACACCCCGCCCGGATAGTTCGGGGCTTCGCGGGTGATGGTGACGTCGTGGACGTGGCTCTCGCGCAGGCCGGCGCCGGTGATACGGACGAATTCGGCCTTGTCGTGGAAATCCTTGATGTCCTTGGCGCCGACATAGCCCATCGCGGCGCGCAGGCCGCCGGCGAGCTGGTGCATCACATTGCCGACCGGACCCTTGTACGGCACCTGGCCCTCGATGCCTTCAGGGACCAGCTTCAGCGTGTCCTTGATGTCCTGCTGGAAGTAGCGGTCGGCCGAGCCGCGCGCCATCGCGCCGACCGAGCCCATGCCGCGATAGGCCTTGTAGGAGCGGCCCTGCCACAGGAAGACTTCGCCCGGCGTCTCGTCGGTGCCGGCGAGCAGCGAGCCGACCATGGCGATGTCGGCACCGGCGGCGAGCGCCTTGGCGAGGTCGCCGGAATATTTGATGCCGCCGTCGGCGATCACGGGCACGTCGGCCTTCTTCGCCGCGGCCACCGCGTCCATGATCGCGGTGAGCTGCGGCACGCCGACGCCGGCGACAATGCGCGTGGTGCAGATCGAGCCCGGGCCGATGCCGACCTTGATGCAGTCGGCGCCGGCATCGATCAGCGCCTGCGCGCCGCCCTCGGTCGCGACGTTGCCGGCCACCACCTGCACGGCGTTGGAGAGCCGCTTGATGCGGTTGACGGCGTTGAGCACGTGGCGCGAGTGCCCGTGCGCGGTGTCGACCACGACGACGTCGACGCCGGCATCGATCAGCCGCTCGGTGCGTTCATAGCCGGTCTCGCCCACCGTGGTGGCGGCGGCGACGCGCAGGCGGCCGTGCTCGTCCTTGCAGGCGAGCGGATGGGCAACCGCCTTCTCGATGTCCTTCACGGTGATCAGGCCGACGCAGCGATACTGGTCGTCGACGACGAGCAGCTTCTCGATGCGATGCTTGTGCAGCATCCGCTTCGCCTCGTCCTGGCCGACGCCCTCGCGCACCGTGACGAGGTTCTCGTGCGTCATCAGCTCCGAGACCTTCTGCCGGGGATCGCTGGCGAAGCGCACGTCGCGGTTGGTCAGGATGCCGACCAGCTTGCCCGGCACGTTCTTGGCGGCACCGGTGACGACCGGAATGCCCGAGATGCCGTTCTCCTTCATCAAGGTCAGCGCGTCGGCCAGCGTGGCGTCGGGGCCGATGGTCAGCGGATTGACCACCATGCCGGACTCGAACTTCTTGACCTGCCGCACCTGCGCGGCCTGGCCTTCCGGATCGAAGTTGCGGTGGATGACGCCGAGACCGCCGGCCTGCGCCATCGCGATCGCCATCCGCGCCTCGGTGACGGTGTCCATCGCGGACGCCATGATCGGGATGTTGAGCGAGATTGCGCGGGTGACGCGCGAGCGAATATCGACTTCCGAGGGAAGCACGTCGGACAAACCGGGCTTCAGCAGCACATCGTCGAACGTGAAGGCTTCGCGGATAGCCGGAAATCCCGTGGCCATTGCCAACTCCTTTATCTGCGGCCCAGCCGCGATGGTCTTACGGATGAACGCCGCCTGCGGCGACGCTTGCTGCGTCACCGTCGAATCGGCGCCCATCGGTGGGGTTGACGCTGGTCGATAGCATGGCGGGATGACGAATCAAAGTGTTTGCCAGCCATGCACAGGCCTTTTTAGGGGCCGGTTCAGGGCGCCCGGTAACCCGGCGGCGGCCCATGGCGGCGGATCGCCTCGACCATTTCGCGATGGCGCCGGTCCTCGCGCTTCATGTGGACCGCGATCACGGCATGGGCCGACGGCACCAGCAGCAACACGTGGAAAAACAGCCCGAAAACCGCGCAAAACACGATCAGGACCAGATTAAAGAGGGCCGAAAACGGCTGTCCGTTCAGGAGCAGTCCGATCGGCGGCAAGAGAGCGGCAAGGACGTAGATCACGGCGAACCTTTGGACACGGGCGGATGCATACCAGCGTCACGCAGGATTTAGGGCGTTTGGCCGGTTCCGCAATAGCGTGGCCGAGGGCAGGATGATATGGCCCGCTCGCCCGCCTTTTCAGCACAGCTGTCCTATTTTGATGAACAAGCAACGCCTGATCCCGCTCATCGTGGCCACCGCCCTGTTCATGGAGAACATGGACTCCACGGTGATCGCGACCTCGCTGCCGGCGATCGCCGCCGATATCGGTACCAGCCCGCTGACGCTGAAACTGGCGATCACCTCCTACCTGCTGTCGCTCGCGGTGTTCATCCCGGCGAGCGGCTGGACCGCGGACCGCTTCGGCGCCCGCATCGTGTTTGCCGGCGCCGTCGGCGTGTTCATGCTGGGCTCGATCGGCTGCGCGCTGTCGTCCTCGGTGACCGATTTCGTGTTCGCCCGCATCCTGCAGGGCCTCGGCGGGGCGATGATGACCCCGGTCGGGCGGCTGGTGCTGCTGCGCTCGGTCGACAAGAGTGCGCTGGTCAACGCGATGGCCTGGGTGACGGTCCCGGCGCTGATCGGCCCGGTGATCGGGCCGCCGCTCGGCGGCTTCATCACCACCTATTTCTCCTGGCACTGGATCTTCCTGATCAACATCCCGATCGGGCTGCTCGGCATCTTCCTGGCGTTGAAATATATCGACCCGATCAAGAGCGAGGATCCCGAGCGCTTCGATCTCGTGGGACTGGTGCTGGCCGGGATCGGCCTCGCCGGCATCGCCTTCGGGCTGTCGGTGGCCGGGCTCAATTTGCTGCCGTGGCCGATCGTCGCCGCGCTGGTCGGGGTCGGCACGGTATCGATGACGCTTTACGTCATCCACGCGCGGCGGACCGGCTCGCCGGTGCTCGATTTCGGCTTGCTGCGGCTGCCGACCATGCGCGCGTCGATCGTCGGCGGCTTCATGTTCCGGCTCGGCATCGGCGCGCTGCCGTTCCTGCTGCCGCTGTTGATGCAGGTCGGCTTCGGCCTGTCGCCGTTCCAGTCCGGTCTCGTCACCTTTGCGTCGGCGGTCGGCGCCATGGGCATGAAGACGCTGGCGGCGCGCATCATCCGCGCCTTCGGCTTCCGCAACATGATGACCGTCAACGCCGTGGTCAGTTCGGCCTTCCTCGCCGCCTGCGCGCTGTTCACGATCTCGACGCCGCTGATGCTGATCTTCACCATCCTGGTGGTCGGCGGCTTCTTCCGCTCGCTGCAATTCACCGCGATCAACACCGTGGCCTATGCCGAGGTCGAGGCGCCGCAAATGAGCCGGGCCACCACCCTCGTCAGCGTGAATCAGCAGCTCGCGGTGTCCGCGGGCGTCGCGGTCGGCGCGTTCTCGGTCGAAACCACGCTGGCGCTGCATCACCAGACGGAGCTCTCCGCCGACGTGTTCGCGCCGGCCTTCATCGTGGTCTCGCTGATCTCGGCGGCCTCGGCCTGGTTCTTCTGGCAGATGCCGGCTGAGGCCGGCAACGAGATCGCCGGCCGCAAGGCGATCGACATCTCGAGCCGCAAGGGCGCCGAGAAGCGCGCCGCGACCGAAGCCGTCAAGGTCGCCACCGAGGACACCCAGAACGCGCGCGATCAGCGGCTCGGCTAGTCGATCGAACGAGCCGTTCCCGAGGCACGGACGCCGCGAGCCGTCGTCAGGTCACGACCAGGCCATCAGGGGTGGCCGGTCATTCCGCCTGGCTGTCCTCGATCCGGACGTTCGATAAGTTCGTATGTGGGAACGTGGGTCGCTTCCAGCCACGATTCCAACGCTGCTCCGCAGACCGTGCAGATCGCATCACCCGTATGCGGCACCAAGAACTTCTCTTCGGTGCGTCTGTACTCGGCGCCGCAATTGCATTGAACAATGGTCGCCATGCCAGAAATATGCGCCCGCGGTATCCAATTTTCCAGTCCGGCACGAAACGGCCCCGGTGCGCGAAACTGACGCTACACCAAGGCCGCCAACCCAGTGGGGGTTTTCTCCCGGTGGGCTTGGGGGGCATTGGCCGGGAGCAACGGAATCGACTCCGGCCGCGCGTCGAGGTTCCAACCGGTCGCGCTGAATTGCCTTCGTGCGCGGGTCGCGACCGGGACCGCGCCCGGCCAGGCTCTCCTGGCGCAAGCGGTCGAGATGTGTTCGATGAATCGCCGCCGTTTCGTCCCGGAAAAAAATCTCCGCGAGAGTCAGAAAGCGAACGGAAGCTACGCCGCCGATCCTGCATAGTCCGGCTCAAGCGGGCACGCGGTGACCCGGCATTCAGCAAAAAGCCATGTGGAAGGAAGCGCTCCAGGCGCGCTTCCCCAGCGTCCGTGCACCGCGAGGCGCGGATTTTCCTTGATCTGGTTTCGCTTGAAAGGATCAGAGCCAGTGAGTGACGTCCATACGAATGAAGTGAGCCACAATCCGAAAGCCGGCGGCTTTGGCCTGCCCCTGTTTGCGTTGCCCCAGGCCTTTCAGGGTATCGCCGAACAGAATGCGAGGCGCGCCCGAGAACAGTTCGAGAAAGCCAAGGAAGCTTCGGAGGAAATCTCTGTCCTGCTCAAGGAAGCATACGCGGTCAACGCCAAGGGCGCCGCGGATTACGCAGCCAAGGTGATCGATATCTCGCATATCAACGCCGGTTCGACCCTCGCTTTCATATCCGAACTCGCCGGCACCAGGTCGCTGTCGGAAGCCATCCAGCTTTCGGCCGATCACGGCCGCAAGGCTTTCGAAGTGACGACCGCGCAGAACAAGGAGCTCTGGGAGATCGCGAAGAAGGTCGCGACCGAGACCTCCGAGCCGATCAAGAAGAGCTTTGCAAGGGCCCTGAAAACACCTTCCTGAGGAGCCGCCCCCCCCGCTCCCAGGCCAGCTGGACCAAGCGTCTCCGATCAGAAGGGGCGCGGTCCAGCCGACGGTGCGCGGGACCAGCAATCCCTGACATTGGAGGAGGACCGAGGTGGGCGGCATCATGATCAAATGCCCGCGGACGGGACGTGCGATCAATACCGGCATGAAATCCGACCGCGAGACGTTCCGGCGCAGCGCCGTGTTCTTTTCGCGCAGCTATTGCACGGGCTGTCGGACCAATCACGAATGGTTCGCCAGGGACGCGTGGGTGCACGAACCCGAGCAGGAATTGCGCAAGGCGTCCTGACACCTGCGTCTGCGTTGCAACCGCATTCAATGGCTTCGTGATCGCTCAGCACCCGCGCCGCGCGCATGTGCATGAACCTTGTCGCCATTGGTCCACGGCCGGGCGTGCGAACGCGGAGGTCCATGTGGCGGCGCGCCGCGACCGGACGACTTGATCCCTTCCGCGGATACGATGCGGTCGATCCTGCCGCGCATGATCTCGTAGCACTCGCAGGCCGCAGTTTCGAGCCGCAGCCTGTCGACCTCGATCGAGCTCCGCCGGTTGGAGCGGATTGCGCCCGAGGCGCGAAGCTTGTGCACGACGTGGGTCACGGTCGTTCGTCGCACACCCAGCAATTCCGACAGCGTCTCCTGCGTCAGCGGCAGCGTCTCGTCACCGATCTGATCGTGAACCTGCAACAGCCACCGGGCCAGGCGGGCTTCCACGGAATGGAGCGCATTGCACGCCGCGATATGCTGGAACTGGACCAGCAACGACCGCATATGGAGCTGCACCGCACCGGCAAGCGCGTGACTGTGCGCCAGTGCGGCGTGAAATCGTGCCGGCGAAATCTGCCACGTCGTGCCCGCGACGCGAACCACCGCGGTCATCGGCGAGCGTATCGACCTGAGTGTCGACAGGATGCCGACGGCGCCCTCGTTGCCGATCATAGTCGTCGCGACGGCCTGTCCGTTCGGCATGTCCATGACGAACGCGATCAATGCCGTGCAGGGGAAATAGATCTGTTCGACGAGGTCGCCCGACCGCACCAGCACTGCGTCGCGTTCGAGCGACACCTTGCGGAGATGAGGCGCAAGCAAATCAAGATCGGCGGGCGGCAAGGCCGCCAAAAGGCGATTACCCATGCTCGACCTGCGTTCCATCACGGAAGAGCTCCGCAAGACGGAGGCGCGGCTCGCTGCACAAACCTGCCGTGGCGCCAGGTCGAAATACGCAACTAACAGCCCGCGCCGGAAAGATAGAATACGCCGTAACGGGAAGAGTTCCAATGGATTCAGGTCAGCCCGCGACGCGCTCGCGTACCGGGCGGCACTCCAGCCGGGCCCGACGAGGGATCATGGATTGCCTTCGCGGAGGCTTCGGCGGACGCGTCGTCGCTACTCCCCGCGCGATGACGGCTGTTGCTGCCCGCGAAATCCCGTCGCCAGCACATAACGCTCCGACGAATCCTGCCGGCTGGCGGCCGGCTTGACGTGGCGGACGGTGGCGAAATCACGCTTCAGCTGCGCCACCAGCTCGGCGTCGGCGCCGCTCTGGAACACTTTCGCCAGGAACGTGCCGCCGGGATTGAGCACCTCGCTGGCGAAATGCGCGGCGGTTTCGACCAGGCCGATGATGCGCAGCTGATCGGTCTTGCGATGGCCGGTGGTGTTGGCGGCCATGTCGGACATCACGATGTCGGCGCGGCCGCCCATCATCGCGATCAGTTTTTGCGGCGCGTCATGGTCGAGAAAGTCGAGCTGCGCGAAGGTGACACCGGGAATCTCGCCCATCTCCAGCAGATCGATCGCGACCACCTTGCCCTTGCCGTCGGCGGCACCGGTACGCTTGGCCGCGATCTGGCTCCAGCCGCCGGGCGCCGCGCCAAGGTCGACCACGGTCATGCCCGGCTTGAGCAGGCGATATTTGTCGTCGATCTCGGTGAGCTTGAACGCCGCGCGCGAGCGGTAGCCCATCGCCTTGGCCTTGGCGACATAGGGATCGTTAAGCTGGCGCTCGAGCCAGAGTTTTGACGACAGCTTGCGCTTGCCGCCGCTCTTGACCGTGACGTGCAGCCGCCCGGTGGTGTCTTTCGCCATACTGCTTCTCTACTCCCTCGCCCCGCTCTTGCGGGGAGAGGGTTGGGGTGAGGGGCTGGTTCCGCAATGAAGGTGAGAGATGCGCTCGTGGAGAGTCCCCTCACCCGGATTGCATTGACATGCAATCCGGCCTCTCCCCGCAAGCGGGGCGAGGCAAGAGAAGCTCTAGCACGCCCGCAGCGCGCCGTCCTCGCGCATCATCTCGACCAGCATGCCCTCGCGCAGGCCGCGATCGGCGACGCGGAGCCGCGGCATTGGGAACGCATTGCGGATCGCATCGAGGATCGCGCAGCCGGCGAGCACCAGATCGGCGCGCTCGACGCTGATGCAGTTGTTGTTGACGCGCGCCTCATAGCTCATGCCGAGCAGCCTCTGGATCGTCGCGGTGACATCGCAATCGTTCATCCAGATGCCGTCGATGCGGCGGCGGTCATAGCGCGACAGATTGAGGAACACGCCGGCGAGCGTCGTCACGGTGCCGGAGGTGCCGAGCATGTGCATGTCGCGCAGATCCTTGCCGTGCTCGGCCGCGAACGGCGCAACGTGCCGCGCGACCTCGTCGATCATCTGCGCATACAGATCCCTGGTGACGTTCTTGCCGCCGAAATGTTCGGCCAGCGTGACGACGCCGAGCGGGATCGACATCCACGCCTTGATGCGTGGCGGCGCGTCGGGTGCGTTGGGGTCGCGCTCGATCCGCACCAGCTCGGTCGAGCCGCCGCCGATATCGAACAGGATGGCGCCCCGCCCCTTCGGATCGAGCAGCGGCGAGCAGCCGATCACGGCGAGCGTCGCCTCCGTCTCACGATCGATCACCTCGAGCTTGATGCCGGTCTCGGCCGCGACCCGCGCGCGGAAACTCTCGGCGTTGCCGGCGGCGCGGCAGGCCTCGGTGGCGATCAGCCGCAGCCGGCGCGCCTTGCGATAGCGGATCTTGTCGCTGCAGATGGCGAGCGCGGCGATCGCACGCTCGATCGCGGCCTCGCTGATCGAGCCGGTGGCGGCGATGCCCTCGCCGAGCCGGATGATCCGCGAGAAGGAATCGACCACGCGGAACCCGTCGCCGGTGGGACAGGCGATCAAGAGCCGGCAATTGTTGGTGCCAAGGTCGAGCGCGGCGTAGACGCCACTTTCCGCCGCTGCCGCAACCAACCCTGGCGGGGCTTCGCTGGCCGGGGGGCCGTCGCAAAGCCGCACATGGTCGTTCATCAAAACTGTCTTTCCGCAGGACCCCAAGGTGGATCCAGGAGGATCCTTGGGCCCGCCGAATAATTGTCGTTCACGGAAACTTTAGCAGCGTCAAAGCCCTACGCAACTCCGTTCACATTGGGTCCATGTCCAATCGGGCGTTGTCGTTAAGGGGGGCGTGCGTTATCTCCTCAACGCCCCCAGACTCCAGCAAATCCGGGCATTTCAGGTCTTTTTCGATGCAAGATCACACGCCGCCTGCCTCTCTCGAAAACGCTATCGCACTGCAAAAATACGGTGTCGGACAGCCTGTTCGACGAAAGGAGGACGACACCCTGGTGCGCGGCAAGGGCAAATACACCGACGATTTCTCGCTGCCCGGCCAGGCCACTTGCTGGATGGTTCGCTCCTCCCATGCCCATGGACTCATCAAGGGCATCGATACGGCGGCGGCCAAGGCGATGCCGGGCGTGCTCGGGGTTTGGACCGGCGCCGACCTCGCGGCCGCCGGCTACAACCCCTTCACTTGCGGCTTGCCGCTGAAGAACCGCGACGGCTCGCCGCTCAAGCAGACCAACCGCCCCGCGCTCGTGACCGACAAGGTGCGCTTCGTCGGCGATCCCGTGGCCTTCGTGGTCGCGGAAACCGCGGCGCAGGCTCGCGACGCGGCCGAGGCCGTGGAGGTCGATATCGAACCGCTGCCGGCGGTGACCGACGCGGCCGAAGCCGCCAGGCCCGGCGCACCGCAGCTCTATGACGACATCCCCGATAACGTCGCGCTCGACTATCACTATGGCGACACCGCCAAGATCGAGGCGGCGTTCGCCGGCGCGGCGCACGTCACCAAGCTCGACATCGTCAACACCCGCGTTGCCGTGGTCTCGATGGAGCCGCGCGTCGCCCTCGCGCATTACGACAAGAAAACCGAACGTTTCACGCTGCAGGTGCCGACCCAGGGCGTCTCGGGCAACAAGGCGATCCTGGCGCGCCTGCTCAACGTGCCCGCCGACAAGGTCCGCATCCTCACCGGCAATGTCGGCGGCTCGTTCGGGATGAAGAACCTCAACTATCCCGAATACACCTGCATTGCGCATGCGGCGCGTGAGCTCGGCCGCCCGGTGAAGTGGCTGGACGAGCGCTCGACCAGCTTCCTCTCCGACAGCCAGGGCCGCGCGCAGCTGATCCATGCCGAGCTCGCGCTCGATGCCGACGGCAAGTTCCTCGCGGTGCGGCTGTCCGGCTACGGCAATCTCGGCGCCTACATCACCGGCGTCGCGCCGGGCCCGCTGTCGCTCAACACCGGCAAGAACCTCGCCAGCGTCTATCGCACGCCGCTGCTCGGCGTCGACATCAAGACTGTCCTGACCAACACCACGCTGATGGGCGCCTATCGCGGCGCCGGCCGGCCCGAGGCCAACTACTACATGGAGCGGCTGATCGATGCCGCCGCCGACGAGATGGGCATCAACCGCTTCACGCTGCGCAAGCGCAACTTCATCAAGCCGTCGCAGCTGCCGTTTCCGGCGGCCTCCGGCGTCACCTATGACAGCGGCGATTTCACCGGCGTGTTCCAGAAGGCGCTGGAGATCTCCGACTACGAGAACTTCGCCAAGCGCAAGAAGGAAAGCAAGAAGAGCGGCAAGCTGCGCGGCATCGCCGTCGGCTCCTATCTCGAGGTCACCGCGCCGCCGAGCGGCGAGCTCGGCAAGATCAGCTTCGGGCCCGACGGATCGGTGAAGCTCACCACCGGCACGCTGGATTACGGCCAGGGCCACGCCACGCCGTTCGCGCAGGTGCTGTCCGACCAGCTCGGCGTCCCCTTCGAGAAGATCACGCTCGAACAGGGCGACAGCGATCTGGTGCGCTTCGGCAACGGCACCGGCGGCTCGCGCTCGATCACCGCAACCGGCCAGGCGATCGTCGAGGCTTCCGCGCTGGTGGTCGAGAAGGGCAAGAAGGCCGCCGCGCATATGCTGGAGGCCTCCGAGGCCGACATCGAATTCGGCGCCGGCCGCTTCACCATCGCGGGCACCGACCGCTCGATCGGCATCATGGAGCTCGCCGAGCGGATGCGCGCCGGCAAGATGCCCGAGGGCACGCCGGAGACGCTCGACGTCGATCACGCCACCAAGGAGACGGCGTCGACCTTCCCGAACGGCTGCCACGTCGCCGAGGTCGAGATCGATCCCGACACCGGCGTGACGCGGATCGTGCGCTACTCCGCGGTCAACGATTTCGGCGTCGTGGTCAATCCGATGATCGTCGCGGGCCAGCTGCACGGCGGCGTCGCGCAGGGCATCGGCCAGGCGCTGATGGAGGAAGTCAGCTACGACGCCTCAGGCCAGCCGATCACCGGCTCGTTCATGGACTACGCGCTGCCGCGTGCCGGCGACGTGCCGTCGATGCTGGTCGGCGATCATCCCTCGCCGGCAAAATCCAACCCGCTCGGCACCAAGGGCTGCGGCGAGGCCGGCTGCGCCGGCAGCCTCGTCTGCATCGTCAACGCCGTGGTCGACGCGCTGTCGGAGTACGGCATCAAGCACATCAATATGCCGCTGACGCCGGAACGCGTCTGGCGCGCGATCCAGGACGCCAAGGCGAAGGCGGCATAAGGCAACCTGCAACCACCACACCACTGTCATCACCCGCGAAAGCGGGTGATCCAGTATTCCAGAGACGCCAGCGATAGAGCCGAGAGGCCGCGGCGTACTGGATACCCCGCATGCGCGGGGTATGACACCTGCGGCGTGGGGACGACGTGCCCCTTCCCTATGCCGCGGCCTGCTCGCGCGGCTGGGTGATCGCGATGTGCCAGCAATGCGCGAGCGGCACACCGTTGCCGAGCACCAGCGCATCGAGCTCGACGAAGCGGTGGCCCTTCTTGTCGTAACTGCCCGTCACCTTGGCGCGCGCGGTCAGCTCGTCGCCGATCTTGCCCGCCGACAGCAGCTGCATGCGGGTGCCGACATGGATCCAGGGCCCGAGGATCGCATTGTCGACCAGGACCTTGTTCATCACCCGCGGCAGCAGGCCGGGATGGCCGAGACCTTCGCGTAAGTAGATCGGGTCGGTCTCCCTGATATCGGCGAGATACTCCTTCGCGGCATCGCCCGACCAGTCGCGCGGGATGGTGCCGAGCCACTTGCCCTCTTCATAGGACGACGCGCTGACCGGCTTGCGCTCGGCGACCGCGGCGACCTGCTTGTAGTCGTCGAGCACGAATTTCGGCGCGGATGCCGGCAGCGATGCCGTGCCGGTGGCGCAGAGCTCGCCGCGGCTGTGGAGCTCGATCGTCAGCCCATTGCCGGTCTCCTGTCCCGTCAATTCCGCGATCTCGCCGTCATAGACCGGCTTCACGAAGCGCGCCTCGATCAGGCCGCGCGCGAGGAAATCGCGGCCCCATTTCTCGACCGGCAGATGCATCATGTAGGCCATCACGTCGACGCCTGGCACCAGTCCGCCGGAAAAGCCGAACTTCCGCGCCACCGTGTCGTCGTGGATCTTGTTTTCCGAGAGCTTTGAAGTGTTGTAGGCCGAGACGCGGTAGGTCAGCGAAGCCGTCTTCGAATCCATGGGGTTTCCCCTTATTTCCGTTGTTTTTCTCAGGCAATCGTAGTCGAACCGGGCAGCCTGACAAGCCTCTCGTTTTGCTCGCAATTTTCCGCCCGATGGAGTACACGCAGGCCGCGCCTGCCAACCTTGGAATCGATGACTGAAACCCCTGCCCCCACCCGCATCTATGTCGACGCCGACGCCTGCCCGGTGAAGGACGAGATCTATCGCGTCGCGATCCGGCACGGCGTGCCCGTCAGCGTGGTCGCGGGCAGTTTCATCCGCGTGCCGCAGGATCCGCTGATCGAGCGCATCGCCGCAGGTTCCGGCATGGATGCGGCCGACGACTGGATCGCGGAACGCGCGCGTGAGGGCGACATCGTGATAACAGCCGACATCCCGCTGGCGAGCCGCTGCGTCAAGGCCGGCGCCGATGTGATCGCACCGAACGGCAAGCCGTTCACGGAGCAGTCGATCGGCATGACGCTCGCGGTGCGCAACCTGATGACCGATCTGCGCTCGTCGGGCGAGATCACCGGCGGGCCGAAATCATACTCGCCGCGCGACCGCTCGACCTTCCTGTCGACGCTCGACCAGACCATCCGCCGCATCCAGCGCCGCCGCGCCGAGCAGGCGCAGGCGAGCCAGCAGGGTTAGCGCGATGGCTCCGCCTCCTCTCATCCAGCTCAAGGACATCAGCCTGACCTTTGGCGGCACGCCGCTGCTGTCAGGCGTCGAGCTGTCGATCTCCGCGGGCGAGCACGTCTGCCTGATCGGCCGCAATGGCTCCGGCAAGTCGACCCTGCTGCGGATCGCGGCCGGCCTGGTCGAGCCGGACGCAGGCAGCCGCTTCGTGCAGCCCGGCGCCACCATCCGCTATCTGCCGCAAGAGCCGGACTTCGGCGACCACAAGACGACGCTGGCCTATGTCGAGGCCGGCCTCGGCCCCGGCGACGACCACTACCAGGCGCGCTATCTGCTCGAGCAGCTCGGCCTCAGCGGCGAGGAAGATCCGGCGCATGTCTCCGGCGGTGAGGCGCGCCGTGCGGCGCTGGCCCGCGTGCTGGCGCCCTCGCCCGATATCCTGCTGCTGGACGAGCCGACCAACCATCTCGACCTGCCGACCATCGAATGGCTCGAGGGCGAACTGGAAAGCCGGCGCTGCGCGCTGGTGCTGATCAGCCATGACCGCCGTTTCCTCACCAATTTGTCGCGCACCACGGCCTGGCTCGACCGCGGCCAGATCCGGCAGATCGAGCGCGGCTTCGGCGCCTTCGAGGCGTGGCGTGACGAGGTGCTGGCGGAGGAAGAGCGCGAGCAGCACAAGCTCGACCGCAAGATCGTCAACGAGGAGCACTGGCTGCGCTACGGCGTCTCCGGCCGCCGCAAGCGCAACGTCAAGCGGCTCGGCAATCTCTTCGCGCTGCGCGACCAGCGCCGCAACTATCGCGGCACCACCGGCAATGCCACGCTCGCCGCCGCCGAAGCCGAAAAGTCCGGCCGCCTGGTGATCGAGGCCAAGAACATCGTGAAGGCCTATGGCGAGCGCAAGATCGTCGACGGCTTCTCGACCCGGATCCAGCGCGGCGACCGGCTCGGCATCGTCGGTCCCAACGGCGCCGGCAAGACCACGCTGGTGCATCTTCTGATCGGCAACGATCCGCCGGACTCCGGTTCGGTGCGGCTCGGCGCCAATATCGAAATGGCGACGCTCGACCAGCATCGCGAAAGTCTCGACCCGAAGCTGACGCTGGCCGAGGCTCTGACCGGCGGCCGCGGCGATCACGTCATGGTCGGCGACAAGTCGAAGCACGTGATCGGCTACATGAAGGACTTCCTGTTCGCGCAGGAGCAGCGCGGCACGCCGCTCGAAGCGCTCTCCGGCGGCGAACGCGGCCGCCTGATGCTGGCGCGCGCGCTGGCCAAGCCGTCGAACCTTTTGATCCTGGACGAGCCGACCAACGACCTCGACCTCGAAACCCTCGACGTGCTCGAGGACATGCTCGGCGATTACGAGGGCACGGTGATCCTGATCAGCCACGACCGTGATTTCCTCGACCGCGTGGTGACGTCGGTGATCGTGCCCGAAGGCCAGGGACGCTGGATCGAATATGCCGGCGGCTATTCCGACATGCTGGCGCAGCGTGGCGCCGACGTGAAGCGCGAGACGGTGAAGGCGGATGCCCCGACCGAAGAGAAGAAGGAAGCCAGGGTCGCGGCGCCCGAAGCGGCACCGAGGCGCCGGCTGAGCTTCAACGAGAAGCACGCGCTGGAAACCTTGCCGAAGACCATCGACAAGCTGCACACCGAGATCGCCAAGCAGCAGAAGCTGCTCGACGATCCCGATCTCTATACGAAGGATCGCAAGACATTCGACGCCGCCTCGGCGGCGATCGCAAAGGCGCAGCAAGAGCTCGCCGCCGCCGAGGACCGCTGGCTCGAACTCGAAGTGCTGCGCGAAGAGATCGAACAGGCGTAATTTGTAGGATGGGTAAGAAGGACAGACCATGACCACGCCCCTCGCCGCCAAGATCGCCAAGGAATACGGCACGCCCTGCGCCGTGATCGACATGGACCGGGTCGAGCGCAACATCGCGCGCATCCAGAAGGCCTGCGACCAAGCCGGCGTCGCCAACCGTCCGCACATCAAGACGCACAAGAACCCGATGCTGGCACAGCTGCAGATCAAGGCCGGCGCCAAGGGCATCACCTGCCAGAAGCTCGGCGAGGCCGAGATCATGGCGGACGCTGGCATCGACAACATCCTGATCAGCTACAATCTGCTCGGCGACGAGAAGATGGCACGGCTCGGCGCGCTGCAAGCAAAGGCCAACGTCACTGTCGCCGCCGACAATTCCGTCGTCGTCGGCGACCTGCCGAAGGCCGCAGCCGCCTCCGGCCGCCCGCTCTCGGTCGTGGTCGAATGCGACACCGGCCGCAAGCGCGCCGGCGTCGAGACCCCGGCCGAGGCGATCGCGCTGGCGCGGGAGATCGCGGCCTCCGAGGGCCTCACCTTCGCGGGCTTCATGCTGTATCCGACCGAGACCGGCTGGGCCGAGGCGCAGAAATTCTACGACGAGGCGCTGGCCGGCGTTCGCGCCCACGGCCTCGACGCGACAATCGTCTCGACCGGCGGCACGCCGAACCTGAAGAATCTCGGCAAGCTGAAGGGCGGCACCGAGCACCGCTTCGGCACCTACATCTACAACGACCGCATGCAGGTCGCGGCCGGCGTCGCGACCTGGGACGATTGCGCGCTGCATATCTATTCCACCGTCGTCAGCCGCGCCGGCCCGGAGCGCGGCATCCTCGATGCCGGCTCGAAGACGCTGACCTCCGACACCGGCGGCCTCGAAGGCCACGGCCTGATCCTCGAACATCCCGAGGCCAGGATCGCGCGCTTTGCCGAGGAGCATGGCTTTCTCGACCTCTCCCGCAGCAACACGCGGCCCAATGTCGGCGACGTGGTGCGGATCGTGCCCAATCACGTCTGCGTCGTCGTCAACATGATGGACGAGGTCGTGATGGTGCGCGGTGACGAGATCATCGGTACGTTGCCGGTGACGGCGCGCGGGAAGTTGCGCTAGCCGCATCCAGCGACCTCGTAGGATGGGTAGAGCGCAGCGAAACCCATCATGCTTCCGCGCAGATGAAAGGTGATGGGTTTCGTTTCGCTCTACCCATCCTACGTATTTAGCCGTGCATCAGCGCCTGCAGTTCGCGGTCCAGCGCTGCGCGAAACACCTCGATCGGCCGCGCTAGGCGGCCGGCCGGCGGGCGATGCACGATCCAGGCGCGCACCGCGGGATTGAAATCGGTGATCTTCACGGCCTTGAGCCGGCTGCGGATCGGGCTTCGTTTCAGCGCCACCGGCGTCACGAGGCCGATGCCGAGCCCGCGCGCCACCAGCGACAGGCGCAGCTCGCTGTCGAGAGCCTCGACCGCGATGTTGAACGGCAGATGCGCCGCATCGAAATGACGCTTCAGCGTCTGGCGAAAGCCGCAGCCGTCCTGGTTGATCACCCATCCGGTCCGCGACAGCCATTCGATATCGACCGACTTCGGCGTCTTCATGTCGCGCGCGACGACGAACACCACCGGCTGCGCGCCGAGGTCGGAGGCCACGAGATCGTCGGGCGGCGCCGTGCCGTCAGGAAGGCAGATCGCCGCGGCATCGAGCTCGTTGCGGCTGACCCGCTCCATGTGGTTGGGCGACCAGCCCGAGACGACGCGCACCGCCAGTGCCGGAAATTCGCCGCGCACCGCGTCGAGCGGTCCGGTGAGCCCCGCCTCCGACAAAAACGGCGTCAGGCCGAGCCTGAACTCGCCGCGCACCACGCCGTCATTGGCGACGCCTGACTTGAGGTCGTCGAGCATGCGCAGCAGCCGGCGGCCCTGCTCATAGGCCTCGATTCCCGCCGCCGTCGGCTTCAGCGGCTTGGAGAGCCGGTCGAGCAGCTGCGCGCCGAGCATCTCCTCGAGATTCTGGATCCGCCGCGTCACGCCGGGCTGGGTCAGGTTCAGCCGTGCTGAGGCCGCGACGATCGATCCGGTCTCGACCACGGCGACGAACGCCACGAGATCATGGGTATTCATAACAATCTCGCATATTCTTCATCATCTTATTTGAATTGTAGCATATTAGGCCCATCCCCTAAAGGGGGCCTCGCCACTCCATCGCGAGGCCCCATGACCATCTCCGAAGCCACCAAACTCTCCCCGGCGCGCACCGTCGCCGTGCGTCCCCTGATCTGGACCGGCGCCATCACGACCGGCACCGTCGTCACCAATCTCTTTGCGCCGCAAATCCTCGTTGGCCTGATGGGCCGCTCGCTCGGCATGACCGCGCTAGAGGCCGGCCTGATCTCGACGCTGACCCTGCTCGGATACGCGCTCGGGCTGCTGCTGCTGGTGCCGCTGGTCGACCTCATCGAGAACAAGCGGCTGATCCTGCGGACGCTGGCCTGCGCCATCGTGGCGGCGATCGGCACCGCGATGGCGCCGACGCCGTTGATCCTGCTCGCCGCCACCTTCATCCTCGGCGCCTCCTGCGCCGCGATCCAGATGGTGGTGCCGCTGGTAGCGTCGATGGTGCCGCCGGAGCGCCGGGGACAGGCGATCGGCGATGTCATGAGCGGCCTGATGATCGGCATCCTGCTGTCGCGGCCGATGGCGAGCCGGATCGCGGACAGCTGGAACTGGCGCGGCTACTATGTCACCTCAGCCGTGCTGATGACGGTGCTCGCCGCAGCACTTGCGCGCACGCTGCCGACGCTGCAGCCGGCGGCGAAGGTCAGCTACGGCGCGCTGCTGCGTTCGTTCCCGACCCTGCTGCGCGAGGAGCCGGTGCTGCGCGTCCGGTCGTGGACCGCGGCGCTGGTGATGGCCTCGTTCACCGCGTTCTGGGCCGCCGTCGCGCTGCGCCTGCCGGATGCGCCGTTCAAGCTCGACGCCAGGGGGATCGCGCTGTTCGCGCTGATCGGCGTTGCCGGCGCTGTCGCGACACCGCTGGCCGGCCGCTGGGGCGACCGTGGCCTGGCGCGGCCGATGCTGATCGGCTCACACCTCCTGATATCGACATCGCTCGCGCTGTGCGCTTGGGCCGGCGTACTGGAGTCGCGGATTGCAGCACTCGTCGCGCTGAGCCTCGGCACCATCCTGCTCGATCTCGGCATCACCACCGACCAGACGCTCGGCCGCCGCGCCGTCAACCTGCTGCGCCCCGAGGCGCGCGGCCGGATCAACGGGCTGTTCGTGGCGCTGTTCTTCATCGGCGGCGCGGTCGGCGCGGCAGCGGCATCCGCGGCGTGGAGCATTGGTGGATGGACCGCGGTGTGTGCGGTGGCTGCGGTGTTCAGCGTGCTCGGCCTAATCACGGACATCGCGACGAAGACGGGATCGGAGTGAGTGGCATCGCGTAGGATGGGTAGAGCGCAGCGAAACCCATCATGTCTCCGCGCGGTAGAAAGTCGATGGGTTTCGCTTCGCTCTACCCATCCTACGAAGCTACGATTTCTGCACGAACCATCGTAACGCTCCCTTCCCGGCGGCCACGCCCGTTGCAAACGACGCCTGCAACAGATAGCCGCCGGTCGGCGCTTCCCAATCGAGCATCTCACCGGCGGCGAAAACGCCGGGCAGCCGCCGCAGCATGAACTGCGCGTCGAGTTCGTCGAACCTGATCCCGCCGGCGCTCGAGATCGCGCGTGCGATCGGCGCCACGCCGGTGATCCGGATCGGCACCGCATTGATCAGTTCGGCCAATTCGGCGGGCGGCAGCGCGGCCAGCGACCGGCCGGAGGCGACTGCTGCCTCCTGCAACAAACCGATGCCGACCGGCGAAAGCTGCGCGGCCTTGCGCAGGAAGTTCGACAAGGATTGCTTGCCCTTCGGCGCCGACAGACGCGCGACCAGTTGGTCGCGCGCGGCATCGGGCCGCAACGCCACCGTCAGTGTCGCCGTTCCCTTCGCGAGCACCGCCTCGCGCAATTCCGCCGACAGCGCATAGATGGCGCCGCCCTCGATGCCGGCGCGGGTGACGATCGCCTCGCCGCGCACGGTATCCGGACCAATCGTGAGCGCGACACCCTTGAGCGGCTGGCCCTCGAACCGGTCGCGGAAGATATTCGACCACGCAACCGTGAAGCCGGAATTGGCTGGCTTGATCTGCGCCACGGCAACGCCCTTTGCGGCGAGGATATCCGCCCAGGCGCCGTCCGAGCCGAGCCGCGGCCAGCTTGCGCCGCCGAGCGCAAGCACGGCTGCATCGGCCTTGACTGTGCGCTGGCCCTCCGGCGTCTCGAACAGCAGTCCCCCGCGCGCGTCCCATCCAACCCAGCGGTGCCGGAATGCGAACGCAACGCCCGCGGCATCGAGCCGCCGTAGCCAGGCGCGCAGCAGGGGCGATGCCTTGAACGCCTTGGGGAATACGCGGCCGCTGCTGCCGACAAATGTCGGCTGCCCCAGCGCCTCGCTCCAGGCCCGCAACGCGTCGGGTGGAAATGCCTCGACCGCAGCCTTCAGACGCGGCAGCGCCTCGCGATAGCGCGCAAGGAAATCCGGCAGCGGTTCAGAGTGGGTGAGATTGAGCCCGCCACGGCCGGCCATCAGGAATTTGCGGCCGGCCGACGGCATCGCGTCGTAGACAGTGACTTGTGCGCCACTTTGCGCGAGCACCTCCGCCGCCATCAGGCCGGCAGGTCCGGCTCCGATGACGGCGACGGTCATGCTCAGAGCTTGATCCCGGCCCGCGCGGCGGCCTGGGCGACATACTTCTGCGTCTGCTCGAACGCGCCCTGCAGCGCCTTCGCGGTCGACATGTCGCTGATCGCGTTGAAGTGCGCGGCGACGCCGTCCGGCGTCCATTCGGACTGCGGCAGGTTGACGCCTTCGGTCTCCAGCACGCGGATCACGGCAAACGAGCCGGCGCCGGCGCCCATGATGGTGCGGGTCGGTGCGTCCTCTGACAGCAGGAATTCGACCGCGGGCGTGATCGCTTCCGGCTTCATCAGCGCCAGCGCCTGCGGCGGCAGCAGTTCCGCGGTCATGCGGGTTGCAGCCGTCGGCGAGATGGTGTTGACCTTGATGTTGTTCTTGCGGCCCTCTTCGGCGAGCACGTTCATCAGGCCGACCATGCCGGCCTTCGCCGCGCCGTAATTGGCCTGGCCGAAATTGCCGAACAGGCCGGACGACGAGGTCGTCAGCACGATGCGGCCGTAATTGCGCTCGCGCATGCCGGCCCACACCGCCTTGCAGCAGTAGAAGGTGCCGGTGAGATGCACGTCGAGCACCTTGGCCCAGTCGGCAACCTCGAGCTTGGTGAACGACTTGTCGCGCAGGATGCCGGCATTGGCGCACAAGAGATCGACGCTGCCCCATTCCTTGGTGGCGCGCTCGACCATCGCGGTGACCTGCTCGAAGTTCGAGACGTCGGCGCCGTCCGCCATCGCGGTACCGCCGGCTTTCCGGATCTCCTCGACCACGGTCTCGGCCGGCGACAGCGACCCACCGGTGCCGTCGCGCGCGCCGCCGAAATCGTTGACCACCACCTTGGCACCGCGGCTGGCGAGCCCCAGCGCATGCGCCCGTCCGAGACCATTGCCCGCGCCGGTGACGATAGCGACGCGTCCGTCAAACCTGATTGCCATGCTTGTCATTCCTGCTCTGACTTCCCTGCTCCCCTTGTGGGAGAATGTGGCGCGCGCGAGCGCGCCGGATGAGGGTTCTCTCCACGGATGAGCACGCGGAGAGAGACCCCTCACCCGGCTTCATCTCGCTCCGCTCGATTTCGCCACCCTCTCCCACAAGGGGAGAGGGTGCATGCCCGAGCGGCATGAAAAGGTTGGGGACTTTTGAGCAGCGATGGATGGCCGGGTCAAGCCCGGCCGAGACTGGCCGAAGCGGCCACCGGTTGCGCTAGACCGAAGGGGTCATCGACCCGCAGGGTTTCAGGCTTTTGAGCAGATGCCCGCTCCAGCACTCGTGATGCTCTTGAGCGTAGCTAATCGCGCCAATCACAATCAAGGCGACTACGACAATTCCGGCGACGATGTTTTGCACCATGGCTGCCACTCCCGGGACCGCACCGCCTAAAGCGGGCATCATGGACACCATGGAACACAGCCGTCAATGCGCTACATAGGCCAGAGCAGCGCACCGCATAAAAAACCGATCGGGGTGGCTCGCCCCACCTCCCCCGCTTGCGGGAGAGGTGGCGCAACCCTTCGCGATTGCAACACAACCGCGTCTCGTGACCGTTAGCTGAAATAGATCAGGCCGAGCCAGTCGGCGACCAGCGCGGGCTTTTCCTCGCCTTCGATCTCGACCGTGACGTTGGTGCGCGACAACAACTCCTTCGGCTTGCGCAGCGTGGCTTCGGCCAGCACGAAGCGGCCGCGGACGCGTTTGCCCGAGCGCACCGGCGAGATGAACCGCAGCTTGTCGAAGCCGTAATTGACGCCCATCGCGGTGCCCTCGAGCACCGGCATCACCTCGTAGGACATGATCGACATCAGCGACATCGTGAGAAAGCCATGGGCGATCGTGGTGCCGAAGGCGGTCTCCTTCCTGGCGCGCTCGGGATCGACATGGATGAACTGGTGATCCTCGATCACGTCGGCATAGGTGTCGATGCGGCCCTGATCCAGCAGATGCCACGAGGACACGCCGATCTCCTTGCCGACCATGCCCTGGTAGGTTTCCAGCGACACCGGCGGCTTCTTCCAGACTTCGTTCATTGGCTAACCTCTGCTAACCGGAGGTCCGCACCTTCTGCAGCTCCGGAAATTCTTCCTCGCGGAACTCGACCCCGCGCAACGCATCGCTTCTGACATCGTCATGTTCGAGCCGGCGCAACTGCACGCGACGGATTTTTCCAGAAATCGTCTTGGGCAGTTCGGTGACCAGCTCGATCTTGCGGATGCGTTTAAACGGTGCGAGCCGCGTGTGCAAATGTTGGAAGATCGACAGCGCCGTCTCCGGCGTGCGCTCGACACCGGACACCAGCAGCACATAGGCCTTGGGGACCGCGAGCCGGATCGGGTCCGGGCTCGGCACCACGGCGGCCTCGGCCACCGCATCATGTTCCAGCAGCACGCTTTCCAGCTCGAACGGCGAGATGCGGTAGTCTGACGATTTGAACACGTCGTCGGTGCGGCCGACGAAGGTCAGATAACCCTCGTCATCGGTGAACACGACGTCGCCGCTGCGATAGATCTCGCCGTCGGTGCCGATGAGCTTGCCGTCGTCGCCCTGATAGCCCTGCATCAGGCCGGCCGGGCGGGCGGCGCCGAGCAGCAATGTCACCTCGCCCTCCTTCGCGGGGTGGCCGTCATTGTCGGTGACCTGCACGCGATAGCCCGGCAGCGGCCGGCCCATCGAGCCGACCTTCACCTTCTGTCCCGGCGAGTTGCCGGCCAGCGCGGTGGTTTCGGTCTGGCCGTAGCCGTCGCGGATAGTCAGCCCCCAGGCCGATTTGACCTGGTCGATGATCTCAGGATTGAGCGGCTCGCCAGCGCCGCACACCTCGCGCAGCGAGACCTTGAAGCTCGCAAGGTCCTCCTGGATGAACATCCGCCACACCGTCGGCGGCGCGCACAGCGTGGTGACGCCGCAGCGGCCGATGATCGAGAGCAGTCCTTTCGCCTCGAAGCGTGGCTGGTTCGCGATAAAGATCGTTGCGCCGGCATTCCACGGCGCGAAGAAGCAGCTCCAGGCGTGCTTGGCCCAGCCGGGCGAGGAGATGTTGAGATGAATGTCGCCGGGCTGCAGGCCGATCCAGTACATGGTCGAGAGATGGCCGACCGGATAGCTGCGCTGGCTGTGCCGCACCAGCTTCGGCTTGGCCGTGGTGCCCGAGGTGAAATAGAGCAGCATCGGGTCGTCGGTCTTGGTCGGGCCATCGGGCGCGAATGCGTCGGACTGCTTGGCGGCATCCTCGAACGGCAGCCAGCCGTCCTGCGCCTGCGTCGCGCCGACCACGATGCGGACGAGCTTGTCGCTGCCGAGGCCTGCGAACTTCGCGACCTGATCCTGCGTGGCGACCACCGCCCTCGCCTTGCCGCGGTCGAGCCGGTCGCGCAATTCATCCGCGGTCAAGAGCGTGGTCGCGGGGATCACGACCACGCCGAGTTTCATCGCCGCCAGCATGGTCTCCCACAACGGCACCACATTGCCGAGCAGCAGCAACAGATGATCGCCACGCTTCAGCCCCTGCGCGCGCAGGAAATTTGCAACCTGGTTTGACCGGCGCGACAGCTCGGCGAAGGAAAGCTTGGTCTCGTTGCCGCTGGCGGCATCCACGATCCACAGCGCCGGCCGGTCGCGGCTGTCAGGATTTCGTGCCAGTTCGGCATCGAACCAGTCGAGCGCCCAGTTGAACGGCACCGGATCCGGCCAGCGAAATCCCTTCACCGCGGCATCGTAGTCGGTGCGGTGCTCGAGCAGAAAGGCGCGTGCGTCCTGAAATGTGGTCATCTTCTTCCGAGCCCGTTGATTGGCAACCAGCGTCACCGTCAAGCGTAGCCCGGATGGAGCGAAGCGCAATCCGGGGGCGGTCGCGCCAGTCGATGAAGCAGTCCCGGATTTCGCTGCGCTCCATCCGGGCTACGAGTGAACAGCTACTTTCCAGCGAGGCTCCGAACGTGCTGGATAATTCCGGAAAAGTCGACCCCGCCGTGGCCCGACGCGTCGAAGATCTTATAGATCTCCTGCGCGTGCTTGCCGAGCGGCGTGACCGCGCCGGCGGCATTGGCGGCGTCCTGCGCCAAGGTCAGGTCCTTGACCATCAGGTTGGAAGCAAAGCCCGGCTTGTAGTCGTTGTTGGCCGGCGACGTCGGCACCGGTCCGGGAACCGGGCAATAGGTGGTCAGCGACCAGCACTGTCCCGACGAGGTCGAGGCGACGTCGAACAGCGCCTGGTGCGACAGGCCGAGCTTCTCGGCCAGCACGAAGGCCTCGCCGACCGCGATCATGGAAATGCCGAGGATCATGTTGTTGCAGATCTTGGCCGCCTGCCCTGCACCGCCCGCGCCGCAATGCACGATCTTCTTGCCCATGTTGGCGAGCATCGGCTGGGCCGCCGCGAAGGCTTTGTCCTCACCGCCGCACATGAAGGTCAGCGTCGCGCCCTTGGCGCCGCCGGTGCCGCCGGAGACCGGGGCATCGACCGAGGCGATGCCGTGCTTGGTGGCCAGTGCATGCGCCTGCTTGGCGCTTTCGACGTCAATCGTCGAGCAGTCGATGATCAGCGCGCCCTTGACCATCGCCGGAAGAACCTCGTTCCAGACGCCGAGCACATGCTTGCCGGCCGGCAGCATGGTGATGACGACATCGGCGCCCTTCACCGCGCCGACGCCGCTCTCGGCGATCGCGGCACCGTCGCTCTTGGCCTGATCGCGGGATGCCGCGACCAGATCGAACGCGGTCACCTTGTGGCCGGCCTTGACCAGATTGGCCGCCATCGGCCCGCCCATATTGCCGAGCCCGATGAATGCGACGTTTGCCATGGGAAGTCCTCCGCTTGCGACGTTTCTATTTGCTATCAGGGAATTTCAATTCGTCGGCGCCGATCTCGGCGAAGTAAGGCGCGACCATCTCGGGCGTCACCTGTTCGATCCGGGCCGGCGACCATGTCGGATTGCGATCCTTGTCGATCACGGCGGCGCGCACGCCCTCGCGGAAATCGTCGCTGGCGAACACTTCGAGCGCGGCGCGATATTCGCGCACCAGGCACTCTTCCAGCGTCGCGGTCGCGCGCGCCAGCCGCAGCAGTTTCAGCGTTACCACCATGCCGCGCGGTGACTTCTCGCTGAGCGTCTTCAGCGTGTCCTGTGCCATGTCGGAGCCGTCGGCCTCGAGCGCGGCGACGACGTCCTCCATCCGGCCGCGTGCGAACCAGCCGTCGATCCTGGCCTGCATCGCGGCAACAGGGCCAGCCGTCTCGCCGGTGGCGAAGCCTCCGATCAGCCGGTCGATCTCGGCCGAATTCGTGCCCGGCGCAACCTTGGTCAGCGCCTCGCGCAACGCCGGCAGCTTCGCGCTCGGCACCACGGCGTCGGCGAATTTGGCGTAGATCGCATCGGGACCGTTCATCGTGGTGCCGGTGAGCCCGAAATAAGTGCCGATCTCGCCGGGCGAGCGCGACAGCAGATAGGTGCCGCCGACATCGGGGAAGAAACCGAGCCCGACCTCGGGCATCGCGAGCTTGGTCCGCTCCGTCACCACGCGGTGGCGGCCATGCGCCGACAGCCCGACGCCGCCGCCCATCACGATGCCGTCCATGAAGGCGACGTAGGGTTTCGGGAATTTCTTGATCCGCGCGTTGAGGATGTATTCGTCACGCCACAGGATCTTGCCGAGATCGCCCTTGGCCTTGGAGCTTTCCCAGAGCGCGCGGATATCGCCGCCGGCGCACAGGCCGCGGTCGCCGGCGCCTTCCAGCACGACGACAGCGACATCGCGATCGGCTTCGAACAGGTCGAGCGCCCTGTCGATGTCGTGGAACATCTCCAGCGTCACGGCATTGATCGCCTTCGGCCGGTTGAGCCGGATGATGCCGGCAGAACCTTCCTTGCGCGCGATCAGATCGCCTTCGGCCGCTGCCGCATCATTCATCGCGCGCCCTCGATCAACTTGCGCGACACGATCAGCCGCATGATTTCATTGGTGCCTTCGAGGATCTGGTGCACGCGCAGATCGCGCACGATCTTCTCGACGCCGTATTCGCTGAGGTAGCCGTAGCCGCCATGCAGCTGCAGCGCCTGGTTGGCGACCTCGAAGCCGACGTCGGTGCCGAACCGTTTTGCCATCGCGCACAGCATGGAGGCGTCCGAATCCTTGCGGTCGAGCGCGGCGGCCGCGCGCCACAGGAAGGTGCGCGCGGCTTCCAGCTCGGTCGCCATATCGGCGATCTTGAACTGCAGCGCCTGGAACTCGTCGAGCCGCTTTCCAAAGGCCTTGCGGTCCTTCATGTAGGCCAGCGCCTTGTCGAGCGCGGCCTGCGCGCCGCCGAGCGAGCACGCCGCGATGTTGAGCCGGCCGCCGTCGAGCCCGGCCATCGCGATCTTGAAGCCGATGCCCTCCTCGCCGAGCCGGTTCGCGACCGGCACGCGCGCGTTCTCGAACATCACGGCGCGGGTCGGCTGCGCATTCCAGCCCATCTTGCGCTCGTTATTGCCGAACGACACGCCCAGCGTCTTGCCGTCGACGACAAGCGTCGAGACGCCGCCGGGTCCGTCGCCGCCGGTGCGCACCATCGCCACCAGCAGGTCGGTGCTGCCGGCGCCGGAGATGAACTGCTTCTGGCCGTTGAGCACGTAATGATCGCCGTCGCGCACCGCGCGGGTGCGCAGCGCGGCGGCGTCGGAGCCGGCGCCCGGCTCGGTCAGGCAGTAGCTGGCGATCAGCTCCATGGTGCAGAGCTGCGGCAGCCATTTGTGGCGCTGGGTGTCGTTGCCGTAGGCATCGATCATCCAGGACGCCATGTTGTGGATCGAGATGAAGGCCGACGTGGTCGGGCACCCCGTCGCCAGCGCCTCGAAGATCAGCGCGGCGTCGAACCGCGTCATCGCCGAGCCGCCGACATCGTCCTTGATATAGATGCCGCCGATGCCGAGGTTTGCCGCCTCGCGCATCACATCGACCGGAAAGTGCTTCTTCTCGTCCCATTCGAGCGCGTGCGGCGCGATCTTCTCCGCCGCAAACGCCCGTGCCATGTCGCGAACCGCGATCTGGTCCTCGTTGAGAGCGAACTGCATGCTTCGCCTCTCGCGACGAGTTTACTTCATCGTCGGGATCGAGAACTCCGCGCCTTCCTTGACGCCGGACGGCCAACGCGAGGTCACCGTCTTGGTCTTGGTGTAGAAGCGGATCGAGTCCGGACCGTGCTGGTTGAGGTCGCCGAAGCCGGACTTCTTCCAGCCGCCGAAGGTGTAATAGGCGATCGGCACCGGGATCGGCACGTTGATGCCGACCATGCCGACATTGACCTTGGCGGCGAAGTCGCGCGCGGCGTCGCCGTCGCGGGTGAAGATCGCGACACCGTTGCCGTAGTCATGGTCGGACGGCAGCGCCAGCGCCTCGTGATAGTCGTGGGCGCGCACCACCGAGAGCACCGGGCCGAAGATCTCTTCCTTGTAGATCCGCATGTCCTTGGTGACGTTGTCGAACAGCGAACCGCCGAGATAGAAGCCCTTCTCGTAGCCCTGCATCTTGAAGCCGCGGCCGTCGACGGCAAGCGTCGCGCCTTCCTTGATGCCGATGTCGATGTAGCTCTTGACCTTCTCGACTGCCTCGCGGGTCACCAGCGGACCGTAATCGGCCGACGGATCGACCGAGGTGCCGATCTTGAGCGACTCGACGCGCGGGATCAGCTTCTCCATCAGGCGGTCGGCGGTGGTCTTGCCGACCGGCACCGCCACCGAGACGGCCATGCAGCGCTCGCCGGCGGAGCCGTAGCCGGCGCCGATCAGCGCGTCGACCGTCTGGTCCATGTCGGCATCGGGCATCACGATGGCGTGGTTCTTGGCGCCGCCGAAGCACTGGCAGCGCTTGCCGGTCTGCGCGGCGCGCTCGTAGATGTACTGCGCGATCGGGGTCGAGCCGACGAAGCCGATCGCCTTGATATCGGGATCGTCGAGGATGGCGTCGACCGCCTCCTTGTCGCCGTTGACGACGTTGAGGATGCCGGCCGGCAGCCCGGCTTCGATCATCAGCTGGGCCAGCGCCATCGGCACGCCGGGATCGCGCTCCGACGGCTTGAGGATGAAGGCGTTGCCGCAGGCGATCGCCGGCGCGAACTTCCACATCGGGATCATCGCCGGGAAATTGAACGGCGTGATGCCGGCGACCACGCCGAGCGGCTGGCGCATCGAATAGATGTCGATGCCGGGGCCGGCGCCCTCGGTGTACTCGCCCTTCATCAGGTGCGGGATGCCGCAGGCAAACTCGGCGACCTCGAGGCCGCGCTGGATGTCGCCCTTGGCGTCGGGAACGGTCTTGCCATGCTCGCGCGCGAGCAGCTCGGCGAGCTTGTCGTAGTCGCGCTGCACCAGCTCGAGGAACCGCATCATGACGCGGGCGCGGCGCTGCGGGTTGGTGGCGGCCCATTCCGGCTGCGCGGCCTTGGCGTTCTCGACCGCGGCGCGAAGCTCGGCCTTGGAGGCCAGCGCCACCTTGGCCTGGACCTCGCCGGTCATCGGCTCGAAGACGTCAGCCGTGCGGCCCGACGCGCCCTTGACCTCCTTGCCACCGATGAAATGTCCGATTGAGCGCATGGAAAAACCTCCCTGAAGCACCTGAATCGCCGCTCCTCGCGGCGGGATCGCTTTACAAACCCTATTGACCCTGCATTTTATGGGATTCAAGTCCGATAAATTGCACCATAGATGTGCGGAAATGCTGGATCAAGGCGGCGGCACAATCGACTGGGACGACTTCCGTTTCGTGCTTGCCATCGTGCGCGGCGGGTCGGTTTCGGCTGCCGCCAAGCAGCTCGGCGTCGATCATGCCACAGTGATCCGCCGTGTCGACCGGCTGGAGCGCCACCTTTCCGCAAAACTGTTTGATCGCCGCAAGACCGGCTATCTGCTGACCGAGGCCGGCCAGCGCGTCGCCGACAGCGCGGAGGCGATGGAATCCACCATCGTCGCCAACCAGGAGGCGGTCGGCGGCTCGCGCGCCCATCTCACCGGCACGGTGCGGATCGGCGCGCCCGACGGCTTCGGCAGTCACTTTCTGGCCTCGCGGCTGGTCAAGTTCACCGAGCGGTATCCCGATCTCGACCTGCAGCTCGTCGCCACCGCGCGGCTGTTCTCGCTCTCCAAGCGCGAGGCCGACATCGCGATCAGCCTGACGATGCCGAAGGAAGGCCGCATCGTCGGCCGCAAGCTCCTGGACTACACGCTCGGGCTTTATGCCGCACCCGCCTATCTCGCCCAGGCGCCGACCATCGCCGCACGCGCCGACCTGCCGCGGCATCGCTTCGTCGGCTACATCGAGGAGCTCTTGTTCACGCCCGAGCTCGACTATCTGCCGCAGGTCTCGCCAAAGATCTCCGCGAAATTCCGCAGCGCCAACCTGATCGCCCAGCTCAACGCCACCATCGCCGGCTTCGGCATCGCCGTGCTGCCGCACTTCATGGCGACCGCCCACCCCGAATTGCAGCCGGTGCTGCCGGACGAGGTGCGGATCTCCCGCACCTTCTGGCTTTTGATGCACGCCGACAGCAAGGACCTCGCCCGCATCCGCGCGGTGGCGGATTACATCTACGAGACGGTGGAAGCCGAGCGCGCGCTGTTCAGCGGGGTGTAATCTCTCCGTCGTCCCGGCGAAGGCCGGGACCCATAACCACAGCATTGCGTTGTTGAAGCGCGCTGCGGCCCCAGCGCCGCGCCACCACGACCATTTGGGGTAATGGGTCCCGGCCTTCGCCGGGACGACGATGGGGAAAGATCGCGACTAATTCACCTTGGCTTTCTTCGCCGGCGCCTTCGCGGCCGTCGCACGCCCCAGCACCGCCTCGCGGCCCGCGTTCAGTATCTCGTCGGACATCTCGCGGCTGCCGGCGATGCGCGACATCACGATGGTGCCCATCATGGTCGCCAGCGTCGCCATCGCCTGCTTGCGGGCGGCCTTGCGCGGCACGTCGATGATCTGGTCGGCCATCATGTCGATCATCTGGTCGAGCTTGAGGGCAAACGCCTTGCGGGTCTTCGGGCTCTCGCGGGCGATCTCGGCGCCGAGCGCCGGGATCGCGCAGCCCTGGCCGGGATCGTCGCGGTGCACCGCCGAAAGATAGCCGTCGATGATGGTTGAAAGCCGCTTCTCCGGCGGCGTGTCCGCGGCGACCTTGCGCCAGCGCTCGATGGCGCGGTCCATCGCGTAGCTGAAGGCCTCGATCACCAGCGCCTCGCGCGAGTCGAAATGCGCGTAGAAGCCGCCATGGGTCAGGCCGGCGTCCTTCATCAGGTCGGCGACGCCGATGCCGTGGGCGCCCCGCTCGCGCAGCCGCGTCGCGGCCTTCTTGACGATCCGCGCGTGGGTTTCCTGCTTGTGTTCTTTCGAATAGCGCATGCCGGTCTCATGGAATGTTTCTAATCATATAATAGCAGATTTGCGGCCGGAATGCTGCAGTTATTTCGCCTTGTCGGCCATTTTGGGTTCCCCGCCGAGCATCGAAAATGTCGCGGTCGCGTGCACCGCAAGATTGCCCCTGCCGTCGCGGACGAAGCCCTCGGTGTAGCTGGTCTGGCGGCCGAGCTTGATCACCTTGCCTTCGGCGCTGATGGTGCCCGAACGTGCCGACAGCGGCCGCAGATAGGTCAGCTTGAGGTCGAGCGTGACCGAGGTCTGCCCCGCCGGCAGCATGGTCGAGATCGCGCAGCCCATCGCGGTATCGAGCAGCGCCGCGGCGGTCGCGCCGTGCAGCAGGCCGATGGTGTTCTCGAGGCTCTCATGCGGCTCGAGTTCCATTACGATGCGGCCCTCGTCGACCACCGCCATGCGGAAGCCGATCAGCTTGGCCATCGGCGGCGGCGGCAACCGACCGTCGCGGATAGCGCGCATCGCCTCGATCCCGGACATCGGCAGCGCCGCCTTCGCCACCGGTCCGGGCGCCTGCCATTCCACCAGGCGGACGCGCAGCAGATCGGGCGAATGAAGATCGATGCTTTCGGCGGCGGTCATGACGGCTCCATTTATATGATGAATATAATTTTATAGATCCGCATCCCTCGGCGCAACCGCCGCGCCGGTCCCTTGACAGAGCCACGCTTTGTCCGGGACATGGCCCAAGTCATTCCGGGGCGACGCAAAGCGTCGAACCCGGAATCTCGAGATTCCGGGTCTGGTGCTTGCGCACCATCCCGGAATGACTTGTCGATCAATTCCTGCGCCGGGACCAACCCATGGACATGCTCAATCCCCACTGCGGCATCGACCGCGACTCCAGAGGCGTCGTCCGCCTCACGATCTGCAACGCCGGCAAGCTGAACATCGTGAGTTCAGCCGTCACCAACGGCGTGCGCGAGGGCTTTGAGCAGCTGGCCGCCGACCGCGACATCCGCGTCGTGATCCTCGCCGGCGAAAGCGAGCGCAGCATGATCGGCGGCGCCGACATCAAGGAAATGGCGACGCTCGACCAGACATCCGCTGAAGCATTCATCAGCCGGCTGCGCGACCTCTGCGAGGCCGTGCGCAAATTCCCGGCGCCGGTGATCGCCCGCCTGCCCGGCTGGTGCCTCGGCGGCGGCCTCGAGGTCGCGGCCGCCTGCGACGTCCGCGTTGCCGCACATGACGCGATGTTCGGCATGCCCGAGGTGCGCGTCGGCATCCCCTCGGTGATCCACGCCGCGCTGCTGCCGCGCCTGATCGGCTGGGGCCGCGCCCGCTGGCTGATGATGACCGCGGAGAACATCGACGCCCAAACCGCGCTCGCCTGGGGCCTGGTCGACACCGTGGCAAAGCCCGGCGGCCTCGACGACGCCGTCGAGCACACCGTCAAGGCGCTGCTGGAATGCGGCCCCGAGGCGCTACGGATCCAGAAGGACCTGCTGCGGCAGTGGGAAGAGCTGCCGCTGACCGAGTCGGTCAACCTCAGCGTCGGCGTGTTCGGAAAATCGTTCCTGACCGGCGAGCCGCAGCGCCTGCTGCAGGGGTTTTTGGACCGCAAGCGGTAGGCGGCCCGCTCAGCTCGAGACGGGGATCTCGATCAGGACCAGCGTGCCGCGGCCCGGCTCGCTCTCCAGCGCAATCCGGCCGCTGAGCGACGACACTACGGTATTGAAGGCGATGTGCAAACCGAGCCCGATATTGCCCCGCTCCCGCCCGGTGGTGAAAAACGGATCGAACACCCTTGCCTGCAAATCCTCGCGGATGCCGACGCCTTGGTCGGCGCAAGCGATCCGGGCGAGCGCCTGATCCGGCTGCGTCACCGTCATGGTGAAGCGTCCGCCGCGGCCATCGGGATAGGCGTGCGCCGCCGCGTTGAACGCCAGGTTGCTGATCACCTGCGCCAGCGCGCCGGGATAGCTGTTGAGAATGATGCCCTGCGGGCACGTGACTTCGACGACCAATCCCTGACGGGACAGCAGCGGCCCGAGCTTTGAGATCAGCTCAGAGAGCCATCCGCCGAGCTCGAACGTGTGGCGCTCCTCGTCGGCCTGATGGATGGCGACCTGCTTGAAGCTGTGCACCATCTCGGATGCACGATGCAGGTTTTCCGAGGTCAATCGAAGGCCGTTCTCGATCCGTGCAATGCCCCGCGTCAGGTCGGAGCGGCGGACGGCGCTGCCGTTGAGCGCCTCGCTCATCGCGCGAAGGTCCGCCTCCATGGTGGTTGACGTGGTCAGCGCGAGGCCAAGCGGCGTGCTGACCTCGTGCGCGACACCGGCGACGAGCTGCCCGAGCGAGGCCAGCTTCTCAGCCTGCACGAGGTGCGATTGCGTCGCGTGCAGATCGCGCAACGAGGCTTCCGAGCGCTCCTTCTCCTGCTTCAGCGCCTGCGCCGTTCGAAATTGCCGGCGCGCCCGGAACTCG
The DNA here is from genome assembly GCF_042258325.1 of Bradyrhizobium sp. Pha-3. Lineage (NCBI taxonomy): Bacteria > Pseudomonadati > Pseudomonadota > Alphaproteobacteria > Hyphomicrobiales > Nitrobacteraceae > Bradyrhizobium > Bradyrhizobium sp. Pha-3. Next base: position 4,083,798 of record NZ_CP170151.1, on the reverse strand, counting down.
CGGGCGGCGACGGCGTAAAGCGACAACGCATAGGCGTTGATGACAAGGGAATGATTGATGAAGCGCAAGCCCGGCGGCAGCGCGGGCCCGAGCGATTCAGCGATGCACAGCGCAATCCATGTCGTGAGACAGAACACCGCCAGCGGCCCGATCCGCAGCGGCAGCATGGTCGAGACGAACAGGATCACCATCATCACACCGGGCGCCGCATAGGTGAATCCCGAGGGCAGCACGAGGTAGACGCTCGGCAGCACGCAGCCTGGAACGACGCAATAGACCAGAAAGATCGTTTCGGCCCACGGCTTCATCGCCGGCACCGAGAGCAAGGCGGTGAGCGGCAGCAAGACCAGCACGGCGACCCCGCCGCGGATCGCCAGCGTGGTCGCCACGACGTCGGGATAGAGCACCCAATCCCAGAACGCATATCCGGCATAGGTGAAGGCGCCAAGCAGCATCGCGACCTGGGTCCAGCCGATATTGCCCCTCACGTACTGGTCGACAAATCGGCGCTCCTCGACGGTGTCGTCGAAGCGCAGTCCAAGGCGGGTCAAAAGACGGAGCATTACGGTACTAAAGTATGAAAGGTCTTGGTGCTGGAATGGGAGCGTGGAAAATGATCTACGACAGCTTGCCTGCGCTGTCGCGTCCTTTTGGCGCGTCGGCGACCGCGGCGCGGCATCGCGCCGCGCCCCTCACCGGGCGTTCGCCGGGGCGTGGGTCGGCCAGAGGTCGGCGCGCCAGTGCAGCGCGATCGCCAACATGGCGATGAAGCCGGCGGCAGCGAGCAGCGTGCCGGTCGCGGTGTAGCCGATCAGGTCGATCAGGCTGCCGGCGGCGAGCAGCCCGAGCGGCAGGCCGTAGATCACCATCATGCGCACGCCCATGACGCGACCGCGCAGATGCGCGCTGGCATTGCGCATCAGCATCACGGCGGCCGAGATCATCGACATGCTCTGCGCGATGCCGGCGAGCAGCAGGCAGGCCATCGCGACCGGCATGGTCCGGAGCTCGACGAACACCAGGAGCATGGCGTACCAGGCGAGCGTCGCGCCGATCAGAAGCCGCGCGATGCGTACCCCGCCGGCCATGCTGAGCGTGATCGAGCCGATCAGCGAGCCCACCGCAAAGCTCGCCGAGAGATAGCCGAGCCCGGTCTGGTCGGTATGGAAGATGTCGCGCGCGACATAGGGCAAGAGCCCGTTGGTGAGCGGAAACGCGGTGAGGTTGGCGAGGAACGCAACGCAGAGCGCGGCGCGCATGCCCGGGCCGCTCCAGGCATAGACGATGCCCTCCTTCAGGTCGCGCAGCAGCTTTGAGCCCGGCGCGTCGGCCGCGAGATCGGTCGTGCCATGCGACTTCGGGCGGCTCATGCAGAGCATCAGGATGGCGGCGACGAAATAGAAGCCGGCGATCCCGACATAGACATAGCCGATGCCGAGCGCCGCGAATAATCCGGCCCCGGTCAGGGCTCCTGCGATACGCGCCGAGTCCTGCGTGGTGCGCGCCAGGCTGATGGCGCCGACCAGCTGCTCCGGCGGCATGATGTCGGCGAGCAGCGCACCGCGCACGCCGAGATCCGACGGGCGGATCACGCCCATGATCGCGACGATGATCATGACGTTCAGCGGAGCGAGATGCCCGGTCAGCGCCAGCGCCATGATGGTGCCGGCAAGCGCCGTATAGGCAAAGCGCATCACGGCGAGGAGATCGCGGTGCCCCATGCGGTCGCCGATCATACCGACGACCGGCGCGACCAGCGTGCCGACATATTGCAGCGACGCCAGCACGGTCAGCAGCAGCACCGAGCCGGTCTCGACCATGATGTACCAGCCGAGCACCAGCGTCTCGACCTCGAACGCCCAGGAGGTGAGCAGATCGGACGGCCATTGAAAGCGATAGCTGCGGATGCGAAATGGCGCGAGCGCGGAGGTCCGCGTGGTCCCGCTCAAGGCGCGATGACGCGTGTCACGGCGTGTCCTGCCCTTTTTCCTTGTTCTTCTGGGTCTTGGTTCTTGGTCGTGCTTGCGGCGCTTTGAATCTGTCTTGAGTCGCTTGGGAAAATGCCCTGTTCCGGCAGCGTAGCGCCGAGGCGATTGGTGTCAATCGAAGCCGCCGCATGCGGCCATGCACGATGGTATCCGCAGCGACGGGATGGCGCAGCCTCGCGAAACGCAGGCCCTACACCGGCGGCACGGCGCGCCGCAGCATGAAATGGGTGGGTATGAAAGCGAGCAGCGGCAGGCCGATCATCAGGCCAGCCAGCCACACCAGCGGCGGCACGAAGCCTTGCGCCGCCCTGTCGCTGGTACCGAAGACGTAGTTGATGTTGACCGGAGTCATGCCCGGGTCCGGCCGCGGTCCCGGCATCACAAAGTAGCAGATCAGCAGTAGCGCCCATGCCAGCACGCTCCAGACGATCAGCGCGCGCTGGTCGTAGCCGAGCCGCCAGACCAGGAACAGCAGCAGGAACGGCAGCCAGCCGTGGAAGCCCGACAGGAACCGCAGGAACAGCGACAGGTTCTGGTCGAACATGTAGTCGGTCATTCCGGTGAGCGAGTAGCCGGCGACATGGGCGAGAAAGTCGATCACCCAAAATGTTTGCGGCACAAGGAGTCCGACGGCACACATCGAGATCAACAGCGCGCTCTCGGTCCAGACCCCGATCAAGGTGAGGATCAGGCAGACGTCGCAGAAATACAGAAAGTTGGTCGGCCCGTAGCAGTACGTGTACACCGGCACCAGGACGGCCATGAAGGCGCTGAAGCCGATCTTGACGGAGAGCGGAATGCGGGCGGACGGCTGCTCGACGGCGATCACGGACATTGCGGCGGGACTTTCCATTGCACAATCCGCCAGCCCTAGCGCCGGATCGGTAGACAGACCCGTATTCCGCAACCTTGAATTGATCAGCGTTCGGAATTCGGTTAACGCCAACTCAGCGGCGCCGGTACAGTTTTAGCTGCCCGCGCGCGCGATGATCGTGCTAGCATGCCTGTTCCGAAGCCGCGGAGGACGACATGAACGCCTTCGAAGTTTTCGCGATCTACCTGACGCCCTTTGTGATCATCGCGATCGCAATCCGGCTGCTGATGAAGCGCCATGCCGTCGACCTGCCGGACGTGCAGAAACAAGCCGGCTCCGCGCCGAAGCGACGATTTCTGCTCGGTGCCTGGCGGTCGGATTAGATCAGGTCGCAGACAAGCTCGGATGCGCCGCCGCCCGGCGAAATTCTCAATCATTGACTTGCCCGATGCCGCAAGGCCTCGCGAGAAGAGAAACCCGGCGTACGTTCGGGCGATTCATGTCGCGGGAATGCGGACGTGTGACTCACAAGAGGCGCCAAACGCTCGGTGTCGTCCCTGCGAAAGCAGGGACCCATAACCACCGATGCTGATTGTTGCGCGATGTTGGAAGGACGAGTCTCTTCAACGACCTCCGCAGCGGCGTATGGGTCCCTGCTTTCGCAAGGACGACACCGGTGGAGACTCGTGTGCTCTCATTCTCCCTGGTGTCATCATGAATCGAGGACCATCCTCATCGTCATCCTGGCGAAAGCCAGGACCCATTGCCCCAAATCTCCATTGTTGCGCGGCGCTGGGGCCACGGTTCATCACTGAATGCGGTGGTTACGGGTCTGGCTTTCGCCAGGGCGACATTGGTGATTGCGGAACGATTCCAGCCCCCAACTCATGCGAACACGACATTTTGTCATGAGCGCCGCAGTTGCATTTTTTGCATCGCATCATATGATGACAGTAATTCAATCAAATCCCCGACATAAAAAGGGACTTTTGCCATGGCAACCAGCACCGATCCCGTCGTCATCCTCTCCGCCGCCCGCACCCCGCTCGGCCGCTTCATGGGCGAGCTCGCGCCGCTGCCGGCGCACAAGCTCGGCTCGCATGTGATCGGCGCGGCGCTGGAGCGCGCAAAACTCGCGCCCGAGCGCATCGACGAGGTGTTCATGGGCAACGTGCTGCCCGCCGGCCAGGGCCAGGCCCCTGCCCGCCAGGCCGCGCGCGGCGCCAAACTGCCGGACGCCACCGGCGCCACCACCGTCAACAAGGTCTGCGGCTCCGGCATGAAGGCGACCATGCTCGCCCACGACATCATCAAGGCCGGCTCGGCCGAGATCGTGCTGTCCGGCGGCATGGAGAGCATGAGCAATGCGCCGTATCTGTTGCAGAAGGCGCGCGGCGGCTATCGCGCCGGCCACGACCGCATCATCGATCACATGATGATGGACGGGCTCGAGGACGCCTACGAGACCGGCCGCTCGATGGGCGATTTCGGCGAAGCGACCGCGGAGGCCTATCAGTTCACCCGCGCCGACCAGGACGCGTTCGCGATGGAGACGCTGAGCCGTGCCCGCAAGGCGGTCGAGGGCGGCGCCTTCAAGGCCGAGATCGCGCCGATCACGCTCGCCGAGAAGGCCGGCCCGCGGATCGTCGCCAATGACGAGCACCCGCTGAAGGTCGATCCGGCGAAAATCCCCGGCCTGAAGCCGGCATTCCGCGCGGGCGGCACCATCACGCCGGCCGCCTCCTCCGCCAATGCCGACGGCGCCGCGGCGCTGATCCTCAGCCGGCGCTCGCTCGCCGATCGCGACGGACTGCCGGTTCTGGCCGAGATCAAGGGCCACGCCACCCACAGCCAGGAGCCGCAGTGGTTCACGACAGCGCCGATCCCGGCGATCAGAAAGCTGCTCGACAAGGTCGGCTGGAGCGTCGGCGATGTCGACCTGTTCGAGATCAACGAGGCGTTTGCGGTGGTCGCGATGGCGGCGCAGCGCGACCTCGGCATTCCCAGGGACAGGCTGAACATCAACGGCGGCGCCTGCGCGCTCGGTCATCCGATCGGCGCCACCGGCGCGCGGCTGATCGTAACGCTGCTGCACGCGCTGGAGGCGCAGAACCTGAAGCGCGGCGTTGCCGCGCTGTGCATCGGCGGCGGCGAAGCCACCGCGATCGCAGTCGAGCGGGTCGCGCACTGATCCACTGCCTGCCCTCATGGTGTGGAGTGCGAAGCACGTCTCGAACCATGAGGCCCGGTTCCCGGCCTGCATCCTTCGAGACGCCCGCTCTGCGGGCTCCTCAGGATGAGGTTATACAGAGTCCGAAAACGAGGGAACTATGGCATTTTAGCCATGGCTCCCTCGTGCCATATTGCGCATCACGCAAAGCTTTCGCCGCAATCGATCTGGAACACAATGATCTCGAACTGGCTTGCTTCCACCCTCGCCCGCCGCAACATCCATTACGGCTGGGTGATGGTCGCCGTCACCTTCCTGGCCGCGCTGATCTCGGCCGGCACCGTCGGCGCGCCCGGCGTCTTCATCGTGCCGCTGCAGAAGGAATTCGGCTGGTCCACCGCCGAGATTTCCTCGGCACTGTCGATCCGCTTCATCCTGTTCGGGCTGATGGCGCCGTTTGCCGCCGCGCTGATGAACCGCTACGGCCTGCGCAACGTGACGCTGGCGGCGCAGCTGATCGTGGTCGCCGGACTATTGGCCTCGCTCGCCATGACCCAGGTCTGGCAGCTCATCCTGCTGTGGGGTGTCGTGATCGGAATCGGCACCGGGATGACCGCGCTGGTGCTCGGCGCGACCATCGCGGCGCGCTGGTTCGTGGCGCGGCGCGGCCTCGTGGTCGGCATCCTCACCGCAAGCGTCGCGACGGGACAGCTCGCCTTCCTGCCCCTGCTCGCCACGCTGACCGAGCGCTACGGCTGGCGTGTCGCGCTCGGGCTGGTCTGCGTCATGCTCGGCGTCGCCGCCTTTGCCGTGCTGATGGTGATGCGCGACCGGCCGAGCGACATCGGCCTGCGTCCGTTCGGCGACGAGGGCACGGCGCCGCTTGCCGCGCCGCCGCCGGCCAATGCGCCGATCGTGGCCGCCGCGCTCGGCACGCTGCGGGACTCCGCGAAGTCGTCAGTGTTCTGGATCCTGTTCGCGACCTTCTTCGTCTGCGGCGCCTCGACCAACGGCCTGGTCCAGGTTCATTTGATCCCGATGTGCCTCGACTACGGCATCCCGCAGGTGCAGGCGGCGAGCCTGCTCGCCGCGATGGGAATCTTCGATTTCTTCGGCACCATCGTCTCGGGCTGGCTGTCGGACCGCTACGACAACCGCTATCTGCTGTTCTGGTATTACGGCCTGCGCGGGCTGTCGCTGCTGTTCCTGCCGTTCTCCGACTTCACGTTCTACGGGCTGTCGCTGTTCGCGATGTTCTATGGCCTCGACTGGATCGCGACGGTGCCGCCGACGGTGCGCCTCACCGCGCAGCGCTTCGGCGCCGAGCGCGCCAATCTGGTGTTCGGATGGATCTTCGCCGGCCACCAGCTCGGCGCAGGCGCCGCCGCGTTCGGCGCCGGACTGTCGCGCACGATCTATCAGAGCTACCTGCCGGCATTCTTCATTGCCGGTGCGCTGTGCATCTTTGCCGCGCTGATCGCGCTGGCGATCGCGCGGCCGCAGCCGAAATCGGTGGCGGAGCCGAAGCCGGTCGCGGCCTGAGGCCGCTTCCCGCGCGCCGGTCAGTACGACAGGATGGTGCGCATCCCGAACACCACGCTGTCCTTGATCCGATGCGTTTGCGTCGGATCGTTGGGATCGACGGCGCCGCCGCCGGGATGGGCGATGTATTGAAACATCGGCTGCATGGTGAAATTCGGGTTCACCACGTGCTGGTAGGTGATCTCGAGGATCGCCTCGTAGTCGCGGATCGGATACGGCGTGCCCGTGAAGATCTGGGTGTCGCGGTCGAGCGCGCGCGCGGCGTCCGAAATCCTGGCATAGATCGCGGCGATGCCGAACCGATCGTCCGGATACGTCTTGCTGAAGCCGGTGAGCAGGAAGCCGCCGTCGACATAGGTGCTGATCAGATTGCGGTCCGACGGGCTGACCGAAGCGCGCATGAAGAACGCGACGCCCTTGTCAGCGTCCGGCCTGGCGCGCGCAAGCAGCTGCTCATAGACCATGAAGATGCCGTTGTCCCGCCGCAGCCATCGCGTGTCGCCGGAGCTGTCGGGATCGGCGAGCGACAGCCCGTCGGCCGAGAAGCGCTGGTCGGCGAACGAGCCCATGTGATACCAGGCGCCCCCGGTGATGGTCGCCGGCAGCCTGCTCTCGCCGATCTCGAACTTGTATTTGAGCTGGCCGATCCACCACGGCGGATCGTTGACGCGAAAATTCAGCCCGTGGGCGTTCAATATCTGCGGATCGTCCGTCCCCTGCGGCGGCGAAGCCGAACCGTCGAACAGTGCGAGATAGGCGGTGATGCGGTCGGACAGATTGGCCTTGAACCGGATGCCGGGCACGGCAAGTGGCGGCGACGGTCCGCCGGCCGGCAGAATGGTGCCGACAATGCCCGGCCAGCCCAGCGCCGAATTGATGAAGATGTCGTCGTACTGGCTGTCGATGAACTCGACGTCCGAGCCCTGCTGGCCGACGCGCACCGAAAGTTTGCCGCCGAGCAGCTTCTGCTCGATCCAGAATTCATAGAGCCGCGTCGCCGGCAGCGACTCGACGCCGGACACCAGGAACAGGTTGCCGACATAGCTCCGCGACAGCCCGTCGCCGTGGATCTGGTACATGTTGGCGTGGAAGGTCGCGCCGCTCCAGCCGATCGCCTTCTCGAGGTCGATGGTGGTGCCGAGATCGAGACGGCCGGTATAGGCCGCGCCGTTGCTGACGCCGCCAGCGACGTTGGAAAACCCCTCACCGATATAGGTCAGGCTGAACTGGTAGCCGGCCTCCTCGAGCGCAGCGCGGGTATCCGCAATCCGGTCGGCGACGGGCTTGTCCTCAGCATGCGCCGGCGCGCCGAGCGCGAGGGCCGCGGCCACCAACATCGCGCGGGAAAGAACTCTGCACATCGGGAATGCCGCGGTGCGAATCGCGCTATTTGACGATGCCGAGCCGCCGCATCAGCAGATAGGCCAGCAGCGCCGACCCGGCCAACAGGCCTGCGGCCACCAGAAATCCGCTGTCGACATCCGTCAGCGGCAATCCCTTGGTGTTCATGCCGAAGATGCCGGTGACGAGCGTCGGCGGCAGCAGCATCATGGTGACGACGGACAACGCGTGGAGATGCTTGTTGCTCTCCTCCTCGAGCTTGAAGCGCAGCTCCTCCTCCAGCAGGCGGCTGCGCTCGTGCAGTTCGACGATGTCGTGGTCGAGACCGTCGAGCCGCTGCGCGAGCTTGCCGGCCTGCAGCCGCAGCGCCGGGCTGAGATCGTCGGTGTTCTTCTGCTCGAGCCGGTGGAACAGCACGCGCAAGCCCGCGAGCTGGCGATGCAGCCGCACACAGGTGCGGCGCATCCGGCTCAGATTCTTGCGCAGTTCGGATCCGGTATCCTCGGCAAGCACCCGCTCCTCGATCGCGTCGATATCGGTGCCGATCCTGTCCGCCATGCGGTCCATGGTGTCGGCGATCTCGTCGACGATCTTCTCCAGCAGCGCCGCGACGCTGCCGACACGATGGCCGCGCTCGAGCACGCGGCGCGCCGCATCGGCGGAGCACAGCGCCTGATGGCGGCCGCTGATCAGGAGACGCTCGGTCATCGCGAAGCGGAGGAAGCCGGTCTCGCGGGTGGCGGCTTCGACATCCCGCACCAGGTCGGAAAACACGCCGTAGACGCAATTGTCGACGACGTGGATCTGCTGGAAATTGTCATTCGACAGCAAGAGGTCCCGCGCCAGTTGCGGGATGTGCATGTTGGCGAGCCACGCCCGGGTGCGGACGTCGGTCAGGTTGAAGTGCAGCCACAGCCTTCCGTCATGGCTCGGCTCGACCGGCGCATCGATCGGAAGCGCCTCGGCGCGGCCGTCGTGATGCAGGCGGAACGCCCAGACCAGACCTGGGACCGCCTCGCGGGTCAGCAGCGACCCGACCGGAGCGGGAGGTGGATCAGCCAGCATGGCCGGCCCCCAAGGCAATCGATAACGCAACCGCGCGAAATGACATGTTCAAGACCTCGCCCACGCGCAACGCTGAGCAAGCGCGTCCCTTCGTCGCAACATAGGAGGACGCGCCTGTTACAGTTTTATGTCAGCGACCGCCCTACTCCGCGGCCAGGCCGGTCGGCGCCGCCGCCTCCGCGGCCTCCTTGTTGTGGTCGTGCACGACGCGGCCGAACGGCAGCGTCAGGTCGGCGAGGAAGTGATGCGCGCCGACGACACGCTTGACCGGGAAATCGGCGACCGGCGCGTTGACATGCGGCACCAAATGCAGCCGGCCCGGTCCGATCCAGGAGCCCTTGACGACGATGTCGGTCAGGTTGATCGCGACCAGCTGGCAGACCTCGAGATGGCCGTCGACGCCGGGGATCATCTTCAGATTAACTTGCGTCTTCGACAGCGTAGCGCGGGTGACGTCGCCATTGCCCGCCATGCTCTCGTGCTTGTAGCCCATCGTGCCCATCGCAACGAGCTGGCCGGCATATTCCAGCGTGCCGGTCAGCGTGTCCTTGACGATCTCGAGCTTGGGATGGGCGTATTTCTTCGGAAAGCCCCAGATCTCGCGGCCGGCCGCGATCGGCGGATCATCGTCGAGATACATCTGACAAACGAAGTTGACCTCTTCGCCATGCAGGCGCGCGGGGATCACGAGGCCGGACTCGGTGTAGCTGCCGAAGCCGGAGGTGTCGGGCATCTTGATCCATTCGTAATGCACGATCGCCTGCTCGATCGGCTCCAGCGGCTCGGGCAGGCCGGCGCGGATCAACTCCGGATCGGTCTCATAGGTGATGACGAGGAATTCGCGATCGATGAAGCGATATGGACCGGCGGGATAGCTCGGGCCGGCGGCCGGCATCGACGGAAGCTTGAGCAGATCTTCCCTGCGCATCGCAATAACCCCCTGTTTGAAAAATTTGCCCGGAAGCTAACGGCCGAGATTGACAGCGATGTGAGGGATTTCCGTCAGGTGCATGACCTGCGGTTGCGCTTGCGTGTCCCGCGTCGCGCTGCTGAGGCCAATGCTAACCATGCAGGCAGGCATGCCGGATGCGCCGAGCGTGGGCGCCGCAATTGTCATCACCGCGTCATCGGCGCGCTGAATTCTCGCCGCGAATTTTTGGAGTGTCTGATATGGACGCGCGAACCCCGCATTTCGACGATATCGATCACGCGACGCCGGGCTGGCGTCCGGAAGGCTGCGATCGCGTGGCCCTGGTCCTGCAGGGCGGCGGCGCACTCGGCGCCTATCAGGCCGGCGTCTATCAGGCGCTGCATGAATCCAACATCGAGCCCGACTGGATCTGCGGCGTCTCGATCGGCGCAATCAACTCGGCGATCATCGCCGGCAATCCGCCCGAAAAGCGGCTGGAGCGACTGCACACATTCTGGGATCGCATCACCAGCCGCAAGATCTGGCACTACACGCCGGACGGCGACGTATTCCGCAAGGCGCGCAATCTCACCAGCTCATGGCTGACGACGACGCTCGGGCAGCCCGGCTTCTTCACCCCGCATCAGAGCAATCCGTGGTTCAGCCTGGCCGGCGCGCGCACTGCCACCAGCTACTACGACACCACGCCGCTGCGCGAGTCCCTGCTCGAGCTGGTCGATTTCGACCGCATCAATTCCAAGACAATGCGCTTCGCGGTCGGCGCGGTGAACGTGCTGTCCGGCAACTTCATCTATTTCGACAATGCCCATGACGAGATCATTCCCGAGCACATCATGGCGAGCGGCGCGCTGCCGCCGGCGCTGCCGATGGTGAAGGTCGGCACCGATCATTTCTGGGACGGCGGCATCGTCTCCAACACGCCGCTGCAGCATCTGCTCGACCAGGAAGACAACATGAACTCGCTGGTGTTCCAGGTCGACCTGTTCTCGGCGCGCGGCGCGCTGCCGCGCGACATCCAGGACGTGATGGCCCGGCACAAGGACATCATGTATTCGTCGCGTACCCGCTACAACACCGATGTCTATCGCAAGACCTACAATCTGCGCACCGCCCTGCACAACGCGCTGGGAAAAATCCCCGACGATCAGCTCTCGGACGAGGAGCGCCAACTCAAGAAGGCAAACGCCCGGCTGCCGGGCATCACGCTGTTGCAGCTGATCTATCAGCAGAAGGCCTATGAGGGCGACGCCAAGGACCACGAATTCTCCGGCACCTCGATGCGCGAGCATTGGGTGAGCGGGCACGAGGACACCAAGCGCTCGCTGAAGCGGCGCGAATGGATCAAGATGCCCGAGAACGGCATGGGCATCGTGATCCACGACGTGCATCGGGAAGCCGAGTAGGACAAGGCCGTCATTGCCGGGCTTGACCCGGCAATCCATCCCGCTTCGAATGACTCATTCGATGGATGCGCGGGTCAAGCCCGCGCATGACGCGTTGAGGTCGAGGAGCCTTATGGCCGCGTCGACATGTTGCTCGGCGGCCCGGCCTTGCGGATCGGTTCGGCGAGGCGCGCGAACTCGCAGAGCAGCGAGCGCGTCTTGCGCGGGTCGATCACCTCCTCGACCCAGAACTTCTCCGCCGAGCGGAACGGCGAGCGCAGCTTGTTGAGACGATCCTCGATCTCGCGCAGCTTGGCGGCGGGATCGGCGGCCGCATCGATCTCGGCGCGATAGGCCGCCTCGATGCCGCCCTCGAGCGGCAGCGAGCCCCAATAGGCCGACGGCCACGCATAACGCATCGAGAAGCGGTTGGCCGGCTGATGCACCACGCCGGCGACGCCGAAGGCGTTGCGGATGATGATGGTGCACCACGGCACCGTGCTCTGGTTGACCGCCGCCATCGCCCGCACGCCATGGCGGATGGTCGCCGTCTTCTCCGCCTCGAGCCCGATCATGAAGCCGGGGCAGTCCATCAGATAGACCACCGGCAGATGGAAGGTCTCGGCGAAGTCGACCCAGCGCACCACCTTCTGGCAGGCGTCCGCGGTCCACGAGCCGCCATAGTGGAAGGGATCGCTGGCGAGCAGCAGCACCGCCCTGCCCTCGATCCGCGCCAATCCGGTGATGATCGGGCGGCCGAAGTTGGTGCCGACCTCGAAGAACGCGCCCTTGTCGACGACGGCATCGATGATCGGCCGCATCTTGTAGACCTGCCGGCGGTTGCGCGGCACGGCGGTGAGCAGCGACTCCTCGGCACGTTCCGGATCGTCGGTGCAGGGGACGGTAGGCGGCAGGTCGTAGACCGACGACGGCAGATAGGACAGGAAGCGCCGCGCGTAATCGAACGCCTCCTCTTCGGTCTCGACGGCCTGATCGATCGCGCCGGCGCGGGTCTGGATGTCGGCGCCGCCGAGCTCCTGCTTGGTCAGATCCTGCCCCAGGCGCTTCACCACGGGCGGGCCGGCGACGAACATCGCGGAGCTCTTGGTCATGATCGAGTAATGCGTGGCGGCAAGCCGCGCGGCACCAAGGCCCGCGACCGAGCCGAGCCCGAGACCGACCACCGGCACGCGCGCCAAATTGGCGGTCGTGTACCAGTACCAGCGCGTGCCGCCGACGCCGCCGGGCAGATTGGCCGCGCCCCTGGTCTCGATCGTCTTCACCGAGCCGCCGCCGCCCGAGCCCTCGATCACGCGAACGATCGGCAGGCGGAAGTCGTGCGCCATCTCCTCCGCCATCAACGGCTTGGCGGAAATCGATGCATCCGCCGAGCCGCCGCGCACGGTGAAGTCGTCGCCGACCACGACCACGGTGCGGCCGTCGACTCTGGCGCGGCCGAACACGCAGTTCGCCGGCGTCAGATGCTTGAGTTCGTTGCTCTCGTCGTATTCGGCGATGCCGGAGATGGCACCGACCTCGTGGAAGCTGCTCTGGTCGACGAGCTTGTCGATACGCTCACGAACCGTGAGCCGGCCCTGGTCGCGTTGCCGCTTGACCTTGTCAACGCCTCCCATCTCCCGCGCGAACGCTTCGCGGCGGGCGAGGTCGTCGAGTTCCGGCTTCCAGTTCATTCACTGCTCCCGTCTTGAGGATTTTGTTGTTGTTATGGGCGGTCACCGGAAGCGACTTGCGCTCGATCCGATTGCTGAAGATGTCGCCGTCGGCGCCTTCGAGCAGGCTGCCGAGCGCGGCGGCGAGTTCGACCATTTGCGGCGCGACCTCGCGGTGCAGCCGCGCTTCGTCATACATCGCCGAGAGCAGGCCGATCGTGGTGACCACATAGGTCTGATACTGCGGCGACCACAGCGGCACCGCGACGCCGTTGATGTGCGGGCTCCACAGGCCGCAGGCGACGACGTAGCCGTGCTCCTGCAAATGCCGGCGGTTGGCCTCGATGCGCGGCGTCAGCATCTTGGCGCTTTCGGGCAGCTCGCCTTCCATCTCCGCGATCAGCGCGTCGCCGATCGCGGGATCGAGCGCAGCCGTATAGGCGTGGCCGGCCGCGGTGGTCGCCATCGAGATGCGGCTGCCGGTGGCCTCATGCAGGCCGAGCGCATTCGCCGCGCGGGCGAACTCCAGATAGACCAGATGAAAGCGGTCGGGAATGACGAAGCCCACCGTGCCGGGCAACTGATCGGCAACATCCTGCAGGCGCAGCCGGATCAGATTGCGCAGCTGCAGCCCCTTCATCATCGTGGTGCTCATCGCGACCGCGCTCGGGCCGATGCGATATTTCTGGTCGCGCGGCAGATAGACCAGCTGTCCCATCCGCGTCAGCGTGTGCGTCAGCCGCGACACCGTCGAACGCGGCAGGCCGCAGCGGTTCGAGATCTCGAGATTGCCGAGCCGGGCCTCGTGCCCCTCGAAGCATCGCAACACGTCAAAGGCGCGCGACACCACCTGGATGACATCGCCATCGCCTGTCTCGCTGGCGAGCATTCCCTGCCTGCTAAGCCGTTCCGAGCGCCTTCCCATCTGTTTGGCTCCATTCCGTCCTGCGGAATAAAATTCCACTTGCAGAAGAAGCTACCTCAGGCAATCTGCCGCCACAACAAAAAGCCGTTCGCCGGATGAAATTTCCGCAAGACGGTATCGGAGAGTGGAATGCCAGAGATCAAGGTTGTGACCGAAGTTGCCGGGCGTGTTTGCGCGCTTCCTGTCGAGACCGGCAGCAGCATCGGCAATGGCGACGAGATTGCGTTCGTCGAAGCGATGAAGATGGAAATACCGGTCACGTCGACGGCAGCAGGCAAAATCAAGTCGATTCTGGTCAAGATCGACGATGTCATTGCCGAAGGCCAGGCGGTCGCGATCGTCGAGACCTGAGATCCGTCCTTGCCGTCCGGCCGCGACAATCTGTCCGGTGATGCAGCGGCCGAAATCGCCGGCTTGCGCCGGAGGTAGCGTTGCCATCGCCGGATCACGATGCAATCATCCCGCCCGGAAAAGTTTCGCACAACGAAACAAAGGGAGGAATTATGATCCATCGGCTGATGGCGCTCGCGCCTGCCGCTTTTGCCGGCATTTCGATCTTCGCTGCCCTGCCCGCCTCGGCCGAGGACATCAAGCTGCCGCCGACCATGGCGGTGACCGCCTACGACACCGGCACCGCCGGCTTCAACATCGCGGTCGGCGTCGGCAAGATGATGAAGGACAAATACGGCACCGACGTCCGCGTGCTGCCGGCCGGCAACGACGTCGCGCGGCTCGCGCCGCTGCGCGCCAAGCGCGCGGTCTCCTCGGCGATGGGATCGGGTACCTATTTCGCGCAGGAAGGCGTGTTCGAGTTCGGCGCCAAGGAGTGGGGCCCGCAGCCGCTGCAGCTCATGCTGTCGTCGGTCGACTGCAATTGCGGCGCGCTCGGCGTGGCAGCCGATGCCGGCGTCAAGGAAATGAAGGACCTTCGCGGCAAGCGCGTTGGCTTCGTGGTCGGCTCGCCGGCGCTGAACCAGAATTCGCTCGCGATGCTCGCGTTCGGCGGCCTCACCCAGAAGGACGTCAAGATCGTCGAGTTCGCGAGCTACGGCGCGATGTGGAAAGGCCTGATCAACAACGACACCGATGCCGCCTTCGGCACCACGATCACCGGCCCCGCCAAGGAAGCCGAGACCTCGCCACGCGGCCTGATGTGGCCGCCGCTGCCCGCCGACGACAAGGAAGGCTGGGCACGGGTGAAGAAGGTCGGCTCGTTCTTCTTCCCGCAAACCGCGACATGCGGCGCCGGCATCTCGCCGGACAAGCCGATCCAGCTCGGCAATTACCCCTATCCGATCTTCGTCGCCTATGCCGCGCAGCCGGCCGATCAGATCTATGCGATCACCAAGGCGATGATCGTCAACTACGACGCCTACAAGGATTCGGCGCCCGGCGCCGCCGGGCTCGGCGCCGACCGGCAGACCAAGAACTGGGTCGTCCCCGTGCATCCCGGCGCGGTGAAGGCGCTCAAGGAAGCCGGCCACTGGAGCGACGATCAGGAGGCGCACAACAACGCGCTTTACAAGCGCCAGGAGGTGCTGGCCGCCGCCTGGACGGATTACGGCAAGTCGAACCCGCCGTCGGACGACAAGGCCTTCCTCGATGGTTGGATGAAGACACGCGCGGCCGCACTTGCGAAAGCCAATATGCCCAACGGCTTTGAGTGAGACCCGCCAACGCGCGATGAGATCGGGTTAGTCGTCATCGCGCTTCAGCTCGTTTGAGCATGTGTTCCCGGAAAACTGCTTCGCACTTTTCCGGATCATGCTCTAGGCTACGGGCAAAAACGGACAACATTTGGGGGATGCGTAATGCCCGAGAACGCCGCGGCTGCGCCTGCGAAAAGAATCGAGTTTGAAGATCCGCATGCCGGTCTCGACAATCTGCAGGAGGCCGAGGTCACGCGCGTGCGCACCCTGCGCGGCGTGTGGCGCTGGGCGCTGGTGGTCGCAACCGCAGCAACCATCCTGCTCTGCATCAACCAGCAATTCTCGCTGCGCTTCTTCATCGACTATACCCAACTCAACACCGAGTATTTCTATCTCTTGATCGCGCTGATGCTGCCCTTCACGTTCCTGATCTTCCCCGGATCGGAGCGCGCGCCGCTGAACCGCATTCCCTGGTATGATCTCGCGCTTGCCGTCGCGACCTTCGCCGCCTCGATCTGGCTGATGCTGAACGTGCGCAAGGCGGCGCAATATGGCTGGGAGTCCGACGGCGCCCCGCGGAACGTCATCATTGCCGGCCTCGTGATGTGGGTGATGCTGATGGAGGCACTGCGCCGGACCGGCGGCTGGAGCCTCTTGCTCAGCGTGCTGCCCTTCACTGTCTATCCGCTGTTCGCCGAGGCCAGCTGGCTCGGGCCGTTCCGCGGCTCGCAGCTGACGCTCGACCAGACCACGGCCTATCACGTGCTGTCGGGCGAGAGCCTGCTCGGCATTCCGATCCAGGCCTTCGCCGACACCGTGATCGGCTTTTTGGTGTTCGGCACCGCGCTGATGATGACCGGCGCCGGAAAATTCTTCATCAACCTCGCCTTCGCGCTGTGCGGCACGTTCCGCGGCGGCGCCGCCAAGGTCTGCATCTTCGCCTCCGGCCTGCTCGGCATGATGTCGGGCTCGATCGTCTCCAACGTGCTGACCGCCGGCACCATGACGATCCCGGTCATGAAGAAGAGCGGCTTCCGTGCCTCCTATGCCGGCGCGATCGAGGCCTGCGCCTCCACCGGCGCCGTGCTGGCGCCGCCGGTGATGGGCGCCACCGCGTTCGTGATCGCGCAGTTCCTCAATATCAGCTACGCGGAGGTCGCGGTGGCCGCAATCATCCCTGCGGCACTCTACTATGTCGGCCTGTTCATGCAGGTGGATTCCTACGCCGCGCGCCACGGGCTGAAGGGCATTCCGCGCGCCGAGCTGCCGCGGGTGATGGATACGATCAAGAACGGCTGGTACTACGTCTTCGTGATCGCGCTATTGATCGTGATGCTGCTGTATTTCAAGCGCGAAAGCCACGCGCCGTTCTACGCCACCGCGCTGCTGCTGGTGCTGAACCAGATCTTCTCCAAGGAGAGTCGCTGGACGCTCGGGACGATCGGAAAATTCCTCGAGGTCAATGGCCGCACCTTCGTCGAACTGGTCGGCATCCTCGCCGGTTGCGGTCTCCTGATCGGGGCGTTCTCGATGACCGGCGTGGTCTCGAGCCTTGCCAACGATCTGTTGACGCTTGCGGGCGACAACGCGTTCCTGCTGCTCGTGATGTGCGCCTTCACCAGCCTGATCCTCGGCCTCGGGCTGACCACCACCGCCTGCTACATCTTCCTCGCCATCCTGGTCGCGCCCGCGCTGGAGAAGCTCGGGCTGAACCGGATGGCGGTGCACATGTTCATCTTCTATTGGGGCATGCTGTCGTCGATCACGCCGCCGGTCGCGATCGCCTCCTTCGCCGCGGCCGGCATTGCCGGCTCGCCCGCGATGAAGACCGGGTGGGAATCGATGTGGGTCGGCAGCATCATCTATTTCATCCCGTTCTTCTTCGTGCTGAACCCCGCGTTGGTGATGCAGGGGCCGAGCCCCTATCTCGCCGGCCTTGGCCTGATGGCGCTCGCGGCGTGCGGCACCCTGTTCATCTGCGGCGGCATCCAGGGCTATCAGGCCTTCGTCGGCGATCTCCGCGGCGCCGGTGCCCTGGAATGGCCGCTCCGGGTGCTGCTGGTGATCGGCGGCTTCGTGCTCGCGACGCCTGGCGGCGGCATCAACCCGCTGTCGCAGCTGCAGGTGTCGCTGCTGGGGCTCGCGATCCTCGCCCCCACGGTGCTGATCGCCTTGCTGCTGGTCCGCCGTCAGGCGCTGGTTCCGAACCAGTTGCGCGCGCCCTGATTGCGATGCACAACAGGAGGCGATGAAACGATCGCCTCCTCCCGTCACCGCCACCACCACGGCCCGGTCCAGCTCGAAGCCGCCGCTGCTGCGGTTTCTGCACACGTGTTACGCAGACTTCCTGCCGGAGGCCGCTGGCGCGGTTGCCGACTACATCCCCGAGCTCGGCAAGGCCGACCCTGCCCATTTTGGCATCAGCCTGGCGACGCTCGACGGCCACGTCTACGAGGTCGGCGACACCAGGGTGCCGTTCACCATCCAGTCGATGTCGAAGCCATTCGTGTTCGCGCTGGCGCTGGACACGCTGGGTGCCGAACGGGTGGAAAGCGTAATCGGCGTCGAGCCGTCCGGCGACCCCTTCAATTCGATCCGGCTCAATGCCGACAACCATCCCTTCAATGCGATGGTCAATGCCGGCGCGATCGCCTGCTCCGGCCTGCTCCACGCGGACAAGGGCGACGGCGCGTTCGACTATATCCGCCATGCGCTCGGCCGCTTCGCCGGCCGTGAGCTCGATGTCGACGAGGCGGTCTACGCCTCCGAGAGCGCCACCGGCGACCGCAACCGGGCGATCGGTTATCTCTTGCGCACCAACAGCGTGATCACCGAGAACGTGCCTGCGGTGCTCGACGTCTATTTCCGGCAATGCTCCATCCTGGTCACCGCGCGCGACACCGCCGTGATGGCGGCGACGCTCGCCAATCGCGGCATCAACCCGCTAACAGAGGAGCAGGTGGTGACGCCCTACGCCATCGCGCGCACGCTGTCGGTGATGACCTCGTCGGGCATGTACGACTACGCCGGCGAATGGATCTACCGCGTTGGCATCCCCGCCAAGAGCGGCGTCGGCGGCGGCATTCTGGCGGCACTGCCGGCGCGGCTCGGGCTCGGCAGCTATTCGCCAAAACTCGACAAGCACGGCAACAGCGTGCGCGGCATCAAGGTGTGCGAGACGCTGTCGGCGCATTACGACCTGCACATGCTGAACCGCAGCGACGACGCGCGCCACAGCATCATCGCCGACTACAATATCGGCATGAACCCGTCGCGGCGCGTGCGCCGGCCGCAGGAGCAGGAGATCCTGGCAAGCCACTTCCAGGAGGTGCGTGTGATCGAACTGGTCGGCACCCTGTCACTCTCCAATGTCGACTATGTCTCGCGCCGCCTCGCCGGCAGCCCGCGGCCCGAGTTCGTGATCTTCGATTTGCGCCGTGTCACCGCGACGACCCGCGCGGGCGCGAGGCTGGTGGCCGAGGCCTTCCAGGAACTGGCCGAGCTCGGCGTCACCGTGATCCTCTCCGGCATCAAGCGAACCTCGCGCGAATGGGCCACGATCAGCGAGTGGACCAGGCGGCTCGGCAATATCAGGGATTTTTACCTGCTCGACACCGCGATCGAGTGGGCCGAGGACCAGATCGTCTACCGCTATGGCGGCTCGATCGACTTCCTCGAGACGACAGAACTCTCCGAGCAGCCGCTGCTCGCCGGATTGAGCGAACAGGAGATCGCCGACCTCACCCCGCTCTGCACGGTCAGGACCTACCAGCCCAATGAGAAGATCATCGCCGCGGGCAGTGAGGCGACCTCACTGTACTTCCTGCGCAGCGGCGTGGTCCACGTCACCCTGCCCGACGGCATCCGGCTCGCGACGCTGACCGCCGGCATGGCGTTCGGCGAGATGGCGCTGTTGGAGCCTAAGCGGATCGCGGACGTGGTCGCCGACATGTCGGCGACCACCTACGAAGTGACGATCGAGGATTTCGAGCGCTTCCGCGAGCAACATCCGCGCGCCGGCGAGCGGATCATGCGCAACCTCGCGCAAATCCTCGCCGAACGGCTGATCCTGGCGAATGCCAAGGTCGATCTGCTGACGTCGGGGTAGGTCTCTCTGTTCTCCCTCTCCCCGCCCTTCGCGGCGAGAGGGTCGGGGTGAGGGGCAGCATCCGCAAAACAACTTCGAGTTAGACTCGCGGAGATTCCCCCTCACCCGGACCGCATTCCGCATCGCTGCATGCGCTCCGGCCTCTCCCCGCAGGCGGGGCGAGGCGAAGGACTCCGCGACGCGATCCGTTCAGCTCACCACTTCCGTCACCGGCTGCATGTCGATCTCGAAGGTTTCGAGAAATTTCGACGTCATGATGTAGAATCCGACCGAGAGCTGCAGCTCGATCAGCGCGGCCGGCGTCAGCTTCGCCGCGATCGTCTTGAAGGTCGCGTCGGTCGGCTTCTTCAGCTTGACGATCTCGTCGGTGAAGGCGAGCGCCGCGCGCTGCACCTCGTTGAAGCAGGTCGCCGACTGCCAGTCCTCGAGCGCGGCGTTCTGCTCGTCGGTGACGCCGACATTCTTGCCGATGCGCTTGTGCGCGACGATCTCGTAGGGCGCCTCGCAGAGAATGCCGGTGCGCGTGATCGCAAGCTCGCGGACGACGGGATCGAGCTCGCCCTTGTGGCGGATCGCGCCGCCGAGCCGGCAGTACTGTTCAAAGTAGCTTGGCGAATGCGCCATCATGCGAAAGATGTTGGCGTTGCGGTTCTTGTCGAGGATCTCGCGGGTACGCGGGCTTGCCTTCGCGGGATCGGAGTAGTCGATACGGGCCATTTCCTAACCTTGATCTTGCTGTCGTTTCTGTCGGGTTCCGAAACACTAGAGCCTTTTCCGTTCCGATGAAATCGGAACGGGGCTCTAGATCCTTGTTTTGACGCGTTTTCTTCACGCAAACCGGTATCCACTTCGCTCGAAAACGCTCTGTACGGGCTGCTGTCGCAGGAGCAACACGCGCGAGTCAAATTGCCGCCGCATTCCCAGACAACCTTGTCACAGTCGATATTCGCTGAGTGGGGACTCGTCAAAAGCGAATGCTCGACGCGGGGTGTTCCGAGTAAAAAATCTGGCCGTCTTGCGCGCAATTCGCGCAACGATGAGTCACGCCCAAGTCTAGGGGAAACGCATGAAGGAAGCCACCAAGAGGGCGGCCTCGGAAGCGCTTGCGCAAATGCTGGCGGTGACGGCGATGCTCGTCATCGCCAGCTTCATCTTTTATTGGCACTGAGGCATGATCCGGAAAATTGTGTAGCGGTTTTCCGAAAGATCATACCCAAACAGGTTATCCGCAAACTATGAGGGGCAAGAGCGAACCAGTTCAGCTTGGTCTTGCGTTCTGACTGGATCGTTCAGCCCTTCATTTCGCCTTTGCGAAATAAGGAACCAGCCGTCCCGCGAATTGCGTGAAGCGCGCCGCGACCTTGTCGCCGATGGCGAGGTCGTTGTCGCCATGGGCCATCATGCGAAAGCCCTCGTCCGTATCGACAAGCACGATGTTGTACGGCACATGCGCCCGCCTCTCCGGCGTCGCGGCGCGGCAGACCAGCGAGGTCGCATACACCGTCCCCGCCCCGCTCGCGCGATGCTCGGCAAGATCGGGCGAACCGCAGGCGGCGCAAAAGCTGCGCCGGAAATATTGCCGCGCGCCGCAGCCGTTGCAGCTCTGATAGACGATGGCTTCAGTGCCCTTGGTCCAGTCCACGATCGGTCCGATCATCGCACACGCTCCAGGAACATGCTGACATGCGACGACAGCACGCCGCCGTCGCCGTGCAGCAGCGCCACCGAGGCGTCGCGCACCTGACGGTTCTCGGCACGGCCGGTCATCTGCAGATGGGTTTCGACCAGATGCGCCATCGCGCCGCCGACGCCGCAATGGCCATAGCTGAGCAGGCCGCCATGGGTGTTGAGCGGCATCTCGCCATCCTGATTGAAATAGCCGGCGCGCACCCGCGCCGCCGCCTCGCCGCGTCCGGCAAGGCCGAGATCCTCCAGCAGCATCGCGAGCGTGATCGTGAAGCTGTCATAGACCGCGGCGTAGCGCACGTCCGAGATCGCGATGCCCGACACATCTTTCGCCTTCGCGATCGATATCCCGGCACCGAGCTCGCTGAGCGCGGGCGCGGCGGTGATATGCTGATGGGTATGCGCCTGCGCACAGCCGCGGACGCGGACCCGCCGCTCGCCGGTCGGCTCGCGGCTGATCACGCACGCCGCGCCGCCGTCCGACACCGGGCAGCAATCGAGCAGCTTGAGCGGCATCGCCACCGGCTTGGAGGCCATCACGTCGGCAACCGTGATCGGGTCGTGGAATTGCGCGCCGGGATGCGTCAGCGCGTGCTTGCGCATCAGCACCGCGAACTCGGCAAGGTCTTCCTGCGTGAGGCCGTACTCATGCATGTAGCGGGTCGCGACCAGGCCGTAATAGGCGGGGATCGTCGGCCCCAACGTCACCTCGTAATCGGGATGCCCGACCTGCGCCAGCGCCTGGATCGAGGCGTCGCGGCTCTGCCCGGTCAGCCGGTTCTCGCCGCCGACCACCAGCACGTGTTTTGCAACGCCGGCATCGACCAGGTGATGCGCCAGCATGGTCATAGCAAGCCCGGTAGCGCCGCCGACCTGGACGGCGTGCGCGTAAGACGGGCGAATGCCGAAGTGCTCGGCGAATACCGTGGCCAGCATGATGTGCGGCGAGACCGTGGAGTAGCCGCACAGGATGCCGTCGATGTCGGAGCGCTTCAGCCCGGCATCCGAGATCGCAAGCTCGGCCGCCCTGCTCATCAGGTCGAGCGAGGACAGGCCCTCATGCTTGCCGTAGGACGTGAGGCCGACGCCGGTGACGAAGCTCATCTGTTCACCTCCCCTTGCAAAGGGGAAGTCGGCTTGCGCAAGCAAGCCGGGTGGGATCTGTCTCCACACCACCCGCTCTCGCCTGTGGCTGACCCCCACCCTGCCCTCCCCCTTTCAGGGGGAGGGAAAACAACTCGACGTGTGTCTGCGCGCGCGCCAACATCAATACGACTTCGGAAGGCCGAGCACCTTCTCGCCGATGAAGCTGAGGATCAACTGCGGGCTGATCGGCGCGATGCGGGGGATCAGCGATTCCCGCAAATAGCGCTCGACGTGGTACTCCTTGGCGTAGCCGAAGCCGCCATGGGTCATCACCGCCTGCTCGCAGGCATGGAAGCCGGCTTCCGCCGCGAGATATTTTGCGGAGTTCGCCGCGGGGCCGCAGGGCAGGTTCTGGTCATACTGCCAGCCGGCGCGCAGCACCATCAGCCAAGCAGCCTCCAGCTCCATCCAGCACTTCGCCAGCGGATGCTGGATCGCCTGGTTCATGCCGATCGGCCGGTTGAACACGATGCGGCCCTTGGCATATTCCGACGCCCGCTTCAGCGCGATCTGGCCGAGGCCGACCGCTTCGGCCGCGATCAGGATGCGTTCGGGATTCATGCCGTGCAGAATGTATTCGAAGCCGCGGCCCTCTTCGCCGATGCGGTCTTCGACCGGGATCTCGAAATTCTCGAAGAACAGCTCGTTGGAATCGACCGGCTTGCGGCCCATCTTTTCGATCTCGTGCACGGTGACGCGCTTGCGGTCGAAATCGGTGTAGAACAGGCTGAGGCCATGGGTCGGGCTGCGCACCTCCTCCAGCGGCGTGGTGCGCGCAAGCAGCAGGATCTTGTTGGCGACCTGCGCGGTCGAGATCCACACCTTCTGGCCGTTGACGATGTATTTGTCGCCCTGGCGCACCGCGCGGGTCTTGAGCTGCGTGGTGTTGAGGCCGGTATTGGGCTCGGTCACCGCGAAGCAGGACTTGTCGCGGCCGTCGATGATCGGCGGCAGCATGCGCTGGCACTGTTCCTTGGTGCCGAACACCACCACCGGATTGAGCCCGAACACGTTCATATGCACCGCGGACGCGCCGGACATGCCGGCGCCGGATTCGGAGATCGTGCGCATCATGATCGCGGCATCGGTGATGCCGAGCCCGGAGCCGCCATACTCCTCGGGAATGCAGATGCCGAGCCAGCCGGCATCGGCCAGCGCGCGGTGGAAGTCGGCCGGATAGCCGCCCTCCTTGTCCTTCTTCAGCCAGTAGGCCTCGTCAAAGCGCGAGCAGATCTTGGCGACGGCATCGCGGATCGATTCCTGGTTGGCGGAGAGTGCGAAATCCATCTGTCGTGCTCCTGTGCCTGCACCGCTTTGGCCGCGCCGTCGCGCACCATCGCCGCAATCTCCTCGGTGGAGAAACCGGCCTCCTGCAAAATCTCTGCGCTGTGCTCGCCGAGCCGCGGCGCCAGCCGGCTCGGCTCAACCCTGGTCTCCGACCAGCGCGCCGACGGCGTCATGCTGCGGATCCGGCCCTCGGTCGGGTGATCGACCACGGGGAAGACGCCGGTCGCGACCATATGCGGGTCCTCGAGCAGGCTTTCGAGATCGTGCATCGGCATCACGGGCACGTCGGCCTTTTCGAGGATCTCGTTCCACTCGGCCGTGGTCTTGGTCTGGAGAATACGCGCGAGCTCGGCGTAGACGACATCGATATTGGTGGCACGGCCGGCGAAGGTCGCGAATTTCGGATCGCTGCGCAGATCGTCGCGGCCGGTCGCCTTGAAGAAATTCTCCCACTGCTTGTCGTTGTAGACGATCACGCAGATGTAGCCGTCGAGCGTCTTGTACGGTCGCCGGTCCGGCGACAGATGCCGCGCATAGCCGCCCTTGTCGAGCGGCGGATCGTAGGTCAACCCGCCCATGTGATCGCCCATGACGAAGCCGGCCATGGTCTCGAACATCGGAATGTCGACGCGCTGGCCGTGCCCGGTACGGTCGCGATGCACGAGGCTCGCGCAGATCGCGCCGACCGCGGTGAGGCCGACGATGCGATCGACCAGCGCGTTCGGCACATAGCGCGGCACGCCGTCCGAGGTTTGCGCCATCAGCGCCGGCAGCGCGGTCGCGCCCTGGATCAGGTCGTCATAGGCGGGCTTGGCGGCATAAGGTCCCTCCTGGCCGAAGCCGAACACGCCGGCATAGATCAGCCGCGGGTTGACCTTGGAAACGACGTCATAGCCGAGTTGCAGCCGCGCCATCGCCTGCGGGCGCACATTGTAGACCAGCACGTCGGCCTTCGCGATCAGCCGCAGCACCGCTTCGCGCCCCGCCGGCTTCTTCAGATCGAGGCAAACCGAGCGCTTGCTGCGGTTGGTGTTGAGGAACACCGGTCCCATGCCGGGATGGCGCGTCGGACCGATCTGCCGCGTCACGTCGCCATCGGGCGATTCCACCTTGATGACGTCGGCGCCGTAATCGCCAAGCATCTGCGTGGCGTAGGGTCCCATCAGCACGGTCGTCATGTCGACGACCTTGATACCCTGCAGTGGTCCCATCGTCCTGTTCGCTCCCGGATGTCGTGGTTATGGAGCTAGTAACGGGAGCTTTTCAAAGAGATCAAGCTGCGCCGGGCGTATGGGCGTATGCATGGCCGCGGCCGGGCCGCTTCCGTGCGGCGGAACGCGGGATGGGCAAAACGAAGCGTATTCACCGCCGCCCTTATGCCGGCGACTGCCCCGTCATCACCTCGCGCGCCTTCAGGAGCCTTTCCAGTTCCGCATTCTGCTGCTCAAGCCGCTCGGCGATGCGCTCCTCGACTTCGGCGCCGGCTGCGCCCGCGGCCTGCTCGATCAGCTGCCTGATATTGTCCCGGAGGATCGCGATGCGATCGTTCACTTCCGACAGCGACAGAGACGTCTCGATTCCCATGGTCCGTACTCCCGGTGACAAGCACAGGCAGCTTAGCGCGGCGGGAGGTCCCGGCCTATCCCTTAACCGCTTTAGTGACCCCAATCCCTACTGTGCATGGGGTTGTTTTCGATATTTTTCGATTCAACCCAGCCGCGCCCGCGATTTAGCCCATGCCTTTGGCCAGCATCTCCCGCAGCGCGGTCTTCAGCACCTTGCCATAATTGTTCTTCGGCAGTGCATCGAGATAGACATAGCGCTTCGGCCGCTTGAAGCGGGCGATCGAGGCGAGGCAATGCGCATCGAGCTTGCCGTCGTCGGCGGTAGCGCCGTCCGCCAGCACGACGCAGGCGACGACGATCTCGCCCCACTCCGGATCCGGCACGCCGATGGCCGAGACCTCGCGGACATCTGGATGGGTCAGCAGGGCTTCCTCGACCTCGCGCGGATAGATGTTGGTGCCGCCGGAGATGATCACGTCCTTGGAGCGGTCCGACAGCGTGAGGAAGCCGTCGGCGTCGAGCCGGCCGACATCGCCGGTGCGCAGCCAGCCGTCCTTCAGCGTCTCGGCATTGGCCTTCGGATTGTTCCAGTAGCCGAGCATCACCGTCGCGCCCTTGACCTCGATCTCGCCGGTCTCCCCGGCTGGCAGCGGGTTGCCGTCCTTGTCGGTGATGCGCACGGTGACGACGCTCTGCGCCAGCCCGACCGAAGCCAGCCGTTCGAGATAGCGCGGATGATCGCTCCGGGCGTGCCAGCCGCGCGACAGCGCCGTGATGGTCATCGGCGACTCGCCCTGGCCGTAGATCTGCACGAAGCGCTGGCCCATCGTCGCCATCGCATCGGTGATGTCGGCCGTGTACATCGGACCGCCGCCATAGATGATGGTGCGCAGCCCCTCACCGTTCTCGCCGCGCCTTTTGGCGGCATCGACCAGGCGGCGCACCATCGTGGGGGCCGCGAACATCACGACATTGTCGAGCTGGCGGCTGAGGTTGAGCACCTCATCCGGATCGAAGCCGCCGGACTCCGGCACGACATGGCGGCCGCCCATCCGGACATGCGGGAAATTGTAGAGGCCGGCGCCATGCGAGATCGGCGCGGCATAGAGCGAGGCATCGTGCGGCGTCGCCGGATCGACGTCGGCGAGATAGCACAGCGACATCGCGACCAGATTGCCGTGGCTGAGCATCACGCCCTTCGGGCGGCCGGTGGTGCCCGATGTGTAGAACAGCCAGGCGAGATCGTTGCTTTCGCGCGGCAGCGGTGCGGGTGGCCCCTCGCCGCCTCGCATCGTCTTGTAGGCGTCGCTGTCGACCGACAGCGTGGTCATGCCGGCGGGGCAGTCGTCTTTCGCCTCGTTCAACGCACCGATCGTGTAATCGGAGACGAAGGCGAGTTTGGCACCGCCATTGCCGCAGATCCACGCCGCCTCGCGGCCGTGCAGCTTGGCGTTGATCGGGATCGCGGCGGCGCCGATCCACCAGATGCCGTAGAGGCATTCGAGATATTGCGTGCAGTTCGACGCAAACAGCGCGATGCGGTCGCCGGCGGCAATGCTGTGATCGCGCGCCAGCGCCGCCCCGATGGAGGCGGCGCGGCGGGCAAAGGTGGCGTAGTCGGCGTCGAGATCGAAGCCGGTCAGCAGCGCCTGCGCGTCGGGACGCGCCCGTGCCGTCGCAGCCAGCCATTCGGCAATGTTCAAGCTACTTCGCCGGCTCGAGGATCGAGACGTAGTTGGCGACCGCGGCGCCGCCCATGTTGAAGATGCCGCCGATCTGCGGGTTCTTGAGCTGCATGCCCTCGGGCGCTTGCCCCGTGAGCTGCATCGCGCTCATCACATGCATGGAGACGCCGGTGGCGCCGATCGGGTGGCCCTTGGCCTTGAGGCCGCCGGACGGATTGACCGGCAGCTTGCCGTCCTTCTGGGTCCAGCCTTCCATGATCGCGCGCGCGCCCTGTCCCTTCGGCGTCAGGCCCATCGCTTCATATTCGATCAGCTCGGCGACGGTGAAGCAGTCATGGGTCTCCACAAAGGACAGGTCGGAGAGCTGCAGGCCGGCCTTCTGCAGCGCGCGCTGCCAGGCGGTGGTGCAGCCTTCGAACTGCAGGATGTCGCGCTTGGACATCGGCAGGAAATCCTGCGCATGCGCGGTGGCGCGGATGTTCACCGCCTTGCCCATGGTCTTGGCCGTCTCGGCATCGGTCAGCACCAGCGCGGCGGCGCCGTCCGAGACCAGCGAGCAGTCGGTGCGCTTCAAGGGTCCGGCGACGAACGGGTTCTTGTCGCTCTCGGCGCGGCAGAACTCGAAGCCGAAATCCTTGCGCATCTGCGCATAGGGATTGGCGACGCCGTTCTTGTGGTTCTTGGCGGCGATCATCGCCAGCGCATCGGACTGGTCGCCGTATTTCTGGAAATAGGCCTGCGCGATCTTGCCGAACACGCCGGCGAAGCCGCCGACCGTGTCGCCATCCTCGGGCAGATACGAGGCCTTGAGCAGGTTCTTGCCGATCTCCGGGCCCGGCGTCTTCGTCATCTGCTCGACGCCGACCACCAGCACGATCTTCGCGGCGCCCGCTTCGATGGCGCGGATGCCCTGATGCACGGCGGCAGAGCCCGTTGCGCAGGCATTCTCGACGCGGGTGGTCGGCTTGAAGCGCAGCGCCGGATTGGCCTGCAGCACCAGCGAGGCCGTAAAATCCTGCGGCGAGAAGCCGGCGTTGAAATGGCCGAGCATGATCTCGTCGATATCGGACGCGGCGATGCCGGCGTCAGCCAGCGCCTCGTTGGCGACCTTGACCACGAGACCCTCGACGGTCTCTGCGTCGAACTTTCCGAATGGCGTGTGCGCCCAACCCACGATGCTGGCGGTCATGGCTGTATCTCCCTGTTCCTGTTCGGAGAGTTATGTAGCGTATCTCGAGAGCGTTTTCGAGCGAAGTGGACACCGGTTCGCGTGAAGAAAACGCGTCAAAACCAGAATCTAGAACCCCGTTTCTATCGGAACGGAGTTCTAGCCGGCTTTCAGCGTTTTCATCGCCGTCGCGCACATGGCGGTTATGCCGGCCCAATTGCCGGCGCGGATATCGGCCGCCGGGCACAGCCAGGAACCGCCGACCGCCAGCACATTGGGCTCGGCGAGCCAGGTCGCCGCATTGGCCTCGCTGACCCCGCCGGTCGGGCACACCCTGACCTGCGGAAATGGGCCGGCCAGAGCCCGCAGTGCCTTGATACCGCCCGCCTGCTCGGCCGGGAAGAATTTGACGACGTCGAAGCCGTGGGCCAGCGCCTGCATCAGCTCGGAGGCGGTCGCGATCCCCGGCGCGAAGGGCAGCCGGCTAGCGGCTGCTGCCGTCAACAGCTCGAGTGTCGCACCCGGGCTGATGCCGAATTTGGCGCCCAGCGCCTCGGCGCGCGCCAGGTCGTCACCATTGAGGATCGTGCCGATCCCGACGATCGCCTCCGGCACACTGGCGATGATGGCCCTGGCCGCGTCGACCGCGACCGCCGTCCGCAGCGTCACCTCGAGCGTCCGCACGCCGCCGGCGACCAGCGCCTTCGCGAGCGGCACCGCGTCCTCGAGCCGCTCGATGGTCAGCACCGGGATCACGGTGGCCTGACGGATCAGCGCGGCGATCTGGTCCTGCTTCGATGTCGTCGTCATTGCGAGGCCTTGCGGGATGATGGGAGACGAAGCGCCTTCTTCGGCGGCATGGCGTAGCGCGGAATGATCGCGCCGGGATAGCACACCACGACACCAGCCAGCCGATGGCCGGCGCGCGCGGCCTCCTCCGGCTCGGCGCCGCCGAGCCGCGCGGCAAGATAGGCAGCGGCAAAGCTATCGCCGGCCGCGGTGGTATCGACCACCGGCTTGGTGAGTTGCTCCGCCTTCACCTCGCGTGTCCCGCCGGCCGAGCGCACGATGCAGGCCGGCTCGGCGAGCTTCAGCACCACTTCGGGGCTCGAGATGCCCGCCAGCAGCGCCGTGTTGCTCTCGCCGGGATAAAGCGGCGCCAGATCCTCGGTCGAGGCAAGCACGATATCGGCCGTCTCAAACGCGCTGCTGAAGACCTTCCGCGCGACGTTCAGGTCCGGCCAGCCGCGGGCGCGGAAATTGGTGTCGAACGCAAACCGCGTCCCCAGCAGCCGCGCCCGCTTCAGCGCCGCCAGCAATCGCTCCCGCCCATCCTCGCGCAGGATCGAGAGCGTGATCGCCGAGAGATAGACGACGTCATAGGTCGCGAGTGAATTCAGGATGTCTTCCGTTTCGGGCAGATCCATCAGGTCGCGGGCGGCGGCGCTGTCACGCCAGTGGAAGAAGCGCCGCTCGCCCTTGTCGTCGGTCTGGATCAGATAGAGGCCGGGCAGCTTGCCCGCCGATCGCGCGACATGCTTGGTGCCGATGCCTTCGCTCGCCCAGCCCGCGATCATCTCATCGCTCAGCGCATCATCGCCGAGCGCGGTGAAGTAATCGACGTGGACGCCGAGCCGGGACAGATAGACCGCGGTGTTGAGCGTGTCGCCGCCAAAGGAGCGCGAATACAGCCCGCCGAGCTGGCCGCCAGGGGCCTGGCGCAGCTCGATCATGCATTCGCCGATGCTGGCAACTCTGGTCATCTCAAGCGCCGCGCTAAGGCGCGATGAAGCCTGGTTGCATCATCATCGCGCCTTAGCCCCTCTGAGCAAGATCTTCTCGGAAAACCGCTTCGCACTTCTCCGGATCATGCTTTAGCCCGGACGCCGCTCAGGCGGCGAACTTGCCGCCGAGCTCGTCCTCGATATGGATCCGGATGATGTCGTCGAACGTCTTCTCGGCCGTGGTGAAGCCGAGCTTCAGCGCGCGGTCGGTGGCGAAATCGCGCGGCCAGCCCGAGACGATGCTGATGATGGTCGGATCGGGCACCCGCTTGATCCGCGCGGTGACGTTCTTGCCGGCGACGCGCTCCAGCGACGCGATCTGCTCGCCGACGGTGACGGACATCCCGGGCATGCTGAGATTGCGCCGCGGCCCCATCGCATTGAGATCCATCGTGCCGGCGTGAACCAGAAAGCCGACCGCCGATTTCGGCGAGGCGTGCCAGTGCCGGACGTCCTCGGAGACCGGCAGCACCGCCTCCTCGCCCGCCAGCGGCTCGCGGATGATGTTCGAGAAGAAGCCGGACGCCGCCTTGTTCGGCTTGCCCGGACGCACGCAAATTGTCGGCAGGCGGATCGAGATCCCGTCGAGCAGACCCTTGCGGGTGTAATCGTTGATCAGGAGCTCACAAATCGACTTCTGGGTACCGTAGCTCGTCAGCGGCGTATGGAAGAATTCGTCGCCGATCTTCTCGGGGAACGGCGCGCCGAACACCGCGATCGAGGACGTGAACACCAGCCGCGGCTTGTAGCCGCCGCCGACGGCACGGATCGCGTCGATCAAATAGCGCGTGCCGTCGAGGTTGATCCGGTAGCCCTTGTCGAACTCGGCCTCGGCCTCGCCCGAGACGATTGCGGCGAGATGGAAGATCACCTCGGGACGCTCGGCGATCAAGGGCGCCGCGGCGCCGGCATCGGCGAAATCGGATGCGACTACATTGACCGGGATCGAGGCATTCGCGGGCTTGGCCGGAGCGACCACGTCCTGCAGCGTCATCCGGGTGATCTCCTGCTTGCCGAGGCGGCCCTCGCGCAAGAGACGCTCGGTCAGCTTGCGGCCGACCATGCCGGCGGCGCCCAGAATCAGAATGTGCACGACCCTGCTCCTTTTCTTGTCTTGTTGTTCGAATTCAGCTGCGGGCCTTGCGCGCTCATTCCTTCACGGCACCCGTCATCGCCGAGACATAATGCTCTACGAAGAACGCGTAAAGAATAACCAGCGGCAGCGAGCCGCATAGCGCCCCTGCCATCAGGGACCCCCAGCGATAGATATCACCGTCAACGAATTCGTTGACGATGGCGACCGGCACGGTCTTGTTGGGGGTCGATTGCAGGAACGTCAGCGCATAGATGAACTCGTTCCAGCACAGCGTGAAGCAGAAGATGAAGGCCGAGATCAGGCCGGGGACGGCGAGCGGCAGCACGATCTTGATCAGGATCTGCCAGCGGCTGGCGCCGTCGATCAGCGCGCATTCCTCGAGCTCGAACGGGATGGTCTTGAAATACCCCATCAACAGCCAGGTCGAGAACGGAATCAGGATCGTCGGATAGGTCAGGATCAGCGCCAGGGGCGAGTCGAACAGGCCGTACTGAAACACGACGGTCGCGAGCGGAATGAACAGGATCGACGGCGGCACCAGATAGGCCAGGAAGATCAGGCCGCCGACGACGTTGGCGCCCTTGTAGCGCAGCCGCACAATCGCATAGGCCGCGAGCACGCTCGCGATGATCGACAGCACGGTGGCGCCCACCGCCACATACATCGTGTTCCAGAGCCAGTGCGGATAGTAGCTCTCGAACAGCAGCTTGTGGATGTGCTTGAAGGTCGGATTCCAGGTCCAGAACGGATTGTACTTGTCGAGATCGAGCAGCTGCTCGTCCGGCTTGATCGCCGTCAGCCCCATCCAATAGAACGGGAACAGCAGGATGATCACGATGATCGACAGCGGGATGTAGAGCGTCACGATCCGCCGCGGCACCGACTGCAGGTAGCTCATGCCCTCGCTGTTGTCGACGCGCGACGGCGTCGACAGGATGCTCTTGACGTCGACCTTGGAGGCGGGAAGATCAGTCATTGCTCTCTCCCAGCGCGCGCGGGGCTTGCCCCGTTCGCGCAAAGAAACCCGT
The DNA here is from genome assembly GCF_042258325.1 of Bradyrhizobium sp. Pha-3. NCBI lineage: Bacteria > Pseudomonadati > Pseudomonadota > Alphaproteobacteria > Hyphomicrobiales > Nitrobacteraceae > Bradyrhizobium > Bradyrhizobium sp. Pha-3. Next base: position 4,051,768 of record NZ_CP170151.1, on the reverse strand, counting down.
GAAGCGGCAGAGATCAGTCATTGCTCTCTCCCTGCTGCCACTTCCTGCGTTGCAGGCCGAACCATGACACCATGATCGCAGCAAGCAGGAACGGGATCATCGCGCTCGAGATCGCGGCGCCCTCGCCCAGCTGCCCCGCGATGATCGCGCGCTGATACGACAGCGTCGCCATCAAATGAGTGGCGTTGACCGGGCCGCCGCGGGTCATCGCCCAGATCAGCTGGAAGTCGGTGAAGGTGAACAGCACCGAGAACGTCATCACGACGGCGATGATCGGCGTCAGCAAGGGATAGGTGATGTAGCGAAACATCTGCCAGCGCGAGGCGCCATCCAACGTCGCCGCCTCATACAGCGACGGCTGCACGGTCTGCAGGCCCGCCAACAGCGTGATCGCCACGAACGGCACGCCGCGCCAGATATTGGCGAAGATCACGCAGATCCGGGCCCAGGTGGTGTCGCCGAGGAAATTGATGTTCTGGGTGATCAGGCCGAGATGCTTCAGCGACCAGGAGATGATCGAGAACTGGGAATCGAAGATCCACCAGAACGCCAGCGCCGACAGCACGGTCGGCACGATGAAGGGGATCAGCACCGCGGCGCGCAACAGCGCCTTGAACGGCATGCGCTCGTTGAGCAGCAGCGCCAGATAGAGCCCGACCGCGAACTTCACGGCGCTCGCGATGAAGGTGTAGAGTAGCGTGTTGAAGACCGACAGCCAGAAGATGGCGTCGTCCCACAGCCATTCATAGTTTTCGGTGCCGATGAAATGACCGACGCGGCCGATGCGGGTGTCGGTGAAGGACAGCCAGATGCCGAGCCCCAGCGGATAGGCCAGGAAGAAGACCAGGAACGCCATCGCCGGCAACATGAACCAGAAGCCGAGCCAGTTCTTGTTGTGGCGGAGCTGATCCCACGCGGTCGCTTCGCGGATTTCGGTCTTCGCACGTCGCGGAGCAAGGGCGATGTCAGCCATAGGCGATGTCCCGATTGCTCAACGGATTGAGCATGACTACGCAATATTCCAATGATGGCATTCCAATGATGACGCGGGCGGCGGCGCTCCGCCGCCCGCGTCCATCACATCAGCGATAGATACGCTTCAGTTGCCGTTCGGCTTCCGCCATCGCGGCCTTGCCGTCCTTGGCACCGGTGCAGTAGTTCGCGAACATGTCGACCACGATGAAGTCGGCGATCGCGGTCGCGGCCTTCTCGCCGGGCGTGCCGATGCCGGAGGCCGGCAGCGCGCGCTTCGAGGCCTGGCCGAACACCGCGTTCTTCGGGTCGGCCGTCCACACTGGCGCGGAGTCATAGGCGTTGAGCGTGTGGGTCAGATAGCCCCGCGCGCCGGTCAGCCACTTGTCGTAATTCTCCTTCTCCAGCATGAAGGCGACGAAGGCCTTTGCCGCGTTCGGATACTTCGTAAAGTTGAACGCGAGGATCGGAACCGCGAGCTGCAGCTCGGTCGGCTTGCCGATCGGCCCGACCGGCCACAGCGCGTGGTCGATATCGTCGGCGAGATCCTTCTTGCTCGGATCGTCCTTGGCAGCGATGTAGATCGAGATACCGTTCGAGGTCAGGAACAATTCGCCCGACAGGAACGCCTTGTTGTTGGAGGAGTCATTCCACGATGCGACACCCGGGATGAAAGTCTCCGACAGCGCCTTGGCGTATTCCAGCGCCTTCATGGTCTCCGGCGAGTTGATGATGACCTTGTCGTCCTTGTCGACGGTCCAGCCGTTGAAGCCCCAGAGGATGTTGTGCACCCAGGCATTGGCGTCCCCGGTGGCATGACCGAGTGCAAAGCCGGCGGGCGTGTTGTTCTTCTTCAGCGCCTTGCACAGTTCGAGATAGGCCGGGAAGTCGGACGGCACCTGTTTGAAGCCGGCCTTCTCAACCGCCGACTTGCGATAAGTCAAATAGCCCCCGACGGTTGCGACGGGAATGCCCAGCCAGTCATTGCCCTTCTTGCAGGTTGTGGCGGCGGCCTCGGTCCAGCCGCCGTACTTCTTGCCGAGATAATCGGCAACATCGTTCATCAGGAGGACCTTGGTCGGGAACAGCTGCGGCAGCGTGTGCAGGCCCCATGCCAGATCGAGGCCCGAACCGGTGTTGGCGGCGACCGAGGCCTTCGGCTGCACGTCCTCGAAGGATTCCGAGAACACATTCATCTCGGTGCCGGTTGCCGACTTGAAGGCCGCGACCATGGCGTTGAACGCATCGTCTTCCGACGGCACGAAGCGCTTCCAGCGCATCACGGTGAGCTTGGCGCCGGGCTCCGCCTTCCAGGGCGCGCTCTGCGCCCAGGCCTTGGCGAAGTCAAACAGCGCCGGCCCGGTGAGCATGCCGGTTGCAGCCAGCGCCGTGCCGCCCTGAAGTAGCGAGCGGCGAGTAAAATCGTGCATCGTCCTTCTCCCTATGATTGTGTTTTTGTTGTTTTTGATCTGGCCTGTTGGTCGGCCATTAAGATCGATCGGTCCGTCAGCTGTTCAGTCGTTTCCCCGTCGAATCGTCGAACAGATGGACCAGCGACGGATCCGGCTTGAGCCGAACCTTGTCGCCCGGGTTGAACAGATGGCGCTCGCGGAACACGGCGACGACCTGCTCGCCGCCGAGCTTGGCGAACACCTGGGTCTCCGAGCCGGTCGGCTCGACCACCACGATCTCGGCCTCGGCGCCGTCATCGGCGATGGTGAAGTGCTCGGGCCGCACGCCGTAGACCGCGGGTTGGCCGTCGGAATTGGCCGGCGCCGATTTCAGCGGCAGCTTGACGCCGTTCGGTCCCTCGAAATAGGCGGCGCCGTTCACCTTCACATTGCCCTTGAGGAAATTCATCGCCGGCGAGCCGATGAAACCGGCCACGAACTGGTTCGCCGGCGTGTCGTAGAGCTCGAGCGGCGAGCCCATCTGCTCGACGATGCCGTCATGCATCACGACGATCTTGTCGGCCATGGTCATGGCCTCGATCTGGTCGTGGGTGACGTAGACGGTCGTGGTCTTCAGCCGCTGGTGCAGCTCCTTGATCTCGGTGCGCATCGCAACACGCAGCTTGGCGTCGAGGTTCGACAGCGGCTCGTCGAACAGGAACACCTGGGGATCGCGCACGATGGCGCGGCCCATCGCGACGCGCTGGCGCTGGCCGCCGGAGAGCTGGCGGGGATAGCGCTCGAGCAGCGGCGTCAGCGCAAGGATTTCCGCGGCGCGCTTGACGCCGGTCGAGATCTCCTCGGGCTTGGCGCCGCGCAGCTTGAGCGAGAAGCCCATGTTGTCGGCGACCGTCATGTGCGGGTAGAGCGCGTAGTTCTGGAACACCATCGCAATGTCGCGCTCTTTGGGCTGGACATTGTTGACGACGCGGTCGCCGATCGAGATCGTTCCCGAAGTGATGTTCTCGAGCCCCGCCAGCATGCGCAGCAGGGTCGACTTGCCGCAGCCGGAAGGGCCGACCAGAACGACGAACTCGCCGTCCTCGATCGGGATCGACACGCCGTGCAGGACCTCGAAATTGCCGAACGATTTCCGCACGTCGCGAATCTGGACCGACGACATCCACTTCCCTCCCTCAAGTTCCCGACGACGTACGACGAGTGCCGCCACCGCTCTGTTTTGTTCCGGCCGCGCTGGGTGCGCGGCGCTGTTGGACTGGCGTTATTGTCCGCAGTTTATCCGGTTTTGGCAATCGTTCGATTAGCAATCGCTTGGTAGCGCTGTCAATATCAGTTTGTCTGCGACAAACGTCGTGATATGAGCGGCAAATGGCCCGAAAGCGCATCACGCCAGGCAAGATCCGGCTCGCCGAAGTCGCGAAGCTCGCCGGTGTCAGTCCGATTACGGCCTCACGGTTCTTCAGGAATCCGGAAGCACTTTCGGCCGGCAAGCGGGCGCGGGTCGAAAGTGCGGCAAAAGAACTCGGTTACGTGCCCAATCTCGCGGCACGCGCGCTTGCGTCGCAGCGCACGGAGGTGATCGGTGTCCTGATCCCGTCGCTGACCAACAACGTGTTCTCCGACGTGCTGCGCGGCATCTATGACGCGCTCGACGGCAGTCGCTACAGCATTCAGCTCGCCAACACCCGCTACAGCATCCTGCAGGAAGAGCGCCTGCTGCGTCTGTTTCTGGCACAGAAGCCCGCCGGGCTGATCATTACCGGCATCAACCAGACTGCCGATTCCCGCGGCATCATGGAGACGGTCGATTGTCCGATCGTCCAGATCATGGAGGTCGGTCCCTCCCCGATCGACATGATGATCGGATTCTCGCATTTTGACGCCGCGAAAGCGGCGATCGCCCACCTGCTCGCGCAGGGCTATCGGCGGATCGGCTTCCTCGGCGCGCGGATGGACCCGCGGGTGCAGCGCCGGCTCGACGGCTATCGCTTTGCGATGACGGAAGCCGCGCTGTTCGATCCACAGCTTATTGTGACAACGGCGATCCCGACCTCGGTCACGCTCGGCGGGACGCTGTTTGCCGACCTGCTCGCCAAGGCGCCCGACATCGACGCCGTGTTCTGCGTCAATGACGACCTTGCACTCGGCGCGCTGTTCGAGTGCAAGCGCCGGCACATGGCGGTGCCGGAGCAGATGGCGATCGTCGGCTTCAACGACCTCGAATTCATGGCGTCGAGCGAGCCGACGCTGAGCAGCGTGCGCACCAATCGCTATGAAATGGGCAGAAACGCTGCCGTGATGGTGATCGAGACGCTGGAAGGGCGCCGGCCCGCCGAACCCGTCGTCGATCTCGGCTTCAGTGTCATGGAACGGCAAAGCTCGGCGCGACGCAATTGACGTCGCCCGGCACCTGGCCGTCACAAGGGACGCGAAAAAAGATAAAATGATAGCGCAACCAAGCCCCTTCAACTAAGGTCCAATCCATCACACGAAACACCTGTGCGTGATCGGTCGGGTTTGTAATGCACGGCGATTTGCGCAAGGTAGCAACGACGTTGAACCAGAGCCCTTGAATGGGCCCACCAGAGTTTGCATTGCGGGAGAAACCAATGACAAAACCCCCCACCAACGGGCACAACGCCGCAGGCGCGACCAGCAAGGGCAAGGGCCGCAGGCTCCGCTCCCAGGAATGGTTCGACAACCCGCACAATCCGGGCATGACCGCGCTCTATCTCGAGCGCTACCTTAATTACGGCCTGACGCGAGAGGAATTGCAGTCGGGCAAGCCGATCATCGGCATCGCGCAGACCGGCAACGACCTGTCGCCCTGCAATCGGCATCACCTCGAGCTCGCACACCGCGTCCGCGAGGGCATCCGCGCCGCCGGCGGCATCGCGATGGAGTTTCCCACCCATCCGATCCAGGAGACCGGCAAGCGCCCGACCGCGGCGCTCGACCGCAACCTCGCCTATCTCGGCCTGGTCGAGGTGCTGTTCGGCTATCCGCTCGACGGCGTGGTGCTGACTACCGGCTGCGACAAGACCACGCCGGCCTGCATGATGGCGGCGGCGACCGTCAACCTGCCGGCGATCGTGCTGTCGGGCGGCCCGATGCTGAACGGCTGGCACGAGGGCCAGCGCACCGGCTCCGGCACCGTGGTGTGGAAGGCGCGCGAGCGGCTCGCCGCCGGCGAGATCGACTATGAGCAATTCATCGAGATCGTGGCCTCCTCGGCCCCCTCGGTCGGCCATTGCAACACGATGGGCACCGCCTCCACCATGAACTCGCTTGCGGAAGCGCTCGGCTTCTCGCTACCGGGCTGCGCGGCGATCCCGGCGCCGTATCGCGAGCGGGGCCAGATCGCCTACGAGACCGGCAAGCGCATCGTCGACATGGTCTGGGAAGACCTGAAGCCGTCGGACTTCCTGACGCGCGAGGCGTTCGAGAACTGCATCGTGGTCAACTCCGCGATCGGCGGCTCGACCAATGCACCGATCCATATCAATGCGCTGGCGCGCCATGTCGGCGTCGAGCTATCGATCGACGACTGGCAGAAATACGGCCATGACGTCCCGCTGCTGGTGAACATGCAGCCGGCCGGCTTCTATCTCGGCGAGGAATATCACCGCGCCGGCGGCGTGCCCTCGGTGGTGCGCGAGCTGATCAAGCACAAGCGCATCCACGAAGGCGCCCTCACCGTCAACGGCCGCACCATGGGCGAGAACTGCAAGGAAGCGCCGCAGCCCGACGGCGACGTGATCTGGGGCTACGACAAGCCGCTGGTGAAGGACGCCGGCTTCATCGTGCTGCGCGGCAATCTCTTTGATTCCGCGATCATGAAGACCAGCGTGATCTCGAAGGAATTCCGCGACCGCTATCTGTCCAACCCGAAGGACCTCAACGCCTTCGAGGGCCGCGCCATCGTGTTCGAGGGTCCGGAGGACTATCACGCGCGGATCGAGGATCCCGCGCTCGACATCGACGAGCACTGCGTCCTGTTCGTCCGCGGCACCGGCCCGATCGGCTATCCCGGCGGCGCCGAGGTCGTGAACATGCAGCCGCCCGCGGCGCTGATCAAACGCGGCATCCTGTCCCTGCCCTGCATCGGCGACGGAAGGCAGTCCGGCACCTCGGGCTCGCCCTCGATCCTCAACGCTTCGCCCGAGGCCGCCGCCGATGGCGGGCTCGCGATCCTGAAGACCGGCGACAAGGTGCGCATCGACCTCAACAAGGGCAGCGCCAACATCATGATCTCGGAGGATGAGCTGCGCACCCGCCGCGCCGAGCTGAAGGCCAAGGGCGGCTTCCCGCATCCGGCCAACCAGACGCCGTGGCAGGAGCTCTATCGCAAGACCGTCGGCCAGCACGCGACCGGCGCCTGCCTCGAGCTCGCGACGCGCTACCACGATATCGCCGGCAAGGTCGGCGTGGCGCGCGACAATCACTAGGACGCAAACCGTCATTGCCGGGCTCGACCCGGCAATCCATCGTTCTTCGAAAGATGGATGCGCGGGTCAAGCCCGCGCATGACACTGCAAATCGCCAAAGAAGGAAGAAACGCATGTCAGACCGCCTGAAGGGCAAACGCGCATTCGTAACCGCAGCGGCCGTCGGCATCGGCCGCGCCTGCGCGCTGGCCTTTGCCCGCGAGGGCGCGATCGTGTTCGCGACCGATATCGACGAAGGCAAGCTTGCGCTGCTCAAGCAGGAAGGCGTCGCCGAGGTTGCAAAGCTCGACGTGCGCGACACCGCAGCGGTCGAGGCAATTGCAAAACGCGCCGGCAAGACCGACATCCTGCTCAATGCCGCGGGCTTCGTGCATCACGGCACGGTGCTGGAGTGCTCGGACGACGACTGGAACTTCTCCTTCGACCTCAACGTCAAGTCGATGCACCGCACCACGCGCGCTTTCCTGCCCGGCATGCTGGCGCAGGGCGGCGGCGCCATCGTCAACATCGCCTCCGCCGCCGGCGCGGTGAAGGCGGCGCCGAACCGCTACGTCTATAGCGCCACCAAGGCCGCGGTTGCGGCACTGACGCGCTCGGTCGCGGCCGACTTCATCACCAAGGGCATCCGCTGCAACTGCATCTGCCCCGGCACCATCGAGACGCCTTCGATGCTTGAGCGTGCGGCGGCTGCCGGCCCGCAGGGACGCGAGATGTTCGTTGCGCGCCAGCCGATGGGCCGGCTCGGCACCGCCGAGGAAATCGCCGCGCTCGCCGTCTATCTTGCCAGCGACGAAAGCTCGTTCACCACAGGTGTCGCGCATGTCATCGACGGCGGCTGGACGCTCTAATCGGGAGGCAACATGAACAAGATCGATCTCAACGGCCGCTGTGCCGTCGTCACCGGCGGCGCGCAGGGATTTGGCCGCGCCATCACCGAGCGCTTTGTCGCGTCGGGCGCCAAGGTCGCGATCTGGGATTTCGACCAGCCGCTGGCCGAGAAGACCGCGCGGGCGATCGGCGAGAACGTGATCGCGATCAGGACCGACGTCACCGATCCCGACGCGGTCGACGCCGCGCGCGATCAAACGCTGCGGGCGTTCGGCAAGATCGACATTCTCGTCAACAACGCCGGGATCACCGGAGCCAACAAGCCGGTATGGGAAACCGATCTCGACGACTGGCGCAGGGTGATGCGCATCAATCTCGAGGGTCCCTTCATCTGCTGCAAGGCGATCGTGCCGACCATGATCGGCCACAAATACGGCCGCATCGTCAACATCGCCTCGATCGCCGGCAAGGAAGGCAATCCGAACGCCGCGCATTATTCGTCGTCGAAGGCGGGCCTGATCGCGCTCACCAAATCGCTCGGCAAGGAGCTCGCGCAGCACGACGTCCTGGTCAATGCGGTGACGCCGGCCGCGGCGAAGACCGCGATCTTCGACCAGATGACCCAGCAGCACATCGACTTCATGCTGTCGAAGATCCCGAAAGCCCGCTTCGTACAGGTCGAGGAGCTCGCCTCGATGGTGGCGTGGCTGGCGTCGGAAGACTGCGCCTTCTCCACCGGCGCGGTGTTCGACATCTCCGGCGGACGCGCGACCTATTAAATCGCCGCTCGCCTCGCCGGCTGGCGCAGCGCCGCGACGAGATGATCGGCCAGGAGTGACGCCGCGTGCGACAGGTTTTGCGCGCGATGCAGGCGGATCTCGGCCCGCGGCAGCCGCGGCATGCCGTCGCGCGCGGTCAGCCGACGCAGCGTCGGCGGAAAAGTCCCCGACTTGACCACGGTCACGGCGAGGCCCTGCGCCGCGATCGCCTCGACCGCGGACAGGCTGTGGCTGACAAAGGCGAGCCGCCACGGCCGGTTCGCCTCGTCCAGCGCCTGCATCGCCCAACTCCGGAACAGGCAGCCCTGCGGATAGAGCGCGACCGGTAGCGGATCGAGCGCTTCGACGCGATGCGCGGCGCTCGCGGCCCACACCGCCTGCTCGGTGCGCAGCAACTCGCCTTCGCCGCGTCCCTCGGGGTGCATCGCGATCACAAGGTCATAGGCTTCGCCGAGCCGGTCGGTCATCGTCGACGTCAGCCCCGTCTCCATCTCGACATGGATCAGCGGATAGCTGGCGATGAACTCCTTGAGCAGCGGCGGGACGATCATCGTCCCATAGTCGTCCATCACGCCAAGGCGAACCCGTCCATCCGTGCCATGCGCGCGCACCCGGCCAACCGCCTCCGCGTTGAGGCTCAGAATGCGACGGGCATAGCCAAGCAATCCCTCGCCTGCCGCACTCAGATCGACGCTGGACGTGCTGCGGTGAAACAGTTCGGCCTGCAGCCGCTCTTCCAGCCGCTTCACCTGCATGCTGACGGCGGATTGGGTCCGGTTCAGCGCCGAGGCCGCGCGGGTGAAGGAGCGATGCTCCGCCACCGCGACAAAGGCCTGCAGAAGATCCGGGTCCAGGATGGGCGCCCTCATAACGATATGTGATTTAGTCGATCAAATCTATTCCATTCCCTGATTATGTCTCGGTCCCTAGATTGCGCAAGCGAAACCAAGGGGCAACGGAATGGGCGAGATCTGGGGCGTGTTGGCGGCGGTGGCATCGAGCGCGCTGGGCGGCACTTCGATCGGGGCGACGCGGTTTCTGGTCGGCGCCATCGATCCGCTGGCGATCGGCGCGTTCCGCTTCGGCATCGGCGTCTTGCTGCTGCTGCCGCTGGCACTGCTGCAACGCCGGAGCTGGCCGACGCGGCACGACTGGTTCGGCGTTGCCGGCCTCGGCCTGCTGTTCTTTGCGGCGTTTCCGGTCCTGTTCAACGCCTCGCTGATCTTCACCACCGCCGCGCGCGGCGCGCTCGCGCTGTCGACACTGCCGCTGCTGACCATGCTGGTCGGCGCGGCGCTTGGCGCCGAAGCGCTCACCGCGCGCAAAACCGTCGGCGTACTGATCACCATCCTTGGCGTCTCGATGGCGCTGCTCTCCGGCCTCGCCACGGCGCCACGTGGCGCCTGGCGCGGCGACCTCTTGATGGTCGCGGCCGCGCTGTGCATGGCGCTCTACAGCATCTGGTCAAAACCCTATGTCCGCCGCTCCGGCCCGATCCCCTTCACCACGCTCGCGATGGCGGCCGGGGCCGTAGTGCTCATAACAGCGTCGCTGCTGCGCGGCAGTTTTGCGCCGGTTGCCGATTTCGGCGCGCCGCAATGGTTCGGCGCGATCTATCTCGGCGCGTTCGGCGCTGCGCTCACATTCTATCTCTGGGCCCTCGCGCTGGAGCGGACGACCCCGACCCGGGTCGCGATCTCGGTCACCGTCAATCCGATCGCGGCATCGCTGGTCGGCGCAGCGCTGCTCGGCGAGCCGTTGAGCTGGAATCTTGTGGCCGGCATCGTCACCGTTTTCGCCGGCATCTGGATCGCGACCACGCAGCCGCCCCTGGCGCACGCGGTCGCCCCCGACATGCGCTGACTGCGGCAACGCTCGCCAGCAAGGCCCTCAGCGAATCCGTGCTAGCCTGAGGTCCGGTCCCAGCGAACCCGAGGCGGCAAGCCATTGAACATTTCCCTGTATGACATCTCCGTCTGGGTATTGCCGGTGGTCATTGCGATCACATTTCACGAAGCCGCACACGGCTTTGTCGCGCACCGGCTCGGCGACGACACCGCCTGGCAGCTCGGCCGCGTCAGCTTCAACCCGCTGAAGCATATCGATCCGTTCGGCACGCTGATCCTGCCCGCGGTGCTGCTGTTCGCGCATTCGCCGTTCCTGTTCGGCTATGCCAAGCCGGTGCCGGTGAACTTCCGCAAGCTCAATCATCCCAAGCTCGACATGGTGTGGGTGGCACTGGCCGGCCCGGCCACCAACATCATCCTGGCGATCGCTGCGGCGCTGGCATTCCACGCGCTGCCATTGGTGCCGGCCGATGCCGCAAAATGGACCGCGGACAACCTGAAAAACGCCTTCCTGATCAACATCGTGCTCGCGATCTTCAACATGATGCCGATCCCGCCGCTGGACGGCGGCCGGGTCGCGGTCGGGCTGTTGCCAAGGCCGCTGGCGATCCCGCTCGCCCGGCTGGAGCCCTACGGCATGCTGATCCTGATCGGGCTGTTGATCCTGCTGCCGGTGATCGGCCAGCAAGTCGGCCTAAATCTTGATGTTATTTCAACGATACTGCGAACTCTGACCGGCTATGTAATCAACGCCCTTCTCCTCATTACCGGAAACACATAGCCTTGATTTGCGCTGATCCGACCGGAAAACCGGTAGCCATTCTTCCGGGTCGTGCGTTGAGGACGGGAACGCTTCGAGGCCATGGTGATCAAAGCTGCCGATATGCTGATTGCACGACGCGCCGACACCCGCGCGCGGGCCGACTTTGCGACCTGGAAGATGATGGCGAAGCTGAACGGCGCCTCCGCCTTGCCGCCCGAAGCGCAGAATTTCCTGGCCATTTACAACAAGCTGCTGGGACAGATGAGCGAAGCCGACGCCGGCGAGGCGACCATCCAGCAAATGTATCGCACCTATTATGTCGAGATGGGCGGCGCCGGCAAAGCGCCGGAGGTTCCGGCGCGCGCGCGTGAGCCGGTGGCCGACAGTGGCAATGTCACGGCGTTCCGCCGCCTGCCCGCCAAGAAGGCGAGCGCCTCCGACCCGAACGCCAAGCGTCCGATGCCGGTGGCGCTGATCTTCGCCTGCCTCGTCGTGATCTACGTCGCGATCCGGTACTACTGGAAATAGCGCCTGGAAATAGCGCCGTCCGCGCTTCACCCTATCCGCGTCTGATGATCGACCTCCGCACGCCGCGGCATCGCGTCGCGCGTCACCGGCTGCGCAATCGCCGTGGCGTGGAATATCGCGCACGGGCGATCGCGCCGGTGCTCTAGGCGATGCGCCCGATGCCGGGCATAATGCGGAACTCAAAAAAACAAAATCATACTGGAGGGAAGATGAAGCGTTCCATTGCAGCCTCGGTCACGACGGCCTTGGTCATGACCACGAGTCTTGCGTTCTGCGGCGGTGCGTCGGCGCAGACGATGGACAAGGTCGCAAAGGTCGGCGCGCTCGGCGATCAGTCCGGCCTCTATCAGGATATCGGCGGTCCCGGCTCGACGGTGGCGGCGCAGATGGCGATCGAGGATTCCGGGCTGCTGGCGAAGGGCTGGAAGATCGATCTGATCTCGGCCGATCACCAGAACAAGCCCGATGTCGCGGTCAACATCGGCAAGCAGTGGATCGACGTCGAGAAGGTCGACGTGTTCGTCGATCTCGCGGCCTCCAATGTCGGGCTCGCGATTGCCAACCTCTCGAAGGAGAAGAACGTCGTCAACCTGAACTCGGGCTCCGCCTCGTCCGACCTCACGGGCGCGCAGTGTTCTCCGAACACGGTACACTGGGTCTACGACACCTACATGCTCGCCAACGGCACCGGCAAGGCGCTGGTGAAATCCGGCGGCGACACCTGGTTCTTCCTCACCGCGGACTATGCGTTCGGCCAGGCGCTCGAGCGCGACACCTCGGCGGTGGTCACCGCGAATGGCGGCAAGGTGCTCGGCAGCGTCAAGCATCCGCTCAACAATGCCGACTTCTCGTCGTTCCTGGTGCAGGCGCAGAGCTCGAAGGCCAAGATCGTCGGCCTTGCCAATGCCGGCGGCGACACCACCAACGCGATCAAGCAGGCCGCGGAATTCGGCATCGTCTCGGGCGGCCAGCGGCTTGCCGGCATGCTGCTGTTCATCACCGACATCAACGCGCTCGGCCTCAACGTCGCGCAGGGGCTGAACTTCACCGAGACGTTCTACTGGGACATGAACGACCAGACCCGCGCCTTCACCAAGCGCTTCATGGAGCGCTTCAAGAAGAACCCGCCGACCATGGTGCAGGCCGGCGTCTATTCGTCGCTGATCCACTATTTCAAGGCGCTGGAAGCGCTCGGCGGCAATCCGCATGACGGTCGCGCCGTGGTCGCCAAGATGAAGGAGCTGCCGACCGACGATCCCCTGTTCGGCAAGGGCTCGATCCGCGTCGACGGCCGCAAGATCCACCCCGCCTATCTGTTCGAGGTGAAGAAGCCGTCGGACTCGAAATATCCGTGGGACTATTACAAGCTGGTCGCCACCATCCCCGCGGATGAGGCCTGGCTGCCGCTCGAGAAGAGCGTTTGCCCGCTGGTGAAGAAGAGCTGAGACAGCGTCATTCCGGGGCTCGCGGCTTCGTCGCGCCCCGGAAGGACAACGGCTACTTCTTCGGCTTGTTGTAGTTGACGTCGAGGCTGAAGGAGAACTGATCGTCGGTCAGGTCGGCCGGCGGTGCCGGGACTGGATCGGAACGGTGGACCATCGAGATCGCCGCGTCGTCGAAGGCGGCATCTCCGGACGATTCCAGCACGGCAACCGACAGCACCTTGCCCAGACGATTCAGCACCAGGGCGACCTTCACCTTGGCCTCCTTGGCCTTACCCTTCTCCGGGAATTTCTTGTGCAGGTCGAGATAAGCGCTGATCTTCTTGCCCCACTTGGCGGTCAGCAGCAGCTTGTCCTTGCCGATGCCTGGGTTGGGTGCCTTGGTGGTTTCCGACTGACGCGCGTCCTCCAGCTTGGTCGGCGCGGCCGCCTCCGAGGCCTGCTGCGCTTCCTGCGCGTTGGTCTCGACCTTGGCGACCTTGGCCTCCTCCTCCTTCTGCTTCTTGGCGGTGTCTTCCGTCACGATGCGATCGGGGTCGTCGGACTCCACCGGCTTTTCCTGAGGCAGGTCGGTGTCCTTCACCTCGGCCTTCTGCTGCGCCATTTCCTGCACAGCCTGCTGGTCGTCAGCCAGCGGTCCGGGCGGTAAGGCCTCTTCGGTCGCATCCGCGGAAGCCAGCTCGACGGCGTACTCCGCGCCGGCAGCGCCGAGCCCCTCGTCGCCGTCGTCGCCGCGCAAATTGGTGAGCGCCAGCGCGGCACCGCCCAGATGCAGCCCGACCGCCGTCACGGCAGCGATCACCCAGAGCCGCTTCGAGGTCCGCAGATCGAGATCGGGGTTGGTGGACATCGCGTTCGCCGTCAGGGTTTGGCAGGATCGGCCTGCGCGGCCGCGGGCGCTCCCGGAACGCCCTCAAGCGTAACCAGCTTCACATGCGTGTAGCCGCCGGCGCGCAGCAGCTCCATCACGCCCATCAGCTCGCCATAGGGTACCATCCGATCGGCCCGCAGGAACACGTATTTGTCCCGGCTCATGTCGGGTATGGCATCCAGCGAATTGACCAGGTCGACGCGCTTCACCGCGTTCTCCCCAATCGCCAGCGTCAGATCCGGCTTGATGCTGAGATAGGTCGGCTTGTCTGGCTTCTTCTGCGGCGTCGCGCTGGAGGTCGGCAGATCGATCGGAAGATCGACGGTCGAGAGCGGTGCCGCCACCATGAAGATGATCAGCAGCACCAGCATGACGTCGATGAACGGCGTGACGTTGATCTCGTGCGATTCCGCGAAATCGTCGTCGCCATCATTCTCGGAGATCGAGACCGCCATCGCTTACTCCGCCGCCGCGGTGCGCGCATGCGCGCCGCGCGGAACGTCACCATGGGTGCGGTCGAGATCGCGCGACAAGAGCCGTCCCGCGGCGCCCGAGGCGCGGTTGACGAGCTCGAGATAGACCTTCGTGACGCGCGAGAAGTGGTTGTATATGATCACGGCCGGGATCGCCGCGACGAGACCGATCGCGGTCGCGAGCAGCGCTTCCGCGATGCCCGGCGCCACCACGGCAAGGTTGGTCGTCTGCGACTTCGAAATGCCGATGAAGCTGTTCATGATGCCCCAGACCGTGCCGAACAGGCCGACAAAGGGCGACGTCGCGCCGATGGTCGCGAGCAGGCCCATGCCGATGCGGATCTTGCGGGCTTCGGCGCGCACGATCTCGGCGAAGCTCGACGCGGCGCGCTCCTTGATGCCGCTGTCGCTCGAGATGCCCGCCGACAGGCGCCCCTCGCGCATCGCAGCCGCGATGAACGACGACAGCACGCTACCCTTGGCGCCGAGCGCGAACTGCGCTTCGGCCAGCGACCGCGATTCAGCGATCTTGGCCAGCGCGCCACGCAGCTTGCGCTGCGCCACGGTCAGCTCGACCATCTTGGCAATGAACACGGTCCAGGTCACGAGCGAGGCGAAAGCGAGACCGAGCATCACCGCCTTCACGATGATGTCGGCGTTCAAGAACATATTCCACGGCGACAATTCGTGCAGGCCGGTCGAGGTCGACTTCAGCGACTTGCCGTCGCCGCTCGCGGGCACAGCCAGGGAGGCCTCGTTCGCCGTCGGAGCCGGAGCTGCCGCGGCAGGGGCCGGCGCGGCCTGCGCCTGCGGCGCCGCTTGTGCCGGCTGGGCGGCCACCGGCGCGGCTTGGGCAGCAGCCGCAGGCTGGGCTGCCGCCGGCTGGGCCGTGGGTGTGGGCTGAGGCCGGGTCACGGGCGCGGGCTG
This sequence comes from Bradyrhizobium sp. Pha-3, assembly GCF_042258325.1. NCBI lineage: Bacteria > Pseudomonadati > Pseudomonadota > Alphaproteobacteria > Hyphomicrobiales > Nitrobacteraceae > Bradyrhizobium > Bradyrhizobium sp. Pha-3. Next base: position 4,036,478 of record NZ_CP170151.1, on the reverse strand, counting down.
CGCTACAGGCGCCGTTTGCTGCTGCGCCGAAGACGGCGCGGCCAGCATCAGCATCGCCAGCGAGGCGATCATGGCGGATGCAGCGGGGAACTTGAATGTCATCATCAGTTACACTTCAGCCCAGTGACGGATCAGGTTGTGATAAATCCCGGTCAATTTGACCGTTTCGGGGTCATCGCGCCCCAGCCGCTCCACCAGAGCCTGGATCGCTGTATCGAGATCAAAGATCAGGCTGCGCGCGTGTGCATCCCGTACCATGCTCTGCAGCCAGAAAAAAGACGCTACCCGCGTCCCCCGCGTGACCGGCGTGACCAGATGCAAACTGGAAGCAGGATAAACTACCAGATCGCCCGCCGGCAGCTTGATTTCGTGGGATCCGTAGAGGTCTTCGATGACGAGCTCGCCGCCATCGTAGTCCTCCGGCTCCGATAAAAACAGCGTGACCGAGAGGTCGGTGCGGATCCTCATCCCGGTCAGCCTGTCGCCGCGCACCGCATTGTCGACGTGCAGGCCGAAATGGTGCCCGTCGCTGGCGGCATAGCGGTTGAACAAGGGTGGAAAGATTCTAAGGGGGATCGCCGCCGAAATGAAGCGCGGGCTCGCCGACAGCGCCGACAGGATGCGGTTGCCGAGCTGCCGCGCGACCTCGCTGTCGGGCGGCAGCTGCTCGTTGCGCTTGACCATCGCGGACGCGGCGCCGGCGGTCGAGCGGCCGTCCTCCCATTCGGCTTGCGCCATGATGCGGCGGAAGTCCGCCACATCAGCCTTGCTCAATACGTTGGGAACACAGACCAGCATCTGTCGCCGCGAAGCCTCCGTCAGTAACGCGCAGAAACAACCAGATACGCGGCGCGTCCCGGCGCTTCGAGCACGAACGGCGCCGCGCTCTGGTACAGCGCGTCGTAGTAGCGCTTGTCGAAGATGTTGTTGACGAACAGCTTCATCGTCCAGTGCTTGTCGATCTTTGCTTCGGCAAAGGCGTCGAAGCGCCAGTAGCTCGGGATCGAGGTGCCCTGGTTCGCCGCGAGCAGCGTGCCGCCATAGACCTTCGAGCGGTACACCGCCTGCCCGCCAAGCTCCCACATGTCGGTGAGCTGGTACTTGGTCAGCATGCTGAACGACTGATGCGCGACGTTGGCGAGCGGCAGTCCGACATTGCTGGAATACAGGATGGTGTTGGCCGGCGGCGCGAGCGACCTCGTCACTGCCGACTGCATCAGCACGAGACCGCCGAACACGCTCCATTTGTCGGTGATCTTGCCGCCGACGCCGAGATCGATGCCGCGGATGCGGTAAGCCGCGCCCGCGGTGATGCAGGAAATGTTGCCGGTCGTCCCGGTCGGATAGGAGCAGCCGAGCGCTGCGGCCGCGGTTGCGTTGTTCACGTTCTGCGATTCGCGCGCATTTTCCTTCTCGGTCTGGAACAGCGCCGCCGTCACCAGCAGATGACGATCGAACAATTCCCACTTGGTGCCGACTTCGATCGCCTTGTTCTTTTCCGGCCCGAAGATCTGGGTATTGCCGCCGTTCAGCACGGGAGACAGGCCGCCATACGCAGTGCTGGTGCCGTCGAATTCAGCGCCGACAGGGTTGGACGAGGTCGCATAGGCCGCATAAACGCTGCCGTTCGGCAACGGCTTCAATGTGACGCCGAGATTGAAGTTCGGCATCCCGAAGTCGGCCGACTGACTACCGAATGTCGTCCTGTTGCCCGACGTCAGATATCCCGACGTGTTGATCTTGTAGTCGTCGTAGCGGATACCGCCATTGAGGATCACGAAGTCATTGTAGTTCGCGGTATCCATGATGTAGCCGCTGGTGGTGTCGATCCCGATCTTGGTCGGCATCCCGGACAGCCCCGACGGAATCGGGAACGGAATGTTGGTATATTGCGGATTGAACACGCTGACGCCGGAGAGCGATCCGCTTCCCGTGAAAGCCGACGTACCGGTCGTTATTTCCGAGCTCAGGCCGAGATATCTGTCGATCGAGGACCGCTCGTTGTCGTATTCGACGCCGGCCGTCGTCGTGTGCTTGAAGCCGAGGCCGTCGACCGACTTGTAGGTCGCCTCGGTCTGGTTGGCGAACACGTCGGTGACCTGGTAGCGGCTTTGCGGATTGGCGCTCAGCGTATACGCCGTGAACGGAGCGCCGGCGGCCAGCGTCGGGGCTTCCGGCAGCGTGCCGATGTAGTTCTGGGTCGAACGCGATTCCCGGATCTTGTTGCTGACCACGAGGTCCGGCGTGATCTGCACCTCGGCGTTGATCGTGCCGATGTCCTGCCCGGTCCTGAAGAAGTCGCGGTTGACGAAGCCGTAGAAATTATTGCGATTGACGCCGAAGTCCGGGAACGGACCGCCGGCCGTGCTCGCGGTGCTCGGCCGGTAGTACGGCACGCCGAAATCCGGGATGCCGGTGAGCTCGGTGTGAATGTAGTTGCCGGTGATCTTCACCGCGTCGACCGGCTTCCACGTGCCGGCGACGAACGCGCCGTTGCGGTCGTCGGTGACATAGCTGCGGCCGGCGACGCCGGCATCCTGGAACAGGCCGCCGGCGCGGATCGCCAGCGTCGGGCTGATCACCTGGTTGACGTCGAGCGTCACCCGCTTGGTGCGATCGGTGCCGAACGTGGTGTCCATGTTGTAGAAGCTGTTCTGCGTCGTCGCCTGCTTGGTGACGATGTTGATCGCGCCGCCGGTGGTGCCGCGCCCTGCAAAGGACGAGCCCGGGCCGCGCAGGATCTCGACCTGCTCGGTGAAGAAGTTCTCGCGGACGCTGACGCCGGAGTCGCGCACGCCGTCGATGAAGATATCGTTGCGTGCGTCGAAGCCGCGGATGAAGAAGCGGTCGCCGAAGGCATTGCCGCCCTCGCCCGTGCCGAGCGTGACGCCGGCCGTCGACAGGATCGCCGACTTCAGCGATGTGGCGTTCTTGTCTTCGAGCACGTCCTTGGTCAGCACCGTGACCGATTTCGGCGTGTTCAGGATTGGCTCGGGATATTTCCCGGACGACTGCAAACGGTCGCCCTTGTACGGCGCGGCCGGATCCGCATAGGGATCGCGGTCGGCGGGAAGACCGCCGGCGTTGGGAAACGGCACCGGCGCCTGCTGGGCCTGCTGGTTGTTGCGGCGCGCGGCGCGGCGCAGCGCGTTGCGGGCGCGGACCTGGTTCGACGTGGGCTTTGACGTCACGGGCCGCTGGCGAGCGACCGGGGCATCGACATTCACCGGCGGCAGGTTGGATTGCTGCGCTTCGGCCCCCGAAAACGACGCCACCGCGATCAGGCTCGCGACTGCGGAGACCTTCGTGGCGGAATAACCGGTGTCATCAGCCGAACCGATCGCTGCATCAAAGCGCAGCGATCTCGGCGCCTTCATATTGCTCATGTCTTGCTCGCCCCAGAAAAGTCAGCCCGCTCGCGAAATCAAGCTGCGACGAACTGTCTCTTTCGGTTATCGAGCGTGACTTTTTTTATCAATGCGACGACCGCAACAGTTGGCTTGAATCGCCCCAATTCAAAGCGATTCTAATCTGCGGTTTGAAATCGTTCTAAACTGTAGTTTTTAAGCGTTCTAATAATCGTTCTAAATCGGTGCCGCCCGCCATTGACCGCCGCTTGCGGGGCGCTGTCCATGCGTGCGTCCACCCGATCACTCGGCGCTTGGTGGCTTCATCAGCGAAAACAGCTCGTCGATCGTCCGCTGCGCGACCTGCCGCACGCGGTCGCTGTTTTCGAGGCCGGCGATATTGACGCCGTTGACGACCGCTTTGATCTCGTCGCGGAAGTCGGTGAGAAAACGCAGCGGGTCCCGCTGCTCGTTGGCGACGCGCGCGATCAATCCGGTGACCAGGATCTGGCATGCCATCATGCGCCCGTTCAACTCATCCATCGCGGCCCTCATCCTCTCGCATCGTCGCTGCGCGATATGAACGACATCCCGCGACGTTTCAACCGGCTCGCGCAAGCTGCAACAGATGAACCGATGGAGAGCCGGATCTGGTCGCGATGACATGCGCTATTTCGCAGCGATGCGCTCCGCCTCCTCGCCGAGCGCCTTGATGCGATCCTTGACCTCGCGAAGCGTGGCGAGGCCGCTTTCGACATGCTTGTCCGAGACGTCGCGCAACACGTCGCCGGCGATCGCGTCGCGCAAACTGTCGAGATCGTCGACGAGGCGGCGCCCGCTCCTGGTCAGGAACAGGCGATTGGCACGGCGATCCCTGGGATCGGGACGCCGTTCGAGCAAGCCATGCTCGACCAGGCGGTCGAGCAGCCGCACCAGCGAGATCGGCTGCAATTCGAGGACGTCGGCGAGATCGACCTGGGACAGTCCCTCCTGCTCGCGCAGGCGGAAGAGCACGATCCATTGCGCGCGCGTGGTGCCTCGCGCCTTGGCGCGATGATCGATATAATTGCGCAGCAGCCGGGAACTCTCGACGAGCTGCGCAATAAACTGGCGTTTGAGATCGAGCGACATAGGGGTCCTCGGTGCGTTTCCCAGACGAAATGTTTCTGCTCGTTTCTGACCTAAACCTTTCCAAATGTTTAGGATTCTCAAGCCTTGGTGTGTTTACACATTAAGTGCACGCATATTATATCCGCAAGCTCTGTGAACCGTTTCGATCACCCTTTATTGTTACGTCGAACCCAAGAGTCCGCATGTCGAAGTCACGCACCATCGGTTGGGTTTTAGTGATCGCTGCGGTCGGCGCCGCCGGTTATTTCGGCTGGCAGAAACACACGAGCAACCAGCAGGCCGCCGAAGCCGCGCAGAAGCGCTCCGCCCAACGCCCGGCCGTTCCGGTCAAGATTTCGCCGGTCGAGAAGGCCGACTTCCCGGTCTATCTCACCGGCCTCGGCACCGTGCAGGCGTTCAACACCGTCCAGGTCCGCACCCGGGTCGATGGCCAGATCACCAGGATCGCCTTCAAGGAAGGCCAGTTCGTCAAGGCGGGTGACACGCTGGTCGAGATCGATCCGCGGCCCTATCAGGCGACGCTCGACCAGGCCAAGGCCAAGAAGGCCCAGGACGAAGCCAATCTCGCCAACGCCAATCTCGACCTGCAGCGCTACACCAAGCTCGGCGAGTTCGCGACGCGCCAGCAGCTCGACACCCAGCGCTCCACGGTAGCCCAGCTGACCGCCCAGATATCGGCTGACGAGGCCGCCATCTTCAACGCCCAGACCCAGGTGGACTACACCACCGTCAAGTCCCCGATCGACGGCATTGTCGGCCTGCGACTGGTCGATATCGGCAACATCGTCAATGCCTCGGCCCAGACCGGCATTGTCACGATCACCCAGATCGAGCCGATCACGGTGATCTTCACCGCACCGGAAGACCAGCTGCCGGATATCAAGGCGGCGCTGGCCGTGGCGCCGCCCAAGACCATTGCCCTGACCACCGACGGCAAGCGGGTGCTATCCACCGGAACCCTGGCGCTGATCAACAATCAGGTCGACACCACTAGCGGGACTGTCCGGCTGAAGGCGGTGTTTGATAACAAGGACCACGCGCTGTGGCCGGGCCAGTCGGTCTCGACCCGGCTTCTGGTCAGAACCTTGAAGGATGCCACCGTCGTCCCGGATGACGCGGTGCAGCATGGCACCGAAGGCCTCTACGCGTATTCAGTCAATCAGGAGAACAAGGCCGAGCTTCGCAAGATCAAGGTCAGCCAGTCGATCGACGGCAAGTCGGTGATCGACGAGGGCCTGTCGCCCGGACAGCAGGTGATCACCGCGGGCCAGTACAAGGTCTCGCCGGGAACCCTGGTGACGACGGCGGTGGCGAGCTCGGATCCGTCCCAGTCGAAGGTTACGCAGGAATGAGCGCCGGAATTTCCGCACCATTCATTCGCTTCCCCATCGGCACTTCGCTGCTGATGGCGGGCATCCTGTTCGTCGGCCTCGTCGCGTATCCGCTGCTGCCGGTCGCACCGCTGCCGCAGGTCGACTTCCCCACCATCCAGATCACCGCGACCCTGCCCGGCGCCAGCCCGGAAACGATGGCGACCTCGGTCGCTCAGCCGCTGGAGCGCCAGTTCGCGCAGATCCCGGGCATCGCGCAGATGACCTCGACGAGCTATCTCGGCACGGCGTCGGTCACCATTCAGTTCGATCTCAACCGCAGCATCGACGGCGCCGCCAATGACGTGCAGGCCGCCATCAACGCGGCCAGCGGCCAATTGCCGAAAACCCTTCCCTCGCCGCCGACCTATCGCAAGGTCAACCCGGCCGACTCGCCGATCATGCTGCTGTCGGCGACATCGGACACGCTGCCGCTGACGACGGTCAGCGACGCCGTCGACGCCCAGCTGGCGCAGCAGATCAGCCAGATCTCCGGCGTTGCGCAGGTCATCATCGGCGGCCAGCAGAAGCCGTCGGTTCGCGTTCAGATCGATCCTGCCAAGCTCGTCGCCAAGGGCCTGTCGCTGGAGGACGTCCGCGCCGCGATCAACATCGCCACCGTCGACAGTCCGAAGGGCAATATCGACGGCGCCACCCGCGCCTATACCATCTACGCCAACGACCAGTTGCTCACGGCGAGCCCGTGGAACGACGTCATCATCGCCTACCGCAACGGCGGGCCGCTGCGGATCCGTGACATCGGCCAGGCCGTCACCGGGCCTGAGGACGCCAAGCAGGCCGCCTGGGCCAACGGCAAGCGCGGCGTATTCCTCGTCATCTTCAAGCAGCCCGGCGCCAACGTCATCGACACCGTCGACAAGATCAAGGCGACGTTGCCCCGGCTGGTCGCAGCGATCCCGCCGGCGATCAAGATCGACGTGATCAGCGACCGCACCACCACGATCCGCGCGGCGGTCGAGGACGTCCAGTTCACCCTGCTGTTGACCATCTTCCTGGTCGTGATGGTGATCTTCGTCTTCCTGCGCAGTTTCTGGGCGACCGTGATCCCGACGGTCACGGTGCCGTTGGCGCTGCTCGGCGCCTGCGCGCTGATGTGGGTGTTCGGCTACACGCTCGACAATCTGTCGCTGATGGCGCTGACGATCGCGGTCGGCTTCGTGGTCGACGACGCCATCGTGATGCTGGAGAACATCAGCCGCTACATCGAAGAGGGCGAGAAGCCGATGGCTGCCGCCTTCAAGGGCTCGCAGGAAATCGGCTTCACCATCGTTTCGATCAGCATCTCGCTGGTCGCGGTGCTGATCCCGCTGCTCCTGATGGGCGGCATCATCGGCCGCCTGTTCCGCGAATTCGCGGTCGTGCTGGCGATGACGATCTTCGTCTCGATGTTCGTGTCGCTGACGCTGACCCCGATGATGGCCTCGCGCTTCCTGCGCGCCCACAATGACGAGAAGCACGGCCGGTTCTACCAGCTCAGCGAGCGCGGCTTCGACGCCATGCTGCGCGGCTATCAGAGCGTGCTCGACCTCGCCTTGCGCTGGAAGTTCACGACGCTGATGATCTTCTTCGGGACGCTGGCGCTGTCGGTCTACCTGTTCGTCATCATCCCGAAGGGCTTCTTCCCGCAGCAGGACGTCGGCCTGATCACCGCGACCTCGGAAGCCAACCAGGACATCTCCTTTGCCGACATGAAGCGCAAGCAGGAGGAGCTCGGCAAGATCGTCATGCAGGATCCCGCGGTGGCGACGGTGGCGATGGCGATCGGCGGCAGTGGCCGCGCCGGCAATAACGGCGCGATGTACATCACGCTGAAGGCGCTGAAGGATCGCGACGCCAACGCACAGCAGGTCATCGCCCGGCTGCGGCCGAAGCTGGAGAAGGTCGAGGGTGCCCGGCTGTTCATGCAGGCGGCGCAGGACGTCCGCCTCGGCGGCCGCCCGACCCGCACCCAGTTCGAATTCACGCTGCAGGATGCCAACCTCGCCGAATTGAACGAATGGGCGCCGAAGATTCTCGGCAAGATGCAGACGCTGCCGCAGCTGCGCGACGTCGCCACCGACCAGCAGACCAACGGCACCACGCTCGAATTGAAGATCAACCGCGACACAGCCTCGCGCTACGGCATCCAGCCGCAGCTGATCGACGACACGCTCTATGATGCGTTCGGCCAGCGCCAGGTGACGCAGTACTTCACCCAGCTCAACAGCTACCACGTGATCCTCGAGGTGCTGCCGGAGCTGCAGGGCGCGATCGACACGCTGAACAAGATCTACATCAAGTCACCGCTGACCGGCGAACAGGTGCCGATCTCGACATTCGCGACCTGGACCAGCGTGCCGGTCCGGCCGCTTTCGATCAGCCATCAGGGCCAGTTCCCGGCGATCACCATCTCGTTCAACCTGGCGCAGGGTGTTGCGCTCGGCCAGGCGACGGAAGCGGTGCAGAAGGCGATGGTCGACCTCGGCGCGCCGCCGACACTGAGCTCGAGCTTCCAGGGCACCGCGCAGGCGTTCCAGCAATCGCTGTCGACCGTGCCGCTGTTGATCCTCGCGGCGCTCGTGGTCGTCTACCTGATCCTCGGCATTCTCTATGAGAGCTACATCCACCCGATCACGATTCTGTCGACGCTGCCGTCGGCCGGCGTCGGCGCGCTCGCGATCCTGATGGCGGCCGGCTTCGACTTCTCGCTGATCGCGCTGATCGGCATCATCCTGTTGATCGGCATCGTGAAGAAGAACGGCATCATGATGGTCGACTTCGCGATCGCGGCCGAGCGCGACCAGCACATGGAGCCGGTGGCGGCGATCCGCCAGGCCGCCCTGCTCCGCTTCCGCCCGATCATGATGACGACGATGGCCGCTTTGCTCGGCGGCGTGCCGCTGATGCTCGGGACCGGCACCGGCTCGGAAATCCGCCAGCCGCTCGGCTACGCCATGGTCGGCGGCCTGATCGTCAGCCAGGCGCTGACGCTGTTCACGACGCCGGTCGTCTATCTCTATCTCGACAAGCTCTCCAACGCGTTTGCAAACTGGGGCCGCTCGCCGCCCGCCGACCACGACGCTGACGACGGCGAGCATGGATCGGTCAAGGAGGCCGCCGAGTGACTTGACTTTGCCGGCATCCCGGCACATCCGAAAGATGTCCATTTCGGAGCCGGTATCGTGAAGATTGTCGCAAAGTCGCTCTTCGTCCTGTCAACCGTGTTCGGCATGGCCCACGCCGGCCACGCCCAGACGGCCAAGAGCAAGAACGCGCCCGCTCCGGCAGCTGCTCCCGCCGCGCCTCAGGTTGATGCAGCAGCGCCCAACAATTCCGGCTGGGTCGCGCGCTGCACCAGTGCGAGCCGCGACGCCCCGCTCGAATGCGCGATGGAACAGACCGCGGTGCTCACCAAGACCGGGCAGCTCATCGTGCTGGTCAACATCCGCGTTCCCGGCGACACCCGCACGCCGGTTGCGCTGATCCAGCTTCCGCTCGGACTGAACCTGCCTGTCGGGGCCAAGCTGCAGGTCGACGACGGCAAGGCCGTCGACGTACCGATCCAGACCTGCGAAGCGCGCGGCTGCTACATCAACACGCCGATCGCCGCCGATGTCCTGAACCAGCTGAAATCGGGCAAGCAGCTCAAGGTGTCGTTCCAGAACCTCGGCAAGGAAACGATCTCTATCCCGATGCCGCTTGCCGACTTCGCGACGGTCTACGACAAGATCAAGTAGCTCCGCGCAGCGAACCAGCCGTTATCGCTATCGCTCCCGCTTGTAGAGGAACGCGTTGTCCGGCTGCGGCATGCCGATGGTCTTGTAGAACCCGATCGAGTCAGGCGCCGACAACAACAGGCACATCGATTCAGGTCCGGCGAAGCGCCGCGTTTCGGCGATCAGGCGCTTGCCGATGCCATGTCCCTGATACCCGCGATCGACCGCAAGGTCCGACAAATAGCAGCAATAGGCGAAATCGGTCAGCGCGCGCGACACGCCGACCAACTTGCCCGCCTTCCGCGCCGTCACGATCAGATTCGCATTGGCGATCATGCGCTCCATCCGGTCGGTATCCGCCAGCGGTCGCCGCTCGCCGAGGCCCGACTGGCGCAACACCTCGATGAACTCGTCGACGCCGATCGACGCTTCGCGGGCATAAAGAATTTCGTCCATCAGCTTAAACCTCTACTGCAACGAGCCGGACCACACGCGCGAGACCATGGTGGATTACGCGGGACTGATCCACCCTCATGTCGTGATGGCACACACCGCGTCCTGCATCAGGCGCAGGCCGCGCCCGGCAATCTCGTCGGGATTTCAGAGGATATCGCGCCAAGGCGGCAGATTGGCTGGGGAACCTGGATTCGAACCAAGACAAACAGAGTCAGAGTCTGTTGTGCTACCGTTACACCATTCCCCAAGAATAGTCCGTGGTATCAACAGCTTAGCTGGATGACTGGACATCTCGGTGCAGCGGGTTCGCCTGCCAAATCAGCACCCGCGCGAGTGCGACCTTCTACCCGCTTGGTCCCACGCTTGGCAAGTATTGTTGGCGGGGAATGGGCGTGAAAATCGCGGCCAGACCGCCGGCCATCCGGATGCGACCAACGACAGGCGGCGCCTTCCCCTTCGGTCGCGGCGTCAAAGGCCTCCGTGAAGGAATTCAAGAACGATGAGCGGATCGATGGCAAGGAATGCCCCGACGCTGAACCAACGGTGCCGAGCGCGATCGCGCCGATTAAGCCGTGATGCGCCCACCCATAGCTCGCGCCGATCAGCGTCCCGAGCCCGATCATGGAAACCGCCCACACGATGTGAGCGACGACCTTGAGCATCCTGATCATTCGCGATCCACCGTCGGGACACCTCCCACGCGGAAGGCCTGCTCATTCTCCAGCGATTCTGCCGACCTCTCTGATAGGTCGATCCCGCAAGCGGCGCGTTCAACCGCTGCGGCCCGCTCGTCCCTGACAAAGCGCCGCACCGTCGCGTTGCCGCGGCGGTGCACGAGGCCATACGGTTCTAGTCGGCGGATGCCCGCCGGCGGGCGTCAGTACAGCCCCCCCGTCCCTGACCGCATCACGGCCCGATCGGCGTCCGGCGAAATGCCCTCCTGGGTGCCGTCGATCACATCGGTGCCGGCGACCATCCCGGGATCATTGAACGGCGGCGCCTGGCCCGGCTTGAAGGCTTCGAGCACCACGCCCCTGTTCTGGCCAGGCGCGGCGCGCTGGCCGGTCTTGGCATCGACCAGGACCAGCCGGATGCCGACCGGCTGCTTGAACGGGGTGGCGGGCTTGTCGGCCAGCGCGAGCTTCAGAAAGTCGCGCGCGATCGGCGCTGCGGTGTGGCCGGCCTGCGCGTTGCGGCCGAGCGAACGCGGCTTGTCGTAGCCGACATAGAGACCGACCACGAGATCCGGCGAGAAGCCGACGAACCAGAGATCCTTGGCCTCGTTCGAGGTGCCGGTCTTGCCGGCGAGCGGCTTGCCGACGTCTTTCAGCGCGGTGCCGGTACCAGCCTGAATCACGCCCTCCATCAGCGAGGTGATCTGGTAGGCGGACATCGCGTCGAGCACCCGCTCGCGGCGGTCGACGAGCTGCGGCTCCGGCTGGCTCTTCCAGCCCTCCGGCGCGTCGCAGCCGCGGCATTCGCGCTGATCGTGCTTGAAGATGGTGTGGCCGTAGCGGTCTTGGATGCGGTCGATCAAGGTCGGCTTCACGCGGACGCCGCCATTGGCGATCATCGAATAGGCCGTGGCCATCCGCATTACCGTGGTCTCGCCGGCGCCGAGCGCATAGGCGAGATAGTTCGGCAGCTCGTCATAGACGCCGAAGCGCTTGGCATACTCGCCGATCAGCGGCATGCCGATTTCCTGCGCCAGCCGCACGGTCACCGTGTTGAGCGACAGCCGCAGCGCGTTGCGCAGCGTCACCTGGCCCTGATACTTGCCGGTGGAGAAGTTTTCGGGCCGCCAGATGTTGCCCTGCCCCTGGTCGATCTCGATCGGGGCGTCGATCATCATGGTCGACCCGGTGTAGCCGTTGTCGAGCGCCGACGAATAGACGATCGGCTTGAAGGTCGAGCCGGGCTGCCGATAGGCCTGGGTCGCGCGGTTGAACTGGCTCTGGTCGAACGAGAAGCCGCCGACCATCGCCAGCACGCGGCCGGTGTGCGGATCCATCGCCACCATCGCACCCGACAGTTCGGGGATCTGACGCAGCCGGTACTGGCCTTCGACGCGCTGGCCGTCCTTGCTGAAGAGCGGGTCGGCGTAGATCACGTCGCCGGGCTGTAGCACCTGCGCCACCGATGTCGGCGTCTTGCCCCTGCTCTTGGCCCAGCGCACGCCGTCCATCGTGACGATGCCGGTCTCGCGCTGCTTGCTGATGGCGCCGCCGAGCTCGCGGCCCGGCTGGAAGCCGATCCGTGCCGACTGATCGTTGCTCTCCAGCACCACCGCCATCCGCCACGGCGAGATGTCGGACAGCGACTTGATCTCGGCGAGCGGCACGCCCCAGTCACTGGTCAGGTCGAGCTTCTGGATCGCACCGCGATAGCCCTGCTGCTCGTCATAGTTCACGAGCCCAGCCACCATGGCCTTGCGCGCCATCACCTGGACCTTGGGGTCGAGCGTGGTGCGCACCGACAGGCCGCCCTCATAGAGCTTCTTCTCGCCATAGCGCTCGAAGATGTCGCGGCGGACTTCTTCCGAGAAATATTCGCCGGCGAAGGTGTGCGCGCCATTGCTGCGGTTGGTGACGGTCAGCGGCTCCTTGCGCGCCTTGTCGGCGTCGGCAGCGGTGATCCAGCCGTTCTCCTGCAGGCGGTCGATCACGTAGTTGCGGCGTTCGACGGCGCGCGCACGGTTGCGCACCGGATGCAGGCTGGCCGGCATTTTGGGCAGCGCCGCCAGATAGGCCGCTTCCGCGACGGTCAGTTCATTGACGGACTTGTCGAAATACACCAGCGAGGCCGCGGCGATGCCGTAGGCGCCAAGGCCGAGATAGATTTCGTTGAGATAGAGCTCGAGGATCTTGTCCTTGGAGTAAGCCCGCTCGATTCGCATCGCCAGCAAGGCTTCCTTGATCTTGCGGGTGAACGACACCTCGTTGGTCAAAAGGAAGTTCTTGGCGACCTGCTGGGTGATGGTCGAGGCGCCCTGCGGACGCCGGTTGGAACCGAAGTTCTGGATGTAGGCGACGCCGGCGCGCGCCATGCCGGTGTAGTCAACGCCGCCATGCTCGTAGAAATTCTTGTCCTCGGCGGCGAGGAACGCGTTGATCACGAGCTTCGGCACCGCCTGGATCGGCAGATAGAGCCTGCGCTCCTTGGCGTATTCGCCGAGCAGCGAGCCGTCGGCCGCGTGCACGCGGGTCATCACCGGCGGCTCGTAGTTCTGGAGCTGCGAATAGTCGGGCAGGTCCTTGGAGAAATGCCAGAACAGCCCTGCGACCGCGGCCAGACCAGCCAGGAACAGGATGGTGCCTGCGGTGAACAGGAACCCGAAGAACCGCAACAGAAATTTCATCGACCAGATTTCCGTGGCGAATACGTCGCTCGTTCTGAGCGCGCTGCGTGCCACTTAGGCCGCCCGGTATATCGGTCGCTCCATGGACCTGCAATTCAACACCGGAGAATTAAAGCAAGCCAGGCGTCAAACTTATGCCATAGAGCCCGGCTCGCGCCCGCAGCCAAATCGGCAGACCTCGCCGACTGGCGGTGCGGAGGCTGCATCGATCTCCGCTGCAGCGCTGCGCGATTCGCGCGCCGCGCTGATAGCGCTGTGGTCTCGCTACGGTTGCGCGGAGAGCACGTCACGAAAGAAAAGCGCGGGCGGGACGGATCGATTCTCCTATCCGCCCGCCGATTTGGGTGCTGCGACATCAGAAACCGGTGGACAGCGCCGGCGTGCCGGCCACATTAAGGATTTGTTAACTATAACTACCGCAAGTTGTTGGCATACACCGACTCGCGACGGGCTGATTTGGATGGCACTGCGCGGATTTAGACGGCCTTTTACGGCCGACCCGAATGTCCTTGGATTTCCAAGACCACCCACATCGGCCATGGGCACAGAAGCCTTGGACCTCGTCTATCAGGCGGCGGATTTGTTCCGCAGCATCGAGGACAGGGCCCGCGCCGGCGAAGCCCGCGCCGAGGCCGCCGAACAGGCGCAGCTCGAAATCATCGCCGCCACCGAGCGCAAATTGAGGGACGCGTCGCGGGCGCTTGAGGAAGCCCGACGCCGCATCGAGTCCCAACAGGAGCAGCTCGATGCGGCCGAATTCCGGGCCCAGGCCGCCGAAGCCGAGGCGCGCGAAGCCAAGCAATCCCTGGCCCTGGTCGAAGACGCGATCCGCCGGCGCCTGCTGCTGACCAGCGGGCACGACGACGGCAGGTCGACCGCCGTCGCCTGACCGCAGCGCGGATCAATTGGAGCGGTCGCCCGGATGAGCGGAGCGAAATGCGGGAGCTCAGCAAGACCCGGATATCGCTTCGCTCATCCGGGCTACGGGTTGTCGTTGGGCGTCACGCTCAATACCCCGCAGCGAGCCCCGAATTGCGGCGCGGGTCGTTCGCGCCATAGAAGCGGTTGTTGCCGACCGGCTTGCCGTCCAGCGACGGCGCCCCGATGATGATGACCGCGAGGTGGTTGGCCGGCTGCGGCGGCCCGAATTTGTGGCCCATGCCCTCCAGGATCTTCCGCGTGTCCGGCGACAGCGTGTAGTCATCGAGGTTGGTCGCCTCGGGAAGCCACTGCTGGTGGAAGCGCGGCATGTCCACGGCCTCCTGCGCATTCATGCCGTAGTCGATCGCGTTGATCATGGTCAGCAGCACGGCGGTGATGATGCGGCTGCCGCCCGGGGTGCCCATCACGATGACCGGCTTGCCGTCCTTGGAGACGATGGTCGGGCTCATCGAGGACAGCGGACGCTTGCCGGGGACGATCGCGTTGGCCTCCCCCTGCAGCAGCCCATACAGGTTCGGCACGCCGACCTTGGCGGTGAAGTCGTCCATCTCGTCATTGAGCAGCACGCCGGTCTTGGCCGCCGTCACCTTGGCGCCGAACCAGTCGTTCAGCGTGTAGGTGACCGACACCGCATTGCCGTCCTTGTCGGCAATTGAATAATGCGTGGTGTTGCTGCCCTCATGCGGCGGAACGCCGGGCCTGATGTCCCTGGAGACGCCGGCCTTGGCCGGGTCGATCGCGGCACGGATCTTCGCGGCGTAGGTCTTGTCGAGCAGCCGCTCGAGCGGATTCTTCACGAAGTCCGGATCGCCGAGATAGCTGTTGCGATCGACGTAGGCGTGGCGCATCGCCTCGATCTGGTAGTGCACCGCCTGCGCCGAATGGTAGCCGAGTTCCTTCAGCGGATAGCCTTCGAGGATGTTGAGCATCTCGCAGATCACCACGCCGCCCGAACTAGGCGGCGGCGCCGAGACCACGTGGTAACCGCGATAGTCACATTCGACCGGCGCCAGCTCGCGAACCCTGTAGTTGTCCAGATCCTCCTGCGTCAGCAGGCCCTTGCCGCCCTGGCTCGCGGCGACGATCGCCGCACCGACCCAGCCCTTGTAGAAGCCATCCGTGCCGCGCTTGCTGATCTCGCGCAGCGTCTCGGCAAGTTCGTGTTGCACCAGCCGTTCGCCGACCTGGAACGGGTTTCCATTGTTGAGAAAGATCGCGGCCGAGGGCGGATCCTGGCGAAGATCGTCGACCGCAGAATCCAACATCTGAATGTCGCCGCGATCGAGCACGAAACCGTCCTCGGCGAGTTGCAGCGCCGGCGCAATCACGTCGGCGCGCTTCATGGTGCCGTATTTCTCGCGCGCATATTCCATGCCCGCGACCGAACCGGGCACGCCGACGGCGAGATGGCCCTTGGTGGAGAGGCCGGCGACAATCTTGCCCTCCTTGTCGAGATACATGTCGGCGGTGGCGCCCTTCGGCGCGGTCTCGCGGAAATCCAGGAAGGTCTTGCGGCCGTCGGCGAACTGGATGGTCATGAATCCGCCGCCACCGAGATTACCGGCGGCGGGATAGGCCACTGCAAGCGCATAACCGACGGCGACCGCCGCATCGACCGCATTGCCGCCCCGCTTCAACACCTCGACGCCGACCTGCGTGGCAAGATGTTGCGCCGATACCACCATGCCGTTCTCGGCCGCGACTGGCGCAACCGACGCCGCATGGCCGGGACCAGGCGCCATGATGGCGATCGAGACAAGCGCGGCAACCATCCACCGCGCGCGTGCATTTGGATTTTTCATGAAGCCTCCCGGGACCTGCGCCGACTGTCGCGGCTTGCAGCGCTATCTCAACGCGTACATCTAGCAGGCCGCACGCGCGCGCACTATAGGCCCGCGCTGTCCCCGCCGCCTGCGCGCAGCCGGCTGTACCGTCTGCCATAGGCCGCATAGATCACAAGCCCGATCATTAGCCACACCGCCAGCCTGATCCAGGTGTCGAGCGGCAGGCCGAACATCAGGAACAGCGAGGTTGCAGCGGCAGCCGGGGCCACCAGCCAGATCGCCGGCGCCTTGAACGGACGCGGCAATTCCGGATCGCGCACGCGCAGCACCAGCGTGCCGATCGAGACCACCGTGAATGCGAACAGCGTGCCGATCGAGACCAGTTCGCCGACCAGCCCGATCGGCAACAGCCCGCCGAGAATCGCGGCGACGGTGCCGGCGAAGATGGTCGAGACATAGGGCGTCTGGAAGCGCGGATGGATCTTGGCGGCAAAGCCCGGCAGCAATCCGTCATGCGCCATGGCGCGAAAGATCCGCGGCTGCGCCAGCAACATGATGAGGATCACCGATGTCAATCCGAACAGGATGCCTAGCTTGATGAACGGACCGAGCCAGCCGATGCCGACCGCATCGATGCCGACGGCGATCGGATCGGGCACACTGAGCCGGTCATAAGGCACGATGCCGGTCAGCACGAATCCGACCGCGACATAGAGCGCGGCGCAGATCACGAGCGAGCCGAGAATGCCGATCGGCATGTCGCGCTCCGGCGTCTTCGCCTCCTGCGCCGCGGTCGAGATCGCATCGAAGCCGATATAGGCGAAGAACACCACCGCCGCGCCGCGGATCACGCCGGACCAGCCGAACACGCCGGGACCGGCATTCGGCGGGATCAGCGCGCCCTCCGGATTGCTCGCCGTCACCCAGTTCGCCAGCGTCACCGAGGAAGCCGCGGTGGCGAGAAACAGCGCGATCACGACGAGCTTGACCACGACGACGAAGCTGGTGAAGCGCGCGGACTCGCGAATGCCGACCACCAGCAGCGTGGTCACGAAGGCGATGATCGCCATCGCCGGGATGTTGATGACCGCACCGGTCGACGACCACGCGCCGGTGTTGACGTCGTAGGCCAGCGGCGCCGAGGTGAATTGCTGCGGCAGGTTGATGCCGAAATCGCGCATCAGACTGACGAAATAGCCGGACCACCCGATCGAGACCGCGATCGCGCCGACCGCGTATTCGAGGATCAGATCCCAGCCGATGATCCAGGCGATCAGTTCGCCGAGCGTGGCGTAGGCATAGGTGTAGGCGCTGCCGCAGATCGGCACCGTCGACGACATCTCGGCGTAGCACAAGCCGGCGAAGGCGCAGGCCACCGCACCAATCATGAAGGAGAGCGTGACCGCGGGACCGGCATTGGCGGCGGCCGCGTGGCCCGTCAGCACGAAGATGCCGGCGCCGATGATGCCGCCGATGCCGAGCGTGACCAGCTGCAACGCCGACAGCGAGCGCCTGAAGACCGGCGTCTCCGCGTCGCCGTCGGCCCGCGCCGCCTCCCGCAACAGGTCCGAGGTCGACTTTCGGTCCCAGAAACCGGCCAGAGCGTCTGTCACGCCGGGCGTCCTCCGCCGCTCGGGTCCGGCGGGACCCAACACGATCGGCAGACTATAACGCGCCTAACGTCCAGTCGTTCGCGCGCCGGGCGAATGCCGGCGCCGTTATCCACCGCCAAGCGCGGCGCAGGGCCTTATCGGCAGGGATGGCGGCGGCCGTCGCGGCCAAGGAAGGTGCCGGACGCGGGATCGAATGAACGGTAACGCGCGCAGGCGGAAGATGGCTCCGCCGCGGGCATGGCACCGTAGGCGTTCGCCGGATTGCCGCCGCGCTGCGCGGCCTCCTGGGCCTCACCCCATGGAGTCAGGGCGCCGCCGTTGATCGCGCTGCGCCCGGGATTCTGCGCGTCGAAATATGCCGGCTCCGACATCTGGGCGGCGACCGGCGTGAACGTCATTCCCACGAGCAGCATGGCGGCTGCGACTGCCCATGACCTGGTCATGCGGCCTCTCCTATCGATCAACAAACGTGTGCCGGATGACGGCCGAGCCGCCCCCAAACGGAGATAGGGACGGCAATCCTCCGGGCACAGGGGCCACGGCGTCACGATGCTGCGAGCAAGCCAGCCGTGGCCTGCCGCTCAATGGTTATGCACGTCCGGCCGCGGGTCGGAGACGAACCCGTCGCGGTTCGGCATCTTGATCGTGGCGAGCGACCTGGCGTCGAGCACCGCATTGGCCGGCACGATGCCGTTCAGGCTGAGGATGTAGGCGGAAACCGCGTAGACGTCCTCATTGCCCAGCGACTGCGGCGCGTTCTGCGGCATCGCGCGGCGGATGTAGTCGAACAGCGTCGGCGCATAGGGCCAATAGCTGCCGACGGTGCGGATCGGCTTGGGGCTCGCCAGGGTGCCCTGTCCGCCGACCAGGCGGTCGCCGACGCCGCCCTGCCCGCTGTCGCCATGGCACGCCGCGCATTGCTCGCTGAACACCGTGCGGCCGCGCTCGACGCTGCCGCTGCCCGGCGGCAGGTTGGAGCCGTCACGGCCGATATCGATATTCCAGCCGGCGATCTCGGCAGGCGTTGCCGCACGCCCGATGCCAAAGCGATCCTCGGCCTGCCCGGCAGTGGCGAGCATCGCGACCGCACTCGCAAGGAACGCCGCCTTGAGCTTACGCCTGGCCATTGGTCACCTCACCATTCGCATCGATGCGCCAGGGCCAGATCGCGTTGTTGTGGTAGAACGAGTTGAGACCGCGCACCTTGACCAATTCCGCCAGCGTCGGCTGGACGTAGCCGGTCTCGTCGATGGCACGGCTCTGGATCACGGCGGGCTTGCCGTCCCAATGCCAGGGCAAGCGGAAGCGCGTGAGCGCGCGCGTCAGCACCGGCTCCTGCAATTCGGCCTGCTGCCAGCTTTTGCCCTCGTCGAGCGAGACCTCGACGCTCTTGACCTTGCCGTGACCGCTCCAGGCGATGCCGGTAATCTCGTGAAAGCCCTGCGTGGTCAGCTTCTGCCCGCCGGACGGCCGCGTGATGATCGACTTGGCTTCCATATAGAAGGTGAATTCCCGCGACGTGCCGTCGGGCATCGGGTCGGTGTATTTCGAGGTCTCCTCGCGCGAATAGGCCGGCTCGGCGACGACCTTGAGCCGGCGCAGCCACTTCACGTTCATGTTGCCCTCGAAGCCGGGCAGCAACAGGCGCAGCGGATAGCCCTGCTGCGGGCGCAGCCGCTCGCCATTCTGGCTGTAGACCAGCATGGCGTCGTCGAGGCATTTCTCGATCGGGATCGAGCGCGTCAACGCAGCCGCGTCGGCGCCTTCGGCCACGATCCATTTGGCGCCCGCCTGCAGGCCCGCCTCGTCCAGCACCGTCTTCAGCGGCACGCCGGTCCATTCCGCACAGCTCAGGAGGCCGACGAGGTCGGAGGCCGTTTTGCCGTAGGGCTTGGTGTAGACCGGATTGCCGGAGCACTCGAGGAAGTGGATGCGCGACTGCGACGGAAAGCGGCGGATATCCTCCATCGTGAACACCAGCGGGCGATCGACCATGCCATGCAGCACCAGCCGGTGCTCGGCCGGGTCGATGGTCGGCACGCCGCCATGGTGGCGTTCGTAGAACAAACCGTTCGGCGTGATGATGCCGTCGAGCTCCTGCAAGGGCGTGCGGCCCGAGGCGGAAATATACTGCGACAGTGTCTTCGAGATGTTCTTGACGACCGCCTTCTCGTGAACCGACGGCGTGCCATAGGGCTGGCTTCCCATCGGGTCGCCGGGCGCTTTCATCCATTCCGGCACATTGGGCGGAAGATTATTCCCCTGTTCGGCGAGCGCGGTAGAACCGGCAACTCCCGACATGGCGGAGCCACCGGCCAGTGCTGCACCGGCCTGAAGGAATCGCCTACGAGACGCCTCTCGCACGTGCTTGTCCGTCGTGTGTTCGCTCATCGACGTTTTCCTCTGACGTTACCAGGGCATGATCCGGAAAAGTGCGAAGCGGTTTTCCGAAGAGATCATGCCAGGACAACAATCCAAAGCGCGATGACGATTCATCGTGCTCTGGTGCAGCCTAACACCAAACAGCTGAGGCGAAGCAATGCTCCATCGCGCATAGCCGCATCGACGGCGCGTGATGGCCGTTGTTCGACAGTCTTGCTTGCGTTCACATCCGTTCGCCGGGCAATTGACTGGCTTGCTTCACCCACGCGGTGAACTGGGCTTCGTCGAGCTCGTCGTTCTCGTGAATGTCGAGATAGCGCGTGTGCTGCTGCCTGGACTCGCCCGGCGGCACCGGATGCAGCGACGCGCCGCGAAAGAACGCCACCTTGACGTAGCGCGTGAAGACATGGATGCCGAGGAACCAGCCTTCCCCTTCCATGCCGTAGAGCGGCGAATTCCACTTCACCGCCTTGCGCACGCCGGGGACGGTATGCACGATGAGCGCGTCAAGCTTGCGTCCAACGTCGCGCTTCCACCCCGGCATCGCGGCGATATAGGCTTGCACCGGAGCGTCACCATATCCCTTGGCGATCTGCGGATTGCCGCCTGCGAGCAGACGCGGCTTTGCAGTGCCAGGCTTCACGGCGCTCTTTTTCGCACTCTTCGCCGACGTCTTCGGCGTCTTGCCAGCCATTGTGCTCGTTCTCACCGGTTCACGTCTCGCGCGCAGCGCAGCGTCTGTCCTCGCGAGCCGGATCATATCGGTTGCGCGTCGGTATTGTCGTCAGCGACCGCGCGTGTTCGCGGCGGCGTATCGACGCGCTCAGGCGGCTTTCGTGTGGCGGTCTGGCATCTAGTCGATCACGGGCGGCGTGCCGTGGGTGTGGAACGACTCGATCGTCTTCAACCCCCACGCCTGTCCCCTCTTGCGCTCTTCCTCGGCCCACACGATCGGCTTCCAGTCCGGCGCGAGGATCAGGCGTGCGCCGGCGTTGGCGACCTCGACGCGGTTGCCGCCGGGTTCATAGACATAGAGGAAGAAGGTCTGCTGGATCGCGTGCTTGTGCGGCCCGGTCTCGATATGCACCCCGTGCTCGAGAAAAATATCCGCGGCCCGCAGGATCTCCTCGCGGCTGTCGAGCGCGTAGGTGACATGGTGAAACCGGCCGCGCTTGCCGTAATGGTCGCGCGTATAGGCGAAGTCATAGCTCTTGTTCGACATCGTCATCCACATCGCGGCCTCCGTGCCGTCATTGAGCACGATCTGCTCGGTGGTGCGGCAGCCGAGGTAGTCTTCGAAGAACAGACGGTTGGCCTTGATGTCGACCGCGAGGCAATTGAGATGGTCGAGCCGCCGGACATTGACGCCGCGCGCCGGAAAGCGCTGCGCCTGGTTTTTCAGCGCGGGCTTCAGCTCGGACGGCGCTTCGTACCACTCGGTCTCGTAATAGAGCTCGATGACATGGCCGTCGGGATCGCGGCAGCGGAATGCCGGCCCCTGCCCCATGTCACCATCGATCCAGCCGATATCGAAGCCCGAGCCCTTCAGCGCGGCAACGCGGCGTTCGAGCGCCTGCTGGCTGCGCGCCCGCAGCGCCATGTGCTCCATCCCTGAAGTCTTCGACGCCGTCAGCTTCAGCGAATAGCGCTCGTAATCGTCCCAGCCACGCAGATAGACCGACTCGCCCTTGCGGCCGCTGACGGTCATGCCCATGACGTCGACGAAGAACTTCAGGCTCTCGTCCGGCTTCGGCGTCAAGAGCTCCATGTGCCCGAGATGCGCGAGATCGAAGATCGGTTCCGGCTGCTGCATGGACGGTCTCCCTCCGCGACGACGCCGGATCGACGACTTGCGGTTGGACAGGTGAGCGGCGCGTCGATTTGTACTAGTGTACAAATGATTAGGCCTCGTCAACAAATGATTGGCGGCGGCAATTGCCGCTCGCACGGCATTCCGTGGCTGGAATCACCCGATGAAAGCGGTCGAGGCAGGCGGTCAGACGACCGAGACGACCGTCTCGCGATGCGACGAGAGCAGCCTGCGGATTTCAGCCGATGACACCGGCCGGCTGAACAGATAGCCCTGCATCTCGGTGCAGCCGAGGATGCGCAGCAGGTTGCGCTGCTGCTCGGTCTCGACGCCCTCCGCGGTCGTGGTCATGTCGCTCGCGGCGGCGATGTTGACGACGGCCTGGACGATCGTGGACGACGCGCCGGTCCCGGCGAGATCCTTGATGAAGGCGCGATCGATCTTGATCTTGTCGAACGGGAAGCGCTGCAGGTAGCTCAGCGAGGAATAGCCGGTGCCGAAATCGTCGAGCGCGATACGGACGCCGAGTTCGCGCAGCTGATGCAGGATATCGAGCGCAGCCTCGTCGTCGCGGATCAGCACCGCCTCGGTGATCTCGAGCTCGAGCCGCGAAGGTGCAAGACCTGTCGCGGCGAGCGCGGCGGCGACGTTGAGTGCCAGTGTCTGGCTCTTGAACTGGATCGGAGACACGTTGACCGCGACATGAACATGCTCCGGCCAGTTCATCGCCTCGCGGCACGCGGTGTTGAGTACCCAGTGACCGAGATCGTTGATCAGGCCGGTGTCCTCGGCGATCGGGATGAAATCCGCCGGCGAGATGGTGCCGCGTTCCGGATGACGCCAGCGCACCAGCGCCTCGCAGCAACTGACCTGGCCCTCCTCGAGATGGAGCAGCGGCTGATAGTGCAGCTCGAAGCTGCCGTCGGCGATCGCCTGGCGCAGCTCGAGCTCGAGGCTGCGCCGCGCCTTGGCACGTGCGTCCATGCCGGTCTCGAAGAACCGGTAGGTGCGGCGGCCGTCGCTCTTGGCTCCGTAGAGCGCGAGGTCGGCATTGCGCAGCAATTGATCGATGTCGAGGCCGTCGGCGGGCGCAACGGCGATGCCGATGCTGGCGTCGGTGGTGATCAGATGCCCGCTGCAGTCGATCGGCCGGCGGATCGCCTGATAGATCGCAGCGAGGAGCTGCATGGTCTCGGTCTGATCGCGGACGACGGTCTGGATCACGGCAAACTCGTCACCGCCGAGCCGCGCTGCGACGTCGGGGTCCCCAACGCAGGTGCGCAGGCGGTCGGCGATCGCCCTGAGCAATTCGTCGCCGATCTGATGGCCGAGCGCGTCGTTGACGGCCTTGAACTCGTCGATGTCGATATACATGACCGCGAGCTGCTGATCCGGCCGGATCGCCCTCAGCGCCCGCTCCAGGCGCTCGCGGAACAGCACACGGTTCGGCAGGTCGGTCAGCGCATCATAATGCGCCATGTGGGCGATCTTGTTCTCGGTGCGCGTGCGCTCCGTGATATCCTGGATGGTCGCCACCCAGCCGCCTTCCGGCAGCGGCTTGTTGACGATCTCGATGGCGCGCCCGCCCGGCGCCTGCGTCAGCTGGCGCGTGGCGCGGCCAAGCTTCACGTTGCCCATGATGGCGTCGCAGAAGTCGTCGACATCGCCGTCGAACGAGCCCGTCTCCTGCCTGTGTGCGATCAGCCGGCGCATGGTGCAGCCGGGCTT
This sequence comes from Bradyrhizobium sp. Pha-3, assembly GCF_042258325.1. Lineage (NCBI taxonomy): Bacteria > Pseudomonadati > Pseudomonadota > Alphaproteobacteria > Hyphomicrobiales > Nitrobacteraceae > Bradyrhizobium > Bradyrhizobium sp. Pha-3. The sequence continues at coordinate 4,012,841 of NZ_CP170151.1, read as the reverse complement.
GGCGACGTCGGGCGAAAGCCCGAACATCTCGATGTAGGGACGGTTGCAGATGATGATGCGCGCCGACGCGTCGTAGAGCACGAGGCCCTGCGGAATGTTGTTCACGGCAGTCATGAGATTGCGACGTTCGGTGGCGAGCCGTTCGTCGGAGATCTCGTGCCGCTTGAGCAACAGGAAGACGATCACGGCCATGATCGCGAATGCCGCCATCAGCAGGCCTTCGCGCTCGCTCCATTGCGCGGTCGCGCTTCCGAGCAGGCTGCCGACCAACAGGCCGGCACAGAACGCCAGCCCCTTGGTCGAGCCTGTGTCGGCATTTCCTGAATTGCGATGTTCGATGCGCACGCTGATCTCTCCCGGGCGCGGCATCGTTACGCAGCACAAATGGAAAGGTCGTTACAACTCGCAGTTAGCAATCGGTTACGCGATACCGGGCGACAGCGAATGACAAATCGCGCCCAATTCCCCGCAAACCTACGGAGCTGCCGATGCACTCCTCGGAGATGGTGAATCCCGCGTTAACGGAAAAACCGGGAAACAAACGCGGCTGTGCCGGAAAGCGACGATTCCGCCGCCGATGCGCGCGACAGCGCGTCATCTCGCGGCACGATAGAAACAAATCGTCACCGGGAAGGTGTAGATTTAGCCGATGCAGAACCCCGGCGATTTAACGGTTTTTCCAATCCCGGGCGGGCATATTGGTCCAGACATTTAGATTTTGAGAACGAGCCAGGCTGGAACTGTGACACCCTTCGGACGTGTGATCTCTGTGCGCGGCTCGCAGGCCCGGGTTGGGCTGCTGGCGGGCGGCCAGATGCAACTTTCAGAGATGCGAGCGACGGTCGGCCGGTTCGTCAGTATCCGCTGCGCGAGTTCGGTCATCGTCGCCATGATCACCGAAGTGACGTGCGAGAACCTGCCGGCGTCCGACGAATACATGGCGACCGCCTCGGTCGACCTGCTCGGCGAAATCCTGGGCGGCGACCGCCCGAAATTCCAGCGCGGCGTCACCCATTATCCGACCATCGGCGACAGCACCGATCTGATCACGAACCAGGAGCTGCGCACGGTCTATGCGCCGAGCGGCTCGGACCAGATCAATGTCGGCACGCTGCAGCAGGATCGTTCTGTGATCGCCTATGTCGACGTCGAGGAGATGCTGTCCAAGCACTTCGCGGTGCTCGGCTCGACCGGCGTCGGCAAGTCGACCGGCGTGTCGCTGCTGCTCAACGAGATCCTGAAGTCGCGGCCGAACCTGCGCATCTTCCTGCTCGACGTGCACAACGAATATGGCCGCTGCTTCGGCGAGCGCGCCCAGGTGCTCAACCCGCGAAACCTGAAGCTGCCGTTCTGGCTGTTCAACTTCGAAGAGATCGTCGACGTGCTGTTCGGCGGCCGGCCCGGCGTGCCCGAGGAGCTCGACATCCTCGCCGAAGTGATTCCGATGGCGAAGGGCATCTACACCCAGTACCAGAACTCCGACCGGGTCGGTCTCGGGCTGAAGCGCATCGACCCCAAGCAGGTCGGCTACACCGTCGATACGCCGGTGCCCTACCGCCTCGTCGACCTGATCTCGCTGATCGACGAGCGCATGGGCAAGCTGGAGAACCGCTCCTCGCGCATCATCTATCACAAGCTGATCTCGCGCATCGACGCGGTGCGCAACGATCCGCGCTACGCCTTCATGTTCGACAATGCCAATGTCGGCGGCGATACCATGGCCGAGGTGATCAGCCATCTGTTCCGCCTGCCCGCCAACGGCAAGCCGATGACGATCATGCAGCTCGCCGGCTTCCCCGCCGAAGTCGTCGATTCCGTGGTGTCGGTGCTGTGCCGCATGGCGTTCGATTTCGGGCTGTGGAGCGACGGCGTCTCGCCGATGCTGTTCGTCTGCGAGGAAGCGCACCGCTACGCCTCCGCCGACCGCAATATCGGCTTCGGGCCGACCCGCAAGGCGGTGTCGCGCATTGCCAAGGAAGGCCGCAAATACGGCGTCTATCTCGGCCTGATCACCCAGCGTCCGGCCGAGCTCGACGCGACCATCATCTCCCAGTGCAACACGCTGTTCACGATGCGCCTCGCCAACGACCGCGACCAGGCGCTGCTGCGCTCCGCCGTCTCGGACGCCGCCGCCAACCTGCTGTCCTTCGTGCCCTCGCTCGGCACCCGCGAGGTGCTGGCGTTCGGCGAAGGCGTGGCGCTGCCGACCCGGCTGCGCTTCAAGGAGGTGCCGCCGCACCAGCTGCCGCGCGGCGAGGCCACCATCGCCACGGTACCGTCGGTCGCCGCCGGCCATGACATGCATTTCGTCAGCGCCGTGCTGGAGCGCTGGCGCGGCGCCACCTCGCATCGCGACAGCCCGAGCGGCGACGCCAATTTCAACTCTCCCGCGCCGGCGCGCACCATGGCGCCGGCCGAGGCGCCGATGCTGCAGCCCTCGCTCGGCCTCGATCCGGACCGCTTCTCGCTGCTGAAGAAGCCGCTGCGCTAGCATCGTCGCGGCAAGGCACGATGCGCCTTGCGCCCGACCCGTCATCCACTATGGTCTCGCGTGACGCCGCATCCAGGCGGCACGCCGGAACCATCTCATGACGCAGCCGACCGCAAAACGCTTCCCGACGCCCGCTCTCGACAAGCTCCCCGAGGATATCCGCGCCCGCATCCTGGCGGTGCAGGAGAAATCCGGCTTCGTGCCGAACGTCTTCCTCACCCTTGCCTATCGCCCCGACGAGTTTCGCGCCTTCTTCGCCTATCACGACGCGCTGATGGAGAAGGACTCCGGCCTCTCGAAGGCCGAGCGCGAGATGATCGTGGTGGCGACCAGCGCCGCCAACCAGTGCCAGTATTGTGTGATCGCCCACGGCGCGATCCTGCGCATCCGCGCCAAGAATCCCGAGATCGCCGACCAGATCGCGGTCAACTACCGCAAGGCCGACATCACGCCGCGGCAACGCGCGATGCTCGACTTCGCCATGAAGGTGAGCCGCGCGGCCGAGGAAGTCTCGGAGGCGGACTTCGCCGCGCTTGCCGCCCACGGCTTCAGCGACGACGACGTCTGGGACATCGCCGCGGTTGCGGCGTTCTTCGCGCTGTCGAACCGGCTCGCCAACGTCACCGGCATGCGGCCGAACAGCGAGTTCTATATGCTCGGCCGGCAGCCGAAATAGAGGACGCCTTGGCGGACTGGAGCGAGATCATCCTGCGTCTCGGCGCGGCCACCCTTGCCGGCTGCGCGATCGGGCTCGACCGCGACCTGCGCGGCAAGCCGATCGGCCTGAAGACGCTGGGTCTCGTCAGCCTTTCGACGGCCATGGTCGTGCTGTTGGCATTGCAGGCCGTCGAGCCCGGCAAGTTCACCGACGCGGTGAGCCGCGTGATCCAGGGCGTGCTGACCGGCATCGGATTTCTCGGCGCCGGCGTGATCGTGCGGCAGGGCGACCGCTTCCAGGTCCGCGGCCTGACCAGCGCCGCATGCGCATTCTTCGCCGCTTGCGTCGGCATCGTCTGCGGCGCCGGACATTGGCCGATCGTCGTCACAGCCGTCGCGCTGGCGTTCCTGCTGTTGACCTTCGGCAAGCGGACCGAGCGGTGGCTGCACCACGCGCTCGGTGGCAAGGAGGATCAGCACAGGCCGGAAGCCGCGGCAGATCAGTCGTCGGATGCCGGCCCGCACCAGCCGGGCAAATAGACCGCGTCCTTGCTGCGGCCGAGCGCCAGTCCCTTCTCCAGCGCCTTGGCGAAATTGTTCTCCACCGTCTTGCGCGGGATGTGGCGGCGCAGGAAATCGGCCCACAGGAATTCGCTGAACGGCGTCGTGTCCTTGGCAAAACCGCCGGCCCGGCGCATCTCGCCGGCGAGGCTGCGGAACGGATCGTCCCTGAGATCCTTGATCGATTTCGGAATGTCCCTGAAGTGGCGGCGCTCGCCCTTGGAATCGTAGGGATAGACCCAGCGCTTGTTATCCATCACGCCCCAGAACACGTCACGCTCGACCATCGTGAGATCGCCGATCACCGTGACCAGGATGTCCTTGACGCCCTCCTCGTGCAGCGCCCGCGCCATGTGATGGTGATCGACCACGTAGTAGCGATCGTCGGGACCATGGACGACCGGGATCATGTGCTTGCCCAGCAGTTCGGCGCGCTTCTTGTCCGACTTGTGCTCGCGCCAGCGCTTCCGCTTCTCCGTCACCTCCTGCATGCCGACCGTCATCTGGGTCGGCCGCAGCGACAGGATCGGGACCGGTTTGACGTAAGGCTCGCGCGTGTGGGCCATGATTTATGCTCCCTTTTGACCGGCACTCCGGAACGGGTTCCACTATGTCATGAGCCCGCAGGCGGGTGAAAGAGTCCGGTGTGCCGGACTGGCTTCACGAAGCGGTGGGGCCGACGGCCGGATGGTCCGGCCTCGGGGCTGTCGATGCCCCCGGCCGTCATGCGTAGGATGCCAATGCCGGGGCGCGCAGCCTCAACCACCGTGACGGCGTTGCAGCGCAAACTGTGCATGCGCGAAGGTCGAACGCGTGTGTCGACATCGGCCTCGTCATCGCAATGCCGAGCATCCCGCGCACCGCAGCAGTCACCTCGACGGCAACCCAGTTCCTGGAGGTGATCGAAGCATGAATACCACCTCTGCGCGCACCAAGATTTTAGGTGTGAAGTGCAGCGAACATGCTAAACATAACCGGCGACGCGACCGGACTGACAACAGTGAAGACGCAGCGGCCAATTTCCTCGGATGCCGAGCACGTGGTGCTCAAATTCCGGCCGCGTACCTCGGCGCAGCCGCCCGGCAAGCGCGAGGAGCCGCTCCGATCGACTCGCCCGGCTTCCGTTGCCAACGATCTCTCTCGTTATGAGAAGCCGCGTGAGGAGCCGGACGATTTCCGCCAGCGCATGCTCGCCAACATCGCCGCCTTCGCCTTCACGGTGGCGCTCACCGCGATCGGCATCTGGCTTGCCATGAGCATCGCCGATTTGCGCAAGACCCAGGATTGCGTGCTGATGGGCCGCCGGGATTGCGCGAAGATTACGGTGATGCCGCGCAGCTAGGCTGGCCGGAACCCTGCCCAAAAACCGTCCTTGCGAGGCCGGCCAAGCTCCATTGAACTAACGGCCCTGCTCCGATATACGGGCACACGACTCCGGCACCAGCAATCGGGCATTCCGGGGCAACGCGCCCGCCTCCTCTGAGCCGACCCGGAATTACCTTCAATATATCAAAGGCTTAATGATGTCCTCCACATTCGAGCAGATCGCCAACATTATCGCGGAGACCTGCGACATCCCGCGCGACACGATCAAGCCGGAGAGCCACGCCATCGACGATCTGGGGATCGACAGCCTCGACTTCCTCGACATCGCGTTTGCCATCGACAAGGCCTTCGGGATCAAGATGCCGCTCGAAAAGTGGACCCAGGAGGTCAACGACGGCAAGGCCACGACGGAGCAGTATTTCGTGTTGAAGAATCTCGCCGACCGCATCGACGAGCTGGTTGCAGCCAAGAACGCGGGCACGGGCACGGGCTCGTAATCGCCCATCATGCAGCTCGAGATCTTTCAGCTGATCGATCGGATCGTCGACCTCAACCTCGACGCAAGGACCATTGTCGTCGAGGCGGATGTCCCGCCCGACAGCCATTCGGTGTTCGCGGGGCACTTCCCGGGCTATCCGATCATGCCCGGCGTGCTGCTGACCGAAGCGATGGCCCAGAGCTCGGGCTGGCTGATCCTCGGTCTGACCAAGTTCGAGCGCATGCCCTTCCTCGCCATGGTCAAGGAAGCCAAGATGCGCGGCTTCGTCAGCCCCGGTTCGCTCCTGACCATCGAGGCCAAGGTCGAGCACGAAGGTTCAGGCTTCGCCGTCACCTCGGCGAAGGTTCGCGTCGGCAAGGAGCTCAAGTGCAATGCCGAGCTGACCTTCCGTCATATCCCCTTCCCCAACCCGGACTTGCGCGTGCACATGGATGCGATGGCCACCAAGATCGGGTTTCCGCAGCAGGCAATGAGTCATGGCTGAGAAGGAAGTCTGGATCACCGGCGTAGGCCTGCTCTCCTCGCTTGGCGAAGGGCTGGATGCGCATTGGGAGGCGCTCGGCGCTCGGCGCGTCAATGCCGACGAGAAGCGGCTCGCGCCATACGTGATCCATCCGATCGCCCCCGTCAGCTTCGACGCCCAGATCCCGAAGAAGGGCGATCAGCGTCAGATGGAGACGTGGCAGCGGATCGGTACCTATGCCGCAGGGCTGGCGCTCGATTCCGCCGGCGTCAAAGGCAATCAGGAAATCCTGTCGCGGATGGACATGATCATCGCAGCCGGTGGCGGCGAGCGTGACCTCAATGTCGACCTGGCGATCATGAACGCTGATGCGCAGGGCAAGCTGCCGCCCGCCCTGCTCAACGAGAAGCTGATGAACGAGCTGCGCCCGACGCTGTTCCTGGCGCAGCTCTCCAACCTGCTCGCCGGCAACATCGCGATCGTTCACGGCGTGTGCGGGACCTCCCGCACCTTCATGGGCGAGGAAGCCTCGAGCATCGATGCGGCACGGATCGCGGTCGCGCGCATTGGAGCCGGCCAGAGTGACATCGCCTTGGTCGGCGCCGCTCATAACGGCGATCGCGGCGACCTCTTGATGCTTTATGCATTCGGCGATCTCGCCCTCAAGGACCAGCATAGCTCGGTCTGGGCCCGCAGGAACAACCCGGGCTTTGCCATTGGCTCCGCCGGCGCCTTCCTCGTGATGGAATCGCGCGAACATGCCGAGGCCCGCGGCGCAAAGCCGTACGCCAAGCTGACCAAGGTGGTCGCCGACCTTGCCCGACGCAAGGAGCCGGGCGCCGTGACGAAATCGCTGCACGCGTTGTGGCCGCAGCTCGGCGTCAGCGGCGACGACGGTATCCTGATCACGGGCGCGACCGGCGCCGAGCCTGCGACCGCCGAAGAGCGCGCATTCCTCAGCCAGCATGCCGGCTTTGCCGTCCGCGCCACCGGAACGACCTTTGGCCACACCATGGAGGCGCAGTTCCCGCTCGGGCTCGCGCTGGCCGCGCTGTCGATCTCGCGCGGCGCGCTCTATCCGGCCAACGACCCGACCGGGCTGGAGGTTGAAAAGACCGAAGCGCCAACCCAGATTGTTGTCCTGGGGGTCGGCCACTGGCAGGGCGAAGGCATGGCACTGGTCGAGGCCGTCAAGTAATTCGGCGCAAGCACCGACGGGGACACCATGACAGCACCACGCGATAAATTCGGCCGACCGATCGTCGTCGTGACCGGCATGGGAATCGTGACGTCGCTCGGCGGCGGCAAGACCGACAATTGGAAGCGCCTCACCGCGGGTGAGTCCGGCATCAAGACCGTCACACGCTTCCCGCTCGACAGTATGAAGACGACGATGGCCGGAGCCGTCGATTTCGTCACCGTCGACCCATTCTCCTCGACCAGCCTGTCGCAGCGTCTGGCGGAGATCGCGACCGAAGAAGCGCTCGAGCAAGCCGGCATCGGCAGCAAGGGCGACTTTCCCGGCCCGCTGTTTCTGGCAGTCGCCCCGATCGAGACCGAGTGGCCGCAGCGGCTCGAAGTCGCGCGCGAGGTTCCGACCAAGGACTTTGGAATCATCGAATACCTGGCGACCTGCAGTGGCGGGAAGTTCGCGCACTTTCACCGGCGCTTCACCTTCGGCTCCGTCGCGCTCAACCTCGCCGAGACCTTCGGTACCAAAGGGTCCCCGATTTCGCTGTCGACGGCTTGCGCCTCCGGCGCGACCGCGATCCAGCTCGGCGTCGAGGCGATCCGCCGCGGCGAAACCGATGCGACGCTGTGCGTCGCAACCGACGGCTCGGTGAACCCGGAAGCCATGGTGCGCTTCTCGCTGCTGTCGGCTCTCTCCACCCAGAACGACCCGCCGCAGGCCGCCTCGAAGCCGTTCTCGAAGAACCGCGACGGCTTCGTGATGGCCGAGGGCGCCGGCGCGCTGGTGCTCGAGAGCTACGAGGCCGCGATGGCCCGCGGCGCGCGCATCCTCGGCGTCGTCGCCGGCTGCGGCGAGCTCACCGATTCCTTCCATCGCACCCGCTCGGCCCCGGACGGCAAGCCGGCGATCGGCTGCGTGCGCAAGACACTCGCCGATGCTGGAATGGAGCCCGAGCAAATCGATCATATCAACGCGCACGGGACCTCGACGCCGGAAAACGACAAGATGGAGTATCTTGCGACGTCGGCCGTGTTTGGCGAACACACCAAAAACATTCCGGTGTCGTCGAACAAGTCGATGGTCGGCCACACCATCTCGGCCGCCGGTGCAGTCGAGGCGATCTTCTCGCTGCTCACGCTCGAGCATCAGCGGATTCCGCCGACGATCAACTACGAGGTGCCTGATCCCGCGATCCCGTTCGACGTAGTCGGCAACAAGGCGCGCGATGCCAAGGTGACCGCCGTGATGTCGAACTCGTTCGGGTTCGGCGGGCAGAACGCCTCACTGATCTTGACGCGCGAGCCGGCTTAGCGCCCTCGCCTCATCAGATGAAACGCCTGCTCCTTCGCACCAGGGCACATCTGCGTGACGCCGCGAAGCCCGTGACCGACGCGGCGATCGGCGGGCTGACGATCGGCCTGCTGCGTACAACGCGCTATTTCGATCCCGAGAAGACCGCAAGGTTCTTCGGCCGCGCCGCCCATTTCATCGGCCGCCGGCTGCGTGAGGATCGCATCGGCCGCGAGAACCTCACGGCCGCCTTCCCGGAAAAGTCACCGGAGGAGATCGAGAAGATCCTGACGGGCGTCTGGCACAACCTCGGACGCATCGGCGCTGAATTCGCGCACATCGACCGGATCTGGGACCACGATCCCCAGAATCCCGAAAAGCCGGGTCGTGTCGAATTCTCGGCGCGCAGCAAGCAGCTGTTCGACCAGTTGCGTGACGACGGCAAGCCGGCACTGTTCTTCGCCGCACATCTCGGCAACTGGGAGCTCTCTCCAATTGCCGCCGCAGCGCATGGGCTCGACGCCACCATCCTGTTTCGGCGGCCGAACATCGAAGCCGCCGACCGCGCCATCGAGCGCATCCGCGCGGTCAATCTGGGCACACTGGTGCCGGCCGGCCGCGACGCGCCGCTCAAGCTGGCGCAGGCGCTGAGGAACGGCCAGCACGTCGCGATGCTCGTCGATCAGTATTTGACCAACGGCGTTCCCGTCACCTTCTTCGGCCGCAAGACCACGGCGAATCCGCTGCTGGCGCGCCTGCGCCGGCAGATCGATTGCCCGATCCACGGCACGCGGATCATCCGCCTGCCCGACGGCCGCTTCCGCGGCGAGGTCACCGAGGAAATCAAGCCGGTGTTCGACGCATCCGGCCAGATCGATATCCAGGGCACGATGCAGGCGATCACCGACGTCGTCGAGGGCTGGGTCCGCGAATATCCGGATCAGTGGCTCTGGCTGCACCGGCGCTGGCGGTAGGCTGGCAGCCCTACCTCGTCATTGCGAGGAGCGAAGCGACGAAGCAATCCATGCTTCAGCAGGTGCGACGCGATGGATTGCTTCGCGGAGCCTGTCGTCGGGCGCGTTCGCGCGACCCGTTGGCTCGCAATGACGGATAGACCTATTTCCCGGTCTTCACCCTCGTCCACAGCCGGTTGATGATCCGCTGCGTCGCCGGATCGCGCGCGGTGATCACGAACAGCTTCTTCTGCATCGCTTCGTCGGGATAGATATTCTTGTCGGTGAAGATCTTCGGATCGATCAGCTTCTGGCTCGCCAGATTGCCGTTGGCGTAGGACAGGAAGTTCGAGTTCTTTGCCGCGATCTCGGGGCGGTAGAGGTAGTTGATCAGCTCATAGGCCTCGGCGACGTTCTTCGCGTCCGACGGAATCGCCAGATTGTCGAAGAACATCTGCGCGCCCTCCTTCGGGATCGTGTAACCGATCTCGACGCCGGTGTTGGCTTCCGCCGCCCGGCTGCGCGCCTGCATGATGTCGCCCGACCATCCGACCACGAAGCAGATTTCGCCCGAGGCCAGCGCGCTGAGATATTCGGACGAGTGGAATTTGCGCACATAGGGCCGGATCTTGATGACGAGATCGGCGGCCTTCTCGAGGTCGGCCTGCTTGGTCGAGTTCGGATCCAGGCCGAGATAGCTCAGCGCCGCCGGCAGGATGTCGTCCGCGGAATCCAGCATGTGGATGCCGCAATCCTTGAATTTGGCGAGGTTCTCCGGCTTGAACACCATGTCCCAGCTGTCGATCTTCGCGTCGGGACCGAGAATCTTCTCCGCGATCTTGACGTTGTAGCCGATGCCGGTGGTGCCCCACATGTAGTTGGCGCCGTAGCTATTGCCGGGATCGTAAGTCGCAAGCTGCTCCGTCACCACGGGCCATGCATTGGCGAGGTTCGGCAACTTCGACTTGTCGAGCTTGAGGAATACTTTCGCGGTGATCTGGCGCTGCAGGAAGTAGCCGGTCGGCACCACGACGTCATAGCCCGACTTGCCGGCGAGCAGCCGCGTCTCCAGCGTCTCGTTGGCGTCGAACGTATCGTAGACGACCTTGATGCCGGTTTCCTTGGTGAAGTCCTCGAGGACTCCCGGCGCCATGTAGTTCGACCAGTTGTAGAAGTTGACCGTGCGCTCCTCGGCGTCAGCGGAGGCCGAGAGCAGCAGGACCGTCGCGACCGCGCCGACGAAGCTGACGAGACGACGGTTCTGCTCTCGCATTCTGGCCTACCTCTTGCGGCGGTGGACAGCGTCCGACAACCGCTCCAGCGCGGCGTCGAGCGTCGTGTCTTTCTTGGCGAAACAAAAACGCACGACCGACGTCACCGCATCCTGCTCGTAGAACGCCGACACCGGGATCGCCGCAACCTTGTAGTCCTGCACGATCCGCCAGCAGAACTCGGCATCGGTCTCGTTGAGCCCGAGCGGCGACAGGTCCACGGTGAGGAAGTAGGTCCCCTGCGACTTCAGCACCGGAAAGCCGATGCTCTCCAATCCCTTGGTCAGGCGGTCACGGCTCCGCGCCATGTCCTTGCGCATGTCGAGGAAATAGTCGTCGGGCTTGCCGAGGCCATATGCCACCGCCGCTTGCAAATTGGGCGCCGTCGTGAAGGTGAGGAACTGGTGCACCTTCGCAGCGACGCGCAGCAGCGGCGGCGCGGCGCAGACGAAGCCGATCTTCCAACCGGTCAGCGAGAAGATCTTGCCGGCGCTGCCGACCTTGATGGTGCGGTCGCGCATGCCCGGAATCGTGATCAGCGGGATGTGCTCGCGGCCGTCGAACACCACGTGTTCCCAGACCTCGTCGCAGATCGCGACCACGTCGAATTCCTGGCAGAACCGCGCCAGCAGTTCGAGGTCCTCGCGCGGATAGACCACCGCCGCCGGATTGAGCGGATTGTTGAACAGCACCGCCTTGGTCTTGTGATTGAAAACGCTGCGCAGCATCTCCTCGCTCAGCCGCCACTCCGGCGGTTCGAGCCGCAGCAGCCGCGGAATGCCGCCGGCCTGGCGGATGATCGGCAGATAGGAATCATAGACCGGCTGGAAGCACACTACCTCGTCACCGGGCTCGACCACGGAGAGGATCGAGGAGGTCAGCGCCTCGGTGCCGCCCGAGGTGACCATCACCTCGGTCATCGGATCGAGCTTGAGCCCGTGCCAGTGGCCGTAATGCGATGCGATCGCCTGACGGAGCTCCGGGATGCCCATCATCGACGGATACTGGTTGTAGCCGTTGATCGAGGCGTCCGCGGCAGCGCGGCGGATGTCCTCCGGACCGGGATCATCGGGAAAGCCCTGGCCGAGATTGATGGCGTTGTTGTCGCGCGCGGCCTGCGACATCGCCTCGAAGATGGTGACAGGAAGGTCCGCGAAGACCTTGTTCATGGAGGTCATGTCAGGGATCAGCCGCCAGTCTTGGTCGGCAATCCCGCCGCCTTCCAGCCGATGATGCCGCCCGCCAAGTGCTTGTCATAGGGCAGGCCCGCAGCCTGGGCGGCCAGCGAGGCCGTCACCGAGCGCTTGCCGGAGCGGCAGGCGAACACCACCTGCTTGCCCTGCGGATCGGGAATCGCCGCCGGATCGAACGTCGACAGCGGCACCACGACGCCATCGGGATAGGCCTCGACGGCGACCTCGTTCGGCTCACGGACGTCGACCAGCAGATAGCGGCCTTCCGCTATGCCCTTCGACACCTCGTCCGGAAACAAATCTTCCACCTTGTGGTCCGCCACAGAAATATCCTCCCGATATCAGCTTGGCGAGCGTCGCGCGGCCCGCCGTTCCGGGCCGCAAAGTCGCCTCTTGCGCAGCGAAAATCAAGCGTCCGAAACGGGTTAGATGACTTGCAGGATGTGACTGGCAGGACCGCTAGATCGTGACCTGCGTGCCGACCTCGACCACCCGCCCGGTCGGGATCTGGAAATAGTCGGTGGCGTCGTTCGAGGAGCGGCTCAGCGCGATGAACAGATGGTCCTGCCAGCTCGGCATGCCCGAATGCGCCGCCGGCTTCAGCGCACGGCGGGACAGAAAGAACGAGGTCGACATGATGTCGAACTGCCAACCGAGCTTGCGGGCGATCGCCAGCGTCTTCGGCACGTTCGGCTGTTCCATGAAGCCGAACTTGAGCGTCACCTTGGAGAAGGTCTCGCTCAGCTGCTCCATCCGCACCCGCTCGGACGGATCGATGCGCGGCGTCGGCGCCGTCTCGATGGTCAGGATGACGTTCTTCTCGTGCAGCACCTTGTAGTGCTTGAGGCTGTGCATCAGCGCGGTCGGCGCGCTGACGGGGTCGCTGGTCAGGAACACCGCGGTGCCGGTGACGCGCTGCGGCGGCCGCTTCTCCAGCATCGCGACGAGATCGGCGAGCGGGAATTCCAGCTTGCGCGACTTCTCGAACAACAGCCGGCTGCCGCGCCGCCAGGTGTACATCACCACGATCATGGCGCCGCCAAGCGCGAGCGGCACCCAGCCGCCCTCGAACACCTTGAGCAGGTTGGCGGCCAGGAAGGTGATGTCCAGGAACAGGAACGGCGCGACCAGCGCGGCGGCCGCGATCGGCGACCAGCGCCAGACCTTCCAGATCACCACAAAGCCCATCATCGCCGTCACCACCATGGTGCCGGTCACCGAGATGCCGTAAGCCGACGCCAGTGCGCTCGACGAGCGGAACATCAACACCAGCACGATGACCGCGATGAACAGGAAGCGGTTGATGCGCGGCATGTAGATCTGCCCGGAATGCGCTTCCGAGGTGTGACGGATCTCGAACCGCGGCAACAGGCCGAGCTGGATCGCCTGCCGCGTCAGCGAATAGGCACCGGTGATGACCGCCTGGCTCGCGATCACGGTCGCCATGGTCGCCAGCGCAACCATCGGGATCAGGGCCCAGTCCGGGAACATTAGGAAGAACGGGTTCTCGATGCCCTTGGGATTGCCGATCAAGAGCGCGCCCTGCCCCAGATAGTTCAGCGCCAGCGACGGCAGCACGATGAACAGCCACGCGGTCTGGATCGGGCGTTTGCCGAAATGGCCGAGGTCGGCATAGAGCGCCTCGGCGCCGGTCACGGCGAGGAAGACCGCACCGAGCGTGATGAAGCCGATCACGCCGTGATGCAGCATGAAGGACACCGCGAGGATCGGATTGAGCGCGTACAGCACTTCGGGATGCCGCACGATCTGCGGCAGCGCCGCGACCGCGATCAGGGCGAACCACACGCACATCACCGGACCGAAGAAGGCCGCGACGCGCGCGGTGCCGCGCGACTGCACCGCGAACAGGACGACAAGGATCACCACCGTGAGCGGCACGACATAGGGATCGAATGTCGAGGTGACGAGTTTGATGCCTTCGATTGCCGACAGCACCGAAAGCGCCGGCGTGATGACGGCGTCGCCATAGAACAGCGCGCCGCTAATGATGCCGAGCAGCACGATCGCGGCGCCGCCCTTGGTCGCCGCGCGCTGCGCCAGCGCCATCAGCGCCAGCGTGCCGCCCTCGCCATTGTTGTCCGCGCGCAGCAGGATCACGACGTATTTCAACGTGACTACGACGATCAATGCCCAGAGGATCAGCGAGAGCACACCGAGCACCGCATGCGCCGTCACCGCGCCCTCGCCGCCGGCGGCCGCAACGACCGCCTCGCGCAGCGCGTAAAGCGGGCTGGTGCCGATGTCGCCATAGACGACACCGATGCTGCCGAGCATCAGGGCCTTGAAGGTGGCGGTGGAATGCGCCTCGCCATTGCCGTTTGCCGCCGGCGTTTCCGCCGCGGTGATCGCACTCTCGGATGACATGGGGAAGCTGTGCCTCTGTCTTCTGCCGCACCGCACAATGCCGGGTCGCAGGCCTATACTCCCGGCAGGAATGCATAGGTTAGCCCGGATTCAGGCCTCCGCCATGCAGATCACGCATGGATCACGGTCAACATCAGAATCCTGCGCCGGATCAGATAGTTACCTGGGTACCCACTTCAACCACCCGGCCGGTCGGGATCTGGAAATAGTCGGTGGCATCATTGGCGGACCGGCTCATCGCGATGAACAGATGGTCCTGCCATTGCGGCATCCCGGACTGGGCCGACGGCTTCAGCGAGCGGCGCGACACGAAGAACGAGGTCGCCATGATGTCAAACTGCCAGCCGAGCTTGCGTGCGACCGCCAGCGCCTTCGGCACGTTCGGCGACTCCATGTAGCCGAAGCGCAGCCGCACGGCGGTGAACTTGTCGCTCACCTTCTCCATTGTGACGCGCTCGGATAGATCGACGCGCGGCGTCGGTGCGGTCTCGATGGTCAGGATCACATTGTGCTCGTGCAGCACCTTGTTGTGCTTGAGATTATGCAGCAGCGCGGTCGGCACGAAACTGGGATCGCTGGTCAGGAATACCGCGGTGCCCTTGACGATATGCGGCGGCCGCTTCTCCAGACTGTGGATCAGGTCGCGCAGCGGCACCTCAATGCGTCGGGTCTTGGCGACCAGGATGGCGGCGCCGCGGCGCCAGGTCCAGATCATCGTCGCCATGACGACGCCGAACAGCAGCGGCACCCAGGCGCCCTCGAACAGCTTCAGGAGATTGGCGCTGAAGAAGGTCATGTCGACGATCACGAACGGCAGGATCAAGGCCGCCGCCGACGCCACGCGCCAGTTCCACAGCTTCCAGATCACGATGAAGCCCATGATGCCGTCGGCGACCATGGTGGTGGAGACGGCGATGCCATAGGCCGACGCAAGCCCGCTCGAGGTGCGGAACAGCAGCACCAGCAGCAGCACGCCGATCAGCAGCAGCCGGTTGACGCGCGGCAGATAGATCTGGCCGGCATGGGTCTCCGAGGTGTAGCGGACCTCGAAGCGCGGCAAGAGCCCCAGCTGCACCGCCTGGCTGATCAGCGAATAGGCGCCGGTGATGACCGCCTGGCTCGCGATCACCGTCGCGGCGGTGGCGAGCCCGACCAGCGGCAGCAGCAGCACGTCGGGCACCATGCGGTAGAACGAGTTCTCGATCGCGCTGGGATCGGACAGCACCAGCGCGCCCTGCCCGAAATAGTTCAGCAGCAGCGCGGGCAGCACGAAGAACAGCCAGCCGGACTGAATCGGCTTGCGGCCGAAATGCCCGAGATCGGCATACAGCGCCTCGCCGCCGGTCACCGCGAGGAACACCGCGCCCAGCGTCACCAGGCCGATGGTGCCGTGGGTCAGCATGAACTGGAGCGCGTAATAGGGATTGATCGCCGCCAGCACCGACGGGTCGTCCATGATGTGGACGAGCCCCATCACCGCCAGCGAGGCGAACCACACCACCATCACCGGACCGAAGGCGGAAGCGACGCGCGCGGTGCCAGAACTCTGCACCGAGAACAGCGCGACCAGGATCAGGATCGTCAGCGGCACCACATAGTGCTCGAGATGCGGGGTGGCGAGCTTGAGGCCTTCGACCGCCGACAGCACCGAGATCGCCGGCGTGATCATGGAATCGCCGATGAACATCGAGGCGCCGACCACGCCGAGCGCGAGCAGCGGCCAGCTGCGCCGACCGATCGCGCGCTGGCCGAGCGCCATCAGCGAGAGTGTGCCGCCCTCGCCATTGTTGTCGGCGCGCAGCAGCAGCAGCACGTATTTCGCGGTGACGACGGTGAACAGCGCCCACAGGATCAGGCTGAGCACGCCCAGCACCATGATGCGGGTGACCGGCTGGCCGTGCGCGGCGCCGCCGACCGCCTCGCGGAATGCGTAGAGCGGCGAAGTTCCGATATCGCCGAACACCACCCCGATGCTGCCGAGTGTCAGGGCCCAGAAGCTGGAGGTGGGTTGCCCTTCCTGAGCTTCGGTAGATGAGACGCTGACAGCCATGGCGAGGTTGGAACGCCCGATCGGTTGATTTGATCCGCGCGGCTATCGACGCTTCCGCTCCGCGTGTCAACCGCGCAACAATGGTAGTTGACGGTAGTATGGTAACCCAGAGCTACGGCTTCAGATCCGGCGGCAGTGGCGGATTTTCCCGCATCAACGTGATGGTCACACGACGGTTGGCCGGCAGCGTCGGATCGTCGGGAAACAGCGGCTGGCCGTCGGCCTTGCCGGAAACCGCGAAAATATGCGACGGCGGCAGCCCTTCCCGCTCCAGGATCTGCCGCACCGCGTTGGCGCGGTCCGCGGACAGGTCGAAGCCGTCATAATCGCTGCGTGCCGGCACGAAGCCTGCGGCCGTATGCCCCACGATCGCGACCCGCAGCGGCGTCGCCTTCAGCGGCGCGGCCAGCTTCTGGATCAGCCGGCGGGTGCGGTCATACGGCTCCCTGGAACCGTCGGCGAACATCGAGCGGCCGTCCTGATCGACGATCTCCAGGTTGAGCCCCTCCTTGGTCTCCTCGAACATGATGTTCTTGGAGATCTCGGTCAGCTCCGGCATGTCCTGCAGCGCCTGGCGGAGCGAGGCCGAGGCGAGCGCGAATTCGCGGTCGATCTTCAGCCGCGCGCCGTTGATCTGGCTGCGCTCCTTCTCGTCCGGCGTCGGATTGGCCGAAGACTCCTCCGGCGAGATGTGCTCGACGTTCTTCAGCTTCGGCCGGGTCGGCAGGCCGTCGGATTCGACGATGCCGGAATAGCGCACATTGGTCTGCACGCCGAAGGCATCGCGCATCGAGCCGGCGACGATCTTCAGCTTGTTGTTGTCCATGGTGGAGAACGCGACGAGCATCACGAAGAAGCTCATCATCAGGCCCATCAGATCGGCGAAGGTCACGAACCAGCCGTGACCTCCGGTGTGGGCGTCGCCGCGCTTTTTCTTGGCCATCGCTGCGTTTCCCGAAAGCGCGGTCCGGTCAGGCCGGAACCGGCTCGCCTTCCTCCTGGCGATGCTTCTCCGGCAGATAGGCCAGCAGCATCTCGCGCACCAGCGCGGGGCTCTTGGAGTCGCGGATCATCAGGATGCCGTCGATGATCAGCGTGCGGTTGGTCTCCTCGTCGAGCAGCTTGCCATGCAGCTTGTCGGCGATCGGCAGGCAGAACAAATTGGCGACCAGCGCGCCGTACAGCGTCGCGAGCAGCGCGGTCGCCATGAACGGGCCGAGCTTGGAGGGGTCGGTCATGTTGGCGAACATCTGCACCATGCCGATCAGCGTGCCGATCATGCCGAACGCCGGCGCGCAGTCGCCGATCGCGCGATAGATCTTGCTGCCCTCGTCGAGGTGCATCAGGAAGTTGTCGCGGTCGCGTTCCATGTTGTCGCGGATGAATTCGAGGTCGTAACCGTCGGCGACGTAACGGATGCCCTTGGCAAGGAACGGCTCATCGGTCTCGACTTTTTCCAGGCCAACCGGGCCCTGCTTGCGGGCGATCTCGGCGATGCGGGCGAGTTCGTCGACGAGGTCGCGGGCCGACAGCCGGCTCATGGTGAAGGCGAATTTGGCGCCGAGCGGCAGGCCGTGCAGCATCACGCCGAGCGGAAAACGGATCATCGTCGCTGCGATCGAGCCGCCGAAGATGATGATCATGGCGTGTTCGGAGATGAACATGTGCAGGTCGCCGCCCATGAACATCATCACCGCGATGACGATGATGCCAGCCAACAGCCCGGCGCCAGTCATGATATCCATAGGAGACTCCAACGCGTACGCAACCTGCCCGTCCTGGACGGCGCGCAGCCCAAGGCGGGCCGCGTGGAAAACCCTAGCGTTAACGCCATTAAGGACGCGTTACCGAATTTGGTAGGGATAACAACGGGTAAACGCCGGCCTTTTCGAGATGTCGTTGAAGATGCTGGCTTTCCGCAAGCGAGCCTGCCGTTGCATGCACAAAACCCCTCCCCGTAGAACAACGGACATGGGATAGGTTTGCCGGAAGCGTTTTCGCACAAGCTGGCTACCGGCTCGCATGAAGAAAACGCGTCAACACAAGAATCAAGGGCCCCGTTCCGATTCAATCGGAACGGAAAAGGCCCGCGAGGAAACCAACCAATGAGCAGGACAGGATGAAGGCGGTCGTCGTCGAGCAATACGCACCCATCGATCAGATCGGGCTGAGGGAGATCGGCACCCCCGAACCCGGCCCTGGACAGATCCGCGTCCGGGTCCACGCCGCGAGCATCGGCTTCGTCGATGGGCTGAAGGTCGAGGGCCGCTACCAGACCAAGGATGCCCTGCCCTTCACGCCGGGCGCGGAATTCGCCGGCGTGGTCGATGCGGTCGCAGGCGACGTCGCCGGCATCGCGCCGGGCATGCGGGTGATGGGCGCGGCGCGCTCGGGCGCGCTGGCCGAGCACATCGTGGTGCCGCCCGATGCCCTCGAGATCATGCCCGACGGACTCTCGATGGAGGCCGCCGCGGCCTTTCGCACCAATTACCTCACCGCGCTCTATGCGCTCGGCGAGCGCGGCTCGCTCAAGGCCGGCGAGCAGTTGCTCGTGCTCGGCGCCGCCGGCGGCACCGGCATCGCCGCCATTCAAGTCGGCAAGCTGCTCGGCGCGCGCGTCGTCGCCGCGGCCTCGACCGAGGAGAAGCGCCACTTCGCCGCAAGCTTCGGTGCCGACGCGGTCGTCGATTACACGAGGCCCGACTGGCGCGACGCGCTGAAGGAAGCGACCGGCGGCCATGGCCCCGACGTGATCTTCGATCCGGTCGGCGGCGAGGTCTCGCTGCAGGCGTTCCGCTCGATCGCCTGGAACGGCCGCCATGTCGTGGTCGGCTTCGCGGCCGGCAGCATCCCCGCGCTGCCGTTCAATCTGCCGCTCCTCAAAGGCGGCCTCCTGATCGGCGTCGATGCGGCCCAGATCGCGCGCCGCGAGCCCGACGCGCAGGCGCGCGTGATCACGCAATTGTCGGCATGGCTGAACGATGGCCGGCTGACGCCCGTGGTCGGCAAGGTGTTCGCATTCGAGGACTTTCGCGCGGCGTTCACCACGATGCAGACCCGCGCCGCGCTCGGCAAGATGGTGGTGCGGATCGGATCGTGAGAGAGGCAGCGCTATCGCCTCATCCTCGCTGTCGTCCCTGCGAAAGCAGGGACCCATAACCACAAGCGCTGATTGGTGTGCTTCGCTGGAATGACGAGCTCTGTTCACGACATCCGCCGCGGCATATGGGTCCCTGCTTTCGCAGGGACGACACTGAGTGTGTTGCGCGGTCTGTGAGTCAAACAACCGCATTCTCGCGACATGAATCGTCCGAGCCTTGCTTTTCGTTTCGCCGCTCTGGAAACAGAGGGCGCAGGGAAAGCCGGGTGCCGATCGCACCCATGGGTCCCGCGTAATAGAAAACGCGGGAGGTAGGACCACAGGTGTAACCGGAAACAACCCGGCTTTCCCTGCGCGATGGATTACGGCTTATACGTGCTCTCCCCGGTGAGACTGGGCTTGTTTGTCACCGTCTTCACAACGCGCATCGCGCAATGCGAAAAGACACCTGCCGCTAGGGCGTCAAGACCACACGATTTCGCCGTCCGCCTCACATGCATGTCGTCGCGCACATGCTCGGCGTCCACCGCATCTCGACCCGCGTTCGTGACGATCGCGAAGCGCCCCTCGATCGGGTGAGACGGATGTATTGAACATCTGAGTTGGGTCATCCGTCAAGTTAAATTCTGAAAAGCCGAACGAATTGATTGAGCCGACAGACTGACGAATGACGAGCAGCAAGCTGCGGAAGGGCGCCGACCTCCTGGAGAAGCCGGTCTCGCAAGCCAAGCTCGACTTGAGGATCAGAAAGATACGCGACGGTCGCCAAGTTCGCGAAAAGTATCACAGGTTATTGTTGCGGGGTTCTGTGCCGCCCTAGCGTTGCGGACTACGGCATTCGGGGACGAAAAAATGCAGGACATGCTAACGCATCTCGAAAAGCTTCGCCGCGACGCGGCGGAGTGTGCGTTGATCCGCGACCTGGCGACTGACTTGCGCAAGCGCGAGCTGTTCAGCAAGCTCGCCGAACATCTCACGGCTCTTGCCACCGAGGTGGAGGAGACCATCAACGCGGCACGCAAGGAGGACCAAGTTACCTAGCGAGGCCTACGTCGTCCGTTTGAACGTATCGACACCTGTCGTGACAGCTCGCCACCAGTTCACGGACTTCAGGGCCGCCGCTTCACCCTCTCGGGCCGCGATCAGCGCCTTGTCCGACACGACAAACCACGCCGTTTCCATTTTTTGATCCCACGTCATCTCGTCCTGTAACGCATGCCCCCTTCGAACGAGCCGGACAACTTGCCCAGGAAATCGACGTTCCGAACGTCGCCCAGGTCTTGGGAGGGCGTGGCAATTTGCCGGATGGAACCAACGTCGCAACGACGCATTGTCATTTCACCCATCGGTTGACAGGTAATATGCCGCCAGTATCGGTAGACGTGCCGATCCTGTAGCATTGCTTGTTCGCCGAGGAGCCTATTCGCCGCAATGTGTTGCATTTCAGGATTCTTTGTCTTGGCACTTTTTGCACATCGGGCATCGAGCACGACGTCGCGATCGCGCGGGCGGATTACCACCAAAGAGGCGCGATGAAGACCGACAAGGCCATCTGGTACGTCTCGTTCGCCATGCGAAATCCTGACGCCGGACATCACCGCTTCGCGCGCCAGACCCGTACCTTCACGACCGAGCAGGATGCCAAGGCGTTTGCGCGCACGCTG
Organism: Bradyrhizobium sp. Pha-3; assembly: GCF_042258325.1. NCBI lineage: Bacteria > Pseudomonadati > Pseudomonadota > Alphaproteobacteria > Hyphomicrobiales > Nitrobacteraceae > Bradyrhizobium > Bradyrhizobium sp. Pha-3. The sequence continues at coordinate 3,991,746 of NZ_CP170151.1, read as the reverse complement.
CTCGTTCAGACGCAGGACGTCAGCGCCGGAACGATCAATCCGCACATACCGAGACGCGTGATCGCGCCGGCCGCGATCACGGCCTGGGCCGGCGACAGCTGAGGCTTCGCCGCCGCTCCTTCCTACAGGAAGCGCGAGGGCGCAAACGGGGCGAGCGGAATCTCCGGCGCCTTGCCGCTCAGGAGTTGCGCGACCAGCCGGCCGGTGCGGGCCGATCCGACCAGGCCGACATGGCCATGGCCGAAGGCGTAAACCACGTCGCGCGTGGCACGGGCATAACCGATGCAGGGGCGCCCATCGGGCATGCTCGGGCGATGGCCGAACCAGGTCTTGATCCGCGATCGCGGAATATCCCTCGGCAGCTTCGGGAACATGCTGAAGAGATGCTCGCGCAGGATTTCGGCGCGCTTCCAGTTCGGCGCGGCGTCAAGCCCCGCGATCTCCACCGTACCGGCGGCGCGCAGGCCCTTGTCGGTCCAGTTGACGACCATCTTGGCATCGGAGGCCATCATCGAATTGCGCGGGCCGGATTCCCGATTCTCGATCATGACGTGATAGCCGCGCTCGGTCTCCAGCGGCAGCGGATCGCCGATCGAGGCGGTCAGTTGCCTGGAGCGCGCGCCCGCGGCGACGACAGCCGCGTCGCAGGCGATCTCGCCGCTCTCGGTGACCACGGCGACCAGCTTGTTGCCGGCAAGCCTGAGGCCCGTGGCCTTGGCGGCGACGCGCTCGGCGCCATCAGCGATGGCGTGGGCGGCGAGCGCCGCGACATAGGCGCCGGGATCGCGGCAGCGTCCCGCCTCCTCCACCACGACGCCGAATTTGTAGCGCGGATGCAGATCGGGCTCGCGCTGGCGCATCTCGTCTTCATCGAGCTCCAGCCATTCGATGCCGACGCGCTTGCGGATGCGCCAGCCGAGATCGCGGTCGAACGGCGCGCGCGAGGGAAACACATGCATCACCCCGCGCCGCTCGATCAAGTCGCCGACGCCGGCTTCCTCGGCGAGCTGCCGGTGCAGCAGCGGCGCGTCCTTCAACAGATCACGCATCGCCCGCGCGGTGGCCTCGACCTGCGCCTCGGTCCGGCTCGACAGCAGATACTTGACCAGCCAGGGCAAGGCCTTCGGCAGGTACGACCAGCGGATCGCCAGCGGCCCGAGCGGATCCATCAGATAGCCCGGCACCTTCTTCCAGGTGCCCGGCTCGGCCGGCGGGATCACCGAATGCGACGACAGCCAGCCGGCATTGCCGTAGCTCGCCGCCTGCGTGCCGCCGGGCTCGCCCGGATCGATCAGCGTGACTCTGTGGCCCTCGCGCAGCGCCTCGATGGCGCTGATCACGCCGACCGCGCCGGCCCCGATGATCGCGACGTGACGGGACTCTTGTTTGGGCATGATCTCCTCGGAAAACCGCTTCGCACTTTTCCGGAGCATGCCCTACCGCGTAGCCTGCGGCGCAAAGTCCTTACCGACCGACAGCGCGCGCTGATCGACCAGGCAGTGCAGGATCGCGGGCTTGCCGGAGGCCAGCGCCCGCTCGAACGCGCCCGCGAAGTCTTCGGTGCGCTCGACCCGTTCGCCATGGCCGCCGAACGCCTTGGCATAAAGCGCGAAGTCCGGGTTCTTGAGCTGGGTGCCGACGACGCGGCCCGGATAGTCGCGCTCCTGATGCATGCGGATGGTGCCGTATTGCGCGTTATCGATCACGACGACGATCAGCGGCGCGTCGTACTGCACGGCGGTGGCGAACTCCTGCCCGTTCATCAGGAAGCAGCCGTCGCCGGCGAACGCCACGACGACGCGGTCCGGATGATGCCGCTTGGCCATCACGGCCGCCGGCACGCCGTAGCCCATCGAGCCCGAGGTCGGCGCGAGCTGCGCGGCGAACGCGTGGAAGCGATGATGGCGGTGAATCCAGCCGGCATAATTGCCGGCGCCGTTGCAGACGATGGCATCCTTCGGCAGGCGATCGCGCAGCCATGTCACGACCTCGCCATACTGGAAGCTGCCCGGCAGCTCGCGCGGCTTGTCGGTCCAGGCGAGGTAGTCCGCGTGCGCCTTGACCGCCTCGCCCTTCCAGGCTGGTGCAGCCGCGGGCTTCATGGTCTCGACCGCGGCGGCGAAGGCTGCGGGCGTCGCCTGGATCGCGAGCGCCGGCTGGTAGACGCGGCCGAGCTCCTCGGCGCCGGGATGGACATGGATCAGCTTCTGGCTCGGCACCGGAATGTCGAGCAGCGTGTAGGACGATGACGGCATCTCCGACATGCGGCCGCCGATCAACAGAATGACATCGGCGCCGGTGATGCGATCCCTGAGCTTCGGGCTCGGGCCGATGCCGAGATCGCCGGCATAATGCGAGTGGTCGGCGTCGAACAGCGAGGCGCGGCGGAACGAGGTTGTAACCGGCAGGTCGAAGCGCTCGGCGAAGCGCACGATGCCCTTGGCGGCCTCCGCGGTCCAGGCCGAGCCGCCGAGCACCACGATCGGCGCCTTGGCGCCGGCGAGCATGCTGCCGAGGCGCTCGAGATCGGCCGGCGCCGGCCAGGTCGCCGCAGGCTCGACCTTCGGCGCGTCGGCGACCGCGGCGGTTTCAGTCAGCATGTTCTCGGGCAGCGAGATCACCACCGGACCGGGCCGGCCCTGCAGCGCGACGCGGAAGGCGCGCGCGACCAGTTCCGGAATGCGATCCGGACGATCGATCTCGACCGCCCATTTCGCCATGGTACCGAACACCGCTTTGTAGTCGAGTTCCTGGAACGCCTCGCGCTCGCGCATGCCGGTGTCGACCTGGCCGACGAACAGGATCATCGGGGTGGAATCCTGCATCGCGATGTGGACGCCATGGGCGGCATTGGTCGAGCCCGGACCGCGGGTGACGAAGCAGATGCCCGGACGTCCCGTCAGCTTGCCATAGGCCTCCGCCATCATCGCGGCGCCGCCCTCGGCGCGGCAGATCACGACGTCGATCGGGCTGTCGTGCAAGGCGTCGAGCGCCGCCAGATAGCTCTCGCCCGGCACGCAGGTGACGCGCTCCACCCCTTGCGCGACCAGCTGGTCGATCAGGATCTGGCCTCCGGTGCGGGCATTGCTTTTGGTCATGAGGGCTCCCTGCAAGTACTGGCGCGCGTTTGAGCTTCGCGCGGATCGTGGTCCCACGGGGTATGATAGACGGAAATGGGGTGCAAGGCCGAAGCTGCGTCTCGCGGGCGCAGCGACGCCAAGCCATGCGGTAGGCAATGGGCAACGCTGTTTCGTCATCGATTTCCGCAGAGCGGACGATCGCCGGCAGGATTGAAGCCGCCGGCCGGCGCGCAGTGCAGCTCACCGTCGTCCGGCTCCAGGGCGATCTCGTCGCGCTCGCGGGACCGATGTCACGGCGCCGGTCTGCGGCCCCGATCGGGTCTCGCGCGACGTTGTCAACCTGTGCATGCTTCTTTCAATAATACTTCCATTGACGATGAGGCAACCTCGCGATCATCGCGAGGTTGCCGATCGCCGCAACAGAGCGCACGCGGAACAATGCTCGCAGGCCACATCGCCAAGACCAACAGCGCGCGGCCACCGAGACGATTGCAGTCAGGAGCTCTCCGATGCGCGCCATGGCGTGGCACGATCTGCATAAGCCAGCGCGTCATGTGCACGATAACAATCATTGGGAGCGCACGCGTCTGCTTCCGTAAGACTACGGTGCAGCGATCGGCCGCTTCGCATCTTCGCCGCAGGATCGCATGGATTTCACGGCAAATCGCGGTGTTGCGCGACGTTTTCGATTGCGCTCATCGCGAGCATCGCGCGTTCGCGCCTTGCGCGAGCGCACGCGGCGCATTGCACGCCCTTCTTGGTGGAACTCGAATCGCCTACCGTTTCACGCAGTCAGAAATTGTAAATCGTGTCGCGCACCTGCGTGGGGCCGGCGGTGGAAGGCATTCCGCTGCCGATCAGGTGCACCGTTTCAATTCACCAAGATCATTATCAAGGCTGGAGGGCAATGCATGTTGGGGATGAAGAGCGTCGCAAGCGTCGTCGGCTCGGACAGTTCGTACCGGCTGTTCGACGACATGCCGATCAGTGTCATGCTCTGCGAGCTGGACAACTTCAAAATCACCTACATCAACGAGTCGACGCGGCAGAACCTGAAGAAGATCGAGCATGTCCTTCCGGTGAAGGTCGACGCGCTGATCGGGCAATCGATCGATATCTTTCACAAGAATCCGCAGCATCAGCGCCGGCTGCTGTCCGACCCGAAGAACCTGCCGCACAGGGCGCGCATCACCATCGGCGGCGAGACGCTCGATCTCACCGTGACGGCGATGACCAATTCGCGCTGCCGTTACACCGGCCCGATGCTGACCTGGGAGCTCGCGACCGAGAAGGCGCGGCTTGAAACCCAGACCGAACGGCTGTTGCAGATGCTCGACAACATGCCGATCAACATCATGATGTGCGACACCGATTTCAACATCACCTACATCAACCAGACCAGCCTCAAGACGCTCGACACCGTGAAGCACCTGCTTCCGGTGGCGCCGGACAAGATCCTCGGCAACTCGTTCGACATCTTCCACAAGAACCCGGCGCATCAGCGCCGCATCGTCGGCGATCCCAAGAACCTGCCGCATGCGGCCAAGATCAAGCTCGGTCCGGAAACGCTCGACCTGCGGGTCTCCGGGCTGACCGACAAGCGCGGCAACTACACCGGCGCGATGCTGAGCTGGTCGGTCGTGACAGGCAATGTGAAGCTGGCCGACGATTTCGAGAAGGACGTGAAGGGGCTTGCCGGGATGCTGGCGTCGGCCTCGACGCAAATGCAGGGCACGGCGCGATCGCTGACGACGACCGCCGAATTCGTCAATCAGCGCTCGGCGAGCGCGGCGTCCGCGTCCGAGGAGCTGTCGTCCTCGGTCAACGAGATCAGCCGCCAGGTGGCCGAGGCGAGCCGCATCGCCCGCATGGCGGTCGACGAAGCCGAGAAGTCCGACAAGCTGGTCGCGGGCCTCGTGACGATGGCGCAGAAGATCGGCGACGTCGTCGCGCTGATCAGCCAGATCGCCGGCCAGACCAACCTGCTTGCGCTCAACGCAACGATCGAGTCCGCGCGCGCCGGCGAGGCCGGACGCGGCTTCGCCGTCGTCGCCTCCGAGGTGAAGGCGCTGGCCAACCAGACCGCCAAGGCCACGGAAGACATTTCGGCGCAGATCAACGAGATGCAGGCCGCGACGGGCAACACCGCCACGGCGCTGAAGGCGATTTCGCAGGTCATCGTCCAGATCAGCGAGATCTCGACCGTGATCGCCAGCGCCGTCGAGGAACAGGCCGCGGCCACCAAGGAGGTCACCGCAAACATCAACGGCACGACCAAGGCGATCGACGATGCCAGCAAGGCCGCCGAGAACGTGCTGGCGGCCTCCGGAGAGCTCGCCGGCAACGCCTCCGAGCTGGAAGTTCAGGTCGACAAGTTCCTCAAGAACGTGCGCGCGATGTAATCGCCGGATCGCGCGCTTGCCTACAGCGAGCGCGCGATCAGGAGCTTCATGATCTCGTTGGTGCCGCCATAGATCTTCTGGATCCGGGAATCAATGAACATGCGCGAGATCGGATATTCCTGCATGTAGCCGTAGCCGCCATGCAGCTGCAGGCATTCGTCGGCGGTCTCGACCTGCTTCTGCGAGCACCACCATTTCGCCATCGACGCCGTCACGGTGTCGAGGTCGCCGGCGACCAGGCGCTCGACGCACCAGTCGACGAACACGCGGGCGATCATCGCCTCGGTCTTGCGCTCGGCGAGCTTGAAGGCGGTGTTCTGGAATTCGAGCAGCGGCTTGCCGAACGCGGTGCGCTCCTTGGTGTATTCGGCGGTGATCCTGACCGCGCGCTCCATCGCGGCGACCGCGCCGATCGCGAGCGACAGCCGCTCCTGCGGCAATTGCTGCATCAGCTGCACGAAGCCGTTGCCCTCCTCGGCGCCGAGCAGGTTTTCCGGCGGCACCGTGACGTTGTCGAAGAACAGCTCCGACGTGTCTGATGCGTGCAGCCCGATCTTGTCGAGGTTGCGCCCGCGGCGGTAGCCCTCGGTGCCCGCGGTTTCAACGACAATCAACGAGATGCCCTTGGCGCCCGGAGCCCCGGTCCGCGCCACCACGATGACGAGATCGGCGGCCTGGCCGTTGGTGATAAAAGTTTTCTGGCCGTTGATGACGTAGGAATTGCCCTGTTTCTTCGCCGTGGTCTTGACGGCTTGCAGATCGGAGCCGGTGCCGGGCTCGGTCATCGCGATGGCGCCGACCATCTCGCCCGAGGCCATCTTCGGCAGCCAGCGTTTCTTCTGCTCCTCCGAGCCGTAGTTGACGATGTAATGCGCGACGATAGCGCTGTGCACGGAGACGCCGGTGGTCAGCTCCGGCACCGTGCTCTCGAGGTCATCGAGCACGGCGGCGTCATAGGCGAAGCTGGCCCCTAAGCCGCCATAGGCCTCCGGCACGCTCGGCAGCAACGCGCCCATTTCGCCGAGCGCCCGCCAGGCCGAACGGTCGACCAGCTTCTGCTCGCGCCATTTTTCGGCGTGCGGCGCCAGATCCTTGGCGAGAAATTTGCGGAACTGGTCACGGAAGGTGTCCAGCTCCTCGGTCATCCAGGACGATCGGTAGTGCATTCTGCCCTCGTATTAAATCAGCAGACCGCCGCCGGCGACGATCACCTGACCACTGATGTAATTCGATTCCGGAGCGCAGAACAGATAGACCGCATCGGCCGCCTCCTCCGGCGTGCCGCCGCGGCCGAGCGGGATCATGCGGCCCATCGCTTCCAGCATCTGCGGCTGGACACCGACCTTGATGTCGCGGCCGGCGACGTCGATGGTTTTCTGCTGGGTCTCGATCGGCTGGGTCAGGCGGGTATTGATCAGGCCGAACGCGACGCAATTGACGTTGACCTTGTAGCGGCCCCACTCCTTGCACATCGTGCGCGTCAGCCCGATCAGCGAGGCTTTGGCGGACGAATAGCTCGCCTGCCCGGCATTGCCGTAGAGGCCCGCGATCGAGGAGATGTTGACGACCTTGCGGAACACCTCGCGGCCCGCCTCGGCCTCCCTCTTCGCCATCACCCGGATCGGCTCCGACGCCGCGCGCATGATGCGGAACGGCGCGACCAGATGGACGTCGAGCATCGCCTGGAACTGCTCGTCGCTCATCTTCTGGATCGTCGAGTCCCAGGTGTAGCCGGCGTTGTTGACGATGATGTCGAGACCGCCGAACCGATCGATCGCGGCGCCGACGAAGCGATCGGCAAAGCCGGCTTCGGTCACGCTGCCGTTGACCGCGATCGCCTCGCCGCCCATGGCCTTGATCTCGGCGACGACCGCATCGCCCGGCTCGGCATCAAGATCGTTGACCACGACGCGCGCCCCCTCGCCGGCGAGCTTCAGCGCGATCGCGCGCCCGATGCCGCGGCCGGAACCTGAGACGAGCGCGACTTTGCTTTGCAGTTTCGACATGATCTCTCCTAAAGCGCGATAATGGCTTGCCCGGCGAGCTTGATCTCGCCGTTCTGATCCTTCGTCGTCAGCGCGAGCTTCGCCCGCTTCTCACCGCCCTGCTCGATCAGCTCGGTCACAGTGCCCTCGCAGGTCAGCTTCGCGCCGAGCTGGGTGATCGCGGCAAAGCGGGTCGAGAACGAGCGGATGCGCGACGGCGCCACCGCGTCGGTCAGCGCCTGGCCGAGATAGCCCATCGCCAGCATGCCGTGCGCGAACACGTCAGGAAAGCCGGCCGCCTTCGCGAAATCAATATCGACATGGATCGGGTTGTGATCGCCCGAGGCGCCGCAATACAGCGCGAGGCGATGGCGGGTGATCGGCGGAAACTCCTTGTGGACGATGATATCGCCGACCGCGGGAGAGCTGCTCATGACGGCCTCGCATTGCGCACCACGACGGTGCGCGAGACATCGGCAACATGGACGCCGTTCTGGTTGGTGACGGGGGTGTCGACCACGATCAGCGTCATCGCCCCGCCCTTCTTGTCGGTCACGCCAGTGACGCGCGGGCGGAACGTCAGCGTGTCGCCGACGACCACGGGCGCGTGATAGTCGAAGCGCTGCTCGCCGTGCAGCACGCGGGCCAGATCGATGTCGAGCGCCGTGAGGAACTCGAACGGGTCGGGTGCATCCATCATCTCGAGGCAGAACAGATAGGTCGGCGGCACCGGTGCCGCCGTGAAGCCGGCCGCCTGCGCGGCCGTCTCGTCGCGATAGACGGCATTCGTCTCGCCGAGCGTATCGAGGAAGAAGCGCAGGCGCCCCGGCTCCACGCGCGCGGTCACGGGCGTGAATGTACGCCCGACAGCGGATTGATCGACCATGGGCGGCCTCAGGCGCGTTCGTAGAGCGTCACGACGCAGGCGCCGCCGAGGCCGAGATTGTGCTGCAAGCCGATCCGCGCGCCCTCCACCTGCGTCGCCGCAGCGGTGCCGCGCAGCTGCCGCGTCAGCTCATAGCACTGCGCGAGCCCGGTGGCGCCGAGCGGATGCCCCTTCGACAGCAGCCCGCCGGACGGATTGGTGACGATCCTGCCGCCATAGGAGTTGTCGCCGTCGTCGATGAATTTCGCGGCCTCGCCCTCGCCGCACAGGCCGAGCCCCTCATAGGTGATCAGTTCGTTGTGCGCGAAGCAGTCGTGCAGCTCGACGACGTCGAGATCATCAGGCCCGATGCCGGCGGCCTCATAGACCTTGCGCGCGGCATCGCGCGCCATGTCGTAGCCGACCACCTGCATCATGTCTGACGCACCGAAGGTCGACGGCGTGTCGGTCGTCATCGCCTGCACCGCGATGCGGACCTGCTTGTTGAGGCCGTGCTGGTCGGCGAATTTCTCCGAGACCAGGATCGCGGCGGCGCCGCCGCAGGTCGGTGGGCACGCCATCAGCCGCGTCATCACGCCGGGCCAGATCACCTGATCGTTCATCACGTCGTCGGCGGAGACCTCTTTCCGGAACAGCGCCAGCGGATTGTTCTTGGCATGGCGGCTCGCCTTGGCGCGCACTTTTGCAAAGGCGGAGAGCGGCGTGCCGTATTTCTTCATGTGGCTGAGGCCGGCGCCGCCGAAATAGCGCAGCGCCAGCGGCACGCCGGGCGCGTCGACCAGCTTGTCGGCCGCGGCGTCGAAATCGTCGAACGCGCTCGGGCGATCGGTGAACACGGCGCCGAGCGCGCCGGGCTTCATCTGCTCGAAGCCGAGTGCCATCACGCAATCGGCCGCGCCCGACTCGATCGCCTGCCGCGCCAGGAACAGCGCGGTCGAGCCGGTCGAGCAGTTGTTGTTGACGTTGACGATCGGGATGCCGGTCATGCCGACCGGATAGAGCGCGCGCTGGCCGCAGGTGGAGTCGCCATAGACATAGCCGACATAGGCCTGCTGCACACGGTTGTAATCGAGGCCGGCATCGGCGAGCGCCAGCTTCGCCGCCTCGGCGCCCATCACGTGATACGGCGCATTGGCGCCTGGCTTGACGAACGGGATCATGCCGACCCCGGCAACATAGGTGCGTGACGTCATCGCGTGTCCTCCCGGAAATTACCCACTGGACTATTTATTACCCATGGGTAATATACGGGCGATCTTCCGGAGTCAATGCGACAGCACCCCACGCGATGGACGCCAGCTCTCCCTCTTCCAGCAACGAGTCGCCCTGGCTGCCGTTCGAAAGCCGGCGCCGGGCCCGCGACGAGAAGCGCGAGGCGGTGCTGCGCACGGCCGTCGCCCTGTTCCTCGAACAGGGCTATCACCGCGCCACGCTGAACGACGTCGCCAAGCGGCTCAACATCACCAAGCCCGCGCTCTACAACTACTTCCGCGGCAAGGACGAGATCCTGTTCGAGTGCTGGTCGATCGGCAATGAGCTGGTCGACGAATGCATTGCCGAGACGTCGGCCGGCGGCGGCTCGGGGCTCGACAAGCTGCGCAAGCTGACCGTCCGCTATGCCGAGCTGATGACCGCGGACTACGGCAAGAGCCTGGTCCGCTTCGACATCCGCGATCTCAGCGAGGACAACCGCAAGATCGTGCAGACCGCCAAGCGGCGGATCGACCGCGCCTTCCGCGACTATATCGCACAGGGCGTCGAAGACGGTTCGGTGAAACCGTGCGACCCGAAGCTCGCGGCTTTTGCCATTGCCGGCTCGCTGAACTGGATCGGCCACTGGTTCCAGCCGGGCGGCGAGCTGAGCGGACGTGCCGTCGCCGAGGAATTTGCGATCCGTCTCACCGAAGGCATCGCCAAACAACAACGCAAATGACATCAACGCGCAAGACAACAGCGCACAAAGCAGCCCTTCCGGCTGCAGAGAAGGCGGACAAACCGCCTCGCAAGGGAAACGCATCAAGGGAGGAGACGAGTGAACATTACACACGGACTGCGGCGCGCGCTGCAGGTCAATCCAAACGGGCTCGCGGTCGTCTGCGGTGAGCGGCGGCGCAACTGGCGCGAGGTCGGCGAACGCGTCGCCCGCCTCGCCGCCGCGATCCGCGGCCTCGGCGCCCAGGACGGCGACCGCGTCGCGATCCTGTCGCTGAACTCCGACCGCTATCTCGAACTCTATTTGGCCGTCGGCTGGGCCGGCGCCGTGATCGTGCCGCTCAACATCCGCTGGTCTCCGCTGGAGAACGAGGACGCGCTGCGCGACTGCCGCGCAACGATCCTGTTCGTCGACAAGGCGTTTGCGCCGGTCGGCGCGGCGCTGGCAGGCGCCATCCTCGACCTGAAGCTGGTCTATGCCGACGAGGGTGACACGCCCGCCGGCATGGCGAATTACGAGACGCTGATCGCGCGCAGCGCGCCGATAGCCGATGCCATGCGCAGCCGCGACGAGCTCGCCGGCATCTTCTACACCGGCGGCACGACCGGCCGCTCCAAGGGCGTGATGCTGAGCCACGGCAATCTGATGGCCAATGCGCTCAACGCGCTCGGCGAAGGCCTGTGGCCGAGCAGCACGATCTACCTGCACGCGGCGCCGATGTTCCACCTCGCCAACGGCGCGGCGATGTATTCGGTGCTGCTGTCCGGCGGCTCCAACGTCGTGATCCAGGGCTTTACGCCCGACGGCGTCGCGGCCGCCGTGCAGAAGGAGCGCATCACCGACGTGCTGCTGGTGCCGACCATGATCCAGATGTTCGTCGATCATCCGACGCTCGGCAATTACGACCTGTCGTCCTTGAAGCGGATCTCCTACGGCGCCTCAGTGATCAGCGACGCCGTGCTGATGCGCGCCATGAAGGCACTGCCGCATGTCGAATTCACGCAAGCCTACGGCATGACCGAGCTGTCGCCGATCGCAACCCTGCTGCACTGGAAGGAGCATATCGGCGACGGCCGCGCCAAGGGCCGGCACCGCGGCGCCGGCCGGGCGACGCTCGGCTGCGAGGTCAAGATCGTCGACGCCGAGGACAAGGTGGTGCCGCTGGGCACCGTCGGCGAGATCGCCGTGCGCGGCGACGTCGTGATGATGGGTTATTGGGAGCGTCCGGAGGAGACCGCGCGTGCCGTGATCGACGGCTGGATGCACACCGGCGACGGCGGCTACATGGACGAGGACGGCTTCGTCTACGTCGTCGATCGCGTCAAGGACATGATCATCTCCGGCGGCGAGAACGTCTATTCGGCCGAGGTCGAGAACGCCCTCGCCCAGCACCCGGCGGTGGCGCAATGCGCCGTGATCGGCATCCCGAGCGAGCGCTGGGGCGAGCAGGTTCACGCCGTCGTGGTGATGAAGAGCGGCGCCAGCGCCACGCCGGAAGAGCTGATGGAGCACTGCAAAGCGCTGATCGCCGGCTACAAATGCCCACGCAGCGTCGACATCACAGCGACCCCGCTGCCGCTCTCCGGCGCCGGCAAGATTTTAAAGCGCGAGCTCAGAAAGCCGTATTGGGAGAACCGGGAGCGACGGGTCAGCTGAGGACCTGCTGCTCGGACTCAGATCCAGTCATTCCGGGCATCGCGCAGCGATGAACCTCGGATGCGCAATTGCGCATCGGAGTATCTCGAGATTCCGGGTCTGGCGCCAACGCGCCATCCCGGAATGACGACGTCTCATGACGCCATTCGAGCGCGAGCGTTGACATCGGGACACACCACCGATTGGATCGGTATTAGATTCAATCCAGCGAGTTCCGATGTCCGCACCCGATACCAATGCCGACGGCAAGCCCCGCCGCCTGATGCACCGCCGCTCCGTCGAATGTCTCGGCTATCTCCGCGACGACGGATTGTGGGAAGTCGAGGCGCGGCTGGTCGACACCAAACCCTATGCCCGACAGGACAAGCATCGCGGGCTGCAGCAGCCCGACGATCCCGTGCACGATATCCGCCTGCGGCTCGCGGTCGACGACAGTTTTACGATCCGCGAGACCGGCACCACGATGGCCTCGACGCCCTACCCGTCCTGCCTCGACGTCGAGGGCATCCTGCAGCGCCTGGTCGGCGAACGCATCGGCAAGGGCTGGCGCGAACTGGTCCGTCGCAAGATCGGCAAGCTCGAGACCTGCACCCATCTCGCCGAGCTTCTGGGACCGGCGGTGACGACGCTGTTCCAGACCGCAACCTCCGGCAAGGACCCGCAGGGCCGCGGCGCGCTCGATCACCAGCGCGATGTCACCGAGCCGCCGTTCTTCGTCGGCGGCTGCTATTCGTGGCGGCTGGATGGACCGGTCGTGGCCGAGACTTTTCCGCAGTTCGCGCAGAAGCCGGTCGAGGCGAAGCCGGGTTCGTAGGCAAACCGTCACACTCTTCCAATTGTTTCTAGGGTTGCAGGAGTGCGACGCAGATCGATCATGAGTGCAAGTTCGCAGGGTGGATTAGCCGACTACGTCCGCCTCAGCTCTACGCTTGTCGAACGACCGCGCTTGCGGGCGGCTAACCCACCCTACAATTATGTGTTCAGGCCGCCGCTGCGGAATGCTCGACCACGGCCTGCGGCGGGTTGCGGAAGCCGATCGCGAGCCGGTTGTAGGTGTTCATCAGGCCGATCGCGATAGTCAGGTCGACCAGTTGCTTCTCACTGAAGGTGGCGCGCGCCGCTTCATATGCGTCTTCCGGGATCGCGGTCTCCGCCACACGGGTGACGGTTTCGGCCCAGGCCAGCGCGGCGCGCTCCTCGGCGTCGAACAGCGCCTCCGCCTCGCGCCACACCTGCAGCAGCGCCAGCTTCTCGACCTTGACGCCCATTTTCCGAAGTGAGCGCGTGTGCATGTCCAGGCAATAAGCACAGCCGTTGATCTGCGATATCCGCAGATAGACCAGTTCGACGAGCTGCGCGGAAAGGCCGCTTTGCGTGATGTAGCCATAGACGCCGCCGAGCGCCTTGATGCCCGCGGGCACGACCTTGTTGTAGTCGATCCGCATGCTCATTGCTTGTGTCCTTCCTTGTCGAAGACGGTCAGCGCCTTGTCGTTGCTGTCGACGACGAACACCGCAAGCAGCTTCGCCGGTTCGGTCGCGCTGGCGTTGCGCCCGAGCACGTGATGCGCGCCGGGCGGCTCGAAGAAGCTGTCGCCGGTCCGATAGATGTGCGCGGCCTCGCCCTCGAGCTGGCTCTCGATCGCGCCCTGGAGCACGTAGACATAGAGAAACGCCGATTTGGCGTGATGATGCGGCGCCGACGGCTCGCCCGGCGGGAAGTTGACCTCCACCGCGATCAGCGACTTGCCGGGAATGTTCGTGATCATATGCTCGAACTTCGACGTCACCGATTGCGCCATCGCCGGGGTCGCAAGCGCGGCGCAGGCCAGCAGCGTCGTCATCAAGGTCTTCATCTCGTGCCTCCATTGCTAACGGATAGATGCGGACACGCATGGCCAAAAAGAAGCACCAAGAATGAACCGAATTGGTGTACCACGAGCCATGCCCAACCCGCTTCCCATCGCGCTCGACCGGTCGGCCAGGACGCCGCTCTCCGAGCAGATCCGCAAGGCGATCGCGGCGGCGATCGACAATGGCGTGCTGGTGCCGGGCGCCCGGCTGCCCTCCTGGCTTGACCTCGCCGCGCAGCTCGGCGTTGCGCGCGGCACCGTGCGGGCGGCCTACGACAAGCTGTCGGACGCCCAGCACATCGTGTCGTCGAAGGCGGGCGGCACCACCGTCGCGAGGCGGCCCAGGAAGGCCGCCAAGCCCGATGCGCCGGTCGCTCCCGGATCCGTCGTGGAGATGTTTCGCGATCTGAGCGGTCAGGGACACTTCCGGATGGGCGTCCCCGCGCAGGATAGCCTCCCCGCCAAGCTGCTGGCGCGAATCCGCGCGCGCGCCGTCCGGGCGGAACTGAGCGCGGTGACGCGCACGATCGATCCGCGCGGCGAGCTCGAATTGCGACGGGAGATCGCGGCGCACCTCGCGATCGCGCGCGGGCTCGAATGCTCGCCCGCGCAGATCGTCATCACCTCGGGATTCAGCGGCGGACTCGGCCTCGCGCTGCGCGTGCTCGGCCTCGAAGGCCGCCGCGTGTGGATGGAAGAACCGGGATTTCCATTGACGCGAAAGGGCCTCGAGCTCGCGCGGCTGGAGGTCGTCCCGATATCAGTCGACGCCAATGGCGTCGATGTTGAGTACGGCCTCAAGTACGCCCCCGATGCGGCACTCGCGGTCGTGACGCCGGGCCAGCAGGCGCCGCTCGGCCCGCCTCTGTCGCCGCAACGTCGCGCGCGGCTGCTCGACTGGGCCGCGCAAACCGGAGCCTTCATCATCGAGGACGACTATCTCGGCGAGTTGCAGCTCGACAGCCGCGCCGCGCCGGCGCTTGCCTCGCTCGACCGTGCCAGCCGGGTGATCCATCTCGGCTCCTTCAGCAAGACGATCTCACCGACGCTGCGCCTCGGCTTCCTGGTTGCGCCAGAGCCATTGGCGGCGCAGTTCGCCGATGTCGCGACGTGCCTGGTCCCTGCTCCCGGCCCGGCGGTGCAGCTGTCCACCGCGGAGTTCATGCGCGACGGCCACTACATCCGCCATCTCAGGCGAACCAAGCAGGCGTATTGCGACAGGCGCGATACGCTGACGACGGCGCTGCGGAGCTGGAGCAACGACGTGCGGGTTGCCGGCCTCGCGGTCATGCTGACGCTGCCGGACAAGACCGCCGATGTCGAGATTGCCCGAGCACTGCTCGCGCACGGGCTGGCGCCCGCCCCGCTCTCGCCCTGGTATGTTTCACCGAAGCGCGCGCAGCCGGGTCTATTGCTCGGCATTGCAACGGTGCCGGATCGCGGCGTTCCGGCCGCATGCAAGCGCCTGTTCGAGGCGATCCGCGCCCAAGGTCGCATCCAAGGAGGGCCGGCGCCGCGCCGGATCAGGAAGCCCGCAACCCGGTCAGCGTAAGGCTTAACGCCTTGAGCCGCTTGCGCGCCTCGGCGTCATAGGCCTGGGCATGGGCCCGCGCCTCACGCTTGCCGTCGAAGAACAGCCCGCTCCGGCCTGCCACATCGTCATCCTGGACCAGACGCAGGATGGCATCACCGCCCTGCTCGACGGTCGAGATCGGCGTCGCGCCGCTGGCGCGCACCATCGTGGTGTTCATATAGGTCGCAGGGTGCAGCGAGTTGACGGTCACGCCGGAGCCGTCGAGCTCCGCGGCCAGGTCGATGGTGAACATGATCTGCGACAGCTTGCTCTGCGCATAGGCGCGCGCGCCGCTGTAGTTCTTCGTGATCATCACGTCGCCGAAATCGATCGGGTGCTGGCCGAGCGACGCGACATTGACGATGCGCGCCGGCGTGCTCGCCTTGAGCCGCGGCAGCAACAGATGCGCGAGCAGGAAGCCGGCGAGATAGTTGACCGCGAAGCGCAGCTCGTGGCCGTCCTTGCTGGTCTGCCGCGCCGGCCCCTCGTTTTGCGAACCAATGCCGGCGTTGCTGACGAACACATCGAGGCGCTCCTGGTCGTCGAGCACCAGCTGGGCGAACTCCCGGACCTCGGCGAGAGAGGACAGATCGGCCTGGTAGAACATCGGCTCGCGGCCGCTGAGGCGCTTGATCTCGTCGGCGAGCGTCTGCGCCCGCTTGGTATCGCGGCCGTGGATCAGGACCCGGGCGCCGGCCGACGCCAGCCTCATCGCGACGTAACGGCCGACGCCGTCGGTGGAACCGGTGATCAGCACCGTCTTGCCTGCCATATTCATCGAAATTGCCTTTCGATCGTTCGCCCAGCGCTGTCAGCAAAGATAAAGGCGCCGCGCGCACTTTGCCATGGCATGCCACCGCGCCGGCGGCGCCAAAAATGGCGTCTAAGATCACCCTCGCGGGCCTTCCCCGGAACCGCATACGTACATCTTGTCGCGCGGCCGGCGGTCGCGCGGCGCCGCGTCGCGCCTCAGGGGGATCGCGTTCTGGTATCCTCGACGTGAACGACAAGCCAGGATCGGCAGAAGATCGGCAAAGGACGGAATGTCCTCGACCATTCCAGACAGGATCTTGCGAAAGACTCCCTCGCTGGAGCCGTTCGGCATGCTGCTGTTGTTCGGCGCGCTGACCGCGCTGCCGATCGTCCTGACACTCCGTCTGGTTGAGCCCGCACTCGTGCTGCCCGTGCTCAGCCTGTTGTTGTTCATCCAGGCAGCCATTACCGCGATTGCGGCGCGCGTGATCCACGTGCGCACAAGCGTGGCGAACCTCACGCTGTGGGATTTTGCCGGCGCGTTCACCTTCATGGGGTGCGCAGCGGCGATCCTCGGCGAACCGGATCAGGCGGCTCTGTTCTTCGAGGAAGAAGCAGCAATGCGTCCGGTGTCACGACCGTAATCCCAGGCCGGGCCCCTCTGGCAGCCACAAGCTGCGATGTCGGACTGGAACTCAGTTGGAGTGGCCCTGCTTCGACCCGTGACGCGGATAAGCGTCGCGGTGGATTTGCCGTCCGCATGACGGCAAGAGCCGGTTTCGTCGAAAGGGTCCGCTCCCCGACCTCAAGGGGAATGCGACCATGTCCGAACTATTTTCGCCCGAATTGTTTTCACTCGACGCCCTCAGCGCATTGCTGCAAGTCGTCGTCATCGACCTCGTGCTGGCCGGCGACAATGCCGTCGTGATCGGCCTTGCCGCGGCCGGCCTGCCGGCGAAGCAGCGCGGCAAGGCGATCCTGATCGGCATCGGTGCCGCGACACTGCTGCGCATCCTGTTCGCCCTGGTCACCACGCAGCTGATGCAGATCGTCGGCCTGCTGCTGGCCGGCGGCATCCTGCTATTGTGGGTGTGCTGGAAGATGTGGCGCGAGCTGCGCGCCGACGCGCACGAGACCACGGCCGAACATGCCGATGGCGCAAAGGGCCAGCGCAAGACGCTGTGGCAGGCCACCACGCAGATCATCGTTGCCGACGTCTCGATGTCGCTCGACAACGTGCTGGCGGTCGCGGGCGCGGCGCGCGAGCAGCCGATCGTGCTGGTGTTCGGCCTCGCGCTCTCGATCGCGATGATGGGCGCGGCCGCCTCCTTCATCGCGCGGCTGCTGCAGAACCACCGCTGGATCGCCTATGTCGGCCTCGCCGTGATCCTCTATGTCGCCATCGACATGACGGTTCGCGGGGCGAACGAGATCGCGAAGGTTGCACCGGCCTGACGAAAGCAAAACGGCAGGCCCTTCGGCCCGCCGTTCCGCAAATCGACAACGCGCGCTCAGTGGATTTCCGCCGAACGCTTCAGCGCGTCCTTCAGCTTCTCGAGCGAGAAATCCTTGGAACGCGCGATGTCCAGGATCGGGGTCTCGCGGCGGCCGCAGAGTTCGGCGGCCTCGGGCAGCTTGGCCGCGACCTCGTAGGGTATCACGATCGCGCCGTGGCTGTCGGCGTGGATCAGGTCGTCGGATCGCACCGTCATGCCGGCGACGCGGACCTCGCCGCCGAAGCTCTCCGCATGCACCCAGGCGTGCGACGGGCCGATCGAGCCGGCCAGCGCCTGGAAGCCCGGCGCCCATTGCGGAATGTCGCGGATCGAGCCGTCGGTGATGACGCCGAGGCAGCCGAGCGCCTTGTGCACGTTGCTCTGCACCTCGCCCCAGAATGCGCCGTAGCCGACGTCCGGACCGTCGATGTCCTGGATGACGGAGATGCGCGGGCCGAAGCCGGTGCCGACATATTCGTAATATTCGATGCGGCGCTTCGACTGCTCCTCGGCCGAGAGGCCGGATTTCAGCACCGAGCGGATCGTCGTGGTGCGGGCGTAGCCGACCATCGGCGGCAGCGTCGGGAACGGGCAGACCAGCGGCTTCACGGTGTAGCCGATCAGACGGCGCTCCGGCGCGACGATCTCCATCGCGTTGCAGATCGTCGGCGTGTCGTAGCGCGCCAACACTTCAAGGACGGAAGCAGGAAGCGGGGCGGAAGCGGATGTCGTCACGGCGTTTCTCTCCTGATTTTTGGCGTCAGATCATGATGCGTTTCCACGGAAACGCATCATGATCTCATTTCCTTGTTTGAGCATGATCTTTCCGGAAAACCGGTCTCCACTTTTCCGGATCATGCTCGAGCGGGCCGTCTCAGCCTATAGCCGAGATCGCAGGCGAACCCAACCGAGGCACGCTCATGGCTGATATTTGCGGGAATGAAACCACTCTATCACCGTCACCCCCGCCCCCGCGCAACGGCGAAGCCGTTGTCGCTGGAGGAGGCCGCGCAGCGGCCGTCTCGAAGGGTCGACGGCCCCGCTGGTGGCCGTCCATCCTTCGAGACGCGCTACGCGCCCTCAGGATGACGGGTTAGACAGAAGCCTCAGTGCAGATGCGTCGGACGATCGTCGCGATCGCTCTCCGTGACCGGCGTTGCATAGGGAGCAGCAGCGGCCGCCGCCGGCGCGCCCGCAGCTTGCGTCTGCGCGGCAAGCTGGCGCTCCTGGTCGCGATAGGACTTCCAGCCCCAGGGCAGGCTGATCAAATAGGCGACCGAGCCGGCCGACAGGATATGCCAGGGATAGCCGATCAGCAGCGCGACGAAGAACACCACGGCAACGAACACCGGCAGCACCATTTCCGGCGGCACGCGCATCTTCACGGTCTTGCCGGAGAACACCGGCAGTCGCGACACCATCAGGAAGGCGATCAAGAGCGTGTAGAACGCCGTCAGCGTCGCCGGCGGCATCGGCACGCCGAGGAAGGCGAGATAGATCGGCAGCAGCACGGTGATCGCACCGGCCGGCGCCGGCACGCCGGTGAAATAGTTGGCGGCGAAGGCCGGCTTGTTCGGATCGTCGATCGAGGCATTGAAACGCGCAAGCCGCAGGCCGCCGGAGATCGCGAACACCATCGCGGCGATCCAGCCGCCATTGTTCAATTCATGCAGCTGCCAGAAATACAGGATCAGGCCCGGCGCCACGCCGAAATTGACGAAGTCGGCGAGGCTGTCGAGCTCGGCGCCGAATTTCGACTGGCCCTTGATCATGCGGGCGACGCGGCCGTCGATGCCGTCGAGGATCGCGGCGAACACGATCGCGGCGACCGCAAGCTCCATCCGCCCTTCGGTCGACAGCCGGATCGCGGTGAGGCCGGCGCAGATCGCCAGCAGCGTGATCATGTTCGGCACCAGCATCCGCACCGGGATCGGGCGGAACCGGCGGCGGCGATACTCGGTGGAATTCGGATCGAATGGCGTCATGGTTTTGCAATATAGCAAGCGCTGCCCCGCTCCGCCATCGGTGCGGGAACCGGCCGATCGGGCCGGAGAAACAGAGTTAATTGCCTGATCCAGGCGTAACCCCTCATGGTGAGGAGCGCGGAACGCGCGTTTCGAACCATGAGGCCCCTCGCGGTGGCCTGCATCCTTCGAGACGCCCGCTTTGCGGGCTCCCCAGGATGAGGGGCTAGATGTGCGAGCAATCAATCGGCGCGGTAAGTCCGGCCCGGATCGGCGCCCCGAAAATCCGCCAGAATCGTCTCGCCGGCGACCGCGGTCTGCCCCTCCGAGACCAGCGCCTTGGTGCCCTCGGGCAGATAGACGTCGAGCCGCGAGCCGAAGCGGATCAGGCCGAAGCGCTCGCCGGCGCCGATCGACTGGCCCTCCTTGACGAAGCAGACGATGCGCCGCGCCACGAGACCCGCGATCTGGACCACGCCGATGCGGCCGTTGGAGGTCGAGATGACGAGCGAATTGCGCTCATTGTCCTCGCTCGCCTTGTCGAGCTCGGCGTTGATGAAGGCGCCGGGCCGGTAGGCGATGCGGTCGATGCGGCCGACCACCGGGCTGCGGTTCACATGGCAGTTGAACACGCTCATGAACACCGAGACCCGCGGCAGCGGCTTGTCGCCGAG
Source organism: Bradyrhizobium sp. Pha-3 (assembly GCF_042258325.1). Lineage (NCBI taxonomy): Bacteria > Pseudomonadati > Pseudomonadota > Alphaproteobacteria > Hyphomicrobiales > Nitrobacteraceae > Bradyrhizobium > Bradyrhizobium sp. Pha-3. The sequence continues at coordinate 3,971,492 of NZ_CP170151.1, read as the reverse complement.
CCCGAGCTCGGCCGGCGGCAGCGCCTGCACCACCATCGAGACGCGGCCGTCGGCCGGCGACACCACGATGCCGTCGCGCAGCGGCGTCACCCGGACCGGATCGCGGAAGAACAGCGCGCACCAGACGGTCAGCAGCGTCCCGATCCAGCCCAGCGGGGTCCAGATCCAGAACAGGATCAGGCTCGCCAGAGCGAAGCCGCCAATGAAGGGATAGCCCTCCGGGTGGATCGGCGGGATCTGCGCGCGGATGGAGTTGGCGATCGACATCAGAGCTCGCTTGCGTTTCCCCGCCCCATTTGGCGGGAGAGGCCCTAAATCGACTATTCCGCGGCGGTCGGCAAGGGTTTCTCACCCGCGTCAGGGCTGGAATCCTCCGACGATTCAGTGACCGCCGGCGGCAGCCGATTCGGCGCGGTGCCGTCGTCATCGACCTGGGCGAGCCGTTCGCGGGCCTCCTCGGCCTCGCGTTGCCGGTTCCACATGCTGGCATAGAGGCCGTCGGCGGCCAAAAGCCGCGCATGCGTGCCGCGCTCGGCGATCCGGCCCTGGTCCAGCACGATGATCTCGTCGGCGCCGACGATGGTCGACAGCCGGTGCGCGATCACCAGCGAGGTGCGGTTGCGCGAGACGCGCTCCAGCGCGCCCTGGATCTCGTGCTCGGTGTGGCTGTCGAGCGCGGAGGTCGCCTCGTCCAGCACCAGGATCGGCGGCGCCTTCAACACCGTGCGCGCGATCGCGACGCGCTGCTTCTCGCCGCCGGAGAGTTTCAGGCCGCGCTCACCGACTTGCGTCTCATAGCCCTGCGGCGACATCCGGATGAAGCCGTCGATCTGCGCGAGGCGCGCCGCCTCCTCCACCTCGTCGTCGCCGGCGTCCCAGCGGCCATAGCGGATGTTGTAGCGGATGGTGTCGTTGAACAGCACGGTGTCCTGCGGCACCATGCCGATCGCCGAGCGCAGCGAGGCCTGCGTCACGGTCTTGATGTCCTGGCCGTCGATCAGGATGCGGCCGCTCGAGACGTCGTAGAGGCGGAACAGCAGCCGCGAGATCGTCGACTTGCCGGCGCCGGAGGGACCGACGATCGCCACCGTCTTGCCGGCCGGCACCTCGAAGCTCAGGCCCTTGAGGATCGGCCGGTCTGCCTCGTAGGCGAAGCGGACATCCTCGAACCACACGCTGCCCGCGGATACCGCGAGCGGTTTGGCCCCCGGAATGTCCTGCACCTCGGGATCGCGCGCCAGCACGTCGAACATCTTCTCGATGTCGATGATCGCCTGCTTGATCTCGCGATAGACCATGCCCATGAAGTTCAGCGGCTGGTAGAGCTGGATCATCATCGAATTGATCAGCACGAAATCGCCGACCGTGTGGGTGCCGTTACGGATGCCGAACGCGCACATCAGCATGGTCGCGGTCAGCCCCGCGGTGAAGATGATCGCCTGCCCGGTATTGAGCACCGCGAGCGAGGTGTAGGTCTTCACGCTGGCCTGCTCGTAGCGCTCCATCGAGCGGTCGTAGCGCCGCGCCTCGCGCTCTTCGGCGCCGAAATATTTCACCGTCTCGTAGTTGAGCAGCGAGTCGATCGCCTTGGTGTTCGCCTCGGTGTCGGAATCGTTCATCCTGCGGCGGATCTCGATCCGCCACTCGGTCGCGATATAGGTGAAGTACATGAACACGACGACCGTGAGCAGCACCGCGAGCACGTAGCGCCAGTCGAACTGCCAGAGCAGCACCGCCGCCAGCAGCGCGACCTCGACGATGGTCGGGATCAGCTGCAGGATCACCATCCGCACGATGGTCTCGATGCCGGAGCGGCCGCGCTCCAGCACGCGGGTCAGGCCGCCGGTCTTGCGCTCGAGATGGAAGCGCAGCGACAGCTCGTGCATATGCACGAAGGTGATGTAGGCGAGCCGCCGCACCGCATGCATGGCGACGCGAGCGAAGATGCCGTCGCGCCACTGCGTCAGCACCGCCATGATGATGCGCACTGCGCCGTAGCTGATCGTCATCAGCACCGGCGAGGCGATCAGCCAGACCATCCAGTTCGAGGCCGCGACCGGCGCCGAGCCCGTGCTGTTCAGCGCATCGATCGCCCATTTGAAGGTGAACGGCACCGACAACGTCGCGAGCTTGGCGAACAGCAGCAGCACCACCGACCAGATCACGCGCATCTTCAAATCGGCGCGATCGCCGGGCCAGATATAGGGCCAGAGATGCACGAGGGTGCCGAGCAGCGTCCCCTTCTCGGCGGCCGGCGGCGTGGCCGTGGGCTGTGCGACGCCGGTCACACTCGGTTGCGGCGGCACCATCAGGCGCCCGCCCGCGCGGTCACGGCGCGGCGGTCCGCTGCCACATCTTTTCCACGGTTTGCCATTGTGCCCGTCATATAGATCGTTTGAGCGCGGCGTACAGGCTTATGATCAAAATTGTTCGCGATTCGCGGGAATTTACAGGATTTTTCGGCTCTCAATCCCCATATCCGACTCTTGACCCTGTTTACGCTGCAGTGCCACAAGGATCGTATGAACCAAATCAAGACTGTCTGTGTTTATTGCGGCTCCGGCCCCGGTAACAATCCCCGTTTCGTTGAAGCTGCCGTCGCGCTCGGCAAGAGCTTTGCCGAAAACAACGTTCGCCTGGTTTATGGCGGCGGCTCGATCGGCTTGATGGGTGCGGTCGCGAAATCCACGCTCGACCACGGCGGCTCCGTCACCGGCATCATTCCCGAATTCCTGCGCGCGCGCGAGAACGCGCTGACCTCGGTTCAGGAGATGATCGTCACGCCCGACATGCATGAGCGCAAGCGCCTGATGTTCGAGCGCTCGGATGCATTCGTCGCGCTGCCGGGCGGCATCGGCACGCTGGAGGAGCTGGTCGAGCAACTGACCTGGCAGCAGCTCGGCCGTCACCATAAGCCGATCCTGCTCGCCAACATCGATGGCTTCTGGGAACCCCTGCTCTCGCTGCTCAACCACATGCGCATGACCGACTTCATCCGCCCGACGCTGCCGATCAACGTCCTGATGGCCGACCGCGTCGACGAGATCCTGCCGCGGCTGCGTTCGGCGGTGGCACGCACGCCCGAGGCCGCGAAGGATCTCGCGCCCGAAGTGGCGCGGCGGCTGTAACTGTTCGCCGCAGTTTCGGCTCCATCACCGTCATGCTGAGGAGGCCGCAAAGCGGCCGTCTCGAAGCACGACGGCCCCGCTGGTGGCCACGCATCCTTCGAGACGCGCTACGCGCTCTTCAGGATGACGGGTCGAGATAAGTGCTAGCCTGAAATCCTTACTACTCGCTCGGAAAAGTCACGGCCTCGATGCGGTTGCCGTAGGGATCGAGGACGAAGGCCGCATAATAGCGCACGCGGTCGTGCGGGCGAAGGCCCGGGGGACCGTCGGAGAGGCCGCCTGACGCCAGCGCCGCAGTGTGGAAGGCATCGACCTCGGCGGTGGTCGTCGCGCGCAGGCAGATATGGGTGCCGCTCTCGTGCGGCACCTGCGCCATCGTGGCGCGCAGATTGATCCAGAATTCGGGATAGGCCTTGCCGAAGCCGATCGTCGCCGGCCGCGTGACGAGGCGGCTGAGGCCCAGCGCGGCCAGCGTCGGCTCATAGAACCGCGCGGCCCGTTCCAGATCGCGGACACCGACGGAGACGTGGTCGATCATGCGCCCTCCTCCCGGACTTGTCGCCCAGATGAGCGAAGCGACATCCGGGGAAACCGATCGAGACGCCCCGGATATCGCTTCGCTCATCCGGGCTACAGTCTCACGCCTGCGCGCCCGACTTCACCAGCTTGTAAAACACCGAATCCATCAGCGCCTGGAACGAGGCGTCGATGATATTGGGCGAGACGCCGACCGTGGTCCAGCTCTCGCCGGTCTCGTCCTCGCTTTCGATCAAGACGCGTGTGACCGCCTCGGTGCCGCCATTGAGGATACGCACGCGGTAGTCGATCAGCTTCAGGCCATCGATATATTTCTGGTACTTGCCGAGATCCTTGCGCAGCGCGACGTCGAGCGCGTTGACCGGGCCGTTGCCTTCGGCGGCCGAGATCAGCCGCTCGCCGTCGACATCGACCTTCACCACCGCGAGCGCCACCGTGACGCGCTGGCCGTTGGCGTTGTAGCGCTGCTCGACATTGACGTCGAACTGCTCGACCTTGAAATATTCCGGCACCTTGCCCAGCGTGCGGCGCGCCAGCAGATCGAACGATGCGTTGGCGGATTCATAGGCGAAGCCCGCGGCCTCGCGCTCCTTCAATTCCTCGACCAGGCGCGTCAGCCGCGGATCGCTCTTGTCATAGGCGATCCCGGCACGGTCGAGCTCGGCCATCACGTTGGAGCGGCCGGCCTGATCCGACACCAGCACCTTGCGGTGATTGCCGACCAGTTCCGGCAGCACGTGCTCATAGGTCTGCGGATCCTTCATGACAGCCGAGGCATGGATGCCCGTCTTCGTGACGAACGCGCTTTCGCCGACATAGGCCGCATGGCGGTTGGGCGCGCGGTTCAGCATGTCGTCGAGCGTGCGCGACACCTTCATCAACGTCGCCAGCTTCTCCGTGGTGACGCCGATCTCGAACTTGTCGGCAAACTCCTGCTTCAGCTTCAAGGTCGGGATCAGCGAGCAGAGATTGGCGTTGCCGCAGCGCTCGCCAAGGCCGTTGAGCGTGCCCTGGATCTGCCGCGCGCCGGCCCGCACCGCGGCGAGCGAATTGGCGACCGCCTGCTCGGTGTCGTTATGGGCGTGGATGCCGAGATGGGCGCCCGGCACGTGCTTGACGACATCGCCGACGATGGTCTCGATCTCATGCGGCATGGTGCCGCCATTGGTGTCGCACAGCACCACCCAGCGGGCGCCGGCCTGATAGGCGGCCCTGGCGCAAGCGAGCGCGTAGTCGCGGCTCTCCTTGTAGCCGTCGAAGAAATGCTCGCAGTCGACCATCACCTCGCGGCCGAGCGCCTTCGCGGCCGCGACGCTGTCGCGGATCGAAGCGAGGTTCTCCTCGTTCGTGGTCTCGAGCGCGACGCGGACCTGGTAGGCCGAGGACTTTGCGACGAAGCAGATCGCGTCTGCCTTGGCTTCGAGGATGCCGGCAAGCCCGGGATCGTTCGACGCCGAGCGGCCCGGCCGCCGCGTCATGCCGAAGGCGGTGAAGCGCGCGTGCTCGAAGGCGGGTTTCCTGCTGAAGAACTCGGTGTCGGTCGGATTGGCGCCGGGATAGCCGCCCTCGACATAGTCGATGCCGAGCGCATCGAGCATGCCCGCGATCACCTGCTTGTCCTGCAGCGTGAAGTCGACGCCATTGGTTTGCGCGCCGTCGCGCAGCGTGGTGTCGAACAGATAGAGGCGCTCGCGGCTCACGCGTGGCCTCCCGGGGTGGCGACACCATCGAGCTGCTTCTGCATCGTGGTGTTGGCAAGCCACTCGTCGTTGATGGTGACCGAGTTGCGCTGCTGGGCGACGTAGCCGCGCTTGCGGAAGAATTCCAGCGCGGTGTCGCTGGCATCGACCTTCAGGGTCTTGGTGCCGCGAGCGCTTGCGATCTTCTCCAGCGCATCGCACAGCGCGCTGCCGACACCCTGCCCGACCGCGCTCGGATGCACATAGAGCATGTCGATAAGATCGGCGCCCTTCAGCGAGGCGAAACCGACCGGCGCGCCCTGCATGGTCGCGATCAGCGTGAGCTGGCCGGCGAGCTTCGTGCCGAACGCCGCCTCGTCGTCGGCGGCCATCGCCCAGGCTTCCTGCTGCGCCTCACTGTAGTCGTCGCCGGTCAGGTCCATGATCGAGGCCGCGAAGATCGCCGCCAGCAGCGGCGCGTCGTCGGGCAGATACGGGCGCAGTGCAGGTGCGGAACGGCTCATCGCGCGACCTCCCAGGTGGTGATCGGCTTTCCTTCGGCATCCTTTCCGTCCTTGATCGCCACGCCCATCGCGGCGAGCTGATCGCGGATCCGATCGGACTCCTTGAAGTCCTTGCGCGCCCGCGCCGCGGCGCGCTCGGCAATCAGCGCCTCGACGGCTGCGGCATCGACGCCGCTCGCCTGCTGCTTGCGCGCCTCCCACGCAGCCGCGCTCTCCGACAGGAAGCCGAGCAGCCGGAGCGAGCCGGCAAACTCCTTGCGGCTCTGTTCGCTGCTCGACGCACTACTGCGCAGGCCGTGCAGCACCGCCATCGACTGCGCCGTATTGAGGTCGTCGTAGAGCGCCTCGACCATCGCCGGCGACGGCGCGCCGGGCTCGGCGTCGGCCGCGACCGCGTACCAGTCGTCGAGTGTCTTCGCGGCCTCCTCGGTGGCCTTGGCGGTCCAGTCGAGCGGCGAACGATAATGCGTCTTCAGCATGGCGAGCCGCAGCACCTCGCCGGGCCAATCGGCCAAGAGATCACGGATCGTGAAGAAGTTGCCGAGCGACTTCGACATCTTCTCGCTTTCGATCTGCAGGAAGCCGTTATGCATCCAGACATTGGCCATGCGGTCGGAGTGGAACGCGCAGCAGGTCTGGGCGAGTTCGTTCTCATGGTGCGGGAACACCAGGTCGATGCCGCCGCCATGAATGTCGAACTTCTCGCCGAGATGCTTCCAGGCCATTGCCGAGCACTCGATGTGCCAGCCGGGACGGCCCTCGACCTTGATGCCGGCCGGTGACGGCCATGAGGGCTCGCCCGGCTTCGACGGCTTCCACAGCACGAAGTCGGTGTTGTCGCGCTTGTAGGGCGCGACGTCGACGCGGGCGCCCGCGATCATCTCGTCGAGCGAACGCTTCGACAGCGCGCCGTAGCGCGGCAACATCGAATTGGCCGCGTTCATCGCCTGCGGCGAGAACAGCACGTGGTCCTCGGCGACATAGGCAAAGCCACCGGCGACCAGCTTCTCGATGATCGCGCGCATCTCCGGGATATGCTCGGTCGCGCGCGGCTGCACGGTCGGCGGCAAGCAGCCGAGCGCCGTGACATCGTCCTGATACTGCTGGTAGGTCTGCTCGGTGACCTTGCGGATCGCCTCGTTCAGCGGCACGCCGGGATAATCCCGCGCGGCGCGGACGTTGATCTTGTCGTCGACGTCGGTGATGTTGCGGACATAGGTCACGTGGCCAGCGCCATAGCGATGGCGCAGCAGGCGGAACAGCACGTCGAAGACAATAGCCGCACGGCCGTTGCCGATATGGGCGAAGTCATAGACCGTCGGTCCGCAGGCATACATGCGGACATTGTCGGCATCGAGCGGCACGAACGGCCGCTTCTCCCGGGTCAGCGTATCGTAGAGGCGCAAATCCATGGAAACCGTTCCCTTGCGGCCGGGCGGTCCAATGCTCTCATGTGTTGAGAAAAGACGGCCTCAGCCAGCGAATCGCTAGCTCATAATCTCGCGGCAAATGCTGCAGATGGCGAGGTGGCCGTTCATGGTTCCACCATGTCTCACGGCCCCTTTATCGCGTCAAGGGGCTGTTTTCGGGCGGTTTGCCACCCGGCCCGCACCGAAATCACGTCAACGCCCTCATGGTTAATCATTATTAAGGAATTGGGCGTATCCGGACGCATGCGGATTCCTCGCCATTTTCACCGGTGCACCATGCGGCCTGTTTCAGCATTGATTGCCTACACGCTCTTCCTTGCTCCGTCCTTCCTTGTCTCCTCGGCCGCGCTGGCCGACAGCCGCGTCTTCATCGTCGCCAACCAGGCGGACGGCTACGGCATCGACCAGTGCCTCGCGCGCGGCGACCGTTGCGGTGCCTCCGCCGCCCGCGCCTATTGCCGGTCACGCGATTTTGCGCAGGCCACCAATTACCGCCGCGTCGATCCCGACGAGATCACCGGCGCGGTTCCGCACGCCGCGAATGAAAAATGCAGCGGCAACAGCTGCGGTGAATTCGTCGCCATCACCTGCCAGCGTTGAGCCAAGCCGCTGGTCGGGCGGGGTTATTGCCACACCGGCGCCCCGGAAACGACGTGACGCTGCCCCGAGAAACGGCTATTGCAGCGGCCTTGCCCGCGCGCTTTGGCGTTGATCGCCGCGCGGCGTCGTTTTAATGGCCGGACATGCCCAATAGCTCCCGTTCTCGCTTCTCCTGGTTTCTGACGTGCGCCGTGCTGGCCGGCATCGCCCTGCCCGCCACGCATGCCCTGGCGCAAGTGCCGCCCGGCCCGCCCGGTCCGGCTCCGCAAGCCGCGCCGCAACCCAATCCGCAGGCCAATCCGATGTGCGGCCGGCTCGAAGGCCAGCTGGCGGCGATCGACCGCGGCGGCGGCTCCGGCGATCCGGCCAAGGACGAGCAGATCCGCCGCTATCAGGACGCGGCAACCCGCCAGCAGGGCGAATTGGATCGCGTGACGGCGCAGGCGCGGCGCATGGGCTGCGACAGCTCCGGGTTCTTCTCGCTCTTCAATAACAATTCGGCGCAGTGCGGTCCGGTCAACACCCAGATCCAGCAGATGCGCGCCAATCTCGACCAGATCACCGCCAATCTCGAGCGGCTGCGCTCCGGCGGTCTCGGCGGCGCCGACCGCGAGAACCAGCGCCGCTCGGTCCTGACCGCGCTGGCGCAGAACAATTGCGGTCCGCAATATGCCGCGGCCGCGCGTGGCCCCGGCAACTTCCTCGAGAACCTGTTCGGCGGCGGTGGCGGCGGCAATCCCAACAATCCGCTGCCCCCGCCCGACGCACAGTATGGCGCCCAGTCCGGCACCTACCGCACCGTCTGCGTCCGCACCTGCGACGGCGCCTATTTCCCGATCTCGTTCGCAACGGTGCAGGCGCGCTTCGCCGCCGACGAGCAGATCTGCAAGGCGCAGTGCCCGGCCGCGGATGCCAGCCTGTTCACCTACCGAAATCCCGGCGAGGACATCAACCAGGCGGTCTCGATCAGCGGTGTGTCCTACTCGTCGCTGCCGAACGCCTTCAAGTACCGCACCGAGTTCAATCCGTCCTGCTCCTGCAAGCCGGCCGGCCAGAGCTGGGCCGAGGCGCTGAAGGCGGTCGACGACAAGGCGTCCGCCGAGCAGCAGGGCGACATCATCGTCACCGAGGAGAGCGCGCGGAAGATGCAGCAGCGCGCGCAGACCAAGGCCCCGGCCGGCAAGAAGGGCGCGCCCGCAGCCGCAGCTCAACAGCAGCCCGCAGCCGCTGACGCCACAGCACCGGCCGCGCCGGCGAGCGACGGCCAGATCCGCACCGTCGGCCCGACCTTCATCCCGAAGCGGTAAGAAGAGCTCAGCCCTCGAACGCTTCCGCCGACGCGCGCGAGGTGCGCGCCACCAGCGTCTCGTCGGGCGCCGGCAACGCCTTGCCGAAATCGCGGAAGCGGTTGGTGATGGGATAGCGGCGGTCGCGGCCGAAATTCTTCCGCGTCACCTTCACCCCCGGCGCCGCCTGCCGCCGCTTGTATTCGGCGATGTTGAGCAGGCGATCGATCCGGGCCACCACGTCGCGGTCGAAGCCGGCTTCTATGATGGTCGCCAGCGGCTCCTCGCGCTCCACCAGCCGCTCGAGGATCGCGTCCAGCACGTCGTAGGGCGGCAGCGAATCCTGGTCGGTCTGGTTCTCGCGCAACTCGGCGGTCGGCGGCCGGATGATGATATTGACCGGGATCACCTCGCCTGACGGCCCGAGCGCGCCGTCCGGCTTCCAGCCATTGCGCAGGCTCGACAGGCGGAACACCTCGGTCTTGTAGATGTCCTTGATCGGATTGAAGCCGCCGTTCATGTCGCCATACAGCGTGGCGTAACCGACCGACATCTCCGACTTGTTGCCGGTGGTCACCACCATGGCGCCGGTCTTGTTGGAGATCGCCATCAACAGCGTGCCGCGGGCGCGCGCCTGCAAATTCTCCTCGGTGATGTCGCGCTCCAGCCCCTTGAACACCGGCGCCAGGATCGTCTCGAAGCCGTTCACGGCATCGGCGATCGGCAGGATCTCGTAGCGGATGCCGAGCGCCGCGGCGAGCTTGGCGGCATCGTCGAGCGACACCTGCGCGGTGTAGCGGAACGGCAGCATCACGCCGCGCACCTTGTCGGCGCCGAGCGCATCGACCGCGATCGCCGCGCACAGCGCCGAGTCGATGCCGCCGGAAACGCCGAGCAGCACGCCGGGAAAACCGTTCTTGCGGACATAGTCGCGCAGGCCGAGCACGCAGGCCGCGTAGTCGGCCTTGTCGCCCTCGAGCTGCGCCGTGATCGGCCCCGAGCAGCGCCAGCCGTCGGCGGTCTTGCGCCAGGTCAGCGTCGTGATGTTCTCCTCGAACGCCGGAAGCTGCGCCGCGACGGAGAGATCGGCATTCAGCGCGAACGAGGCGCCGTCGAAGATCAGCTCGTCCTGGCCGCCGACCTCGTTGAGATAGACCAGCGGCAGTCCGCTCTCGGTGACGCGCGCCACCACGATCGACAGCCTGAGGTCGGCCTTGTCGCGGGCATAGGGCGAGCCGTTCGGCACCACGAGAATCTCGGCGCCGGTCTCGGCGAGACATTCGACGACGTTCTCGTACTCTTCGGACTCCTCGAGCCAGATGTCCTCGCAGACCGGCACGCCGATGCGCACGCCGCGCACCGTCACGGGGCCCGGCGCCGGGCCGCGCGCGAACAGCCGCTTCTCGTCGAACACGCCGTAATTCGGCAGATTGGCCTTGAAGCGCAGCGCGGCGATGCGGCCGCCGTCGAGCAGCGCGCAGGCATTGTAGAGCTTGCCGTCCTCGACCCAGGGCGTGCCGATCAGCATCGCCGGGCCGCCATCCCTGGTCTCGCGCGCCAGTTCCTCGATCGCGGCGCGGCAGGCCGACTGGAAAGCCGGCTTGAGCACCAGATCCTCCGGCGGATAGCCGGCGATGAACAGTTCCGACAGCACCACGAGGTCGGCACCGTCGGCCTTGGCCGTCTCGCGCGCGGCGCGCGCCTTCGCGGCGTTGCCGGTGACGTCACCGACCGTCGGATTGAGTTGCGCCAGGGTAATCTTGATCTGTTGTTCGCTCATACGCTTAAGTTGTCCTGCACAACCGCAAACTTCAATCACCTTCCGGTCATGGTGCGATTGCAGAAATCGCACCATGACCGGCGGGAGCTTCTTTTGAGCATGATCTGATCGGAAAACCGGTTCCCACTTTTCCGGATCCTGCTCGGGATCAGAACGCGCCCATGCGTTCGGCGAGGGCAAACAGCCAGAACAGGCCGGCCATGACGAGCGCGACGCCGACCGCGGCCGAGCCCATGTCCTTGACCCGCCCGATCTGCGGATCGTGATCCATGGTCAGGCGATCGGCGAGCTTCTCGATCGCGGTATTGAGCAGCTCGATGACGAGCACCAGCACCACGGTCGCGACCAATTCGACCCGGCGCATCACGGTGGCGCCGACCAGCCAGGCCAGCGGCAGCGACAGCGCCAACGCCACCACCTCCTCGCGAATCGCCTGCTCCGAGCGAATGGCAAATGCCAGCCCGTTGCGCGAGTTGATGGTGGCTCGCCAGAACCTCAGCAAGTCACAGTCCCCAAGTCACTGCCCCAGTCACTGTCTCAAGTCACTGCCTCAAATCACAACCCAGCGGCGGCCGGCATCGGTTTGACCTTGCCGGCGCGCTCCTGCTTCAAGAGCTCGGCGATCAGGAAGGCCATGTCGATCGACTGTTCGGCGTTGAGGCGGGGGTCGCAGACCGTGTGGTAGCGGTCGTTGAGGTCCTCATCGGTGATGGCGCGCGCGCCGCCGATGCATTCGGTGACGTCCTGTCCGGTCATCTCCAGGTGCACGCCGCCGGCATGGGTGCCTTCGGCGGCGTGGATCTGGAAGAACGACCGCACTTCCGACAGCACGCGGTCGAACGGCCGCGTCTTGTAGCCCGAGGTCGAGGTGATGGTGTTGCCGTGCATCGGATCGCACGACCACACCACCTTGCGCCCTTCCCGCTGCACGGCGCGGATCAGGCCCGGCAGATGATCGCCGACCTTGTCGGCGCCGAACCGGTTGATCAGGGTCAGGCGCCCCGGCTCATCGTCGGGATTGAGGATGTCGATCAGCTTCAACAGCTCGTCCGGCTTCAGCGAGGGGCCGCATTTCAGGCCGATCGGATTCTTGATGCCGCGGAAATATTCGACATGGCCGTGATCGAGCTGACGGGTGCGGTCGCCGATCCAGATCATGTGGCCGGAGGTCGCGTACCAGTCGCCGGTGGTGGAATCGACCCGCGTCATCGCCTGCTCGTAGCCGAGCAGCAACGCCTCGTGGCTGGTGTAGAAATCGGTGGCGCGCAGCTCGGGATGGCTCTCGAGATCAAGGCCGCAGGCGCGCATGAAGTTCAGCGCATCCGAGATGCGGTCGGCCAGCTCCTTGTAGCGGCGGGACTGCGGCGAATCCTTCAGGAAGCCGAGCATCCACTGATGCACGCTGCCGAGATTGGCGAAGCCGCCGGTGGCGAACGCGCGCAGCAGGTTCAGCGTCGCGGCGGATTGGCGATAAGCCATCAGCTGGCGCTGCGGATCGGGAATGCGCGCTTCCGGCGTGAAGGCGATGTCGTTGACGATGTCGCCGCGATAGCTCGGCAGCTCGACATCGCCCTGCTTCTCGGTCGGCGACGAGCGCGGCTTGGCGAACTGGCCGGCGATGCGGCCGACCTTCACCACCGGCAGCGCGCCGGCATAGGTCAGCACGACCGCCATCTGCAACAGGACGCGGAAGAAGTCGCGGATGTTGTTGGCGCCGTGCTCGGCAAAGCTCTCGGCGCAGTCGCCGCCCTGCAGCAGGAAGGCCTCGCCGGCGGCGACCCGCCCCAGCGCCTTCTTCAGGCTGCGCGCCTCACCCGCGAACACCAGCGGCGGAAAGGTCGCCAGCTGGGCCTCGACATCGGCCAATGCCTTGGCATCGGGATAGTCGGGCACCTGCAGCACCTTCTTGGCGCGCCAGCTATCGGGTGTCCACCGCTCGGACATGAGGTCAACTCCTGAGCAAAAACCGCAACTTAATCACGGCATGACGAAAGCCCGGCTTATACACAGGGCCCCGCTTTCCCGCTAGAAGGATTCCTGCAATCTGGTCAAGCCCTTGCAGGGAAATCCGAATTCGCATTTGGTAGAGCATAGCATGAATGCCGGGGAAATCGCCGTGGCCTCCGCCGCGCTGGACGACGTTTTTAGCGACGACATCGTCGTGCCGGCCGCGGACGGCTATCCGCTCGCCGCGACGTTGTTCCTGCCGCGCGGCACGCGGCGCCACGCCGTCCTGATCAACTCGGCGACCGCCGTGCCCCGCAAGGTCTATCGCGGCTTTGCCGGCTACCTCGCCCGCCGCGGTGCGGCTGTCCTGACCTACGACTACCGCGGCACCGGCGAAAGCCGGCCGATGGCGGCGACCGGCCTCAACAAGCCGAAATCGCTGGCCGGCTTCAAGGCCACGATGGCGGACTGGGCCGCGCTCGACGCCACCGCGGCGGTGAGCTGGATGCGCGAGCGCTATCGCAACCTCCCCTTCGCCTATGTCGGGCACTCCTTCGGCGGCCAGGCGCTCGGGCTCCTCGCCAACAACGCCGAAATTCCGCGCGCGCTCCTGATCGCCTCGCAGGCGGCCTATTGGAAGCTGATGGCCTCGCCCGAGCGCTACCGCGTCGTCGCCTTCCTGAACGGCGTCGGCCTGCCGCTGGCGCGCGCGCTCGGCTACCTGCCCGCCTGGGCCGGCCTCGGCATGGACCTGCCGAGGGGCGCGTTCGAGCAATGGCGGGGCTGGGTGATGCGGGAGCGCTATCTGCTCGATGATGCCACGCTCAAGGCGCGCGAAAATTTTCCGAAGTTCAAGGGCAAGCTCCGCGCGCTTGTCATGACCGACGACACCTGGGCGACGCGGCCGGCGGTCGAATTGCTGTGCTCCGCCTTCACATCGATCACGCCTGAGATCATCTCGATCCGTCCCGCCGACGCCGGCGCAAAAGCGATCGGCCATCTCGGCTTCTTCCGCAGCGACCACCGCGATGCGCTGTGGCGCGGCGCTGCGGAGTGGATTGAGGCGGAGGGGTAAGCGCGGCACTCTCCGGTGTCGTCCCAGCGAAAGCAGGCAACTGTTATGTTGGTTTGGTCTGCAGGTACGGCTTTCGGTCTCGCATCATGGCATTGAGGACCGTGAGCAGCTTCCTGGCGACGGCGATGAGGGCGAGTTTGGCTGGTTTTCCGGCCTGTCGCAGTCGTGCATAGAAGGCCTTGAACGGATCAGCTCTGCGAACTGCGTTGAGGGCCGCCATATAAAGGGCGTCACGAACGCGCTTTCGGCCGCCCGCAATCTTGCGCTTGCCGCGGAAGGTGCCGCTGTCGACGTTGAAGGGAGCAAGGCCAGCGAGCGCTGCGAGTTGTTTCGGTCCGACCCGCCCGAGTTCCGGCATCTGCGCGATGAGCTGTATGCAGGCCACGGGACCCACGCCGGGCAGCGAACGCATTAACTTCGCATCGTCCGCGATCTGCGCTTCGGCTTTAATCAATGCGCTGATGTCGGCCTCGATCTCGGCGATCTCGCTGTCGAGGACCTCGATGAGGCGGCCAATGCGTTCGGCCATGGCGCGATCGTCGGCCTCGCTGCGCCGGTTCTTCTCCTGGGCGCGCATGAGGACCAGCTGATCCCGCCGTTTTGCAAGCCTCGCCAAGGCGCCCCGTGCAGGATCGGCGACCTGCTCGGGGGCGGGCTGCATGGCCCGCGCAAAGGCCGCCAGCATCCGCGCATCGATCGGATCGGTCTTGGCGAGCAGGCCGCTGGCCCGTGCAAAGTCGCGGGCACGGGCCGGGTTGATCCGTGCGAACTGGATCCCGGCCTGACGCAGCGCCTCGCGAAGCGCGAGGTCATAGATACCCGTCGCCTCGAAGACCACCAGCGCATCGCATTGCCAACGCGCCACCTGCTGTGTGATGGCCTGTGTCGCGTTGGCAATGCGCCTCGGCACGCCGTCAGCCTCATCAAAGATATCGAGGTGTTTTTTGGAGACGTCGATTCCGACGTAACGAAGAGCTATGATCACGGTGCCTGCCCCTGTGATGCGAGGTCTGTTGCGCAGCCTCGTGCAACTGTTCAGGTTGATAGATGGAACGGGCGGGAGACCGAGCCGGCTCGCGGCGTCAAGCGCCAAGGACCCAACGGCTTCCCGCCCACCCACATCCTGACAGACTTCCAAGACACAGGGACCCATAACCACAGGGCTGCGTTGTTGAAACAGGCTGTGGCTCCAGCGCAGCAAGCCGGCTGACGTCGGCGGCTATGGGTCCCTGCTTTCGCTGGGACGACACCGCATGAATTGCGCTGCCGGTGAGCCATGCTTTCGCATTCGCGCGACATCAATCGCCCGAGCCTTGCCCTTCAACTCGGATCCGCGGTCAAAATGATGGGTATCGCTTCGCTCCACCCATCCTGCCAGTCTCACACCACTTTCCTTGCCGCCGCCGTCGCCGCATCACCCGTGTTCGGCGTCCCGGTCGGTTCGATCAGCAGCAGATGCACCTCTTCCCGTGCGACCGGACGATGCTCGACGCCTTTCGGCACGATGTACATCTGGCCGGGAGTCAGCGTCACGGTGCGGTCGCGCAGCTCGATGTCGAGGATGCCTTTCAGGACGAGGAAGAAGTCGTCGGTGTCGTCGTGCTTGTGCCAGACGAACTCGCCCTGCACCTTCACCACCATGACGTCGCAGGCGTTGAATTGCGCGACGGTGCGCGGCGACCAGTGGTCGGAGAATGTCGATAGTTTCTGCGAAAGATCGATCGCGTCGCTCATGATGCCTCCGCGTCCGGGCCAGCCTGCCGGACTCGTTAGCTCAGCCGTGCGACGCACTCAATGCACGCCCCTTAGTCTCTCCGGATAAGTCGTCGGCTCTCGATGGCCGTTCTTGTCGCAGGGCGTTTCGCCGTTGGCGGCCTTGCGCGCCAGCAGTTCCTTTTCGGCCTGATACCACAACTGATCCATGTTGCCCTGTGGCTCGCCGGCGTCCTTCCACAATTCGTAAGCTCGGGTCCGAATCTCCTGCTCGGATGGTCCTGGCATGCGCGGCTCCCTCAATTTGTGACTCAAACTGTTTGAGAGTGGAACTGCCAGCATAGCGCAAGGTTCCAAGGTGCGCGACATGACGCGCTGCCACGGGTGCCGATGCTGTGCGCTGCACGGCCCTTCACCGTGTGTGATGGGGGTATCGGCCCTGATGCACAAATTGGGCGCCAGAGGGTTGCGCTGCCGCGGTGCGCGCCGTCTTACGGAAGCAAGCTACCCCTTCTGAGGTATGAAACCTTTGCGGGCTCGTGCAGACTTATCTTCATCAGGATTTTGCCGTTACCGTCCTGGGGCTAGAGACAGCGCCGCTCGCATGTATTTTAAGCGGGCGGCGTTGGGCTGTCAGGCAGGGCTCGTTGCCTGTTCCCAATCGATCGCTCCCAATTCCCATCTGCGAGTGCCTTGGCCGGGACGGCACCAGGGGCAAGGCCGGCCTGTGGGTAGCTCCCTACTCCGCCGCCTGGCGCACATGGCGCGCGGTCGGGGTGCGCATCGTGACCAGCTCTTCGGAGGCGGTCGGATGCAGCGCGATGGTGGCGTCGAAATCGGCCTTGGTGGCCTTCATTTTCACGGCGATCGCGACGGCCTGGGTGATTTCGGCGGCGCCATCGCCGACGATGTGGCAGCCGAGCACGCGGTCGCTCGCGCCGTCGACCACGAGCTTCATCAGCACGCGAGTGTCGCGGCCGGACATCGTCGCCTTGATCGGGCGGAAATCGGTCTTGTAGATGTTGACGTGGCTGAACTGCGCCCGCGCCTCTTCTTCCGTGAGTCCGACGGTGCCGACCTCCGGCTGCGAGAACACCGCAGTCGGGATCGTGGCGTGGTCGACCTCGACCGGGCGCTTGCCGAACACCGTGTCGGCGAAGGCATGGCCCTCGCGGATCGCAACCGGAGTCAGATTGGTGCGGTGGGTGACGTCGCCGACCGCATAGATGTTGTCGACCGAGGTCTTCGACCAGCCGTCGACCTGGATGCCGCCATTGGCGGGGTTGATGGCGACGCCGGCGGTCTCCAGCCCGAGATTGGCGACATTGGGATGCCGGCCGATCGCGAACATCACCTGGTCGGAGGCGATGCTCGAGCCGCTCGACAGATGCGTGGTAAAGTCACGGCCGTGCTTGTCGATCTTCGCCACCGTGCAGCCGGTGATGACGGTGATGCCGCGCTTCTCCATCTCGGCGCGGACATGTTTGCGCACGTCCTCGTCGAAACCGCGCAGGATGTTGTCGCCGCGATAGATCACCGTGACGTCGGAGCCGAAGCCGGCGAAGATGCCGGCGAATTCCAGCGCGATGTAGCCGCCGCCCTGGATCACGATCCGCTTCGGCAGCTCCTTGAGGTGAAACGCCTCGTTGGAGGAGATCACGTGCTCGATGCCGGGCACGATCGGCCCGTGATTGGGCGCGCCGCCGGTCGCGATCAGGATGTACTTCGCCGTCACCTTCTCGCCGGTGGCGAGCCTGATGGTGTGGGCATCCTCCAGCACCGCGCGGGTCTTCACGATCCGTGCGCCCGACTTCTCGACATTGCTGGTGTAGGCGCCCTCGAGCCGGGCGATCTCCTTGTCCTTGTTGGCGACGAGAGTGGCCCAGTCGAATGAGACCTGCCCGATGCTCCAGCCGAAGCCGGCCGCGTCCTCGATCTCGTCGTGGACGTGGCTGCCGATCACGAACAGCTTCTTCGGCACGCAGCCGCGGATCACGCAGGTGCCGCCCATCCGGTACTCTTCGGCGACCATGACCTTCGCGCCGTAGCCGGCGGCGATGCGGGCGGCACGAACGCCGCCCGAACCACCACCGATGACAAACAGGTCGACGTCAAACTCGGCCATTTTTGCACCCAACCTTGGCAACCACGCCGAAAATCGGCTCTTGCAACTGGTACCCCTCATCCTGAGGAGCCCGCGAAGCGGGCGTCTCGAAGGATGGAGGCCACAGAGGGGCCTCATGGTTCGAGACGCGCTCCGCGCTCCTCACCATGAGGGTCCAATAGCGCCGCGCGCTCAGATATCCTTGCCGCGCTTCTTCATCTCGGCCTTGAACTGGGCGTTGACGATCACGCCAAACTGCTGCGCCCACTCCTGCATATATCTCAGCGAATCGTTGATTGCCTTGGGCTCGGAGGTCAAAAGCTTCTGACCGAGCGGCGTCTTGTAGAAGATCACGAGATCCTTGAGCTCCTGCTCGGTGAACTCGGCGGCGTAGAGCTGCGCCATGCCCTCGCCGATTTCCTTCTCGCTGCCAGCCAGATTCTTGGCGATGACCAGCGCGACCTCGTTGAGATCCTTCTGGTAGTTCAGGTACTGCTGCAGCAGGCCGGTCTTGGTCTTCTCGATAATGCCCGGAACGGCGCCGGCATACATCACCGAGACGTTCTTCATCGTCAGGATTTCCTTGGCGTATCCGATCGCCGCGGGGGTCGACTGCTTGACGTCCTTGGGCATGGGGGGCAGCTGCGGCTGCTGCGCCATCGCCGGTGCGAGCGCCAGTCCAGCCGCCAGGGCCGCAGCCGACAAAAGTCCCGAAAAACGCTTCATTCCAAGTCTCCTTGCTTGCGGCCTCATGGCCGTTCAACAACCCGAATTCCCTGCGCGCCGGCCAGCACGGCGACGCTGCCAAGCCCGATGAACAGGCCGTGTTCGACCACGCCCGGAATCACGCTGAGCAAACCGGCAAGACGCGGCGGATCGCCGATCCGGCCGAGATGGGCATCGACGATCCAGTGGCCGCCATCGGTGACAAAAACGTGACCGTCCTTGCCCTTCCGGATCAGCATTTCGCCTAACACGCCGGCCTCCGAAAACGCCCGCGCCATCGCGGCTTGGGTCGCGGCGAGCCCGAACGGGATCACCTCGACCGGCAGCGGAAAGCGGCCGAGCACGTCGACCCATTTACTGTCGTCGGCGATCACGATCATGCGATCACTGGCGGCCGCGACGATCTTCTCGCGCAGCAGCGCACCGCCGCCGCCCTTGATCAGGTTGAGCGCCGGGTCGATCTCGTCGGCGCCGTCGATGGTGAGGTCGAGATGGTCGATTTCGTCCAGCGTGGTCAGCGGAACGCCGCAGCGGATAGCATCCGCGCGGGTCGCTTCCGAGGTCGGCACGCCGATCACCTTCATGCCCGACCGGACCTTCTCGCCGAGCAGCTCGACGAAATGCTTGGCGGTCGATCCGGTGCCGAGCCCGAGCTTCATGCCGTCACGCACCTCTTCGAGTGCGCGCGCCGCCGCCTGGCGTTTCAGTGCGTCCATGTCCACGTGCCGATAGCCCTTAGTTGTCGGTTACGGGCCGCCATCGGGTGGCCCGGCGGGCGCATATCTAGCGTCGTTTTGCAGGCAGGAATAGCGGCAAGCGGACCAGTCTTTAGGCCGAAACCGCGTCCATCGCGGCCAAAATCGCCGAAAAGCGCTGTTCGACCTCTGCCCGCATCCCGGGGTGGGTGAAAATGTAGAACTGGTCGTCGCGGATCGCGGCCAGCACCTGCCCCGCAACCGACGCCGGGTCGAGACCGGCCTCCAGGCGACGCGCGATCTCGGCGACGACAGCGGCCATCGGGCTTGCCGGATCGAGCTGACGGGTCGGGCCGTACTGCTCCGGGCGATTGCGCCCGCTCTCGCCGATCCGGGTCCGCACAAAGCTCGGACAGAGCACGCTGACGCCGATCCCGAGCGGCCTGAGCTGCATGGCGAGCCCTTCGGACAGGCTGACGACGGCGAACTTGGTCGCCGAATACGGGCTCAGGCCAAGCCCGGCATTCATCCCGGCCATCGATGCCGTGTTGACGATATGACCGCCCTCGCCATGCTGGCGGATGTGCGGCAGGAAGCTCCTGATGCCGTGCACGACGCCCATCAAATTGACGTCGATCACCCAGCGCCAGTCGTCGACCGAGATCGGGTCGATACCGCCGCCGGCCGCGACGCCGGCATTGTTGCAGAGGACATGAACCTTGCCGAAGGCGCGGAACGATGCTTCTGCCGCGCGATCGACGCTCAAGGGATCGGCAACGTCGCAGACTACACCATGGACATCCGCGCCGCCGGCGCGCAGCGCATCGACGGCCTTGTCCAGCGGACCGGTTTCGATATCGGCGAGCATCACCTTCATGCCCTCGCGGGCGAAGACGGTTGCCATCGCAAGTCCGATTCCGCTGGCCGCGCCGGTGACAAAAGCGGCTTTTCCGGCAAGTTCCCGCATCTCAGCCTCCCTATTTCACGACGTGCCCACATCTACTCTTGCATCGCAGCGCCCGGCCCGATAGCCAAAAGCATCATGTCCGCCTCCTCTCCCCCCATCGTCGTATTCGATCTCGACGGCACTCTGGTTGACACCGCGCCCGATCTGATCGCCGCGCTGAACCATGTGCTCGACCGCGAGGGCCTGCGGCCGGTGCCGCTGGCGGCCGCGCGCAACATGATCGGCGCCGGCGCGCGCAAGCTGCTCGAACGCGGGCTCGAGGTGGAAGGACGCGCGGTCAGCGTCGGTGATCTCGATCGCTTGACCAAGGATTTCGTCGACTATTATGCCGAGCATATCGCCGACGGCTCGCGGCCGTTCGACGGGCTCGAGGGCGCGCTCGACCGGCTCGAGGCAAAGGGCCATCGCTTTGCGGTGTGCACCAACAAGCTGGAATGGCTGTCGAAGCTGCTGCTCGACCGGCTCGGCCTGACCAAGCGCTTCGCCGCGATCTGCGGCGCCGATACCTTTGGCATCGCAAAACCCGATCCGACGTTCCTGCGCGAGACGGTGGCCCGCGCCGGCGGCCGGCTGCCCGGCGCCATCATGGTCGGCGATGCCGGCCCCGATGTCGGGGTCGCAAGGCGCGCCCAGGTCCCGGTGATCGGCGTCGATTTTGGCTATACCGACGTTCCGATGACCGAACTCAAGCCGGACCGGCTGATCAGCCATATGCGCGATCTGCCGGACGCCGTCGCCAGCCTGAGCGCGGCATAGACTTTCTGCAACATACTGATATCGCTTGGCAATATTTAGCCATGCGATTCTGCCATTAACCATCCTTTAACGAGCAGGCCCCCCGCTGTTGCGCCTCTGTTTCGACGCACCTATGGTCCGCTCCGGGGATTGTGGCTGATTGCCGCAGTAGAGTGTGGATCATGCGTCGTATCATCGTGATTGCGGCCGCCGGGCTGAGCCTGGCCGGCTGCTCCTCCTTCTCATTGGATTCGTTCAAGTCGGCGCCGCCGCCGATGCCGGTGCAGCTGGATTCGAACCCGCCGGGCGCCGACGCCGTGACCTCGCTCGGGCCGGGCTGCAAGACGCCCTGCACCGTGTCGATCCCGGCGCCGGAGACCAACTTCTCCGTCACCTTCAACATGCCGAAGTTCCAGCCGGCGACCGTGCCGGTCACCGTGACCCGCGTTCCCGGCGACTTCACCACGCCGGCCACCACCACGCTCGATCCGAGTCCAGTGTTCGCCGAGTTGCAGCCGGCCGGCCCGCCGCCGCGCGCGGCGAAGAAGCCGGCGCGGAAGAAGAGGCCGAAGCCGGCTGCCGCTGCGGCGCCTGCCGCCGCTCCTGACTCCGCGTTCCCCGCCCCGAGCGCGGCTGCGCCGGCGCCGGCCGCCGCTCCGTCGCGCTAGCGCGGGCGGCTGCACCGGATTTGCACTGCACAAGAGCCCGGCCCAAAGCCGGGTTTTTGTATGTGGTCGAGGCACATCCGCGATTGCGATCATCCATCGCGCGATATGCCTCGCTTATCGCTTTGCATGTTGCGGATCATCCATACGATCATCCCTTGGGACGCATTGTGACAACGCGCCAACATGCATAGATTGCGGATGCCGGAGCCGATCACGGCGCGGCAGCCAGGAAACAGATTGCAAGGCCCGAACTGAATGAACGGATCCACGCAAGCGCATTCCGACACGCTGTTTCGTCCGATGACCGACCCGTTCGGCCGGACCATCCGTTATTTGCGCGTCTCCGTCACCGACCGCTGCGACTTGCGCTGCTTCTACTGCATGTCGGAAGACATGACCTTCCTGCCGAAGGCCGATCTGCTGACGCTGGAAGAGCTCGACCGGCTCTGCTCGGCTTTCGTCGCCAAGGGCGTGCGCAAGATCCGCCTCACCGGCGGCGAGCCGCTGGTCCGCCGCAACGTGATGGGCCTGGTGCGCTCGCTGTCGCGCCATCTGACCACGGGCGCACTCGACGAATTGACGCTGACCACCAACGGTTCGCAGCTGGCGCGCTTCGCCGAGGAGCTCGCCGATTGCGGCGTGCGCCGCGTCAACGTCTCGCTCGACACGCTCGACCCCGTAAAATTCCGGGCCATTACCCGCTGGGGCGATATCGACAAGGTGCTGTCGGGCATCGAGGCGGCGCGGTCGGCGGGACTTGCGGTCAAGATCAACGCGGTCGCGCTCAAGAACATGAACGAGGACGAGATTCCCGCGCTGATGGAATGGGCGCACGGCAAGGGCATGGGCCTGACCTTGATCGAGGTGATGCCGATGGGCGACATCGGCGAAGGCCGGATCGATCAGTACGTGCCGCTGTCCTTGATGCGCGCGCGGCTCGAGAAGCACTACACGCTGACCGATCTTTCCGACGACACCGGCGGCCCCGCCCGCTACGTCCGGGTCGCCGAAACCGGCGGCAAGCTCGGCTTCATCACGCCGATGACCCATAATTTCTGCGAATCCTGCAACCGGGTGCGGATCACCTGCACCGGCACGCTGCACACCTGCCTCGGCCACGAGGACGCCTCCGACCTGCGCCGGCCGCTGCGCGCCTCCGCCGACAACGACCTGCTGGCGGCAGCCATCGACCGGGCCATCGGACTGAAGCCGAAGGGGCACGATTTCATCATCGACCGCCGCCACAACCGTCCGAGCGTCCGCCGCCACATGAGCGTGACCGGCGGCTAGTTTTCAACCTCCCTCCCGACGCGCGGCCTGTCCCCCGATTACCAAGGCGGGACAACAGTTTGCCGCGGCGTCAATTTGCCCATTTTCCGATTGACGGCGTTCCACGGCGCTGATTTGGTGAATCAGCTTTCACGCTAGTCTGGCCAGCATAGGCCGCTGCCCTCCGTCGGCTCCCGCCGACGACCCCCGGCAGCCAAGAACGGCTGAAGCGGATTTCGGGGGAGGACGAACGTTTGCAACTGCTCCTGAAAGTGAGCCGTGGCTCCGTGCGCATGCGCGCGGCGGCCAGATGATGCTTGAAGAGATATTCGGCGCGCGGATGGCGCGGCCGTGGAGATCGTGATGCGCCCATTGTTGGCATTAAGTCAGGCCATCGACCAACTCAACGAGAAGATCGGCTACATCTGCAACCTGCTGGTGCTGATCTCGTGCCTGGTCAGTGCCGGCAACGCCATGATCCGCTACGCGTTCAGCTACTCCTCGAACGGCTGGCTCGAGGCGCAGTGGTACATGTTCGCGATCCTCGTGATGTTCGGCGCCTCCTACACCTTCAAGCGCAACGAGCATGTCCGCGTCGAGATCATGTATCTGATGCTGTCCGAACGCGGCCAGCTCTGGCTCGACCTGATCGGAACGCTGTTCTTCCTGATCCCGGCCTGCCTCCTGCTCGCCTATCTGTCGTGGCCGTTCTTCTACCAGGCCTACGCGGTCGGCGAGATGAGCGGCAACGCCGGCGGCCTCTTACGCTGGCCGATCAAGTTCGTTATCCCGTCCGGCTTCGTGATGCTTGCGCTGCAAGGCGTCTCTGAGGTGATCAAGCGGATCGCCGCGCTGCAGGGCTACGTGACCATCGACGCGAAGTATGAGAGGCCGACTCAATGATCACGCTGGAGATGATGCCGCCACTGATGTTCGGCGGCCTGATCGTAGCGATGCTGATCGGTTATCCGGTGGCGTTCACGCTCGCCGCGGTCGGCCTGTCGTTCGGGTTCCTCTCGATCTATCTCGGCTTCTTCGACCTCAACTTCCTGCAGGCGATCCCGGGCCGCATCTTCGGCAGCGTGCTGTCCAACGAGCTGCTGCTGGCAATCCCGTTCTTCACCTTCATGGGCGCGATATTGGAGAGATGCGGGCTCGCCGAGGACATGCTGGATTCGATGGGCCAGTTGTTCGGCCCGATCCGCGGCGGCCTCGGCTATTCCGTGATCATCGTCGGCTTCATCCTCGGCGCCATCACCGGCACGGTGGCAGCGCAGGTGATCGCGATGGCGCTGATCTCCATGCCGGTGATGATCCGCTACGGCTACAACATCCGCTACATCACGGGCGTGCTCGCCGCCTCCGGCACCATCACGCAACTTGTCCCTCCCTCTCTCGTCCTGATCGTGCTCGCCGACCAGCTCGGCAAGTCGGTCGGCGACATGTATCTCGGTGCCTGGGGTCCGTCGGTGTTCCAGATCCTGCTGTTCGCCGGCTACACCTTCCTGCTCGGCATCTTCAAGCCGAGTCATGTGCCGGCGGTGCCGATCGAGGCGCGCACGCTGACCGGCTGGGCGCTGTGGAAGAAGTGCCTGCTCGGCATCATCCCCTCGGCGGTGCTGATCTTCGTCGTGCTCGGCACCATGATGATGGGCCTTGCGACCCCGACGGAAGCCGGCGCCATGGGCGCGGTCGGCGCCATCGTGCTCGCCGCCATCCACCACAAGGATTTCAGTGCCACCGGCAACAAGGTGCTGATAACAGGCGTGATCGCCGGCGGCATCGGCACCATCATCGCGATGCTCTACAGCGAGAACCTGCTCTTCAAGCTCGCCTTCGCGATCACCTACGCCGCGGTGGTCTGGATCTGCCTCGAGGCCGTCAAGATTCCGGACCTGCGCGACCTGATCAAGCAGGGCTACGAGACCACCATGCGGATCACCTGCATGGTCACCTTCATTCTGATCGGCTCGACCTGCTTCTCGGTCGTGTTCCTCGGCGTATCCGGCGGCACCTGGCTGGAGCACCATCTGACCTCGCTGCCCGGCGGCGTCTGGGGCTTCCTGATCTTCATCAACCTGTTCATCTTCTTCCTGGCGTTCTTCCTCGACTTCTTCGAGATCGCGTTCATCATCCTGCCGATGATCGCGCCGATCGCGCAGAAGGTGCTGGCGCCGGTGGTCGGTCCCGACGCCGCGCTGATCTGGTTCGGCGTGATGCTCTGCGTCAACATGCAGACCTCGTTCCTGCATCCGCCGTTCGGCTTCGCGCTGTTCTATCTGCGCGGCGTGGCACCGAAGGAAGTGAAGAGCTCTGACATCTACTGGGGCGCAATGCCCTGGATCGGCCTGCAGGCGATCATGGTGGCGCTGGTGATTGCATTCCCGGTCGTCGTCACCGGACTGCTCGACAAGCCGCTCGATGTCGACCTCAACAAGGTCAAGATCGAGGTGCCGCAGATCGACCTGCCGCCGCTCGACTTCGGACAGCCGAAGCAGTAGCCGGCACCAGCGCATTCGGCCTGCCCAGAGCATTTCGGTTCTGATTGAATCAGAACCGAAGCTCCGGATTCTCGTTTTGACGCGTTTTCTTCACGCGAACCGGCGTCCACTTCGCTCGAAAACGCGCTTGCGGGCGCAAGGCACGCCGCTGTTGACGGCGTCGGCGAGGCCTGTGAAGACGGGGATACGGATCGTTCTCCAACTCACAGATCGCCGCCATGCCCCAATTGCTTCCCGCCCGCTCGCTCATTCGCCCGCTGATGTTGTCGTTTGGTTTGGCGCTTGCCGCACCCGCGGCGCACGCAGCCGACCTTCGCGCCCTGGCGCAACAGGAGCAGCAGCCGCTGCTCGACACTCTGCGCGACCTCGTGCAGATCGAATCCGGCAGCAAGGACATCGACGACCTCAACCAGCTTGCCGAGCGCGTTGCCGGCCAGCTCAAGCAGCTCGGCGGCGCGGTCGATATCCTGCAGACCACCGATGTCTACCGCCTCGACGACACCCCCGAGAAGATCGGCCCGGCCGTGCAGGCCGTCTTCAAGGGCACCGGCAGCGCGAAGATCATGCTGATCGCGCACATGGATACGGTGTATCTCAAGGGCATGCTGAAGGACCAACCCTTCCGCATTGATGGCGACAAGGCCTATGGGCTCGGCATTGCCGACGACAAGCAGGGCGTCGCCACCATTCTCCACGCCGTGGCGTTGCTGCAGAAGCTGAACTTCAAAAATTACGGCACGCTCACGGTGCTGATCAATGGCGACGAGGAGATCTCTTCGCCCGGCTGGCGCAGCACCATCACCCGCCTCGCCGCGGAGCAGGATGCCGTGTTCTCGTTCGAGGGCGGCGGCACCGACGGCACGCTGCGCCTCGCCACCAGCGGCATCGGCTCGGCCTACCTCACGGTGCACGGCAAGTCGTCGCATGCGGGCGCCAGGCCCGAAGGCGGCGTGAATGCGCTCTATGAGCTGTCACACCAGGTGCTGCAGATGAAGGACCTGTCCAAGCCGGAGCAGGGCCTGAAGCTGAACTGGACGGTGTCCAAGTCCGGCACCAACCGCAACGTGATCCCCGCCGAAGCCACCGCCCAGGCCGATGCGCGTGCGCTCAACGTGGCGGATTTCGACGAGCTCGAGAAGGCCCTGCAGGACAAGATCAAGAATCGCCTGCTGCCGGACTCCAGGGTGGACGTGAAGTTCGAGGTGCGCCGTCCGCCGCTCGAAGCGAGCGACGCCTCGCGCCGTATGGCCGGCCACGGCAAGACGATCTATCAGGAGCTGGGCCTGTCTCTGAACGTCGCCGAGCGGGCCACCGGCGGCGGCACCGATGCGGCGTTTGCCGCGCTCAAGACCAAGGGGGCCGTGGTCGAAGGCATGGGCCTGTCGGGCTTCGGCGCGCACTCCAACGATGCCGAATACGTGCAGATCAACAGCATCGTGCCGCGCCTGTATCTGACCACGCGCATGATCGTGGATCTGTCCGACGGCAAGGTGAAATAGACCGGCAGGCTTACGGCACGTTCGCGGGCCGGCTCAGGACGCCGCCGGCTCTGGCTTGGCGAGGCGGAAGCTCAGCGTGAACTGGGCGCCGCCGGACGGCAGGTTCTCCACCCGCACCGTCGCATCGTGATCCTCGACGACGCCGCGCACGATCGAGAGGCCGAGCCCCGCGCCGTCGGTGCGCTGGCGATCGCGACGCCAGAAGCGCTGGAAGATCAGGCCCTGCTCGGCGGGCGCAATCCCCGGCCCGCAGTCGCGCACCTGCACCGAGCCGTTGTCGTGCACCTCGACATCGACCGAGGTCGCATCGGCGGTATACTTGATGGCGTTCTCCGCCAGATTGAAGATCGCGCGCTGCAGCATCTCCGCATTGCCCCTGACCTGCACCGGACTGTCGGTGCCGCGCAGCGCGATGTCCTTGTGCTGCGCCAGCGCGTAGGGCGCGATCGAGCCGACCACCTCGGCGCACACCGCGCGCAAATCCGCGGTCTCGCCGGGATCAAGCACCAGCGTGTCGAGTTCGGCGATCTCGAGCAGCTGGCTGACGATGCGGCTCATGCTCTCGATGTCGGCATGCAGCTCCCTGGTCCCCTTGGCCGCATCGAGCGTCTCGATCCGGGTCCTGAGGATCGCAAGCGGCGTGCGCAGCTGATGCGCGGCATCGGCTGTGAACTGGCGCTGCACGTGAAAGCCTTCCTCAAGGCGATCGAACGCCTGGTTGACGGCCGTCACCAGCGGCAGGATCTCGCTCGGAATCCCCTCCGTCGGAAGGCGGATATCGGTCCTTGCCGGTCCGATGCTTCTCGCCTCCTCCGAGGCCCGCAACAGCGGAATCACCGCGCGGCGGAAGATCAGGATGTCGGTCGCAAGCAGGATCAGAAGGATCGGGATGGTGATCCAGCCAACCCGCCGGAAGAAATTGGAGACGATGTCGTCGATGATGACGTCGCGATGCGACAGGTCCTCGGCGACCAGGATGCGCAACGTCTGGCCGCCGAGCAGCCTGGTGACGCTGGCACCGGAAATCCGGTTGGCCAAGGCCGGCAGTCGCGGCGGCTCGCGATGCGACGAAAACAGCAGATGATCGTCGGCATCGTAGATGTCGTAGCGGTAGCGGCCATAGGCGTCGGAATAGAGCCCCCTCAGGCTGTCCGGCAAATTGAGCTGCACCTTGCCCGTGGCATCGACCGAGAGGTTCTGGCCGAGATCGGCGGCCTGGTCGCGCATCGCTTCGCGATGCAGCTGATTGATCTCCGAATTCAACAGCCACAGCAGCAGCAGCGGCAGGAAGATCGCCGCGACCGCGACCGCCACGATGTGCAGGAACACGATCCGCGACGTCAGCGACTTGAAGCGGAACACGCCTACTTCTCCTCCGCCATCAGATAACCGACGCCCCGAATGGTGTGGATGATGACCCTGGCGCGGTGCTCGGTGAGCAGCTTGCGCAGCCGCGACACGTAAACCTCGACCGCGTTCGAGGCGACCTCGCCGGACAGGCCGAAGATGTGGTCCTCGACATTCTTCTTCGGCACCACCCGCCCCTGCCGCCGCAGCAGGATCTCCAGCACCGATGTTTCACGCGCCGAGAACACGTGCGGAGCGCCGTCGACGAACACCTGCTTGCTCTCGGTGTCGTAGACCAGATTGGCAAGCTTCAGCGAGGAGCCGAGCAGCTGGCCGGGCCGGCGCAGGATGGCTTCGAGCCGCGCCACCAGCTCTTCCAGCGCGAACGGCTTCGCCAGATAGTCGTCCGCGCCGCTGCGCAGGCCGCTGACCCGATCCTGCAGGCCGCCCCGCGCGGTCAGCACCAGGACCGGCAGCGGATCGGTCTTGCGGCGAAGCTCCGACAGCACCGACAAGCCATCGCCGTCGGGCAGTCCGAGATCGAGGATCATGGCGGCATAGCTGACGCTGCGCAGCGCACCGCGCGCCTCGGCAACGCTGTTGACGACATCGGACTCGTATCCCGCCGCCATCAGCCCGCTGGCGAGCAGCCGCGAGAGCTCGACATTGTCCTCGACGATCAGAAGGCGCATCGCAGCAATCCTGACTTCATTCAATCGATCTTCTGCTTGCTGTCGTCAAAACAAGACGCATGCGAAGGTGACGTCTCGATGGCGACACAAGCGCATGTTGCTCCAGCCAGTGTTACTGCCCTGAAAACAGATACCGCCTACCCGCTGCGATCAAGATCCACGCCAGGCGCCTTTGATTGCGCCCGTGTAAGGCTGACGTCAGTTAGCCACGATAATATAACGGATTCCGCGTTCGCGCCCGGAGATCGAGAACTGGCAGCTGCCGCCACGGCCAGCGACCGGCGGTCATGCGTCTTCGCAAGCCGCGCCGCAGCCGTGATCGCGGCATGGAAAAGCCCCGAAGCTTTCGCTCCGAGGCTGATTTCTGTCTTCCTGTCCAACCTCGCAGCAATCACGCCTGCGAGTGGCGCGCCATGAAGTTGTCGTAGCCGACCTCGGCGACCTGGAACCATTGATAGCCGTTGTTGGAGAACGAGGTCAGCGAGTCATAGACCTTCTTGAAGTTGGCATTGGTCGCCGAAACCTCGGCATGGAGCTCCTTGGCGGCCTTGAAGGAAGCCTCCATCACCGCGGCCGGGAACGGACGCAGCTTGGTGCCGACCGCGAGCAGCTTCTTCAGTGCGATCGGATTGGCCTGGTCGTAGCGCGCCATCATCCAGTTGTTGGCGAGATGGCCGGCCTGCTCGAGCACGAACTGATAATGCTTCGGCAGCGCGTTCCACTTGTCGAGGTTGATCATCGCCACCAGCATGGGGCCGCCTTCCCACCAGCCGGGGAAGTAGTAGTTCGGCGCGACCTTGTAGAAGCCGAGCTTCTCGTCGTCGTAGGGACCGACCCACTCGGCCGCATCGATCGTGCCCTTCTCCAGCGCCGGATAGATGTCGCCCCCGGCGAGTTGCTGCGGCACCGCGCCGAGCTTCTGCATCACCTTGCCGGCAAAGCCGCCGATGCGGAATTTGAGGCCCTTGAGATCGTCGACGCTGGCGATCTCCTTGCGAAACCAGCCACCCATCTGGCAGCCGGTGTTGCCGGCGAGCAGTGAGGTGACGTTGTAGCTCTTGTAGAACTCGTTGAGCAGGTCCTTGCCGCCGCCCAGCATGAACCAGGCCTGGTTGAGGCGCATGTTGGGTCCGAACGGCACCGCGGAGCCGAAGGTGAAGGTCGGGTCCTTGCCGAAATAATAGTAGGGCGCGGTGTGCCCCATCTCGACGGTGCCGTTCTGCACGGCGTCGAGCACCTGCAGGCCGGGCACGATCTCGCCGGCGGCAAAGGTCTGGATCTGGAATTTGTTGTCGGTGGCTTCACCCACCGCCTTCGCCATCAGCTCGGCGCCGCCGTGCAGCGTGTCGAGCGACTTCGGCCAGCTCGTCGTCAGGCGCCACTTGAGCTCCGGCATCGACTGCGCGATCGCGGGAGCTGCGACCGTGGCTGCGCCGGCGACGCCCAGACCCGTGACCTTGATGAAATCTCTTCGCTTCATTTGAATCCTGCCCTGTTCGATTGTGTTGTCCGAGCGTCGACTGCTTTCGATCGTCGCGCCGCTTTTCTTTGCCGTCATGACCGATGACCGATCACACGCCGCCTTCGTGCCGAGGCTTCGGATGCGAGCATGGAACATCCCCTTCCCGAATGCCAGACGCAAAAAACCCGGCCTCGTTGCGGAGGCCGGGTTATTTTTGCTCGAAGCTCGTGGCGGGCTTCGATCCTAGGACCGAAGCCCTTGGTTCTTGTTTGCCTGCGTTCTCTCTACGCGAACGCTCATCCGAAACGCCGTGCCGATCAGCCGCGGGTGCGCGAGCGGATCATGAAGCTGTCGAAGGTGTATTCGGCGACCTGCCACCACAGATACTGGTCGGAGCGGTACGCCTGCATGGCATCGATCGACTTCTTGAAGTCGGCATTCTTGGCCGAGATTTCACCCCACAGCTCGTTGGTCGCCTTGAGGCAGGCCTCGAGCACCTCGTTGGTGAACGGACGCAGCTGCGTGCCGCCGGCAACCAGCCGCTTCAGCGCGGAGGGGTTCTGCATGTCGTAGCGCGCGGCCATCCAGCTGTTGGCGTTGGCGGCGCCGTTGGCCAGGATCGCCTGGTAGTTCTTCGGCAGCGCGTTCCACTTCTCCAGGTTGACGAAGGAGTGCACGGTCGGACCGCCTTCCCAGAAGCCCGGATAGTAGTAGTACTTGGCGACCTTCTGGAAGCCGAGCTTCTCGTCGTCATAGGGACCGACCCACTCGGCCGCGTCGATGGTGCCCTTTTCGAGCGCCGGATAGATGTCACCGCCGGCAAGCTGCTGCGGCACCACGCCGACCTTCTGCAGCACCTGGCCGGCAATGCCGCCGATGCGCATCTTCAGGCCCGACATGTCGGCGACGGTCTTGATCTCCTTGCGGAACCAGCCGCCCATCTGGGTGCCGGTGTTGCCGGTCGGGAAACCGATCACGCCGAACTTCTTGAAGAACTCGTTGCCGAGCTCCTGGCCACCGCCCTGGTACCACCAGGAGTTCTGCATGCGGGCATTGAGACCGAACGGCACCGAGGCGTAGATCGCGAAGGTCGGGTCCTTGCCGACATAGTAGTAGGCGACGGTGTGCGACATCTCGACCGTGCCGTTGGAGGTCGCGTCCAGTGCCTGCAGGCCGGGGACGATTTCACCGGCCGCGAACACCTGGATCTGGAACTTGTTGTCGGTCATTTCGGCGACGTACTTCGACAGCTCGACGGCACCGCCATAGATGGTGTCCAGCGACTTCGGGAAGCTCGAGGTCAGGCGCCACTTGATTTCAGGCGAGGACTGCGCGATCGCCGGCGCGGCAACCGCCGTCGCGGCAGCACCGGCCGCAGAAACTTTCAAAAAATCACGACGCTTCATCGTAAGACTTCTCCTTCAGGGGCGTTTCCCATTGACCGCAAGCAGTTCTCCGGCAGGCGCGTGAAGGCCTGCCGAGGCGCTCTGGGTCGGCCCTTTAACACGGAAGGCGGCTTCACGGAAACGCGACAATGGCATGACCGCGCCAATTAAACGAAAGTCTGATGAGGCTGGAAATCAGCCGGAAAATGCGCCTTCAGGCAGCGACGATGACGCCTGGCAGGTGGCCGCGGAGCTGCCGCCGACCGCGCGGTAAATCGCCGCGTGCGGGCCGTCCGGTCCGCGCTCAACCACCGGGTTACGGGGCAATCAGCGCCGCGTCGTCTCCCGCGCCTTCTTGGCTTGATCAGCCAAATACCGCCCGCGCCGGATCCAGCTTTG
The DNA here is from genome assembly GCF_042258325.1 of Bradyrhizobium sp. Pha-3. Taxonomy (NCBI): domain Bacteria; kingdom Pseudomonadati; phylum Pseudomonadota; class Alphaproteobacteria; order Hyphomicrobiales; family Nitrobacteraceae; genus Bradyrhizobium; species Bradyrhizobium sp. Pha-3. The sequence continues at coordinate 3,939,344 of NZ_CP170151.1, read as the reverse complement.
CGCGGTTGTCTTGCTGACGCCATACGTCTTGGCGATCGCCTCGGCAGCCTCGCCGATCGAGTCGGATTTCTTGGCCATGTTGAATGCCAGCCGGGAGGCCTCTGCGCGCTTCTCCCGCGTCAGATGTTTGCGGTGCTGTTTGTTTGCTTCACGTGATGCTGCCATGTCGATGGTCGCCTCACGGCCCCTTCCGCAGTTTTGGCTTCACGCCGTGGCCGCCTTCCGCTGATCGAAGGGTGGTGCGATTCGGCCACTCCTGCATAAACATACAGGCCGGAACCGATTCAGCAATCGTCCAAAGGCACCAAGGGCCACAGGCCTGTGAAGAAGGCCCGCCGGGCTCCGGACGCTTCGCGGCCAATCGGCCCAGCGGGACGGCAGCGCAGGCTCAGGCTGCCGCGATGACGCCTTGCAGCTGCTCGCGGACCTTGCCGCCGATCGCGCGGTAGATCGCTGCGTGCGGGCCGTCCGGTTCGCTCTCGACCACCGGGTTGCCGGAATCGGAGGCGGTGCGGATCGCGATGTGCAGGGGGATTTCGCCGAGGAACGGCACCCCCAGCTTCTCGGCCTCGTGGCGAGCGCCGCCATGGCCGAAGATATCCGAGCGGGTGCCGCAATGCGGGCACTGGAAATAGCTCATGTTCTCGACGATGCCGAGCACCGGCACGTTGACCTTCTTGAACATCGCAAGCCCGCGCCGGGCGTCGATCAGCGAGAGGTCCTGCGGGGTCGAGACGATGACGGCGCCCTTGAGCGGGACGTTCTGCGCCAGCGTGAGCTGGGCATCGCCGGTGCCGGGCGGCATGTCGACCACGAGCACGTCGAGCGTGCCCCAGGCGACGTCGCGCAGCATCTGGGTGATCGCCGACATCACCATCGGCCCGCGCCAGATCATCGCGGTGTCCTCCTCGACCAGGAAACCGATCGACATGATCGACAGGCCGAAGCGCTGCAGCGGGACCATCTTCTTGTCGTCATTGAGCTGCGGCTTCTCGCGGATGCCGGTCAGCCGCGGCACCGATGGGCCATAGATGTCGGCGTCGAGCAGCCCGACGCGCAGGCCGAGATCGCGCAGACCGAGCGCGAGGTTGAGCGCGGTGGTAGACTTGCCGACGCCGCCCTTGCCGGAGGCGACGGCGATGACGGCGGAGATGCCGGGGATCTCGGCCTGCCGGGCCATCGGCGATTGCCCGCCGGGCGGATGCGGATGACGATGGGCGGACGCCGGCGGGACGCCGCTGGCCGGCCGCGGCGCCGGCGCCGCACCGCCCGCCTTGCGCTCGGCGGTCAGCGCGATCATCGCGACGCTGACGCCGGGAATGGCGCGCACGGCGTTCTCGGCCTGCGCACGCACGCTCTCCCAGGCGCGGGCCTCCGCGGCGTCGACATTGATCGAGAAGAACACCTTGCCGTCGGTGACCGTGATCGCCGACAGCACATTGGCGTTGGTCAAGGCTGTGCCGCGTGGCGACATCACCTTGACAAGGCAATCGAGAACCTGTTGCTGCGTCACGCTCACCGCGCATCTCCTGGACATTTTAGTCGGCATGATCTTGTTCGGAAAACCGCTTCGCACTTTTCCGGATCATGCCCAAGAGACCGACCCATAGAGCGTTGCAGCGCAAAAGGCTACCTCGCTCCGACGTCGTCCCGCCGCTCGGCCGGCGCCGCCGAGCCGCCTTCCTTGGCGGCCTCGTAGTTCAGCTCGATCATGACCCCGTTGGGGTCGTTGACGAAGATCTGCCAGAGATCGCCGCCGGGAACCTGGCGCGAGTCGAATTCCATGCCCTTGGACTGAAGCCGCTGCCTCATCCCATCGAAGCCCTGGCTGGCAAAGGCGACGTGATGGACGACGCCCGAGTCAGGCTTTTGTGCCTCGTCGGTCGCCGAAATATCGACCAGATGCACGACCGCCTTTCCCTCGCTGTACATCCACGCACCGGGGAACGCGAAGTTCGGCCGCGCGCCCTTTTCCAGGCCCAGAATATCCTCGTAGAACCGCACCGTGGCCGAGAGATTCCGGGTCCGGATATTGAAATGATCGAGCACACCGACGCTCATGCCCATGCGAGACACTCCCTTTTTTGTGAAGTTCGTTGGTGGGCCAATCCTAGCACAAAACCGCCTTCTGCCATCCCACCAAGGCCGTTGCCCTCCGCTGCACAGGGGGTATGGTGCGGCTCCTTCCATGGACGGAATGCCCTGCCCGCCGCGACGTTTTCCGGCGGTCTCAAGGGGCGATCACCACGGCAAATCACAAGGTAACAGACATGGCTAAAGTCGCTTTCCTCGGTCTCGGCGTAATGGGTTTCCCGATGGCGGGACACCTCGTGAAAAAAGGCGGCCATGAGGTCACCGTGTACAACCGGACCGCGGCGAAGGCGAAGGAATGGGCCGACAAGTTCGGCGGCAAGACCGCGCCGACCCCGAAGGCCGCCGCCGAAGGCCAGGATTTCGTGATGTGCTGCGTCGGCAATGACAACGACCTGCGTTCGGTCACGATCGGCCCCGACGGCGCCTTCGCCGGGGTCAGGAAGGGCGCAACCTTCGTCGATCACACCACCGCCTCCGCCGAGGTCGCCCGCGAGCTCGATGCCGCCGCGACCAAGGCCGGGTTCAAATTCGTCGACGCGCCGGTGTCCGGCGGCCAGGCCGGCGCCGAGAACGGCGTGCTGACGGTGATGTGCGGCGGCAGCGAAGACGCCTATGCAGGTGCCGAGCCGATCATCACCGGCGCCTATGCGCGGATGTGCAAATTGCTCGGCCCGGCCGGCGCCGGCCAGCTGACCAAGATGGTCAACCAGATCTGCATCGCAGGTCTCGTTCAGGGCCTGTCGGAGGGCATCCACTTCGCCAAGAAGAGCGGCCTCGACGTCGCCGCCGTGATCGAGACGATCTCCAAGGGCGCGGCGCAGTCCTGGCAGATGGAAAACCGCTACAAGACCATGAACGAGGGCAAGTACGATTTCGGCTTCGCGGTCGAGTGGATGCGCAAGGACCTCTCGATTGCGCTGGCGGAAGCCCGCCGCAACGGCGCCACCCTGCCCGCAACCGCGCTGGTCGACCAGTTCTATGCCGAGGTCGAGAAGATGGGCGGCAAGCGCTGGGACACGTCGAGCCTGCTGGCCCGTTTGCAGCGCTAACGCTTCCCACAATCTCGTCATGCCCGGGCTGGTCCCGGGCATCCACCTCTTTGGATCCACGAAAAGCAAGACGTGGATGGCCGGGACAACTGTTTAGCCCGGCCATGACAACATGGAATTATCAGACCCGGCGTGCGCGTGTGCGCCCGCCATCGCCCAACAGCGCAGCCCCCGGCGCAAAAGTTAATTTAACTCCCCGTTTACGCTTTTCCTTAGCTCTTTAAGTCATCGCTTAATGATTTAGCGTCACAGATAGACAATGCAAAAAGCCCGCGCGGTTCGTGGGCAGGATTTGTGTTGTTGATGAGTAATCCCGCAGAAAAGCCTGAAGTTGTAGCGCTTCCGGCAGGACCTCAGGTGACGGTGCCGGTGAACAGCCGGCGCGTCGCTGCGCAGCGGGTGCGCGAGGCGCGGGATCGGTTAACGTCAACCAGTGGAACCCGCCCGGCGTTCGACGCGGAACTGCTCCGCCAATACGCCCAGACCCGCATGTCGGCGTCCTACGTCGTGATGCTGCTCGTGGTGGCAACCGGCGTGCTGTTTGGCCTCTGGATGAAGCCGATCGTGGCCGGCGCCTGGACGATCGGCATCCTCTGCGTCCATCTCGCCATCATCCGCAGCTGTTCCCGCTTCCTCGCCGAACCGACCTCGGTCGCGGTCACCCGCAAATGGCGGACGCGCTTCGTGCTGCTCGACCTGCTCTACGGCCTGTGCTGGACCGCGATCCTGATCCACCCCGCCGGGCGCGATCTCGCCTCCAACACGCTGATGATGTTCCTGATGCTGCTGGTGATCGCGGTCTCCAGCATGCTGGCCGCGAGCCTGCCGATCGCAGCCCTTGCGGCGACCGTTCCGGTGACGGTGGGGATCGCGCTCGACCTCGTGCTCAACGGCGCGTTCGACAATTACGTGCTGGCGCTGCTCGCGCTTGCCGCCGAAGGCTATTTTGCCCTGCTCGCGCACCGCCTGCATTCGACCACGCTGGCGACGCTGGAGGCCCGCGCCGAAAAGGATGCGCTGATCGGCGAACTGGAGCAGGCCAAGGCGATCTCCGACGAGGCGCGCCACCGTGCCGAATCCGCCAACGTCGCCAAGTCGCGCTTCCTCGCCCAGATGAGCCACGAGCTGCGCACGCCTCTCAACGCCATCCTCGGCTTCTCCGAGGTGATGAAGAGCGAGATCTTCGGCGCACATACCGTGCCGGTCTACAAGGAATATTCCGCCGACATCCATAATTCCGGCGTGCATCTGCTCAATCTCATCAACGAGATCCTCGACCTGTCGCGGATCGAGGCCGGCCGCTACGAGCTGAACGAGGAGGCCGTGGCGCTCGTGCATGTCGTCGCCGACTGCCACCATCTCTTGAAGCTGCGCGCCTCCAGCCGTGGCATCACCATCCACGAGGTGTTCGAGCACGGCATGCCGAGGATCTGGGGCGACGAGCGCGCCATCCGACAGGTCGTGCTCAACCTGCTCTCCAACTCGATCAAGTTCACCCCGCAAGGCGGCGAAATCTGGCTGAAGGTCGGCTGGACCGCGTCGGGCGGGCAATATCTGAGCGTCAAGGACACCGGAAGCGGCATCGCCGAGGACGAGATCCCGGTCGTGCTGGCCTCCTTCGGCCAGGGCTCCAACTCGATCAAGTCGGCGGAACAGGGCGCGGGCCTCGGCCTGCCGATCGCGAAGAGCCTGATCGACATGCATGGCGGCACCTTCACGCTGAAGTCGAAGCTGCGCATCGGCACCGAGGTGATCGTCACCTTGCCGCCGGAACGGGTGATGAGCGCGCTGGCGCCGATGGCGGAGGAAGCACCGCCGATGCAGCCGCCGGAGCCCGTCGAGCCCACGATGGGCGCCGACCGGAAACGCGTGCGCCGCAAGTCGATCATGAGTGCCGGCACCGGATTGTAGAGCATGTCGCGGAAGATCGTGACGCGGTTATCGCTAGAGCCCTTTCCGTTCCGATGGATTCGGAACGGGGCTCTAGACTTTGGTTCTGACGCGTTTTCTTTACGCGAACCGGTCTCCACTTCGCTCGGAAACGCTTTGGCAATAAACCCAAGGCGTTCGCGCCGGGACCATGCTCGCGACAAAAAGCCGAGGCGTGATGCAGCATCCCACGTCAGCCGGCTTGCACCGGCCGCCGAAACCGTTCAACACTTGAACAATGAGCTCAGAGACGCCGTGTATCGCAGTCTGCATGATGGACCCCAGGACGAAGCTCTGCTTCGGCTGTGGCCGCACGCTTCCGGAGATCGCGCGCTGGCACAAGATGGACCGCACGGAGCGGCTGTCGGTGATGGCGACGCTGCCGGCGCGCATGGCCGAGGCTGGGCTCGAGCGCATGGAGCCGCGTCCGAAGCGCGCATGATCGGCGTTGCGGCGGGAGTTGCGCCGTGACCCGTATCCTCCTCGTCATCGTGCTGCTGATGGCAACCGCCGGCGCCGTCGTCGCCTATGGCGACCCCGAGCAGATCGCCCGCGCCAGGGAAAATCTCACCCAGATCTTCGGCCGCAGCATCACCGCCTCAGCCTCCACCTCCAGCTCCGCCCCCGCGGTGCAGATCGCGCGCAGCCAGGGCGGCGAGTTCGCGTTCCGCGCCAAGATCAACGGCGTCAGCGCGCCGATGGTGATCGACACCGGCGCGACCTCGGTCGTGCTGACCTGGGAGACCGCCAAGGCGATCGGGCTGCCGACCGACATGCTCGAATACAATGTCGACCTCGAGACCGCCGGCGGTCACACCAAGGCGGCGCGGCTCACGCTCGATCGTCTCGCGGTCGGCAAGCTGGTCGAGAAATCGGTGCCGGCGCTGGTGGTGCAGCGCGGGCAGATGAAGACCAACCTGCTCGGCATGAGCTTCCTCGATCGGCTCGAGAGCTGGGGCGTCCGCGCCGACACGCTGAGCCTGACCGGCTACCCCGACGTCACCGGCAGTATCAACACCTCAAGCCGCCACCGGCGCCCGCGCACGGCCGTCGATTAGGCTGCGCGAGCGCTCACGCAACGAAGGCCAGGGGCGGCTTATGCCGTCTCCACTGCATGCGCGTGGCAATCCGGGGCGCACATCCACAGATCGCACTTGATGGCCGCACGATTGTGCGGTCCGTGCGCGATGCGGATCAACTTCCGCAGTGAAATGACACAACGTACCAACCGCATGAGTGATCTGCAGTCGCACTGTCGAAAAACGAGGATTGTACGGTGCACGAAAACTGGCTCTATTGAGTTTCGCTATCTGCTCCAGCATGTCGGCACGCGACGTGTCTGATGACGACACGGTCAGAGACTATGATTTCCAATCCCGCATGCCGCGCGGCAAGGAAATTTCCGAGATCAAGAGAAAAACAGCATCAAGCTACTGTTTGGCCAGGCGGGGCAACCATGAACGTTCGATCCGGTTTTCTGGACTCCATTGGCAACACGCCGTTGATCAGGCTGCGCGCGGCATCGGAGATCACGGGCTGCAACATTTACGGCAAGGCCGAATTTCTTAATCCGGGCGGCTCGATCAAGGATCGTGCAGCCCTTGCTATCATCAACGACGCCGAGCAGCGCGGCCGGCTCAAGCCGGGCGGTGTCATCGTGGAAGGCACGGCCGGCAATGTCGGCATCGGCATTGCGCTCGTGGCCAATGCGCGCGGCTATCGATCCGTGATCGTGATGCCCGATACGCAAAGTCAGGAAAAGAAAGACATGCTGCGGCTGTGCGGCGCCGATCTGCGCCTGATGCCCGCCGTGCCATCTTCCCATCCGGACCACTATGCACGCTATTCCGGTCGCCTCGCCGGGGAACTGGGCGCATTCTGGGCAAATCAGTTCGACAACGTCGCCAACCGCGACGGCCACTATCGCACGACCGGCCCCGAGATCTGGCAACAGACGGATGGAAAGATCGATGGCTTCACGTGCGCCGTCGGCAGCGGCGGGACGTTGGGTGGCATTGCGCTCGCCCTCAAGGAGCGAAACCCCGGCGTGAAGATTGCGCTGAGCGACCCGATGGGCGCCGCCCTCTACAACTGGTTCACAAAGGGCGAGCTGACGACAGAGGGTGAGTCGATTACGGAAGGCATCGGCCAGGTCCGTGTGACGAAGAACCTCGAGGGCACGCCGATCGACATGGCCTACCAGATCACTGATGAGGAGGCGCTACCCGTCCTGTTCGACCTGGTCGCGCATGAGGGGTTGGTTCTGGGTGGCTCGAGCGCGATCAACATCGTGGGAGCGATGCGGCTTGCACGCGACCTCGGTCCAGGCAAGACCATCGTCACCATCCTTGCGGACGGTGGCCAGCGCTACCAGTCGAAACTCTTCAATCCGGACTTCCTCCGCAAGAAGAATCTCCCGCTCCCGCCCTGGATGACGTGAACGGGAGCCAACCCGACGCAATCGCTCCGGAGGCCTCAACCCGGTGCTACCGGTCGTCGTCGTGGATCGACGACGGGTGCCGGCACAGCGGCGTGACCTGGATCTCCATGAACGGAAACAGCGGCAGGCTGGACAGGATGTCGTGCAATTCCTGCGCGCCAGACACGTCGAAGATGCTGACATTGGCGTAGCGCCCCGCCACCCGCCACAGATGGCGCCAGGCCCCCGTCCGCTGCAGCTCCATGGCGCGGACCCGTTCCGCCGCTTTCAGCGCATCGACCTTCTCGACCGGGAGATCGTGCGGAATCCGCACATCCATTTCGACGTGGAACAGCATGATGATGAACTCTCTCAGCAATGGGGTGAAACGGCGTGGAGCCGCCGCAAGATCGCGGCGGCTCCATTGATCGGTCTATCAGATGCTCAGCCTTGTCGTCAGCCTTGCACCAGACCGCGGCTGACGAGGTTGATGTCGTCGGGATTGACGAGGTCCTTCGCCGTCCAACCGGAGACGTCGTAGTCGCTCATGCAGTTGCGCACGAAATCCTGCATGGCGCCGAGGTCGCCGGTGGCGCTCGCGGCCATCAGCGTCTCGACGCGCAGGTTCTCGTAATTGCCCGCATAGTTGCGCTCGTAGAGCTCATGCCGGCCGCCGAACTCGGAGCCGACCGCGTCCCAGAGCAGCTTCAGCAGCTTGATCCGGTCGATCGCGGCATAGCCGTTGGAGCCGCGGACGAAGCGGTCGAGATAGGGCCGGATGGCCTCGCTCTCCAGATCGGCCGAGCTCGACGGCAGATAGATCAGGCCGCTCGCGACATGACGCTCGATCAATTCCTTGATCCGCGGATAGGCCATCGGTGCGAACACGCGATAGGCCAGCCCGTAGTTCAGGTTCGGCAGATTGTAGCCATCGGTCCCCTGCCAGGCGATTGGCGACTTCACCATCGCGTCGGCAATGCCGTGGAACAGATTGCGCCAGGCGATCACCTCGCCCACCGCGGTCTGCACGCCGCGAAAATCCTTCGACCCGGTCGCCTCGACGGCCATCGAGAACAGACCGGCGATGAAGTCGAGCTTGACGGCAAGCCGCGTCACGCCGTGCAGCGTGAACCGCGGGATGAAGCCCGACGCCGGAAAGAACTGGTTGATCTTGTCGACGTCGCCATAGATGAAGACGTTCTCCCAGGGCACCAGCACCTTGTCGAACACGAGAATCGAATCGTTCTCGTCGAAGCGGCTGGACAGCGGATAGTCGAACGGCGAGCCGGTCGCCGCCGCGGTGAATTCGTAGGACGAGCGGGCGATCAGCTTGATGCCCTTGGCATCCATCGGCGCCGTGAAGATCAGCGCGAACGACTTGTCCTTGATCGGAATGCCGTAGTGGGCGATGAAATTGTAGTGCGTCAGCGCCGACCCGGTCGCCACCACCTTCGCGCCCGACACGATCAGGCCGGCGTCGGTCTCCTTCTCGACATGCATGAAGACGTCGCGCACCTCCTCGATGGCGCGGTCGCGATCGATCGGTGGATTGACGATGGCATGATTCCAGAAGTCGAGACGCTCCTGGGTCCGGGCGTACCATTTCTTTGCATTGCCGGCGTAGTCACCATAGAAGCTTGAATTCGCCCCCAGCGTGCCGAGGAACGACGCCTTGTAGTCCGGCGAGCGGCCCATCCAGCCGAAAGAAACCTTCTGCAATTCGGCGATCGCGTCGCGGCCCTTGACGAGGTCGTCGGCCGTTTTCGAGCCGAGGAAGAACGGATGGGTCAGCTGTCCCGAGCCGGTGTCGGTCAAGACGCCGATCTGATCCTTCTTCTCATGGAAGCGGTCGTACCAGCGCGCCACCATCCGCGCCGAATTGCGAAAGGCTGGATGCTGGGTGACGTTCTTGACGCGCTCGCCGTAGATGTAGATTTCCCGGCCGTCCTGGATACTGTCCAGGAATTCCGCACCGGTATAGACGCTGGTGGTTGACGCAGGCACGTCGGCCCGCAGGGCTGCCGCAGTAGTCATGGGTTTCTCCTCCGCTTGTGTCGTTGGACCGGCGGCGTTGTCACACCGGCCCCAAGACCATCTCGTCACGCTCTTGGACGGCGTGACATCGGAGGAAACGCTACGCGCTCACCCGGAGCGGGCGAAAGGTATCACACCATACCGCGCGGACCGGCCCGGCTCGGGCTATGACTCGATGGCACGGACCGGACGGCAAGGATCGTTCGGCCGGCGCAACGCCGCAGCTGACGCAGCACGGCAAGGGAGCGAACCATGGGCAAGGGTTTTGACAGCAGTGCTGTCGCTTTCCATCGCGATGGGGAATTGACCCTCGATGCCTCCGTCGTGACCATCGGCGCATTTGACGGCGTCCACCGCGGCCATCAGGAACTGCTGCGGCAGACCATCGCGGCAGCGCGGCGCCGCGGCATTCCAGCCGTGATCTACACCTTCGATCCGCCGCCAAAGGTGTATTTCGGCCAGGCCGAGCCGCTGATTTCGCTTCGCGAAAAGCTCGAGCGCATCGCAACATTCGCGCCTGACCACGTCGTCGTCGCCGATTTCAACCAGATCTTCGTCCGGCGCACCGCGCTCGATTTCCTCACCGAGTTGCATAAGCTGCAGCCGCGTGAGGTGATCGTCGGCGAGGATTTCCGCTTCGGGTCCTGCAAGGGCGGCACCGCCCTGCTGCTGCGGCAGCACTTCAACACGCGCATCCTGCCGCCGGTGCGCTGTGGCAATGGCGAGATCGTCTCCAGCAGCCGGATCCGCGCCTTGCGGCGATCCGGCCTTGCCGCCGCCGCGGCGACGCTGGAAAACTGGAGAGATATCGTGACCGCGCCACCGGCCGACCGATCCGGTTTGGCCCAACTCGAGGTCGCAAGCCAATGACCGCCATCGATCCGCGAGAGTTGCGCAATGCCTGTGGCCAGTTCGGCACCGGCGTCACCATCATCACGACGCATTGCGAGGGCCGCGATCACGGCATGACGGCCAACGCCTTCATGTCGGTCTCGCTCGATCCGCCGCTGGTCGCGATCTCGATCGCGAAAAGCGCGAAGATGCTCGGCAACATCCAGAAGACCGGCCGCTTTGCGGTCAGCATCCTCGCCGAGGGCATGGAGGATTTCGCCTGGCATTTCGCCGGCAAGCCCAAGCTCGACCTCTGCGACGTGCTCGAGCGCCGCAACGAGCTGCCCGTCATCGCCAACGCGGCGGCGTATTTCGTGACCGATCTCGCGGATGAGATCGTCGCGGGCGACCACACCATCTTTCTCGGCCACGTTCGCGAGATGGCACTGGAGCCCAGCAAGAAGCCGCTGCTGTTCTGCCGCGGCCGCTTCGGCGGCCTTGCCGATCCGCACCCGGCGCCCGCGATGCTGGAGAACGCTGCTTATGAATTTGTCTGGTGAGACCAGCGACCGATATTCCCGAAAACGGGGATGCAAGTTTGAGCAAACTGCAAGAAAAGGAGGAAACGACCATGCTGAACGTCAACAAGGACACCATCACCGACCACGTGATCGCCGCGCTCTCGAAGGACATTCCGGATCGCAACCGGCAGATCATGACGAGCCTGATCCGCCACATGCACGGCTTCTGCAAGGAGGTCGACCTGACTTTCGCCGAGTGGTTCGCCGCATGCGAATTCCTGCGCCGCGCCGGCGATATCTCGGACGAGAAGCGCAACGAGTTCATCCTGATCGCCGACATTCTCGGCGTCGAGGTGCTTGTCGACATGCTCGACCACCGCGTCACCGACGGCGAGAGCGAATCCACCGTGCTCGGGCCGTTCTATCGGGAAAACCCGCCGGTGCTGGCCAAGGGCGCCTCCATCATCAAGAAGGCGTTCGACAACGCGCAGACCGTCAAGGTCAGCGGGCGCATCAGCGACACCGCGGGGCGACCGATCGAAGGCGTCACGATCGACGTCTGGGAAGACGCGCCGAACGGCCTCTATGACCTGCAGGATCCGGAACAGCCGGCCTACAATCTGCGCGGACGCTTCACGACCGACGCCAACGGCGAATATGCCTTCGTGGCGCTTCGCCCCGAGCCCTACCCGATCCCCTATGACGGCGCCGGCGGCGAGCTGCTGAAATATATGGGCCACCATCCCTGGCGTCCGGGCCACATCCACTTCATGCTTTCGAAGGACGGCTATCAATCGCTGATCTCGCAGATCTACGATTCCGAGACCAAGTACCTCGACAACGACTCGGTGTTCGCCGTGAAGCAGAGCCTGATCGGCAAGTTCGCCAAGGCCCCCGCCGGCGCCGACACCGATCTGGTGCTCAACTTCGACTTCAAGCTCAAGAAGGCCGCCGTCGAACGGCTCGTCGCCGCCGAATAATGCCCGTTACGTCCTGCCAGGCTCCACCAGCCTGGCAGGGCTCATTCTGAACTGACCTGCGAGGACATATGAGTCGTGCCGTGATCGAAATCGCCGAGCCCGTGGAGCGAGTGCAGGCTCACGCAAAGGACACTGCGATCCGCAGCATCCGCGCGACCATCGTGGAGGCGCCGACCCGCCGCCGGCACAAGCTCTCGAACACGGAAGTCACGCATCAGGGTTACGTGCTGGTGCGCGTCCTGCTCGATAACGGCGTGACGGGCATCGGCGAAGCCTCGACGCTCGGCGGGCCGCGTTGGGCCGAGGAGAGCGTGGAGTCGATCAAGGCCGCGGTCACGAATTATCTGGCGCCGGCGCTGCTCGGACAGCCTGCCCTCGCCTTCGAAGCCAATGCCTTGCGCATGAGCAAGGCCGCCACCCGCAATTTCGCCGCCAAGGGCGCGATCGAGTCCGCCCTGCTCGACGCCGCCGGCAAGACGCTGGGCCTGCCCGCCAGCGCGCTGCTCGGCGGCGCGGTGCGCGAACGCATGGAGGTGATCTGGGCGCTGGCGTCGGGCGACAGCGGCCAGGAGGTGGAAGAAGCGAAAGAGAAGCTGCGGCGCCGCGAACACCGCCAGTTCAAGATCAAGTTCGGGTTCAACCGGCCGCAGGCCGATCTGAAGCGGTTGCAAGCATTGCGTGACGGCCTCGGCGAGGAGGTGCGCCTGATCGTCGATGTCAACCAGGGCTGGACCGAGGCCGAATGCGTCCGCTTCATGCCCGCGCTGGAGGAATTGGACGTTGCCCTGATCGAACAACCGGTGTCGGCGCTGCAACTGGAAGCGATGGCGCGTGTCGCGGCCCGCACCTCGATTCCGCTGCTGGTGGACGAAGCGGCTTTCACCAAGGAGGACATCGCGCGCGCGGGCGCGATGGGCTGCGGCAGCGTCTACTCGCTGAAGCTCGTGAAGAGCGGCGGCCTGTTCGAGATGAAGCGCGCCGCTGCGGTCGCGGCCGCGCACGGACTGGAGCTCTATGGCGGCTGCCTGTTGGAGAGCAGCATCGGCGCAGCGGCACATCTCGCCGCCTTCGCCACCCTGCCCAGGCTCGAATGGGGCACCGAGCATTTCGGTCCGCGAATCCTCGTGGAGGATCTGGTCGTCAACCCGATCAGATTCGACGAGTTCGAGATCTGTGTCCCTGATGGCCCCGGTCTCGGCGTAGAGGTCGACGAGGACAAGATCCGCGCCTTCGCCCGGAAGGACTAGCCGGATGGCGCCGTTCCCGCGGACAATTGACAATCCAGGGACCCACGCCCAGTCTTTGCGCTGGAACCATCTCGATCGTGCGCTGATGACCACGCGATATCGAACCCGGCAGGATTTTTCCGCGGCTTCCCTGGAAGCGCGCGAACAGGCGTTCGGCTAGTCGTGACCGATCGCGACGATGTCATGGATCTCAGGCGACTGGTCTATTTCGTCGCCGTCGCCGAGGAATTGCATTTCGGCCGTGCCGCGTCGCGGCTTGCGATCGCGCAGCCGCCGCTTAGCCGGCAGATCGCGCAACTCGAGAGCGATCTCGGCGTCATGCTGATCGACCGGAGCCGCAGCCAGATCCGGCTGACCCAGGCCGGCAGCGTTCTGCTGGAGCGGGCGCGCGACGTGCTGGAGCGGCTCGACCGGACGCACCGCGAGATCAAGCGGATCGGCGAAGGCTTTTCCGGGCATCTGCGCGTCGCCTTCGTCGGATCGGCGACCTATGGCGTGCTGCCGAGCGTGATCCAGGCGTTTCGTTCGGCCTATCCTGACGTCGAGCTCGCGCTGTCGGCGATGAACAACGCCGAACAGAAGCGCGCGGTGATCCAGCGCGAGATCGATATCGCCATCGCCCGGCCCTCGCTCGACGACGAGGAGCTGAAGTCGGAGCCGCTGCTGCAGGAGCCGCTGATCCTCGCGCTGTCAGATACTTCACCCCTGCTCGATCAGCAGATCCCGCGACTGGCGGCGCTGAGGGCCGAAACGTTCGTCCTCTACCCGCGCAAGCCGCGCCCGAGCTTCGCCGACCACATCCTCAACATCTGCCTCGAAGAAGGCTTCATTCCGAAATCGCAGGTGCTGGCGCAGGACTACCAGACCGCAATCAGCCTGGTGTCGGTCGGCGTCGGCATCGCGCTGGTGCCGAAATCGGTCTCGGAGGCGGAGCGGCCTGGCGTCGCCTACCGCGCCTATGAGGGACACAATCCGGGCACTGCACTGTCGCTGAACTACCGGCGCGACAACCGGATGCCGCATCTGTTCAATTTCCTGAAGATCGCACAAGACGTCACGCGGCGTCAGCGCAAGCATTAGAGCGTTTTCGAGCGAAGTGGATACCGGTTGGCGTGAAGAAAACGCGTCAAAATGAGAATCCAGAGCCCCGTTCCGATTCCATCGGAACGGGGCTCTAAACCAGCGCGCTCAGGCCGCGACCGCCGCCGGCGCGCGATCGTCAACGCGTGCGATCGCCTCGTGCAGCACGTCGATGTCAGCCCCCGGCCGAACGCCGTTCTCCGCGAGATACCTGCGGAACGCACGCGCACCGGGGACACCATGGAAGGCGCCGACGAAATGCCGCGTGATCGAATGCAGCCGGGTGCCCTCGACAAGTTGCCGCTCGATATAGGGCAGCATCGCCGCGAACACGTCCTTCATCGTGGCGTGCGGCGGCGTCTCGCCGAACAGCTCGGAATCGACGGTGAGCAGCCGCCATGGCTCCTGATAGGCCGCCCGCCCCAACATCACGCCATCGACATGGGCCAGATGCCGCTTTGCCTCGGCGAGACTCGTGATGCCGCCGTTGATGATGATGGGCACGTGCGGCAACGCCGCCTTGAGGCGATACACCCGATCGTAGTCGAGCGGCGGGATGTCGCGGTTCTCCTTCGGCGACAATCCGTTCAGCCAGGCCTTGCGCGCGTGCACGACAAGCCCATCCGCGCCCGCGGCAATCACGCCGCGGGCCAGCGTGTCGAGCGCGACTTCCGGATCCTGGTCGTCGATGCCGATCCGGCATTTCACCGTGACGGGAATCCGCACCGCACACTTCATCGCCGCAACGCCTTCGGCGACCAGCGCGGGCTCGGCCATCAGGCAGGCGCCGAAGCGGCCATCCTTCACCCGATCGGAGGGACAGCCGACATTGAGATTGATCTCATCGTAACCGAACTCCTCGCCGATCTGCGCGGCGGTCGTAAGATCGCGCGGATCGGAGCCGCCGAGCTGCAGCGCCACCGGATGCTCGCTGGCGTCGAAGCCGAGCAGCCGCGCCCGATCGCCATGGATGATGGCGCCGGTCGTCAGCATCTCCGTATAAAGCCGCGCCCGGCGCGACATCAGCCGATGGAAGACCCGGCAATGCCGGTCGGTCCAGTCCATCATGGGCGCGGTACAAAACCGATAATCTTGATTATTCAAGAAGTTATCCTACACTCTCAAAGGACTAGAAGAGGAACATACCCCCTCTGTGTGCACTCCAAACTAGCCAAATTTGCGCTGGTTTGTACCGCATTTGACCTCGCGGTGCACACGTAGAGCACACGAAATACGGACGGAGTGCACACGCAAATGCCGACTTATACGAAGCTGGGGTCTGGAAGCTGGCGGGTCCAGGTCAGGAGAAAACGCCAGTACATCGCAAATACGTTCATTAGGCGACGCGACGCTGAAGAGTGGGCAATCGAAGCCGAGCGTTCCATCGATCGGGGAACCGCGGTCCGACGTTCCAAGTTTGGCGAGCAACCGCGCATCTTTTCCGACTTGATCGCATTGCACCTCGACGATCTTGCCCAGGTTGGCAAGCCGGTTCGACGATCGAAGTCGATGGTGCTTAAGGCGCTCAAAACTTCTCTTGGACGCGTTAACCTGAGAGACCTAAGCCGTGAGAGATTGATCGAATTTGGTCGGAAGCGAGCCTCGCAAGGCGCTGGACCAGCCACTCTTGCGATCGACTTCTCGTTTATTCGAGCGATCCTCCTCCACGCTGCGGCGGTCCATGGCATCGACGTCTCCGTTGAGAACGTTCAGCTGGCCAAAGCTGCGCTCAAACACCTCAATCTCGTGGGAAAATCGAACGAGCGTGATCGTCGCCCTACGCAGGACGAATTGGATCGATTGATCGGGTATGCGGAGTCTAACCCTCAACAATTTCTACCGCTCGGTCGAATTATTCGCTTCGCAATAGCGACTGCAATGCGCCAAGCCGAGATTAGCCGGATAGAGTGGTCTGACGTCGATCTAACGAAGCGAACAGTCACTATTCGGGACCGCAAGGATCCGCGACGAAAGGACGGAAACCATCAGAAAGTCCCGTTACTCAATTCGACGGGGTATGACGCATGGCAACTCGTTCTTGAGCAACGGATCGTCACGCGCGGCGTTGGGCGAGTATTTCCTCACCATTCAAAATCGGTTGGTGCCGCCTTCCACAGGTCGTGCAAGGCAATCGATATCGATGATCTGTGCTTTCACGACCTCCGCCATGAAGGGACGAGCCGACTGTTTGAAGCCGGATTTTCAATCCAGCAAGTCGCTATGGTGACCGGCCACAAGGACTGGCGCATGCTCCGGCGTTATACGAATCTCAAACCTGAAGACCTGCATAAAATGCAAAAGGCTGCGCAGCCCTCAATAGATCAATTCATGGCTACGCTGGTTGCGAGCTAGGATGTGTGCTCGCCTCTGAAGGCGGACATCAATCCGACTGGCTGGTATGTCCGCTATAGGCGCCAAGCAATGCAATGCGGATATCTCCTTGCCGATGAAACCGACCCGCGCAAACGACTCCTGATGGGTCGCCACGATTCAGGTCCTCGCCACAACTGGCGCAGTCGTGGCGCTGACTACGCGCCAGCGTGAGGCCGACAGACAGCGGGCCTTAGCGAACCACGGACCGAGCGTTTGAGCCACGCTTCGGCGAAAATATCCACGCCTAGCACGGCGATCAAAATTGCCTTCCAACTCTCTCGTCCAAGTAGATCCTGAGGTCACCACACCCGCGTCAACGGCACCCGCCTAAGGATCGATCAGGACACCCGGGTTGAGCATGCCGTGGGGATCCAGTTCGCGCTTGGCGGCCCGCAACGCGGCGGCAAAAAGCTGTGGCCGCTGCCGGTCGTACCAGGGTCGGTGATCGCGGCCGACGGCATGGTGATGCGTGATGGTGCCGCCTGCCGCGATTAGCACGTCGCTCGCCGCGTCTTTGATGGCCTTCCACTGCGCGAGCAGCGCACCGTGCCGACCGCGTGCGTGGAAGGAGAAGTAGGGCGCTGGCCCGTCCGGGTAGACGTGGGTGAAGCGACAGGTAACTTCACCCTTCACTCCGGTCGCTTGCAGAATCGCCTGTTCTGTTCCCGCCTTGACCTGATCGTGAAAGCTTTCGAACCGATCCCAGGTGATGGCGGTCTCGAACGTATCGTTGATGATAGCAACGGGCGCCAAGAATTCGCGCGCATAGGGCATGCGAATGAACGCGTTGCGCCAGATGCCTGCCGCGCCTTCGAGATGCGCGTCGCCGGCCTCTGCGGGCTCCGGTGTCCCGCGGTGGTCGGCGCAGCATTCGAGCGCACGCTTGAACCAGGCGTCCAGGGAATGATCGCCCGATTCGAATGCAAGCACCATGATGGCGGAGCTGCCGTCGGACGCACCGGTGTTGAACGCCTCCTGCGGATCCAGGATGCGGCAATTGGAGGGATAGAGGCCGGCTTGTGCCACCGCACGCACCGAGCGCGCGGCATCGAAGAAAGTGGGAAAGCGAACCGATGTGCCGGCGCGGAATTTTGGACGCGGCTGCAATCGCATCCATGCGCGCGAGATCACGCCTAAGATTCCTTCCGAGCCAATGAACATGCGGTCGGGGCTCGGCCCCGCGCCCGAGCCGGGAAGCCGGCGCGTCTCCACGACGCCAACCGGCGTCACGACACGCAGGCTTTCAACGAAATCGTCGATATGGGTGTAGAGACTGGCGAAGTGGCCGCCCGATCGTGTTGCGATCCAACCGCCCAAGGTCGAATACTCAAAGCTCTGCGGAAAATGCCGCAGCGTGACGCCGTGCGGCTTGAGCTGGTTTTCCAGCGATGGCCCATAGGTGCCGGCGTCGATCAATGCGGCGCGCGAGACCGGATCGACTTCGACGACCTTGGAGAGATTGCGCAGGTCTAACGTGACGGCCGCCTTGTGCTTGATGCCATCGGCCAGCGGCTCGACGCCACCGCACACGCTGGATCCGCCCCCGAACGGCGTCAGCGAAGCACCGACGGACCCCGCCCAGTCCATGACAGCCGATATCTCCGTCTCGTTGCGTGGATAGGCCACGATATCGGGCGCGCAACCGTAATCGCCGAGCATGGCCCTGACGTAATCCGGATAGGACTTGCCGTAAGTGTGCGCGGCGCGGTCGTAGCGTTCGGTCGTGCAGAACGGCGTGAGCGAAGCTGGCAGCACCACGCGCGGCTCCCGCAAGGATAGCTCTTCAAGGCCGGGAACAGTTACCGTGTCGAATTCGCGGGCGCCAAACTTGGCATGGTAGCGGCCGAGGACAAACGCCCGCTCTTCCGCGCTCATGCCTTCGCCTTCCCGTCCCCAGCCGTAATGTTTCAGCCTTGCGCCGGTCATGAGCGTTCCCCGCGTTTCGTTGCTGAGAGCTTCTTGAATCGAAGAACAAGATACTCTGAACGACCGCGCTGCAGAGTGAGCTCGTTTGATCGAAACAATACGCTTTCGAGAAGGAGTATGAAAGACGGCGGCGGCGGGACAGTTCCTTCAGCAAACGGCGCCGCAGCGGGCACCGCACCCGACTCAGTCTTACCCGCATGGGGTGCGACCACATGTCAGTCCGCCTTCCGCGCGGGTGGACGTCGTGCGACACCTTGAGAGAGCTTGGCATGCTGAATTGCGATAGACTGCACAGACCAATGGAATACCCCGTCTGGTTCGGGAGATACGTATTTGGTCTCCGAAAGCGACCTCGAGCTCGTTAGCGGATTGGGATGCGGCCAACGCAGCCGCGATGATGCAATCGGATACATTGTCCGTCAGCACCGCCGCGCACGATCCTCCCGCGACAACCGACGCGCGGAAGACTTACGCATCAGATTCTATTTTCACCAAAATTTCCCCGGCAATGATTTCAGGGTCTCCAAGATTAAGGTCATGCAGGCTTGCTTGAACGAAATCCAGAACTTTATCGTTCGCGGCATTGGCGCTTTCGCGGTCCTCGAATATCATCACAGCTACACCGACGCCATCGCCCCCATCCAATACGTAATAGGATCTGAATCCGTGCGATTCCCTTAGGATCTGACCGATGCCACTTTTGGCGCGGCGAGCAGCGTCAGCAACCGAGCGAACGTTGGTGTACTTTCGAATGAACATGTACATCAGCCACCCATCTATCTCAGTCCTAACCCGCGCATCAAAGCATATTGAGCCGGCGTTGTACTAGGACCGACTTCCGCGTCGGGTCACTCGCGTCGATTTGGTATGCCCGCAACCACGTCCGATCTCCCGCGAACAGCCGTAGTCAAAGTGAGGGGCGCGGTTCGACACCAAGACCAACAGGCGACGTGGGTCCCCTTGCGCCGGAGTGTCACGGACTTATGTGAGGACCGGTGAGCACTCGCTCATTGCGACTGCCAACCCAGCAATAATCAAAAAGCCAAGGAGGATCGCATGAAATTCCGTCCGCTTCACGACCGCGTCGTGGTCAAGCGCATCGACGCCGAAGAGAAGACCGCTGGCGGCGTCATCATTCCGGATACTGCCAAGGAAAAGCCCTCCCAGGGGGAAGTGATCGCCGTCGGTCCCGGTGGTCGCGACGAAGCTGGCAAGCTGATCCCGATTGACCTCAAGGTAGGCGACCGGGTCCTGTTCAGCAAGTGGTCCGGCACCGAGGTCAAGATCGACGGCCAGGAGCTTCTGATCATGAAGGAGAGCGACGTCATGGGCGTTCTCACCAACGTGGCCGGCTCCAGGAAGGCGGCCTAACGCTGACCGCCGCAAACGCTTACCTCTGAGGAGCGCCTGCCGATGCTGCCTCGCAGGTGAGAGACGAATTTCAATTCAGGGAGGACAAACATGTCAGCTAAAGAGGTCAAACTAGGTGTCGATGCCCGCGATCGCATGCTACGCGGCGTGGACATCCTTGCCAATGCGGTGAAGGTCACCCTCGGCCCGAAGGGCCGCAACGTCGTCCTCGAGAAGTCGTTCGGCGCGCCCCGCATCACCAAGGACGGCGTTGCCGTCGCTAAGGAGATCGAGCTTGAGGACAAGTTCGAGAACATGGGCGCCCAGATGGTGCGCGAAGTGGCGTCGAAGGCGGCGGATGCTGCCGGCGACGGCACCACCACCGCGACCGTGCTGGCTGCCGCGATCGTCCGTGAAGGCGCCAAGTCGGTCGCCGCCGGCATGAACCCGATGGATCTGAAGCGCGGTATCGACCTCGCGGTCGAAGCCGTCGTTGCGGACCTCCAGAAGAACTCGAAGAAGGTCACCTCGAACGAGGAGATCGCCCAGGTCGGCACCATTTCGGCCAACGGCGATGCCGAGATCGGCAAGTTCCTCGCCGACGCCATGAAGAAGGTCGGCAACGAGGGCGTGATCACGGTCGAGGAAGCCAAGTCGCTCGAGACCGAGCTCGACGTCGTCGAGGGCATGCAGTTCGACCGCGGCTACATCTCGCCCTACTTCGTCACCAACGCCGACAAGATGCGCGTTGAAATGGACGACGCCTACATCCTCATCAACGAGAAGAAGCTCTCCTCGCTGAACGAGCTGCTGCCGCTGCTCGAGGCCGTGGTGCAGACCGGCAAGCCGCTGGTCATCGTCGCCGAAGACGTCGAAGGCGAAGCCCTCGCCACCCTCGTCGTCAACCGCCTGCGCGGCGGCCTGAAGGTCGCGGCCGTCAAGGCTCCGGGCTTCGGCGATCGCCGCAAGGCCATGCTGCAGGACATCGCGATCCTGACCGGCGGCCAGGCCATCTCGGAAGACCTCGGCATCAAGCTCGAGAACGTCACGCTGCAGATGCTCGGTCGCGCCAAGAAGGTGATGATCGACAAGGAGAACACCACGATCGTCAACGGCGCCGGCAAGAAGGCCGACATCGACGCCCGCGTTGCCCAGATCAAGGCGCAGATCGAGGAGACCACCTCGGACTACGACCGTGAGAAGCTGCAGGAGCGTCTCGCCAAGCTCGCAGGCGGCGTCGCGGTGATCCGCGTCGGCGGCGCGACCGAGGTCGAGGTGAAGGAGCGCAAGGATCGCGTTGATGACGCG
This sequence comes from Bradyrhizobium sp. Pha-3, assembly GCF_042258325.1. Taxonomy (NCBI): domain Bacteria; kingdom Pseudomonadati; phylum Pseudomonadota; class Alphaproteobacteria; order Hyphomicrobiales; family Nitrobacteraceae; genus Bradyrhizobium; species Bradyrhizobium sp. Pha-3. Next base: position 3,918,203 of record NZ_CP170151.1, on the reverse strand, counting down.
ATGCACGCGACCCGCGCGGCTGTCGAGGAAGGCATCCTGCCGGGCGGCGGCGTCGCCCTGCTCCGGGCCTCCGAACATCTCAAGGGCATCCGCACCAAGAACGACGACCAGAAGACCGGCGTCGAGATCGTGCGCAAGGCGCTGTCGGCTCCGGCTCGCCAGATCGCGATCAACGCGGGCGAGGATGGTTCCGTCATCGTCGGCAAGATCCTGGAGAAGGATCAGTACGCGTTCGGCTTCGACAGTCAGACCGGTGAGTACGTCAATCTCGTCAGCAAGGGCATCATCGACCCGACCAAGGTCGTCCGTACCGCGATCCAGAACGCTGCCTCGGTTGCCGCGCTCCTGATCACCACGGAAGCGATGGTCGCCGAGCTGCCGAAGAAGAACGCCGGCGGTCCCGCGATGCCCCCAGGCGGCGGGATGGGTGGCATGGACTTCTGAGCCCAACCGTTCAGCGCTCAAGAGAAAAAAAGGCCCGGCATCGCTGCCGGGCCTTTCCGCGTTAGCTACGGGTCCGACTCGACTACAACAGCTGCGCGGAGGTGACCCATCAGCAGGGGTTGAATCAAGCGGAGACGCGGGCTCCGGCGGAGCCTCAGCTCTGACTACTCTCGCAAGGACGACCTAAACCCTCAGGCCGAGTCGTTCGCCGGTTCACGCAAGCCCTGCAAGCAGTCCAGTCGGCTCGATTTTTTACGTTTGTCATCCTTTTGCCTCGATTTGTAATCCGCGTCACTATCGAGAAATGCCTCCAACATGAACGGGATCAGTTCGGCAACCTCCTCCTTGCTGCCGTAAGTCTCCGCATAAAAATCAGCATACTCCCGCAGCCGCTTCGCTAAGCTCGGCGCCAATACAAGATTCATCCTCACGGGTGTTCGATCAGGCAGTTTCGCAAGCTTCATATTTCACCTGCCCTTCGCGACCGTCTGAACGTCCTCGTACGGCTTCAGCACCAGATCCTTAGAAACAATCACCCGTAGCGGCCATCCCGGTCGGACCGTGATTGTCGGCTGCACGTCGAGCTGGCGCTCCACCAGGCGCTGGCCCGCACGATTGGTTGTCTGCTGCGTGCTTTCCCGCAACGCCTTCACGAGATCGCTCTCGTCATTTCCGATCGAGAGCTGTGTACCCACCCCGATCAGCGTCGCCAAAGCCACGCCCTTGAGCAGTTGCCAGGTATGGAAATCCACCTCATCCTCGAGCCCGGCATAGCCGGCAACATCCGTGGCCGGAAGGTTCTCGATCACGATCGAATTTCCGTTCGGCAAGATCAGTCGCGTCCAGACGACCAGTGCCCGCTTCTGGCCAAAGGCGACGACGCTGTCGTACTTGCCCACGAGCCGCGTCCCTTGTGGGATCAGCAGATGCTCGCCCGTTACCGTGTCATAGACGTTCTCCGTGACCTGAGCGATCGTCGCTCCCGGCAGGTCCGAATTCAGCCCCGTCACCAGGCTCGCTGGAATAATCGACCCAGCCATCACGGCATAGCTGGAGGGCGCGGCGACGACCGCGTGCGGATTGGTGGTCTCGGTGTCGGCCTTCGCTCCCACAAAGGCGAGCTTTCGTGCCTGCGACGAGGGTACGATCTCGTCCGATCGATCGACCATTGCCCGCGCGGTTTTCGCAAGTTCCGCTGCGGACGGCCCGGAATCGGCCGCCGGCGGCCGAAACGGGGACGGCTGGCTGGCTGCCACGTCCGTGACACCGGCCTGCTTTCGCTTGTCCTGCTTTTCCGACAGTCGGAAGAACAAGCCCGATTCCCTCGCCTGCTGCGCGATGCGCACCTGCCGAATGCGCTCCGCCCTTTCTGCGTCCTCTTCCGGGTTGCTGCGGAAGGCTGGATCCGATGATGGCGCGATGCCGACTTTCTTTTCGTTTTCGGCAAAAGCTCGTCCAATATCGCCCGGGGATGGCGGTCCAAGCCGTGGCGTTGACGGCGGAAGTTCCTCGTAGGACCTCGGCAGCTTGTTCAGGCCGTCCGCCGTTTGCTTCCGGTCGGTGTTGAAGCGCTCTGCGCGGTCGGCGTGCTTCAAAGGCCGCAGCGGCTGGAGCGCAACTATCGTCGCTCCGGCGATGAACAGTGCAGTGATAGCGCAGCCGATCATGAGCGCGCGCCTGTTCAACCGCCGGATGGACCGCGGCCGTGCCCGCAGCTCCAGAGGCTCCGGCGGCTCCCGATCCACCCCACTCGTCATGAGGCGCTCCCACTGCTGACGGCCTGCGACACCGGCCGCGCATCGATGCGGATGATCCGGACGATGCGCTGGGGATCCTCGCCGAGACGGAGCTCGGCGGCGCCAAACATGCGGTCGACGATGTAGTAGGAGCCCCTGACGCGATAGTTGACCAGATTCGGACGGCCATCGGCGCCCGCGACGAACAGGGGCGGCGCCTCGCCCTGCGACAGGCCGGATGGCATCTGGATATAGACCTTGCGGCCGTCATCGAACGCACGCACTGGTCGCCATGGTGGGTCATCGCCTTCGATACGGTAGCGGAAGTCCAGGCTATCGAGCCGCACGCCGCGATCGGCGACCCGCTCCTCGTTTGCCTGGGCGATCGCATTCTGCTTGTGAAGTGCAACCAGCGTATCCGTCGGGTACGTCCAGGAGATCGAAGCCATGTAGGTCTGCTTGGTTGAGACCAACTCGAGGTGGTAGGCGCGCCGGTCGGTCAGGACCACCAGATTGGTCTGGATGTCCGGCAGCGTCGGTTTTACGCCAAACGACATTGCACGAGTAGGTCCTGCTGGGCGGAACGATAAGCGTGAATTGTTCGGGAAGTGAGGATGGCGGATCTTCTGCCCTGAGCGCTGCGCCACTCTCTGTGATATCGCGCACGACACAGCATAATGACAGGTCACCAAACCTGATCAACGCATTGTCTAGCGATGGATTACGCACGGACTTTCGCCTGTCCGGAAGAGCATTCATGTCCATGTCCATCAATAACCAATGCAAATAAGATCGATGCTGTGCGAGTAATGCTTCACGCTGTACGCCGACTGGATCGACCTTTCCCGCGACGGCGCCGCGGCCCGTTGCGCCGGTGCCCGCGCGGAGGATCAGACAATTTCAGCGCATTCCTTACGGCGGGCTCGCTCGTTGGCGGATCGTCGACTGGGCGAAGCGGCGACCTTCGAACAGCGACCGCCGTTTGAAGCGCGGCGAGGAATTGCCGTCCCTCTTCCGTGATCTCCCAGCCCTCCGCATCGCGAACCACAAATTTGGCCGAGAAGATATTCAGGTCAGGCGCATGTTCGGCCAATCGCTTCATGCGATCAGTCCAGTCTTTACCGCTGTTCATCAGTATTTCGACCGCGTGCCGAACTTCGGCAACGGAGGCTCGCCCGGCGGGCTGGCCGGCCAGCACTTTCAGGACGGTCAGCTGGAAGGACAACTTCCACGTCTCCGGTCAGGCTGAGTGCAAAGTCTCGACCAGAGAGGTTAACCTCCGATTACTCTGAACAAGACTGGCTAATTCGAGTAGCTAGGTGCCGGATTTAACCTCGCCGCTCGATGTCAAGCTCAGCCGGCGAGTTCGATGGCTTCGATTTCGACAAACGATCAGAGATTGGATAACCGCATTTTGCGGTCCATCCGATCCACCATGGCGAAGCGTTCAACAAGACGATCGGCGCGAGATCTCTTTGGAAGAGCCTGGCTGGACGCCGCCGATCGTGCCAGGCCAAAGAAACGGAGGCAGGGCGCGCGCTCCGTCGGAACGCGCACCGTTACCCGCCACTCAAACGTCCGGCTTCCACGTCCAGAGCGGACGAGCGACGCCGAGAATATCGCAGCGCAGGACCGGCCCGAAATACCTGGAATCGAACGAGAGAGGATGCGGCTGCAGCAGAAAATACTCCCCGTCGACGAGCCGCATGCAGCCCTCCCAGGACGGCAACGGCCGGCCTGCATGGTCCTTCTCCTGCACTTCGGCAATGACCTTGCCACCCATCGAAATCGCGTCCGTCGGGTCCTTTGTGCGGCAGACCTCATCGCCCCGGAGCGCAACCACCTGCTTGAGCAGCGGCACCGCCTGAGGCGCGATCTCGTGCGCCACGATCAGAAGCTCGATCGAAGGCGGCGGCCTCAGCACCGCAAGCTCGCCCCTCACCGGCAAGCGCTGCTCGAGCGCGTAGAAGCCGAGCGGCGCGCTGCCCGCGGCGTTGTAGATCAGAAGCGGCGCGCGGTCGGCAAAGGCCATGCACAGCGTGACGATGCCGCCGCACATGACTACGAGGATCGCGGCCCTTCTGAAACGACGGCGTGGATCAATCCGCATCTGAGGTCGACCTCCGCTTGCTGGCCTGCGAGAATTCGACGAGGTCCTCGATGTGATAGCGGACGTAGCGGCCGTGCTTTCGGTAAGCCGGTCCGCGCCCCTGCACGCGCATTTTCTCCAGCGTGTTCTTGGTGAGCCTGAGCCAGGCGGCCGCGTGCTCGACGGGCCTGCGGCTCGTCGGCAAATCGGCGCGCCATCTCGCCGGCAAGGGAATATGAAAACATCTGCGGAGCAAGAGCAGCACGCGGGCATCGCTGCTCGGTCCGCAACGTCAGGCTACGCGTTAACCCAACGTGGTATCAATCTTGCTAGTTTCAGATTAGCTTGATGGTGCGTGCGCAGATTCACGGCGTTCGCATATTCGTCGAGCCAACCAAACCAAGAGGACGACATGGCCAAGAAAGCGAAGAAGGCGAAGAAGACGGCGAAGGCGACCAAGAAGGTCGCCAAGAAGACCAAGAAGATGAAGAAGTAAGCGCGCGGTTTTCCGCGCGCCCAGGCCGCCGCGGCATCGCCGGTCGCGCCGATCATGGCGATGAGGCGACCGGATGCATCGCAAGATGCTCTTGCGAGGCTGCGGCGACGACCAGGCCGGCCCCATGTGCACACGGCTCGAGCAGCCACCGGATTGATGCACATGGGTCCGGTTTCTTTGCTCTGGCGGTCCTATTGCAGACTGCCGTTCGCGGCGGTCCCGCAGATCAGCCCCTGACGCCTCGCCTTATCGCTGTCCGCCCGCCCCTTCGGCGGAGCAATCATTTGGCCGGCCCCCGGCGCCGATACATTGGCGGTAGCGCCAGGGCTCGACAAATCGTCCGCTCCACATGCCGCTTTGTTTGCCGCGCGCCCAGGCTTCGGCCGCAGCGTAGTCACCCTTGCTGTAGCGCGGCCAGTCGACCGCAAGCCCGCCGCGCACCAGCCACTCCGCAAGGTCGACCTTGCCGGCGCTACAGACCGCGACCGAGCGCCCGTACCGGTCGCGGTCGACCTCGACGCAGGCCACGGCCTGCCTGCCGATGAAGGCACCCAGCGCGTTCGCGGCCACCTGCCCGCAGCGATAGCGGCCGCCGTGCCGGTCGCTGCAGAGCTGGTCGTGCTCCGGCGCGTCGATCCCGTAGAGACGCACGCGCGTGCCATGGATTTCGATGGTGTCGCCATCGATCACGCTTGCCTGGCCGGCGACGTCGCCGGCGCGCGCCTGGTCGGCCGGTGCCCCGGCGATCACAAGCAATGCGAATGCGCGGCCCGCAAGCCGTCGCCATCCCGAAATCCGGTCCAACCGCACCGCGACGAATTCCGGCGGCATGCCCTGCCCTGACGTGATCCTTTGGGATAGCCGATCCATATGTCCGGTCCGCCCCCTAAGGCGTCCCGACCGTCAGCGAGGAAACGACCCGCACCAGCATCACCAGCGTCGCGGTCAATGTCGCCCCTCCGACCACACACTGCGCAACGCACCGCTTCACCATGGCACCGCCGTCAACAAAGATGCTGAATGCATTTGGCATGGGCCGGCTCCGTCCAGTTGCTTCCGTGGATCGAGCCGGACTCATAATCTGAGTCGCGGAGCCTGCGCTGCAAGCTTATTTCCAGGGCGTTATGGTTTGATTCACGACTCGGGGCTCCCGACAAGCGACGGAGCCCACGGCGGCCGAATCGGCAGGCCCGGTTGCATCTGAGCAAACGCTTAGCGCTCTCCGAGCTGGGCCCGTGGGGTCTTCGCGGGATGCCATCTAGTCCGCACAGCTGCTCGCCGCAATGACCGCGATGGACCTCGGGCGCCACCGTTCGATCGACCCGCGCGTCAATTGCGCCATCTGTAAGTGGACGCGCTCAAGACGGTCCGCATTCCGGACTGGCGAGAAGCTGCCGTACCTTCTGTATTGCGCTCGGACAACCAAGGCAGGCCGCCCATTCAAGCATGGTCTGGCGAATCGTCGTTGCCGGAATTCCGTGCAGCGCCAAGCGATCGAGAGCATGCAGGTGCTCCTGTTCGCGGCGGAAGAGGGAGAGATCCGCAAGCACTCGCACATCGTAACCAAGCCTCGTGCCCTCGAGCGCGGCGATCAGGACGTCCTCCTCCAGCCACGCTCCGGCAACCAAGACCAGGCTCGTGTCTGCGGATGTCAGGCTCGCCATGAAACTGTCGCTGCGCCAGAGCTCCAGAGGATCCGCCTCGGGTAGCGCAGCAAGACCGCGAAACTGGCTGGCCCATGGCGGTTCGTGCTCACCGAGCACGTTAGCCGTGACCCCAAAAACCTCGAACACCGCCGGCAGGAGCGCCATGCTCTCCTGCCGAGCATCAGCGCGTTCAACCGATAGGGTCCCGGGCATGTTACGCCCGGGATTGATCAGGACCAGACGACTTTGCCGCGGATCTGCCAGCATCGTTTTGACTTGAGAAATGGACCGAAGGACCGAATAGAGAGCGGAAAGGTGTCGGAGTCAGGCGGCAGCGAGAGGCAGCGGCTCATCCCGAATCACAGGGCCTTCGACAGCTGCATGTCGGTACATAGCGGCTAGCGCAGCATCGGAATTCCGCAGGAAGCCCGCCAGAGCCATGGTTTGGCCGATCCGCTGCGCTGGTGCGATCCGCTCCAGCGGCCATCCGGCGCGCCTGAGAATGCGCTCCATGCGTACGTCGGTAACAGTTGCGATCGCATCCGCTCGGGCGGCCCGCATGCCCTCGATCATAGCCGCAAACAGCAAGAACGTCGTGCGATTGAGCCCGCCCTCCGTCGCCTCGGGAGCGCGGGCGGTATCGACGCAAAACCGGGAGCTTTCAAGGATCTGCTCGCTTCGTGGTGCCGGCTGGCCTGCGAGCAGGGAAGAAAACGTGTCGGTCAACATGGTGGGCCCCGTGGTTGGTAGCAGCCGAACGGATGCCACGACGTCCCGGGTCTCTGTCGTAATCAACAGATAGGTCGGGTTGAGCGCGTCATAGACGTCGATTTCGAACTCGCCCGATACCGACACTGTCCAATCGAGGCGGTCCTTGAACACGCGCCGGCGCAGGCGAAACATTGCGGCAAGCAGATCGAGATGATGCCCGACTGATGATGGCGGAGAGCAACGACTTGCATGAGGACCTCCTGGTTGAGAACAGGAAGTCACAAAGCCAGAGGCGAACGGATCGCGCGCCTGTCGAATCTTGCAGGTGTGAAGCCGATACAGGCGAAGCTAGATCCACTCTTATCAAGAATGAGCCAATTTCAGCAATCGAAGATGCCCTTCCTCAAGTGAGGAAGAGACTCGATTTATTGTGGGTCGTGATCCCGACCGCGCGCAGTGAAATCAGGGCAATAGCCCCCGGCGCAGCGCTTCGCCGACGCATTGGGCGATCGTTGCGGCGTCCAGCTTGCGCCGAGCGTTCTCGAGATGGAACACCACCGTACGCGGTGAGATCTGAACGAGGACGGCGATATCCGCGACAGTCTTGCCCCGGGCGACCCAGGCAAGACATTGACGCTCGCGCTGGGTAAGAGTGGTGGTGCCTTGCGTCGGCATTCTCAGACGCGCGGCTGCGTGGGCATGAAAATAAAGCCCAACAAGGTGAACAGCGGTCTTGGAACCGGCGACAAGCCGGCTCGTTGAGGCGGCAGGCTCGTCAGTGGCCAACGTGAACGCCGCCATCCGTCCGTAGCCGCCCCTAATCGGGACTGTGACGCCAGACCTGATGCCAAACGTCATGGCCTCTTCGAAGAAACTACGCTGTTGCTTTGTCCCGACAGGTTTGGGTGCACCGTCACCCCAGCAGAAAACTTCATTTTCCGAACGAGCTCGACGCACAACGGGATCAAGTTTCTGATAGCCAAGTTCGAAGTATCGCCCGGTCCATGCCTTCGGATAGGAGGAGACGAGCGTTGGCGCGTCGTTGGTAATTTGCAGATAGGCGAACCATCGAAATCCAAGCCGCTGGGTCAGGCGTCTTGCGACCTTTTCGAACCCCTGCTCGTCGTCTACCGTCCAGATAGCATCGACGAACTCCTGAAATAAACGATCGACCGCTGTCATCATTGAGCCATCGGCCCGGTCAGGTCCCCAGCTGAAACACGAGACACGCCATCGGCAGGCGGCAAGCGGCCTTCGCCATCGCGCAACGCCGGCCGCCAGGCGATCGCCCCACTCAACTCCACGTCAGGGCTGCGTCAATGGTTTCCGCAGCCCGGCCTGGCCATACGGTGCCGACGTTTTCCATTGATTGGATCCCGAGATCTGGCGATCCAATCAATGGCATCAAATGACGCGCCACTACATGTTTACGAGGAGAGAAGCGAGAACGTTGAATGAGGGTCCCTCGGTCTTGAAATACGCGAGACTTGGGTGATCGGTGTAGCCTACCCCAATCGTACCCCAGAGACCGGGCATGAGATGCGCGGTATAGGTCGCCGTGACTGAATTGGAGGTTCGGGCGGCAAACACTCCGGTAAGCCCCGAGAACCGGTTGGTTGCGTCCGATAGATAGTGGCTCACAACGTTGCGAGCGGCGACGAGGGAAAACATGTCGGTCGGACGGTTGTCAAATGGGCCAATCCAGTACGCCCGCCCCTCATAGTATTGGGAAATACCGGTCGCTTCGGGCGGTGCGTACATGACCGATATGCCGGCATACAGGCCGCGAGCGGCGGCTAATGGTGACGAGTGGTCCTGCTGCCACAATTGTCGATCGGCCAGAAAGGTCACGCCGAAGTTGCCGTCGCGCGTTGCGCCCGGATTTGCCGGTAGGTGCGAAAAATCGCGGAAGGTTGAAGTGTTGTAGAGAAGGTCGAGCCGCAGCCATGTCTGGGGATTGCCCGGGCTTGCCGGCTGTTTGTAGCCGAGCTCATCGATGAAGAGCTCCCTGGTGCCCTTTGGTCCGTTCCAGTTGATGCCTGCCGGGTTCGTCAGCGCTTCATCAAAGATGACGTTCCCGGTGACGCTATTTATCGGCAGGCTGCGTTGCACAGCAGCTTGATTATAAATCGTATCCGTGACGTGCCAGGTTGTCCTGAAACTCGGGGTCGGACTAATCGACATACCCAGCTGGATGGGGATCGAGCCACTGGGCCCGAACGTACTGGCAAGATTCGAACCAACGAAGGTGCCGATAAACTCCGTCGTGTTGGTCACATAGCCGAACTTGATTTCCAGCTTTTTGTCGAGGAATGTTTGATACCAGGCGAGCTGATAGAGCTGGAGAGAATTTGGCAGGTACCCCACATCGTTGCCCGCGCTGTACAGCCCCGCCACCATCAATTGTCCGTCGGGAACACCCCAGCGGCTCATATCGTAGGTAAGCCAAGCGATCGTTTCATTGATATAGCTGGGACGTTGACCGAAATAGGTCTGGTTGCCCGCGCAGATCGCGCCGGTTGCTTGAGAGTAGCGTGACGTGCAAGGCGGATAATTGCTCGGCACCTGCCGCGGTGTATCCAGCATATTGGCTTCAAAGACCGCGATGTTATAAGCTTGGAAACCAAAGCCCGCTGAGGCCAATGCGGAGCGCCAGCCGCCTTCATCACGCAGAAGCGAATCGCCGTAGGAAGGGAACGGAATATTCCAGCCCTTGACTCCATAGCGCCTATTGAGTTCGGTAAGATCCTTACGACGGCGCGCAGTCGCTTCAACCATCTTCCGATCATTGCCGTCCGCGGACGACGCAACTTTTTGCCGCAATGCGCGCTTTCGATTATCGGCAGACATTTTCCCGACTGGAACCGCGCGTGCGTTCTGTCCCTTAGTGATGATCTCGCCAGGCTTCGCCTTGTGCTCGACAAGATCTGCCCGAGCAGGCGCGTCACTCACAGCAAGAGCAACGAGACTCAACGAGCCCAGACAAAGTGCTCGATACCGGCGCAGATGCAGTTGATCCCGGTTTGGCGGCGCTATAGTTTGATCACCGGAAACTGCTAGACGTTGATTCATTCCATCCTCCCTCTGATAAGTATTTTTCGTTGCTTCTTGCAGACACCTCAAAATTGTTGCCGCACCTATCGTGAGAACCCAGGCTGGCTCGCGCTGAGATCTCACAAAACGGCGCAGCTCTCCTCGCCGACGGAATTACCGTCGGAGAGGTGGCTCTTCGCGTTGGTGGCGGGTTGGAGCGTTGCAGCCCAAGAGATAGGCGCGTTCGCCAACGATCAAGACGTGCTGCTGATCATGTGCCCCGGTGCTTCACATCGCAACGAACTTGCGGAGTTCGACCGACGCTCCGGACTAAGATGCGATGCAGGTCAGATCAAAGTTTTGGAATGGCAATTCGGAACAGGACCCATTTGATCAATCCATATCGTCTCTCCAAGGTTGGAGGAGTTCGAGCGTCCATCCCATTCGAAGTTCATCGCCTCCGATCAGCCCGAGCCGCGCGTCGCTATGCGCACGCGATTTCGCAATACACCGATGCCCTCGACCTCAAGCTCGACTGCGTCGCCGTCCTTCAGTGAGCGGCCGTGATCGACACCGCTACCTCCGAGAACCGTACCGGACGCGAAGATATCGCCAGGGTAAATGGTGCGGGAGCGGCTCATCTCGACGATTGCTTGCTCGAAGGTAAACCGCATATGCCGGGAGGACCGGTTGGTCCATTCCTCGCCGTTAACTCTCGCAATCATGCGTACGTCGGACATGTCGCGAAACTCGTCTGAGGTCGCGATGCACGGCCCAAGAGTTACCGCTCCATCTAAATCTTTACCGCCGCCGGGCCCGATCCCCATTTCCATGTGGATCAGTTGTTCGTCTCTGGCGCTCCAATCGTTGAAGATCGTGTACCCGAAGACGTGGTCTCTCGCCGCATTCAGCGGAATATCCTTGCCCCGCGTCCCGATGACGACGGCCCACTCCAGCTCAAAGTCCGCAGCCATCGAATAAGTGGGCCATTGAATATCCTCATCCGGGCCCGATACGGACAAAGGGTCGACCGTATAGTAGGTCAGCCGCTCAAGGAGCAGATCAAAGCGTAGCCGTTTGGCAACGGCGAGTTGAGCTGCCGCCTGATCCGAGCCGGCTGCGGCCTCGGCTTCGAGTTGGTCCTTGCGCTCAAAGAAACGTTCCACATGCTCCGTAAACATGTTGCAGTCGCGCATGCGAACGGGGCGCGGCAATGGCGCGAGCAGCTTCGCCTCGACCATCGGCACAATGGCCGCGGCAGAAGGGTGGCTGATGATTTGTCGCGCGAGGCTAAGTGCCTCCGCGCCCCCCTCAATCATGTCTTGCATCGATCTGAACCAGCCCGAGGCCCGAGAATCCGCCGCAGTTGACGCGGTAAGATCGACAATCCTGTCATTGGCCAGGAGTGCCCCAACTGAACGCCTGCTCTGGACGCTGAAGGTGACTAGCCTCATGCCGAGACCTTTCCATCGACGAGTACACCGACCAATACGCAATCGTCGGGACCATCATTGCGCCAGCCATGCATCCCACCGTTTTGCACGACTACATCGCCGGCCTGAAGAAGAACGTCCCGTCCCTCGGTCAACATCCAGACCTGTCCGGAGGCGATCATGAAATAGTTGAGGGTGTCGGTCTTGTGCATGGAGCTGTGCTTCGCCCTTTCGATCTCTTCGCGAGACGGCACATGCACACTTTGGATCGATCGATGCATTGCCTCGACTTCCGCAGCCGAGTGGGGCTCCGGATTGGGCCTGAAACGAACAGCGCGAAAAACTGTGCCTCCGTCCGGGGGCTCGTGCTGGATCGTCGCGCCGACCGTGGGGTCTCGCGAACAGGACAGATCTGCTGGAGTCTCGTGGGTGATCCATAGATCACGACCGAACACGTTAAAGCCGAGGTGCGGCAGATCTGAAATATCATCAACGGCCAGAACATCTGACCTTCCGCCCCCATCATTTCCAACAACAAAGCGCCTCATGGTGTCTCCTCTCTTCCGGCAAGGCGTAAGGAGAGCTCCGGCGCGCGGATGACCAACACGAGGTCGCGTCCGTTCCGCGATCGCCGCCTCCCCATCGTCACGTTGACTCGCACTTGCCCAACGCATTCTTGGTACCAAAACAGATAATTCGGTACCAGTTCGCTGTCAAGCGGCTAGCGCAGCAAATCGGTCAAGGGCGTGCAAAAATCGGCCGCCAGCGGCCCTCGAGTCGAGCTCGCCGCCGTCCATATCCGCATTCGGAAAGCTGAAGGTACCTTAACGGCTTTTGGGCGCCGCGCGCCGAGGCGCGTCGTCGTTGCGCTTGAACAGCCCGTGGAAGAGCAAGTCCGGGAGCTCCGCAAAGGCTTCGCTCATGGTGAGTCCAGCAGCGGCAAGTACCTCGGGCTGGTTGGTTAGTCTCGCCGCGGCCAGGTAGATTTCGGCAGCCAAGTGCGCATGCAACGTTCGGAAGTGCCCCTTCTTGATGCCGTCTTCAATTATATCGCGCAATACCGCTACCCGCTCCTTCTGGTGTTCCTCAAGCATCAGCCGCGCAGATTCAAAAGCTCTCAAATCCTCATTGAAGCGTTGGGTCGCTCGGGAGCTTTCGGTGATGCCCGGCTGCAAATAAGCGAGGATACGCGCCTGCGGATCTTCCTTCTCAAGCGCGCCGCGCATGCCGAGTCGCCGGATACGATCGAGCACCCGTCGCAGAATCAGTAGAAACAACTCAGGCTTGGTGGGCGCGATCTCGTATAGCGAACGCTTCGAGCAGTGCAATCGCGCGCAAAGATCAGCAACGGTCGGTGTCTGAAACCCCTCAGTTAGGAATATCTCTTCGAGCCCATCCAGGATCTCCCTATGACGCCCATGCTGGCGGTCCTCGCTCCGGCGCGTGCCTTGGCCCATCCATATCTCTCCTCGTTGCAGGTCTTCCGATATAGCGCGCCACCCGGCGGAAAACCCAGAGCCATGTTGACAAGTCCCTGATGGTACCAGTAAGCACGATATGGTACCAAACTTGTTGACCTTAAGCAGTGAGCTCTTATGCGAATCATCGATCACTTCGATCAGGGCGTCGCCTATCATCCCGACGAGGTCGCTTTCCACGATCTCGCAAGCGGCGAGATGTTGACATATCGAGAGGCTGATCGTCTGACGCGCCGGATCGCGGCAGCAATTCGGGAACATGGATTTGGTAAGGGCGCCAAGATCGGCATCTTGGCGCCCAATAGCAGCATTGCATTCGTGACCCTGATCGGGCTGATGCGCGCCGAAGCAACTTGGCTTCCGCTCAATCCCCGCAATCCGCCAGCGGTTAACGCTGACCTTCTACGACGCTTCGATGGTGAGCTGTTGTTCTTCAGCCAGGTCCATGAGAGGGACGCACAACACATACTTCCGGAAGTCCCTGAACTGCGCGCCACTGTCTGCCTCGACGCCGAAAGCCTACTGGGTCCTTCGCTCGATGCCTGGACGAGTCAGGAGCAGGCGAGCGATCTCACCGGCGAATACGCGCCAGATGACATGTTTGCGATCTTCCCAACAGGCGGAACAACCGGTCAGCCGAAGGGGGTGATGATCACTCACGGCAATATCGCGGCAATGTTCAGTAATTTCATGAGCCACTTCGGTTACTACGAGGGCGCGCGGCATCTTGTCGTGGCTCCGATGACGCATTCGGCCGGCATTCTCGGCTGCCTCCATTTTAGCCGGGGTGGATGCAACGTCATCATGGCAAAGGCTAATGCCGGCGCCATTCTCGAGGCGATTCAAGAACACCGCATCACCCATCTCTTCCTTCCGCCGACGGTGCTCTACATGGTGCTGGCTCACCCCGACCTTGGCCGGCACGACTATGGATCGCTGCGGCATCTGCTGGTGGCAGCGGCGCCCTCCTCGCTTGAGAAACTGAAGGAAGCCATAGGAGCATTCGGGCCGGTGTTGTCGGAAACGTTCGGTCAGGCCGAATGTCCGGCTGCGATCTGCCTCAAGGCGCCATGGGACTATCTGGGCGCCGGAGGTGAAATCGACATCGACCGCCTGCACAGTGTCGGACGACCCGGCGTATGGAACAGGGTCGCCATTCTCGACGACGCTGGAGCAGAGTTACCGCGCGGGAGAGCCGGTGAAATCTGCGTGCGCGGGCCCCTGGTTACGCCCGGCTATTACAACGACGCTGAGTCGACTGCAGTTATCCGCCGGTTTGGCTGGCATCACACCGGTGATGTCGGGGTGATGGACGAGCATGGCTATGTCACGATCGTCGACCGCAAGAAGGACATGATCATTTCGGGGGGCTTCAACATCTTTCCCAACGAGATTGAGCAGGTCCTGACCGCTCATCCGGCCGTGCAGGACTGTTCGGTCATCGGAGTACCGGACGATAAGTGGGGCGAGGCCGTGAAGGCTGTGGTTCAGCTCAAGCCTGCTGCCAAAGCAACGGAAGCGGAGCTGATCGCCCTGGTCAAGCGAACCCTCGGCGGCGTGAAGGCGCCCAAGAGCGTGGATTTTGTCGAGGACCTGCCGCGCAGCGCGGCCGGGAAGGTGCTCAAGACCGAGCTGAGGGCAACCTATTGGCACGGGCGGACACGCGCAGTGAATTGAGGTGGAGCAGCATGGCTGAAGTCCTGATCGCTGGGGTTGGCATGATCCCCTTCGCCAAGCCCGGTCAAAATCAAAGTTACGATCTTATGGGTGCCGGAGCCGCGCGCGCCGCTCTGGACGACGCCGGTATCGTATATGCCGACCTTCAACGGGCCTATGCGGGTTACGTGTATGGTGACAGCTGCGCCGGCCAAGCTGCGCTCGGTCACCTGGGCGCAACTGGAATACCGATCATCAACGTGAACAATAACTGCGCCAGCGGCTCGACCGCATTTGCGCTTGCGGTCGAGACGATCCGCAATCAGCCGGACGCATGCATCCTGGCACTGGGGTTTGAGCAAATGGCTCCCGGCGCACTGGACGTGGTATTCGCTGATCGACCCAATCCGGTTGGCCCGCACCTGGCCCGGGTGGCGGAAATGATGGACCTGACCGTCGATGATCGTGCAAAACCGCCAGCGATCCAGCTCTTTGGTTGTCAGGTCGAATTGCTGCAGCAGCGTTGCGGCGTCGACGATCGAGCCCTGGCCAAGATTGCGGTTAAGGCACGCTGTCACGCCGCAGCCAATCCATACGCCTTGTTTCGGACACCGTTACAGGAAGATGACGTCTTGGCGAGCCCTTTGCTCTTTCGAGGCCTGCGCAAGCTGTTCGCTTGTCCGCCAAGCTGTGGCGCGGCGGCCGCGGTCCTATGCGGGCCAAGGTTCGCCGCGCGGCACGGCTTGCAGAGAAATGTGCGCGTTATCGGATCTGGGTGGATAAGCGATCGCACTGAACACTTTTCGGGCGATCCATTGGATCTTATGTTCCGTGCGCTCGGTCGGGACGCTGCAGATAAGGCCTATGAGAATGCCGGGGTCGGGCCGAAGGACATCGACGTCGTCGAGCTGCACGACTGCTTCACCAGCAACGAGGCGCTGATGTATTCAGCGCTTGGCTTTTGCTCCGAAGGCGAGATCGAACGATTCATCATCGAAGGCCGGGGCAGCTATGGAGGAGACATTGTCGTAAATCCGTCCGGCGGCCTGCTGTCCAAGGGCCATCCGCTCGGAGCTACAGGACTGGCCCAGATCGCTGAACTCACATGGCAGCTTCGCGGCATCGCTGGTCGGCGCCAGGTTGAAGGAGCTCGCACCGGGCTGCAACAAAACGCCGGCTTGGGCAGCGCGGGTTTCGTGCATATCCTGCAGAACTCTTCGCAGATGTGATCTGCGCAGCTGACTCATCATCAGCGACCACGGTGCAACTTCCATCCGCCGAACGTCTCCGTGGTGAAATACTCCGCGAGACAACGCCGTCTGATGGCCTCTGGGCAGCCGATCTTCTCAAGCGCCAAACATGAGCCATGGTCGATGGATAATCTGGGCCCGATAGTGCGGCACTGTTGGCGGCGAGCCGGGCCGAAGGCCGGGCGAGCGTCGGGCGCGGAGGACACGTCATCGTCGTCGATCCGGCTTGCCGAAATCGGCGACGATGCACCAGGCCGACAAGGCCACGCAACCGGCAACTGGTTGCGCAGCTCATGTCGTCAAATTGCGCGTTCCATCAGGCGCCTTGCCTTGCCCTCCAGTTCAAGCCGAGCATCCTGATGCGCCTTGCCGCGGGCAAGCGCGGTGATGCCCTGCACAAAATCAAAGATACTTTCCGGCTTGCGATTTTCTTCGCCGAGGGCGGTCTCGATGATTTTCGAGATTTCGGATCTGGAAAACCCGCCTCTGCGCAGAAAGCTCGCCCGGTCCTCGTCAGTGCGAGCAACAATCCGCTCCCGGGCCGCCCTGATCCCTGCGACGAAGGGCGCGGGCGACGAATTGGCAAAGTTCGTCAGCGCGGGTGCCGCTTCACGCGCAAAGCGTTGCGCGGCGAATTTCGAATGCCGGATCGTGATTTCCTCGAAGTTCTCCACGCCCCATAGATTGCGGTTCATGCAGACGGCGCGGAGATAGAAGCTTGCAATCCCGAGCGTCTTGCTGCCGACTTCACTGTTCCAGCAATAGAATCCCCGGAAGTACAAATCCGGCGATCCGTCCGCTAAACGCCCCGCCTCGATCGGGTTGGTGTCGTCGACCAGGAATAGGAACACGTCGCGGTCGCTGGCGTAGAGCGTCGTCGTGTCCCTGGTCACGTCTACAAAGGGATTATGGGTCATGGTCGCCCGATCCAGCACGCCCGGTACCTTCCACCGCGTATCGCCTGTGCCGTTACCCGCGATCGTCATCACCGCGGCGACAAGTTCGTGGTCCCAGATCCGGCCATAGTCCGGCCCGGTCACAGCACGAAGCTCGACGCATCCGCTGTTGCTCTCCAAGGTTTTCACGAGCTCGGCGCGGTGCGAGAGCAAGCCGTGTTGCAGGTTGATCGCTGCCAGCGCCGCAGGAAGCTGCCGCAGATAGGATGTCGGCGCACCAACGAGCGTGCACAACTGACCAAAGCTCCAATGCGTCGGCGTCACCGCCCCGTCGCCTCCTGGCACGGTCAGGGCCAGCCGCTCCGAATTATCCCGCCTCGCCTCTACCCGGATGGCCCGGGTCTCCACCGTCCGCGCCTGCGCGCGTTCGGCGCGGCTCCGCACGACCTCATAGAGGTTCGGCAAATTTAGAAACCGCTCGTCATCCGGACGCGCAAACCACTCGGACGATACGCGGCCAATCCGCTGGCCGCGCGATACGTCCACGCGGAAGCCGCCTGACGTAGACTGTTCGCTCTGGGAAAGGTTCAGCATGTTCACGGTCATTCTCCTGAGGGACTGAGGTTGAAGGGCAGCACTGCGCTGCAACCCTGCCCGTCGGCGAGACCGGGGGTAGCAAGTGCCAGGGCGACCCGAGTGGAGGGGGTTCGCCCGCCCGAACAGGGCCGCTCGCAAGAGCGGGTCTGCACAAGCGCATCTCACGTCGTCCAAGGTCGGCAAATGAGCAAAGCGCGGAAGACCGGGGAGACCTCTCGGGGCGGCGCCGGCATAGCCGGCGCGCTACCCTGGCGCGCGCGAGGGGCGGAGCCCCTTCCCTCTCATCGATGAGAACGCTGGACAGCTCGGCAGAGGTTGGGACTCAAGGTGAGAGTGAGAAAGCCAAGGAAGGCAGCCGCCGACGGGGCAGTGATAGCGACGCGGGCATGCAATGGCCGCGGGCCCCGAGGCGACTGCAGTCGCAAGACCGGTCAACAAGGTACCCGAGCGCGGGACAGTGATAACGACGCCGGCATGCCAAGACGGCGGGGCCCGCGGGCGAGTGCCTCCGGCGAGCGACACATGATGGCGCGCGGGGGATCGAAGCCGGATGGCCGAGACGCCACGCGGCTCGATTCACGAGGGCCCGCCGCGGCGACGGCCGCACGCGCGCAAACTAAATCCTGAGAAGACGCGGGGTTCAGGGAATCCGGATTTCCTCCCGAGCCTTGGTTTCCGCGTCATAGATTCTCACCTGAAGCCTTGGAAAACGCTTCTTGAGCTCTTCGCCACCTGCCCTGGCGCCGGCCTGGGTTGAGAATTCGACTTTCAACCGGCCATCCACTTCGAGCCCGTAACCCGAAGTTGGCAATTTAGGAGTGGCTGCAACCATGTCGTCCCCGTCGTGCAATGAAGGCAATCGAGGGCGATTTGGTAACGTGAGTCGCCCGAACCAGGCCAGCGTCACTTCCGCCAACAACCGGATTGTCCGCCTGTATCAAGGATGCGCGTTCGCATCGTCCGAGCAGGAGGACGGCTTACCATTCGCCCGGACGCAGGCGCGATAGAGCCACGGCTCCACATAGCTCCCCTTCCAGATACCTCGACCGGCGCGCTCTGCGTCCTGCTGAGCTGCGTCATATCTGCCCTTCGAGTATCGAGGCCAATCCAGTGCAAGGCCACTGCGCACAAGCCATTCCCCGAGATCGGCACCGCCGACCGAACAGGTCCCCACCGTCCGACCATATGGATCGAGGCTGAGCGGTATGCAGTCGACCGATCGTCGGCCGATACAGGCGTCGAGGTCGTTTGCCGCCGGCGCGCCACAGCGATACTGAAGACTGTCCTCGCCGCGGCAGAGCTGGCTGCTCTCCGGCGCGTCAATTCCCCGGAGACGGATGCGCTCGTCGCGTTCATCGTCAGCTTAGGCTGGCTTCTGATCGGCCGAACTGTCGTACCTCATGGATGTGACTCAAGCTTGGTCTCAGCGCTCTCCCGGGCGCTAGGGCCTTTTCTTTGGGCGACATCTCGTCACCGGGATTCTACGGAATCCACCTCTACGTCATTGGGCGCTAACTTTGCTCTTGCCGGGGCTAGATTTCATTCCGAAGCAATTTTCAAATTTCCGGTAGAGGGGCCGTCTCGCGACACGGCCCCTTTTCATTTGGCCCTCGCTGGGGCCGTTTCTTTGGTGCAAGAAAATGCCCGCCATCGCGGCGGGCTTTCGGATTAGGCGGCTTTCTTTAGCCTGTGGTTGCTTGGATCCGTGCCATCGATGATGGCGCTGGCGGAGCTGTGCCCTGTATGCACCACCCAGAAATCTCTGTGACTTTGGTATCAGTCGGTAACCCAAGCATCTTGACCCGCTCGACGGCCCCTTAAGGCCGATTGCGGGGTATTCCGGGCTCGCGCCATGGTGGCGTCGACTTGCCGTTTCTCTTAAGGGCGTTGCCCGCTCGTGGTATGACCGGATCTGACGAAGAGGCCGCCAACTGAGGCGGCCTTACTATTGAGCGGCCCCAGCAACTTTGGGGGCATGGGGGCCGTTGCTGGGGCCATCTACCGAGCCCGATGCTCCGAGCCAGGTTTGTGAAAGGCTACTGCTGGCCAACTGGCCAATCTTTTCGCTGCGTCCACGATCTGAGTTTGAGAGTGGATTTCTAGCTTCCTAAGCAAGCGAAGGCGCTGAACCGATACCTGCGCTTCGGTGCCGCCGATCTGCACGGCAATCTCAGCATCGCGCCGCCCGAGAGCCATGCGTCTCAGGAGCTTCTTTTCACGCGGGCTCAGTATCAGCGCCGTCACGGCGCGAACATCACTATGCCGACGATGATGAGTGGACTTAGTCCGAACAGAACAATGCAAGCGCCTTTAAGTATGTCACTGCCCATGACACAACCCCTACGGTTGGGGGTTGAAATCCTATTCCCGAATGCCGGATGGCCGCTAGTGCAATTTGTGCCATGGCAAAGCGCCGTGAGGTGGTAAATAGCTGGTTCTCGGAGCATATTAGCCTTTATGAGACCGTGGCTAAAAATGGCGCTGATGGTTTTCGGCTTGTGCGCAGGCTGGATGGTCGTTGGTCTATTGACCGTCGACGACGACGACGAATTCCACCAAGTCATCGCGGTATACAAACCGCGCTAACTGGGGGACTGGCACTCCGTTCACCCACGGAGAACCCCGGACACCGTCGCTGTTCCGCTCGTTGAGCTAAATCAAGAACGGATGGCGTCCCATGGAAAGTGATGGGGCCAGAACATCCAATGGCGCTCTCGGTGGTCCTATTGAGAACAGCGGCCAAGCTACGGTTTCCGTTCGCTTAATCCGAACTAGGACACTCCCAAAATCAGCTTAGGACACCGGGGCTTAAATACGGACGGCACCGCTTGACTCCATGAGAACAAAATAAGAACATGAGCCATCGACGGTCAACCCGGAAACAAGACCAATGTCCTCGGTTTCCAAGCCGAACGAACAGGACGATGGACTTGAGGCTGCCGTCGACCAGGCGATCGCTGTTTGCGGCGGCGATCTGCGCGCGACCATTCGTGCCCAGATCGTTGCGAACAATTTCCTGGAAGCCGAGATTGTAGAATTGAGAAAGGCAGTTTCGCACGCCTTCACGCGGGGGCGGTTTCGGACCCACACGGGATAGACGACGCCGGATGTGCAATCTCTATTCGATCACGACCAACCAGGCGGCGATCGCCGGCCTGTTCAGGCACATGAATCGCTATGTCGGCAATCTTGCGCCGATGCCCGGTGTGTTTCCAGACTACCCTGCACCGGTGATCCGCAATGCCAGCGACGCCGCGGAAATGATGCTGATGCGCTGGGGCATGCCTCCTCCACCCAAGACCGGGGGGCCGCCGGTGACCAACATCCGCAACACCTCCTCGCCGCACTGGCGCGGCTGGCTGAAGCCGGAGCATCGCTGTCTCGTGCCGGCGAACAGTTTCGCGGAGTACGCCCCCGAGCCAAATCCCGAGACCAAGAAAAAAGACGTCGTCTGGTTCGCGCTCGAGCAAAGCCGGCCGCTGTTCTGTTTCGCCGGGATCTGGACCGAGTTCAGCGGCGACCGCGGCACCAAGTCGAAGCCGATCCCCGGCCCTCACCTCGTCTACGGCTTCCTGACGACCTCGCCCAATGCGATTGTCGGGCCGATCCATCCAAAGGCAATGCCTGTCATCCTGACCACCGCGGAGCAGCGTGATGTCTGGATGCGCGCTTCCTGGGATGAGGCGAAGGCGCTGCAGCGCCCCCTGCCCGATGATCTGCTGCAGATCGTAATGCGTGGCCCTGATAAGGAGGACGTCACGGCCGCCCCTTGAACTCTAGACCGCAGGTCAGCCACCGCCGCTGCGGCTCTTGATCCACAGGGTCATTGCACCGACCAAAGCCGTCAGCACCCCGCTCCACCAGATCGAGCGCGGCCGCGCCGCGCTGATCGAACTGAGGTACAGAAATGCTCCGAGCACGACACCATAGTGCTTGCGAAACTCACCGCTTCTGCGAGCGATTTCAACGAGGTCCGAAGACCTGACTTGCGGATCTGCCATCACGACCACCTAACTGTCCGAAGGCACCATGATAAAAGTGAGTTGGGTGTTTCGTCGAGTCTTATTTCGTCTTTTCCGAATTATGTGATCGAGGCACGCCCGGTTGCTGCGCGAGGGATCGAGGCAGCGAGGCCGTGACGCGAAGCGGCACGGTCACGAGAGCCGCCCGCATCCGCCGGCGCTCAAAACTGCTCCATCACCAGGCCAATTTCACGCAAGGCCTTCTCTTTGCCGGGTGCCGGCAGTGAGCCGGGACCTATCCACAGGCGCAAAGATGCCGGTTCCGGCTTGATCGGGTAAGCTCGCCCGCCGCCACAAGGCCCCACCCCGATCACGCTCGATAATGACCGTTCAACCGACCCTTGCTGAGATCGCCGCCATGCTGGAACAGTCGCCCG
This sequence comes from Bradyrhizobium sp. Pha-3, assembly GCF_042258325.1. Classification (NCBI taxonomy): domain Bacteria; kingdom Pseudomonadati; phylum Pseudomonadota; class Alphaproteobacteria; order Hyphomicrobiales; family Nitrobacteraceae; genus Bradyrhizobium; species Bradyrhizobium sp. Pha-3. Next base: position 3,896,339 of record NZ_CP170151.1, on the reverse strand, counting down.
ACTATCGGGTGCTGCGACGGCTGGTTCCACGCGCCGAATTCACGCCACACGGACAGCCAGAGAAGACCGCGATCCTGCTCGATGTCGAAACCACCGGCCTCGATACCACCAAAGACGAGATCATCGAGCTCGGGATGGTCAAGTTCAGCTATCTTGCCGACGGCAGGATCGGTCGGGTCATCGACACCCTTAGCGGCTTCAACCAACCGTCGATCGCAATTCCCGCCGAGATCACCGCGCTGACCGGCATCACCGATGAGATGGTTGCTGGTCACAGTCTCGATGAGGACCGCATCAACGCGTTCGCTTCCGAGGCGGTCGTCGTCATCGCGCACAATGCCGGTTTCGATCGCAAGTTCATGGAGCGTTACGCGTCTTTGTTCGTGCACAAGGCCTGGGCCTGCTCGGTCAGCGAGGTCGAATGGCGCAGCCACGGCTTCGAGGGATCGCGCCTGTCCTATCTTTTGATGAAAGCCGGGCTGTTTCATGAGGCGCACCGGGCGGTCGACGATTGCCAGGCACTGCTCGAGATCCTGGCGATGGCCCTGCCCGAGCTCAATCGCACCGTGCTCTCGGTGCTGCTCGAGCGCGCCCGCCGCAAGACGATCAGGGTCTGGGCCGAGCAGTCGCCCTTCGAGCTCAAGGACGAGCTCAAGCGACGCGGATACCGCTGGAGCGATGGCGCCGATGGCCGGCCGCGGTCCTGGTACATCGACGTCGATGATGGCCATCAAGCTGCCGAAATCAAATACTTGCAGGAAACGATCTATCAACGGGACGCCGGAATCCGAACCGAGATCCTGACTGCGTTCGACCGCTTTTCCGCGAGGATCTGATCCTCTACCCCGCTCAAGCGGTCGCATGCTTATCGCGCGATGCGGCTGAGTCCGGCAACAGGGATCCACGACGTCCCTAAGACTTTAGTCACATCGGCATTGATCTCGCCCTCTGGTTGCGCTTGGTGTCCCGATCGCTGGGGGAAATCAAGAATTAGACTTTTGAGTGTCGCTGCCGCCTGCGCAGTGCTTGCTGGCTGCGCCGCATCCAAACAGGACGTCGTAGCAAGGCTCGGTGATCAATACATCGGCCAGAACATCGATAGACTTGGTGCAGTTCGGTCCACCAACCAGCACATTCAGAATGAACAGCGGCCAATCATCCTATGTCTGGCAGCTCTCAGCCGTGACCGATATTGCAACGGATCGAGGCTGGGGCACCGCGAGCACGCGCTATTGCACGGTAAGCGTGATCGCCTCGCCGACCGGAATTGTCGAACAACTCAATACCGAAGATTCGAATGCCGGATATGGCCTCGGTGGAGTCGTCGGCATGTATGGCAGCATTTGCGGCCAACGCCTGGGAATGAAGCCCCAAGGCTAGCAGTCCATCAGCCGGCGATTCCGAAAGCAGTTGCCCCGTCTTACCCGACAATAAGCTTCGGAGCATTACGATTCGGCCGAGTGTTGGCACCCGCTTCCGTTCGCTCGCATTTCACCCTAATTCCTCGGCACCTTAGAGAGGAAATCTCCACCTTTTGAGCCCTAGCTTACCGCTACCCTTGAAGGTCACTGACATGCGGGAAGCGCCCGACTGGAGAAAGGCCACGCCGAATGGATCGCGCGCAGCGAAGTATGTCCGGATGTCGACGGACGAGTAGGACTACTCAACGGTTGTGATGACGCTGCCCCTCTTGGCCTTGCGCGCCTCCGGTGACGAAGTAGCAGCTGAGCTAGACCTCAGCGTCTAATGTCTATGATCCCGCGGTCCGCGCATTGGGCCGACGCCACTGCAATCACGACGCGATGCCGTCGAGATCAACCATGTCACCGATCGGGACCCAGTTGGCACCGTCAAAACGGGTGATTTGAAGGTTGTGGACGGCGCGATAGTCAGTCGCCGAATTGCCGACCTTGATGCCATCAAGAAACAGCGGCGGTTGCTCGTCCTTCAGCGAGGTCGCGTGCCGGAGCAAATTCTCTCGCGTGAGCTCATTGCCACATCGCCTGAGGACCTGCTCGATCATATAGGCATTGTTGTAGCCAGGCGTTGCCGTGTTGTCGTCGATGCTGACTGACGGCATGTACTTCTTCATAAACTCCACATAGGCCTTGACGCGAGGCTTGTCCTGCTGGCGTGGGTCAGTGGCTATGACTTCCCACCACGCCGAGACTAGCCCCTTCGCATTGTCGAGCCCTGCTGGCGCCAACGTTCCTCCGATCGAGCTGCAGTTCGAATTGATGATGTGCAACGGCTTCCACCCAAGCGCGGCCACCTTGCGAATGCCCTGCGCCGCAAATTTTGAGTAGGTCAACTGCACAAAGACGTCGGCACCTGCTCCCTTGCAATCGGCGACCTGGTTGTCGATGGTCGGCTCGGTGATCTCGTGACTGATTTCCTTGATGACGGCGCCGGCCTTGCTACCAAGACCTTTTTTCAAGCCGCGGAGAAAGTCCTTGCCAAGATCGTCGTTCACATACTGGATCGCAATCTTTGCATCGGGCTTCTCGCTCACGATATGTGCGCCCAGCGCGGCTCCCTGCGCGACATAGATCGGATAGAACGGCACAATCCAGGGATATTCCTTGGGATCGTTGAAGCGTTCGGCCCCGGAGGTCAGGAACAGGTTCGGCACCTTCTTGGCGTTGAGATATTTCATGACGGCCGCATTTGCCGCCGTTCCCAGGAAGCCAGCGATCGCAAACACCTCCTCCGATTCCACGAGCTTTCGGGTCTGCTCGACGGCCTTCGGCGGCGAGAACGCGTTGTCAAGCGAGATCAGGTTGACTTTCCTCCCGTTGATACCGCCATTGTCGTTGATCATCTGAAAATAGGCCGTCTGCGCCTGCCCGTAGACGCCGTATCCGGACGCGGGGCCGCTGTAAGGTGCAGTGGTCCCGAGCTTGATTTCGGTATCCGTAACGCCGGGTCCATAGTTTCCGGCGCGTGCCCTTGACGTACTTCCAATTGCAAGCGCGCTCGCTCCCAACCCCGCAATGGCGGATCTTCGCGAAATCAATGTCATGTTCAATCCTCCCGATTATCGTTTGTTGGTGATTTGAAGCTCTTGAAGTGGCTCTTGATAGCCTCCTGATCCCCGGCGACTATGTGAAGGTCACGCAAACTGGGCCGAAGCCGGAGATCTTCGCCTCGTAAACTTCGCCGGCCGACACAGGTGATACCGGACCAAGCGCGCCCGTCAGCACGACATCGCCACCTCGCAGGGGCTGGCCCGCGCGTGCCATCGCCCGGGCTAGCCAGAGCCCGGCACGCAAGGGATGACCGAGGCAGGCCGCGCCGCAGCCGAGGGATGCGATGACACCGTTCCGTGTCATCGTCATGCCGCAGGCCTCGAGGTCCAGGTCGGTCAATCGGCGCGGCGATGCGCCGAGCACGTACCGCGCGCTCGAGCCGTTGTCGGCAACGGTATCAAGAATACTGATTCTCCAATCCCGTACCCGGCTGTCGACCACTTCGAGCGCAGCAACGGCGTAGGCCGTCGATCGCATCAATTCGCCGAGCGTGACGTCCTCGCCGGGAAGGTCGCGCTCCAGGACGAGTGCGATCTCCGCCTCGATGCGGGGCTGGATCAGCCACGTAGTGTCGATCGCCTCGCCGGTCGGAACTTCCATGTCGGCGAACAGAGCGCCATAATCGGGTTGATCGACGCCGAGCTGCTGCTGCACCGCCTTCGAGGTGAGGCCGATCTTTCGGCCGACCAGCCGTCTGCCGGCAGACAGGCCACGGCGGGTCACCTCGGACTGCACGGCATAGGCAATCTCGATATTGCCAGTGCCGATCTCGGCCGCGATCGGGTCGATCGGACGCCGCGCCGATTCCGCTTCCTGCAGGCGCGTTGCTAGCTTATCAACGATCGCGTTCATGGCCGATCCAGGAAGTCGGCGACCAGCGCGTTGAACTCATCGGCCTTTTCCCACTGCGCCCAATGACCGCATTTGGGATAAACGTGGAGCTCGGCGTTCGGCATTGTCTTGAGCAGGATGAAGGCAGAGTCGAGCGGAACCACGCGATCGTCCCGTCCCCAAACGATCAGCGTCCGATGCTTCAGCCGGGCAAGATTTTCGCGCCAGATATCGAGCGGCGGGCGCTTGAAAATGTCGATAACGTCCTTGCGCATCGCGGCCTTCAACCGCTCCTCTAGCAGCGCATCGGTGATCGATTTCGAATCGAACACCAGAAGCTCGATGACGCCTTTCAGCTTCTGCATTGACGGTCCATCGCCACCATGGAACATTGCCATTCGGCGCAGCCCCTCGGTCGGCATCGGCGTAAAGATCGCATGGCTGCCTCCGGTGCCCATCAAGACAAGGCGGTTGACCCGCTCCGGAGCCTCAAGCGCGACCATCAGCGAGGTCGCGCCTCCGAGCGAATTGCCGACGAAACTTGCCTTCTGAACGCCAATCGCATCCATGAAGTTGCGGACGAACTCACCCATGGCCGCGAAGATCGGCCCGTCCTGCAGCTTGCCTTCGGTCTCGCCAAAGCCGGGGAGATCGACGACGATGACCCGGCGGCTTGCCGCCAGCGGCTCGACATTCTTACGATAATTGCTGAGACCCGACGCACCCGGTCCGCCACCATGAATCAGTATCGTCGGCTCACCCTGCCCGACGTCATGATAGCGCGTGCGGGTCCCTCCGACGTCGATGAACTTGTCACTCAGATCCACGCTTCATCTCCTGTAATTGGCAATAGGTACTCAGACCGGCCGAACGCCGGTTTGAAGATAGTGGTCGCGCAGTTTCCGCTTGAAGATCTTGCCGCTCGCCTCCCGCGGCAGGGCATCGTGGAAAACAAACCGCTTGGGAACCTTGAAGCGTGCGAGGCGCTGCTCCAGGAAAGCCGTGACGTCATCCGGTGCGGGCCAGCCGTCCGGCTCGGCTTCGATCGCCGCGATCAGGCTTTCGCCGAATTCAGCGTCGGGCACGCCAAACACTGCGCAGTCCCGCACTCCGGGGCAATTGACCAGCACGTTCTCGATCTCGGCCGGGTAGATGTTGACTCCGCCCGAAATCACCATGTCGCGCTTGCGATCGCAGATGTAGAGGAAGCCGTCGGCGTCGAGATAGCCGATATCCCCGCACGTCACGAGCCCTGCGCGATCGACCTGTGCGCGCTGCTCCGGGCGGCCGTGATAGGTAAAATCCGAATAGGCTTCAGTCCGCAGATAAATCTCGCCGACTCCGCCCGCAGCAACATCGCCGCCTTCCTCATCGTAGATTCTGAGCTCGGTCCCCGTCATAGGCCGGCCGACCGTGCCTGGATGGGCAAGCCATTCTGCCGTATTGCAGCCGACCGCGGCGCCGGTCTCCGTCGCGCCATAGGTCTCGTGAATCACCGGTCCCCACCAATCGATCATCCCGCGCTTCACGTCGGGCGGACATGCAGCACCGGTGTGCGTCACCCAGCGGATCGACGAGAGGTCGTAGGTGCTGCGAACGCAGCGGCTAAGCCGTAGAAGGCGGACGAACATGGTGGGCACCATTGTCAGATGCGTAATCCGATGTTCGGCAATGACACGCAGCAGATCTTCGGGATCGAAGCTCTGTTGCAATACCGTGAGGTCGGCGTGCTGGAAGGCCTGTCGCGCGAACGCACCGGGCGACGCGTGGTAGAGAGGACCACAGACGAAAGCCCGCATGCCGGCTTCGATGCCGTAAATCTCACGAAGCAGCGTCGCGTTCTTCTTGATCTGCTCCGGTGTCATCGGCGCACGCCGTACACCTTTCGGATGTCCCGTCGTGCCGGACGTATAGATCATCGTGCCCCGCGGCGCGCGAGCCGGCTGCACCCAAGGCGCAGCCTTATTGCGAAATGCCTGCCAATCGTGACTGATTGAAGCCGATAGCGCCGACGGCGCGACAGAAGCGGCGGGGTCGTCGATGACAAAGGTCGGCAATGCCGCAGGAACGGCTTGGGCGACCGCCCCGATCAGATCGCGGTGTCCGATCAGGGCCCGTGGCGTGCAGTCCGCCAGGATGTAGGCTATTTCGTCGGCTTTGCTATGCCAGTTCAAGGGGACGACATAGGCGCCGAGCAGCGCGGCAGCGTGCAGGATCTCGAAATAGCAGGGATCGTTGCGGATCAGGAGCGCGATCGCATCGCCTTCGCGGACGCCGGCTGCCTCAAGCGCGGTGGCGGCACGGCTGCCGCAGTCGAGCAGATCCTGGCGGGCAACATAGCGATTTCCGATCAGGATCGTCTTGTCGGCCATCGTACTCACTCCAAACACACTGTCACCTCGGCACGCGCTGGCGGTAGCAAGACGCTGTCGAGCAGGGCGAACTCAGCCTCCGTGAGCTCAAGCGGAACTGAAAACGTCAACGCGTCCATGTGGCCGCTGAGAATTGTCGGGTAGTGCCATTCCGCTCTCGCGATCGTCCGACCGCGACCTCGGAATTCGAACACCATCGGTTCGTGTGTGCTTGCGCCACGTCCAGCCTGATAGCCGTCTCCGATGGCGTAGACTTCGCACGCGAAGCTTCCCGGTTCACGGCGCTGCACTGCGACCTCGATGTCGAGCAGGCCGAATGCCGGGTCGGCCGCCGCGCCAGTCTGATAGAAGTAGACGAAGGGGATACGGCCGTATTTGCTTGCGCCCCGCGCCGCGTCAGATGGCACCTGAGCATCGCTACGGCCCGGAGTTCTCGGCGGAATTGGACCCAGCAGGCACATTTGCGGCAGTGAACGACAGTCAGCCATGGGATGGCCCCGCCTCGCTCGTCCCTGGCGCTTCCGAGGCTCGGAGCACTGCCACGTCATAATGCCGGCCGAGGAAACCGAAGGAATTCTCGGCAAGCACGGCATCGCTGCCGAGCGCCCGCGTGGCGAACGTGCCGGGCTGCTTCTGCCGTATCGTATAGGGGTAGTCGGATCCCACGACGATCCGACTCTCGCCTACCGCATTGCCGAGAAACGACAGCGACACCGGATCGTAGAGAAGCGTGTCATACCAGAATTGCCTGGCCAGTTCGGAAGGTGTCCGCGTCATCTTGCCTTTTGCACCCAGCAACCAGCCAAAATCCATTCGCGGCAAAATCCATGTCAGCGCTCCACCGCCATGGCTGAGCAGGATCCGGAGCCGTGGAAACCTTTCCGGAACGCCGGCGGCCAGCAGTGATACCGAGGCAAGCGCCGTCTCGAGCGGAAACACGGCTGTGGCTGCGAATTCCGGGCTGCTGCCCAAGCGCTCCATGCCGCTCGGGTGCAGCGGATGCACGAAAATGCCGAGATCGAGCGACTGGGCAGCCTCGTAGACCGGAAACAGGCTTTCGCTACCGAGTGCCACGCCGTTGATGTGCGTTCCGATCTCGATCCCCGCGAAGCCGAGCGCCTTGATTTTCTCCAGCTGCTGGACGGCGCGCGGCACATCCTGCATGCACACCATGCCTATGCCCGCAAAATTGCGCGGCGCCTGCGCAATCATGCCCGCGATCTGATCGTTCATCGCTGCCCCAAGATACTCGGCGTCGTCAGGCGGTAGCCAATGCGACAGCAGCTCCGGCATCGGCGAGAGCACCTGCATGTCGGTGCCATCTTCGATCATGTCAGCAAGCCGCCGCTGCACATCCCACGATCTGGTATCAATCCTTCGAAAGACTTTCCCGGCAATCATCACCGACGCCTGATCGCCGGTAGAATGCTCGATGCTCGGCCAGCGTGGATCCCGCTTTGGGTCCGCGGCGAGCCGCGCAGGCACAACATGCGTGTGAATATCGATCACGGCGCCCAACACGCTCTCCCTGTTGCCCGCTTGCGAGCTTGTTGTCGCGATCCCTGCCCGCGCCATCCGGCGCGTGGCAGAATTCACTTTACAAACAGGAATGATTGTTTTTATCTTCACTGTCAAGACGCCTTCGCGTCAAAGCAGCGGCAGCGAAAATGCCGCAAGCCGAGAAGCGGCTAAGGGAGCGAACAACGTTGGATTCGCAGCAAGCGCGCATCGTGATCGTGGGAGCCGGACAGGCCGGTGCCCGGGCCGCCGAGGCATTGCGTGCAGCCGGACATCGCGGCCCGATCAGCCTGATCGGCGAAGAAGAGCATCTTCCCTACGAGCGCCCGCAACTGTCGAAGGCCATGCTGATCGACCGCGAAGCCGTTCCGGCCCTGATCCGGCAGGCTCGGGAGTGGCGTGATCTCGACATAGCCCTGCTCACCTCGTCGCGCGTGGTGGCCGCCGATGCACAGCGGCGCGCTGTCGTCCTTGCAAACGGGCAAGAGCTTTCGTTCGACCGACTGCTGCTCGCGACCGGGACGCGGGTGCGGCGACTGCCCGAACTCGACAATGGCCCCCTTCCCGTCCGCTATCTCCGTGGCATCGGCGATGCGCTCGCTCTGCGCCGGGAATTGCAGCCGGGACGGCGAGTGGCGCTTGTCGGCGGCGGGGTCGTCGGCCTCGAGGTCGCCTCCGCCGCAACTGGGCGGGGTTGCCAGGTCACGATCATCGAGAAAGCCGAGGGCCTGTTGCCTCAGATTGGCTCCCCCTCGCTCGGCCGATTTCTTCGCCACCTCCATTCGTCGAAGGGTGCGGAGATTATCTGCGGCGCCGTGGTAGTGCGAACCACGTCTTACGGACTGGAGCTCGGCGACGGCCGAACCATTCCCGTCGATATCGCCCTGGTGGGAGTCGGCGTCGAACCGGTCACCGAGCTTGCGGCCCAATTGGGCCTCGAGTCCCAGCACGGGATTCGCGTCACGCCGACCGGCGCCACCGCCGCCGATGGAATCTTTGCCGCAGGCGACGTCGCTGAGCAGTGGAGCCGAAGCCATGAACGCTGGATGCGCGTCGAGAACTGGGCAAACGCCCAGAACCAGGCGATCGCCACCGCCAGGTGCATGGCTGGAATAGAGACCGCCTATGACGCACCGCCCTGGTTCTGGTCCGACCAGTACGACGCCAACATCCAGGTTGTCGGCAATCCAGCCGGCGGACACGAGATAGTCAGGGGCGACGTTGACGCCGGGCGCTTCACGTCGATCAGCGTCCGCGATGACGAGATCATCGGCGGCACCACCGTCAATGCCGCGCGAGACATGGCGGTACTGCGCCGTCTCGTCGCCGCACGAAAGCCGGTTCGAAAAAACGAACTTGAGAATCCCGCCTTTCAGCTGAAGCGCTTACTCGCCGCCTAGGGAAGAGGACACCGCAATGAACGCAGAACACCCGCAGCCCGCGCTGCTCGTCGATCCGGTCCAGCGCGTTTTCAAGGTGGCGCGACGTAACTTCGTCGATCCCGAGATCTTCAGGGCCGAGAAGGAAAAGATATTCGACCGCTCGTGGCTATACCTCGGGCATTCGTCCGAGCTTCCCAAGCCCGGCGACTTCGTTACCCGCAAGGTGGCCGGCCGGGGCATCCTGTTCACCCGGGACAGCAAGGGAGAGCTGCGTGCATTGCTCAACACCTGCCCGCATCGCGGCGCTCAGGTTTGCCGCGAGCGCAAGGGCAACGCCAAGTCATTCCAGTGCTTCTATCACGGCTGGGTGTTCGGCGCGGACGGCAAGCTCCGTAGCCAGCCGGGCGAGGCCTCCTACCCCGAGGGTTTCAAGGGCCGCGACACCTCGAACATGCAACCGGTGCCGCGGTTCGAGACCTACCGCGGCTTCAACTTCGTCTCATTCGATAGCGACATTGTTCCGCTCGTCGACTACCTCGCCGGCGCGAAGGAATACCTCGACGTGATATGCGATCAGACCGACGCCGGAATGTCGATTGTCGCGGGCAGCCAGGAATATTCGATCCGGGCCAACTGGAAGCTGCTCACCGAAAACAGCATCGACGGCTATCATGCCGCGACCACCCACGCGACGTACTTCGATATCCTTATGAGCTCGACCGATAATCTTGCCACCGGAATGGGCGGCGGCGGCTATGGCTACGATCTCGGCAATGGCCACGCGGTGCTTGAATATGGTGCGCCGTGGGGACGGCCGGTCGCACAGTGGATTCCCGGCTGGGGAGAAGCCGGCAAGTCCGAGATCGATCGGATCTACGCCGATCTCGTCCAGCGTCACGGCGAGGCGCGCGCCGAGCGGATCGCGCGCAAGAACCGCAACCTTTTCATTTTCCCAAATCTCGTCGTGAATGACATCATGGCATTGACCGTGCGCACCTATTACCCAATGGCACCCGACTACATGGTCATCAATGCATGGGCGTTAGCGCCAAACGACGAATCCGCGTGGGCGCTAAAGTATCGGCTCAATAACTTTCTCGAGTTCCTTGGCCCCGGCGGCTTTGCCACGCCCGACGACGCTGAAGCGCTCGAGCATTGCCAACGTGGCTTCGAGAATTCCAAGGAAGCTCTTTGGAACGACATCTCGAAGGGAATGGGCAAGGACAAGGCTCATCACGACGACGAGCTACAGATGCGCGCGTTCTGGACGCAGTGGAACAAGCAGATGTTCCCCGCACCGGCATCCGGCATCAAGAGTGTCGCGGCCTGAGGAGAACGAAATGCAATCCGTAAGCCGCACCGAAGTAGAAGATTTTCTGTTCAACGAGGCCGAGCTGCTCGATCAATGGCGATTGCCGGAATGGCTGACACTCTTCACCGAGGACGCCAGGTACGAAGTGCCCTGCACCGACCTGCCGGCGGATGCATCGTCGGACAGCAGTCTGTTCTACATCGCCGACGACCGCATGCGGCTTGGCGAGCGGGTCAAACGGCTGATGAAGCGTACCGCGCATGCGGAGTTTCCGCATTCGAAGACCAGCCGGATCGTCGGCAACGTCCGCATTCAGTCGCGACATGAGGATGAGCTCGACGTCAGCGCCGTGTTCCAGACGCTACGGACCAAGGACGGCGTCACCGATCTCTACTTCGGGACGAACAAATATCGCCTTGCGCTGCAAGGGGAAGGCTTTCGCATCCGGGAAAAGCGCTGCCTGCTCGGCGGCGAAGGCCTGCGGCCGAGCGGCCGCATCAGTATCGTTCTTTGACAGGTCAGATTAGATGAATTCCCGCTTCAAAGGACAGACGGTCGTGATCACCGGTGCTGCCAGCGGCATCGGTGTCGTCATCGCTCGCCATTTTGCCGATGCCGGCGCCAACCTCGTGCTCTCGGATATTGACGAGAAGCGCCTTGGGACAGTCGCCGACGACATCTCCAGGAGCGATGTCCAGCGACCGGTCGTAAGAGCCGGCGACCTTTCGCGGGAGGACGTCGCAGGCGGCGTCATCAAGGCTGCCGTCGAGACATTTGGAACTCTCGACGTGCTCGTGAACAACGCCGGCGGGGGGATTATCAAGCCGTTCCTCGATCACACGCCGGCCACGTTGCGGACCACGATCGATCGCAATCTCTGGACAACGCTGTGGTGCACCTGGCACGCCGTCCCGATCATGAAGGCCAGGGGTTACGGCCGCATCGTCAACATCGGAGCGGACTCGGTCCGCAACGGGCTTTGGGATCACGCCGCCTACAATGCCGCGAAGGGTGGCGTGCACGCGATGGCGACCGGCCTCGCGCGTGAATTTGCCAAGGACGGCATCACTGTGAATGTCGTGGCCCCCTGCATCGTCGACACCCCCCAGGTGCGGCAAGTTACACTCAAGGCGCCAAAGGCACTGCAACGCTTCATCGACGTGGTGCCGATGGGACGCGCGGCCGAGATGGACGAAGTGGCATCGATGGTATGCTATCTGGCTTCGAAGGAGGCATCGTTCGTGACTGGACAGGTTATCAGCGTCAATGGCGGAAGTACGATGCTATGACGATCACGACCAGCGGCATTCTCATCGGCAGGGTTGAGGACTTTCCTGAGGGGGAGATTCGTCCCGCGGCGATGCCGGACGGTACCAATCTCGCCATCTACAACGTCGGCGGTGCGATCTACGCCACGGCGGACCTGTGCACCCATGGCGAGGCCTCGCTATCCGACGAAGGCATCCTGACGGGAAACATCGTCGAATGTCCCTGGCATTTTGGTACATTCGATGTCACCAGCGGTGAGCCGACCGGCATGCCGTGTACGGTTCCTTTGAAGACCTTCCCGGTCAAGGTGATTGAAGACGGCGTCTATGTCCAACTCTGAAGACCCCAAGCTGACCTCTCGCCGGGGCCCCCAGGCATCCCGCGCACCGGCACCCCGGCAAAAGCTGAGATCGCGCCGGGACAGCACGGCCGAGCCGAAATACTCGCCTCGGCGAACCCAGGCAGAGCGCAGCGAGACTACGCGTAAGCAACTGATGGAAGCCGCCGTCAAGCTTATTCGCCGGAACGGCCTCGGCGGCCTGCGCACCATCGAAGTTGCCGACCTCGCCGGCGTTTCGCGCGGTGCACTAATGCATCACTTTCCCAGCAAGCACGAGCTCGTGGTGGCTGTGCTGGCCTATGTCAACGAGGTCACGTTCACCCAGAGCATGCGCCGTGCGCAATCGGCGCGGCACGACGGCGGCGATCCGATCGACGGCATCATCAAGGACGCCCAGGACTTCTTCTTCGGCGACTATTTCTTCATCGAGCTCGCTGTCGCAATGAGCGATGACAGTACCCGGCAGCTGAGGCGCGAGACGCACCAGTTTGCCCGGCAGACGCGCTTCTCGATCGAGGCAACCTGGCTCGATACGCTGATATCGTCGGGAATTCCGGAGCAGCTCGCGAAGGATGTACTTGCCTTGACCCTGAGCGTGGTTCGCGGCTTCTCGGTCAGGATGCTGATCGAGAAGGATCCGGATCGCTTCTCGCGCCTTCTTGGTGTCTGGCGCACGATCGTCCGGCAGTACATCGAGGATGCGATGCCCACGCAGTCGAGAAAGCGGACATGACGGGACGGGTTTCGGCAGAAGGAACGCCGCACGATTCACTGATCGGGCTCTGCTACGTCAGATTGGCCGTCCGCGAGCCGCAGCCGGCGGCAGCATTCGCCGCCGACATCCTGGGGCTGCAGCCGGTGCCCGACAAACAGGCCCTGCTGTTCCGATCGGACGACCGCTATCACACGTTGTCGCTTGTGCCGGCGACGGCATCATCCTCGGTCGGCATCGAGGTTTCCGGTCAGGCTGCTCTCGATCGCGTGGAGCAAGCACTTCAGAAGCGCGGCTTCACGGCGCGCCGGGCAGACCCCGATGAGTGCAAGCAGCGCTTCGTGCGCGATGCACTCATCGTGCGGGATGCCAGCGGCAACGAGATCGACCTGGTGCTACGGCCGGCGCAAAGCGGCCGCCGCTATTTTCCCAGCCGAGACGCTGGCATTACCGGACTGCAGGGCGTCGGACTGCGCAGTCTCACGTTGAAGGACGACCAGCAATTCTGGAGCTCCATCCTTGGCGCCCGGATCAGCGATTGGGCCGGCGACGTGACCTACCTCAGGCTCGACCGGAAGCACCACCGCCTTGCCCTCTACCCGTCTGATCGAGCCGGCATTCTCTATGTCAGCTATGGCGTCGAAAGCCTGGATGCGATCATGCAGGGCCACTATTTCGTGCAGGAACGCCAGATCAAGATCCTGCACGGTCCCGGACGCGAGCCCGCATCCGGACAGATCTTTCTGAGATTTGAAGGGCCAGAGGGGTATGTGTTTTCCTACACCCACGGCCTCAAGGACGTCGATCCCGATCACCACCCACGGCAGTTCTCCGCGCACCCCTCCTCGCTTTGCGAATGGGGCAGTCCATGCCAGGGCATCCCCGAAATACAGCTGGCTAGCGATTGACGTACGCTGAGATATGGAGGCGCAACATGATTGAATTGCGGGATCTCGCTTATGTACGGCTGGGCACTTCCAACCTCGAGGACGCGCAAAGTTTCGCAACCAGGAGCCTCGGCCTGCAGGTTGGCGAGCAGGCGAAGGCAGCGCTCTATCTGCGGTCCGACGACCGGGCCCACACGCTCTGCTATTTCGAGGGCGATCCGCAGGACCAGACAGTGGCTTTCGAAGTCATCGATGAAGACAAGCTCAACGCTGCCGGCGCGGCCCTCGATTCGTTGGGACATGCCGTCCACGCCGGTACGCCGGATGAGTGCGCGCTCCGCAAGGTCAGGGCCTTCATCGGTTTCAAGGATCCGACCGGAAATCAGATCGAGCTGGTGGTGCGCCCCGAGCGCAACGGCAAGCGATATTTCGCCACCCGCGATGCGGGAATTACCGGGTTCAGTCATGTAGGACTATTTACGACTGATCCCGTGCGGGACGAACTGTTCTGGACCCAAGTGTGTAACGCGCGGGTCAGCGACCGCATCGGCGACATCGCGCTGATGCGGGTTAACGCGATCCATCACACTGTGGCGCTCGCCCCTGGTCGGGGGCCGGGTGTCCACCACATCAACCATCAGGTCGAAAGCAACGACGATGTGCTGAGGTCATATTATCATCTGTCTGGCCAGCGCGTTCCGATCGTCTTTGGTCCGGGCCGCCACCCGACCTCGGGCGCGCGGTTTCTGTATTTCCAGGGCCCAGACGGGATGGTATTCGAATATTCAGTCGGCGTAGATGAGATCGAGGACGAAACGACGCACCGTCCTCGACAGTTCGGCTTCGAACCCTCTAGCCTCTGTATGTGGGGCGCAAAATCGGGTCGCGCGCGCTAACAATTCCTTGCTCGCGTTGCTGCGCGTTCAGCCCGGCAGTCCCGCTATAATGCTCGCGCGAAATTGGCGAAGAACTCATTCGCGAGCTTCTTGCGGCCCCGTTGATAAGTCGTTGCTCCAACTGCGGTCGATCTTCGCGCCAACGTGGTAGCAAGAGCGAGCCTTCCTCGCGCTCGACGGGATCAACCTTGGCCGGTGAAGCTCGGCGGATATGGGACACAGCATTTCTGGCGGTTGAGACCCCGCGATACTCGATCACCTTTCGAACCATGCTCGGTGCCGAGGCGCCAATGGCCGACGGGAAACAAGCTTCGAAGCGTCGAACGGTTGGCCAGCGTGCATTCGCGGCCAACAGGATGCTGCGGCAAACGGCCGGGCAGTCCTTGCTTCGCACAAGCGCAAGATGGCTCGGAGTCATCCGCATCGGCGATCAATATTAGCTGCTGCCTGCGGCGTACGCCGATTCCGCGCAGATTCTACAGCTAGGATTTTGAGCTTAAAGTCTTCAGGACGGCCAGGCACTCGGATGTCATGCTTTTCATGATATCGCGAACGGGCCGTTCAGCCTTGATGCTGCCGACAATTTGCCCTGACATGTAACCCATGTAGTCGACCGCGTTGGCCAGTTCGAGCCGCTTGAGCGCAGGTGCAACAAGCAGCTTTTGCGCTGCAAGCGGCAGCGGCTCTGGTGCGTCAGGAGCATCCCACGCGTCTGTCCACTTGCTGCGCAAGCCGCGCAGCGGCTTCCCGGTGTCGTATTTGCGCTGGATGGCGTCTTGTGAGCGCGCTGCTACGAACCTCTTGCGCATGTCGGGAGACAACTCACTCTCGGAAGCGCCGAGCCAGATCGTCCCGCACCACACGCCCTCGGCTCCCAGCGCAAACGCGGCTGCGACATGCCGGCCGCTACCGACGCCCCCCGCGGCCAGCACCGGAATCGGCGCGACCGCTTCGACCACTTCCGGCCAAAGTACCATTGAGGAGATCGTACCGGTGTGTCCTCCTGCTTCGCTTCCCTGTGCTACGATCAGATCAACGCCAGCCCGCACATGCTTGAGCGCATGTTCGGCGCTGCCGGCCATCGCACCGACCTTGATGCCGCGGCTGTGCAGCCTATCGACGACATAGGCCGGCGGCGCGCCCATAGCGCTCAGCACGAACTTCGCCTGCGGATGCCGGACCACGATCTCCAGGACCTCGAGAACACCCTCTTCGGTGTGCCCGTGGCCCGGCGGCTTCTCGCGTAGCATCTCCGCCTCGACTTCCGGCGGCAATGGCGGGATTCCTGCGTTGTTCAACAGCTTTTCGACGAACTCGATGTGCTCCTTTGGCAGCGCCTTAAGCCGTTCCGACATTGGTGTGACCTGCCCGACCTTGTTAGCGAACAGAACATCAATGCAATAAGGGCGTCCGCCAGTCTTCTCATCCATGTCGGTGAGGATGCGTTCGAGCTCGTCTGGCTGATAGTAGCTGGCCGCCAGCGCGCCCATTCCTCCAGCATTGGTCACCTCGATCGCGACCTCAGGTTTGTGCGTAAAGCCGAAGATTGGGACCTCGATCCCGAACATTTCAGTAATACGGTTGCGCATCGGCACTCCAGTCTACGCGTTGCAGGTTCGGTTCAAGCCTGACCGAACTTCGGCTTGCGCCTCTCTTTGAACGAAATCGTCGCCTCCTTGTGGTCGGCGGTCTCGAACGTCACCTGCTCAAGCGCCATCGATGCCTCGAGCAGCAGGTTCACCCGATCCTTGACGATCTGGTTGATCGACAGTTTGGTCCAGCGGATCGCCCAGGTCGGCCCGTTGGCAAGCTCGACAGCGATCTCGCGGGCCATGGCCAATACCTCGGTGCGCGGCGCGACATGGTTGACCAGCCCGACCCGTTCCGCTTCCCTGCCCTTCAGGAGCGTGCCACGGATCAGGAACTCCTTGGCTTTGTTGATACCGACCAGCAGCGGCCAGATCACGGTGCCACCGTCGCCGGCGACCAGGCCGACACGCGAGACGTGAGTGTCACCGATCCGCGCATCCTCCGCCATCACGGTGATGTCACAGAGCAGCGCGTGGGTCGCCGCAAGCCCGATGGCATCGCCGTTGATTGCCGCGATGATCGGCTTGTCGAGCTCGAGCTGGCGGGTAACGCCGCGCCGGCTGATCATGGGGTCATGCACTTCGCCTTCCTCAAGCACGTCGCCGCCCGGTCGCTCCGACATCGCCTTCACGTCGCCGCCGACGCTGAAGAAGTCGCCGGCGCCTGTCAGTATCACGACATTGACGGCATGATCGTCGGCGACGTCGTCCCAGATCGTCCGCAGCTCGCGGATCAGCTTTTGGTTGATGGCATTGCGCGCTTGCGGCCGATTCAACGTCACGGTCGCGATCTTGTCGGCAACCTCTACCTTCAGGCATTCATATTTGGCGTACTGGTTCATCGTCGACTCCAATCAGGATGGTTGTTCTCTGATCTCTTGCGCGGCCGGTCTGGTCCCGTCGTTCTGGTTACAAAGCCCGCGCAATCAATTCCTTCATGACCTCGTTGGAGCCGCCCCAGATCTTCTGGATACGACCGTCGCACCACATCCTCGCGACAGGATATTCCAGCATGTAGCCGTAACCTCCGTGCAGCTGCACGCATTGGTCTATGATCTCGCACTGCTTCTCGGTCGCCCACCATTTCGCCATCGCCGCGGTTTCCGCGTCGAGTGTTCCGGCGATTAGCCGTTCGATGCAGGATTCGAGAAATGTACGCGTAACGGAAGCGGCGGTCTTGGCTTCGGCAAGCACCATCCGCGTGTTCTGGAATTCGATCAGACGTTTGCCGAATACCTTCCGCTCTTTGACATAGGTGACGGTTTCGGCCAGCGCGGCTTCGCTCAAGGCAAGCGCCTGCATGGCGATATTGATGCGCTCCTTGGCGAGTTGCTCCATCAGCTGATAAAATCCGCGGCCCTCAACGCCTCCAAGCAGATTGCCGACCGGCACGCGCGCATCATCGAAGAACAGCTCGGCCGTATCCTGTGCCTTGAGGCCGACCTTGTCGAGCCGGCGCCCGCGCTGGAATCCGGCCGTGTTCGCGGTTTCGATGACCAGCAGGCTGAAGCCGCGAACGCCGTTGTCGTCAGCGGCATCGGTCTTGACGGCGAGGCAGATCAGATCCGCGGTGTGGCCGTGCGTGATAAAGGTCTTCTGCCCGTTGACGACATACGCGTCGCCGTCCCGACGCGCATGGGTCCTGATGGCCCTGACGTCGGATCCGGCGCCCGGCTCACTCATCGCGAGCGCCGCCACAAGATCGCCGCTGGCCATGCGCGGCAACCAGCGGCGCTTTTGTTCCTCGGTGCCGTACTGAGTCAAATAAGGCGCCAGGATCACATTCTGCAGCGGTATGCTGAAATCGGGAAACGCGATCCACGCGAGCTCCTCGATGATGACGGCCTCGTGCCAGAAATCGCCGCCGCCACCGCCATATGCCTCCGGAGAGCTGGCGCAAAGCAGGCCGAGCGCGCCTGCCCTGCGCCACAGATCGCGGTCGATATATCCCCTCGTACGCCACGCATCCGCGTTCGGTGCGACTTCCTCTGCAAGGAAGCGACGAACAGTCTGACGGAAGAGATCAAGTTCGGCGAGATCACGCGTCGCGGTCATGCGCTGATCCGGGGTCATTGACTTGCCAGCGGGCAGCCGCCCTGATCGAGCGGCCGCACCGCTTTGTCCGCAGGGATCACGGCGATCTGCTTATAATAGTCCCAGGCGACCTTGGATTCCTTCGGCGACTTCACCTCGAAGAGGTAGAGATCGCGGAGTACGCGGCCATCGGCCCGCAGCTTGGCATTGTGCGACATGAAGTCGTTGATGGGCATCTCCCGCATCTTGGCCATCACCTTATCGGGATCCTTGGAGCCGACGGCCTTGACTGCCTTCAGATAGTGATTGACGACGCTGTAGGCGCCGGCCTGCACTTGCGTCGGCATGGCATTCATCCGCTCATAGAACCGCTTGGCGAATGCGCGCGTCTCGTTGTTCTGGTCCCAGTAAAACGCTTCGGCAACGATGATGCCCTGGGAATCCTTCAGACCGACGCCGTGAATGGCGTCGATCGTGGCCATCAGCGCCGCGAGACGCTGGCCCCGTGATTTAAGGCCGAACTCCTCGCCCTGCTTGAGAACGGTGGCAAGATCGGCACCCGCCTCAACGACGCCGATCACTTTCGCTTTGGAGGCTTGCGCCTGCAGCAGGAACGACGAGAAGTCCGTCGCGCCTGTCGGCGTACGCACCGAGCCGATCACCGTGCCTCCGCCGGCCTTGACGGCCGCGGACGCATCGCCTTCAAGGCTCGCGCCGAACACGGTGTCGTTAGTCAGAAAGAACCATGAATTTTCGCCGCGACTGACGAGACCAGTGGTCGGCCCATGCCCCAACGAATACGTGTCGTAAGTCCACTGCGCGACATAGGGCGAGCATTTCGTGCCGGTAAGCTCCGAACTAGCCGCCGCATTGAACAGCGCGAGCTTCTTCTTGCTCTTGGTCATGTCGGCGATAGCCAAGGCAAGGCCCGAGAACGGCACGTCGATGATCGCGTCCACATTCTCCTCGTCGTACCACTTCCTCGCGATCGCAACGCCGACATCGACCTTCAGTTGGAAATCCGCCGAGACGATCTCGACCGGCTTGCCGAGCACCGGCCCCGCATCTTCGGCTGCGAGCTTTGCCGCCTCGACGCTGCCTCGCCCCCCGGCAGCGGAATAAACCGACGACTGGTCGCCGAGAACGCCGATCTTGACAGGCGTATCTTCGCTGGCCGGCGCGGCCACCGGCCCCACGACCAGCAGCGCGATGACCCCAATCCCGGTCCATCTCCAAAGCATGCTCACCTCCCCACCGTTGTTTGATTATTGGGCTTCCATCGCCATGATGGCATAATTTGTCGGACGTTCAACAAAATTATTATTGCCTTCTTCCGCCGCCCCCTTAGGATCGTTCTTGGAGCCGGAAGAGCGGAACAAGGCGATCGATGCGACCTGCCGCCATGGAACGCGCAAGTCGGGCGTGCCCGATCGGTAGACAAAATTGCGGCTAGTCGCGGCCTGGGACCGGCCCAAGCGGCTGGTCGAACTTGCCCGCAATGGCCTGGGAGAAGGACGACAGTGCCCGAGACGATCTTCGAAGCATTTCGCGCGAGTACAGCCGCAGCGCCGGACAACGCCTTCATCTGCGTGCCAGCCGGCACCTCCTACGCTCCCGATGGAATTGAGTGGACCTACCATGATGTCATGCGGCGCGTGGCGGCTCTCGCCGAATGCTACAGGCGCGCCGGATACGGGCTTGGACATCGCGTCGCCTTGCTCGTCGAGAACAGACCCGACTATTTTCTGCACTTGCTAGCGCTCAATGCGGTGGGAGCAAGCGTGGTACCGGTTAACCCCGATCACCGACACGCCGAACTGCTCTACCAGATGCAGCACAGCGGCGTGGTCCTTGCGGTCGCCCTTCCCCATCACGTTGAACGGCTGACTGCAGTTGCGGACGAATTGGCAGGTCAGTTCGTCGTCCTCACCGTGGACAGCTTGCCGGAACGGCTGCCCTCGCCGGAACGACCTGCGGCCGCCGGCACGCTCGATCGAAAAACCGAGGCAGGGATTTTCTATACATCCGGCACGACTGGCCGCCCGAAAGGCTGCCTGACCACAAACGACTATTGGCTCTCCGCCGGCGAATGGTTCTTTATTCTTGCAGGAAGCGGCGGCCGCTTTTCGATCGCGCCGGGCCAAGATCGCCTATTCAACCCGATGCCGGTCTTCCACGTCCATGCTGGCGTAGTCGCCCTGATGCCGATGCTGCTGTCGCAGGGATGCGTAATCCGTCCCGAGTATTTTTCGGCGAAGCGTTGGTGGAACGAGGTATCAACCACCCGGGCGACCATCGTGCATTACATCGGAGCCGTACCACAGGCCTTGGTCGCCCTGGACAGTTCGCCGGACGAACGTGCGCATGGCGTCCGATTTGGCTTTGGCGCAGGAATGGAGCCTGCCATTCACCGCGAATTCGAGGAACGCTTTGGCATTCCTCATCTCGAGGTTTGGGGGATGACTGAGGTTGGACGCTGGACGGCCAACGATCAGGACCCGCGGCCAATCGGCGTTCGGGCGATCGGGCGTGCGGTTGGTCCACTCGAGGCAAGGGTAGTCGGCGAACACAACAGCGACGTTGCGGCAGGAGCCGAAGGCGAGCTTGTCGTCCGGCTGGCCGGCGAAAATCCTCGCAAAGGCTTCTTTGCCGGCTATCTCGATGACGAGGCCGCAACCGAGGCCGGGTGGAGCGGAGGCTGGTGGCATTCGGGCGACATTGTTCGCCAGGACGAAGACGGGATCATCTATTTCGTCGATCGGCGCAAGAACATGATCCGGCGCTCTGGCGAAAACATTGCGGCCACCGAAGTGGAGACCGTACTTTGCCGGCACCCCGCGGTTGATCAGATTGCGATTCTGGCTGTCCCTGACGAGAAGGCGGGAGAAGAGATCTTTGCCTGCGTCGTCCCTGCCCCGAACCGTATGGCCAACTATCAGCTTGCGCACGACATCGCCAACTATTGCAAGGAGCAGCTCGCCTACTACAAGGCTCCCGGATGGATTCTGTTCCTCGATCGGATGCCAGTCACCGCTACTCAGAAGATCAACAAGGCGCAAATCTTCGCACCCGGCTTGGATCCCCGGACCCTCACCGGCGCAATTGACCTGCGCGGAATGAAGAAGCGCAGTTAGCTACAAGCTCCTCAGTTTGCCACTCTTCTTGGCGGAAAGAACGCGTCGAGAAGGTCGTGACAAGCCGCTTCTCCCTCCGCGGCGGATATCGTTCTTGGATCGGCAGCCCAGCCGGACCACAGACCTTCGGTAAGCTGAGTGAGCGTGATCGCAAGACGGTCGGGATTAACTTTGGCACCCCGCGCATTCGCGGCGCGCTGCATAAGGTTGGCCAAGCCACGGCGATACGGCCGGTTCAGCTTGTGATAAATCTCGGCAAGATCAGGAGACCAGCGCGACGTGCTGGCCAGAGCGACCCAGACCAGGACCCTTTCCGGCGTGAACACGGGCGCCCGAAAACTTGCGCTGACGATAGCGTGCAAGCGGTCAAGCGGATCTTGGCCGGCCGCCTCCGCCGCAGCTCTCGTCGCCAGTTCAAAATCCTTGGCCACTTCCCCTACCGCGTGAAGCAACAACGCGTCCTTCCCAGGAAAATAGTGCCCGATCAGACCGCGCGAAAAGCCGGCCGCCTCGCAAATGGTCGCCACTGTCACGTCCTTGTAGCCGCGCTCCGCGATCGCCTTCATGACTGCGATCACGAACTCATGTCGCTTTGCTTCCTGATCGGACGATCCCACCGGGCGTCCCCGCGCCCGTTTTTCCGCTTTCTGCAAGCAACGATCTCCTCTTCCCGGCTCACCGGGCACACTAAATCATCGAATTTCTTTGAATGTCCATTCAATTTCGCACCCGCGCCCATGTGAGAGCTTTTGCGCTGAAGCAAGGTGCCGGATCGCAAAAACCACGTTGGTTTTTCCCGTTAAGCTTCAGGAACGATGCAAGCCATTTTCCGGTATTTGGCCTGGATTAGGCTAGCATTGCCTGCATTCGCAGGAGAGTGGAGCCCGGCACTTCAGCTCTCTCTGCCAGGCCAGTACTTCGCCTTGGTTGCAATCCAGCGCTCCGCGTCGGCTTCCGTATCAAAATCTCCGATGTGAGAATCCGGCCCATTGCCGGTCTTGACCGCTACAAACCAGCGACCGTCTTTTGTCTTCTCCGGCTGAAAATGAGGCGTCTTGGTCGTCATGCCACTCAGTATGCGATGTTGATGTCCAACATTCCACACGCCGCGACTGCGACGGAGGCTTAGCCCATTCGGGGCATGACGATAACATATAAGGTCCATCAAGGACGCGGAGAGCGTCGCCGGAAACCAAGAGCCCGTATTCGCACGGATACAACGAGCGTGTTCTGAGGCCCATGATCGAACCCTCGGCGGATAGCGCATGGGACGTTCGCTATGCCAACACTGTCCAGGCAAGAGACGGAAGCGCTCGCATGCAAATGTGACGTTTGCGGTCGTCATATGGCCCTGTTGGCCGAACTACGCTCCGTTGGTAAGTACGAAGCGGTCCATGTGTTTCGTTGCTATGGCTGCAATTCAGTGAAGTCGGAGCAAGAGGCCCGGCGCTGATTGGGTATCTTTCGCGACGGCCTCATGCGAGGCATCTCGCAGGGAGATCTCGGCAAAAATCAATCACGGGCGCAGCAACGTTCGGTCCTGATCACTACTAGTTGGCCCGCTCTCCCGGCGCGATTCCTGGTGGTTTATCTCCCTGCGATTGGCGCAATCTCCGATCGTGCCTGAGACGCCAGTCGAATAGCGTCAGCCCGAAACTGTGGTGAGATCAAGCACCCACCGTGCGACGCAATATAATCCCTACTGCAGCCCCGCCCTCGTCGAGGCGACCAATCGCTTCGCCAGATTGCGATGATGATAACCATGCTGCCGGACGTCGTCGCGAATACCGTGGCTGACAGATCGAACGACACGCTTCTGTTTGCGCCACCTTCCGGCGATTGCCGAAGGGATAGAGCCACCCCGAATAACAACCAGAAGCTCGTTGCTCCTGTTCAAATAAACATCGTACATAACACTCCCCGCTTACTTGCCGTAAACTCCAATCAACGCCTGGTTGCGAAGCAGCAGACCCTGCCCAGCGCGTTACGCTGGACGGTCTTCCGGAATCCCCTGCAAGGCCTGTCGAGCAACGCGCCCAAGAGCCCCAAGCGTCTTTTTCCCCTGCTGGGCGGCCCGCAGCAGCTTTCGCGCGATGAACTTCCTGGTTTCGTGATCGCCACCGCCGTTCGGGAGATCGCGGCAGACTTCATCCAGAACAACATCGAGGTTAGCGGTCGTCCGCTCGTCAAACTGCTTCATGAAAAGGCTCGCAACGAAATGAAGACAAACACTCCGGGCGAAGGCCAAAACGTCCAAGCCTGGGCGATATCGCCGAAGTCCAATAGCGAGTTGGTAACATGAGGCTCACGACGTCCGACCGGCCAGTTCGGAACCGGACTTTTCCCCGTTTTCCCCGCCATTCCCGCGCGCGACGGCCTCGAGTACTGTCTCCGAATGAATTCGCCAGACCAGGCGCGGAACAGCGGCGAGGCCCGACCGCGCAAGATCATTCATATCGACATGGACGCGTTCTACGCGTCGGTGGAGCAACGGGACAATCCCGACTTGCGCGGCAAGCCACTGGCCGTCGGTGGCTCCGCAGAACGCGGCGTCGTGGCCGCAGCGAGTTACGAGGCCCGCAAGTTCGGGGTCCGCTCAGCAATGCCGTCGGTCACCGCAAAGCGTCAGTGTCCGGAGCTGGTTTTCGTGAAGCCGCGTTTCGAGGTCTACAAGGCCGTCAGCCGGCAGATCCGGGACATCTTCGCCGAGCACACGGAAATCATCGAGCCGCTGTCGCTGGACGAGGCATATCTCGACGTCACCGAGAACATTCAGAAGATCGCGCTCGCAACCGAGATCGCTACCGCTATCAGGGCCAAAATCCTCGCCGAAACCGGCCTCACGGCCTCTGCCGGAATCTCCTACAACAAGTTCCTGGCGAAGCTCGCGTCCGACCATCGTAAGCCCAACGGCCAGTTCGTCATCACACCCGGGATGGGGCCTGCCTTCGTGGAGAATCTCCCCGTTGGCCGATTCCACGGCATCGGCCCGGCGACGACAGCCAAGTTCAACGGCCTCGGCATCTTCACCGGGCTCGACATCCGCAACCAGACGCTCGAGTTCATGAACACGAATTTCGGCAAATCCGGCGCCTACTACTACTGCATCTCGCGCGGCGTCGACGAGCGTCCGGTTCGAGCGAACCGGATACGAAAGTCCATCGGCGCAGAGAATACATTCTCGAACGATTTGACAGCGTTCGACGCCCTGGCGGTCGAGCTCCAGTCGCTCATCGACAAGGTCTGGCGGCATTGCGAAAGCACCGGCAGCCGAGGGCGCACGGTGACGCTAAAGGTCAAGTTCTTCGATTTCGAGATCATTACCCGCAGCAGATCGGTGTCTAGCCCGGTATCTAACCGCGCTGACCTCGAGCGTCTGGCTCTCGACCTGTTACGGCACGAGATGCCCTTGCCGAAATCCGTACGCTTGCTGGGCGTGTCGCTGTCAGCGCTCCATGACCAAGACCGAGCGGAACCTCAACTCGATCTCCCGATTTAGCACTCTCGATAGACGCACCTCTAATTTCAGATCGCGCCTGCTGCGCAAGCCGGCCCCGGATGACCTGACCGAGCGAAAACCGCGCTTCGGGCGAAATTTCATGGGTAGCATTCACGCAGAACTCGCCGGCCCCTTCCGCGCTCAGTCCATCGAACGACCGCCGCTTCCCATTGAATCATCTTAAGCGCTTTCCATGCATTTCTCGCTAGACAGTGGGCAGAATTGGTCCAATTCTGCTGTGACAAGGAGACGGCATCATCGGCAACTCAGATCGACTAATGGACATGAAAGCGCAAAAGCTCGCTGCCCTTTGCTTTCTGACGGTTTTCGACGCCCCAGCGGCAGCATCTGCCCTCACCTTGGAAAATATCAAGGCAAGGCTTGAAGCAGCTGGCTATTCGCAAATCCGCGAAGTGCCATCTGGCAAGATCAAGACGTTCAAGGCCACACGGGATGGGAAGGAACGGTCCATTCTCGTCGACAGCACCGGCCATATCCAGGAATTGCAATAGAGTCCTTGAGGCCCGAACTGCAATGGGGATCACCCGCGCAGCTGCAACGAGATCTCGGTGCTCGTGAACGTCCTCTCGGGTGTCAGCACCACCATGTCTACGACGGTCATCGAGCCCGGGTGGCTGTACACATATCTGACGTGCCAAAGCGGCCCGACGTCGGGTGAGATAACAAAATCTCCGGATTCGAGCGCGCGGGCGATCGTTCTGACTGCCACACTATTCTTTATCGGGAGGGAGAAAACTGCGTCGACAAGCGCCGCAAGGGTTACCCCATCAGCAAGGAAGGCGCGAGCAACGTTGTCCCCGTGAGCCTCCCGGAGGGCCGACACGATTGCGGCGACGGCTTCTGGGTTGTTCACTCTGCGCGCCTTGCTGAACCATGAGACGGTCAAAGGTAACCGGGCTTAACCGGTGACCTCATCCTCTTATAGGCCAGGAGCCCTTCCGTTGGTAACTCAAAGCGGACCGCCTTCACCCAGTCCGGAGCTCGCCCTTCGGCTCGATTCTGAAAAACAGCCCTTGCCGCCAGCAGGAGGCGTAAACATCTAACATGTCGAGCAACGCAATATCCCTAACGGTAACAAGATGGACCTGACCGAAATCCAGAACTACGCGATACAGGCGAGAATGGCGTTCATCGTTGGCGCGGGAACGTTTGACCGCGTGTTCGCCGGCATCCGCTTTGCGGAGATCGACGGGTATCTTCTGTATGTCTACGCAAGAGACGAATCGAGCGCAGCCGAAATCGAGGACAATTTCGCCCTGCCCATCGCAATCGTTGCGTCGCAGATCATCGGCCGGGAAATCGATGTCGTTGTCGTGCTACCGAAGGTCCTCCAGTGAGGGTCCCGCCAAGCGCCTGTTAGGCTTCTGACCGCCGCGGCGGCGCAGCTGTCGGATCGCCGCATACTGCACTTGTCCCAGCCACGGCTCGTTCGACGGCAAGAACACCGTATTGATCCGGATTTCGGGAGAGGCAGGACGGCCGTAATACAATCCCTGCCGATGTTATCGTAACTTGCAGAGCATTTTTCACCTTTCGAGTTTTTACAGGCCCATTGCAGCCGGCCGGAAAGGACCGCCCCTTGGACGGTCCTTTTCGATTCCACGGTCCGTTTCAGCGGCCATTGCGGGGATTCACCTTTGACGAAGGAGCAACTCGCTCGAGACGCGGCAGACATCTTCCGACTGCTACGGGCATTCCGCGCGATTAAGGATCGAGCCGCGCGGCGAAACGTTGTCGAGGCTGTCGAGGCAATGGCCGAAGGTCGCGTAGCCGACAAGGCCCTCGACGACAAAGGCGGAAAGCCTCATGCTTGAGCGATGTGCTGCGGGCTGGCTTAAGCCGGAGAACCGCTCCCTGGTGCCGTTCAATAGCTTCGGTGTGCTCCGGAGCCGAACCTGGAGACCAAGAAAAAGGACGTGGTTTGGTTCGCGCTTGACGACGATCGGCCGCTGACGGCCTTCGCCGGCATCTGGACCACGATCAAGGGGGTGATCGGGCACCAAGTCAAAGTCGATCCCAGGTCCTCACAACGTTTATGGCTTTTTGGCGAGGCCGGCGAACGCTGTCGTTGAGTCAATCCACCTCAAAGTCATGCCCGTTGTCCTCACTACAGACGAGGAGCGCGACGTATGGAGCGAGCGCCGTGAGATGAGGCAAGAGCGCTGCAACGACCTTTGCGGGACGATAAGCTTTGCGACTGTGAACCAGGGGACGGAACGAGGACCCGGCTACGTCATGAGCCTTGCTGTTGGCAAGCGCTCCGGAAGCGGCGCCAGTTATTTGACCTTGCGAGTTCCCGTTCGTCCAAGCGAAAGCTTTCGATGTATCCCCATTGACAGGGTATGCGGCGACTTGAAGATCTCAAAACCAAGGCGGTCTCGCGCGGCATCGCTTATTCTTACGCCATCTCTCGTATCTGGTTTGACCAAGCCTGTTTTCGGGATCAGCACGTAGTCGAGCACCGACTTGGCGTCGTTGGTCAGCCTGATGACGACGACCCACCGGCAGATCACCTTTCGAATGAATGGAATGCGGTACTGGTTTAGACACGCGGGATAGCGATATGCGCGAGCAACGCGAAAGTCCAGCAAGACCTCCCTTCCGATAAGGAGTTGATCGTCCGATGAGTTTGCTTTTATGCCGAGCGCTTTGAGATCCGCCACGATCTCCCGGCACAGCGCTCCTATCTCCCCTGCCCAATGCTCTTTCGCATCAATGTATGTATGGTCCCGTTCGGAAGTATAACCGATCAACCGGTAAGCTTCTCGAATAGTTCCGAAATGGCGAATGAAAGTGTGGAAGCTCGGCAATCCGACAGTGCTATTGATGATACCGGTGCTCAACCGTCCTCTTTTTTTGAGGGTCCGGCGCAATCGAACTAGCATTTCAGTTTCTGATACCTCGACACGCCGGTTAGCAAGAATCTTTTGGACGCGTTCGAAGGTGGACACGCTGATCACCGGGTCAATGCACCGTTCCACGCGAATCCACTGGTCGGGTGAATTGATGACTCTTGGCCCCTTGAGTTTGCGCGAGACCCGATTGTAAAGGAGGTTTCCGATAAAGGCTTCGTTTTTGAGAATGCGATAGATGAGCGCAGGATTCCAAGGGTGCCCCGTGGATGTCTGCACATTGCGGCGGTTCAGCTCTCTCGCTATCCATGCATCGCATTTTCCCTTGAGACATTGCGCGAAAATCCATTTGACGATGGCGACCTGATCCGGAGGCCCCGGCCGGATCTTCACGCGGTCGGATTGCAAAAATTTGGCTTCGCCCTTCTCCAGAAACATCTTCGGCCGCTGCTTCTGGTCAACCAGCTCGCGTCTGAGACCGTAGGTCTTCGGAGCGCCTACCGAGAACCCTTGCCGGATAACCCGCGAGTGGGAGGCATGCACCCTGGCGGATAGATCGCGACTGAAGTCGGCGGCCTGCGTTCGCTTGAGATACTTTCCCAAGGTAGAGGCCAAACTGAAGTCATTCTTGAATCCCTCGGCGCAATATTCGACCTCCACCCCGGCTTGCCGGCAGAGGAACTCGTAGTGAGCACCTTCGTCCAGATCTTGAAACCGCCCCCACCGGCTCACGTCGTATACGAGAAGCTGACCATAATCGGCTGCGCCTGTTGTGACATCGCTTATCAACCGTCGAAGGCCTGCTCGGTTCTTGATCTGAAGGCCGCTTTTGCCTTCGTCCGCATAGGTCTTGACGATCGCCAGACGGTGCGCGCTGGCGTAAGCCGCGATCACTGCCATCTGGTTTGCGATTGAGTAGACTTGCTTTTCGGTAGACATGCGAACGTACTGCGCCGCTCGCCGTTCCATGTCACCTTTTGGAAGGTGATCCTTCCTTATCGTAAGTGCATTTGCCATGGGCACCCCGACGGGGCCAGCTTACTCCATCTTTGCCATGCCCCAAAACCAACTTTGACAATATTCTCTTTGCCGTCGGGCAAATCATCGATCCAATCACACACCCGATCAATTTGCCGGCAGGCGCGGATCTCATATCGGTTCTATTTCCCGCACCGATCGGGGGCCTCGCCGAAGCGTGACGCCGGCACGCCCAAAGGTGCATCAAAGCGATAGCCGCCCCCGAGCCGGCCACTCCATGCGCTGACATCAGGAACCGGTCCCCACCGCGGGATGGTGAAAAGCCGATCTTAAGTGAGTGGCAACGTTGAATTTGGCTGAGCGCGAAAGAGGCGGCGACAGAAACGCCGCTTAGCCAGGAATGACTTCTCAACTCCCGCGGCATCGGAGGTTGTGCCGAATGTCGCCTGCCAGGCGAGCCGCCACAGCCGCGCGGCTTGCGGGCCCTGTGTTTTGATGCCGTCAGGTACCATCGGGCTGTTACCTGCCGGATATTGCCATGCTCCGCGGAATCTGCTTCGACAACGATCATTGGTTGCACGAGCCGGCAGCCTGGTATGTCGACACGGAGCTTGCGGCAGGTATGAAAACGGTGCGGTCATCCTTGCGTTCCGGTGACCGGTCTGGCCCGAGGCCGGCGGGACGTCGGCCGAAAGCCCCGTCCGCAAGCCGCGGGCGCAAGGCCGAAGCCGACAAAGGCTCTGCGGCCGCAACGCCGAAGTCAGAGCGGTCGCGGGACCTCATCCTGCATTCCGCGGCCCAGCTGTTTCGCCGCCAGGGGTTTTCGGCAACGACGCTGCGCCAGATCGCAACCAGGGCCAAGATAAAGGCCGGTAGCATCTACTACCATTTCGACTCCAAGGAGCAGATTCTCGACGAGGTGCTGGACCGTGGCCTCCGCCACGTGTTCGAGACGGTGAAGAACTCGGTCGAGCGCGCCGGAAAAGTATCGCACCGGCGCAAGATCGGTCTTGCGATCGAGGCCCACCTCGTCGCGCTCCTCGAGACGAGCGATTTCACTTCAGCCAACATTCGAATCTACGGGCAATTGCCGGAGCAACTGAAGAAGCCGCACCGGCCGCTGCGGCGCGCATACGCGGAATATTGGGACCAGCTCTTCATCGATGCCCGGCGCGCCGGCGAGATCCGCGCCGACATGGAGGTGGTGCCATTGCGTATGTTCGTGATCGGAGCTCTCAACTGGACAATCGAATGGTTCAGGCTGGAAAACAGGGATGCCGTGCTTGAATTGGCCCGTCGCACGGAGACGCTGATCTTCGAAGGCGTCAATAAGCCCTGATCCCAATCTATCTGCCCTGCCAGACCGGCTTGCGCTTCTCTGCGAACGCTTTCGGCCCTTCGATCGCATCGAGACTGGCATAGGCCTCCTCATGCAGGCGCTCGGCCGCGACGAGGCCCTGCGCAAGCCCCAGGTCCATCGCGGCTAGCACACTCGCTTTGGCCGCCTTGACCGACAATGGCGCGCCCTCGACGATTTTCCGCGCCAGCTCAAGCGCGCGTTCGCGCACGGCCTTTGGTGTATCCTCAAGCGAGTTCACGAAACCATGCGCCGCGAGCCGTTCGATCGCGATCGTCTCGCCCGTCAGAACCATCTCCATCAGTAGGGGTTGCGGCACCATCCAAAGCATCGGCACCGCCCACGGGGACCCGCGCCCCATCTTGACCTCGGTTATTCCCGCACGGGTGCCGCGCAGCCCGATCCTCAAGTCGCACTTCAGCGCAAGCATCATCCCGCCGGCCATCAAAGATCCCGTCATGGCAGCAATGATGGGCTTGGAGACCTTCCGCATCGCGTGCTGCATGGGATCACGCATCAGCGTCAGGATATCCACCCCGTCCCTCGCCCGGATTTCCGCGGCCTGCTTCAGATCCAGCCCTGCGCAGAATACCCCGCAATCCGCTGAGGTCAGGATGATCGCGCGGACCGAGGCGTCGGTTTCGACCCTGTCCCAGGCGTCGGTCAGGCCGTTCATCGCCTCGACCGAGAGCGCGTTCTTGCGTTCGGGACGGTCGATGGTCACCGTCGCGATGCCGTCTTCGACGGAATAGCGGACTTGCTCTTTTTCGGCCACGATATCTTCTTCCTTGAATTCTAACATTTGTTAGAATACATCGCCGCACGCCAGATGCAAGAACATGGCGCAGCTCTTGAGGCAGGAGGAAGCAAGATGGCGTATCTCTGGACGCCCCCCGCGGAACTGGTGGAGCAGAGCAACCTGAGCGCGTTTCTTCGCGCCACGGGGCAGCCGGACTACGACACGCTGGCGGCCAAGGCCGACGTCGATCCAGCCTGGCTCGCGCAGGAAGTGTTCGGGTTCTGTGACGTTCGCTTCTATCGCAAGCCCGAGAAGATCCTTGATCTTGCACGGGGCGAACCGTGGGCGCGCTGGTGCGTTGGCGGGACCACGAACGTCGTCCTCAATTGCATCGACAAGCACCGCGGAACTGAAGTCTGGGACAAGACATTCCTGGTCTGGGAAGGCGAAGACAGGCGCGAGCAGCGGCGACTGAGCTACGCCGAGTTCGCATCCGCTGTCGAACGGCTGGCATCGGGCCTGCGCAAGCTCGGAATCGGCAAGGGCGACGTCGTCGCGATCTACATGCCCAACCTGCCCGAAACCTTTATGGCTTTCTTTGCAATCCTGAAGATCGGGGCGATCGTGATGCCCCTGTTCTCCGGCTTCGGTCCCGACCCGATCAGGGCGCGGCTCAACCATGGTGAAGCGAAGGCCGTCATCACCGCGAACAGTACCTGGCGCCGGGGCGCGCCGGCTCCGCTGAAATCGGTTCTCGACGAGGCCCTGGAGACCGCACCAACCGTCCAGCACGTGATCGTGGCAAACCGCGGCGGGCTCGGCATCGACACCCCCATCCAGGCGGGACGCGACCACTGGTGGGATGAGATCGCCAAGGAGGAGGCAAACCTTCCGACCGTCGAGATGGACGCGGAAGATCCCGCCATCCTTCTCTACACGTCGGGTACGACCGGCGAACCAAAGGGCTGCGTGTGGACGCATATCAGCTTCATTGGCTCAATGGTGACGCGGGATATGATCATCTGCGGCGACTTCAAGCCAACGGACCTGTTTTTCTTCTTCAGCGACATGGGATGGATGGTGGGCGCGATGTGCGCCTGCATTCCAAGCTTCGCTGGCGGCAGACTGCTCGTGGCCGAGGGGACGCCCGATTATCCCGATACGGGACGCTTCTGGCGCCTGATCGCCGATCACAAGGTCACCTATCTCGGTGTTTCACCGACCATCGTGCGCGGCATGATGCGCCATGGCGATGAGGTCGAGCGGTACGACCTCTCGAGCCTGCGAATGACTGCTTCAGGCGGCGAGGCCTGGACGGAGGCACCGTGGCGATGGTTCTTCGAACACGTCTGCAAGTCGAAGATCCCGATCATCAATATCTCCGGCGG
Organism: Bradyrhizobium sp. Pha-3; assembly: GCF_042258325.1. Lineage (NCBI taxonomy): Bacteria > Pseudomonadati > Pseudomonadota > Alphaproteobacteria > Hyphomicrobiales > Nitrobacteraceae > Bradyrhizobium > Bradyrhizobium sp. Pha-3. Next base: position 3,864,200 of record NZ_CP170151.1, on the reverse strand, counting down.
AACGGAAGTCGGCGGCTGCATCTTCACCGGTACCCCGAACCATCCAATGAACCCATGTTCGTTCTCCCGGCCGGCCCTCGGAGTCGGCGCGGATATCGTCGACATGGCAGGTAACCCTGTCCCCGACGGCGAGGTCGGCGAGCTGGTGCTGCGTCATGCATCGATCGGGCTCACCAAGAGCCTTTGGAAGGGCGACCAGCGCTATCTCGAGAGCTACTGGAATACGATTCCGGGAATCTGGGTGCATGGCGACTTTGCCATGCGCGGCAAGGACGGTCTCTATTACATTCTTGGCCGCTCGGACGACACCCTCAAGATTTCGGGCAAGCGCGTCGGTCCGGCAGAGCTCGAGGGCGTGCTGACCGCAACCGGCAAGGTCGCGGAAGCTGCCGTCTTCAGCGTCCCGCATCCGGTCAAAGGCTCCGCTATCGTTTGTGCTTGCGTGCCGAGCCCTGGTGCGAAAGACCTCCGCGCGCTGTCGGAAGAGCTTGCCCAGGCCCTGGTGCACGGAATGGGCACCTCGTATCGCCCGGAAAGGGTATTGCTGGTCGATGACCTGCCGAAGACGCGCAACATGAAGATCATGCGCCGCGTGCTTCGCGCAGTCTTCGAAGACAAGGACCCCGGCGATCTGTCGGCGCTCGCCAACCCCGAGGCGATCGACCATATCCGTCAGAAGCTCAAGGGATAGCTGCTGGCCCGGATTGGCCCGGACCAGGCGACGTCGCATGGTGTGAAGTGAGACATCAAGGCAACCACTCAGGTCGGTTGCCTTGACGGGGATCAGACGATCCTAGATCGGGCAATCCTTGGGGAAAGCTGGCTTGCGCTTCTCAAGGTGCGAGGCCAGGCCTTCGCGGGCCTCATTGCCGGCAAAGCCGAGGATTTCGAGGGCGGTTGACGTGTCGAACAGCGGCCCGTTGACGCGAAGCCAGTTGTTCAACGCATATTTGGTCCAGCGGATCGCACTCTGTGCACCGGTGGCAAGATCCTGCGCCGTTTCCAATGCGATGCCTTGCAGCTCCGCATCTTCGACGCACAGCGAAACCAGGCCGATCCGCTCGGCTTCCTCACCCGACAGCGGCTTGCAAGTGAGCAGATAGTACTTTGCCTTCGCCAGTCCACAGAGCAGCGGCCAGATGATACAGGCGACGTCGCCAGCGGCGACACCGAGCCGGGTGTGGCCGTCCACGATCCGCGCCGATTTGCCACAGATCGACACGTCGGCAAGGATCCCGACGACGAGGCCGGCGCCCACGGCGACGCCGTTGATCGCCGAGATGATTGGCTTGTTGCAGTTGATGACGTTGTAGACGAGATCCTTGGCCTCTTTCCAGGTCGCCATCCGCGCGGCCGGATTGTCGAGCAGTGACTTGATCAGCTCGAAATCGCCGCCCGCCGAGAATGCCTTGCCCGCCCCCGTGACAATCACGGCGCTGATGTCGGGATCGCTGTCGATGTCTCTCCAGATGTGAGTGAGCTGTGTATGGGTCTCGGCGTCGACGGAGTTATAGGTCTCCGGCCGGTCGAAGGTGATCCGAAGGATCCGTTCAGCCGGATAGTCGAGCTTCAACCTCGTGTAGGCCGCGTACCGATTGGACATATTGATCTTCCCGCTTTTGGCGCCTAAGAAGCGCTACCAATTATTTCTAACAGATGTTAGAATTTGTAGTCGGCCGGCGCAAGCGCTGGCTCGAAACAAGAATGTCGAAAGACAGCGCTCGAGGAAACGTGGATGGAAACCGGGCTCAATATCCAGACAGGCGGCGGATCCGGCATCGGAACCGTCGGTGCACTGTTCGAGGCCTGTGCGGAGCTTCATGCCAACAGGCCTGCGATCGAATACCGCGGCCAGCACGTGACCTATGGGGAGTTGCGCGACCGGGTCCGTCGGTTGACTGTCCTGCTTGCCGCGCGGGGCCTGCAACGTGGCGACCGGCTTGGCCTGCTGTCGCGCAACCGTCCCGAATATCTCGAGATCGAGTTGGCGGCCGCCAATCTCGGGATCATCACGGCTTGCCTTAACTGGCGGTTGTCGGAGCGCGAACTCTCCTATTGCATCGAACTGGTGTCGCCCAAGCTGCTGCTGGTCGAGGCCGACCTCGCAGCAAGCCTCCCGCCGGCCGCGAAGGCGAATCCAATCCTGGAGATCGGATCTCAATACGAAAGCGAGCTTACGCGAGCAGACGGGCGGGCATCCCCGTCTGTCGCCCAACCGGAAGATGGGCTCGTCATTCTCTACACCAGCGGAACGACCGGCCTGCCGAAAGGTGCCGTGATTTCGCACCGCGCGATGGTCATGCGGGCGTTGGTGTTCTCCTCCGAACTCGGTATCGCTCCGCACGACACATTCGTCGCATGGGCCCCCCTGTTCCACATGGCCTCGACCGATCATGCGCTCGCCACCCTGCTGCGCGGCGGAATTGTCGTTGTGATCGACGGCTTCCAGCTGGAACCGCTGCTGACGGCCGTTTCCCAACACGACATCGGCTGGCTGGTCCTCATTCCCGGCATGGTGGAGGCGCTTATCGATGGTCTGAAAGCGCAACACACCAAGGTGAAGGGAGTGCGGGTGTGCGGAGCCATGGCGGATCTGGTCGCCCCGCACGCCATTGCCGAGGTCACCGAAATGCTCGGCGCCCCCTATCTCAACAGCTTCGGCTCGACCGAGACCGGCCTGCCGCCGGCGACGCGGGCGCTGATTGCGCCAGGCGATGTGCCGGCCAGCCTGTCCAAGCGGCAAAATGCGTTCTGCCAGATCAAGCTGGTGGACACCTCCGACAACGAGGTCGCGCCCGGCGAGCCCGGCGAGTTGGCCATCCGCAGCCCGACACTATTCTCCGGCTATTGGCGCGCGGACGAGACCAACACGCGCGACTTCCGCGGCGGCTGGTTTCACATGGGCGACGTGTTCAGGCGCAACGCCGACGGATCGCTCGATTTCGTCGACCGCGCCAAATACCTGATCAAGTCTGGCGGCGAGAATATCTATCCCGCCGAAATCGAACGCGTCCTGCTAGGCGACGATCGGATCGCGGAAGTCGCAGTGGTCCGCGCTGCCGACCCGAGGTGGGGAGAGGCCCCCGTCGCCTTTGTCGCGTGCCGCGAAGGGGCTGCAATGACGGTAGCCGAGCTCACCGAACTGTGCCGACGCGAGCTGGCGAGCTACAAGCGGCCGCGCGAATTCCGTTTCATTGCCTTCGGTGAATTCCCTCGCTCGACAAGTGGCAAGGTCCAGCGCCACGAACTCGAACGCCTGTTGAAAGCTTCCACATGAGCGACACCAGCCTGAGAGGAAAGGTTGCCGTCATCGGCATCGGATTGTCGGCGGTCGGCAAGGTGCCAGGCCGCAGTCCACTCTCGCTTGCGGCAGAGGCCGCGGCAAACGCACTCGCCGACGCCGGCCTCGCCAAGAGCCAGGTGGACGGCGTACTGTCGAGCCATGCCTTCGCCTCCCCGTTCCATCGCTTCAGCGTTGCCTTCAGCGAATATTTTGGAATCCGTCCGATCTTCTCGAACACGTTGCAGGTGTCCGGCGCCACGGCGGCAACGATGTTCAGCATTGGTGCGGCCGCCGTTCACGGCGGCCTCGCCAAGGTAGTGCTGCTGGTCGCGGCCGACAGTCTGATGACGGGGCTGACGCCTGATCTGGCGCTTCGTTCGCTCACCGAAAGCCGGGATCAGCAATACGAGATGCCGTTCGGCATTCCGGTTGCCAACACTTTCGCAATGACCGCGCACCGGCATATGAGGGAGTTCGGCACCACGCCCGAGCAGTTGGCGGAGGTCGCCGTCGTGCACAGGCGTCACGCGGCGCGGACCCCCGGCGCGCAGCAGACGACACCGATCACCGCAGCGGACGTGCTCAATTCGCCTATGGTCACCACGCCCTATCACAAGCTCGACTGTTCGCTGATCTCGGACGGTGGCGCGGCATTTGTCCTCACGTCGGCCGAGCATGCGAAGGCCCTCGGGATCGAGAAGCCAATTTTCGTCCTCGGTTGCGGCGAATGCTACACCCACGAGCACATCTTCCTGATGCCGTCCCTGACCACGACCGGTGCCGTCGAATCCAGCCGGCGGGCCTACGCAATGGCCGGCTACCAGCCGCGCGATATGGATGTCGCCGGCATCTATGACTGCTTCACGGGCACCGTGGTGATGATGCTTGAGGACCTCGGCTTCTGCCGGAAGGGTGAAGGCGGCCCGTTCGTCGCCGACGGACAAATGAGCTACGGCGGCCAAATACCCTCCAACACCCATGGCGGCCTGCTGTCATTCGCGCATTCCGGAATGCCTGGCGCCCTGTTCCACTTCCATGAGGTGATCGCGCAGCTGCGTGGGCAATGCGGCGAGCGGCAGGTCGACGGCGCCACGCTCGGGCTGGTGCACAGCCTCGGAGCGGGATTCGCCACCAATGCCACGGCCATTCTGGGCACTGAGGGAACGCTGTGATGGCATCCGAGAATTCCACCCGAAAGCCCCTGCCCGCTCCGGATGCCGATACGACCGCATTCTGGCATGGCTTGCGCCACGGCAAGCTCCTGCTGCAGCACTGCCGCCGATGCCGCAACGTGCAGTACTACCAGCAAACCACATGTCGCGAGTGCGGCGGCGATGAGCTCGTGCACAGGCCCGCGACCGGCCGCGGCAAGGTGCACTCCTTCAGCGTGGTCTATCGGGCTCCCGGCCCCGCATTCAAGGCGGATGTCCCTTATGCCGTGCTGCTCGTCGAACTCGACGAAGGGCCGCGCATGATCAGCACCCTGACGGGGAGCGATCCGGCGGATGTCACCTTCGACATGGAGGTCGAGCTCGCATTCGACCAGGTCTCCGACGACATAACTCTGCCGCGCTTCCGGAAAGCCTGAGGGATCCGCATGAGTTCTGCTTGCATCCGCGCGCGATCAATTCTAACACTTGTTAGAATTTTGCGCCTCCTCGATTTTGTGGCGCTCGCACCGCCGACCCACCGGTCGATTTACACCAGCGGCAGGTCACCGACGGGCTTGCCGCGCAGCCGCCAGGACCATTCGCAATGGCAATCATGAAATCGGACGTCGTCACCTCGACCGAGGACTACGCTCGCAACCGCAGCGCCTACGCCGAACGCGTTGCGGATCTCAGGCTGCGCCGGGCCGCGGCAGCACTGGGCGGTCCGGAACGGGCACGCAAGCTTCACAAGGAACGCGATCAGCTGCTGCCGCGCGAGCGGATCGCGGCGCTGATCGATCCCGGATCACCGTTCCTCGAATTCTGTCAGTTGGCCGGCGACGGCCTTTACGAAGGCGTGCCGCCCGGCGGCAGCATCATTACCGGCGTTGGAATGATCTCCGATCGTCCCTGCATGATCATCGCCAACGAGCCCACCGTAAAGGGCGGCACCTATTACGGTATCACCTGCAAGAAGCATGTTCGTGCGCAGCGCTTCGCCTGGCAGCACCGCCTGCCCTGCGTGACCCTGGTCCAATCCGGCGGCGCCAACCTGCCCGACCAGCCCAATATCTTCCCTGACGATGGCCAGTTTGGCTCGATCTTCTACAACCAGGTGAGGATGTCGGCTGAAGGCATCCCGCAAATTGCGGTGGTGCACGGTCCCTCTACCGCGGGCGGCGCCTACATTCCCGCGTTGAGCGACGAGACCGTCATCATCAGAAACCAGGGCGCCATGTTCCTCGGCGGGCCGCAGCTGGTCTATGCGGCGACCCGCGAAGAGGTCGGCATCGAGGCACTCGGCGGCGGCGAGATGCATAGCCGAGTGAGCGGTGTCACTGACCATCTCGCCGAGAACGACGCCCATGCAATTGCCATCACGCGCGAGATCGTCGCCAGTCTCGGCGAGATTCCCCGGCAAACCCGGACCGTCGCCCCGGTGCGCGAGCCACACTTCGACCCCAACGAAATCTACGGCCTGATCAGTTCGGATCCGCGCATTCCCACCAATAATCGCGATGTCCTTGCGCGTCTCGTCGACGGCAGTGAATTCCATGAGTTCAAGCCGCTCTATGGCGATACGCTGGTGACCGGCTTTGTGCGAATCATGGGCTTCGAGATCGGCATTCTCTGCAACAACGGCGTGCTGTTCTCCGAAAGCGCGCTGAAAGCGACGCACTTTATCGAGCTGTGCTGCAAGCGCGACATCCCGCTGCTGTTCATGGCGGATGTCACGGGCTTCATGGTTGGCCGTGAAGCCGAGGAAGGCGGCATCACCAAGAACGGCGCAAAAATGATCACGGCAATGGCAAGCGCCAATGTCCCGAAATACACGCTCATCATGGGTAACGCCTACGGCGCGGGCTACCTCGCGATGTGCGGCCGGGCGTTCCGGCCAAACGCCATGATGATGTGGCCAAATGCCCGTTCCGCCATCATGGGTCCCGACCAGGCCGCGACCACGCTCGCGATGGTTCGCGACGAGGTGCACAAACGCGAGGGCACGAGTTGGACGGACGCTGAGCGCGAGGCCTACATGGCGCCGACCCGGCGAACGTTCGAGGATTTCGCCAATGCCTACAATTTCGCCCGCAACACCTGGTGCGACATGGTGATCGATCCGCTCGAAACCCGCAGCGTGATGGCGCTGCTGCTTGACCTCGCCGGGCGCGTCCCGCGTCAGCACACCGATTTCGGCGTGTTCCGGATGTAGACGAAGGGGGTCGCCATGTTCAGGAAAATTCTGATTGCCAATCGAGGCGAAATCGCCTGCCGCATCGCCCGCACCTGTCAACGGCTCGGCGTTGCGGTTTCCACCGTGCACTCCACCGCAGATGCCGACGCCTTGCACGTCAGGGTTATCGGTGAATCCATCGGGATCGGCGGCGCGCCGGCATCGGAAAGCTATCTGCGGATCGATGCCATCATCGCCGCCGCGAAAACCACCGGCGCGGAAGCGATCCATCCTGGCTTCGGCTTCCTGGCGGAAAACACCGATTTTGCCCGCGCGGTCGAAGCAGCCGGACTGGTATTCATCGGACCGACGCCGGATACCATCGAGCGGCTGGGCGACAAGGCATCCGCGAAGCGGGAAGCCGTCACCGCCGGTGTCCCCACGGTACCCGGAAGCGAAGCTCCGAGCGAGGATCGCCTCGAAGTCGAACGCAGCGTCCGCTGGCTCGCACTGCCGGTCATGCTCAAGGCCGCGGCCGGCGGCGGTGGCAAGGGAATGCGGGCGATCTCGACCTATGACGGACTTGCCGACGAAATCGAGTCCGCGATGCGTGAGGCAAGGAATGCTTTCGGCGACCCAAGGCTGATCGTCGAGAAACTGATCCTGCAAGGCAGGCACATCGAGGTGCAAATCGCGGGTGACGGCGACGGCAACGTGATCCACCTGTTCGAACGTGAATGCACGCTGCAGCGTCGCCACCAGAAGCTCATCGAGGAAGCGCCAGCTGCCAACCTGGCTCCCGCCTTACGCCAGCGTATCCTCGACGACGCTGTCCGGCTCGGACGCAGGCTCAGATATCGTGGCGTCGGCACGGTCGAATTCATCGTCACCGGCACCGACCATTATTTCCTGGAGGTCAATCCCCGGCTCCAGGTCGAGCATCCCGTAACCGAGATGGTTACCGGCATCGACATCGTCGAGGCCATGCTCCGCATCGCCGCTGGCGAAGGCCTGCCGGTGAAGCAGGGCGAAGTGTTGTGCCAGGGCCACGCGATCGAGGCGCGGATCTGCGCCGAAGATCCGAATGACAGCTTCATGCCATCCACTGGAGAGCTCGCCCATGTCAGGTTCCCGTCCAGCGACATTCGCGTCGAGACCGGCGTCGAAAGTGGGTCGATCGTTACGCCCTATTACGACTCGATGCTCGCCAAGCTGATTGCTCATGCCGCCTCCCGCGATCAGACGCTCGACCAACTCGATCGCGCGCTCGGTGAAACCTCGATCTTCGGTGTCGTCACCAACCGGGATTTTCTCCGGCGATTGATCGCCTTGCCCGCGACCCGGGCCGCGACTTTTCATACCCGTCTGATCGACGAACAGACCGATGCGCTCGCGGCCACCGCTGGCGACATTGACCCGGAAGCGCTGGCGGTTGGTGCGTATTTCTGGATGATGCGCCAGCGCGCTGCCGCCTCCGGCAACTCCTGGCAGTCCAGCAGCTTGACCGGCTGGCAGATGGCGGCAGCCGATGACGGCTTGTCACCGATCCCCATTCTCCACCTCGAGGCCGCAGGCGGCAGCGCGGAGATCCGCTTTGCGCCCTTGCGGCCAGATGGCTCGATGCTGATCGGTGTCGACGATGACAGGATTCGGGTGCAGCTTTCGCCGCTTGCCGATGACATGTTCGCCGCCGCAGTCAACGCGCGCTGCGAGACCGTGCGGATCGTACAGAACGACCAGGCAATCTTCGTGCACGATCCGCGCCGCGCCCATACCATGACCGCGATCCCCTACCTCAGATACATCAGCACCGACGCCGAGATCAGCGGCGAACTGCGCGCCCCGATGACCGGCGTGGTGTTGAAGATCAACGTCACGGTCGGTAGCCGCGTGAAGGCAGGCGATCCGACCGTTGTCATGGAATCCATGAAGATGGAACTGCGCATTGCCAGCGAGGTGGACGGCGTCGTGACCGCCGTCCACTTCAAACCCGGCGACACCGTCGAGCGAAACGCCGTCGTCGCCGTCGTCGAGCCTGACCCGCAATAGCCACCTCCTCACGAACCCTTCAGGAAAGCACATGTTACGATTGGGAAGTGTAAATTATGACGTTCATGGCAACATCGCGATCCTGACGCTCGACGAACCCAACAAGCTGAACGCACTGACCAGCGGCATTCGCATAGGCATCCGTCAAGGACTACAGCGGGCCGACCAGGACGATGCGGTACGTGTCAGCATCATCACCGGCGCCGGTGGCAAGGCATTCTGCGCTGGCGCCGATATCGGCACCTTCGATTTTGATCCGGAGAAAGCGCGCGCGTTCTTCATCGACGCCATGGAGGTCCTGAGCGCTCCCGAACGGGCACTCAAGCCGGTGATCGCCGCGGTCAACGGAATAGCCTATGGCGGTGGATTTGAGCTCGCCATTGCATCCGACTTCATCGTGGCGGCCGAGAGCGCTCGCTTTGCCGTACCCGAGATCAAGCTCGGGCTGCTGCCCGGCTTCGCTATCGTTCGGCTTCAGGACATCGTCGGGCGCGCAAAAGCCAAGGAAATGAGCATCCTCGGCGACCCTGTCGACGCCGCGGAAGCAAGTCGTCTTGGGCTCGTGTCGCGCGTCGTTCCCGACGAACGTCTTCTCGCCGACGCAATCGCGTTCGCGCAACGCATCGCCTCACAGCCTCGCCTTGCCGTGCAGATGGCCAAGTCCTTTTACAATCGCGGTCTTGGCGGCAACGAGATGCGCCATGCGATCGATGGGTTTCCGTTCCTGCTGATGCACGCCGATGCACGCGAAGGCATCAATGCATTCCGGGAAAAGCGCGAGCCGCGATTCGATAAGACGTAGCTGTAACAACTGCGTCCGGCCCGACCACATCGTCGCGCAGACATCTGGGCGGCCGACCATTCCACTGTCCGATAAAACAATGAGGGAGAACACGTGAAGAGGAATTTCCTGGCCCTGGCCATCCTGGTTGCGACAGCGTCGACCGCCTCCGCCCAAATCTCGAATGACGTGGTCCGGATTGGCGTGCTGACCGACCTGTCAAGCTGGGGACGCGACAACAGCGGTCCCGGCTCGGTCGAGGCGGCGAAAATGGCCGTTGAGGAATTTGGCCCGACAGTGCTCGGAAAGCCAATCGAGATCGTCAGCGCCGACCACCAGATGAAGACCGACGTCGGCCTGCAGATTGTTCGCGACTGGTTCGACAACGGCAAGGTCGACGCGGTAGCGGACATTCCGAACTCGGGAATTGCGATCGCCGTTCACAATATGGTGCGGGAGCGCAACAAGATCGCGCTGCTGTCCGGCCCGGGCGCGAGCTCCCTGACCGACGAATTGTGCAGCCCCAACACCGTACATTTTTCTTACGATACCTACGCGCTATCCAAAGTGACAGCGTCGGCTGTTATCAAGGAGGGTGGCAAGTCCTGGTTTTTTGTCACCGCCGACTACGCGTTCGGCCAGCAACTTGAGAAAGACGCGACGCGCTTCATCAAGGAGCTGGACGGCAAGGTACTCGGCAACGTGCGGCATCCGACCAACACAGCCGACTTCTCGTCTTTTGTACTGCAGGCGCAAAACTCCAAGGCGGATGTTGTGGCCTTTGCCAATGCTGGCCAGGACACCGACAATGCCATCAAGCAATCCGGTGAATTCGGCCTGGTTCAGGCCGGCCAGAAGCTTGTTGGCCTGCTGATGTTCGATACCGACGTGCACGCTGTCGGCCTGCAGGCCGCACAAGGCACTTACATGACGACGGCCTCCTACTGGAACATGGATGACAAGACCCGCGCCTGGTCAAAGAGGTTCTTCACCCGGACCAACGTCATGCCGACCATGATTCACACCGGCGTCTACGGCTCTGTGCTGCACTATCTCAAGGCGATCAAGGCCGCCGGCACAGATGATCCCGCCGCGGTCATGGCCAAGATGCGCGAACTTCCGGTCGAGGACACATTCGTACATGGCGCCAAGCTGCGCGAGGACGGGCGGGTCATCCGTGACATGTACCTGGCGCGCGTGAAGAAGCCATCAGATTCGAAGGAGCCGTGGGACTATCTCGATATCGTCAAGACAATCCGGGGTGAAGACGCCTATCGGCCTGTCAGCGAGTCGAAGTGCGCGCTTCTCAAGAAGTGAACCGACCTGATCGGCGCAAAGAGCGAGCGAAGGCCACTGCTTGGCCGGGCGGATTTTGGGAAACAAGTAAGGCAATTCATTGCCGAACATCGGAAGGACCATCAGTTCGTGACCACAGCATCATCTCCAATCGAACTCGTCGTTGCCGACAGGATCGGGACGATTTGGCTGAACCGGCCGGAGCGAGGCAATGGGATCGAGCTCGGGCTGGCGACTGCGCTCAGGGCAGCTGCCTTCGACCTCGAACGTGACGCCAGCGTCAAGGTCGTCGTCATCCGAGGCCGCGGAGCAAATTTCTCGGTCGGCGGAGATCTTCGAGCTTTCTCCGCTGCCGGCGCCACCTTCCCGCGGCTTGCAATGGACATCATCACTGCTTTCCACGACGCACTCGTTTCACTGAGACGCTCAGGAAAGCCGGCTATCGCCGCAGTGCACGGGGCTTGCGCCGGCGGAGCAATGTCCCTGGCGTTGGCCTGTGATTTCGTTCTAGCCGCCGACACGGCACATTTTTCAGTGGCGTACCGGCGGCTGGGCGTTCCCGCCGATGGCGGCATGAGTCACTCGCTGACGCGCCTGGCGGGGCCAAGACGAGCGCTGGAGTTGATGCTCCTCTCTGACCGCACAAGCCCAAGCGAGGCACTGTCGCGCGGATTGATCACGAGAGTATGTGCAGAGCAGGAGCTCGAGGCCGAGCTGACCCGAATGGCGCGGGCGCTAGCCGATAACTCACCCGCCGCAAGCCGTGCGGTGAAAGCCCTGGTCTGGAGCGCCGATACCGCAACGTTCGACGAACAACTGTCGGCCGAGCTAGCTTCATTCGTCGACTGCGCCTCCTCGGCGGACTTTCGCGAGGGCATGAAGGCGTTCAACGAGAGGCGGCCGCCAATATTCGCAGGAGAGTGAGAAGATGGGATCCCTGGACGGTAAGGTCGTTTTCATTACAGGCGCGAGCCGCGGCATAGGCCGGGAGATCGCGCTCAAATTCGCATCGGAAGGAGCGCGAGTTGCGCTCGCAGCCAAATCGAGCGAGCCCCATCCCACCCTTTCCGGAACTATCCATACAGTGGCCGAGGAGATCCGTAAGCTCGGTACCGCCGCCCTTCCCCTCCGTGTCGATGTGCGCGACGCAGACGCACTCGCAAACGCCATCGAAAGGACGGTTCAGGAATTCGGCGGATTGGACATCCTCGTGAACAATGCCAGCGCCATCAGTCCGACCGGCCTCCTCGATACGCCGGCCAGGAAGTTCGATTTGCTGAGTGCGGTGAACGGCAGGGCGACCTACATCTGTGCCTATCATGCTGTACCGCACCTGAAGCGGTCGTCAAATCCCCACGTTCTCACCTTGTCACCGCCACTGCCGAAGTCGGCAATCTGGCTCGGCAAGTATCCGGCGTACGCCACCTCGAAGTACAGCATGACGATGTACACGCTGGCGCTGGCCGAGGAATTTCGATCGTTTGGAATTGCCGCCAATGCTCTTTGGCCAAAGACCATGATTGCAACCGACGCCGTGCGCGTGCATTACCAGTCGGATTATCGCCGCAGCCGCTCGCCTTCAATCATGGCCGATGCGGCACACTTCATCGTTACGCAAGACAGCCGCGCATTCTCGGGCAAGACCTTGATCGACGAGGAGGTTTTGCGTTTGCAGGGTGTCGACGACCTGTCGGTCTATGCAATAGATCCTGCCAGCCAGCTTGCGCCAGACATCTTGATCGAATGACTGCAGCAACGATCAGGGAAAGCTTCCCGGCAGGGAAGCATCGGGGTACTCGGACTTACCCGGCTGCAGGAATGGCTTCCGAATGAATACCGCCAGCGCGCGCATCGCCATTATTGTGAATCCAGCCTTGCCGCTTGGGTTGATTGCGAACACAGTTGCGGCCTTGAGCATCGGTATCGGCGCAGCAGAGCCGGACCTTGGAGGAAACCTCTTGACCGACGGCAACGGGCTCACCGTCCGGACCAGCGCAAACCGTCCGGTACCAATTCTGCAAGCCTCGCCCGAAGCGCTGTCCGTACTGCTGACGCGCGCGCAGCCATTGGCGAGCGGCGCCGTTTTGGTACCTTTCCCGCAATTCGCCAGGGGGCTCCACCGCTTTGAGGACTATCTCGCCGAATTTCCGCGGCGCGCGCTCTCGAACGAGACGATCGACGGCTTGGGCTTCTACGGGCCTGAAAAATGGGTTCGGTCGCTGACGGGCAATTTGAAGCTCCTGCGCTGAAGATAACGCCGCGTCATGAACCTGAGGACTGACCTCATCATGAGCATGGTCGTCTACCCTTACGCCATGGCGCCATCCCCGCTCAAGCATAGCTGCAAGGTGCCCTCGCTGGGAGATCAGAACCTTTCAGCCCTCATGGGCCACGTTTCAAGCTCACCGGGAAGCCCTCGAGTTCGGGCGTCCGGCTACCTCAAGCGGAGCCGTGTGACATTAGAGCTTCTGGATTTCGGCTGGTGGCCGGCCGGCCCGCAGGCCTTCCCGAGCCGAAGCTGTCCTCATCACGGTGGAAAAGCTTTTGCGCTCGTCAGCCAGGCCTTCGGCCAACGGACGGTCGAGAGCTGACCGGGTAAGGCGCTTGGCAAAGGCCAGGCCTTCGGCACCTCGGCCCGACAGCTCAGCGCCGATCTCAAGGGAACGCGCGAGCGGATCGGCGACGACCTCATGCACAATTCCGATTTCGTGCGCGCGCTGTCCCGTCACTGTCAGGCCACGAAGGATCATCTCGAGCGCCCTGGCCTCTCCAACGATCCTGGGCAAACGCTGTGTACCGCCACCACCCGGAAAGATGCCGATGCGCGTTTCCGGAAGTCCGATCGCCGTAACACTGCTCCCGGCGATGCGCAGGTCGCATGCCAGCGAAAGCTCGAAGCCACCTCCCATGCACAGGCCATTGATTGCCGCAATGACCGGCTTGTCGACGGCTGCAATCGCATCCGTCAGCGCGTGGAAACCAGGCGGCCGAGGACCAAGCGACGACGGGGCGCGAGACGCTCCGCGCTCAATGGCATCTGCGGCCTCGGAGAGTTCCGCAACGTCGTAGTGACGGATGAAAATGCCGGGTAGGCCCCCTGTAATGACAATGACCCGGACCGATGGGGCCATTCCTGCAGCGGCGACCGCATCGAACATCTCAGCCGCCCCGGCGGCCGTCATGGTGCCGAATGGGACGTTAGCATAGGTGATGACACGGACCGCGTCGCGATCCTGGATGGAAACAAGGGGCATAGCCTACCCTCACCGCAACCGCTCGCCGGACAATCACGCGTTGGCGCTGCACCGCTCAGAATGCGCCCGGGTCCCACACCGATCAAGCCTCGGCGCGCTAAGATTGCCATTGCAGCCGCGCGGTTCATTCTTAAAATCCTGCCTCCCCGGCATGCGTTTCGGACGGGCCTGTACAGCGGAGTAGACGTTATGCCCAAACCGGAAAGCTTCCCAATCGAGAAGATCTACGTTCCCGTGAAAAGAAGGAAGGCAATCAAGCCTCAAGTCGTCGAGGAGATCGCTGGAAGCATTCTGGAAATCGGACAACAAACCCCCATTCTCGTCAGGCCCGACGAAGACCGCTTCGTTCTGGTCGAGGGACTACAGCGGCTCGAAGCTTGCAAGGCGCTTGGAGAGACGACGGTTGTGGGCATCGTGGTCTCGGCGGAGGATGCTCAGCAAAGGACGCTCTTGTCCGAGGGACCCGAAGCAGATGCAGAACGCGACAAGATGGCGCGATTGAAAAAGCTGCGTCTCGAGAAGGAAGCTGCAGAAAGTTCGATTGCTGCCTTGAACAGGACGGATAAGGAGCGAACCCGCTCGGCAAGGGGCGCGGGCGAGAACCCGAGAACATCGCCAAGCCGGGCCTCAGCACCGACGCCGAAAAAGAAGTTGTCCGAGTGGATCGCCCAGCAGAAGCGCGACGGTGGCCGTTATTGATTGCCCGCTTTCGGTCTTGCATCCGACGCCATCCATCCGGCGATGGATTTTTCTTGACCTCTCGCTGCTCAAACGATCTTCCAAGTCACGGCAATACTTGAACTTTCGCCCCATCCATCCCTGCGCTTGTTTGAGCCCGCTTAAGCCAAGGAAACAACGTCGACACACCGGGTCCGGCTCGTCTGCGTCTGATATTCTTGCCAATCCACAAAACTTGTTAGCCGGTCCGGTGAGCGCCCACCCGGTCAGCGCCTTGCTTCAGCCGCCATTGCAGCAACGAAAAGGATGGGTCGGACGCCGGGTGATGTTCGAAGACCCCTCCAACCTCAGTTCCGATGATCACGGTCTGGCGCGGGTCGCCCAGCAGATTACCCACCATGCGCACGCCACCGGCGTGTGGCAGCTCGACGAGCAGCGCGAGATATGGGCCGTGCTGCTTTAGCGCCGGGTGCGACGGATGCCACACGCGTTCCCAACTGTAGATGCGGCCGGTCGGCTCGACGTCAGTCCACGTAAGGTCAAAGGAATGACAATTGTGGCAAATCCATTCGGGGCCGAATTGCCAGGAACGGCAGCCGGCGCAGCGTTGCACCAGCAGGCGGTTTTCCCGCAGGCCCATCCAATACGGTGCCGAAAGCCCATCTGGGTCACTGACCGGAATGGGCAACCCGGCGGGAAGATAGTGCGCACGTGAAGACCCACTCATAGCGTCGCCGCTGAACCCAGAATGAGGTTGCTGGCCGGCGTCACCATCGGGCCGCCGATCACGAGCGCCACATCATTTCGTCGAGACTGGCTCGCCGATGCGCCACGCACCTGACGAACCGCTTCAAGCACCAGCTCAAAGCCGTGCATGTAGCATTCGGCAAGGTTGCCGCCACTGGTGTTGAGCGGGAGCCTCCCGGATGGAGCGATCAAATTGTCGAAAGTCAGGAAGTCGTTGGCCTTCTCGGGCCTGAAGAAGCCGTGCTCCGCCAGCGCCATCACGACACCGCCGGTGAAGTTCTCGTACGCCTGGACCACACCGACATCTGACGGCCCCACCCCGGCCATGCGGTACAGATCGGGCGCGACAGTGTCGAAGTTCGCGGTGGCGTAGAGCGGCGCGTTGTGCGCCGTTGCCGCCGCACGATGCCCGGATCCGAAGGCCGCACCGAGCAGATAGGCCGGCTTGTGCCGGAAGTCGCTGGCGCGCTCTGCCGATACCAGCACCAATGCAGCTGCGCCGTCATTTTCCATGCAGCAATCGTAAAGATGGAAGGGCTCCACGATCCAGCGCGAGGCATCGTATTTCTCGACATCCAGCGGCTTGCCCCGCATCACCGCGCGCGGGTTGGCCTGGGCATGATGATAGGAGGCGAGCGCAATCGCGCGCAAAGCCTCCTGTCGCACGCCATGCTCGTGCATGTAGCGCTGCACCCGCATGGCAAAGCGCTGCGGGGGAGCCAGCACCCCATAGGGCATCAGATAGGACCGTTCGCCCGAAACGGTGTGAATCCCGGCCGCCTGTCCGAAACGCCCATATTGGCCCTGCGCCAATGAGCGGAACACCACGACACAATCGGCAAGGCCCGCGACGATCGAGGCGGCCGCATTGGCAACCGCCGCGCTGCAACCGCCGCCGCCCCCGCCCAATTGCATGGTCGCGGAGCGCAGTCGATGCGTCCCCAGCGCCGCAGCCAGCCGTGACGCCTCGCTGCGATCGTCGCTGTAGGACGAGAAGCCATCGATCTCGCGGGGATCGAGCCCGGCATCCTCGCAAGCCGCCAGGATCGCCTTCAACGCGAGCTTGAATTCCGGATCGGGAGAAGCGCCATGACGATAATATTCGGTTTCACCGATCCCGATCACGGCCACACGCCCCCGCAGCGTCCGCTCGTCTCGCGCGCGCCCGGTCACGGTTTGGCATCCTGTCGCGAAGCCTCGCTGCCGAACGCACCGCCTCCGGCAAGGCGCGCGATCTCCCTCTTGTCGTAGCCGAGCAACTCAAGCAGCACGTTCTCGGTGTGCTGCCCAACTGCCGGTGCCGCAACGGGATCCACGATCGGTGTCCGCGAATACCGGATCGGCAGGTTCACGTTCGGCACCCACCCCACCGTCTCATGCGGGATCCGGGTGACGATCCCGCGCTCCCTCGCCTCGGGCGAACGGATCGCCTCGCCGACGGTGCGCAGCTGGCCGCAGGGCACGCCGGCCGCCCGCATCCGCGACTGCCAGTGCGACCAGGGCTGCCGGGCAAAGGCATCGCCGAGGATCGCGAACAACTCCTCGCGCCGGCGGATTCGATCGGGGCCGGTTGCATAGATTTCGCCCCCCGCGAGATCCTCGCGCTCGAGAACCTGCGCCATCAGGCGCTGGAAGATCTTGTCATTGCCGCAGTTGATATAGAAGGAGCAATCGCTGGCCTGGAACACACCGGACGGACACGTGTCCGGGCTGGTGTTGCCGCTTCGCTTCGGATCGGCACCGCTAAAGAGCGACTGCGTGGTCGCGTAGCCGGTCATCAGGACGGCGTTCTCGAACAACGACACCTCGATGGCCTGGCCGTGCCCGCTACGCTCGCGCGCGAACAAGGCGCCAAGGATCGCATTGCTGGCCATCATTGCAGTGCTGATATCCATCACCGGCGACAATGCGCGCACGCCCTCGCGATCGGCATAGCCGTTCATCGACACGAAGCCGCTCTCGACCTGCGCGATCGGATCAAAGCCAAGCCGGTCCGAAAATGCCCCGTCGCGGCCATAGGCCGACACCGAGCAGTAGATGATCTCGGGTTTGATCTTGCGGCAGCTCTCGTAGTCGAGCCCCAGCCGTGCCATCACGCTCGCAGAAAAATTCTCGACAAGGACGTCCGCCGTCGCGATCAGCTCGCGCGCGACCTTCAGACCCTCGGCCGATTTGAGATCGAGGGCAATGCTGCGCTTGTTGCGGTTGGTCCACAGGAACGGCGCGCCGTGTCTGAGATCGGGATGCACCGGGGGATAACGGCGCAGATCGTCGCCGCGGCCCGGCGCTTCGATCTTGATCACCTCGGCCCCCATGTCGGCAAGGATCATGGTCGCAAACGGCCCCGCGATGAAATGCGAGAAATCGATCACCCGGATCCCCTCGAGCGCCGCCGGCGCTCCAGCGGGACGAGGCGTGTGCTCGGGGAAGTCGGCTACAAGCTGATCCAGCATCGGGATATCCGTCAAATTTGAGAAGTGTTGATCCAAGGATCGCGGCCGTCGTCGTCAATTGCTCTTCGGCGGGTCGACGAGCGAGCAACCGCCCTGGTCGAGCGGCCGGAAGGCTTCCGGCCCGGACAGCACGCCGACCTTCTCGAGGAGATCCCACTTGCTCTTCGACGCATTGGGGCTCTTCACCTTCAGGATGTACATGTTGTGAATGGCGCGGCCGTCGGCGCGCACCACGACCGGCCCGAACAAAGCGTCCTCGATCGGCTTCTCCTTCAGCTTCTGGATCACGGCCGGCGCGTTATTGGTTCCCGCCGCCAGCGCCGCGTTCAGATAGGCCAGCACGGAGGAATAGACGCCGGCGTGGAAGGCGGTCGGCGACTGCCCATGCTGCCGCTCGCTGAATTTGGCCGACCAGGCGCGGCTGGCATCGTCGAGGTCCCAGTAGAACGGCTGCGTGATGATCAGCCCCTGCCCGACCGCAAGCCCGCTCGACTCGACATCGTTGGTGGTGGTCAATAGCGCGGCGAAGGTGCGTCCGCTCTGCTTCAGCCCGAATTCGGCGGATTGCTTGATCAGGCTGACGGTGTCGCCACCGGCGGTCGCGAACGCGATCACGTCGGCGCCCGAGCCTTCGGCCTGCAGGATGAACGAGGCATAGTCTGCATTGTTGATCGGCACATTGACCGATCCGAGAACGGTCCCGCCACCGGCACCGATCACCGCCGTTCCGTCACGCACCATCGATTTGCCGAGCGCATTGTCGGTGGCGATGAAGTACCATTTCTTGCCGCCGTGATGCACGAGATAGGCGCCGATGGTGTGAGAGGCCGCCCAGGTATCGAAGGTCCACTGAATCGTATTGGGCGAGCAGTATTTCCCGGTCAGGTCGGACGACGCCGCGCTCGATGCGATCAGCGCCGCTTTGGTGCCGCGCACGACCTCGTTGACCGCGAGCCCAACGGCCGAGTTCGGCACGTCGGCGACCGCATCGACCTTCTCCTGATCGATCCAGCGGCGCGCGATGGCGGCGCCGACGTCAGCCTTATTCTGGTGATCCGCCGAGACGATCTCGACCTTGAAATCCGGATGAAGCCGCATGAAGTCCTCGGCCGCCATTTTGGCCGCTGTCACCGAACCTTCGCCGGCATTGTCCGAGTAAGGGCCGGACGCGTCGTTGAGCACGCCGATCTTCAGAGACCGCGCGGCGACCGCCGACGCCGGCGAACCGGCGCAAAAGGCCAGGAGGGCTATTCCAACTATCTGCGAAAGATACTTCATTGTTTCCACCCGTCGTATGTTGTTGTTTTAGAGATCGAGCACAAGCGTCCGGGACTTGGCGCCCGAGCAGCAGATCATGACGCTCTTGTTCGCCGCCTGCTCTTCGTTGCTCAGGAACTGGTCGCGATGGTCGGGTATGCCCTCGAGCACGCGTGTCTCGCAGGTGCCACAGACACCTTCGGTGCAGGCATAGTTCGCGGCGATCCCGGCCTCCAGCAGCGCATCGAGGATGGTCTTGCCGGCCTCGACCGCGATGGTGCGGTTGCTTCGCGCCAGCTTGATGTCGAAGCCACCTTCGGTGGCTGGAGCTTCCCGTGCCTTGAAATATTCGACATGTACGTGATCGGCCGGGCGACCGGCCGTCGCCGCCTCGAGCGCCTCGAGCATGGGCACCGGACCGCAACAGTAGAGATGCGCGCGAGGCGGAGCGTTCCTGACGAGCGCCAACAGATCGAACACCCGTCCCGATCGCTCGTCGTCGAAATCGAGATGTACCCTCGATCGATACGTGCCGAGTTCGTCGAGGAATGCGGCAGCGGCGCGCGTCCTCGCGGCATAGAACAGCTCCCAGTGACGTCCAAGCGCCTCAAGCCGTCGGATCATCGACAGCAGCGGCGTGATGCCGATGCCCCCGGCGATCAAGACAGAATGGTCGACCTCCTCATGGAGCGCGAAGTTATTCCGCGGCTCGGAGATCCTTATGATGTTCCCGACCCTGACGGTGTCGTGGACGAAGCTGGATCCACCCCGGCTCTCGCCATCCCTGTTCACCGCGATGACATACCGGTGCCGCTCGCATTGGTCGTTTACCAGCGAATAGCTGCGGATCATGCCGTTCGGCAGATGCAGGTCGATGTGGCTCCCGGCCGTGAACGGCGTCAGTTCGCCGCCCGCCGGGGCAATCAGCTCATACGAATTGATCCGCTCAGCCTCATATCCGATACGCTTGACCAGGACCTCCAGCGTACCAGCCGTATGTTTGAATGCGCTCACAGCTCATACCCGAAATCGGCGCCAAGCTTCGCGCGCATGAACGGCGCGCCGACGTCAACCCAGGAATCCTCCGGCGGCAACCGCAGCGAGACCGCTCGCACCATGAACACGTCCGGGTCCAAGACTCCTTTGGGTTTGATCGCGTGATCACGATAGGCGCCAAGCGCTTCAAGAATGAAACGTCGCGTCATCGCGATGCCGGTATCACTTGAGCAGAGCGTCTCCTTGGTGCGATCAAAGATCGGAGAGACGCCGCTTTGGCAGGCGCCGTCCTGCACCCAGAGCCCCGGCAGGCCCGAGAACCAGGTGGTCCGCTGCGCCTCATAGTCGAACTGAAAGCCGTTGTTCGGACTATATTTCGTCCAGTAGCCTGCGTACGGGACCGTCACCGGGTGCTGGACGAGCGCGTGGCGGCTGGCATGACCACTCTCGCGGCCCTTGTGCCCTTCGGCGAAGACCTGCCGGGTTTTCTCCAGCAGCGGCTCCGAGGGATGATAGGAGAACATGATGCAGAGCGTGTTCTCGTCATCGATCGGCACCCAGGCGTGCCCGCTCAAATCCGGGAACGGCGACAGCGGAGGCACCAGCGTATAGAACGGCAGCAGGAACTGGTTGACCCGCCAGTACAGCGTGTTGGCATCGTAATTGCGCCGCGCGGCGATGCTCATGCCGAAATCCTGCTTGATGCATTCGAAGGTCGGGCGCAGGTCGCGCTTCTGGATCCAGGCGCTCGTCGTGCCCTGCGCATCCAGCCGTCCATGAAGCAGCGGCGCGTGCGCCGAATCGATCTCACCCTCGACCGCCTGCAGCCAATTGCACTCCTGGACGCGAACCGAGATGTGCACCTGCTCGGCCGGCACCAGATTCCATTCGAGGTTCGGCAGCGGCGGAAGCTCGGCCTGGTCGGGGCCCATATAGGTCCAGATCATCCCGTTGCGCTCCTTGCAGGGATAGGCCTTGATCCGCACCCGCTCCTTGAGGCGGCTGCGCACTGGCTCTGCCGGCATGTCAGTCACGGCGCCGGTGACGTCGAATTTCCAGCCGTGATAGACGCAGCGCAGCCCGCAATCCTCATTTCGCGCAAAAATCAGCGGCGCTCCGCGATGCGGGCAGGCCTGGTCGACCAACCCGACGCGCCCCTCGGTATCGCGGAAAGCGACCAGGTCCTCGCCGAGCAGCCGGATACGCTTCGGCTGTCCGTCCTTGGGAAGATCCGCCGACGGCAGGAAGGGAATCCAGTACAGGCGAAAGAGCTCGCCGAGCGGCGTGCCCTTGCCGACCCTCACCAGGCGTTCATTGTCTTCGCGCGAGAGCATGGGTTTGCCTCCTTCAATTGCGTGTGGCCGGGCCCGCCGCGCCGCCGAGAAGCGTGGCGACACGGTCAGACAGTCCGAGATCGTGAGCGGTCCAAAGCGGATCGGATGCGGTGAGCGGCTTGCGTGGGATCGGAGGCTGCTTGCCCTCCTCCACCAGGCCGACGATCAATTCGATGCGCCGCCGCTCGAGCTCGCGCAGAGCCTCCTCGACGACGGCGGCTTCCGCCGTGCACCCCGGCAGCTCCGGATAGGCAAGGCGAACCCGCCACTGCCCCGGCTCGGTTTCGACCGCCTCCGCCTCAAGCAAATAGGGAATCGACAGCAGCTCACGCAGGTCCAAGTTTCAACCTCCCTGAACGACGTCTTCGCATCGCATTTGATACGTATACGTACTACATCATCGGAAGGCTGACAAGAGCCGAGGGCGACCCTGTCTTCCTCAGAAGAGGCTGGTGACGTGGTTCGCCACGGGGTTGAGGACGATCAGCCAAGCTGCTAACGGCTAGGGCGCAATTCGCAGAACGCAGCTGGGATCCGACAACGGCATGGCAGCCGATAAAGGCAAGCAGACAACCTCGGCGGCAGACGTTGCACGCGACTGGCAGCTCGAGGGTGGTGTCGGATTCCTGTTGCGTCTGCTGGAGGCCCGCTACGATGGGCTCTATCAAAGCATGACGCGCCAGAGCGATATCACGCCGCGGCAGTTCGGTGTGCTGATGGCGCTGTATCAGTTAGGTCCCCTAACCCCCTCCGTACTAGCGGACCGGATCAGTTGCGACCGCAACACGCTCAGCGAAATGCTGAAGCGCATGGTTGCGCGCAGACTGGTCTCGAAGAAAGACAATCCGGACGACCGCCGCTCGCTCCAGGTGCAAATCACGGCTAAAGGCGAGGATGCGCTTCTCGCCGTCATTCCGGCCGCCGCCGAGCTGCAAAACATCATGCTGGCCCCCCTTCGCAAGGAGGACCGCGCGCATTTCCTGAAATGCCTGCTGGCGATCGCGAAGGCTCCGCCGCCGGACAGTCCGGCCGATACCTGAAATCGCCGGCGTCCAGCGGCCCTAGGCCTGCACCTTCCCGAACGTACCTGCAGCTGCAAGCGTCGCGATTGCGTCCGGCGACAGGCCCAGGATCCGCGACAGCACATCGTCCCGCTGCGCGCCAATCCCGGGAACTTGACGTCCCATCGGCGTATCGGCCCCGGACATCTGCCATGGCGCATTGACGCCGACGAAGTCGCCGGCCCCGTCCGAAACGGTCCCAAACACCCCACGCTGGCGCAAATGGGCATCGGTCAGCGCCGCGCCCGGCGTCCGGTACTCGGCGCAGGGAACACCGGCGCGATCCAGCGCCGCGATGCATTCAGCAACGGTGTGGCGTTCGGTCCATTTCTCGATCACCTGCATCATGGCGGTCCAATTGGCGCCGCGCGCTGGAATGGTCGAAAAGCGCGGATCGTTAACCAGCTCTTCCTGCCCGGTCACCTCGCACAGCGCCGCGAAATTACGCGGCGTGACCGGGGCGATCAGGATATCGCCATCGCGCGTGCGGACCGGCCCATAGGTCGGGCGCGGCGCAAGGATCGGGAATTGCGCTTCCTGAAGCTCATAGACCAGCAGATTCAGCATGCAGTCCATCAAGGCTACATCGACGCGCTGTCCTTTCCCGGTGCGCGTACGCTGGACCATCGCGGTCTGGATCGCGGAATAGCCAAAGATGCCGCCGAGGATATCGGCGACAAAGATCGCGCCTGGCGCGGGACGCTCCCGGTCACCAGCATAACGCATCAGAGAGTGATCGAATCCGCTCTCGGCATGGACGATCATCGCATAAGCCGCGCGCTCGGCCGCTGGGCCTGACTGGCCATAACCCGAGATCGAGCAATAGATGAGGCGCGGGTTGATCTCGCAGAGCGTCTCGTAGCCAAGACCAAGGCGGTCCATCACGCCAGGGCGGAAATTCTCGACGAGAATGTCCGCCTCCGCGACCATTCGATGTACGAGCCTGATGGCGTCGGCATTCTTCAGGTCCAGGGCCAGGCTACGCTTGCCGGCATTGAGCTGACCGAAATAGGTGCTGTGGCCTTCGCGCAGCGGCGTTCGCAACCGCATGTCGTCGCCTTCCGGAGGCTCGATCTTGATGACCTCGGCGCCGACGTCGGCGAGCAGCCGCGCGCAATACGGCCCCGCCACCATGATCGAGAAATCGAGCACGCGCACGCCGGCGAGCGGCGCCCTGTCGCCATCCTTCTGCATCCGATCTCTCCTATCTCGGCAGCCCGAGCGCGCGTTGCGCGATCAGACTGCGCTGAATCTCGTTGGTCCCGATGCTGATGACCCACATCAGCGAATGCCGCAGGTTTTGCTCGAAGCGGCCGTTGTCGATCGCGCCCGGCATCTGCTCGGACAGCGCGGCACGCATGCCAAGAATGTCGAGCGCAGTCTCGCCGAAGCGCTCCATCAGCTCACCGGAGAAAACCTTGCTGATCGCGCCATATTCCGGCGGCGTCACGCCGTCGGCGGCAAGTTCGGCGCAATGCATCATCAAGAGACGGCCGATCTCGATCTCTGACGCCAAGGTCGCCATCCTGTCGCGGATGATTGGATCATCAGCGAGAGACCGATTACCTTGCTTCGCCTTCACATGCGAACGCAGCTGCTCGAAGGCATGCGCGACCTTCAGGACGATCCCGCCACCAACCAGCCCGCGCTCGAAGGCCAGCGCGCCGGTCAACACTTTCCAACCGCCATTGACCTCGCCAACCAGGTTCTCGGAGGGGATGCGGACGTTGTCGTAGAAGATGTTGGCAAACGTGCCATCATACATGGTCGCAGACGGACGGATGGTGATGCCCGGCGCATCCATCGGCACGATGAACATGCTGATGCCCGCGTGCGGCGGCTTCGCGTCCTTGTCGGTCCGCGCGGCGAGGAACATGTATTTCCCCCACCAGGTGGTGGTCCAGATCTTCTGGCCGTTGATCATCCAGTGATCGCCGTCCCTGGCCGCACTGGTGCGCAGCGCCGCAAGGTCCGACCCTGCCTGCGGCTCGCTGTAGCCCATGCCATGCATCGCTTCGCCACGCAGGATTTCCGGAAGGTATTTCTGCTGCTGCGCTGCCGTGCCGAACATCATCAGTGCATTGGCCTGGATCGCCGCACCGATCCGCGGCGCCTCGCCCCGCTCCATCGTCTCCATGAAGGCGATCTGCTCCAGCGGCGAGCGCGCCTGGCCGCCGAACTGCTCAGGCCATCCGAGGCCGATCCAGCCGGTCCCGCCGATATCGCGGGCGAAGGGCGCATCGAACTCGCGCTTGGCGAACGGCCTCTGGTCGAACGCCGCCTTCGTGCCTCCGCTCCAGTTTTGCGCGAGCCAGAGCCGAACCTGCTCGCGAAGCGCATTTCCGGCGGCCCCGAGGTCATATTGCGGCAGCCCGGCACCGCCCGCATCCAGCAAACGTGCGGCAAGTCTGCGCTTGGCATCCGAAGCACCGCCGAGCGCGATCGTATCGAGGTGCACGCGCTTGAAATGGATTGGCGCCTCGTGCTCCTCGGCATAGCCAATCGCGCCGAATGTGTGCTGGGTCTCCAGCGAAACCCGGCGCAGTGCATCGCCCGAGTACACCGCTGCGCAATCGACGAAATAGCGCCAATCGTCGTCGCCGCCATCATGCAGCCTGGCGACATGCTGCAGGACCAGCCTGACGCCCTCGAGCGCGATCAGGCAGTCGGCCAGCTTGTGCTGGATGGCCTGGAACTTGCCGATCGGCTGCCCGAACTGGTGTCGTTCCCTTGCGTAGTCCACGACGAGCTCAAACGCACGCCGCGCCGCGCCATAGGCACGCGCGGTCAACATCGCTCTGCCCTTGATGCGGAGATGGTCGAGATCGACTGTATCTATCGGAATGCGCGTGAGCGGCGCTTCGCTCAGCCGGACCTCATAGAGCCCCCACGCTCCCATCGCGCGGGTTGCGACGCACTCGACGCCGGCACCGTCAAGATTGATCAGCCCAAGCTGGGCCTGGTCTAGAACGACCAGAAGATGCGTCGCGCCTCCGGCAGCCTCGACAAAACGAAGCACGCCCTTTGCCTTGAGGTCTGTGACCTCAACCGCTCCTGTGCCGGCGTCCGGATCCAGCGCACCGAATGAGAAGGCGACGGTCGCCTCCCCGGACTGCAGCCGCTCCAGCAGATCCACCGCGACGTCGACCTGCGATCCGGAGATCGCAAGATTGGCGAGCGCCGCAGACCACATCGGCGCCGTGCAGCCGGCCCGGCCGAGTTCCGCCATGACGACGAAGATTTCGGCGAGCCCACCTTCACCGCTCTTCGCACCGAGCGCGGCAACGCCCTGCCCAACGAGCTTACGCCAGATCGCCGACACCTCGTCCGGCGAGGGCGATGCGGTTAAACCGAGTGGAAGCCAATGCTCGTCCAGGAAACCGCGCAAGGAATCGCGCAGCATTCCTGCGACATCGTCATTCGACGCTTCGATCGCCGCCATGGTGAGGCCCGCGCTATGCCTGGCCGAATCTGGGCTTCCGCTTCTCCTTGAACGACATAGTCGCTTCCTTGTGGTCGGCAGTCTCGAACGTCACCTGCTCCAGCGCCATCGACGCCTCCAGCAGCATGTTGACGCGCTCCTTGACGATCTGGTTGATCGACAGCTTGGTCCAGCGAATGGCCCAGGTCGGACCGTTCGCGAGTTCGACCGCGATCGCGCGGGCCTTGGCCAACACCTCCGCGCGCGGCGCGACATGATTGACCAGCCCGATCCGCTCCGCCTCATTTCCCTTCAGGAGCGTGCCGCGGATCAGGAATTCCTTGGCCTTGTTGATGCCAACCAGCAGCGGCCAGATCACTGTGCCGCCGTCGCCGGCGACGAGGCCAACACGCGAGACGTGGGTGTCGCCGATCCGCGCGTCTTCCGCCATCACCGTGATGTCGCAAAGCAGCGCATGGGTCGCCGCAAGGCCGATGGCATCGCCATTGATCGCCGCGATGACGGGCTTGTCGAGCTCGAGCTGGCGGGTGACTCCGCGGCGGCTGATCATGGGATCGTGTACCTCGCCCTCTTCGAGCACATCGCCGCCGGGCCGCTCGGACATCGCCTTGACGTCGCCACCGACGCTGAAGAAATCGCCCGCCCCGGTCAGCACCACGGCATTAACGGCGTGATCGTCGGCGAGGTCGTCCCAGATCGTGCGCAACTCGCGGATCAGCTTCTGATTGATGGCATTGCGCGCCTGCGGGCGGTTCAAGGTCACGGTCGCGACCTTGTCCGCGACCTCGACCGTCAGGCATTCATACTTGGCGTAATTGGACACGTTTGCCTCCATTGTTATTGCTGTTTGAGTGCTGATTTGTTCGCGTAGCTTCGCGCTACCGGCGCACGCCCGGCTGCACGTCAGCCAATGCGACGTGAAGCGACATGGCCCCCGGGTCCTGCTCCAGCATGCGCTGCACGGATTCCAGGTGCGACCGCAGCAGCCGGCTCGCCAGCGCCTCGTTCCGCTCACTGAGCGCCGCCAGGAACTGCCGCCGCTTCTCGGCCAGCCGTGCCATCGCGACCCCGCTGGAAGCGACCTTGGCGTAGACGAAGCGCATGTGGATCTCGGTGACCGAGTCCACGATCATCGCAATCACCTTGTTGCCGGTCGAGGCCGCCAGCAGCTTGTAGAACTCGCGCGAACATTCGACCCGGTCGAGCAGCCGCCCCTCCTTCGTCGCAAGCTCCGTCCGCTCGATATTGGCTTCCAATGCATCGAGATCGGCCCGGCAGGCATTGGCACAAGCCAACTGCACCACGAGGTCGAGGACGTGGACCCGCGCCTCCGACAATTCCCGCACCGAAATCGTCCCGAGGCTCAGCATATCGCGCATGACCTCATTCATGCGGCGGGTATCGCCTTGCTGGATGAAAGCCCCGCCCTTGACGCCCTTCTGCAGCCGCAGCACGCCGGCCATTTCGAGGCTGCGCAATGCTTCCCGCAGCACATTCCGACTGACGCCGAGCTGCTGAGCCAGTTCGCGTTCGGCCGGCAGCTTGTCTCCGGGCTTCAGCACGCCGAGCGCCAGTTGCTCGCGAATCCGCTCGCAGATCTCCTCGAACGTCCGCCTGGTGTGAATTGGCTTGAATGTCGGCGCGGCCGGGGAGCCGGCCGCACGATGATCGGTGGCCCGCTCCCGGCGGCTCGGCAAGGCGGCACGGGAGCGCTGCGGCGCGCGAGGGCTTGACTTGGTGCTCATGCGGTGAATTATTAAATGGATCACCCATTCAATGGAAGCCCTTTTTTAGCTTCCGGCAAAGAAAACGAAACGGGAGTTCGCATGAGTTTTTCCGAGGAGCAGGTCGCGTTCCGCGACAACGTGCGCAGAATGGTCGCCAGGCACGTGGCGCCGATCGCCGCCGAGATCGACGAAACCGACCGCTTCCCGCTCGAACTGGTCAAGCTGTTCGGCGAGATGGGACTGATGCAGCTTTGGGTGCCGGAGCGCTATGGCGGCCCGAATGGCAACCTGACCATGGCCTGCATCGCGCGCGAGGAGATCTCGAAGGTCTCCCCTGCCTGTGCGTCGATCGCCGCGCTCAACACCATGTTCATCATGCCGCTGCTGCATTTCGGCTCTGAGGAGCAGCGCAAGAAGTATCTGCCGATCATCGCCGAGGGCGGCGTGGTCACGGCGATCGCGATCTCGGAGCCGCAGGCCGGCTCCGACGTCGCCGCGCTCAACACCCGCGCCCGCAAGGACGGCGATAGTTATGTCCTGAACGGCCGCAAGCAGTGGTGCAGCTATGGTGTCGCCGCCGACTACATCGTGGTCATGGCGCGAACCAGTGATGGCGCCGGTGCGGACGGCATCAGCGCCTTCATCGTCGAGCCGAAGAAAATGTCGGGCATCACGTTCGGGCGCCACGAGCGCAAGATGGGCTTTCGCGGCGCGCCCAATACGCCGATCTTTTTCGACAATGTCCGCGTTCCCGCCGAAAACCTTGTCGGTGAGGAAGGCAAGGGCTTTCGCGCATCGATGCGCGCGCTCGACCTCAACCGGCCGACCATCGGCGCGCAATCCGTCGGCCTCGCACAAGGCGCACTGGACGCCTGCGTCGCCTACGCCAAGGAGCGCAAGCAATTCAAGAAACCGATCGCCGAATTCCAGGGCGTGCAGTTCATGCTCGCCGACATGGCCATGCAGATCGAGGCGGCCCGCGCACTGGTCTACGAATGCGCCCGCGCCGGCGATGCCGGCGACTGGAAGCGCCTCAACGTGCTCGCCAGCATGGCCAAATGCGTCGGCAGCGACATGGCCATGAAGGTGACGACGGATGCCGTCCAGATCTTCGGCGGCTATGGCTACACGATGGACTATCCGGTCGAACGCATGATGCGCGATGCCAAGCTGACCCAGATTTTTGAAGGCACCAACCAGATCCAGCGCGTGGTGATCGCCCGCGAGCTGCTGCGATAGCGCGGATCGATTTCAAGAAGAAACGATTACAGGGAGGAACGACCTTGAACCATATCATGAACCGGGCGCTGATGGCCGGCGCGCTGTCAGCCCTGCTGGCGGTACCTGCCTATGCTCAGAAAGCCTACGGTCCCGGTGCCAGCGATACCGAGATCAAGCTCGGCCAATCGACACCGCTGAGTGGCCCGGCATCCGCGTTCGGCGCGGGCGCCGGGCGGGCGGTGGTCGGCTACTTCGAGATGCTGAACGCCAAAGGCGGGATCAACGGCCGCAAGATCAACTTCACGCAGCTCGACAATGCCTACAGCGCGCCAAAAGCGGTCGAACAATCGCGCAAGCTGATCGAGGACGTCGGCATATTGGCCGAGGTCGGCACGATCGGCACCGCACCCAACGTCGCGATCCAGAAGTACCTGAACGCCAAGCAGGTGCCGCAGCTGTTCATCACGGCCGGCGGACGCCGCTTCAACGATCCCAAGGCATTTCCCTGGACTATCCCGCTCTATCCCGACTTCGAAACCGAAGGCCGCGTCGTCGCCAAGTACATCCTGACTGCTAAGCCGGACGCCAGGATCGGCGTCCTCTATCAGAATGACGACTACGGGAAGGACTACCTGAAGGGCCTCCGCGCCGGTCTCGGTCCGAAGGCCGAGCTGATCGTTGCCCAGGCCTCCTACGAGCTCGCCGATCCGACGATCGACTCGCAGATCGTGCAGCTGAAGGCCGCCGGCGTCGACACCCTGATCGAGCAGTCGTCATCGAAGGCCGCCGCGCAATCGATCCGCAAGGTTTACGAGCTTGGCTGGAAGCCGCTGCACGTGATCGGCGGCTCGACCGCATCGGTCGAAACGATCCTGAAGCCCGCAGGCCTCGAAGCATCGAAAGGACTGGTTACAACGCAATTCCTCAAGCAACCGGGCGATCCAGCCTGGGCCAAGGATGAGGAGGTCAAGGCCTACAAGGAGTTCCTGATGGCGTACGCACCTTCAGCCAACCCGGACGACTATTCTGTGCTCGTTGCCTATATGAACGTGCACGCCGTGGAGTTAGCGTTGCGCAAATGCGGCGACGACCTGACCCGGGAGAACCTCATGAAGCAGGCCACCTCGCTGTATGGCGAACGATTGCCGATGATGCTCCCAGGCGTCGCGATCGGCACCCGGCCCGGAGACTACACGCCCTTCAGAACTTTGCGGATTGCGACATTTGACGGAGAAAGCTGGTCCTTGACCGGCGCTCCTCTATCGGCCGACTAGACCAGACTGCGGGCGAGAGCCACCAAGGCTCTCGCTACGTCCGGACAGCAAGGACTGCTCGAACAAGCCGCTGTGTCCCATCACTGGGAACACTGGTTATGGTTATCCATCCACTCGAGGCGGCTCCTCCCTCGCACGCAATCGTTGGGCAAGCTTCAGCCAAACAACTCAAATTGAAGGAGGGAGAGCCGTTTCCGCCGATGGCAAGCTGATGATGCGCGGCGCGCCGACCTCCCGGGGCAGTGGCGCGCCGAGCACAAGCGACAGCTGATGCGAGGCGTCGGAGAGCCGGGCCGCCAACGCTGCGAGATCGGCCCGACGGATGCGTTCGACGGGGCCGCTGACCGTCATGGCGCCCACAAGTGCTCGGTCGTGGCCGAAGACGGCGGTGGAGAGAGAGGCCGTCACGGCGTCGTAAATTCCGGAGCTGACGAAGACTTGCACGCCGTCATCTATCCGGTCCGCCCAACGGGCCATCCTCAACACTTGTCCTGTCGAGGTCAGATCGAGCGGCGCGAGATTTGTGAGCCGTGCGACGTCGCGTACTAGTTGCGGCGAATCCACTCGAAACAGGCAGAGCCGGCTGTCGCGTTCGCGCACGTGAAACGCGCTGCTCTCCAACGTCTGCTGGCTTAGCCGCTGAAGCACCGGCAGCACATGCTGTTCGAGATTGAAATTGGCGCGATAGGTTGTGCCGAGCTGGAAAGTCTTCGCACCGAGTGCGTAGCGGCCGTCGCTAAGGCGGACGACGTAACCGGCTTCGTCCAATGACACCAGCGAACGCATCACCGTTGGTTTCGCCAAACCCGTGATCTTGGCGATGTCGGCCAGGCTGCGCGAGCCGGCTCCAGCGAAGGTATCCAGGATCGCCAGCGCGCGTTGCACGGCGGCGACCCCCTGCGTCTTCGGCATCGAAATCCCCTGTTCCGCCGATTCTGGGTTGACCTCGGCGCGTCGCCATTACACTATGCGTAACGGCGTTCCATTTTCAATGGGGTTCGGTATGGCCGTTGGGTTCAGGATCCACTCCCGCAAGCGTGTTGTCGCGGACGAATGGATCGAGCGGGCTCGCGCCCTTCCGGCTGCCAATATTAGTGATGTGATGTCACGCATGGCCTCAGGCGGCGCGACGCTCCGGCCGATGCATGCGGCCGGTGGCATGGCCGGTTCCGCTCTGACCGTGAAGACCCGCCCCGGCGACAATCTGATGGTTCACAAGGCGCTCGACATGGCAGTTGCCGGCGACGTCATCGTGGTCGATGCGGCTGGCGACCTCAGCAATGCAATCTTTGGAGAGATGATGCTCGCGCAGGCGGCCCGGCGCGGCGTCGCCGGCATCGTCATCCATGGCGCGATCCGCGATGCCGCTGCGATCCGGGCGAACTCGCTGCCCGTATTCGCAGCGGGTGTCACCCATCGCGGTCCATACAAGGACGGTCCGGGCGAGATCAACGGGCCGATCGCGATCGGCGGCATGGTCATACAACCCGGCGATTTGGTGTTGGGCGACGACGACGGCGTCCTCGCGGTCGCCGTCGACGATTGCCGTGCGGTGATCGAGGCCGCCGAAGCCAAGCAGGCTGCCGAGACCAAGCAAATGGCAGCGATTGGAGCCGGTACGCTCGATCGTAGCTGGGTCGACGCCTCGCTCCGCCGTCTCGGCTGCGAGATGCCTGAGGTTTAACGATGGCCGGGCGTACGATCTCCGAGAAGATCCTCGCTCGGAAATCCGGGCAGGATGCGCAGGCCGGGGACCTCGTGGTCTGCGAGGTCGATTGCGCGCTCGGCACCGATGGTTCAGTCCCGATGGCGCTCGATTACTTCAAGGCAATGGGCGGGAAGAACGTGCGCGATTCCGCGCGATTGGTCTTTGCGCTCGACCATTACGTGCCGCCCGCAAGCCCGCAAACGATCGAACTGCATCGCGTGATGCGAGACTTCGCCAAACGCTTCGGCGTCACCCTGCATGAGGCCGGCGAAGGAATCGGCCACCAGCTCATCGTCGAGACCGGCCGCGCGCTACCGGGCAGTTTGGTCGTTGGAGCCGACAGCCACGCCGTGACATACGGGGCGCTGAATTGTTTTGCGACCGGGATCGGCTCGTCCGACCTTGCCGCGATCATGCTGTGCGGCCGGATGTGGTTGCGCGTCCCGGACTCGATCCGCGTCGTTCTGACCGGAGAACTGCCGAGCGGCGTCTATGCGAAGGATATCGCGCTGGCGCTCGCGGGCCGACTCGGCGCGGACGGTGCGGCCTATCAAGCGCTCGAATTCGCGGGGCCCGGCCTCGCCACTCTCACGCTGGAAGACCGCCTCGTCCTGAGCAATCTTGCAGTCGAGATGGGGGCGAAGACCGGCATCTTCCCGGCCGATGAAGAGACCGTCGCGTATCTGGAAGGTCGCACCGGCCAAGCCTTCGAACCGATCGCACCGGATCCGGATGCCCGCTACAGCCGGACCGTGGAGATCGCGCTCGACGAACTCCCGCCGCAGATCGCATTGCCGCATCTGGTGGATCAGGTCGTGCCACTCGTGGATGCGGCCGGCACGCCGGTGCAGATGGTCTATCTAGGCACCTGCACGGGCGGCAGGCTACGCGATTTCCATCAGGCCCGCGCCGTGCTCGAGGCGGGTGGAGGCGTTGCGCCCGGCGTGCAGCTCGTGGTCACGCCGGCATCGCGCGAGGTCCGCGACGCCATGGCGGCTGACGGCACGCTCGACGCCCTGGTCGGCTTCGGCGCGACGGTGGTCGAGCCAGGTTGCGGCTCCTGCTGCGGGACTTGCGGGGTGATCCCGGCAGACGGGGTTTCGGTGATCTCGACGGCCAACCGCAACTTCAAGGGCCGCATGGGTAACGCCAAGGCATCGATCTACCTCGCCTCCCCGGCTGCCTGCGCAGCCACGGCTACACGCGGCGTGGTGACTGATCCCCGCGAGGTGTCGCGATGACAGCTCTGCGGGGACGCGCGCGACTGGTTGGCGACAACGTCAACACCGACTCGATCATCAGCTCGACCCGCAAGCGGGAGAGCCTCAATCCCGCCGTTCTGAAGCAATTCCTGTTCGAGCATGTCGATCCTGCCTTCGCGGCCTCTGTGCAGCCCGGAGACATCCTGGTGGCGGGCAAGAATTTCGGTTGCGGTTCGGCCATGGAGGTCGCCGTCACGACAGTGCTCGGCGCCGGCATTCCGGCGGTGTTGGCCAGAGGATTCTCGCGCACCTACTACCGCAACGCCATCAACAACGGCCTGCTGCCGCTCGTCTGCGATACCGGCGGGATTAGTGAGGGCGACATCCTGATCTACGACGGCACCGGCGCGATCCGCAACGAACGTAGTGGCGAGACGTTCAGCCCGGAGCCTCTGCCACCGATCATGCTGGCGATCCTGCGCGCGGGCGGCCTCGTTCCCTACATGCGTCAGAACGGTGACTTCAAGCTATGACGGCCACAGAGACTTCCTCCGCCATCGCCTCGACAGGTTACCGTCTTCGGCTTCCCGGTCCAACCGAAGTGCCCGAGCGGGTGCGGCAGGCGATGGCCCGGATAATGGTCAACCATCGCGGTCCCGAATGCCGGGCCGCGATCGGCGAGGCGGAGAAGATGATCCGTCCGATCCTGGGGACGACAAACCATGTGCTGTTCTTTGCGAGTTCCGGAACAGGCGTCATGGAGGCCGCGCTCGTCAACGTGGCGGGGCCCGGTAGCCGGATCCTTGTGATCGAGCATGGTCAGTTCGGCGAGCGTTTCACCGCCATCGCCAAGGCCATGAACATCACGGTCGACACGGTCGCGATCGAATGGGGCCAGGCGATCGATATCGCTGCGGTGGAGGCCCGGCTGCGCGAGCACAACTATTGCGCCGTCGTCGCCGTGCACAATGAGAGCTCAACCGGAATCGTGGCCGATCTCGCAGCGCTCGGCGCGCTCGTGCGCGACCGGCCAACGCTGCTGATCGCAGATTCTGTCAGCGGTCTTGGCGGCATCGAGATGCGGCAGGACGAATGGGGCGTCGATATCGTGGTCTCAGCCTCGCAAAAGGCCTTGATGTGCCCGCCCGGCCTCGCACTTGCCAGCGTGAGCGCCAAGGCATGGCACGTGATCGGGCAAGACAAGCAGCGATCGACCTTCTATTGGGATTTCCGTCGCGCGCTGAAATCCGCAGAGCAGAACGAGACCGCATTCACGGCGCCGGTGAACCTTATCTACGGTCTACGAGAGGCCTTGACGATGATGCATGAGGAAGGCTTCGCGAATGTGCTCGTGCGCCACAAGAAGCTCTCAGCCGCGCTACGCGCGGGCGGCGCGGCGCTCGGACTAGCAGATTTTTGCCGCGATGAGCCGCGCTCGAGCACGGTTGTGGTCTTCAAGGTCCCAAACGGGCTCGAAGGCGGAGCCATCGTCCGGCAGCTCTACCAGGATCACCGCACGGTGATCGCAGGCGCCCGCAATCGTCTCTCTGGCCGTGTCATCCGGTTTGGCACGATGGGTGCTTTGAGCACGGGGACCATTCTGACCGACCTTCTGCATCTCGAAGACTCACTCACGAAGCTCGGCTTGCCGATCGAACCGGGCGCCGGGCTCAAGGCGGCTACTGAGTACCTCGCCGCTACCACATGAGCAACGACTGAACCGATAAGGGCGAACCATGATGAGATGTCCCGCCTCCGTCCTCGCCCGAGTCGTGGCGCTCGCGGTATCGCTGTTCGCGGCCGGGCTGGCCGCGGCCCAGCAGAGCGTCGTGCTCTATTCGGCCAACGACGACACCGTAAACAAGCTTGTCGCCGAAGGCTTCGCCAAGGCGACCGGGATCAAAGTCGACGTGGTTTCGACCGGATCGGGTGTCCTTGTACGCCGTGTCGCCTCTGAGTCCGCCAATCCGCAGGGTGACGTGATCTGGGGTGTCAATGCGACGCTGCTGCGGCTGGCGAGTTCACATCTTCAGGCTTACCCGGCCACGGGCCGCGAAGCCGTGCCGGCCCAGTTCCGCGATCCAAACGACCTTTGGCTGGGCACCAACATCCAGGTCGTTGTGATCGGGCAGAATACCAAGGCGATCGACAAGGCCAGCGGGCCCAAATCCTGGGCCGACCTCCTCGATCCGAAATGGAAGGGCAAGCTCGCTTTTACCGACCCGGCCAATTCGGGATTCTCATATGCGGCCGCGACCACACTTCTGTCGCTGTGGGGTGCGGATGACGCGGCGTGGACGAGGATGGACGGGCTGCTTGCCAATGCGAAGGTGCTCAACCGCTCGACCCACGTGTTCGACGGGATCGGTAGCGGCGAATATCCACTTGGCATCACCCTCGAATATGCCGGCTTCTTGTGGGCGCATAATGGCGCACCAGTGAGCGTCACCTATCCGGCCGAGGGCACATATGCGGGCGTCGAGGGCGCGGCCATCCTGAAAGGCGGACCGAACCCCGGGCCCGCCAAGCGGCTGGTCGACTACTTGGCCAGCAAAGAAGTCCAGGAGATGTTGCTGAAAGCGACCTTCCGGCGCCCTGCCCGTCAAGATATCGAGCTCGAGGCAGTCGCACCCGGGATGCTGCCCTTCCGGGCGATCAAGGTGCTGCCTTATGACGATGCCAAATGGGAAGCGGCCCGGCGCGACACCCTCGCGCGGCTGAAGACCACGATACAGAACACGCGCTGATCCCATGACCAGGATTCGGATTGAAAGTCTGACCCGCACCTTTGGTGCGGTGCGGGCCGTGGACGACATTTCGCTCGACATCAGGCACGGCGAGCTGTTCACGCTGCTCGGACCTTCGGGTTGCGGGAAGACGACGCTGCTGCGCATGATCGCCGGCTTCGTCGATGTCGAATCCGGATCCATTTCCTTCGACGACCGGCGCATCGATGCCCTGCCCGCGCATCGCCGCGACACCGGCATGGTGTTTCAGAACTACGCGATCTTCCCGAACCACACCGTCGCCGAAAACGTGGCCTACGGACTGAAGGCCAGGAAGGTCCCGGCTGCCGAGATCGCATCGCGTGTCGACAAAGCGCTCGAGCGGGTGCGCCTTGCAGGTTACGGTCCACGCTCGCCACACCAGCTCTCCGGTGGCCAGCTGCAACGCGTGGCGATCGCCCGCGCGCTTGTGATCGAACCCGCGGTGCTCCTGTTCGACGAGCCTCTCTCCAATCTGGACGCGCAACTGCGCACCGAAATGCGAATCGAGGTCCGACAGCTCCAGCAGGCGCTCGGCCTCACTGCGATCTACGTGACGCACGATCAGGAGGAGGCGCTCGCCATCTCCGACCGCATCGCCGTCTTGCGTCGCGGCAAGATCGAGCAAGTGGACACGCCCGAACACATCTATCGGATGCCGCAGACTGCGTTCGTCGCCGAGTTCCTTGGTTCGACCAATATGGTGCCGGGCGTCGCCGGCGCTTTCGATGGCCGCAACACCCCTGTCGCGGCAGCCGGAACGGAGTTCTCTGTCAGAGGCGAGGTTGCATCACCGGGCGCACCGGTGTTGCTGTCGGTCAGGCCGGAGGCCCTGCGGCTGGGAAGCAATTCCGACGGCCCGCTCGTTCAGGCACGTCTGGCGCTACGCGAATTTCTGGGCCCGATGCAGCGCCTCCACGCAACCTTGCCAGACGGCACCCAGCTTCGAATCACAGCGCTCGGCGGCCAGGTACTTGATGTCTTGCCCGGCACTCCACTCACCCTTGCCTACGATCCTGCCCAGATCACGGCGTATCCGGCGCCATGAAACGCTTTGCCACCATCGTGGCGCTGGCGGCGCTGGTGCTGCTCGCGGTCTTTCTGCTCTACCCGCTGGCGCTCGTTCTGGATGCGAGCATACGGATCGACGGCACGGGCGGGCTGACGCTTGGGAATTTTACGGCGATTGTGAAGAGCCGGTACTACCTTGGCAGCATCGGCAATAGTCTGCTCTGCGCCGCGCTCGCGACGGCCTTCACATGCGCGATCGGCATCCCGCTCGCCTTCTGTCTTGCACGGATCGACATACCGGGCCGCGCACTGCTGCTAACGCTTGCCTCCCTGCCGCTGGTCCTGCCCTCCTTCGTCAGCGCATATGCGCTCGTGCTGCTGTTCGGTCATGCCGGCGTCATCACTAGCGCCTTGCGCGGAATCGGCATCCCGATCGGCTCGATCTATGGCCTGCCCGGCATCGTCATCGTGTTCACGTTGACGCTCTATCCCTACGTGGTCATGCCCGTGCTGGCCGGCTTCCAGGCCGTCGATGCTTCGATGGAGGAGGCAGCCCGCAATCTCGGTGGTTCACGGTCCTATGTGATCCGCACCGTGCTGCTGCCGATCGTGACGCCGGCGATACTTGCCGGGGGAATTTTGGTGTTCATTGAGGCGCTGGAGAATTTCGGCGTGCCAGCGGTGCTGGCTGAGGACCGCCCGTTCCTGGCCGTCGACATCTTCAAGCTGTTCGCCGGCGAATCTGACGCCAATCCGGCTGCTGCGGGTGCGCTCAGTGTGCTCCTGATCGCCTGCACGGCGCTCGCGCTTCTCGTTCAACGGCACTATCTCGGCAAGCGCCGCTTCTCAACCAATGCCCGCAGTGCGGCCGCGAGGCTGCCGCTGACACCGGGACCGCGGCTGGTGGCTACGGTCGTTAGTTGGGGCATTGTGATTGCCTCGCTGCTGCCTTTCGCAGCCGTGTTAATGATCTCCGTCCTGCGCTTCCGTGGCCCCGTGCTGACCTGGGAGTTCGGATTGGGCAATTACGCGACCTTGTTGTCGGGCTCCTATCGGCCGCTGCTCAACACGCTGATACTCGCCAGCATTGCGGCCATCGCCACTATGCTGATCGGCGCTCCGATCGGCTACGTGGTGGCCCGGCACCGCTCGCGCCTGTCGGGATTGCTCGATTTCGTCGGCATGGTGCCGTTTGCGGTTTCCGGTACGATCCTGGCGATCGGACTTATCATCGCGTTCAACAGCGGTCCTTTGATCTTGACCGGCGGCTGGCTGATCCTGGTCATCGCCTATGTCGTCCGCAAATTGCCCTTCGCGATCCGATCATCCTCAGCGATCGTGCATCAGCTCGATCCCTCGCTCGAGGAAGCCTCAATCAATCTCGGGGTCTCGCCGAGCAAAACCTTCGCGACCCTGACGGTGCCGCTGATGGCGAGCGGCCTTGTAGGCGGGCTGGTGCTGGTCTGGATCACCGCAGCCTCCGAGTTGAGCGCAACTATCGTGCTTTATGCGAGCGGCTGGGTCACCACAACCGTCGTGATGTACCATGCCATCGAGGGCACTGGCGCAGGACTCGCAGCCGCCGCAGCCGCGGTGCTCATCCTGGTCACCGCAATCCCGTTGCTCCTGATCAACCGACGCATAAGCAAACACGAAACGACCGTGATCTGACGGCAGGTGAGGACGGCATGAACAAAGCGACCCAAGCGCTCCCGAATTTCCGTAGCGACAACGTAGCGCCGGTCAGCCCCGAGATACTGCGAGCGATCGAGCAGGCCAATCGTGGCCCAGCCGCCGCTTATGGCGACGACGATTATTCGAAATTGCTGAATCAGCGCTTCTCGACGCTGTTCGAGACCGAGGTCGCGGTGTTCCCAGTCTCGACCGGCACGGCTGCCAATGCTTTGTCGCTCGCAACGTGCGTGCGGCCCTATGGCGCGATCTACTGCCACAAGGAGGCACATATCGACACGGCGGAAGGCGGCGCGACCGAGGCCTTCACAGGTGGCGCGAAGCTCCTCACGCTGCCCGGCCAGCATTTTCGGATCGAGCCACCAATCCTGCGCGAGGCGGTTACCGGGGCGGCTTGGGGTGTCCGCAATCGCGCGCAGCCCGATGCGGTGTCGATCACTCAGGCCAGCGAATATGGAACGGTCTACCCTCTCGCCGAGATCGCCGAGATCGGCGAAATCGCACGTGAGAAGAATCTGTCGCTGCACATGGATGGCGCCCGATTCGCCAACGGCTTGGCGCGGCTCGGCTGTAGCCCGGCCGACATGACCTGGCGAGCGGGCGTCGACATCCTGTCGTTTGGGGCAACCAAGAACGGGGCGATGTCAGCGGATGCAATCGTGGTCTTCGACCACGACCTTGTTGAACCCTTATCCTATAGGCTTCGCCGCGCCGGACAGACCGCGTCTAAGATGCGTTATGCGTCCGCACAGCTGCTCGCTTATGTCGAGGATCGCCTTTATCTACGACTCGCGGCAAAGGCCAATTCCGTGGCCGCCTACCTTGGAGCAGGTCTTGCCGCACTGCCTGACGTTCGGCTCGTTGCTCCAGTGGAAGCCAATTTGATTTTCGCCAAGCTGCCCGCACTAGCCATCGACCGGCTCACGGCGAACGGGCTGCAATTCGCGCGACGAGGCGACGAGGTGATCCGGTTCGTGGCCCGCTTTGACAGCACCGAGCAGGAGGCCGATGAGGTCATTGCCCTCGTCCGTCGCGCGGTCACGGGACCAACATCGGTTGGCTTGTGACGCCTGCGCGCACTGTTGATGAACATAGAAGAACAGTGTGGCGGACAAAGTGTAACCCATGCGAGCAGGGAGCGAGCCAGACCCACACTGTGGTCGACTGTAGTTTCCCAGGCGCGCATCGAGCCTGATCGATGCGCGCCGATGTTCGGGGGACAGAGGGCCGTATGCGGTGAGGAACGCTAGCGTCCTCGTCACAATGTGCGAGCCAGCGGCTCGACCACTCTCGAGCCATCACCGCTCTGCAGCCGTCATACGGCAACTCAAGAAGGCCCCCTCAAGCCTCGACGACGATAGATTTTTTTGATCCCTCGGTGCACACGTCGTGCACACGCGGCCTGCTAACTCGTAAAAAACTTGAACCCTCGCTCAAATCCATCATGAGCCAATTTGGGCTAGTTCCAGCCAAACAACGGTCATTCCGGCAGGCTCTAAGAAGCTTCGGCGGGCCGCGGTATCGCAATCTGATCTTTGGTTTGCGGCGGGGCAGACGACGCTAGCCAGCAAAAATGCTCAGATCTTGGCGCCAATATTCCCTAATCTGGTGGGCCCCTTCGTGCGAATTTTCCTGGTGAGCTCCGAGTTTCACTGAATTGACTGCTGCGCAGCTCGCGCCGCGATCTGTTGGAGCGCCCAGCGAGCATTCTTGCGCACGTCAGGATCCGGATCGTCGGCGATGACCGCCAGGAACACCTCACCATCCGGATGGGCGATCTCGCCGAGCGCTGCGGCGGCCTCTTTTCGCAAATTGGCCTGACCATGGTTGATGCAATTGCCGATCGGGCGCACCGCGTGTTCGATCTTCATCCTGCCGAGGCTGCGGATTGCCTTGAGCCTCACCTGCCAGAATTCGTCGCCGAGCGAGACAATGAGCTGGTCCGCGGCGATCGATCCGTTGACATTGAAGCCTAAGGTTTCCGCTGCCATCTCGCGCACCATCCAGTCGGCGTCCTTCAGCGCACGCGTGATCGTCTCGGCCGCAGGCTTCAGTTGCGAGAAGGCCAGCGCACTCACCGCGGCGCGGCGCACATGCGCGTCGGGATCACCGATCAGCGCCGTCAGCGCCGGAATCGACTCCTCGAGCTTCAGGAATCCGATGACACCGATCGCCTGCACCCGCACCGCCGCATCGGCATCCTGCAGTGCCTCCAGCGCCGGCTTGAGCGTCTCCCTGCAGCGCAACTCCCTCAGTGCACGCAACGCGCCCATGCGCACGAATGCGTGGCTGTGCTTGACGAGAGGGAGAATGGCGCCGGCACAGACGGGATCCTTGAACTCGGCCATGCTGTCGGCCGCGGCCGACGCCACGATGCGTTCCGGGTCGACAAGCAGCTTCACCAGCGAATTCGCCGCCTCCGGCCCGTCGAACTCGCCGAGCGCCATCGCAACCTGCTGGCGTACGCCGGCATCCGGATCGGACACCATCCCGGCTAGATGCCCGATCGCGGCAGGATCGCCGGAATGGCCGAGCGCGATGATCGCGACCCGGCGTTCAGCAGGGTCGGCGGCCTGTAGCCGCTCGTCGGCATCGTCGAGATCGTCATAAGCTTCGAACGGGCTCGCCATGATCACCTCAGGAGATACGGAATGTTGACGGTGACGGCGCCGGTCGGGCAATCCGCCTCGCAGGGCATGCAATACCAGCACTCGTCATAGGCCATGTAGGCCTTGCCGGTCAGGTCGCTGATCCGCAGCACGTCGAGCGGGCAGACATCGACGCACACCGTGCAGCCCTTGTCCGCGATGCATTTGGCGTCGTCGACCACCACCGGGACCGACGTCTGATAGGAAGCGAGAGGCATCGTCCAATCTCCTGTTGTTGTGCGATCGAAGCATTCACGCGCTGGCGCGGATGCGCTGCTTGTCGTAGAGATCCTTCTCGTCGTCGGCGATCGGCACGACATAGGGTTCCACGGCGCGCTTCGTGCTCGTCATCCTATCGTCCTGCTTGGACAGCAGGGTGTGGCAGAACCAGTTCTCGTTGTCCTTCTCCGGAAAGTCCGTGCGCCAATGGTAGAGCCCCCAGCGGCTCTCTTCGCGGAACAGCGAGGCGTGGGCAGCCATGTCGGCGCAGTCCATGATCGACTGCGCCTCGAGTGCGCGGAGCAATTCATGGGCATTGCGCGCGATCATGCGCTCGTTCATGTCCTCGCGCACTTCGGCAAGCCGGCGCATGCCGAGCTCGTATTTGCGAGTGACCTTCGGCGGCTGCAGATAGTCGTTGACCAGGCGCCGCGTCTTGTACTCGACCTGGTTCGGCGGAATGCCGTCCTCACGCTTGGTCGGCGCCATCACGCGGTCCTGCTCAATCGCGACGTCGGCAACGTCGAAGTCGGCGAAATCATGGTTGTCGGCGAATTCCATCGCGTCGATGCCGGCGACCGAGCCGTTGGTGAAGGCGCCCAGCATGTAGTTGTGCGGCACGCTCGCCATGTCGCCGGCCGCATAAAGGCCAGGCACGGTGGTGCGGGCATTGTCGTCGACGAACACGCCGGAGGCGCTGTGGCCGGAGCAGAGGCCGATCTCCGAGATGTGCATCTCGATCGACTCGCGGCGGTAGTCGACGCCGCGTCCTTCCTGGAACAGGCCGCGCGTCGGCCGCTCGACCTTGTGGAGGGTGGACTCGATCTCCGAGATGGTGTCGGGATGCAGGTGCTTGAGTTGCAGGAACACCGGCCCCTTGCCCGACAGCAGCTCGCTGTAGAACTCCAGCATCATCTGGCCGGACCAGTAATCGCACTCGATGAAACGCGAGCCCTCATTGTTGGCGGTGAAGGCGCCGAACGGACCGGCAACATACGCGCAGGCCGGCCCGTTATAGTCCTTGATCAGCGGATTGATCTGATAGCACTCGAGATTGGCGAGCGCGGCGCCCGCATGATAGGCCATCGCGTAGCCGTCGCCGGAATTGGCGGCGTTCTCATAGGTGCCGAACATATAGCCCGAGGTCGGCAAGCCGAGCCGGCCCGCGGCCCCCATGCAGAGGATCACCGCTTTCGCCTTGATGACCAGCATCTCGGCGGTGCGCGTGTTGACGCTGATCGCCCCGGCGATCCGGCCGTCGCCCGACTTGAGCAGCCGGGTCGCCATGTAGCGGTTCGAGATCAGGATGCGGGCGCGGCGCAGCTGACGATAAAGCGCCTTCTTCACCGTCTCGCCATTCGGCATCGGCAGAACATAGGTGCCGATATGATGCACCTTCTTGACGGCGTAATCACCGTTCTCGTTCTTCAGGAAGCGGATGCCGTAGCTGTCGAGCTCCTCGATGATCTTGTAGCAGTTCTGCGCGTATTTATAGACCGCCTTCTGGTCGACGATGCCGTCATTGGCGATGGTGATTTCCTTGGTGTACTGCTCCGGCGTCGCATAGCCGGGAATGACGGCGTTGTTCAGCCCATCCATGCCCATCGAGATCGCCCCGGAGCGCTTGACGTTGGCCTTTTCGAGCAGGACGACGTTGGCACTCGGGTTTTTCAGCTTCGCCTTCAACGCAGC
Source organism: Bradyrhizobium sp. Pha-3 (assembly GCF_042258325.1). Classification (NCBI taxonomy): domain Bacteria; kingdom Pseudomonadati; phylum Pseudomonadota; class Alphaproteobacteria; order Hyphomicrobiales; family Nitrobacteraceae; genus Bradyrhizobium; species Bradyrhizobium sp. Pha-3. Next base: position 3,821,086 of record NZ_CP170151.1, on the reverse strand, counting down.
CATCGGACCGGCGGTGCCGCCGCCGATGACCAGCACGTCGCAGGAAACCTCCGAAAGTCCGTCGACGATCTGATCTAGTGCCATTTCACGCTCCTGGTTCGCCGGCACAAGCCGGGGCGCCTCTGCGCCAGATTTGTTCAGCTGGCTCGCCGGCGATAGCAATTAGTTGTCGCCGGGGAGAGATTTGCGAAACTGCGCCTCACCGCTCCACGAAGGCTTTCTCGATCACGAAATGTCCGGGCCGGCTGTGATTGCCCTCGACGAAGCCCCGCGCCGCCAACATCGCCGGGAGTTCCTCCAGCATCGCCGGGCTGCCGCACAGCATGATGCGATCCGTCTCGATATCGAGGCCGGACTGGCCGATATCGCCGAACAGCTGATTGGAGCTGATCAGGTCGGTGATGCGGCCCCGGTTCCTGAACGGCTCACGCGTGACGGTCGGATAGTAAATCAGCTTGTCGCGGATCAGCGGCCCGAAGAATTCGTGAGTGCGCAGTCCTTCGACAAGGTGCTCGCCATAGGCGAGCTCAGAGACTTGGCGGCAGCCATGGGCGAGCACGATGGTCTCGTAGTTCTCGTAGACCTCCGGGTCCTTGATCAGGCTGGCGAACGGCGCGAGCCCCGTCCCGGTCGACAACAGCAGCAGACGCTTGCCGGGGACGAGATTGCCAGTGATCAGCGTGCCGGTTGCCTTGCGGCCGACCAGGATGATGTCCCCTTCCTTGATCCGCTGCAGGCGTGAGGTCAGCGGTCCGTCCTGTACCTTGATCGAGAAGAACTCGAGCTCTTCTTCGTGATTGGCGCTCGCCATGCTGTAGGCGCGCATCAGGGGCCGGCCCTCGACCTCGAGCCCGATCATCGCGAACTGGCCATTCTGGAAGCGGAAGCCGCGGTCGCGCGTTGCGGTGAAACTGAACAGGGAATCGGTCCAGTGCCTGACCGACAGGACCGTTTCTTTCTGAAATGCGCTCATTCCTGGTCTCTCTCCCTGCTGCGGAATACGGCGCAAGGTTTCGGAGAGACAGGACTCGGGCAACGCCGAACTGAAATTCTCGGTCGATTAGTTTCACATTTTGCCGGCCGCGACTGAAGCGTAGGCAGTCGGGCGCGGTCGATCAGACTGGCTCGCGTCCGCACCGACAATTAATTGCTATCGCCGCGGCCCCGCGCCGACCTAGAGAGGAAGAGGAGACTGATCATGACCATGACCGCATTGGTGGCGCCGACAGTGGCCGATTACGAAGCGAGCGCCGATCTCGCGACGCTGCTCGTCCGCACCACGCAGAACGACACGCTGAGCCTGCCCGCCGAGCAACTCCGCCTGTCCTGCAAATGCGCCCATTGCACCCGCGCCCGATTCGATGGCCGTTTCCCCGAGAGGTTTCCCGGCATCGCGATCACGGAGATCCATGATTTGGGCTACGGGCTGAACATCGCGTTCTCCGATGGGCACAACCGCGGCATCTATCCAAAAATTTATTTGATGAGCCTGGCGGGACACTAGCCGGTCTTCCCTTCTATCCGCGGTCCCGACGGGCGAATGCCTGTTCCGTAAATCTCCCGTTTTCAGTGATGAATTTCCGGGCCGGCGCACGCCGAGCGGACCGGGCATGATGCAGCCGTTCAGCGGCCCGCCGTCCCACACTTGCCAACCCGTTCTGGCACGGACATTGCTCTTGTTTAGATCGGTTTTAGATCGGCTCGAACAATCCGGAGGCGGCTCCATGTTGCTGCAGGCGGCCAATGCGGTTCGCGGGACCGTTCCCGCAACAAACCGGCCTGTCGGCAGTTCCTCGCTGCTGCTCACCGAAAACCAGCAATGGATCGGCGGGCCGCCGCCGCTGATGGACAAGCTCAGCCTGCGCGAGCGAGAACTGGTCCTGAAGCAAGGCCGTCGCAAGGTGCTCAACCGCGGCCAGACACTGTTCAGCCAAGGCGGCAAGCATGACGGCATCTGGCTCGTCGAAAGCGGCCGAATCCGCGTGTTCTACACGTCTCCGCTGGGCCGCGAGATCACGCTCGCGTACTGGCACGTCGGGAATTTCGTCGGCGGGCCCGAAGTGTTCGAAGGCACCGTCCATCAATGGTCCGGCGTCGCGTCCAGCAACTGCAGCGTGGTCCATCTTCCCGGAAAAGAGCTGCGCGTCCTCGCCGCGGAGATCCCGAACCTTGCGATCGGCCTTATCGAAGGCCTCACCTTCAAAGGCAAATGCTATTCGGCGCTGGCGCAGATGCTGGGAACACGCTCGATCACCCAGCGCCTTGCACATCTGCTCCTCCACCTCGTCGAGCTCTATGGCGTCGAAGATGCCGACGGCACCGTGATCGCCGCCGCCTTCACCCATGCCGATATCGCCCACATGGTCGGCGCGACCAGACAATGGGTCACGATCAGCCTGAAGCGCATGCAACAGAAGGGAATCGTGCTGACCAAGCGCTCCCAGATCGTGGTCTGCCGGCCCGACATTCTAGAGGACATGCGCGGCCAGGCATCCGACTAGGAGGCCGGCGGACAACCCGGATGCACATGCAAGCGGCGCTCACCGGCAAAATTGCCCAAGTACTATGCAACCGGCTTTTCCCGGCAACTAATCGACTGCATCGGCAAATCCGGATTTGCCCGGCTTACACGCTCGCCCAATCATGGCAGCCACAGCACATCCAACCGAATGAGGATGAGAATGGTCCGCCATCTTCCCACGCTCTCGATCGTGACGTCGGTCACGTCGCTGGCGCTACTCCTCGCGCAGCCAGCCTCGGCAGAAACCGTCACGCTCGGCATCGGAACACAGGACACCACGACCAATACGGTAACGGCGGGCGTCGTCATCCGGCAGCTGCATCTGCTCGAGAAATACCTTCCGAAGGACGGCAAGTACGCTAACATCAAATTCGAGCTGGAGTGGCAGAATTTCACGTCCGGTCCGCCGGTCACCAATGCAATGATGGCGAACAAGCTGCAGATCGGCATGATGGGCGACTATCCGCTGATCGTGAACGGCTTCACCTTCGACAGCAACCCTGAAAGCAAGAGCCGACTGATTGGAATTGCCGCCTACAGCCTGTCCGGATCCGGTAACGGCATCGTCGTCCACAAGGATTCGCCCTACTACGATCTCGCCAATCTCAAGGGCAAAGTCGTCAGCGTGCCATTCGGCTCGGCCGCGCACGGCATGGTGCTGAAGGCGATGCAGGACCGCGGCTTCGCGCCGGATTTCTTCCAGCTCGTCAGCCAAAGCCCGGAGGTCGGATCGACCAATCTTCAGGAGAAGAAGATCGACGCCCACGCCGACTTCGTTCCATTCGCCGAGCTATTGCCGTTCCGCGGCTTCGCGCGAAAGATTTTCGACGGCGTGGAGACCAACTTGCCGACCTTCCACGGCATCGTGGTCCGCACCGACTTCGCCGAGAAGTATCCCGAAGTGGTCGTTGCCTATCTGAAGGCGCTGATCGCCGCCAATCAGTGGCTGCGCGAAGATCCCAAGCGGGCCGCCGAAAAGATCCAGGAATGGACCGGGATCAACAAGGAAGTCGTTTACATCTTCCTCGGCCCTGGCGGTAACATGACCACAGATCCCACGATCAAACCGCCGCTGATCGATGCTGCGACGGCCGACGTCAAGGTCTTGCAGAATCTCGGCCGCATGAAGGAGTTCGATCCGAAGAAGTGGGTCGACGATGGCTACATCCGCAAGGCCTACGCGGAGATGAATCTCGACTACGACGCGCAGGTCGGCAACACGAAGAACTACGAGATTTCGGGTGAAGATTCCTTTTGCAACAGGCCGATCATCGACCCGCGCAAGGCCGGCGAGGTCTGGGTTGACGAGGTTGGTATCCTGCCATTCGCGTCCGCGGCCTGCACGCTCGGCGCTTATGCCGACTACAAGGCGAAGGGAAAGAAGATCAACGTCGCCTACGTCTTCGATACAATGCGCGGCATCAAGCTGTTCGCCGACCAGGCCTTCTTCGCGGTCGGCAATGGCGACGTGGCGCCGTTCCTCCTGAAGAAGGATGCCGAGGCTTATGCCGTGAAGATCAGCGGCAAGGTGCTCAGCTTCGATGACGCGGTGAAGGTGACGATCGGCGGAGGCAAAACGTGAGCAGTCCCGCCTTCCTCAGACATCCCGCGGACAGCACACAGGCAGTTCCCCCGACCGCGGACGCGGTCGCCGCGCCCATCGCTGCGCCGCCCGCGGCACCCTCCTTCGGTGCGCTGACCGCGCGCTGGTACCGGCTCAACCAGGACCGGTTGCGCGCGGCCGCAATCGGGATCGTCTCGCTGCTCGCGTTCGTCCTCGTCTGGCACCTGCTGACGACCTACCGGGTGGTGTTCTTCGTGCGCTTCACTAACGTGCCCTCGCCGCTCGACGTCTATACGAGCTTTACGAAGGCGATACACGACCCCAAGTTCCTGATGCACATCTTGCTCAGCTGCCGGCGCATCTTCATCGGCTTCTCGCTGGCGGCCGTCCTCGGCGTGCCGCTCGGCCTGATCATGGGTCGCTTCAAGCTGGCGCATGAAGTGATCTTCCCGGTCACCGAGGTGCTGCGGCCGATCCCGGCGATCGCCTGGGTGCCGATGGCGATCATGCTGTGGCCGACCAACGAGCAGAGCATCGTTTTCATCACCCTCCTCGGCTCGTTCTTTCCGATCCTGGTCAATACGCTCCACGGGATGTCGCTGGTCGACCCTGTGCTGGTGCGCGCCGCGCAATGTCTCGGCGCGCGTGAGCGCTCAATCTTTCGCGAGGTGTATTTCCCGGCATCGCTCCCGCACATCTTCACCGGCCTCACGATCGGCATGGGCGTGGCCTGGGTGTCGTTGATCGCAGCCGAGATGATTTCGGGACAGTACGGCATCGGCTACTTCACCTGGGAGGCCTATTCGCTGGTCCAGTACGCCGACATCGCGCTCGGGATGATCGCAATCGGCGTACTCGGCCTCGGATCGAGCCTGCTGATCCGCGGTGCGGGCCACCTCGTGATGCCATGGAGATCGAAATGAGCGAGATCGCGACCGGCGCGTCCAAGGGACATATCGAGGTCAGCAACTTCTCACTGAGCTATGAGACCATCGATGGCGCGGTCCAGGCGGTCACCGACACCCACATCCATGTGAAGCCGGGCGAGTTCGTCTCGATTGTCGGACCTTCGGGCTGCGGCAAGTCGACCTTCCTGAACGCGGTCGCCGGATTTCTCAAGCCAACCACCGGCACCATCACGGTCGACAGCGAGCGGGTGAACGGCCCGAGCGCCGAGCGGGGCATGGTTTTCCAGCAATATTCGCTGTTTCCCTGGAAGACGGTGCGGGAGAACGTCGAGTTCGGTCTGAAGATGCGCGGCATGCCGCGCTCCCAGCGCGAGCGCGCCGCGCGCACCCTGCTCGGCCTCGCCGGGCTCGAGGCATTCGAAAAGCACTATCCTGAAAAGCTGTCCGGCGGCATGAAGCAGCGCGTCGGCATCGTGCGTGCCCTCGCCACCGGGCCGAAGGTCCTCCTGCTCGACGAGCCGTTCGGGGCGCTCGACGCGCAGACCCGGGTCATCATGCAGCAGATCCTCACCAATATGTGGCAGCGCCTGAAGATCTCTGTGCTGTTCGTTACCCATGACATCGACGAGGCGATCTTCCTATCCGACCGCGTCTACTGCATGACCGCGCGCCCCGGCTCGATCAAGGCGGAAATCCCGATTCCGCTCGAGCGGCCACGGCAGCAATCGATGATGATGTCGTCGGAGTTCCTAGCCCTGCGCCGCGGACTCATGTCACTGATCCGCGAAGAGAGCCTGAAGGCAATGGGCGGCGAGATCAATGATCTCGGCCTGCAAGGCCTGAATATCGAGTTGCACGGCCATTCGCTGGCCGAGATACTTTAGACGTGAACACCGTTAGCTAGGTCTTGGTAAGAAAGGGAATCCGCCCACGCGGCGATGAGTCATCCCCACTCTTTCAAACCAGCACCTCTAAACCGCTACGCGATGCAAATACCGTAAAATAGCGCGAATTCACGAGCATTTCACCGAACCATATCGCTCGACGTAAGTAATCCGTCCCTCGCGCGGGTCTATCGACGAGCGCCAGCACAGCGCCCCCCGTGAGTGGATTTTTCTTGATCTCCCGGTGCACACGTCGTGCACACGCCGCCTTCTAACTTTTTGAAAAACCTAAACTCTCGGTCCAGTCCATCATCGGGGCAACGGAAAATTTCCATGTCATCTCAATTGCGTAGCCGCAACACCGGTTCAATGCAACATGATGTTTCCAAGCGCTGCCCGGCGGAACAGGCCCGGGCCAACCAAAATATCGAAAACAACCCCATGCAAAGTAGCTTCGCCATTACGAGGAGCTCAGCGCAGAGGCGGTCAGGATTGTCGTGGCTACCCGGGAAGTCGACAGACATCTGGATGCAGCGGCGGCGCCTCCCTGATCCAGATTTTCGCGCCCTGCGGGCCCACCGTCGCTTTCAGGTCGACGCCGGCGGGTAGCCGACCCCAGCCCTGCGGCTGCAGCGTCTCGCCCCCGATCGTTAGTCCCCCCGATAGAACAAAGAACTCGAGCCCGCGCGCGTTCGCAAGGCTGATGACTTCACCCGGCCGCCAGTCTTCAAGGCGGACCTCCTCGTGGCCGTCGTCAAATAGCACGCTGACGCTGCTTGCACCGGGGCGCGGCGCAACCTGTTGGCCCTCACCTGGCTGACGCACGACCTGAGTCCGGTCCTCGTCTCGGAACTGCCAGAGCCGCACGAAGATGGTACAGCCGTCCTTCGAGGCGGGGACATGCGACGTCCCGGGAGGGTTGCGAAAGTAGCTGCCCGCGGGATAGTCGCCATGCTCATCCTGAAAGATACCTTCAAGGACGACAATCTCTTCTCCGCCGCCATGCGTATGACGCGGGAAGGCGCTACCGGGAGCATAGCGCACGATCGAGGTGGCGCGCGCGACTTCGCCGCCAATGCGGAACAGCATGCGCCGATCCACGCCGGCCGACGGACTGGCCACCCAGTCCAGTTTCGAGGCCTGAACGATAACGGGCTTCGACAGATCATCGTTGATGCGCATCGTTACTCTCCCTCAGGTGGCGCCATCCAAAACCCACCGCTTCGCCATTTCGGATCGCTTGACCAGTGCAGGTCCCTAAACCAGGACAGGTTCAGATCCCCGCGAGCGGAACGCCGCTCGCCGCATTCTGCGATCGTCGTGACGCGATCAGCCGCCGCGCCTCGTCGGCTCGACCACTGCGCAGCAAGGCGCAAGTCACGGAATATTCCAGCAGGTCGCGCTGGGCGCGGCTGCCTCCAACCCTTTCATGGGTTGCCAGGACGGGCCTTAGCTCATCGACGACCCGTGTCCAGTCGCCTTTGGCCAAACCATCGAAGCCGCGCGCGATGGGCACCACCATGTCCGCGGCGGGTCCCTTCGGGTTCTCGATGATCCTCGCTAAGGCCTCCGCGTCGCCGGCCATTGCAAAGGCAAGCGCGCTGTGCATGTCGGCAAAGATGATCCCCGAGTTGGGAAACCACTTCGCCGCATACTGGCTGATCTCGCTCCACAGTTCCGGATGTCGCGGCTCGCCCGCCATCTCGGCGCGCGCAAGGAACGACGCGCAATCGGTGAGGACATTGATTTGCGGCCCCCACGAGCCGCCGGGATGCAACGCCTCACGATAGATCTTCCAGGCTTGATCCCGCCTGCCGGTCTCCAGCGACCACAGGGCAAGATGCCAACTGATATGGCAATGCAGTTGCCCCTCGCGTGGGTAGGCGGCGTTCCATTGATCGAGGTAAGCCAGCCCCTCCTCGCGCTGTCCTTTCTCATAGAACAGATGGGCCTTGATATGCGCAGCGTGAGCGTTGCGGGGACAACCGCGAAGTGCGGTCTCGATATTCCTGAAACCACTGTCGAGCCTGTGCAGCTCGATTTCCGCAAATGCGAGCACCGTTCGAAACCACCAGTCATCGCCGTAATGGGTTGCCAGCGGCTCCAGCATCGCCAGTTGCTCGATCTCGCGGCCGGACTTGCCCGAGAAGCCGATCAAGCCGAACACACCGGTGGCCGGTGCCAGCACCATGGCATCGCGCGGCCAGTGCTTCATATGTTCGGCGATCGCCGAAACCGCCGCAGCGCCTTGACCACTCAGGATCCTGGCAAAGATCGCAATATGACCTTGCTCGCGCGAAGTCGTAGCCGGCGCCAGCGCGATCGCGCGTTCGAGCGGCGCTTTGGCTTCGTTGCCGCGACCGAGCAGTTGCAGGGTTCGCGCAAGCGCGATGTGCGCCAGAGCAAAACCTTCGTCGGCGGCGATCGCGTCGCGGAATGCCTGGTCAATTCCCGAGCCGGCCGCGAGCAGCTTGTCGACGCCGGCGACATATGCGTCGCGGGCGGCGGCAGAGCTTGTGCTCAAGGGGTTACCGTAACGGTCCTCAAGAACGCACACCCGATTTCCCATCGAACTCTCGGTCATTTTGATGACACTCCCTCCATGGAAACCTGCTTGGCATCGGCTTGCCGCTGGCGGCGCTCATCACCCAGCTTGAGCAGCCGCTCTCGATCCTCTGGATTTACTCTTCCATACCGGGGCCGCCAGAGGGAACCGTCCTCCTTCCACGCAAATGGCGCTTTCACAGTCGTTCGCGGCGCCGTCGCCGTGTCAAAAAGGGCGAGCGCCTGGCGCATGATTTCGCGCTGCATGTCCGGTCGCCAGGGATGCCCGCAAGGATTGCCCAGCGGGAAATCCGTGAAATAGAACCGCGGCACGCCGCAGTGCTCCACGACATCCTGCGCCGAGCCGATAATGACCGTCGGAATGCCGTTCGCTTCCAGATGCCGGGCCACCAAGCTTACGGTCTGATGACACACGGGGCAAAGGGGGCGAAGGATCGCAGCATCCGCCGCGTCTTTTCGAACCCGTGCCAGGATTTCAGGTGCATCCTCCGCGTTCGTTTTCCGTTGGCTGTATTCTGTTGGCACGCCGTGAAAGTGTCGGGTCAGTCCGACGAGGGCGCCTTCGCCGACCAGTCCGAAAGCGGCTTCTACCGGCAAGAAGCTGCCGGGATCATTGGTGTGGGTCGATTCCTTGTCCCAAGCAACGTTGTCGGTAAACAGCTTCCTGGGCGGCGGCGAAACCGCACCTGACCACACCCGCTTCACGCCGTCAAAATCCGGCGGACTGGCCGTGGTGGTCAGTGCGATACGCAGGTCCGATGATGGTTTGGCAGGTTTGGTGAAAGGGACATCATCAAAGCTCGCCCAGACATAGTCGTTGTCGTAACCAAGGGCACGGTAATATTGGCGCGTTCGCTCCATATATTGAACCGGGGTTTCCGCTACGCTCATGTGGGTTCTCCTCGAGACGCTAACTTGGTCGTGCGGCGGGCCGGTATTGAAAAGCCGATGAGGGCCAGCAACGCGCCGAGCAGTGGCACGAACGACAGCATCAGGACGGTCGACCAGCCGAAGGACGACAGCAGCCCGCCCGAAAGGAAGGAGCCGACGGTCATCGTGCCGAAGACCACGAAGTCATTGAGCGACTGGACGCGCGCTTTTTCCTCGGGGCGATGGCACTCCAGAACCATCGCCGACGCGCCGATGAAGCCGAAGTTCCAGCCGATCCCGAGCAGGCTCAGCGTCGCCCAGAAATGCACGACATCGATCCCGAGCAGACCCATCGACGAAGCGGCCGCAATCAGCACCAGCCCGACCGCGACGATCGCGGATGCGCCAAAGCGCGTGATGAGGCGGCCCGTCCAGAAACTCGGGGCGTACATCGCGATGACGTGCCACTGCAGACCGAGATTGGCCGATTCCTGAGGCAGCCCGCAGAGCTTCATCGCCAGCGGGGCTGAGGTCATGAGGAAATTCATGAGCAGGTAGGAGACGACCCCGCAGATCACGGCCAGGATAAAGCGCGGCTGCCGGGCAATGACAGCGAGCGGCCTTCCGGCGTTGAGATGCGTTGCAGTCAGCGGAGGAAGCGCAACGCCCGCCAGAATAACCGCGGAGAGCGCGGCAACCGCCGCCTGGCCGACAAACGTCGCAGCAAAAAGGTACGGCGCCCACAGGTTCATGGTGTGCGTCACAAGCTGTGGACCGATCACACCGGCGAACATACCGCCGGCCATCACGGCCGAGAGCGCGCGCGGACGCCGTTCAGGTGCTGCGCAATCGGCCGCTGCAAAGCGGAAAGAGAGCACCACGGCCGCGTAGACGCCGCCAAAGAAGGTCCCTGCGCAGAAGAGCGGGAACGACGCGTTGAGTACCGCGAGGAGCGCAATCAAGCCCGCGAGGACGCCGCTGCCTGCACCGAGCAGGAATGTCGTGCGCCGGCCATAGCGCTGCGCGACAACGCCCGCCGGCAGCGTGCACAGAGCCATGCCCACGACAAAAACCGAGACCGGCAGCGTCGCAAGTGCCTTGGTGGGCGCCAGCATGTCGCCGACCACGGCACCGGTTGCATAGACGACCGTGGAATTGGCGCCTGCGAGGGCCTGGGCGACGGCAAGCCTTGCGACATTGCTGCGCTCTCGGCGAATAGCGGTCGGCGCCTCATGGCTGGGAGCGGAAAAATTGAAATTCACGCTGCGGCTTGCTCCGCCGTTAGATGTCCGTCGACGAGACGTCGCTGATCAGACCGGTGGCGGTCCACCGGGCCGTGGATCACGACGTCGGAGTTAAGGAGAAATCGCTGGACTTTTCCTTCTACAGATTGCCAATTTATGTCGATGAAACGTCACCTTTCGCCAGGGAACGCCGGCTGGAAGACGGTCGATGCCCCGCACGGCCTCGGATCGCCGAAACCCTTGATCGTTCGGGTGCAGTCCCTTCCCGCGAGGAGCTACTTCGCCGAGCACAGTCACAGCTGGAATCAGCTCGTCTACACGATCTCAGGCGCGCTCACCGTGAACGCGGATGGACGGAGCGTCGTCATTTCTCCAGAACAGGCCGTCTGGCTGCCGACCGGTACGAAGCATTCGGTCGACTCCCTGATGGGAGCGGAATTCCGCAGCCTCTGGGTCGCCAATGCTGCCAGCCAAGGTATGACTTCCGGCACGACGGTCATCCATGTGTCCCCGCTCCTGCGGACTCTCATCGTGGAAGCCGCGTCGCTGAAAAGCGAGGATCGTCACTACGCCGCTCGCGTCATCGCGCTCATCCTCGATCAGTTGCGGCGGGCGACGCCGATCTCGGCAGCGTTACCTTGGCCCACCCACCCGGGCTTGCTGGCACTCTGTGAAACCCTCTACGCCGATCCCGCGAATCCTCGCCACGCCGAGAGATGGGGGCGTGAGATAGGCATGTCGCCGCGAACCTTGACGCGGCACTTCGAGCGCGAAGTCGGCATGAGCTTGCGCGCATGGCGTCAGCGTCTCCGCCTCTTCAAGGCTATCGAGTTGCTAGGCAGCGACCTGCCGATCACGGAGATCGCGTTGCGGCTGGGTTACTCATCGGCCTCAGCATTCATATTCATGTTTCGCTCTGAATTGCGCATTAGTCCCTTGCAACATCGACGCAATCTAGGCCACGCGGCCAGCAGAGCGACTTCATCAAGGCGTCGACCCGGACCTCAAGATGCGCCCCACCGGTCGCGCTGACCCTTCAGCCCCAGGGACTCGCTGGAAAACCGTAGTTCAGCGGAAGTGGAAATGAGCGGCGGAGAGCGACTCGAACCCGACGCTATTTTTTGTCCGCAGTTTGCACACGGACAGCGCTGTTCGCGACGCGCCATCTTGTGTAGACTTTCACGGCATCCCGATCAGTTTGGGAGAACGACAATGAAAGTCTTCTTGCTCGCCTGTGTCGTCGCCATCGTCATGGCGGCGATCGGGGCGTTGGCGCTAAACCGCGTGCAAGAGCCCGTCGCACAGGCCTTTGCGACGACGGGCGTACGGCTGTAGCGCGTCCGCGTCGAACGGCCGCGCGCCCCGCCTACTCCGCCGCGGTGACGGAGGGCTGGGGTCGGGCGTCGCGCGCATTCTCCTCCTCAAGCCAGAGGCTGTGGTGCTCCCTGGCCCAATTGACATCGACGGTGCCGCTTCCCATCGCCTCGAACGCGCCTTCCATGCCGATCGTGCCGATATAGATGTGCGCCAGCATCACTGCCGTGAAGAGCACTGCGACGATGGAGTGGACGATCTGCGCGAGCTGCATCCCTTCGATGCCCGACAGGTAGAACGGGAACATCAGCGCATATCCCGTCGCTGCCACCAGACCTCCGCCGATGACCACGATCCAGTAGACCGCCTTCTGGCCGGCGTTGAAACGATAGGCCGGCGGGTGATCGTGCCCGACGATGCCGCCGCCGCGCTTGATCCAATTGACATCCGCCCTGTTCGGGATATTGCCGGCGATCCACATCAGGAAGATCAGCACGACGCCAATGGTGAACGGGAAGCTGAGATAGTTATGAACATACTTTGCCCATTGCGACCATTCGGAAAACGCCTCGTGGCCGATCAACGGCAGAAGCAATGGACGTCCAAAAGTGACGTTCAATCCCGAGATCGCCAGAATGATGAAGCAAGTCGCCGTCATCCAGTGCACGAAGCGCTCGAACGCACTAAAGCGCACGATGGTCCGGCCCGAACGCCCGCTCTGCAACCGCACCATCCCGCGGCTGAGATAGAAGATGACCAGCGCCGCGAGCATGCCAAGGATCGCGATGCCGCCGATCCAGCGCAGCGTCACGTTCCGGAACTCGCGCCATTCGCGGCCCGCCGGCTGCTCGAGAACCCCCGAGCGCTGGTCGGGAATGCTGACGCGTCCCTGCACCCGGTTCAGTTCCTGCAGCAGCTGCTGCTCCTTGACCGCGCTCGCGGTCGGGTTGACCTGCTGGGCCATGGACGGGGAAGCCGCGGAGACGAGCAGCAGGAGTCCAGCCACGCCAATGACGAGCCGAACAAATCGTGCAAAACACGCCATAAGGTCCTCCCGATATCGACGCGACCCGCGCCAGGTCGTCGTCAGGACTCGATCGTCTCGCGATAGGCGGTCTTCCAGCCCCATGCGCCCGAGCCGTAGCCGCGCTTCAGCACGCGCTCCTTATAGATCTGCGCAATGATCTCGCCGTCGCCGGCGAGCAGCGACTTGGTCGAGCACATTTCCGCGCACAGCGGCAGCTTGCCTTCGGCAAGCCGGTTCGCACCGTATTTCTCGTATTCTTCCTTGCTGCCATCGACCTCGGGGCCGCCGGCGCAATAGGTGCACTTGTCCATTTTTCCGCGCGAGCCGAAATTGCCGACCTTCGGATATTGCGGCGCGCCGAACGGACAGGCGTAGAAGCAGTAGCCGCAGCCGATGCAGAGATCCTTGGAGTGCAGAACCACGCCGTCGGCGGTGGTATAGAAACAGTTCACCGGGCACACCGCCGCACAGGGCGCATCCGTGCAGTGCATGCAGGCCATCGAGACCGAGCGTTCGCCCGGCTTGCCGTCGGCGATGGTGACGACCCGGCGGCGGTTGATGCCCCAGGGGACCTCGTGCTCGTTCTTGCAGGCCGTGACGCAGGCGTTGCACTCGATGCAACGGTCGGCGTCGCAGAGAAATTTCATACGTGCCATCGTCGTTGCTCCTTATGCCGCCGCGATCTGGCAGAGAGTGACCTTGGGCTCCTGCATGCCCGTCGCGGGATCGTATCCGTAGGTGGTGATCGTGTTCGCGCTTTCGCCGAGCACGATCGGATCGGTGCCCTTCGGGTAGTTGCCGCGAAGATCCTTGCCCGCAAGCCAGCCGCCGAAATGGAAGGGCATCCAGGCAACGCCCTTGCCGACGCGCTCGGTGACAAGCGCCTTCATCCTTGCCCTGGAATTGTTCTCGGCGCCGGTGACCCAGACCCAGCCGCCGTCCTTGACCCCGCGATCGGCGGCATCGGCAGGATTGATCTCGATGAACATGTCCTGCTGCAACTCGGCGAGCCACGGATTTGTGCGCGTCTCCTCGCCGCCGCCCTCATATTCGACCAGCCGGCCGGACGAGAGGATCAGCGGGAACTGCTTTGCAATACCCTTCTCCACCGCGGCCTTCTGCACGGAGAATCCGATATTGGGCACCCGGAACTGCTTGGCGTCGGGCAGCGTCGGGTATTTGGCGACGAGATCGACGCGTGGCGTATAGATCGGCTCGCGGTGAACCGGGATCGGATCCGGCAAGCCGAAGGCATTCATGCGCGCCTTGCCGTTGCCGTAGGGCACGCAGCCATGCGCCAGCGCGACGCGCTGAATGCCGCCCGACAGATCGAGCGACCACGACACCGTGTCCGGATTGGCCGGATTGATCTTGTTGATCACGGCCATTTCCGCTTCGGTGAGCTCGCTGTCCCAGCCGAGCTTCTTCAGGCTCGCCAGCGTGAATTCCGGATAGCCATCCTGGATTCCCGACCCCAATGAATAAGAGCCGTCCGCGAGCAGGCTCACCTTCCGCGTCGTACCGTCCGGCAGCTTCTCCTCGCGCTCGACGCCGAACCGCGGCCGGAACGTGCCGCCGCCGTCCATCACGTGCAGATTGGTGTTGTAGAGCAGCGGCGTGCCGGGGTGCTTGACCTCGGGTGATCCCCAGCACGGCCAAGGCAGGCCGTAATAGTCGCCGCCAACCTCGGGATCGTCCTTCGGCGCCCGCATCGTCAGCATGTCGAACTTCGCCTGGTTCTTCATGTGCGCCTTGAGGCGCTCGGGCGATTGTCCGCAATAGCCGGTCGACCAGCTGCCGCGGTTCATCTCGCGCAGCACGTCCTCGGCCTCCGGCAGGTTGTTCTCGACCTTGATCTTCTTGAACATCTGGTCGGCGAAGCCGAGCCTCTTCGCCATCAGATAGATGATCTCAAGATCGTCCTTCGACTCGAAGATCGGCTTCACGATCTGCTCGCCCCATTGCAGCGAGCGGTTGGAAGCGACGCGCGAGCCCTTGCACTCGAACTGCGTGGCGACCGGGAGAATGTAGACGCCATCCGTGCGTCCCGCCTCGACCGCGAGCGAGGCCCAGGTCGTCGGATGCGGATCGGCGATGACGAGCAGCTCGAGCGCCTTCAGGCCGTTAAGGGATTCAGGGATACGGGTGATGCTGTTGGAGGCGTGTCCCTGCACGAACACCGCCTTCACGTTGTCCTTCTGGGCAACCTGCTCCTTCGGCAACGTCACCGCTTCGAACCAGCGGGTCAGCGGAATGCCGGGGGTTTCCATGATCTGCTTGGAATCGAACCGCGACTTCAGGAAGTCATAGTCGACCTCCCAGACCCGCGACCAGTGCTTCCAGGCGCCCTCGGCGAGGCCGTAGTAGAACGGCAGCGTGACGATATCGAGCCCGACATCGGTCGCGCCCTGCACGTTGTCGTGGCCTCGGAAGATGTTGGCGCCGGCGCCGGCCTTGCCGACATTTCCGGTCATCAGCAGCGCGATGCAGCTCGCCCGCACATTGGCGGTGCCGACGGTCTTCTGCGTCTGGCCCATGGCCCAGATCAACGTTGCCGGCTTCTCGGTGGCGAACATCTTGGCGACGCGCTTGAGCTGCTCGCCGGGAATCCCGGTGACGCGCTCGACTTCCTCAGGAGGCCATTTCTCGACCTCCTTCTTGAGGTCGTCGAAACCGTAGACGCGCTGCCGGATAAACTCCTTGTCCTCCCAGCCATTCTGGAGGATGTGCCACATCATGCCGTAGAGCACCGGAATGTCGGTACCCGGCCGCATCCGCACATATTCGGTCGCGTGCGCGGCGGTGCGCGTCAGGCGCGGGTCGATAACGATGAAGTTGGCCTTTTGCAGCTCCTTGCCCTCGAGCAGATGCTGCAGCGAGACGGGATGCGCCTCGGCCGGATTGCCGCCCAGGATGACCTGCGTCTTCGCATTGCGGATGTCATTGTAGCTGTTGGTCATCGCGCCGTAGCCCCAGGTGTTGGCGACGCCGGTGACGGTGGTTGAATGGCAGATGCGGGCCTGGTGATCGGTATTGTTGGTGCCCCAGAACGCACCGAGCTTGCGGAACAGGTAGGCGCCTTCGTTGGTCATCTTGGCCGAGCCGAGCCAATAGACGGAATCGGGACCCGACTTCTCACGTACAGCCTGAAACTTGTCGCCGATCTCGTTGATCGCGGTGTCCCAGGAGACGCGGGTCCACTGCCCGCCCACCAGCTTCATCGGATAGCGCAGCCGCCGCTCGCTGTGCACGAGCTCACGCACGGAAGCGCCCTTGGCGCAATGCGAGCCGCGATTGATCGGCGAATCCCAGCTCGGCTCCTGGCCGATCCATACCCCGTTCAGGACCTCGGCCGTCACCGTGCACCCAACCGAACAATGCGTGCAGATACTCTTGCGGACGGTCGCGCCCGCCGTAAGCGGACCGGCCACCGCGGCTTCCGCCTTGCGCACGCTGCCGAGCGGCAAGGTGCCGAACGCGGCGAGCGCGCCGCCGGCTAGACCGGATTTGCGCAGGAAGCTGCGGCGGTCGAGGCCACCGGCCCGATCTGCGGGGAAACTGGCGGCAGAGCCTTGGCGCAGGGAACGCTGGTTTGTTCGCTTGATCAGCACGGTCAACCTCCCTTGGCCGGATAACGATTGACGCGGTAGAAGGCCTTGACGTGATCGGTTTCCTTGTAGCGCGCCTTGCGCTTCTCATCGTTGGTTTCGCTGTCGGCTTGCGCCGCCCCGACCAGCGGCGTTGCGAGTGTCGCGCCGGCGCCCACCGTGCCGACGCCGACCTTGCGCAGGAAATCGCGGCGCCCGACTGTGGTAGTCCTGTCTTCACTCATCGCATCTCTCCTGGACCTGCGGATGCAGGTCAGTTCGCGAACGTGAATGCTTCTGTCTCGATCTCGATAAAGGCGCGACCAAGCGCACCGACCGTACGATAGAAGACGGCGCTCTCCGCGCGCTCGATGTCGGCGAACAGCCGCCCCATCCAGGACGCGACGTGTTTGCCGAAGAAGGCGCGCTGCGTGTCGAAGGGCGTCGGGAAACGGCCTCCCGCGAAGCCTGCCATGATCTCGCACAGGATCGCCGCGTGATCCTCCGGCTCGGAATTATTCGCGATGCGCTCGATGCCGGACGCAGCGAGATCGGCACGCAGACGCGACAGCGGCCGCTCGTTGAGAAAGCCGGTCAGATAGTAGGAGGCGTAGGGCAAGAGCTCGCCGCGGCCAAGACCCGTGAACAGATCGAAATATTCGCGTTCGACCTTGGCCGCGACTGCATTGGCGGCGGATTCAGCCAGCGCGGCATGCGCGCGCCCGAGCGGGGTCGCATCGACGGTCAATGCAGCCAGTTGATCGAGCAGTTTCTTCGATGGTGCGGCGGACAACAGCGCCGCGAGCAGCAGATATTCCTGCGCACGTGCGGCATCGACAGAATCGATCGGCTCTTCGGAGAGGAGCGGCTCGCCGTACAGATCAGGCCGCAAATTACCGCGCGATATGCCGGTGGCGGCTTCGACAGCGATCACCCGTTGCGCGGGCACCTTGCTCCAGTTCGAAACAGAGGGCTGGCTGATGCCGATTTTGCGCGCAAGCTCCGCAACGCCGCCAGCGGCGTCAATGGCTCGCTCAAGGCCAGCATCACGCACGTGGACCTCCATCCAAGTCCCGTCTGCTGATTTTGCTTTTGTTACAAAGCGCTAACGAAGCCTAGTCCCGGCCCAACAGGGGGTCAATCGGCGCCATAGTCTGAGGCTATGGCCTTTCGTCGCGGTCCCTAGCGGGGCAGCGCACTGCCGTGCGTGCGGCGCTCAACCGACGGCCGTTCGCTTTCGGTGCTGTCGGCGACCGTTCGTTGCGTTGCAACAGGATCAGGTGCGGATCCCGTGGTCGCGGCTTCTTCGGCCGCGATGCCCGGCAACTCGACCTCGCACAATTCCTGCGAAGAATCCGCGACTTCAACCGGAGGCTCAGGCAGCGCCTCGACCGGCTTGCTGAGGCCGCCGACGATCCTGTCGATGAGCGCGGCCAACTCTGGCTCGGAGCAATCCAGGGGGCCAAAACCCGGCATCGCGGTCGGGTCGTTGAAGTCCCACGCATTCTCGGCAAGCCCGACAAAATCGCGGATGACGGGATCGGCGCTCCAGGCGCGACGAAGCGCCGCACGCGTCAACTCCTGCGGAATTCCCTTGCGCAGGAATGCCGTGATGTCGGTCGCCGACGTGATCGAGTCGATCGAAGGCAGGCTCGAAAGGTCGAATTCCGCGTCGTCGTCGTTCACGACAGGCGGCGGCATCGACTGCATGTCGTCGCGCATGGCCGGGTCCGGCTGCGTGGCGTTCGCCTTTGCCTCCTGCTTGCGACGGGACCAGCGCGCCAGGAACTTGTCCTCACTCATTCGTGTCCGCCTTCATGCTGCCGGCGCGCGAGCGCCTCCGGATCGGCCTGCCGTCGCTTGCGCTTGAAGAACTCACGTTCGACGTGGTGCTCGGCAATGAAGCTTTCAATCTGCTCACGCAGCATCTCCGGCATGGGGACGGCCTCGACCAGATTCGCACCGGCCTCCGTGAACGCCTCCCCTTCCGAAGGATCGGCGGTCGCGGCAGCCACCGAATAGGGCCAGGCGCCTTCCGCCGGCGACAATACGGTCCAGATGCCCGGACTGCCCGAGGCGAGATTGTCGCGGTAGCGCGCCGTCTCGGAACCATAGAGATCGACCGTGGCGCTGCCGGCATAAAACAGCGTCGTCCCGTTCTCTTCGCGAAGCACGGTCCAGGGTTTGGTATCCGGTTCGTCAGGCAGCACGGCAACCGCACGCCAGACAAAGTCGGTCCACGGCGAATCCGCCTGGTGCCGCTCAACCACGACGCCGACGGGAACGCGCACAAGCGGCAGCGCAGCCGGGCTCATGTCGCCATCTCCAGATGTTTGACCGGCAGCCCCGTCAACAAATTCTGCGGCTTCATCCGGAGCTTCTGATCGGCGTTCATTGACAGAATGAGATAAACCGGCTCGCCCCGCATCTCGTCTGCGGCCGCGCTCGTGTCCGCAAATGTCAGACGGAACAATGAGAGCACGCGTCCGGCGCTGCGCTCGTCGAGTTGCTCGCCGTGCCAGAGACGGTCGCCGAGCCTGGTCGCGTCGGCGTCGAGCCCGACATACCAGGTGAGACGTGCATCACGCAGCTCGCGCAGCGGCTCAATACTGACGTCGATCCCGAGCAGATGGGAGATCCAGCGCACCATCGCCTGCGCCAGCGCTGCCGGCCCGCGGCCGCCTGCGGTGAGGTCGAATGCCATATCGAAATGGTCGCTCCGGCGCCAGTAATCGCCGGCATTGTCCTCGCGCAAGACGTCGAGCTCGGCATCGGTCACCGCCCCCAGCATCGACATCAGCGAGAGCACCGGGGTCGGAGTCTGTCCACCGACGACCTCTTCATCGCCAAGCAGCAGGGCCTGCTCCTGCGGCAGGATGCGCTGCGGGCGGAAGAACAGCTCGGCTGCGCGCAGCACGAACGGATCATCGCAGCCATCGAGCGCATTGCGCAGGATCACATGCACAAGCTGATTGACGAACAGGGGCGGCAAGTCGTTCGTCCCGGACCGGACGGTTGCAAGATAGGCCTGCTCCAGCGTCGGATGCCGCACAAGGAGATCGCGGAAGGCAAGCACGAGCCGCCAGTTCTCCCGGGCATCCGCATCGACAATCGCTTCAATCTCTTCCGTGCCGACCGGCTTGCGGGGAGAAGCGAGCAGCGCGCGGTGCAGCCGCCGCTCGACCGGGCATGCTTCGTCCGGCGGAATCAGCTCCGGACGAACGAAATAGGCCTTCAGGAACTCGTCGGTGACGCAAAGCCTGCCGTTCTCGTCGCGATCGAGCAGATGGTGGCCGCACGCGATCCAGAAATCATTCATCGGTGCTGCGACTCCCCGCGCATATCGGCAAGCTTGAGATCAGCGTCGGGCTCGACATCGTCCTCGACTTCCATGAACGAGAACGCCTTGCTGTGTCCCTGACCCTGGCGCAGTTGCAGCCTGCGGAACGATTCCCGGACTTCGCTGTCGCTCACCGAACGGTGAACGGCAATGAGCGAGCTGACCGGATGGTTGCAGAGCGACCGCGCGAAGGCGACCTCCTCCTCCGCGGCCGTCCGCGCGGTTGCCAGATCCGGCGCACCGAAACGATCGATCAGTTGCCTCGCGAGGCGGTCGATCAGCGCGCTGCAATCGTTCTCGGTCGCAGGCACAATCTGTACCAGCGTCGACCAGCCCCAGGATTGCACCCCGAGGAAGCCACTGCGGAACGCGACGCGCGCCTTGCCGGTCAACTTCGTCGGATCCTGATCGCAGAAGCGGAAGGCACCGGAAACGGCCCATTCGCCCGGCTCGGCCGCCACATCGAATACGAAGGTGTCGGAGGGGTCGAGCGCGATGCTGCGGAGCAGTTTCATAGTCGCGGCCCTCCGAGCTTCGGATCGAACCAGGACGGCGTTCCGAGCGCCTTGACGAGCACGCTGCGTTCAATCCTGTCGGCTCCGACGCGGCGCGTGAGGAGATCGCCGCCGTCATCGATCCGCAGCACGGTTCGCCGCTCGCGGGGAACCCGGCTGAGATAATCCCGCGCGAGGCTGCCAAAGCCATCGGTCTGCCAGCTATCGATCGCCCGCATCAGGTGCCGCGCAAAGCTCTCGGTCACCTGCACGGCTCCCGCTTCGCCAAACCCCTCTTCATCCAGTGCGGACGCGAGCGGATGGACGCCCGGTCCCTGATCGGCCATTGCGACCGTCCGGATCATGGCACCGAACACCAGCCAGGCAGGCGGCTCGTCCTCGCGCGCGGACGTCGGCCATCCCATCCGTCCGCCGCCGACCAGCCCACCGTCGATCACGACGGCGTCGGGCCAGCCGATCGCGACCGTCTTGTGCGGCGGCGCATAGGCGCGCAGAGCGTCGGTGAGCGCGACCATGCCCGCATAGAAGACGCGCCGCGCGGTGCCCAAAGGCTCGCCCGGCTCGAGCACCACGGCGAATTCGGCAAGATCGAACCGCCCGACGCAGACCAGCGTGCCGGCACCGCTTTTAGGTGCAATGCGGCAAGCGTGAGCAAAGGCGTCTCCGCTCTCACGCAACCGGACGAGCGTGAATGGCGGCGGCAGATGGATCGCTTCCGCCACGGAGACGCGGCTGGTCGGGGTCGACCGCAAGGGCCGTCCTCCACTTTCCTTTTCCTTCCGATAGTGAATATCTATACGAGGTGAAGGAATGGCGCGAGTCCGCAAGACGGCGCCGCACCCGCGGAGGGATCGACCTGGAGCAGCCAGCGAAGACCGTTCTGATCTGCTCGTGTGAAGACACGATGCGCCCTGACGTGGCCGCGATCCAGCAGGGCTGTCCCAACTGCGAGATCAGGAGCCATCGTCATCTTTGCGGCGCGGAGCTCGAACATTTCCGCGCCGCCGCAAAAGTCGACGGCCCGCTGATCGTCGCCTGCACGCAGCAGGCCGGCCAGTTCACCAATGAGATGGGCGAACGCCCTGGCCCGATCAGCTTCGTCAACATCCGCGAGACGGCAGGCTGGTCGCGCGACGGCGCGAATGCGGGCCCGAAGATGGCGGCGCTGCTTGCGGCGGCGGCGATTCCCGCACCCGACTATCCGCTGGTCACATTGTCGAGCGACGGCATCATCCTGATCTATGGGCGCGACGAGACCGCGATCGAGGCCGGCCGGCTGCTGGCGGACCATCTCGACGTCACGGTCATGCTCAGGAAGCCGGCAGACGTCGTGCCGCCTGCCGCGGCGGTGTTCCCGATCGTGAAGGGCACGATCCGCATCGCGCGCGGGCATTTTGGCGGCTTCGAGCTCACGATCGACGACTACGCGCAGCCACGCCCCTCCTCGCGCGCCCGCTTCGAGTTCGAAGCCCCGCGCAACGGCGCGATCTCGCGCTGTGACCTCGTGCTCGACCTCTCCGGCGAGCCGCCTCTGTTCCCGGCACACGATCTGCGGGACGGCTATCTCCGTGCGGATCCGAGGGATCCCGCGGCCATGCTGCGAGCGGTGCTTGCGGCCCGCGATCTCGTCGGAAGCTTCGACAAGCCGAGATATGTCGACTTCACACCCAGCCTCTGCGCGCATTCGCGCTCGAAGCTGACCGGATGCCATCGCTGCCTCGATTTGTGCCCGACCGGCGCGATCACGCCAGACGGCGACCATGTCGCAGTCAATTCGGAGGTGTGCGCGGGTTGCGGGCAATGCGCGGCCGCCTGCCCCACGGGAGCGGCATCCTACGCGCTGCCACCCGCCGATACCCAGTTGCAGATCCTCCGCGCCATGTTGCGCGCCTATCGCGAGGCCGGCGGAACGCATCCGGTCCTGCTGCTGCACGACAGCCAGCACGGCACGCCGCTGATCGATGCGCTCGCCCGCCATGGCGACGGATTGCCGGCCAATGTGCTTCCCCTCGCCGTCAACGAGCTGACGCAGATCGGCCTGGAAGCCATCATCGGCGCCTTCGCATATGGCGCGGCTGCCGTGCGGCTCCTGCTGCGCGCCAAGCCACGACACGACGTGACCGGATCGTTGCAGACGATCCGGATGGCTGAGACCATTCTTTCCGGACTCGGATTTGACGGTCGCCGCGTGAGCACGATCGAAACCGACGACCCCGACACCCTGGCCGAGCAACTGACAGGGATTGGCCCCCTCGCCGGCCTCGACAATCCCGCGACTTTCCTGACGGTCGGCAAGCGCGGCGATCTGCTTCGCTTCGGCTTGAGCGAACTGCATCGCCTCGCCCCCAAGCCGGTCGACGTGATCGCCTTGCCCGAGGGTGCACCTATCGGTGCGATCACCGTCGATGTCGGCGGTTGCACGCTATGCCTGTCCTGTGTTTCGGCCTGCCCAACCGGCGCGCTCCGCGCCGATCCGGACCGCCCCGTCCTCAAATTCGTGGAAGATGCCTGCGTGCAGTGCGGTCTGTGTCAGAGCACCTGTCCTGAAAAAGTCATCAAGCTCACCCCGCAGATCGACTTCCGGGCAAGACGCGCGCCGGCGCGGGTGCTCAAGGAAGAAGAACCGGCGCTGTGTGTTCGCTGTGGCACGCCCTTCGGCGTCAAGAGCACGATCGATCGGATCGCGACCAAACTCGAGGGACGGCATTGGATGTACCCTGCCGGGGACCGCCGGACCGAGACCTTGCGGATGTGCGCCGATTGCCGGGTCATTGTCATGAGCGAACAACAGTTCGATCCGATCCAGGACGTGCCGGAACGCGCGCCACCACGGACGACGGATGACTACCTGCGTCAACGCGAGAACAAGGACTAGCCGCATACCTCGATTCATGATGGTTCTGTCGACGTGCCTTGTCACCACGGTCCTCTCCGGCACGGCCGTCGAGGCAGCTCTTACGAAGGCGGAAAAGGTTGCCCTCAAGCAGGCGGTCGTCGCCTGCAAGGCCGAGGCGAAGGGCAAGAAGATCAAGTGGCTGTCACGCCGCAAATACGTCAACCAATGCGTCGTGACAGCGCTCAAGGAACATCCCAGCATCAATATCGCCCGCATGCTCAAGGAGAACCCGGAGCTGACGAAGATCCCGGTGGAGCAATGGCCGGGGTATTAGAGCCTCATATCGCGGCTTGACGCCTTCGCTTGAGGACGCCGCAAGGCGGCTGCCGCCAAATCGAGCTATTTCGACGTCGCACGCGCCAGGAAGTCCGTGAGCGCGCGGCGATCCTCGGCCGAGCCGATGTGCTGCTCCGGCATCTTCGTGCCGGGCGTATAGGCGTTCGGCCCGATCTCGAACAGTTTTGAGACGGTCTCCGGCGTCCAGACGATGTCCATCGTCTTGAGTGCGTCGGAGAAGCGATAGCCAGGCAGCGAGGCGATCTTCCGGCCGAACAGTCCGGCAAGCGTCGGACCGGCACGCTGCAGCTCCGTCTCCGACAATGTGTGGCAGGCAACGCAGGCCCTGAAGATTTCGGCGCCGTGATCGCCGGCATAGGCGGCGAGCGGATCCGCCGGCGTGCCCATCAGGTTCGATCCGATCGCCGCGCCGGTCAGTGCATTCCAGCGCCTGATCTTGCCGTCGGCGCCGCCGGTCAGGAGCGTCACGCCATCGGGCAGGAATGCAACCGACCAAACCGGCCCGCCCAGCCCGGCAAGCGTGCGCAGCACGCTGCGCGCCTTGCGGTCGACGATCGCCACGGTGCCGTCAATTGCCGCCGCGGCGATCAAGGCGCCGTCATGCGAGACCGCCAAGGCGACGATCGGCGTGGTACCGGCCATGACCTCGGCGCCTGCCTTGCCATCGGCGGACATCATGCGCAGCTTGCCGTCCGCTGCGCCGGTGACGATTTCGCCATCAGGCGAGATCGCCACGGCATTCAGGGGCGACGGCACCGTGACGATCTCGGCGCTGCCGTCCGGCAGGCGCCAGATCCGCACCGTCAGATCGTAGCCCACGCTCACCAGCGATTGTCCGTCGGCGGCAAAGGCCACGCCATTCACGTTTTGCGAGTGGCCTTGCAGCACCCGCGTGCCCCCGTCGGACAACGACGAAATCCGCACGGTCTGGTCCCACGAGGCCGATGCGAGCCGCGATGCATCGGGCGAAACGGCGAGCCCGACGATGGGTCCGGTATGGTCCGCGAAAACCCGGTCCGGCTGGGGCCGGCCGGACGTCCAGATCGCAATCTGACCGTCCGCACCAGCCGTTACCATCCTTCCATCTGTGAGGAAGGCAACTGCGTTCACCGCACCCGAATGGAAGCGAAGGACCTGCTCCGCAGACTCGGTTGCCAGCGACCATCGGATCGCCGCAGTGTCGAAGCTGCCCGACAGAACCGTCTTGCCATCGCCTGAAACGGCGATCGCGCGGACGGGTCCGCCGTGTCCGGCCAATTGCGCCTGCGCGGGTTGCAGCGCAAGAAGCAACGATGCCGTCACAAGGAACGTGGCGAGACGCAAGGTCAAATCCATAGCCGTCGGCGACACTCGCAGCGAAGCCCGGTGCCATTCTGCCCGGTTCTTGCGGCACAGCCAAATGCCCCCTGGCGTCCATCGGCTCCCGCCGGCAATCGTTCTGCGGATCGAACGTGTTCGTGGCCGACAGATCTGGCCTCTGGCAAGAACGCCCCCATTTGATTCATTGATCCAGCTCAATGAGGGGAGCTCATACTCGGTTCCAGGTGCGACAAGCGGCGCCTTGAAAGACGGTCCACGCGGTCGCAGTCTTGGCAAAGGCGCCTCACAATCGAGGTCGAACATGCAAATACATCCGAAAGCATATCTGCAGTTCATCTCGCGCTTTTGGCACTTTCGCGTATTACCGCCGCGAGATCGCAATCCCGCCAGCCGGGACGCGTCGCCACTGCTGATCTACATCGTTGCCGTCTTAGCGCTCCTTCTGGCGATCCTGATAGTCGATCGCCACCGTGCGTCGTTTCAATTCCCGGGAGATGTCGGCGATCCCGCTGGGATCAACCCGATCTTCATGAGTTTTTGAAACACAGCCCGCCAGGGGACGGTTGTGCACGCGGACAAACCATCCGAAGCGTCGAACTGTTCGACGCGGGACGAATTTCCCGACCCGTTGATCTGGACTCGTTCAGATGCGGCGGCACTCGTCTCTCTACTGCTGTGCTCCCCTCGGAAACACCAGCGATCGATCTTCGAAATCTTCGACCGGCAGTTTGTCTGGTTCTTGCACAGTGGGCATCCCCGCCACCGGCGTGCGGCTCACGGACGATGGATGCGATCTCGGGACATTCGTCGCGGCCACAACAAGCGCGAGGGCGGTCAGGCCGGCGATCATCAGGAGCTTCATGCGAACCTCCGTTGGTTCTAAGCGAGTCCGATCCCTGACTAGTGCAGAACTCGCAGTCCTCCTGTGAGACCGCTCACATCTCTCCTTTTGTTGATCAGCGCTGGAGCCGATGACCTCCGGCTCCAGCCCCTTCCCAACGCGCCTATGGCAGATCTTTCGGGCGCGGCCACAAGCCGCCTTCGGACCAGGATTCAGATTCATCGGGCGACAGCGGATCCGCGCCACCGCCGGTTCGTGCGGGATCGACATTGAGCCATCGGCGCAATTCGAGCTTGCCGATCTGGTTGCGGTGGACCTCGTCGGGGCCGTCGGCCAGTCGCAACAAGCGAGTCGTCGCGAGTGCTGCCGAAAGGAAATGGTCGTTGTTGGTGCCGCCTCCCCCGAACGCCTGTATCGCCCAGTCGACGATGGTCTGCGCCATGTTCGGCGCGACGACCTTGATCATCGCGATTTCCTGCCGCGCCGCCTTGTTGCCGACCGTGTCCATCATGTAGGCCGCTCTGAGCGTCAGCAGCCGCGCCTGATCGATCTTCATGCGCGCCTCGGCCACGCGCTCGAGCGTCACGGTTTGCTCGGCAAGCGGCTTGCCAAAGGCGACACGTTTCAGCGCGCGCCGGCACATGCGCTCGAGCACGCGCTCGGAGAGGCCGATCAGCCGCATGCAGTGATGAATGCGTCCGGGTCCCAGCCGCCCCTGCGCGATCTCGAATCCACGCCCCTCACCGAGCAGCATGTTGGCGGCCGGCACGCGTACATCGGTGAATATCACCTCGGATGCACGATCCGGTACGCCGTAGAAGCCGAGCACAGGCAGCGAACGGACGACATGCACGCCGGGCGTCTCCTTCGGCAAGAGGATCATCGACTGACGCTTGTGACGATCCGGATTGTCCGGATCGGTCTGCCCCATGAAGATGATGATCTTGCATCGCGGATCGGTGGCGCCGGTGGTGTACCATTTGCGACCGTTGATCACGTAATCGTCGCCATCACGGACGATCGAGCTGGCCACATTGGTCGCATCGGACGAGGCAACGTCGGGCTCCGTCATCGCAAAGGAAGAACGGATCTCGCCGGCCAGCAAGGGCTTCAGCCAGCGTTCCTTCTGCGCCTCCGTACCATAGCGCAGGATGGTCTCCATGTTGCCCGTGTCAGGGGCACTGCAATTGAAGACCTCGGGAGCAAGATGCGAACGTCCCATGATCTCGCATAGCGGGGCATATTCGAGATTGGTCAGCCCGTCCTCGTGCGCGGGCAGAAACAGGTTCCACAGGCCGGCCTGTTGTGCGAGCGGCTTCAGTTCCTCGACAACCGGGTGCACAGCCCAGGGCCCAAGCCGCTCGGCCTCCTGATAGTATCGGCGCTCATTCGGGTAGATGTGCTCCATCATGAAGCGCTGGAGACGCGCGGCCAGTTGCTGGCTGCGTTCGCTTTGGGTGATATCCACGTAAATTCTCCTTACCGGCCGCGCAGGCCGTCCCTGAGCGTGTTTCGGGTGATTTTTCCGGATTCCGTCTTCGGCAGATCGTCCAGCATGCGAATGTCGACCGGGCACTTGTAGGCCGCCAGTCGCTCGCGGCAAAAGCGCGAGAGCGCGGCGACGTCGATCACGGTGCCGGGTTGAGCGGAGACGAAGGCGACCACCGTCTCGCCGCGATAGGGATCCGCGGCGCCGACGACGGCTGCTTCGCGCACGCCCGGAAAGCCATAGATCACGTCTTCGACTTCACGCGGCCAGACCTTGAAGCCGGAGGCGGAGATCATGTCCTTCTTGCGATCCACGAGGTAGAACCAGCCGCTCTCATCAAAGAAGCCGACGTCGCCGCTATGCAGCCAGCCGTTGGTCAGCACCTCATCGGTTTCCGCCGGCTTCCTCCAGTAGCCGGCCATCACACCTGAGCCACGCACAACCACCTCGCCATGCGCGCCGGGTCCGAGCGGGCGGCGCTCGTCGTCAACGACGATTGCATCGACGCCCGAAGTCGGCCTGCCGATCGACAGCGCGCCTGAGTCAGGATCGACCGGAATCCGACCTTCGTTGGGCGCAAGATGGCTTGCAGAGGTCAGTTCGGTCATTCCATAGGAACTGCGGATCGCCCGTCCAAACCGTCTCGCAAAGGCATCGATGACCGACGGCGCGATAGGTGCGCCGCCGGAATAGATATGTATGAAGCTTTCGAAATGCCGGCTCGTCGCGTCAGCCTGGTTCATCAGAGCAATGTACGCGGTGATGGCACCGACGATGAATGTCGGCCGCCATTCAAGGAAGGCATCGAGCGCGACCTGGGGCTGGAAACGATAGGTCAGCACCATCGCCGCACGCGCGGCAAACGCCGCGACCATCTGGATCTCAAAGCCGGTGATGTGGAACAGCGGCGCGACGCCAAAGATGCGCGACATGCCAGTCAATTCGAAATGATCGCAACAGATCAACGCGGTCGCCACCAGATTGCGATGCGTGAGCATGGCGCCCTTTGGAACGCCCGTAGTTCCGGAGGTATACAAGAGAAGGGCGATGTCGTCGGACGTCAGAACCGGTGCCGGTGGAGCGGGAGCATTTTCGGCGAAAACCGTCGCCAGCGCCTGGGCCGGCGGAGCTGCGCCCGGCACCGGCAACACCCGGACATCGTTTCGCGTCTGGAATTCGCCAGCGCCGGTCCAGAACACAAGCTCGGAATCGACCGAACCGGCGGCCGGGAAAACATTCTCCCATTGATCGTCGTGGCAGATCACAGCCTTCGGATCGCAATCTCCGAACAGCTTGCGAAGCTCCGGCGTGCGGTACATCGGATTGAGGCTGACGACGATGGCCCCGACCTTCCAGGCCGCCACGCTGACGATGACGAACTGCGGCACATTCTGAAGAATGACGGCCACCCGATCGCCGCGCCCGACTCCTTTTTGCGCGAAACGCGCAGCGAGCCGGTCGCTGAGCCGATCGATATCGGCATAGGTCTGCGTCGCATCGAAATAGAACACCGCCGGCGCCTCGCGCGGCGCGGCACGAAACAGATCAAGCGCCGTCCGCCTTCCGGGATCGGGCGGAGCGACCGACGCTTCCCCGAGCCGCGCTCGCAGCCGGCCCGCAGCTTCCTCGTAGGCGCGCGCACGCGGCACGGAATCCAGGTCGACGGTCATGGCCGCTTGCCACCAGTGTCGCAACGATGGCAGCCCCGTCCGGCCCGGCGGCCGCTATAGCCCGCCGCCACCTGGCGCAGCAGGAACCGTGGCAAAAGACGTTCGCCGCCACTACTCATTGGCACTTTTTCCTCGATAGACCGAGCCGAGACGCGCATGCGGTAGCGCGGCACGGCTTGCAAGGGGCGGTTGGGCCGCCCCACTCTCTTTTGCTTGAATCACAACGCGCGTGCGCCGGATGTGGAGGCGCACCAGCACCTGCGCAGCTTCGACATCGCGCGCCCGGATCGCGTCCATGATCAGGACATGCTGGGGATCGGAGAACGGAAATCCGTCCTTGGCGTAGGTCTCGCTCACAAATTGCCGCCGGAAATGCTGCGTGCTGTTCCAGAAGCGTTCGACCATCGCGAGCAGTTGCGGCATCCGCGCCCGCGAATAGGTCCGTAGATGAAACTCCCGATCAAGCTGGATGTATTCCTCGAGCGTGGTGACCTGCTCAAGTTCGCGCACAATGCGATCAAGCGTCTCGATATCCTCGTCGGTCAAGTTTGGCACGCTTTCGCCGATGGCGAGCGGCTCGACCGCTTCACGGATCTTGTAGATCTCGATCGATTCTTCCGAATTGACGTCCGCAATCCAGGCGCCACGGTTCGGCGCCATCACGACGAGCCCCTCGTTCTCGAGCTGCTTCAGCGCCTCGCGCACGGGAATGCGGCTTGCTCCGAAATGGGCCGCAAGGAGCTCCTGCCGAATCCGCGTGCCTGGCCGCATCTCGCCGCTCAGCACCGCGCTGCGAATCTCGCTTGCGATCCTCTCGCTCATCAGGCGACGGGACTCCGGATCGTCCTCATTGCCGTCCCGCGTCATGTCCTTCCAATGGGGAGGCCGCTGATAAGGACTCATGAAAGGCCCTCCTTCAATGAATGGCCGCGTACATGATCTTGTCCTCGGTCGCATCAGCCCGAGCCATTTCCTCGACGATACGTCCGCCGCGAGCGACCAGGATCCGATCCGAGATAGCCAGAATCTCCGGCAGATAGGAAGAAATAACGACAACCGCCTTGTTCTCGCGCGCCAGCCTGCGAATCGCCTCGTGAATTTGTGGAATGGCGCTCACATCGACACCGCGCGTCGGTTCGTCGAAGATAACCACCGTAGGCTCCTGGGCCAGAGACTTTCCCACCACGACCTTCTGCTGGTTGCCGCCAGAATATTCGACAATTTTCAGCGTCCGCTTCAATGCGGAGATCGAGAGCGCCGAGATCCATTGATCGGCGATCCGCTTCATCTCGCGCGTAGAGTAAAGGAACCGCTTGACGCGCGGCGACGACAGATAGCCAAGATAGATATTCTGATCCACCGTCATCGTTTCGAAGAAGCCGTCGACCTTGCGGTCCTCGGTGATATAGGCGATTCCGTCGCGCACCGCCTGCCGCGGCACCCGGTAGCGGACCGGCTTGTCCCGCAGATAGATCATCCCGCCGCGCAGGAAGTTGCGCTTGCGCGCGCCGCTGACGATCTGCGCGATCTCGGAGCGTCCTGCCCCGACTAGCCCGAAGATGCCGACGACTTCTCCGTTGAATACCGAGAACGACATGTTCTTGACGATGCTGCCCATCGTCACGTTCTCGACCGAAAGTACCTTCTCACCGCGGGAGGCATGCGGCTTCGGCGCATCCGGATCAGCCCCGTGGGTCGCGTACTGCGCCGCCGTTTCGTCACGGCCAACCATCATCCGCACCAGCGCGTCACGCGTGACGTCCTTCGCCGGCACGGTGGCGACCAGCTTGCCGTCGCGAAGCACGGTGATGCGATCCGCGATGTTCAATGCCTCTTCCAACGCATGCGATATGAAGATAATCCCGGCGCCCTTCTCTTTCAGGGTGTTGAGAAGGTGGAACAGATGTTGGGTCTCTTCAGGGGTCAGCGATGCGGTCGGCTCATCGAAGATGAAGACCTGGGCGTTGTGGCGAACCGCACGCACGATCTCGACCATCTGCCGCTTGGCCGTTCCGAGATTCTCCACCAGCACCAGCGGGTCGACGTTGAAGTTCATCGATTGCAATGACTGGGTCGCCGCGATGTTGATCTTGCTGTAGACCGTGACCCATTTCTCCATGCCGAGTTCAAGGTTCTGCGCCACCGTCATGGAGGGGACCAGGCTGGATTCCTGGTAGACCATCGCGACCCCACCCTCGAGCGCTTCCTTTGGCGACGCGAACGAAACCTTGCGCCCCTGGATCAGGTAGTCGCCGGAGGTCAGCACGATCGCACCGGCGATCGCCTTGCAGAGCGTCGATTTCCCCGCGCCGTTTTCCCCGAGCAACGCGTGGATTTCGCCCGGCCGCAGATCGAAATTGACAGCATCGATCGCGTGCAGACCGCCATAGACCTTGCTGCCATTGACGATCTGCAGCAGCGGGGTCCCTGCCTGTTGTTCGGCCGGCATGGCGTTCATCCTTCTTGCATGCCGCGGCCAGGCGGCAGTTCGACGAGGCAATCGCGTCCCTTGGACACCGCCAGCACACGCGAGCCGATCGGGCGCACGGCGGTTATTCCATGAACCCGACCATCGACGCGGCTGTGCAGCGTCTCCGTCGCCACGCCCCTGGCGTCGAGCCGGGCGACGAGGCCATAGGAACGCGGCGGCGCCCACGGCTTCTGGATGCCGAGTTTCTTGATGCGGCCGATCTGGGTCGGTTCGCGCGGATTGAGGCGACCATCCAGTGCCGGCCCGATCCAAAGCTCCGGTGGTACCGTCCGCATCATCTCTTCGCAGAATGCCCGCTCGCGCAGCACGAATTCGGTCAATTGCGTGCGCAGCGCGAGGAAGGCCATCCAGACCTCACCATTCGCGCCTCGGGCAAGACGCGCCGGATAGCCGGTATGATTCTTGACGATCACGCGCTTGTCGTCACCCGCGCGTGAAAAAGCGGTCAAGCGGTGGGCCCAGGATTCGGCGACCCAGACCTCCTTGCCGTCACCGGATACGACCAAGCCGAGCGGCCATGCGAGCTTGTCCGCACGCACGCTCGCACTGCCGAGCGAGGAATTGCAGGCGATGAGCCGGCCCGACGGGGCGCGGTTCTGCATCAGGTCGGTCAGCCAATGCTCCGGCCGATTGTTTCGCGAGCCGTCGGTCAGGTAGATCGCCCCGTCCGGCGCGACCGTCACCGACAACGGACAGGCAATCTTCTCACCGCCGACGCTTTCGAGCTTGCCGATGATCTCGCCAGCCTGCGAAAGCGCCACCAGCCCCACGCCGGAGACGCAGGCGAACAGCCGGCCGTCCGGCGTGCAGGCCAGCCCGCCGACCGCGCCGTCGAGCGTCGCGAACGCCGTGCGCCTGTTGAAATCGTCCCCCGTGCAACGCAGGACGCGGTTGCCGGTCGAGACGTAGAGCGCGCCGTCCTGCCCGAGCGCGATGTCGTCCGGTCGCTCGATCTCATCGCCGAGCTGTCGGGCCTGATCGAGCCGCTGGTTCGGGGAGAAGGCGCCGTCGAGCACCGGAATGCCGTGAACTTCTCGGTTCGGTGACAGCACGCGATCGATGATATCGCCAAGCAGAGACATGGCTCAGGCCCCTCCCCAATAGGACTTGTGCGCCTCCCAGGTCGGGTCGGCGTCCTGCAGGCGGATACGGCCGATGCGATTGTTCTCCAGACCGCCGATATAGAGATGGCCCTTGTGCTCGCGGATCGAGGTGATGGTCGGATGCGAAAGCCCGCCTGGATCCCACAGCGATTCCGTCACCACGCCGTTGTCGTCGAACTTGACCACGCAGCCGTAGTTGATGCCAGGGCACAGCCACTCGTCCGGCGGGATTTGCTTGACCATGCGGGTGCGGAAAACAGGGTTGCGCATCGCAAGGTCATAGACCGGCGTGCGCAGGCCGACAAAGGCGAGCCAATACTTGCCGTCGGAGGCGCGGTTGATGTTGTCGCAATAGCCCGGAAGGTTGTCGATCAGGATCTCGCTGGTGCCCGCCTTCGGGCCGGCGATCCAGAAGCGGTTGATCTGGCACAGCCAGGTGCTGGCCCACAGCACCGACTGACCGTCATGCGAAATGCAGATGCCGTTGGGGAACGTCAGGTTCTTGAGGACCGTCCTGGTGATCCCGGTTTTCGGATCGTGGCAGATCAGCCGGCCGTTGCCGCGCCCCTCAAAGCCGTCGAGCGCCCAGTCGGTCAGTTCATAGCGGGTCGAGGCCTCGCTGAAATAGATCTTGCCGTCGGGCGCGACGTCGAGATCGTCAGCGAGATAGAGCCGCGAATCGTCCTTGAGGCGTGTACGCGTGCGCGTGGTGCGGTCGGTGACCTTGAAGACCGAACGATCGGGCTTCACACCGTAAACGCCCATGCCAGCGATGCAGACGAGGAGGTTCTGATCCCGATCGAACGCCAACCCGAGTGGCCGGCCGCCGATGCGCGCGAATTCCTCGCGGACGGTATAATCAGGCGCAAGAAAGCGGATGATCGAGCCGTTGCGGTTGACGGTGTAGAGGTTGTCCTTGCGGTCAAGGATGATGTCTTCCGGGCCCTCGATCATGTTGAGCGCGATCGCTTCCGCGTTCTTCAGGCGATCATTCTCCGCGAACGGCGTGCCGCTGCCCCGCTCGACCGACGGCGGCGGCGCGAAATCAACCCAGCTTGGGGTGACATAGACCTTTTGCAGCACCTTGCCCTTGTTCTTGACCCACTTCACGTTGAAGCCGACCGCGAGCAGCAGGATGATGCCGATGATGGCGGTCGTCAGGTTGCCGGAGATGCCGAGCCGGACCATGCCGCTGGTGAGCATGAAGATGATCGCCGCGCCCATGACGGCGCGCGCGATGGTGCCGCGGCCGCCGGACAGGCTGATGCCGCCGAGAACCACCGCGGCCAGCGCGTTGATCTCCCAGCCGACGCCGGTGTCGGTGCCCGAGCTGCTCTGCCGCGCGGCATAGAGGATTCCCGCCAGCGCCGCGATCGCGCCCGACATCACATAGGCCGAGAACAGGACGCGCTTGACGTTGACGCCGGCGTGGCGGGCCGCCTTGCGGCTCGACCCGACCGCCATGATGTGGACGCCGGGCTTGACGCGGGTGAGGAAGAAGTGCGTTCCGACCGCAAGCAGGATCAACACCAGCATGTTGAAGGGAATGCCGAGAACCCTCCCCGATCCCATGAAGTCCCACGTACTGGACCCGCTGTCGATGCTGGCGAGCTCGTTCGTGAACGCGACCGTCACCTTGTTGTAGGCGGCGCGGACAATGATGAGGACGACGAGGGTCGTCAGGAACGGCCGGGTCTTGCCGTAGGCAATCAGGCCTCCGTTGATCGCGCCCATCGCCGCGCCGAACAGGACGACAAGCACGATGGTCACGGGCAGCGGCAGCCCGAGGATGAGATACAGATAGAGCGCGAGGAAATTCGACATCGCGAACACCGCGCCGACCGACAGGTCGATGCCGCCCGACAGCACGGAGAAGGCCATCGCGACCGCGACCATCCCCTGCTCCGCGAAATTCCGCATCAATTCCTGCAGGCTGCCCGCCGTCAGGTAGCGCGGGATCATGATCGCGAAGGCCAGGAAAACCGCGATCGTCAGCGTGAACGGAATGATCGGCTCCATCCAGCGCTTCTCAAGCAGTTCGCCCAGGAACAACTGGGGCGAATGGCGGTGCCAGGCTCGTTGCAGGCTCTTCATCAACAGACTCCGGCGGGCTCGGCGCAGCAGCGGCCGAACGGCGGGACGACGCAGGGGAATGGGATCGACAGCTCCGGCCTGCCCGCGCCGCAGTGGGCGCGGGCGCCGGAACGACTTACTTCGCGCCCTTCGGGATGCTGAAGCAGTACATGCGATCGTCCTTCGACTTCACCCAGGCGGGGGTCGTGTAATAGGCGATGTTCTTCGCGCCCGGCTTGTCGCCGCTCTGCAACAGCGCAATCACCGCGTCGGCGATGGTCTGGCCCTGCACGTCGGCGCGATACGACAGGTTCGCGGAGAACGCGCCTTGCTCGAGCAGATCGCAGTCGGCAGGCTGGCCGTCGCTGGCGACGAACACCTTCACCTTGTCGCCCATGTTGGCCGCCTTGATCGCCTGCGCCGCGCCCGCGGTTTGCGGTCCCCAGACGCTGAGGATCCCGCACAGCTTGGGATGCTGCTGCAACACCGTGGTCGTGATGTCGCCGGCCTTGTTGGCGTCCCAGCTTGTCGGCTGCGACGACACGACCTTGATCGACGGATCGGTCTTGAACACCTCCATCGCGCCATTCTTCATGTCGAGCGAATAGGCCGCGGTCGCCTCACCTTCGAGGATCGCAACCTCGCCGGAGCCCTTGCCGCCGCCACACTGATTGATGACCTCGCGTGCGATCTTGGTGCCGAGATCCTTGGCATCGACGCCGACATAGGCATCGGTCAGGGTATTCGATGCCATGTTGACCTGCACGACATAGATGCCCGCGTCCATCGCACGCTTCAGCTCCTTGGCGAGCAGCGTGACGTTCGGATTTTGCACCACGATCACGTCGGGCTTGTCGTTGATATAGTCGCTGACGGTCTGAAGCTGGATATCGGACTTCATGTTGGCATCGCGGGTGACGAGCTTGATGCCGTAATCGTCGAAGCGATCTTTCATCACGCGCGTCCATTCGGATTCCAGAACGCCCATCCAGACCGGCGACCAGGCCACCGTCTTGCCCTTGAGCGACTTGTCGAATTTCTCGCGCAGCTGGTCGCGCGGCCCGGCCGCCTGCGACGGCGCCGCCACCAGCGCGGCGGTTGCCACCATCGCCGCCAGTCCGATGCCGGCAAACGCCCTTCTGTGCACAGCTTTCGTCATGTCAATTCCTCCCCTGTTATGTCGGCCGACTGTTGCGGCCCGTTGGTTGATGCAGAGCTTTAATCGCCCTGCTTCGACGTCTCCTCGTCGCGCGGATGCAGCCGGGAATCGAGCAGGATCGCGATCAGCAGCACGACTCCCTTGACGATGTTCTGGGTCTGCACATCCATGTCCATGATGGTCATGCCGTTCAGCAGCACGCCGATCAGCAGCGTTCCGGCGATGACGCTCATCACGTTGCCGCGGCCGCCGACGAGGCTGACGCCGCCGAGCACCACAACCATGATGACGTCGAAAATGATCGTGGATTCCGCGACCTGGAGATGCATCAGCGCCGTCTGCGCGACCATCACGACACCGCCGACATACCCGATCGCGGCGCACAGCGCGTACTCGATCATGGTCAGCGGGCGGGTCGGCAGACCGGTCTGACGCGCGGCGTCGGGATTGTCGCCATGGGCATAGACGAAGCGCCCGATCACGGTGCGCGACAGGAAAAGATGCACCACGACCGCGGTGGCCGCGAAGATCAGGATCGAGATCGGAACGCCGCCCCAGATGTTTCCGCCGAGCCGCAGGAATTCGTCATGCCCCTTGGAAAGATAGACGACATAGTGCTGCACGGCTGTGGTGCGTACGATTCCCAGCACCGCAAGGCTCGACGCCAGCGTCGTCAGCAGTGGCGGCATCTCGATCACCGAGATCAGAAACCCGTTCAGGATGCCGATGACGATCGCCATCACGAAGCCGATCAGCAGCGCGACCGGCGTCGCGTAGCCCGAATTCATCAGGATGATCGCGATCGCGGTGGAGGCGGCAAAGGAGGCGACTTGCGACAGATCCAGTCCACGCCCGATCACGACCACGGCCATGCCGAGCGCGAGAATGCCGAGTATCGAAATGTTGCGCGCCAGCGCGAACAGATTGCCCAGCGTCAGGAAGCCCTTCAGGAAGATCGAAAAAATGACGATCAGGACCGCGCACATCATCAGCACGGCCGTCGTCTGCGTCAATTTCGCCCCGCGCGCGCCCGAACTGCCGGTCACCGGGTCCTCCCAGGATTGATTTTATTGTGGGCGGAAATTGAACAGAATGTATCCAGAAGTCAACGTCCGTATCCAAGATTTGGACAGCAACTGGCTTGACCCAAGGATATATTCGCGCCTTAAACTCTCATAACTATCTGTAATTATGTTTATATCTGTATTGGTGAGTGGACCCGCAATCGAAGCGCATTTTCCGAGTTCGATCGGTCTTTTTGAAGCCGACATTGCGATATTGGATACATTCGGCCTGGGAGCCTGTCCCTAAGGTCAACTGGTCCTCATAGCGCCGTCACCCGCGGCGACGGAACGAAGCCGACGACGTTGCGGCAATCGCTTCGTGGCCAAGGCCTGAAGATCGTGGCGAAAGAGAATGCCGGGACCGAGCGTTGACGCCGCCTTTCGCCCATCAAAGCCGCGCCAGGTGGAAACCCGAGCGACCTGACGGCCGGTTTAAATTCTGTCTCGGCGCGCCCATATTCGTGAAAGGTTCGCAAACACTGACGGCACCAGATTGTCCGAACAATTGTCGATGTTCGATGCGCCCGCCGCAGAACCGGCGGGTCTGCACTACGCGCCGGATTTCATCTCCAAAGCGACCGAGGGCGAACTCATCCACCACATCCGGGCACTTCCGCTTGCCCCCTTCCAGTTCGGACAGTTCGAAGGCAAGCGCCGCGTGGCTTCGTTCGGTTGCCGGTACGACTATGCATCGCGCCGACTGGAATGTGCCGAACCGATCCCCTCCTGGTTAAGCGGCATCGTCGCCGCGATCCAATCCTTCGGCGGCGCGTCGACCGAGATCGGGCAGATCCTGTGCACCGAGTGTGATCGCGGCGTCGGCATCGGCTGGCACCGCGACAAGCCGCATTTCGACCGGATCTTTGGACTGTCCCTGGGATCCGCATGCAAGTTCCGCTTTCGTCGCCGGACGGAAAACGGATGGGAGCGGTTCACGCTCGATGCGGCGCCCCGATCACTCTACCTGATGGCCGGTGATGCACGGCAGATATGGGAGCACAGCATTCCGCCGGTCGAGGCCCCCAGATACTCGATCACCTTTCGAACCATGGTCGAAACGGCGCGGGGCGCCAAAGTGTCGGGATGACCTTGGATTGCCGGTTCCAGCGCTCCGCTGCGCATCGCCGCATCAACCCTGATCGAGCGCTACTCCGATCCGATCGGAAGACGCAATCATGAGCGGAAGGTGCGACCAACGCCGCGCGAATGGTTGATGGGACGGGGCGGACGAGCTTGGGAAGTTCGTCCGCCGAGAGATCGCGCGCCCCCGGAATCGATCGCGGGGAACGCACCGGGCTTCTCACGCCGCTTTCGCAGCAGCCTTGTCCGCCGGTGCCGTTTCCATGGCGCGCATGTAGAGGTCGAGCAGCGATTCGCGCTCGTCGCGCTCATCCTGATCCTGCTTTCGCAGCTTGACGATCTCCTTGAGGATCTTCACGTCGAAACCCTCACCCTTGGCTTCCGAAAACACTTCCTTCTTCTGCTCGTTCAGTTCCTGCAGTTCAGCGTCCAGATTCTCGATCCGCTCGATGAAGGAACGAATTTTTCCGCCGGGAATAGTGATGTCAGACATGGTGCCTCTTTGTTGAATGAGGCAGTGAAAATGAAAGCAAAGTGATAACCAATGTCTTAAACTTCAGCAGTCCTGTAGCGCATCTACCCCGCGGCTTGCCGCGGTATTTCAGACCGCGATCCAGCTGATTACGGCCGCGGCCGACGTCCAGAGCGTCCATCCAAGGCCAAGCAAGGACATCACCGCGGCCGCCATTGCCACGGCCAACAGCAGACCATCTTCCTGCAGGTAAGCGATCGCGATCAGGACAACCACAATCCCGGGAATGACGTTGACCAGAGGCAGGGGCCAGCCCGCCAACAGACCCAACAGGAACACGACCAAGCCAACAAGCCGGTCAGTCACGTCATGGCGCGCGTTCCAGCGCGGCCGGCTGATGTTCTCGATCGCGCGCAGCAGCGGACCCGCCCTGACGGTAAACCGCTTGAATCGCTTGAAGTCGAACGGCCGCTTCGACAGAAAGCGGGGAAAGGATGGAGCACTGTGCCCCAACATCATCTCGACCGCCGGAAACAGGAGGGCCAGCGTCGCAACCGTGGCCACGCCAGGGACGATCACGAGTAGCCCCAGCAACAGCAGGAGCAGCCCGAACGAGCGCCTGTCGAGATGGCTGAGGAGCCATTCAAGGTCGACGGGGCCGTCAGGTGCTTGCGCGACGAGTTCTTCGAGGAGTTGGGAAGTACGGGTAGGCGCTGAGGGGGAAACGGGCAAATGGAGCATTACCCGGTAACATGGTCGAACTCCGTATCGATTGCAACGAATGCCAGAGGCGCCTAGGAAGCATTGATGGACAACGATTCCGACCAGGCGTGGCACGGCTATGCGCCGAAAAGCCCCCTGCCCGCCGGTCGCCGCCGCTGGCCGTGGTTCCTTCTGATCGTCGTCCTCGCCCTTGTCGGCGCCGGCGGCGTCTACGCTTGGCCCGAAGTCGCGGCATTGGTCCCCGCCATAAGCCACGAATCGTCCGGCGAGGCGATGACGACGAGCGACAAGGAGGCATTGCCAACTCTCCTCGCGGCCCAGCAGAAGCTCGAGGAAGACCTCGCCGCACTCGATCGGTCGGTAGCCGACGGGCAGGCGCAATTGAAGGCCATTACCGACCAGCTGGCGGCCCTGACCTCGAAGGTCGACGAGTTGCAGCATCTGCCCCCGCCGGCGGCGCCGCCGCCACCTGTTGCGGCCGAGGTGCCGCGCCCCCCGATCGCGCCAACCGCCCCGCAGCTGAGAAAGCCGCCGCCTCGGGCCGCCAGGTCCTCGGGTCCCGTTTCGATTGGGGGCGCACCGCTCAATGTCGCGCCCAACATGGCCCGTTGAGCTCAGAAATGCCCCAAACCGTATTCCGATATTTGGCTTGGGGTTTGAT
This sequence comes from Bradyrhizobium sp. Pha-3, assembly GCF_042258325.1. Classification (NCBI taxonomy): domain Bacteria; kingdom Pseudomonadati; phylum Pseudomonadota; class Alphaproteobacteria; order Hyphomicrobiales; family Nitrobacteraceae; genus Bradyrhizobium; species Bradyrhizobium sp. Pha-3. Next base: position 3,781,408 of record NZ_CP170151.1, on the reverse strand, counting down.
CCTGGGCCTCTTCATCGTCACCGATACAACGCTGGCATTTCGTCCCCACACGTTGATATCGCCAAACGCCGATCGCTTTGCCGCGCTCTTCGTTGTCGGTGCCGTCTTTTCGTTCGCCTATCCGAAGCATGTCCTGCCAATCCTGCTGGCGCTTCTCGCCGTCATTGTCGGCTTCGAACTCATTCAAAAGCTGCTCGCCGGCAGGCATGGCTACATAAAAGACATATTCGTCAAAGGCGCCGGCTGTTGCGCAGGCGTTGTCGCCGCCACTGCCCTGAGACGCGCGCGTTCAGCGATGTCCAAGCCTACAGGTAACCCCTGACATCCTGCGCCGCCTTTGCCTGTTCGACGTTGGGGCAGAGGCACGTGTCGGCAACCTTCGGTCCAATCCATCATGAGCAGTTTGACCAGGCTCCGGCCAGGGAAAGACGCTGCGCAAGCCTGCCCTTGGCAGGGGCAAGTCCGCTATTCAAATTGGATCGGCTCGGATCCGGGATAGGAATGAGCAACGAACTCGCAGAACGCGCGAGCCGCCGGAGAAAGCTTCGCCTTGTCCTTCCAGGCAAGCCCGACATCCATGGTGTGGACATCGTCATCGAGCGTCTTGAGATCGATGCGATGTCCTTCCAGCGACCAGGGACGGTAGACCATGTCGGACAGAATGGTAATTCCCATGCCGGTTGCGACCATGCTGCGAACCGCTTCGACCGACAGAGTCCGGAAGATGACGTTCGGCACGTGCGCCGTATGCTGCCAGTAACGCATCGCGGAGCGTTCGGCTTCATCGACGGTCAACATCAGATAGGGCTCGCTTGCCAGGTCCGCCAGCTTGATGCTGTCCTTGCGCAGCAGCGGATGATTGACGCAGGTCCACAAGCGACGCGGCGAGCGCAACAAGAGCCGCGAGCGAATGGAGTGCCGGTCATGCAGGTTCGCGACCAGCATGATGGCCGCATCGACGCTACCGCTGATCAAGCTCTGCTCGATCGCGTCACGCGGAAACTCGTGGAGACGCACCGTGATGCCCGGGAATGATCGCCAGAAGCGCGACAACAAGGGCGGCAGGAAATAGCCGGCGATGGTGTAGCTGACGGCGACATCGACGGTGCCGTCGACCTGCATTCCCCAGCGATGCGGCCCGCGTATGGCATCCGACACGCTGGCCTCGATGGCGCGGGCACGCTGCAAGAACTCCCGTCCGTCAAAGGTCAGCGTCACGCCGTTCGAATGACGGTCGAACAGCTTGTGGCCAAGCTCAGCCTCGAGCGCCTTGATGGACGCGGTGACCGCAGACTGCGTCACGCTGAGCGCCGCCGCGGCGGCCGAAACGCGCCCGGTCTCGGCGGTTGCGATGAAATGCCGAACCTGACGGAACGTCAGAGACATAAAAATTTCCGATATCAGCGAACGATATTTCGAATTTTACAATCCCCCGGGGGAACGGAAAAATCAATCCGTCGGTTCGCGAGTGAGAGGCATTGAGGTCATGTCCGATGGTTTGGAATTGGTCGCGCGCGATATCAGCGTCCAATTCGAAGGCCTGAAGGCGCTGTCCAACGTGACCTTGACCGTACCGCGGGGACGTATCGTCGGACTGATCGGTCCGAATGGAGCCGGCAAGACCACCCTTATTAATGTGCTGACGGGTTTCCAGCCGGTTGGCGCCGGAACCGTGGAACTGGAGGGCGAGACGCTAAGTGGCATTGCAGCGCACAAGCTGCGCCGCAAAGGAGTGGCGCGAACCTTCCAGTCGGGTCGACTTTTCCGCGACCTGCCGGTGATGGACAACCTTGAGGTGACCGGCGTCGGCCTGGGCCAATCCCGTCCGGAGGCGATCGGTGAAGCCGAGCGCGTCATGGCCTGGCTCGGCATTTCGCATCTGTCCAACACGATCGCCGGCGCGCTGCCCTATACCGACGAGCGCCGCGTCGCGATCGGCCGCGCCATCATGTGCACACCGCGCTATCTGCTGCTCGACGAACCGGCGGCTGGAATGTCGGAGCATGAGAGCCACGAACTTGCCGCCATCATCCGGCGGATCGCCGGCGAGCTCAATGTCGGGGTGCTGCTGATCGAGCACAATATCGGCCTCGTGCTCGAGCTCGGCGAGCGGATCTACGTCCTCGATTCCGGCGAGGTCATCGAAGCCGGCCCGCCCGCTCAGATCCGTGACAGCGATGCGGTGCGGCACGCCTATATGGGTACGCAGCGCGACGAGCCGCTTCCGCCGGTCGCCGCCGAAGAGGCCGTCGCGTCATGACGCTGCTTGCCGTCGACGACATCACCGTCAGCTATGGGCGCCTGACGGCTCTCCGCGGCCTGACGCTGAAGATCGATGAAGGCGAAATCCTGTTCGTGACCGGCCCGAACGGCGCCGGCAAGTCGACCTTGCTCAACGCCATCGCGGGCGTCGTGCCACCGGGCTCCGGGTCCATCATGATCGATCGCGCAAAGATCACGGGTGCCGCGCCCGAAGACATCGCCCGGCGTGGATTCTCCCTGGTTCCGGAGGGACGCAACGTCTTTGGCGCGCTGACGATCGAGGAGAATCTGAAGGTCGGGACCGGGATGCGCGCCGACCGCAAGAAGATCGCCGACGATCTGGATCAGGTCTACGAGGAATTCCCGATGCTGGCCGAGCGTCGCCACACCTCGGCGGGCATGCTCTCCGGCGGCCAGCAGCAGATGCTCGTCATTGGCCGCGCCTTGATGGCCGCGCCCCGCATCATGGCGATCGACGAGCCGTCGCTCGGCCTTGCGCCAAAGATCATCGACCAGGTCTATGAGATCCTGGTGCGGCTGCGGACGCAGCGCAAGCTCACCCTCCTGATCGTCGAGCAGAGCTCGACACGCGCCATGATGACGGGCGGACGGATGGTCCTGATCCGCGGCGGCCGCATCGTGCTCGAGGGCCCTGCGGCCGATATGGTCAAGGATGATCGTCTGAAGCAGTCCTATTTCGGCTTCGGAGATCATTGAGATGCGCGAGCTGCTCCAGATCATCTTCGATGCCCTCAGCCTCGGCAGCCTCTACGCCCTTGGTGCGCTCGGCATCGCCCTGATCTTCGGCGTGATGCGGCTCGTCAACTTCGCCCACGGCGATTTCATCGCGTTTTGCGTCTTCGCCATGCTGTGGCCGTCGATCGATGCGGCGGCGATCGTCTTTGCCGGGCAGCTGCCGTTCTATCTGTTGATCCCGCTGCTGCTCTTGATCGGAGCCGCGCTGTCGATCCTGTCGGAGATCGTCGTCTTCCGCCGCTTCCGCAATGCCAATCCGGCGACGATGATGATCGCTTCCTTCGCGCTCGGCTTCGTGATCCGGCATCTCCTGCTGATGCTGTTTTCCAGCCGGCCGAAGTCGATCACGCGGTGGCCGAGCCTCGGCCTGCCGGTCGAACTCCTGGGCGCTCACATCCCGATGCTCCAGGTCGTGACCATCATCATCACGCTGGCCGTGCTGGTCGTCCTCGTCCTGTTCCTCAAGCGCACGCGCTACGGGCTCGAGATGCGCGCGGCCGCCGACAATTTCACCATGGCGCGCATGCTCGGGGTCCGCGCCAACGGCGTGATCCTGCTGGCCTTCGCCATCAGCGGCATGCTGGCGGCGGCGATCGGCCTGATCCTGGCGACCAATTCCGGCACCGCCGACATCGGCATGGGCGCCAACGTGATGCTGATCGCGTTCATCGCGACCGTGATCGGCGGCCTCGGCAGCATTCCCGGCGCCGTTGCCGCCGGCTTCCTGATCGGTGCGGCCAGCGTCGTGTTCCAGGCGACCCTGCCACACGACGCCAGGGTATTCCGCGACGCCTTCGTCTACGGCGCCGTCATCGTCGTCCTTCTGGTGCGGCCGCAGGGCCTGTTCGCACCGAAATCCGCCAAGCAGAGGGTCTGATCGATGTCGCAGCGGCCGTCCGTCATCCGGCAAACGATCATCACGCCGATCGTGCTGATCGTGGCGCTGCTCATCATGGCCGCCCTCTCCTATCAATTCGGCAGCCGGGCCTTCAACCGCACCGTGGTCGAGATGTTCATCAACATCATGGTGGTGGTCGGGCTCTACGTCTTCGTCGGCAATTCGGGCCTGCTGTCGTTCGGCCATATCAGCTTCATGTGCCTCGGCGCCTACATGACCGCCTGGCTCACGATTCCGCCGGTGATGAAGTCGATCACGCTCAAGGGCCTGCCGGCGTGGCTGCTCCACGCGCAACTGCCGATGTGGGTGGCGACGCCGATATCCGGACTGTTTGCGGCACTGTTCGCGCTGATCGTCGGGCGCGTCATCATGCGCCTGTCGGGCATCGCCGCCTCGATTGCGACCTTCGGCCTGCTCGGCGTCATCAACAATGTCTATTCGAACTGGGATTCGGTGACGGGCGGACAGGGTTCGATCGTCGGCATTCCGCCCACCACGAATGTCTGGACCGGCTGGATCGGCGGCGCCGTGGCCATCGCGATCGCCTATCTCTACTCGATCTCGCGCTCCGGACTGGCACTTCGCGCCACACGAGACGAAGCTGTCGCGGCCAGCGCCTCCGGCATCGATATCGTTCGCGAACGGCTGATCGCCTTCGTCGTCAGCGCCTTCATCATTGGGCTCGCCGGCGCGCTGTACGCGCATTTCCTGAGCATCGTCAATCCCGGCGCATTCTATCTGCGGACGACGTTCATCACGCTGTCGATGCTGGTGGTCGGCGGCATGTACAGCCTCAGCGGAGCCGTCTCGGGCGTGGTCGCGATATCCGTGCTGATCGAGCTGTTCCGCAATCTCGAGAAGGGCATCAGCCTCGGCGGTCACACCGTCGGCCTGCCGAACGGTGTCCAGGAGATCGCGATCGGCATCATCACCATCGCGATCCTGATGTACTTGCCGACGGGACTGACCCGCAACCAGGAATTCTCCTGGCGTCGATGGCCGTTGCAGCGCCGCCTGACGCCACCGGTCCAGACCGCGCTGAAGGAACTGCACTGACGCTCGTTTGTACAATTGGAGGAGTGGGGTTATGCGCTTTACGACATTACTCAGCATCTTGGCCGGAGCATCCGCGCTCTGGTTCACACCGGCCCGGGCAGCCAACGAGATCGTTGTTGGATTTGCGACCGCTGCATCCGGATTCATGCAGGCCTATGACAAGCCGGCGCAGGACGCGGCGCTGATCCGGATCGAGGAGATCAACAAGGCCGGCGGCCTGCTCGGCAAGAAGATCAAGCCCGTCTTTGCCGACACCAAGACCGATCAGGCCGAGGGTGCCAAAGCCGGCCTTGCGGTGCTCGACCAGGGTGCCGACCTCGTCATCGTCTCGTGCGACTACGATTTCGGCGCGCCCGCGGCGCTGCAGGCGCAGGCTGCCGGCAAGGTTTCCTTCTTCCTCTGCGCCGAATCGATCAAGGCCGGCATCCCCGGCGTCGGCCCGTTCTCGTTCTCGGCCTCGGTGCTGGCACCGGTGCAGGGAGCGACCATGTCGGAATGGGCTTACACCAAGAAGAACGCACGCAGCTTCTATCGGCTGCTCGACAGCTGGACCGTCTACAACAAGGGCATCTGCGACGGCTTCGACTGGATGCTGCCGCGCCTGAAGGAGGCCAAGCTGGTCGGCAGCGACACCTTCAAGAACGACGATGCCTCGATCGCCTCGCAGATCACGCGCATCAAGAGCCTGCCGAAGGAGCCTGACGCCATCATGCTCTGCACGATGATGCCGGGCGCGGTCTCCGCCATCAAGCAGATCCGTGCCGCCGGCATCAAGTCGATGATCCTCAACGGGTCGGGTGTCGACGGCAGCTACTGGATGAACGCAGTTCCTGACCTCTCGAACTTTTACGTCCCGGTGCAGGGCTCGGTCTATGGCGACGATCCGAACCCGAAGGTCAACGAGTTCAACAAGAAGTACAAGGAGGTCACCGGCGGTGACCCCTCCAGCCAGTACGTCTATCCGGGCTACGTCCTGATCGACGTCTGGGCCAGGGCGGTCGAACGCGCCAAATCGACCGATGCGGCGGCCGTCGTGGCCGAGCTCGAGAAGATGAACAACGAGTCCACGCTGTTCGGGCCGCGCACCTTCACCAAGGACATCCACCACCAGAACCAGGGTCGCTACCTGATCGTCGACACCGAGGCCGGCAAGCCGCAGGTGATCGACCAGTGGACGATCTCGGAAAAGATCCCGCTCGACTATCTGGTGTCCAAGTAACCCGGTAAATGCGCCGCCCTGGGTGCGCCAGTCATACCCCGGGGCGGCCTTCGCCGGTCATATGCAAAGCCAGTTGGAAGGAAATCAGGAGATGGTCGTGATCAACTGCGACATGGGCGAGGCCTACGGTCTCTACAAGATGGGCGACGACAAGGCATTGATGCCTCATATCGACGTCGCGAACGTCGCCTGCGGCTTTCATGCCTCCGACTTCAATCACATGCGCAAGACCGTGCAGCTCGCCAAGCAATTTGGCGTCAAGGTCGGGGCGCACCCGTCGCTGCCCGATCTGCAGGGATTTGGTCGCCGGGAGATGAAGATCGACCGCGAGGAGCTGGCCAATTGCCTGCTCTATCAGATCGGCGCACTCAAGGCCTTCCTGGATGCCGAAGGCATGGCGCTCAATCACATCAAGCCGCACGGCGCACTTTACGGCATGGCATCGCGTAGCGAGGAGATCGCCGAAGCCGTGGCTGATGCCGCTGACGTCTACAAGGTGCCGCTGCTCGGCATGAAGGGAACGCTGCACCAGAAGGTCTACGAGCGGCGCGGTCATGCCTTCGTCGCCGAATACTATGCAGACCTCGACTACAATGCCGACGGCAGCCTGATCATCACCCGCGAACACGAGGCGAAGGATCCGGCCGACGCCGCCACCCGATGCGCAAGGGCGGTCAATGAAGGCAAGACGCGCACGGTGGCCGGAAACGACATCGTGGTCGGCTCCGATTCGATCTGCATCCACTCCGACACGCCGAACGCCGTCGCCATCGCCGAGGCCGTCCGCGAGGCGGTGCGCCCCTATCTCACCGCGCGCTGAACCGTCGCGGCAACGAACCAATACACCACGAGGAAACAATGGCAACGCAGCAGATCTTCTCGCCGCTCCCAGGCATCTTTTATCGCAAGCCCGCGCCCGACAAGCCGGTCTACAAGAACGACGGCGACGCCGTCGCCGAGAGCGACACGATCGGGCTTATCGAGGTGATGAAATCGTTCAACGAGGTGAAAGCCGGCATCGCCGGCAAGATCGTCCGCTTCCTGGCCGAGAATGAAGATGCCGTGATGGCCGGCCAGCCGATCGCCGAAATCGATGTTTAGGGCTCTCCGACCAGCCATGGCGATCAAGAAGCTCCTCATAGCCAATCGCGGCGAGATCGCGGTGCGCATCATCCGCGCAGCGCGCGATCTCGGCATTGCAACCGTGCAGGTCTACAGCAAGGCCGACCAGGACTCGCTTGCGGTCAGGCTCGCCGACGAAGCGGTCGATATCGGTCCGCCGCAGGCGTCGAAATCCTATCTCAACCAGGCGGCCATCCTTGCCGCGGCGCGGAGCACCGGCGCCGACGCCATCCATCCCGGCTACGGCTTCCTGGCCGAGAACGCCGAGTTCGCCGCAGCTGTCGAAGCGGCGGGATTGATCTTTGTCGGCCCGACCGCGCAATCGATCCGGCTGATGGGCGACAAGGTCGCGGCACGCGAGGCCGCCGCCGCGGCCGGCGTGCCGACCGTCCCCGGCAGCCAGGGGCGGCTGGAGTCGGCGGAAGCGGCCTTCGCGCTGGTCGAGAAAACCGGCTTCCCCGTGATGATCAAGGCCGCCGCCGGAGGTGGCGGACGCGGAATCCGCATTGCGCGGTCGCCAGAGGAGTTTCAGCATCTGATGCCACAGGCACAGGCCGAGGCGCTCGCGGCCTTTGGCGACGGCGGGCTCTACGTCGAAAAGCTGATCGAAGGCGCGCGGCATATCGAGGTGCAGGTGCTCGGCGACGGACACGACGTGATCCATTGCTTCGAGCGCGAATGCTCGTTGCAGCGCCGCCGCCAGAAGGTGTGGGAAGAAGCCCCCTCGCCCTCGCTCACCCAGGCCGTGCGGGAGAGGCTCTGCACCTCGGCCGTGGCACTCGCCAGAGCGGTCAATTATCGCGGCGCCGGGACGCTCGAATATCTCTACGACGACGCCACCGGCGAATTCTACTTCCTGGAGATGAACACCCGCATCCAGGTCGAGCATCCGGTCACGGAAATGATCACGGGCATCGACCTCGTCCGCGAGATGATCCAGATCGCCGGCGGCGAACGCTTGCGCATTAGCCAGAACGAGATGCGCGTCAGCGGCCATTCGATCGAGGTCCGTATCAACGCCGAGGATCCCGCCAGAAACTTCCTGCCGAACCCGGGCACGGTGAGCGCGCTCAGCCTGCCCGTCGGCGACGGCGTTCGCTTCGACAGCATGCTCTATCAGGGCTACACGGTGCCTCCCTTCTACGACAGCCTGCTCGGCAAGCTGATCGTGCACGACAAGGATCGGCCGAGCGCCATGAAGAAACTCGAGCGCGCGCTTGCCGAGCTCAGCGTGGAAGGCATTTTCACGACCAAGCCCCTGCACCAGGCGCTGGCGCGCGACGCCGACGTCCAGGCTGGACGCTTCCATACGGCATGGCTCGAACCATGGCTTGAGTCTCATGCCGACGCGCTTGCCACCGCTCAGCCGCCATCAGCCGCGAAGATCGCCTCATGATGTCGAGAAAATCCGCCCCGTCAGCAACAGGAGGCCGCTAGCATGCAAACTCGATTTTCCTTCGGCGGCGATGAGCACATTTTCGCCGAGGTCGGCGAAGCGATGTCGCTCGAGGCCTTTTTCAAGAGCCTGTTCATCACCAATGCGGTGCGCGATGCCAGGATCAAGGGCGTCACCGAGATCTGCCCGGCGAACGCGTCCTATCAGGTCAAGTTCGACCCGGATCAGATCAAGCCGGACGATCTGCTCGCCGAGCTGAAGCGGCTGGATTCCGCATCCGAGAAATCTGAACCGGTAATCAAGACGCGGATCATCGAGATTCCCGTGCTCTACAACGATCCCTGGACCCATGAGACCTTGATGCGCTTCCGCGAGCGTCACCAGGATCCTGACGGCACCGACCTCGAATACGCCGCGCGGATCAACGGCCTCGACAGCGTCGAGGCCTTCATCAAGGCGCATTCCAGCGCGCCCTGGTTCGTCTCGATGGTCGGCTTCGTCGCCGGCCTGCCCTTCCTCTACCAGATGGTCGAGCGCAAGCGGCAGCTTCAGGCCCCGAAATATCTGCGCCCGCGCACGGATACGCCGAAGCTCACCGTCGGGCATGGCGGCTGTTTCAGCTGCATCTATTCGGTGCGCGGCGCCGGCGGTTACCAGATGTTCGGCATCACGCCGATGCCGATCTATGATCCCAACCAGACCATCAGCTATTTGCGCGACTTCATGTGCCTGTTCAAACCGGGCGACATCGTGAAATGGAAACCGATCGACCGGGCAGCCTATGACTCGGCGGTCGCCGACGTCGACGCCGGCCGATTTGCGCCCGTGATCCGCGACGTCTCGTTCTCGCTGACCGAGTTCAACCGCGACATTGATGGCTACAACAGCAAGCTCGATGGAGTTCTCCATGGCCGTTAGGGTTTTGAAGCCGGGTCTTGCGACCACCGTCCAGGACCTCGGACGTCCCGGCTATTATCACATCGGCATTCCGCTCTCCGGCGGCATGGACCGTCACGCGCTGGTCGCCGCAAATCTGCTCGTCGGCAATGATGCAGGCGCAGCGGTGCTTGAAGCGGTGTTCATGGGGCCCGAGCTCGAATTCACCGAGGACGCCACGGTCGCCGTCACCGGCGCGGAGCTGCCGCCGAAACTCGACGGCGACCCGCGCGAGACCTGGACGAGCTTCAAGGTGAAGCGCGGCCAGATTCTCTCCTTCGACTTCCTCAAGCGAGGCGCGCGCGGCTACATCGCGGTCGCCGGTGGCATCGATGTGCCCGTGGTGCTCGGCTCGCGATCGACCTACGCACTCGGCGCGCTCGGCGGCTTCAAGGGCCGCAAGCTCGAGGCCGGCGACGAATTGCCGGTCGGCCATGCCAGCGTGCCGGTCAAGGACGGCCGCACCGTCGCCAACGAATTGCGCGGGCAACCGGCGGGAATGCCGACAGAGCTGCGCGCCATGCCCGGCCTCTATTGGCACCGCATCACCGAGGCCGCCGGCAACGGGTTCTTCTCCGACACCTGGAAGGTCGCGCCGGAGGCCGACCGGATCGGCTACCGCTTCAAGGGCGGCAAGCCGCTCGAATTCGTTCCGCGCGAACCGCCGTTCGGCGCCGGCTCCGATCCATCCAACATCACCGATGCCTGCTATCCCTACGGCTCGATCCAGGTTCCCGGCGGCACTGAGCCGATCGTGCTGCATCGCGACGCCGTATCCGGCGGCGGCTACTTCATGGTCGGCACCGTGATCGCCGCGGACATGGATCTGATCGGTCAGCTGCAACCCAACACGCCGGTGAAGTTCGTCAAGGTCGACATGGATCAGGCGCTTGCGGCACGCAAGAGCCGGACCGAGCTGCTGGGCAAGCTTCGCAGCGCCATGGCGTAATCGCCAGGAGCTCGCCGCATCTGCCAACGGACCTCGGCCGCCGGCGCCGACGCGATCGCACATGGTCACGTCTAAACCTGTGGCTATCGGTTGCGCGCTCGCACATCTGAGGTCTGTGCCACGGCGTGCTTTCCGTCGGGCGGCACGAGAGTTGCAGCGGACACATTCGGGCTGAGAAACACTGCTCATGAGTTATGCAAACATCGGAACAACCGCGATGTCCGTTTCTCTGAAACAGATCCGCTACTTCGTCGCCGCCGCCGAGACCGGGCGGATCAGCCAGGCGGCCATCGATCTCAACGTCTCGCAATCCGCGGTCACCGCGGCGATCCAGCAGCTCGAGGCCACCGTCTGCGCCCGCTTACTGGAGCGCGCGCCGAACGGCGTAACCGTCACCATGGAGGGCAGCCGCTTCCTCTCCCAGGGCCGTCAAATCCTCGCCGCCGTCGCCGAGGCGGTGCGCGACACGCAGATGTCCGCCGGCCCCCTGTTCGGGACGATCCGCGTCGGCGTCACCTACACCGTGTCGGGCTACTTCCTGCCGCGTCATCAGATGCGCTTCAAGGCGAGTTTCCCCGGAATCACGATCGAGCTGTTCGAGGCGCCGCGCGACGTGCTCGAGCGCGCACTCGTCGATGGTGCGCTCGACCTCGCGGTGATGCTGGTCTCGAACCTGCGCGACAACGCCATGCTCACCAGCGAGACCTTGCTGCGATCGCCGCGCCGGCTGTGGCTTGCCCCCGAGCATCCCCTGACCCGTGCCGAGCGGGTCCATCTCGCTGACGTCGCGACCTATCCCTACGTTATGCTCACGGTCGACGAGGCCAAGCACACCTCGATGCGCTATTGGAACAACGCCTCGCTCGAACCGAAGACGGTGTTCCGCACCTCCTCGGTCGAAGCCGTCCGCTCCATGGTCGCCGGCGGCATGGGGATCGCCATTCTGTCCGACCTGATCTACCGGCCCTGGTCGCTGGAGGGGCAGCGGATCGAGACCCGCGTCATCGAGGACGAGGTGCCCAGCATGGACATCGGTCTTGCCTGGCGTCGCGACACCAAGCCATCGGAGGCTGCGATGGCTTTCCGCGATTTCATGCGCTTTGCGGTTGCCGGCGTCGGGCCGGCCCGGCCCCCCGTCAGCGTCGATCACCGGCACCAGGCCGAGGAGGCCATCGAAATCTAGAATATCAGTTTCCGTTTTATTCGACTTGACGCCGTCCGGCTGTCCTCGCCAAACTTTGCCCGGGGACACGACGACCGGAGGCACAGCCGGCGGCGGGAGTGAGACATGCAAGTCACGTACACGACCAACGACATTCCGTCGCAGACCCGCCGCCAGTACTGGCAGGATGTCGTCTCGAAGACCTATTACTCGCTCGACCTGCGCTTCCCGAGCACGCGCGACTTCAATGCGCGCCTCGGCGCCTGGTCGATGGGCCCTGTCTCGGTGTCCCGCAACATTGCCAACGGCCTGCTGTACAAGCGGCATGAGCGGCATCTCCTGAGCGAGCGGGAGGAGTCATTCCTGATCACGGTGCCCGAGCTCGCCGAAATCCGTTTCGAGCAGGACGGCAAGGTGGTGCATTGCCGGCCGGGCGCGTTCCTGATCGAACGCAGCCACCTACCCTACGAGTTCAGCCATCAGGATCCGACGGCGCTGTGGTGTCTGAAGATCCCGAGCGCAGTGCTGCGCGCCCGCATTTCCCGGCCCGAGCGCCTCGCGACGCTGCAATTCGACGCCAGCCGCAGCGTCGGTGCGCTGTTCGTCGACACGTTGCGCCTGTCCAGTGAGCGGATCGAAGAAATGGACGAGACGGCGCGCACGATGATGGGCAAGCACCTGATCGAGCTGCTTGCGATGGCCATTGAATCCGACGACCGTGTGTTGACCGGTCACTCGTCCTCCGTGCGCAACGGCCATTTGCTGCGATGCGAGCAATTCATCCGTGCCCGCCTCGACGATATGCGGCTCACACCGCAGATGATTGCCGACGGCTGCGGCATCTCGCTGCGCTATTTGCACCAGATTTTCGAGGGCGAAGGTCTGACCGTCTGCGCCTATATCCGCAACCAGCGCCTTTCAATGTGCGACGCCCTGCTGCGCGATGCGAACTGCCGCAAGAGCATTTCGGAAATCGCCTATCAATGGGGCTTTGCCGACCAGGCGCAGTTTAGCCGCAACTATCGCGGCCGGTTCGGATGCACCCCGAGCGAGGCGCGCGCCATTTCGCGCACAGCCAACTCCTGAAGACTGGCCCTACTGATCGATTCTTAGGCACACCGCCGCCGGTCTGGGCATGTATGGGCACCGGCACGGTTCGCTCTCTCGCACAAATCTTCCTGCGCTCAGCGTCAAGAACGGAAGCCGCCGCTCTGCCTAAAATCGGCGAAACGCTCGTTCGAAAGGAAGAGGCATGGCGCAGAACCTTCGTGTGGCCGTCGACGTCGGAGGCACCTTCACCGACATCTGCATCATGGACGAGACGACCGGTCTCGTGCGCATCGAGAAGACCTCCTCCACGCGCGACCCGATCGAAGGGATCATGGGCGGCGTATCCAAGGCCGGCATCGACCTGTCGAAGGTGGCGTTGTTCTCGCACGGCACCACGATTGCCACCAACGCGCTGATCACGCGCCGCCTGCCGCGCACCGCCGTGGTCACGACCAAGGGGTTCCGCGACGTCATCGAGATCCGGCGCGCCAACAAGGAAGACCTGTGGGACACCTACAAGGACGTGGTCCGGCCCTATGTGCCACGGCGCGACCGCCTCACCGTGCCCGAACGCGTCGATGCTGCCGGCACGGTGATCGAACCGCTCGACGTCGAAGCCGCGCGCAGCGTCGCACGCATCCTCAAACGTCGCGGCGTCGCCGCAGTCGCGGTGTGCTTCATGAACGCCTATCTCAACGGCGCCAATGAGCGCGCGATGCGCGATATTCTGCTGGCCGAGATGCCCGACATTCCGGTTTCGATCTCCTCGCAAGTGCTTCCCGAAATCTTCGAGCACGAGCGGTTCTCGACGACGGTCGCCAATGCCGTGGTGAGCCCGGTCGTCGTCAACTACACGAGCCGGCTCGGCGAGCGCCTCTCAGACGAGGGCTACACCCGCGACCTTCTGCTGCTGCACACCGGCGGCGGCGTGATGACGCCGGCGAGCGTGAAGGATTTTGCGGCGCGCCTTGCCGGCTCCGGCATCGCCGCCGGCGCCATAGCCAGCCGCCATATCGCCGGTCTTTGCGGTTTCCCCAATTCGATCGGCCTCGACATGGGCGGCACATCGACCGACGTGTCGCTGGCCTATGAGGGCCAGTCGCGGATCACCAAGGACTGGCATATCGAGTTCGGCTATCCGATCCGCTTCGCATCGATCGAGGTGCTCACCATCGGTGCCGGCGGCGGCTCGCTGGCCTGGACCGATCCGGCCGGCTCGCTGCGCAACGGCCCGCAATCGGCCGGCGCCTATCCGGGACCGGCCTGCTATAGCAACGGCAATACACAACCGACCAACACCGATGCCAACGTGACGCTCGGCCGGCTTGGCACCGATCTCGCCGGTGGCAAGGTCAAGCTCGACCCCGAGCTGGCGCGGCAAGCGGTCGAGGGCGGCGTTGCCAAGCCGTTCGGCCTCGGCCTGCATGAAGCCGCAGATGCAATCGTCAAGGTCGCCAACGCCAACATGTCGGATGCGGTGCGGCTGATCTCGATCAGTCGCGGCTACGATCCACGCGATTTTGCGCTGGTGGCGTTCGGCGGCGCCGGTGCCCTGCATGGGGTCGACGTCGCACGTGAGCTGGCGATTCCCGTCGTGATCGTACCGCCCAATCCTGGCGTGACCTCAGCGCTCGGTTGCCTGCTCGTCGACATGCAGCACGATTTTTCGCAAAGCTGCATGGCCGACGCCGCCGAGGCCGACGCCACCGAGATCGAGGCACAGTTCGCCGAGCTCGAGAAAGCCGCGCTCACGCGGTTGACCCATGAGGGCGTCGCGCAGCAGGACATCGTGCTGCAGCGCTCGATCGACATGATGTATCGCGGCCAGTGGCGTTCGCTTTCCGTCAACGCGCCGCGGCCGATCGGCGCGATCGCCGATCTGGTGCAGAGCTTCCATGCCGAGCATCAGCGCGAATACAATTTCCGCCGCGACAGCGCACCGGTCAGCTTCTTCCGTCTCAATCTGAAGGCAGTGGGGGTGGTCCCCAAGGCCGAGTTTGCCGTTCACGAGCCGACCGGCGCTAGCCCCGAGCCGGTCAGCCGCCGCAGGGTCTGGTTCGAGGGCAGCGGGCTCGATACACCCGTCTATCGGCGCGACGACCTGCCCTGCGGCTTCTCTTTTCAAGGCCCCGCGATCATCGAGCAGGTCGATGCCACCACTGTCGTTCCGCCCGGCGCCAGCGCCGAGGTCGACAAATATCTCAACATCATCATCCGCGTGAAGGAGTGAACCATGGCCGGAGCTCTCCCGCTCGACCCCGTGACCTTCGAGGTTCTGAAGAACTCCTTCATCACCAGCGTCGACCAGATGGGCGAGCAGGTCTTGAGGACCTGCTACTCCTTCGTCATCTACAATCGCGATTTCTCGAGCGCGCTGCATGACGCCAACGGCGAATGCGCGGCGCAGGGCAACCAGGATATCGCCGTCCACGTCGGCACGCTGCATTTCACCTGCAAGGATGTCATGCGCCATTTCGAAGGCGACATGCATGAGGGCGACGTCTTCGCCATCAACGATCCCTATGCCGGCGGCACGCACTTCTCGGACGTCCGCCTGATCCGTCCGATCTTCGCCGACGGCAAGATCATCGCCTTCAGCCAGTCCAACGGACATTGGTCCGACGTCGGCGGCAGCGTGCCGGGATCGTTCGACGTCGCCGCCCGCGAGATGTTCCGCGAGGGCCTGCGCATCACGCCGGTCCGGCTGTTCGACAAGAACGGCCTGCGCAAGGACGTCGCGCATCTGATCGCCTCGAATACGCGCGATCCGGCCTCGATCATCGGCGATATCCAGGCACAGGCCGAAGCGACGGCCGTCTGCGAACGCGAAATCCTGCGCCTGGTCGGCAAATATGGCCGTGATACCGTCGAGACCGGGCTTGCCGCCGTGCAGGATTATGTCGAACGCTCGGCACGCCAACGCATCGCAGCGCTTCCTGACGGCGAATGGGAGACGGTCGATTTCATCGACCGCGATCCAGCCGGCGGCGAAGGCATGATCCCGATCCGCATCAAGATGACAATCAAGGGCGACCGCGCGATCTACGACTTCACCGGCAGCCATCCGACCATCGGCTCCATCTACAATTCGGCGTTCGGCGCGACCTTTTCCGCCGTCGCCGCCGGCATGAAGACATTCTTCCCCGACCTGCCGCTCAATTCCGGTTTCTACCGCTGCTTCGAGATCATCGCCCCCGAAGGCTCGATCGTCGATGCCAAATGGCCGATCGCGGTCACCGGCTTTCTGATGCCGTTCGAGAAGATCATGAACTCGATCTACGAAATGTGGTCGAAGCTGATGCCGTCGCGCGCGCTCGCTTGCGCGTTCAATCTCGAATATCTGCTCACCGGCGGGCTCGATGCCCGCAACTCCGACAAGCCGATCTTCATGTTCTATGACTGGCTGCCCGGCGGCTGGGGCGGGCGGAACGGCAAGGATGGCAGCAATGTCACGACCGCCTGCTTCGGCACCGGCCTGATGTCGCAGCCGGTCGAAGGCCAGGAGCGCGCCAACCCGATCCTGACCACGGAATGCGAGATCCTCAAGGACTCTCCCGGCCCCGGCAAGTGGCGCGGCGGCGCCGGCGTGGTGAAGACGTCGCGGATGCTTCAGGCCGAGAAGACCGTGATCTCCTATATCTGCGACCGCGAACGCGCCATTGTGTGGGGCATCGAGGGTGGCTTGCCATCCATGCCGCACGGCCTGACCTTAAGGCGCGCCGGCGCCGCGGCCGAGGAGCGGCTCGGCTCGATCTTCTCGGACGTCCCGATCGGCGAAGGCGACACTTTCTCGCGTCCGACCGCCGGCGGCGGCGGGTTTGGCGATCCGCTGGAGCGCGATCCGAACCTCGTCGTCGAGGATATCAAGGACGACTATGTCTCGGTCGAGCGTGCCGCCAAGGACTATGGCGTCGTGGTGCACGCTATCGACGCCGAGCTCTGCAACTACGAGGTCGACAAGGTCGCGACCGGGGCGCTCCGCGCGAAGATCCGCTCCGAGCGCGTTGCCAACGTCCGGCTCGATCCGGAGCTGGTGGCGCAACGCTATCGCAGCGGGGTAATCGACGCGCTCGACGCGATCCGCAAGCACGCGGTGATCCTCGATTGGGGCACCGGCGCCTTGCTTCCCGAATCCACGCGCCAGTTCCGCGAAGTGTTTGAACGGCGCTCGGTCGCAATGTGGAAAGCGGGTTGATTGCCATCGCCGGCCGCACCGCCGGCCGGCGGCACAGAGCGTTCACGAGAAACTGGATCCGACATCGCCCCTCCACTTTCATTCGAGCCATGAGGATTGTGCTATGACGAGTACGACGTGCCTTTCCCCCAATCGAGTTTGGCCGATCCGCCGCGCGCTCGGCCTTGCCGCAAGCCTCACCCTTGCCGCCGCGGTCGCGCCGGCCGCGGCCGAGACGCCGTGGTTTCCGATGAAGGTCTACGACGCGTCGTCCGGCACACCGAAGCCGGCCGAGTACACGCCGCTGCCGAAGGCCGAGAAGCCCTACAGGCTCTGCGTGCTGTTTCCGCACATGAAGGACAGTTTCTGGGTCGCCGTTGCCTATGGCATCGTCAAACAGGCCGAGGCGATGAACGTCAACATGAACCTCTACGAGGCCGGAGGTTACGAGAACCTGCCGAAACAGCTGTCGCAATTCGATGACTGCATGGCGAGCGGACCGGACGCCATCATCGTCGGCGCCATCTCCGGCGCAGGCCTCAGCAAGAAGTTCGAGGAAGCCAAGGCCAAGGGCGTGCCGGTCGTCGGCGTCACCAACCCGCTGCCGCCGAACGCGTTGCCCGCGGCCAACTACGTCGACTTCGTCGCCATGGGCGAAGTCACCGGCGCCGGCCTGCTGGCGCAATCCAAGCCTGGCGACAAGCTCAACATCGTGACATTCCCCGGTCCGGCCGGCTCTGGCTGGGCGGAGTCGTTCAACGAAGGCTTCAAGAAGGCCGTTGCCAAGAACCCGAACGCCAAGATTCTGGCCGAGAAATTCGGCGACTCCGGCGTCGCCGTGCAGCTTCAGCTCATTCAGGACGCCTTGCAGGCCTATCCCGGCATGAACGTGATCTGGGGCACCGCCCCTACCGCTGAAGCTGCCATCGGCGCCGTTGCCGAGGCCGGCCGAAGCGACCTGAAGATCGTATCGTCTTACGAAAACCAGGCCATGCTCGACGCGCTCAACCGCGGCGATATTCTCGCCTTCGCAACCCAGTATCCGGTCGGCGAAGGCGCCGTCGCGATCGATCAGGCGGTGCGTCTCATCGAGAAGAAGCCGGTCATGAGCCTTGTCCAGCCGATCGCCGCGGTCATCGACAAGACCACCGTACCGAAATTGCAGATGGACCTCGTGCTGGCGCCGGCGAGCTGGACACCGGTCTATTCGGTCAAGGCCAAATAAGCCGCTCGCAAATGGTGACGGGTGGGAGCACCTGCTCCCACCCGTCCTGCTCACGGCCCAACGGAGACGCGAATGGATGTCGAGATCGCCCCGAAGCCTGCCGAGCCTCTGCTTCGATTGCGGGGGATATCGAAGCGTTTCACCGGCGTTCGCGCGCTCGACCGGGTCGACCTCGACGTTCGTGCCGGCGAGCTTCACGTCCTGTTCGGCGAGAACGGCGCCGGCAAATCGACCCTGATCAATGTCGTCTCCGGAACGTTTCCGCCGGACGAAGGCACGTTCCATTTTGGCGACGAGGAGATCCATCATCTCACGCCGCAGCGGGCCCGCGCGATCGGCATCAGCCCGGTCTTTCAGGAGTTCTCGCTTATCCCGAGCCTCACGGTGGAAGAGAACCTGTTCCTTGGCCGCGAGGTCACGCATGGCGGCGTGCTGCGCTCACGCGAGATGCGCAAGCGCGCCAGGGCGCTGATCGACGAGCTCGGCTTCGATCTCGATCCGGCGCAACGGATCGACGACCTTTCCCGCGCGCACCAGCAGATGGCCGAAATCGCCAAGGCCCTGCTCGGCCGCGTCCGCCTTTTGATCCTTGACGAGCCGACCGCCTCGTTGACCGAGCGCGAGACCGGACGGCTGTTCGAGCTGATCGCGCGCCTGAAGAGCCAGAATGTCGGGCTGATCTATGTCTCGCATCGCATGCGCGAAATCCGCGCCCTTGCCGACCGTGTGACGGTGCTGCGCGACGGACGCCACATCCAGACCCTCGACGCCGCCGGCTCGACCGACGGCGAGCTGGTGGAACTGATGACCGGCCGCAGGATCGACCTGCTGTTCCCGACCATCGCCCACCGGCCTGACAAAATGATGGTCGACATCGAAAACCTGACGCTCGCGGACGGCAGCGTTCAGGAGGTGAATTTCCATGCCCGCGCCGGCGAGATCACCGGCATCGCAGGTCTCGTCGGCTGCGGCAAATCGGAGCTGATCCGCGCGGTCTACGGCATCGAGCCGACGGCATCAGGCGTGATCCGGATCGACGGTCTGCCTTACGAATTCCCGAGCCCCAGGCAAAGCCTCAAGCGCGGCATCGCCTATTTTCCTGCCAACCGAGTTGCCGAAGGGCTCGCGCTGTCCCGTCCGATCCGCGAGAACGCATCGATGACGGTGCTCGACCTGCCCGCGTTCGCGCGCTTCGGCGTGCTGCGGCAGGCCGTCGAACGCGCCACGATCGCGGACATCATGGAGCGGTTGCAGCTGAGGCCGCCGAACATCGAAAGGAGCGCCGGCGCGCTGTCCGGCGGCAACCGTCAAAAAGTGATGCTGGCACGCGCGCTCACGCGTGAGCTGACCGTGTTCCTGTTCGACGAGCCGAGCGTCGGGATCGACGTCGGCGCCAAGCTCGAGGTCTACCAGTTCATGAAGCGCCTGGTCGAGGCCGGCGCCGCCGTGATCGTGGTGTCGTCGGAATTGCCGGAGGTCCTGGCGCTGTCGAACCGGCTCTACGTCATGCATCACGGCCGCATCGCCGCCGAGCTGAAGGGCGCCGAGAAGACCGAGCAGAACGTGCTGTCGAGCTTCTTCCGCGACCATCTCGCCGCGGAGGTCGCGTGAACACCGCACTGGTCACCGCAAACCCGCAAGGCGCGATCGGCCTGCGATCGATCGCAGGCCGTGTCGGGTTCCTGCCGGCCCTGCTGGTCTTGCTCGTCGCCGGTATGTCGGCGGTCGATCCGCAGTTCTACGGCATCATCAACATCCTCAACATCCTGCGCAACGCGTCGCTGCTCGCGATCGTCGCCTGCGGTCAGGCGCTGGTCATCATCGCCGGCGGCTTCGATCTTTCAGTCGGCGCCGTCGTGGCGCTTGCGAGCGTCGTCACCGCCAAGACCATGGCCGCCGCAGCCACCGCGTTTCCCGGCAACAACGCCCTCGTCATTGCCAGCGGGATAGCGGCCGGACTCGGCTCCGGGGCCGTGGTCGGGCTCGTCAACGGATTCTGCGTGGCGAAGCTCAAAGTATCCGGCTTCGTAGTGACCCTGGGCACGATGTCGGCGACTGCGGGCGTCGGCCTGATGATCACCAACGGAATCCCGGTTTACGGCATGCCCGATATCTTCGTGAAGGGCTTTGGGCGCGCCCAGGCGCTCGGCCTGCCGACCGCGGTCCACGTCGCGTTGGTCATCATCATCGTGATGGTGCTTGCGCAGCGGCGCACACTGTTCGGCCGTTACGTCTACGCGATCGGCGGCAATGTCGATGCGGCCATCGTGTCGGGCGTATCGATCCAGCGCCACGTCGTCGGCACCTACGTTGTCTCGAGCATGCTCGCGGCACTGACCGGCATCCTGCTGACCGCGCAGGTCGGCTCAGGCCAGGCCAGCTTCGGCGGCGACCGGATGATGCTGCAATCGATCGCGGCCGCCGTGATCGGCGGCGTGAGCTTGCGCGGCGGTGTCGGGCGCATCGAAATCGTTGCCATCAGCGCCCTGTTCCTGACCATCCTGGGCAATGCCCTCAACCTCTTGCACGTCGACTCCCGGCTGCAGCCGGTCTTCCTCGGCGTCATCATGGTCGCAGCCGTGGCGCTGGACGAACTCAGCCGACGGAGCAAGGCTCGTGTCTGACCTCGAATTGTCCGTCGCCGCCAAGAACGCGGATCGCCCGAAATTGGCGCCAGGTCGCTGGCTCTGGAGCGCAGTGCTGCCGGTCGCATTGGTGGCCCTGTTGCTCGGCTTCGCGGCGGTCGACCGCGGCGTGTTGTCGCCGGCCAACCTGCTCAACATCGCGCAGCAGACCAGCTATCTGGCCCTGTTCGCGATGGCCCAGACCGTGGTGATCCTGACGCGCGGCTTCGACCTCGCACTCGGCCCGACCGTATCGATGGTGAGCGTCGGCACCGCGCTGGCGATGGCCGGCGCCACGGCGTCGGGCCATGGTACAGGCGCCGTGCTGCTCGCCGGGCTCGGTGCCGGTTTCCTGCTCGGCACCGCGTGCGGCCTCTTCAACGGCGTGGTTATTGCGCTGCTCGGGGTCAACCCCTTCGTCGCAACGCTCGGCAGCTACAATATCGCGATCGGAGTTGCGACCACGCTGTCGTCCGGACGGCCCGTGCAAGGCGTGCCGGCGCCGTTCTCGCAGATATTCTACGGCGGCAGCGTCTTCGGTATCCCGGCGGCCATCGCGATCACGGTCGGCGTCGGCGCCGTGCTCCATTGGACCCTGACGCGGACGGTGTTCGGCCGTTCGCTTTACCTCATCGGCACCAACCCGCGCGCAGCGGCGGTCGCCGGCCTGCCGGTCAAGCGCACCCTGATCGCGACCTATGTGCTGTGTTCCGGACTTGCGGCGCTCGGAGCGATCATGATGACGGCGCGGACCGGATCGGGCGAGCCGAACCTCGGCGGAGCGCTTTCACTGCAGGCGATTGCCGGCGCCGTGGTCGGCGGAACGAGCCTGGCCGGCGGGCGCGGTGGAGTCGGCACCGCAGTGCTCGGCGCCCTGTTCATCACCATTCTGTCCAACGGCATGAACCTCACCCGGATCGACGGATACGTCCAGATGGTCGTGCTCGGCGCGATCGTCATCGTCGGCGTTCTGCTCGATCGCCTGCGACTGGAGCGGCGCCAATGACGACGGGTTCTCCCATGCAGAGCGTCGCTGGCGAAACGCACGAGGCACCTGCGTCGATCTACGTCGCGCCCTCGCTCGCTTCCGCACTCGACGCACTGAGCGAATTCGGCGCGGCCGGCGCCGCCTTTGCGGGCGGCACATGGATCATGCGGTCGCCGATCCGCCACGAACGGTTGAAGCCACACTATGTCGCGATCGGCAAGATCGCCGAGCTGACCACGGTCCGTATCGACAGCGATGCAATCGAGATCGGCGCCGCGGTTACGCATGCGGCACTCGCGGCGGCCCTGGCCGATCTTCCGGAATTCGCGGTCCTGTTCGACGCCGCCGGCCGCTCCGCCAATCCCGCGATCCGCGCGCTGGCGACGATCGGCGGCAACCTCGCGACGTCGGAATTCGCCGCAGCGGATTGCGTGCCGGCGCTGCTCTGCCTCGATGCCCGAGTCGAAATGTCCGCACGCGGCAGCCGCGAGCGCATCGGCCTGGCGCATTTCCTGAAGATCCGATCGTCCCTTCCCCCTGGTCATCTGGTGACACGGATCATCTTGCCGCGGGCGGCGCGCAGAAGCGCCCATGCCCGCCTGCCGCTGCGCAAATCGGGTGACTACCCGGTCGCCATTGTCAGCCTGTCGGTCAGCATCGATGCAGCAGGCCGTATCCAGGCGGCGCGCGTCGCGGTCGGTTCAGTCGAGCCGGTGGCGCGCCGCTGGGAGCGGCTCGAGGCAGCGCTCATCGGACGTCCGCTCGATGCGGCGGAGGCCGCGCAGACCGCGGCCGCGTTGGCGGACGAGTTCGTCGGCCGCGACAGCGTTGATGCCCCGGCCTGGTATCGGGTCAGCGTGCTACCCGGTCTCGTCCGCCGCGCTGCGATCGCAGCGCTTGGCTCCTGAACTGGCGGGGATCGACATGGTATTCAACTTGACCGTGAACGGCGATCATCTTTTTTCCTCCGCGGCCGATCCCGCCACGCCGCTGATCGACGTTCTGCGCGAGGAGATGCATCTGACCGGCGCGAAACCGGTCTGTCGCGAGGGCTTTTGCGGTGCCTGCATGGTGCTGGTCGATGGCGAGCCGACGCCATCGTGCCTGTTGCCCGCCGCGCTGGCCGATGGCCGCGAGATCCACACCGTCGAAGGCCTTGCGCCTCACGGCGAACTGAACCGCATCCAGGCGGCCCTCGAGGCCAGCGATGCGGTCCAATGCGGCATGTGCTTTCCCGGCATGGTGGTGAGCCTGACGCATCTCTTGACGACCCG
Source organism: Bradyrhizobium sp. Pha-3 (assembly GCF_042258325.1). Lineage (NCBI taxonomy): Bacteria > Pseudomonadati > Pseudomonadota > Alphaproteobacteria > Hyphomicrobiales > Nitrobacteraceae > Bradyrhizobium > Bradyrhizobium sp. Pha-3. The sequence continues at coordinate 3,758,317 of NZ_CP170151.1, read as the reverse complement.
GCCTGACGCCACCCGTGACGATATCCGGGCGGCACTCACCGGGAACATCTGCCGCTGCACGGGATACGAACGCATCGTCGAGGCGACGCTGCTCGCCTTGGCCAACGCATAATCGGGAGGCGCAAGCATGTCCGACGTTTCCGCGACGATGGATTTGCGCCGGCGGGACGCCGCCGACAAGCTGCGTGGCCGCACGCGCTACACCATCGATCGATATCTGCCGGGCATGCTGCACGCCGCGGTGCTGCGTGCCGGCGTGCCCTCGGGCCGGATCATTCGCCTCGACACGTCGAGGGCTGCCCGAATGCCGGGGGTACGTGCAATCGTGACAGCGGCAGACGCGCCTGGCATGATCGGCATCGGCATCGCTGATCACCCGCTGTTCGCCCGCGATGTCATTCGCTACGACGGCGAACCGCTTGCCGCGGTCGCAGCCGTCACGTTGGCGCAGGCGCAAGCCGCGCTCGCGGCGATCGACGTGGAAATCGAGCAACTCCCCGCAATATTGACCATGGCGGATGCGCTGGCACCAGATGCGCGGCTGGTTCATCCGGACTGGCGCAGCTATGAGGTGCTGCTCGAAGGCGGCGCGCGTGCGGGCAATGTCGCCTGGGAGGCGACCGTCGTTCGCGGCGACGTCGACGCCGCCTTTGCGCGGCCTGACGTCGAGATCGTCGACAGTCTCTATCGCGTCGGCCGGCAGAACCACGTGGCCTTCGAGCCGCGCGCGGTCGTCGCAAGCTATGAGGACGGCCGCTTCCATATCGAGACGTCGACGCAGGTTCCCTGGAGCATCCGCAATGCAACCGCGCGCGTGTTGGGCGTGCCGGCGTCGCAGGTGCGCGTCACTGTGCCGCCGGTCGGCGGTGGCTTCGGTCTCAAGTTCGATCTGGCGGTTGAGCCCTTCGCCGCCCTCCTCGCCCGCGCCAGCGGCCGGCCGGTTCGCCTCGTCAATTCCCGCGAGGACGAGATGCTGACCTGCCTGTTCCGCGAGAACGCCGATATCCGCATCCGCTCGGCGGTGACGCGCGAGGGAGAAATCGTGGGCCGCGAGGCGGTCGTGCTGATGGACTGCGGCGCCTATGGCGGCGAACAGATCTTCCTGACCACCATGACCGCACACACGCTCGGCGGAAACTACAGGCTTGGCAGCGTGCGCATGGTCTCGCGCGCGGTCTATACCAACACGGCGCCGAACGGGGCGTTCCGCTGCTGCAACGGCGTCTACAACACCTTTGCGCTCGAGCGGCACACCGACGAGATCGCAGCGCGGATCGGAATGGATCCACTTGCTTTCCGGCGTCGCAATGTCCTCGGCGACAAGGACCTCGGCGCCACCGGCCAGGTATTCGAGGGCGATGTGCTCGGCCCGATGCTCGACCGGATGGATACGTTGCGCGACGCAGCAGCGCCGCTGCCGGCGCGCACCGACGGCAAGCTCCTTGGACGTGCGACCACCGTCGGCACCTGGTTCGTCTTGGTCGGCCCGTCGGCCGCGACGGTGAACATGAACGCCGACGGCACGGCGACCCTGGTCACGTCGGGTGTCGAGATCGGATCCGGCTCGATGATGCAGAGCCTACCGCAGATCGTTGCCAGCACCCTCGGCATCGCGCCCGAGCAAGTGATCGTCTGCGCCGCCGATACCGATGCGGCCGGTTACGATGTCGGCGTCGGTGGCGGCCGCACCACCGTCTCGCTCGGCGCCGCCAGCCTGTCGGCGGCACAGGAGGTCCGCACGAAGCTTTTGAGGATCGCCTCCGAGATGATCGAGGCCGCACCCGGCGATCTCGTCATGCGCGATGGTCGGATCGAGATCGCGGGCGCGCCGGGCTCCGGCCGCACCGTCGCTGAGGTCGCGACCCGGGCTCAAGCGCTGGGCGGACCGGTCGCCGGCACCGGCGCCTTCACCGGCGCCGGGGTGCCGGCGATGCCCGGTTGCGTTGCCGGTCATTTCATCGACGCGATCGACATCCCCGTCTTCGCCGTCCACGACTGCGAGGTCGCCGTCGATCCCGATACCGGGCATGTCGAGGTGCTAAGCTATCGCGTGGTCCAGGACGTCGGCCGTGCGCTGAATCCACGCGCAATCCACGGCCAAATCCAGGGTGGCGTCGTGCAGGGTCTGGGCTACGCCCTGCACGAAGAGGTGACGATCGGCAGCAATGGCCGTGTCAGTCAAAGCGGCTTTGAGACCTACCGCGTACCGCTTGCGCTCGACGTCGTACCGGTGGAGATCAGCCTCTATGAGGGCGCGCCGTCGATGGGGCCGCTCGGCACCAAGGGCGCCGGCGAGGTGCCGATCCTCAATGTTGGGGCCGCCGTCGCCTGCGCCGTCGCCAACGCGACAGGAAAGCGGGTGCAGGAATTACCTCTGACGCCGCCGCGCGTGCTCGAACTTCTGCTCGAGCGCAAGCCGGGTCTGGCACTGTCTCACATTGCCGAGGTGTGGGCGGACAACCTTGTTCGTCCTCACGGGGCGCGCTAGGGACACCAGAAAATGCCCAGCAAACGATACGAACGATGAGCGACCGACTTGGCGCGCAAGGCGCCTGATCCGTGGCGGGTAAGCGTTACCATCTTCCCCGCACCGACCAAGCCCGCGATATTCTCGTCCATTCCTTGCATAAAGCTCAGGCAGCGGCGACCTCGTGGCCTGCCATGACTTCCAACGCCCTCAGAATAGCGGAATGGTCCCAGCTTTTGCCGCCGAGGGCGGTACAGGCGTTGAACAGCTGCTGGGCTGCGGCAGTGCCTGGCAGCGACAAGCCAAGCGCGCGCGCACCTTCCAGCGCGAGGTTGAGATCCTTCTGATGCAGCTCAATGCGGAATCCCGGATCAAAATTGCGCTTCAGCATGCGATCGCCGTGTACTTCGAGGATCCGGGACGACGCGAAGCCACCCATCAACGCCTGGCGCACCAGCGCGGGGTCGGCCCCCGCCTTTGAGGCGAACAGCAACGCCTCGCTCACCGCCTCGATGGTCAGCGCCACGATGATCTGGTTCGCAACCTTGGTGGTCTGGCCGTCGCCGTTGCCGCCGACATGCGTGACATTCTTCCCCATCGTTTCAAACAGGGGCTTCATCGCGTTGAACGCCCGCTCCCGCCCGCCAACCATGATGGTCAGGCTGGCCGCCTTTGCGCCAACTTCGCCGCCGGAGACCGGCGCGTCGAGATAATCGGCCCCGAGCGCATCGATCTTGCGCGCAAACTCCTTCGTCGCTAGCGGAGAGATCGAGCTCATATCCGTCACGATCATGCCTTTGGAGATGCCCTCCGCGACGCCGCCTTGACCGAACAGCACGGCCTCGACATGCGGAGTGTCCGGCACCATGATGATCACGGCGTCCGCTTCCTGCGTCACCTGCTTGGCGGACTCACAAGCGATGCCGCCGGCTGCAATCAGCTCAGGCGCAAGCGGTACGACGTCGTGCAGGAACAGGCGATAGCCGGCAGCCAGGAGGTGGCTGGCCATCGGACGTCCCATGGTGCCAAGTCCGATGAATCCGATGTCTTTCATTGTCGTTGCTCCCTGTCAGCCGGATGAAGACGCTTTCCAACGAGCGACTCTCGGCTCGCGTGAAGAAAACGCGTCAAAACAAAAATTCCAGAGCTTCGTCCCGATTCAATCGGAAAGAAGAAAGGTCTAGGTCACGAAAGTCTGCGCGGCGTGCCAGCCGAGGCTCTCGAGCGTGGTCGTCCGCGGCTTGTATTCGCATCCGATCCAGCCCCGATACCCGATGCTGTCGAGATGCTTGAACAGATAGGAGTAGTTGATCTCGCCGGTTCCCGGCTCATAACGCCCCGGATTGTCGGCGAGCTGGACATGCGCGATCCGGCCGAGATGCTTCTGCAGGGTCCGCGCGATATCACCTTCCATGATCTGCATGTGATAGATGTCGTACTGGATGAACAGGTTGGACGAGCCCACCTCGGAAATGAGCTGCACCGCCTGTTCCGTACGATTCAGGAAGAAGCCGGGAATATCGAGCGTGTTGATCGGTTCGACCAGGAGCTTGATGCCATGCTGGCCGAGCGCGCCGGCAGCGAAGCGCAGGTTGGACACGAGGGTCTCGCGCAGGACTGCCGTATCCGCTCCGGCGGGGGCGATGCCGACCAGGCAGTTCAGCTGCCGGCAATCCAGCGCCTTGGCGTAGTCGATCGCGCGCACCACGCCGTCGCGAAATTCATCGACCCGATTGCGCAGGATCGCAATGCCCCGCTCGCCGGCGGCCCAGTTGCCAGCCGGAAGATTGTGCAGCACCTGGGTCAGCCCAGAGCGCGTCAACTCCTCCCGCAACGCGCCCTTTTCGAAGTCATAAGGAAAAAGATACTCGACTGCGTTGAAGCCGGCAGCCTTGGCGGCCGCGAACCGATCGAGGAACGGCAGCTCGTTGAAGAGCATGGTGAGGTTGGCGGCAAATTGGGGCACGGGTCGTATCTCCGCTTGATGCGCTGAAAGATGTCGTCAGGCCGGCAACAGCGTGCCGGATCGTGACGCGCTCGGCACGTCATCGAGCGGAAGATCCAGCACCTCCTCGAACTCGACGATGTTGTCGATCTCCGTTCCCATGGCGATATTGGTCACCCGCTCGAGAATGAACTCCACCACCACGGGCACGCGATGCTTCGCCATCAGCTCGCGTGCGGTCGCGAACGCTGCCTGCGCGTCGTTCGGATCAGTGACCCGGATCGCCTTGCAGCCCAACCCTTCCGCAACGGCCACATGGTCGACGCCGTAACCGCCGATCTCGGGCGCGTTGATGTTCTCGAACGAGAGCTGGACGTGATAGTCCATGTCGAAGCCGCGCTGCGCCTGCCGGATCAGCCCGAGATATGAATTGTTCACGACGACGTGGATGTAGGGCAGATTGAACTGCGCTCCGACCGCGAGCTCCTCGATCAGGAACTGGAAGTCGTAGTCACCCGACAGCGCGACAATGTCGCGGTCGGGATCGGCGGCGCGCACACCGAGCGCGGCCGGCAGCGTCCAGCCGAGAGGGCCGGCTTGGCCAGCGTTGATCCAGTTGCGTGGATTGTAGACGTTGAGGAACTGGGCGCCGGCGATCTGCGACAATCCAATCACGGTCACGTAGCACGTGTCGCGGCCGAAGGCCTTGTTCATTTCCTCGTACACGCGCTGCGGCTTGATCGGGATGTTGTCGAAGTGGCTCCTGCGCAGCATCGAACGCTTGCGGTCGCGGCAGGCGGCGGGCCAGGCCTGCCGATCGCGCAGCCTCCCGGACTTCCGCCACTCCCTGGCGACGCTCACGAACATTTCCAGCGCGGCCTTGGCGTCCGAGACGATGCCGAGGTCCGGATTGAAAACCCGTCCGATCTGCGTCGGCTCGATGTCGACATGGACGAATTTGCGGCCCTTCGTGTAGGTCTCGATCGAACCGGTATGGCGGTTGGCCCAGCGATTTCCGATGCCGAGCACGAAGTCGGATTCGAGCATCGTGGCGTTGGCATAGCGATGGCTGGTCTGCAGGCCGACCATCCCTGCCATCAGCGCGTGATCGTCCGGAATGGCGCCCCACGCCATCAGCGTCGGGACCACGGGAACGTTGACCGCTTCGGCGAAGGCGACCAGCAGCTCGGAAGCATCGGCGTTGATCACGCCGCCGCCGGCCACGATCAGCGGCCGCTCCGCGGCGTTCAGCATCTCGAGCGCCTTCTCGATCTGCTTCCGCGTCGCCGTCGGCTTGTAGACCGGCAGCGGTGAATAGGTCTCGTCGTCGAACTCGATCTCGGCCAATTGCACATCGAGCGGAAGATCGATCAGCACCGGTCCCGGCCGCCCCGACCGCATGACATGGAAAGCCTGGCTGAACACGCGCGGCACCAGCGCCGGCTCGCGCACGGTCACGGCCCATTTCGTCACCGGCTTTGCGATCGACTCGATGTCGACGGCCTGGAAATCCTCCTTGTAGAGCCGCGCCCGCGGCGCCTGACCGGTGATGCAGAGGATCGGAATCGAATCCGCGATCGCCGAATAGAGCCCGGTGATCATGTCGGTGCCGGCGGGGCCCGATGTGCCGATGCAAACGCCGATATTGCCCGCCTTCGCTCTGGTGTAACCCTCCGCCATATGCGAGGCGCCTTCGACGTGCCGCGCCAGAATATGACCGATCGAGCCGTTGCGCTTCAGTGCAGAGTAAAGCGGATTGATCGCCGCGCCGGGAACGCCAAAAGCGCAAGTGATCCCCTCGCGTTCCAGTATGCGGACCGCTGCATCCACCGCTCGCATCTTCATGTGATGATCCCGCCTCGCTATGAGTTGACCTGAGCAGGATCATCAGGCCCGCGAGCATTGATCTCAACGCAATCGATTGGAATTTCCGCGCTGTGGCAAGGCTCGCGATTTCTTGCGCCTCTTCAATTGATTAGCGCCAGCGAAGAAGTGGAAATCGTTAAGGACGAAATTGCAGCCGCCTTACGCCTACGCTTGCTGCGTGCGGTTCCCGCGAAGTTCGGCCGTGAGTTCGGCTGCGATCTGGTGCACGATCGTACCGATCTCCGGCAAGCGTTCGTTCGTCAGCCTGTCCGCCATGCCCGATACCGAGATCGCTGCATATGGCTCGTTGCAGTCGTTGAAGACGACCGCAGCTACGCAGCGCAGGCCGAGGCGCGCCTCTTCGTCATCCACCGCATAACCCTGACGCCGCACGCTTTCCAATTCCTTGAACAACTCGCCGGGCCGCACGATCGATTTTTCCGTCAGCCGCGGCATGCCCTGACGGCGAATGATCGCGTTGACGTCGGCATCGGAATAGGTAGCCAGCACCGCCTTGCCCACTCCCGAGGCGATCATCGCGACGCGCCCGCCGACCTTGGTCAGCGAGCGCATGATCTCCCGGCTCTCGATGCGGGACACGACTATGATGGATTCATCATCGACCACCGCAAGGTTGGCCGTTTCCCTGGTCTGGTCGCGCAGCTTGCGCAGATAAGGCAGCGCCTGGGCGGCAAAATTCCGCCGGCGCACGAAGGTCGAGCCGACCACGAAACTTTGCGCGCCGATGTGCCACTTGGACTCCTCGCGGTCGAACTGCACGAACCTGCGGTTCTCGAGCGTGGTCAGCAGCCGATGTACGGTCGAGGGCGACAGGCCGGTGCGGATTGCCAGATCGGTCAGCCGATAGCCTTCATCATCCTCTGCAAGTGTCTCCAGGATTTGCATGGCGCGATCGACGGACTGAACACCGCCGTCGCGTACGTCCTGCTCCGGCTGCGCGCGAAGATCGGGATCGGATGGCTTGCGCCTGATCGGCTCTCTTTTCATCACGACCTGCCCCTAACCGGTTGCGGTTCAGAACGAAATTGCTCGCCAAGAACGAGCGCCAGAATTGGCATATGGCATACCATAACGCCCCGGAGTCAAGGGAACGAAATCTGCGAATAGGTCAGTATTTTTGCCATTTTTCTTTTAAAACGGCTCGATTCTTTTGTTTGACTTCTGGGATAATGTATACCACGATTATTTCGAAACAGCCTAATCACGCAACCGGGAGAACGCTGCCATGTACGTCGGGGACATCCTTCGCAACAACAGTCCGCACCTGGTGGCGATCGGCTCGAACGAAACCGTGAGCATAGCGGCGAACCTGATGTACGCGAGCAATGTCGGCGCCCTCGTGGTCAGAAGCGCCTCGCGCAGCAAGGACGCCGCCGTGGTCGGAATGTTCAGCGAGCGCGACATCGTTGCCGTGATCGCCGAGCGCGGCACCAATGGTCTTGCGATGAAAGTCGCGCAGTTCATTTCGCCGCGGCCGCTGCTGTCCTGCAATTCGCAAGATGCGCTTACGGATGTCGAGCGCCTCATGGCCCGTCACGGAATCCGCCATATCCCCGTCATCGACAACGGCCGGCTCGTCGGCGTCGTGAGCATGCGGGACATCACCCTTGCTTACGAGGAAGCCGCCTGCGCGGCCTGACAGGTTACCCAAGTCCATTGCCACACTACTCGGTTCGAGCCCGCTGCGGCTCCTGCTGTGTCCCCATTCTGCTTGCGAGGATCTCATGAGAATCTGCATCTACGGCGCCGGCGCAATCGGCGGCTATCTCGGTGTCGAATTGATGCGCGCTGGTGCCGATGTCAGCCTGATCGCGCGGGGCGCGCATCTCGCCGCGATGCGGCAGAACGGCCTGAAGCTCCTGATCGGCGACGAGGAGCGCGTCGTGCATCCTCGTTGTACCGATAACCCCGCCGAACTCGGCGAGCAGGATTACGTCATCATTTGCCTCAAGGCGCATTCGATCACCGGCGTCATCGAACCCATGCAGCCCCTGCTGGGTCAGCGCACACGCATCGTCACTGCCGTCAACGGCATTCCCTATTGGTATTTCCACAAGCACGGTGGTCGCCACGAAGGATCGACGCTCGAGAGCATCGATCCTGGCGGTCGGCAGTGGAACGAGTTGGGCGCCGAACGCGCCATCGGCTGCGTGGTGTACCCCGCCACCGAAATCGAGGCGCCCGGCGTGATCCGCCACGTCTACGGCAACAACTTTCCACTGGGCGAGCCCTCCGGCGAGATCACATCCGACGTCCAGAAACTTTCCGAGCTGTTCGTGGCCGCGGGCATGAAAGCGCCGGTCCTCGACCGTATCCGCGACGAGATCTGGCTCAAGCTGTGGGGCAACGTCTGTTTCAACCCGATCAGCGCCCTCACCCACGCGACGCTCGACGTGATCTGCAGCAATCCGGGCACGCGCGCGCTGTCCCGGGCGATCATGCTGGAGGCCCAGGCGATCGCGGAAAGCCTCGGCGTCAAGTTTCGGGTCGATGTCGAACGCCGCATCGAAGGTGCGCGCAAGGTCGGCGCGCACAAGACCTCGATGCTGCAGGATCTCGAACGTGGACGTCCGGTGGAGATCGATCCGCTGATCACCGTGGTGCAGGAGATGGGCCGGATGACTGATATCGCGACGCCCGCCCTCGATGCGGTGCTGGCCCTGGTCGCGCAGCGCACCAGGCTGGCCGGCCTCTATGACGGGGCGGCCGGCGCCGCAGCAGCAGAAACGCTGGCGGTGGCGTGATGGCCAATGTTACGCGCTGGGTCCGCTTCCGCCACCATGCCGAAATCGGCTTCGGGCAACTCACCCCGTCCGGAATCTCCGTGCACGAAGGGGACATGTTCGGCGACACGCGACCGATTGGACAAACGCTGGCGCTGGACAACGTCGAGCTGCTCGCCCCGACGCAACCGAGCAAGATCATCGCGCTCTGGAACAATTTTCACGCGCTTGCGGAGAAGCTGAAATCACCTGAGCCTGCAGAACCGTTGTACCTGTTGAAGGCGCCAACCAGCGTCACCACGCCTGGCGCCGTCATCAGGCGCCCCTTGGGCTATGATGGCAAGACGACCTACGAAGGCGAGCTTGGCATCGTCATCGGCAGGAGCTGCACTGCGGTCGCGCCCGAGCAGGCCGACGCCTTCATCTTCGGCTACACCTGCACCAACGACGTCACCGCGGCAGACATCCTCAATCGCGACCCGACCTTCCCGCAATGGGCACGGGCCAAGGGCTTCGATGGATATGGACCCTTCGGTCCCGTCATTGCCTCAGGCCTCGACCCCGCACGCCTTGTGGTGCGCACCATCCTGAACGGCGTCGAGCGCCAGAACTACCCGATCGCGGACATGATCTTCAGCGCACAGACGCTGGTCAGCAAGATCTCGCACGACATGACGCTGTTGCCGGGCGACCTGATCTGCTGCGGGACATCGATAGGCGTCGGGGTGATGAAGGAGCCCGTCAACACGGTCACCGTCGCGATCGACGGAATCGGCGAGTTGACCAACGAATTCCGTCAGTAGGCGGCGGCGGGGCGATAGCCCGACGCAGCCGGCGCAAACGACGATTATCTGCCTCAGGAGCACACATGATCTCCACGAAACCGGCATCATCGCCCGGCGGCTTCCGCTGGCTGCAGCTGGCGATCGGCATCGTCTGCATGGCGATGATCGCCAACCTGCAATATGGGTGGACGCTGTTCGTTGACCCGATCGACGCGAAGTTTCACTGGGGTCGTCCAGCCATCCAGCTCGCCTTCACGATTTTTGTGATGACGGAGACATGGCTCGTGCCGGTGGAGGCCTGGTTCGTGGACAAATACGGCCCCCGCATCGTCATCACGTTCGGCGGGCTGATGATCGGGTTGGCCTGGGTCATGAACTCATACGCCTCATCTCTCGTCACGCTTTACGCGGCAGCAATCGTCGCGGGCATTGGCGCCGGCGCCGTCTACGGCGCTTGCGTCGGCAATGCGCTGAAATGGTTTCCGGACCGGCGCGGCCTGGCCGCAGGGGCAACCGCCGCCGGGTTTGGCGCCGGTGCGGCCCTCACCGTCGTACCGATTGCCAACATGATTGCCGCCAGCGGCTACCAGAGCACCTTCCTGACCTTCGGGATCGGGCAAGGCCTGATCGTCATCCTGCTGGCCTGGTTCGTCCGCCCGCCGGATGGCGTCGAGGCGCCCAGGAAGAAGCGCCTCAATCTGCCGCAGAGCGCGATCGACTACACCCCGCCCCAGGTGCTGCGCACCCCGATCTTCTGGGTCATGTACCTGGTGTTCGTCATGGTGGCTTCCGGCGGGTTGATGACCGCCGCGCAAATCGGGCCGATCGCCCATGACTTCAAGATCGCGGACACGCCGGTCACCCTGGCAGGCTTCCAGATGGCGGCGCTGACCTTTGCCATCTCGCTCGATCGCGTCTTCGATGGTCTCGGCCGTCCGCTCTTTGGCTGGGTCTCCGACAATATCGGCCGCGAGCACACGATGTTCATCGCGTTCGCGACTGCGGCGCTGATGTTGCTGACGCTGTCCACCTACGGTCACATTCCGGTTGTCTTCGTGCTGGCCACGGCGATCTATTTCGGCGTCTTCGGCGAAATCTACAGCCTGTTTCCCGCGACGTCGGGCGACACGTTCGGCGCCAAATACGCAACCACCAACAACGGCATGCTCTACACGGCGAAGGGCACGGCGGCGCTGCTCGTGCCGCTCGCGAGCATCATCTCTTCCCAGCTCGGCTGGCAGGCCGTGTTCATCGTCGCGGTTGGACTCAATGCCACCGCGGCCCTCACTGCCTTGTTGTTGATCAAGCCGATGCGGCGCGCGTTCATTCTCGGCAGTGAAGCGACGGCAAGTGCCGCAATCGCTCGCGCAAAGGCCTTTCCCGGTGAAGGCGGTCGACTGGAGGCACCCGCGTCTTACGACCGTCTCGAGAAGGCGCCATAACAAGAGACCTATCGGCCGGAGCGCAAACGATTGAGCGACAAATGGACGGATGTGCGAGCTCGGACCGCCCTGCGGCGAATCTTCGGCGCCGCCATCGCGAGCGCCGATCCGAGGATCACGATCGCCAACGCCCTGCCGGCAAAGCCGAAGGGCAGATGCATCGTCGTCGGCGCGGGTAAGGCGTCGGCGGCCATGGCGGCGGGCCTCGACGCGGCATGGCCTGACGTCGAGCTTTCGGGTGTCGTCGTCACGCGCCACGGCCATTCGGTCCCGGCCGGCCGCATCGAAGTGCTCGAAGCGTCTCACCCCGTGCCGGATGACACGAGCAAGGCCGCTGCCCTTCGCATGCTGCGCGCCGTCGAGGGGCTTTCAGCAGACGATCTCGTCATCGCCCTGATGTCCGGCGGTGGCTCGGCGCTGATGACCCTTCCGGCATCTCCGATGACTCTCGCCGACAAGCAGGCGGTCAACCGGGCACTCCTTGCAAGCGGCGCGACAATTGCCGAGATGAACGTTGTCCGCAAACATCTGTCCGCGATCAAGGGCGGCCGGCTGGCGCTGGCCGCCCGTCCCGCCCGCGTCACGACCCTTGTGATCTCAGACATTCCCGGCGACGATCCCGCGGCGATTGCCTCCGGTCCGTCGCTGCCGGACAGCAGCACCAAAGCCGATGCGCTGGAGATCGTTGGCCGGTTTGCCATCGACCTGCCGGAAGCGGCGCGGCTTGTGCTTGAACAGGCGGACGAGACGCCCAAACCCGGCGAGATCGATGCTGATGTCCGCATCCTTGCCGCTCCATTCCATGCGCTTGACGCTGCGGCCAACGCCGCCCGGGACGAAGGCCTGACGCCGATCATCCTTGGCGACGCGATCGAGGGCGAGGCACGGGAACTCGGAACCGTGATGGCCGGCATCGCCCTATCAGTCGCGAGGCATGCGCAGCCAGGCCCCGCCCCCACGGTGCTGCTGTCCGGAGGAGAAACGACGGTGACGATCGGGCGCGGGCCGGCGGGACGCGGCGGCCGCAACACCGAATTCCTGCTGGGGCTTGCCGTCGCCCTGTCCGGCGCGTCCGATATCTGGGCCATTGCGGGCGACAGCGATGGAATTGATGGAACGGAAGATGCGGCTGGCGCTTTGATCGGTCCGGATACGCTGCGGCGCGCCGCCGCGAATCTGCTTGACGCACGGGCGTACCTGGCTGCCCATGACAGCTATACGTTCTTCGACCGCCTTGGAGACCTCGTGCGCACCGGGCCAACGCTTACCAATGTCAACGATATCCGCGCCGTGCTGATTGCAGCCGGCAAGCCGGGAATCAAGCCAGCAATGAGGTGACCCATGCGCCGCCATCGACGCGCCAAGATCGTCGCAACCGTCGGTCCCGCCAGCAGTTCCCCCGAGATGCTCGAGGCGCTGCTGCTGGCTGGCGTCGATACATTCCGCCTGAACTTCAGTCACGGAACGCAGAGCGATCACGCACGCATTCACGCGGCGATCCGGAAGTTGGAACAGGAGGTCGGCCGGCCGATCGGCATCCTGATGGACCTCCAGGGTCCGAAGATCCGCGTCGGCACCTTGCGCGATGGAAAGATCGCAGCAGTGGCCGGAGAGGCCATTCGGTTCGTTTTGTCCGGATCGGAAGGTGACCGAACCGCAATCCCCCTCCCGCATCGGGAGATCTTTGCCGCCGTTGCCCCTGGCCATGACCTTCTGATCGACGACGGCAGGGTTCGCGTTCGCGTTACCGGGCTCGGTGACGATTTCATCGAAGCCAAGGTGATCGTCGGCGGCACGATCTCGAATCACAAGGGCGTCAATCTGCCGGGCACGGTCCTCGATCTTTCACCGCTGACCGCGAAGGATCGCCTCGATCTGGAGTTCGGCCTGAAACTTGGCGTGGATTGGGTTGCTCTGTCGTTCGTGCAGAAGCCCTCGGATATCATCGAGGCGAGAGGCCTCATTGGGGACCGCGCCGGTCTGATGGCCAAGATCGAAAAGCCGGCAGCGCTCGAGCGGATCGACGATATCATCCAGTTGTGCGACGCCATCATGGTTGCGCGGGGCGATCTCGGCGTCGAAATCCCGCATGAGGACGTGCCGGGGCGCCAGAAGGAGCTGGTGCGGGCCTGCCGTCTCGCGGTGAAGCCCGTGATCGTCGCCACGCAAATGCTCGACTCCATGGTCGCCGCCCCTACGCCGACGCGCGCGGAAGTTTCCGACGTTGCGACCGCCATCTATGATGGCGCAGATGCAGTGATGCTGTCGGCGGAGTCCGCGACAGGCCGATATCCGCGCGAGGCGGTCGAGATGATGGACCGCATCATCCGCAGCACCGAGCAACACAAGATGTACCGCTCGATCGTCGAGGCGACCCAGCCCGGCGAAGAGCAGACGCCACCGCATGCCGTGGCAACGGCAGCGGCCGATCTCGCCTCCGTCGTTCACGCCGCAGCCATTGTGGCCTACACGTCGAGCGGCACCACGGCGGCACGCGTCGCGCGCAAGCGGCCGAGCCGCCCGATCCTCGCGATCACCCCAAGCCGCGAAGTGTCCCGCCGCTTGTGCCTGCTTTGGGGCGCTCACAGCGTGCTTTCCGGCGACGTTCAGAGCTATGAGGAGATGGTCGAGCGCGCAACTGCATTCGCGCATGCAGAGCAGTTTGCATCGAGCCGCGATCTGCTGGTCGTGGTCGCCGGCATTCCCTTTGGACAAGCGGGAACGACCAACAATCTACGGGTCGTATCGCTGCCCTGAGAGAACCGTCGGCCCGAGCGATTGCATCATCAGCGCTCCGCGCGGCAAAGTGTGAGCGATGGCGCGCGCATCCCGATCGCCTAGGTCAGCATCGAGATGATCGACTGAAGCTGATCGGATGCGGACGTCACGAGCCCGTCGAACGATGTCTGGCCGTGAGCTGCGGCTCGCAGGATGCATTCCGCAACAGCGGCCTTGAGACCGAACACGGATTGATCCGCCGGCACGCTTGCCATGACCGCATCCAACGCATCGCGCATCGTCTGGATCAGTTCGGCGCTGTGCTTCATGGCTGTCCCTCCGCAGGCTCAAAATAAGCCGGCGGTGCGGGGGCGCCACTCACAAGCCCGCGATTCCAAATTGCCTTTTCTTAATGCAGTGACAGGTACGTGAACCGGCGAGCGCTAGAGCCTATCCCGTTCCGATTGAATCGGAACGGGGCTCTAGATTCTTGTTTTGACGCGTTTTCTTCACGCGAACCGGTATCCACTTCGCTCGAAAACGCTCTAGAGCTCTCTCTCGGCAAGCTTGCGAAACGCATCGGGCACCGAATGAACCGCCTCCAGCGCGGCTGAACCATATCCGATCGCCTCCCAGCCAAAGCGCTCGCGGATCTTGTCGATCGCACGGTCCGCCGCCCAGCGGGCCATCCCTGTCGGGCTTCCAGGGCGAAGCGCTTCATCCGCCAGTCCGAGTGGAAGCTCCAGCGCAAGATCCCAATGCTCCTCGAGATGCGACACCGAGATCGCCAGCAGCGAGATGATCTTCTCGCCGGGATGGTCGGCAAGGGCAGCGCGTACGAGATTCTCGGCGAGCCGGGCCAGGACGATGGTCGTGCACACCGGCGCATCGAGCGTCATCGAGCGCGTCACCGACTTCAGGTCGGCGAAGCGGACGCGCACCGTCACGGTTCGTCCAGGTCGTGACTTCGCCCGAAGCCGCGTGGCGACGCGGTCGGCGAGATGAAGCAACGTTGGCCGGATGACTCGTTCGATCGCAGGCTTTCGGCCGAGTGCCGATTGTGCTCCTGCCGATCGCGCGCGCCGGTGTGCCTTGAGCTGTCGCGGATCGCGATTCCAGGCCAGCGCGGCGAGTTTCTCGCCCGCTGCAGGACCGAGCAAGCCCGTCAGCGACCGTTCCGACAACTTGGCGAGCTGACCGATCGTCGCAACGCCGATCGCGTCCAACCGGGTCCTGGTGACCGGCCCTACCCCCCACATCAACTCAACCGGCAATTCGTGAAGGAAGCTTAGCTCGGCGTCGGGATCAACGACGACAAGTCCGTCGGGCTTTGCGACCTGCGAGGCGATCTTCGCCAGATGCTTGGTGCGGGCGACGCCGATCGAGATCGGAAGGCCGAGCTCGGTGCGCACGCGCCACCGGATCGACGCGGCTATCTCGGCTGGCGTCCCGAACAGGTGCGTGCAGCCGGCAACATCCGCAAACGCCTCGTCGATCGAAATTCGCTCGACCAGCGGCGTGAAGTCGCCGATCACCTTGATGGCCGCGTCGCCCAGCCGCTGGTAATCGCTGAAATGGCCGCCGACGAAAACGAGCTGCGGGCACAGTTGGCGCGCTTCCCGCCCCGACATGCCGCCATGCACCCCGAAGGCCTTGGCCTCATAGGACGCCGCCAGCACAACCCCGCCCCCGACGGCGATCGGCTTGCCGCGCAGCGACGGCTCGAGCAGTTGCTCGACCGATGCGTAAAATGCATCGAGGTCCGCATGAAGGATGGTGGCTGCGGCTGCCATCTCGACCCGTTCATCCCTGACCTGACCGAAGCCGCCCGTCCCCGGACGCGGAAATTGACAATAGAACAAAATAGGAACATTCTGGAATCGAGTCAATCCGACACCCGTCGTCGCGGCCGCTGGCGCCACGAGCGAGCCAGGTCGTCAACGCGCGCTTGCCACTGCGCGCGCGTGCCGCGCGAGGGGGTCTGCCGGCTCTTCCTTCAGCCGGCCTCGCCCCATCGCCCGTGATCTCGGCCGCGGGAGATCGAAGCGGGAGTTGCTGCGAGGCATCAAACGCGAGGCACGTCGGCGGATCGTTCGAGATGCATGACGGCGGCTTCTGCGATGGACGACCGCACGCAGCTTGCGCGTATTGCCGCACCAGCTCACCCATCAGCCGGCTGACTTTGCCGCGCTGGGCTTTTTCGGCTAGATATTTTGCAATGACCGACCAATCTCATCAGGTGGACTTCCAAGCTGCGGCCCACCTCTACAAATGGCCTTCTCTCAACAACGCGAGGCGAGAGGATCGCGCGCCCTATATGGTCGTCAACGGAACGCTCGACCAATGCATTCGGGATTTCATGGGCAAGCCCGAGAAGACGCGACATCTCTACGAGATCCGGACCAAGTCGCAGCCTCCCCTCGTCCCCGACGTGTTGTCACCCGAGCACGTGATCGAGCTCTCCAGGCTTCGCGAGTTTCTCTGAGGCGCAGCCAACGTGATCCCGACGCGTCGCGTTTGCGGAGCGACTTACCATCTGTCGTAGGTCTGGTGCCGGATTGTTTGCCCCTTGAGGAGCCAGTACACTTGCTCGACTCCCTGACTGACCGACGTCCGTGCCGGCATGATTGATCCGCTTCGACCCCGCTGAGGCTCACACGTCGCCTGCACGGGAGAGAAACGGCCGCAGGGGCCGGTTGATCGGGCATCGCGAGGCGCCGCATGAGGTTCAATCTGGCGATCCTGAGTGTGCTGGCCGCAAGGCCCGGGGAACGGATCGCGATCGACGAGGTCAGCCGCGAGGTCAAGCGCATGATCGCGGCCGGCGATGAAGCCACGCAGTCGAAGCGGCCGTCCGAGCTTGGCGACGCCGACGTCTTCCAATCGGGATGGGCATCGATCAACGATGCGGGCCTGCAGATCACCGATTCGGGGCTCTCGTTGTGGCGTTCGCTTGAAGCCTCCCGCATCGAGCAAAGACTCGATCAACAGGAAACGGAACGATTGGGCACTGTTGCAGCCGACACGCGCCATTCAGGTGCGGACACCGCGATCGACCGTCCCGACGACGTTGAGCTCCCCGGCATGACGCGCGACGACCGCCAGCCATCCGGCGCGGACCGTTCGACCACTGCTGCCGACATCCCCTTGGGGGACTCTCCGATCATCCCTGCGCCTGCATTCGGCTCGTTTCAGGAGACGAACCGCATGGTGGCTTCGCGGCTGTCCGGTCTGGTCAGCTTGCTCGGCACGACCATGCCCAAATTCGCCGCCGCGCGGCGACGGCGATCCGCGGAGGATGTCCGGGATCGTCGTGCCGATCGTCGAGGCGGATTGACGGGGCTGGCGGTGGCCTGCCTCAGCCTGATCTCGGTCGTCGCTTGCGTTGCCGCCGCGATCGCGCTTGGTCAGCTCTCTTCGCTGAAGTCGGACATTGCCGTCTTGCGACGGGAACTCGCGCCGCTGAGGGAACGCCTCGCCAGACTCGAACAGGTCGAAGTCGCAAAACGCGATGCCGCCCAGCAGGAAGATGCGCAGAACAAGGCCGAGGCGGAAAAGAGGCTGGCTGACGGCGCAGGCGAACAGGCCGGCCTCAGCCTCTCGCGTGAAGAGATTCAGTTGATAAGGGAGTACATCAAGGCAGCGCCTTCGGCCGGCGCAGCTGTCGCGCCGATCAATGTCGGCGATCCCATCACCGGCGGAATGATTCCGCTGCCTTCATCGCTCACGGAAAAGCTGCCGCGCCTTGTCGGCGCGAGATTTGCGACTCGCAACGGTGCCATCATCATCAGCACACGAAACAGCCGCCGCATCGATGCCGTGCTGATGCCGAACTAGGGCTTTACGGGAATTAACAGGGCAAATACGAAGAATATGCCCCGTTGGCTCGCAATCCCTTGCACCAAGCCCCTGAAAGCTTAGGAGTTTTTCGCGCGAATCCCGACCAATTCCCGACAAACCCGTGACGGGAAATCGGCCTTCGTCGAACGGGAAATTCCGGTCCGCGCGCGGCAAAACTCCTCCCCAAGACTCCTGCCGCTCTGCAGGTTAACCTCATTGCCAAATATGTTTGACGATCAAGAATCCGGGCCTATATCTTTATCTTGGCTGGCTCGGTCGATGAGCCGCGCAGAAACCTCCAGAAACCCGAACGATAATGACTGGACGCGGTTAACCGCGCTTCGGCGTGCATTGGCTTTTGGGCTGTGCTCCAAGGGCCGCGCGCGTCCGCGGTGCGAAAGATGGAGCGGCGCGATGAACAAGGATGACGACGAGCTTTCCGGCGGCGAAAACGAGCCGCACGAGACCTACGAGGTCGGTTATGGCAAACCGCCCAAGGCAACCCGTTTTGGGACGCGGCCGCAACCGGTGCGACCAAATCGGCCGCTAGCGAAACACCCCACCCCCGATCTTGCCGCGCTGCTGGAGCGGCCGATCGAGGCCCGCATCGGTGGCAAAAAGATCAAACTGCATCCGCATGAGGCGGTGCTGCACGGGCTGTTCAAGCGCGTCGTAGCCGGTGAAATTCGCGCCATCAAACTGTTCTTCGAAGAATGCAAGCGGGCTGGGCTCCTCGACCGGTCGTCCGAGGTCGTAAACCGGGCCGTCATCGAGGTACCGAATGGCGTTCCGATGTTACTTGGCAAGCGGCTCGTTGAACACGCCGGTCCCCCGCCTTGGGACGCCGAGCTCTTCGACAAATTCAAAGCCGAATTTGAGCGGGATCTCGCGCACATTGAAGAACTGAAGAAGCAAGCCAAGGCCACGTCGCAGCGAGTCGTGCATCATGACCAAGACATCTAACGGCCGCGTTCCGCCGCCGGCGGCGACACGATTCCGCAAAGGGACCTCGGGCAATCCTAAGGGCCGGCCCAGGGGTGCGGTCAGCATCGAGCGGCTGACGCGCGAATTCGCGCTCAAAACCCAACCGGTCGCGATCTCAGGCAAGACGCAATCGATGAGCCGGCTTGAGATCGCGATCCTCAAGCTCAAGGCGGTCGCAGCAACCGGACACCCCGCGGCCGCCGTCCTAATCGATCAATTGCGCGGCCTTACCGCCAGGGAACAGCCAGAAAATAAAGGTCCCGTACTCCTGACGCCGGAAGCCCTAACAGAGGACGAGTGGATAAAACGGGAGGAGGAAGCCAATAGGCACAAGATCGAGCCGGGTACCGAAATCAATGTGGAGGCCGACGAATTTCTCAAGGCCGTTCGCGGCGAACCGTCGCCTTTAGGCGAGGCGTTGCTGGCTTTTCATGAGAAGTATTCGATCTAACCGATCTGCCACTTGGTGATCCGATGGACGATGTATCCAAACCCACGCTCTACGATCTGTTCGAGGCTAGCAGCCTGCAAAACTGCAAGCGGCGCCTCGATGCGGGCGAAATCCCCAGCCCAGAGCAGCTCGCCGATATCCTGTCGGCTAACGCACATCAACCCTTGCCCGCCTGGTTTTTGGATCTGGTCGCAAAGAGCCTCCGGGGCGAGTTGAAACGAAGGGCCGGTCGACCAAAAGAGCGCCCAATCCAGCAAATTCGATTTGCCGCGGCCACCGCGGATTATCGGGCTTACCTCGGCTGGTTAACCAAGCGAGACCGAAGCTCGGGCCTTCGGGGCTGGTCGATCCTGCGCCGCCAAGATTGGTGGTCGGGGCCGCCGCATGAGCGGGCTGCAAAAATCGTCGCCAGGAAGTGGCGCCTGCCCATCAGTTGGCGGTCGTTGCTTAACCGGGTCTCTTCAGACAAATAGTCCGCGTATTATCCTGAATGATGCCGCCGTCCTGAATCTGTAGGTCTCTCCTGCGAACCACAACGGGAGACCACCATGTTAGATAATCCACGCTGGACCAGAAAACTCGACCTCACCTACCAAAGCATCTGCGATCTTAACCCGCGTAAGAACAATCCCCGCACCCATTCAAGGCAGCAGATCGCCCAAATTGCAAAGGCGATCCAACGATTCGGATTCACCAACCCGGTTCTGGTCGATGACGACAATGGTGTGATCGCAGGGCACGGCCGCCTTGAGGCTGCAAAGACCATCGGCCTTGCCGAGGTACCGACCGTCCGCCTCTCGCAGATGAGCGAGAGCGAGATCCGTGCCTATGTCATTGCCGACAACAAGCTTGCCGAGAATGCCGGCTGGGATCGGAAACTGCTCGGCCTTGAGCTGCAGTACCTCTCAGATCTTGAGATCGATCTGGACGTTACGATCACCGGCTTTGAGCTCCCGGAGATAGACATCTTAATCAGCGAGGCGACAAACACCCAGCAGGATGCCGCGGACCTGCCGATCCCACCGCCCGAGGGGCCAGCGATCAGCCAAACCGGTGACATCTGGTGCATCGGGCCGCACCGGTTGATCTGCGGCGATGCAACAAAGCGCGAGACCTACCTGGCCCTGCTCGGCAATGCGCGCGCCCAAATGGTGTTCTCCGATCCGCCCTACAATGTTCCGATCGCAGGCCATGTCGGCGGGCTTGGCCAGATTCAACATCGCGAATTTGCCATGGCCTCGGGCGAGATGTCGGACGGCGAATTCACAAACTTTCTGTCCGAGGTCTTCGCCCACCTCGTCGCCTACTCCGACGATGGCGCCATCCATTTTCAATGCATCGATTGGCGCCATATCGTGCATATGATGAGCGCCGGCCAGGCGGCTTATACCGAGCTCAAAAATATCTGCGTCTGGGTCAAGAGCAACGCCGGTATGGGCTCGCTCTACCGCTCACAGCATGAGCTCGTTTTGGTCTTCAAGGCAGGAACGGCGCCGCACCTCAACAACATCGGGCTTGGCAAGTATGGCCGCAACCGCAGCAATGTCTGGACCTACGCCGGCGCAAGCGGCTTCGGCGATGGCCGCGAGGACCTTGTGCTGCATCCAACCGTCAAGCCCGTTGCCTTAGTCGCCGACGCGATCCGTGATTGCTCCCATCGCAACGGTATCATCCTCGATCCCTTTGTCGGTTCAGGAACCACCCTGATCGCAGCCGAGCGAACCGGACGGGTCGGCTATGGCATCGAGCTTGACTCGCAATATTGCGACATCGCCGTGCGGCGCATGCAAACCGCCTGCGGCCTCGACGCCGTCCTTAAGGCAACGGGCGAGCCGTTCCAAGCACGCACCGTCGCTGTTGAAAACGAGCGCGATTGATGAATGGTTCTCTCAAAAGCAAAGTGCAATGGCCGGGACATCGCGTCCATGAACTCGATATTTTGTTTTAAGTTACGCCGGAGCCGTCGGGCCGCGCTTTTGCGCGGACCCGGTGGGCTAACCCCACCATAGGGGCCATCGTGATCCCCGCTCAGATCGTTCGCAGCTTTGATGACTTCGCGGTCTTCGCCCGTTTCACCGCGGCGCGATTATCGTGCGCCGCGCGGCGCGTCCTCGCGTCCAGCGCCACATGGCGCGTTTTGACGCCGCCGCGGTGGGCAGCATATTCTCGGCCATCGATCGGCGCCAGATGGGCCGGGTCAAAATCGAGATAGGGGCGCGCGACGCCAAACTCCCTGCCGTGCGCGTCGACCCATTTCCAGAGCTTTTCCGATGATCTAAAGCGGTCGTCGCGTGTCGCGCCGTCGATGCTGACGATGTCGGCCGCGAGCCCATGGCCGTAGCCGCCACGAAGGCTGCCGCCGTGATACGACCTGTTGCTGGCGGCCTTCAGCCCGCTTGCAATCGACTGGCGGTAGTCATCGCGGAAGGCGCTGGTGATACCGGGTGACAGGCCGGCCCGTTCCGCCGCGAGCAGCGCATGAAAGAGCTTTAGCTTGAAGCTTCGATCGACGCCGCCCATGACGTAGTCCATCATGGGCATGCCGGCTCGTTCGGCCGCCTTGGCGTCCTTCCAGGCGAAATCCTCATCGACAAGCCTGATGAAGGTTCTGGTGACCGTCACCGTCTTCTTCCTTCTCTTGACCGTCACTTGCGTCTGCTCCGGCACCTTGATGGTGTCTTCCTTGGGCGTCCTTTGATAGAGCGCCCACAGATAGCGGTCGATGCAGGCGCTGACGTCCCAGCACTCGTCGAGGATTTCGACGGAATCCACCACCGACTTGATCGCGCGGGACGCCGAATCCGGCGTGTTCGCTGCCGGCGCCTCTACCAGTTGGGTGTCCGGCGGCAGCGCCGGATCGGTCAACGCGGCCGCGACGATAGGTTCCGTCTCGTGCACGGTCGGCGCAGCATTGGTGGTCGCCGCTGCTTCCTGTTCGCTCATGGTCACGGCATTAGGGCCATCGACGGCAGCGTTCGACGTGGCATTTGCCGGTGATGTCACGGCCACGGCATCGGCGACGACACCACGTGCGCGGGACTCATCAACTGACGCACCGGTGACTGACGCACCGATCTTCTCGATGCCAGCCGAACCGAACGCCGCAAAGCACGAGACAATACAGCCCGACAGAACGACCGCCCCGCCCAACGCCGCGGCCCGCACCCGCCGCGAGTTCATCATCCCAGCCTCCACCGGTCCTCGGGACCCAGATTGCTGCATGTGACGAGGCCGATTGTCGGCTCAAGGCGCGGTCGCGCAATGGCCGAAGAAGGTTAACGACGCACCTTTCCGAACCATGTTGCTAGAATGCAACTCGTTGCCCCGATGGCACTTTTCGACACCGTTAAAATTGGTACGGCGCGAAAGGTTACCTCTGCCGGCTTAGAGAGGATTGGATCAAGAGTTGACCACGTCACGTCGAGCGGTCGGACAGCCAGCGCGCCAGACCGGCGTCGATCGCCGCGCTCGCTATTTGGTCGGCCGGCCAAAGACGGACCTTCATACGGGCAGGCCCATCAATCGGGCGAGGCGCGCTGTGATAGATAAAGAAGAAGAAATCGCAGCTCGCCTCGCGTTCAAACCGGCCAAGGTAGTCGTCGAATTCGGCCTGCGAGGTTCGGGATTTGGTCTGCACCCAAGCGGTTTCGCCGGTGATCGGTTGCCTCAAAATCAAATCGACGTCGGCCTGGTTGCCACCAAGTGAGCTGGTTCGCTGCCAACCACCGCGGGAGAAGATCAAATCGATCAGCGTCTCGAAATCCCGCCAGTCGAGCCGACGCACCATGGCGGCAACGGCCGCGGTCATCTCCGATAGCAATTGATCGGCCTTGACGCGCAGCGGCTCGGCTTCGCCGCGGATCCGTCGCAACAAATAGTCCGCCTGCCGGACCGCGCAGATCGTCATCTGGTAATTCGCGGTGCTGGTCAACGCCGAGCTTAAGCTGCGCGACGTCAGCGCCTTCCCGCTCAGGCTAGTGCACCGCCAGCCGCCGCGCGTGCGACGAAATCGGGCCGGCGCCGCCTCATCGTCTGGATCGCCCGCAATCACACGCGCGTCCGCAAACGTCCACCAAAGATGTCCATCCGCAATGGTCACCCATAGCGTATCTTCACCCATCGAATAAAACGCCTGGAGTTCGCGCAGGCCCTGCCCCACTCCGGCTTTCGTTCGGCCCATCGCGGCGAGCTCTTGGCGCACCCTGTCCCAATCGCCCTGCACGCACGCCGAATGTGCTACGGCGCGATATCCAAACGGCAGAATGCCTTCCCTTGTCGCCTCTCTGGCCCATTTGCCGCGCTCACCCAGCTTAATGTAGCGCACCGCGCCAACTTTGAACGGGAACGGTTCATCCGCGCGGCTCACACATCGGCGCGCGCTCGGTATGGCTACGGAACGGCTCCGGTTCCGCTCCTCGATAGGCCTTCCTACGCCGCTGCTCTGTATCGCCATCTCCGCCAATCCCAACAGCATCATCGCGGACCGATCAGTTCGCTCGTTCCGGTCCTAAAGTCGAGCGAATGTCCCGAATCTAAGAGGTTACGGTTAATAATATCCCGTTTTGGGATAATCCGAATCCAGGATCAAATTGTCTGTCGCCCGAATCCCCACTGCCCGGCGGCGATGCAAAAATCCCTCCAGTCAGCCGAATATCAACGCCTCATTGCGCTCCTCGTCGCGGAACGACAGAAGGCCGGCATTCGACAGCACGCGCTCGCCAAGAAACTCGGCAAGCCGCAATCTTTTGTCGCCAAATATGAGGGCGCCGAACGGCGGCTCGATGTCATCGAGTTCATCGCCATTGCTGAAGCCCTCGGCGCTGATCCCGGCAAGCTGTTCAGGCTATTTTTACGCGGCAAGAGCCGCTAGGCACCAAGCAACCTGTCATTGCCGATCTTCCCGGGCCTGGAATGCCGCGATACGCATCTACGGGCGAAGGAAGGTTTTGAGCAGGCTGGCGGCGTCCTGGAGTCGGCCGGCGTCATAGATCAGCTCGATCTCCATGGAGACCCGCACGCCTTCGCTAACGCTTCCCGTTTCGGCGCAGGCAGCCGCGGCTCTGGCAATCTGCTCAGCCTCCTTGAGCTTGGCATGAATCGCCTGAAGACAGACCGTGATCGCCGGCTCGATCCATTGGGCGTCCATCGCACGCGCTCCCTCCTTACTCTCTATGCATTGCAGCAACGCTCCGTTTGCGCCGCAAGTCCAGTCGATTTGCACCGATCCTGCGGCTGCTTTGTCGCCCGTTCGAGGAGGCCGATCCGGCGGAGCCTTACCGTCCGCGACGGCACCAACGGTCTTCGTCGCCTTCGGATGGCTTCGCTGGCCTTTGACCAAGGGCGGCATTCGGATTTGGCTTTGCTTTGCTCGATGTCAAATCGAAGTCGTTATCTGCTGCGCCCACGCATCATCCGCTTCTGCCGAGCAAAGGCCGCACGCTCGTAGCGTTCCAGGCCCCGCATCCGTTTTCGCAGTTTTGCGTCGGGAGCCTTTAAGAAGGCAGCGAGTAATTCGTGACGGACGACGCGGATGCGGGCGAGCTCCAACTTGGTTCGTACAGCGTCGGTTGGTTCGATAGAGGACGCCTCTTCCAGCTCCAAGATGGCCCGTGTCAGCGCCGCACACCCAGCATTGTCATGCGGCCATGGCCGTGACAACCCGTGGCGGAGCGCATTCCGGCTTGATCGGGCCTTCCCTTGTTCTGTCTTCGGACCAGTGCTGCGCTTGGCATTTCTCCGATTGGCTTCGATTTGTCGATCTGACGCCATGCCTATCTCCTCCTTCGCCGGTCACAGCCACCACCTCGCTCCGATCCGCTATCCCCATCAAGCTTTGGCGTCCAAAAGAGCAAGATTGTTGCTGCAGAAAGCACTGGCCTTCCGCGGCAAACGGAGCGTTACTGAGTCGGCCGGGCACAAAAACGGCCCCGGTTTCTCACCTCGCATCCCGCGGGGTTTGGGCAGTGCGGCAATCATCGCCGCGCAGTTCGGATCAGGAGATACCGGTGAGTGCTGTTCAGACCGGTGGCACAACGGAGCCACCCTTCCAACTCGTTAAGTTTAACCCCGCCGATCGCCGCCATTTCATCGGCGGCTCGGATGCCCGCGTCATCATGGGCAATGATGAGGCCGACCTCATTCGCCTATGGAAGGAAAAGCGCGGCGAGGTCGAGCCCACGGACTTATCAGGCAATCTGGTTGTCCAACTCGGCACCGTCACTGAAGAGCTCAATCGGAGCTGGTACCAGCGCAATAGCGGCCAGACCCTGAAGGACATCCAAAGGCGGGTGCGTCACCCCGTCCATGCATGGATGGCGGCAACGCTGGACGGCATCGTCGAGCAGACCGGCGCCGTATTCGAAGCCAAATTCATGCTGCCCTGGGCTTTCACCGAGGAGGGCGCCGCCGAAAAACACATGGCGCAGCTACAGCACAACATGTGGGTCGTGGCCGTGCGATCGGCGGTGTTGTCGATCATCACCGGCGGCGGCAAATGGGTCGAGATCAACATCCACGCCGACCCGCTCTATCAGCACCTCCTGCTTACCGCCGAGAAGAAGTTCTGGCGCTGCGTGAAGACCGGCGACCCGCCGGTCCCGTTCAACATCGAGGCACCCCGGCCGCGGCTGGAAGCAGTAAAGGTCGTCGACATGAGCGGATCCAATCTTTGGGCCCCGCTGGCCGCGACCTATCTGCGCACCCGGGCCGCCCATGGCGACCACGAGGTGGCGAAAGCAGAGCTGAAGGCGCTTGTGCCTGAGGATGCCAAGGAGGCGGCCGGCCATGGCGTGCGCGCCAAGCGGTCGAAATCCGGTGCGATCAGCTTCGACGCCGTCGAGGTGGAGAATGCCGATGCTGCAGTCCAGTGAGAGCATCGGCGCCATCGCCGCCGCCCTGGCGCGGGCCCAGGCCGACCTCGTCAACCCCGAGAAGACGCTCACCGCCACCATTCGCTCGCCCTTCCCCAGGGAGGATGATCGGACCTTCCGCTACGCCTCGCTTGCCTCCGGCCTCGACATCGTCCGCAAAGCCCTAAGCCAGCAGGAGATCGCCACCGTCCAGACCACCCGCTTGGAGGCGGCCACCGCGCAGATTCACCTCACCACCCTGCTCGCCCATTCCTCCGGGGAATGGATCTCCTCCGATCTTCCGGTCTGCGCCGCCAAGGACACCGAGGCGCCGCACCGCATGGGCGCAGCCTTAACCTATGCCCGCCGCTACGCCCTCTTCGCCCTGGTCGGGATCGCCGGCGAGGACGACCTCGACGCCCCCGACGCAACGGCCGGTCCACCGCCGGCCGAACCGCAAGGCCTTCCTGGCGCGAAGGCCAGGCCTCCTAAGGGCATCCTCAACCGGCCGGCGGTGCTTGGCCGCGAGCAATCCGCCGCGCTCTGCGCGCGGCTCCTGACCCAGCTCGAGACCTCACCTTCAACCGAGGACCTGCTGGCCTGGGCCAAGGCGAACCTGCCGCTCAAGAACACCCTCATCGAGGACGACGCCCGGCGCGTGGAGGCTGCCTACCAGCGGCGGCTCGATGCCGCGCCACCCCCGCTCGGCGAAGCCAGCGGCGAGCCGTCGGTGTCGCCGGCCCCTGCCCCACAGGACGCTGCGGCCCGTCAAGCGCAAGCCCGGCCCGATGCTCCCGACGCCGGGCTCGCGTTCCCGAAGGAGACCCCTCGCAAGCGCAGCAAGGCGCATTTGCTCTTCGTCCGCGGACAGCCCTGTCTCGTCTGCAAACAAACCCCGACCGATGCCCACCACCTCAAGTTCGCCCAACCGAGGACTCTGGGCCGCAAGGTCAGCGATGAGTTCACCGTGCCGCTCTGCCGCGCGCATCACCAGGATCTCCACCGCCATGGCAATGAAAAGGCGTGGTGGGCGAACCTGCAGATCGAACCGCTGCGGGTGGCGCATGACCTGTGGGCGGCAAGTCCGATCCATGGCCAGCTTACCGCCGTCGTCAACGCGGCCGCCTCACCGCCCTTGAGATCGGAGGCTTCCCCACGATGAACGGGCCATTCCAAACCGTCCAAACCGCGCATGAGCTAGCCGCAGCAACGCTGCCGGTCGAGTTTGACGTGTTGGCGCCACCTCCCCTGCTGCTCCCCGGTGAACGCCTTGATCACTACCACGCGCTACGTCAGGCGATCTTCGCCGATTTGGCACCGCGATCTGCCATCGAATGGTTGCTCGCCATCGATGTTGCCGAACTCTCCTGGGAGATCCAGCGTTACCGCCTCTTGCGCCACCAGCTGCTTGTGACCTATCGGCAAAAGGCGATTGAGGCCGCCTTACGTAGTATCGACCTAGTCGGGATCGCGCCAGAGTTCGAAGACCAGGCCGACTATTACACACATCAGAACGCGCTGAGTTGGCGGCTCGACCCTGTTGCCACGACCGAGATCGAGGCGCGTCTGGCGTCGTACGGCTTCGATCAGCATTTCATCAACA
The DNA here is from genome assembly GCF_042258325.1 of Bradyrhizobium sp. Pha-3. Lineage (NCBI taxonomy): Bacteria > Pseudomonadati > Pseudomonadota > Alphaproteobacteria > Hyphomicrobiales > Nitrobacteraceae > Bradyrhizobium > Bradyrhizobium sp. Pha-3. The sequence goes on along the minus strand of NZ_CP170151.1, from coordinate 3,730,624 downwards.
CCGACGTCTACGTCCAGGCACGCGAGGTCTTCATCTTGTTCGAGGGCCTGCTCACTACCGCGCAAGCCAGACGACTGCTGCTCATCAGGGAGATCAGAAGGTATCGATTTCCAGATTAGTCTCGCTTCCATCTTTCGGGCAAACCATGAACCCATGGCCAAGCGAAGAGCACTGCCGCCTCGCCGACTTCATCTGCCGCCGAACAGCATAACGGGCCTACTAACGACAGCCCCCCGAGCGATCAATCAACTCTCCGTCGAAACAGGCTGGTGGCGCTCCACAGCGGGTTCACCTCAACCCAGAGCTATTGCGCTGAAAGCGATAGACCGCGATTCGACGCGCACTTCCCTGCCCGCTTAGTTGGGATACCCTGCCCTTTCCCCTTACAGGGAATACAATAAGCCGGTTAGTCTGGGGCAATTGCTTTCCTCAGTTTCATTTTCGGCATGCACACCGTTGTCGTGCCTCTTGAGGGAGCGGCGGCCCACCTATGCGAGATTCGCGGCCGGAGCTAAGGTCACAGGCACTTGTGTTTCTGTTTCCGTTCATTGTGCTTGCCCCGACGAACCAGACATCGGCTCCATCACACCTGCTTGGATCAGTACCGCTGCATTGGCGTTATTTCCTATTCGATCTACATGACGCACTTCGATGTTTTCGTCGCATTCAGCCGAGCCTTCAATTCGCTTGATACGTGGTCGGCGTCGATCTACCTGCTCTTAATAGAGGCGACGTTCGCCGACGCAGTTTGCACCTAATTGTCATCGAACGGTCGGCGCGCGATATGATCGAAGGCATTCAGCTTATGGGCGTCGTCTAACAACGCAGCGGCGGTGAAAATTCAGCAGATTGAGCAGGGCGATTCCGCTCAAGATCTCGCTCCGCGGCAGGAGCTGCGGGCGCAAATGCGACTTCGAGCTATCTGACGGCTCTCGCCGCTCAAATTTGCCCTTTTAGCCCGCTTGATCGTAGCCGGCTGCTCTCGAGGTCTGGCCATTGTTGTCAATCCGATCAGCTACCCCTGTCCGCAGCGCGGTCTTGGATTTCACATTGCAGCTCGCCATGTGGAATGCGTGGCCAATGGTCGGCTCCTATGTTCATGGACGCTCTGGCGTGCGGGGCCTTGGCGCTGAGGCCGCGTTATGCCAAACCAAGAAGATACCGGTGGCCACGATCCCAGCCAATGACGTCGAGGTGCCCTTTTCCATCACCGCGACGGCGGAATAAACCAATGCGCCCGAGCGAGCAACTCGGGCACGAGGAACGAATCGATCGCATCGACGTTAGCGCCGCAGTAAAAACGATACCCCCTCCTCTAGCAGTTAACCCTCCGGGTGAACACGGGTGTATCTGGCATTGCTCGTGCGTGGGTTGCCGTGTAAGCTCCTGCCATTTCAAACTATAAATCATTCTGGGAGTGCTAGAATTGAGCGGCGAAGGTTTTCGCTGGGCGGTGACCGCGTGTGTTGCGCTTTTGGACTTCATCATTGCGCGGTTTCTCGGAATTCACGTCGTGATCGAGCTATGGTTTGTCGCCCTCGTCGGCTGGTTGCTGGCAATCTACATCGTCTATCGCTTCGCCCGGCCGGATGCCCGCCTCGCCTGGCTCTGCGGCAGCGTCGCGCAATACCTGGCGCTCGGCTGTACGCTGACCATATTGTCGTGCCTAGTTGCGGCGTTCAATTTCCCGCTGATTGATCGCTACCTCGCCAAGGCAGACGCGACAATCGGCCTCGACTGGCTTGCGGCGTTTGATTACGTGCAGTCAAATCCCGGGCTGAAGCGGATTTTGCAGATCGGCTACAACTCGACAGAGGCGCAAACGGCACTGCTGTTCCTGGTGCTGAACATTACCAGGCGGGTACATCGAACAGAAGAATTCATCTCGGTCTGCGCTGCGACGCTGGTGATCATGGTCATCATTTCGGCCGTGTTGCCCGCGACTGGCGCGTGGCCGACCCACCGAGTACTGCAGTCGGTTTCGGCGGATTATCTCAGTTATCTCCCGCTCCTGAACGGGCTGCGCGACGGCAGCCTGCGGCAGCTCTCGCTGAGCAACATCGACGGGATTGTGACTTTTCCGTCTTTCCATACCGCGCTCGGAATCATTTTCGTCTATACGGCGAGAGGCATCCCGCTTCTGTTCCCGGCACTGGCCGCACTGAATGTGATCATGATCAGTGCGACGCCAGTTATTGGCGGACACTATTTCGTGGATATAATTGCCGGTGCCGCCATCACATGCGCGGTAATCTTCGTGCTGAGAGCAGTCGCGATATGGGACCGCGCACAACTGACCCTTCGTTCAGAGCCGAGCGCGCCATGAGGCTACATTCTCTGATTGCCAGCTAAACGAAAAAGAGCTGCCCCGTCTTCCAGGAGTGGCGTAAGGACGTGACGATCGACAGTGTCAGTCGGGGCAATCATCTTGATCCGATTGAGCGAGTGCCGCAACGCACAACGCTTTTGCGGTCCATAGAGCGGGTAACCGGCTCATTGTCACGGTATGGCAGCAACCAACAGCAATTTGTGCCGTCCAGTCTATCATCGGTGAGATCGAGGAATTTGGTATCTGTGAAGGCGCGCCTGGTGCAGCAACGATCTGAATGGGGCTTGCACATTCGTCACCTGCACCGAAGCGGCATTCCGGCCATGCGCCTCGACCCTGAGAGAGGGTTTGACCGCAACACGTTCAACCTCACCCGTCACGAAGCAATCTCTCGGCTCATGGTGACCGGAATTGCCGGCGGTCATGGCTGGGGCGTCGAATCGCCGAGCCTAGCTGGCCTCTGAGGTCGTCCTGCGCAGCAGTTGTTTTTGCTGCGCCTGCTCAGAGGCTACCCGCCCGATGAAATAGACCCATTTCTGCGTGAATGTGGATCGCTCGCCTTCCTTGGTGCGTCGATCCCAGCCAGAGGACTATGGCCTCGACATATTCGAGGATAGCGTCACCCCGTAGAAACCCAGTCTTGTCCTCCACCGCGGGCTGCGAGAGGCTGACGGAACGCGCGGGGGCGGCCGCGAGGTCGAAGCTGAAATGAGCCAGCCAAATGAAGGATTCGCGGCCGGAACTACGAGCGTTGACTGGGCTGCGCGGAATAGCGGCGATGGCGGTTGCTCTAGGTCATTTTCAGCAGCTTTACCCCACCGACGCTCCCTTCATCTGGGATAACGCCGTTGATCTATTTTTCTGTCTTAGTGGCTTCACGCTCTCGTACGTTTATCGCCCCGAGGACTTCCGGTTTTCGCATTATTTGACCGCGCGTATCGCCCGGATCTGTCCGCTCTACCTCGTGACATTAGTCATTGTTGGAGGTGCCATCGTCTGGCCGCTGCAAATTGATCCAACGACCTACCCTGTCAGACACGCACTCGCGGACTTCTTACTTCAGGTGCTCATGCTGAACTCGTGGCCGATAATTGGCTCCGGAGTTCATTGGAATTCACCGGCATGGTCAGTATCCGTCGAATGGTTCTGTTACGTCCTCCTGTTTCCATTACTGCTTTTCCAGAAAGCGCCGCGGTCTGCCGCTATCAGACTGCTCTGCATTGTCCTGCTGTCGGCGACGTCCTACTCCTTGTTCGTGCGCCACTTCGACAGCAATCTCTTTATCCCAAAGCTCTATGAGCCGAAAAGCCAATGGAGCTACTGGGTCGACTTGCTTCGCGGAGTTTTCAGCTTCACCGCGGGCTGGATAGTCTTCTCATGCTACGATAGGCGCGACGGCCTTTACAACTTCTGCACTAAATCCTCTGCACTGCTCTGGTCGGGCGTCGTCCTTCTCACCACCTTGGCATATTGCGACCGGATCAACTCGCAGGCCCTGATGCTCCTGTACCCATTTGTGGTGCTTGCGGCGACCGATCAAAGGTCTATCGCGTCCCGCTTACTGGGATCCGGGCCACTGTACTTTCTCGGGGTCATCTCGTATTCGATCTATATGACGCACTTCGCTCTCTTCATCGGCGTCGTAGCCGTGTTCGGGTTGCCTGCTACTTGGCCGTTGTCCATCTATCCGCTTGTCGCTGGAATTTCCCTCGCGGTGTTCATTGGCAGTTATTTGGCGATCGAGCGACCGGCGCGTAATGCGGTACGAGGAATTCGGTGCATGCACCTCGTACGCACAAGCCGATAAACGCCTGAGCGAGGTCAACGAACTGGTGGGACTGATGCGATGAAGTTTGGATCCATACCGACGCGAGCAAAATCGTTGGCGACCCAGAGCACTTCAGGGTCATTGCGACCGTCGAGGTGACAGAGGCTTGGCTTGCGCAGAACGACCACAGGGCGCCGCGTTCGAGTACGAGGTTGTCTGATCAAGTTGACTGAGCGATGGGACGACGCAGCTCGGAACCATTTCGTATCCTAGCCCGTTGAAGTGGCAACACCGCTCGCGCAAACAATTAACGAATCTGCATTATCAACTTGGTCTTTACCATTCCGACGTTCGGCACCGAGAGGCTGAAATGAATTGGGTTAAGGGACTGCTGGTGTTCACAGTACTGATACTCGGATGCGCTGACCTCGTAACCACGAATAGGATTCTGGATCTTGGATTCGGCGAGGCGAACCCGTTCATGCAAATGGCTCAGGCATGGTTCGGTGTCTGGTGGCTGATCCCTAAACTCGGTTTGACGTTTGTCGTCATGGCATTGCTTTGGCGCAGCAAGAACCTCTTCAACATCACCATGGTGGTAGCGTTTTGCTCCACGCCCGTAATAAACAATCTCCTCATCATCGCGGGCGCAAACTGAACCATGACCGCCGTTCGCCGCACGGATTAGACAAGTCCTATTCATCACCCCGATCAATTCTTGCACGGCCGGCCGCCAACCGGCTTATCTTCTGCGCTCGTGATAATGCCTGCTCGCAGCGCCCCTCAGATTGTTGTCCAGGATGCCGCGTAGCGAATCGAGCAGCGCTTCGCGCCCCGCGCGTAAAACTAGGTGTTTCATGAAGAGTGTCAGCAGCCGCAAACCGTCCGGCTAGGCTCTGGGGCGAAGGGCGGATCGTTGCAAGCCTGGTCGCAGCCATCGCACCAAGGCTGCAATTTCCTTTCCGACGGCCTGGAAATAAAGCACATGCGTGATCGCAAACGACAGGGAGCAAGCGCCCAAAATCGTTGCCACCACGTACAGGCCAGCGCCGGAGGGAATCGCGTTCAAACCGAGTGAAGCCTGTGCTGTGGTGGGCACGCCGGCACGCCAGGAATAGACCAGGAAGGCCGCATAGCCGGCGCTCAAGTGCGTTGCGACCGTGAATGCGGGCCTCGCCTTGGCTGCGAGGGCAAGACAGGCCAGCAGGAACAGCGGCAGCGCGACCCCGAAGAGCTGAAAGCCGTCGATCGCGACGTACCCGCTCAACAATGCGTGGCTACGCTGAAAGATGCCGAAGATCCTGAGATTGATGAACCAGAGCAGCTCGGAGCTCGGCGCGTATTGCAATGCCCGCGCAGCGAGTTCAGCGCAAAGCGTAGCGGCGAACAGCACACAGGGACCCAGAAATTGCAGCTTGAAAAGGCGATTCATGAAACAGGCCATACGTTAAAAAACGTCTGGCCCATCTTGGGTCGAAAGCATTTAACTTGTCTTAACGGGACTCTTCCAGAGACCGGTCTGCAGACAAAAACATCATTAAAATCAAGCCACTGCGGCGAGGGGCGATCTATGGCTGATTGTTTGGTGGCCGCTCGATGAACTTCCGGCTGCCGTTGAGAAGCTCGAGATTGTTGGCGATGACCGGGTTGCCCGGATCGAGCGAATACGCCTTCTCAAACTTCTTCCGCGCCGCGCTCAGATTGCCGCGCAGCATGTAGGAATAGCCCTGATCGTTGAGGATCTGGATAGTCTCGCCGCCCAGCCGGATCGCTGACGCATAGGCTTGGTCGGCGAGATCGAAGCGGCGTATCCGGTCATAGCTCGCCGCCAGCCCGACCCAGGCCGTCACGTCCTTCGGCGCCTTCTCGACGGCGTCCTTGAAATAGCGCTGGGCCATCCCGTAGTTGCCGCGGTTGTAGAACTCCAACCCCAGCCGCACCGGTTCATCGGAGGGATAGTATTTGACGTCGGTCGGCTCCTGCACGGGGTCGCCGCCCGGCGGATCCACGGGCGCAACGATCGCGGCCTCCCGCGTCGTGTAGTCGCAGGCCGCGAGGCCCACAGCCAGCCAGCAGCAGGCGAGCGCCGGAATGAGACGCCGCAATCCTCGTCCCATGCTCCAGCTCCGGCGACTTCCCTGCGTCATCAGACAAACCATCGTGAAAACTACCTACGAAAACGGACGGCGCGACCGAACACTGTCCGCGCCAGAACCCAACGGCACAGCCTCACTTCCAAACTCTCTGTCCCAACAGACGGACGTACCCGAGAGGCTGAACCTTCAGCTGGTTACCTGCCTCCTCCGCCTACCCCGACTGCCACCGATCCTCCGGTCCCCGCTCCCAATCCGGTTGTGTTGACATTCTGAATTGTGGTGACCGGTGGTGGCTGGCCCATCGCTTCGGTCGGCTGGCCCATGTTGGGGAGCTGATCCAGCGGGCGTTGCTGATTGCCATAGCGTGTCACCGCACCGCCCGTGCGCCGCGCGTCATACGCGATCCGGCGATCGCCGACATATGCCGGCCATGGATGGATCGTGTGGGTGACGGCGTTGACCTCCTTGGCGTTGCCGGCGCTCATCGTGATGGTGTCGGAACGCTGAACGTAACGGTCCATCTCGTCATGCCCGTAGACGCCGTAGCAGCCGCCGAGCAGGACGGGTGCGAGCAAAGCCAGATATCGGATGGTCATCTCTCGCCTCCTCTAGTTCAGGGTCTTCACGACCGGCTGGTTTGCACCAACGGCCGGTGGCGGAGCGCGTACGACGGCATCGGGCGCGATGATGTGGCCATAGGGTCCCTTCACCTCGCCGCCGGAGTTGACGTAGTCATCGTAGCGCTTGCGGACTTCCATCTGGCCGTTGAGGAAGAAATCGACGTCGTTGGCCGGCAGGCGGGAGTCGAGCGGCGACGCCAGTTGCTGGCCGGGCGCCGCCGGCGCGACCAGGCGCGGCGTCACGATGATGACCAGATCGGTTTCCTCCTGCTGGTACGACTTGCTGCTGAACAAGGTTCCAATCACAGGCACCGAGCCGATCCAAGGCAATTGTGAGACGTCCTGCCGGTTACGGGTCTGCAACAGGCCGGCGATGGCGAAGCTCTGGCCGTCACGCAATTCGACCGTGGTGCGCGCGTCGCGGCGGGTCAAGGATGGTACCGTTGTCCCCTGGATCGATATCGCATTGGCGAAATCAAGCTCGCTGACCGAGGGCTCGACCCGAAGGTTGATCACGCCGCGCGAGAGCACGGTGGGCACAAAGGCCAGCTCGACGCCGAACTTCTTGTATTCGATCGTCACCGTGGGAAAGCCACTTGTCGTGTTGCTCGGAATCGGCACCGGGAATTCGCCGCCGGCGAGGAAGCGGGCGGCATCTCCGGAAAGCGTGGTCAAATTCGGCTCGGCCAGCCGGCGAGCAAGTCCCTTGGTTTCCAGTGCAGTAATCAGAAGGTCGACCGAACTGCCGTTGCTGGTCCTCAAGATGCTGGTCAGCAGGCTTCCGAACGGGGCCGGAGATATGCCGCCGGCGGAACCTATGAGTGTGCCTGCCGTAGCAAGCAGAGGAAGGCTACCAGTGGGAGGAGCGCCCACCTGCCCCCCTCCCGTGCCCAGGGGGCCATTTGCGGTATTGATACCACCAATAGGATCCCGTCCCGCTGACGTGTTCAACGATCCCCGTCCCGTATTCGCAACGTTGGTGCCGTTGGCGTTCGCGGCATACAGGTTCACACCGAGGTCACGTCCCGCCTGCCGGTTGACCTCGAGGAAGCGCACCTCGAGCATCACCTGCTGCGGCGCCGCAACGCTCATGGCATTGACGACGATGCCGCCCTCGGGAACGCTGCCCTTGGCAATCGCCAGCGCCCGCTCCGCGGCGACCGCATCGGCGGCCATTCCGCTCAGCACCACCTGGCCTTCGGATGCAGACACGCGAATGCCGCGCGTACCGGTGCCGGCCGCGATGTTCTGCTGCAGATTGCCGATGTCGAGCGTGACTTCGACATCGAGAATGCCGATCTGCTTCATCGAACTGTCGAACAGGATGACGTTGGTGGTGCCGGTCTTCTTGCCCTGGACATAGATCAGGTGGTCGCTGAGCGACTTCACGTCGACGATCTCGGGCGAGCCCGCGACGATCGTAGAGAACGCCGTCTCGACCCTGAAGGTGCGTGACTTGTTGACGGTCACCTTAACGCGCTGGACGTCGTTCATCTCGCTGACGAAGACGCCGCCGGAAGGTGCCCGCCGCTCTGCTGCCCCCGCGTGACCAGCCGAACCAAGCAAGGCAAGCGCAGCACCGAGAGCGATCGCGCCCAAGGTGACAAGGCTCCGTTCCGCGCTACCCCAGACGCGACCGCCACTCATTCGAATCCCCTTCGTCGCCGCTGTCGCAGCCATCCGTAAATTTACGGCTCCCGGCGTTCTGACTAGTCTCCTTCGTGCACCACGCCATGGAGCTTACAACCTGTTCAACTACAAATAGTTACTTACCCTGGCAAGCTGAACCGAAGCACAAGACCAACTCGGTCCGGCACGTCCCGACGCCAGGCCGCAAATGGCGGCTCCTGGATCATCCTCTGTCACGCGCCTCGATTGCAAGGAAAGAGCTTTCCCGGACTGCGACAACGTCGGAGAAAACTCCGCGATGTTGCCACAGCGCACCACTTCCGGAGCCCGCCGGGCCATTCGCCGGCCTGCCCAACAGGCTGAGGCCCTTCTGACGCCCTGCCCAGCCCTGAGTCCTCCAATCAGACCCAACGAATCGGGCCTCCTCAGAACGGAATCCTGGCGAACATGCCCGGCGCGGTCTCACCACACAGCAAATGACCCTGCCCCAGCGGGACCATTTATCGTCGCGCTAGGCGAATTGCCGCCCGTCTTAGTTAAACGGCGCCGCGATGTTCTCAGTAGCCAAGCTGAGTACTCTGAGCAACGTGACTGATGGCCCCTTTCCATACGGGTAGCATCAGACTGAATTTGTAGCTCGCGCTCGCCGTGATGCTCATCGCGCCGGTAGTCGTATTCATTGCGGTTCGCGAAGCAGAGGGTGACGAAACGAAACCGGCCGCTTTGAGGAATGGCACCACCGCTTCCGCGGTAGCGACACTGTTTGTACCCGTCGACGGCAACGTACATGCACTCGTTTGCGGCTGGGTGGCGCAGTAGATCAGGGTTTGCCGCACCAGTTCGCTCGACAGGGTGCGGACTGAGTTTGCGGTCACATAGAACCGCGCCACGTCGCTGACTGTAATAAAGAGCAGGACAAACGATATGAAGATGAGCGCGAGCTCAAAGGAGACGGCTCCAGACCGGTCGAGTGCTTTACTGGATACGGACTTCATAGCTTGCACGATTGTTGAATGATCCCAACCAGACCAGCGCATTCATGCTTGAAGCAGGCATACTGGCCGAGACCTTGACCAGAAATGGAGGATTGCATGTAGTACCTGTCGCAATTCCACTACAGGACGTCGTTACTCCTACGCAGGAGCACGTGACAGTGGGCGTTCCGCTTAACGTCCATCCCGAGGGGAGAGCACTCGTTATCGCGCTTTGGATGCCAGTCTGATCGGTGGGGAAAAAACGAGCGTATTCTCCGCCGGCTCTGACCGCCGTGTGGATCGCAATGTTTCGTTGCGCGACGTCGCCAATACCCACTCCGGCGAGCGCAAGCGTGAACACCATCGCAGCAATCAGGATGAACTCAAATGCAGCGACTCCACGCTGGTTCTCGAGGAAACTGCGGCACCTCATAGTTTCACCCCTACTGCACGAGGTTTACGGCCCTGGTTTGGGCCGTTTGGGTGCCGGTGGCGCTGCAGCCGCTCAGCGCCTCAGTAGCATTCCCGTTGTAATATATTGACCAGGCCACGAGCGAGAAGCAGCTCTCTGACGTAGCGAATGCACCGCCCGTTACACAGACGCTGGAGCTAGGGAAGTACAACCCGCCGTTCAGGGTGATGGTTGAGCTACCTGTTATCTTGACCTGCGGGTTGCCGCAGGAGCCGGCTTGCTGTGTTCCATATCTGTAATCCAAATAGAACAGGATGCCCGCATAGTTCGCGTCCGCGTATTTAGGTGTTTTTGTAGCACTCATCGTCACAGTGCCGCCGGTGACGCTCAACCCAAGCTTGTTGGCGTTCGTGCCGGTGAAGATAATCGTGCAACCATTGCAAATGAGCGTACCGCCCGACACGCTGATGGACGAATTATAGAAGAAGTAGGTTCCCGGAGTGAGTGTCAGGCTGCTTCCAGCATTGTTGATCGTCAGATTTGTTCCCACACAGTACACTCCGGCGGAGATGACGTGCGGAGAGGCTGCCGTAGCCGAATTACAGTTCGCGGCATTGACCGTTGAGGGAATCGCGGCATTGTCTGTTAGCAGCGCTGCATACGGGTCACGTGAGGACGGCTGGTACATCAGATTGCCCTGCTGAGTGCATGGGCTACCGGAGCCGTTTTGTGTACAGCCGCCTGCGCCGACCAGGACAGCGTTCGCCTGTGTTTTGTTAGCGCCGGCGCCGTTGAATGAAATGGACTGCGGGCCGGTTTTATTCGAGGCCAAAGAGCAGTTTGTCGCAGTGACTGCAGCGCTGCCACTGAATCCAAGCCCGCCGCCCAAGGCTAGCGAACATGCATCTCCAGTGTTTGAACGGGCGGCAATCGCGACCTCGGTGACATTCGTCGAGCCCTTTCCCATGACGAGAGCAGTGAAACTACGCTTTATCCCCCGAACGATGGTTGCCTTCACGGCATCGCAGTTTGACGAACAAGATCCGCTGTCGGCGCTAAAGGTCCCGCCGCTATAGTTGCCAGGCTGGATCGTGACCGTCGTGTCCGTCAATCCCGACGTATATCCGTTGTCAGTCGCGACGCTGCTGCCCGCGGTCTGTGCGCTGGTGTAGGTGCCTGAGTTTTGGGTACCCGTGGTTTGGATCATCGCCAAAACTCCGGCAATGGCCGCTGCATCGGCAGTGTTTTGTCCGTGCCGCCGCTCAAGATACCACGTGCTGACTTCCATTCCGAAGCCAGCCATACTCATAAACCCGACAGAAGATGCCACGAACATCAACGCACTTACACCGCGCCGATCCCGCATCAAACGCGAGATGTTCTGCACCATGGATTGACCAACTTTCGGACAGGAAACTCCGGTCATGGCTTTATCCGTAGCTAGATTTGCTTGAACGCATGAATGAGGTGCAAGAACGTACTTGCCCCCAGAATGACGAACATTGCCGGAAGCAGGAACAACACCATCGGAATGGTCAGCTTGGCGCCGAGCTTGTGCGCCCTCTCCTCAAGCTTGGTAATCCGCTCCCGCCGGAGGTCGACCGCGATGCTACGTAACGCCTGGCCCAATGGTGTTCCGTATTGCAGGCTTTGGCTGACCATGGTGCCGAAGCGGCGCAGGCCTTCCGACGTGTTTGCTAGCTTCTCGAATGCATCGATGCGATTCGGTAAAATGCGGAGGTCATCCAGAAGGCCGCGTAGCACCTGAGCGATCTCAGGATTGGCCTCTTTCATTTCTTCTGCGACACGTTGCAGTCCGCTCTCGAGACCCATGCCAGCTTCAACGCACACGACCAGCAAATCAATCGTATCCGCCGTGGCTGCACGAACAGACTTGTCGAACCGCCGCCTGAGCTGCCACAGGATCAGGCGAGGTCCCATGATTCCGATCACGACGCCGATCAGCGTGAAGACAAGCGCACCGCTGAGCGAATCTCCGAGGATCTGAGCGACAGAGAAGGTCAGGATCGGAAAAGCAACCATGCAAACAATCTTGAGACCGATCCAGATCGGAAGCGTCCGGTGATGATTGAAACCCGCCGATTGCAGAACCGCTCGCAATTGCTCGATGTCCTCGTCGGCGTAGAGCCTGCGGTAGCGTGCGCCGATCGACGAGAGCCAGCCGACCAGGTCCCTGGACGGGCTCGATCGGTCAGGAATGCCAAGAACCGCGTTCGACACTCGCGTGTCCAGGGCGCGGATATGCATCTCGCGAATGATCAACACGAATGTCGCCGCCGCGACGATTATGGCGAGGGCCGCGATCTCGATACCGCCGGTCATAGCGTAGTTTCCCTCTTGACCATCCAACGGATGACAAAGTGCCCCATCAGCACCGAGCACACGGCATAAACCAGGAGCACGTTTCCGGTGGGATCATAGAACAGTTGATCGATCATTGTCGGACTGACCAGGTACATCACCCCGCCCACGACAATAGGCGACACGGAAAGTGCGCGCGAAGAGAAAATCACCTCTCCCGCAAGCGCTTTCGCGCGAGCAGCCAGCGCAACCCGCTGGCTTACGGTCTCTCCCAAATTCTGGAGGGTCTCTGCCAGGCTACCACCGGACTTCAGCTGGACCGCAAGCGTCACCGCGAACATCGCATACTCCGGCACCTGCGTTCGCCGATAGACAGCTTCCACCGCCTCCTCCGGCGCTCTCCCTACACTCAGCTCAGTACAAACGATCGCAAACTGCCCTGATGTTGGCTGCGGCATCTCACGAGCAATGGTTCGGAATGCCTCATTGACGGGCAAACCCGATCGGACAGTGCTGGTCACGAGCTGGATGGCATCGGGCAATTGACGGAAAAGCTGATTGGTAAAGCGATGTCGCTGCCATCCGAACAGGCCGCGCACCACCAGGACCGCAACGACAGCCGCCACGACGGACACCGTGAACACGGAAAGTCCCACCAGGCGATTGGCATAGACGACGCCTCCAGCGGCGGCGACACCGGCAAGCAGCACATAGACCGGATGCAGAACGTAAACGATATCAGGATGATAGTTGGCTAACCATTCGAGAAACTGCCAACGTGAGGCCGTTTCCGCTCGGCGTATCGAAGGCAAGTCAGCCAGTTGAGATGCCGGTAGAGCAATCTCGAGCTGACGATCCATCCGCCGTTGCCGCGCATCAAGCCACAGCGTGTTGACCGCTGCGCACAACAGGAGCGCCAGCACAATGAGAGTCAAGGTCGTCAGTGTCATATCTGCCTCATTGCCTCCGCCCAGGCTCGGTCGAGCCCGTAATAGACAAGGCGGCTCTTAAATTTCGGGATCGCGTTGGTGGACCGGTAGGTCCCCGATATCCGGCCGTGAACGTCCTCTTCCTTGTACTCGAACAGAGCGATGTCATTGGTGGTGATGACCTCGCCTTCCAGGCCGATTACCTCGCTGACCTGGACGATACGGCGCTGGCCGTCACGCATACGCTCGACTTGCACGATGAGATCCAATGCGGCGACAATCTGCGTTCGAATCGCGCGCGGTGGCAGACTGACTTGTCCCATCTGCACCATGTTTTCGATGCGGGTCAGAGCATCGCGGGTACTGTTGGCATGCACGGTGGAAATCGAGCCGTCATGACCGGTGTTCATCGCTTGCAGCATGTCGAACGCTTCCACGCTGCGCACCTCGCCCACCACGATTCGATCTGGTCGCATACGTAGCGCATTCCACAACAAATCGCGTTGCGTCACCTGGCCCGTACCTTCAAGGCTGGGAGGCCGGGTCTCTAGGCTGATCACGTGCGGTTGCTGCAGTTGCAGCTCCGCGGCGTCCTCGATCGTGACGATGCGTTCGCTGTGGTCGATGTACTGGCTAAGAGCATTCAGGAGCGTCGTCTTGCCCGATCCCGTGCCTCCGGAGACCAGAACATTGAGCCGGCAGCGAGAGGCAATCTCCAGCAGCTGTCCGAGAGCGGGGGTCATCGTGCCGTTTTCGATCATTCCAGCGATGTTCAAGCGCCGGCTGGGGAATTTTCGAATCGAGATGCACGGGCTGTGGATCGCCAGCGGCGGCAGAATGATGTTGACGCGGCTGCCGTCAGGCAGACGGCAGTCCACCATCGGGCTGGACTCGTCGACGCGGCGACCGACCTGCGAAGCGATTTTCTGAGCGACGGAGGCGATGTGATCATTGTCGCGAAACCGAACCGCAACCCGCTCGAGCTTGCCGGCCCGCTCGACATAGACGCTGCTCGGTCCGTTGATCATGATGTCGTTGATCGACTCATCGAGCAGAAGCGGACGAAGCGGTCCGTAGCCGGTCATGTCGTCGGCGATTTCCTCCGCGAGGAACAACTGCTCGCGGCCCGACAGCTCGAGGCGCTCCTGGTTGGCTATACCGTGGATGATTTCCTCGATCTGCCGACGCAGGACGTCGCGGGAGACCGTCGTGGCGATCGCCGGCTCGATCTGCTCGATCACCCGCTCGCGCAGCGACGCCGGCATCACCGGATGGTGCGAAGGCTCTTCATGCTTCGGCGCCGACGCAAACAGGCTGGGTGCCGGTAACGCTGCGCTTGGCTCCTCCGACGGCAAGGGCGGCGGGACCGGATGCGCGCTAGGTGCTGCTGGCGGCGCGACCAGCACCGCTCCGGGCATCCGCACTGGCATTTCGTCTGCGCGCCTGCCGAACTTTTTCATAGCCCGAGCCACCTCTTCCACCCGGCCCTTTTCACGGAGCCGACGCCGGTGATCTCCCGTACGATCGGGGTGAGATGACGGCGCAGCCTCGATACGTGCTTCAGCGCCGGAATGCCGAGATTGACCGCCTGGGTCATTCCCTTGCCGAGATCCGGGATGATCATGTCCGGCTCAGCACCAAGCGCCTTGGCGATGGTCGCTCTGGGCAGGCCGCCAGCGCGGTCGGCACGATTGAGCAGGGTAAAGACCCGATCCTTGCCGGCGATGTTGGTGACAGCGGTTCGTAACGCATGCGCGTTGCGCAGCCCGGTCACCTCGGCTTCCAGCAGCACCAGCACATGACGCGACAACTGGATCACGGGATAGATCGATGCCGAGAACGGCACCGGCACGTCGACGACGACATAATTGAACCGCTGCCGGAGCAGACCCAGCACGTGCCGCACGCCCGCCTCGGTGATGTCGAGCATGGCATCGAGGTCTTCGTCGCCGGAAATCAGGACAACCCGATCGTTCACCTCGATCGCCGCCCGCTCGAGGAACAGCGTGTCGGCCCGCATCGGATTTTCGAGGGCAATGCGGAGGCCGGGTCCGGGACGAACGCCAAGCATCACCGCAGTCTCGCCACCCTGCAGATGCAAATCGAGCAGCGCCACCTTAGCCTTGGTGGTCTCGGCCAGTTGGAGCGCGAGGTTGATCGCGACGCTCGTTGCTCCAGCACCGCCCTGCGCACCACAAATCGACACCACATGTCCACCGCGATCGTTGTGGGCGGGCGCGACATCGCCAACCAGCTTTGGACGAAACTGGTCCAGCACCATATCGCGGGTAATCGGCATTGGGAGGTACTCGGTAAGGCCGATCTCCATCAATTCGCGATAGAATGTGATCTCCCTGTTCTCGCCGATGAGACAGACCTTGACATCGGGCGGGCAGACGCTCGCCAGACGTTCCAGTTCGGTGAAGGGATCATCGATCCCGCTGATGTCGGTCACCAGCGCGTACAGGTCGGTGTCGGTCTCGAGCATACGAGTGGCATGACGGATGGTGCCACGCCGGATCACCAGATTGCTACCCTCGAGACCCTTGCGCAGCGCCGCGGCGCTAAGCTCATCGTTCACGAAGCAGACGATACGGTTACGTATGACGGCGGACGTCGTCTCTTCGGGTGATTCCACCACGGCCATGTTCATACTCATCAACGTTTCTCCGACACCTTGCCAGGATCGTCCATTGCGGATGCAGCGTGCTGGGTGGCGTCCGACATTACATCGCAACCGACGCTCGCATCGCCGTCGTCCGAATCCTGTCGTCTTACCGAGTATTGCTTCAGGCCGGTGGCGCTATAGATTGCGATCGTTGTGCTCTGGCCGGCGATAGCGTTTTGCCGCGCGAGCTCGGGGGAAACATCGCAGCTTGACATTGCATTCGTGTCGGCTTTGGCCCACTGTTCCGCCGCCGCTCGCACAACCAGAGACAGCGTTCCAAGTTGCTTTGCGACGGTGACTTTCTTGACCTGGTCTGGCGTAAGTTCGAGCGAGACAGTTTGTGCCTGCTTGCCAACCACAGCGGCCGCGGCTCGACCGCCCTGAGCAATCTCCTGGTCGACGGCGATGACTCTCACGTTGCCCAGCACGGTTTCGCTGACCGCCCGACGCGCGGGATTCGCCTTCTCGAATACCTGGGTCAACACCACGTCCACATAATCTCCGGGCCTAACCAGACCAGAGACGCCGGTTTCCTCGTCCACCTTGATGCTAATCGCACGGCTATCCGGCGCCAGAACGCTGGCGAGGAAACCACGATCACGCGGCCGCAGGATGTCCTGCAACGTCACGGGACTGCCCGTGTCAACAAACCTGCGAACCAGCGAACCGGGAAGTCCCGCCTTAGAGTCGGGCGTCTCAAGGATCGCGCCCGCCGGGACGCTCTCCGACGTCGCCTGGCGCACGGTGAAATCCTCCTCACGTGCCAAAGTCCCTTTCGAGAGCGGATGCGCCGCAACAAAATATCCGACCGTGGCAGGCCCGGCCGGAGCTGGTGCAGTTGCCGCAACCACCGCTGCCGGCCCCTTTGATTGGTTCATGCCATAGGCGATGAGCCCCAGCGCCGTCGTCGCCAGTAGCAGCACCATGATGATCGAGACGCGCAAAGCGGATGACATGTCAAAATCCTTTGCTCAAAATGGTCCAGATACCCCCGCATGCGATGGCGACCCCGTAGGGCAGCGACGCATGCCGCAAATGGCGCCACCGCTCGACTGCATAGACGCGACGTATCAGAGATGATCCGGCAGGCGCGAGCCGGGGTTGTGGCAGGCGACGCATCATGAGATGCAAGGCAGCGAGAACGCCGCCAGCCAGCGCAGTCGCGGTCAACAATTGGATCACGCCGGACAGCGGCAGACCGATCGCTAATGCGACGAGCAACTTGACGTCGCCGCCGCCAATCATGCCGCGCTGGTAGATGGTGAGCAGAACGAGAAAAAGAACAGCTCCGACGATCAGCGATTGGGCAAGCTGCATCGGCGTGAGCAATTGACCGATGATCCCGAGGAACGCTAAGACCAGGCAAATCTCGTTGCTGATCAGTCGTGTCGCAATGTCAATCGTTGCCACATACAGCAACAACAGGATTTCCAAACCCGAAGCTATGGGAACAATCCAACTCATCAAACACGCGCCTGAAAAATCGAACAAAGAATAAAAAATCAGCACACTTCAGAAACAAATCTCGAGGCCGCGCGAACCAGGTGAATGACTGCACTAACCTCCTACTGCGGTACTGAGAGCGCCGCCACTACCTGCACTGGCCGAGGATACGGCACGCACAGCGGCAATAGCAGAGGACGCAGCAATGACGGATTCAAACGACACGATGCGGTTGGAGCCCGTCCGCAGCGACTTCGCTCTGTCGACAATTTGGGCAGAAAACCCAAACGTTGTAGTCCCCCTCCTTCGCGCGAAGGGCGACAATCCAACTCTTCGAACAGATGCGTTGGAAATACCGGGACATTGGTTTTGCCAATGTCCCGGTATTGAGCCTCTTACGCCAGCGCGGCGGTGAGTTTCGCGACGACGGCGCTGATGGCAGACGACAGGCCGCTGGAAAGCGCACCACCGCCGCTGAGGCCGAAAGCGGCGCCGACTGCAACAATGATGCAAGCGGCAACGATCACGTACTCGAACGACACAACGCCATCCTGGTCGGCGCGGAGACGCTTAAAGGCTTCGGTGGTCTTGATGTAATACTTCAGCATAGGACAAAATCCCTTGTTAGAAAATTTACGCCACAAGTTGGCGGGCAAATCGGGTGCCAACTCGGATTTGTTTATAATCCGTCGCGAGATAGCTGTCATCGGGTAATCGTTTATTAACCCTACTGGGGCAGCCCCCGCCAACTCAAGGCGATCGGATACCGCACAAGCATTGAACGGAATACCTTGAATCAGCTGGGATTTTCCTGGCGCTCTCCCACCCGGACGCACTGGATCCGTGCAAATACGGTGTGCGCACTCCCGGTTCGAAAGCAGGCAAGGAAAATACAGTTCGCCTTGCTCAAGCCAACGGGGACTGCGACCGGCATCTAGTGGGTTATGCCCAAAATCCCTGAACTCGATGACATACTCGCAAAAGCTAGCTTGCATCCGATTACAGAGCTTCGAACGACGTCCAAATTGCTGGCCGCGGTGCGTACCACGACCGCGAGGATTTTGAAAACAGCAAGCAGGTCTACTTCACGCTGTCTCCGCCTGCATTATGAGTACGCCGGACGTGGACAACGGCTACATCACCTGCATAAGCGCGCTCCCAATCGGGCAACCGATCGAGCAGGCCCACCGCCGCAGTCGACGGGAACAGCAGCGTTGCGTCGATCTTGTACTCGTCGAGCAACCTGACGAAATCCGCTACGTCATCGAGCGCAATTGCGCGCACGTAACGAATGATGAAATTCGGACCGTATAACTCAGCGCGCGAATCAATGAACACCGGAATGCCCTGGAAGATCAGGTATCCGGAGAAGTAGTAATCATTGAGAACGCGATCGGCCCTTCGCTCCTTGAGCAATTCGACTGCAGCGCGTGGCATAAGTGGCGGCGTGATATTCATCACTGCGATGACTGCGCCACTAGCCATGACAAGGGCCCCAATCGCCGCAAGAATCGCGGACCTAGTCGGGGGTACCACTTTCCGACTGTGCTGCAATGCGGGCCATGAGAGGTGTTGTGCCAATGGGCCGGCAATGAAGAATGGCGAAACCAGGGCGAAGACGTCGATATAACGCACGTGGGCGAGCGTCTGATAAACTACCGCGACGAGCGCGGCGATCCTGATCGGAGGCAGCTTGAGCCCGCTGTACAGGAGGTAGGCAAGGCCGGCCATCAAGCATGGTGTGACAGCATTCATCTCGCCGAAGTTAAGCGGTTGCCACTCGCCGATCCTTGAAAGAGCCGCTCCGAGACGCAAAACGCGCCATGTGACCAAAATCGATTCCGGCCCATATGGGGTGATGCAGGCGGCACCAAGAGCCAGTACTCCAAATCGAAGCCATTGGACCGCGACCGTCGCGCGGGCCGATTTGTCTGCGGTCCAAAGCGCCTCCAGCGCAAACGGCCCCATCAGCGCCAGACCTAGCGTGAAGCTTCCGTGGAGATTCGCCCAAAGAGTGATGAGCGGGAGATATGCGAAGGAAGGAGCCCGTCGTTGTTCGCTCGCCTCGACCAGGGCGTTAGCCCACAGCACCATCAGGGGAAAGACCAGGACGTGTGGTCGAGTGAATATGTGGAACGACGTCATAGCAATTCCGGCCGTCAGCAAGATCATGACCGGTATGTTGGGCAGTCTCTTCAGAAGCAAGAGCGCTAGCAAGTAAAATGCGACCGACGCTGAAAGCGCCGCCAGAATTAAGGGCCCCGTCCATCCGGCCAGTTTGTACGTTACGAAATAAAGGACTTCCGATAGCCACTCACTGGTTATCCAGGGTGCACCGCGCATCGTGAAGGAGAACAGATCGACGTGAGGCACGGCACGATGATCAACGATCCACTGGCCGACCACGATATGCCAGTAAATGTCAGCATCCTTTAATAGGCTGACGCTCCTGGTAATAAGCGTCAAATAGGCGGTAGCGGCGAATATGAGCGGTAGCCAAGGCCGAAGGTGATCGCTGGGTGCAGGCTCCGCGCTCGGCCCGATTTCCGTATCCACCTGAAGCGAATGACTGCTTGAGGGCATGCTTTCTATCCCGCGCTGCCGACTATTGTCTCCAAAAACATGTGGCCGTCCGCATCGGCTTGCCGGGGCGCGACGCAGTGCTACTAGATCCCGAGTCCCTCTCGCCAGGGCGCGCCAATATCGCCGCCGTTGTCGCTCACGATCATGCGTGATGATGGGGCCGAGCTTGCGCGCCTCGCGTAGCAAGATGAGCGAAGCGTCGACACAACCATATCGCTGGTCGGCGCCAATCTCGAGAAACACGGACGCCTACGATCAGAACTCCCACTCCATTGACCAATCTCGGGAGAGTTTTACTCTCGTTCCGCAAGTGGGGCTAAAGAACTCCCCGGTTTCTCTCAACAATTCCGAGAGGTCTAATGATGACACGATTCGCGGGCATGCCGCAAAGAATTGCTCTCACCATCGTTTTAGTTGCGTTCATTTCAGCGTTGTGGCTCGTCGTTCTTGCGGAAACGGCGCCGATCACGAGTTCAGTCGTTCACAAATATACTGATCCAGACACTTACCTAGATATTTTAGCGCTCATGCACAGTGGGGTAGGCTATTATGAAGCCGCTCACGAAATTCTTTTGGCGCACGGCTACGGCCTACGGTCAGTGTTCAACTGGCGAACCCCGGCTTGGATGGAGCTTCTCTCGCTTCTACCATCGATCGTCTGGGCGCAAAAGTTGCTGTCGGTTCTTACGTCAGTGACGCTTCTTCTCGCTTACCGGATGATCCGCGCACAGGGCAACATAGCGCTAGCTATACCTGCGATCGTCGGGATTTTTTTTAGCATTATTCTCTTGGCCCGCGATCGAGGCATCGTAATGTCAGAAGTGGCAACCGGCGCGCTAATATTGCTGTCCGTGGTGAACTATGGCAATGGCCAATGGCTTGTCGGTCTATTAGCTGCGCTGGCTGCACTATTCATCCGAGAACTGGCTGCACCGTATATCCTGATCTGCGTTGCCTTTGCCGCATATCGAGCGAATGCGAGAGAACTGGTTGGCTGGGCTTTAGGCCTCTCAGCATACTTTGCATATTTTTCGTGGCATTGGATCGAGGTTATGCAACAAATCGCGTCCACCGATCGCGCCGATCCAAATGGATGGATAAGGTTTGGCGGGATCAGGTTCGTCCTTGAGACCGCGCATTTCAACGGTCTTTTCAATCTGACGCCACTATGGATAACGGCCGCGCTTTTGCCGGCCGCGCTGCTAGGACTTTTCGCATGGCGCGATGGGCTTAGAGCCGCCGTCACCGTGACGACCTACCTCTGCATATTTGCTGTAGTCGGCAAGCCATTCAACGATTATTGGGGAGCGCTCTATACCCCCCTGCTCATGCTCGGGCTCCCCTGGTCGATTCCTGCTGTATATGATGCATTAGCCCCGCGGCGCCCCTCAGCTCTATCTCAACTTTCCGACACATCTGCACAAGACAATCTGTGAAACTAACGAATCCGGCCGTTGATTTCCTTTTGCGTAATAGCTCATGTCAATAACACGACCCGGAATCCCTCCGAGCCGCCCGGCAGCTCTCCGTGTTGGATTGCCGCCCCTGAGTGACCGCCAACGGCGGCTTGGCCGCGTCGGCCGGCGCGGTCGATTACCCGCTACGTTCACCTCACGCGATCGTTCGAGAGCTCGGAGCCGGCGATACGCTGGCATTCGGATCGCCAAATTGCACACCAGCGCCGGCAGTGACAACACAGTTGGCTCCGCTCAACGGAGCGGCGATAACCGAGGCCGAAAGAGCTCTGGCGCAGTCACACGGCGTCACGCGCATAAACGGTGATCTGCTTTGGCACGTGAGTTAACATTAACCCGCAAAAATACGGATTTGACTCCTTCAGCCGCCTGAAAACGGCCGCTGTGGCGGACAAGTTCGGCCTGTGGCCATAACGCGCGCACCTGGTAAGTGCCCGCCGCCGTGCTGCGGTTGGACTACCGCCAAAAACCTAAATGACTATTTCTTGAGGCTTTTGGTGAGGTGGAGTAGAATCTGCGCATTGGCGAAGTCCTTCTAAAAAATTGGATAACCGCATCGAATAGGCGTCTTTGCATGCGCCACGTGATCGACACCGCTCCAAAGGATGGAACATTCGTCATTCTTGAGGATGACGTAAGTGGACGCTTCGAATCTGCTCAATGGTCGGCTGAGGGGCATGGGTGGGTTAGGAAAAATGGCGAGCCAAGCGAGATCACGCCGACGCATTGGCAAACAATGCATCTTCCAAAGGAAGGTGATGAATTTATTCCGCCAAAGGAAACTGGATCAATCGTCCCCCCGGCGTCGCCAGGGCCCCGCTCCTTTTGTTTCCCCTCGGGCCTGGCCGAACGTGCGAGGGTGGCGGAATTAACCCGTCTGGTTACGAACGCGGACCCAGTCGCTGGCGTCCTGGTTGAAGCGCGGGCCGCGCAGAGCAAACAGGAGCGCGGACGGACCGCGCGGCGTGCCATCTGCTCGATCGCCGCGGCGATGGTCGGGGCGTCGCTCATCGGCTGGTATTTCCACGCTGAGCTCGGCGCCCATGTGACGCGATACATTGGTGACGAGGACAATGTCAGGCCTGACGCAGCTAGCGTGGAGGCCGTCAATCAAGAGACGCAGGTCCCAGGAGAGGACCTGCAAGAAGCCGATTCATCGGCGCGGGATCCGGCTCTTCATCAGCAAGCTGATCGGGCGATCTCACCAGCATCTTGGGATACGGCACAGGGCAAGCAAGGTGCGGAGGCAACGCAGCTGGAAGAGCAACAGTCTTCCGAAAAGGAGCGGCGCCGAGCAGAGGCCCTGGCAAATGAACTGGCGAGGGCGCAGCAGATCATTGAGATGCGGGGAGCGCAGGCGAACAAGGAGCGCGATCAGGCAACGGAGGTTAGTCAGGCCGCAAAGAGCGGGATGGCGGAGCTACGACGGTCTCTGCAGAAGGAGCACGACAGAGCTGAGACGCTGACTGGCGAGCTTGCGACAGCGCGGCGCGACATCGAGAACCAACTGGCGCTGTCAAGCGCGGCAGGTAACGAGACAGTGCAGGCGAAGAAGGCCGCCGAGAGCGCCATCGCGGAGCTGCGACAGTTTTTGAAGACGGAGCACGACAGGGCCGGAGCGCTGACTCGCGAGCTTGCGAGGGCACGGCGGGACCTCCAGACCCACCTGGCGCCATCAAGCAAGGCAGGTGACGAAGCGGTGCAGGTGAAGAAGGCCGCCAAGCATGCGACAAGAGAGCTGCGACAGCCTCTAAAGAAGAAGCGCGACCGGGCTGAAGCGCCGGCACCGGCCGGCGAACCCACGCTGACTCATGCCGCGGAGGCAGCTCCGACAGAGCAGCCAGTGGTCCCTGAGGCGCAAGGCGGTCCGGAAGCGGCCAGGCTGCTGGCGCGCGCCAGCACCCTGCTCGGCCGAGGGGATATCGGTGCAGCGCGGATCGTGCTCGAACACGCTGAGGGGACGGGTAGCGCACAGGCGAGCTTCATGCTCGCGGAGACCTATGATCCGCTCGTTCTTTCCGCGTGGAAGACCTACGGAACACGCGGCGACGTGACAAAGGCACGCGAGCTATATGCAAAGGCGCTTGTCGGTGGCATCCAGCAGGCCAGGGATCGAACTGTGGCGTTGCATTAGTCTAGTATGAAACGACGATGGCGATCCCGATCCGACCCCTCGGCCCTAAGAGAAGCCTTGGCGGACTTAGCCCCTTTTCGAAAACAGTTTGCGGCGTCCCCTCCGAGCCTCCCGCAGCTCTCCGGGTTCGATTGCCGCCACTGCGTGACCGCCAGCGGCGGCTTGCCTGCGTCGGCCGGCGCTGCCGATTGTCGGCTGCGCTCTTCATCGAGCAGCTGCGAATGAAGCTTTTGAATCTTGATGTTTCGCTCGAGGAGGGACATAGTTCTTGCCTGGACCTAGTCTGCCAATACCCTGCGCAGTTCTCCCGATCGAGCAGTTCAGGAAACCGCAGCAGCGGCCAGACCATCTCCGTCGCCTTGATCACGTACGACGTGCGCTGCACCGCCTGCACGATCCGATCCGGAATGCCGCGCCGCAGCTCGTCGAAACCGAGCGACCATCCCGGTCACTGCCATCTGCCGGCGGATCGCAGGCCAACTTGCCAATGAGTTGAGGTCAACCATTGCAAGGTCGATGCCGCCTGCGGGCGTAGGGTCGCGCTGAAGCCAGCCTCTCCGGACGAAATTCGTATCTGTGAAAATCGACGGTACGCAAAAACCGCATCTTGAAAAGATGTCCGGCGCAAAAAGTTGCACCAAGACAGTGGTTTAAGTTTAGATTCAGTTTTGCTAATAGCGTAATGGTATTTGCGCGTACGAGCAAAACAGAAGGTCGGCGGCGATGCCGAGAGGACCACCGTCTTATCGCCGAGTGCATGATCGGCGCGTCGCCTGTGCTATCGAAATCTCCGTTTCTTCCAAGCCGAGTCCTTGCTCCAGATTAGTCATTTCGGCTAGCGTGCCCACGATGCGTCCGTGGAATATAGAACCACACACGCCCCTCAGCACAGGTGACCGGGGGCGAACGAGGATTCAAATGATGTTCAACGTCACGAGAACCGAATTTCTCCTCTACGTCATTGCCGCATTGACCGTTGCAGTACTGGTCGCTTGGGACGAACCGTGGATCGTGGGGCGAATATGAAGGTCTCCTTGGGAGACCGGCACGCATGCAATCCGCAGGCGTTGACGAGAAAAACCCAGGGCACGCCGGGCATGCCGACGCGGCCCTCGGAGGTACGCGGTACGCTAATTAGACCCGATTGCGGATCTCCGAGATGACGTCTCGCATGTCGATCACCGTGCACCGGGCCAGATCCTGCGCTGGATCTTCACATTTGCCAGCGACGTAAGGCTCGAAGTGCTCTTCGGCATTGCCGAACACTTGGTTTGCGCCTAGGTAAAGTTCGTAGGTGCGCCAAACTCGCTCTCGATCCTCCAGACGACGTTATGGGGTCGTGCATCATCGAGTTGATGGCGCGCCTCGGCGGTTGATGTTCACTCCATAGCCCGGCTTCCTCGGGATCACCGGTGACGACACCCACTGTCGCGTTCGCGACCGAGCCACAGGGGTCAGGCGATAAAGGCCGTAGCCAGTCGGACCAGCCTCGTAACAGAAATGCACACCGACAAGCCGGCTGGCGATCCGTTAAAAGACTCGACGCATGCGGGCGCCGACGCATCGACCTCACGGAAAAAGCAAACCTCTCCTTCCCGGCTTGTTAGGCGATCGCGATGGGATTTTTCAGCTTCGCGACGTCGATTCCGAGAAAGCCTCCGAGTAATCTGCTGCGGCTCGCCCTACTGTATGAGGATCGGCTCGGACGGCCAGTGCCCTCGGACGCGCAGCGTAGGGCGAGCCGTCTCACCGGAATGGACGGACGTACGGGTTCCACTCAATAGCAAATCCCAGAATCCCCTCCGAGCCGACCGCAACTCTCCCCGTTGGATTGCCGCCACTGCGTGACTGCCAGCGGCGGCTTGCTCGCGTCCGCCGGCGCGGCCGATAGCCTGCTGCTCCTCTTCTAGGAGCTGCGAATGAAGCGTCTGGATCTGGATGTTGCGCTCGAGCAGGCGAGCAGGGACATTGTCCTTGCCTGAACCGGCCCTGCCAACGCCTTGCGCAGGGCGTTCTCCCGATCGAGGAGCTCGGGATGCGGCAACAGCGGCCGTCCGAGCTCCGTCGCCTTGATGACGTAGGCCGCGCGCGCCACCGCCTGCGCGACCTGATCCGGAGAGCCGCTGCGACATTCCGAGCGCGCCGTTCAGGTTGCCCCCGTTTGCCGTCTCGGACTCAGGCTCCCTCGTGCCCGATCGCGTAGCGAGCGGCCCCGCAACAGGCCAGCCGGATGCGGCACGAGAGTTAACCTTGATCCGTAAGAATACGGGGTCCGACCAGAGCTAGATTGAGTCGCCTGAGAGCGGCCGCCTTTCCGCGGCCTACGATACCTCCCTCAACCCTTCGCGTTTCACCACGTTCGCGGCGCCCGTGGTTTCCACGGGAAAGATCTTAGCAAACAAACCTGGATTCACCTCCGATTCTGGCTGCAATTGAATAGTCGTTCCATCGCTTATTCTGGGAAAAATAGGCATTCTCTTAATGGTTTTATGTAACGCCTGGAGCATTGATTTGCGCTTTTCCGGTCCTCGTAAATGATCAATGAGGATTGCCGTGGCCGTTTGTCCGATGTTTTTTCATATCCGCCGTCTGCGCTCGGATCAGTGCGGCGCCGTCAACGTGATCATGGGTGTCCTGCTCGTTCCTCTGATCGGAGCCCTAGGCATCGGCTTCGAGGTATCGAACTGGTCCATGAGGACGCGCGGCATGCAAAACGCTGCCGATGCGGCAGCTCTCGCCGCTGCGACCAACAACAGCTCAAACTACGATATCGAAGCCAAGGCGGTCGCGTCGCGATATGGATTTGTAGATGGTGTGGGCAGCATCCGCGTCACCGTTTCCAACTCGGCAGCATGTCCAAGCGGCGGCAACAACTGCTATAGCGCGACCATTTCGGGCTATGTGCCGCTGTATCTGTCGCAGGTTGTTGGATACAGAGGTGACGCAACATTAAATGGTGGCCCAGCAAAACAGATCGGCGCCGCATCGGTTGCAAAACGGCCGAGCACGCCGACGGACTTTTGTTTGCTGGCGCTAGGATCTCAAGGGATCCGGTCCAACGGCGCACCAAAGGCTAGCATGGGCTGCAACACGATGTCGAACACCGGATCGACATGCAACGGCGGCAACCTTGGGGCACCGATCGGTGCGGCACACAACACCAATAACGGCTGCGGCGTATCGCAGTATTCGAATGTGCCCGCGGTCTCCGATAG
Organism: Bradyrhizobium sp. Pha-3; assembly: GCF_042258325.1. NCBI lineage: Bacteria > Pseudomonadati > Pseudomonadota > Alphaproteobacteria > Hyphomicrobiales > Nitrobacteraceae > Bradyrhizobium > Bradyrhizobium sp. Pha-3. The sequence goes on along the minus strand of NZ_CP170151.1, from coordinate 3,704,027 downwards.
CTATGCCGCCCTCGCCAGCAAAATCCCACCCGACCCCTGCAGCTCCTATCCGCAGGAACCTACCAAAAAGAAAGATCCGGCGTTACCGGCCAGTAACCAATGGTCCGGATCCCGGTCACTCGGCGGTACCTTCGTGGTCTGTGGTGACCTCCAACTCACCGGAGACGTCTCCATCGACGCACCGGCGGGGGCGGTCCTGGTCATCGAGAACGGGCAATTGGACACCAACGGATACTCGTTTGCGACGACCAAGGGGACCGGACTTACAGTGGTTTTTTCCGGCGATAATTCGGCTTCATACACTCATAGTCCTACCGGGGGAGGCACGCTCGACATCGCCGCACCGACGTCCGGAACTTGGTCAGGCGTCGCCATCTATCAGGATCCGAAGCTGACGAGCGGTGTAGATATTTCGGCAGCAGGCAATAGCCCAGTGTGGAACATCACCGGCCTCGTTTATTTGCCGAACGCGAGCGTCACATTGAGCGGCGCCGTCAACAAGGCCGGGTTCGGAAAGTCCTGCTTTGCCCTGGTCGTCAAGGACATCACCGTGAACGGGACGGGGATGATCCTGCCGAATGGCGAATGTATCCCCGCGGGATTGTCGATGCCCTCCACGACGATACCTGGCAGAGCGACGTTGGTCTTATGAAACCTGGACTCTCGAGCTGGCTGAACTCGCCCCGCAAAGCTGCGTTGGGTTTCGCTCATCGAACGAAGGCAATCGCCGCCGACCAGCGCGGCGTTGCGGCCGTCGAATTCGGTCTTTTCGTGATCATCCTCGCGGTCGCGCTGGCGAACGTTGCCGACGTATCGCTCTACATCTACCAGCGGATGCAGGTGGAGAACGCCACGCAGGCGGCCGGCCAAGCCGCCTGGAAGAGCTGCGATCTATCCCATCTGCCGGCAACGACGAATTGCCCCGGGCTGACAACGGCCATGCAGAATGCCCTGCAGAGCACGTCCCTGGGAACGCGCGTCTCAATGATCGCGGGTTCGCCGTCGGAGGGGTATTACTGCATTGATTCGTCGAACGCGCTGCAGCGCGTCAGCGACGTCACGTCAAAGCCTGCTGATTGCTCTGCCGCCGGCATGCCAACCTTGCAGCCTGGTGATTACATCGTTGTGCAAACAACGTTTACCTACACGCCATTATTCCCGGGCCTCAGTATCGCCAGCGGTCTCCCGACTTCCCTCACCGGAACGGCAATGATCAGATTAGGTTGACCGTGCGAAAGCTCCTGAAAACTTTGCGACTTGATCAAGGAGGAACGACAGCGGTCGAATTCGCTCTTATTGCGCCCATTCTGATCGCGCTCCTTGTCGGCACCATCACGCTATGTGTCGGTCTCTTTCTGATTGGCAGCCTCCACTTTGCCGTAGAAGACGGCGCCAGGTGTGCATCGGTCAAAACCACCGTCTGCTCGGATGCCGCGGCAACGGTTGCCTACACCAAGAGCCGGTATTTCGGCCCAGATGTATCACCTACCTTCACCTATACCGCTGCTGCTTGCGGCAATTCGGTCAGCGCGTCGGTCAACTATTCAATGAATGTGGGCTCCAGGACATTGGTGATTCCGCTCTCGGCGACGGCCTGCTTTCCCTGAGATTGAATCGTTCCGACGTCGCCGGTAAGCATCTAACAAACGCATGCTTCCACCTGGACGCGTTGCGTCCTACGAAAGAGACCCCCAACCGGGCTGTCAGAGTTTCACATTGTATCGAAGTTTCGCTGTCGTGAGAGCGCGCCCTGTTGCAGCGAGCAGCATCGACCTGCACAGCAGCATTTTGGTGGCACGGGCGCAACAGCGACTTCAAAACAATGAAGCGCCAGCAAACCAGACTGGTCTCAAGGGATCAGTCCAACACTCACTTCTGCCGAAACGCATGATTGAACGACATCACGAGCGGCCCCACGATGTAGTCAAAAGCTGTACGCTGAACCGTTGGGATCATCACCGTTGCAGGCATCCCCGGGTAAAGATGAATGTTGGGCAGGGCCGCGAGCTCGTTTTGGTCGATCCGAACGAAGGCCGTGTAGTAGGGATTGTTGGTCTTGGGATCCGTTAGGCGATCTGCCGAGACCAGGATGACGTCGCCATGGATAATCGGAACGATCCGCTGCTTGTACGCGGTCAGATGCACCTCAGCGCGCGTGTCTGGGTGCACATCGCTGATATCCTCGACCGCCACTTGAGCTTCGATTGTCAGCGAATCCTCGTCAGGCACGATGTCCAGGATCTTGTCGCCGCGCTGAATCACACCGCCCACCGAAAACACGCTGAGCCCGACCACGCGTCCGGTATAGGGAGCGCGGATTTCCATTCGGCCCAGCACTGCCTTGGCATTCATCGCCTTCGGGATGACCTCCAGCAGCTTGGCTTGGGTGTCGCGCAGGTCCTTTGTGACGTCGGTCATCCGGTCATTGTCGAACTGGGCGATTTGCTGTTCCTGCTCCGCGATCGCCTGGCGCGCCTTGGCTATGCTGGCGTTTGCATCGGCGATCTGGCCCTCGAGGCCGTACGCGGTCCGCTCCAGCTGCAGGATGCGGGGACGGGCGATCAGGCCTCGCTCGACGAGCGGAGCGACGTCCCTGGCCTCCTTGCGCACTGAGTCGATTTGATTGGTGAACGATTTCACCTGCGCTTCCGCGCCAACGATCTGCGAGCCCAGCTGATTGATCTTCTCGCGAACGACACTTCTTTGCCCTTCGAGCGACGCCCTGCGGGTATCAAACTGACTGACCTGTCCATTCCAGACGCTTTTGAGGTACGGATCGTCAGAGCGCGCTTTCAGATCCGGCGGCATGACAAGCTGGGAGCCGTGGTCAAGCTCGGTCAGCAGCCGGATTTCCGTGGCACGCAGCACGGCATATTGTTGGGTCAGCACCTCGTGTTCGGCGCGCGCCTGGGTTTCGTCCAAGACGATCAGCAAATCGCCTGCAAGCACCCTGTCGCCTTCCCTGACGTGCAATTCCTTGACGATACCGCCATCGAGGTGCTGGACGCTCTTGCGGTTGCCATCGACCTTCACCACGGCATTGGCGACCACCGCCCCGTTGAGCGGCGCGGTCACCGCCCAGGTGCCGATGCCGCCGAAGAAGATCGCGATGATCAGCCACCCCGCTACGGCGACGCCGCGAATGGAGTCGTTCGGCGCGCCATCCTTGTTCGTATGCCTTGTCCCGCGCGGGGCGGCTCCGGGGCGCATCGACAGGTCTGCGACATCGAGCAATGCCATGATTTCTCCTAGCCCACCGCGCCCCGAACTGCCGGAACCGGCACGGGCCGGGTCAGACGCGACAGGATTTCCTGGCGGGGTCCGAACATCTCGACAGTGCCTTCGCGCAACACCAGTATCTTGTCGACCACGCCGATGGTGGCCGGCCGATGGGAAATGATCACCACCGTGGTCCCGCGTCGCTTCAACTGCGTGATGCACTCGGCGAGCGCCGCATCGCCCTCGGAATCGAGGTTGGAACTCGGCTCATCGAGCACGACCAGGCTCGGATGGCCGTAGACCGCGCGTGCGAGGCCGATGCGCTGGCGGTAGCCGCCTGACAGGATCGCGCCCCCCTCACCAACCTGGGTATCGTAGCCGTCAGCGAGCCGCAGGATCATCTCGTGCACGTCGGCCATTTGCGCTGCCAGAATGATGGCCTTGTCGTCTCCGTCCTTGAACCGGCAGATATTGGCGGCCACGGTATCGGCAAACAGCTCGATATCCTGCGGCAGATAGCCGAGATGCTGGCCGAGCGACGACCTGATCCAGGTCGAAACATCGGATCCATCGAGGCGAACGGCACCTGCGGATGGCGCCTGAACGCCCACGATATGGCGCGCCAGCGTGGACTTGCCGGCTCCGGAGGGGCCGATGATCCCGAGGACCTCACCCGGCTCGACCTGGAAGGTGACCCCGCGCAGAATGGGCCTCGAGGTTCCGGGCGCGGCAAAGGACAGGCCTTCGACCAACACGCGGCCCTCGGGCCGCGGCAGGATCAGTCCCGATTGACGCGGTGGATTGGCGGCCAACAGCTCGCGCACTCGCAGGAATGCACCGCGGGCGGAGTTGAGGCTGCGCCATGACCCAACGATCTGTTCGACCGGCTGCAGGGCGCGGCCAAGCAAGATGCTAGCGGCAAACATGGCGCCAGCGGTGGTGAGCCGCTCGATCACGAGATAAGCGCCGAGACCGAGAATTAAGGATTGCATCGAAAGACGCAGGAAGCGAATCAAGCTCTGCATCGTGGCCGCGCGATCGCTTGCGGCGACCTGGCGCTCGAGCATACGGTCGCGGTCCCGACCCCAGCGCGTCAGGAGGCCGGCGGTCATCCCCATTGCGCGCACCACTTCAGTGTTGCGCAGGCTCATCTCGGTAAAGCTGTAATTTCGATTTGCCGCCTCGCTGGATTCGGAAAGCGGAGGCTTGACGATCCATTCGTTGAGGAAGGCCATCAGCACCAGGATGATCGTGCACCCCAGCGCAAATGCGCCCAGCAACGGGTGCAAAGCGAAAATCACCGCGATATAGATCGGCGCCCAGGGCAGGTCGAAGATCGCGTGAATTCCGGACCCGGTGATGAACTGGCGGAAAGTATCGAAATCGCGCAGCAGCTGGCTGCGGGCACCGCCGATCCTTGTCGAATGGTCGATGATGGCGGTCATCACCCGCGGCGCGATCTTTCGATCGAGGCGGATGCTGGTGCGCGTCAGCACACGAGCGCGTACCGCATCGAGACCCGCGAGCGCCATGAACGCCAGCAACAGCGCAAGCGTCAGCATCAGCAGCGTGACCTCGCTGGCGCTTGAGATCACGCGGTCGTAGACCTGCAGCATGTACAGCGGGCCGGCCAGATAGAGCAGGTTGATGGCCAGGCTGAATATGGCTGCAGTGACAAAATAACCTTGGCAGGCTTGCAGTGCCTGCCGCAATTCGTCCGCTCTTTTACGTAGGGTGCTCACGCGGAACCTGGCCGAAGCCATCCCCTAAAAATGATGACTGACAGCCAATAGGTGGCAGCCAAAAGGTCCAAGTAAATCAATCATCCAATCTATCCTGCTTAGCATAGCCGGCGGCCGCGCTAAAGCTGCTGCCGACGCAAAAACGGCAGGAGGGTAAACTTACGGGGTTTGGCTTCTCCCCCGATCGGTCTTTCCCCCGTGAAGTTCGCACCCCTCAGGCGATGTGGTGCGGATCATAGGTGATCACCGTGCCGTTCGTGGTGTCGGCCTTCTCGGCAAAGCCGGTCGGATCGTATTGACCGAGCAGGACGATGTTGGCCGTGTGGACGCCATCCGACACCGTCAGAGTGCCGCCGGTCCCCGCCTGGTTCTCGGTAAAGCTCAACGTGGTGCCGGCGCCGAAGCTGATGCCCTTGATATCGATGTCGTCATTGCCATCGAGGCCGCTCACCGTGCCGGAGAAGTGGAACGCATCATCCAGGATCAGGTGGCCAGCGGCGGTCGTGTCGAAGGTGACGCCCGCCGCCGAGGCTGACCCGAACTCGATGGTGCCGGCCCCGCTAATCAAGGCGTTGCCGCTACCGGTAACCTCGCCCGCGGCGGTGACCGTGCCGCCATTGGCCCAGATCAGTCCGCTGTTGGTCACCGCACTGGCGAGCACTAGCCCACCCGCACCGGTCGCCTCCAGCGTCCCGGCGTTAGCGATCACATTGGTGCCGGTGTCGATCACCAAGGCATGGGTGCCGGTGGCGTCGATGGTGCCCTCGTTGCTCAGCGTCAGGCTGCCCTGCCCGAGCTGGCCCGCGCCGGAGATCACGTTGTCGACGTTGTCGAGCGTGACGTTGGGAGCCGTGCCAGCGATGATGTTGTGGTCATCGTCGGAAAGGGTCACCTGGCCGCCGCCTTCCAGCTTGATGCCGGTCTGGATCAGTTGCAGCCAGGTGTCATCGCCCGAGCCCTGCAGGTCGATTTCGCCCGTGTTGTTGATGATACCGGAAAGCGGCAGCATAGCCCCGTCCCCGATCGTCATCACGCCCGGATTATCGACGGTCGGCGTCACGTCGAACTCGAAGTTCGCCACGGTGAGATCCGATGCATGCACACCATCGAGTGTGATCGTCTGTCCGTCGGCCAACGTGATCACAGCATTGCCGCTCGCGTCGTCCACGGTGTGGGCCTGGACGTCCGCGAAGCTCTGCCATCCGTAGCTAATCAGGTCGATCACGTCGGAGGACACCTCGAAGCTGTGGACAACGTCGTTCCCGATTGGCTGCGAGAACACGAACGTGTCGTGGCCAGGAGCTCCGGTCAGATTGTCATCGCCCGACCACGCGAAGATCGGCGAATTCTTCGCGTAGACCTCAACGTTATTCGAGATGAAGGATGTCGCTGCACCACCATCCGCGCTGGTGTAGTGATCCACGATCTGTAATGAAACAGCCCCTACATATCCGAGTGGAGAGGTGATCGAAAGAGTCTCCGCATGAAGCGTCTGTACAGACCAGCTGCCGTCAGCATTCATCTGTCCTTCCGAAAGCGTCCAGCCAGACGGAATACCGGCAATGGTAAAATCGTCGCTGCCCACGTGTCCTGTGAGTCCAAGGTCTATCGTCTCGCCAGACACCCCAGCGGGCTTCAGACCGGTTTTCGTGGCTGAAGTGTTTGTGTTGCCGTTCGTATCTTGGAACGCGCCAGCTGCAATCGTGATGTCGTAGGAGGAACCGTTGTTTCCGCCCTTGTCGACATTAAAAACGTAGGTCGCATGACCATTGCCGTCGTTGCCAAAAGTTCCGTTGCCCGTGACCTGAGTTCCGGGATTGTTCGCGAATGTGACAACGCTGCTGAGATTGGCGAACGTTGCACTTACAGTTCCGGGCGCGGAGGCGAACGTTATCGTCACCTCGCTCGGATTGTTAGCATTCGACTGTTTGGAATTGATCACCGCGCTGATGAGCTGCGAGTCGGTGGTACCCTGAATGGTAATGTTGATAGCTTGCTGCGTTCCATCAACCGTCGTGACGGTGAACGAGTCTGGCAGGGTTTGACCTGTATTGAGTGCGTTCACTGTGGGATCGAAGTTGTTCAATGTGTAGGTCCACACGCCTCCGGCAGTCATCGTATAGCTGCCATGGCTTGTCGTACCTGACGAGGCCGTAAACGTATTGGGAGGATTGTCCACATCGGTATCTGTTAACGTGCCGGTCGCAGTTGGTGTACCAGATCCGTTGCTTTGTGCGGCTTCGATAACGATTCCAGTTTTCGTGCCCGATATCACCGCCGCATCGTTAGTGCCGTTGATGGTGACGACCAGCTGCGCCGTGTCAGTGAGGTTGCCAGGGTCTTTGACCGTGTAGGTAAAGGTGTCGGTCAGCGTGCCGCCGCTGTTGAGCGCCTGCACCGCCGTGTCGCCATTGTTGACGGCGTAGCTGTAGCTGCCGTCGGCATTGAGTGTCAGCGAGCCGTGCGCGCCGGTCAGCGCCGAGCCAACCGTGCCGGAGGTACCCGAGCCGGCTTCCGTGCCGGTGCGGATCGCCGAGACCACCAGCGATGCAGTGGTGTTGTCGACGTCGGTGTCGTTGGTCAGCACGTTGCCGGTCGCGTTCGAGCCCGGCGTTCCATTGCTGACCCCGCCGGCCTCGGTCGCCGAGCCGGTGTCATCCACACCCACTGGCGCGTCGTTGGCGCCGTTGATGGTGATCGTGAGCACCGCCGTGTCGGTGAGATTGCCGGGGTCCTTGACCGTGTAGTTGAAGCTGTCGGTCAGTGTGCCGCCGGTGTTGAGCGCCTGCACCGCCGCGTCGTTGTTGTTCACCACATAGGTGTACGAGCCATTGGTATTGAGCGTTAGCGTGCCATGCGCGCCCACCAAGCCGGAGCCCAGGGTCCCGGCCGAGCCGGAGCCTTCGACTGCTCCGGTGCGGATCGCCGAGACCACCAGCGATGCAGTGGTGTTGTCGACGTCGGTGTCGTTGGTCAGCACGTTGCCGGTCGCGTTCGAGCCCGGCGTTCCATTGCTGACCCCGCCGGCCTCGGTCGCCGAGCCGGTGTCATCCACACCCACTGGCGCGTCGTTGGCGCCGTTGATGGTGATCGTGAGCACCGCCGTGTCGGTGAGATTGCCGGGGTCCTTGACCGTGTAGTTGAAGCTGTCGGTCAGTGTGCCGCCGGTGTTGAGCGCCTGCACCGCCGCGTCGTTGTTGTTCACCACATAGGTGTACGAGCCATTGGTATTGAGCGTTAGCGTGCCATGCGCGCCCACCAAGCCGGAGCCCAGGGTCCCGGCCGAGCCGGAGCCTTCGACTGCTCCGGTGCGGATCGCCGAGACCACCAGCGATGCAGTGGTGTTGTCGACGTCGGTGTCGTTGGTCAGCACGTTGCCGGTCGCGTTCGAGCCTGCGGTGCTGTTGCCGGTGCCGCCCGCCTCGGTGGCCGAGCCGCTATCGTCAACCGCGACCGGCGCGTCGTCGGTGCCGTGGATCGTGATGGTCAGAGTCGTGCTGCTGGTGCCGCCCTGGCCGTCGCTCACCGTGTAGGTGAACGTGTCTGTCAGCGTGCCGCCAACATTGAGCGCGTCAACCGTCGGGTTCGCATCGTCAATGACGTAGCTGTAGCTGCCGTCGGCATTGATCGTAACCGTGCCATAGGCCCCGGCCAGACCCGCACCAACCGTCCCGCCCGCCACCGCGCTAACGACCAGGTCGCTATGCACGTTGTCGACGTCGGTGTCGTTGGTCAGAACGTTTCCGCTCGCCGCCGTCGCCGGCGTGATGCCGCCCTCGTTCGCAGAACCGGTGTCCGCAACCGCGACCGGCGCGTCGTCGGTGCCGTGGATCGTGATGGTCAGAGTCGTGCTGCTGGTGCCGCCCTGGCCGTCGCTCACCGTGTAGGTGAACGTGTCTGTCAGCGTGCCGCCAACATTGAGCGCGTCAACCGTCGGGTTCGCATCGTCAATGACGTAGCTGTAGCTGCCGTCGGCATTGATCGTAACCGTGCCATAGGCCCCGGCCAGACCCGCACCAACCGTCCCGCCCGCCACCGCGCTAACGACCAGGTCGCTATGCACGTTGTCGACGTCGGTGTCGTTGGTCAGAACGTTTCCGCTCGCCGCCGTCGCCGGCGTGATGCCGCCCTCGTTCGCAGAACCGGTGTCCGCAACCGCGACCGGCGCGTCGTCGGTGCCGTGGATCGTGATGGTCAGAGTCGTGCTGCTGGTGCCGCCCTGGCCGTCGCTCACCGTGTAGGTGAACGTGTCTGTCAGCGTGCCGCCAACATTGAGCGCGTCAACCGTCGGGTTCGCATCGTCAATGACGTAGCTGTAGCTGCCGTCGGCATTGATCGTAACCGTGCCATAGGCCCCGGCCAGACCCGCACCAACCGTCCCGCCCGCCACCGCGCTAACGACCAGGTCGCTATGCACGTTGTCGACGTCGGTGTCGTTGGTCAGAACGTTTCCGCTCGCCGCCGTCGCCGGCGTGATGCCGCCCTCGTTCGCAGAACCGGTGTCCGCAACCGCGACCGGCGCGTCGTCGGTGCCGTGGATCGTGATGGTCAGAGTCGTGCTGCTGGTGCCGCCCTGGCCGTCGCTCACCGTGTAGGTGAACGTGTCTGTCAGCGTGCCGCCAACATTGAGCGCGTCAACCGTCGGGTTCGCATCGTCAATGACGTAGCTGTAGCTGCCGTCGGCATTGATCGTAACCGTGCCATAGGCCCCGGCCAGACCCGCACCAACCGTCCCGCCCGCCACCGCGCTAACGACCAGGTCGCTATGCACGTTGTCGACGTCGGTGTCGTTGGTCAGAACGTTTCCGCTCGCCGCCGTCGCCGGCGTGATGCCGCCCTCGTTCGCAGAACCGGTGTCCGCAACCGCGACCGGCGCGTCGTCGGTGCCGTGGATCGTGATGGTCAGAGTCGTGCTGCTGGTGCCGCCCTGGCCGTCGCTCACCGTGTAGGTGAACGTGTCTGTCAGCGTGCCGCCAACATTGAGCGCGTCAACCGTCGGGTTCGCATCGTCAATGACGTAGCTGTAGCTGCCGTCGGCATTGATCGTAACCGTGCCATAGGCCCCGGCCAGACCCGCACCAACCGTCCCGCCCGCCACCGCGCTAACGACCAGGTCGCTATGCACGTTGTCGACGTCGGTGTCGTTGGTCAGAACGTTTCCGCTCGCCGCCGTCGCCGGCGTGATGCCGCCCTCGTTCGCAGAACCGGTGTCCGCAACCGCGACCGGCGCGTCGTCGGTGCCGTGGATCGTGATGGTCAGAGTCGTGCTGCTGGTGCCGCCCTGGCCGTCGCTCACCGTGTAGGTGAACGTGTCTGTCAGCGTGCCGCCAACATTGAGCGCGTCAACCGTCGGGTTCGCATCGTCAATGACGTAGCTGTAGCTGCCGTCGGCATTGATCGTAACCGTGCCATAGGCCCCGGCCAGACCCGCACCAACCGTCCCGCCCGCCACCGCGCTAACGACCAGGTCGCTATGCACGTTGTCGACGTCGGTGTCGTTGGTCAGAACGTTTCCGCTCGCCGCCGTCGCCGGCGTGATGCCGCCCTCGTTCGCAGAACCGGTGTCCGCAACCGCGACCGGCGCGTCGTCGGTGCCGTGGATCGTGATGGTCAGAGTCGTGCTGCTGGTGCCGCCCTGGCCGTCGCTCACCGTGTAGGTGAACGTGTCTGTCAGCGTGCCGCCAACATTGAGCGCGTCAACCGTCGGGTTCGCATCGTCAATGACGTAGCTGTAGCTGCCGTCGGCATTGATCGTAACCGTGCCATAGGCCCCGGCCAGACCCGCACCAACCGTCCCGCCCGCCACCGCGCTAACGACCAGGTCGCTATGCACGTTGTCGACGTCGGTGTCGTTGGTCAGAACGTTTCCGCTCGCCGCCGTCGCCGGCGTGATGCCGCCCTCGTTCGCAGAACCGGTGTCCGCAACCGCGACCGGCGCGTCGTCGGTGCCGTGGATCGTGATGGTCAGAGTCGTGCTGCTGGTGCCGCCCTGGCCGTCGCTCACCGTGTAGGTGAACGTGTCTGTCAGCGTGCCGCCAACATTGAGCGCGTCAACCGTCGGGTTCGCATCGTCAATGACGTAGCTGTAGCTGCCGTCGGCATTGATCGTAACCGTGCCATAGGCCCCGGCCAGACCCGCACCAACCGTCCCGCCCGCCACCGCGCTAACGACCAGGTCGCTATGCACGTTGTCGACGTCGGTGTCGTTGGTCAGAACGTTTCCGCTCGCCGCCGTCGCCGGCGTGATGCCGCCCTCGTTCGCAGAACCGGTGTCCGCAACCGCGACCGGCGCGTCGTCGGTGCCGTGGATCGTGATGGTCAGAGTCGTGCTGCTGGTGCCGCCCTGGCCGTCGCTCACCGTGTAGGTGAACGTGTCTGTCAGCGTGCCGCCAACATTGAGCGCGTCAACCGTCGGGTTCGCATCGTCAATGACGTAGCTGTAGCTGCCGTCGGCATTGATCGTAACCGTGCCATAGGCCCCGGCCAGACCCGCACCAACCGTCCCGCCCGCCACCGCGCTAACGACCAGGTCGCTATGCACGTTGTCGACGTCGGTGTCGTTGGTCAGAACGTTTCCGCTCGCCGCCGTCGCCGGCGTGATGCCGCCCTCGTTCGCAGAACCGGTGTCCGCAACCGCGACCGGCGCGTCGTCGGTGCCGTGGATCGTGATGGTCAGAGTCGTGCTGCTGGTGCCGCCCTGGCCGTCGCTCACCGTGTAGGTGAACGTGTCTGTCAGCGTGCCGCCAACATTGAGCGCGTCAACCGTCGGGTTCGCATCGTCAATGACGTAGCTGTAGCTGCCGTCGGCATTGATCGTAACCGTGCCATAGGCCCCGGCCAGACCCGCACCAACCGTCCCGCCCGCCACCGCGCTAACGACCAGGTCGCTATGCACGTTGTCGACGTCGGTGTCGTTGGTCAGAACGTTTCCGCTCGCCGCCGTCGCCGGCGTGATGCCGCCCTCGTTCGCAGAACCGGTGTCCGCAACCGCGACCGGCGCGTCGTCGGTGCCGTGGATCGTGATGGTCAGAGTCGTGCTGCTGGTGCCGCCCTGGCCGTCGCTCACCGTGTAGGTGAACGTGTCTGTCAGCGTGCCGCCAACATTGAGCGCGTCAACCGTCGGGTTCGCATCGTCAATGACGTAGCTGTAGCTGCCGTCGGCATTGATCGTAACCGTGCCATAGGCCCCGGCCAGACCCGCACCAACCGTCCCGCCCGCCACCGCGCTAACGACCAGGTCGCTATGCACGTTGTCGACGTCGGTGTCGTTGGTCAGAACGTTTCCGCTCGCCGCCGTCGCCGGCGTGATGCCGCCCTCGTTCGCAGAACCGGTGTCCGCAACCGCGACCGGCGCGTCGTCGGTGCCGTGGATCGTGATGGTCAGAGTCGTGCTGCTGGTGCCGCCCTGGCCGTCGCTCACCGTGTAGGTGAACGTGTCTGTCAGCGTGCCGCCAACATTGAGCGCGTCAACCGTCGGGTTCGCATCGTCAATGACGTAGCTGTAGCTGCCGTCGGCATTGATCGTAACCGTGCCATAGGCCCCGGCCAGACCCGCACCAACCGTCCCGCCCGCCACCGCGCTAACGACCAGGTCGCTATGCACGTTGTCGACGTCGGTGTCGTTGGTCAGAACGTTTCCGCTCGCCGCCGTCGCCGGCGTGATGCCGCCCTCGTTCGCAGAACCGGTGTCCGCAACCGCGACCGGCGCGTCGTCGGTGCCGTGGATCGTGATGGTCAGAGTCGTGCTGCTGGTGCCGCCCTGGCCGTCGCTCACCGTGTAGGTGAACGTGTCTGTCAGCGTGCCGCCAACATTGAGCGCGTCAACCGTCGGGTTCGCATCGTCAATGACGTAGCTGTAGCTGCCGTCGGCATTGATCGTAACCGTGCCATAGGCCCCGGCCAGACCCGCACCAACCGTCCCGCCCGCCACCGCGCTAACGACCAGGTCGCTATGCACGTTGTCGACGTCGGTGTCGTTGGTCAGAACGTTTCCGCTCGCCGCCGTCGCCGGCGTGATGCCGCCCTCGTTCGCAGAACCGGTGTCCGCAACCGCGACCGGCGCGTCGTCGGTGCCGTGGATCGTGATGGTCAGAGTCGTGCTGCTGGTGCCGCCCTGGCCGTCGCTCACCGTGTAGGTGAACGTGTCTGTCAGCGTGCCGCCAACATTGAGCGCGTCAACCGTCGGGTTCGCATCGTCAATGACGTAGCTGTAGCTGCCGTCGGCATTGATCGTAACCGTGCCATAGGCCCCGGCCAGACCCGCACCAACCGTCCCGCCCGCCACCGCGCTAACGACCAGGTCGCTATGCACGTTGTCGACGTCGGTGTCGTTGGTCAGAACGTTTCCGCTCGCCGCCGTCGCCGGCGTGATGCCGCCCTCGTTCGCAGAACCGGTGTCCGCAACCGCGACCGGCGCGTCGTCGGTGCCGTGGATCGTGATGGTCAGAGTCGTGCTGCTGGTGCCGCCCTGGCCGTCGCTCACCGTGTAGGTGAACGTGTCTGTCAGCGTGCCGCCAACATTGAGCGCGTCAACCGTCGGGTTCGCATCGTCAATGACGTAGCTGTAGCTGCCGTCGGCATTGATCGTAACCGTGCCATAGGCCCCGGCCAGACCCGCACCAACCGTCCCGCCCGCCACCGCGCTAACGACCAGGTCGCTATGCACGTTGTCGACGTCGGTGTCGTTGGTCAGAACGTTTCCGCTCGCCGCCGTCGCCGGCGTGATGCCGCCCTCGTTCGCAGAACCGGTGTCCGCAACCGCGACCGGCGCGTCGTCGGTGCCGTGGATCGTGATGGTCAGAGTCGTGCTGCTGGTGCCGCCCTGGCCGTCGCTCACCGTGTAGGTGAACGTGTCTGTCAGCGTGCCGCCAACATTGAGCGCGTCAACCGTCGGGTTCGCATCGTCAATGACGTAGCTGTAGCTGCCGTCGGCATTGATCGTAACCGTGCCATAGGCCCCGGCCAGACCCGCACCAACCGTCCCGCCCGCCACCGCGCTAACGACCAGGTCGCTATGCACGTTGTCGACGTCGGTGTCGTTGGTCAGAACGTTTCCGCTCGCCGCCGTCGCCGGCGTGATGCCGCCCTCGTTCGCAGAACCGGTGTCCGCAACCGCGACCGGCGCGTCGTCGGTGCCGTGGATCGTGATGGTCAGAGTCGTGCTGCTGGTGCCGCCCTGGCCGTCGCTCACCGTGTAGGTGAACGTGTCTGTCAGCGTGCCGCCAACATTGAGCGCGTCAACCGTCGGGTTCGCATCGTCAATGACGTAGCTGTAGCTGCCGTCGGCATTGATCGTAACCGTGCCATAGGCCCCGGCCAGACCCGCACCAACCGTCCCGCCCGCCACCGCGCTAACGACCAGGTCGCTATGCACGTTGTCGACGTCGGTGTCGTTGGTCAGAACGTTTCCGCTCGCCGCCGTCGCCGGCGTGATGCCGCCCTCGTTCGCAGAACCGGTGTCCGCAACCGCGACCGGCGCGTCGTCGGTGCCGTGGATCGTGATGGTCAGAGTCGTGCTGCTGGTGCCGCCCTGGCCGTCGCTCACCGTGTAGGTGAACGTGTCTGTCAGCGTGCCGCCAACATTGAGCGCGTCAACCGTCGGGTTCGCATCGTCAATGACGTAGCTGTAGCTGCCGTCGGCATTGATCGTAACCGTGCCATAGGCCCCGGCCAGACCCGCACCAACCGTCCCGCCCGCCACCGCGCTAACGACCAGGTCGCTATGCACGTTGTCGACGTCGGTGTCGTTGGTCAGAACGTTTCCGCTCGCCGCCGTCGCCGGCGTGATGCCGCCCTCGTTCGCAGAACCGGTGTCCGCAACCGCGACCGGCGCGTCGTCGGTGCCGTGGATCGTGATGGTCAGAGTCGTGCTGCTGGTGCCGCCCTGGCCGTCGCTCACCGTGTAGGTGAACGTGTCTGTCAGCGTGCCGCCAACATTGAGCGCGTCAACCGTCGGGTTCGCATCGTCAATGACGTAGCTGTAGCTGCCGTCGGCATTGATCGTAACCGTGCCATAGGCCCCGGCCAGACCCGCACCAACCGTCCCGCCCGCCACCGCGCTAACGACCAGGTCGCTATGCACGTTGTCGACGTCGGTGTCGTTGGTCAGAACGTTTCCGCTCGCCGCCGTCGCCGGCGTGATGCCGCCCTCGTTCGCAGAACCGGTGTCCGCAACCGCGACCGGCGCGTCGTCGGTGCCGTGGATCGTGATGGTCAGAGTCGTGCTGCTGGTGCCGCCCTGGCCGTCGCTCACCGTGTAGGTGAACGTGTCTGTCAGCGTGCCGCCAACATTGAGCGCGTCAACCGTCGGGTTCGCATCGTCAATGACGTAGCTGTAGCTGCCGTCGGCATTGATCGTAACCGTGCCATAGGCCCCGGCCAGACCCGCACCAACCGTCCCGCCCGCCACCGCGCTAACGACCAGGTCGCTATGCACGTTGTCGACGTCGGTGTCGTTGGTCAGAACGTTTCCGCTCGCCGCCGTCGCCGGCGTGATGCCGCCCTCGTTCGCAGAACCGGTGTCCGCAACCGCGACCGGCGCGTCGTCGGTGCCGTGGATCGTGATGGTCAGAGTCGTGCTGCTGGTGCCGCCCTGGCCGTCGCTCACCGTGTAGGTGAACGTGTCTGTCAGCGTGCCGCCAACATTGAGCGCGTCAACCGTCGGGTTCGCATCGTCAATGACGTAGCTGTAGCTGCCGTCGGCATTGATCGTAACCGTGCCATAGGCCCCGGCCAGACCCGCACCAACCGTCCCGCCCGCCACCGCGCTAACGACCAGGTCGCTATGCACGTTGTCGACGTCGGTGTCGTTGGTCAGAACGTTTCCGCTCGCCGCCGTCGCCGGCGTGATGCCGCCCTCGTTCGCAGAACCGGTGTCCGCAACCGCGACCGGCGCGTCGTCGGTGCCGTGGATCGTGATGGTCAGAGTCGTGCTGCTGGTGCCGCCCTGGCCGTCGCTCACCGTGTAGGTGAACGTGTCTGTCAGCGTGCCGCCAACATTGAGCGCGTCAACCGTCGGGTTCGCATCGTCAATGACGTAGCTGTAGCTGCCGTCGGCATTGATCGTAACCGTGCCATAGGCCCCGGCCAGACCCGCACCAACCGTCCCGCCCGCCACCGCGCTAACGACCAGGTCGCTATGCACGTTGTCGACGTCGGTGTCGTTGGTCAGAACGTTTCCGCTCGCCGCCGTCGCCGGCGTGATGCCGCCCTCGTTCGCAGAACCGGTGTCCGCAACCGCGACCGGCGCGTCGTCGGTGCCGTGGATCGTGATGGTCAGAGTCGTGCTGCTGGTGCCGCCCTGGCCGTCGCTCACCGTGTAGGTGAACGTGTCTGTCAGCGTGCCGCCAACATTGAGCGCGTCAACCGTCGGGTTCGCATCGTCAATGACGTAGCTGTAGCTGCCGTCGGCATTGATCGTAACCGTGCCATAGGCCCCGGCCAGACCCGCACCAACCGTCCCGCCCGCCACCGCGCTAACGACCAGGTCGCTATGCACGTTGTCGACGTCGGTGTCGTTGGTCAGAACGTTTCCGCTCGCCGCCGTCGCCGGCGTGATGCCGCCCTCGTTCGCAGAACCGGTGTCCGCAACCGCGACCGGCGCGTCGTCGGTGCCGTGGATCGTGATGGTCAGAGTCGTCGTCGAGGTCTGCCCGGCGGTGTCCTTCACCGTATAGCTGAACGTATCGGTCAGCGTGTCGCTCGAGGTGCGCAGCGCCTCCACCGCGCCCTGGCCGTTGTTCACGGTGTAGGTATAGGAGCCATCGGCATTGAGATGCAGGGTGCCGTGCGCACCAACCACATCGGTGCCCGCCCCGGAACTCAACGAGGTACTGATGGTGCCTGCCGCAACGCCTGCGACCGTCTTGGTGTCGCCCGCATCGACGTCGGTATCGTTGGTTAGCACGTTGCCGGTCGGATTGACCCCGGCCGTGCCGTTATTCACCCCGCCCGCCTCGGTCGCCGAGGCCACGTCGGCCACCGCGACCGGCGCGTCGTCGGTGCCGTGGATCGTGATGGTCAGAGTCGTCGTCGAGGTCTGCCCGGCGGTGTCCTTCACCGTATAGCTGAACGTATCGGTCAGCGTGTCGCTCGAGGTGCGCAGCGCCTCCACCGCGCCCTGGCCGTTGTTCACGGTGTAGGTATAGGAGCCATCGGCATTGAGATGCAGGGTGCCGTGCGCACCAACCACATCGGTGCCAGCCCCGGAACTCAACGAGGTACTGATCGTGCCTGCCGCAACGCCTGCGACCGTCTTGGTGTCGCCCGCATCGACGTCGGTATCGTTGGTCAGCACGTTGCCGGTCGGATTGGCCCCGGCCGTGCCGTTGCCAACACCGCCTGCCTCCGTTGCAGAGGCAATGTCGGCCACCGCAACCGGCGCGTCGTCGGTGCCGTGGATCGTCACCGTCAGCGTCGTGGTAGCCGTCGCCCCCGTGCTATCCTTCACCGTATAGGAGAACGTATCCGTCAGCGTGTCACTAAACGTGCGTAGCGCTTCTACCGCGCCCTGGCCGTTGTTCACGGTGTAGGTATAGGAGCCATCGGCATTGAGATGCAGGGTACCATGCGCACCAACCACATCGGTGCCGGCGCCGGAACTCAACGAGCCACTGGTGGTGCCCGCCGCAACGCCGGCAACCGTTTTGGAAGCAGCGCTGAAATCGAAATCGTTCGTTAGGACGTTGCCGGTCGGATTGACGCCAGCAGTGCCGTTATTAACACCGCCCGCTTCTGTCGCCGATGCTGTATCGGCAATGGCTGCGATAGTAAGATTGCCCGAGGCGTCACGTACTTCAACTTTCTCGATCGCCGAAACCTGCAAGTTGAGCGTCTTGAAGGTATAAATCGTGCCGTCCGCCTGTCCGGTCTGCGCACTGATGTGCGCAGGGACCCAAATATTCTTATAGTACGAGATCTCGGCCTGAATATCTGCATCGGCTAACTGCGCGGCGCTCAGCCAGATCTGGAGCGTATCAGCGTCCGGCGTTGCGCCCGCCTTGCCGAGCTGTACGGCGCCATTTCCGCCGTCGTAGGAGTCGTAGCCCTGGAACGTTGTACCCGAGACGATCGTAGACGCGCCAACAATCCCGAGACTCGTCTGATCGGTTCCAGAATAAATAATCCCGCCGCTGATTTGCTGGTTGGTGGCAGTGAAGCCGGTCGATCCCAAGATGTACTGATTTTCGTATGCCTTGTAGATCAAGATATCCGACCCTGATCCGCCTAGGACGGTGTCAAAGCCGCTGCCGCCATTGAGGGTGTCGTCTCCGGAACCACCGTTGAGACGATCATTGCCGGCACCGCCGGACAGCGTGTCGTCGCCCGAGCCCCCGACAAGATTGTCACTGCCGCTCGTGCCCGTGAGGATGGTGGTGCCGCTGGCGCTTGCCATTAGAGATGCTCCAATATTCTTTTCGTACAAATTCGCGCGCAACTACAGATTCAGCTAATTGATCAAATGGATGTTGGACTAACTGGCTCGAATTCCTGGACGACGGTTTGGGCTGACAAGCGAAACCGCGGCTTCGCTCGGCCAGGACAGCGTGTGGAATGGATCGTGCGCGGCGCTCAACGGCGGCGCTTCCAAAAGTGCATCAATTGAGCACGCCGGCCGATCAATTAATGTGTGCGGATCATTAGCCGGGATAACCAAGTGCTCGATCGAAAGATCGCCTGACAATGAGGAAGATAAATTTCCGTGGAGGCGCGATTCAACTTCGGACCAGAGGATTGGCGGTTCGGCCCTCCCAATGAAATTCACGCGACTCAATACACACTCCTAAAAACTCTGCCGACGCAGAGCAGGTGTGATTGCAGTCGAAAATCAATTCATCAAACTACCCAAACGCTCGCTTAAAAAAATCTGCGAGCGCTTCGACCGACAAGCAATTGCCACGCCTTCTCGATTATTTGCTCGTCTGCCGCGCTGTGAAAGACTTCGAACGCACTACCCTGCCCGATACGGTGCGGCTCTGAACTCCGCACGCCCTTAAAATTTCTGTCTTTAAACTGTTTCTTCGTGGGAAGGCTTGCCGTCTGTGTCCGCAAAAATGCGAGCAAGCATCCCTAGAAGCTAATTTAGATGCAATTTGCCGCAAATTTGCGCCGCCGTCTAGCACCAAGCGAAATCTCCGCCTTTAACATTAATGTCGAACCGGCAAAGGGTTCCTTTGCATCATGCGCTGGTATCCGGGACTCTACGGGGAAGCCGCGACACGCGGCGGTCCCACGCGCGCCCATGAAGTCACGGTCCGCTCGCTCCATCGGTGAAGAACGGCTCGACACCGCGCTGTTTGTGTTGAATGACTGACCTCTTCCAACGTCCTACCGGCATGGGGCTAGTACGACGATGATGGCGATCTAGATCTGACCGCTCCCTTCGCGGACCTGGCCCCTCTCAATAACACGTCCCGGAGTCCCCTCCGAGCCGGCCGCAACTCTCCCCGTTGGATTGCCGCCACTGCGTGACCGCCAGCGGCGGCTTGCTCGCGTCCGCCGGCGCGGCCGATAGCCTGCTGCGCTCCTCTTCGAGGAGCTGCGAATGAAGCTTCTGGATCTGGATGTTGCGCTCGAGCAGCGACATCGTTCTTGTCTGAACCTGCTCGGCCAGCGCCTTGCGCAGCGCATTCTCGCGGTCGAGCAGTTCGGGAAACGGCAGCAGCGGCCGGACGAGGTCGGTCGCCTTGATCACGCAGGACGCCCGCGCCACGGCTTGCGCGATCTGATCCGGAAACGCGCTCCGGCATTCCGCGAGCGCTCCGCTCAGGTTGACCGTTGCCGCCGTCGGTACCGGTGTCGCCTCCGGCATCGTTGTCGCCGCTGGTGCCGGCTCAGTGGGCGCTGTTGCCGTCTCCGTGGTTGGCGGCTCCGCTCCCGGCTCCGCCTCCTTTTCGATGGCCTGGCGAGCGGCCCCGCAGCAGGTCAGCAGGATGCAGAGCGCGACAACGACCAGGCATCGCGCGCGCTTCGGCCAAGCCCTGACGCCCGGCTCCTCGACGGGGGGTCCGTTTGTCTCATTGATCACGGCAAGCCTGCCATCACGAGCCCACTCGCCTCCTCGCTTGTCGAACGGCCAGCGCGAATGAACGCTGCGCCGTCTGTACCTCCTGATTCCGTTCGGCCCAAGCAAATGATCCGGCGATCCCCGTCAATGACGTCTGTAAACTGACATGGCCAAAATCCTGCTAAGCCAAGCACCGCGGTATTGGGCAGTAGGTCGATCGGGGTCGGCTGTTATCGAGGAGGCGCGAGAAGACTTGTTGAGGCGACGCGATAGACAAGCTGCCCGCTGGCAACAACAAGCGGTCTATGCACGAAGGAGAGGCAAAGCCGCCTTTTTCCCGGCGGCGAAGTTCGTATGGATAAAAACCTTGCATCTGCAAAAAAGTGGTATCTCGAAATATCGCGCCGGCACGAAATGATGCCGCTACACTAGATTGACTTTAGATGTAGTTTTGTCGATGACGCAACAGTCGCCTTGTGAGTAGCGGCGCGGCGGCACCGCCGCGCTGCACCATTGCTTGGCGTCCACGGCCGCATTCATTTCTGTGCTACGGAGATCAGGATCGGCGTTGCGCGCTTAAACCATCGATGCCATCGAATCGCCATGGCAGCCAATTGTTCTGCGCTGGCGAATGCGCCTCTTATCAACAGGCGCACGATTCGTATGGCAGCCGCGTTGGCGAAATTTTCGCTTCTTCCAGGCCGAGTCCTTGCTCTAGGATCAGTCATTTCAGTTTTGGCGCTCACCCACAATGCGCTCGAGGAATTTTCGGAACCAAAGCGTACAGCACAGATCCGGGCGTCATGGGGATTTGAGATGGCCGATCGTATCGCACTTTTCATCGACGGCGCGAATCTTCACACCACCGTCAAGAACCTCGGTTTTGAAATCGATTTCAGGCGACTGCTCTCGGAGTTCGGCAAGTATGGACAGATCGTCCGCGCCTACTTCTACACGGTCGTGAGAGACGACGACGAGTTCAGCAGCCTTCGGCCGCTGGTGGATTGGCTCGATTACAACGGATATGCGGTCAGGAGAAAGTTAGCCAAAACCCACGATGACGGCGAAGGCCGGCGGCGAATGAAGCGCAGCATCGGCATCGAGCTCGCGGTCGACGCATTGGAAATCGCGCACCGCATCGACCACGCGTACCTGTTCTCTGGCGACGGTGATCTGCGCGCCGTCGTCGAAGCTGTCAGGCGGGCTGGTGTCCGCGTGACAGTCGTTTCCAGCATCCGAACCAAGCCTCCCATGATCGCCGACGAGCTTCGCAGGCAAGCTGATGTCTTCCTCGAGCTCGAAAACCTCAGGGCATCGATCGAACGTCCAGCGCACCCGATCGCGCCCGAGTGAAATCGCGGGCGCCTCTTCCGGCGAGGGAGTAAAAGGGCGGCTTTGCTTGTCCGTAAATCACCGAGTTGCGCGAGCCGGGCGCTGACATCACTATCCCCCAAACAACGAAACAGAGGGTAACACCCATGTGGAGGTCGGTCGGCTGCCTGTTGTTGTTCTTGGCGGCGACGAGCGCTGCGGCAGCTGAATCTTCAAAGTTCACCTGCGACACGCCGCGCGGCAAGCGGATCGAGCCTGGCACCTCAGGCAAAGGCAGTGACGTTCGATGGATCGATGACGATCTGGACGCGGTCCGGCCCGCTGTTGTGATCGATGGCCAGACCTTCACGGTCACGTGGGGAACGTCGGTCGCGATTGAAGGCAGGGGAACCAAGGTCATGACCTATGTTTTCGCCGCCGCCCAACGCACCGCTGCGTCGATCGTTGCGACCCGCGTGGACGAGTCCACTGCAGAGATCTTCCGGTTCTATTTTGCCAGCAGGTCACTTTACAAACTGACCAGCCGGCTGGACGGCCCCTCGTCAGACCCAAAGGCCCCGCCCCTCGTCGCGACCTACCTCGCGACCTGCCACGAACAGTAGCCTCGGCTGGCCGGCCATTAGGACAAACTTAACTGACCTGCTGTTCCGGGTTTTCGGTGTTGCTCCTTGGCAACCATCCCGAGCCCAAGCAAATACAACTAAAATATTGAAATTTAATAAAAATCTTGAGATTCTGCTCACCCGCCCGCCATGACATGCCCCCACTTAGAGCCACTGTGTGGCTCAAATGTCATAGGTCGCGGAACTGTCCTTTGTTACCCTTCGGAGGATTCTACGTATATTTTTGTGAGTTGGGGGCGGAGATTATGAAGTCGGCATACACGGTCATTGCGTGCCTATGCCTGGCGGCAACGCCAGCATGTGCCGAGGTTTTTTCTATTAATGATGCTCTACGCCAGGCCATGCAGACCAACCCGGGTATCGGCGAGGCTTCGGCGAACCGGCGGGCGACGGAAAGCGAGCTGCGGCAAACCCAAAGCACACTGCTGCCGCAGGTGCGCATTGACGCCAGCTACGGCCCGGAAAAATTCGATCAATCGCCGGGCTTCATCAGCCCGAACATTCAGGCAGCGCCGACCGTGGGGTCAGGCCCATGGCGCAATGGCAGCCAGGAATCAGTCGTGGTGCGCCAGCTGCTGTGGGACGGTTTTTCGTCGATCTATGACGTCTGGCGCCAGACCGCGCGCGTCAATGCAGCTGCCTCCCGCGTCAAGGAGAGAACCGAGCTCTTGGCCCTCGACGCCGCCGAAGGCTACATCGACGTCACGCGCTACATGCGGCTGGTCGGCCTTGCCCAGCAAAACGTCGCCAATCACGAGAAGATCTTTTCAAACGTGAACTCCCGCTTCTCGGGCGGCCGGGCCGGCGAAGGCGATCTGGAGCAAGCCCGGGAGCGCGTCGAGGCCGCCCGCGCGGCACTCGCCGAATTCCAGCGCAGCCTGGATGACGCCAGGGCGAAGTACCGCAAGACGGTTGGCCTGGAGCCGATCAATGTTCGCTTCCCTGCCCCTCTCGCGGGATTGCCGCACAGCCGCGACGAAGCGCTGGCGACCACCCTCCGGTTCAATTCGACGATCGCGGCGGCACAGTCCGACGCCGACGCCGCCAAGCATGCGTTCAAGGCCACGGACGGCACATTCGGCCCGAAATTCTATCTCGAGGGACGGGCAACCCATTACGACAACTCCTACCCTTACGTCGCGACCCCAGGCACTCCCTCCATTACGCATGAGGACTACAGCGGCAAGGTTGTGATGTCGTGGGACATCTTCCGCGGCGGCCAGGATGCCTGGAACAGGTCGGAGAAGGCCGAGCGGTTTACCGAAGCCACCATGCGCCACGCGCGCTTGCAGCGTGACGCGTATGAGTCGATCGACAAGGCGTGGAATGCCCGTACGATTACGGTCACGCGCATCGCCGCTTTGACGCGTCAGCTGGAAGCGGACCGCAAGACCATCGTGGCGTTCCAGAAGGAATACGAACTCGGCCAGCGTTCGCTGATCGATCTCTTGAACGCGCAGAACCAGTTCTTCAACGCGTCGGTCTCGCTCACCTCAGCCCGCGGCGTCGTGGTTTTCGCCGACTATCAGCTGCTGGCCGCGATGGGCACCTTGATCGAGTACCTGAAGGCTCCGCCCCCGGTCGATGCTGCGCCGACGGACATGCTTTCGATTGGCCTGCCCCGCTACTCGTTCCCGACGCTTCGCGTGAACCTCCCGCAAACCGGGTCCGAGCCGCTGCGCGTCGCCGTTCCGGCGCCTGTCGCCCGTCCTGCCAAGACCTATGCGGCAGCCCAGCCGAAGGATGTTGGCTTTGCGGACCGCTTCACCGGCGCGACGACGACCGCAGCGGTGCCCGGTTCAGCGGAATGGATGCAGCAGCAAAAGACCGCTGCGGACGGCCCGAACGTCATTTACGCGGATCCGTCGGTCACGGCGAACGCGAGCTCCTATGCGTCGACCAAGCCCCACTGGCTACTGTCGGCCTTCCCGAGTTCTGCGCGATAGCGACCGCCAACAAGCTCAGGATAGGACTGCCGGAAGGGCCCCAAGTCGGGGCCCTTTCGATTCCTTATTAATCGTTAAGATAAGTTTCGCTGAATTTGTTCGCTGTTTGTTGTAGTCTGCCCGAAATCTAATGCGATTGCTGCATTTCCATTTTGCTTGTCGAGGTTTCAGTTGTTGTTTCGAACCCCCAGCGCGGCGGCCGACGCCGTCCGCCCCTCGCCGGATGACTCAACCTCAAAGCCTGTCGCGATCAATGGGCCACGCGCGCTGGGCGACGATCCCCTCACCGCATCGTTGACCTATCTTGCCGCCCATCACGGCCGCGCGGTCAGCCGCGAAGCTCTCCTCGGCGGACTTCCGATCACGGACGGACGCTTGTCCGTTTCGCTCTACGACCGCGCGGCAAGGCGCGCCGGTCTGGAGACCGAGGCCGTCAAGCGCGACATTTCAGACATTCCCGCGCTGGTCCTGCCGGCCGTCCTCGTCATGAAGAACGGCTCCGCGCTGATCCTTCTGGGTGTGGACCCGGCGAACAAGTCGATCAAGGTCGTTGATCCGGCGACGCCGAACAGCCCGCGCGTCGCCGACATCGCCTCGCTCGCCACGGACTATACCGGCTATGCGTTCCTGGTGAGAAGCGCGCCGCAGGCCGATGCGCGCGCCGTCGCCGCAGGCGACATCCCCAAGAGCCACTGGTTCTGGTCGGTGGTGAAGACGCATTGGCGCAGCTACGGGCACATCGCGGTCGCGGCCTTTCTGACCAACATCCTCGCGCTGGCGACGCCGCTGTTCACGATGAGCGTCTATGACCGCGTCATCCCCAACGGGGCGATCCCCTCCCTGATCGCGCTCTCGATCGGCATGGGGCTCGGCATCGTCTTCGATTTCATCTTCCGCATGGTCCGCAGCCGCATGATCGACGTGACCGGCAAGACCATCGACGTCGTGCTGGCCGCGAACATCTTCGAGCATGTGATGTCGGTGAAGATGGCGCAGCGGCCGACGTCGGTTGGCATCCTGGCCAATCAGCTCCGGGACTTCGACTCGGTGCGCGAGTTCTTCACCTCCGGTAGCGTGGTTTCGGCGACCGACCTGCTGTTCGCCATTCTCTTCGTTGGGGTGCTGTTCCTCATCGCCGGACCGCTGGCCTGGATCCCGCTGATCATGCTGCCGCTGGTCATGCTGATCGGCTTCCTGCTGCAGCGCCCGCTCGATCGCGCCATCAAGCGCCTGCAGGCCGAATCCGCCGCCCGGCACGGTGTGCTGGTCGAGTCGCTGTCCGGCCTCGAAACCGTCCGTGCGACCGGCGCCGAGGCCCGCATGCAGACCTTGTGGGAACGCTCGGTTGCCGCGACCGCCCGATCCGGCGAGGACGTTCACTTCTGGTCGTCGATGTCGCTGACGAGCGCGAGCACGGCCCAGCAGATCACGAGCCTGCTCCTCGTCATCGTCGGCATTTTCCTGATCCTCGACGGCAAGCTGAGCGTCGGCGCGCTGGTCGCCGCAAACATGCTCGCCGGGCGCGTTCTGGCGCCGATCGCCGGGATCGCCTCGGTGATCACCAAGGGCACGCAGACGATCACGGCCCTCAAGGCGATCGACCGCATCATGTCGATCGAGCGGGAACGGTCGCCGACCCGGTCCTATGTCACAAGGCGAATCGAAGACGGCAAGGTCGCCTTCGAGAACGTGTCATTCGCCTACCCCAACGCGCCGGGTAACGCGCTCGAAAAGGTCAGCTTCAAGATCGAGGGCGGTGAGAGGGTCGGCATCATCGGCAGGGTGGGATCTGGCAAGACCACGGTCGGCAGGTTGCTGCTCGGATTTTACGAGCCGAAGGAAGGCCGCATCCTGGTCGATGGCGTCGACTCGCGCCAATACGATCCCTCGGACCTGCGCGCCGGCATCGGCTTTGCGATGCAGGATACCGATCTGTTCTTCGGCAAGCTGCGCGACAACATCGCCCTTGGCAAACCGGAAGCGACCGACGAGGAAGTCCTGCTTGCCGCGCGGCTCTCCGGCGTCGAAAGCTTCATCGCCGGCCACCCGATGGGCTATGACATGCCCATCTCGGAAGGCGGCCGCAGCCTGTCGGGCGGCCAGAAGCAGGCCATCGGGCTCGCGCGCGTTTTGATCCGCAAGCCTCGCGTGCTCTTTCTCGACGAGCCGACGGCGCACTTCGATATTCGCAGCGAACAGGAATTCCTTGAGCGGCTCAAGGGCCTCAATGATGATCGCATGACCATCATCATTTCGACCCATCGCCTGTCATTGCTGAACATGGTCGATCGCTTGCTGCTGTTCGACAATGGCCGCCTGGTTGCCGACGGCCCGCGCGACAAGGTGCTCGCCCTGCTCCAGGGCCGGCCGGCGTCCGCGGCCCCGTCGCCGGAGAATACGATCCAGCCGAAATCCGCATAACGAGCAAATACATTATGGCGTCTTCCGATTTCACATTTGCAAATGATATCCGGTCCGCGGCGCTGCTGCGCACGCCGCGCACCTCCCGCATGCTGCTGTGGACCTCTTGCGCGCTGCTTGCGACGTTCCTGATCTGGGCCCATTTTGCCGTGCTGGACGAGGTCAAGCGCGGCAGCGGCCGCGTCGTGCCGTCGCGGCAGATGCAGGTGGTTCAATCGCTCGAAGGCGGGATCGTCGGCGACATCCTGATCCGGGAAGGCGACATCGTTCAGCAGGGCCAGTCCCTGATGCGCATCGATGATACGAAATTTGCTTCCGAGTTCGGCGAAATCCGCGAGCGGCGCGCGGCGATGGCGGCGCGGGTGGCCCGCCTCGACGCCGAGGCGCGCGGCCGAGCCGAGATCACCTTCCCGGATGATCTCGACAAGATGGTCCCCGCCGCCGTCGCGACCGAGGCCAGCGTGTTCAAGATGCGGGGTCAGAAGGTCGCGCAGGACATCGACGTCCTCAACCAGCAGGTCACTCGCCTCACCGGCTCCCTCAAGCTCCTGGAGCGCGAGCAGACCCTGACGCGCAGGCTGTATGAGCAGAAGGTCGTGCCGGAGATCGAGATGCTGCGGCTTGATCGGCAGGCAACCGAGATGAAGGGACAGCTGGCCGAAGCGCAATCGAAGATCGCGAACATCACCGCATCGTTCCGTTCGCAGGCCGACGAGGACCTGGCCAAATCGCGTGCCGACCTCGCCGTGCTCGACGAGAATATCAAGTCCGCCCAGGACCGGGTGCGCCGCACGGATCTGAAGGCGCCGGTGCACGGCATCGTCAACAAACTGAACATCAGTACCATCGGTGCCGTCGTGCAGCCGGGCGCCAACCTGATGGACATCGTGCCGCTGGACGACACGCTGCTGGTGGAAGGCCGGATTCGTCCCCAGGACATCGCGTTTATCCGTCCCGACCAGGACGCGGTGGTGAAGATCAGCGCCTATGATTCCTCGGTCTACGGATCGCTGAAGGGCAAGGTCGAACGCATCAGCGCCGACACCATCGTCGACGACAAGGCGGAAAAGACCGAACGCCAGGAGACCTTCTACCGGGTCATGGTGCGTACCGATAAGAACCATCTCGGCAGCGAGCAGCATCCGCTGCCGATCATTCCGGGCATGGTGACCACGGTCGAGGTCCTGACCGGCGAGAAATCCGTGCTGGACTATATCGTGAAGCCCGCGCGGCTGCTGCGTGACGAGGCCCTGCGCGAACGCTGATCGCGACCACGGATTCCGTGGTTAACCGATCGTGACCTCGTTTCGCTCAATTTCGAACGAACCGGCAAACCCCGGATTGACCGCCTTTTCGACATTCGAGGCGGCGGCCCCTCCACTTAACTCCGCTTAAGCGGCCAAGGCGCCAGTCTGCACCCCGATAACAGCGGGGACGCAGATCGACGCACAGACGTTGACGGTCCCCGACATTGGGGACGTCATATGAAGTCGCTGAAGTTTGCTTCGTCGGCGGTCATGGCCGCGGCTGCACTGACCATAGGTCTTTGCGCAGCGCCATCAGCGTTTGCCGCGGACGAGCTCTCTCTCGGAAAACCCGCCGGCGAGCTCGCGCCCGCCGCGGACGCCGCGTCGAACCGCCCGCCTGCCACCTTCTTCACCATCGCCGACGTCCTGGCCAAGCTCGACCGGCAGCGCGGCCGTGGTCCGAACGCCATTCGCACCGCCTCGCTCACGCCGCCAAATACCGCGACCGACGCGGTGCCCGCGGCACAGCCGCTTCCGCCTGTCGGCGCCGAGCCGTTTGGCCTGTTCACCTTCCGCGCACCGGAAAACGGCCTGTGGCGCAAATGGCGCGGCCTCGAATCCGATCTCGCAAAGGAGCAGAGCGTTCTCGAGCAATGCCGGGAGAGCGCCGCCGGCTGCCCGTCGCAAGCCGCGCAATTCCTTCGCCTGATCGGCGCGGTCAAGTCCAAATCCGGACGCGACCGGCTGGATGAGGCCAACCGCGCCGTCAACCAGGCGATCCGCTATGTCAGCGACTTCGCCCAGCACGGCGAGGCCGACCGGTGGACTGCCCCGCTCGCCACCTTCGCGACCGGCAAGGGCGACTGCGAGGACTATGCGATCGCAAAATACATCGCGCTCAGCGAAGCAGGCTTCCCGCGCGAGAATCTGCGCCTGGTGCTGGGCCGCGATCGCGCCATCCGCCAGGATCATGCCGTGCTGGCGGCGCGCCTGGATGGCCATTGGCTGATCCTGGACAGCCGCCGCTCCGAATTGATTGATGACGGTGAGCTCGGCAACTTCACACCGATGTTCGCGATCAACGACCGCGGCGTGCAGCTGTTTGCGGCACCTTACGCCAAGCGGCTCCCGCTCGGCGACGAGCTCGACGCGGTGCCGGCGGCCGCCAATGCCGCGGAGACGGAATGGATGGGGGTGGAGCCCCCTGATGCGGCGAGCCCCCTCACCGGCTTCCTGCCCGTGCTGATGTGATTGCCCGCGAGTAGACGACAATCAATCAAGAAAAATCCGCGGAGAGGTCTCCGCGGATTTCTGATTTTGCTGCAAGCCTGACCTAGAAAATATGAACGTTCGTAGCCGCCGGCACGCCGGTGCTCACATGTGCGAGGTCCACTTTGTCGGAGCCTGTGCCATTTGCCGAGTACCAGAGCTCTTGAGTGGTATTGTTGAAAAAGAACTTGTTCGTGCTTGCACTTTCGCTCCAGGCGCTGGCGTTGTTCTCGGTCTGGCCGCTGACTGCCGATGACGTGAACTGACCAGCCGTAAGGGCGTTTGAAGCGCCCGTCGGCAGGCTCAGACCGGCCACGTCGAGAAGGAGCGTATCACCGCTGTTGAAATCACTGATGATTTCGTGGGCGCTGAGATTGAGAACAAACTTGTCGTCCCCACCATTGCCAGTGAGCGTCTCGTTGGTTGGTCCGGCGACAATGACATCATTGCCGGCCGTGCCCAGCAGGGTCGTGGTGCCATTGATGTTGATATTGATGGTGCTCGACGCCGTGTCGCCGTCACCGTCAATCGTCGACACGTTGAAGCTCAGATCCTCGGAGACGTTCGTGGTCGACGAAACTCCGACACCAACCAGGTCGACCTTGCCGCTGCCTGTCACGTCCGTGAACTGGACAGTGTAGAGCTGCAGGCCGGCCGGCGCTGTGGGCGTCGACCATTCGGTGGCGACCGTGGTGTGGGTGGAAGGATCGAAATCACCGGATACCGATGTGATGGAGGCGGCGTGCACTCCGTCCCAATAGGAGACGACATAGTGGATTTTGTCGCCGCCGGAGTAGTGCGAGAACGTGTAGTTCGCGACCGATTCGTTTGCCGGCGGATGGAACGCGGCGTTGCCGACCGGACTGGCGATTGCGCCGCTCGTGAAATCGAACAGCAGCTTTTCATTGGGGTCGAAGTTATTGTTGTCGACGCCCCAACCGCTGGTTGATCCGTTCACACCGCCTTGGCCGCCGCCGGAAGCCGTGCCCGAAACAACCGCCAGCTGATCGGTGTTCGAGGAAAGAACCTGCTCTTCCGATGGTCCCGAGCCGAAGGAGGATGAACTGCCGACATTCTGGATCGTTGTCTCCGTGAATGGCTGAAGCAATGTAAATAGGTAGTGACCGGTTGTGTCATCCAGATTCAGCGTGAAGATATTGTTCGCCGCCGACGGGGCCGCACCGATATAGGCCGTCAAATTCTGTCCAAGTGCGTCGATGGAATAGTGCACGGCCTGGCCATTGAACGTCAGGCCGGCCGGCGCCGTGTTTCCAGTCAAGGTGAAGTCGTATGCGCCGAAACCATCGGCGCCGGAGAACACGGGCAGGTTACCGACCACGGACATTCCCGCGTAATCGGCAATGATTCCATGCTCGATCGTGCCGAAACTCGGGCCGTCGTCGAGGAAGCTGATATGCGTGCTGATGTCGGCGGTGGCCGTCACATGATCGCCATCGGCGTCCGTCAACGTGACCGTCGCGCCGATCTTGCCGGCCGTCATCGTCAGCAGATCGTTCGGACTGGCGGTGCTGTTGTGGTGGAGCGAGAGATAGTCCGCCACATAGAGCTGACCGGTGATCGGATCGATGGCGATCGCGAAGGCCGTTTGGCCCGTCAGGCTGGGGTTGGCGACATCGTTGCCCACAGTACCGATGATCCGGCCACTGGCATCCAGCGACAGCGCGATCCCCGTGCCATCCGTCAATGTCAGGCCTGACGCAGCGCTGAGGACGCTCAACGCGTAGGTCGTAGACCCCGCGCCGTCAGAGCCGAAGCTGCCGCCGGCCACCGTCAGGATGCTGCTCGCGCCCGTCGAGGCAAAGCTGAGCGCACCGTTGTCAAGCGACGCTGCCGACACATCGGTGTCGACGCCCTTGTTCGCAACCGTGCTGAACAGCGCAGCGACAGTGCTGGCGGCACCGTTGAACGTGATCGCAGTGGAGCCGAGCACGTCGCTCGCGCCGCCGATGGTCTGCACGCCGGGCGTCTCGTCCACGCCGATCGTAGCTGCGCTCACAGTCGCCGTCGGCGCCGTCGGGCCGCTGTCCTGGATCGTGAACACGCCGGTGCCGAGGTCGAGCGGCGTCGACACGCTGTCGCCGTCGGCATCGACGATGGTCTGCACCACCTGCAGCAGATTGGCGCTAGTCAACGTCAGCGTGGCCGCATCGTCCGGATTGTTCGGATCGGAGTGCCAGATGTTGTTGACCTGCGTGAACGTCACGATCCCGGTCGCGGGATCAACGGTGATCGTGAAGTAGGTCGTCGCGCCAACCGAACCGGTGATGGTGTTGCCGGACTGGTTCAGCAGAATCTGTGCACCCTGTCCGATACCATCGCCGTCGCCGGCAGTCTTGTCGGTCGCATCGAGCGCATAGAGGCCGGAGGCCACGTTCGAGCCCGTCAGCTTCAGCGTGTAGGTCGTCGAACCCGCACCGTCGCTGCCGTAGCTGCCGCCGGTGAAGTTGTCGGAGAAGTTCGCCGTCACGGAAACAAGTCCGTTCGGCGCCGTGCCGCCCGCGGCGTCGGTGCCAACAGGACGGGTCTCGTCCAGCACGAGCGTGTCGGTCGGGCCGGTCACCGTGCCGGCGGTCGGACCGCTGTCCTGGATCGTGAACACGCCGGTGCCGAGGTTCAGCGGCGTCGTCACGCTGTCGCCGTCCGCATCGGTGATGGTCTGCACCACCTGCAACAGATTGGCAGCCGACAGCGTCAGCGTCGCAGAATCGTCCGGGTTGGTCGGATCGGAGTGCCAGATATTGTTAAGCTGGGTGAAGGTCACGATGCCGGTCGAAGGATCGATCGTGATCGTGAAGTAGTTGGTGCCGCCGACCGAGCCGGTGATGGTGTTGCCGACCTGGTTCAGCAAAATCTGCGCACCCTGTCCGATACCATCGCCGTCGCCGGCGGTCTTGTCGGTCGGATCGAGCGCATAGAGGCCGGAGGCCACATTCGCACCGGTGAGCTTCAGCGTGTACGTCGTGCTGCCAGCACCGTCGCTGCCGTAGCTGCCGCCGGTGAAGTTGTTGGAAAAGTCCGCCGTCACGGTGTCGAGCCCGGTCGGCGCCGTGCCGCCGGCGGTGTCGCTGCCAACAGGACGGGTCTCGTCCAGCACGAGGGTGTCGGTCGGGCCAGTCACCGTGCCCGCGGTCGGGCCGCTGTCCTGGATCGTGAACACGCCCGTGCCGAGGTTGAGCGGCGTCGTCACGCTATCACCATCGGCATCCGTGATGGTCTGCACCACCTGCAGCAACTCAGGGCGCGTCAGCGTCAGCGTCGCCGCATCGTCCGGGTTGGTCGGATCGGAATGCCAGATGTTGTTGACCTGGGTAAAGGTCACGATCCCGGTTGTCTCGTTGATCGTGATCGTGAAGTAGGTCGTGCCGTTCGCCGAGCCGGTGATGGTGTCACCGACCTGGTTGAGCACGATCTGCGTACCTTGGCCGATGCCATCGCCGTCGCCGGCGGTCTTGTCGGTCGGATCGAGCGCATAGAGGCCGGAGGCGACGTTCGCACCTGTCAGCTTCAGCGTGTAGGTCGTCGACCCAGCACCATCGCTGCCGTAGCTGCCGGCAGTGAAGTTGTTGGAGAAGTCCGCCGTCACGGTGTCGAGCCCGGTCGGCGCCGTGCCGCCGGCAGTATCCGTTCCTGTGGGACGGGTCTCGTCCAGCACCAAGGTGTCGGTCGGGCCGGTCACCGTGCCCGCGGTCGGGCCGCTGTCCTGGATCGTGAACACACCGGTGCCGACGTCGAGCGGCGTCGCAACGCTGTCGCCATCCGCATCGGTGATGGTCTGCACCACCTGAAGCAGGTTCGCGGCCGACAGGGTCAGCGTCGCGGCATCGTCCGGGTTGGTCGGATCGGAGTGCCAGATGTTGTTGACCTGCGTGAAGGTCGCGATCCCGGTCGTCTCGTTGATCGTGATCGTGAAGTAGGTCGTGCCGTTCGCCGAGCCGGTGATGGTGTCACCGACCTGGTTGAGCACGATCTGCGTACCTTGGCCGATGCCATCGCCGTCGCCGGCGGTCTTGTCGGTTGGATCGAGGGCGTACAGACCGGAGGCGATGTTCGCACCGGTCAGCTTCAGCGCGTAGGTCGTCGACCCAGCACCATCGCTGCCGTAGCTGCCGGCGGTGAAGTTGTTGGAGAAGTCCGCCGTCACGGTGTCGAGCCCGGTCGGCGCCGTGCCGCCGGCGGTATCCGTTCCTGTGGGACGGGTCTCGTCCAGCACCAAGGTGTCGGTCGGGCCGGTCACCGTGCCGGCGGTCGGGCCGCTGTCCTGGATCGTGAACACGCCGGTGCCGACGTTGAGCGGCGTCGTCACGCTATCACCATCGGCGTCCGTGATGGTCTGCACCACCTGCAGCAGGTTGGCGGCCGACAGGGTCAGCGTCGCCGCATCGTCCGGATTGGTCGGATCGGAGTGCCAGATGTTGTTGACCTGGATAAAGGTCACGATCCCGGTCGTCTCATTGATCGTGATCGTGAAGTAGGTCGTGCCGTTCGCCAAACCGGTGATCGTGTCACCGACCTGGTTGAGCACGATCTGCGTACCCTGCCCGAAATGAGTCGGGTCGGTGTCGGTCGGATCCAGCGCATAGAGACCGGAGGCCACATTCACACCGGTCAGCTTCAGCGTGTAGGCCGTGTTGCCCGGGCCGTCGCTGCCGTAGCTGCCGGCAGTGAAGTTGTTGGAGAAGTCCGCCGTCACGGTGTCGAGCCCGGTCGGCGCCGTGCCGCCTGCGGTGTCGCTGCCAACCGGACGGGTCTCGTCCAGCACCAAGGTGTCGGTCGGACCGGTCACCGTGCCGGCGGTCGGGCCGCTGTCCTGGATCGTGAACACGCCGGTGCCGACATCGAGCGGCGTCGTCACGCTGTCGCCATCCGCATCGGTGATGGTCTGCACCACCTGCAGCAGGTTCGCGGCCGACAGGGTCAGCGTCGCAGAATCGTCCGGATTGGTCGGATCGGAATGCCAGATGTTGTTGAGCTGGGTAAAGGTGACGATCCCCGTCGAGGGATCGATCGTGATCGTGAAGTAATTGGTGCCGCCAGCCGAGCCGGTGATGGTGTTGCCGACCTGGTTCAGCAGGATCTGCGCGCCCTGTCCGATGCCATCGCCGTCGGCGGTGGTCGTGTCGGTCGCATCGAGCGCAAAGAGGCCGGACGCCACGTTGGCGCCGGTGAGCTTCAGCGTGTAGGTCGTGTTGCCCGCACCGTCGCTGCCGTAGCTGCCGGCCGAGAAGTTGTTGGAGAAGTCTGCCGTCACGGTGTCGAGGCCGGTCGGCGCCGTGCCGCCCGCCGTGTCCGTGCCGACGGGACGGGTCTCGTCCAGAACCAACGTATCCGCCGCCGCGATCACCGTGCCCGCGGTCGGACCGCTATCCTGGATCGTGAACACACCGGTGCCGAGGTTGAGCGACGTCGTCACGCTGTCGCCGTCGGCGTCCGTGATGGTCTGCACGAGCTGCAGCAGTTCGGGGCGCGTCAGCGTCAGCGTCGCGGCGTCATCCGGGTTGGTCGGATCCGAGTGCCAGATGTTGTTGAGCTGGGTGAAAGTCACGATGCCGGTCGAGGGATCGATCGTGATCGTGAAGTAATCGGTGCCGCCGGCCGAGCCGGTGATGGTGTTGCCGACCTGGTTCAGCAGGATCTGCGCACCCTGCCCGATGCCATCGCCATCGCCGGTGGTCGTGTCGGTCGCATCAAGGGCGTACAGGCCGGACGCCACGTTGGCGCCGGTGAGCTTCAGCGTGTACGCCGAATTGCCCGGGCCATCGCTGCCATAGCTGCCGCCGGCGAAGCCGTTCGAAAAATCCGCCGTCACGGTGTCGAGGCCGGTCGGCGCCGTGCCGCCCGCGGTGTCGCTGCCGACAGGACGCGTCTCGTCGAGCACAAGCGTGTCCGTTGCGCCGGACAGCGTGCTCGCCGTCGGGCCGCTGTCCTGGATGGTGAACACACCGGTGCCGAGGTCGAGCGGCGTCGACACGTGGTCGCCGTCCGCGTCGGTGATGGTCTGCACCACCTGCAGCAGATTGGCAGCCGACAGCGTCAGCGTCGCGGCATCGTCCGGATTGGTCGGATCGGAGTGCCAGATGTTGTTGACCTGGGTGAAGGTCACGATCCCGGTCGTCTCGTCGATCGTGATCGTGAAGTAGGTCGTGCCGTTCGCCGAGCCGGTGATGGTGTCACCGACCTGGTTGAGCACGATCTGCGTCCCCTGCCCGAAATGGGTTGGGTCGGTGTCGGTCGGATCCAGCGCATAGAGACCGGAGGCGACGTTGGCGCCGGTGAGCTTCAGCGTGTAGGCCGTGTTGCCCGCGCCGTCGCTGCCATAATTGCCGCCGGTGAAGTTGTTGGAGAAGTCCGCCGTGACGGTGTCGAGGCCGGTCGGCGCGGTGCCGCCCGCAGTGTCGGTGCCGACAGGCCGCGTCTCGTCCAGCACAAGGGTGTCGGTCGGGCCGGCCACCGTGCCCGCCGTCGGGCCGCTGTCCTGGATCGTGAACACACCGGTGCCGAGATCGAGCGGCGTCGACACGCTGTCGCCGTCCGCGTCGGTGATGGTCTGCACCACCTGCAACAGGTTGGCGCTCGAGAGCGTCAGCGTCGCCGTGTCATCCGGATTGGTCGGATCGGCGTGCCAGATGTTGTTGAGCTGGGTGAACGTCACGATCCCGGTCGTCTCGTCGATCGTGATCGTGAAGTAGGTGGTCGCGCCGACCGAACCGGTGATGGTGTCACCGGACTGGTTCAGCACGATCTGCGCGCCCTGCCCGAAATGGGTCGGGTCGGTGTCGCTCGGATCGAGCGCATAGAGGCCGGAGGCCACGTTCGCGCCGGTCAGCTTCAGCGTGTAGGCCGTGTTGCCCGGGCCGTCGCTGCCGTAGCTGCCGGCCGAGAAGTTGTTCGAGAAGTCCGCCGTGACGGTGTCGAGGCCGGTCGGCGCCGTGCCGCCCGCCGTGTCGGTGCCGACGGGACGGGTCTCGTCCAGCACCAACGTATCCGCCGCCGCGATCACCGTGCCGGCGGTCGGCCCGCTGTCCTGGATCGTGAACACGCCGGTGCCGACATCGAGCGGCGTCGTCACGCTGTCGCCGTCGGCATCGACGATGGTCTGAACCACCTGCAGCAGATTGGCGCCAGACAGCGTCAGCGTCGCCGCATCGTCCGGATTGGTCGGGTCGGAGTGCCAGATATTGTTGAGCTGGGTGAATGTCACGATGCCGGTCGAGGGATCGATCGTGATCGTGAAGTAATTGGTGCCGCCAGCCGAGCCGGTGATCGTGTTGCCGACCTGGTTCAGCAGAATCTGCGCGCCCTGCCCGATGCCGTCGCCGTCGGCGGTGGTCGTATCGGTCGCATCAAGGGCGTAGAGACCGGACGCCACATTCGCGCCGGCGAGGTTCAACGTGTAGGTCGTGTGGCCCGGGCCGTCGCTGCCATAGCTGCCGGGCGTGAAGTTGTTGGAGAAGTCTGCCGTCACGGAATCAAGGCCGGTCGGCGCTGTGCCGCCCGCGGTGTCCGTGCCGACCGGACTGGTCTCGTCGAGCACCAGCGTGTCAGTTGCACCGGTCACCGTGCCGGCGGTCGGGCCGCTGTCCTGGATCGTGAACACACGGGTGCCGACATCGAGCGGCGTCGACACGCTGTCGCCGTCCGCGTCGGTGATGGTCTGCACCACCTGCAGCAGGCTCGGGCTCGACAGCGTCAGCGTTGCCGGATCGTCCGGATTCTTCGGGTCAGAATGCCAGATGTTGTTCGACTGCGTGAAGGTGACGATACCGGTCGACGGATCAATCGTGATGGTGAAATACGTCGTCCCGCCGGCCGAGCCGGTGATCGTGTTGCCGGACTGGTTGAGGACGATCTGCGCGCCCTGTCCGATGCCGTCGCCGTCAGCGGTGGTCGTGTCGGTCGGATCCAGCGCGTAGAGACCCGAGGCCACGTTCGAGCCGGTGAGCTTCAGCGTGTAGGCCGTATGGCCGGGTCCGTCGCTGCCGTAGCTGCCGGACGTGAAGTCGTGGGAGAAGTCCGCCGTCACGCTGGCAAGCCCGCTCGGCGCAAAGCCGCCCGGCGTGTCGCTGCCGACCGGCCGCGACTCGTCCAGCACCAGCGTTTCCGCCGGCCCTTCCTTCTGGATCACCGTGCCGGCCGTCGGACCGCTGTCCTGAATTGTGAACACGCCGCCACCAAGGTTGATCGGCGTTGTCACGCTGTCGCCGTCCACGTCAGTGATGGTCTGCACCACCTGCAGCAGGCTGGCGCTGGAGAGGGTCAACGTCGCCGCGTCATCCGGGTTGGTCGGATCGGCATGCCAGATGTTGTTGACCTGGGTGAAGGTCACGATCCCGGTCGTCTCGTTGATCGTGATCGTGAAGTAGGTCGTACCGTTCGCCGAGCCGGTGATGGTGTCACCGGACTGGTTCAGCACGATCTGCGCACCCTGCCCGAAATGGGCCGGGTTGGTGTCGGTCGGATCCAGCGCATAGAGGCCGGAGGCGACGTTCGTGCCGGTGAGATGCAGCGTGTAGGCAGTGCTGCCGGCACCGTCGGCGCCGTAGCTGCCGCCGGTGAAATTGTTGGAGAAGTCCGCCGTCACGCTGGCGAGGCCGGTCGGCGTCGTGCCGCCTGCGGTGTCGCTGCCGACAGGACGCGTCTCATCCAGCACCAGCGTGTCGGTCGCGCCGGTCACCGTGCCCGCCACCGGACCATCGTCAAGGATCGTCAGATGCGAGCCGACATCGACGCTCGCACTTGCCGACTGATTGTTGTTGTCAGTCACGGTGGCGGTCAGCGTGATCAGACCCGACGCCAGCGTGATCCCTTCATTGAAGTTGCCCGGTGTTGCCTCATGAACCGCGCGCAGATCGGTCAGCGTCACATGACCCGCACCGTCAACCGAGACCGTGAGGACCAGATCGCCACTGATCGCCGTGCGCCCTTCCACGACGCCGGCCGCGTTGACCGTCAGCAGAACGTGCTGACCGGTCGCCGAATCGATCAGACCGGAATCTTCGTTCGGTGTCGTGACCGACAGCGCATAGGTCAGCGACTGCTGGCCGCCAGGTACCGTGACGTTGAACGACACCTGCACAGACGCGACCGTTGCCCCTGCGGGTCCAAGCCCCGAACCGGCGACACCATGGTTGGTGGCCGCGGTCAGGAAGCTCTCGTCGACGATCAGCGCCGACAGGGGATTGCCGGAAATGATCGGAGGCGGAGCAACGCCCAGCACGAAGCCGGTCGGCGGCGGCGGGGTCACGAGGTTCGGCAACTCTTCCTGCGGCGCCAACACGTTGGTCGGCACGGGAGCTAGCGGATCGATCGCGAACGGACTGAAATTCGCGCCGCTCGCCTGCGCGTTGCCGTTCGAGTTGCCGCCATTGTCGGCCGCCGGCAACACGGAGGCGTCCGTGCTGATCGGAAAAAGAGTCGCGAATTCCTGGACCGAGACCTCGCGCCCCGGCGCCATCTCGATCGTGACATTCTTCTGCCCATCCGCACGAGAGTCGAAGAACGGCTCAACCGTGACGGTCGACTGGTTGTCGAACAGGATGATCAGCTTTTCGCCGACGTGAACCAGCGTGATCTTTTCATTGGCGATCGACGAAAAGTCGACCTTCACCTTCTGGTCGTATCCAAGATTGACGACCACCGCCTGATCGGTCAGCGGCTTGGTCAGCTTGTAAATTCGTACGGGAGCCGAATTGGTGGAATTGCCGGTGCCGGTTGCCTGAGCGACCTGAAACGAACCCTGCATTATCAACTCCGCAAAATGCGATTAGAGGAAAAATTGTAGAAAAATTTAGTTTTAGGCTATTGTTAACCCTCCCCGCGGTCAAGAAATGTATTTGGTTAATCAATGCTTTCCGTGGAAGTGTGGTAAAGATCGGACAGGTCGAAGCTGAAAGAACAACGGCTTAGCCGGATTAACTTGGCCGAAAGCAGTATTTCCCCGGCCCCGTTCGTCCTTCCCGGCGATTTGGAGCAGCAGTCGATGCGGGTGATTCTTCAGGCGTGTGCCGCTGTCTTGATTTGGGGCTGTTTCGGCGCGGCGGCCGCGCAAGCCCCTGCACAACCCGTCCCGCAGGAGACCACGGTGGAGCGCCAGGTTCGCGCCCTGGCCAACCGCGACACCCAGATTGGCCTCTACCTCAACGTGTTACCGGATTGCACGTCGGGGCCGCTGCCGACCATCCGCCTGGTCACTGCGCCGGCTGCCGGAAAGGTGGTGGTGAAGTCGGCGAAGGCGAAGGCCACCAATTACAAGGCCTGCCTGGCGCTCGAGGTGCCGGCCTATGTCGCCTTCTATAAGGCGCCGCCGGAATTTCTCGGCGATGACGCCCTGACCATCGAGGTCAAGTACCAGGGCGGTCGAACCGAAATTCAGAAGATCACCGTCAAGGTCAGCGGCCCGGGAGGCCAGCAAAAGATCTGACCGGGCGGCTCGAAAGCGGATTTCCCTTAATGCTCGCGCAGACCGGTCGCCTTAGAGCGGCTCGCCCTCGGCTTCGTCCTGCTGCAGCGGCACCTCGCTCGGTGCGGAGGCCGGCTGGTTGAGCGAAGCTCTATCCTCGTGGCAATCGCTGATTCGGCGGGCGACCACCCGGTCGGTCCGCGGCGCCTGACCAACATTGGTCTTGTTGACCTCGGTATAGGCCTCGTCGCTGAGAACCGTGATGACGGTGCTGACCGGCCCGAGATAGTCGCAGCGGTTGGAGAAGACGTATTTGTTGTTGATCTTCTCCGGCCGCGAAGAGTGGCAATTTCCAACGGACGGGGATGCGAAGGTCGCCTTCATCGCCTGGGTCGGATCGACACAGCGCGTCATTTCGCGCTCGAGCAGCGTTTGCCGGACGTTCGAGGACGTGGCGATTTCCAGCGTCCGCACGAAGCGCCACATTCCTTTTCGGAAGGTCGGCCCGCTGAATCCCTCCTCCGCCACGGCGCTCGAGGCGGCGAGCACGATCACGGAAAGCGCGGTCACGACGCCAAGCGCGGATGCGAAGATCTTCGACGGGGCGAAGCCCTCACGCGATGTCATTTATTGAATCCCTAACCGGCCGATTGACGCGGATCGCGTGACTTCGCTTGAAGCAGGTCCAACCTCACATCATTCAGGAGCATTTCGCGTTAAGACCTCGTAAATGCTTGGCCTTTGCTCGAAGCCCTCACGGGCTCTTGCGCCAAACACGGTGAATGCCGGGTTGCTTCAGGCCGGGGCAGCTTCGGCGACAAAGGAAGCGCAGCGTCTACCCCGTTGGGGAGGAATGGACGCCTCGTCCGCCGCCACCTGCCGTCTGGATTGCCAGCTAGTGCTGCAAAGCCGCCGCAGCGGACTTGTCAGTCTTGGCCTCTGACTTGGCCTCAATCTTGGCCGCGCTACCGTCGTCGCAGTCGCCAATCCTTGTCGCGACGACCGTGTCGGTCCGGGGATGCTCTCCGGTGCTGATCTCGTTCAGCTCGGTATAGGCCTCGTCGCTGCGCACGGTGATGACGGTGCTGACCGTCCCCATGTAATCGCAGCGGCGTCCGAACGTGTATTGATTACCGACCTTTTCGGGCTTGTCCGAGACGCAGCTTCCGATCGATCCCGAGGCAAAGGTCGCCTTCATGGCGTAGGTCGGGTCGACGCAGCGCGTCGTCTCCGCGTTGACCACCCGATACTTGAAGTTCTTGTTGGCGGTCCTGACCACATCGAGCGTTCGCACGAAGCGCCACAGACCTTTGCGGAAGCTCGGGCCAGAAAAGGCTTGATCTCCCTGAGCCGGCGCTGCCGCCGCTGCCCGACCGTTCGCCGGTTGAGCTTGAGTCTCCGCATGAGCTGCCAGCGCAGGCAATGAGACAATCATCAGGGTCAGTAGCGAACGTACAATGCCACTACGGAAGTCCATTCCCACCCCCGATGTCCGTCCGAATGCGTTCGTGATGCGATCCGGTCAGCTCATTGAAGCAATCTCCGGAACACGACTCAACACATCTCACCACTTGCAGGGCGAATTGTGGCCAGTAAAGGTGCATTAACGCTACCGGGCAGCTTGCAGCCGAATTCGGACTTACTGCAGCAAACTTGCAACACCTGACACGCCATTCGCATTGACGCCGGCCGATCTCCCCGCACCGCACTGGGCAGAGGTTTGACCTGCGAAGTTTTTTTTGCTCATTTAGCGCGAGATATTTTCCTCAATTACTTAGCCTATCGCTGGACGAGGGGGCACAGATGCGTATTCGGTTTGGCTACACGGTCGCAGGCATTTTGGCCTTGGGCACAACGCTGTTCGGCAACTCCGGGCCCGCGGCGGCAGCGGACCTTGGCCTGGTCACAAAAGCACCGGTCGGCACCTGCACCGAGATCGTCTTCACCTGCGAGAACGGCCATCAATATCCGCTGTGCCCGCGCGCTGTGTCGGTCGAGGGCGAAGTGGTCACGGCCTCCCTGCTCACCGGCCGTGGCGGCATCCATGTGCGGCACGTTCCGATGGGCGTCGGCTATCGCTATGCGGGCCGCGGCGTCTGGCTGGACGGCTTTCGGGAAAACGCGCTGCTCAACTTCGGCAAGCGTCACCAGGTGGCGTGCACCATCGCGCATTCATGAGTGCGCGCTCTGCGTCGCTCCAATGGGCGTGACGCAGAGCACCTCAAGCAGCCGAACTCTCCTCACCCCTTGGTGCGGAGCACGGCGCGCGACGAGCGCGAGAACATATAAGCCTTCGGATTGACGTAGACCGGGCAGCGGTCCTGCCACTGGTATAGCTGCCAATTCCATTTCCAGCAGCCCGATACGATCTGGGGCTCTTGCACGTAGTCCAGCCGGTACGGCGGATCGCCAAACGGATAGTAGTCCCCGCATCGCGCCGCCGTCGAAGACAGAACGACGATGGAAGCGGCGGCGGCAATGATCACGGAAAATGACTTGTTCATAACGCCCCTCGATCGAATGACGTGACGGCGCGAGAGTGCCAAATCCGCCGGTCGTTATCAAGGTGCCGCCTGCCTCGTGACCGGCTCGCCGACTGTTCTACACCGCGCGATTCTGCGTCGGTGCGCGGCCGCCGCCATCGGCGACCAGCACCGCGCCGGTCACGAAGGACGCCTCGTCGGAGGCCAGGAACAGGCAGCACGCAGCGATCTCGGCGGGCTCGGCCATCCGTCCCAGGGCAATGCGTCGTTCGACGCCGCGAATCTCGGCATCGACAGTGGTGTCGTTCTGGTCCGCAAGCAGCTGCATTTCATGGGCGCTCATCGGCGTGCGCACCCAGCCTGGCGCCACCGCATTGGCGCGGATGCCGTCGCCGCCGTGGGCATAGGCGAGCGAACGCGTATAGGCAACGACGGCCGCCTTGCTCGCGGCGTAGCTTGCGCTATCCGGGCTGGCATTGAACGCGGCAACCGAGGCGACGTTCACGATCGCTCCGCCGCGCTGCCGAAGCAGCGGCAGCGATGCCCGGCAGACCCGCATGGTCCCCGTGAGGTTGACATCGAGCGTCCTGGCCCAGACCTCGTCGGAGACGCTGGCGGGCTGATCCGGCACGATCAGGCCTGCGGCGTTGACCACGATGTCGAGCCACGCCCCGCAGGCGGCGACGGCCCTGGCGATGTCGTCCGGACGCGTGACGTCGCCATGGACCGCCTGCCCTCCGCACTCCGCCGCGGCGGCCTGGAGCTCTGCCTCACCGAGCCCGAACAGCACGACGCGCGCGCCGCTCAATGCCAGCAGTGAAGCCGTGGCCCGGCCGATCCCCGTGGCGGCGCCCGTCACCAGCGCGGTCTTTCCGTCGAGCCGCGGCATCAGAGCATGATCCGGAAAGGTGGAAACCGGTTTTCCGAAAAGATCATGCTCATCTAGACTCCCCATTGCCGTTCGACGGCAAACCCGGTCTCCGGCAGCGTCGAGCCGCCGTCGACGACGATGGTCTGCCCGGTGACGTATTTGGCCTCGGTGGAGGCGAGATAGAGCATCGCGCAGGCGATGTCGTCGGCGCTGCCCATGTGCCCCATCGGGATAAAGCGCTCGAGCTTCGCCTTGTTCTCCGGCGCGCTCATGGTGCCGCGGCCCGGCTTCTCGATGAAGCCGGCCTCGACGCCGTTGACCGTGATGCCATCGCGCGCGAGCTCGAAGGCAGCACCGCGGATAAACGCGTTCACGCCGGCTTTCGCCGCCGAGTAATGCGCGCCGCCGCCCATCGCGACACGCGCAGAAACCGAAGATGTCACGAGGATGCGCCCGAACCTGACGGCACGCATGTGCGAAATGGAGGCCTGCGCGAGCCAGATGCTGGCGTTGAGGTTCAGCGCCAGCGTGTCCTCAAGCTTCGCTTCATCGAGCTCTTCAAGCGATGACCACGGACAGCCGCCAGCATTGTGCACGACGATATCGAGCCGGCCATATTGAGCAGCGACGCGATCGACCATCGCGCGCAAGCTACTGCGGTCCAGCCGGTCGAACGGGACGCAATGCGCCGCCCGTCCATCGGCCGTCAATTCGCGCGCCAACGCCTCGGCCACATCAAGCGTCCGGTTGGCGATCACCACGGTCGCGCCGGCCTCCGCGAGCCGTCTCACGATGGCCGCGCCGACCCCCCTGCCCCCGCCGGTGACGATGGCGATGCGGCCGTCAAGATTGAACGGAGGCGCCTGCATCAGATCGCTCCCGCCCCTCGCAGCAAGTCGATGAACCGCGCCAACACCGCGGTGTGTGTGTCGACGTCGCGCGCGGACGTCGCCGGACACATCAGCAGCATGGTGTGGAACGGGGTCACCAGAATGCCCTCGTTGATGTAGAACGCGTGCAGCAAGGTCTCGAGATCGGGTTGCCGGCCGGCAATGACGTCGGCGCCGCTGCGTGGCGGCTGCGGCATGAACATGATCTCGGCACGCGCGCCGATCTGCGTCACGTGCCAGGGCAGACCAGCCGCCGCGATCAGCCTGCGGGCTTCCTGCGCGAGCCAGGTCGCGGTTCCGATCATCCGCTCGTAATTCGCAGAGGTCAGCACCTTCTCCAGCACCGCGCGCATGGTCGCGACCGTCAGCGCGTTACCGGCAAGCGTGCCGCCGAATCCAAGATGCGCCGACTGCCGTTCGCGCGGATTGACGAGGGGGACGATCTTCCATAGCCGCTCCGCGATCTCGTGGCTGAGACCAAACACGCCGGCGGGGATGCCACCCGCGATCGCCTTGCCCGCGACGAAAATGTCGGGCTCGAGCCCATGGCTCTCCGTATAGCCGCCCGGGCCGCAGGACAGCGTGTGGGTCTCGTCGATGATGAGGACGGTGCCGGCGCGGCGGGTCAGGTCACGCAACGCCCGGTGAAAACCGGGATCGACCGGGATCATGCCGAAATTCGTCATCAGTGGCTCGGTCAGCACGCAGGCGACGTCGCCATGCGCAAGTGCCGCCTCCAGCCCCGCGACATCGTTGAATTCAACGACCCGGCTCACCGCATCATGATCGATGCCGTTGGGATGAATCATGTTGCGCAGGCCGACCCGGCCTTCGCGGATCTCGACATGCGCCTCCTCGACGCCGCCATGATAGCAACCGGAGAACACCAGCACCTTGCGCCGGCCGGTGATCATGCGCGAGATGCGGATCGCCGCGCGGTTGGCATCGGTCGCCGACGTCGTCAGCGACCAGTATTTCGGGCCGAAGCGGCGGGACAGTTCGGCGCCGACCCAAAGGCTGTCTTCCGTCGGCAGCATCATGGTCGCGCCACGCTTGAGCTGAGCGAGCGCAGCCTCGGT
Organism: Bradyrhizobium sp. Pha-3; assembly: GCF_042258325.1. NCBI lineage: Bacteria > Pseudomonadati > Pseudomonadota > Alphaproteobacteria > Hyphomicrobiales > Nitrobacteraceae > Bradyrhizobium > Bradyrhizobium sp. Pha-3. The sequence goes on along the minus strand of NZ_CP170151.1, from coordinate 3,659,484 downwards.
CACCGCCTCGGGCGCGTGGCCGCACATGCCGCCGGTGTCGCCAAGGCAGAAATCGATGTAGTCGCGTCCGTCGATGTCCCTGATATGCGCGCCATGCGCCTCCTCGGCATAAACAGGGAAGCCGCCGGCCCAGCGCCGCATCCAGTGCGACGGGCCGCCGTACAGGTAGTGCTGCCGTCCCTCCTGCCAGGCCGCGGCCGATCGCGGGTGCAGCGCGCGAAAACGCTCCTGCTCGGCATCGAGCAGTCGGTTCAGAACGCCCGTGCGTTCGGCGGTTGCAGCTGTCATAGCGCGATCCAGGCGGTCTTGAGGTCGGTATAGGCATCGAGGGCGTGCAGCGACTTGTCGCGTCCGAAGCCGGATTGCTTGAAGCCGCCGAGCGGCACCGTGATGTCGGCGCCGCCATAGGCGTTGACGTGCACGACGCCGGCCTTGATGGCGCGCACCATGCGATGCGCCGTCGACAGGCTTGCGGTCCACACCGCCGACGCAAGTCCATAGGGAGTCGCATTGGCGAGCGCTGTGGCATCTTCCTCGCCCTCGAACCGCGTCACTGCCAGCACCGGGCCGAACACCTCCTCGCGCCAGACCTGCATCGACGGCGTCACCTCGGTGAGGATCGTAGGCGCCATGAAGTTGCCGCCGCTCTCGACGTGGATTTGCTCGCCGCCAACCAGCCGCGTCGCGCCCTGCGCTTCCGCGCCGGCAACGGCATCCAGATTCTTGCGCAACTGCGGTTTGCTCGCGATGGCGCCGATATCCGAGGTCAATTCGAGGGGATCGCCGACGCGCAGCTTGGCGGTGGCGTCGAGCAGCTCAGCCATGAAGCGATCATAGATCGAGGACTGCACCAGCAGCCGCGATCCGGCCACGCAGACCTGGCCGGAGTTTCGGAAGATCCCAGTCGCCGAGACCTTGGCGGCATGCCTGATGTCGGGCGCATCGGCGAACACGATGTTGGGCGACTTGCCGCCAAGCTCGAGATGGACGCGCTTCAGGTTCGATCGCGCCGAGCATTCCAGGAGACGCCGGCCCACCGCGCCCGAGCCGGTGAAGGCGAGCACATCGACATCCATATGCAGCGCAAGCGCCTCGCCGGCGGATGCGCCGCGGCCGGTGACGACGTTGAACACGCCATCGGGTAACCCCGCCTCGGTCGCGAGCTCGGCAAGCCGCAGCAGCGTCAGCGATGCAAGCTCCGGCGGCTTGACCACGACCGAATTTCCGGCGGCGAGCGCCGGGCCGATCTTCCACGCTCCGATCATCAGCGGGAAATTCCACGGCACGATCACGCCGACGACACCAAGCGGCTCGCGATGCACGAGCCCGAGCACATCGCCTGAGGTCGGCGCGATCTCGCCATAGACCTTGTCGATCGCCTCGGCGTAGTAACGGATGGTGCCGGCGGCCGAGAGCGGTTCGGCTTTGTAAGCCATGCCGATCTCGGTGCCGTTGTCGCGCACGCCGAGCACCGCAATCTCGAGCGCGTGCTGCTCGATGAGGTCGGCGAACCGCAGCAACACCTCCTTGCGCTGCGCCGGCGCCGCGCGCGACCAGCTGCCCTGCTCGAAGGCCTGCCGCGCGTGTCTGACCGCGGCGTCGACATCGGCCACGTCGCCGTCAGCTATGCTGGTCAATACCTGGCCGTCGATCGGCGACACGACGTCAAGCCGTGCCTCGCTGATCGCCGGCGCCGGCCGGCCGCCGATGAAGAGCTGCTGGGCCGGAATGACGGCCGCGCTTAGTCGATCGATCTGGGCTTGCCGCATGCGAGACAATTATGACGATGACAAAAGCGGCTTCCGAGCAAGACCGCTGGCATGGCGCAATCTTCGCCAAATCAAGGCTTTGGCAGCAATCAACCGATAGGTGGATGTCACGGCATGGCCCGTCCCCATAGCGTGATTGCACGATGGCCGAGCGTTCCGCCTGCGTTATGCAAACCGGTTGTCACCATCCCTTACGCCTGCCGGCGAGCCGAAGGTCATGCCTGAGATGACGCAGCCCCGCATTCTCCTGATCGGAACGGGAGACACCAAGGCCGACGAACTGCTGTTCATGAGCGAGTGCATCGCGCGCGCCGGTGGCCGAACCATCATGATGGACATCAGCGTGCTCGGCGACCCGCCGTACCAGGCGGCACATGACAAGCACGCGGTGGCGGCCGCCGCACAGACCACGATCGAGGCGATCGCATCGAGCGGCGACGAGAATTCCGCGATGTCGCTGATGGCGGTCGGCGCCGCCAATCTGGCGCGCGCGCTCGCGGAGCGCGATGCCATCGACGGCGTGATCGCGATCGGCGGCACGATGGGCACCGACCTTGCGCTCGACGTCGCGCAGGTGCTGCCGCTCGGCCTGCCGAAGCTGATCGTCTCGACCGTCGCCTTCTCGCATCTGATCCCGCCCGAGCGCGTCGCCGCCGATCTGATGATGATCCTGTGGGCCGGCGGCCTCTACGGCCTCAACGGCACCTGCACCGCCGTGCTGTCGCAAGCCTGCGGCGCGATCGTCGGCGCCGCCAGAAGCGCAATCAGGCCGCGCAAGGACCGGCCGGTCGTTGCGATCACCTCGCTCGGCAAGAGCTGCCTGCGCTACATGGTCGAGCTCAAGCCGCAGCTCGAACGGCGCGGCTACGAGGTGGTCGTCTTCCACACCACCGGCATGGGCGGCCGCGCGATGGAATCGATCGCCGCGCAAGGTGGCTTTGCCGCGGTGCTGGACCTCAGCCTGCAGGAGGTCGCCAACCAGCTCACCGGCTCGGTGGTCAATTCCGGCGCTGACAGGCTGGAGAATGCGGGCAGAGCCGGCATTCCACAGATCGTCGCACCCGGGGCGATCGACATGGTCGACTTCCCGGCATGGCTTGGGGTTCCGAACGAGCTGTCGGATCGTCCATTCCACGCGCATAACCGGCTGCTTGCGTCGGCAACGTCGGGATCCACTGATCGCCAACGGATCGCCCGCGCGATTGCCGGGAAACTGTCCCAGGCCAACGCTCCCGTTGCTTTCGTGCTGCCTGCTGGCGGCATCCAGCAATGGGATCGCGAAGGCGAAGCCTTGCACGATCCCGACGCCCTCGCCGCCTTCGTCGACGCCATGCGGTCGGCGATCGAGGCGCCGGTCGAGCTGCACGAGATCAAGGATCACATCAACAGCGCCGCATTCAACGAAACTGTGCTCGATATCTTCGACCGATGGGTCGCTGCCGGCATTGTCCCTCGCGGCCGCACCACGGCTGCCGCATGAGGAGGCCGCTTGCCCAGGCGCTGGTGCTCGACTTCGGGGGGGTGATCTCGAAGACATTGTTCGAGACCCACGACCTGACCGAGCGTACGCTCGGGCTCGCCCCGTGCACACTGAAATGGCTCGGACCGTTCGCGCCCGACAGCGATCCGCTCTGGACTTCGATGCAGCGTAGCGAAATTTCTGAGCGCGACTACTGGCTGACCCGCAGCCGCGAGGTCGGGCGCCTGGTCGGCGAGGACTGGCGCGACATGGAGACCTTCGTGAAACGCGCGCGCGGCGCCGATCTCGACACCGTGATCCGCCCCGAGGCAGCGCGCGCGATCACCCTCGCCGCCGATGCCGGGTTCCGCCTCGCCATTCTCTCGAACGAGCTCGACCTGTTCTACGGTGCCGATTTCCGCAGTCGTCTTTCTATCCTCAAGCGCTTCGACACCATCGTCGATGCCACGCATACCGGGATCCTGAAACCCGACCCTCGCGCCTATCAAAGCGTGCTGGACGAACTGGCGCTGGAGGCAGACAATTGCGTCTTCGTCGACGACCAGCGCCGCAACATCGCAGGCGCCGCCGCATGCAACATGCGCACGGTGCTGTTCGATGTGCGCAATCCGGCCACGTCCTACGGCGAGGCGCTGCGGCATTTCGGGCTGCAATTCGACTAAGGCGCTTTCGAGCGAAGCGGGTACCGGTTCGCGTGAAGAAAGCGCATCAAGACTAGAATCTGGAGCCCCGTCCCGATTCCATCGGAACGGAAAAGGCTCCAGCCGGACAGGGAACGATCATGCGCGACAGAAACTTCCTGGTTGAGAACAACGCCAAGCCGATCTGGCACCCGATGGCCCATCCCGCCGAGATGCGGGCGCAGCCGCCGCGGATCGTGATGAAGGGCGAAGGCGTTGAAGTCACCGATATCGACGGCAAGACCGTGATCGATGCGGTCGGCGGATTGTGGAATGTCAATCTCGGCTACAGCTGCGATCCGATCAAACAGGCGATCGCGGACCAGCTCAGCGCGCTGCCGTATTATTCGGGCTTCCGTGGCACCTCATCCGGTCCCTCGATCGAGCTCGCCTACGAGCTCACCGAATGGTTCAAACCGGAAGGCATGGTGCGCGCTTTCTTCACCTCGGGCGGGTCGGACTCGGTCGAGACCGCGCTGCGGCTCGCCCGGCAATACTGGAAGATCAAGGGCCAGGCTGACCGCACCAAGTTCCTGGCGCTGAAGAAGGGCTACCACGGCACGCATTTCGGCGGCGCTTCCGTCAACGGCAATGCCAATTTCCGCCGCAACTATGAGCCGATGCTGCCCGGCGTGTTCCATATCCCCGCGCCATCGACCTATCGCAATCCCTTCAACGAGACCGATCCCGCAAAGCTCGCGCAGCTGTGCGCGGCGGCGATGGAGGAGGAGATCGCGTTCCAGGGCGCCGACACCTTCGCCGCCTTCATCATGGAGCCGGTGTTAGGGGCCGGCGGCGTGATCGTGCCGCCGGACAGCTTCATGAAGCTGGCGCGCGAGATCTGCGACCGTCACGGCATCCTGATGATCGCGGACGAGGTCGTCACCGGTTTCGGGCGCACCGGCGCGTGGTCGGGTTCGCGGCTCTGGGGCGTGAAGCCCGACATGATGACGATGGCCAAGGCGATCACGTCAGGCTATTTCCCGCTCGGCGCGACGCTGATCGGCGAGCGGATCGCGGAGGCCTTCGAGACCGACACGACCACGTTCGGCTCGATCGGCCACGGCTACACCTATTCCGGCCATCCGGTCGGCTGCGCCGCGGGCCTTGCGGCGCTCGCCGAGACCCGCCGCCTCAAGCTTGACGAGAATGCCGCCGCGCGCGGCGAGGACCTTGCGCGGGCGCTGGCCGCGCTCAAGGCGAGGCATGCGCTGGTCGGCGACGTCAGGGGCAAGGGTTTGATGGCCGCGCTCGAACTGGTCGCCGATCGCGACAGCAAGAAGCCCGCCGACAAGAAGACGATGGCGAAGGTTGCCGACGCCGCCTACGAGGCCGGCGTGATGCTCCGCGTCTCCGGCAACAACCTGATCCTGTCGCCGCCCCTGATCCTGACGTCGGCCGACGTGAGGCGGATCGCCGAAGGAATCGACGCCGGGCTCTCAGCGGCTTCCTGATAGCGCACTCACACAAACCATGGCGCGCTCGAACAGCGCGCCGTCCGCCTTGTCGCGGTCGAGGCACTCGGCCAGCGATATGGCCGACATCCGCTGGTCGGTGCAGAAGATGCGCATGAAGTCGGCCGCGAGCGCGATCTTGCGCGGCGCCGGTTGCCTCTCCCAGTCGCTGGTGCTCAGATAGAGCAAGGACGCATCGTCGGCGATGCTCTCGGCCGCCGCGCCACGCGCGGCTGGGCCGGTCGCCAGTAGCGCCAGCAGCGCGCCGGCAGCCGCTCCGATGCGATGCGCGCGGCCGCTCATTTCGTGTCCTTGGCATTCACCATCGGCGGCACGTCGAGCGCGGGATTGCGATCGAAGAAGTTGAACGGACGCAGCCGGAAGCCATGCCACAGGCCCGGCATGACCGGCCAATCCTCGGCGCGCGGCACGTGGCGGAAGCCGACCGTGTACCACAGCACGAGGTCGCGGTCCTCGATCGGCCGCTTCGCCGCGGTCCATTTCGGCAGACCGTCGACCTCGGGGTTTCCGTTCGGATACATGCCCGCAGCATAGCGCTCGTCCTTGGCGTAGGCCGAGGTCCACAGCGTGTAGGCGCTGAAACCCGCGCGCAGCTGGATCGGATCGTCCTTGGCGAGCAGCGAGACGTCGGAGTGGCCGGGCATCAGCTGATAGCTGGTGCGATAGCCGCGGCTGTTGGTCTTGCCCGTGCTCTCGATCCTGAACTGCGCCGCGTTCAGCGGCATCGTGATCGGCCCTTCGGTCGCGACCGGCCTGGTGTCGACCTGCCAGAGGCTCTTGCGCTGACCCTGCTCCAGCCGGCGGACATTGAAGCGATCCTCGACCAGCCGGTTCGCGGTGCCGTCGACGTCCATGTCGATCCGGAACGTCATGTAGTGATCGTGATTGACCGCGAGCAGCCGTTCGTCGACCAGCGTCCCAAAGGCGGTATCCTGCGCAGCCGTCGGGTCGCTCAGTGTCTTGCTCGCGACGCCCTTGGTCGCATCGATGCCGTAGGCGCCGAGGCGCACATCGATATTGCCGGCACGGTCGAACACGTAGTCCACCAGATAGTCGTAGTTGCCGACCACCGGCGCCATCCGCACCACCAGCTCGTTGTTCGGCCGCACCTCGGCGGTGTTGTTGATCAGCTCGCTGTGGCGCCAGATCGGATCGCCGGTCGGGCGCTCGAAGATGCAGACCGCGCCCCTGGACACGACCGGTGCGCCCTTGGTATCCGAGATCGTCAGGTCGAGATAATGCGCGCCTTCGGGACAATCCACGCCGCGCTGCAATTCGCTGGAGAGCACGCCAAAGCCGTACTCGCCGATATCCATATAGGCGCGGAACGACCAGGTCGGCGCCGGGTCCATATAGGGCACGAACATCTCGCTCGCCGAGATCTGATAGGCGATGTCGCGGAGCGTGCCGTGGTCATCGTAGCGGATCAGCGACAGCACGGCGCCGACGCGCGGCTCGAGACGAACATGGAACGACCAGTTGTCCCAGCGGACCTGGCCGCCCTCCACCTTCACATTGCTGCCCTCGGGCGCGGTGATCTCGATCGGCTTCGGCGGCTTGCGATATGTTCCGGAGTCGGCATAGGCGTGCGACGGCGTCTGCGGCGGTGGCGGCACCACGCCGAGATCGGTCACCGACAGCACCGTCTTGCTCTTGAGATCGACCTGGGCGAACAGGTTCTCGATCGGCTTGCCCCAGAGATTGTTGGCGGCGCCCGTGGTGTCAACACAGGGAACGTTGAGCAGGCGGCGGCCTTTCAAGGCCGGGTCGCTCACCGGACCGACCGTCAGCGGCAGACACATGACGTTGCGGAAGTCGGTGATGCCGCGCTTGGCCATCGCGGCGATCCAGCGCGGGTCCTGCTTCGGCAGGTCGCCGGCGGAGATCAGCTCGTCGATGGTCAGCGCGGCCTCATGATCCCTGACTTCCTGCCAGCCGAGCAGGCTCCGCGCGGCGAGATCGATATGCGCCTCGTAGAGATGCCGGCCGCTCAGCAACGTGGCGCTGGCCCGGCGCGTGAATGGCTGTCCGGGCTTCCACGCCCGCACCTCGTCCTTGGGATCCTCCTCGACCGACATCGAGACGACCCGCGCCGAATCGTCGAGCTTGCCGGCGCCGCGAAGGGTATCGGAGACCGAACGGATTTCGTCGGTGGTGAGCCCGTCCATCGGGTGCGTCGCGGCCGCCTGCGGCCACATCCGTCGCTCGGCCTGCGCAGGCAGCGGCGCCGCCAATGTTGCGACAAACAGACCGGCGACTGCCCATACGCCATGCCGGGATATCAGAGCCATTCCGCCCTCCACTCAAAGCCAGAACTGTCAGAATACAAGCAACGGTGGCGACGTGAAGGCCCGCCTCATCCGATAACCTGTTCCGACGCCGCCGGCAGGATCGCGGCCGCGGCCGGGCGTGGCGCGGCGCGGTGGACATCGAGCAGCCGTACGCCGATGCGATCGCGCAAGGCCGGCCAGATGCCGCGCGGCGCCACGATCATCACCACGACGGCGATGATGCCGAGCCCGACCAGATACCAGCCGCCGGACAGCCCGAGCGGTCCGGTCATCAATTCGCGCAGGCCGAAGAAGATGATGACGCCGAGGATCGGGCCTTCCAGGGTTCCGATACCGCCGATGATCACGATGAACATCATGTAGACGGACCAGTTGACGTCGAAGGCCGCCAGCGGCGCGATGAACAGATTGCCCATGAAGCTGAGCGCGCCGGCGAGCCCGCATCCCGCCGCCGAGAGCACGAAAGCGACGAAACGATTGTGCCGGACGTCGACGCCGACGCTCATCGCGGCAAGATCATTGTCGCGCACGCTCATCAGGCCGAGCCCGAAGCTCGACGTCATCATCCTGTACAGCGCCGCGATGGTCACCAGCGTCAGGCCGCCGGCGAGCCAGAACATCGTCGGCTCGAACCAGTCGAAATCGATCAGCTTGCTGGTCGCGAGCGGCACGCCCGACGTACCGCCGACGGCCTGCGACTTCATCGTGAACGCGCCGATGATCTCGGCGAACACCCACATCGCGATCGAGAAATAGGCGTCGCGCAAACGAAACAGCGGAAAGGCGATGATCGCCGCAACGGCGCCCGCCACCAGCGGCGCGACCGGCAGCACCCAGATCGGCGCGACCTCGAGCCAGCCCGAGGTCAGGAACAGCGCATAGGCGCCGAACGCAACGAAGACCTGGTGGCCGAGCGACACCAGCCCGGCATAGCCCGCCAGCAGGTTCCACATCTGCGCCATCGTCAGCAAGAGCAGGCATTCGGTCGCGAGCCGCAGAAAACCCTCGTTCAGCACGAAGGGCGCGCCGGCGATCACCGCGACGAGCACGATGGCAGATGCAGATGCCGCAAGAATGGTCCGTGTCGGCATCGGCATCACACCCTGCTCGACACGAGACCCGACGGGCGGATCAGCAGCATGATGAAGAACAAGAGGTGCGCGTAAAGCAGCCCGGCATTCGGATCGATCTTCAGCCCGATCAATTGCGCCATGCCGAGCGCGATGCCGCCGAGCAGCGCGCCCCAGAACGAGCCGAGCCCGCCGAGCACCACGACCTCGAACGCGATCAGGAGCCGCTCGGCGCCCGAGAACGGCGTGAAGCTCGAGCGCACCGCAAGCAGCACGCCGCCGATCGCGCCGAGCGCGAGCGACAGGCCCATGACGTAGTTATAAATCCGGTCGGGCTTGACCCCGGACAGCCGGACGATATCGCGGCGGTCGGCGGTGGCGCGCACGATCCGGCCGAACTCGGTATGGCGCAGTACGAGTTGCAGCGCCATGAACAGCAATGCGGCGAGCACCAGCGTCAGCAGCGGCATGATGCCGATGTTGAGACCAGCAATCTCGAGGCTGGCGCGCGACAGCTCGCCGACCTGGAGGCTGCGCACGTCGGCGCCGAACACCTCGACCATCAGGTTACGCAGAATGACTGAAACGCCGAACGTCAGCAGCAGCGGCGAGAGCGGATCGGGCGACGTCACGACGCGGTTGACGATGGCGGCCTGATAGAGCCATCCAACCGCAAAGGACAGCGCGATCACCGGGATCAACATCAACAGCGGCGACACCTGCGGAAACACGTTGGCGAGCAGCACGGCGCAGAACGCGCTCAGCACCATGAACTCGCCATGCGCGATGTTTACGACGCGCATCACGCCGAACACCAGCGCGAGCCCGATGCCGAGCAGCCCATAGAGCCCGCCGAGCAGAGCCCCGTTGATCAATGTCTCAACCCAGATCATGTCGTGCCAATCCTGGCTAGTTACCGAAATAGGCGTGCGTCAGCTGCTCCGGCTGCAAGCCTTGCGCCGGGCCGGTCAGCGACACCCGCCCCTTCAACAGGCAATAGATCCGCTCCGAGGTCGCGAGCGCGCGCTTGACGTCCTGCTCGACCAGCACGACGGCGGTGCCCTCGCGGCGGATGTCGGCAAAGGAGCGGTAGATCTGCTCGACCACGACCGGCGCGAGCCCGAGCGAGATCTCGTCGCACAGCAGAAGCCGCGGGTTCGACATCAGCGCACGGCCGATCGCCGCCATCTGCTGCTGGCCGCCGGAGAGCTGGCCGGGAAACATCCGCCGCCGCTCCTCGAGGATCGGGAACAGGTCGAACACCCGCCGCAAGGTCCAGCTGCCCTTGCGCCGGTTGACGCTGCCCATCAGCAGGTTCTCCTCGATCGTCAGCGAGTCGAACAGCAGGCGGCCCTCGGGCACCATGATGAGGCCGAGCCGCGACACCTCTTCGGCCGGCATCTGCGAGATATCGATGCCGTCGAACTGCACCGCCCCTCGCCGCTCCTCGTTCAGACCGACCAGCGCCTTCAGGAACGTCGACTTGCCGGCGCCGTTGGCGCCGACCAGCGCCACCGCCTCGCCGTCCGCGACGGTGAAGTTCATGTCGAACACGGCTTGCAGATCGCCGTAGAAGATCTGCAGGCCGTTCACATCAAGCAATGCCATCGGCCTTCAGTCCCATGTAGATCTCGCGCACCACCGCGCTGTCCATGACCTCGGCCGGCGGTCCTTCCAGCACCTTGCGGCCGAAATCGAGCACCAGGATGCGATCCGATACCGCGCGCAGCGCGTGCGGAATGTGCTCGATCCAGATCATGGCGTGATCGGCCTTCACCGACTGGATGATGGCAACAAGGCGCTCGACCTCCGGCTCGGTCAGCCCGGCGGCGATCTCGTCGAGCAGGATCAGCTTCGGCTTCGAGGCCAGCGCCTTGGCGAATTCCAGCCGCTTGCGGTCGATCAGCGGCAAGGCGCCGGCGAGCTTGTCGGCCTTGGCGTCGAGCCCGGTGCGCTGCAACACCTCCATGGTCCAGCTCGATGCCGCCTCGCCGGTGAGGCCCGCGCCGTAGGATGTCGCGACCAGCGCGTTCTCATAGACCGACAGATGCGGGAACGGCTGCGGAATCTGGAACGCGCGCCCGAGCCCCATTCGCGCCCGGCGATGCGGCGGCAGGCCCGTGATCTCCCTGTCGTCGAGCATGATCGAGCCGCCGTCGGCCGTGAGCAGGCCGACGATCAGGTTGAGCAGCGAGCTCTTGCCGGCGCCGTTCGGGCCGATCACGCCGAGGCACTCGCCGCGCGCCAGCGCGAAGCTGACATTGTCGGCGACCACGATCTCGCCGAAGCGCTTGGACAGCCCGCTGACGCGCAGAAGCGGTGCCATCTCAGGCCAGCTTGGAGAGCAGCTGGAGATCGGCCTGCTTCGGGATGAACGGCGCCGTTCCGTTGTGCACGATCAGGAGCTCGTATTTCGACTTGCCACCCTTGGCCTTGCGCCATTGCCCGCCCGACAGCGAGGTCACCGCGACGTTCTTGATCGGGCTGTCCTTGAACTTGACCCGACCGACCACGGTCTCCATGTCGAGGCCCGCGATCGCATCGCGCAATGAGTTCTTGTCCTTGGGATCGCTGTTCTGCAACGCCGCGAGCCCGACCTCCCACAGCGCATGGGCGTAGCCGATCGGCTGCGTCCACTGCTTGCCTGTCGTCTTCTCCCACTCCGCGGCGAGCTCGCCAGCGTTCTGCCCGGTCAGCGAGGACTTGAACGGATAGGCCGGCGTCCACCACACTTCGGTCGACATGCCGTCGCCGCGATCGCCGAGCGCATTCACCGCGGCCGGGAACAGGAACGCCGCCGCCACCGTGCAGATCTGCGGCTTGAACCCGGCCTGGGCGGCCTGGTTCCACAGCGTCACCCAGTGATTGCTGAATGTGAAGCCGGAGGCGATGTCGACGCCGTTGTTCTTGAACAGCGCGATCTGGTTGGTGAAGTCGTCGGTCGCGATCTGGAATTTGCCGGCCGAGAACTCCTGATAGCCGGCCGCCGAGATGCTCGCCGGCAGGCCGAGCTTCGGATCGGAGAACGCCTGGCCCGGCGGGTTGTCGATGTAGAGCGTGCCGACCTTCTTGTTGGTCTCGACCGACTGCCACATGCCCAAGAAATTTTTCGCGACGTCGTCGGCGCCCCAGAAGAAATGGTAGCTGTAGGGAAAACCCTTGTCCGGCGTCGACTTGCGCGGGAACATCCAGCCCTGCCACGGCACCATGGTCGAGATGGTGGGAACGCCGCGGGCGTCGGCGAGCTCCTGCACCGGCGGCTGCGCGTCGCCATCCTCGATCAGAATCAGGTCGCACTTTTCACGCAGCACCAATTCACTAGCGATCACCGACGATCGATTCGGATCGGATTGATTGTCCTTGAACACCAGCTCGACCTGATAGGTCTTGCCGCCGATCTTCAGACCATCCTTCAGCCGTGCCTTGATGCGCTCATGGATCCAGGGATCGGGCTCGGCGAACTGCGCGCGGACGCCGGAGAGGCAGCCGACCCAGCCGATCTTGATGGTGTTGCCGGCGGCCCGCGCGACATTGACCAGCGGCACGTTCATCGCCGATGCGAGACCGGTGGCACCGGCCGCTTTCAAGAGCGTGCGCCGATCGAGCCGGCCGGATGCCGTATTGTTCTTTGTCTCAGTCATGTCCCTCTCCCTCCACAACCAATGATGAAAATGCCTGACCGCTGCTCACGCAGCCAATCGCTGGATCGCCGCACGGCTCACCGCGGCGAATTTGCACAAGGTGTTTTCGATGATCTGGCGCGGGATGCCGCGCACGATGAAGACGAGCCGCGAGCGCCGGTCCGCCGACGGCCAGCCGGCAAGCGTGATCGGCGGATGGAACACGTGCTGCACGCCGTGCACCACCATGGGCGCGTCGGGCTGCTCGGCGACATGCACGATCGCCTTGAAGCGCAGCAGATCCTCGCCTTTGAGTGCCGCGACATAATCGAGCCAGCGCGCAAACGCCTCGCGCTGGATCGGCTCGTCGATGACCAGGCTGTAGGATGACACGCCGGCATCGTGCGCGTGATGGCTGTGATGGCCGCACGCCTCGCCTGCGCAGTGATGATCCCCGTGATCGTGCGATGCGTTGGCCGCCTGCGACGCCAGATCGAACCAGCGCACGACATCGGCGGAGCGCGCCGCCGGATCGAACAGCCCGGCATCGAGGACATTCGCGGGATCGACGACCCCGTTTCGCACCTTTGTGCGCGACGCGACCGGATTGATCACCGCGAGCTGCGCATCAAGCCGCGCCACTGCATCACCGACGGCGAGGTCGGTCTTGGTCACCAGCAGCCGGTCGGCGACCGCGATCTGCCTGACGGCCTCGCCATGCGCCACAAGGGTGTGTGCACCATTAACCGCATCGACGGTCGCGACCACGCCGTCGATCCGGTAGCGACTGACGACATCGGACGCCGTCATCAGCGTGTGCAGCACGGGCACGGGATCGGCGAGCCCGGTGGTCTCGACCAGCACCCGGTGGAATGGCGGGATCGCGCCGTCAGCGCGGCGCGACGCAAGGTCGGCCAGCGTCTCGATCAGATCCTCGCGCACCGAGCAGCAGATGCAGCCATTGTCGAGCAGCGCCAGGCGGTCCTCGCTGCTCTCGACCAGCAGATGATCCAGCGCCACCTCGCCGAACTCGTTGATGATGGCGACGACGCCATTGAGCTCCGGCTGGCGCAGCAAATGGTTCAGCACCGTGGTCTTGCCGCTGCCGAGGAAGCCGGTCAGCACGGTGACCGGGATCTGATCCACCGCTGCCATCACGCGCCCCGCTCGTAGACCTTGCGGCCCTCGAAGAAGGTCAGCTCGACCCGCGTATCGGCCAATTGATCCGGCGGGATGTCGAAGATCATCTGGTCGAGCACGATCAAATCGGCCGATTTGCCCACCTCGATCGAGCCGATCGACTGACCGAGCCCGGCCGCGCGTGCGGCATCGATGGTGTAGATGTCGATCACGGTCTTGAGATCGAGCGCCTGCTCCGCCCACAGCGACTTGCCGGGAAAATCCCCGGTCGGATTTTGCCGCGTCACCATGCCCTCGATGCCCTGCCAGGGATCGGGGATCGGGATCACCGGCCAGTCTGAGCCGCCGGCCATCAGTGCGCCGGCCTCTTTCAGATCGCGGTTCGGCCAGAAGCGCTGCGCCCGCTCCTCGCCCATCGCCGCCTTGTGTGCCTCGAGGAAGATGGTCGGATACCAGATGATCGGCGACAGATCGGCCGCGACCCCGAGCTCGGCGAAGCGCTTGATATCGTCGGGTGCGATATAGCTCGCATGCGCGATCTGATGGATCAGATGGGTCGGGCCGTTGAAGCTGCGCACGACGTCGATGGCGTCGAGCGCCTGCGTCACCGCGGCATCGCCCGCGCAATGGATCTTCGCGGCAAGGCCGAGCTTCTCGCAGCGCCCGAGCCAGCGGATCAGGTCCGGCACGGTCAGCATGGTCGCGCCGCGGAAGCAGCAGCCGCGCACGGGATCGGCGACGTAGGGCTCGTGGAAGGCCGCGGTCTTGGCGCCCGGCACGCCGTCGAGGAACACCTTCACATAGTCGGGTTTCACATGCGCGCCGCGGTAATCCTCGCGCAGCGCGAACAGCTCCTCGCCGGCCTTGCCGAACATGAAGCCCGGCTCGACCACCGGCATCGCGCAGACCGCCCAGGCGGTGAGCTCGCCGCGGTCGTCGAGCCCCTTCAGCGCCGCCATGATCGGCTGCATGCTGGCAGCGTCGATGAAGGCGGTGACGCCATAGGCATTCAGCACCGAGATCGAGCGCGCCACCGCCGCGCGGTCCATCTCGGCCGTGTAGTGACCGGAGGCCGCGAGCGCCCGCTCGACCAGGCCGGAGGCGGCCTCGATCATGATCCCGGTGAGCGTCCCGGTCTTGAGGTCGCGGCCTATCTCGCCGTCGGCCGGATCAGCCGTGTCGGCCGCAACACCGGCCAGCCGCAGCGCCGCCGAGCTCGCCCAGCGATTATGATAGGTGTCGTCGCGCAATACGACGGGACGCCCGAGGCAGGCCGCGTCCAGCAGCGCGCAGGATTCCGCGGTGTTCATCTCGTTCAGGAGATTGTTGCCGAACTGCCCGCCGACGATCCAAGCGCCCGGCGCAGCCACTGAGGCAGCCTTGTGCAAGGTCTCGGCGATCCTTGGAATGCTGTCGGCGTTGGAGAAGCGCAGCTCGTAGAGATCGGCCTGCCCGCCCATCATGATGTGATTGTGGATGTCGACGATCCCCGGCATCGCCATGCGTCCGCCGAGATCGACGGTCGCCGTCCCCTCGCCGATGAGCGCCGCGACGTCGCGCTCCTCGCCCACGGCGATGAACCGGCCGGCCTTGACAGCCGCGCATGTCGCCCAGGGTTGCCCGCGGTTCGACGTGTAGATCCGGCCGTTGCGGAAGACCGTGTCGGCGAATGTCCTGTTCATACGGATCAAACTTCTCGATTGGGAAAGCCTGGAGCGATCAGCCTCTCACCGTGCGGTGCACAAGGCCGAACCGCGCACGACGCCGGCATGATGGCCAAACGTTCGGCATGTCGGCATTTGGAACAATCCACCGTCCGGTGGATGCTCCGCCGCGTCCCAGCAAATGCGGGCGGCGCGGCGCCCAGAGCGCGGTGACTTCATTTCAAATCGTGCGGCGGGCCCCGCTTCACCTCGCCCCGCTTGCGGGGAGAGGTCGGAACGCATCGTTAGATGCGTTCCGGGTGAGGGGGAGCCTCCGCAAACGCACTATCGCCGGATACGCGGAGACAGTCCCTCACCCCAACCCTCTCCCCGTAAGAACGGGGCGAGGGAGCGCAGTTCCGTTGCGGCCGTTAGTCGATATAGTCCCATCGCCCTTCAGAAGCCCAGCGCCAGACCGTCCTTGCGGTGGTCGGAGGCACCGAACAGCACGCCCCTCGCATGGTCGATGCGGATCGCCTGGCAGCCGCCGATCGGCTCCTCCGAGAACCGGGCATCGTGGCCGCGGGCGCGAAGGTCGTCGCGTATCCCTGGAGAAATGGTCGTCTCCAGCGACAGCGCGCCGTCGAAGGCACAGGAGCGCGGCGCCTCGGCCGCGGCCTGGATGTCCATCTGCATGTCGAAGAAGTTCGACAGCAGATTGGCATGGCCCGCGGCCTGGTAATGCCCGCCCATCACGCCGAACGACATCACGGTCTTGTCGTTCTTCCGCAGCAGGCCCGGGATGATCGTGTGCATCGGGCGTTTGCGCGGCCCGAGCGAATTCGGATGTCCGGGCCTGGCGCGAAAGCTCCAGCCGCGGTTGTGCAGCAGCACGCCCGATTGCGGCGCGTAGATGCCGCTGCCGAACGGATAGAACAGCGAGTTGATCAGCGATACGGCGTTGAGGTCGCGGTCGACCACCGTGACATAGACGGTGTCGCGGTGCTCGATATCGTCCCAGGTCGCGGGCGCGGATGCGCGGCGCATGTCGATCTTGTCGCGAATCCTTCCGATATAGTCTTCGGCAAGGAAGGCGGCCGGATCGACCTTGCCGGTGGCGGGATCGCAGAAGAACGCGTCGCGCGCGCGGTAGGCGGCCTTGGTGGCTTCGGCCAGCAAATGGATGCGATCGGCCTCTCCGAGCTTGCCGACATCGAAGCCTGCAAGCGTCCGCAGGATCATCAGCGCGGCCAGGCCCTGCCCGTTTGGCGGACATTCGACCACGTCGTGGTCGTGGTAGCGCGCCGAGATCGGGCGCACATAGTCGGAGGTCTGGGCGGCGAAATCGTCGCTGCGGTGAGCGCCGCCCAGGGCGCGCAAGATGGCCACCATCTCGTCGGCAGCCTCGCCCGCGTAGAACGCGTCGCGCCCGTGCTGCGCGATCCGGCGAAGGGTGCGGCCGAGCGCCAGTTGCGTACGGATGTCGCCGATCTCAGGCGCCTTGCCGCCGGGCAGGAACTGCGCCGCAGCATTGCCGTCGATCTCGATCCGGGCCCGGAAGCGGCGCCAGTCCTCCGCGACGCGCGGCGTCACGCAAAAGCCCCGCTCGGCAGCCGAGATCGCCGGCTGGAAGATCTCCTCCAGCGACCTGCTGCCGTGATCGGCGACCAGCCGGCACCACGCATCGATGGCGCCCGGCACGGTCACCGCCTCGGGCGCGGTCGGCGGAATGTCGCGCGTGCCGCTTGCGGCAAATTTCTCGGCATCGGTTGCGGCCGGCGTGCGGCCCGAGCCGTTCAGCGCGATCGGCTCGCTGGCCTTGGGCGAATACAGCGCGAAACAGTCCCCGCCGATCCCGGTCATCTGCGGCTCGACCACGCCCTGCACCGCGACCGCCGCCACCGCAGCATCGACGGCATTGCCGCCGGCCTTCAGCATCTCGACCGCGGCCAGCGTCGCCTGCGGGTGCGAGGTCGCGGCCATGCCACGCTCCGCAACCGCCACCGAGCGGCCGATGGCCATGAAATCGCGCATGTCGAATCCTCAGATGTTGCGAGCGGCAGCCGCTCGCCAACATTGTCGAATACGACACCGGTCCTTGGTGGACTCTCGGCTGGCCGCGCCGTGAGCGGCAATCCACCTAACGGTGGATCGGTGAATGCGGACAAGACTTGTCCCGCTGGACGCTTCCCGGACGCGGCGAATCGATCCGGCGGGCAACTGGGCAAGACCTGTCAAACCTGCGCGTGAGGAGTTCTTTCGGCCTATCTGAGTAGTTGCGTGCTCGGCAGCAATTCGTAGTGGGTAACTGGTTGCCAAGCCCAGAGCGCGATGGCACGCTACCTGATCAATTTCGCTCATGTTGACTGCCAATGCCGATGTCATCTCTCAAAGGGCGTCATGGCGCCAGGCGAAGTCGGTTCGGTTGCGGGGCTGGTTGGTTACGCATTGCCTCGTCTCTGGTTTCACTGTCATGCTGCGCCGTCGTTCATGACGTGCGCGCAGCATCGCCCAATGAGGAGTCGAGCCGACAGGTGACGGCATCCGAACCGTCGGCTCAATCCGATGCCAACGGGAGTGCATTGCCGGATGCGGACCGAGCGTCGCCCGAGGCTCTCCCGACGACGCCAACCGAGAAGCAAACTGAGCAGGTATCCACGGCCAACATTGTCGACCCGCTCAAGGCCGCTCCGGACAATGTCGATACAGTCTTGGTCCTGGACGAATGCTTTGTTGCCGAGGCGTGCATCGACCGGTTCCTTGGCGCGCTTTACATGCGCGCGCCGAAGACCGACTGGATCGTCGTGTACGAAAAAAAGGACGTGATCATCAAACGGAAGCGCAAGCTGATCACCGTCACACGCAGCTTCCCGAAGCGGGTCGAAAATGACTTCGGATGGAAGGACCCCAAGGCGGCAGAAAGAGCCCGCATGCCTCTGATGGATTACGTGATCGGAGGGATGGATCGAGCCTTCAGGCTAAAGCTGTTCTATTTGCTCCATGCAGCGGAACAGGCCGGACTGGCACCCGGGATCACAAGCGGATTCCGCGATGACTACCGCCAATCGATTGCAAACGGGCTGAAGGCTGCAAGTGACAAGTCTTATCACGGTGGCAGCTCGCGTGGAGGCTATGGTCACGGGCTCGCCGCAGACGTCGTCAGCATGAACGGCGGGAGCAAAGAGGAGCGTGCAAGCGAGACCAAGAGATTATGGAAATGGATCGATGAGCACGAAAAGCAGTTCGGAGTTGGACGTCCATATTTGAATGGAGACCCCGCGCATCTCGCACCGGTCGATGGTCGGGAGTATGCTGCTCATCGTACGGTATCAAGGCACACAAGGCTGGCCGGCAAGCGACATACCCGAGTTGCAGCTTCTTCCAGACATGGCGTGACGACGCGCGCAAAGTCAAAGGCAGCGTCGAAGGGCGCGACGACGAGAGTCAGCTCGCGCCTCTGATTGGCACACCCCTCCTGCGCTTCGTGCGCTCCGCCGCGCCCCAGCTCAGGGGGTGAATTGAGATAACGGCGGCTTCAGAGGCCACCCATGGCGTTACGCCTCTCTCCTGAATCTCATCCACCAGGAGCCGCAATTGCTGCGCCGCGCTACCACTTTTGCGTCGCTGGATTCAGTAGCCACTAAATCTGTTACTCAGGGGCTAGCTCAGAATGGCAATTGCCGCGTGCATTCGTCGATTTACTATGTCCCTAGTCGTGCGGATTGGCCGACATTTACCCACACCCGACCATGCACCTCGCGCGATCAGGGATCGCCGCTTCGGGCCCACGAAGCGACGGTCCCGCCCAATTCCGGATGCGACAAATTAACCCGACGGGCAACTCAGCAAAAACCTGTCAATCCCCGCGCGTGAAAATATTTCGCTTTATCCGAAGCGCCACTCAGTGCTATAGATCACCCGTCTCACCCGATCGAGGGGCGCTTCGCGGTCGTCACGAACGCGGGTCGAGATGCGGTGGACGCCGATTGCGCAGTCGACGAATGCGCGTGAAGCGGACGGCGAAATCGTGCAGGCCTGACGCCCTAGCGGCAGGTGTCTCTTCGCAAGACGCAAACGCGTTTTGCGAAGACGGTGACAAAAAAGCCCAGTCTCACCGGGGAGAGCACGTATAAGCCGTAACCCATCGCGCAGGGAAAGCCAGGTTGTTTCCGGTTACACCTGTGGTCCTACCCCCGTGCTTTCTACCTTTTGCACGGGGCCCATGGGTGCGATCGGCACCCGGCTTTCCCTGCGCCCTCTTCAAGTGAGAGGGCGGAACGAAGCGCAAGACTCGGGCAAATCATGTCGCGAGAACGCGGATGTGTGACTCAAGCGGCGCCACAAACTCAGTGTCGTCCTGGCGAAAGCCAGGACCCATTACCCCAAATCTCAATTGTTGCGCGACGCTGGGGCCACGGCTTTCCTCACCAACCCAATCCTGTGGTTATGGGTCCCGGCCTTCGCCGGGACGACGCGCGGAAGGAGGGTGTGCTGGCATATTCTTCGGTGTCATCGCCCGGCTCGCCGCCTCCGCTGAAGCTCTGGCGTGCCCAAGACCAAAAACCCCGTCGAAGCCTTGGCGTAGAACCATCCTCACCGTCGTCCCTGCGAAAGCAGGGACCCATAACCACAGGCAGTCATTGTTGAGTGACGCCCGAGCGACGAATCCCATTCACAACATCCGCCGCGGCGTATCGGTCCCTGCTTTCGCAGGGACGACGTGCTGAAAGTGCTGCGGACTCGTAATCGACAGCCCGCGCCTCAATGCGGCCGCGACATCATCGCCACCACAGCGGAGCGGGTCTCGACGCCGAGCTTCTCGAAGATATGGATCAGATGCGTCTTCACCGTCGCGAGACCGATGTTCAGGCATTCGCCGATCTCGCGGTTGGTTCGTCCGCAGCACAAGAGCTCGACGACTTCCATCTCGCGCGAGGTCAGGCCAAAGCGCGCCGGCTCGTCGGCGTTCGACGACGGGCGGCTGGTCAGGTTGAACTCGAGATAGTCGTGGATCTTCTCCGCAATGTGCATGCTGCCGTCGGGAATCGTGCAGCCCGGCGCCCACAGCACGCTCATTCCGGCGACGATCCGGTCGTTGCGACGGAAGAAGAACTCGATCATGTCGGCGACGCCGCATTGGCCGGCGAAGGCGCGATAGGTCGCCGCCTCCTGGGTCGCGCATTGGTCGAGAGCTGTGCTCAGCCGCGCAATCGGCCGGTTGCTCGCGGAGCGTGGATGCAACGGATCGAGCCGGTTCATGCCGGCGAGATACTGGTCGTGGAAACTCGGCGGCACGTTGCTGCTGAGCACGAAGCGGTTGAGGGTCAAATTGCCGTCGACCTCGTAGAACGCGGTCGCCGACCCCTCGAGAATGCCGCGCGCGAACTGAATGGCCTGCGTGGTTGCCGGATCCGGTCGGCCCAGAAGCGCGATCATGACCTACCTCCCGATGTTTCCCGATGGCGAACGTCTGCGCGTCGCATGCCCGTCACGCTGAGGCAGCCGCGGGCCATAGTCAAGCAAATTGCGGGCCAAGCGCACGAAGCCCGCATCCGGGGAAACGGTTACGCCGAAGTAACCCAACGGCCCCCTCCACCATCCGGTTGATTGCGAGCGACGCGAGCCATGCGGAACTTTCGCACATCATCCGATGTCATTGCTGGGTCAAGAATGAATTCGCGTCGCATCATGGCCGCCTTCCCGTCGACGGCCGACGAACAGGTCACGCTCGCCAACTGGCGTCAGCATCCCTTCAACGAGTAGGCATTCCGCAATGTCCGCGAACTGCTGCCCACCGCGAACATCGCGCGCGCTGCAGCGCCGGCGCCGCTGTCCTTTGCGCCGCGCTATCTCGACGACGTCAGCTTCGCCAACCCGCGCGGCGAGACGGTCGGCGTCGGCGATGCGCTGCGGGCCAGCCACACCGACGGCATCGTGGTGTCGCATCGCGGACAGGTCGCGTTCGAATGGTATGCCCATGGCCTGACGCCCGACGCCCCGCACCTGATCTTCTCCGTCAGCAAGTCGGTCGCCGGAACGCTCGGCGGCATCCTCGCCGATCACGGCAAGCTCGACCCCGACGCGCCGGTGACGCGCTACATCCCGGAGATGGAAGGCTCGGTCTATGGCGGCAGCTGCACGGTGCGGCATCTGCTCGACATGAGCGTCGGCATCCGCTTCGACGAAGATTACATGGCGCGCGACGGCGACGTCATGAACTACCGGCGCTCGACCGGGTGGGAGCTGCCGGATCCGGCGATGCCGCCGAGCAATCTGCGCGACTATCTGCGCACGCTGCGGCCGAACGGCGCACCGCATGGAGAGACCTTCCACTACGTCTCGACCAACACCGATGTGCTCGGCTGGGTCTATGAGCGCGCCTGCGGCCTGTCCTACGCAAAAATCCTCTCGCACTATCTGTGGCAGCCGATGGGCGCCGAGCACGACGCCTACATCACCGTCGATTCGCGCGGCGCAGGCCGCGTCGCCGGCGGCATCTGCGCGACACTGCGCGATCTCGCCCGCTTCGGCGAGATGATGCGCAATCACGGCATCAGCAACGGACGACAGGTCGTCCCCGGCTGGTGGATCGACGACATCAGGCAGAACGGCAATGCCGAGGCCTGGTCGCGCGGCGACCTGACGAAGGTGTTTCCAAACGGCAATTACCGCAACAAGTGGTACACGCTCGATCGGCGCGAAACGCCGTTTGCCGCGGTCGGCATCCATGGCCAGTGGATCTACATCGATCCCACCAACGAGACCGTGATCGCGCGCGTCTCCTCGCAGCCGCTGCCGATGGATCTCGATCTCGATCACATGTGGATGCGCGGCTATCGCGCGATCGCGGCCAGGCTTGCCGGCAAGGCCTGACCGGTTGCAGGGGGACATCATGGGACCATCGATCAACCGGCGCCGTCTGTTGCAGATCGGCGCGGGAGCAAGCCTCGGCATCGCGATGCCGCGCGTCGCGCGGGCCAGTTCGAAGACGATCACGGCCGTCATGCACGCGCCGCTGCGCGCAACGGACCCGATCATGACGACGGCGTGGACCGCGCGCAACCACGGCTACATGATCTATGACACGCTGTTCTCGACCAATTCGAAATTCGAGATCAAGCCGCAGATGGTCGAGGCCTGGGAGGTCTCCGCCGACAGCCTGACCTACACGTTCCGCCTGCGGCCCGGCCTCAAATTCCATGACGGCAGCGCGGTAACGTCGGCCGATGTAATCCCCTCGCTGCAGCGCTGGGCCCGGCGCGACACGATGGGCCAGAAACTGTTCGAATTCGTCGCCGAGCTGAAGGCGATCGACGAGCGCACCTTCCGCATAGCGCTGAAAGAGCCGTGCGGCTTCGTGTTGGCGGCGCTCGGCAAGCCGACCGCCAACGTGCCCTTCATCGTGCCGGCGCGGATCGCCGCGACGCCCGCCGACCAGGCCATATCAGATCATGTCGGCTCCGGACCATTCCGCTTCGTGACAGCGGAATTCCAGCCCGGCGTCAAGGCCGCCTATGAGAAGAACCCGGACTACGTTTCCCGCGACGAGCCGTCCGACGGCACCGGCGGCGGCAAGGTGGTCAAGATCGGTCGCTACGAATGGATCAGCGTGCCGGACTTCCAGATCGCGACCAACGCGCTTGTCAACGACGAGATCGACTATTTCGAGGTGCCGCCGCACGACCATCATCCGATTCTCGCGCGCGCCTCCTTTGTCGAGCTGACCGATTACAACACGCTGGGCTTCTCCGGCATGTGCCGGATGAACTGGCTGGTGCCGCCGTTCGACCGGCCAGAGATCCGCCAGGCTGTGCTGCACGCCGTGAACCAGAAGGACTGGCTCGACACCCAGATCGGCAATCCCGATTACTACAAGATCACGCCGGCGATCTTCGTCGCGGGCACGCCGTTCGAAAGCGCGGTCGGCTGGTCGACCAAGGCGGACACCGCAAAAGCCAGGGAGCTGCTCAAGCAGGGCGGCTATAAGGGCGAGCCGATCACGATCCTGCACGCGACTGACGCCCCGATCATCACCGCGCTCGGCACGGTGACCGCCGAGGCGCTGCGTTCGATCGGCATGAACGTCAACCTGCTCGCGATGGATTGGGGTTCGGTGGTGGCGCGACGCGCCAAACAGTCGATGCCGGCCGAGGGCGGCTGGTCGCTCTACCATTCGACCTGGGCCAGCGCCGACCTCGCCAATCCGATCGGCAATGCCTGCGTCAACGGCAAGGGCAAGAACGGCGGCTTCTTCGGCTGGGTCGAGGATACCGAGCTCGAGCGGCTGCGCGACAGCTTTGCCCGCACCGCGGCGTCGCCGGACCAGAAGGCGCTGGCCGACAATATCCAGGCACGCGCCTACGAGGTGGTCACCCACGTCCCAACCGCAGGGCTATCGCATGTGACCGAGGAGTTCGAAGAGGAACGCATCGTTCCATCCGGCGCGTTTGAGCTTGCCGCGCAAGGAGCCTGTCGTGTCCGGGTGGGCTTGGGCGACGTTGAGGGCCAGGCGCCTGAGCACGGCCAGGTTGGCCGGCCCGTTGTCCTTGCGGTTGCGGGCGAGGTCCTCGTCGAGGGTGACATCGAGCGGCCAGTGCAGGTTATTTTCGATGCCCCAATGAGCGCGGACGATACGCAGGACGTCTTTGCGGCTGTAGGGGCGGCTCATCAGGAAGTAGCGCTCGACCGTGTCGTCCTGTCCACGCTTGCTGGTGATGCGGGCGACAGCTTTGAGGCCCGGGAAGTCGTGCTTCTTGGCCATGCCGGGAGCCGGCGCAACGAGAGCAACACGCTTGTCGGTGCGTCCATGGTCCGCATCGGTGGTGGCGAGCGAAGTCTTGCCCTTGCGTTTGACGGCGCAGATTGCGGCTTTGGCATCCTCCAACAGAGCGGGCTGGTTCGCCTTCACCGCCAGCACGTAGTCACCGCCCCGTGCCACGATCGCTTTGGCCATCGCGCGGTGGCAATGCAGGGCATCGGCCGTGACTACGCAGCCCTTGAGCTGCAAGAGCTCAAGCAACTGCAGGGCACCGTCGACTTCGTTGTTGTTCGGCGCCAGCACATTGGCAAGCGCCATGCGCGTCTGCGCCGCCCAGGCGGTCACCATCACCGGCGGCATGTGGCTCCTGCCGCGTTCGTAGCCGCGTCGCAACGCTTTGCCGTCGAGCGCGATCACACCGCGCGGCCGCTTGATCTTCGCGCCTTGCGCAAAATCCTTCATAAAACGCCGGAACGCGACCTCAAACGCCTTCGGGTCGAGCATCCGGAACACCCGACTGAACGTGTCGTGGCTCGGCAGGCCGTTCCTGAGCACCAGCACATCCTGCCAAAGGTAGGCCTTCATCCGGGCAAACAGCGCCATATCGGTGCAACTCGTCGCCCCGCACAGCGTCGCCATCAGCGCGATGAACAAGATCTCGGTCAGGTCATGCAGCGCGTTGTCGGCCCGCGGGTCCGGCAAATCCTCAAAGCACTCGGCAAATCGTTGCATCGGCCGCTCCCTTCAGATCAGGAACTGCCTTCAGAATCCCTTTCCTTCGATTCGGCAACTACTTGCACGCGCACACATGCGATTCCCCTGGTCCCAACCGGGCAGTACAATCAACCGGCCGCGACGCGCAAGGCGCTGAAGGACATCGTCTGCGCGCCGGTGCCGCTGTTCTGGAATGTCGACAAGACCGGCTAGCGGCCCCTATTCGATCGGCGGCCGCCGCGTATGCCAATCCGTCACCGACTGGAACGCGGCGCCGGCGCGGACCAGCACGTCTTCGGAGAGATGCGGGCCGACCAATTGCATGCTGAGCGGCATCTGGTCCGCGGCCATGCCCATCGGCAGCGTGATGGTCGGACTGCCCGAGAAGTCGAACACCGCCGTGAAGCGCAGAATGCTCAGCAGCACGCCGGGGTCGGCGCCGTATTCGCTCATCTTGGTGAGCGTCGGGATCGGCACCGGCATCGTCGGGATCAGCAGCAGGTCGATATCTTCGAACATGGCGGCGAGGCTGCCACTAAACTTCAGCCGCTCGTGATGGATCGCGGCTATATCGACGCCACTCGTCGCCCGGCCCTGCTCGATCAGCTGTGCGAGGTCCGGTCCGTATTCCGACTTGCGCGACGGGTAGGTGTCGAGATGCGCCTCAGCCGTCTCCACCGAGCACATCGCAATCCACTGGCTGACGAGCTTCTGATAGGGCGGGAAATGCACCTCGTGGATGTCGGCACCGAGCGCGGCGAGCGTGCGTTCGGCTTGCAGCAAGGCGGTCACGACCTGGCGATCGATGCCCTCCTGCGTGTATCTGCGGTCGACGCCGATCCTGAGGCCCCTGATGCCGTCGCCGATGCCGGCCAGATAGTTCGGCACCGGCGCCCGCAAGGCGGTCGGATCGTTGATATCAGCACCCGCGATGACGCCGAGCATCGCCGCGGCATCCGCAGCGCTGCGGCACATCGGCCCGACGTGATCGAGCGAGTCCGCCAGCGGGAAGACGCCGTAGCGGCTGACCCGGCCCCAGGTCGGCTTGATCCCGGTCAACCCGCAGGTCGCCGACGGAAAGCGGATCGAGCCGCCGGTGTCGCTGCCGATCGAGCCGTAGCAGAGCCCCGCCGAGGTCGCGACGCCCGATCCGGTCGACGAGGAGCCAACCCAGTAGTTCACATTCCACGGGTTGAGCGGGGCCTGAACGGCCGGATGGTGACTGGTGTAGGCCCCCTCCGTCATCTTCAGCTTGCCGAGCGTCACCGCGCCGGCGACTTCGAGCCGGTCCACGATCGTGGCATTGAAGGACGGCACAAACTTCGCATGGATCGTGGTGCCACCGGCAGTCGGCGCAAACGAGGTGTAGCAGAGGTCCTTCAGCCCGATCGGAACGCCATGCAGCGGGCCGCGCCAGATGCCCTTGGCGATCTCCGCATCGTACTGCTTGGCCTGAGCCATCGCCCGCTCCGCAAGGACCAGCGCATAGCCGTGAAACTGTCCGTCCAGCTTCGCAATCCGGCTCAGCATCGCCTCGGTGATCTCCGAGGGCTTCGCCTCCTTGCGGCGAACGAGCTCGGAGATCTCGGTGATGGATTTGTAGTGCAATGAATCCGCTGACATCTGACGCCCTGCTGTTATCGGAAAATGCCTGCCCGGACCGCCGTCGCGGACGGCGATCTCGCGACTCTGCTGACGGCGCGACCCGCCTAGAACTGGACGCCGCGCGTCAACGCGCCGTCCACCACGAGGTTGGTCCCCGTGATGAAGCTCGCCGCCTTGCTCGCCAGGAACACGGCGGCGTTCGCCATCTCCTGCGGCGTGCCCATGCGGCCGGTCGGGTTGAGCGCCAGTGCGGTCTTGTACAGTTCAGGATTGCCGTCCTTGATCATGTTCCAGACACCACCTTCGAAGTAGGTGTTGCCCGGCGACACCGAATTGGCCCGGATGCCCTTGGCCGCGAGCTGGTAAGCGAGGCCCTGCGTGTAGTGGATGATCGCGGCCTTGAACGTCCCGTAGGGACCGCTGGCAAAGTCGACCTCGCGTCCCGACACGCTCGAGATCGTGACGATCGCGGCCGCCCCGCTCTTCTCGAGATGCGGCATCGCCGCGTTGACGAGGCGCACCGTGCCCATCATGTCGGTGGAGAACTCCTTCTCCCAGCTCTCCTCGTCCTGCCCGATCGACAGCGCGCTGACGTTGGCGACCGCGACATCGATGCCGCCGAGCTTGGACGCCATGTCGGCGACCCAGGCCTTCAGGGCCGGCCCGTTGGAGACGTCGACGGCACTACCGAACGCCGCAACGCCCTTGGCCTTGAGCGCGGTCACCGCAGCGTCGACGTCACCCTGGTTGCGCGCACAGATTCCGACATTAGCGCCTTCGGCCGCGAACGTGTCGGCGATCGCCCTGCCGATGCCCTTGGTGCTGCCGGTAACGAGAACCTTCGCTCCCTTGAGTCCGAGATCCATGTCCATTCCCTCCGTTATTATCAATTATGCGACGCAATGATCCTTACCGCATGGCGCGGTCGATCACAGCAACAGCTGTGCGCGAACGTTGTCCGCGTTGACCTCTTCGCCGGCCAGCGATCGCGTGATCTTGCCCTTCTCCATGATGTAGCAGCGCTGCGCGATCTCCAGGATGGTGTCGAGATTCTGTTCCACGAACACGATCGTGGTCCCGAGCTCCGCCCGGAACGATTTCAGCGCCTCGCAAATGTGCTGCACGATCGACGGCTGGATGCCCTCGGACGGCTCGTCGAGGATCATCAGCGCCGGATTTCCGATCAACGCGCGGCCGATCGCAAGCTGCTGCTGTTCGCCGCCCGACATGGTGCCCGCGATCTGGCGCCGGCGCTCCTTCAGGCGCGGAAAATACTCGTAGACGAGCTCGGGCAGCTTCTTGCCTTCGGGCCCGCCGATCAACTCGCCGACCTGCAAATTCTCCTCGACGCTCATTTGCGGAAACACGTCGCGGCCCTGCGGGATGTAGCCGAAGCCGGCGCGCGCCCGCGCATCGGCCTCGAGCTGCGTGACATCCTGATCCATGAAGCTGATGGTGCCGCGCCAGGTCTGCAGCAGACCGATCAGGCACCGCATCAGGGTCGACTTGCCGACGCCGTTGCGGCCGATCACGCCGACGATCTCGCCGCGCGAGACCGACATGCTGACGCCCTGCAGGATCGGCGTCGCGCCGTAGCCCGCCCAAAGTCCCGACACCTCCAGAATGCGATCAGTGGGCATGGGTCTTACCCAGGTAGATTTCAGCGACCTTCTCGTCTTCCAAAATCGCCTCCAAGCTGCCACGTGCGAAGATCTTGCCAAGATGCAGGACGGTGACGCGCTGGGCGACCTGACGCACGAACGCCATGTCGTGCTCGACGACCAGGACGGTCATGCCCTCGGCATTGAACGACTTGATCAGCTCGCCGGTCTTGAAAGTCTCTTCCGGCGACATGCCGGCGGTCGGCTCGTCCAGCAGCAGCAGCTGCGGCTGCAGCGCCAGCGCCATCCCGATCTCCAGCCATTGCTGCTGGCCGTGCGACAGCGCACCGGCAAGCTTGCCGCTATCATCAGCGAGATTGAGCAACGCGAGCAGCCGCTCCTCTTCGGCACGGCATTCCGCGCCCGAAATGCGTTCCTGCAGCGCGATCTGGATGTTCTGCCGCACCGGCAGCTCCTTGAACACGCTTGGCGCCTGCATCTTGATACTCATGCCGCGCTGCACCCGCGCGTAAGGCCGCTCGGCGGTGATATCGATCGAGTCGAAAAAGATGCTGCCCGTGGTTGGCGGATAGAGACCGACGATCAATTTGAACAGCGTGCTCTTCCCGGCCCCGTTGGGCCCGATCAGGCAGTGCACCTCGCCGGCATTGACCGTCAGGTCGACATCGGACACGGCGGTCAATCCACCGAAACGTTTCGATACGCCTTTTACGTCGACCAACGCCATGATTCAGGTCTCATCCGATTGCAGGCGGGCGGTATCGGCCAGCGCGGGGGCTTCGTCGCGGCGCCGACGCCGCGTCCACCAGTCGACGACCAGCTTACCGATGCCGAGCACGAAGCCTTGCGGCGCCAGCATCACGGTGGCGAGCAGCAGTACGCCCATCAGCACCAGCGCCGCCTGCTGGCTGTAGACCGTGATAGTCTGGAAGCCGAACAGCAGCAGGAACGATCCGACCAGGGTCGCCGTCAGATCGTTGCGCCCTGAGAACGCCACCCACACGATCGGCATCGCCGCCGCCGGCAGGCCGATGCTGGATGGCGTGATGAACTGCCCCCAGGACGTGTACAGCGCACCGCTGAGGCCTGCGAGCCCGCTGCCGATCACAAAGGTCAGCAGCTGATACTTGCGGACGTCGTAGCCGAGCATCTCGGCGCGCTGCGGATTTTCCCGCGTCGCCACGATCACATTGCCGACGCTCGAGTTCACCAGCATGCGGAGCGCGATGTAGACGATCACTATCAGCGCGATCATGACATAATAGAGCGCCGATCCTTCGATGTCGAAGTTGCCGACCGTGAGCGGGTCCATTCCCTTCATGCCGTTGAAGCCGTTCAACCGGGCCGGACCGATATGCCATTCCGGCCCCGCGGTCTGCCCGAGGAAGAAGGCAAGCACCAGCGTTGCCGACAGCGTCACGATGCCGAAGAAAATCCCGCTGATGCCGCCCCAGATCATGAAATAGCCGAGGATCCCGGCCGCGATCATCGCGATGACCACGGAGAGAACCAGCGCCGCGATCGTGGTCGTCCCTCCGCCCATATTGATGGCCAGCACGCCGTAGCCGTAGCCGGCGATGCCGAAGAAGAAGGTCTGGCCGAACGACAGCATGCCGCCGTAGCCCCACATCAGGCAGAGGCCGAGCGCCATGAAGATCCAGATCAGGAAGTAGGCGAAATTGCCGACATCATAGGAATCAGCGAACAGCGGATAGATCAGTGCCCCCGCCAGCACGGCGAGGAAGCAGGACCAGAAGATCTTCCCGCGTCCGAGCGTCTGCGGGCCCTCGAGCAGCTTCAACATCAGAAATTCCCGTCTAGCGCCCACGACGAACCAGCACGCTGGATAGTCCCTCAGGCAGCACACGTATGATCAGGATGACTGCAAACAGCATGCCGATCTGGCCGATGATCTGCCCATAGCTGGCATTCAATGCCATCCGGATCATCGCCAGGAACACGGCGGCCGGCGCAGTTCCGAGCAGGACATTGGCGCCGCCGATCACCACGGTGACAAAGCTCTCGACCACGAAGGTCGCTCCCATGGTCGGGATCAGCGTCATGGTCGGCGCGTAGAGCGCGCCGCAGAGCCCCGCGAGCGCGGTGCCGATGCCGAAGCTGATGGAATAGATCCGCCCGGTGCGCGCGCCGAGCGCCTTGGCCATCGCCGCATTCTGCATCGTGGCGCGCGCGATCACGCCAAAGCGCGTCTTCATGAAGATGATGTAGAGACCGGCGAGCACGGCCACAGCGCAGCCGAACAGCACAAGGCGGTAGGTCGAGAACGTGTAGCCTCCGATCGCAAAGCTTCCTTCCGGCGTGCCGATACCGCGCACCGCGGAGCCGACGATCAGCAGCATCGACTGCGTCACGATCAGGCTGAGGCCCCAGGTGGCGAGCAGCGAGTCGAGCGGGCGCTTGTAGAAGCGCCGCACCACGAGGTACTCGACGATCATGCCGATGATCCCCGCGGTCAGCGCAGCAAGGATCTGGGCAATCGGAAGCGGGACGCCGAGGTTGACGAGCCCCACGGTGACGTACGCGCCGCACATGATGAACTCGCCATGCGCCATGTTGATGACGCCCATCATGCCGAACACGATGGCAAGGCCCGCCGCCGACAGGATCAGGAACGCGAAGACATCGGCGAACTGATAGAATACCGAGAAGAGTTCAGCCGACATTCCGGTCTCCCTGATCGCGGCGCCGCATCATTGCGGCGCCGGCTCGGTTCGAAGTCGTGACGCACAACACGAGCAAGATTCGTGCCTGCGTGCATCACGATTTGCTGGGGAGATGACTCGGCGTGTACTGATCCTTGTCGTTCTTCTTGGTGAGGTCGCAGCCGATCTCGCCAAGCCAGTACGGCTGGATCGTCCCGTAGTCCTTCTCCACCGTCACCTCATGCTTGGGCCCGACCGAGATCAGCCGCATGCGGTGCGACGTATGCTGGCTCTTCGGGTCGATGCAGACCTTGCCCTCGGGAGCGTCGATGCAGGCATCGCCCGTTGCGATCACCTTGCGCATGTCCTCGAGCTTGGTCGACTTCGCCTTCTCGACCAACGCCTTGTACATGTAGAGCGCGTTGTAGGCGTTGTAGCCCATATCGTTGATGTAAAGTTCATCGGGGAATTTTGCGTGCCAACGCTTCTTGAAATCGTTGGCTTCGGGGGTATCGATCTCCTCGAACCAGTTCGCGGTCGCATGCATGTTATTGAGCGCCGGCGGCTTGAACCGCTTGTGCTCGAAGCCGAGCATGATCTTGATCGAAGAGCCCATCGGCAGGTTGAGGTTGGCCGCGGCAGCCTGCTCGAAGAAGGAGTCCTGCGCCGCGCCGACATTGATCGTCAGCAGCCAGTCCGGCTTCGCCTTCTGGATATTCTGGATCGTCTGCGCGAACTGCGACACGCCGAGCGGGATGAATTCCTCTCCCACGACCTCGCCGCCGAGGTCCTTCATGATCTTGCGGTTCCACTCCGCGGAGATCTGGCCGAAATTGTAGTCAGCTGCGATGACGTAGACCTTTTTGCCGAACTTCTGGACCATCCAGGGGATCAGGGTCGAGAACTGCTGCTCCGGCACCGCGCCCATGCTGATCATGCTGGCGTCGCAGACACCGCCTTCATACTGGTTCGTATAGAAGTACGGCGTGGTGGTGCGATCGACGATTGGGCGCAACGCCTCGCGCGAGGCCGAGGTGATGCCGCCGATCAGCACGTCGACCTTGTCGCGATTGAGCAGCCGGCGGCCGAACTCCTGATAGCGGGCATTGTCACCCTGGGGATCAAGGTGAATCAACTCGATCTGCCGGCCGAGAATGCCGCCGCTCTTGTTGATCTCCTCGACCGCCAGCTGCGAGCCGTGCAGCTTCGGCATGCCCATGAAGGCGAGATCGCCGGAGACGTCCTCCAGCAAGCCGAGCTTCAGCGGCGGCTCCGCCGCCTGGGCGGCACCTATTGCCGCGGTCCCGAGCATTGCACCAAGCAAAGCCATTCCGACTATACGCCCCGAATACATCGCGATGTCCTCTGTCGTTGAAGGATGTTTGAAGTCACGCCTTGAGGTAATTCTTCAGGATCGACGCCCCCATCGTGTATTTGGGATCGACCATGTTGCCGAGCCGCATGCGGCCGGCCTGGCTGAGCAGCATGTAGGCGTCGATTTCATCGAAGCCGTAATCGGCGCTCATCCAGCGCACGAGCTCGCGATAGGCGATACGCGCAGCGTCCTCGAGCGGGCGCGCGCTGCCGATCGTCATGATGAAGTCGCGCGTCTCCAGCCGCGGCCAGGCGAAGCTCCAGTTCTTGATCAGATCGATCTGCAAAGTGACAGTCGCGCGCTGCTCGAGCGCGACGCCCGAGAGTTCGCCATCGCCTTGCGTGGCGTGGCAGTCGCCGACATAGAGCAGCCCGCCTTCGGCATGCACCGGCAGATAGATAATCGCGCCCGGTGCGACGTCGGGCAGGTCCATGTTGCCGCCGTGATAATCGGGCTGCAGCGAGGAGATCGCCTCGATCTCGGGCGAGACGCCGATCGTGCCGATGAACGGCTCATAGGGCAGCGTGATCTTGTCGTTCCAGCGCACGCCGTTGCGGTCGACATGCAGCTTCTTGACGCGTTCGGGCAGCGGCGGATTGAGCAGCGCCGTGGATGCGGTCCCGACCAGGCCGCCGAATTCCGGAATGATGCAGGTCGTTCCGGCCGGCTGCGCACCGCGGGTCTCGACGTCGCGTATGTAGACGGCGAGGCAATCGCCCTTCCTGGCGCCCTTGACCGCGATCGGCCCGCATTGCGGGTTCAGATAGGGGAAGTTCAGCTTCGCCGTGGGGCTGTCGCTTTCGCTGGTGAGCACGCCGCCGAAGGCGTCTTCGGTTTCGACAACGACGACCCCGCCCGGGTCGATCGACAGGGTCGGCTTGGCATAGGGCCCATAGACGTAATGGAAGCCACCCTGCTGCTCGATCGTCAGGCTATGGGTCGTGCCGGTCGCGCCCTTGGCAAGGGCGCGCTTAGCCATGATGGAACTCTTCAACCAGTCTTCGGTCATGCGAACGGCTCCTCGATTCAGATCGCGGGATGGCGCTTGTGCCAGTCGGTGACGCGCTGGAAGGCATCGCCCGCGCGAACGAGGCTTGCTTCGTCGAAGTGTCGGCCGACGAACTGGAAGGCGACGGGCCCGCCGTTCGGCGCGAAGCCGCCGGGAAGCGTCACGGTCGGGCTGCCGGTCATGTCGAACGGACAGGTGAAGCGCAGCAGCCCGGTAATCAGCGACGGGTCCTCACCCAGCGCTGCCATCTTGGCCAATGTCGGCGCAGCGAATGCCTGGGCCGGAACGGCAATCAGATCGACCGTCTCGAACAACAGCCGCACCGCGCCGCGGAATGCTTCGCGCCGCAGCACGATCTTCTGATAGTTCATGCCGGATTGCGCCCGGCCGAGATCGAGCAGGCCGGCGAGCGCGGGACCATATTCGTCCTTGCGTGCGGGATAGGTCTTTTCGTGCGCGACCGCCACTTCGATGCCGCACAAGGGGAACCAGTCCTCGATCACGGCCTTGGGATCGGGGAACGTGATGTCCTTGATCTTCGCGCCCAGATCGGCGGCAACGCGCAGCCCTTCGCTGAGCACCTTGCCGGCGGCCTCGTCGGTGCCCTCGCTGGTCCAGCGCCGATCGACCCCGATCGTCACGCCGCGCAAATCGCCGGACAGGTCGGCGAGATAGTTCGGCACGGGCAGCGGCACGGAGGTGGTGTCCTTGGGATCCTGGCCCGCAATCACGGCGAGGATCGCGCCGCAATCGGCCGCGCTGCGCGCCATCGGCCCGATGTGATCGAGCGTTGCCGCGAGTTCGAACGCGCCATAACGGCTCACGCGTCCCCAGGTCGGCTTCAGCCCGGTGATGCCGTTGGCGGCCGATGGAAAGCGGATCGAGCCGCCCGTATCGGTGCCGAGCGAACCGAAGCAAAGCCCCGCGGCGGTGGCGACGCCGGAACCGCTCGACGATGCGCCCGACCACAAATCCGCATTCCACGGATTCTTCGGCGGATCGATCTTCGGATGATGGTCGGCATAGGCGCCCTCGGTCTGCTGCAGCTTGCCGAGGATAACAGCGCCGGCATCCTTCAGTCGCGCGACGACCGTGGCATCCTCGCTCGGCCGGAAGTCCCGGTGAATGGTCATGCCGTGCGCGGCCGGAGCGCCCTTCGCCCAGCACAAATCCTTGACGGCGATCGGCACGCCGTGGAGCGGTCCCTTGATCTTGCCGGACGCGATGTCCTTCTCGGCTGCCGCCGCTTCGGCCAGCGCCGCCTCGCCCATCACATAGGCGTAGCTCTTGAGCTTGCCGTCGAGCTGCTCGATCCGCCCGAGCATCGCCTTGGTCACCTCGACCGGCGAGAGCTTTTTGGCCTGGATTTGCTGCCCGATCTCAATGAGCCCGAGATAGTGAAGATCCGTCGTCGGCATCGTTTCTCATCCCCGCACTTGACATGACGCAAGCGCAGGCACTGCCCATCACCGCGCGTGCGCCTCCGGCTTGGCGACACGGACGTGTCGCCAATTTGTTTAGCGGCAAAAGCAAAAAACCACCCGCCCCTCCGAAACGAAGGTGACGAATGGCCCAAATGCCGCGGCTATGAACTATCGCATGGGTCCGGGGTCGAACGGAGCACTCTGCGCGGCGATCGGGACGTCATCGGCCAAATCGACGCACGCAAGGTTCGACAGGAATCCCTGTAGGAGAAAATTCTAAGGAGGTGTGCAGCGCGTTGTCAACGAGGCTGGCTGCACAAATTTCGCGAGGTGCATGCGCAGCAAATCGGCATGACCCCTTGCACCGACCTCTGCGAAGATGATTTCCTTGATGGGTCGCGCCGCCGAAAGCACTCAATGACCAAGCCCTCCATTCCAGTTGGCATCATCTGCTCGCAGCACGGGCCCTATCAGGCCATGGGACGCGAGATCCTGAAGAGCGCCATGATGGCGGTCGACGAAATCAACAATCAGGACGAGTTCGACTTCGCGATATCTGCGCATGTCCGCGATCCCCGTGGAATCATCTCGGAGTACCATACGGTCTGCGACGACCTCATTCGCAATGTCGGCGTCGAGCACATCATCGGCTGCTACACCTCAGCCTCGCGCAAGCAGGTGCTGCCCATCGTCGAGCGCACCGACCGCCTGCTCTGGTATCCGGCGCGCTACGAGGGATTCGAATGCTCCGACAACGTCATCTATGTCGGCGCCTCACCCAATCACAACGTGCTGCCGCTGGTGCGTTACGTGCTCGATAATCTGTCGCGCGAAATCTTCTGTGTCGGCTCCAACTACGTCTGGACGTGGGAAACCAATCGCGTCACCCGCGAGCTGGTGACGGCGGCCAAAGGACGCATTCTCGCCGAACGCCTGCTCGAACTCGGTGAAAGCGCGGTCACGCACATCGTGGACGAGATCGTGCGGCGCCGGCCGCCGGTCGTCTTCAACACGCTGGTCGGCAGTTCGAGCTACGACTTCATCCGCGCCTTTCATGCGGCGACCGCCGCGGCCGGCCTCGACATCCCGATGCTGAGCTGCAGCCTGTGCGAGCCCGAGCTCAAGATCGCGGGTCCCGCGTCGGCCGGATGCATCACCTCGTCGGCCTATTTCGAAAGCATTCGCCTGCCCGAGAACCGGGCCTTCGTGGCGCGCTGGAAGGCGCGCCACGGCGAACACAGCAGCCCGTCCGTCGACGGGCAATCCGCCTATGTCGCGGTCTATCTGCTGGCCCGCGCGCTGCAGCGCGCCGGCACATCCGATATCGGCGAGGTGCGGCGCGCCGCGGCCGGCCATCGCTACAATTCGCCGCAAGGTCCGGTCTGGATCGACGGCAGCAACAACCACTGCGTCCTGACGCCGCGGCTGGCCGTCTCGAACGCCGAAGGACAGTTTGACATCTTCTGGGAAGCTGAAGCACCGGTCAGGCCGGATCCTTATCTGACGCAGCTCGACACCGCCGCCAGCCCGGCAAGGGATGGAACGTTGCCGAATGCGCCGCATTTGCGGGTTGTGAAATGAGCAAACCGTCTTCGTTTTCGCTGCGGGGGCGCAAGGCGCTCGTCGCCATCAAGGATGAGCGCGATGCCTCGATCGTCAGGCGTCAGTTCGAGCGCCTCGGGATCGAGATCGTCACATGGGAGCCCGGCGCCAATATCGACTGCCGTCCCGACGTGACGCTGATCGATGACGAGTTCCTGCCGCTCACCTCGCCGGCACTGCGGACGTCGCTTGGGCGAAGCCCGGTCATCGCCCTGCTCGGCACCGAGACGCCGAGCCGTCTGAAGCTGGTGCTCGACCTCGATCCGGCGTCATTTCTGGTGAAGCCGCTGCGATCGGCCGGCATCTATGCCGCGCTCGTCCTGGCTTTCGAGCGAAGCGAGCGCACCAGCGAGCTGAAGCAGCAGGTGCTCAAGCTGGAGCAGCGGCTGCGATCCCGCCGCGTCGTGCTCGCCGCGGTCCTTCAGGTCATGCACACCCATGCGCTGGCCGAGCCGGCTGCCTTTGCGCTGATCCGCCGCGCCGCCATGGAGCAGCGCAAGACGATCGAGGAACTCTCGGCGGAGATCACCGCAAAAGGCTCCCTGCCCCGGGCAACGGGCTAGCGCCGGCGACTATTTCTTCAGTTCCGCGTAGAGCTGCATCACCCGTTGCGGCAACACCTCGATGCGCGGCACGCGGAGCGCATAGCGCTCGCCGAAAATCCGATCGAGCTGAGGAAATCTGTGCTCGCCGATGCCAAAGGCGAAAATATCGGTGCCGCGCCGCCGCAGCTGCTGCGCGGCACGGCGAGCGTCCTCAACGAGATATTGCGTATCCGGCACGTCGATGTCGGACGGCTCGCCGTCGGTCAGAACCAGCAGCACTTTCCGGAACGCGCGTCGTTCGGCGAGGTAGCCCCCGGCATGGCGCAATGCCGCGCCCAGCCGGGTGGAATGGCTGCTGCCTAGGCCCGCGAGGCGCGCACGAACCACTACGTCCATCGGCTCCGCAAAGCCCTTGATGCGCAGATAGCGCACGCGCTCGCGGCCATCGGAGCTGAAACCGTGCACCGCGATCGCATCATTGGCGGCCTCGACCGCGGCCGCCATGATCGCGGCCGCCTTGCGTTCGACGTCGAGGACCGTCCGGCCGCGGCGGTCACGATCGGCGGTCGATTGCGACAGGTCCAAGAGCAGCAGGATGGCGAGATCGCGCGGTCCGGGCGCATCGCGCTGGTAGACCCTGGGCTCGCTGATATTGCCGGTGCGCCGCTCGATCGTCAGGGCGATCGCCGCATCAATGTCGAGCGCGTCGCCGTCGCGCTGGCCCTTGTGTCTGATACGGCGGCCGATCGACGCGTCGCGGGTCAACTCCGTGATCCAGCGCATCGCCTCGGCGTCCGTCGAGGAATCGAAGGGCTGCGCGGAAACGGCGGCATCGGCCTCCAGGATCGTGGTCCAGTCCGGCCGCTCGGTACGCGCCGCATAGTCCCATTCCGGGTAGGTCGCGACCGGAAAACCGTCCAGCAGCGTGACCGCGCCGGCCTTCGCGCGCAGCGTCTCGTCCGGCTTGGCGTTGTCGTCGGCCGATTGGGCACCCGCATCGTCGCGCCGCTCGATCCGGACGGAATCGACGGCAAGTTCGATCGTCTCGACCGGACTGTCCGGCTGGTCGCCGAAATCCCACAGCGCCAGATTGTCGTCGCGATAGGCAGGTTCGACGACATAGCTCTTGGCGTTGAACTGCAGCCGCATCTGCCCGATGTCGTTGCCGAGCAGGCCACCGATCTCGCGGCTGATGGCGGGATCGCTCCAGCGGTCGGCGGCAGCGGCAAACAGCTGTTGTCCCTTGGCCACCCACGCATCCGGATCCTGATAATCGGGATCGATCAGCGCCCGCGTCAGCCGCATCATCAGTCCGGCTGCGGTTGCCTGGCCGGCCGGCGTCGCGCTGTGAAATGGCAGCCACAGCCGGCGCAGCCCCGGCATCTCGCGGAGCGCCAGCGTCTCGACCCGGGCATCCTCGATCAGCGAGACCAGCGCGATCTGCAGCGCCTTCAGTCGCCCCACCGGAAAGCGGGCGTTGGAATGCACCAGATGCGCGCCGGCATGCGCGACCGCCGCGAGATAGACAGCGTCCGCTGCCTCGCCTTCGAAGCCGGGAAAGGTCTGCGGCAGACCGACGAGACCAGCGGCAAGCGAGGTCCGCCGCGGCACCGGCGTCGGGGTAACGGCAAGTTTGCGGAAACGCGGCTTCCTGTTCCACAACGCGATCGTGGTTGCAACGAGGCGCTTCTCCAGCCGCGCGAAATCATCCCCGCTTCGGCCGGCTGCGAACAGCTGCGCCGAAAGCTGATCGTCGAGCGCGAAATAGGCGCGGCGGCGCGATGCGCGACCGCCGCTCGCGCGCAAGCCGGCGGAAACCCACGCCGCAAACTCCTCGCCGCCGGCATGCGCCAGAAACTGCCCCAGCCGACCGATCGCGAGGCTCGCCGATTCCGGCCCAGTGGCGGCGAGTTGGGCGAGCGCGACGAGGACCGCGGCGAGTTCTCCTGCACCCGCAAGCCGCGGCAGCAGCTTGGACAATTCGGTCAGCAACGCATGGGCGACGCGGCTTCCGGCACTGCAGCCGATGTCCCGCACCGCACGACCGATCGCGATCAGATCATCGGCCGATCGCTGCGCCGGCCATTGCTCCGATAGACGCAGAAAGCCCTGCACCACGGCTTGACCGAGATTGGCCTCGAACAGGGCGTGCACGGCCTCGTCCCAGACCGCCAGGTGATCGAACCAACCGGTTCGCTGCAGAGCGGCGCGCGCCGCCTGCACGGCCGCAGCTACATCGTCATGGCCGCGCAAGAGGGCCGTAAGCCGACGTCCGGACCGGAAGCTATCGAGCGAACTGATTTGCGCGACCGCCACCTGCAAACGTCCACTTACCCGCAGGCCGAGATCACGTCACGCAACGTGTTTCTGGTGTCCGCGTCATCTGTCAGGGGAACGACGATCGTGGTCTCGCAGGCCTTTTCGAGGCTGATGCCACATCCGATCAGGCGGCCGGCATTGACCAGCATCCGGGTCGAGGCGCCTTCATCGAGCCCCTGGCCTTTCAGGTTGCGGCTGTGCTGGGCGATCTTCACCAGGAGATCGGCGAGGTTCGGCTCGATGCCGGCTTCGCGCGACACCACCTCGGTCTCCGCCGGCCGGTCGGGATAGCCGAAATCCAGCGCCGCGAAGCGCTGCTTGGTGGATTCCTTGAGGTCCTTGATCGCACTCTGGTAGCCCGGATTGTAGGAGATCACGAGCTGGAAGTCGGAATGGGCGTGGATCAATTCACCACGCTTCTCCAGCGGCAGCACACGACGATCGTCGGTCAAGGGATGGATCACGACCGTCGTGTCCTGGCGCGCCTCGACGATCTCGTCGAGGTAACAGATCGCGCCAAGACGCACGGCTGTGGTGAGCGGCCCGTCACTCCACACCGTGCCCTCTGCATCGAGCAGCCAGCGCCCCACCAGATCCGCCGCCGTCATGTCCTCGTGGCAGGCGACCGTGATCAGCGGGCGGCCGAGCCGCCACGCCATGTATTCGATGAAACGGGTCTTGCCGCAGCCGGTCGGGCCTTTCAGCATCACCGGCATGCGGTTGGCATAGGCTGCACCGAACAGTTCGACCTCATCCTTGAGCGGCCGGTAATACGGCTCTTCGCGGATGCGGTACTGGTCGAGCAGCAAAGCGGGATTGGACAAGCTCACGCCTCCCATGATCGCGCAGGCAGCCGTTCGCAACCGGTCGATATCACGATGCGAGCAGCTCCTTGAGCTTGCCGTCGATGAAGGCGACATCGACCGGATTGGTCCCCGGCCCGCCGGCGAAGTGGCCCCAGATCGACGGCACCGGCACGAGCTTGGCGTTCGGCATGTTCTCGACCTCGAACGCGCTGTCCTCCGGCGGGAAATAGAGATCGGTCTGACCCGGCATGACATAGGCCTTGGCCTTGATCGCTCTCAGCGCGGCCTTGAAGTCGCCGTTGTAGATTTCGTTGTCGCTGATGTCGCCGTGCTGCCAGGTCCACAGCATGGTCAGCAGGTTGTTCGGATCCTTCGGCAGGAAGAAGCCTTCCCAGAACGCCACCAGGAAGTCCTCCAGCGACGAATAGCCCAGCGCCTTGATGTCGAGCTGCTCGCGATAGAAGGCCTGCGAAAAGCCCCAGCCGGCGTAGACACGCGCGGCGGCGCGCAGGCCGCGGGCCGGCTTGTCGGTGTACCAGCCCTCCTTCCACGCAGCATCCGCGGTGAGTGCCGCCTTGACGCCTTCGAGGAACACGAAGTTGTGGCGCGAGCATTTCGCCGAGCCGCAGAACGGCGCCAACAGATCCATCATATCCGGATACAGCGCGCCCCAATGGAACGTCTGCAACGCGCCCATCGACCAGCCGACCACCAGACGGATGTGCTTGATGCCGAATTTCTCGGTCACCAGCCGATGCTGGGCGCGCACATTGTCATAGGCCGTCACCTGCGGGAAACGCGGTCCATTATACGGTTCCGGCGTGTTGCTCGGCGACGACGACAGCCCGTTGCCGAGCATGTTCGGAATGATGATGAAGTACTTTGCCGGATCGAGCGCCCTGCCCGGTCCGATCAGCCACTCATTGTCGTAGTGCTGACCCGAGTACCAGGTCGGATAGACGATGACGTTGTCCTTGGCCGCGTTGAGCTGGCCATAGGTCTTGTAGGCGAGCTTGCAGTCGCGAATGGTCGCGCCGCGCTGCAAGGTCAAATTGCCGAGATCATGGATCTGATAGTCGACGCTCATTGATGTATCCTCTTGCTTGATCGAGCTGATCGCTTACGCGGGGCGCGCCACCTTTTCGGTCGGAGACTCCACCCGTGCGATCGCCCCGTACACGATGCCTGCGACCACCGCGGCGGAGATCGCAGTGGACAGTCCCGGCATCAGGTTTTCAACCGCAAAGGCAAACAGCGACCCGATGCCCCAGGCGATAAACGGCTTCGCACGCCAGTCCACGTCCGCCCGCGCCTCGGCCCGCAGCAGGTACTGGTCGACCAGGATGATCGCACCGATCGGCGGCACCAGGATGCCGAGCAGCGACAGCCACTGGATGAAGAACGCCCAGACATTGCCGGCAGCGACCAGGATGCCAAGCGCGCCGAGCACCACCGCCATCAGCCGCATATTGGTCCCAAGGATGCGCGACCAGCCGGTGGCCGCATTGTACAGGCAATGCGAGCAGACCGAGCCGAGATTGGCATAGAGGAAGATGAACGCGAGGATGCTGAGCCAGGTCAGCTGCTTGCCGTTCATGTAGCCGAACATGTTGTCGACACCGAACGGATTGGCGTTCGGCACGGCGAGCGCCGCCGTCATCACGCCGCCGACCAGCATCGCCACCAGATTGGCGAACGGAAAGGCGCTGAACGTGGCGAACAGCGACGCTCGCGCGCTCGGCGCCCAGCGGTTGAAGTCCGCTGTCACTGTGCCCGCATCGACGAACAGCGCGAGCACCACGGTAAGCCCGACGCCCATCGACATGCTGGCGACGCCATTGTTGCCGGCATAGGCGAAGATCGCCGCCGACGTCGTGGTCGAGGCGGCATCAGCCGCGACCCAGAGGCCGAGCACGACAAACAGCGGCACCGACGCCAGCCCGATCCAGTGCAATCCCTTCACGCCGACGAAGGTAATCCCGATATAGAGCACGCCGGCAACGATGGTCATCGCCACATAATTGAGGCCGTAGGTCGAGGAGATCAGTGCGCCGGTGATGCCGGTCTGCACCGCATACCAGCCGAGCAGCAGGGTCGACAGCAGGCCCGACGCCAGCACATAGCCCTTCTTTCCGAACACGATGCTGGCGATCAGCGCGAAGTTCATGCCGCGCCTGGTGCCGATCAGGCCGAGTGCGCCCACATAGGCGAACATGATCAGATTGCCGACGATCATCGCCACCAGTGCATTCTTGAACCCCATGCCCAGCACCAGCAGCGATCCGGTC
Organism: Bradyrhizobium sp. Pha-3; assembly: GCF_042258325.1. Classification (NCBI taxonomy): domain Bacteria; kingdom Pseudomonadati; phylum Pseudomonadota; class Alphaproteobacteria; order Hyphomicrobiales; family Nitrobacteraceae; genus Bradyrhizobium; species Bradyrhizobium sp. Pha-3. The sequence continues at coordinate 3,617,586 of NZ_CP170151.1, read as the reverse complement.
ATCGCGCCGGTGATGATCATCGGAAAGCCCAGCCACACCATCGTGACCGAGAAGGCGCTGCGCCGGGCGCTCATCGGCACCGGCTCGTGTTCGAATTCATGGCCGAGAAGGTCGTCGATCTGCCCTTCCGTCTGATGAACCAGCCCGCTATTCGATTGACCGCTCATGATGTCCCCCTGTTTCCTCCGCGAGGAAGTGTCCGCCGTTGCATCGAACCACGCCGGCGCGAAACATCGCGCCGGCGCCGATCGTCGATGTCACTCAACGATGTGCGACTTTCTGGTTCGGAATGCCCTCGATCGGGCATTCGTCGGTTCCGACGGTCGGACGGGTCATGGCCTCGACCATTTCCCGGGTGCCCTCGGGGTCGGTGATCCAGTTCTTGTAGAAGGTGTAGGGGCAGACCGCGTGGCCGCGATCGCCGTCGCCGGAGTTGATCAGGCCGGTATAGCCGCGGTGCATCAGCTTGAAGAGATGGTTCTGCGACTGCATGTTGCGGCGGGCGTCGCGGATCAGCGACACCGAGAGCTGCGCGTACTGGATGCCGTTCTCCTCGGTGCCGCACTCGCCGAGCGTCCTTCCGTCGAAGCCGATGAGCGCGGAATGGCCGAAGTAGGAATAGACGCCGTCGAAGCCGGAGGCGTTGGCGACCGCGACGTAGCAGTTGTTGGCCCAGGCCATCGACTTCGAGATCTGGATCTGCTGCTCCTTGGCCGGATACATGTAGCCCTGGCAGCGCACGATCAGCTCGGCGCCGCGCATCGCGCAGTCACGCCAGATCTCCGGATAGTTGCCGTCGTCGCAGATGATCAGGCTGATCTTCAGCCCCTTCGGCCCGTCCGAGACGTAGGTGCAATCGCCGGGGTACCAGCCCTCGATCGGCACCCACGGCATGATCTTGCGATACTTCTGGACGATCTCGCCCTTGTCGTTCATCAGGATCAGCGTGTTGTACGGCGCCTTGTTGGGATGCTCCTCGTGGCGCTCGCCGGTCAGCGAGAACACACCCCAGACCTTGGCCTTGCGGCAGGCGTCCGCGAAGATGCGGGTCTCCTCGCCCGGCACCGACGACGCGGTCTCGTACATCTCCTTGGAGTCGTACATGATGCCGTGGGTCGAGTATTCCGGAAAGATCACGAGGTCCATGCCCGGCAGGCCAAGCTTCATGCCCTCGACCATCTTGGCGATGTTGCGCGCGTTATCCAGCACCTCGGCCTTGGTGTGCAGGCGCGGCATCTTGTAATTGACCACGGCAACGCCGACCGTGTCCTTGCTGCTCGATATGTCTCCATGCAACATGTCTCGACTCCCTTTCCTGAGCGATAATTCCCGCTACACGGCCATGTGCAGCTGGATGAGATCATCGGTGAGCTCACCGATCGCGCCCTTGGCGACGACGCGTCCCTTTTCGAGCAACGCGAAGCGATGAGACGCACGCCGCGCGAACGCGACATTCTGTTCGACCAGCACGACCGTGATGCGGCGCTCGCGATTGAGGCTGACGATCACGTCCTCGATCTGCTCGACGATGTTCGGCTGGATACCCTCGGTCGGCTCGTCCAGCAGGATGACCTTGGGCTTGGCCAGCAGCGCACGCGCGATCGCAAGCTGCTGCTGCTGGCCGCCGGAGAGGTTGCCGCCATAGCGATTGAGAAAGTCCTTGAGGACCGGAAACAGCTCGAGCACCCACTCCTCGATGCCGTTGGCAGATTTCGCGGCGAAGGTCCCGAGCGTCAGGTTTTCCCGCACCGTGAACTTCGGCAAAATCCCGCGGCCCTGCGGCACATAGGCAATACCGGCCTTGGCGCGCTGATAGGTCCGCAGCGGCGAGATGTCGGCACCGTCGAGCGACAGCCGTCCGGTACACCGGTCCATCAGGCCGAGGATGCTGCGCATCAGCGTGGTCTTGCCGACTCCGTTGCGGCCGAGCACCGAGAGGAATTCGCCATTGCCAACCGTCAGGTTGATGCCCTGCAGGGCGCGGCTGTTGCCGTAGAAGGCGTCGACGTCGGTCAGCTCAAGCATGGCTGATGCCTCCCGATCCGAGATAGGCGCGGCGCACTTCCGGATGCGCCTCGACTTCAGCGGCGGTGCCCTCCGCCAGCATCTGGCCCATATGCATCACCGAGATGATGTCGCCGATCGCCTTGACGAAGCCCATGTCGTGCTCGACCACGATCAGGGTGTGCTTGCCCTTCAGCCGCGCGAACAGTTCAGCGGTCTTGCGGGTTTCCTGCGCCGTCATGCCCGCGGTGGGCTCGTCCATCAGGATCAGCTCGGCGTCCTGGGCGACCAGCATGCCGATCTCCAGCCACTGGGTCTGACCGTGCGACAGGTAGGCGGCCGGCCGGTCGAGCTGCTCGGTGAGCCCGACCAGTTCGGCCAGACGCTCGACATGCTCGCGCCCTGAGTTGCCGATATTCCAGCGCAAATTGCCAAGCACGGAGGTGCGGTGGGCTCGCGCCACTTCAAGGTTCTCGGAGACCGAGAGCTCGCGGAATACGCTCGGCACCTGGAACTTGCGGCCAACGCCGGCGCGGGCGATTTCGTATTCCTCGAGATCCTGCAGCGCGGTGCCATCGAAGCTCACCGTGCCGGCGCTCGGCTTCACCTTGCCGCAGATGATGTCCAGCGCCGTGGTCTTGCCGGCGCCGTTCGGCCCGATCAGGCAGCGCAGCTCGCCCTTGCGCACGCTCATGTTGAGAGCATTGAGCGCCTTGAAACCGTTGAAGCTGACCGAGACGTCGCGGAGATCGAGATGGGAGCTCATGTGCTGCCCTCCGTCTGGCCAACGCCTTGCGCCACCCCGCCCGCGGCCGCATGGCGGCGCTGCACGATCCAGCGCAGCACGACCTGCGCGAGGCCGGCGAGCCCCTTCGGCAGGAACAGCACCACGAGCACGAACAGCGCGCCCATCACCAGCGTCCAGGTCTCCAGGAACGCTGCGGACTCCGACAGCGCGCCCTGCATGCCCGCCACCAGCACCGCGCCAAGGAACGCACCGACCAGGCTCTGCCGGCCGCCGACCGCGCACCACACCACCACCGAAAGCGAGAGCTGCACGCCGAGGAAGGTCGGCGAGGCAAACTCCATCACCACCGTGTAGAGCATGCCGGCAAGGCCCGCGATCGCGGCCGACAGCGCGAACACGAAGATCTGGTAGAGCGCGACGTCGTAGCCGAAGTAGCGCACCCTGCTCTCATGGTCGCGGATCGCCTGCACGATCAGGCCGGCCTTGGTTCTTGTGAAGGCAAAGGCGACAAGCAGGCTGAGCAGGACACAGCTGGCAACGAGATAGTAGGTTGCCCGGCCATAGGCATCGAACGCGACGCCGAAGATCTCGAGCTGGGCGAGATCGGTGATGCCGTTGAAGCCGCCCGTGTAGCTCTGCTGGTCGATGATCACGAGATTGATCACCACCATGGTGGCGAGCGTGATGATCGAGACATAGACGCCGGTGACGCGGCCCCGGAACATGAACCAGCCGAGCGCCGCCGCAACCAGCGCCGGCACGATCAGGCCGGCGGCGATCGCGAAGGTCAACGAGCGGAACGGCTCCCAGAACCACGGCAAATGCTGGACATTGTTCCAGACCATGAAGTCGGGCAGTCCGCTCGCTCCCGTATGCACCGGCACGGTCTTGAGCTTCAGCGCCATCGCCATGGCGTAGGAGCCGAGCCCGAAGCTCATCGCTTGGCCGAGATTCAGGATGCCGCCGAATCCCCAGGACAGCCCGAGCGATACTGTGAGGATTCCCAGCACCAGATAACGCGCGACCTTGTTGAGCAGGAAGTCGTTGTTGAGCAGCACCGGCAGCGCGAACACCGCGGCGCAGACGATCAGCAGAGGCGCAAGCTGCGCGATCAGGCGCTGCAATCCGCTGGAGTTAGGAACATGCGACGGCATAGATGAGCGATCTGTCTCAGGCCCGCACGCGTGCGGTGAAAAGCCCCTCGGGGCGGAAACGGATGAGCACGACGATGGCGAGCAGCACGATCGCCTTGGCCACCGTGTCGTTCTGCAGGAAGGCAATGCCGCCGGAGAGCTCGCCGAGGATGAAGGCGCTTGCCACGGTCCCGGCGAGGCTCTGCACGCCGCCGAGCACCACCACCATGAAGGCATCGACCACATAGCCGGTGCCCATATCGGGCGAGACGCTCTTCAGCGGCGACACCAGCGCGCCGGCCAGTCCCGCCAGTCCCGCGCCATAGGCGAAAGTCAGCGCATAGACCCGTTTGGCGTTGATGCCGAACGAGGCGGCGACCGAACGGTCCTGGATGATCGCGCGCAGCTTCATTCCGACTGTGGTGCGGTTCATCAGCAACCAGGTCGCCACGAACAGCGCGACTGACACCACGAACAGGAACACCCGATAGGACGATACCGAGATGCCGAACACGTCCATGCTGTCGGACAGCGCCGGCGGCAGCTGCACGTAGCGCAGTTCGCTGCCGACCATCAGCCGCACCGCCTGCTGCAGCATGATGCCGACGCCCCAGGTCGCAAGAATCGTGTCCAGCGGCCGGTTGTTGAGCAGGCTCAGGACATAACGCTCGATGACCCAGCCGAACGCGGCGACCACGAGGAAGATCGGCACCAGGCTCGCCAGCAGGCCGAGCCCGAGATAGGTGTGGAACACCCAGGCCGCGTAGGCGCCCAGCATCACGAACTCGCCATGGGCGAGATTGATGATGCCCATCGAGCCGTAAATGATCGACAGGCCCAGCGCGACCAGCAGCAGGATCGATCCAATACTGAGGCCGGTGACGATTTGTTCGATGAATTGGTCCACGTCGGGATCCGCTTTCGATGTTCGTTTTGTGCGCCCTGCCCCTCGCACCCGTTCGTGCGAGAGGCCGCATTCGTTTCGGGACGCTGGCCGTCGGCGCCGCACGCCGACGGCCTTCGTCAGCCCCCGTCGTCAGCTCTTCTCGACCAGGCCCTTCTCGGTGCATGACTGTCCGGGATAGGCCGCGTAAGGCACCGGCTTCAGCCACTCCTTGGCCTCGACCAGAATCTCGAACTGTCCGTTCGACTTCGCCTGCGCGATCTTGGGCCACAGCCAGGTGTGCAGGTTCTCCGGCTCGATCCGGACCTTGCCCTGCGGTGCAATCACTTCCTGACCCTTGACCGCGTCGCGGATATTCGGCGGCGTGAGGTCGCTGGTCGCGAGCTTCTCGACCGCCTGCTTGAACAGGTAGGTCTGGAAGTAGCAGGCCTCCGACACGAAATGCGTCACCTTGTCGGCGCCCCAACGCTTCTTGTAGGCCTCGACGAACTTCTCGTTCTCCGGCGATTTGTGCACCATGAAGTACGGCGCCGAGGTGAAGTGACCGGCGGCCGCCTCGCCGCCCATCGCGGCGACTTCGTTCTCGGAGGTCGTCAGGCTCGCCATCGGCATCTTCTCGGGATCGAGGCCGGCCGCCTTGTACTGACGATGCAGCGCGACCACGGAATCGCCGACCACGGTGGAGAAGATCACGTTCGGCTGCGTCGAGCGGATCTTGTTGATGACGGAAGAGAATTCCGAATGGCCGAGCGGCACATATTCTTCCGCCACGACCTCGCCGCCCAGCTTCTCAAGCAGCTTCTTGCAGTAGTTGTTCTCTTCCTTCGGATAGATGTAGTTGGAGCCGATCAGGTAGAACTTCTTGCCGAACTTCTTGACTAGCCAGGGCACGAACTCGTCCTGCTGCTGGTTCGGCACCGCGCCGGTGTAGATGACGTTCTTCGAGCACTCGCGGCCTTCATAGAGCGTCGGATACCAATAGAGATTGTTTTGCCGCTCGAACACCGGGAGCACCGCCTTGCGGCTTGCCGAGGTGTAGGAGCCGAACACACTGACGCATTTGTCGCCGACGACGAGCTTGCGAGCCTTCTCCGAGAAGGTCGCCGGATCGGACGCGGGGTCCTCGACGATCGGCACGATCTTGCTGCCCTTGATGCCGCCTGCGGCATTGATCTCCTCGATGGCGAGCAGCGTTGCCTTGTTGAGCGATTCCTCGATGATCGCGGTCGTTCCCGTCAGCGAGAACAGCACGCCGACCTTGATCTCGCCGCCGGCGGCGTAAGCGAGGTCGGCGTTCTTGATCCAGATGTGCGGCAGTCCGGCGCCGGCAAACGCGCCAAGCGCCGCGGTATTCCTCAGCAAAGTCCGCCGTGAAATGCTCATCCCTAGCTCCCTTCAGGACTGAAAAAACAAAAAGCCCTCCCGATGCGCGCTTACGCGAGCATTGGGAGGGCTTTGTTGCCGGTTGTGTCGAAGGCGGCGCTGTCGCCACCGGCCCCGCTATTGGGGCTTACTGTTGATGATCGTAGCCAAGCAGTTCGAACGAGTCAACAATCGCCGCGGCGACTGCACTTGCCGACACGCGACGATCCATCGCCTGTCGTCTGATGAAGCCATAGGCCTCGGTTTCCGGCATCTGCCGCGTCGCCATCAGGATCGCCTTGGCGCGCTCCACCGTGCGCATCGAGCGCAGATTGTCATCGAGCTTCTCGATCTTGCTGCGAAGCCGCCGTTCATAACCAAATTGACTGCGCGCCAGCACCAGGCTGGACAGCACTGCATTCTGCGTGAACGGCCGCGGCAGAATGGCGTTCGGCGTCGCATGACACAGCGCATCGGCGTGAACGGTTTCCGTCGCCGGCAAGATCACAACCAGCGCCGAGCGCGCATCGCCGGGAATCCATGGCAGGCGCCGCGCCAGGTCAGGAGAATATTCGCAGTACACCACGTCGGCATCGGCCGGCACGCTCTCCGGCATCGGCCAGACCTGCCGCACCCGCATCCGGAACCGCTGCAACTCGCGCAGCAACATGCCGACCTGATCGTCGACCGGCGCGACCACCACCGCCGACAGATCGGCAAGTTCCTGAACCATGGTCTTGCGTCCGCCGACGTCTCGGCTCAGCGACGGCTTACGCGACGTTTCGTTCATTGGACGCTTCCTGTTTGCGTTGCACGACCATATCCGATCAGGAACGGATCCGCATGCACCGGCTCCTTCGACTGGCTGACGACATCGAACTGGCCCTGGCGGTTGGCGCGCCCGATGCGGGTCCAGAGGTCGGTATGACCCGACATCGGGTTGACGGTGACCGCACCTTGCGGTGCATCAAAGCTGGTGCCGAACACCATCGAGCGGAGCACTTCGGTGTCGAGCGAATTGACCTGCTCAAGCGCCTTCGCGAACAGATGCAGCTGGAAGTACGACGCCTCGGCGCACATGTTGGTCGAGATGTCGGCGCCGAACCGCTTCTTGAAGCGCTGCACAAACGCATTGTTGGCGCTGCCCTCGACGCCCTGGAAATACGATGCCGCCGTGACGTGTCCCTCGCCGACGTCGAAGCCCATGGCGGCGATTTCGGCTTCCGTCGTGGTCAGGCTGGCGATCGGCACCTGTCTTGGATCGAGCCCGACATTCGCATAGGCCTGATAGAGGAACACCGTGCCCTCGCCAACGACGGTCGAGAAGATCACGTCGGGCCTGACACGCTTGATATCTTGGATGATCGGCACAAAATCCTGCCAGCGCGCATAGACATTGACATAGCGCTCGCCAACGACCGAGCCGCCATTGCTCTTGAGTAGCTCCCGCATCACCCGGTTGGACTCGCGCGGATAGATATAATCCGACCCCACGAAATAGAACCGTGTTCCGAACGTATCCATCAAATAGCGGCACAGCGCGAGGCTGTTCTGGTTGGGCGAGGCGCCGGTGTAGATGACGTTGGGCGACGCCTCGAACCCTTCGTAAAGCGTCGGATACCAGAGCAGACCGTTCAGCCTTTCGACCACCGGCAGCACCGCCTTGCGGCTCGACGAGGTGTAGCAGCCGAAGATCGTGCTGACCTGATCCTCGATCATCAACCGCTTGGCGTAATGGCCATAGGCGGCCGAGTCCGATCCGGGGTCATAGGCAACGGGAACCAGCTCGCGGCCGCAGACGCCGCCCGCTTCATTCACCTCTTCGATCGCGAGTTGCGTGCCCTGATACTGGGTCTCCTCGATGACCGACATGAAGCCGGTTCGCGAGAACAGCACTCCTATCCGCCACGGAGCGGATGTCGTTTGGGAAAGGTTCGACATGATCAGGCCCTCGACAGAATTGGAGGGACGAGAGGGATTATTGTTCTTGTTGCTCTCGAACAGCATTGCCGGCTGCGGAAGATTGCATGCCATCTGCCGCGAGACAAGGACCCTGGCCGCTCATCCTGTCAGCGAAGCTGACGCGAAAGCAGGCAGATTAATGTGTCACCCGCGACGGATCAAAGGCGCAGCGCTCCACGGGCCACCTATCTCCGGTAGCTGCACCACCGATTTCCCGTATCAAGGCATGTCCGGCCGGTCACCTCGCGTACATCAACCGGAAGGTTGAGAGCTGCGACGAGATTGCTCGTTAACCTGCGCCGCGATCGGGAGATGCCGCTGAACCCGCGAACAACTCCCGATCAGGAGTCCCCTCAGCGCAGGCTGGGCAGATCGAGCCCGTTGGCGCGGGCGCATTCGATCGCCGTGTCATAGCCGGCGTCGGCGTGGCGCATGACGCCCGTCGCCGGGTCGTTCCACAGCACACGCTCGAGCCGGCGCGCCGCCTCCGGCGTGCCGTCAGCGACGATCACCATGCCGGCGTGCTGCGAATAGCCGATGCCGACGCCGCCACCGTGATGCAGCGACACCCAGGTGGCGCCGCTCGCGCAGTTGAGCAAAGCATTGAGCAGCGGCCAGTCGGACACCGCGTCGGAGCCGTCGCGCATCGCCTCGGTCTCGCGGTTCGGGCTCGCCACCGAGCCGCTGTCGAGATGATCGCGCCCGATCACGATCGGTGCCTTGAGCTCGCCGCGCGCCACCATCTCGTTGAAGGCAAGGCCAAGCCGATGGCGGTCGCCGAGCCCGACCCAGCAAATCCGCGCCGGCAATCCCTGAAACTTGATACGCGCCTTGGCCATGTCGAGCCAATTGTGCAGGTGGCTGTCGTTGGGCATCAGCTCCTTGACCTTGGCATCGGTCCTGAAGATGTCCTCGGGATCGCCCGACAGCGCCGCCCAGCGGAACGGTCCGACGCCGCGGCAAAACAGCGGGCGGATATAGGCCGGAACGAAGCCCGGAAAATCGAACGCCTGCTTCAGGCCCATGTCCTTGGCCATCTGGCGGATGTTGTTGCCGTAATCGAGCGTCGGGATTCCCTGCGCGTGGAAATCCAGCATGGCCTGGACGTGATCGACCATCGAGGTCTTGGCTGCGGTCTCGACCGTCTTCGGGTCGGCCGCGCGTTTGGCTTCCCAATCGGCGAGCGTCCAGCCCTTGGGCAAATAGCCGTTGATCGGATCATGCGCGCTGGTCTGGTCGGTGACGATGGCCGGGCGCACGCCGCGGCGCACCAGCTCGGGAAAGATCTCGGCCGCATTGCCGAGCAGGCCGACCGACATCGGCTTATGGGTCTTGGCCGCTTCAGCAATGATCGCCAGCGCTTCATCGAGCGTCGTCGCCTGGCGGTCGAGATAACCTGTGCGTAGCCGCATTTCGATGCGGCTCGGCTGGCATTCGACCGCGAGCATCGAGGCACCGGCCATCGTCGCGGCCAGTGGCTGGGCGCCGCCCATGCCGCCGAGACCTGCCGTCAGGATCCATTTGCCGACGAGACTGCCGCCATAATGCCGGCGGCCGACCTCGACAAACGTCTCATAAGTCCCCTGCACGATGCCCTGGCTGCCGATATAGATCCATGAGCCTGCCGTCATCTGGCCGAACATCATCAGGCCCTGGCGGTCGAGCTCGTTGAAATGATCGAGCGTTGCCCAATGCGGCACCAGGTTGGAATTCGCGATCAGGACGCGCGGCGCGTCGGCATGGGTCCGGAAAATGCCGACCGGCTTGCCGGACTGCACCAGCAGCGTCTGGTCGCCCTCGAGCGTGCGCAACGAGGCGGCAATGCGGTCAAAGCTCTCCCAGTCGCGCGCCGCACGGCCGATGCCGCCATAAACCACGAGCTCGCTCGGACGCTCGGCGACATCAGGGTCCAGATTGTTCATCAGCATGCGCAGCGGTGCTTCCGTCAGCCAGCTCTTGGCGCTGATGTCGGTGCCGCGGGGTGCACGGATGATGCGTTCGTTGTCCAGTCGGCGGTTCATGACGGATGTCCCTGCTAAGCAAGTCTTTTAGGTCAGAGTCTTCTAAGTCAGTCTTGGAAATGGATCGGTCGAAAGCACCGCGATCGCAGCGGCGGGCAACGTGTCGGCTTCGATCAGCGAAGCGGCCCGCGCGAGATCGTCGGCCATGTAGCGGTCGGCGGCGAGTGCGGGAACGTGCTGCCGCAGCACGGCAATGACTGCCGCGAGCGGTGCGCTGGTCGCATGCGGTGCGCGCAGCGTGATGCCCTGCGCCGCGACCAGCAGCTCGATGCCGAGGATGGCGGCGAGATTGTCGGCCATGTCCGACAGCCGGCGCGCGGCATGGGCGGCCATCGAGACATGATCCTCCTGGTTGGCACTGGTCGGCGTGGAGTCGATCGAGCAAGGCAATGCACGCTGCTTGTTCTCGGCATAGAGCGCCGCGGCCGTCACCTCGGCAATCATGAACCCGGAGTTGATGCCGGGTTCGGGCGTCAGGAACGGCGGCAGGCCGAAGTTCAAGGCGGGATCGACGAGGGTCGCGATCCGGCGCTCGCTGGTCGCGCCGATCTCCGCGAGCGCCAGCGCGATCTGGTCGGCGGCGAACGCCACCGGCTCAGCGTGGAAATTGCCGCCCGATACGATCTCGCCGGTCTCCACCAGCACCAGCGGATTGTCCGTCACGGCATTGGCCTCAATGGTCAGCCCGCGCGCGGCCTGCGCGAGCAGGTCGAGCACGGCGCCCGCAACCTGCGGCTGGCAGCGCAGACAATATGGATCCTGCACGCGCTCGTCGCCTTCGAGATGCGATTGCCTGATGTCGCTGCCGTCGAGCAGTCCGGTCAAGGCAGCGGCCGCGGCGATCTGCCCGTCGTGGCCACGCAAAGCTTGAATCTCCGGACGAAACGGCACCGTGGAGGCCATCGCCGCATCGACCGACAGCGCGCCGGTCACCAGCGCGGCGCACGCCAGGCGATGCGCACGCAGCAGGCCGGAGATGGCATAGGCGGTCGAAAACTGCGTGCCGTTGATCAGCGCGAGCCCCTCCTTGGGGCCGAGCGTCAACGGCGCGAGGCCGGCAGCGGCAAGCGCTTCGCGGCCCGGCACGGCTTTGCTATCAAGGATTGCCTGCCCCTCCCCGATCATGACCGCGGTCATATGAGCGAGCGGCGCCAGATCGCCGGAGGCACCGACCGAGCCCTGCTGCGGCACCAGCGGAGTGACACCGTGCGCCAGCATGCCCTGCAACTGCTCGATCACCTCGCGGCGCACGCCGGATGCGCCGCGCCCGAGCGAAATCACTTTCAACGCCATCATCAGGCGCACGATCGGCTCGGGCGTGTTCGGACCGACCCCGCAGCAATGCGACAGGATGAGGTTGCGCTGAAGCAGCGCGGTTTGATCAGGCGCGATTCGCGTCGATGCCAGCTTCCCGAAACCGGTATTGATGCCGTAGACGGGAATGTCGATGCGCGCCGCCTTCGCCACGATCTCCGCGGCCGCCTCGACGCGCGGCCAGCACGATGGATCGAGCACAATGGGCGCACCGGCGAGCACGCGCGCCAGGACGTCGAGGCCGACGGTTCCGGGCGTTACGACGACGGGCGAATCCCGATCGTTCATTGTCCCCTCCACACCCGGCTGTGCAGCGGGTTGAAGCCGATGCGGTAGACCAGTTCGGCCGGACGCTCGATGTCCCAGATCGCCAGATCGCACCATTTGCCGGCCTCGATCGTGCCGGTCTCGGCGAGCATGCCCAGCGCACGCGCGCCTTCCCGCGTCACCCCTGTGAGGCATTCGGCGACCGTCATCCGGAACAGCGTTGCACCCATGTTCATCGCCAGCAGGAGCGAGGTGAGCGGCGAGCTGCCCGGATTGCAATCGGTCGCCAGCGCCATGTTCACACCGTGGCTGCGAAACAGCTCGACCGGCGGCTTGTGCGTCTCACGAATGAAATAGAACGCGCCAGGCAGCAGGACCGCGACGGTGCCGGCTTTCGCCATCGCCGCGGCGCCAGCTTCATCGGTGTGCTCGAGATGATCGGCTGAGAGCGCCGAAAATTTTGCGGCCAGCGCCGCGCCGCCGAGATTGGACAGCTGATCCGCATGCAGCTTGACGGGCAGTCCCAACGCGCGCGCCGCCTCGAACACCCGCGCCGTCTGCTCTCCGGAAAACGCGATCCCCTCCATGAAGCCGTCGACGGCATCGGCAAGGCCGGCCTTGGCCACGGCCGGCAGCATCTCGTTGCAGACCAGATCGATGTAACCGTCCTTGTCGCCATTGGCCTCCAGCGGCAGCGCATGTGCTCCGAGGAACGACGTGCGGATCGCAACTTGCCGCAGGCGGGCGAGGCTGCGTGCCGCCGCAAGCTGCCGCATCTCGGTCTCGGCATTGAGGCCATAGCCGGACTTGATCTCGACCGTTGTTGCGCCCTCGCCGATTAGCGCGTCGAGCCGCGGCAGCGCGCCGGCGACAAGCTCGGCCTCGGTCGCGCTGCGCGTCGCCGCGACGGTCGAGACGATACCGCCGCCGGCGCGCGCGATCTCCTCATAGCTCGCGCCTTTCAGGCGCAGCTCGAACTCGTGCGCGCGGTTGCCGCCGAAGACGAGATGGGTGTGGCAATCGACGAGCCCGGGCGTGATCCAGCGGCCGGCGCAATCGATCCGTTCAACGGCGTCCGCATCCACAGGAAAATCCGACTGCACGCCGGCATAGACGATGCGGCCTTCACGCGCCGCGATCAGCCCCCGCTCGATCTCGCCGAGATCAGCGCGGTCGCTGCGCATCGTGGCGAGCCGGGCGTTGTGCCAGATACGGTCGAAGCGCTCTGCCATGCTATCGTCCCCTCGATGTGGGATGCTTGACTTATATGTCTAGACATATAATCGTGTTCGGGTTCTGTCCAGCCGGCGTGGAAAAATGACACGACTGCATTTCGCATTCGCGCTGCTGCCTTCGGGCTGGGCCAATGACGTGCAGGTCGTCGTTGCCAATGGCGCGATCGCCTCGGTGACGGCGGGCGTCGCGCCTGCCGCCGGCGACGAACGTCACCAACTGGCGGTTCCGGGATTGGCGAGCCTGCACAGCCACGCGTTTCAGCGCGGCATGGCGGGCCTCGCCGAACTGCGCGGCGACACGACTGATACGTTCTGGACCTGGCGCGAGACGATGTATCGCTTCGCGCTGACCATGACACCGGACGACGTCGCCGCCGTCGCAACCCTGCTCTATGTCGAGATGCTCGAGCGGGGCTTTACCCGCGTCGGCGAGTTCCACTATCTGCACCATGATCGGGACGGCGCGCCCTACGCCAATCCCGCCGAGATGGCCGTGCGCATCACAGAGGCCGCCAGCGCCTCCGGCATCGGGCTCACGCTGCTGCCAAGTTTCTACGCCAACAGCACGTTCGGCGGCGTCGCACCGCATGCCGGGCAGCGCCGCTTCATCTGCTCGGTCGATCAGTTCGCCGCGCTGATGACTGCCTCGCGCGAGGCAATCCGAGATCTACCTGGCGCCAACATCGGCATCGCTCCGCATAGCCTGCGCGCCGTGGCGCCGGAGGAGCTGGCCGCGATCATCCCGCTTGCCGGAGCGGATCCGATCCACATCCACGCAGCCGAACAGGTGCGCGAGGTGGAAGATTGCCTCGCCTGGTCGGGACAGCGGCCGGTGCAATGGCTGCTCGAACATGCGCCCGTCGATCAACGCTGGTGCCTGATTCACGCGACCCACATGACGGAGCAGGAGGTCACAGCGCTCGCCCGTAGCGGCGCGGTTGCCGGCCTTTGCCCTGTCACCGAAGCGAGTCTCGGCGACGGCATCTTTTCCGCGCGCGAATTCCTCGCGGCGGGCGGCCGGTTCGGCATCGGAACTGATTCCAACGTGCTGGTCGGCGTCGCCGACGAACTTCGCCAACTCGAATACGGCCAGCGGCTGAAGCACCGCGAGCGCAACGTGCTCTCGGGGCGTCCCGGCGCATCCACCGGCCGCGCCCTGTTCGATCACGCGCTCGCTGGCGGCGCGCAGGCCCTGGCACAGACCAAGGCTGGGCTCGCGCCCGGCGCGCGCGCCGACATCGTGTCTCTCGACACCGCGCATCCGTCCCTCGCGGGACGGTCGGGCGATGCGGTTCTCGACGGCTGGCTGTTTGCAACCGGCAGCGACGCGATCGATTGCGTCTGGGCCGGCGGCGACAAGGTGGTCGCGGGCGGACGGCACCGGCTGCGCGACAAGGCGCGCGAGCGGTTCAGTGCAAGCGTGCGGAGGCTCGTCGCATGAGTCTCGCCTCCGACCAGGCCAAGCCGAATGCTGCCGGCAAACCGACGCTCTACAAGCGCATCCGGCTCGACATCGAGACCCGGATCCTGACCGGCGAATGGCCGCCGGGGCATCGCATCCCGTTCGAGCACCAATTGATGGCGCGCTATCGCTGCTCGCGCATGACTGTCAACAAGGCGTTGTCGGAACTGGCGCAGGCCGACCTGATCGAGCGGCGGCGCCGTGCCGGCAGCTTCGTGCGCCGTCCGCAGCATCTGTCCGCGGTGCTCAAGATCGCCGACATCCGCGCCGAGATCACCGCACTCGGCCGCAGCTATGACTATCAGCTGATCGATTGCCGGCGCCGTACCGCAACATCAGCCGATCGCGCCCGGCTCGGCATGGACAAGGCCGGCAAGGTGGTCGCGATCGCCTGCCGGCACAGCGCCGACAATGTGCCGTTCGCCGTCGAGGACAGGCTGATCGATCTCTCCACGGTCCCGGAGGCCGCAAACGCGGACTTTGCCCGCGAGCCGCCGGGGTCGTGGCTGCTGCATCACGTGCCGTGGACCGAAGCCGAGCATACGATCAGCGCCGTCGTCGCCGACGATCGCACGGCCGCGGCGCTCGACATCGCGGTCGGCGCGCCCTGTCTCGTGATCGACCGCTACACCTGGCGCAGCGCGCGCACGGTAACGGCGGTGCGGCTGCATTATCCGGGCGAGACGCATCGCCTGGTGGCTCGCTTCAAGGGAGGCTGAGGGCAGCTTGCGCGGCATATTTCATGCAATGCATCATGGGCCATCATCCGCCGACATGCTTCATGCGGCAATCCGCCGCGACTCACGTGAAGACATCACTGACGTGAAGACATCAACTGGGTTCAATCCATCGTTCAAGGGGTCGACAATCATGCGTTCCTTCAAGCTATTGCCCGCAATCGCAGTGTTGCTCGCGTCCACCGCCGCGTCAGCGGATGACGTCAAGGTCGGCGTCGGCATCTCAGGATGGACCGGCTTCGCACCGCTGACGCTCGCCAAGGAGGCCGGCATCTTCAAGAAGAACGGCCTCGACGTGACCTTGAAGAAGATCCCGCAGAAGGACCGCCATCTCGCGATCGCCTCGGGCGACATCCAGTGCGCGGCGACGACGGTCGAGACCTGGATCTCCTGGAACGCCAACGGCGTCGCGACCAAGCAGATCTTCCAGCTCGACAAGAGCTATGGCGCCGACGGCATGGCCGTGCGCAACGATGTCGCCGCGATCAAGGACCTCAAGGGCAAGACCGTCGCGGCATCGGCGCCGGGCACCTCGCCCTATTTCGCGTTGGCCTGGATGCTGAAGAAAAACGGCCTCACGGTGA
The DNA here is from genome assembly GCF_042258325.1 of Bradyrhizobium sp. Pha-3. Classification (NCBI taxonomy): domain Bacteria; kingdom Pseudomonadati; phylum Pseudomonadota; class Alphaproteobacteria; order Hyphomicrobiales; family Nitrobacteraceae; genus Bradyrhizobium; species Bradyrhizobium sp. Pha-3. The sequence continues at coordinate 3,601,853 of NZ_CP170151.1, read as the reverse complement.
AGGACGTCACCGTGGTGAATCTGGAGCCGGCCGCCGCGGCGCAGGCCTTCGTCTCCGGCCAGAACGATGCCGCGATGACCTACGAGCCCTATCTGTCGACGGTGCGCGCCGCTCCCGACAAGGGAAAGATCATCGCGACCACGCTCGACTACCCGATCGTGATGGACACCTTCGGCTGCACGCCGAAATTCCTCACCGACAATCCGAAGGCGGCCCAGGCGCTGGCCGACAGCTATTTCGAGGCGCTCGACATGATCGCCAAGGACCAGGCCAAGTCCTACGAGATCATGGGCGCTGACGTGAAGCAGAGCGGCGAGCAGTTCGGCAACTCGGCAAAGTACCTGCGCTGGCAGGACAAGGCCGCCAACCAGAAATTCTTCGCCGGCGACTTCCTCACCTTCAACAAGGACGCTGCCGAGCTCCTGCTCGAGGTCGGCATCATCAAGGCCGCGCCGAAGGTCGAGGACATCTACGACGCAAGCTTCATCAAGTAACGCAGCAACCATTTCGGCCGGTCCCGCCTCGCGACACAGCGGCGGGACCGGCGCATAAGATACGCCCGGATCATCTGATGCGTCCTCTCGAGCCCACGACATCGAAGCAGCGCGTGGCCTATGGCCTCGCCTTCTTCGTGCTGTTCGTCGCCCTCTGGTCCTGGGCGACGTTCGGCGGCCACGTGTCGAAGACTTTCCTCGCCAACCCGCTCACCATGGTGCAGGAGGGCTATGAGCTGCTCGCCAAGCAGGGCTTTCTATTCGACATCGGGATGACAATCTGGCGCGTGATCGGCGGGTTTGTGCTTGCTGCCGTCATCGCGGTGCCGCTCGGCGTTTTGATGGGCGCCTACAAGCCAATCGAGGCCTTTCTCGAACCGTTTGTGTCCTTTGCGCGCTATCTGCCGGCATCCGCCTTCATCCCGCTGCTGATCCTGTGGGCCGGCATCGGCGAGTTGCAGAAGCTGCTTGTGATCTTCATCGGCGCGGTGTTTCAGATCATCTTGATGGTGGCCGTGACCGTCGGTGCCACAAGGCTCGACCTGGTCGAGGCCGCCTACACGCTCGGCGCCCGCGACCGCGGCATCATCCGCCGCGTGCTGCTGCCCTCCGCCGCGCCCGAGATCGCTGAAATTCTCAGGCTGGTGCTGGGCTGGGCCTGGACCTACGTCATCGTGGCCGAGTTGATCGGCTCGTCGTCGGGCATCGGGCACATGATCACCGACAGCCAGGCGCTGCTCAACACCGGCCAGATCATCTTCGGCATCATCGTGATCGGGCTGATCGGCCTGATCTCCGATTTCCTGTTCAAGGCCTTCAACGCCTGGCTGTTCCCGTGGAAGCTCGCATGACCGCGCTCAGGATCGATCAGGTCTCGCGAACCTTCGCCGCCCGTGCCGGCAACGCGCCGACGAGAGCGCTCGAGCCGACCACGCTCGACGTCGGCGACAACGACTTCGTCACGATCCTCGGCCCCTCCGGATGCGGAAAGTCCACCCTGCTCCGGATCATCGCTGGGCTCGACCGGCCGACCAGCGGGCGCGTCACGCTCGACGGGCGCGAGGTCACGGCCCCCGGCGCCGACCGCGGCATGGTGTTCCAGTCCTACACCCTGTTCCCCTGGCTGACGGTGCGGGAGAACATCGCCTTCGGCCTGCGCGAGCGCGGCGTTGCGCAAGGCGAGCGCCACGACATCGCCGATGCGTTCATCCGCCGGGTCGGGCTATCGGGCTTCGAAAATCACTGGCCCAAGCAGCTGTCGGGCGGCATGCAGCAGCGCACCGCGATCGCCCGCGCGCTGGCCAACGATCCAAAGATCCTGCTGCTCGACGAGCCGTTCGGCGCGCTGGACAACCAGACGCGCGCGCTGATGCAGGAGATGCTGCTCGGGATCTGGGAGCGCGACCAGAAGACGGTGCTGTTCGTCACCCACGACATCGAGGAAGCGATCTTCCTCGGCAGCCGCGTCATCGTGATGAGCGCGCGGCCCGGCCGCATCAAGGCCGAGATCGCCGTCGACCTGCCGCATCCCCGCTCCTACAAGATCAAGACCACGCCTGAATTCGTCGCCCTGAAGGAACGGCTGGTCGAGGAGATCCGCACCGAAGCCCTGAAGGTCGCTGAGCAAGCTTGACGACCAGCCGCGCTTCTAGGGCCTTTCCCGTTCCGATTGAATCGGGATGGGCTCCAGACTCTTGTTTGACGCGTTTTCTTAACGCGAACCGGTATCCACTTCGCTCGAAAACGCTTCTAGTGGCTGATCATCCAGGGCCGCGCGGTCGGAAAGCCCTTGGCGCCGCTCTTGGTCTTGGTCATCAGCCGCGCCGGCTTCTTCTTTCCGGTGGAGCAGCAGCCGCAGCCCGGGCCGTGCGCGGCCTTGTACTGATCGAGCGTCTTCGGCGCATGCCGGCTCTGCTCATTGGTGGCGTGCGCCTTGCGCTTGTCCGAGGGCATGCAGAAGAACGCCGGCGCGGTGAGGATCACGCGCGGCGACGTCGCCTCGCATTGCGGGCAATCCTGCGGCAGGTCGCATTCCGCCATCGGCCGCATGTCGGTGAACGGCCCACAGTCGTTGCAGAGATATTCGTAGATCGGCATTTCCTTAATCCTTGCGCAGTCGTGTGACATCCGGCGATGGATGCGGGGCGGCCAATACGCGAGCCGTCCCGCACCCTTCGCGCAGGGATCACTCAGGGATCATTTGTCGGGCGAGATCGGCATCTGCACGTCGCCCTTGATATGCTTGATCGGTCCCGCCGACGACGGCATGACGTCGAAGTCGAAGATCTCCGTCGGCAGCCACAGCGTGGCGCAGGCATTCGGCACGTCGACCACGCCGGAGATGTGGCCCTGGCACGGCGCGGTGCCGAGGATCGAATAGGCCTGGGCGCCGGAGTAGCCGAACTTCTTCAGATATTCGATCGCGTTCAGGCAGGCCTGGCGATAGGCGATGTGGACGTCGAGATAGTGCTGCTTGCCGGCCTCGTCGACCGAGATACCCTCGAAGATCAGATAGTCCTTGTAGTTCGGCGTGATCGGCGACGGCTTGAACACGGGGTTCTTGATACCGTATTTCGAGACGCCGTCCTTGATGACATCGACCTTGATGTGCAGCCAGCCGGCCATTTCGATGGCGCCGCAGAAGGTGATCTCGCCGTCGCCTTGGCTGAAATGCAGATCGCCCATCGAGAGCCCGCCGCCCGGCACATAGACCGGGAAGTAGATCTTCGAGCCGCGCGACAGATCCTTGATGTCGCAATTGCCGCCATGCTCGCGCGGCGGCACGGTGCGGGCGCCCTCGAGGCCGATCTTGGCCTTGACGTCGCCCCTCGCCTGGCCGGCATGCGCGGTCGGCGCGAACGGCGGATTGGCAAGGCCCGGCACCCGGGTCGGGTTGGTCGCGATCAGCTCGGCTTCGCGCGCATTCCAGGCCGCCAGCATCTTGGCATCGGGCAGACAGCCGATCAGGCCGGGATGGATCAGGCCGGCGAAGTTGACGCCGGGGACGTGGCGCGACGAGGTGTAGAGGCCCTTGATGTCCCAGATCGACTTCTGCGCCAGCGGGAAATGGTCGGTAAGGAAGCCGCCGCCATTCTGCTTGGAGAAGAAGCCATTGAAGCCCCACAGGCTCTCCTTCAACGGACCGACGTCGAGCAGGTCGACGACGAGGAGATCCCCGGGCTCGGCGCCCTTGACGCCGATCGGGCCGGACAGGAAGTGCACGATCGACAGGTCGATGTCGCGCACGTCGTCGGCGGAATCGTTGTTCTTGATGAAGCCGCCGGTCCAGTCGACGGTCTCGATGATGAAGTCGTCGCCGGGGCTGACCCACTCGACGATCGGAACCTCCGGATGCCAGCGGTTATGGATCTTGTCGTTTTCATAGGCCGACTTGCTGAGATCGACCTTGATCAGTGTATCTGGCATCGCATTGCTCCCCTTCGTTTACTGGTGGTTACACAGACAGATATTTCGAGATCTGCGCGGCATCGACGCTGGCGCGCGGATCGTCGCGGACGATCTCGCCGTTCTCGATGACGAGCACGCGGTCGGCGATGTCGAGCGCGAAGCTGAGAACCTGCTCGGAGACGACGATCGAAAGCCCTCGCTCATCGCGGATCCGCTTCAACGTGCGCGCCATGTCCTTGATGATCGACGGCTGGATGCCTTCGGTCGGCTCATCGAGCAGCAGCACCTTCGGCTTGGTCGCCAGCGCCCGGGCGATCGCGAGCTGCTGCTGTTGCCCGCCCGAGAGATTGCCGGCGCGGCGGCCCTTCATCTCGAGCAGCACCGGAAACAGCTCGTAGATATCGCCGGGCACTTCGGAGCCGCCGGACACCACGAGCCCGGTCTCGATGTTCTCCTTGACCGTCATGGTGGAGAAGATCATGCGGCCTTGAGGGACGTAGGCGAGCCCCTTCGCTACCCGCTCGTAGCTCTTCATCGCACCGAGCTCGGTGCCGTCCATAGTCACCTTGCCGCTCTTGGCCGGCAGGATACCCATCAGCGACTTCATCAGCGTGGTCTTGCCCATGCCGTTGCGGCCCATGATCGCGACGATCTCGTTGGGCGCGACCGAGACGTTGAGGCCGTGCAGCACCTCGCTCTGGCCGTAGGCAACGTGAAGATCATTGATTGCCAGCATCGTCCCAGTTCCTCAGTGGCCCAAATACACTTCGATGACTTTCGGATCGTTCTTGACGTGCTCCATCGTCCCCTCGGACAGGATCTGTCCCTGGTGCAGCACCGTGACCTTGTGCGCGATGTCCTCGACGAACTTCATGTCGTGCTCGATCACCAGGACCGAACGGTCCTTGATGATCCGGTTGAGCAGCTCGGCGGTCTTGGCGCGCTCGGAGACGCTCATGCCGGCGACCGGCTCGTCGAGCATCAAGAGGTCCGGATCCTGGATCAGCAGCATGCCGATCTCGAGCCACTGCTTCTGGCCGTGGCTGAGCTGGTCGGCAAAGGTATTGAGCTTGTCCTTCAGGAAGATCATCTCGGCGACCTCCTCGACCCGCTGCTTGACGGTGTCGTCGCGCTGGAAGGTCAACGAACCGAACACGGTGCGGCCGCGCGGAAAGGAAATCTCGAGGTTCTCGAACACGGTGAGATCCTCGAACACCGACGGCGTCTGGAACTTGCGCCCCACCCCGGCCTGCACGATCTCGTTCTCGCGCAACCTGGTCAGCTCCCGGCCGCGGAACTGGATCGAGCCTGACGTCGCCCTTGTCTTGCCGCAGATCAGGTCGAGCACCGTGGTCTTGCCGGCACCGTTCGGGCCGATAATGACGCGGATCTCGTTCTCCTCGACATAGAAGGAGAGATCGTTGACGGCCTTGAAGCCGTCAAAGGACACCGTGAGACCGGAGACCGCGAGCAGGAAGTCCTTGGGCTGATGGCCGACGAGCATGATGATCCCTCCTCACTCGGCCGGTGCGCCGTCGGCGATCAGGCCGGCCGCCGATTTCGATTTGCGTGATGCCAACAGGCGATCGATGCGCGGCTGGACGTGGTCAGCCCAGATGCCGGAGAGCCCGTTCGGGAAGGCGAGCACGACCGCGATGAACAGCGCGCCGAGACCGAACAGCCAGAGCTGCGGAAAGGACTCCGAGAGGCTGGTCTTGGCGAAATTGACCAGCAGCGCGCCCCAGACTGCGCCGAAGATCGACATCCGGCCGCCGACCGCGGTGTAGATCACCATTTCGATCGACGGCACGATGCCGACGAAGGACGGCGACATGAAGCCGACCTCGAGCGTGAACATGGCGCCGCCGATCGCAGCGAACACGGCCGCGGCGCAGAACGCGAAGATCTTGAAGTTGGCGACGCTGTAACCGGAGAAGCGCACGCGATCCTCCTGCTCTCTCATCGCCACCAGGATGCGCCCGAGTTTTGTCAGGCGGATGAACTGCGCGGCGCAGATGCAGCCAAACAACAATACCACCTCCACGAAATAGAGGATGTACTTGGCGTGATCGGTCCGGATATCCCAGCCATGCAGCGTTCGCAGGTCGGTGATCCCGTTGATGCCGCCGGTGTAGCCCTGCTGGCCCACGATCAGGATGGTCATGATCGCGGCGATCGCCTGCGTGATGATCGCAAAATAGACGCCGCCGACCCGGCGCTTGAACATCGCAGCGCCGATGATGAAGGAGAAGATCGCCGGCACCACGATGATCGCGATCAGCGCTACCGGGAAGCTGTGGAACGGCTTCCAGAAGAAGGGCAGCGAGGTGAGCTGGTTCCAATCCATGAAGTCCGGGATGCCCGGCGTCGACTGGATCTTGGTGTTCGCGACCGAGGACGCCTCGAGCTTGAGGTACATCGCCATGCAGTAGCCGCCGAGGCCGAAGAACACGCCCTGCCCCAGGCTCAGGATGCCGCCATAGCCCCAGCACAGCACGAGGCCGATCCCGACGAAGGCGTAGGTCAGATATTTGGCGACCAGGTTGAGGCGGAAGATATCGAGCGATAGCGGCAGGATGAGAAACAGCAGCACCGCGAGCGCAAGGAAGCCGAGCAGTTCGGAGCGATTGAAAAAGCGCGAGTTGATGATCATGACCAGCCTGCTTGTTCTTATTTGCGGACCTTGAGCGCGAAGAGCCCCTGCGGACGCACCATCAGGATCGCGACGATCGTCAGCAGCGTGATCACCTTGGCCATCGATCCCGACAGGAAGAATTCCAGCGTCGATTGGGTCTGCGAGATCGAGAAGGCGGAAGCGATGGTGCCGAACAACGACGCGGCGCCGCCGAACACGACGACCAGGAAGGTGTCGACGATGTAGAGCTGGCCGGCGGTCGGTCCGGTCGAGCCGATCATGGTGAAGGCCGAGCCCGCGATCCCGGCGATGCCGCAACCCAGGCCAAAGGTGTAACGATCGACCTTCTCGGTATTGATGCCGACGGCGCCCGCCATCACGCGGTTCTGCACCACGGCGCGTACCTGCTTGCCCCAGCTCGACCAGAACAGCACATAGGCGACCGCGATCGTGATCAGGATGGTCAGCGCCATCACGAACATGCCGTTGATCGGGATCTGGATGGAGTCGGTCGCCTGCCAGGAGCCCATCATCCATTCCGGCAGTTCGACGCCGACCTCGCGCGCGCCGAAGATCGAGCGATAGGCCTGTTGCAGGATCAGGCTAAGACCCCAAGTCGCCAGCAGCGTGTCGAGCGGACGCTTGTAGAGATGACGTATCAGCGCCCATTCGACCAGCATGCCGAGCGCAGCGGAGGCGATGAACGCCAGGATCATTGCGATGAAGAAGTAGCCGGGGAACAGCCAGGGCGCGACATGCTGCACGGCGTTCGACGTCATCCAGGTGACGTAGGCGCCGAGGATCATGAACTCGCCATGGGCCATGTTGATGACGCCCATCTGGCCGAAGATGATGGCGAGCCCCAGCGCCATCAGCACATAGACGGAGAACAGGATGAGCCCGGCAAATCCCTGCATCGCAAGGATGGCGCCGAGATCGCTGATCGAATAGTCGCCGAACATGATGTCCTCCAGTCCAAGGGGCACGCGCCGCCGGTCAAGCGACGCTCGTTCCGTGGCGCGGACGACGACGTCCACGCCGCGATGCGTTGTAGAGCTTCGTAGCCCGGGTGAGCGGTAGCGATACCCGGGACGGTCCCGCATATAACTCCGCTCATGCGGGCTACTGGCTACTGGTATCCCTTGGGGAACGGATCCGGCTCGACGAGATCGGCGGTCTCGTAGATCAGCTCATACTGACCGTCGGCCTTGGCGCGTCCGACGCGGGTCTTCGACCACAGATGATGGTTCTCGTGGATCCGGACGTAACCTTCCGGCGCGCCCTTGAACTCGACGCCGGGCGACGCCGCCGCCACCTTGTCGATGTCGAAGGAGCCGGCCTTCTCCACCGTCAACTTCCACAGCCACGGGCCGAGATAGGCAGCCTGGGTGACGTCTCCGATCACGGTCTTCTCGCCCCACATCTTCTTGAAGGCGGGCACGAAGGCCTTGTTGTTCGCATTGTCGAGCGACTGGAAGTACTTCATGCAGGCATAGGCGCCGGCGATGTTCTCGCCGCCGATACCGTCGATCTCGTCCTCGGTGACCGAGATCGTGAGCAGCGTCTGCTTGGACAAGTCGATGCCGGCCGCCTTGAGCTGCTTGTAGAATGCGACGTTGGAGCCGCCGACGATGATCGCGTAGATCACGTCCGGCTTGGTCAGCTTGATCTTGTTGATGACCGAGTTGAACTGGGTCGAGCCGAGCGGGAAGTATTCCTCGCCGACCACCTTGCAGCCTTGCAGATGGTTCTCGATGTGCTTGCGCGCGATCTTGTTCGAGGTGCGCGGCCAGATGTAGTCCGAGCCGAGCAGGTAGAAGCTCTTGGCGCCCTTGGTCTTGTTGACCCAGTCGAGACCGGCGATGATCTGCTGGGTCGCCTCCTGGCCGGTGTAGATGACGTTCTTGGATTGCTCGAGGCCTTCATAGAAGGTCGGGTAGTACAGCATGCCGTTGTACTGCTCGAACACCGGCAGCACCGCCTTGCGCGAGGCCGACGTCCAGCAGCCCATCACGGCCGCGCATTTGTCGTTGACCAGCAGCTTCTTGGCCTTTTCCGCGAAGGTCGGCCAGTCGCTGGCGCCGTCCTCCTGGATAAACTTGATCTTGCGGCCGAGCACGCCGCCGGCGGCGTTGATCTGCTCGATCGCGAGCTTCTCGGCCTCGACCGACCCGGTCTCGGAGATCGCCATGGTGCCGGTCACCGAATGCAGGATGCCGACCGTGACCTCGCTATCGGTGACTGCAAGACCGGTGGTGTTGACCGCAGAGGTTGCAGGAACGTCGGCAAATGCGGGACGGCCCAGCATCGACATGGCCGGCAAAGCGGCCATTCCCATCAAGAGCTTGCGGCGGAGCGGAGACGGCAGTCCTGGTTTTGTATCGTCTGACATGAGCACCCCATTGGTTCAAGAACGCTTATTGATGAGGCTAGGATTGCTCACTTTTGTGCAGCGCACTGATACGTGAGATCGCGTATACTGCACCGCAAAATAGCGACGTAGGTTTTTGGTACGGGATTTGCCCGCGATCAGCGCATCGTGGACCAGGAGTTCAAACGAGTGGCAGGGCGGCAGCGGATAGACCGCGTCAGGCGCCAGTATAATCAATGGGTCGCCAACCAGACGCTGGAAGACTACGCGCTGCGCTTCACCGCCAAGAGCGCGCGGCGCTGGTCCGCCGCCCGGGTCGCCAACACCGCGCTCGGCGCGATCTCGTTCCTTGCGCTGGAGGCGATCGGCGGCACCATCACGCTGAACTACGGCGCAATGAACGCCTCCGCCGCGATCCTGGTGGTCAGCGTCATCATCTTCCTCTGCGGACTTCCAATCGCCTACCATGCCGCGAAAAGCGGCATCGACATTGACCTGCTGACCCGCGGCGCCGGCTTCGGCTATATCGGCTCGACCATCACCTCGCTGATCTACGCCTCCTTCACCTTCATCTTCTTCGCGATCGAGGCGGTGATCCTGGCCAGCGCGCTGGACATGTGCTTCGGCATCCCGCGGCCGATCGGCTATCTGATCAGCGCGGTCGTGATCATTCCGCTGGTGATCTACGGCATCACGCTGATCAGCCGCTTCCAGCTCTGGACCCAGCCGCTGTGGGTCATCCTCCACATCATGCCGTTCGCGGCGATCGCCTGGGCCAATCCGCATTCGTTCACCGAGTGGCGCAAATTCGCCGGCGATCACGGCGATCCCGCAGGGAATCTCGATCTGCTGCTGTTCGGCACCGCGGCCTCCGTCGTGTTTGCGCTGGTGGCGCAAATCGGCGAGCAGGTCGACTTCCTGCGCTTTCTGCCGCGCGACCGCCGCACCTCGCGCAAGGCCTGGTGGATCGCGCTGCTGAGCGCCGGTCCCGGCTGGATCGTGCTCGGTGCGCTCAAGCTGCTGGCCGGCTCGTTCCTCGCCTTCTTCGCGCTCAGCCACGGCGTTTCGGCCGAGCACGCGGCCGAGCCCGCCAACATGTACCTCGAGGCGTTCCGCTACGTGCTGTCGCAGCCGGATCTGGCGATGGCGCTGACCGGGACGTTCGTGATCCTGTCGCAGGTCAAGATCAACGTCACCAACGCCTATGCCGGCTCGATCGCCTGGTCGAACTTCTTCTCCCGCCTCACCCACTCGCATCCCGGCCGCGTGGTGTGGCTGGTGTTCAACGTCGTCGTCGCGCTGCTGCTGATGGAGATCGGCGTCTACAAGGCGCTGGAGCAGACGCTGGCGCTCTACTCCAACGTCGCGATCGCCTGGGTCGGCGCGCTGGTGGCCGATCTCGTCATCAACAAGCCGCTCGGCTTGCGGCCGCAGCACATCGAGTTCAAGCGCGCCCATCTCTGCGATATCAATCCGGTCGGCGTCGGCGCGATGACGATCGCCACCGTGGTCTCGATCAGCGCGTTCTACGGCCTGTTCGGCCCGACCGCGAAAGCGCTGTCAGCCTTCGTTGCACTTGCGGTCGCCTTCGTCACGGCTCCCCTCATTGCCTGGGCGACCGACGGCAAATACTACATCGCGCGCAAGCCGAAGCGGAGCTGGCAGAACATTGAATCGATCCAGTGCTGCATCTGCGAACATGCGTTCGAGCCCGAGGACATGGCTTCCTGCCCGGCCTATGCCGGCCCGATCTGCTCGCTGTGCTGCTCGCTCGACGCACGCTGCCATGACCTCTGCAAGCCGCATGGCCGGATCGGCGCGCAGGTGTCGGATGCGCTGGGCAAGGTGATGCCGCAGCCGATCTATGCCCGCATCAACTCGCAGCTCGGGCATTACCTCGGCGTGTTCGCCGTCTCGGCCGGCCTGGTGGCGCTGGTGCTCGGCCTGATCTACCTGCAGACCACGGCGGCCGTGCATGCCAACGAACTGCTGGCCGACGTGCTCTGGAAGGTATTCTTCGCGCTGACCCTCATCATCGGCGTCGTCGCCTGGCTGTTCGTGCTGGCGCAACAAAGCCGACGCGCCGCGGAAGCGGAAACACGCCGGCAGACCACGCTGCTGATCCAGGAAATCGACGCCCACAAGCGCACCGATGCCGAACTGCAACGTGCCAAGGAGGTCGCGGAGTCAGCCAATCTCGCCAAGAGTCGGTACGTCGTGGGCCTCAGCCACGAGCTTCGCTCGCCGCTGAATGCGATCTCCGGCTACGCGCAATTGCTGGAACAGGACGACAGCCTGCAGGTGCGGCCGCGCGAGCAGGTGCGGGTCGTCCGCCGCAGCGCCGATCATCTCTCGGGCCTGATCGACGGCATCCTCGATATCTCCAAGATCGAGGCTGGCCGGCTCTACCTGTCGCGCGACGAGGTGCGGTTGAATGACTTCCTCGAGCAGCTGGTCGGCATGTTCCGCCTACAGGCGGCGGCAAAGGGCATCGATTTCGTGTTCAAACGGCCGGCCGTGCTGCCGGTCGTGGTCTATGCCGACGAGAAGCGGCTGCGGCAGATCCTGATCAACCTGCTGTCGAATGCGATCAAGTTCACGCAATCCGGCCAGGTGCAGTTCGTGGTGCATTACCGCAGCCCCGTCGCTGAGTTCGAGGTAATCGATACCGGGCCGGGCATCCAGCCCGACGACCTCGAGCGGATATTCGCGCCGTTCGAGCGCGGCGCGCTTGGCGTCACCCAGCCGCAGACCGGCACCGGGCTCGGCCTCACCATCAGCCGCCTGCTCGCGGGTGTGATGGGCGGCGACATCAAGGTCCTGAGCACGGTCGGCATCGGCAGCACGTTCCGCGTCAAGCTGCTGCTGTCGGAGGTCACCAATCCACGCCGCGATGCGCCGGTCGATGCTCCCGTGTACGGCTATCACGGTCCGCGCAAGACCATCCTGATCACCGACGACGACCCGACCCACCGCGACCTGTTGCGTGAGATCCTGACGCCGCTCGGCTTCATCCTGCTCAGCGCGCCGGACGGGCCAGGCTGTCTTGCCCTCGCGCAGCATTGCCGGCCGGACCTGTTTCTGCTCGATATCTCGATGGCGGGCATGGACGGCTGGACGGTCGCCGAAACCTTGCGCGCCGAAGGCCATCACCAGGCACGCATCCTGATGATTTCGGCCAGCGCGCTGGAGGCCCACGGTGCGCCGCTGGCGCAGCCATTCCATGACGGATACCTGATGAAGCCGATCGACATTCCGCGGCTGCTCGAGACCATCCGCCAATTGCTCAAGATCGAGTGGCAGTATGAGGCCGAGCCGGTTCCGCCTCCGCAATGGAAGCCCGAGAGCGGCTCGCGGCCGCCGGTGAAATATGTCGAAGAGCTGATCAGCCTCGGCCAGCTCGGCTATGTCAGGGCGATCCAGCTCAAGCTCGACGAGATCGGCAATGAGTGTCCCGAACATGCCGATTTCGTCGGCCAGATGCACACGCTGATCGACCGGTTCGATCTCGATCAATATATGGCGACGTTGAAGACATTGCACAGCTATGACCATTGAACAGAAGAAGCGCGACGTCGCGCTCGTCGTCGACGACTCGCCCGAGACGTTGCGCCTGCTGACCGACGCCCTCGACGGCGCCGGCATGACCGTGATGGTGGCGCTCGACGGCGCCTCGGCGATGCGCATCGTCGACCAGATCACGCCCGATATCGTGCTGCTCGATGCCGTGATGCCCGGCATGGACGGTTTCGAGACCTGCCGGCGGCTGAAGCGCGACGCAGGGCTCGACGGCGTGCCGATCATCTTCATGACGGGTCTCGCCGAAACCGAGCATATCGTGCGCGGGCTGGAGGCCGGCGGCGTCGACTATGTGACGAAGCCGATCGTGGTCGAGGAGATGCTGGCGCGCATCCGGGTCCATCTCGCCAATGCGCGAATGACGCAGAGCGCCCGCGCGGCGCTCGACGTCTCCGGCCGCTATCTGCTCGCCGTGAACAGCGCTGGCGCGCTGCTGTGGGCGACGCCGCAGGCACAGCGACTGCTGTCGGATACGCTCGCCGACGCAGCCGACAATTTCGCGCTGCCGGATCCGATGCCGCAATGGCTCGAGCAGGCGCAGAAGGGCGGCACGGGAAAGAAGACGGCGACCGTGGCGTCATTCCCCGGCAACGAGCAGCTGCGGCTGCAATACATGGGCAAGCTCGGGCCCAACGAATTCCTATTGCGGCTCGCCAAGGACACCAGCGGCGACATGCCGGCCGAGTTCTCCAGCGAGCTCGGCCTGACCACCCGCGAGGGCGAGGTGCTGTCCTGGCTCTCCAAGGGCAAGACCAACCGCGACATCGCGCAGATCCTCGGCCTCAGCCCGCGCACCGTCGACAAGCACCTCGAGCAGATCTACGCCAAGCTCGGCGTCGAGAACCGCACCGCCGCCGCCGCGATCGCGGTCAACGCAAGGCATCGCAAGTCTTGATCGAGCGCACTCTGCGCCTCCCGCACCGAAACGTGAGCGAGGCACGGGGCACGCTACGCATCCACGGTCGGCGAACTGCCTTTCCGATCAGCCGGTGCAGCAGGTCCCAGCGACACCTCCTGTTCCGGCGGCTGCGTCTTTCGCCACTGCGCCGGCGTCACGCCCATGTGGCTCTTGAAGGCGCGCTGAAAGGCGGCCTCCGATTGATACCCGACCATCTCCGCCACGGCGCCGGTCGAAAGCGACGATCCCTTCAACTCGTTCGCCGCAAGCGTCATCCTGATATCGGTGAGCAGATCGCTGGCCGATCGCCTGAGCTTGTCCTGGAACTGGCGCGCCAGCGTGGCGCGCGACATGTTGCAGAGCCGTGCGAGCTCCGGCAGCGACCACGCGCGCGCGGGCTCCTTGAACATGGCGGCCACGGCCGGCGCGAGCCTGGGATCACCGACCAGGGCGAGAAGTCCCCGTGACGTTGCATCGGTCTCGCTCGCAAGCCGCAGCACAAGCGCGAACATTGCCGTGGACAGCGCATTCAGCATGGCGTGGCCGCCGAGATGATCGTCGGCCGTTTCGCTGCGCATCAGCGACACGAGCCCGGCGAGCTGCGCAGCCGTTCCCTTTCCCGCGCGCGTGCCGGCATGCACGACAAGACGCGGCGGAAGATAATTGCGCAACAGGCGGTCGTGCGGGGGTGCAATCGCGAAGTGCCCGCACAACAGGTCAAGCCGTTCGTCCGATCCGAGGTTTTCGCTGATCGTGAAATTCTCCGCCGCCCGGTTGCGCGCCGGCAGCGGTGTCGCGCCGCTTCCGTCGTGCATCACGTGTCGCGGGTTGCCGGGAAGCAGGAGGATGTCGCCGGGCTTCAGCAGCAACGGCCGTCCGCCCGCGGCGGCGTCCAGGATCGCCGAGCCGGCAAGCACCGCATGATAGGGGATCTCGTTGGTTAGGCCCGGTCCCTGCTCGATACGCCAGGGCACGCTGTAGCTGCAGCGCAAGTCGAGCCGCCCGCGCACCGGCATCATCTCGAACAGCCGGCTGAGCCAATCCATGGCCAATCCCCCTGAAGCAGCGCATGAGACGATTGAGCATATAAACGAGCAGTATGAACATTCAATGTCTCATATCCCGATCATATCGTCACTCCGCAATCGTTCACCACCCCGAACAAGGAGTGCCACCATGTCTCGTCTTTCAGTTCCGAACCTCGAAGCCGATACCGGCCCGTCGGGCCAGGTCTACGCCCAGATCAAGAAGGCGATCGGCGGCGTCCCGAACACCTACGCGGCGATTGCGGCCCACGGTCCGGCCGCGCTCAAGTCGATCCTCGCGGCCGATGCCGTGCTGACTGGCGGCAGCCTGCCCCGGCGCGACCTGGAGATCGTCAAGCTCGTCATCAGCGCCGCCGGCGGCTGCGATTATTGTGTCGCCGCGCACTCGCATCTCGCCAGGCTCGCCGGCGTGAATGCGGATGTGCTCAAGCAGATCCGCAACGGTGCGCCGACCGGTGACGCCAAGCGCGATGCGCTCGTGCATTTCGTCCGCAAGCTCGCGCAGTCCAGCGGCACCGTCAGCGACGAGGATTTCGCCGCGATCAAGTCCGCCGGCTACAGCGACGCGCAGCTGGTCGAGATCAGCCTGGCGTTTGCGACCACGGTCTTCACCAACGTCTTCAACCGCATCAACGACACCGACATCGACTTCCCGGCAGTCGCGTGAAGCGACCGAGCGATGTCACGCGAAAGGATCACGACCATGACCACGCTTGCTAACACCACACACAATCCGCTTGTCCGCGCGCTCGACAGGTCCGGCCTGCTGGCGGAGGATCTCGACTATCACGTCGTCCGGGCCGCGATGGTGATCATGTTCTTGTTCTTCGGTTACCAGAAGTGGTTTCCGTATGAATTCGAACGGCTGGTCCCGTTCATCAGCAACGGGCCGCTGATCTGGTGGCTCTATCCAGCGTTCGGCCATGCCGGCGCCAGCTATTTCCTTGGCGCCTCAGAGTGGACGTTCGGTTCGCTGCTGCTCGCGGGCTTCTGGGACAAGCGGCTCGGCGTGCTCGGCGCCCTCGGCTCGACCGGCACCTTCATCGCGACCGTCACCATCATTCCGTTCATGCCCGATGGCTGGGACGTTGCCGCCGGTGGCTTCCCCGCGATGACCGGCAACGTGCCGTTCCTGATGAAGGACGTCGTGCTGCTCGCCGTCTCGCTCTACCTGCTGAGGCAGGACGTGGTCCGTCTGATCCGGCAATAGCTGATCGCGATTGATCGCCGGTGGGCCCCATGCGCACCGGCGATCGCGCGTTGCCGAGGGATTGAGCAGACGCAGAATCTCCGGCACAGCGACATGGCAGCCATTATTGCGACGCAGCACCGAGACACCTGACCCCGCCAAGCCAACCCATTGCCGAATTTGCGGAATGCATTGAAATCGCTGGTTCGTTCCGCACCATCTGGCTGCGCGGCCTCAAGCACCATCGTGGTCGCGTCGTTGCTTCCATGCACGAATGATCCGTCGCTCCGCGGCCATGAACATAGTTCCGCCGCGCGGTCTGCGCTAAAAAGCAGCGCCGGTGTTGTTCTGGGGTGAGTTGATGAAGAAGGACGACGTTACATGCCCGCGCTGCGGGGCCGGATTCCGACGCCTTGAGCTGGCGTCCGGATCTGGAAGCAAGGGCGAGTATCGTTGCCCGGTCTGCGAGACGACCCTCGAGCAGTTCGATGGCGACAGGCTCGTCGCCTACCGCCTGACCATCCAACCTTCGATTCGCGGATTGAAGACCTAGCGGCCGTCTGCATGGAATGCCGGAGCAAAATCTGGATCACGATTTCCGCTTCAGGACATAGCTGTCCATGATCCAGCCGTGCCGCTCACGTGCCTCTCGTCGTGCGGCGACGATGCGAGGGCCGACCTCTGCCAGTTCGCCCGCCATGATGATCTGATCGGGCATGCCGAGATAGGCGCCCCACCAGATTTGCAGCCCGGCAGGATCCAGCGTCTGGAACGCGGCGCCGCCGTCGAGCATCACGACCACGGTGTCGATGCCGGGCGGCCAGCCACCCTCGCGCAGCCGTCGGCCGGTCGTCACGAGGAACGGCTCGCCGATCTCATTGAGCGGCAGCGCGTGCGCTGCGCACAGCGCCTGGATCGACGTAATGCCCGGGATCACCTCGATCGATGGCAACGGATCGAGCCGCCGCGCGATCCGCAGGCTCGAATCGTAGAGCGAGGGATCGCCCCAGATCAGCAGGGCGACGCGTCCCTCCCCGCCGAGGTTGCGCGCAATTTCCTGCGACCACGTCGCAGCGATCGCATCATGCCAATCGTCCACACCCTTGCGATAATCCTCTTCGCCGGCGTCACGCACCGGCAGGTCGAACTCGGCAATGCGTGTGCGGTCATTGCTCAACGCTTCCGCGCAGATCGTTCGACGCAACTCGGCGAGATCCGACTTCGCCGTCCCCTTGCGCGGGATCAGGATCAGGTCGGCGGCATTGATCGCGGCGGTCGCAGCGAAAGTGAGCTGCCGGGGATCACCACAACCGATGCCGATCAGGGACAGCGTCAACATGGCCGCGTCACCCTCGTTCCGGCGCCAGCGCACCGAACAGGATAACGGCAGCCGCCGTGGCCGCGCCGGCATGCGTGAGCTCTTCGGCCAGCGCTGCGATCGTGGTGCGAAGCAGCCGCTCGTCGGCGTGGCCGAGCGATTCCGCCAGCAGCGCGGGCGTGTCGGGCGCGAGGCCGTGCGCGATCAGCCTTGCGGCCAATGCCGGGAAGGTTCGCCGCCCCATATAGACGACGGTGGTCGCTTCCGGATCGGCCAGCGCCGCCCAGTTCAGGTCCGCGGGCAATTCGCCCGTCACATCGGCGCCGGTCACGAACTGGACCCGGCGCGAGGTCAGCCGTCGCGTCAGCGGAATGCCGGCCTGCGCGGCGGCAACCGAGGCCGAGGTCACGCCGGGAATGATCTCGTAGCCGATGCCCGCCGCGCGCAGCGCTTCGATCTCCTCCTCGAGCCGACCAAAAATGCCGGCGTCGCCCGATTTCAGCCGCACCACCCCCACGCCGGCGGCAGCGTAATCGACCAGCAGCCGGCTGACATGGTGCTGCTTCGCCGACAGGCGGCCGGCACGCTTGCCGACCGCGACGAGATTGGCGCCGGGGCGCGCGAGATCGAGGATCGCGCCCGAGGCAAGATCGTCATAGAGCACCACATCGGCCTCGCGCAGCCGCGCGGCGCCTTTCACCGTCAGGAGCTCGGGATCGCCCGGACCGGCCGAGACGAAGGAAACGAATACGCTCACCGGTCCTCCGCAATCAGATGGAAGAATGTACCGGTCGCACAGCCGCGCCGCGATCCGGTCTCCGCAACGATCGCGCCGGTCGCATCGCGCACCACCGCAAGCGGCGTGTCGGGCTGCGCGATGATCGTCGAATAGTGAAACTCGTGGCCGCGCAGGCGTGCGCTGGGGCCGTGGCCGGGCATCGGTGCAGCAAGCTCGGCGAGCCGGTAGCCCAGATGCATGCGGCGCTTGGCATAGCTCGTCTCAAGGCCGAGCAATCCCGCCATCTCGTGGCGCAAGCCGTCGGCATCGGTCAACGCGGCGCCCAGCACCATGTAGCCCCCGCATTCGCCATGCACCGGCCTCGTCTCGGCGAAGGCGCGGAGTTGCGAAAGAAATCGTCCGTTGGCCGCAAGCCGGCCGGCATGCAGCTCGGGATAGCCGCCGGGCAGCCAGCACACATCGGCGTCCGCGTCGGGGCCTTCGTCGGCAAGCGGCGAGAACGTCACGATCTCTGCGCCGGCCGCGCGCCAGGCTTCCAGCATGTGAGGATAGACGAACGAGAATGCGGCATCACGCGCCAGCGCAATGCGCTGACCGGGCGGCGTGATGTCCAGGCTGCGCACGGCTGGTTGCGGCGACCAGACCTTGGCCGATTTCAGCACGGCGTCGAGATCGACATGCTCGGCGACGAAGCGTGCGGCTTCGTCAATCAAACCGTCGATCTGAGCCTGCTCTTCGGCCTGTACCAGGCCGAGATGACGCTTCGGCAAGGCGATCTCGGCGTGGCGCGGCAGCGATCCCAATACCGGAATGCCCGCGCCCGCCATGGCATTGCGCACCAGGGCTTCATGCCGCGCGCTCGCGACGCGATTGAGGACGACGCCGGCAAGCTGCACACCGGCCCGAAAGTCGCGCAATCCCGCAGCGACCGCCGCCGCGGTCTGCGCCTGACCGGAGGGATCGATCACCAGCAGCACCGGCCAACCCATCATCTCGGCAATGTCGGCGGTGGCGCCGGTCCCCGAGACGCCACGCGCGGCGACGCCGTCGAACAATCCCATCGAGCCTTCCGCCAGCACGAGATCGGCATCCGCGCCGCGGCCTGCCAATTGCGCGATCGCTTCGCGCGCCATCGCCCAGCTATCGATGTTAACTGACGCGCGTCCCGTGGCGACCGCGTGAAAGGCGGGATCGATGTAATCAGGCCCACTCTTGAGGCATTGCACCCTCACGCCGCGATTGCGATAGGCGCGCGCCAACGCCAGGGTCAGCGTCGTCTTGCCGACGCCGGATGCCGGCGCAGAGATGACAAGCCCCGCGGTCATTGCGATGATTCCGGCGACGATTCCGGAAAGCGCGGCGCCACCCCGACCGGACGGTAGCGGCGGTCGTAGTCGGCTGCATAGAGACGGCTCTCGGCGAATTCGTCCGCGCCGAGCGTCTTGCCGACCAGAATGAGCGCAGTGCGTTCGAGCTCGGGGCCGACGGCAGTATCGAGCGTCGCGAGCGTGGCGCGCACGATGCGCTGGTCCGGCCAGCTCGCGCGCCAGACGATCGCAACCGGGCAATCCGCGCCATAGTGCGGCGTGAGATCGGCCACGACCTTGTCGAGCAGATGGATCGAAAGATGGATCGCCAGCACCGCGCCGGTCGCGGCAAACGCTGCGAGTGTCTCGCCATCAGGCATCGCGCTCGCCCGGCCCGGCGTGCGTGTCAGCACCACCGATTGCGCAAGGCCCGGCAGCGTGAGCTCGGCCTCCAGCGCCGCCGCGGCCGCCGAGAAGGCCGGCACCCCGGGCGTGACCGAATAGGGAATCTGCAGCGCGCGCAGCCGGCGCAGCTGCTCGCCCATCGCCGACCAGATCGAGAGATCGCCCGAATGCAGCCGCGCGACGTCCTTGCCCTCCGCATGCGCGGCAGCGATCTCGGCGATGATTTCGTCGAGCGACAGCGGCGCGGTGTTGACGATGCGCGCATCCGGCGGGCAATGCGCCAGAACACCTGCGGGCACCAGCGATCCGGCATAGAGACAAACCGGGCACGAGGCGATGAGATCGCGCCCGCGCAGGGTCAGCAAATCGGCAGCGCCGGGTCCTGCGCCGATGAAATGCACCGTCATTCGCCGTCTCCTTCCGCGATCGCCGCAACGGCCATCCGATCCTGTGACGCGGTCCTGACCGAGATCAGGCGCGCACCGCGCCCTGCTGCAGCGATCGCCGCAGCTTCGGCGACCGAGCCCGTTCCGAATCTCGCCTTGATGATTTCGGCCTGTGTCGCGGTTTGTATCTCGGCCAATATCCCCGGAGAAATGCCGCGGACCGGCAATCCCAGTTCCTGGGCCAGCGCCTTCAACGCCGCCGCGTCGGCCTTGTCACTCACCGTTGCAATTGCCGCAAGGCCGTCGGACCCGCCGGCCGCGTCGAGTGCGTCGCGCAAGGACGCGACGCTTGCATCGCGTCTGAATCCGAGACCAGCGACCTTCATCGGAGCGCGCTCCATTGCACGATCGACCGCGCGGCTTTCCAGGCGCGATAGCGGCCCAATGGCTCGGCCTGCGCGATCTCGAGGCGCATCAACTCGCCTCCATGACGTTGGTGCAGATCGGAGAGCAGCGCCTCGGTCTCCAGCGTCACCGCATGCGCGACCAACCGCGTTCCCGGCGCAATCCGTGACCAGATCGCATCGAACATCGCGGCGTCGAGGCCCCCACCGATGAACACGGCATCAGGCCTCGCGAGGTCCGATAAAGCGCCGGGCGCCTCGCCTTCGACGACGGTGATCCGATGCGCCAGGCCGAAGCTCGCCGCATTGCTTCGGATGTTGCCGGCGCGTTCGCTGCGGGCTTCGACGGCGATCGCCATCCCTCCACACAACGCCCATTCGATCGAGATCGAGCCCGAGCCCGCGCCGATATCCCACAGCCGCTCACCGGGCCGCGGCGCAAGCGCCGACAGCGCAAGCGCGCGGACCGGCCGCTTTGTCAGTTGCCCGTCATGCACAAAGAGCGCATCGGCAAGACCCGAGCTGCGTGCGATCCCTTGTCCTCCCTTCGCCTCCAGCGCAACCGTGACGAGGCTGTCGCCCGAATCCTCCACATAATTGTCGGCGCGATGCTGTGTGATGGATTCACGCGGTCCGCCAAGCGCGGCAAGCGTCCATATTGCCGACGCCCCCCAGCCACGCTCCGTCAGCCAGCGTGCGAGATCGGACGCCGCCTTGCCGTCGCGCAGCAGGCAGATGATCCGTGCATCGCGCACGAGATGCGGCAACAGTCGCTCGAACGGTGCGGCATGAAGACCGAGACAGACAGCATGCTCGATACGCCAACCCAAACGAGCCGCCGCCAGTGAGAACGTTGACGGCGCGGAGTGCGCGACCCATTCGCCGGGCCGCAGCTTCTCGACAAGGCCTCCACCGACGCCATGCCAGAACGGATCGCCCGACGCGAACACCACCGTTGGACGACCCCGGCATTCAAGCACGATGTTCGCATCGAACGGAACCGGCCACGCACGGCCGCGGTTGGCGATGCCGGCGAGCGCGAGGTGCCGCTCGCCACCGAAAACCGTTTCGGCTTCGGAAAGCGCGTTTCGGCTTGCGTCGGAGAGGCCGGCAAGGCCATCTTCGCCGATGCCGATGATGGTCAACCAGGGATTATCCATGATGCGCGCCCTGATCCTGGGCGGAACGGCCGACGCCAATTTGCTTGCCGTTGCGATCGCTCGCGCGGGCATCGACGCGGTCTATTCCTATGGCGGCCGCACCCGTGCGCCAGCCGACCAGCCGTTGCCGGTCCGCAGCGGTGGTTTCGGCGGCGTCGGCGGTCTTGCCGATTATCTGCGTCGCGAAGCCATCACGCATGTGGTCGATGCGACGCATCCTTTCGCGGCCGAAATGAGCTGCAACGCGATCGCCGCATGTGCGCAAACCACAACGCCCCTGATCGCGCTTGAGCGCGCGCCCTGGGACAAAACCTCCGGTGATCGCTGGATCGAGGTCGCGGACGTCGTCTCCGCGGCCGCGGCCTTGCCGGACAGCCGCGCCAGCGTGTTCCTTGCGATCGGCCGCCAGCATATCGCGCCGTTCGGCAACCGGCCGCAACATGCCTATACGTTGCGTTTCGTCGACCCGCCCGACGAAACGCTCTCGTTGCCCAACGCGGACGTCATTGTGTCGCGCGGTCCCTTCACGCTCGAGGGCGAGCTTGAGATGATGCGCGCGCGTCGCATCGAGTGGATCGTCGCCCGCAACTCCGGCGGAACCGGCGCGCGCGCCAAGATCGACGCCGCCCGCGTGCTTGGCCTCCCCGTCATCATGATCACGCGGCCACTGCTGCCCGAGAGGCCGCGGGTGGAAAGCGTGCGCGAGGTGATGCAATGGCTCGGTCATCGGACCTGCCTCGGCGCGTAGACCCAGCGGCCGACCCGCCGGGTCGCCGAATTGCCGACGATCACGAGCGTCCGCATGTCGGCCATCTCCGGCCTTGCGTCGCGCAGTTCGACCGTCTCGATCCGCTGCTCGGGCGTGCTGACGGCGCGCGCGAAAATCACGATCCGCTCGTCACAGCCCGCTTCTTTCAAAATCTCGAGCGTTCGTGCAAAGCCTTCCGGCCGGGTGGCCGAGCGCGGATTGTACATCGCGATCGCGAAATCCGCTTCGGCCGCAAGCCGCAGGCGCTTCTCGATCAGCGGCCATGGCTTGAGATTGTCGGAGAGGTTGATCGCGCAGAAATCATGACCGAGCGGCGCGCCGGCGCTTGCCGCCGCCGCCAGCATCGCCGTCACGCCGGGCAGAACGCGAATCGGCAGGTCGTGCCATTGCGGCGCGTCCTCCAGCGCTTCGAACACGGCGGATGCCATCGCAAACACACCGGGATCGCCAGAGGACACCACGACGACGTGGCCGCCTTCCGATGCAAGCCGCAGCGCGGCAGCGGCACGCTGCAGCTCCACGCGATTGTCCGAGGGATGCAGCGTGAGTCCGGCGCGCGGCGGCACGCGCGTCACATAGGGCGCATAGCCGACGATGTCGGTCGCGGTTGCGAGCGCAGCAGAGACCTCCGGCGTGATCAGCGCCTCATCGCCCGGTCCGAGCCCCGCGATGGTCAGCGTGCCGGTCATTGCGCGGCCTCCCTGCGCCGTCCCTGCCCGTGCACCAGCACGATCGCAAAATACGGACACTCGGCCTCGCCGATGTCAGCGAGCCGGGCGACGCGCTGATCCGGCATGGTGCCGCGTTCGACGAGCCACGCATCATCGAGGCGCCCCGCGGACGCCAGCGCGCGGCGAATCTTCGGAAGATTGCGACCGGTCTTCATCACGACCAGCGCGTCGGAGCTGCGCATCCGCTCGGCGAGTTCTGGCTCCGGCAGCGTCCCCATCAGAACGGTCGTCACATCGTCGGCTAGCGCAATCGGCTGACCCACCGAATTCCAGCAACCGACCATGCCGGGAATGCCGGCGATCACCTCGATCTCGACACGCCCCTGCAGCCGCGCATGCAGATGCATGAACGAGCCATAGAAATAGGGATCGCCCTCGCAGAGCACGACGATGTCGATCGCGCGCGCAAATCGCGCCAGGCGCTCGGCCCATTCGTCATAGAAGTCGGCCAGCAGCCGCGCGTAGTCCGGACTGTCGAACGCGATTTCCGTGGTGACCGGATATTCCATCGGATATTCGCTGACGTCGGCGGCGAGCAAGCCTTCGACGATACGTCGCGCCTGCCCCGGTTGGCCCTTCTTGCGGAAATAGGCGACATGCTTCGCGGCACGCACAACGCGGTCGGCGCGCACGCTCATCAGGTCCGGATCGCCTGGGCCGAGGCCGCAGCAGATGATGCGTCTCATCGCTATTCGCTCCGGCTCGCCAGCGCATTGACGGCGGCAACCGTGATCGCCGAACCACCAAGTCGTCCCTCGACAGTCAGCGCCGGCACCGGGGGCTCAGCCATCAATGCCGCCTTGGATTCCGCCGCGCCGACAAAGCCGACCGGACAGCCGATGATCGCCGCCGGCCTTGGGCAATCGGCATCCTCCAGCATGTTGAGCAGATGAAACAGCGCCGTCGGCGCATTGCCGATCGCGACGATGGCGCCGCCCAGATGCGGCCGCCACAGCTCGAGCGCCGCCGCGGAACGCGTGTTGCGCATCGATTGCGCGAGTGCAGGTACCTTGACATCACCAAGCGTGCAGATGACCGCATTGCCGGCCGGCAGCCGCGCGCGCGTAATTCCTTCCGACACCATGCGCGCGTCGCAGAGGATCGGCGCGCCCTCCTGCAAGGCGGCTCGCGCGCACGCAGCCATGCCTGATGTGAAGCGCACATGCGCTTCCAGGCCCACCATGCCGGCGGCATGGATCATGCGCACGACCACCGGCTCTTCGTCTGGAGTGAAGCGGGCAAGGTCGGCCTCGGAGCGGATGGTGGCAAAGGACTGGCGATAGATCGTCGGGCCGTCGGTTTCGTAGACGTGCGGCATCAATGGCCTCCCGTCAGCACGGAGGGATTTGCGACGAGGTACGAACTGGTCAGCCCTCGGATGACCGGCGCATCCCGCGTCGTGCCGCGGCGGATCAGGTTAAAGCCGTCGGCTGTCGCAACGAGGGTGACATCCGTAGAACCGGAATGGGCACAGCCCTTGGCGCAGCCGGAGACGTGAAGCCGCGCATCGGGTGGGATGTGCCGCGCCAGCGCCGACGCCAGTATACGCGTATCGGCATGCGCCTCGCCGCAGCGCGGCGCACCGCTGCAGGCGACCACGCGCAGCCTGGGATCACCGGCATCAGTCACGAGGTCCGCCCCACGGGGCATCTCGCGCATCCCCTCCACCAGCATCATCCGCCACGGCGTCATGCGAAGAGCTGGTGCACTCCCGGCAAGATCGCTGAGCGTCTGGTGCGGCATCTGCCCGAAGGCGACGCCAACCATCGCGCCCGTCGGATAGAGGCCAGGCGCAGGGTCCGCCGATCGGGCCACGGGCTCGGCATCGCCGCGAAGTGTCTCGGGAATGCTCGCACCGCCGACCAGATGAGCCGCCATCCGCTTTTTCTCACCCCTGGCTCCGCCGGAAGCAACGAACCACTCGGCCAGCGCCAGCGCCGCCTGCACAGCCTCGCTCCGCCTGACCGAAAGCCCGCGCTGTGCGCCATCGGCCCGTACCAGCAGTCCGCCGTTGCGATCGCGCTCGATCCTGATATCGGCGGACGCGCGCGCCAGCATCCGCGCATCGCCATCATCGATTGCGAAGCCGAACTTGGTTGGAGGATCAAGCGAGGCACTGGCAAGCACCTGCTCAAGCTCGGTCGCGAGCGAGCGCGTCTCGTCGGCGGCAGTCCAGAACGGCGTCACCAGAATGTTGCGCCGCGCCTCGGTATTCGAGTCCGTGTCCAGCAACCCGAGCTCAGCGAGCCCATCGACCAGGGACGGATAAGCTTCATCGCTGACGCCGCGGATCTGGAGATTGGCGCGGCTGGTCAGGTCGATCAGGCCGTTGCCGTATCGCGCCGCCAGCTCGGCGATTCTCGCACCCTGCGCCGCGTCCAGCCATCCGGCGCGCGGGCGAACGCGCACCACGAGACCATCTCCCGATAGCATCGGCCGCAGCGCGCCGGGACACCAACCCTTGACGGCAACCGCGCTCATGAGGCCTCCTGCAGCGCAGCCGCAATCGAATTGCGCCGCGTCTGCCACAGCGACGCCTCATGCAACCTCGTGAAGCAGGTCTCGATCGCCGCCAGCGCCGCCGGGTTCTCGCGTGCCATGAAGCCGCGAACCTCGTCATTGCCGAGCGTCTCATCGTAGTAAAGATCGAACAGATGCGCCGGCACTGCGCCGGCGAGATGGGCGAACGCAGCCATGTGCTCCAGCGTCGCCGAGATCTCGGCGGCGCCACGGAAGCCATGGCGCATCATGCCCGCGATCCATGCAGGGTTGGCCGCGCGCGCCCGCACCACGCGTGAGATTTCTTCGGTCAACGCGCGGGCATGCGGCTGATCCGGCCGCGTCGCATCGAGGTGATAGAGCGACGGAACTTTTGTGCCAAGGCGCCGGGCCGCCGCCGCGATACCCGCCTCGTGCGCGGCATAGTCCGCCGCCAGCAACAGATCGGTCTCCGGCAAATCCTGGGTGTGAACAAAGCTGTCCGCAGCCGCGAGCCGCGCCTCGATGCCGGCGCGATCGGGCCGCATCTCGCCATCGGATGCGAGGGCCCACGACGATGCCGACAGCCAGGCTTCGCCGGCCGCCTCGCGCGCCTCCTCGGTGAAGACATCTGACAGCGACGCAATGCCAACGCCGTAATGTCCGGGACGAGGACCGAACACGCGCGAGACGCGCTCTCGGTAAGGATTCTCGTCCGCCTCGTCGCTGCGTTCGGACAACGTCTCCGCCGCGGCTTCGAACAACTGGGCCAGCCCTGAGAAGACGTCGCGGAACAGCCCCGACACGCGCAGCGTCACGTCGATGCGCGGCCGGCCGAGCTCCGCCGGCGCGATGATGTCGTAGCCCGACACCCGCCCCGAGCCGTGATCCCAGCGCGGCGCGATGCCGGCGAGGTGCAGGGCCATCGCAAAATCCTCGCCCGCGGTGCGCATCGTCGAGGAGCCCCAGAGGTCGACCACGAGTCCCTTCGGCCAGTCGCCGTGATCCTGCAAGTGACGGCGCAGCAGCTCCTCGGCGAGCTTCACGCCCTGCGCATGCGCCGACGGCGTTGGCACGGCCCGAGGATCGACGGCAAACAGATTGCGCCCAGTCGGCAGCACGTCGCTGCGCCCGCGATAGGGCGAGCCCGACGGCCCCGGCGCAATGTACCGGCCGGCGAGCGCATCGCGCAGCGCGGCCTTCTCCGCCTCGCCGCAGGCGCCCTGCCCGAACACATGCAGGCCGTCGCCGAACTGGCTTTCCTTGAGATCGCAGACGAAACGATCGATCTGCGGAATGGCCTCGGCCGCCGAGACCGACGTCGCGAGACCGAGATCGTCCTCCAGGCCCGCGATCCGCGCTTCCTCACGGATCGCGGCGATCAGGCGCTGCCGCCGCGCCGGATCGAGACCATCGGCGGTGGAGTATTCATCAAGCAGCTGCTCAAGCCGGCGCAGGGCTTGTGGCAGCGCCGCTGGCGCGAGCGGCGGCGGCAGATGACCGATCGTCACGGCACCGATCCGGCGCTTGGCCTGCGCGGCCTCGCCGGGATCGTTGACGATGAAGGGATAGACAACAGGCAGATCGCCGATCAGCGCCTCCGGCCAGCATGCGGATGACAGCGCAACCGACTTGCCCGGCAGCCATTCCAGCGTGCCATGCGCGCCCATGTGGACGACGGCATCGATGCCTTGCCGCCTGAGCCACAGATAGAACGCGACATAGGCATGGCGCGGCGTGCGCGCCAGATCGTGATAATCGGCGTCGCGCTGACCGACCTCACCGCGCTCCGGCTGAACGGCAATGACCGATTTGCCGCAGCAGATCGCCGCGAAATGAAATGCGCCGTCACGGCAATCGGGATCATCCTCCGGCGCGCCCCATGCGCGCACAAGGTCGTCCTGGAGTTGCTGCGGAAGGCTGGAGATTGCCGCGCGATACTCGGCCACGCCCCATATCAACTTCCGGCGCAACAGAACGTCGCCCAGCGATCCCACCGACTCAAGATCGAATCCGGAAGCTGCGAGATCCGTCAGCAACGCCTCGACCGAGGCCAGTGCATCGAGGCCGACGGCATGCGCGATCTGATGCGGACGGCCCGGATAATTCGAGAGCACCAGCGCAAGCCGCTTCTCCTGTGCCGGCTTGCCGGCAAGCCGATGCCAGGCAGCCACGCGTGCGGCAATTGCAGCGACGCGCTCGGCGTCCGCTCGATGTGCAAGATGCGTGAACTGCAGCTCGGGATCGTGCTCACCAGGCGATTTGAAGCTGACGACGCCTGTGAACAGGCGGCCGTCGACCTCCGGCAGCACCACATGCATCGCGAGATCGCCGGGCGAGAGCCCGCGGAGCGACAAGGCCCAATCCTCGCGCCTTGCGGTCGACAAAGCGACCTGGAACACCGGGCATGATGCAACGTCGAACGGCGTCGTGCCGTCGTCACCGGCCGCGGAGAACGCGGTCGCATTGACGATCGCCGCTGGAACGCATTGCGCAAACTGAATACGCAGCCAATCTGCCACGCCCGCCGCCTTCAATGAGGCGACAAACACGCCGTGGGCATCAAAGCCCCTCTCGCGTAATGCATCGATCAATGCATCGACCGGCGCCGTATCACCGGCCGCAAGATAAGAACGATAAAACGTCACCAGCACCCGCGGCCGGCCGTCCGGTGCCGGCAACGCCGTGATGGCACCGCGCCGGGAATCGTAGACGCCAATCTCGGGAAGATCGATTTCGCCGACCACAGGCCCGGCATAGAGTCCGGACGCCAGCGCCAGCTGCGCGATCACGGCCTGCGCGGCAACGGCGCCGCCCTTGTCGCACAGCGCCTTGAGACGGCGCAGCGTCGAGACCGGCAAGGTCGAGAATGCATCCAGCCGCAGATCGTCGCGGCCATCGGCCGGCAGCACCACCAGGGCGATGCCGCGCTCCTTCGCCAGCCGATGCACCGCGGCCAGCCCGTACGGCCAATAGGGTTCGCCGCCGATCAGCCGCACCAGGATGCCGCGCGCGTGCGCGAGCGTCCGCTCGATATAGGTGTCGACCGACAGCGGGTGGCGCAGCTCCGCGAGATTGGCGAGCCGCAGCGACGGCAACGCAGCGCGGCCGCGCCGCCAGCCGGCCGCGAAGGCAGCAAGATCGCTGTCGGAAAACGACAACACCACGAGATCGGCCGGATCCTGGCCGAGGTCCCTTGGCGTCGCGGTCTCCTCAAGGCCGCGGCTCTCGCGGAAGACGACGTGCATCAGACACCAAGCCGTGCCCTGATCGCGGCTTCGTCGATGTCGGCATGTTCGCCGATCACGACGAGCTTCGACTGCCGCACCCGGGCGCCCCAGGGCATGTCGAACTGATGCCGCACCCGCTCGCCGACCGATTGCACCAGCAGCCGCATCGGCTTGCCTTCGACCGCGATGTAGCCCTTGGCGCGCAGCACATTCTGCTCGCGCGCCAATCCCTTGATCGAGGCGACCAGCGCGTCGACATCCGAAACTTCCGGAAGATCGATCACCACGGAATTGAAATCGTCGTGCTCGTGTTCCTTCTCGCCATCGTGATGCGACGGCCGCGCCGCGAGATCGTTTTCCGCCGCCGCCTCGAGCCCGAGGATCACGCGCGCGTCGATCGTGCCGTCGACGACGGGCAGCATCGGCACCTCGCGCGGCATCTCGGCCGCGATCACCGCTTTCGCTGCCTTGATCCCCTCCGCCCCGGCAAGGTCGGCCTTGGTCAGCAACACGAGATCGGCGCAGGCGATCTGGTCCTCGAACACCTCCGACAGCGGCGTCTCGTGGTCGAGATTGTCGTCCGCTGCACGCTGCGCATCCACCGCGACCGGATCAGGCGCAAAACGGCCGGCAGCGACAGCCTCGGCGTCGGCGAGCGCGATCACGCCGTCGACCGTGATCCGCGAGCGGATCTCCGGCCAGTCGAACGCTTTCAGCAGCGGCTTCGGCAGCGCGAGCCCTGAGGTCTCGATCACGATGTGATCGGGCTTCACATTCCGCGCCAGCAACTGCTCCATCGCCGGGATGAAATCATCGGCGACGGTGCAGCAGATGCAGCCATTGGCGAGCTCGACGATGTTCTCGGCCGGACAATTGGCGTCGGCGCACGACTTCAG
Organism: Bradyrhizobium sp. Pha-3; assembly: GCF_042258325.1. Taxonomy (NCBI): domain Bacteria; kingdom Pseudomonadati; phylum Pseudomonadota; class Alphaproteobacteria; order Hyphomicrobiales; family Nitrobacteraceae; genus Bradyrhizobium; species Bradyrhizobium sp. Pha-3. Next base: position 3,572,410 of record NZ_CP170151.1, on the reverse strand, counting down.
GATGTCGCCGTCGACGCCTTCGCTGCCGAATTCGTTGACCAGCACCGCGAGCTTCTTGCCGTTGGCGTTGCGGATCAGATGCTGGATCAGCGTCGTCTTGCCGGAGCCGAGAAAGCCGGTCACGACGGTGACCGGAATTTTGGCGAGCGTGGTCATTCTGCGGCCTCCGGCACGACGGGAAGAGGTGGAATGCGGGCGAGCGATTGCTTGCGGAAGATTTCCGGACGGCTGCGCCACGGCACGATGCCGTCAGGCGCCGCCGCATAGGCGGAGGCACCGGCGATCACATCCGCGGCATTGTCGGCGGACAAGCGGCCGTAGACATAGGACCACCGCCCCGGCGCGCTGAGCGCGACCGAGCAACCTTGGCTGCAGGCCGACAGGCACGCGACGGGAACCAGATTGACGTCGTCGGGCACGCCGGCCTCGACAAGCGCGGCATGCAGGCGCGCACCGGGCGCGAGCTCGCCTTCCGCCGGTGTCTGGCCGGCGCGGCAAGTGATGCAGACATGAAGTGTAACGCTCATCGCCCTTCCTGGATTGACAGCGGGAAGCGATGAGGCACACGAACCGATTTTGGACAGGTTCGTTCCCCGTCGCGGAACACCCCGTCCGCCGGTCTCACAACATGCTGCGTTGGCAGGTCTCCCGGCTTGCGGAGCAGGTTTTACCCTTCGATGCCCACCTTCCCGACTCCGTATGGAATCAGTGGCTTGGGCATCTCTCCGGTCACGGTCGCGGGGGCGGCTGCGCTTCGGGCAAACCTTGCGGTCATAGCCCTATCGCATTCCCTCTTCGCCTGTCGTAGGACAGGAACCAACGCGAGCCCACCATTCGTCCAAGCCTCGCACTTGTCAAGCCGAAGGAACGTGATGACTTCAGATGGAAACGACGCTGCGGACGGCGCCGTCGGCACCGATTCTTCGCTGGATGCGCGCCACGCGGACAAGATGGCGAAAAAGAAGGCCGCCCGCGACCGCATCATGGCGACCAAGAGCGGTGAAAAGGGCCTGATCATCGTTCATACCGGCGCCGGCAAAGGAAAATCCTCCTCCGCGTTCGGCATGATCGTGCGCTGTGTGGCGCACGGCTTCCCCTGCGCCGTGGTGCAGTTCATCAAGGGCGCCTGGGATACCGGCGAGCGCCGCCTGCTCACCGGGCATTTCGGCGATCTCTGTCAATTCCACGCCATGGGCGAAGGCTTTACCTGGGAGACGCAGGATCGCGCCCGCGACATAGCGGCAGCGCAAGCCGGCTGGGAGAAGGCCAAGCAGCTGATCGCAGACCCGAGCCTGCGCATGGTCGTGCTCGACGAGATCAACATCGCGCTACGCTACGATTACCTCGCGATCGCCGATGTCGTCGACTTCCTGACCACATCGAAGCCGCCGATGACCCATGTCGTGCTCACCGGACGCAATGCCAAGGAGGAGCTGATCGAGATTGCCGACCTCGTCACCGAGATGACGCTGGTGAAACATCCGTTCCGCTCCGGCATCAAGGCCCAGCCGGGCGTCGAGTTCTGACAGACATCACCATGGCGCGCGCATTGATGATCCAGGGAGCCGGCTCGGACGTGGGCAAGTCGCTCATCGTCGCCGGCCTCGCCCGCGCGGCCAGACGGCGCGGCCTGCGCGTGCTGCCGTTCAAGCCGCAGAACATGTCGAACAACGCCGCCGTGACCGTCGACGGCGGCGAGATCGGCCGCGCGCAGGCGTTGCAGGCGCTCGCCGCCGGCGTCGAGCCGCACACCGACATGAACCCGGTGCTGCTCAAGCCCGAGACCGATGTCGGCGCCCAGATCATCGTGCACGGCAAACGGATCGCCACCGCACGCGCGCGCGAATATGCCGGCATGAAACCATCATTGATGGCCGCGGTGCTGGAGAGTTTTGCGCGCCTGAAGGCGCGCGCCGATCTGGTGCTGGTCGAGGGTGCCGGCAGCCCCGCCGAGGTCAACTTACGCAAGTCCGATATCGCCAATATGGGGTTTGCGCGCAAAGCCGATGTGCCCGTGGTGCTGGTCGGCGACATCGACCGCGGCGGCGTGATCGCGCAGCTGGTCGGCATCAAGACCGTGATCGATCCTGATGATGCCGCGATGATCCAGGGCTTCGTCATCAACAAATTCCGCGGCGATCCGACATTGTTCGATGACGGCTACCGGCTGATCGAAGAGCGCACGGCGTGGCGCGGCTTTGGCGTGCTGCCCTGGTTCGTCCGCGCCGGCGAGCTTCCGGCCGAAGATGCGCTCGGGCTCGGCGAGGCGCGCAAGCCCGGTCAGCGCAAGATCGCATTCCTTGCGCTGTCGCGGATTGCCAATTTCGACGACCTCGATCCGCTGAAGCTCGAGCCCGGCGTCGATATCGTGATGGTACGTCCAGGCGAAGCCATCCCGGGTGATGCGAAGCTCGTCATCCTGCCCGGCTCGAAATCGACCCGCGGCGATCTCGCGTTCCTGCGCGCGCAGGGCTGGGACATCGATCTCTTGGCGCATCATCGCCGCGGCGGCCATGTCCTCGGCCTGTGCGGCGGCTACCAGATGCTCGGGCACACCGTCGCCGATCCCGATGGGATCGAGGGTCCTGCCGGCGAAACGCGCGGCCTCGGGCTGCTCGATGTCACGACCACGATGACCGAACACAAGACGCTGACGCGCGTCAGTGCGGTGCATGCTGCGACCAACCAGCCGATCTCCGCCTACGAAATCCATATCGGGCGCACCGACGGGCCGGATCGCGCGCGGCCCTTTGCATCGCTTGGCGGCGCGCCGGAAGGCGCCATTTCGAGCGACGGGCGCGTTCACGGCAGCTATCTGCACGGCCTGTTCGCCTCGGACGAATTTCGCAAGGCTTTCCTCGCGCAACTCGACATCGCGGCGGCCGATCGGCCCTACGGCGCCAGGGTCGAGAGCGCACTCGATGCGCTTGCCGAGCACATCGAGACCCATCTCGATATCGAAGGCCTGCTCGCGCTGGCGCGTTAAACCGACAGCACAGCGGAAAGGCGAGACCATTCGGCCTCGCCGCCCGGCAAGCCGAGCCGCAACCATCCCGGCTTTTGCCGGAAGGCACGCGACCAAATCTGGCCGCGGGCAAGCTTCGCCTGCGCGGCCAGTGCATCGCCGACCTCATAAAGCCGGAACAGCGGCGTGCCGCCGAGCAGCGTCCAGCCCTGCGATCGCGCTGCCGCGTCGAGCCTGACGCAGTCGTCCGCGAGCCGCGCGGTTGTCGCCTCTGCCCAATCGCGATCAAGCAACGCGCGCCGTCCGATCGCAATCGCGGCGCCCGAAACCGGCCATGGGCCCGCCATCGCGGCAAGCGCGGCGATATCAGCCTCGCTGCCGAGAGCGAAGCCGAGGCGCAGGCCGGCAAGTCCGTAAAACTTGCCAAATGAGCGCAGGATCAAGAGCCCCGCGCGTCCTGCTTCCGGTGCAAGGGACAGGTCAGGAACGGCGTCCGCAAAACTCTCGTCGACGACGAGCCGGCCAACGCGCGGCAGCAGTGCCAGCAACTCCTGCCGATCATGGCGTCGTCCATCGGGATTGTTCGGATTGACGACGATCGCAATGTCCGCTCCCGCGAGCGCGGCGAGATCAGACACCTCGGCGACGTCCCAGCCGGCGGCCGACAACACCGCGGCATACTCATTGTAGGTCGGCGCCACGATCCGCGCCCGCCCCTTGAGCGCCAGATGCGGCAGCAACTGAATGGCGGCCTGCGCACCACCCATCGCCATCATCGGCGCGTCGGTGGCATAGGCCTGCCGCGCGGCGTCGTGCAGCGATTCAAGATCGGATCGCGACGGCAGCGCGCTCCACTGTCGCGGTTCGACATCGACCAGGGGATACGGCACCCGATTGATCCCGGTCGACAAGTCGATCCAGTCGTCCGCGGCGCCGCCGAAGCGCTGCTGGGCGACATCAAGATTCCCGCCGTGCTCACGCATGCGCCGCTCCTTCACGTCAACGCCAGGGCGGCGAACGCCGCAGCCAACAGCACCATGGCGTAGCGATAGAGCTTCAGCCCGATGAGGACGTCAGCGGCGGCCGGATCGCGCGCGCCCTCGTTCAGCCAGGGCTCATCGGCGACGTGACCGTGATAGATGCGGGGACCGCTGAGCCGGATGCCGAGCGCGCCGGCCATCGCCGCTTCCGGCCAGCCGGCATTCGGCGAGCGATGTCGATGCGCATCGCGCAACATGCATGACCACGCCTGCGAACGGTTCGGCGCGAGCAGCACGAACAGAAGCCCGGTCAGCCGGGCCGGAACGAGATTGGCGAGATCGTCGATCCGGGCGGCCGCCCAGCCAAAGGCTTCGTGCCGCTCGGTGCGGTGGCCGATCATCGAGTCCAGCGTGTTGATCGCCTTGTAGCCAAGGATCCCCGGCAGGCCGAACAGCGCGCCCCAGAACACCGGCGCCACGATGCCGTCGGATGCATTCTCGGCAAGGCTCTCGATGGTGGCGCGCGCGATGCCGGAATCGTCGAGCGTAGCCGGATCACGCCCGACAATCTGCGCGACCGCCAAACGCGCGGCCGTGATGTCGCCGGCTGCCAAAGGACTTGCCACCGCGGCGACATGGTCATGCAGCGAGCGCACGGCAACCAGCGGCCATGCCAGGACACCGACGAGGACAACGCGAACCCATCCGGATGCGAGCACGAACTGAACGGCCCAACCGAGCGCCACCGCCAGCGCGATCACCGAGATCGCAGCCGCGACGCCAGCCACGCGCCGAAACGCCGGCGGATCGGAGGCGCGGTTCCAGGCGCTATCGACAAGATGGATCAGCCGGCCGAGCCAGGTCACGGGATGGCCGATGCGGGCAAACAGCGCGGACGGCCAGCCGATCAGGGCATCCACCGCCATCGCCACCGCCATCGCTCCCGCAAAACCCACTTAACCCGCTCCTCGCCGCGATCCCCCTGATGCGCAAGACATCGGCCGAGCGCAAGCCCTCTGTGACGGATTTCGGCTTTGTCTTTCTCCGCGATTGGTGGTTAGAGCGTTTCCGAACGAGGTGCGTACCGGTCGCACAGGAGATGATATGGCCGTCATTCTGATCACGGGGGGAGCCCGGTCCGGCAAAAGCCGGCGCGCCGAACTTCGTGCGCGCAGCTTTCCGGGGCAACCGGTCTATATCGCGACCGCCGAGGCGCTCGATGCGGAAATGGATGAGCGGATCGCCAAACATCGCGCGCGGCGCGGCAGCGACTGGATCGAGCGCGAGGTGCCACTCGATCTCGTTGAAGTGCTGTCTGAGACCGATGGCGCTGGTGCAAGGTTGGTCGATTGCCTGACGCTCTGGCTATCCAATCTGCTGCATGCCGGGCGCGACTGGTCGCAGGAAGTAACGCGGTTGGCGGATGCGCTGTCGCGCCAGCGCGGCCCGGTGGTGCTGGTCACCAATGAGGTCGGTCTCGGCATCGTGCCGGACAATGCATTGGCGCGGACTTTCCGCGACGCCGCGGGAATCATGAACCAGACTATCGCCGGCATCGCCGACGAGGCCGAGTTCGTCGTAGCGGGCCTGCCGATGAAGCTTAAATGAAGTCCGAGATCGATCCTGCCAAAGGCCCCGCGATGGTCTCATTCGACGATACGTTTCGCCGCCAACTGCACGAACTGTTCGTGTGGCGGCGCGACGTGCGGCGGTTCCGGGCCGATCCGCTGCCGGATAACACGATCGAGCGGCTGATCGAGATCGCCTGCCTGTCGCCTTCGGTCGGCCTGAGCCAGCCCTGGCGGTTCGTCATTGTCGACGACGAGGCACGCCGCCGCGCTGTCATCGACGACTTCAAGGCCTGCAACGCCGATGCGTTGCGGTCCTATTCGGGCGAGCGCGCCGCAAAATATGCCGCGTTGAAATTATCAGGCCTGGAGGAAGCGCCGGGCCATCTCGCCGTGTTCGCCGAGAAGACCGACCGGATCGGGGCCGGTCTCGGCCGCGCGACGATGCCGGAGACGTCGGAATATTCCGTGGTGGCCGCGATCTGCTCGATGTGGCTTGCCGCGCGCGCCGAAGGCATCGGCATCGGCTGGGTGTCGATCCTCAATCCGGAACGCATTCATGACGTTCTGGAAATCCCGGTCTCCTGGAAATTTATCGGCTATCTCTGCGTCGGTTACCCCCAGACCGAGTGCGACCGTCCGGAGCTCGAACAGGCCAAGTGGGAATCGCGGCGAGGTCCGGATGAATTCACCATCCGACGCTGACGGCGCACCGACAGAAGACGCCGCCGCGAATGGCGGCGTTCACTGGCGCGCCGACATCGCCTCGCTGGTCTTTCCCGTGCCGGAGCACCGCGCGATCTGCGCGGTGCATCGGGGCGCCTTTCGCACGCTGCTCGGCACCGATCCGACGGTGGACGCGTGTCTTGCCCATTTCAGGCGGTTTGAACAAGCCTTCAGGGCAGCCGCGCGCGCCAAGATCGAGCGCAAGCGCATTCCCCTTGGAACAAATTTGCATCTTACCAGTCGCGACATCACCCGAAAGCTGCTAGAAGCCGATCAAATCGAATGTGGAGAACGACCATGAGCCAGTCCCAGACCGCGCAAACCCAGGTTACTCGAGCTCAGGTCACGCTGCCGATCGCTACCCGACAGGTCGGACGGCTTGCGCAATCGTTGATGGCCATGACGCTCGGCCTGTTCATCGTCGGCGTCGTCGGCTTCTCGCACATCGACGTGATCCACAACGCCGCGCATGACGTGCGCCATTCCAACGCCTTCCCCTGCCACTGACCGCCTTTGCATGAGCACGTTTCGCTCGATCGTCTTCTCGTCGGTCATTGCCGGATTCATCGTCGGCCTGATCGTCACCGCGGTCCAGCAGTTCGGCACCGTTCCCCTGATCCTCAGGGCCGAGGTCTATGAGAGGGCGGCCGCGCACAAGCACGAGGCCTCGGCGCCACCGCAGGCGATCCTCGTGCATGATCATGGCGCGGAGGCTTGGGAGCCGCGCGACGGTTTGGAACGCAACGTCTATACCGCGGGGGCAAACATCCTGACCGCGATCGGTTTTGCGCTTCTGCTCTGCGGCTTCCTCGCGGTGCGCAGCGGCGCGACCGGCGAGCAGATCTCGTGGCATGAAGGCTTGATGTGGGGCCTTGCCGGTTTTGCCGTCTTCACCATTGCTCCGGGCCTCGGACTGCCGCCTGAATTGCCGGGCGTTCCTACCGCTCCATTGCTGTCGCGCCAGATCTGGTGGGTGACGGCGGTGCTGGCGACCGCAGCCGGCCTCGGACTGATCGTGTTCCGGCGCTCGATGCCGGCCGCCATCGCCGGCGTGGTCCTGATCATGCTGCCGCATCTGATTGGCGCGCCCGAGCTGGAGCATGTCGAGACCAGCGTGCCTTCGTCCCTGTCGCATCAGTTCGTGGTCGCCGTCACGCTGACCAGTCTGGTGTTCTGGTCCCTGCTCGGCGGCCTGACGAGCGCCGCGTTCGCCTATTTCGATCGGCCGGGCTCATCCGCTCACGGGTGACAGCCGCTGCCGGAAAAACGCCAGGATCTCATCGCGAGCCGCGATGATCGGCTGGCCGGCCTCGTCGATCAGATGCACCGTCACGACGCTGTGCGGTGTCGTGACGAAATTCCGGAAGAACGGCGGCACATCGCGGTTCGCCGCGCTGTCGGGAAGCACCCGCCCGATGAATCGGTCGCCGAGCGCCTCGCGATAGGCCGCAAAGCGCTGCGCCATGCAGAACTTGTCACCCTCAAAGCGATAGGCCAGCACGGTCAGGTCTTCACGCTCCAGCCGCTCGCGCACCGCCTTGATTTGCTCCGGTGCGATCTCGACCCCCGCCGGATCGTTCAATGGCAATGACGGCTGCGAAAGCACCGGCGCCAGCATCGACGGCTCCAGCATCATGGTAAGCGCGAAATTGCCGGTAAAGCACATCCCGATGGCCCCGACACCGGGACCGCCGCATTCGCCATGGGCAAATCGCGCCAGCGCGCGCAGCCATTGCGTCACGGGACTGGACTGGTTTGCGGCCATCGCGCGAAACTCCGCGCTGACACAGGCGCGTTGAAACACCGCGGCGCCCTCCTCCGCGCTCGCGACGGCGCCGTCGCGGCCGAACAGCGACGGCATATAGACGGTGAAGCCGGCATCGCGAACCCAGCGGGTGAAGCGCGCCACATGCGGGCTGATGCCCGGCATCTCCGCCATCACGATCACCGCAGGACCTTTGCCGCCAACATGGACGCTCTTGCCGGCCCCATCGAGCGTAATCTGGCGGCGCTCGAAATCCTCGAGCGGATCGTCCTGGGTCATCGGCCGGTTCGGCATCGGCGGTCCTCCTGATCGAGATCGGCAGCGTCTTGGCGTCAGAGTTGCGATTTTCCGGCCGGGCAGCTAGTGTCAAAAATGACATTGATCGCGGATTTTATGACATGACCAGGATCGCGGTTGTCGAGATCGACGGCTGCCTCGCGTCGGCGGCCGCCATCACCCACGACGTGCTGGCCATCGCCAACCGGATCAGCACGACGAAGCGCGCGCGCTTCGAGGTGACGACGCTGCGTTATGGGCCGAGGCGGCACGCCGGCCGATTGCGCGGCGCCGACCTCGTCATCGTTCCCGGACTCGGCTCGGCATCGGCCGGCGAACTGGAGCGGAAGCTGGCGACACCGGCATGTCGGCACGCCCGCGACATGCTGGTCACGGCGTTCGCGAACGGCGCGATGCTCGCCGCGTCCTGCGCCAGCAGTTTCCTGCTGGCGGAGACCGGCCTGCTCGACGGCAAGCGCGCGACCACGACATGGTGGTTCGCGCCGCTGTTTCGGCAACGCTATCCGAATGTCGAGCTGATGACGGAGCGGATGGTGGTCGCCGACTGGCCGATCGCAACCGCCGGCGCTGCGATGGCGCAGATGGACCTGATGCTTGCGGTGATTACGCGTTTCGGCAGCCCGGCGCTGGCCAAGGGCTGCGCCAACTACCTGCTGCTTGGCGAGCGGCATTCGCAGGTGCCCTTCATGGCGATCAATTATCTTGCCGGCCAGGACCCCAAGGTCGCCAGGGCCGAGAAATGGGTGCGCAGCAACATCGCGCGCGACTTCACGATAGGGGACGTCGCCACCGCGGTGGCGCTGGCACCGCGGACATTTGCCAGACGGCTCGAGTCGATCTGCGGCATGTCGCCCATTCAATTCGTGCAACGCATCAGGATCGAGACGGCGCGGTCGCTGCTCGAGACCACGCGCCTGTCGGTCGAAGAGATCGCGGGCAAGGTTGGCTATGCCGAGCCATCGACCCTCCGCCGGCTGATCCGGCGCGAAACGCGGCATTCGCCGCGGCACTTCCGCTCAGGCTGATGATCCGCAACGACGCCACATCCGCGATGAAATCATCACGCCGAGAGCCACGCGAAGGCGCGGCGCAAGAATGCCGGCGCATCCTTTTCGACTGGCGTTCCGTGGGCCATCAGCACCTTTTCGGCGGGCCACGCCAGAATCCTTTGCAAGGCCGCACGCGCGGCGCGGCGGCCCGTGAAGGCTACGCGGAACTTGCGCGGCACCGAGGGCTCCGGCCCGACCATCAGGTCGAGTTTCGCGATCGTCGCCCGCCAGCCGGAGAGCAGTTCGGGAGGGATCTGCTGCAGCAAGTCGGTGAACAGCACGGTGCCGCTTTCGACATGGAAGAACACCACCTCCGTGGTGATCAGGTTGCCGCGCATCACCACCTGATCGATCTGTCCGGCCCAGTCGAGGCTCGGCGCGTCCGCGAGATCGGCATCGAAGCCGAGGTCGCGGCGCCGCTTGCGCAGGCCCGGCGGGGCGTGGAGCACAGTGGCCGGACAGGCCTGCTTCCATTCGGCGAGGAACAGATGGTGCAGCGAGTTGGGCGCCACGATGTGCCTGACCTGACCGAGCGCCGCCACGCCGGCCTGCAATTCCTCCGTCCACCGGACCGGCGACCAGATGAAAAGGCCGCCGTCCGATAATCTGACGACGGCCATCCGGGTCGGATAGTGAAACCCGGCGACCGCAAGGTTCGGCCCCCGGCAATCCAGATGTCGTGGCCGAACTGCTGCAATACCGCCATTCGCGATGAACCTTGACCGTCGGGCGTCGCATCCAACCCCGCACGCTCCACCGGCGTTGCGGGTTCATTTACCATGCCCGGCGTGACAGGCCGCGGACAAGGGGCAATGTCGATCATCGGTTCCGATTGCGCCGCGGCCAATTGCAACGATCGGGTTTACGCAACCTTAGACGATTTGATCCAAATGTTGCGCGTGCACGACGCGATTGGGATGAAGCGGCCGATGTCGCAGAAGTCGGACCTCGAGGGACACGGGCTGGCCTTCGCTGATGACGCCGCGCGTCACCTCGCGGCGAATGACGCGGATCGTGGCACTGTGATGCCGCACGCAACCATCGGCCGAACCTCGAGTGCGCCCGTAGGTCAGCCACAGGCGGCAATTGTGCATTTACCGCGGTCCGGCGCGGGCGCGCTGGTGTCCGCGCTGCGTGAGGCCGACTGGCTCACGGCTGACCGTGTCACCGCCTTCACCCGCGTATTTCTCGTCCTGTTCATCGCCTGCATCGCGATCATCCCATGGGCTGCGCCGACGATGGATGTCGGCCATGATTTCGCGGCGTTCTGGACGGCGGCAAAGCTCGCGCTCGAAGGCCGCGCCGGCGACGGCTATGGCGACGCAGGCCGCGCCGCCGTAGCGGCCGTGCTCGGTCAGAACACCTACGCACCGTTCTTCTACCCGCCGACGTCGCTGCTGTTCTGGCTGCCCTTCGCACTGGTTCCCTTTGCAACGGCCGCCGTCATCTGGATCGTCGCGACCGGCGCCGCCTATGCGGCCGCGGTGAGAGCCATGCTCGAGCGTGGCTCCGTCGTTCCCGCGCTCGCCTTTCCCGCCGTGTGGGTGTGCGCGCTGTTCGGACAGAATTCGCTGTTCTCGGCGGCCCTGCTCGGCGGATCGGCCGTCACGCTGGACCGCTATCCGGTGATCGCCGGCGTGCTGCTCGGCTGCTTCAGCTACAAGCCGCAGATCGCCCTGCTTGCGCCGCTGGTGCTGATCCTGGCGCGGCGCTGGCGCGCGCTCGCCGCGGCGGCCGCAACGACGCTCGTGCTTGTGCTGGCGGCCACCGCCCTCTTCGGGATCGACCCATGGATCAAATTCGTTGCCGTTCTGCCGGAGGCAAGCGCCTGGAGCCTCGGCGGCGGACCCGGTTTCGAGAAGTTCGCCAGTCCCTACGCCGCGGTCAGGCTGGCCGGCGGATCCAGCAGCACGGCCTGGCTCGTCCAGGTGACCGCGGCCGCGATCGCGATCGTCGTCCTGATCCTGGTGCTGCGAAAACGTCCCGGCGGCGCCGCCGAGATCGCGTTGATGGTGGCGATGACCGGCCTTTGCGTGCCGTCCCTCGGTAACTACGAGGTCGTGATCCTGGCGATCCCGGGCGCGTGGCTGATCGCACAGGCGCTTGCGCAGGGCTGGCTGCCCTACGAACGCATCGCCCTCGCTGCGCTTTATTTGACGCCATTCGCCATGGTGCCCGCGGGCGCAAACGGCCTGCAACTGGCACCGATCGCCGCTGCGGCCGTTGCCATTCTTGTCGTGCGCCGCATCAGGCATCTGCCGCCCTCGGACGGCGAAATCGTGCAGGCCTGACGCCCTAAGCGAAGGTATGACCCACAAACGACGACCCATATTGGGTGTCGTCCCTGCGAAAGCCGGGACCCATAACCACAAATGCTGATTGTTGAACGATGTTGGGACGACGAGTCCCGTTCCCAACACCCGCTGCGGAGTATGGGTCCCTGCTTTCGCAGGGACGACACCGAACAAGCTGTTTGACAGTTGAATCCGACAAACCAATGTCGGCCCGTAACCGCCGCAATGCGACGAACCGCACGTCCTGCTTCTATCCCGCCGGCATCAGGATCGCCTCTCGCGCCGCGTGCCAGCTCGCCTCGTCGGGCGCGCACAGCAAGCCGCCGGTCAGATTGACCGGCCGGTAGGGTGATCCGTCGAAATGCGCGCTGTAGCCGCCGGCCTCGCGATGCAGCAGCCAGCCCGCGGCATGATCCCACGGCATCAGCTTGTTGTAGAACAGCAGGTGGCAATGTCCGGAGGCCGCCATGCGATACTCGTGCGCGGCGCATCTGAGCCAGGCGCTGGCGCCGAGCCTGGAAAGATTGCCGGCGACAATCGTGCGCAGCGGCTCGGGCAGGAAGTTGACGCCGACGATCGCATCCATCTGCCTGACCGGCACGGCGGGAGCCACCTTCAGATCATGCCGCCGGCCATCCGGCATCGCGAGCCACGCGCCCTCGCCGCGCAGCGCGAATGCGGTGTCGTTGCTGACCGGATCATGGATCGCGCCGAACACGATCTCGCCGCGCATGGTGGCGGCCACCATGGTGCCGAATAGCGGCAGGCTCGAGGTGAAGTTCCGCGTGCCGTCGATCGGATCGATGATGAAGGCAAGCTCCGCGGTTCCGACCCGATCGAGCGCGGCCGGATCACGCGCGGTGCCCTCCTCGCCGATCACGACCGCATTCGGAAACGCCCGCAGCAGCGCCGCCGATATCGCCTGCTCGGCAAGCTCATCGGCTTCGGTGACGACGTCGAATGCCGATGTCTTGGTGCGGACCTCGATCTCCCGCACGCGGCTGAACCGCGGCATGATCTCGCTGCGGCCGACTTCGGCGAGGATGGCTCCTATATCAAGCGCGTCGGCATGGGACAGTTTCACGCGGCATTCTCCTGCGTTGCGCCGGCATCCTACCGTGGGATTGTGACTGCGTGGCGGTCAGCGGCGCTGGTTGTAGACATCGATGCAGACGGCGCCAAGCAGGACGAGGCCCTTGATCACCTGCTGATAATCGATGCCGATACCGAGGATCGACATGCCGTTGTTCATGACGCCCATGATCATGGCACCGACCACTGCGCCGCCGACCCGGCCGACGCCGCCATAGGCCGACGCTCCGCCGATGAAGCAGGCGGCGATCACGTCGAGCTCGAAGCCGAGACCGGCCTTCGGTGTCGCGGTGTTGAGCCGGGCTGCGAACACCAACCCGGCGAGCGCGGCCAGCACGCCCATGTTGACGAAGGTGAAGAAGGTGAGCCGTTCGGTCTTGACGCCCGACAGTTTCGCCGCCTTGGCATTGCCGCCCACCGCGTAGATCTGCCGACCGATCACCGTCCGCCGCGTGACGAAGCCATAGAGCGCGATCAGGACGGTCATGATCACGAGCACGTTGGGCAGGCCGCGATGCGAGGCGATCAGATAGGTGAAATAGAGCACCGCGCCCGCCAGCGCGATGCTCTTGACGATGAAAAACGCGTAGGGCTCGACGGCGATGCCGTGCGCCTGCTCGCGCGCCCGGCTCCTGGCAGTCGCCAGCACCAAGACAAACGCCAGGACGATGCCGATCGCGAGCGACGTCGGATAGAGCGTGCCGGCGCTCGGGAACAGCTCGGGGATGAAGCCCGACGACAGCTTCTGGAAGGTCGGCGGGAACGGCCCGACCGACTGGCCCTGCAGGACTGCAAGCGCGAGGCCCTTGAACACCAGCATGCCCGCCAGCGTCACGATGAAGGACGGAATGCCGAAATAGGCCACCCAATAGCCCTGGGCCGCACCGATCGCGGCGCCGACCAGGAGGCAGGCGACGAAGGCGATCGGGTAGCTGACATGGTAGCGCACCATCAGCACCGCCGCGACGGCGCCGACGAAGCCCGCGACCGAGCCGACCGAAAGATCGATATGCCCGGTGACGATCACCAGCAGCATGCCGAGCGCCATGATGACGATGTAGCTGTTCTGCAGCACGAGATTGGTGAGGTTGAGCGGCTGCAACAGCGTGCCGTCGGTCACGATCTCGAAGAACAGCATGATCGCGAGCAGCGACAGCAGCATGCCGTAGTTGCGCAGATTGTTCTTGATGAAGCCGGAATGCCTGGGGGTCTCGGGAAGTGATACCGTCTTGTCGGTCATGGTGCCCCTCCTCCGGCGCGTGCCGCCCTTTCGCCGGCCCCGCGTCCGGACATTCTGACATTGCGCATGATGGCGCGCATGATCTTCTCCTGCGTCGCGTCGTGCCTTGCGAACTCGCCGACGAAGGCGCCGTCATTCATCACGCAGATCCGGTCGCAGATGCCGAGCAGTTCGGGCATCTCCGAGGAGATCACCACAACGCCCCTGCCGGCCTCGGCCAGCTCGTTGATGATGGAGTAGATCTCATATTTCGCCCCGACGTCGATCCCGCGCGTCGGCTCGTCCAGCAGCAGCACCCTCGGATCGGTCATCAGCCATTTCGACAGCACGACCTTCTGCTGGTTGCCGCCCGAGAGATCGCCGGTCGCCTGGTAGACGTCGGAACAGCGGATCCGCATCCGGGTGCGGTAGTCACTCGCGGCTTTCAGCTCGGCGACATCGTCGATCACGCCGCGCTCCGAGACCTGGCGCAGGCTCGCCACCGTCACGTTCTTGCGGACGTCGGCGGCAAGGATCAGCCCGAGCTGCTTGCGATCTTCCGTGACATAGGCGATGCCGGCATCAATCGCGGCCGGCACGCTGGACAGATCGGCCTCGCGTCCATCGAGGCGGACCTTGCCGGAGACGTTGTAACCCCAGGCGCGGCCGAACAGGCTCATGGCGAACTCGGTACGGCCGGCGCCCATCAGGCCGGCGATACCGACCACCTCGCCGCGGCGCAGCGTGAAGTCGACGTTCTTGATCACCTGCCGCTCGGTATGCAGCGGGTGATACACCGACCAGTTCTCCACCGTCATCACGGGTTCGCCGATCTCCGCCTTCCGCTCGGGGAAGCGGTGCGCCAGATCTCGGTCGACCATGCTGCGGATGATGCGGTCCTCCTCGATGCGCTCGGTCCGGCAGTCGATGCTGTCGACGGTGCGGCCGTCGCGCAGCACCGTGATGCGGTCGGCGACGCGCGCAACCTCGTTCAGCTTGTGCGAGATCAGGATCGAGGCGATGCCCTGCTCGCGGAAGGCCAGGAGACGCTCGAGCAAGGCGGCGCTGTCGGCTTCATTCAGACTGGCGGTCGGCTCGTCGAGGATCAGGAGGCGCACCCGCTTGGACAGCGCCTTGGCGATCTCGACGAGCTGCTGCTTGCCGACGCCGAGGTCGGTGATCAGCGTGTCCGGCGGCTCCCGCAAGCCGACCTGCGCCAACAGCTCGGCGGTCCGCCTATGCACCGCGTTGCGGTCGATGACGCCGAACCGCGACGGCGGATGCGACAGAAAGATGTTCTCGGCAATCGACATCAGCGGGATCAGCGCCAGCTCCTGATGGATGATGATGATCCCGAGCGCCTCGCTGTCGTTGATGTCGCGGAAGCGCCGCTCCTCGCCGTCGAACACGATCGACCCGTCGTAGCTGCCGGCCGGATAGACCCCGCTCAAGACCTTCATCAAGGTCGACTTGCCGGCGCCGTTTTCGCCGACCAGCGCATGGATCTGCCCGGCCTCGACGGTGAAGCTGACGTCGCGCAACGCCTGCACGCCGGCAAAGCTCTTGCTGACGCCGCGCATCTCAAGCATTGCCGTCATCGGATCATGTCCCGCAGCGTCGATCGTCCCCGGCGCGGTTCGCCGCCGCTCGCCCGGCGATCCGCCCCAGAGCCTATTCCGTTCCGATTAAATCGGAACGGGGCTCTGGATTCTGGTTTTGACGCGTTTCCTCACGCGAACCGGTAGCCGCTTCGCTCGAAAACGCTCTAGTCGAATTGCGCGCGCTTGCAATAGCCGCTGTCAATCAGGACTTTCTCCCAATTGGTCTTATCCACCACGACCGGCTTGAGGAGATAGGACGGAACCACCTTGACCCCGTTGTTGTAGGTCTTGGTGTCATTGACGCTGACCTCCTTCTTGCTCAACACGGCGTCGACCATGTCGGCCGTCACCTTGGCGAGGTCGCGGGTATCCTTGAAGATGGTCGAATATTGCTCGCCGCGCAGCATCGCCTTGATCGAGGGTACTTCGGCATCCTGCCCGCTGATGTACGGCATCGGCTGGTCCTTGCTGCCGTAGCCAACGCTCTTCAGCGAGGAGATGATGCCGATCGACAGACCATCATAGGGCGACAGCACCGCATCGACGCGCTTCTTGCCGTAGAACGCACTGAGCAGGTTATCCATCCGCGCCTGCGCAGTCGCGCCGTCCCAGCGCAGCGTCGCGACCTTGTTCATGCCCGTCTGGCCGCTGCCGACCACGAGCTTGCCGCTGTCGATATAGGGCTTCAGCACCGACATCGCGCCGTCGTAGAAGAAGTACGCATTGTTGTCGTCGGGCGAGCCGCCGAACAGCTCGATGTTGAAAGGCCCCTTGCCATCCTTGAGCCCGAGCGCGTTCTCGATCGACTGGGCCTGCAGCACGCCGACCTGGAAATTGTCGAAGGTCGCGTAATAGTCGACGTTGGGGGTGTCGCGGATCAGGCGATCATAGGCGATCACCGTGATGCCCTGGGCCTTGGCCTGCTTCAGGACATCGGACAAGGTGGTGCCGTCGATGGCGGCGATGACCAGCACCTTGGCACCCTTGGTCACCATGTTCTCGACCTGGGAGAGCTGGTTCGGAATGTCGTCTTCGGCGTATTGCAGATCGGTGCCGTAGCCGCGCTCCTTCAGCACCTTGACCATGTTGTTGCCGTCGTCGATCCAGCGTGCCGAGGACTTGGTCGGCATCGCGATGCCGATGGTCGGCTTGCTCTGGGCGAGCGCGTCGCGATCCGACACCGCCGCGGCAAGGCCGGCCAGCGCGAGCGCAAACAAGCTGGTCTTCAATTTGGACATGCTTCACTCCCTCGTTTTTTTGAGTTGGGATTCCCGTTGCCGTGGACAGCGTCAATCGACGGCTATCGTTCGTGGGCGGACCGCAGATTCTACCGCGATGTCGGATCGACGCCGGGACCGTCACGAACCGAAATTGCGGAATGTCGATTGAACCCGTCAACAGCGCCAATGCTCGCTCCGCACGATCGGCCATGTCGATCCTGCAAGGCCCGGTTCATCCGCGCGTCATGCCGTGGGACGAACGAGGCGCGGGAACGACGTGGAGGATCATGAGGCGCCGGCCTCCCGGAATCGTCGGCGAGCGCCAGCGTCCGCCAGAACTTCTGGCAATGCGTCACCGCTTCTTGCACCCTTTGGTTGATGTTGCCCCTACCATACGGACGCAAGCACCGACTGGCCATTTATTTAACTATCCGAATAAATTGATCGGAGACATGGAGGGTCCTGGGACACGATCCGGAATCGCTAGCAAGCCTCAGAGCCCCCCAAGTGGCGCGGCACTACTTCTGGCAACCATTGGTGGGATTGTGCCCGCACCCTGCTATGGATGCAAGCGTCATTTATTTCACCATCTGAATAAATTTGCCAAACTGCCGGCCAGCGGCAGCGATCTTCAGGCGTCGATGTCAGAGAGATCGTCAACAACCAGCAATGCCTCGGCAAAATCGTCGTCGCTGAAATAGGTGCTGCGGGTGATGACCACGGGGATGCCGGCGCCTGCCGCGGAGGCGAGGCCGTTGCCGGAATCCTCAACGGCGACGCAATCTCCCGGCCCGAGCCCGAGCCGCGCCAGAACCTCGACATAGACATCCGGCGCCGGCTTCTTCCGCGGCACGTCGTCACCGGCAACGATCGCCTCGAACTGATCGGCCCAGTCCAGCCCGAGCGAAACCGAGAGCAGCGCATCGATATTGCCATGCGAGGTGGTCGTTGCGATCGCCAGGCGCTGGCCGCGGCTGCGCGCGCCGGCGAGCCAGGCCCTGATGCCCGGCCGCAACGGGCAGCCGCCCGCGGCAATCAGCGCGGCGTAGCGCGCGGTCTTGATCCTGTGCAGGTCGGCGATCTCGGCGAATGTCAGCATTGGGACCGCGTTGCGCTGGTCGAAGGCGCGGATGCGCTCCTTGCCTCCGGCCACCCGAAGCAGCCGCGCGTAAGTGACCTGGTCCCAGAACCAATCGAGGCCGGCTCCGGCAAAGGCTTCATTGAAGGCGCGGCGATGCACCTCCTCGGTTTCGGCGAGCGTGCCGTCAACATCGAAGATCAAGGCACGGGCGCTCGCGATGATGTCGCGCATCCCGGCGGACCGGATCACGGCGAGCGCCTCGTTCATCGTCCCTCGCCCGGCGCACCGGCGCCTTTGACGAACACCCGGCTGGCAAGGACGTCGCCGGCCTCGATCGACATCATGTCGTCGGCGGTCAGCGTGCGGTCGAGCTTCGCCACGATCCGATTGGCCTGGCGCAGCCGGATGCGATCGAGCGCATTGCGGATCGAGCGTGCATTGGAGAACAGCGGCTGGTCCTTGCGCACGGCAATGTAACGGATGAAGGCCTCGCGTGCTTCCGGGGAGAACCGATAGTTCTGCTGCTGCAACATCAGCTCGGCGATCCAGAGCAACTCGCCGTCCGAATAGTCCGGGAAATCGATGTGATGCGCGATGCGGGAGCGAAAACCCGGATTGCTCTGGAAGAACTTCTCCATGCGGTCGCCATAGCCGGCCAGGATCACCACCAGATCCTCGCGCTGCTGCTCCATCACCTGCAGCAGGATCTCGATCGCCTCCTGCCCGTAGTCGCGCTCGTTTTCCGGGCGATAGAGGTAATAGGCCTCGTCGATGAACAGCACGCCGCCCATCGCCTTCTTCAATATCTCTTTCGTCTTCGGCGCGGTGTGGCCGATATATTGGCCGACGAGGTCGTCGCGCGTGACGCTGATGACGTGGCCGCGGCGCACGAAGCCGAGCCGGTGCAGGATTCCGGCCATCCGCAGCGCGACCGTGGTCTTGCCGGTGCCGGGGTTGCCGGTGAACGACATATGCAGGGTCGGAAACGTCGTCGCCAGCGCCATCTTCTGCCTGATGCGTTCGACCAGCAGCAGCGAGGCGATCTCGCGGATGCGGGTCTTCACCGGCTTCAGGCCGATCAATTCGGAATCGAGCTGGTCGAGCACGTCGCCGATGCCGAGGTCGGCGAATTCATGGCGAAGGTCGATGGTCTCGAGCGGGGTCTCGCGGATTTGTTCGCTGATCTGTTCTTGCGCCTGGGTCATGATCCTCTCGCCTGGAAAAGCTCCGTCGCCGCGGCGGCGACGACGGAGAAGTGCATCCGGACCAGGACGGTCGAGGGAGCAACCCGCCTGGTTTGCAAGCCGGACGCGGTCAATGATCGGTGTAGCGTTCGCCTTCGGGGCGGCTCGCTGCATAAGAATGGGTCGCGTAACGCAGATTGCGTCCGGCGGCCTCCTGACGGTCGAGCCGGAAGCCTGGCTCCTCCTGCGGCCGGTTGACGATGAAGGAGATGCGAACCGACTCCCAGCCCGGGCTGGAATCAAAGCCGGAGACCCGGATGTAGCGGTCGCCATAGACCCGCCGGCAGTCGGCGAGCTCCTTCATGATGCCGGCCGCATCGCGCAGGTCGAACATCGGCAGGCCCCACATATCCCAATAGGTGTTGCGGGGATGCGGATCGTCGGTGAACTCGATGTTCACCGCCCAGCCCTTGTCGAGACAATATTGCACCTGTGCGGCGATCTGCTCGTCGGTGAGATCGGGCAGGAACGAGAAGCAGCCTTGGGTAACGCGCATGAGAACCTCCTCTCAGACCGCCATGCTCGGCGTGGGAACGAAATCGGGGGCGTCCGTCGACTCGTAGTTGAAGGTGACGTCCTTCCAGACATCGAGCGCCTCGCGCAGCGGCGTGCAGGTCTGCGCCGCCTTGGCCAGGATCTCCGGTCCCTCGTGGACGTAGTCGCGCCCCTCGTTGCGGGCGAGGATCATGGCCTCCAGCGCGACGCGGTTGGCGGTGGCGCCGGCCTGGATGCCGCGGGGATGGCCGATGGTGCCGCCGCCGAACTGCAGCACGACGTCCTCGCCGAGCAGATCGAGCAGCTGATGCATCTGGCCGGCATGAATGCCGCCGGAGGCCACCGGCATCAGCTTGTTGAGGCTCGCCCAGTTCTGGTCGAAGAACACGCCGTGCTCCAGGTGCAGCGGATTGAAGTCCTCGCGGCAGATGTCGTAATAGCCGCGGGTGGTGTTCGGATCGCCCTCGAGCTTGCCGACCACCGTGCCGGCATGGATGTGATCGACGCCGGCGAGCCGCATCCATTTCGCGATCACGCGGAACGAAACGCCGTGGCTGCGCTGCCGCGTGTAGGTCGAGTGGCCGGCGCGATGCAGATGCAGGATCATGTTGTTCTTGCGCGCCCACTTCGCCATCGACTGGATCGCGGTGTAGCCGATCACAAGGTCGATCATGACGATGTTGGAGCCGAGCTCATGGGCGAACTCGGCGCGCTCGTACATGTCCTCCATGGTCGCCGCGGTGACGTTGAGATAGGTGCCCTTGATCTCGCCGGTCGCGGCCTGCGCGCGGTTCACCGCCTCCATGCAGTAGAGGAAGCGCTCGCGCCAGTGCATGAAGGGCTGCGAGTTGATGTTCTCGTCGTCCTTGGTGAAGTCGAGCCCGCCTTTCAAAGCTTCATAAACAACGCGGCCATAGTTGCGGCCGGACAGGCCGAGCTTCGGCTTCACAGTGGCGCCGAGCAACGGACGGCCGAACTTGTCGAGCCGCTCGCGCTCCACCACGATGCCGGTCGCCGGGCCCTGGAATGTCTTCACATAGGCGGTCGGCAGCCGCATGTCCTCGAGCCGCAACGCCTTCAGCGGCTTGAAGCCGAACACATTGCCGATGATCGAGGCCGTCAGGTTCGAGATCGAGCCCGGCTCGAACAGATCGAGGTCATAGGCGATATAGGCGAAGTAGCTGCCCGGCGAATTCGGCACCGGATCGACGCGGTAGCACTTCGCCCGGTATTTCTCCGCCGCCGTCAGCCGGTCGGTCCACACCACGGTCCAGGTCGCGGTCGAGGATTCGCCCGCCACCGCCGCGCAGGCTTCGGTCGGATCGACACCATCCTGCGGCGTGACGCGGAACAAGGCGATGACGTCGGTGTCCTTGGGCTCGTAGTTCGGCTCCCAATAGCCCATCCGCTTGTATTCCATCACGCCGGACTTGTAGCGATCCTTGCCGCGCACCGTGATCGACTGCTGCATATTCATCGAAATCTCCTGTGGTTCGTCGCCCTTTGCTCAGGCGGCCTGGGTCATCTTTCCAATTTGCGGATCGAGCGCGCCGGCGCGATAGCGACGGGCCATTTCCGGCAGTGCAACCACCTTGATCCTGGCGGCATTGCCGGCCGTGCCGAACTGCTCGAAGCGGTCACGGCAGAGTTCGCGCAGCGCATCCATCGCAGGCTTCAGGAATTTGCGCGGATCGAACTCGCTCTTCGACTGAACGGCGACCTTGCGGAAGGCCGCCGCCATCGCCAGGCGGCAATCGGTGTCGATATTGACCTTGCGCACCCCGTGCTTGATGCCGCGAACGATCTCCTCGACCGGGACGCCCCAGGTCTGCGGCATCTCGCCGCCGAACTGGTTGAACATGTCCTGCAGCGGCTGCGGCACCGAGGATGAGCCGTGCATCACCAGATGCGTGTTCGGCAGGCGGCTGTGGATCTCCTCGACCACGCGCATCGCCAGGATCTCGCCGTCTGGCCGCCGCGTGAACTTGTAGGCGCCATGCGAGGTACCCATCGCGATCGCGAGCGCATCGACCTTGGTGGCGCGAACGAAATCGACCGCCTGGTCCGGGTCGGTGAGCAGTTGGTCCTGGCTCAGCTTGCCTTCGACGCCGTGACCGTCCTCCTGCTCGCCGCCGCCATGCTCCAGCGAGCCGAGCACGCCGAGCTCGCCTTCGACCGATGCGCCGACCCAGTGCGCCATCTCGACGACCCTGCGGGTGATGTCGACATTGTAATCATAGTCGGCCGCGGTCTTGGCGTCGGCCTTGAGCGAGCCGTCCATCATGACGGAAGTGAAGCCGTAGCGGATCGCGGTGGCGCAGGTCGCCTCTTCGTTGCCGTGGTCGAGATGCAGGCAGAGCGGAATCTGCGGATGCATCTCCTCGAGCGCGTCGATCATCTTCGCCAGCATGATGTCGTTGGCATAGGACCGCGCGCCACGCGAAGCCTGGATGATGACAGGCGCATCGCAGGCCGCCGCTGCCTCCATGATGGCAAGGCCTTGCTCCATGTTGTTGATGTTGAAGGCCGGAACGCCGTAGCCGCGTTCGGCGGCATGATCCAGCAACTGTCTCAGGGTTATCCGCGCCATGGTGCGTCCTCCTTTCAATTCGCTCGTTGAATGAGCTGTTTTGCTGCAGCAGCGATTGCCGCGGGCGTGATTCCGAATTCGCGGTAGAGCACGTCGGCAGGCGCCGAAGCGCCGAAGCCGGTCATGCCGACGAAGGCACCGTCCTCGCCGACCCAGCGCGCCCAGTCGCCCTCGACCGCAGCTTCCACGCCGACGCGCGGGGCGCTGCCCAGCACCTGGGCGCGATAGTCGCGCGGCTGCTGGCGGAACAGGTCGAAGCACGGGGCCGAGACGACCGCGGCCTGTACCCCGTCTTCCGCCAGCAGCTTTGCGGCTTCGAGCGCGATCGCCACCTCCGAACCCGTTGCAATCAGGGTGACGTCACGCGCGAAGGCCGGCTCGACGAGAACGTAGGCGCCGAGCGCGACCTGGTTGTCCTTGCTGCCGTCGCGAACCGTCGGCAGCGCCTGCCGCGACAGGCAGAGGATCGACGGCGAGGTCTCTGCCTTCAGCGCGCAGTCCCACGCTTCCGCGGTTTCGACGGCATCGGCCGGGCGGAACACCAGGACGTTCGGGATCGCGCGCAGCGCCGCCAGATGCTCGACCGGCTGATGCGTCGGCCCGTCCTCGCCGAGTCCGATGGAATCGTGGGTCATCACATGGATGACGCGGATCCCCATCAGCGCCGCGAGGCGGATCGCCGGCCGACTGTAATCGGCGAAGCTGAGGAAGGTGCCGCCATAGGGAATGAACCCGCCGTGCAGGGCGATGCCGTTCATCGCCGCGGCCATGCCATGCTCGCGGATGCCGTAATGGATATAGCTGCCGTCGAGCGTTTCCGGCCGCACCGAAACCTGCGACTTCGCCAGCGTCAGATTGGAATGCGTGAGGTCGGCCGAGCCGCCCAGCAGGTTGGGCAACGCCTCCGCGATCACGTCGATGACCTGCTGCGAGGCCTGCCGCGTGGCGAGCTTCGGCCGCTCGGTCGCGAACCGCGCCACCAACTTCGCCATCGCTTCGGCATAGGCGCAGGGCAATCTCCGGTTCAGCGCATCGTGGAACGGAGACCGCTCGGCCTTGTCGCCCTTGCAGGCGCTGCGCGAACGCTCGATCCAGGCCCGCCGCGCGTCGCGGCCGCGGCCGCCGAGCTCGCGCCACTCCGCCAGCACCGCGTCGGGAATTTCGAATGCCGGATACGGCCAGCGCAGCGCGGCACGGGTCTTCGCCACCTCATCGGCACCGAGCGGCGCGCCATGCACCTTTTCGCTGCCCTGCCGGTTCGGCGCACCGAACCCGATCACCGTTCGACAGGCGATCAACGACGGACGATCGCTCGATCGCGCCTGCCTGATCGCCGCGGTGATCGCCTGCGGATCGTGGCCGTCGATGCGGTTGACGTTCCAGCCGCTGGCCTTGAACCGCGCCGTCTGGTCGTCCGAGCAGGACAGCGAGGTGGCGCCGTCGATCGAGATATGATTGTCGTCGAACAGCACGATCAGACGATTCAGCCGCAAATGGCCGGCGAGCGAGATCGCCTCATGGCTGATGCCTTCCATCAGGCAGCCATCGCCGGCGATCACGTAGGTGTAGTGGTCGACGAGGTCGTCGCCGAAGCGCGCGTTCATCAGCCGCTCGGCGAGCGCCATGCCAACCGCGGTCGCAATCCCCTGCCCGAGCGGCCCGGTCGTGGTCTCGACACCCGGGGTGTGGCCATACTCGGGATGTCCCGGGGTTTTCGATCCCCACTGCCGGAACGCCTTGAGCTGGTCGAGCGTCATGCTCTCGTAACCGGTCAGATAGAGCAGCGCGTAGAGCAACATCGAGCCGTGACCGGCCGACAGCACGAAGCGATCGCGGTCGGGCCAGGCCGGATCGGCCGGGTCGAATTTCAGGAAGCCCGTGAACAGCACGGTCGCGACATCGGCCATGCCCATCGGCATGCCGGGATGACCGGATTTCGACTGCTCCACCGCGTCGATGGCGAGGAAGCGGATGGCGTTCGCCATCTCGTCGTGGCTGATTTCGGGGCGGCTGGCAACGGACGCAAGTGCGGTCATATCGTTCGCCTCTTTCGTTCGATCAGTTGCAGGATCAGCGGGGTCAGGATGAGCTGCATCGCGAGGTCGAGCTTGGCGCCGTGCACCACGATCGAATTGGCGCGCGACATGAAGCTGTTCGGGATCATCGAGAGCAGATAGGGGAAGTCGATGCCGCGCGGGTTCTTCAGCCGGATCACGACCATCGATTCATCCGGCGTCGGGATCCAGCGCGCGATGAACGGGTTCGACGTATCGACGGTCGGCACGCGCTGGAAGTTGATGTCGGTCTCGGTGAACTGCGGGCAGATGTAATTCACATAGTCCGGCATGCGGCGCAGGATGGTGTCGGTCACCGCCTCGGTGGAGTAGCCGCGATGGCTGCGGTCGCGATGCAGCTTCTGGATCCATTCGAGGTTGATGACCGGCACGACGCCGATCTTGAGGTCGGCATGCTGCGCGACATTCACCTTGTCGGTGACGACGGCACCGTGCAGGCCCTCGTAGAACAGGAGGTCGGAATTCTCCGGCAGCGCCTCCCAGGCGGTGAAGGTGCCGGGCTTGGCGCCGTAGAGCCGCGCCTCCTCCTCGTCGTGCACATAGTGCCGCGTGGTTCCGGTGCCGGTCTCGGCGTAGTCGCTGAACAGCTTCTCCAGCTCCTCGAACAAATTGGTCTCGGGGCTGAAATGGCTGAAGTGCTTGTTGCCGCGCTCGGCTCTCTCCGCCATCAGGCTGCGCATCTCGGCGCGGTCGTAGCGGTGGAACGCGTCGCCCTCGATATAGGCGGCGACCACGTTCTCGCGGCGGAAGATGTTTTCGAACGTCTTCTTCACCGAGGTGGTGCCGGCCCCGGAGGAGCCGGTGATCGAGATGATGGGATGCCGGCGTGACATGCGGTCCTCCTCAGCGGAACAGGCCGCGCCGCGCGAACAGCGGGGCATCGCTGCTTTCGAACAACGGCTCGACGGTCAGGTGGATCGCATCGACGTCGCGCACGGCGCGCGTCGATCCCATGATCAGCGGCACGCGCTGATGCGGCGTACGTGCCGACAGTTCGAGAATGCGCGACCGGCCGTTCGAGGCGGCGCCGCCCGCCCATTCCATGATCAATGCGATGGGATGCGCCTCGTACAGCAGGCGCAGCCGGCCTTCGCGGTAGCCCTGGCGCGCATCCGCCGGATACAGGAACACGCCGCCGCGCATCAGGATGCGGTAGGCCTCCGCCACCAGCGAGCCGATCCAGCGCATGTTGAAGTCCTGCCCGCGCTCGCCGTTCACCCCGGCGAGACACTCGTCGATGTAGCTGCGCACCGGGCCGCTCCAGTGCCGCCGGTTCGAGGCATTGATGGCGAATTCCGATGCATCCTGCTGCACGCGCAGGTCACGCGCGGTCAGGACGAACTCGCCGGTTCGCGGGTCCAGCGTAAAGCAGTCGACATGCTGGTCGAGCGCCAGCACCAGCACGGTCTGCGGACCGTAGATGAAGCAGCCAGCGGCACATTGCGCCGTGCCGGGCTCGAAGAAGGTCGAGATGACGTCGTTTCCTTTCGGCCGGATCGAGAAGATCGTGCCGATCGAGATATTGTTTTCGAGATTGGCGGATCCATCGAGCGGATCGATCGCGACGCAGAGCGGCGCGTCGGGATCGAGCGTCTCGGGCAGTTCGACCTCCTCCGACAGCACTGCGGCGACCGGCGCGGTGCGCAGCGCGTTCCGCATCAGGTCGTCGGCGACGATGTCGATGGTCTTCTGGCGATCGCCGTCGGGATTGACCCCGCCGCTCTCGCCGCCGACGCCGGCGAGCGGCCCGGCGGCAATGATGCGCGAGAGCTCGATCGCGGCGCCCGCAAGGGCCTCGATCACCACAACGGTCGCGGCACGCAGCGGGTTGTGTTGCGTCGGCCACTCCAGATGGGCATGCAATGCAGGACGAATCTCCACCGGCCTCTCCCTATGATCGCGCCCTCTGTCCCGAGGCTTCGAGAGGCGACCTCAGGGGAGTCGCCTTCGCCCTATCAACGCGCGAATTGCCCAATTAGGGAAATTTTATTATCTTTGGTCCGGGCAAAGTATTTCTTATGGAGCTTGTCATGGCCGGCAACTTCTCGCGGGATCTCACCATCCGCCAGCTGCGGGCACTGTCGACCTTGCACGAGGCTGGTTCGATCACGTCCGCCGCCAACCGGTTGAACCTGACTCAGCCCGCGGTAACGCTGCAGCTCCGCAATTTGCAGGCGCTCGCGGGGTTGCCGCTGATCCAGCGCACCGGCGACGGCATGGCGCTGACGGATGCCGGCGCGCATGTGCTGACGCTGGTCGAGCGGATCGAGGCGGCGCTGAAGGACTGCGAGCAATCGCTCGACATGATCGCCGGCCGCAGCGGCGGCCGCGTCGCGATGGGCGCGGTCTCGACCGCCAAATACTTCGTGCCGTTTGCGATCGCGGCGTTCTCGCGCCGCTTTCCCAAGATCGAGGTCACGCTGCGGATCGGCAACCGCGAGGAGATTCGCGACGCGCTGCGCGGCTATGATCTCGACATCGCGGTGATGGGCCGGCCGCCGGCCGATGTCGAGGTGGAGATGAAGCCGCTCGGCCGGCATCCGCACTTCATCATCGCCGCGCCCGATCATCGGCTGGCGCGGCGGCGGCACGTCGCCCCCTCGGAGCTTGCCAACGAAACCTTCATCACCCGCGAGCAAGGATCAGGCACGCGGATGCTGATGCAGCAGTATTTCGAGCGGGTCGGGCTGGAGCCGAAGCTCGGCATGGCGATGGACAGCAACGAGACCATCAAGCAGGCTGTCATGGCCGGGCTCGGCATCGCCTTCATCTCCCAGCACACGGTGTTCCATGAGCTGGAGGACGGCCGGCTGGTGGTGCTCAAGGTGAAGGGCCTGCCGATCGTCCGGCAGTGGCACGCGATCAGGCGGACCGACAAGATCCTGCTGCCGCCCGCGCAGGCCATGCTGGACTTCCTCGGCAAGGAGGGCTGGCGCTATCTGCCGAATTCGCACTAGCGGCCGGGAGCCGCCACGACGCCCGATCGGCCGAGAAAATCGAGCCAGTGCCGTATGTTAGGCATTGAAGTTCCACGAAACGCATGTCACATCTTGACTGCGGTCACCCGGCGGACCGCACCCTGCGAGGGAGGTTGAACTGCAGAACCAGTCCCCGCCGACGCCCGACTTCAAGGCGTTATTCGAGGCGGCGCCCGGCCTTTATCTGGTGCTGACGCAGCCCGACTTCCGCATCGTGGCAGTGAGCGACGCCTATCTGCGCGCCACCAGGACCGAGCGCGCCGCGATCCTTGGGCGTGGGCTGTTCGAGGTGTTTCCCGACAATCCGGACGATCCGGCTGCCGACGGCGTGCGGAACCTGCGCGCCTCGCTCGAGCGCGTGGTCCAGTTCCGCCGCCCCGACACCATGACGGTGCAGAAATACGATATCCGCAAGCCCGAGTCGGAGGGCGGCGGCTTCGAGGAACGCTACTGGAGCCCGCGCAATTCGCCGGTGTTGGGGCCGAACGGGCAGTTCAACTACATCATCCATCGGGTCGAGGACGTCACCAGCTTCATTCAGCTGAAGCAGCGCGGCGCCGAGCAGGACCAGCTGACCGACCGGCTGCGCGAGCGCACCGAGCAGATGGAAGCGGAAATCTTCATGCGCGCCCGCGAAGTCGAGGCCGCCCGCGAACAGCTCGAAGCCGAACAAAAGCTGCGCCAGGTGCAGAAGATGGAGGCCGTCGGGCACCTCTCCGGCGGCATCGCGCATGATTTCAACAACATCCTGACCGTCATCACCGGCCTGATCGACATCCTCGCGGAAGCCGTTGAACATGATCCCGCGCTGTCGTCTGTCGCCAAGATGATCACCGACGCGGCGTTTCGCGGTGCAGAAGTGACCAAGCACCTGCTGGCCTTCTCGCGGCTGCAGCCGCTGCAACCGCGTGAAGCCAATCTCAACACCCTGGTGCAGGACACCGCGCGGCTGCTGCGCCCCTCGCTCGGCGAGCAGATCGAGATCGATACCGCGCTCGAGCCCGATGCCTGGTCGGCCTTCATCGATCCGAACCACATGGCGACCGCGCTGCTCAATCTCGCGGTCAATGCCCGCGATGCGATGCCCGATGGCGGCAAGCTGATGCTGGAGACCAGCAACGTCATCCTCGACGAGGTTTATGCCGTCGCCAACCCCGACGTGCGGGCGGGTGAATATGTGATGGTCGCGGTCAGCGACACCGGCGGTGGCATCCCGGCGGGGATCCGCGACAAGGTGTTCGAGCCGTTCTTCACGACCAAGGACACCGGCAAGGGCACCGGCCTCGGGCTCAGCATGGTGTACGGCTTCATCAAACAGTCCAACGGACACCTCAAGATCTATTCCGAAGAGGGCCACGGCACCTCGATCAAGCTCTATCTGCCGCGCAGCAGCGGCGACATGATCGACGTCGAGCCGCCTCCTCCGGTCGACACGCGCGGCGGCAATGAATCCATCCTGGTCGTCGAGGACGATCCGCTGGTGCGCAATTACGTCAGCGCCCAGCTCGAGCAGCTCGGCTATCGCACCATGGTCACCGCCAACGGCCCGGAAGCATTGGCTGCGGTCGACAACGGGTTCGTCTGCGACGTGCTGTTCACCGACGTCATCATGTCCGGCGGCATGAACGGCCGGCAGGTCGCCGATGCCGTGATGGCCAAACTGCCCTCGGTGCGCGTGCTCTTCACCTCCGGCTACACCGAGGACGCGATCATCCACCACGGCCGTCTCGACCCGGATGTGACGCTGCTGCCGAAGCCCTACCGCAAATCCGATCTCGCGCGGATGATACGGCAGGTGCTGGCCCAGCCGCCGGCGGCGGCAATGGGCAAGTGACGCGGGGCGTCACGCGTCTCCGTTCTGCTTCTTGATCTGGTTGGCCGGCACGGCGCATCCGGACAAAAACAGTGCCGCGCAGGCCTTGGCGCGGGCCTCGATCTGCGCCCGCGACGGCGGCGGCCTATGGCCGTACATCACGTCGCGTTGCGGCTGGAACACCAGCATGCCGAGCAGCATGCCCGCAGCGGCCTGCGCGTCGTCCACCGCGATCCGTCCCCGCCGCTGCTGCACGCCCAGCCACGCAGCCAGCGCGCCAAGGGTCCGCTGCATTGCCTTCTCGTAGAACATCTCGGCAATGTCGGGGAATTTGTCGCTGTCGGCCAGGATGATGCGCTGGAGCGCGATGACCTCGGCATCAAGTATCAGCTCGCCACACCTCGAGAGCGCCGCCTCCAATGCCGCCGCGATATCGCGGCCGTCGCAGGCGCCGAGATTTACGGCAGATATGAATCGGTCCATCCGGTCCGTCACCGTGCCCTCGAACAGCGCCAGCTTGGTCGGGATCAGCCGATAAAGTGTCTTCGTGGAGACGCCGGCGCGGCAAGCCACGTCGGCGATGTTGGCCGCAGCGAAGCCGCGCTCGGAGAACTCGCGCCGCGCGGCGTCATAGATCAGCGCACGCGTCTCGTCGTCGGAACGTAGCTGCGGCCGCCCGCGGCCGCGCCGCGCCGGTGCGCCTTGCTCAGTCTGATCCTTGTCATTCCGGTTCATCCGCGAGCCATGCTTTTAAATGATGCCTGTCATTCTATTGACACTCCCAATATGGGCTCTATTTTGGAAAACATCAAGTTTCCTAATTAATCCCACGGGCATCGGCCGAAATTGGCACGATTTTCCAACGGGATAGACGGATCAGGAGCGCCGCCATGAGCCAGCATGAGACATCATTCAAGGCCGAGAGCCAGGTTCCGGCCGAGACCGCCAGGCAATTGATCGCAAATCCGGAGGCCGCCAAGCCGCAAGCCGCCAAGGGCAGGCTTCGCCGCCTGCTGCTGGCCGGCGCGGCGCTCGCCGTGCTCGCGGGCGGGGCCTGGTACGGCTGGGACTACTGGACGGTCGGCCGCTTTCAGGTCTCGACCGACGACGCCTATGTGAAGGCCGACAACACGACGATCGCGCCAAAAGTCTCCGGCTATCTCAGCGCGGTGCTGGTGGGCGACAATGAGCACGTGCGCGCCGGCCAGATGCTGGCGCGGATCGACGATCGCGATTTCAGGGTCGCGCTGGATCAGGCCAAGGCCGACGTCGCCGCCGCCGAGGCCGCGATCGCCAGCAAGCATGCGCAGCTCGATGTGCAGCATTCCGTGATCGAAGCGGCACGCGCGACCCTCGCCGTGGACACCGCGACGCAGACCTTCGCCGAGCAGGAGAACAAGCGCTACACCGATCTCGCCGGCACCGGCTTCGGCAGCGTGCAGAACGCACAGCAGGCGCAGTCGCGCTACGCCAGCGCACAGGCCGCCGTCGCCCGCGATACCGCGAACCTCGCCTCCGCGCTCCGCCAGGTCGAGTTGCTCAAGGCCGACATTGCCCAGGCCGTCGCGTCACAGGCGCGCGCAACCGCGCTCCAGCATCAGGCCGAGTTGAACCTCGGCTACACCACCATATCAGCCCCGATCGACGGCGTGGTCGGCAACCGCACGCTCCGCACCGGCCAGTTCGTCCAGGCCGGCACGCAATTGATGTCGCTGGTGCCCGCCACCGGCGCCTATGTGATCGCGAACTACAAGGAGACGCAGCTCACCAATGTCCGCCAGGGTCAGCCGGTTGAGATCGCCGTCGACATGTTCCCCGGACAGGTCGTGCGCGGCCATGTCGACAGTCTCGCGCCCGCCAGCGGCCAGGAATTCGCGCTGCTGCCGCCTGACAATGCGACCGGCAACTTCACCAAGGTGGTGCAGCGCATTCCGGTGAAGATCAAGCTCGACGCGACGGCGGTCGAATTGCGGCCCGGCATGTCGGTCATCCCGACCATCGCAACCTTGTCGCAACCCGGCGAGGCGCCGCGCTCCAGCGCCTCTCCCAAGCTCGCTGTCGCCTCCTTCAAATAGGTGATGTCATGTCCGATCTCGCGCTCTCCTCCCCTTCTGCTGCGCCCCGCGCGGCAGCTGTAGCGGCCGATCCCAACCGTGCCAGCATGGCGGTCTGGATCTCCATCGTCGCCGCCATGATCGGCGCCTTCATGGCGATCCTCAACATCCAGATCACCAACGCCTCGCTGCTCAACATCGAGGGCGGCATCGGAACTGGCGTCGACAACGGCTCCTGGATCTCGACCTCCTATCTGATCGGCGAGATCGTGGTGATCCCGCTGACCGACTATCTCAGCCGGGTGTTTTCCTTCCGCAAAATCATCATCGGCTTCGCCACCCTGTTTGCGATCTTCTCGGTCGCCTGTGCCTTCACCCACGACCTGCCTTCGATGATCGCAATGCGCGGCTTGCAGGGCTTCTTCGGCGGCGTGCTGATCCCGATGGCCTTCACGCTGGTTTTCACCAAGCTGCCGAAGGCCCAGCAGCCGGTCGGCCTTGCCATGTTCGCGCTCGCGGTGACCTTTGCCCCCGCGATCGGACCGACCATCGGCGGCTACCTCACCGAGAATTACGGCTGGCAGACCATCTTCTTCGTCAATGTGATCCCGACCGCGGTGATGGTCATCACCCTCTATTTCACGCTGGAACGCCAGCCGATGCAGTTGCATCTGCTGCGCGAGGGCGATTGGCTCGGCATCGTCACGATGGCGATCGGCCTGTCGTCGCTGCAGGCCGTGCTCGAGGAAGGCAACAAGAACGACTGGTTCGGCTCGCCCTTCATCGTCAAGCTCGCGGTGATCGCCGCCGTCAGCCTCACTCTGTTCGTCTGGATCGAGCTCGTCGTGGAAAAGCCGCTGATCCGGTTGCGCCTCCTGACCCAGCGCAGCTTCGGCTTCGGCACCATCTCGGCGGTGTTCGTCGGCTTCGCGCTGTTCGGCTCGGTCTACCTGCTGCCGGCCTATCTCGGCCAGGTGCAGCGCTACAACGCCGAGCAGATCGGCCAGGTGCTGGCCTGGACCGGCCTGCCGCAGCTGATCCTGATCCCGCTGGTGCCGAAGCTGATGCAGCGTTTCGATCCGCGCTTCATCGCCTTCACCGGCATGATCCTGTTCGCGGTCTCCTCCTTCATGAACATCGCGATGTCGCTCGATTACTCCGGCGACCAGTTCTTCGTCCCGAACATCGTCCGTGCGATCGGCCAGGCGATCATGCTGGCGCCGCTATCGGCCGTCAGCCTCGGCAGCGTCGCGCCGCAGGACGCGGCGGCGGCCTCCGGCATCTCCAACATGATGCGCAATCTCGGCGGCGCGATCGGCACGGCCTTGCTCGCCACCATCGTCACCAAGCGCGAGCAATTCCACTCCAACATCATCGGCCAGTCGGTCGACCTCGGCCGCGAGGAAGTGCGCACCCGGATCGCCGAGGTGACCAACTACTTCCTCAGTCACGGCATCTCCGATCCGGCGACCGCGCACCACCAGGCGATCGTGGCGCTCGGCAATATCGTGAAGCGTCAGGCCCTGGTGCTTGGTTTCAGCGACACCTTTGCCGTGATCGGCATCGTGCTGGTGTTTGCCGCGATCGCGATCCTCCTGACCGGCAAGCCGAAGAACGCGGCCGGCGGCGGCGCGGCGCATTGATTTGTCGGGCGGCGGCCGCGGGCCGTCGCCCTCCCTTTTTGCTTGTCAGCTTGCCTCGCGCAGCTTGAAGCGCTGGATCTTCCCGGTCTGGGTCTTCGGCAGCGCCTCGACGAAGGCGATCGCGCGGGGATATTTATACGGCGCGATCGTCGCCTTGACGTGATCCTGCAGCAGCTTGATCTCGACATCGTCGCAGCGCGCGCCTTGCTTCAGCACGATGAACGCCGAGACGATCTGTCCCCGCTCCTCGTCCGGTGCGCCGATCACAGCGCACTCCGCGACATCGGGATGGCCGAGCAGCGCCGCCTCGACCTCAGGGCCGGCGATGTTGTAGCCCGCCGAGATGATCATGTCGTCGGCACGCGCCACGAACGACAGCCGGCCGTTCTCGTCGCTGACAAAGGCATCGCCGGTGATGTTCCAGCCGTCGCGGACATATTTGGTCTGCCTGGAATCCGCGAGGTAACGACAGCCGGTCGGACCGCGCACCGCCAGCTTGCCGACCTGCCCCGCCGGCAGCTCGTTCATGTCCTCGTCGACGATTTTGGCCTCGTAGCCGGAGACTGGCGTGCCCGTGGTGCCGCCGACGGCGCTGCCGGTGCGGTTGGTGATGAAGATGTGCAGCAGCTCGGTGCTGCCGATGCCGTCGAGGATCGGCTTGCCGGTCTTCTTCGTCCAGCTCTCGAACACCGGCGCCGGCAGCGTCTCGCCGGCCGAGACCGCCAGCCGCAGCGAAGACAGATCGGCGCCCTTGTCCATCGCCGCCATCATCGCCCGATAGGCGGTCGGCGCGGTGAAGCAGATCGTCGCCTTGTAAGTTTCGATGATCCGGATCATTTCGCTCGGCGCCGCGTTCTCCAGCAGCGTCGCCGTAGCCCCGAAGCGCAGCGGGAAGATCGCGAGCCCGCCAAGGCCGAAGGTGAAAGCAAGCGGCGGTGAGCCGACGAACACGTCGTCGGGTGTGACCTTGAGCACTTCCTTCGCGTAACCGTCGGCGACGATCAGGAGATCGCGGTGGAAGTGCATGGTTGCCTTGGGCTCGCCCGTCGTGCCCGACGTGAAGCCGAGCAACGCGACGTCGTCGCGGCCGGTCTTCACCGCATCGAACTTGACCGGCTTGTTCAGCGCGATCCGGTCGAGCTCGGCATCGTGGTTCTGCGTGCCGTCGAAATTGACGACCTGCTTGAGGAATTTGCTGGTCTTGGCGCAGGCCACCAGTTCATCCGCGATGCGGCTGTCGGTCAGCGCCAGCGAGATCTCGGCCTTGTCGACGATCTTGGCCAGTTCGCCGGCGCGCAGCATCGGCATGGTGTTGACGACGACGGCACCGGCCTTGGTCGCCGCGAGCCAGGCCGCGACCAGCGCAGGGTTGTTGCCCGAGCGGATCAGGACGCGATTGCCGGGCTTGACGCCGTAGTTCTCCACCAGGGCGTGCGCCAGGCGGTTCGACCAATCAAGCAGTTCCTTGTAGGTGCGCTGGCGGCCGTTGCCGATCAGCGCGATGCGATCGCCCATCCCCTGCTCGACGATGCGATCGGTCAGTTCGACCGCGGCGTTGAGATAATCGGGATATTGAAATTCCGGCCGGTCGAGCAGCAGCTGCGGCCATTGCGCTGATGGCGGCAGGTTGCGCCGTGCGAAATCGTCGACATGCCCGGATGGGCCGAGCCCGGGAAATTCACCTGACATTCGATCGCCCCTCGCTTTCCGTCCAGAAAGGCCAAGACCAATATCGAGAAGACCAACATCAATATCGAGGACGCCCGGCAGCGCTCCAATCGCCAATCATTTTATACTTAAAATAGTTCGGCGCAAGGGTGGAAATCGCGGGGCAATCGCTGGCCGGCTCTTCAGAACCTCAGATTTGCGTAAGCTGCTTCAGCCTCGCGACCATCGCCGAGCCCGGGTCGGCGAGCGGCGCGATCGCGGTGAAATGATTGGCGTCGGGCACAACGCCGAACTGCGTTGCAACGCCCGCTTTGCCCCAGACCTCAACGATGGTCCGGCTCTGCCGGTGATATTCCGCGCTCTCGGTGCCGCCGACGACGGCATCGAGCGTCGCGCCCGCAGGTGGCGTCCAGGACAGCGGGCTCGCCGCCCGTGCTGTGGCGCGGTCGAGGCCAAGCGCCTTGTTGATGGAGGTGCCGACCAATGGCTCAAGCTCGAACAGGCCGGAGATGGCGTAAGCAGCCCTGACCAGGTCCTTCGGCAGCGACGCATCATAGGCCGGCCAGTCTGTCGCGAGCATGCATGCGGCAAGATGTCCGCCTGCGGAGTGTCCCGACACGACCAGCGGCCGGCCGAGCCTGGCCAGTTCGCGGCACGCCGCACGCATCTCGCCGATGATGTCGCCGACCGTGACATTGGGGCAGAGATCGTAGCTCGGCACCGCAACGCTGATGCCGTGGCCGTTGAGCCCGCGCGCGCAGTGGCTCGACGACGAGCCGTCGAGCGCCTGCCAGTAGCCGCCATGGATGAAGACCACGAGCGGCCCGTCACGATCGCCTTCGAACAGGTCGATGACGTTGCGGCTGCCCGGACCATAGGTCAGCCGCCGCGGCGGGTGCTGCTCGCGATACGCCGCGGAGTCCCTCGCCCAGCCGGCCATCAGCGCCGGATTTTCCGGCACCCGCGCCCGATTGTTGTATTCGACCTCGTAATCGACCTCGGTCACGGCTCAGGC
The DNA here is from genome assembly GCF_042258325.1 of Bradyrhizobium sp. Pha-3. Lineage (NCBI taxonomy): Bacteria > Pseudomonadati > Pseudomonadota > Alphaproteobacteria > Hyphomicrobiales > Nitrobacteraceae > Bradyrhizobium > Bradyrhizobium sp. Pha-3. The sequence goes on along the minus strand of NZ_CP170151.1, from coordinate 3,536,978 downwards.
TGTCCTCGCCTTGGCGGAGCGCTGCGCCGAGCCCTTGGCCTTGGCGAGCAGCCGCATCAGTTCGCGGATATCCTTCGGCGAGAGATCGCCGAAGATATCGGCGATCCACTTCTCGTGCTCGGCGGCCATCTTGCGGAATTCGGCGCGGCCGAGTTTTGTGAGCCGGATGAACTGCACGCGGCGGTCCGTCTCCGAGGTGCGGCGGTCGAGATGGCCTGATTCAACCAGGCGCTCGACCAGCCCGGTGACGTTGCCATTGGATACCATCATCCGCTTCGACAGGTCCGACAGCGTCATGCCGTCAGACACTTTGTCGAGCTGGGCCATCAGGTCGAAGCGCGGCAGCGTGACGTCGAACTTCTCGCGCAGCCTGCTACGCACCTCGCCCTCGATCAGCGTGGTGCAGGTCAACAGGCGCAGCCACAGCCGCAGCTCGGTGCCGTGATCGTCGGGCAGTTCGACGGCTTTGGTTTCGGAATCGAGGATCATGCGGCGATCGTGCCTCCGCGGCGGGTTCCGGTCGGACCAATTGTTTTGAGCTTCAAGCAATTCGCGGCGTCCCGCAAGGACAATTGCGAATCGGGCCCGATACGCCCGGGCGATCCTGCAATTTCTTTAAACTTCAAGCAATTGGCGCGGCGCTTGCATGTGCGACGCCTGCATGGTCCGCGGCGATCATCCCGACGCAATGCCACATCGCTTGCAGCGGTCGCGCGCGTCAGACTAAGCTGCGGCCAAATCGGCAGCCAAAGCATCAAGCCAATGGTTGGGGGAGTGAGATGAAACAATTGACGAAGCTCGCGGGATTGGCGGCGCTGCTCGGTGTCGCGGTCACCCCGGCGACCGCGCAGGAGAAGATCAAGATCGGCGTGCTGGTCACGACCTCCGGCCCGGCCGCGGCGCTCGGCCAGCAGGTCCGCGACGGCTTTGCGCTCGCAATCAAGGACGTCGGCGGCAAGATGGCCGGCCGCGATGTCGAGATCGTCAACGCCGACGACGAACTGAAGCCCGACGGCGCGGTGGTCAAGGTGCGCGGCCTGCTCGAGCGCGACAAGGTCGATTTCGTGGTCGGCCCGATCTTCTCCAACATCCTGCAGGCGATCCACCGCCCGGTCACCGACAGCAAGACCTTCCTGATCAGCCCGAACGCAGGCCCTTCCAGCTATGCCGGAAAGGAGTGCAACCCGTTCTTCTACGTGACGTCGTACCAGAACGACCAGGTGCACGAGATCCTCGGCAAGGTGGCGCAGGACCGCGGCTACAAGCGCGTCTACCTGCTGGTGCCGAACTATCAGGCCGGCCGCGACTCCGTCGCCGGCTTCAAGCTCGACTACAAGGGCGAGATCGTCGAGGAATCCTACACGCCGCTGAACACGCTGGATTTCCAGCCCGAGCTGTCCAAGATCGCCGCGCTGAAGCCGGACGCGCTGTTCACCTTCATGCCGGGCGGCATGGGCGTGAACCTCGTGAAGCAATACAAGCAGGCCGGCGCCAGCGTGCCGGTGCTCTCCGCCTTCACCGTCGACGAATCCACCCTGCCCGCGCAGCAGGACGCAGCGGTCGGCATGTTCGGCGGGGCGAACTGGGCGCCCAACCTCGACAATCCCCAAAGCAAGAAGTTCGTCGCCGCCTATGAGGCGGCCTACAACGGCGTGCCCGGCACCTACGCCATGCAGGCCTATGACGCCGCGCTGTTGATCGACAGTGCGGTCAAGGCCGTGAAGGGCGACCTCTCCAACAAGGACGCGGTCGCGGCCGCGCTGAAGAAGGCCGACTTCACCTCGCTGCGCGGTAACTTCAAGTTCAGCAACAACGGCTATCCGATCCAGGATTTCTACCTCACCAAGGTCGCGAAGCGTCCGGACGGCAAATTCCAGACCGAGATCGTCGAAAAGGTGTTTTCGAATTATGGCGACCGCTACGCCAAGGACTGCGCGGCAAAGTAAGGCGTTCAAAGCGTTTTCGAGCGAAGTGGATACCGGTTCGCGTGAAGAAAACGCGTCAAATGGAAACATGGAGCAAGCATGAGCATGAAAGACGAGATCGCCGGTATCACCCGCGCCAATGAAGGCATCCAGGGTATTTCCTGGAGCATCCTCGGCCAGACCTACGTGCCGAAGAGCCGCACCGAGCATTCGTTCTCCTGGCACGCCACCTTCCCGCCGGGCACCTTCGTTCCTCCGCATATCCATCCCGACCAGGACGAGCACCTCTACATCCTCGAGGGCAAGCTCGACTTCATGCTCGACGGTGCCGATGAATCCGCAACTCCTGGCGATCTGGTGCGCCTGCCGATGGGCAAGCCGCACGGCATCTTCAACAAGTCGCAGCAGCCGGCCAAGACGCTGTTCTGGGTGTCGCCGACGCGGAGGCTCTACGACCTGTTCTGGGCGATCCACAACATGAAGGAGCAGAACCCGGATGACGTGGTGCGGCTCGCCGCCGAGCACAACATCCACTTCCTGCCGCCGCCTCCGGCGTAACAGCATCACCAGCTCTGTCCCCTCATCCCGAGGAGCGCGAACGCGCGTCTCGAGGGATGAGGCCGCAGGTCGGGCCTCATGGTTCGAGACGGCGCATGCGCGCCTCCTCACCATGAGGGGGTAACGAAGCGAACCGACTTTGCGAGACGTCCGCTCCTTTCCAGGCTACTGCCGCGCCACCACGCGCGCGGCAAAGCCGGCTTTCGCGGCATAACCACGCACGATCGCCTCGCGCGCCTCGTAATTGAGAATGGTGTCGACGTCGGTAAAGCCCTGCGGCGCGAGTTGCTCGACGGCGTCGATCACGCCTTCCGGCCCGCCGCGGCGGTTGGAGGCGACGATGTCGGCGGTCATCGGCAGCCGCTGCCGCTCATAGGCCGCCAGCGCCTGCCGCGGATGCTCCGACCGCGCCAGCATGTCGGCCAGACAGCGCGCATCGAGGATGGCCTGCGATGCGCCGTTCGAGCCGACCGGATACATCGGATGCGCGGCGTCACCGAGCAGCGTGACGCGGCCGCTCGACCAGTATGGCAGCGGATCGCGGTCGCAGCACGGATACTCCCAGAACTCCGGCGTCGCGTTGATCAGGCCGGTGAAGTCGACCTGCGGGATCGTGAAGCTCGTGACATAGGGCATCATCTCGTCGCGCCGGCCGAGATTGGACCAGCCCTCGCGGCGCGGCGGCGGCGAGGTGCCGTCGCCGATCCGCACCAGCACCGCCCAGTTGGTGAGGCGGCTTGCCGGGCTCGAGCCCGGCGCGATCGGATAGATCACGGCCTTGGCGTTCAGCCCGCCGGCGATGATCATCGAGCGTCCGGTCAGGAAGGCCGGCCAATCGGTGGCGCCGCGCCACAGCATCAGGCCGTTCCAGCATGGCCCGCCCTCATCCGGAAACAGCGTCTGCCGCACTTTCGAGTGGATGCCGTCGGCACCGATCAGGATGTCGCCGCGCGCCGTGTGCACATGGGCGCCACTGCGGTCGAAGAAATAGGCCGAGACGCCGCCCTCATCCTGGGTGAAGGAGCCGAGCCGGCAGCCGGTGTGGATCGCATCCGCGCCAAGCCGGTCGATCACGGCCTGATGGATCACGCTTTGCAGGCGGCCGCGATGGATCGAGAATTGCGGCACGTCGTGGCCGGCATCGAGCCCGCGCTTCTCGTGCCAGACCTGCTGGCCATGTCGCGTCAGATAGAACAGCTCATGGGTGCGGATCGCGACCTCGTCGAGCTTGTCGAGCAGGCCAAGCCCCGCCAGCTCGCGGATCGCATGCGGCAGCGTGTTGATGCCGACGCCGAGCTCGCGGATCGTCTCGGACTGCTCGTACAGCTCGCAACTGATGCCGCGCGAGCGCAGCATCAGCGCAGTGGTGAGGCCTCCGATTCCGCCTCCGACGATAATCGCCTTCATCGTCCTCACCTCCACTCACAACAGGACGCTTTTACGCTTTGGCCTAGGGTCGCATGCCCAGTTGTCCGGCCGCAAGCGGGTTTGCGGCCCGAGACGAGGACTGGCCCACGACGATTGGGCTTAGGCTTAACATTGCTTCAGCGAACTCCAATCTATCCCCGTCACCCTGAGGAGCCGCGTAGCGGCGTCTCGAAGGGTCGACGGCCACCGGCGGGGCCCTTCACCCTTCGAGGCTCGCTCCGCTCGCACCTCAGGGTGACGGGTCTTCCAATGGCGCGTTCCCATCAATCCGGCACCACCGCAATTGCCTGGATTTCCACCTTGGCGCGGTCCTCGATCAGGCCGGCAACCTGGATCGCGGTCATCGCCGGAAAGCGCCGGCCAATGATGTCGCGATAGACCGTGCCGATCTCCTTCAGCCGCGCGGAATATTCCTTGCGGTCGAGCAAGTACCAGGTCATCGACACGATGTGCTCGGGCCCGGCGCCGCCGGCGGCGGCGACTGCGACGATGTTGCGCAGGGTCTGGCCGATCTGCGCCACGAGATCGTCGGTCTCGAACACGCACTGCCCGTTCCAGCCGATCTGGCCGGCGATGAAGAGCTGTTTGCCGCGCGCGGCCATGCCGTTGGCGTAGCCGATCGGCTTGGCCCATCCCTGGGGTTGCAGGATCTCGATCATCTCAATTGCCCTCGAAGGCTGGCTTCTGCTTGGCGGCGAACGCCTCGAAGGCGCGGCGGAAATCGCCGGTGACCATGCAGATCGCCTGCGCCTGCGCTTCCGACTCGATCATCTCGTCGACGCCCATCGCCCATTCCTGGTTGAACATCGTCTTGGTCACGCCATGCGCGAACCACGGCCCATCGGCGAGCGAACGCGCCAGCTCCTGCGCGGCACCGGCGAGCTCCGCCGGCGGCACCAGGCGGTTGTGGAAGCCCCACGCAAAGCCTTCCTCGGCGCTCATCGCACGCCCGGTGTAGAGCAGATCGGCCGCATGGCCCTGCCCGATCACGCGCGGCAACAACCCGCACGCACCCATGTCGGCACCGGCGAGGCCGACGCGGGTGAACAGGAACGCGGTCTTGGCTTGCGGCGTCGCCAGCCGCAGGTCGGACGCCAGCGCCAGCATCGCACCGGCCCCGGCGCAAATGCCGTCGATCGCGGCGACGATGATCTGCGGGCATTTGCGCATCGCCCGCACGACCTCGCCGGTCATCCGCGTGAAGGCGAGCAGGTCCGGCATCGCCATCCGCGTCAACGGCTCGATGATCTCGAACACGTCGCCGCCGGAGCAGAAGTTGCCCTCGGCGCCGGTCAGCACGATCGCGCGGACATCGGAGGCGTATTTGAGATTGGTGAAGAGATCGCGCAGCTCCTCATAGGACTCGAAAGTCAGCGGGTTCTTCTTGTCCGGCCGGTTCAGCGTGATGGTCGCGACACGGCCGCTCGCATCGACCTGCCAGCGGAAGTGCTTTGCGGGATAGTCCTTGAACGGCCGGAGCTTTGCTTTCATCTCGGACATGACGTATTCCTTCACCCGGTAAAGACTTCGCCGCCGGCGACCGCGACAGCTTGTCCGTTGATTGACGATGCAGTCTCGGAGGCAAGCCAGAGGACGGCGTCGGCGACCTCCTCGGGCGTGACCAGCCGCTGCATCGGATTGACTTTTGCCAACGCTGCGCGCGCTTCCTGTTCACTGCGGCCGGTCTTGGCGACGATGTTCGCGGCGGCATCCGCCACCAGCGGCGTATCGGTGTAGCCGGGGCAGACCGCATTCACGGTGACGCCGCGCCGTGCATATTCCAGCGCCAGCGAGCGCGTGAGGCCGATGACGCCGTGCTTGGCCGCGACATAGGCCGAGACGTAGGCATAGCCGGTGAGACCCGCGGTCGAGGCGACATTGATCACCCGCCCGCGGCCGCGCTGCGCCATGCCGGGCAACACGGCGTGAGTCACCAGGAACACGCTGGAGAGGTTGCTCGCCAGCATGTCCGCCCAGAGCGCCGCGCCGGTCTTGTCGAACGGCGCGCTCGCGGCCTTGCCGGCATTGTTGACGAGAATATCGATCGGCCCCGCCTCAGCCTCGATCTGCGCGATACCTTTGGCGACCGCAGCTTGATCGGTCACGTCGATCGAAACAGCGATGCCGGCCTGCTTGTCGAGCGATGCCGCCGTCGCTTTCAGCGCGTCGATCCGCCGCCCGGCGATGCTGACGCGCACGCCGGCTTTTGCCAGAGCGATCGCCGTCGCGGCGCCGATGCCGGAACCGGCACCGGTCACCAGCGCATGTGCGTGGGGCCAGAACCTCATCATGCCTTCACTCCCGCAGCCGCGCGTTCGAGATTGGCCTCGTATTGCGACTTGCCCGACAGGTACTGCTTCGGCCAGGCGACCTGCTTGACGCCGATCTTGGCGGCCTCATGCAGCGTCCAGGCCGGATCGGCGAGATGCGGCCGCGCGATGGCGCAGAGATCGGCGCGGCCGGCGGCGATGATCGAGTTGGCGTGATCCGCCTCCGAGATCGCACCGACCGCGATGGTGGCGATGCCGACCTCGTTGCGGATCTTGTCGGCGAACGGCGTCTGGTAGAGCCGGCCATAGACCGGATGGTCGTCGGCCCAGACCTGCCCCGAGGAGCAGTCGATCAGGTCGGCACCCGCCTGCTTGAACAATTTCGCGAAGGCGAGCGCATCCTCGGGCGTATTACCGCCCTCGGCCCAGTCGTGACAGGACAGGCGGACCGACATCGGCTTGTCCTCCGGCCACACCGCGCGGATGGCGCGGAACACCTCCAGCGGATAACGCGCGCGGTTCTCGATCGATCCGCCATACGCGTCGGTGCGGCGGTTGGTCAGCGGCGAGAGGAAGCTCGACAGCAAATAGCCGTGCGCGCAGTGCAGCTCCAGGATATCGAAGCCCGCGGCCGCAGCGCGCCTGGCTGCGGCGACGAACTGATCGCGCACCTCGTCCATCTCGGCGCGGCTCATCGGCTCCGGGATCTGGCCGTCGGGCAGATAAGGCACTGACGAAGCCGACACCAGCGGCCAGTTATGATCCGGCAGCGCTTCGTCCATGCCTTCCCAGGCGACGCGCGTTGAACCCTTGCGGCCGGCATGGCCGAGCTGGATGCCGATCCTGGCTTGCGAATTCTGATGCACGAAGTCGACGATGCGCTTGTAGGCCGCCGCCTGCGCGTCATTCCACAGGCCGCAGCAGCCGGGCGTGATCCGCGCCTCCGGCGAGACGCAGGTCATCTCGGTGAACAAGAGGCCGGCGCCGCCGAGCGCGCGGGAGCCGAAATGCACCAAATGGAAGTCGGTCGGCACGCCCTCCTCCGCCGAATACATCGCCATCGGCGAGACGATGATCCGGTTGTGAAGCGACAGGCCGCGGATCTGGAACGGCGTCAGCATCGGCGGCGTGACGCGGTCGTTGGTCGCGGCCACACCGCTGCGCTCCGCGAACCAGCGTTCATAGCCCTCGAGCCAGGTCTTGTCGCGCAGCCGCAGATTCTCGTGGCTGATGCGCTGCGAGCGGGTCAGCAGCGAATACATGAACTGTTCCGGCTCCAGCGTGTCGGCATAGCGCGAGCCGACCACCTCGAACCATTCCATCGCATTGCGCGCGGCATTCTGGATCCGCGCCACATCGACCCGGCGCAGCTCCTCGTATGCCTTGAGCACCGCGGGAATACTGTCCCGCGCCGCGCCGTGGATCTTGAACTGGTTGGTGAGCTCGATCGCATCCTCCAGCGCGAGCTTGGTTCCCGAGCCGATCGCGAAATGCGCGGTGTGGGCGGCATCGCCCATCAGCACGACATGGCCGTTGCCGTTGAACGCGGTCCATTTGCCGCAGATCAGCCTGGGGAATGACAGCCAGGCCGAGCCGCGCAGATGCCGCGCGTTGGAGACCAGATGATGCCCCTCGAGGATCTCGCTGAACACGTTCTCGCAGAACGAGATGGAATCGCCCTGCTCCATCTTGTCGAGACCGTGGGCGAGATAGGCCTCCTCGGTGGTCTCGACGATGAAGGTCGCCGCGCCCTCCTCGAACTTGTAGATGTGCGCCTGGAACCAGCCGTGCTCGGTCTTGCGGAAATCGAAGGTGAAGGCGTCGAACGGACGGTTGGTCCCGAGCCAGATATAGCGGTTCGGCCGCATCAGCATGTCGGGCTGGAAGGCCTCGGTGTATTTGGTGCGGATCTTCGAGTTGACGCCGTCGCATGCCACGATCAGGTCGGCGTCGGGAAATTCGAGATCGGAATTCACCTCGCGCTCGAAGATCAATTCGACGCCGAGTTCCTCGGCGCGCGCCTGCAGGATGTTGAGCAGCCGCTTGCGGCCGATGCCGACGAAGCCGTGGCCGGTGGTGCGCATGCGGCGGCCCTTGATCAGGACCTCGATGTCGTCCCAGTGGTTGAAGGCCTGCTCGATCGTATCAGCGGTGACGGGATCCCATTTGCGCATGTTGTCCATGGTCGCATCCGAGAACACCACGCCGAAGCCGAAGGTGTCGTAGGGCCGGTTGCGCTCGACCACGGAAATGACGTGCGCCGGATCCAGCATCTTCATCAGGATGCCGAAATAAAGCCCGGCCGGCCCGCCTCCAATGCAAACGATACGCATGGCGTTCTCGCCTTTCCGTTTGAGCATGATCGCCTCGGAAAACCGGGTGCCACTTTTCCGGGTCATGCTCTGGCTTCGGCGACCGGGGGCATTTCCCCACCGGCGCCGATGGGGGATATTATTTTATACTTAAAATGTCAAGGGCGGGCTCGCACATGTGCAACTGTCGTCCCTGCGAAGCAGGGACCCATAACCCCAGGCCCTTTTTGGTGAAATAAGCTGTGGCCCCGGCGCTGCGAACCAAAAGCGATCGGCGGCTATGGGTCCCTGCTTTCGCAGGGACGACACCAAATTTGGTGCACGACCGGTGACCACGCATTGCTACTCGCGGCACGCTGCGGCAAGCGCAGACGTGGATTGCTGCGTCGCTGTCGCTCCTCGCAATGACGCCGATGCCAGGCCGCGCTGCGCGCCCTCAATGCACCGCGGCGTACAGGATCTTGTCCTGCGTCGCATCCGCCGCGTCGAACTCGGCGACGATGCGCCCGGTGCGGGCGACCAGGATGCGGTCGGACACCGCGAGGATCTCCGGCAGGTAGGACGAGATCACCACCACCGCCTTGCCCTCGTCGGCAAGACGGCGGATTTCGCCGTGGATGTGCGGGATGGTGCCGACGTCGACGCCGCGCGTCGGCTCGTCGAAGATGATGATCGACGGATCCTGCACCAGCGTCTTGGCCAGCACCACCTTCTGCTGGTTGCCTCCGGACAGCTCGATGATCCTGGCCTTGCGCTGCAATGCGCTGATCTTGAGCCGATCGACCCAGTAGCTGGCGAGCTTGCTGCGCCGCGCGCGCGACAGCAGGAAGCTCCAGCCCTTTCCGGTGGCGAGGCTGCCGATATAGACGTTGTCGTCGACCACCATGGTCTCGAAGAAGCCGTTGGCCTTGCGGTCCTCGGTGATGTAGGCGATGCCGTCATTGATCGCCTGTCGCGGCACGCGGTAGCGGATCGGCTTGCCGCGCAGCCGGATGGTGCCGCCATTGACCAGATTGCGCTTCAGCGCGCCGTAGATGATCTTGGCGATCTCGGTGCGGCCGGAGCCGATCAGGCCGGCGATGCCGACCACCTCGCCGGCATAGACCGAGAACGACATGTTCTTGACCGCCATGCCCATGGTGACGTTCTCGACCGTCAGCACCTTCTCGCGGCGCTGATGGGTCTTCTCTCTTCCGCCATAGACCGCCTGCGCCACCTCGCGGCCGACCATATGCTGCACTAGCGCATCACGGGTCAGCTGCCTGGCCGGCGCAGTGATCACCAGCTTGCCGTCCCGCAGCACCGTGATGCGGTCGGCGATCTGCAGCGATTCCTCCAGCGCATGCGAGATGTAGATGATCGAGACGCCGCGGGTGCGCAGGTCGCGCACCAGATGGAAGAAGTGGACGATCTCCTCCGGCGTCAGCGACGCGGTCGGCTCGTCGAAGATGATGATGCGCGCCTTGTTGTAGATCGCGCGCGCGATCTCCACCATCTGCTTCTTGGCGGTGCCGAGCAGCGCCACCGGCGTTGCCGGATCGACGTGGAAGTTGAGCGACTGCAACAGCTGCTGGGCCTGGATGTTCAGGGTGCGGAACCGCGTCAGCAGCTTTTCGTTGCCGAGCTCGATATTCTGCGCGGCAGTCATGGTCGGCACCAGGCTGGTCTCCTGATAGACCATGCAGATGCCGGCATTGAGCGCGTCGCGCGGCTGCTCGAAACCGGTCGGCTTGCCGTCGAGCTGATAGTCGCCGGAGGTGAGCTGGATCGCGCCCGCGATCGCCTTGCAAAGCGTCGATTTGCCGGCGCCGTTCTCGCCGACCAGCGCATGCACCTCGCCGGGATAGAGGTCGAAATTGACGCCCTCGATGGCGTGGACGCCGCCGTAGATTTTCGAACCGTTGGTGATCCGCAGCACCGGCTCGCGGGCTGCGGGGGTCTCTGCCGTCTTGGCGCCGGGGGCCGCCTGCATCACACCGTCATTCATCGCAGCTCTCCCGTAGTGCGCAGCAGGCGTCCGGCGCCGCGCGCCGCGATCACGACGCCCGATGGCGTGGCGCAGGCAGCGGTGATGCCGTGGAAGCGGCCGCCGGCGCGGCTGTGCAGGCTGTCGGTCGCATCGCCCTCGGCATCGAGATGCACCAGCAGACCGTAGGAGCGCGGCGGCGCCCATGGCTTCTGGATGCCGAGCGCCTTGACGCTGCCGATCTGCATCGGCTCGAGGCAATCGCTGCCGCCGGCGAGCGCCGGCGCGACCCAGTAATCGGGCGGCATCGTCGCCATCATCTCCTCGCGGAAATCGTCTTCCTTGAGCACGAACTCGATCAGATGGGTGCGGCGGGCGAAGATGCCGAGCAGGAAGCCACCACGGCCGTCCGGATGCAGCCGCGCCGGATAGCCCGGCATGTTGGCGGCGACGGTCTCGCGCGGACCAAGCCCGTTGCCGCCGAGCGCGAACCGGCTGAGACAATGCGCCCAGCTTTCGGTGAGCCAAAGGCTGTTGCCGTCGGCCGAAACACTGATGCCATAGGGATAGGGCAGATCGCGCAGCAGCACCTGCGGATTGTCGAGGCCGGCGCCGCAGCTGATGAGCCGGCCATTGGCGCGCTTCTCCATCAGGTCGTGCCGCCATTCGCCCGGGCGTCGGCCGGCGCTGCCTTCAACGGCATAGATGCGGCCATCGGGCGCCGCCGTCACCGACAACAGCCCGGTGAGCGCGCTGCCGCCGACGGACTCCAGCCAGCGCGGATCGGGCTTTGCCGGATCGATCGCGGCAAGGCCCCTGCCCGCGACGCAGACCAGGAGGCGGCCGTCCGGATGCAGCGCGAGCCCGCCGGCATCATCCTCGAACTCGGCGACGACTGTACGCGTCGACAAGTCATTGCCGCCGAGCTTCAGCACCCGGCGTCCTGCGGAAACATAGACCGCGCCGTCGCCGGTGGCGATCACGTCGTCGATGCCGGGCAGCAGCTCGCCGATCGGGGTGGCGCTGTCGAGCCGGTCGTTCGGGCTCAGCGCGCCGTCGAGCGGCGGGATCGCGTTCTGGCCGCCGTCGCGGTCGATGACGCTGCGGATGTCGCGCAGCAGATGATCGAAGAATCCCATTACGTCGTCACCCTGCTTTTCGCGCCCCAATAGGCGTCGTAGCCGGTCCAGCTGTCGTCGACGCCGTCGAGCTTGATGCGGCCGATCCGGTTGTTCTCGAGCCCGCCGAGATAGAGATAGCCCTGGTGCTCGCGCATCGAGGTCAGGGTCGAATGCGAGATGCCGGTCGGGTCCCACCAGGATTCCAGCGCCTCGCCCTCCTCGTTGAATTTCAGCACGCAGCCATGGTTGAGCGCCGGCGCCAGCCACTCGTCGGTCGGCACCTGCTTCACCATGCGCAGGCGGAAGCCGGGCTTTCGCGCGGCAAGGTCGAATGTCGGTGTGCGGATGCCGACCAGCGCCAGCCAGTAGGTGCCGTCGGAAGCGCGGTTGATGTTGTCGGGGTTGCCCGGCAGTTCGTCCATCAACACCTCGGTCTTGCCCTTGTTCGGCCCCGCGATCCAGTGCCGGAACACCTTGCACAGCGAGGTCGACGCGATCAGGATCGACTTGCCGTCATGCGAGACGCAGATCCCGTTCGGGAAATAGAAGTGGTTGATCACCGTGCGCGTGGTCCTGGTCGCCGGATCGTAGCAGACCACGCGGCCGTTCGGCCGGCCCTCGAGGATGTCGAGGGTGTTGGTGGTCATCTCGTAGCGCGTGGTGCAGTCGCTGAAATAGATCTTGCCGTCGGGCGCGATGTCGAGGTCGTCGGCCATGCGCAGGCGGGAATCGTCGTTCAGCTTGTACCAGGTGCGGTTGGTCTCGTCGGTGACCTTGAAGATGCCGCCATCGGGCGCGACGCCGTAGACGCCCATGCCGGCGACGGCAACGATCAGATTCTCGTCGCGATCGAACTGCATGCCGAGCGGCCGGCCGCCGATATGGGCGAACACCTCGCGCGTCTCGAAATTCGGCCCGGAGAAACGGATCACATTGCCGTCGCGGGTCGAGCCGTAGAGCCGGCCCTGGCGGTCGAGGATGACGTCCTCGGGCCCCTCGACCTGATCAACGCCGATCGCCTGCGCGTTGATCAGCCGGTCGTTCTGCGCGTAGGGCGAGGCCGCGCCGGGCTGCACCGCGGGCGCCGAGGCGAGCGGCACGAAGGCCGGATTGACATAGATCTTCTGGATCGCCTTGCCGCGGTTCTTCGACCACTTGACGTCGATGCCGACGGCGGCGAGCAGGATCATGCCCGTCACCGCCGAGGTGACGTAGCCCGGGATGCCCATCCGCACGAGGCCGTTGATCAACAGGAAGATGATCAGCGCGCCGATCATCGCCCGCCACACCGTGCCCTTGCCGCCCGCGAGCGACACGCCGCCGAGCACGACGGCGGTGAGCGCCTGGAATTCCCACCCCACGCCGGTGGTGGAGTCTGTCGAGGATTGCCGCGCGGCGTAGAAGATGCCGCTCGCCGCGCACAGCGTTCCCGACAGCACATAGGTCATGAACAGCATCACGCGGACGCGGATGCCGGCGTGGCGCGCCGCCTTGCGGCTGGCGCCGATCGCGGTGAGATGCCAGCCGTAGCGCGAGCGCGACAGGAAGATGTGGCAGATCAACAGCACCACGAACAGCGTCGCCGCATTGACGGGAATGCCGAGCACGCTGCCGCCGCCGATGAAATCCCAGGCGTCGCTCTCGACCGAGTTGGTCGCGAACACCTGGGCGTAGCTGGTATTGAGCAGATTGACCGAGGCGCGCAGGATGATCAGCGTCACCAGCGTGGTCAGGAACGGCCGCGTCTTCAGGAAGCCGATCAGGAAGCCGTTGATGCTGCCGAGCAGCGCGCCGACCAGAAGCGTCGCCGGCACGGCGAGGCCGACCGGCCATTCGCGCACCAAGAGGAAGTACAGCGCCGCGAAATTGCACAGCGCGAAGATCGCGCCGACCGAGAGGTCGATGCCGCCGGTGACGAGGCAGAAGCCCATCGCGAGCACGACGAAACCGAATTCGGCGAACAGCCGCAGCAGCGACACCGAGCTCTGCACCGAGGCGTAGTCGGGAATGGTGAGCGCGAAATAGGTCCACAGCCCGATCATCACGGTGAAGGGAACCACCGGCTCGAACCACTGTTTCAGCAGCAGCTCCGACAGCAGGAGCCGGGGTGAAAATCGCCGCACCGATGCGGCAAAGGAATCAACGGCCATCGACATCGCCAAAGCATCCTCTTGATTGAGCACGATCTTGCGGAAAACCGGCTTCCACTTTTCCGGATCGTGCTCGTGATTGAGCACGATCTTGCGGAAAACCGGCTTCCACTTTTCCGGATCGTGCTCGTGATCGCGCACGATCTTGCGGAGAGCCGGCTTGCACGTCCCGGATCATGCTCCTGGTCATGATGCGATCGGCCATCGCATCGCGACCTCGTCCCTTGATGAACACGCTCTCCGCAAACGCTGCGCGTCGGTCGGAGAAAAACCGGCTCCACCTTGCCGGATCGTGCTCTTTGATACAGCCGGCGCGGGAATGCCCCCCCGCGCCGGCTGTCCGCGCCTTGTTAATTTTTCTTGGGTAGCGCGAAGCAGTTGGCGCCCGAGGCGTTCGACTTATCGAGCCAGATCGGCCGCGTGTAGTAGACGAGATTGCGGCTGCCCGGCTTCTCGCCGGACACCAGCAGGGTTTCGGCGGCGAACATCAGGTCGTGGCCCTGCTCGGTCGCCTTGTAGCTCAGGAACTTGTAGAAATTGCCCGAATTGACCTGGTCGCAATCGAGCTGCGAGCCTTCACCGGAGGCGAACACCTTCACATCGTCGATCTTGCCGGCATTGCGGATCGCCTGCGCCGCGCCCGACTCCATGATGCCCCAGAACCCGATCGAGGCGCAGAGGTCGGGGTGCTGCTGGATCACCGTCGCGGTGACGTTGAGCGCGGTGTTGGCGTCCCAGTTCGCCGCCTGGTTCGAGACCACCTTGATGTTCGGATCCTTGTTCAAGACCTCCATGATGCCGCCGACCTGGTCGACGCTGGCGGCCGCGGTCAGTTCGCCCTGCACGATCTGGACCTTGCCCGACTTGCCCGAGCCGGTGCCGCAAGCCTTGACGGCTTCGTTCGCCAGCATCTTGCCGATCTCGCGCCAGTCGGCGCCGACAAAGGCGCCGGATTTGTAGTTCGAGGACATGTTGATCTGGATCACGTGCGTGCCCTGGCTTTCGGCGCGCTTCAGATCCTTCATCAGCAGCGTGACGCTCGGATTCTGCACGATCAGCACGTCGGGCTTCTGGTCGACCAGCGCGGTCAGGGCCTGCTGCATTGCCGAGGGGTTGTTGTTGGGATCGCGCACGACATATTTCATGCCGCGCCACTCGGCTTCCTCCTGCACCACCCGGCCCCATTCGTCGGACAGCGGCACGCCGAGCGCGATCGGCAGATAGGCGATTGTCTTGCCCTGCAGCGCCTTGTCGTAGACGGCACGCAGCTCGCGCGCGGTCTTGGTGCCTTCCTCCTGCGCCGATGCCGCAAACGGCATCGCGGCCAGCGTCACGCCGGCCAGCAGGATCGTCCAGAATTTCGTCGTCGTCTTCATCGTCTCCCTCCACAAAGCAATTTCTTTTGATTGATTCATTTGGCGCGGCGGCCGGCTCGGTCGCCCTGTTTCAATCCCCTTGCCGCGCGGTCTCCTCGTCGCGGGGATGCAGCCAGTTGTCGAGCACGATGGCGGCCAGCAACACCACGCCCTTGATGATGTTCTGCACCTCGCTGTTGACGTCCATGATGGTGAAGGCGTTGAGCAGCGTGCCAATCAGGATGCAGCCGACCACGACGCTGAACACGCTGCCGCGGCCGCCGATCAGGCTGATGCCTCCGATCACGACGACGAGCACGACATCGAAGATCATGGTGCCCTGGGTGATCGCCATCTGCATGCTGCCCGTGGTGCCGACCCAGACCAGGCCCGCAATCCAGGCGAGCAGTGCAACCAGCACGTGCTCGAGCACGATCAGCGGTCTCAGCGCGACGCCGGTCAGCCGCGCGGCCTCCGGATTGTCGCCCTGCGAATAGATGAAGCGGCCGATCGAGGTGCGCGACAGGAACAAATGCATCGCGATTGCACAGGCCGCGAACACCAGGATCGGAACCGGGATGCCGAACAACCGTCCGGCGCCGAGATACATCAGGCCCGGCGCATCCTTCGGCGCATAGACCACCCAGGCCGGCGCGATCCAGAAGGCGAGGCCATAGATCACGAAACCGGCAGCCAGCGTCACGAACAGCGCCGGCGCCTCGACGAAAGCGACCATCACGCCGTTGACGACGCCGATCAACACCGCGATCGCCAGCGCCAGCAGCACTGCCGTGAAAACGGGCATGCCGTTCTGCATGTAGATCAGCGCGATCGCCCAGGAACCCGCCATGATCGCGACCTCGGAGAGGTCGATGCCGCGGCTGATCACGATCAGCCCCATGCCGAGGCCGAGCACGCCGAGGATGGAAATACTCCGCAACAAATTCAGGAGGTTGGAGACGGTGGCGAAGCCGTTCAGCGTCAGGCCGAACACGATCAGGAGCGCGATGGTGATCAGGAGCACGATCTGCTCCTGGCTCGGCTTCGCAAACATTGCGCCCAGGCGAGATGATGCCGCAGGGACAGCAACGCCGCGCGATGGCGATTGCACGCTCATCGTTTCCTCCAGGTATTATTTTGCTTGAGACTTTAAGAGTGCCGATTAGTATTCGTCAAATGCATTCGGCGGATACGGATTGATCATTTTCATGCATGTACGCGACGTCGATCTGAACCTGTTCGTCGTGTTCGACGCGATCTATTCCGAGGGCGGCGTCAGCCGCGCCTGCTTCCGCCTCAACCTGACGCAGCCCGCGGTCAGCCATGCGCTGAGCCGGCTGCGCGCGATGTTCAACGATCCGCTGTTCGTGCGCCGCAACCACGTGATGACACCGACCCCGCTGGCCCGGCAGATCATCACCACGGTGCGCCAGGCGCTCAACGGCCTCGAGACGACGCTGACCCACACCCACCGGTTCGATCCGGCGCAGACGCCGAAGCGGTTCGTGATCGGGCTGCGCAACAATCTGGAGGCGCCGATGCTGAGCGCGCTGGTCAACCGGATCAGCACGGTGGCGCCGCTGGTCGAGATCGCCACCGTGCGCAGTGAGCGCAACAATCTCGAGCGCGAGCTGGCCGCCGGCACCCTCGACGTCGCGATCGATACACTATTGCCGCTCTCGGCGGAGGTGCGGCGCGAGCAGATCCTGACCGAGCATATCGCGGTGTTCGCGCGGCGCGGCCATCCCGAGCTCGGCACCCGGCTCGACAAGAAGGCTTATTTGCGCATGGAGCATGTCTGCGTGACGTCGCGGCGCAGCGGCCTGTCGTTCGAGGATTTTCAGCTCCAGCGCCTCGGCCTGACCCGCACTGTTCGCCTGACCTGCCAGAATTTCGCAACCGCCTGCCACGTCGTGAGCCGCAGCAACATGCTGCTGACCGCCTCGGAGAGCGCCGCCTCCGTACTGGAAGATCCCGGGCTGCTGCAATGCTTCCCCTGCCCGTTCCCGATCAGTCCGCACGTCAATTATCTCTACTGGCACGCCACCGCCGAGGACGACACCACCAACCAATGGCTGCGCGAGCAGCTGCGCGCGGCCGCGGCGCTGCTGGCCGGCAGCCAGTTCGGCCGCAGGAACGGGCGCGCGAAGATGCGCCCCCGCGTGGGATATCCGGCGCCGGCCAGCATCGCCGCCGAATAGCCGCGTCAGCCCACCACGCGGATCGGGTCCGAGCCGTCCCAAGTCGCGGCCACGGTCCTGATCTTCTCGAAGAACCGCCCCTTCGATCCCGAGATGTCTGAGATCTCGATTACGGTGCCGGCATGGCCGGCGGTGTCGAAATAGGCGAAGCGTCCCTTGGGGCCGCCGATCTGGCCTTCATGACCGACCGTGAAGCCTGCAGCGATGGCGCGGTCGTAGAGCGACTGGTAGTCCGTGCTCCAGTACGACATGTGCTGCGGGCCCTCGCCGTGGCGCGCCAGAAAATCCAGATACATCGACGGCGCGTCGTTGCGCTGTTGGATCAACTCGATCTGCAGATCGCCGGAATTGGCCAGCGCGATCGACATCTCGACCGCGGAGTCCACGCCGCGATAACGGAACCAATCGACCTTGACCGAGGGGATCAGGAAGAACGGCCCGACCCGCAGTGTCTCGGTCCAGAACTTCAGCGCCGCATCGATGTCGCGAACGACGTAGCCGTTCTGACAGACCTTGCCGAACAATGCACTCATGCGCCCTCCCCGCCGCTCACAAACCGCTGAGCCCGCTGTCGACCGCGAGCGTCTGCGCGGTAACATAGACGCTTTCATCCGACATGAAGAACAGCACGGCATAGGCGATCTCCCAGGCCGTCGCCTGACGGCCGAACGGGATATGGAATCATAGACCGCCATCTGCGATCCCGCCTTCAGCGCCGCGATCGAGGAGATGAAGACGATCGAGCCGCCGTCTTCGAATTTCGGCAAGGCCGCGCGGCAGCACAGCATCGGGCCGCGGACATTGACGTCGTAGATCCTGTTCCACTCCTCCGCGCTGACATTGTCGAGCCCGGTCTTGCCGAAGGTACCGATGTTCAGCACCATGCCGTCGAGCCCGCCCATCGTGCGATGCGCCTCGTCGACCATCTTGATGACGTCGGCCTCTTTAGTGACATCGGCGGCGATCGCGAAAGCGCGGCCGCCGTCATCAGCAGTACGCGCAACCGTGTCCTCGGCCGAGGCACGGTTGAGGTCGGCGACCGCGACATGCGCGCCCTCGCGCGCGAACAGCAGGCTCATGGCGCGGCCGTTGCCGATCGGATCGGTGGCGGCATCGAACACCCGCTGGCCGCCGCCGACCACCAGGATGCGGCGGCCGTTGAGGCGTCCCCTGCCCGGCGCGGTACCCGAGGATTCCGCGCTCAGCGGACGGACATAGCGCTCCGGCTTCGTGTCTTGCCTGGCCTCTTGCGAAGTCTCCGACATCCCGTCAGCTCCGATTCCTGCCGCCCTCGTAGACCGCCATGCCGGCGGCCGGATCGAGATCGGTCTCGGTTGCCTCCGTCAGGCGCGCCATCATCATGTAGAAGCCGAGCGCGACGATCGCCTCGACGATCTCCTGATCGCTGAAATGCTCGCGCATGCCGGCGAAGGCGGCATCGCCGACGCGAACCTTCTCGACCACCTCGCGGCCGAAGCCGAGCAGCGCGCGCTCGGCTGCGTTCAGCGCCGCATCGTCGTAGTTGCCGCGCTCGACGGCATCGATCTGCGCCTGGGTGACGCCGACACCGAGCGCAATCGGCACGTGCTGGCGCCATTCATAGGCGCCGCCCTCGAGCTGCGCGGCCTGCAGGATCAAGAGCTCGCGGTTGACCGCCGACAGCTTCTGCTTGTGCAGGATCGAATTGCCGAGCCGCATCAGCGGAATGGCATTGGCCTCGGCATGGGCCATCATGCGGAAGATGTTGAGCTTGACCGGCATGCGGTCGAACGCGGCGCGGATATCGCCGCCCGTCGTGTCCGGATCAATCAGGGGCAGCCTTGCCACGCGTCTCTCCCTTTTTTTGCTTGTTCGTTGTTCTTGCCGTCGATGCGCCCAGCTAATGCACCGGGCCGGCCGAGATCAAGCCGACCGTTCGACATTGCCCGAATTGCGGGGTTCAGCCATGCGGTTCCGCGCTTGAATCCGCATCCACGGGCAGGCATAAGGAGCGCCAACTCCCCTAAAAAATGCCCTTAGCCCAAGGATTTGAGAAGGATTTACGATGCCCGCCTATCGCTCCCGCACCACCACTCACGGCCGCAACATGGCGGGTGCACGCGGCCTCTGGCGCGCCACCGGCATGAAGAACGAGGATTTCGGCAAGCCGATCATCGCGGTGGTCAATTCCTTCACCCAGTTCGTGCCCGGCCACGTCCATCTGCAGAATCTCGGCCAGCTCGTGGCTCGCGAGATCGAGAAGGCGGGCGGCGTCGCCAAGGAGTTCAACACCATTGCGGTCGATGACGGCATCGCGATGGGTCATGACGGCATGCTGTACAGCCTGCCCTCGCGCGAGCTGATCGCCGACAGCGTCGAATACATGGTCAATGCGCATTGCGCCGACGCGATGGTCTGCATCTCCAACTGCGACAAGATCACGCCCGGCATGCTGATGGCGACGCTGCGGCTCAACATCCCGACCGTGTTCGTCTCGGGCGGACCGATGGAGTCGGGCAAGATCCTGCTCAAGGGCAAGAAGCGCGCGGTCGACCTGATCGACGCGATGGTCGCGGCCGCCGACTCCAACGTGTCGGACGAAGAGGTCGAGGTGATCGAGCGCTCGGCCTGCCCGACCTGCGGCTCCTGCTCCGGCATGTTCACCGCGAACTCGATGAACTGCCTGACCGAGGCGCTCGGCCTCGCGCTGCCCGGCAACGGCTCGGTGCTGGCGACCCACGCCGACCGCAAGAGCCTGTTCGTCGAGGCCGGCCATCTGATCGTCGACCTCGCCCGCCGCTACTACGAGCAGGACGACGCCAAGGTGCTGCCGCGCAATATCGCGAACTTCAAGTCGTTCGAGAACGCGATGACGCTCGATATCGCGATGGGCGGCTCGACCAACACCGTGCTGCATCTGCTCGCTGCCGCGCGCGAGGGCGAAGTGCCGTTCACGATGACCGATATCGACCGCCTGTCGCGCAAGGTGCCGGTACTTTGCAAGGTCGCGCCCTCGGTGCAGGACGTCCACATGGAGGACGTGCATCACGCCGGCGGCATCATGGCGATCCTCGGCGAGCTCGACCGCGCCAAGCTGCTGACGACCGACGGGCCGACCGTGCACGCCGCGACGCTGGATGATGCGCTGAACCGCTGGGACGTGGTGCGGACATCAAGCGACAAGGTGCGCGACTTCTACCGCGCTGCGCCGGGCGGCGTACCGACCCAGGAAGCCTTCAGCCAGGACCGCCGCTTCGACGAGGTCGATCTCGATCGCGAAAAGGGCGTCATCCGCGACGCCGCGCACGCCTATTCCAAGGACGGCGGCCTCGCCGTGCTGTTCGGCAACCTCGCCGAGGACGGCTGCATCGTGAAGACCGCCGGCGTCGACCAGAGCATTCTGAAGTTCTCAGGCCCGGCCCGGATCTTCGAGAGCCAGGACGCATCGGTCGACGCCATCCTCACCAACAAGGTGAAGGCCGGCGACGTCGTGCTGATCCGCTATGAGGGTCCGCGCGGCGGCCCCGGCATGCAGGAGATGCTGTACCCGACCAGCTATCTGAAGTCGAAAGGCCTCGGAAAGGCCTGCGCGCTGATCACCGATGGCCGCTTCTCCGGCGGATCGTCGGGCCTGTCGATCGGCCACGTCTCGCCGGAAGCCGCCGAAGGCGGCCTGATCGGCCTCGTCGAGGAAGGCGACATCATCGAGTTCGACATCCCGAACCGCAAGGTCAACCTCAAGGTCGACGATGCCGAGCTGAAGCGCCGTCGCGCAGCGATGGAAGCCAAGGGCAACGCGGCATGGAAGCCGGCAGCGCCACGCAAGCGCGCCGTCTCGACCGCGCTGAAGGCCTATGCGGCATTCGCCAGCAGCGCGGCCAAGGGTGCGGTTCGCATCCTGCCGGAGTGATCGGCGACAAGTGCTAGGTCACGTGCAAGTCGGCCGCCTCGATCCGGATGCGGTCGGCATGCAGTGACCAGTCGCACAGCGATTGTTCCTGGCAAAACTTGACCTTGGCCATCTCGGTGGCCTGGCCCTCGCTCGAGGCGTCGATCTCAAGCGCGCCCTGGCAAACCTCGCGCTCGCGGCCATTGCCGCCGAGCACGTCCTTCATGAAATGAACGACGAAGCGTGACATGGAACCCTCCCTGCTGCACCGGCAGAGCCCGGGGGTACCACGCTAGCACTAACACGAAAGGGTCGTGAGTTAATTCGGCTGACACGTGTGCGACTTTCGCAGCGGGGAAAACTACGCGCCGGCCTGCGGCAGGCTGGCGGCAGCGATCGCGACGATCTGCGCAAGACGGCGGCCGATTTTCGCGGGCGCGTTGCGGAGCAATGACTGGACCTGTCGCATGAACGTCTTCCTTCCGTGCCCGGAATGGACGGGCACGGAGGGAAAATGGCGATTTCGGGCTAAGCCGTCGATATCTCAGGGAAAATAACAACGGACGCGTTGTGAGGCGGTCGTTTGGCAGTGGGTTTATTGCCTCGATCGAGGCTACGACGAAGGAGATTTTCTCCGGTGTTTTTGGGGCGCGCAACAACGCTCGCACGGCTGGCCGCTTGTGCGAGGCGCGCACCGGCGGAAGGGTTCCCTCCGCCCTTGCGGTATATCTCTCCCGCAAGGCGGCGCTTACACGATTTCGGAATATTGGAAATGTACCCCTGAGTTGCCCGACGCGTCAAGTTGCCCTGCTCGAACGCCGGCAAGCCGCCAGCTCCTTTGCATGGGGTTGTTTTCGATATTTTGGCCGCGCGCAGCCGCGGCCCCGCAAGGGCAGGGCTGACCCTACCCCGGCATGAACCCGAACGCCTTCTCGAACCGTCTTGCGTAGACCGGCCACACCTCGGGATTGATGATGCGCGGCGGGCGCTTGCCGTCGAGGGCGTCGAGGATCTGCTCGGCGGCGATCCGGCCCATGTTGATGCGCGCCTCGCGGGTGACGCCGGCGGTGTGCGGGCTCGCCAGCACATTGTCGAACTGCAGCAGCGGATGATCCGGCGGCGGCGGCTCCTTGTCCCAGACGTCGAGCCCGGCGCCGGCGATACGTTTGTCACGCAGCGCTTCCTCCAGCGCCTTCTCGTCGTGGATGAAGCCGCGCGCGGTAGTGACGAAATAGGCGTGCGGCTGCATCAGCGCGAACTGGCGCGCGCCGATCATGCCGCGGCTGTTCTTGTCCAGCGGGCACGAGATCGAAACAAAGTCCGCGCGGCGCAAGAGATCGTCGAGCTCGACCTTCTCCCCGCCCCGCTTCGCCATCTCATCCGCCGTGAGATAGGGATCGTAGGCGATCACCTTCATGTGCAGGAGGCCCTTGCACAGCTCGGCGATGCGGCGGCCGACATTGCCGAGACCGACGATGCCGACAGTCTTCTCCTTCAGCTCATTGCCGATCAGATCGTTGCGGTTGACATTGGCCTCGCGCCGCAGCCTGCGGTCGGACTGGATGATCCGCTTCGACAGCGTCAGCATCATGCCGAGCGCGTGTTCGGCGACCGAATTGGCATTGCCGCCGGACTGGTTGACGACAAGCACGCCCGCCGCGGTGCAGGCATCGACGTCGACGGGATCGAAGCCGGCGCCGTTCGACGACACGATGAGAAGATTCGGCGCACGCTTCAACAGCTCGGCATGGGCATGAAAATGCGGCGCCAGCTCGTCGCGCGCCGCGCCGATCTGATAGGCATGCGCGTCGGCGAGAACCGGCCCGAACGTCGCCTCCGGCGTCTCGTTCTCCAAACGATCGAGCCGGACGTCCGGCCGCTTCTTCAGGATATCGACGTAGATCTCGTGGGCGAGGTATTTGACGTAGAACACGCGCTTGTTGTTGACGGTCATGTCTTCGAGCAGCTTTCAGTTTGGGAAGCCATAGAGTCGTGCGGGATTGTCGACGAGGATGCGGTGCCGTGTCGCCGCGTCCGGCGTCCATTCGTGAAACAGGTCGAGCAGATGGCCGGCGTCGGGCATTTCGCCCTCGACCCGCGGATGCGGCCAGTCGCCGCCCCACACCAGCCTTTCAGGATTGGCCGACACCAGTGCTTCGTGGAACAGCCGCGCATCGGGATAATCAGGGGCCCGCTGGCTCAGGCGATGCGCGCCTGACAGTTTGGTCCAGCACCAGCCTTCGTCCACCGCACGCAGCAAGCTCTGAAAGCCCGCGGTGTTGATGCCGGCGCCGGCGTCGGTGCGGCCCATGTGATCGACCACGACCGGCAACCCCAGCGCCTTCAGCGTCGGGATCGTGTCGGGCAAATCCTTCACATCGATCCAGAGCTGCAGATGCCAGCCGAGTTCGGCCATCACGCCCGCGTGGGTTTCGGCAACGTTCAAGGGAATGCCGCCGCGATAGTGCAGCTGACCCCCGCGGAAGAAATGGTTGAAGCGCAGGCCGCGGACGCCGAGCACGTGCCATTGCCGCAGCGTGCCCGCCGCCACATCGGCATCGGCCACCGCGACGCCGCGCAGACGCGCGGGCTCGCGCTGCAGCGCATCCAGCATCGCCGAATTGTCGTGGCCATGCGCGCTGCCCTGCACCAGCACGCCGCGGGCGAAACCAAGCGCATCGAGCATGCCGAGGTAGGTCGCGAGCGGCGCGTCCGGCGGCGTGTAGCTGCGATCGCCGGCATAGGGAAAGCGGTCGGCCGGACCGAATACATGCGCATGCGTGTCGCAGGCCTTCGGCGGCAGCTTGTCCTTTGGCGGCGTCACCGCACGCGGCGGCAGGCAGGCGGGAATTTCCGACGCAGCCATGTTCTATTCCGCCTTCATGCCGGCGGCCTTGATGATCGGCCCCCATTTGTCGTAGTCGGCCTTGATCTTGGCGGCGAACTTGTCCGGCGTGGAGCCGATCGGGATTGCACCGAGCTTGCCGAGCCGCTCCTTCACAACATCGGTGTTCACCGCCGCGACGAAATCATGCGAGATCTTGGCCACGAGGTCGGCGGGCATACCGCCGGGTCCAAGCAAGCCCCACCACACCTCGGTGTCGTAGCCCGGCACGGTTTCAGACATGCTGGGCACGTCAGGCAGGAACGGCGCGCGCGAGCCCGTCGTCACCGCCAGCGCGCGAACCGTGCCGGCCTGCAACTGCCCGACCGATTCCGGTCCGTTGTTGAACGACAGCGGAATTTGCCCGCCGAGCAGATCGTTGATCGCGGGCGCACCGCCCTTGTAGGGGATCGCGTCGAGATCGATCTTGGCGAGGCTCTTGAGCAGCTCGCCGGCCAGATGGGTCGAGGTGCCGTTGCCGGCATGGGCGAAGGACAGGCTGCCCGGCTTCGCCTTCGCCGCGGCGATGACGTCGCCGACCGATTTGAACGGCGAATCCGCGCGCACCAGCAGCACGTTCGGCGACGACGCCAAGAGCGAGATCGGTGAAAAATCCCTGAACGTGTCGTAGGACAGCTTTGGATAGAGAAACGGATTGGTGGCGTGGCCGCTCGCCACCATGATCAGATTGTAACCGTCGGGCGCGGAGGTCGCGATCGCCTGCGAGGCGATCACCCCGCCGGCGCCGGGCCGGTTCTCGACCACGATCGATTGCGTCCAGGTCTTCGACACCGCTTCGGCGAGCGTCCGCGTCAGCACATCGACGCCGCCGCCCGGCGGATATGGAACGAGAATGTGAACGGCCTTGGCCGGGAACGGTTGCGCGGACACAAGGCCGGCCACAATCATGGCCGCTGCCGCAATGGCGGTCCGCCAGACCCATCCGGCCATCGACGCCTCCCGTCCCTTGATCGCTACCGTCCCTTTTTCGTTACGCCTGTATCGCACGTTGGTTCGGCGCTGCGATGGCCGAATTCCGCAGATCGCGTTGCGGCCGCGACATGTTGACAATCGCAGGCACCGCGTCAAGTTTCGTGCGGCAAGCGGCCACCAGCGTCGCGCGAGCAGGGAGAACAGGATGGCGGCCGCGGAACAAGCCTCGTCCAAAGATAAAGCCAAGGACAAGTCCCAGGATGCGGCGACGACCTGGCACGGCATCGTGCTGCAGACGCTGAAGCGGAACGAGATCAAGCTCGTGCCCTATGTGCCCGACCGGGTGCTGACCACGCTGATCAAGGACCTGCACGTCGATCCCTATTTCACGACGTTTCCGACCGCGCGCGAGGAAGAAGCGGTGGGCATCGTCTCCGGTGCCTGGATGGCGGGAACGCGCGGCGCGGTGCTGATGCAAACCTCGGGCTTTGCCACGCTCGCCAACGTGCTGGCCTCGCTCGCGGTGCCCTACCAGATCCCGCTGATCATGTTCGTCTCCGAGCGTGGCACGCTCGGAGAGTTCAACTACGGCCAGGCGCTGGTCTGCCGCACCATGCGCCCGGTGCTGGATTCGCTGGCCATGGAACATCACACGATCACGCGGCTCGACGAGCTCGAATTCATCGCCGACCGCTCGATCAAGCAGGCCGTCACCACCCAGGCGCCGGTGGCGCTGATCCTCTCGCCGCTGCTGACCGGCGGCAAGACCTTCGACAAGTGAGATCAGCCATGACCAGCACCCACGCGCGCAACACCAAGGTGATGAACCGCTTCGAGCTCACCCAACGCCTCGTCGCCGGGCTCAAGGACGAGGCCGTGATCGGCGGCATCGGCAACACCAATTTCGACCTCTGGGCCGCCGGCCATCGCCCGCAGAATTTTTACATGCTGGGCAGCATGGGCCTCGCCTTCCCGATCGCGCTCGGCGTCGCACTGGCGCAGCCGAACCGGCGCGTGTTCGCGCTGGAAGGCGACGGCTCGCTGCTGATGCAGCTCGGCTGCCTCTCGACCATCGCGACGCTGGCGCCGAAGAATCTCACCATGGTGGTGATGGACAACGGCATCTACCAGATCACGGGCGCGCAGCCGACGCCGGCGGCGGGCCATACCGATATCGTGGCAATTGCCCTCGCGAGCGGGATCGTCAACAGCTCCTGGGCCGCCGACGAGGACGATTTCGAGCGGCTGATCGAACAGTCGAAACAGGCCTCCGGTCCGACCCTGATCGGCGTCCGCATCGACGACAAGCCCGGCACCGGCACCACCCGCCGCGATCCGGTGCAGATCCGCGAGCGGTTCATGCATGGGATGGGGGTCAGGCAGCTGCTGTAGGGCAAGACCCGGCGGCCGCGCATCCGTCATTGCGAGGAGCTCGCGACAAAATTGCGGAGCAATTTTGCGCTGAAGCGACGAAGCAATCCATGCATCCGTGCATGCGGTTGGATGGATTGCTTCGTGCGCTCGCAATGACGGCAGTCGGGCCCTCGCGTGAGTCGGCTCAATTCAACCTCAGCTCCGTGATATGCCGGGGATCCGGCGCCAGCTCGCCGCGTTCGACGCGCTTGACGATGTCGGTCAGCGCGGCATTCGCCGCGCAGGCGATGCCGAGCTTCTCGCCTTCGCGGACCACGAGGCCGTTGAGGAATTCGATCTCGGTGCGGCGGCCCTTCTGCATGTCCTGGCCCATCGAGGGACGCTGCGCGGACGAGGTGCGCTTGGCATCCTTGAAGCGCTGCTCGTCGCAGGCGCGCGTCGCGGCTTCGTCGCCCTCGCCGGCCCGCGCGATGGCCTCGGGCGGCAGATGCAGGATCTCCTCCAGCTGATAGCCCTGCGCCTGACCGACGCGGATCGCCTCGCTGCCGAGCCGCGTCGAGAAGCGGCGCAGCGGTTCGCTTTGCAGCACCTCGCCGCCCGCCAGACCAGTGCAGGCCGAGAGCCCGTTGCCCATCACGTTGGCGACGAGCTTGGACCAACGCTCGCCCCAGAGATTGGAGGTGACCTTGGCGCTGTCGGAATAACCGACCAGGCGGCACACCTCTTCGGCCCGCGCGGTAATGCGGCCATGAACCTCGCCGGCGCGAAACACGGTGTGCGCCGCGCCGCCCTTGCCGGCGCCGCGGTGGATATGGCCGGGCGCCGGCAGATTGACGGTGATGCTGCTCGCGATGCAGCCGAGCGTCTTGCCCCAACCGACGATGCCGGCGATGGTTTCCTCGTTCATGCAGTTCTGCAGCGAGACGACGTAGCCATCCGCCGCCAGATATTGCCGGATCAGCATGGTGGCCCAGGCGGTGTCGTAGGACTTCATGCAGACGAAGGCGATGTCGACCGGTTTTTCCTTTGCCAGTTGCTGCGCGTCGGTGACATCAAGCGCGCGCACCGGCACCGAGAATTCCGCGACGTCCATCGCGTGCGTGACGCGCAGCCCGTGCTTGCGCATGTGCTCGACATGCGCGGGCCAGGGATCGATGAAGGTGACATCCTCTCCAGCCTGCACCATGTGCGCACCGGCGTAGCCGCCGACCGCACCCGCGCCGACGATCGCGATCTTCCGAGCCATGCTTCCATCCCCTGCTTTTGACCAAGGCAGACGCTTGCTGCGTCCGTCCATTGCCGACCAGTCTAGGGGATCGGGCCGTCAGGCCAACCGGCCGCTTCATGAAAAAACGGGCCTGTGCCATGCCGGTATTCATGGGGCCCACGAAAATCCCCGCGGGCGACGGGCCCGCGAGGATCTTCGTAGTCAGAAGTCTCGATGCGATCAGTCGATGATCTTGACGATCCGGCGGGTGCGCGGCTCGACGATCACGCGGCGGTCGTTGACGACGGCGTAGCGATACTCGGTGTAGCGCGGCACCGGGCGCAGCACGACGGTGTCGGGCAGCGGCTCGCCGACCACGACGCGTTCACGCACCACCACCGACGGCTCGTTGCGCGGGATCGACGTGATCACCGCATTCGGAATCTCGAGGCCGGCGCCGACCGCGGCACCCACCGTGCCGCCGACGATCTCGCCGACCGGTCCCGCGATTTCGCCACCGGCCCGCGCGCCGTTCGCGGCGCCCGCCGCAGTCGTGGACTGCGCGAAGGCTGAACCGGACGCGAGCAGCGACGCAGCAGCGACAAGGGACACAGCAAAACGCTTGTTCATGATTCTCCTCCTCCGAATTGATCGATGCCCCCTCAACATCGCAAGCAACGAGAACGTTCCAGTTCCAATGCTGCAACCCGCGCAACTCCAGTTCCGCGCGCAATTCGCTTGATTCCAGCACGAATGAAAATGCTGCTCCGGACAATGTCCGAAGCAGCATTCATCCTGCGTTCAGATTGAGGGATCGTTCAGAACAGGAGCGCGCTGCGCGCCGTTCATTCCGGCGGTTTTTGATCGGCTCGCCGTCTTGGAGCTCTTCGTCTTGGCGGCGGTGCAGCTGAAGGCTTGATGCGGATTCGCATCGTCCCGCCCTTCGACTCGATCTCGAAAGCGTTGGTCCTGCGCACCAGCTCGCCGAGGGTGCGGAAGCCGTAGGTCCGCTGATCGAAATCCGACGCGAAATTGGCCAACTGCCGTCCGACCTCGCCAAGCGTTACCCAGCCGTCCTCGCTTGCCATCTGGCCGATCATCTTCTTGAGGATGGGCGTGGCGGCCTCCGGCGGCTGTAACGGCTGGGCCCGCACGGCGGCATCCTGATTACTCGGCGCGCCGCCGCGCAGATTCTCAGTATAGACGAACCGGCGGCAGGCCTGCCGAAAACTCTCCGGCGTCTTCTGCTCGCCGAACCCGAACACGTCGATGCCGTGTTCACGGATGCGGGCGGCAAGCCGGGTGAAATCGCTGTCCGACGACACCAGGCAGAAGCCATCGAACCGGCCGCTGTGCAGCAGGTCCATGGCGTCGATCACCAGGGTGATGTCGGATGCGTTCTTCCCGGTCGTATAGGCAAATTGCTGCTGCGGGATAATGGCGTGCTTCGACAGGATGTCGGCCCAGCCCTTGGACCTGGGATTGGAGAAGTCGCCGTAGATGCGGCGCACGCTGGCCTCGCCGATCTTGGCGATCTCCTCGAACAGCCCATCGGCGATCTTTGCAGATGCATTGTCGGCGTCGATCAGGACAGCCAGACGCGGCGAACGGAGTTCGGAAGGCATGGCATTTCTCGGCTGGGACGGGATGAATGGACAATTCCGCAGACAGCTGCGGAACCGGCGCGACGTCGTATCGGAGCACATCGCGCGTCCCAAGCATAGGCTCAGTGCATCGCCGGACTTTCGCGGCGATGGCAAGCCTTGAGGCGGCGAGGTCAGATCACCTCGCCCAGGTCGATCGCCCGCCTCGCGAACTCGATGGCCTTCTCGGCGGTGATCGCGTCCGCTGTGGTCGTCGCCTCGTCGCGCACCGACGGCGGCGAAGCGATCCGGATCTTCTTGCCGTTCGAACGGCGGATGGTCGCGCGCCAGCGATCGACATCGCGCCGATAGGCGTCGATCACAAAATCGCGATAGGTGACGCCGCTCATCAGCGGCTGAATCGATACCGCTTCGACAGTGGGCGGCCGGCTTGCGATGTCGCGCACCATCTCGACAATCGTCTCGACGGCATGCTCACGCGTGACGCCGGTCGCGTCCCTGAGCAGATAGCTCACCGCCGCGCCGATCTGCGCCCTCGCGCGATCGTCGCTCGCAAAATCCAAATCGGCCTGAACTGACATATGGGGAAAACGCCTCCGCCCGACGCAACATCGGATACCTCCAGGCATCCGGTACCTTGCAACCACGTGACGTTTAGTCGGCTCCCCATTAAAGCCGGATTATCCGTTAGCCCCCGATTTCTCGGATGCCGTTAACCGGCTCTTGATTCCGCTTCGCAGGATGCCCGAAACGGCAAGGATGGTCGACCGGACCACGGGAGAACCGCGCTACGCGCCGATTTGTCCGCCCCCCATCCGGCGCCGCAGCCCGGGCCGCGCCGTCAATTCACGCGTGATCACCAATTGACATATCACTGCTATTCGTGTGACATTTTATGAAAAGGCCGAAAAGAGCCCGTCAGCATCCACTTGGGGAGGCAGCAATGACCATTTCCGACGTCACCGCAGCAGCCGGAAGCCGGGCTCCGGCCGTTGCGCGAACCGCGCAGGCGCAGCAGGTCGCCGACATCGCGGCACGGCTCGAACGCCTGCCGCTGACCTCCTATCAGCGCTGGATCTTCGGAATCATCGCGACCGCGTGGTTTTTCGACAGCATGGACCTGGCCGCGCTGACCTTTGTGCTCGGCTCGATCCGCCAGACCTTCGGCCTGTCGACGGCGGAAGCCGGGCTGCTGTCCAGCATGAGCTTCCTCGGCATGTTCGTGGGCGCCGCGTCCGCCGGCCTGCTCGCCGACCGTTTCGGCCGCGCCCGCGTCTTCCAGGTCAGCATGATCTTCTGGGGCTTGGGCAGCCTGTGCTGCGGTCTCTCGACGACGGCGACCGCGCTCGGCGCGTCCCGCCTGCTGCTCGGCTTTGGAATGGGCATGGAGTTTCCGGTCGCGCAGTCGATGGTCTCGGAGATCATGCCGGCGCGCAACCGCGGCCGCTACATCGCGTTCCTCGAAGGATTCTGGCCGCTTGGCTTCATCGCGTCGGGCCTGCTGACTTACTTCGTGCTGCAGGTCGCCGACTGGCGCTGGGTCTTCATCCTGCAGGCGATCCCGGCCGTCTTCGTGCTGGTGGTGCGCCGCTTCGTTCCGGAATCGCCGCGCTGGCTTGCGTCCCACGGTTATTCGGAGCGGGCCGAAGCGACCGTGCGCGACATCGAATCCAGGGTCCGCGATCGTCTCGGCGGCAAGGACCTGCCGCCGGTGGTGCGCCAGGCCGCCGCCCCAGCCTCCGAAGTGACCGGCCTGAGGACGCTGTTTTCGGGCATCTACGCCAAGCGGACCACGATGTTGTGGACCCTGTGGTTCTTCGCGCTGCTCGGCTTCTACGGCCTGACCACGTGGCTCGGCGCGCTGCTGCAGGCCAAGGGATTCCCGATCACCAAATCGGTGTTCTACACCATCCTGATCTCGCTCGCGGGTATCCCCGGCTTCCTGGTCTCGGCCTGGCTCGTCGAATCCTGGGGCCGAAAGGCGACGCTGGTGATGAACCTGCTCTGCGGCGCGATCGCCTGCCATTTCTACGGCTCGGCGGCGGACCAGACCCAGCTCATCATTGCCGGCCTCTGCATGCAGTTCTTCCTGTTCGGCATGTGGTCGGCGCTTTACGCCTATACGCCCGAACTGTACCCGACCCATGTCCGCGCGACCGGAACGGGCTTTGCTTCCGCGGTCGGCCGAATCGGTTCGCTGATCGGCCCCTACGTGATCGGCGTGATCCTGCCGGCGGCCGGACAAGGCGGCGTATTTGCGCTCGGTGCCGGCGCATTCGTGGTGGCGGCGCTCGCGGTGCTGTTGCTCGGCGAGGAAACCCGCGGCCGGACGCTGGAAAGCATTTCGCACTGATGGGCGCGCTGCGCGCCGTCCGATTCGGCTTAGGCCGATCGACCGGCCTTGTCATTGCCATCAGCCGTGTGAGATATCTGCTGTACAGCAGCACTCACGATCCTGATGGCACATTCGAACAAACGATCCAGCACGGTGCGCGCGCGCACAGCAGGAAGCCGCCGGCCGGCACGGCAATCGTCCGCCGCCGGCGACAAGCCGCGCGGTTCCGCGCCGGCCCCTCTCCCGCAAAGCGACGTCACGCTCACCGATCGCGCCTATGCCGAGCTGGAAGAGCTGATCGTGACGCTGCAACTGCCGCCGGGCACCGCGCTCTCCGAGCTCGTACTCGCCAAGCGGCTCGACATCGGCCGAACCCCGATCCGCGAAGCCTTGCAGCGCCTGTCGCGCGACGGTCTCGTCAACATCCTGGCCCGCCGCGGTGTGCTGGTGTCCGAGATCGACCTCAGGGCCCAGCTGCGCCTGCTCGAGGTCCGGCGCGAGCTGGAACGGCTGATGGCGCGCGGCGCCGCCGAGCGCGCCACCAGCGAGCAGCGCACGCAGTTCTCCGAGATCGCCGCCGGCATGCGGCGCGCGGCGGAGGAATCCGACGATCTGCTGTTCATGCGGCTGGATCACCAGTTCAACACACTGATCTCCACGGCGTCGCGCAACGAGTTCGCCTCCCGCGCGATGGGCCTGATGCATGGCTTGTCGCGCCGGTTCTGGTACCAGCATTACAAGGAAGCGGCCGATCTGCCGCTCGCGGCGCGGCTGCATGCCGACGTCGCCGAAGCCATCGCCGAGCGCCGCGTCGACGCCGCGGGCGCGGCCTCCGACGGCCTGATCGACTACATCGAAAGTTTTGCGCGTTCGACGCTGTAACGGCTCTCAGAGCTCGACGACCGTGCGGATCGAACGTCCGCGCCGCAGCGCCTCGAAGCCGTCATTGATGCCGTCGAGGCTGCAGCGGCCGGTGATCAGTTCGTCGAGCTTGAGCCGGCCGTCGAGATAGGCCTGCGCCAGCAAGGGAAAGTCGCGCCGTGGCCGCGCGCCGCCGTAGCTCGAGCGGCGAAATCGCTTCTCGCCCATCAACGCGCCCCAGCGAAAGCTCACGTGTGACGTCGATCTTGCCGAGCCAGATCACCTCACCGCCCGGCCGCACCGCCTCGGCGGTCTGCCGAAACGCGTTGGGATGGCCCGCCGCTTCGAGGATGACGTCGGCGCCCCGGCCGCGCGTCGCCTCTTTTGCGAAATGGACCGGGTCCTCGCGGGCCGCGTTGACGACGTGCGTGGCGCCGAGCTGCCGCGCCAGCGCCAGCTTTGCATCATCGAGGTCGACCGCGATAACAGCACCGGCGCCGGCAAGCCGTGTGCCCTGCACCGCTGCCAGCCCGACCGCGCCGCAGCCGGTGACCATCACGGTATCGCCGTGGCCGATGGCGGCGACGTTCAGCGCGGCGCCGACGCCGGTCATGACGCCGCAGCCGATCAGGCACGCGCGGTCGAACGGAATGTCGTTCGGCACGACGATTGCCTGCTGCGCCGGCAGCACGACATATTCCGAGAACGCGCCGAGGAACATCAGGTGCGCCAGGTTGCGGCCGTCCGCGAGCTGCGCCTTCGACGCGCCGTCGAAATGCACGCCTTCCGCGCCCCGCGCGAGATAGGTCTCGCACAGGATCGGCTGCGCGCGGTCGCAGTGGAAGCAGTGCCCGCAATGCGGATTCCAGGACAGGATGACACGATCGCCGACGCTGATGTCGCGGACCGCGCTGCCGATTTCCTCGACCACGCCGGCCGCGTCGTGCCCGAGGATCATCGGCAAGGGATAGCGCAACGACCCGTCGATCACCTCCAGATCGGTGTGGCAGAGCCCCGCGGCGCGCACCTTCACCACGACATCGGTCGGCATGGGCGGCGCAAACGATACGCGCTCGATGGAGAGCGGCGTTCCGCTTTCATGCAGCACCGCGGCGCGGCAGGTC
The DNA here is from genome assembly GCF_042258325.1 of Bradyrhizobium sp. Pha-3. Taxonomy (NCBI): domain Bacteria; kingdom Pseudomonadati; phylum Pseudomonadota; class Alphaproteobacteria; order Hyphomicrobiales; family Nitrobacteraceae; genus Bradyrhizobium; species Bradyrhizobium sp. Pha-3. Next base: position 3,503,502 of record NZ_CP170151.1, on the reverse strand, counting down.
AGGGTCATCTCAAGAATTCTTTGCCGGAGACATCAGCACGGGCTCAGGCCCTCTGTCCGGACCGCAGCGCCGCGACCGCCTCGTCGAGATCAGCCGAGGTGAGTTCCCATTCATTGTCGAAATTGGCGACGACGCGCCGCATGAAGCTCTCGTGCAGCGATTTCGCGGCAGCGGCATCGTGCAGATGATCATAGAGCAGCGCGAAGGCCAGTTGTGCCGGCTCGGGCCCCTCGTAGCTCCATTCAAAACCGTGTTCGGTGAGACGAAGCTGGTCGTAATGCGGTGACAGCGGCTTGCCGTCGACCAGCACCGAAATGCCGTCGATGGTGCGGTCCCCGGTATAGCTCGCCATCGCGATCCTCCCTGTGCTGCAGCATCATGTCACGATCCCGGCGGTCGCATCTTGAGGTCCTTCTTGACGACCTCGGGGAAGATCCACATCGCGACCGTGGCGAACACGCCGAGGAAGGCGACCGCATAGCTCGGTCCCTGCTGGCCCAGATAGACCATGAAAAAGTATCCGCAGGCCGCCGTGGCGAGGCACGCCAGCGACAGCATGAGCTTGATGTGACTTGGCATCGAGACCTCCCTTCAGATCATCCACGTGTACAGCGACGGCGCCGCCACGCGGACCAGCAGCGCGAGCGCGGCGATCATGGCGCAACAGGACAGCCGCAATCCCGCGCGTCCGTCGCGCCACCATTCCGGCAGCGACTGAAACAGCCCGGGCAGAAACAAAAACAGCACGCCGCCGACGACAACGACGGTAGTCCAGCGCAATTCGGCCAGCGCGAACGCCAGCGTGCCGGCGAGCAACATCACCCACACGATGGTCGTCATCGTCACCGGCAGAACGGCACGCCCGCGCAGCGGGTACATCCCGGCCAGTTGCAGGAAGCCGATGCAGCACACGCTCCACAACAGGCCGAACCAGGCGAGACCTGCGAGATTGGGTTCAAGCTGCGGCATGCGGCACCGATTGCTCCTTCGCCACGACCCGCGGCGTCCGCGCCGTCCGGCGCATGTCCGTCTTCACGTAGCGCGTGCTGTAGCCGTTGAAGATGTGGCCAAGCAGGCCGCGATTGAGGTCGGAGGTGCCGAACACATAGTCCATCACCGGGAAGGTCAGGTTCATGTTCCGCTCCATCATGATCGACTGGTTGTGATGGGCGGTATGATGCCGACGGATGGTGTTGACGAAGGGCATGTTGCGCACGAAGGCATTTTCCTCGACGTGGCAGCAGAAGTGCATGAATTCGTAGATCAGGTACATCGAGGTCGTCGTGGTGATCAGCAGCCAGCCGGTGTTGGCCGAGATCACAAGGCCCGCGACGATCGCCGGCAGGATCGACATCAGGGTAAACACCACCAGCGCATAGGGCGGAAAGAAAGTGACGCGCCAGTCGTGATGATCGGCAAAGCGCATCTCCTCCTCGGTGAAGAATTGATGGTGCATCAGCGTGTGACGGCTGTAGACCGCGCGCAGCAAGGGCACATTCGAGGGCCGGTGCATGACGAAGCGGTGCACCGCCCATTCGAAGAAGTTTGCGATCAGGAAGACCACGGGAATGGTGAGGTATTCCCACCACCGCACGTCGTGCACATTGGCGAGATAGACGTACAGCGCCGTGAAGCCGATCGTGTAGATCAGCACGACATGCAGCCAGCCATTGTACCAGCCCACCACGCGCTCGCGATAGGTCGCGCGATATTTGCGCTGGCGGTCAGTCATCCCTGTTGCAGCCAACTCCATCGTGGGTCCTCCATCGCGCGTTAACTGACATATCAGTAGCACATCAGATGCGGAAGGCAAGCTGCCTTCGGCGGTCGCGGGTGGTTCCGGAAAAAGAAGATTGGTGCACGGAACCCGCGGGAGGGTCAGGAAAGCCTGGCTCGGTTTCGCGCGATCGGGCTGATCGCGCCCTTCCCGCTCATCTCGGCGGCACGTTGCAGATGGGGGCAGCCCAAAGAAAAGGCCGCCCCGGACGGTGTCCGAGGCGGCCTGTGGTATTCGACAGATCAGAAGATCAGAGCAAGCCCGCCCCGCGCGCCCACTTGTACTTGGCGCCGAGCACCTCGACCGGGAGTTCGGTCGAATAGGCGTAGGCCGGGATGCCGTGCTGGTAGAGATATTCGGCGGCTTCCTCGACCTCGACGTCGCCGGCGAGCGAGGCGACGATCGGCTTGACGAAGCCCTTGGCCTCCATCTCCTTCTTCACCTCGACCATGTTGCGCGCGAACACCATCGGCGGCGTCACGATGGTGTGCCAGTAGCCGAGGATCAGCGCGTGGATGCGCTCGTCCGACAGGCCGAGCTTCACGGTGTTGACGTAGGTGATCGGCGGCTCGCCGCCGGTGATATCCACAGGATTTCCGGCCGCGCCGAACGGCGGGATGAACTTGCGGAACGCCGCATCCAGATCCGGCGGCATCTGCATCAGCGACAGGCCGTTGTCGACCACGGAGTCCGACAGCAGCACGCCGGAGCCGCCGGCGCCGGTGATGATCAGCACGTTCTCGCCCTTCGGCGTCGGCAGCACCGGCACGCCGCGGGCGAATTCGAGCAGCTGCCGCAGGCTGCGGGCGCGGATCACGCCCGACTGCTTGAACACGTCCTCGTAGATCTTGTCGTTGCCGGCGAGCGCGCCGGTGTGCGACGAGGCCGCCTTCGCACCGGCCGAGGTGCGGCCGGCCTTGAGCACGACCACCGGCTTCTTCTTGGAGACGCGCTTGGCGGCCTCCGCGAAGGCGCGGCCGTCCTTCAGGTCCTCGCAATGCTGCGCGATCAGGTTGGTGTTGGGATCCTGCTCGAAGAAGGCGAGCAGATCGTCCTCGTCGATGTCGGACTTGTTGCCGAGGCCGACGATCGCCGACACGCCCATCTTGGCGGAGCGCGAGAAGCCGATGATCGCCATGCCGATGCCGCCCGACTGCGACGACAGCGCGGCGTGGCCCTTGACGTCATAGGCGGTGCAGAACGTGGCGCAGAGATTGGCCGGGGTATAATAGAAGCCGTAGATGTTCGGCCCCATCAGGCGGATATTGTACTTCTTGCCGACCTCGACGATCTCGGCCTGCAACTCGGGCGCGCCGGCCTCGGCAAAGCCCGAGGGAATCAGCACCGCACCGGGGATTTTCTTCTCGCCGCATTCGGCGAGCGCGCCGGCGACGAACTTCGCCGGGATCGCGAACACCGCCGTGTCGATCACGCCGGGCACGTCCTTGACGCTCTTGTAGGCCTTGTAGCCGAGGATTTCGTCGGCCTTGGGGTGGATCGGATAGATCTCGCCCTTGTAGCCGCCGTTGATGAGGTTCTTCATCACGGAGTTGCCGATCTTGCCGTCCTCGGCGGAAGCGCCGATCACCGCAACGCCCTTCGGCTGCATGATGCGGTTCATCGCGGCGACGATTTCCTCGGTCGGACGCGGCGCCGGACGCGGCTTGTAGTTGAAGTCGACGACGATGCGGACGTCGGCGGCGATCGCGTTCTTGCTGGTGGCGAACACCGGGTTGAGGTCGAGCTCAACGATCTCGGGGAAGTCGCTGACCAGCTGCGACACCTTGACGATGACGTCGGCGAGCGCCTCGCGATTGACCGGATCGCCGCCGCGCACGCCCTTCAGCATCTCATGCGCCTGGATGCCGTCGAGCATCGACAGCGCGTCGTCCTTGGTCGCGGGCGCGAGGCGGAAGGTGATGTCCTTGAGGATCTCGACCAGCACGCCGCCGAGGCCGAAGGCGACCAGCTTGCCGAACGAGCCGTCGGTGATGGAACCGACGATCACCTCGGTGCCGCCGCCCAGCATCTGCTGGACCTGGATGCCCTCGATCTTGGCGTCGGCCTTGTACTTCCTGGCGTTGGCCAGAATGGTCTCGTAGCTCTTCTCGGCCTCGGCGGCGCTCTTGACGCCGACCACCACGCCGCCGGCCTCGGTCTTGTGGAGGATGTCGGGCGAGACGATCTTCATCACGACCGGGAAGCCCATGTCGGAGGCGATGCGGGCGGCCTCGGCCGCCGACTTGGCGACGCCCTCCTTCGGCACCGGAATGCCGTAGGCGTCGCACACAACCTTACCTTCGGGCGCGGTGAGGCTCGTGCGCTTGTCGGCCTTGACCGCATCGAGAATTTTGCGGACCGCATCCTTCGAATTTGACATTGGCTTCCTCCTGGGACAGATTTCGTGGCATTTGGTATGCCAAAAACGCAATTGTCAAGGTCGGTCGAGGTCCAAAAAGATCGAAAAATATAGGTAGCTTGACATTCTGGTATTTGGCATGCCAAAAATCTAAGGTAATTTCTTCTGCTAAGAAGACGTCTCCAAGAGGAGGAGACGAGTCGTGCCAGAACCGAAACAGACCAAGGCGTCGCCCACCATGGCTGACACAGATATCGCCATCGTCCGGATCGCGCCGGAGACGAGCTTCAAGAACAAGGCCTATGAAGCCTTGAAGGAAGCGATCCTGAAGATGGACATCTACGCGACGCCGGAGCCGGTGATGCTCGACGAGCGCGCACTGTCCGAGCGCCTCGGCGTCAGCCGCACGCCGATCCGCGAAGCGATCGCGATGCTCGAGCAGGACGGCTTCGTGAGGACCGTGCCGCGCCGCGGCATCGTCGTGGTCCGCCGCACCAAGGCGGAGATCGTCGACATGATCCGCGCCTGGGCGGCGCTGGAGAGCATGGCGGCGCGCCTGATCACGACCACCGCGCGCAAGAAGGACATCTCGGCGCTGCGCGACTTCTTCAAGGACTTCAGCGACGATCGCCTGCCGCAGGATCACGTCGAGGAATATTCCAAGGCCAACATCGCCTTCCACCAGGCGCTGATCTCGCTGTCGGAATCGCCCGTTCTGGTCGACCTCACCAACGACCTGCTGCTGCATGTGCGCGGCTATCGCCAGCTCACGATCGGCCGCAAGGACCGCACCGCGACCTCGCTGCCCGAGCATCTCGGGATCATCGAGGCGCTGGAAGCGCGCGATACCGAGCTTGCCGAGAAGCGCGCGCGCGACCACACGCTTGGGCTTGCCGCCTATGTCGAGGCGCACGGCCAGGAACTGTTCACCTAACCACTTAGAGTCCACACGCTTCAGACGACAATCAGATCGTCCGAACAAAGAACGATCAGGGAGACGATGCCGATGCTGAATACCGCTACGAAGTCCGAGGCACCGGGCACCGAGCAAGAACTGACCGATGGCTTCCATCTCGTCATCGATGCGCTCAAGCTCAACGGCATCGACACCATCTATGGTGTGCCGGGTATCCCGATCACGGACCTGGGCCGCATGGCCCAGGCGGCGGGCATTCGCGTGCTCTCGTTCCGCCACGAGCAGAATGCCGGCTATGCGGCGTCGATCGCCGGCTTCCTGACCAAGCGGCCCGGCGTCTGCCTCACGGTGTCGGCGCCCGGCTTCCTCAACGGCCTCACCGCGCTCGCCCACGCCACCACCAACTGCTTCCCGATGATCCTGGTCTCGGGCTCGTCCGAGCGCGAGATCGTCGACCTGCAGCAGGGCGACTATGAAGAGATGGATCAGCTCGCGATCGCCAAGCCGCTGTGCAAGGCCGCGTTCCGCGTGCTGCACGCCCAGGACATCGGCATCGGCCTCGCGCGCGCGATCCGCGCCGCGGTGTCGGGCCGTCCGGGCGGCGTCTATCTCGACCTGCCCGCAAAGCTGTTCTCGCAGGTGATGAACGCCGACGCCGGTCAGAAGTCGCTGGTCAAGGTGATCGACGCCGCGCCCGAGCAGATCCCCTCCCCGTCTTCGGTCAAGCGCGCACTGGACGTCCTGAAGAGCGCAAAACGCCCGCTCATCATCCTCGGCAAGGGCGCGGCCTATGCGCAGGCCGACGAGGCGATCAAGAATTTCGTCGAGAAGAGCGGCGTGCCGTTCCTGCCGATGAGCATGGCCAAGGGCCTGCTGCCCGATCTGCATCCGCAATGCGCCGGTGCGGCGCGCTCGACCGTGCTGAAGGAAGCCGACGTCGTCATGCTGATCGGCGCCCGCCTCAACTGGCTGCTCTCGCATGGCAAGGGCAAGACCTGGGGTGAAGCTCCGAAGAAGTTCATCCAGGTCGACATCGAGCCGAAGGAAATGGATTCCAACGTCGAGATCGTCGCGCCCGTGGTCGGCGATATCGGCTCCTGCGTGTCGGCGTTCCTCGACGCCATGGGCGCGAACTGGACCGCGGCGCCCTCCGACTGGCTCTCGACCATCGCCAAGAAGCGCGACGAAAACGTCGCCAAGATGGCGCCGAAGCTGATGAGCAACGCTTCGCCGATGGACTACCACGGCGCACTCGGCGCGCTGCGCGCCATCATCGCGGAACGTCCGGACACCATCTTCGTCAACGAGGGCGCCAACACGCTCGACCTCGCCCGCGGTGTCGTCGACATGCACAAGCCGCGCAAGCGGCTCGACGTCGGCACCTGGGGCGTGATGGGCATCGGCATGGGCTATTCGATCGCCGCTGCGGTCGAGACCGGCCTGCCCGTGCTCGCGGTCGAAGGCGACAGCGCGTTCGGCTTCTCCGGCATGGAGGTCGAGACCATCTGCCGCTACAAGCTGCCGATCTGCGTCGTGATCTTCAACAATGACGGCATCTATCGCGGCACCGACGTCAACAGTGCCGGCGACGATCCGGCGACCACCGTGTTCGTCAGGGGCTCGCGCTACGACAAGATGATGGAAGCCTTCGGCGGCGTCGGCGTCAACGCCACCTCGCCGGACGAGTTGAAGCGCGCGGTCAATGCGGCGCTGGATTCCGGCAAGCCGACGCTGATCAACGCGGTGATCGATCCGGCGGCGGGCTCGGAGAGCGGCCGCATCGGCAACCTCAATCCGCAGAGCGTTCTGCAGAAGAAGAAGTAACCCCTAACCCCATCACTCCCTGCGGGTGCAGGGGCAGACAGAGTACGGAGCACACATTATGACCAAGGCGCTGAAGGGCGTTCGCATTCTCGATTTCACCCACGTCCAGTCGGGTCCGACCTGCACGCAATTGCTGGCCTGGTTCGGCGCCGACGTGATCAAGGTCGAGCGTCCCGGCGTCGGCGACATCACGCGCGGCCAGCTGCAGGACATCCCGAACGTGGACAGCCTGTATTTCACCATGCTGAACCACAACAAGCGCTCGATCACGCTCGACACCAAGAACCCGAAGGGCAAGGAAGTGTTGACCGCGCTGATCAAGCAGTGCGACGTGCTGGTCGAGAATTTCGGCCCCGGCGTGCTCGATCGCATGGGCTTCCCCTGGGAGAAGATCCAGGCCATCAACCCGAAGATGATCGTCGCCTCGATCAAGGGCTTCGGCCCGGGCCCGTATGAAGACTGCAAGGTCTACGAGAACGTCGCGCAGTGCACCGGCGGCGCCGCCTCGACCACCGGCTTCCGCGACGGCCTGCCGCTGGTCACCGGCGCGCAGATCGGCGACAGCGGCACCGGTCTGCATCTCGCGCTCGGCATCGTCACCGCGCTGTACCAGCGCACCCACTCCGGCAAGGGCCAGCGTGTCACCGCCGCGATGCAGGACGGCGTGCTCAACCTCGCCCGCGTCAAGCTGCGCGACCAGCAGCGCCTCGCCCACGGTCCGCTGAAGGAATACAGCCAGTTCGGCGAAGGCATTCCGTTCGGCGATGCCGTGCCGCGCGCCGGCAACGATTCCGGCGGCGGCCAGCCCGGCCGCATCCTGAAGTGCAAGGGCTGGGAGACCGATCCGAACGCCTACATCTACTTCATCACCCAGGCCCCGGTCTGGGAGAAGATCTGCGACGTGATCGGCGAGCCGACCTGGAAGACCGATCCGAACTACGCCAAACCGCCGGCCCGCCTGCCGCGCCTCAACGAGATCTTCGGCCGCATCGAGCAGTGGACGATGACCAAGACCAAGTTCGAGGCGATGGAGATCCTCAACAAGGACGACATCCCGTGCGGCCCGATCCTGTCGATGAAGGAGATCGCGGAAGATCAGTCGCTGCGCGCGACCGGCACCGTGGTCGAGGTCGATCACCCGACCCGCGGCAAGTACGTCTCGGTCGGCAACCCGATCAAGCTGTCGGATTCGCCGAGCGACGTTCAGCGCTCGCCGCTGCTCGGCGAGCACACCGACGAGATCCTGCGCGAGGTGCTCGGCTTCAGCGATCACCAGGTCGCCGAGATCCACGACTCCGGCGCGCTCGACCCGCCGCGCAAGCAGGCGGCCGAGTAAAGGCTCGCACTCAAGCAAGACACAAATGGCCGCGGGAAACCGCGGCCATTTTTGCGTTTGATTGACGAGACACTGCTGCGCAGTCCGACACCGGATTGGTGCAAGCTAGAAGGACCGTGAAGCAGCAACGATCTTGTTGGCGAAATCGTGCGTCGCGAAATGCGCCGGGAATACGAGATTGAATATTTTTAGGCTGCAGATGCCAACTTGAGCGCAGCTGCGTAAGCTGTGGTACAGCTGCACACTCTCGCCTCCAAGCATGGTGATCATCAGGTTGCCCGTGTCGAGCGTGCCTGGCACCACGCTCCCCAGGACAGCCTTTTCGTTTGGATGTGCCCCGAAGTCGATGCTTCGTTCGTAGAGTTCCTGGTAGACCTTGGCGACTTCCCTGTCGTCCTTCTCGATAGCGTCCCGAACCGCTCGGTTAGTAAACTGCTTGCGGATTTCCGCAAGATTTTCGTCTCGCTGCACCCATAGGCGGGACAGCTTGATATCCGTCGCGATCAACTTCGCGTACCCTGCATGCTCCAAGCACGAGCGCTGTAGAGCGAAGCTTTCAGCGGGAAGCGATAGCCCGATCATAACGGCAGCTCTAAAAGCGCTGAAAGACCGCAAGAGCAGCATCACTGGTACGAGAAGCTCAGCTTGCTTTGGCTTCAGCCCCTGCACTACCTGATGGAAGATAATGTCGATAGCCGACATACGGGCAGCAATGACATTGTTATTGCCGACTACAGCTATCGAGTTGTTCCAGCAATCTTCGATGAACTCAAACAGGTCGCCCGTCCATTCATCTGGGCGCGGCATTTCCAAATTCGTTGGCATCTATGTGTCCTGCAGAAACCATCTAGCCCACAGCAACGGAGACGCTGCTGCGTTGCTCATATCGAATAATTTGGAGGCCCTCCGGAATACCGGCCATTAGCGCATCAGCCTCACCAGCGCCTTCAGACAATCCCATAGCCGATCGACGACGCGCGAGCCGGACATGTCCAACAACGCCACCAGAGCGTCCATCGGCTCGGCCAGGGACGCGGCTGATGATCCGTAATCAATCCTCCTCCCCGATCAACCGCCCTCGCCGCCGTCGTCGCCGCCCTCATCGCCCGGCACATATTCCAGAATATCCCCCGGCCGGCAGTCCAGCTCGCGGCAGATTGCCGACAGCGTCGAGAAGCGCATCGCCTTGGCCTTGCCGGTCTTCAGGATCGACAGGTTCTGGATCGAAATGCCGATCGCGTCCGCGAGGTCTCCGAGGCGGCGCTTGCGCTTTGCGAGCATGACATCGAGGTTCACCACGATGGGCACAAGCATCACCCTCAGATCGTCAGATCGTTTTCGGACTGCAACAGGATGGCCTGCTCGATCACGAATTTCAGCGCCATCAGAAACACGCCGCCCGCGACGTTGCCGACGTCGACGCCGTAGCTCGGCAGGAAGAACTTGATGTCGCCGAGTTGATACAGCGCATAGGTCACCGCAACGGTCGTGATCGTATCCACAAACGGCCAGACCACCAGGAAGATCCCCATCCACCAGACACCCTGCAGCGTTTCGGACACGAAGATCCGCCCGTTGGCGAATCGGTTGACCATGCGATGTAGGATGCCGATCAGCACGGCGTAAAACGATACCCCAAGCGCGAACAGCGACCAGAACAGCACCTGGCCCTTGGCCGACATGGTGAGCGGGTTGGCGACGATGGCCGCGCACTTCGCCTGCTCGCCGATCAGGCTCTCGGCGATCGTCGCCGACGCCGTGGTGGTGCGGTAATAGGCCAGCCACAACACCACCGGCAGCGCCGCCCAGATCAACCAGAACGCCCGATCGAGCCTGCGAAACCAGAGCTGGCGCTGCTCACGAACCGATTTCCCCATCGCACCCATCCGAAAAATTCTTTGCCAAAAAAGCCGTTACGGCCGGATTGCATCATGCCTAGGCAATGTCATTGACTCAACCTTAAACGTGATTTACTTCATGTTTATCATGAAATTTTTCATGAAGAAGGTGGATGATGACGGTAATCCCAGACCAAAACGGCCTGCGCAAGGCTTTGAAGCAATTGATCCACGCTCACCTCACGCGCCGCCTGATCGTGGCCGCGTTCCACATCCCGCTGCTCGGCAGCCCCGCCGATGCCGCCAAGGCGAGCGACAAGGCCAACGATCCGGCCGGCGTCTGGCTGACCCAGTCCGGCGACGCCAGGATCAAGGTCCACCGCTGCGGCAGCGCGCTGTGCGGCCGCGTCGTCTGGTTGAAGGAGCCGAGGGATAAAGCCACCGGCAAGCCGCAGCTCGACGACAAGAACGCCGATCCCGGCCAGCGCACCCGGCCGGTGATGGGCATGTCGCTGTTCATCAACATGCAGTCCGCCGGACCGAACAAATGGGCCGGCCGGATCTACAACGCCGATGACGGCAAGACCTATGAGAGCTCGGTGACGCTGGTCTCGCCGGGCACGCTGAACGTGCGCGGCTGCATGGGAACGCTGTGCGCCGGCGAAGACTGGACGCGGTGAAGCGAATGCGGTGAAGGGACTTGGCCCCGACCCTTCATCGGCCAAGAAGAAAAGCAAACCCGCTCACTCGAGGCCGCCGCATTTGGGCGGCCTTCTTTTATGAACTCGTGTGCTGAATGCGAAGTTCGTGCGATTTCGCGGCAGCCACTTTCACGAACTTCGCATTCATAAAGCACACTAGAATCATAAGTTTGCTAGTGTCCTTATCGAATCCGAAGCTCGCTCCGAAAGTGCGGCAAATGATGCGAACTTCGGATTCGGGACACTAGCCGCCCGCCCTCAGCCTTCCACGCCGAGCTTCCACAGCGGCGGCAGATCGGCGAAGGGCGGCGTGGTGTGGGCGATGACGATCGCGGCGCGCCGGCTGTCGGAATCGATCTTGCTGTTGATCGCCTTGACGTGCGCCTTCACGGCATCGAGCCCGACGCCGAGGATAGCAGCGATCTCCTCGTTCGACTTGCCCTGGGCGATCCAAGACGCCACCTCGATCTGGCGCGGCGTCAGCGCGGGAAATGCCAGCCGCAGGCGATCGCTCGGCGTCAGCGCCGCCAGCGTTCGCTCCTGCGCCTGGCGGTAGCCGCGTAGGATGTGCGGACGAAAACCTTGCATCCGGTCGCGCTCCTCGTCGCTGAACGCCGGCCGTCCCACCACGCGATGGCCGACAACCGTGACCACCAACAACGGCACGCTCGCCGTCAACCGCTCCGACACTTACACCTTCGGCGGCAACATCTCGGACAGGATGTCGGCTACTCCTCGCTCGGCGCCCGCATTGCCACCAGCTTCGCCCTCACCAACGGCATGCAGCTGACGCCGCGCGCCTCGGTGGCCTGGCACTACGCCTTCGGCGACGTCACCCCGACGGCGGCGCTCGCGTTCCAGAGCCTGGGAACCGGATTCACCCGTGGCCGGCGTCCCGCTGGCGCGGAACGCGGCGCTGGTCGAAGGCGGGCTCGACCTGCGGGTCACGCCGCAGGCCAGCATCGGCATCGCCTTATGTCGGCCAGCTTGCCGACCGGGTCCAGGATCACTCGGTAAAGGCCAGTTTTAGCTGGAAATTCTGACCCGGCGGCGCCGCCGGGCTGCTCCCCCTTCCACGCCAATCCGGGATGCCGATCAGCCGATTTTGCTGCATTGCACAGTCGTGAATGCTGCTATGCAAACAAGTTCGTTGTATCTGGCATCTGGTATACATAGTTTGGCTGCAGATGATGAGCCGGCCCATTGCTGGCCTCCAATGAAAGGGGACACCAATGTCCAAGACCACTGCACTGACGCTCGCGCCCTCCTCCACCCTGTTCGGCCGCCTGCTGGCCTCGATCGACCGCCTGCTGATGAAGAGCGCGGAGATCTCGAATCGCAACGGCGACCTGCCGCGCTTCGGCCTCTAAGCCAAGGGATTTCCGGCGCTCTCCGCCGGATGCAGCTTTCGTCGCGAGATGCGACCTGACATTGAACCTTCGACCAATGGCCCCGATTTTCGGGGCCATTTCCTTGTGCGCTGAACTAGTCTCCCGGGGTGCCGGGGCTGAGTCCTGTGCGGCATAAGCGCGCGCTGCCCCTGCGACAGCTTGAACCTTGGCATATCGGATACCAAGATGGCCGTCGCGCGCTCATAAGCAACGACAAGGGGCGCACTGGGAGGATCTATGTCGGACATGGTTCAGGCAACTGCGGCCCCTGCGGCCGCGCGTGTCAGCGACACCTATCGCTGGACGCAACTCGCGATCGGCGTCGCCGCGATGGTGATGATCGCAAATTATCAATACGGGTGGACATTCTTCGTCCCCGACATCCAGAAGAAATTCGGATGGGATCGCGCATCGATCCAATGGGCCTTCACGCTGTTCGTGCTGTTCGAGACTTGGCTGGTGCCGGTCGAAGGCTGGTTCGTCGACAAATACGGTCCGCGCATCGTCGTGCTGGTCGGCGGCATCCTCTGCGCGCTCGGCTGGGTGATCAACGCGCAGGCGACGACACTGAACGGCTACTATCTCGGCATGATCATCGCCGGCATCGGCGCCGGCGGCGTCTACGGCACCTGCGTCGGCAATGCGCTGAAATGGTTTCCGGATAAACGCGGACTTGCCGCGGGCATCACCGCTGCCGGCTTCGGCGCAGGCTCGGCGCTCACGGTCGCGCCGATCCAGGCGATGATCAAGGACTCCGGCTTCCAGACCACCTTCCTCTATTTCGGTCTCGGCCAGGGCATCATCATCGTGCTGCTCTCCTTCTTCCTGCTGGCGCCGAAGGCCGGACAGGTGCCGGCCGTCGTGGCGAATGCCAATATCATCCAGACCCGACGCAACTATCAGCCGACCGAAGTGCTGCGGCAGCCGATTTTCTGGCTGATGTACTTCATGTTCGTGATCGTCGGCGCGGGCGGCCTGATGGTGACGGCGAACCTGAAGCCGATCGCGGTCGACTGGAAGGTCGACAGCGTGCCGGTCACGCTGATGGCGGTGACGATGACGGCCGTGACCTTCGCGGCGACCATCGACCGCGTCCTCAACGGTCTGACGCGTCCGTTCTTCGGCTGGATCTCCGACATGATCGGCCGCGAGAACACGATGTTCATCGCCTTCGGCATGGAAGGCATCGGCATCTGGATGCTCTACCTCTGGGGACACGACCCGGTTTGGTTCGTGCTGCTCTCGGGTTTCGTGTTCTTTGCCTGGGGCGAGATCTACTCGCTGTTCCCCTCGACCTGCACCGATACGTTCGGCGCCAAGTTCGCCACCACGAATGCGGGCCTGCTCTACACCGCGAAGGGCACCGCGGCGCTGCTGGTGCCGATCGCCAACTACATGCAGCAATCGTCGGGTAACTGGGACAAGGTGTTCATCATCGCGGCAGGCGCCAACATCCTCGCCTCGCTGCTCGCGATCGCGCTGCTCAAGCCCTGGCGAAAAATCGTGGTCGCGAAGTCCTCGGCTACGGCTTAAGCAACCGCCCTCCACCATCGCTTGCGAAGCGCCCGGTCAAAAGCCGGGCGCTTTTCGTTTTGCCGTTAGGAGGAGGCCATTCGGAGCGGCGCGTCGGAGGGCAGATTTGCTGCGTTGCAGCAGAATGAAGGGCTTGCATTCTGGAATATAGTATACCAACTTCCGCCGAGCGCTTACGACGATCCGCCACAATAATTGCGACACTCGGTCACAAGACCAGCGCGCTCGGGAGGACTTGATGGTTTCCAGCAATACTGCCGTCACACAAGCTCAACCTTCGTCCAGCGGCTTCCGCTGGCTGCAGCTCGTCATGGGCATCGTCTGCATGGCGATGATCGCGAACCTGCAATACGGCTGGACGCTGTTCGTCGATCCGATCGACGGCGCGCACCACTGGGGCCGCGCGGCGATCCAGTTCGCCTTCACGATCTTCGTGGTGACGGAGACCTGGCTGGTGCCGGTCGAGGCGTGGTTCGTCGACAAATACGGCCCGCGGCTCGTCATCATGTTCGGCGGCATCATGATCGCGCTCGCCTGGGTGTTGAACTCCTATGCCGACTCGCTCGCCTTGCTCTACACCGCCGCGGTGTTCGGCGGCATCGGCGCCGGCGCGGTGTACGGCACCTGCGTCGGCAACGCGCTGAAGTGGTTTCCCGATCGCCGCGGCCTCGCCGCCGGCGCAACCGCGGCCGGCTTCGGCGCCGGCGCCGCGCTCACCGTGGTGCCGATTGCAAAGATGATCGCCGCGAGCGGCTATCAGACGGCGTTCTTCGATTTCGGCATCGGACAGGGATTGATCGTCTTCCTGCTCGCCTTCTTCATCCAGCCGCCCGCGGTCTCGATCCCGCCGAAGAAGAAGCAGCTCAATCTGCCGCAGACCAAGGTCGACTTCACGCCGCCGCAGGTGCTGCGCAGCCCGATCTTCTGGGTGATGTATCTGGTGTTCGTGATGGTCGCCGCCGGCGGCCTGATGGCGGCGGCGCAGATCGCGCCGATCGCGCACGACTACAAGATCGCGAACACGCCGGTCACGCTCGCCGGCTTCCAGATGGCCGCGCTGACCTTCGCGATCTCGCTCGACCGCATCTTCGACGGTTTCGGACGGCCGTTCTTCGGCTGGGTCTCCGACAACATCGGCCGCGAGCACACCATGTTCATCGCGTTCGGCACCGGCGCGCTGATGCTGCTCACGCTGTCCACCTGGGGTCACAACCCGGTGGTGTTCGTGCTGGCGACCGCGGTCTATTTCGGCGTGTTCGGCGAGATCTACTCACTGTTTCCGGCGACCTGCGGCGACACCTTCGGCTCGAAGTTCGCGACCACCAACAACGGCATGCTCTACACCGCGAAGGGCACCGCAGCGCTCTTGGTGCCTGCCGCCAGCATCGTTGCCGCCAGCTATGGCTGGCAGGCGGTATTCGTGATCGCGGTCGCGCTCAACGCCACCGCGGCGCTAATGGCGCTGTTCGTGATCAAGCCGATGCGCCGCGCCTTCATCAACGGTAACGAGGTTGCCGCCGCGGAAGAGACCGCGACGAGCGCCAAAACGGCTTAACAAGACGGCTTAAGAAGACGGCTTGGCCAAAGACCATCCGATCAGGACCGCTTGGTCCCGACATTTCCCCGGAGACTGATGGAGGCGCATTTCGGTGCGCCTCTTTTCTTTTGCCAAGGTCTTTTGCCAAAGACAGGGATGCCAGATACCAGAACGCTTATCGCAGCAGATCGCCCTCGTCGCTCACAATCGTCGGAAACGTCAGCAAACCTGCCTATTTAAGACGTTTCCTGATGGTAGATTCCTGCGACAGCCACGTTGACAATTGGTATTTTGTATACCAGACTCCAGTCAACGATAACCAAGGAGGTTGCCATGCAAGTCGGAGATATCCTGCGCAAGAAGACCCCCCGCGTCGCCACGGTGCGCATGAACGAGACCGTCGCGATTGCCGCGCAACTGATGCGCGCCAGCAATATCAGCGCGCTCGTGGTCAAGGATGTCGTTCGCACCGAGGGCAACACCGCCGTCGGCATGTTCACCGAGCGCGACGTGGTGCGCGCGATCGCCGAGCACGGTGCGGCCGGCGCGAGCATGAAGGTGTCGCAATTCGTCTCGGTGCAGCAACTCGTCTCCTGCACATCGAGCGACACGCTCGAGCACATCCGTCATCTCATGACCAAGCACCACATTCGTCACGTGCCGGTCATCGACAATTACAGCCTGATCGGCGTCGTCAGCATGCGCGACATCGCGGCCGCGTTCGACGAGGAGACCGCCGCGTCGAAGAAAGACGCCGTGCCGGCGTAACTAGCGCCTGCTTTGCCTTGCTCTCAGCCAGGCGCTGCGTGTTCGATCACGAGCGCCTGAACAGATGACGAAAGATTTCCGTCCCGCCCTCGCCTGACCGCCGCGGCCCGTCATTTCCGCATGGGCGCGCCGCAGCTCGCCGGTAGACAATTGCCCGACAGGACTGCATCCTTCCCTCGACATCCCATAACAACACCGTGCGCCACCGTCCGCGTCACGGAAAATTCCGATGGAAACGAGGGCAGAATGATCAAGACACGTTTCACCGAGATGTTTGGCGTCGACCACCCGATCGTGCAGGGCGGCATGCAATGGGTCGGGCGCGCCGAATTGGTTGCGGCCGTCGCCAATGCCGGCGCACTCGGCATGATCACCGCACTGACGCAGCCGACGCCGGACGATCTGCGCAAGGAAATCGCGCGCTGCCGCGAGCTGACCGACAAGCCGTTCGGCGTCAACCTGACCATCCTGCCCGCGATCAAGCCGCCGCCCTACGCCGAATATCGCCAGGCCATCATCGAGAGCGGCATCAAGATCGTCGAGACCGCCGGCAACAAGCCGCAGGAACATGTCGACGAGTTCAAGAAGCACGGCATCAAGGTGCTGCACAAATGCACCAGCGTGCGCCATGCGCTCTCCGCCGAGCGGATGGGCGCCGACGCGATCTCGATCGACGGCTTTGAATGCGCCGGCCATCCCGGCGAGGACGACACCCCCGGCCTGATCCTGATCCCCGCCGCCGCCGACAAGGTGAAGATCCCGATGATCGCCTCGGGCGGCTTCGGCGATGCGCGCGGCCTGGTCGCTGCGCTCGCGCTCGGCGCCGAAGGCATCAACATGGGCACGCGCTTCATGTGCACCAGGGAGAGCCCGATCCACCGGCTCGTGAAGGAACGCATCGTCGCCAATGACGAGCGCGAGACCGAGCTGATCTTCCGCACCATGCGCAACACCTCGCGCGTCGCCAAGAACGCGATCTCGACCAAGGTCGTGCAGATGGAAAAGGAGGGCGCCAAGTTCGAGGACGTGCGCGAGCTGGTCGCCGGCGCTCGCGGCAAGATGGTCTACGCGTCAGGCGATGCCGACGAAGGCATCTGGTCGGCCGGCCAGGTGCAGGGCCTGATCCACGACATTCCGTCCTGCGCCGAGCTGGTGTCGCGCATCGTCCACGAAGCGGAAGCGATCATCCGCGAGCGGCTGGAAGCCATGATGTCCGGCGCCAAGCGCCAGGCCGCGGAATAAGCGATTTGATCGCGCGCGGCTCTATCTCCTCATCCTGAGGAGCTTACGAAGCAAGCGTCTCGAAGGATGAGGCCACAGTCGGGCCTCATGGTTCGAGACGCGCGAAGACGCGCTCCTCACCATGAGGATTCAGACCGAAGGGAATACCCCCATGAAAGCCTATGTGTACGGAGCCAACGGCCCAGAAATCACCGACGTTGCGAAGCCCGTGCCGAAGGGCACCCAGGTGCTGGTCAAGGTCCATGCCTGCGGGCTGAACCGCGCCGATCTCGGCATGACCAAGGGCCATGTCCACGGCGCGGCCGGCGGTCTCGGCACCGTGCTCGGCATGGAATGGGCCGGCGAGGTCGCCGAGCTCGGCCCCGATGCCAAAGGCGTCAAGGTCGGCGACAAGATCATGGGCTCCGGCGGCGCGGCATTCGCCGAATACACGCTGGCCGATCACGGCCGGCTGTTCCGCGCGCCCTCGAACATGAATTTCGACGAGGCCGCAACCCTGCCCGTCGCGCTCGCCACCATGCACAACGCCGTTGTCACCAATGGCGCGCTGCAGCCGGGCCAGACGGTGCTGATCCAGGGCGCGAGCTCCGGCGTCGGGCTGATGGCGATGCAGATCGCCAAGCTGAAGGGCGCCAGGCTCGTGGTGGGCTCATCGACCGACCCGATGCGCCGCGGCCGGCTGAAGGAATTCGGCGCCGATCTCGCGGTGGACTCGAAGGATCCCGGCTGGGTCGATCAGGTGCTGCAGGCGACCAATGGCGAAGGCGTCGATCTGATCGTCGATCAGATCTCGGGGCCCGTCGCGAACCAGAACCTCAAGGCGACCAAGGTCAAGGGCCACATCGTCAATGTCGGCCGGCTCGGCGGCACCCATGGCGACTTCAACTTCGACCTGCATGCGGCGCGCCGCATCCAGTATATCGGCGTCACCTTCCGCACCCGCTCGATCGAGGAGATCCGCGCGATCTTCGACGAGGTGCGCAAGGACATCTGGCCGGCGGTCGAGGCACGCAAGCTGCAGCTGCCGATCGACCAGGTCTACAAATTCGCCGACATCGGCAAGGCGTTCGAGCACATGGAAGCCAACAAGCATCTCGGCAAGATCGTGGTGACGCTGTAGCAGCAGGCTCCGGCGATTATCATCGTCATTGCGAGCGAAGGACGGATCAGCGAAGCGCAATCCGCCATCATTCGCCGGATGCAACGGCGGATGATGCCGGAGCCTGTCATCGGACCGCGCTTCGCGCGGACCCGGTGGACTGATCCGCGCCTGCTACGTGCTACGCCCTGGCTCTTTCGCGTGCGGTGTTCAACCGACCGGTCCGGGAATCCAATAGTCCCCCGCAAGCGGGCTGACCTTGACGCCACCAATGACTCCAAGCTCCAGGCTTGGATCGAAATAGCGCATCGTCCGCTCATTGAGGTCGATGATGCGGCCAGGCCGTAACGGCCCCACGTCATTTATCTTCACGATGACCTTCTTGCCGACAGCCTCGACGAGGGCATATTTCGGCCTCGCGCCAAATTGGACCCCACCAAACTTCCCACGCAAACTCGTTTTGATGGCAGCCGCCCAGACCGAGTGATCATAGCGCTCGCCGGAGGCTGTGCTCGGACCGCCCTCCTCCTTGCCGGGCTTGAACGGATTGTACATGGATGCCGCGCCAACGATTGCGTCCCCACACGCGGCATTGACGACGGCGCTTGAATGAACCGCAGCGATTTCACTTCGAGCAGCGGTGCCAGAAAAGGCGAGCGCAACCAGGGCGCCGCAAATCGCGGCGCTCGAGCCGAACAGCATCATAACTCCTTGATTGATTTTCTTCGATCTTCCGGTTCCCGATGCCGCAAAACATGGTCAAGCGAACGCGGAGGCGCTAACGCGTGCCAATTCTTTGCGGATTCGTGCCAATTCCGGCGACGGAACCGTTGTGAGAACCGAGGCGGTCCTCACACAGCGTTTTCAGTTTCTCGCCCGACTAAGACAGAGAATGCGTCAGCAAAATGACTGAATGGAGCTGTCTTCGACAGCGCATGACCAGCATATCAGCGTCAACTTCCGCACTTGCTCGATCGAGCAGATCCGCGCGATCTTCGACGAGGTGCGCAAGGACATCTGGCCCGCGATCGAGGCGCGCAAGCTGCAGCTGCCGATCGATCAGGTCTACAAATTCGCCGACATCGGCAAAGCGTTCGAACACACGGAAGCAAACAGTCACCTCGGCAAGATCGTGGCGACGCTGTAGTCGGCACGCACGGCTGCGTAGGATGGGTAGAGCGAAGCGAAACCCATCGATGTATCCGTGCAGCGAGACGATGGGTTTCGCTGCGCTCTACCCATCCTACAGCTACCGCGTTGGTCCGCGCTACGTGCTCGGTCTCACCTGCGTGATGGCGACGCCGGAGATCGCGAGCAGTCCGCCGACAACCAGTTTCGGCGTCACCTGGTCGCCAAGGAACAGCACGCTCGAGATCAACGCGAACACCGGCAGCAGCAGCCCGAACGGTGCGACGCGGGCCATGGAGCAGCGGGCGATCAGCCAGAACCACAGGCCGAACCCGGCGATGCCTCCGATGAAAACGGTGTAGGCCAGTGCCAGCCAGCCACGTCGATCAGCCGCGACAAGGCTCGCCGCTTGTCCATATTCAAGCAGCAGCGACATCAGCATGACCTGCGGCACCGTGAGCAGCGACGACCACCCCATCAGCATCAGGGGATCAAACGGACCGTAGCGTTTCGTCAGGACGGTGGACACCGCGAATGCGAAGGCGGCAGCAACCACGAGCAACAGCGGAAGCGCGTTTGCCGACAGCCCCGGCCCCGCCGCCAGCACCACCACGCCGACGAACGCCAGTACCACGCCGGCGGATGTGATGAGGGACGGCCGCTCCGCGAGCAGCGGCCAGGCGAGCAGCACGGTGAAAGGCGGCGCGAGTTGATAGGCGACGGCCGACATGCTTCCCGAGCCGAGCCCAAGGCCGACATAGAACAGGCCGAAGTTCAGTCCGCCAAGGAAGACCGAAATAGCCGCGACAGGGCCGAACTGTTGGCGTGTCGGCCTTCTGACGAACGGAACAAGCAGCAGCGCGATGGCCAGGAAGCGCAGTGCGAGGAAGAACAGCGGCGGAAACTCGGTGACGCCGACCTTGATGACCACGAACTGATAGCCCCAGAGCAAGGGAACGGCCACCGCGCAGACGATCTGGATGGCAGACATCGCATCTTTCCTTTCAAGACCGATCGGTCCATATATCGGCACGCCGATCGCGCAGACGTCCAGAGGACATCAAGGGTCATTCCAACAGTTGCTTATTTGATGAAGCGATCGAGCAGCGCGTCGGCAGTGGCTTGCGACGTGGTGCGCGCCGCCGCCGTTTTGGCGACCACTCGCAACCCCCAAAGGAAACAGATCAGAATTCGGGCGGCACTCGAAGGCTCGACGCCATCGGCCAATCTGCCCGCGGTCTCCGCACGGGAAAATGCGTCCGCCACCCTGGCCTCCATGATCTTGAAGAAGCTCGCGAAGCGACGGCCAACCTCGGCATCCTGGCCAGCCAGTTCCATCGCCGTCGCCACCAACAGGCAGCCGCGCCGGCCATTGGCCCCGCACGCGCGTTCAACGTAGCCGGCAAGGTAGGCTCGCAGGCCGTCGACCGGATCTCTGCGGGGGTCGAGTTCATCATCCATCCGCGTCAGGGCATCGGCAATGTAGCGATCGAGTGCCCGCAGGAACAGCGAGTGCTTGTCGCCGAAAGCGGCGTAAAGGCTGCCGCGCGAGAGCTTCGTCGCACGCAGCAGGTCCGGCAGCGCCGTGGCGTGATAGCCGCGCGACCAGAACACATTCATGGCGCGCTCGACAGCGGCCTCCATGCCGAAGCTTCGCGGGCGCCCACGGGGCGAGTGCACTGGGGTTTGGCTGTTCATTACCGATATATAGACTGATTGGTCTTTAAATAGCAAGTGCCGGCTTCGGATAAAAAACCGGCGGGTCCGTAGGATGGGTAGAGCGAAGCGAAACTTCACGTTACCGCGCGGAAACAACTGATGGGTTTCGCGGCGCAACGCATCCAGTGTCGTCCTGGCGAAAGCCAGGACCCATCACCCCGAATGCGAGTCATGAGGCGATGCAATTGCACCAGCTCACTTCAACAACACAACCCTGTGGTGATGGGTCCTGGCTTTCGCCAGGACGACGGCATGATTTTGGCGCAAGGATGCAATTGCAACTGAGTGGCGATTGCGCGTGGCGAATGACACTTGATGTTCACCAACTCCCTGCTACACCGCCGCCCATGAGCTCTTCAAAGACCAGCGCCCCCTCCAGCAAGACATCGGTCGCCGCGATCTCGATCCTCGCCAGCGGCAGCATGGCGGTGGCGAAGTTCGTCGTCGGCATCGCGATCGGATCGCTGGCGCTGATCTCGGAGGCACTGCACTCGTCGATCGACCTGGTCGCCACCATCATCACCTGGGCGGTGGTGCGGGTGTCCGACCAGCCGGCCGATGCCGAGCATCATTACGGCCACGGCAAGTTCGAGAGCGTCTCGGCGCTCGGCATCATCGCGCTGCTCTATGTGCTGGCCGGCGGCATCCTGGTCCAGGCCTACAGCCATCTGCGCGAGGGCGCGCCGCCGCCGTCGATATCGGCCATTCCCTTTGTCGTTCTGGTCATCGATATCGGCGTCAATCTGTGGCGGGCCCGCGCGCTGCACCGCGCCGCGCGCGACACCAAGAGCCAGGCGCTGGCGGCAGACGCACTGCATTTCGCCTCCGACGTGATGGGCTCGACCGCCGTCATTGTCGGCCTGGTGCTGGCCGGCTTCGGCTTCTGGTGGGGCGACGCCGCAGCGGCGATCGCGGTCGCGGTGATGATCGCGCTGCTCGGCCTGCGCATGGCGCGGGAGACGGTCGAGACCCTGCTCGACCGCGCGCCCGAAGGCGCGCAGGAAAAGGCCACCGCCGCCATCAAGGCCGTGCCGGGGGTGGTCGATGTCGACCGGTTGCGCGTCCGTATGGTCGGTGCGACGCATTTCATCGATGCCATCGCCAAGGTGCCGCGCACCTACCCGATCGACCGCGTCGAGGACATCAAGCGCAGGGCGCAGGCGGCGGTGACCAAGACGTTCGGCGACGCCGACCTCACCTTCACCGCGGTGCCGGTGGCGCGCGATAATGAGAGCGTGCGCGAGCGCATCATGGTGATCGCGCGCAATTCCGGCCTCGCCATCCACCACGTCACCGTGCACGACATCGGCGGCAAGCTGATCGTCGGCATCGACCTCGAGGTCGACGGCGACATGGCGCTGGACGCGGCGCACGACATCGCCCACGAGCTCGAGCGCGCGATCCGCGAGGATTTCGGCGAGGACGTCGAGGTCGACACCCATATCGAGCCACTCGAGCCGGAACTGCCGTGGGGAACCGACGCCGCGCCGGACCGCGTCGAAGCCATCAAGGCGGCGCTGACCGGCTTTGCCGATGGCGGCGCGATCCATGACATCCACAATGTGCGGGTCCGCAACACCGACGCCGGCGAGATCGTCAACTTCCATTGCCGCGCCCGGCCTTCGATGAGTGTGATCAAGGTGCACGAAAGCGTCGACGAGATCGAACGCAAACTGCGCCGTGCGTTCCCCACCGTGAAGCGAGTGATCAGTCACGCAGAGCCGACGCGCGCGTAATTCTACGGAGCCGTTCCTGTTTCGGACTCACTTTGCGCTGCATGATTCTCTCCGGGACAAGAATTTTTTCGCATTAACGAATCGTTGACTCTCGACAGTCCCGGAAATCTGGATTCAAATGATCATGATTCGGATGCATCGTGGGGAGCATCCGAACCGGGTAAAAAATCAGCTTAGAGCGGGGGTCTAAGGCATGGCGCGCGCGCATGCAGCGAACGCGTGCGTCCAATCCGATTCGATCAAGGGATTGGCGCAGTCGATCGCGAAACCGGCCTATCACAGGCTCTTGACGGCCGAGCCTGCACTGCGCCGCGCTGTCCCTACCCTCATCATCGCCTTCCTCATCACGATCTGCCTCGGCGCCTTCGTCCAGGTGATCGACCAGAACCGGCAGAAGCGCGGCGCGATGAAGCGCGACCTCGCCGCGCTGTCCGACATCCTCGCCGAACGTCTCGATCGCCTGACCTCGGTGCGGCGCGACCGGCTCGCCAACATCGAGCGGATGCAGGAGCTGCTGCCGGACCTGATCCCGTCCTGGGGCATCGCCTACGGCCGCCACGTCATCATCACCAGTGCCGATCACCGCGTGCTGGCGCGCGTGCCGGTCGATGGCGCCGGCGAGAACGACCGCATCCTCGACATCGTCTCCACCGCGCAGCTGCTCGTCGCGCCCGGCCAGCAGGGCACGGTCAGCGACATGACGCTGCCCGGCGGCACCGGCGCGCTGGCGATCTCGCAGCTCGTCAAGTCGCTGCCCGGCCAGGTCGTCGTCATCCAGGAGATGAACGAGCCGATCTGGGGATCGGACGCCGCGCTCTCGGTGACGCTGTCGGCGACCACGAGCTTCGTGGTGCTGATCCTCGGCTTCGCGTTCCACTGGCAATCGACCCGCGCCCGCGAGGGCGACCTGATCAACGACGCCGTGCGCGGCCGGATCGACACCGCGCTCAACCGCGGCCGCTGCGGATTGTGGGACTGGGACCTGTCACGCGGCAGGATCTTCTGGTCGCAGTCGATGTTCACCCTGCTCGGCCTCGACACCCGCAACGACCTCCTCACCTTCGGCGAGGTCAACGCGCTGGTCAACTCCGACGACATCAACCTGTTCGACATCGCCGAGCAGCTGATCTCGGGCAAGATCGATCACATCGACCAGAGCTTCCGCATGCGTCATGTCGGCGGCCACTGGATCTGGCTGCGGGTGCGCTGCGAGCTCAGCCACGCCGCGGCCGACAGCGGCCTGCATTTGATCGGCATCGCCATCGACGTCACCGAGCAGAAGAGCCTCGCCGAGAAGTCGGTGGAAGCCGACCTCCGGCTGCGCGACGCGATCGAGACCATTCCCGAGGCCTTCGTGCTCTGGGATGCCGACGACCGCCTCGTGCTCTGCAACTCGCACTTCCAGCGGCTGCACAAGCTGCCCGATTCCGCCGTCAGCCCCGGCACCTCCTACGAGACCGTGATCGAGGTCGGCAGCATGCCCGAGGTTCGCACCCGCCTGCACGAGAGCGGCGTGCCGGCGCCCGGCGCCCGCACCTTCGAGGCCCAGCTCGACGACGGCAGCTGGCTGCACATCAGCGAGCGCCGCACCAAGGACGGCGGCTACGTCTCCGTCGGCACCGACATCACCCGCATCAAGGCGCACGAGCAGAAGCTGGTCGACAACGACCTGCGCCTGCGCGCCACCGTGATCGACCTGCAGCGCTCGCAAGCCGAGCTGGAGCGGCAGGCCGTCGAGCTCGCCGACCTCGCCGAAAAATATTCGCAGGAAAAAACCCGCGCCGAGGACGCCAACGCCGCGAAGTCGAAATTCCTCGCCAATATGAGCCATGAGCTGCGCACGCCGCTCAACGCCATCATCGGCTTCTCCGAGATCATGGGCTCTGGCCTGTTCGGCACGCTCGGCTCGGACAAGTACGCGGAGTACTGCCACGACATCCTGACGTCGGGGAAATACCTGCTCGAGGTGATCAACGACATTCTCGACATGTCGAAGATCGAGGCCGGCCGCATGAAGTTCGACATGGAGCCGCTCGACCTCTCCGGCATCCTCGCGGAGTCGCTGCGGGTGGTCTCCGGCCGCGCCGAGCACAAGGGGCTGTCGCTGGAATCGGATATCGAAAGCACGATCTCGGTCGTCGCAGACCGCCGCGCGGTCAAGCAGATCATCGTCAACCTGCTCTCCAATGCCGTGAAGTTCACGCCCGACCACGGCCGCGTGCTGGTGCGCGGCCAGATGCTGGACGACTCGATCGTGCTGTTGATCGCCGACAGCGGCATCGGCATCGCGCCGGAATCGCTGCGCCGGCTCGGCAAGCCGTTCGAACAGGTCGAGAGCCAGCTCACCAAGAGCTACCAGGGCTCCGGTCTCGGACTTGCGATCGCGCGCTCGCTCACCAATCTGCACGGCGGCTCGATGCGGCTGCG
Source organism: Bradyrhizobium sp. Pha-3 (assembly GCF_042258325.1). Lineage (NCBI taxonomy): Bacteria > Pseudomonadati > Pseudomonadota > Alphaproteobacteria > Hyphomicrobiales > Nitrobacteraceae > Bradyrhizobium > Bradyrhizobium sp. Pha-3. The sequence goes on along the minus strand of NZ_CP170151.1, from coordinate 3,478,171 downwards.
CTCCAAGCTCGGCGTCGGCACCGTCGTGCGCGTCACGCTGCCGCGCGATCCGCGGTCCCTGCAGACGAAGCTGCCGGAAGCGGCCTGACACCCCACGCTACTTCGCCAGCACTCCTTCCAGCAGCGCGGCATCACCGAGCACGGCCAGCGTCTCGCGAGGCGTGAGATGGCGGACCGCCTGGTCGAAGCTGTCGCTTGCCTCGATCCGCGCACGCGCCACCGCGAGGTGAAGATCGATCTCGCCCGGACCGCCGCGCCGTGCCGGCGGCAGCGACGAGAGATGGCGATGCAGCAGCCCGGAATCCTGCCGCAACGTCGCGAGCGCAGGGGCCGATGCGTGCGCCGGCGACGCCGCCAGCTCGTTGGCGCGGACCAGGACGCGCGGCGGCTTCACCTCCTCCGGCGTCACGAACAGCGCGTGCATCGCGGGCCTCGCGGTCCAGGCGCCGATCGGAATCGCAAACAACAGGCCGACGATGACCGGCGACATCCACAGCAGCAGCGGCAATGACACCGCCCAGGCGCTGATCGCCATTGCGACGCCGCAGGCGGTCGGGACGCCGTACTTCCGATACAGCTCCCGCCGTTCGACCGCGCCGTCGTCGCGCCGCTGTGTCTGCCAGCCCGCGTCCCGGCCGAGCAGGATCTCGACGACGGCGATCGACTGGAACACCATCATGACCGGCGCGATCATCGCCGAGATCAGCACTTCGGCGATCACGCCCGTCAACGCCCGGAAGCCGCCGCCGAATTGCCGGCGCACGTCCGACCGTGTCAGCAACAGGATGAAGCCGAGCAGCTTCGGCACGATCAGCAGCGCCATGGTGAGGCCAAACACCCAGGCGGCGAGCACCGGATCCTGCGCCGGCCAGTTCGGGAACAGCGAAAAACCCTTCGGAAAATATTCGGGGCGAATGAAGCGCGCCTGCAACGAGATCAGGATACCGAGCAGCAGGAACGACAGCCAGAGCGGCGCGGTGATGTAGGAGCCGATCCCGGTCATGAAATGCAGCCGCGAGATCCAGTGCAGCCGGCGCGTCCTCAGCACGGCGAGATGCTGCAGATTGCCCTGGCACCAGCGCCGGTCGCGCGCGGCAAAATCCAATAGCGACGGCGGCACCTCCTCAAAGCTGCCGCCGAGCATCGGCGCCATGTAGATGCCCCAGCCGGCGCGCCGCATCAGCGCCGCCTCGACAAAATCGTGGCTCAGGATATGTCCGCCGAACGGCTTGCGTCCGGACAGTTCGGGCAGGCCCGCCTGCTGCGCAAATGCCTCGATCCTGATGATGGCATTGTGCCCCCAATAATTGCCCTCGGAGCCGTGCCACCACGCAACGCCGGCGGCGACCATCGGTCCGTAGAGCCGGCCGGCAAACTGCTGCAGGCGGCTGAACAGGCTGCGCGCGTTGACGATGACGGGCAGCGTCTGCAGCAGCGCCGCCTGCGGATTGGTCTCCATGGCGTGAACCATCCGCACCATGGTGTCGCCGGACATCAGGCTGTCGGCGTCGAGCACGATCATGAACCGGTAGGCGCCGCCGAACCGCGTGATCCACTCGCCGACATTGCCGGACTTGCGCGCCGTATTGTCGGCGCGATGCCGGTAGAACAGCCGCTGCGTGCCGCAGGCCTCGCACAGTTCGAGGAACGCCCGTTCCTCGGCGATCCAGATATCGGGATCGCGGGTGTCGCTGAGCACGAACCAGTCGAAGCTCTCGCCCTGCCCGGTCGCCTCGACGGACTCGTAGATAGCGTGCAAACGCGCCATCAATTGATGCGGATTCTCGTTGTAGGTCGGGAGCAGCACCGCGGTCCGGCTCGCGAGCTGCGGCAAGGGACCATCGTCGCGGACCGGCAGGGCATTGCCGTTGCGCCGAAGCAGAGCGAAGAAGCCGGCGAGCGCCGAAGCGAACGAAAACGCGATCCAGGCGAGCAGCGCAACGAACAGCACCAGCACCATGCCTTCCATGATCGTCACGCCGCCGACCTGGACCACCATATACATCTCGTAGGCGCCGGCACCGGTCAGCGCCGCCGTCAGCACCAGGATAAACGCGCGGCGCATGAACATGCCCGCGCCGACCGACACCGGCTTGCTTACCGCATGCGGCGGCCGGCCGAGGTCGGCCGCCGACATCGCAAGCGGGCTCTCTTGCGGCAGGAAGCCGTCGGCCGCCGTGGCGACGTCGGACTGAGGAGACGTGATTATGGCGCCCATCGATAGACCCAGATCTCGGAGAGCGGCTTGTCATCTTGCGCCAGATGCGCGCGCAGCTCGATCGGGTCCTTCTTGACGGCGCACTGGAAGCTGAGCCGCCATCCGCCGGTATTCGGATTCGGCTGCGTGACGACGTTCGTGATCTCGGACTTCTCGGCCGTCACGACGCCCTTGACGCTATTGGGATCGATCCCCTTCAGATTGTCCCCGAACAGGTCGAGCACGAACAGCTTGCTGTTCTCGCCGTGGGCGCCGATGCCGCTGCGCGTGAAGCGCGCGAGCGAATGCGGCTTCGGCGCATCCGGCCCCCAATGCAGGCGATAGGTGAAATTGGTCTCGCTCTTGGCCTTGGGCGGCGCCTTCGGCCGCCAGAACGCGGCGATGTTGTCGTGGATCTCTTCCTTGGTCGGGATCTCGAACAGGATGACTGCGCCCTCGCCCCAGTCGCCGATCGGCTCGACCCACAGGCTCGGACGCTTCTCGAAGCGCGATTCGATGTCCTGATAGGCGAAGAAATTCTTCTCGCGCTGCATCAGCCCGAAGCCATGCGGATTGACGTCCTGGAACGTGCTGATCTGGAGGTCGCGCGGATTGCTCAGCGGGCGCCACAGGCTCTCGCCCTTGCCGTTGTAGATCGCAAGCCCGTCGGAATCGTGCACGGACGGCCTGAAGTCGTCGACCTCGTTGCGATCGTTGGGCCCGAAGAAGAACATGCTCGTCATCGGCGCAAGGCCGGCATGCTCGAGATCGGCGCGCGGATAGAGCGATGCCTCGACATCGAACACCGTGGTGGCTCCGGGCCTGATCGTGAACCGATAGCTCGCCGCGCAGCTCTTGCTGTCGAGCAAGGCGTGAATGACCAGCGAGGTCGCGTTGGGCACCGGGCGCTCGAGCCAGAACGCCTTGAAGAACGGAAACTCCTCGCCCTTGGCCTCGCCGGTATCGATCGACAGGCCGCGCGCCGACAGGCCGTAGGTCTCGTCCTTGGCGACGGCGCGGAAATAGCTCGCGCCGAGGAAGACGCAGACCTCGTCGTAATAGTCCGGCTTGTTGATCGGCGCATGGATCCGAAATCCGGCAAAGCCGAGGTCGGTCTCGGTGAAGTCAGGCACGGTCTCGCCGAACGAAAACATGTCCTTGCTGTATTTGACTTCGCTGACCTTGCCGTCGGCGACCTCGAAGATATTGACCTTGTTCTTGTAGAAGAAGCCGCGGTGGAAGAACTGCGCTTCGAACGGCAGCTTCGCGCCGCGCCACAGTGCGCGCTCGGACGCGAAGCGGATCGTGCGGTACTGGTCGTAGTTCAGGTCCGTCAGGCCGTTCGGCAACTTCTCGTCCGGCGCCTCGAACGACTTGCTGGCGAGATTGCGCGCAAGCTCCCTGACCATGGCGGGGTTGAAGGGTGCGTCCGTCGCGCTCGCTGCGGCGGCCTGGCGCTTTGGCAAGAACATGAGTGTCGGCAACACGGCCGATCCGTGGAGTAACTGGCGACGATTCAAAGCAGCTCCTGCTCGCTGACCGGGACGCCGCAATGCAACCGCCGAGCCGGCGCTGAGTTCCATCCTTGCTGCGAGCAAGCGAAGATTGTCCGCCGGCTGAACACCAGGACTTGCTTCAACGCAACCACACAACGCGTGGTCGCTTGCTGCTGTGCCGGAACCGTGGCGGAACGGCCGCGGGGGAATGCCGGAGCTACGCGCTCTCGAGCGTCGGCGCGACCTCGCGTGCGACCTGCACCAAGGCTGCGATCAGCGGCGTCATCGGATCGCGCTGCGGGATCACGAGGCCAATGCTGTAGTCCACGACCGGATCGATGATCGGAATGCTGCGCACGGCATCCGCAAGGCCGAGCGTCTCGGCGAGCTTGGCCGGCATCACGCTGGCCCAGCGGCCGGTCTTCACATGGGTGTAGAGCACGAGCAGCGAGTTCGACGTCAGCGTCGGCGTCGCCTCCGCGCCGACCGAGGTCAGCGCGCGATCGATGATGCGGCGATTCTGCATGTCGGGCGTCAGCAGACAGAGCGGCACGGTGCCGACTTCCTTCCACGTCACCTGCTTGCGGTCGCCGAACATCGCATCCGGCGCCGTCAGCAAGCGATAGCTCTCATTGTAGAGCGGGATGGTGCGGACCTTGCCGATCGGCTCGTTCTCGATGTAGGTCAGCCCGGCATCGACCTCGAGATTCTCGAGCAGGCCGAGCACGTCGGCCGACGTGCACGACTGGATCCGGAAACGCACGTCGGGATGGCGCGCCCGGAACGGCGTGGTCAGCGAGGCCACCATGCCGAGCGCGGTCGGGATCGCCGCGATCCGGATCTCGCCCGACAGCTTGTCCTTGAGACTGTTGATCTCCTGCTTCATCGCGCGCGTATCGCCGACGATGCGCCGCGCCCAGTCCAGCGTCCGCTCCCCTTCCGGCGTGAAGCCCTGGAAGCGGGATCCGCGCTGCACCAGCATGACGCCGAGGATTTCCTCGAGCTGCTTGAGACTGGTCGACATCGTCGGCTGGGTGACGCCGCACGCCTCCGCGGCCCGGCCGAAATGCCGCTCCTTGGCCAGCGCCAGCAGAAGTTCCAGCTTGTCGATCAAGGTTCAAATCCCTTCGGAAAACGGCGCCCCGAGCGGCAGCCCAACACGTCCATAGGTAGCACGATCGGGGTGCGATCCCGAAATCCAAAGCGCCCCGGAAGTGCGTGATTCCAGAACATTATTACGATCCGGGATCGGCCCATTCGGCAACGCTATTAATCGCGTTTCGCAATCGCCGCATGAGACAGCTTTATTGATGTTTCGAAGGATTCCAACTCTCATGTGCGAAGCAAGAACTGATCGTGAGAAGCGCTGATGACGGTGGGATACGAACCTTGGGACAAGGCGCGCGGCGCTGAAATCATCGCCGAGCATGCCGGGCTCGAAGGCGCCACGCTGGTGATCCTGCACGCGCTGCAGGAAGCCTTCGGCTACGTGCCGGAGCCGGCGATCCCGATGGTGGCGGAAGCGCTCAATTTGTCGCGCGCCGAGGTGCACGGCGTCTTCACCTTCTACCATGATTTCCGGAAGCAGCCTGCCGGACGCCACGTCCTCAAGCTGTGCCGCGCCGAGGCCTGCCAGGCCGCCGGCGGCGACGCGCTGGCGGCGCGCGCGGAAGCCAGGCTCGGCGTTGCCCTGGGGCATACCACGGCGGATGATCGCGTGACGCTGGAGCCGATCTACTGCCTCGGGCTGTGCGCCACCGCGCCCTCGGCGATGCTGGACGGCCGCGTGGTCGGCCGACTCGATGAAGCGCGGATCGACGCGCTGGTCGCGGAGGCACAGCGATGACGATGCGAATCTTCATCGCCCGCGACGCCGGCGCGGTCGCCGTCGGCGCCGACGATGTCGCCCTCGCCTTCGAGCAGGCCGCAGCAGGACGCGGCATGCCGATCGAGATCGTCAGAACCGGTTCGCGCGGCCTCTATTGGCTGGAGCCGATGGTCGAACTGGCGACCGCACAAGGCCGCGTCGCGTTCGGTCCGATCAGCCCGGCCGACGTCCCGTCCCTGCTCGACGCGATGGCCGGCAGCGGCCAGCACGCGCTGCGGCTTGGTGCCACGGACCAGATTCCCTGGCTGAAGCGCCAGACCCGGCTGACCTTCGCCCGCTGCGGCGTGATCGATCCGCGCTCGGTCGACGACTACCGCGCCCATGGCGGCTACAAGGGCCTGGAGCGGGCGCTGACGCTGACCTCCGACCAGATCCTCGCCGACGTCACGACGTCCGGTCTGCGCGGCCGCGGCGGCGCCGGCTTTCCCACCGGCATCAAGTGGAAGACCGTGGCGCAGGCCAGCGCGGACCGCAAATACATCGTCTGCAACGCCGACGAAGGCGACAGCGGCACCTTCGCCGATCGCATGATCATGGAAGGCGACCCCTTCGTCGTGATCGAGGGCATGACGATCGCAGGTATCACGGTAGGCGCCACCAAGGGCTACATCTACATCCGCTCGGAATATCCGCACGCGGTCGAGGCGATGAACGCGGCGATCGTGGCCGCCCGCCGCGCCGGCTTGCTCGGCAAGCGCATCGGCGGCTCCGCCCATGAGTTCGATCTCGAGGTGCGCGTCGGCGCCGGCGCCTATGTCTGCGGCGAAGAAACCTCGCTGCTGGAAAGCCTCGAGGGCCGCCGCGGCATCGTGCGGGCCAAGCCGCCGCTGCCGGCGCATAAGGGCCTGTTCGGCCGCCCGAGCGTGATCAACAACGTGCTGTCGTTCGCGGCGATCCCCTTCATCCTCGACAACGGCGCCGAGGCCTACGCCGATTTCGGCATGGGCCGCTCACGCGGCACGATGCCGATCCAGCTCGCCGGCAATATCAAATATGGCGGGCTGTTCGAGACCGCGTTCGGCGTCACGCTCGGCGATCTCGTCGACGAGATCGGCGGCGGCACCTTCACCGGACGCGAGGTGCGCGCGGTGCAGGTTGGCGGTCCGCTCGGCGCCTATTTCCCCCGCGCGCTGTTCGACACGCCGTTCGACTACGAGGCATTCGCCGCACGCGACGGCCTGATCGGCCATGGCGGGATCGTGGTGTTCGACGACAGCGTCGACATGGCGAAGCAGGCCCGCTTTGCGATGGAATTCTGCGCGGTCGAATCCTGCGGCAAGTGCACGCCGTGCCGGATCGGCTCGACCCGCGGCGTCGAGACCATCAACAAGATCATCAATGGCGAGCGCGTGGCGGAAAACCTCGCTGTCGTCGAAGACCTCTGCAACACCATGAAATTCGGCTCGCTGTGCGCACTCGGCGGCTTCACGCCCTACCCCGTGATGAGCGCACTGAAACACTTCCGGGAAGATTTCGGCGGAGATGTAGGTCCCGCACCGGCCCACCTGCAGGCCGCGGAATAGCAAGGAAATCACGATGTCGCTGATCCAGGAAACCGATTTCGGCACGCCCAAATCCAAATCCGAGACGATGGTCACGCTGACCATCGACGGCAATCAGATCACGGTGCCCGAGGGCACCTCGATCATGCGCGCGGCGATGGAAGCCGGCACCCAGATTCCAAAGCTCTGCGCGACCGACATGGTCGACGCCTTCGGCTCCTGCCGGCTCTGCCTCGTCGAGATCGAGGGCCGCGCCGGCACGCCCGCCTCCTGCACGACGCCGGTCATGCCCGGCCTCGTCGTGCACACCCAGAGCGAGCGGCTGAAGAAGCTGCGCAAGGGCGTGATGGAGCTCTACATCTCCGACCACCCGCTGGACTGCCTGACCTGCGCCGCGAATGGCGACTGCGAATTGCAGGACATGGCGGGCGCGGTCGGCCTGCGCGACGTGCGCTACGGTTATGAAGGTGAGAACCACGTCTTCGCCAAATCGCACGGCTGCGAAAACGACAACTGGATGCCGAAGGACGAGTCCAATCCGTACTTCACCTACGATCCCTCGAAGTGCATCGTCTGCTCGCGCTGCGTCCGCGCCTGCGAGGAGGTACAAGGCACCTTCGCGCTGACGATCTCCGGCCGCGGCTTCGACAGCCGCGTCTCGCCCGGCATGAACGAAAGCTTCCTCGGCTCGGAATGCGTGTCCTGCGGCGCCTGCGTGCAGGCCTGCCCGACCGCGACGCTGACCGAGAAATCCGTGATCGAGATCGGGCAGCCCGAACACTCGGTCGTCACCACCTGCGCCTATTGCGGCGTCGGCTGCGCCTTCAAGGCCGAGATGCGCGGCGAGGAAGTGGTGCGCATGGTGCCGTGGAAGGACGGCAAGGCCAATCGCGGCCATTCTTGCGTCAAGGGCCGCTTCGCCTGGGGCTACACCACCCACAAAGAGCGCATCCTGAAGCCGATGATCCGCGAGCGGATCGAGGATCCCTGGCAGGAAGTGTCGTGGGACGAGGCGCTGAATTTCGCCGCCGCGAAATTCAAGGGCATCCAGCAGAAATACGGCCGCGACGCGGTCGGCGGCATCACCTCGTCACGCTGCACCAATGAAGAAACCTATCTGGTGCAGAAGCTGATCCGCGCCGGCTTCGGCAACAACAATGTCGACACCTGCGCCCGCGTCTGCCATTCGCCGACCGGCTACGGCCTGTCGCAGACCTTTGGAACCTCGGCCGGCACGCAGGATTTCGACTCGGTGGAGGACACCGACGTCGTGCTGATCATTGGCGCCAATCCGGCTTCCGCCCATCCGGTGTTCGCCTCGCGGCTGAAGAAGCGGCTGCGCCAGGGCGCCAGGCTGATCGTGATCGATCCGCGCCGCACCGAGATGGTGGAATCGCCGCATGTGAAGGCGCTGCATCTGCCGCTGATGCCCGGCACCAACGTCGCCGTGCTGACCGCGCTGGCCCATGTCATCGTCACCGAAGGGCTCGTCGATGAGGCCTTCGTGCGCGAGCGCTGCGACTGGAGCGAGTTCGAGGACTGGGCAACCTTCGTCGCCCAGGACAAGCACAGCCCGGAAGCCACCGCGATCATGACCGGCGTCGATCCGAAGGCGCTGCGCGAGGCGGCCCGGATCTATGCCACCGGCGGCAACGGCGCGATCTATTACGGGCTCGGCGTCACCGAGCACAGCCAGGGCTCGACCACGGTGATCGCGATCGCCAACCTCGCGATGGCAACCGGCAATATCGGCCGGCCCGGCGTCGGCGTGAATCCGCTGCGCGGCCAGAACAACGTGCAGGGCTCCTGCGACATGGGCTCATTCCCGCACGAGCTGCCGGGCTACCGCCATATCGCCGGCGATGCGGTGCGCGAGCAGTTCGAGGCGATGTGGAACGTCAAGCTCAACAACGAGCCGGGCCTGCGCATCCCGAACATGTTCGACGCCGCCATCGAAGGCAGCTTCATGGGGCTCTACGTGCAGGGCGAGGACATCCTGCAGTCCGACCCCAACACCAAGCACGTGGTGGCGGCGCTGTCGGCAATGGAATGCGTGATCGTCCACGATCTCTTCCTGAACGAGACCGCCAACTACGCCCACGTCTTCCTGCCCGGCTCGACCTTCCTCGAGAAGGACGGCACCTTCACCAATGCCGAACGCCGCATCCAGCGCGTCCGCAAGGTGATGACGCCGCTCAACGGCTATGCCGACTGGGAAGTGACGATCATGCTCGGCAAGGCGATGGGTTTTGAGATGAACTACGCCCATCCATCCGACATCATGGACGAGATTGCCGCGCTGACGCCGACCTTCGCGGGCGTCTCCTATGCCAGGCTCGACGAGCTCGGCTCGGTGCAGTGGCCCTGCAACGAGAAGGCGCCGGAAGGCACCCCGGTGATGCATATCGGCGGCTTCGTGCGCGGCAAGGGCAAGTTCATCCTCACCGAATACATCGCGACCGACGAACGCACCGGCCCGCGCTACCCGCTGCTGCTCACCACCGGCCGCATCCTCAGCCAGTACAATGTCGGCGCGCAGACCCGGCGCACCGAGAACGTGGTGTGGCACGCCGAGGACCGGCTGGAGATCCATCCGCATGACGCCGAGCAGCGCGGCGTGCGCGACGGCGACTGGGTGCGGCTGGCGAGCCGCGCCGGCGAGACCACGCTGCGCGCGGAGATCACCGACCGTGTGGCGCCGGGCGTCGTCTACACCACGTTCCACCATCCGGACACCCAGGCCAACGTCATCACGACCGACTTCTCGGACTGGGCCACCAACTGTCCGGAGTACAAGGTCACCGCCGTGCAGATCTCGCCGTCGAACGGTCCGTCCGACTGGCAGAAGGCCTATGACGAGCAGGCACGCCACTCCCGCCGCATCGCCGCGCCGGTGGTGGAAGCCGCGGAGTAACGATGCGCGAGCCCGTCCACCAATCGAGGCGGAAAGTCTGGCGCGACGGCGTCTTCAGCGACGGCGCGCGCCTGATTCCGGAGGAGACGCCGCTCGCGCTGACCTATAATGGCGGCACCTACGCCGTGATGATGGGCTCGCCCGAGGACCTCGGCGATTTCGCCGTTGGCTTCAGCCTCAGCGAAGGCATCGTGCAATCGGCCGACGAGATCGAGACCCTCGATATCGTCGAGCTCGATGACGGCATCGAGCTTCGGATGTGGCTCAGGCCTGACAGGGCCGAGCGGATCGCCGAGCGGCGGCGCAACATCGCCGGCCCGACCGGCTGCGGCCTGTGCGGGCTCGATTCCATCAGCGAGGCGGTCCGGCCGGCCGCGGTGGTGCGCGCGGGCCGCGCCTTCTCGCCGCGCGAGATCATGGCGGCGGTGGCGGCGGTCGCGCCGCTGCAGGAGATCAACCACCAGACCCGCGCCGTGCACGCCGCGGCGTTCTGGACGGGTGGGCGCGGCATCGTGGCGCTGCGCGAGGATGTCGGCCGCCACAATGCGCTGGACAAGCTCGCCGGCGCGCTGGCCCGCGACAAGGTCGCGGCCAGCGACGGCATGGTGCTGCTGACCAGCCGCGTTTCGGTCGAGATGGTGCAGAAGACCGCCGCGATCGGCGCGCCGCTGATCGCCGCGGTGTCGGCGCCGACCGCGCTTGCGGTGCGGATGGCGGATACCGCCGGCATCACGCTCGCCGCGATCGCTCGCGCCGATGGATTTGAAATCTTTACGCATCCGGAACGCGTCACTGGCGCGGTGGCCGGCAAGGAGTCCGCTTATGTCGTCGTCGCCTGACAAACTGGTCTATATGGCGAACCAGATCGGAAAATTCTTCCAGAGCCAGGGGCGCGACCGCGCGGTGCAGGGCATTTCCGAACACATCTGGAAGTTCTGGGATCCGCGCATGCGCAAGCAGATCTTCGCCCATCTCGACGCCGGCGGCGCCGGCCTCGACCCCGACGTCCGCGATGCCCTGCAGAAGCTGAAGCAGCAGGCGTAGGCAGCCGCGCCCTGCTCTATCACCGTCACCCTGAGGTGCGAGCGGAGCGAGCCTCGAAGGGTCGACGGCCCGAATGTGGCCGTGCATCCTTCGAGGCTCGCAAGAGCTCGCACCTCCAGCGACAAAGGCGAAGCCTTTGCGCGGGGATGACGGGTCGAGCATCGCAGTCGGATCAGCCGCCGCCCACGATCGTGTTGAAGACGCGGCGCACCTCGCTCTGGGTCTCGCGCAGGCGCGCTTCCAGTGCGGAGAAATCCGGCGTGTCCCCGGCCCGTGCCATCACGCGCAGCAGGTCTTCGCCGGCGGTCTCCGGATTGAACTTGCCGGTGACGCAGAGCCGTAGGATCTGCGTCAGGTCATGATAGAGCCGCGCCGCCGAGCGCAGGATCTCGGCCTCGGACTGGCCGAGCAGGCCGAGCTTGGCGGCATTGTCGAGCACCTGCAGCGTGGAGACGCTGAGAATTTCTGGCTTCACCGAGGCATGCGCGAGCTGGAGATATTGCGCGATGAAATCGATGTCGACGAGCCCGCCGGCGGCGAGCTTGAGATCCCAGACGTCGTCCTCGCCCTTCTCCAGCGCGATCGCGCGCCGCATGTCGGCAACGTCGGCCGCGGTCGACGCCGCATCGCGCGGCCGGGTCAGCACGCTGCGGATGATCGCCTCGATCTTCTCGCGGAACTCCGGCGACGACGAGATCACGCGGGCGCGCGTCAGCGCCATGTGCTCCCAGGTCCACGCCTCGCGCTCCTGATAGTCGGCAAATGAATCGATCCGCGAGGCGACCGGGCCGGCGCGCCCCGACGGGCGCAGCCGCATGTCGACCTCGTAGAGCACGCCGTAATTGGTCCGGGTCGTGAAGGCGCTGATCAGGCGCTGGGTGAAGCGGGCAAAATACTGCGCGCCGTGCAGCGAGCGCTCGCCGTCGGAATCCGGCGCCTCGCTGTCGAAATCGTACAGCAGGATCAAATCGAGGTCGGAGGACGCCGTCATCTCGCGACTGCCGAGCCGGCCCATCGCGATGATCGCGGTCTCCTGCCCCTTGATCCGGCCATATTGCGCGGCGAACTGGTCGGTGACGAGGCCGTGCACGGTGTGGACGATGCCCTCGGCCACATCGGCAAAGGCGGTGCTGGCGTGCTGCGCCGACACCGTGCCGGACAGGATCCGCGTGCCGATCAGGAACAGGCTCTCCTGGCCGAACAATCTCAGACGATCGAGGAAATCCTCGTAGGACGACGCATCCTGCAGCGTGGCGGCGAGCCGCTCCGACAGTTCCTTCTTGTCCGGCATCGCGCCGAAGAAGCGCGGATCGACCAGGCCGTCCATAATCTGCGGCTGCCGCGCCAGCATGTCGCCGAGCCGCGGTGCCGCGCCGAGGATCAGCGCCACCAGCGCGACGAAATCGCGGTTCTGGCTGAGCAGCGAGATCAGTCGCCCGCCCCGTTGCAGCGCGCCGAGGAAACGGTCGAACGCCGCGACCGCATCATCCGGCTCCTCGGCATGCGCGAGGCCGTCGATCAGGCCGGGAATGAATTCCAGGAACGCGGCGCGCGTCGCCTCGACGCGCAGCGCGCGATAATCGCCCTCGATCCATTGCTGCACGGTGCCGGCAACCGCGATCGGCTTCTTGAAGCCGAGATTGGCGAGATGCTCGATCAGGCGGGCGCCCTCGGGGCCGGCGCCATAGTCGATATCCGGCAGCTTCGCGGTGCCGGTCGGATCGTCGCCCTCAAACAGCTTGCCGTAATGGTTCTGCACGATCTTGAGCTGGCCGAGCAAATCCCTGGCGAAGGCCTCGCGATCCTCGTAGCCGAAGAAATGCGCAAAGCGCTCGACATCCTCGCGCGCTTCGGGCAGCGAATGGGTCTGCTCGTCGGCGATCATCTGCAGCCGGTGCTCGACCCGGCGCAGGAATTCATAGGCCGTCGTCAGCTCGTCGCGCGCTTCAAAGGTGATCCAGTTGCTGTTGGCGAGCACGTTGAGCGCCTCCAGCGTCGGCCGCACCCGCAACTCCGGATGGCGGCCGCCGGCGATCAGCTGCTGGGTCTGGGCGAAGAACTCGATCTCGCGGATGCCGCCGCGGCCGACCTTGACGTTATGGCCCTCGACCGAGATCTCGCTCTGGCCGCGATAGGTCTGCATCTGCCGCTTCATGTCGTGGACATCGGCAAGCGCGGCAAAGTCCAGATGCTTGCGCCAGACGAAGGGCGCGAGCTCGGCGATCAGCGCCTCGCCGGCCTTGGGATCGCCGGCGCAGGGCCGCGCCTTGATCATCGCGGCGCGCTCCCAGGTGCGCCCCTCGCGCTCGTAATAATGCAGCGCCGCGTCGGTCGAGATCGCGACCTGGGTCGAGGCCGGGTCCGGCCGCAGCCTGAGATCGACCCGGAACACGTAGCCGTCGCCCGAGCGCTGCTGCAGCATCCGCGCCATCGCCTGGGTGACGCGCACGAAGAACGGCTGCGGCTCGATGTCCTCGGCGAGCGAGGTCGCCGTGCGATCGAAGAACACGATCAGGTCGATGTCGCTGGAATAGTTCAGCTCGCCGGCCCCCATCTTGCCCATCGCGAGCACGATCAGGCCCGAGCCTGCCTCGGGATGATCGGGATCGGCGGCGGTCATCCGGCCGCGGGCCACTTCCTGCCGGAACAAATATCGCAGCGCCGATTGCACCGAATTCACCGCGATGTCGGTCAGCGCCGCCGTCACCCGCATCACCGGCCAGACGCCGCCGATGTCGCACAGCGCGATCATCAGCGCGGCCTCCGCCTTCATGCGGCGAAGCAGAACCATCACGTCGGCCTCGCTGCCGGCGGCGAGCACCTCGCGCGACGTCGTCTCGATCAGGCCGGCAAGATGCTGTTCCGGGTCGCATGACAGGATCCGGATCAGCCGCGCGGCGTCGGCGCGGGCGAGCTCGAACAAATAGGGCGAGAACTCGGCGATGCCGCGCAGGATGTCCCGTGCGACCGGATGTTCGAGCAACGCATTGAGCGCGGCCGATTGCGCCGGCTCGAGCTCGGCGAACCAGTCGGTCAGGCGCTGATCGGCGGATACGGGCGCGGCGACACGCGGTCCGTCCGCGAACCGCGCGGCCAGACGATGTCGATCCGCGTTTCCCGGCGCGGCGGCATTCATGCCGCCTTCTGTGGCACATCCTGCGTTTGAGCCGCAAGCCTGTCACTGCCGCCCGCCCGCGCGGGCAGCACCAGGGTGGCGACCAGCCCCGGATGGGCGTCGCCGAGCCTGAGCTCGCCGCCATGAAGCGTGGCGACCGCCGAGGCCAGGCTGAGGCCGAGACCGGAACCGGGTAAGGTGCGGCTCGCCTCGAGCCGGACGAAGCGCTCGACCGCGTGCTTGCGGTCGGCCTCGGGAATGCCCGGGCCGTGGTCGGTGACGCTGAGCAGGACCTGGTCGCCCTCGCGCCGCGCCTCGATCAGGATCTCCCGCGCATCAGCATTGAGCGGCTGCACGCTCGCGTCGGGCTTGCCGTATTTGATGGCATTCTCGACCAGGTTGGCGACCGCCTGGCTGATCAATTCGCGGTTGCCGTGAATCGGCGCCGGCACGGTCTTCACCTGCAGCGTCATGCCGTCGTCCTCGGCCAGCGGCTCGTACAGTTCGTGGATGCCGTTGGCGACATCGGCACCGTCGAAATCGTCCATGTTGCCGCGTGCCTGGCCGGACTCGGCACGCGCGATCATCAACAGGGCGTTGAAGGTGCGGATCAGCCCGTCGGACTCCTCGATGGTCCGCTCCAGCGCCGCGCGATAGTCGGCCTCGTAGCCCGACCGCGCCAGCGCCTCCTCGGCGCGGTTGCGCAGCCGCGTCAGCGGTGTCTTGAGGTCATGGGCGATGTTGTCGGAGACCTCCTTCAGCCCCGTCATCAGCGCCTCGATGCGCTCGAGCATGGCGTTGAGATTTTCCGCCAGGCGATCGAGCTCGTCGCCGCTGCGGCCGACCGGCAGCCGGCCGGACAGATCGCCCGCCATGATGCGCTTGGTCGTGCCGGTCATGGCGTCGATCCGGTGCAGCACGCGGCGGGCGACGAAGATACCGCCGCCGATGCCGAGCACGACGACGACGAGGATCGACCATTGCGCGGCCTTGGCGACGATGCCGAACAGCCGCCGCCGTTCCTCGAGGTCGCGCCCGACCAGCAGGCGGAAGCCGTTGTCCATCTGGGTGACCCGCACCAGCGCGCGGTGATCGGTCTTGTCCTGGTCGTCGAGCCGGCGATAGGCGGTCTCGGTCCAGCCCTGCGTGCTCATCACGCCCGGCGCCAGCGCGCCGACATTGCCGGCAAGCATCTGCCCGTTCGGCGCCGTCACCAGATAGAGGTTGGCGCCCGGCCGCAGCGCACGATTGCCCATGGTGCCCAGCAGGCCGCGCAGGCCGCGGCGGTTGTAGATGTCGGTGATCTCGCTGATCTCGACGTTGACCGTCGTCGTGATCTGCTCGGTGATCAGCCGCCGCGTGTTCCAGGCGAAGTAAGCCAGCAGCGAGGCGGCGAACAGCGCGAACAGGAACAGGTAGACCAGCGTCAGCCGAAACGCCGTGGTCCGGATCAGTTTACCGAATGCCGTCACGGATCATATACCCCGCGCCGCGGATGGTATGCAGCAGCGGCCGCTCAAAACCCTTGTCGATCTTGGAGCGCAGCCGCGAGATGTGGACGTCGATGACGTTGGTCTGCGGATCGAAATGATAATCCCAGACATTCTCGAGCAGCATGGTGCGCGTCACCACCTGCCCGGCATGCTTCATGAGATACTCGAGCAGGCGGAACTCGCGCGGCTGCAAGGTCAGCTCGTCCTTGCCGCGGGCGACGCGATGGGACAGCCGATCGAGCTCGAGGTCGCCGACCCGGTAGGTCGTCTCCTCGGCCGGGCCGACATTGCGCCGCGACAGCACCTCGACGCGCGCGAGCAGCTCGGCGAAGGAATAGGGTTTCGGCAGATAGTCGTCGCCGCCGGCACGCAGGCCCTTGATGCGGTCATCGACCTGGCCGAGCGCCGAGAGGATCAGGACCGGCGTCCGGTTGCCCTTGTCGCGCAGGCTGCCGATCAGCGACAGGCCGTCACGCTTCGGCAGCATGCGATCCACAACCAGCACATCGTAGTCGCCGGTCTCGGCCATCGACAGCCCTTCCTCGCCATCGGAGGCGAGATCGGCGATGTAGCCGACTTCGCGGAATGCCTTGACCAGATAGTCGGCTGACTCACGGTCGTCTTCGATGATCAGGATGCGCATTTGCGGAGCGATTGCGGTCACGGGAATTGGCCCTCTGTCAGCATGACGCGGCCGGCCTGCACATGCAAGACGACCGCGCATATTCTCGATTGCTTGAAAAAAGTGGGCGGTGAAGCTGGGGGACCTCACCGCCCTGAGACCTTCCGACAGAGGGGGGCATATTCCATCGAAAGGCAACGTAGGGAGCGAGCAAGGGGCCCGCCCCCCGGAAAGCGCCGTCGGCGGGGGCGACTGATGCCGGCGGCGCTTCCCAACTCATAGATAGTTATCCCTTCGCCAGCGGCACTGCCACAAAGCGCGACGAACCGCCGCTCTTCACGCGCATGAGAACGCTGTTCTTGCTGTCATTGCGCGCCGCGGTGATCGCATCACGCACTTCACCGGCGGTGCCGACGGACTTGCCGGCGACCTCGAGGATCACGTCGCCTTCCTTGAAGCCCCGCTCAGCGGCAGCACTCTTGGGATCGACTTCGGTCACGACCACGCCTTCCTTGCCGGCGCCGGCCACGCTGTTGGCGGGCGCCACGGTGAGGCCGAGCTTCGGCACGTCGGTGCCGCGGGACGAGTTGCCCTTGTCGCTCTTGTCGGTGTCAGCCTTGGCCTCCAGGTTGTTCGGCAGCTGGCCGAGCGTGAGGTTGACGGTCTTGTCCTGACCCTTGTGCAGCACGTTCAGCTTCACGGCGTTGCCAGGCGCGAGGCCACCGATGGTGCGGGCGAGTTCGCGCGCATCCTTCACCGGCTCGCCGTTGACGGCGGTGATGACGTCACCGGATTCGATGCCGGCCTTGGCCGCCGGGCCGTTGGCCTGCGGTTCGGCAACCAGCGCGCCTTCGGCCTTCTTCATGCCGAGGCTGTCGGCGATGTCGGAGGTCACCGGCTGGATCTGGACGCCGATCCAGCCACGGCTGACCGCGCCCTTGTCCTTCAGCTGGGCGACGACGCTCTTGACGGTCTGGGCCGGGATCGAGAACGCGATGCCGACGCTGCCGCCGGACGGCGAGTAGATCGCCGTGTTGACGCCCATCACCTCACCGGACACGTCGAACGCCGGGCCACCCGAATTGCCCTTGTTCACGGGCGCATCGATCTGGATGAAATCGTCATACGGGCCGTTGCCGATGTCGCGGCCGGAGGCCGAGACGATGCCCGCGGTCACGGTGCCGCCGAGGCCGAACGGATTGCCGACCGCCAGCACCCAGTCGCCGATGCGCGGCTTGGTTTCGGACAGCTTGGCGAACTGGAAGTTGGAGCCGCCCTCGACCTTGATCAGCGCGAGGTCGGTGCGCGGATCGGTGCCGATCACCTTGGCGGAATAGGTCTTGCCGTCGTCGGTGGTGACTTCGACCTTGTCGGCGCCGTCGACGACGTGATTGTTGGTCACGGCAAAGCCGTCAGCCGAGATGAAGAAGCCGGAGCCCTGGCCCGTCACCACGCCACCGCCACGCGGCCCACCGCGCAGGCCCGGGGGCAAGCCATCCGGACCGCCGAAGCGGCGGAAGAAGCGCTCCATCGGCGAACCCGGCTGGAACGGCGAATCGTCATTGTTATTGCTGTCATCCTTCGCGACCTTCTCGCGAATGTTGACCTTGACCGAGATCACTGACGGCTTGACGCGCTCGACGATGTCGGCAAACCCGACCGGCTGCTGAACCTTCTTGACCTCGTTATTGACCTGCGCATGCGCGGGCGTCGTGAACAGGTCGGCGGGGTTGTGCGAGGGGCTGAAGCCATAGGTGGCGGCACCGAGGCCGGCCACGACCGACGCCATCAGCGCGAGTTTGCGGGCAGAGAACAGCGAGCGCTTCGGCGCCTTGTAGGACGGAAGGGTCGAGAGGTCGGGACGGTCGGTCATGTCTTGAAATCTCCAGGGCCAGAATCATTGGTGCCGGGGGCGAGCACCTGATGGGTCTGAACATGGGGTCATCAGCCTTACAGCGCGCTGGCTGCGGAATTAAACTTTGGTAATTGAGCAGGCCACCGCTGCGGCAGAATAGCGCAGGTAAATAAAGCACTTAAAAGGGAACTAAAGCGGCTTGTCCGGCGCGGATTCGGCCGCCAGCAGCCGTTTCAGGCGCGCCTGCTCGTCGGACGTCAGTCCGGCGGTGGAATCGCCCCCGCCGGCGGCCGGATTTGCCTTGCGCCGGCCGAGGCACCAGAGCGCAAAACCGCCCAGCAGAAGCGCCAGCGGCGGGGTCAACCACAGCAGCAGCGTATGCTCGTTGAGGCGCGGCTTCAACAGCACGAATTCGCCGTAGCGGGCCACCAGGAAATCGATCACCTGGCGGTCGCTGTCGCCGGCCGAGATGCGTTCACGCACCAAAAGACGGAGGTCGCGCGCCAGCGGCGCCTCCGAATCGTCGATCGACTGGTTCTGGCAGACCATGCAGCGGAGTTCCTTGGAGAGCTCGCGCGCCCTCGCCTCCTTGGCCGGATCCGCCATGATCTCGTCGGGCAGCACCGCCCGGGCGGGCATCGCGCCGAGCATCAGGGCCGTCGCAAGCACGGCGGCTGCAAGCGCGCGCGACCGCATCACTCGGCCGCCTGCAATGCGCGCGCCGCTTTCGCGGGCTTCGGCGCGCCGACCCGCAAGCGGCGGTCGGACACCGACAGCATGCCGCCGAACGCCATCAGCACCGGGCCCCACCAGATCATCAGCACCAGCGGCTTGTGATAGATGCGCACCGCGATCGCGCCGTCGGCCGAGGTATCGCCGAGCGAGATGTAGAGTTGGCTTGCGCCGCGCGTCATCAGCGCGGCCTCGGTCGTCGAGGCGCCGCGGGTCGTGAAGTTGCGCTTCGAGGGCGTCATCACGCTGACCTTCTCGCCGTCACGCGTCACGGTGAATTGCGCGACCATCTCGCGGAAGTTCGGACCCTGCCGCGGGTTCAGGCCGTCGAGCCGCAACTGGTAGCCGGCGACGCGGGCGACGTCGTCCGGCTTCATCGCGCCGATATATTCGCTGTTCCAGGTGGTCTCGCAGACGATCCCGATCAGCGCGACGCCGAGACCGGCATGCGCAAACGCAGTCCCCCAGGTCGCGCGCGGCAGGCCGCGCGCGCGGCGCAGCGAGAGCGACAAAGGAATCCGGAACAGCGCGATGCGCTCGGCGAGATCGCACAGCGCGCCCATGATCACGAACACCGCCAGCGCAATCGCGAGCGGCGCCAAGGTCGCACCGCCATAGGTCCATGCCAACACCAGCGCCATCGCGACGAGCGCGACGATGCCGGCCACCATCAGCCGCTGCGCCGCGCCGAGCAGATCGCCGCGCTTCCAGGCCAGCAGCGGCCCGAACGGCACCGCGAGCAGCAGCGGCACGAACAATGGTGCGAAGGTGAAATTGAAGAACGGCGCGCCGACCGAGATCTTCTCGCCGGTCAACACCTCGAGCGCCAGCGGATATAGCGTGCCGATGAACACGGTCGCGCAGGCGGTGGTGAGCAGCAGATTGTTGAGCACCAGCGCGCCCTCGCGCGAGATCGGCGCGAACAGCCCGCCCTGCTTCAGCGCCGGCGCGCGCCAGGCGTAGAGCGACAGGCTGCCGCCGATGAAGACGAACAGGATCAGCAGGGTGAACACGCCGCGTGTCGGATCGGTCGCGAAGGCATGGACCGACGTCAGCACGCCGGAGCGCACCAGGAAGGTGCCGAGCAGCGACAGCGAGAAGGTCAGGATCGACAGCAGGACGGTCCAGACCTTCAGCGCATTGCGCTTCTCCATCACCAGTGCCGAATGCAGCAGCGCGGTGCCGGCAAGCCACGGCATCAGCGAGGCGTTCTCGACCGGATCCCAGAACCACCAGCCGCCCCAGCCGAGCTCGTAATAGGCCCAGTAGGAGCCCATCGCGATGCCGAGCGTCAGGAAGATCCACGCCATCAGCGTCCACGGCCGCACCCAGCGCGCCCAGGCGGCGTCGATCCGTCCTTCCAGCAGCGCCGCCACCGCGAACGAGAACGAGATCGAGAAGCCGACATAGCCGAGATAGAGCATCGGCGGATGCACCGCGAGGCCGATGTCCTGCAGCACCGGATTGAGGTCGCGTCCTTCCAGCGGCGGATTGGCGATGCGCAGGAACGGGTTCGAGGTGATCAGGATGAACAGGTAGAACGCGCTGGCGACCCACGCCTGCACCGCCAGCACATGCGCGCGCAGCGACAGCGGCAGATTGTTGCCGAAGGCCGCGACGAGGCCGCCGAACAGCGCCAGGATCGACACCCACAGCAGCATCGATCCTTCATGGTTTCCCCAGACACCGGTGATTTTGTAGAGCAGCGGCTTCAGCGAGTGCGAATTCTCGTAGACATTGGCGACCGAGAAATCCGAGGTGACGTGCAGCGTCACCAGCGCCGCGAACGACGCCGCGACGAACAGCAATTGGGCGAGCGCGGTCGAACGCGCGACGTTCATCAGCGCCGCATCGCGCCAGCGCGCGCCGACGATCGGCACGATGGACTGGATCAGCGCCAGCCCAAGCGCGAGCACCAGGGCGTAATGTCCACTTTCGGCAATCACCGCACGGCTCCCTGGGTCGGCGCCGCGGAGGCGCTCGGCGTATTGCTTGATTTGGCGCCGTAATCGTCCTTCCAGTGGCCCTGCTTCTTCAAGGCGTCGGCGACGTCCTTCGGCATGTAGGTCTCGTCATGCTTGGCGAGCACGGTGTCGGCGCGGAACACGCCGTTCGCGTCGAGCGCGCCTTCGGCTACCACGCCCTGCCCCTCTCGGAACAGATCCGGCAGGATGCCCTTGTAGGCGACCGGCAGCGTCGCGCCGCCGTCGCCAACGGTGAAGGTCACGGCGAGATTGTCGCCGCGCTTGAGCGAGCCCTGCTCCACCAGGCCGCCGAGCCGGAAGCGCTTGCCCGGACCAAGATGCTTTTCGGCGACCATCGACGGCGTCGAGAAGAACACGATGGAATCGCGCAGCGCGTTCAGCACCAGGCCCGCGGCGATCGCAAGCACGACGAGCGCGCAGCCGATCAGTGTCAAACGCCGTTGCTTCCTGGTCATGTTCCATCCTTGCGCATGACGTTCTCCGAAACCCGCTGCGCACTTTTCGGCGTCATGCGTTATCCATCCAGCCCGAGATTCTTCAGCCCCTCATTGAGCTGACGCAACCGGTCCGCATCGTTGCCGACCGCCTGACGGGCATCCGCGAGCGCGCTCATCGCCTTGTCGCGCTCGCCCATCACGAGATAGGCGCGGACCAGCCGCAGCCAGCCCTCGACGTCGTCGCCATTGGTCTTCAGCCGCGTCGCCAGCCGATCGACCATGCCTTTGATCATGGTGCCGCGATCGGCCTCGCTCATGTCCTTGGCCGCAGCCACCGCACTGTCCGGCAGCGCCGGTGCGCTGACGCCACCGGGTGAGCTAGCGCCGCCGACCCGCACCAGCGCGGCCTGCACCAGCGGCCGCCATGGCGCGTCCGCCGGCGCCTTCGCCAGCATCTTCTGCCAGAGCGCCGCGGCATCAGCCTTGCGGCCGTCCTGCTCGGCGGCAAGACCGAGGAAATAGTTCGCCTTGGCATCATCGCCGTTCAGCGCGACCGCGCGCTCGAATTCCGCCTTGGCGTCCGCGGTGACGACGCCGCCGGCGGTCCCCATCAGCGCCTCGCCGAGATCGGCGCGGCGATCGGCGCTGTCGCCGGCATAGGTGATGGCGTTGCGATAGGCGCGGACGGCGTCATCGAAGCGGCCGAGGCGCGACAGCACCGGCGCCAGCACCGTCCAGCCGCGGCCGTCGGTCGGGTTCTTCTCCAGATGCGCCTCGACCTGCGCGACCAGATTGGCGAGCGGCTGGTTGGCGTCGGCCACCCGGCCGCGTTCGGCGAGCGGAAAGTCACCAAGGCGTGGCGAGCCGAGCGCGAGATAGAAGCTCGAGGCAATCACAGGCAATCCGACCAGGCCGACGATCGCGGCGGCGCGCCGCAGACTGAGGCTGCACTGCACCGGTGCTTCACGTCCGCCCTGATCGGCGGCGGCCAGCAGCCGGCGGCTGATCTCGATCCGCGCGGCATCGGCCTCCGCGGCGCCGATGATCCCGGCGGCCATGTCGCGGTCGATTTCGGCGAGCTGGTCGCGGTAGACCACGACCTCGCTGCCGCCGGTATCCGCGCGCCCGCGGCGGCTAAGCGGCCACAGCACGGCAAAGATCGCCGCGACCGTCATCAGCGCGAACACAAACCACAGCGTCATCAAGCGGTTCCCGGATGGAACGGCGACTTCCGGCAAGCCGCCTTAGAATCGCTTTACACTACCGGCGGCGAGCCCGGCAATTGACAATTGCTGGATCGGCGGAACGTCGAAATCAGGCGGTTTCCGGTGCCGTTCCGGCGGTATTGCAAGAGCGTTTTCGGGCGAAGCCAGTTCCGGTCCGGAGCCGATGCCCGACGTGAAGGCGCGCGACCAAAATATCGAAAACAACCCCATGCAAAGGAGCCGGCGGCCGGCGCTCGATTGACGACTTGACACGTCGGGCAACTCAGCGCCACACTTCCATTATTCCGAAATTGTGCAGATGCTGGTCGTCCCGCCTTGGCGGGCTCGTCGGCTTGCCGTCGAACCTGCCCGCGAATTGCGCGGTCTCGCTACCCCGCGCGCGAGGATTTGCGCTCGCCGGTCACGGCGTTTTCCGCCGCCCTGTTCATCAGCGACGCGTAGTCGTGGCCGAACAGCACTTCGCAGAACCGGATCGCGGCCTTGACCTGCTGCTGGCGGAAGGCCCGGACCCGGGCATCGCCGCCGCGCAGCGACTGCACCAGCCCCTCGGTCGATTGCTCGACATAATGTTGCAGGTCGGAGAAGGTCCGCAGCGTCACCTCGTTGATGGCGAGCTCGCTGGCATAGGTGCGGCACACCGCGACGAAATCGATCAGCGCCGCGGCGTCCTCGACCTCGGTCGCATCGATCTTGGCGCCTGCCGCAATGTCCTTGTCGGCGCGCTGGCGCAGGATGCGGCGAACCCGGCCCGGCACGCTGTCGATCTCCGATTGCAGCGCGTTGGAGGTATCGGCGCGAACCGAGGTGAGCTGGCGACCCCAGGTGGAATCGTTGCGCAGATCAAGCTCGGTGCGCAGGCCGCGGACCCCGTCATGCAGGGTCTTGAGCTGCTCGCCGACATAATCGAAATGCCCGCGCCTGATGTCGGTACGCAGGCAGGCCGCGACGAACGACAGGTCATGCAGCGCGATGGTGACCGCGACGCCATACGGCGTTGCCGCGACGCGGAGCTCATCGTCCGAGGCCGCCATCTTGATGGCAAGGCGGACGATCTGCCATGGCGCGGCGAGCCGCTGCGCAATCAGTGACAGCGCGAACGGCAATAGCTGCGGCGTCTGCAGCGACGGCAGCTTGAGCGCTTCGGTCGCTGAAGCGATCTGGGAATCGGCAAACACCCGGATCTGGCTCGGCAGCCGGCTTCCCAGGGTTTCCAGCGCTTCGCGGGCCTGCAGAACGAGGCCGATCGGCAGCAGGTCCTCGACCACGTTCGGCGGGCCGACCCGCGACAGCGCGCGCTGGCGGTCATCCTGGCTTGGCGCCGCGATCTTGAGGATGGCGTCCGCGGCGGCAAGCTGGAACTTGCGCGCGGCGGTCTCCATCGGACCGCTCTCCGTGGCCGCGGCCAACGCCGCCTCGAACGCGCGAGCCGCTTCGGGCGCGCCCTCGCGGGCGAGCCATTGCCAGATCGGCAGCAGCGAGGCGCGCCGGATCTGTCCCGCTCGCGTCGGGAAATTGGTCTCGGCGAGGAACGGCTCGAGCGGCCGGAACAGGAGCCGCGCCGGATCGTCGCTGCGCGGCTGGATCTGCTCGTCCTCCTCGGCCCCGCGCACGATCTTGCGCAGCTGCTCGAGGACCAGATTGGCGACGGCGACGTCATCGCCGCGTTCGACGGCGCGCTCCAGCTCCCGCATCAGCAGCGCCTGCGATTGCGGTGGAAGCTGCGCGAGATAATCCCTCAGCCGCTCGGTCGATTTCTGGCTCATGCCCGGTCGTGAAAGCTTGGTGCCCGGCAAGCGCCGCAGCCCGTCCGCCCGCAATGATAGGGGCGGGCCCGTTAAGAAGCCGTTTAGGAATAATAGCGGCGTCGACCGCTAGACCGCCGGCAACACGAGCTCGGCTCGCAGGCCGCCGATCGGCGCGTTGTTCAGGGTGAGATTGCCGCCATAGAGGCCGGCGAGATCGGTCACGATCGACAGGCCGAGACCGGAGCCGGGTTTTGACTCGTCGAGCCGCTGGCCGCGCCGCGACACCTGGGCACGCTCGGCTTCCGACAGGCCGCGCCCGTCGTCGTCGACCACGATGCGCAGCCTCGGCCCGGCGCCCGAGGCCTCGGGCGGCACCACGGTCACCTCGACGAACACCTGCGACGCCGCCCATTTGCAGGCGTTATCGACGAGATTGCCGACCATTTCCTCGAGGTCCTGCCGCTCCCCGCGAAACTGTGCCGCCGGATCGGCCTTCGCCTCGATCGAAAGGTCACGATCGCGATGGATCTTTTCCATGGTCCGGCGCAGCGCCTCGATCACGGGTGCGACGTCGGTGATGGTGCTGACGATGGTGGCACGGGCGGCGATCCGCGCGCGCTCGAGATGGTGCGCGACCTGGTCCCGCATCAAATCGGCCTGCTCCAGCACCTTGCTGGCGAAAGGATCGGCGGTATGCGCCGCCGCCTCGTTCACGATCACCGAGAGCGGCGTCTTGATCGCATGGGCGAGATTGCCGACATGGGTACGCGAGCGCTCGACGATCTCCCGGTTGGCGTCGATCAGCGCATTGGTCTCGCGCGCCAGCGGCGCGATCTCGAC
Source organism: Bradyrhizobium sp. Pha-3 (assembly GCF_042258325.1). Classification (NCBI taxonomy): domain Bacteria; kingdom Pseudomonadati; phylum Pseudomonadota; class Alphaproteobacteria; order Hyphomicrobiales; family Nitrobacteraceae; genus Bradyrhizobium; species Bradyrhizobium sp. Pha-3. Next base: position 3,453,080 of record NZ_CP170151.1, on the reverse strand, counting down.
CGGAAACCGGCCCTCCAGCCGCTCGGCGCGGCCGGAGCGGATGTCGGCAATCGCATCCGAAATGCGCTTGAGCGGCGCGAGGCCGTAGCGCACCTGGAAGATCGTGGTCAGGAGCAGCACGATGCCGAGCGCGGCGAAGGTGCCGCCGAGATAATAGTCGAAGCTGCGCGTCTCATCGAAGATCTCGGTGGCATCGCCGGCGACGCTGACCAGGAACTTGCCGTCGGCGCCGAGATCGACCGGCCGCTCCACCACGCGCAGGCTCTGGCCTTCGGGCCCGTCGACATAGCCGAGCCGGACCCCGGCGGCGGTCAGCTCGGCGCCGTGCTCCTCGAGCTTGGGCAGCTTCTTGTCCCAGAGCGAGCGCGAGGCGCGGGTCTCGCCCTTTTCGGTATCGGTCCGGGTGATCTGCCAGTACCAGCCCGACAGCGGCAGGTCGAACAACGGCTCGCCGAGCGACTGGAACTGGCGGTCCGCCGGCTCGTCCGGCGTCGCCACCTCGGCGATCAGGGTGCGCAGATAGAGATTGAGGCGCCGGTCGAAGGCGCGCTCGGTCGCGTCGCGATAGACCGACGACAGGATGACGCCCGTGATCGCCAGGATCACCACCACCCAGGCGGTCGCCGAGACGAACAGGCGTGTCGCAAGCGAGCTGCCGCCCATCAGAACATCGTGTCAGCGGCAACAGACATGGCGAATCCCGTCCTCCTAGCGCGGATCATGCCGTAGCCCGCACGCCGATCAAGCGCCTTAAGAGCATGATCCGATTGAATAGGATATGCCCTTATCCTTTTGTTTGGTCGTGCTTTCTTCGCGCGAACCAGTTCGTTCAAAAAACGCTTTAGGTCGGCGGCGACAGCATGTAGCCGAGGCCGCGAACGGTCTGGATGATATCGACTTCCAGCTTCTTGCGAATGCGCCCGACGAACACCTCGATCGTGTTGGAGTCGCGGTCGAAGTCCTGGTCGTAGAGATGCTCGACCAGTTCGGTGCGCGAGACCACCCGCCCGGTGTGGTGCATCAGATAGTCGAGCAGATTGTACTCGTGCGAGGTCAGCTTGATCGGATTGCCGTTGACGGTGACACGCTTGGTGCGGGTATTCAACGCCACCGGCCCGCAGTTCAGTTCGACCTGGGCATGCCCGGTCGCGCGGCGCAGCAGCGCGCGGATCCGCGCCAGCACCTCCTCGAGGTGGAAGGGCTTGGCGACATAGTCGTCGGCGCCGGCGTCGAAGCCCTGAACCTTGTCGCTCCAGCGATCGCGCGCAGTCAGGATCAGCACCGGCATTACCCGCTTGTTCCGCCGCCAGGCCTCGAGCACCGAAATACCGTCCATCTTCGGCAGGCCGATATCCAGCACGACCGCGTCATAGGGCTCGCTGTCGCCAAGGAAATGCCCCTCCTCGCCGTCGAACGCGCGATCGACCACATAGCCGGCGTCCGTCAGCGCGGTGGTGAGCTGGCGGTTCAGATCCGGGTCATCCTCAACGACGAGCAGACGCACATTGGCCTCCGAGAGTGAGCATTGCGATATCCGGCATCAAATGAGGCTTCCCGCCGTGAACGGCTTATGAATGGACCCGCAAGGCGCAGCTAATTTTTTCGTCAGGTGCACCATCCCGGGAACCCGCGCAAGCACCCCTGGTTCCCTCTATGAGATGCGCGCGAAGTGAGATCGGGTTATGGTATTTTAATACCTTAAACTGAAGACTATTCTTGCTGGCAGCCTTCCCGCGGACCAGGGCACTTTACAGTCGACCGGCAAGTTAACCTTCGACGACCATTTTCATGTCGCTGACACGAGCGATGCGCTAATTCAACGGCGGCGCGCCGAGCGCCCACGGACCGGGAAGAACGCGTTGCTTGTTTCAAGGATACGGAGGTTCGGCGTGATTGCAGGCTGGCTTGCGCTTGCCTTCATCGCCTTCGTGACACTGTCGCCGATCCAGGACCGTCCCTCGCTATTCCATCCGCAGATCGAGCATTTCGCGGCTTTCGCCGTGATGGCGCTGGCCTTCGTGCTGGGCTACCCGCGGCGCACCGCGCTGATCGTGCTCTTTGTGATCTTCAGCGCGTTCACGCTCGAAGCAATGCAATTCCTGACACCGGACCGTCACGGGCGCCTGATCGACGCGATCGTCAAGGTGGCGGGAGGTCTCGCCGGCGTAGGCGTCGGTCGCTTCATGCTGCTCGTGCTGCGCAACCAGTTCGGCCGGCTGAGGCCGGGCGTGGAGCAGTCCGCGAGCTGAGCGGCCGGCGCATTGCGCTCAATCGCGCTTCGGCGCTTCCGCCGACTTCATGCCGTCCTGCGCCATGCATTGCTGAAAGAAGTGCAGCCGGTCGCCATTCATCGGCACGGCCCCCGGTCGCTTGTAGGGGTAGACCATGTAGGCCGCGCGCAGGCAGCGCTTTGCGGTCTCGGCAGCGGGCGCGGCGACGGCGGCACTGGACGCCAGCAGGAGCGCCAGCACGGCGCTGAACCGGACGGACACCCCGCTCACGGTTTCTCGCATTCCGAGTAGAACACGCCATTCGCGGCTGCCAGCCGCTGCAGGCAGTGCCGATTGTCGGTCACCGTTCCCTCGACCGTGAAATCGTAGGCTTGGGCCTTCAGGATCAGCGCGTAGCGTCCCGGCGGCAGCGGCGCGTCGTCGCGCGGCAGGACCTCGAACATCTGCGGATCGTCCTTGAGCGGCGCCGCGCGGAACGGGATCGAGATGTTGCGGATCACCCAGCTGTCGTCGCCCGGCGAAACCACCGGCTTGCCGGTGGCGTCGAACGTGGTCTGCTGGCTCACATGCGCGATCAGACGCACATCGATCGGATCGGAGGCGCCGCCGGCACCCTCGCGCCGGAACACGATGAAGCGGAGATGTCCGTCCGGCAATATCGTCTCGCTCGGCCGCGTGATCGCCGCCGAGATCGCCACCCGCGGATCCGGCGCACGCCCCTGGATCAGTTGCAGCTCGTAGAGCCTGCCGCCGCTCTCGGCGTAAACGCCGTACGCGGTCGGCAGCGGCCGTCTCGGCGCCGGCGGCTCGGCCGCGACGGCCGGCGCCGGCACGGCCGCGACCACCGCCGGCCTTTGGGTTTCAGGCGGCGCCGATGCCAGCGTGCCGGCAATCATCGCGCGGGCCACGGCCAATGACACGCCGCGTTGCTGCAGCAGGACAACGGCCGCGATCAGCCCAAAGAACGCCAGCATGACAACGTAACGCAGCGGCGTCGACGACGACCATCGCGGACGGCGCGACACCGCGGCAGGCTCGACGCGATCGAGGGTCACGGCAAATGCCGCCTCGGCATCGATCCGGGGCGGCGCCTCGATCCGCCGTGCAGCGCCCGCCGCCTCGAGGAATGCGGGCAGCGCCCGCGCCGCCGGCACCTCGAATTTCTCGATCACATTGCTCTTCGTGTGCGCTTCGACGCCTTCGATCGCCACTTCCAGCGCCTGCATCAGACGCTGCTTTTCCGCCGGATCCTCGTGCGCGAGCTGCTGCAGCTTCTGCCGCGCGAGCTCGTAGACCGCGCTGCGCAGCTGCTGCGGGTCGGCGCTCACGGAATCGATGGTTCGCGCCAGCACCAGCGCGAACTCCACCTCGGGGTGCGCAGGAGCGATGTCCCTGACCGTTCTCTGGGCCGGCGTCGGCGTCATAAATGTTAGTCTGGTTTGCCCATAATGTTACAACATTCTATGTGGATTTTACTGTTAACACAAACCACCAGGCCGGTGGATGACGCCCTGGTTTGACCGTCCCGATCCGAGCAGCAGCAGGATTCATTGACCCGTTCTCTGCACATCCTGGACCAGTGGTTGTTCGCGCCCAAGCGGGACCGCCGATCCTGGCCGGACGTCCTGCTCCTCGCAGGATGGGTCGCGCTGGTCGGCTTCCAGATCGGCCGTCACGTGATGTGGCGCGACGAGGTCCGCGCGCTCACCATTGCCCTGAACGGCGACAATGTGTTCGCCATGCTGAGAGGGTTGCATGGCGAGGGCCACCCTGCCCTTTGGTACCTTCTGCTGCGCGGCGCGCATGCCGTATTCGATCGGGTCGAGGTGCTGCCCGCCGTCGCCTTCGTGGTCGGGCTCCTCACGGTCGCACTGCTGATCTTCCGGTCGCCATTCCCGCGGCCGTTGGTCCTGCTGCTGATCACCGGCCATGCGCTGTTGTTTGAATATGTCGTGATGGCCAGGAATTACGGCATCTCGGCCCTGTTCCTGTTCGCGATCGCGGCGTGCTATCGGCCCCACCGAGATCGCGGCGTCCTGATCGGCGCGCTGCTATTCCTGCTCGCCAACGCCAACGTCGTCGGCGCGATCATGACCGGCGCATTCCTGCTGTTCTGGCTGCTCGACCTGCTCGAGACCGATGGCTGGCGCTGGTCGCCGCAACTCACCAATTTCGCGATCAATGCAATCATCGCGACGATTGGCGTCGTCATCTGCGCCGTGACGATGCTGCCGACCTATAATGACGCCGCGGCCCGGGACTGGTCGCACGAGTCACCGCTGGCGGCGGCAATCCTTTCGCTGGTGAACCCCGGCGCGACGTCGCTGGGCGCGCTGTTTGCCAATCTGTTGCCGGGGGTCGCGGGATCGGCGCTGCTGTTCGGCGCGACGCTCGCGCTTTTGCCGCGACGACCGGCCTTTCTCGCCGCCATCGCCGCCCTGTTGCTGACGTCGTTGTTCTTCGCCGTCGCCGCCAACGGCGCCTACCGCCATGCCGCGGTCTGGCTGAGCTTCCTGATCGCGCTTTACTGGATCGGCTGGAGCCGGGTCACCGCGCCATCCGTCTCCCGAGCATGGCTCGACCGGCGCTTGCCGGCGATCGGACGCGTGTCGCTCCTGCTGGTGCTCGCGGTCCAGACCGCCGCAGGCATCAACGATTTGCGCAACGCAGTGACCGGCGTGGTCGCGAGCCGCAGCGCCGATCTCGGCCGCCTGATCGCCTCGTGCGCCGATCTGGCCGACGCGGTGATCCTCAGCGAGCCGGAATGGCTGGTCGAGGCGCTGCCCTACTACGTCAAGAACCGGATCTATCTCGCGCGCGACTACAAATTCGGCAGCGTCGTGATCTTCTCGCGCAAGGGCAAGATGGACAGCGATCTCGGCGAGACCCTGCGCCTCGCCCGCGAGCTTCGCGACACGAGCCGCGCGCCCGTCATCATCCTGCTGGCCTACCGGCTCGACGAGATCACGCCCAACCGGACCTACGACGAAGGCAAGGACTGGCGGACGTTCCGTGCCTCAGCGGCGCAGATCCGCGATTTCCGCGAAGCGACCACGATGCTCCGCAGCTTCGGCCCCGCCAAAACCGACGAGAGTTTCGACGTCTACCTTCTCAACTAGGCGATCGATCAACGACGACAGAAAAAGGACCGCGCGATGGCGCTGATGGACAGCAAGGTCGAAGCCCGCAAGCCGCCGGCCGCAAGCATCCGGCAGTATCTCGCCATCCTGCGGCTCGATCACAGCACCAAGCACATCTTCATCGTTCCCGGGATTGTCCTCGCCTGGCTGTTGCGCGGCCCGAGAGGCGAGCATGTTGCAAGCGCGATCGTCCTCGGCCTTGTGGCCGCGATCTGCATCGCGTCGGCCAATTATGTGATCAATGAATGGTTCGACCGCGACTTCGACCGGCATCACCCGACCAAATCGCAGCGCTCCGCGGTCCAGAGCGCGATGGACGGCAAGATCATCGGAATCGAGTGGCTGCTGCTGGTCGCGCTCGGCCTCGTCTGCGCATCTGCGAGCAGCCGCCTGATGCTGTTCGCAACCGGCATCTTCGCCCTGCAGGGCATCGTCTACAATGTCCCGCCGCTGCGCAGCAAGGACAAGGCCTATTTCGACGTCATCTCGGAATCCGTCAACAATCCGCTGCGGCTGTTGATCGGCTGGGCGATGATCGACCCAACCTCGCTGCCGCCGGGCTCGGTGATCCTGTGCTACTGGTTTGGCGGCGCGTTCCTGATGGCGGCCAAGCGGCTGTCCGAATATCGCGAGATTGCCGCGTCCCATGGCAGGGAGCTGCTGGCGCGCTACCGCGCGAGCTTCGCGTACTACACCGAGGTGTCGCTGACGGCCTCGTGCCTCAGCTATTCGCTGTTCTCGGTGTTCTTCCTCTCGGTGTTCCTGGTGAAGTACCGCATCGAGTATGTCCTTGCGATGCCGCTGGTGGTGATGCTGTTCACCACCTACTTCTCGATGTCGACGTCGCCGGGGTCGTCGGCGCAGAAACCCGAGAAGCTCTATGGCGAGGGCGGCCTGATGCTGCTCGTGCTGGCGCTGGTCGCCGTCTTCCTGGTGGCAAGCCTTGTCGACATGCCGTTCCTCGCGCGATTGGCCGAACAGCACTACATCACATTGAACTGAGGCCCTGGCGGCTTGATCGTTATTCGAGCATGATCTCCGCGCAAACGCGCTCCGCGTTTGTCGCGAGGGAAAACCGCTTCGACTTTTCCGGATCATGCTCACCGCCGGCGCGGATGAGCCTTCTGGTGCCAGGCCCAGGCCGAGCGAATGATGTAGCCGAGATCGGACCGGCTGGCCTTGAAGCCGAGGCCGCGCTCCGACCTGGAGGGATCGGCCACCAGGATCGGCGGATCGCCGGCCCGGCGCTCGCGCACCACGCTCGGCACCGCTTCACCGGTCTCGGCGCGGATCGCGTCGAGCACCTGGCGCACGGAATAGCCGGTGCCGGTGCCGAGATTGAACACGCCGCCGGCGTCGCCCTTCAGCAGCAGTTCGAGCGCCGCGATATGGGCGCTCGCGAGGTCATCGACATGGATGTAGTCGCGCACCGCGGTGCCGTCAGGCGTGTCATAGTCTTCGCCGAAGATGGCAAAGTCCGGCACGTGCCCCAGCAGCGCCATCAGCGCGCGCGGAATCAAATGCGTCTCGGGATCGCGGAGCTCGCCGATGGTGCCGGAGGCGTCGGCGCCGCAGGCATTGAAATAGCGCAGGCAGACCGAGTTGAACTGATACGCCGCGCGGTAGTCGGCCAGGATCTGCTCGATCATGAACTTGGAGCGGCCGTAGGGATTGACGGTCGGACCTGCAGCACTCTCGGGAATTGGATCGCGTCCGGCGTTGCCGTAGACCGCGCCGGTGCTGGAAAACACCAGGCGGTCGCAGCCCGCCTCCCGCATGCCGCGCAGCAGGCCGAGCGTGCCGGCAACGTTATTGGTGAAGTACTTCTGCGGATCCGCCACGGACTCGCCGACCGCACTGAACGCGGCGAAATGCATCACGGCGAGCGCATTGTGCTCGCGGACGGTGGCGGCGATCTTGTCATGGTCGGCGACATCGCCGATCACGAGCGGTCCCCATCGCACGAAATCACGGTGACCGGTGGACAAATTGTCGTAGACGACCGGCAGAAACCCGGCCTCGGCAACCGCCTTGACGCAATGGGACCCGATGTATCCCGCGCCACCCGTGATCAGGATCGAACCCCTGCTCGCCATTGAAAGTGTCGTCCCTGCGCGAACCAATCCCGCGCCTCAACAGGCGCAGTGATCGCATCGGTACGACATTCCGTCCGAGGCGGCAAAATGACGATGGGAATAGCGTTAAGACCGAACGGATTTTGCAGCCGAAGCGACGGTTAGCGCGACCCCAGCGGCACGTTGGTCCGTTGCCCGACCGGCGGCGCGTGCCGCGACGGTCTGCCATAGGGGTAAGCCGGTGTTGCCGGCGGGACCGGCTGGGTCGCCTGCGACCGCGACGTCGGAACGCCGCCGCCCGGTCCATCGATCGAATAGCGCGTTGCGCCCTGCGTGGTCTGCCCGGTGCCCTGTGCAAGGGCGGGGACGGTGGCGACGACCAGCGCCGCTGTTGTGACAAGGCCGGCCAGCTTCATGTCGATGCCTCGATGGGTTGGATCAGGATCAACCGTTGATGCCTCCAATCGTTCCGGCAATGTCGCCGCAGTGATCGTCCTTGATACGAAAAATGGCGCGGCGAAATGTCTCGCCACGCCACGTGCGATCGATGGGGCTCGTTCAGAAATTCAGGCGCCTGCCTGCGCGACGGCGGCCCAGTGATCGGGGTTCGCCGGGGTCTGCATCCTGACCCAACGATAACGCGCCTGCGACCAGCTGCGGATCTGCGCATTCAGATTGTCGAGCACGATGTCTCCACCCTTGGCGCGGACCACCAGCACGAGATGATGCTCGCCGGAGGAGGTCACAACCTCGCTCAGCAGAAGGTCGCGCATCGGCCAGCCGCGCGCCAAAAGCTCGTGGCGCTTGCTGACCGCATAGTCGTTGCAATCGCCGCGCGCCGGATTGATCAACCATTCCTCGCCGGCGAGGCCGCGTTCGTTGCGCAGGGGCGCGATGCTGCGATTGACCGAAGCATTGACCTCGATCAGGTCGGCGATGCGCTGCTTGGTCAGGCGTGTGGCGCCGCCGCGGAACACCATCCGGGCGCGGGCTTTCGGCTTGCACTCGTCGGCATAGCGCATGCAGAACATGGTGTAGGCCATCGGGGCCAGCGTCGGCTCGCTGAAGCGGATCTTCTCGATCACGCCGCGCAGCGGCAGCGGGAAGCCGACCATTCCAGCCTGGGTGTTCTGTGCGCTTGTCCCGAGCGCAAGGACGGCCAGAACCAGGGCCATCACTCTCTTGACGTTGTACATTCTTCACTCCCCACAGTGACGGGAAGCATGTACGGGAAATGTCTTGAGCTTGGGCTCAAGCGCGCGGCGGCATTTGTTTCAAATGCGAGGGTGCGCGCGAGCAGTCCGTTAACCAAGCCCTTTCGGCGGGGCGCCGTCAGATCAAGGGCCGGTTGCGGCCCGAAATCTCTCGTTCCATGCCGGCATGGTCAGCCTGTCGCGAAGCCGCCGGCGCGCTCTGTTAAATCGCCACCCGCTGCCTGGGAGCGATGCCGCACCAGCTCATCACGAGATCGGCGAGCATCTTGATCTCGAGATCCGCGGGCGTCCCGCCGGCGAAATCGGCGACCGATTGCCCCAAGGCGACGGCGCGAACATAGGCCGAGCGACTGCCGATCATCGGCCCGATCTCCTCGTCGAGCGTATCGAGCTCCTCGATCAACTGCTGGCCTTCGAGCGTGCGCTGGTCGACGCGGTTCGGCACGATCATGGCACGGAGCGCCGTTCGCCGCGTGGCACGCACTTCCCGCACGATGTCGAGCGTCCGCGCGGTGGCCTCGATGTCAAGGCCGGACGGCGTGCATGGCATCAGCACGATATTGGCGACCGCGAGCACGGCGCCCAGCACCCGATCGTTCGGCGCGGAGTCCACCACGATGATCTGATGCGGGATCTGGCGCATCAGCTTGGCCCATTCGGCGACCGGCCGGGTTTCCGGATCAAGCTGGTAGACGGGGAACGACAGATTGCCGGGCTCGGCCCAGTGACACGCGGACGCCTGCGAGTCGGCGTCGACCAGTCCCACGACGCCCGTGCGCCGATCCAGTTCTGCGGCCAGCAAGACCGCAAGGGTCGTCTTTCCGACCCCGCCCTTGCGCTGGGCAACCGAGATGACAAGCGGCATCGCAAACTCCTGGCGTTATCCCCCTTACGTGCGCGGGAGGACACCTTCATCAACGAGCGTCAGCATCCGCGGCAGACAGACCCGCTTTGCGTCGTAATTGTCCCGCACGAAGCTGCGCGCCTTCATCCGCATCTTCTTGAAGGCCTTGGGCCGTGACAGCACCGAGAGTACCTGATCCGACAGCGCATCAATATCAAAAAACGGCACCAGCAGGCCGTTGCCGTCCGAGATGATATCGCGAAGCGGGGCGGTGTCGGATGCCACCACCGCACATCCCGCGCTCATCGCCTCCAGCAGCGACCAGGACAGCACGAAGGGATAGGTCAGATAGACGTGCACCGAGGAAATCTGCAGCAGCTCGAGATACGGTTCCCGAGGAATCCGGCCGAGGAAATGCACCCGGCGCAGGTCGATGTCCGACTTGATCTCGTCCAGGAACATCGACTTCCAGCTCGAGCCCTTGGGTGGATTCGCGCCGTAGGATGTCCCGCTGCCGCCGACGATCACGACCTGCGCATTCGGCCGCGTGGCGAGGATCCTCGGCAGGGACCGCATGAAGACATGGAATCCGCGCACCGGCTCGAGGTTGCGCGAGACATAGGTGATCACCTCGTCGTCCGCCGACAGCGTCGCACCGTTCGGAAGCTGAAACCGCGCGACGGGATTGGGCTTCACCTCGTCGGTGTCGACGCCCTCGTGGATCACCTCGATCTTGCTCTGAAACTCGGCGGGAAAGGTCGACCGCTGCCATGGCGTCGGCGAGACGCCCGTGTCGCATTCGGTGAGCGCCAGCAGCGTGGTCGCATTCTTCAGATGGAGCGCGACATTGCCATCAAGGCCCGTCATGGGAAACTCGGGATCGAAGCCGACGTCCCTGCCCTCGGCACCGTAATAGAATTCGCAATAGAGGATGATCCGCGCGCGCGGAAACATCGTACGCAGCGGAAGCGTCTCGCCCCAACCGGGATGCGCGAAGATCAGGTCGGGCACGAAGCCCTGCCCCGACAGCGACGACAGCGCGTACAGAACCTCTTCGGCGCGCCGCGATTCGACATCGAAGCGCCGGGCAAACGGATGGACGACCGCGGAATCCGTCTTGGTCGTCGAATATTTGAGCAGCCGGATATCCGGCGTCGTGCTGGCGGTCGATGAACCGACGGCAACGACCCTGTTGCCGGGCTGCTCTGCGAGCGCGCGCGCAATGTGGCGGTACTGGGCTGGAAAGTTATTGTGGACGAACAGGACGTTCATTGGCGGGCGAGCGCGCCCCCCGGCCGCGCGGTCTTCGATTGGGGTCAGGGTCTGCATCATCACCGGCGGTGTGTCATCGATTGGCGAGCGAAACTATCTTACCGGATTAACATTAAGACCCCTTCTATCACACAGATTTTTGAGGCACACTGCAGGAGACTTATCAATCCATTCCGTTAGGCTCGCAGGCGACAATGAACGAACAGATTCAGCAGAAAACCATTGATCTGGCACGGGGTCTCTTCCTGGTTCGGTACAATGGCGCAGATGATAAGGTGTCACCTCCGGTGGTGCGCGTATACGCGGATCGCGCCAGTCTTAACAATTGTAATATCATTACCGGGCCGGACTTGGTCAATGGAACCCTGTTCGCGCCCGAGACCGCGCTGGTCGTGTCGGTCGCCCGGCCGAGCCGCCTGATCGTCGAGGTCACCGCAGGGCGCGTCGGCGGGTCGACCGCCGCCAATATCAAGATCGAGCCGCTGACCCAGGGACAGCCGGCTGAGCAGCCGGCCAGCCAGCCATTCGACATGTTCGAGCCGGAGGCTGGCCCCGGCGAATTGAGCGACCTCAAGCTGCTCGCACATGTCGCGGGCCTCGGCGACGTGACGGTCGGCTCGAATGTCTGGATTGCCGGACCGTCCGCTCCGGCGCGGATCGAGGGAATTTCCCTCGAATGGCCCAACAAGCCGCACGATCTCCAGCTGCAATATGCCGTCAAGTTCGCTAGGCCGCAGCGGGGCGACAACCAGTTCGTTCCTCTGGGAACTTTTGCCGGAACCCGGGGACGCGCATTGGCCATCACGGGGTTCTCGCTGGAGGCCACGGGTCCCGGTGCGGATCGCTACGCCATCGCGGCTGAGACCATCTTCCTGGGGGCTCCCGCCCTGCGGGTCACCGGGAACCGGATCGTGGTGTCGGGTCCTTCGGGACGGGAACCGCTGGTGGGCCTCAAGCTCAATCTCGAGGAGCGCCGGGTGCAGGCAGCCCCTCTCGCGCCCCAGCAGCCGAGGCGGGTCGAGCCCGCCGCTCCGATGCCGCGCCACGAGGAACCACGCCTCGAGGGACGGGTGCGCGTGTTCCGGAGCCGTCAGGGCGCCGTCAAGACGGCAGGCTGACCATGCGGGCAGATAAGGGCGCCACTTGACCGCCGACGCGCGCAGGATCGCCTTTACGTCCAAAACGCTCCACCACGTCGATCTCGAGCGGGCCGCTGTCGGGGCGCTCGAGGCGCGTGATTTCCGCCTGGCGTTCGCGCTCGCCGACCGCCGCTGCCGGATCCCGCCGCATCCGGGCGCCCGCGCCCATCTGCTGCGCGCGGAAGCGCTGTTTCATCTCGATCTCAGGGATGCGGCGATCGCCGGCGTCGCGAGGGCGCTCGAGCTCGAGCCGGACGATCTGGTCGCCGCGCGGCGAATGATGGCTTGGGGCGACGACCTTCAGCAGATCGAGGCGGCGCGAAGCGTCACGCGGCGTGATGACGATCCGGATTCGGTCAGGAGCGCCCTGCTGCTGCTCGAACAGAGCGGCCAGGACAGCTGCGCCCGCATCGACTTTCTCGATGAAGAGGTGAAGGGATGGGTGACGTGGCGCGGGCCGGACGACCCGCACCTTTCGCTGGCGCAGGCGGATCAATCCAGCATGATCCAGCTTCCCGCCGACCCACGCCACAGGTTTGCGCGAGACGGCCGACAGGCCGCGAGCTTTCGTCTGATCCGGCCCGCGTCCGCGACCTCGCAGCGCCTGCAGATCACGCAGGCGGACCGGGTGATCGCAAGTGTTCAACTCCCGGCCAACCGCGTTCCGGATCACCGGGCCGCACCACGCCGGCCGGCTCGCCTTCGAAACGGCGAACCTCCTCCGCTCACCATCATCATCCCGGTATACCGGGATCTGGCCGCGACACGAGCCTGCATCGACAGCGCGTTGAATGCGCTCGCCTGCACGCCGGGCTCGACCATCGTCGTCGTGGATGATGCGTCGCCCGAGCCCGACATCAAGCGCCTGCTCAACGAGCTCGCCGCCGAGTTCCGCATCCGCCTCCTGACCAACGAGCACAATCTTGGCTTTGTCGGCGCGGTCAACCGCGCGCTCGGCGAGACCGGCGCCGGCGACGTCGTGCTGCTGAACTCGGACACGATCGTGCCGAAATACGCGCTGCAACGCCTGCGAAGCGCCGTGCAATCGACGCCGCGCGTGGGCACGGCGACCCCGCTGTCGAACAACGGCGAATACACCAGCTTTCCAATCCCGAACCGGTCAAATCCCCTGCCCCCGGCGGGCGAAATCGAATTGCTGGATGAACTTGCAGGCAGCGCAAATTCCGGAATTGCCATCGACATCCCCAACGGCATCGGGTTCTGCCTCTACATTACCCGCGAATGCCTCGACGCCGTGCGCGAGCTCTCCGACGACTTCTATCGCGGCTATCTCGAAGACGTCGACTTCTGCCTGCGCGCAGCGGAGGCCGGCTTCCGCAACGTGTGCATTCCTTCGGTTTTCGTCGGACACGAAGGCTCGCGCTCGTTCCTTGGCGAAAAGCGTTCGCTCGTGATGCGAAATCTTCGCGTTCTCGAACACCGTTACCGGCGCTATGCGACGGACTGCGCCGCATTCCTGCTTGCCGATCCACTCCGCGATTGCCGGGCCGCGCTTGAGCTCAAGCTGCTCACGAACCAGCAGGTCTCCACCGGCCCATCCGTCATCCTGTGCGGCTCGTTCGCCGGCCGCGCAATTGCCATCGAACGCTGCCGGCAGCTGGCTGCAGAGGGTCAGCACGGTCTGGTCGTGCAGATCCGCTCCGAGGGGCAACGCCAGCTGGCTGCGATGTTCGATCCGGATGGCGGAGCGCCGCAGTCGATCGCACTCGACGTTGCGACGCCTGAGGGCCGCGAAGCTCTTCTGACGTCTCTCGCCGATCTCGGAATCCGGTCGCTCGAGATCGCAGAGCCGAACCGCATTCCCGGCGCATGCGTGGTGCAGCTCACGCAACGCTTTGCCTACGACCTCCTGATCACCGACACCACGCTTGCCATGCGCGCGGCGGCTGGATCAGGCGTTCATCCGGATTGGACAAGCCTGGTCGCCGGGGCGCGGCGCGTGACTGCGATCGGTGACGACGGCGCAGCCTTTTCGGAAGCCGTTCTCGGCCTGCAAGTCGTGAGGCTGAGCGACCCGCCCGCGCCGCCGGCGCAGTATCCCGCCGCGAGCGGCCCCGCGCGTCTCGGCCTGCTGGTCCTGCACGCCAACGCCACAGAATTTCGCTTCATACGAGCGTTGAGCGATCAACTGGCCGACGCCGACGAAGACGTCGAGATCATCGTGCTGGGGAGTACCCTCGACGATCTCAAGCTGATGCAGCGCACCAATGTCATCGTCACCGGCGATATTGCCGTCGACGACGTCGCCACGCTGATCGAAGGTCACGGCATCACGAAATTGGTTCTCAACATCGGCGAACCGGCGTTTGGCCATCCATTGGTGGACGCGCTGCTGGCAACCGGGCTGCCGATCGCCGCAACGGAATGGAGTCCGACTCCTCCGGGGCGCGGCCGAAGCACGGACCTGAAGCTGCAGGCGGGCTTCGATGCCGATGCAACGATTGCTGTCGTATGCGACTGGGCGGTGGAGGACGTCCTGCTACAACCCGATCGGAGGAGCGGTCGGCACCGGCGGCAGGTTGGCGCGCGGTTTCCATGATCGCGGCGGCCATGCAAGCGAAGAGAACGGCGTCGAATCCAGCCCCAGCAGCGGGCTGTAATAGGGATCGTCGAGCAGCACCTCTCCCCATTTCGCGCGCAGGATCGACAGCTCGCGCCTGAAGCGTGCCCTGCGATCCGGCGCGGAATCGCGGCCGCGGCTTGCCGACTCCAGATGAACGAGTTTCGCATCCGGCGTGAACACGATCCGCTTTCCGAGCTGGCGCAGCTTCAGGCACAAATCGATATCGTTGAAGCTGATCGGAAAGCGGATCTCGTCCATGCCGCCGACGGCCACGAAATCGCGCTTGCGCATCAAGAGGCACGCCCCCGTCACCGCCGAACATTCGTGCGCCACCTGAAGCAGATCGCCATAGCCGGGATCACCATCCATCCGGTCGTTGAAGGCGTGCGCGGCCGAGAAATTGGCCCCCAGCACCACTCCGCCGTGCTGCACGACGCTGCTCGGCCAGAGCAGCTTTGCACCGACGGCTCCGACATCGGGAGCGGCGAGCCGCCACAGCATCTCCGCCAACCAAGTATCGTCGAGCGCCTCGACGTCATTGTTGAGAAAGCAGATGTTCTCCGTATCGACGCAAGCGACGGCGGCGTTGTTGATGGATGCGAAGTTGAAGGGCCCCTCGACCGAGATGACGTCGATTTCCTGCGCGGACAGGCTGTCCAGATAGTCCAGCGTTTCCGGCTCGGTTGAGCTGTTGTCGACGACAAGGATCCGGGCGTTCGTCTCATTTGCCGCCGGCATGACCGTCTCGATGCATCGCTTGAGCAGCTCGGCGCGATTTCTGGTCGGGACGATGATGGTGGTGCGCTCGCTCCAATCGACGGCGCGCTTGACCTGAACGGCCGGAAGAAGACCCGCTTTTCGCGGCTCGACATTGGCATCGATGCCGGCCCTGGCGAAATACGCCTTGCTTGCCGCGACCAGTTCGGCGGTGGCGGCGGATGCATCAATCCGCGGCAACGCCGCAACCGATCCCGGAAGATGATAGGTTCGATCCGACTCCGCGCAGGAAAGGAAGATGTCGTAGAGCGACGTCGCCGAACGCAGCGCGTCCAGGGCACGTTCCCGGCGCACCGCAAAACAATACGCCCCATAGCCCTGCTCGAGCGCACGCTCGAGATCGAATGCCGAAAACGCCAGCGGCCAGACAGCGCCGGCGCCCGCAGCAACTTCGACGTCGCCATAGACGAGATCGCAGCCGGGTTCGGACGCGAACAGATCGGCGAAGCGCTGCAAGGCGTCTTCCGCGAGGATCGTTCCGCTCAGACAAAACACAAAGAACGCGCTGCCGGCGGCATCGCCGTCGATAAACTCGCGCGCTGCTTTTGGATCGAACTGACTGAACGCGCGCGCCGGCAGTGACACCGCCGACCAGGCGGAGTGCCGTTGGGCTTCGAGGCTTTCGATGCTCTCGTCCACCCTGACATCGCCGATCAGGACGACTGCCGCCTCGGATACGACGTCAGACTGTTCAGATCGTGTCGTCGGCGAGAAGCGCTCTTTCCAGCCGCGATAGGCGTGAAACGGCATCGAGGCCGGCAGCACCCGATCGAACAGCTCTCCACGAAGCCGCTCGCTCTCCCAGCGCCCGAGATCCGCGAGCGTTTGCTCCAATCCGCGATCGAAAGCGACAAAGGAAATCGGCGCCGAGATCAGGCTCCGTCCCGAAATCGTCCGCGCGGATAGTCCGCGCATGCGACCGTCCGCAAAATGCTCGGGCAGATGAAAATCGATCCGGCGGCCGACGCCGAACTCGCCGCCCCGCGCAACGTTGGTCCACCCGGTCGGCTTCACGGTCATCACCGGCCGTTGCGCGATCAGGATTTCGATCTCCTCGTCGATGTCCTGAGCAAGCCAGCCTTCGAAGCGCAAACCTCCGACCCACTCGATATCGCCGATCCGGTGCCACCGCGCTTCCGGCGCGGCGACATCGCAACGAATCGGAGCCCCGACGGGACTGCCGATATTTGCCAGCCTTGCCTCAATGATCGTGGCGTTCGCGCTGACTTGATCCTGCACGTTGAAGGTAAAGCCAAATCGCGCATCGCCGATCCCGGCGTCGGCAAGCTCCGTTACAAACTCGTCACACAATGATGACATGTATGGCTCGCCGTCGACGAGCAGGTCGACGGTGTAGCGTCGGCCGAGATCGGCGCGATCATAGACGAACCCGGAAAACGTCGTGCGATCGTATCTGGCGAACTGCGTTTGCAACGACGCATATTCAGCTCCCGAGGGCTTCTGCTTGCCAATCGTCTTCGTGCTCATGTCCACCCCTGAAACGGCGGCTCGATTGTCGGTCGATTTCAAGTTGAGAATGTGTCCATGGTGCGCCCGAGGTGACTAACGGGCGCTCAGCTGCACCGAGGCGATCACCGTTTGCACAAAAAGCCGCCGAGCTCCAACACAAACTATACGCTATAAAACTTGGCGTTATCGGCGCCATTTGTGCTAGTGCTAACTCCTCCTCTCCACACTGATCGACGAGCGGATTCATGAAGATTGCAATGGTTGGAACGGGATATGTAGGTCTCGTGTCCGGAGCGTGTTTTGCCGATTTCGGCCATCAGGTCGTTTGCGTCGACAAGGACGCCGGCAAGATCGAAGCCCTGAAGCGCGGCAAGATCCCGATCTACGAAACTGACCTCGATAAGCTCGTCGAGACCAACGCCGCGGCCGGACGGCTGACCTTCACGACGGAGCTCGCGGGCGCCGTCGCGGACGCCGATGCCGTGTTCATCGCGGTTGGAACGCCCTCGCGGCGCGGCGACGGCCATGCGGACCTGAGCTACGTCTATGCCGCTGCCAAGGAGATCGGCGCAGCGCTCAAGAAGTTCACCGTGGTCGTGACCAAGTCGACCGTGCCCGTGGGCACCGGCGACGAGGTTGAACGCCTGATCCGCGAAACCAATCCCGACGCCGATTTCGCCGTTGCGTCGAACCCCGAATTCCTGCGCGAAGGCGCCGCAATCCAGGATTTTCGCCATCCCGACCGCATCGTCGTCGGCACCGAGGATGATCGGGCCAAGAGGGTGATGGGCGAAGTCTATCGTCCGCTCTATCTCAACCAGGCGCCGATCCTCTATACCGCGCGACGCACGGCTGAATTGATCAAATACGCCGCAAATGCCTTCCTTGCCACCAAGATCACCTTCATCAACGAGATCGCCGATCTCTCCGAGAAGGTCGGGGCGAACGTGCAGGAGGTCGCGCGCGGCATCGGGCTCGACAACCGGATTGGAACCAAGTTCCTGCATGCCGGCGCCGGCTATGGCGGTTCCTGCTTTCCGAAGGACACCCGTGCGCTGTTCAAGACCGCGCTCGACCACGACGTCCAGCTGAAAATCGTCGAAGCCACGCTGACCGCGAACGACAACCGCAAGCGCGCGATGGCGCGCAAGGTCGCCAACGTGCTCGGCGGGGAGCTGCGCGGCAAGACCATCGGCGTGCTTGGCCTGACCTTCAAGCCCGATACGGACGACATGCGCGAGGCCCCCTCGATCCCGCTGATCAACGGCCTGATCGACTTCGGCGCCAAGGTTCGCGCCTACGATCCCATCGGCATGGAGCAGGCGCGCAAGGAATTGCCGGAGATCGAGTACTGCAGGGATGCCTATGAATGCGCGCGCCAGGCGGATGCGCTGGTGATCGTGACCGAGTGGCGCCAGTTCCGCGCGCTCGATCTCAAGCGCATCAAGCAGGAGATGAAGCATCCGGTCGTGGTCGACCTGCGCAACATCTACCGTCCGGACGAGATGGCCACGCACGGCTTCACCTACGACAGCATCGGTCGGCCGCGCTGAGCGCTCGCGCCTGGCGACAATAGCCGCCGGTCGGTTCAATCCTGGAGCCTTGGTTCTGATCAAATCAGAACCAAGGCTCCCTTCTTGTCTGACACGATTTCTTCACGCGCACCGGCATCCGCTTCCGAATGCGCCCAAGAGCTTTTCCCGTTCCGATGGAATCGGAACGGGGCTCTAGATTCTTGTTTTGACGCGTTTTCTTCACGCGAACCGGCATCCACTTCGCTCGAAAACGCTCTAGGCGTGGGCGGGCGCGCCGAGCTGGACAAATGCATCCAGTTCGCGCGCCAGCGCTTCCTGCCAGGTCGGCATCGCCACGCCGAACTGTGCCTGCAGCCGCGACAAGTCCAGCCGCGAATTGCCCGGACGCACGGCCTTGGTCGGAAAATCGGTCGCTGCGATCGGAGCGATATTCTCGACCGCCAGCGTGACGCCGCGAGACCTCAGCCCGCCGACAATGGCGGTTGCGAAGCCGTGCCAGCTGGTTTCGCCGGCGCAAACGAGATTGACGACACCACCCCTGCGCACGAGCTGATCGTGCAACGTGGTGAGGTTCGGCAGGACGATGCCGGCGACCGCACTGGCGATCGCTGATGCCGTGGTCGGCGCACCGATCTGATCGGCCACGATCCGCAGTTCCTTACGCTCGCCGGCGAGCCGCGCGATGGTGCGCAGGAAGTTCGTGCCCTTTGCGGCGTAAACCCACGAGGTGCGCGCGATCAGGTGCGCCCCGCCCGCCGCCTGGATCGCGACATCGCCGGCAAGCTTGCTGGCGCCGTAGACCGACAGCGGTTCGGTCGGGCTGTCTTCGCGCCACGGCCTGTCGCCCGAACCATTGAAGACGTAGTCCGTCGAGAAATGCACCAGGGGCACGCGGTTCGCCGCAGCCCATTTGGCGATCGCTTCAGGTCCCTTGGCGTTGACCAGGAACGCCAGCTCACGCTCGTCCTCGGCGCGATCGACGGCGGTATAGGCCGCCGGATTGATGATGAGATCGGGCTTCAGACTCTCAAGTTGGCTCGTCAACATCTCCGGCTTCGACAGATCGAACTCCGCGGTGGGCGGCGCGATGATCGTGCCGTGGCTTTCCAGCAAAGGCTTGAGCGCACTGCCAACCTGGCCGCGTGTTCCCGTCAACAAGATCCGCATCAGATTTGTCCATAGGTCGGAAGATTGCTGGCGTCGGCCAGGAGCGGCGCGTCCGCATCCTTGGCCGACAGCTGAGGCTTGTCGACGCCCCATTTGATCCCGATCGCGGGATCATTCCAGCGGATCGAGAGCTCGTCCTTGGGGCTGTAGAAATCATCGCATTTGTAGAAGAAGTCGGCCGTCTCCGAGAGAACCACGAAGCCGTGGGCGAAGCCGCGCGGCACCCATAATTGCCGGCGGTTGTCCTCGCTCAATTCGACCGCGACATGCTTGCCGAAATTCGGACTGCCGACGCGCACGTCGACGGCAACGTCCAGCACCTTGCCGCGCAGCACGGTCACGAGCTTGCCCTGGGTGAGCGGGTTTTGCAGATGCAGCCCGCGCAGCACGCCATAGGCCGAGCGGGACATGTTGTCCTGCACGAAGGGACGCGTGATGCCGTGCTCGACATAACGCGGAGACTGGTAGGTCTCGAGGAAGAAGCCGCGCTGGTCGCCGAACAGCTTCGGCTCGACGATCAGGACTTCAGGAAGCTCGGTCTTGATGACGTTCATCTAACATTTGTTCCAGTTTGACGCGCTTGAAATGTTAATTTCCCTCTCATAACAAACTTGTGCAGCGCACGCTATATGTTATGTTCTGATAGTCAAATTGTGAGGGACCATGAAAGGCATTATCCTTGCCGGTGGCACCGGCTCGCGCCTCTATCCGGTGACGACAGTCGTCTCCAAGCAACTGCTGCCCGTCTTCGACAAGCCGATGATCTACTATCCGCTGTCGACGCTGATGCTGGGCGGAATCCGCGATATCCTGATCATTTCTACGCCGCAGGACAAGCCGCTGTTCCAGCGCTTGCTCGGCGACGGCAGCGAGATGGGTGTCCGGTTCGCCTATGCCACGCAGGAGACCCCGCGAGGTCTTGCCGACGCCTTCATCGTCGGACGCGACTTCATCGGCGATGACTCTGTTGCCCTTGTGTTAGGGGATAACATTTTCTACGGCCACGGCCTGCCGAGCATGCTGTCGGCCGCCTCGATCCGCAAGAAAGGCGCCACCGTGTTCGGCTACGTCGTGAACGCGCCTGAACAGTACGGCGTGATCGAGCTCGACGGCACCGGCCGGGCACTCTCAATCGAAGAGAAGCCGAAGCGGCCGAAGTCCAACGTCGCGGTCACCGGCCTCTACTTCTACGACAATGATGTGGTCGACATCGCGGCCGGCATCAGGCCATCGCCGCGCGGCGAGATCGAGATCACCGACGTCAACAAGGCCTATCTCGAGCGCGGCGACCTCTATGTCGAGGTGCTCGGCCGCGGCTTTGCCTGGCTCGATACCGGCACCCATTCCTCGCTGGTCGAAGCCAGCCACTTCGTCCAGATCCTGGAGCAGCGCCAGGGCCTGCGCATCGCCTGCCCCGAGGAGATCGCGCTGCGCCAGGGCTACATCTCGCTCGAAGCCTTCGCGAGGGTGGCACAGAAGACCGCCAAGAGCAGCTACGGCGAGTACCTGCTGTCGGTCTACCGCTCGTTCCACGGCGAGCCGCGCGCGGCGGAGGTATTCAAACATGCGGTTTAAGGGATCGACGATTTTCGTCACCGGCGGCGCCGGCTTCATCGGCTCCGCCGTGGTCCGTCACCTGCTGCGCGACACCCACGCCCGCGTCGTCAACATCGACAAGCTGACCTACGCGGCAAACCTGGCTTCCCTGCCCCGTGCCGCCGAAAGCCTGAACTACACCTTCGAGAAGGCCTGCATCTGCGAGGCACAGAACCTGCGCCGGCTGTTCGAGAAATATCAGCCCGATGCGGTGATGAACCTTGCCGCGGAAAGCCATGTCGACCGCTCGATCGACGGCCCCGGCGAATTCATCCAGACCAACATCGTCGGCACCTTCACGATCCTGCAGGAGACGCTGCGTCACTGGCGTTCGCTCTCGCCCGAGAAGCGCGACCGGTTCCGCTTCCTGCATATCTCGACCGACGAGGTGTTCGGTTCGCTCGGCGACGAAGGGCTGTTCACCGAGACCACGGCGTATGCGCCGAACTCGCCCTATTCGGCCAGCAAGGCATCGTCCGATCACCTGGTGCGGGCCTGGCGCGAGACCTACGAGCTGCCGACCCTGGTGACCAACTGCTCCAATAATTACGGCCCCTATCACTTCCCGGAAAAGCTGATCCCGCACATGATCATCAAGGGGCTCGCCGGCGAGCCGCTGCCGGTCTATGGCGACGGCAAGAACATCCGCGACTGGCTGTTCGTCGAGGATCACGCCAAGGCGCTGACGCTGGTGCTGGAGCGCGGCGAGGTCGGCGAGACTTACAATGTCGGCGGCCGCAACGAGCGCACCAACCTGCACGTGGTCGAGAGCATCTGCGACCTGCTCGACGAGGTCGTGCCGGCCGCAGCAGGCCCGCGCCGCCAGCTGATCAATTTCGTCGCCGACCGGCCCGGCCACGACCGCCGCTACGCCATCGACGCCACCAAGCTCGAGACCGAACTCGGCTGGCGCGCCGAGGAGAATTTCGAGACCGGCATCGCCAAGACCGTGCGCTGGTATGTCGACGAGCAACCCTGGTGGCGTTCCATCCTGGAGGGCGGCTACAAGGTGGAGCGCGTCGGTCTGAACCAGTAGCCGCCGATCACCGCGGATCATCAGCGACGGTGGCAGCGCCGATCATCGTGGGACTTGCGGAATATCCCTCGGCCGGAAGATGTCCGGCCGATCGGGTGCAAGGACGCAGGCCTGGGTGACCGTGCCTCGGCGGTGATGACTTGGCGTCGATGAACTGGCGTTTGGTGAACTGCGGCGCGGCCTGAATATGCAAAGACGTGCTGGGCATCAGACACGTCCAACGCCCCCGGTGAGGAGAAATTGTCCCAGGGGCTGCGAACAACGAGGAGACGTCAATTGCTACCAAGAATGTCGCGGGAAGAAGCGGAACTGTTCTTGTCGTTTGTGAGAAACAGCCGCGATTACGTCGAATTCGGCACAGGCGGAAGTACGGTCATCGCCTCAAAGCACGTCACGAACTCGATATTGTCGATCGATTCCTCACAGGACTGGCTGGATCAGGTGGATCGTGCTTGCGCCTCAGCCCGTACGAAGCCCCATTTGACGTTCATCGACATCGGACGGACTGGCGATTGGGGTTTCCCGGTCGACCCATCAACAAAGCCGCGTTGGCCGGACTATCACTCCACCATCTGGGAAACGCCGCAAAGCGCCGATGCTGATCTGTATCTCGTCGACGGTCGTTTCAGGGTCGCATGCTTCGCCCAGATCGTCCTGCACTGCAGCCCGACTGCAATCATCGGCATGCACGACTTCAGCTCTCGCCCCGCCTATCACTGCGTCAGAGAGATAGCTCGCGAGATTGCGACGGCCGGCGATATGTCGTTCTTCATGCCGCTTGCGAAAAGAGAGGCTGCCCAAGCCATCCTTCAGTCGTTCAGCGGAGAGCCGTCCTGAGCGGCGAGCTCTCCCGATAGACGTCAAAGCCTACGTTGCACCATGGCTTGCCGCCTAGGCGTAAAAGGCGGCAATGCCCCGACGAAGCAGACAGATCCAACCTCAGGAAGGCAGTGTCTGCGCGCATAGCGCGTCAAAGGATGCGGCGAATTCGGCAAAGATGCGCTCCTCGGTGGACGACGCAAATTCAACTTTGCCCGACTGGTCAATTCGCATCGAGCCGGTTCCCAAGGGAGCCGTCTCGGGACCGCGGTCTTCTCGAAGAGAGAGCATCCGCTTGATCTCGGTCACGTACAGCTTCTCGTTCTCTGTCGCCCGCGATATATCCCGCTCCAATACTTTCTCGAGGGAGTCCCCGCGCTGCATGAATCCGCGGGCAATCAGCTTGTTTAGATTGGCGCGGATCCGCTGCGCGGGCGACAAGGTCGCCATATGCAGCAGGAAAAATCCAAACAACGGCGCCGGAGGCTTCTTTCCCTTGGCGATTTGGCAGTTGTGATTCACCTCTCCCGAGAAAGGCGCGGCAGCCGATCGGATCAACGGCTTGCCCCAGGTGAGGCCATTCCGGAGCGTGCCTAAATCGGTGCCGCACAACATTCTGTCGCGATAGGACGGCGCGTTGTACAGCCAAGTCGACGGGATAAACGCACCACCGTCCTTGTCGCTCAGGTGACGCAATATTGAAGCATCGCTCGTGAAGCGCTCGCCATCATAGAACGCCAGAAACTCGTCCGTATCCAGGAAGCAATGGAAATCGGAAGAAGCCGACAGGCTGGCGTAAAGCTCCTCGAAGTTTTTGGGGTTGTGCAGGTTGTTGTGAAATCCGCCGAAACTCGCGATCAGCAAGTCCGGCCCCAGCTCTTCGTAAACCGACAAGACCTTGCTGTCGGAAGATCCATTGTCAAAAATGATCAGGTTCGCATCGCCCACGATTTTCCTGTGATGGTCCACCCAATCCGCAAGGAAAAACGGATCATCCTTGGTCTTGAGAACGATCTTGAGCGCTCCATGGCTGCTCCGGATGCGATCGCAAATCGCCGTAGATTCATTTTCCCATGCAACCAGCTGCATCAAACACGGTCCCTGTGCGTTGCAATCAACATCGACTGGTTTTAGCCAATCTAAGCTCATCGCGCAGAAAAAGTTTGGCCCATCATTAGCCGCACTGTCAGTGGATCATTAGGGCGTTTTTGAAGAGAATCAACAGGATGTTTGGGAAAACAACGGCGAGCGCTCGAAGATGCTGACACGACGATTGTTTCTGGCCCTGGGCTCAGCTGGAGCCCTTAGCTATACGGTTGAGCGCGCTCTGGCCGCCAACCAAGTGGCTGCGCGCACCGACCGGCCTCTGGTGGGCGCGCTACGGTGGGACGCCTGGTATGCCCCCGGATCAACGCCAACCAAGGCAGTTGAAACATCACTCTCTCCCCAGCAGTACCATTGGCGAGTTCCATTCTTTGCGAAGGAGACCACCGGAAAGAGCCGCAGTGAAGTTGCCTTTCCGGAGATCACGCAACAGACGATCGACAAGGAAATCAAACAGGCCGTTTTCGCAGGCATCGACTACTGGGCGTTTGTCGCCTACGGCTCCGCCGATCCGATGTCGAGGGCTCTGAAAGTCTTCAGGGAAAGCCCGATCAAGAATGAGATTTCGTACTGCATCTTTACCGAGTTCCCTCGATGGGGCTCCCACGACAAGGTCAGCCCGCTGATTGACGAACACGTCAAACTCATGGGCGACAGCAACTACCTGAAAGTAGCGGGCGGAAGACCGCTGTATTTTCTCGGCTTCATACATGTTGCCGACGTTGAAAAACGATGGGGTGGGTTCGAGAACCTTCGAGCCCAGATCGAGCAATTCAGAGCGCGTGTAAAGGCTGCGGGACACGGAGATCCGTATCTGGTGCTCACCGGTGACAAGAAACTGCTCAATGAACAGGGCGCTTTCCTGACTGCCGACGCGGTTAGTTCCTATGCCGGAGTATACGGGAGCGTCCGTGGTTCCTACGCAGACCTCACGCGCGGAGCGGAGCGAGACTGGAATGAACTCGCCAAGAGCCGGCTTCCCGTCATCCCCACCGTGATGACCGGTTGGGATCGCCGTCCACGCATCGAACGCCCAGTGCCTTGGGAAGCCAAGCAGCGCCCGGGCGTGGGAATGGAAAACTTCTTCATTGCGCCGACCGGGGCGGAGCTGTCGGATCATCTGCACCGCTCGATCGAATGGAGGGCTGCTCAGCCGGGTGAGATGAAGTCTCCTGCGATCCTGATTTATGCCTGGAACGAAAACGACGAAGGCGGATGGCTTGTCCCCACCTTGCCCTGCAAGACCGAGCGCCTGGAGGCCTTGCGCAAGGTCCTGAAAGACCCGCAATCCAAGCAAAGGCCAAACCTTTGCTAGCTCTGACGCGCTGAGGCTGGCGCCCGCAAGCTCCTTCAGCTGCGACCGGGCGTCAGCCGTGACTTGGCGCGTGATCTGGCGTCAGCCGCGTTGTGCTAGCGCCATTCGGCCGGGACCGTCCATTGGTTCAGCTCCACGGTCCTGTGCTCGGCAAGATAAGGTGCGTAGAGCTGCCGCATCCAGAAGCGGAAGTTCGGGTAATTCCTGATCAGCTTGTAGAACGCCTCCCCCATGTTGAGCGGACTGAGACAGGTCCCGTTCGGTGGCTTGGACGTCATCGCGCGCAGTGAATAGCTGTGCATGCAAGCCCGCGTTTCGCTTTCGGCCACCGAACTTAGTCCACGGAAGCTGTTGGTCGCATGCAATCGATACATGTATTGATCGGATTCCACATATTTTGGTTCGACGATCGTGATCGCGCGCAGCGCGAATTCCCAATCGTGACAATATTTGAGGTCCGCGAACCAGCCGGCCTGCCTCAATAGTTCAGCGCTCAACACAAAATTTCCCGTCGAGGCGGCGATCTGCGACTCCAGGAAGGACCACGACAGCGGGCGATCGGCGCTTACCGCCTGGCTCGTTGCGTATCTGAGACGCGCCGGAAACTGAAAGCTCTTGATGGACTTCCCATTCTCGTCGATTGGTTCAATCGCGGAGAAGCCGAAGAACAGCTTTTCAGCGCCATGGCGGCCGACAAATGTCTCGACCCGCTCTTTCGAGAACGCGTCGTCCGAATTGAGCAGGAAGAGCATCTCGCCCTTTGCAAGGGACAGCGCGCGATTCCAGGTAAAGTGAGCTCCCATGTTGGTGGGATTCTTGAGCAGTTTGCATGATGCAAAACGCTTTGCGAACGACTTCCGCTTCAGAAGCCTTTCGGCCAGTTGGAAGCTGTTGTCCGGCGAATTGTCGTCGACAATGATCAGCTCAAGTTTGGGATATGTCTGGTCGAAGACCGTCTCGAGACAATGCTCGAGATAGGCCTCGTGCTTGTAACAAGCAATCACCACGCTGGCTAACATAGGACTCTCAACTCAATGCCGAACGACCAGGGAATGGCTTGATCCAACCAGCAGGTTTTCTCCTTCGCCAACCTCAAGCATCGAAAGCCTGTACTCTCCGTCCGGCAGTCCCTTGAGCATGAAGCTGACCTCGAAGCCGAAGCAGCACTCGCGCGCGGTCGCCTTCATATACTCCGTGACGTCCATTCGCTCGTGCCAATCGATGACGAGGCAGTACCCGCTTTTGCCGGCGTTCGTCTCTCCTTCCGGAGACAACACCAGAAACGAGATGCGGTTTCTCAGGGGCTCGAAGCCATCCTTGGCAAAAACCCACCCTCGGACCAGCACTCTGTAGCGCGGGTCCACCACCACGCGCTCCTCCGTTTGCGAATTGATATTCTCGATCACAAACATCGAGCCATCCGGACTTGCGATGGCTCCCTCAATTTCGACCGGCAAGCCTTCGCGAATACTCTGGAATCCGGTGAGCGCGACTTCATTGCGCTGCAAATTGGCGAGTACTTCGACATGAACTGCAGCGCTCTTGATCGTCTGCTCAAGCTCCGATCTGCTCAAGCAGTCCAGCAGCGCGGAGTTCGAGCGCAGTTCTGCCGAGATCGACTCGCCGGCAGACACACGCCTGACGACATCGAGATAGGCACGGCCGAAACGCGAGTCCGGCTCCAGGTGGGCTCCCTCGGCCCATTCGTTCCACGAATTGATGAAGACGATCGGCTGTTCGAAAGAACTCCGGCGAGCCCGCTCCGTCGCCTCGCGAAGCCAGACTTCGAATGCCTCGGGGCTTGATCTGACGAACACATGTCCACGCGAGCCCTTGCGCGGCGTGTTGTCCCAGCGCGGCATCACGGTTGGAAAGAACGGAAACTCATAGACCTTGCCGAGCGTCGAGCGCATGGCTTCGAGATAGTCGTAGAGCTTGCCGGAGAACTCCGTCGGCGTCTCGACCTCCGCTCGGCTCAGCTCCCGCGCATTGACGGTATGGGGCGGGAATTCCACGGCGGCATCGCAATGGAATTCTCGTGGATCGAACTCGCCGAAGGTCATCGCATTGCAAATCAGCAGCTCGCCGATGCCGAGTTGCCTTGCACGCACCCGCCAGGTCTGGAACAGGCGTTCCTTGTCCGGGATCAGCGAGGGACGGTAGATGAGAAGTATCTTGCGACCGTCAACGGTGATGTAGCGATCATCCAGGAGGATATCGGCCATATCGTCAATGAAGCGAACATCATCCTCGAGGGAGTGGTTTTGGCCGAGCAGGAGCTCGGTATCAGAACCATCCCATCGCCGTGACCAGTTTTCGTTCGCCCAGCAGATGCAGAACGGGATGTTCGGCTCTCCGTCCTCCAGCAAAAGCCTCAGCGGCCGCTCCAGCAATCTTCGCCCCTGAAACCAGTAGGCGTAATAGCAAAAGCCGTGAACGCCGTAACGGCGAGCCAGGTCTGCCTGCTGCTGGCGCGTCTCGACCAGTCTCATGTCATAGAAGCCGAGATCCGCGGGCAACCACGGAGACTGGTGCGTAGGAAACTGCGGACGCATCTGGGAGACGTTGGTCCATTCGGTGAAGCCAGGACCCCACCAACGGTCGTTCTCCGCGAACGAATGGAATTGCGGCAGGTAGAAGCAGACGTAGCGCACCTCTTTCACGGAGGCGGCGCCTGCCATGGCGGCAACCAGTTTCTTGTCGTTGTTCGGAAACAGCAGATCGTCGTAATCGTCGGTCGAGAAGCCGAGCGCGACGACCACCTCGTTCGACTCGAGTTTCTCGAACAGCGGTATTTCGTAGTATTCGCCGTCGTTCAGGCTGATGCGCAGGTAGATCTGCACAGGCTTGCGTTCCAGCAGCGTATTCTTCAGGGCGCGCGCCAGACGACGGCGCACGCCCGGCGTGGATAGATTGATGCGAAATCCGGGGCGCCCGATCACGGTGTGCGGACCGACGCTGGCCGGCACAGACCGGCCCGTCCGTCCCTCTTCGACACAGTGGGAAGCCACAAAAAGCGATATCGCAACGGTCGAAGCAGGCGACTGCGCATCCACAATCCAGCCGGAGATCACTCGCCCGGAGTGCTCGAGGATCGCACCACGCAGCCTCGGTCCCGACTGGAGATCGCCGACATCGGGATCCAGGAATACGCTCTGCGATTGATCGTCCTGCTGAACCGGACTGGCAACGGGCAACATATCCTTCGTATCCCTGACGCTCCGTTCCACCATCTTGTTCATCGCTTCTCAATCTCCTACCAACGTCTAACGCTGGTTCCAGTTTCTTTCTCAGCCGTGCGGAAGATCGATATCCCGAGATCGCGTTGCCGTTCAAACCTGCCCCGGATCGTGACCTGATGCTTATCAGTCAACTTCACACAACCACAATGAGTATTTGTTGGCGACGTCCACATTAACGCAATCTCTCTGTCGTCGATATGAAAGCCACCGTTAGTTCTGCCCAGATTGTCGCGCGAAGCTGCCTGCTTCGTTGCCTTCGCGCCTAAAAACAAAGCCGCTGCTCATCGTCTGCGGCCGCGTGCGAAGCCCGCCTCCAGCAATCTCAGCCAACACTCACGCCCATTGCCTGCAGACGACGTCGCGCGCCTTCGTTGTTCTGCTGTGCCGCTTGTCGATACCAGTGCAGCGCCTGATCGCGGTCCTGCGCGACGCCGTCGCCGGCGCGCAGCGCATCGCCGATCGCGAGCTGGGCTTCGACCATGCCCTGCTTCGCCGCGGCCTCGAACCATTCGGCCGCCTTCGCCGGATCGGCATCGCGCCCCTGTCCCCGGCCGAGCATCACGGCAAGGTTGTATTGCGCCGTCGTGTGGCCCTGGCGCGCCGCCGCCTCGTACCACGTGACGCCCTTGGCGAGGTCCTGCTCGACGCCCTGCCCGGTGCAATACATCACCGCAAGCTTGAACTGCGCCGCGGCGTTGCCGCCGTCCGCAGCCTTGACGATCCAGCCGGCGGCGGCCTGCGGATCCTTGAGGCCGCTCTTAGGATCGGAATACAGCAGCGCCAAAGTGTGCTGGGCTTCGACGTGCCCGGCGCTTGCCGCACGCTTGAACCATTGGGCTGCGGCCGGAACATCGACGGCGCCGCCGGATCTGCCCATGTGAAGCCCGCCCAGCTGAAATGCCGCAGCCGGATGGCCCGCCTCGGCAGCGTCGGTCAGCAGCGCACGTGCTTGCGCAAGACGCTCCGCGGACGGCTCATCCTGGATAAGAAACATCGCATAGGCCGTCTTCGCGTCGGCATCGCCGCCGTTGGCCGCCTTGCTGAGCCACTCCGCGGCGCGCGCTTGATCGCGCGGCACGCCGTTGCCCGCCGAGTAGAGCCGGCCGAGTTGCACGCCGGCGGCGCTGATGCCTCCCTCGGATGCGCGCTCGAACCACTTGATCGCAGCCGCGACATCGCGCGCCACGCCCCTGCCATTGAGATAGAACACCGCAATGTTGTGGGCCGCCGTGGCGTGGCCGCCTTCCGCCGCACGCTCGAACCATTTCGCAGCCTGGCGAATGCTGGGCGGAACGCCGGTGCCGGTGGCATAGAAGCGTCCGGTCAGGAACTGCGCCTGCGTATCGCCGCGCTCGGCCGCCTTCTCGTACCAATACGCCGCCTCGCGCAGATCCGGCTCGGCGGCAGTCCCGAGCGCATAGAACTCAGCCAGCGCCTGGATCGCCGGCAGGTAGTCCTTCCGCGCCGCCTTGCGCAATGCGGTCTCGGCCCTGTCGAGATCCCTGACAGCCCCTTTGCCGCTCAACCGCAACAGCGCAATGTTGTAGAGCGCGATCGTATCGTCATGCGCAGCGGCGCTCTGGAACAGCCGTGCGGCCTCTTCGACATTTTCGGGAAGCCCGGTACCCTTGAGGCACATGAAAGCCAGCGCAACCTGTGCGCGAACATGTCCCTGCTCGGCGGCCTTCTGATACCAGATCGCGGCCTGCGCGAAATCGACGGGAACGCCGCGGCCCTGATAATACACATCGCCGAGTGCGAATTCGCCGGACGCCGCTTTCTGCTCGGCCGCGGCCTGATACCAGCGCAGGGCTGCAGCGTGATCCCGCTCGCAACCTTGGCCGTTGGCGTACATGTTGCCGAGAATCGATTGCGCCTCCGCCTTGCCGGCTTCCGCCGCGACCGACATCCAGAGGAATGCGGCGTCGACGTCCTTGGCCACGCCTATCCCGTTCGGGAAGACCAGATCGTGGAGGTTGATCGCCTTGTCGCCGAGACGGGCCGCAGTGGATTGTCGCCA
Source organism: Bradyrhizobium sp. Pha-3 (assembly GCF_042258325.1). Lineage (NCBI taxonomy): Bacteria > Pseudomonadati > Pseudomonadota > Alphaproteobacteria > Hyphomicrobiales > Nitrobacteraceae > Bradyrhizobium > Bradyrhizobium sp. Pha-3. The sequence continues at coordinate 3,422,500 of NZ_CP170151.1, read as the reverse complement.
CATCTCGGGCCTGTTCGGACCGAGCGTCGCCTTGACCCCGTTGAGGTAGATCAGGCCGAGCTGGAATTGCGCATCCAGATGTCCATTCAGCGCGGCGCGCTCATACCACGCGACCGCGTCCGGAATGCTGCCGATAACGCCCTCGTTCCGCGCATAGAGCAGCCCGATCCGGTAATCCGCCTCGGGGTTGCCCGCCCGCGAGGCAAGCCGCCAAAAGCGCAAGGCTTCAAGGTATCGCCCGTTCTCGTAAGCCTCCAGTCCCCGTTCAAACTGCTTTGAGTCTGAACGGGAGGAGTCGGGCCGGAGCAACTCGAGCAGGGATCTCGTCGACTCCATCATGGCTCGCGCATCGCTTCCGTCATGCCGCGCAGCATGTCACTGAGCAGATACATCGCCACCGAACGGGTGCCGACATTGACGTCGCCCTGCAGCGTCATGCCCGGGATGAGGCGGAAATTGTTCGGAACATTGGTGAAGTTGGTCTGATCGACCGAGCATCGCGCCTTGTAGTAGGCATCGACGGGCTTTCCGTCGTCGTCAGTGGTGAAGGCGCCTTCGCTGATCCAGCGTATCTTGCCCGCCGCCGTGCCGTGCTCCGCCGCGTTGAAGGCATCGACCTTCAACGTGCAGGGGTCATTCGGCCGGATAAAGCCGACGTCGCGGGACAGCACCTGGATCTCCGCCTCCAGCCGCGTCTTGAGCGGCATCAGCGTGATGAAGGGATCGCCCGGCTTCAGCACGGATCCGACCGAGAGCTTGGCAAGGGTGAGGACGACCGACGGCTCGGCAGCCGTCCATCGGACCAGGTCCTGATGCTTGATGGCCTTGTCGTAGGCTGCCCGGGCCGTATCCAAATTGTTGCGCGTCGTGACCAGATCCTGGCTCAGCTGCGCGTTCCACTGCTCGATGAAGGCCTTGCGATCGGCCCTCAGCGAGTCGAGCTGGTGTTGCGCTTCCAGCAGCGTGTTGTGCGTGTTGTCGATCTGACGCAGCAACTCCAGGCGCGTATCCTGCGACAGATACAGGTTCAGCTTGGACCCGCTGCCGCTTTCGGCAAGGGTCGAGCGCATGTCCTCGATCTTGCCGGCGATCTCGGCGCGTTGACCATACCGCTCGTCGTCCTTCTTCGCCTTCGAGATCGTCGCTTCGGTCTGGCTGATCTTGGAATCGTAACTCGTCACCTGCGCGCTGTACTGGGCGACGCGCTGGTCGTAGAGCGCCTTCTGCAAGGCGTTGTACCGGGCGGCATCCGGATCCTTGGCGTTGCCATACGACAGCGGCTTTCCGGACAATTCGGCCTCGTCACGCGCAACCTGCGCATCGAGGCTCGCGATCTGCAGCTTGTACTGGGTGACATCGGCCGCGGTGAAGGTCGAGTCGAGGGTCGCAAGCAATTGTCCCGTGTCGACCTGCTCGCCTTCCCGAACATCGATCGTCTTGATGATCGACGGGTCAAGGGCCTGCAACACGTTGATCTGATCGACCGGAACGATCTTGCCGCGGACGCTGGTGATCACCCGATCGAGGCGCGTCAGGCACATGATCGCCACGATGGATACCAGCAGCGCCGACAGCACGAACAGCGTCGCACGGGCCAACATCGGCTCGGGCGCCTCGCGGATGGCGTCGGTTTCGGACTGGAACTGGCGAACGGTCGCGAGCGACGCTTGATTAGGAGACAAGGGTCGGACTCCTGAAGTTAGGCTTGTCGTTGCGGCCCGTCGGAACGAGATGCGTGTTCTGCTGGTACCAGAGCGAGCTGTAGATGTCGTTGCGCTCCAGAAGTTCCTCGTGGCGACCGATATCGTTGACCACGCCGCGATTGAGCACGAGGATCGCGTCGGCCTTCGTCAGCGACGACAGGCGATGCGAGATGATGATCAGCGTGCGGCCGTGCGCGATCCGCGAAATGTTCGCATTCACGATCGTCTCGCTCTCCGCATCGAGCGCGCTGGTCGCCTCGTCCAGGATCAGGATGGGCGGATTGACGATCAGCGCGCGCGCGATCGCGAGGCGCTGACGCTGTCCGCCGGAGAGGTTGGTGGAGCCCTCGTAAACGTAGGTCTCGTAACCCCGCGGCAGCTTGTCGATGAATTCCTCGGCGCCGGCCAATCGCGCCGCCCTGACGACGTCGTCGAAGGTCGCGTCCGGCTTTGCCGCGGCAATATTCTCGCGGATCGTGCCGCTGAACAGGAAGTTCTCCTGCAGCACGACGCCGACGTTGCGCCGCAGATGGTCGACATCGTATTCCCGAACATCGATACCGTCGACCTTGATCAGCCCGCCATAGTCGGAGTGCAGGCGCTGCAACAGCCGCGTGATCGTGGTCTTGCCCGAGCCGCTCTTGCCCATCACGCCGAGCGTCGTGCCGAGCGGAATCTCGAATGAGATATTGTTCAGCGCCGGCGACACCGCGCCCTTGTACTTGAACGTGACGCCGGAGAACTCGATCAGGCCCTTCAGCGGAACCCGCACGCCATGGCCAGAGCGTCCCTCCTCCGGCAGCTGATTCACCAGATTGCCGACGATGGTGACCGCGGTGCGCGCCTCGTCATACTGGTTGATGAGTTGGGCCATCTTCATCAGCGGGCCGGCAACACGTTGCGACAGCATCAGAAAGGCAAACAGCGCCCCGACATAGACCGGATCGCCGCTCGATACGGCGAGGTAGACGCCGAGTGCATAGGGAGCGCTGACCGCCAACCGTTCCAGCGGACGGACCAGCGTCTGGATCATGTTTCCGGTCATGCCTTCGGCAAGACGCGCCTTGGCGGCGCGCGCAACGAGCACATCCCACATGTGCCGCTGGCGCGTGTCGAGCGCCAGCGATTTGATGGTCCTCATGCCGTTCAGGCTCTGGATCAGAAACGCCCCCTGCGCGCCTTCGGCGGCAAGAACCGCCGAGGAGCTCCTCCGGTACACGGGCAGCATCAGGATGAGCCAGACCACGATCATCGCGGCAAAGCCCAGAACCATCAGCGTCATGATCGGGCTGAAGAAGAACATGACGGGCAGGAAGAAGATCAGCGTCGTCGAATCGAGAACCGTCCCGAACAACTGCCCGGTCAGGAAGCCGCGAATCCGGAACACTTCGCGGATGTCCCGGGAAATCAGGCCGACGGGATTCTGCTCGAAATAATCGATCGGCAGATTGAGCACCTTTTCGAACACGTAGGTCGACAATTTGACGTCGAGGCGTGCCGTCAAGCTCTGAACGAGGTATTGCCGCAGGAACGAGAACGCCGTCTCGAACAGGATGATCACCAGCATCGCGACGCACAGCACGTAGAACGTATTGTACGCCTTGTAGAAAATGACCTTGTCCGAGAGCAGCCTCCAGAACATGATCGGTGCCAGCCCCATGAAGCCCAGGACCAGCGCCGCGATCGCGACGTCGCGCATGATGCGCCGTTCGCGGAACACGAGGGCAACGACAAAACCGAAGCTGAACGGCTGCGTCTCGTCCGAAATCTCATAGTCGCGCTTGGCCATGACGACGTCGCCCGACCAGATGTCCTCAAAGCGCGGTTGATCGATGACGAGCAGCGCGTCCTCGCCGGCATTCGGATCCTGCAGGACCACCCGGGAGCTGTTTTCATCGCCTTCGAGGCGCAGCAGCACCATGTGGCTGCCGTCGCGCAGCCGAACGATGGCCGGCAGCGCCCTCTTGAGATGGCTCAGGCCCTTCCAGTCCAGCGTGACGGCCTTTGCCGTCATGCCCGAGGAATTCGCGCACTTCAAAAGCTCGGCCAGCGTGACTTCCTGGTCGCCCAGGAGGTTGTCGTGGATCAGCTGGGACGGGGTCAGATGCAAACCATGCTGTCTTGCCACGATGACGAGACAAGCGAGACCCGAAGGTGGCAGTGCCTCCACCGAAGGTGCGCCGACGAGCGAGAGGTGTTTGGTCATGGATGCCTCGAAGTTTCGACTGCGCAAGGTCCGGTCCCCAGCGAGATATAACTTATCACTGTTAGTTCGCTAACGCAGCATTTTCAGCGCGTCACCCGAAAAAGATATGCATCACGGCAGGCCGCGAAGCCAGTTTCGAGCACGTTCTCGTGCGACTTAACCAGGGAACCTTATAACATTGTTTAACATCGACAAATCACGAGTCGGCGGTCACCGTCTCCTGGAAGTCGAATCCGCAGGCCTCCAGCTGTGGCCTGATCCGCTCATCCCTCGCCTCCGGCATGAGTGCCAATGCGCAGATCTCGAAATTCCCGCTCCGAACCGACACCGTCGGGAAACCGGCGCTGAGCAGCAGGTTCCCCATCCGCTCGGTCGAAAAGCCGGTCTTGTGCGCCATGTGGTGGCGCCCCTGCTCGATCGCGCCGGAATGCCCGTAGATCATGTCCAATGGCCGGATCGGACCTGCCGGCGAGACGTAAGCGATCGCACCGAGGCCGCGCGTCAACATGTGCTGAGCGACCGCCTCGAGGTCGGGAGACATGATCAGTGCGAAGCCGTCCGGTTTGAGCACTTCGCGGAACTGGACGAATGTGGGGTGAACCTCATGGGCATAGAGATGCTCCATGACATGAGAACACCAGATCGCATCGAACGAGGCCACCGGGAACAATCGGGAAAGATCGGTGATCGAGCCGACGACGTCGGGGTTCACGCCGCTGTCGACGTCTAATCGAATCTCGTCCCATTCATGCGATGTCAGGAGCGGCTGGATGCGCTTGGTAACCGTCGATCCAGCGCCGGCATTCAGCATTTTCTTCTTGGCCAATTCGAGAGCTCCGCGGGTTCGTTAAGCGGCTGAGTTCTGCAGCGATCGTTCGTCTTGACCAAAGGCGCCAGGGCCGCGGATAGCGATCGCCACAGCTCCGTCGTGTCAAGCGAGCGGCACGCTTTACAAAAGCTACGTGGTCCGAATGTGACGGACTAACTTCTAACATCCCTTGTCGGAAATGCCCGAGGCGGAACTTGTGATTGATTTGATGCATCCGACGCGGATCGGTCGACAAAGTTCCAATCGGGATGTGCGCACGCGCTTCCACTGATGCGAGCCGAACTCATCGCGTGTGCGTCACGATCATGAACGGCCGCGTATTCGATCATTCAATCACCCATTCCTGACGGGTCATGCCGGCGATCAAAGAAAAAAGCGCCGCCTCAACCTCGGTTGGGGCGGCGCCTTCGCTTAGTGCAGACCTAGGATCTTACAGCTTGGTCGAGTTACCATCGTTGAAGATCAGGTATTCGATGTTGCTGATCTGGGTCACCTGACCATTGCTGAAGGTGATGTCCAGAGAACCGTTCGATCCAGAGCTGATGTCGCTCACGTCGGTCGAAGCGTGATCCAGGAAGGTCAGGGAGTCCTTGTTGCCGCCACCGCCATCGATGGTGTCGCTGCTGGTGGCATTGTTCAGGTAGAAGTAGTCCTGACCGGAGCCGCCAACCATCGAGGCCGTACCGGTCTCGGAGCCGACGAACGAGTCCTTGCCGTCGCCGCCGATCAGCGTCTGCGTGCCGGAGCCGGCGACCAGCGTGTCGTTGCCGGAACCGCCATACAGCGTGTCGTTGCCGGCACCGCCATAGAGCGAGTCGTTGCCGTTACCGCCATCGAGCGAGGTCGCGTGCGACGCATCGCTGCCCGAGTAGAGCACGTCCTTGCCGTTGCCGCCGAACTCAGAAGCAGTCTGAGCACCGCCGACAAGGAGATCGTTGCCGTTGCCGCCATACAGCGTGTCGACACCGGAACCGCCATACAGCGAGTCGTTGCCGGCGCCGCCGTCCAGGCTGTCGTTGCCCGCACCAGCGTACAGCGCATCATTGCCCTTGCCGCCATCCAGCGTGCTCGAATTGCCGGCGGTGCTGCCGGACGCCAGCACGTCGTTGCCGTTGCCGCCGCTCAGCTGCGACGAGCCGCCGCCGTAAATCGTGTCGTTGCCGGCGCCACCGTTCAGGGTGTCAGCACCGGAGCCGAACAGCAGATCGTTGCCCCTGCCGCCATCCAGCGTGCTGTGACCAGAGGCGTTGTCGACCAGCACGTCGTTGCCGGAGCCCGCATCGATCGAGTCGTGACCGGCACCGCCGAAGATCGTGTCGTTGCCGGAGCCGGTGAGAACCGTCGTGTCGCCGGTGTTGTTGATGAACACCTGATCGTCGCCGTGACCGGTCGCGACCAGCACCGGGGTGCTGCCGTTCACCGTCAGCGTCACGTCGCTGTTGGTATTTTCGATGATCGCCTTCAGGTTGGCGTCGGTGTTAACAGTGTTAATCGGGTTGTTCTCGATCAGAACATTGGCGTTCGGATCCGGGTTGGTGATCCCAGACCCCTCCTGCACCGGTATCGTCGCGCCGTTATCCGGGCTGGTGTATCCGATCCCCGCGTTGATCAGATAGTCAAGAATCTGTTGCTGGGTCGAGTGATCGATCGTTGAGTTGATCGCCGCTTTGAGGTCCGTCTGGTCTAGATTGTAAGTCGCCATCGATGTAGCCCCTGCTTGGGATACGAGGATTCAAGCCGCTCGCCCACACTTAAGCTGTTGATTCACAACTGGTTTGTTGCGATGCAACCCAAATGTGGACCCAGGTTACGAACTTGTTAAGTCCATTGTTAAGTCCACCAAGTCGGAGTGTCAATCAGCAATGTGCTGTTAACACTAGGTTCCACGAGGTTTATGTGAGACTTAGCGCCGCTTCGGATGCGCTATAACATTCAGCGCAGGCCGATCGCCAATGTTAGCCGCGGCGCAAAAAGGGTAGTGATTATACGGGGTTTCACGGGAGCCCAGGATACCGCGGGCGCGCTGAATTTCACTGACGCTGTGAGCGCTTCGACGGGATTTTCTGATCTGAAAAAATATTTCTGCATCGCGTGAGACGTTTTGCAAAAAAGCGTCAAACTTCGCAGCCGGCCCCCCACCGGCCAGTGTTATAACGCCGCTTGGCCGCAGTTTGCGGGCTCGATCCAGCGAGATCCATGGAATCACCCGCAGAATCAGCGCCATTCGACCGCGCGATTAAAACCCGGCGCGACGCCGACCGGACGCCGCACTGTAACAAATTAACACCAGATTTGCCGCAATATGTTAGCGACGCCAGCATGGAACCGGCGAGACGAGCCCCGATCGCGGGCCGCGCGCCGGCCAGCGGCGATCATCCACCGGCGGCGCGCGCGTAGATGGCCTCGAGCAGCCGGCGGTTCTCGTCCGGCGCGTAGCGCTCGAGATAGGCGGCTCGCGCGGCCCGCCCCCATGCGGCGGTCAATTCGGCGGCGCCGAGCACCTCACCGATCCGCTTTCGGAGCGCGGCCGCGTCGCCCGGCGGCATCAGCGCGCCGGTCTTGCCGGCGGTCACCACCTCGGCAAGTCCGCCGATCTCGGACGCGATCACCGGCGTGCCTCGCGCGAAGGCCTCGACCACGACCATCGGAAATCCCTCGTACCATAGCGACGGCACCACCAATGCCTGGGCATTCGCCATTTCCCGAAGCACCTCACCGCGCGAGAGCCCGCCAAGGAACGCGACATTGCCGGGCGCCCGAGCCTCGAGCGCGACGCGCTCAGGCCCCTCGCCCACGATCCGCAAGGACATGCCGGTCCCTGCAACGGCCTCGAGCAGCACGCCGACGCCCTTCTCGCGGCTCAGCCGTCCAACGTAAAGCAGCCCGGCGCGCGGCGCCGCCGGATCGGGCGCCCCCGGATCGGCCATGAAGTTCGGTTTCACGTCGATCCGGTCTGCGTCGAAGCCGGCCTGCGTGAACAGGGTTTTGGCAAACTGCGTCAGCGCGATCAGGCGCAGCCCGGGACGCGTCCAGGTGCCGCGGCGCTGGTGCTGTGCGATCATGTAGGCCGAAGCGATCGAGCCCGGAAGCGATCCGCGGTAGCAGCGGTGCACGACGCCCCAGAGATGTCCACGGTCCAGGCACTTGTGGCAGATGCGGCCGTCGCGCAGCAGCATGCCGCCGGTGCAGATGGTGCGATAATTGTGCAGCGTCGCCACCGCGGGCACGCGCTTTTGCCGGCAGAGATCGAACACCGCGGGCGACAGCAGCGGGAAGAAATTGTGGACGTGCACGACGTCGGGGCGAAAGCGGTCGATCGCCTCCGCCACGACCCGCTTTCCCTCCGCATTATCGGCGATCGACAGCGTGGTCGTGATGCGCGCGGCGAGCGAATTGATCGCCTGGTTGCTGACCGTGAACATTTCAACGCTGTGTCCTGCGGCGCGCAGCAGGTCGACTTCCGCTTCAAACACGACGTCCTCGCCGCCGCGTCCCTGATACCTGTTGTGAGCGACCAGGATCTTCATGATCGGGCCGGGTCCGAGAACCAGCTCAGCTCGGTCATCAGGCTTTGGCCAGCGGCGAGCGTGCCGGAGCCGATCAGCGTCGTCGCCGGCACCTTGAGATCGAAGGACGGCGAATACCAGCCGGCCGGTATGGTCTCGTCACCCCGATACGGCATCCAGCTGAGTGCCGCCGGCAGATCGAGCTCGCCGCGCCCGCCCGGCCATGCGAGCTGCGCCCTGTGCCCTTCGAGCCTGCATTCGACGTCGGGCCCGAGATGCCAGCTGAGGCTCGCCGGCACCGCAAGCCCTTCATCGGCAAGCACGGTATCGGTGACGACGAGCCGCGCCGCCTGACGCTGCAATTGCACCGAGCGGCGATGCACGACACCTGCTTCGTCCCGATATCCCGAATGCTCCGCGACCCAGCTCGCATCCGCATCGCGATCGTCCAGGCCGCCTGCTGCGACAAGCCGGCTCTGCGCATGCCGTGTCCAGAGAAACGGCCCGCCCGACACCGACTGGTCGCGCGCGGACAGGCAGAGCGTGTTGTGCGCCAGCGTGGAGCGGAAGTAGGCCCGCCATCGCGGATCGCCATGGTAGCAATAGGTGCCGGGGTCGGCGAAGATCTCCACGCCGCCGATCCTGCATTCGAGCGACAGCGCGTCCGCATGGGCGTGGGCGGCAATGCGGCCGAAGCCATGCGGGCCGTGGTCACAACGGCACCACACGGCGCGCTCGGAATCGATCAGAAAGGTCTGTCCCGCCCCTTCAAGCAAATGCGGGCGGCACTTGGGCCGCCCAGCGATCGCGCGGGCCTCGATGCCGTCGGTGAGCACAAAGCTGCGCAGATCAGGCTCCGGCGATTTGGGCCACCATGGCAGAGCGCCGAACAGGCGCGCTCCGCTGGCGAGCAGGCCGAGCCAGCGATTACCGGCGTGATCGTCGAGCTGCAGGCCGATGCCGTCGTCACCGTCGCCCTGCCGCGGAGGATGACCGCGATCGTCCAGCATCGCGGCAATGACGTCGCTCATGCGGCACATCGTGGTCCAGACCGCATCGCCAAGCGGATGTCCGGACGACTGGCCCTGCACTGCCGCCGCCAGCAGCAGTTCGAGCACAAAACCATGATAGTCGGTCGCGAGTTCGCTGTTGCTGCCGCAGGCAAGCGTCTGCGCAACGGCTTCGTGTGCCAGCGTGCCGGCCGATTGCTCACGCCATCGCGCACTGTCCTGGAAGAACGGAAACACGCAAGCCGCTACGAACTGCCCGGCAGCCTCCGCGATGAGGTGGTTGTTGGCCGAGGATCCACGGCTTGGGAATTGCGACAGCCAGTATTGATGCGCATAGAGCTGCGTCAGGAACAGATCGTTGTTCTCGAACAGCGCAGCAGCCTCGGGCCAGTTCTGCAGCAGCTGGCGTACCCAGGCCCATGAGATCAGCCGCACGCCAAGCTCGATGCCGCTGATCCAGTGCGGGCCGCGCGGGAACGGATTTTCGCGCCACCAACTCGCCAGATGCTCGGCCGCGCGCCTCGCGTAGCGCTCGTCGGAGGTCAGGTAATACGCGGCCGCGAGCACCGTGAGATGGTGGTGACGCGACGGCTCCCAGATGTATTTGATGTTTCCGACCGCGGTTTCGTCACGATAGGGAACCGCGAACGCGTGCACATCGGCCGGCGCCCGCTTGCCGCTTCTGATATCGACGAACCAGTCGGGCCGTTCGCCGAGGGCCTCATGATCTCTGGCGAAAATCCGCCAGTGCCCGGCGAGAATCCGGTCGGCGCTCTGGATCAACCGTTCGGCGGCCTGTTGCGGGGCGTGGGCGGGCAAAGGCAGCGGCTTCAGGCGCGGCTGCCGCGGGCCGGGAGCGAGTTTGGCGCTGGCGCGCCGAGCGATATCGGGCGGAGTGATCCGCCAGAGCAGATGCAGCAGCTGATCGTTCACCCGTCCCGCAAGCTCGGACGGCTCCATGCGCTGCAGCCTGCGCAGATACCAGGCCGGATTCATCTCAACGCAGTCGAGGCGCGCGCGACGCCCTGCTCCGCCGCGCCGGCCGTCAGATCGATCGGCATCCCGGCGGCCGCGCTTTCCTGCACGGCAAGCGTCGCGCGCGTGGTCGCCAGCAGCGAGTCGAGCGCAATCGGCATCGCAGCTCCCGATGCGACCGCCGCGATGAAGGCATCCAGCATCGGCCGCTGGCCCTTGTCGAGCCGCGCTGTCTTGGCCGTGCGCTGTCCGGCGTGCCAGACCTCGAAGCCCGAGAAATTGTCGAAGGCGGCAAAACCCGTGCTTGCCGATATCTCGAGCGCTTCCTTCGGCACCCGCGGATCGCCGCCGGTGAGATAGCTGAGGCTCGCGACCGAACCGTCGGCAAAGTCGAAGGTGGCGACGAGATTGTCGACGTCCTTGCCCGCCGTGCTCGCGGAGACACGCACCGGCCCGGCGCCGAGCCACCAGCACAACACGTCGATGAAATGGCCGCCCTCGCCGACGAAGCGGCTGCCTTCGCTCTCGGCCTGCAGATACCAGGATGACTTCTCCAGCGGCCCGGCGATGACGCGATATTGCAGGGTCTGCGGTCCTGCCGGCGCAAACGCCGCGCGCATGCCCTGCAGCAGCGGCGAAAAGCGGCGGTTGAAGCCGACCATCAGCCGGTTGTTGCCGGTTTCCCGGATCACCTGCTCCAATCGATCGAGCGAGTTTGCATCGATCGCCAAGGGCTTTTCGACAAACACCGCCTTGCCGGCGCGCAGCGCCTGCGTCGCGAGGTCGGTATGGGAGGCATGGCGCGTTGCGATCAGCACGGCATCGATGTCGTCGGCGCCGAGCACCGAGGCCGCATCCGTCGAGGCACGCGCGAAGCCGAACTTGCGGACCGCAGTGGCGCCGCTCAGGCCGGTATTGGTGGCGACCTCGACGAGATCGACGCGCTGGTTATTCGCAAGCTGCGGCAACAGCATGCTGGAGGCATAATTGCCGGCGCCGATGACGCCGAGCCGCACCCGGCCGCTGCGCGGGGCAACCGCCGGACGATAGGTCATCTGCATCGCGCGGGGAGCGGCGTCCGGATAGGCGAACACCATGCCGAGACCGACCTCGCCCCGGCTCATGCGCTCGAACGCCGACGTCGCCTGCTCCAGCGGCACCATTTCGGAAATCAGCGAGGAGAAATCGAGCCGCCCGTCAGCGAGCAGCGCGACGATCGCTTCCATATTGCGCCTCTCGGTCCAGCGCACATGACCGATCGGATAATCGATGCCGCCCTCCTCATAGAGCGGATCGTAGCGGCCGGGGCCGTAGGAGCGCGAGAAGCGCACGTCGAGCTCCTTGTCGTAGAATTCGTTCCACGGCAGGTTCAGCGTGCATTTGCCGATATCGACAATGCGGCCGCGGTCGCGCAGCAGTGCCGCCGAACGCGAGGCGAGATCGGGATCGTCGCTGCCTGCGGTGATGAACACGCAGTCGACGCCGCTGCCTGCGGTCAGCTGGTCGATCCGGGCGCGGAATTCGGCCGCGGCATCATCCGATGCGACGGCACAGACCGCGGCGCCCGCAGCCTCGGCCTGCCGGCATCGCGCCTCGAGCCTGTCAAGCCCGACGACCACGACACCGGCGCTGCGCAGCAGCCGCACCATGATCTGCCCGATCAGGCCAAGGCCGATCACGCAGGCGGTCTCGCCGAAACGGATCTCCGACTGGCGCATCGCCTGCAGCGCGATCGAGGCGATCGTGGTGAATGCGGCCTGGTCCAGCGCAGCGCTGTGCGGCAGCGGCACGCAAAGGTTCACCGGCACCCAATTATATTCAGCGTGGGTTGCATATTGATTGCCGCCGCAACAGACGCGCTGTCCGACCGAGAAGCCGCCGACGCCCTCGCCGACCTCCACGACGGTACCCGACAGCGAGTAGCCGAGCGGCGTGTAGGAATCGAGCCGGTTCATCACCTTCTGATAGGTCGCAAGCAACCCCTGCTGACGGACCGAGCCTACCACCTTGGCAACCTGGTCGGGTCGCGCGCGCGCCTTGCCGAGCAGCGACAGGCGGCCTTCGGTGAACTTCATCATCTCGGTGCCGGTCGACACCGCGGAGAACGCCGTGCGCACCAAAACCCCGCCGGGGCGGCAGCGCGGCGCCGGCACATCGATCAGCTTGAGCTCGCCGCTCTTATAGTTCTGCGCGATCTGCTTCACGGTCGGTCAATCGCCTCAAGTTAACAGCGCTCCTTGTATCGCGCCCAACGCCCGCAATGAAGCCAGGAAACATCGTCATAATTATCTCGTTTGCCGGGACTTAACATTGTTATCATTCCAGCAACAGGACCGGTTTTGGCGAGATCTCGACCTCGCCGTTGGCGACAGGTCCTTCGCCGCCGTCGAGGCCCTGGTAACGGCTAAAATGCGGGTCGACCCGATCAACGGACCGGCCCTTGGTGGTCCAGAGGATCAGACCGTTGCGGCCATCCGGCATGCGAAGCTCGACGCGCCAGGTCGACGGCGACGTCCTGCCTGCCGCCACGACGCTCGCACCGACCAACCAGGACTGGATCGTGCGGTAGGCAATTCCGCTCGGAAGCAGCCCGCGCGCCGGGTCCCATAATTTCCCAAAGTCGCTGCCGCCTCCGGCAAACTCGTACCAATAGAACCGGTCGACACCACTGATCCATTTCAGGATGTAGGCGCGCGCCAGACACCCGTCCGGATTGTCCTCATAGGACGACCAGCCGGCCTCGGTGTCCCAGATCGGCCTCGCGGACAGGTCGTGCGCGGCAAGGATCCGCTTGAAGCGCGCAATGATTCCGAGCACCGCTTCGGGCTCGCTCGTATAGCCGTGGAAGGCGAACACATCGGCATATTGTCCGCCACCTTGCGCCATGAAGGCCTCTTGCCAGCGATACCCGTCCGGCGTGCCATTTGACGGCGGCGTCAGCACGGTCAGCGTGGGATCGCTGGCTTTAATGATCTCGTAGGCCCGCTTCTGCAGCTGGACCATGGTCGCGATATCGCCCGAGTAATATTTGGGATCCTCGGGCTCGTTCCAGATTTCCCAGTATTTGATGCGGCCGGCGGCACGCGTGACGGCCGCGCGCACCCAGTCATCCCATGACGCGAGATCGGCAGGCGGTGAGCTTGCGCCCGGCGTGAACGCCGGCGGGGCATCCTTCACCGCTGCGGCCCAGCGCGGCGTGTAGGCGAGATTGAGAACGATCTCGACATGCTCGCGCTCCGCCGCGGCCAGGATGGCGTCGAAGCGCGCCCAATTGTAGATGCCGGGCGCCGGATTGATTTGCGCCCAATAGATCGCGCCCCACAGCCGAACGCCGTCGAATTTGAGCTCGGGCCAGGGCTGCGACTTTGGCTCCGACTGCCCGATCGCGTTGATCGTCATGCCGAAAAGCGTCGGCGGGATCACCGCATTCACGCGGCTCGCATTGAGTGCATCGTATGCCGTCAAACCAGCCCACTGCAGCGGCCATTTGTAGGCCAGCGGCAGCAGCGCGCTCAAAACCAGCGCAATCAATGCTCTTTGGCCCCAATCCCTCACTCTACCTGCCATGTCCCTGTCTCGTCGCCGTCACATCGGTGCCGGGATTGCATAGTGGAAGCCGCGCATGTTAATGCCGATGTTAGTCGGATTGTGATGTTGTTAGGTCAATGGTATAGATCATCGCAGATGTCGAGAGCTGAACCATCACCGCGGCGGATCCTGATCATCGTCGAGAACCTTCCGGTTCCTTTCGATCGCAGGGTGTGGTGCGAAGCAACGTCGCTGCGCAAGGCAGGCTATGAAGTTTCGGTGATCTGCCCGAAGGGCCGCGGCCATGACGAATCCTACGAGTGCCTCGAGGGCATTCACATCTACCGTCATCCGATGCCGGTGGAAGCGCGCGGGATCGCCGCCTACCTGATCGAATATCCGGTCGCACTGTTCTGGGAAACGCTGCTTGCGATCAAGGTGGCGTGGAAGCACGGCTTCGACGTGATCCAGGGCTGCAATCCGCCCGACCTGATCTTCCTGATCGGCCTGTTGTTCAAGCTCGGCGGCAAGCGCTTCGTGTTCGATCATCACGACGTCAATCCCGAGCTCTACGAAGCAAAATTCGGCCGCAGGGACATGTTCTGGCATCTGCTGCGGCTGGTCGAATATCTCACCTTCAAGACGGCGAGCATCTCGATCGCGACCAACGAATCCTATCGCGAGATCGCGATCGCGCGCGGCGGCATGCCGGCCAACCGGGTCTTCGTGGTGCGATCCGGCCCCAATCTCGACCGGGTGCGCTCGCGGCCGGCCGATCCGGCCTGGCGCCGCGGCCGGCGCCACAGCGTCGGCTATGTCGGCGTGATCGGCCAGTCGGAAGGCATCGATCTGCTGCTGCAGTCGATCGACCACATCGTGCACGATCTCGGCCGCACCGACATCCAGTTCAACATCGCCGGCACCGGGCCGGAGTGGAATGCGGTCGTCAAGCTCTGCGAGGAGATGCAGCTCTCGGACTACGTGAACTTCACCGGCGCCATCGCGGATGAGGCGCTGTTCACGATGCTCTCGACGGCTGACGTCTGCGTCAATCCGGACCGCGTCACGCCGATGAACGACATCTCCACCATGAACAAGATCATGGAGTACATGGCGCTCGGACGGCCGATCGTTCAGTTCGACGTCCGCGAAGGCCGCCGCTCGGCGCTCGACGCCTCGCTCTATGCCGCGAAGAACGATCCGAGGGATTTCGCCAGCAAGATCATTACGTTGATCGACGATCCGTCGTTGCGGCAGACGATGGGGGCATTTGGCCGCAACCGCGTCGAGCGGGCGCTGTCGTGGACGCATGAGGAGCCGAAGCTGCTCGCGGCCTATGAGGCGTTGTTCGCCGGGAAGGTCCCCGCGCCGAACCGCGCACCACGCGCGCATGCAACCGCCGAGCGGCCAACCTCGCAACCTTCCAGCGCGAACGCAGCCCCCGGGCGGGCATCGTCTTGAACGCGCAGCCGCCTCACTCACGTCAAACGCGACGCGGCTGCGGCCACGCGCACGTCCTGGATTGTTGAAGGTCGAAGCATGAACGTCAGCATTTTCGGCCTCGGCTACGTCGGAACGGTCTGCGCCGCCTGCTTCACCGAGCTCGGCCACCAGATCATCGGCGTCGACAAGAGCGTTGCGAAGGTCGACCTGATCCGCGGAGGCAGATCGCCGGTCGTCGAGCCGGGCATCTCGGACAAGGTGGCGCGCGCGGTGGCAACCGGTCAGCTGACCGCGACCACCGACGCCACCGAAGCGATCGTCAACAGCGACATATCGATGGTCTGCGTCGGCACGCCCTCGTCCGGCAACGGCAATCTCGACCTGACCGCGATCCGACAGGTCGCGATCGAGATCGGCCGCGGACTGCGCGCCAAGAACGCGCCGCATACCGTGACGATCCGCTCCACCGTGCTGCCCGGCACCACCCGCGGCACCGTCGGGCCACTGATCGAGGAAGCCTCCGGCAACAGGATCGGACGCGACTTCGACCTCGCCTTCAATCCGGAGTTCCTGCGCGAAGGCAGCGCGATTGCGGATTTCAACGCACCGTCCAAGACCGTGGTCGGCGCCTTCAACCAGGAAACCGCCGACCGCGTCATGGCGCTTTACAAGGACCTGCCCGGCGCCAAGATCACGCCGCCGGTCGAGACCGCGGAACTGGTGAAATATGTCGACAACAGCTGGCATGCGCTCAAGGTCAGCTTTGCCAACGAGATCGGCACGATCGCGAAGACGCTCGGCATCGACGGGCGCGACGTCATGAACATCTTCATGCAGGACACGCGGCTCAACATCTCGCCGGCCTATCTGCGGCCGGGTTTTGCCTTCGGCGGCTCGTGCCTGCCCAAGGACGTCAAGGCGCTGAAGCACCTGGCGCACAGCCGCGGACTGTCGACGCCGGTGCTCGAAAGCATCCTGCCGAGCAATGACATGATCATGTCGCGCGGCGCCGACTGGATCCTGTCGCATGAGGGCCGCCGCATCGCGTTCCTCGGCATCAGCTTCAAGGCCGGCACCGACGACGTCCGCGACAGTCCCTTCGTGAGGCTGGTGAAGAGCCTGCGCGGCGAGCGGCGCGACATCCGGATCTACGACCCCAATGTGCAGCTGTCGCAACTGATCGGCGCCAACCGGGAATTCCTGATGCGCAATCCGGAGCTGGTCGGCCTGTTGAACGACGATGTGACTGCGACCATCGAGTGGGCCGACATTATCGTGCTGACGACGGCCGATCCGCGCTTCGTTGCAGCGTTGACGGCGACGCGCCCCGACCAGGTCGTGCTCGAACTTTCAGAGATCGGATTGCCCGAGCAGGTGCGCGCCAAAGTGAGCGGCTTCCACTGGTAAAGACTATCATGGCCACCATGGGCCAGACCCGCGAGCGACCCGAAATCCGCTTTCACGACGAGATTTCGTCGGGATGGGAGACGCTGCATCAGAGCCGCACCTTCAAGGCGCGGACGGCCGCGATGTTCGGTCTGCTCGGGAACGCGGACCTCAATGGGCAGCGCTGGCTCGATGCAGGCTGCGGCACCGGAACGCTGTCCCGCCTGCTCGCCGCACGCGGCTGCGACGTCACCGGCGTCGACGCATCATCGGAGATGATTGGGGCGGCACACGGCCGCCGCGCCGGCGGCACCCTCGCCGCGCGGCTCACATTCCAGCAGATTCCGACCATCGCAAGCCTGCCGTTTCCTGATCGATCCTTCGACGGTGCGCTGTGCGCGAGCGTGCTGGAATATGTTCCCGACGTGGCGCAGTGCCTCGCCGAGATTCATCGCGTGCTCAGGCCTCGCGGGCTTTTGCTGCTCTCCATCCCCAACCGCGGATCGCTGCTGCGCCGGGGCTACAAGCTCGCGCATGCGGCCTCTTCACGCGTGTCGGCGCGGCCGCTGTTCCGCTATCTCGCGTTCTCCAAATTCGACACCTCGCCGGCGGCCATGCAGGGTCTGCTGCGACAACACGGCCTCACGATGCTGGGGAGCAGCTTTGCCGGCTCCCCGCTCCCGCCGGTGCTCGATCGCCAGGCGACGGTCGGCACGCTGATCAACGTCCTGGCCCGGCGCGACGGTTGACGTGGCAGGCGGATAGCTGCCTCAGGCCTTGATCGCCATCAGCGATTTGGTCATGCCGAGATAGCGTTCGCGATAAATCTTGGCGTCGGGAAAGGTTTCCGTCATCTCGCGCCAGTCGAACAGGTGCCAGTCGGGCGCGGTGCGCTTGAACCAGAAGCGATTGAATATACCGATCAGCGCGATCTGCAGCCGCCTCGGCAACAGGACGATGATGCCCGGCAGCCAGGTATGGCTTTCGATCGGAAAATACCGGTACGGCGTCTGCACGTAGAAGGACTTTGCGACCCGCGAGATCTCGCCCGCAAAGCGGTTCTGATGCTCGCGCGCGATGCTCTGAAACGCCGCTCCGTCCTCGATCGTGACGACATCCTGCTTCGGCCCGGTGACATGTTCGATCACCGACGAGCAGAAGCAGAAGTCGAACGCCTGATCGTCGAACGGCAGGCGCTCGGTCTCCCGCAGCAGCACCGTCTTGAAGCCGAAGCGCTCGCGCGCGGCCTTCAGATCGTCGGTCGATATGTCGCAAACCGTGATGTCGGTATGGCGGGGCAGGATCGCGCGAATGTGCCGGCCAGTGCCGCCGCCAAGATCGAGGATTTTCGCATCGAGCGGCAGCTTCACGGTGCGAACGAGGAATTCGCCGCGCCGCTGGCGCGCTGCATTGGAAAATCGGGCTTGAATCGCACCCAGCAAGGTCAGTCTCCTGCTACCGGTCGGTTCGATCTGGCACGGCATGCGCGATCCTTCACGCAACGGTCCGTCGATTTTCCTGTCGCGCTCATTTGATGGCCTCGAAGAAGATCGACTCGTCCGGCCGGTTGTCGAGCCGGTCAATGTCGGGACAGACGCCCTCGCGATAGGCACGGGTGTGGGTTTCCGAACAGCCGGCGTCGCGGAACAGCGCGGCGAGCGAGGCGCGGGTAAAGCCCCAGTGATGCGCGAAGGCCGCCTCCCTGCGGCGATCGATCTCGAACACGCCCTTGAGGAAAGCCTGCGGCGCCGCCGGATCGTAGAGCGCGACGATCCGCTCCATGTCGGGGACGACGATCCGGCACACCCCGCCCGGCGCCAGCACCCGCGCGATCTCGCGCGCCAGCCGCTCGACCTCGTCGGGAAACAGGTGCTCGAAGACATGCGCGCTGAATACTGCCGAGAGGCTGCGATCCGCGAACGGCAGCGGCCTGGTCAGGTTCATGTGGCGCAGCCCGGCAAACTTGCCTTGGCGATGCTCGGCATAGCGGGCATCGCTGAGCAGGCCGGCGAGATGCAGCGCTTTCGCCGCGAACGGCATCCGCGCGATCCACAGGTGCATCGTGATGTCGGTATTGATCCAGCCGTCGATACCGCAATTGAAGGCGCCGATATGCAGCTTTTCGAGCGAGCCGCCGCGCGCGTCGCCGGTCATGTCCGCTCCCGCGCCGAATTGGTCAGCACAACCGTGATCACCGACGCCGCGCTGGAGGCCACCATCGCCGCAACCGCGCCCATCACCTGCCAGGCCTCCGCCGCGAACGGCAGGACGCAGCACAGCGCGACGAGGCCGGCGATCCGGCTCAGCATGAATCGCTGCGGCTTGCCGGTCGCAAACAGCGGCAGCGCGAGGCCGAGCCACACCGCGTCGAGCGCCATCGCCGCGCCCATCAAGGCGAGGCTGCCGGTGCCGATCTCGTAGCTCTGTCCGTGGATGACAAACGCCAGAATGCGCTGGCCGAGCAGCACGACCACCGTGCCATAGGCGGCCGCGATCGACCCGAGCAGCAGGGCATTTTCGCGCGCGGCCGCGGCGACCGCGCTGCGCCGGCCGGCGCGCAGTTCGGCCGCGATTTCCGGCAGGCGAACCGAGAACATCGTCGCGCAGAACTGACTGAGCGGTGCGAACACCAAGAGCAGGATCCGCAGCGACGCGCTCGCGTCCAGCCCGATCAGGAAGCCGCACACCGGGATCAGCCCGATGCTGCCGATCCAGTAGGTGAGCGAGGTCGCGACGAACCAGCGCCCGTTCCGAAACAGCCGCCGCAGCGAGCCACGGAAGATTCTGGCTTGCGGCCAGGCCAGCTCGCGGGTGTGGGCCAGCAGCAGGCTGCCGGCGAGCGCCGCCGAGATCGCGATGCACGCCATCGCCGCGGCGGCGCCGGCGAGCTTGAAGACGATCATCAGCCCGGCCGAGACGACCAGCGCCACGCAATAGGTCAGCGAGGACGCCAGCGCGCGCGGCAGCCGCCCGTCGAGATAGCTGATGCGGCGGAACATGCTCTGCAGCCGAACCGCCGGGATCGCAAGCCCGGTTGCGATCACGAGCCCGCCGGCGTCCCCGCCGGCGGCTGCGATCACAAGCCCCGCACCCGCCAGCAGCAGGCCGAGCGCACCCGAGACGAGCAGCGACGACAGATAGAGGCCGAGCCGCAGCTGCGGCCATAGCGATTTCGGGATGCGGTGCGCAGTCGCCGGCAAGCCGTCGTCGAACAGGCCGCGCAGAAACACCGCCTCGATCAGGATCGAGAGCGACCAGGCGACGCTGAACCTGCCGAATGAATTGATGCCGAGCACGTTGGCGAGCACGATCGTCAGCACGAAGGCAGACCCGCTCAGCAGCGCCTGATCGATCAGGCCGAGCGCGACATTGCCCCCGGCACGCCGTAGCCGGCGAAGCAATCCGCTCATGGCACCGGCGACCCCGGTCTGAGCCGCCGCCCGGTCCAGCCTGTCGGTCAACGCACTCACGCCTCACTCACCCGTAGCCTGTTGAATGTCCGCCGCGGCGCCATTTGCAGCCTGGCCTCCGGGCCGAAATAGCACCAGAACACCAGCACGCAGCCGAAATAATTGTGCAGCAGCTGGCTGGAGTCATTGGCCGACGCGATCACGACGAACAGCAGCATCGCGAACGGCGCCATACAGTACATCCCTCTCCGCTCGAACGCGAACACGATGCTATTCCACAATGCGAGCGCCAGCAGCAGCATATAGAGCGCACCGCCGAGCAGGCCGAACTGGAGAAAGGCGTCGAGATAGGAATTCTCGAATGAGCCGAACTCGGTATTCCACGGCGCCATGCTCGTCAGCTCGTTCACGGGTGAGTTCGGCAGTTCGTTGAAGAATCCCGAAAACCCGTAGCCGAGCCAGGGGTGCTGCCAGAAGAAGTGCGGCCAGACCGACCAGAGGAACGAGCGGCCGGTCAGGTTTCCGCTTCGGCCGACCAGCCCATACAACTCGTCGCTCGGCACGGCGAACACGACAAGCGCGACAAAGGCGAGGCCGAGCCAGTAGATCGAGGCAGCGCCCCTGTGCCCGAGCACCACCAGCAGAAGCCCGAAGGTCACGGCAAGCGCCGTCAACATGCTGATCAGCGGTCCTGCGGCGCCGGCCGCGGCGAGCGCGAAAAAATGACATCCCATCAGCAGCAGCGTCCAGCCGAATTGCCGCCGCGGTCCTGCCAGCATGCGCACGAAGCAGATCAGCACCATGAGGCCGAAGAACGCGCCCGCGAGGTTCTTGTGACCGAACACGCCAGCATAGGCCTGGGTTCCGAGCACCGTCGGCCGGTGCAGCGGGTCGTAATCCCATTGCGAGCCTATCACCGGAAACAGCAGGACGTGAACGATCAGCACCACGATCCCGATCCGGAACAGCGTATCGACGAGACGATCGACCGGGCAGCTGATCACGACCCACGCCGAGAACATCGTGGTCAGCAGATACATCGCGAACTTGATCGACGAGCCGGCGGGGTCGGCGCTCAGCGCCAGCGATACCAGGGCGAAGGCGATGAACGTCAGATAGAGATGCGACTGCAGCATCAGCAGGCCGAAGCGATTCCGATCGATCGCAATGTGCAGCATCAAGAGGATGTAGAGCAGCAGCCATGCGCCGCGGAACAGCGTGGATTCCCCGGCCCTTTCCGCGAACGAGATGCCCTCGATGAAATTGAACAGGAAATAGATGCAGCCGAGCACCATCACCAGATAGGCGTGCAGAAAGACATCGGTTCGCAGCCACCATCTGCCGATCATTGCACGGCCTCCTGCCGGGCCGGCGCCCTCAAGAGATGATCGACCGCGTCGGTGAAACGCGCCGCGGCGTCGGCAAGCGCATCGCGTCGCACGCTCTGCCGGGCCTGCCGCGACATTGCCGCCCAGCGCGCGGGATGTTCGAGCAAGCCGCGCGCCGCGTCGACCCAAACCTGTTCATCGAGCGCGCAAACATAGCCGTTGTCCTGGTCACGGACCAACTCGCCGCCTGCCCCGACATGAGGCGACACCAGGCAGGGAACCCCGCACTGCAGGGCCTCGTTGCACACCAGGCCCCACGGTTCCAGCAATGAGGGCAGCAGCAGCAGCCGCGACTGCAGAAAAACGTCCGATATCGCGTGCCACGGCAGATAGCGGTCGTGGCTGACATCAATGCCGGCACCGCCGAGCCGCGCCAGCATGCGCCGCTCAGCGGCGCCGGACCCGACCACGCGCACCTTCAGTCCGGGCACGATCCGGCCAAGCGCGATCGCGACGTTCTCGAAGAAGATCGCGTTCTTGGCGTCGTCATTGAGGCGGGCGCACCAGAGCAGATGAAATGGACGGTCGTGGAATGCCGGCGCAGTCTCCGGCGGATCCCATGCCGGCACCAGCGGCACCACGAACAGATCGTCGGCACGAACGCCCTCGCCGCGAAAATACGCCCTGCCCTTGTCGCTGCAACATACGACTGCGTCGCACTGGCGCAGCAGCCAGGGCCGCGCCAGCCGATGATAGGCGGTGTTGGGCATCGTCTCGCGCCAGCCGTCGATCGTGAGCGCGAGCGCCTTGCCGTTGGCGCGCGCCCATGCCGCCCCGGCCAGCATCGAGGGATACAGGCCGTTGACGAACAGCAGGTCGGGCGCGAGCGCATTCAAGGCGCGCCCGATCCCGATATTGACATGGGTGTGACGCGACCGCGACAGCGGAATCGATACACCCGGCACCGTGCGCGTGATGTAGCGCGGCGTGAACGAGCCGGCCCAGGCGCGATCGGCCTCCTGCGGCGTACAGGACAGCACGGCGAGATCCAGCCCGCGGCTGGCCAGCTCGTTGTAGAGACGGTTGGTGTAAGGTGTGATCATGTTGTTGAAGACGACCACGCGCGACGCCATGGCTTATCGGTCCTGTGGCGGCGCCGCGTCGTGCCGGCAGATCGCCCCGCAATGATAAGTCGCAAGCCGGGTCGCGACCCCTGGGCTGACCGTCAACAGCGACTTCCGCACGATGCTCTTCGCGAGCCCCTTCATCCGCGACGAATGAAAAGCATGCACCGGCAGGCTGTGGTCCCAGGTGCCGAAGTCCTTGACCTTGAGCCCCACGGTCTCCAGCAGCAGCCGAAACGTATCGGGCGTGTAAAAATTGATATGGCCGATGTCGAGCGTCGATTGCAGCGCCCGGCGACTGGTCCGCGCGTGCAATTCGCAGGGCACCTCGACATAGATGAAGTCCCGCGAGACCCGGGCGAGCTCGTAAAGCAATGCGCGCGGTTCGGGCACGTGTTCCAGCACGTGGCTGGCATAGACGAGGTCGAACGCGCCGTCGGCGAACGGGATCGTCGCACCGTCATAGCTGGACCAGCGGAATGGAGTTGAAGCCGCGCCGTCGATCTCCAGATTGGTCGCGGGATCGATGACGTCAATGCCGGTGAAATCGCGGCCGACACCGATCGCCGACAGCCGCGCCAGCACGGCGCCGGTTCCGCAGCCGACCTCGAGCACATTGCCGACCCGCGCGGCGGCTGCGCCGAGCAACCCGGCGATATGATCGGCCTTGTCGACCGCGCAGACGCGGCGCCAGTCGCGCTCCTGCGCCGAATAGACGCCCTCATAATGCGCGTTGTGCTGTCCGACGCAAAATTCCATCGTCATGGCCTGGCCCTCGCCTCCGGCGGCATTCGGGCAAGCTCGTCGAAGCGGTCGTTCGATTTGTGCTCCCGATTGCGCCGTTCCGCCGGCGAGCGGCGGTCAAGATCGTATCCAATGTCGGCCATGGTGCGGGTCAGGATGTCGACGTTCCGTTGCGGGACAGCTGCGAGGCCGGCCAGCAGCTTGTCACGGTGCGCCCAGCCCGGTCCCTTCAGGAGATCGATTGCCTCGGTGTACAGTTCGGTCTTCACGAGACGCGCGAACTCGGCAACCACGTCGGCCGAAAGGTCGGGCGGCAGCGCGTCGAACATTGCGAGAGCCATCGCGCTGCGCTTGACCACGATCCAGCCCTCGTTCGGTCCGAGCCGGTACGACATCCGCAGCAGGTCGAAATTGGCGTCGCTCAAACCCTGCCTTGTATTGCGAAGCCAGAACAGCACGAGCCAGAGATAGGGATCGGCCGGCGCGCAGCCGAGCGATTTGCGGACGGCTTCGTCAAGCTCGCCCATCCGTGCGTCGACCTGCTCGCCGGATGCGAGCGCGTTCTCGGCGCGCCGCAACCGGATCACCGCCGCGCTGCGATCGATGGCCGGCATGCAATCCCTTTCCGCCACGGCGCGCGACAGCAACGGACCGAGGTCATCGAGCTCAGTGTCGCTGACCGGTACGTTGCGAAGGATCAGGTCCTTTGCGCCGTCGAGCCGGGTCTGGTCGACAAAGTCCGGCAAGGTGGTCGTGCCCCAGGCAACCGACGAGCACGCGAGCGCGGCCAGCAAGCCGCGCGCAAGCCAGGCGGCTGCGCGCCCGGGCATCCCACCGTGCGTCTCACTCGGTGTAGCCATATCGCCCATAGTGCGAGTTGTAATAGTAGTTCTTGCCGCCATAGCCGCTATAGCGGCTCATCGCGGCAATATCGGCCTTGTTGAGCACGACGCCGAGCAGGTTCTCGTTGACCGCTCGCGCACTGCGCAGCGCGCGCTCGACCACCTGCACCTGGGTCTTGCCCCATTCCACGATGAAGACGAAGGAATCGACGAAGTGTGCGGTGATACGGACATCGACCACCGGCGTGAGCGGCGGGAAATCGACGATCACGTAGTCATAGTGGCCGCGGGCCCCGTCGATGAAATCCCTCATCTGGTCGGAGGCCAGCACGTCGTGCGAATGCGCGATGCGCGATCGCGTGGCGCCAGGCAGGAAGGCGAGGCCGGTCTCGGGATCGCGCCACAGCGTGTCCTGCAATGTCGCATTGTTCGACAGCACGTCGAGGATGCCGCGCTCGGCAGTCGCGGCGACCTTGCGGCTGAGCGAGGGATTGCGCAGGTCGCAATCGATCAGGAGCACGCGGGCCCCGCTCTGGGCAACCAGTTGCGCAAACACGAAGGCCAGCGTCGACTTGCCCTCGTTGGGCAGCGCGGAGGTCAGGCCGAGGATCTTTGACGGCTTGGTGACGTTGAGGTCAGCATTGACCTTGATCGAGCGGATCGCTTCCGAGAACCGCGAGAACGGCGAATCGATCGCCGCCCACAGCACCGGCTCGTTGCCGCGCCGGATCGTGCGCGGACCGATCGGCAGATTGGGACGACCGGCGACCGGCGCCTTGATCTGGCCCGGCGAGACGCGGGGAACGATGGCGACGCAGTCGGCCTCGAGGATCGTCTCGACCATTTCAGCGGTGCGGAACACCCGGTCATAGAGGTCGCGCAGCACGCCGAGCCCGAGCCCGGCGAGCAGGCCGCCGAGCGCCGAGAGCGCGAGCACGACCAAGGTCTGCGGATGGCTCTTGCTGAGCGGACGCGAGGCGCGGGTGATCACCCGCGCCTCGCTGACCGGAAACGATTGCTGCTGCACGTTTTCCATGTAGCGCTGCAGGAAGTTGTCGTAGAGCGAGCGATAGGTCTGCGCAGAGCTCTCGAGCTCGCGCAGCGTGACCTGCGCCTGGTTGGTCGACTGCGACTGCGACACCGAGTCGTTGACGGCGCGCTCGATCTCGTTCTGGCGCTGCAGGGCGATCGCATAGTCGCTCTTGTAGCTTTCGGCGAGCCGCTTCAGCTCGTCAACGATCGACGACTGGATCTCGCGCATCTGGTTGCGCAGGTTGACGGCGGCCAAGTGATTGTAGCCGTAGCGCGACGACCAGTCGGCCTCGCGGTTGGCCAGCTCGAGATATTGCGAGCGCAGCTTGGTGATGACCTGGTTGTTCAGGGTATCGGCTACCGTCGCATCGGGGACGCCCCCCTTCACCACCGCCTCGATGCGGTCGAGCTTGGCCTTGGCGTCGGTGACCTGCGACTTCACGTGGAGCAGCTGGGTGTTGAGCTCGCCGAGCTGCTGCTCGTTGAGCAGCTTGCCGCTGGAGGTGACGATGTTGTTGGTCTTCTTGTAGTCGAGCACCGCGCGCTCGGCGTTGGATGCCTGCGTGCGCAGCTCCTGGATGCGGTCCTGCAGCCAGACGCTGGCGCGTCGCGTCGCCTGATACTTGGAATCGAGCTGGTCGACGATGTAGGCGTCGGCGACGGCATTGGCGATCTGCGCCGCGCGCTCCGGATCGAGCGAACGGAAGCTGACCTCGATCACATAGGTCATGCCGCGACGGCGGACGTCGAGCTGCTTCTGGAAAGCGCGAACCGCGCGCCGGGTCCGGTCGAACTCGGTGGGTGGCGCGCCGCCGGCGAGCAGGCCGGACACGAAATCCAGCACGGCTCCCGCAGCGCCGGCCCTCGAGCCGACGAATTCCGGATCCTCGTTGAGCTTGAGGTCGCGGATCACCGCGAGCGCCACGTTCTCCGACTTCAGGATTTCGACCTGGCTCTCGACCGCGGCGGAATCGACCGGGGCCTCGCTCACCGGCGATTGCTGCTGGAAGGCCTGGAATTTGCGCGTGTCGATGATCATCGTGGCGAGCGCCGTGTAGCTCGGTGCCGCCGTCATCAGATAGCAGATGCCGCCGAACAGGCAGAGCGCGGCGGTCCCGAGGATGACCCAGTATTGCCGGAGCAGATAGGTGACGAAGGCGTCGAAGGTTTCCGCCAGCGACGGCAGTTCGGCCGGACGATTTCTCAGATCGACAGACGGCGAAATCTGGTTGCGCTGAAGCATCTCGTCCTATCGCCGCGCCGGCAGGCCGATGCCTGCCCTCGCGCCCTCCAATGATCCTGCGAAGCGTCCCGCCGCCGACACCGAAGCGCGTTGCTGCAGAGAGTTCTCCATTGGCGATCGGAAGCCCGCTCAGGGAGTTACTGTTGAAATGAGGGTGGTGCCGGTGCCCGTGGCCGTACCGGTCGTGCTGCCCGAACTGCTGACCGACGAGGTGAAGCTGAAGATGCCGGTGTTCACACTGTTGCCGTCGATGGCCTCGAGCGTGCCGGCTCCGGCGCCGCTGGCGCCCAGCGCGCTGGTCTGGCCGCCGGATGCACCGGCGCTACCCGCGCCGCCGGCGCCGGTCGCGGCGGTGCCGCTGTCGCCCGACGCTGCGGCAAACGCCATCACGGTGTCGAGATCCTTGGTGTCGGCAATCGCCTGCTGGATGCGCGTCGCGTAGGGCTGGTTGCTGCGCACCACGATGCGCGCGGCCTGGGCGAGACCGGCGGCGATCGCGGTCTTCTGGTCCTTGCTTGCCTTGGCGAGCAGCGCAATCAGCGGGTCGAGCGACGTCGGATCGTTGAGGGCGAAATCGCGCGCCCGCGAGGTCAACTCCACGCCCGCATTCGGATATTGGGTCAGCAGCTGCTCCGGATTGGCCTTGAAATTGGTGACCGCCTGGGACAGCTGGATCAGCCCGCCAGGAGTCTCCGCCAGCGCCGCGCCACCGGGTGTCGCGAGCACCAGCATCACCACCAACGTCGCCAAGCGCGGGGCGGAAAAGCCGCCGGATCGCTCAAATGTGAACACAGCTATCTCCCTAACGAATACTAACAGTTCGTTAGCATAGTCAGAGTTATCGCGCCAATTAAATAGCCTCGCCGGCCGCGCCTCCGCTTCGGCGCGGCAAATCAGCGTTAACCGGCTGCCCGACCGTAACACCGGCGTCACGATCGGAGCCGCCACCGGAGCCGCCCCCGCCGGAGCGGAAGGATTGCGACAGGCCTGCCCCGAGCAGGGCCGCGATCACAACGGCATAGCCGGTGATCTGGAGCGAGAAATCGATCATCGAATGGAGCGCGCCGGCGGCCGACGCGCAGAGCGCCGCGAGCGGCACGATCACGTCGCGGCGACGGGTCCGCACGCCATGCGCGAGCACGCCGAACGCTGCGAGCAGTGCGATCATGGCGGCGCCGGCCATTAACATTCCGCCGTCGGACGCCAGTTCGAGCCAGCTGTTGTGCGCCCGGTTCCAGGTCCCGCGCAGCGAGATGTCGTCGGTGCGATAGGCCGGATAGACCCATTCGAAGGTCCCGAAACCATCGCCGAGCCACGGGTGATCCCAGATCATCCGTAACGTTGCGCGATAGGTCGAGAACCGTCCCTCGTCCGACAGGCCCATCGTGCTGAAGCGCGCGCCGACTCCGCCGCCGAGAAGCTGCAGCAGTGCCAGCGCGACCAGGCCGCCGCCGCCGAGCGCCACGATCATGCCGTAGCGGCGCGGCACGCGGTCGCGAAAGAAGATCGCGGCTGCTGCGACCGCAGCGAGCAGCGAGATCCCGATGCCGCCGCGCGAGCCGGTCAGAAACATCGCCAGAAGACAGGTGAGCCAGCCGAACGCATGGCCGGCGAGCCGGTGCCGCGCCGGCATATCGAGACGCGCGAGCAGCCGTGACAGGCTGGCGCGGCGCGACGGCCAATGCCGCTCGATCAGCTCGCAGCCGAACAACAGCCAGATCAGCGCACAGCAACCATAATAGATGCCGGCAGTGTTGCGATTGACGAACGGAGATGTCAGCCACGCCAGGTGCGCCTGCTTCTCGTGCAGCAGGTAGATCCGGGTGGGATCGATCGCGAAGGTGATGATGCCGCAGATCGCATAGACCAGGCCCGCCGCGGCCACCGCCCGCAACAACCCGCGCGCCAGTCCGCGGTTGGCACCGAGTACGACGCCGATAGCGAAGCTGAGCAGGCAAACGATTCCGACGCCGATCGAATAGAACGGCTGACCGCGCGCGATCGACACGGCCGGCGGCAGCTCGGCAGGCAGCAATTTGCCGGCCTGTGCCCACAACGCGTTCGGCGCCACGCCTGACCAGGGGTGGAGCGCCGACTGCTCGTGCAGCACCAGCATGGCAAGCGCCGTCAATAGCGCCGTCACGGCGAGGATCATGAGCTGACTGCCGCGCAGGCGCATCGGCAACACCCCGAGCAGTGCAATCCCGAGCAGGATCGACCAGATCGCGGGCGCAACAGTGCCGACCGAGCCGAGCGGCAGCGGCGCCAAGGCGACGACGGCGCAGAACAGCCACGACGACCAGCGCACCGGCCACGGCAATGCCGTCGCCTCGCCCGAGCCGGAAGCAAATCGCAAACGTGTCATGAAGCCGGCCGTGCCGGCTCACGCCCCAGTATCAGGGCGCAAGCTTGATCGAATTACGAAGTAAGGTTGCGTTGTAGGCGGCCACGATCGGATCGTTCACCGTTGCGGTCACGAGGCGGATCTGCTGCATCACCTTGGCGTCCTCGACGGATGCCGCGTTCGACGCATAAAGCACGTCCTTGTTGCGCAACTGGAAACGCGTGGCCAGAAAATAGCCGGCCGGATCGCGGAAATTGATGTTGTAGACGACCGGGATGATCGGCCCTGAATATTTGCTGACGTCGACGCCAAGCTTGGCCGCCACTTCCGGCAGTTCGCCGCGATAGACGAACACCGAGGCCGGATCGGCGGAGGAGTCATTTAGGCCGCCCGCCTTGGCGACCGCTTCGGCGAGCGAGATGCGCCAGGCCTCGAAATTGAACTGGCCCTGCGCGCCCGAGGCGCCGAAGGCGACGAAGGTCTGCGGCTCGCGGTAGACATAAATGGTGTCGCCGGGATGGGCGTAGATGTTGCTCTTGGGCTCGTAGACCAGCTGGCCGAACGGCACCGTAGTACGTTTGCCGTCGCGCTCGAGCATGACCCATGTGTCAAAGCCCTGCCCTTTCGGGCCGCCGGCGCGCGTGATGGCGTCGAGCACGTGCTCACCCGCTGCGTTGGCGGGGAAGCGGTTCGGCGAATTGACCTCGCCGAGCACGGAGATCAGCGAGGTGCGCTGCTCGATCAGGGCGACCACGGCCTGCGGCTCGATCGCGCGGTTCTTCAGCGCATCGACGATCGAGCGCTGCACTTCGGTCGGCGTGCGGCTCTTGGCGCGGATCGCGCCGGCATAGGGCACCGAGATGTTGCCGTCGGTATCGACGTTCTGGTTCGGCAGCGTGATGTAGTTGCCGGGGCGCACGCCGGCCTCGACCGGAATGAACAGACCGCCGGCGGCGGCCTCGAAGATCGTGACGCTGACGACGTCGCCGATGCCGAAACGGATATCCTTCGGCGGCGGGCCCTGGATGCCGCCGGCAAGTTGCGGCGAGAATGACGCCAGCACGTTCTCGATCTGCGGTGTGATCTTGACCATCGCATAGGGCAGGCTTTCGGGATCGCGCTGCCCGGCCACGACATCGGAGCTCGTCGGACCGTTGGTCGGCATGTAATGGCAACCGCTGACCCAACAGGCGGCCGCAAGCAATAACATTACCCGAATGAAAACCGCACGCGACATTTAAATACTCCGGCCGTGCCGTAACACGCCGACTATCATAATCACAAGGTTCCGCGATATATTGCGATGCAATTGATAAATAATGTTAGCGAGGTGAGGCAATTCGGCGACATCGGCGCACCGCCGTGAGACAAAGCCCGGCGCGCCGTCACTCCGGCTTTGATTTCGTCCGATGTTCCCGTTATCTGTGAATGAGATGGTTTGAGTTAACCGATTGAGGGTTCGATGACCCGCATGAAGCCACTTCGATGACCCGCATGAAGCCACTGGCGATCGCGTTGGGAATGGTCGCCTTGCTGCTGGGCGGTTCTGTTGGCAGCTCGGTTTTTGCCGTAGAACTAAGCGTTTCCCCGGCGCCGCGCGCCGTGCAACGGGTCGGCGGCAATTGTCAGCGGCTGCAATATTGTCATGGCGACGTCTGCCAGTGGAAACGGGTTTGCTGGCACGGCTGTCCCGATCGCTACTCCTGCGCACCGCTCTACGGCGCCTATGGACCGTATGGCGGCCGCGACTATTGGGCCGCCTATAGTTACGGCGATCTGCGCCCGTTCTGAATGTTAATCGATTAACAAACCCACTGGCCATTCGCGCGTCGGCCGGCGCCGCGCCGGCCCGTTTTCGGCGTGCGGATTAACCCAGGCTTAGGCCCGGCCCGCTACCGTGCGGGCGCAGGGTTTGGTTATGTTATTTATTTTCCTTGGCAATTTGATCGGCGGCGCCGTTCTCGGGCTGCGTCAGCACTGTCTGGTGCTGGCGCCGGTGGCACTTGCGGAGCTCGCGCTGCTGGCCGCCATCGGAGTCGCGCGCCTGTCGTGGTCGGAAACCGCGCTGCTCATGATCACCGCGATCGTAGCGCTGCAAGTCGGATATCTGGCAAGCACCTTCGCGCCGCTGTTCTGGTCTCGCACCTCGACGCCACGTCTTGCCCTGCGCCGTTCGCAATAACAGGGCATAACACTGCCCCCTTTGGCGTGGCCGATTTCCGTTGACCTCGCGGCAAGCCCGGGGCATCCCGCTGTCTTGCGTCTCATCCTCCGCAGGACCTCCCCCTCTCGTGTGGAACGTCACGGCTTTCATCTGCATCTTGATCGGGGCGTCGGTTCCGTTGGGTCTCATCGACGCATCGCTCGCAACGGGTCCCGTCGGCGCGGCGACGTCGCTCGGGCTGCTCGCAAGCCTCGTGGCGATCCGTCCAGGTGAGCTGTCGTTCCTGAAGTCGGTCGCCGGGCCCGCTGTTGCGGCGGCGCTTCTACCGATGCTCTGGATCATCCTGCAGATGCTGCCACTCGCTTCCTTGGCACATCCGGTGTGGAAGTTCGCCGGCGAAACACTGGGAGCACAGCTCAGCGGCAGCATCACGATCGACACCGGCGCAAGCCTCGGCGCGCTGCTGATCTGGCTGTCACTCACGTCAGTCATGATCACCGCCGCCGCGATCGCGATCGACGCCCGCCGCGCCGATGTGGTGGCCCGCACCATTGCAGCAACGGCCGCCGTCGCGGCCCTGATCCTGCTGCTATCAAGCGATCCGGTCAAAGTCTGGCTTGGCGCTGCGCGCGATGAGACGGCAAACGGATTCCTGGTCGTGGTTCTCGTTGGCGTTCCGCTCGGCCTTGCGCGCGCGCTCGACGTCGGTGGACACGCCGATGGCCGCACCGCAGCCCAATTGACGCGGCTGCGCTGGCTACTCGCCGCCGGCGCGCTGTTCTGCGCCGCCAGCGCCTGCTGGTACGGGGGGCGCGGCGCCGCGATCGCACTCGCGGCGGGCATCGCCCTCGTCCTGATGACCTTTGCCGCGCGGAAGCTTCATCTGCACGGCTGGAGCAGCGCTGCTGCTGCGGCGGCGATCGCGCTGATCGCCCTGGCGACGGCGATCGCCAACCGCCATCCCGACGTGCCGCTTGCGGTCGCCTTTGTTCATGCACCGTCCGAGTTCGTGCAATCGACTCACAATCTGCTCGCCGACCTGTCCGCGCTCGGCAGCGGCGCCGGCACCACGGCAACGCTGGCGTCGACCTATATGGACTGGCAGGGCGCCACCACGCGGCCGGTGGTTGCGACCAGCGCGGCGGCCTTGATCGCCCAGTTCGGCTCCGCCATGTTCTGGACTTTAGTCGCGGCTATCATCGTCGGCATCGCGGCGTACACGGCCGGTGCGCGCAATCGCGGCCGCGACTGGTCCTACCCTGCATCGGCCGCAGCCGCCCTGCTGACGCTGCTGCTTGCCAGCTTCACCTTGCCGGAATTGCCGGCGCTGCCCGGAGTGATCGTGTTGGGAGCCGTGATCGGAACAGGACTGGCACAGCGGATCAGCCGTTCACGGTTGCAGGCGGGCTAGACGCCAGATGCGCAGCTTCCTCCAGCGTCTTGTCCGCCAGACCGGCGATCGCGAACATGAGGGCGACGAGACCTGCATCTACGCCGTCGGTGATATCCACGGCCACGCCGACCTGCTGCACGAGATCTGCGCCCGCATCGATGCCGACATCGGTCGGTTCCGGCCGGCGCGACCGATCCAGGTGTTCCTCGGCGACTATATCGATCGCGGACCGGATTCGCGCGATGTCATCGCCATGCTCGATCAACGCCGCCGCACCCGCAGCATGGTCTGCCTGCTCGGCAATCACGAGGCCTGCCTGCTGGAGTTTCTCGTCAATCCCGACATGCTCGCGCAATGGCGGCAGTTCGGCGGCTTGCAAACGCTGATGTCCTACGGATTGACGCCCTCGCCCAATCCCGACGCCTCCGAACGAAGGGCGCTCGCCCGGCAATTGATCCGCGAGATGCCGCCGGCTCATCTCGCCTTCCTGCGCTCTCTGCCGCTCTGTTATGTGCACAAACGCTACTTCTTCGTCCATGCCGGCGTCAGGCCCGGGGTCGCGCTCAACCAGCAGCGCAAGGAGGATCTGCTCTGGATCCGCGACGACTTCCTGATGTCGGAAGATGATTTCGGCAAGGTCGTGGTCCACGGCCATACGCCGGTGCATGAGGCCGAGCTGCTGCGCAACCGCATCAATGTCGACACCGGCGCCTATGCGACCGGCCGCCTGACCTGCGTCAAGCTCGAGGGAGCACGGCGAACCCTGCTGATGACCGGCAACCGGGCCGCGCGCCATGGCTGACGCGATCGGCCGGAATGCGAGGCGCCTCTCGCCTGCCTTCGTGCCCGCCGCCGCCGTGATCGGCGCGGCGACGCTGGCCTTGTCGGCCTGGTGGCTTGCCGGCGATGCATTGCGCGGCAAACCGGCGATCGCCGCAGAGGTCGGCATGGTCCGAGGCGAGCTGTGGCTGCGCGACGGCTGGAGCGAATTGCAGACGTCGCCGGAGGCGGCCGAAGCCGCGTTCACGCACGCGCTTCGCCTCTCGCCGATGGACGCCGGCGCCTGGTTCGGCCTCGCCTCGGCAACGGGACGGTTCGACTGGCTGAACCCGACCGCGTCGAAGGCGCTGAAGATGTCCTACTACACCGGCTTCAACCGCAGCGACCTGATCGCGCCGCGCCTGATCCTGCTGGCGCAGGTCGACACCACGCGCGATGTCGAATTGGTCGATCTGCTGCAGCGGCAGATTCGCCTGATCCTCACCCGCGCGCCGGAGCTGAAGGGAGCGATCGGGCAGGCCTATCGCGTGGCCGGCGACGCTAACCGGCGCATCATCGAGGCGGAATTCAAGGACGCCAACCAGAGCATTCCGGAGTAAGGCGCGCCTGGCGCCGGATGCCCAGCCGTCAGATGCCCTTGTGACGCAGCACCGCGCCGACCGTGCGCAGCAGGATGCGCAGGTCGAGCACGAAGCTCCAGCTCTTGATGTAGATGAGGTCGTGCGCCACGCGTAGCTGCATGTCCTCGATCGCCGGCGTCGCGCCGCGCAGCCCCTGCACCTGCGCGAGACCGGTGATGCCGGGCTTGACGTGCTGGCGCTGCGCATAGCTCGCGATCAGCTTCGAATATTTGTCGTCATGCGCCAGCGCGTGCGGCCGCGGCCCGACCAGCGACATGTCGCCGCGCAACACGTTCACCAGCTGCGGCAGCTCGTCGATGCTGCGGCGGCGCAGCGTCGCACCGATCCCGGTCAGCCGCGGATCGTTCGGGCGGGCCTGCGTGATGACATCGCCATCCTCGAGCACGTGCATCGAGCGGAATTTGAGGATGGTGAATTGCTCGCCGTCGAAGCCGTTGCGGCGCTGTCGGAACAGGACCGGCCCCCTGGAGTCGAGCTTGATCGCAATCGCCGTTCCGATCAGCAGCGGCGCGAACAGCACCAGGAGGCCGCTGGATGCCACGATGTCGAACAGCCGCTTGCCGGCGCGCTCGAGCGAGGTAAGCGGCGAGCGCTGCATCTCCAGCGTTGGGATCGGGCCGGTCGCCACCATCCGCAGCGCCAGGAACCGCTCCGCGGTCCGGTCCGGCAGCAGCCGCACCGGCAGCGGCGATGCCCGCAGCTGATCGCACACGAACTGGATGCGCGGCTCTTGCTGCCAGGGCATGGCCAGGATGATCTCGTCGGCGCCGCACTCGCGGGCTGCACGAATGGCTGACGCGACGGCGGCCCGGTCGCCGGCGTCGTCGGACGATCCGGAGAGCTGGACCCGCCGCACCTCGCTGAGGCCGAAATCGCTCAGCAGGCTCGCTTGCCGCACCCGGGACAATTCGTCCGCCATCCCGACCACGACCGCGCGGCGCGTGGCCAGAATGCCGCGGTCGATCGCGCGTTGCAGCGGCGCCTGCAGCAGCATCCGTCCGGTGACCAGCCCGAGGCCGCCGATCAGGCCAAATGACATCACCGATCCGCGCGAGACGCCGGAACCCACCTTCAGAAGGAAGATGATCAGGGTCATCAGCAGAACGACCAGCAGCCATCCGCCGAGCAGGCTGCTCCAGCGCCGGTCGAGACCGGCCAGCACCTGCGCATTGTAGAGGCCCTGCGACTTCGCCACGAACATGTGAAGGATGGCGGCGAGGACCCCGATCCCTAGAAAACCCTCGAAGCTGTTGCTATAAACCGTGTGGTAGTAAAAGAGGTGATAGGCCGCGCCGCCGACGATGCTGGACAGCACGACGATTATCATCTCGAAGGCGACGGCAAACACCTCGAGAGAGGCGAAAGCGAACGAGAAGGCGCCGAAGTTAACCGGTACCTTCGCCAATCGAGCGTCCGAAAGGTCGGTCATCGGGAATTAACATTCGTGTTAACAATTCATATGTGTATTATCAGGCGGGTCGTGAGCTCGCAAGACCTGCTGCGGATATCAGACAGAGAGCGCGCATGAGTTCATCGGCTGGCGAAACCGAGGCCGCGCTGGTGGCCCTCCTCCATCTCATCCGCCTGATGGGCGCCGAACTCGTCGCAGGCCAGCACCGCGACGACGTCGAGGTGCTGGTCAAGGCGATCGAGACAAAGCTGCGCGCGGCCCGCTTCCCGGCGGACATGCCGAATCAGGACATCGTCAGAGGTCTGGACCTTGCACAGGCCAGACTGCGTCCGATCTTCGAAGAGCTGCGCGCAAGGTCGGAGAAGGCACATCTGAGCGACCAGCTGCTGCTGGCTCCCAGGCCTCCACGCATCCACTAACGGATAGCTAACGGATAGCTGACGTCAGCTTTGGGCTTCACCACGGCGGGGCAAGCCGCTCCCGCCGCTGGACCTGAGCGCAAGCTTCTCCTCGATCTTCATTTTCTCGAGCAGCAAGTCGGTCACGATCCGGCGCAGCCGTTCATTTTCCAGCCGTAATTCATCAATACGGTTATGGACAGGGGGGATCCCATCTCGATCATCGGTGCGAGCGGCGAATTCGGTAACACTACCATTCGCCTGGTGGCCACGTGCGGCCTCCTGCTTGCGCCAGCGATGAAATGTCATCACGCTAACGCCCAGCACCTTGCACGCTTGGGCCTGGGACTGCCCCCGCGCCATGAGTTCCTCGGCCTGTTTGACCTTGGAACTGATCTCCTCAGTAGAATGACGCCTCATTGGTCATCTCATTGCCCCCTAGATTAGCAATCATCGCATGGCCTATAAGCTATGTAAATGCAACAGGAAATTCAAATTGAGGGTTTCCCGGGGGCCTTTCGGGAGCCTCGAACTTGCCGGTCGGCAGCAACACATAGTGCGAAGAAACGCCGAAGCTGCAAGGTATTTACCGGAATATACGGGGAATATTCCTCCGCTGAAAGGGCCCGATAAAAAAAGTTATACGACTTTCTGTGTATGAGAGTTTGATCTGGATAACTGGCGCACTGTTTGCATTCTCAAACGGGAAGCAAATGAGAATATTCAATCGGTCCCTCGACAGATTGTGAGTGCGCCATGCCTCGCCGCGATAATCGCCTCATCGGCCAAGCGCAACTTTCACAAATTTCTAACAAATTAATCCCGCAACTTTCGCGTCGGACCGCTTGCGGGCGTACACGCCCAGCAGTAGTTACTAGGACGTCAGGTGTCATGAGGGTTTCAACATATTTGAGGATTATTTTCACGAGATCTAACGCTCATAACTCGATCCACGAATTATCAATTAAGCGCTTTCCCACCCAAGGCCATCAGGCGGAACCACGTCCGCCCGATAATCCACGAACCATTCTGCGCTGACGCTTGTCAGAGCCAGTCTCTGATCAACATTTTTTGCGAGGATCGACACCATGGCGCGTCTCAAGGTCTTCGAGGGGAACCAACCCGCGTCCAGCGAGGCGGCCGACATCCTGGAACGCCTCGTCGCAGAGAATTGCGAGCTCCGGCATACCGCGGTCGAACTGGTCTTGCAGAATTGGATCCTGCGCGAGCGTCTGTCCGATGTCGGGGCGCACAAGTCCGTGCCGCAGGAACACTGACCGCCCCAACCCTCACGACCGCGATTGTCCGCAGCAACGTCCGCCAGCTCGCCTGAACGAGCATTGGGCCGGCGCATTCTTCAATTTAGAATTGAATTGTCCGCAGCTGCAGGCGCGCCAGCATGCTCGCCGGATTGGCGAGGATGTGGCCGCATATTTTGCCGGTTAGAAATAGGCTGACGAACTTCAGCTGTGAACCCGGCGCAGCGCGACGCGCGGGGTGTTCTGCTCACGAGACATGCCGAACGAACGCGACGAGCCCGGGCGTTCCTGGATTTCACGTAACTCAGCGATATCAAGCATCAACGCAACGACTTCGTTGCGCAGCGATTGATTGGTCGCGAGCAACGCCTCTTCGATCGGCTGATGCAAATGTTGAACTTTGTGCTGCTTCATGGCGCGCCCTCGCTCTGCGGTTAAGGGTATGAGCGATGTGATTGA
The DNA here is from genome assembly GCF_042258325.1 of Bradyrhizobium sp. Pha-3. Taxonomy (NCBI): domain Bacteria; kingdom Pseudomonadati; phylum Pseudomonadota; class Alphaproteobacteria; order Hyphomicrobiales; family Nitrobacteraceae; genus Bradyrhizobium; species Bradyrhizobium sp. Pha-3. The sequence goes on along the minus strand of NZ_CP170151.1, from coordinate 3,385,342 downwards.
AGTTTCGATGACAGGGTTATTCCGCGCACATGGAAGGCGGTTAATGGGGCAGGTTTGCGACCAACACGGCTCCAAGTTAAATTTTCTCAATCAGGTTCCACAACCTGATCGCGAGGCGCTCGATCGGCGGCCTTCGATGTGTCGTACCGATGAGTTGGCAGCGGCAGCGATAAGGCGCGCGGCTGGACAACGCGACTCAATGCGGGGCAGAAGCTCTACCAAGCGCATGATATTGCTCGGTGATCATTGATGGCTGCCTGTCTTGCAATGCTGAACGCGCATTGTCGGGCTAACACAATGTCGCCGTGTTACAGCGATCGCACGTCGAAGGACGCGTTCAGCTGCATACAAGATATTCTACCAAGCTGCTCCGTAGACGCAAAATCTGCTGCTGCCATGTCCATCAAGGATCGCAGAGTGTTTCGATCGGTTGCGAATATTGAAGCAGCTGACGGTTCTGAAGCGCTCGAGCAATCCAGCGAAATGAATTCAACGCTGGGCATCGGATCAAGCGCGATTTCGCCTCCGCCGGACCCAACCGCGCTAACGCTATTCTAATTCAAATGAGCGGGACCGAGCGTCCGGCTTGATCAGAGGGAGCGAACGCCTTTCGCGCGCTTGGCGCTCCATTCGCACGCGCTTGCAAGTCGCCACGAACAGCAGCGACAGCGAAGATTCGCCATAAGCATCGCTAATTCGCCACGCGTCGCGATCGCGCGCTATTTCGATTTAGGAGGCGTATCGTCGTCCATCTTGCCACCATTGGCGACGCACTTGTTGAAATAGTCCCGCTGGGCTTTCGCACCGCCCCGCGCGCTACCGGAAGCGGGATTGCCGGGCTGCAGCGGCGGAAATGCCTTCGCCACCAAAGCATCGCAGGCGCGTGCCACCTGCACGTCGATCGCGTGCGCCGGAACCGTCGCGCTGAAGATCATGATCACGGCTGAAGCGACCGCAAAACCGGAGATAACTCGCATTGCCACGCTCCGTTCCAAGCTGAACCATTTTTTTCTCGAGCCCGGACCCGCAAGGCGCGCACTAAAGCATGATCCGGAAAAGTGCGAAGCGGTTTTCCATCGCGACAAACGCGGATCGCGTTTGCGCGAAGATCAAGCACTGACCACGAGTTAAAACGCGACGGCGATTCTCGCGGGGCCTAGGTCCGATCGAGGTCGTGATAGGCCCGATACCAGGCGACAAACCTGGCAATGCCATCCTCGATCCGCGTCTGCGGGCGGAAGCCGATTTCACGCTCCAGGTCGGAGACGTCGGCCGACGTCTGCGGTACATCTCCCGGTTGCATCGGCAACAACTGCTTTTCGGCCTGCCGCCCGAAGCCCTGCTCGAGCAGCGCCACCACGTGCATCAATTCTTCCGGCCTGCTGTTGCCGATATTGTAGACCCGCCACGGCGCCCGGCTCGAACCCGGATCGGGATGCGCTCCCGACCAGTTGACGTCGCCCTCGGGCGCACGGCCGATCAACCGCACCACCGCCTCGACCACGTCGTCGACATAGGTGAAGTCGCGCCGCATGTTGCCGTTGTTGAACAGCTGGATCGGCTTGCCCTTGGTGATCGCGTCGGCGAACGCATAGAGCGCCATGTCGGGCCGATACCACGTCCCATACACGGTGAAAAACCGCAGCCCGGTCGTCGGTACGCGATACAGATGGCTGTAGGAATGGGCGATCAGCTCGTTGGCCTTCTTGGTCGCGGCGTACAGGCTGACCGGATGGTCGACATTGTCGTGGACCGAAAACGGCAACTTGGTGTTGGCGCCATAGACTGACGATGAGGACGCAAACAACAGGTGTTTGCACGCGGTGTGCCGGCAGCCCTCGAGGACGTTGAGGAAGCCCTCCAGATTGGAATCCGCATAGGCGTGCGGGTTCTGCAGGGAATAGCGCACGCCGGCCTGCGCGGCGAGATGCACCACGACCTCGAAGCGATAACGCTCGAACAGCGCCTTCATGCCGGCGCGGTCGGCGAGGTCGAGCTCCACGAAGGTGAAGCCACGGTGCTGCTTGAGCAGATCGAGGCGCGCGCGCTTGAGCGCCGGATCGTAATAGTCGTTCAGATTGTCGAGGCCGATGACCGGCTGCCCTGCACGCAGCAGATGCTCCGCCAGATGGAAGCCGATGAAGCCGGCGCAGCCCGTGACGAGTAGATTGCCTGCGATCACCACGTTTTGCCTGTGCCTTTCGCCTTGCGCCGGACCTTCGGGAAACGCCGTTACACGCGGCAGCCGCAGCTGCCTGCACGTTGCGCGCCGCTAGGCGTCAGTTGCCGGCGGCCGGAGGCTTGTAGTCCGGAAAGCGGCTCAGGACCGCGGCCTTCATGAACTTGAAGTGCGCAATCTCGGTCGCCAATTCCTTCAACCGGCGCTGGCCGTTGGAGATCTCGGCGTCAAACAGGTCTTGATGATAGTTGTCAAGCGCCTCGCGTTCCAGATATTCGTCGGTGCCGTTGCCGAGGGTCACCGCGGCGCGGGCCAGAACATCATCGACACGGCGGCCAAGACCAGATTGCTCGCTTTCGGCCGCCTGCAACGCGGCCTCGATCGCGGCCATGATCGATCCGATCCGGGCGCGATCGGTCTCGGCATCGCGCTCGGCCGAGCGTGCCTTGAAACCTTCCTCGCCGCGCCGCGACCTGATCAGGTCGTGCGCGCGAGACCGCAAAAACAGCTGAAACATCTGTCAGTATCCGGTTCGGGCCCATTCAGGCAGCACAGGTCAAAAATCGCCCGGTCTTAGTTAAAAAAGGGTGAATTGCCCTCATGCCCGGCCCTCAGGTCGGCTTTCCACTTGATCCAGGCCTTGTCGTGCTTGTCATAGAGTTCGAGCCACCGTCCCTCTCCCGCTGACGGCACCAGGCCCGTGCCCTTATCGCCTCCGTCCGCCAGTCCCGGCAGCGAGGAGTCCAGGTCCTCGAACTCCGACGTCTCCTCAAGCGTCAGGCCGACCAGCACGCGCTTGCCACTGACATCGACGACATACCGCCTTGGCGAATGCCCCCTGAGATCACTCATGACGTGAAAGTTCCCTTGCGATCCGCGGGGCTGGCGACGAGATCAGGCGCACGCCGGCGCGCAACCAACCCGCCTGCCGCAACGGACGCGGACATGATGACCGATTGCATGTTGCCAGCCAACCCCAACTCACCACGCACAGTCGCGCTACCTCGATCGAACTACTCCGCTAGAACGCGCGACGCATGTGGCCGAACGCACTGACCGGCTGTTCCCGCCTCGACGATTTCGCGGCTGATGGCGCCACATACGGTGCATAGATCCGATATTGCGCGCGGCGCTTGTGCGATCGCCACGAGCGCGCAGCGAAACCGGAGAAGAAGCCTGCGACGAACACCGCCGCGAGAATCAGAGCAGGAGAAACCATCACAATCGTCCACGTTTGCCCCGATGTTATTAACATTCGAAGTTGTGACGACATCATGATTGGACGCGCCGAAAGATTGTTCAGCCGCTGGAATTTTTGTGCAATCGAACGGCGCAACAATGATCAGGCGTCAACAATGGTTGTTCTCGCGAGACAACGTCTCAGGAGAACCACCAGAGCATGAATTTCAGGAACATCGAGCTGAGAAGATAAATCCACCCCGCCATCGCCAGCACCGTCAATCCGACGAAGACACCTGAAACGCTTTTCTCCTTGAGGCGGGCCAGCAACGAGTTTTTTTCTTCTTGTGAATAGAACATCTCAGGCTCAGGACGTATCTGATTCAAATCAGCTAGCAGTCAATTTCGATGATCTCGTGGCGCGTCGCCGCAGCCATTCGCCTCGCGCATCACAGATCACCGCTGCAAAACGCCGCCAGGCCGCACGTCGTCGCTCAGGGAAATTCCATTCGACACGATGTGGAATTCGATGTCGGCGATCGCGACAGCCCGCGCGCCGGAATTTCCACTTGCATTCTGATCCGATCGACGTCGCGTCCGTACGTCAAGACGATCGTGCGGCTTGACCATGCGATGTGGCCCGCATGCGAGGGCTTTGCGCAAAGGCGAATCTGCGATTCTCTAGGACCGATCTGAAGGGGGAGGCGGGGATGGCGTATCGGCAGGTTGATCAAGCGAGCTTCGCAGATGCGCTGGTGTCGCGGCGGGGGAAAGGGAGTTCGGTGCTGAGGCGGATTGGCGAGCTGGTCGATTGGGCGGCTGTGGAGTGCGTGCTGCGCAGCCTTGCTGAACCGGAGCGTGGAGCGCCGCCCTATCCACGGCTGGTGATGTTCAAGGCGTTGTTGTTGCAGCAATGGTATGGGTTGTCTGATCCGGAGCTGGAGGAGGCGCTCGATGATCGGGCCTCGTTCCGCGAATTCTGCGGCTTTGTGCTCGGTGACGAGACGCCCGACCACACGACGATCTGGCGCTTCCGCGAAGCTTTGCAGCAGGCCGCTCTGGAGGAGAGGCTGTTCGGCGAGATCCTGCGCCAGATCGACGCGCGCGGGCTGGTGCTGCGCCGGGGCACCTTGATCGATGCGAGCCTGATCCCGGCGGCGGTGAAGCCGCCGAAGCCGCCGAAAGACCCGCTGCCGCTCGGCCCGGACGGGCGTGCGCCGAGCAAGCTGGTCAACAGCGAGCGGGATGCGGATGCGCGATGGACCAAGAAGGGTGGCAAGCGGTACTTCGGCTACAAGGCGCATGTCGGCGTCGACCAGGGCTCGGCGATCATCCGTCGCAGCAAGCTGACCGACGCTGCGGTCAACGACACGGTGCCGGCCGACGAGTTGATCTGCGGCGACGAGAAGGCGGTCTACGCCGACCAGGCCTATGACAAGCACGAGCGCCGCGCCCTCCTCGCGGCCCGGGGCATCAAGCCGCGGCTGATGTTCCGGCCCAACAAGCATCATCCCCTGACCGCGCGTCAGAAGCGCTTCAACGACGCCGTGGGACGGCGCCGCGCCCCGGTCGAGCAGGTCTTCGCGCGCCTCAAGGGCGTCTATGGCTGGGCGCGCGCTCGCTATCTGGGCTTGGCACGCAATCAGACCCATCTGCATCTTCTCTGCCTCGCCATGAACCTCAAACGATGGGCAATGCTGCGTCCAGCGGGAGTTGCGCTGTGACCGCCGCTCCGCAATGCCGTCAATCGGCCGCCCAAACCAAGCTGTCCACTCCCCCGCGCCCCCAGAAGCCACGCAAAAAAAGGCCTGACACTGGCCTGCACTCGCGCACGCCCGATTGCGCAAAGCCCTCGCTTGCGGGATAGCCGCGCGCCGGAAGCCCGTGCGATCGACCGAACGCATTCTTCCCGGGAGCAATCTGCCCGCTTCGCCCCGCCTCTCAGTTTAACAATCAAGTCCTCGCACGCGGCCAACCAATGATCATCGCCTCACACGCGGAAAAAGGCGAACCAGACAATGCCGAGGATCAGGACAGCCAGCCCTGTCGAGGCGGTGAGCAGCGCGAGAACCGAAGGTCCAGGCTCGGCCTGGCGCGCCTCGGTCGGGGTTTCAACGATTTGACCGTGTCGTTCCGTTGCCATGGCAACCTCATTGCTTAAGTGCCTGTAATTCCGGCGTTTGCCGCTCCCCTTCGACAGCCAACGCGTGATCGGGAGCGATGTTCCGAGCGCTTCGACGGCTGCCCAACCGCAGTCCGCCCGCCGCGTCAAACGGGCGCAGCGCGAGGTCACGGTTAACGCCGTTGCGAGATTCACCGGGCCGCGTTGTTTCAAACTGGGGTTCCCGGTGTTATCCTTGACCGTTCCGTCGGTTGCGTAATCGGAGTTTCCCCGGAGTTTCCCCATGGCCCCTCGCGCCAATTGGAAGGGCTTTTTGCGCCTTTCGCTCGTGACTTGCCCGGTTGCCCTGTACCCGGCGACATCGGATACCGAAAAGGTCTCCTTCAACCAGATCAACCGCAAGACCGGCCATCGCATCAAATACGCCAAGGTCGACGCGGAGACTGGCGAGGAAGTCTCTACCGAAGACATCATGAAGGGCTACAAGGTCGACACCGACACCTATATCGAGGTCACCAAGGAAGAGCTCGACGACATCGCGCTGGATTCGACCCGCACCATCGAGATCGACGAATTCGTGCCGCGCAGCGAGATCGACAGCCGCTATCTGATCCGCCCCTACTACCTCGTTCCCGACGGCAAGGTGGGCCACGACGCCTTTGCGGTGATCCGCGAGACCATCCGCAGCCTGAACAAGGTCGCGATCGGCCGCGTGGTGCTGACCAATCGCGAGCACATCATCGCGCTCGAGCCGCTCGACAACGGGCTGATGGGCACGCTGTTGCGCTACCCGTATGAAGTGCGCAGCGAGAAGGAGTATTTCGACGACATCCAGGATGTGAAGATCACCAAGGACATGCTCGATCTCGCCAAGCACATCGTCGAGCAGAAGTCCGTCGACTTCGATCCGGAGGAGTTCGAGGACCGCTACGAGCAGGCGCTGATCGACCTGATCAACCAGAAGCGCAACGGCATCAAGATCGCCAAGCCCGCGGCGAAGACCAGCGGCAACGTCATCAACCTGATGGACGCGCTGAAAAAGAGCCTCGCCAACGAGAAGCAGGCCGCGCCCGCCAAGGCCGAGGCAAAGGCCGCGAAGGGCAAGAAGCCGAAGAAGCGCATCGAGGGCCAGCGCGAAATGCTGCTGCCGATCTCGGGCAGCGGCAAGCGCGAGCCCAAGGAGGCCGCCAAGCCCGAGCCGAAGAAGGCCGAGAAGACAACGCGCGCCCAGGGCACCGCGGCGCGGAAGAAGGCAGGCTAGTGTGCTGAATGCGAAGTTCGTGCGATTTCGCGGCAGCCACTTTCACGAACTTCGCATTCATAAAGCACACTAGAATCATAAGTTTCCTAGTGTCCTTATCGAATCCGAAGTACGCTCCGAAGGTGCGGCAAATGATGCGAACTTCGGATTCGGGACACTAGCGCAGCGACCGCAAGTTGAGCCCGGTCCGCCGCGCCTGAGATGTCCTGGTCGAGATGCCCTGGTCGACGCCGTTTGACGAACCGATCGCGCCGCATCGCGGCGGCACGCTGGTGACGCTGCAGCACGCTGCCGACACATCATGAAGCTATCGGAAGACACCCAGCAGGAGACGCGCTGGCAGATCGCGGTCGAGCATCTGATCAATGCGGCGGAACAAGGTGCCGGCTGGTTGATGTTCGCGCGCATCGCGATGCTGCGCGCGTTGAATGGGGATGACTGAATCTGGAAAATGCCGGCCTGTCGGCAGCGCTTACTTGAATGCCGAACTGACGGCATTGAATTGGCCGCTTACACTGGTGCCGATGCCCCTGACGCCGGCGACGATAACGATGCTGATGCCACCGGCGATGATGGCGTATTCAATGGCCGTCGCCCCGACCTCATCACGCAGAAACCTTGCCATCAACGCGCGCATGAAAAGCTCCTGTCCGACGCTCGCGGCTTTTTCTCCCGCGCCGTAGTAATATGCCGGCCAAACTAGGCCACATTGGTTGACGGCCCATTGAGGGAAAGGATGAACGGTCGCTTAAAAGTTGCAGCGAATTTCCCTGCTAGTTCTGCCTGCATCGGGTTGCCGCCGGGCGAGGCACGGGCCGCGACCGGAGCGTTTTCCAGCGAAATGGACACCGGCTCGCGCAAAGAAAAACGCGTCAAAACAAGAATCTAGGGCCCCCGCTCTGATCCTGTCTGACCGGAAACAGCTCCGCTCGTAAACGCATATCAGGACTACCTGATCCGGCCCCGGCCGCGCTTTACCGGTGCCGCGGAATCCTGTTCCTTTATCGGACAGGCGACAACGAGGCCGGAACGAACCGGCCGCATGCAAAGGGAGTGACCGTCATGAAGCTCGGCACCGCGATCGCGGAAATCATGAAGCGCGAGGGCATCGAGATCCTCACGGGCTACCCGGTCAACCACCTGATCGAATACGCCGCCAATGCCGACATCCGCCCGGTGATGGTGCGCCAGGAGCGCATCGGCGTGCACATGGCAGACGCGATCTCCCGCGTCACCTCGGGCGAGAAGATCGGCGCCTTCTGCATGCAGCACGGCCCCGGCGCGGAGAACGCGATGGGCGGCGTCGCGCAGTGCTACGGCGAATCCGTGCCCGTCCTGGTGCTGCCGATGGGCTATGCGCGTCGGCTCGCGAATATCGACCCGAACTTCAATTCCAGCCAGGCGATGAAGGCGTTCTCGAAATCCTCGGAGCCGATCAACATCGCCGCGGAGGTCTGTAACATTTTCCGCCGCGCCTTTACCAAACTGAAGAACGGCCGCGGCGGGCCGGTCATCGTCGAAATCCCCGCCGACATGTGGAACGAGGAGGTGCCGGAGCCCCTGAACTACACGCCGGTGCTGCGCACCCGCTATGGCGCCGACCCCGTGCATGTGAAGGAGGCAGCGGCGCTACTCGTGAATGCAAAACGTCCGGTGATCTATGCCGGCCAGGGCGTGCACTATGCAAAGGCCTGGCCGCAGCTGAAGCGCCTCGCCGAACGGCTTGCGATCCCGGTTACCACCAGCCTCGGCGGCAAGTCGTCCTTCCCCGAGACGCACCCGCTCTCGCTCGGCTCCGGCGGCCTCGCCGTGCCGCGCGCGGTGCCGAAATTTCTTTCCGAAGCCGACGTGATCTTCGGCATCGGCTGCTCCTTCACCGAGACGTCGTTCGGCATCGCGATGCCGAAGGGCAAGACCATCATCCACTCGACGCTCGATCCGAACCACATCAACAAGGATGTCGAGGCCAAGGTCGGCCTGGTCGGCGACGCCGGCCTGGTGCTCGACGCGCTGCTGGAGGAGATCGGCAAGACCGTGACCTCGGACCGCAACGCCAGCGCGGTCGCCGAGGAGATCGCCGCCTCCCACAAGGAGTGGCTCGCCAAGTGGATGCCGAAGCTGACGCATAACGACGCGCCGCTCAATCCCTACCGCGTGCTGTGGGACCTGCAACACACCGTCGACATCCACAACACCATCATCACCCACGACGCCGGCAGCCCGCGCGACCAGCTCTCGCCGTTCTGGAAGTCGGTCGAGCCGCTGTCCTATATCGGCTGGGGCAAGACCACGCAGCTTGGCTACGGCCTGGGCCTTGCGATGGGCGCCAAACTGGCAAAGCCGGACAAGCTCTGCATCAATGTCTGGGGCGACGCCGCGATCGGCTTTACCGGGATGGACTTCGAGACCGCGGTGCGCGAGCGGATTCCGATCATGTCGATCCTGCTCAACAATTTCTCGATGGCGATCGAATTGAAGGTGATGCCGATCTCGACGGAGAAATATCGCTCGACCGACATCTCCGGCGACTACGCCGCGATGGCCCGCGCGTTCGGCGGCTACGGCGAACGGGTGACCAAGCCCGAGGATATCATCCCCGCGATTAAGCGCGGCATCCAGAAGACCAAGGAAGGCGTGCCGGTGCTGCTGGAGTTCATCACCAGCAAGGAAACCGAGGTGTCGCGGCCGGGAACGTGAGGGCACCTCACACGCCTCTCTGCCACTTGATTTGACATCGCTAGCGCAGGCAAGCTCCCTCCGGTGCAACTTCGGAGGGAGAGATGGCGCGCATCCTGGTGCTGGGGGCCGGCTTTGCCGGGCTATGGGCCGCGCTCGGCGCAGCCCGCAAGCGCGACGAGATCGGCGCGCGGGCAGCAGACACCGAAATCCTCGTCGTCGATCGCAACGCCTATCACAACATTCGGGTGCGCAATTACGAGGTCGATCTCGGCGACGTCGCGTTGCCGCTTAAGGACCTGCTCGATCCGGTCGGCGTCAGCCACAGGGTGGCCGAGGTCGCGGCGATCGATCCGGCGACGCGCGCGGTCACAATCAAGACCAGCGCGGGCGCGGAGGTTCTGAGCTACGACCGGCTGGTGCTGACCACCGGCAGCGAACTGGTCCGCCCCGCCATCTCAGGCTTGGCCGCCCACGGCTTCGATGTCGACACGTATGAAGCGGCGATGCGGCTCGACGCGCATCTGGCGGCGCTCGGCAAAGAGCCGCCGTCAGAGGCACGCGCGACGGTCGCGGTCGTCGGCGCGGGGTTCACCGGGATAGAGGTCGCGGCCGAGATGCCGGCCAAGCTGGCGCACGCCGGCATCACCGGCGATCATCGGATCATCCTGATCGATCCCAATCCCGTGGTCGGCGCGACCTTCGGCGCGCATGGCCGCCCGGTCATCAACGAGGCGCTGGCCACGCTCGGCGTCGAGACGCAGCTGAATGTCCGGGTCAGTGCCATCAGCGCCGACAGCATCACGCTCAACTCCGACGAGATCATTCTGACCAAAACCGTGGTGTGGTGCGCGGGCATGCGCGCCAGCCCCCTCACCGCCTCGCTGCCGGCCGGGCGCGACGCGCTCGGCCGCATCAAAGTCGACCACACCATGCGCGTCGAAGGCCTGCCGGATGTCTTCGCCGCCGGCGACGTCGCCGTCTGCCTGATCGACGGCGAGCACCCGACCGTGATGTCCTGCCAATTCGCGCGGCCGATGGGCCGCTTCGCCGGCCACAATGTGGTGGCGGACCTGTTTGGTGAAAAGCTGCTGCCGCTCAATATCGACTGGTATGTGACGGTGCTCGATCTCGGCGCCTGGGGCGCACTCTACACCACCGGCTGGGACCGCGAGGTGCACACGTCAGGCGCCGCCGCCAAGCTCACCAAGCAGACCATCAACCAGCAGCGCATCTATCCGCCGCGCAACGGCGACCGTGCCGCGCTGCTCGCGGCAGCCGCGCCGACGATCCAGACGGCGCCGCCGACGCGCAAATAACAAAAGGGGCGGCCACCGCATGACCGCCCCTGGTCGCCTTTAACACTCGCGCCGCGATTACTGCGACAGCTTCACAAAGTTCGGAAACTTCATCTGGCCCTCGGCGATCGCCTTCGGCCAGACCGTGATCTGCTTGCCGCCCTGCCACTGGAACACGAGGCCGGTCACGGCGCCCGGACCGGACTTGATGCCGTGGGTGAACTCGTCGTTCTTGCCGTAGAACTGGATCTTGCCGATCGTGCCCTCGAAGTCGGTCTTCTCGAGCTCGGTCACCATCTTGTCCGGATCGGTCGAGCCGGCGCGCTGGATTGCCTCGGCGATGATGTAGACCTCGTCATAGGCGGTGTAGCCGGTATAGGCCGGCGGCGTGCCGAACTTGGCCTTGAACGCCGCCGCGAACGGCTTGGTCTTCGGCGTGACGGCAACATCAGGCGTCGCCACCGCGAGCGAGGGCACGCCCTCGGCCGCGCCGTTGGTGTCGCCCCAGAAGGTCGGGCTCAGCGCCTGCGCGCTGATGCCGAACATCGGGATCGGCACCTGCTGGTTCTTCCACTGCACGGTCGGCTGCACGCCGACATGGGAGATGCCGGTGACGATCACGTCGGGCTTGGCGGCTTCCATCTTGTTGAAGATCGGCGTGAAGTCGGTGGTGTCGGGCGAGAAGCGGATGTGCTCGACCACCTTCAGGCCCGCTTTCGGCAGGCAGGCCTCGTAGCCGACGTCGAGCGGCTTGGTCCAGGCCGCGTCCTCGCTCATGATCGCGACCGACTTGAACTTGAGCTGGTCGACCAGCAGCTCCTTGGCCGCGTCGCAGACCAGCTGCGCCTGCGCGGCCGAGGTCAGGTAGCCGTGGAAGGTGTACTTGTTCTTCTCATAGTCGTTGTGCACCGCCTTGGTGATCTCGTTCGACGCGGCGCCGGGCGTGATCAGCGGCATCTTCAGCCGCGAGGCCCACGGCTCGAGCGCCAGCACGACCTCGCTGATATAGCTCGCGATCACGGCGGAGACCTTGTCCTCGCTCACCGCGCGCTGGAAGGCGCGCACCGAGTCCGCCGACGAGCTCTTGTTGTCGTAGGTGACGATCTCGATCTTGCGGCCCATCACGCCGCCCTTGGCGTTGATCTCGTCGGCTGCGATCTGCGCGCCACCCGGCGTCGCCGCACCCGCGATCGACTGCACTTCGGCAATGATGCCGATCTTGATCGGGTCCTTGGACTGCGCATAGGCCGGCGCCGTGACGCAGAGCGCAAGCGCCGAGGCCAACAGGCTCACGCGGGTCGCGGTTGAATATGCTGTCATCATGATCTCCCTTGTTTTGCTTTTTTCTTTTCAAACTGCGAACGTCACAGAAAGTCCTTGCCGGCCTCCGCGGCGAACCGGCCCGGATCGCCCTCCCAGACGATCCGCGCGTGCTCCAGCACATAGACGCGGTCGGCATGCGGGAGCGCAAACGTCACGTTCTGCTCGCCGAGCAGCACCGTGATCTTGGTGGTCTGGCGCAGCTTCTCCAGCGCCTTCGACAGCAGCTCGAGGATAACAGGCGCAAGCCCCAGCGTCGGCTCGTCCAGGATCAGGATCTGCGGCTGCATCATCAGCGCGCGGCCGATCGCCAGCATCTGCTGCTCGCCGCCGGACAGCGTCTGCGCCATCTGGCCCTGACGCTCCTTCAGGATCGGGAACAGCTCGAACAACCAGGCGAGCTGCTTGGCCCTCGCCGCGTCATCGAGATGCTGGCCGCCGAGATCGAGATTTTCCCGCACCGTCATCTCGCCGAATAGCTCGCGCGATTCCGGACATTGCACGAGGCCTGAGCGGGCGATCTTCGCAGGCCCCGTGCCGCGCAGTGGCTGTCCGCCGCGCAGGATCTCGCCGGTATAGGGCAGGAAGCCCGAGATGGTGTTGAACAGCGTGGTCTTGCCGGCGCCGTTGAGGCCGACGACGGAGACGAATTCGCCCTCATGGACGTGGATCGAGACGTTCTCCAGCGCCTGCGCCTTGCCGTAATGCACGCTGACATTCTCGACCTGCAGCAGCGGCACCTTGTCCTTGAACGAGGTCTCGGGCCGCGCGTGGGTCTCGATCGCGCCGCCGAGATAGACCCGCCGCACGGTCTCGTTCTTCATCACGTCCTCGGCGCGGCCGGTCGTGATCTCCTCGCCGAGATACATCGCGAGCACGCGGTCGACCAGCGCCGCGACGCTCTTGACGTTGTGATCGACCAGCATCACCGCGCGGCCTTCGTCGCGGAAGCTGCGGATCAATGCGGAGAAGGTGCCGACCTCGGCGCTGGTGAGGCCAGCGAAGGGCTCGTCGACCAGCACAACCTTGGGGTCGCGCGCGATCGCCTTGGCCAATTCCAGCCGGCGCAGGTCGGCGAACGGCAGCGTCGGCGGGCGGCGGTCCATCACCGCCCCCAACCCGACGCGCTCGGCGATCCACTTGGCGCGCTCGGTCAGCGCCTTGTCGGGAAACAGCATGAACAGGCTGTCGGGCAACAGCGCGACCATGATGTTCTCCAGCACGGTCTGCCGGTTCAGGGGCCGCGAGTGCTGGAACACCATGCCGAAGCCCTTGCGCGCGATCTTGTGCGCAGGCAGCCCGGCGACGTTCTCGCCTTCGAACAGCACCTCGCCCGCGGTCGGACGCTCGATGCCCATCACGCTCTTCATCGCGGTCGACTTGCCCGAGCCGTTCGGTCCGATCAGGCCGAGGATCTCGCCGGGATGCAGGTCGAACGAGAGGTTCTTCACGGCGGTCAAGCCGCCGAATCGCTTGGTCAATCCACGGACGGTGAGCGTTGCTGTGGTCACAGTCTGATCCATTTAAGAGCGCGCCTCGCGTGACAGGGCCGCTCCGAGGAAACCGCCGGGGAAGAACAGGACGACGAGCAGCGCCACCGCCGAGACGATGAAGGTCGCAAGCTCGCCGGTCGGGCGCAGGAATTCGCCGGCGACGATCAGGAAGATCGCGCCTAACGCGGCCCCCAGCACCGTGCGCCGGCCGCCGAGCACGGCGGAGACGATCACGTTCACGCCGACCGCGACGTCGACCACGGTGCCGACCGAGGCGGTGCCGAAGTAGAACACCAGCAGCGCGCCCGACAGTCCCGAGAAGAAGGCGCTGACGATGAAGGCCGCGAGCTTGTGCTTGACGATGTTGAAGCCGAGCGCGCCGGCCTGCACCGGGTCCTGCCCGCTCGCCTGCAGCACGAGACCGACCGGCGATTGCGACAGGCCGTACAGGATGGCCGCGCTCACGGTCATGAAGCCGAGCGCGATCCAGTAATTGGCGCCGGCATTGATGGTGATGACGTCGGGGATGGTGAGCCCGATCTCGCCGCCGGTGAGATCGGCGAACACCACGACGAAGTTCTGCAGCATCAAGACCGCGACCAGCGTGGTCAGGCCGAAATACGGTCCCCTCACCCGCAGCGCCGGCAGCGCCAGCACGAAGCCCGCGACGACCGACGCCAGCGCGCCGAGCAGGATGCAGACATAAACCGACCAGCCGAACTGGTTGTTGAGGATCCCGGCGGTGTAGGCGCCGGTGCCGATCAGGAAGGTCGGCCCGAAATTCACCTCGCCGGCGAAGCCGAACAAGAGGTCCCAGGCCATCGCGAACACGCCGAAATAGAACGCGACGGTCAGCAGCCCGAGGATGTAGCCCGAGACGTAGAACGGCAGCGTCGCGGCGACCACCACGCAGATCAGCGAAATGAAGAACAGGCGCGAGGAAAAGAAGCTGGCCATCTCAGCGCCTCCCGAGCAGGCCTTGAGGCCGGATATACATCACGAACACCAGAAGCAGCAGCGCCGGAATGGTGCGATAGGCCGGCGAGATCATGTAGGCCGTGATGGTCTCGAGATAGCCGACGACGAAGGCCGCGATCAGCGAGCCTGACACGCTGCCGAGGCCGCCGAGCACGACGATCGAGAACGCGCTCGCGGTCAGCGGCCCGACGCTGTAGGAGCTGACGCCGAGGAACATGCCGAGCAGCACGCCGGCGATGCCGGCGAGAATGCCGTAGATGCCCCACACCACGATGTAGATCTGGGTGAGCTCGAGCCCGAGCAGCGTGACGCCGCGCGGGTTCATCGAGGCCGCCAGCACCGCCTTGCCGGTCCTGGTGCGGTTCACCAGGAGCCACAGCAGGCCGATCACGAGGCAGCACACCAGCGCGGTGAAGATATTGTTGCGCGGCGTGCGGTTGCCGAAGATATCGACGACACCTTCGACGATCGGCAGCACCGTCTTGGCGTTGTTGGTGAAGAAATAGGCGATCAGCTCCTGGATCATGATGCCCCACAGCAGGGTGCCGGTGAGGACGAAGATTTCCTTCTCCTCGTTGGGGATCCGCCTCGAATTCTGGATCGGCTTGACGACCGCGAAATAGGTCGCGAACGACACGATCAGCGCGACGCCGACACCGAACAGCGCGCCGGTGTAGATGTCGAGGTGCAGCACGCTGGCCGCGGCCCAGGCCGCGACCGCTGCGGCCACCATGATGGCACCGTGGGAGAGATTGAGAACGCCGGAGACACCGAAGATCAGGGTGAAGCCGGTCGCGCCGAGTGCATAGAGCGCACTGATGGCAAAGCCATCGATCAGGATTTGTAGGGCAAGCATCTCAGATTGGCCGCGGCAGCGGGGCTGCCTGTTGTGGAGGACGCGGAACCGACGAAGACCGATGCTCCCGGGAGGGGCCCGGGAGCATGATCATCAACTAATTCGTGGTGACCTTGACGAAGCTCGGGAACTTGAGGTCGCTCTTGGCGACCTCCTTCGGCCAGACCGCGACCTGCTTGCCGCCCTGCCACTGCAGCATCAGTCCGGTGATCAGGCCCTTGCCGTACTTGATCGAATGGGTGAACGGATCGTCCTTGCCGTAGAACTGGACGCGTCCGATGGTGCCTTCCCAGTCGGTCTTCTCCAGCGCATCGACCATCTTGTCGGCCTCGACCGAGCCGGCGCGCTTCACCGCATCCGCGATGTAGTAGACCTCGTCATAGGCGGTGTAGCCCGCGTAGGACGGATAGTTGCCGTAGCGCTTCTTGAAGCCCTCCGCGAACGGCACCGACTTCGGCGTCACCGCGACGTTCGGGCCCGACACGCCCTGATACAGTACGCCTTCCGCCGCGTCATTGGTGTCCTTGCCGAAGGTCTCGTTGGTCGCCTGTGAAGAAATGCCGAACATCGGGATCGGCACCTGCTGGTTCTTCCACTGCACCGTCGGCTGCACGCCGACATGCGAGATGCCGGTGATGATCACGTCGGGCTTGGAGCCTTCGACCTTGTTGAAGATCGGCGTGAAGTCTGTGGTGTCGGGCGAGAAACGGATATGGTCGACGACCTTGAGCCCGATCTTCGGCAGGCACTCCTCGTAGCCGACATCGAGCGGCTTGGTCCACGCCGCATCCTCGCTCATGATGACCGCGGTCTTCATGTGCTTCTGATCGACCAGGAGCTCCTTGGCGGCGTCGCACACCGACAGCGCCAGCGCGGCCGAGGTCAGGTAGCCGTGGAAGGTGTACTTGTTCTTCTCGTAGTCGGCGTGGACGCTCTTGCTGATCTCGTTGGAGGCGGCGCCGGGCGTGACGAACGGCGTCTTCAGGCGCGAAGCCCAGGGCTCGAGCGCCAGCACCACTTCGCTGATGTAGCTCGAGATGACGACGTTGACCTTGTCCTCGTTGACGGCGCGCTGGAATGCGCGCACCGAATCCGCCGAGGACGAGTGGTTGTCGTAGCTGACGATCTCGATCTTCCGGCCGTCGATGCCGCCCTTGGCGTTGATCTCGTCGGCGGCCAGCTGCGCCGCCTGCGGGATCGATGCACCGGCAATCGCCTGCGCTTCGGCGATCACGCCGATCTTGAGGGTGTCGGCAGCCAGCGCTCCGCTCGGCGCCGCAGCCAACAGGCCCAACACGGCCGCTCCTGCGAGTTTTTGCATCGCATGCACGGGGAGTCGCGATGTTCTTGTCACCCTGTTTCTCTCCTCTTTTTCTTCGGCTGCTTCGAGCTCTTGGGGCGCGACTATAGCCGCGACAAAATGCGCAGCAAGTGAAACTGCGCGCAGATCGTCATGCATGGACGGCGACTAAAGTAGTGGGTCGGCGCGGTGCGGCTGAATAAATTTGAGGCAGAGGGGGAATAAAAGGTCGTGGGGCGCCGATCTCTCAGATCTCATTCCCCGCTGCGCAAATTACGCAGGGCGAGCGAAGCGGAGAAAGCGGAACGAAAAGCAAGGCTCGGGCAATTCATGTCGCGAGAACGTGGATTGTCGCCCGCTGGCCGTGCGACAAGCTCCGTGTCGTCCCTGCGAAAGCAGGGACCCGTAACCACGGATGCTGATTGTTACGCGATGTTGGACGACGAGTCCCATTCACAACATCCGCCGCGGCGTATCGGTCCCGGCTTTCGCCGGGACGACAGCGGTGTATGGGGCCACCGTCCTACTCAGCCATCTCCGCCGGCGGGTGGGCGGCGGGACCGGCGAGCGGGCGCTCTTCCATCGTGATCATGCAGATCGAGGCGGTGGTCAGCAGCACGGCGGCGGCGCCGAACACGTAGCGGAACGCGTGGATCATGTCGGCCATCGGGATCGCGCTTACGGTGCTGGCCGCGGCATGATGCTCGCCGGCGAGCGAGATGTCGGTCCCGAGCGTCATCAGCAGAATGGTGGTGAAGGCGGCGACCGTGAAGGAGGCCATCATCGCGCGGAAGAAGTTCATCGCACCGGTGACGGTGCCGACCTGCGGCCGCGCCACCGCGTTCTGCAGCGACACCACGCTGATCGGGAAAGTGGTGCCGAGCCCGAGCGCGAACACGCTCATCAACAGCAACAATCCCCACAGCGGCAGCGTCGTCACCGCCATGCCGACGGCACAGATCGCGGCCACCGAGGTGCCGACGATCGCGACACGCTTGTAGTGCTTGGCCTTCGCCATTGTCCGGCCGGCGATCGCCGCACCGAAGGTCGAGATCGCCGCGAGCGGGATCAGCGCGAGGCCGGCCTCGCTGGCGGTGAGGTGATAGACCACCTCATAATAGAGCGGCAGGTGGACGGTGAGGCCGACCATGGCGCCGAGCGCACAGCCGCCCGCACCCATCGCGAACGGCACCACCGAGCCGCCGAGCAGCGACAGCGGCAGGAACGGCTCGTCGGCGCGGCGCGCGTGCCAGACGAAGGCGCCGGCAAGCGCGATCGAGGCGCCAATCATCGCCGTAATCGTCGGCGACAGCCAAGACAGCTTGGTGCCGCCCCAGGTCAGCACCAGCATCAGCACGACGGCCGAGGCCATCAGCAGCACGCCGCCAAGCCAGTCGACCTTGCGCTTGCGGTGGAACACCGGGATCTTGCTCATCTTCGGCAGCAGCAGCGCCAGCGCCGCCGCCGCGAGCGGCAGGTTGATCCAGAAAATCATCGACCAGTGCAGATGCTCGGCGAACACGCCGCCGACCACCGGGCCGAGGATGCCGCCGGCCATCCAGACGCTGGAGAAATAGGCCTGATATCGCCCGCGCTCGCGCGGGCTCACCACGTCGGAGATCACGGTCTGGACCACCGGCATGATGCCGCCGCCGCCGAGCCCCTGCAGGCCGCGGGCAACGATCAGCATGGGCATGCTGGGCGCGATCGCGCACAGCACCGAGCCGACCACGAACAGGCTGAGCGAGGTGATGATCATGACGCGGCGGCCATAGATGTCGCTCAGCGTGCCGAACACCGGCGCCACCGCGGTGGAGGCGAGCAGATAGGCCGTGATCACCCAGGACAGATTGGTGACGTCGTGAAACTGGCGCCCGATCGTCGGCAGCGCGGTCGCGACGATGGTCTGGTCGAGCGCGGCCAGGAACATCGTCAGCATCAGGCTGATGACGATGGTGCGGACTTCGTCCGGATTGAGCGGTGCCGGCGGCGCCAGTGGTGGCGCGTCGCTGAGTTCGATCACCTCGCTCGGGAGATGAGACAGCTCTTCGGCAATGTCTTCAGGCAATGTGGATTGGTCGGCAGGAAAACGGCTCTGCCGTTCATACTTGTTCATTTGGGGCGTAATGCTGCTGCGCGGGCGCGTCCCGCGATGGAATCATTCTCTGGTTCGTAATTTATGCAGCAATTGAATGCTGAGGCAGGCACCCCAGCGCATGGGTGCATCCCGCCGCAACGTTCTCGCGGTGACGTGATCGCGGACGCAGCGACGACGTCACGCTTTGGTCGTCTTGCCCAGCATTTTCGGCCGCTTCTTCAATTGTGCCCGTTTCGGCAGCAGAGCGGGCCATCGCACGATATGATCCTCGAGATCGGCGTCGTTGACGTCGAGCTCGGTGCCCTCCACCCGCCCGCGCACCGAGACTCCGGCTTCATGGACGGTGTTGGGATCGCCCGAGATCAGGGGATGCCACCAATAGAGGTCCCGCCCCTCGGCCACCAGCCGGTAGCCGCAGCTCGGCGGCAGCCAGTTCAGCGTCCGGACATTTTCGGGCGTCAGGCGGACGCAATCCGGAACCTGGTCGGAACGGTTCGGGTAGTCCTTGCAGGTGCAGAGGCCGGAATCGAGCAGCTTGCAGGAGATATGGGTGAAATAGATCTTGCCGGTGTCCTCGTCCTCGAGCTTCTCCAGGCAGCACCGTGCGCAGCCGTCACACAGGCTCTCCCATTCGGCGTTGGACATTTCTTCCAACGTCTTGGTTTTCCAGAAGAATCCCTCCTGGTCCGACGGGCGCTTGGGCGGTGCGGTCATGATATCCCTGAAATGGCGGTGCAACTCTTCTTGGGATGCCGGCGCTCCCTCCGCAAGGGGGTGGTATTGCGGGGTCGAAAAAGCCGGTGGGCAGCGTTAGGGCTTTCATTAAATTCACAAGCCGCGCCATTGGTTTATCGCAGCCGCTCGGATAGAACAACGAACGAGTCCCCAACGACGCAAAAGCGCCTTGGGATTGCCGCAACATCGAAGCAAGACGCTGGCCCGTGCCCGTTATGGGCACCCGCACCGCTGTCGAACTGATCAAGGGTCCGGTCCTTTCAGATCATGCCGTCGCATTGGAAACAGAAGGTCCGGAACTTCTTCCTGGACCTCGATGCGCGTATCGACTCGACGCTGTTCTCGTCGGGCAAGGGCCTGCGCGAGCTCTACGAGCGCTATTCCACCTTCATGGACCGCTTCTATGTCGGCCGCTGGAAGCGCTGGGTGTTCATCGAGCCGCTGTCGGAGGCCGCAACCCTCGGGCTCGGCGGCATGATCCTGATGCTGACGCTCGCGATCCCGGCTTTCCGCGAGACCGCCGACGAGGACTGGCTGAAGAAGTCCGACCTCGCGGTGACCTTCCTCGACCGTTACGGCAACCCGATCGGCAGCCGCGGCATCAAGCATAATGACTCGATCCCGCTGGAAGATTTTCCGGACAATCTGATCAAGGCAACGCTCGCGACCGAAGACCGCCGCTTCTACGACCATTTCGGCATCGACGTGCCGGGCCTCGCCCGCGCGCTCGTCACCAACGCGCAGGCCGGCGGCGTCCGCCAGGGCGGTTCGTCGATCACCCAGCAGCTCGCCAAGAACCTGTTCCTGAACAACGAGCGCACCATCGAGCGCAAGGTGAAGGAAGCCTTCCTCGCGATCTGGCTGGAGACGCGGCTCACCAAGAACGAGATCCTGAAGCTCTATCTCGACCGCGCCTATATGGGCGGCGGCACCTTCGGCGTCGACGGCGCGGCGCACTTCTACTTCAACAAGTCAGTGCGCGACGTGAACCTCGCGGAGGCCGCGATGCTCGCCGGCCTGTTCAAGGCGCCGACCAAATACGCCCCGCACATCAACCTGCCCGCGGCGCGTGCCCGCGCCAATGTCGTGCTCGACAACCTCGTCGATGCCGGCTTCATGACCGAGGGCCAGGTGTTCGGCGCCCGCCGCAATCCGGCGGTCGCGGTCGACCGGCGCGACGAGAATTCGCCGAACTACTATCTCGACTACGCCTTCGACGAGATGCGCAAGCTGGTCGACACCTTCCCGAAATCCTACACCGAGCGCGTCTTCGTGGTCCGCACCGCGATCGACATGAACGTGCAGAAGGCGGCCGAGGAAGCGATCGAGAACCAGCTGCGGCAGTTCGGGCGCGACTATCACGCGACGCAGGCCGCGACCGTGGTGTCCGATCTCGACGGCGGCATCCGCGCCATGGTCGGCGGCCGCGACTATGGTGCGAGCCAGTTCAACCGCGCCACGGACGCCTATCGCCAGCCGGGCTCGTCGTTCAAACCCTATGTCTACACCACGGCGCTGCTGAACGGCTTCACGCCGAACTCGAAGATCGTCGACGGCCCGGTCTGCATCGGCAACTGGTGCCCGCAGAACTATGGCCATTCTTATTCGGGTCAGGTCACGCTGACGCAGGCGATCACCCGCTCGATCAACGTGGTGCCGGTCAAGCTCTCGATCATGATGGGCGGCAAGGAAGGCCCGAAGGCGGGCCGCGCCAAGATCGTCGAGGTCGCGCGCCGCTTCGGCCTCAAGGCGCCGCTGCCCGATACGCCGTCGCTGCCGATCGGCTCCGACGAAGTCACGGTGCTGGAGCACGCGGTCGCCTATGCGACCTTCCCGAACCGCGGCAAGGCGGTGACGCCGCATTCGGTGCTCGAGGTGCGCACCGGCGCCGGCGACCTGGTCTGGCGCTGGGACCGCGAC
This sequence comes from Bradyrhizobium sp. Pha-3, assembly GCF_042258325.1. Classification (NCBI taxonomy): domain Bacteria; kingdom Pseudomonadati; phylum Pseudomonadota; class Alphaproteobacteria; order Hyphomicrobiales; family Nitrobacteraceae; genus Bradyrhizobium; species Bradyrhizobium sp. Pha-3. The sequence continues at coordinate 3,363,927 of NZ_CP170151.1, read as the reverse complement.
GGCCCGAAACCGCGGCAAGCCATTCCGCCGAACATCGCCGCCGACATGGCCGGCATGATGAGCCACGTGGTCAGCGAAGGCACCGCGCGACGCGCCGCGCTCGACGGCATTCCGACCGCGGGCAAGACCGGCACCACCAACGCCTATCGCGACGCCTGGTTCGTCGGCTACACTGGCAACTTCACCTGCGCGGTCTGGTACGGCAATGACGACTATTCGCCGACCAACCGCATGACCGGCGGATCGCTGCCGGCACAGACCTGGCACGACATCATGGTCGCCGCGCATCAGGGCGTGGAGGTCAAGGAGCTCGTCGGCGTCGGCATGGGCCAGAAGCTGCCGCCGCAGCCGGCGCAGGCCAATGCCCAGGCCAACGCGGCGCCGCGCGTATTGGAAACCAAGCCCGGCCCGCCGCCGGTTTTGACCAAGCGCGGCGCGGATATCTTGGTGCGGGTCGAGAAGCTGCTCGACGACGCCGCCAAGACCGCCGGCAAGACCACGCTGAACGAGCCTTCGAAGACCGGCAAGGCCGAGTCCTCGAGCGCGCTGGCGTTCCCCGAAAACTACGTTGCCGCGGCCGGGCCGGACGGCGCGACACCGGCCGTGCCACGCAAGAACTGACGTGCGGCTCCTCCTCACCACTTTGCTGGCACTCGTCATCGCCACGGCCGTTGGCCTCGGCCTGACCTATGCGACGGCGACGCGCGGCACCGATCTCGGCACGCTGAAGATCGGCGCCTGGACCGCGCGTCCGAAGAGCGGCACCTCCGATGTCGACCCCTATTCGCGCGCCACCATCGCGCGCAGCGGCGAGCTGCCGATCGGCACCGGCGACGGCATCGCGTTCTCGGCGACATCAGACGACAAGAACAAGCCGCTCGACGGCCGCTGCGACATCGTGGTCAGCGGCGTGACGCCGGCGGCGCGGTTCTGGACGCTGACGCTGTTCGACCGCAAGGGCCATCTGGTCGCCAACACGCTGCAGCGCTACGGCTTCACCAGCCAGGAGATCATGCGCGCCTCCGACGGCACGTTCGAGATCCACATCGCCTCGCGCTCGCGCGCCGGCAACTGGCTGCCGACTGGCGGCATCGAGCGCTACGCGCTGATGCTGCGCCTCTACGATACGCCGGTCGGGGTCGCGACCCGCACGCAGCGCGACGCGCCGATGCCCTCGATCGCAACGACGGGTTGCCCATGATCCGCGTGCTGCTCACCATCCTCGCAGGCGTGCTGCTCGGTGGCGTGGTGCATCTCGTCAGCGTGCTGGCGCTGCCGCGCATCGCCTCGCAGGACGCCTATTCGCGGCTGACGCCGATGACCAAGCTCAACGAGGTGACGCAGCTGCCGCTGGCCGACCCGAGCCATTCGCCGATGCCGCTGATGGATCCGGCCTTCGCGGTGGCGATCTGCCGCTACGATCTCTCGACCGGACCGCTCAAGCTCACCGTGCCGGTCAGCCAGGCCTATACGTCGGTGTCGTTCTACACCCGCAACGAGGTCGCCTATTACGCGATCAACGACCGCTCGGCCGGCAAGAAGGTGATCGAGCTCGACCTGATGACGGAAGCGCAGCACAACGAGCTGCCGGAGGACGAGGAAATCACCGCTGCCGACCGGCTGATCATCGACTCGCCGACGTCAACCGGCCTGATCCTGCTGAAGGCGCTGGCGCCGGAGCCCGGCCTGATGCCGCAGGCGCAGGCCTCGCTCGCCGCCTCCTCGTGCAAGGTGCAGACCGAGCCGGTCGCGGCCAAGCAGGAGGCGCCGCCGCCGCTCCCCGCTCCGGCCCCGCCGCCTGCCGCTCGCAAGCGTTAGCTTACATCCAGTGCATGCCGGCCGCAGCGGCAGGTCTCGTAGTCGACGGGATCGTGGCTGTTGACGATCGTCACATCAGCGCCATGCGCCGCCTTCAATTGCCGCAGCCGCTCCTGGTTCTGGATGCGCGTCGCGCGATCCATGTCCGCGCGGCGCTGGAACATGCCGAGCACCAGCGGGATCCGCGGCCTGGCGTCGAGCTGCGCGTGGTGGAAATAGGCGTCGCCGGCGTGCAGCAGCCATTTGTTCTTGTCGCGCACCCCAATCCCGCAATGGCCGAGCGTGTGGCCCGGCAACGGGATCATCAGGATGTCCGGCTCGCGGTCACCGAGCGCGCGCACGCCCTTGAAGCCGAACCAGTCCTCGCCGCCGGCACCATAGAAACTCCAATCCGGCCCATGCCGCCACTGCGCCGTGATGTAGCGCCCCTGCGGCGGCGTGACCTGATGCGTCACCGCCATCTCGTACTCCTTGCGATGGACGTGCACCTTGGCCTTCGGAAAGTCCGGCACGCCGCCGGCGTGATCGCGATCGAGATGCGTCAGCAGCACATGGCGCACATCATCAGCTGAAAAGCCGAGCGCCTTGACCTGCCGCACCGCCGTCTCGGCCGGATCGAGCCGCGGCGTCGCCTGCCGCACCCATTTGCGTCCGAGCCGCGGCGGGTCGCCGATGTCGTCGAGGCCGATCCCGGTGTCGACCAGCACGAGGCCGTCATTGCTCTCGACCAGCAAGCAATGACATACCATCCGCGCCCGCTGGAAAACGCTGCCGCTGCCGTTCACGAGCCGCTTTCCGATCGGGCACATCGTGCCGGTGTTGAGATGGTGGATGCGCATGACAGATCCTCCGCTTTAATAGGCGCAGGCTTGCCACTGGCGTTTCCATAGGTAAAATATTGTCTTTCTATCTCTGTGATAGGATATGCCTATGGATATCCGCGAACTCCGCTACTTCGCCGCGGTCTACCGCGAGCGCAATCTGACCGCCGCGGCGAAGCGCTGCTTCATCTCGCAGCCGTCGATCTCGGCGGCGATCACCAATCTCGAGGCCGAGCTCGGCACCACGCTGTTCATCCGGCACAAGAAGGGCATGGCCCCGACCGCCTCAGCCGCGCAGTTTCACGGCATCGCCCGCCGGATCATCGACGAGGCGGACGCGGCGCGAAATCTCTTCCGCAAGCCCGCGACGCGGCAGGCGCTGACGCTCGGGCTGCTGCGGACGCTCGATCAAGCCCGGACCATCGCGCTGCTGAAGCCGTTGACCGGCGATACCGATCTTGCGCTCCGGCTGGTCGGCGCCAGCGAAAAGGCCGACGCGCGGATCGTCGCCAAGTCCATGGTCGGCGCCGGCGAGCACTTCATCCCGCTGTGGAGCGAGCGTTATGTCGCGGCACTGCCGCCCTCGCATCCCCTGACGCTGAAGGAGACGCTCCGGACCACCGACTTCGCCGGCGTTCCGATGATCGATCGTTGCCATTGCGAGCAGCAGGAATTCTTCAAGCGTGCCTCACCGCCGCGCAAGCCGGTGGCGATCGCGGAATCCGAGGAGTGGGCGATGGCGCTGGTGGCGGCCGGGGTCGGCGTCGCCATCGTCCCCGAGGGCGTGGCGCGCGGCAATCCTGATGTCGCGATGCGCGCGATCGATATCGACGTGACGCGCCAGGTCGGCCTCGCCTATCCCTCGGCCCACCCGCCCTCCGATGCGCTGAAGGCATTCATTGCGAGCCTGCCACGGCAGGCCAACGGTCGCCGGGTCAAATCGACGGCGAAGAAGGCGAAGCGCGCCTAGCCCTTCGTCACCACAGCCTGGCCCGCGACCGGCGCGGAGATGAGCGGTGCGTTGGCGGTGAGCCGGGCGAGCTCGTTGATCTGGCGTTCTGCATCCGCCGCCATGCCGTCGGGCGCCTGGATCACCAGTCGCTCCAGCGCCCAGCGATAGGACGAGATCCGCCGCTCCAGGGCCTGCTGGACCCATTGCACGATCAGCGTGTTCTCTTCCATCCGCGCCACCGCGTCAGCCCGCTCGCGCGGCGACACATCGGCGATCATGTGGAGGCTGGCATTGCGCTTGCGATCGAGCTCGATCACCTGGATCGCGGTGGCGAAGAACGGCTCGAAGCGGGTGATGTCGTCGCGCACCTCGTCGATCAGCAGCGAATAGCGCGAGGCGAACGAGCGATGCGGCTCGTCGATCAGATTGCGGCCATAGGCGGTGCGATCGAACACGACCCTCTGCCGCCACGGCGAAGGCAGCGGCTGGTAGTCGCCGAATACGCTCTTCCACGCCGGACGCGACAGCGGCGGCTCGATGAACTGATAGGCGAGGTCGCGCAGCTGACGTTCGTGTTCGGTGAGCTGGAATTGCGAGGCGTTCTTGCCGATGCTGCCGGTCGCCTCGGCACCGATCCAGCGATGCATGTCGTCGTTGCGGAAATCGGCGCGGGTGCGGCCGAAATCCCCGCCGCTGCAGCCGGCGAGCGCCGAGCCTGCCAGCAGCAGGATCAGCGCCGGGAGTGACCGCCGAGCGACGGTCCGCTGCACAAGCTCCGGCATTGCCCGATGTCCGCGATCAGGAGCGGCGTCGGCGACGGCGGCCCTGCGCAGTGCCCTGCTCCGGTCCGCGACCACCGCCGGTCTCCTCCGTCGTTCGCTCGATCCGGACGACGGGAAGGATCAGTACGGTCCCCATGCCTTCGCCGGCAGCACCGGCCATGCTCGGCCGCCGTGCAGCCGCATCCGCCGGAAACTCAACGATGGTGCCCATGTTCCGTTCTCTCTGGCCCCGCACGGACATGATTTGCCCCGCGCACGCCGAGTTAAGAACGCGCATGGTTAATGACATCTTAAGCCTCGGGTACGGACGGTTACGGATATGGCGCTGTGCCTTAATAGACACGCGCAAATTCGAGCATTCACCTTCACGGCTTATTTTCCTTAACTGCCTCTTAAAACAGCCTGCGTAGGCTCGCTGCCACAAGGTTTTCAAACCGAAGTTCACTGGCAAGTCGCGTACGCCCGAGATGAGCGCAGCTCCGCTATTTCCTGGTTTCGATGGGCTGATGACGCTCTCCCGTCGCGAGGGCGTCGACATCCGCCCGACGCTGCTGCGCGTCCTGACCGACCTCTATGTGCAGGCGAGCGCACATTCCGCCGATGAAGAGCGCCAGTTCGTCGAGCTGACGACACGCCTGATCGACGAGGTCGACGACGCAACGCGCGCCGCCGTCCGCGCGCGGCTTGCGATCTATCCGGCCACGCCCGCCCGGATCATGGACAAGCTCGGGCTGCGCCGCGTCGGTCCCGACCAGCCGATGCCGGCGGCCACACCAATTCCTGCGCCCGCCCCCTCCGCGCTGCCGGCCAAGATCCCGACCGAAGCCGAACTGCGGATGGCCGCGAGCCTTGCCATGCGGCCGAACGATGCCGCCGAAATCTCCGACATGTTCTTTGCCGCCAGCACGAAGGAGCGCGCGCAGATCCTGCACAATCTGCAGGACACGCCGCTGAAGGCCGCCGCGCGGATCCCCGCCGCGCGCGCCGCGCGCGCGATCCATATCCTGGAGATGGCGGCGTTTGCCGAGGACCTCGATAACTTCACGCTCGAACTCGGCGAGGCGCTGATCCTGCCGTCGCGGATCGCCGCCGATGTGGTCAACGATCCCGGCGGCGAGCCGCTCGCCTGCGCGATGCGGGCGCTCGACGTGTCGAGCGCCGCATTCCAGCGGATCCTGATGTTCCTCAATCCGGAAGCCGGCTCCTCGGTCAATTATGTCTATCGGCTGTCGCGGCTCTACGATCGCTTGAGCGAGCGCTCGGCACTGGTGATGCTGGCGGCGTGGCGCGGCTCGACCATGGCGGTGGCCCGCGCCAGGTATCGCTCGTCGCTCTATGACGATGAGCGTCATCGCGTGCGCGCGACATCCTCGCAGACGCGCCCCGCGCTGCAGCCCGGCAGTGCGCCCGCCATTCGCAACCAGAAATCCGGAAGCTAGTTTTTAGCCAGATCGAGGAAGTGCCGTCCGGCGCGATCTTCGGTCTCGACGATCCAGGCATCGGGATCGAAGCGGAGTTCCTTGGTCAAACGTTCCTCGATTGAGGGCTCGGACACCGGTTGTAGCGCGGTCGGCACGAACAGCCGCTCGACCGGACGGCTGTCGTCATAGACTGTCTGCGGCGCGGGCGCATACAGCATCGCGTTGCCGTCCATCAGCGCCACCTTGACGAACACGGCACCGGCTTCCTCAGCGCCCTTCTTGCGGACTGCGCCGAACACGCCCTCGGTCTGGCAGCGGCGCAGATACGCCGCGACCCATATGCTGGTTTTCAATCGCATGCGCCGACCTATAGGCCAGCGGCACGGCCACGTCCAATTGTCACAGATGTCGTCACGCCGCGGCGGGTTGACCGAACCAATCGTCACCCATATCCTTGCATCTGCGGTGCAAGCCGCGCCCGGGTCCACGGGAAGGGTTGAACCCACTTGCACCAATTGAGCGGCCAACCAAGCCTTTGTGCAGCCGGTTTTGTGGACCATCGGCGATGATGCACGGAGGTTTCCATGGACCGATCGCCCGCGCGATTGAATCTCGAACATCTGAAGAAGCAGGCCAAGGAGCTCATTCGCCTTTACCGGCGGCAAGCGCCGGAGGCTTACGCGCGTTTCCGGCATGCGCTTCCGGCTGCGGCCGGGCGCAGCGATACTGAGATCGCCGCGCTTGATCTGCGGCTGCACGATGCGCAGTCCTGCGTGGCGCGCGATCTCGGCTTCGGCTCCTGGCCGGACCTGCGGCGCTATGTCGACGCACAATTGCCGCCCGGTAAAAGCAAGGCCGACCGCGTGCGGCGATGGTTGCAGCTAGTCTATGCCGCAGACGTCGCCGGCACCACCGACCGCGCCAATCCGCGCGTTGCGGCGCGGATGCTCGCCGAGGATCCCGGCCTCATCGCCGATGATCCCTATCTCGCCTGCGCCATCGGCGACGAGGAGACGGTGCAACGCGCCGCCAACGACGATCCAGGATGGGTCAATCGTCCCGGCGGTCCGTTCAAAGTGCCGCCGCTGGTCGCGGTCACGCATTCCAGCCTGCTGCAGATTGCGGAATTTCAGGCCCGGCTGCATCGCTGCGCACGCCTGCTGCTGCAAGCCGGCGCCGATCCCGACCAGCACATCAGCAGCCGCTGGCCGCCCGGAACGCTCGACGCACCCGATGACAGCAATCCGCTGTCAGCGCTGTACGGCGCCGCCGGCCGCAACCACGATCTCGAACTGACCAGACTGTTGCTCGAAGCGGGCGCCAATCCGAACGACAATGAATCGCTGTATCACTCGCTCGAAGGCTCGGTGACGACAGGCCTGCTGCTCGAGCATGGCGCGCGGATCGCCGGCACCAACGCAATGTACAAGGCGCTCGACGACGAGAACGTGGCGGCGCTCGACTTGCTGCTGCGGCACGGCGGAAATCCAAACGAACCCGCCGGCAACGCGCCGCTGACCGAATGCGGCTCGCCGCTGCTGTGGGCGATTCGCCGGCGGCGGTCGCGGACCTGCATCGCAACACTGCTCGACGCTGGCGCAGATCCGCACGTCACGACGCCGGATGGTCTCAGCGCCTACCGCTACGCATTGCAATTCGGACTGACCGAGGTCGCCGAGTTGCTGCGTGAGCGCACCGGCGACGAGACGCTTGCCGATGACGAGCGGTTCGCCGCGGCGTGCAGCAGCGGTGACGAGAGCGAGGCGCGGCGAATCCAGGCCGGCCGGCCCGACCTTCCAGGTTCACTTTCACCGCAGCAATTGCGGTTGCTTCCGGAACTTGCCGCGGCAGGCGGCGACGATGCAGTGCGGCTGATGGTCGAGCTCGGCTGGCCGATCACGGTACGCGGCGGCGATTGGGATGCGTCGGCGCTCAATCACGCGGTATTCCGCGGCAATGCCGCCCTGACGCGATTCCTGCTCGAGCACGGCGCGGAATGGACCGAGCAGCACGGCTTCGGCGACAATGCGTCCGGCTCCTTGTCGTGGGCCTCCTGCAACGAGCCGGTCAGCGGCGGCAATTGGGTGGGCTGCGCGCAGGCCCTGCTCGATCACGGGATGCCGCGCGCCATTCCGGATCGCGACGATCCGGAATGGGTGCTGGTGGCCGGCCGCAGGAAGCTGTTCTCCGACGAGGTCAGGGACGTGCTGCTGGGCGAGACGACCTAACTCGTCATGGCCGGCTTGTCCCGGCCATCCACGCGTTAGCTTCAACAGGTCTCAAAGACGTGGATGCCCGGGACAAGCCCGGGCATGACGAATACACATTCAATGCCGTAGTAGAGAGGCTACTCGATCGAATGCCCGATCATCGCGCTGAGCTCGCGCACCAGGCGATCGGACATCTGACCGGTCACCGGCAGCTTGCGGGCGCGCTCGAACTTCGCGATCGCGTGCTGGGTATCGGCGCCGATCGTGCCGGTCGGCTTGAGCTGGCCGTAGCCATACTCCGTCAGCGTACGCTGGACCGCGGCGATGCGTTTGCCGGCCGGGCTCAGATGCTGTGTCGGAATCGATGCCGGCGGACGAATGACGCTGGACGGCGCGGCGGCCGGGGACGGTGCTGCGGCCGGCGGCGCAGTGGTCGATTTCAGCACCAGATTGGCCATCGGATCGACCGGCTTGGCCTCGGCCTTGGGTTCTGCCGGCTTGGCTTCGACGGACCTGGTCTCGGCCGGCTTAGTCTCCACCGGCTTCACGTCGACGGGCTCGGCCGATCGGGCAGCCGCCTCGGCCGGACGCGGGCGCGGTATCGGGCTGGTGGCCGCGGCAACCGGGGCCGGCGGCGGCAGCGTCACAACCGAACCGCCGAACATCGGCGACGGATGACGGCCGGCCTGCAGGAACAGCGCATTGATCAGGATCGCAACAATGGCAGACGTCGCTAGCACGCCGGCAACCAGATCCTTCGGACTGTGCAGCAGCAGGCGCAGGACGAGGCCACGTTCCTCCTCGGCCGCGATGGCCACTGCCTTGGCGCCGCGGCGACGGCGCGGCGTTTCATCGTCATCCAAAGTCTGTCTAGGCACTCTTCTTCACCTGATGGGTTTGCTCTTGTAGTCCGGAACGCAGCGCGGGCTTCAGGGTCGAGACATTGCTGGACGGCTCGACGGCGGCGGGCGGGGTGAACGCCAGCGGCAGCGCGACCGACACCGTGGTTCCCTCGCCCACCTTGCTCTCCACATTGATTTCGCCGTGGTGCAGGCCGACCAGTCCCTTCACGATGGAAAGACCAAGACCGGTGCCCTCGTGGCGGCGCTGATAGGTCTTGCCGGCCTGGAAGAACGGATCGCCGATCCGCTTGAGATCATCGGCGGCGATGCCGACGCCGGTGTCCGAGACACGCAGCACCAGCCGCGATCCCTCGACGCCGGCCGACACCGTCACCTTGCCGCCGCGCTCGGTGAACTTGATGGCGTTGGAGACCAGATTGAGCACGATCTGCTTGAACGCGCGCGGATCGCCGTTCACGATCGGCAGATCGTCGGGCACGCGGGTGACGAGGTCGACGCCGCTCTCGCGCGCCTTCAACGCCACCAGATTGCAGCAATTGAGCAGCGCCGGCCGGGGCGCAAACGGCTCCGGCGAAATCTCGAAATTACCCGACTCCATCTTCGACATGTCGAGGATGCCGTTGACGACGGACAGCAGATGCTGGCCGGAATCGTTGATCAGCTGCGCGTATTCCTTGCGGCGGGCCACGTCGAGGCCGAGCACGTCTTCCTGCGCGATCATCTCGGAGAAGCCGATGATGGCGTTGAGCGGGGTGCGCAGTTCGTGGCTCATGGTGGCCAGGAAGCGCGTCTTCGACGCATCGGCCTGCTCGGCCACATTGCGCGCCTGTTCGAGCGCCTGCTCCTGCACCTTGCGATCGGTCACGTCGCGGATCACGGCGACGACCTCGGCATCGGCGGCGGCCTGATCGAGCGGGCGGCAGCGCATTTCGGCCCAGATGAATTCGGCCGCGACCTCGCCCCGCGCACCGTCACGGCGCACGCGGAACTCGACGCTGCGCGAGTCACCGCGCGCGGCATCCGACAGCGCCGTGAGATAGGCCGGGCGATCGGCGACATGAACGCGGTCGAACAGGCCGTGGCCCAACAGCCGCGATGCCGGCACGCCGAGCATGTTCTCGGCCGCGGGCGAAATGAAGCGCACGGCGCCGTTGCGGCTGTGCCGCGACAGCACGTCGCTCATGTTATGCGCGAGCAGGCGGTAGCGCTCTTCCTCGACATAGAGCAGCGCCACGCTGGTACGCGCCAGCGACTCCGCGCCGAAGGCGAGTCCGGCGGCGTAGAAGATCGCCGACACGACGCCGAAACCGACCAGCGTGCTGTTCGAAGCAACCGCGGGATCGACGACCGGCAGCACATGATAATGGCCGAGCACGCTCAGCAGCGCCGCGCAGATCATCGCCAGCGCGAACGCAAACGCCACCACGCGCCGCGAGGCCGACAGCGCCGCCTCGATCGGAATCACGACGAGCCACACGGCGGCGAACGAGGCGATGCCGCCGGTCGTCGCCGCGATCATCATCACGAGACCGGCAAGCGCCAGCGACGACAGCACATGCGCGCCTTCATAGCGCCCGGTGCGCGACAGGAACCACGACAGCAGGATCGGCGCGATCAGCCAGGCGAATGCCGCGACCTCGATCGCCGTCGGCGCACCGCGCATCGCAAGAAAGGCAGGGAACGAGGCAAGCGCCGCCAGGCTGCCGAGCAGCCGCGGCGCCATGAAGGCACGATGGCGCGCACGCGTCAGCGCATCATATTGCGCCGACGGATGCAGCAGCGCATCCAGGCAATCGCGGATCAGACTCAAACTACTCACAGCACTCGCGCTTCGGCTCAATCGTCAGACAGACGCGCCGGAACGCCTCCTTCGTGATTGCAGGTCAACGTGTCAGAGCGAACTTAAGCGAACGCTAAGGCTGGGCGGCCTGCCGCCAAACACCGTGCATTGGAGTGGGTTTGACCCGCTATTCACCGGCCATTTGTCGGGGATGGTGAACGGCTGGTTTCCGGATGCGACAATCTATGGTTTCGAAATGGTGGACGCGGCGGATCCTGCGCATCCGGCGCGCGTCGGGCGCCATCAATCGAAAATTTACGGCGAATCAATTCAGGCGAATTTTCCGCGATTTTTCGGCGGATTTACTTCAATGCAGATACTTCCGATTTATCGACCGATGCTAACCCTCAAGGCCAATAGCGGCATCGACCGCGCAAGAAGCAAGACAAGACAGACGACCGGGATCGCGCCATGTTCTTCCTGCTGCGTTTGGCATTCTGGCTCGGGCTTGTGCTCGTGCTGCTGCCGAGAGGCAAAACACCCGAAGCGGACAAGACGCCGCCGATCAGCGCGTCGGATGCGGTGTCGGCCGCGACCGCGACGATCAACGACATGGGTCAGTTCTGCAAGCGCCAGCCGTCCGCCTGCGAGGTCGGCGGCCAGGCCGCGACCGCGATCGGCCAGCGCGCGACCGACGGGGCGCGCAAGCTCTACCAGATCATCACCGACAAGAAGCCGCCGGACCACACCGGCTCGATCGGCAAGGACGATACCGATTCAGCCACCGCGATCCGCGACACGCTGACCGCGGACGACCAGTCGATCGAATTCCGCCTGCCGCCGACGCCGTAAGGGGAAAACCAAAGCGCCGTCAGGCGAGGCGGGCACCGGTTCGCGTTGAAGAAAACCCGTCAAAACAACCGGGAACCGGTTCCATTTTCATCGCTTTCGCGGCCCGCCTTCCTATATAAGCCGTCAAGGACAGGACGCGGGCCACGATGACGACGATCGACGAAATCAGGGACAATTTTGCGCTGCTGGACGAGTGGGACGACCGTTACCGCTATGTCATCGAGCTCGGCCGCACGCTCGAACCGTTGTCGGAGGCGGGGCACTCGGCCGAAAACAAGGTGCAGGGCTGCGTCAGCCAGGTCTGGCTGTCGAAGCGGATCGAGCGCGGTGCCAACGGCGAACCGCGCCTGATCTATATCGGCGATAGCGACGCCCACATCGTGCGCGGCCTGGTCGCGATCGTGCTAACGCTGTTTTCCGGGCACACGCCCAAGGAAATCCTCGGCACCGACGCGCTCGCGCTGTTCGACGAATTCGGCTTCCGCGACCATCTGACGCCGCAGCGCTCCAACGGCCTGCGCTCGATGGTCGACCGCATCCGCAACGATGCGCGCGAGGCGCTGGCGTCCGCCGCGTAATCTTCTATTTCCGCTTCCGCGCCTGCTGGCCGAGGCCCATCTTCTTGGCGAGCTGCGAGCGCGCCACCGCATAGTTCGGCGCCACCATCGGATAGTCGGCCGGCAGGCCCCATTTGTCGCGATACTGCTCCGGGGTCATGTTGTACTGGGTGCGCAGATGGCGCTTCAGCGACTTGAAGCGCTTGCCGTCCTCGAGGCACACCAGATATTCGGGCGTGATCGACTTCTTCATCGACACCGCGGGCTTGGCCGGCTCGTTCGGCGTGTCGCTGCGTCCGCTCGACACCCGCAGCAAGGCGGAGTGGACCTGGCTGATCAGGTTCGGAATGTCCGAGGCCGGCGTCGGATTGTTGCTGAGATAGGCCGAAACGATGTTGGCGGTCAGCTCGACCGGCGTTTTGCCTGACGTATCGGACATGGCTCAATCTTCCCCGTGCTATCGACAGCCCGGCGCCCACCGGACAGTATCCATGCGCAGCAATACATTAATGGAATCGCGTACTACTTTGCGAATATGCACGAATTACAGCAAATCTGACAACAACGGCCGCGTTTCCGGCTTCGGGCCGGCCGCGCGCAAGTATTGGCCCGGATCTTAAGGCCGCTGCTCCAGGTGCGACCTGAGCTCGTCGATCGAGGCAAATCGCATCATGCCCTCCGGCATCTGCGCCTCGATCGATCCGTCCGAATAGAGCGAATAGGCCATGCCGTCGACGACGCCGGATTTGAGCACGGTCACCGGCGGCTGCTCCTGGGGCGGCGGCGGATGGCCCGATGCCGGCGAGGCTGCGGCGGCCGACTGGGCCTCGCCGAAGGTCGATGGCGTCCGGGGCCCGCGCCGGGGGGCGACGTCGACCGACCGCGGCCGGTCGGCCTTCGGCCAGGCATCGTCGAAGGTTGCCGGCGCCGGTTCGGCCGAACCGCCCGGATTCGGGCGCAGTTCCGGCGACAACAGATCGGGCGTGAGCGGCTCGGCGGCACGCGACTGGCTCCGTTCGCGCTCCTTGCGCGAGGATGAGAACAGCAGATTGCGCCGCTTGGGCGGTGCCGCGCCATCCGCGGGCGCGGCCGCCGGCACCTCGCCTGATGCGCCGCGCGAGGCGATTTCATCGTGCCAGGGCGGCGGCGCCGTCGGCGCGGATGGCGGGGACGCGGGAGCCAGCGGCGGAGGCGCCGACACCTTCGGCTCAGGCGGCGGGAACACCGGATCGTCGGGAGTGCCGCGCGGGGAAGTTGCAGACGACGACCCGGACCGCAGACCCACGGCAACGACAGCATCGAGCCGGTCGCCCATGGCCTGGAGTTCGCGAAGGATGGCGGCAAGGGCCACAACAATCACGCCGGTACATGCGCCGGTCACGCCTGTTGCGATCAACGTGCCGCCGACGCTGAATTCCTTGTTTGGAATTCCGAGGCCGATCGCCGCCAAGCCCGCCACGACCAGGCCCGCGCCGACGACCAACAGACCAACCTTCATCGAACTAACCCCCGGGAGACCCGACCGAAAATCGGCGCGAGCCACCAACGCCACGATACCGTCATATTGCTCACACCGCCAACCGCCAATTGTAGACAGAGTTCCCTAAAATCCCGCTTAACCGGGCGCGATGCGCTGCTTCACCGCGGCTGCAGCGGCTGTCCGGCAGCCAGCTCCCGTAGATCTACTGGCTACGAATTGCTGCCAATTTATTGCAACGCATCTGGGAAATTACGCCACAATTACCAATTACTTGGAAACGGAACTGCGCTATGGATGCCGGGGAATGAGGCCCTAAAGCGCCAATCTGGGCCACAGGCACGCCGGTATCACTAGCTATGTCATCGATTACGACGTCTGCCCTCGAGGCGCCTGCGCGGCGCTCGGTGGAGAAGACCTGCGACGATCTCGCTGTCCTCGTCCTCGGCGTGGTCGCCGTGGTCGCCGGCTTGACGTTCCGCGATTACGGTCTGGGCTGGGACGATTACACCCACGCTGAATATGCCGACCTCCTGCTGCGCATGTACGGGTCCGGGTTCAAGGACACCGGCGCGCTGTCGTTTGCCAATCTGTATATGTACGGCGGCGGCTTCGACATGGCCGCGGCCCTGCTGCACAAGATCATTCCGCTCGAACTGTTCGAGACGCGCCGCCTGCTCGGCGCGATCGTCGGCGTTATCGGCCTTGCGGTAACCTGGCGCCTGGCGCGCCGCGTCGGCGGCCCGCTGGCAGGACTGGCGGCGCTGCTGCTGCTGGCGCTGTGCCCGACCTTCTACGGCCACATGTTCATGAATCCGAAGGATGCGCCGTTCGCCGTGGCGATGGTGGTCCTGATCATGGGCCTCGTGCGCCTGATCGAGGAATATCCGGCGCCCTCGCCGCGCACCATCCTGATCGTCGGCCTGGGGGCCGGCCTGTCGATCGGCTGCCGCGTGCTTGGCGGGCTCGCATTGATCTACGCCGTGGTCGGCTTCGTCCCGCTCCTGATCGAGGAGTTCCGCAAGCAGGGCCCGCGTGAGGCGCCCCACCGCTTTGCCCATGTCGTCTATGTGCTGCTGCCGGGACTTGTGCTGGGCTATCTCGTGATGGGCCTGATCTGGCCATGGTCGATCATGGAGCCCGGACATCCGCTCGAAGCGGTGACCTATTTCTCGCACTTCTTCGAGAAACCCTGGAAGGAGATGTTCGACGGCGCGCTGGTGTCGGTGCCGGACATGCCATGGTCCTATCTGCCCACTCTGTTCGCGCTGCAGCTTCCCGAAGTGCTGCTGGTGCTGCTGGCCGCCGCCGTCGTCATCACCTTGATGTCGCTGTCGCGCTACGACGTCACCGCAAAGCGCAAGTCGATCATGCTGATGCTGACGCTGGCGGCGACGCTGCCGCTGGTCATCGCGATGGTGAAGCGGCCGGCGCTCTATAACGGCATTCGTCACTTCATCTTCGTGATTCCGCCGATGACGGTGCTGGCCGGCGTCGCATTCGCGCGCGGCATGGACTGGCTCGGCGAGAACCGCCGCGCCTGGCAGCCCGCGGCGCTCGCCGTGTTCGCGTTCGGCCTCTTGCTGCCGCTCAGCGAAATGATCCGCCTGCATCCGTATCAGTACACGCACTTCAACCACATCGCCGGCACGGTGCGGACCGCGGACAACTTCTTCATGCTGGACTATTGGGGCCTGGCGCTGAAGCAGGCATCCGACGGGCTGCGCGAGCAACTGGCGGAGCGCCAGGAAGTGCCGCCGCAGAACCGCAAGTGGAAGGTCGCGGTGTGCGGACCGCAGCGCCCCGCGCAGGTCGCGCTCGGCCCCGACTTCACGATCGGCTGGGACAGCAATGCTGCCGATTTCGCGATGACGCTCGGCGAATTCTACTGCAAGGGCCTGGCCGCGCCTGTGATGGTCGAGATCAAGCGCGACGACGTCGTGTTCGCCCGCGTCTACGACATCCGCGGCCGCAGCATCTCGAGCCTGCTGGCGATCCCGGCGCCGTAACGCATCACGCTGCCCACTGACGATCGCCGTTCGGAGCGTGGGCCGCATGCCGACATGACTGTCACGCCGTTACCCTGCCTTGCTGTGGTCCGGCGGCGGCGCTACGCTTGGACCAAGCAATAACGCCATCAATGGAGCAATCGGCCATGTCGCCAGCGGAAGCGCGCCTGAAGGAAGTGCCGTCGGATATGAGTGCGGCGGAATGGGAGCAGCGGATCAATCTCGCCGCCTGCTACCGGCTGGTCGCGCTCTATGGCTGGGACGATCTGGTCGATACCCACATTTCCGCCCGCGTCCCCGGACCCGAGCACCACTTCCTGATCAACCCCTACGGGCTGATGTTCGACGAGATCACCGCATCGAGCCTGGTCAAGGTCGACCTCGACGGCAACCAGCTCTCGAAGAGCGACTACAGCATCAACCCGGCCGGCTTCACCATCCATTCCGCGATCCACGAGGTGCGTGAGGACGCCGGCTGCGTGCTCCATCTGCACACCGTCGACGGCACCGCGGTGTCGAGCGGCCCCGAGGGCCTGCTGCCGCTGAACCAGACCGCGCAGCTCGTCACCCACGACCTCGCCTATCACGACTATGAAGGCATCGCGCTCGATCATGACGAGCGTCCGCGCCTGCAGCGCGATCTCGGCAGCAAGAACCATATGCTGCTGCGCAATCACGGCACCCTGACGGTCGGCCGCTCGGTCGCGTCCGCGTTCGAGCGGATGTACCATCTGGAGCGCGCCTGCTCGATGCAGGTGGCGACCCGCGCGCTCGGACCGATCGCCTATCCGGTCGACCCGCACGCGATCGACAAGAACACCGAGCTGCTCTCCAACCCGGATCGCGCCGAGCTGCGCTCGACCCAGCTGGTCTGGCCGCCGCTGCTGCGCAAGCTCGACCGGGTCAATCCCGGCTATCGTGATTGAAATTTCACAATATTCGGCTAGGCTAACGGCCAACACCCTCTGCACTATCAGAAACAAAACGCCGCCCAATTCCGGGCGGCGTTTTTACGTCCGGGGGCCTGGCGGAGACCCGTAGGATGGGTAGAGCGCAGCGAAACCCATCGCGCCTCAGCATCAAGACCGCTCACCGAACGCCCCATCCGCTCTCTCCCCATCGCCAGCCCAATCCTCTGGGTAGACTCCGAGCTTGACCATGCGATGAAACGACGAATACGGCCAGTCGTTCACCCGCTTCACGAGGCCGTGCTTGAGCGGATTGATGTGCACGTAGTCGATGTGACGAGAGAGGTCATCTTCATCCCGGATCGTGTGCTCCCAGTATCGTCGCTGCCAGATGCCGCGTTCCGATCTGGCCGCTCGGCTACCCGAAATGAGTTCGCCGGCCGGGAAGCTTCGTGAAAATGCCGATTTGATCTGCCGCCAGCGCGTCGCAAAGTCAGCATCACCTTCCGGCAAGCTCCAAACTGCATGGAGGTGATCGGGCAGAATGACAATCGCCTCGGTCGTGAAAGGATGCCGTTCGCGCGTTTCACGGAAGGCGGCGCGCAGTTGATCGATGTGGTCTGTCAGCAGTCGCAGGCGCCGGTCCTCTAGATTGACCGTGAAGAAGAAACTGCCTCCAGCAATGAAATTGCGGCGATAGGTGACCATGACTGATCGCAATGAAGAAGCGATGGGTTTCGCTTCGCTCTACCCATCCTACATCCGAATCAAAACGCCGCCCAATTCCGGGCGGCGTTTTTACGTGCAGTGCGCCTGGCGCTATTTGGCGTCGGCGAATGCCGCCAGGATCCGCGCCCAGGAGCGGATGCCCTTGTGGTAGCTCTTGAGGTCGTACTTCTCGTTCGGCGAATGGATGTTGTCGTCGTCGAGCCCGAAGCCGATCAGCACACTGTCGAGGCCGAGCGTGTGCTTGAAATCGGCGACGATCGGGATCGAGGCGCCGGAGCCGATCAAGAGCGCCTCTTTGCCCCATTCGTCGGTCAGCGCGCGGCGCGCGGCTGCCAGCGGCTTCATGTTCCAGTCGAGCGCGATCGCCGGCGCGCTGGAATGGTCGGTGAACTCGGCCTTGCAGTCGGCCGGCAGGCGCGCCTTCACATAGTCGCGGAACGCCTTTCGGATCTTCTCGGGATCCTGTCCCTCGACCAGGCGGAACGAGACCTTCGCTGACGCCTCGGCCGCGATCACCGTCTTGGAGCCCTCGCCGGTATAGCCGCCGACGATGCCGTTGATGTCGCAGGTCGGGCGCGAGGAGACCTGCTCGATCAGGAGCCGGTCCTTTTCGCCGGCGGGCACCGAGAGGCCGATCGGCTTGAGGAAGCTCTCCGGCGTCAGATTGAGCTGCTTCCACTGGGCCAGAATATCCGGCGGCAAATCCTTCACGCCGTCATAGAAACCGGGGATGGTAATGTGGCCGTTCTCGTCATGCAGGCCGCCGAGGATCCGCGTCAGCACGCGGATCGGGTTCTGCGCGCCGCCGCCGAACACGCCGGAATGCAGGTCGCGATTGGCGGCCTTGATCTTGACCTCGTCATAGACCAGGCCGCGCAGCGATGTGGTGATCGCCGGCGTATTCGGATCCCACATGCCGGTGTCGCAGACCAGCGCGAAGTCGGCCTTGAGGTCGTCCTTGTTCGCCTCGAGGAACGGCACGAAATTCTTCGATCCGATCTCCTCTTCACCCTCGATGACGATGGTGATGTCGACCGGCAGCGATCCCGTCACCGTCTTCCAGGCACGGCACGCCTCGACGAAGGTCATCAACTGTCCCTTGTCGTCCTCGGCGCCGCGCGCGACGATGATCTTGCGCCCGTCGGCATGGTCGGTCACCGCGGGCTCGAATGGCGGACGGTGCCAGAGATTCAACGGATCGACCGGCTGCACGTCGTAGTGGCCGTAGAACAGCACGTGCGGGCGTCCGTCGCTCGCGCCGTTCAGCTTGCCGACCACGGCCGGATGGCCGGCGGTCGGCCGCACTTCGGTCTTGAAGCCGAGGGTTGCGATATCCTCGGCGAGATGATCGGCAGCCGCCTTGCAGTCATCAGCGAAGGCCGGATCGGCCGAGATCGATTTGATCCGCAGCAGCGTGAACAGCCGCTCGAGACTGTTGTCGAAATCGGCGTCGATGCGGTCGAGGACGGGCTGCAGCTTGGCGTTGGACATCGCGGATATCCTTTTTGTTGGACGTTGCGCCAGGTTGTAGCGCGCCGGCCGCGGGAGGCAAAGCCGGTCTCCCGCTTCGGCCGACCGGCGCGATGCTATCTGCGCAGCAATCCACCGAGAGCGCCGCGCACCAGCGCCCGGCCGATCGAGCCGCCAACCGAACCGCCGAGCGATTTGCCGAGATCGGCGGCCACGCCACCGATCACCTTGTCGGTCACCGAGCGCGTGACGCTGCGCGCGATCACCTGCCCGGTCGACATGCGGCCGCGTTTGACGTTGGTGCCGAAGATCGTGGACGCGATCGAACCGATCTGGCCGAGGATGCCGCCACCCTCGCCGCCAGCGCTGCCGTCCGCTGGCGCCGCCGTTCCGGCGAGCCGCTTCTGGATGATCTCGTAGGCGGATTCGGCATCGACCGCGGTGTCGTATTTGCCCTTCACCGGGCTCGCATCCATGATCACCTTGCGCTCCTCCGGCGTGATCGGCCCGATCCGCGCCGACGGCGGGCGCACCATGACGCGCTCGACCATCGATGGCGTGCCGCCGCCCTCGAGGAACGACACCAGCGCCTCGCCCTTGCCGAGCTCCATTATCACCCGCGCGGTGTCGAGCTTCGGATTGGGCCGGAAGGTCTGCGCGGCCGCGGCAACCGCCTTCTGGTCGCGCGGCGTGAAGGCGCGCAGCGCGTGCTGCACGCGGTTGCCGAGCTGCGCCAGCACCTTGTCCGGCACGTCGATCGGATTCTGGGTGACGAAATAGACGCCGACGCCCTTGGAGCGGATCAGCCGCACCACCTGCTCGATCTTGTCCATCAGCGCCTTCGGCGCGTCGTTGAACAACAGATGCGCCTCGTCAAAGAAGAACACCAGCTTCGGCTTCGGCAGGTCGCCGGCCTCCGGCAATTCCTCGAACAATTCCGAAAGCATCCAGAGCAGGAAGGTGGCGTAAAGCCGCGGGCTCTGCATCAGCTTGTCGGCGACCAGGATATTGACCATGCCGCGGCCGTCGCGGTCGGTGCGCATGAAATCCTTCAGCGTCAGCGCCGGCTCGCCGAAGAACTTCGCCCCGCCCTGGTTCTCGAGCACCAGAAGCTGACGCTGGATCGTTCCGACGGTCGCCTTGGACACATTGCCGTAGCCTTGTGCGGCCTTGCGGATCGGCGCCAGCGAATCTTCCTCGTCGTCGGCAGCCTTCTTGCTGCCGTCCGGGGCGATCGCATCCAGCAGCGCCCGCAGGTCCTTCATGTCGATCAGCGTGAGGCCGTTCTCGTCGGCGACCCGGAAGGCGACATTGAGCACGCCCTCCTGCACGTCGTTCAGATCGAGCATCCGCGAGAGCAACAGCGGTCCCATCTCGGTGACGGTGGCGCGCACCGGATGGCCCTGCTCGCCGAACACGTCCCAGAACACGGTCGAGAACTGATCCGGCTGGAAGGTCAGGCCCATCTCCTTGGCGCGCTTCAGGATGAAGTCCTTGGCCTCGCCGACTTCGGAGATACCGGAAAGATCGCCCTTGATGTCGGCTGCGAAAACCGGAACGCCGGCGCGCGCAAATCCTTCAGCCATGACCTGTAGCGAGACGGTCTTGCCGGTTCCCGTCGCACCGGTCACAAGGCCGTGGCGGTTGGCCAGCGCAAGTGTCAGCCAGGCTGTTTCCTCGCCCTTGCCGATAAAGATTTTCTCATCGGTGTCGGCCAACTTGGTGTCGGACGTCGCCATCGCTTCGCCTCTTAACGCGATTTTAAATCGGCTCGATCCATTCGAACCGATGACATCATATTGCATCTTGCAGGTCGATTGAAACCATCGGCGCGCACTGATGTATATTGTCGCTCCACCAGTTCCTCATACTTTATTCCCGGCCAAGTGACGAAAGGCATTGCGCATTGCGACAAGATGGTGTGAATCCGCCGCTCACTCTTGCAGAGGTGCAACACTCCCGACGCGATCGAAAAAGAAAACGAACTGAAATGCGCGGATCGCTTGTATTTCGTGACACAGGCGCTCAAGATAAATCTTCAAGAATGATCCGGCAAAAACCGGTTGAGGCGGGGCAATATGGACGAATTGGTTGGGCAGCTGGCCGCGAAGGCCGGCATCGACGGTGCTGTCGCTGAAAAAACCATTGGCATCGTTCTGGGTTTCCTCCGTAACGAGGGACCTTCCGACAAAGTCCAGGCTCTGATCGACCAAATCCCCGGCGCCGAAGCGGCAATCGCCGCCTCCAACAACAGCGGTGGTCTATCGCGGTTGATGGGTGGCGGTCTGATGGCTGTCGGCACCCGGCTGATGGCGCTTGGATTGAGCATGAGTGAGATTCAGAACGTCGCGCGTGAACTTTTCAGGTTCGGCCGCGACAAAATCGGAGCGGATCAAATGGGCGAGATCATCTCGGGGACGCCGGGCCTCAGCCAGTTTGCCTGAAGCATTTTCCCAAACGCCTTTGCACGTGCGCTCCCTTCTACCTGCATACGAGTATCATGACATACCCCCTCTCCGAGATCGAAGGCCTGTCCGCCTATTGCGCCACCAAACTGAAATCGCAGGGTATCCGCACGACCGACGCACTGCTTGAAGCCGCCCGCACCGTCAAGGGACGCAAGGCGCTCGCCGCCAAGACCGGGATCAGCGAACAACAATTGCTCGAATGGGCCAACATCTCCGACTACATGCGGATTCCCGGCATGGGCAAGGCGAAGGTCGGCCTGGTCCGCGCCGCCGGCGTCACCACCGTGCGCGAGCTCGCGCACCGCAATCCGTCGCGGCTCGCGCAGAGCATGAAGGACGCCAATGTGCGGCGTAAGCTCGTCCGCGTGATGCCGTCGGAGAAGTCGGTCGAGCTGCTGATCGAAGAGGCACGCAAGCTGCCTCCCAAAATCACCTATTAGCCTGTCTTAACGGCATTCGGCCGCCGGCCGCGTCACCCGTCATTGCCACACCTTGACTTGCCGCTGCGGTCAGCGCAAAGCCACCGCATGATGGCGAGCAAGCCCATAGCATCGGCGGTGACCGGCCCGGCCGTATCGGCGGTGCTGCCGGCGCTGTTGTCGCGGCCTTATCCGGCGGTGATGGGCATCCTGAACGTGACGCCGGACTCGTTCTCCGACGGCGGTCAGTTCGCTGCACCCGAGCAGGCGCTGGCGCAGGCCCGCAAGCTGGTCGCCGAGGGCGCCGATATCGTCGACATCGGCGCGGAATCGACCCGCCCCTACGGCTCGCAGCCGGTCACCGCCGAAGCCGAGATGGCGCGGCTGAAGCCGGTGCTGGCCGACGTGATCGCGCTTGGCGTGCCGGTCTCGATCGACAGCATGAAATCGGAGGTCGTGGCCTGGGCGCTCGACCAGGGCGCTGTCATCGCCAATGACGTCTGGGGTCTGCAGCGCGATGCCGGCATGGCGCCGCTCGTCGCCGCACGCGGCGTGCCCGTGATCATCATGCACAATCGCGAGCAGGCCGATCCGGCGATCGACATCATGCAGGACATCGCCGCCTTCTTCGAGCGCTCGCTCGCGATCGCCGCGAGCGCCGGCATTTCGCCCGACCGGATCGTGCTCGATCCCGGCATCGGCTTCGGCAAAACCCCGGAGCAGAGCATGATCGCGCTGGCGCGGCTCTCCGAGCTCGACGCGTTCCGGCTGCCGCTGCTGGTCGGCGCCTCGCGCAAGCGCTTCATCAGCACGGTCGTGCCGTCGGAACCGCACGAGCGGATCGGCGGCTCGATCGCGGCGCATCTGATCGCCGCGCAGAATGGCGCCCGCATCATCCGCGCGCATGACGTCGCCGAAACCGTTCAGGCGCTGCGCGTGGCCGCGGCAATCGAGGGACAGCAATGACCGATACGATCTTCATCACCGGGATCGTCATCCATGCCCGTCATGGCGTGATGGAACATGAGACCGAAGTCGGGCAGCGCTTCGTCATCGATCTCGAGCTCTATACCGACCTCTCGGAATCCTCACGCACCGACCGCCTCTCCGACACGGTCTCCTATTCCAACGTGGTGGCGACCGCCACATCTGCATTCAAGAACACCAACTACAAGCTGCTGGAGCGCGCCGCCGGCGCGGTGGCCGAGGACATCCTGGCGAGCTTCCCGCGCATCCGGGCGGTCAAGGTCACGGTGCACAAGCCGCACGCGCCGATCGCCGCGATCTTCGACGATGTCGGGGTGGTGCTCACCCGCTCGCGCCATCAACCGCCTCAGGGTTGAACGCAGATGGCTGACGTCCTGATCGCCCTCGGCGGCAATGTCGGCGACGTCCGCACCACGTTTCGCAAGGCGATCGCCAATATCTGCGGCATGACCCAGGCCGCACTTATCGCACGCTCGTCGGATTATTCGACGCCGCCCTGGGGCGAGCAGCAGCAGGACAGCTTCATCAACGCCTGCATCGAGATCGAGACCAGTCTCGATCCGCACGCGCTGCTGTTCACGCTGCACAAGATCGAAGCCAAATTCGGCCGCGACCGCGCCAATGAGCAGCGCTGGGGGCCGCGCACGCTCGATCTCGACCTGATCGCCTATGACGACGTCACACTGAACAAGCCGGAACTGACGCTGCCGCACCCGCGCCTGTTCGAACGCGCCTTCGTGCTGGTGCCGCTCGCCGAGATCGTTCCCGACCGCGTTATCGCCGGGCGCCGCATCGCCGATGCGCTGGCCAAGGTCTCCGCCGACGGTATTTTCCGTCTAGCGGACCTCGATTAAAGCCAAACCACCGCAAACAACCGTTTGGCTTGGCCGCCTGCCCGTGGCAATTTCCGGCCAAATCAAGGGGCTCCTCGCGGAGCCGGTGAAGGGCGATTTGGGCGGATGACGACCTCGACTGACGATTTGGCTCTGGCTTCGGATTTTCGACCTGCGACCTATGACGACTGGCGCAAGCTGGTCGACGGCGTGCTGAAGGGCGCCCCGTTCGAGAAGCTGGTCGGCAAGACCTATGACGGCCTGAAGATCGATCCGATCTACCGCCGCGCCACCAACTCAAGCCCGCTTGCCGGCCGCACCGCGGCTGCGCCCTGGCAGATCCTGCAACGGGTCGATCATCCCGATGCCGCACAGGCCAATGCGCAAGCGCTGCAGGATCTCGAGAACGGCGCGACCGGCCTCGAATTCGAGTTCGCCGGTGGTCCCGGCGCGCGCGGCTTCGGCCTTGCCGATGCCAGCAAGAAGACGCTGGCGCGCGCCTGCGGCGGCGTCCATCTCGATGCCGGCATCATGATCGCGCTCAACCCGGTGATCGGCCGCGAGAACGCCGGCGAGACCTTTGCCGACATGGTCGAGGCCCGCAAGCTCGACCCCGCCAAGCTCGACCTGCATTTCAATTACCAGGCGCTCAGCACCATGGCCGTGCGCGGTGCCGCGGCCATCGCCTGGCCCAACTACGAAAAGTCGTTCGGCCAGGTCGTCAATGGCCTGATCAAGCGCGGCTTCAAGGGGCCGTTCGTGCTGGCCGACGGCCGGCCGGTCCATGATGCCGGCGGCTCCGAGGTGCAGGAACTCGCTTTCACGCTGGCACTGGGCCTCGCCTATCTGCGCATGCTGGAAGGCGCCGGCATCGATCTCGATGCGGCGCGTGCGGGCATCTCGTTCCGCCTCAGCGCCGATGCCGACCAGTTCCTGACCATGGCGAAATTCCGCGCGTTGCGGCTGCTCTGGGCACGGGTCGAGCAGGCCTGCGGCCTCACGCCGAAGCCGATCTTCGTCAACGCGCAAACCGCCTGGCGCATGCTGACCCAGCGCGATCCCAATGTGAACATGCTGCGCGCGACGATCGCAACCTTTGCGGCCGGGCTCGGCGGCGCCAATGCGATCACGGTGCTGCCTCACACGCTGGCGCTCGGCCTGCCTGACGACTTCGCCCGGCGCGTGGCGCGCAACACCCAACTCGTGCTGCTCGATGAGTCTAACCTCGCCAAGGTCTCCGATCCCGCGGCCGGCGCCGGCGGCATCGAGACGCTGACCTCGCAGCTCTGCGAGGCGGCATGGACGCTGTTCCAGGAGATCGAGAAGGCCGGCGGCATCTTCGCCGCGCTCGAGCAGGGGCTGCTCCAAAACAAGGTCGCCGCGACGCGATTGCTGCGCGAGACAAATGTGGCGAAGCGCCGCGACGTGCTGACCGGCGCCAGCGAATTTGCGGATCTGCGCGAGGCCGCCCCCGCGGTGCTGGATGTGAAACCATCAGCGCCGGCGTCCCCCGCCGACGCCAAGGTGAAGTTCGATGCCCTCGCACCGATGCGGCTCGCCGAACCGTTCGAGGCGCTGCGCGACAAGTCGGATGCCGCGCTCAAGGCGCATGGCGCACGGCCGAAGATCTTCCTGGCCAATCTCGGTACCGCCGCGGACTTCACGGCACGCGCGACCTTTGCCAAGAGCTTCTTCGAAACCGGCGGGATCGAGGCCGTCGACAGCGAGGGTCTTGCCGACGCGGCGGCGCTGGCCGCGGCCTTCAAGGCCTCGGGCGCCACGATGGCGTGCATTTGTTCCTCGGATAAGGTCTATGCCGTCAGCGCCGCTGAGGCCGCCAGGGCCCTTCAAGGCGCCGGAGCAAGGCATATCTATCTGGCAGGGCGGCCCGGCGACCAGGAAGCGGCGCTGCGGGCGGCCGGCATCGGCGAGTTCGTCTTCGCCGGCGGTGATGCGCTGGCGACATTGCGCGAGGCCTATCGGCGGATGGAGCAGACATGAGCGCAGAGGCACCATCGACACCCGTTCTGACCGGCGGCTGCCAATGCGGCGCCGTCCGATTTGCCGTCTCGGCGGCACCGACGCGGATCAGCATCTGCCACTGCCGGATGTGCCAGAAGGCGTCCGGCGCGCCATTTGCCTCCTTCGCCGACATCGATCGCAACGACTTCAGATGGACCCGCGGCAAGCCCGCCGCGTTCAGGTCCTCCTCGATCGCCGAGCGCGACTTCTGCGCGGCCTGTGGAACGCCCCTGAGCTTCCGCCGTATCGACGGGCCGCGGATCGAGATCATGACGGGCTCATTCGACCGGCCCGACCGGGTGATACCGACGCAGCAATTCGGGACCGAGTCCCGCCACGGCTGGGTGGTCGGCATTGCCAACCTGCCGAGCCAGACCACGATGCAGAATTACGGACCGGACAAGATGGCGACCATCGTCAGCCATCAGCATCCAGATCATGATTGAGAGCTTTGGACCATGTGGCAGTTCCTGACGACTGCGTTCTTTTCACCGGATGTCGTCGCGTTGCTTGCGGCCCGGGCGTTCGAAGGTGCGTCGCGTAATGCAGAAAGCACTTCGGGCGAGCCGCGCAAAACCGGTTTCGAAGATCCCGTCTACAAGAAGAATCTACAGCGATTGATCGAACGCAATCGCCAGCTTGAGGAAGCCCAGGAATGACCCGCATTCCCAATTTCGCCGATGTCGCCTTCCAGCCCGTGGCCAGTATGGCCCCGGCCGCGAGCGCCGAGCCGTGGCTGACGCCCGAGGGCATCCCGGTGAAATCCGTCTACGGCGAGGCCGACCTCGAGGGCATCGACTTCCTCGAGACCTGGCCGGGCATCGCGCCCTATCTGCGCGGCCCCTACCCGACCATGTATGTCAACCAGCCTTGGACCATCCGGCAATATGCCGGCTTCTCCACGGCAGAGGACTCCAACGCGTTCTATCGCCGCAACCTCGCAGCCGGACAGAAGGGCCTGTCGGTCGCCTTCGACCTCGCCACCCACCGCGGCTATGACTCGGATCATCCGCGCGTCTCCGGCGACGTCGGCATGGCCGGCGTCGCGATCGATTCCATCTACGACATGCGTACGCTGTTCGCCGGCATCCCGCTCGACCAGATGAGCGTGTCGATGACCATGAACGGCGCGGTGCTGCCGATCCTCGCGCTGTTCGTCGCCGCTGCCGAGGAACAGGGCGTGCCACCGGAGAAACTGTCGGGCA
The DNA here is from genome assembly GCF_042258325.1 of Bradyrhizobium sp. Pha-3. Lineage (NCBI taxonomy): Bacteria > Pseudomonadati > Pseudomonadota > Alphaproteobacteria > Hyphomicrobiales > Nitrobacteraceae > Bradyrhizobium > Bradyrhizobium sp. Pha-3. Next base: position 3,337,344 of record NZ_CP170151.1, on the reverse strand, counting down.
CCATTCAGAACGACATTCTGAAAGAGTTCATGGTGCGCAACACCTACATCTATCCGCCGGCGCCCTCGATGCGGATCATCTCCGACATCTTCGCCTACACCTCGCAGCGGATGCCGAAATACAATTCCATTTCCATTTCCGGCTACCACATGCAGGAAGCCGGCGCGACGCAGGACCTCGAGCTCGCCTATACGCTGGCCGACGGCGTCGAATATCTGCGCGCCGGGCTTGCCGCGGGCCTCGACGTCGACCGCTTTGCGCCGCGGCTGTCGTTCTTCTGGGCGATCGGCATGAACTTCTTCATGGAAGTCGCCAAGATGCGCGCCGCACGGCTGCTCTGGGCCAAGCTGCTCAAGCAGTTCAACCCCAAGGATCCGCGCTCGCTGTCGCTGCGCACGCATTGCCAGACCTCGGGCTGGTCGCTGACCGCGCAGGACGTGTTCAACAACGTGATGCGCACCACGATCGAGGCGATGGCGGCAACGCAAGGCCACACCCAGTCGCTGCACACCAACGCGCTCGACGAGGCCCTGGCGCTGCCGACCGATTTCTCCGCGCGCATCGCCCGCAACACGCAGCTGTTCCTGCAGCAGGAGAGCGGCACCAACCGCATCATCGATCCCTGGGGCGGCTCCTATTATGTCGAGCGGCTGACCCGCGATCTCGCGCAGAAGGCCTGGGGTCACATCCAGGAGGTCGAGGCGCTCGGCGGCATGGCCAAGGCGATCGAGGCCGGCGTGCCGAAGCTGCGGATCGAGGAAGCCTCCGCCAAGACCCAGGCGCGGATCGATGCCGGCCGCCAGGCGGTGATCGGCGTCAACAAGTTCAAGCCGGAGAACGAGAAGCCGATCGACGTGTTGAAGGTGGAGAATTCCACCGTGCGGCGGCTGCAGATCGACAAGCTGGCGCGACTCAAGAAGGAGCGCAACCAGAAGGACGTCGATGCGGCGCTGGCCGCGCTCACCCGCTCGGCGGGCGAAGGCAACGGCAATCTGCTGGCGCTCGCGATCGATGCCGCGCGCGCCAAAGCCACCGTCGGCGAGATTTCGGACGCCATGGAAAAGGTGTTCGGCCGCCACCGCGCCGAGATCAAGTCCATCACCGGCGTCTACAAGCGAGAGGCAGCGGCGATGTCCAACAAGGTCGAAAAGGTGCAGGCGCTGATCGATGCGTTCGAGGAGGCCGAAGGCCGCCGCCCGCGTATCCTCGTCGCCAAGATCGGCCAGGACGGTCATGACCGCGGCCAGAAGGTGATCGCATCGGCCTTCGCCGATGTCGGCTTCGACGTCGATATCGGACCGCTGTTCGCGACCGCCGACGAAGCTGCGCGGCAAGCGGTCGAGAACGACGTCCACATTCTCGGCGTCTCCTCGCTTGCCGCGGCGCATCTCACTGCGGTGCCGGAATTGAAGGCGGCGCTGAAGAAGCACGGCCGCGATGACATCATGATCATTATCGGCGGCGTGGTGCCGCCCCAGGACTACGACGCGCTGTATGCGGCCGGCGCCGAGGCGATCTTCCCGCCGGGCACGGTGATCTCCGATGCCGCCGAGGAGTTGATCCACAAGCTCAACGCCCGGCTCGGCCATAGCGCGGCGGCGGAGTAGCGCTGCCGCTTCCCCGTCACAAGGCTCGTCATGCCCGGGCTTGTCCCGGGCATCCACATCTTTGGTTCTATCTGAAGAAAGACGTGGATGGCCGGGTCAAGCCCGGCCATGACGACGCGGAATTGGTGGCCCCGCCAGCGATATACGCGATTGCCCTGCCCTCTGAAGGAGTTTTCCATGCGCGCCGCTCGCTCGATAACGCCTGTCCGCATCATGGGTCTTGCCGGCGTGCTCGCTTGCCTCTGCCTTCCCGCGCGCGCTGCCGATCCGAAACCCGACGCCGCGATCAAGAATGCGAGCATCGAGGCCAACGTGTATCTCGACGACAAGATCAAGGCAGATAGCGCGCTGGCGGCGGATTGCCTCGGCGAAGGCAGGAAGTGGATCGACAAGAATGCCGCCAAGGCTGCGGCCGCGCGGAAGGATGAGCCTGAGCTCTTCAGGGACCGCGGCGGCTACTCGTTCGAACGCAAATACTCCGAGCGTTCCGTCGTCGACGACCGCTATGTGAGCGTGCTGCGCGACGACTACATGGACACCCACGGTGCGCATCCGAACTCCGACGTCAATACCATCCTGTGGGATGCGACGGCGAACAAGCGCATCAGCATCCGTCCCTTCTTCACCGAGACCGCAGACAACGGCCCGACCTTGACGGCGATGCGCAAGGCCGTCGTCAGCGCGCTGAACGCCGAGAAGAAGCGGCGCGGCGCCGGCGAGACGGCGACCTCCGAATGGTACAAGGAGTTGAAGCCGACCCTGCTCAAGATCGGCGCCGCGACGCTGGCGCCGTCGACCGTATCAGGCAAGAGCTCCGGCCTTACCTTCCACTACCCGCCCTACGCCGTCGGCCCCTATGCCGAAGGCCAGTATGTCGTCTTCGTGCCGTGGGAGACGCTGAAGCCGTATCTGACGCCGGAGGGCGCCAGGATTTTTGCCGGTGGGCGGCCGAAGGGCGATATGGACGATCAGCAATAGGCGTCATCAACAAGCCGCGCCGGTCCGATCCGCGTTCCCCTCGCCTGCCATGGCCAGCCGTTGTAAAGCAAGACCATGATCGCATCGAAGCCTGCCGCTCCCGACATCCGCGCCCTCGCCAAGGACCTCCGTGCCGGCCACCGCGCCGCGCTGGCGCGGGCGATCACGCTGGTCGAGAGCCGGCGCAGCGACCACCAGGCGGCGGCGCGCGAGCTGGTACAGGCGCTATTGCCTGACACCGGCAAGGCAGTACGGGTCGGCATCACCGGCTCGCCCGGCGTCGGCAAGTCGACCACGATCGATGCGCTCGGCATGTTCCTGATCGAGCGCGGCCACAAGGTCGCAGTGCTGGCGGTCGATCCGTCCTCGGCGCGCACCGGCGGCTCGATCCTCGGCGACAAGACGCGGATGGCGCGGCTCGCCGTCTCCGACCAGGCCTTCATCCGCCCCTCGCCCTCCTCGGGCACGCTCGGCGGCGTCGCGGCGAAGACCCGCGAGGCGATGCTGCTGTGCGAGGCCGCCCGCTTCGATGTGGTGCTGGTCGAGACCGTCGGCATCGGCCAGTCCGAGACCGCGGTCTGCGACATGACCGACTTCTTCCTGGCGCTGATGCTGCCGGGCGCCGGCGACGAACTGCAGGGCATCAAGAAGGGCCTTGTCGAGCTCGCCGACATGATCGCGATCAACAAGGCCGACGGCGACAACCTCAAGCGCGCCAACCTGGCCGCCGCCGACTATCGCAGCGCGCTGCACATCCTGGCGCCGCGCTCCGAGCATTGGCATCCGCCGGTGGAGACCTATTCGGCTCTGACCGGCGCCGGGCTCGACCGGCTATGGCAGAAGATCCTTGACCACCGCACCGCGATGAACGCCTCGGGCGAGTTCGCCGGCCGCCGCAAGGAGCAGCAGGTGAAGTGGATGTGGTCGATGCTGGAGAGCCGGATGATGGCGCGGCTGCGCAGCGATGCCGCGATCCGCGCGAGGGTCAAGAAGATGGAGGCCGAGGTCGCCGGCGGCCGCATCTCGCCCGCCGTCGCCGCCGAGCAGATCGCGGAGATGCTGCATTGAGCGGCAGGCTGCGCATCCTCGTCACCGGCTTCGGGCCGTTTCCGGGCGCGCCGTTCAACCCGACCATGCCATTGGTGAAGCGGCTGACCGCCCTGCGCCGCCCAGCCTTCGACGACATCGCGCTGTCGAGCCACATCTTCGACGTCACCTACGCGGCCGTCGATCGCGAATTGCCGGAGCTGATCGCACAACATCGCCCGCAGGCGCTGTTGATGTTCGGCCTCGCCGGCCGCACCAACTATCTGCGGATCGAAAGCCGCGCCCGCAACGCGGTGACCACCCGCTTCCCCGACGCCGGCCGCCAGCATGCGCGCAAGGGATCGATCGAGGGCGGCGCCGATGCGCGCATGTTCGGGCCTCAGGCTGAAAAACTACTGCGCGCCGCGCTGGCGACCGGGATCGACGCGCGAGCCTCGCGCGACGCCGGCAGCTATCTCTGCAACTACCTGAGCTGGCGGGCGATCGAGGCCGTGAACGGCGACAATGATCTGCGCCTCGCGCAGTTCATTCACGTTCCGCCGCTCGCCCATGACGGAACGGCTGCGCCCGGCAAATCGTCCATCACGCTGGAAGCGCTCGTCGATGCCGGCGAAGCGATGCTGATGGAGCTGGTGAAACTGACCCGGCAGGCCTCGCGCGCGTGAGCGCGCGGATTGGGCGGTGCAAGTACACGCCCTAGTTGGCATCCTCCAACTCACGCGTACGCAAGCTCAACCGTAGACCCCAGCAAATGCTAAAATTGGATCGAATGACGACGTCTGCGACGGCCATTCAGTGTCGTCCCGGCGAAGGCCGGGACCCATAACCACGCAAGATCATTGTGGAGCGTCGCCGCAATGACGAGTCCCGTTCACAACACAAGCCGCGGCGTATGGGTCCCGGCCCCCGTGCGCAAGTGCGCACTAGGCCGGGACGACGCCCGGGAAGGAGCCGTGGGCCCTCATTCTCCCCGGTGTCAGGCCCGCGCATGCGCGCGTGATGACATCGAGGAACGACTGTTTGACAACGTAAATCGGTTGCACCCGCGATTAACCCTACCGCCAACAATCGCCCCGCTGCGTCGGCGTGTTCACCATGCCGCGCCGCATTTCGCGCTACCACTCGACCCGCGAACGTCACCGCTCGCGAATGTTGCGAGGGCCTTGCCCATGGACGTCAACCGCCGCCATCTGATCGGAGCAACCGCCGCCGGCGCAGCCGGCGTGCTTGCGATGTCGTCTGACGCTGCGCGTGCCGCCGCGCCATCGACCGGCTCGCTCGGCCGCGACGTCACGCAATATGGCGTGCGCCCCGGCAGCCCCGACGACCAGACCCGCAATCTGCAGCGCGCGATCGACGACGCCGCGCGGGCGCAGGTGCCGCTCGCCTTCCCGCCCGGCGTCTACCGCACCGGCCTGTTGCGGCTTGCGCCCGGCAGCCAGCTGATCGGCGTCCGCGGCGCCAGCCGGCTGGTGTTCAACGGCGGCGCCTCGATGCTGGAAGGCGAAGGCGCCGGCGGCATCGTCCTGATGGGCCTCACCTTCGACGGCGGCAATGTCCCGCTGCCGAACCGGCGCGGCCTCGTGCATTGCCTGTCTGGCCGCGACATCCGCATCACCGATTGCCGCTTCACCGGCAGCGGCGGCAACGGCATCTGGTTCGAGCAAATGTCGGGCGACGTCAGCAACAATGTCTTCACCGAGATCGCGACCACGGCGCTGGTGTCGTTCGACGCGATCGGCCTGATGGTGTCGCGCAACACCATCAAGGGCACCAACGACAACGGCATCGAGATCCTGCGCACCGCGATCGGCGACGACGGCTCGATCGTCGCCGACAACCGCATCGAGGACATCAAGGCCGGCCCCGGCGGCTCCGGGCAGTACGGCAACGCCATCAACGCCTTCCGCGCCGGCAACGTGATCGTGCGCGGCAACCGCATCAAGAATTGCGACTTCTCGGCGGTGCGCGGCAATTCGGCCTCCAACATCCACATCACCGACAACAGCGTCAGCAATGTCCGCGAGGTTGCGCTCTACTCGGAATTCTCGTTCGAGGCCGCGGTGATCGCCAACAACACCGTCGACGGCGCCGCGATCGGCGTCTCCGTGTGCAATTTCAACGAGGGCGGCCGCATCGCGGTGGTCCAGGGCAACATCATCCGCAACCTGCTGCCGAAGCGCCCTGCAGGCACCGATCCGAACGACGGCGCCGGCATCGGCATCTATGTCGAGGCCGATAGCACCGTGACCGGCAATGTGATCGAGAACGCGCCGACCTTCGGCATCGTCGCCGGCTGGGGCAAGTACCTGCGCGACGTCGCGATATCAGGCAACGTGGTCCGCAATGCCTTCGTCGGTATCGGCGTCTCGGTGGTGCCGGGCGCCGGCACCGCGCTGATCAACAACAACATGATCTCGGAAACTCCCGGCGGCGCCGTAGTCGGGCTCGACCACGCCCGCCCGATCACGCCGGATCTGTCGGCCGGCGGCGCCCAGCAATATGCGCAGCTTGTGGTCGGCGCGAACGCGGTGCGGCGCTAGCGCGTGATCCGGACAAGCGCGAAGCGGTTTTCCCTCGCGACAAACGCGGAACGCGTTTGCACGGAGATCATGCTCAAAAAATAAGCGAGAGCGGTCGCCTACAGCGCGTTGCGCAGCAGCGGATAGCGCCGCTGGATGGTGTCGAGATCGAGCACCGGCGGCCGCACCGCCGGAGGGGGCATCTCCAGCGGCGGCGCGTCGGCCACGGTGAGCGGCTGCTCCAGCACTTCCGTTGCCGTCTCCAGCGCGGCCGCGACCGCGGTCATGGCGGCCTCCGCCAATGTCGCGGCCTCCGACCGTCGCTCCGGCACTGGCGAGATATCGCGCGGCGGCAGTTTCGAGCTGCCGCGGCCGAGCCAGGACAGATCGATCGGCGAATTGTCGAGCGAGGCTTCGCGCGACAGCAATTCGCGCCAGATGTCGACCGCGGCGCGGGCTTCCCTGATGTTCTCGAGAAAGGCCTGCTCGCTGTGATAGCGGCGCCAGCGCCCGGTGTCGAACAGTTCGGTAAGGTGCTCCAGCCTTTGCTCGGCAAGGTTGCACCAGCGTGCAACGATCTCCTGGCCTCTGGCCACGTCGGTCCGATGTGTCATTCAAGTTGCCTGCAGGAAAAGAAACGGACGCAGACGCAACCGAACCGAATCAACTGGACGTGACGCCGATATTCTGTGGAAAAGGTAAATAAAGTCTAACTAAATTCTTAATCGCAAACCGGCGATCGAAGAAGTCCGCTCTACTACGGAGTGTCTCGCTCGAACTGCCGTCAAGTCATCGACTGCCATGGTGGGCGAAGCGCACCGCTGCCGGGCAACGCACAGCGGAATGATCCACAGCAAACCGTCGCAGCCGTCGCGCGTATGGCCATCCCGCCGCGATCGGTCGGCGGCATCGCCGCCGCGCACGTTCAAGCCCGTCATGCAAGGGTGCCCCCAAAATGAAAGACCCGTCCGGGGGGACAACCGGACGGGTCAAAGCCATATGGGCGCTTGGGGTGGATGGGCGCTCGCGCCTGATATAGCCGGGGAGGGATAAACCGCTCCCACACACATAAGTCGTGAGAGGAAGGCGGACGTTCAAATCGCCGACGATTTTTTTAACCTTCTCGCGCCGCGGTTCCATCGCACCGTTGCCGGCGTTCGGCGTCGAAAATCACTGCGCAGCACGACGATTTGCGGCGGAATCGTCCGATGCGATCGACGGCGCGGGTTCATTCGACGTGCGGCTCACGGAAGTGTTATTGCCGTCGGCCTGCTCTGCAGGCTGCGACGGTTTGTCCGCGGCGGAAGCGACGGGAGCACTGGTCGCCGCCATCACCGCGGCAAGCGCATCCGCCTCTCCGGCGCCGAACAGATCGTCACGTCCAGGCGTCCCGAGATCGCGCGCCGTGCTGGTCAGGATCCGTCGCACCTCGACGGGCTTCAATGCCGGATTGCGTTCCAGCACCAAGGCCACGATGCCGCTGACGAACGCGGCCGAAAACGAGGTGCCCGACATCAGCTGGTACTTGCCGTCAGGCACCGGCACGAGGAGGTCGGCGCCCGGGGCCGCCAACGCGATATGGCTGCCGCGGTTCGAGGCCGCCATCAGCCGGTCGCCGGCATCGGTGCCACTCACCGCGATCACATCGGGATTGGCTGCCGGGTACAGCGGCGGCGATATCGCGCCGGCATTGCCGGCCGCGGCGACCAACACGACGTCCCTCGCCGCAGCGGCGGCCACGGCACGCCCGACAAGTGCATCCTGCGGTCCGGCAAAGCTCATGTTCACGATCTGCGCGCCATGCGCCACCGCGTAGTCGAGACTCCTGAGGATCACATAGGAGGTGCTCCCGGCGCCGCCCGCGACCGCACCGAAGGCGCGGATCGCCAGGATCCGCACTTCCGGCGCGCTCCCCGTCAGCCTGACGCGCGCCGCGATCGCGCCGGCAATGGCGGTGCCGTGGGCTTGCGGGCTATCCTTGCTGCCGAGCGCATCGAACGTATCCGCGACCGTGTTCGCCAGCTCCGGATGGAAGGCATCGACACCGGAGTCGATGACGGCAATGGTGACATTCATTCCGCGCGCCAGTTTGTGGGCCGCGGGCAGATGGAGCTGTGTCTGGGCATATTGCGCCGGATCGCTGCCCCCCGACGCCTTCTGGTCCTGCAGCGCGTAACGGTAGTTCGGCTGCACGGAGCGGACGCCGGCATCGCCTGCGAACTCGCGGCTCGCCGTTTCGGCCGAACGATTGCCCAAGATGCGGAACAGGCCGATCGTCGCACCCAACAGCGCGACATTCTGCGAGGCGATCCGCCTCAACCCATGGCGGCGCGCGAGCGCATCGGCCTCCGCCTCCGTCAAGGCGCCGTCGATTTCGGCCACGAGCTCATTCGGCACGGTTCGCCTGCTCGACGCATCCTGCGTACGCAAACTGCCGCCACTGCCGGCCTTGCCTTCCCGCGCTGCGCCCTTGCCGGCAGCCGGCTGGTCGGAGCATTGGCCGCGATCGCCGTCATCGCAATTGGCGGAGAGACGCGGCGCGGGGCGCACAGGCGGCGGCGACACGCGCGATCGCGGCCCATCGTCGGTCCACGACGTGGCCGGGCCGCGGTCCACCGACGGCGGCATGCGGCCAACCGTGCCGCCGAACCCGCCGACGGGATTGCCACCAACACGGCCCATACCGGGATTGGCCCGCTGCCCAAGCGAGACCTGTGGCGCGCTACCGGCCGGCGATCGCATGAAATTCTGGGCGGAGGCAGAGCCGGCAACACAGACCAGCAACAATGCTGCGGCCGCGGCGATCGCGTGGTTCGTCGATCTGGTCCGGCCGTTGGCGGCCATGGTGACCTCAACTCGGCGCAGAACCGTCAGCCGCCGATTACGGCGTTTCGACCGCGAGGCTGACGATCTTCTCCTTCTGCAAGCGCGCAATCAGCGCAGCGACGCTGCCCTTGTCCATTGCGCGGAACTGCAACCGGAACATCCCGCCCTTCCCGTCGAGGATCGAGGCCTGGTAATTGTCGAGCAGCGACGTGATGTCGGCGATCCTGGCATCGGGCGTGAAGCGCACCAACAGCCGGGTCGGCGTCGCCGCCACGCTGGCACCGAGGTCGCGGGTGATCGGCGCACTGGGTGCAACGGCGCTCGGCGCGCTGCGTTGTTCGACCGCATCAAGCGAGGCGGTCTCGAACAAAGCCGGCTGGCTGCGCATCAGCACCGTGCCGATCACGCCTGCCTGCAACAACACCACGACCGCGCCGAGGCCGGACGACCAGGCCAGCGTCCGCGGCGATAATTTCGAAAAGAACTCCGAGACGGAGGCCGACATGCGTGCCCCCATCGACGGCTTATGCTCCGGTTCGGCATCGATCGCGGCGAACAGCTTATGCATGGCGCGTGCCGAGGGCGCACCGAGGCTCTCGTTGAGGCCGATGGTTTCGGCATATTCCTCGCGGATGACGGCATATTGCCGGGCGAGTTCCGGATCGCTCGCGAGCGCGTCCTCGACGCGGCGCGTGTCACGCGCGTTCAGCGTGCCGGCCGCGTGCCAGGGCAGCAGCATCTCGATATCGTCAGGCTCTTGCACCTTTTTTCTCGCAGCCATCATGGCCAACCTCGCTCGACACCGGCTGCCTTCAGCAACTCGGCAAGTTTCTTGCGCGCATAGAACAGGCGCGTCTTCACGGTATTCTCCGGAATCCCCACGATCTCAGCGACATCTTCCACGGATTTCTCGTGATAGTAGACAAGATCGACAATTTCCCGATGTTCCGCCGATAGTCCCGTCAGGCACCTACGCAGCGTGTCACCGGTGTCCTTCTTCTGCACTACCGTTTCCGGATCGTCGGACGTGTCCTCGATCGCGTTCGCGGCCTCATCGTCCAATTCGGCGTCCTTCCTTCGCCGCAGCGAAGACAACGCCTTGAACCGGGTAATCGCCAGAAGCCAGGTCGAAACGGCGGATCGTCCCTCAAACTTGCCCGCCTGACGCCACACGTCCAGGAAGACCTCGCTGATGAGATCTTCCGCCACCTGTTCGTCCCGCACGAGCCGAAGCCCGAAGCGGTACACCCTGACATGGTGCCGCCCGTACAGCACCTGCATGGCAAGCCGGTCGCCTTGAGCGATCCGAGCGATCAGAACGTCGTCTGAAGCCGCCTGTGTCGCGCTCAATGGCCGTCTCGCAAAGTTGGTCTGAAGGGGGCGGTGCGTGGTTCGACGCGAGAGCCAAGATTCTTCACATTACGGCAATGTCCGCACTGCATGTGTGATCTATGCCACAGTCGGCGATTCAAATGAGGAAAAATCGGCCGAGACTCGATAAACGGTATCATAGTAGTTAGAACTCTCGCGGACAGGCACCATCCGGCGCGACCATACCAAGGCTTTATCGGCAAGCCAGCACCGTCGCGAAGTCCACCACGGCGCAGGTCCCGGCACACCGCTCCCGACCCGCTTGGGCAAACGGATTCCCCTTACGAAACAAGGGCGATGACCGGGTACACCGGGGTAGATTCGGTTCCAAAAGATACCAAACCTAAAGGCTTTCCCACGTAGATTTTCGCCGAATTTCACCAATGGCGGGACCATGGGCAGCGCTGCGTCGTCACTTCCCGGCCCGATCGTGGGCGCATCGGAAAGCGGCCGTCCAAGGCTGACGGCCGAGCGCCTGGCGCGCCGGGCCAGGCAGCGCCGCCAGATCCAGTCGATGATCGCAGCCTGCTTCGTGCTCGATGCCGTCGTGCTGCTGATCTACGCGCATGCCGGCACCACGTCCGTCTGGGTGGCGGCGGGCTACGCGCTGACCGGCCTCTGTTTGGTCGTTGTCTACGTGGTGCTCTCCGAGCGCGGCTTTCACGAACGCTTCCGCGACCATTATCTGGTCGCGCCGCAATCGGCGATCAACATGGTGAACCTGCTGGTGTTCACCTACATCGCGCCGGAAGTCGGCGTGCTGTTCCTCTGCAACCTGTTCGTGGTGTTCGGCTTCGGCGCGCTGCGCACCTCGGCGCGGCAGACCGCGATCGTCTGGACCGTCATGGTGCTGGGCCTCGCCGCGCTGTTCCTCGGCACCGACAAGGCGATCGGGATGCCGACGGCGACCCGGATCGATCGCCTCGCCACCATGCTGGTGTTCGCGCTGACGATCGGGCGCTGCATGTGTCTCGGCATCTTCTCCAGCTCGATGCAGCAATCGCTGTATCAGAGCGGACTGAAGCTGAAGGAAGCCTACCGGCGCATCGAGGAGCTCGCCGAGCTCGATGAGCTGACCGGCGCCTCCAACCGCCGCAGCATCATGCGCACGCTCGAGGAGGAGATCGCCCGCTGCGCCCGCAACGGCAGCTCCTGCGCGGTCGCGCTGATCGACCTCGACCATTTCAAGCGCATCAACGACGTCTACGGCCATCCGATCGGCGACGAGGCGCTGCGCACCTTCGCCATCGGCATGTTCGCCAACCTCCGCAGCGTCGATCGCTTCGGCCGTTACGGCGGCGAGGAATTTTTGCTGGTGCTGCCCGACCTGTCGCAGGATCAGGCGATCCGCGCGCTCGAACGGCTGCGCGCGATCATCGCCGATCTCGACTGGAGCGCTTTCTCGCCCGGCATGCGGGTGACGATCTCCGCAGGCGTCACAACCCTCAAGCCGCGCGAAAACTCCGATACGTTGCTCGCCCGCGCCGATGGCGCGCTTTACGCAGCCAAGGCCAGGGGACGCAACCGCATCGCCAGCGCCTGAGACCCTTCATTCCCTCTTCGGCGCCGGAGAAGCCGTCGCCACTGCTTCAGGACAGAGTCATGAGTTTGAAGCCCGAGACCGCCCCCGAAAGTCTGCTCGACGAGCTTCAGACGACGCTCGCGCACGGCACCGTCGCACGCCGCGTCGAGACGCTGCGCCGCGTGACCGACCTCTTCATCAACGGCTCGGTGAACTATTCCAACGAGCAGATCGTGCTGTTCGACGACGTTTTCCAATGCCTGCTCGAGCACATCGAAAACTCGGCCAAGGCGCTGCTCGCCAACCGCCTCGCCCCGATCGACACCGCGCCGCCGCAGACCATCCGCACCCTTGCCTTCGACGATCTGATCGAGGTCGCGGGCCCCGTGCTGACGCTGTCGCCGCGGCTCGACGACGACACCCTGATCGAAACGGCGCGCAGCAAGAGCCAGGCGCATCTGCTCGCGATCTCGAACCGCAAGACGCTGAGCGGCGCCGTCACCGACGTGCTGGTGCTGCGCGGCAATGACGAGGTGATCCAGAGCGCGGTCAACAATCCCGGCGCGGAGTTCACCGAGCGGGGCTTCACCCGCCTGGTCAGCCGCGCCGAGGGCGACGACAATCTGTCGACCTGCGTCGGCCTGCGCCCGAACATCCCGCGGCATCTCTATCTCAAGCTGGTCGCCAAGGCCTCGGACGCGGTCAGGCAGCGGCTCGAGGCCGCCAATCCGCAGCAGGCCAAGGAGATTCCGATCGCGGTGAAGGAAGCGACGCGACGCGCGCGCTCGGCGCCGGCCGCCGTGACGCCGGACACCACGATCGCGCATGCCCTGGTCAAGTCGCTCTACCAGGACGGCCGGCTCGACGAATTCCAGCTCGCAGCCTTCGCCGAGGCCGGCAAGTTCGACGAGACCAATGCCTCGCTGGCCGCGCTCGCCAACGTCTCGGTCAGCGTCGCCGAGAACATGATGATCGAAACCCGCGCCGAGGGCGTCATGATCCTCGCCAAGGTCTCGGGCCTGTCATGGTCGACGGTGCGGGCGATCATCAACCTGCGCGACGACATCTCGGGCGGCGAGCCGACCGATCTGCAGGCCTGCAAGGACACCTATGAACGGCTGCGGCCGTCGACCGCGCAGCAGGTGCTGCGCTTCCATCGCATGCAGCAGTCCGCGCCCGCGGCCTGAACTCTCAGCCTGATCTCCGTAGCCCGGATGGAGCGGAGCGCAATCCGGGGACCTGTATCCGCGGATGGAGCTGCCCCGGATTTCGCTCCGCTCCATCCGGGCTACGAAGCTCTCTTCCCCTTCCGCCTGAAAGGGGGAAGGTCGGGATGGGGGTCAGCCGCAGGCGACGCTGCCCTTGGAGAGAGCTGATCCCCACCCGCTTTGCTCTGACGAGCAAAGCGACCTCCCCTTTTCAAGGGGAGGTTAGGGCGCAGCCGGATTTCGCGGAGCCTGTCATCGGGCGCGCGTTCGCGCGACCCGTTGGCTCCATCCGGGCTACTCAATATCGTAGCGCCCTCGTTCCCATCAGCGCGCCGACGCTCGCGACAATCGCGGTCGCCAGCGTGTACCAGGTGGCGACGAACAGCGGCGAGTCATCGGTGCAGTGCGACGCATAGACGGTCGCCGCGAGCCCTGCCGAGAGCAGGCCGGCTATCGCGCCGGCGACCGCCGGTCGCGCCGGCGCACCCTGCCGCAGCCCGTACAGCGCGCCGACCAGCAGCGGCAGCGACATCGCGGGGATCGCAGTCATGCAGGCCATCGAATTCTTGCCGATCAGCCGAGTCATCATCGGCGTACGCTGCGGCATCATCATCTCGCCGCTGATGGCGGCGACGAGGATGCCGGCGGGAATCAGCAGCCACCAGCCGAAGCCGCGCAGCGAGGCCTCCGGGCGCGACAGATGCAGGCTGACCGCGATCGCCGAAGCGGCGAGCGCCAGCGTCACCGCGAATTTCAGGTCGAAGAACGGATTGTGCATGGCGGTCATCACGTCGGGCCGCACGCCGAGTTCGGCGAAGAAGATCAGGAGCGAGACCGGCGCCGCCGCCAGCAGCGCCAGCATCAGCGCAAGACCGATCGGACGTGCGCGATAGGCATTGTCGGCGGCCAGGGTTCGAATGAGTTGATCGGTGTCCATGCTCATCGATCCCGCAGTTTCGCAGTGAGGCTCGCAAGCCCGCGATGCAGCGCGACCCGCACCGCGCCCTCGCTCATCGAGAATTTCGCCGCGGTGTCCTTGATCGAGGCGCTGTCGACCGCGATCGATTGCAGCACCTCGCGCTGCCGCGCGGGCAACGCCTGCAGCTGGGCGCTCACCTCGCCCGGCGAGGCCGTCGGCTCCGGTGTTTCCCCAGGCAGGGTCTCGGCGAAATCATCGATGTTGACGAAGATCCGCTTGCCGCGGCGACGCAGCGCGTCGATCAGCTTGTTGCGTGCGATCGCGAACAGCCACGGCGCGAACGCCGCGCTCGTATCCCAGGTCTGTCGCTTCAAATGCACCGCCAACAAGATGTCCTGCACGATGTCCTCGGATTGATCGACCGGCTGTCCCGCGCGCGCCAGGCCGCGGCGCGCAGCGGCACGGAGTACCGGCGTGATGGCCTTGAGCAGGCGATGATACGCCGCGTCATCGCCTGAAATGGCCGACCGCATCAGGTCGGTCCATTCATCCTCACGTTCGCGCACGCAGGCTCCTGAATTGCAATTCGGCCGATCTTTCAGTTCGTTACGCGGCACGCCAGACGATCACGGATTCGTGATCTCCATCCTCCGACCGCGCGCCGAGGATCGGCCTCAAAGAATCGCACCGGCGGGTTTCCAGCCGTCACGGCTCATAACACCGATCGGTCCGACAAGCATCGGTGCTGCTGCTCGCCCGATCGACCACTAGGACGAAATTGCCCAGCTTTTGCCCCCGGATGCCCGAAGATTCCCTTTTTCTGCCCCGGTGTGGACACGCAGCGGGGTCTCTTTTCGCCCTTGGGCGGGCGACATGGGGAGATCATCAAAATGAAGATCAAAGCCGGCGGGCGCTTGGCATTGATGGTTGCGACAGGACTGACAGGGCTTTTCGTGGGTCTCGCCGGTCCGCTGCCGGCACATGCGGCCGGTTCGGACTCATCAGCATCGAAATCCGACAGCGCAACGACCGACAAGTCCGCGCAACAGAGCCCCCGGCATGGCCGGCGCCATGCGCGCCGCCAGTCCTCCAAAACGGCCGATAAATCCGAGAGCAAGAAGGCCACCAGTAGTGACGCCGGCAGCGTCACCTCGGCAGGCATTCCCGCCACGGTCGCCAACGCCAATGCAGAGCTGACCTCCGGCGACGACAATGCGGCGGCGACGCCGGTGAAAGCCAATGCGTTGATTGCCGCGGCCGACAAGCCCGCAGACCAGTCCGACGGGAATGTGGTCGCATCCGACCAGCTCAACGACGTCGACCGCGCCCTGCAGCAGGAGCAGCCGGCGGAACAGCCGCAGCCGGCTCAGCCGCAGACCGTCCAGCAGGAGGCACCGCCCGCGCCACCGCCGACGGTTGCCGTGGCAGCACCCAAGCCGGCCCCGGTTCTGGCGAGCAGCGACAGCGCGAGCTGGGACCAGACCTCGCTGATCGGGAAGATCTTCATCGGCTTCGGCGCCCTGCTCACGGTGGCCTCCGCCGCGCGCATGTTCATGGCCTAGCGGAGGCACCTGCGGTGCGGCGCGGGGGGCGCCGCACCGCAGCCCAAAGCCTCGTTTCAGCCACTTGAAGCGCATCCCGTCAGCGGGCACATTGCCCGGCAAATCAGGCACGGGGTTTGCGTCCATGGCTACGTTCGAATTCATCATTGTCGAAAGCAAGGGACCGGTCGGCGTCATCACGCTGAACCGGCCGAAAATGCTGAATGCGCTCTCGTTCGGCGTGTTCCGCGAGATCGCCGCGGCGGTCGACGATCTCGAGGCCGACGACAAGATCGGCTGCATCCTGATCACCGGCAGCGAGAAGGCCTTCGCGGCCGGCGCCGACATCAAGGAGATGCAGCCGAAGGGCTTCATCGACATGTTCAACAGCGACTTCACCGCCATCGGCGGCGACCGCGTCGCCCGTTGTCGCAAGCCGACCATTGCCGCGGTCGCGGGCTATGCGCTCGGCGGCGGCTGCGAGCTCGCGATGATGTGCGACATCATCATCGCCGCCGACACCGCCAAGTTCGGCCAGCCGGAAATCACCCTCGGCACCATTCCCGGCATCGGCGGCACGCAGCGCCTGACCCGCGCGATCGGCAAGTCGAAGGCGATGGACCTCTGCCTCACCGGGCGGATGATGGATGCGGCGGAAGCCGAGCGCTCGGGCCTCGTGTCGCGGATCGTGCCCGCCGACAAGCTGCTCGAGGAGGCGCTCGCGGCGGCCGAGAAGATCGCCTCGATGTCGCGTCCGGCGGTCGCGATGGCCAAGGAAGCCGTCAACCGCGCGTTCGAGACGCCGCTCGCGGAAGGCATGAATGTCGAGCGCAACCTGTTCCACTCGACCTTCGCACTCGAGGATCGCTCCGAGGGCATGGCGGCGTTCATCGAGAAGCGCAAGCCGGTCAACAAGAACCGCTAAAGCATGATCCGGAAAAGTGCGAAGCGGTTTTCCGGACAAGATCATGCGCAGACAACAGGCTAAAGCGCGATGGTCTCATCGCGCTTTAGCCCTTCGGCTCTGCTGCAAGGCCGCGGTGACGAGCGCGCGATAGGCGCGCTCGGCGAAATGCGTCGGCTTGTCGAGATCGAGCCGCGCCAGGCATTCGCGGTCGGCGGCATCGGGCGGATGCCGCATGCCCTGCCACAGCAGGCCGGCGAGTTGCAGCGGCGTGTGCTGCGCCTGCTGCAAGATCTGCAAGGCCGGAATCAGCCGCTGCTCCACATCGGTGAAGTCGCTGCCGAACGGGAATGACGGCAGCAGCCCGGCGTCGCGCGCGGGCTTCAGCGCAGCACCGATGCGCTCGGGATAATTTTCGCGATACGCCGCGGAAATCTCATAGCTGCGCGGCAGCTTGCCGGCGTCCTTGGCCTGCCGCATCAATTCGCCCTGGAAGCGGGAGTCCGAGACCCGCAGCATCGCGGCGATCACGTCGGCATCGGATTTCCCCCTGACGTCGGCGACGCCATATTCCGTGACAAAGACGTCGCGCAGATGCCGAGGGATGGTCTCATGTCCATAGGACCAGCGGATGTTCGACTGCGCCTGCCTGCCGGACTGACGGGTCGCCTCCAGCGCCAGCACCGAACGTGCGCCCTCGAGCGCGAATGCCTGCGCCACAAAATTATACTGGCCGCCGACCCCGCTCACGACCTGGCCGTTCTCGAGACCGTCCGAGATCGCAGCGCCGAGCAGCGTCGCCATCATCGCGTTGTTGACGAAGCGCGCATCGACCCGGGCGCGGCGCTTGCCCTCCTCGTCGCCGAAGATCTCGTTGGTGAAGGAAACCGGCATCATCTGAATTCGCGCCAGCTGCTCCGGTGCCATCTCGCGCAGCGCCCGGTAGAATGATGGCGGGCCCAGGAAGAATGCGCCGTGCAGGATCACGCCGCCAACGTCGCGCTTGAGGATGCCGGCGTCGATCAGCCCTAAAAACGCCTCGAACAGCATCTCGCTGACGCCGTAGAGACCCTTTTCGAACGACCCGGTCTCGGCCGCGGCGAGTTGCCCGGTACCGGGCGCAAGGCGCTGCATGATGCCGCGGAATTGGGCGTTGTCGCGATGGCGGACCACGAGCCCCTGCGCCAGCGCGTCGCCGACCTGCCCGATGCCGATCTGCAGCGTGCCGCCGTCGCGCACCAGACCAGCGGCGTGCAAGCCGATCGCATATTTGGTGTCGCTGATCGGCTCGGACGGCGGCGCGAACAGCGGGAAATCGGTCTCGGGACTGTCGAGCACCGCGGCGAATTCATCCGCCGGCAGGTCGCCGGCGCCGGGCATGAACGGCAGCTCGGAATTGACCTGGCCGATCAGCTTGAACGACGCCCGCCCCTGGGCACGGGCGCGCAGCACGTCGAGCGTGGTGTCGGTGTTGCAGCTCAGGCTGTAGCGCGGCGCGCCGTCGACCATGCGCTTGGCAATAAGCTGAGGCACGACATTCAGTCCGCGCGACAACAGGTATGACGCCGCATGGGTGTAGTTGGCGGAAATGTAGTGCTGTTGCGCGAATGGCTGGTGCAGCCACTGCCCCGCGAGGAAGAAGAACTCGATTACCTTGATGTTGGGCGGAAGCGCGCCGTGATGCAGCGCATCCGCGTAGGCGAGATCCGGATAGCCGCCGAACAGGCGGTCGATCACCGGACCGATGAAGCGACGTTCGAGCAGGCTCTTCGGCTTCGGCTTTTCCAGCGTCAGTGCGGAGAACAGCGTCAGATTGACGGAGCGGTCGGCCAGTGCCCGCGCATACAGCGCGTTGACGATGTGGTTGGCCTTGCCGAGGCCGAGCGGCAGCCCGACCACCAGTTCGGTTCCGACGTCACCAATGATGTGCTCCGCGATCGCCTCGGGGTCGGAGAAGAATATGGGCATCAGCAATGGACCCGGAGGAGACAGTGGATAACCGGCGTCGTTGAATCGACGGCCGGCGGTTCAAACTTATACTTCATATGACCGATACGTTCGCCTGTGACGAACCGGCAACAGACAAGAACTGAAATGATGTGCAGATGTCGCGCGGCGGTTTGTCTGTGGCGGCACCGCCCCGTAAACAGGTAGATGTGTCGGCGGCGTCGGCGGGGGCGCACTGCCGGAGTTTTGGTTTGCGGGATCACATGGTTGAGCGTGCCGCCAGGGTTGGCGACGTAGCGAGGCGCGTGCTTTTGTCGGGCATCGGCCTTGGCGTGCTGACATGCGCGCTGCTGACGGAGACTGCGGCCCGCGCCGAGAGCCTGCCGGAAGCCCTGGTCAAGGCGTATCAGACCAATCCGCAACTCAATGCCGAGCGGGCGCGCCAGCGTGCGACCGACGAGAACGTGCCGCAGGCGCTGGCCGGCTACCGTCCCCAGATCATCGCCGGCCTGTCGGTCGGCCTGCAGGCGGTGCGCGACCAGCTGCCCGGCAATGTGATCCAGACCGCAACGCTGAAGCCGTGGCAGATCGGCGTCACGGTGACGCAGACCCTGTTCAACGGCTTCAAGACCGCCAACAGCGTTCGCGTCGCCGAGTTGCAGGTGCAGTCCGGCCGCGAGGCGCTGCGCAATGTCGGCCAGGGCGTGCTGCTCGACGCCGTCACCGTCTACACCAATGTGCTGGCCAACCAGACCCTGGTCGAGGCGCAGCGCGCCAACGTCGCCTTCCTGAAGGAGACCCGGGCAATCACCGAACGACGCCTCAATGCCGGCGACGTGACGCCGACCGATACCGCCCAGGCCGAGGCACGGCTCAACCGCGGCCTCGCCGACCTCAACGCCGCCGAGGTCAATTTCGCGGTCAGCCAGGCCACCTATGCGCAGGTGGTCGGCAATGCACCATCCCAGTTGCGTCCGGCCGAGACCATCGACCGGCTGTTGCCGCGCAGCCGCGAGGATGCGATCGCGCTCTCGCTCCGCGAGCATCCCGCCGTCACCGCGGCAGGCTTCGACGTCGACGTCGCCTCGACCTCGATCCGCGTCGCCGAGAGCAGCCTGATGCCGAATGTCTCGGTGCAGGGCAGCGTCAGCCGCAGCCGCGACACCGACACCACGCTCGGCAGCTTCGGCACCGATCAAGCCTCGGTGATCGGTCAGGTCACGCAGCCGATCTATGACGGCGGCACCGCCGCATCGCAGACCCGGCAGGCCAAGGAAGTCGCGGCGCAGAGCCGACTGGTGCTGGATCAAGTCCGCAATCAAGCCAAGACCGCCGTGGTCAGCGCGTGGGTCGCCAATGAGGGCGCCAAGATCGCGGTGTCGGCCTCAGAGTCCGAGATGAAGGCCGCGGAAGTTGCGCTCGCCGGCGTGCAGAAGGAAGCCGCGGGCGGCCAGCGCACCACGGTCGACGTGCTCAACGCGCAGCAGGATTTGATCACGGCGCGGGCACGGCTGATCGGTGCGCAGCGCGACCGCGTGATTGCCTCCTACACGCTGCTCAGCGCGACCGGGCGGCTCGACGTCAAGACGCTGAACCTGAAGACGCCGGACTATCTGCCCGAGGTGCATTACCATCAGGTGCGCGACGCCTGGCACGGCCTGCGCACGCCGTCGGGACAATAGGCGTTGTGGAACCGTTCGCTCCGCGAACTGGCCCTTCCCGCCCGCTCTCTCCACCGATAACCTCCGCCCCGCCGGCAACCCATAATGCCGGCGCGCGTATGACGCGCATAACAGCCGAGCACGCAGGGAGACGTCCAATGCTGACGCGACGCGATATGATGCTGGCTTCCATCGCAGCCGGAGTGACCATGACCAGCAGCAACGCATTTTCCAAGGCAGCGCAACCATCGACCGCGGTGAACTTCGACGTGCCTGCCGGGGCGTGCGACTGCCACACCCACATCCATGGCGACCCCGAGAAATTCCCGTTCTTCGCCGGCCGCGTCTACACGCCGGAACCGGCCTCGCCGGAGGAGATGAGCGCGCTGCACAAGGCGCTCCATGTCGAGCGCGTGGTGATCGTGACGCCGAGCGTCTACGGCCCCGACAATTCGTCGACCCTGTTCGGCATCACGGCCCGCGGACCGACCGCGCGCGGCGTCGCGGTGATCGACGACAAGACCAGCGAGAGCGATCTCGATGCCCTGAACAAGGCCGGCTTCCGCGGCATTCGCCTCAACCTCGCGACCGGCGGCGTCAACGATCCCAATGTCGGCCGGCAGCGCTTCTCGGCCGCGATCGAGCGGATGAAGGCGCGCGGCTGGCATGTGCAGCTGTTCACCAGCCTCGCCATGATCTCCGCGATCAAGGACCTCGTCGCCACAGCGCCGGTGCCGATCGTGTTCGACCATTTCGGCGGCGCCGAAGCCGCGCTCGGCACAGGCCAGCCGGGATTTGCCGACCTGCTCGCACTGGTCAAGTCCGGCAAGGCCTATGTCAAGATTTCCGGCGCCTACCGCGCCTCCAAGCTCGCGCCCGATTATGCCGACGCCACGCCGCTGGCGCAGGCGCTGATCGCGGCCAATGCCGAGCGCATCATCTGGGGCACCGACTGGCCGCACCCGGATTCGGTGACGCCGCAAGGCAGGAAGGTCACCGACGTGACGCCGCTGTTTCAGATCGACGACGGCCGCCTCCTCAACCAGCTTCCGGTCTGGGCGCCGGACGCAGCGATCCGCAAGGCGATCCTGGTCGACAACCCTGCACGGCTCTACGGCTTCACCTGATTCCTTCTGAGCTAGCGCTCGCGCGGCCGGCGCGAGAAATAGAAGATCAACACCGGCAGCGTGATCAGGATCACCAGCGGCGCCAGCATCATGCCGGTGACGACGACGATGGCGAGCGGCTTCTGCACCTGCGAGCCGATGCCTTCCGAAATCGCCGCCGGCAACAGGCCGACGCCTGCCACCACGCAGGTCATCAGCACCGGACGCAACTGCAGCTCGCCGGTGCGGATCACCGCGCGCATCCGGTCATAGCCTTCGTCGATCAGCTGGTTGAACTGCGACAGGATGATGATGCCGTCCATCACGGCGATGCCGAACAGCGCGATGAAGCCGATCGCCGCCGAGACGCTGAACGGAATCCCCGAGATCAGAAGCCCGAGCACGCCGCCGAAGATCGCCATCGGGATCACGCTCATCGCGAGCATGGTGTCGACCATCGAGCCGAAATTGAAGAACAGCAGCACCGCGATCAGCGCGAGGCTAATCGGCACCACGATCGACAGCCGCCTGATCGCATCCTGCAGATTGCCGAATTCGCCGACCCACTCGACACGCGATCCCGGCGGCAGCTGCACCTGCTCGTCGATCTTCTGCTGCGCCTCCCGGATCGCGCTGCCGAGGTCGCGCTCGCGCACCGAGAACTTGATCGGCAGGTAACGTTCCTGCTGTTCGCGGTAGATATAGGCCGCGCCGGAGATCAGGTTGATCGAGGCTACTTCAGAGAGCGGGATCTGCGTGATGCCGCCATTGGCGTTGGCCACCCCGATCCGCAAGTTCTGGATCGCCTCCGCGCTCTTGCGGTATTCCGGCGCAAGGCGGACGATGATCGGGAAGTGCCGGTCGCTGCCGGGTTCATAGAGGTCGCCGGCGCTATCGCCGCCGACCGCAACCCGGATCGTGGCGTTGATGTCGCCCGGCGACAGGCCATAGCGCGCGGCACGGGCGCGATCGACGTCGATCTGGATGGTCGGCTGGCCGAGCGAGGTGAACACCGCAAGGTCGGTGACGCCCTGCACGGTCGACAACACCGACTTGATCTTGTTGGCGGTGTCGGTCAGCGCCTGCAGATCATTGCCGTAGAGCTTGATCGAGTTCTCGCCCTTCACGCCGGACACCGCTTCCGACACGTTGTCCTGCAGATATTGCGAGAAATTGAATTCGACGCCCGGGAATCTCTCCTGCAACTGCGCCAGCAATTGCGCGGTCAGCACTTCCTTGTCGTGGGTGGTGGGCCATTCGCTGGCCGGCTTCAGCGGCGCGAAGAACTCGGCGTTGAACAGGCCGGCCGCGTCGGTGCCGTCGTCGGGACGGCCATGCTGCGACACCACCGACAGCACCTCGGGACGGCTGCGGATCAGCTTGCGCATCTCGTTGACATAGGCATTGCCTTCCTGCAGCGAGATCGTCGGCGGCAGCGTGGCGCGGATCCACAGATTGCCCTCCTCGAGCTTGGGCAGGAATTCGAGGCCGAGGAAGCGCGCGAAGATGATGGTCATGACCACGAGGCCGGCCGCACCGGTCATCACCATCTTGCGGTTGGCAATCGCCCAGTTCAGCACCGGCACGTAGATCCCGTCGAGCTTCTTGACGATCCAGGTCTCGGTCTCGTGGATGTGTGCCGGCAGGATGATCGCGCTCAGCGCCGGCGTCACCGTGAAGGTCGCAAGCAGGCCGCCGGCCAGCGCATAGGCATAGGTGCGCGCCATCGGGCCGAAGATGTTGCCCTCGACACCGGATAGCGTGAACAGCGGCAGGAACGCCGCGATGATGATCGCCGCGGCAAAGAAGATCGAACGCGACACATCGGCCCCCGCCGACAGGATCGCGTGGCTCTTCATCCCCATCACCGTGTCCTCGGAGATGTGGCTTCGCTCGTCTTCCGACAGCGCGGTGGTCTGCGACAGCCGGCGGAAGATCGCCTCCACCATGATCACGGTGGCATCGACGATCAGGCCGAAATCGATCGCGCCGACCGACAGCAGATTGGCGGATTCGCCGCGCAACACCAGGATGATCACGGCGAAGAACAGCGCGAATGGGATCGTCGCGCCGACGATCAGCGCGCTGCGGAGGTCGCCGAGGAAGATCCACTGCAACAGCACGATCAGGAGGATGCCGACCACCATGTTGTGCAGCACGGTGTGGGTGGTGAGCTCGATCAGGTCCTTGCGGTCGTAGATCCGCTCGATCTTCACGCCGGGCGGCAGGATCGAGGAATGGTTGATGTCGTGGACCAGCTGCTCGACGCGGGAGATCGTCGGCGAGCTCTGCTCGCCGCGGCGCATCAGCACGATGCCCTGCACGATGTCGTCGTCATTGTCGAGGCCGGCGATGCCGAGCCGCGGCTTCTCGCCGATCGTGACATGGGCGATGTCGCGCACCAGCACCGGATTGCCGCCGGACTGCGAGACCATGGTGTTGGCGAGGTCGTCGATCGAGCGGATCAGGCCGACGCCGCGCACCACGGCCGATTGCGAGCCGATGTTCACGGTGTTGCCGCCGACATTGATGTTGGCGTTGGAAACCGCCTGCAGCACCTGCGGCAGCGTCAGGCCGTTGGCGACCAGCTTGTTGAAGTCGACCTGGATCTCATAGGTCTTGGTCTTGCCGCCCCAGCCGGTGACGTCGATCACGCCGGGGACCGCACGGAAGCGGCGCTGCAGCACCCAGTCCTGCAGCGTCTTGAGGTCGAGCACGCTGTAGTTCGGCGGTCCCTTCAGGCGGTAGCGGAAGATTTCGCCGATCGGGCTCAGCGGCGAGATGCCGGGCAGCACGTTGCCCGGCAGCGGCGCGAGCTGCGACAGGCGGTTGAGCACCTGTTGCAGCGCCTCGTCATAGGTGTAGTCGAAGGAGAACTGCAGCTTGACGTCGGAAAGGCCGTACAGCGAGATGGTACGGATGGTCTTGAGGTTCTTGATGCCGGCGACCTGGGTCTCGATCGGGATCGTGATGTAGCGCTCGATCTCCTCGGCCGAGAGGCCAGGGCTCTGCGTCACGATGTCGACCATCGGCGGGGTCGGATCGGGATAGGCCTCGATGTTGAGCTGCTTGAACGCGATCAGGCCGCCGATGAAGACGGCCACGAACATGGCCACCATCAAGTAGCGGCGATTGACGGCAAGGGCGACGAGGCGATCCATTCAGATCGACGCTTTCAACTGGAAGGGACTTTTCTTATTGAGCGTGATCTCCGCGCAAACGCGTTGCGCGTTTGTCGCGAGGGAAAACCGGTTCCCGCGTTTCCGGATCATGCGCTTAGGTGCCTGATGCGGCGCGGTCGATGAAGAGGCTTCCCTTCGTCACGATCTGCTCGCCCGGCTTGAGGTTGCCGGCGACCTCGACGAGATCGCCATTGATGAGGCCGGGCTTGATCTGGCGCAGTTCGATGGTCTTGTCGTCGGGCCTCGCGACCCAGACCCGAACCTGGTCGCCCTCGTAGATCAGCGCCTGCTTCGGCACGCCGACCGCCGGATGATCGCCCTTCGAATACAGCGTCACATTGGCGAACATCTCGGGCTTCAGCCGCTTGTCGGCGTTGTCGATGGTGGCGCGGACCAGGAGCCGGCGCGAGGTCGCATCGATCGCCGCGGCGACATAGTTGACCCGGGCGTTCAGCACCTTGCCCGGCAGCGCCATCACGCTGAAGGTGAGGTCCTGCCCGACCGCGACGCTGTCGGCGTCGGATTCGCGGACGAAGGCGATCAGCCAGACCGTCGACAGATCGCCGATCACGTAGACCGGGTCGCTGGCGCCGGTCGAGACATATTGGCCCGGACCGGCCTTGCGCTGAACCACGGTGCCGCCGATCGGCGCGAACACCGTCGTCTCCGGATTGAGGCGGCCCTTCTGTCGCAGCGTCGTGATGTCGTCGTCGCTGAAGCCGAGGATGCGCAGCTTGTTCTGCGCCGCTTCCAAAAGCGTCTGCGCCGAGCGCGCATCGTTCTGCGCCTGCACCAGCGCCGCCTGCGCCTGCTGATAATCCTTCAGCGGGATCGCCTTGCCCTCGGACAGATCCTTGGCGCGCTTCTCCTGGATCTGCGCCAGGTCGAGCGCCGACTGCGCCTTGTTGAGGCCGGTCATCGCCGCGACGTAATCGTTCTGCGCCTGCACGGTGTCGGCCGCCTCGATCACGAACAGCGGCTGGCCCTTCACCACGGCGTCGCCGGGCCGCACCATGAGGCGGGTGACGCGCCCGGTATAGGGCGAGTAGACCGGGGTGGAGCGGTCCTCATCGATGCCGATCTTGCCCTCGGTCACCAGCTCGGAGCGGAAGGTGCGCTCGCTCACGGTCTGGAAGGTCAGGCTGGCCCACTCGGCCGCCGACGGGGCATAGCGCGCGCCGCCCTTGCGGGACTGGCTGGAGACTTCCGAAGATGTCTGCTTTTCCGTGCCGAAACGCGTGTAGCCATAGGCACCCGCGCAGGCAACCGCCAGCAGCGCTGCGGCCACGACCAGGCGCGGGCGGCTAAAGCTCTGCATTCTCTTGGTAAACTCTTTCACCATGCGGTCCGCGGGGTCGATCGTTGCAGCGTCCGGCGGGACAGCCCCAGCGGTGCGCTAATAGTGCTGAATTGGCGTTTCAAACAACCTAAAAATCGCCCTTCGGCGATGCCAGTCGTTAAAGTTTGGATAGCCTGAACGGCAGCTGAATGTCTCATCCGGGAAACTCCGGGGGAGGAAACTCCGGAGGATGGCTGCCGAGCGGCATGGCCGGACGGGACCAATGCGCCGGGGTCCGCGACAGCACGGCCGCATGGCGGACCGAGCTCAGCGTGCCGAAACCGGACGGCAGCCGTTCGATGAAGGGCTGCACCGCATCCGCCTTCAGGTCCTCGGTCGCAAGGCCTCCCTCGAGGCGGCCGAGATTCCACAGCCAGCGCCCGGTCTGCGCCAGCGATACCCGGACGTGCCAGCTGCCGCACTCGCGGGCCTGGCGGGCCTTCGCCATCATGGCGCCGAACGCCATGAAATATCCGGTCGCGTGGTCGAGCATCTGGGCCGGCAATTCCTTCGGCCCATCCGTGCCGGCCGCCTGTCCTTCGGCGTGATTGAAGCCGGTCGTGGTCTGCACCAGCGAGTCGAAGCCGCGGCGCCCGGCCCATGGTCCGGCATGGCCGTAGGCCGACAGCGTCACATAGACGATCCCGGGATTGATCCGCGCCGCGTCCTCCGGCGAGAAGCCAAGCCGTGCAATCGCCTGCGGACGATAGCCCTGCGAGAGAATATCGGCCTGCGCCACCAGACCCTGCATCACGCCCCGCCCCTCCTCGCTCCGCAGCTCGAGGAAGCTCGTGAGCTTGCCGCGGCCGGTGTCGATGGTGAGCCAGGGGATCGCCGGCAGATCGGGACCGGAGATCAGCAGCACGTCGGCACCATGCGCCGCGAGCGTGCGGCCGGCGACGGGACCGGCGATCACGCGCGACAGATCGAGCACACGGATGCCGGCCAGCGGGCGGTTGCCGGCGGGCCACGGCTTCGGCGCGGCCTCGCCGATCTTCTCGATCGAGATCAGCGGCAGCTTTGCCAGTTCTTTGGCATGCGGCGTCGCCGACCACTCGTCGTGCGAGCGCATCAAGGCGACGACGCCGCCGGCGGCGTAGGCCGCGGTCTCGAACGCCTCGCCGTCCCATTGCAGCAGTGCGGCCTGGACCTCGTCACGCTCGGCGTTGCAGCCCAGCACCTTGCAGAGGGCATCGCGATGATGCGGGAAATTGGTGTGCAGGCGGACGAAGCGGTTGTCCTTGACACGATAGACGCCGGCGATCTTGTCCCAGGCCGGAGGTGGCGGCTTGTCGTCGACGCGCAAATAGCGCTCGCTGCGGCACCCGACGACGGCATGGCGGATGTCGACCGCGACCTCTTGCTGCTCGCCGCTGCGGGCCTTCCAGATCTCGGCCGCCGCGAGGCCGGCTGCTGCGATCGGCACCTGCGCTGCGGCTGCGACCCGAAACGACGACGGCAGCTGCGGCTCGCTGCCGGTCAACGCGACCGCATCGAGCGCGGCCGGCGCGCCGCCGGCGCCGGTCCAGACATCGGAAAGGATTTCACGAATGTCCTGCATGCGCATACCCGTTTGCGATTATTCTATGCCCGAGCATGATGACAAAAAGGCGGTGCCCAATCCCAACCGTCATTTCCGGCCCTGCTTATATCCAGCTCTGCCTGACCCACACAGGAGTTGCAATGGCTGCCATCGATCCCCTCACCGCCGGCGGTGTCTTCCTCGCGACCGCAGCGACCGACGCGGTCTATGTCATGTTCACCTCGGCGGTCGTGGCACGCAAGCGCGTGCCGGCGGCGACCTGGAGCAGCGTCTGGTATGTGCTCTCCTCCTATGCGGTGATCAGCTACACCGAAAACTGGCTCTACGTCGCCTTCGCCGCCCTCGGCTCGTGGGTCGGCGCCTATGCATCGATCACCTTCCTGCACCGCCCGCCGGGTGGACCGCCGGTCGGCGCCGCGGTGGAGTAGCATGCAGCGGCTGAGGAAGTCATCCGTCATCGATGCGACGTGGGGCCCGTCCGACAGGGACGGGTTGTAAGCTACGTGTCAGCATTGGCGTGTAGGCTACACGTTCGCATTCGCGCGACATCAGTCGATGAACTGGTTGGATGGACAATGGCGCGTTCGCGCCGCATCCACCATCCCGCTTGCTGCTTCGAGACGGCCGCTGCGCGGCCTCATCTGCATGACGGTGACGGACACGGGCTGACGATCTCCTCAATCGTCGTCCTGGCCTAGCGCGCAATTGCGCACGGGGGGCCAGGACGACGGCGGTGGATGGTCCTCGATTCATGATGACAAACACGCGGGTGTCATCACATGCGAATGCGAAAGCGGGCGATCCAGTATTCCAGAGACGGTCGTGCTTGAGCCGAGAGGGCGCGTCCTCCGCTGTCGTCCCTGCGAAAGCAGGGACCCATACTTCGCGGCGGCTGTTGTGGAGGGGACTCGTCGTTGCAGCGCTGCTCAACAATGACCATCGGTGGTTATGGGTCCCTGCTTTCGCAGGGACGACACTGAATGTGTGGCGTCGTCTGTGACACACTTCCGCATTCTCGCGACATGATTTGTCCGAGCTTTGCTCTTCGTTCCGCCCTGTCTTGAACAGAGGGCGCAGGGAAAGCCGGGTGCCGATCGCACCCATGGGCCCCGAGCAATGGGTAGAAAGCTCGGGGGTAGGACCACAGGTGTAACCGGAGCAATCCGGCTTTCCCTGCGCGATGGGTTACGGCTTATACGTGCTCTCCCCGGCGAGACTGGGCTTTTTTGTCACCGCCTTCGCAACACGCTTCGCGTCTTACGAGAGGACACCTGCCGCTAGGGCGTCAGGACCACACGACTTCGTCGTCCGCGTCACGCGCACTCGTCAGTTGCGCAATCGGCGTCCACCGCATCTCGACCCACGTTCGTGACGACCGCGAAGCGCCCCTCGTGTCGGGTGAGACGGCATATTGAACATCTGAGTTGGGTCTGCCGTCAAGTGAAATTCCGAAAAGCCGAAGAAGATATTCGAGGATTGACGGCATAGGATGGGATTGTTTCGTTTCGATCGCGATAACGTGGATAGAGGATACCGTCATCCTGAGGTGCGAGCTCTTGCGAGCCTCGAAGGATGCACGGCCACATTCGGGCCGTCGACCCTTCGAGACGGCCGCTCCGCGGCCTCCTCAGGGTGACGGTGAGAGAGCCGTCGCACGCGGTTCAATGGAAATCGCGGGACGGCGGCAGGATGCGGACGTTGCGCGGGTGGCGGATCTTTTGCGGCGAGTTGTCGCCGTGATCGCGGCGGTCGTCGTTGAGCGGCTCGATCAGCGCGGGGCCCGCGGGCACGGGATGCTTGCGGCTCAAGGATTCATTGGCGAGGCCGATCAGATCGTGGGAGCGATCGGTCATGCGCTGCGCCACCAGATGCGTCACGCCCTCCGGGCTGCTCTGGATATAGCCCTCGACCAGGATCAGGCGCGCGCCCATCACCTCCTTGCGGTACTGCTCCATCACCTTCGGCCACACCACGATGTTGGCGATGCCGGTCTCGTCTTCCAGCGTCATGAACACGACGCCCTTGGCGCTGCCTGGCCGCTGCCGCACCACCACGACGCCGGCACAGCGGACGCGGCGGCGGTCGTTGCTCTGGTTGATGGTGTGACAGGCGACGACGCGCTCCTTCGTGAAGGTGCCGCGCAAAAACTCCATCGGATGGCCCTTCAGCGACAGGCGGATGGTCTGATAGTCGGCGACCACCTGCTCCGGACGCGGCATCTCCGGCAGCGGCTTGGCGCCCTCATCCGGCTGCTCGCGCGCGGTGGCGGCCTCGAACAACGGCAGCGGCACGTCGTCGGGCAGCCGGCGCACCGCCCACAGCGCCTCGCGGCGGTCGAGCCCGAGCGAGCGGAACGCATCGGCGTCGGCGAGCAGGATCAGCGCGCGCTTGGGCAAGCCGGTGTCGCGCGCGAAATCTTCCAGCGAGGTGAACGGCCGGCGGTTGCGCGCCGCGACGATGCGGTCGGCCCAATCGAGTTCTCCGTCCAAGGCCGCTCGGGAGGTGGGAGGGTTCCCTCCCCCCTTGCGGGGGAGGGTTAGGGAGAGGGGTAAGCCGCACGGGCGGTGGTCGTGGCTTACCCCTCTCTCCAACTCTCCCCCGCAAGGGGGGAGAGAGCCCATCCGTTCGTGCCTCCCTGACTCATGTACATCTGCGCTTCGCGCATCCCCGAATGACAACTGTAACTGCTTCAACCGCTCCTCGTCCTCATCCAGCCAGTGAAATCCGTCGATCTGGCGGAAGCCGAGCCGCACCGCGCAATGATCGCCGACCTTCTCCTCCAGCGTGTTCTGCGCAAAGCTATGGGAGACATCGACCTCGCGCACCGTGACGCCGTTCTTGCGGGCGTCGCCGACGATCTGGGCCGGGGCATAGAAGCCCATCGGCTGCGAGTTGAGCAGCCCGCAGCAGAACGCATCGGGATGATGGTGCTTCAGCCATGAGGAGATGTAGACGAGCTGGGCGAAACTCGCGGCGTGGCTTTCCGGGAAGCCGTAACTGCCAAAGCCCTTGATCTGGTCGAAGCAGCTGCGGGCGAAGTCCGGATCGTAGCCGCGCGCGACCATGTTGCCGACCAACTTCTCCTCGTAACTGCCGATGGTGCCGAGGTTGCGGAAGGTCGCCATCGAGCGGCGCAAGCCGTTGGCTTCCTCGGAGGTGAACTTTGCCGCCTCGATCGCGATCCGCATCGCCTGCTCCTGGAACAGCGGCACGCCGAGCGTCTTGTGCAGGACCTTGTAGAGTTCGTCCGGTGGGCCGTGCTCGGGCGACGGCGCAGGATAGCTTTCTTTCTCCTGCTTGTTCCGCCGCCTCAAATAAGGATGCACCATGTCGCCCTGGATCGGACCGGGACGCACGATCGCTACCTCGATGACGAGATCGTAGAAGGTGCGCGGCTTCAGCCGCGGCAGCATGTTCATCTGGGCGCGGCTCTCGACCTGGAACACGCCGAGCGACTCGCCGCGGCACAGCATGTCGTAGACTTCTTTTTCGTCCTGCGGGACGGTGGCGAGCTCCCGGCGCTCGCCCTTGTGGTCGGCGATCAGGTCGAAGCATTTGCGGATGCAGGTCAGCATGCCCAGCGCCAGCACGTCGACCTTCATCATGCTAAGGGCGTCGACGTCGTCCTTGTCCCATTCGATGAAGGTGCGGTCGTCCATCGCGGCGTTGCCGATCGGCACATAGGTGTCGAGCCGGTCCTGGGTCAGCACGTAGCCGCCGACATGCTGCGAGAGATGGCGCGGAAACTCGATCAGCTCGGTGGCGAGCTCGACCGCGAGGTTGATCATCGCATTTTTGGGGTCCAGCCCGGCCTGGCGCACCTGCATATCGTTGAGGCCTTTGCCCCAGCTGCCCCACACGGTGTCGGCAAGCGCCGCGGTGACATCCTCGGTCAGTCCGAGCGCCTTGCCGACGTCACGGATCGCGCTGCGCGGGCGATAATGGATCACGGTGGCGATGATCGCGGCACGATGGCGGCCGTAGCGGCGATAGACATATTGCATCACCTCCTCGCGCCGCGAATGCTCGAAATCGACGTCGATGTCGGGCGGCTCCAGCCGCTCCTTGGAGATGAAGCGCTCGAACAAGAGATCGACCTTGGTCGGATCGACCGAGGTGACGCCGAGCACGAAGCAGACCGCGGAATTCGCCGCCGAGCCGCGCCCCTGGCACAGGATGTTCTGGCTGCGCGCATAGTGCACGATGTCGTGCACGGTGAGGAAGTAATGCGCGTATTTCAGCTCGGCGATCAGCGCGAGCTCCTTGTTCAGGGTGGTGCGAAGCTTTTCGTCGATCTCGCCGCCGAAATATTTGTCGACACCGGCCCAGGTCAGATCTTCCAGATGCTGCTGCGCGGTCTTGCCCGGCGGCACCGGCTCGTCGGGATACTGATATTTGAGCTGGTCGAGCGAGAAAGAGATGCGCGCGGCAAAGCGCATGGTTTCCGCGATCGCGTCCGGCAGATCGCGAAACAACCTGATCATTTCATGCGCCGGCTTGAGATGCCGCTCGGCATTGGCCTCGAGCCTGCGGCCGACCGCCTCGATCGTGGTCTTTTCACGGATGCAGGTCAGCACGTCCTGCAGCGGGCGGCGCGCCGGATGGTGATAGAGCACCTCGTTGGTGGCGAGCAGCGGCACATCGGCATCAGTGGCGAGGCCATGCAGCCGCGCGAGCCGGCGCTTGTCGTCGCCGCGATAGAGCAGGCTTGCGGTGAGCCAGACGCCGTCGGCGGCGCTTGCCTTCAGTTGCGCAAGGATATCGAGCGCAACAGGTGCCTCGAAGCGATGCGGCAGCGCCAGCACCAGAAGCTGGCCTTCGGCGAAGTCGATGAGATCGGACAGGGTAAGCCGGCAGTCGCCCTTCTCGATGCGCTCGATGCCACCGCCGCGCTTGCCGCGGGTCAAGAGCTGGCACAGCCGTCCATAGGCGGCGCGATCGCGCGGATAGACCAGTATGTCGGGCGTAGAGTCGATGAAGACGATGCGGGCACCGATCAAAAGCTTTGGCGGATGGGCGACCTTCTCGCTGTCGAGCTCCTTCCAGGCGCGCACCACGCCGGCGAGCGTGTTGTGATCGGCGAGCCCGATCACGGGAATCCCGAGTTCGCTCGCCTGATGCACATAGGCGCGCGGATCGGAGCCGCCGCGCAGGAAGGAGAAATTGCTGGTGATGCCGATCTCGGCATAGTCGGGTGGAGGACTCTTGTTTTGACGCGTTTTCTTCACGCGAACCGGCTCCCACTTCGCTCGAAAACGCTATGCATATTCATGCGAACAGCCCGTGCACATACCAGCTGGCCGGGACGGGCTTACCCTCCTCGTCGCGCAGCTCGCTCTCGTAGAGGCCGTCGCGAAAGATCCAGAAGCGCTGGCCCTCGGCATCCTCGACGCGGAAGTAATCGCGCGTCAGCGACGCGCCGTCCTGCTTCCACCATTCCATCGCGATGCGCTCGGGGCCCTCGACCCGCACCACGTCATGCTGCGCGCGCCGCCAGGTGAATTGATGCGGCGGACCGTCGGGCACGGTCGCGAACGGCACCTTGATCGGTTCGGGCCGCTCGAACAGCCTGAGTGGACGCAGCGGCGGTTCGCCGGCAACGCGCTCCGGCCAGGCGGCGGCGCCCGCCGCGGCCAGATGATGCTGCGCCGGCAGCGTCAGCGCCGATCGTTCGGGGATGTGGCTCTCCAGCGGCAGATGCACGACGACGCGTTTTCCGCCGATGCGGGCGGCGATGCGGTCGATCAGCGCCGAGAGCTCGTCATTGTCGTGCACTGACGCGTCGAGATCGCGCTGCTGCTGCACCACGATCTCGGTACGCCCTGCGGCGAGGCGAATGAGATCGAAGCCGAAGCCGGGATCGAGCTGATCGTTCAGCGCATCGAGCCGCTCGCGGAACAGGCGGTCGATCATCTCGGGCCGCGTCACCGGACGCCCGGTCTCGACCATGACCGCGGGCACCGCGCCGTCGGTGCGGAAGAAGCTCGCTTCCAGCTGCCGGGCGCCCTTGCCCTGCTTGTCCATCGCCGCAACCAGCATCTTGGCGAGGCTCGAGAGCGTCAGCGCGATCACGGTGTCGGTCGCGACCGGCTCGGGGAAACGCTTCTCGACGATGTAGTCGGGCAGCGGCTTGCGCGGGCTGATCGGGGCATCGCCCTGCCCGAGCGCGTGGCTGAGCAAGGTGGTGAAGGCCGCACCGAACCGCGCCGAGATTTCATGCGGCGCGCGCGAGGCGACATCGCCGATGGTCTTCAAGCCGGCGCGGCGCAGGCCGGTGGTGACAGCGGCATCGGCACCGAGCGCCGACACCGGCAGCGGGCCGACCGCCGCCGCCTCCTCGCCATTGGCGACAACCTTGCCCGAGGCGATGCGCGTCAGCGTACGCGCCGCGATCGAGGTGCCGGCAATCGCCGCGCTGACCGCAAAGCCGCGCCGGCTCAGCGCCCCCGTCACGATCTGCAGCAGCGCGCGCTCGCCGCCGAACAGATGTGCGCAGCCGGTGATGTCGAGAAACAGACCGTAAGGCAGATCGAGCGCGACCAGCGGCGTAAAGCGGTCGCACCAGTCGGCGATGTCGTTCAGCGTCTTCAGATCGGCGGCGGGATCGGCATCATAGACCGTGAGCTCCGGACAGATCGCCCGCGCATTGGCGAGCGGCAGCCCGATCGACAGCCCGGCGCGCACCGCGGCCTCGTCGATCGCGTGCAGCAGGATGGCGTTGTGGTCTTTTGCGACGACAACGCTGGGGAGTTCTTGCACTGCCACCGCTTGCGGCGGCAAGCGAGGTTCTTTCTTCGCCTCTCCCGCTTGCGGGGGAGGCCGGATCGCATCGCCAGATGAGATCCGGGTGGGGGCTCTCTCCTCAGCGGGACTCGTGGCGAGACCCCCACCCCAGCCCTCCCCCGCAAGCGGGAGAGGGAGCCCTACCACCGCCCGTGTGTCGGTTGGCACAACGCCATGCGCATCAGCTTGCGAGGCGATGTCCTGCGCGAGCTTGCGCTTGATGCGGTCGATGGGCAGGCGTGGCAGCCACAGGCTGAGGATACGCCGACGGTTCACTGAATTGGCACTCATCACATTTCCATTCCATGATCCATCGCCCGACCGGGCCATGACGATTGCGCACGAGTTCGGCCTCGAAGCGCGGCGTGCCCCAGGCGCTCGCGGCATTGCCCGGCGGCGAATGCGCCGCGCGCACGATCCAGCGCGTCTCCGCGGTCGAGGGGATCGGAGTTGCTGCGATCCGCAGCACCAGCGCGGTGACGCCGGAGGCTTGCGCGGCCAGGGTCAGTTTGCGGCTGGCGACGAGATCGAACTGGCGCGCCTGGCCCCAGACCTCGAGCACGACCGCGCCGAGCGCATCGCAGGCGAGCGCGTCGGCCGCGGTGCGCAAACCGCTGTCGACATCGGCGGCGCGCACCGTGACCAAGAGGCGCGGATCGAGGCCGAGCTCGGCAAGCCCGCGCATCGACAGCGCGCCGTTTTCGCGATCGGAAAAATCCTGCCGCACCCAGACCAGCGGCTTGCGTGCCGACAGCCGTCCGGCGAGCCCGGCGATGAATCCGGTCGCCGCGCCGCCTTGATGGCCGGCCGCGAACACCTCGTGCAATGCTGCCGGCGCAAGCCCGCCGCGCAGCATCGCATCCGCACCGGCGTGTCCAAGCGCGACGCGGTTCGGCATCGCCGCATCCGATGGCGCCTCGATGCGCGCGATGCTGCCGCGCAGAGACGCAAGCGTACCCGTGCGTGCGCCATTCATTGCGCCGCTCCTTCCCAACCAAAATTTGAGGCCGTCACTGACCAGAATAGAGAACCAGGGACTGGCTCATTTGTTCATGATATGTTCTAATATAAAGCTAACGGAGCCCGCGGAGTCAATCGGATTGGTGAGCTCATCGATTCATGAGTGGAATCAATAGGATTCAGCAGCCGCCAAAGCAGACGGGCCCCGCTCTTCCGCAAGCCAGGCGCGGAAGGCCCCGGAAATGGCAGCGTGACGGAAACGGAGCAATCGCATGCGTATCATCGTGCTCGACAACGACACCGATTTCGAGGGTTGGCGCAAGGCCGCGCGGCGATTGGCGATCAATGACGTGAAGCCTGCGGAGGTCACGTGGACCGTACGCAAGGACGACGAATTGTCGCCGGCATCCTGCGTGAATGAATTACCTGACGTGCCGCAGGCGCAGTTCAACGTCCCCGCGATCTTCGTCGAGCTCGCAAAGGCCGCGATCCTGCATCGCAGTGACGAACGCTTTGCCCTGCTCTATCGCCTGCTGTGGCGGCTGCGCAGCCGCCACGATCTGCTCGGCGCGACCGATGATCCCGATGTCGTCGAGGTCCACGCGATGGCGCGCGCGGTCTATGTCGATATCGACAGGATGCACGCGCATCTGCGCTTCCGCGAGATCGGCCGCGAGCGGACGGCGCATTACGTCGCCTGGTTCGAGCCGGAGCATCGCATCGTCGAACTTGCCGCGCCGTTCTTCGCCGGCCGCTTCGCCGACATGCCGTGGTCGATCCTGACCCCCGACGTCTGCGCACATTGGGACGGGCACGCGATCTCGATCACGCCGGGCGTCGCCAAATCAGAAGTGCCGACCGAGGACCGGCTCGAGGAGGCCTGGCGGCGTCACGACAACGGCCGCTTCAATCCCGCACGGCTGAAGGTGATGGAGATGCCGCAAGCCTATTGGAGGAACCTGCCCGAGGACTCGATCATTAAGCCTCTGATCGAAGACGCAATGCGCATGACCAGCGGCCCCTTCATCGCACGCAAGGCGGCCGAGCCGCAGAAGCGGCAGGATACGCCGATGCCCCGCAAGCAAGCTCAAGGCAAGCAAGCTCAAGACAGGCAAGCTCACGACACGATTGCGGCCTTGCGCGAGGAGGCCGCCGATTGCCGCGCCTGCCCGCTGTGGAAAGACGCAACGCAAACCGTGTTCGGCGAGGGACCGCAGAGCGCAACGCTGATGCTGGTCGGCGAGCAGCCCGGCGACAAGGAAGATCTCGCAGGCCACCCCTTCGTCGGACCGGCCGGCCAGATGCTCGATCGCGCGCTGCAGGAAGCGGGCATCGATCGTCGCAAGGTCTATGTCACCAACGCAGTGAAGCACTTCAAATTCGTGCCGCGCGGCAAGATCCGGCTGCACCAGAAGCCGAGCACACCGGAGATCCGCGCCTGCCGCCAGTGGTATGAGCGCGAGCTCGCCACCATCAAGCCGGACCTCGTGATGGCGCTCGGCGCCACCGCCGCGCAGAGCGTGCTCGGCAAGATCACGCCGATCAACAAGAACCGCGGCCATCTGATCGATCACGACGGAACCAAGGTGCTCGTCACCGTGCACCCATCCTATCTGTTGCGGCTGCCGGATGAAAAAGCCAAGGCGCTGGAATATCAGCGCTTTATCGACGACCTGAAAATCGCCGCACATCAGTTGCGCAGATCAGCCGATGCAGCTTGAGTTCCGTAAAACCAGCGGAACCGGAGGAACTACATCGCAACGAGAAATTGTTCTAAACGCAGACAAATACCTACAACCTTTAATTGATCCGTGGTAGGGTAGCATGTTCCGCAGGTATCGGGCGTCATGTTCACGCCATGACGTACCCTGAGGCGGGCGCGCTGCGCGGTTTGCTAGCCCCGATCGTGCGGCGCGCCACCTCATCTCGCAATCCTCCTCCCTCATTCGCGATCCTCCCACTCGCAGGCGCCCGCCGAATTCTCCGGCCGTAAGGCCTGCCGGCCCCGCCGGATGCCGGTGTGATGTCATCCGCACATTGTCTCGTTCAGCGAAACGCAGGCCGCAAGTCTCCGTCGCGATCGGCGATCCGTTATTGCTGAAGTTTGCCACGAGGCCGCGAAGCCACGTGCGCGCTCAATGCGTTGCACAAAAATTCGGCTCGATGTCCACCGTCACCGCAAGCCGGCTCATCTCGCGGGGCCGGATTTCAATTGCTTGTCATATGCATCGATCAAAATCGGGAGCATTGGGACAGGAGTTTACCATGAGCGATATGGCGTTACCCGGCTCGATCGAGCCCGCCCTAACGAAGGGTCCGGACCTCGACAAGGGCTTTCATCCTCTCACCGGGGTTATCTATTTGGGCGTGGTCGCGGCCGCGCTGCTGTTCGTTGCCTACAGCATCTATGCCGATGTCGACGCCACCGGTACGCGCATCACCTCGTTCCTGCCGTATATCCTGCTGTTCGTCGCGCTGCTGATCGCGCTCGGCTTCGAATTCGTCAACGGCTTCCATGACACCGCGAACGCGGTCGCCACCGTGATCTACACCCGCTCGCTGCCGGCCCATGTCGCCGTGGTGTGGTCGGGCATGTTCAACCTGATCGGCGTGCTGCTCTCCAGCGGCGCCGTCGCGTTCGGCATCGTCTCGCTGCTTCCGGTCGAGCTGATCCTGCAGGTCGGCAGCAGTGCCGGCTTTGCCATGGTGTTCGCGCTCTTGATCGCCGCCATCATCTGGAATCTCGGCACCTGGTGGCTCGGCCTGCCGGCCTCGAGCTCGCACACCCTGATCGGTTCGATCATGGGCGTCGGCATCACCAATGCGCTGCTGCGCGGCCGTGACGGCACCTCGGGCGTCGACTGGTCGCAGGCGACCAACATCGCGAAGGCGCTGCTGCTGTCGCCGCTGTTCGGCTTCGCGCTCGCCGCCGGCCTGCTCTACCTCCTCAAGATCGCGCTGCAGCGCGCGACGCCGGCGCTGTTCGGCGAACCGGTCGGCGACCAGCCGCCACCGTGGTGGATCCGCGGCATCCTGATCCTGACCTGCACGCTTGTCAGCTTCTTCCACGGCTCCAACGACGGTCAGAAGGGCATGGGCCTGATCATGCTGATCCTGATCGGCACCGTGCCGACCGCCTATGCGCTGAACCGCGCAATGCCCTCGAGCCAGATCGAGCTGTTCACGGCGCACTCGACCGCGGCCAGCAAGGTCATCGAAGGCAAGGCCGCCGGTTACAACGTGATCGGCAATCCGCGCCCGGCCGTGACCAACTATGTCGCGCAGCACCAGATCAACGAAGGCACCTTTCCGTCGCTTGCGGTGCTGGTGCGCGACATCGGCCAGCAGGTTGCCCAGTATGGATCGCTGGCCAAGTTCCCGGCTGACGCGGTCGGCAACACCCGTAACGACATGTACCTGGCGTCCGAGGCGATCCGTTTCCTGATGAAGGACAAGGAAGCCGAGCTGACCGCTGCCGACATCGCCACGCTGAACGAGTACAAGGGCTCGCTCGATGCCGCGACGAAGTTCATCCCGAGTTGGGTGAAGTTCGCCGTCGCCATCGCGCTCGGCCTCGGCACCATGGTCGGCTGGAAGCGTATCGTCGTCACCGTCGGCGAGAAGATCGGCAAGACCCACCTGACCTACGCGCAGGGCGCCTGCGCCGAGATCACGGCGGCCGCGACGATCGCGGCGGCCGACGGCTACGGCCTGCCGGTCTCGACCACGCACGTGCTGTCGTCAGGCATCGCCGGCACCATGGCCGCCAACGGCTCCGGCCTGCAATGGGCCACGATCCGCAACATCGCGATGGCCTGGGTGCTGACGCTGCCGGCCGCGATGATCATCTCGGGCGTTCTCTACTACGTGTTCTACCACCTGTTCTGACGCCACACGCTTTCGGCGCAGCAACGCGCCGGACAAAGGCCCGCACTCCGGTGCGGGCCTTTTGCTTTGGACCTGCAGCCCGGCTCCTCGCTCAGGCGGCGCAAGCCTTCGCAACCTCGGCCAGCAGGCCGCGCGCCCATTTGTGCAGGCCGGATTTGGCCGTCCTGGCGCCCCAGTACATGTCGATCGAGATCGGCACGCGGAACGGCAGCGCAGCGACATGGAGGCCGCCGCGCATCGCCCGCGCCAGATGATACGGGATGGTCGCGACGAGCCTCGTGCCTGTGATGATGCGCTCCAGACTGTCGTGGTTGGGAAGGCTGACCACCGCCTCGATCTCGATCTTCCTCGCCCTCAGCGCCGCGAGATAAAGCGGCTGCCACTCACCGCTGTGGGTGATGAAGACATGCTCGGCCCTGGCATAGGCCGATAGCGCGATCCGGCCGCGCGCGAGCGGATTGGCCGGATCCATCACGCAGACATAGTGGTCGGTGAGGAGATGGCGCCGAAAGAAGCTCTCGCCGACGATCCCGACCGGACCGAGCACGATGTCGCACTGGTTCTGCTTGAGATGAACGTCGCCGTGGCCCGCGGCATCGAGCAGGACGAGACGGACCCGCGGCGCGCCGGCACGCAGCCGCGTGCTGAACTGCGGGATCAGGGTCTGGCGTTCGTGATAGTTGCAGGAGATCGTCACGCTGCCCTGTGCCGTCGCCGGATCGAACTCCGCCGGTGATGCAAGCCCGTCGATCTCCCCGATCATGTCCCGCGCCCAGGCAACCAGCGCCGCGCACCGTTCGGTCGCCGTCACGCCATTGCCGCTGCGGATGAACAGCGGGTCATGCAGCGCGCCGCGCAACCGCTCGATCGCATAGCTGATGGTGGACTGGTTGACGTCGAGCCGCTTGGCGGCGGCGGAGAACGACTGCAGGTCATAGACCAGCACGAGGGTCCGCAGAGTCCCGATATCGATCGGATCGATCGAGGAATTGGCCACCACGCTGCGCGTCCCTGCATTGCTGGCGGCCAGCCTAGCACAAGGTCATGGAATATTTCGATGAGCCAGATCGATCCCATCGAATTGAGTGATTGCGCGCCCGGCGCTAGCCTTCGCGAAAAGCGCTCCCGGGAGGACCAATGGCCAGCGGCGTACCAGTCGTCACCGACATCGCATATGAGGATCTGCTCGACGACCCCTATCCGATCTTCCGCCGCCTGCGCGCGATGGCGCCCGCGGTCTTCGTCGAGCCTGCGAAGCTGACGCTGGTGACGCGCTTCGACGACATCACGCGGATCGAGCGCGATCCTGTGACCTACTCGGCCGACAATCCGGCCTCGCTGGTCAACAAGGTGATGGGGCCGACCTTCATGCGCAAGGACGGCGCCGAGCATGCGATCGGCCGCAAGGCGATCGAGCCCTCGTTCCGCCCGGTCACGATCAAGGAGCATTGGGCACCGCAATTCACCGCGATCGCAGAAAAGCTGATCGGTGATTTGTTGGAGACTGAAGAGGCCGATCTGTTCTCCGCCCTTGCCGCGCCGATGGCCTCGCTCAGCCTGATGGCGATGATCGGCTTTCGCAAGATGCCGTGGCAGACCCTCGCCGAGTGGTCGCAGGCGCTGATCGACGGCGCCGGCAATTACGCCGCCGATGCCGAGATCGAGCGCAAGGCGATGCAGGCGAGTGCCGAGGTCGATGCCGCGATCGACGCGGTGCTCGAGGAGCATCACGGCCAGCCCAATCCCTCGATCCTGTCTTCGATGGTCAACGCCGATCCGCCGATGCCGATCGAGGCCATCCGCGCCAACATCAAGGTGATCATCGGCGGCGGCCTGAACGAGCCGCGCGACGCGATCCTGACGCTCGTGCTCGGCCTCCTGGAAAACCCGGCGCAGAAGAACAGCGTGCTGGCAAAGCCGGAGCTGTGGCCGGCCGCGCTCGAGGAAGCGGTGCGCTGGATCTCGCCGATCGGCATGTATCCGCGCCGCGTCACCCGCGACGTCGATCTTTCCGGCATCACGCTGCCGCAAGACCTTCAGATCGGCCTTTGCGTCGGCGCCGCGAACCGCGACGGCAGCCGCTTCGCCGAGCCCGACCGCTTCGACGTGACGCGGCCCAGGCAATCGCATCTGGCATTCGGCGCCGGACCGCATTTCTGCGCCGGCACCTGGGTGTCACGACTCACCGTCGGCAAGATCGTGGCGCCGATGCTGTTCGCGCGCTTGCGCAATCTGCGCCTCCGCGCGGAGACGCCGCCGGTCGTGCGCGGCTGGGTGTTTCGCGGACCGGTGACGCTGCCGGTGCGATGGGACGCGTGAGCCTCACGCCGCCAGTGCGTTCTCGACGATCTTCACGAAATACGACGTGCCGAAGACGATCGCCTCGTCGTTGAAATTGTAGGCAGGGTGATGCAGGCCGGCGCTGTCGCCGTTGCCGCAGAAGATGAACGCACCGGGCCGCGCCTCCAGCATATAGGAGAAATCCTCGGCGCCCATCAGCGGCGGCATTTCGTGCACGTTGGATGCGCCCGCGACCTCGCGCGCGATGCGGCTCGCGAATTCGGTCTGCGCCTCGTGGTTGACAGTGACCGGGTAGCCGCGCTCATAGGTCAGATCGATCTTGGCGCCGGTCATCTTGGCAACGCCATCCACCACCTCGCGCACGCGCTTCTCGATGAGATCGCGCACCTCGCGGGTCAGCGTGCGCACGGTGCCGCGCAGCTCCGCGGTCTGCGGGATCACGTTGCGGGCGTTGCCGGCATGGAATTCGCACATCGAGATCACGGCGGAGTCGAGCGGATCGACGGTGCGCGCGACGATCTGCTGCAAGGCGGTGACGAGCTGCGCGCCGACCAGCACGGAATCGATGCATTTATGCGGCCGCGCGGCGTGACCGCCGAGCCCTTCGATCTTGATGTCGATCGCATCGGTCGCGGCCATGATCGGGCCGGTGCGGATCGCGAACGAGCCGATCGGAATTCCCGGACCGTTGTGCATGCCGTAGACCTGCTCGATGCCGAAGCGGTCCATCAGGCCGTCCTTGATCATCGCGGCGGCACCGGCGCCGCCCTCCTCGGCCGGCTGGAAGATCACGACCGCGTCGCCGGCGAAATTGCGCGTCTCGGCGAGATAGCGCGCGGCGCCGAGCAGCATCGCGGTGTGGCCGTCATGGCCACAGGCGTGCATCTTGCCCGGCGTCTTCGAGGCGTAAGGCAAATTGGTCTGCTCGTGAATCGGCAGCGCATCCATGTCGGCGCGCAGGCCGATCACCTTGACGTCGCCCTTGGCCGGCCCCTTCTTGCCCTTGATGACCCCGACCACGCCGGTCTTGCCGAGCCCGGTCGCGACCTCGTCGCAGCCGAACTCGCGCAACCGGTCGGCGACGAATGATGCAGTGCGGTGCACATCGTAGAGCAGCTCGGGGTTTTCATGGATGTCGCGGCGCCAGGCCTGGATATCGGGTTGCAGATCGGCGACGCGGTTCACGATGGGCATGAGAATTCTGGCCTCAGAGGTTGGACGTAAGTCATCTCTAGCATGCAAGAGCCGGTCCACCCAAACAGATGTGGCATGCTCGCGGCTGGGGCCTGCATTCGCAATCGGGATGCGGGCCGTCCCTCGCTGGACTTTGCGCAGACCTCGGGCCTGATATCATCGCATCCGACCAAAGCCTAATAGTGCGGGAAATATCCGGCGCGGATACTACCCCAGGTTTTCCGCACCGAAATCCTCTCGCCTTCCAACAGGGAGCGGCTGCATGACGCCGGATCAGGCGGTGTTGTTTTCCACCATCATCCTGCTGGTGCCGATGGGATATTTCCTGCTGGCGGCGCCGGCGTTCCTGCTTGTGAAGCTCGACGTCCCGCCGGTCACGCGGCTGCTGCGCGGCATGTTCAATGCCTACTTCCTGGTGCTGGCGATCGCCGGTGCGGTCGGCACGCTCGCCTTCGCAACGGCCGGCCGGTTCGCCGTTGCGCTCGGCATCGCCTTGATCGCAGGGTTCGCGGTGCTGGCGCGGCAATGGTTTCTGCGGCGGCTCGATGCCGAGGCGGACGCGAGAGACGCCGGGGATCCCACCGCCGTGCGGCGGCTGCGCCAGCTGCATTGGGGCGGCATGCTGTGCAACGCGGTGCAGGTGTTCGTTCTGGTCGGCAGCATTCCCTACATGGCACCGCTGCCCTGAACGCAGTTTGCTCGCTTGTCCGGATGCGGTTCCCGGCTGCCCGCTATGCGTCACGTTTCCGATGCGGATCGTATTTCGAAAGGACGTCCCTGAGGTAATCCCGGCTTTTCCATTCCGGGGCGGGCGGCTCGTAGCCGGGCCGAGGCACGTACAGATTCGCCGGAACGTCCGCTGATGCGCCCATCAGGTCCGGAACGTAGCGCGGGCAATTTGGAAAGATTTCACATTTGACGCGCACGACGACCTTCGCGCCATGATGCCCGGCAAGCGCCTCCGCGCCGTCGTGGATCGTCGCTTTGCCCCGGATGCGCGTGCGAAACGTCTTGCCGTCGAGCCGTACGAACAGCAATCCGACGTTGGGGTTGCGGTGAATGTTGCCGAGCGTGCGGTACATGTTGTTGCCGTCGTACTCAGGGAATTCAAGCGTATCAGGCCCGGTGATCTTCACGAAGCCGGGATCGCCGGAACGCATCGAGCAATCGACGTTGTCCTGATAGCTGGTCGCGATGAAAAAGAATCG
The DNA here is from genome assembly GCF_042258325.1 of Bradyrhizobium sp. Pha-3. Classification (NCBI taxonomy): domain Bacteria; kingdom Pseudomonadati; phylum Pseudomonadota; class Alphaproteobacteria; order Hyphomicrobiales; family Nitrobacteraceae; genus Bradyrhizobium; species Bradyrhizobium sp. Pha-3. Next base: position 3,293,787 of record NZ_CP170151.1, on the reverse strand, counting down.
CGTCTCCTCGATGAGCTTGCGATCCTGTTCCCAGAACTCGAAGTGGAGGCGATGCTTCTCGAGGCCGTCGGCGACACGACGACCATCGAAGCGGTCCTGCAACTCACGCATTCCGTCGTGGTAGAAAGGGGCGCGGACTGGGTCGGCCACGGCAATCCTCCAGCAAGCTGAGCAATCGATCAGCACGTTGACGTGGCCGGGATTTTCCTTGGCAGTTCACCCGGCCAACAAAGCGAAAGACTATTCGTTCGGCACGGGCGTGGAAAGCCACCCAGGTCCGAAGCGGGTGAAAAGGCGTCGATAACGGCCGTTCCCTACCCCGATGTGAGCATCTGGCTGCGGATCTCCTGCGCGGTGCGGCGCAGCGGCAGCAGGAATTTCTTGCGCGCGCCGGCTTCGCTCACCGTCCCCGAGATCGTGTTGACGCTGAGCGCGGCGACCACCGCGCCCGCGGGATCGCGCAACGGCACCGCGATGCCGCAGATCGCCGGATCGAGCTCGCCATCGACCCAGGCATAGCCGTCGCTTTCGACCCGCGCGAGCAACTCGCCAAGACGCTCCGGATCGGTGACCGTGCGCGGCGTGACCTGCGTGAAGCCCCCGGTCGCGAGATAAGCCTCGCGGGTGCCAGGCGGCAGCGCCGCGAGCATGACGCGGCCGAGCGACACCAGATGCGCGGGCAGCCGGCTGCCGACGCCGAGATTGGCCGAGAGGATCCGCCGCGCCGGCAGCCTTAGCGCATAGACGATCTCGTCCTCGTCGAGCACCGCCATCGCACAGGACTCGCCGATCTCGTTGCGCAGGTTTTCCAGCGCGCGCTGCGCATGCCCCCAGTATGGCAGCGCGTTGAGATAGGACAGGCCGAGCCCGAGCGCGCGCGGCCGCAGGCTGAAATAGCGTCCATCGGAGGCGCAATATTTCAGCGCCACCAGGGTCGCGAGGATACGCCGCGCGGTGGCGCGGTTGAGGCCCGCAGTGTCGGCGGCCTCCGCCAGCGTGTGCCGCCCCGGAGGCTTGCCGAGTGCTTCGATGATCGAGAAGCCGCGCGCAATCGCGCGCACGAAGCCGTCACTCTCTTTGCTCATGGCGGGCGCCTGGCTGGTTCCGTCATCGCACTCACGACATCGCAGCCCGCATGGCTGCCTGCACATGACGCGGCTCCGTGCGCTTGTCAGGGGCTCCCGACCGCGCTAGCGTCAATTCATACAGCGAATTAATTGTTCGCCTGGCGAACTCAATAGCAGGAGGATGCACGATGGCGCAAGCAGAAAGTTCTGCGGCCACCCCGTTCGAAACCGATTTCTGGAAAGACGCGAAGCTGCGCAAGGTGTGGGACGACATCGTCCCCGGCGAGCCGCGCAAGACGCTGCCCTACAAGCTCACCCAGGAAGCGATCGCGCTGTACTGCCGTGCGGTCGGCGAGATCAATCCGCTCTATCTGGACGAAGCCGCCGCGAAGGCCGGGCCCTATGGCGGGCTGATCGCGCCGCCCGCGATCCATATCCTGCTGATGTTCGCCTGCACGCCGGCCGACGACTGGATGCGCTCGCCGGGCACCGTCAATGCCGGGCAGTCGTGGAGCTACAACATCCCGGCCCGCCCCGGCGATACCATCACCCTGCAGGCGCGCGCGCTCGACAAGTTCATCAAGCGCGAGCGGCTGTTCGTGGTGCACGACAACGTCTTCTTCAACCAGCATGGCGACGTGATCTGCTCAGGTCGCGGCCAGACCATCCGTCCGATGTAAGGAGGATCACCATGACCACAGCGAATTTCGAATCTCTCAAGGCCGGCGACACCATCGACGGCCCGGCATTCGCGGTTTCGCGCGAATCGATCCGCCTGTTCTGCGATGCGTCGCTCGACTACAACCCGCTGCATCTCGACGACAACTACATGAAGGGCGATTTCGGCAAGACCAATTTCGGCGGCATCATCATGCACGGAATGAACAATTTCGGCCTGATCTCGCGCATGCTGACCGACTGGGCGCTTCCCGCAGGCGCGATCCATCGCAGGCTCGAGACGCGCTGGCTGAAGCCAGTGAGGCCCGGCGACACCATCCGCCCGGCCGGCACCATCAAGGCCAAGCAGGTCACCGCAAAATCGCGCTGGGTGCTGGTCGACGTCGCCGTGCAGAACCAGCGCGGCGAGACGGTCGCGGCCGGCGAAGCGATGCTGGAGTTTCCGCCGAGCGCGAAGGTGAACTAGCCGCGCGCACTCGATCGGAGCAACGGGCTCCGCCTCACCCCGCGTGCGGGGAGAGGCCGGAATGCATCGCAGATGCATTCCGGGTGAGGGGGAGTCTCCGCGGGCTCAGCTACCACCGCGTTGTGCGGAGATAGCCCCTCACCCCAGCCCTCTAAGAGCGAGCTTCGCTCGTCTCGACCCCGTAAGGACGGGGCGAGGGAGCGCAGCACCTGCGCGGCAGCCATGCGACCCAACAATCAAAGAATCATTCGGAGGTTTCGATGCAGGATGCTGCCCATTCGCGGCTCTATGGACGGATCGCCTGGCGCCTGATCCCGTTTCTGCTGGCGTGCTACACGATTGCGATCATCGATCGCTTCAACATCGGCTTTGCCAAGCTGCAGTTCCTGCACGACCTCAAGATCGACGACGCGGTGTTCGGGCTTGCCGCCGGCATCTTCTCGGTCGGCTATGTCGCGCTCGAAGTGCCGAGCAACCTCCTGCTGGTCAAGGTCGGCGTCCGCAAGACGCTGCTGCGGATCATGGTGCTGTGGGGCGTCGTCACCATGCTGCTCGCGCTGGTGCAGAACCAGTATCACCTCTATCTGCTGCGCTTCCTGCTCGGCGCCGCCGAAGGCGGTTTCTTCCCGGGCATTTTGTACTATCTGACGCTGTGGTTCCCGGACCGCGTGCGCGGCCGCATGACGAGCCTGTTCGTGATGGCGGTGCCGCTCGGCGGCGTCATTGCAGGACCGTTGTCGGGCCTGATCATGGATCACATGCAAGGCGTCCACGGCCTGCACGGCTGGCAGTGGCTGTTCATCCTTGAAGGCGGTCCGGCCGTGCTGCTCGGCATCGCCGCCTATCTCTACCTCGCCGACGGACCTCAGGTCGCGAGCTGGCTGAGGGCCGACGAGCGGCGGCAGGTCGCAAGCGACCTCGCCCGCGACCGCGCCGCCGTTCCCGGCACCACGCGGAGCTTCGCGGCGGCGCTGCGCGAGCCGCGCGTCTATCTGCTCTCCTTCATCTACTTCGCGTTCTTCTGCTCGCTCAACACCATCCTGCTGTGGACCCCGACGCTGCTGAAATGCGTCGGCGCGGCGACCACCACCGAGATCGGCTGGCTGAGCGGCGCGATCTCGGTTGCGTCCGCGATCGGCATGGTGGCGATCGGCTACAGCTCCGACCGCACACGGGAACGGCGCTGGCACGTGGTCTGCTGCGGCCTCGTCGCAGCGGCGTGTTTCATCGCCTTGCAGGCAGCGCAAGACAGCGTCCTCCTGACCGTGACGCTGCTTGCCGTCGCCTCGATCGGCATCTTCGCGATCCTGTCGCTGTTCTGGACCATTCCGAACGCGATGCTGGAGGGCAGCGCCGCGGCCGGCGGCATCGCGCTGATCAGCGCGATCGGCTCGTTCGGCGGCGCGGTCTGCCCTGCCCTGATCGGCTGGATGAATGTCGCGACCGGGAGCATCTACGCACCGCTCGCCCTCGTCGGCGCCGTGCTCGGCATCGGCATGCTGACGCTGATCGTCTGCGTCCCCCGCGCGAGACATGAGGTCACACTGGCCGAACCGAGCCGTCCCTGAGCATCCAGCGCACGCCCGGCATCCACTGCCGGGCTTGTGTCGGCCCGCTGCGTCTGACTAATAAGAGCCCAACAAAAGACGCTTGCCGGGAACGAGGACATGCCGCGAAGGCTCGAGGGTGATTTCGACTACATTATCGTCGGCGCAGGCACGGCGGGCTGCATCATGGCCAACCGCCTGTCGGCCGATCCGAAGAAGCGCGTGCTGCTGCTGGAAGCCGGCGGCAAGGACAACTGGATCTGGTTTCATATCCCGGTCGGCTATCTCTTCGCTATCGGCAATCCGCGCTCGGACTGGATGTTCAAGACCGAGGCCGAGCCGGGCCTCAACGGCCGGGCGCTCGCCTATCCGCGCGGCAAGGTGATCGGCGGCTCCTCTGCAATCAACGCCATGATCTCGATGCGCGGCCAGGCCGCGGATTACGACCATTGGCGGCAGCTCGGCCTCACCGGCTGGAGCTACAGCGACGTGCTGCCGGCGTTCAAGCGGCTGGAGGATCATTTCCTCGGTGAAAGCGAGCATCACGGTGTCGGCGGCGGCTGGCGCATCGAGGCGCCGCGGCTGTCGTGGCAGATCCTCGACGCGGTCGGCGATGCCGCCGAGGAGATGGGCATCAAGCGCATCCCGGACTTCAACACCGGCGACAATGAAGGCACCAGCTACTTCCACGTCAACCAGAAGCGCGGCCGGCGCTGGTCGTCGGCGCGCGGCTTCCTCAAGCCGGTGCTGAACCGCAGCAATCTGCGGCTCGAGACCGACGTGCTGGTCGACCGCCTGATCATCGAGAGCGGCCGCGCCGCCGGCGTGCTGTTCCGGCAGGGCAATGAGGTGGTCGAGGCCCGTGCCAGGGGCGAAGTGATCCTCTGCGCCGGCTCGATCGGAACCACGCAGGTGCTGCAGCGCTCCGGCATCGGTCCGTCCGAATGGCTGTCGCCGCTCGGCATCGACATCGTGCTCGACGTGCAGGGCATCGGCCATAATCTGCAGGACCATCTGCAGCAGCGCGCGATCTACAAGGTCTCCGGCGTGCGCACGCTGAACGAGACCTATTACAATCTGGTTCGCCGCGGCCTGATGGGCCTCGACTACGCGTTCCGCCGCCGCGGTCCCCTGACCATGGCGCCGTCGCAGCTCGGCATCTTCACGCGCTCGGACGCGACGCGCTCGCGCGCCAACATCCAGTTCCACGTGCAGCCGCTGTCGCTCGACAAGTTCGGCGATCCCCTGCACCGCTTCCCCGCGATCACGGTAAGCGCCTGCAATCTGCAGCCGAGCTCGCGCGGCACGGTGCGGATCCGCTCGACCGCCCCCGACGACAAGCCGTCGATCGCGCCGAATTATCTCTCGACCGACGACGACCGCCAGGTCGCGGCCGACGCAATCCGCACCACGCGCAAGCTGATGAAGCAGAAGGCGCTGGAGAAATATCATCCCGAGGAATTCCTGCCCGGCCCCTCGGTCGGCGACGACGATGCCTCGCTCGCCAAGGCGGCCGGCGACATCGGCACCACGATCTTCCACCCCGTCGGCACCGCGAAGATGGGAACGGCCAACGATCCGATGGCCGTGGTCGACGAGCGGCTGCGCTTCTACGGCCTGCACGGCCTGCGCATCGCGGATGCCTCCGTGATGCCGACCATCACCTCCGGCAACACCAACACGCCGACGGCGATGATCGCCGAGAAGGCCGCGGCGATGATCCTGCAGGATGCACGATAGAACGACGATGAACGCCCCGAAGCGCTTTCTGGTCGGCGATGCCGGCGCACAGGTTGCGGTGGCGCAATGGGGCGAGCCGGCCTCGGACAAGTCGCCGGCGCTGCTGCTGCACGGCACAGGCTTCGTCGCGGAGGTGTGGACCGAGGTCGCAGAGGCGCTGGCGGTCGATTACACGGTCTACGCGCTCGACCGTCGCGGCCATGGCCTGAGCCACAAGCCGCCGGCCGATCGCTATCACTTCCAGGATTTTGCCGAAGACGTCCGCATGGTGGTGGAGCGCCTCGACCTCCATGACATCTACGGCATCGGTCACAGTGCCGGCGCAACCGACCTGCTGCTCGCCGCCAGACTGATGCCCGGTCGCTTCGCGCGCCTGTATGTCACGGAGCCGACCGCGATGGATCCGCGCGCGCCGCGCGCCGGCGGCCTCAGCGACATCGCGCGCGGATCCGTGCAAGGTGTGCTGCGCCGCCGGGCCGAGTTCGACAGCGCCGACGACCTGTTCCAGCGGCTGCGCGCCGCACCGGCCTTCGCGCCATGGACCGAACGGTCGCTGTGGGCCTATGTCCATCACGGCTTTGCCCGGCTCGACGACGGCCGCATGCGGCTGCTTTGCACGCCGGAAATCGAGTCGGCCCTGCTCGGGCCGATCTTCCAGGCCATGGAGCAAATCTACACCGGCGACGCCCGCGGCAATCCGTTCGCGTGGCTCTCCGACATTACCTGCCCGGTCTGCATCGCGACCGCTGAGCAGTCATGGCCGATCTACAAGGAGATGGCAGGCCGCGCCGCGGCGCTGATCCCGCATGCGAGCCGATGGACCTTCGACGGCGCCGGCCATTGCGTCGCGCAGGAGGCGCCGGAGCTGATGGTGGCAGCGCTCATGACGTTTGCCGCGCGTACGCGTTAAGGCGTGAACGCATCAATGCGTTGCACCTAGCCGTAGTGATCAAGTTCGCTCAGGGCAATTCGGACCTCTCGCGCGAAATCCACCAACGACACGATGAAAGCCACGACGGCAACAATGAAGAGGATGGCAACGCCCCGCTCGTGCTGGATGTGAAGGAACGCACTCACAAAGCCGACGACGATGACAACGCTGATCGAGATGCTTCCCATGATGGACCAGAAGATCGCGCGATTGATCATGGTGGCGCGCCGAGCAAGACGCGGCAGGTCTGCCTTGAGCCGGCACCTCGCCTGATCCTGATCAGAAATCTGGTTCAGGTAAATCGATCTGTCGATGATCCGGTTGAGGCGGGAAATCAGCACCGCGATAAAAGCCGCCAATGCACCGAGCAGAAATGCGGGCGCAGCCGCTTGAGAAATCACTTGAGAGAGCTGACTGACCGACGGCGTATCCGGCAACATCGACTCGACCTTCGGGTTAGCGCGGCCGAAACCAATCAGCCGGACATTGGCAACCTGAACCCTGCAGCCTGGCCATCACGACTCCGAAGTATCGAACGGGCAGCGGCGACGATTGTCCAGCCGGCGTCCGAACAGCCGGCATCGACGGCCGCGAGTGCGGCGCATCGTGGCGTGATCTTGGCACAATTGAAGGCACGCACAACACTGCTATTTTGTGACGATCCGTCGGGTCGGCGTCACGGTGCTGGTCGGCGCCATCGGAGAGATCGAGAACGTCAACCAGGAATTCCAGCCGGCCGGGCGATTCTGTGCTGCAAATTCTCCATACCCTTTGAGATTCAGATAACCCTGCATGTCGCCCACGGGAAACAGGAAGCCGATCTGCGGACCAACGCCCAGCACGCGGGACCGAAAGCCCCCCAGGACAGGGTGCTGGCCGAAATCATCGGTGACCTGCTGATAGGCATATCCAACCAGGCCAACGAAAACCTGCTTTGACAGAAACTGGGAGGCGCCCCAATCCAGATGGAAGTCGATCCCGTTCTGATACTGCGTATCCTGATTCTTGAAATTGTAGGTGAAGCCCGCGACCGCGGAAAATTCATGGCCCGCCTGCGGGTTGAAGTAGGTGTAGCCGCCGCCTGCATCGATGGCGGCGTGACCGATGCCGAGATTGGCGAGGCTGCTCGGACTGTATGCTCCGACCGGAACGTCTCCCGTTACATAGGTCATGAAATTGTGCACGCCGGCGTTCCACTTCAGCGTCGCCTGCGGGTAGAGGTCGCCTACCGATGTGATTGAATCGCCGAAGCTGCCGGTGCGCGTTGTCGCCAGCGGACCGACGGCCGCCGTCAGCGTCCCCGCAAGATCTGCGCTGGACCGCCCGAACAGTCCGGTCACGCCGATGGCAAGCTGGCCACCCAGCACCGGCGTCGCGAACGTGTAAGTGGGATTGAGAAGGATGAGATCCGCCTGCGCGCTCAGATGCAGGTTTAGGTCGACGTTTGCCGCGGCAGGAATTCTGCCGACCTGGATTTCCCTGGCGGCCGCGGCATTGCCGAATGCACTTACACTGGTGTGATAGTAGACCTCCGCCATCGACCAGCCGGGGACCTGCGGGGTCGCAGCGACACTGCCGAAGCGGCCGGGAAGCCAATATGAGACGCCGCCCTCGTCGGCACGGGCGGCTTCAGGCGAGAATGACGCCATGACCATTGTCATGGCGATGCCGACATCCCTGAGTGTCTTACTTCGCCTGTTTGGTTGCCGCCTCTTCGAAAGATCACGAAGCCGCATGTCACCCACCCCACTTTTGGCGCATCGCAGAACGATCGGTACGGCTCGCTCGCGCGTTCGATTCGCGACCGCAAATTGAAGCACGTTGATTCATGCCGGCCCCAGCGGGGCCGGCATGAATCCAGGTTCTCAAGCCCCGACCTTCCTGGCGGCAGGAACCGTCCAGGTGCCGTTGATGATCGAAGGGTCGGTTTCCTGCGGCCAATACATTCGCAGCATGAGTATGAAGTCTCCCTCGGGCGCCGGAAGCCAGTTCGACTCCTTGTCTTTGCCGGGGGAGTCCTTCTGAATGTAGAGATCGGTCGAGCCGTCCGGATTTTCCTTCAGATTTTCCCGCGCACTGATCGAATATCGGTTGAGCGGATTGTTCACGAAGAAATAGCCGCTGTCGTACATCGTGAGCGACCAGAATCCCTCGGCCGGAGGAAGGTGGCCTTTGGGAAACCGCATGACGTACTTGTTCGCACCATTGTACTTGCGGTCATCCACATCCTTTTGCGAGGTCGGGTAGACCGCATCCTGCGGGCGGTTGGCGCCAAGCCCGATCGCGGTCACCAGGGCCCGCATCAGATAGTCGGTACCGTAGATGCCGGTTTTCGTCGTGAACGCAAAGCCGTTCTCGTCCTTGACGGCCTTGTTGACCTTGAACTGAAGCATGATCCTGTCGAACGACACCTCCGGGACGCGCTTCAGGAAGTCCGCCTTCAGCTTGGTCTCGTCAAAGTCGCGCCCGGGTACGATGCCGATGCGGGCAAATTTGGCGAGTTGGGCCGCGTCCGCCGCGTATGGCGGGTTGGTTTTCATGAGCTCGCAGAGCAGCTTGAAATACGACACCGCGTCCATGCGATTGACCTGTTCGCGGACAGCCGTCTTCATGTCGATCGACGGATCGACCTTTCCCGGAGGTGGCGTGTACGGCTTGCCGTAAGCACTGAGCGGAACGAGCTTGCACTCGTCCTGCAGCTTGTGGACGGCTGCATAGTCCTCCGGCGTTCCGGTGCAATAGATGCGGCCGAGCAGCCACACGATGTTGGTAGGCGATTTGTACTCCCTCACGCCATCCGGCAGCGTGCCCTTCCAGCCGGGCCCGGTGATGGCATAGGTTTGTGCGCCGGTGCCGGTGGTGCGCTTCCCCGGCACCTGGAATACCGTCGTCCAGCCATCCAGCATGGGCATCAGGAAATAGCGCCCCTTCATGTCCGGGATGCTGAGGACCCACGGTTCTTTCCCGACGTCGAAGAAGGACGTGGTGTAGAGCGTGTCCGCGTTGGGCGCAGTGACATCGCGGAACGACGCGTCCGGATATTGGCGCAGCTTGATGATATGGCCCATCGGCCCTCGCGTGCCCACCGGCTCCGCGACGTTGGTGATGATCCTCCGCGTCATCTCCATCGTCACCAACGGATAGCCGAATATGTAGGCGTCGCTCGCGAGCCAGAAGTCCTCCAAGCCCTGACCGACACCCAGGAAAGCTCCCTCCTCGGCGACGGCTGGTCGACCTATCGCCGCTCCGGTGAGCAGACCCATTCCGCCAAGCGCAAGATTGCGACGAGTGATCTCCATTGCTCTCTCCTTGTGTGCAAATCGAATGGTTTTCAAACGATCGTCAGGCTGCTTCGACTGTCGGCCTGCCGTGAAAGGTGTCCGATCCCGCGGTTAAGGCTGCATCCTGATCCCGAGCGCCGCTCTCATATCCTTGAAGACCACTGCGATCGCCTCGATGATGAGCTGGTCAGGATGAGCCTTGCAATGCTGGATCACTTCGTGCTCGGCCTCGCGGGACTTCTTGATGTCGAGGTAGTGCTTGCGCGCGAGGCCGTTGTACCAACCGCTGTACCAGGCAGTGAGAAGATCGGCGTCTCCCTGCCACGTTCCGGCGAGTTGCGCGCAGGTCAGCTTCTGAACATCCAGATAGCCTTCGGCGTTGGCATAAGCGCTCAAGTCCGTCTGCGCATGCGCCGACTGAATGCCGGCGACGATCAACGCTGCTGCAATCATGGCGGTTCGTCCCATGATCCCTCTCCTGTGAGCTCGTGTGTTCGGCTTAGATCGGGCCGACCTTCCCTGTCGGCCGAGCGGCTGTGACGCGACGGTCGCGTTGCTCAGTAACAAGGCGGATACGGATAGTATCCGCACCGCGGGGCGTAATAGGGATAGGCTGCCGCAGCTCCAAGCGCGGCCGCACCCGCGACTGCAGCGCCGCGGTAGTAAGCACCTCGCCAGGCGGTGCGGCGAGCAACGCCGGCAAAAGACAGCGGCGTGAATGGACGACCGATGATGTCGATAAAGATCGACGCCGGTCCATCAGCCCCCGCAAGGTCACCTTCGAGCATATCAACATCGAAAGTCAGCCTGTCGCCTTCGAGCTTGGGCGATTTCAGGACGACGACGGCGTCGGCTACCGATGATCCGTCTTTCCTGAACCCGGACACGGTGGCGTTTGGAGGATCTTTCGCGAAATTGTCACTGCCGTTGCCCCAATCCTCGACAATTCGCGACGTGAGATCGTGACCAGCCGCCCTCACGGGCCGATCGGCGAACACGATCGCATTCGGTGAAACCCCCGTCAGCACAAGCTTCCCGTCCTTCAAGCTCGCACCGCGCGAGTTGAGGACGAAGAGCGATGGCACGACTTCCGGCTTTGCCTGACCTATCGACTTCTCTAGCGGTACGTGTGGTTTGCTCTCGGGGGCAGACTGGGAAAGCACCTTATGGGGAGCGGCAATCAATCCGGCGACACAAAATACGAACAGAGCTGAGCGAAGGGTCATGTTTGTTATTCCTTTGGGGAGCGCAATTTCGGCAATCAGCTTCGCTAAGCATTTCGCGCCAATTCAAATCGCGCGTCTTGCCATTTCGCGCCAATGATCGGAATTGTCATTGCCGAGCGGCGTGAGACCTCTTGCGATGGTTCGCTCGGTTTTGCCTATCGGCAAGTTGCCTGTAGATGATGGGTTGAATTTTCATCAAACGCACGAAAGTACGGCTGAAGCTGCTGGGGTTGCTGTAGCCGACGAATTTCGCGATTTCCGACAGTGGCTTGCCTGAGTCCACGAGTAGGCGACAAGCGATGTTCAAGCGAACTTCCGCAAGCATTTCGCTGTGGCTGGTGCCGATGCCACCAAGGTAACGCTGTAGCGTGCGCGAGCTGATCTTGAGGGCACGAGCGGTGCTATCAAGGGTTGCGTCACCGTGTCGCAGCGACGCGACAATGACTGCGCGGACCGCCTGGACTGAAGGCAATCGGACAGCTCTCATCGGTTGGGCTGAGGCGTGAAGCCCGTGCTCCTGCAAGAGAAACGACGCTCCAAGATAAAGCAGTTTCCGGCATCGATCTGGCCATCAGCCGCCAAAACTTTCGCCAAGCGGAATTCGTCGAACGTGTTGTTGCACCCGGTTGCTCGATAAAGACAACCCAAGAGAGTTCCGGCCTGCTAAGCTGCGATCGCGGCCAAACTTCTTGGGCAGGTAGTAATGACCGTCATTCCATTGACCCGCTGTCAATTTCTGATCCCATTCGCTGAGCTTCATTCTGAGATAGGCGGCCCGACAGCAGCACTTCTCGCCAGATTTCAACTCCCGACGTCCTTTGAAGAAAAAGCGGATCATTACGTGCCTTTGCTGCCGGCGGTTCGGTTCGCGACGGCCGCTCAGCAAAAGCAGGGCCTGTCGGAAATTGCCTTTCGCGCAGCCCAACGACTCTCGTTCGAACATTTGAGCGAAACCATGCGGGCGCGGGTGCGCCATGCGCCAACCCTATTGGTTGCCCTACAGCAAACATGCCGGTGGGCCCCGTGCGAAGATACAATCCTCCAACTATGGCTCGAGCCAAGCGGCGAGAGTTTGAGGATTTGCAGCAAGCTCGTTGGGACGGAGGGCATTTCCCATCTTGAGATATCCCAGTGGCTTCAGAACATTTTCGTCCTGCACATCGTCCGTCAGTTCGCCGGGGCGAGTTGGTCTCCAAGAGTGATTGCGTTTGAAGCGATCTATACGCCGAGCCCTGAGATCCAGTCGCATTGGCCGAACACGCGCTTCATGTCGGGTCAAAAGGCCTCATGGATCGAAGTGCCGGTCGAACTCCTCAGCCTTGCAAATCCCGCAAATGACTTCCGGCCGGCGCCGTCCGATCACGCGCCGCAGTCATTCGGAAAGGACGTCGTCAGCGCACTGAAGCTGAGCTTGCCCTCCTACCTGGATCAAGGAGGCCTCACTATCATGCAGGCAGCCGAGATGATGGGAGTGAGCACCAGGAGTCTACAACGGAGGCTTTCACTCGCAGGGCTGACATATTCCGGTCTGCTCGAGCAGGCTCGCTTCAACAATGCGGCCAAGCTTCTGGGCGGCACCGAAATCAAGATCATCGACGTGGCATTCTCATCGGGCTATGCCGACCCTGCCCACTTCGCGCGAGCTTTCCGCCGGATTTCCGGCTGCACCCCGCGGGAGTTTCGGGAGAGGTCGAGGAAGGGACAAGCCACGATCGATCGGCCTGCCGCCCGACCCAATGGCAATCGCGCCTAGCGAAGGTTCTCGCATTGAACGCGCCGCCACGTAACACAGGGCTCCCGGCTCCCGGATCGATCTTGAGCGCGGCATTGTGCGCGCTCCTTGTCGCTGTCCCGGTTGCGAAGGCCTTTGCCGCAAGCGATGATGGCCTTGCCAATGCTTCGGTGCCGACGATCTATCTCGACCTCAGGACGACCTACGCGCAGGTTCCGGCAGGATCGCTCGCGTTCGGCTTTGGACGTCCAACGCTGTTCAATACGCAGACGCTTGCGGCATCGGGCGGCGTGGCATTTCCGGCAGGCCTACCAGCAGCGAAATCCCTCAATATGGATTTTCCGCTGACGGTCGATGTCACCGAAAGCGTCTCGCTCTACGCCGGCGTCTCTGGCAGTTCGACGAACTTCGGAAGCGCCGGCTTTTCGTCCTTTCAAATCACAAGCTGGAACATCGGCTTCCAGGCCGATTTATATCAGCAGAACGGCGGGACCTTTCCTACGGCGACGCTGCAATCGACCGTCACACAGTCGATTCCCAATGCTCCGCTGGGCACAACCTCCTTCAACAACATTCTCGAATTTGACTATGCGCTCGATTCCGATGAGACCAGAGGCTTCCTCAGCGGCATCCAATACACGCGAACCGACGTCGATGGTGCGCTGGGAAGGGTCAACCCGAACACGATTGCCTACGTTGGTGGCTACTATCAATGGCCGAACAATTGGAAGTTTACCGGCCGCGTGGGCTTGCAATCCTTCGAAGGCGCGCAGCTTCTGAACCTCGCGTCGATTCAGCCCTTTGCACAACCGATCGTGCGGCTCGATCTCGACCGCATGGATGATAATGACAACCGACTGTTTGGCATCACAGCCGAAATCATGTGGGTGCCGAACCCCGCCTATCAACTGACGTTCAGAACGCCTCTGTATGCCGTCAAGAACTAGCCGGCGCACGAGCAAGCAAGCACCGAGACCATCCGACGCGGGTGCGAGCGACCCACCCCCGGCCGTGCTCCGACGACGGGTAGATCTACCCCGGGTCAGCTTGACCGTGTCCTCTGCGGCCATCACCGGGTCGGCCATCGGCCCGCCGGGATGCGGCGCCAATCGGTGCAGCGACACGTCCCAACAGTCATGGCGTCGGCCGTCACCTCGAAAACCGAAGCGCGCCGGTGGCAACCGATCGTCCGGCTATCGCTGATCGTCGAACGGCTTGACCGAGTGGGCCGGCGCGCGCACCGGCTGGATCGTCAGCCGATAGGCGATCAGGTTGGTGCCATCGAATGCCTCGAGCAAGTGGTCGCAAACGGGACAGTGATACTCACCCTTGGCGCCAGGTTCGGACCATAGCTCCAACCGCCGGAAACCTGCGCCACAGCACGCGCACGTTACATCCGCTTTCCGCACGTTGTTCCTCTTGGCAGGGTTCCGCAGGACGTGAAAACACCAGGTGAACTCGGCAAAGAAACGATGGCTGTCGCCTGACCGAGGCGAAAGCAAAATGTCATGGAACTCAGGTTCGCATTCTAGGCAAGATGCTTCGGCAGCAAAGTGCAGATTGTGCCTGGGGCGGTTGATGACAGCTGCCTGTCCTTTTTCGAACGCGCGCCCTGCTGCATTCCGTTGATCTACGTCAAGCTCGCGCGCCGAAATTGTCGCAGCTTCGCGGCTCGTAAAAATCGTCCGCGAGGGAGGACACGCCATGCTTCGTTGTATCCTCGCCGCTCTGGCGGCTCTGGTTTTCGTTGCTGTCTGCATGATTCCTGATGACGCCTATGCCCGCCGTGGAGGTGGCGGCGGCTTCCGCGGTGGCGGAGGCGGTTTTCACGGCGGCGGAATGCGCGGCGGTGGCATGCATGTAGGTGGTGGAAGGGTACATGGTGGAGGATATCGCGTTGCCGGCCGTCCAGGTGGCCGACCGATTGCAGGGCGTCCGGGCTATCCCGGTCGACCGATTGCGGGGCGCCCTGGCCGCCCGGTCGCCGGCTATCCCGGCTACGGCAGAGGCTACTATCGGCCAGGCTGGGGCTATGGCGCTGCTGCCGTCGGCGCAGCGGCCGCGGCCGGCGCGTATGGCGCCTATGGCTACTACGGCAACCAAGGCTGCTACTACAATGAATACGGGCAAATGATCTGCCCGCAGAACCAGTATCAGTATTGATCCGGCTGAGCAGCAGTCGATGGACATGCGGTTGCACCGCACGGGCTCGCTGTCGAGCTTCGGTCAGGCATCGGCATGTCCATGTTGAATGGATCGACCGCAAAGGAACGCCACGATGGCCATCGTGGCGGTCCCTTGAATTTGCGTTCCCGAGGAGACGGCTAGATGGAGTACGACGCCTTCACCGACGCGAGCCTCAAGATGATGTACGAGGCTGTTCGCGGCGCGCTCGAAGCCGACGATGAGTTCGCGGCAAACGGTGAAGAGCCAAAATTCCGGGTCCGGTCCACGGCCGAATGGAAGCGGCATGCCAGCAATCTCGAGGCCGAGATTCTGAAACGGGGGCTCCAGATCGACATCATCGACTGGACGAAGGGCCAGGACGAGCTGTCGCTCTAAACCTATCAGGGGTCCGCGGTGCCGGCACGATCACGCTCGCTGTTGGTCAAACCGGGCCGTGCGATCCCGGTGGCACCATGTACAGGGTCATGGCGAAAATCACATAGATGAGCACGAGCAAGGCGCCGATAAACCATGCCGACCGCCCGCTGTTCGTGATGAAGCAGGACGTCACGGAGGCGATCATGACCATCGTCACGGCACCCGGCCAGAACTGCAAATCCATCGGCTTCGGACCGACGACGTAGCTCAGAAGCACCAGCGCCGGCGCGACAAACAAGGCGATTTGAGACGCGCTGCCGAGCGCGATGCTGACGCTCATGTCGAGACGGTTCTTGCGTGCCGCGGAAAACGCGACCGCCATTTCTGCCGCGGCGCCGACCAGCGCGACGATGATGAAACCGACGAACGCCGGGCTCAATCCCAGCGTCTCGCCCGCCTTCTGCACCGAGTTCACGAATATTTCGCTGACCAGTGCGACCAGCACCGTGACCACGAGAAGGGTGCCTATTGCAAGTCCGATCGGCCAGCCGGCGCCGCCGGTTTCGCCATGCTCCTCGCTTGCAAACAGCTCCTTGTGTGTCTTGAGCGAGAACAGCAAGCCGAGTCCATAGACACATATCAGCAGCACAGCGAGGCCCGTACTGAGAGCCAACGCCATCGCTTCGCCGCGCGCCGGATCGAGGTCGGCAACAGCCGATGGCGCAAGCAACGCAATCGTGGCCATCAGCAGCAGCGCTGCGTACATCCTTCCGCCGGCCCGATTATATTCCTGAACGTGATGGCGGAGCCCACCGAGCAGGAATGATGCGCCGAGCATGAAGAGTGAATTGGTGACGATGGCACCAGCGATCGATGCCTTGACCAGCATGTATTCTCCGGCATGCAGCGCGGCGATCGCGATGATCAGCTCGGTCAGATTGCCCAAAGTTGCGTTGAGCAGGCCTCCGACCGCATCGCCGGTTTTCTCTGCGACGCTTTCCGTCGCGTGGCTGAGAAGGGCGGCCAACGGCACGATGGCAAGGACAGCGAGCACAAACAGCGCGGTGTGGGCGGACGGAGCTGCCGTCTCGACCGCCAGCACGATCGGCACGAAGACCAGCATCCAGAGCAGTGGATTATGTCGAATTTCCTTGAGCAGAAGGTGCATGGTACCGCCCGGTCGAAACGAGGTCGAAAGCAGTTTCTGAACACCGCAGGCAGCGTAACCTTGATCTAGCTCAACAATCCGGCGCCACCGTCGCGCCGGTCACGGCTTGAGCCGGACCAGCCGATCCGGAACCTCACGGAATTTCCCGAACGGTCAGAAGCGCGTCCATATTTTCCGGCTCCTCCCCCTTTTGACCTAGATCAACCCGTGGCCGATCAGATTGCGGTTGTTCTCGCGGACATCCTTGATGAGCAGCTCAGGAGCTTACAATGACGAGGAACGCAGCTGTCGCAGCAATTGCATTTTTGGTGACGACCTCGTCTCTCGCTTTCGCAGCAGAGACATCCACGACGGTCGGAGCTGCGCAACCCAGCGCCGCCGACCTGAAGAGCCTGACGGATATGCGTGTCGGGATCGTCAAGGCCGCCTTGCAGCTGACACCCGATCAGGAGAAATACTGGCCGGCCATCGAGGAGGCCATTCGTGCGCGAGCGAAAAACCGGCAGGCTCGGTTGGAGCGGATTGCCGAACTCCAGGAGAACGGACCGATGGAGGTCCTTGGCGGAAGCAATCCGGTCGAAATGATGCAACGCAGGGCAGACCGGCTGATTCAGCGCGGGACCGATCTCAAGAAGCTCTCCGATGCCTGGGAGCCGCTCTACAAGACATTGAGCGATGATCAGAAGCGAAGGATGGCATTCGTGTCGTTCGCCGTCATGCGCGGCGTGCGAAACGCGATCGAGCAGCGTGGCGGTCCGGACGACGAGGACGAATAAGGCCAACCGGACGCAGGCGAGCATCCCCTGCTGGTTTGTGCGTGAAATGATTGGACGCTCGATCAAGGGCGAGCGTCGCACGTACCCGCCAAACGAAAACGCCGTACTGCAACCGTCCATCTATGTTTCGGGCGATTCCATGTTGCGGCGCGCACAGTCGCTTCGCCGGAAAGCACCGCGTCCATCAACCCGGTCATTCCGGCGGCGGAAAGCGGTCGAAGGTCGGCAGCTCATGCGCATCCTCCATCCAGCGCAGCCGCTCCGCGACCTGGATATGCATCGTGGCCGGCACCCGATCGGGATCGTCATAGGTGCCGCTCTGGATGTCGATGAACCCGGGCAGCATGTTGCCATTGGTATAGAAAAGTCCGCTGCCGCAGTTCGGGCAGAAGTGCCGCCGGCCATGCTCCGAGGATCGGTAGATCCTGGGCTGCCCCTTGGTCACCTTGACCATGCCCTCGGCAACCATCACCCAGCCGACCATCGGCGCGCCGGCGTGGCGCCGGCAATCGGTGCAGTGACATAGCGCATGGACGACCGGTTCGCCGGTTACGCCGGTGACGTCAGCCATGTTTTCCTCCGCTCGATCAGTGGTTTGCCGGGTCGATAACGCTGCGAGCAGCAACGCTTCAATTGCGCATCTTGCCCTTGCGTCGAGCTGTCGCGCGGTCCCCTGCGCCCCCGATCATGCGGGCCTCACGAAATCGTCATCCCTGCCCTCGGCCGCGCCAAAGCCCCGGGAATAAAGCCCCGGCCCCGCCGATCATCTTCCCGGAAACCCAATCCCTGGGCCCACGGGAGACTTGCCATGAGCGGACACGATCACGACCATCGCGATGAGGAAAAAGGCGTCAGCCGACGCAAGGTGCTGGAATGCATGACCTGGGCCGGCACCGGCGTGCTGTGGACCGTCACCGGCGGCGTGCCGCATTCGCTCGGCATCGTCGGCTCGGCCGCCGCTGCGGAAGCGGCGCCCGGCATGACCTTCATGCAGATCAGCGACAGCCATGTCGGCTTCGACAAGCCGGCCAACCCGAACGCCATCGGCACGCTGGAAGAGGCCATCAACAAGGTCCGGGCGATGCCGGTCAAGCCGTCCTTCATGATCCACACCGGCGACATCACGCATCTGTCGAAAGCGTCCGAATTCGATGACGCCGATCGCATCATCTCGCAGGCCAAGCTCGACGTGCACTACGTGCCGGGCGAGCACGATTTCATCGACGAGGAGGTCAAGCTCTACAAGGAGCGTTACGGCCGCGGCACCAAGGGTCCGGGCTACTATTCCTTCGACGCCGGCGGCGTGCATTTCATCGGCCTCGTCAACGTCGTCGACCTCAAGGGCGGCGGCCTCGGCAATCTCGGCAACGAGCAGCTCGAATGGCTGGAGAACGACCTCAAGGGCCGTTCGAAGTCGACGCCGATCGTGCTGTTCGCCCACATCCCGCTGTGGACGGTCTATCCGCAATGGGGCTGGGGCACCGAGGACGGCGCCCGCGCGCTGGAATACGTGAAGGGCTTCGGCTCGGTCACCGTGCTCAACGGCCACATCCACCAGGTGATGCAGAAGGTCGAGGGCAACGTCACCTTCCACACCGCGCGTTCAACCGCCTTCCCGCAGCCGGCGCCGGGCTCCGCCCCCTCGCCCGGCCCGATGAAGGTGGAGGATACCAAGCTGCGCAGCATGCTCGGCGTCGCCAGCATCAACTTCAAGCAGAACAGCCAGCCGCTGGCGATCATCGACACGCCGCTGCAAGGCTAAGGGACACGACCGATGAGTTCGATCAATCGACGCGACTTCGGGATTGCCGTGGTCGCGACCATGCTGCTGCCGATCACGGTGGCCCGCGCCGAAGATACCGCGGTTCACATCGACAACTTCTCGTTCACCCCGCCCCAGCTTGACGTGAAGGTCGGT
This sequence comes from Bradyrhizobium sp. Pha-3, assembly GCF_042258325.1. NCBI lineage: Bacteria > Pseudomonadati > Pseudomonadota > Alphaproteobacteria > Hyphomicrobiales > Nitrobacteraceae > Bradyrhizobium > Bradyrhizobium sp. Pha-3. Next base: position 3,274,713 of record NZ_CP170151.1, on the reverse strand, counting down.
ACCACCGTGACCTGGACCAACCGCGACGACATCCCGCACACCGTGGTGTGTGCGGGCAAATTCCGCTCCAAGACCATGGATACCGACGGCACCTTCTCGTTCACCTTCACGGAGCCCGGCGAGTACAAGTATTTCTGCTCGCTGCATCCGCACATGACAGGCAGTGTCAAGGTTGGGTAACGTGACAACCCATACAATCACAACCATGCCCGGCCGGTGGCCCTCCGCCCCCGGCCGGGCACGAGCCGTCTCTCGACATGCCGGGCAGAACACGATGGTTGTCAACGCGTCGCAAGACGATCCCGAAAAGGCGCGGCGCTTCCGCGAGGCCGCGCTGCCGTATCTTGACGACGCCTATACGCTGGCCCGCTATCTGCTGCGCGATGCCGCCGACGCCGAGGATGCGGTGCAGGAATGCTATCTGCGCGCCTACAAGCATTTCGACAGCTACCGCGGACCTGCGATGAAGCCGTGGCTGTTCGCGATCCTGCGCAATGTCTGCCGTGCCGAATATGCAAGGCGCAAGACCGCCCCGACCGCGGTCGAGGAGTTGCCCGAAGGCGGCGAGCAGACCCCGCTGTGGAATGAAGCCCCGGAGACCCCGGAAAAGCAGCTGCTTCGCCGCTTCGACGGCGAGACCGTGCGCAAGCTGGTCGCGGCGCTTGCCGAGCCGTTCCGCGAGACCTTCGTGCTCAGGGAAATCCAGAATCTTTCATACCGCGAGATCGCCGATGTCGCCGCCGTGCCGGTCGGCACCGTGATGTCCCGCCTCGCGCGCGCCCGCGCCATGCTGCGATCGGCCTGGCTTGCGGAACAGGAGCAAGCGAAATGACCTGCGAGGAAGCCGGAGTGCTGATCCACGCGCTGATCGACGGCGAACTCGACGCCGGCCATGCGCGCGAAGTGGAAGCCCATGTCGAGGGGTGCGCGCATTGTGCCGCGCTCATGAAGGAGTACCAGGAGATCCGCCAGGCGATCGCCGAGAGCGATTTGCGCTACAAGGCGCCGCTCGAGCTGCGCCGCAAGATCGAGAGGTCGCTGCCGCAACCACAAGCGCAGGCGGCGCCGACCCGGCGCTCGGTGCTGCGCGGCTTCGCGCTGGGCTCCGCGGTGTCGGCGATGGCAGCGACCGGCCTTGTCGCGATCGTGCTGCGCAACGATGACGAGCAGCGCATCGAGAACGAGGTGGTGTCGGCGCATCTGCGTTCGCTGCAGGCCGGCCACCTCACCGACGTGATCTCGACGGATCAGCACACGGTCAAGCCCTGGTTCAACGGCAAGCTCGACGTCTCGCCGCCGGTGATCGATCTCACCGCGCAGGGCTTCACGCTGATCGGCGGCCGGCTCGACTACGTCAACGCCCGCGAGATCGGCGCCGTGGTCTACAAGCGGCGCCAGCACGTCATCAACCTGTTCGTGGCGCAGACCGCGAACACCGAACGCAAGGCGGCGAAGATCTCGACGTTGCAGGGCTTCAACATCCGCCGCTGGAGCGACCGCGGCCTGAACTACTGGGCGGTCAGCGATCTCGGCGCCGACGAGCTGGGCGAGTTCGGCGACAAGTTCGAGGGCGCGATGCGCGCGAACAAGGAGGGATGAGTCTTGCAGCCCGGATGGAGCGCAGCGTAATCCGGGGATGGTCTTACCCGCTGTGAGAACCCCGGATTTCGCTTCGCTGCATCCGGGCTACAGGTTCGAAACTACGCCGACTTGCGCACCGCGTTGTCGACCAGCGTCTTGCCGAGCGACCAGATCGCGCCGGGCACCTTGTGGCTGCCGGCGATCACGTCGTCGAACGACTTCTCGATCCAGGTGCAGTCCTCTTCGGTGATCGTGAGCGGCGGCAGCAGCTTGATGGTGTGGAGGCCGTGGCCGGCGACCTGGGTCAGGATCTTGTGATCCTTGAACAACGGAACCGTGATCAGCTGGCAGAACAGGCCCTTGTTGGCGGTCTCCAGCAGATTCCACGACGCCTTCAGCCGCAGCGATTTCGGCGGGCCGAACTCGACGCCGATCATCAGGCCCTTGCCGCGCACTTCCTTCATCAGTTCATAGCCGGGCACCATGCGCGTCAGCGCAAGACGGAGCTCGGCGCCGCGTTTGGCGGCGTTCTCGACGAGCTTCTCGGCCTTGATGACGTCGAGCGTGGCGATGCCGGCGGCCATCGCCAGATCGTTCTTGGCGAAGGTCGAGCCGTGCACGACCGCGCGATCCATCTGGTTGAAGATCTTGTCGAAGATGTTCTTGCGCGTCAGCAGCGCGCCGATCGGCACGTGACCGCCCGACAACGCCTTCGCCAGCAGCACCATGTCGGGCTCGATGCCCCAATGCTCGATCGCGAGGAATTTTCCGGTGCGGCCGATGCCGGTCTGGATCTCGTCGGCGATGAACAGCGTGCCGTATTTGCGACACAGCGCCAGCGCGCCGGGCAGGAACTCGTCGGTGGGCATGTTGACGCCCTTGCCCTGGATCGGCTCGACGATGAAGGCGCCGACCTGGCGCGACGTCAGAGCCTTCTCCAGAGCCTCGAGATCGTTGAAGGGAATCGGGGTGCAGCCCGGCAGCAGCGGCTCGAATCCGCCGCGGAAATTCGAATCATCCGTCAGCGACAGCGCGCCGTAGGACAGGCCGTGGAACGAATGCCCGCAATAGACGATACCGGGGCGGCCGGTCGCGCCGCGCGCGAACTTGATCGCAGCTTCGACGGTTTCGGCGCCGGAATTGGCGAAAAACACCTTGTCCAGATATGGAACATGTTCCAGAAGCCGTTCAGCGAGCACGCCGGCGAGCGTCGAGACATCGAGTTGCACAAGATTGGGCAGATCGGCGTCGAGCACGCTCTTCAGCGCCTGGCGCAGGGCCGGATGATTGCGGCCAATCGCAAAAACGCCAAATCCGCTCAATAGATCAAGGTAACGAGCCCCCTGACGATCGAAGAGGTATTGGCCTTGCCCCTTCTGGAAGCCGACGTCGTAGCCGATGGTCTTGAGAACGCGAACGAGCTGCTCGTTGAGGTGACGCGTGTGCATGGCACCGCGCTGCCCCTCGCGCTCCACAAAAATCTCGGAAACGTCTAAATTGGAACTTACCATTCGTTACATACGTCGGTTGATGGCCATCTCGTCAACTTAAAACGCTCGCTAGCGGCGTTTTGACCCCCGCTCGGATCGTCCAGTTAAGCACAGGTTTGGACCATGTTGCACTGCCCAAGAACTTTCGCGCGTACAATAGCCTTTTCAGGTTTATTTTTGGCCACCGTATTATCACCGGCACTTGCAGCGGACCCGACCGGCGACTGGAAGGTCGCTGACGGTGTCGCCACCATCCGCGTCGCCCAGTGTAATGGCAACATGTGGGGTGCGGTGTCCTGGGAAAAAACCCCGGGCGGCAAGGATAAGAACAATCCTGATCCTGCAAAGCAGAGCAGGCCGACGCTCGGCATGCCGATCCTGATCGACATGAAGAAGAAGGCCGGCGCCGATGCGTGGGAAGGTCAGGTCTACAACGCCAAGGACGGCCAGCTCTACAGCTCGACCATCAAGCCCGTCGGCACCGATCAGTTGGAGATCCAGGGCTGCGTGCTCGGCTTCCTGTGCGGCGGCGAGACCTGGACCCGCGTCGGTCCGCCGATTCCGGTGAGCGCCGCCGGCAACCCGGCGGCGAAGGGCACCCAACCCAAGTCAACAGCACCGCAGAAAACCACCGGCGCCGTGGTACCGGCCACCAAGCCGGGTCAAAAGCAGGTCCCGGGCAACGCCAATGCACAGGCTGACGCCGTGAGCGATATCTGCCTGCTTCCGGACATCGCGCGACCGACGCATTAGCGGAAGCCTGCGGGAACACCGTCCGCTGACATCGCGGCTCGGCGGCGCCTGCCGCCAAGCCGGTTCGACCGCGAACCGCCAACGCGTCAGGTGACGTCGTTGGCGATATCCTCCTCCTTGACCTCGCGCGGCTTGCCCATCAGCGCCGGCTGGAACAACAACACCGCCGCGAGCGTGGTGACGAGCGAGAGCGCCAGCAGCTTGCCCATGCTCGCGGTGCCGGGATGGCTCGACAGCCACAGACTGCCGAACGCGGTCGCCGTGGTCAGCGCGCTGAAAAAGATCGCGCGCGTCAGGCTCGACTGCAGCAGATTCGTCCTGCCCTGGCGCCACGCCGTGACATAGTAGATCTTGAACGCCACGCCGACGCCGAGCAGCAGCGGCAGCGCGACGATGTTGGCGAAGTTGAGCGGCAGCCCGATCAAGACGCAGATCTCCAACGTGACGATGCCGGCGACCAGGAGCGGCACCAGCGTCATCAGCACGTCGACGACGCGGCGCAGCGTGAGCCACAGCAGCAGACCGATAGTGACCAGCGCCAGGATGCCGGCGTGGATGAACGCCTTCACGATGACGTCGCCCGACTTCAGGATCGAGACCGGCCCGCCGATCGCGGTCGGCTCGGCGGCGAGCACGGCGTCGGCAAAGCGGCGCAGATTGTCGTTGTCGTTCGGATCGCCCTTCGGCTCCACCTCGACACGCATCAGGCCGTCCTTGGTCTTCCAGCTGTTGACGAGTTCCGGCGGCAGATTCTGCAGCGTGACGGTCTGGGCCTGCAGCGTATTGCGGAGCTGATCGAACACGATCTTCATCGGCGCGACGAAGACGTCCTGCGCCTTGTCGCGGGTCGCCTGGTTCGAACCGGCGAGCTTCTGCAGGGCTTCGGCGAGCCGGCGCGCGGCCGCTGCGCCCGGCCCCTTGCCGTCGCCCGCGGTCTTGCGCAGGCTGTCGACCGAGCTCTTCAGTGACTCGACATTCTCCTGATCCGACGGCGCCGGATCGACCGAATCCGGGTTGAGCGCGGGGCCGAGCGTCTTGGCCGCCTGCGCGATCAGCTTCAGCTTGGCCGGCTGGTCGTCGGGCACGAAGCTGTCGAGCGACATCACGCGCGACACTTCCGGCAGCTTCTCGAGCTTGGCCTCGATCTTCTTTGCGTCGGCTTCCGAGCGCGTCATCACGTTGATGGCGTTGGCGCCGGTGTTCGGATCCTTCCGCAGGTCGAGGAAGGTCGCGATCGATTCCACCTTGGAATTGCGCAGATTGATCGGGTTGAAGTCGAACTTCATGTAGTGGAGCAGCGGCAGGCCCGCGACCGTGACCAGCAGCGTGCCGACGATGATCGGAACGCGATGCTTCTCCAGGAAGAGATCGAGCGGCGCCAGGAAGGCGTAGCCGACCGGCTCCTTCTCGCCGGGCGGATTGAGCAGATCGAGCAGCGCCGGCAGCACCGTGATGCTGGTGACAAACGCCACCAGCATGCCGGCGCCGGCGATCTTGCCGAGCTCCGAGATGCCCTTGTAGTCAGTCGGCAGGAAGCAGAGGAAACCGGCGGCGGTTGCCATCGCGGCAAGCGACAGCGGCACCGCGGAGCGGCGCGCCGCGTTTTCCAGCGCCAGCGTCAGATTGTCGTTCTTGAAGCGCTCGGAGCGGTAGCGAACGCTGAACTGGATGCCGAAGTCGACCCCGAGGCCGATGAACAGCACGGCGAAGGCGATCGAGAGCAGATTCAGCGAGCCGACCATCATCAGGCCGACCGCCGTGGTGATGGCGAGCCCGATGAACAGGTTCACGAACACGGCGAAGATGATCTTGCCGGAATGCAGCGCCATCCAGAGGATGACCAGCACGATCACGACGGTGCCGATGCCGTTGGTGATCGCGCCGTCCTGCACGGTGGCGTATTCCTCGTTGGCGATCGGCACGGGTCCGGTCAGGCGAACGCGCGCGTGATATTCGGTCGGGAATTTCAGATCGGCCGCCGCCTGGCGGATCGCATCGGTCGCGCCCTTGCCCGGCTCCAGCGCCGAATAGTCGATGATCGGCTTGATCTCGATGAAGGCGCGCTTGTCCGAATCAGTCAGCGGCTTGTCGCTGGTGAGCTCGCGCCACGAGAAGGTCGCGTTGCCCTTGGCGAGGACGGTCTCGACCGTCTCGGAAATCAGGTTGAAGGGCGGCGCCGTATTGTCGAGCTTGACCTGCCCGCGCTTGACGCCGGCAAGGCCGGTCTCGAGCGCGCCGGTCAATCCGCGAATCGAGGGATCGCCGGCCATGATCTCGATCAACGGTGCGGCCGCTTCGAGCTGGCCCGCGACCTTGCCGACCTCTTCGGTCGGCAGAAACAAAAGGCCGTTCTTCTCGAAGAATTCGCCGGAGCCGAGCGCGGTGATCGCTTCGAAGTTCTTCTTGTCGGCCTGCAGCTTCGCGGTGAGCGCCTTCGCGGCCGAGCTGGTCAGCTCCGGCGTTGCTGCCTCGACCACCGCCAGGATCAGCCGCTCGCGATCAAACGCTTCCTCGAACTGGTTGTCGCGCTTGCGCCAATCCAGATCCGGCGAGATCAGCTTGTTGATGTCGGTGTTGATCGAGAAGTTGCGGGCCGTGTAGAAGCCGGCGCCGATCGACAGCAACACAGAGATAATCACAACCGGAAGGGCAAAACGCGTACAGGTCCTAACAACGGAGACGACAATATTTGTCAGCACTTCGTTTCTTTCTAATCTCGGGGAAGCATGGCCGAAAACGCCCGCTCTGTAGCGGAGTTCCCGGGACCGATCTAATGTTGTTTTGGTTATCCTCCTCGACGGGACGGCGAGGAGGTTCCAAAGCACAGGAACGGCCACGAATGGCCGGTATAAACCGCATGAGTGGGCGATAAAGTGACGAACAAGTGAGGGAGACGGACGGTCGCAGGAGGAAAAACCACACTATATTACCTCCAATACCCCCTTCTTCGTGATCCAGCCCCACTCGAAACGCTACCTTTTTGCCACAAATCCCTGTATTTCCATGCGCTTGGGGCACAGATCCCGTCCAGGAACTGTGATGGCGCGGACATTGCAACTGACGTTGCGACGTCCGACGTGTGGAGTGCGTTGCCGAAATGGCCGCAGGGCATTGAATGAGATTGGTGCAATTTGCGTAACGGACGTCCGATGGAAGTGTTTCTTGCTCAGCCGCGCGGCTTTTGCGCTGGCGTCGTGCGCGCGATCGAGATCGTCGAACGCGCGCTCGAGAAGTATGGCCCGCCGGTCTATGTCCGCCACGAGATCGTGCATAACAAACACGTCGTCGAGAGCCTGAAGAAGAAGGGCGCGATCTTCGTCGAGGACCTCTCGGAAGTGCCGGCCAAGGCGGTGACCGTCTTCAGTGCCCATGGTGTTGCCAGGAGCGTCGAGGAGGAGGCGGAAGCCCGCGACTTGCCGGTACTCAATGCCACCTGCCCGCTCGTCACCAAGGTCCACAACCAGGGCAAGCGTTATATCTCGAAGGGCCGCGCCCTGATCCTGATCGGGCACGCCGGCCACCCCGAGGTCGAGGGAACCATGGGACAGGTTCCGGGGCCGGTTCTGCTGGTCCAGAGCGTCCAGGATGTGGCGGAACTGAGGCTGCCGAGCGATGCGCCGGTCGCCTACATCACCCAGACCACCCTGTCCGTGGACGACACTAGGGACATTATCGCGGCCCTTCAGGCAAAATTTACAGATATTCAAGGCCCGGATATCAGGGATATCTGCTATGCGACACAGAACCGCCAATCTGCGGTAAGGGACCTGAGCAAACTGGTGGACGTCATTTTGGTGGTGGGGGCCGCCAACAGTTCCAACTCGAACAGGCTTCGTGAAATCGGCACCGAGGTCGGCGTCGCGAGTTATCTCATTGCCGATGGGAGCGAACTCAATCCGGATTGGCTCAAGGATGCGAAGGCCGTCGGCATTACCGCGGGCGCTTCTGCGCCCGAAGTTTTGGTCGACGATGTGATCGAGGCCCTGCGGCGGATCGGACCGGTATCGGTCTCGGTCGTTCCGGGCCGAGAAGAGAATATCGAATTCCGGCTGCCAGCCGAACTGAATGCGGGCTGATCTGAACCCACATCCCTTTGATAAGTGCAGAAAGAAATCGTCTAATGGCTATACCGTTCTTCAAGGAAATGCGTATCGGCGGTTATCTGATCAAGCAGAAGCTGCTTGGCCGCAAACGCTATCCGCTCGTGCTGATGCTGGAACCCTTGTTCCGTTGCAACCTCGCCTGCGTCGGCTGCGGCAAGATCGACTATCCCGATGCGATCCTCAATCGCCGCATGACGGCGCAGGAGTGCTGGGATGCGGCCGATGAATGCGGCGCGCCGATGGTGGCGATTCCCGGCGGCGAGCCGCTGATCCACAAGGAGATTGGCGAGATCGTGCGCGGCCTGGTGGCGCGCAAGAAGTTCGTCTCGCTGTGCACCAATGCGCTGCTGCTCGAGAAGAAGCTCGATCTGTTCGAGCCGTCGCCCTATTTGTTCTTCTCGGTGCATCTCGACGGCCTGAAGGATCATCACGACAAGGCGGTGTCGCAGAAGGGCGTGTTCGATCGCGCCGTCTCGGCGATCAAGGCGGCGAAGGCGCGCGGCTTCACGGTCAACGTCAATGCCACCATCTTCGACGGCCATCCGGCCGAGGAGATCGCCAAGTTCCTCGACTTCACCACCGAGCTCGGCGTCGGCGTCTCGATGTCGCCGGGTTACGCCTATGAGCGTGCGCCCGATCAGGAGCACTTCCTCAACCGCACCAAGACCAAGAAGCTGTTCCGCGACGTCTTTGCGCTCGGCAAGGGCAAGAAGTGGAATTTCATGCATTCCGGCCTGTTCCTCGACTTCCTCGCCGGCAACCAGGAATACGAGTGCACGCCCTGGGGCATGCCGGCGCGCAACATCTTCGGCTGGCAGAAGCCCTGCTATCTGCTCGGTGAAGGCTACGCCAAGACCTTCAAGGAGCTGATGGACACCACCGATTGGGACACCTACGGCACCGGCAAGTACGAGAAGTGCGCCGACTGTATGGCCCATTGCGGCTATGAGCCGACCGCGGCCACCGCGGCGATCAACAATCCGCTGAAGGCGATGTGGGTTGCGCTGCGCGGCATCAAGACATCAGGCCCGATGGCGCCCGAGATCGACATGTCGAAGCAGCGTCCGGCGCAGTACATCTTCGCCGAGCAGGTGCAGAAGAAGCTCTCGGAGATCCGCCGCGACGAGGCTGCGGCCGCCGCCGCCAAGCAGCAAGCGAAGGCTTCCACCGCCGCCTGACGCGCGATGTGAGCGAAAGCAGAACATGAAAGCCCCGGTTCAGCGAACCGGGGCTTTTTTCAGGATGCCGCCCGCTCTTCCAGCCTCGTGCGCAGAAGCAATTTCTCGATCTCCGCCGCGCGCGGCGCGCTGAGTGTGCCACGCTCGATCCCGAGCGGGACATTGCGCAAAGCGAGCTCGCGATACAGCGCGCCGGATGGAGGAAATCGCTCATCCAGCGCCCGGAGGTGCTTGAGGATCGTTCCGACGTCGCCGCGCGCCACGCACCCGCCCATGCCATTCGCCAGTCCGCCGTCGAGAACGGCCGCGACCGTCCCGCGCAGCAGCGGCATCATCGCGCGCAACGCGTCGGCCTCGCTGGCGCCAAAGCTCTTCCAGAGCTCGGCGCCTTCCTTGAGCAGCGCGATCAGGAACGGACCGACGTAATATGCCGACGCATGATAGAGCGCCCGCGCACCGGCCGGCAGCGCCAGCGGTTCGCACCCGATCCGGGTCGCAAGCAATTCCAGGTCACGCCCGAAGTCGCCCTCTGCCTCGATCCCGACGGTGCATCCGCGCAATCCCTCGAGCGCGACGTCCGGATTGGCAAACATCTGCATCGGATGAAATCCGCCGGTCGCGGCGCCTGCGGATTTCGCATGATCGAGCGCGGCCAGTTCGGTCGCGCCGCTGCAATGAACCACGCGGTGACGCGGCTCCCAGCGCAAATCGCGGCACACCGGCAGGATCGCGTCGTCGCTTACGGTGAGGAAAACCATGTCGCAGCTGTCGACGACATGCTGCGCGTCGGTCATCGGCCTTGCCGACGGGATGCGGGATCCAAGCCGCTGCGCGGCATCGGCACCGCGGTTGTAGAACGCCGCGACGTTCAGCCCCGCGCGGGCGAAGGCCGGCGCGAGCGTTTGCGCCACGCGGCCGGCGCCGATGAAGCCGATCCGCAACGCCGCCAGCGCCGTGCTCATTGCGCGTAGCTCCCGTCGATGCGGTCGAGCCTGCGCCGCAGCGCCGGCCATTCCAGCAGGCCGTAGCCGGCCTGCAGATTTTGCGCCGCTTCATTCAGCACCGGATTGGTGTCGCGCTCATTGTCCAGCGTGATCTCGGTGCCGTCAAAGCAGGTCACCGTGTTGCCGATCGCCATCTCGGTCGGCGCATGCAGTGGCCGGCCGCAGCAGAGCGCGTCGACCTGGATCCGGCAGGCCTGCTCCAGCCAGTAGATCGCGTTGAACGCCTGCGGAATCGTGTTGCCGCAAACCAGGAGGCCATGATTGCGCAACACCAGCACATTGTTGCGGCCGAGATCGGCGACGACACGGTCGCACTCGTCCCGATCGATCGCCGGCCCCTCGAAATCGTGATAGCCGATCCGCCCGTGAAACCGCATCGCCGTCTGCGATAGCGGCAGCAGCCCCTCAGCAAGCGTGCTGACCGCGGTGCCGGCCCTGGTGTGAGTATGCAGGACGCAGTTCACGTCGGGCCGCGCGCGATGGATCGGGGCGTGCAGATAGAAACCGGCGACGTTGACGTTGTAGCCGTGGTCGGGCTGCAGCAGGGTGCGGCCCTCGATGTCGATCTTGACGAGGCTCGACGCGGTGATTTCCTCGTACAGCATGCCATAGGGATTGATCAGGTACTGATCGTGATGCCCCGGGACCTGTGCACTGATGTGGTTGTAGATCAGGTCGGTCATTCCGTAGAGCGCGACCAGGCGGTAGCACGCCGCAAGATCGACGCGGGTTGCCCACTCCTGCTCTCCCACGACGGCCCTGATATCGTTGACGGCGCAAACTTCGATCTGACGCATGTCACTGGGGCCCTTGGTGTCGGATGACGGAGGCGCGCTCGACGATACGGCTGAGATCTTCCGATGATGGAAGCCCGCCGAATACATGCATCCCGTCCGCGCCAAGCCTGGATTGCACGAACAGATCGGCGGCAGCGGCATCGCCATGCCTCAGCATCTCGGCAGCCTGCAGCGCATGTGCCACGCGGGTGACGAGCGCCCGCGCGTGCCCGTCGTCCGGATATCGTGCGCGCAATCGATCGGCGAGATCGTCCGTGCTTCGGTCATAGACCGGATTGAGGCCCCTGCTCGCACGCAACTCGTCAACGAATGCGTCCCGGCAATTCTCATCGCGCTGCATGGCGCGCAGGACGTCCATGCACATCATGTTCGAGGTGCCTTCCCAGATCGAATTCAGCGGCGCCTCGCGATACAGTCGCGCCATCGGATTCTCCATGATGAAGCCGTTGCCGCCGTGCACCTGCAGGCATTCATAGGTGAAGGCCGGCGCGCGCTGGCAATTCCAGAACTTCATCACGGGTGTCGCGACCCGCGCCAGCAATCGCTCGTGTTCGCTTGCCTGCAGGCCGTCGGTCGCACGCGCGACCCGAAATGCGCCGAGCATCGCCGCCTCGCTCTCGAGCGCGAGGTCGGCGAGCACGTTGCGCTGCATCGGAAGCTCGGACATCGGCTTGCCAAACGCCGTTCGCGTTTGCGCGTGGTTGAGGGCGAGGCTCAGGGCCTGGCGCATCAGGCCAGCGGAGCCAACCGCGAAATCCAGCCGCGTCAGATGGGCATGCGAAAGGATTTCCGCGATGCCGCGGCCCTCTTCGCCGACCAGGATCGACCACGTGTCGTGATATTCGATCTCGCTCGATGCGTTCGAGCGGTTACCGCATTTGTCCTTCAGGCGCTGAATGTGGATACGGTTGGCGCTGCCGTCGGGCAGCAGGCGCGGCACGAACAGGCAACTGACGCCGGACTGGGTGCGCGCCAGCGTGTAGAATCCGTCGGCCACCGGCACCGAGAAGAACCATTTGTGGCCGGTGATCGCATAGATCTCGCCATGCGCGCCGCGCTCGACCAAGCGCGCGGTGGTCTGGGTCTCGCGCAGATCCGAACCGCCCTGCTTTTCGGTCATGGCGTAACCGATGACCGCGGCGCGCTTGGCCTCGATCGGAAGCCGCCGCGGATCGTAGTCCGCCGCCAGCGTTCGCTCCCGCCACAGATTGAATTGCGGCTTGCCGGGGAACCCGGCGATCGCGGCGTACGCCATCCCGGTGGGGCAGCCGACGCCGTTCTCGATCTGATTCCAAAGATAGCTCAGCGCCGCACGCGCCAGATGGCCGTGTGGTTCGCGCGTCGACCAGGCGAGGCTATGCACCTCGCTCCGGAACGCCAGCGCCATCAATTGATGCCAGGCCGGATGAAATTCGACCCAATCATTGCGGTTGCCATACCGGTCATGGGTCAAGAGCTTCGGTTCATGCTCGTTGGCCAGCCGTGCCGCCTCCTGCACGGATTCGCTGCCGGCATGAGCGCCGAGCGCGGAAAGCTTGTCTTTAGCCCACGGCGCGATCGATGCGATCAGGCCACTCAGCGCGCGGTCGTCATCGAATGCATTGAAGCCGAGCGCCGGCCGCGCCTGATTGCGCACTTCATGGGTCGCAAACGGAGCGGCTTTCGCTTCAGCGACGGCAACCGGCTGGACGCGCGCGTTCATGCGGAGACTCGCGATACAGGGGTGAGTTCAGGCGTGGCGTGGCGAAAAAGCATGCGCGCGGAAAGCCCTGCGATCGACTGTGCGATCGCCTTCGCCGCGTCGGAATCGGGAGCCGCTTCGGGCGCGAGGGGACCAACCAACGCCTCCATGAAGGCGCCGGTCACGCAGGATGCCGCGACGTTCGCGTCGATCTCGACGAACTCACCGCCGGCGATACCGCGCCGAACCAGCCTTGCGATCTGATCGGCCAGGGCCGCCCGGTATTTCAGGCGCGCGGCGTCGATCTCGGGTTCACAGGGTTCGGCGATCAAGGCGTAGGCCAGGCGGCGGCCGCGCATCGCCCGGACCGCGAAAGTGTAGATCGCGTCGACCAGGCACTGGGACGCCGAGCCTTCCGCCTCGACGATCGCGGCGACGACAGCCACCTCGCGCTCAGACACCAGGCCGAGCACCTGCGCGTACAGGTCCGCCTTGGAGTCGAAGTAGCGATACACGCTGCCCGTGGCCACGCCGGCCCGTGCGGCGATCAGGGCGATCTGGGCGTCCTTCCAGCCACTCAGCGCCACGGCCTCCCTGGCGGCATCGAGAATGCGCGCTTTGGTTTCGACCAGTTGGTTGAGGCGAACGGCAGCGATTGCCATAGTGAACCTTAGTTCATGAATAAAGGATCATGGTTCATCGTTATACGGATCACCGTGGCTGTCAAGTATATCGACCCGCCCTGCGACCGCAGGGCCGTGCCGTGGGCGCCGGCACGTTGCCGGAAGGTCGTTAGAGGCTGCGGCGCGACGCAGGGGCGCGAGGAACAGGGATACAGGGGTCTCACCCCACAGCCGACGCGTAAGTCCCCGCTGAACGCGCGGAACCGGAACAGCGTGGCATCAAGCGAAACTAAGGCACCAATGCAAAAGGCCCGATCGCGATGCGACCGGGCCTGTGAGTTGAGCTTGATGCGGCGAGAAACCCGGTCCCGGACCGGCGCAGCGGATCAGGCCGCCTTCGCCGTGATCAGAACGTCTTCCACCGGCATCAACACCTCGTTGCCGAGCAGGAAGCCGCGGCAGCTGCGCAGCGAGCGCAGCGCGCGGTTAAAGTCGATCCCGGTCGACACCAGCGCGCGCAGCGTCCGTGGATTGCGGGCGATGCCGCGCAGCACCTTGCGCAGGTCGATGTCGCCGTTCGGCTTCACCGCGGATTTCGCAAGTTCCGGTAGCGCCCGGTGCGCGGGATCGCTGATTACGCGCAACGCGGCGAACGGAATGCCGGCTTTGGCGGCATAGGCCGCCGCGATATGGCTCTCCATGTCGACCGCGGCTGCGCCCGTCATCGAGCGCAGAGCGGCCTTGCAGGCCTTCGCCGCGATCACCTCTTCCACGCCTGCGAGACCGCCGCGGACGATCCTGCGGCGCTTCAGCGCGGCGCTGGCGATCATCTCTTCGTTCAGCGCGGATGCGGCCAGGAAACGGGTATCGCCCGACATCACCTCGGTCGCGACCACGACGTCGCCGGACTTGAGCGACGGGTCGAGCCCGCCGGCCACGCCGAACGAAATCACGCCACGAAAGGTGGTCGGATCCAGCGTCGCCAGCAACTCACGCAGCTGCTGCGGATCGCTCGAACTGCAGATTACGATCATGCCGGGGCCTGCCGCGATGCGGGCCTCCTGCACCAATCCAGTCACAATCAATACCGGCCGAGGATCAATTCTACTGCCCACGGTCTCGGCGGCCCCCGCCTCAACAATCACATCCCGACCCCTACCACCCTGCTATTGGTGCTTCTCAAATTTCGATACCGCGCCAGCGCCCAGAGCGGAAAGAACTTCGAGTAGCCATGATATCGCAAGTAAAATACCCGCGGAAACCCCGTAGCTGTGTATCGCTGCTCGTCCCACAGCCCTTTTTCCGTCTGTGTTGCCTTTAGGTACTCCACCCCCCGCGCAACAGCGGGATTTTCGACCTCTCCGGCCGCCATCAATCCAAGCAAAGCCCATGCCGTTTGCGAGGAGGTCGAAGGCGCAACTTCATAACCCTTGTAATCCAGCCGGTAACTGACGGCGTCCTCGCCCCAGCCGCCGTCCTGATTCTGAACTGACACCAGCCAGTCGACCGCCTTCCGAATCATCGGGTCGTTGCGATCGACCCCTGCGACATTTAGCGCCGAGAGCACCGACCAGGTGCCGTAGATGTAGTTCAGGCCCCAGCGGCCGTACCAGGAGCCCTCGGCAAGCTGGGTACGGCGCAGATAGGCGATGCCGTCGGCCATCGTCTTGTTGCTCTCGGCGGTCTCGCCGAGCTGGCCCAGCATCGAGATACAGCGCGCGGTGACATCCTCGGTCGGCGGATCGAGCAATGCGCCGTGATCGGAGAACGGGATGTTGTTGAGGTAATATTCGAGGTTGTTGACGTCGAACGCGGCCCAGCCGCCGTCGCGGCTCTGCAGCCCCTCGATCCACTCGCGGCCGCGCGCGATGGCCTCGTCATATTCCCTGGTTCCGGTGTGGTGCCGCACGCGGTCCATCGCCATCACGACCACCGCGGTGTCGTCGAGATCGGGATAATGGTCGTTGTTGTACTGGAACGCCCAGCCGCCCGGGCGGATGTCCGGCGCCTTGACCGCCCAATCCCCCTTCAGCTCCAGCACCTGGCGCGGCTTCAGCCAGTCGAGGCCCTGCTTGGCCTTGGCCAGGGTGTCGTCGCCGCCCGCCTCCTGCAGCGCATGACTGGCCAGCGCGGTGTCCCACACCGGCGAGACGCAGGGCTGGCAATAGGCCTCGTGTTCGCTAATCACAAGCAGCTTGTCGATGCCGCGGCGGGTGATGGCGCGCGGCGGGAAATTCTCGTCCTTGCCGAGCGCCTCGTACATCATGACGATGTTGGCCATCGGCGGATAAATCGCGCCCATGCCGTCTTCGCCGTTCAGCCGCTCTTCGGTGAAGGCGAGCGCGGCATCGATCGCGCGCTGGCGCAGGCTCTTCGGAAACATCGGCTCGATCACCCGCAGCACGGCGTCGAGCGAGCGGAACAGATAGAACCAGCACGCGCTCTGATGCGGCGCCTTCGGCGCCATGCGGACCGATTTCGGATCCTCCAGGAACAGCTCGTCGATGCCGACGCCTTTCGGATTCTTCGCACGCGGCTTCAGCGCGGCAAGCACCATCAGCGGCACCATGGTGGTGCGCGCCCAGTAGGAGATCTTGTTGATGTGGAACGGCGACCACATCGGCAGCAGCATGATCTCGATCGGCAGCACCGGCGTCGCGCGCCAGGTCACGACGCCATAGAGCGCAAGCAGGAAGCGCGTGAACACGTTGCTGCCCGAAGCACCGCCGCGCGAACGGATCGCCTCGCGCGCCCGCACCATGTGCGGCGCGTCGACGGAATCGCCGATCATCTTCAGCGCGAAGTAGGACTTCACGCTGGCGCTCATGTCGAACGGGCCGTCATGCACCAGCGGCCAGCCGCCATGCGCGCCCTGGACGCGGCGCAGATAGTTGCCGATCTTGGCCTCCAGCCCGGCATCGATCGGCTCGGCCAGATAGTGACGCAGCAGGATGTACTCGGCCGGAATGGTGCTGTCGGCCTCGAGCTCGAACACCCAATGTCCGTCGGACTGGCGGTAGCCGAGCAGCGCTTCGGTTGCCTTGGAGATGCTCTTCTCCAGCGCGACCGGGTCGACTGCAACGCTGTGATCTCTCGCAAGCATTTCGCTCGATATCCTCTTCATCGCGGGCCGGCTGATCGAAAGCCGCGGCCGCTCCAGAGCATGATCCGATTGCTTCGGATCACGTTCTTGTCTTTTTTTGGTCGCGTTTTCTTCACGCGAACCGGTAACCACTTCGCTCGAAAACGCGCCAACAGGTCGAATCTAACGTCTGGCCAGCACCAGATCGGCGGCGCGATCCCCCGATCGCACCGATCCCTCGATGGTTGCCGGCAACCCGGTAGCAGTCCAGTCGCCGGCAAGGAACAGGTTTTTTTGCGCCGTCGTGGGCCCCGGACGCAGGGCATTCTGTTCCGGCGTTGCCTCAAATGTGGCACGGCGCTCGCGCACGATCTGCCACGGCGGCAGGTCGCCGGAAACCCCCGACGCCTCGCAGATGTCCTGCCAGATCGCCTGCGCAAGCTCCTCGCGCGGCATGTCGACCAGGCGGTCGCCGTTGCTGATCGTCACCGACAGCCGTTGCGGGAACGCGAACAGCCACTCCACGAGGCCGCCGACCACGCCGAGAATGGGCGCGGCATCGCGCGGCGGATCGACACGGAAATGCGCGTTCACGATGGCGCGGAATTTGGTCGGGGTTTTCAGGCCGGGCAGCAGGGATGCCGCAGCGCGCGGCGGCACGGCGAGCACGACCGCATCGTCGGCTCCCAGCGCGATCTTGTCGCCATTGCCAAAGTCGAGCTCGCTGATGCGATCACCCGACATGCCGAGCGCACGCAACTCGTGACTGAACTGGACGCTGTGGCCCCCCTCCTGCAGCAGCTTCACGGCCGGCTCGATCAGGACCGAGCTCAGGCCGTCGCGCGCGATCAGCGGACGGCAGGCCTGCCCGCCAGCGAGCAGCGTCTCGCGCACGATGGCGCCGGCGAGCCCGGCCGAGCCCTCCGGCGGATCGACGTTCAGCGCGGCCAGCAGCAGCGGCTGCACCAGGCGCTCATACAGCGTGCCCTTGCAGGGAATGGTGTTACCGACCAGCGCCCCGGTGCCGGCCCAAGCCAGCGGCGCCAAGGCGAGATAGTCGCGCAGGCTGGTGTCCGGGACGCGGCGCGCCTCGTCGAACACCCACAGCGGCAGGCGGGAATCGCCGAGGTCGAGCTGCCAGCGCTGGCCGCTGGCAAGATCGACGAACGGAAACTGCGCGCGCGCGGGCCCGACGAGGCCGGCCTCGGTGCCGATCGCGCGCGCATAGTTCAGCGCATGGCGGTTGCCCGACAGCAGCAGATGGTTGCCATTGTCGATGGTGAGATTGGTGGCGGCGTCGAAATAAGAGCGGCAGCGGCCGCCGGCCTGCTGCGTCGCCTCATGGACGAACACCTTGTAGCCGCCATTGGCGAGGCGCACGGCTGCGGAGAGGCCGGAAATGCCGGCACCGATGATATGAACGGTCTTTTGCATCAGATGATCGCGTAACGAAGAAGGATGCCGATCTTGGCGGCCTTGGACACACGTACCGGCGCACGCGGGGCGGTGAAGCCGCGCGCGATCAGGAGATCGAGAATCGCGCGGTAGTATTTCGACATGATCCGCGGCGCGCGCACGGCGCGGCGCGAATTGCGCTTCATGATCTCGTCGGATTTCTGGAAATGCATCTTGGCGCGCTCGGCCAGCGGCGCGCACACTTTCGGCAGCGCTCGGTCGGCGGTGACGCGGGCCGGATCGTTATTGGTGATGCCGGCGTGCCAGAGCCATTCGCGCGGCAGATAGAGCCGGCCGAGACCGGCATCCTCGTCGATGTCGCGCAGGATATTGGTGAGCTGCAGCGCGCGGCCGAGGTGGTACGCGAGCTGGATGCCATCGTCCTCGGGCAGGCCGAATACGCGTACCGACAACCGGCCGACCGCGCTCGCGACGCGATCGCAATACAAATCGAGCGTCGCAAGATCCGGCGCGCGGATATCCTGCGGCACGTCCATTTCCATGCCGTCGACGATCGCAACGAAATCCTCGCGCTTCAGGCCGAAGGTCTTCACCGACCCGACATAGTCCTTCAGGCGCTCCGGCGGACGTCCCTCGTAGAGCGCGTCGATATCGTCACGCCACTGCTGCAGCGCGGCCAGCCGCTCCGGCCGCGGGCCGTCGGAATCGGCGATGTCGTCGACCTGCCGGCAAAAGCTGTAGATCTGGAACATCGCTTCGCGCTGCGCGTGCGGCAGGATGCGCATCGCGGCATAGAACGAGCTGCCCGACGCGGTGCTGCCGTAATTTGCGTTGGCCGCCGCCTCAGCGCTCATGCGCCTGCCGCCGTCTTGGAGACCGGACGCCGTCCAGTCGCACGCTGCGCGGTCTCGCCGGCGACGCCGCCGAGACTCTGCAGCAGCAGTTCAACCTTGCTCAGATGCACGCGCTCGCTGAGCGGATCGCGCACCTTCAGCATGTTGACGATCTTGTCGGCGAACGCCTGGATCACGGAAATCTCGAGCCCCAGCCTGAAATCCTTCACTTCGGCGGCGAGCGACTTGCTCTGGTCGAGCAGCGCCTCGGTGCGCACCGCGAGCGCCTGCAGGCATTCGAGCAGGGCCGGCTGCGACTTCGCCTCGCCGAGCATCTCGACGGTCGCGCCCGCGGCGGCCAAGGCATCGCGCGGCAAGTAGACACGGTTCAGGTTGCGGTAGTCCTTGCCGCAGTCCTGCAGATGGTTGTTGATCTGCAGCCCGGCGCAGAGCGCGTCCGACGCCGCCCAGGTCGAGGTATCCTCGCCGTGCACGTCGAGCATGAACCGCCCGACCGGCATCGCCGAGTATCGGCAATAATCGATCACATCGTCCCAATTCTCGTAACGCAGCTTGGTGACGTCGAGGCGGAACGCCACCAGCACGTCGAGCGCGTGCCGCGGCGGCATGCCGCGCTCGGCGAAGGCGCGGCGCAGATTGACCGCTTCCTTCTGGGTGTCGCCATTGCCAAGCAGCTCGGCCTCCATGAGGTCGAGGTAGCGCAGCTTCTCCTCGGCGGGCAGCGTGGCGTGATCGGCGATATCGTCGGCGGTGCGGACGAAATTATAAAAGGCCAGGATCAGGGCACGATGCCGCGGATGAATGATCCACGACGCGACCGGAAAATTCTCGTCGCGGTGGGTCTTTCCGGATCGCAGGTCGCTCGCGGTGGTCATGGGAAATTTGGGCTACACTGGTCATGGCACGACGCAGGCGCGAAAGGTCAGCGCATGCGGGGGGATTTGCGAGCCCCATATAGGGGAATACGCCACCAAAACCAATGCTGTCTGTGACCGCCAGCATACGAAGCCCGTGGCCGGCACGCATGCCGAGCACGGGCCTTGCGGCGATCCATGGGACCTGAAGCGGCCTTACTGGCCGTGGGTCTTCAGCACCTGGTCGCAGGCGGCGCTGATCTTGCTGCGGTTCTGCTGCAGGCAGGCGAGAATGGTGAAATCGCCCTGATCGATCACGGCGCGGCAGTGACGCTGCACGTCGCGCGTGCAAGCCTTCTGCTCATCGGGTGTCCCGCGCGTCTGCTGCTGGGCGAAGGCGCTGGAGGAGAGCGGGATCGACAACAGGGCAAGAGCCAAGAGAAATTTACGCATCGTATTCCTTCATTTCCGACAGCAGAAAACCTGTTCCCGAAAAGCGCTTCGGCATGGCCGGGACGGATTTTGGGGATTGCAGACGCCACGTAACGCGGCAACGGATTGACGACAAGCACCGTTAAATGCGGCTAAATTTGCGGCGCTGTAAACCCCTACATAAGTTATTGATTCACAATGACGATTCGTGCCATCACTTTGTCGCGTTCGGCTATTGCGGATAGCGGTTGCGCAAAGCTACATGCCGTCACGAAGCCGACGGTTTCTGATTCTGTTCGATGACAATATGGGCGCCGCGCGCCGCTTCTGTCGTTTGAACCTAACATTCTTCGGTGACACTAAACCTTCGATGCGGCGAGACGCTTTCTTGCGTAGGAAGCGTTGATTTTGATGGGAAAATTCACAATGAAACTGTTTGGTTCCAGCCTTTATGGTCAGGCTCTCAGGGCTGTGGGCGTCGGCGCCGCACTGATGCTCTCTGCCTCCGCCGTCCACGCCCAAGCCAGCGGGCCGTTTGCCGGTTTTGCCGGCTCGTGGACCGGAACGGGCACGGTGGCGCTGTCCAACGGCACGACTGAACGGATTCGTTGCAAGGCGGATTACAAGGTCGCGCCGTCGGGCATGAGCCTGAAACAATCCCTGCATTGCGCCAGCGACAGCTACAAGTTCGACCTCTCCAGCGACGTCACCAGCCAGGGCGACCGGATCTCCGGCAACTGGAGCGAGGCGAGCCGCAACATCTTCGGCAATCTGCAGGGCACCGCGGGCGGCGGGCGGATCGACGTGTTCGTCGAGGCGTCCGGCTTTGCCGCGAACCTGAACCTGCAGACCAACGGCTCCAAGCAGGTCGTGCAGATCGACTCCAAGGGCGAGATCCGGGGCGTCTCGATCACGATGACGAAAAGCTGACGCTCCCGGCCGATTGCGCCCACAAGACACAAAGGCCCGGTTCCGAACGCTTCGGAACCGGGCCTTTTTGCTGCAGCTTTTTGATTGCTCGTCGATCAGGCCTTTTCGATCGGCGCGGGCTGGCCGCCCCTGCCGCGGAGCTTTTGCGACAGGTTGATCAGGAACATCGAGGTCGGCCGCAGGATGAAGAGGTCCGCGACCAGGGCTGCGACCATCGAGAACGCGCTGAGCCAGCCGAACAGGCGCAGCGACGGCAGGTCGGAGAACACGGTGACGACGAGGCCGCAGGCCAGCACCACCGTGGTCAGGATCAGCGCAGGACCGACCAGGACGGTGGCGCGCTCCACCGCAAGTTCCGGCGTGACACCCGGCTTGGTCTCGAGCCGCAGGCGATTGAGGAAGTGGATGGTGGCGCTGAGGCCGAGGCCGAACGACACCGTCAAAGCCACCACGCTGGCGAATTGCAGCCCCTCCCCGAGCAGCCACAGCACGGTGCCCGACAGCACCACCGGGAAGATGCCAGGCAGGATGCAGGAGAACATCACCACGATCGAGCGGAATGCGAGCCCGATGAAGATCGCGACCAGCAGGAATTCGATGGTGAGGCCGTGGTTGAGCTTCTCGATCATGCTGGCGCTGTTGCGTGCGGCAATCACCGACAGACCCGTGACCGCGATCTCGTAGCCGGGATGCTCGGCGCGCACCTTGTCTAGCGAATGATCGAGTTTGTTCACCACCGGAAGCAACTGGCTCGAGTCCACATCCGGGACGCGGCCCGACACCACGACAGCATCCTGATTCTTGTCGATGAACCGGCGCACCAGGTGTTCAGGGATCAGGTCGACATATTCCTTCAGCGTCGCGACATCATTGCTGCCGGCCTTTTCGGCGAGCCAGCGCCGCAAGGTCTCCAGCGACCAGACGTTGCCGACGCCGGCAGAGTCCTCGACCATCGCATGGACATCGGCAATCGTCTTCAAGGTCTCCGGCGAGTACAGCGATTGTCCCTTGGGGAATTCGATCAGCACATCGACCGGATTGGCGCCGGTCAGCTTGGCGTCGAGCCGGCTCGACGCCGCCACCGCCTGCCGCTTGTCCGGCACCTGATCGGCGAGCCGGTAGCGCGGCTCGAGATTGGCGTAGATGATGCCGAGGCCGCCGACCACGATCAGGGCCAGCAGGCTGAACAGCCCGGGACGACCGACCATGCGCACCGCGATCCAGTAGCAGAAATTGCGCAGCGCCTGCACGCCGGCATCCGCGCTCTGGAACTTGACCGCAAAGATCTTCTCGTTGCGCACGAACAGGACGCCGAACACCGGCACCAGCGACAGCACCGCGATCAGCGCGATGATGGTCGCCGCAAGCCCGGCCTCGCCGAACTTGCGGATCAGATCGGAATCCGAAAACTGCAGCGCGATGAAGGAAATTCCGGCCGTGCCGTGCGTCAGCACGCAGGCCGGTCCGACCACCAGCACCGCATTCTTGAACGCGGTGAACTTGTCCTGCCCCGCGATCAGCCGGTCGCGCGCCGCGAATGTCAGCTGCATCGAGTCGGAGAAGCTGATCACCATGATGAGCGGCGTCATCACGTTGAGGAACATGTTGAGATTGAAATTGGCCCAGCCGAGGCCGCCGAGCGCGAGCAGGATCGCGATCATCGGCGGGAACGCCGCCGCCACCATGAAGGATATCTTGCGGAAGAAGATGATGGCGATGATGCAGCCGGCGAGGATGCCGAGGATGTTGTAGGTCAGGCCGTCGCGCTCGACCGCATTGCGGATCTCGAGCTGCATGACCGGCACGCCGGACAACTGGGCATTGAGCCCGCTGCCGCCGAGATCGTCGGCCATAATCTTCCTGATGTCGCCGACCACCTTGCTGAGCTTGTTGCTGCCGACCACCTCGGGCTCGAGCGACAGCACGATCAGCGCGAGTGTGCCGTCCTCCGACAGCAGCTTGCCGCGGATGATCTCGTTGCTTTTGACGGTCTCGACGAACTTGTCGTAGGCCGCGCCGTCGGGAAGTTCATTCGGGAACAGCGCCGCCGGCAGCTTGCCGGGCTCCGGCGCCTGGCGCGCGGAGAACAGCGACACCAGGCCGCGCACGCCCTCGACGAGCTGCAGGTCGGTGACCATGTCGCGCAGCTTTTCGAGATTGTCGCGGGCGAGCAGCGTCTTGCCTTCGACCACGACGAGGACGTCGAACTCGGTCGCCGGGAAGCGCTTGGTCACCGCCTCATACTGCTTGTAGTCCTTGGAGTCGGAGCGGAACAGCTGCGACAGCGAGTCGTCGATCTTGATCCGGTGCACGCCGAACACGGCGCCGATCAGCAACAGAACGAGGACGACGCAGGACAGGATCGGCGCCCGCATTGGGATCAGGCCGAGACGCTCGATCCCGAACGCGATGCTGAGGCCCGACCGCGGCTCTTCGATCTTCTCGACGTGGACCTGACTTTCGGAATTCTTTTCGAGCATGCCCTGTCCAGTTCTGAAAACGGCTCAATCTGTCTAGCTTGGGTCTAGGGGCGCGAATGAGGCGGGTGAGCGCAACTGATCGGCGCTAGTCCTTGAAAACACGCGAATATTGACCGGCGCCGGTTTTACCTGCCCGCCCCTTTGCTCGCAAGCGCGAGGGGCTGACCAAATCGGCAGGGAACCGCCGATCACCGACATTAAGTATCTGATTTGTCACACCCTGGTAGCGCATTCCTGGACGATCCACCGCCGCTTTCATCTTTCAACGCGACCCCTGTGATCTGGCGTGCCAGGCCCTCGCGCACAAGCCACGAAATCCTGAATGAGGCTTCCGCATAGCTCAGCCCGGCATGGTGGATATTGGAGACGCAGTTGCGGTCGGCATCGGTGAGGCCGATTCGCGGCGCGAAGGTGAGATAGGCGCCAAGGCTATCGGGTGCGGACAGCCCGGGCCGTTCGCCGATCAGCATCACCAGCATGCGCGTGCCGATGATGGCGCCGATCTCGTCACCGAGCGCGACCCGCGCGCCGGACGCTGCGATCACCGCGCCGGCGTCGACCTTGTCGGCCGCAAGGCGCGGCACGAGATGCCGGATCAGTTCAACGGCATGCACGTTGACCGCCGTCGGCGACAGGCCGTCACCGATCACGATGGCGCAGGGGCATGCGGTGATGCCGCTGCTCTCGAGCGAGCGCCGCGATGCAGAATCCAGCATGCGCCCGAGATCGGGCCGCCGCAGATAGTCGCGCCGGCTGTGCGCCTGACTAGACACCTCAAGCGGCGTGATGCCGAGGCCGGCAAGACCGGCCGCAATCCCGCTGACGTCGAAGGCGGCGTGGACGGCGTCGCGGGCGCGGGCATGGTCGAGCGTGAAGGAGAGCAGCGCATTGGTCGGCAGGCTGGCCCCGGACCGGCCAAGACCGACGCGCGCCGGCGTGAGTTCGCGCAGATCGGCAAGCGAAGGGGACAAGGGCGTCGGCGGTGTCGTCATGCTGTTATTCGGCGGGGACGGAGGCCTCGCGCAGCCGGATCGAGTAGTTCGAGGCGTTCTGCCGGCCGCTGGAGGCTGCACGCGCAAAGGTGATCAGGTGATGCGCAACCAGCGTCGCCGAGATCAACCCCTCGATGTCGCCGCGCTTGAGCCGGCCGAGCGCAAAGCTCCAGAACACGCGCTTGTAGTCGCCGAGCACGCCGACCTTCCAGAAGATGTTGCGGAGCATGATCAGGCCGCGCCGGATGTTGGCCCAGCTCTTCATTTCCGGGCTGACCGGCACCTTGATGCGATTGGCATAGGTGTAATTGCATTGATGCAGATAGCGCGCGAACAGCTTCTTCGGCTCGTAGGCAACTTCCATGCATTTGCGCCAGGAACTGACCACGTCCTCATAGGGCAGCAGGAACTCGACATTGGAGTCGCGGCCCTCGTCATCGATCAGACGCCCGGCTTTTTCGAGCCGATCCCACAATGGCGTCTTGGGCAGCGCCTGCAGCAGGTTGATGGTGAGCAGCGGAATCCGCGACTCCTCGACGAAGGAGAGCAATGCGTCGCCGGTCTGGGGCTTGTCGGTATCGAGCCCCATGATGATGCCGGAGACGACCTCCATGCCGAACGAGTTGATGGTGCGCACACCCTCGAGGATCGGAACCATCATGTTCTGATCCTTGTGCATGGCCTTCAGCGCGTCGGGATCGGGCGTCTCGATGCCGACGAAGATCGTCACGAAGTAGGCTTCGCGCATCTTCTCCAGGATCTCGGGGCGCTTGGCGATGTTGAGCGTCGCCTCGCAGGCGAGGCGCGTGACATATCCGGTGCGCTTCTGCCACTCGATCAGGTGCGGCAACAGCTCGCTCGCCGCCTTGCGGTTGCCGATGAAATTGTCGTCGACGAAATACACGGTGTCGGTGGCACCACACGCGCGCAGCTTGTCGAGCTCGGCGATGATCTGCTGCGGCGACTTCAGGCGCGGATTGCGGCCATAGAGCCCGGGGATGTCGCAGAACTCGCACTGATACGGGCAGCCCGAGGAGAACTGGATGCTGCCGAGGAAATACTTCTTGGTTTCGGCGAGCTCATAGGCCGGCAGCGGGAAATCCGTCATCGGCAGACGGTCGATGGTTTTAAGCACCACCTGCTCGTCGGGACGGTTGGTATCATCAGCCAGACGCTTGATCAGCTCATTGGTCGCATCGCCGAGCTCGCCGACGTGGAGGTAGTCGAATGAGGGATAGTAGTCCGGGCAAGCACTGACCGACGGGCCGCCGATCGCGACCACCAGGTCATGGTCATGCGCGCGATGGCAGATGTCGTTCATCTGCTGGCGCTGGATGTGCATACCGCTGACGAACACGGCATCCGCCCACTCGAAATCCTCCGCCGTCGCCGGACGCAGGTTCTCGTCGACGAAACGGACCGGCCAGTTCTCGGGAAGGTATGCGGCGATCAGCAGCAGGCCCTGCGGCGGCATGAACGCCTTGACGCCGTCAGTGAGGGGGTAGGCGTGCTCGAAGGTCCCAAACGACGACGTATAGCGCGGAAAAACGCAGAGGATACGTCGTACTGTCTCTATGCCCTCAGCTCTCATCAATCGACCCCGAAGCACCGGCAAATCTAACCACGGCGTGGAACGCTGGGCCAGAAATTCTTCAACATTGTGGCACTACTTAACGTCATAACGACGAGATAGTTGCTCTGCAGAATTTCGCTATCCCGTCAGGTCAAGAGCCTGGCAGCGAGGTCGGGCAGCCGCTCCGCATCGGCCACGAGGCGGAAGTCCTGCCCGACAAGGCCGACGCGCGCGAGCCAGTCGTCGAATTCGGGGGCCCGCCTCAGGCCGAAAAGGTCGCGGACATAGAGCGCATCGTGAAACGATGTCGACTGATAGTTCAGCATGACGTCATCCGCGCCCGGCACGCCCATGATGAAGTTCACGCCGGCCGCCGCAAGCAGCGTCAGGAGATTGTCCATATCGTCCTGATCCGCCTCGGCGTGGTTGGTGTAGCAGACGTCGATCCCGAGCGGCAGGCCGAGCAGCTTGCCGCAGAAATGATCCTCGAGCCCGGCGCGGATGATTTCCTTGCCGTCATAGAGGTACTCAGGACCGATGAAGCCGACCACGCTGTTGACGAGCAGCGGATCGAACGCGCGCGCCACCGCATAGGCCCGCGCCTCGCACGTCTGTTGGTCGACCTGGTGATGGGCATTGGCGGACAGCGCCGAGCCCTGCCCGGTCTCGAAATACATCACATTGTCACCGACCGTGCCGCGGCGCAGCGACAGCCCGGCTTCCCGGGCCTCCCGCAGCAGCGAGAGGTCGACGCCGAAACTGCGATTGGCCGCCTCGGTGCCGGCGATCGACTGGAACACGAGATCGACCGGCAGCCCCTGCCCGATCAGTCCGAGCGTGGTCGTGACATGGGTCAGCACGCAGCCCTGCGTCGGAATCTCGAATCGCGTGATGATGTCGTCCAGGAGCCGCAGCAGCGTGCCGATCACGTTCGGGTCGTCGCTCGCCGGATTGATGCCGATGCAGGCATCGCCCGCTCCCAGCAGCAGCCCGTCGAGAATCGAGGCGGTGATGCCCTTGGGATCGTCGAAAGGATGGTTCGGCTGCAGCCGCGTGCTCATTCGCCCGCGCAAGCCGATGGTGTTGCGGAAGCGGGTCGTCACCTCGCATTTCTTCGCGACCAGGATCAGATCCTGGTTGCGCATCAGCTTCGACACCGCCGCAACCATCTCTGGCGTGATGCCGCGCGAGATCTTCTTGATCGCATCCCCGCTGGCGGCATCCGACAGCAGCCAGTCGCGGAATCCGCCGACGGTGAGCGACGACACCGGCAAAAAGCCGGCAACGTCGTGGCTGTCGAGGATCAGGCGGGTGACTTCGTCAGCCTCATAGGGGATTAGCGACTCATCGAGGAATTGCTTGAGCGGAACATTGGCCAGCGCAAGCCGCGCTGCGATCATCTCCTCCGCGCTGTCAGCGGCGATGCCGGCCAGGCGGTCGCCCGAACGCGGCGGCGAGGCCTTGGCAAGCAGGATGCGCAGATCGTCGAATGCGTAATTGGTGGCGTCGATGGTGTGACGATAGAGCATGGGGGTTCGTCGCGGGCTGGGGCAGCGCAATCTAGCACCTCTTTGCGAAAGGCGTGCCATCGGCTTCGCCCCGCGTGCTGGCGCCGCTGGCGGTGATAGCGCCGCATCCTCGGCACGGCCGCAAGCCGCGAGCACCCGGCAGACTCAAAGCGGCCTAAGGCATTGGGATTATTTACAGATTTTAACGGTTGCGGCTGCACAAATCTCGCGCGTTAAGAAATTGTCCATGAAAATTTTGCATAAGCTTTAATCGGCCGAAGGTACTCCCCGGCCTCTTGGAGTGCCCCGCAATGCCCGCCCCCGTCACATTCCCCATCTCCATGTCCCGGCCTCCAATGGCATCCCGATTCTCGCTTGCTGCCAGGCTGTACTCGACGTTTGCGCTGATTGCGGCGCTGACCGCGGCCATCACCTTCCTGTCCGAATACAATGCGCGGCGTAATGCCGAGCTGACCGAGGCCGTCGACCTCGCAAGCCGTGCCGCACTCAATGTCGAGCGGGTCAATTCACTGGTCTATGCCGTGGTGATGGAATCCCGCGGCATCTACATGTCGACCGATCCGGCAGCGGTGAAGAAATACGGCGACGGACTGCTGGCGTTCAACGAACGCATTCTCGGCGTGGTCAAGAACTGGGAAACGCTGGTGCAGGCCGACGACGCCGCCCAGTTCGCGGTGTTCAAGAAGCGCATCGAGCAGTTCATCGATTTCCGCAAAGAGCTGGTACGCCGCGGCATCGAGATCGGCGCCGCAGCCGGGCGGGAGTGGGGCGACAACGACGCCAACCGCGACGTGCGCACCGCGCTGAACAAGGATCTCGAGGCGCTCTCCAAGGTCTATGCCGAGCGCAGCAAGAAGCTGGCGCGGGAGACCGACACCAACCGCACGATGGCACTGGTGCTGACCGGCCTCGGCGCCGCGGCCTTGATTGTGGTGGTACTCGGCGTGCTGATCATCGCCCGCTCGGTGGCCCGGCCGCTGTCGCAGATCACCACGACGATCAAGCGCGTCGCCGAGGGCACCGACCATGTCGAAGTACCGCATGTCGGGCGCAGCGACGAGATCGGCGCACTGGCACGCGCCATCAAGGTCTTCCAGGACGCGATGGACCGCAATCGCAGCCTGAACGCGCAGGTCGTACAGGAGTCCGAGGCGCGCGACGCGCGCGGCCGGCATATCGAGACCTTCGTCGAAGCGTTCCGTGACACGATCGGCGAGGTGCTCCGCGCGGTGCATGACAACGCTGCGACGATGCGCCAAACCGCGCAGACCATCGCAACCGTCGCGTCGGACGCCAGCGGCCGCGCGGTGGCGGCGGCAGGCGCCACCGAACAGGCCTCGAGCAACGTCTCCGCGGTGGCGGGCGCAGCCGAAGAACTCTCCGCCTCGGTCGAGGAGATCGGCCGCCAGGTCAAGCAGTCGTCCGGCGCCGTCGATCAGGCCGGTGTACGCACCGACCGCTCGATCACCGAGATCGAGGGCCTTGCCGCCACCACCCAGCGCATCGACGGGGTGCTGAGCCTGATCCAGGCGATCGCCGAGCAGACCAACCTGCTCGCCCTCAACGCCACCATCGAAGCCGCCCGCGCCGGCGATGCCGGCCGTGGCTTCGCCGTCGTCGCGCACGAGG
Organism: Bradyrhizobium sp. Pha-3; assembly: GCF_042258325.1. Lineage (NCBI taxonomy): Bacteria > Pseudomonadati > Pseudomonadota > Alphaproteobacteria > Hyphomicrobiales > Nitrobacteraceae > Bradyrhizobium > Bradyrhizobium sp. Pha-3. The sequence goes on along the minus strand of NZ_CP170151.1, from coordinate 3,245,732 downwards.
TCAAGGCGCTCGCCGGCCAGACCGCGAAGGCAACCGCCGAGATCAGCGAGAATGTGGGCCTGATCCAGGCCTCGACCCGCAACTCCGTGGCCGCCGTGCGCGAGATCGGCCAGGCGGTGCGCGAGATCAGCAACGTCACCGCGAACATCGCGAGCGCGATCGGCCAGCAGGACGCGGCCACGCGCGAAATCTCCGCCAATGCACAGATGGCCGCCCAGGGCAACGAGACCCTGGTTACCAATGTCGGCTCGCTCCGCGACGATATGGACCAGACCAGCAAGGCGGCGGAATCGGTGCTCGCGGCCTCAAACGATCTGACCGCAACGGCCGAGACACTGTCGCGCGAGGTCGAGCAGTTCTTCCGCAACCTGCGCAGCGACGCGGCCGACGGCCTGCAGCGGACCGGAACCTGAGCCGATCCCGCGATGTTGCGAGGCCCTACGACAGGGCCCCGGCAATCTGGATGGTTAAGACTCTCCCAACGCACGGACGCAAATTGCGTCCGCTTCAGGTCGCATTTCTCAATTTGATGCCTCCATAGAAAGCGTCACTGCGCGGGAAAGTGGAAGCGAGCAATGAACGGGCTTTTGCCAAGGCCGAAGGCGGTGCCGACCAAACGGCTCCTTGCGCTCGGGATCGGCCTCGTTCTCTGCTTTTCGGCGATCTGCGCATCCATTCTCTGGGAGATGGCGAGCAAGGACTATCGGCATGCGAAGGAAGGCGCGACCAACCTCGTCGCCTCCATCGCCAGCGAGATCGACCGCAACATCGACCTCTACGACCTCTCGCTCCAGGCGGTCGCCGACGGCGTCAAGCTGCCGGAGCTCGGCAAGATCAGCCCCGAGCTTCGCCAGGTCGTGCTGTTCGACCGCGCCGCCACAGCCAAGGATCTCGGCTCGATCCTCGTGCTGAATGCGGCGGGAGACGTCACGCTCGATTCCAGGACGTTGACGCCGCGGGCCGCAAATTTCGCCGATCGAGACTTCTTCCGGGCGCATCAGACGCGAGCGGACAGCGGACTGTTCATCAGCGCTCCGTGGATTACTTCTGATGGCGAATATCTGATCAGCCTCAGCCGCCGCATCAACAATGACGACGGCTCCTTTGCCGGCGTGGTCGCGGGCAGCATGCGGCTCAGCTATTTCCACAATCTGTTTCGCAAGCTGAACTTCGGCTTCGGCGACAGCATGGCGCTGTTCAACAGCGATGGCGTCATACTGATGCGCGCACCGTTCGACATCAGCAAGATCGGGCAGAGCATCAAGGACTCTCTGGTCTTCAAGCAGTTTCCGGCACGGCAGTCCGGCTCCTACATCACGAAATCGATCGTCGATCATGTCAGCCGGCTCTATGTTTTCCAGGCGGTGGGCCACAATCGCCTGCTCATCGCCGAGGGTCTCGCGCTCGACGGCATCTATGCCGACTGGTGGCAGCAGATCTGGCTGATCGGCAGCGTGGTTGCAGCGCTCTGCGGCTTCTCGATCGTCCTGATGTTCTACCTGGTGGCCGCTCTCAAACGGCGGGCCGCCGCGGAAGACCGGCTCGCGCACCTCGCGAACACGGATGCACTGACAGGCCTCGCCAACCGCCGCCGCCTCGACGATACCCTTGACGTCGAATGGCGCCGTGGCATGCGCGCAAAGGCGCCGGTCTCGCTTCTGATGATCGACGTCGATCATTTCAAGATCTACAACGACACCTACGGGCATCAGGCCGGCGACGCCGTGCTCACCACCGTGGGACGGTGCATCGCAAGCAGCGCCAAGCGTGCAACCGATCTCGGCGCCCGCTATGGCGGCGAGGAGTTTTCGGTGTTGCTGCCGGGCATCGGCAAGACGGGCGCCCTGGAAATTGCCGAACGGATTCGCGCGAAGCTGGCGGCTGCGCGGGAATCCGAGCCTGAGTTGCCGACCGTCAGCATCGGATTGTCCTGCCTCGTCCCGGACCACGAGCGCACGTCGCGCGATCTGCTCAAGGCCGCGGACCTCGCGCTCTATCAAGCCAAGCGCGAAGGCCGCGACCGCGTCATCGTCAGCCCGATCGGGTGGGACAAATCGGGCAAGCGGCACGTCGCCTGATCGCGATCGCATTGGCGCGGTCGAGCGCGCCGCGCGCCCATCCCGGCTCACTCCACCGGCAGCACGTCGACCGCAACGGCGAGCTTTTGCTTGCGCGCGCCGACGATGACGCCGTCGACCGGCGAGACGTCGGCAAAGTCGCGGCCGATGGCGAGAATGATGTGGTCGCTCCCGACCATCAGATCGTTGGTCGGGTCGAACCCGACCCAGCCAAGCGCGCTGCCGCACCAGACCGAGACCCAGGCATGGGTGGCGTCCGCGCCCTGCAGCCGCGGCTGGCCCGGCGGCGGAATGGTGCGCAAATAGCCGCTGACATAGGCCGCGGGCAGGCCGAGGCCGCGCAGCCCTGCGATCATCACATGGGCAAAGTCCTGGCACACGCCATGGCGCTTCTCGAACACGTCGCGAAGCGGCGTCGAGATCACGGTCGCCTTGGGATCGTATTTGAAGTCGTTGCGGATGCGGCGCATCAGGTCGGACGCACAGGCAAGGATGCCGCCACCAGGCAAAAAGCTCGCAGAGGCGTAGGCCGTCACCGGCCGCAGCACCGGCACCAGCGCGCTGGCAAAGACGTAGCCGACCGGCGAGGCCGCATCGAGGCTCGACGCCTCGAACGCATTGTCGCGCACGTCCTCCCAGGGCGGGCTGGTGGCGCCGCGCGCTGGTGACTGCCGCGCCACCGAGACCCGCGAGCGGGCATCGATGCGCAGACTGCGATGCGCGGTCTCGATCAGGACGCTTTCCGTGAGCGTGCCGAAGAAGTCGCGCCTTGTGGTGCGTTCCGCGGGCTTCGGACGGATCTCGACCGAATGCGAGATCAGCTGCTGCCCGTCGCCGCTGATCGGCTCCAGCCGCAGCGAGCAGCGCGCGAAGCTGACCTGGGTCTCGTAGCTGTAGGTCGTGACGTGACGGATGTCGTAGATCACGCCAGCCCCGTGAGCTTCTCCGGCCGGCTGGCATTCGGTCCGTGCGGGAAGTAATGCAGCCCAATCGCGTCGGCGAGGTTGAGCAGATCCTGCTCCAGGGCGAACAGGGTCTTGACGTCGAGGCTCGAGGCTTCAACCGTTGTGAGCATCGCCTCGACCGCGACGGCGAGCCGCTGCGGCCGCTCGATCAGGCCATGCTCCTTCAGGCTCGGCAGCGCGGCGATGTGCTCGTTCAGCGCCGCGACCTGGAATGCGACCGAGCGCGGATTGTAGGGGTCGAGCACCGCCAGATCGCGCACCGGTGCGAGCAACGGCTGCACCAGATAGCGCGAGCGATAGGTGATCTGGCAGTCGACCAGCGTGAGCAGAACGTCGAGGTCCTCGTCACCGGCTTCGTCATAGGCGAACTGACGGGCAAAGCGCGTGGTGTTGACGGCGCGCTCGGCGCGGCGGCCCATCTCGAGGAAACGCCAGCCGGCGGCGCGGTTCATGTTTTCCTGTGCAAGGCCGGCGAAGCTTGCGAGCTCCTGCAGGGTCAGCTCCGCGGCGCTGACGACGCCGTCATCGTCGTGAACCTCGATGGCGAGCCGATCGGCCATCTCGGTGATGACCTGCCAGGCGTCCGGCGACAGCCGCTCGCGGAGCGAGGTCGCCGTGCGCTGCGCCGATCGCACCAGCGACAGCGCCGAGCCGAATTTCTCCTCGCTCTGCAGCGCTTCGAGCGCGACCCTGGCGAGATTGGCGCGCGCGGTTTGCGAGGCCGCGCCCCATGCGACCAGCATGCGCTGGATGCGCTCGGCCGAATGCATCGCCGGCGCCGCGCCGTTCGAATTCGCGCGCGCGGGATCGCGCAGCGGCGTGCACAGGGCGCGGATCAGCCGGATGGTGGCCTCGGCGCGCTCCAGATAGCGGCCGAGCCAGAACAGATTGTCGGCGGCACGGCTCGGCAGCACGCCCGCAATGCGGCGGATGCGGACGGTGTCGCCCGCCGGCAGCAAGGTCGAGGTCGCAACCGCCCTGTCGGAGACCACCCAGACGTCGGCGGACACCGCGCCATCGCCCATCGACACCGCGCGCGCATCGGCCCGATCGGCAATCCGGCAGAAGCCGCCCGGCAGCACCGTCCAGCCGTTCGGCGTCGCCGCCGCGAACACCCGCAACACGAATGGACGCGGCGCGATGCGGCCGTTCTCCCATACCGGCGTAGTCGACAGCCGCACCAACTCCTGACCGACATAATCGATGCCGCGATGGCTGATCGCATCCTTCAGGCGGTCGCGGTCCGCGGCCGACAATTCGCCCGGCAGCACCGGTCCGTTGCCGGGAAAATCCGTAACGCCGCGGCCATAGGCGCCTTCGATCGCGAACTCGTCGAGCCGCGACAGCACATGCTCGCGCGCGGATTTCTGGCCGCACCACCAGGTCGCGATGTGCGGCATCATCAGGTCTTCAGAGAGCAGGCGCCGGCAGAGATTTGGCAGGAAGCCCAGCAGTGCCCTCGCCTCCATCACGCCGGAGCCCGGCATGTTGGCGACCACGACGCCGCCCTTGCGCAGCACCTCGACGAGCCCGGGCACGCCGAGATAGGAGGACGCGTCGAGCTCGAGCGGATCGAGCATGTTGGAATCGACCCGGCGCAGCAGCACGTCGAGCCGCTTCAATCCGGCAACGGTGCGGATGTGGATGCGGTCGCCGGAGACCGCGAGATCGTCGCCCTCGACCAGCAGAAAACCGAGATAGCGCGCCAGCGTAGCGTGCTCGAAATAGGTCTCGCTGAACGCGCCGGGCGTCAGCAGGCCGATCCGCGGCTCGTCGCGATCGGCGCTGGCGCGCAGTGAATCGCGGAACGCCTCGAAGAACGGCGCGACCCGTTCGACATTCATCGACTTGTAGAGATTGGAAAAGGCGCGCGACAGCACCAGGCGGTTTTCCAGCGCATAGCCCGCGCCCGACGGCGCCTGCGTGCGGTCGCCGAGCACCCACCAGCGGCCGTCGGGCGCGCGGCCGATGTCGGCGGCGTAGAGATGCAGATAGCGGCCCCCCGGCGGCTTGATGCCGCTGACCGCGCGCAGATACTCGCTGCTGCCGGCAATCGCCGCCGCGGGGATGGCGCCGTCGGCAACAAGCCGCCCTTCGCCGTAGAGATCGGCCAGCACCATCTCCAGAAGCTGCGCGCGTTGCGCGACACCGGCGGCGAGCTGCCGCCAGTCGGCCGCATCGATGATCAGCGGCAGATGGCTGAGCGGCCAGATCCGGTCGGAAGTGTCGCCCGGCGCGCGATAGGTGACGCCGGCCTCATGCAGATGGCGGTCGGCGGAGGCGAAGCGGCGCTCGATATCGGCCGGCGACAGCGCGGCAAAGGCGTCGAAGAAGCGCGCCCAGGCCGGCCGCGGCGCGCCGTTGTCAGCAATATACTCGTCGGGGATGCCGGGCAGCCGGACATAGTCGCGGGTCCACTGCGCCATCCGGCGCTGACCGGGACGGGCCCTGCTCTCCTGACTGCTGCCTTGACTATTGCCTTGGCCACCCGATGCGGTCATTCCACTTCCCCTTGACACAATTAGTGCAGGAGCGGCGTCCGCAAGTCGAGGGTCAAGGGAAACTCAATTGTGCGTTCCTCGGGCGGCGTCTCGATCTTGCCGGGGGTGTGGCCATGCTCCTGGAAGCGCGCCAGCCGCCGTGCCTCGGCCTCGTAGGAATTGACCGGCTTGGTCTCGTAGTTGCGGCCGCCGGGATGGGCGACATGATAGACGCAGCCGCCGAGCGAGCGGCCGTTCCAGGTGTCGATCAGGTCAAACGTCAGCGGCGCATGCACGGGGGTGGTCGGATGCAGGCCGGAGGCCGGCTGCCAGGCCTTGAAGCGGACGCCCGCGACCGCCTCGCCGGCGCGGCCGGTCTCGGTCATCGGCATCCGCCTGCCGTTGCAGGTGATGACGTGGCGGCCTTCGACGAAGCCGGTCGCCTTCACCTGCAGGCGCTCGACCGACGAATCGACGTAGCGCACGGTGCCGCCGGAGGTGCCCTCCTCGCCCAGCACATGCCAGGGCTCGAGCGCTTGCCGCAGCTCGAGGCCGACGCCGCCGTGATGAACGCGGCCGAAGACAGGGAAGCGGAATTCGAGCTGGGCCTGGTACCATTCCGGCTCGACGTGGTAGCCGGATTGCTTGAGCTCGGCGAGCACGCCGAGAAAATCCTCCCAGAGGAAATGCGGCAGCATGAAGCGGTCATGCAGCGCGGTGCCCCAGCGCACGAACTTGCCCTGCTGCGGCTCGCGCCAGAGCTTTGCGATCAGCGCGCGGATCAACAGCTGCTGCGCCAACGACATCCGCGGGTCGGGCGGCATCTCGAGCGCGCGGAATTCGACGAGGCCGAGCCGGCCGGTCGGGCCGTCGGGCGAATAGAGCTTGTCGATGCAGATCTCGGCGCGATGGGTGTTGCCGGTGATGTCGACCAGGATGTGCCGGAACAGGCGATCGACCAGCCACAGCGGCGCATCCATGCCCGGCGGCGGCACGTGCGACAGCGCGATCTCCAGCTCATAGAGCCCGTCATGCCGCGCCTCGTCGATGCGCGGCGCCTGGCTGGTCGGACCGATGAACATGCCGGAAAACAGATAGGACAGCGACGGATGCCGCTGCCAGTACAGCACGAGGCTCTTCAACAGATCCGGCCGGCGCAGGAATGGTGAATCCTCCGGATTGCTGCCGCCGACCACGATGTGGTTGCCGCCGCCGGTGCCGGTGTGGCGGCCGTCGATCAGGAAACGGTTGGCCCCTAACCGCGTCTTCGCGGAATCCTCATAGAGGCCGAGCGTAATGTCGACGGCCTCGCGCCAGCTCTGTGCCGGCTGCACATTGATCTCGATCACGCCGGGATCCGGCGTCACCTTGATCACCTCGATGCGCGGATCGAAAGGCGGCGCGTAACCCTCGACATGGACCTGCAGCTGCAGCTCCTCGGCGGCGGCTTCGATCGCTGCGATCAGGTCGAGATAATCCTCGACCTTCTCGACCGGCGGCATGAAGGCGCACAGCACTCCGTCGCGAAGCTCGATCGACATCGCGGTGCGCACCGGCAGCGGCTCGGGAATCTCCTTCAATGCCTGCTGCAGCTCTTCGAACAACGCGTCGCGCGGCGCCATCGGATCGCGCTCGACGACGTAGGGATAATCGTCCGGCGGCACATATTCGAGCGATGAGATCGGAAGCCGCAAGCCCAGCGGGGAGTCGCCGGGCGACAGGAACAGATGGCTGCGCCGGATCTTCCAACGCTCGCTGCGCCAACGCGCCGGCACACGATCGCCGAGCGGGCTCCAGCGCTGGATCGGCAGCACATAGCCTTTCGGCGTGGTCAGCCCCTCGTCGAACACCCGCGCAAGGCGCGCGCGCTCTTCCGGATCGGTTAATTTGGAATTCGCAGGGGTTACATTGGCCGGCAGGGCGGCCTCACGCTGCAGCCAGAAACCCGGATCTTCATAGGCGGGCATGGCATAGTCGGCGCTGAGACCGAGCCTCGCTGCGGTCGCCTCGACGAAACGTCGGGCTTCCGCGATCTCGGCCTTGCGCGAATTCTCGATGCCAGCGATCAGCTCGGCATTCTTCCAGATCGGCTTGCCGTCCTTGCGCCAGTAGAGACCGAACGCCCAGCGCGGCAGGCTCTCGCCGGGATACCATTTGCCCTGGCCGTAATGCAGCAGGCCGCCGGGCGCGAACCGGGTGCGCAGCTTGCGGATCAACTCATCGGCGAGCGCGCGCTTGGTCGGGCCGACCGCGGCGACGTTCCACTCCGGCGATTCCAGATCGTCGACCGAAACGAAGGTCGGCTCACCGCCCATGGTCAGCCGCACATCGTCTTTCCTCAGATCGGCATCGACCTGCTCGCCGAGCCGGTCGAGCCGCGCCCAGGATTCATCCGAGAATGGTTTGGTGATGCGCGGCGCCTCGCCGATCCGCCTGACGCTCATCTCGAAGCCGAACTCGACATTGGCAACGCCCGCGGTGCCGGTCACCGGCGCGGCCGAGCGGTAGTGCGGCGTGGCGCAGACCGGGATGTGACCCTCGCCGGTCAGCATGCCGGAGGTGACGTCGAAACCGATCCAGCCCGCGCCCGGCAGGTAGACCTCGGCCCAGGCGTGCAGGTCGGTGAAATCGCTCTCGACCTCACGCGGCCCCTCGAGCGGATCGATGTCCGGCCGCAACTGAATGAGGTAACCGGAGACGAAACGCGCGGCGAGCCCGAGATGGCGCAGCGTCTGGATCAACAGCCACGCCGAGTCGCGGCAGGAGCCGGAGCCCGCGGCCAGCGTCTCCTCCGGCGTCTGGATGCCGGCCTCCATGCGGATCACGTAGCTGATCTTCTTCTGCAGCTGCGCGTTCAGCTCGACCAGGAAGTTGACGGTGCTGTCGGCCTGGCGCGGAATCTCCTTCAGGTAAGCCGCGAGCAATGGCCCGGGCTCATCGGTCTCGAGATAGGACGCGAGCTCGGTCTTGAGATCGCCGGGATATTCGAATGGAAAGCTGTTGGCGTAGGGCTCGACGAAGAAGTCGAACGGATTGACCACCGTCATGTCAGCGGTGAAATCGACCTCGACCTTGAGCTCGGTGGTCTTCTCCGGAAACACGTAGCGCGCCAGCCAGTTGCCCTGCGGGTCCTGCTGCCAGTTCACGAAGTGATTGGCGGGCGTGACCTTGAGCGAATAGCTTGTGATCGGCGTGCGCGTATGCGGCGCGGGCCGGAGCCGGATGGTCTGAGGCCCGAGATCGATCGGCCGGTCGTATTTGTAGTGCGTGACGTGATGCAGTGCGATGGATATCGACACGGACCGAGGGCTCCAGCAGCTTTTTTGAGCAGAACACTGGTTCCGGTCGACATCAAGCACTAACAACGGGCAGCGGTTGCCCAAGGTAAGGGCGTGTTCTGTAGCCCGGATGGAGCGAAAGCGAAATCCGGGATCTTCTCCGCAGACAGAATCCCGGATTGCGCTGCGCTTCATCCGGGCTACGCGATTGCTAGCGGCCGACCGCGCCGGATACCTGCGAAGCAAGCTGCTCGGCGAGCATGTGATAGCCCTCGGGGGTCAAATGCACACCGTCGGGCTGATGGGGGAGTCCACCCAGCATCCCGTTAGGGAGCATGATCACCGCGATGCCACGGGCGCTGAGGCGACTTTGAATATCCGCTGTCCGGTCAGGGCTGCCCTTGCGTCGATCATTGCCGCCTGGCTGCAAGATAACCGCGCGGATCCCGTTCGGGACGGCGCGGTCCAGGCGTTGCAGCATCCCTTCCGTGGTGTCGCCGTTGATGCCGGCGTTCACGACACGGACATTCAGTCCCTTCGCCCGCAAGATCGCTTCAAGCTGCGCGGGATAGGCCTGGTTGCGCGCCACGCCCTTGCCATAGGTATTGCTCGCGCCAAGCGCCACGATGGTTGCGGCGTCGGCCAAACCGGCGCCGAGGCTCAAGGCGGCGAGAAATACGAGGCATCCGACAATTCCCAGCCGACGCGCGCGCATGCTTCCTCCGTCCAATCCGTAGCTCGGATGGAGAGCAGCGTAATCCGGGAAGCTGCATTCGCCAACGTGCTTCCTTGTCGTCCCTGCGAAACCAGGGACCCATACCGCGTGATCTATCGATGAAAAACGCTGGCAGACGCCTTGCACATCGCTACGGCCGGTGCCTATGGGTCCCTGCTTTCGCAGGGACGACAGCGGAGTGTAAGGCTAGATCGTAGCCCAATTCTACATCGTCGCGCCGAGCACCCACGGCGCGAACTCGGCGCCGCCAAAGTCAAAACTCTCGCTCTTGGTCGGCTGGCCCGAGGCGGTCTTGAGGATGAGGTCGAAGATGCGCTGGCCGCATTCCTGCACGCTCTCCTCGCCATCGAGGATGGTGCCGCAATTGACGTCCATGTCGTCTTCCATCCGCTTGTACATCGGCGTGTTGGTGGCGAGCTTGATCGACGGCGCGGGCTTGCAGCCGAACACGCTGCCGCGGCCGGTGGTGAAGCAGACAAGGTTGGCGCCGCCGGCGACCTGCCCAGTCGCAGCGACCGGGTCGTAGCCGGGCGTGTCCATGAACACAAAGCCCTTCTTGGTGACGGGCTCGGCGTAGTTGAGGACGTCGACGAGATTGGTGCTGCCGGCCTTGGCCATCGCGCCCAGCGACTTCTCCAAGATGGTGGTGAGGCCGCCGGCCTTGTTGCCGGGGCTCGGATTGGCGTTCATCTCGGCGCCTTCGCGGCTCGTGTATTCCTCCCACCAGCGCATCAGGCCGACCAGCTTCTCGCCGACCTCGCGGCTGACGGCGCGGCGAGTCAGCAGATGCTCGGCGCCGTAGGTCTCCGGCGTCTCCGAGAGGATCACGGTGCCGCCGTGACGGACCAAGAGATCGCTCGCCGCGCCGAGCGCCGGATTGGCGGATACGCCGGAGTAACCATCCGAGCCGCCGCATTGCAGCGCCACGGTGAGTTCGCTCGCCGGCACCGCCTCGCGCTTGACCTTGTTGGCATCGGCGAGCGCTTCTTTCACGAAGGCAACGCCGGCTTCCACCGTCTTGCGGGTGCCGCCGACCTCCTGGATGTCCATCGCGCGCAGCCGGCCCGCAAGCTTCTGCTCCTGCATCAGGCCGCCGATCTGGTTCACCTCGCAGCCGAGGCCGAGCACGATGACGTTGGAGAAATTGACGTGACGCGCATAGCCGCCGAGCGTGCGGCGGAGCAGCGCCAAGGGCTCGTCCTGGGTCATGCCGCAGCCGGTCTTGTGGGTCAGCGCGACGACGCCGTCGACATTCGGGAAATCGGCGAGTGGATTGTCGCCGGTGAACGGGTTCTTCTTGAACATGTCGGCCACGATGCCGGCGACATGGGCGCTGCAATTCACCGAGGTGAGGATGCCGATATAGTTGCGGGTCGCGACGCGGCCGTCAGCGCGGCGGATGCCTTCGAACGTCGCCGGCAGATCGAAGTTCGGCACCGGCTTGACGTCGACGCCATAGGCATAATCCTTGGCGAAATCGCCCATGCCGCAGTTCTGGGTATGCACGTGCTGGCCGGGCGCGATCGCCTGGGTCGCAAAGCCGATGATCTGGCCGTAGCGCCGGATCGGCTCGCCTTGCGCGATCGGCTTGATCGCGACCTTGTGGCCGGCCGGAATGCGATCGACCGTCGTGACGCCCTCGGTCACCTCAAGCCCCGGCGGCAAGCTCGCGCGCGCGATCAGGACGCTGTCGTCGGCGTGCAGGCGGATCACTTGTGCCGAGGCCATGGGAGTTCTCCTTGGTGTCTTCTTCACCTCTCCCCGTCCTTTACGGGGAGAGGTCGGATCGCGTCAGCGATCCGGGTGAGGGGCGAGGCACGATGTCACTTACAACGATGGCGCTCGCCGGATAGAGGCCCCTCACCCCAACCCTCTCCCCGCATCCGCCTTCGCCCGAAGGCGTGCTTCGGCGGACAAGAGAGCGGGGCGAGGGAGCAGAGCTAACATCGCGGACAGAACTTACGCCTTGCCGCCGGACTTCTCGCGGGTCGCGTTGACCTGCATCTTGGCGTAGACCTGCATCAGGCCGACCTCGTTCGACAGCGTCACGAGCTTGAAGCCCATGTTGATCGCGCGCACCGCGCCGTCGGCGCCCGAGCAGTGGATGCCCGGGTTGAGGCCGCGCTTGCCGCACTCCTTGATGATCTTCTCATAGATCTTGAGGATCTCCGGCTCGTCGCGATCGAGCTTCGGCACCAGGCCGTAGGAGAAGCCAAGATCGGACGGGCCGATATACACGCCATCGATGCCTTCGACATCGAGGATCGCTTCCATGTTCTCGACCGCGGTCTTGGTCTCCATCATCGGCAGCAGCACGATCTCGTCGTTGGCGGTCTGCTGATAGGTGCCGGCCGAGCCGTACATGCCGGCGCGGATCGGGCCGTTGGAGCGCACACCCTTCGGCGGATACTTGGCGTAGGAGACGAGGTTCTTGGCTTCCTGCGGCGTGTTGACCATCGGGCAGATCACGCCATAGGCGCCGCCGTCCAGCACCTTGCCGATGATGCCGGGCTCGTTCCAGGGCACGCGGACCATCGGGGTGACCGGATGGGCGTGCATCGACTGGAAGCATTGCACCATCGACTGATAATCCTGCACACCATGCTGCATGTCGACGGTGACGCTGTCGAAGCCGCACTGCGCGATCACCTCGGCTGAAAACCCGGAGGGAATCGCGAGCCACGCGTTCACCACCGCCTTGCCGGATGCCCAGACTTGCTTGACCTTGTTTGCCATTGATCGCGTTTCCCTTTGCGGTTTATTGGGGGACGAGCTTTCAGCTGGTCGCCCGCTGGATAGAAACTTCGCTGACGCCGACTTCGCGCGCGGTATTCACTATCGCCGCCCAGGTGTCGTCAGGCAAGGGGATGCCGTTCCTGGTGCGATCGGCACGGGTTTTCCGCTCGGGATCGCCCGGAACCAGCACGGAATCTGTTCCCGCGATCGGCTTGGTGGCGCGGATGAAATCAGTGTAGCGGGTGATTTCGCCATCGAAGAAATTGCTGGTGTCGATCACCTTGGGGTCGATGTAGAACGCCATCATGCCGTTGGCGAAGCGCCGGTCCGACGACGTCGCGCCGGTGCCGGTCAGCGCGCCGCCTAGCAGTTCGCAGATGAAGGCGAGACCCGAGCCCTTGTGATCGCCGAAGGCGCGGATCGCGCCAGTTCCCTTGGTGTGGTCGCGCGGTCCGTCCGGCGTGTACGGACCATACAGCACGTGCGGATCCTCGCTCAGCGTGCCGTCGGCATCGACGAGCGCGCCGATCGGCAGCTTCTTGCCGCCGCGGCTTGCCACCAGGCACTTGCCCTCGGCGACAACCGAGGTCGCAAAATCGAGCACGATCGGATCCTGGCCCTGACGCGGAATGCCGACGCAATACGGCGCCGTGGACAGGCGCTTCTCGACGCCGCCGTAAGGCGCGACCAGCAGCGAGCCCGCCGCGGTCACGAAATGAATTGAAACAAGGCCTTCGGCGGCGGCCATCTCGGCCCAGTCGCCGACGCGGCCGAGATGGCCGGAGTTGCGCAGCGCGACCGCGGCGAGCCCCGCCTTCTTGCACTTCTCGATGCCGAGCTTGACCGCAACCGGCGTGACGGTCTGGCCATAGCCGAACTTGCCGTCGACCACCGCGAGCGACGGCGTGTCGACCACCACCTCGGGGGTCTGGTTCGGCACGATCGAGCCCATCTTCTTCCACCTGACATAAACAGGCACGCGGATCACGCCGTGGCTGTCGTGACCTGTAAGATTCGCGGTCGTCAGATAGGTCGCGATGCGCTTCGCCTCTTCCGGAGAGGACTCCGAATGGGAAAACACCTCGGACACGAAGTTGATGAGGTTATCGACCTTGATGGTGACCATGAAAAACCAGCTCGCTTAGTAAAGCACGGGACGTTGTCAGGCGTGGGTCTTGGCGTGGCCGCCGAGATAGGCCGCGGCGATGGCTTCATTGCCCCACAATTCGTCGGGCTTGCCGCCCAGCACGATCCGTCCCGTTTCCAGGACGAAGCCGTGATCGGCGACCGAGAGTCCCATGCGCGCATTTTGCTCGACGAGCAAGACCGTGGTGTCCTTCCTGATCTGCGAAATAATGCGGAACACCGACTGCACGATGACAGGCGCCAGCCCGAGCGACGGTTCGTCGAGCAGAAGCAGCCGCGGCTTGGCCATCAGGCCGCGCGCCACCGCGACCATCTGCAGCTGGCCGCCGGACAGCGTCCAGCCGAGCGCGTTGGAGAAGGCGCGGATGTCCGGGAACAGGTCGAACATCGCGTCGGCCTCGCGCGAGATCTGCGACGCCGACACCTTCCGGTTCGACGCGCCGAGCATGATGTTCTCTTTCACGGTGAGGCCCGGAAACACGCGGCGGCCTTCCGGCACATGCGAGATGCCGAGCCGGACGATCGCTTCCGGCCCGAGGCCGGCGATCGAGTGGCCGTCGAACATAATGTCGCCGGAGGCGGGCTTGGCGAGGCCTGAGATCGCGCGCAACGTGGTCGACTTGCCGGCGCCGTTGGCGCCGAGCAGCGTGACCACCTGCCCCTGCTCCACGGCGATGGTGACGCCGCGCAGCGCTTCGATCTCGCCGTAGCGAACCACGAGATTGCGGATTTCGAGCAGCTGCATCATTCGCTCCCGAGATAGGCGGAGACGACGTCGGGATGGCGCAGCACCGCCATGGACTCGCCGTCCGCGATGCGGCGTCCGAAGTTCAGCACGGTGATGTGCTGGGCGGCTTCCGACACCAGCGTCATGTCGTGATCGATGATCAGGATGGTGAGGCCCTGGGCTGCGATGCGCTTCAACAGCTCATGCAGCTCCAGCTTCTCGGTCGAGTTGAGACCGGCCGCTGGCTCGTCAAGCAGCAGCAGCGTCGGGTTCGACGCCAGCGCCCGCGCGATCTCGATCAGGCGCTGGTGGCCATAGGAGAAGCTCGAGATCAACTCGTTGGCGCGGTTGCCGAGCCCGACGAAGGTCAGCGCCTCCATCGCGCGCTCGGTCAGCGCATCCTCGCCTTTCCCGATCATGGTGTTGCCGGGACGCTCGGCCCCGATCTCGACATTCTCCAGCGCCGTCATCGAACGGAACAGGCGGATGTTCTGGAAGGTGCGTCCGAGGCCGGCCGCCGTGCGCTGATGCGGCGCCATGTTGGTGATGTCGGTGCCGTCGAGCACGATCCTGCCCGCGGTCGCCTTGTAGAGCCCGGACAGCACGTTCAGCGTCGTGGTCTTGCCGGAGCCGTTGGGTCCGATCAGCGCATGCACGCTGCCGCGCTTCACCGCGATATCGACGCCGTCGACCGCCTTGAGGCCGCCGAAATGCTTCGAGAGGCCGGTCACTTCGAGCACGATGTCGCCGCCTGACGTCGCCGGCTTGAGCTGCAAGGCCGCCGCGGCCGGCGGCGCCTTGGTGTGCGCACGCCAGCGCGTGAATGCGTCCGACACAAAACCCCAGATACCGTCGGGCATGAAGCGGATGATCAGGATCACGAACAGGCCGTAGATCGCCAGATAAAGTCCCGGCACGCTCTTCAGGAAGCGCAGCCATTCCGGGATCAGGATCAGGAGGCCCGTGCCGATCACCGAGCCGATCGGCGAGGCCACGCCACCGAGCAGCGACATGGTCAGGAACACGATCGATTCCGCGAACGAGAACTGGTCCGGGCTGACATAGGCGAAGCCGCCGGCGAACAGGCCACCGGCCAGACCGCCGAGCAACGCGCACAGCCCGAAGGCGTAGATCTTGGTGCGGAACACGTCGATGCCGTTGACGCCGGCCGCAAGCTCGTTGTCGCGCACCGCACGCATGGCGCGACCGAGCTTGGTATCAGGAAGATGCCAGACCAGGTAACCGACGATCGCGAGCATCGCGACGCAGAAGGCGAGATAGCTCTGCGAGGACTGGAACAGCTCGGGCCGACGAATATTGGCGACGCCGTCCGGCCCGTGGGTCACGCCGATGGCGTTGATCATCACCAGCGTCACGATCTGCTGGAACGAGATCGTCACCATCGCAAGGTAGTGTCCGCCGAGCCGCAGCGTCGACATGCCGAGGAAGGCGCCGGCGATCAGCGTGATCGCGCAGGCGCCAACCAGGCAAAGCCAGACGGCGAGCGCCACCAGCACCGCAGCGCCGATGAAATACGGCAGATGACGGATGATCAGCGGCTTCGAGCGCACGGCCGGCGCGGGGATCATGTTGTCGGTGGCGCTCATGCTTTCTCCGCGACACGTTCGCCGAAGATGCCCTGCGGCCGGAACACCAGGAAAGCGATCAGCACCAGGAAGGCAAAGCCGTCCTTGTACGGCAATCGGCGGCTTCGGTGATGTCGCAGGCGCTATCGTCGCTGAAGGCGTTTGCCGCGACCATCACTGAAATATAGGCGGCGCCGAACGTCTCGATGACGCCGAGCGCGAGGCCGCCGCAATCGTCGAACCCATCTGGATCGAGACGAACAGCACCGGCGCCACCAGGATGCCGGCGAGACCGCCGAGCACGGCCGAATAGATGAAGGTGATCATGATCATGGTGGAGACGGAAATGCCGAGCAGCGAGGCCATTTCCTTGTCCTGCGAGGTCGCCTGCAGCTTCTTGCCGAGCAGCGTCTTCTCGAAGAACCAGAAATTGAACAGCACCAAGAGGATCGTGACGCCGATGATCAGAAGATACTGGCTGTCGAGATAGACCGGGCCGAGCTGAATGCCGGGCGTATCGAACCAGCCCTGCAGCACCTGCGGCTGCGGACCATAGATCGCAAGCACCGAGTTCGACAGCAGGATCGAGGCGCCGATGGTGGCAATGATCACGGGCAGATAGGTGCGATTGCGCAGCGGATAATAGACGCCGAGATTGAAGATGACGCCGAACAACGCCATGCCGGCGAGCGCGATCAGGAACGACAGCCAGTAAGGCCAGCCGAGATCGACCGAGAACACCACCATCAGATAGGCGGCCACCATCGAGAACTCGCCTTGCGCGAAGTTCACCACGTTGGTGGCGCGGAAGATCAGCACGAAACCGAGCGCGACCAGCGCGTAGACCGCGCCGATGCCGATTCCGGTAAAGAGCAGTTGGAGGACGAGATCCATGACGAGCGCTCGATCTGAGATTTGTATCGCGGACGAACGGCCTCTCCGAGATGGCCCGGAGAGGCCGAACCGCTATCAATCGTTGAAGTCGATATGCTTGTCGTAGACGATCTTGCCCTTGTCGTTCTTCACGACGTTGTAGCCGTGCAGACCGTCGCCGTTCTTGTCGAAATTGTATTCACCCTCGGCGCCGGCGAACTTCTGCGTCGCAAGGATGGCGTCGCGGATCTTGTTCGGATCGGTCGAGCCTGCCTTGTTGATCGCCGCCGACAGGATGGTGATCGCATCATAGGGCCAGGCGCTCTGGTTGTCGGGCGCGGTCTTGTAGGCATCGCGATAGGCCTTGCCGAACGCCTTCGCGGCATCGCTCGAGTCCTCGGCAAAGTCGGCGACGCCGTAGGTGTTGAACAGCGCGGGACCGGCGAGCTTGGTCGAGGAGACCGCCACCACCGAGGGCGAGCCGACCCAGGGAATATTGACGCCGAGCTGGCGCAGCTGCCGGGCAAAGATGCCGAGATCGTTCTCAAAGGTGAAGTAGGTGCCGAGCACGTCAGCGCCGGACTGCTTCACGGCCAGCACGACCGGCGTGAAGTCCTGGCTCTGGTTGGCATAGCCCTGGTCGAGCACCGGCGGCGCGCCGAGCTTGGTCAGCGCTTCGGTGAGCGCCTTGCCCCCCGCAGTGCCGAAGGCGTCGGTGGAATGGACGATCGCCCATTTCTTCTTGCCCAGCGTGTTGACGCCAAAGTCGGCGATCACGCGGCCGGAATAATTGTCGTTCGGACGGAAGCGGAACAGCCAGGGATTGCCGGAATGGGTGAGATCGGGATTGGTGCCGCCGATCATCACCGGTTTGCCGACCTTGATCACGTCGGGCGCCATCGCCTGCACCTGGGTCGAGCGGATCGAGCCGAGGAAGGCGACGATGTCGGATTGAGCGGCGAGCTTGGAGAATGCCAGCACGATGCCCGGATTGGTAGTCTGATCGTCCTCGATGACGAGCTCGACCTGCTTGCCGAGCACGCCGCCGGCCTTGTTGACCGCAGCCAGCGCCAGCTTGGCGCCGTTCTGGGCCCACAGCCCCTGCTCCGCCGCCGGTCCGGTGACCGGCACGCACATGCCGATCTTGATCGTCGCACCCTGCGCCCAAGCGCTGCGCATCAGCGCCGGTGCAGCGAGACCTGCCGCCAAGCCGGCGGAAAACTCACGCCTCGTCAGTTTCATTCAATCCTCCCTGTGGTGCGCCGAACTTGCATGTCGGCTGCGTTGAAACGAGCTGACGCGTCGATCTGCTGCCCTATCCGCAGCCATCGAACGGCGCGACGAACAAACATCAGCACCGCTGCTGCGCACAAGACGTGCAACGGCGACCATCGATCTGGCGTTTGACGTAGCTAACCATGATTGCACATTGCACGCAATAGCCAAAAGTTCGCTGGCAGCGGTGCGTAAATGCCTGCTACCAACGACCGTGGCGCGATCACGTGTTAGTGTGACCGGCGGGCAGTCATCGATGTCGATTCCAAGAGCGAAATCGCAGACCAGACGGAAGCAGCCGGCCTACGCGCTGATCAAGAGCGCATTGGCAAAGCACATCCGCGCCGGTGACGTGCCACCTGGCACGGTTCTTTCCGAATCGGCGATCGCGACCTTGTTCGGCTCCAGCCGCTCTCCGGTGCGGCAGGCTTTCGAACAGCTCGAGCATATCGGCCTGGTGCGACGGTTTGACGGTCGCGGCGTCATTGCCGGCAAGCGCAAGGTCGACCCTCGGCGCGTCCCGATCACACCGGAAATGTTTGGGCTTACCGACGGCCCCGTCGACGCCGTGCGCAACGACGCCTGGGATACTCTCTACTACAAGCTCGAACGTGAGATCATTTACCGGTCGCTGTTCGGACGCTTCCGCGTCAGCGAGCTCGCATTGGCGCGGCATTTCCGGGTGGGGCGCACGGTTGCGCGCAACCTGCTGTTACGTGCGCAGGCGATCGGCATCCTCGAGAAAGGCGCCAAGGCGCACTGGTACGTGGTGCCGTTGGACGAGGACCGCCTCCGCGACATCTTCGAGGTGCGCGCAACGCTCGAGCCGCTGCTCCTCAAATCCGCGATGGCGACGATTCCTGCCGCCCTGCTCGACCGGATGGCGGAGCGGCTGCGCGAGGGGATCCAGCACCGCGACCGCGTCGGCGTCGGCGAACTCGATGAGATCGAAGGCGACCTCCATATCCGCTGCCTGGGTTACGGTGCCAATCGCGAAATGATCGAAGCACTCAAGCGCACCCATTGCGCGTTCGTGATCGGCAAGCACATCCAGGTCGCTCTGACCGCGCCGCAGATCGATTCCTTCATGGACGAGCATCTGGTGATCATCGAGGCTTTGCGCACGCGTGACGGCGACGCCGCGGCGGCGACCTTGCGCCGCCACATCGAATGGTCTCACTCGAAGGTTGCGGGCTGGATCGCCGAATTCCGTGCCATCAACGTGATTTCGCGCGTACCCTACATGGCCTGAGCGCGAATGCCGCGCATGATCGCAGCTACTCGTCAGCCTCGACCTCGGCGTCATCGGCCGAGCCCATTCCGGCCAGGCTCGCTTCGAGTGCGCCCAGCATCTCCTGCAATTCGGCAAGCTTGCGCGCCCCGAAGCGCCGGGTGATCTCGGCATAGATCGTCTCCGACGTCGGCGCCACCGCCTCGATCAGCTTCAACCCCTTGGCGGAGATCGAGACCACCGCGCGCCGCGCGTCGTTCTCAGCCGCCTTGCGCTCGATCAACGCGCGGCCCTCGAGATCGCGAAGGATTCGCGACAGGCTCGGGCCGAGCAGAAACGCCATGCGGGCGAGTTCGGTGACCTCGATCTCGTCGACCGCGGTGAGCGCGCGCAGGATCCGCCACTGCTGCTCGGTCAGCCCGTGATTGCGCAGCGACGGACGGAATTGCCGCATCACAGCCTCGCGCGCGCGGAGCAGCGACATCGGCAGCGAGCGCGAGAACTCGCGCATTGGCGTCCGTCGCGCCGCCGCGTCGTCACCCTGCCCCAGCCGAATGTCGTTCGAATTTTTGCGCGCCATTACCTAATCCTGCGCAACGAAATTTTGCGTTGCAACATGCCTTGATTCAGTTTGCGGGAATTAACTTAACATGTTAATCATCTCCCCGACATCCACTTTTGTGTAGCACGCATGGCCCTCTCCAAGGACGATATCCGCGCTGCCGCCGCACGGCTCGACGGCGCGGAAAAGACCCGCAAGCAAATCCGCCAGCTCTCGCTGGAATACCCCCGCATCACCCTCGAAGACGCCTACGCGATTCAGAAGGCCTGGGTCGAGATGAAGGTGGCGCAGGGCCGCGTCGTCAAGGGCCACAAGATAGGCCTGACCTCGAAGGCGATGCAGAGCGCGCTCAATATCGACGAGCCCGATTCCGGAATCCTGCTCGACGACATGTTCTTCGCCGATGGCGGCCTGGTGCCAAGCGACCGCTTCATCGCCACCCGCGTCGAGGCCGAGCTTGCCTTCGTGATGAAGCATCGTCTGGCCGGGCCGAACTGCACGCTGTTCGACGTGCTGAACGCCACCGATTTCGTGGTACCGGCGCTGGAGATCCTGGATACCCGGGTCGAGCGCGTCGATCCCGAGACCAAGGCGACGCGGAAGATCTTCGACACCATCGCCGACAACGCCGCCAATGCCGGTATCGTGCTCGGCGGCCGGCCGATCCGCCCGCTGGACGCCGACCTGCGCTGGATCGGCGCGCTGTGCTTCCGAAATGGCCAGCTTGAGGAAACCGGTCTGGCCGCCGGCGTGTTGAATCATCCGGCGACCGCGGTG
Organism: Bradyrhizobium sp. Pha-3; assembly: GCF_042258325.1. Classification (NCBI taxonomy): domain Bacteria; kingdom Pseudomonadati; phylum Pseudomonadota; class Alphaproteobacteria; order Hyphomicrobiales; family Nitrobacteraceae; genus Bradyrhizobium; species Bradyrhizobium sp. Pha-3. The sequence goes on along the minus strand of NZ_CP170151.1, from coordinate 3,225,282 downwards.
GCGTGGCTCGCCAACAAGATCGCGCCGAACGGACTGGCGCTCGAGGCCGGCCAGGTCGTGCTGGCGGGCTCCTTCATCCGTCCGATCGAGACCCGCAAGGGCGACACCATCCAGGCCGACTACGGACCGTACGGTTCCGTAAGCTGCTACTTCGCCTGACGCCTTCAGCAGGAGCGCTGCATGCCGCATTTCACGCTTGAATACTCCGCCAATCTCGACGATCTCGTCGACATGGGCGCGACGGTCGAACTGGTCCGCAGGGCCGCGGTCGAGACCGGCATCTTCCCGCTCGGCGGCATCCGCGTCCGCGCCGTCAGATGCGAGCATTATGCGATCGCCGACGGCCGCAAGAATTACGGCTTCCTCGACATGGTGCTGCGGCTCGGCGAAGGCCGCGATCTCGCCACTCGCAAGAAGGCTGGCGAGCACATCTTCAAGGCGCTGTCGGCCCATCTCGATCCGGTCTTCTCCAACAGCAAATTCGCGTTGTCGTTCGACATGCAGATCAACGACAAGGACACCAGCTGGAAACGCAACAACATCCACGACGCACTGAAGGTGGAGACGGTCAATGGATAAAGCCGCCCCGAAATCGTCAGCCGACGTATTCCAGGCCAACCGCGATCGCGCCGGCCCACTGCTTGCAAAGCTGAAAGCCGAAGGCATCGGCCATGTGATCGACGGCAAGATCGTGCCTGCGGCCTCCGGGCAGACTTTTGAGACGAAATCGCCGATCGACGGCACGGTCCTGGCGACGGTCGCACGCGGCAATGCCGAGGATATCGACCGTGCCGCGACCGCTGCGTCCAAGGCCTTCAAGGCCTGGCGCGACATGCCGGCGGCGCAGCGCCGCAAGCTGCTGCATCGCGTCGCCGATGCGATCGAGGCGCGGGCTGACGACATCGCCGTGCTCGAATGCATCGACACCGGCCAGGCGCACCGCTTCATGGCCAAGGCCGCGATCCGCGCCGCGGAGAATTTCCGCTTCTTCGCTGACAAATGCGGCGAGGCCCGCGACGGCCTCAACACGCCCTCGGAAGAGCACTGGAACATCTCGACCCGCGTGCCGATCGGCCCGGTCGGCGTGATCACGCCGTGGAACACGCCGTTCATGCTCTCGACCTGGAAGATCGCACCCGCCCTCGCCGCGGGTTGCACCGTGGTGCACAAGCCGGCGGAATGGTCGCCGGTGACCGCCGATCTGCTGGTCAAACTCGCAAAACAGGCCGGCATCCCCGACGGCGTGCTCAACACCGTGCATGGTTTCGGCGAGGAGGCCGGCAAGGCGCTGACCGAGCACCCCGCCATCAAGGCGATCGGCTTCGTCGGCGAAAGCGCGACGGGCTCGGCGATCATGGCGCAGGGTGCGCCGACCCTGAAGCGGGTACATTTCGAGCTCGGCGGCAAGAACCCGGTGATCGTGTTCGACGATGCCGATCTCGACCGCGCGCTCGATGCCGTCGTGTTCATGATCTACTCGCTCAATGGCGAGCGCTGCACGTCGTCGAGCCGGCTGCTAGTTCAGGAGAGCGTCGCCGGCAAGTTCATCGAAAAGCTGACCGCGCGCGTAAAGGCACTCAAGGTCGGTCACCCCCTCGATCCCGCCACCGAGATCGGGCCGTTGATCCATGAGCGGCATCTCGCCAAGGTCTGCAGTTATTTCGACGTCGCCAAGAACGACGGCGCCACGATTGCGGTCGGCGGCAAGCCGCATGACGGCCCCGGCGGCGGCCACTATGTGCAGCCGACGCTGGTGACCGGCGCGAACGCCAAAATGCGCGTCGCGCAGGAGGAGGTGTTCGGCCCATTCCTGACCGTGATCCCGTTCAAGGACGAGCGAGAGGCGATCGAGATCGCCAATGGCGTGCAATACGGCCTGACCGGCTATGTCTGGACCGGCGACATGGGCCGCGCGCTGCGCGTGGCGGATGCGCTGGAAGCGGGCATGATCTGGCTCAACTCGGAAAACGTCCGCCATCTGCCGACCCCGTTCGGCGGCATGAAGTCGTCAGGCATCGGCCGCGACGGCGGCGACTACTCGTTCGACTTCTACATGGAAACCAAGCACGTCTCGCTCGCGCGCGGGACGCACAAGATTCAGAAACTGGGAATTTGATTGCACGTCGTTCCGGGGCGGCGCGTAGCGGCGAACCCGGAACCCCGAGATTCCGGGTCTTGTCCTTCGGACCATCCCGGAATGACGATAAAATTGAGGGGAAACACCGATGCCCGTTCCGACGCATGTTTTCGATCCGCCGTTCAATATCATCCGCTCCAGCCATGCCGTGCTCGACGTCACGGATCTCGACAAGAGCGCCGCCTTCTACGAGAAGACGGTCGGCCTCCACATCGAGGACCGCGACGACAAGTCGGTATATCTGCGCGCCAGCGAGGAGCACCAGCATCACTCGGTGGTGCTGCGCAAGGCAGCGAAGGCGGCCTGCAACCGGCTTGGCTTCAAGGTCGGCAATGACGGCGACCTCGACAAGGCGGCGGCCTTCTTCTCCGAAAACGGCATCACCTACGCTTTCGTCGACCAGCCGTTCCAGGGCCGCACGCTGCAATTCACCGATCCGTTCGGCTTCCAGATCGAGCTTTACGCCACGATGGAGAAGCGCCCGCATCTGCTGCGGCGCTACGATCTCTACAAGGGCTGCCATCCGCAGCGGCTCGACCATTTCAACGTGTTCGCCGCCGAGGTGCAGGACACCGTCGATTTCTACGCCCGGCTCGGCTTCCGCCTCACCGAATATGCCGAGGAGGACGGCGACAACGGCCGCATCGCAGCCGCCTGGATGCACCGCAAGGGCAACGTCCACGACCTCGCGATCACCAATGGCCGTGGCCCGCGCCTGCACCACATCGCCTACTGGGTGCCGACCGCGATGAACATCGTGCATCTCTGCGACGTGATGGCTTCCTCCGGCTATCTCAAAAACATCGAGCGCGGCCCTGGCCGGCACGGCATCTCCAATGCCTTCTTCCTCTACATCCGCGACCCCGACGGCCACCGCATCGAGCTCTACACCAGCGACTATTTCACCGGCGATCACGACCATGAGCCGCTGCGCTGGTCGCTGCGCGATCCGCGCCGCCAGACGCTGTGGGGCGCGCCGGCGCCGCGCTCCTGGTTCGAGGAAGGCTCGACCTTCGCCGGCCAGGCGGTGCGCGAGCCGCGCTTCGTCGCCGACGTGCTGGTTGCGGACTAGTGCACAGGACTCCATCCCCTCGTCGTCCCGGCCGAGTGCGCGATTGCGCACGGAGCCGGGACCCATGACCACCGAATAGGGTTGCCGAAAGAATGTCTGGCCGCGTACCCATTCCGATGGCCGCGGCGTATGGGTCCCGGCCCCCGTGCGCAACTGCGCACTAGGCCGGGACGACAGCAATGAATGGATCGCCGATGTCAGCCCCTCGCCTCGCCACCTATTCCGTCAACGGCGCCACCAGCTATGGCGCCGTCACCGACACCGGCATCGTCGACCTCTCGTCGCGCTTCAAGGACTATCCGACCTTGCGCGAAGCAATCGCCGCTGGCGCGCTGACTAGGCTCGTGGAGGATGCCGCCAGGCGCGCGCCCGACCATGCGCTCGACGCAGTCGCGTGGCAGCCGCCGATCCCGGCGCCGGAAAAGATCATCTGCATCGGCGTCAACTACCCGGACCGCAATGCCGAATACAAGGACGGCTCGGACGCGCCGAAATACCCCAGCATGTTCCTGCGGGTGCCGCGTTCCTTCGTCGGCCACAACACGCCGGTGGTGCGGCCGCGCATCTCGCCGCAGCTCGACTATGAGGGCGAACTGGTGCTGGTGATCGGCAAGGCCGGCCGGCACATCGCGGAGAGCGCCGCGCTCGATCACATCGCCGCGATCACGCTCTGCAATGAAGGCACCATCCGCGACTGGGTGCGCCACGCCAAGTTCAACGTCACCCAGGGCAAGAACTTCGATTCCACCGGCAGCCTCGGCCCGTGGATCGTGCCCTACACCGGTGAAGCACAGATCGTCGATATCCGCCTGACCACGCGGGTCAACGGCGAGACCCGCCAGGACGACCGCACCTCGCGCTTGATCTTCGGCTTTCGCTACCTCATCAACTACATCTCGACCTTCACGACGCTGGTTCCCGGCGACATCATCGTCACGGGCACCCCGACCGGCGCAGGTGCGCGATTCGATCCGCCGCGCTATCTGAAGCCCGGCGATGTCGTCGAGGTCGAGGCCGAAGGCGTCGGCATTCTGCGCAACAGCGTCGTCGACGAAGCTACCTAACCTCACCAGCAAGTGGACAGTGCCATGACCTCAACATCCGGCGGCGAAGCAATCGTCAACGGCCTCGTCGCCCACGGCGTCGACACCGTGTTCGGGTTGCCCGGCGCGCAGATCTATGGCCTGTTCGATGCGTTCCACCAGGCCCAGCTCAAGGTGATCGGCGCCCGGCATGAGCAAGCCTGCGGCTACATGGCGTTCGGCTATGCCCGCTCCAGCGGCAAGCCCGGCGTGTTCAGCGTGGTGCCCGGCCCCGGCGTGCTCAACGCCTCGGCGGCGCTGCTCACCGCATTCGGCTGCAACGAGCCGGTGCTGTGCCTGACCGGTCAGGTGCCGACGCAGTTCCTGGGCAAGGGCCGCGGCCATCTGCACGAGATGCCGGACCAGCTGGCGACGCTACGCACCTTCGTGAAATGGGCCGACCGGATCGAATACCCTGATAACGCGCCCGCGCTGGTGTCGCGCGCGTTCCAGGAGATGCTGTCGGGCCGGCGCGGCCCGGCTTCGCTGGAGATGCCGTGGGATGTCTTCACCCAGCGCACTCAGGTCGCGCCCGTCAACCCGTTCGATCCGTTGCCGGCGCCGCAGCCCGATCCGGACCGCATCAAGGCCGCCGCCGACCTGATCGCCGGCAGCAAGGCGCCGATGATCTTCGTCGGCAGCGGCGCCATCGAGGCGCGCGAGGAGATCCTCGAATTGGCCGAGATGATCGACGCGCCGGTCGTCGCATTCCGCAGCGGCCGCGGCATCGTCTCCAACGCGCATGAACTCGGGCTCACCATGGCTTCGGCCTACAAGCTCTGGCCGAAGACCGATCTGATGATCGGCATCGGCACGCGCCTCGAGCTGCCGACGATGTCGCGCTGGCCCTACCAGCCGGCTGGACTGAAATGCGTGCGCATCGACATCGATCCGATCGAGCTGCGGCGCTGGCCGGCTGATGCTGGTGTGATCGCGGACGCCAGGGCCGGCACCGCCGATCTCGTCGCCGCCGTGCGCAAGGTGGGCTACCGCAAGACCTCCGGCCGCCGCGCCGCGATCCGCGAGGCAACGGCCGCGACGGAGCAAGAGATCCAGCGTATCCAGCCCCAGATGGCCTATCTGAAGATCCTGCGCGAGGTGCTGCCGGCCAACGCCATCGTCACCGACGAGCTGTCGCAGGTCGGTTTCGCCTCCTGGTACGGCTTTCCGATCTACGAGCCGCGCACCTTCGTCACCTCGGGTTATCAGGGCACGCTCGGCTCGGGCTTCCCGACCGCGCTCGGCGCCAAGGTCGCCAATCCGGACAAGCCGGTGGTCGCGATATCAGGCGACGGCGGCTTCATGTTCGGCGTGCAGGAACTCGCCACCGCCGCGCAGTTCAAGATCGGCGTGGTGACGCTGGTGTTCAACAACAACGCCTATGGCAATGTCCGCCGCGACCAGCGCGAGCGCTTCGACGGCCGCGTCGTCGCCTCCGACCTGGTGAATCCGGATTTCGTGAAGCTTGCAGAATCCTTCGGCGTCGGCGCCGCGCGCGTCACCTCGCCCGATCACTTCCGCCCCGTGCTGGAGAAGGCGCTGGCCGACGGCGGGCCTTACGTGATCTCGGTGGAAGTGCCGACGGATTCGGAAGTCAGCCCCTGGGCGTTCATCCACCCGGCGCGGAACAGCTAGGCGGCTTTCGCGCCGCGTTGCAGCTGTGACGCGGCGATCACGAGCAGGCCGGCGCCGGCGACCGACCAGCAGGCGACCGGCGCCCAGTGCACCAGCGGCGCATAGTCCGGCATCTTCTGCAGGCCGCCGGCGACGGCCGCCATCCGCGCAAAGGTCGCGAGCGCCAGCGCCGAGAAGACGAGGCCGGTGACCTTGCCTTCCGCACCGGTCTCCCCGATCGCAAGCGCCGCCGACACCGCGCTCATCAGCATGCAGCCCCAGGCGGCCCCCGCCATGAATTGCGCCACGATCAGGCCATTGAGGCTTCCGGCGATCTCCGCGGCGACGATCGCGAACGCGCCAAGCAGTCCCGCCATGCCCATCACGATCAGGCCGCCGCGATGCTTGACGACAATGCTCGCCGGGAACATCGCGATGTTGAAGCCGATCCAGAACACCGGCATCAGCCATTGCAGATCGCCCGGCCTGGCAAAGCGCAAATAGAACGGCGCGCTGTTGATATTGAAGTGCAGCTGATAGCCGAGCGAGAGCAGCACCATCGATCCGATCAAAAACGTCGGCACCGCGCCGAGCCGCTTGGCCGGGGGCGCCAGCCGCGCCGGCTGCGCCTCCGCCGCGATGCGACGCTCGATCCCCGAGAAGGCCAGCGCGGTCAGCAGCAGCACGGCGCCTGACAGCACGAACGGCAACCGCGCATCCTGGTTGCGCAGCACGACGCCAAGATAGGGCGAGACCGCGCCCGCGATGCCATAACCCAGCATCGCCAGCGCCGCGAGGAACGGGACCGAGGGTTGCGCACGATACTTGCCGAGCAGCGTGAGCGGTGGCGCACGCAAGGCCGACGACGTCACGGCCCAGATCACGATCAACACGATCAGCCAGACCTTTGCCCCCGGCCCGGTGCCAGCGACGTAAGGCAGCGCGATGAAGGCGGCGCAGGAGATCGCGGCAAGGATACCGACGAACAAGCCAAGGCGGCCGACCAGGCTCGAAATCTTGTCGGCGGCCATGCCCATCGCCGTGTCGGTGATGGTGAAGATGCCCTGATCCATCATCAGGATCAGGATCACGGTCGCCGGCGCGATGCCGACATCGGCGCACAGCTTCGGCAGATAGATCAGATAGGTGGTCCAGCCCAGCGTGAACACGAGCTGCAGCACGGCGAGATAGACGCCGGTGCGGTTGGCGGCGCGGTCGGCCTTGGTGGTCATGTTCAGAGTTTAGACCACCTCTCCGGTTTGCGGGAGGGGCGTCAGCGCACCTTGCGGAAGGTCAAATTGATGCGCTGGCGGCCGAGCACGCTGTGCTCGCCGTCGGCGAGCGGTGCCACGCCGTGATAAAACAACCGTGACGGGCCGCCCCACACCGCAACGTCGCCATGTTCGACTCGATAGCGGCGCGGCGTATCGCTGCGCTTCAGGCCGCCGAACAGGAAGATCGCCGGCAGCCCGAGCGAAATCGAGACGATCGGTGCGCCGTAATCGAGCTCGTCCTTGTCCTGATGCAGCGACAGTTTTGCGCCGGGGACGTAGCGATTGATCAGGCAGGCCTGCGGCGCGAAGCCGGTGAAGCCGGCCTCATCAGCGGCGCCGGCGGCAAGCCTGCGCAACACCTCCGGCATTTCAGGCCAGGGTTGTCCCGAGTCGGGATCGATCGGATCATAGCGATAGCCACTGGGATCGGAGACCCAGCCGAGGCTGCCGCAATTGGTCATCGCCACCGACATGCGGTGGCCGCCCGGCGTGATCAGATGCCGGAACGGCGCCTGCTTGACGATGACACGCAATGCCGGGATCAGCTCGGCCTCGAACGACCGGACAAAGCCGCGCAGCAGCACCGCGCCATCCGCGATCGTCTCGCGCGACGGCCGTGTATCGCCAATTGTCTCGAACAGATCAGCGGCCACGCCTCTCTCGCACTCACTTCGCGTCGTGGAAGATCACACCAACGGTGTGGCGATGGCCGGAGCGAATCCGGCTGACGCCGTGGCGCAGATTGACACGATACGGTCCACGCGTCCCCTGCACCGGGCGATGATGCACGGCAAAGGCCACCGCATCGCCCTTGGTGAGCGGCACCACCTCAGGGCGCGACTGCATCCGCGGCCGCTGCTCGGTCAGCACGAACTCGCCGCCGCTGAAATCGCGCCCCGGCTGCGACAGCAGGATCGCGACCTGGATCGGAAACACGTGCTCACCGTAGAGATCCTGGTGCAGGCAGTTGTAGTCGCCCTCGCCATATCGCAGCAGCAGCGGCGTCGGCCGCGTCTGTCCAGCATCGTGGCAGCGCTTCAGGAACGCCGCATGCGACGGCGGGTAGCTGATCTCGATCCCCATCGTCTCGTTCCAGCGATTGGCTGTCGCGGTCAGCTGCGCATAGAGCGCGGGCCGCAGCTCCGCGATCAGGTCCGGCAGCGGATAGGAGAAGTACTTGTACTCGCCACGGCCGAAGCCGTGACGGCCCATCACGATCCGGCTGCGGAACCGGCTGTCGTCGGGATACAGCGCCGCGATGGCATCGCATTCCTCAGGCGTCAGCAAGCCGTTGAGGACGGCGCAGCCCTGCCCGTCGAGATCGGTCGTGATCCGGTCCCAGTCGAGCGCGTCGACGCGTGCCGGGATGCCGGTGGGTTGACGGGTGATTGTTTTGGCTGTTGCTGTCATGGGACGGAATCTGGCCCCTGATTGCGGCCCGCGCCACCCGATTTCCGATCGAAATATGCCGAGAACGCCGCCACAATTGCGGTGTCGTCCCGGCGAAAGCCGGGACCCATAACCACAGCTGCTGGTTGTTCGAAAGCCGTCTGGCCGCGTGCCCTTTCCGAAGGCCGCGGCGTATGGGTCCCTGCTTTCGCAGGGACGACGCGTGGAGAGGTCTCGGTCGGCTCTGAGAACGACGCGCGGTGAAAGGTCAACCCCTGACCGGCAGCGTCATCACGTCGTAGCCGTGGCTGATCTTCCGCTTCAGCACCGGGTCTTCGAGCTCGAACTCGAAGCGGCTGGCCGGGCGGATGCCGCCCTTGGCGGCGAAGGTGCCGCCGAACATGGCGCAGCCGTCGGGCAGCGCACCTTGGTCGAAGCCGCGCGCGATCAGGTCCTTCACTGGCAGCATGTGATCCAGCGTGCCCTCCTGGTAGAGCACGCGCTGGCCGCCGATCACCGCCCAGGAGCGCAGGACCAGCTGGTCCCAGTGATCAATCACATCCTCGAGTTCCCACAGCTCCGACGCCATCGGCTTGTCGCACATCTGCTTCGACACGGTGACGCTGTAGCTCTCGACCTTGCGGTCAGTGTGGTCGGAGCCGCAGCCGACGAAGATGCGGCCCTGCCAACCGATCAGCACGAACTCGACCTCGCCGCTCGAATCCTCGCCGCAGACTTCGATGGCATCGGCGAAGGTGAGCCGGCGCGCCGAGCAGCGGTAGTAGATCGGCGTGGTCGCGGGCCGTGCGATGCCGAGCGCCTCGAGCTCGGCGATATGCTTGTCGCGCGCCACCGGATCGCGGCCGGTCCAGCCGGCGATCACGGCCTGCCTGATTTCCAGTGTGAGCGGAGTGGCGACGCCCTTGTCGTCGACATTGAAGGTGAGATCAAACACGGATCACGGTCTCCATTCCGGCAGCGAGCTCGAAAATGCGCCGATCCGAACCGCCCGCGGCGGCGAGCATCAGTCCGACCGGCGCGTCGCCCTCGCGATGCGCGGGTAGCGAGATCGCGCAGCCGTCGAGCACATTGATCAGCGTGCAGTTGCGCAGCGCGCGCAAATTTTCGGTGGCGAACGCCTTGTCGTCGGCGAGGCCGGCGATCGTTGGCGGCAGGTTCGCCGTGGTCGGCAGCACCATCGCATCGTAGGGCGCGATCCGCTTCTCGGTGCGGGCGACGAAGGAGCGGCGCGCGTTGAGCAGATCGATATAGTCGGCCGCCGGAAAGCCCTCGCCGCGCTGGATGCGTACGGCGACGCGCGGATCGTAGATGTCGCCCTTGCTGGCCAGCAGGAAGCGGTGCCAGGCATAGCTTTCGGCGGCGGCAAAGCCGCCCTTGGCGTTCATGACGCCGACATCGAGCAATTCGGGCACCTCGATCCGCTCGATCAAGGCGCCTGCGCGCGACAACGAAGCGAGCGCGCGCTCGAAGGTTTTCGCGACGGCATCGTCGAGGTCGTCGAGCGCGACCGTGGTCGGCACCGCGAGCCGCATGCCGTTCACCGGGCGCGGCGTGACCGGCGTCACCGGCTGATCCGCCAGCACCGCGTCGAGCGCGGCGCAGCAGGCCACCGAATTCGCCAGCGGGCCGTAGCTGTCGAGCGTGAACGACAGCGGCACGCCGCCCGCGAGCGGAATCCGGCGTTGCGTCGGCTTGTAGCCGACGATGCCGTTGAAGGCCGCCGGAATCCGGCAGGAGCCGCCGGTGTCGGTGCCGAGCGCGCCGAACGCCATGCCGTCGGCGATCGAGACCGCCGCCCCCGAGGACGAGCCGCCCGGCACGTGGCCGACGCTCCGGTTCCAGGCGCTCTTCGGCGTGCCGTAATGCGGATTGATGCCGATGCCGGAATAGGCGAACTCGGTCATGTTGGTGCGGCCGATCACGACGAAGCCGGCGCGCTTGAGTCGCGCCACCACCGGCGCATCGGCCTCCGCCGGCGCCGAATCCTCCAGCGCCCGGGAGCCGGCGCGGGTCACCTGCCCCTTGATGTCGAACAAATCCTTGATCGAGGCCGGGATGCCGGCAAAGGGCGACGGCGCCGCATTGGCCTTGCGCAGCCGGTCCATGGCGTCGGCGGCCTCCAGCGCGGCGTCGCGGTCGACATGGATAAAGGTGCGCTGGCCCTCGCCCGAGGGATCAGCGATTCTGGCGATGCACTGCTCGACGAGCTTGCGGGCAGAGGTCGCGCCACTGGCGAGATCGGCGGCAAGGGAGGCGAGTGTCGGATTCTTGGGCATGGCTTTCACTTCACGGCTTGCATGGCTTGCACTAATTGTTGCGCGAACCGGGGCGGATTTCCAGTGTGCGCCAGCCTCGACCTCGTATCACTTCAATCCGAAGTACGCACGGTGCAGCTCTTCACTGCCGCTCATCTCGGCAACCGTGCCGGAGAAGCGGATACGCCCGCCTTCCAGCACGAATACGCGGGTGGCAATCTCGAGAAAACCGATATTTTGCTCGGCGATCAAGAGTGCCAGTCCGCGGCCCTGCAGGCTCGACAGGGCGCGTAGCACCTCCTTGACGAACAGCGGCGACAACCCGGCCGAGGGCTCATCCATCACCAGCAGCTTCGGCTCGGCCGACAATGCTTTGGCGATGCCGAGCATCTTGCGCTGACCGCCGGACAGGCTGGACGCGGGATCGCGGCGCTTGTCGCGCAGCACCGGGAACAGGCCGTACAGTTCGTCAACCCGCGCGCTCGGGTTGGCATGGCCGAGCGCCTGCGCGCCGACGCGGATGTTCTCCTCGATCGACAGGTCGGGAAACACCGCAAGCTCCGACATATAGGTCATGCCGCGCTTCATCCGGTCCGACGAGCGCATCCTGGTGATGTCCTCGCCGCCAAGCTTGATGTGGCCGCTGCGGGCTTCGATCAGGCCGACCAGCGACTTCAGGAACGTGGTCTTGCCCGCGCCGTTGGCGCCGAGCAGCAGCACGGTCTCGCCGGGGCGGACGTCGAGATCGACGCCCCACAGCACCTGCATGGTGCCGTAGCCGGCATCGACGCCCCTCGTGTCCAGAAGCGGCACCGCATCAGTGGGCATGCTCGCCTCCCAAAAACACCTCGATCACCTGCGGCTCGCGCACCGCGGTCGCGAGCGTGCCCTCGAAGATCTCCTTGCCCGCATTGAGCACGATGACGCGGTCGGTGATCTGCTCGATGAAGCCCATCAGATGCTCGACCACGATGATCGCCATGCCGGTCGCGGCCAGGGCCTTGATGCGGCCGGCGATCCAGTCGAGCTCCGCCGGGTTGAGGCCGGCCGCGAGCTCGTCGAGCAGCAGCAGCCGCGGCCGCGTGGCGAGCGCGCGGGTCAGATCGAGCATCTTCTGCTGGGCGCTGTTGAGATCGGCGGCCGGACGGTCGGCAACCTCCTTCAGCCTGAAATCCTCGAGCAGTTCGGCGATCGACGGCGCACCGGTCGCGCCGCCATAGGCCAGCGCAACCTGGATGTTCTCGCGCACCGTGAGTGACAGGAACGGCTTCGGCACCTGGAAGGTGCGGTTGATGCCGCGGTGAACGAGCTTGTGCGAGGCGACGCCGCCGGCGGATGCGCCGTCGAACACGACCTCGCCGCCATCGGGCGCGTAGAGGCCGGAGATCACGTTGATCGCCGTGGTCTTGCCGGAGCCGTTCGGACCGACGAGGCCGAGGATCTCGCCCGGCACGACGTGGAAGCTGAGGCCATCGAGCGCGTGGAAGCCGCCAAAGCGCTTCACCAGCTTCGAGACCTTGAGGATCGGGGTTTTCTCAGGGGACATGCCACCCCCTGCGGGTTGCCAGCGACACCAGTCCTGCGGGCAGGAACAGCACCAGGCCCATGATCAGGAGGCCATAGATCAGCTGGAAGTATTGCGGCGTGGTGAAGCCGATCAGATTGTAGATGCCGTAGAGGATCAACACGCCGACGATCGGGCCGGTGATGGTGGCAACGCCGCCGAACAGCGCGAACACGATCGCGAAGATGCTGAACTCGCCGGAGAACACGTTGTCGGGATAGAACACCGAGACGTACCAGGCGTAGATGCCGCCGGCGAGGCCCGCGACCAGCGCCGAGGCGAGCCAGGCTATCACCCGCATCTTCACGATATTGACGCCGGCCATCGAGGCCGACACCGCATCCTCGCGCACCGCCTGCAGCGCCAGCCCGAACGGCGAGTTCTTCAGATAGACCACCGCGCCGACCGTCAGCGCCATCACGACGACCGCGGCATAGTACGCATGGGTCGGGTTGAAGGTGCCGGTGAGCGACACGCCGTAGGGGCCCTTGGTGATGCCCTCCAGCGCCGGGTTGGCGACGAAGTGCAGCACCGCGAGCGAGGCCGCGAGGTTGGCGATCGCGAAATACGCGCCCGACAGCCGCAGCAGCGGCGTCAGCAACAGGCCGAGCGCAACCGCCACGACGCCGCCGACCAGCACGGCGAGCGGTGCGGGCGTCTGCAGATGCATCACCATGATGGCGAAGCCATAGGCGCCGGCGCCGAAGAAGCCGACATAGCCGAACGGCAGATAGCCGGTGAAGCCATAGATGATGTTCACGCCCTGCGCGAGGATCAGGAAGATCACGAAGTTGAACAGCAGCAGATGGTTTTGATAGACGCCGGGCAGCAGTGCGAACACCACCACCAGCGGCGCCAGGATGAACAGCAGGTGCTTCGAGGCGTTATGCAACGCGCACCCGCCTTCCGAGCAGACCGCTCGGGCGCAACAACAGGATCACGATCAACAACACATAGGGCAGCAGGTCGGCCCAGGAACTGAGATAGGTCTGCACCAGCATGTAGCACAGGCCGTAGACGACACCGCCGAGCGCGGTGCCGAGCGGATTGCCGAGCGAACCCAGCACGACGATCGCAAACGACGTCACCGTCGCGTCGGCGCCGAACGCCGGCGTCACCGAGCCGAACATGAAGGGCGCGAACACGCCGGCGACAGCCGCGATGCCAAGCCCGATACCGAACGCCGCCGCCGAGACGCGATCGACATCGATGCCCGTCGCCAGCGCCTCGTCACGGCGTGACATCACCGCGCGGGTCAGGGTGCCGAGCCTTGTGTGGTAGAGATAGAGGTAGACCAGCGCGATCGCGATCAGGCTGGTGATGGCCGCGATCACCCAGGGCGCGGGAAAGCCCTGGCCGAAAATCTGGATCGGCCCTGCTCCGCCGGCCTTGCCGCCGAACCATTTGACCTTGATGGTCGTGAACACGGTGCCGAGCAGCCGGCTCTGGATCGAGCGCTCGCTGGTGCCGGCGAAGATCGTGGTGACGGCTTCGATCACCTGCGACAGGCCAAAGAACAGGATGATCGACAGCATTTCCGGATTGGCCGAGCCCTGCAGCCGCGGCACCAGCACCCAGTACAGCAGCACGCCCACCAGCACGAACACCACGAAGGCCAGCGGCACCGCGAACAGCGGGTCGATGCCGGCGATGCCGACCACGCCGAGCGCGATGAAGGCGCCGAGCATCAGGATGTCGCCATGCGCAAGGTTGACGATGCGCATGACGCCGAACACGAGATTGAGACCGATGCCGACCAGGCTGAAATACAGCCCGAACAGCACGCCGGCTACGAGCGCATAGGTCATGCTACCGCTCGCTGCCGAAGGTTACGCCCGCCGCACTCACTCGCATCACGGCGCCGGATAGATCGGCTTGCCGGTGGCGGTCTCGTGCGGATAGATCGAGACGAACTTGATGTGATCGTGCTCGTCGACCGTGAGCTGGCCGAGCGGCGTCAATTCGCCGATCTGGCCGCCAGTCTCGTCCAGCGCGAAGGTGCCGTCCAGCGTCTTGAGCTGGCCGCTGAGCGAGAACACTGCGCGGCGCAGCTCCATCTGCTCGAGGCTGGTCGCAACCGACAGCGTCTTCTCGATCACCAACGCGGTGGTGTAGCCGGCGACCGCGTTGAAGCCGAACTCCATCTTGCCGTCGTTGTACTTCTTGGTCCAGGCGGCGCGGAAATCCTTCATGTTCATCCCGAAATTGACGGGATAATCCAGCTCGGACGGCGGCACATAGGTCCAGATGTGCTCGAGGCCCTTGGCGCCGACATTCTTCTCGAGCAACTCGGTCTCGAGGCCGGCATAGATCGCGAACAGCATCTTGAACTTGGTGCCGACGTCCTGGACGTTGCGCAGGAAGGCGATGTCGTTCGGCGCATAGCCGAAATGGATCACCGCGTCCGGATTGGCGTTGCTGATGTTGTTGATGATGACGTTGTAGTTGGTGGTCTCGGTCGGAACGCCCTGGTCATAGACGATCTCGATCGGCGCGCCAGACTCCTTGACGAACTTGCGGAACGCGTTGGCCTGGGTGCCGGTGAACTCGTTGGTCGAATAGAGGATGGCGACCTTCTTGATGCCGAGGCCCGGGCCGTCATGGCTGATGAAGTCAGCGACCGGCTTCGGCCACACCGTCGACACCGGATCGGCCATCAGCGCTATGTAGGGATTGTCCTTGGAGAAGAAGCTCGCGCCGGTACCGGTCTGGTCGAACAGGAACATCTTGTGGTCGCGCGCGATCGCGACCGCGGGCGCCGTCAGCACCGATCCGGAATCGGCGACCAGAAGGTCGACCTTATCCTGGGTGACGAGCTGATTATAAAGCGTCGCGGCGGTCGCGGTGTTGCTCTGGTCGTCATAGGAGACGAGCTTGATCGGGATCTTCTTGTCGAACGCCTTCACGAACACGCCACCCTCGGCGTTCTTCTGTTCGACCCACAATTTCAACGAGCTGTAGACCGGCATCGAGATCGAGGCGTAGCGCCCCGACGACGCATAGAGCGTGCCGATCTTGATCTCCGACGGTGCGTCGGCGGCCATCGCCTGCGTGGCAAATGCGAGGCTGGCAGCGAGTGCCGCGCCGATGATCCTCAGCATGATATGTTCCTCCCGGCTATCTTGAACGTGTCTTGAACGTGTCTTGAACGTGTCTTGAACGTATCTTGGACGCGGCCCTTCTACGCGCCGGATCGGAGCGACACAAGCATCGCGGCCTTAGCAATTGTGCGAGGGGCGGAATATGCGGCATGCGCGGGGCACAGGCCGCTGCGCGGAGCATGGATGGACCGTTGACGGGCCTTGGTTCAATGTCGCATCAAGATCGTAACGATTTCGGGAGGAGACATCAGACATGGCCGAGCCCGCGCGCGCGAAACCAAAGCCGACACCGGAGACCCAGCATTTCTGGGATGGCACCAAGGCCGGCGAGCTGCGCCTGCAGCGCTGCGATGCCTGTGCCAATGTCTACTTTCCGCCACGGCCGTTCTGCCCCTCTTGCGCCTCGCGCAAGGTCTCGATCTTCAAGGCCAGCGGCAAGGGCAAGCTCTACAGCTACGTCATCAACCACCGTCCCGCCGCGCCCGGCTTCACGCCGCCTTATGCGATCGCCGTGGTCGAGCTCGACGAAGGCCCGCGCATGATGAGCAACATCATCGATTGTCCGCAGACGCCGGAAGCGCTCGAGCTCGACATGCGGCTCGAGGTCGCCTTCGAGGCACTCGACGACAAGATCACCCTTCCCTTGTTCCGTCCGGCAAAGGGGTAATGTGATGCGCAGGAACCAGGTTGCCGTCGTCGGTGCGGCCGAAACCACCGAACTCGGCGTCATCCCGAACATGTCGCAGATCCAGCTGCACGCGGACGCGGCGCTGAATGCGATCGCGGACGCCGGCCTGAAGCTGTCCGACATCGACGGCTTCGCTACTGCGGTCGAGACCCCGCAGCAGATGGCGCACTATCTCGGCATCACGCCGACCTGGGTCGACGGCACCTCGGTCGGCGGCTGCTCCTTCATGCTGCATGTCCGCCACGCCGCCGCCGCGATCGAGGCCGGCCTGTGCAAGACGGTGCTGATCACCCATGCTGAAAGCGGCAAGTCGATGATCGGCAAGCAGCCGCGCTTTACCGCGCCCGACAGCCTCAACGGCCAGTTCGAATCGCCGTTCGGCGTCTACGGGCCACCGAGCATGTTCCCGATTCCCGTGCTGCGCTTCATGAAGACGCACGGCATCACGCATGAGCAGCTTGCGATGGTCGCCGTCGTGCAGCGCGAATGGGCGGCGAAGAATCCGCGCGCGACCATGAAGGATCCGATCACGGTCGCCGACGTCTTGAACTCGCGGATGATCGCCTACCCGTTCCGGCTGCTGCAATGCTGCCTCGTCACCGACGGCGGCGGCGCGCTGATCCTCACCTCGGCCGACCGCGCCAAGGATTTCCCGAACAAGCCGGTCTACATCCTCGGCACCGGCGAGAGCGTGGAAACGCCGATGGTCAGCCAGATGAAGACGTTCGACTCATCGCGCGCCTTCAAGGTGGCGGGCCCCCTCGCCTTCAACGAGGCCGGCATCACCCACAAGGACGTCGATCATCTGATGATCTACGACGCCTTCGCGCATCTGCCGCTCTACGGCCTCGGCGACCTCGGCTTCATGCCGTACGAGGAGACCGGCAAGTTCATCGCCGACGGCAACACCCGCCCGGGCGGCAAGCTGCCGCTCAACACCAATGGCGGGGGCCTCAGCTACATGCACTCCGGCATGTACGGCATGTACGCGCTGCAGGAGAGCGTGCGGCAGATGCGCGGCATCGCGCCGGCGCAGGTGCCGAACGCGAAGATCTCGGTCTGCCACGGCGTCGGCGGCATGTTCGCCGCAAGTGGCACGATCATCTTTACGAACGAGAAATGAGCGAGCTGCTCGCCTCCTCCCTCACACCGTTCCTACGGGGAGAGGGAGGGGGTGAGGGGCCGCTTCCACATACTCGGACTCGCGGAGAGTCCCCCTCACCCGGATCGCATCTGCGATGCGATCCGACCTCTCCCCGCAAGCGGGGCGAGGTCAGCAAGACACCAGGAGAACCGACATGGCAAAATCACTGCAGGATAAAGTCATCATCGTCACCGGCGCGGGCCGCGGCATCGGCCGCGAGATCGCGCTGCTCTGCGCGGCGGAAGGCGCCAAGGTCGTGGTCAACGATCCCGGCGGCGCAGCCGACGGCGGCGGCTCGAGTGCCGCGCCCGCCGAGGAAGTGGTCGAGGAGATCAAGAAGCACGGCGGCACCGCGGTCGCCAATTTCGAGTCGGTGGCGGAAGCGATCCCCGCCAGCAAGATCGTGAAGACCGCGACCGATCATTTCGGCAGGCTCGACGGCGTCGTCAACAATGCCGGCATCCTGCGCGACATGATCTTCCACAAGATGAGCGTGGAAGCCTTCGAGGCCGTCATCAAGGTACATCTGATGGGCTCGTTCTATGTCAGCCACGCCGCGGCACGCATCTACCGCGAGCAGGAGTCGGGCTCGTTCGTGCACTTCACCTCGACCTCCGGCCTGATCGGCAATTACGGCCAGGCCAACTACGCCGCCGCCAAGCTCGGCATCGTCGGCCTGTCGAAATCGATCGCGCTGGACATGGGCCGCTTCAACGTGCGCTCGAACTGCGTGTCGCCGTTCGCCTGGACCCGCATGATCGGCACCATCCCGACCGAGACCGACGCCGAGAAGGCGCGCGTCGAGAAGATCAAGCAGATGGGCCCGGAGAAGATCGCGCCGGTCTGCGCCTATCTGCTCTCGGACGCGGCCAAGGACGTCACCGGACAAATCTTCGGCGTGCGCATGAACGAGATCTTCCTGTTCGGCCAGCATCGTCCGGTGCGCTCGGTTCATCGCGGCGAAGGCTGGACGCCCGAGACCATTGCCGAACACGGCATGCCGGCGCTGAAGGGATCGTTCGCCAAGCTCGACCGCTCGGCCGACGTCTTCACCTGGGATCCGATCTGAACTTGATCCGATCCTCCGATCTGATCTGACAGTTTTATGAACTGGTCGCCTCCGCGAAACAGCGGGGGCGACACACTCTTTGGTTGTTTCATCATGGCGTGCCCGCATTGTGCCAGAATTGCGGGGGTATGATCGTCCTCCCGATAACAAAAAAGCCTGGGAGGACTTTCGTGATAAATCCAAGCAACATTCAGAAACACGAGGGCGACGGTGCGAAGGCGTTCGACCGTCGGACAATCTTGCGCGGCGCAACCGCGCTTGCTGCAACCGCGATGGCCGCATCCGATGCCGCAGCGCGCGACTTCGGCCCCAACGCGGAACCGCAGCGCTATCCCGATCCAGACATCGTTGTGATCGACGACAAGCGCTTCAAGGCCAAGGTCGGCAACACTGCGATCAAGCGGCTCTACACCGGCTGCCTGTGGGCAGAGGGCCCGGCCTGGAACGCGCAGGGCCAGTATCTGGTCTGGAGCGATATCCCGGCCAACCGGCAGCTGCGCTATCTCGACGATGACGGCCACATCTCCGAGCAATTCCACAAGCCGTCGAACGAGGCCAACGGCTCGACCTTCGATTTCGAGGGCCGCCAGATCACCGCCGAGCGCACGCGGCTGGTGCGCTACGAGCACGACGGAACCGTCACGCCCCTGGCGGAGCAGGCCAATGGCAAGCAGCTCAACGGGCCGAACGACATGGTCGTGCATCCCAACGACAAGTCGATCTGGTTCACCGATCCCGGCTATGGCGCGATCTCGATCTATGAGGGCCAACTGGCCAACACGGGATCGAAGCAGCCCTACCAGAAGGAAGCGGTCTATCGCATCGATGCTGCGACCGGCCAGATCACCAAGGTCGCCGACGAGCCGTTCAAGCCGAACGGCATCGCCTTCAGCCACGACTACAAGAAGGTCTATGTCTGCGACACCGGCACCACGCATTACCCGAACGCCAAGAACATCGTCTGGCAGTACGACCTCAACGGCGACAAGCTCTCCAACCCGCGCACGCTGATCGACATGACGCTGGACGGCAAGTCAGGCTTCCCGGACGGCCTGCGTGTCGACGTCGACGGCAACATCTGGGTCGGCGCCGGCTGGGTCGGACCGGGCTATGACGGCGTGCAGGTGTTTGCGCCCGACGGCCAGCGGATCGGCCAGATCCTGCTGCCGGAGACCTGCGCCAACCTCACCTTCGGCGGCAAGAAGCGCAACCGCCTGTTCATGACCGCAAGCCAGTCGCTCTACGCGGTCTATGTGGAGACGAAGGGCGCGCACAACTGTTGACCTAACCGTCGTCCCGGCGAACGCCGGGACCCATTACCACCGCTGTTGATAGCTGAAGAAAGCTGGGGCCCACATCGCTCACGACACTCCCGGTCGTGGTTATGGGTCCCGGCGTTCGCCGGGACGACGCTGTGGCTAGCCGCTATTCCGCAACCCCGCCGAGATCCCGTTGATCGTGATCTGAATCCCGCGCAGCACCTGCTCGTCCGGGTTCTGCGCGCGATACTCCTTGAGCAGCTCCACCTGCACGTGATTGAGCGGATCCATGTAAGGGAAGCGGTTGCGGATGCCGCGCTCCAGCAGCGGGTTGCCCTGCAACAACCGGTCATGCCCCATGATGTCGAGCAACGTCTCGATCGACAGGTGCCATTCGCGGCGGATCTGGCCAAAAATCTTCTCGCGCAACGCGACGTCGGGCACCAGTTCGGCATAGCGCGAGGCGATCGCGATCGAGCTCTTCGCCAGCACCATGTCCATGTTGGACAATAGCGTGCGGAAGAACGGCCATTCCCGATTGAGCTCCTGAAGGAACGCCATGCCCTGCTCGGGATGCCCGGATATCCAGCTCTCGACCGCGCTGCCGAAGCCATACCAGCCCGGCAGCATCAGCCGGCATTGCGCCCAGGAGAACACCCACGGGATGGCGCGCAGGTCCTCGATCTCGCGGGTCTTCTTGCGCGAGGCCGGACGGCTGCCGATGTTCAGCGTCGCGATCTCGTTGATGACGGTCGAACCCCAGAAATAATCGGCGAAGCCTTCGGTCTCATAGACGAGGCCGCGATAGGCCTTGAAGGCGAGCGCGGAAATTTCCTCCATCGCCTTGAGATATTCGGGGCGCGGCGCGCTCTGCCGCGGCTGCAGCAGGCTGGTTTCCAGTGTCGCCGCGGCGAGGATCTCCAGATTGCTGCGGCCGACCTCGGCATTAGAATATTTCGACGAGATGATCTCGCCCTGCTCCGTGATGCGGATCTGGCCGTTCACGGCGCCGCCGGGCTGCGCGATGATCGCGTCATAGCTCGGGCCGCCGCCGCGGCCGACCGAGCCGCCGCGCCCGTGGAACAAGCGCAAGCGCACGCCGTGGCGCTCGAACACCTCGACGAGGCCGATCTCGGCCTTGTAGAGCTCCCAGCCCGAGGTGACGAAGCCGCCATCCTTGTTGCTGTCGGAGTAGCCGAGCATCACCTCCTGCACGCTGCCGAGACTGTCGACCAGCTTGCGATAATCGTGCAGTACCAGCATGCGGTCCATGATGCCGCTTGAGGCCTGCAGGTCCTCGATGGTCTCGAACAGCGGCACGATGTTGACGGCGCTGCGGCCGGACGGATTGACGAGCCCGACCTCCTTCAGCAGCACCGCGACCTCGAGCATGTCGGACATGCCCTGGCACATCGAGATGATGCATTGGGAGATCACCTCCGGCCCGAACCTGGCATGCGCCTCGGCCGCGGCACGGAACACGGCGAGCTCGCTTTGGGTCTCCTCGGAATATTTCACGAAGGGCGAGGCCAGCGGCCGTGCATTGCGCAGCTCGCCGAGCAGCAGGCTGACGCGGGCGTCCTCGCCGAGCGCCAGATAGGACATCCCCGGATTGGCGGTATCGAACAGCTCGGCGATGGTGCGCTCGTGCACCGCCGAGTTCTGGCGGATGTCGAGCCGCGCCAGATGGAAGCCGAAGCAATCGACCGCCCGCCGCAACTGCCGCAGCCGGCCGCGCGCGATCACGCTGGAATTGTTCGCGATCAGCGAGCGGTTGAGCACGTCGAGATCGGCCTGGAATTCCCTGGCGCTCGCATACGGCTCGGCCTTGCCGACCGGCGGCCGCGTGGTCTCGACCTCGAGCCGAGAGGCCGTCGCCGCAAGCCTTGCATAGATGCCCGATACGGCCAGACGATACGGTTCGCCGCTGCGATGCGGCGAGGTGTCGGGCGAACGCTCGGCGAGGCTCCGCAGCTCGTCCGAGACGTCGGCGAGATGCGCCGCCAGCGACAATTCGGCGCCAAGCGCATGCAGCTCCTCGAGGTAGAAGTTGAGTGCCTGTCTCGACTGCAGGCGCAGCGTGCCGCGCATCACCTCCGCGGTGACGAAGGGATTGCCGTCGCGATCGCCGCCGATCCAGCTTCCCATCCTGAGAAAGGATGCGAGTTCACCGGCCTCGCCGCCCTCCTTGTTCAGGCGGTCCTCCAGCGCGCAATGCAGCCGCGGCACTTCCTGCAGGAAGGTGTAGTCGTAGAACGAAAGGCCGTTGGCGACCTCGTCGAGCACGGTCAATTTGGTCCGGCGCAGCAGATTGGTCTGCCACAGCGTCACCACCGCGCGGCGCAGCTGCTCGTCGCTGGCCTCGCTCTCGTCCGGCGTCATCTGCAGCCGCTCGCGGCGGTCGAGCAGATCCGCGATCTCCATCTCGCGGTCCATCGTGCTCTTGCGGCGGACCTCGGTCGGATGCGCGGTCAACACCGGGCTGACGAGTGCACTCCTGAAGAAGCTGCGCAAATCGGCCGGGCTGATGCCGGCCTGGCGGGCATGCACCAGCGTCTGTTCCAGTGTGCTCGGCCGCGGCGCCCCGCTCGGCCCGCGGCTGCGCATCTGGCGGATGTTGTTCTGATCCTCGGCGATGTTGGCGAGGTGGGAGAAATAGCTGAAGGCGCGGACGATCTGCAGCGTCTCGGCAATCGACATGCCGTCGAGGATGCTCTCCAGTTCCCGCCGCGCCAGCTTGTCCTCGTCGCGATGGAAGCGAACCGAGGTCTGGCGGATGCGCTCGACCAGGTCGAATACATCGGCCCCTTCCTGGTCGCGCACGGTGTCGCCGAGGACGCGCCCCAAAAGGCGGATGTCGTTCCGGAGCCGCGCCTCCTCCTCCTGCGCCTGGACCTCCGCGGCACGCTCGGCGCGGATTTCCGTCTCGGACGGCATGGTCTGGGGAGGCATTACCTGGGGAGACATGGCTTCGCTACTCCAGAGGCTGCCCGGCTCCTCCCGAGTGTGCGCTTTTTTTGCCGCAGCGCAAGATGAACTTGGTGGCGGTGCACCACTGCCGTCGTCCCAGCGAAAGCGGGGGCCTATAACCACAGGCGGCTGTGGCATGGCCGGCTGCGGCCGTAGCGTTGCACAACACTGCCACTCGTGGCTATGGGTCCCGGCCTTCGCCGGGACGACAGCGAGTTTGCGGCCCTAAATTCTCCGCCCCGCCCGATCCCAGTATGGATCGCGCAGCCGGCGCTTGAAGATTTTTCCGGAATCTTCACGCGGCAGGTTGGTCTGGATCTCGATGTGCTTGGGCACCTTGTAATCGGCGAGCGCAGTCTTCAGCTGGGCGCGGACGGAGGCGATGTCGAGCACGACGCCTGGCTGCGGCTCGACCACCGCCATCAGCGCCTCGCCGAACTCGGCATCGGGAATGCCGAA
Source organism: Bradyrhizobium sp. Pha-3 (assembly GCF_042258325.1). Taxonomy (NCBI): domain Bacteria; kingdom Pseudomonadati; phylum Pseudomonadota; class Alphaproteobacteria; order Hyphomicrobiales; family Nitrobacteraceae; genus Bradyrhizobium; species Bradyrhizobium sp. Pha-3. Next base: position 3,202,184 of record NZ_CP170151.1, on the reverse strand, counting down.
CACCGCGCAGTCGTGCACGCCGGGGACGGCATGCAGCACCGCCTCGATTTCGGCCGGATAGATGTTGACGCCGCCCGAGATCACCATGTCGCGCTTGCGATCGCAGATGAAGACGTAGCCGTCGGCATCGATATAGCCGACGTCGCCCGAGGTGATGAATCCCTGCCGGTCGATCTCGGCGCGCTTCTCCGACTTGTTGTGATAGGTGAAGTCGGGATTGCCCTTGATCCGCGAATAGATCTCGCCGATCTGGCCTTGCGGCACCTCCTTGCCGTCGTCGCCGACGAAGCGCAGCTCGGCACCGGGCGAGATCTTTCCGACCGTGCCGGGCTTCTTCAGCGCGTCCTCGGAATTGGCGAAGGTGACCGCACCTGACTCAGTCGAGCCGTAGAACTCGTAGATCACCGGCCCCCACCATTCGATCATGGCGCGCTTGACATCGGGCGGACAGGGCGCGGCGGCGTGGATGATGTGGCGCAGCGACGACACGTCGTACTTCCGGCGCACCTCCTCCGGCAGCTTCATCAGGCGGATGAACATCGTCGGCACCATGAAGATGGTGTCGATCCGCTCGCGCGCGATCAGCTGCAGAAACTCCTCCGCGTCGAAGCGCGGCATCAGCACCAGCGCGCCGCCGAGCTTGCCCGAGCGCAAGCCGAAGGAATTCGGCGCGGAATGGTAGAGCGGTCCCGGCAGAATCGCGCGTGCGCCGGGCTTCAGGCCGTAGATCATCGCGCGCATCGCTTCCGCGTTGACGGTCTGCTCCGGCGTCGGCGCGAAGCGGCGCACGCCCTTCGGATGGCCTGTCGTGCCCGAGGTGTAGATCATGTTCTGCGGCTGCGGCACCACCGGGCCGTCGTAGCGCGGGAATTGCGCCAGCCAGGCTTCGAAATCGATCGCGAAATCCGGTGTCGCCAGATGATCGGGATTGATCTTGTAGTTGGCGAGGATTTCCGGCGGCGTCGGCACGCTGAGCACGATGACACCGGGCGGGATCGCACCGCGCAGCGGATGCAGCATGTCGGCATGACCGATCAGGACGCGCGTGCCGGAATCCGTCAACACATAGTTGATCTCCTCCGGCTTGAAGTGCCAGTTGATCGGCACGCCATAGGCGCCGAGTCGCATCGCGGCATAGGCAGCCTCGATGAAGGCGATGTCGTTGCGCATCAGCATGCAGACGCTGTCGCCCGGCTTGACGCCGAGCTCGTTGAGTCCGCTGGCAATACGGTCGGCGCGCTCGGCCACCGCAGTGTGATCGCGCCGGCGACCGCCGCTGACGATGCCGAGGAAGGGCTGGGACGTTTCCATTGTCGTTGTCCGATCTTTCGTCGGTTCGGAGTTAGGTTGTCATTCCGGGATGGTCCGAAGGACCAGACCCGGAATATCGAGATTCCCCGGTGCGCAATTGCGCACCAGAGTTCGATGCTGCGCATCGCCCCGGAATGACGGCGCGGCTGCTACCCCGCATCCGCAAACCTTGGCGCGCGCTTCTCCAGATTGGCGCGCACGGATTCGGTCTGGTTCGGACTGCCGAGCAATTTCTGCTGCTCGACCGACTCCGCGAGCAGCGCGGCCGCCGGATCGACCGACAGATTGTTGAGCATGCGCTTGGCGGCACGGATCGCATCCGGGCTCTTGCCGGCGATCTCGCGCGCGACCTCGAGCGCCGCGGCGCGCGGGTCGTCGCAGACGCGGGTGGCAAGGCCGTAACTCTGGGCCTCCTGTGCCGAGAAGATACGGCCGGTATAGGTGAGCTCGCGCAGGACGTCGTCGCGCACGAGGCTCGCGAGGATCGGCGTGCCCGCCATGTCGGGCACAAGACCCCATTTGATTTCCATGATCGACATCCGCGCATCCTGCGAGAGGAAGCGCATGTCGGCGCCGAGCGCGAGCTGGAAGCCACCGCCGAACGCGACACCGTGGACCGCTGCGATCACGGGCACCGGAAGCTGGCGCCAGCCCCAGACCGCCTGCTGCGGGAAATTGGCCTTGCCGTGGGTGCGGATCGTGAGATCGCGCTTCTCGCCGCCCGGCACTCCGTTACCGCCATCCTTCATGGCGGCGAAACGGCCCATGTCGAGCCCGGCGCAGAACGCCCGGCCCTCGCCGGACAGCACCACCACCCGAACGGCTTTTTCCCTGGAAAGCCGGTCGGTTGCGGCCACCAATGCCTCGAACATCGCGGCGTCGAGCGCGTTCATCTTGTCCGCCCGCACCAGGCGGACATCGGCGATACCGTCCGAAATCGATATCGAAACGCGATCTTCCATTGAAATCTCCTCCGCTGTTCCTTGTTGGCGCTTTACAGAAAGGCCGTTGTCCGGTTTTAGTCAATCGACCAATTAACTGACAACCCCGTGGAGGAAACATGTTCTCTGATCAGCTTCTTGCCGGGCGGCGCATGCTGGTAACCGGCGGTGGCACCGGCCTCGGCAAGTCCATGGCCTCGCGGTTCCTGCAGCTCGGGGCCGAGGTGCATATCTGCGGCCGCCGCAAGAGCGTCTGCGATGAAACCGCGACCGAGCTTATGGCCGAGTATGGCGGGCGCGTGGTCAGCCACGGCGTCGATATCCGCAACGCCATGGCGGTCGACGAGATGATCGAGGCGATCTGGACCACCAGCGGCCCCCTCACCGATCTCATCAACAACGCCGCCGGCAATTTCATCTCGCGTTCGGAGGAGCTCTCGCCGCGCGGCTTCGATGCGGTCGCCAACATCGTGATGCACGGCACCTTCTACGTCACGCACGCGGTGGGCCGGCGCTGGATCGCTGGCGGCCATCGCGGCAACGTGGTGTCGATCACCGTGACCTGGGTGCGCAACGGCTCGCCTTACGTGGTGCCGTCGGCGATGAGCAAGTCGGCGATCCACGCCATGACCATGTCGCTCGCCATCGAATGGGGCCGTCACGGCATCCGCCTCAACACCATCGCGCCCGGCGAGATCCCGACCGAAGGCATGAGCAAGCGCATCAAGCCCGGCGACGAGGCCGGCGCGCGGACCAAGGCGATGAACCCGATGGGCCGCGTCGGCACCATGGAGGAATTGCAGAACCTCGCGGTGTTCCTGATCTCCGGCGGCTGCGACTGGATCAACGGCGAGACCATCGCCATGGACGGCGCGCAGGCGCTCGCGATGGGCGGCAATTTCTACCAACTGCGCGACTGGAGCGACGACGACTGGACCAAGGCGCGCGAGTCGATCAAGGCCCAGAACGAGAAGGACCGCGCGGCGCGGGGCTGACGCTCGCGCTTGCGCCTCCACCACCACCGTCGTCCCGGCGAAAGCCGGCAACTGTTATGTTGGTTTGGTCTGCAGGTACGGCTTTCGGTCTCGCATCATGGCATTGAGGACCGTGAGCAGCTTCCTGGCGACGGCGATGAGGGCGAGTTTGGCTGGTTTTCCGGCCTGTCGCAGTCGTGCATAGAAGGCCTTGAACGGATCAGCTCTGCGAACTGCGTTGAGGGCCGCCATATAAAGGGCGTCACGAACGCGCTTTCGGCCGCCCGCAATCTTGCGCTTGCCGCGGAAGGTGCCGCTGTCGACGTTGAAGGGAGCAAGGCCAGCGAGCGCTGCGAGTTGTTTCGGTCCGACCCGCCCGAGTTCCGGCATCTGCGCGATGAGCTGTATGCAGGCCACGGGACCCACGCCGGGCAGCGAACGCATTAACTTCGCATCGTCCGCGATCTGCGCTTCGGCTTTAATCAATGCGCTGATGTCGGCCTCGATCCCGGCGATCTCGCTGTCGAGGACCTCGATGAGGCGGCCAATGCGTTCGGCCATGGCGCGATCGTCGGCCTCGCTGCGCCGGTTCTTCTCCTGGGCGCGCATGAGGACCAGCTGATCCCGCCGTTTTGCAAGCCTCGCCAAGGCGCCCCGTGCAGGATCGGCGACCTGCTCGGGGGCGGGCTGCATGGCCCGGGCAAAGGCCGCCAGCATCCGCGCATCGATCGGATCGGTCTTGGCGAGCAGGCCGCTGGCCCGTGCAAAGTCGCGGGCACGGGCCGGGTTGATCCGTGCGAACTGGATCCCGGCCTGACGCAGCGCCTCGCGAAGCGCGAGGTCATAGATACCCGTCGCCTCGAAGACCACCAGCGCATCGCATTGCCAACGCGCCACCTGCTGTGTGATGGCCTGTGTCGCGTTGGCAATGCGCCTCGGCACGCCGTCAGCCTCATCAAAGATATCGAGGTGTTTTTTGGAGACGTCGATTCCGACGTAACGAAGAGCTATGATCACGGTGCCTGTCCCTGTGATGCGAGGTCTGTTGGCGCAGCCTCGTGCAACTGTTCAGGTTGATAGATGGAACGGGCGGGAGACCGAGCCGGCTCGCGGCGTCAAGCGCCAAGGACCCAACGGCTTCCCGCCCACCCACATCCTGACAGACTTCCAAGACACAGGGACCCATAGCCACCACTGAGCGTTGTTGACCGCGCTGCGGCCCCAGCGTCGCGCCACATTCACATTCGTGGTTATGGGTCCGGCTTTCGCCGGGACGACGATGTTGAAGCGGCGCGCGTGCACATCCCCCGTATTGTTTTTCGCGCGCGATGCCGCCACACTCCGCGCAACCAAAACAAGACGTCACGGGGGAAACATGTCCGACGCGCCGAAACTGATCAACCTTGCCGACATGGTGCGCGACCGCGCCAGGAGTCGCGGCAATGCGCTGGCCTATGAATTCGAGGGACGGCAAACCAGCTTCGCTGAGTTCGACATCAAGACCAACCGCGTTGCCAACGCGCTGATCGCGATGGGCGTCAAGAAGGGCGAGCGGATCGCCTATCTCGGCAAGAACAGCGACTTCTATTTCGAGCTGTTGATGGGCGCGATGAAGGCCGGCGTGGTGATGGCGCCGGTGAACTGGCGCCTGGCAGGCCCCGAGGTCGCCTTCATCGTCGACGACTGCAAGGCCCCCGTGCTGTTCGTCGGCCCCGAATTCGTCACGCAGGCGCGCAACATCCGCGACAAGCTGCCGAGCGTCCGCACCATTATCACGACCGAAGGCGGCGCGCCGGAATGGCCCGACTTTCTCGCCTGGCGCGATGCGCAGGGCGGAGACGACCCGCGCGTTGCGATCGAGCCAAAGGACATCGCAATCCAGCTCTACACCTCGGGCACGACGGGCAAGCCAAAGGGCGCGATGCTGTCGCACGCCAATTTCCTCAACCTCGTGCAGAGCGGCAACGAGGCCGAGAAGCCGGAATGGAACCGGTGGACCACCGACGACGTCTCGCTGGTCGCGATGCCGATCTTCCACATCGGCGGCTCCGGCTGGGGCGTGATGGGGCTCTATCACGGCGCCCGCGGCGTGATCGCGCGCGAGTTCGACCCGACCAAGGTGCTCGACTTCTTCGAGCAATCCGGCATCACAAAGCTGTTCATGGTGCCGGCCGCGATGCAGTTCGTGGTGCGGCAGCCGCGCGCGCGGCAGGTCGACTTCTCCCGCCTGAAATACATGCTCTATGGCGCCTCCCCGATTCCGGCGGCGCTGCTGAAGGAGTGCATCGAGGTCTTCAAGTGCGGCTTCGTGCAGATGTACGGCATGACCGAGACTACCGGTACCATCGTCGCGCTGCCGCCGGAGGATCACATCGAAGGGCTCGACCGCATGCGCTCGGCCGGCAAGGCGTTGCCCGGCATCGAGCTTGCGATCCTCGACGGCGACGGCAAACCGCTGCCGCCGGGTGAAGTCGGCGAGATCGCGACCCGCTCCGGCTCCAACATGGCCGGCTACTGGAATCTGCCCGAAGCCACCGCGCACACGATCAATAGCGACGGCTGGCTGCGCACCGGCGATGCCGGCTACATGGACAAGGACGGCTATCTCTACATCCACGACCGCATCAAGGACATGATCATCTCCGGCGGCGAGAACATCTATCCGGCCGAGGTCGAGAGCGCGCTGTGCGACCATCCGGACGTGGCGGAAGCGGCCGTGATTGGCATCCCCGACGACAAATGGGGCGAGGCGGTGAAGGCCGTGGTGGTGATGAAGCCGGGCAAGAGCGCGACCGCGACCGACATCATCAACTTCACGCGCGAGCGGATCGCCGGCTACAAGACACCGAAATCGGTCGACTTCATCCCGGCGCTGCCGCGCAACCCGTCGGGCAAGATTTTGCGGCGGAGCCTGCGTGAACCGTATTGGGCGGGCAAGGACCGGCAGGTGAATTAGCCCTCTCTGTCGTCCCGGCCAAGCGAAGCGCGAGCCGGGACCCATAACCACCGCTGTTCGTAGTGGTGCGATACTGGGGCCACATACGCATCACGCCTTCTTCATCTTCTCCCGCAGCACGCGCCAGCGCTCCTGCGCCTCCTCCGGCCAGACCTCTTTCCGATCGTAATACTCGGCGAACACCTTGGCGCCCGGCGGGAACGTCACCCAGGGCTGCTTCGACGACGTGAAGATGTGGACGTCCGGCGGACACTGGTTCGGATCGTCCAGCGTGCCGACGCGGACGAAGCGCACCGCGGGTCCCGCGCCCGGATAATTGCTCCACACCGCGACCTTGCAGATGGGGCAGCGCGCGATCTTCTGCCCCTTGCCGCTCGCCGATGGCGTGTCGACAATCTCGGGCTCGGCCACGATATGCTCGACCCGCTCGGCCTCGTACATCGCGTTGAGCGCATGCACAGTGCCGGTCTCGCGCTGGCACCAGGTGCAGTGGCAGGCGTGCACGATCAGCGGCCTGCCGGTCAGGCGGTAGCGGACGTTTCTGCAGGTGCATCCACCTTCCATGTCGTACCGCCTCCTCTGCGTTAGTGCTTGCCGGCTCCCATGTAACCGAACAGGAAGCCCGCCACCTTGCGCTTCTGGATCTCCTCGCTGCCTTCGGTGATGCGGTAGCGGCGATGGTGGCGGTAGATGTGCTCGAACGGCTTGTGGCGCGAATAGCCCATGCCGCCATGCACCTGCATCGCGCGGTCGGCGGCTTCGCAACACAGGCGGTTTGCCCAGAAATTGCACATCGAGACCCGGTCCGACAGCGTGTGCTCGACCTGGGCCTGGGTCAATTGATCCATCTCCCAGGCGGTCTTGCGGATCAACAGCCGCAGCATCTCGGCCTGGGTCGCGAGCTCGACCAGCGGCCACTGGATCGCCTGGTTCTCGGCCAGCGCCTTGCCGAACGGCTTGCGCTCGCGGGCATATTTCACGCTCTCATTGATGCAGTAGACCGCAGCGCCGAGCGAGCTCGCCGCCTGGCGGATGCGATTCTCGTGCACGAAGCATTGCGCCAGCGACAGCCCGCGGCCGACCTCGCCGAACTGCGCATCCTCGGGCACGAACACATCGGTGAAGCTGACCCGCGGATGGTCGGTCGGCATGTTGAAGGTCCACATATACTCCTCGACCTTCACGCCCGCCGATTTCGCCGGCACCAGGAAGCAGCTGATGCCGCGGGCGTCGCCGTCGTTGCCCGAGGTGCGGGCAAACAGCGCGCAGTGCGTCGCGACATGCATGCCTGTCGTCCACATCTTCTCGCCGTTGATGATCCAGCCCTTGACGTTGTCACGCGTGGCCTGGACCGCTTTGGTTTCCATATGCGTGGCGTCCGAGCCGTGCTCGGGCTCGGTCAGACCAAACGTGATGCGGTACTTGCCGGTGATCGAGCCGTCGATCATCGCCTTCTGCTCGTCGGTTCCGTAGCGGTCGAGCATGGTCACGATCGGCAGATTGCCGACGATCGAGTGCTCGTTCTGCAGGTCGTTGTGCAAGCCGAGACCCTTCGAGGCAAAATGTTCGCGGATCACAGCCATCCAGAGATTGGAGCCGTCCTTGCCGCCGTAACGCTTCGGGATCGCGAAGCGCAGATGGCCGGCCGCATCGGCCAGGTTCTTGGCCTTGCGCAGCAAGAGCTCCCATTCATGGCGCGGCAGGCCGCCCTTGTCGAAATCGGTGCGCGCCCATTCACGGCGATGGTCGAAGAAGCGGATGTTGTCATCAGCCTCCTCCAGCGGCTTGATCTCGCGTTCGATGAAGCGATCGAGCTCGGCGAGATAGGCTGTCAGGTCAGCCGGCAGATTGAAATCCAAGGCAGTCTCTCCCGGAAATATTGTTGATTCTGATTTTGCGTCTAGACGCTGTCGCGCATCCACGTTCGGATCGATTAAGGTGAGAAGCCTGTCGCCAAGTCAAGCAGGTGAGCGAGGCTTGCGCGCGCGGTCGCCTTGCGTAATTGGATGGCACGGAACGCCGCGCAGGCGCTAGGATAAGAGCAATATTCTTCGCCGCAGAAAATCGACGGGAGCAAACATGGATCTGAAATTCTCCAAGGTGACGCGCAAGGGTCCCATCACCATCGTGACGCTGTCGCGGCCCGAGGTTTACAACGCGCTGCATATCGATGCGCATTTCGAGCTCAACAAGGTGTTCGACGACTTCTCCGCCGACCCGGAGCAGTGGGTCGCGATCGTCACCGGCGCCGGCGACAAGGCGTTCTGCGCCGGCAACGACCTGAAATGGCAGGCCGCCGGCGGCAAGCGCGGCTGGGACAAGGGCGGCTTTGCCGGCCTCACCACCCGCTTCGACTGCGACAAGCCGATCATCGCCGCCGTCAACGGCGTCGCGATGGGCGGCGGGTTCGAGATCGCATTGGCCTGCGACCTGATCATCGCTTCCGAGAATGCGACCTTCGCCCTGCCCGAGCCGCGCGTCGGCCTCGCGGCGCTGGCTGGCGGGCTGCACCGGCTGCCGCGCCAGATCGGGCTGAAGCGCGCCATGGGCATGATCCTGACCGCGCGCCATGTCAGCGCCAAGGAAGGCCTCGAACTCGGCTTCGTCAACGAGGTGGTGCCGCAGGGCGAGGCGCTCGCAGCCGCCGAGCGCTGGGCCGAGACCATCACCAAGAACTCGCCGATGTCGATCCGCGCCTCCAAGCAGGCGATCCAGAAGGGCCTCGAAGTCTCGCTCGAGCAGGCGCTGGCCGAGCAGCGCGACTATCCGGCGGTGAAGGCGATGGCCGCCTCGCAGGATTACATCGAGGGACCGAAGGCGTTTTCGGAGAAGCGCCCGCCGAAGTGGCTGGGGCGGTAAGACTTCGTCCACACCTCAATGGCGGGAGAGTGAGCGCATGGCTGTCTCCCCTCGTCGTCCCGGCGAAGGCCGGGACCCATTACCACCTATGTGAATTGTGGATGAAAGGCTGTAGCCCCAGCATCGCACCACAAGTGAGATTTGGGGTTATGGGTCCCGGCCATCGCCGGGACGACGGCGAGGTTGTTGGAGCGCAGCCAAACGCATCAGCGCTCTCGCCGCGTCGTGATGGGTTTCGCTGCGCTCTACCCATCCTACTTTTCGAGTTCCCGCTTGTAGGACGCGTAGTTCGGCTGGTCGACGGCGAGCTTGTCCAGCGTGGTCTGCCACAGATGCTCCGATAGCCCCGGCGTTTTCAGATCGACCTCGCCACCGGCGATCTTGTCCGACAGCACGCGGTTCAGCTCCATCAGCGTTCCGTCGGTACCCAGCAACTGCTTCAGCCGCGCGGCCTCGGTCGCATCGCCGGCCTCGGCGAGCGCGAGCTGTCGCGTCACCAGATCGAGCGCGTTGATGCCGACGCGCAGCTTGAAGCCGTTGTGCCCCTTGATCGCGGGCGCGATCTCGCTGCGCAGGAAATCGGCGACGGCCTTGATCAGTTCGGTCGGTGTCGGTTCGTCCTGCATCTCAACGACCTCTCGGTGCGAGTAGCCTAAGCAGATCAATCTCCGTCTCCGACGCGCGCCGCCCGATCATCGCGCGCTCCATCGAGTGATCCGGGCCACTTCGGAAGCGCTGCATCATGCCGCAGCACATCACGCCCCAGCGCAGCGTGCCCATCACTTCCCAGAACATCACGCGGTCGGGGTCGGCCTTGCGGCCGGCTTCTGCATAGCCCGCGAACAAATCTTCGCGTGTGCCGAAGCCGCCGACCGGCTTGTCGATCTCGCCGAAGCGCCACGAGTTGACGCAGATCCAGCCGAGATCCTCCATGGGATCGCCGGTATGCGCGAGCTCCCAGTCGAGCACCGCGCGCACCCCCTCGGGGCCGATGATCAGATTGCCATGGCGGAAATCGCCATGCACCAGCGTCGTCTCCGACGACGGACCGGGATCGTGATCGCGCAGCCAGCGCAGCGCGAGTTCGAACACCGGCCGCGGCCAGTTGAAGCTGTAATACTCGCGGGAGAGATCCTCGATCTCCCTGGTCGCGGTCAGGCTGCGGAGCTTCGGCAGTTTGGCCTGCGGCAGGCCGTGGATGCCGGCGATGACGCGGCCGAGCTGGCGGGCGAGAATCGGCCGCGCGCCCGCAAATTCCTCGTCGCGCAAAATTTTCCGCGCGATGGTCTCGCCTTCAACCCGCGCCATGATGAAGCCGCGGCCAAGGCCGTCCTCCGGCCTCAAGACATGCATCACCTTCGGCGACGGCAGGCCCGCGTCATGCGCGAGCTGCATCAGCGTCGCCTCGGCATCGAGGCCGGCGGCGCGGCCCGGCGCGGCGCCGTAGCCCGGCGGCGCGCGGCGCAGGATCGCGCCGATAGTGCCGTTCGGGTGCACGATGTCGAACGTCCAGGTCTCCTGGCTGGCGCCGCCGGAGAGTTTTGCCGCGCCGGTGACGCCGGTTGCCCCTGGGTGAAACGAGGCGACGCAGCGGGTGAGTTCGGTCTCGATCATTTGCCCTTGAACTTCGCCGGCCGCTTCTCGAGGAATGCGGTGACACCTTCCTTGAAATCCTCGGCGCTGCCCGCGATGCGCTGCGACTCGAATTCCAGATTGAGCTGATCCTCGAGGGTATTTTCCGGGCTGTCCCAATAGAGCTTGCGGATCAGCGACAGCGCGACCGTCGGGCCGTTGGCGAGGTCATGCGCGAGCTTCATGGTCTCCTCCATCAGCGCGCCGTCGTCATAGACGCGGTTGACGAGGCCCCACTCCAGCGCCTTCTCGGCCGGCAGCCGCTCGCCGAGCAGCGACAGCTCGACCGAGCGCGCCTTGCCGATCAGCCGCGGCAACAGCCAGGTCGAGCCGCAATCCGGCACCAGGCCGATCCGGCGGAACGCCTGCAGGAAATAGGACGAGCGCGCGCACAGGATGATGTCGCCCATCAGGGCGAAGCTCATGCCGGCGCCGGCGGCCGGCCCGTTCACCGCCGTCACGATCGGACAGTGCAGCTTACGCAATCGGCGCAGGAACGGATGGAACGCGGTCTCCAGCGCCGCGCCGGCATTGCTCTTGCCAAGCTTCTGCTGGTTGCGGCCCTGCAGATTGGCGCCGGTGCAGAAGGCGCGGCCGGCACCCGTGATCACCAGGCAGCGCACCTCGTCGCGCTTGTCGTCGATCGCATCGAGTGCCTCGGCAAGCCCGCCGAGCATGTCGATCGAGACCGCGTTCATGACTTCCTGGTGGTCGAGCCTGAGGATCGCGACCGATCCGTCGAAGTCGAGCGTGACGTGTTTGAACTGCATGGTTTCCTCTTCACCTTGTTTCGGCGGTTGGTACCGCGGTAGGTCGATGCTTCGACCCATATTTGATTTTTGTGCCGGGCTTGTCCATGGTCGGCGGCAAGCCCATCCGTGAACGCGTGATTAGCGCGCACCAAACCAAATGGAAACCCCAATGAGTGGCATCTTCGATCTCACCGGCCGCGTCGCTGTCATCACCGGCGGCAATGGCGGCATCGGCCTCGGCATCGCGCAGGCGCTGAACGCCGCCGGCTGCAACGTCTCGATCTGGGGACGCAACGCGGAAAAAAACGCCAACGCCGCGGCCTCGATGAAGGCCGGCCCCGGCAAGGTCGCGACGCAATTCTGCGACGTCAGCGATCCCGGCTCGGTCAAGACCGCGATGAAGGCAACCCTCGACACCTTCGGCCGCGTCGACGGCTGCTTCGCCAATGCCGGCATCGGCGGCGGCGGACGAAGAGCCTTCATCGACCGCACCGAGGAAGAATGGCGCAAGATGTTCGCGACCAATCTCGACGGCGTGTTTCACGTATTCCAGGCTGCGGCACGCCACATGACCGACCGCGCCGAGGCCGGCGATAAGTTCGGCCGGCTGGTCGCGACCTCGAGCCTCGCCTCGCTGTTCGGCACCGCGCGCAACGAGCACTATGCCGGCACCAAGGCGGCGCTGAACGCGCTGTGCCGCGCACTCGGCGTCGAACTCGCGCGCCACGGCGTCACCGCGAACGCGATCCTGCCCGGCTGGATCAAGAGCGACATGACCGCCGGCATCATGGCCAACGACAAGTTCGTCGCCAATGTGATGCCGCGCATCCCGGTACGCCGCTTCGGCGAGCCGAGCGACTTCGGCGGCATCGCCGTCTACCTCATGAGCAAGGCGTCGTCCTATCATACGGCGGATTGCTTTGTGATCGACGGCGGGTACACGGCGTTCTGAAGACTGCCCGCCTCCACATTCATTGCCGTCGTCCCGGCGAAGGCCGGGACCCATACGCCGCGGCGGGTGTTGTGAACGGGACTCGTCGTACCAGCATCGCACCACAAATGACATCGGTGGTTATGGGTCCCGGCCTTCGCCGGGACGACACTGAATATGTGGCGAGAGCTTGAATCATACATCCACATCGTCGCGGCGCTGCTGCGTCCGAGTCTTGCCTTACTTGCCCTCCTCCAAAGCAGAGGGCGCAGGGAAGGCCCGGTGCCGATCGCAGCGTAGCGCGGGGATGCGCAGTTGCGTAGCGCGGAATGACGGCCGGAGAGTGACGGGTAGAACAACGCGCGACGCAGCGTCGCTTCCGTCGTGGCAAAACTGCTGCTAGCGTTTGAGCCGCAAGGGACGCAATGAAGCGGCTTTTAACAAGCAGGGAGGATATTTCAGATGTTTTCACACGTGATGGTTGGCACCAACGATCTGGACAAGGCCAAGGCGTTTTATGATGCGCTGCTCGGCACGCTCGATGTCCGGCCGGCCCGGGTCGATGGTCACCGCATCATGTACCTGACCAAGGCCGGCATTTTCATGGTTTCCAAGCCGATCAACGGCGAGCCGGCGACGCACGCCAATGGCGGCACGATCGGCTTTGCCTGCTCTTCGCCGGAGCAGGTCCATGCCTGGCACGCGGCCGGCGTCGCCAATGGCGGCAAGCCTTGCGAGGACCCGCCGGGTGTACGGGAAGGTTCTGGCGTGAAGCTCTACCTTGCCTATCTGCGCGATCTCGACGGCAACAAGATCTGCGCGATGCACCGGATGGTCTGACGATCCGCGCGTCGTCCGCGGCGGCGTTCAAACAACGTTTGAAACGCCGTCGCTAAATTCCGCGATGCGGTAGAGGTGACCGGAAAATCCGTGCTCGCGCTTCGCGCCGCACGCGTCTATTGTCCGCCGCGAAACGCGCCTTCGCGAGGGAGAAAAGACAATGAAACATGCCTATGTGCCGCGGACCACGAACTACACGCTCAATCCGGGCGACGAGCTCAATGACCTGCGGATGTCGGACAAGGTCCGCCCGCTCTACGATCATGTGAAGCAGTTCATCCGCGACACGGTCGACCCGATGTCGGTCGAGTTCTATCGCGCCGGCGAGAAGAAGACCAACCGCTGGAGCTTCACGGACGAGCAGCTCGCGATCCTGCAGAAGGCCAAGGACAAGGCCAAGGAAGTCGGCCTCTGGAACTTCTTCCTGCCCGACGCCGAAACCGGCGAAGGCCTCAATAACCTCGACTACGCCTACATCGCCGCCGAGCTCGGCAAGAGCCCGCTGGCCTCCGAGACGATGAACTGCTCGGCGCCCGACACCGGCAACATGGAGGTGCTGGAGCGCGTCGGCACCAAGGCGCAGAAGGAGAAGTGGCTGAAGCCGCTGCTCAACGGCGAGATCCGCTCGGCCTATGCGATGACCGAGCCGAACGTCGCCTCCTCCGACGCCAAGAACATCTCGACCACCGCAAAGCTCGTCGGCGACGAGTGGGTGATCAACGGCGAGAAGTATTACATCTCCGGCGCCGGCGATCCGCGCTGCAAGATCATGATCGTGATGGTGAAGACCAATCCCGACGCCGCGCCGAGCAAGCAGCAGTCGCAGATCCTGGTGCCGATCGACACCCCCGGCGTCGAGATCCTCGGGCCCATGCACGTGTTCGGCCATGACCATGCGCCGCGCGGCCACATGCATCTGCGCTTCAACAATTGCAAGGTGCCGAAGGAGAACATGCTGCTCGGCGAAGGCCGCGGCTTCGAGATCTCGCAGGTCCGCCTCGGACCGGGCCGCATCCATCACTGCATGCGCACCATCGGCAAGGCCGAGAAGGCGCTCGACATGATGGTGCAGCGCGGCCTGACCCGCGAGGCGTTCGGCAAGAAGATCGCCCATCTCGGCGGCAACATGCAGATCATCGCCCAGGCGCGCTGCGAAATCGAGGCGATGCGGCTGATGGTGCTGAAGGCGGCCAAGGCGATGGACGTGCTCGGCAACAAGGAAGCCCGGGTCTGGGTCTCAATGGTCAAGGCCATGGTGCCCGAGCGCGCCTGCAAGGTGATCGACCAGGCGATCCAGATGCATGGCGCCACCGGCATCTCGCAGTGGTCCCCGCTCGGCGAAATGTACCAGGACGTCCGTCATCTCCGCTTCGCCGACGGTCCGGACGAGGTGCACTGGATGGTGGTCGGCCGCCACGAGCTGAGTATGTCGTAAAGACCTCTCCCTCTCCCCGCTCTTCGCGGGGAGAGGGTTGGGGTGAGGGGCAGCCTCCTCGAAGACGGTGAGAGAAGGACTCGCGGAGGCTCCCCCTCACCCATATCGCATCTTCGATGCGATACGACCTCTCCCCGCAAGCGGGGCGAGGTAAGGAAGCAAGTCTGCAAGGCGGGTTCGCGCAAGCGTGTCCCGCCTTTTGCTTTGCGAACCGTCGGCGGCAGGTTACCCTTGCGCCAACCCGCCCTACGCCTTTCGGAATGACCATTATGGAATATTCCCCCAGCGACCTGAGCCAGCGCGAACGCTACAAGGTGCTGACTTCTTTCGTGCTGCCGCGGCCGATCGCCTGGGTGACGAGCACGAGCACGGGTGGCGTGGTCAACGCCGCGCCGTTCTCGTTCTTCAACGTGTTCTGCGAGGACCCGCCGCTCTGCATGTTCGCGGTCAACCGCAGGCCGGACGGCCGCGAGAAGGACACCCTGGTCAACATCCAGCGCCTCGGCGAATTCGTGGTCAACCTCACCGACGAGCCGCTGGCGCGCGCGATGCATGAGACCTCGGGCGATTTCCCGCTCGAGATCGGCGAGCCCGATTATCTCGGCCTGAAGCTCGCGCCGTCGAGCAGGATCGCGGTGCCCCGGCTTGCGGATGCGCCGTTCGCGATGGAGTGCAAGACCTGGAAGCTGATCGACGTCAATGGCGACCGCCAGCTCATCATGGGCGAAGGCATCCATTTCCACATCCGCGACGAATTGTGGGACCGCGAGGCGATGCGCGTCCACATGGAGCGCTACCACCCGATCGGCCGCATGTTCGCCGACCGCTACTGCCGCACCGACGACCGCGTGGTGTTTCCCGCGGCCGAGGGCGCAAAGACGAAATAACAAGGACAAGACAATGAGCGAAACATTCCGCGACAACGAAGCGCAGAGCCGGTTCGAGCTCGCCGTCGATGGCGCCACCGCCTTCGTGGTCTACCGCAAGACGCCGGATACGATCACGCTGGTTCATACCGAAGTGCCTCCGGAGCTCGGCGGCCGCGGCATCGGTTCAAAGCTCGCCCGTGCCACACTGGATGCGGTACGCGCGCAAGGCATCAAACTCGTGGTGAAGTGCGAATTCATCCAGGGCTTCATGAAGAAGCATCCGGAGTATGATGACCTGTTGGGGTGATCGCAGGGCAGGTTGGCAAAGCGTGTCATCGTCATGGCCGGGCTTGTCCCGGCCATGATGCGTTTCGTTACGATGCGGCCTGCTCGACCTTGTCCTGCGTCTTCGTTTCGAAATCGCTGGCCTCATGCCGCTCGTGGAGCTGGCTCGACGGCTCGCCCCAGGTGCGGTTGACCATGCGGCCGCGCTTCACCGCCGGCCTTGCCGCAATCGCATCGGTCCAGCGCTGCACGTTCTTGTAGTCCTGCACCGAGAGGAATTCGCCGCCACCATAGAGCAGGCCCTTGGCAAGGCTGCCGTACCAGGGCCACACCGCCATGTCCGCGATGGTGTAGACATCGCCCGCGAGATACTCGTTGTCGGCAAGCCGGCGGTCGAGCACGTCGAGCTGGCGCTTCACCTCCATCGCGAAGCGGTCGATGGCGTATTCGATCTTGGTCGGCGCATAAGCATAGAAATGCCCGAAGCCGCCGCCGAGATACGGCGCGGCGCCCATCTGCCAGAACAGCCAGGAGAAGGTTTCGGCGCGGGTCTTGACGTCGGTCGGCAGGAACGCGCCGAACTTTTCCGCGAGGTACACCAGGATCGAGCCCGACTCGAACACCCTGATGGGCTCCTTCCCGCTGCGGTCCATCAGCGCCGGGATCTTCGAATTCGGGTTGACCGCGACGAAGCCGCTGCCGAACTGGTTACCGTCGATCTTGATCAGCCAGGCGTCGTATTCCGCGCCCTTGTGACCCGCCGCCAGCAGCTCTTCCAGCATCACGGTGACCTTCACGCCGTTCGGCGTCGCCAGCGAGTAGAGTTGCAGCGGATGGCGGCCGACGGGCAGTTCCTTGTCGTGGGTGGGACCGGCGATCGGCCGGTTGATGCTGGCGAAGCGCCCGCCGCTCTCCTTGTTCCAGGTCCAGACTTTCGGCGGCTCATAGGCAGGAATGTCATTCACGTCGTTGGCTCCCGATTCATGTTCTTGCCGGGTGGCGCGGCGGCCGCCGTGCCCATCCCATGTCCGCACTAGATGGTGCGCAGGCTGCACTTTGCCCACCCCGCGCGATCGCATTTTCTATCCAGCGGAATGCACCGCGAGGGATGCAGCCGGAGCAGCGCCTGCACGCAAGATCGCCGTGGCCGAAACCCGCTTGGCTTCGCTGACCGTGATGCGCTAGCGTTGCAGGGGCTGACGCCAACAAGCACAAGAAGCAGCCGCCGGGAGAAAACCAGTCCATGAAATCACCGATCTGCGACATGCTGGGGATAGACTTCCCCCTGCTCGCCTTCAGCCACTGCCGCGACGTGGTGGCGGCGGTCAGCCGCGCCGGCGGCTTCGGCGTGCTCGGCGCAACCGCGCATTCGCCGGAGACGCTGGAGCAGGAGTTGAAGTGGATCGACGCGCATGTCGACGGCAAGCCCTATGGCATCGACGTGCTGATCCCCGAAAACATCTCGACCGCGGGCGAGAAGAACGTCACCTGGAAGAGCCTCGAGGCGCGCGTCTCGCAGGAGCATCGCGACTTCACCCGCAATCTCTTGAAGAAATACGATATCGAGCTGACCAGCCGCAACGTCGCCGACAACCAGCCGCAGCCGTTCGACGCCGAGACCGCGCTGCAACTGCTTGAGGTCTCGTTCCGGCATCCGATCAGGCTGATCGCGAATGCGCTCGGCGTGCCGCCGAAGGCGATGATCGAGATGGGGCGCAAGCATGGTGTGCCGGTGGCAGCATTGGTCGGCTCCAAGGAGCACGCGCTGCGCCAGGTCGCGGCCGGCGTCGATATCCTGGTCGCGCAGGGCACCGAGGCCGGCGGCCATTGCGGCGAGGTCTCGACCATGGTGCTGGTGCCCGAGGTGATCAAGGCGGTCAAAAAGATCCGCGACGTGCCGGTGCTGGCCGCCGGCGGTATCATGACCGGCAGCCAGATGGCGGCCTGCATGGCGATGGGCGCGGCCGGCGCGTGGACCGGCTCGGTGTGGCTGGCCACGGTGGAGTCGGAGACCTCGGAGATCTTCCGCGAGAAGATGATCGCGGCCTCCTCGCGCGACGCGATCCGCTCCAAGGGCCGCACCGGCAAGCCGGCGCGGCAGCTCCGCTCGGTCTGGACCGACGCGTGGGACCGCTCGCCGGAAAGCCCCGGCGCGCTGCCGATGCCGCTGCAAAGCATCATCAGCCGCGACGCTTTCAACGCGATCGACCGCGCCGCTGCGGCCGGCAATGAGAAGGCGCGCGATCTCGTCAGCTATTTCGTCGGCCAGGGTGTCGGCCTGATCGACAGCGTGAAGTCGGCTGGCGCCGTGGTGCAGGAGTTCAAGGAAGAATTTGTCGAAGCCGTCGAGCACATGAACGCGCTGGTGGCGGAGTAGAGTACGTGGCCCATCCTTCGAGGCTCGCCCAGCGGTGCAAGTGCACCGCAAGGCTCGCACCTCAGGATAACGGTTTGCCTGCAGCCGTCGCCCCCGCGCAACGGCGAAGCCGTTGTCGCTGGAGGTGCCGTAGCGCAGCGAAGGCCTCGAAGGGCGACGGCGTGACGAAGAACTAACAACTAAAGCAAGAAGAAATGACCACATCTCACATCCCCGAAGACCGCATTCCCGTCATCGTCGGCGTCGGCGAGATCGTCGATCGTCCGAAAGACATCGCCGCCGGCCTCGAGCCGCTCACCTTGCTGGAGGAGGCACTGAAGCGCGCCGAGGCCGACAGCGGCGCCAAGCTGCTCTCCGACCTGCAGTCGCTCGACATCGTCAACTTCCTGAGCTGGCGCTACCGCGATCCCGAGAAGCAGCTGGCGCAGCGGCTCGGCATTCAGCCTTCGCATCTCTATTACGGCCCGGTCGGCGGCGAGAGCCCGATCCGCTACCTGCACGAGGCTGCGCAACGCATCGCGCGCGGCGAATGCAGCGTTGCCGCGGTCTGCGGCGCGGAGGCGCAGTCGACCGCGACCAAGGCGCAGCGCGCCGGCGTGGAGCTGCCGTGGACGCCGTTCGCGCACGACGTGGAGGAGCCGAAGCGCGGCGCCGCGTTCCAGAAACCGATGGCCGTTGCGCTCGGCGTGTTCAGGCCGATCACGGTCTATCCGCTCTATGAGTCCGCAACATCGGCGCATTGGGGCCAGACGCCGCGCGAAGCGCTGAGGGAATCCGGCGACCTGTGGTCGACCTATGCGCGCGTTGCCGCCGACAACCCGAACTCGTGGCTGAAGAAGAGATTTACCGGCGACGAGATCACCACGGCCACGCCCGACAACCGGATGATCGCCTGGCCGTATACAAAACTGATGGTGGCGAACCCGACGGTGAACATGGGCGGCGCGCTGATCCTGACCAGCCTCGCGAAAGCGCGCGCGGCCGGCGTGCCGGAGGAAAAGCTGATCTATCCGCTCGGAGGCGCCTCGGCGGAAGAGCCGCGCGACTATCTGATCCGCGATCAGTTCGTCGAAAGCCACGCGCAGACCGCGGTGCTGAAGGCGGTGATGGATCTCGCCGGCGGCGATGGGAAAAAGTTCGACGCGATCGAGCTGTACAGCTGCTTCCCCTGCGTGCCGAAGATGGCGCGCCGGACGCTCGGCCTTGGGTCCGACGTGCAGCCGACCGTGACGGGGGGTCTCACGTTCTTCGGCGCACCGCTCAACACCTACATGACGCATTCGGCCTGCGCGATGGTGCGCAAGCTCCGCGGCAGCGGCACGCTTGGCCTGCTCTATGGCCAGGGCGGCTTCGTCACCAAACATCATGGCCTCGTGCTGTCGCGCGCGGCGCCGAACGTCGCGCTCAAGCAGGACACGTCCGTGCAGGCGGAGGCCGACCGCAACAGGCGCAACGTGCCCGACTTCACCACGGAAGCTGCGGGGAAAGGTAAGGTCGAGGCCTTCACGGTGATCTATCGCGCCAATGGCGAGGTCGAGCACGGCGTCACCATGCTGCGCACCGAGGACGGCCGCCGCACGCTCGGCCGCATCCCGGCGAGCGACACGGCAACGCTGGCCTATCTGCAGGACATGGATCGCACGCCAGTCGGTACCACTGGCAACATCGTCACCGCCGGCGATGGCATGCTGGAATGGCGGGTGGGGTAACAATTCCTGCCACGCCGCAAAATCCGCCGTCATCCTGAGGTGCGAGCGGAGCGAGCCTCGAAGGATGGGCTGCGAACAGCGTCGTGATCCCATCCTTCGAGGCGCGCAAGGGCGCGCACCTCAGGATGACGGCAGAGCAAGCGGCTTGAGGTGAGAGGCAGGAACGAACTTACCCGTCCTCCCCTACCCCTTCACGTCCTGCTTTTCGGACGCCGTGGTCGGCTTGCCCTTGGCGCCGGCACCGGTGACGCGGACATGGTCGCCGTCGGCGAGTCCGTCCGGCGGGGCGGTGATGATGCGGTCGTCGGGCGCGAGGCCGGTGGCGATCTCGATCTCCTTGCCGAGGTCGCGGCCGATCTTCACGGTCTTGAACAGCACCTTGTCGTCAGGACCGACGGTTGCGACCCGCAGGCCGCTGCTGTTGAAGATCAGCGCGCTGGCGGGAATGCTGAGCGGCGTGGATTCGCGCTGCAAATTGAGCTTCACACTGGCATAGCTGCCTGGCATCAATTCGCCGGAGGAATTGTCGAGCCCGAGCTGCATTCGCGTCGTGCCGGAGGCGACATCGACCGCCTGCGAGGAGGCTTCCACCGTCGCCTGGAAGGTGCGGTTCGGGTAATCCGGCAGCGCCAGCGTGGCCTTGGCACCGATCTTGATCGCCGGGACGTAATTCTGCGGCACGTTGACATAGACGCGCAGCTTGGTGATGTCCGAGATCGTGAACATCGCCGGGCCCGAGTTACCGCCGGCGTTGATCAGCGCGCCGACGTCGGTGTCGCGCGAGGTCACCACGCCGTCGAACGGCGCCGTGATCTTCTTGTAACCGGCGAGCGCTTCCAGCCGCTCGACATTGGCCTGGCCGGCCTTGACCGCACCGTTCTTGTTGGAGAGGTCGGCGGTACGCTCGTCGATCTCCTGGGCGGAGACGAAGTTCGAGGCCACCAGCGTCTTGCGCCGGTTCAGCGTGGCCTCGGAGAGCTTGGCTGAGGCCTGGGCGCTGGCGAGATCGGCGCGCGCCTGCAGCAATTGCTGGTCGAGGTCGGGCGCCTCGATCTCGGCGATCACCTGGCCGGCCTTGACGCGGGCGCCGATGTCGGCGTCCCAGTTCTTGAGATAGCCGGACACCCGGGCATAGATCGGCGCGCGGGAATAGGCCTCGAGCCGGCCCGGCAGGTCGATCGTGGGGCTCAGCGCCTTGGCATTGGGCAGCGCCACCGCGACGGTCGGAATGGCCTGGTCGTCGGTCCATTCCTTCAGCCGTGTGTCCTGTTCCTCACGGGCGCGGATCCCGGTGCCGACGATCAGGCCCGCCCCGACCAAGGCCACCACGCCGAAGATGCCCAGCTTCCGGCGTGAGACCGGGGGGCGCTGTTCAGTGGGCGGCATGCGGAATCTCCGATGAGGCGCCGGCTTTGGCGCCTTGCTTCTTGTGTACCATACTGAATACCACGGGAACAAACATCAGCGTCGCGAAGGTGGCGAAGATCAGGCCGCCGATCACGGCCCGGCCCAAAGGCGCGTTCTGCTCGCCGCCCTCGCCCAGCCCCAGCGCCATCGGCGCCATGCCGATGATCATGGCGAGCGCGGTCATCAGCACCGGGCGGAACCGGACGAAGCCGGCTTCCAGGGCCGCCGCGACGGGATCGCCGAGTTCCTCATAGCGCTCGCGGGCGAAGCTGATCACGAGCACGCTGTTGGCGGTCGCCACGCCCATGCACATGATGGCGCCGGTGAGCGCCGGAACCGACAGCGTGGTCTCCGTCGTGAACAGCATCCAGACGATGCCGGCGAGCGCTGCGGGCAGCGCCGTGATGATCACGAACGGGTCCGACCAGGACTGGAAGTTCACGACGATCAGGAAGTAGATCAGCACGACGGCGCCGAGCAGGCCGAACAAGAGGCCGGTGAAGGCCGAGTTCATGGTCTGCACCTGGCCGAGCAGCACCACGGACGAGCCCTTCGGCACCTCCTTGGCGGTGTCGGCGATCAGCTTGCGCACGTCGGTCGCGACGCCGCCGAGATCGCGGCCTTGCGTCGTGGCGTAGATCTGCACCAGCGACTGGATGTCATATTGCGACACCACCGCGCTCGAGGTCGCGCGCTTGATGTCGGCGATGCCGCCGAGGATCGGCGCCTGGGTGTTGCCGGTCGCGGTGATCGGCAGCGTCTGCAGCGCGCTCAGCGAGTCGATCTGGTATTGCGGCGTCTGCATCACGATCGAATACGACACGCCGTTGTCGGGATTGAGATAATAGGTCGGCGCCACCTGCGAGGAGCCGGCGAGGTTGACCACCAGCGAGTTGGTGACGTCGCGCTCGGTCAGGCCGACATATTGCGCGCGGGTGCGGTCGACATCGATGTTGAAGGTCGGGTTGTTCGGCGACTGCTGGATCCGCGCATCGGCGATGCCGGGGATGCGCTTGATCCCGGCCAGCAGCTTGTTGGCATAGGCGAAGTTGGCATCGAGATTGGCGCCGCGGATCTGCAAATCGATCGGCGCCGGCGCGCCGAAGTTCAGGATCTGGCTGACGATGTCGGCAG
Organism: Bradyrhizobium sp. Pha-3; assembly: GCF_042258325.1. NCBI lineage: Bacteria > Pseudomonadati > Pseudomonadota > Alphaproteobacteria > Hyphomicrobiales > Nitrobacteraceae > Bradyrhizobium > Bradyrhizobium sp. Pha-3. Next base: position 3,179,772 of record NZ_CP170151.1, on the reverse strand, counting down.
GCAGGAACGCGAAGCTGGTGCCCGGGAACAGTCGCGGCAATTGCTCACGCAATGTGCGGACGTGCTCCTCGGTCGGCTTGTGGCCTTCCTTCAGGCGGATCTGGATGTCGCCATCCTGCGGACCGATCACGCCGGTGTTGTTGTAGGTCATGTTTATGCCGGAGATCGGCATGCCGATGTTGTCGGTCATGGTCTCGATCTCGCCGGGCACCAGCTTGCGGATCGCCTTCTGGATGTCGGCGAGCTGGTTGGCGGTCTCCTCGACGCGGGTGCCGACCTGGGTGCGGACATGCATCAGGATGTTGCCGGCATCGACCGACGGGAAGAAGTTGCGCCCGAGGAACGGCACCAAGAGGAACGACGCCGCGACCACCGCGAGGAAGCAGCTCACGAACACCGTGCGGTGACCGAGCGCCATCGCGAGCAGGCCGCGATAGCCGCTGCGGATGCGCTCGAACCGCGCCTCGAAGCCACGCTGGAACCAGACCAGGGGATTGCGCGACTTCGGCGGCGCGCCCTCATGATGCACATGCGCCTGCAGCAAATAGTTCGCCATGGTCGGCACCAAGGTGCGCGACAGGATGAACGACCAGATCATCGCGAACATCACCGCTTCGGCCATCGGCACGAACAGGAAGCGCGCCACGCCGGTGAGGAAGAACATCGGCACGAACACGATGCAGATACAGAGCAGCGAGACGAAGGCCGGCGTCACGATCTGGTTGGCGCCGTCGAGGATCGACTGCTCGACCGGTTTGCCCTGCTCGAGGTGATAATTGATGTTTTCGATCGTCACCGTGGCGTCGTCGACCAGGATGCCGACCGCGAGCGCGAGGCCGCCGAGCGTCATGATGTTCAGCGTCTCGCCGATCAGGGACAGCATGATGATGGCCCCGAGCACCGACAGCGGGATCGACACCGCGATGATGACTGTCGAGCGCCAGCTGCCGAGGAACAAGAGGATCATGATGCTTGTGAGCAGCGCGGCGATCACGCCCTCGAAGGCGACGCCGGTGATCGCGCCGCGGACGAACACCGACTGGTCGCCGATGAAGCCGATCTTGAGCGCATCCGGCATCTGGTCCTTGACCTCGATCACCTTCTGCTTGATGCCGGAGATGATATCGAGCGTCGAGGTGGCGCCGGCCTTCAGCACCATCATCAAGACCGAGCGGTTGCCGTCGACATGGACGATGTTGGTCTGCGGCGGGTTGCCGTCGCGGACCGAGGCGACGTCACGCACATAGACCATCGCGCCGTTGACCTGCTTGATCGGCAGGTCGCCGAGCTCCTCGAGCCGCAGCGGCGAGTTGTTGAGGTTGATGGTGTATTCGAAATTGCCGATCTTCTGCGTGCCGACCGGGGTGATCAGGTTCTGTGCGGCGAGCGCGTTGGCAACGTCCTGGCCCGACAGGCCGCGCGCCTGCAGCGCAGTCGAATTGAGGTCGATCTGGACCTGGCGCTGCTTGCCGCCGAACGGATACGGGATCGCAGCACCGGGCACCGTGACCAGCGGCGTGCGCAGCTGGTTGATGCCGATATCGGCGAGGTTCTGCTCGGTCAGGCCCTCGCCCGACAGCGCGACCTGGATGATCGGAACCGTCGAGGCGCTGTAGTTCAGGATCAGCGGCGGGGTCGCGCCTGGCGGCATCTGCTTGAGCAGGGTCTGCGAGATCGCGGTGACCTGCGCATTGGCGGTGCGGATGTCGACGTTGGGCTGGAAGAAGATCTTGATGATGCCGACGCCGTTATAGGAATTGGCGACGATGTGCTCGATGTCGTTGACGGTCGTGGTCAGCGCGCGCTGGAACGGCGTGGTGATGCGGCCGGACATCTGGTCCGGCGGCAGGCCAGTGTACTGCCAGACCACGCCGATCACGGGGATGCGGATGTCCGGGAAGATGTCGGTCGGCGTGCGCAACGCCGCCAGCGGTCCGATAATCAGCAGCAGGATCGCGAGCACGACGAAAGTATATGGCCGGCTCAGCGCGATACGGACCAGTGCGATCATAAAACAAGCATTCCCGAAATGAAGCCCGCCCAGGCAGAGTAATCGACATTGCAAAAGTCGTTCCGCAGCGGCCGATTTACCCGATGGCGGGCAAAACGCCAACCCGCGGAGCCGCGGCGGCTTTCACTTCCTCGGCATAGTGCGTGAGGCTGCGCGCTCCGATCGGCCATGCCGGGCGCTGTGCCGCCGATCGCGCGCGGATCGTCGTCAAAAAGAGACGGCTCTGCTGCGAATGCGAGCCCGCTGAGGACGCTATTTCGGCCGACGCGAGATTAACGCATCGCTGCTCTGCGAAAATGTAAAACGTGGTGGGCCGGGTCAGCCCACCACGTCGGCATCGGTTACGCGAAGGATGGCGGCCGCCCGAGCGGCGCCGCCGTATCAGGCGGCGCGGACGGCGTCGAGGAACTTGCTGACCTCGACCTTGAGGCGGCTGCTGTCGCCCGAGAGTGATTGGGCCGCCGACAGCACCTGGCTCGACGCCGAGCCGGTTTCGTTGGCGCCATGCTGGACGTCGGTGATGTTGGCCGAGACCTGCTGGGTGCCCTGCGCCGCCTGCTGCACGTTGCGGGAGATTTCCTGCGTCGCCGCGCCCTGCTCTTCGACCGCGGCGGCAATGGTGGACGAGATCTCCGACAGCCGCTCGATGGTCGAGGAGATTTCCTTGATCGCGCCGACCGACTCCTGGGTCGCGGTCTGGATGCCGGCGATCTGCTGGCCGATCTCGCCGGTCGCCTTGGCGGTCTGCTCGGCCAGCGCCTTCACCTCGGACGCCACCACGGCGAAGCCGCGGCCGGCCTCACCGGCGCGCGCCGCCTCGATGGTGGCGTTCAGCGCCAGCAGATTGGTCTGGCCGGCGATGGTGTTGATCAGCTCGACGACGTCGCCGATCCGCGCGGCGGCCTTCGACAGCTCGCTGACGCGATCGTTGGTGGTGCGCGCCTGGCCGACGGCATCGCCGGCCATCCGCGCCGACTCCTGGACCTGGCGGCTGATCTCGGTCACCGACGACGACAGCTCCTCGGTCGCCGACGCCACCGACTGGACATTGGTCGAGGCCTCCTCGGACGCAGCGGCAACCGACGTGGTCAGCTCCTGCGAACGCCGGGCGGTCGACGACAAGGTGCCGGCGGAGGCTTCGAGCTGGGTCGAGGCCGACGACACGGTCTGCACGATCTCGCCGATCATCTGTTCGAAATTGCGGGTGATGGTATCGACCCGGCGGCCGCGCTCGATCTTGGCTTCGGCGTCGGCGGCCGCGGCTTCATCGGCCGCCTTCTTGGCGACCAGGGCTTCCTTGAACACGTGCAGCGTATCGGCCATCGCGCCGATCTCGGTCTTCTCGCCCTGATGCGGCACGTTTGCGGTCAGGTCGCCGCGGCCCAGCGCCTGCATCGGGCTCACGATCGAGGCGATGCCGGCCGAGACGTCGCGGATCATCAGGAAGCTGACGGCGACGCCGACGATGATGGCGGCGCCAAGGATCATCGCAAGCAGCATGACGGCAGACGCGTAGCTGTTTGCCGCCTCCTGCGCCGCCTTGTCGGCGCCGGCATTGTTGAGCTCGATGTCCTTGCGCAGGATCTCGTCGGCCTCGAGGCCGATCTTGTTCACGGTCTTGGCGTTCAGCTCATGCGCTTCGTGCTGGGTCTTGCCGACATCCCTGCGCGACAGCGCCATCACCTCCTCGGTGCCCTTCTTGTAGCGGGTCCAGGCATCGACCCATTGATTGTAGAGCGCGCGCTCGTCGGGCGACGCGATCAGCGGCTCATAGATCGCGCGGACCTTGGTGTTGGCGTCGACCACGGTCGCGAGGGTCTTTTCCTGCGCGAGCTTGTCCTCCAGCGTCTCGGACAGCATGTGCTCGCGGATCACGTTGCGATAGGTGATGACGCCGGCGCGCAGGTCGCCGAGCGCACGCACGCTCGGCAGCCAGCTTGTCGTGATGTCGACGGTGTTGGCATTGATCGACCGTAAATTCACGACCGCGAGCAGGCCCATGCCGGTCATCGCGACAAGCAGGAACGCAACCACGGCAATAATCTTGGCGCGGATCGAGAATTTGGCGAACATCGTGGGGTCTCTTGGATATCGGGCTCGCGAAGCCCGATCGAATGGCTGGGGGCGCGGCGGGACGCCGCAGACATCAAAGCCAGCCCCCCTCCTTAAGTAGGGTTAATTTGGTCCCCCGTTGAACTACTGAGACGCTGTTCGACACCGTGGCATGATGCGCGCCAGCCGCATCAAGGCATCAATGCCAGCGCATCCGAGAAAAACTCCGGTCCGCCGAAATTGCCTGATTTCAGGGCAAGCACCATCTCGCCTCTCCCGGCGCCGACCGCTCGCAGAACCGGCACGCCGGCGGCGATTTCCGCGCCGACCAGGAATCCCGGGATGCGCAGGCGATCGACCACGGCGCCCGAAGTTTCACCACCGGCGACCACCAGCCTGTGCACGCCCGACTGCACCAGACCATCCGCGATGTCGGCCATCGCCTGTTCGATGGCATGCCCGGCTGCATCGCGACCATGACGGGATTGCACAGCTGCCACCTCATCCGGGGTCGAGCTGCTCGCAATCAGGATCGGCCCCGCCCCGAGCCGGTCTCCGGCCCAGGCGAGCGCGCGCTGCGCCTCGTCCTTGCCGGCGACCGCCCGCTCGGGATCGAGGTGCAGGACCGGCATCACCTTCTCGGCGTTGGCGATCTGGCGCAAGGTCGCCTGCGAGCAACTGCCGGCAAGGCACGCCGCCGGGCCGCCGACCGGCGTCGCCAGCATTGCATCCGCGGTGTCCGGTTTGGCCTTGCTCGTGGCGACCAGCGCCCGCGCCAGGCCAAGCCCGATCCCGGAAGCGCCGACTGAAAGACGGTGATCCAGCGCGACCTGCCCGATAGTCTCGAGGTCGCGGTCGAACACCGCATCGACGATGGCGGCGCCGATGCCGCTTTGCGTGAGCTCGGCGAGCTTTGCCCGGACGGCGTCCGCGCCACGGCTCAGCGTCGCCAGATCGACCAGGCCGACCTTGGTCGTGCTTTGCCGCGCCAGCACGCGAACCAGATTGGAATCATGCATCGGGTTGAGCGGATGGTCCTTCAGCGGACTCTCGTTCAGCGGCACCGAGCCGACGAACAGATTGCCCTGGTAGACGGTGCGGCCGGTCTCCGGGAATGCCGGCGTCACCAGCACGATGGCATCCCTGGAATCGGCGCGCAGCGCGTCCATCACGGGGCCGATATTGCCGGCATCGGTTGAATCGAAGGTCGAGCAGATCTTGAACAGGATATGTTTGGCGCCGCGGCCGCGCAGCCAGGCCTCCGCTGCGCGCGAACGCGTCACGGCGAGGCCGGCCTCGATCGAGCGGCTCTTCAGCGACACCACGACGGCGTCGACCTCGGGCAGCGCGAGATCGTCCGCAGGCACGCCGATGGTCTGCACCGTGCGCAGGCCGGCGCGGGTCAGCGTGTTGGCGAGGTCGGAGGCGCCGGTATAGTCGTCGGCGACGCAGCCAAGAGACAGTTTTCCGGCTGCTGTCACGGCTTCACTCCGGCATAGGGCTTGAACCAGGCGAGACCGTCGGTGGTCTTGCCGCGCGGATTGTACTCGCAGCCGACGAAGCCGCCATAGCCGAGCCGGTCGAGCTCGCCGAACAGGAACGGATAGTTCAGCTCCTCGCCGTCGGGCTCGTTGCGCGATGGGATCGACGCGATCTGGATGTGGCCAATGATCGGCATCATCTCGCGCAGCCGCATGGTGACGTCGCCATGGATGATCTGGCAGTGGTAGATGTCGAACTGCAGCTTCAGGTTCGCAATCTTGAGCTCGTTGATCAGGTCGCGCGCGAAGATGAAGTCGTTGAGGAAGTAGCCGGGCACGTTGCGCGGATTGATCGGCTCGATCACGAGGTCGAGGCCGTGCGGCGCGAAGAACTCCGCGGTATGGGCGACCGATTTACGAAACGCGGCGACCGCCGTGGCATCGCTGCGGTCGGCTATTCCCGCCATCAGATGCACCCGCTTGACGCCGGTCGCCTGCACATAGGGCAGCGCGGTCTTCAGGCTTTGCTGGAGGTCGGCGAAGCGATCGGGCAGCGCGGCAAACCCCTTCTCGCCGGCGTTCCAGTCGCCCGGCGGCAAGTTGAACAGCGCCTGCGTCAGCCCATTGCCTTTCAGCCGCTTGCCGACCTCCTCGGCCGGATGGTCGTAAGGAAACAGGAACTCGACCGCGGTGAAGCCCGCTTTCGCCGCCGCCTCGAAGCGGTCGAGAAACGGGACCTCGTTGAACATCATGGTGAGGTTGGCGGCAAAACGGGGCATTGCAGGATCCTCTTATTTCTCGCCTGGAAGCTTGGTGCCGGTAACCTGCGCATACATCCGCGCCACCGACGCATCGTCGTCGCGGCCCATGCCGGCGGCCGCCGTCATCAGGAACATCTGCAAGGCGGCGGCCGAGACCGGCACCGGGAAGCGTGCATTGCGCGCCATGTCCTGGATGATGCCGAGGTCTTTCACAAAAATTTCCACGGCGCTGCGCGGCGCATAGTCGCCGTCGAGCACATGCGGCATGCGGTTCTCGAACATCCAGGAATTGCCGGCGGAAGCGGTGATCACCTCATAGACCTTGCGGATGTCGAGGCCCTGCTTGGCGGCAAAGGCGATCGCCTCCGAGGCGGCCGCGATATGCACGCCGGCCAGCAGCTGGTTGATCATCTTGAACGCAGCACCCTGCCCCGCGGCATCGCCGAGCTCGTAGAGTTTGGCCGCCATCGCATCCAGCGCCGGCCGCGCCTTCGCAAACGCCGCCGCACTGCCGGAGGCGAGAATTGTCAATTCGCCCTGCGCCGCGCGTTGCGCGCCGCCGGAGATCGGGGCGTCGAGATAATGCCGCCCGGTCGCCTCGAGCTGTTTTGCGAGGCGCCGCGCGATATCGGGGTCCATGGTCGCCGAGGAGATGAAGACCGCGTCCTTGGCCAAGGTCTCGGCGACACCGTCCTTGCCGAACAGGATCCCTTCAGTCTGCGCGGCGTTGACGACGACGCTGACGACGATGTCGGCATCCTTGGCCGCCTCGGCCGGCGACCTGGCGCCCTTGCCGCCGTCGGCGACGAAGCGCGCCACCGCATCGGCCGACACGTCGCAGCCGGTCACCTCGAAACCGGCCCGCCTGAGCGAGGTCGCCATGCCGTATCCCATCGAGCCCAGCCCGATGACGGCGACACGTGATGGTGCGGAACTGGACATGTGGCGATCCCTGAACATTTTTAGTTGTTTGAGCATGACCTTTTCGGAAAACCGGCTGCCACTTTGCGCCAGCGCGGCCTTCCGGGTCCGGTTCACACTCGTTGCTGCTTGCCTATCACGGCTTGGCCGCGCTGCCAAAGCATGAGACAAAGCGGAAAACGGATAGCGCCGAAGATGGCGCCACGAGCGAAACCGGATGAGCGAAACAAAGCTTCGTGAGGATATCTGCCGCTTCGGCCGCTCGCTGTTCGAGCGCGGCCTGACGCCGGGGTCCTCGGGCAATATCAGCGTCCGGCTCGACGACGGCGGCTGGCTGGTGACGCCGACCAACGCCTCGCTCGGCTTCCTCGATCCGGCGAAAATGTCACGGCTCGACGGCAACGGCCGGCTCGTCTCCGGCGGCGCCCCGACCAAGGAAGTGCCGCTGCACACCGCGCTCTACCAGACGCGCCCCTCCGCCGGCGCCGTGGTGCACCTGCACTCGACCCATTCCGTCGCGCTCTCGATGCTGCCCGAGATCGACCCGCGCGCCGCGCTGCCGCCGATGACGGCCTATTACGTCATGAAGTGCGGCCAGACCGCGCTGGTGCCCTATTATCGCCCCGGCGATCCCGCCGTTGCCGATGCGATCCGGGGGCTGGCCGGGAAATATTCATCGGTGCTGCTCGCCAATCATGGTCCCGTGGTGTCGGGCGATACGCTGGAAGCGGCGGTGTTCGCGACCGAGGAGCTCGAGGAAACCGCAAAGCTCTATCTGCTGCTGCGCGGGCTGAACCCGCGCTATTTGTCGCCCGACCAGGTGGCGGATTTGACAAGGACGTTCGGGCTCGTGCTGCCGGATCACCCTCACTAGATCAAGCGGAGGATCGATATGCGGAAGACAGTCATGATGAGGTTCACAGGCTTGGCGTTAGCGGTTCCGTTCGCCGTTGGCCTTGCGGCGTCCGACGCACGGACCGAAGAGACCTTGCAAGGCATGCTGGCAACCCAGCTGCGCGCGCAGGGCTATCCTTGCGACAAGCCGCTCAAGGCCGAACGGGACGACAAGCTCTCCAAGCCCGACAACGAGGCCTGGACGCTGACCTGCAGCAACGCCACCTATCGCGTCAGCCGCGTGCCGGACCTCGCCGCCAAGGTCGAAAAGATCGACGAGGGCAAGTAGGCAGCGTGGGCTGGTTCAGTAGCCCGCATGAGCGCAGCGATATGCGAGACGCCCCGGATGTCGCTGCGCTCATCCGGGCTACGGGCTGGACAGCGCGCACCACATACACTGGCGTCATCCCCGCGCAAAGGCGAAGCCTTTGTCGCTGGAGGTGCGAGCGTAGAGATATTCCGTCGCTACAGCCCCAGATACGCCTTGCGCACATCCGGATTGCCGCTGATCTCGGCGGCGGTGCCCTGCATCAGCACGCGGCCGGTCTGCAGGATGTAGGCGCGGTCGGCGATCTCGAGGCATTCGGCCATGCGCTGCTCGACGATCAGCACCGTCATGCCGGCGTCGCGGATGCGCTTCACGGCCTGGAAGATCTCGTCGACCAGTTTCGGCATGATGCCCTGCGACGGTTCGTCGAGCATCAGAAGCCGCGGCCGCGTCATCAGCGCGCGGCCGATCGCGAGCATCTGCTGCTCGCCGCCGGACAAGGTCTCGGCACGCTGGTCGAGCCGTTCGCCAAGTCGCGGAAACAGCTTGAACACCAGATCGAGCGGCGCGTCGCGGTCGGATTGGCTGCGATAGAGATAGCTGCCGAGCCGCAGATTGTCGCGCACCGACAGCCGCGGAAACAGCCGGCGGTTCTCCGGCACGTAGGCGATGCCGCTTGATGTGATGACGTGCTGCGGCTGGCCGTCGATACGCTTGCCGTCGAAGGTGACGGTTCCTGCGCGCGGCCGCTCGGCACCGGCGATCGACTTGAGCAATGTCGACTTGCCCGCGCCGTTGGCGCCGGCGACGCAGACGATCTCGCCCTTGGTGACGTCGATCGACACCGAGGAGATCGCAACCAGGCCCTGATAGGCGGTGGTGACTTCACGCACCGACAGCATGACGATCCCCGAGATAGGCAGAAATGACTTCCGGATTGCGGACGACCTCAGTCGGCTTGCCCTCGACCAGCACCTTGCCGAGATTGAGCACGATGGCGCGATCGACCAGCGGCATCACGATCTCCATCACGTGCTCGACCATCAGCACGGTGACGCCGGTGGCGCGCACCTTGCGCACCAGCTCGACGCCGGTCTGTGCCTCGACCGGCGTCAGTCCGGTGAGGACTTCGTCGAGCAGCAGCAGCTTCGGCTCGGTGGCGAGCGCGCGGGCGACCTCGAGCCGGCGCTTCTCGGACGGGACGAGGTCGGCGGCAAGCTTGTCGGCGCGCGCCGCAAGTCCGCAGAACTCCAGCACCTCATAGGCCTTCTGCCGCGCGATGCGCATCTTGGTGTTGCGGATCAGCGCGCCGACGATGACGTTGTCGATCACGGTCATGGTCTCAAAACTCTTGACCACCTGGAAGGTGCGCCCGACGCCGCGCTGGCAGCGTTCCGCCGCCGGCAGCTTTGTCACGTCCTCGCCGTCGAAGATGATCGAGCCCTGGGTCGGCGGCAGCACGCCCGCGATCAGGTTGAACAGCGTCGACTTGCCGGCGCCGTTCGGGCCGATCAGGCCGACGATCTCGCCGCGCCCGACCGAAATCGAGACGTCGCTGTTGGCGACGAGGCCGCCGAAGCGCTGCCAGACGCCACGCGTTTCCAGAAGCGCCGTCATCGTGCAGCTCCCTTGCGCAGGGAGAATACGCTGACCAGGCCGCGCGGCAGCGCCAGCGAGATCACGACAATCAGCGTGCCGTAGACGATGAGGTCGACGCCTCGCCCGGAGCCGCCGATGAACGAGCGCGTCAGCTCGGTGAGCGGGATCAGGATGACGGCACCGAGCACCGGCCCCCACAGCGTGCCGATGCCGCCAAGCACCGCGGGCAGCGCCATCAGCAGCGAGAACTGGAAGCCCATCACGCTTTCAGGATCGATGTAGGAGACGAACTGGGCGTAGAAGCTGCCGCCGACCGCAACGAGGAAGGCCGAGACCGCCGCCGCGCCCATCTTGGAATTGAACACGACCACGCCGAGGCTTTCGGCCGCGTCCGGGTTGTCCTTCACCGCGCGCCACCAATAGCCCCATTTGGAATCCTCCAGCCACCAGGTGACGAACCAGGCGACGCAGGCCAGCGCCAGCGCGAAATAGAAGTAAGGCAGCTTCGAGCGGGTGAACTGGAATTTCAGCCAGCTGTCGCCGCGCACCGGGATGTCGATGCCGAGCGCCGCGCCGGCCCAATCCCAGTTCTGGATCAACAGCAGCGCGATCTCGGCGATCACGATGGTCGCGATCACGAAGTAATGCCCGCGCAGGCGGAAGCAGGGATAGCCGAGCGCCATCGCGATCAAGGCGGAGATCGCCCCGCCGGCCAGCATGCCGAACCAGGGCAGCACGCCGAACTTGGTGAACAGGAGCGCGGTGGTATAGGCGCCGAGCCCGAAATACAGCGCATGGCCGAGCGAGATCTGGCCGCAATAGCCGGACAGGATGTTCCAGCTCTGCGACAGCGCCGCATACATCAGCGTCAGCACCATGATGTTCTGGACGTAGACGTCCTTGACGAACAGCGGCACCAGCGCGGCGATCACCGCGAGGCAGGCCGCCACGATCAGGTCACGCCTGCGGCGTTGGGCGAACTGGGTGTCCATCACATCGATCCGAACAGGCCACGCGGGCGGATGAAGACGACCAGCAGGTAAACGGCATAGATGCCGACCGATTTCAGCGACGGCGGCAGGATCAGCGCGGTGGTCGCCTCCACCAGGCCGACGATGATGCCGCCGGCAAAGGCGCCGAACACGCTGCCGAAGCCGCCGAGCGCCACGGTGACGTAGGCGATCAGGGCGAACGACGCGCCGACATCGGGATAGACGTAGAAGAAGATCGCCATGATGGCGCCGGCGAGGCCGACCAGCGCCGCGCCGAGGCCCCAGCCGAGCGCGAACACCCGGTTCTTGTCGATGCCGACCAGCGCCACCGCACCGGCGTCCTCGCGCGTCGCTTCGAGCGCGCGGCCGAAATCGGTGCGATTGATGAAGAAGTAGAGCGCGACGAAGGCCGCGATCGACAGCATCGCGCCGATCAGCTGCGGCTCCGGCAGATAGATGCCGGCGATCGACACCGTCTTGCCGCCGACCCAGGAGTTGGTGACGCTGCGGTAGTCGGGCGTGAAGAAGAACTGGGCGAGGCCCCGCATCACGATCGCAAGGCCGAAGGTCGAGAAGATCTGCACCATGCCGGCATTGGCCTTGGCGCGCATCGCGAAGCGGACGATCAACAGATAGACCACCGCGCCGAACACGAACAGCGCCGCGGCGACCAGCGGCGCCGAGAGCAAGGGATCGATCGCGAAGAACGCGAACAGGAAGAAGGTCGCGTACATCGCGATCATCAGGAACTCGCCGTGCGCGAAATTCACGACGTCCATCAATCCGAAGATCAATGCGAGGCCTGCGGCGATCAGTCCGTAGAGCAGCCCCATCAACAGGCCGCTCGCCAAACTCTGGATAATGGTCTCGGCTGTCACCGCCGTCTGTCCCCTCAATAGCGTTTTCGAGCGAACTAAATCGGTTCGCGCTGGGAAAACGCGTCGCAACAAGAATCCAGAGCTCCGTTCCGATATAATCGGAACGGACGCTCTGGCGCCCGACCGATCAGCTGTTCATCGGCCAGATCGCCTCGGAGACGGCGGCCTGTTCCGGGAAGATCGTCACGAAGTTCTTCGCGGAGTACTGCAACAGCACCGGATCGGCGAAGTTGTTCTGCCCCATCTCGTCGAACTTGACGCGCCGCCAGGGCATGATGGTCTGATCGCCCGGCATATCGGTGGCGACCAGCGCCTCGCGGATCTTCTCGCCGTCGGTCGACTTGGCGCGGTTGATGGCGTCCGCCATCACGATCAGGCCCATGAACTGGCGCGACGAATAGTCGTTGAAGTCCTTGCCGGACTTGGCGCGGTACATCTCGTTGATGAGACCGACCATCGGCCGCTTCTGCGCTAGGTCGAGCGAGAAGCTGCCGCGCGAGATCACGCCCTCGAGCTTGTCGCCGACCGCGTCATAGGTCGCCTTTTCCGAGAAGCCGGCGTCTTGCGCCATGATGTTCTTCGGCTTGTAGCCGAGCTCGGCCATGGTCTTGACCAGGAGGATCGCGTCGGTGGTGTAGCTCGACGGCATCAGCACGTCGGCATTCGCCGCCTTGAGCTGCTGCACCTCGGCGGTCAGCGACGGCGAGTTGGCGCGGTACTTGATGTCGGCCACGATCTTGTAGCCGCGCTCGGCGGCGAGCTTGGTCTGCGCGTTCGCCGAATCGGTGCCGAAGATGGTGTCCTCGTGGAACAGCGCCAGCGTTTCGATCTTCTGGCCCTTCTTCTTCATCGCATCGAAGAAATCGAACATCGCGGTCGAGAACATCTCGTCATGCGGCGAGGCGCGGAAATAGTATTTCAGGCCGCGGCGATGCAGGCTCGGCGAGGAATTGTCGGCCGAGAGGAACGGAACGCCGTAGCGCTCGCAGATCTGGCTGGCGGTGACGGCGACCGCGCTCTGATAGGTGCCGATCACGGCGCAGACCTTGTCCTGCGTGATCAGGCGCTCGGCTTCGGCGCGACCCTTCTGCGGATCGGCCTGGTGGTCGGCGAACACGAGCTTGACCTTGGCGCCGCCGAGGCCGGACAGGCCCTCGCCCTTGGCGAGCGGCAGCGCGAAATCATAGGTCTTGTTGATGATGTCTGCCGCGGTCTCGAACGCGCGCTGCGCGTCGACGCCGATCTGGGCGCTGGCGCCCGACAGCGGATAGATCACGCCGATTGCCACTTCACTGGCCTGCGCGCGCGCGGCCATCGGGCCAAGTGCGGCGGCAGCGGTGGCACCCAGCAACACGTTACGGCGAGAGATCGTCATCGAAATTTCCCCTTGGTCAGCTTGTTATTATCGATGTGACGCTTGTAGCGCGCAGTAAAGCCTCAATGAATTGCACGAATTGCCTATTCAGAGCACAGCGAGCTGCTTGTTCCTGAGATCGGTCACCAGCATCAGGCCCGGCGAATGCGTGATCGCGAACGGCAGCTTCGCACTTGCGATCACCGATTGCGGCGTGACGCCACAGGCCCAGAACACCGGGATTTCGTCGTCGGCGACCGGTACCGCATCGCCGTAATCGGGCTTGGCGATATCCTTGATGCCGATCGCATGCGGATGGCCGAGATGGACCGGCGCGCCATGCACGGACGGAAAGCGCGAGGTGATCTGCACCGCGCGGATCGCATCCGCCGGCTTGAACGGGCGCATCGACACCACCATGGGTCCCGCGAACGGCCCCGACGGGCTGCAGGCGATATTGGTCCGGTACATTGGCACACGCAGATTGCGTTCAATGTGACGGATCGGCAGGCCCTCATCCAGCAGCGCCTCTTCAAACGAGTAGGAGCAGCCGAGCACGAAGGTGACGAGATCGTCGCGCCAGTATTTGGTGATGTCGGCCGGCTCGTCCGCCACCTCGCCGTCGCGCCAGACCCGGTAGCGCGGCACGTCGGTGCGGATGTCGAGGTCGAGGCCCAGCGCCGGAATGCGGGGATCGCCGACATCGGACATGCCGATGATCGGGCACGGTTTCGGATTGAGCTGGCAGAAGCGATGGAAGGCACCGGCGAGCTTTTCCGGCAGGATCGCGAGATTGCCCTGGACGAAGCCGTTCGCGAGACCGGCCGTGGTGGCCGAGGCCACGCCGTCACGGCAGGCGCGGCGCGCTTCGACGCTCGCCAGCACTGGTTCCCCTTGAGATCGCTGCACTGCCGCAAAAACAGTCATGGGATTCTCCTGCCCATAATCTCGACAAGGACAAACCAACACCAAGCGTGATATAATGTCTAATCGTCCTTTCTAATCAAAATCGATAAAACAGATTTATCGATCGGGAAAATGCTTCCAATGACGGACTTCCGCTCGATCGAGACATTCCTTTGGGTCGTCAAGCTCGGCAGCTTCCGCGGCGCCGCCCAGCGGCTCAACACCACCCAGCCGGCGATCTCCCAGCGCATTGCCCAGCTCGAGCGCGAAATGGGCGTCAAACTGCTCAACCGTGACCACCGGGTGGCCTCGCCGACCCCGAGTGGACGGCTGATGATGATCTATGCCGAGAAGCTGATCGGCCTGCGCTCGGAGATGATGGCCGAGGTCGGCGACCGTTCGGCGATGCGCGGCGCGCTGCGGCTCGGTGTCGCGGAGACCATCGTGCACACCTGGCTGCCGCGCCTCGTCAAGAGCGTCAACGAGATCTACCCCAACCTGTCACTCGAGATCGAGGTCGACATCACGCCCAATCTGACCGCGCGGCTGCTGGCGCAGGAGATCGAGCTCGCCTTCGTGCTTGGGCCGGTCTCGGCGTCCGGCGCGCACAACCATGTGCTGTGCGATTATCCGATCGGTTTCCTGGCGAGCCCGGCGCTCGGCCTCGGCGACGGCCCGGTGGCGCGGCAGGACCTGGCGCGGTTTCCGATCATCACCTTTCCGCGCAAGACCCAGCCCTACGAGACCGTACGCGCGCTGTTCAACGCCCCCGATCTGCCGCCGATCCGGCTGCACGCCTCGACCTCGCTCGCGACCGTGATCCACATGGCCAATGAAGGGCTTGGCATCGCGGTGATCCCGGCGGCGATCGTCGAGAACGAGCTTGCCGACGGACGGCTGCAACTGCTCGACACCGACCTCAAGCTGCCGCCCCTCACCTTCACCGCGAGCTGGCTCGCCTCGCCCGATGCGGTCGCCATCGAGCGTGTCGCCAATCTCGCCCGGCAGATCGCGCAGGCGAGCGTGGCGGTTGACGGCGCGAGAGTGGCGCGTCATGAAAAAACGATCGCGTAAAGGGAAGAGCCGCAATGAGCCGAGCCGCCACCAACCTGCAGATCGATTCCGCCCGCCTCTGGGGCACCATCCACGAAACCGCTCAGTTCGGTGCAACGCCCAAGGGCGGTGTGCGGCGGCTGACCCTGAGCGCCGAAGACAAGCAGGTGCGCGACTGGTTCCGCAAGGCGTGCGAGGACGCCGGCCTCGAGGTGCAGGTCGACGCGCTCGGCTCGATGTTCGGCTTGCGGAAAGGACGGGATATGTCGAAGCCGCCGATCGGCGTCGGCTCGCATCTCGACACCCAGCCGACCGGCGGCAAATATGACGGCATCCTCGGCACGCTGGCCGCGCTCGAAATGGTGCGCACGCTCAACGATGCCGGGATCGAGACCGAGCTGCCGATCTGCATCTGCAACTGGACCAATGAGGAAGGCTCGCGCTTTGCGCCGGCGATGATGGCATCGGCCGCCTATGTCGGCGACTTCACCACCGACGACATCCTGTCGCGCAAGGACGCCGAGGGCGTCACGGTGGCGCAGGCGCTGGACACGATCGGTTATCGCGGCGAGGCCCCGGTCGGCCGCCAGAAGTTCACCAGCTTCGTCGAGCTGCATATCGAGCAGGGCCCGATCCTGGAGGCCGAGAACAAGACCATCGGCGTGGTCGATTCCGGCCAGGGCGTGTTGTGGTACGACGGCAAGATCACCGGCTTCGAGAGCCACGCCGGCTCGACACCGATGCCGCTGCGCCGCGATGCGCTGGCGACGCTGTCGGAGATCGTGCTGGCGATGGAGAGCATCGCGAAGAAGCACGGCCCGAAGGCAGTCGGCACCATCGGCGAGGCCGTGATCGCCGCGCCCTCGCGCAACGTCATCCCCGGCGAGATCGCCTTCACGGTGGATTGCCGCAGCGCCGACGCCGCGATCATGGATGCGCTGGATCGCGACCTGCGTGCCGCTGTTACCGAGATCGCCGCGCGGCGCAAGGTCGAGGTGCAGCTCGATCTCGTCTGGCGCAAGGCGCCGACGCATTTCGACCCCAAACTGGTCGACGCGGTCGAGAACGCGGCGAAGCAGCTCGGCTATTCGCACCGCCGCATCACCTCCGGCGCCGGCCACGACGCCTGCAACCTCAACACGGTGATGCCGGCCGCGATGGTGTTCGTGCCCTGCAAGGACGGCATCAGCCATAATGAGCTGGAAGATGCCAAACAGACCGATTGCGCCGCCGGCGCCAACGTCCTGATGCATACGGTGCTGGCGCTCGCCGGCGTCGCGTCCTGATCTTCCTTTCTCCCCTCGATGGAGGCTTTCGTGCGCGCAGTGTTTGTCGACGCCAATGAATCGCTCGCTGTCATCACGGAGCGCCTGGAAAAATCAGGCGATCCCAGGATGCGGATCAACCGCAACCCGGACATCAAGTCCGAGGACTATCCAGCGGTGCTCGACGGCGCCGAGATCGCGGTGGTCGATCACACCGCGCTGCCGACCGATGTTGCGAAAAAGTGTACCGGCCTGAAGCATGTCGTGTTCCTCGGCACCGGCGCGCGCAGCTACATGAACCCGGAAGAGCTCGCCGAGCTCGGCATTTCCGTGCACCTGATCAAGGGGTATGGCGACACCGCGGTCGCGGAATCGGCGATCGCGCTGATGTGGTCGTCGGCGCGCGTGATCGCGCAGATGGACCGCGAGATGCGCGCCGGCAACTGGCTGCGCGAGGACGGCATGCAGCTCACCGGCAAGACGCTCGGCCTCGTCGGCTTCGGCGGCATCGCCGCCGAGGTCGCCCGCATCGCGCTCGGCAGCGGCATGAAGGTGATCGCCTGGAACCGGTCGCCCAAGAGCCATCCGGGCGTCGAGTTCGTCGAACTCGACACCGTGCTGGCGAGCAGCGACGTGGTCTCTATCCATCTGCTATTGAACGACGAGACCCGCGGCCTGATCACGCGCGCCAAGATCGCGAAGATGAAAAAGGGCGTGGTGCTGATCAACACCGCGCGCGGCGCGATCGTCGACGAGCAGGCGATGATCGATGCGCTCAATTCGGGCCACATCCGCCACGCCGGCCTCGACGTCTACAACATCGAGCCGCTGCCGAAGGATCATCCGTTGACGAAGATCCCGAACGTGACGCTGTCGGCGCACTCCGCCTTCCGCACGCCCGAGGCGAGCGAGAATTTGATCCACGCGGCGTGGGAGCACTGCCGCAGGATCGTGAAGGGGTAATTTCACCGTCGTCCCGGCCAAGCGAAGCGCGAGCCGGGACCCATAACCACCGCTTCACATTGTCACGAAGGCTGGGGCAACGGCGAGCCCCAACAACGAGACCCTGTGGTTATGGGTCCCTGCTTTCGCGGGGACGACAGCGCGGGGTTTGGCGACCAGTCACCCTCTCCCACAAGGGGAGGGGGTGAAAGAGCCTAATCCACCATCTCCGCGACGGCCTTGCCGCACGCCGTGGTGTCGGCATTGCCGCCGAGGTCGCGCGTGCGCAGCGTGCGTTCGCCGAGCGTGCGCTCGATCGCGCCGACGATGGCGCTAGCTGCCTGCTTCTCGCCGAGATGCTCCAGCATCATCGCGCCCGACCAGATCATGCCGATCGGGTTGGCAATGCCTTGGCCTGCAATATCAGGCGCCGAGCCATGGACCGGCTCGAACACCGAGGGGAAATCGCCTTCCGGATTGATGTTGCCCGACGGCGCGATGCCGATCGTGCCGGTGCAGGCCGGGCCGAGATCGGAAAGAATGTCCCCGAACAAATTGGAACCGACCACGACGTCGAACCAGTCCGGATGCAGCACGAAGTTCGCGGTCAGGATGTCGATGTGGTACTTGTCCCACTTCACGCCGGGATATTTCTTGGCCATCGCCTCCACGCGCTCGTCCCAGTAGGGCATGGTGATGGAGATGCCGTTCGACTTGGTCGCCGAGGTCAAATGCTTCTTCGGCCGCGACTGCGCCAGATCGAACGCGAATTTCAGGATGCGGTCGACGCCGGTGCGGGTCATCACGGTCTGCTGGGTGACGAATTCGCGGTCGGTGTCCGGGAACATGCGGCCGCCGACGGAAGAGTACTCGCCTTCGGTGTTCTCGCGCACCACCCAGAAATCGATGTCGCCGGGCTTGCGGTTCGCCAGCGGCGACGGCACGCCGGGCATCAGCCGCACCGGGCGCAGGTTGACGTACTGGTCGAACTCGCGGCGGAATTTTATGAGCGACCCCCACAGCGAGATGTGATCCGGGATCTTGGCCGGCCAGCCGACCGCGCCGAAATAGATCGCATCATGCTTGCCGATCTTGTCCTTCCAGTCGGCCGGCATCATCTCGCCGTGCTTCTCGTAATAGTCGTAGGAGGCGAAGTCGAAATGGTCGAACTTCATGTCGACGCCCTGCTTCTTCGCCGCCGTCTCGATGACGCGCAGGCCCTCCGGCATCACTTCCTTGCCGATGCCGTCACCGGGAATGACCGCAATCCGATACTGCTTCTTTGCGCTGCTCATCGAGAACACCCTTGTGATTTGCCCGGCCGGCAATGCCGCCTATTCTGATGGTCCTGCAATGGACCAAACTTCGCGCGAGCGCAACGCTGCAGTGCAGTGTTGACCGCGGCGCGACCCTGCCCCACCAAATTCGCCGACACCCTACTCCCCATACCAAGCGAGACATCCCATGGATCTGCATCTGCGCGGCAAGCGTGTCCTGATCACCGGCGCCTCCAAGGGCATTGGCGCGGCCGCCGCCGAAGCCTTTGCCGAGGAAGGCGCCAATTTGCTGCTCGCCGCCCGCAACGGCGAACAATTGAAGGCACTGGCCGAGCGGCTCCGATCGGCGCATCAGATCGATGCGGCGATCAGCGTCGTCGACCTGCGCAAATCGGAAGATCTGGCGCGATTGGCAAAGGAGGCCGCCGACATCGACATCCTCGTCAACAATGCCGGCGATATCCCGGGCGGCTCGATCGATAAGATCGACGAGGCGACCTGGCGGCATGCCTGGGAGCTCAAGGTGTTCGGTTACGTCAATCTGACGCGCGCGATCTACGCCCAGATGAAGGCGCGCGGCGGCGGCGTGATCGTCAACGACATCGGCGCGGCCGGCGAGAAGTTCGACGCCAACTACATCTGCGGCAGCGCCGGCAATGCGGCGCTGATGGCCTTCACCCGCGCGCTCGGCGGCAAGAGCCTCGCCGACAATATCCGCGTCGTCGGCATCAATCCCGGCCCTGTCGGCACCGACCGCCACGTCACGCTGCTCAAGACCCGCGCCAGGAACCAGTTCGGCGACGAGAACCGTTACAAGGAATTCCAGAAGGGCCTGCCGCTCGGCCGGCCCGCACATGCACGCGAGATCGGCGACCTGATGGCGTTCCTGGCGTCCGACCGCGCGGGCTATACGTCGGGCGTGATCTATACCGTGGATGGCGGGCTGACGTCGGGATGGGGATAACTAGCTCGCGCTAGCCATTCATTCCGCCGTCATCCTGAGGAGGCCGCAAAGCGGCCGTCTCGAAGGATGGGCCACGGACCACGCCACCCTTCGAGGCTCGCCCAGCGGCGCAATTGCGCCGCAAGGCTCGCACCTCAGGATGACGTACTCGCCGTCCGCTCGAATAGCTGCCGGATCAGCGTCGTGATGCGGCCCTGCGGCGCCAGCATCTGGTTCATGATGGAGAAATGATCGGCGCCGGCGATCTCCTCATAGGTCACCGGCAGGCCGTAACGGGCGCGATGGCCGGCGAAATCGGCGGTTTGCTTGCGCAGCAGCGGCAATTCGGCGCTGCCGACCACCAGCGACAGCGGCTTGGCCGTGCCGCCTTCCGCCATCATCGGCGAGTTGCGCCGCGAGGCCGCTTCGTCGAGCTTGAGCTTTTCGTTGAGGTAGGAATGCCTGATCGGCTCGAGGTCGTAGATCCCCGAGATCGCCATGCCGGCCCGGACATGGGCGTTCGACAGCGCCATCGATGTCAGATGTCCGCCGGCCGACCAGCCCGACACCACGATGCCCTCGGCAGCGGCCCCGAGCGCGGGCAACTGCCCGGCCAGAAAGTCGATGCCGGCATGGATCTCGGCGACGATGTCATCGAGCGTCGCATCCGGCGCGAGCGTATAGCCGATCAGCGCGACATTGATGCCATGGGCCATCGGCCCCTCGGCGAAGATCGTGAACACTTCCTTGGCACGGGTCTGCCAGTAGCCGCCGTGGATGAACAGCAGCGTCGGCGCGCCGTCGCGTGCCTTCAGGAAATCGATCCGGTTGCGCTCGCGCGGGCCGTATCTGAGGTCGAGATGGCCGGCGTACTTTTGCCGCAGTGCCGCCGAGCGCTGCTCCCAGCCCGCAGCGATTTCGGCGCTGCCCTTGACGGCAACGCCGTTGTTCAGACCGAGATCGCGCTCCTGTTGGCTCATCGCGCGCCGGTCCAGCGCGGAAAACAACGCTGCCATCCCTGCCCCTTCCGTTCACGTCGCATTGCCACGACGGCAGAAAATGTTCTACAGCACAAGCAAACAGAAGGCATAGGAGCAACGGCGCATGGCTGATCAGGGCTTGGTGAAGGAAACGGCGTGTGCCGTCGTCGAAAAGCTGAAGGCCGGCGACGTCACGCCGCTCGATCTGCTCGACGTGCTGGAGACGCGCATCGCCGAGGTGGACGGCAAGGTCAACGCACTGCCGACGCTCTGCTTCGACCGCGCCCGCAGCCACGCCAAGGCCCTGATGCAGAAACCTGTCAGCGAGCGCGGCCTGCTCGCGGGCCTTCCCGTTCCGATCAAGGACCTCACTGCCGTCGCCGGCGTGCTGACCACGCAGGGCTCGCCGATCTTCAAGGACAACATCCCGGCGAAGTCGGACATCCTGGTCGAGCGCCTCGAACAGAATGGTGGCGTGATCTACGCCAAGTCGAACACGCCGGAATTCGGCGCCGGCGCCAACACCTTCAACGAGGTGTTCGGTCCGACCCGCAATCCCTGGGACACATCGCGCTCGGCCGCCGGCTCCTCCGGCGGCGCCGCGGCGGCCCTTGCGAGCGGCACCGCGTGGCTCGCGCACGGCTCCGACATGGGCGGCAGTCTGCGCAACCCGGCGAGCTTCTGCGGCATCGTCGGCCTACGGCCGTCGATCGGCCGCGTCGCGCAAACGCCGAAATTCGGTGTCGACCGCACCCTCGGGGTGCAGGGACCAATGGCGCGCAATGTCGAGGACCTCGCGCTGCTGCTCGACGCGATGAGCGGCGAACATGCCGCCGATCCGCTGTCGCTGCCCGCACCGCCGACCTCGTTCCTGTCTGCGGCGCGTTCGAACCAGAAGCCGAAGCGCATCGCCTATTCGCCAGATCTCGGCATCACGCCGGTCGATCCCGAGGTCAGGGCGGTGACCCGCAAGGCGGCGGAGCGTTTCGCGGAAGCCGGTGCGATCGTCGAGGAGGCGCATCCCGATCTGCGCGAAGCCCATGAATGCTTCCACGTGTTGCGCGCGTTCGATTTCGCGATCAGCAAGGCCGAATTGCTGCGCACCAAGCGCGATTTGCTGAAGCCCGAGGTGATCTGGAACATCGAGGAAGGGTTGAAGCTCACGGTCGAGAAGCTCGAACGCGCCGAGGCGCAGCGCGTCGCGATGACGGCGCGTGCGCTCGAATTCTTCGACAAGTACGACCTGCTGCTGGCGCCCGCGACCATCGTGGCGCCATTCCCGGTCGAGAACCGCTATGTCGCCGAGTGCGACGGCAAGAAGTTCGACAACTACGTCGAATGGCTCGGCATCGTCTACGCGATTACGCTGGCCTGCTGTCCGGCGCTGTCGCTGCCCTGCGGCTTCACGGCGTCGGGTCTGCCGGTCGGTCTGCAAATGGTCGCCAAGCCGCGTGCCGAGGCGCAGCTCCTGGCCGGAGCAAAAGTGCTCGAGGATATTCTGGGCGTGCGCAGCACCACGCCGATCGATCCGCGGCCGCCGCGATCCTAACCCTTATGGTGGAGAGGTGGGCGACACCCTCCACTTCGTCATTGCGAGCGAAGCGAAGCAATCCATTGTCACCGAGCGCACAGAACGATGGATTGCTTCGTCGCTTCGCTCCTCGCAATGACCGGGCTATCTATTTCTATGGGATGAAGGGATAGGCTGCAGACGATCTGCCCTACGCCCTATCCTTCGTCGCCTGCAGCGCCACGGTGAGTGCCGCCTTGGTCTGCTCGACGATCTCGTCCAGCAACTCCTCGCGGCTGATCTGCGCGGACTCGCCGGTGAGCAGGCCCTGCTCGGCGAGCATCACGATGCCGTGCAGTCCGGCCCAGATCTTCAGCGCCTGCCGCTCGCGCAACAGCCCGACCGCCGGCGCCTCGAACGACTCGATCAGCAGTGCCAGCGTTTCCATCGCCGCGGTGTGCAGCTCGCTGCCCTTGGGCGCGCAGGCCATGGTGCGCGACGCGAACATCAGCCGGTAGATGCCGTGGCGCTCGAGCCCGAAGGCGAGCGCGGCCTGGGCAAAGCGCGACAGCTTCGAGCCTTTGCCCGACTGCTCGATCGCCTCGCGCATGATCACGTTGAACTGCCGGAATGCTTCCGCGGTCACCGCCTCCAGCAGCGCCTCGCGGTCGGCGAAATGCCGGTACGGCGCCGGCTGCGAGACGCCGAGCTGCTTGGCCAGCGCCTTGATGCTGATCGCCTCGGGACCACCCAGCTCGACCTCGCGTAACGCGGCCTGGATCAGGGCTTCGCGGAGGTCGCCATGGTGGTAGGTTTTGAACGGCTTACGAACGATTTGTCCCATTGCGGCAATGATCGCTGAATTTTCGCTTGACGCGCAAGCGCGACGATAATGTAATACGCTATAACTTGGCGATCCGGTTAAGAGGCCGGCCGCCCAAGCAAGCCAAGAACTTGCCTGAACAAGAACTTGCCTGAACAAGACTTGCATAAACTGGATTGAGGAACCGGGCGCAACCCACAATGCGCCAAAGCCGAGGGAGGATGCTTGCATGTCCAAGCTCAAAATCCGCGTCGACCAGGACAAGTGCCAGGGTCACGCCCGCTGCAAATCACTCGCTCCCGAACTGTTCGAGCTCGACGAATACGGCAACGCCCATGAGGTCGGCGACGGGACCGTCCCGGCCGGGCTCGAGGACAAGGCCTGGCTCGCGCAGACCAATTGCCCGGAAATCGCGATCGAAGTCACCGAGGAATGACGGCCAGCCGGGAACGGCCGCGCGCCGCCCGTTGAGCCGCCAGCGTTTGATCGAACGAGAAGGAAACGAGCTGATGTCCGATTCCCCGTCCGCAAGCTATCTGCCCGAACATCCCCCGGTATCCGACTGGGTGCACGATTTCGACCATACCGATCCGGTCTGGACCGACGACCCGTTCCCGATCTGGGAGACGCTGCGCGCGGCTTCGCCCGTCGTGCATACCGAGCGTTTCCTCGGCTGCTACATGCCGACCACCTATCAGGCGGTGAAGGAGATCGCCTACGACACCGAGCACTTCTCCTCGCGCCGCGTCATCGTGCGCGACGTTCGCCCCGAGATTACCGCTCGCGCACCGCCGATCACCTCCGATCCGCCGGAGCACAAGCCCGCCAAGCAGGTGCTGCTGCCGCCGTTCACGCCGGACGCGATGAAGCGGCTGGAGCCGCGGGTGCGCGCGATCTGCAACGAGCTGATCGACGACTTCATCGCCGATGGCCACTGCGACGCCGCCGCGCGCTACACCAAGCACATCCCGGTGCGCGCCATCGCCCATATGCTGGGGATTCCCGAGAAGGACGGCGATCTCTTCATCAAATGGATCCACCAGATCCTCGAGCTCGGCATCAAGAACGAAGACGAGCTGATGAACGGCGTCCGCGAGATGACCGGCTACTTCATGGCCCATCTCGAGCAGCGCAAGCTTGAGCCGGGCGATGATCTGATCTCGCAGCTGCTGCGGGCCAAGGGCCCCGGCGGCCAGCCGCTCACCGACGAGCACGTGCTCGGCTCGCTGCGGCTGCTGCTGATCGCCGGCATCGACACCACCTGGAGCGCGATCGGCTCCTCGCTCTGGCACCTCGCCAAGACGCCGGCCGATCGCGAGCGCCTGATCGCGGAGCCGGCACTGATCCCGACCGCGATCGAGGAATTCCTGCGCGCCTATTCGCCGGTGACGATGGCGCGCGAGGTGATGAAGGAGACCACGATCTCCGGCTGCCCGGTGAAGGCGGGCAACATGGTGCTGCTGTCCTTCCCCGCCGCCAACCGCGACCCCGCCATGTTCCCCGATGCGGACAAGGTGGTGATCGACCGCAAGGAGAACCGCCACGCCGCCTTCGGCCTCGGCATTCACCGCTGCGTCGGTTCCAACCTCGCGCGTATGGAGATGCAGGTTGCGATCGAGGAATGGCTGAAGCGGATCCCCGATTTCCGGCTCGATCCGGCCGGTAAGGTCACCTGGTCGGAAGGCACGGTGCGCGGCCCGCGTCAGCTCCCCGTTCTGTTCGGCAACAACGCCTGAGGAACCGGACAGCGGTTACATCACGTGACCCAATGAGGTAGCTTGCCCCGGAATCGAACCGACGAGTCCGGGAGCAATGCTATGTCCGAACAAACCGCTCAGCCCGCGAGCGACCATCTCGACATCCACGACGTCGAGCGGCGGGTGAAGGCGATCTTCATCGGCTCGGTCGGCAATCTCGTCGAGTGGTACGATTTTTACGCTTACACGGCGTTTGCGCTGTATTTCGCGCCGGCGTTCTTCCCGCACAGCGACCCGGTGGTGCAGCAGCTCAATGCCGCCGTGCTGTTTGCCGCGACCTTCCTGATGCGCCCGCTCGGCGGCTGGCTGTTCGGCTACATCGCCGACCGCTATGGCCGGCGGCTGTCGCTGACACTGTCCGTTGTCTGCATGTGCTTCGGCTCGCTGATCATCGCGGTGACGCCGACCTATGCCACGATCGGCATCGCGGCCCCGGCGATCCTGGCGCTGGCCCGCGTGATCGAGGGCCTGAGTCTCGGCGGCGAATATGGCGCCAGCGCCACCTATCTCAGCGAGGTCGCCGATCCCAAGCACCGCGGCTTCTATTCCAGCTTTCAGTACGTCACGCTGATCGGCGGCCAGCTCACCGCGATCATCGTGCTGCTGTTGCTGCAGAAGGTGTTCCTGACGCCGGACGAGCTGAAGGCCTGGGGCTGGCGGATTCCGTTCGTGATCGGCGCCATGCTCGCGATCGTCGCCGCGGTGATGCGGCGCGGCCTGCATGAGACCGAGGCGTTCGAGGAGGCCAAGAAGGTCTCCAAGCCGACCGGCTCGATCGTCGGCCTGCTGAACTATCCGCGCGAATTGCTGCTGGTGGTCGGCCTCACCGCCGGCGGCACCGCGGCGTTCTATACCTTCACCACCTACATGCAGACCTTCGTCAAGCTGTCGGTCGGCCTCACCGAGGACCAGACCACCTTCGTGATCTTCGGCTCGCTGATCTTCGCGACCATCCTGCAGCCGATCTATGGCGGGCTCTCCGACAAAATCGGCCGCAAGCCGCTGCTGATCTTCTTCGGCATCGCCGGCACGCTCGGCACGATCCCGATCCTGACCGCGCTGAAGGACACCAAGTCGCCGTTCATGGCCTTCCTTCTGATCTGCGGCGCCTGGATCTTCGTCGCCGGCTACACCTCGATCAACGCGATCGTGAAGGCCGAGCTGTTTCCGACCAATGTCCGCGCGCTCGGCGTCGGCCTGCCCTATGCCATCACGGTGTCGATCTTCGGCGGCACCGCGCCGGCGGTCGC
Organism: Bradyrhizobium sp. Pha-3; assembly: GCF_042258325.1. Taxonomy (NCBI): domain Bacteria; kingdom Pseudomonadati; phylum Pseudomonadota; class Alphaproteobacteria; order Hyphomicrobiales; family Nitrobacteraceae; genus Bradyrhizobium; species Bradyrhizobium sp. Pha-3. The sequence goes on along the minus strand of NZ_CP170151.1, from coordinate 3,153,855 downwards.
GCTCTACTTCAAGAGCATCGGGCATGAGGACTGGTTCTACTACTATCTCAGCGGCATGATTTTTCTGTCGCTGCTGATCTATTCGACGATGCGCGATACCAAGCGCGACTCCGCGATGCATCGCCACGAATGATCGCACGACGCCATGACCGACGATAACGAACCGCCCGAGAGCAAGCTGACGCGCAGCAAGCAGCGCTGGGCACGCGAAGGCAAATTCCTCACCGGCAAGGTCACCCGCCCGGAGGAGCAGCGCCTGCCGCCGGGTCAGCATCTGACGGCGGACTGGCCGGTGCTCGATCTCGGGCTGATGCCGAACATCTCGCAGGAGCGCTGGCGGCTCGACGTCTACGGCGCGGTCGAGCAGACCATCTACTGGACCTGGCAGCAGTTCATGGCGCAGCCGCAGACGCAATTCGTCTCGGACATCCACTGCGTCACGACCTGGTCGCGCTACGACAATCAGTGGGAGGGGCTCGCCACCCGCGACCTGCTCGCCGCCTGCCAGCCGCGCGAGGATGCGCGGTTCGTGGCACTGCATTCTTATGACGGCTATACGACGAACCTGCCGCTTGAGGACTTCGCCGCCGAGGACGCGCTGCTCGCCCATAGCTGGTCGGGCAAGCCGCTGGAGCAGGAGCATGGCGGCCCGGTGCGGCTCGTGGTGCCGCACCTGTATTTCTGGAAGAGCGCGAAGTGGCTGCAGCGCATCGAATTCCTCACCGAGGACGCGCCCGGCTTCTGGGAGGTCCGCGGTTATCACAATCGCGGTGATCCCTGGACCGAACAGCGCTATTCTGGCGACTGACAAACCAACAAGATGATGGAGCCTGCCCGTGCCGCACGAACGCTTTCAATTCACCGGTGTGGGCGGCCATCAGCTGGCCGCCGCGCTTGACACGCCCGACGGGCCGATCGAGGCCTATGCGCTGTTCGCGCACTGCTTCACCTGCGGCAAGGACGTGCTGGCCGCAAAGCGCATCGCGGTTGCGCTCGCGGCCAAGGGCATCGCTACGCTGCGCTTCGACTTCACCGGCCTCGGCTCCAGCGAGGGCGAGTTCGCCAACTCGACCTTCACGTCGAACGTCGCCGATCTCGTCCGCGCCGCCGACCATTTGCGCGAGACGCGCAAGGCGCCCGCGATCCTGATCGGCCACAGCCTCGGCGGCGCCGCGATCCTCGCCGCCGCAGGCCGGATCCCCGAGGCCAAGGCGGTCGCCACCATCGCCGCGCCGTCCGATCCCGTCCATGTCACGCATTTCTTCAAGGACCGGATCGAGGACATCCGCGCGCAGGGTGAAGGCGAAGTCTCGCTCGCCGGCCGCCCGTTCCGCATCAAGCGAGAATTCCTCGACGACGTCGCCGAGCAGAATCTGATGGCGCAGGTGAAGCAGCTGCACAAGGCGCTGCTGATCATGCATTCGCCGACCGACGACACCGTCGGCATCGACAACGCCACGCATATCTTCAGCGCCGCTAGGCACCCCAAAAGCTTCGTCTCGCTAGCCGGCGCCGATCATCTCCTGAGCGGCAAGCAGGATGCCGCCTATGTCGCCGACGTGATCGGCGCCTGGGCCGAACGCTACGTCGAACTCGCGCCGCAGCCGGCGGCAGATACCGGCACTGCGCCGCGCAACGTCGTGGTGCAGGAGACTCGGGCCGGCAAGTTTCAGCAGATCGTCACGGCAGGCCCGCATCGCATGCTGGCCGACGAGCCGGTCGCCGTCGGCGGCCAGGATTCCGGCCCCGGGCCGTACGACTTCGTGCTGGCCGGGTTAGGTGCCTGCACCTCGATGACGATGCGGATGTATGCCGACCGCAAGTCGCTGCCGCTCGATCGCGTCACGGTGACGCTCACGCACAGCAAGATCTAGCGAAGGATTGCGAGGAGTGCGAGACGCGCGAGGGCATGCTCGACCAGATCGACCGCGTCATCAGGATCGAGGGCGAACTCGACGCCGACCAGCGCAAGCGGCTGATGGAGATCGCCGACAAGTGCCCGGTGCACAAGACGCTGACGTCGGAGGTACGGATCGTCACCAAGGCGGCGGAGTGAGCCCGCGACGCAGCGACATGGGCCGAGCCGTAGCAGCATGTCCGCTGCGTCCCCCCTCCCGCCTGCAGGCCGTCGCAGGGGCGCGCTGAAAATATCGAAAACAACCCCATGCAAAGGTGCCGGCGGCCGCCGGCGCTCGACAAGGCGACTTGACACGTCGGGCAACTCAGGGATATTCTTCCATTATTCCGAAATCGTGCGAGCACCCCTCTACCCACGCGCAATGCGCTTGCCGGTCAGGCAGTTCGCCATGATCCGCACCGCGGCGCCGATCTCGTTCTCGCGCCAGGCGGCGAAGCCGAGCAACAGGCCGTGGTCGCGCGGCCGCTCCAGCGCGAGGCTCGACAGCGCGCGCACCTCGACCCCTGCGGCCACCAGCCGGGCCACGGCGTTCCGGTCCGCGGTGCCATCCTTGAAGCGGGCAATCAACTGCATGCCGCCCGGCGGGACCTCGGCCGTGAGCACCTCGCCGAGCTGCCGCGCCAGCGCCGTAGCGAGGTGGTCGCGGCGCGCGCGATAGATGCGCCGCATCCGCCTGACATGCGCCAGGAAATGCCCGTCGGCCATGAAGCCGGCCAGCGCTTCCTGGACATGCACGGAGGCGATCAGCCCGAGATGGCGCTGCGCGATCTCCATCGTCCGTGCCAGCTGTGGCGGCACCACCAGATAGCCGATGCGGATATCGGCCGTCATCGCCTTGGCGAAGGTGCCGAGATAGAGCACGCGTCCCTCGCGATCGAGCCCCTGCAGCGCCGGCATCGGGCGACTGTCATAGTGAAACTCGCCGTCGTAATCGTCCTCGACGATCCAGGTCTTGCCGGGCTCGGCGGAAGCCAGCAGCTCGGTGCGGCGCGCGACAGGCATCACCCGTCCGGTCGGGTGCTGATGCGACGGCGTCGCGAAGATGAGCTTCGGCGCGCGTGTCGCGCGCATCCGCATCATGCCCCATTGATCGAGCCTGACGCCGACGACGTCGGCGCCGGCCGCGCGAAACGCCGCCGCGGCGCCGGGATAGCCGGGATCCTCGGTCCACACCGCATCACCGGCCACGATGGTGGTCGCGGCAATCAGCGTCAGCGCCGCCTGCGCCGTCGGCAGGATCAGGATCTGATCGGCCTCGGCACGCACCCCGCGGCTGACTTCAAGGTAGTCGCATAAGGCTTCGCGCAGACTTGGCCGGTTGACCACGGTTTGGTCGTTGAAGCGGCGACGCAGCGCGCTGCGGCGCAGGCAGCGGGCCCAGATCTCGTGCGGAAACTCGCGCGCGTCCGCGAGCCCGGGACGGAGCGGCCGGAAATCCGCCTGGTACGACAGCGGCCAATCGGCATCGGAGAGCTGCAAGGCCCACGGCGATAGCAACGGTTTGCTGGCGGCCTCGCGCTTTGGCGCCAGCGCAGGTTTGGCGAAGCGCGCTTCGATATCGTCGGTCACAACCGGCCGCCGCCGCGCCGCGACCCGCAGATATCCTTCGGCGGCCAACTGCTCATAGGCATGCGTCACGGTGTTGCGCGCCACGTCGAGCTCGGCCGCAAGGCTGCGGCTCGACGGCAGCATGGCGCCGCTCCTGATCCGGCCGCTCGCCATCAGCGCGCGCAGCTGCTGGGTCAGCTGCGCGGCCAGCCCGGCATCGTCCGATCGCTTCAGCGCGAGCAATTCGGCAAGGATCAATCTGGCTCCATCGTTCTACACAATCTGGCTCTTTCGAGAGAGCCAGCCTGATCCTATTCACAAGCGGGTATCGCCCGCAAGGATTCTGCCGTGAACCAGTCACTCTCCCCCGCCAAGGCGGCCGCCCTGTTCATCGTCGTGGTGCTGGCCTGGGGCATCAACTGGTCGGTCACGAAATCGCTGGTCGAGGCGGTGCCGCCGCTGTGGACCGCATCGATCCGCAGCTGGGTCGCCCTGATCGCGCTGCTGGTGATCCTGCGCGCCAGCGGCAATTTGATCATTCCGCGTATCGCCGATGTCCCCGTGGTGCTCAGCGTGGCGCTGCTGCACATGACGTTCTTCTCGACGCTGGTCGCCGCCGGCCTGCGCTATCTCCCGGCCAGCAAGGGCGTCGTGCTCGGCTACACCACGCCGCTCTGGGTCGCGCTCGCAGCAGGCGCCGCGCGGACTGAACGGCTCGGGACATTGAAGCTGATTGGCGTCGCCTCCGGGCTCGCCGGGCTCTGCGTGATCCTCAACCCGGCGTCGCTGGACTGGAGCAATCTGCACGTCCTCGCCGGCGCCGGCATGATCATCATCGCCGCGATCTGCTGGGCCGCGAACATCATCTACATCCGCTCGCACCGCTGGATCGCGACGCCGCTGCAATTGCTGCTGTGGCAGGTGCTGGTCGCGACGCTGGTGCTGACGATGTCGGCGCTGATCACCGAGGGCGTGCCCGAGGTGACATGGTCGCCACACCTCCTGCTGCTGTTCCTCTATTCCGGCTTCATCGGCACGGCGCTGGCCTATTGGGCGATGTCGATGGTTAACAAGAGCCTGCCGGCGCTAACGACCTCGCTCGGCACCACAGCGACGCCGATCGTCGGCATCGTGACCGCGGCACTCTTGCTCGGCGAGCCGATCGATCTCTCGCTGGCGATTGCCGCGGCCCTGATCGTCGGCGGGATCGCGCTGAGTTCGCTGGCGGATGCGCCGGCTCGCGCGTAATGAGGGCCTGTACCCATAGATTCGTCACGTTCGCTTCGGTCTCGGAAGTTGACGTCGAAACCGACGTCGCTGCATGTCGGCCTTGGGCCAAAACCGAAAGTGGCCATTGCGAGCTGGCTTTCGGACATCAACTTCTGAGCCGGATCGGGGCTTTTTCAGTTCGTAGCCGCTTCGAGATTATCTGACGACTCGACATCAGTTGCGCCCAGGGCGTATGAGCGAGCCTACGCGGCTCAACAATGGCATTTGGAGTGTTTCCGATAGTGGGCACCAGCGGTTTGATGTCGATTGACCTCGGGTTACGAGGCGCCGTCGTAGCATTGTGCCTGCTGATCGCATCTATGGCGCTACGCGATCGCCGCGATAGCACGGCCGCACTGCTGGGCGCCGCGCTCGCAATCGGCGCCGCGGCTTCGATGGTCTGCTCGGCGCCCACGTTCCCGCGGCCATTTGCGTGGTGGGGCCTGTTGCTACTGGCGTTGTCCAGCGCGAACTGTGTCGTGTTCTGGCTATGGGCGCGTGCTGCCTTCGATGACGATTTCGTACCACGGCCTTGGCATGGCGTCTTGTGGGCGGCCGTCGCCGTCGCACAATGGCTGGACGCCAGCGGAGTCACCAGATCGGCCGCGCTCGAGCTTGCGATCGAACGCACGCTGTCGTTTGCCTTTCTCGGCCTGGCCCTGTTGGCGGTGGCGCAGACGCTTGTCACTTGGCCGGCGGACCTTGTGCAAGGCCGGCGTGGGCTCCGGCTGGTCGTCCTGATCGGCGCGTCGGCCCAAATCGTTCTCAACTCTTACTTGAGCTTCCTGCAGCAGCCCTCGCATCCCACTTTTTCTATGACTAGCGTTGCCAACGCCTTCGTTCTGTTCGTGTTAGTTGGTTTGAGCACATGGAATCTGCTGGAGGCGGGGACGCGGAAAGGTTCGATCCTGCTGCCCGCAGCAAACGTCCCCCCCAGCGCGCCAACCAAGGCGTCTGACGCAACGATTGAACCGGCTCTCCTGCGCCGGTTGGAACAGCTCATGACCGTCGAGCGCATCTACCGGCGTGAGGGGTTGACCATCAAATTGCTATCCGTCGAGCTTGGCGTGCCGGAGTACCGGCTGCGGCAACTTATCAACGAGGGCCTCGGTTATCGCAATTTCAATGCGTTCCTCAATCATTACCGGATCGGGGAAGCCAAGGCAGCGCTGGTCGACCCTGAACAAGTAGAAGTCCCGGTGCTGACAATTGCCATGGACACAGGTTTCCAGTCGATCGGGCCGTTCAACCGCGCCTTCAAGGCGGCGACCAATTTGACCCCAACCGAATTCCGCCGTCTCTCAATGGCGGGAAATGCAGCCCGTGGCACGACCGATTGAAGAATCGGCCAGTCGTTTAGAAATCGGCCAGCCGAACTGCGGGAATCGGCGAGAAGGGATCGAAAACATTTGACAGACTGATGGGGCTCCTTCCTCGCAATGAGCTGCGACAACGGGCCTCCTTAGGCTGAATCAGCGGTTTACCATTTTATTGTCTTTCGCCGACGCCGGAAACGCACTCTCGCGCCGCTCGGCTCTGACCGGACTTGCGGCGAGTTTTGTTGCTGCGTCGGTCAAGTGGAGTTGGGCTGCCGAGAGTGGCGGTGGTCCGGTCTTTTCCGCTGGTGGTCCCGATGCAGAGCTTTACGGCGCCACCGAGGACTATCCGGTGAAGGATCGCTGGCGCGTTTACCAGCCCGGCAATCCGGCTTCGCCAAAATACCGCGTCGGGGCATTCAGTCACTACGACGAGATATTTCCAACGCGCTTGGTCAATCGCGCAGCCACGGCCTGGCCGTTCAAGCGAACGCAGGTGGATATCAGCTACCAGTACAAGGGAAGCCACTCTTCGCTTGCGGATTATCTGTCGCGCAATCCGGTGACGGGTCTGCTGATCGCAAAGGACGAACGGATTCTGGTCGAGCACTATCAATACGGCCGCACCGATCGAGACCGGCTGATATCGCAGTCGATGGCAAAATCGATTACGGGCATGCTGGTCGGTATCGCGATCTCGGAAGGCGCGATTGAATCTATCGACGATACCGCGGAGACCTATGTGCCTGGCTTGAAAGGCACCGAATATGGCGCGACGCCGCTCCGCGCGCTGCTGCACATGTCGTCGGGCGTGGAGTTCGGCGAGCAGGCCGACGAAGGCAAAGGCAGCGGCCGCGACCTCGATCGCTTGTGGGTCGACATGGTGCGCAAGCACTGGTTTTCCAACAAAGGCACCGTTGCCAGCATCGCGCAATTCAATCGGCGGATCGCGCCGCCGGGTACGCAATTCCGCTACGCCAGCATCGAAACGGATGTGCTTGGTCTGGTGCTGCGTTACGCAACAGGCAAATCACTCTCCGACTATCTCCAGGAAAAGGTGTGGCAGCCGATCGGCACGGAAGCCGATGCCAAATGGCTGATCGACGCGGAAGGCTATGAAGTGGCGCACGGCTTCTTCAACGCCGTGTTGCGCGACTATGCCCGGCTCGCCCGCCTGCTCGCCCACGACGGAGCATGGGAAGGCAAACAGATCATCCCGGCGCGATGGATGGTCGATGCAACCACGGTGCGCGCTTCCGACGGCTATCTGAAAAAGGCCGAGGGAGGGTTCGGCTACGGCTATCAGTTCTATCTGTTTCCCGGAAGCCGACGGCAATTCGCAATGTTGGGTCATCTCGGGCAGCGTATCCTTGTTGATCCGCCCTCGAAGCTGGTCATGGTGCAAACCGCCGTCGATGAAAAGTCCCCCGAAATCTGGCGACTATGGTCGGGCGTAGTCGCGCAGTTCGGGCAGGCTTGATCGGGGTGCTTATTCCGTCTCAATCCGGGACCATGGGAGCAACGCGGCGTACTCGCACAATAAGGCACACTGACAGCTGATGAAATTGGCGGGAGCTTGCGTTGCTCGAACATCAGGTGTCCGGCGGCCCGAGATGGTGGCGGTCTCGACTTCCGCTCTGGGTCATAAGCCGCCGATAACTACCGAACTGGGCAACTTCCGCTTTATGACGGGAAGCCGACGGTTATGAGTACACGGCCTAGCACTACTTTGGCAGAATCTGTTTGCGCCGGTGTTTTTCAAGGATTTGTTTTCGGCAGTATGGACACCGTTGAGACGGTGGCCGAAGGATGAGATCGACGATGGCGTGACGCACGGCGGGCATGGTTGGCTGAGGCGGAGGCCCGTTGATTCTTTTTTTTCCGCCCCGCGTATGCGAGGCGGCGATGTTGCAGGAAGGCGTAGGCAATCATTGTCATCAGGGCGTGGCGATGAAGACCCTGCCATGATCGCCCTTCGAAGTGATCAAGTCCAAGCTCCTCCTTCAACTGCTGATGCGCCTGCTCACAAACCCATCTTGCCTTGATAGTGGCGGCCAGTGTGCGCAGATCCGTCGCCGCAGGGAGATTGGCGAGATAGTATTTCTTCTCCCCCGAGGCTCGTTGCTCGCCAATGAGCCAGGCCTCGTCGCCTGGGAGATGCTGCTGACCCTTGTCCCAAATCCGCTGCGGAGGGCCGTCGGCGGTGCGGACACGGAGAGCAGCAAATCGGGCTTTCAGCCGACCTTTCGTCCCGCTGCGCCAACTCACGGTTTTCCATTTGGCGCTGGCCAGCATGTGTTCTGCCGCAATCGATAAGATATCTGGTACGTGGTGCTTTCGTGGTTTCCCGCGGACTTTGGTAATCGGCCAAATGAGCTTCACATTGACCGGATACACCTTGAGATGCCGAGGGATGCCGACGGCCCAGGCCAGCCCGCGTGCCGTTAGCCCTTGTCGAAACGGCGCGCTGAGCCCGTATCCTGCATCCGCCAGCACACATCCAAAGCGCACGTTGGCTGCCATCGCGCGGTCAATCTCGGCCAAAGCAATTTCCGGCTTGGACCGTGCCGTTCGGTGTTCGACCGGCACGCGAGCGCGCTTTAGACGAGACAGGTCGCTCGTCCAACTGTCGGGTAGAAAAAGACGCAACGCGACCATCACCGGCACTTCACCTCGCGCAAGCGTCAAAGACACCAGCGTTTGGCAATTTGCCGTTTTGCCGAGAGCCGATGCATATTGAGCTGCAACACCAACCGAACGTTCACCCTTCTTCGGGATCGCGGTGTCATCAATAACCAGCACCGCATCGTTGCCGCCGACAAGCCGGTCGGCCTGGTTGAGCAACTCAGATTCCAGCGCTGACGCGTCCCAGACACCATCGGCAATGAAATGGTGCAGCTGATCGTAGTTGCCGGTTGCGAGGCGTTCTGCCATCGGCTGAATGCTCTTGCGATCGCCAGGACCGATCAATCCCGCAACGTACAGGGGACACATCCGCTGCCGCGTCTTATGACCCAACCGGTCCAAGAACGGCATCAGCCAGCGTTCGAGTTCGTCTTCCCATTCCGCCATGGTCAGCCCTCCAAGAGCCGACCACCCATGAATCATTGAAAAATTGATTCGGGAATCCTAATAAAAAGCCGAAATCCAACAATCTGCCAAAGTAGTGCTAGCACTACTTTGGCAGAATCTGTTTGCGCCGGTGTTTTTCAAGGATTTGTTTTCGGCAGTATGGACACCGTTGAGACGGTGGCCGAAGGATGAGATCGACGATGGCGTGACGCACGGCGGGCATGGTTGGCTGAGGCGGAGGCCCGTTGATTCTTTTTTTTCCGCCCCGCGTATGCGAGGCGGCGATGTTGCAGGAAGGCGTAGGCAATCATTGTCATCAGGGCGTGGCGATGAAGACCCTGCCATGATCGCCCTTCGAAGTGATCAAGTCCAAGCTCCTCCTTCAACTGCTGATGCGCCTGCTCACAAACCCATCTTGCCTTGATAGTGGCGGCCAGTGTGCGCAGATCCGTCGCCGCAGGGAGATTGGCGAGATAGTATTTCTTCTCCCCCGAGGCTCGTTGCTCGCCAATGAGCCAGGCCTCGTCGCCTGGGAGATGCTGCTGACCCTTGTCCCAAATCCGCTGCGGAGGGCCGTCGGCGGTGCGGACACGGAGAGCAGCAAATCGGGCTTTCAGCCGACCTTTCGTCCCGCTGCGCCAACTCACGGTTTTCCATTTGGCGCTGGCCAGCATGTGTTCTGCCGCAATCGATAAGATATCTGGTACGTGGTGCTTTCGTGGTTTCCCGCGGACTTTGGTAATCGGCCAAATGAGCTTCACATTGACCGGATACACCTTGAGATGCCGAGGGATGCCGACGGCCCAGGCCAGCCCGCGTGCCGTTAGCCCTTGTCGAAACGGCGCGCTGAGCCCGTATCCTGCATCCGCCAGCACACATCCAAAGCGCACGTTGGCTGCCATCGCGCGGTCAATCTCGGCCAAAGCAATTTCCGGCTTGGACCGTGCCGTTCGGTGTTCGACCGGCACGCGAGCGCGCTTTAGACGAGACAGGTCGCTCGTCCAACTGTCGGGTAGAAAAAGACGCAACGCGACCATCACCGGCACTTCACCTCGCGCAAGCGTCAAAGACACCAGCGTTTGGCAATTTGCCGTTTTGCCGAGAGCCGATGCATATTGAGCTGCAACACCAACCGAACGTTCACCCTTCTTCGGGATCGCGGTGTCATCAATAACCAGCACCGCATCGTTGCCGCCGACAAGCCGGTCGGCCTGGTTGAGCAACTCAGATTCCAGCGCTGACGCGTCCCAGACACCATCGGCAATGAAATGGTGCAGCTGATCGTAGTTGCCGGTTGCGAGGCGTTCTGCCATCGGCTGAATGCTCTTGCGATCGCCAGGACCGATCAATCCCGCAACGTACAGGGGACACATCCGCTGCCGCGTCTTATGACCCAACCGGTCCAAGAACGGCATCAGCCAGCGTTCGAGTTCGTCTTCCCATTCCGCCATGGTCAGCCCTCCAAGAGCCGACCACCCATGAATCATTGAAAAATTGATTCGGGAATCCTAATAAAAAGCCGAAATCCAACAATCTGCCAAAGTAGTGCTAGGCCGTTGCGAGCGGCCTGACCCGCAGCGCGCCGCGCAGGCCGGCGCCGGTGCCGAGCATGATGCCGGCGATTGCGATGAAGGACGACAGCGAGAGCGTCGACAGTCCGGTCAGCCCCTGCCCGACCGAGCAGCCGAACGCCATCACGCCGCCCGCGCCCATCAGCGCGGCGCCGCCTGCCGAGCGCAGCATGTGCTGCGGCGACCGGTAGCCTTCGAGCTGGAAGCGCCCGGTGGCAATGGCCGTGATCAGGCTGCCTGCGAACACGCCGAACACGGTGACGATGCCAAAATTCAGCGTCGAGCCGGTCGACAGCATCACATATTGCAGGGCGTCGGCGATCGGCGCGATGAAGGTCAGCGACGTCACCGGCACCGGATTGAAATCATCCGCGCCGAGATAGCCGGTCGCGTACCAGCCGCCCGCCACCAGCAGGCCGACGATCACGCCGGCCGCAACCTGGCCCGGCGACTTGCGGAATGGCGCATGGGCGAAGGCAAAGATGATCAGGACGGCTGATAGCACCGACGCCGCGACCATTCGCGCCGGCACAGCGCCGAGGCCGGTGCTCGCCAGGAGTGATGGCACCGAATTGGCGGCGACTGTTGCCTGCGAGGCCTGCACCATCGCGATCCGCGCCGGGGCGATCAGGCCCTTCAGCGTCATCTCGGCGAAGATGCCGAGCACGATCACGACCACGAAGGAGCGCAGATTGCCGCGCCCGAGCAGCACCAGCGCTCGGGAGCCGCAGCCGTTCGACAGCACCATGCCGTAACCGAACAGCAGCCCGCCGAGGAACATCACCGGCGCCGAGAAGGACGGCTGCAGATAGATCGACTTGCCGAGATCGACGAGGCCTGCCGCCGCCAAAAGCTGCGAGGCGGCGATCGCAACCCCCATCGCCAGCGCATAGGTGCGCGCCAGGCGGCCGTCGCCCTCCGCCCACCAGCCGCGCAGGCCGCTCATCATGCAGAAGCCGCTGAGCAGCCCGACCGAGCCATAGATCAGGCCGATGATCAGGGCGGCGAGGATGACGATCGTGGCGGGGTCCATGCGGGTTCTCTCGGCTCTCTCGTCATCACGGCCGCAGGATCACGCGGTCACGCGACGAGCCTGCCACGGCAACAAACGCCGCCTTGGCCTGTTCCAGCGGATAGATCGCGCCCGGCTTGATCGGGAATGGCTTCAGATGTCCGCCGGCAAAGCCCGGCGCAAGCTCGCGCAACACCTCGCCGGTCGCAACCGACGACAGCGCAAGCGTGTCGATGCCGACATAGGTGTGCTGGCCGCGGTAGAATTCGAGGATGTTGAACTGCACGATGCGATCGACCGCCGCGATCAGGATCTGGCGGCCGCGCAGCGCCAGCGACTTGTGCGCGGCCTGGAAATAGGGATCGCCGACCGTGTTGTAGACGATGTCGGCGCCCTTGCCGCCGGTCAGCTCGCGCACGCGAGCGGCGACATCGGTGGTCGAGGCATCGATCACTTCGACCGGCGAATTGCTGTGGCCCTCATAGGGCTCGCTCTTGCGCACCACGCCGATCACGCGCGCGCCGTGCCAGCTCGCGATCTGCACCGCCGCCTGCCCGACCTTGCCGTTGACGCCCATCACCAGCACGCTCTCGCCCGTCTTCGGCAGGCCGGCGCGGCGCAGGCCCTCCATCGCGGTGACGAAGGGCACGCCGATCCCGGCGGCTTCGTCCCAGGAGATGCCGGCGGGCTTTTCCACCACGGCATCGTGCTCGACCGCCAGATGCGTGGCATGGGTGCCGTCGCGGCGGATGCCGAGGTCGCCGGACGAGCCGAACACCTCGCGCCCGATGAATTCAGCCGGGCCATCGATCACGACGCCGGCGTAGTCGCGACCACTGGTGCGCGGGAAGACGGCATAGGGCATCAACCCGGTCGCGGCTTTCACGTCGGATGGATTGACCGCCGCCGCCTTCACCTCGATCAAGACGTCGTTGTCGCCGCGCGAAAGTGCATGAGTCTCGACCACCGGCGCCACCGCCGCCGCGTCCTCCGCCTTCGTCAGCAGGCGCACGCAGCGGGCGTCGACGGAATGACGGTTTGCTTGCGGGGCCGGCGGCATCAGCGTTCCAGTCCTGGTCATGAAGCGCGCTGTTGAAGCGCGCGGATGGTGGCGGCCAAGTGGCCTCCGGTCATGACTAATCGACTGACCGATCAATTCAAGGGGCTTGTTGCGGCCGGCGGTGTCAGAGCTTCGGCGGCGGGGCCGTACCCAGGATCGCCTCGATCGACAGGCCGAGCCCGAGCAGCCTGGCATCGCTGCCGACCGGACCGTCGAGCTCGAGCCCAACAGGCAGGCCATCGGACGTCATGCCGGCATAGAGCGACAGCCCGGGAAGGCCGGCATTGCTGCCGGGATCGGTGTTGCGGATCATGGTGCCGAAGGTCGGCACCGGCGCGCCGCCATTGACCGACATCTCGCCGGATCCATTCTTCTCGTCGATGACCGGTGCGGGCGCGATCGTGGTCGGAAACAGGATCGCATCCAGCCTGTTGTCCCTGAGATACGCGGCATAGATCGCCTGCAGCGCCGGCCGCTGCACCTTGATCGCATCATCATAGGCGGCACCGAACGCGTCCGCCGTGATGGCATCGAAAGCGCCGACGACGTCGGGACTGGCAACGGCGGCCGCGATGTCGGACAGCGTGATCCCTTCAATCCCGGAGGCGGCGAGCCAGGCCGGGATATCGGCGATCGGCTCGTGCAACGCGACCACAAACGACACCTTGCCGTTCTGCTCAAATAGATCGGGCATATCGACATCGACCAACACCGCGCCGGCCGCCGAGAGCCGGGCGCAGGCTGCGCGGGCGACGGCTTCGACATCGCGATCGAGGCCGCTCCAGAAGCATGCGGGAATACCGAGACGCACGCCGCGCAGCGGGATGCTCGTTGCCAGCGGCGTGCCTGTCATCACGGCATCGAGCAGCGCGACATCGGCGACCGTGCGTCCCATCGGGCCGACGGTGTCGCGGGTATGGCTGATCGGAACCACCTGGTTGTCGTCGTGATAACGCCGCTCGGCGCCGCCATTGCCGACGGAAGGCCGAAGGCCGACGGTCCCGGTCAGCGCCGCGGGCACGCGGGTCGAGCCGCCAGTGTCCGATCCGAGGCCACAAGTGGCGATGCGCGCGGCGATCGCCGCCGACGTTCCGCCCGACGACCCGCCCGGGATCCGGCTCGTGTCGTATGGATTCCGTACCGGTCCCGCGAACGGCGCGAGATTGGTGCTGGTGATGCCGAAGGCGAGCTCGTGCAAATTGGTCTTGCCGATGACGACCGCACCCGCGTCGAGCAGCTTCTGCAGCGACGGCGCATTGCGCGCAGGCCGTGCGTGTTGCAGCGCTGGCGTGCCGCCGGATGTCGGCAGGTCTGACGTGTTGATGTTGTCCTTCACGACGATGGGAAGCCCGGCCAACACGCCGGTCCGCATCCCGGCATCGACCTCGCGCGCCGCGGCAAGCGCGCCCTCGCGGTTCAGCACGATGAAGGCGTTGAGGTGCTTGAGCCGCTCCGCACGATCGAGTGCGGCCTCGACGACGCTGAGCGCCGTCACCTTGCCGCTGCGGATACCAGCCACGATTTCCGCGGCGGTTGCTTCATTGGTATCGGCCATGGAAACCCCGCGCCTCTCGGATTGCGGGCGAGAGGCTATTCTTTCGGCCGCTTGTCGTAAACACGTTTCGCCTTGCCGAGCGAACGCTCCAGCGTCTCGGGCGCAACGACGCGGACGCGGGTGGAGATGCCGATCGTGTTCTTGATGAAGGCGGAGACCTTCTCGGCATGCGCGGTCAGCCCTTCGCCGTCCCAGCTCTCGGGCCGGGCTTCGGCGAGCACCGTCATCTCGTCCATGCGGCCCTCGCGGGTCAGCTCGATGACAAAGTGACCGCCGCACCAGTCGGTCGCCAGCAGCGCTTCCTCGATCTGGGTCGGGAACACGTTGACGCCGCGCAGGATGATCATGTCGTCGGAGCGGCCGGTCACCTTCTCCATCCGCCGCATGCCGGGCCGCGCCGTGCCGGGCAACAGCCGCGTCAGATCGCGGGTGCGATAGCGGATGATCGGGAAGGCTTCCTTGGTCAGCGAGGTGAACACCAGCTCGCCCTTCTCGCCGTCGGGCAGCACCTTGCCGGTCAGGGGATCGATCACCTCGGGGTAGAAGTGATCCTCCCAGATATGCAGACCATCCTTGGTCTCCACGCATTCCTGCGCGACGCCGGGACCGATCACCTCCGACAAGCCATAGATGTCGGTGGCGTCCATGTCGAACGCCTGCTCGATCTCGACGCGCATCGCGTTGGTCCAGGGTTCGGCGCCGAAGATCCCGAACTTCAGCGACGATTTGCGCGGATCGAGGCCCTGGCGCTTGAACTCGTCGAGGATCGCCAGCATGTAGCTCGGCGTCACCGTGATGATGTCGGGCCGGAAGTCGTTGATGAGCTGCACCTGCCGCTCGGTCATGCCGCCGGAGATCGGGATCACCGTGCAGCCGAGCCGCTCGGCGCCGTAATGCGCGCCGAGGCCACCGGTGAACAGGCCGTAGCCATAGGCGTTGTGCATCAGCATGCCGGTGCGGCCGCCGGCGGCGCGGATCGAGCGCGCCATCACATCCGCCCAGGTATCGATGTCGGCCCTGGTGTAGCCGACCACGATCGGCTTGCCGGTCGTGCCGGAGGACGCATGGACCCGCACCAATTGCTCGCGCGGCACCGCGAACATGTTGAAGGGATAATTGTCGCGCAGATCCGTCTTCACCGTGAACGGGAATTTGGCGAGATCGGGAAGCTGCCTGAAATCGGACGGGTGCACGCCGGCGGCATCGAACGCCTTCCTGTAGTGCGCGACATTGTCATAGGCATGCTTGAGTGACCAGGCCAGCCGCCTGGTCTGCAGCGCCATGATCTCGTCGCGGGAGGCGCGTTCCGCCGCATCCAGCTCGGCGTGATAACCGCTATCCCTAACCTTGAGCTTTGCCGTTGCCATCGACGTTTCCCCTGAAGCCTTTATCCCTTGATGTCCGTGTCGGGCAGCCAGGTGCCCGGTATCACGCGCGAATGCCCGCGGAATTCGGCGATCACGCTGTCGCCGGACGTCACGCTCACGTCGTAGATTCCCGAGCGGCCACTGCGCGAGATCTCGCGCGCGGTCGCCACCAGACGATCCCCGAGCTTGCCGGGCCGGATGAAAGTGACATTGCCCTGCGCCGCCACCGCGCGATCGTTGC
This sequence comes from Bradyrhizobium sp. Pha-3, assembly GCF_042258325.1. Lineage (NCBI taxonomy): Bacteria > Pseudomonadati > Pseudomonadota > Alphaproteobacteria > Hyphomicrobiales > Nitrobacteraceae > Bradyrhizobium > Bradyrhizobium sp. Pha-3. The sequence continues at coordinate 3,137,926 of NZ_CP170151.1, read as the reverse complement.
GGCTGTTGCAGGCAAAGGCGAAGGCTGAATCGGCCAGCGTGAAGATGTAGCCGCCATGACAGATGCGCTGGCCGTTGACCATGTGCGGCTGCACCGTCATCGCCATCACCGCCTGCCCCGGCCTGATCTCGACGAGCTCCATGCCGAGGCCCTTGCTGGCGTCGTCTTCCTTCCACATCGCGTCAGCGCAGGCGCGGGCGACATCCTCGGGCGATAGCGTGGCCTTCACGTTCACATCGAACTCCCTGTGCGCGGGCCCGTTGCTGAGGGCCTCTTGGTGTCAAATCAGTGTTGGGCGCGACACCTTGGGTGTCAACGCGCGCGAGCAGAATTAGACGTGGTCGTAGTCGACCACGACCTTCTCAGAGCACGGCTTGGCCTGGCAGGTGAGGATGAACCCCGCCTTCAGCTCCCACGGCTCCAGCGAATAATTCAGATCCATCGGCGCCTCGCCTTCGACCAGCTTGGCGCGGCAGGTCGAGCACATGCCGCCCTTGCAGGCGAACGGCAGGTCCATGCCGGCGCGCAGCGCGGCGTCGAGGATCGACTCGCCGGCGGCCACCGGCACCTCACGGCGCTTGCCGTCGATAATCAGCCCGGCAATCGCCTTCGGCGGCGCGCCGGCGGGAACGACGACCTTCGGCCGCGGCTTGCCGCCGAACTCCGACACGAAGCGTTCGACATGGATGCGCTGGTCGGCGATGCCGATCTCGCGGCAAGTCGCCTCGATGGTCTCGCTCATCGCGGCCGGGCCGCAGACGAAGACGTGATCGACGGTCGCAGCCGGCACCAGCGAGCGCAGCAGCACCCGCACCTTCTCGCCGTCGAGCCGGCCGTGCAGGATCGGAATGTCCTGCTCCTCGCCCGAGATGACGTAGAATACAGAGAGCCGCTGCATGAAGCGGTCCTTCAGCTCCTCCAGCGCCTCGCGGAACATGACGCCTTCGGTCGAGCGGTTGCCGTAGAACAAGAAGAATCGGCTGTCCGGCTCGCGCGCCAGCACGCCCTTGACGATCGAGAGGATCGGCGTGATGCCGCTGCCGGCGGCGAAGCCGACATAGGTCCGCGCGTCGCCCGGCGCGAGAGCGACGCCGAAACGCCCGGTCGGCGTCATCACGTCGAGCTCGTCGCCGGCCTTCAGCTCGTCGGCGGCCCAGTTCGAGAATGCGCCGCCGTCGACCTTCTTCACCGCGATGCGCAGCTCGCCGTCGTCAGGACCGGAGCAGATCGAATAGGAACGGCGAACTTCCTCGCCATCCATCGTGGTGCGCAGCGTCAGATACTGGCCGGGCGTGAAGAGGTAGTCGCCTTGCAGATCGTCGGGAATCGCAAAAGTCATCGAGATCGCGTCCGACGCCTCGCGGCGCAGATCGCTGACGGACAGGCGGTGGAATCGTGGTGTCGACATGGTCAATGACACTTGAAGTAATCGAAGGGTTCACGGCAGCTCTTGCAACGCCACAGCGCCTTGCAGGAGGTCGAGCCGAATTCGGACAGCAGCTCGGTATTGACAGAGCCGCATTGCGGGCACGCGACCGCCTGCTCGCCGAACAGTGCGCGGCGCGAGGAGCCCGGCAGCGGCGGCGCGATGCCGTATTCCCTGAGCTTGCGGCGGCCGTCCTCGCTCATCCAGTCGGTGGTCCAGGCCGGCGACAGCACAGTGCGGACCTTCGGCTTATGAATGCCTTCGCGCTCCAGCGCGAGCTCGATCTCGAGCGCGATCATGTTCATGGCAGGACAGCCGGAATAGGTCGGCGTGATCGCGACCTCGACATGGCCGTCATGGACCGCGACATCGCGCAGCACGCCGAGATCGGCGATGGTCAGAACCGGGATCTCGGGATCGACCACCTGCGCGGCCGCGCTCCAGGCGCGCCGGCGCAGATCGGCATCGCTGAGCGCAACGGTCACCATGTCGCCCCAGGAAAGGTCCGCTGCATCGATTGCAGCTCGCTGAGGAGATGGCCGAGATGTTCGCTGTGGCTGCCGCTGCGGCCGCCCTGCTGCATCCAATCGCTCTTCGGCAACGACAGCGTCGCCTCGTTGATGATGCCGGTGACCGTCTTCAGCCAGCGCGGCTGCAGCGCCGCGGGATCGATCGCAATGCCGACGTCGATCAGGCCGCGATCGCCGTCGTCGACCGCGAACATCTCGCCGGTATAGGCCCAGAGATCGTCGATCGCGCCCTGCGCGCGGCGATGGCTCTCCTCGGTGCCGTCGCCGAGACGGACGATCCATTCCGACGAATGCCTGACATGATAGGCGCTCTCCTTCTCCGACTTCGCCGCGATCGCGGCCAGCGTCGGATCGGACGAGGCCATCATTGCGCGCCAGTACAGATCGGCGAATGCCGCATAGAAGAACTGCCGCACCATGGTGCGGGCAAAGTCGCCGTTCGGCTGCTCGACCAGCAGCAGATTGCGGTACTGCCTGACGTCGCGCAAATAGGCGAACTTGTCCTCGTCGTTATCCTTGCCTTCGACCTTGGCCGCGTAGCTGTAGAGCTCACGGGCCTGGCCGAGCAGGTCGAGACCCATATTGGCGAGCGCCATGTCCTCTTCCATCGCGGGCGCATGGCCGCACCACTCGGACAGCCGATGGCCGAGGATCAGCGCATCGTCGGCGCGACGCAGTGCGTAGAGCACCAGCGGTGTTTCGGAGACTTCGATGTTGGCGGTTGCCATGGTCCCATATCCTGTATCAACACATTCGAGCCTCATCCTGAGGAGCGCCGAAGGCGCGTCTCGAAGGATGGGCTGCGGTCACTGCACGGGCCTCATGGTTCGAGACGCGCTGCGCGCTCCTCATCATGAGGGGGAGTGAAATTCACATATGCCCGACTTCGTCGGGGACGTCGTAGAAGGTCGGGTGGCGGTAGATCTTGGATTCCGCCGGCTCGAACATCATGCCCTTCTCGGACGGATCGGACGCGGTGATCGCGTTCGAGGGCACCACCCAGATCGACAGCCCCTCGCCGCGGCGGGTGTAGATGTCGCGCGCCGCCTGCAGGGCGAGCGTCGCGTCGGCCGCGTGCAGCGAGCCGACATGCTTGTGCGCGAGGCCATTGCGACTGCGGATGAAGACTTCCCAGAGCGGAACGTTCGGCGTGGCCATCTCTAGCGCTCCCTTATTCTGCGGCTTGCGCGAGCTGGCGGCGCTTGCGCTTCTCGGCATAGGCCATCGCGGCCTCGCGGACCCAGGCGCCTTCCTCATGCGCCTTGCGACGCGCGGCGAGGCGATCGCGGTTGCAGGGACCGTTGCCGGCAAGCACCTGCTTGAACTCGTCCCAGTCGATCGGGCTGTGTTCCCAATTGCCGTTTGCGTTCTGCTTCATGCCGGGATCGGGGATCGTCAGCCCGAGGAATTCGGCCTGCGGCACGGTGGCGTCGATGAATTTCTGACGCAGCTCGTCGTTGGAGAAGCGCTTGATCTTCCATTTGGTCGAGGCGTCGCTGTGCTGGCTGACCTGGTCGGGCGGACCGAACATCATCAGCACCGGCCACCACCAGCGATCGAGCGCGTTCTGCGCCATCGCCTTCTGCTCCGCGGTGCCGCGGCACAGCGTCACCATGATCTCAAAGCCCTGGCGCTGGTGGAACGACTCTTCCTTGCAGACGCGGATCATCGCGCGCGCATAGGGGCCGTAGGAGCAGCGGCACAGCGGGATCTGGTTCATGATCGCGGCGCCGTCGACCAGCCAGCCGATGGTGCCGATGTCGGCCCAGGTCAGCGTCGGATAATTGAAGATCGAGGAATATTTCGCCTTGCCCGAGAGCATCGCGTCGACGAGCTCTTCGCGCGAGGTGCCGAGCGTCTCGGCGGCGGCGTAGAGATAGAGGCCGTGGCCGCATTCGTCCTGCACCTTGGCGAGCAGCGCGGCCTTGCGGCGCAGCGACGGCGCGCGGGTGATCCAGTTGCCCTCGGGCAGCATGCCGACGATTTCGGAATGAGCGTGCTGGGAAATCTGCCGCGTCAGCGTCTTGCGATAGGCGGCGGGCATCCAGTCGTTCGGCTCGATGCGCTCGTCGGCATCGATGCGGGCCTGGAACTGACTGGCACGGGCAACATCCTCGACGCCGCGATCGTCGCCGTCGGATGAGTTGAGCGCCTGCGTATACATGGCCGACCTCCCAATGTGTTGTTAGGCATGAATATATAACATAAATTGCAAAATGCAATAGCTTTTTGTAATATGTTCAGACGCCCTCGAAGCGGCGCGCCACCGCCCCGTTGGGCTTCGGCAGCGGCCCGTCCTCGTTGGTTGCATGGTCGTCAAGCCATTGTTCCGACGGCGAAAGCAGCCCGCGATAGATCTCGCCGCAGAGTTTGCGCGCCGCCCTGCCCGGCCAATCCTTCGGCAGCAGCTGATACGGCAGCAGCGGATCGCGCAGCACGACCCGGCGGTAATGGTGGATCAAGAGAATGCGCGCGGTGAAGGCGTCGGCGTCGCTCAGCTGCTCGCCGCGGACGATTGAGCCGTGCAGCGGCTCGAACGTCTTCATGAACTTCAGATAGGCGTCCGCGGTGCGGTCGAGCGGCCAGCTCTCGCTGAGCAACCGGCGTCCGCTGTCGTCTTCCGCGGAGACTTCGAGACGGATCGCGCGCGACGCCTCAACGGGGATCGGCACGCCCGACGGCGCGACCCACACGCCGGGCAGCGGGCTGCCGAAGCCGGCATTCTTCAATGCCTCGCGCGCGGCGTCGCGGTCCTCGGCATTGCCGATCAGCAGCAGCTCGAAGCGGCCGGTCCAGTCCGACGGCGGCGGATCGTAGATGTGCCTTGTTGCGGTGTCGAAGGTCTGCCGGCCCCTGGCGTTGAGCCGATAGAAGCTGTTGCGGCCGACCTTGTTGCGCTCGAGCCAGCCATCGGCGGCGAGCCGCGACATCGCGGTGCGCACCACGTTGCCGTCGATGTCGAGCGACTTGAAGAATTCGAGCAGCGTGCCGAGCCACACCGAGCCGCCGCGCGGCACGATGGAATCGCCGAACACGGTGATGACGATCGAGCCGGTGCGTGACGGCTCGCGCTTCAGCTGATCGACGATGCGGGCAAGCGGCTGTGGCATGCGCAACGCATAGCGCGTTTTGTCGATTCACGACAATGTAGCCGCTCTAGCTTCTCCCTCGCCCCGCTCTTGCGGGGAGAGGGTTGGGGTGAGGGGCCGCTTCCGCAAATGCGGTGAAAGACGACACGTGGAGAGTCCCCCTCACCCGGATTGCTTCGCAATCCGACCTCTCCCCGCAAGCGGGGCGAGGTGAAGAGAGACCTTCGCAAGACCTACCGATTGGGATCGGGATAAACGATGCTGCGCCAGCCGCTGCGATCGAACGGCGCCCACTCGCCTTCCTTCTGCGCGAGGCGATCGGCGACCGCGTAGACCACGGCCGGGTGATGACCCATGCCGCAATGGCTGCTCTCGACCTCGATGCTGTCGGTCATCGACGAGGACTGCTCGCGGCAGCCCTGCCAGGCGCAGACGCCGTCGGTGCGGCTGAAGATCGCGGTGGTCGGCACCGGCGGCGCGCTGGCGAGCGAGCCGCCGAAACGGGAATCCTCCTCGTCGGCGCGGCGGCCGCTGGCCATCTCATAGACGCGCCAGGCGTTGGTCGACTTCGGGCCGGCGGCAAACGGGCTGCCGAGCGTGATCACCTGGCGCACGCGCTCCGGCATCATCTTGGCGAGCTGGCGCGCATAGAGGCCGCCGAGGCTCCAGCCGACCACCGAGACCTTGCGGCCGGTGGTTTCATTCATCTCCTGCAACAGGTCGACCATCCCGTCCTGCACGCCGGCGCGAAGCCCGAGATTGCGGCCCTGGCGCCAGCCGCTGACGGCGTAGCCCTTGCTCCTGAGAAAGTCGCGCAGCGGCCGGGTCGACATGTCGGAGGCAATCAGCCCCGGCAGCACCAGCACCGGATGCCCATCGCCGCGCGGCGCGAGGCTGAGCAGCGGCAATGCACCAAGAAAGGCGCCGAGCTCATGAATGGCGCGGCCTTCCAGAAACATCAGCGTCCTGGACGGCGGGCGTAGCGTCTGCGCAGCAACGGACATTTCAGCTCCTCTTCCGGCAGGGCCGCCGGCAATGGGACCAACGAGAATGGGTCAACGGAATTGACGCAAACCCGGCGGAATCGTTCCGCAACGCAACAATCGGTCCTGAAAAGCTAGGGAACCGGACACTTTCGCGCAAGCGGTCCAGGTCACACTTGCCACAACTAAAGTGACGTTCGTACCCAATCGGTCACAGCAGCCGCAGCGTGTACTCCAGGGTGTAAAGCGCGAGGCCGGCAAGCCCGCCGATCAGCGCGCCGTTGAAGCGGATGTATTGCAGGTCCTTGCCGACATTGACCTCGATCAGGGAGATCAGCTGCTCCATGTCCCAGCCCTTCATCTGGTCGGCGATGAAGCCCGAGACGCCGCTCTTCTGCTCGGCGACGACGGTGCGCAGGATGGCCACCAGGCCCTGATTGATCTCGCCGCGCAGGTCGGCGTCGCCGTCGAGCGCGTCGCCGGCCTCGACCAGCATTCGCGCCAGCTGATGCTGCAGCACCTGCGACTCGCCCGAGGCGCTGCGTTCGATGAAGTCCTTGACGTTGGCCCAGATGGTGCGCCCGAGATTGGCCAGCTCCGGCCGCGCCATCAAATCGCGCTTGAGACCGTCGATGCGATCGGCGAATGCTTTGTCGCTGCCCAGCCGGTCGACAAAGGACAGCAGCATGCGGTCGAACTCGCCGCGGAACGGGTGCTGCGGATCGTTGCGCACCTCCTCGAAGAATTTCGTGGCGGAAGCGATGATCCGGTTCACCACGAACTTGTCGGCGCGATAGAGCCGGAGCAGCGTCGGCATTTCGGCGCGGACCTTGTCGCGGATCACGGCCATGGTCTCCTGCTGCGTCAGCGTCTGGTGCAGCACGCGCAGGATGTCGTCGAGCAGGCCGCCATGTTTGCCTTCCTGCACGAAACCGCGCAGCGCGCCGGCCGCAAGCGGCGCGAGGTCGATCGAGAGCACCTGCGTCGTGACGCGGCGGCTGATGAACTGCATCAGCCCCGAGCTCTCGGTCGCCGCGAATGCCTCGGGCAGCATCCGCAGCACGAAGCGGGCGAGATCCTCCGAACGTTTGCGGTCGCGCAGCCAGTCGGCGATGAACGAACCGAAATCGATCTCGCGCAGCTTGGCCTCGACCGGCCCGGACTCCAGAAAATTGTTCTCGATGAACTCGCCGAGCTTCTCGGCGATGCGCGCCTGATTGCTCTGGATGATCGCGGTGTGCGGGATCGGCAGGCCGAGCGGCCGCTTGAACAAGGCGACGACCGCATACCAGTCGGCGAGCCCGCCGATGGTTGCGGCCTCGGCAAATGCCGCGATGAAGCCGAACACCGGATGCACCGGCAGCAGCGCCTTCGCTGCGACGAAGATGACGAAGGTTGCCGCCAGCACGCCGGTCGCCAGCCACTTGACGCGCCGCAGTTCGGCCGCGCGTTCGGCATCGACGGGCGTTGCGATGAGAGCGGCGGGAAGGGTCATGGGGACCTTCGACTGGACGACGATCCTCACCCTACAGAGCGCGGAGCGCATCTCGAAGGATGAGGCCCGTATGGTGGCCTCATGGTTCGAGACGGCACAAGAGCGCCTCCTCACCATGAGGAGATGTATGGGAGTGCGCCCAAAAAAGAAGGCCCGCAAATGGCGGGCCTTCGAAAGGGCAGTCGATCAGTGCAAGCGCGATCAGGCGGTCTTGCCGTAGACCTTGGCGAAGTTGTCCTGCGCGGTCTTCGCACCATCGGTGACGAGCTTGCCGAGATACTCGGTGGTGGCCTTCGCCCGCGAGACGAACAGTTCGCCACGCGCACGGGCCAGCTCCGACTGGATCTGGGCGGCTTCGCTCAGCGACTTGGCGGACGCGAGCTTGTCGATGCCGGCGAAGAACGCCTCGGCGTCCTGGTAGATCGCCTGCTGGATGTTGCGGCTGATCTTGGCGGCTTCGGTCACCGAACCGGCAACAGCGGACTCGATCACGTTGGTCACCTTCTCCGAGCCGGCATAGGCATCGGCAGCGCGGGTCTTGGCGGCCTCGGCCTGCTTCTTCACGAACTCACGGGCGGCTTCCGGAACTTCCAGGTTCTGAAGCTTGGTGAACGCCTCGGTGACGGGCGCGAAGGCTTCCTTGACGCTGTTCAGCACGGAATTGGTTTCGGTGGTCATTGGGGTCTCTCCATCCTCAGGTTTGAGCTATGGGCTCACCCCGTCCGGTTTGGCCCGGGGCAACGGTGTTATGACACACCTCATGGTGCGCCGCAACATTGATGTTGCAACGCGATATCACGAAACAGTGAACAGCATGAATATCCGGCAGATCGCCCAAGGAACCGGCAGCAAACGGTCCCTAATTACCACTGACCGCGTCGGACACCCCGTACGCCTCCATTTGGGCCCGGACCTGCGCCACATTGTGGCCCAGCACGACGATGTCGTGGGTCTTGCCCTCGACGTCGCGGACATGGTCACGCAGCAGGGCCTCCGCTTTGAAGCCGAGGCTTTCGAACAGCGCAATCGCCGCCCGCTGGTCGACTGTCATCTGCACCGAGAACTTCTCCAGCCCGGCACCGAGCGCGATGGCGAAAGTCTCCTGCGACAATGCCCGGCCGACGCCCTGCCCGCGCACGTCGAGCGACACCACCATCCGGATCTCGCCGACATGCGGCGACCAGGAGTGCGGATCGCGCACCAGGGTGCCGCAACCTACCACCTTGCCGTCCTTGATCGCGAGCAGGCTCGTGATGTCGCCGCGCTCGATCTCGTTGATCCAGGCCGACAGCACCTTCGGTTGGCTGATATTGCGCGGCAGGAACAAGAGATCATGCGTCGGCAGCTTCTGCGCGAAGGCCAGCACCGCGGCCTCGTGGTCCCGAATCATCAGGCGAAACTCGATGTCGCCCGCTTCGGTCTTGACGCGGCGCGGATAGGAACGTTGTTCGGTCATGTCGATCTCTCTCAAGTCGACCCTTCTTAGGTCGATCTCTTGCCCAGCCAGGAGTCCAGTTTCGGCCACAGCCGCTTGATTGCGTTGGCGCCGGCGACCAGCGAGACGTGACCGCCTTTCAGCATCACCTCCTCCTTGTCCTCGGAGCCGATCTTGGTGATCAGATGTTTTGCCGCATCATACGGCACAATGTGATCGTGCTCGGCGACCGCGTGCAGGATCGGCACCTTGATGTCGGCAAGCTTCGCCTCGCGGCCGCCGACCGTCATGGTGTCGTTGTAGAGCTTGTTGTCCCACATCAGGTCCTTGGTGATGGCGCGGAAATATTCGCCCGCGAGCGGCAACGTGTCGGTCGCCCAGCGATCGAACATCCGGTACGACTTGACGAACTCGTCGTTCCAGATGTTGTCCCAGAGCTGGATCTGGCCGACGACACGCGCGGCCGGCCGCAACATGTCGAACGATTGCAGGATCAGTTCGGGCGGCATGTTGCCGGTGCTGTCGATCAGCCGGTCGACGTCGAAATAGCGGCGGTCCGCGAAATTCGAGAACAGCTTCATCTCGCGGAAATCGATCGGCGTGGTGAAGCAGATCAGATTCTTCATCGGCCCGTCGTTGAAGATAGAGCCGTAGAGCAGCGACAGCACGCCGCCGAAGCAATAGCCGATCACCGAGACGTCCTTTTCGCCGGAATCCTGCTGCACCCGGCGGACCGATTCCGGAATGAAGTCGAGGACGTAATCCTCCATGCGCAGCGATTTTTCCTCGGGCTTCGGCGCAGTCCAGTCCAGCATGTAGACGTCGAAGCCGCGCTTGAGCAGGAACTCGATGAAGCTCTGCCCCGGCACCAGATCGAGGATGTAGCCGCGATTGGTGGTCGCCATCACGATCAGGACCGGCACACGATAGAGTTCGTCGGCCAGCGGCCGGTAGTGATAGAGGTTCATGGTGCCGCGCGAATACAGCACGTCTTTCGGCGTCGAGCCGAGCGACGGGCCGGAGCTCGAGAAATACTCGACGCCCTTGATGCTGCGCTGGATCGCGCGCTGCACCTCGGACTGGACCCGCTCGGAGATCGAGGCGAAATCAAAGGGGGTGGGAGCATTCATTTGCTGCCTCCCTCCGCTGGCGGCTGCTTGGTGCGCGGTGGCCGTGGCGTTGCGCCGTGGCCGTCGTCCGGCGCCAGCGAATTGTGGTGCACCTGCTGCAGCAGCGTCTTGATCTCGTTGAGCTGGTTTTCCATCGATTGCAGCCGCTCGGCCATGCCGACGAGCTGGGCGCGGCTCGGCAGGTTCATCGCCAGCAGATATTTCTCCATCAGCTCGCCGAGCTGCTTCTGCGCGCCGGCCGCGACGCCGCCGGCCTGGTTCATCACCTTGGAAAATTCCGGCGAGGTCATCAGCTGGTTGCCGAAGGAGTTGAACCCCTTCTCCATCTCGCCAATCATCGTCTGCCAGATCACGGCAGGGTCGTTGCCCTTGTCGGCCATGCGCGCTCCTCCACACCAAATCCGAGCGCTTGCCGCGCTTCCATTTGTTTCTGCCATACGACACCGTTGCTGCTGATCGGTCAACAGCGCGGCGCGACCAGCGACGCCGAGGCTCTTCTGCGCTGCGTCAATCCGTGGCATAGAGGTTCCTGACCGCGACACCAGCAGGGGACGCCCGTGACCACGCTCGCCCATCAGCCGCCGCAGATCATCCGCGCCAATGGCATCGACATCTGCTACGAGATTTTTGGCGATGCGAATGCCGAGCCGCTGCTCCTGATCATGGGCCTCGGCGCCCAGATGATCCATTGGGACGACGAATTCTGCCGCCAGCTCGCCGCGCGCGGTTTTCGCGTCATCCGATTCGACAACCGGGATATCGGCAAATCCTCCCGCCTGAGCGGCGGCAAGCGGCTGACCGCGCTCGAACTGCTCAAGCTCCGCTTCCTGAAGATCCCGGTCGCAGCGCCCTACAAGCTGGCCGACATGGCGAGGGACACGATCGGGCTGATGGATGCGCTCGGCATCCGCACCGCGCATCTGGTCGGGGCCTCGATGGGCGGCATGATCGCGCAGGAGGTTGCGATCACCTTTCCCGAGCGCGTGCGCTCGCTGACCTCGATCATGTCGACGACGGGCAATCCAAAGGTCCCGGGGCCGACCCGCGAGGCGACCGCATTGCTGATGGCGCCGCCGCCGAAGAGCAAGGAAGAGTATTTCGTCCGCTTCGGGCAGACCTGGAAGGTCCTGCGCAACGGCTCGTTCCCTGAAGATGAGGCGCTCGATCCCGAACGCGCGCGGCGCACCTATGAGCGCGGCCTCAATCCCGAGGGCGTCGGCCGCCAGCTTCGCGCCATCCTCGCCTCCGGCAGCCGCAAGGAGCGCCTGCGCGGCGTCAAGGCGCCGACGCTGGTGATCCACGGCACCATCGATCCGCTGGTGCATCCCGAAGGCGGCAAGGACACCGCGGTCTCGATCCCGGGCGCGAAGCTCGTGATGATCGAGGGCATGGGCCACGCCCTGCCGATTCCGATGTGGCCGCAGATCATCGACGCCATCGACAAGCACGCGCATGGCGCGGCGGCGAAGGCGGCGTGAGGCCGGAGCGTTTTCGAGCGAAGCGGATCCCGGTTCGCGTGAAGAAAACGCCCCAAAGCCACAATCGAGAGCCCGTCCCGATTCAATCGGAACGAGGCTCTGGTATCTTCCGGTAACCATGTGAGCCAGGAGTGCGTTCTTCCGGGCGCGGCATGGACGCTGTAGAGAGCGCTATCCACCGCTCAGCCACCGGGAGTCCCCAGATGAAGACCCTTCTCCGGCCACGGACAGCCGTCGCCGCTCTCCTCCTCGCGCTGACATCTACATCGGCAATGGCGGCCGCCGGCGAGGCGCAGCAGGAGGCCAACCGCAAGGCGGTGCTGGCGTTCTACGAGAAGGGGCTGAACCAGAAGGACGCCGACGCAGCGCTCGCCTATGTCGGCAACCGCTATGTGCAGCACAATCCCGGCGCGGCCGACGGCCCGGAAGGCTTCCGCAAGTTCATCGGCTTCCTGCGCGAGAAGTTTCCGAACTCGCACAGCGAGATCAAGCGCTCATTCGTCGACGGCGACTACGTGATCCTGCACGTCCACGCCGTGCGCGAGCCCGGCACCCGCGGCAATGCGATCATCGACATCTTCAAGCTCGAGGACGGCAAGATCGTCGAGCATTGGGACGTGGTACAGCCAGTTCCGGAAAACCCGGCGAACAGCAACACGATGTTCTGAGGCATCGTGACGGCTTGTGCTCGGCCACTGGCATGATCAGGCTGGCGAGCGCGCCGGGACGCCGGCTATTGCTTGACCGCGATCCAGATCACGTGGCGGACACCGCGGCCCCGGCCCGTGGCGCGGACGGCAATTTCGTTGACCGCGAACCCGGCCCGGGTCAGCGATTTCGGGAACCTGGCATTCGGACCGGACGACCAGACGGCGAGCACGCCGCCGCGCCGCAAAGCAGTGTGCGCGATCCTGAGTCCGGAGACATCGTACAGCGCGTCATTGGCCTTGCGGGTCAGGCCTTCAGGCCCGTTATCGACGTCGAGCAGGATGGCATCGAAGCTGAGCGGTTGGCGTTCGATCACGCTGGCAACATCCTCCTCCCGGATGCTCACGCGCGGATCGTTCAGGCTGTCGCCGAAGATCTCCGCCATCGGGCCTCGCGCCCAGGCAACGACCGCCGGCACCAGTTCGGCCACCACGATTCTCGCCTCAGGCCCGAGTACGGCGAGTGCGGCCCGCAGCGTAAAGCCCATGCCGAGGCCGCCGATCAGAAAATGCGGCCGTGCGACCTTCTCGATCTTCTTTGCGGCAAGCGTCGCCAACGCCTCTTCCGAGCCCGACAGGCGGCTGTTCATCAGCTCGTTGGTCCCGAGCATGATCGAGAATTCGCGGCCTCGCCGCATCAGACGCAATTCACCCTCGGTGCCGGGAATGCGCGCGGTATCGATCTTTTCCCATGGAATCATGCGGCGGCTTGTAACATGGCCGGCACCTCTGCCGTAGCCCGGATGAAGCGCAGCAAAATCCGGGGGCCGGTCGGTCCGCATCTGACGCTGCCCCGGATTTCGCTTCGCTCCATCCGGGCTACGGAGGCGTGAGCCTACCCACCTGCCCAGACGTCGAGCACGTAGCGGTTCCTGGTGCCCATTTCCTCGATCCAGCGCGCGGCGGCGTCAGTGTCGACACCGGTGCGCTCGCGATAGATCGACATCAGGGTCGCCTTGACGTCGGGCTCCATCTTGCCACCGTCGCCGCAGACATAGACGATCGCGCCCTTCTGGATCAGCTCCCAGATCCGGTCCTTGTGCGCGGCGACAAGGTGCTGCACATAGGTCTTCGGGCCATCGGCACGTGAGAACGCGGTGTGTAGTTCACTGACGCCGTCGGCTGCGAACGCCTTCAGTTCATCCGCATAGATGAAGTCCTGCTCGGGGTGCCGGCAGCCGAAGAACAGCATCGCCGGTCCCAGCGTCGCGCCCTGCGCCCTGCGCGCGGCGCGCTCCTGCAGGAAGCCGCGGAACGGTGCGAGGCCGGTGCCCGGCCCGATCATGATGATCGGCACGGCATTGTCATCGGGCAGGCGGAAGCCTGCCTTGGTCTCCTTGATGGTGGCGTGGACGGTGTCGCCGGCGCGGCGGCGCGCCAGGTAGTTCGAGCAGACGCCCTTGTAGATGCCGCGGCCGGAACTTGCCGGCGCCTCCACCACGCCCACGGTGACGCTGCAGCGCTGCGCCTCGCCGGCCGGAGACGACGAGATCGAATAATAGCGCGGCGCCAGCAGCGACAGCATTTCGAGATAGAGGTGAAACGGCAGCTCGCAGGCCGGATATTCCTCGAGCAGGTCAAATACCGATTTGCGCTTCGCCAAGACGTCGGTGCGATAGCGCGCGGCCGAGGCATCGTCGTCCCCGACATAGGCCATCAGCTTCGGCTTGGTCACCGGGCAGCGGGTGTGCTCGGCCATGATCTGGATCTGCTTGCGGGTCGCGACCTGCTGCAGCTCGACGAACTCGGTGAGCAGCCGCCCGACCGACACGGCATTGCCGACCGGCAATTGCGCGCGGCGGCCTTCCGAGACCTGCAGACGGATCTGGTCGGCCGGCAGGAAGCCAAAGCGGCGTGCAACGGAATCGACCAATGTCGGATCGTTGCGCGGCACCACGCTGAGATGATCGCCGACACGATATTTCAGACTGGCCGGCAGCTCGACCTCGATGTGCCGGGTCGACCGCTCCGACGGATTGGCGCCATCCTTGGTCTGCAGCTCGCTGTTGGCGAGCACCTTCATCGGCACCGCGCCGCCCTGCGTCACGATGGTGTTGACGGCGCCTTGTGCCACCGGCTCGATCGCGTAGAGCGGCTCGTCCTCGGCGGTGCGGGTGAAATTCCAGTCGATGCCGAATTCCTTGGTCGCGACCTTCGCGGCCTCCGGGAACCATTTCTGGAACTGGCCGTCGAGATCGCTGCGCGCATCGCCCTCGCCGCGCGGGAAGACGGCGCGCGCGCCATGTTTAGTCAGCTGTTCGTCGATGAAGCGCGGCACCGACTGGTAGGTCGCCGCCCAATCGCTGTTGCCGCAGCCGAACACCGCGTAGCGGACCTTGGCGAACGCATCCTTCGGCAGGTCGCTATCGAGCCATTTGACGAACTGCGTGGCGTTGTCGGGCGCCGCGCCATTATAGGAGGCGCAGATGATCAGCACGCCGCCCTCCTCCGGCAGCTTGCCGACATAGTCGTCCAGCGGACCCAGCCGCGTCGCGAAGCCGTTGATCTCGGACAGATCCGCCATGCGGGTCGCGAGCTCCTCGGCCGAGCCGAGATTGGAGCCGTAGAGCACCAGCATCGGCGTGTTGTGGCCAGGGCGCGTGGTCGGCGCGCGCGGCGCCTTCGGCGCGGCTGCAACCGCGCCCGTGCTGCCGGCGAACGCGCCGCGGTCCCTGTCGGCGCGCGGCCGCACCTTGATCCTGAAGCCGTCGGGCTTGACGGTCAGCGTCTCCTTCAGATGCATCTGGTAGCGATGCACGTCGATCAGCTTGAAGCGTTGCAGGATCAATCCGATCGCCAGCGCCGCCTCGTGCATGGCGAAGCCGCGGCCGATGCAGGCGCGCTGGCCGTTGCCGAACGGCTTCCAGGCATTGATCGGGCGCTTGGCCTCCGCCTCGCGGCTGAAATTCTCGGGATCGAACACGTCGGGGTTCGGGCCCCAGACGCTGGGATCGCGGTGCAGCGCCATCACCAGGATGGTGATGAAGGTGTTCTTCTTCAGCTTGTACTTGCCGCCGATCGTCTCATCGGCCAAAGGCGCGATGCCGTAGGCCGGCGCCGGCGGCCACAGCCGCAGTGCCTCCTTCAGGCATTGCGTGATGTAGGTGAGCTGCGTCACCTGCTGATAGGTCGGCCGCGCGTTGACGTCGGGCCCGAGGACGCGGTCGACCTCCTCATAGGCCTTCTTCAGCACCTCCGGGTGCTTCAGCAGCGCGTAGATCGTGCACGACAACAGGCCGCTGGTGGTCTCGTGGCCGGCGATCAGGAAGGTGTTGATCTGGTAGCGGATGTTGACGTCGTCGAGCTGCTCGCCGGTGGCGCGGTCGACGCCGGTCATCATCGCCGCCAGCATGTCCTTCTTGTCGTCGGTCGCGGCGGTGTTGCCGCGCCGCTCGGCGATGATCTCGTCGACCATCTTGTTCATGAAGGCGACGTCGTCGGCCAGCGTCTTGCGCCGCTTCTGCATCCACAGACCCTCGAGCGGCAGGCCGCGGGTCATCATGATGGTTTCGAGCGAGCGCACCAGCGATTCCACGAACGGGTGGTAATCGCGGCGGTAGAACGAATTGAAGCGGTAGTCGAAGCCGCAGAGGCCGATGGTGTCGAGGGTGAGCGCCGTCATGTCGTGGACGACCTCGATCTCCTCGTCGGCGTTGAGGCGCTCCCATTTCTTGACCAGCTGCTCGGCGATGTCGACCATGCTCGGATGGTACGATTGCATGGCGCGGTTGCCGAACGGCTGCATCAGGATGTTGTGCGCCTTGCTCCAGTTCGGCTCCTTGGTGTCGGCGGTGAACAGGCCGTCGCCGCCGACCGCGCGCACCCGGCGCAGCGAGCCGCGCACCGCCTTGTCGAAGCGCTTCTCGTCGGAGAGCTCGTCGACCAGATCGTGACCGGACACGATCACGAGCGGCGCGCCCATCATGTCGAGCCAGAAGATCGGTCCCAGCTCCTTGGAGAGCTTGACGAGATGCTGCACCGGCGCGGTCGAGTCCAGCGACAGCATGTTGCCGACCACCGGCTTCGTCGGCGGATGCGGAATCGGACTCAGTCTGTTGCCGGACGCCATTTTCGAAGTGCCCCCTCGCTACGAGTCGTCATCCCTGCATAACGGCTTTGCCGTTATTGCCTGAGGAGCGCGCACGCGCGCGTCTCGAAGGATGGCCGCTTGCTCCAGTCCCTCTCATCCTTCGAGGCGCGCCAAAGGTGGCGCGCACCTCAGGATGACGGCTACCCAAACCGCTTTCTGCGCCATTCGATCAGCTTCGCGCTGACTTCGTCAGGCTTTTCCTGCTGCGTCCAATGGCCGCTGTCCTTGACCAGGTACTTCTCGAGGTCCGGCACCAGCCGCTCCATGCCGTCGGCGGCCGAGGGCGGCAGCACCGCGTCGTTCTCGGCCATGATCATCAGCGACGGCACCCGGACGTGATGGTCCAGCCCGGCCGAGCGCTCCCAGTTGCGGGTGAAATTGCGATACCAGTTGATGCCGCCGGTGAAGCCGGTCTTGGTGAAGGTGTCGACGAACACCTTTTTCTCGTCCGCGGACAGGATCGGCGTGCGCGGGTCATGCTTGGCGTCGTAATTCGCGATCATCTGCGGAAACGCCAGATTGAGCCGCGCCGAGGCGCCGACGCCGGCGATCGGCTGTTCGGGCGGCGCATCCGCCGGACGCGGCACCGGCTTGCGCATGAAGGCGTCGAAGGTCTGCTCGACGCGGCTGCCGAAGATGCGGTCGGGCTCGCGCCCCGGATCCTGGAACTGGACGATGTACATGTGGTCGCCGAAGCGCTGGCGAAACAGCGCGATCGGGTCCATCGGCGCACGGTCCCAATGCGGCGTGTTGACGCCGACGACGCCGGCGACCCGCGCAGGATGCCTGAGCGGCATCTGCCAGACGACAAAGCCGCCCCAGTCGTGACCGACGAAGATCGCCTTGTCGATCTTGAGATGGTCGAGCAGGCCGACGAGGTCGCCGGTCAGGTGCTCCATGTCGTAGGCCTCGACCGGCTCCGGCCGGTCGGTCGCGCCATAGCCGCGCTGATCCGGCGCAATCACCCGGATGCCGGCCTCGCCCAGCGCCTTGATCTGGTGGCGCCAGGAGAATGCCAGTTCAGGCCAGCCGTGGCACAGTACCACCGGCGGCGTGTCGGTCTTGGGGCCCGCTTCATAAAACCCCATGCGGATGCCGTTCGTCTCGGCGAACTGCAGCGGTGGCATCTCAATCATCGGCAGGGATCCTTATTCGGCTGCGCCCTTGATGTCCGCAGGCGGGGGAGCGAACGCCGCCTCGAGTACATCGAACTCGAGCGGCAGCATGTCGCACATCACCTGCACGTGGGGAATGATGTTGGCGCCCACGATGAAACCGAAATCGAGCTGATCGCGGTAGCTCTGCACGGTGATGTTGAGCGCGACGCCGTGGGTCGAGATCGAAACCGGGAAGATGTGCAGCAGCTCGGCACCCGCCGCATACAGCGTCTGCCGCGGCCCCGGCACGTTCGAGACCGTGATGTTGGTGGCCGGCGGCAGCACGTTGGAGAGGTCGGAGCGGCTGTAGAGCAGCGCCAGGATCTGCACCAGGATCGGCGCGCCCAGCAGCGAGATGTTGGTGACCTGCGGCACCAAGGCGCGCAGCGGATGCGACATCTCCTTGGACCTGGTCGACTGCGCGATGATGGTTTCCAGCCGCTTCTTGGGGTCTTCGATGTCGGTCGCGATCGAGCAGATCATGCCGAACACCTGGTTATTGGATTCGGCATTGCCCTCCTCGCGCAGCGAGATCGGAACACCTGCCGTCAGCGACTTGTTCGGCAGCGCGCCCTGGCTGATCAGATAGCGCCGCACCACGCCGGAGGCGAGCGCCAGCACGACGTCGTTGAGCTTGCCGCCGGACGCCTTCGCCAGTGCCTTGGCGCGCGACAGCGAGATCGAGGTGCCGGCAAAGCTGCGTTCGGACGAGATCGCCTTGTTGAGGATGGTCGGCGGCGAGGACATCGCCTGCAGGCTCTCGCGCGACCTCGGATCGGCGACCTTGGCGACGACGTCGGACAGGCTCTTCATGACCGTCGGCATCGAGCCGGCGAACTTCACCGCGCTTTCGATCTGGAACATGGCGTTGTCGAACAGGATCGAGCCAAGGTCGCTCTTGCCGGAACGCGGCAGCTCCAGGCTCTTCTGCGCGGCGGCAGCGGCCTCGAACGGCTGGGTCCAGAGCTGCTGATAGGCATCGATCAGATTGGCCGCGATGTCGCGCGGCTCCTGCGCGACTTTCTTCGCGCTCGGCGGCTCGATCTCGCGCGGCACCGGCGTCAGGTCGTAGATCATGCTGGTCAGCGCCGCGCCGGCGCCGCCGTCGATGCAGGCATGGTGCATCTTGGAATAGAGCCCGATCTCGTTGTCCTTCATGCCCTCGAAGACGTAGAACTCCCAGAGCGGGCGGGCGCGGTTCAACAGCTTGGCGTGCATCCAGCCGACGATACGCTCCAGCGTCGCACGGTCGCGCGGCGCCGGCAGGCTGGCGCGGAAGATGTGACGGTCGATGTCGAACTGATCGTCCTCGACCCAGGACGGATGATCGATGTCGAGCGGCGCCTTCTGCAGCCGCGCCTTGAGGATCGGCGCGATGTGCAGCCGCGAGGCGATCATCGCCTTGAACTCCTCGAAGAAGTCGCCCTTGTAGCCGTCGGGCAGGCGGAAGATCGCCATGCTGCCGACATGCATCGGCATTTCCGGCGTTTCCAGATAGAGAAACGATGCGTCCAGCGAGGACAGCTTCTTGGCGCCGCTCATGATCTCCTCCCGAGAGCCTACTTACGCGGGCGCCTTGGGCGGCGCTTCTCGTCGTTTGGTCAGGATAGTGCCTGTTCTGCCGGCCCGTAGGCAATGGCAAAGGGGCCCGAGCGGTCAAAATGCCGGAATTCCCCTTCCGGCTGGGCCAGCCGGTCCGCAATCGCCCATAGCGCCGCGGGATTGACGCCGAGGCCGATATGGCTGGCGAAATGCACCTCGATGTTCTCGGCGGTGGCCGACGGCCGCACGCGCGAGGTCCGCCAGTTCACGATGCCATCGGTGCGGGAATAGATCGAGGTTGTCGGCACCGGCATGTCGCCGGCGATCGCGGCGCGGATTTCCGGGATGTCGCCCACACCTTCGCCGGACAACAGCTCATAGAGCCGCGTCGCATTGGTGGCGCGGATGTCGTCGGCGAACGGGCTGCCCAGCGTGATGATGGAGCGCACCAACTCCGGCATCTGCGACGCCAGGTCGCGCGCATAGACGCCGCCGAGGCTCCAGCCGATGATCGAGACCTTGCGCCCTGACGCCTCATGGACCCGCTTCAGCAGGTCGCGCAGCGCAGCCCGCCTGCTGGAAATCCCGCCGAAATTGCGGCCCATGTTCCAGGCACAGGCGTCGTAGCCGAGCTCCTTCAGATAGCGCCGCATCGGCGCCATCGAAAGGTCGCTGGCAAGGAAGCCCGGCAGCGCCAGCACCGGATGACCGTCGCCCTTCGGCGCCTGCATCAGGAGGGGCGACAGCAGCAGGCTCGAATTGAGTTCGAGCACGCCGCGCGCCTCCGCCAGCATCAGGAACAGGCTCGGCGGGCGCAACCGGCGTTCGGTCCCATCAACGCTCCCTTTCGCCGCCGCCACTATTTCTTGTCCTTCTTGCCCATGCCGCCGAGGCCGGCCATCGTCACGAACATGTCCTGGAAGCGCTCGGCGAGTTTGGGATCGAAGGTGAACCAGCTTTGCAGCAACGCTTCCGGCGAAACCTTCTCGATGTTCGACAGCATCTGTTGCTGCAGCCTGTCCATCACCGCGTTCTGCATCGGCGCCACATCCGGCAGGCCGAAGAATTGCCGCGCTTCGAGGGGCGTGCAATCTATCTCGACGTTGACCTTCATATCCGCCTCCTCAAATGCGCCTTGGCCCGCCATAGTATCGCCGGGACGGGGCGAGTTGCGCAAGCGAGCCGTACCTGTCCCGGGGGGCAGTCGGCCTCAATCATCCGTTATGGTCAACCAAACCGTTTGGAGCAGTTGCTCCAAACCGCTTGGAGCGGTTGCTCCAGACTGGTTGGAGCGGCCGGCATAAACGAGGCGCGCCGGTGATCATTCCCGAGAGCGACAAGCGGCACTCCGAAAGTCGAATGTCACGCGTTCGCGCCGACAGCCTACTCTCTTTTCCGGTTCATTGCGCTGCACCCGCGCGGACGGGTTAACCCTTTGGCAAATCGCGCTTGCGTGGCCGGTAAACTCTGGCAACATGGATCGATAATACCAGCCGGACAGAGCAGCCGGCGGACAAAAACGGGGACGCGGGATCACATGTCGGTACGTTGGAGTTTTGCGGCGGCTGCCGTCGCATTCGTCGCCTTTGCTTTGCCGGCATCGGCCCAGACGCTGAAGTACGCCAACCAGGGCGAGCTGAAGTCGCTGGATCCCTACACGCTGAAGGAAACCACGACGATCGCGCACCACGCCCACGTCTACGAAGGCCTCACCGCGCGCGACAAGGACCTCAAGATCATTCCGGCCCTGGCGGAAAGCTGGGAGACGCTGAGCCCGACCAAATGGCGCTTCCATCTGCGCAAGGGCGTGAAATTCCACAATGGCGATCCCTTCACCGCCGACGACGTGCTGTTCTCGGCCGAGCGCGTCCGCGCCAAGGGCTCCAACTTCCTCAGCAACGTCCCGGCCGACGCCAAGTTCAGCAAGGTCGACGACTACACCGTCGACGTGACGCTGGACTCGCCCAATCCCATCCTGATCTCGCAGTGGGATAGCTGGTACATCATGGACAAGAAGTGGTCCGAGGAGAACAACTCGGTTGCACCGACGCCGGCCTCCGCAACCACGCCGAGCTACGCGGCGCTGCACGAGAACGGCACCGGCCCCTTCACGATCGAGAGCCACCAGCCCGGCGTGAAGACCGTGTTCAAGGCGTTTGCCGGCTATTGGCGGAAGCCCGAGCATAATCTCAAGGAGATCATCTTCACCCCGATCGGCTCCGACGCCACCCGCGTTGCCGCGCTGCTCTCGGGCGAAGTCGACGTGATCGAACCGGTTCCGCTCCAGGACATCCAGCGCGTCAATTCCAGCGGCGTCGCCACCGTCATGACCGCGCCGGAGATCCGTACCATCTTTATCGGCATGGATACGGCGCGCGACGAGCTGCTGTATTCCAACATCAAGGGCAAGAATCCGTTCAAGGACATCCGCGTCCGCGAAGCCTTCTACAAGACGATCGACGTCGATCTGATCAAGACCCGCGTCATGCGCGGCATGTCGACCCCCTCGACGTTGATGATCGCACCCGAGCTCTATCCGCTGTCGAAGGAATTCACCCGGCCGAAGCTCGATCCCGATGGTGCCAAGAAGCTGCTGGCCGACGCCGGCTATCCGAACGGCTTCGAAGTCACGATGGACTGCCCGAACGACCGCTATGTCAACGACGCCGCGATCTGCCAGGCGGTGGTCGGCATGCTGGCCCGCATCGGCGTCAAGGTGAACCTGCTGGCGCAGCCGAAGGCGCAGTATTTCGCCAAGGTGCTGAAGCCCGGCGGCTACCAGACCTCGTTCTTCATGCTGGGCTGGACGCCCGCGACGTCCGACTCGCACAACGTGCTGCACGACATCCTCGGCTGCCGCGACGATCCGAAGGATGCCACCCGGGGCGAGGCCAATCTCGGTGGCTATTGCAACAAGGACGTCGACGCGCTCACCGACAAGGTCCTGGTCGAGGGCGACACCGCCAAGCGCGACCAGTTGATCAAGCAAGCCTACGACATCGTCATCAAGGATTACGGCTACATTCCGCTGCATCAGCAACCGCTGGTGTGGGGCGTGTCGAAAAAGGTCAAATTGACCCAGCGCGCGGACAACCAGGTGCTGCTCTACTGGGCGACCAAACAGGGTGAATAGTGGCTTTGGCGAATTGGGTCCCGGAAGCGAAGGCTTCCGGGACCGCTCGTTTTCCGGTCGTGCAAAGCCGCGCGCCAATGTCAAAAGCAGTGAAAGGTAGAGATGCTGGCTTTCACTCTTCGCCGCTTCCTGCAGGCGATCGGCGTGATGCTCGCCGTGGGCGTGATTGCGTTCGCGATGTTCCGCTTCGCCGGCGACCCGGTGAATCAGATCGTCTCGATCGACACCTCGGCCGCGCAGCGCGCCGAAATCCGGCAATCGCTCGGCCTCGACGATCCCGTGCTGGTGCAGTTCGGCCGCTACTTCATCAATGCGCTGCAGTTCAAGTTCGGCGTGTCCTACCAGTTCCGCCTGCCGGTCTCCTCGCTGCTGGCGGAACGGCTACCGGCGACGCTGGAGCTTTCGATCTGCGCGACGCTGTTCGCGATGGTGGCCGGCATCCTGATGGGGGTCTATTCGGCGCTGCGCCGCGACACCGTGCTTGCCAAATTATTCCAGGCGGTATCGCTGATCGGCATTTCGCTGCCGACCTTCCTGATCGGCATCCTCCTGATCTATCTGTTCGCGGTGACGCTGGGCTGGCTGCCCTCCTTCGGCCGCGGCGAGGTGGTGAAGCTCGGCTGGTGGACCACCGGACTGCTGACCGTCTCGGGCCTCAAGGCCCTGATCATGCCGGCGATCACGCTCGGGCTGTTCCAGATGACCCTGATCATGCGGCTGGTGCGCGCCGAAATGCTGGAAGTGTTGCGGACCGACTATATCCGCTTCGCCCGCGCCCGCGGCCTGACCACGCGCGCAATCCATTTCGGCCATGCGCTGAAGAACACCCTGGTTCCCGTGATCACGGTGGCCGGCCTGCAGTTTGGCTCGGTTATTGCTTTCTCGATCATCACCGAAACCGTGTTCCAATGGCCGGGCATGGGACTTCTGTTCGTGCAGGCCGTGCAAAATGTCGATATCCCGATCATGGCCGCATATCTGTTGATGGTCTCGCTGATCTTCGTCACCATCAATCTCGTGGTCGACATCCTCTACACCGTGGTCGATCCGCGCTTGCGGTCGACCGTCGGCCGCGCGGCGTGAGGGGCTGACCGATGTCCGATGCCGTCGTCCCCCATCGCTCCCAAGACCACCAGGCCCCTGCCGGCTGGTTCAGGCGCGCGCTCGACAGCGACATCTTCTATTCGTTCCGCCGCTCCAGGCTGACGATGGTCGCCGCCGTGATCACGCTGCTGTTCTTTCTGCTCGCAATCTTCGCATCATGGCTCGCGGTGCAGAACCCGTTCGACCCGGCGCAGCTGCAGCTGATCAACTCGCGGATCGCGCCGCTGTGGACCGCCGACGGCCAGAGCCCGTTCCTGCTCGGCACCGACGAGCAGGGCCGCGACGTGCTCTCGGCGATCCTTTACGGCCTGCGCATCTCGCTTGCAGTCGGCCTGGCCGGCGTGGTTTTTGCCGGCGCGCTCGGCATCGCCCTCGGGCTGATCGCAGGCTATTTCGGCGGCGTGGTCGACACCGTGATCATGCGGATCGCCGACGTGCAGCTCACCTTCCCCGCGATCCTGATCGCGCTGCTGGTCAACGGCGTCGCCAAATCGCTGCTCGGCAACCGGCTCGACGAGATAAGCACGCTCGGCGTCCTGATCATCGCGATCGGCCTCAGTTTCTGGGTGCAATATGCCCGCACCGTGCGCGGTTCGGTGATGGTCGAGAAGAACAAGGATTACGTGGCCGCGGCGCAGCTGATCGGCCTGCCGGCGCCGAAGATCATGCTGCGGCACGTGCTGCCGAACACGATGGGCCCGATCCTCGTCATCGCCACCATCAACCTCGCGCTCGCGATCATCACCGAGGCGACGCTGTCGTTCCTTGGCGCCGGCATGCCCGACACCATGCCCTCGCTCGGCACCCTGATCCGGATCGGCAACAACTATCTGTTCGCCGGCGAATGGTGGATCGTCGCCTTCCCCGGCATTGCGCTGGCCGGGCTGATCCTCTCCATCAACCTGCTCGGCGACTGGCTGCGCGACGCACTCAATCCAAAGCTCCGATGACCAAGCCCGTTCTTTCCGTGCGCAATCTCGAGGTGGAATTCGTCACCCGCCGTGCGACCTTGCGCGCCATCAACGGCGTGTCGTTCGACATCGCCAAGGGCGAGGTGCTCGGCGTGGTCGGCGAGTCCGGCGCCGGCAAATCGGTCACGGGGCTAGCCGTGATCGGGCTGATCGATCCGCCCGGCCGGATTTCCGGCGGCGAGATCGAGCTCTCGGGCACGCGGATCGACCATCTTCCGCCGGAGGAGATCCGCCGCATCAGGGGCAAGCGGATCGGCATGATCTTCCAGGATCCGCTGACCAGCCTCAATCCGCTCTACCGGATCGGCGACCAGATCATCGAGACCATTCGCACCCACAGCAATCTGAGCGAGAGCGCCGCGCGCAGGCGCGCCATCGATCTGTTGGCCGAGGTCGGCATTCCCGCGCCGGAAAAGCGCATCGACGGCTACCCGCACGAATTCTCCGGCGGCATGCGCCAGCGCGTCGTCATCGCGCTTGCGATCTGCGCCGAGCCCGAACTGATCATCGCCGACGAGCCGACCACCGCGCTCGACGTCTCCGTGCAGGCGCAGATCATCGCGCTGATCAAGCGGCTCGGCCGCGACCACGGCACCGCCGTGATGCTGGTGACCCACGACATGGGCGTGATCGCCGAGACCTGTGACCGCGTTGCGGTGATGTATTCCGGCCGCATCGCCGAGATCGGCCCGGTGCAGGAGGTGGTGCGCAACCCGCTGCATCCCTACGCCAGGGGCCTGATGGGCGCGATCCCGACCCTCGCCGGCGAGGACAAGCGCCTGGTGCAGATCCCCGGCTCGATGCCGCGGCTGTCGGCGATTCCGCCAGGCTGCCCGTTCAATCCGCGCTGCGCGTTTGCCTTCGATCGCTGTCACGTCGAACGCCCCGAGCCGATCCGGCAGGGCACGCAATCCGTCGCCTGCCACCTGTTCGAGCCGGCGAAGGAGACGGCGGCATGAGCGGGACATTGATCGAGGTCAGGAACCTGCGCCGCGTCTTCGACGTCTCCAAGCCGTGGCTCAACCGCGTGATCGAGGGCGGCCATCTCGAATTCCTGAAAGCCGTCGACGGCGTCTCTTTCGACATCAAGCGCGGCGAGACCTTCGCGCTGGTCGGCGAATCCGGTTCCGGCAAGACCACCGTCGCGCGCATGGTGGTCGGCCTGCTGCCGCCGAGCTCGGGCGAGGTCGTCATCGACGGGGTCTCGATGACCGATCCGCGGCAGGGCCAGGCGCGCCGCCGCCTGCGTCGGCGCATCCAGATGGTTTTCCAGGATCCCTATGCGAGCCTCAATCCGCGCTACCGGGTCGCCGCCATCTTGGCCGAGCCGATCCGCGCCTTCGACCTGATCCAGGGCGAGCGCGACATCAAGGCCCGGGTCGGCGAATTGCTCTCGCTGGTCGGCCTGCACCCCGACGACGGCCAAAAATTCCCGCATGAATTTTCCGGCGGCCAGCGCCAGCGCATTGCGATCGCCCGCACGCTGGCGTCCGAGGCCGAGTTCATCGTCTGCGACGAGCCGACCTCGGCGCTCGACGTCTCCGTGCAGGCGCAGATCCTCAATCTGATGCGCGACCTGCAGGACAAGTTCGGCCTCACCTATCTCTTCATCAGCCACAATCTCGCAGTGGTCCGCCACATGGCGAGCCGGATCGGCGTGATGTATCTCGGCCGCATCGTCGAGATCGCCGAGGGTCGGGAATTGTTCGAGAACCCGCGGATGCCGTACACGAAGATGCTGCTCGGCGCGGTTCCGGACCTTGCGATGTCCGGCCGCCAGCGCATCCCGGTGAAGGGCGAGATTCCAAATCCGATCGATCCGCCGCAGGGCTGCTCGTTCAACCCGCGCTGTCCCCTCGCCTTCGATCTCTGCCGCCAGAAGACGCCGGAACTGATCGACGGCGTCGCCTGCCATGCCGTCAACAGTCCCGCCGTCGTTCCGGCATGATCACGCGGATGGGAGCGGCCATGTCCACCAAGCGGTTGGCATACCAGCCGGCCTGTGATCAAGTGCGCCCGCCGAAGAGGCCCAACAACAAACCGACGAACGGTCAATCGCCATGAGCAACATCAACCCCGATCCGTTCACAACCCGGCCCGAGATCGAAGGCACCTTCGGCGTCGTCACCTCGACGCACTGGATCGCCACCGCGGTCGGCATGGCAACGCTGGAGAAAGGCGGCAACGCCTTTGACGCCGGAGTGGCCACCGCCTTCACGCTACAGGTGGTCGAGCCGCATCTGAACGGCCCCGGCGGCGACGTGCCGATCATCGTGCACGACGTCAAGCGCGGCAAGAGCGAGGTGATCTGCGGCCAAGGCCCGGCGCCGGCGAAGGCAACCATCGCGCATTATCGCAGCGAGGGTCTCGAGATGGTGCCCGGCACCGGCCTGCTTGCGGCCTGCGTGCCCGGCACATTCGAATCCTGGATGCTGCTGCTGCGCGACTACGGCACCATGAAGCTGCGCGACGTGCTGGAGCCCGCGATCGCCTACGCCCGCGACGGCTATCCGCTGGTCGAGCGTGCATCGGCCACCATCAAGACCGTCGAACAACTGTTCCGGAAATACTGGACCACATCGGCCGACGTCTATCTGCCCAACGGCGAGGTGCCGAAGCCCGGCACCATCTTCACCAACAAGAAGCTCGCGGAAACTTACACACGCATCCTCGATGAGGCAGAGAGCGCCGGCAGTGACCGCGTCGCGCAGATCGAGCGCGCGCGGCAGGCCTGGTCGAAGGGCTTCGTCGCCGAGGCGATCGACAAGTTCTGCCGCACCCAGGAGGTGATGGACGTCTCCGGCTCGCCGCATCGCGGCGTGTTGTCGGCCGACGACATGGCGCGCTGGCAGCCGACCATCGAGGCGCCGCTCACCTATGATTACGGCCGCTACACCGTGCAGAAGGCCGGGGTCTGGAGCCAGGGTCCGGTGATGCTGCAGCAGCTCGCGCTGCTGAAAGGTTTCGAGCTCGACGGGCTCGATCCCGCAGGTCCCGACTTTATCCATCTGCAGATCGAAGCCGCCAAGCTCGCCTATGCCGATCGCGAGACGTTCTACGGCGACCCGAAGTTCACCGAGATCCCGATCGAGACGCTGCTGTCCGATGCCTATAACAACGAACGGCGCAAGCTGATCTCAAAAGACAAAGCTTCGCTCGACTTCCGCCCCGGCTCGGTCGAGGGCTTCGGCGGCGTCGTGAAGTTGCGACACGCCGAAGGGCATCGCGAAGCGGTCGGCGCCATGGGCGCGGGCGAGCCGACCGTCGGCCGGTTCGGCGAGGTGCGCGGCGACACCGTGCATTTCGACATCATCGACAAGGCCGGCAACATGATCTCGGCGACGCCGTCCGGCGGCTGGCTGCAGTCCTCGCCGGTGATTCCCGAGATCGGTTTCTGCCTCGGCAGCCGCGCCCAGATGTTCTGGCTCGAGGAGAACCACCCTGCCTCGCTTGCGCCGGGCAAGCGGCCGCGCACCACACTCTCGCCGACCATGGCGCTGCGCGACGGCGAACCGTATCTCTCCTGGGGTTCGCCGGGCGGCGACCAGCAGGACCAGTGGATCACGCAGTTCTTCCTGCGCCACATCCACGCCGGGCTCAATCTGCAGGAGGCGATCGACGCCCCGGCCTGGCACTCCGAGCATTTCCCGATCTCGTTCTGGCCGCGCACGTCGCGGCCCGGCGTGCTGGTGCTGGAAAACCGCGTGCCGAAATCGACCATCGACGAATTGAAACGCCGCGGCCATGTGGTTGAGATTGGTCCCGATTGGTCGGAAGGCCGCCTCACCGCGGCCTCGAAGGTCGGCGCCCGCCGCCGCGCTGCCGCCAATCCGCGCGGCATGCAGGGTTACGCCGCAGGCCGCTAAGCACGAAGGTTTGAGATGACCTGGTCGATCATCGCCCGCGATAGAACCACCGGCCAGCTCGGCATCGCCGTCGCAACGCGGTTCTTCGCGGTCGGCGCGCTGGTGCCGCACATCGCACCCGCAATCGGCGCGGTGGCGACGCAGGCGCTGGTCAATCCCTATTACGGCATCGACGGCCTTGCGCTGTTACGCAGCGGCAACAGCCCGCATGAGGTGATCGCGGCGCTGATTGCGCCCGACAGCGGCCGCGAAAGCCGGCAGCTCCATGTCATGGACGCCAGGGGCCGCATCGCGGCGCATTCCGGCAAGGACTGCATCGACTGGTTCGGCCATATCGCCGGCGACGGGTTCTCGATCGCCGGCAACATGCTGGCTGGACCTGCGGTGCTCGACGAGACCGCGCGCGTTTATGCCGAGAACGAGAAGCTGCCGTTCGCGGAGCGGCTGATCAAGGCGATGTTCGCCGGCGAAGCGGCCGGCGGCGACAAGCGCGGCAAGCAATCGGCGGCGCTTCTGATCCACGGCGCGGAGGAATGGCCGGCGCTCGACCTGCGCGTCGACGACCACGCCGATCCCCTGCGCGAGCTTGAGCGGCTGGAAGCCGTCAGCCGCGAGCACTGGGTGCCGTTCCGGAGCTTCACGCCGACCCGCGGCAACCCGGCCGGAACCAGCGATCGCGCCACAATCGACGCCGGCATCGCAGCGGCAACCACGAGCCGCGAATGACGGCAGGCCCGCTGCTCGAGATCGAGGGCCTGCGCGTCACCTTCCAGGGCGATGACGGCCGCAAGACGCATGCCGTCGACAGCGTCGATTTTTCCGTCGGCAAAGGCGCGACGCTCGGCCTGGTCGGCGAGTCCGGCTGCGGCAAGAGCGTGACCTCGCTCGCGATCATGGGGCTGTTGCCGAAGCAATCCGCCGCGGTCTCCGGCGCGATCCGCTTCGACGGTTTCGACCTGCTCGACGTGCCTGATACGACGCTGCGCGACCTGCGCGGCAATCGCCTTGCGATGATCTTCCAGGAGCCGATGACCTCGCTCAACCCGAGCTTCACCATCGGCGACCAGATCACCGAGACCATCTTGCGCCACCGCGGCGGCTCCCGGCGCGCGGCGCGCGAACGCACCATCGAGCTGCTGCGCCGCGTCCACATCCCCTCGCCCGAAAAACGCATCGACGAGTTTCCGCACAAGCTGTCCGGCGGCATGCGCCAGCGTGTGATGATCGCGATGGCGCTGGCCTGCGATCCGCAGCTTCTGATCGCCGACGAGCCGACCACCGCGCTCGACGTCACCTTGCAGGCGCAGATCCTCGATCTGATGCGGGAGCTGAAGGCCGCGAGCGGCGCCGCGATCATCCTGATCACCCACGATCTCGGCGTCGTCGCCGAAGTCTGCGACGAGGTCGCGGTGATGTATGCGGGCGAAATCGTCGAGCGCGCGCCGGTCGACGAGCTGTTTGCCAATCCGCAGCATCCCTACACGGTCGGCCTGCTCGGCTCGATCCCGCGGCTCGACCGCCGCACCAGCCGCCTCGCCATCATCGAGGGCATGGTGCCGAACATGGCCAACCCGCCCGCCGGGTGCCGCTTCGCCGCGCGCTGTCCGTTCGTGGAACTTGCCTGCACCCAATCGCCGCCGCCGCTCGCGCTGCTGAGCCCGACCCACGCCTCGCGCTGCATCCGCGCGCCGCTGGAGCGGCTGGTGTCATGACCGCGCTGCTCGAGGTCGAAGGGCTGGTGAAGCATTTCGTCGCCGAACGCTCGCTGTTCGGCCGGCCGACCGCCCATGTGAAGGCGGTCGACGGCGTCAGCTTCACGGTCGAGGCCGGCAAGACGCTGGCGCTGGTCGGCGAATCCGGCTGCGGCAAATCCACCGTCAGCCGGCTGGTGCTGCGGCTGATCGAGCCGGACGCCGGACGGATCCGCTTCGAGGGCCGCGACCTCGGCACGCTCAATGCCGGGCAGCTGCGCGCATTCCGCCGCGACGCGCAGCTGATCTTCCAGGACCCCTACGCCTCGCTCAACCCGCGCATGACGGTGAGCCAGATCCTGACCGAGCCGCTGGCGCTGCATAATCTCGTCCCGGTCGCGGAACGCCGCGCGCGGGTCGAGGAGCTGTTGCGCCTGGTCGGGCTCGAGCCGCGCTTTGCGCGCCGCTATCCGCACGAATTCTCCGGCGGCCAGCGCCAGCGCATCGCGATTGCCCGCGCGCTCGCAGTCGAGCCGAAGCTGATCATCTGCGACGAGCCGGTGTCGGCGCTCGACGTCTCGATCCGTTCCCAGATCCTGAATTTGCTGCGCGACCTGCAGGATCGCCTGAAGCTTGCCTACATCTTCGTCTCGCACGATCTCGCCGTGGTGAAGCACATCGCCGACCGCGTCGCGGTGATGAATCTCGGCACCATCGTCGAGACGGCGGATGCACAAGCGCTGTTCGCCGCGCCGCGCCATCCCTATAGCCGCGCGCTGCTGTCGGCGATCCCGGTGCCGAAGCCGCGCGCCAGGCGCAGCCGCATCGTGCTGGAGGGCGAGCTGCCGAGCGCGCTCAATCCGCCGTCCGGCTGCCGCTTCCATACCCGGTGTCCCTATGTGATCGCGCGCTGCCGCAGCGAAGTGCCGCAGTTGCGCGAAGATGGCACTGGATATGCAGCGGCCTGTCACCGGACGGGCGAGCTGCCCGGCGCGGAGGCGATCGTGCCTTCCGATGGCGGGTTCTCGCCGACACTGGAAAAGCTGGTGGCGGCGTTCAATGCGGCGGAAGCCTCGGGGCGGCCCGGGGTTATTTCACAGGGAACAAAGGCGTAGGGAATAAGGGGGTTGGCGATGAGATTTTGGCGCTTGGCGGTCCTGATGGCGGCCCTCGTGACCTGGTGCGGAACGAGTGCGCGTGCCGAGACGACACTTCGCATCGGGCTCGCCGAGGACCCCGACATCCTCGATCCTTCAATCGGACGCACCTATGTCGGCCGCATCGTCTTTTCAGCCTTCTGCGACAAGCTGTTCGACATTGACGAGAAGCTGAACATCGTTCCGCAGCTCGCACTGTCCTACGAGAACTCGGCCGACGGCAAGGAGATGACGATCAAGCTCCGGCCGGGCGTCAAGTTCCACGACGGTGAGCCGTTCGACGCCGAGGCCGCCAAATTCTCGCTGGAGCGCCATCTGACGCTGCCGACCTCGTTTCGCAAACCGGAATTGGCTGCGCTCGACCACGTCGACGTCGTTGATCCCCTGACCATCAAGCTGGTGCTCAAGACGCCCTACTCGCCGCTGATCGCCCAGTTGACCGACCGCGCCGGCATGATGGTTTCGCCGAAGGCGGTGAAGGAAGCCGGCGACAAATTCGGTCTGCATCCAGTCTGCGCCGGACCCTACAAGTTCGTCGAACGCGTGCAGCAGGACCGCATGGTGTTCGAGAAATTCGGGGATTACTGGAACAAGGACAACGTCTTCATCGATCGCATCGTGTTCCTTCCTATCGTCGATGCCACGGTGCGGCTCGCCAATCTGAAATCCGGCGGGCTCGATCTGATCGAGCGCGTGCTCGCCACCGATATCAAGGACGTCCGAGCTGACAAGCGGCTCGTGCTGTCGACCGCACCTGAACTCGGCTATCTCGGCCTCACCATCAACATCGGCAACGACAAGAGCAAGGGGCCGCTCAGCCAGTCGGAAAAGGTGCGCCAGGCGCTCGATCTGTCGATTGACCGCGAGGCGCTCAACCAGGTCGTCTTCAACGGCGAGTTCACGCCGGGCAATCAGTGGGTCAGCCCGACGCACCCTTACTATCAGAAGGCGTTTCCGGTTCGGGCCCGCGACATTGCCAAGGCCAAGGCGCTGCTGAAGGGGGCCGGTGTCACGCTGCCGGTCGCCATCGACTACATGGTCCCCAAAGGCGCCGAGAACGAAGCCGTAGCCCAGGTCGTGCAGTCGATGGCGGCCGAAGCAGGCTTTGACATCAAGATCCGTGTGGTCGAATTTGCGACGACTTTCAAGCAGGCCCAGGCCGGCGAATTTCAGGTGTTTCAGATCAACTGGAGCGGCCGGATCGATCCTGACGGCAATTCCTATGTCTTCCTGCACACCAAGGCGCCGCAGAACGATGGCGGCTATTCCAACGCGGAAGCCGACAAGCTGATGGAAGATGCGCGGCTGATCAACGATCCCGCCCAGCGCAAGGCAATCTACGAGAAGATGACCAGGATCGTGCTCAATGACGAGCCGATCATCTACATCTATCACCGCACACTCCTGATCGCGCACTCCACCAAGGTCGAGGGTTACCGCCAAATGCCGGATGGATTGGTGCGCGTGATCGGGCTGAAATTGAAATGATCGCCACAGCGCAGGACACGCGGGGCCGACAATGCTGAACTTCCTCGCCAAGCGGCTGGTTCAGCTGGTCCCGACGCTGTTCTTCGTCTCGCTCCTGATCTTCTCGCTGCAACATTTGTTGCCCGGCGATCCGGCACTCGTCATGGCCGGCGAGGAGCGCGATCCGGCCGTCATCGAACAGATCCGCCAGCAATACCATCTGGATCAACCGATCCCGGTGCAATATGCCTATTGGGTCAAGGGCGTGCTCATGGGCGACCTCGGCGAGTCCCTGCGCAACAAGATGCCGGTGTCGAGCCTGATCGCGCAGAAGCTGCCGGTTACGATGCAAATCGCCGGCATGGCGATCGTGGTCGCCTTCCTGATCGGCATTCCCGCCGGCATCATCTCGGCGGTGAAAATCGGCACGGCGTGGGACTATGGCGCCAATTTGTTCGCGCTGTGGGGCATCTCGACGCCGAACTTCTGGCTCGGCATCATGCTGATCTTCCTGTTCTCCGTCGAACTTGGCTGGCTGCCGGCCTCCGGCTACGTGCCGCTCAGCGAAAACTGGCGCGCGAGCCTCGCCGCATCCGTCATGCCCGCCTTCGTGCTCGGCAATGCGATCGCGGCGATCCTGATGCGGCATACGCGAAGCGCGATGCTGCAGGTGCTGGAGAGCGACTATGTCCGCACCGCGCGGGCGAAGGGCCTGTCCGAACGCACGGTGATCCTCAAGCATGCGATGCGCAACGCGCTGACACCGATCATCACGCTCGGCGCGCTCGAGCTCGGCACGCTGCTGTCGGGTGCGGTGCTCACCGAGCAGATCTTCTCGATCCCGGGCTTCGGCAAGCTGATCGTCGATGCCGTGTTCAACCGCGACTATGCCGTCGTGCAGGGCGTGGTGCTGACCACGGCAACGATCTACATCACGCTCAATCTGATCGCTGACATCGCCTACATCCTCGTCAACCCGCGGCTGAGGGGCTGATCGGATGACCGACGCTGCACTCAGCCCCCTCGCTCCGCTTGCCGCCGCCGAAACGCTCGAGAGCCCGGCGCGGCGCGCCTGGCGGCGGCTGATCCGGCGCAAGGGTGCCGTGCTCGGACTCACCGTGATCGCGCTCTTTATCCTGCTCGCCGTGTTCGCGCCGCTGATCGTGCCCTATGATCCGGTCGCGACGAGCTGGTCGCTGGTGCGCAAGGCGCCGTCGGCGCAACACTGGTTCGGCACCGATGAACTCGGCCGCGACGTGTTCGCCCGCGTCGTGTTCGGCGCCCGCGCCTCGCTGCTTGCCGGCGTCATCTCGGTCGGCATCGCGCTTGCGATCGGCGTGCCGCTCGGCCTCCTCGCCGGCTACCGCGGCGGCTTCATCGACGCGCTGATCAGCCGCATCTCCGATGCCATGCTCGCCTGCCCGTTCCTGATCCTGGCGATCGCGCTCGCAGCATTTCTCGGCCCGAGTCTTAGCAATGCCATGATCGCGATCGGCGTCTCGGCGACCCCGATCTTCATCCGCCTGACCCGCGGCCAGGTGATGAGCGTCAAGGTCGAGGATTATGTCGAGGCGGCGCGCGCCATGGGCAATCCGCGCTGGCGCATCGCGCTGGTCCACATCCTGCCCAACATCCTACCGGCGCTGCTGGTGCAGGCGACGCTGTCGATTGCGGCCGCGATCATCGCCGAGGCCGCGCTGTCGTTCCTCGGCCTCGGCCAGCAACCGCCGGCGCCGTCCTGGGGCAGCATGCTCAACGCCGCGCAACGCTTCCTGACCAGCGCGCCCTGGATGGCGGTCTGGCCGGGGCTTGCGATCTTCCTGGTCGTGCTGTCGTTCAATTTGGTCGGCGACGGCCTGCGCGACGCGCTCGATCCGAAGGCGCGGTAGTGGATTCGTGCCACAGCGAGCGCCTATGCTCTCTCCGTCACCCCCGCGCAACGGCTTCGCCGTTGTCGCTGGAGGAGCGCGCATCTTGCGCGCGTCTCGAAGGGTCGACGGCCACCGACCGGGCCGTTCATCCTTCGAGACGCGCTACGCGCTCCTCAGGATGACGGGATTAGCTGTGTACGCGCCTTGGGCTGTTCAACCTAGATCACCACCTCGCGCAGCACCCTGCGGCAATCCATCTCGTATTCGAGATCGACCACCGGCGGGCGGCAGAAGTGCCAGGTCAGGCCGGAGCGGGTGGCGCCGCGGCGGACCAGTTCGTCGACGAGCACCGGATGGATGTCGTGCACGGTGTAGGCCTGTACCGCCGTCGTCTCCTGCCAGCCGAAGCTGAACTCCGCCAGACGGCGCTCCATCTCGCTGGCGGTGAAGCGGACCTTCTCCTTCCACGCGCCGGGACTGAGATCGCGATAGCAAACGATGCGGTCCGGATAGCTGGCGGTGCCGCCGCGTGCTTCGGCGCCGCCGGCGATCACGAAGGACGGTGAAGCGCTCGTGCTCGGCCGCGTGAACGAGAACGCATGGAACGACGGCTCGGCCGGCGGATCGATCTCGGGACAGACGTTGCTGCGCGCCACCGGATTGATGGTGCCGTCGAACAGGCCCCATTCGGCGAGCGTCTTGACGTAGTGCTGGTTGAAGGCCCGGAAGCCGTCCTCGGTGAAGGCGGCCGGCGAACGCAATTCGCAGGCGCAGAACGCGGTCAGCGGCCGGCCAGCGTCCCGGATGTAGGCCGCGATCCGTGCAAAACCTTCCGCGAGCGGCAGCAGGCGATCGAAGCGCACCCGCTCGATCTCATAGCCCGCGTTCGCCTGCGCGCCGCTTGAATATTGGAACACGGCCGGAATGAACCGGTAGTTGCCCGCCGCAAACTCGCTCGCCATGCCTGCTTCCTCCGGATTTCCTGAGGCGAGTATTTTCTGCCCGCCGTCGGCAAACCCTATCACGAGACAAAGAAAAGGCGGCAGTGGCTTTCGCCAGTGCCGCCTTCTCTGCGAGCATGAGCTTGGAGGGCTCAGGTCGGTTTCAGCGCGCCGCCACGCTGATCGAGCTCGTAGTCGGCGATCTGCTTGGCGCGATCGGAATGGGCCGCGGCCTGGTGATCGGTCGCGATCACCGTGTAGACCATCGGCAGCACGAACAGCGTGAACAGCGTGCCGATCGTCATGCCGGCCACGACCACAAGCCCGATCGAGAAGCGGCTGGCAGCGCCCGCGCCCGAGGCCGTGAGCAGCGGCAGCAGGCCGGTGACCATGGCCGCCGTCGTCATCAGGATCGGACGCAGGCGGATCCGGGCGGCCATCTCGATCGCCGCGCGGCGGTCCAGTCCCTCGTTGAGCTGCAACTCGTTGGCGAACTCCACCATCAGGATGCCGTGCTTGGTGATCAGTCCGACCAGCGTCAGCAGGCCCACCTGGGTGTAGATGTTCATGGTGGCGACGCCGAAGAACAACGGGATCAAGGCGCCGACGATCGCCATCGGCACGGAGATCATGATCACGAACGGATCGCGCAGACTCTCGAACTGCGCCGCCAGCACCAGGAAGATGATGATGATCGCGAACGCGAAGGTGACCAGCAGCTGGTTGCCTTCGTGGACGTATTGCCGGGAGTCGGCCAGGAAGTCGTAGCTGAAGCCGGACGGCAGCTTCTTGGCTTCACCCTGCAGGAACTCCACCGCCTGGCCCATCGAGACGCCGGGCATCGGCACGGCCTGGAAGGTCGACGAGTTGAGCTGGTTGTAGTGGGTCAGCGCATTCGGATCGACGCCGGTCTCGACCGAAACCACGGTCGACAGCCGCACCAGCTGCCCGGTCGCGGTGGGAACGTAGTAATCGTTGAATGCCTCGGGCGCGAGCCGGCTGGCGCGCGGCACCTGCGGGATCACCTGGTAGGAGCGTCCCTCCAGATTGAAGCGGTTGACATAGTTGCCGCCGAGCAGCGTCGCCAGGGCGCCACCGATCGATTGCATGGTGATGCCGAGGTCGCTCGCCTTGGAGCGATCGACCTTCACCCGGACCACCGGCTGGTTGAAGTCGAGGTCGCTGTCGGTGACGATGAACAGGCCGCTCTTGCGCGCTGCATCCTTCAGCTTGCTCATCTGGTCGAACACCTGCTGGAATCCGGCCGTCGAAGAGATCACCATCTGCACCGGCAGACCGCCGGGGCCGCCGGGCAGCGGCGGCAGGCTGAACGCGAACGCGCTGATGCCCTCGATCTTGGACAGCTCGGCCTGAACCAGCGGCTGCAGCGCCTGCGCGCTGCGCTTGCGCTCATCCCACGGCTTGAGCAGCATGCCGGCGAAGCCGCCCTGCGGACCGGTGATGCCGTTCAGGATGAACCGCAGGTCGGTCTCGGGAAACTTCTGGAACTCCTTGTCCATCTTGTCGCCGTAGAAATCGATGTAATCGATGTTGGCGTATTTCGGCGCCTTGGTCACCGCGAACACGATGCCCTGGTCCTCCTGCGGCGCCAGCTCCTTCTGGATGTGCATATAGAGGAAGCCGACCAGACCGAGGATGGTCACGGCGAACAGCGCCGTGATCGGGCGGTAGTCGAGCGAACGGTCGAGCTGACGGCCATAGGCGCGCGTCAACGCGCCGAACACGCGATTGACCAGCCTGGCGAAACGCCCCTCCTCCGCGCTCTTGAGGAACACCGAGCACATCATCGGCGACAGCGTCAGCGCGATCACGCCCGACACGATCACCGAGCCGGCCAGCGTGAAGGCGAATTCGCGGAACAGCGTGCCGGTCACGCCGCCGAGGAAGCCGATCGGCGCGTACACCGCCGCCAGCGTGATCGTCATGGAGACGACGGGGCCGACGATCTCGCGGGCCCCCTTTAGCGATGCCTGCACCGGTGGCAGGCCCTCCTCGAGATGTCGATGGATGTTCTCCACGACAACGATCGCGTCGTCGACCACGAGGCCGATCGCCAGCACCATCGCCAGCAGCGTCAGCAGGTTGAAGCTGAAGCCGGCGGCCAGCATCAGGATGCAGACGCCGATCAGCGACAGCGGGATGGTGACGACGGGAATGATCACCGACCGCAGCGAGGCCAGGAACAGGAAGATGACGACGACGACGATCAGGACCGCTTCGGTGAGCGTCTTCTCGACCTCATCGATCGACGATTGAATGAACTTGGTGGAATCGTAGGCCACCTTCATCTTCATCGACGGCGGCAGGTTGCGCTCGAGGTCGGGGAACAGCGCGCGCACGCCCTTCACCAGGGTCAGCGGGTTGCCCTGCGGCGTCGCCTTGATGCCGATGAAGATCGCATGCTCGCCGTTGAAGGCGACGCTAGCGTCGGTGCTTTGCGCCGCGAGCTCCACCGTCGCGATGTCCTCGATGCGCACAAAGCCGCCGTCCTTCGCCTTCACGATCATCCGCTTGAACTGATCGATGTTCTGAAGGTCGGTATTGGCCGAGACGTTGGAGACGATGAAGAAACCCTTGGTCTGGCCGGCGGCCGCCTGGAAGTTGTTGGCGGCGATCGCGGCGGCGACGTCGTTGGGCGACACGCCGCGTCCGGCCATGCGGGTCGGATCGAGCCAGACGCGCATCGCAAAGGTCTGGCCGCCGAGGATGTCGGCCGACGCGACGCCATCGACCGTCGAGAGCACCGGCTGCACGACGCGAGTCAGGTAGTCGGAGATCGACGATCCGGTCAGCTCCTCGCTGGAGAAGCCGA
Organism: Bradyrhizobium sp. Pha-3; assembly: GCF_042258325.1. NCBI lineage: Bacteria > Pseudomonadati > Pseudomonadota > Alphaproteobacteria > Hyphomicrobiales > Nitrobacteraceae > Bradyrhizobium > Bradyrhizobium sp. Pha-3. The sequence continues at coordinate 3,099,830 of NZ_CP170151.1, read as the reverse complement.
GATACATCACGGCGATGGTGTCACCCGTCGCCTTGGTCACGACGGGATCGAAGGCTTCCTTCGGGATCAGGTATTTGACCGAGTTGACCTTGGCGAGCACCTCGGTCAGCGCCTGGTTCGGATCGTGATTGAGCTTGACGTAGACCTGAATCGTCGAGGTGCCGAGCACCGAGTTCGACGTCATGTAGTCGACGCCTTCGGCCGACGCGACGGCCTGCTCGATCGGCGTGGTGATGAAGCCGTTGATCAGCTCGGGCGACGCACCGGGGTACGACGTGGTGATCGTCACGACGGTGTTCGAAAGATTCGGATATTGCCGGATTGGCAAAACCATCGCCGCGCGCAGGCCGATCAGCAGGATCAGCAGGCTGACGACGACCGACAGCACAGGGCGCTTGATGAAAATATCAGTGAAGGCCATCGCCAACTCGATTCGTGTTCTGCCGGCTTGCGGCAAGATGTGGCGGAGGGCCAATGGCCCTCCGAGTTCGATGAATGAAGATCAGTAGCGCGGCGGTTCGGCCGGAACCGGCGGCGGCGGATCGGTCGAGATCGCAACCGGCATGCCCGACTGCAGCTTGATCTGGCCGACGGCGACGACCTTGTCCCCCGCCTTCAGGCCCTTGAGGATCTCGACACGGCCCTCGACGCGGTTGCCCGTCTTCACGAAGGTGCGGTCCGCGGTCAGGGTGGTCTTGCCGTCGTCGCCCTTCTTCTCGGTGATCAGGAACACCGAGTCGCCGTACAGCGTGTAGTCGACGGCGGTTTCGGGAATCGTCACAACCGGCGGCTTCCCGGGCAGCACGATCGTGGTGGTCGCGAACATGCCGGGCTTGAGGATGCTGTCCGGATTCTGGATCGTGGCCTGAACCCGGATGTTGCGGGTGTCGGTCGCGATCTGCGGCTCGATGGTCGTGATCTTGCCCTCGAAGGTGCGGCCCGGATAGGCGTCGACCGAGACCCGCACGGCCTGGCCGACCTTGATCTGCGAGCTCTGCTTCTCGGTCACGGTCAGGTTGGCGTACAGCACCGACAGATCGGTCAGCGACACGATCTGGGTGCCGGCCGTCAGGTACTGGCCGACTTCGACCTGGCGCACGCCGAGATCGCCTTCGAACGGTGCGCGCACCAGCTTCTGCGAGATCAGCGCTTCAGTCTTGGCAATGCCCGCCTTGGCCTGGTCGTAAGCGGCCTGCGCGGTGTCGACGGTCGATTGCGGACCGAACTGGCGCGACGCGAGCTGCTTGGCGCGGTCGAGCTGCAGCTCGCCGACGGTCGCCTGCGCCTTGTAGTTGGCGAGGTCGCCCTGCTCCGGTGCGTCGAACAACTGCACCAGCGGCGTGCCGGCCTTTACGTGGCTGCCGGCCGTGAACAGGATCTCGGTGATGCGGCCCGGCACGTCGGTCGTGACGTTGACCTGGTGCACGGCGACGAGATCGCCGACGGCGGTCAGCAGGTTCGGAATCACTTCCGTCTTCGCCTCAACGGCAGACACGTTCGCCGGCGGCGGCTTATTGTTGGCAAAGAACTGCGCGATCATGTGGCTGCGGAAGGCATTGAAGCCGACCAGCGCACCGACGAGCAGGGCCAGCAACAGGCCTACGATGATGAACCAGCGCACCATGCGGACGGGACGCTTGGCTTGCTTCTCCTTGATCGGTTGCCCCGAGATGTGGCTTTCGGTCTGAATATTCATGTCATGCACTTTCTGCAGTTACCGACGGTCCTGCGATCGGCGACGGCTGGCGGCCCAAATGAGTTGAAATTGCGGCTTCGGTAAGTCCGATGCCGCGAAGGATGAATTGGCAAAGCTGGCGCTCGGCCGCGGCGGCATCGCCGTAGGGGAGGCATGGTGTCGCAGGGAGCTGTGTCAGCGCACCCATCAGCACTGTATGATGCGCAAACCAGAACAGGTTGAGCGGCTCGTCGCCGATCTTCGTGGCCTCGCCGGCGGCAATCGCCCGCTCGAGCGAGGCGGCGAAGGTCGGACCGATCAGCTTGCCGACCTTGTCGTAGAGCAGGCGCGCAAACTCGCCGTCGTCGAGATGGCTCGTCACCATCAGCCGCATCCGTTGCGCCTCTTCCTGGTCCGGCGCATCACGCAACTGCATGAAGTGACCGACCATGCCTTGCACCAGCTCGACCAGCGTCGCGGTCGAGGGCTCCTGCCCGAGCAGGTGCGCGAGATCGGGATCCGCCTCGCACTCCTCGGCAAGGATCTCGGCATAGAGCGCCGCCTTGGACGGGAAGTGCTTGAAAAGCAGCCCTTCCGAAATGGCAGCCGCGGCCGCCACGCTCTTTGTCGTGGTGCCGGCAAAGCCGTTGCGGGCGAAACAGCGCTTTGCGGCGCTCAGGATCAACTGACGCCGCAAGTCACTCGTCATGCGTAAGGTAGACATTTGGGTCGTGAGTAATCACTCACTTTACCAAAAGTCAAGGTTCTATTGCACCGCGAAAGCCACTTTAAATAGGAGTGTGGCCGATCGACCCTCTGATGCGGTTCACGAGGTAGGTGCCGTCGCGGCTGGACAGCACGCGCTCCAGATTGGCCCCGTCGATCTTGGCGCTGGCGAACCGCGGCCCCGCCGTAACATCTTGCAAAGACGAGGCAAAAGCCTCGACCTCAGCCATCGTGCTGATCGCCCGGCTATCACCGATTCCGCAGGCTTTGGCAACACCGACCAGGTCGGCGGGTCCGCCGGTGTGGCTGGCCTGGCCGCCGGTCTCGCCGTAAGCCTCATTGTCCAGCACGATGATCGAGAGATTTTTGGGCTGCTGCAGGCCGACGGTGGCAAGGCTCCCCATCCCCATCAGCATCTCGCCGTCGCCGGTGATCACGACGACCGGCAGCGTCGGCTGGGCCAGCGCGAGGCCGAGCCCGATCATCACGGCGCCGCCCATGCCGCCCCAGAGATAGAAGTTGCGGTCGTGGTCGCCGGCGGCGGCGATGTCATAGGTCGAAGCGCCGAGGCCGCCGACGGCAAAGGCGCCCTTGCGATCCCTGAGCAGTTCGGAAACGACGGCACGGCGGTCGAGGAGATTGGCTTTGCTCATTTGGTGAAGACCTTTGCCCCGATCAGGCGCTGCGACAGCAGGACGGCGGTTGGCGTGCAGGCGTTATAAGCCTGCGCTGCGCCGGCCTCGACGACTTCGCGGACCTCTTCAGGGTGCGAGGCGCGCAGCACCTTGATCTCGGACAATTCGAGAATCCCTTGCGTGTTCGAGCCCATCGGCACCTGCCAGGGATTGAACTCGCCCCATTCGCCGCGCATCGTCACCAGCGTGAGGAACGGCAAGCGGAAGATCTGCACCAGCGACAGCATGTTGATGCAATTGCCGACCCCGCTCGACTGCATCAGCAGCACGCCGCGCTGGCCGCCGGCCCAGGCGCCTGCGAGCAGCGCCACGCCCTCCTCCTCGGTCGTCAGCGCGATGCCGCGCATCGAGGACGACCCCAGCACCCGCTCGATCAGCTCTGAATGGCCGGCGTCCGGCACGTAGGGCACCTGACGCACCTCGAAGCGCTGCAATATCGAGAAGATCTCCTCGGGCCAGGAGGCCGCAGTGTCGGCACGGGCATGCACTGGCGTTTCCGGTCTTGTTGTTTGGTCGCGACTGTAGAGGGGCGCGCGCGCTTCATCAAAGCGCAAAACCGCATATGGCTCTGCGATTTGCTCGCACCACGCGACGTCCGCCGCGCGTTCCCGGCGCCGAGCAAATTGTGTTGCGCGGCCGCCGCCCGCGGCTTACGATAGTTGCAAATGAAACTATTTGGGTTGGATGCGCCATGAACGGACACACGCGCGAGCTGGCTGACGGCTTCGACCTGGAGAAGCTGACGCCGGAGTTCTACGCCGACCCCTACCCGACCTATCGCGCGTTGCGCGAGAACGCGCCGGTCAAGCGGCTGCCGAACGGCTGCTATTTTCTCACCCGCTACGACGACCTCATCGCCGCCTACAAGAACACCAAGGTATTCTCCTCCGACAAGAAGAAGGAGTTCTTGCCGAAATACGGCAACTCGCTGCTCTACGAGCATCACACGACCAGCCTCGTCTTCAACGATCCGCCGGCGCATACCCGCGTGCGGCGGCTGATCATGGGCGCATTGTCGCCGCGGGCGATCGCCGGCATGGAGCCTGACCTGATCGCGCTGGTCGACAGCCTGCTCGACCGGATCGAGACCCGCGACCGCTTCGAGCTGATCGGCGACTTCGCCTCGGCAATTCCGGTCGAGGTGATCGGCAATCTGCTCGACGTGCCGCACGACGAACGCGAGCCGCTGCGCGACTGGTCGCTGGCGATTCTGGGCGCGCTGGAGCCGGTGATCGGCAAGGACGCGTTCGACCGCGGCAACAACGCGGTGAAGGATTTTCTCGCTTATCTCGAAACGCTGGTTGAACGCCGCCGCAAGAAGCCTGGCAATCCCGAACGCGACGTGCTGACAAGGCTGATCCAGGGCGAGGATAATGGCGAGCGGCTGACCGCGAAGGAATTGCTGCACAATTGCATCTTCCTGCTCAACGCCGGCCATGAGACCACGACCAATCTGATCGGCAACGGGCTGGTGACGCTCACCCAAAATCCGGAGCAGAAGCAACGGCTGATCGCGCAACCCGAGCTGATCAAGACCGCGGTCGAGGAGATGCTGCGCTACGAAAGCTCGAACCAGCTCGGCAACCGCATGATCGTGGAAGAGACCGAGCTTGGCGGCATCAAGCTGCCGGCGGGCACGCTGGTCACGCTGTGCATCGGCGCTGCCAACCGCGACCCCGCGCAATTCCCCAATCCCGAAGGCTTCGACGTCGCGCGCACGCCGAACCGCCACCTCGCCTTCGGCACCGGCGCGCATCAGTGCGCCGGCATGGCGCTGGCGCGCCTCGAAGGCGCCATCGCGATCTCGCGGTTACTTGAACGCTTCCCGAACTACGCGCTCGATGGCGAGCCGGTGCGCGGCGGGCGGGTGCGCTTCCGCGGCTTCCTCAGCGTGCCCTGCAGCATCAGCGCATAAGACGACACATTGTCGCCTGCGAATTTGGCCGGCGACACACTTCCCTGTGGAGGAACCGATGCCCAAATCAACTGCAGGCACGATTTGATGTAATCTCTCGTGCGCTGCAGCGGGAGTGACGCATGATGAATGCATCGGTCACTGATTTCCTCGCAACCGAAGCGCAGTTCGGCACCTACAATTATGAGCCGATCGGGGTCGTGCTGTCCCGCGGCGAAGGCGTCTGGGTCTGGGATACCGATGGCAACCGCTATCTCGACTGTCTCTCCGCCTACTCGGCGGTGAGCCAGGGCCACTGCCATCCGAAGATCCTCACCGCGATGATCGAGCAGGCGCATCGGCTGACGCTGACCTCGCGCGCCTTCCACAACGATCAGCTCGCTCCCTTCTACCGCGAGCTCGCGGAACTGACCGGCTCGCACAAGGTGCTGCCGATGAACAGCGGCGCCGAGGCGGTGGAGAGCGCGATCAAGTCGGTGCGCAAATGGGCCTATGAAGTCAAGGGCGTGCCGGACGGGCAGGCCGAGATCATCGTCTGCGCCAATAATTTCCACGGACGCACGCTCGGCATCGTTGGCTTCTCGACCGACCCCGGTTCGCGCGACCATTTCGGCCCGTTCGCGCCGGGCTTCAAGATCATCCCGTTCGGCGATGCCGCCGCGCTTGAGCAGGCGATCACGCCGAACACCGCGGCCTTCCTGGTCGAGCCGATCCAGGGCGAAGCCGGCGTCGTGATTCCTCCGCCAGGCTATTTCGTCCGCGTGCGCGAGCTGTGCACCGCGCACAATGTGATGCTTGTGCTCGACGAGATTCAGACCGGGCTTGGCCGCACCGGCAAGCTGCTCGCCGAGCAGCACGAGGGGATCGAGGCCGACGTGACGCTGCTCGGCAAGGCGCTGTCGGGCGGCTTCTATCCGGTGTCGGCGGTGCTTTCCAACAACGCCGTACTCGGCACGTTGCGGCCGGGCCAGCACGGCTCGACCTTCGGCGGCAATCCGTTGGCCTGCGCGGTGGCGCGGGCGGCGCTGCGCGTGCTGATCGACGAGGGAATGATCGAGAACGCGTCCCAACAGGGCGCGCGCTTCCTCGCCGGGTTGCAGGACATCCGCGCCAACGTCATCCGCGAGGTGCGCGGGCGCGGGCTGATGCTGGCGATCGAGCTGCATCCGGAAGCCGGCGGTGCCCGCCGCTACTGTCTGGCGCTGCAGGCGCGCGGCATCCTCGCCAAGGACACCCATGAACACACCATCCGGATCGCTCCGCCGCTGGTGATCACGGGCGATCAGGTCGACTGGGCGACGGAGCGGATCGCGGCGACCCTCACGCAGGACGTCTCCTGACGGTTCCCCGCGCCGGAAGACCGTAACGCCGGCCGTAGCCACAACGAACGAATCCGACGTCAGTGCGTTAAAGCACTGCGGGCGACTGTTGAAAGGAGAGCTACGCTCATGCTTTCCCGTCGCGCTTTGTTTGTTGTCTTTTCGATTGGCAGCTCGATGCTCGTGGCGAACGGCGGCGCGTCCGCCCAGCCACACGGAAAGGGTCCACCGGCGGCAAGGCCGGCTGCACCGGCCGCAATGGCACGTCCCGCCCCGATGGTACACGCCGCCCCTCCCGCGATGGCCAGGCCGCCCGCAATGGCGAGACCGCCTGCAATGGCGCGGCCACCCGCGATGGCACGGCCGGCAGCACCCGCGTTCCACGCTCCGCAGCGACCGGCGATGGCGCCGCGCCCGGCACCGCATTTCGCTGCCCCGTCGGTACGCCAGGCCCCCCACATCGCCGCGCCGCGTGTCGCAACGCCACGCCCCGAATTCCGTCGAGGAGCGCCGCAGCGTCAGGCTCCGCATATCGCGGCGCCATCACGCCCGAGCCCACCGTCGCGCTTGAGCGAGCGGCCGTCGCCGACGGACCGCGTTCAACAGCGCGCGCAGCAACAGCAGCAAATGATCCAGCAACGCCAGCAGGCGGCGCAGCAGCGGCAGCGTGACACGCTCTCGCGCCAGACCACCGAGCGGCAGACCCGGATCGATCGCCTGCAGCAACGCGTGCAGCAATTGCAGTCGCAAAAGGTGCAAGGCGCACGCGCGCAACGCGTCCATGACCGTGCCCTGCAGGCGCAGAACCGCCTGTTGCAGCGCGAGCAGCGCGCGCAGCAGGCCGACGTTGCCCGCCAGCAGAGATTGGCGCCGGCCGCGACGGTTGGCGCCGCGGTCGCGACCACGGCCGCGACGCAAGCGGCTCAACGCGAGCGATTTGCCGCCCACTTCCGCGAGCAGGCAGGCGCGCAAGGCCAAGCAGGGCTTGCGGCGCGCCAAGGCGGCTGGGCACCCCGGCACGCCTGGCGACGCGGCAGCCGCGCGGCCTTCGTGGCGTGGCTTGGGCCCGTGTTCTGGCCCTACGCCTATTCGGACATCTTTGACTACACATTCTGGTCCTATGCCTACGAGCCCGGCTATTGGGCCTACGCCTATGACGACTTCGTCGACACCGTGTTCTGGGACACCAACACTCCCTACTCCGCCTATGCCAGCATCAGTCCTGGCGACTATCCGGCGACCGCGGGCCGCTATCGGTCCCGTCAACGCACCGACACGAGCCCGCAGGCAATCAAGCAGCTCTGCGGCGAACCGGACAAGGGCGTCACGGCCTGGCCGCTTGCCGACATCGCGCGGGCGGTACGGCCGGACCAGCAGCAGCGCGCGCTGCTCGACGAGTTGAAGACATCAGCGGCAAAGGCCGCCGATATCTTCAAGGACTCCTGCACGGACAGCTATGCCATGACGCCAACCGGCCGCCTGCGGTCGATGCAAAACCGCATCAGCGCGACGCTCGAGGCGATCAAGATCGTGCGACCTGCGCTGGAGAATTTCTACAGTTCGCTCAGCGACGAGCAGCAGGCCCGCTTCAATGCGCTCGGTCCACGTGTCGGCGAGCGTTCGGCGCAACAGCAGGAGGCGACCGCGCAAACCGGCAATTGCGGCGATTCGAAATCCGACCTGGCCCAGCTGCCGATCAACCGGATCGCGGCCTCGCTTCATCCGGCGGGCAAGCAGAAGGAGGCGCTCGACCGCCTGAGCGATGCGACCACAAAAGCCATCGCGGACCTGCAGGCGGCCTGTCCGAACGACGTGCCGCTGACGCCGGTCGGCCGGCTGGAGGCGATGCAGCACCGGCTCGAGGCCATGCAGAAAGCCGCGAACCTGATCGAGCCTGCACTGGACGAGTTCTATACGATGCTGAGCAGCGAGCAGAAAGCCCGCTTCAACACGTTGCAGCAGGTCGCAAGCCCCTGAGACGGCCGCCGGGCGATCCGGATCGCCGGGTGCGCCATAGGATGCCCTGTCCCCCATCTTGCCTTTGCGGCCGGCGCGCAGCAATGTCTGTCACCGGCATCCCGATGCGATGCCGAATGACGGGGCGGGAATGACGCGCGGCTGGATGAACACTGGCGAGCTACGCGAGCGCTGGGGCGATTCCTTATTGACGGTGCTCACTATCCTGCTCGTGGTCATGATTTTCGTGGTGGCGCCGTTGCAGGCGTTGGGCCTGTTCGAATTCCAGATTTTTGAACTCCTGCTCGCGCTGGTCCTGGTCGGCGGCGTGTTCCTGATGTCAGGCAGCGCGGTGGCGGTCGTCACGATGCTGGTCGCGCTCGTCATGATCGTCACGGGCGGAATCCTGAGACTACGCTCACCTTCAATCGTCGATCTCAACCTGTTCGCCGGATCCTGGCTGCTCGTCGGCCTCACCATGGCCGTGACGGTGGCGCGTGCGACGTTTGCGCCAGGCCGCGTCACCTATCACCGCGTGATCGGCGCGGTTCTGCTCTATCTCACGGTCGCCGTGATCTTCGCGGCGCTCTACACCTTTGTCGGCACGCTGAGGCCCGACGCATTTCCCGGCATGAAGGTGGAAGACAGCCCGACCCTGGCGAGTCGCGTACTCTATTTCAGCTTCGCCACGCTCACGACGACAGGTTATGGCGACGTCGCTCCGCTGCATCCGATCGCGCGGAGTCTGTGCAATCTCGAGGCGATCTTCGGCCAGCTCTATCCGGCAACGCTGCTGGCGCGGCTCGTCACACTGGAGATCGAGCACCGCAACGAGGAGTCCTGATGAGGCGCGAAGCGGGCATGCAGCGCGATGCCCACCTGACGGCGTCCTAGACCACCGTCCGGTGCCGCTCGATGCAGGTTCGCAGCACCTCGTCCACCGGACGGCCCCACCAGTCATTCGAAAAGATCTCGATCTCCGAATAGCCGGCAAAGCCCTGCGCCTCGACGGCGGCGCGCACCGATCTGATGTCGATGACGCCGTCGCCCATCATGCCGCGGTCGTTGAGGATGTCCCTGGTCGGCACCAGCCAGTCGCAGACGTGGAACGCGAGCAGGCGATCCTGGCCGGCGCGCGCGATCTGGCTCACCAGCTCCGGATCCCACCAGATGTGATAGACGTCGAGCGCGACGCCGATTGCGCCGGTTCTGTCGGGATCGAGTGCGTCGCAGATATCGAGCGCATGCTTTGTGGTGTTCACGCAGGCGCGGTCGGCGGCATAGGCCGGATGCAGCGGCTCGATCGCGAGCGGCAGCTTGGCCTGCTTAGCGTAATCCAGCATTTCGGCGATGCCGTCGTGCACCTGCGATCGTGCCAATGCGATATCCTTGGACGCCGCGCTGCCCGGCCGGGAATATTGCGGCAGGCCGCCGACCACCAGCACGATGCAGGAGGCGCCGAGTGCCGCCGCCTCGTCGACCGCGCGGCGGTTGTCGTCGCGCGCCTCGCTGCGATGCGCGCCATCGGCCGTGAACATGCCGCCGCGGCAATAGCCCGACAGATCGAGCCCGGCATCCCTGACCGCACGGACGGCGCGATCGAGCCCGACGGCTGCGACCTGGTCGCGCCAGGGATCGATGGCGCGGATGCCATGGCGCGCGCAGGCCTCGACGATGGCGAGGAGATCGCCCTGCTTGCGAACGGTCGCCGTATTCAGCGACAGCCAGCGGTGGTCATTGGAGAAATCGCGCATCAGGCGTCGATGCCCCGGGTGGCCAGGATCGTCGCCATCCGGCGCGTCGCGAACTCCGGATTGGCGAGCAGCCCGGCCTTGTCGGCGAGCCGGAACAATTCGGCAAGATGCAAGGTCGAGCGCGCGCTCTCCTGCCCGCCGACCATGGTGAAGTGATCCTGGTGCCCGTTGAGATAGGCCATGAACACGATGCCGGTCTTGTAGAAGCGCGTCGGCGCCTTGAAGATGTGGCGCGACAACGGCACCGTCGGTCCCAGCACATCGTGGAAGCCGGCCTCGTCACCCGCGGCGAGCCGCGACAGCGCGTAGGACGCCGCCGGCGCGATGGCATCGAAAATGCCGAGCAGCGCGTGGGAAAAGCCCTTGTCGTCGCCGGCGATCAGTTCGGCATAGTTGAAGTCGTCGCCGGTATACATCTTCACGCGCGGATCGAGCCGGCGCCGCATGTCGATCTCACGCTGCTTGTCGAGCAGCGAGACCTTGACGCCATCGACCTTGGCCGCGTTGGCGTTGATGATCGCAGCCGCCGTATCCATCGCCCTGTCGAGATCGGCCGTACCCCAGTAGCCTGATAGCGCCGGATCGAACATGTCGCCGAGCCAATGGATGATCACGGGCTCACGCACCTGCGACAGCACACGGTCGTAGACCCTGGCGTAATCCTCCGCGCCCTTGCCGAGCTTTGCCAAAGCGCGCGAGGCCATCAGGATGATGCGCCCCCCTGCCTTCTCGACTGCCGCGATCTGCTCCTCATAGGCACGGATCACGTCGTCGATCGACCTGGCGTCCTCGACCGCGAGATGGTCGGTGCCGGCGCCGGAAAACACCAGCGCATTGCCTTTGGTCTTCGCCGCCCTCACTGAGCGCTGGATCAGTTCGAGCGAGGTCGCCCAGTCCAGCCCCATGCCGCGCTGCGCGGTGTCCATGGCTTCGGCGACGCCGAGGCCGAGGTCCCAGACGTGCTCACGGAACGCGATCGTCCTGTCCCAGTCGATCGCGGCCGTCAGCCAAGGATCGACGTCGGCGCGCGGATCGGCAACCACATGCGCTGCCGAGAACGCGACGCGATTGAGCGTGCCCTCGAGCTTCGCTGGAAAGGTCCGCGACGCCGCGAGGCGATAGGTCTCGAGGCCGCCCCCGGCGGTCGGCAGCTTCAGCGACAGCGATGACTTTGTCATGGCAGGCTTGGGCAGGACTGGCTTGTTCATGGCAAGGTCCCTTCTCAGACTGATATCGGTGCGACGTCGATCCAGCGCCGCTCCTTCCAGCTCTTCAGCGCGCATTCGGCGAGCTGCACACCCTTGGCGCCTTCGAGCAGGGTGTATTTGTAGGGCGCATCCTCGCAGACATGGCGGATGAACATCTCCCACTGTTCCTTGAAGCCGTTGTCGTACACGACGTTCTCAGGCAGCTTCTGCCAGTCGGCATAAAAATCGTGCATCCGCTTCTCGTCCGGATTCCATACCGGCCGCGGTGTCGCCTGACGCGCCTGGATCACGCAGTCGGTGAGGCCCGCGACCGCTGAACCGTGGGTGCCGTCGACCTGGAAGGTGACGAGATCGTCGCGGTAGACGCGCGTCACCCAGCTCATGTTGATGTGTGCAATGACGCCGCCCTTGAGGCGAAAGGTGACGTAGGCGGAATCATCGGCAGTCGCCTGGTATTTCTTGCCCTTCTCGTCATAGCGCTCGGGGATGTCAGTCGTGCCAAGGCAGGTCACGCTCTCGACCTCGCCGAACAGATTGTCGAGCACATAGCGCCAGTGGCAGACCATGTCGAGGATGATGCCGCCGCCATCCTCGGCCCGGTAATTCCACGACGGCCGCTGCGCTTCCTGCCAGCCGCCCTCGAAAACCCAATAGCCGAACTCGCCGCGCACCGAGAGCATGCGGCCGAAGAAACCGGAGTCGCGCAGGAAAGCGAGCTTCTTCAGGCCCGGCAGGAACAGCTTGTCCTGCACGGTGCCGTGCTTGAGGCCCTTGGCATTGGCGAGCTTCACGACCGCAACGGCCTCCTCGAGATTGGTCGCGATCGGCTTCTCGCAATAGACATGCTTGCCGGCATTGATCGCCTTGGTCAGCAGTGAGGGCCGCGCCTGCGTGGTGGCGGCGTCGAAGAACACGGTGTCGCCCTTGTCCGCGAGCGCACGATCGAGATCGGTGGCGTGGCGTTCGATGTTGTAGCGTTTTGCCAGCGCGCCGACCTTCTCGGCGTCGCGGCCGACCAGGATCGGATCGGGCAAGACGCGGTCGCCGTTCGCGAGCTGCACACCGCCCTGCTCGCGGATCGCGACGATCGAGCGGATCAGATGCTGGTTGAGCCCCATCCGGCCGGTGACGCCGTTCATGATCAGGCCGAGGCGTTTGGTCGTCATACTGTCTGCTCCTGCGAAACGCGTGGTGTTGGCCGCTTGAGCGGCTGCATGGTGGACCAGTCCGGATGGACCGAACTGGCAAAGCCCAGCGCGGCGGCGATCGATCCGGTCAGCAGATCGCCGTCATGGATCGCGAGGCGGACCTTGCCGCCCGCGCGCGTGTAGAGATCGGGATGCGCGGTGAGGAAGGCGTCGGCCTCGTCAGCCGGCGTGTCGGCAAAGCCATCGACATAATGGTGTCCGTTGCGCTCGGCATGGGTGACGCCGATCAGCGCCCCGAGCGCGAGGTCCTGCTGCACGCCGAGCCCGGCCTGGCACGTCAGGTCCTCGCCGCTGACGAAATACTGTCCGGCACCTGCGCTCCACGCCGCCGCGCGGGTGGCGTTGATGATCGACTTGTAGATACCCTTGCACGATTTCGAGGAGATGCCGCGATAGCCGAGCGCGCGCGCCTGCGAGAATGCATCATAGGAATCGTCGGCCTCGTCGATGATGAAGCCGTGCGCCGCCAGCTTCCCGAGCGGCGAGGCTCTTGTGATATCGCGCGGCATCGGCTGCTCGATATAGAGCAGGTTTGCCCTGATCGGCTGCAGCGCGGCGTCATGGTCGAGCCGGTCGACCAGCGCGCTCAGCGCGGCAAGGTCGGCATATTGCTCGTTGGCGTCGAGCGTGATCCTGGTTGCGTAAGGCAGCTTTGCGAGCTCGCTGCCGATCCGCGCCAGCCGCGCCGCGTCATGCGCGGGATCGCCGTTCAGCTTGAGCTTGAAATAGCGCGCACCGGCGTTCTCGTTGCGGTCGGCGACGCCGCCCTCGCCTTCAACCTTGTCGTCCATCCCGACCGTGTGCCTGACAGCGACACGCTCGAGCCGTTTGCGCGTCGACAGGAACCGCGCGATCGCGGCGTCGTCGAGATCCGGCGTCAGCCGCGCATCGATGCCGGCGATATTGCCGGCCATGCCGTCGAAGAAGTTCGCGCCCGCCGCGCGCAGCAGCGCATCCAGGATCGCCTTGTCGATCTCGGCCAGGCCGAAGCTAGCGGCGAGCGGCGGAATGTCTTCCGCAGTGCAGGCCGCGACCTGCGGACCGATACACGCGGCGTGCAAGCCGAACGCGGTGTCAAAGCCCCTGTTCGTCAGATAGGGCTCGCGCGCAACTGCAAGCGAGCGGCGAAGTCCGTCGAGCGACTGTGCTTCCGTCAGATGCGGCCGCTTGTCGAACCATTTCGGCGCCAGCATCTCGGCACCGGCGCCGGTCGCGCGGCCCTTGCCCTCCACCTCGATCTCGACCCGCACGAACAACTGCGTCGATGCGGTGATCGTCACCGCGCCGAAGCGGAACGGCCGGGCGAATACCAGCGGCCGTTCGAAGAACGCGATATCGTTGACTTTGAGGCGAAGCGGCATTGAAGGCTCGGGTGTTAGTCCAGCGACCCCTGTGTGAAGAAATGCTTCCGGATCCGCTGCACCAGTTCGTTGAAGACGGGATCGGACATCGTCTCGAGCGAGCGCGGCCGCGGCATCGGCACGTCGTAGATCGCGGCGATCGCGCCGGGCCGCTCGGTCATCACGAGCACGCGGTCGGCGAGGAACACGGCCTCGGGAATCGAGTGCGTGATCAGCAGCACGGTTTTGCCGGTCTCGCGCTGGATCCGCATCAATTCGACGTTCATCCGCTCGCGCGTCATGGCGTCGAGCGCGCCGAACGGCTCGTCCATCAGCATGATCTTGGGGTCGTGCACCAGCGCGCGGCAGATCGAGGCGCGCTGCTGCATGCCGCCGGACAGCTGCCAGGGCAGCTTCTTCTCAAAACCTTCGAGGCCGACCAGCTTCAGCAGGTCCTTGGCGCGCGCAAGATACTTGTCCCGCGGCAGCTGCTTCATGTCGATCGGCAGCATCACGTTGGAGAGGATGTTGCGCCACGGCAACAGCAGCGCGTTCTGGAACACGATGCCGACATTGCCGTGCGGCCTGGTCACCGGCTCGCCGTCGACCAGCACTTCGCCCGTCGTCGGCGGCAGCAGGCCCGAGATCATCTTGAGCAGCGTGGACTTGCCGCAGCCGGAGGGCCCGACCACGACGAAGAACTCGCCGTCATTGATGGTGAAGTCGAGCGGCCGCAGCGACGGCACATCGCCGTCGCGCGAGCGGTAGGTCTTCGACACGCCGGAGAGTTTGATGCCTGGCGTGGCGCCGGCTGCGCGGTCCGACACCAGGCGCAGATGCGCGGCGGGCTCGACATCGGCTGATTTGGTTGCAGGATTCATCACAGCCCTCTCCACCCGTCGTCCCTGCGAAAGCAGGGACCCATACGCCGTGTCCTCTCATTTTGGCACGCGGGTAGAGACCTTCCGTAACAATCAAGGTCGGTGGTTATGGGTCGCTGCTCCGTGCGCAACAGCGCACTCGGCAGGGACGACAGCGGGAGTTTACGGCTCACGAGTCACCCTTCGGCAGATAATCATTGGTATAGAACGCCTTCGGATTGGCCCTGGCCTTGGCGTCGAGGCCGCCATACTCGACCATCAGATTGACCGACTCGGTCATGTTCTGGTCGGTCACCTGGAACGGCCGCTTGGTCCTGGTCTCCGCCGTGCGATAGAGCGGGATCGTCAGCTCGAAGCCTTGCGTCAACGTGTCGATCTTGCCGCCCTTCGGGTTGGCGTCGAGGATCGACTGCGCGGCGGCCTTCGGGTCCTTCTCCGCGGCTTCCACGGCCTTGGTGGTCGCCGACATGAAGCGGCGGACCAGGTCGGCATTGGCCTTCACATAGTCGGAGTTCGCGATGATACCCGACGACACCATGTTGATGCCGTAGTCGGCGAACTTGATCGGATAGACGTCCTTGCCGGTGGCGTCCTTGATCTTCATCGACTGGTCCATGACGTAGCCGAGCAGCAGGTCGGCCTGGCCGTTGATCACGGCGTTGAGCTTGGTCTGGCCGTCGCCGGCGACGGTGTTGAAATCGCTTTCCTTGAGCCCGGTCTTCTTCAGGAACAGCGGCCAGATCTGCGTCATCGAATCCGCCGGCGTGATCGCGACCGTCTTGCCTTTGATGTCCTCCGGCTTCCTGATGTTCTTGTCGGCAAGGCTCATCGCCGACATCGGGCTGGTCTGCAGCAGCACGCCGGTGGCGATCACGGGCGCGCCCTTCACCGCGGCGCGCATCATGGTGGGCACGTCGACATAGCCGAAATCGGCGGTCTTGGCGGCCACCGCCTGCGTGGTCGCGGCCGAGCCACGGCCTTCCTGGATCTCGAGGTCGATGCCTTCGGCAGCATAGATGCCCTTGGCCTTGCCGTAATAGAACGGCGCGTGCTCGCCATAGACGTACCAGTTCAGCATCAGCACGACCTTGTCGGCTGCGGATGCTGGAGCCACCGCAAGCGCGGTCCAGGCCAGCGCGGCGCCGGCGACCGCAATCAAACGCTTCATGGTTGTTCTCCCTTTGTTGTCCGCGGTCCTTGTGTGGACCGCTTGTCCGGTTGCTGCGCTATGAAGCGAAGATGATGTCGTCGCGCTGGCTGACGTGCCAGGGGATCACCAGCCGCTCGATGCGGTCGACGATCCAGAACAGGATGACACCGAGCAGCGCGAGGATCACCAGCGCGGCGAACATCGTCGGCAGGTCGAAGGTGCCGATCGAGCGCTGCATCACATAGCCGATGCCGGAATTGGAGCCGACGAACTCTCCGACGACGGCGCCGACCACAGCGAGCGTCACCGAGACCTTCAGGCCGGAAAAGATCGCGGGCATCGCGTGCGGCAGGTTGACCGCGCGGAACACCTGGAAGCGGCTGCCCTGCATCGCGCGCGCCAGATCGACCATATCAGGGTCGACCGACTTGAAGCCCTGCACCGCCGAGACCACCACGGGGAAGAAGCCGAGCAGGAACGCGGAGATCACCTTGGGAATGATGCCGAAGCCGAACCACACCACGAACAGCGGCGCGATCGCGATCTTCGGCACCGATTGGGAGAACACCAGCAGCGGATAAACGTAGCTCTCGACCGTCTTCGAGCCCGCGATCAGCATCGCGACCGGAATGCCGAACAGCGCCGAGAGCAGGAAGCCGCAGATCGTTGCATAGGTGGTCGGCCAGGATTGCCGCAACAACTCCGGCCAGTCGCTCCAGAGCACCGCGACGACGTCGCCGGGCGACGGAATTTGATAGGCCGGGATGTGGAACAGGCGGATCGCGAGGTCCCAGGCCGCCACAATGACGACCAGAAACAGGAACGGGCGCAGCCACGCCGCGTTCAGCACCTTCGACAGGCCCGAAGGGCTCTTTGCCTCCGCCACGTCACGCTCCCCTTGCAGTCTCTCTGTTCGTTCAGAAATTAACCCGTTGGATAAATACTGTCCAGCCCCAAGCGCGCGGCAAAATCGCACCGAAAAGTGCCCTGATTTCGTCAGGTGAAAATTTTGAAGTTGCGTAGCCCGGATGAAGCGCAGCGAAATCCGGGACCGGCCTGTCCACGGATAAAGACGCCCCGGATTGCGCTTCGCTCCATCCGGGCTACACGCCAGAATGATGGGCAATGAGCGCGGACAAGCCGCGCCGCCTCACACCACGCGGTGTTCCATCGACTTCAGCGCCGGCATCGCTCCGCCGAACGCCGCCGTGGATTTGCCGGTCAGCGCCGCCAGCACCAGCGCGGTCATGTGCTCGAGGCGCTCGTCGCGGGCGTCCTTCTTCAAGAGGTCGCGACCGAAGATCACGCTCAGCGTGGCGCTGTTGGAGAGATAGAAGAACGCGAGCCCGGCGATCGAGATGTAGAGCTGCACCGGATCGACGGCGACGCGGAAATCGCCGCTCTCGACCCCGCGCGTCACCACGGTGCGGATCATCTCGACAAAGGGCGAGTGCATCGACTTGACCTTGGTTGATCGCTTCAGGTGTTTTGCCTTGGCGAGGTTTTCCGTGTTCAGCAGCGCCAGGAACTCGGGATTGCGCAGAAAATAGTTCCACGTGAAATCGATCAGGCGCCCGATCGCCTCGGGCGGATCGAGATGCTCGAGATCGAGGGTGCGCTCCTCGGCGCGGATCTTCTCATAGGCGCCTTCCAGCACCTCGAGATAGAGATCCTCCTTGTTGCCGACGTGATAGTACAGCATGCGCTTGTTGGCGTCGGCGTTGGCCGCGATGCGGTCGACCCGCGCCCCGGCGAGGCCATGGGCGGCGAATTCCTGCTTGGCGGCCTCGAGAATGCGCAGCCGCATCCCCTGGGGGTCGCGCTGCCATCTCTGTATTCGCTTTGCCTTGGCCAATTCGATCGCCCGGTGATGCTGGGTTGGTGAATGTAGCATGACGCGCGACGTTTGAGAACGAATGTTGTCGTGATGCTCGTGCGGGAATATTTCTCGCAGGTGCCCTCTTCGTCATTCACCGGTGCGCAATTGCGCACCTGAGGGGCGCGCCACCGGGTCGCGCGACGCACGCTGCCGGGACGACCCGCGGATAAAACGCGGCCTAGCCTGGCTTTCCCTGTGACGGCTGCACCAGAAGCGTCGGCACACCGCATGTGCCGTTGCGCACCGTCATCACGCGCGTGCCGGGCTTGCGGCCGGTGCGAACCTCGGAGACGTCGACGCCAGCGGCAATCAGCCGCGCACGTGTGGCGTCGATATCGGCGACGCGCCAGCAGATGCCGCGCAGCTGGTCCAGCGCGTCCGTCTCCGATTTGCCCGGCCGGTGCGTGACCTCGACCACGAGGTCGCCGCAGCGGAAGAACATCAGCCGGCCCCACTCCGGATGCGACCGGTCGAGCGCCATGTCGAGCCCGAGCCGCGCACCATAGAGCGCCGCGGCGCGTTCCGGATCGGCGGTCGAAACCACCACGTGATCCATCGCGGTGATCGATGCGGTCGTGGTGCGGACCGACAGCGGCCGCTCCTGCTCGCGCTCCAGGAAGAACATGCGCACGCCGCGCGTCGCATCGGTCGCGGCCCGCGTACGCTTCCACGACAGCGTGGCGCCACTGGTGTCGTCGCGGCTCTCGACCTCCGCGACGGGTTCGGGCTTCAGCGTCAAGCGGTCGAGCCTGCGGTATGTCTTCGCGATATCGCTGGTGCGGAAGCACAGGCTCGCAAGCCCCTCGCCCTGGGTGGCAAGCGCGCTGCGGATGCGCTGGGCTGCATCGTCGTCGCCGTGCGGCGCCACCAATTCCAGCGTGGTGTTGTCGAGCGTGAACAGCGTGCGGTCCGCGCCGCCGCCGCTGTAGCGCCAGGAAGGCGTCCGCGCGAACAGCGTCTCGTAGGCCGCGCTGGCAGCAGCGATGTCGCTGGTCAGGACGACGACGTGATCGAGACCGGGAATCATGGCCGCAACCTCCTCGAATCTGCCGTCATTGTGTTTCTCCCTTAACCCAACCCGGAACCACGGACTGCCGCCGGCCGTTATGCCGCATGCCAGAAGGGCCCGGCGCAGCCATCATCTCTACCTGTAAACCAGGCAGGGTTGCGAATATTTTCAGCGATATCGGCCGATCAGCAATGCTAGTCTGGAACCGCCGGCCGGGACCACACCAGCCACGACGGAAAGCGAATGCAGGCTCTCTTCATCGGACAGACCTATATCGACGTCACCTTCATCACGGATCACATGCCCGTCGGCGACGAAAAGCACGTCGCCGACGCCTATGCGGTGTCGTTCGGCGGCAACGCCGTGACCGCAGCATTCTGCTGCGCCAAGCTCGGCTTCCCGCCGGACCTGATCGCCACCATGGCCAATGACTGGCTGGGACGGATGTTCTGGGACATGGCCGACAGGTACGGCATCTCGTTCCACCCCCGCAAGGTCAACTCCTCCTCGCTGTCGTTCATCATGCCGAACGACGGCAAGCGCGCCATCGTCCGCTGCCGCGACGACCAGCACATCCACCCCTTTCCGCTGCTGAACATCAAGGGCTGCCGCGCGCTGCACATCGACGGCCACCAGCCGGACGCCGCAATCCATTATGCGAAGCTGTGCCGCGAGGACGGCATCCTGACCTCGCTCGACGGCGGCGGCCTGCGCACCAACACCCACGAGCTGCTCGCATTCATCGACATTGCGATCGTCGCCGAACGGCTGTGCGAGCAGATGGACAAGACGCCGGAGCAGATGCTCGACTACCTCAAGGGTCGCGGTTGCAAGGTCGGCGGCGTCACCATGGGCGAGCGCGGCCTGCTCTGGTATGACGAGGCCGGCACAGTGCGCACGCTGCCGGCCTTCCCGATCCCGCGCGCGCGCGTGATCGATACCAACGGCGCCGGCGACGTCTTCCACGGCGCCTACATCTACTCCTACCTTTCAAATCCGAGCAAAGGCTGGCATGAGCACTTCAAGTTCGCGCGTGCAGCCTCGACCTTCAAGATCCAGAAGCTCGGCAACGAGGCCGGCTTGCCGACACTCGCAGATATCGCAGCGGTCAAGCAGGAATTTCGCGCCGAGGCCTGATATGGGTGAATGGGGCTAGGCCATGAGGCACGTCTTCGTCGCCGGCAGCATCAATATGGACGTGGTGGCGACCGCAGAGCGCCATCCGAAGGTAGGCGAAACCGTCGCCGGTGAGGCCGTGCTGTATTTTCCCGGAGGCAAGGGCGCCAACCAGGCGGTGGCTTCGGCAAAACTCGGCGTCCCGACCACGCTTGTCGGCCGGCTCGGCATGGATGCGTTCGGCAAGGAGCTGAGAGCGTTCCTTGTCGCGCAAGGCGTCGATCTCTCCTGCGTCAAGACTACGAGCGGCACCCATTCAGGCACGGCGATCATCACCATTGCCAATGCCGACAACACGATCGTCGTCGTGCCGGGCGCCAACGGGCTGGTCAGTGCCCGTGACGTCGCCTCACCTGATTTCGTAAGAGGCGACGTCGCGGTCAGCCAGTTCGAGATTCCGCTGCCAGCGATCGCTGCGTTCTTCAAGCGCGCTCGCGCTGCCGGCGCCACCACGATCCTCAATCCGGCACCGGCGAAACAGGCCGACAAGGCGCTGCTCGATCTCGTCGACATCCTTGTTCTCAACGAGACCGAGCTCGGCTTCCTGACCGGCATGGAGCTGCAGGACAGCGACGCGCCGGAGCGCTTCTCGGAGGCGGCCCGGACCCTGGGGCAAGGCAAGATCGTTTGTGTCACGCTCGGCAAGCGCGGCGTGCTGGCGCTGTTCGAGGATCAGCCGCTGCTCGTGCCGGGGCGCGAGGTCAAGGCCGTCGACACCACGGGCGCCGGCGACTGCTTCGTCGGGGCCCTCGCCTCACAGCTCGCCACCGGCAGGCCGCTGCGCGACGCGCTGGCCTACGCCAACGCCGCCGCCTCGATCTGCGTGCAACGGATGGGGGCGGCACCGTCGATGCCGACGGCGGATGAGGTTAGCGCCGTTCTTTCCACGCGTCGTCCCGGCGAAGGCCGGGCCCCATAACCACCGGCTACAGTTTGGGGCACCCGCGCAGTAACTGCGTTCGACTCCGCCAATGACGTATGGGTCCCGGCCTTCGCCGGGACGACGCATTTTTGAAACTACGTCAGCGCACTCTTCAAATCAAAGCTCGCATCTCCCGCCTGCTCCGGGGTGATCGAGCCACCGGCGCCGAGCAGCCGGCGGCCGAACATGTGATCGCCGGCGCGATTGACCGACTCGATGCCGAGCAGTTTGTCGCCGCGATAGCAGAACGCCGAGAACGCGCCCTGCGCGCGGTCTCCGCGCACCACGACGCGGTCGTAGCCGGTGGTGAGACCCGCCATCTGTAGCTTGTCGGGGCCCTGGTCGCTCCAGAACCACGGCAGGCCGTCATAGATCTCGGTCTTGCCGGTCAGCCGCGACGCCACGCAGCGTGCATGGTCGGTCGCGTTCTGCACCGACTCCAGCCGCAGCGATCCGCCGAAGCGTTTGCTGGTATAGAGCGCGCAATCGCCGATCGCGGAGACATTCGGATCGGCGGTCAACAGATGCTCGTCGACGATGATGCCGGATGCGACCGGCAGGCCGGCCTCCGCGGCAAGCTCGACATTCGGCAGCACGCCGACGCCGACCACGACGAGATCGGCCGGGATATGCGTGCCGTTGCTCAGGCTGACGCCGGTAACCTTGCCGCCATCGGCCTCGATCGCCGTGACCTGCACCCCGAGGTGAATCCGGATGCCGGCCGCGCTGTGGCGGGATTGCGAGAACTCGGAAATCTCCGCGGTCACCGCCCGCGCCATCACGCGGGAGGCGAGTTCGACCACGTCGACCTCGAGGCCCTTGGCCCGGGCGGTGGCGGCGAATTCGAGCCCGATGAAGCCTGCACCGATTACGACGACGCGCATGCCGGGTGCGATCAAGTCGCGCAGCGCCTGGCTCTCATCCAGGATGCGCAGGTAGCGGACTGCATCGAGCCTGGCGTTGGGGATATCCAGCAGCCGGTTCCGCGCGCCGGTCGCGAACACCAGATGGCCGTAGTCGAGCGATGCGCCGGAGGCGAGCGCCACCTTCCGCGCATTGCGGTCGATCGCGTGGGCGCGATCGGTGATCAGCTCGATCTTGTTGTCCTGGTAGAATTTGTCCGGCCGGAACATCAGGGTCTCGGGCCCGCCGGTCCCCTTCAGATAGGCCTTCGACAGCGGCGGCCGCTGATACGGCAAATGGCCTTCATCATTGATCAGGGCGATGCGTTCGGCGAAGCCGGCCTGGCGCAGCAACGCCGCGAGCTGGAAGCCGGCGTGTCCGGCGCCGACGATGATGACCGAGCCCGTCATCGGAACAACCCAAATACGCGCGAGCAGGAGTGACCCATGCCGTTTCCTCTTGTCGATGTTAGCTTGCTTGCCCCGTCCCCACAGCGCTCGTGTCTGCGTACCGAAGGCGCGTGCCATTTGGCCTCATGGCTCGCACCGATGCAAGGGGGTCTCAGGCGATTCTGGGCGCACCCGCGGTCCCCGGCCGCCGGGCCGGATTGCCACGGCTCCCGCCAAGGCCTTAAATGTCCGGAACCAACAAGCCCAAGGTCTTCAATATGCCAGCACCCGCCCCCTCCGCCAACGACCCCGCTTTGCTCCGCATCGACGGCGCCATCGCGACCATCACGCTGAACCGGCCGGCCGCGTTCAACGCGATCGACATGACGATCGCCAAGAAGCTCGAGCAGCTCAGCGCCGAGGTCGAAGCCAACAAGGACGTTCGCGTACTGGTCATCGAGGGCGAAGGCCGCGCCTTCTGCGCCGGCGGCGATCTGCAGACCATCGGCGCCGCGACCGAAGCCAACAATGTCGCCCCCGTGGTCGGCGAGATGCTTCACCACTACCATGCCTTCATCGAGACGGTCCGGCGGATGCCGAAGATCGTTCTATCCAGCGTGCATGGTTCGGCGGCCGGCGCCGGCATGGGCCTCGCGTTCGTGACCGACCTGTGTATCGCCGCGGACGATGCCCGCTTCACGCCCGCTTATGCCAAGATCGGCGTGTCGCCGGATGGCGGCAGCACGGTCGGCATCGTCGGCACGGTCGGTACCCGCCGCGCGCTGCAGATTTTCCTCGCCGAGGATGGGTTCACCGCGAAGCAGGCCTATGAATGGGGTCTCGTCGTCAAGACCGTCCCCGCGGCCGAGCTGAAGGCGGCGACGCGGCAGCTCGCCGAGCGCCTGGCGCAAAATCCGCCCGCCGCAATCGCGGGGACCAAATCACTGGTCTATCAGGCCGCCACCACGCCGACCAAGCAGCAGCTCGACGCCGAGGAACACAAGATCATCACGGCGATGCATACCGACGATTTCCGCGTCGCCGTGAAGAAGTTCACCAGCAAGTCGAAGTAGGAACAATAATTACGACAGCGTTACAGCGGTCTTTCCCCTCATCCTGAGGAGCGCGGATCGCGCGCGTCTCGAAGGATGAGGCCACAGACGGGACTCATGGTTCGAGACGCGCGTTCCGCGCTCCTCACCATGAGGGGTTCTGTGCCGGTAAGATTAGTTAGGGCAGATGTATCCCGTGCCGCCGGGTGCCTTGAAACAGCCGACCGATTCCGGGATCACCTGCTTGGGCAGCCACAGCACGACCTTCGGAAAATAGATCGTGAAGCAGATCGTGACCAGGAACACGACATAGATCGGCAACGCCGCGCGCAACGCTTTTGCAAAGCTGATGCCGACGAATTTCGAAGCCATCAGCAGCACGAGCCCGTAGGGCGGCGTGATCAGGCCGAATGCCAGCGTTGCGATCAGCACCACGCCCATATGCACGCCGTTGATGTCGCCGGCCTGGGTCAGCGCGTTGACCAGCGGCATGAAGATGATGATGGTCGGCACCGGCTCGATGAAGTCGCCGACCACGGTGAACAGCAGCACCATCAAGAGCATGATGAGGTGGGGATCGTTGCCGGCGATCGAGGTAATCCAGTCGGCGATGTAGATCGCGCCGCGCAGATAGGCCAGCATCCAGCCGAACGCGTTCGCCGCGCCGATCGTGATCAGCGGCAGCGAGAAGATCAGGCCGGCCAGACAGAAATCATACGGGATCTTTTTCAAATGCCCGCGGTTCAGCGCCGGGATCACCACGATAATGATGTACGCGACCGCGACCACGCCGGCCTCGGTCGGCGTGAACCAGCCGGTCAGGATGCCGCCGAGCAGGATCACCGGGATCATCATCGGCAGCGCCGCGTCACCGGCGGCGAAGACAACCTGGCGCAGCGGCGCGCGCGGCTTGCGCAGGCCCGAGGGCCCGAAGAAGTAGCAGTAGATCATCAGCCCGAAGCCGATCATCAGCCCGGGGACCACGCCGGCCATGAACAACCCGGCGATCGAGACATTGCCGACCGCGCCATAGACCACCGCCGTGATGCTCGGCGGCACCAGCGCTGCGATCGTCGACGCCGAGGCAATGATCGCGGCGATGAAGGCCGGCTCATACCCTTCCCGCCGCATCGGCCCGCCGAGCGCCCGGCTCATGACCGCGACGTCGGCAGTGGTCGAGCCCGACATCTCCGAGAAGAACATGCTGAAGACGACGACGACCTGCGACAGCCCGCCCCTGATGTGACCGACCAGCGAGACCGACAGATTGGCGATGCGGACCACGACATTTGCCGAGCTCATGAGCTCGCCGACCAGCAGGAAGAACGGGATCGCAAGCAGCGCCTCGGAATCGACGCCGTCGAATATCTTCTGGATGATCGCCGCCAGCGAGACGTCTGATAGCATTGCGCCGACGAACACGCCGGCCATCAGCGAGAACGGCACGGGCACGCCGAGATAGCCGAAGAACAGGAAGCAGAACGACATCAACGCCAGCACGACCGGTGCGCTCACGGCTGCACTCCCGTCGTCGCGCGGGTGTCGATCGCAGGAATCGGAAGGTCGCCATCCGGCGGCTCCGGATGGTCGAAGCCGTTGCGGAGCCCGTTGACGAGCTGCTCGATCGTGAACAGGCCGATCAGGATTCCGGACAGCGGGATCACCGCATAGAGCGAGGCGATCGGCGTACCCGACGGCAGGCGGAAGCTGCCGAAGCCGCGCAGGTAATTTTGATAACCGTGCCAGACCAGGCAGAAGGCGACGCCCAGCACCACCAGACGGATGACGATCTCGACGAACAGCCGCGACCTGCCATGCAGCGCTTCGGAGATCGCGGTGAGATAGAGATGGTCGTTGCGACGTGTCGCGACCGCGGCCCCGATGAAGATCGCGTAGATGAACAGCGTCGAGGTCACCTCCTGCAGCCACAGCCAGGGATGACCGATGGTGCGGGTGACGATATCGGCGGTCACCGACAGCGAGAAACCGAAGCACAGCAAGCCGCACAGCATCATCAGGATCAGCTCGAGCCGGTCGAGCGCCCGCCATTTCAGATGCCGCTGCCGTTGCAGCACCAGCGTGTCGGCGATGGCCATGGCTCGCGCTCCCCGTCGACCCGGGCTAGTTGATCGCGCGGATCAAATTCTTGATCTTCTCGGCATGGGGCCCGAGGTCCTTGGCGAGCTTGTCGAGATAGGGATCGGCGATCGCGGTAAAGCTCTTCTTGTCCACATCCTCGACCACCTTGACGCCGAACGATTTCAGTTTTGCAGCCGCGGCCTTCTCCAATTCGAACGCCTTCGCCGGCTCCTTGGCGCTCACCTCGGCGGCCGCCGTCGTCACCCAGGCCTTCTGCTCGGCTGAAAGGCTCTGCCACAGCTTGTCGCTGACGAACAGCAGCGCATTGTTGGCCTCGTGCTCGGTCATAGAGAGCACCGGCGCGACTTCGTAGTGCTTATTGACGAGGTAAACGTTCACGCTGTTTTCCGCCGCATCGACGACGCCGGTCTGCAATGACGTGTACACGCTGCCGAACGGCATGTGGACGGTTTGCGCCGCGTAAGCCGGGAAGATCGTGTCCTCCGTGGCCGTCGCCTGAACGCGAATCTTTACACCCTTGAGGTCGCTGACGTTGTGGATTTCCTTCCTCGCATAGATGCTTCTCACACCTTGGCTGCCCGTCGCGATGACATGAAGGCCTTGCGACGTGTCGTCGATCATAGCCTTGATCGCATCGATCACCTTCTGATCGGCTAGCGCCTTGACCACGTGGTTGGCGTCGCGGAACAGGAAGTGCAGCGACATCACACCGGCCTGCGGCGAGATGGTTGCAGTGTTCGCCGACGAGATGATGGCGAATTCAATGTCTCCGGATTTCACAAGCTGCAGCAGCTGCGGCTCCTGTCCGAGCTGCGCCCCCGGATACTGGTCGACTATCATGGTCCCCTTGCTCAATTCCTTGAGCTTGGCGGAGAACATGTCGTAGGCGACGCTATAACCGGTATTGAGCTGCTGATCGTGCGCGAAGCGGTAATGCTTGACCTCCTGCGCGCCGGCGCCCGCGGACAGCAGCAGCGCTGCCGCGGCCAAGGCAATCCCGACGATCCTGGCTGAATAGCCCATCGCGACGTTCCCCCTGTTCTTAGTTGAGGGGATCATCCCACCAGTCGCGCGGGATTGTCAATAAAACAGGCGAAACGAGCCGCCTACGGGTGTCATTGAGTGCAACAGCGCAGAAATTATCGACAATTCGACCACCAGGCCGAACGACGCGGGCGACTTGCTACTTGCCCTTGGCGCGCATGAAGTCGAAATCGCAGCCTTCGTCGGCCTGCAGGATGGTCTCGTTGAAGAGATGCGCGTAGCCGCGCTTGGCCCAATCGGGCGTCCCGGCCGGCGCGAGCGCGGCGCGGCGCTCCTGCAATTCGGCCTCGTCGACCAACAGGTCGATGCTGCGCTTGGCGACATCGAGCCGGATCATGTCGCCGTTCCGCACCAGCCCGAGCGGACCGCCAACGGCGGATTCCGGCGTGATGTGCAGCACGATGGTGCCGAACGCGGTGCCGCTCATCCGCGCATCGGAGATGCGGACCATATCCTTCACGCCGGCGCGCGCGAGTTTCTTCGGGATCGGCAGGTAACCCGCCTCCGGCATGCCCGGCGCGCCCTTCGGGCCGGCATTGCGCAGCACCAGCACGTCGTCGGCGGTCACATCGAGCGCGGGATCATCGACCCGCAGCGTCATGTCCTCGACCGACTCGAACACCACGGCGCGGCCGGTGTGCTGCAAAAGTTTCGGGCTCGCCGCCGACTGCTTGATCACGGCACCGCGCGGCGCGAGATTGCCGTGCAGGATAGCCATCGCGCCTTCGGACTTGATCGGGTTCGCCTTGGAGCGGATCGCGTCCTGCCCCGGCACATCCTCAGCATTGGCGACGACCTCGCGCAGGGTCTGGCCGGTGATGGTCTTGGCATCGAGGTCGATGAGGTCACCGAGCTGCGCCATCAGCTTCGGCACGCCGCCGGCATGATGGAAATGCTCCATGTAGTGTTCGCCCGACGGCTTGAGGTCGACCAGCACGGGGACCTCGCGGCCGAGCTTGTCGAACGCTTCGAGGTCGATCTTGTGCGGCGAGCGATTGGCGATCGCCGTGAGGTGGATCAGCCCGTTGGTCGAGCCGCCGATCGCCTGCATGACGACCTGGGCGTTGCGGAACGAGGATGGCGTCAGGATTTCGCTCGGCTTCGGTCCCTTGGTCTTCGCCATCTCGGCGGCGACGCGGCCGCTGGCCTCCGCGGAGCGGAAGCGTTCGGCATGCGGCGCCGGGATCGTCGCGCTCATCGGCAGCGACAGGCCGAGCGCCTCGGTGATGCAGGCCATGGTGGAGGCGGTGCCCATCACCATGCAGGTACCGACCGACGGCGCGAGGCGGCCGTTCACCGCCTCGATCTCGTTGTCGTCGATCTCGCCGGCGCGATACTTTCCCCACAGCCTGCGGCAGTCGGTGCAGGCGCCGAGCACCTCGCCCTTGTGATGGCCGACCACCATCGGCCCGACCGGAATCACCACGGTCGGCAGATCGGCGCTGATCGCGGCCATGATCTGCGCCGGCAAGGTCTTGTCGCAACCGCCGATCACGACCACTGCATCCATCGGCTGGGCGCGGATCATCTCTTCGGTATCCATCGCCATCAGGTTGCGCAGATACATCGAGGTCGGGTGCGCAAAGCTCTCCGCGATCGAGATGGTCGGGAACACGAACGGCATCGCGCCCGACAGCATTACGCCGCGCTTCACGGCCTCGATGATGTCAGGCACGTTGCCGTGGCAGGGATTGTAGTCGCTGTAGGTGTTGGTGATGCCGACGATCGGGCGATTGAGCGCATCGTCCGAATACCCCATCGCCTTGATGAACGCCTTGCGCAGGAACAGCGAGAAGCCGGCGTCACCATAGCTTGTCAGTCCCTTGCGAAGTCCGTCGGCCATTTTCTTCTATCCCGTGGTTGTTCGGCCGCACTTAAGGAGCGGCAGGAATTATTGTCAATATGAGATAATCCGGTCGCGGCGGGCGGCTGGTCTGCGGCAAAATCGTCCCCATTATTGACAATAACCGTAGCGCCATGCTGACCTCAGGCATCGACCAAAGCCGAGAGCACATGACAGCCGAGCCCACATTGCCCGAACTCCAGGCCCCCTCGCGCGAGGAGGAACAGGCGGAGGTGATCCGCCGGCTGGAGGAGGACATCATCTTCGGCCGCTTCGCGCCCGGTTTGCGGCTGGTCGAGGATACCCTGATGCAGCGCTACGGCGCGAGCCGGCATTTCGTCCGCCAGGCGCTGTTCCAGCTCGAGCGCCAGGGCATCGTGCTGCGCGAGAAGAATGTCGGCGCCACGGTGCGGTTCTATTCGGCCGAGGAAGTGCGGCAGATCTATGAGGTGCGCGAGATGCTGACGCGCCAGGCCGCGCTGATGATTGCACTGCCCGCGCCGCAAAGCCTGATCGACCAGTTGAGCGAGCTGCAACGGCATTACTGCATCAAGGCCGAGGCGCAGGACATGCGCGGCATTCACGAGACCAACGATGCGTTCCACCTCGCGCTGTTCTCCGCCTGCGGCAATCCCTATCTGGTCCGCTCGCTGCAGGACTACATGAACCTGACGCTGCCGATGCGCGCCAAAAATCTCGCCGACAGCGAGGGCCTCGCATTGTCGCGCCGCCAGCACGAATTGATGATCGAGCTCTTGAAGGGCCGCGACAGCTGGGCGCTGGCGCAGCTCTGCGTCGATCACATGCAGTACAGCAAGGCGGATTATCTCGTCCGCATCTCCAACGACAAAAAGCCGCAATAACGCGATACCCGGCCTCCTCGTGAAGGAGACGGCGATGCGCTATGTAGCTATATTCCTTGGATCGCTGGCCGTGCAGCTTGCGCTCGGCGGAGTCGGCGAAGCGGCCGACCCGCGCGCGACGCAGCTCACCTACGAGCCCTGGACCAAGACGTGCCTGACAGAGGCGAGCTGTTTCGTCGGCGCCGCCGCGCGCGGTCAGTGCTCGCCATCGGGTGGCACGCTCAGCGTCTCGCCGCAGAATAGCAAGCGCGCGATCGTGAGCGCCAACGTCGGAACGCGGACCATGCTGGAGGGCACGATCAGCCTCCGCATCGATCAGGATGAGCCGATCCAGATCGCCAAGCCGCATTGCTACACGCTCGGCTGCGGCGGCACGCTCGAGGCCGATGGCGAAATGATCGAGCGGCTGAAGCACGCGCAGACCATCGCCGTCGAAGCCAAGAACCTCACCGGGCAGACCATCAGCCTCGCCTTTCCCCTCACGCACTTCGCCGAGACCTTTGACGGGCCCGGCAGCCCGCCCAAGACATCCGGGCAAGGTTCGAAGGACGCGCAGCAGCACACCGAATCCGTGAAGCAGCTGCCGCAATGCGAGGATTGATCACTTCTTCCAGTCGATCACCCGCTCCTTGTCGCCGTCGAACTCCATGCTGCAGAACGCACCGCCCTGGTAATAGTCGCCGACCGGATCCGGCGGCAGCTTGGCCTGCTCGGCCATCGCGTGCTCGCGGAAATCTTCAGCCCTTCCGGTCGGGCGATAGCCGAGATCGTAGGCGCGGTGATTGTCCCACCACGAGCGCTCATTGTAGGACGCGCCGTACAGCACCTCGAAATGGATGTCGGGATGCTCGAGCCCGATGCGGCAGAGCCGAACCAGATCTTCCGGCTTGAGCCAGATCGAGAGCCTGCGGTGGTCGAGCGGCGCCTCGCCGAAATTGCCGATCCGCAGGCAGGTGACCTTGATGCCGTGCTTGTCGGCATAGAGCGCGCCGACGCCTTCACCGAACACCTTGCTGACACCGTAGCGACTGTCCGGCCGCGCGGTGACGTCGGTGCCGATGCGGTGATGGCGCGGATAGAACCCGACCGCGTGATTGGATGAGGCGAAGATCACGCGCTTGACGCCCTGCTTCCGCGCCGCCTCGAACATATTGTAGCAGCCGATGATGTTGGATTGCAGGATCGCGTCCCAGGGACCTTCGACCGAATAGCCGCCGAAATGCAGGATGCCGTCGACGCCCTCGCAGATCGCCTCGACCTGTGCGAGGTCGGCGAGATCGGCCGCCTTGAATTTTTCGCCCGCGCCGAGATCGGCCGGCGGCTTGATGTCGCTCAGCAGGAGATCCGGATAGATCGGCGGCAGCAGCTTGCGCAGGCTCGTTCCGATTCCCCCCGATGCGCCGGTCATCAATATGCGTGGCATGCCGTTCCTCTTCTTTCTTGATTGCTGCGATCGAATTGCGGTCGCAGGCCGACAATGATAGCAAACCAGGCGCTCAAGGAAACACCATCGAAACACAACAACGAGAACAGCAAATGTCCGATGTTCATTCCGCCGGCTGGCGTCCCGCGACCTGCTATCCCGATCCCGCGATCCACGCGCTCGATCCGCGCTTCGAAAAATACTGGCTTAAACTCTCCGCGGTTGAACGCATCGCGACCGGCCTGCGCTGGGCCGAAGGTCCGGTGTGGTTCGGCGACGGCCGCTACCTGTTGTGCAGCGACATCCCGAACCAGCGTATCCTCAAATGGGAGGAAGAGACCGGCGCGGTCAGCATCTTCCGCAAGCCGACGAACTTCGCCAACGGCAACACCCGCGATCGCCAGGGCCGGCTGATCACCTGCGAGCACGGCGGCCGCCGCGTGGTGCGCACCGAATATGACGGATCGATTACGGTGCTGATCGATTCCTTCGGCGGCAAGCGGCTGAACTCGCCGAACGACGTCGTGGTGAAATCCGACGGCTCGATCTGGTTCACCGATCCGATCTTCGGCCTGCTCGGCAACTACGAAGGCTACAAGGCCGATCCCGAGATCGAGCCCAACGTCTACCGGTTCGATCCCGAAACCGGCAAGGCCACCATCGTCGCCGAGGGGGTACTGGGGCCGAACGGGCTGTGCTTCTCGCCCGACGAGAGGATCCTCTATGTCGTGGAATCCCGTGGCGAGCCGAACCGCAAGATCCTCGCCTATGACGTCGCAGCCGACGGCAGGACGATCTCCAACAAGCGCGTCTTCATCGACGCCGGCCCGGGCACGCCCGACGGCATGCGCTGCGACATCGACGGCAATCTGTGGTGCGGCTGGGGCATGGGTGATCCGGAGCTCGACGGCGTCGTCGTGTTCGCGCCCGACGGCGTGATGATCGGCCGCATCGCGCTGCCGGAGCGCTGCGCCAACCTCTGCTTCGGCGGCGTCAAGCGCAACCGCCTGTTCATGGCGGCGAGCCAGTCGATCTATGCGCTCTACGTCAACACCCAAGGCGCGGTCGGCGGTTGATCCTTGTCGTCGTCCCGGCGTTAGTACGCAATTGAGCACGGGAGCCGGGACCCATAACCACCGATACATCTGGTTGAGTAAGCTTGGGGCCGCAATCTTCGCAAAACGAAGGCCTGTGGTAATGGGTCCCGGCCTTCGCCGGGACGACGATAAGAACTTCTGCCTTCAAAACGTCTGACGCCGGAGCGGTGATCCGCCCCGGCGCCAAAAGTCGCGTCTCTCGTGGCTCGGCTTACGCGGCGTTGTAGCCGGCGACCGCCTTGGCCTCGAGATATTCTTCCAGACCGTAGCGGCCCCACTCGCGGCCGTTGCCGGACTGCTTGTAGCCACCGAACGGCGCGGTGCGCTCGTTCGGCACGCCCTGCAGGTTGACGTTGCCGGCGCGGATCTGGCGGCCGACGCGGCGCGCGGTTTCCACGGTGTCGGCCGAGACGTAACCGGCGAGACCATACGGCGTGTCGTTGGCGATCTTCACCGCATCGGCTTCGTCCTTGGCGCCGAGGATGGTCAGCACCGGTCCGAAGATCTCTTCGCGGGCGATCGTCATGTCGTTGGTGACGTCGGCGAAGATGGTCGGACGGACATAGAAGCCCTTGTTGACGCCTTCGGGCAGGCCCGGTCCGCCGGCGACAAGCGTTGCGCCCTCGTCGATGCCCTTCTGAATCAACGCCTGGATCTTGTCCCACTGGCCGCGGTTGACCACCGGACCGATCGTCGTGCCGTCGGCACGCGGATCGCCGGCCTTGGTCTTGTCGGCGACGCCCTTCGCGATCGCGGCCACTTCCTTCATCTTGGAGAGTGGCACGATCATGCGCGACGGCGCGTTGCAGGACTGGCCCGAATTGTTGAACATGTGCATCACGCCGCCGGTCACCGCCTTGGTCAGGTCGGCACCGTCGAGGATCACGTTCGGCGACTTGCCGCCGAGCTCCTGGCTGACGCGCTTCACGGTCGGCGCCGCACGCTTGGCGACGTCGACGCCGGCGCGGGTCGAGCCGGTGAACGAGATCATGTCGATGTCCGGGTGCTCGCTCATCGCCGCACCCACCTCCGGGCCGAGGCCGTTGAGGAGGTTGAACACGCCCTTCGGCACGCCGGCTTCATGAAGGATTTCCGCGAAGATCAGCGCCGAGGTCGGGGTGAACTCCGACGGCTTCAGGATCATGGTGCAACCGGCGGCGAGCGCGGGCGCGACCTTGCAGGCGATCTGGTTGAGCGGCCAGTTCCAGGGGGTGATCATGCCGACGACGCCGACCGGCTCGCGCACGATCACGGCGGTGCCCATGGTCTCCTCGAACTCGTACTTCTTCAGCACTTCGAGGGTGTTCATGAGGTGGCCAAGGCCGGCGCCGGCCTGCAGCTTCTCGGCCATCGGCAGCGGCGCGCCCATCTCGTCGGAGACGGCAGCACCGATCTCCTTCATGCGGCCCTTGTAGACCTCGACGACCTTGGTGAGCAGCGCGATGCGCTCCTCGCGGCTGGTCTTGGAATAGGTCTCGAAGGCGCGCTTGGCGGCAGCGACTGCCTTGTCGACATCGGCCTTGGAGCCGAGCGCAATCTCATACATCGCTTCTTCGGTCGCCGGATTGACGACCGGGGTGGACTTGCCTTTGACGACGGGATCGACCCAGGCGCCGTCGATGTAGAATTGCATGCGATTGACCATCGGAAACCTCTTGTACGGGGCGTATGGAATGGGGAACGAAAGCGTTCGGCAGGCATCCTTGCACGAAAGCCCGGCGAATTGAACCCGCCATATGCGGGACGCGGCTCGCGCGCGTCCGCGAGATATAAGGTCCGAGCCGCACGTGTGGCAAGGCTATATCCGTCGTCCCGGCCCCCGTGCGCAATTGCGCACTAGGCCGGGACGACGATGTGGAGCCTGCAATGCCTCACACGGCCATCTTGCGATGCCGCACCGGGGCGCCGACCGAGACGCTTTCCGCCGCGTCGATGATGGCGTTGGCGTCGATGCCGTAGTGGCGGTAGAGGTCGCCGATCGTGCCGGTCTGGCCGAAATGCTCGACGCCGAGCGCCTCGACGCGGTGGCCGCGCACGCTGCCGAGCCAGCCGAGCGTTGCCGGATGGCCGTCGATCACGGTCACAATGCCGCAGTCGCGGCCGAGCGGCGCCAGCATGCGCTCGATATGACTCAAATGCTGCGCGCCGCGGCGGTCGCGGCGCAAATTCCGCGCGGCGGACCAACCGGCATAGAGCCGGTCGGCCGAGGTTACCGCCAGCAGACCGACGTCGCGGTGGCTCTCGCCGATCAGGCCGACCGCCTCGATCGCCTCCGGCGCGACGGTGCCGGTATACGCAATGACGATGTCGCAGTTCGGGCCCGGCTTGCGCATCCAGTAGGCGCCATCGGTGATGTCGCGCTGCAGGTCCGGGGTCATGATCCGTTGCGGCTGCTCCAGCGTCCGCGTCGAGAGTCGCAAGTAAACCGAACCACCCTCGGCACCCTCGCGCTGCATGTGGCCAAAGCCCCAGCCCATGATCACGGCAAGTTCATCGACGAAGGCCGGATCGAACGACGCGAGCCCGTCCTGCCCGATCCCGATCAAGGGCGTCTTGATCGACTGATGCGCGCCGCCTTCCGGCGCCAGCGAGATGCCCGACGGCGTCGCCGCCACCATGAAGCGGGCATCCTGGTAGCAGGCGTAGTTCAGCGCATCGAGGCCGCGTTCGATGAAGGGATCGTACAGCGTGCCGACCGGCAAGAGCCGCGCGCCGTTGATCTGGTGCGACAGGCCGAGCGCCGACAGCATGATGAACAGATTCATCTCGGCGATGCCGAGCTCGAGATGCTGTCCCTTCGGCGAATATTCCCAGGTGTAGGCGGACGGGATCTTCTCCTGCCGGAACAGGTCGTGGTTCTCCGCCTTCGCGAACAGGCCGCGGCGGTTGACCCAGGCGCCGAGATTGGTCGACACGGTGACGTCGGGCGATGCGGTGACGATGCGCGAGGCGAGTTCGCTATCGCCGCGGGCCAGCTCGTGCAGCACGAGGCCAAAACCCTGTTGCGTCGACATCTGCGCCGAGGCCTTGAAGGCCAGCCGTTCCGGCACATCGATTTCAGGCGCCGACAGGCGGCGGCGCCCCTCGCGGTTGAACGGCGCCTCGGCGAGGAAGGCCTCGAGCTTCGCAGGTTCTTGCGACAGGCCCTCGAACTTGTCCCACTCGTGGCCGGGGCGGATATTCTGCGCGGCGCGCCATTTCTCCATCTGCGCCACCGTCATCAGGCCGGCGTGGTTGTCCTTGTGGCCCTGCATCGGCAGGCCGACGCCCTTGATGGTGTAGGCGATGAAGCAGACCGGCCGATCATGGTCGATCGCCTCGAAGGCCTCGATCATGCTCGCCATGTCGTGGCCGCCGAGATTCGACATCAGCGCCAGCAACTCGTCGTCGCTGCGGCGCTCGATCAGCGCCGACACCTCGCCCTGGTCGCCGATGTCGTCGCGCAGATGCTTGCGGAACGCGGCGCCGCCCTGGAAGCAGAGCGCGGCGTACATCTGGTTCGGGCAGTTGTCGATCCAGCGCCGCAGCGCCTCGCCGCCGGGCTCGGCGAACGCCTCGAGCATCAGCTTGCCGTACTTCACGATCACCACGTCCCAGCCGAAGTTGCGGAACATGGTCTCGAATTTGGCCCACAGCCCCTCGCGCACCACGGCGTCGAGCGACTGCCTGTTGTAGTCGACCACCCACCAGGTGTTGCGCAGGCCGTGCTTCCAGCCTTCGAGCAGCGCCTCGAAGATGTTGCCCTCGTCCATCTCGGCGTCGCCGACCAGCGCGATCATGCGCCCCTCCGGCCGGTCGTTCAGCCAGCCATGCGCCTTGACGTAGTCCTGCACCAGCGAGGCGAACAAGGTCTGCGCCACGCCGAGGCCGACCGAGCCGGTCGAGAAGTCGACGTCGTCGCTGTCCTTGGTGCGCGAGGGGTAGGACTGCGCGCCCTTGTAGCCGCGAAAATTCTCCAGCTTGTCGCGGGTCTGGTGGCCGAACAGATACTGGATGGCGTGAAACACCGGGCTCGCATGCGGCTTCACCGCGACGCGGTCCTGCGGGCGCAACACCGAGAAATAAAGTGCCGACATGATGTTGGCGAGCGAGGCCGACGAGGCCTGGTGGCCGCCGACCTTCAACCCGTCGGTGGAGGGCCGCACATGGTTGGCGTGATGGATGGTCCACGACGACAGCCACAGCACCTTGCGGGCCAGGGCGGACAGCATGTCGAGGCGTTCAGGCGCGATTCCCATGGCAATGCTCCGGGCGATATGCCGGAATGTTACTGCCGCAAGCGGCGGCGAAAATCTCAATTCCACGCGACAGCACAGGAAAAATTGGGATAAATTCCCACGATCCGGCTTCAACTGACGAGTTCATCCCAATGCCTGCCCTCGATGCCATCGACCGCAAGATCCTGAGTCTGCTCCAGGCCGACAGCCGCATGACCATGCAGGAACTGGCCGACAAGGTCGGGCTGTCGGTGTCGCCTTGCCACCGCCGGGTCAAGCTGCTCGAGGAGCGCGGCGTGATCTCGCGCTACATCGCAACCGTCGACCAGAAGTCGATCGGGTTGCACGTCTCCGTCTTCATCTCGATCAAGCTGGCGCGGCAGAAGGAGGAAGACCTCAACCGCTTCGCGCGGGCGATCTCGAAATGGGACGAGGTGCTCGAATGCTACCTGATGACCGGCAATCGCGACTATTTGCTGCGCGTCGTCGCCGCCGACCTCTCCTCCTATGAAGCGTTCCTGAAAAACAAGCTGACCCGGCTCGACGGCATCGCCTCGATCGAGTCGAGCTTTGCGCTGAGCCAGGTGAAGTATTCGACGGCGTTGCCGGTGTGAGGGCGTTGGTTTGTCAACTCGAATGGTGCCAACACCACAGTGTCGTCCCGGCGAAGGCCGGGACCCATACGCCGCAGCAGTTGTTGTGAGAGGGACTCGTCGTTGCAGCATCGCTTAACAATTTGCATTTGGGGTTATGGGTCCCTGCTTTCGCAGGGACGACACTGAGTGTTTGCGCTGTCAGTGGGCATAACTTCGCATTCTCGCGACACGATCTGCCCGAGCTTTGCATCTCGTTCTTTTTTGCAAAAGGGGTTTGCGCCGTCGGGCAACTCAGTGATTGGCGTTGGCGCCCTGCCCGGCTGGACGGCCTCGCCGCGACAATCAGGCTACGGCGCGATCCATATCCCAATCACGATGATGGCCAGTGAGACGGCAATGACCAGCATATCGGTGGTGAGCCAATCGGGCATTCCGTTTGATGGCTGCTCGCTCATGTCCGCGACTCCTTCTGTTCGCGTCGAGCCAATATGCTGGAGCGGACCGGCGCGAACGAGGATGAACTGGTTCACATAAAGCTCGGAAAAAGCGGCAAATTCCGCGTGTTTTAGCGCGCTCAAGTTGCGCCACATGGTCGATCTGCCGCGCAGGTTTCTGAACATGTTCGACAATGCCGCCGCTTCGGCACAGTCACCATCATCGCGTTCAACGCGCTGCAAGAGGCGGCTGAACCTCACCGGATTGCGAGCGCAGCGCCGACCTGCCGCCACGCGACAGGCCGCACATGGCCGACGAAACGGCCGAGGTAGCGGACTCGCCGTCCCGTCCCGATCCTCACAGCACCTTGCGCTGTGCGAGGTTCTTCATCAGAGCACCGACGCCGAAGGTCCAGGGCTCGCACTCGTCGCTGCCCCGCATCCGGTTGACCAGCTTGCCGAGCTGCGGCGCGGCGATGGTGACGATATCGTCGCGCTTGTGGGTAAAACCCTCGCCCCTGGCATCGCGATCCTTGACCGGCGCGAACATCGTGCCAAGGAACAGCGCAAATCCATCAGGGTATTGATGCACGGGGCCGATGGTCTGGGCGACCAGATCGGTCGGGTCGCGACTGATCTTGGAGATCGAGGAATGACCCTCGAGCACGAAGCCGTCTGCGCCCGTCACGGTCAGGCCGACATCCATCTTCCTGACATCGTCGAGCGAGAAGGTCTGGTCGAACAGCCGGAGCAGCGGGCCGATCGCGCAGGAAGCGTTGTTGTCCTTGGCCTTCGACAGCAAGAGCGCCGAGCGCCCCTCGAAGTCGCGCAGATTGACGTCGTTGCCGAGCGCGGCGCCGACGATCTTGCCGGCGGCGGAGACAACAAGCACGACCTCCGGCTCCGGATTGTTCCAGGTCGACTTCGGATGCAGCCCGGCATCCATGCCTGATCCGACCGAGGACAGCGTCGGCGCCTTGGTGAACACTTCGGCGTCGGGACCGATGCCGACCTCGAGATACTGGCTCCAGGCATTCTGATCGATCAGCACCTGCTTCAGTTTCATCGCCTGCTCGGAGCCGGGCTTCAGCTTGGAGAGATCGTCGCCGACCAGGCGCACCACCTCCTTGCGGATCGCGTCCGCCGAGGACGGATTGCCGCGCGCCCGCTCCTCGATCACGCGCTCCAGCATCGAGATCGCGAAGGTGACGCCGGCGGCCTTCAGCACCTGGAGATCGACCGGCGCCAGCAGATGCGGCCTGGCCTTGTCGCGGCCGTCGGGCGGGGTGTTGGCGAGGATCGCCTCGAAATCGCCGATCCGCTCGCCGCGCGTGGCGCGCAGCGCGGCCGCGGGATCGCTTTCCTCGCAGAGCGCGCTCACCGTCGGGAACCGCGCCGTGACGTCGAACACACCGTCTGCCCGAACCGCGACGACAGCGGGCCCCCCGGCCAGCGGCAGCCAGACCCGCCCGACCAGCGTGCCGGCGGTGCCGTCCTCCGGCAGGACGTCTTTTGGCGTGAGCGAAATCATCGGCACATCTCCCTTTTTGGTTTTGTCGGCTTGTTAGCACAGTCCGCCCGGCGGCGTGAAACAGCGGTCATGGCATTGTCATAGAGGGGTAACATCGCCCGTCAATGCTGCCGTCCGATCCATCTAACACACTGAAAGACGGACCTTCATGACGACCTCCGCCCTCACCGACGAAGCCTCCCGGGATGAAGCCTTGCGGGACGAAGCCTTGCGCGCCCGCATCCATCAGGAGATGGCCGACAGCCTCGACGAGGAACTCGAGCTCGAGCTCGACGACATGAGGCTCGACGAGCTCGACCATGACGGCGCCGCCGGCAAGCCGTCGATCGACCGCAAGTTCTACTTCCGCGAATTGCTGCGGCTGCAGGGCGAGCTGGTGAAGCTGCAGGACTGGGTGCAGCACGAGAAGAAGAAGGTCGTCGTGCTGTTCGAAGGCCGCGATTCCGCCGGCAAGGGCGGCGTGATCAAGCGCATCACCCAGCGGCTCAATCCGCGGGTGTGCCGGATCGCGGCGCTGCCGGCGCCGAACGAGCGCGAGCGCACGCAATGGTACTTCCAGCGCTATGTCTCGCATCTGCCGGCCGGCGGCGAGATCGTGCTGTTCGACCGCAGCTGGTACAACCGCGCCGGCGTCGAGAAGGTGATGGGGTTCTGCAGCGACGAGCAGTACGAGGAATTCTTCAACTCGGTGCCGGAATTCGAGCGCATGCTGATCCGCTCCGGCACCGTCCTGTTGAAATACTGGTTCTCGATCACCGACGAGGAACAGGCGTTCCGCTTTTCGATGCGGATCCAGGATCCGCTGAAGCAGTGGAAGCTGAGCCCGATGGACGTCGAGGCGCGGACCCGCTGGGAGCTCTACACCAAGGCCAAGGAGACGATGCTGGAACGCACGCATCTGCAGGACTCGCCGTGGTGGATCGTCGATGCCGTCGACAAGAAGCGCGCCCGGCTCAACTGCATCTCGCATTTCCTGAGTCAGGTACCGTATCAGGCGGTTCAGCACCAACCGGTGGTGCTGCCGCCGCGGATGCGCAACCCCGACTATCACCGCGGCCCGATCCCGCCGGAGATGTACGTGCCGGGACGGTATTGATCGGACTGGGCGACACTGCGCTCCCTCGCCCCGTTCTTACGGGGAGAGGGCTGGGGTGAGCGGCTGCTTCCGCACAAGCGCTCCCAGTTCGCAAGCGGAGAGTCCCCCTCACCCGGATTCGAGCTCCGCTCGAGTCCGACCTCTCCCCGCAAGCGGGGCGAGGTAAGAAGGACCAGCGCTTGGGCAACGGCGCCTACCAATGGTGCAGGCGCGCCCACTTGCTGGCACCGGATACCGACGCTAGGCTTCCCCCGATCTGGTGCAGGGAGGCCCGTTTGACTCAATCCGACGACATCAAAATCTCCGAAGATCGCCGCGACGCGCTGCGCTATGCGCTCGGGATCGGCAGCGGCGCGGCGCTCGCGGCCGCGATGGCAACCCCGGCCGCGGCGCAGACGCAAGCCGACAATACGCTGGATCGCATCCGGGCCAGCAAGGTGCTGCGGATCGCGGTGCTGCCGGGCGAGCTGCCCTATTTCAACAAGGACCTCGCCTCGGGCACCTGGTCCGGATTCTCGATCGAGATGGCCAACGATCTGGCCAAACTGCTCGACGTCAAGCTGGAATATGTCGAGTCGACCTACGGCAATTCAATTCTCGATCTGCAGGCCAACAAGATCGATCTCGGCTTCGCGCTCAACCCGACCCCGCAGCGCGCGCTGGTGGTGGATTTCACCAATCTGGTGTTCCCGCATCCGTTCGGCGCGATGCTGAAGAAGGGGCTGGAAGCCAAGACCTGGGCCGACATCAACAAGCCCGAGGTGAAGATCGCGGTCGACGTCGGCTCGGCCAACGAAGCGGTGGCGCGCCGCTTTGCGCCGAACGCCACTATCAAGTCACTGAAGTCGCGCGACGAGGTGATGCTGGAAATGTCGTCGGGCCGCGTCGATTGCGTGGTCAACGCGCTGGTGCTCGGGCTGACCGCGATCGCCAAGAACCCGAACCTCGGCACCTACAAGATCCTGGCCTCGCCGTCGGTGACGATCGCGAGCGGCACGGCGGTACGGCGCGAAGCCGACAAGCGCTGGCGCGATTTCCTCTCGGTATGGATCGACTACAACCGCGGCATCGGCCAGATGCGCGAATGGTTCGTCAAGGGCCTCGGCCTCGCCGGCGTCAAGCCGGAGGATGTGCCGGTGGAGTTGAGTATTTGAGGCTTGGCCACCGCATCGGCGGTCGGCTCCCTCTCCCGCTTCCGGGGGAGGGCTGGGGTGGGGGTGTCACCGCGCGTCGGAACCTTCGGGTGGAAAGAGCCCCCACCCGGATCGCATCTTACGATGCGATCCGACCTCCCCCGCAAGCTTGCGGGAGAGGTGAACCACCGATGCGGCCGCTTCTCAGAATTACTCAAACCTTGTCATACGTCAGCCCGCGCTCCAGCCGCCTCGCCACCAGCGTCGACGGGAACAGGATCGCGAAATAAATCAGCGCCACGATGGTGTAGACCTCGAGCGGCCGGTAGGTGTCGGCGTTGATCAAGGTCGCGTTGTAGACGAGATCGGGCACCGCGATGATCGAGACCAGCGAGGTGTTCTTGAGCTGCGTGACCGACTGGTTGACATAGGGCGCCATCATCGGCTTCAACGCCTGCGGCAAGATCACGAGCCGCATCAGGCGCCAGCCGCGGAAGCCGAGCGCCTTCGCGGCGTCCCACTGCCCGACCGGCACGCTCTCGATCGAGCCGCGCACGATCTCGGCATAGAACGCGCCGCCATAGAGCGACAGCACGCTGACGGCGGCGACATGCGCCGGGATGTTGACGCCGATCACCACCGGAAACGCGTAGTAGAACCAGATGATCTGCACCAGCAGCGGCGTGCAGCGGAACAATTCGATATAGGCGATCAGGAGCCAGTCGATCACCGGAATGCGCCGCAGCCGCAGCATGCCGACGATCAGGCCGATCAAGGTTCCGAGGATGATGGTGCCGATGGTGTAGGCGATGGTCCAGCCGAGCCCGAGCCAGAACAGATGGCTGTACTTGGCAAGGATGCCGAAATCCCAGACGTAGTTCATCCTGCCCCTCGGTTGCCGCGCGCTTGATCGCCAAACATCGCAGGCGGCCTCGCGCAAGTCACGCGATATACCGGTTCGGCGAAAATGCCTTGACCTCGAACGGCGGCGCATCGCCCGCGATCATCGCCGCAATTGCGGCGCCCGTTCCGGGACCGGTGGTGAAGCCGATATGCTGGTTGCCGAAGGCGAGCCAGAGCCCGCGATGTCGCGGCGCCTTACCGATCATCGGCAGGCTGTCGGGCAGCGTCGGCCGCGCGCCGCGCCAGCGCTCGCCGACCGCATCGCCAAATTCGACCACGCTGCGCGCCATCGGCACCACCGCCTCGAGCTGCGAAAAATTCGACGGCGCGTCGCGCCCGGTGAGCTCGACGCCGCTGGTGACGCGAACGCCCTGCTCCATCGGCGTCATCAGAAAGCCGCCCTCCGCGTCATGGATCGGCCGCAGCAATTTGCGTGCCGGGTTCGGCACGAAGTGCTGGTGATAGCCGCGCTCGAACGCCAGCGGCACGCGATAGCCGAGCGGCCGCAGCAGCTCGGCCGACCACGGCCCGAGCGCGACCACGACATGGCGCGCGGCGATCTCGCCGTCGGCGAGCTGCACGCGCCAGCTGTCGCCGCGCGGTTCGATCCGCCAGATCCCTGATTGCCTGATCGTGCCGCCGCCAGCGGCAAGCATCTGCGCGTAGGCCTTGACCACCGCGCCGGGTGAATCGACCGATGCCGTCTGCGTGTGCAGGAGACCCGTGCTATAGGCAGGGATGATGTTCGGCTCGAGCGCGGAGATCGCCTGGCGATCAAGCACCTCGCTCCTGATGCCGAACTCGGCGAGCGCCGCCTGCTCGGCCTGCGCGGCGGCGAGCCCATCGGCGCGCCAGGCCTTGAGCCAGCCGGTTTCGCGGATGCGATGGCCGGCGCCGGCCTGCACGATCCAGTCGCGATGCAGTTTCAGCGAGGTCCCGATCAGGCCATGCAGCGCGGCGGCGCGCGGTTTGGTCTGCGACGGCACAGCGGCCGCGAGGAAGCGCATCACCCAGCCGGCATTGGCGAGCGCCCACGCAATGTTCCAGCGCAGCGCCGGATGCGCGTTGGTCAGATATTTCGGCAGGTTCTTCAGCAGCGACGGCGTATTGAGCGGCAGGATCGAGCCCGACGAGATGATGCCGGCATTGCCGTAGGAGGTTTCGCTGCCGGGCTCGCGGCGATCGACGACGACGACGGAGAGCCCGCGCTGCCGCGCGGCGAGGCCCGCCGAGACGCCGACCATGCCGGCGCCGAGCACGGCGACATCGACCTGCTGTGCTGCCATGCCCTCTGCCATCACATCAAGGTAAGGCCGCCATCGACCGGCAGTGTCGCGCCGGTGACGTGGCCCGCTTCCGGCGACAGCAGGAAGGCGACGACGGCGGCGACCTCGGCGGGTTCGGCCAGCCGCTGCATCGGATTGGCCTTTGCGACGCGCTCCCAGGTCGCGGTATCAAGCGCGCCGAACAGGCCGGGATCCTTGCGGGTGTAGCCCGGCATTACGGCATTGGCGGTGGCGCCTGACGCGGCGAGCTCGATCGCGAGCGACTTCACCAGCACCTCGAGCGCGGCCTTCGCGGCCGCCGATCCCGGATAGGTGGCGCCGGGCACGAAGCGATGCGGCCCGAAGCTCGACACCGCGACGACGCGGCCTTGCGCGCTGCGCGTGAGGTCGGACAGCGCGGCCGCCGCGATTTCATGGAAGGCCGCCGCCATTACCGCGAAGGCGCGCTCCAGCGCCTCGCGCGGCAGGCTTAAGAATTCGCGCCGGTCGGCAAAGCCCGCGGCGTGCACGATGCCGTCGATCGGCCCGAACGCGGCCCGCGTTGCCACGACCAGCGCGGTGCCGGCGCCGGCCTTGGCGAGATCGCCGGTGCAGACCTCGACCTTCGCGCCCTTGCTGCGGCATTCCTCCGCAACCGAATTCAGCCGCGCGAGGCCGGCGGGGTCAGTGCCCTGTCCGTGCAGCATCAGGGATTGATCGGGGCCGGCGAGCCGGCGCGCGACTGCGGCGCCGATGCCGGAGCCGCCTCCCGTGATGATTGAAACGCGCATGAGGTGCGTGCAGTCAGTGCGATAAGAGACAGCGAACTATAGGTTCGGCGCCACGAAATGCAAACCGCACCCATCGCCGTCAGTGTAGCGCCAGGTTCAACGCCAAATCAGCGCCACGGCTCGACCAGGATCTTGGTGTGCGCCTCGGGATTGGCGAGATCGGCAAACGCCTGCGCGACGCCGTCGATGCCGACGCGGCCGGTGACGAGCGACGCGGCATCCACCTGGCCTTCCGCGATCAGGCGCAGCGAATAGGCAAATTCCTCGGGCGTGTAGCCGAGCACATATTGGACGTTGAGCTCCTTGATGATGCCGAGCATCGGCTCGGACTTGTCGGTCTCCATGCAGACGCCGACCACGACGACACGGGCGCTGCGCGGGGCGCCCTCGAACACCTGCTGCAGCACGCCGGGCACGCCGACGCATTCGAAAATCAGCGCGGGCTTCAGCGGCGGCAGCAGCGCCTGCATCGGCGGCCGCGCCGCCTTCTCCGCGTCGGTCATCTGGGCATGCTCGGCCCAGCTCGCATAGGGCTGCGTCTTGGCAGGATCGACCACCACATCGGCGCCCATCTTCTCGGCGAGCAGGCGTCTTGCCGGCGAATAATCGGCAGCAACGATCGGTCCGAGCCCCCTGATCTTCAGCGCCGCAATCACCGCCAGCCCGACCGGCCCGCAGCCGATCACCAGCGGCACCTCGCCACCCCTGATGTTGGCCATCGCCACCGCATGCACCCCGACCGCAAGCGGCTCGGTGAGCGCGGCGTGCTCGGCCGCAAGCCCGTTCGGCACTTCGAGCAGCAGCGGCTCGCTGAGCAGCATCTGCTCTGCATAGCCGCCGAGATAATCGTTGGAATAGCCGATGCCCTTCGGGCCCTCCGGCGTCAGCAGCGCCGGCAACGAGCATACGCGCGTGCCCGGCTTCAGCTTGCGCGTGGTGTTCGGGCCGTAATCGAGGACCTCGCAGCAGAACTCGTGACCGAACACGACGTCGCGCGACAGATCCATCGGCGTGCGGCCGGGCAGGAACTTGCTCAGCTCGACCATGCGGTGGGCATGCTTGCGTGCGTGCAGATCGGAACCGCAGATGCCGCAGGCGAGCGATTTGACCAGCACCTGGCCGGCGCCGGGCTTCGGCTCGGGCACCCGGTCGACGACAATCTCGCCGTTCCTGAAGATCGCTGCGCGCATATTCCCTCCCGCGTGGGTTTTGTCCCACTCATTTTGATGCGTATTTCGTCCCGCGAAATGCTGTCGCGGATCACGTCGGGGACAAGCTTTCGCCGCAGGAGGCTATAGCACGGAGGGTCACCACGTATAGCGCATAACGCCCTTGCCGGCGTAAGACTGTGTCACGTTGGAGAATTCGCCTTCGAAGGTCGCGGCGGCCGACCAGCCGTTGCGCCACCTCAGCTCGGCGGAAGCCGTGGTCAGCGCCGAGTCGCTGGCCTGCGCCGCACCGTTGACCA
This sequence comes from Bradyrhizobium sp. Pha-3, assembly GCF_042258325.1. Lineage (NCBI taxonomy): Bacteria > Pseudomonadati > Pseudomonadota > Alphaproteobacteria > Hyphomicrobiales > Nitrobacteraceae > Bradyrhizobium > Bradyrhizobium sp. Pha-3. Next base: position 3,054,869 of record NZ_CP170151.1, on the reverse strand, counting down.
CGAAGGCCGCGCCAGGCAGCGTCTGGAACACGGCACCAACGGCGCGGTCCGGATTGAAGTCATGCGCCCAGGCAACGCGGCCGCGCAGCGTCACGATGCCGCCGTCAACCGCGAACGACTTGTCGGAGCGCAGGCCGAGTTCGCTCCTGACGTCGGTGACGCTCTTCGCTGCATAGTTCAGCGCGAAGGCGCCGCCGCCGGAGACCACGCTCTCCGCATAGGCCGGCAGCTCGAAGCTCGTGAACTGGGCCGCCGCGTAAGGCGTCAGCCCGATCCACGGCGTGGCATAGCGATAGCCGCCCTCGAGCCGGCCCGACCAGGCATTGGCATTGAAGTTGGCGCGCAGGTGATCGGCGCCGGCCGCAGTGACGATGCGGTCGGTGGTGACATCCTGCCAGCCATAGGCGAGCGCCGCGCTTAAGTACGCCGCGCCGACGCTGTGGCGAACGAACGCGCCGGCCTGGAACAGATCGGAGCGGCCCCAGCCGAGACCGTTGACGCTGAAGCTGGTGGCGCCGCCGGCGAGCGCAAAGCCGGCAATGGTGTTCGGCGAGAAGCGGTAGTCGGCGCCGACCGCGGTGCCATAGAGGTTGCTGCTGGTGTTGTTCGAGCCGAGCACCGCGTTGCCGCTGGTGCTCTGCGAGCCGCCATAGCCCGCCGCCCAAACGCTCCAGCGCTGCTCGAAGCTCGGCTGCGGTGGCGGCGCCTTGGTGTAGATCGCGGCCAGCGCATCGCGTGGTTCGGTCTTGCGCGCCGCATAGGCGAGCGGCGTGCTCTCCTCGGCGAACGGCGTTGCCCCCGCGCCGTCACCAAGGCCACCATCACGCCCGGCGATGAACGGATCGGTCAGCAGACCGAGGAACAGGCCCATCGCGTTGAACGTCGCCTGCTGCGAGCCGGTAGCACCCTCACCCGAGGCCTGCGTCAGGCCGTTCGGCGACAGTCCGGCGAACACCGCATTGATACCGCCATTGGCGTTGAAGAAGTTCTGCAGCGTGGTGGCGACGTTCTGCTGATTGACGTTCAGCTTCGACTTCGCGCCGTAATCGAGCGCGAAGTTGAGATAGGCGTTGCTCGCGTCATAGCCGAGCGTCGCGACGAGGTTCGACGGCAGCCCGGTTGAATCGACACCCGCAAACGTGCCACTGCGGCCGCCGGCCGCCGACAGAATGGTGTATTGCTTGGCGATCGTACTGCCGGCGGCGACGCGGACGCCGACCGATCCCGCCAGCGTCGCGCTGCCGCTCACCTTGGCCAGGGTGGACGCCGTCGAATTGAGCCCGACGAGGTACAGTGCACCCGACTGGAAGGCCAGGTTGCCCGCCACGTTCAGGAATGTGCCTGGCGTCGCATTGCCGGGCAGCAGGATGCCGCCGCTTGCAATCGTCGTGTTGCCGACGGTGCCGACGCCGGACAGCGCGCCGCCAGCATTCACCGTGGTGAGGCTCGACGAGGCGATCGAGCCGTCGACCTGAAGAATGCCGCCGTTGACCGTCGTGGTGCCGGTATAGCTGTTGACGCCGGACAGCGTCAGGGTGCCGCTGCCGGTCTTCTCGAAATTGGCAGGACCGGTGCGGCCGCCGCCGAAGCAGCCACAGATGTGGAATGGATTCGACGGATCGAAATCGGCAAGCACGCCGCTGAGCGCCGTCGAGAGATTATTGCTGCCAACGACGAGGGTGTTGCCTGAGCCGATATAGTAAAAGCCGGAGCCTGCGATCGAACCCGCGGTGATGCGCCCGTCGCCGTTCAGCCCCGTGCTGAGCGAGAAATCGACCAGTCCGGTGCCGTTGGTGATGAACTGTGCGTTGCCGCCGGTCGCGTTGTTGAAGAACTTGATGGTGCTGCCGGCTTCGGTGGTGATGGTGGCATCGCCCGCCGTAGCGAACGCCGTGAAGATGTGTTGGCTGCCGGCCTGGTTGTCGATGGTCGCATTGCCCGCGGTGGCATAGGTATCGAACTGGAGAACGCTGCCGTCCCGATTGACGATCGTCGCGTTGGCCGCGGTCGGCGCCTCCACCGGGTTGAAACCGCCAGATCCGAAATAGAGCACGCCGCTGTTGTCGAAGCTGGCGTTTGCCGCCGTGCTGTTCTGGAAAAAGGCGACCTGACCGCCCGCGAGCGTGACGATGGTTGCGGAAGCCGCGGATGAGGACTCGAAAAACTGCGTCGAGCCGCCATTGGTGCCGTTGGTGATGGTGGCCTGGCCCGCATTGGTGTGGCCCAGAAACACCGCGGCACCGCCGTTGGAGTTGTCGATCACGGCCTTGGCGGCCGTGCTGGTGTCGGAGCCGCCGGGAGGACCAAACGCGTCGCCGAACACCACGGTGCCGCCGTTGGTGTTGGTGAATCTGGCGTTGCCGGCAGAACTGGTGTCGCGGAAGATCGTGAGCGCACCATTGGTGTTGCTCACGGTGGCATTGCCCGCGGTGCTGCTGTCGCGAAACTCCGTGATGCCGAAATTCTGGTTGACGATCGTCGCCGTCGACGCCGTGGTGGAATTGTAGAACGTTGTGGTGGCGATCCCGTTGAAGCCGTCGTTGACGATCTTGGTAATGCCCGCCGTGTTGGCATTGACGATGTCGAACTTGCCGTCGACGGCGACCTCGCCGACGATCGAGGCGGTGTGGGTGGCGTCGCCGAGCTGCAAGGTCGCGCAATCGCAGATCGTGATGCCGCCGGTGTAGGTGTTGGTGCCTGTTAGCACCACGCGGCCGAGACCGCCCGAATTGTCCAGCACCGTCAGCTTGCCGGGGCCGTTGCCGTCGGCAATGTTGCCGGCGATCGTGAGCGTCACGCCATTGGCGTCGATCGCGCTGCCAATGGCCGACGTGTTGATCTTGAAGTTGTTGGCGAAGGTCAGGTTGCCGAGGCCGTCGGCCTGAAACGAGGCATTGTCGAGCGTGACGGTGCCCGACCCGACCGAGCCGTTGTTGCCGACGACAACGGCTGTATCGACCACCAGCGTGCCGCCGGAATAGGTGTTGGCGCCGGAGAGCTGCACGTTGGAGAAGCCGGACGCCGACGAGTCGATCAGGCGCAGAACGCCAGCGCCGGCACCATCGGCGATCACGCCCTGGAGATTGACCCGGGCGCCGTTCGCATCGACCGTGCCGCCGGCCGCGTTGACCGCGATGTTGTTGGCGAAGGCGATGCTCGAGACCGTCGGCGACTGCATCTGGAACGTGCCGCCATTGAGCGTGATGGTGCCGGTGCCGACCGAATCCGCATTCGTCACCTGCACGGTTCCAGCGGAGATCAGCGTGCCGCCGGAGTAGGCATTGGTGCCCGCGAGCACCAACGTGCTGTTGCCGAGCTGCTGCACCATCACGCCGGGCGCAAGCCCGTCGTTGATGCTGGCGCTGATGGTGATCGTCTGGCCGCTGTTGGCCCGGTTGATCAGGCCGCCGCTCGGCCCCGTCAAGGCGAAGTTAACCGGGTTGCCGCTGATCGTGTACGACTGCGAATTGGCGGTGAAGGTCCACGAGTCCGGCAGCATCGGGCCAGCGCCGATCGTGACCGTCGCCGATCCCGTCGAATCGAAAATGGCGGATTGGGACGGGAGGATCGGCGGCGCGCCGGGCGACGTCGTCGACCAGTTGGTCGAGAGCTGGTAATCGTCGCTGCTCGTGGTGCTGCCGCTGCCGCCCCAGGTGAAGCTCTGGGCGTGTGTCGAACTGGACGGCAACAGACTTGCAGCCGCCGAGACGCAGACTGCCGAAGCCAGCACACCGCGAAACTGCCGACGAAACGAGAAAAAGAACGAACCAAAATGCACGTGTACTGCCCCCAAACGCTCTACGGCGCTCTTGGGGCGAGATTAGCATGCAGCCAAACGCGCGATTGCCGATTGTTTCCGTAATCCTTCGATTCAGCTTCCGAAAATCGAAGTTTCGGCCCGACTGTTGTACACGCGCAACGCTAGCGGAGGCTAGCTTCGCAACCAGCGCACGATTCTCGGTACCCCGGTCAGGCGTTCGGCGAAGGCTCGCTGGCCACGGTCAGCAGCTGCGACCGTCGGACGCGCTCGCGGTGCGCGGTGTAGAGGCCCGAGGCGACGATGAAGCCGGCGCCGAGGATAGTCCAGCTGTCGGGCACTTCGCCGAAGATCAGGAAGCCGAGGATGCTGACCCACAGCAGCTGCGTGTAAGAGAACGGCGCCAGCACCGAGGCATCGCCATAGCGGAATGCCAGCACCACGATCCACTGTCCGACGGTGGACGCAACGCCGATCAGGATGCCGAACATGATGTCGTGCCAGCTCGGCGTGACCCAGACGAACGGCACCAGCGCGCTGACGATGGCGACGCCGACAATGGACGAATAGGTCATCACCGTGATCGGGCGCTCGCTGCCGCTCATCATGCGCGTCAGGATCAGCGTGCCGGCCCAGGCCAGCGCCGAGACGAGCGGGAAAATCGCGGCGGGATGGAACGCGCTGGTGCCCGGCCGCAGGATGATGAACACGCCGGCGAGGCCGACCGCGGTCGCGATCCAGCGTCGCATGCCGACCCTCTCACCGAGGAACGCGATCGACAGCGCGGTGACGAACAGCGGCGAGACGAAGCTGGTGGCCGAGGCTTCGGCGATCGGCAGGAAGCCGAGCCCCGTGATGAAGATCAGCGAGGAACCGAGCAATGCGGCGCCGCGCAGCACGTGCAGCGCGGGACGGCTGCTGCGCAGCGCGAACAGCGGCGAGCCCGGCAGCATCGCCGGCGTCATGATCATCGCGAACACCAGGAAGCGGATCCAGGCGATCTCGATCGAGGGCAGCGTGGCGGAGAGATATTTTGCCGTGACGTCGGAGGTGCCCAGGAACACGGTCGACAGCAGGATCAGCGCGATGCCCTTGAACGGCCGGTCAGTGCGGGCGGGCGCCTTGCTTGTCGCTGCGGGCGCGGTCTTTGCGGGCAATGAAAGGGGAACGCTGTCCAGCCTGGCGGCCACGGCTGCGGGGGGCGGTGTCACGGCAATCTCGAAGGCAAAATAAAGGGAATCTGCTGCTCGTACAAAACGCCAATTCCGCCGCGAGAACAATGCCCGAAAACGGGACTCCGATATGCGCCAGCGCGCGCGACCGCCCGCCGCAGGCTGTGTGCCGCCGCAACTGCAACAGTTTGTTAAGAACTGTGTGGAGCGGACGCGCTCAGAGCATCGGCAGCGAGCGCGGCTTCGGCCCGCGCGGGAACGCGGCATCGAGCGCGGCGAGTTCATCGCCGCTGAGCTTCAGAATTCCTGCCGCCGCATTTTCCGCCGCGTGTTCCGCGTTTGACGCCTTCGGAATCGCGAGCACCGACGGCAGCCGCGTGAGGAAGCTCAGCGCGACCTGGCGCGGCGTTGCCTTGTGCGCCTGCGCGATCGATTGCAGCACCGCGCCGGCCTTGGTCGATAGCGACGGAAAATCATTGTGACCGAACGGCGAGTAGGCGACGACGGCAACGCCGTGCTGCTCGCACCACGGGATCACGGCGTGCTCGATGGCGCGCTCCTGCAGATGGTAGAGCACCTGGTTGCAGGCGATCGTACCCTCACCCGCGACATCGAGCAGTTCGTCGAGATCCTCGGCGTCGAAATTGCTGACGCCCCAGGCTCGGATCTTGCCCGCCGCGATCAATTCGTCGAACGCCGCGACCGTTTCGGCGAGCGGAGTGGTTCCGCGCCAGTGCAACAGATAGCAATCGAGGCGATCGGTCTTCAACCGCTTCAGCGAGCGCTCGCAGGCGGTGATGGTGCCGCGCCGCGAGGCGTTGCTCGGCAGGACTTTCGAGACCAGGAACGTTTCGTCGCGCCGACCTGATATCGCATCCGCGATCACGAGCTCGGCGTCGCCATACATCTCGGCGGTGTCGATATGCGTCATGCCGGCATCGATGCCGCGCTTCAGCGCAGCGACGGCCGCCTTGCGGTCACCGCGATCGAGATACCAGGTGCCTTGCCCGATCACCGAGACCTGCGGGCCGCTGTTGCCGAATTTTTTTGTCTGCACGATCGCCTCGTTCTGCGTGTTTGGCTTGTGGCCCCCGCGCAGGACGATAAAGCAAACGGACGACCATGTCTCCACATCGTCGTCCCGGCGAAGGCCGGGACCCATACTCCGCAGCAGGCGTAGTTGGCGGGACTCGTCATTCCACCCGTGTGCAACAACAGATATTCGTGGTTATGGGTCCCGGCCTTCGCCGGGACGACAGCTGTTTTGTGACGCGCGCTCTCGCGTCTCTCGACGCGCGTCAAACGTTGAGGTTCATCCACACCGCCTTCGGCTCGGTAAAGTTATCGAGCGCGGCGGTGCCGTGCTCGCGGCCGAGGCCGGAATCGCGCTCGCCGCCCCACGGCAGCCGCACATCGGTGTAGCCATAGGTGTTGATCCACACCGTGCCGGCGCGGGCCCTTTTGGCGAAGCGCTGCACGCGGCCCATATCGGCGCTCCAGACGCCGGCGGCGAGGCTGTAGGCGGTGCCGTTGGCGATGCGCAGCGCATCGGCCTCGTCCTTGAACTTGATCACGCTGACGACGGGGCCAAAAATCTCCTCCTGCGAGATGCGCATCTCGTGCGCGACGTTGGCGAACACCGCGGGACTGATGAAATAGCCGCGGTCACCGACCCGCGCGCCGCCGGTGGCCAGCAGCGCGCCCTCATGTTTGCCGATCTCGACATAATCGAGGATCGAGCGCATCTGCTTCTCGGAGATGACCGGCCCGAGCGCGGTGGCGCGATCGGCGGGATCGCCGATCCGCAACGCCTCGGCGCGGGCGACCAGACGCTCGACCACCTCGTCATAGGCGCTCTCCTGCACCAGCACGCGCGAGCCGGCCGAGCAAACCTGCCCGGCGTTGAAGAAGATGCCGGCAGCCGCGGCCTTGGCAGCGGCTTCGAGATTGGCATCGTCGAAGATCACATTGGCGGACTTGCCGCCGAGCTCGAGCGAGACCCGTTTGAAGTTGCCGGCGGCGCCCTTCATGATGCCGCGGCCGACGCCGGGCGAGCCGGTGAACGTCACCTTGTCGACATCGGGATGATTGACCAGCGCATCGCCAACGATGCGGCCGGGACCGGTTACGATGTTGAGCACGCCCTTCGGCAACCCGGCCTCGAGCGCGAGCTCGCCGATCCTGAGCGCCGACAGCGAGGTCAGCTCGGCCGGCTTCATCACCACCGTGCAGCCGCAGGCGAGCGCCGGCGCGAGTTTCCACATGCCGATCATCAGCGGGAAATTCCACGGCACGATCGCGGCGACCACGCCGACCGGCTCGCGCACCGTATAGGTCAGCGCGTCGTCGCGCGCCGAGACCACATCGCCGCTGATCTTGTCGGCCCAGCCGGCGTAATAGGTCAGCGTGTCGATGGCGGCCGGAAAATCCTGGCGCAGCACCGCCGAGATCGGCTTGCCGGCATCAAGGCTCTCCAGCGCTGCGATTTCATCGGCGTGCTGCTTCAGCAGCTCGGCCCATCGGAGCAGAATATGGCCACGTTCGGCCGCGCGCATGGTGCGCCACGGCCCGTCGAAGGCGCGGCGGGCGGCCACCACGGCACGGTCGACATCCGCCTCATTGCCTTCGGCGATGGCCGCGATCACCTGCTCGGTGGCGGGATTGAGGGACTTGAAGGTGTTTCCGGACAGCGAACGGACGCGGGCGCCGTCGATCAGCAACAATTCGTCCCTGATGGTCGGGGCGCGGCGGGCGTCACGCTCATAGTCATATGCAACTGACATCATATTTCCTCCTGGTGTTGCCATTCAACCTAGGAGGCTTTCATCAGCAGTAAATATGATATCTTGTGCCTATTGGCATGCCATGATATGAAGTAATTTTCATATTTAGTGACCACCATGCTGCAGATCGAGATCGAGACCGTCTGGTGATTCCGGAAAGAGGACAGCCCGCAGACCGCGGTCGTGATGCTCGGCATCCTCAACGAGATCAGGAAGACCGGGAAGATCACCAGCGCCGCCAACGACGCGCAGCTGTCCTATCGCCATGTCTGGAACCTGATCGAGCAATGGACCGGCTTCTTCGGCGTGCCGCTGGTGGAGACGCAGCGCGGCAAGGGCTCGAAGCTGACGCCATTCGGCGAGAAGCTGGTGTGGGCCGGTGAGCGCATGCAGGCGCGGCTCGGGCTGCAGCTCGAGAACCTCGCGCAGGAACTGGTCACCGAGATCAAGCCGTTTCTCGAGCAGCGGCCGTCGGTGATCCGGGTCCATGCCAGCCACGGCTTTGCGGTGTCCAAGCTGCGCGAGTTCCTCGACCGCGCGGGCGGCGTCGGCGTCGATCTGCGCTACGTCAGCAACCAGAACTCGCTGGTCTCGCTGGCGCAGGGCGCCTGCGATCTCTCCGGCGTGCACCTGCCGCGCGGCGAATTGCGCGCGCAAGGCATCAAGGCCTGCCGCGAATGGCTCGATCCGCGCGAGGACCGCGTCATCAATTTCGTGACGCGCGAGATGGGCCTGATGGTCAAGCGCGGCAACCCGCTGAAGATCACGTCGCTGAAGGACCTGGTCGAGCGCAAGGCCCGTTTCGTCAACCGCGACCATGATTCCGGCACGCGGCTGCTGTTCGATCAATTGCTGGCGCTGCACAAGATCCCGGAAGGGCGGATCAACGGCGCCCAGCACATGGAATTCACCCATGCGGCGGTCGCCGCCTATGTCGCCAGCGGCATGGCGGATGCGAGCTTTGGCGTCGAGGCCGCGGCGCGGCAGTTCGGGCTCGATTTCATCCGCCTGCTCACGGAAGATTATTTCTTCGTCTGCAAGCGCGCCTTCCTCGAGACCGAGCCGATGCAGCGGGTGCTCGACATCATGAAGAGCAGCGAGTTTCACAAAGCGGTGGGCGCCCTTCCCGGCTATGTCGCCTCCAACACCGGCGCCGTCAGCGGCGTGAAGGAGTTTCTCGAGAAGCTGCATTCGGACCGCTGACCAGGCCACACCCGGCGGCGGCCGACCTGGTGGCCGTCGATCCTTCGGGACCCGCGTCAGGTGCGATGACGAGGATCGACAGACGGGAAAATATCTAGCCGAGGCCGCCGATGTCGGCGACCAGCACCGAGCCTGTCACCGATTCCGTGATGTAAAGACGGTCGCGGTTGGCGCCGCCGATCGCGACGTTGGTGCAGCTCGGCCCGGCGCAGGACTTGATCCGCGCGATGCACTCGCCGTTCGGCGCAAACACGAAGACATGGCCGAGCGAGGCGTGCGCGACGAACAGCCGACCGGCGGCGTCCATCGTCATGCCGTCGGGCCCGCTCGGGCCAAACAGCGAGCAGAAGCGGCCGACCTTGGAGACGCTGCCGTCCTTCATGAACGGCGCGCGCCAGACCGCATTGTCGCGCGTCATGGCGACGAACAAGACTGCCTCGTGCGGATCGAGCACCAGGCCGTTCGGGCTGATGCCGGTGTCGATCAGGCAGTCGAGCGCCCCATTCACCCGCAGTCGATAGACGCGGCCGGTCGGATCGTGCAGCCCGGTCTGGCCCTGATCGGTGAAATAGATGTCGCCGTTCGAGGCGATGTGCAGGTCGTTGCAGCCGCGGAACGATTCCGAATTGCGCGAGCGCAGCAGGGGCGTGAACTCGCCGGACCTGGCATCGAGCTCCATCAGGCCGTGCCGATAGTCGGCGATCAGGATGCGGCCCATCGCATCGATCTTCAGCCCGTTCGGCCAGCCGTCATACTCGGCAACCTGCGACCATGACTTGTCAGGCGCGATCCTGAAGATGCGACCGAACGGGATGTCGACGATGTAGAGATTGCCATCGGCATCGAACGACGGTCCCTCGATGAAGCAATCGGTCACCGCGCCCGGGCGGTTGGCGTCGGCCCATTCGCTCGCCATCCTGCGGCGGAATTCGGCCGGCACGGCGGAGAAGATTTCGGTCGGGATCAGTTTCGGCGGCGTTTCCAGGAACATCATTGTTGGTTCACCCGTTGGCGGAGCGGGCGAACCATAGATGCTTGCGTGCGCCATTGCGAGCGCCGCGAAGCAATCCACCTATCCGCCTGAGCGATGGCCGGACGGAAGGGTTCTTGCAGCGACGTGGAAGGCTTCAGTCTGTCACCGCCTGCTATTCGGCCGGCTGCGCCGAGCCATAGGCTTCCGAGATCATGTAGCCTGACAGCGTGCCGTAGGCCGCGGTCCATGCGGCGGCGACGTCAGGCGTCCAGGCTTCGCCGAGCCCCTTCTCCAGCGTCCACAACAACGCGCCGCCGACCACCGGATAATGCTCGGGCTTGGCGCCATAGCCGACATGCCGCTTGGCCAGCGCACTCGCGGCCGGCAGGATCGTATCAAGATTGCTCAGCCCATTGACGACGACGGCAAGCGTCGACATCAATTTCTTGCGCTGCTCCTTCATGTCGGCCGGAAACATCGCCTGCACGGCGGGCGCGACTTCGAACAAGCGATCGTAGAAAATGACCGCGGCCTGCTCCGAGATCGGCGCGACCTTGCCGAAGCTGTCCTGAACCAGCTTGATTTGGGCCGGATTCATCTCGACTCTCCCTGGTTCTGGAATGACCTGCAAAATGCGAGCATTGGTAGCCGCATCCGGCGTTTCGGTTCAAAGCGGAAAAGCGCTTGCCGTCGACGTGATCATCACGCCGCCTCGACGAAGCTGTGGCGCTCATAGAGGAATTCGAGCACGCGTTGCCGGCACCTCAGGTAGCCTTGGTTGGTCGCAAGCTCGAGCCGCTTGCGCGGGCGCGCCAACGACACCTCGAGCACCTCGCCGATCCGCGCGCTCGGGCCGTTGGTCATCATGACGATGCGGTCCGACAGCAGCACCGCCTCGTCGACGTCGTGGGTGATCATCAGGATGGTGTTGCCGAGCTTCTGGTGCAGCGCCATCACCGAATCCTGCAGATGCGCCCGGGTCAGCGCGTCGAGTGCGCCGAACGGCTCGTCGAGCAGCAGCACCTTCGGCTCCATCGCGAGCGCACGCGCGATGCCGACGCGCTGCTTCATGCCGCCCGAGATCTCGCTCGGCCGCTTGTCCTTTGCATGCGCCATTTGCACCAGGCTGAGATTGTGCATTACCCAGGCGTCGCGCTCGGCCCTGCTCTTGGTCCTTGCAAACACCTTGTCGACGCCGAGCTTGACGTTCTCGTAGACGGTGAGCCACGGCAGCAGGCTGTGGTTCTGGAACACCACGGCCCGATCCGGTCCCGGCGAATTGACCTCGCGGTTCTCCAGCAGCACGCCGCCATTGGTGGCGCCGGTGAGGCCGGCGACGATGTTGAGCAGGGTCGACTTGCCGCAGCCGGAGTGACCGATGATCGAGACGTATTCGCCCTTCTCGATCGTCAGGTTGATGTCCTTCAGAACCTCCGTTGTGGCGTTGCCGCGGGTGAAGGTCTTGTCGATGTGATCGAGCTTCAGATAGGCCTGCATGACTTTCTCCTCAGTTCGCCGCCGTGCCGCGGGTCACGATCTTGCCCAGCCCCGCGATCAGGCGGTCGAGCACGAAGCCGATGATGCCGACATAGAACAGCGCCAGGATGATTTCGCTGATATGCGAGGAATTCCACGCATCCCAGATGAAGAAGCCGATGCCGACGCCGCCGATCAGCATTTCCGCGGCGACGATCGCGAGCCAGGACAGGCCGATGCCGATGCGCAGGCCGGTGAACATGTAGGGCGCGGCCGCCGGGATCATGATCTTGGTGAAGAACTCCAGCGGATTGAGCTGCACGACGGCCGCGACGTTGCGGTAGTCCTGCGGGATGTTGCGGATGCCGACCGCGGTGTTGATGATGATCGGCCACACTGAGGTGATGAAGATCACGAAGATCGCCGAGGGCTGGCCGTCGCGGAATGCGGCCAGCGACAGCGGCAGCCAGGCGAGCGGCGGGATCGTGCGCAGCACCTGGAACAGCGGATCGAGCCCGCGCATCGCCCAGACCGATTGTCCGACCAGCGTGCCTAGCGCGATGCCCGCGATCGCGGCCAGCGAATAGCCGTAGGCGACGCGCTGCAGGCTGGCGGAGAGATGCCAGAACAGGCCCTTGTCGATGCCGCCATTGTCGAAGAAAGGATCGAGGATCAGCTCCTTGGTGTCCTTGAACACCTTTGACGGCGGCGGCAGGCTGGAGCCGGCGCGCCGGCAGATCAGCTCCCACACCACCAGCAGCAGCGCGACCACGATCAGCGGCGGCACCACGCGCGCAGCGGTCTCCTTCGCCATCCTGGCGTAGGCCTCGGCGCGCGGCGCGCGCTTCGGCATCATGGTCACGACCGGCGCCGCGGCAGCGGCCGGCGGGATCGCGACCGCCGACACTTCGGTCTTCATGGCAGGCATCGACATTGAACGAAAATCTCCGTGGTCAAAGGGAGAGCCGCGCTGCACGCGCGGCTCGCTCAAATCAGACGTCAACACGCTTGATGGACAACGACTTCAAATAGGCGGCGGGGTCGGCAGGATCGAACATCTTGCCGTCGAAGAAGGTTTCCTTGCCGCGCGAGGTCGAGGCCGGAATGTCCGACACGCCAAGCTCCTTGGCGGCCTCCTTCCAGAGATCCTCGCGATTCACCTTGGCGATCAGCGCCTTGGTGTCGAAGCCTGCCTCGTACTTGCCCCAGCGGATGTCCTCGGTGAGGAACCAGAGGTCGTGGCTCTGATACGGATAGGAGGCGTTGTCGCTCCAGAACCGCATCTGCTGCGGCGAATTCTCGACCACGCGGCCGGTGCCGTAGTCGAACTTGCCCTTCATGCGGTCGGTGATGTCCTCGACCGGACAGTTGATCCACTGCCGCTTGGCGCAGATCGCCGCGGTCTCCTCGCGGTTCTCCGCCTTCTCGCACCACTGCTGGGCTTCCATCACCGCCATCAGCAGCGCCTTCGCGGCCTTCGGATTCTTGTCGACCCAGGCAGCGCGCAGGCCGAACGATTTCTCCGGATGCTTGTCCCAGAGCTCGCCGGTCGTGATCGCGGTATAGCCGATGTCCTGATGGATCAGCTGCAGATTCCACGGCTCGCAGACGCAGAAGCAATCCATCGTGCCGACCTTCATGTTGGCCACCATCTGCGGCGGCGGCACCACGATGGTCTCGATATCCTTGTCGGGATCGATGCCGCCGGCGGCGAGCCAGTAGCGGATCCAGAGATCGTGCGTGCCGCCGGGGAAGGTCATCGCTGCCTTCACCGCCTTGCCGGAAGCCTTCTTCTTCTCCAGCGCCGCCTTGAACGGCGCGGTGTCGATGCCGACCTTGAGATCGGCATATTCCTTGGCGACCGAGATGCACTGGCCGTTCAGGTTGAGCCGCGCCATGATGTACATCGGCGTCGGCTGATTGTTCTGCGTCACCTTGCCGGCCGAGATCAGATACGGCATCGGGGTCAGGATATGCGCGCCGTCGATTCCGTTGCCCTCGGAGCCGAGCACGAGATTGTCGCGCGTGGTGCCCCACGAGGCCTGCTTCTGCACCTCGACATCGGGCATGCCGTATTTGGCGAAGATGCCCTTCTCCTTGGCGACGAACAGCGGCGAGGCATCGGTCAGCGCAATGAAGCCGAGCTTGGCGCCCTTCACTTCCGGACCCGCGCCCTGCGCGAATGCACCAGCGGGAAAGTTCAGCTTGGCCGCGGCAAGCAGAGCGGCGGCGCCGCTGGTTGCCTTCAGAAGCTGACGGCGGCTGAGGCCGCCGCCAGAAGGCTGGTTGGTGGGCTTGGTCATCGGTCGTCCTTTGCTGCGTCGTTGCGTTGCGGTGTTGCGTCAGTGCGTCGAGCGCCGTCCTTCGGGTGGCGACGCGCGCAGGGCGCAAAAAGGCGTGCACCGGGAAGCCCCGGTCTGGCGGCGTCAGAAATCCGATGGGGTAGCCTCGAGGGACGGCTTCAATGGCGTCGGCTAATGATTATTCAAGCCTTGTGCCAACCTACCGCAGTGCGAAAACGGATTTCGCTGCAAAGCCTTGCGCAACATGTCGCAGCGCGCGTGGATTTTCCGCGCGCTGCCAAAACTTGCGATTCGCCCAATCCTTGTGCGGCGCACAAGAATTGAGCAGAAGTGTTCAGAAACGGATCAGGCGTCTTCGCTGACCTTGGTGCCGAGCGGCGCGGGCGCCATTCCGCCACCGGGCTTCACGTGGAATTCGTAGGTCATCAGGCTCCACGGCCCATCCGAGCGCTGGCCATCGGGCATCACAGGATCGGTGCGCCGCTCGACCTTGGCGATCAATTCATCCTTCACGCCGAACACGACGTCGGAGTCGATGTATTTGTCGCCCTCGACGAAGACATGCGTGATCAGCGGCTCGTAGCCCTTGGCGTTGACCAGGAAGTGCACATGCGCCGGCCGCATCGGGTGACGGTTGGTCTGCGTGATCATCTGCCCGACCGGCCCGTCGGTCGGGATCGGATAGCTGCACGGCACGATGGTGCGGAAGAAGAAGCGGCCGTCGGCATCGGTGATGAAGCGCGCCCGCGACGACGGACCTTCGGTGGCGTAGCTCGGCTTCTGCGAGTCGTAGAATCCGTCGTCATCCGCGTGCCAGATATCGACCGGCACATTGGCCAACGGCTTGCCGTCGAGGTCGGTGACGCGGCTCTGCACGAACATGCGCTCGCCGGGCAGGCTTGCCGAGATGTCGGTGCCGTGCGGGGTCACCTTGTGCTCGCCGACATAGAACGGGCCGAGCACGGTGGTCTCGGTCGCGCCGTCGCGATCGCGATGGTTGACCGCATCGACCAGCATCGACACGCCGAGCACGTCGGACAGCAGGATGAACTCCTGGCGGATGTCGGTGCACTTCTGCCCGGTGCGGGTCAGGAAGCCGATCGCGTGGTCCCATTCCTCGAAGGTGAGATCGGTCCTGCGCACATAATCGTGCAGCGACTTCACCAATTCCTGCAGCAGGAACTTGGCCCGCGGATCGGGTGTCTGGTCGAAGCTGCGGATGACGGCGGCGGTGAGCTCGGTTTCGTTGAACTGGGTCATCTCGGCGTTTCCCTTGACGTGTTCCTTGGCCCCCTCGGGGGCGCGATTGCAGGGGCGACCGTACACCACTCGTTCAATGCCGGTAAGCCGCAGCGGATTGGTGCAGCAGACACTTTTCGGCTATCAAGGCTGCCTTGCAAGCCGGAGAAACGCCTGATGCTAGCCCCCACGCCTGCCTCGCCCGAATCCGCGGGAATGTCGACCGCTGCCCTCAACCGCCTCGAAGCGCATCTGAAGAGCCGCTACATCGATGCCGGCCGTTTTCCCGGCACGCAGGTCCTGATCTATCGCCGTGGCAAGATCGTGCATTCCACGGTGCAGGGCTTTGCCGATCTCGAGCGCAAGGTGCCGGTCAAGGACGACACCATCTTCCGCATCTATTCGATGACCAAGCCGATCACGTCGGTCGCCTTCATGATGCTGGTCGAGGAAGGCAAGGTCGCGCTCGACGAGCCGGTCGCGAAGTACATTCCGGAATGGAAGAATCTCGGCGTGTTCGTCGCCGGCACCGCGCCCGCCTTCCTGACCCGCCCACCGACGCGGCCGATCCAGATCGTCGACCTCTTGCGCCACACCTCGGGCCTCACTTACGGCCTCCAGCAGCGCTCCAATGTCGACGCGGCCTATCGCGAGAAGAAGATTGGCGAGGTCATCAAGGCCGGCACGCTCGACGGCATGATCGAGGACCTGGCAAAGATCCCGCTGGAGTTCTCGCCGGGCGAAGCCTGGAACTACTCGGTCTCGACCGACGTGCTCGGCTATCTCGTCGGCAATATCTCGGGTGTGCCGTTCGAGAAATTCCTGAAGGAGCGCATCTTCAAGCCGCTCGGCATGAACGACACGGATTTCTTCGTGCCGGCCGACAAGGCGCATCGGTTTGCCGCCTGCTATTCTGCCGATCCGCAGGGCGGCTTCAACCCGCTCGCCGCCGAGCGCAAGGGCACACTGACGCTGCAGGACGATCCGACCACCAGCTCGTTCCTGGCGCCGCCTTCGCTGATCTCGGGCGGCGGCGGACTGTGCTCGACCGCGGCCGACTACCTGACCTTCTGCCGGGCGCTGCTCAATGGCGGCGAGCTCGGCGGCGTCAGGCTGCTCGGCCCGAAGACGCTGAAGCTGATGACCTCGAACCATCTGCCCGGCGGCGTCGACCTGCCGGCGATGTCGCGCTCGATGTTCGCCGAAGCCGCCTATAACGGCATCGGCTTCGGCCTCGGGTTCGCCGTCACCATGCACCCGGCGCAGACGCTGATCGCCGGCAGTCCGGGCGAATTCAACTGGGGCGGCGCCGCGACGACGTCGTTCTTCATCGACCCGGCCGAGGAATTGATCACGATCTTCATGACCCAGGTGCTGCCGTCGAGCGCGTATCCGCTGCGGCGCGAGCTGCGCACCATGGTCTACGCCGCGATCACCGAGAGCAATCTCTGACATGACGTCATTCCGCGGCGCATACTCCTCGTTCGAGCATGATCCTTTCGGAAAACCGCTTCACACTTTTCCGGATCATGCTTTGGGCGCCGCGGAACTTTTCCGATAACCAACTGTTTCCTTTGGCGGACTTTTCCCGCTTCCCCTAAGCTCACAGCCAATGGGCACCGACCTGGGGACATCGTGCCGAAACTGACATTGCCAGTCCGTCTCGCGCTTCTGGTCGCGGGAACGATGTTGCCGCTGATCATTTTCGCGGTCGGGATCGTCTTCCACAATTATCAGCGAGATCGCCAGACGGCCACGCAACGGGTGCTGGAGACGGCGCGCAGCATCCGCCTGCTGCTCGATGCGGAGATGCAGCGCATGACCGGCGGGCTGCAGGTGCTGGCGCTGACCAACTCGCTGCGCAACAGCGACTTCGACAACTTCCGCCGCGTCGCGGTCGGCTTCATCGACCAGTACGGCAAGGACGGCGTGGTGCTGGTGGCGGACCGCGCCGGACGCCAGGTGTTCTCCTCGCTGACGCCGGACACCGCGAGCCTGCCGCCTCGCAACAATCTCGAGATCCTCGAGAAGGTGTTCACGACGCGGCAGCCGCAATACTCCAACCTGTTCTTCGGCGCGGTGAAGCAGCGGCTGATCATCACAGTCGAGGTGCCGGTGATGCGCGACGGCGAGGTGCTTTACGACATCTCCTTCAGCCCGCCGATCGAGGTATTCCAGGCCATCATCGAGAAGCAGCGCCTCAACCAGGACTGGACCATCTCGATCTTCGACAGCGACGGCGTCAACCTGGCGCGGGTGCCAAATCCGCAGGCGACCATCGGCCAGCGCGCCTCGCCATCGCTGTTTGCCGAGATGTTCCGCCAGAGCGAGGCGACGCTGCCGACCGTCTCGCTGGAAGGTGTGGCGCTGATCACGGGTTTCACCCGATCGCGCCTCACCGGCTGGACCGTTGCCGCGGGGATCGCCGAGAACTCGCTGGTGGCGCCGCTATGGCGCTCGCTGGCGATCACCAGCGTGATCGGTGGCGTCCTGCTGCTGGTCGGGCTCGGCTTTGCGGTGCGGATGGCGACCACGATCGCGCGGGGCGAGATGCTGCACGATCTGCTGATCGAAGAGCTCAACCACCGCGTCAAGAACACACTGGCGATCCTGCAATCGATCGCCACGCAGACCTTCCGCAGCGCAAGCCGCACCGAGCGCGACAAGTTCGAGGGGCGGCTCGGCGCGCTGGCGGAGGCGCATAATCTGCTCTCGACCGACAAATGGCAGAGCTCCGACTTCCAGGACGTGGTCAGCCGCGTGCTGCGGCCCTATCTCTTGAACACCTCCGAGCGGGTCAGGATGTTCGGACCCCGCGTGCCGCTGTCGCCCCGGCTTGCTCTGGTGCTGTCGATGATCCTGCACGAGATGGCGACCAACGCCGCCAAATATGGCGCGCTGTCCAACGACACTGGCACGGTGACGCTGGACTGGGAGATCCTCAACGAGAGCCCCGGACCGAAGCTGCGGATGGTCTGGACGGAGGCCGGCGGCCCACAGGTCACCGCGCCGGTCCAGCGCGGCTTCGGCTCCCGCCTGATCGAGCGCAGCGCCCGCGACCAGCTCGGCGGCGAGGCCACCGTGGATTTCCTGCCCCATGGCGTCGTCTACACCGTGACCAGCACCCTCGAAATCGACGGCTGACCGGGCAGGAGTGGCCGATCCTGCGACATCTTGGCACGCAAGTTGCTAAGATTGGCGGGTTCGGCCGGCCAGAACCAGGGGGAAGTCATGTCGACCATCGCAGCGGAAGCGACAGTTACGCGCAAGCCGCTTTACACATCACTGTTCGTGCAGGTGCTTGTCGCGCTGCTGCTCGGCATCGTCATCGGCATGGCCGCACCCGATTTCGCGATCGGGCTGAAGATCTTCAGCGATGCCTTCCTGAAGCTGATCTCGATGATCGTGGCGCCGATCGTGTTCTGCGTCGTCGTGCACGGCATTGCGGGTGCCGGCGACCTCAAGAAGGTCGGCCGGGTCGGCGTCAAGGCGCTGGTCTATTTCGAAGCGATGACGACGGTCGCGCTCGTGGTCGGCCTGCTGCTCGCCTATCTGTTCGGCCCCGGCCATGGCATGAACATCGACACCTCGACGCTGGATGCCAAGGCGCTGGGCAACTATGCCAGCAATGCACAGAAGCTGAAGGGCGAAGGCATCGGCAGCTTCCTGCTCAACATCATCCCGACCACCTCGTTCGACGCGCTGTCGCGCAACGACGTGCTGCAGGTGTTGTTTTTCGCCATCATCTTCGGCGTCAGCCTGGCGCTGGTCGGCGGCGAGAAGGGCGAGAAGATCTCCTCCTTCATCGACGCGGTCTCGACCGTGCTGTTCCGCGCCATGGGCCTGATCGTGCGCTTCGCGCCGATCGGCGTGCTCGGCGCCGTCGCCTATACGGTCGGCAAATACGGCGTCGGTTCGCTGAAGCAGCTGCTATCGCTGGTCGCGCTGTTCTACGTGTCGGTCGCGATCTTCGTGCTCGGCGTGCTCGGCGCCGTGATGGCGCTCGCCGGCATCAACATCCTCAAGTTCCTCGGCTACCTGCGCGAGGAGTTGATGATCGTGGTCGCCACGGCATCGTCCGACGCGGTGCTGCCGCAGGTGATGCGCAAGCTGGAGCGTTTCGGCGTCAAGGATTCGGTGGTCGGCCTCGTGATCCCGACCGGCTATTCCTTCAACCTCGATGCCTTCTCGATCTACCTGACGCTTGCGGTCGTCTTCATCGCGCAGGCGACCAACACGCCGCTGTCGTTCGGCGACCTGACGCTGGTGCTCGGCGTGTCGCTGATCACCTCGAAGGGTGCGCACGGCGTGCCCGGCTCGGCGATCGTCATCCTGGCGGCGACGCTCAACGCCGTGCCGAGCATCCCCGCGATCGGCCTCGTGCTGGTGCTCTCGGTCGACTGGTTCATCGGCATGGCGCGCGCCGTCGGCAATTTGATCGGCAACTGCGTCGCCACCGTCGTGGTCGCGGCATGGGAAGGTGACCTCGACCGCGACAAGGCCCGTCGCGTGCTCGAAGGCGCCGAGGCGGTTGACGTGACTGCGGGCTGAGCCGCGCGTCCCAAAGCGAGCAGCGTCCCGCGCGTGGCGCGGGGCGCTGGCTTACTTGACCAGCCTCAAATACGGCGGCAGTTGCCGGGTCGTCGATTGTTCCTGCACCGGCTCGTCCGACGCGATCATGTCACAGAGGGCTTTCAGCTCGGAATCCGTCACCTTGTGGAGCTCCATCCGAAGCTCGAGGATGGCAAGGGACAACAGCCGCGCCGTCTCCGTGTTCGCCCGGTCGGTCAGGAACGCCTGACATTCCTCCAGCGTTGCGAGCAGCGCCAGCAACCGTTCTTCCGTGTTTGCGACCGGCATTTCTTCAACTCCCGAAGCCGCGAGGTAGAGTCGAGGCCTTCCCCTCTTTCGCTTCATTGGCCCCTCCCGCCAGAGTTCGCCGGCTTGTCGTAGGCACACATTTGTTCCAGATGATTGAGAACTTTTGGGCAATTGTCCAGCAACATTCCGAAAGCCTGACTTGGACTTACGTCAAACTCTTGCAAATCGGATGATTCAGTCAAGCACTCGCCGGCCACTTCTCGACCTCAGGCTGCACTAGCTGGGGTTGCATCCACGCAACGACGCCCGTACAATATGGTGGCCCGTAGAACTACGGGCGCTGTGCGTTGACGCCTATTATGCATGCGCGCAAAATCTGTGTCGATCAAACTCGCGCTAGTTGTGGTTTGGTCAATATTTTGCCAAATGTAGAGGGCGGGGTGTCGACAGACACCTTGGCGCGGTCGACTTCAGGTAGTCGACCGAGTTGGCACTAAGGTGTTTCCAATGCGCTTTTGCGGTTGGATACCATCCCGCGATCTTCCTGGATTTCGTGGTTCCGACGAACTGGCGATCCACTCGAGCTTAACGCGGTACATCATGAACGTGTCCCTGACCCAGCCGGGCCAGGGATTCTCGATTTGAAGGACGGGTCACAAGAATGAACAGATCAGCAGCAAAGAAGATGAAGCAGCGCAGTGCCGGCAAGCCGGACATTGAGTTGGGCAAGCGGATTCGCCTGCGCCGTGTCGAGCAAAAGATCTCGCAGGCCGAACTCGGCGACAAGCTTGGCGTCAGCTTCCAGCAGGTTCAAAAGTACGAGAAGGGCGTCAACCGTGTCGGCGCTGCCCGCCTTCAGCAGATCGCGACGGCGCTGGATGTGCCGGTCACCTTCTTCTACGACGGCGACAACAAGGCCCGCGAAGTCGAGAGCCTGCTGTTCCTCGACAGCGCGTTCAGCCTCCGGTTGCTGCGCGCCTACAGCAAGATCAAGGATCAGACGGTGCAGCGTCAGCTGGTGTCGCTGATGGAATCGATCGCCGCCAACGAAGACTGAGCGCGGATCGGGTCGCGGCGCCGCGAACGCGATCCCACCACACCGCAACGGCCGGTCGCCGGCCGCTGCGGCCGCACATGCCGGTCGGGCCGAGAAGATGTCGAAGCGCTGCCATTGCCGATGGCAGCGCTTTTTCTTGAGGCGCTTCTGTCTTTCAAGATTTTGTGATCCAGGCATATAGCTTCAGTCCCCCACGCCGGATGCGTGGTCATGAAGCGGCGACGAGCATCGCGTCATTGATCTCATCGCTCCACGTGAGCATGCGCGCAGATCGCCGCGCATGCGCGCCGCGCTTTTCCAACTCGCGCTCCGACTAGCCATCTCGCGCAGCGCAGGCGCGCGCAATGCGTCGCTATTCTGTCGCGCGGCCAATTGTCGCCCGCACATCGGGCGACCTCATAACTCCCGCATTTCCTCAGTTGAACCGGCGCCGCCAGAACCGAGTGCACAAGCCTGTCTTTTTTGTCGCAGCAACGAAGTGGCCCGCATGAACGTTTTCAGGCTTCAACCAAGGAGATCTCGATGAATATCAAGCTTGCCGTTATTGGACTCGCCGCGCTTGGAAGCGCAGCGTTGATGTCCGGCGCGGCATCCGCGATGCCCAACGGGCTTCCGCAAGCCAGTCACATCGCGGGCGAAACGTCCAATGTCGACAAGGTGCGCCAGGTCTGCGATCGCTGGGGCCGCTGCTATTGGCGACCGGGCGCATACGGCTACTACGGACCGCGCCATCACGGATGGCATCATCGTCCGCACTTCCACCATCGTCCGCATCATTATGGGCACCGCCCTCATCACGGCGGACATCATGGCGGCCATCACGGCGGTGGACATCACGGCGGACACCATCGCTAATCATCCGCGAGGGGGCTTCGGCCCCCTCACCCTTCCGCGCTAGAGCGCTGCCAGCACCGCCTTCGCGACATCGGTCGTGCCGTTGCTGCCGCCGAACTCAAACGGCTTGATGCCGTCGGCGTAGACCTTGTCGACGGCGCGCTCGATCCGCTCTCCGGTTTCGGCGGCGCTTTCGAGTCCATGCTTGTCGGCGAGCCAGTCCAGCATCATCGCGGCCGACAGGATCATCGCGGTCGGATTGGCCTTGCCCTGCCCCATGATGTCGGGCGCCGTGCCATGACACGGCTGAAACACCGCGTAGCGGTCGCCGATGTCGGCTGACGGCGCCATGCCCATGCCGCCGATCAGACCGGCGGTGAGATCGGACAGGATGTCGCCGAACATGTTCTCGGTCACCATGACGTCGAAGTCCCACGGGCGCTTCACCAGCGCAGCCGCGGTCGCATCGATGTAGAGGTGGTCAGCCCTGACGTCGGGATGACGCTTCGCAGTCTCGTCGAAGATGTTCCGGAAGAATGCGAACGCCTTGAACACGTTCGCCTTGTCGACGCAGGTCAGCCCGCCATTAACCTTGCCGCGCGCCTTGCGGCGTTCGGCGAGCCGGAACGAAAACTCGAACAGCCGCTCGGAGGTGTGGCGCGTGATCACCATCGTCTCGCGCGCCTCGCTGTCGGTGACGACGCCCTTGCCCATCGAGGCGAACAGGCCTTCGGTCGATTCCCGGATCACGACGAGGTCGATGCCCTTCCGGTCGGCGCCGACGATCGTGCTCGATACACCGGGGATCAATCGCGCGGGCCGCACCCCGGCATAGAGATCGAAGATCATCCGCAACTCGATCTGCGGCGCGATCTCGGTGTTGTCGGGATAGCGCACCGACGGCAGGCCGCAGGCTCCGAGCAGGATCGCGTCGGCCTCCTCGCACAGCCGGATCGTGCTCTCCGGCATCGACTTGCCGGTTTCCCTGTAATGGCCCGCGCCGGCCGGCGCCTCGGTGAAGCGGAATTTGAGACCGGCCGACGCCTCGATCTTGCGCAGCACGTCGAGCGCCGGCGCCATCACCTCGGGGCCAATGCCGTCGCCACCGAGGACGGCGATGTGGAGTGCGTCGTTGGCGGACATGGGATTCTCCGGAACACAACAGTCATCCCGGGGCGATGCGGAGCATCGAACCCGGAATCTCGAGATTCCGGGTCTGGTGCTGACGCACCATTCCGGAATGACGGTGAGTTGATCTACGGCGTCAGCACCGCGCGGCCGACCAGCTGGCCCTTCTGCAGATTGGTCAGCGCCTCGTTCGCCTGTGCCAGCGGCATCGGCGTAACCGGGATCGCCGGAATCTTCTTGGTCCGCACCAGGTCGAGCAGCTCCTGGGTCTCGCGCAGATTGCCGACATAGCTGCCCTGGATGGTGACCGCCTTGATCGGGATCAGCGGCAGCGCCCAGGGCGCACCACCGCCGAACAGGCCGACGATCACGAGCTTGCCGCCCTTGGTCAGGCAGTCGAAGCCGAGCTGCGAGGTCTGGGCGTTGCCGACCAGATCGATCGCTGCACGGATCGGCTGGCCGGCCTTCTTGACGAGCTGTTCCAGCGCGTCGGGCGCCTTGCCGTCGACGGTCGCGAGCGCGCCGGCGGCTTCGGCCGCCTCGCGCTTCCTGGCGTCGATATCGACCACGATCGCGCCCTTGCCGCCCATCGCCTTCAGCAGCGAGAGCGCCATCAGGCCGAGACCGCCGGCGCCGAAGATCACGATCGGCGTGTCGAGATCCTTCTCGACCTTCTTCAGCGCGCTGTAGGTCGTGACGCCGGAGCAGGCGTAAGGCGCGGCCGTGACGGGATCGAGCCCCTTGAGGTTCAGCAGATACTTCGGATGCGGCACCGTCATGTGGTCGGCGTAGCCGCCGTCGCAATAGACGCCGAGCGCATTCGGCTTGATCGCGCACATGTTCTCGTCACCGCCGAGACAGGTCGGGCACTTGCCGCAGCCGAGCCAGGGATAGGCCAGCGCGACATCGCCGACCTTGAGGCCGCCCTTGTCGGCGTCCTTGACGTCGGGCCCGAAGGCAACGATCTCGCCGACCGTCTCATGGCCCATCGTGCGCGGCAGCGAGACGCCGCGATCCTTCAGCGACAGCGGCTTGCGGCCGTGGCCGAGATCATAGCCGCCCTCCCAGATGTGCAGATCGCTGTGGCAGACGCCGGCGGCCTTGACCTTGATCAGCACCTGCGTGCCCGACGGCTGCGGCGTCGGCTGATCGACCTCCTTCAAGGGGGCGTTGAAATCGACGACCTGGAAACTCTTCATCGCTGTTCTCCCGTAGCTTGTTCTTGCGGCGGACCTTGCCACGCCTGCCCGTCCGGGACAAACGCGGTGTCGGCCTCCGGATATTTAGATCAGGGGATGATGGCAAGCCGCGAACTGGCCCGGCGCGACCACGCGCAGTTCCGGCACCTCGCTGGCGCAGCGCGCACCGGCCCGCGGGCAGCGGGTCCGGAAGCGGCAGCCGGAGGGCGGCGCAATCGGCGACGGCGGCTCGCCGACCGGCACGCTTTGGGTCGGCCGGACATCCGGATCCGGCACCGGGATCGCCTCGATCAGCAGCGCGGTATAGGGATGTGCCGGCCGTGCAAACAGCTGCTCCGACGGGCCAACCTCGCAGAGCCGGCCGAGATACATCACCGCGACGCGATCTGAGACCGCCTTCACCACGGCAAGGTCATGGGCGATGAACAGCAGGGTCAGGCCGTAGCGCGCCTTCATCTCCTCCAGCAGATTGAGGATCTGGGCACGAATTGAAACGTCGAGCGCGGACACCGGCTCGTCGCAGATCACGAATTCCGGATTGAGCACCAGCGAGCGGGCGATGCAGATGCGCTGGCATTGTCCGCCGGAGAATTCATGCGGCAGTCGTCCGCTCACCAACGCCGGATCGAGGCCGACCGCCGACAGCACGTCGCTGACCCGCCGCCGGCGTTCCTCGGGATCCTTGACGCCCGCGATCACCAGCGGCTCGGCGACGATATCGCCGATCCGCCGCCGCGGATTGAGCGAGGCAATCGGGTCCTGGAAGATCAGCTGCACGCGCCGGCGCATCTTGCGCAGCGCCTCGCCCTTCAGGGCGGTGAGATCGTGCCCGTCGAACAGCACCTTGCCGGAGACCGCCTGGCGCAATTGCAGCACGGCGCGGCCGAGCGTGGACTTGCCACAGCCGGACTCGCCAACCAGCCCGAGCGTCTCGCCGCGCGCGATCTCGAGGCTGACGTCGGAGACGGCATGGATGGTCTTGCCTCCCACCGAATATTCGACGACGAGGTTTTCCACCTTCATCAGCGGATCGGGTGCGGCCTGCAGCATCATGCGCCGACCCCCGCGGTGATCGGATGGAAGCAGGCGTAGAGATGTTCCGGCGTTTCCGCCCGGCTGAGCTGCGGCTTCTCCGTGCCGCAGCGCTCCGCGGAATAGCGGCAGCGCGGCGAGAACGAGCAGCCCCTAAGCGGCCGGGTCGGGTCGGGCGGCCGTCCTGAAATCGCGGGCAGCGGCGTATGCGGCGCGACGTCGAGCCTCGGCAAGGCGGCGAGCAGCGCCTCGGTGTAGGGCATCCGCATCTGCTTGAACAATGCCGGCGTCGGCGCGCGTTCGACGACGCGCCCGGCATACATCACAGCGACCTCGTCGGTGCGGCCGGCGACCACCCCGAGGTCATGCGTGATGATGATCATCGCCATGTGACGGCGCTGCTGCTCGCGCGCCAAGAGATCGAGGATCTGGGCCTGGATCGTGACGTCGAGCGCGGTGGTCGGCTCGTCCGCGATCAGGAGCTGCGGCTCGCAGGACAGCGCCACCGCGATCGCGACGCGCTGGCGCATGCCGCCGGAGAGCTGGTGCGGATATTGCGCCAGGCGCTGCTCGGGCGCGGGAATGCCGACCGCCGCCAACAGTTCGATGCTGCGCTGCCTGGCCTGGGCCACGTCGAGCTCGAGATGTTCCACAATGGTCTCGATCAGCTGGGTGCCGATGGTCAGCACCGGATTGAGCGAGGTCATCGGGTCCTGGAACACGACCGCGAGCGAGCGGCCGCGCAGCTTGCGCAATTTCTCCGCCGGCAGTTTCGTCAGATCCTGCCCGTCGAACATCACGCGGCCGGACAGTTTCGCCTTCTTGGGCAGCAGCTGCAGGATCGCGCGCGACAGCATGGTCTTGCCGCACCCGGACTCGCCGACGATGCCGAGCGTCCTGCCGGCGCCGACGGCAAGATCGACATGATCGACCGCCCGCAGATTGCCGCGCGGCGTCGGCAGGTCGACCACCGCATTCTCGACCGAGAGCAGCGTCCGGCTCATAGCGCCCCCTGCCTGGGATCGGTCAGCGCGCGCATCGTATCGCCGATCAGGTTGAACGAAAGCACGGTCAGGAACATCGCGATCGCCGGAATGAAGGCGAGCCGCGGCGCCACCTCGAGGCTCTCACGGCCCTCCCCGATCATGCTGCCCCAGCTCGAGATCGGCGGCGGCACGCCGAGGCCGAGGAACGACAGCGACCCCTCGACCACGATGGTGACGGCGACGCCGAGCAGGAAGAAGGCGAGCAGCGGCAGCATCACATTGGGCAGCAGCTCGCGCAGCAGGATGCGCGCATGCGTGGCGCCGAGCGCCTGCGCCGCGATGACGAATTCGCGCCGCGCCAGCGACAAGGTCGCCGCCCGCGCTACCCGCATGAAGGCGGGAATGCCAAGCACGCCGAGGATGCAGGTCAGATTGAAGATCGACTGGCCGAGATAGGCGGTGACCGCAAGCGCCAGGATCAGCGGCGGGAACGCCAGCAGCACGTCCATGCTGCCGACCACGAAGGATTCGAACCGGCCGCGGAAATAGCCCGCGAGCATGCCGAGCGCGCCGCCGATCGTGACACCGATCATCGGTGCGCAGAGGCCGACGATCAGCGAGATGCGCGCGCCATAGATCAACCGCGACAGCTCGTCACGGCCGAGACCGTCGGTGCCGAGCCAATGTTCGGCCGAAATCGGCGCCCGCCGCTCCAGCATGTCCATGTCGGTCGGGCTTGGCAGCGGCAGCAGGTCGGCAAAGATCGCGACCGCGAACACCAGCGCCATCCAGCCGATCGCAATCCAGAACAGCATGCCGAGCCCGCGGCGGCGCCGGGCCGGCGTCGTACTGGCCTCTTCCTCGAGGCTGAGCTCAAGCGTGGCCATGGCGGATCCTCGGATCGAGAAGGGCGTAGAGCATGTCGACGACGAAGTTCATGATCACGAAGCCCGCGGCAACCAGCAGCACCACGCCCTGCAGAATGATCAGATCGCGAGTATAGATCGCGCCGACCAGGAGGCGGCCGATCCCCGGCAAGGCGAAGATCGACTCGACGATGACGGCGCCGCCGATCAGGCGGCCGATATTGATGCCGGTGATGGTGACGAGCGTCAGCGACGACGGCTTCAGCGCGTGCACGAACAGGATGCGCGACGGCTTGAGGCCCTTCGCCTTGGCGAGCGCGATATAGTCCTCCTGCAGCGCTGCGATCATGTCGGAGCGCAGCACGCGCATGATGCCCGGCCATTCCGCAAGCCCGAGGGTCAGCGCCGGCAGCACCATGAAGCGCAGATTGGCGACCGGGTCCTCGGTGAACGGCACATAGCCGGTCGCCGGCAGCAGGCGCAGCTCGACCGCAAACAGATAGATCAAGAGGATCGCGGACAGGAAGGTCGGCACCGACAGCATGCCGAACGCCGAGCCGGTCATGAAGCG
Source organism: Bradyrhizobium sp. Pha-3 (assembly GCF_042258325.1). Lineage (NCBI taxonomy): Bacteria > Pseudomonadati > Pseudomonadota > Alphaproteobacteria > Hyphomicrobiales > Nitrobacteraceae > Bradyrhizobium > Bradyrhizobium sp. Pha-3. The sequence goes on along the minus strand of NZ_CP170151.1, from coordinate 3,027,469 downwards.
GTCGAACGCGCTGCCGGCCTTGGCCGCGCAGGCGATCGCGAGCGGCACGCCGATCGCAAGCCCGATCAGCTCGGCCAGGATCATCAGCTCGAACGAGACCGGGATGCGTTCGCTGACGGCCTGCAACACGGTCTGCCCGGTGCGGAAGGACCGTCCGAAATCACCCTGCAGGATGTGCCACAGCCAGCCGAGATAGCGCAGCCAGATCGGCTGATCGAGCCCCATGTCGTGACGCAGGGCCGCGACGTTCTCGGGCGTCGCCTGGTCGCCGAGGATCACGTAGGCCAGATCGCCGGGCAACAGCGAGGCGATCACGAAGGTCAGAACCGAGACCGCGATCAGCACCGGTACCAGGTACAGGAGCCTGCGCGCGACGAAGAACAGCATGAAAGGCTATTCCTTCCAGGCGTAGGAGACGTCGAGCACCCCGTTGAACATCTTCGGCACGCCCTTCACCTTCGCGCTCGAGATGGCGTAGTAGGTGTTCTGGAAGGTCCAGAACCAGATTGCTTCCTTGTTGATCAGGCGGCTGATCGCGCAATAGTCCTCGGTACGCTGGGCAACGTCGGCGGTGGTTCGCGCATGCTCCAGCAGCCGGTCCAGTTCCGGATTGGAGTAGTTCGCCAGCGCCACCGGGCTGCCGGTGTGGAAATTGGCGTACATCTGCGGATCCGGATCGGCGAGATCGACGATGCGCCAGGGCGTGAGCTGGAACTGGCGCATGAAGGCGCGCGGCGGAATGGTCGCCTGATCGACCTGCTCGATCTCCATATTGGCGCCGATGCGCTTCCAGAATTGCTGCAACACCTGACCGCCGGTGCGGCCGCGCGGCGTCGCCGTGACCAGCATCTTGAATTCGACCGGCTTGCCGTAATCCTTGATCAACGCCTTCGCCTTTTCGACATCGTAGGGCAACGCGCCGTCATCCTTGCACTTCACCCAGGACCCGTCGCCATAGGGATTGCTGGCCGGTCGCGCCAGGCCATTGGTGATCGCTTGCGACATCTTCGTGCGGTCGAGCGCCATCACCAGCGCCTGGCGCACGCGCACGTCGTCGAACGGCGGGACCTTGGTGTTGAAGGCCGCGACTGCAGCCCCCGAGCCTTGATAGGTATGCACGGTTAGACTGGTGTCCTTGCGCGCCTTGATAATGTTGTCGGCGTCGGCCTCGTCGTCCCAGATGATGTCGGCCTCGCCCGATTGCAGCGAGGCAAAGCGCGACTGCGCATCCGGCAGCGGCTTTAAGATGATGCGATCGAGATAGGGCTTGCCCTTGTCCCAGTAGTCCGGATTCTTCTCCAGCAGCATGCGATCGCCGGCGGTCCAGGATTTCAGAATGTAGGGTCCGGTGCCGACCGGGTTGCGGTTGTAGTCGTCGCCCTTGGTCTTCCATGCGGTCGGCGACTGCATGACGTTGTTGGAGCTCTGGATCGACTGGGTCGCCGGAAAGTTCACCGACGGGTCGCTGAAATTGTAGACCACCGTGAGGTCATCGACCGCCTGCACACTGATGATGCTCGTGATGTAGAAGGCGCAGCGGCACTTGTTGGCCGGGTCCTTCTGGCGGTCGAAGTTCTCCTTCACCGCCTGCGCATTGAACGGCGTGCCGTCGTGGAATTTGACGCCGGGCCGCAGCTTGATGGTCCAGGTCTTGAAGTCGTCGGAATGCGTCCACGACAGCGCGAGCTTCGGCTTCGGTTCGCCCTTGTCGTCGAGCGTCGTCAGCGTGTCGAAGATCGCGGCCGCGGCGGTGTTGGCCGACGTGTCGTAGACGCCGACCTTGAGCGGGTCGAAGCCCGGAACGTCCAGTTCCTGGCCGACGGTGAGCGTGCCCCCCTGCTTCTGCGCATGGGCCGGTGCAGCTGACATCGCCCCACCTAATCCCGCCACAAGAAATATGCGCGCAACTGCGCGCGCGCGCCCGACCAGCTTCATCAATGCTCCCTCCCAGGTGGGCGACGTCCGGTGTTCCGGATCGTCGTCTGTTGGGCGGCAGATTGTCCGGAATCGCCGCGCGCGACAAGACCGTAATACGGATGAAAAGCCGCAGGGCGATCACGATGCGATCTCATGAGCTCGCATCGTGATCTGATCTACTTGTTTGAGCATGATCTTTCGGAAAACCGGTACGCACTTTGCGCGAACGCGGCCCTCCGGGTCCGGATCATGCTCTAACTACGCACCCGTCTCCGCCGGTCGCGCTGCGAAGCCTGCGATCTGATCCTCGGAGAGCCCGATCTCCTTCAGATAGGACAGTGTGTGCTCGCCGAGCGTCGACATCCGCTTGCGCGCACCGACCGTCGCGCCGGACATGCGGAACGGCAGATTGAGCACCTTGAAGCTGCCGCCGCCGTCCGCAACCTCGGCCAGCGCGCCGCGATGGGCGATTTGCGGATCGGCAAGCGCCTCGCGCACGGTGCGATAGGCCGACGACGGCACGCCATACTCGTTGAGCGCGGCAAGGCAGGCCTGCGTGCTGACCGAGCGCGACCACGCCTCGACGCCCTCCATCAGGCCCGCCCAGTTGTCCCGCCGATCGGAATATTTGGCGAAGCGCGGATCGGACACCCAATCGGGACGGCCGATCACCTGCATCAGGTTCTGGAACGTCTTCTCGCTGGCGATCGCCACCATCACGTAGCCGTCGGTGGTTTCGATCGGGCCGAACATCGGGCGCTGGGTTTGCTTCACCTCGAATTGCGACCATTGCAACTCGTTCAGGGTCAGGCTCAGCATCGATTCCAGCATCGAGACGTCGATGTGCTGGCCCTTGCCGCTGGCGGCGCGCTGGTAGAGCGCCGACGAGATCGCACCGAAGGCGTAAACGCCGGTCAGCACATCGGCGTGATAGATGCCGCAATAGTCCGGCCGGCTGCGTCCCGGCTGATAGGCGAGATGCGCCATCTCGTAACCCGAGGCGGCATGAATCACCGGCGCATAGGCCGGCAATTCCGCCGACGGGCCGGTCTGGCCGTAGCCGGAGATCGAGCAAAAGATCAGCTTCGGATTGATGTCGCGGACCGAGGCATAGTCGAGCTTCAGCCGCCGCATCACGCCGGGACGGAAATTCTCCACCAGCACGTCGGCGGTGGCGATCAGCCGGCGCACGGCTTCGACGCCGGCCGGCGACTTCAGGTCGAGCACCAGGCTGTTCTTGCCGATATTGAGCTGACCGAACGCAGTCGAGCAATTGTTGCGCACCGGCGGCCGCGTCCGCATCGTCTCGCCCTCAGTGGGCTCGATCTTGATCACCTCCGCGCCCATGTCGGCGAGCATCCGCGTGCAATGAGGTCCGGCGATCGTGGTCGAAAAATCGAGCACGCGAAGGCCGTCGAAGCTCCGTGTCAAATTCCCCTCATCGTCAGCGGCTATGGTCGTCGGCAAGGCTTCCTCCACCTTCGTCATTGGTTGTTCGGCGTCGCGTGACCCTAAAGTGAGCCGCCCTGGCAGGAAAGCGTCTCGTCCAGACCGGGAGCGCGGGCGGTCTTGCATTTTACTCAAAGGCAGATTGGACCCGATCTTGCATAGCCATGTCACGGGCTGGAACGAGGGCGCTTGTTGAAGGTCTTATTCGTCACGACGGAGATGGACGATTTCGTCCGCGTGGGCGGGCTCGCCGCCGTTTCCGCTGCCCTTCCGCGGGCGCTCCGCCCGTGGAGCGACGTCAGGATCATGCTTCCCGGCTACCGGGATGTGGTCGAACAGTTCACGCATATTGAAATCGTTGGGCAATGCCGAGCGCTCGCCGAGATGCCGGCCTGCACGCTCGGGCGTGCGTCGACCAGGGACGGACTTCCGGTCTACGTGCTGCTGTGCCCGCAACTCTACGAGAGGCCGGGCAATCCCTATGGCGATGAGTCCGGCCGCGACTGGCCCGACAACGACATCCGCTTCGGCCGTTTTGCCTCGGCCGCTGCCGAACTTGCAGCCGGAATGCTGGACAAGGATTGGGCAGCGGACCTCGTACACGCCAACGATTGGCAGGCCGCGCTCACACCGGCCTACCTCGCCTGGCGCAACGCGCGGATTCCTTCGATCCTGACCATCCACAATCTCGCCTATCAGGGCCTGTTTCCGAAGGACTCGCTGCGGCGGATCGGCGCACCGGAAAGCTCGTTCCACATCGACGGGCTGGAGTTCTACGACAAGCTCTCCTTCCTCAAGGGCGGCCTCGTCTACGCCTCGCATCTGACCACGGTCAGCGCGACCTATGCCAGGGAGATCACGACCGCGGAGCTCGGCTGCGGCCTGGAAGGCCTGCTCCGCGTGCGCTCCGACGCCGACCAGCTGACCGGCATCCTGAACGGCATCGACGAGAGCTGGGATCCGCGCCATTGCGCGCAGCTCGCACAGCCGTTCGGCTCCGGCGACTGGAAGGGCAAGCAGGCCAACGCCGACTATGTCCGCCGTCAGTTCGGGCTTGCGGTCTCGCGCGGGCCGATCTTTGGCCTCGTCGCACGCCTCGTGCATCAGAAGGGCGTCGACCTCGTGCTATCCGCCGCCGACGAGATCATCAGGGACGGCGGACAGATCGTCGTCACCGGCAGCGGCGAGCCCGCCATCGAGGATGCACTGGTGGCCGCGCATCGCCGCCGGCCCGATGCGATCGGCGTCATCATCGGCTTCAACGACGCGCAGGCGCGCCGGATCTTCGCCGGCAGCGATTTCACTTTGATGCCGTCGCGCTTCGAGCCCTGCGGCCTCAGCCAGATGTATGCGCAGCGCTTCGGCTCGCTGCCGATCGGACACCAGACCGGCGGGCTTGCGGAAACCATCGCCGACGGCGAGACCGGCTTCCTGTTTGCGCAGCCGTCGGCGGAATCCTTCCTCGGCGGCGTCAGGCGCGCCTTCGACGCCTACCGCGCCAAGGACCGGCTCAACGCCATGCGCTCCAGCGCGATGGCCAAGTCCTACAGCTGGGACCTGTCGGCCGCCTGCTATGGTGCGCTGTACAAAAGGCTGATCATGCCGCGCGTGATGGCGTAGGCGGCTCGCCTCGCGGGCTTGTGAAGCCCGGCGGCTCTGGGATCCCACCGGCCCGGTAACAATCGGGTCATTGCACCGAACCTTTCAGGCGATCACGTCGCCACACGGCTGGACGACGACGCATGCGTGAAATTGCGAATGATGACTTTTGGCCAAACGCGATTGCGATGGAGGAACATCATGGACGTCAACGAAGAGCGCCTCAATTCATTCATGGGAAAGATGATCGGCGATGTCGGTGCGGCGATGAACGCCTCGCTGATGCTGCTGGGCGACAAGCTGGGGCTGTACAGGGCTCTCGCGCAGGGCGGGCCGATGAATGCCGCGACCCTGGCCAAGGCGACGGGAACGGCCGAGCGCTACATCCAGGAGTGGCTGTCAGCGCAGGCGGCCTCCGGCTACATCGAGTACGACAAGGCAACCGGAAAGTTCTCGATGCTGCCCGAGCAGGCGCTCGCGCTGGCCGACGAGGACAGCCCGGTCTTCCTCGGCGCCGTCGGAAGCCTTGTCGGCGCGACCTTTCTCGATGAGCCAAAGATTACCGACGCCTTCAAGACCGGCAAGGGCGTCGGCTGGAACAGGCGCAGCGAGTGCCTGTTCTGCGGCACCGCCCGCTTCTTCCGCACCAGCTACAAGCATTATCTGGTCCAGGAATGGCTGCCGGCGCTCGAGGGCGTCGTCGACAAGCTGAAGAAAGGCGCTATCGTCGCGGACGTCGGCTGCGGGCACGGCGTCTCGACGCGATTGATGGCGGAGGCGTTCCCGAAATCAACGTTCTACGGCTTCGACTATCACGAGGGCTCGATCGAGGCGGCGCGGAAGTCCGCGCGGGAGGCGGGACTGTCGGACCGCGTTCATTTCGAAACGCATTCCGCCAAGACATTCCCGGCCAAGGGCTATGACCTGGTGTGCTTCTTCGACTGCCTGCACGACATGGGTGATCCGGTCGGCGCCCTCAAGCACACCCGCTCCACCCTCGCCGACGACGGCACCTGCATGCTGATCGAGCCGTTCGCCAACGACCGGCTGGAGGACAACCTCAATCCGATCGGGCGCGTCTACTACGCGGCGTCGACGATGATCTGCACACCGGCGTCGCTGGACCAGGAGGTCGGGCTCGCGCTCGGCGCGCAGGCCGGAGAGGCAAGACTGCGCGAGGTGGCGCGCCAAGGCGGCTTCTCGCGGTTCCGCCGCGCAGCGGAAACGCCGTTCAACCTGATCCTGGAAGCTCGCCCGTAAGGCAGTCCATAGCGCAGTGCGTTTCGACGGCGGCATCACGCCGCCGTCGGAGGCTCACCGTGATGGGCGGCCTGCCCCTGGCAGCGCCCACTACCAGTCCTGTTGCGACTGCCAGTAGTATTGGCCGCCGCGCCGGCGCGGGTTGGCGGCTTGAGGATTGCCATAAATCTGCGGGCTACCGAACTGGGGAGCGCCGTATTGGGAGCTACCATAATTGGTCGGCGCCTGGGGATTCCAGCTGCGCTGATAGAAGAAGCCGAAACCGTCCTCGTCCCTGCTCGCGATCATGTCGTCGGTCATCATGGGCCGGGTCGGCTTGCGCGTGATGAAACCGCCCTGAGGCTGGTTGCTCAGCACGGCGACGAACTCGGTGCGATAGTTGGTCTCGGCGCTCAGCGGCTCGTCCGAGATGATGATCGAAGAGCGCGCAACGGCAGTCGGCGCGATGCGATCCAGCACATCCTGCGGGATGGTGATGCGGTCGAGCGCGTCCTTGGCGTTGTCTCCGTCGTCGATCGTCACCTGCGTCCAGCGCAGGCCGCCCGCGTCGTTGCGCGCCATCGCCGTGTAGATATGCGTGCCGATCGGTTTGTCCGGATCGCGGATCGTGACGGGAACCTCGATGCTTGAATCGAACACCTCGCCGCCGTCAGCCCATGGCTTGTGGGTGTTGCGCCGAACGTAGAGCTTCTGCGTCGCGCGGCTGATGTAGACGGACACCGGCTCCAGCGCGAGCTTGGCCTCGGTCGCCGCCTTCTGGGTATCGGCCTTCTTGGTCTCGGCCGCCTTGGCGGCGTCCTTGGCGGCGGCTGCGGCGTCGAGCTTCGGCTTGGCGTCACCCTGGGCGGCCTCGAACTGCGTGGTCGCTTCCGCGGCCTTAGCCACTGCCTTCTGCTTCAGATCCTCGGCGCGCGCCTTGGCCTGATCGGTCTTGGCCGCGGCGAGCGTCTTGTCGGCCAACGCAACCGCCGCGTCGGCACGGGTCTTGATCTGTTGCAATTTTCGCAGCGACGCCGGCGTGAACAGTGCAGCTTCCTTGGACGCGGCTACCGAAGCCTTCTTCGCCTCGTCGGCCGCCTTGGCGGCATCCGCGGCCTCGCGGCTGAGCTTTTCGGCGCGCGCCGGCGCGGCCGCCATGGCTTGCGCGTTCGGCACGAACAGCGCCGGATGCGTGAAATCGACCGGGGCCGGGTCGTTCGGCGCGATGATCACCCGCATCCCGATCCGGGTCTTGTCGAACAGCTTCTCGGCAAAATCGTAGGGCATCCGCACGCAGCCATGCGAAGCCGCATATCCCGGCAGCGGTCCGCCATGCAGCGCGATGCCGTTCCAGGTGATGCGCTGCATGTTGGGCATCCAGGCATCGTCATAGAGGGTCGAGTGGTGGTCCTTGTCCTTCTCGATCAGCGCAAAGACGCCGGCCGGCGTCTCGCGTCCCTTCACGCCGCTCGACACCGGCGCGCGGTAGATCCAGCCCTCGGCGTCGTAGAACGTGACCTTCTGGGCCTTGATCGACACGATCGCCATGATCGGCTCGCCAGCGGTGCGCGGCGCGGTCGCCTCAACGGCTGCCGCCGGACGCTGCTCTTTCGCCGCGACGCCACCGGTCAGTGACGCAACTGTGACCATCGCCGCGAAAGTCACAAAGGCGGGCTGCCCCCAACGCCGCATCGCTCCGGTGGTCTGCGCCGTCGTCGTTCGATTTACCATGCCGTTCCTCGGTCGAAATGCCTGCCCGCGCTGCGTCAATCCCGTACCAGACCGCGATTTTGGATTGATTAATCGCCGCCGCGGTTCAACGCGCGAACTCGCTCCTGGGGACCATCGGGCTCGTTCCAGCAGCAAATCACTTATGTATTCACTCATATATGACGGCACATGCAGGAGAAAGGGTGCCGCGCAGCAAAACGGGCCCGTAGCCGCGGCCCTGGTCCGGTCGGCGGCGGCCAATGGTGCCGCGGCTGCGCCCTGCCATCATGCCGTCCGCCGCGTCTCCGGCATCACCAGCCAGACCACGAGCAGCCCGAACGCGGCGACGCCGGCGAGGCCCATGAAGGCGGTGCTGCTGCCGAGCTTGTCGCTGACATAGCCGGCCAGCACCGTGCTGAGCGATGCGCCAATGCCGACCGCGGTGCCGACAATGCCCTGCGCCAGGTTGAAATGGCCGCTGCCGAAGGCGACGTCGGCCACGATCAGCGGCACCATCACGCTGAAGATCGCCGCGGTGATGCCGTCGAAAATCTGCACCATGACCAGCAGATAGGGATCACGCACGGTTGCAAACAAAAGGCCGCGGACCGCCAGCGCGACGAATGCGATCAGGAGCAGCGGCCGCCGGCCCCGGATCTGGGCTATGCGGCCGACCGAGGGCGAGGACAAAGCGACGATCGCCTGCGGCACAATGATGCAGGCCGCGATCAGGACCGGCGCCCATTGGCTCGACCGTGTCGTCACCACGCCCGCCATCAGCGGCAGCATCGCGGCGTTGGCGAGCTGGAACAGCATCATCGCGCCGGCGAAGATCAGTAGCGGCCGCTGCCGCACCAGCGCGAACACGCTGGTGGCGCGCTTGTCGGGGACCTCGCGTTTGACCTCGCCATGGGCCTGGGCGATGTCGATCTCGCGCTCGCGGATCCGGGCCAGCGACAGCAGCGTCGGGATCGCCAGGATGAAGGTGACGAGGAACACCGAGCGGCTCGACAGCAGATAACCGCAGGCGCCCATCAGTGCCGCGGCCGAACCGCTGCCGAGCGAGGCGAAGCGCGCGTTGCGGCCGAGCCGCTCGCCGATCGCAAGCGGCCCGACCAGGCCGAGGCTGATCGCGGCGATCGCCGGACCGAGCACGCAGCTTGCGAGCGCGTGCAGCGCCGCGGCGAGCGTGACCACGGGAAAGATCGGCCAGAGCGCGTAGGCCAGCGCACTGGCGCCGATCGCGGCCACCGCACAGCCCGCAACGACCCGCTCCGAGCGCGCCGCATCGACGATCGCTCCGCCGGGCATCTGGCCCAGCAGGCCGATGATGCCGCCGATCGAGAGCACGAAGCCGATCTCGACCTGGGTCCATTTCTGCGTCGTCAGATAGACCGCGACGAACGGGCCGAAGCCGGTCTGCACGTCGGCCAGGAAGAAGATGAACCAGTCGAGCCCGCGCTGGCTCTCCCGCGACGGCCCGCGCGGTTCCTCCGGACTGGGCTGGTCGGGGACAATTGACACAACGTTGGTGCTGCCGGCTGATCGCTCGCTACGATCGTCGCCAACCGTCTCGAAAGAAGAGTTCGGACGCGCGACCAGCTTTACCCCCCTAATGTTCGTAGTCCCATGGATGCAGGCTTCCCGCCGCGCCCAGCACGATCAGCGGCGTATCTTCCTTGTACTCGGGTGCAGCGCTCACCTGCTGCTTGTTGAGGTCCAGCGTGATACTGTCGCTCTTGCTGGAAACACCGGCGAAACGCAGCGCGTTCCAATCGACCACGATCTTGCGGCTGCCGACGCCGAGGAACCCACCGAAATCGATCACCGCGGCGCGGACCTTGCCGTCGCGGTCGACAATGACGTCGACGATGCGGCCCATGTTCTCATTGGCGGAACTGCGAACGTCGCGCCCGAGAATGCCGTGCGCATCGCGCGCGCCGATCACGGTCACCGACGGCGGCGGCGACGGCTCCTTGGACGATTCCTTTGAGGGCTCCTTGGCCTGCTCCTTCGGCGTCGCGGAGGCTGCCGGCGGCGCAGGCGTTGCTGGCGGCGCCTGGGCCGCCGGCGGCGGCGATGGTGTCGGCGCCGGCGCTTCGTCGTCGGCGGCACGGACACCCGCGCATGTCAGCAGCACCGCTGCGACCAGCATCATCAAAACCCTCGGACGCATGTTACTCTCCCCGCGATTTCCCGGCGCACGCATGCCGCGCCACGACGCTCAATGCGTCAGCACGATCGACACCTGGATCTGGCCGCGTGTGCGCAACACTTCGAGCGACACCTCGTCGCCATGGCGGCGCAGCCTCAAATCGACGCTGGAAGCGCCTAGCCTGAGGTCGCGCAGCACCACGTCGTTGAGGAACTCCGGCAGCCGCGGATCGCGCAAGCGAATCTCGCCCCGCGCGGTGTCGAACTCGAGGCCGAGCGCCGCCTCCAGCAGCGTGAACGGCGTCGCGCTCGCCCAGGCCTGCGGTGCACAGGCCACGGGATAGAGCACCGGGCCGCGCCGCCGCTCGCGGCGGAAGCCGCAGAACAGCTCCGGCAGCCGTCGCAGTTCCATATAGCTCGCGGCATCGAACAGGCCCTTGAACAGATGCGCGACCGAATGCTTGAGGCCGTAGCGGGCAAATCCGAGCGCGATCAGCGCATTGTCATGCGGCCAGATCGAGCCATCGTGATAGGACATCGGGTTGTAGCGCGCTTCGCCCGCGGCGACGGTGCGGATGCCCCAACCCGAGAAGAACTTCTGGCTCATCAGATCGGCGGCGACCCGTCGCGCGCGGTCTTCCCGCACCATGCCGGAAAACAATGTCTGGCCGGCATTCGACGTGCGCACCTTGCACGGCTGCTTGGCGCCGTCGAGCGCGACCGCATAGGTGCCGAGCTCCTCGCACCAGAATGCTTCCTCGAACCGCTCGCGCAGCCGCTCGGCCTCGGCTTCCAGCTTCGCGGCCTTGTCGGCAAAGCCGAGTTTGCGCGCCGCGCGCGCGGCAAGCTGCTTGCCGGCAAACACATAGCCCTGCACTTCCGCCAGCGCGATGTTGCCCTCGGCAAGCGTTCCGTCGGCGTGGAAGATGGCGTCGAACGAATCCTTCCAGCCCTGATTGCGAAGCCCCTGCTCGGTGGCGCGCTGGTATTCGACGAAGCCGTCGCGATCCGAATCGCCCGGGCCGTCGATCCATTGCAAACCGGCCTCGACCGCGGGCCACAGCTCGCGCAGCGTCTCCAAATCGCCGGTGCGCTCCAGATAGAGCCCGGCGAGCAGCACGAACAGCGGAGTGGAATCGACGCTGCCGTAATAATGCGCGAACGGCACCTCGCGAAGCGCGGCCATCTCGCCGCCGCGCATCTCATGCAGGATCTTGCCCGGCGCGGCATCGGCCAGCGGATCGACCGCCTTGGCCTGGAACAACGCGAGCCGCTTCAGGACGCCCTTGGCGATCCGCGGATCGACCCACAGCATCTGCAGCGCGGTGATCAGCCCGTCGCGGCCGAACGTCGTTGAATACCAGGGAATGCCGGCATAGGGGTAACGGCCCTGCGGCGTCTCGGTCATCAGCATGTTGAGGTCGGCCATCGCCTGGCACAGCACCTCGTTGAAGATGTTGTTCGAGGTCTCGATGCTGGCCGCGCCGGCCGACGAAGTCCGCATCTCGCGGCGATGCGCCAGCAGGCCACGGAAGAACGGCACCGGCTTCTGCATGATCGGCTTGTTGCAGGAGACCGCGACGAACAGCGACGTGACCTGCCCCGGCTCGAGATCGAAATGATAGGTCGCCGCGTTGACCGACAGCCGCGTCGGCCGCGGATCGAAATGCAGCGCGGTGATCCGCGTCTGCTCGTCGAGGCCGCAATATTCCAGCACGACGTCGGTCGGTCCGAGCAGCTTGCTCGAGCCGATGCCACGCCGCGGCCGGCGCTCGCCGCGCACCTCGAACAGATCGGCAAAGTCGTTGTCGAACAGCAGCGTGAGATCGAAGCTCGCGGCATGATCGCCGTGATTCTGCAGGCCGATGCGCTGATAGGCCGTGCCGCGCCACAGGAAGATCGAGCGCACGATGTGCAGCGTGTCCTTCGGCAGGGTCAGACGGTCGTCGCGATAGACGTCGGAATTGGTGAGGTCGACCGTCAGCGCCGAATTGTCGTCGCGCATGTTGGAGCCGAGCAGGAGCGGCTGCACGTCCTCCAGCACCATTTCCAGCCGCGCCAGGTAGCGGGTGTCGGCGTTGAACAGGCCGTCCGGCCCACCGGCCGAGGCGCCGATGTCGCCGTGGCTGTCGAGCACGATGAAAGTGTCGTCATGCTTGAGCGAGCGCCGCGGCCGTGCCGCGGGCCCGGTCATCGGAATGTAGAACGGCGATTCGGCGACGTGCTCAGTGATACGAGCGGTGATGATCTGCGTAACGACGTCAGCTGCCATCTGAACCTCTGGCGACTTTGCTTGGCTCCACTTCGGCTCGAACGAACGCACCGGAACGCACAAACACGCTTGAGAAACGCGGGGTCAGGCCGCGCTGGTGGAGAGGCGGCCCATCTCGCGCGCGACCAGGTCGCGGTAGGGGCCCCTTCCCTTCACGAGGATATCGGGCGGACCGTCCTCGACGATGCGGCCACCCTGCAGCACGATCACGCGATCGAAGCTGCGCAGCGTCGCGAGTCGGTGCGCGATTGCGACCACGGTACGCCCGCGCATCAGCCGCGACAACGCCTCGCGGATCGCCTCCTCGGAGTCCGCATCGAGCGCCGCGGTGGCCTCGTCGAGCAGCAGGATCGGCGCGTCCTTCAGGAAGGCGCGCGCGATCGCGATCCGCTGGCGCTGACCGCCGGAGACCTTGACGCCGCGATCGCCGACGATGGTGTTCATGCCCTCGGGCAAGGATTCGATGAAGTCGCAGCGCGCCGCGATCGCCGCCCGCAGCACCTCGTCGTCGGTGGCGTCCGGCCGGCCGTAGCGGATGTTCTCCAGGATCGAACGATGGAACAGGGAGATATCCTGCGGCACCACCGAGATTGCCGCGCGCAGGCTCTGCTGGGTGACGCGCGAGATGTCCTGGCCGTCGACGGTGATGTTGCCCTGCTCGACGTCGTAGAAGCGCTGCAGAAGGGTAAACAATGTTGACTTGCCACCACCCGACTGGCCGACCAGGCCGACCCGCTGGCCGGGCTGGATGCGCAGGCTGAAGCGCTCGAACACCTGCAGGCCGCCGGGATAGCGGAACGCGACATTGTTGAACGCGATCGCGGCGCCGCTCTTCACCAGCGCCTCGGCCTCCGGATGGTCCTTCAGCTCGTGCGGCTGCAGCAGCGTCGCCAGCGCCTCGGTCAGCCGGGCGACATGCTGGGTGACGTCGACCAGCGCGACCGCGAGATCGCGGGTGGCGCTGAGGATCGAGATGCCGAGCGTGCAGACCAGCACGACATCGCCCGTGGTCGCCGTGCCCTGCTGCCAGAGACTGAGCGCCCAGGCCAGCATCGCGATGGTCAGAATGACGGTCACGCCGGCGTGAATAAGACGAAGCTTCTCGAGGTAGCGCAGGGAACGGCCGCGTGCGACGAGTTCCCGATTGACGGTCGCATCGAAGCGTTCGTGCTCATAGCCGAGGCCGCAGAACGCGCGTACCAGCGGCAGGTTGTTGATGACGTCGACCATTTCGCCGTCCACGGCAGCAGCCCTGTTGGCGAAATCGTCGTGCAGCGGCCGGCCGGCGGCGGCAATGCGGAACATGGCTACCACCATGGTTCCCGCGATCAGGATCAGCACTGCTGACATTGTCACGCTGACGGTTCCAACCAGGGTGATTGCCGCGAAGGTCGCGATGCAAGGCGGCAACACATTCCATACGAACATGTTCTCGACGGTGAACACGGCGTTCGACGTCGCCGTGATCCGGCTGGTCAGCATGCCCGGCAGCCGGTCCGTGAAATAGCTCGGCGCGTGGCCGGTGAGATGCCGGAACATGTCGCGGCGAAGATCGCCGGTGACGCTGACAAAGGTGTAGCTCGCGGTCCAGCTCGCGATCCGCCACAGGAAGTTGTCGGCTGCGATCAGCGACATGAGCAGAGCGAATGCCAGCCATACGCCATTCGCGGCCGACGGCCCCGCCGACAACGCATCGACCAGATTCTTCACGCCGTATTGCGTGCCTACCGAACAGGCAACCGCCGCTACCACGGCTGACAAAATCACAACATGCGACGGCAGACGCCGGCGCAGATAGCGCAGCACAAAGGGAAACGGGCGATGCGCGTATCCTGACAGATGGTCCATGACGTCCTGCAAAGCTGTTGAAGGTGAACGAGAAAATTTTAGTCGAAGCTCTCGCGCACGATGACGTGAAGGGCGGCGGTGGGATTCCTTGATGCAGCCATCACTGCGCAACAATTTTGCAACGCTGGCATAGGCAAAACCGTGTTGGAGCGTGATGGCATCAGCAAGACCACAGTGTGATGGAAGAAAGAAGCGGCAGATCTCCCACATCTAAGGAACCTCGCACGTGCGAGAACGTTCCCGTCTTTGGCATGTCGGTGCCATCTGAGGGCTGAGGGTAGTTCATCCCACATTACAAACAGGAGACGGAGAGATGCGCATCGCGCAGGTTGCCCCGCTGACGGAGGCTGTTCCCCCCAAGCTCTACGGCGGCACCGAACGGGTCGTGCACTGGCTGACCGAAGAACTTGTAACACTTGGACATGACGTGACGTTGTTCGCCAGTGGCGATTCTCAAACCTCCGCGAAGCTCGATGCGACCTGGCCGAACGCACTGCGGCTCGACGGCTCGGTCCGCGATCCCAATGCGCTCCACATGGTGATGCTGGAACGCGTGCGGCAGAAGGCCGATGATGAGGAGTTCGACTTCCTGCACTGCCATCTCGACTATTATCCGTGGTCGCTGTTCGCGCGGCAGCCGACGCCGTTCGTCACCACATTGCACGGACGGCTCGACCTGCCGGAGCATCAGCCGGTGTTCAACACCTTCTCCAAGATTCCGGTGATCTCGATCTCCAACGCGCAGCGGCGGCCGGTGCCGCAGGCGCATTGGGTGCGCACCATCCATCACGGCCTGCCGGAGAATCTGCTGACGCCGCAACCGGCGAAGCCGTCCTACCTCGCGGTGCTCGGGCGCATCGCACCGGAGAAAGGCGTCGATCGCGCGATCAAGATCGCGACCCGCTGCGGCATTCCACTGAAGATCGCGGCTAAGGTCGATCGTGCCGACCAGGAATATTACGATGAGTTGATCAAGCCACTCATCACCAGCAACCCGTTGGTCGAGTTCATCGGCGAGATCAGCGACCGCGAGAAGCCGGATTTTCTCAGCGGCGCGATCGGACTCCTGGTTCCGATCGACTGGCCGGAGCCGTTCGGCCTCGTGATGATCGAAGCGATGGCCTGCGGCACGCCCGTCATCGCCTATAACCGCGGCTCGGTGCCGGAGATCATCGAGGATGGCCTGACCGGCTTCATCGTCGAGGACGAGATCAGTGCGATCTCCTCCGTCGGCCGCCTCGGAACGCTCAATCGCGACGCGATCCGCAAGCAGTTCGAGACCCGCTTCACCGCGCGGCGCATGGCGCTCGACTATCTCGCCGCCTTCCGCAGCCTGATGGAAGCCGAGCCGCGCTTCAAGCTGGTGGCCAGCGCGGAGTAGCAGTTGCAGCGGCCGATCGAATGATCCGGCGGGCCGGCCGGCACCATCCGTGCCGGTCCGTCGGGTCATTCGATTGTCAATAATACCGTCGCGGGCGTCGGCAACTCTCACGCGGCAAAACAATCCGCATGCGCGCGTCGCGCGATTGCTGCGACGCACCAGCAATGACAGGTTTCCCCATGAGTTCGGCTGATATCGCCTTTGCGAATGCCGAATTACGTGCTCTTATGCGCCCCGCTTGAGCAAAAAATAATAAGCGAGCGGACGGAGCAACCGTGCCGTGATCGCGCAGGGGGGAACGCCATGACAGGGGACCGCAAGCCGTCGCCCATTAATAATGCCGCACCGACCAAAGCCTCACAAAAGAAGCTGAACCGCCGCAAATTCCTCGCCAAAACCGGCGGCGTGCTGGCGGCAGGCGCGTTCGGCGCCGTTCCGCTGCGCGGCTGGGCGGCCGACCCGATCAACATTGGCGCGCTCTATCCGACCACCGGCAGCATGGCGCAGATCGGCGTAGGCTGCGTGGCTGCGGCCAAGCTCGCGGTCGACATGGTCAACGAGGCCGGTGGCATCAAGTCGCTCGGCGGCGCCAAGCTCAACCTCATCGTCTCGGACGTGCAGAGTGACACCACGGTAACGCGCACCGAGACCGACCGCCTGATCACGGGCAACAAGCTGTCGGCGATCCATGGCTGCTATGCCAGCGCGTTGACCTTGATCGCGAGCGAAGTCTGCGAACGGGCAAAGGTCCCGATCATCACCGGATCGAGCTCCGATCAGCTCAACAAGGGACGCACCTACACCTTCACGCCGTTCGCGCGCGCCTCGCAATTCGCCAAGGCGCAGCTGCAGATGGCCAAGCTGGTCAGCGAGCAGGCCAAGGTCGCCGTGATTTTCGAGAACACTGCGTTCGGCACCTCGACCTCGAACGGGCTAAAGGAGCTGGCGCCGGGCGAAGGCGTCGAGATCGTGATGTTCGAGCCCTATTCGGCCGGCTTCACCGACGCGAGCCCGCTGATCAACAAGGTCAAGGCCTCCGGCGCCAACACGCTGTTCTCGCTGTCCTATCTCAACGACCTCATCCTGATCGTGCGCACCGTGAAGCAGGTCGGGCTCAACATCGCGATCAACGGCGGCTCCGGCGGCTTCGTGATGCCGGATTTCTACAAGAATGTCGGCAATGCCGCCGAGGGCCTGCAGGGCGTCGCGCACTGGAACCACGACGTCAGCGACGACGCGCAGAAGGTGAATGTCGAATTCAAGAAGCGCACCGGCGAATTCGCGTTCGAATATGCCGGCGGCCTGGTCGCGCAGACCTTCATGCTGGCCGACGCGCTGGAGCGCGCCGCCTCCGCCGATCCCAAGAAGGTGCGCGAGGCGCTCTCGACGCTCGACGTCTCCTCGGGCTTTGCTGCGATGGCGCCGGGCGGCAAGGTGAAGTTCGGGCCAGACGGCAAGAACGTCTACGGCCGCCCGGTCGGCGTGCAGTGGCAGAACACCGATCTCGTCAGCGTCTTCCCGAAGGAAGACGCCCGCGCGCCGCTGATGAAGACCTGAGCCGCGGTCGCATCGCATGTGGGAGACACTGGCCCAGGCCGTGATCAACGGCCTGCTCATCGGCGGCATCTACGCGCTTGTCAGCATCGGCGTCACGCTGATCTTCGGCGTGGTCAAGATCGTCAACTTCGCCCAGGGCGAGTTCGTGATGATCGGGATGTATATCTCGTTCTTCCTCGCCACCCAGTTCGGCATCGATCCGCTGGTCTCGCTCGTGGTCTCGATGCCGGTGCTGTTCCTCGCCGGCGTCCTGATCCAGCATTTCCTGATCCGCAGGGTGCTGGGGCCGAACGACATGCCGCAGATCTTCCTGACCTTCGCGCTATCGCTGTTGCTGCTCAATCTGTCGCTGATGTTGTTCAGCGCCAACTACCGCACCGTCCACACGTCTTATTCGGATGCGGCGTGGCACATCGGCGGGCTGTACATACCGGTGGCGAAACTGATCGCCTTCGCGGTCGCAATGGCGCTGAGCGGGCTGCTGTGGGTGTTCCTGCACACCACCGATCTCGGCCGCGCCATGCGCGCTGCGTCGCAGAACCGCGACGTCGCGATGCTGATGGGGATCAATCCGAACCGCGTGTTCGCGGTCGCGTTCGGCACCGCGCTGGCGCTCGCGGGCGCCGCCGGCTCGCTGCTGATGCCGTTCTATTCGGCCTATCCATTCGTCGGCCAGGTGTTCGTGCTGATGGCGTTCGTCGCCGTCGTGATGGGCACGCTCGGCAATGTGATGGGCGCACTGATCGCAAGTCTGATGATGGGCGTCGCGGAATCGCTCGGCATCCAGTTCGTCGGCGCCGATTCCGGCCTGATCGTGGTGTTCGCGCTGCTGCTGCTGACGCTTGCCTTCAGGCCGAGCGGGCTCGGCGCCAGGAGGGGCCGGTGATGCAGACGTCCAGCAACTTCAAATGGCTGTGGCTGGCGATCGGGGCCGTCGTCATGCTCGCCTTGCCCCAGCTCGTCACCTCATCGTTCGCGATCGACATCTTCATCCGCATCCTGCTGTTCTCCTTCATCGGCGTCGCCTGGAACCTGATGGGCGGCTACGCCAAGCAGCTGTCGCTCGGGCACGCCGCCTATTTCGGGCTCGGCGCCTACACCTCCACCATCATGCAGGTGAACTACGGCATCTCGCCCTGGATCGGGATGATCGCGGGCGGCGTGGTCGCGATGCTTGCAAGCCTGCCGATCGGCTGGCTCTGCTTCCGCCTGCGCGGCCCCTACTTCACCATCGCCACCATTGCGACCGCCCAGGTGCTGATGCTGATCTTCCTCAAGTTCCGCGATTTCGCCTGGGGCGCCGAAGGCACCACGATCCCGAACCTCGGCAGCGCGCCGCTGATGATGCAGTTCGAGGAGAAGTCGTCTTACTACTACGTCGTGCTCAGCCTGCTCGTGGTCGGGCTGTGGATCACCCACCGAATCGAGAAATCCTGGATCGGCTACTATCTCGTCGCGATCGGCGAGGATGAGGACGCGGCCGAAGCGGTCGGCGTCAACGCGCCGAAGGTCAAGCGCGACATCTACATGATCAGCGCGTTCCTGACCGCGCTCGCGGGGACGTTCTACACGCAATACATCTACTTCATCGATCCTGCGACCGCGTTCAGCTTCAACGTCTCGATCGAGGCGGCGCTGGTATCCATCGTCGGCGGCATCGGCACGCTGTGGGGACCGGTGATCGGCACCGTGCTGTTGGAGACCACCTCGGCGCTGCTGCAAAGCTGGCTCGGCAGCTCGGTGGGCGGCATCCAGCTCACGGTCTACAGCCTGATCCTGATGGCTGTGATCCTGTGGCGGCCGACCGGGCTGATCGGGTTCGCGACCGACATCTATCACCGCACCGCCCGGCGCAAGCCGGCGCGCGCCTGAGGTCGTCGCGATGGCAGAAGCACTGGTCATCAAGGGTCTCAGCAAGCGCTTCGGCGGCCTGCGCGCCGTGCAGGACGTCAGCTTCACGGTGCAGGAAAACGAAACGGTCGCGCTGATCGGACCGAACGGCGCCGGCAAGACCACGAGCTTTCACCTGATCACGGGATTTCACCGGCCGGATTCCGGCTCGGTGCTCGCCTTCGGCCACGAGGTCGTGGGGCTCAGGCCGCACGATGTCTGCGCGCTCGGCCTTGCCCGCACCTTCCAGGTGGCCAAGCCGTTCGGCGCGATGACCGTGCTCGCCAATGTGATGACCGGCGCGTTCCTGCGCGACCGCCATATCGCGGCCGCGCGCAACAAGGCGCGCGAGGCGATCGAGTTCGTCGGCCTCGGCGCCAAGGAGCAGACCCCGGCCAAGGACCTCACCACCATCGACCAGCGGCGGCTGGAAATGGCCCGCGCGCTGGCAACGCAGCCCAGGATCCTGCTGCTCGACGAGGTGATGGCCGGACTCAACCCCGCCGAGATCGACCAGGCGGTGGCGCTGGTGAAGAAGCTCTCCGCCAGCGGCCTGACTATCGTGATCGTCGAGCATGTCATGCGCGCGATCATGGCGGTGGCGCGCCACATCGTGGTGCTCGACCACGGCCAGAAGATCGCCGAGGGCGCGCCGAAGGAGATCGTGGAGAATCCGGAAGTGATCCGCGCCTATCTCGGCTCCTATGTGCATCCGCCGGCGCAGGGAGACGCCCATGCTTGAGCTCTCCCGCGTCAGCGCCAGCTATGGCTCGGTCCCTGCCATCACCGACGTCAGCATCTCCATTGGCGAGGGCGAAGCCGTCGGCCTGCTCGGCGCCAACGGCGCCGGCAAGAGCACGACGCTGCGCGCCGTCTCCGGCCTCGTCAAACTGTTCGGCGGCAAGGTCACGGTCGACGGCGTCGACCTCGCCACGCTGCCGCCCTACCGGATCCCCGAGCTCGGCATCGCGCATGTCCCGGAAGGCCGCCAGGTGTTCCCGGAAATGACGGTGCAGGAGAATCTCGAGATCGGCGCCTACACGCCGAAGGCCAAGGCGGATCGCGCGCGCACGATGGAGCTCGTCTACAGCATCTTCCCGCGGCTCGCCGACCGCAGGAAACAGCTCGCCGGCACCATGAGCGGCGGCGAGCAGCAGATGGTCGCGGTCGGCCGTGGGCTGATGCTGAAGCCCCGACTTCTGATGCTGGACGAGCCCTCGCTCGGCTTAGCTCCCGTGATGACCGACGTGACCTTCGAGAAGATCGGCGAGATCCACAAAATGGGCACCGCGATCCTCTTGGTCGAGCAGAATGTCAGCCGCGCGCTGTCGCTGGTGCAGCGCGCCTATGTGCTGGAAAGCGGCAACGTGATCATGCAGGGCACGAGCGCCGAACTCGCGGGCAACAAGCAGGTACAGGCGGCGTATCTCGGGATTTGAGGCATCGTCTGCCAACCCGTCATCCCCGCGCAAAGGTTTCGCCTTTGTCGCTGGAGGAGCCGCGTAGCGGCGTCTCGAAGGATCAATCGGCCACCAGCCGGGCCGTCGACCCTTCGAGACGCGCGTTCCGCGCTCCTCAGGGTGACGGTTTGTAAATTCCGCTTGCGTGGCCCTACGTCACC
Source organism: Bradyrhizobium sp. Pha-3 (assembly GCF_042258325.1). Classification (NCBI taxonomy): domain Bacteria; kingdom Pseudomonadati; phylum Pseudomonadota; class Alphaproteobacteria; order Hyphomicrobiales; family Nitrobacteraceae; genus Bradyrhizobium; species Bradyrhizobium sp. Pha-3. The sequence goes on along the minus strand of NZ_CP170151.1, from coordinate 3,006,832 downwards.
GCCGTCCGCTTCGGCTCGACGATCTCGAACATCCGCGGGAATTCGTCCATCAGCGCCATCAATTCATCGAGCCGCTGCGGCTCGCCTGATGCCTTGATCCTGCCGGCGTCCACGGCGTCCGGGAACGTGGTCAGCTTGGCGATGACCTCGTCGAGCACGCTGCGCGCCAGCGTGAAGCTCGCCTGCGCATCGGCCGCCTGCGTATCCCCAACGTAGGTCAGGGCGGAATTCTCGAGATTGAGCACGAAGGTCTCGCCGGTGTCGGTGAAGCTCCAGTTCAGCACGATGCGCTTGCCTTCGGCCTTGGGGCCGTTGAGGCGGATGCCGAGCACGTCCCAAAGCTGCTCGGTGCGCAGCGCAGCCAGCGTCTCGCGCGGCATCGGCGAGCGCGGCGGCGTCTTCGGCATGCCCTGCCGCAGTTCCTGCGCACCGAACAGATAGGCGTTGCGCCAGGTCGAGCTTTCCGCGGCGTAGCCGAGCTGCTCGAACGTATCGGCGAGGAGCGAACGCGCGGCCTGATTATCAGGCTCGGCGAACACGAGATGGCTGACGGCCTGCGCCACGAAGCGGAATTCGCCCTTGGCAAAATCCGCCGCGGCGCGTTTCAGGATCGCGTCGGCGCCGCCCATATACTCGACATATTTCTTGCCGGCCTCGACCGGCGGCAGCGGATCGAGGTTGACCGGATTGGCGTCGTACCAGCCGAGATACTTCTGGTAGATCGCCTTCACGTTGTGCCTGATATGGCCGTAATAGCCGCGGCCGTGCCAGGCGCCCTCCAGGCTCTGCGGCAGGCGGATCGTCTCGGCGATCTCGGCCGCGTTGAGGCCGTGGTTCATCAGACGGATGGTCTGGTCATGGGCGTATTTGTAGAGGTCGCGCTGCTCGCGGATCATGGTGTCGATCCGCGCCTGCCCCCACACCGGCCAGTGGTGCTGGCCGCACATCGCTTCCGCCTTGCCGCCCCACATCTGCAGCGCCTCGCCGAGATATTTCGACCAGGCCAGCGCATCGCGCACATCGGCGCCGCGGAACGGCAGCAGATTGTGGAAATTATGCGTGCAGTTCTCGGCGAGATTCAACAGCTTGTAGCGCGGGATGAAGAAATGCATCTCCGCCGGCGCTTCGCTGTTCGGCGCCATCTGGAATTCGAACTCGACGCCGTCAATCACGCGCTTGTCGCCGGTTGCGATGATCAAATCGGTCGGCCGCAGCAGCGCCACGCCGCCCGCCGCCATGGTCTTGCCGAGGCCGCAGTCGACATGGCCGCGCACGCCCTTGGCGAGGAACGGCCCGAACTGATATTGCGCGCGGCGCAGCATCGCCGGCCCCGCGATGATGTTCTCGGAGACGGCGTGCTCCATGAAGAAGTTGGGCGCGATGATCGGTACGCCCGCCGCCAACATGACGTCGTCGAGCACGCCGCGCGCGCCACCCCAATGGTCGGTGTGGGTGTGGGTGAAGATCACGGCGGCGACCGGCCGCTTGCCGCGATGCTGGAAGTACAATTCCATCGCGGCGCGCGCGCCCTCGATCGAGGTCAGCGTGTCGACCACGATGACGCCCTTGTCGCCCTCGATCAGCGTCATGTTGGCGATGTCAAGGCCACGCACCTGGTAGACACCCGGCACCACCTCGAACAGGCCGTGATGCATGTTGAGCCGCGACTGCCGCCACAGGCTCGGATCGACGGTCGCGGGCGCCTTCTCCTCCGACAGGAATCCGTAAGGCTCGAGACTCCAGACCACCCTGCCCTGGGCCGAGGTGACGCGCGCGTTCTCGATGGTGCCGAGGAAGCCGCGCGCGGCGTCGTCGAAATCCCGGGTGTCGGCGAACGGCAGCGCTTTCAACGTCGCCGCGTGCTGGGCGATGACCGGAGCGGATGCCGCCTTCGGACCTTCGTGTGACGTTTCGCTTGCGGTTGTCTGGGCCATACTCAAGCACTCCCTCGATTGGCGGAAATCGGTTCCGATCGCGCTTCCCTCAGCGAAATTGCACGCCCTCGAACTGGCCGCTGCGGCGCCAGCCGTCGATATATTTGAAGTAGGCTAGCGCGCCCAAGGGATGGCCGACATTGAGCTTGGCGGCGGGACCGGGCTCACGGCCCTCGTTGTTGTAGTAGCCGGGCGTGCAATCCGGCCCGCCGATCATCCGCCCGACGCCGGTCAGCAGCAGCTCGACCCAGCGATCCTCGGCTTCCTTGCTGACCTCGATTTCCGCGAAGCCGTTATCCTGCGCGTGGCCGACCATCAGCGCGATGGTCCGCGCCGCTTCGGTCAGGTTGTGCGGCACATTGGAGATCAGATTGGCGCCCTGCGTCGGCTGCACGAAGAACACGTTGGGGAAGCCGTGCACGTGGATGCCGTGCTTGGTACGCATGCCCTCGGCCCAATGCTCCGACAGCTTGACGCCATCGCGGCCGGTGAGGTCGAAGCCCGCGCGACGGCGATATTCCGTCCCGACCTCGAAACCCGATGCATAGATGATGCAATCGAGCGCGTATTCCTTGCCGGCGACGACGATTCCGTTCTCGGTGATCTCCTCGACGCCCCTGCCGTCGGTATCGACCAGATGGGTGCTAGGGGTGTTGAACGCCTGAAGATAGGCGTCGTGGAAGCATGGCCGCTTGCAGAGCTGGCCGTACCAGGCCTTGAGATTCCTGGCGGTGTCGGCATCGCGGACGATGGTGTCGATCCGGTTGCGGATTTCCTCCATCTTCTCGAAGTCGGAATCCTCGAACGCCGCCCGCATGTTTTCCACGCTTCGCTGCTCGCGCGGCAGCAGCATGATTTTGGCGCGGATCCGCTTCGACAGGTCGGTCCAGCCGTCCTGCACCAGATCCTCCTCGGCCGATCCGCCGGCCTGGTTGGCGGTGAAATTCTCCAGCCAGCGCTGTTGCCAGCCCGGCGTCGCGATCTCGGCAAACCAGTCGGGATCGATCGGCCCGTTACCGCGCACATCGACCGACGACGGCGTGCGCTGGAACACGTAGAGCTCCTTGCAGGCGCGCGCGAGGTGCGGAATGCATTGCACCGAGGTCGCGCCGGTGCCGATGATGCCGACGCGCTTGTCGGCAAGCCTCTCCATCAGCGCGCCCTTGGGATCGCCGCCGGTGTAGTCGTAGTCCCAGCGGCTGGTGTGGAACGAGTGGCCCTTGAAGCGCTCGATGCCGGGAATGCCGGGCAGCTTCGGCACATGCAGCGGGCCGGTGCCGATGCCGACATATTGCGCGGTGAAGGCGTCGCCCCGCGTGGTGCGGACGATCCAGCGCGATTGCGTTGCGTCCCAATCGAGGCTCGTCACCTCGGTATGAAACAGCGCATTGTCATAGAGATTGAACTGCCGACCGATCCGCTGGCAGTGCGCCAGAATTTCGGGCGCATGCGCGTATTTCTCCGACGGCATGTGGCCGGTTTCTTCGAGCAGCGGCATATAGACCATCGACGCGGTGTCGCACTGCGCGCCGGGATACCGGTTCCAGTACCAGGTGCCGCCGAAATCGCCGCCCTTCTCGACAATGCGGACATCCTTGATCCCGCCCTCGGTCAGCCGCGCCGCGGTGGCGAGCCCGGCGAAGCCGCCGCCGATGAAGGCGAAGGTGACGTGATCGGTCTTCGGCGCGCGCTCAACGACCGGCGTGTAGGGATCGTCGAGATAATGCGCGAGCTGGCCCTTGATCTGGAGATACTGGTCATTGCCGTCGGGACGCAGCCGCTTGTTGCGCTCCTCCTGATACTTCAGGCGCAGCCGCGCCTTGTCGATCGCGGCGGGCTTTGCGTCTCGGGCTTGCTCGGTCATCGTCATCGGAAGGCGCCTCGCTCCAGCGGTTCCTTGTCCTTATTCCCCGCAGATAAACCGGTATCGACACGATTTGCAAATTCATTTCGATATATTGACAAATCTGGCCATCTGAGACCAATATTCCGTATGACAGCATCTTCCCCTGCCGAGGTTCAGGCGGATCCCTCCTTTGCGACGACCCTGGCGCATGGCCTCGACGTGCTGGCGGCGTTTCGCCGTCATCCGGGCTCGCTGTCGAACGCCGAGCTCGCGTTGCATACTGGCCTGTCGCGGCCGACGGTGTCGCGGCTGACCTACACGCTCGAGCAGCTCGGCTATCTCAGGCGCGACACCAAGGGCCGCTTCGTGCTCGGCCTCGGCGCACTCGCCGCCGCCTACCCCGTGCTGTCGGCATTGAAGGTGCGCCAACTCGCGCGTCCGCTGATGCGCGACTTCGCGACCTATGCCGGCGGCACGGTGTCGATCGCAATGCCGTTCGGGATCGACTTCATCTATGTCGAGACGTTGCGCACGACGGATACGGCGCCGCACGTGCCCGACGTCGGCTTTGTCAGCACGCTGGCGCCGACCGCGGTCGGGCGCGCGCTGCTGTCGCTGTTCACCGAGGAAGAGCTCGGCGCCTATGTCGCGCGCGTCAAGGCCGAGCGCCCCGACGAGTTCGATTACGTGCAGAAGCGCACCTTGCCCGACATCGAATTGTGCCGCGAGCGCGGCTTTGCCGTCTCGCTCGGCGAATGGCGGCGCGAGATCTTCGGCGTCGCCGCCCCGCTCTATCGCACGCCGACCGGCGAATGCCTGTCGGTCAATTGCGGCGTCCCCTCCTTCCGCTTCAGCGCCGAGCAGATCGAGCGCGAATGCGGCCCGCGCATCCTCGGACTCGCCCGCAGCATCCGCGCGCTGGTGGAGGAAGGCTAACAGGCGAACCGTCGGCACGGGTTGCCTCACATCATTGCGAACCGACAACGGCCGCGGTCACGCTAATCATGCGATGCCGGCCCGCTGTCGCGGTAGGCCCACAGGCATTCGCGCGGCAACGCGACCTGTGCCTCGACGCCAACCTGATGGCGCGCGGCGGTGCCGAGTTCGATCGCTTCCAGCCGTTTGCCGAACAGCTCGATGCCGTAGGCGGTCTGGGTGCCCTGATATCTGCGGTCGAGCACCTTTGCCGAGAACGTGTTGGTGCCGTCGGGCCGGCCGATCGCGATGTTCTCGGGCCGCAGCGCGATCCGCACTTTCTCGTCGGGCTTGAGCGTCTGGCACAGCGCGACCTCGCCTTGCCGGCCGTCACCGAAATCGACCACGCCATAGCGGCCGTTGCATGTGACGAGCGTACCCGCGAGCTCGTTGGTGGCGCCGGTGAAATTAGCGACGAACAGATCGGCCGGACGATTGTAGATCACGTCGGGCGTATCCATCTGCAACAGCTTGCCGTCGCGCATCACGCCGATCCGGTCGCCGAGCACGACCGCTTCGGCCTGGTCATGGGTGACGTAGAGCGCGGTCATCCCGGTCTGCTTGAGGATGACGCGGAGGTCGTCGCGCAGCCGCAGGCGCAGTTTGGCATCGAGGTTCGACAGCGGCTCGTCGAGCAGCAGGAGTTGCGGCCGGTACACCATGCTGCGTGCCAGCGCGACGCGCTGCATCTGGCCGCCCGACAACGCCACCACCGGCCGGTCGGCATAGTCGGACAGTCCAACCAGCGCCAGCGCCTCCTCGACCATGCGGGCAGCATCGGTGCGTCCGATCTTGCGGTGCTTCAGCGGATAGATCACGTTCTGCCGCACCGTCATATGCGGCCACACCGCATAGGACTGGAACACCATGCCGAGATCGCGCGAACGCGGCGGCACGAGGACGCCGCTTGCCGGCGACGAGACCACCCGCCCGGAAATGCTGATCTCGCCGCCGGTCGGATGTTCGAGCCCGGCGACGCAGCGCAGCGTCGTGGTCTTGCCGCAGCCGGACGGCCCCAGCAGCACCACGATCTCGCCGGCCGGCACGCCAAAGCTGACGCCGTCGATGGCCGGGCGGCCGATCGAAAACTGCTTCCTGAGATCGGTGACTTCGAGCGTCGCCGTCATCGCTGCACCATCAGCCTATTGCCGGTAGCCAAACGTCTTGTCCCAGTCCGCGACCCACGCCGCATGCAGCTTCACATACTCGTCGAACTTCGGATACCAGAGCTTGACCACCTTTGGATCGAACCCCTCCGGATATGCCGGCGGTGCCTTCAGGGATGTGAGATTGCCGAGCTCCTTGATCATGAAGGTCTGTCCTTCCTTGGACAGACACCAGTTCAGGAACAGCTTTGCTGCATTGGGATGAGCCGCCGTCTTCGGAATGCCGGTCGCGTAGGGATTGACCGGAGCACCCTCGGGCGGAAAGAAGATCTCGATCGGCGCGCCGTCCTTCTTCTTCTGGTAGATGACGTTATAGAGCAGCGGCGCGATCGCGATCTCGCCGCGCACCAGCGCATCGGCCGTCGGCGCGCCGGAGGGATACAGCACCGGATGGGTCGCGGCCTGCTTGGCCCAGTAGTCTTCGCCGAGCACCTGGCGCTCGAACATGATCCGCGTCCAGGTGGTGCCGCCGGACTGCGCGAACACCTGCCCGATCAACTTGTCATATTGCGGCTTGGTCAGGTCCATCCAGGATTTCGGCGGGTCCTTCACCAGCTCGGTGTTGTAGGCGATGGACCAGGCGATCGTCGCGCGCGGCCAGTATTTCGGCGAGATCAGCGCGTGCGGATCGTAATCGGCTGCGTTCGGCGGCGCGTAATCCTGGAACAGGGCCTCCAGCGGCTGCATCAGCGCGCGGTCGGAGTGGTCGACGACATCGGCGATCAGCTTGCCGGCCGCAGCCTCCGTCTTGACGCGGGTGATCAGCTGCCCGCCGGGCGCGCGGACCATCTCGACCTTGATCTCGGGAAAGCGCTTGTTGAAGGCCTTGATGACCTGCTGCTCGATCTCGGCGAAGTTCGCGGTGTAGTAGACGAGCTTGCCTTCGGACTTGGCCGCCGCGATCAACTCCGCCGAGCCGAAGTCCTGCGCCCGTGCCGCAGGCGGCAATGCAAGCGTCGCCACGCTTGCCAAGGCCAGTGTGGTGAAGGTTCGTCTATCCATCGCAATCCTCCCCTTATTCGTTGTTATCCGGTCCGCGCCACGTTGCCCTGCGCCGATCCGCGCGACAGCCAGTTGGCGCCGCCGATCAGGACACCGAGCAGCACCGTCTGCACCAGGCTGAAGGCCGCGGTCTTGCCGATATTGCCGCCCTCGTAATAGTCGAGCAGCAGCACCGACATCACCATGGTGTTGCTGGTGTAAAGGAACAGCGACGAGCCGAGCTCGCGGATCGCCAGCACGAACAGCAGCGTCATCGACGCCAGCACGCCCGGCCGCGCCAGCGGCAAAACGATCGTCCTGATGGTGCCGAGCATGCCCTTGCCGCAGACCCAGGCGGCCTCCTCGAGCTCGCGGTGGATTTGCAGGAACGAGGTCGACAGCGCCTTCACGGTGTCCGGCATGAATCGCGCAATGAAGGCCAGCGCGAGAATCCAGATCGTGCCGTAGAGCCCGCCCGGCACGCCGATCCAGGCCCATAGATAGGCGACGCCGACCACCAGTCCGGGGATCGCGACCGGCAGGGTCGAGATCAGGTCGATGGCGCCGCGTCCGCTGACGCGGGTACGATGGATGGTGTAGCCGATCGCAAAGGCGAGCGCGCCGCCGACAACAGCCGTGATGACGCCGACCTCGACCGCATTGTAGATCGACCGCATCGTCAACGGATTGTCGAAGATGCTCTCGAAATGCGTCAGCGAATATTGCCGCATGTCGAACAGGCTCGCGATGTCACGGATGAACATGAACTTGCGGAACGCCGCGACGATCAGCGCCAGCGACGGCAGCACCACGACGATGAGGAGGTAGACGATGCCGATCGCGAAGGTGAGCCAGCGCCACGGGCCGAGATCGAGGCTGCGCGGCCGGAACGCCTTGCCCGCGACGGTGGTATAGCTGCGCCCGCTCAGCAGTTTCTGCTGCAGATAGACCAGCAGTCCCGTGACCACCATCAGGATGATCGCGACCGCCGCCGCGGTGTTGTAGAGCGGCGGCGACCAGTTGGTGAGCTTGAAGATGTAGGTGGTGAGCACGTTCAGGTTGGTCGGCGCGCCGAGCACGGCCGGGATGCCGTAGATGCCGAGCATCACGATGAACGACAGCAGCATGCCCGAGACGATTGCCGGCATGATCAGCGGGAACGTCACCGTGAACAGGGTCGCGACCGGGCTCGCGCCGGAGATTTCCGCGGCCTCCTCCAGGCTCGGGTCCATGTTGCGCAGCGCCGACGAGGTGAACATGTAGACGTACGGCGCGTAGTAGATGCCGAAGACGAACACCAGGCCCCACATCGAGTAGAGATCGACGCGCAGGTCGGAGCCCATCCACTTGAACATCGTGTTGATCAAGCCGGTCTTCGGCGAACCGAGAATGGCCCAGGCCACGCCCGCGACCAGCGGCGGCGCGAACAGCGGCAGGATGCTGGCCGCGGCTATGAAGCCCTTGAACGGCGTGTTGGTGCGCACCACGATCCAGGAGAACAACAGCCCGATCGCGACCGCGATCACCGTGCCGCCGCCGCAGGCGATCAGCGTGTTGAGCAGCGCTTCGGCGACGTTCGGATTGGCCAGCACGGCGAGGAAATTGGCGATCGACAAATGGCTCAGGCTGAGACGAATGCCGTCGACCACCGGATTGGTGTCGGTAAGCGCGCCGAGCAGCAGCATGAAGACGGGATAGATGACCAGGAAGGTCAGGATCGCCAGCAATGCCGCGACCCAGAGGCCGGTGAACGCGCGGCGGCGAGTTCCCTCGCTGGCGCTTCGCATGGCTTCGCTGCGCCGGTCGGCCTGTCCGTGCAATGCGCGTTCCCTCTTGCGGCCCGATCTGACGCCGGGCCTGCTTGTATACCAAGGGTAGTCGATCGCGACTGTGACGCAAGCTATCCGAAAGTCGCTTCGGCGCGATTCTGTGACGCACCGCGGGAACATGAATTCGGATTGATCGCGCTCGCACGCTGCATCCACCGCCGTCGTCCCGGCGCAGGCCGGGACCCATACTCCGCGGCGGATGTCTTGAACGGGACTCGTCGTTCCAGCATTGCCCGACAAGCAGCATCGGTGGTTATGGGTCCCTGTGTCTTGGAAGTCTGTCAGGATGTGGGTGGGGCGCAATTCGAGATGTCAAAACAGCCACTCGGTGTCATCACCCGCGAAATGTTTAGTCCGGAGACATGGCTGACACCTGTTCGGACACATCACTGACAGGTTGGCCGGCGGTCAAGTCGATTGATGCGACCTGCCAGCTGGCGAAGAAGACGCCGTAATGGCCGTCGCGATCCAGGGCCTGATGGCAAGCCGTTCGCGCGCGAAGGCCAGCGGAACCTTCCAGAAGCGTCCCTTGAAGGAGATGTAGGGTCTTGTCGATGAGACCCTGCGCACGATCTCGCCGCTGTCGTACGCGACGTTCGGGACGCGGGCCGGCATGGCCCGGATACTCGGTCGGAAGCGATCGGCGGGAACGTGCATATCGAGGCCCTGGTGGGGACGCTCCAGATTGTAGACCGGCCGCCAGGCATCCAAGGCGCGTTGGACTTCCGGGAGAGTGCGGAAGCGACGCATCGCAAAGACTTCAGCCTTCAGGGTGCGATGGAAGCGTTCGTTCTTGCCGCGGGCCTGTGGATGACATGGCCTGGCATGCACCACCCTGACGCCAAGCTTGAGCAGCCAGACCTTCAATCCGGTCCAGCGAATGCCGGACGTATCGCCCCATGGTGAGCCGTTGTCGGTGTAGAAGGCCTCCGGCAAACCATAGCGGCGGAACGTCGTCGTCAGGTGACCCTGCACGGTGCGCCGCTGCTCGTCGGCGCAGGCCTTCAGGCACAGGACATAGCGCGAGTGATCGTCGACGATCGTGAGCGGATGGCACCGCGTCCCGTCGGCGAGCGGCACGTGGCCTTTGAAGTCCATCTGCCACAGCAGATTGGGAGCTTCCTTCTCGAAGCGGTGCCCTGGATTTGGCGGCGCGTTCTCGCTCGGCTTGACCCGGCCGTTCCGGCACAGGATCCGGTGCACCGTCGACGGCACAGGCACCGTCTGGCCATCCCGCTCCAGGCAGTGGGCGATCTTGCGCGCACCCCAGGCCGGATGCTTGTCGCGCACGGCCAGAACCTGCGTCTCGACCGCAGCCTCACTGCGCTTGGGCATCTCATGGGGGCGCCGGGAGCGGTCGGCCAGCTCCCGATCGCCAGCCTGCCAGCGCCGCAGCCATTTGTAGCCGACGTCAGGGCTGATGTTGAACCGTCGGCACAGCTCGCGCCGGTTGGCGCCTTCCTGCAGAGCCAGCCGCACGAACTCGTGGCGCTGATCCATTACTGACACCTCACTCCACGGCATGGCGGCCTCCCGAATCGGACCAATCCAGCCAAGGTTGATGTGTCAGCTATGTCTCCGAACACCCGTCAGTGATCTGTCCGGGCCAAACAGAAAGCGGGTGATCCAGTATTCCAGAGACGCCAGTGCTTGAGCCGATGGGCCGCGGCGTACTGGATCGCCCGGTCGAGCCGGGCGATGACAGATGTGGATTGGGACGCAGTTGCGTCGCCACAGGCTGCCGGGACGCCGGCCCGGAACGATCCGGGCCGGCGTCGGCATTCTAGGCAAGGTAATTGCCTTCGAGCGCCGGCATGATGTCGAGCACTTCGAAGTAATGGTCCCAGAACTTCGTCTCGCGCAGGTGGTCGCAGAACCACGCCCAGGCCGAGAGGTCATCGGTCTCGCAGATCATGACGTCGGTCGCCCTGGTCCAGAAGGCCTCCGGCTCGAACCAGCGCACCTTCAGCTCCGGACGGCGCCGGAGCAAAGGAATGACCTCCTCATGCAGGAAGGCGAGGCGCTGCTCGGTCTTCAGATCGAGCCAATGCCGCGTGGTCTTGACCATGACGAAGATGTGAAACCTGTGCGGATCGTCCTCGTGTTCGGGAAGCACGGGGGACGAGGTCGTTTGCAGTGTCACCATTGATCGGTTCTCCTTTCACGCCCATAATGTGAGTAATTGCTCATATTCCACAACTCGCGTTTTGGGAGATCCCCCTCATGCCGGCGAAGCGGCGCATAAAGGCCCGGAAACAGCCGCTTCAGCAGCGTTCGCGGGAAACCGTGGCCGTGATTCTGGAAGCGGCGGCTCGCGTTCTGGAGGCGCGCGGGCTCGAGGGCTACAACACCAATGCGGTGGCCGAACGCGGCGGGATCAGCGTCGGATCGGTGTACCAGTACTTCCCCAACAAGGACGCGCTGACGCTGGCATTGATCACGAGGTTCGAGGACGCGCTGCTGGCAAAAGTGCGGGATGCGGTCGCGGCATCCGAGAGCAAGAGCCTGACGGCGTCGCTCAACCTGATCGTTCAAGCCCAGCTCGAGGCGCACGCCGAGCGAGCCGGGCTCAATCGCATTCTGGAGGCCGAGGAGGATCGGCTGCGCCCCGCGTCATCGGGCACGTCAGCAGCCGACGAATTGAAGGAACTGGTCGCCGCCCTGCTGGCCCGGCATCGTCGTGAGATCGCAAGGCCCGTCGACGATGACGCCGTCGAGGATTTGATCGTGATCAGCCGCGCCATGGTCGACCACGCGCTTCAAAAGGACCTCTCGCAGGCTGCGGCCAGCCGCCGGGTGCTGCGCGCCATCGAAGGATATCTGTTCGGTCCGCGGCGGGACTTTTGACACTTCCGGCTAGGCCGCTTCGCATACGCATCATGCAATGCCGCGGCTGGGGAACGGGATGCCGGCGTAGTACATGGCGGTCCCGGAGACACTTACAGGCATGCTCGAGAAGACCCCGACCGCCGCGGCTGCGGCACCGATCACCGATGGTTTGCCTTGGGAGACCCGGCGCTGGGCGGTGGCCGCGATCTTCACGGCGCTGGCGATGGCTTCGCTCGATACCGCGATCGCCAATATCGCGCTGCCGGCGATCGCGAGCGATCTGCATGTCAGCCCTGCGGAAGTGGTCTGGGTCGTCAACGTCTATCAGATCGCGCTGGTCGCGACGCTGCTGCCGCTCGGCGCGCTCGGCGAGATCGTCGGCCATCAGCGAATCTATCTCGGCGGCCTGCTGCTGTTCACATTGGCGTCACTCGGCTGTGCGCTGGCGTGGTCGCTGCCGAGCCTGCTGGTCGCGCGTACCTTGCAGGGGCTCGGCGCCAGCGGCCTGATGAGCGTCAACACCGCGCTGGTGCGCTTCGTCTATCCGAGCCGGATGCACGGCCGCGGCTTCGGCCACAATGCGCTCGTGGTCGCGACGGCTTTTACGCTGGGGCCGACCATCGCCTCCGGAATCCTCGCGCTCGGCCCATGGCCCTGGCTGTTCGCCGTCAACATTCCCTTTGGCGTCGTCGCGTTGCTGATGGGCATGAAGACGCTGCCGACGACGCCGCGTGCCACCCACGCCTTCGACTTCACCGGCGCGGCACTGGCCTGCGCCTGTCTCGGCCTCTTCATCATCGGCATCGGTAGCGCTGCGCACAAGGCTGCGCCGGCGCTTGTCATCGCCGAGCTTGTCGCCGCCGTCCTGTTCGGATGGATCCTGACCCGGCGGCATGCCGATCATCCGGCACCGATGCTGCCGATCGACCTGTTCCGGCGGCCGATCTTCGCGCTGTCCGCCGCGACCGCCGTCTGCTCATTCGCTGTGCAGGGCCTCGCCTTCGTATCGCTGCCCTTCTACTTCGAGGACATATTGCACCGCTCGCAAGTCGAGACCGGCTTCTTCATGACGCCCTGGCCGCTGGTGGTCGCCTTCATGGCGCCAATCGGCGGCCGGCTGTCGGACCGCTATCCGGCAGGCATCCTCGGCGGCATCGGCATGCTGCTGCTGGGGCTTGGCATGGTGCTGCTCGCCACCCTGCCGGCCGAGCCCAGCGTCGCCAACATCGTCTGGCGCACGATGATCTGCGGCATCGGCTTCGGCTTCTTCCAGACCCCCAACATGAAGGCGATCATGTCGAGCGCGCCGTCGCATCGCAGCGGCAGCGCCAGCGGCATCGTCGCGACCGCGCGGCTGACCGGGCAGACCACCGGCGCCGCCCTCGCCGCGCTCTGCTTCGCGCTGGCCGATCGCGAGGGCGCCACTGTGGCGCTGGCGCTGGGTGCCGGATTTGCCGCGCTCGGCAGCGTCATGAGCTTTCTGCGTTTGGCCGTCGCATCACCGCAAAAGTCATGACAGGTATGCGGCGCGCACAGTGCGCGGCCAAACACCACAGCATCAACTTTCTTCGCGCTGCGAGCGCATTTTCTTGATTTGAACCGTTCCAGTTCCAAGGCCAACATCGCCCCGCAGTCCGGTCGGAGGATCGGACCATTCAGGGGATCGCGATGGCAAACCTCAAAATCAACGGCAAGACAATAAATGTAGACGTCGAGGACGACACGCCACTGTTGTGGGCGATTCGCGAGAACGTCGGACTGACAGGGACCAAATACGGCTGCGGCATCGCCCAATGCGGCGCCTGCACCGTGCATATCGACGGCGTCGCGATGCGCTCCTGCGGCGTGACGGTGAGTGAGGCGGCCGGCAAGGAGATCACCACGATCGAGGGTCTCGCGGCGGGCGGCGTGATGCACAAGGTGCAGCTCGCCTGGATCGCCAGCGACGTGCCGCAGTGCGGCTATTGCCAGAGCGGCATGATCATGGCCGTCGCGGCGCTCTTGAAGGACAATCCGAAGCCGACCGACGACGACATCAACGACGCCATCACCAATATCTGCCGCTGCGGCACCTTCCAGCAGGTGCGCGAGGCGATCCATGCTGCCGCGAACGCATAAGGACGCAGCGATGAACCAGTACGTCATGCCAAAACTGAATCGCCGCGCCTTTGTGATCGGCACCGCAACCGCCGGCCTCGCGCTCGGCCTCGACCTGCCGTTCGGCGGCCCCGCCGTGGTGCGCGCGGCCGACGGCGCGCCTGAAGTCAATGCGCCTGAAGTCAACGCTTGGGTCGTGATCCGGCCCGACGATACCGTGGTGATCCGCATCGCCCGCTCCGAAATGGGCCAGGGCACGCTGACCGGCCTCGCCCAGCTCGTCGCCGAAGAACTGGAATGCGACTGGTCGAAGGTCACGACCGAATATCCGACGCCCGGCCAGAGCGTCGCCCGCAAGCGCGCCTGGGGCGATTTCTCGACCGGTGGCAGCCGCGGTATCCGGACCTCGCAGGACTATGTCCGCAAGGGCGGCGCCACCGCGCGCGTGATGCTGATCCAGGCGGCGGCCAACGAGTGGAAGGTGCCGGCCTCGGAGTGCAAGGTCTCCAGCGGAGTCATCACCCACACGGCCTCGGGCAAGACAACGACCTACGGCAAGGTCGCGGAAGCCGCGGCCAAGCTCGAGCCGCCGGCCGACGTCAAGCTGAAGGACCCGAAGGACTGGACCATCGCCGGCAAGGGCCTGAAGCGGCTCGACACATCAGACAAGACCACCGGCAAGATGGTCTACGGCATCGACGTCAAGCTGCCCGGCATGCTGAACGCCGCGATCAAGGACTGCCCGGTGTTCGGCGGCAAGGTGAAGAGCTTTGACGAGGCCAAGATCGCTGGCATGAAGGGCGTCAAGAAGGTGGTGCAGGTCGGCGACAGCGCCGTTGCCGTGGTCGCCGACACCTGGTGGCACGCCAAGACTGCGCTGGATGCGCTGCCGATCGTCTGGGACGAAGGCCCCAACGCCAAGGTCTCCAGCGAGACGATCGCGACATGGCTCGCCGAGGGTCTCGACAATGCGCAGCCGGCCTATGTCGGCAACCAGAACGGCGACGCCAAGGCGGCGATCGCTGCTGCTGCCAAGAAGGTCGAGGCGGTCTACAGCTATCCTTACCAGAACCACGCCACGATGGAGCCGATGAACGCCACCGTGCTCTACACGCCTGACAAATGCGAGGTGTGGTGCGGCACGCAGAATGGCGAGGCGGCCTTCGCGGCGGCGCTCGAGGCCTCCGGCCTGCCGGCGGAGAAGGTCGACGTGCACAAGCTGATGCTCGGCGGCGGCTTCGGCCGGCGCGGCATGACCGACTATGTGCGGCAGGCCGTGGCGATCGCCAAGCAGATGCCGGGCACGCCGATCAAGCTGCTGTGGTCGCGCGAAGAGGACATGCAGCACGGCAAGTATCACCCGATCACCCAGTGCAAGCTGACCGGCGCGTTCGATGCCGACAACAACCTGGTCGCGCTGCACTACCGGCTGTCGGGCCAATCCATCCTGTTCTCGGTGCGCCCTGAAGCATTACAGAACGGCATGGACCCCGCCGCGTTCCAGGGCGTCGCGCAAGCCGGCGAGGCCGCGATCGGCTATTCGGTGCCGAACCTGCTGGTCGAGCATTCGATGCGCAACCCGCACGTTCCGCCGGGCTTCTGGCGCGGCGTCAACGTCAACCACAACGCGATCTACATGGAATGCTTCATGGACGAACTGGCGCTGGCTGTCGGCCAGGACCCGCTCGAATTCCGCCGCAAGTTGATGGGCAAGCACCCCAAGCATCTCGCCGTGCTCAACGCCGTGGCCGAGAAGATCGGCTGGGGCACGCCGGCGCCGCAGGGCGTCTATCGCGGCATCGCGCAGGTGATGGGCTATGGCAGCTATGTTGCCGGCGCCGCCGAGATCTCGGTGACCGACGGCAGCAAGATCAAGGTGCATCGCATCGTCGCCTCCACCGACCCCGGCTATGTCGTCAATCCGGCGCAGGTGGAACGGCAGATCGCGGGCTCCTTCGTCTACGGCCTCAGCGCGCTGTTCTACGGCGGCTGCACCGTGAAGGACGGCCGCATCGAGCAGACCAATTTCGACACCTACAACTCGATGCGCATCAACGAAATGCCGAAGGTGGAAGCGGTGATGGTGCCGAGCGGCGGATTCTGGGGCGGCGTCGGCGAGCCGACCATCGGCGTCGCGGCGCCGGCGGTGCTCAACGCCTATTTCGCGGCGACGGGAAAGCGCATCCGCAGCTTCCCGCTGCGCAACCAGAACATCAGCTTCGCCTGATCAAACCGGAAGCGGCGGCCCGACCGGCCGCTGCTTCCATCTTTCGGATTCTCGTGCATGGCCGTCACGCGTCATCAGACGCGCAGGGATGTGATCCGTGGCGCTGCTGCCGTCGCAGCGGCCGCACTGGCGCGTCCGGCGCTGGCGCAGGCTGCGCCGCGCATCGCGGTGATCGGCGGCGGCTTCGGCGGCGCGGCCTGCGCGCGGGCGCTGCGGCGGCTCGAGACGAAGCTTCAGGTCACGCTGATCGAGCCGAACAGGACTTTCACCGCCTGCCCGTTCAGCAACGAGGTGATCGCGGGTCTGCGCGAGCTTGCCGCACAGCAATTCACCTATGACAAGGTTGCGGCCGACGGCATCACGGTCGCCGCGCAGGCGGCGACGAAGGTCGATGCCCAGGCGCGCAGCATCGCGCTCGCTGACGGCACGACGCTGTCCTATGACCGGCTGGTGCTGGCCCCCGGCATCGACCTGCGCTTCGACGCCCTCTCCGGCTATGACGAGGCGGCGGCCGAGAAGATGCCGCATGCCTGGAAGGCCGGCGAGCAAACCATGCTGCTGCGCAGGCAGCTTGAAGCCATGGACGATGGCGGCCTCGTCGTGATCGCGGTGCCGGCTGCGCCGCTGCGCTGTCCGCCCGCGCCTTACGAGCGCGCCAGCCTGATCGCGCATTATCTGAAGGCGAACAAGCCGCGCTCGAAGATCCTGGTGCTCGACGCCAAGGACAATTACTCGCAGCAGAAGCTGTTCGAGAAAGCGTGGTCAGAGCTCTATCCCGGCATGATCGAACGGATCGCGCTGTCGCAGGGCGGACGGGTGACGTCGGTCGATCCGGCGACCAACGAGATCGTCACCGACTTCGGCAACTACACCGCCGCGGTGGCCAATGTGATCCCGCCGCAAAGGGCCGGCCGCATTGCTGACATCGCCGGAGCCGCCGACCATACCGGCTGGTGCCCGATCGATCCCGTTACCTTTGCATCAAAGCTCGTGCCCAACATCCACGTCATCGGTGATGCCGCGATCGCCGGCGGCATTCCGAAATCCGCCTCCGCCGCGGCAGCGCAAGGCCGCGCCTGCGCGGCCGCGATCGTCAACTCACTTGCGGGCAAGGCGCCGGAGACGCCGCGGCTCGATGGCGCCTGCTACAACACGGTCGCTCCCGGCTACGCCTTCTCGCTGAAGGGCATCTATCAGCCCAAGGAAGATCAGTACGCCGAAGCCGAGGTCACCACGAGCCCGGTCGACGCGCCGCGGGAAATGCGCCAGCGAGAAGCTGACCAAGCGCTCGACTGGTTCAAGAGGATCACGGGAGAGGCCTTTGGCTAGGTTCGCCCTCACGACGCTCCTCGCCGCGGGACTGTTCGCGGCCTGCTGGCCCGCCGGCGCCGAAGAGCTACGGCCCTACACCGTCGCGGGCGATGCGATTCCAGCCTCGCTGACGGGAACCAAAGGCGATGTCGCGCGCGGCCGTGCGCTGATCGTCGAGCGTTCCTCCACTTGCATCCTCTGTCACAGCGGCCCATTTCCCGAGCAGGCGTTCCAGGGCGACCTCGCGCCGAACCTCGCCGGCAGCGGCAGCCGCTGGTCGGAAGGAGAATTGCGACTCCGCCTGGTCGATGCGTCGCATCTCAATGCAATGACGATCATGCCGTCCTACTATCGCGTCGATGGGCTCGCGCGTGTCGGCACCTCATGGCGCGGCAAGCCGATCCTGTCGGCGGAGCAGATCGAGGATCTCGTGGCTTACTTGACGACACTGCGGAACTAGGACCAAGCGATGGCGATTTCCGACTCCACCACACGCCGAACGTTTCTGAGCCTTACTGGCGGTGCCGCCGCGCTGGTGATCGTGCGCCCCGTGGACGCGACGCCGGCGATGCTGTCGGCTGCGATCCGCAATGTCATCGGCGAGGCCAATGTCCACACCGGCAAGGTCAAGCTCGAGATCCCGCCGCTGGTCGAGAACGGCAACACGGTGCCGATGACGGTCAGCGTCACCAGCCCAATGACGGCGGACGAGTATGTGAAGAGCATCCATGTCTTCAACGAGAAGAACCCGCAGCCGAACATCGGCAATTTATATCTCGGGCCGCGCGCCGGACGCGCCCAGGTGTCGACCCGCATCCGCCTCGCCGACAGCCAGAAGATCACCGCCATCGCGCGGCTGTCCGACGACACGTTCTGGTCGGCAACCGCCGACGTCGTGGTGACGCTCGCCGCCTGCACCGAGGAGGCGATCTGATGCCGTCGGCCCTGATCAATGTCCCCGCCAAGGCCAAGCGCGGCAGCGTCATCGAGATCAAGACGCTGATGTCGCACATCATGGAGACCGGCTATCGCCACACCGCCTCGGGCAGCGTGGTGCCGCGCGACATCATCACGAGCTTCACTTGCCGCTTCAACGGCGAGGAAGTGTTCCGCGCCGATCTTTATCCAGCGATCGCGGCCAATCCGTTCATCACCTTCTTCACCACGGTGACCGAGAGCGGCAAGTTCGAATTCGAGTGGATCGGCGACAAGGGATTTTCGGAGACCGCGCAGGCTTCGATCACGGTCGAATGAGGATTGCGGTCTGCATCGCGCTGCTGACGGCGATGGCGGGCGCCGCGCTCGCCGACGGGATCCCGCAAGGCGAACGCCGCTCCGGCTACAGCTTCATGAGCGCCGACAGCAAGGCGATGCAGGACGAGAACACCGCCAATCCCGGCATGCTGTCCGTGCTCGACGGCGAGGCGCTGTGGACGCGCAAGGCCGGCAGCGCAAACAAGGCCTGCGCCGACTGCCACAACGACGCCCGCGTCAGCATGAAGGGCGTCGCCGCGCGCTACCCGGCCTTCGACAAGGCGTTGGGCAAGCCGGTCGACCTCGAGGGACGGATCAACCTCTGCCGGACCAACCACCAGCAGGTCTCGCCCTTCGCCTATGAAAGCCGCGAGCTGCTGGCGGTGACCGCCTATGTCGCACGGCAATCGCGCGGCATGCCGATTACGGCCGGCGACGATCCGGAACTCGCGCCGTTCGTCGAACAGGGCCACGCGCTGTTCATGCAGCGGCAGGGCCAGCTCAATCTCGGCTGCACCAACTGCCACGATGATAACTGGGACAAGAAGCTCGCGGGCAGCGCGATCACGCAAGGCCAGCCGACCGGCTATCCGCTGTACCGGCTGGAATGGCAGGCGCTGGGATCGCTGCAGCGACGGCTGCGCGCCTGCATCACCGGCATCCGCGCGCAGGCTTACGATTATGGTTCGCCCGAGCTGGTCGAGCTCGAGCTCTATCTGATGACGCGGGCGCGCGGCATGCCGGTCGAGACACCGGCGGTCAGGCCCTAGCGCCAACCCTCATGGTGAGGAGCGCGAAAGCGCGTCTCGAACCATGAGGCCCCAGTCGGGCCTCGCCCTTCGAGACGCTTGCTGCGCAAGCTCCTCAGGGTGAGGAGATGGAGTTACTGCGTAGCGGTCAGCGCTCAGCGAACGCCTTCTCGACCACGAATTGCGCGGGCTCGCCGTGATTGCCCTCGACGAAGCCGCGGCCGTTCAGCAGCGTGCGGGTGTCGGCGACCAGCGCGGGCGAGCCGCAGATCATGACGCGGTCATGCGCGGCATCGAGCGCCGGCAGGCCGATGTCGTTGAACAGCTTGCCCGAGGTGATGAGGTCGGTGATGCGGCCGCGGTTGCGGAACGGATCGCGCGTCACGGTCGGGTAGTAGATCAGCTGGTCGCGCACCAATTCGCCGATCAATTCGTCCTGCGGCAGCTTCTCGGTGATCATCTCGCCATAGGCGAGCTCCTTGACGCGGCGGCAGCCGTGCAGCAGCACGACCTTCTCGAACCGGTCGTAGGTCTCGGGATCCTTGATCACGCTGAGGAACGGCGCAAGCCCGGTGCCGGTGCCGACCAGATAGAGGTTGCGACCATCCTCGAGGTTGTCGATGACAAGCGTGCCGGTCGCCTTGCGGCTGACGATGATCTCGTCGCCTTCCTTCAGGTGCTGGAGGCGCGAGGTCAGCGGGCCGTCCGGAACCTTGATCGAGAAGAACTCCAGCGTGTCCTCGTAATTCGCGCTGGCGACGCTGTAGGCCCGCAGCAGCGGCTTCTCGCCGACCTTGAGCCCGATCATGGTGAACTCGCCGTTGCGGAAGCGGAACGACGGATTGCGCGTGGTTTTGAAGGAGAACAGCGTGTCGGTCCAGTGATGAACGCTGAGGACGCTTTCCTGGTTGAAATTGCTCATCGTCAGTTTCCTTGACGCGCGGGCCGGATTGGCGGCAAAATCATTTGTACACGATCGTTCGTATGCAAATGAATAATCCAGCTTGATCCGGCCGTCAAGCCACGGGCACAATGGCCGGCGAAGGCATTGAACCAAAAGGAAAAACCATGGCGCACGATGCACCCCAGGCGACCGGTCCGGGCAAGCTGGTGATCCGCAATATCGGGCTGTTGCTGTCGGGGGCCCTGGAGAAGCCGATCCTGGATGCCGATACCATCGTCGCCGAGAACGGCAAGATCACCGCGATCGGCCGCCTCAAGGACGTCGACACCGAAGGCGCCACCACGACAGTCGATGCCAACGGCACGACGGTCGCGCCCGGCCTGATCGACAGCCACGTTCACCCGGTCGCCGGCGACTGGACGCCGCGGCAGAACCAGATCAACTGGATCGACAGCTATCTGCATGGCGGCGTCACCACCATGATCTCCGCCGGCGAGGTGCACATGCCCGGGCGTCCACGCGACGTCGTCGGGTTGAAGGCGATGGCGATCTTCGCGCAACGCGCGTTCTGGACGCTGCGTCCGGGCGGCGTGAAGGTGCATGCCGGCGCGCCCGTGATCGAATGCGAGATGGTGGAGGACGATTTCAAGGAAATGGCCGCCGCCGGCGTCAAGCTGCTCGGCGAGGTCGGGCTCGGCGGCGTCAAGGATGGACCGACCGCGCGCAAGATGGTCGGCTGGGCGCGCAAATACGGCATTCAAAGCACGATCCACACCGGCGGCCCATCGATCCCGGGCTCCGGCCTGATCGACAAGGACGTGGTGCTGGAAGCCGACACCGACGTGGTCGGTCATATCAATGGCGGCCACACCGCCCTGCCCGACGACCAGATCCGCTGCATCTGCGAGGGCTGCAAGCGCGGGCTCGAGCTGGTGCACAACGGCAATGAGCGCTCGGCGCTGTTCACGCTGCGCACCGCGCGCGAGATGGGCGACTTGCACCGCGTCATCCTCGGCACCGACGCGCCCGCCGGCTCCGGCGTGCAGCCGCTCGGCATCTTGCGGATGGTCTCGCTGCTGTCCTCGCTCGGCGAACTCCCGGCCGAGCTGGCGTTCTGCCTTGCGACCGGCAACACCGCGCGGATGCGCGAGCTCGATTGCGGCTTGATCGAGGTCGGCCGCTCGGCCGATTTCGTGCTGATGGACAAGGCGCAGCATTCCCCGGGCAAGAACATTCTGGACAGCGTTCAGCTCGGCGATCTCCCGGGCATCGGCATGACCATCATCGACGGCATCGTCCGCACCCAGCGCAGCCGCAACACGCCGCCCGCGGGCAAGGTGCCGGAGATCGTGGCGAAGTGAGCGCTGTACGTGATCCGTCATCCTGAGGTGCGAGCTCTTGCGAGCCTCGAAGGATGAACGGCCCGTGGCAGACAGCCGGGCCGTCGACCCTTCGAGACGGTCGCTTCGCGACCTCCTCAGGGTGACGGTGACGGCAGCGTAGTTCTCCCCATGCGTCGTCCCGGCGAAAGCCGGGACCCATAACCACAGGGTTGGATTGCTGAAGAATGCTGTGGCCCCAGCGTCGCGTAACCATGACCTTCGGTGGTTATGGGTCCCGGCCTTCGCCGGGACGACACTGAATATTTGGTGCCGCTCTCAGTTATGCATTTCAACATTCTCTCAGGATGACAGTGACGGACTAGGCGATCGGACGGACTAGGCACCGCGCGGCTTTGCCGCGCCGACGCCGTCAACGAACCTTGTTTTCACATGTCACCGTTGAGGTGTAGTCTCAGCGGAAGCGAACCTTGGCCGGCAGCACTCGCAAGAGGCATCTCGAACCGGATTTAAATTCCCGCTGCTGCATGCCGCCGCGCCGTGTTGATCCACATCACACAACCAGGAGGCAGCCGATGACGATGAGGCCAGATCCTACGTTCCACGCGTCGCCGAAGCTCGCGATGGAAGCGCCGGCCGAGAGCTTTGCCTACACCGTGCTGCTCAGTCCGGATTTTTCAAAGCCGGACGCACTCGCGGTGATCGACGTCAAGCCCGGCTCGCCGACCTACAGCAAGGTCGTCCATACGGTGACGATGCCCAACAAGGGCGACGAGTTCCACCATTTCGGCTGGAACGCCTGCTCGTCGGCGTTGTCCCCGCTGGCCGGACACGCCTTCCTCGAGCGGCGCTATCTCATCATCCCCGGCATGCGATCGTCCCGGATCTATATCGTCGACACCAAGCCGGACCCGACGCAAGCGAAGATCCACAAGATCATCGAGCCCGAGGAAATCTTCAAGAAGACCGGCTACTCGCGGCCACATACGATCCATTGCGGGCCGGAAGGCATCTATGTCAGCACGCTCGGCGGGAGCGGCAAGGACGGCACCGATGGGCCGCCCGGCATCTTCATCATGGACTGCGAGACATTCGAGGTGCTCGGCCGGTGGGAGATCGATCGTGGTCCGCAGACCAAGCATTATGACTTCTGGTGGAACCTGCCGCGCGACTACATGGTGAGCAGCGAGTGGGCCTTGCCGCCGCAGTTCGAGAACGGCATCGTGCCGGAAGACCTGCTGTCGAACAAATACGGCCACCGGCTGCATTTCTGGGACCTGCGCGCCCGACGCAATGTCCAGACCATCGACCTCGGCGCCAACCATCAAATGGCGCTGGAGGTGCGTCCGGCGCACGATCCGGTTCGCGAACACGGCTTCGTCGGCGTCGTGGTCGACACCACGAACCTCGAGGGTTCGATCTGGACCTGGTGGCGCGAGGGCGGCAAGTTTCACATCGAGAAGACGGTGACGATCCCGCCCGAGCCTGCATCGAAAGACCAGCTGCCGCCGCTGCTGCAGGGTTTCGGCGCCGTACCTCCGCTGGTGACCGACATCGACTTGTCGATGGATGACAAGTTTCTCTACGTCGCCTGCTGGGGCACTGGCGAGATGCGCCAATACGATGTCAGCGATCCGCGCAAGCCGAAGCTCGCCGGATCGGTCCGCATCGGCGGCATCGTTCATCGCGCGCCACACCCGAACGGACAGGCTTTTGCCGGCGGGCCGCAGATGGTCGAGATCAGCCGCGACGGCAAGCGGGTGTACTGGACCAATTCGCTCTACTCGACCTGGGACAACCAGTTCTATCCGCAAGGCATTCCCGGCGCCGAGGTGATGGCGAATGCAAGCCCGGGCGGCGGCCTCGAACTGGCGAAGGACTACTGGGTCAGCTTCCCCGACGGCTACCGGGCGCACCAGATCCGGCTCGATGGCGGTGACTGCTCCACCGACTCCTTCTGCTATCCGTCGGTCTAGAGCGTTTTCGAGCGAAGTGGGTACCGGTTCGCGTGAAGAAAACGCGTCAAAACAAGAACCCAGAGACCGTTCCGATTCGATCGGAACCGGAAAGGGCCTTGACGTGAGTCCGGCCGACTGGACTCCGGCCTGGCTGTGGCTGGCGGTCATCGCGAGTGGCCTCTACCACGGGATCAACCCGGGCATGGGCTGGCCGCTCGCCGTTTCTGCGGGATTGATGCAGCGAAGTTCGCGCGCGCTGCTCGCCGCGCTTGGCCCGCTCGCGATCGGTCATCTGCTGGCGATGCTGCTGGTGATCCTTCCGTTCGCGCTGCTGATCACCCTCGTCGAATGGCAGCGCACGATCCGGATCGGCGCCAGCCTGCTCGTCATCCTGTTCGGTGTCTATCGACTGATCGACCGGCGCCATCCGCGGGCCCTGGCGCGGATACCGCCGACGCAACTCGCTTTGTGGTCGTTCGCGGTGGCGATCGCCCATGGCGCGGCGCTGATGCTGGTGCCGATCTATCTGGGGCTGTGCCGCGAGGCTGAAGCCGACCAGGGCCATGCGGCCGCCAACAGCCTGATCGACACCAGCCTCACGATGGCCGTGCTGGTTTCCGTCGTCCATGCCGGCGCGATGATCGCCGCCGGCGGATGCCTGGCGTGGCTGGTCTACCGTTACCTCGGGCTCAAATTCGTGTCCCGGAGCTGGTTCAACCTGGACACGGTTTGGGCGCTCAGCTTGGTGCTGGTGGGTGTCGTTGCGCTGGTGCTTGGCCTGGAATCGTAGTGCGGACACGACACGCTGCCCAATCGGCAAGGTTGCGGAGGTCGTGACGACGTGAGGCACGATAGATAACCCGTCATCCTGAGGTGCACGCGCAAGCGTGCCTCGAAGGGTGAACGGCCCGGCGAGATCTGCGCGGCGAGAGCCGGGCCGTCGACCCTTCGAGACGCGCTTCGCGCTCCTCAGGGTGACGGTGATAGATTGTGTCACCGCAACTTGCCGAGCAGCGCGATCAGCGTCTCGCGCTCCTTGGCGTCCAGCGGCGCCAGCGTCTCGCGGGAGATCACCAGCGCATTTGGCGCTGCCTTGTCGGCCATCTGCTGGCCGGCGCGCGTGAGACTTACCAGCAGGCGGCGGCCATCATCAGGATCGGGCGCGGTCTCGGTCAGACCGCGCGCGGTCAGGCGATCGATCACGCCCTTGATGGTCGCAACGTCCATCGAAGTCAGCCGCCCGAGCTGGTTCTGCGAGCAGGCGCCGACCTCCGACAGCTTCGACAGCGCCGCCCACTGCGTCGGCGTCAAATTGATGCCGATCTCGCGGGCGAAGATCACGGCGTGGCGCTGCGACACCTGGCGCAGGATGAAGCCGATCTGCTCGTCAAGCACGTATCCCGGCTTGGTCGCCTTCCCGTTTCGCTTCGGTGCTGCACTCCTCGCCATCGTCCACCCCGCCCTTACAGCGACAGATGCGCGTCGCGGATATCCGGACGCGCATCGAGTTCCGCCATGGTGCCGCCGAAACATATCCGGCCGCGCTCGATGATGTAGGCGCGATCCGAGATCAATCGTGCGAAATGCAGATTCTGCTCGGAGACGACGATGCTGACGCCCTCTTTCTTCATCGCCAGGATCGCATCGACCATCTGCTCGACGATTTTCGGCGACAGCCCCTCCGAGGGCTCATCGAGCAGCACCAGCGACGGATTGCCCATCAGCGTGCGCGCGATCGTCAGCATCTGCTGCTCGCCGCCGCTCATGCGCCCGCCGGGCCGGCCGCGCATCTCGCCGAGGTTCGGGAACAGCTTGAACAGTTTTTCGCGGTCCCATTGCGGCGCGCCTGCCCGCTTCGGCTGGCGGCCGACCTCGAGATTCTCCTCGACCGTCAAATCCGTGAAGATGCGCCGCTCCTCCGGGACATAGCCGAGCCCGCCGCGCACGATCGCATGCGTCGGCAGATCGGAGACGTCCCTGCCCTCGAACATGACGCGGCCGGAGCGGTTCTCGACCAGGCCGACGATGGAGCGGAACGTGGTCGATTTGCCGGCACCGTTGCGTCCGAGCAAGGCGACCACTTCGCCCTCGCCGACCTCGAGCGCGATGTCGAACAGGATGTGCGCCGGGCCGTAGAAGCTGTTGAGATCCTTCACCGTCAGCTTCATGCCGATGCTCCCTCGCGGTGCCGCGCATCGTAGACGAGGCCTTCGCCGAGATAGATCGCGCGCACCTGGGCATTGCCACGGACTTCCCCGGGCGAGCCTTCGGCGATCAGGCTGCCGCGGTTCAGCACCAGGATGCGGTCGGCATGCTCGAACACCACGTCCATGTCGTGCTCGGTGAACAGCACGCCGATCGACTGCTCGCGCGCGATCCGCGCCGTCAGCCGCATCAGCTCGACACGCTCGCGCGGCGCCATGCCGGCGGTCGGCTCGTCCATCAAGAGCAGCTTTGGCTGGTTGGCGAGCGCGATCGCAAGCTCGAGCCGCTTGACGTCGCCATAGGCGAGCTCGCCGCAGGGCCGCTCCGCATAGGCGCCCATGCCGACCAGATCGAGCAGCCGTCCGGCCTCGTCGCGAGCGTGACGCGCGGTCGAGGCCCACAGGTTGAACAATTGCCCGCCATGCGACACCAGCGCGACCTGCACGTTTTCGCGCACCGTCATGGTGGGGAAGGTCGCGGCGATCTGGAAGGTGCGGCCGACGCCCATGCGCCAGATCACGCGCGGCTTCCTGCCGGTGGTCTCCGCACCCAGCACGCGGATGCGGCCGCTGTCAGGAATGTTCTGGCCGTTGAGCATGTCGAAGCAGGTGCTTTTCCCTGCGCCGTTCGGCCCGATCAGCGCCAAAATCTCGCCGCCGCGCAGCTCGAAGGAGACGCCGCGCACGGCATGCACGCCGCCATAGGATTTGGTCAGCCCCTCAACCGACAGCAATGTAGGAACCATGCTCATTCGGCGCTCTCGATGCGGGAGGTCAGCAAGGGCGATACCGACGACGAGGATTTGCGCCGGCGATGCATGAAGGCTTCCAGCGTGCCGACGATGCCCTTCGGGAACGCGACCACGATCAGCACGACGAAGCCGCCGAGCACGAGTTTTGACCAATCGGTCTGGCTGACCAGCCAGATGTTAAGCGCCTTGTAGACGATGGCGCCGACCACCGCGCCCGACACCGTCTCGACGCCGCCGAGCAGCACCATGACCAGCGCATCGACCGACAGCGAGATGCCCATATTGTCGGGGAACACGCTGCCCTTGAGATAGGCGAACAGCGCGCCGGCAAGGCCGGCGACCGTACCCGCGATCACGAAGGCGGTCCACTGGATGCGCTTGCCGTCGATGCCGATGGCTTCGCTGCGCAGCGGCGAATCGCGCGTCGCGCGCAGCGCGAAGCCGAACGGCGAGAACACGATGATGCGGAGGATCACGACCGCGAGCGCGGCGATGCCGAGCGACAGCCAGTAGAAATGCGACGGGCTCGCCGCCCATTTTTCCGGCCAGACCCCGAGGATGCCGTTGTCGCCGCCGGTGACCGACACCCACTGGAACGCGATCGACCAGACGATCTGGGCAAAGGCCAGCGTCAGCATCGCGAAATAGACCCCGGAGAGCTGCACCGCGAAGAAGCCGAATACGGCGGCGCCGAGCAGCCCGAGCAGCGGGCCGAGCAGCAGGCAGGCAATCATCGGCAAGCCCGCCATCTTGGCGAGCAGCGCCACGCCATAGGCGCCGAGGCCGAAATAGGCGGCGTGGCCGAACGAGGCGAGCCCGCCGACCGACATCAGGAAGTGCAGGCTCACCGCAAAGATCACGAAGATCGCGATCTCCGAGCCGACCGTGAGCACGTAATTTCCGGCGACGAACGGCAGCGCGGCGGCGAGGACGAGCGCGGCAATCGCGGCGAACCGCTCGTTCATCGTCAGCGGCCGCCACGGATTAACGGTGAGACCCGGCGTGCGCCGTGCCGGCGCCTCCGGCTTGCCGAATAGCCCCCACGGCCGGACGATCAGCACCACCGCCATCACCAGGAACACCAGGATGATGGAGATCTTCGGGAAGATCAGGATGCCGAAGGCGTTGAGCTCGGACACCAGCACCGCCGCGACGAAGGCACCGATGATGCTGCCGAGGCCGCCGATCACGACCACGACGAAGACCTCGACTATGACGCGCAGATCCATCGCGTGGTTGACCGCATCGCGCGGAATCTGCAGCGCGCCGCCGAGCGCGGCGAGGAAGACGCCGAGCGCAAACACGCTGGTGAACAGCCATTTCTGATTGACGCCGAGCGCCGCGACCATGTCGCGGTCCTGCGTCGCCGCGCGCACCAGCACGCCCCAGCGGGTGCGCTGGAACAACAGCCAGAGCACGCCGAGCACGACCGGCCCGAGCACGATCAGGAACAGATCATAGCTCGGAATATTCTGGCCGAAGAAATCGATCGCGCCCTTGAAGCCGGGCGCGCGGCGGCCGACCAGATCGTCCGGGCCCCAGATCAGCACCACGAGATCCTCGACCATCAGCGTCAGGCCGAAGGTGGCGAGCAACTGGAACAGCTCCGGCGAATGATAGATCCGGCGCAGCAGTACCATCTCGACCAGCACGCCGATCGCAGCAACCGCCAGCGCCGCGACGACGATGCTGCCCCAGAAGCCGAGCGCGCCCGAGAAGCGCTCGGTCAGCGTGAAGGCGACATAGGCGCCCAGCATGTAGAACGCGCCATGCGCGAAATTCACGATCCGCGTCACGCCGAAGATGATCGACAGACCCGAAGCGACCAGGAACAGCGACGCCGCGCTGGCAAGACCGGTCAGGAACTGGACGACATAGAAGGCCATGGGCGGTCCGCTTCAACGTGAACTTGCATCAGGGCCTCATCCTTCGAGACGGCGCTCCGCGCCTCCTCAGGATGAGGAGCGAGACCCTCATGGTGAGGAGCGCGGCAACGCCGCGCGTCTCGAACCACGAGGCCCCGCTATATTCGCAACCTCAATCCTTCGGCCGCAGCTTCTCGATCTCGGCATCGCTGGGCAGATAGTCCGCCCCCTTGCGATAGGCGGTGTCGACCATGATGCCCTTGCCGTCCTTCAGCGCGGTCTTGCCGGTGAAGGCGCCGAGCGTCGACTGGTGATCGATCTTGCGGAAGGTGATTTCGCCGAACGGCGACGGCATCGAGATGCCTTCCGCCGCCGCGATCAGCTTCTCCGGATCGCTCGAGCCGGCCTTGGCAAGGATCGCCGCCGCCGCCTTGATGGTCTGGTAGCCGACGATCGAGCCGAGCCGCGGATAGTCGTTGTACTTGCCCTGGTAGGCCTTCAGGAATGCGTCATGCTCAGGCGTCTTGATCGCGTACCAGGGATAGCCGGTGACGATCCAGCCTTCCGGCGTCTCGTCCTTGAGCGGATCGAGATATTCCGGCTCGCCGGTCAGGAAGCTCACCACGGTGCGGCCCTTGAACAGGCCGCGCGTGTTGCCTTCGCGCACGAGCTTGACGAGGTCGGCGCCGAAGGTGACGTTGAGGATCGCTTCCGGGTTCGCCGCGGCAACCGCCTGCACCACCGGGCCGGCGTCGATCTTGCCCTGCGGCGGCCACTGCTCGTCGACCCACTGGATGTCGGGCCGCTTCGCCGACATCAGCTTCTTGAACACCGCGACCGCTGACTGGCCGTATTCATAGTTCGGCGCGATCGTCGCCCAGCGTTTTGCGGGTAGTTTCGCCGCCTCCTCCACCAGCATCGCGGCCTGCATGTAGTTGGAGGGACGCAGGCGGAATGTATAGCGATTGCCCTTCGACCACGTGATCGCATCGGTCAAAGGTTCGGCCGCGAGGAAGAACACCTTCTTCTGGTTGGCGAAGTCGGAGACGGCAAGGCCGATATTGGAGAGGAACGTGCCGGTGAGCATCGCGACGTTCTCGCTCGACACCAGCTCGTTCGCCGCGGTCTGCGCATCCGCCGGCTTGCCGCCGTCGTCCTTGGAAATGACCACGAGCTTCTTGCCGCCGATGCCGCCGGCCGCGTTGATCTCTTCCACCGCGAGCTGCCAGCCCTTGCGATAGGGCTCGGTGAACGCCGGCAGCAGCGAGTAACTGTTGATCTCGCCGATCTTGATTTCGCTCTGCGCCATGGCCTGCGTCGTCATGGCGCTCGTTGCCATGGTCGCAACCGCGATCGCCAATCCCGCCCCTACGAAATAACCACGCATCCCGTCCTCCAGTTTTTCTTCAAAGAGATTATCGCAATCCGTCTTCGCCCTTGATCTCGCCGACCGTCAGCCCGCCGACGCGCGGCAGCGGTCGCCCGCTGTCGGTTACCGCGACCGCGACCATGATCTCGTTGGCCCGCGGCGCGTCGTTGATCTGCACCTCCATGCCGTCGAAATGGCTGCGCACGAAAGCCGCGTCCTTGTGCCCGAGCGGAATATCCAGCGTGGTGCCGGGGCCCGAGCGCTTCTTCGACGACGGGATCAGCGCCGCGCCCTTCGACAGCACCTTGCGCACCGGCGCCCCCATCTTCGGATGCAGGATCGCCGCCGCATGCTCGAGCTCGCCATTTTCACCGACCGCGGCGGCCTTGCCGTAGCTGTGCGCCTTGGCGCCGTCGATGCCGAGCGCGGCGACGGCCCGTTTCGAGAGCAGTTCGCCGAGTTCCTCGCCAATCGCGATCAGCGGCGACAGATCCTCGACATAGCGGCCGGCAAAGGGGTTCTCGATCACGGCGATCACGGCGGCCCGCCTCGTCGGCGGTGCGATGGTCTTGCCCATCTCCAGATGGGTCTCCTCGACCACGGTGACGATCTTGCGAATGACGGCGCTCATCTTGCCTCGCTCCCGGTCATGCCCGCAGCATATGTTCTATCGTTTGTCCCTGAAACGCGTGCGACGCCGGCGCCCCAATCCCAGTTGCGCCGACAATTCGCGTTTCGCCCAGTAGACGCAATGCCGCGCCCTCGATCAATCCCGACGTCAGGAGGTCGCGCGCCCGCACAGCCCCCGCCTCGAGCGCCTGATCGATCTCGTGTTCCGAGAGCCGCCCGACATCGCGGGTCACCAGCCGCGCGCCGAGGTCGCTGTCGGGCTGCAATTCGCTCGCCGGACAGCGCAGGATCGCGGGATGATCAGGCAGATCGACCGCATTGGCGATCACCGTCGCCGCGGCGTCGGCCTGCGACGCCGTTCGCGCCAGCACGGTGACGGCATCGGCAATGCCGAGCGAGAAACTGCGGCCATGGCGGCCGCTGGTCGCGATGCCGCGGACCGGCGTGTCGGCATCGACCGTCATGGTGCGCATCACGCCGTGACGGTCGGGCCGATCTATCAGGCCGACCGTGAATTGTTCGCCGTCGCCGAGATACAGGGCAATGTCGCCGCCATTGTTGACATAGGCGCGATCGAGCGGCCCCGCCTCAAGCATCGCGCCGAGGATTTCCTCGGCGACCGAGCCCGCGACCGCCGCCATCGGCGTGATGAAGCAATCGGCGGCAAACGGCGCGACCGCTGCATGCATGCGCCGCGCGACCACGCCTCTCAACATGCAACGGTGCGGATCGGCTGCACTGCGCAGCTCGGTGAGTTCCGCGCATAGCTCGTCGAGCAAACCGGTGAAGCGCTCGGCCGCCGCTCGATAGGCGGCGCTGACGTCGTCGTCCCTGCCCTTCGCCTCGATGACCAGATCAATCGGACCGTCCTGCAAATGCAGCCGCTTGCCGTCAGGAAGAAGCGCGATTTGCGGAAGCCTAGTCATGCGCGCCGCCCGGGCATCGGCCGGACCTCAGCGCTGTCCCGCAGTGACGACAGCGGCCGGACATAGTCCATGTGACCGCCCAGCGCCGCATAATCGGTCATGCGCATCGTGAATTCAATCGGCGCCACCAGTGCCGGGGTCGGCACATAGCCGAAGGCACCGGCCGGCATCTGCGTGACATCGACCATGTAGGTGATGCCCCCGCCGGGCCAGACATAGACCGGCGCGCCGCCGCTGGTCACCCGCGTCAGCGCGTCCTTCACCGAGCGCGTCAGCCGCACCGGATTGTCGGTGACGCCGGCGCGCAGCGATCCGCCCGCGCCGCCCATGAACAGCACGGTGCACAGCGCCGGCTCGCAATTCTCCTGAATGCGCTCGACCGAGAACTTGAGGTCCGCGGGCATCTCGGTCTCGACCGGCTTCAACGCCTCGTCGAGCACATAATAAGAAGCATGTTCGCCGGTGGTCGAGACCATCAGCATGGTGAGCCCGGGCCGTGCCTCCTTCGCATTGAAGGGACCGAGGATCGACAGCGGATCGGAGATGTTGGTGCCGCCCCATCCGGTGCCGGGATCGGCGACCTGGAAATAGCGGCCGGGCGTCGAGCGCCGCCCCTTCATCTTGATGCCGGTGTCGGCGATGTCGAGCAGCTTGCCGGCTTGGTGTTCGCTGAGCACGCCGGTGATGTGGTCGTCGACCACCACGACCTCATCGACCTTGCCGTGCCATTGCTTGGCGAACATGCCGATCGTCGCCGAGCCGCAGCCGACCCGCATGCGCTCTTCTGCCACACCGTTGACGATCGGCGGCCTGCCGGCCTGCACCACGACGGTGGCGCCGCCGTCGATGGTCAGCTCCACCGCCTTGCAGTTGGAGAGGTCCATCAGCGTGTCGCAGGTGACGCGGCCCTCCTTCTTGGAGCCGCCGGTCAGATGATGCACCCCGCCGAGCGAGAGCATCTGCGAGCCATATTCGCTGGTCGTGACATGGCCGACCGCCTCGCCGTCCGCGCGCACGGTCGCGGTTTCCGGGCCGAGATAGCGGTCGGTGTCGATCTTCACCTTGACGCCGCAATACGAGAAAATGCCTTCGGTCACCACGGTGACCATGTCGACGCCGTCGACCTCCGACGACACGATGAAGGGCGCCGGCTTGTAGTCCGGATAGGTGGTTCCGGCGCCGATCGCCGTGACGAACAGTTCGGGCTGGCGGACGATCTTGCCGTCCCAGTCGCCGCTCACCTGGAACGGAACCAGCTTGCCGCCATGCGACACGGTGCGCTCCAGCACGACGTGCGGATCGACGCGCACCAGCGTGCCGTCATGGTTGGCATAGCGGTCGCAGGCGCCGGCCGCGCCCGGCTTGATGTAACACATCACCGGACAGGCATCGCAGCGGATCTTGTCGCCGGCGGCGACGGTCATTGTGTCAGCCATCGTGACCAAGCCTGGACTTGTGGCGGCGGTGGATCATACTGCGCTTCCGCCTCCCATGCATATCGTTCGTATACGAATGATCCTGCGCGCGAGCCCGGGACCTGTCAAGCGGCCTTTGCAATCAAACCCTGCCCTTCGCTTGCGCACCCTGTTCATAAAGCGGGCACGCGCTGCAGCGCGGCATGCCGCCGCTTGCACGTTTGTATACAAACGTTATCCTCGTCGGCGATCTGACGCTGACGTTGCAGCGCAAACATCAAGGGAGAACCTGGGCAATGCGCCTGACCGTGAACGGCAGGAATCACGATGTCGACGCCGCTCCCGACACCGCATTGCTTTACGTGCTGCGCAACGACCTCGAATTGAACGGACCGAAATATGGCTGCGGGCTCGGCGAGTGTGGCGCCTGCGCGGTGCTGATCGACGGCATCGCCGCGCGCGCCTGTCTGATTCCGATCGAGGGCTGCGCCGGCCGCAACATCGTCACGCTCGAAGGCCTCGGCAGCCGCGAGCATCCCGATCCGGTGCAGGATGCCTTCATTCACGAACAGGCCGCGCAGTGCGGCTATTGCCTCAACGGCATGATCATCACCACCAAGGCATTGCTGACGCGCAATCCAAATCCGTCCGAGCATGAGGTGCTGGAGGCGCTGCGCTACAATCTCTGCCGTTGCGGCGCGCACATCGAGATCATCCGCGCGGCGATGCGCGCGGCCGGCCACGCGCTCGAGGCGCGCGATTGATGGTCGACGCACGGCCTCCCGAGCAACGCCAGCGCGGCTCGCTGTCGGTCGTCCGCCCTGCGGTGCTGGGCGCGGAAGGCGCGTTGGAGACCTTCATCACCATCACTGCCGACGGCACGGTCAATGCCTATAACGGCCATGTCGATCTCGGCACCGGCATCCGCACCGCGCTCGGACAGATCGTTGCCGAGGAGCTCGACGTCTCCCTTGCCCGCGTCGTCGTGATCCTCGGCGACACCGCCGTGGTGCCGAACCAGGGCCCGACCATCGCAAGCGAGACCATCCAGATCACCGCCGTTCCCCTGCGCAAGGCCGCCGCGCAAGCGCGGCATTTTTTGCTCGCGCGCGCGGCCGAACGACTGGAGCTAGCTGTCGACGAGCTAACGATCGAGGACGGGCTGATCCGCGGCCACGACAACCGCAGCGTCACCTATGGCGAGCTGATCGCGGACGAGATCATCCGGCTCGATCTTGCCGATGAGGTTCCGGTCAAGGCCGTGAGCGCCTATTCGGTGGTCGGCAAGTCCGTGCCGCGCGTCGATCTGCCGGCGAAGGCCACCGGCGAGCTCGTCTATGTCCACGATGTGCGCGTGCCCGGCATGCTGCACGGCCGCGTGGTCCGCCCGCCTTACGCCGGCGTCGATGCCGGCCCGTTCGTCGGCACCAGCCTGATCGCGGTCGACGAGGCTTCGGTGCGCGATATTCCAGGCCTCGTCGCGGTGGTGCGGATCGGCGATTTCGTCGGCGTCGTTGCCGAGCGCGAGGAGAATGCGATCAAGGCTGCCGCGCAGCTCACCGTGAGCTGGAAGCCGGGGCCAGTGCTGACCGATCTTGCCGACGTCGAGCAGGCGCTGCGCGCCAATCCCTCGACGCCGCGCCAGCTGATCGACAAGGGCGACGTCGACGCCGCGCTCAAGGCGGCTGCCAAGCCGATGCAGCGGACCTATCTCTGGCCCTACCAGATGCACGGCTCGATCGGCCCGTCATGCGCGGTTGCCGATTACAGCGAGGGCGCGATCCGGGTCTGGTCCGGCACGCAGAACCCGCACATCCTGCGCGGCGACCTCGCACTGCTGATCCAGCGGCCCGAGTCCGAGATCGACGTGATCCGGATGGAGGCGGCCGGCTGCTACGGTCGCAACTGTGCCGACGATGTCTCCGCCGATGCGCTGCTGCTGTCGCGTGCGGTCGGTCGCCCGGTGCGCGTGCAGCTGACCCGCGAGCAGGAACATGCCTGGGAGCCGAAGGGCACCGCGCAGCTGATGGATGTCAATGGCGGGCTCAACGCCGACGGCAGCGTCGCCGGTTACGATTTCGCGACACGTTATCCCTCGAACGGTGCGCCGACGCTGGCGCTGCTGCTCACCGGGCGGATCGCGCCTGAAGCCGCGGTGTTCGAGATGGGCGACCGCACCGCGATCCCGCCCTACGACTACGAGAACATGCGCGTGGTCGCCAACGACATGCCGCCGATCGTGCGCGCGTCCTGGTTTCGCGGCGTCTCGGCGCTGCCGAACACCTTTGCGCATGAATCCTACATCGACGAGCTTGCGGCCGAGGCCGGGGTCGATCCGATCGAATACCGGTTGCGCTATCTCAGGGACGAGCGCGCGATCGATCTCGTCAATGCGGTCGCCGAGCGCGCCGGCTGGACGCCGCGCCCGGTGTGGAAAGAGCCCGAGGCGGACGGCGACATCGTCCGCGGTCGCGGCTTTGCCTATGCGCTCTACGTGCACAGCAAGTTTCCCGGTTACGGCGCGGCATGGTCGGCCTGGATCGCCGATGTCGTCGTCAACAAGGCGACCGGCGATGTCAGCGTGACGCGCGTCGTCGCCGGCCAGGATTCCGGATTGATGATCAATCCGGAAGGCGTGCGGCACCAGATCGAAGGCAATGTGATCCAGTCGACCAGCCGCGCGCTGATGGAGGAAGTGTCCTTCGAGCGCGGCGCGGTGACGGCGAGGGAATGGGGTGCCTACCCCATCATCAAGTTTCCTGAGCTGCCCAAGATCGATGTGCTGATGCTGCCGCGGCAGGATCAACCGCCGCTCGGGGTCGGCGAGTCCGCCTCGGTGCCGAGTGCCGCCGCGATCGCCAACGCGATCTACGACGCGACCGGCGTCCGTTTCCGCGAATTGCCGTTCACGCCGGAACGCATCCTGAAGGGATTGCGCGGCGAGCAGCCGGTCGCGCCCGCCCCGCTCCCGCCGCCCGCGCAAACCGCTGACCGCAACCGATGGCAGAATCCCTTTGCAAAGCGCGGCGGGATCCTTGCCGGCATTGCAGCGATGTGTGCAGCCGCGATCGGCATCGGCGCGGCCGTGCTGCCGTGGCGCGCGATCGCGCCGATCGCCCGGCCCGACGCTTCGGTGTATTCCGCCGCGACGATCGCGCGCGGCAAGGAGCTTGCAGCGCTCGGCGCCTGCGCCGTCTGCCACACGTCGGAGCATGGCGTTCCGAACGCCGGCGGTCGGCCGCTCGAGACGCCGTTCGGCACCATCTTCACGACCAACATCACGCCCGACGTCGACACCGGCATCGGCGCCTGGTCCTATCCCGCGTTCGAGCGCGCGATGCGCGAGGGCATCCATCGCGACGGACGCCATCTCTATCCCGCGTTCCCGTACACGCACTTCGCCAGGACCAGTGATGCCGACCTGCAGGCGCTCTATGCCTATCTGATGGCGCAGGCGCCGGTGCGCGCCGAAACGCCGGCCAACGCGCTCGCCTTTCCGTTCAACCTGCGGCCGCTGCTCGCGGGGTGGAATGCGCTGTTCCATCAGGCGCAGGCATTCCAGCCCGATCCATCGAAGTCAGCGATATGGAATCGCGGCGCCTATCTGATCGAAGGGCTCGGCCATTGCAGCGCCTGTCACTCGCCGCGCAATGCGCTCGGCGCCGAGCGGCAAGCGGCCTATCTCGCCGGGGGCTTCGCCGAGGGCTGGGAGGCGCCGGCGCTGACGTCGCTGTCGAAGGCGCCGATTCCCTGGAGCGAGGACGAGCTCTACGCCTATCTGCGCACCGGCGAGTCCCGCCTGCACGGCGTCGCCGCGGGGCCGATGGCGCCGGTCGTGCAGGAGCTCGCCGCGCTGCCCGACCAGGACATCCGCGCGATGGCCATCTATCTCGCCTCGTTCAACGTGACCGCTGATCGGCCGGCCCACGACGCCATGGCAGCCAAGCTCGAAGCCGGCACCGTTGTGACCACGGCAGCCTCGACCGGCGCGCGGATCTATCAAGGCGCCTGCGCGGTCTGCCATGAGGTCGGCGGCCCGCCGCTGTTCGGCAGCCGGCCCTCGCTGGCGCTCAACAGCAATTTGCACAGCGACGCGCCCGACAATCTGATCCAGGTGATCCTGCACGGCATCGCCAAGCCGGCCGTGACCGATCTGGGCTACATGCCGGCCTTCAAGGACAGCATGAGCGACGGCCAGGTCGTCGACCTCGTCACCTTCCTCCGGCGGCAATTTGCCCCTGACAAGCCGGTCTGGACCGATGTCACCGCCACGGTCGGCCGTATGCGGCAGACCATAGCGCGCTGACCTGCCATGTTCCGCCCGATACCCACTGGGCGGGCGGCGCCCGGCAGGCTAAGGTTCCCGCATGACCGTGACAGATATCGCGACCCGGACCTACAACCACGGCTGGCGGCTCGACCCGATCGTGCGCAGCCTGCTGGACACCGATTTCTACAAGCTGTTGATGCAGCAGATGATCCGGGAATGCTATCCGGACACCCGCACGACCTTTTCGGTGATCAACCGCTCGACCCATATCCGGCTCGCCGAGGTCATCGACGAGGCCGAGCTGCGCGCCCAGCTCGACCACGCCCGCACCATCCGCTTCACCAAGAAAGAGCTGATCTGGCTTGCCGGCAACACGTTCTACGGCAAGACCCAGATGTTCTCGCCCGACTTCATCAACTGGCTCTCGAACTTCCGGCTGCCCGAATACGAGCTGCACAAGGTCGACGGCCAGTATGAGCTGCATTTCCACGGGCCGTGGACCCACACCACGATGTGGGAGATTCCGGCGCTCGCGATCCTCAACGAGCTGCGCTCGCGCGCGGCGACCAAGACCTACGGCCGCTTCGCGCTCGACGTGCTCTATGCGCGCGCCAAGGCCAAGCTGTGGGCCAAAGTCGAGCGGTTGCGCAAGCTGGACGGCTTGCGGCTGTCCGATTTCGGCACACGCCGCCGCCATGGCTTCCTCTGGCAGCGCTGGTGCGTCGAGGCAGTGAAGGAAGGCCTCGGCCCCTCCTTCACCGGAACGTCGAACGTGCTGCTCGCGATGGACAACGACCTCGAGGCGATCGGCACCAACGCGCATGAGCTGCCGATGGTCGCCGCCGCGCTCGCCAACGACGACGAGGCGCTGCGCTGGGCGCCCTATCGCATCCTCGACCAGTGGCGCCACACCTATGGCGGCAATCTACTGATCGCGCTGCCCGACGCCTTCGGCACCAAGCCGTTCCTACGCGACGCGCCGGACTGGGTCGCCGACTGGACTGGCTTTCGGCCCGACAGCGCGCCGCCGATCACGGCCGGCGAAGAGATCATCAAGTGGTGGAAGCAGAAGGGCCGCGACCCCAAGGAGAAGCTGCTGGTGTTCTCCGACGCGATGGATGTCGGCTCGATCGAGGAGACATTCCACCATTTCAAGGGACGCGTGCGCGTCAGCTTCGGCTGGGGCACCAACCTCACCAACGATTTCGTCGGCTGCGCGCCGGATGGCACCGCCGAGCTCGACCCGATCTCGATCGTCTGCAAGGTGACGTCGGTCGACGGCCGGCCGGCCGTCAAGCTCTCCGACAATCCGGAGAAGGCGACCGGCATCCCGTCCGAGGTCGAGCGCTATTTGCGCGTGTTCGGCAATGTCGGCCGCGTTCGCACCGCCGTTCACGTATAAATCAACGCACCGATCACTCCCATCGACTGACCTGACGAGTTTCGCATGCCCGCACCCAAGCCGCCTGCCTTCGAAACCCTGAGCCTGCACGCCGGCCAGCGCCCCGATCCCGCGACCGGCGCGCGCGCGGTTCCGATCTATCAGACCACGTCCTACGTGTTCCAGGACGCCGACCACGCCGCGTCGCTGTTCAACCTCGAGCGCGCCGGCCACATCTACACCCGCATCTCGAACCCCACGACTGCGGTTCTGGAAGAACGCATCGCCGCGCTTGAATGCGGCGTCGGCGCGATCTGCACCGCCAGCGGCATGGCCGCGATGCATCTCGCGATCGCGACGCTGCTCAATGCCGGCGACCACATCGTCGCCTCCGCCTCGCTCTATGGCGGCACCATCAATTTGCTGGCGCACACGCTGCCGCGGTTCGGCATCACCACGACCTTCGTGAAGCCGCGTGCGCTCGACGAATTCCGTGCCGCGATCAAGCCGAACACACGCCTCGTGATCGGCGAGACCATCGGCAATCCCGGCCTCGAGGTGCTCGATATCCCCGCGGTGGCTAGTATCGCGCATGACGCGAAGATTCCGCTGTTGATCGACAACACCTTCGCGACGCCCTATCTCAGCCAGCCGATCGAGCTCGGCGCCGACATCACGATGAACTCGGCGACCAAGTGGATGGGCGGCCACGGCATCGCGATCGGCGGCGTGATCGTCGACGGCGGGCGGTTCGACTGGCGCGCCTCCGGCAAGTTCCCGCAGCTCACCGAGCCCTATGCCGGCTATCACGGCATCGTCTTCGACGAGCAGTTCGGCAAGGCCGCCTTCATCATGCGCGCCCGCACCGAGGGGCTGCGCGATTTCGGCGCCTGCCTGTCGCCGACCAACGCGTTCCAGCTGCTGCAGGGCATCGAGACGCTCGGCGTCCGCATGGACCGCCACGTCAGCAACACCCACGCGGTGCTGGACGCCCTCGCCGCGAACAAGGCGGTCGACTGGGTGCTGCATCCCTCGCTGGAGACGCATCCGGATTACGCGCTGGCCAAGAAGCTGTTGCCGCGCGGCGCCGGCTCGATCGTCAGCTTCGGCATCAAGGGCGGCCGCGCCGCCGGCAAGAAGTTCATCGAGTCGTTGAAGCTGATCAGCCATCTCGCCAATGTCGGCGATGCCAAGACGCTGGTGATCCATCCCGCCAGCACCACGCACCAGCAGATGGATGCCGAACAACTCAAAGCGGCCGGCATCGGCGAAGAGCTGGTGCGGCTCTCGGTCGGCATCGAAACCGCGCAGGATATCATCGACGATCTCGGCCAGGCGCTGCGCGCCTCGCAAAGGACTTAGGGCCATGCAGCTTTCCGTGAACGGATCAGACACCTTCATCGCGACCGGCGGCAGGCCGTTCGATCCATCGCTGCCGGCGGTGGTGATGATCCACGGCGCCGGCTTCGATTCCTCGACCTGGGCGCTGCACAGCCGCTGGTTCGCCCATCACGGTTTTTCCGTGCTGGCGCCGGACCTGCCGGGTCATGGCCGCTCCGCCGGCAAGCCGCTCCCGACCATCGCCGAGATGGCCGACTGGATCGCGGCGCTGATCACGGCGGCCGGCGCATCGAAGGCCCGATTGGTCGGCCATTCGATGGGCTCGCTGATCGCGATCGAGACCTCGGCGCGGCATCCCGACAAGGTCTCCGGCCTCGCGCTGATCGGCACCGCGGCGACCATGACGGTCGGCCCCGATCTCTTGAAGGCCGCCGAAGCCAATGATGTCGCGGCGATCGACATGGTCTCGATCTGGGGCCTCGGCTTCAAGGCCGAGCTCGGCGGCAGCCTCGCGCCGGGCCTGTGGATGCACCAGGGCGCGCAGCGGGTGCTGCAGGAGGCGAAGCCGGGCGTGCTGTACAACGACCTCAACGCCTGCAACGCCTACCAGAACGCGCTCACGGCTGCTGCCGCTGTCAAGGTGCCCGCGACCTTCGTGCTCGGCGAGCGCGACATGATGACCCCCGCCAAGGCCGGCAAGGCGCTCGCCGCCGCAACGCCGAACGCCCGCACCGTCGTGCTGCCCGGTGCCGGCCACATGATGATGGTCGAGCAGCCCGACGAGCTGCTGGCGGCGCTGCGGTAGCGGAGCCGCGGGCTCCTCTCCCTTTCCTTGTCGGAGAAGGTCGCGCGGACACAAGTCCGCGCCGGATGACCGCCGCCAAAATATCGAAAACAACCCCATGCAAAGTAGCAGGGCAGCCGCCGGCCCTCGGACAAGCGACTTGACACGTCGGGCAACTCAGCGATACCTTCTATTATTCAGAAATTGCGCAACGCTCCCAGTGCCCCTTGGGCATTTCAAGCCGATCGGCAGCCTCCTCAAGTGCCCGGAGCCGCCGATCTTTCAGGAAATCCGACTCGCCATCAGGAGCAAGGCAGCGAAGCAACCGATCGGTACGAGGTGGGAAAACTCCCGATGTCGCAGAATGGTCAAAGCTGCCGCCGCGAGAATGACGGCGCAGAGGATCAAGCCTGCTGCACGGGTTGCCGATATGGCGACCAGGATCGCGGCCGATATCTCCAATCCGCCGGTGACCCGGCACCACCACGCGGGATACCCCCATCGAACAAAGTTGCTCCGCGTCGTCGCCGTCGCGATCGCATTGAACAGACCTGCACTGGCGAAGGCAACGGCAAGCAGCCTAATGAATATTAGGTGCATGACTTAAGCGACCGCCAACGCATAAGCGCGTAACTCGTCGATGATCGATCCCCGCGAAGGATTCCAGCCGAGTTCGCGCTTCGCCTTCTCGCCCGAGATGATCTGATCGGAGGCGATCGCATCGGCGAAACCCCAGAGGACCTTGCGCGCCTCTTCGAGCGGCCATGCCGCTACTCGGCCCCCGGCACCGCCCAACTCGCTCGCTGCACGGGCGATCTCGATGAGCCGCGGCGCCGAACCGTGCGCGCCATTGAAGACGGATCCCGCCGGTGCCCGCTCGAGCGCGAGCGCATAGAGATCGGCCAGATCGTCGGCATGCACGGTCGACCAGCGATTTTGACCGTCACCGACATGAAGCGCCGCACCATGTTCCTTGGCCGCTGCGACCATCATCATCGCGGCGCCGCCCCAGTTGCCATATACCCAGGCAGGCCGGATAACGACCGGATGGACGCCCCCGACTTCGGCCGCGAGGATCTCGCGTTCCAGGGCCTGGCGCCAGCGGACCATCTCGACCGGGTTCAGTGGAGTGCGCTCGGTGACTGACGTGTCACCCGCGGAGCCGTAGACCAAGCTGCCACTGGTATAGATGAAGCGCTTACCCGTTCCGCGCTGGGCTTCGAGGATCGCGCGCGTCGCAATCTCATCGAGCGACGCAGCGTTCTGATCGTTGGGCGAAGCGGCATGGACGACGGCGTCCACGCCCCGCACCGCCGAGGCCAAGCTCACCGGGTCGGCAAGCTCACCTATCTTCGCCACGAAACCTCGGTCGAGCAGCTTGGTCGCGCTCGCTTCCGACCGGGCGAGTCCCACGACTTCATGGCCTCCCTCTTTCAATCGGTGCGCTACTGCACCGCCGATCAAGCCAGTCGCGCCTGTTACCAAAACTCGCATGTCGATCATCCTTCAATTTCGGTGAATCCAACAAAGCGGAACGGCAATGCGGATGGAAATCGCGAGTTCTGATGTGGCGCTATCGATCGCGCCGATGGAGTCAAGCCGAGGCGGCGATTTTGGTGATAATGCCGCGCAGCCAGGCAATAGCCCCATGCGTATCCGCCCGCCGGTGCCACATCAGGTGGAGTGGCCAAGTGGGCAGTTCGAGCGGCGGATCATAAATCGCTATGCCTGCTCCGGTACCAGCGAACCTTCGTGCGACCCGGGAGGCCAGCGTCGCGACGAGGTCGGTCCCGGCGATCACGAAAGGGGCGGCCAGGAATTGTGGCAGGCTCAGCACGACGCGCCGTTCGAGGCCGAGATCGGCAAGCCTCAGATCGACGATCCCGGAGCGGTCGCCTTCCGGAGAGACCAGAAGATGCGGCGCCGCTGCGAAAGCCTTGAGGCTCGGACCGTCCGCGAACGCCGGGTGTCCCTCCCGCACGACGCAGGCGAAACTCTCAAGAAAGAGCGGGCTGCTGATAATGCGCGCCGACGTCTCGACGGGGAAACCGATCGCGAGGTTCGCCTCGCCGCTGTCGAGCAGCGTGATGGCTTCTTCTCGTCCGAACATCCCGCAGACCCGCACGTTGACGTGCGGGGCATCGATGCTGAGGCGGGCCATGAGCGGCGGCAACAAGACGAACGCCGCATAGTCACTCATCGCGAGCGTGACGGTATTGTCGGCCGTCGCGGGGTCGAAGCTATCAGGTTGCAGCGCGCTCCGCAGAAGCCGGAGCGCATCCGAGACGGGACCAGCAAGGTCATGGGCGCGGGGCGTTGGCTGCATGCCTGAAGGCGTTCGCACGAAGAGCTCGTCCCCAAGAAGCTCTCGCAAGCGCGTGAGCGCTCCGCTCATCGCCGACTGGCTGAGGCCGATCCGCGATCCGGCGCGCGTCACGTGGCGCTCCGCGTACAGCGCATCAAAGGCCTTCATCAAGTTGAGGTCGAAGCCGGCTATATCCATGTGGCCGACCATAAGGGAATGCGCCGAACGGGGATAGCGGCCGTATGTCAAGCGCACGCCGCTCGAGGGCCCCCCGGTTGGGCTGGACCCGATCCGTCGAGGATGGCGTTACGGCGAGTCATGCATCGCCTGGCAGTCCGCGCTCACCCACAAGCGGACGCCGCTTAGGAAGCGGCGCCGAGGGTCAATAGGCGACATCGAAAATGGGAAAAAGCCCGCGAACGAAGGCCACACCCTAGCGAGGCCGGGTCTTTTCAATAAAGGCATTCATCTCAGGTTAGAGACGACACGGCCACCCTTCTCCCCTTGTGGGAGAAGGTGGCGCGCAGCGCCGGATGAGGGGTTCTCTCCACGGATGAGATCGCGGAGACAGACCCCTCACCCGGCTTTGATGCTTCCGCATTCGAATGCCCTTTACCGCCGCGACTGCTGGTGACGTTGGAAAACGTCATTCGAGCGTGAGCGCCACCAAAATATCGAAAACAACCCCATGAAGAGCAGGGCGGCCGCCGCCACCCGGACAAGCAGCTTGCACGTCGGGCAACTCAGCGATATCTTCTATTATTCCGAAGTTTTGCGAATGCCCCGGCGCCTACGCAACAGCGTACGGATCACGCGCGTTGGACGTCTGCTATGGCCCTGACAGGAACGCGAAAACGGACATTGCCGTAGGTCCGGAGGGGCCATTAACGCAAGTGGGTAGTCAGCATCTTCTGGGTAGCGTTTCAGCTACGTCCTGTGCGCCGGGCGATATGGCTTGCCATAGCATCGAGAAGTTCGCGCGATGATATGCCTAGGGAGAATGCGGCGACCCATAGGCCACGATTGCCAAAAAGCCCGTTCGCCATTCGCGTGAACCGGGTTACAGAACCTAGCCGCAGATTTTTCCGAAGGAAGTCAGGATCAACATCTATGACGATGCCCTTACCACGATAATCTTTTAAGGACAAAACCGCAGACCATGGAATCCAATCGGCGCTGATCCGAACATCTTTGAAGCCGTCCCGCGTCATGAAGAGGACTGGTTGGCCGCCGGGGCCTAACCACCTGACAATGGCCTGAAAGGTAGCTGATCCGAACAGGATGATGCCGACAGTCCCAATCAGGAAGACCAGAATAGGTGCAACAAGCGTGTGATCCTTTGATGGAGGACCAAGGAAGCCGAGAAGAACGCCAACGCACGCTCCGGTCATGAACAGCACACCGGCAGTCATAACCATACCTAAGGCAGCGAAAATTACGAGCCGGACGCGGGATTCGGAGATTTCCAGGCAGTCGTTCGTTTCGAGCTTGGTGGACATATTGACGATCCAAATTCAGTGACGCTGCAACTGCTCTCAATCAAAAATTGTGGATGGCAACTTAATTCGCGTTCACACGTCAAGCAACCAGCGAGCGGATTCGGTGATTACACCTAGGTGCGGCCTCATCGGCTGCTGGCGGCACATGTCGGACTGCGAAGGCGGCAGCGGACGATGCCGCGACGTCGAACGCCCGCATGGTGGTGCTGCCAGGCGCCGGTCACATCATGAAGGTCGAGCAGGCC
Organism: Bradyrhizobium sp. Pha-3; assembly: GCF_042258325.1. Lineage (NCBI taxonomy): Bacteria > Pseudomonadati > Pseudomonadota > Alphaproteobacteria > Hyphomicrobiales > Nitrobacteraceae > Bradyrhizobium > Bradyrhizobium sp. Pha-3. Next base: position 2,962,446 of record NZ_CP170151.1, on the reverse strand, counting down.
GACGAGCTGCTGGCGGCGCGGCTGTAACGCTGCCGCGCGCTCAACACTCTCCCCTCATCCTGAGGAGCGCGGAACGCGCGTCTCGAAGGATGAGGCCACAGTCGGGGCCTCGTGGTTCGAGACGCCGCTGCGCGGCTCCTCACCATGAGGGTTTGGGATCTCCCTCGTAGCGCTCACTGCTTCGCCGGCCTCCGCTCGATCGGGTGAATGTCGATCGCGCGCAGGCGGCCGAGGCGGAGCACGTCCATCGACAGGGTGCGGTCGATCCGGCTGTGATCGAGTGCGCGGATCAGGTCGTCGACGCCGTTGATCTCGATGCCGTCGAGCCTGATCACGACGTCGCCCGGCAACAGGCTGGCGCGGGCGGCCGGGCTGTCCGGCTCGATCTGCATCAAGAGCGCACCCATCTTGTTCTCGACCCCGGCCAGCACCGCATGCCGCCGCGGCACCGGCGCGGTCTGGCCGGCGACGCCGATATAGGCGCGGCGGACATAGCCGTGGCGGATGATCTCCGACAGCACGAACTGCGCGGTATTGCTGGCGACCGCAAAGCAGATGCCCTGCGCGCCGTTGATGATCGCGGTGTTGATGCCGATCACCTCGCCCTTCGACGACACCAGCGGCCCGCCGGAATTGCCGGGATTGAGCGCGGCATCGGTCTGGATCACGTCCTCGATGGTCCGCCCGCTCACCGAGCGGATCGAGCGGCCGAGCGCCGAGACCACGCCGGCGGTGACCGTCGATTCGAAGCCGAGCGGATTGCCGATCGCGACCACGAGCTGGCCGCGCCGCAGCGTCTTGGAGTTGCCGAGCAAGGCATAAGGCAGATCGCGCGCGCCGTCGGCCCGCAGCAAGGCGAGGTCGGTGTCGGGATCGACGCCGAGCACATGGGCATCGGTGACGAAGCCTTCGGTGTCGCGCAGGCGGATCTCCTTCGACGATCCGACCACATGGCTGTTGGTCAGCACGAACCCGTCGGGCGAGATCACGATGCCCGAGCCGAGCCCGCCGCGCTCGCGCGCGTTGCGCACTTTCGGCCCGGTTTCGACCCGGACCACGGCGGGGCCGACGCGGTCGGTGACGTCGATCACGGCATTGGAATAGGCATCCCGCAAAGCCCGGTCATTATCCCGGGCAGCATCGGCCGTTCGCGGTGACGGCGTGTCACCGGCGGTATCTGAGGTAATATCCAGCATGGCGAGAGTCCTTTGGTCTCCTCAGATGGTGACCGGTTCCCCGCGCCGCAAGTGGTTACCTGCCCGGTCGGCTAGGGCGCCCGCCGCAGCGTCCCGCCACGCTCCCTGACCGGATCGAGCAGCGACCAGTCGCCCTCCGGCAGCACATGGCCTTTCGGGAACGGCGCGCGCAGCTCAAGCCCGAGCGAGCGCAGCACGCGGTCGTCGCGATAGTAGCATTGCAGCACCACGCGAACGAGCGTTGCCGCGGCCGCGCCGCCGCGGCTACGAAACTCCTGCGCCACCGCATCGCGCCCGGCATCGTCGAGCTCGGCGAGCGGCTTGCCCGCGAGATCAGCCAGATGATCCAGCGCCCGCGCGACCAGCGCGGTGTCGCGGCCGAGCGTCGCCAGCAGGTCGGCCTGGATCGCGGCATCATCCGCCCCCGGCACCTTGTACTCGTCGCTTTCGGGAACGATCATCGCGGCGACGGTGCGCAGATCGGCGCGCTGGGCTGCAGTCAGTTCATTGCTATCGGACATGTCGGTCTCTGGCGGTCTCAGTCGAACAGATTGGCGAGGCGCTGCTTCATCTGGTCGGCGATGTAGAGCGCAAGGGCCTGGATGGTGGAGGTCGGGTTCACCCCGCCCGAGGTGACGAAGATGCTGCCGTCGACGATGAAGAGGTTCTTCACGTCGTGCGAGCGGCCCCATTCGTTGACCACGGAGCGCGCTGGATCGGTGCCCATCCGCGCGGTGCCGAGCAGATGCCAGCCGCCCCACGGGATCGGATCGTTGATGCAGATGTCGGTGGCGCCGGCGGTCTCGAGGATCTCCCGGCCGCGCGCCAACCCGTGATCCATCATTTTCCGGCTGTTCGCGCTGATCGTGTAGTCGATCTTCGGCGCGGGGATGCCATGGCTGTCCTTCAGCACGGGATCGAGCGTGACGCGGTTGTGCTCCTCCGGCAAATCCTCGCAGATCGCCGATACCGCCAGACGATGGCCGTTGAGCTTGCGGAAGACGCGGTGATGATCCTTGCCCCAGGGCAGGATGCCCTTCTGCTCGCTCGCGACCGCCTCAAACACCGGCCCGGCGCCGCGGCCGAACTGGATGCCGTAGCCGCGGACGAAGCCGCGCGACAGATCGGTGTCGTAGAACTCCTTGCTCCACAGGCAGGTCGGCGGCGCGCGGTTGCTGTCGGTCGGCTCCTTCACGAAGCCGTAAATCTGCGCGTAGGGGTGGAACATCAGGTTCTTGCCGACCAGGCCGGATGAGTTAGCAAGGCCATTCGGGAATTTGCCTGACGCCGAATTGAGCAGCAGCCGCGGCGTGCCGACGCCGTTGCAGGCGATGATGACGACTTCGGCCGCCTGAAACTGCTCGACACCGTCCTGGTCGTAATAGATGACGCCGGAGGCCATGCCGTGCTCGTTGGTCAGGATCTCGCGCACCCGGCAATGGGTCTTCAGCTCGACCCCGGCGCGGACCGCGTGCGGCCAGTAGGTGATGTCGGTCGAGGCCTTGGCACCCTGCGCGCAGGCCGGCGTGCAGTGGCCGAGATTGATGCAGCGCGCCCTGCCCTCGTAATCCATCGTCGCCACCGTCGTGTCCGACGGCCACCAGTGCCAGCCGAGCTTGTTCATGGCCTTGCCAATCAGCGGGCCGGATAGCCCGAGCGGCTGCTGCGGCATCGGCGGGTGGCTCAGCGGCGACAGCGGATCGCCCGACAGGCCCGAGACGCCCATCATCCGATCGTTCTCCTCGAAAAACGGAGTGAGCGCGTCGTAATCGATCGGCCAGTCGTCGGCGACGCCGTCGAGCGTCTTCACCTTGAAGTCGGACGGATGCAGCCGCGGCCAGTGCGCGGTGTACATCACCGTCGAGCCGCCGACGGCGTTGAAGTTGACGACCTTGATCGGCGAATTGTCGTCGTTGATCGGGTAGTCCTCGGGCCGGCGGCGGACATTCGGGCTGGACGACCACTCGCCGTAGAACTTCGCCTCCCAGTCGCGCCCTGTGCTCGGATATTCGGCCGGATTCATCCAGCCGCCCTGATCGAGACAGAGGATGTGCATCTTGGTATCGGCGAGGCTCCAAGCCACCGCGGCGCCGGACGCGCCGGCGCCGATGATCAGGACGTCAACGGGATCGTTCTTCATTCTTGTTCCTTGAAGTCTCTTCTTTCGTCATTGCGAGGCGCGATAACAATGACGGGATAATGCAGCTCAATTGACGATTCTCACCGGCAAGCTTCGTATACCGCGGATGAAATTGGAATAGAGCCTTTGCGGCGGGCCCATCATCTCAAAACGCAGATCACGCGCCAGAACCTCCTCCCAGAGGATGCGCAGCTGCTGCTCGGCCAGGCGGTCGCCGACGCAGCGGTGGACGCCGGCGCCGAAGGCGAGATGCTGACGCGGCTTGGCGCGGTCGATGATGAATTCGTCGGCGCGCTCGATCTTGTCCTCGTCGCGGTTGCCGGAGATGTACCACATCACGACCTTGTCGCCCTTGCTGATCCTCCGGCCGGCAAGCTCGACATCGTTGCGTGCGGTGCGGCGCATGTGCAGCACCGGCGTGTGGTAGCGGATGGTCTCGGAGACCAGGTTCGGGATCAGCTCCGGCCTCGCGCGGACCAGCTCGAACTGCTCCGGGTTCTCGCACAGCGCCATCAGCCCGGCCGACATCGAGTTGCGCGTGGTATCGTTGCCGCCGACGATCAACAGCCCGATCGTGCCGATGAACTCGCGCGGCTCCAGATTCCGCGTCGCGTCCGAATGCGCCAGCATCGAGATCAAATCGAAAGTCGGCGGCGCATCGATCCGCGCGTCCCATAGCTTGCGGAAATATTCTCCCATCTTGACCAGTTCGGCGGTGCGTTCAGCCTCCGAATGCACCACCGCGTCGGGGGATTCGACGTTGGCGATCGCGACATCCGACCACCAGGTCAGCTTGGCGCGGTCCTCAGAGGGGAAATCGAACAGCGTCGCCAGCATCATGTTGGTGAGGTCGACCGAGACCCGCTCGGCCCAGTCGAAGGTCTCGTTGCGCGGCAGCGCGTCGAGCACCGCGGCGGTGCGCTTGCGGATCAGGGCGTCGAAATTGGCGAGGTTTGACGGGGCCACGATCGGCGCCACCGTGCGGCGCTGCGCGGTGTGGCCGGGCGGGTCCATGCGGATGAAGCTCGGCCGCTCCTGCCCCTTCGGCTGGTCCGCGACCTGGATACCGCCAAGCTCGGAGGCCGACGAATAGTTCTGGTGATCCAGCTCGACCGCGAAGATGTCGTCGTAGCGCGTCACCGACCAGTAGGGGCCGTAGGCTGACGCCTCGCAATAGTGCACGGGATCGTCGCGGCGGAGCTGCGCGAACAGCGGCCGCCAGGTGTCGTCCTGATAAAGCCGGGGATTGCTGACGTCCGTAGACGTCGGCCTGCGCAGCGCCTCTCCCATCGCTTCACTCCCGCTGGTTCCGTCGCCGCTTGGTGGGCGATCGTTGTGTCGGGCCGACGATAGAGGAAATCCCGCGGCCGAGTAAAGCCGCGGGGCAGACAGTCCGCCGCGCGGAATGCGCGCAACCCGACGCACCCGGCAAATCCCGATAGCTGCCCCGCTGTTCGATGTTTGTCGGCGACAGGAAGACCGGTTAGCCTTGCCGGCAATCGATCCATCAGGGAGCAACGACAGGTGGCCGAATTGCGCCAGGACAACAGCGCCCAGACGGCTGCGCTGGATTACGACGTCATCATCATCGGCGCAGGCTTGTCCGGCATGTACCAGCTCTACCGGCTGCGCGAGCTTGGCCTTAGCGCGCGCGTGTTCGAGGCCGGCACCGGCGTCGGCGGCACCTGGTACTGGAACCGCTATCCCGGCGCGCGTTTCGATTCCGAGAGCTACTCCTACGGCTATTCGTTCTCGAAGGAGCTGCTCGATGAATGGGAATGGTCGGAGCATTTCGCCGGCCAGCCCGAGACCTTGCGCTACTGCAACTATGTCGCCGACAAGTTCGACCTGCGCCGCGACATCCAGTTCGAGAGCCGGGTCGCATCAGCGATCTACCAGGACGACACGCGAAGCTGGCGGATCACGCTGGAGAGCGGCGCGCAGCACGCCTGCCGCTTCCTGATCACCGCGATCGGTCCGTTGTCGACGCCGACCCTGCCGCGCATCGAGGGCCGCGACGATTTCAGGGGCCAATCGTTCCACACCGCGCGCTGGCCAAAGCAGAACGTGGATTTCACCGGCAAGCGCGTCGCGGTAATCGGCACCGGCGCGACCGGCATCCAGACCATCCAGACCATTGCCGGCGAGGTCGGGCACCTCACCGTGTTCCAGCGCACCGCCAACTGGGCGGCGCCGCTGCACAACGGCAAGATCGACGCCGAGACGCAAGCCGGGATCAAGGCCGGCTATCCCGAGATCTTCGCGCGCTGCAAGGAGACCTTCGCCTGCTTCGTGCATACGCCCGATCCGCGCGGCGCGTTCGAGGTGAGCGAGGCGGAGCGCGAGGCGTTCTACGAGAAGCTCTATGGCGAACGCGGGTTCGGCATCTGGCAGGGCAACTTCAAGGATATCCTGATCGACCGCGCGGCGAATGCAACGATCAGCGATTTCGTCGCGCGCAAGATCCGCGAGCGCGTGAAGAACCAGGCGGTCGCCGAGATGCTGATCCCGAAGAACCACGGCTTCGGCACGCGGCGGTTGCCGCTCGAGACCTTTTATTATGAGGTCTACAACCGCGACAATGTTGAGCTGGTCGATCTCAAGGAGACGCCGATCGAGCAGATCACGCCCGACGGCATCCAGACCACCGACAAGGACTACGCCTTCGACATCATCATCTACGCCACCGGCTTCGATGCCATCACCGGCAGCTTCGACAGGATCGATTTCCGCGGCGCGCACGGTGCGCGGCTGAAGGAGAAGTGGACGCACGGCCCGGAAACCTACCTCGGGCTGATGGTCGACGGCTTCCCCAACATGATGATGCTGATGGGCCCGCACACCGCGCTCGGCAACATCCCGCGCAGCATCGAATACAGCGTCGACTGGGTCACCGGGCTGATCCGCTTCGCTCAGGAGAGAGGCCTGACCTTCCTCGACGCCACGCCTGAAGGCACCGCCGACTGGACCGAGCATGTCAAGGCGCTCGGCACAGGCCTGCTTTCCAACGAGGTCGATTCCTGGATGACCGGCATCAACCGCAACGTCGAGGGCAAGCAGACCCGCATCGTCGCCCGCTACAGCGGCAGCGCGCCGGCATATCGCGCGCGATGCGACGAGGTGGCGGCGAAGGGGTATGCGGAGTTGAGGTTGGGCTAACGTGCGTATTGAGGCGAAGCGCGAGCCACACCCACCGCCGTCGTCCCGGCGAAAGCCGGGACGACACAGAGTGTGTTGCGCCTCTGGTCCCGTCATCACCCGCGAAGGCGGGTGATCCAGTATTCCAGAGACAATGGTTATCGAGCCGACGGGCCGCTGCGTACTGGATCGCCCGGTCAAGCCGGGCGATGACAGTTGGGGTGAGGACGCAGCCGCGCCCTCACGTTACCACGCATCGATGCACGGCCGCTTGCGATGGGTCCGCGGCTCGGGCTTCGGCACCGAGCGGAGGCCGGCCATGATCCAGTGCCTTGTGTCGGCGGGATCGATCACCTCGTCGATCTCAAGCACCGAGGCGATCGAGACCGCCTTGCCGTTGGCGTAGAGCTCGGCGACCTTGGTCTGGAAATACTTCTCGCGCTCGACCGGATCCTCGATCGCCTCCATCTCCTTGCGGAAGCCGAGGCGGACATAGCCTTCGAGGCCCATGCCGCCGAACTCGCCGGTCGGCCACGCCACCGTGAAGAACGAGGCGTGGAAGCCGCCGCCGATCATCGACTGCGCGCCGAGGCCATAGCCCTTGCGCAGCACGATGCCGAACAGCGGCACCGTGATGCTCGCGCCGGTGACGAACATCCGCGCGACGTGGCGCACGATCGCGGTCTTCTCGGCCTCGGGGCCGACCATGAAGCCCGGCGTGTCGCAGAGCGAGACGATCGGGATGTCGAAGGCGTCGCACAGCTGCATGAAGCGCGCGGCCTTGTCGCCGGCCGCGGCGTCGATCGCGCCGCCGAGATGCCTCGGGTTGTTGGCGATCAGGCCGAACGGCTTGCCTTCGATGCGGATGAAAGCGGTGATCATGCCGACGCCGAAATCCCTGCGGATCTCCAGCACCGAGCCTTCGTCGGCGAGCAGGTCGATCACGTTGCGGATGTCATACACCCGCAGGCGATTTTCCGGGATCGCGCGGCGCAGCAGCCGCTGGTCCGGCGCCTTCCAGTCGGCGATCGCGCCCTGGAAATAGGACAGGTATTTCTGCGCCACCGCCGTCGCCTCTTCCTCGTCCTCGACCAGGATGTCGATCACGCCGTTCGGCGACTGGAACGAGACAGGGCCGACCTCGGCCGGATGGTAGACGCCGAGCCCGCCGCCCTCGATCATCGCCGGACCGCCCATGCCGATCGACGCATTTTTGGTGGCGATGATGACGTCACAGACGCCGAGCATCGCGGCATTCCCGGCGAAGCAATAGCCGGAGACCACGCCGACCACGGGCACCAGCCCGGAGAGTTTTGCAAACTGCACGAAGGACGGGCCGTCGAGACCGGTCATGCCGAGCCGGTCGGTATCGCCGGGACGGCCGCCGCCGCCCTCGGCATAAAACACCAGCGGCATGCGCCACTGCTCGGCGAGGCCGAGCATGCGGTCGATCTTCTTGTGGTTCATATGGCCCTGGGTGCCGGCGAGCACGGTGTAGTCGTAGGAGATCACCATGCAGCGCGCGCCGTCGGCGCCGAAATCCCTGGCGTTGACGGTGGCGACGCCTGATATCAGGCCGTCGGCCGGCGTATTCTTGATGAGGTCCTCGACCTTGCGGCGGCGGCGCTGTGCCGCGATCGCCAGCGAGCCGTATTCGACGAACGAGCCCTCATCGACCAGCTGCGCGATGTTCTCGCGCGCGGTGCGCTGGTTGGTCTTGCGGCGCCGCTCGACCGAGGCCGGGCGGTTCTCGTCCAGCGTGATCGCCTTGCGCGCGATCAGCTCGGCGAGATCCGGGCGGATGTGATCGAGATCGATCGCGGCCTCTTCCGCCGCGGCATGGCCGTCGACCTCGGCAGGCTCAAAGAACAGGATCGGCTCGCCATGCATCAGGGTGACGCCGATGCCGCCCGCGATCCTGGTCACCCGGCCGCCATGCGGCGCCGTGACCAGATGCTCCATCTTCATCGATTCCAGCACCGCGATCTGCTGGCCGGGCCGAACCAGATCGCCCTCCGCGACCTCGATCGCCACGATGGTGCCCTGCAGCGGCGCGGGCACCGGGAGCGATCCCTCGGGCGGCGCCTCAGTCGCAACGGCCTTGGTCGCAGTCGCCTCGCTCACTTCGATCAATGGTGCGGCGAGATCCTGCGCCGCGCCGACCAGCGCGGCCACATGGGTATCGATGAAGTTGGTGCTGATCTTGTTCCGCCCAAAGCTCTGATGCGCCAGGATCGCGCCGAGGAACGGGATGTTGGTGGCGACGCCGCCGATGCGGAATTCGCGCAAGGTGCGCGATGCTTTGTGCACCACGTCGGTCCATTTCGGGCTCGGCGAATGCACGATGACCTTTGCCAGCAGCGAATCGAACGCGGCGGAGGTCCGGTAGCCGGAATAGCCGAACGTATCGACGCGAACGCCGGGGCCGGACGGCAGGTCGAACACACTGAGCGTGCCACCGGTCGGCTTCGTGATGCCCTTCTCGTCCATCACCTCCATGTTGACGCGGAGCTGCATCGCATAGCCGCGCGGCAGCGGCACCGCTGATTGCGCCAGCCCAAGCGAGGCCAGCGTGGCGCCGGCGGCGACCGCGAGCTGCGAACGCACGAGGTCGATGCCGAGCACCTCCTCGGTAACGGTGTGCTCGACCTGGAGCCGCGGATTGGCTTCGATGAAGGCAAACGCACCCTCGCTCTCCCCGGCTTCGTCATCGACCAGGAATTCGAAGGTGCCGAGATTGTCGTAGCGCGCGGCGGCCGCGAGCTGCTTCGCCGCCTCGATGATGCGCGCGCGCATTCCCTCGCTCAGCGACGGGCTCGGCGCCACCTCGATCAGCTTCTGGTTGCGGCGCTGGATGGTGCATTCGCGCTCCCAGAGATGGCTGATGACGCCGTGACGGTCGCCGATGATCTGCACCTCGATATGGCGGGCCTTGCGGATCAGCCGTTCGACATAGACCGCATCGCTGCCGAACGCCGCCTTGGCCTCCGACTGGCAGCGCGCATAGGCCTCGTCGAGCTTGGCGGCATCCTCGACCACGCGCATGCCGCGCCCACCGCCGCCGGCGATCGCCTTGATCATCACGGCGGCGCCGGCGCCGAGCGCGGCGAAGAACGCCTTTGCCTCGTCGAGACCAGTCGCGCCCGAAGTGCCGGCAATGATCGGGACGCCGCATTTCTTCGCCAGCGCCTTTGCCTTGGCCTTGTCGCCGAACAGATCGAGCGCCTCCGGCGACGGGCCGACGAAGGTGATCCTCTCCTCGGCACAGCGCCGCGCGAGCTGCGTGTTCTCGCTGAGGAAGCCGTAGCCCGGATGCAGCGCATCGCAACCCGTGGTCTTGGCCGCCGCGATCACGGTCTCGATGTCGAGATAGGCCCGCGCGCCGCGGCCTGGAATCTCGTGGCTGGCGTCGGCGGATCGGACATGCAGCGAGGCGGCATCGTCGGCGGGATAGATCGCGACGGTCGCGATGCCGCTGTCGGCAGCGGCACGGGCAATGCGGATCGCGATCTCACCGCGGTTGGCAATCAGCAATTTCTTGAACGACATGATCAATTCCGTGAGTTTGCTACCTCGCCCCGCCTGCGGGGAGAGGTGAAGAAATCGTGCGCGACCGGCCGACGTCTCACAGTCAACGATCCTTCATGGTCGGATCGAGCACGACACGCAAGGACTCCCCGAGCGCATTGAACGCCAGGGAGACGACGAGAATGGCAAGGCCCGGCGCATACATCTGCTCCGGAGCGATTTCCATGTATTGATAGGCGCGCGCCAGCATGGCGCCCCAGCTCGGGTCCGGCGGCTGGATGCCAAGGCCGAGGAACGACAGGCTGGCTTCGGCCAGCAGCGCGGCGGCGAGCAAGAGCGTCACCTGCACGATGACCGGTTGCAGCGTGTTCGGCAGCACGTGGCGCCACAGCACGTGCCAGGTCGGCGCGCCGAAGCCTCTGGAGGCATCGACATAGAGCTCCTGCCGTACGATCAGCGTGCGGGCGCGGACGATGCGCGCCAGCGCCGGGAACATCGTGATGCCGACCGCGATCATGCCGTTGGTCAGCCCGATGCCGAGCGCGCCGGTGACCGCGATCGCCAGCACGATGGCGGGGAACGACAGGAAGGTGTCGATGATGCGGCTGATGATGTCGTCGATCCAGCCGCCGAAATAGCCGGCGATGAGGCCGACCGGCAGCCCGATCAGAACCGCGACGCCGACCGCAAGCAGGCTGGCATAGACGGTGGCCGGCGCGCCGTAGATCAAGCGCGAGAAGATGTCGCGGCCGAGATCGTCAGTGCCAAGCAGATGGACCGGCCCCGGCGGCGCCAGCATGTTGTTGACGTCCTGCGCGGTCGGCGCATAGGGCGCGATCCAGGGCGCACCGATCGCGACGACAACGAGCACCACGAGCACCAGGATCGACAGCGCGGCGCGGAGATCGCCGGCGAGCCAGCGCGCAAATCGGCGCAGCCGCGTCGGCCTCGCCGGGGCCTTCAGGGGAGCAAGCGCCACCTCGGTCATTGCTCGATCCTCGGATCGACCGCTGCGCACAGCAAATCAGTGATCAAATTCACCGCGATCACAACCACCACCATGGTGAAGACGACGCCCTGCACGATCGGGAAATCGCGCTGGATCGCGCCGCGCACGATCAAGCTGCCCAGCCCGGGAATGGCGAACACCGCCTCGATCACCACGGTCGCCGCCAGCATGCGGTTGACCAACAGGCTGATGATGGTGAGCAGATTGACGCCGACATTCTTCAGGCCGTGCTGCCAGAGGATGCGGGACATCGACAGCCCCTTGGCATGCAGGGTGCGGACATATTGCGACGACAGCACCTCCAGCAGCGCGCCGCGCAGCTGGCGCGCGACCTCGGCCATGCCGTAGGCCGCGATCGCGATGCCAGGCAGCAGCGCATGCCTGATCGCATCGACCGGCGAGGCGCTGAAGGATTTTGCGCCGGTCGCCGGCAGCCAGTTCAGCTTCAATGAGAATTCCGCCACCAGGATCATCGCGAGCCAGAAGCCGGGCACCGCGACGCCGAACGACGCCAGCATGCTGATCAGCTTGTCGGCCCAGCCGTTCGGCTTGATCGCGGCCATCACGCCCATCGGGATGCCCGTGACCAGCGCCAGCGCCAGCGCGATCACGACGATCAGGAGCGTGTTCGGAAACGCGCGGCCGATCGAGTCCGCGACCTTCTCGCCGGTCAACAACGATTGCGAGAGATCGCCCTGCGCGACATTGCCGAGCCAGGCGCCATATTGCACCAGGAACGGGCGGTCGAGGCCGTAGATCTTCCTGATCTCGGTAATCCGCGCGTCGGTCGCGTTGTCGCCCGCCAGCGTCACGGCGATGTCGCCGGGCACCAGCTTGAGCAGCGCGAACACCATGAAGGTCGCGAGCAGGATCACGGGCAGCGCCTGCACGAGGCGGCTGCCGACGACCTTGACTGGTGACCGTCGCGCCATCGCCTAACTCCCGAGCCAGACGTCGTCGTATTTCGGCTTGCCGAGCAGGTTCGGCCGATAGCCCTGCACCTTCTTGTTCATCGCGACCAGCTCGAACTGGAACGCGAGCGGCACCACGAAGGCATTCTCCATCACCAGCCGCTGCACGGTGGAGAACGCCTTGCGCCTGACCTCGATATCCTCAGACGCACGCGATTCCTTGATCGCGGCCTCGAGCTCGGCCGGCACCGGCGCGCGGCCGGCATTGTAGTAGGCGTCCTTGGTGAACATCAGCGAGTAAGTCAGGCTCGGGTCGGGCCGCCCGGTCCAGGCCGAGAGCAGGCCGGCGCCCTTCTTCTCCGCGCCGAAGAAGGCCGCTGAAGCTTCCGCGATCGGGGCGTTGACGAAACGCACGCCGATGCCGGCCTTGCGCAATTGCTCGATCAGGATCTCCTGACGCTGCACCGAATCCTGGTCCGGATAGCCGCCGAGCTCGATTGGGGTGCCCTCCTTGAAGCCGGCCTCGGCGAGCAGCTTGCGCGCTCGGTCGGGATCATAGGGATAGAGCTTTGCGACCTCGGCATCATAGGCCCAATGCGCCTTCGGCAAATTCATGTAGGCGGGCTCCGCAAGACCTGCGAGCGCGGCCTTGACGAAGGACTCGCGATCGATCGCGAAGTTGAGCGCCTGGCGGACCTTGAGATTGTCAAACGGCGGCTTGGCCCAGTTGAGGAAGATCTGAAGCACGTAGAGCGTCGGGCCATGCACCACCTTGACGCTCGAGGCGCGCTCGATGATCACCTTCTGCCGCGGCGGCAGCTGGTAGATCAGATCGTTCTGCCCGGCGGTGACCGAGCGGGCGCCGGTGGTGAGCTCGGGAATGATCGAGATCTCGATGGCGTCGGGAAGCGGCCGCTCCGGCTTCCAGTATTTCTCGTTGCGCTTGACCACGATCTTCTCGCCGTCGGCCCAGCTGACGAACGAATAGGCGCCGGCGCCGACCGGCTTGCGCGTCACCACGCCGCCCTCGGCCGCCTTCAGCGCCGTCGGCGACACCATCATGCCGGCGCGGTCGGAGAGAATGCCGGGGAGTGCGGTATCCGGTGTCTTCAGCTTCAACGTCACCTGCTGCGGGCCAGTGACCTCGACCGCGGCGACCGAGAGAAGATCGGCCTTGATGTTCGACTTCGCATCGCTGCGGTTGCGCTCGAGATTGAACTTGACGGCTTCCGCATCGAGCGGCGTGCCGTCATGGAAGGTGACGCCGGCGCGAATGTTGAGCACCAGCGTGGTCGGATCGGTGAACTTCCAGCTTTCGGCAAGGCCGGGCCTCGGCTTCAGCGTGTCGAATTCCCATTCGGTCAGCGTGTCGTACATCGTGAACAGGAAGGCGTGGTCGGAGCCGGCGCCGCCGGTCGCGGGATCGAGGCTCGACGGATTGGCCGGCGCCGAGATGCGCAGGGTGCCGCCCTTCTTCGGCGCGCCTTCCGCGAAGGCGCGGCCGCCGAGCGTGGTGCTTGCCAATGCGCCCGAGATCAGCGCCATGGCCTCGCGTCGTGTCGTCATTGTCATGGCAGGTCCTCCATTATCCCAGGGCGTCAATTTGAATCGGCTTAGCGGCAGACTGGCTGCACCTCTCCCGCTTGCGGGGGAGGGAGTGCAGTCCCTTCGGGGTCACTATTCGAACTGATCTCATCGCGCGCTAACTCGGCGAAAAATTGGGGCGGTCGGCGAAATGGCAGGCCACCCAGTGATCGGGCTTCAGCTCGCGCCACTCCGGCACGCGGTCGGTGCAGAGCGGCTGCGCATGCGGGCAGCGGGTGCGGAACCGGCAGCCCGAGGGCGGATCGATCGGGCTCGGCACCTCGCCCTGCAAGACGATGCGGCTCTCCTGCCGCATCGTGGACGGCAGCGGCCGCGGCTCGGCCGACAACAGCGCGATCGTGTAGGGATGCAGCGGCCGCTCGGCGACCTCCTCGGTCGGCCCGAGCTCGACGAACTGGCCGAGATACATCACCGCAACGCGCTCGCTGATATGCGAAACCACCGCGAGATCGTGGGTGATGAAGACATAGGTCAGCCCGAGGTCGCGCTGCAGATCGGCAAACAGATTGAGCACGTCTCCGCGGATCGACATGTCGAGCGCGGCCACCACCTCGTCGCAGACGATCAGCTTGGGTTTGAGCGTCAGCGCGCGGGCGATCACGACGCGCTGCTTCTGGCCACCGGACAGCTGATGCGGATAGCGCGCGCCGAACTCTTGCGGCAGGCCGACGCGCTCCAGCGCCTCCCGCGCCTGCCGCTCGCGCTCGGCGCTATTGCCGACGCGGGCGAGCCCCAGCGGCTCCAGCACCGAGGCCAGAATGGTCATGCGCGGATTCAGCGCGGCGTTCGGGTCCTGGAAGATGATCTGGTAGTCGCGGCGATGGTTTTGAAACTCCCGCCGTGGCAGTGCCGTTGGATCGATGCCGTCATGCAGGATGGCGCCAGCGCTGGGATTGAGCAGGAACACCAGCGCGCGGCCGATCGTGGTCTTGCCCGATCCGGACTCCCCGATGATGCCGAAGGTCTCGCCGCGGCGGACGTCGAAATTGACGCCATCGACCGCCTTCACGGTGGCGCGGCGGTCCGAGGTCTGGAAGCGGACCTGAAGGTCGCGCACCGAGACGATGGCATCGCGGCGGGGCTCGGCATCGGCTGTGGTCATTGCGTCGCGACCTTTGCAGCAGCCGGCGCGCCGGGCGGATGCAGCGCGCCCGGCAGATTCAGCTCGGCAAAGCGCCAGCAGCGCACTCTTCTGCCGCCGCCGGCGTCCTGCAGCTTCTGCTCGGCCTCGCAACCTTTGGCCGCATGCGCGCAGCGGGCCCGGAAGCGGCAGCCGTTCGGCATCTCCGCGATCGACGGCACCCGGCCCGGGATCGACGGCAGCCGGCCGTGGCGCGGGCTCAAATGCGGCAGCGAGCGTAACAGTCCCGACGTGTAGGGATGCAGCGGCCGCACCAGCGCTTCGTCGACGGTGGCGTCCTCGATCACCTCACCGGCATACATCGTGATCATCCGCGTGCAGGTCTCGGCGACGACGCCGAGATCGTGGGTGATCAGCATCAGCGCGGTCTTCGAGGTCTCGCTGATGTCGCGCAGCAGCTCGAGGATCTGCGCCTGCACGGTGACGTCGAGCGCGGTGGTCGGCTCGTCGGCGATCAGAAGCTGCGGCCCGCAGATCAAACTCGCCGCGATCATCACGCGCTGCCGCATGCCGCCGGAGAGCTGGTGCGGATAGTCGTCGATCCGCCGCTCGGGCGAGGCGATGCCGACGCGGCGGAGCATCTCCAGCGTTTTGGCGCGCGCCTCCTCATGGGAAACGTCCGTATGGACGCGCAGCGTCTCGGCGATCTGGTGGCCGACGGTGAAGACCGGATCGAGCGCGCTCATCGGCTCCTGGAAGATCATCGCGATGCGCTTGCCCCGGATCGTGCGCATCTGCCGCGCGCTGCAGGAGGCGAGATCGACGCCGTCGAACAGGATCTTGCCGTCGAGGCCGGCAAAATTGCCCGGCAACAGCCGCAGGATCGACAGGCCGGTGATGGTCTTGCCGCAGCCGCTCTCGCCGACGATGCCGACGCGCTCGCCGGGCGCAATGTCGAAGTCGATGCGGCGCGTCGCCTGCCAGACGCCCTGCGCAGTCTTGAAGCGGATGCCGAGCCCGCGCACCGACAGCAGCGGCCGTGCGGCCTCGCGCGCGCCCTCCGCCCTGCGCTGTGCCGGCTGACCTGCCTCCATCAGCCCGCCGCCCGCTTCTTCTCTTTCACCAGCTGCTCCTCCATCAGCATCTCGGTGCCGATGATGCCCTCGCGGGTGAGCTCATCGAGCTCGGCGTCGGAGAGCCCGAGCATGCCGCCAAGAATCTCGCGGTTATGCTCGCCGAGGGTCGGCGGCACTGAACGAATGGCAAATGGCGCGTCGCTCTCGCGAAACGGCATCGACGGCTGCGGATGTCGTCCGATGAACGCGCGGTCGACCTGCTGGATGAAGCCGCGGGCGTGGAGCTGCGGATCCTCCAGGAGATCGATCGGCAGCCGCGCCACGCCGGAGGCAACGCCGGCAGATTGCAGCGAGGCCATCGCTGCATCGGCATCGCGCGCCGCGGTCCAGGCCATGATCGCAGCCTCGATCTCGCCCTCGATGGCGCGGCGGCCCGCGGCGGTCTTGAGCGTCTTGTCCGCCGCCCAGTCCTCGCGGCCGAGCAGCCGCGCGAGCTTTGGCCACATCGCGTCGCCGGACACCGCGACGACGATCCAGTTGTCTTCGCCATCACAGCGAAAGCAGCCATGCGGCACGAAATCGGGGTGGCGGTTGCCGTATTTGGTCGGCGGCTTGCCACTGGTCGAATGCGCGACGATCCAGGGCGCGGCGAACGGCATCATGCATTCGATCTGGGCGAGATCGATGAACTGCCCCTGCCCCGTCAGTTTGGCGTGGATCAGCGCGGTCAGCACCGCGGCCGCGCCATTGAGCCCGCCCACGGCGTCGCCGAACGCGGTATGGCTCATGACGGGCGGACCATCGGGATCGCCGACAACACTGGGCAGACCGGAGCCCTGCTCCAGGGTCGAGCCATAGGCGCGGCAGTCGCGATGCACGCTGCCGGCGCCGAACGCCGACATCGACATCATCACCAGCTTGGGATTGATCTTGCTCAGCACGTCGTAGCCGAGGCCGAGCTTGGGCAGCACCTCGACCGAATAATTGTCGACCACGAGGTCGGCATCGGCGAGCAGGCGCTTCGCCAATTCAAGCCCCCTCGGCCGGGTCAGATCGAGCGTGATGCCGCGCTTGTTGCGGTTCATGATGCAGTAGCGCACCGACTTCTCGTACATCTGCTCCAGCACATAGGCCGGACGGCGGTCGACGCCGCGCCACCAGTCCGGATATTGCGTCGCCTCGATCTTGATGACATCGGCGCCGAGATCGGCGAGCGTGCGGGTGCAGATGGGTCCGGCCCAGCCCATCGAAAAGTCGACGACACGGATGCCCGCGAGCGGCAAGCGATCGGTTGCAGCGGGCCTGGGCGCCGGCACGCGCGGCGCAGCCTCGCGCCTCGCCCGCTGCTCGCCGAGATCAGGCACCCGGCCGCCGCGCAGCGGCGGCGTTGCGGTCAGCCGCTGCATCGTGCCGGCGGAAAAGCCGGTCTCGTCACCGATGGTGATCGGGACGATAGCGCCACGCGCACGCTTCTCCTCATCGGCGATGAGATCCGCCACCTCCGGCACCGGCACGATCGGAATCCTGCGCTTGAGCCCTTCGGCGAACCACTCCTGCGCGGTGCGCTGCTTCAGCTTCGGCAATATCCTGCCTTCGATCTCGGCGACATGGCGCAGCCGGTCGACACCCATGACCAGCGTCGGATCGTCGCGCAACTCGTTGAGCTCGAGCATCTCGCAGAACGCGCGCCATTGCGCCGGGGTCACCGTGGTGACGCCGAGCCAGCCCTGCCTGGTCTCGTAGATGCCGACCGGAAAGGTCGGCCAGAACCGGTTGACGCCGATCCGCCGCATGATGTCGCCGCGCTGGAACGCCTCGAACATGATGTATTCGGTGACGGCGATAGAGGCCTCGAACAGGCTGAGATGATTTTCGCGGCCGCGCCCGTCCTGCATGCGCCCGAGCACCGACGATGCGGCGGCGATGAAACCCCACAGCCCGCCCAGAATGCCGATCTGGAAATCCGGCGCATGCATCGGCGGCCCCTGCTCCGGACCGACCAGCTTCACCAGTCCGGTCAGCGCGCGGATCGTGGAGTCCGTCGCCGCGAAATTGGCGTAGGGACCGCGATCGCCGAACCAGGCGAGGTCGAGATGAATGAGGCCAGGATTATCCCGCTTGATCGCGTCGAGATCGATTTCGGGACAATCCGCCGCAGCGATGCCGCGCCCGTCGAGCAGGACGTCGCAGCCGGTGATCAGCTCGCGCAGGCGCGAGACGTCGCGCTTGTCGAGCACGACACTCGACTTGTTGAAGTTGAGGAACGCAAACCACGCGCTCTGCCCTTTGGGCGTCAGCGGCGCGGTGCGGCGAAGCGGATCGCCGTGCGGCGGCTCGACCTTCTGCACATCGGCGCCGAAATCGGCAAACAGCCGCGCGCAATAGCTCGTCGCCGCAGCACTTCCGATCTCGACAATCCGCAGATGCGACAACGCGCCCATCACGCTTCCTCGCGACAAAATGACCAGCCGGTGACAGCGGCTGATTCAGTTTCTTGTTGGGTGAACTTGAAGCCGCGCGACGAGTGTGATGCAAGTGGAATTTTCTTCCGCTTGGCGGAATTAGCGAGCATATGACCGAAGTTGCTGCTCAGCGCGAAGCGAAGATTGTGCAGCTAATTGCAGGTGAGCTGCGCCTCGAACCAGTGTTGCACTGAGTTCGACAATCGCGGCCATGCGCGCAAGACATGCGCGTATGTGGCCACGCTCGCGCGGGTGATGCCGCGCAGTTCCTGCTCAATGGCGGGAAGATCAACACCGAGGCACCGGCCGGCCTTGGCGACGGTGCGACCATCGACCACAAGCTCTGAGATCAGCGACGCATTGCCGCGTGCGAACAAGAGGTCGAGCGGATCGGTATCGAGAATCTGATCACGCTCGAGGCGGTCGAGATCGATGCTGACGAAATCAGCCGGCGCACCGACCGCGAGCTCGCCCGTGCCCGGCGCGCCGGTGGCGCGGCGGCCGTTGCGGATCGCGAGCGTGAAGAATTCCGGAGCAGTCCATGTACGCTTGAAGCCGAGGCCGCCGTGCGTCATCTGCACCAGCCGCATCTCGCGCAGCACGTCGTCATCCTCATCGAGCGCGAGGCCATCGACGCCGACCGCAATCCCGCAGCCGCAAGCGTGCGCCGCCGCGATTGGCGCCAGCCCGGACCGCAGGTGCAGGTTGGAGGAGAAATTGGTGACGATGCGCGCGCCCGACGCCGCGATCATCTCGAGTTCGTCGGGCCGGGCGTGGATGCAATGCGCGAGCGTCAGCCGCTCCGAGAGGAAGCCGATGTCGCGGAGATAGCGGACGATGCCGCCGGGAAAATGCCGGTCGGCCCAGGCGCGCTGGTAGATCGTCTCGAGCAGATGCATGTGAATGCGGCGGCCGGCCTGCGCAGAGTTCTCCGCGACCGCCTCCAGCAGCGGCTTCGAGCACCACTGTACCCCGGCCGGCCCAAGCTGCACATCAATCTTCGGCCCGCCGATCGCTGCCGCGATGGCGTCGGTCAGCTCGATATAGGCCTTCGGCGACATCGGGGCGCGCACGAACAGCTGTTCGATCATCTTGCGGTCGTCGGCCGGAAGGTCTGACAGCACCGGTTCGCTGTCGCCATAAACGATCGGGTTCTGGTCGCGCACCGCGATGGCAAAGGCGATGCGGATGCCGACATCGGCGGCGGCGCGCGCGATCGCCCTGGCTTCATCGAGCAACGGCATGGTGCCGCTCGGCCTTGTGTAATGCACCATCATCGCCGCGCAGCCGGCCCGCGCTGCGCGGGCAAACGCCGAAGCCGCGGAGAGATACGGATCGATCGGCGTGCCGACCACCGTGCGCAGGATCCAGCTCTCCAGCGGCATGCCGACCGCGCCGAAGCTCGACGCGCGCGGACGCGCGTGGTCGTGCGCGTTAATGAAGGCGGGAAGGATGAGCGAGCGCGGGGCTGTCTCCGGGCTCGCGGCTTCGGCGATGTCGGTGATGATGCCGTCGGCGTGACGGAGCACGGCGTCGTTGCGGATGTCGCGGTCAGCACCGCAGAACAGACGGGTTGCCGTGACGTTGGTCATCATCGCCTGTCATCTCCGCTTGCGTAACTTCACCTCTCCCGCTCGCGGGGGAGGTCGGATCGCATCGGAGATGCGATCCGGGTGGGGGCTCTCTCCGCAATATGACTCGTGGAGAGGACCCCACCCCGGCCCTCCCCGCAAGCGGGAGAGGGAGAGCACCGGCGGCGAGGCTGCAGGCCGCGCTCAACCTCACTCAATTCGCCGTATACACCAATTCCCGCTCCGCGCGCGGCGGCAGGAATTCTCGCGAAAACA
The DNA here is from genome assembly GCF_042258325.1 of Bradyrhizobium sp. Pha-3. Lineage (NCBI taxonomy): Bacteria > Pseudomonadati > Pseudomonadota > Alphaproteobacteria > Hyphomicrobiales > Nitrobacteraceae > Bradyrhizobium > Bradyrhizobium sp. Pha-3. The sequence goes on along the minus strand of NZ_CP170151.1, from coordinate 2,942,453 downwards.
CTTCGGTCGGAGCCGGCGTGCGGGCGAGCTGGTAGCCTTCGACGATGAAGCCGATGGCGCGGGCCATGCGGTCGTCCCTGACGTCGCCGATGCCGATGTCCTTCATCTCCGGCGAGACGATCAGCTTCTCGAAGGAATATTGCAGCCGGCGCTTCTCGACATCGACATTGATCAGATTGTCGTAGTTCAGCGCCGCCTTCATGGCCGCGTTCTGATCCTTGGCGACCGCGATCGCACCCTTGTTGATGGCGCGGACGAGGCCGGCCACCGCCTTCGGGTTTGATGCGATCAGCTTGCGCGAGACCATCACGCCGTTGGAATAGAGGTCGAGCCCGTAATCGCCGAACGAGAACCATTTGAAGTCCTTGTCGGGGTCCTGGCGGTTCAGCACCAGGTTGAAATAGCTCGTGATGTTGAACACCAGCGCGGCGTCGATGTCGCCCTTGATCAGCATCGGCTCCTGCAGGTTCGGCGCCATGTTGGAGACCTTGATCTTCTCGCCATCGAGCCCGTTCTTGTGCACGAACACCGGCAACAGCCGCGTGGTCGGCGTGCCCTGCGCGCCGCCGAGCGTATGGCCCTCGAAATCCTTGATCGACTTGATGCCGCTCGAGTTCTTGGCGACGATCGCGAATGGCGGCTGGTTCCACATCATGTAGACCATGACGGGCGCATCCTGCGGCTTGGTCGCGGCGTTCTGGATGATCGCGTTGACGTCGCCGAAGCCGGCGTCATAGGCGCCCGACATGATGCGCGTCACCGTCGCGCCGGAGCCCTCGCCCTGGTCGATCACGACGTTGAGGCCCTCTTCCTTGAAGTAACCGTTGTCCTTGGCGTAGAAGAACGCGGCGTCCGAGCCTTGCGTCTTCCAGCCCAGCGTGAACTTGATGGTGGTTTCCTCGGCGCGCGCGGGACCGGCGATCAGGGCCAATCCCAACAGCGCGGCGCTTACTTTTCTCAGCATCGAGATCTCCTTAAGCTTCATTGCTTGACGGTCGACGAAGTGTCTCAGGTGGCGATGACATTGTCCTTGCGTGTCGCCCAGCCGGTGACCCGGCCCTCGATCAGCGAGAACAGGACGTAGAGCGCGACGCCGAGACCGGCGAGCACGAACAGCCCGGCGAACACCAGCGGCACGTTGAAATTGGAGGACGCGGTCATCATGACGTTGCCGATGCCGCGGTTCGAGGCGACGGTTTCCGACAGCACCGCGCCGACAAAGGCGTAGGAGACCGCGACCTTCAGCGAGGCAAAGAAGAACGGCATCGTCCTGGGCAGGCCGACATTCCAGAGGATATCGAACTTGCTGGCGCCGAGCGCCTTCAGCACGTCCTCGAGCTCGGGCTCGGTGGTGGCAAGCCCGGTGGCGATGTTGACGACGATCGGGAAGAAGCAGATCGACAGCGAGGTCAACACCGCCGGCACGGTGCCGGAGCCGAACCACAGCACGAAGATCGGCACCACGGCGACCTTCGGGATCGACGAGAAGCCGACCAGCAGCGGATAACAGGTGTCGTAGGCGGTTTTTGACACCCCGATCACCGCACCGAGCGCGACGCCGAGCGCCACGCCGAGCACGAAGCCGATCATGGTGGTGACCAGGGTCTGCACGATGTGCGGCCACAGGATCGGGAATTTATCGAACAGCGTGACGAAGATCTGCGACGGCCGCGGCAACACGAGATCCGACATCCCCGTCATCAGGCAGAACAGCTCCCAGGCGACGAAGAACAGCACGATCAGGGCGGCGGACCAGGCCTTTTGCCTGATGTCTGACACGGACATGGTCAGGCTCCCTCTAGCGCGGCGGTGCGCGCATCGACGATGAAGGCGCGGAGCTTCTGGTTGAGCGCGACGAAGTCAGGCTCGAAGGTCATCGCCACGGTGCGCGGGCGGGCGAAATCGACCCTGGAGTCGTCGAGGATGCGGCCGGGCCGCGCGCTCATCACGCAGATGCGGCTGGCGAGGAAGCCGGCCTCGCGCAGATCATGGGTGACCAGCAGCACGGTCGGCCTGTGGGTCATCCAGAGCTGCTGAAGGATTCCCCACAGCTCCTCGCGGGTGAACTGGTCGAGCGCGCCGAACGGCTCGTCGAGCAGCAGCATGCGCGGCTCGTGGATCAGCGCGCGGCACAGATTGGCGCGCTGGAGCATGCCGCCGGAGAGCTGCCAGGGATAGCGGCCGCCGAACCCCTTCAGCCCGACCTGCTCGAGCAGCGTATTGGCCTTGTCGCGGAATTCGGTCTTGCGCAGCTTGCGGAATTGCGAGCGGAACGGCTCGACGATCTTCAGCGGCAGCATGATGTTCTTCTCGATCGTCATCCACGGCAGCATGGTCGGGTTCTGGAACGCCATGCCGACCCGCATCGCGCGCGCCGCGACCTCGCGGCCGCCGACGATGACGACGCCGGTGGTCGGCCGTGCCAGGCCCGACACCAACCGCAGGATGGTGGACTTGCCGCAGCCGGACGGGCCGACCAGCGCGACGAACTCGCCGTCGGCGATCCGCAGCGTGGTTGTCGACAGTGCCGGCACGGCGCGGGCGCCCCGGCCGAAGGTCACGGAGGCGTCCGACAGCTCGATCGCGGTCGGCGCGGATCCGGCGGCCATCGGCTCGCCGGCGAATTCAGAGTTTGGTTGCATGCGCATCACGAGCAAAGTGCATGCAAGCCGGATGCCAGCGGCCGCCGCGTTGAAAATCGTTGAAAATCAAGGAGATCGCGCGTTCCGCGCCCCAGAGGCCGGATTCCTTTTGGGCAATCCGCGGCTCAAACTGCATGCAATTCGAGCGCCCGATTGCCTTGGCGGTATGATAAAGAGGCGTTCGAAGCACCTTCGAGAGGGATTCGCGGCAATGGCGGGGCGCGCCGACAGCAGCAAGACGGCTGAATCGTCAGACAAGGTCAGCGTGATCTGCCGCGCGCTGCGGCGCGCGATCATCGAGCAGGCGCTGGAGCCCGGCGCCAAGCTGCCCGAGGATTCGCTCGGCGAGCGCTTCGGCGTCAGCCGCACCATCGCACGGCATGCGCTCGGGCAATTGGCGGCGGAAGGCCTGGTCGAGCTGCGCCGCAACCGCATCGCCGTGGTGGCGACGCCGAGCTGGCAGGAGGCGCGCGACGCCTTCGATATTCGCATCGAGCTCGAGCGGCTGGTGGTGCGGCAGCTCGCGGGCAAGCTGACCAAGGCGCAGATCGGCGAGCTCACAGCGCATGTCGACGCCGAGGATCGGGCCCGCGACGGCACCGATGCGGTGTCGATCCGGCTCGCCACCGAATTCCACATCCTGCTTGCTCACATGACGAACAGCCCGATCCTCGTGCGCTATGTCAGCGAGGTCGCCTACCGCTGCTGCCTGACGCTGTCGCTCTACAGCCGGCCGCATTCGTCGGAATGCGCGATCAACGAGCACCGCGCGATCATCGCCGCGCTGGCGAAAGGCGACGTCGACAAGGTGATGGGGCTGATGCACAGCCATCTGGATTCCGTGGCGACCCGCGCGCTGGTCGCGCCAAGCCCGCAGCGCGGGCGCGATCTGCTGGATATTCTGGCCCCCTATGCCGACGAAGCGAGCGGCGAAAAGGTGGTGAAGCTGCCGAAGGCGGCGCGGCGCTGATGCTCCATCACCGTCATCCTGAGGAGGCCGCAACGCGGCCGTCTCGAAGGATCGACGGCCACCGGTCGGGCCGTGCATCCTTCGAGACGCGCAATGCGCTCCTCAGGATGACGGGGATAGAAGGTTGCTTCCCCTACGCCTCGATTCCCCGCTGCACCAAAATCCGCTCGGCGCTGTCGTTCCAGACATCCATCTTGACGATTTGCCCGCCCCGCACCACGAAGCGGTCGACATAGCGGTTGCCTTCGAACGGCGTGCCGTCGGTCCATTCGCCGTAGAGCGTGCCGACGCTGTAGACGACGGTCTCGTCCGTGCCCGGGCAGACATCGAAGCGGTCCATCTTCTTCTTCACCCAGCGGTAGCGCTTCGCGTTGAAGGCGGTCGGCCCGCGCGGATGGTCGAATTCGCGCCCGCCGGTGAAGGTGATCAGCGTGCCCGGCTTCATATAGGCCGCGGCCGCATCCGGATCGGGGATCATCGACGCCGTCAGATAGGCCTCGACGATCTCGGCATCGGACATCGGGCGGACATCGGCTTTGGCGGGTGCGGACATGGGGGCCTCCGGGGATAATCAGGACTCTACAATTCGGCGACAAAAGTGTATGCACATTTTTTGGACAATATGACTAGCAAATTGCACACAATCTGATGCTGCTGGTTCCCTGCCCTTCCGCTAGGCTCAGACCATCCTGATGTCTTCTTCCCGATGATCGCGAAACCTGCCTTCGACCTGGTCTTCCGCAATGCCGTGACGCGCAGCTCCGCGTCAGCGGTCGATATCGGCATCGCCGGCGGCAGGATCGCCGCGATCGCGCCGCACCTCGTGTGCGAGGCGGTCGAAGTCGACCTCAACGGCCGGCTGGCGTTGCCCGGCTTCGTCGACACCCATATCCATCTCGACAAGGCCTGCCTGCTCGGCCGCTGCGGCCACGATCACGCCAGCCTCGGCGAGGCGATCCGCGCGGTGTCGGCGATGAAGCGCGACTTCACGGTCGAGGATGTCTATGCGCGCGGCTCAAAAGTCATCGAGCGCGCGATCACGGCAGGGACGACGCGGATGCGAACGCATGTCGAGATCGATCCGCGGATCGGGCTGCGCGGTTTCGAGGCGGTCAAGGCGCTGAAGCGCGACTACGCCTGGGCGCTCGACCTCTCGCTTTGTGTCTTTCCGCAGGAGGGCTTGACCAACGACCCCGGCGCCGACGAGTTGCTGGTCGCGGCGCTCAACGACGGTGCCGAGGCGGTCGGCGGCTGCCCCTATGTCGACAGCGATCCGAACGCGCATATCGCGCGCATCTTCGACCTCGCGCAGGAGTTCGACGTCGATGTCGACCTCCATCTCGATTTCGACCTCGATCCCTCCTGGTGGCACATGGAGGAGGTCTGCCGGCAGACCGAACGGCGCAACTATCACGGGCGCGTCGCGATCGGGCACGCCACCAAACTCTCCGCGCTGCCGCCTGATCGGCTGAAGGCGGCGAGCACACGCCTCTCCGAGGCCGGTGTCGCGGTCACCGTGCTGCCCGCGACCGATCTCTATCTGATGGGCCGCGACGCCACCCATAACGCGCCGCGCGGGCTGACCGCCGCGCACCGGCTCGTCGCAGATGGCGTGCTGTGCTCGGTCGCGACCAACAATGTACAAAATCCCTTCACGCCGTTCGGCGATGCCTCGCTGCTGCGGATGGCCAATCTCTACGCCAATGCGGCGCATGCCGGGATCGGCGAGTTCGACGCCTGCCTCGATCTCGTCACCGACCTGCCGGCACGGCTGATGAACCTCGGCGACTACGGCATCGCGGTCGGCAATCCCGCCGACATCGTCGTGCTCGACACCGACAGCGGAACCAACGCGATCGCCGAACTGCCCGACGTGCTGATGGGTTTCAAGCGCGGCCGCAAGACCTTCGAACGCCAGCGCCCGACGCTGTTCCGGCCTGACACCGGACTCTGCCCGTCACCCTGAGGAGCCGCGAAGCGGCGTCTCGAAGGGTCGACGGCCACGAGCGGGGCCGTTCATCCTTCGAGACGCGCGTTCCGCGCTCCTCAGGATGACGGATCGAGTACCAGCGTGCACAGCGATACGGTGCCGCAGCACCAACCTGCGCGCATTGTCGCCTTGTCCTGGCGCGAATTGACGCCCTCGCCGATCCGTTGTTGAACGTCCTCAACACCAACAAACAGTCGGGCAGGAAACCATGAGCAAATCCACCACAATCAAAAGCGTCGAGACGCTCGCCTGCGATGCCGGCTGGCGGAATTATCACTTCGTCAAGGTAACGACCGCGGACGGGCTGGTTGGCTGGAGCGAATATGACGAGGGCTTCGGCGCGCCTGGCGTGACGGCGGCGATCGAGCGGCTGTCGGCGCGGGTGGTCGGCAAGAACGCGTTCGAGCACGAGCGGATCTATGTCGAGCTGTTCGCCGCGACGCGCCCTGCCGCCGGCGGCGTGGTGGCGCTGGCGCTCGGGGCGATCGAGAACGCGCTGCTCGACGTCAAGGCCAAGGCGCTCGGCGTGCCCTGCTACGATTTGCTCGGCGGCAAGATTCGCGACCGCGTGCGGGTCTACTGGTCGCATTGCGCGACCTGGCGCATCAATCATCCCGACTGGTACAAGCCGGCAATCACCGATCTCGACGGCGTCAAGGCGATCGGGGCCGAGGTGCGCGAGAAGAAATTCACGGCGATGAAGACCAACATCTTCGTCTACACCGACGGCAAGCCGCAGGGCTGGCGCCCCGGCTTCGGCTCGCCGTTCCAGCCCGAGATCAATATCGACCGCAATGTGCTGCGCAATCTGTGCATGCATCTGGAGGCGATCCGCGACGGCGCGGGGCCGGATGTCGATCTTCTGCTGGACCTCAACTTCAACGCCAAGACCGAGGGCTATCTGAAAATCCTGCGCGCCATCGAGAAGATGGACATGTTCTGGGTCGAGATCGACACCTTCAATCCGCAGGCGCTCGGCTATATCCGCCGCCAGAGCCCGCACCCGATTTCATCCTGCGAGACGCTGCTCGGCCTGCGCGAATTCCTGCCCTATTTCACCGAGCAGGCGATGGATGTCGCGATCATCGACACGCCGTGGAACGGGGTCTGGCAATCGATGAAGATCGCCGCCGCCGCCGAGCATTTCGAGGTCAACGTCGCGCCGCACAATTTCTACGGCCACCTCTGCACCATGATGAACGCGCATTTCTGCGCCGCGGTGCCGAACCTGCGGATCATGGAGACCGACATCGATCGGCTGGCCTGGGACCACGAGCTGTTCACCCACGTGCCGGAGTTCGTCGACGGCCATCTCGTGATCCCGGATCGTCCGGGCTGGGGCACCGAGCCGAACGAGGAAGGCCTGCGCGCGCATCCGCCGAAGAACAAGGGCGGGCTGTTGAATTACGGGTTGAAGAAGTAAACTCTCTCCACACCGTCGTCCCGGCGAAAGCCGGGACCCATAACCACCGCTGCGTGGTGTGAAAAGGATTGTTGCCCCGGCGACGCACAAACAACTGAGAGTTGGGGTAATGGGTCCCGGCCTTCGCCGGGACGACGCATAACCCAGCTGAGTGCCTCAATTATCCTCGCGCACTGCCGTGAACGCGCTGTCGATCACGTCGCCGATCGGCTGCCAGGCATTGCCGTCGAACTGCACCAGCCGCATCTGCTTGATCGGGCGGAAGTCCTTCGGTCCGGTGTTGATCACGATCCCGGGCAGCGCGATCGGGCTCTGGTAGTCCTTCAGCGACGCGGCCTGGCGCATGATGTTCTCGCGCGACAAATCGTCGCCGCACTGGCGCAGCACCTGCATCAGCGTATCCGCGGCGGCGTAGCCGAACACGGCGTAGATGTCGTCCTTGTCGCCGTCAGGATAATACTTGTCCATGAAGGCAAGTTACGCCTTGATCTGCGGATCGTCCTTCCAGGAGGCATCGCCGGCATCTTTGAGGAACGAGGTCGAGATCACGCCGAGCGAATTCTGCAAGCCTGCCGGCCGCAAGGCGCTGGCGATCGAGGCCGACGCATTGTCGAGGATGAACACCGGATGCCAGTCGAGGTCGGCGGCGACGCGGATCGCGCGCGCCGCGATTGCCGGCGCGCCGTCGAACACCAGAATATCGGCGCCGGAGTTCTTCAGGATTCCGATCTGGTTCTGGATCGCGGTCTCCGACGCGTCGAAGGCGAGATCGGCGATGATCATGCCGGCGGTGTCGCCGAGCCCTTCCTGCAATCCCTTGAACAGGTCGCGGCCGAACTGATCGTTCTGCCAGAGCACCGCGATCTTGCGCGAGGGATAGGCGGCCTGGATATAGTTGGCGTAGATCCGCCCCTCGGCGCGGAAGGTCGGCTGCCAGCCCATGGTCCAGGGAAAGGCCACAGGATGCGCCCACGCCTCGTCGCCGGAGGCAACGAACAGCTGCGGCACCTTGTTCTCGTTAAGGTACTTTCGGACCGCGAGATTGCTCGGCGTGCCGAACGAGCCGAACATCAACAGCACGTCCTGCTTCTCGACGAGATCGCGGGTCTTCTCCATCGCGATCTTCGGATTGGAGCTGTCATCGACCGAGACGAACCTGACCTTGCGGCCGTTGATGCCGCCATGCTCGTTGACCATGTCGAAATAGGCCGCCTCCGCCCGCCCGATGGTCGCGAACGCCGCGAGCGGCCCGGTATAGGGCATGACGTTGCCGACGCGGATCTCGCTGCCGCTTGCTTCGGGCGCCTGCTGCGCGCGCAACGGCGCCGCCGCGAGGACAGCTGCGAGGACGAGGGATATCGAAAGCGCCGTTTGTCTTTTTGTTTGCATCAACATCGCCACAAACGCCGGCAGCAGCCGGCGCTCCCTCCCGAGGACGCGACCTTATCGCCCAAGCCAATGCCGGGAAAATGAAATGTTGATGGCGGCGGCGGACCTCTACCTCTCCCGCTTGCGCGGGAGGTCGGATTGCATCGAAGATGCAATTCGGGTGGGGGCTCCTTCCACAGAATCGTGGTCCGACTCGTGGCGAGACCCCCACCCCAACCCTCCCCCGCAAGCGAGAGAGAGAGAGGGTCCTAACCGGCTAGATAGGTAACAGAATAGACCGGCGACATGGGTAACAGGTCAACTGATCGGCGAGGAGGAGCTTGCCGATGGGGTGGATGGAGACCTGTGCTGTGGATGAGCGGATGCGGTTTGTGGTGGCGGCGCAAAAGCACGAGGAGTCATTTGCGGCGGTGTGTCGGCGATTCGGAGTGAGCCGTCGGGTGGGCTACAAATGGCTTGCGCGGTTCGAGGAAGAAGGCGCGGCCGGACTGTTCGATCGTCCACGAGCTCCTTTGCATCGTCCGCAAAGCGTTGCGGAAAAGATTGCCGAGCGCTGCCTTGAAGTGCGTCGGGCGCATCCGACCTGGGGGCCGATCAAGGTGCTGGCCTTTCTCGAACGGAAGTCACCTCGGACGGCATGGCCCGCGGCAAGCACGATCGGCGAGCTGTTCGATCGTGAAGGCCTGACGGTGAAGCGCAAGCTGCGCCGACGCAGCCCGCCCTCGAGCGCGCCCTTTGCCGGTTGCGATGCAGCCAACGATACTTGGTGCATCGACTTCAAGGGCTGGTTCCTGACCGGGGACGGCATGCGCTGCGAGCCGCTGACGATCACCGATGCCTATAGCCGCTACCTGCTGCGCTGCCAGGTTTTGGCGCGCACCGACACGGATCATGTCTGGCCCGTGCTGGACGCGGCGTTCCGCGAATTTGGGTTGCCGCATTACATGCGCTCGGATAACGGCTCGCCGTTTGCCTCGCGCGGCGCTGGAGGATTGTCGCGGCTGTCGGTGAAGCTGATCAAAGCCGGCGTGACGCCGGAGCGCATTGCACCGGGCAAACCTCAGCAGAACGGCCGCCATGAGCGCATGCATCTGACCCTGCTGCAAGACGTCGCCAGCCCGCCGGCTCCCACCATGCGCGAGCAGCTTAAGCGCTTGCACAGCTTCCAGTATCTCTACAACGAAGAGCGCCCGCACCAGTCGCTCGACAACGCCACGCCAGCCGACCGTTACCAAGCCTCCTCGCGCCGCTTCCACGGTGTCTTGCGCGAGCCGGAATACGCTGACGATCAGGAGGTCCGTTCGGTCCGGCAGAACGGAGAGATCAAGTGGCTGGGCAACACGATTTACATCAGCGAAGCGCTGATCGGTGAGCCCGTCGGCTTGGCCGAGGACCACGACGGCTGGACCGTCAGCTATGGCCCGATCGTGCTCGGCACGATCGCTCGCCGCGGTGACCAACTTCGCAGGCCGAGACGCAAAGCAAGCGGCTGTGGACTTGAGGACAACGCTGCCCGTTGCCCTCAGGGTCCACAGCCTCAACAACAACAGACCTGAACGAAACGAGAATTGTGTTACCTATGTTGTCGGTCTGAACTGTTACCTATGTTGCCGGTTGCTCAAGAGAGAGAGAGAGAGAGAGAGAGAGAGAGAGAGAGAGAGAGAGAGAGAGAGCGCAGTTCCAGCATGGCGATCAGCGCAATGTTATGTCGAGCCAGCCCAGCGGGTTGACCGCGACACGATCGCCGCTGTCGACCAGAACCGTCGTGGTTTCGGCCTCAATGATCGCGGGACCGGCCAGCGCATGGCCCGGCTTGAGATCGTCGAGCGCATAGACCGGCACCTCGCGCCACCCACCGAACCAGGCCTGCCGCTTGCCGCGCGGCGCGCAGGGTGCAGCCGAGCTGGCCTTTCCGGCATCACTGCTGCCGCGCGCCACCTTGCCGACCGCGGCGACGCGGGCGTTGACGAACACCACCTCCTGGCCGCGCGAAGCATAGGTGTAGAGCTCCTCGTGGCGGCGATGGAAGCGCTCCTCGATCTGCGCCACCAGGTCCGCGGCACCGAGATCGACGTCGCCGAGCGGCACGTCGATCTCGAACACCTGCTCGCCGTAGCGCATCTCGGCCGAGCGCTCGATGGCGATATCGCCCTTGAACCAGTCGCGCAGCCGCCCCGCCGCCTGCTCTTCCAGCCCGGCGAACAAGGCGCGAATTTCGTCGGCGGAAATCCGGCCCGTGCCGTAATGGGTGCGGCTGACCTCGTAGCGCAGATCGCTGGTCAGCATGCCCCAGGCCGATAGGACCGAGGCGACCGTCGGCACGATGATGCGCTTGATCTCGAGCTCGCGCGCGACCTCGGCGGCGTGCATGCCGGCGGCGCCGCCGAAGCTGAGCAGCGCGAATTTGCGCGGATCGACGCCGCGGCGCAGCGTCATCAGGCGGATGCCGTCGGCCATCTTCAGATTGATCATCTTGTAGATGCCGGCGGCGGCCTCGATCCGCGACAGCTCGAGCGCTGCGGCGATCTGATCCACCGCCGTTTCCGACGCCGCACGATCGAGCGGCCGCGCGCCGCCCATGAAGGCCGCGGCATCGAGATAGCCGAGCACGACATTGGCATCGGTGACTGTGGCGGCCGTGCCGCCATTGCCGTAGCAGACTGGACCCGGCACCGAGCCCGCGCTCTCCGGCCCGACCCGCAGTGTGCGGCCGCCGTCGACGCTCGCAATCGAGCCGCCGCCGGCGGCGATGCTGGCGATATCGAGGCTGCGCAGCGCGATGCGCTGGCCGGCGAGCATGCCGTCGGCCGACAGCGAGGCCTGGCCGTCCGCGATCAGCGAGATGTCGGTCGAGGTGCCGCCCATGTCGAACGGCACGAGATCGGGAATTCCGAGAAGATCCGCGCAGCGGCGGCTGCCGGAGATGCCGCCGGCCGGCCCCGACAGCACGGTGCCTGCGGCGAGCCGCGAGGCTTCCTCGACCGGCGCCATGCCGCCATGCGACAGCACGACGAACAGCGAGCCCGCAAAGCCGGCTTCCGCGAGGCTGCGCTCCAGATTGGTGAGATAGCGCCGCACCGTCGGCGCGACATAGGCGTTCACGATGGTGGTCGAGACGCGCTCATATTCCTTGATCTGCGGCAGCACGTCGCTCGAGCGCGACACGCTGACGTCGGGCAGCTCCTTCGCCAGTTGCTCGACGGCGGCGAGCTCATGCGCCGGGTTGAGATAGGCGTGCAGAAAGCAGACCGCGACGGAATTCGCACCCGAGCGCTTCACCTCGGCGATGACATCGCCGAGCGCTGTGGCATCGAGTGCAACCGCGGCGCTGCCGTCGGCCTTCAGCCGCTCGCGCACGCCAAAGCGGCGCTCGCGCGGCACCAGCGGCTCGGGCGGCGGCGTGCGCAGATCGTAGCGGTCCGGCTTCAGCCCTTCGCGCATCTCGACGACATCGCGGTGTCCCTCGGTGGTCAAGAGCGCAACCCTCGCGCCCTTGCGCTCGAGCAGCGCATTGGTCGCAACCGTCGTGCCGTGCACCAGGCGATCGGTCGCGGCGAGCATCGCCGCGCGTGTCACGCCGAGGCGGCGCGCCAGCTCTTCCAGTCCCGCCATGACGCCGATCGACTGATCGGCCGGCGTGGACGGTGATTTCGCGAAAACGGTGCGCCCGGTTTGATCAGTCGCAATCAGGTCGGTGTAGGTGCCGCCGACGTCAACCCCAATCGTATACATCGCTGCCCTATACCGCCTTCGAAACCAGACCTTGCGCAACGTCGCGCGCCCGCGCTTCCGCCGAGCGTTTCTCTGATGGACCCCAGCCGCCACCACCGGAGGAGCGGATCTCGAGACAGTCGCCGGGGCGCAATTCGATGCCAACCTCCTTGGTCTTCAGCACGCGCGGCTCGCGTCCTTCCGAGAGCAGCCGGTAGTGGTGCGGCTCGCCATCCTTGCCGCCGAGCATGCCGCAGGGACCATGGCGCGCGCCGTCGCCGGCGGTGTTGCCCTTGGCCGGCTTTTGCGTCTCCAGCACCATGTCGAGCGCGACGCCAAGCCCGCCGCGATGCTGGCCGTCGCCGCCGGAGTCCGGCCGGAATTCGTGCTGGCGGAAATGCAGGGGAAAGCGCACCTCGGCCACCTCGATGCTGCCGAATTTGAGACCGCCGACCGAGTGCCATTCGCCGATCGACGAATAACCGTCGCCGCCAGGCGAGGCGCCGCCGCCGGGCCGTGCCTGGAACATGTGCCAGATGAAATTGCGTCCGTTGCGCGGATCCTCGCCCTGGATCGCGATGCGGAAGCGGCGCCCCCACCCGCCCATCACCCGATCCGGACAGGACGCCGACATCGCCTTGATGATGGCTTCGACGATCTCGTTGGAGGGATGGCTGGTGCACAAGGTGACGGGACGGCCGGGATCGGCCCAGACAATCGTGCCCTGCTTCGCCACCACCTTCAGCGGCCGCAGCGCGCCGGTGTTCTTGGGGATATCGGCGTCGATCAGATAGGCAAAGGCCATCGCGACCGCCGCCTGCATGTTGGCGTGCGACGAATTGACGAAGCTGGTCGACTGCGGATCGGAGCCGGTGAGATCGACCTCGATGTCACTGCCCTTCTTGGTCACCTTGGCGGCGATCTTGATGTCGGTGCGGCCGTGGCCGTCATCGTCGAGCAGCGCCTCGCCGTAGAACACGCCGTCCTTCCAGGCGGACACCACGGCGCGGGTCTGCTGCTCGGTGGCATCCAAGATCGCCTCGATCGCGGCTTCGACCGTCTCCGCGCCAAACTCGCTGAACAGTTTTGCGACGCGCCGCTCGCCGAGATGCGCGGCGCCAAGCATTGCCGCGAGGTCGCCGCGGAATTCACGGGGGTTGCGGATGTTCAAAGCCAGCAGATCGAGCAGATCCTCGCGCGGCTTGCCGGCCTCGTAGAGCTTGATCGGCGGAATGCGAATGCCTTCCTGATAGATCTCGGTGGCGGCTGGATTGTAGGCGCCGTGGGTGGCGCCGCCGATGTCGCTCTGATGCGCACGCACGATGGTCCAGAGCAGCCTTTTTCCCCCGTCGAATACCGGCACGAATGCGGTCAGGTCAGGCAGATGGCTGCCGCCCTGATAGGGATCGTTGAGCAGGATGACGTCGCCGGGCGCGACATCCTTGAAGCGCTCCTCGACCGCCAGCGTCGCCCAGGGCAAGGCGCCGACATGAACCGGAATGTGATCGGCCTGCGCGATCAGCCGCCCTTTGGTGTCGCAGATCGCCAGGGAAAAATCGCGGCTGGAATTGAGTATCTGCGAATAGGAGGTGCGAAGCATGGCTTCGCCCATCTCCTTCACTATCGACGACAGGCGGTGCTGGACGACGGAGCGGGTGATCGGATCGATCTTGGCGGACATCTTGGCCTTCTTGGCGCGAGCGACTTGCGCAGGGAGGATCGAGGAACCGGTCGATCGGAACCGGAATTCCCTCTTATAGCCAGTGGCTTGCCGATCGCAAATCGGCTGGCTCGGCCGAAACGGATCATTCCTTCGATCAGCAAGTCGTGATCGAGAAGAACCTGCCCCGCGACGGAATAGAACTGACGCTGCTGCGTCCCACCCATGCAAGCCAACCGGATCGCGGGGCCCCTCCGCGACAACCTTCAGGGTGAAACATCATGATCCTGCGATTCCTCAGACCCGGCTTCGGTGCCGCGGTGTTCGGCATGCGTGTCCTGTTCGCCGTCGCGGTCTCCCCGGTGGTGCTCGCCCAGGAAGCCCATCATCCGGACCAGACCGCGCAGTCGGCGGAAGAGCGCGCCTTCCTCGCCGAAAACGATGCCGCGATGACCAAGATGATGAACGACATGGCCGCCAAACCGAGCGGCGATATCGATCGCGACTTCGTCGCGATGATGGCGCCGCACCACCAGGGCGCGATCGACATGGCGGTGATCGAGCTCCGCTACGGCAAGAACGAGCAGCTGCGCCGGATCGCGCAGGAGATCATCATCGAGCAACGGCAGGAGATCGACGCCATGAAGCTCGCGATCGGCGAGCCGGTGACGGCATCCGCGCCGGCCCCGACGCAGCCGGGCCCGGCGCCCGCCGCAGCCCACGATCACGCGGCTCACGATCACATGAACATGTCGCACGAAATGAAGAACTAGGAGCCTCAAACGATGAACCGCAAAATCCTGAAGTGCCTGCTGGCGACGACCGTGCTGGCGATGTCGAGCTCCGCCTTCGCCGGCCAGGCGCCGGGGGCGGCATCCTCGCCCGACATTCCGGTCAGCCATCACGATCGCGTCTACGCCGCCGAGCAGTTCTCCAACACGGTGTCGGTCACCGACCCGGCCGACAACAAGCTGCTCGGCGTGATCCGGCTCGGCGATCCGCAGCCGGGGAATTTCAGCCCGCTCTACAAGGGGCAGGTGCTGGTGCACGGCATGGGTTATTCGCCCGACCACCAGACCCTCGCGGTGGTCTCGATCGGGTCGAACTCGGTGACCTTCATCGACACGGCGACGAACTCGGTCAAGCACGTCACCTATGTCGGACGTTCGCCGCACGAGGCCTTCTTCACGCCCGACGGCAAGGAAGTCTGGGTCACCGTGCGCGGCGAGAACTACATCTCGGTCATCGACGCGCAGAGCTTCAAGGAAACGATGCGCATCGAGGTGCCCGCGGGACCCGGCATGCAGATCTTCTCGCCGGACGGCAGGTACGGCTACATCTGCTCGTCGTTCAATCCGGAGACCGACGTGGTCTCGGTCGCAGACCATCAGATCGTCGCGAAGGTGAAGCAGGAAAGCCCGTTCTGCCCGAACATCGCGGCCTCGCCCGATGGCGACCAGGTGTGGTTCACGCTGAAGGATGTCGGCAGGACGCAGGTGTTCAACGCCAAGCCGCCGTTCAACCTGATCAAGGCCATCGACACCGGCCCGATCACCAACCACGTCAATTTCGCCAGGACCTCAAAGGGGACCTTCGCCTATGTGACCATCGGCGGCACCAACGAGGTCAAGGTGTTCCGAACCGATGATTTCTCGCAAGTCGCGACCATCCCCGTCGGCAATCTGCCGCACGGCGTCTGGCCGTCCGGCGACGGCACGCGGGTCTATGTCGGTCTCGAAAACGCCGACGCGCTGGCCGCGATCGACACCGCGACCAACAAGGTGGTCGCCAACATCCCGATCGGCCAGGCGCCGCAGGCCATAGCTTACGTACCGAACGCCGCGCCGAATCCGGATGACCGCCAGAACCTGCAGGCGCTCGGTGTTGCCGGCCAGGCCGCTCACCTTGCGCTCGCGCCGAAGAAGCAGGCCAAGGGGGAGAAGCCGCCGACCAGCGTCTCGCTGTTCGATCAGGGGCTGATCCAGGTGCTGCAGGCATCGGTCACCGGACTCGAACCCAAGCAGCACTACGTGCTAGGATTGGCCGAACGTGCCGATGGCACGGGATCGGTGGAGCCTCTGGCAGTCTTCACGACCAATCCCGCCGGCTCCGCCATTGTCAACGTCATCGGACCGATCCGCCAGATCGTGCAGAGCGCAGCCAGGACCGAGCGGCGTTACCTCGTCATCGCATCCGGCGAACCGGCGAAACTCGGAGCGGTCGTGCAGGTGCAAGCGCCATGAGCGACATGCTGCACCTGGTCGAGCCGCTGATACCCGCCTTGCGGCGGTATGCGCGGGCCCTGGTCCGCGACCAGGCGGCGGCCGACGACCTGGTGCAGGACTGCCTCGAGCGCGCCGTGATTCACTGGGAGCAGCGGCGGTCGGACAATCCGCGGCCGTGGCTGTTCGCGATCCTGCACAACCTCGCCATCAACCAGTTTCGCCGCGCAACGGGGCGCGGCGTCCATGTCACGATCGACGAAACCAACGAGGATACATTCGGTCAGGAGGCGGAACAGGAGCACAAGGTGATGTATCGCGACGTCATGGCGAAGCTCGCGAGGCTTCCGCATGACCAGCGTGCAGTGCTGCTGCTCATCGGCGTCGAGGATCTGTCCTATGCCGAGGCCGCGAAGGTGCTTGGCGTGCCTGTTGGCACGGTGATGTCGCGGCTGGCGCGCGCCCGCGAGCGGCTGCATCACGAGTTGGAGGGGATGTCAGGCCAGCGGGACCATAATGTCGTGCAATTGCGGAACAGGACATGAGCAGTCGACCCATTACCGAAGACGATCTGCATGCCTATGTGGATCGCGCGCTCGAACCGGAACGCGAGGCTGATGTCGCTGCCTATCTGGAGAAGCATCCGGATGTGGCCAAGCGCATCGCCGCCTACTCCAATGAGCGTAACCTTTTGCGATCGGCACTACTGCCGATTACCGAGGAGCCGCTGCCGCCACAGCTTAACCTCGCCAGGATGATCGAGAGCCCGCGCCGCCGCCCCTCGTCATTGCGCTGGGCCATCGCAGCCATGCTGATGCTCTCGATCGGCGGCCTCGGCGGATGGGTGATCCGTGGCGCGACACAGGCACCGGTCGGCGGAATTGTGGCGCTCGCCGAGGAGGCCAGCGATTCCTACAGAGTGTACGCCTCCGATCGCACGCGGCCGGTCGAGCTGCGCGACAGCACCGAGCTTGTGCAATGGGTCTCCAACCGGTTGCATCAACCGGTGAAGCTGCCGGATCTCACCAAGTCGGGATATCGTTTGATGGGCGGACGGGTGGTGCCGACCGCACATGGTCCTGCGGCCATGTTCATGTACGACGACGATCGCGGCGAGCGGCTTGTGGTTCTCACCCGCCCGATGACGTCAGACCAGAACGCGCCGATGGCCGCGCATTCGGGTGGCGACGTCGCGGGCTTCTCGTGGGCCGACGGCGGTACGGGCTACTCCCTGGTGGGGCCGCGCGGGGGCGATTCCCTGCGGCCGCTTGCCAACGAGATTCGCAAGCAGGCGCAGACGATCTGATCGGAACGGAACGCTAGGGCCTGGTGTAGACCAGGAACAGCACGATCCCGATCGCCAGCGCGCCGGCGATGAACAGCAGCACCGCGGGCAGCCCGAACAGCGCCGCAACGCCGGCGGTGCTGGATTGCAGCAGCGCTGCGCCGAGGAAGAACGCGAGATTGACCGACGACAGCGCCTTGCCGGTGTTCTGTGCGTCGACGAGCTGGCGCGTCATGCCGTAGATCAGCGGCTGCGCCGACGTCGCGAGCCCGATCAGGATCAACAGCACCAGGTCATATTGCGTCGGCATCACGGCAACGCCGAAGAGGTTCGAGACCGGGAAATGCGCTGCACCGGCCGCCATCAAGACGAGCAGCAGCGCGGCGATGGCATGCGTCACCGCCACCATGGTACGGCGGTGCCCGAACTTGCGATCGAAGGCGCCGATGCAGGCCGGGCCGACGATCATCGCCAGCGTGAACAGGCCGAGCACATTGCCGGCCTCGATCCGGCTCAGCCCTTTCTCGTCCATCAGCCACGGGCCGCCCCACAAGCCGCGCAAGGTCAACGACGCGCCGAGCGACACCAGCGACAGCGCGATCAACCCGCGCAGGCCGCGCGACATGCCGAGCCGCAGCACCTCGGCCATCTGGTGCAGCGGCGAGGAATCGTCCGCATGCGCCGCCGGCTGCCGCGGCACCAGCCCGAACACCGCGATCAGTACGACAATGCCGAAGCCGGCCGAAACCCAGAAACCGGCGCGCCAGCCGAACTGATCGACCACGAAGGCCAGCGGGCTTGCCGACAGCAGCATCCCGATATTGCCGATCGAGAGGATCAGGCCGGACCACAGGCCGAACTTCGCCGCCGACATCTGCTTGGCCGCGAGCGTCATCGGGCACATCAGCATGCCCGAAGTGGCGACGCCGAGCATGAGCTGGCCAAGCACGAAGCTCGCCGGCCCCGTCGCCAGTGCCGAGACCAGCGTTCCGATCACGGTACCGGCGAGCAGGCTCAGCGACACCGGCCGCACGCCGAAACGATCCATCGCGGCGCCGACCGGGATTTGCGAGGCGGCAAAGGAGAAATGATAGATCGAGGTGAGGCTCGCCAGCGCCTGCGGCGAGGTACCGAAATCCGACGCCATCAGATCGAGGCTGATCGCCGGGATGGTCCGCAGCAGCGTCGACAGCATGTGGCCGGAGGCCAATGCCAGAAGTGCAAGCACCAGGGCGCGGAACCCGATCCCCGCCTCTTCCTTCGTCACCACGCCGTCCACGAATCGCCTCTTCCCCGAGCGGTTTGGCGACGGGCGTAACATTATTGGGCGGATGGTGCCAATCTGGTTAGCCCTCTCCCCGTTCTTCACGGTGAGAGGGTTGGGGTGAGGGGCAGCCTCGGCGAACACGGTGACAATTGGATGCGTGGAAGCTCCCCCTCACCCTCCGCTTCGCGGCGACCTAAGAGCGAGCTTCGCTCGTCTCGATCCCCGCAAGCGGGGCGAGGTGACTTTACTACTTATGGAACACCAGCGTGCGCAGCTCGATGCTCTCGCGCGGCGCGGCGTCCGCGGGCGTGGTGGGATCGACAAACGCCGTATGCGGCCCGAACCGCGTGCGGCCGTCGGTCGCCGAGTCGTAGCATTTCAGCAGGATCGCCTCGTCCGGCGTCATCTCGGGAATGTAGAACCAGCGATGGTTCGGATTGTACTTCACCGAATAGGTCTCGCCGCTGCGGTTCGGATAGATCAGGTCGGAGGCAATCAGATCTTCCGGCGCCACTGTCGTACCGTCGGCCATCGCGAGCGGTGAATCGCGCAACGGTCCGCGGATCGGGCGCCACAGGTTGACCACCTGGACGCGGCCCTTGACCAGTTGCTCGGCTTCCTCGGGCAGATGCTCGAACACCCGGTTTCGGCCGGAGACGGCGGTCTGGTCAACATGGACGCGGGTCGCGGGCTGACGCGGTCCGCCGCCGCGGATATCGGCCGCACCCTCGACGCGCTTGCGCACGGTGTGATCGAAGATGAAAACACGATCCGCTTTCAGCGTCGCCTTCAGGAAGGCTTCCACGGCGGGATAGTAGACGTTGCGGACTTCGTTGTCGTCGTAATAGTCCTTCACGCTGGTCGGATGCTTGACCAGCGCAAAGCCCTCGCGATCGAGCGAGAAGCTGTCCGCGATCAGGCGCCCGTCAAAGATCGGAACGTTGTGGGCTTCGGGCAGCGCGGTGGATTTGGGTTCGCCGGGCGGCGGATCGAAGGCGTAGGTCCGGGGCTTGCCCGGCGTCGGCGCAAGATAATTCAGTTCAGCGGTCACAAACGGCAGCGACTCGATGCGAGTTTGTTGAAGGCCCACGGTGATCTCCCGGACTCGATTGTTCGTCCTTTTGATCTTGGCGGCGCCGGCCGGGGTGGCAAGGTCGTGGCGAAAATAGCAACGTTGCGGTTTTGGAATGTGCCAAACGGGGAAAATCCTTGCCGCGCGGCAGCGCGCGGACGAATGGATGTTTTGAATCACGGGTTCGTTAGCGGTGCAATGGTGCGGAGTTGAAGCGCTTCCGCGCAGACGGTCCACATCTCCGACTTGCAGGGCCGCCGCAGGTGCGCTGGCTAAATATCGAAAACAACCCCATGCAAAGGAGCTCGCGGCTGCCGGCCTTCGACAGAGCCGCTTGACACGTCGGGCAAATCAGGAATACGTTTCCATTATTCCGAAATTGTGCAAGCGCCCGTCGCCCTGGCGAAAGCCAGGATCCATTACCACCGAATTTGATAGTGAGCGGCATCGCGGCCCCAGCGTCGTACAACAACTGCCAGCCGGGGTAGTGGGTCCTGGCTTCCGCCAGGACGACGCTGGTGTCGCTCGCAAATTGCCTACAGTCCCGCACCCTTCTCGACCGCGGTGCTAAACGACCGGTCGACGATGTCGGCGGCGTTGATCTTCTGCCTTATCAGGCCCCAGCGGTCGTAGAGGTCGATGGTCTTCTGCTCGTCGGCCACCACGCCGTCGTCGATCGGCGCGATGCGGATCTTGGCCCGCGTCAGCCAGTTGAGCGGTACCGCTGGCGGGATGTTCATCAGCCTGCCCCAGGTCGCGGCGTAGCCCTCGACATTGTTCTGCGACCAGGCGCGCGCGGCGGCGAGGCGCCGCACGAAATCCTCGAGCTCGGCGCGCTTGTCCTTGATCGCATCGGGCGTTGCGACCTGGAAGCCGAGGCCGGGCGTGATGCCGTCGGCCGTGATGACGCGGCGCGACTTGAACAGCACCTCTTCCTGGCTGACATAAGGCTCCCAGGTCGACCAGGCGTCGACCGCGCCCTGCGTGTAGGCGACCTTGGCGTCCGACGGCGCGAGGAACACGATCTGCACGTCGCTCGCCTGCCAGCCCTTCGATTCCAGCGCCGCCAGGATCAGCTGATGGCCGATCGAACCGCGGCCGGTCGCGATCTTCTTGCCGCGCAGATCGTCGAAGCTCTTGATCGCGGAGTTTTCCGGCACCACGACCGCGAGCCCGTCGCGCGACTGCCGCACCGCCGCGATCGCCTTGACCGGAATTTTGGCGGCGGCCGCAAACGTGAACGGCGCGTCGCCAACCAGACCGGTGTCGATCGCACCCGCCCCCAACGCCTCCAGCAGCGGCGCCGCAGCGGCGAACTCCTTCCACTCGATCTTGTAGGGGACGTCCTTGAGCACACCGGCCGCTTCCATCACGGCCTGCGAATTGCCCTTCTGGTCGCCGACGCGCAATGTGGTCTGCGCGGCAGCGCCATCGACGGCGGCGAGCGCAAGCGCTGCCGCAACAATGAGACGGATCATTCGGCGGCAATCCCCCGCTGCTGGTCGCGCGCTTCTATCAGCTTGCGGGTCAGCGGGATCAGCGCACGGCCATAGTCGATCGCATCGACCAGCGGATCGAAGCCGCGGATCAGGAAATGGCTGACGCCGAGATCGTAATAATCGCTGAACACCTCGGCGACCTGCTCGGGCGTGCCGACCAGCGCAGTGGTGTTGCTGTTGGCGCCCGTCAGTTTGGCGATCTCGGTCCACAGCCGCTTGTCGATGCGCGTGCCCTGATCGGCGAGCGCCAAGAGCCGCTTGGCGCCGTCGGTCGCGTGATCGGGCCGGCGATAGCCGGTCTGGTCCTGCAGCGCGGTGGCGCGCTCGAGGATATGCTCCGCCTTCTTCCACGCCTTCTCCTCGGTGTCGGCGAGGATCGGCCGCACCGACAGGCTGAAGCGCGGCGTCGGCCGACCGTGCCTGGCAGCAGCCGCGCGCACCCGCGCGGTGACGTCGCGCACCTGCGCGTAGGACTCGCCCCACAGCGCGAAGGTGTCAGCGTGCTTGCCGGCGACCTCGACCGCGGCGTCCGAGCCGCCGCCGACGAAGGTGTAGATGCCGCCCTTCTGCAGCGGCTTCACCTGCGAGAAGCCGTTCTCGACGTTGTAATACTTGCCGCTGTAGTTGAACGGCTTCTCGCTGGTCCATTCCAGCCGCACCACGTCGAGGAATTCGCTGGTGCGGGCGTAGCGCTCGTCCTTGTCGTCGAGCGTGTTGCCGTCCTGGCGCAGCTCGATGGCGTTGCCGCCGGTGATGACATGCAGCGAGACGCGGCCGCCATAGAACTGATCCAGCGTCGCGAGCTGGCGCGCCAGCAGCGTCGGCGCGGTGAAGCCCGGCCGCTGCGCGATCATCACCTTGAGCTGCTTGGTGATGGTCAGGACATGCTGCGCGACCTGCAACGCATCCGGCGTGGTGGAATGGAACGCCAGCAGCGCGCGATCGAAACCGGCGAGCTCATGCGCCTTGGCCACCGTCTCGATATAGGGCGGATCGAGCACCGGCCCGGCGCGGACGATGGTCTCGGAGGCATTGTTGTTGGTGATGAAGCCGATGAACTCGACCGGCATGACGGGAACTCCGTTGTTGTTGGCTATTGTTTTTCAGACGCCCAGCGCGGAGCGTCCGGCGGAGACACGGGTGGCATCGTCTTGCGGGGTATGAACGCGACCGCACAGCACGTCGCGGTAATGCCGCTCCAGCGGATTGGTTCGCGACAGGCCGTGATTGCTGGTCAGCGACAAGGCATCCTCCACCACTGCCGCGGCGTTATTGGTCACCGTCAGCTTGATGATGTTAGACTCGATCGTGGACAGCTGGAAGCCGTTATCGAAATCGGCGGCGAAGCTGTCGATCAGGCGGGCATTGACCGCGAGCTGCGCCTCGATCGCGCCGACGACCTCCTGCATCCGCGGCAAGGTCGCGAGCGGCGCGCCGAGATTGGCGGGTACCCGCTCCTTCAGGAATTTGACCAGCCAGTCGCGGGCGGCGCGGGCAATGCCGTCATAGATCGCTGCGACGAAGATCGCATGCACGGTCGCCTGGGTGACGTCAGGAACCTTCCAGTCGTCGGGCCTGCGGACGTCGATCTCGTAATCCAGCGGAAACACCACGTCGTCGAAGATCACGGTGTGGCTGCCGCTGGCGCGCAGGCCGAGGTGATCCCAGGTCTCCTCGATCCGCGTTCCCGGCAGACCAGCCGGAACCAGAAACAAGCCGACACGGGTCTCCGGCTCGTCGGTTTTCGCCCAGACCGAATACCACTTCAGGATCGGTGCACCGGTCGAATAGATCTTCTTGCCGGTCAGCCGCCAGCCGGTCTCGGTGCGGCGCGCCGTCGTCGCCGGAAGACCGCCGCGCGCGGGCGAGCCGAGCTCGGGCTCGACGCGCAATGCGTTGATCAGCGCCACGCCCTCGACCGTTTCCTTGGCGAGCTTGCGCGAAAGACGTGCCGGCCAACGCGTGCTGCGCGCCATCACCAGATGCTGGA
The DNA here is from genome assembly GCF_042258325.1 of Bradyrhizobium sp. Pha-3. Taxonomy (NCBI): domain Bacteria; kingdom Pseudomonadati; phylum Pseudomonadota; class Alphaproteobacteria; order Hyphomicrobiales; family Nitrobacteraceae; genus Bradyrhizobium; species Bradyrhizobium sp. Pha-3. The sequence continues at coordinate 2,919,333 of NZ_CP170151.1, read as the reverse complement.
TGTAATGCATCGACAGCACCAGCGCGGTCGACGGATCGGCCTTGCCGATGATGCCGAGCACGCGCGTGGCGTCGCGGGCGCCTGCTCCGCCGCCGCCGAGCGCTGCCGGCACGGTCAGCGCCAGCAGACCTTCGCGCGACAGATCAGCGAAGTTCTCGAACGGAAAGCTGGCATCGCGATCATGCGCGGGTGCGCGCGCCGCAAACACCTCGGCGAGCTGCAACGCGCGCGCGATGTGCTCCGGCTCGTTCGTCTGCGGCAGCTCCCTCGCCGCTGTCGTCACCATGTCGCCTCCAGTCCGAGCAGGCCGAGGATCTGCTTGCGCAGCTCGGCGAGATAAGGATCGCCGCGATGCCGCGGATACGGCCGGGCGACGGCGATGTCAGCCTTGATCCGCGCCGGCCGATCGGACAGCACGATGACGCGGTTGGCCAGCACCAGCGCCTCCTCGACGTCATGAGTAACGAGCAGCGTGGTAAAGCCCTTGCGCTGCCACAGCGCCACCAGCTCGGACTGCATCGCGATCCGCGTCAGCGAGTCGAGCTTGCCGAGCGGCTCGTCGAGCACGAGGATCTTCGGATCATTGACCAGCGCGCGCGCCAGCGCTACGCGCTGCGCCATGCCGCCGGACAGCTGGTGCGGATAGGCGTTTCGGAACGAGGACAGGCCGACCAGCTCGATGACATCATCGACACGGTGGCGCTGCGCCTTCAAAATGCCCTGCGCTTCGAGGCCAAGCGCGACATTGTCCCACACCGTACGCCACGGAAACAGCGTCGGATCCTGGAACACGACAACCCGCGACGGATGCGGGCCGGCGATCCGCACTTCATCCTCGCGCAGCGAGCCGGACCAGGGCTTTTCCAGCCCCGCGACCAGCCGCAGCAGGGTCGACTTGCCGCAGCCGGACGGGCCGAGCAGCGCCACGAACTCGCCCGGCGCGATCGAGAGATTGACATTGTCGAGCACCGGCAGCGTGGCGCCATCGATATCAAAGGCGTGGCTGACGCCTTCGATATCGAGCTCGGCGCCGACCGCAGGATAGGTGATCGCCTCGGCGGCGGACTGCACTACCATTTGACGACGCCCTTCTGCCAGACCAGCAGGCGGTCGCGGGTGCGGAACAAGAGCGTGATCGCGCCGGAGCAGAGCAGCGACATCACGATCAGCGCCGCATACATGTTGGCATAGGCCGCCCAGCCCTGCGCCCATTGCAGGTACCAGCCGAGCCCGGCCTTGACGCCGATCATCTCGGCGACGACGAGCACCGCAAAGGACGAGCCGAGTCCCATGAACAGGCCGACGAACACATGCGGCAGCGCGGCGGGGATCGCGACCTTCAACACCAGGAACGATGGCTTCGCGCCGAGCGTGCGCGCGACGTCGTAATAGGCGCTGCTGACGCTCGCCACGCCCGACCAGGTCAGCACCGTCACCGGAAACCCGGTGGCGAGCGCGATCAGGAAGGTCGAGGCGCTCCAGCTCGACGGGAAGGTGAAGAAGGCGATCGGCAGCCAGGCGGTGGCCGGCAGCGGACCGATGAAGCGCAGCACCGGATGCACCCAATAACCGATCTTCTGCGACCAGCCGATCGAGACACCGGTGATAAATCCGACGGTTGCGCCGATGATGTAGCCGCCGAGCTGCAGCTTGATCGAGGCGAACACGCTGTCGAGCAGCTTTGGCAGATCGTCGGTATAGACTTCGAGGATCGACTGCGGCGGCGGGAAGAACGGCAGCGGCAGCCAGGCGAACTTTGCGGTGGCGACCTCCCACAGCGTGACGAAGGCGCCGAACGCCACCAGCCACGGCGCGCGTTTGCGCAACGCCTGACCGGCGCCGCCGAGATAATCCGCGCTGACCGTGCCGAACAGGATGAAGGCGGCGATGACGATCGCGCCGATGCCGAGCGATCCGGTCCGCGACCAGTCGCCGACATCGGGCCAATAAAGGCATGAGAGGCCAAAGGCGAGCCAGACGAGGCTCGCCGCAAGGCCGACACCGTAACTGCCGGAGAGGTTCGAGAACGTGACCGCTGCCCGCGGCGCGGGCGCGGCCGTCGTGTCAGACACTGAATACGTCGACATAGATCCGCTCCGCGAATTTGGCCGTGTCGGTGCTCTGCTTGAACACCTGCACCGACTTGAGGTCGTCGGCGTAGCCCTTCAGCTCGCGCTTGAGCACCTCGCCGGTCGGATGATGGTGATGGGTGTGGTAGCGTGCCATTGCCTCGAGATCGGCGAGGCTCGCCGCCTTCGGCGCATAGGGCTGGAACGATTTCGCCGCCTTGTCCGGGTTCTGCGAGGTGAACATCGCGGCGTCGAGCAGCGCCTGGGTGATGGCGCGCGCGACTTGCGGCTCCTCACGCACCAGGCTGCCGCGCAGGCCGACGATGCAGCAGCTCTTGTCGCGATATTCGCCGTCGAGGTTGGAGGCGACCTCCTTGTATTGCGCATCCTTCAGCCAGAGATAGGCCAGCGGGTCCGACGACAGGAAGGCCTGCACCTCGCCCTTCTCGACCGCGACGTTGAGCAGATTGCCGGGATAGGCGCGCCAGTCGACGTCCTTGATCGGGTCGATGCCGAGCTTGGCGAGCTGGATCGAGAAGAAATTCTTGTCGGGACCGGCGAGATCGCCGACCGCGACGATCTTGCCCTTGAGATCGCCGAGCTTGCCTATACCGGAATTGGTGCGGGTCAAGACGCGCATGCAGCCGCCATGGGTGCCGGCGGCGATCTTGACGTCAAAGCCCTGCTCCAGCGGCTTCAGCCAGCGCAGCGCCATGCCGAGACCGGCGTCGCTCTTGCCAGTGGCGATCGCCTCCAGCAGCTGGTCGGTCGAGCCCGAATAGTTGACCAGCTCGACGTCGAGATTCTGCTTCTGGAAGAAGCCGTGGTCGATCGCGACCGGCAGCGGCGCAAGGCAGACCGCGCCGGCGTTCCAGGACAGCTTCAGCTTGCGCGGCGCGCCGGTCAAAGCCGGCGCATCGGACGCGGTCTTGCAGATCGGGAATTCGGAGAAGTCGATCGCCGGCGTGATCGCCCGTGGTGCGAAGGCCTGCGCGCTGTAGGCGCCGATCGGCGCGGCAAAGGCCGCGGCGGCGCCGGCACGCAGCAATGTGCGGCGATCCATCACCGTCTTCTTGTTATCTCTCGACATCATCACTCCTGCATTTCGGCAAGGCTCCGCCCCGCGCGCAAAGCGTGTCTGCGCGCCCCGTCGTTCGAAGCTCATGGTTTTAGAAAAAGCGGATTTCTCCGGCGCGATTGCACTCAAAGCAACGTGCAAATGATGCGGCGCGACAAGTTCATCGTCAATGAAATGGAATTTCGAATGTTGTCGACGCCACAGCCGAACTCTCCACGATCGCATCGCGCGGCGATGAAAGGATTTTCACGATCGTCCCCACACGGAGATGCGGCGCGATCACCGCGACTGCATCAAATTTGAGCGTTTTGCGGTCGCATGCGCGATGTCTTCTACGCACGGCATGCCTGACGAGATCATCCTTGCAGCGCAGCCGGCGAATTCAGATTTCCGTTTCGTTGACGGCGAACGGCTTGCTCATAGACTTGACCGAACGCTGCCGCGCGTTCCGCGTAGCGGCGAATGAATCAGAAAGAAACTTCAAATGCGCAAACTGACCCGTTCGGGTTCCCCCTATACTTTCACCCGCCGCACGGCGGCCGCGCTGATCACAGCCGTGATCACGCTGTCGACGTCGGCTGCGGCACTCGCGGCTGACGCGATCGTGCTGCGCGTCGGCGACCAGAAGGGCGGCAACCGCTCGCTGCTGGAAATTTCCGGCCTCGCCAAGGATCTGCCCTACAAGATCGAGTGGTCGGAATTCCCGGCCGCAGCGCCGATCCTGGAGGCGATCAATGCCGGCGCGCTCGACGTCGGCTACACCGGCGACCTGTCCTTCCTCACGGTCTATGCGTCGGGCGCGCCGATCAAGGCAATCGGCGGCACGCGCTCCGATGCGCGGACGCAAGCGATCCTGGTGCGCGGGGATTCGCCGATCAAGACGGCGGCCGATTTGAAGGGCAAGCGCCTTGCCGGCACGCGGGGCGGCTGGGGGCAGTTCCTGATCAACGCGACGCTGGAGAAGGCCGGCAGCAGGATCGAGGATGCGACCTTCGCCCCGCTCGGCCCGGTCGACGCCAAGATCGCGCTGCTGGCCGGCTCGATCGACGCCTGGGCAGTGTGGGAGCCTTACATTTCCTACGCCACGTTGAAGGACAACGCGCGCGTCGTCGCCGACGGCGAAGGGCTGACGCCGACCATCACCTTCATCGTCGCCTCCGACAACGCCATCGCGACCAAGCGCGCGGCGGTGCAGGACCTGGTGCAGCGGCTCAACAAGGCGCGGCTATGGTCGCTCGACCATCTCGCCGAGTATGCCAAAAACACAGCCGAGCTGACCAAGCTGCCGGAAGACGTGCTGCTCGCCGCCTACACCGCGCAGAAGACGAGCCCGATCGCGATCGACGAGGCCGTGGTGAAGGAGGTGCAGGCCGCCTCCGATCGCGCCACGCGCTACGGCATTCTCGGCAAGACACTCGACCTCGGCAAGGCCGTCGATCGCAGCTTTACGGCAAGCGCGAGCTTGAACTAGCGGCGCGCGTGAACCGGGCATGCTCTTTCCTCACCTCCCCTTGAAAAGGGGAGGTCGGTTTGGGCAGCAAACCGGGCGGGGATCCTGCCTCCGCAGACTCCGGCGTCCGTGGAGAGCAACCCCCACCCCGCCCTCCCCCTTTCAGGGGGAGGAAGACAGACGGCGGTGCCCACCTAACGAGTATCAAGCCGCTCACCACAATGGAGACCTCCGATGTCCGGTCCGCTCCATCTCGCACTGATCGTCGCAGCGCATCTTGCCTGCATGACGCTGCTGGTGATGCTTTCGCTCTAGAGCTCCCGATACGCATAATGGCAATCAGGCAACGAACGGTTTTTGTGATCGAGACCCGCCAGCATGCGGCGTTCGCGTTTGAGGCTGCGAGCCTTGCGCAGGCCCGGCAATTGCTGCGGACGCCATGGCTCGCCGCGGCCTTCGAGGCGTTTCATCGTCGACACCGCGAGCCATCGCAGGCGTGCGAGCCCACCGGTATCCGGGCGGCCACCCCCGAGGAAGCCATGCTGTATCGCGACGTCGCCGACGAATTTGCCGACGGCTCTGATCGCTTCCTGGTCGCCGAGTTGCCCGATGAGACCAGCGCTTCCTAGCAAACGCCATTGCTGGGGAGCGCGCTCGGGCTTGACTTATTGAGAGTGCCGCCGGCTCACTCCGTCTTCCATTCGGCATCGAATACGTTGATCGGCTTCGGGATCAGCTTGAGGCGGGTGAAGACATCGGCAATCTTCTGCTGCTCCGCAAGCACCGAAGCGTCCACACGCCGGGCGCCGAGCTCGGCGCGATTGACCGAGCGCTCGATGATCTCGGCGGGCAGACCGATCTTCGGACTGAGTTCGGCCGCGTACTGCTTGCGATTGTCCCTGATCCATAGATCGATCTCGTCGATCGCCGTCAGCACGGTCGTCAGCACCTTCGGATTCTCTTCCGCGATCGGCCGCGATGCGATGTAGAAGGAAACATTGGCTGCAAGGCCGCTCGCGTCCGCAATGCTGCGCGCGCCGAGGCCGATTTCCGCCGCGGCATAGTAGGGATCCCAGATCACCCAGGCGTCCACCGCGCCGCGTTCGAACGCCGCGCGCGCGTCCGCCGGGGCAAGGTAGACCGGCTCGATATCCTGATAGGTCAAACCGTTGGCCTCCAGCGCGCGCACCAGGAAATAATTGACGTTCGATCCCTTGTTCGACGCGACGCGCTTCTTTCGCAGATCGGGAATCGTCTTGATCGGGCTGTCCTTCGGGACGATGATCGCCTCGTTTCGCGGCGACGCAGGCTCGTAGCCGGCATAGACGATGTTGGCGCCGGCGGCCTGCGCGAAGATCGGCGGCGCCTCGCCCACCGGACCGAAGTCGGCCGCGCCGATATTCAGGGATTCGAGCAGCTGCGGGCCGGCCTGAAATTCGTTCCAGCTCACCGTCCAGCCCAGCGGCGCCAGCTTCTGCTCAAGGATACCGCGCTCCTTGAGGAAGATCAGATTGCCGCCGCCCTTCTGGAACGCGATGCGAAATACCTTGTCTCTCGCCTGCGCGGACGGAAGCGCGCTCCAGCCCAGAAGCAAGCCAGCCATCGCCAGCGCAAGACTTCGACCCAGCCAGTTTCGCATGCTCGCTTTCCCCCTCGAAAGACAGTATTGGAGAGGGCAAGCGTGTTTGATTTTGCTGATCGCAGCAATTTCAAAGATGGGCGATTTCCGGTTCAAGCCTTTCACGCAGCATCGGTGCGGCAGAATTTCTTTGACGCCGTCCGCAACGACAACAGGGAGAGCAGCATGCAACTATCAATGAAGGACCGCGTCGCGGTGGTCACCGGCGGCAGCAAGGGCATCGGCATCGCGGTGGCGCGGCGGTTTGCCGAATCCGGTGCCAACGTCGCGATCCTCGCCCGCGGCGCCGCCGATCTCACAGCGGCGCGCGAAGCGCTCGCCAGGGACGGCCTTGCGGTGCGCGATTACGTCTGCGACGTCGCGAAGGCCGCCGATATCACCAAGGCCCACGACCAGATCGTTGCCGATCTCGGCAAGATCGACGTGCTCGTCAACAACGCCGGCACCGCGCGCACGCTGGCGTTCGAGAGCATCAGCGACGAGGCCTGGCAGGAGGACCTCGACCTGAAACTGTTCGCCGCGATCCGCTTCAGCCGGCTGGTGTGGCCGGGCATGAAGCAGCGCAGATGGGGCCGCATCATCAACGTGCTCAACACCTTTGCCAAGGCGCCGGCCGGCAATTCCGCGCCGACCTCGGTGTCGCGCGCGGCCGGCATGGCGCTGACCAAGGTCATGGCCAATGAAGGCGGCGAGCACAACATCCTGGTGAATGCGCTCTTGGTCGGCCTGATCATGAGCGATCAATGGGTCAAGCGGCATGCTGCCCAGGCGCCGAACACGGATTTCGGGGAATTCGCCAAGGGCCTTGCCAAGGGTACGCCGCTCGGCCGCATCGGCACGGCGGAGGAGTTCGCCAACCTCGCCTGCTTCCTGGCCTCGGAGCAAGGCTCCTACATCACCGGCACCGCCATCAATGTCGATGGTGGCCGGTCGTCGGTAGTCTAGAGCCCCGGTCCTGGTTCAACCAGAACCAGGGCTCCAGATTCTGCTTTGGCGCATTTTCTTCACGCGAACCGGTGTCCACTCGCTGGAAAACGCGGGCTGGCAACCAACGGCAGGAAGCGACGGCTCAAAAGCAAAAGGCCTCCGTCACCGGAGGCCTTCTCGTCTTAAACCGCGTCCTTGGCGGCCTTGACCGGCCGTGCGCGGACGATCTTCCGGGCCGGCTTGGCCTTGAACATCATCTCTTCGCCGGTGAAGGGGTTGGTGCCCTTGCGCGCCTTGGTCGCCGGCTTCTTGACCACAACGAACTTCGCGAAGCCGGGGACGAGGAACACCCCGGCCTTCTTCAGCTCCTTGTGGCCGACATCGACGAGCGAGTCCAAAACGTTCTTGACGTCGCGCTTGGAGAGTTCGGTGGTGGTCGCGATCTTCTCGATCACTTGCGACTTCGACAGTTGGGTAGCCATGGTTGCTCCATTGATTCTGGAGTGGGCACGATATGGCGGAAAACGCCGAGAAAAACAGTGTTTTCTGCACTCCCCACCACAATATCGCTGTGGACAGCCCCCGAATCAGGGGTTTTTCCAGTGTTTTTTCCAGTCAAGGCGCTTCCGACCCCTAAATTTACAGGGTTTGCGCGGCTTCGGCGCTCCCGAAAACGCCCCCTCGAGAGAATCACCAGGCGCATCCCGCGCGGCCCAAGTGCGACAATGCTGCGCGCAATCCGGGTTGCGAGACGCTGCGGCACGCCACTTCAGGTTTTGGAAACGATCCTCCAAAAGGCCGAGGCATTAGAAAATGACTCGGGTTCCCAATCCAAGGTAACATCGGCGAAGCGTGGCCACGACCGATCGGCTGGCCGCCGGATGCAGCCTTTATGTATGTGCTGGAGACCCGCGTATGGATTTGAGCCGCCTCGAGATCAACCGCCGCACGGCCCTTCTGACCTCGGCCGCGATTGCGGCCAATGTCATCAATCCGATGCGGGCATTCGCGCAGGAAACCCCGCGCAAGGGCGGCGTGTTCAACGTCCATTACGGCGCCGAGCAGCGCCAGCTCAACCCCAGCATCCAGGCCTCGACCGGCGTCTACATCATCGGCGGCAAGATCCAGGAGAATCTGGTCGACCTCGATGCCAACGGCCAGCCGGTCGGCGTGCTCGCCGAGAGCTGGGAGGCGACGCCGGACGGCAAGACCGTCACCTTCAAGCTGCGCAAGGGCGTCACCTGGCACGACGGCAAGCCGTTCACCTCGGAGGACGTCGCCTTCACCGCGATGAACATGTGGAAGAAGATCCTCAACTACGGATCGACGCTGCAGCTGTTCCTCACATCGGTCGATACGCCCGATCCGCAGACCGCGATCTTCCGCTACGAGCGGCCGATGCCGCTGAACCTGCTGCTGCGGGCCCTGCCCGACCTCGGCTATGTCTCCGCCAAGCATCTCTATGAGAGCGGCGACATCAGGCAGAACCCGACCAATCTGGCGCCGGTCGGCACCGGCCCGTTCAAATTCGTCAAATATGAGCGCGGGCAATACATCATCGCCGACCGCAACCCGGACTACTGGCGGCCGAACGCGCCCTATCTCGACCGCATCGTCTGGAAGGTGATCACCGACCGCGCCGCAGCGGCCGCGCAGATGGAGGCCGGCGAGCTGCACTACAGCCCGTTCTCGGGCCTGACGATTTCGGACATGGCGCGGCTCGGCAAGGACAAGCGCTTCATCGTCTCGACCAAGGGCAATGAGGGCAACGCCCGCACCAACACCATCGAATTCAACTTCCGCCGCAAGGAGCTGTCTGACATCCGCGTCCGCCGTGCCATCGCGCACGCGATCAACGTGCCTTTCTTCATCGAGAATTTCCTGGGCGATTTCGCCAAGCTCGGCACCGGCCCGATCCCGTCGACCTCGACCGACTTCTATCCCGGGCCGAACACGCCGCAATATCCTTATGACAAGGCCAAGGCCATCGCGCTGCTCGACGAGGCCGGTTTCAAGGCCTCCGGCGGCAACCGCTTCGCGCTCAAACTGCTGCCGGCGCCGTGGGGCGAGGACATCTCGCTGTGGTCGACCTTCATCCAGCAGTCGCTGGGCGAAGTCGGCATCCAGGTCGACATCGTGCGCAACGACGGCGGCGGCTTCCTCAAGCAGGTCTATGACGAGCACGCCTTCGATCTCGCGACCGGCTGGCACCAGTATCGCAACGACCCGGCAGTCTCGACCACGGTATGGTACCGCTCCGGCCAGCCCAAGGGCGCGCCATGGACCAACCAATGGGGCTGGGAGGACAAGACCGTCGACAAGACCATCGACGATGCCGCCACCGAAGTCGATCCGGCCAAGCGCAAGGCGCTCTATGCCGATTTCGTCAAGGAGGTGAACACCGAGCTGCCGGTCTGGATGCCGATCGAGCAGATCTTCGTCACCGTGATCACGGCCAAGGCGCGCAACCACTCCAACACGCCGCGCTGGGGCTCGACGAGCTGGCACGATCTTTGGCTGAGTGCGTGAGGCGTGGCTCACCCCTCATGGTGAGGAGCGCGAAGCGCGTCTCGAACCATGAGGCCCCGGTGGAGGCCTCATCCTTCGAGACGCTTGCTCCGCAAGCTCCTCAGGATGAGGAATTGGCCGGCGCGGACTGGCCCGTTGAAATCAGTGGCTTGACGAATAGATCGAAATGGCACGACGAAAGTCGTCGCGCTCCAACTCCTTATCAGCCACAATAACGCATGCGTATCCTGAGCCTTGCGGGGCGGCGGCTCGCCGCCTCGATCCCGACCCTGTTCCTGATCCTGATCGGCGTGTTCCTGCTGCTGCAGCTCGCGCCGGGCGACACCGTCGATGCGCTGATGGCGCAGATGGGCGGTGGCGACGCCGCGACCGCCGAGGCGCTGCGCAAATTCTACGGGCTGAACCTCTCGGTTCCGGCGCAGCTCGGGAACTATCTGTGGCATCTGGTCCGGCTCGACCTCGGCTTCTCCTCGATCTACGGCAAGCCGGTGGCGACCGTGATCCTGGAACGGCTGCCGCCGACCATCCTGCTGATGACGGCGTCGCTGTCATTCGCGTTCTTCTTTGGCCTCGTGTTCGGCGTGATCGCCGCGCGTGGCGTCAACCGCTGGCCGGACACGATGATCTCCACGCTCGGCCTGATCTTCTACGCCACGCCCTCGTTCTGGTTCGGGCTGATGGCAATCGTGGTGTTCTCGGTCTATCTGCAGTGGCTGCCGCCGGGCGGCTTCGAGGATATCGGCAACGTCCAGACCGGAATCTGGCGCGTGCTCGATATCGCCGCGCACCTGGTGCTGCCGACGCTGACGCTCGGGCTGATCTTCCTCGCGATCTATTTGCGCATCATGCGCGCCTCGATGCTGGAGGTCTTGAACCTCGATTTCGTCCGCACCGCCCGCGCCAAGGGGCTGGACGAGACCCACGTCATCACCCGCCATGTGCTGCGCAACGCGCTGCTGCCGATGGTGACGCTGATCGGATTGCAGGCCGGCACCATGCTCGGCGGCTCGGTCGTGGTGGAGAGCGTGTTCTCGCTGCCCGGCCTCGGCCGCCTTGCTTATGAATCCGTCGTGCAGCGCGACCTCAACACGCTGCTCGGCATCGTCTTCGTGTCCGCGCTGCTCGTCATATCGGTGAACTTCGTCGTCGACCTGCTCTACGCGCGGCTCGATCCGCGCATCGCGGCGGAGGGCTGACGATGGATGCCGTGAAACGCTACTTCCGCAGCCCGGCCGCGGTGATCGGCCTGATCCTGCTGCTGCTTGTCATCGCGATGGCAATCAGCGCGGGTCTCCTCTATCCGCGCGATCCGCTCGCCCTTGCCGGCCGGCCGCTGATCTGGCCGTTCTCCAACCCGCGCTTTTTGCTCGGCACCGACAATTCCGGACGCGACATCGCCGCCCAGATCTTCTACGGCGCGCGAATCTCGCTGCTGATCGGCGGCGTCGCCACCGTGATCGCGATCCTGATCGGCATCCTGGTCGGCGCCTTCGCCGGCTATTACGGCGGCTGGGTCGACAATGTGCTGATGCGGATCACCGAGGCGTTTCAGACGCTGCCGAACTTCGTGCTGCTGCTGGTGCTGGTCGCGGTGTTCGGCTCGACCCTGACCACGGTGACCATTGCAGTTGGAGTAGTGTCGTGGCCGGCGCCGGCGCGGCTGACCCGCGCCGAGTTCCTGTCGCTGCGCAACCGCGAATTCGTACAGGCCGGCAAGACGCTCGGCATGAAGGACGTCCAGCTGATCCTCGGCGAGATCCTGCCCAACGCGCTGCCGCCCGTGATCGTCTATGCCAGCGTGGTGATGGCGGTCGCGATCCTGCTGGAAAGCGCGCTCGCCTTCCTGAGGCTGTCCGATCCCAACGTCGCCTCCTGGGGCAATCTGATCGGGCTCGGCCGCGACGTGCTCCGGGTGCAGTGGTACGTCTCGGCGATCCCCGGCATTGCGATCCTCGTCACCGTGCTCGCGGTGTCGCTGGTCGGCCAGGGCCTCAACGACGCGCTCAATCCGAGGCTGAAGAGCCGATGAGCGAGAGCGTCCTTTCCCTCGACGCCCTGACGGTGCGCCTGCCCAAGGGCGCCGACCGGCCGCATGCGCTGTCCGATGTCTCGCTGTCGATCGCCTCCAACGAAATTCTTTGCGTGGTCGGCGAGTCCGGCTCCGGCAAGTCGATGATGGCGAACGCCATCATGCGGCTGCTGCCGAACGAGGTGACGATCGAACGGGGCCGGATGATGTTCGACGGCCGCGACCTCTGTGCCGCCGACAGCGCCGAAATGCGCGATGTGCGCGGCGCCGGGATTGCGATGATTTTCCAGGAGCCGATGACCGCGCTCAATCCGCTGCGCACCATCGGCGACCAGATCGGCGAGATGTTTGCGATCCACACCGGCCTGTCGAAGTCCGGGATCAATGCGCGGGTGCTGGCGCTGCTCGAGGACGTCCGCATCCCCGACCCCAGGGCGGCCGCAAAGGCCTATCCGCACGAGCTGTCCGGCGGCCAGCGCCAGCGCGCGATGATCGCAATGGCGCTGGCGCTCGACCCAAAGCTTTTGATCGCGGACGAGCCGACCACCGCGCTCGACGTCACGACGCAAGCCCAGATCCTGAAGCTGATCCGCGATTTGCAGCAGCGCAAGAAGACCGCGGTGCTGTTCATCACCCATGATTTCGGCGTCGTCGCCGAAATCGCCGACCGCGTCGTGGTGATGCAGCACGGCGCGATCGTCGAGCAAGGCGCGGCCGACAAGGTGCTGAACGATCCGCAGCATGCCTACACGAAGCAGCTGATTGCGGCCGTACCCCCGCTGAAGGCGCCGCCGCCGCGCATCCTGTCCGGCAAGGACATCCTGACCATCGACGGCGTCTCCAAGACCTACCGCACCGGCGGCTTCCTCGGCCGCGGCGCGCGGATCACGGAAGCCGTCAAGAACGTCTCGCTGCACCTGCCGCGCGGCGCGACGCTCGGCATCGTCGGCGAATCCGGTTCGGGCAAATCGACGCTCGCGCGCTGCATCGTGCGGCTGATCGATCCCGACACCGGGTCGATCGTGCTCGACGGCAAGGACTGGGCAAAGCTCGGCCGCGACGATATCAGGCGCGAGACCCGCCACATCCAGATGGTGTTCCAGGATCCGTTCGCCTCGCTCAATCCGCGCCGCAAGGCGGCCGAGCTGGTGGCGCAGGGACCGATCGTGCACGGCACCGACCGCGCCACCGCGATTGCGGAAGCGCGAAAGCTGTTCGAGCTGGTCGGCCTCGATCCGTCCGCCGGCGATCGCTACCCGCACGAATTCTCCGGCGGCCAGCGGCAGCGCATCGGGCTTGCCCGCGCACTGGCGCTGAAGCCGGATGTGCTGGTGGCCGACGAGCCGGTCTCGGCGCTCGACGTCTCGGTGCAGGCGCAGGTCTTGAAGCTGCTCGCCGGGCTGCGCCAGCAGCTTGGCCTCTCCATCATCTTCATCACCCACGATCTGCGCGTCGCCGCCCAGATCTGCGATCTCGTCGCCGTGATGAAGGACGGCGCCGTGGTCGAGCAAGGGCTGACCGCCGAGGTGTTCGGCAAGCCGCAGCATCCCTATACGCAGGCGCTGCTGTCAGCGATCCCCGGCGGCGCGTTCGCGCGCGAGCACGGCACCGCAACCGTGTAGCCGGGCACGCGCGGCCCTACTCCGCCGCTTGTGGCTTGGGCTCCTCGCGCAGCCGGAAGCGCTTCAGCAATCCGGATACCGTGTCGCGGAAGCCGCCATATTCGAGCTCCGAATAGGGCAGCATCGCGGCGCCGGACCAGCCCTGGCTGCGCATCTCGATCGCCTTGCGCTGCGCGCGCTGGCGGACCTCGTCCCACGCAAGGTTGTCAAAGAAATCGGTATAGGACTCCGCGAACTTCCCGTCCCGGTCGATCGAGAAGCCGACGCAGGACACGATCGGCAGGCAGTACATCCCCGTCACCGGGGTGTTGAGCGGCACCGGCATGAGCGGCATCACATGCGAGCCGCGCGCATCGCCGCCCACGAAGTGCGCCTTGGCGAAGGGCGAGATGATTTCTTCGGGCGCCGCGAAAATGCCCTGGTTCCTGACGACCGCGACCGGATCATCCTTGCCGGTGTACTTGCCTGCGATGGAGTGAAGGCGCTGCGCCGAAACGGCGACGGCGACCTCGCCATAGGTTTTCGAGACGATGCGATCAATACCGAAGCGCTCGTTGTCGCGAAGCAGCGCCGCAATGTGGTAGCCGTCCGCGGGCGCATCGAGTTCGATCACGCTGTCGCCGGCCGTGTTGTCCATATCGATGATATGGAAACGGAAACCCTTGATCATCGGGGGCAGCATCAGCCCGGCGCAATACATGGGATCGGCAAAAGCCAGATAGAGCGGCAGGTTGTAGGCGCCGGGGCCGCATTTGTCTGCGGCGAACACCATGAAGGACTCCGCGGGTCTCGCGCCCGAGAGGCTGTGGTCGAAGCTGAGTTCGGCGACGGCCGGGCCCGCGCCGCGAACGTTTCCGGACGGGGCGTCGACGAGAAGATCCTGGCCGGCGCCGTAGAGCCCGGAGGTCTTCGCAACCGCAGTGGCCGCGAGAAACGTCTTCCAGGCGAATTGGTGGACTTCGGAGCTCCCTTCGCCCCGCGTGTGCGTCATGATGATCGCAATATCGTCGCCGGTATGGCGCACGAACCCGTCGATCAGGAGACCGTTGTCGATCGCTTTCGCGACCTCCCCTTCGACAGCCACCATCATGCGCGCAGATGGTTTCGTGTGGCCCCCAACGGAGCCAATGTCAGCCTTGATGACCGAAATGGTGAGTTTCATGAGCATCCCTCCGACCGCAGCGCAGCGCCTTCGCCTCGGCGCTCGCTGCGCCGGGGGCGACGGCGCGCTCATTTGCGAAAAAGAACGTCGTGTGGTGCGACAGGTTCCCTGCGCAAATTTCTTGCGGAACTATGGCCCCTCCGTCACCGCGTGTCGATACGGGCGATCGACGCATCTGGAATAACTCGTGATGCTCGATGGGATTACCACCCGCCCTATGAAGCGCGGTTGAGAAAGATCGGCAGGCCCCGCTTGTTGGAATAGAGAGGACGGTAGCGCTCGGTGTTGTACGCGCTTGCGACGTCCAATTTGCGTGGCCCGAGCTTGGCGTCGGGGATCGGCACGAGGTCGTAGCGGCCCTCGACCAGCGCCGACATCAGGCCGGTTTTGCCTTCCAGGATCGCATCGTAAGCCATGTTGCCGAACGTCAGCGCCACAAGCTTGTCGATGAAGTCCGGATCGCCTGACCGCAGGTCGTAGGTGAGGTCAGAGACGATGGTCTCCTCGCCGGTGCGCCGCTTGATCTCGTCCGCGAACGCTTCGGCCACGCTCGCCTTCCTGCGGTGACCGTAGGCATCAGGCTCGCCGAATTCCTGCACCTTGTAGCCCTCCCACTCGGCGCCCTCGCTGAGCACGATCAGCGCGTAGTTGCTTGGGTTGCCGTGCTTGTCATCGAGGAGAAGCTGGATCAGCTTGTCGAGATTGACCTTGTACTCCGGTATGGCGCATCGGATCGAGGTTGCGTATGCGGTATAGAGTGCCGTAAAGCCGGCATCGCGACCAAAGACGCGGAAAATGCCGATTCGCTCGTGCGAGCCGACGGTGGTGCGCTGGCGCTGGATGGCATCGCTGGCACGGGTGATCGCGGTCGAGAAGCCGATGCAGTATTCGGTGTTGCGCACGTCGTTGTCCATCGTCTTCGGGATGGCAATGATCTTGACGCCTCGCCTGTTGAGCTTGTCCGCGTAGCTGAGAGTATCGTCGCCGCCGATGGCGATCAGATGTTCGATACCGAGCCCCGCGAGGTTCGCGAGCACCTCGTCGGTGAGGTCCCACGTCGTGGTTGCGATGCCACCCTTGGTGCTCCGGGAAACCGGAAAGTCGCGGCCCGCGAGATGATCGGGCAACTTCTTCATCTTAGAGGGATTGGTGCGGCTCGAGTGCAGCACGGTGCCGCCGCGCCGGTCGATGACGCGCGTGTTTTCGCGGTTCAGCGGGATGATGTAATGGGACTTGCTCGACGGGTCGTCGAGGTTCAGGTACGTGAGGGCCTCCCAGCCTCGGCGGAGACCGACAACCTCGATGTCGTCCTCGCTGCCGCGATAGGTCACGCTCTTGATCACCGCGTTAAGGCCGGGGACGTCACCGCCTCCCGTGAGAATACCAATGCGCTTCCTCGCCATGCCCACCTCCCAGGGTTGCTATCTGGCAATAACGCCTGCGTCGCGTCGGGGTTTCCACAACGCTATCCGCCAACGGCGGAATCCTCGTGATCGCGGCACCCGGCCGAACCTGCATGGGCCCTCCTTGGGCCCCCACTCTTCAGGCAACGTTCTCCGACCAATCCCCACCTCGGGCGGCTTGCCCTCCATGCCCTTTATCTCGCGTGCGTGGCGCGACGTTGCTCCGCGCTTACCGTGAACGGCGCGAGGCGAGGAAATACTCCGCCCATCGCAGCAACTCGAAACGATCGCCCTTGACCAGCTCCTGCGCGTCGCGGCGCCGGTAGAGCACCAGCATCCAGGGCGCGAGCTTGCGGAGCACGCCATGCGCCATGTACTGCACCGGCTCGGAGAACGGCAGCGCCAGCTCGCTTTCCGGGACGCCCTGGACCGCGCGTGCCAATTCGCGGCCGAGCGGAATCGTCAACGCGACCGCGCGGCCATTGCAGCCGGTCCAGCCATAGGCGTTAGGACCCAGCCGGTGCATGCGCGGCAGGAAATCCGCGGTCATCCCGACATAGCCGTTCCAGACATAGTCGAAGGAGACGTCGCCGATCTGCGGCCACAGGCGCTGCAACCGCTCGGTCACCCGTGCCTTCAGCCGCCCGGTCTTGTCGCCGGGGCCGAGCACGGCACCACCGGTGACGAGGCGATTGCGGGCGTCGTAACGCGCGAAATACAGTTCGCCATGGGTGTCCGACATCGCCTGCCGGCCGGGAATGATGGTCTTGCGGACATTGTCCGACAGCGGCTGCGTCGCCATCTGCCACGACAGCACCGGCATCACCTCGGTTGCGATCTCCGGCACCAGCGATTTCGCGAATTCGCCGCTATAGGCATTGGTGGCGACCACCAGCGCGCGGCCGGAGATTTCACCTTTCTCCGTCTTCACCACCCAGCGATCGCCGCGGCGCTCGAAACTGAGTGCCGGCGAGCAGGCATAGATCCGCGCACCGAGGCCGAGCACGGTGCGCGCAAGGCCGCGCGCCAGCGCCAGCGGATTGACGTGACCGCCGGTCCTGTTCCAGAAGCCGCCGTACCAGGCATCCGAGCCGAGCATGTCGCTGGTCTGATCGCGCGATAGCAATTCGACCGGCGCACCGA
The DNA here is from genome assembly GCF_042258325.1 of Bradyrhizobium sp. Pha-3. Taxonomy (NCBI): domain Bacteria; kingdom Pseudomonadati; phylum Pseudomonadota; class Alphaproteobacteria; order Hyphomicrobiales; family Nitrobacteraceae; genus Bradyrhizobium; species Bradyrhizobium sp. Pha-3. Next base: position 2,902,282 of record NZ_CP170151.1, on the reverse strand, counting down.
ATTTCGACCATTGCTGCACCCGCCGCTCCGCGATCTTGATACGGCCCGGCGAGTGCACCGGCTGCACCCAGCCGGCCTGCTCCTGCTCGGCCTCGATGCTGTAGCGTTTGACGACGTCGAACAGATCAGCGGCACTGTCGCGCAGCATCGCGACGAAGCGCTCGCCGGCCGCGCCGTGTCTCGCGATGATGTCGTCGGGATCGGGACGCGACAGCGTCGGGATCACCTGGCCGTTGTTGCGCCCCGAGGCGCCCCAGCCCGGTTCGGCGGCCTCGACGATCGCGACGTCGACATTGGCCTCGCGCAGATGCAGTGCGGTCGATAGACCCGTGAAGCCGCCGCCGATGATCACGACATCGGCCTGCTGCGCGCCGGTCAGCTCGGGGCAATCAGGGCCGGAGGGCGTCACTGCCGCCCAGAGCGAATTGGGCCAGCGCACGGCATTGCTGTTCATCATGATCCTTTCTTGCGGGCGCCCGGTCATTCTGGTTAGCTAACTCTACTCTCCTATTCCAGCCGGGAAGACAACAAGTGGCACTCAAGAACGTCATCGGAATCGATCACGCCGTGGTCATGGTGAAGGACCTCGACAAGGCCGCCGAGAACTACAAGCGGCTCGGCTTCACCGTGTCGCCGCGCGGCACCCACAGCGCGCATATGGGATCGGGCAATTACACCATCATGTTCGACCCCGACTACATGGAATTGCTCGGCGTGCTGACGCCGACCGAACACAACGCTCCGGCGCGCGCCTTCCTCGAGAAGCGCGGCGAAGGCATCGAACGCATTGCGTTCACCGCGGTGGATTCCGCTGCTGGTGCCGAGGAGATCCGCGCGCGCGGCTATGCGCCGATCGGGCCGACCGATTTCGAACGCCCGGTGACCTTGCCTGATGGCACGGTCTCCGCGGCGAAATTCCGCACCTTCCAGTGGCCGACCGCGGAGGCGCCCGGCGGCGTCCGCATCTTCGCCTGCCAGCACAAGACCCGCGAGACGGTGTGGCTTCCCGAATTGATGACGCACGCCAATGGGGCAAAACGCCTCAAGCAGGTGCTGATCGTCTCGCCCGATCCCGCAGCCGATGCCGCGCATCTCTCCAAGATGATCGACGTCGCCGTCAGGAACGACGCCGACGGTGCCGTTGCGGTGCCGTCCGGCGGCGACCGCGCCGACTTCGTGTTCCTGACCAGGGATCAGCTCGGCAAACGTTATCCCGGCGTATCGCTGGATGGCCTGTCCGACCGCGGCGGCGCCGGCCTCGTGATCGCGGCCGACCTTGCCGCGACCGAGAAAGCGCTGGGCTCAGCCGGCGTGAAGAGCGGCAACAGCATCACCGTGCCGCCGGCTTCCGGCAACGGCACCCTGCTCGCTTTCGTCAAGGCATAGCTGCCATACCATGCGCGGCGCAGCGTTATGCAACGGCGCCGCGCATGTGGGACTAGGCACAGAAAGTTGAGGCGCTAGTATCTCTCCCAAACAAGAACCGTCCAGGGAGAGAAACATGTCGCATCACCTGATCTCGCGCCGGCAGATGCTGGCCGGCACCGCTGCCGCCGGCGCGGTTGGATTGACCGGATTTCCGGCCCGCGCCGACATCAACTGGAAGAAATATTCCGGCACCACGCTCGAGGTGATCCTCGCCAAGGGGCCGCGCGGCGACAATCTGCAGAAATACATCAAGGAATTTACCGAGCTCACCGGCATCAAGGTCGAGTCGGAGCAGATTCCCGAGCAGCAGCAGCGCCAGAAATGCGTAATCGAGCTGTCCTCGGGCAAGCCGAGCTTCGACGTCGTGCATCTCAGCTATCACGTGCAGAAGCGGCAGTTCGAGAAGGCCGGCTGGCTCGCCGACATGTCGGGCTACCTCAAGGATCCGAGCATGACGCCGCCGGACCTCGTCGAGAGCGATTTCTCGGCGGCCGGGCTGCAATATGCGCGCAACGACAAGGGCCAGATGCTGTCGCTGCCGTGGTCGGTCGACTATTTCATCCTCTACTACAACAAGGAGCTGTTCCAGAAGAAGGGCGTCGAGGTCCCGAAGACGCTGGAGGAGATGGCAATCGCGGCCGAGAAGCTGACCGATCCGAAGGAAGGCATCTACGGCTTTGTCGGCCGCGGCCTGCGCAACGCCAACATGGCGATGTGGACCAACTTCTATCTGAACTATGGCGGCGAATTCCTCGATGCCAAGGGCAACATCCTGACCGACGGCCCCGAGGCGATCGAGGCCACCAAACTCTATCAGCGGCTGCTGACGAAATGCGCGCCTCCCGGCGTCGCCGGCTTCAACTGGATGGAGTCGATGGCGTCCTTCACGCAAGGCAGGTCGGCGATGTGGATCGACGCCGACGGCTGGGCGCCGCCGCTGGAAGATCCCGCCGCCTCGCGCGTCGTCGGCAAGGTCGGCTACACGCTGGTGCCCGCCGGTCCCAAGGGCAAGTTCTCCTCGACCTATGGCGACGGCGTCGGTATCGCCGCCGCGAGCAAGAACAAGGAAGCGGCCTATCTGCTCTGCCAATGGGTGGTCTCGCGCGGACAGGGCGCGCGCCTGCTGCAGGCCGGCGGCGGCGTGCCGTTCCGCAACTCCATCGTCGACGATGCCGAGGTCGCCAAGGGCGTGAAGACCAAGGAATGGCTGCAGTCGGTGGTTGATTCCGCCAAGATCTCGAAGCTCGGCCTGCCCGTCATCATCCCGGTCGCCGAATTCCGCGACATCGTCGGTGCGGCGCTGACCGCAACGCTGTCGGGCGCCGATCCCGCCACCGAGCTGAAAAAGGCGCACGAGCAATTCCGCCCCATCCTGGAGCGTAGCGAAAAAGCGTGAGCGTGGTGACACAGACTGAGCCGGCGGCGGCCAGCAAAGCGTTTTCAAGCGAAGTGGGTACCGGTTCGCGTGAAGAAAGCGCGTCAAAGCAAGAGTCCAGAGCCGCAGGCTCTGGAGAGGCCGGCCCGGCGCGTGAATGGCGTCCGCCGTCCTATTGGCCGTTCGTGATCCCGGCGCTGGTCGTGGTGCTGGCGGTGATCATCTTTCCGTGGGTGTTCACGATCTGGATGAGCCTGCAGGAATGGAAGGTCGGCTCGCCGACCGTCTTCGTCGGCCTCGCCAACTATTTGCGGCTGCCGACCGATCCGCGCTTCGTCGAGGCGGTCGGGCACACGCTGTCCTACACCGCGCTGTCGGTCGTGCTGCCGCTGGTGTTCGGCACGCTGGCTGCGGTGGTGTTCCATCAGAAATTCGCCGCGCGCGGCTTCCTGCGCGGCATCTTCATCATGCCGATGATGGCCACACCCGTGGCGATCGCGCTGGTGTGGACCATGATGTTCCACCCGCAGCTCGGCGTCTTGAACTATCTGCTGTCGCTTGTCGGGCTGCCGCCGCAGCTCTGGGTGTTCAACCCCGCGACGGTGATCCCGTCGCTGGTGCTGGTCGAGACCTGGCAATGGACGCCGCTGGTGATGCTGATCGTGCTCGGCGGCCTCGCCGCGATCCCGACCGAACCCTATGAGAGCGCGCAGATCGACGGTGCCAATTTCTGGCAGGTGTTCCGCTTCATCACGTTGCCCCTGATCATGCCGTTCCTGTTCATCGCCGGCATGATCCGCATGATCGACGCGGTGAAAAGCTTCGACATCATCTTCGCGATCACGCAAGGAGGGCCGGGCTCGGCGTCGGAGACCATCAACGTCTATCTCTACAGCGTCGCCTTCGTCTATTACGACCTCGGCTACGGCTCGGCGATCGCAGTGGTGTTCTTCCTCCTGATCGTGGCGCTGGCGGCACTGCTGCTTTACTTGCGCAAGCGCCTGCTGTGGACATCCGAGCTCGGGGGCGAGGCATGAACCCGCGCCAGATTCTCGGGCGGATCGGGCTTTGGCTGTCGGTGTTCGTCATCGTCTCGCCGGCGATCCTGTTCTTCCTCTGGATGGCGTCGCTGTCGCTGAAATTCGAGATCGACAACGCCTCCTATCCGCCGGTGTTCTTTCCGGAGCATATCGCCTGGAAGAACTATGCCGACGTGTTCGCCTCCAACCGCTTCCTGACCTATTTCAGCAACAGCCTTGTGGTCACCGGCTGCGCCACGGGGCTTGCGATGCTGGTCGGCGTGCCCGCGGGCTACGGCATCGCGCGGATGGCCGCGCACAAATCGGCGATCGTGATCCTGATCGCGCGCATCACGCCCGGCCTGTCATACCTGATCCCGCTCTTCCTGCTGTTCCAGTGGCTCGGCCTGCTCGGCACGCTGGTGCCGCAGATCATCATCCATCTCGTCGTCACGGTGCCGATCGTGATCTGGATCATGATCGGCTATTTCGAGACCACGCCGCTGGAGCTCGAGGAAGCCGCGCTGATCGACGGCGCGACGCGCTGGCAGGTGTTCCGCCATGTCGCGCTGCCGATCGCCAAGCCCGGGCTCGCCGTCGCCTTCATCCTCGCGGTGATCTTCTCCTGGAACAATTTCGTGTTCGGCATCGTGCTGGCCGGGCGCGAGACCCGCACGCTGCCGGTCGCGGTCTACAACATGATCTCGTTCGACCAGCTGAGCTGGGGCCCGCTCGCCGCCGCCGCGCTGATCGTGACCGCGCCGGTGCTGCTGCTCACCGTGATGGCGCAGCGGCAGATCGTGGCGGGGTTGACGGCGGGCGCGGTGAAAGGCGGCTAGCACTACTTTGGCAGAATCTGTTTGCGCCGGTGTTTTTCAAGGATTTGTTTTCGGCAGTATGGACACCGTTGAGACGGTGGCCGAAGGATGAGATCGACGATGGCGTGACGCACGGCGGGCATGGTTGGCTGAGGCGGAGGCCCGTTGATTCTTTTTTTTCCGCCCCGCGTATGCGAGGCGGCGATGTTGCAGGAAGGCGTAGGCAATCATTGTCATCAGGGCGTGGCGATGAAGACCCTGCCATGATCGCCCTTCGAAGTGATCAAGTCCAAGCTCCTCCTTCAACTGCTGATGCGCCTGCTCACAAACCCATCTTGCCTTGATAGTGGCGGCCAGTGTGCGCAGATCCGTCGCCGCAGGGAGATTGGCGAGATAGTATTTCTTCTCCCCCGAGGCTCGTTGCTCGCCAATGAGCCAGGCCTCGTCGCCTGGGAGATGCTGCTGACCCTTGTCCCAAATCCGCTGCGGAGGGCCGTCGGCGGTGCGGACACGGAGAGCAGCAAATCGGGCTTTCAGCCGACCTTTCGTCCCGCTGCGCCAACTCACGGTTTTCCATTTGGCGCTGGCCAGCATGTGTTCTGCCGCAATCGATAAGATATCTGGTACGTGGTGCTTTCGTGGTTTCCCGCGGACTTTGGTAATCGGCCAAATGAGCTTCACATTGACCGGATACACCTTGAGATGCCGAGGGATGCCGACGGCCCAGGCCAGCCCGCGTGCCGTTAGCCCTTGTCGAAACGGCGCGCTGAGCCCGTATCCTGCATCCGCCAGCACACATCCAAAGCGCACGTTGGCTGCCATCGCGCGGTCAATCTCGGCCAAAGCAATTTCCGGCTTGGACCGTGCCGTTCGGTGTTCGACCGGCACGCGAGCGCGCTTTAGACGAGACAGGTCGCTCGTCCAACTGTCGGGTAGAAAAAGACGCAACGCGACCATCACCGGCACTTCACCTCGCGCAAGCGTCAAAGACACCAGCGTTTGGCAATTTGCCGTTTTGCCGAGAGCCGATGCATATTGAGCTGCAACACCAACCGAACGTTCACCCTTCTTCGGGATCGCGGTGTCATCAATAACCAGCACCGCATCGTTGCCGCCGACAAGCCGGTCGGCCTGGTTGAGCAACTCAGATTCCAGCGCTGACGCGTCCCAGACACCATCGGCAATGAAATGGTGCAGCTGATCGTAGTTGCCGGTTGCGAGGCGTTCTGCCATCGGCTGAATGCTCTTGCGATCGCCAGGACCGATCAATCCCGCAACGTACAGGGGACACATCCGCTGCCGCGTCTTATGACCCAACCGGTCCAAGAACGGCATCAGCCAGCGTTCGAGTTCGTCTTCCCATTCCGCCATGGTCAGCCCTCCAAGAGCCGACCACCCATGAATCATTGAAAAATTGATTCGGGAATCCTAATAAAAAGCCGAAATCCAACAATCTGCCAAAGTAGTGCTAGAGCGCGTACTCGTAAATCCGCCCGCCGAATGACGCCTGCATTACCGTCAGAAGCGGACAAACGACACGCGCTCGATCATGTCGGCCGAGGCCAATAGCAGAAGCCGATGGCACCCGGCCCCATTACGTCTGAGGACACTGAAATCTACATCTTGTCGATGATCGACGAACCACCGACTTCGGACGCGCTATCTTTAGGAGCGGCCGCGACAATCGCGGGGATTACGTCCTCGGCACGATCAACGATAATGGGTTGAAGCAGGTGGTCCCTATGAAGGAAACCTGCGCTGCGTATGTGGTCCAGCATTGCCATCATCGGCGCCCAAAAACCTTTGATGTTCACCAAGACCATCGGCTTACGGTGCTGCCCAAGCTGGGCCCAAGTCATGATTTCCACGATTTCTTCGACGGTGCCGATGCCACCCGGAAGTGCCACGAAGGCATCAGAACGCTCGAACATTCTGTGTTTGCGCTCGTGCATGGTGTCTGTGATCGTCAAGTCTTCGAACATCTTGAGCGCATCAGTCGTCGTTTCCCAGTTCGTGAGAAATCTCGGGATGATCGCGCCGACCTTGCCGCCGTTGTTCAGTGTGCCGCGAGCGACCGCGCCCATCACACCATGGGTTCCGCCGCCGTAGATCAGCGTTAATCCCGATGCGGCAAGAGCGTGTCCCAATCGTTCGCCTGCCTCGACGTAGGCAACGTCGTGACCGGGCGAGGAGCCGCAATAGACGCAGACTGCTTTGATCGTGCTCATGTGGAGGATAAACGCGATGCACGGCCATAGCGTCAAGCTTGTTGTGCTCGCCAGAGTCCGCTTTGCGTCACAAAGGCGATATCCCTGACGCGTCCTCTCGCCCTCTAGCCAGCGAGCGCCTCCAGCACCGCGGCTGAATCGGTGACCCAACCGAAGATGCCGCCCTGGGCCTTGATCATCTTCAGGCCCATCTCGTGGAATTCCGGGAAGTAGGACGCGCAGCCGTCTGAGATCACGACGCAGCGGTAGCCGCGGTCGTTGGCCTCGCGCACCGTGGTGTTGACGCAGACCTCGGTGGTGACGCCGCAGACCAGCAGATTCTCGATGCCGTATTTCTGCAGGATGTCGCCGAATTCGGTGGCGTAGAACGCGCCCTTGCCGGGCTTGTCGATCACGATCTCGCTGCCCTGCGGATAGAGCTCGGGAATGATGTCGTGCCCCGCCTCGCCGCGGATCAGGATTCGTCCCATCGGTCCGGGATCGCCGATCCGCAAGCGAGGCGCGCCCCGCTCGACCTTTGCAGGCGGCGCGTCGGAAAGATCGGGCAGATGGCCCTCCCGGGTATGGACCACGAGCAGCCCGGCGTCGCGCACGGCCGCGAGCACTGCGGCAATCGGCTTCACCGCGCGGGCAAGCTGGCTGACGTCATTGCCGAGCGTCTCGCCGAAGCCCCCTCGCTCCATGAAGTCGCGCTGCATGTCGATGATGACGAGCGCGGTCCTGCTCCAGTCGAGCGTGATCGGCGCCGGCTCCGCCGCGATCGTCCCGCTTGAATTCGCCATGACGCACGCCCCGAATGCGAGAAAACCCGCATTTGATTAAGCAAACCGCGTGCCATTGCGCAATGATGCGGCGCATCGCGGCGATCCCGATCAGCATGTGACCGTACGCCTGCATTTGCGCATTCTGCGATCTTGCTGGCATGATCGTTGCTAGCTGGGAGCCCCGACCGAACGAAGATCATCGTTCGCGAAATGACAGCCCATTTCAAACAGGCGGGAGGACAGGCATGAATGGACTTGGCGGTCTCAACAAATCACCAAATGGCGTGGTAATCGGACTGGTGCAGCTGCAGTTGCCTGTGGTTGCGACAAGGTCCGACCTGGCACGGCAGACCGAGCGCATCGTATGGATGGTCGGCAAGGCGCGGCGCAACCTCGGAACCATGGACCTCGTCGTGTTCCCCGAATACTCGCTGCACGGCCTCTCGATGGATACCAATCCGGAGATCATGTGCCGGCTCGACGGGCCTGAAGTCGCAGCTTTCAAGCGGGCCTGCATCGAGAACAAGATCTGGGGCTGCTTCTCCATCATGGAGTTCAATCCGCATGGTAACCCCTATAATTCAGGGCTGATCATCGACGATCACGGCGATATCAAGCTGTACTACCGCAAATTCCATCCCTGGATTCCGGTCGAGCCGTGGGAGCCCGGCAACATCGGCATTCCCGTGATCGACGGACCGAAAGGCGCCAGGATCGCGCTGATCATCTGCCATGACGGCATGTTCCCGGAAATGGCGCGTGAATGCGCCTACAAGGGCGCGGAGATCATGATCCGCACCGCAGGCTACACCGCGCCGATCCGCGACAGCTGGCGCTTCACCAACCAGGCCAACGCGTTCCAGAACCTGATGGTGACGGCCAATGTCTGTATGTGCGGCTCGGATGGGTCGTTCGACTCGATGGGCGAAGGCATGATCGTCAATTTCGACGGCAGCATCATCGCGCACGGGACCACGGGACGGGCCGACGAGATCATCACCGCCGAGGTGCGGCCCGACCTCGTGCGCGAGGCGCGGATCAACTGGGGCGTCGAGAACAACATCTATCAGCTCTGGCACCGCGGCTATGTCGCTGTGAAGGGCGGCGCGATGGATTGCCCCTACACGTTCATGCAGGACATGGTGTCCGGCCGCTTCCGCCTGCCCTGGGAAGATCAGGTCAAGATCACCGACGGCACGTCCTGCGGCTTTCCCGCACCGACGCGGATGTTCGGCAAGACCGCGAAGGCCGCCGAGTAGCCAGCCCTTTGATGTGAGCATGATCTCTTCGGAAAACCGCTCCACACTTTTCCGGATCATGCTTTACTTGAAGAAGTGCACGAGGCCGATGCTCAAGCCCAGGAGCAGCATCAGCGACAGCGTGACGGCGGCCGTCACCCGGCCGCCGACGGTCGAGAGCACCCGGACATCGACGCCGAGACCGAGAGCTGCCATCGAGACGACGGTGAGGATCGCCGCCGTCTTGGTCACCGGCGCGATCGCGATGTCAGGCACGAGCTGGAACGAGCGCAGCGCGGCCAGCACCAGAAAGCCGATGATGAACCAGGGCACCAGCTTGAACGGGCTGATCGAGGCCGCCTTTGAAGTGCCCTCCCTGGCGGCGCCGGCCTTGCGCCGCCGCGCCACCAGCAGCGAGAGGCCGATCACGATCGGGCCCAGCATCAACACCCGCACCAGCTTGACCAGCGTGCCGATCTGGGTGCTGACGATGCCCGCCGGCACGGTCGCTGCCAGCACCTGCGGCACGGCATAGACGGTGAGGCCGGCAAGGATGCCGTATTGCGTCGCCGTCAGCTTGAGCAGCGGAATCAGGAGCGGCAGGCCGAGCACCATCAGCACGCCGAGAATGGCGGTGAACGAGATCGACGAGGCGATGTCGTCGCCATCGGCCTCGATTACCGGCGCCACCGCCGCGATCGCCGAGTTGCCGCAGATCGAGTTGCCGCAGGCGATCAGGATGGCGAGTTTGGTCTTGAGCCCGAGCATCCGGCTGAGGCCGTAGCTCACCGCCAGCATGATCACGACGGTCACGGCGATGGCGCCGATCAGCAGCCCGCCCGATGCCACGATCGCGGCAAAGCTGATGGAGGCGCCGAGCAGCATCACCGCGACCTCGAGCAGCTGCTTGGCGCTGAAGGCAATGCCCGAGCGCCAGCGCTCCGACGGCTCCCAGGCGGTGCGCACCGCCATGCCGAGCAGAATCGCGACGACGAGGGCCTCGATGTAGGGATGGTCGAAAACGCGCTCCTCGGCGGCCTGGATGCCGAGCGAAATCACCGTGACGACCCCGCAGAGCAGAATCCCCGGAATGAGCTGGAATATGCGCCTCGACGCCCCCTGCTTCTGCCCCTGGTCTTGTTGTTGTTCCGGCACAAAATCCTCTTTTCGGAGAAGATTTTATGCGCCATGGCACCCCTCTTGGCTAATATATTTTCGGACTGCCCCGATAGAGAGAAGTTATGTCCCTCAACCTGCATCTGCTCCGCCTGTTCGCGGCCGTGGCGAGAACCGGAAGTTTCTCCCGCGCCGCCGACCTCCTGCACATCAGCCAGCCGGCGATCTCCAAGGGCGTGCGGGATTTCGAGCTGCAGGTCGGCTGCCGGCTGCTCGACCGCACGCCGAAGGGGGTGCGGCCGACCCGGGAGGGCACGGCGCTGGCGCGGCATGCCGAGACCCTGTTCGCGGCCGAACGCGCCGCCGAGGACGAATTGCAGGCGCTGCGCAACCTCGACAGCGGCTCGCTGCGGATCGGTGCCAGCACCACGATCGCGACCTACATGATCCCGGAATATCTCGGCGTGTTCCACCGCGCCTTTCCCGGCATCGATCTGCACGTCGTGAGCGCCAACACCAGCGACATCGCCGCGCTGATGCTGGGACACGAGATCGAGATCGCGCTGGTCGAGGGACCGGTCGAGGACGAGAATTTGGTCAGCGAAGCCTGGCGTACCGACGTGATGGCGCTGATCGCGGGTCCGGATCATCGCTTCGCAGCGGTCCAGGGGCCGATCGACATCCGGTCGCTGAATGACGAGATCCTGATCGTGCGGGAACCCGGCTCAGGCACGCGCGAGGTGGTCGCGCAGGCGCTGGCCGCGCACCACGTCGAGCCGCAGCGGACGCTCGAGATCGGCAGCACCGAGGCGATCAAGCAGGCGGTGGCGGCAGGCGTCGGCGTCGCCATCGTGTCGATCGCGACGATCGACGATCAGGTGAAGCTCGGAAAGCTGAAGGTGATCCCGATCAAGGGCGTCCACATCGAGCGCACGCTCTGGCAACTGAAATCGCCCGGCCGTCTGGACGTGCCGGCGGCAGTGGCGTTCGAGGGGATCATTCGGGAGGCGCAAACGGCGAAGACGGCGCCGCGCGGGCCTGCGGCTAGAGCGCGGCGAACAGACCCTGGGCCCAGGCAACGGCATGCTCGAAGCTGAACACGCCGGGCTCGAAATAGACGGCCCTTGCCAGCACGATGCCGACCACCAGCACCCAGAACACGCTGGTGCCCGCGGTCTTCAGCCATTTCGACACGCCCTCGCTCGCGATCGAAGGATCGACCGCGGGGACCGGCTCGCCGAAGGGATCGAATGCGGATTGGCTCATCGTCCTAACCATCAGGAATACCCTGAGAATGTCGCGACGACGGGGGCGGAAGCAAGGGTAGTGGAATGCCTTTTGCGGCGGTTACTTGGAAGGACGTTTTCCGGTCTGAAAGCCGGGGAGCATTTCCTTCTCGACGTCCCCTTCAGCCATCAACTATCGGTCACGCGCTGCGGCGCCACGCATGGCAGCGTGATCCGCATGCGTGTCCCCATGCCCGGGGCACTGTCGAGATGGAGCTCTCCGCCCAGCCGGTTCGTGACGATGTTATGAACGATGTGGAGACCGAGCCCGATGCGGCCGATGTCGCGGCGCGTGGTGAAGAAGGGATCGAAGGCCTGCCGCAGCACGTCGTCGTCCATCCCGCAACCGTTGTCGGTGAACAGGATCTCGACCTGGTCCGCGCCTGAGGCGCGCAGCCGGATCGCGATCGTGCCGCCCTTGCCATCCGGAAACGCGTGCGCCACCGAATTGACGAACAGGTTGGTCAGCACCTGGCCGTAGGGGCCGGGATAGCTGTTCATGGCAAGACCGGGCGGGCAATCGACCTCGAGCGCCAGGTTGTTCTTCGGCAAGGCCGGACGCAGGCTCGAAAGGACCTGCTCGGTCGCCGCGGCGAGATCGAACTGGCTGCGGTCGAAATAACTGCGATCGACGGCGACCTGCTTGAACGATTGCACCAGATCCGCCGCGCGCTTGAGGTTGCCGACAAGCAGCGACGAGGCGCTTTCGACGACTTCGATGAAATCGCTCAGGCTGGATCGCTTCAGCTTGCCGCGCGCGGCCTCGGCAGCGAAGTCGGCGCATTTCTGCTCCAGCACCGAGGCGACGGTGAGACTGGTGCCGACCGGACTGTTGATCTCGTGCGCGACGCCGGCCACCAGCCGACCCAACGCCGCGAGCTTTTCCGCCTCGATCAGCGACGCCTGGGTCTCCTGCAGATGGTGCAGGGCCTTCTCGGCTGCATCGCGCGCGGCGCGGATCTCGCGTTCGCTGCGCTTGCGATCGGTGATCTCTTCGGCCGCAACGTTGACGCCGACGATGCTCCCGTTCGGTTCGCGCTGCGGATGCCAATGCGTGATCCAGCACCGCTCGTCATTGTGGCCCGGGCGCTGGCCGTAAACCTCCACGTCGGTGACGGGCTCTCCGGTCTCCATGATCGACCGAACGATACCTTCGACCGCCGAAGCCAGTGCGGGCACGCAATCGTGCACCGTACGCCCGAGGTGGCCTTCGACCGAAATGCCGCAGATCTCGGTGAGACGCTGGTTGATCTGAAGGTAACGGCAATCGGGAGAGAGGTAGGCAAGACCGATCGGCGCAGTGTCGTAGATCAGCTGCAGCGCCGGTTGCTTTGGGAACTGAACGTCCTGGACGACGGACGACCTCATGTCCACTACCCCCCGTTGCACCAAGTCTAGCGCTTCACGCCCGGCCCGCAAATAGCCCAGCTGAGCCGGAAACGGTGGTCTGCTCTGTCTGTACTCGACGGGGCGGGACCGGCAGCGGCCCCCGGACCGTTGCCTGCGGCGTGCTGACGCAACGTGGACAGCAAGCGCTTCTCAGCGAAGGCCTGCGAAGCGCGCAATTTTAGCTATTCACTGCACCATGCGGACGAAAGTTCTCGACGAAGCGCAGCAGCACCCGCGCGCCGGTGTCGGCATCGGCGAGCTCGACATGCTCGGCCGGATTGTGGCTGATCCCGCCGCGGCAGCGCACGAAGATCATGCCGATATCGGCGACGTCGACCATCGCCATGCCGTCATGCCCGGCCCCGCTCGGCAGCTCGAACGCGGCATAGCCCTCGGCCGCGACGGCCTCGGCGATCTGCGTCTTGAGCCACAGCGCGCAGGGCACGCTGCGGTTCTCGTGGGTGACATCGATCTGCAAGGCGAGGTCGCGGCGTTTTGCGATCGCCTCGATCTGCCGCACGATGTCGGCGACGGCGCGCTTGCGATGCATGTCGTTCTGCGAGCGGATGTCCATGGTGAAGGACACCTTGCCCGGGATCACATTGGTGGCGCCCGGCATCGCGTTGACATAGCCGACGGTGCCGACGAGGCCTTGTTCGTCGGACTTGCAAAACTGTTCGATCGCACCGATGCATTCGGCAGCGCCCGCCAGCGCGTCGCGCCGCAGCGGCATCGGCACCGTGCCGGCATGGCCGGCGACGCCGGTGAGACTGGCGGCCAGCCGGGTCGCACCTGAAATCGCGGTGACGACGCCGACCGGCAGCGCCTTCTCCTCAAGCACGGGGCCCTGCTCGATGTGCAGCTCGACATAGCCGAGCAGTTCGCGGCGGGCGCGCGCCGCCTTGCCGATATGATCGGGATCGAGCCCGAACTGGATCAGCGCGTCGCGCATCGACGTGCCGGCGCGGTCGCGCGTGCTGAGCACGCTCTCGTCGAACGTGCCGGCGACCGCACGGCTGCCGAGCAGGGTCGAGGCGAAGCGCACGCCCTCCTCGTCCGCAAAGCCCACGATCTCGATCGCAAACGGCAGTCGCCTGCCGCGCCGGTTCAGATCGGCGATGCAGGCGATTGCGGTTATGACGCCGAGCGGGCCGTCCCATCTGCCGGCGTCGCGCACGGTGTCGTAATGCGAGCCGAGCATCAGCGCCGGCAGGCCCGGCCGCTCGCCCTCGTAGCGGCCGCAGACATTGCCGATGGCATCGAGATGCGCGCTCATGCCGGCCTCGCGCATCCAGGACAGGATGAGATCGGCCGCCTTGCGGTGCTCGTCGGTGAGGAAGATTCGCGCCAGATGCTCCGGCGTCTCGGAGATCGTCGCGAGCTGATTGATCCGCGCCACGATCTCTTCGCCAAGGGAAGACGGTTTCGAGGACGGTTTTGTCTCGCTCATGCTGTTTCCCATCAGTCCAACGCGGCCGCCGGAGCCCGCTTCACTCGTAGCAGGCCCGATCCGATTCACCAGCCGGCAAATGGCGCGTCGTGCGCAGGTCCCGACCGGGCTCGCACCGGCTGTCCAGCGGTTAGCGACTGCTTAACGGCATTGCATACAACAACGATTGATCGCTCATAAAATAGGCAAACTGATCTCAATCAGCTTCCGAGCGTTCGGGAGCCGATCATCATTCCAACGTATATTCAGCTACTTACGGAGGAATGACCGCCAAACATGCTCTGGCATGAAGCTTGCGACACTTCCCTCAAGCTCCGCCGTCGGGCGGCTGCGACAAGGACAGGCGGGCCGGACCCGCCGGAGGGAGCAGGCGATGGATTTTGGCAGGATTTCAAGAAGGCATTTATTGCAGAGGAGCGCCGCACTGGCGCTCGGCAGCACGCTTGGCATTCGTGGCGCGGCCGCCGCCGAAACCACGATCGGCTTCATCTATGTCGGGTCGCGCGACGACTACGGCTACAACCAGGCGCACGCGCAAGGAGCCGCGGCGGTGAAGAAGCTTCCCGGCATCAAGGTCGTCGAGGAAGAAAAGGTGCCGGAGACCGATGCCGTCGAGAAGACCATCGAGTCCATGATCAATCTCGACGGCGCCACGCTCATGTTCCCGACCTCGTTCGGTTACTACAACCCGCACGTCCTCAAGATGGCGGGCAAGTTTCCAAAACTGCATTTCGAGCATTGCGGCGGGCTGTGGTCCGACAAGGACCCGAAGAACGCCGGCAGCTATTTCGGCTATATCGACGAGGCGCAGTACATCTCCGGCATCGTCGCCGGCTATTCGACCAAGAGCGGCAAGCTCGGCTTCGTCGCCGCCAAGCCGATCCCGCAGGTGCTCCGCAACATCAACGCGTTCACGCTCGGCGCCCGGCTCGCAAACCCGAAGGCGACCACGCAGGTGATCTTCACCGGCGACTGGTCGATGCCGGTCAAGGAAGCCGAGGCGACCAACAGCCTGATCGACCAGGGCGTCGACGTGCTGACCTGCCATGTCGACGGACCGAAGACGATGGTCGAGAACGCCGCGCGCCGCGGCGCTTTCGTATGCGGCTATCACGTCAACCAGTCGCCGCTGGCGCCGAAGGCCTATCTCACCGGCGCCGAGTGGAATTGGGAGGCGCTGTACCCGAAATTCGTCAAGATGATCACCGCCGGCGAAGCGATCCCGAACTTCTATCGCGGCGGCCTCAAGGAAGAGATCGTCAAGGTGTCGCCCTATGGCGAGATGGTCTCGGCGGAAGCACGCAAGCATGCCGACGACGTCAAGGCCAAGTTCATGGCCGGCGAGTACGCGATCTTCAAGGGTCCGCTCGTCGACAACAAGGGCAAGACGGTGATCGCTTCCGGCACCGATCGCGGCCAGCAGGATCCCGAGCTCGAGAAGATGGACTATCTCGTCGAGGGCGTGATCGGAGCCACCGCGTGACGACGGAAACGGCGGAATCGGTGGAGGCGGCCGGCATCGCTCCGGCCGTCGATCCCGGATTCCTCCAGCGCCACGGCGCGAGCATCGAATACATCCTGATCCCGGCCGCGGCGCTGGTCGGCGCGCTCGCGGTGTTCGGCGGTTTTGTCGCGCTGTACGGCAAGAACCCGCTCGATCTGTATTTCTACATGTATTACGGCGCGTTCGGCACCGCCTTCTCCTGGCAGAACACGCTGACCCGCGCTGCACCGCTGATCCTGACCGCACTGTGTACCGCGCTGCCGGCGCAGCTCGGCATGGTGATCATCGGCGGCGAAGGCGCGCTGCTGATCGGCGCGCTGTCGGCAACCGCTGCCGCGCTGGCGCTGCAAGGCGCGGCGCCGATCGTCGTGCAGATCGCCATGGTGATCGCGGGCATGATCGGCGGCGGCCTCTGGATCACGCTGTCGGGCGGCCTGCGGCAATATCGCGGGGTCAATGAGACGATCTCGAGCCTGCTGCTGGTCTATATCGCGCTTGCGATTCTGAACCATCTGGTCGAGGGCCCGATGCGGGATCCGGCGAGCCTCAACAAGCCGTCGACGCGCGAGATCGGCGCCGCCAACATGATCGGCACCATTCCCGGCACCGATGTGCATTGGGGCCTGGTGTTCGGCCTCGTCGCCGCCGTCGCCGCCTACATCCTGATCTATCACACCACCTTCGGCTTCGCGGCGCGCGTTGCCGGCGGCAACATCCGGGCCGCCAAGATCGTCGGCCTCAGTGTCGGCAAGCTGATCCTGACCGTGTGCTTCCTCGCCGGCAGCTGCGCGGGACTTGCCGGCATGATCGAGGTCGCGGCGGTGCAGGGCCGCACCAACGCCAACCTCGCCGCGGGCTACGGCTTCACCGGCATCCTGGTCGCGTTCCTGGCGCGGCAGAATCCGCTGGCGATCATTCCGGTGGCGATCCTGCTCGGCGGCATCTCGGCCTCCGGCGGCCTGTTGCAGCGGCGGCTCGGCCTGCCCGACGCCTCCGTGCTGGTGCTGCAAGGCATCATCTTCGTGTTCGTGCTGGCCAGCGACGCGCTCTACGGGCGCATCGGCTTCCTGAAGGGAAAGTCCTGACATGGCGGACGCATCGCTCGGGCTCTGGACCGTCCCGCTCGCCGTGTTCGGCGGCGCCATCCGCGTCTCGACGCCGTTCCTGTTCGTCAGCCTCGGCGAGTGCATCACCGAGCGAAGTGGCCGCATCAATCTCGGCCTCGAGGGCACGCTGGTGATGGGCGCGATGAGCGCCTACGGCATCTCCTATCTGTCGGGCTCGCCGTGGCTCGGGGTGCTCGCGGCCGGAATCACCGGTGCGCTGTTCGGGGCGCTGCATGCCGGCATCTGCTCGCTGCCGCGCGTCAACGACATCGCGGTCGGCATCGCGCTGATGCTGCTCGGCACCGGCCTCGCGTTCTTCCTCGGCAAGCCGCTGATCGAGCCAACGGCCGCACGGCTGCCGGCGATCGATTTCGGCTGGTGGAGCGACGTGCCGCAGGTGCGCGCGGCGCTGCGCATCAACGTGCTGTTCCTGATCGGCGTCGCGATCGCGCCGCTGCTCTATTGGGCCTTCAGGACCACGCGCTGGGGCCTGTTGATCCGCACCGCCGGCGAGAGCGCCGATGCGGCGCGCGCGATGGGCCATTCGGTGCTGCTGATCCGGCTGCGCGCCACCATGGTCGGCGGCTTCCTCGCCGGCATCGGCGGCTCGTTCCTGTCGCTGTTCTATCCCGGCAGCTGGAACGAAGGCCTCTCGTCGGGACAGGGCATCACCGCGGTGGCGCTGGTGATCTTCGCGCGCTGGGACCCGATGCTGTGCCTGTGGGCCTCGCTCGCCTTCGGCGGCGCGGCCGCGCTCGGCCCCGCGCTGCAATCGGTCGGTATCACCTCCGGCTATCATCTGTTCAACGCCGCGCCCTACATCCTGACGCTCGCGATCATGATCATCACCTGCTCGCCGAAACGCACGCTGACCGGCGCGCCCGCCGAATTGTCCATCACCCGATAGCATCTTGCGAGATCATTTCATGCCCAAGCGCTTCATCAAGTCCGAGCCCTACGCCTGGCCCTATAATGGCGATCTGCGGCCAGAGAATACCGCGCTCATCATCATCGACATGCAGACCGATTTCTGCGGCGTCGGCGGCTATGTCGACAAGATGGGCTACGACCTTTCGCTGACGCGGGCGCCGATCGAGCCGATCAGGAAGCTGCTCGCGGTGATGCGCGCGCAGGGTTTTCACATCATCCATACGCGCGAGGGGCACCGGCCTGATCTGGCCGACCTGCCCGCCAACAAGCGCTGGCGCTCGCGCCAGATCGGCGCCGGCATCGGCGATCCCGGCCCCTGCGGCCGCATCCTGGTGCGCGGCGAGCCGGGCTGGGAGATCATTCCCGACCTCGCGCCGCTGCCGGGCGAGCCTGTTATCGACAAGCCCGGAAAAGGCTCGTTCTGCGCCACCGACCTCGAGCTGATGCTGCGGCTGCGCGGCATCGAGAATATCGTGCTGACCGGCATCACCACCGATGTCTGCGTCCACACCACCATGCGCGAGGCCAATGACCGCGGCTTCGAATGCGTGCTGGTCGAGGACTGCTGCGGCGCGACCGACAAAGGCAATCACGACCACGCGCTGAAGATGATCAAGATGCAGGGCGGCGTGTTCGGCGCAGTGACCAAATCCGCCGACCTGATCGGGGCACTGTCATGATCATCGGCGAGCCGCCCGCACCATCAGGCGCGTTCGGCGTCGATGCCATCGCCATGACGATGCGGTTCGGCGATTTCACCGCGCTCGACAATGTCGAGCTCAAGGTGCGTCCAGGCTCATTCCACGCGCTGCTCGGCGAGAACGGCGCGGGCAAGAGCACGCTCGTGAAATGCATCATGGGCTATTACCACGCGACCGAAGGCGACATCCTCGTCGGCGGCCGCCAGCAGGCCATCGCCAATCCGAAGGACGCGCATGCGCTCGGACTCGGCATGGTCTACCAGCACTTTACTTTGGTGCCGGCGATGACGGTTGCCGAGAATTTGGTGCTGGCGCGCGATGACGTGCCTGCGATGGTCGACTGGCGCAAGGAGAAGAAGGAGCTCGAGGCCTTCCTGGCGCGGATGCCGTTCAAGGTGCCGCTCGACGCAAAAGTCTCCGACATCTCCGCCGGCGAGCGGCAGAAATGCGAGATCCTCAAGCAGCTCTACCTGAAGCGGCGCTTCCTGATCCTGGACGAGCCGACCTCGGTGCTGACACCGGGCGAAGCCGACGAGGTGCTCGGCATGCTGCGCGCGATGGTGGTCGCGGGCGAGCTCACCATCCTGATGATCACGCACAAGTTCCGCGAGGTGATGGCCTTTGCCGACGAGGTGACCATCCTGCGCCGCGGCAAGCTTGCCGGCACCGGCCGGGTTGCCGAGCTGACACCGGACGAGATGGCCCGCACCATGATCGGCGCCGAGCAGCTGACGGTGCAACCGCCGCGCACCGGGAACGTCGGCGCGCCGCGGCTCGAGCTCGACAAGCTCACCGCGCTCGACGATGCCGGGGCGATCGCCGTGCACGGCGTGTCACTGACCGTGAAGAGCGGCGAGATCGTCGGGATCGCCGGGGTGTCCGGCAACGGCCAGCGCCAGCTCGTGGAGGTTTTGGCCGGCCAGCGCGAGGCCGAGAGCGGCACCATCCGCGTCCAGGGCGAGAGCTATGCGGCGAGCCGCGCGGAGATGCGGCGCCACAGGATGTCGCTGCTGCCTGAAGAGCCGCTGAAGAACGCCTGCGTCGGCGGCATGAGCGTCGCCGACAACATCGCATTCCGCGAGTTCGATCGCGCCCCGTTCGCGCGCGGCGGCTGGTGGCTGAACCGCACCGCCTTCCGCAACGACGCCGAGCGCAAGATCAACCGCTACAAGATCAAGACCCGCACGCCGGAGACGCCGATCGCGGCGCTGTCGGGCGGCAATGTGCAGCGCGCGGTGCTGGCGCGCGAGCTTTCGGGCGACGTCGAGGTGCTGATCGCCGCCAATCCCTGCTTCGGGCTTGACTTCGCGGCAGTGGCGCAGATCCACGCCGAGATCATGGCCGCCCGCAATCGCGGCGCGGCGGTGCTGTTGGTCAGCGAGGACCTCGATGAGCTGCTGGAGCTGTCGGATCGGCTGGTCGTGATGTTCCACGGCGCGTTCGTGCATGAGGCCCGCGCCAGCGAGGCCGACCTCACTGAGATCGGCCGGCACATGGCAGGGCACTAGAGCAAACCACGATCAGTTGCCCGCCGGCGCCGCCGCACGCTGCCGTGCCGGCGCGCCGCGCAGGAACGCCCGGCCGAAATCATCGACGGCGGGCGCCAGGATCGCCCGATCGCGCGGCAGCGCGTCCGGCATCTCGTCACGGATGTACGCCAGCAGCTTCTCGCGGATCTCGCAGCGCAGGTCCCAGGATTGCGGCGCATTCCGTGCACTGATCAGCGCGCGCAGCTCGATGGTGCGCGGGTGGGTGTCGATTACCTGCAGATTGACCACCGCGCCGTCCCAGAGCCGCGACTCCTTCGCCGCCTGCTCCAGCCTTTTCCGGATCGCCGGCACGTCGGCACTATAATCAACATGCAGCGCAATCGCACCGATCAGCGATTGCGCGTCGCGCGTCCAGTTCTGGAACGGGCGCTCGATGAAATAGGACAGCGGCACCACCATGCGGCGCCAGTCCCACAGCCGGATCACGACATAGGTCGAAGCGATGTCCTCGACCCAGCCCCATTCGTTCTCGATGATGACGGCGTCCTCGATCCGGATCGGCTGGGTCACAGCGATCTGCACGCCGGCGATCAGGTTGCTCAGCAACGGCCTTGCCGCGAGGCCGACGATCAGGCCGGCGGCGCCGGCGGAAGCGAACAGGCTGACGCCATATTGCCTGACCGAGTCGAACGTCATCAGCGCGGTGGAGACCGCGATGATGACAATCAGCGTGTCGGTGACCCGCTTGAAGACGCGCACCTGGGTGACGTGCTTGCGCGCCAGGAAATTCTCGGCAACGTCGAGACGAAATTTGTCGAGATATCTGGCCGACGCCATGTCGACGGCGCGGATCGAGATCCAGCCGATCAGCGCGATCACGGCGACGCCGAAGAAATGACTGAGGGTCAGCCGCAACAGATCGTTGAGCGGCGCCAATGGCAACACCAGCGCGACGGCGGCAAGGCACAGCGCCAGCCGCGACGGACCGGCCGTCCGGTCAAGCAGCATCGGCGCGACGGAATTCTTTGGTCCAACCATGCGATGGACGATGCGTTGCGCGATGGAGTGAACGACGAGCGCAACGGCGATCGCGGCCGTGATCAGGACGAGGCCGACCACCCAATCCGGAACCCAGCGAAATGTGTGTTCCAATCCGGTTACGATCTCCTGGACGTCTTGCATGAAACCCGCCTGCTCCCGCGTTGCAGGCTGCTAACGCGTGGAATCCGGGATCGCTTCTGACGTCTGTGCAACGCAGCAATTCACCCGACGCAATTCGGATGCGCAGGATGTTGCGTCAATTTGGCTGGAGTGGAACCGGCGCTAGCCGATCTCGAACGCGTCCGCGGCGAGATGCTTCAGATTGGCGTGCCAATGCTCGGCGATCGCAAGCCGCGTCGGCACCCAGACATGCTCGTGCTTTTGGATGTAGTCGAGAAAGCGCATCAACGCGGCGGCGCGGCCGGGACGGCCGACGACACGGCAATGCAGGCCGACCGACATCATCTTCGGCGAGGTCGCGCCCTCGGCATAGAGCACGTCGAAACTGTCTTTCAGATAGCTGTAGAACTCCTCGCCGCCGCCGAAGCCCTGCGCGTTGATGAAGCGCATGTCGTTGGCATCGAGCGTATAGGGGATCACGAGATGCGGCTCGGTGCCATCAGCCTTGATCCAGTACGGCAGATCGTCGGCATAGGAGTCGCAGAGATAACGGAGGCCGCCCGCCTCCATCAAAAGCCGCATCGTGTTGATCGAGGAGCGGCCGGTGTACCAGCCGAGCGGCCGCGCGCCTGTCGCCTCGGTGTGCACGGCAATGGCGCGGGCGATCTCCTCGCGCTCCTCGTCCTCCGACATGTCCTTGTGCTCGACCCAGCGCAGGCTGTGGCTCGCGATGTCCCAGCCTGCCTCCTGCATCGCGGCGACGACGTCCGGATTGCGCTTCAGCGCCATCGCGACGCCGAACACCGTGGCCGGCAGCTTCCGCGCGGTGAATATCCGCCACAGCCGCCAGAAGCCGGCGCGCGAGCCATATTCGAACATCGTTTCGATATTGGCGTGACGCTGCCCGACCCAGGGCTGCGCGCCGAGCACATCGGACAGGAACGCTTCCGAGGCGCGATCGCCGTGCAGGATGTTGTTCTCGCCGCCCTCCTCGAAATTGACCACGAATTGCACGGCAATGCGCGCCGCGTCGGGCCATTTCGGATCGGGCGGATTGCGGCCGTAGCCGCGGAGATCGCGCGGATAGCGGGCCTCGGTCACATCAGATTTCCTCGAAGCGGATGTTCTGCGCGCCCTTCCACAACACGGTCTTGCCGAAGGCGGTGAGGTTCTCCAGCCCCGATGTCAGCGTGATGAAATGATTGCCGGCGAGCTGGCCCATCTTGCTGGCGAAATGCACGCCGCCATAGGCGAGCAGGATCTCGGTCTCGCTGATGCCGCCGGGATAGAGGATGATCTGGCCCGGCGCCGGATAGCTGGTGTGGTTCTCGTAGGACACGCCGAAGTCGAGATCGCCGAGCGGCATCCAGACGCCCTCGCCGCTCCAGCGCACATGGATCGCCTGGCTCTCGAACGGCATCGCCTTGCGGAACGCGGCGACCGTCTTCGGCGCGAGCTGCTCCTCGAAACGGGCGTCAAAGGTGAACTCGCCGGCGCGGACAATCAGTTTGCTCATCGATCTCTCGTGGGTGCGCAAAGAAGTGATGCCCCAACCATTGCCGCCGGCCCGCGCCCGACGCAAGGCCGATTCCGGCCCGGGAAGCCGGTTTTTCGCCGCTCGGCGCCCCCGCAACGCAGATTTGAGCAGAGTTGCGTTGCGCCGCGCCTCCCCGTTTGCGAGCCTGTACGGATACGTCGAACAGGGTGACTTTGATGACAACAAGCATTCTGCACGGACACGTGGCGCTGGTGACCGGCGGATCGCGCGGCATCGGTGCGGCGATCGTCAAGATGCTGGCGGATGCCGGCGCCGCCGTCGCCATCAATTATCGCGAGCGCTCGGCGGAGGCGGAGACGCTGGCGAAGGGCATCATTGCCGCCGGTGGCCGCGCCGTCGCGATCGCCGCCGACGTCTCGGAAGCCGCCGCCGTCGCCACGCTGGTCGAGCGCGTCAAATCCGGGCTCGGCCCGGTCGACATCCTCGTCAACAATGCCGGCATCGCCATCGTCAGGGGTATCGACGACCTCACCGAGGAGGATTTCGACCGCACGATCACGGTCAATCTCAAATCGGCGTTCCTGTGCACGCAAGCGGTGCTGCCGATGATGCGCACCCGGAAATGGGGCCGCATCGTCAACATCTCCTCCGGCGCCGCACGCGGCGCCGGCTCGATCGGGCCGCACTACAACGCATCCAAGGCGGCGATGGAGGGCCTGACCCGCGGCTACGCCGCACGCCTCGTCAAGGAGGGCATCACGGTCGATGCCGTCGCGCCGTCGCTGATCGAGACCGACATGATGAAGGGACAGAGCGAGCTGGCCAGCCGCATTCCGATGGGCCGTTTCGGCACCGCCGAGGAGGTCGCGCAGGCCGTGATGCTGCTGGTCAATAATCCCTACATGACCGGACAGACCATCGCAATGAGCGGCGGCATGGCGTTCAACTAGGCGGACTCATCAGCGCGCAGCCATAGCCCGATCGATGCGAATTGAACGAAGGCAAGGTAGCTGGCGGCGAGCTTGTCATAACGCGTCGGTCGCGGGATCATCGCGCCTGCGGTACGAATGAGTGAACTGATCGAGGCATGAGAGATCATCGCCTGCAGGTGAGTGCATCTGGACCAGCAGCGGCAGAGACGTGTGCATCCCTGCCGGTTCCACCCATTGCTCCGGTGTCCCGTCCCTTGGGTTTTGGCAAATGTTCGTTTCATCGGCACGAAACGATTGATTTCGCCGAGTGGGAACACGTTGCCAAGAAGCCACAGCGATTGAAGGGAATGGAAATTGGAGGCGTCATTCTCGTGGCGGCGCACGCGCTTGCGGCTTATTGGTTAGGGACAGATCGGGCAACATGAATCATTTCCAGCCCGGCAGTTTGTTTCAGATGCTTGATTGATCAGAGCTGAAATTGGCATGAGCCAATTTCAGAAGCCATGGAGCTTGTCGCGAAATGAATTTCGATAATCAGACCAGATCTCCTTATTCGAACCACACACATTCAGCATCAGTGACCTCCGCCGATAAAACGGATGAGGGCCAGAACGGCGAGACGCGCTTTGGATTTAGGGCAACGGACTTGATCGTATACCCTGCGCACGGCGTCGGCCAAATTGTAGCGATTGAGGAACAGACGGTGGCGGGGGCTTGCCTCGAGTTCTTTGTCGTCTATTTCGCGAAGAGCAAGATGACGCTCCGCGTTCCGACGAGGAAGGCGGCAAACGCCGGAATGCGTCAACTGTCCGATCCCGTTTCGATCGAGCACATGCGACGAATCCTGGGGCAGGCGCCGCACAAAGCGCGGGGTAATTGGTCCCGACTTGCTCAAGAATACGAAAGCAAGATCAATTCGGGCAATATTGTCGCTATCGCGGAGGTCATGCGCGATCTGTATCGGCCCGCGGTCAATTCCGAGCAGAGCTACAGCGAACGACAGCTGTACGCTGCGGCGGTCGAACGCCTGTCCGGAGAAGTGGCGCTCGTTAGCGGCATTACTGAAGAGGAAGCCGTCAAGCAGCTTGAAAGCCTCATCATTGCTGAGGTCAGGCGGAGCGCATAGAGACTGGTCGCACCTCCTCGGAACGTCTGCGTCCGGGTCCCGGCCGACGTTCCGGCGCCGCCGGCCAGATATGATTTCCTAGGATGGCCGTTCGACGAAGGCGACGGTCTTGTTGCTATAGGTCCATATCGCGCCGTCGCGTTTGCTGATCCCGAGAAAGGCGGTCTTTGTACCGGCATATTTCATGTCCCGATTGCCCCCGTCGATGCCATAGGCCCATGGGTCGAGACACAGAAACTCGGTGATCTTGCCGTCGGCTCCCGATGTGCGGTGGCCGACAATGCCCACATAATGGGCGCCGCCGAGGGAAGCCCGCACCGGCACCTTGTTTTCGAGATTCTTGATTGTCCAATCCACCGCTTTGCTGGGATCGCGGCCCGCGCTCACCTGGTCGCGCGCCGTCGGTTCGGCCATTTTCCAGCCCATATAGCGGACAAACACGATCTTGATGATCGATCCGCACCAATATTCGTTGTTCACAGCCTTGAGGAAACCGTCATTGTTCTGGTTCCACGGCAGCTTGCTCTTCTTGTAGTTTTCCATCGACGCGTCAGCGGTCGCCGCCAGGGTGGGAAGGGTGTGCAGCTGCTCATCCACCAGCATTTCATAGACGCGATGGCGGCTGTCCAATTCGTCGCTGGCGTCCTGATTGCTGTAGAACTTGCGATAGGCGGCGGGTGCCTTGGCCGCCGTCGTGACGGCGTGGAAATAGTGCCAGATTAAATCGGTTTTCCACGAGGGATCGCGGACATGGGTGTCGGACATGGAGAGGGTCCATATAAGGCATTCGGCTGCGGCGGCTTCGCGGTCTTGTCCCGCTTGCGGTTGGACCAGCCGCGCTGAATGGTTAGTCCCCGCTAGATTGATGACGGTTCAACGTGGACTTGGTGACGCCCAATCGCGTCTTGGCAGGAACATGATCAATAAGACCGCCTCGGAAGCACCCGCCGCATGAACGAATCTCGGTCTCCTGTTGTGCATCGCATGAACCGAGGCTTGGCCCGCAGCCGAAGATCGCTTCACAGTTTCGGCTCAATGGTACGGAGCGGACCTTGCCTGTTCTGGCGCAGGCGGCTCAAAAAGCCCCGCCAAGGAGCGCTTTGGTCGCGATGCGCCCGAAAGCGGACGCGTTACTTTGAGTTTTGTCGTTCGTGACCCCAAGGTCAGTTGCCCCCGAACCATCTGCAGCTGCCGACGGCGCACAGCCATATTGCCGCCGTCGAACGGCGGATAAGCCACCGCGTCCTGTAATGGTAGCGCGCGAACCAGCCATCTGAAGCGGATCTAACCGATGAGTCCCTGTCATCCGCGCGTTGACAGCATCTTTTGGAGTATTGCCTCAACCGGCTGCGGCGAAATCCCAAGTTCGACAAGGCCAGGCGACGACACGGTATCGATCTGCATCAGCTCCACCTGATTGCGCGTGAGAATCGGGTCCGGGAGTATTTCGGAAGCCCATGCCAGGGCGTGCCAAACGGCGAGCGGGATCGGGACCAGGATGGGCGCAAGACCGGCCTGCTGCGCGACGATTCCGACCAATTCTTCGTAGGAATAAACGCGAGGGCCGCCGCACTCGAAGATCGTCGGTTGCGTCTCGGCTCGCTGGATGATCCGGACAGTCGCCTCCGCCACATCTTCCACATAGGCCGGCTGCAGTTTCATCGAGCCGCGGCCGAACATCGGATAGATCGGCAGCCGGCGGAGAAGGTTGAGGATGGTCGTAAGAAACGCATCGTCCGGTCCGAACATGACGGCGGGTCGGATGATATACGCGCCGGCAAACGTAGCCCTGACCACCAGTTCACCTTCGCCGCGCGCTCGGATGTACCGCGATCGAGACGCGGCATCGGCGCCGATGCCTGACAAATGAACGAGTCTTTTGACTCCGGCCCGGTGCGCTTGGGCCGCTACCCGCTGGGCGGACTCGACATGAACGGAATGAAACGTCTCACGCCCGTGCTCGACGTAAAGGCTGACGGTGTTGACGGCGGCGTAAGCGCCGGCAAGCGCATTTGCGACAGACCGTTCGTCGTGAATATCGGCCTCGACGAACAGAAGTTGGGAATCATGCGGTCCAAACTGACTGCGCCCGCGATCTGGATGCCTTGACGCGATCCGGACGGGAAATTCGTGATCGCGCAGATGCTGAACGATGCGGCGGCCGAGAAAGCCGGTTCCGCCGAATACAGTGACGGTGCGACCGTTCGTTGCCATCCTTTGATCTTTGCTCGAGAGAACGCGCCATAGCCCGAGCCGAAGCTGACGTCAGGGCGATGGCCGTCTGTCGGAACAATACCCTTTCGCAGCGACGGTTGGAATGCAGGCCGCTTCGAACCGCTATTGGACGGAAGCCGGATGCAAAGGCCGAGCGAAACTGAGTTCGTGGCCGTCGGGGTCAGCTAGGTGGAAGAAACGCTCACCCCATTCAGCATCGCGGGGCACAGTCGCCGGCTGGTAACCCACCGCGAGCGCGCGTTCGTAAAGTGCGTCAACATCGGTGACGTAGAAGATGACCCGACCCCACCAGGACCAGCGTCGTTCGGCAGGTTGGTCGATGAGGTTGAGGTAGCTCGGACCTGCTCGAAAGCTTGTGAACGACGACCATTCGCCGCCATGCAGGACCTCAAAGCCCAGGGCTCGGTAGAATCGGACAGCTCGTGGCATGTCATGGGTGCCCAGCGTGAGCGCGCTTATCCCCTCGATCATGGCCAAAACTCCCTGTTCTACCTCCCGACGCTTTTGAAGTCGCGGCGCAGAGATTAACCTCTCATGTGCGTCGAACGGTGAGCAAGTCAACGCCGAGCGCCCCTTTCCTTGCGTCGCCGCTCACGGCGAGCGGTAGATGCCCCAAACCGCTCGAACCGAAAGCGCTGACGCTCTAAGCTCTCCATCGCGTCGGCCAAACATCAAGTCCAGACGCCCACACAACCTATCGATCCCGGTGGCACCCGCGAAAAGGAGGGGAGCATGAAGGGCGATAAAGACGTTATCGAACACCTCAACAAAGCGCTGCGCCACGAGCTCACCGCAGTGAACCAGTACTGGCTGCACTACCGCCTCCTCGACAATTGGGGCTACAAGATGCTGGCCAAGGCGTGGCGCAAGGAATCGATTGAAGAAATGCAACACGCAGACAAGCTCATCGAACGCATCATCTTCCTCGATGGATCTCCCAATATGCAGACGCTGGAATCCCTCCATATCGGGAAGACCGTGAAGGCCGTGCTCGATAGCGACTTGCAAGCCGAATTGTCGGCGTACTCCCTCTACGCTCAAGCTGCGACCCAGTGCCATCAGGTCAAGGACTACGTGACACGGGATCTGTTTGAGCAACTCATGCACGATGAGGAAGAGCATATCGATTTTCTGGAAACCCAGATCGAACTCGTCGCGAGGATCGGCCTCGAGCTGTATGCCCAGCGTCATATCGGAGAGCTCGACAAGGACTAAAGTGCAAACGACTGCATTCGGCCCAAATCGGACACCGCGGCGGCGCGGAATTATGACCGCTGCTCGCCCGTTAGGAATTCGTTAACCATCGCGGCCTAGCCTAACCTCAAGCCTGGTCATCATCAGCCGATTGCCGCTCGGTTCGGTCCAGGAACAGCCGGTGTCCGCCAAGACGCTGACATATGCCGCGCCAGGTGCGCGCCTGAAAATCTCGCCAGTGGCCGCTCGTCGCTTGCTAAGCGACTGCGCTTGCCGCGCTCACTTAGGAGCAAAATCCTGGTGTATAGCCCTCAGTCCCCAGCTCGGTAGAGCAATTGTGAGGCAAGAATGACCGATATTTGCGAGATGAAGGCGCGCATTACCGTGTTTGGGGTCGGCGGTGCCGGTGGCAATGCAGTCAACAACATGATCGCGGCCGGGCTGCAAGGCGTCGACTTCATCGTCGCCAATACCGATGCACAGGCGCTTACCATGTCGAAGGCCGAGCGCCTCATCCAGATGGGCACGCGGGTGACGGAAGGTCTCGGCGCTGGCTCGCATCCTGAAGTGGGGCGCGCCGCAGCCGAAGAGACGATCGACGCGATCCGCGATTCTTTGACCGGCGCACACATGGTGTTCGTTACTGCCGGCATGGGCGGCGGTACGGGCACCGGCGCAGCGCCCATTATCGCCAAGACCGCGCGCGAGCTTGGCATTCTCACCATCGGTGTAGTCACTAAGCCATTCCACTTCGAGGGCCAGCGCCGCATGCGCCTTGCCGAGGCCGGCATCGCGGAACTACTGAAGGTGGTAGATACTCTGCTGATCATCCCAAACCAGAACCTATTCCGGGTGGCCAACGAAAAAACCACGTTCTCCAATGCTTTCGTGTTGGCCGATCAGGTGCTTTATTCGGGTGTGGCCTGCATCAGCGACCTCATAGTCAAGGAAGGTCTGATCAACCTCGATTTTGCCGACGTTCTCGCCGTCATGCGGGAGAAGGGCAAGGCCATGATGGGCAGAGGCGAGGCTTCCGGCGCAAACCGCGTGGTCACCGCCGCCGTAGCAGCGATCTCAAACCCATTGATCGAGGACCCCTCGATCAAGCGTGCCAGCGGCCTCATCATTTCCATCACTGGCGGCAAGGACCTGATGTTATTCGAAGTCGACGAAGCTGCTACCCGCATTCGCGACGAGGCCGACCAGGACGCCAACATCATCATTGGCGCATCGTTTGATGAAAGCCTGGAGGGTATCGTCCGCGTCTCGGTAGTGGCGACCGGCATCGATAATCTTGACCCGGCACCCCACGCGCAACCAGCGGAAAGCTCACTTACAGAGCTCGCCGGCAGGCTGCGCAACGACAGCCGTCAAATCGCCGAATCGAGCGCAGTACACCGCTAACCGACGCGCACCGCATCGGCGCGTCGGTCCAGTGCGCGCAATAAAGGAGCGTTTCGGTATCGACCTTGGCTACTCCGCGTCCATGAATGCCGGGCACTCGGCTATTTCCGCTCCTGGCCCGAAGGCGAAGTGCCGCGATGTCCGCTCCCGCGCCGCTGTTTGGGGGAGAAGCAGACATCAGGTAGCCGGCTCGCAGCAACCGACTTTTTGAGGACGCACCCGGCTATGCCGGCTTGACCGGCTCGCTTGATTGCCTTACGCCTCACGCCATGAACCGCTCGATCCTGATCGCCAATTTCTGGTGGCTCGCCGACTGACAGGCGGGCCGAACGCGTTCATGCATTTCGGGGCCGCCGCATTGGGCGGCCTTTTTCTTTCATCTCATCCGGCCCGCATGCGGCGTCCCCATTCAACCGAATGGAGACAAGCCGTGACCAAACCGATCATCCTCACCGGCGACCGCACCACCGGGCCGCTGCATCTCGGCCATTACGTCGGCTCGCTCAGAAGCCGCCTCGCGTTTCAGGACAGTCATGAGCAGTTCCTGCTGCTCGCCGACATGCAGGCGCTGACCGACAACGCGCACGACATCGGCAAGGTCCGCGGCAACGTCATCGAGGTCGCGCTGGATTATCTCGCCGTCGGCATCGATCCCGAACGAACCTCGATCTGCCTGCAGTCGCAGCTGTGGCGCTCGCGGAGTTGTCGATGCTGTATCTCAACCTCGTCACCGTCGCGCGGCTGGAGCGCAATCCCACCATCAAGGACGAGATCCGCGCCCGCGGATTCGGACGCGACATCCCGGCGGGCTTCCTGTGCTACCCGGTGGCGCAGGCCGCCGATATCACCGCGTTTCGGGCCACCGTCGTGCCGGTCGGCGAGGACCAGGCTTCCCTGATCGAACAGACCAATGAGATCATCAGGCGCGTCAACGCGCTCGCCGGTCGTGCGCTCCTGCAGGAGGCGGTGGCCGTCATACCGCGCGCGGGACGGCTGCCGGGCGCCGACGGGCGCGCCAAGATGAGCAAATCCGCCGGCAATGCGATTGCTCTCTCGGCCTCGCCCGGTGACATCTCGGCCGCGGTGCATGCGATGTTCACCGATCCCGATCACCTGCGTGTCGGCGACCCCGGCAAGATCGAGGGCAATGTCGTCTTCAGCTATCTCGACGCGTTCGATGACGATCAGCACGCGGTCGAGGAATTGAAGGCGCGCTATCGGCGTGGCGGTCTCGGCGACGCAGCCGTCAAGCGGCGGCTGGAGGATATCCTGCAAGCCCTGATCGCACCGATCCGGGCCCGGCGCGCCGAGCTGGCAAGCAATCGCGACCATGTCGCTGACGTGATCAGGCGCGGAACCCTGAAAGCCCGCGAGATCACCGAGCGCACCAAGCGCGATGTGATGGCGGGACTCGGCGTGTTCCAGCTCTGAATGCGCTGTCATCAAACCATGGCAGGAACTGTGCTTGCCTGTAACAGTTGTCCGCTTGGCGAAAACCGGATTTGGAGCTTGTCGTGATCGATCCGAAAACGCTTCTCGAACGCGCCGCACAATTGACCGATCAGGCCAAGGGCGAGGAAGATGCCGGCATCCGCGAGCGGCTGCTGCGCATGGCCGGGCATTACCGCGACCTGGCCGCGCATGAGGCTTGGGCGAACGAGAACCCGCCATCGGTCGGCGCGATCACCAGTGCGCTCAGCCCCCGTGCCCATTGACCTGTGCTTCGTCAGCTCACGCGAATGCGATAGCCCAGTGACTGCCGCGCGCCCGGCGCGATGTGCATGAGGCCGGGCTTGCCGGCGAACTCGCCGTCGAATTCGACCGGGCTGGCAAAGCCGTGCCACGGCTCGATGCAGAGGAACGCCGCGCCGCCGACCTTCGACCAGATGCCAAGTTCGCGAAAGCCGCGCCACGACACCTCGATCGCGGGGCCCTGCGCAGCAGCAAAGCGCACCGAGGCGCTCGCAACCTGATCGAGGATCATGGCGTCGTCGTCGAACAATTGCTCCGACAACGCGAGCACCCTGCCCTTGATCGGACTTGTCTTGATCGGAGTTGGCTCGGCCTGCGGCCGCATCAGTCCCTCCGTCAGCCGCCGGATCGGCGCCGGCTCATCCTTCTCGAAGGTCAGCGCGTAGGCCTCCTTCCGCAACCCCGGAAGCAGCGGCCAGTTGAAGGCTGGATGACCGCCGAGCGAGGCCGGCAGCGTCTCGGCGCCGGTGTTGACGATGTCGAAGGCGACATCGAGATCGGCGCCATCAACGGTATAGGTGACCTCGAGCCTGAATGCGAAGGGATAGCGCGCACGCGTCTCTGAATCGTCGATGAGCGCGAGCTTGCAGGATCGGGGCCCCTGCTCCACCCAGGCAAAGCGGCGATCGCGCGCGAAACCGTGCTGCGTCATCGGATAGGTCTTGCCGTTGTGGCGCAGCGCATCGTTCTTCAATCGGCCGACGATCGGGAACAGGATGGGCGCATGGCGCGGCCATTGCGGACCGGCCTGCCACAACAGTTCGGTCCCGTCGGCATTGCTGAGCGACGACAATTCGGCGCCCTGCGCCAAAATGGTCGCGGCGATTCCATCGCCGCGCAGCGTGTGACTGTCGCTCATGCCTCGCCTCGCCGGGTTGCGCTATGCCCCGACAGGAGATGTTCGAAGCCGGCGAGGCCGTCAACCCCAAAGCAATGGTGCGGCCGCCCTTGCGTGGCGGCGCCACGCTTCGGGCCTACCCCGCAATCTTGGAGAAATCGGGCTGGCGGCGCTCGGCAAAGGCGGCAAAGGCCTCGCGCGCCTCCGCACTCATCAGCCGTTCCTGGAAGATTTCACCCTCGCGCGCCATTTGCGCGCTGATCCTGGCGGGGTCGCGCATCAGCGCCTTGGTATGCTGAAGCGAGCCGAACGGCCGCTTCGCCAGCGCGTCCGCCGCCGCGCGGGCCTTGGCGCGCAGCTCCGCGAGCGGCACAACCGCATTGGCGAGGCCGATCGAGACCGCAGTCTCCGCCTCGACCGGTTCGCCGAGCGCAAACATCGCATAGGCGCGCGCATAGCCGATACGCTGCGGCAGCAGATAGGTCGACGCCGCCTCCGGCACCAGCGCCAGATTGACGAACGGCGTGATCAGCCGCGCGGTCGGCGCGAGATAGACGAGATCGCAATGCAACAGCATGGTGGTGCCGATGCCGACCGCATTGCCCTGCACGGCGGCAATCAGCGGCCGCGTCGCCTTGGCCAAAGCGGCGAGGAAGCGCGTCACGTGGCGCTCGCCCTGCACGCCGCGCGACACCGCCGCGAAATCGGCGAGATCGTTGCCTGCGGTAAAGCTGTCGCCGTCGCCCTGCAGCAGCACGGCGCGGATCGCGGAATCGCCTTCGGCGCGCTCGAGCGCGTCGGCCATCGCGCCATACATCGCGTTGGTGATCGCGTTCTTCTTGTCGGGGCGCGCCATCGTCACGGTGAGGACACCGCCGTCCAGCGCTACGACCACTTCACTCATGCTGCACTCCTGTTGCTTGCTTGTTGTTCGACGCGTCTTCTTCACGCGAACCGGTACCCACTTCGCTCGAAGACGCTCTAGCTGTCCTTGTCTTTCGGAAACTTGTCTTGCAGGCTGGTCAGCCAACGCGCCACCACGTCGATTTCAGCGTCCGAGAATCCCTCCATCAGACGGTTGTTGATCGCCCTGGTCCGCGTTGCGGCGCGTTTGCCGAGCTCCTGCCCCGCCGCGGTCAGATAGAGCCGCTGGCTGCGCCCGTCTTCGCCATCGCGCCGGCGCTTCACGAGGCCTGCACGTTCCATCCGGTCGGCGAGCCCGCTCATCGCCGACGGCACGATGTCGAGCGCCTGCGAGACGTCGCCGATCAGCGCGCCGTCATTGCGCCCCAGAGAGAACAGCACGCCGGCCTGAGCCGAGGTCAGATCGTGGGCGGCCGTCTCCTGATCGATGGCGCGCTGCAACCGGCGATAGGCCACGGTCAGAAGAAAGATCAGCCGGTGTTCCGCTTTCATCACGCCGTTATATATTTCGCACGCGAAATATCAAGATATTTCGTGCACGAAATATCCGGCTATTGGCGGAGATCCGTCATTGCGTTCGGGGGTCTCAGAACCCCGCACTCACCCAATCAGCACGCGCTCGGCCGGAACAAGCCGTTCCCATCGGCGCAACTGCGACATTTTGATCCCGCCGCCCGATCGCTGCGCTGCAGCCCGGCAGAAAACCCTTGATCGACGTCGATCAAACGGGAAATCTTTGCATCCGGGAGCCGCGTTGCGGCTCTGGCGGGGTCACGAGAGTGTCATGACGTTAGCGGCAGGTCCGGACAGGGAGCGCGTTGTCCGCCCGAAGCGGGCACGCCATCTCAGCGACGCCATGCGTTGCGAGACCGCCTTTCGCCTGATCCTGTCCGAGTGCCTCGAAGAAGTCGCGACCAATCACGAGGCCTTGAGCTCCGGTGATCCGGCCGCGCTCCATCAGACCCGCATTGCACTGACACGCCTGAAAGCCGCGATCGCGTTCTACGGCCCGATGGTGGCGGATAGCGAGTGGACGCGACTGAAATCCGAACTGAAATGGCTGAGCGCACATCTCGGCGCAACGCGCGACCTCGACGTCGCGATCGAGAACAGCAAGGGCTTGCCCGAAGAACGCATGCTGCAGACGGCGCGAACCGATGCGTTCGAAGCCCTCAGGGAGGCGTTGCAAAGCGACCGCTACTGGCAGTGGTTCGATGGCATGTGGGACTGGGTCGGCAGCGGCCCCTGGACCACGCGGCAGGATCCCCGTGCCGCGCAACGGCGCGCCGTGCCGGTCTCGGTCTTCCACGCGCGCCGGCTGGCGCGGTGGCATGGCAAGCTGTGCCAGAAGAGCCGCGGGCTGCAAGGCATGGGCAAGAACAAGCGGCACCGCGTCCGTCTCGCCAGCAAGCGGCTGCGCTACGCCATCGAGTTCTCGGAGGGCGGCTTGCCCCCTGACGAATACGCGTCATGGCGGATCATGCTGAAGCATCTGCGCAAGGGGCAACAACTGCTCGGCGAATTGAACGACGACGAGGTGCGTCGCGGATTGCTCGAGAGTGTCGATGCACCCGCGCAGCGCGCCCACGAGCGCAAGGCCAAGCACCAGCGCGTCCACGAGCGGAAGCGCAAGAGCCGGCTGCTGCGCCACGCCGCGGCGGTCTATCGAAAAATCTCCAGCTGAGCGCGCGTCAGCGCAACGTCGTCGGCGCGGCGGATGCGGCTCGCGTCGACGATCACGCGCATGAATGATGTATAAAACGTCATTTATTGCTCTTGTGCCATCATTACTTGATGTGCATAAATGACATTCAAATAGACGCGACTCCTCAAATCGACGGCCATCACTCGATGATCACCGCGGCGCAGCTGCGAGCTGCCAGAGCCTTGCTTGGCATCGACCAACGGCAGCTCGCCGAGCTGTCCGGACTTTCGGTGCCAACCATCCAGAGGATGGAGGCGAGCGAAGGCACCATTCGCGGCAACGTCGACTCGCTCGTGAAACTGATCGACGCGCTCGGCACGGCCGGCGTCGAGGTCATCAATGAGGGCGCCGTCAGCAGCGGCGGCGGCCGCGGGGTGCGATTGAAGGCCGGATCAGGCTCACCGAAGGTGCAGACATGATCCCGGCGGTCACTCAGCAGATCTGGTGTGTAGCCGCCCTGCTGGGAACGACCGCTCTCGCGATTGCAACGAGCCGATCGCGCCAATCGACAGCCATCGTCTACGGCACGACCTTTGCGATTTCGCTGGTCGCATTGGCCGGAGCCCTGCTCTCGCTCATCGCCCGCACCGGCGCGACGGAACTGATACTGCCGGTCGGCTTGCCATGGCTGGGATCGCATTTCCGCCTCGATGCGCTCGCCGCATTCTTTCTCGTCGTGGTCAATCTCGGCGGTGCGGCCGCAAGTCTTTATGGCATCGGTTACGGCAGCCACGAATCCGCGCCACAGCGCATCCTTCCGTTTTTCCCGGCGTTCCTGGCCGGGATGAATCTCGTCGTGCTCGCCGACGATGCGTTCACCTACCTGCTGTGCTGGGAGTTCATGTCGCTCGCCTCATGGGCGCTCGTCATGGCGCATCACCGTGACGCAGACAATGCCCGCGCAGGCTACGTCTATCTCGTGATGGCAAGCTTCGGGACGCTGGCTCTGTTGCTTGCCTTCGGCCTGCTGGCGGGAGCCGGCGGCAGCTACAGCTTTGCGGCCATCCGCGCCGCCCGGCACACCCCGTCCGAGGCCGCATTGGTGCTCGCACTGATGCTGCTCGGCGCCGGGTCGAAAGCCGGCCTGATCCCGTTGCACGTGTGGCTGCCGCTGGCTCATCCCGCCGCGCCGAGCCATGTCTCGGCGCTGATGAGCGGCGTGATGACCAAGGTCGCGATCTACGGATTCATCCGGGTCGTGTTCGATCTGCTCGGGCCGCCAGGCTGGTCGGCGGGTGTCGTGGTTCTCGTCCTTGGCGGCGCGACCGCAGTCATGGGGATCCTCTATGCGCTGATGGAGAAGGATCTCAAGCGCCTGCTCGCCTACAGCACGATCGAGAACATCGGCGTCATCTTCGCAAGCCTCGGCCTTGCGCTGGCATTTCAGGCGAACGGCCTTGGCCTCGCGGCGGCCCTCGCCTTCACGGCCGCATTGTTCCACGTGCTCAACCATTCGTTCTTCAAGAGCCTGCTGTTCTTCGGGGCCGGCGCGGTGCTGACGTCGACCGGCGAACGCGACATGGAGAAGCTGGGCGGCCTGATCCACCGCATGCCACTCACGAGCTTCGTCTTTCTGGTCGGCTGCGTCGCGATCTCGGCGCTGCCGCCGTTCAACGGGTTCGTGTCGGAATGGCTGATGTTTCAGGCCGTCCTGCAGAGCCCCGACCTGCCGCAATGGCTGCTGAAGATCATGGTGCCGGCGGTCGGCGCCTTGCTGGCGCTGGCGGCGGCGCTCGCCGCCGCATGCTTCGTCAAGGCTTTCGGAATCACATTTCTCGGCCGCGCGCGGAGCCCGGCCGCGGAAGCCGCCGGCGAAGTCGATCGCTATTCGCTCGCCGCGATGTTCAGCCTCGCCGTGCTCTGCTTCCTCGCCGGCATTCTGCCCGGCACGGTGATCGACGCGCTCTCGCCCGTTGCGCAGGCTGTGATCGGCCACCGGATGCCGGTTCAGATGAACGATCCCTGGCTCTCGATCGTTCCAATCGAGGAGAGCCGCAGTTCCTACAACGGATTGCTCGTCTTTGCGTTCATCACCGCCGCGGCGTCGCTCGCGGTGTATTTCATCCATCGCTTTGCGTCGCGCGCGATCCGGCGCGGACCGGCATGGGGTTGCGGCTTCGCCGACCCGACACCGGCGGCGCAGTATTCCGGCGTGAGCTTCGTGCAGCCGATCCGCCGCGTCTTCGGCACGCTGGTTTTCCAGGCCCGCGAGCATGTCGACATGCCGGCGCCGAGCGAACTGCGGCCGGCCCGCCTCAGGGTCGATATGCACGACCTGGTCTGGGAGCGGCTCTACACACCCGTGGCGGAAGCCGTGTGGTTTTTCGCCGATCGGCTGAACCAGCTCCAGTTCCTGACCATCCGCCGCTACCTCAGCCTGGTGTTCGCAACCCTCATCACATTGCTGCTGGCGCTCGCGATATGGTCGTGATCTCGGACATCCTCGTTCAGCTCGGCCAGATGGCGCTTGTGCTGCTGCTCGCGCCGCTGCTGACCGGCGTCGTGCGCAAGATCAAGGCGCGGCTGTTGCGGCGGAAAGGGCCGTCGATCTTCCAGCCCTACCGCGACCTGCTGCGGCTGCTGCGCAAGGAGGTCGTGCTCGCCGAAAACGCGTCCTGGCTGTTTCGCGTCACGCCCTATGTGACGTTTGCGGCCATCTGGGTCGCGGCGGCGCTGGTCCCGACATTCGCGACCGGCCTGCAATTCAACTGGAGCGCCGACCTGATCGCGATCGTCGCCCTGCTCGGCAGCGCGCGCTTCTTCCTCGCGCTTGCCGGCATGGATGTCGGCACCAGCTTCGGCGGCATCGGCTCCAGCCGCGAGGTGATGATCGCCGCGCTCGCCGAGCCGGCCATGCTGTTGATGGTGTTCTGCGTCGCGCTGATTGCCGGCTCGACGCAGCTGTCGACGGTCGCGACCTTCATGGCATCGTCGGAGGTCGGACTGCGCGTCTCGCTCGGCATGGCGATGATCGCCCTCATCATGGTGGCGCTCGCCGAAAACGCGCGCATCCCGGTCGACAACCCGGCGACGCATCTGGAGCTGACCATGGTGCACGAGGCGATGATCCTCGAATATTCCGGGCGTCACCTCGCCATGATCGAGTTCGGCGCCTTCCTCAAGCTGCTGCTCTACATCTCCCTGATCATCTGCGTGTTCTTCCCGTGGCAGATCACCACGGAAGGCGCGGGGCCGCTGTCCTATCTGGTGAGCGTTACCGCCTACATCCTCAAGCTTGCGGTCGCGAGCTTCCTGCTTGCCGTGTTCGAGACCGCGACGGCCAAAATGCGGGTGTTCCGCGTCCCCGAATTCCTTGGCGCGGCGCTGATGCTCGGCCTGCTCGGCACGCTGCTTCGGTTCGTGTCACGGGGCTTCTGATGCACAACCTCGCCTTCGACATCGCCCATCTGCTCGCCGGCGGGCTCGTGCTGATCAGCTTCATGATGCTGTATCAGGACCGCCTGTATGCGCTGCTGAACATCTTCGCGCTTCATGCGGTGGTGCTCGCAGCTTCGGTCGCCTGGCAGGCCTTCATCCAGAATGCGCCGCATCTCTACGTGACCGCAGCCATCGCACTGGTCTTCAAGGCGATCGTCATCCCGGTGGCGTTGCATCGGATCATCAAGCAGCTCGGCATTCATCGCGATATCGAGACCGCGGTGAGCATCGGTCCGACCATGCTTGCGGGCATGGGGCTCGTCGCCCTGTCCATGGTGCTGATGCTGCGCATCACCGGCGCGGCCGATCCGCTTGCGCGGGAAGACCTCGCCTTCGCGCTGTCGGTGGTGCTGCTGGGATTGCTCGTCATGGTGACGCGGCGCAACGCCGTCAGCCAGGTCGTCGGCTTCATGTCGCTGGAAAACGGCCTGGTGCTGGCCGCGACAGGCGCCAAGGGCATGCCGCTCGTCGTGGAGATCAGCGTCGCCTTCTCGATCCTGATCGCGTTCATCGTGATCGGCGTGTTCCTGTTCCGCATTCGCGAGCGGTTCGACACCGTCGACGTCGGCGCGCTCGATGAATTCAGGGGGGAGCGCCGATGACTGCCGCGTCGGATGCCGTCACCTGGGTTCTGTTGATACCGATCGCCGCCGCGGCGGTGCTGGCCGCGCTGCCCGGCTACCGCTTGACCGCCGGTCTCAATATCGTGGCCAGTCTCGGCACCTTGCTGGCCGCGCTTTCGCTGCTCGTCATCGAGCGCCCGCAACCCGGCCGGTACCTGCTGATCGACGATCTCAACATCGTCTTCATCGTGCTCAACACCTTCGTGGGATTCACCACGAGCGTGTTCAGCGCAAGCTATATCGCCCACGAACTCGAAACCGGGCGGCTGACGCCGGGCTATCTGCGATTCTACCATGCCATGTATCAGGTGATGATGTTCGGCATGAACCTCGCATTCGTGTCGAACAATATCGGCCTGATATGGGTCGCGGTCGAGGTTGCCACGCTCACCACCGTCCTGATGGTCGGCATCTACCGGACCCATGCGGCGCTGGAAGCGGCCTGGAAGTATTTCATCCTCGGCAGCGTCGGCATCGCGCTGGCGCTGTTCGGCACGATCCTGGTGTACATGGCCGCGCTGCCGGTGGTCGGCGAGGGTCAG
This sequence comes from Bradyrhizobium sp. Pha-3, assembly GCF_042258325.1. Taxonomy (NCBI): domain Bacteria; kingdom Pseudomonadati; phylum Pseudomonadota; class Alphaproteobacteria; order Hyphomicrobiales; family Nitrobacteraceae; genus Bradyrhizobium; species Bradyrhizobium sp. Pha-3. The sequence goes on along the minus strand of NZ_CP170151.1, from coordinate 2,863,068 downwards.
GACGCCATGGTGTGGACGGTGCTGATCAGCCGTGCGGCGACGTTCGACCCGGCATTGCTCAACGTCGCCTTCATCTTCCTGCTGCTCGGATACGGCACCAAGGTCGGCCTGGCGCCGCTGCACGCCTGGCTTCCGGATGCGCATGCCGAGGGCCCGACCCCGATTTCCGCCGTGCTTTCCGGCCTGCTGCTCAACGTCGCGCTCTACGCGGTGCTCCGCTTCAAGATCCTGCTCGCCGCCAATCCGGATGCGATATCGCCCGGGCCGTTGATGGTGACGATGGGGCTGACCTCGCTGCTGTTCGCGGCCTTCATGCTTTACCGCCGCCGCGACATCAAGCGGCTGTTCGCCTACTCCTCGATCGAGCACATGGGCATCATCGTGTTTGCGTTCGGCATGGGTGGTCCGCTCGCCAACTTTGCCGGCCTGCTCCACATGGTGATGCACAGCCTCACCAAGTCGGGAATCTTCTACGCGGTCGGCCACATTGCACAGGTGAAGGGCACGCAGCGGATCGCCAACATTCGCGGCCTGACCGAGTCGCATCCGGCACTCGGCTGGAGTCTCGTGATCGGCGTGGTCGCGATCGCCGGCCTGCCGCCGCTCGGTATCTTCATGAGCGAGTTTCTCATCGTCAGCTCCACCTTCGCGCGCCAGCCGCTGCTCGCCATCCCGCTGGTGTTCGGCCTGCTGCTCGCCTTCGGCGCGCTGATCCTGCGCCTTACCAGCCTTGCGTTCGGCGAGCCGCGCGGCAATGCCGCGCCGGCGGATGCGTCCTATTTGCCGATGTTCGCGCATTTCGCGCTGGTGCTGACTGCGGGCATCTACCTTCCGGGACCGCTGGTCGTCTGGTTCCAGCACGTCGCCAACCTGCTGGGTTAGCGCGAGGGAGAACGGGATATGCCGAGGTTGATCGATCTGATCCGGGCCGGCCACAGAATCGAACGGCATCATCCATGGCCGCGCGCCGTGGTGGACGGCGATACCTGGCGCACCGCCGCTCACGCATTTGCCGATGGCGGCCTGAGCCTGCTCGGGCTGTGGGGTGAGCCGTCGCGCGTGCACATGGCCATCCTCGACGACCGCACGTCCGATATCGGCGTGATCAGCCTGGATTGTCCCGATCGCCAATTCCCTTCGGTCGCGGCCCATCATCCACCGGCGCTTCGATTGGAGCGCACCCTCCACGACCTGTTCGGATTGCAGGCCATGGGCATACCGGATCCCCGTCCCTGGCTCGATCATGGCCGCTGGCAAACACGCTTCCCGCTGGGCGAACGTCGCGATGCATCGGCGGACGCAGCGCCTTATCAATTCCTCCCGGCCGAGGGGGACAGCCTGCATCAGATCGCGGTCGGTCCGGTGCATGCCGGCATCATCGAGCCCGGGCATTTCCGCTTTACCGCGAGCGGAGAGACGGTGGTCCGCCTCGAGCAGCGGCTCGGCTACACCCACAAGGGCGTCGAAGGGCTGATGGCCGGAAGCACCGTCGAGCAGGCCGCGCGGCTTGCCGGCCGGGTCTCCGGCGACAGCACGGTCGCCTATGGGCTGGCATTCGCGCAAGCCGTCGAGGCCGCGCAGCGGATTGCCGTGCCGCCGCGCGCGCTGTTGCTTCGCGCGCTGATGGCCGAGCTCGAGCGACTGGCCAATCATCTCGGCGATATCGGCGCGATCTGCAACGATGCGTCATTTGCGCTGATGCAGGCGCATTGCGCCGTGCTGCGCGAATCCGTGCTGCGCGCCGCTGACGCTGCATTCGGCCACCGCCTGATGCGCGACCTCGTCGTTCCCGGCGGCGTCGCGCGCGATATCGCCGGCGATGGAGCCGACGTAATCCGGGCCGTACTCGACCAGATCCGCCGGCATTTCCCTGCGCTGGTCGAGCTCTATGACAACACCGCCTCGTTGCAGGACCGCACCGTCAGCACCGGCATCGTGACTCCAACGCTCGCCCGGCAATTCGCTGCCGGTGGTTATGTCGGGCGTGCGAGCGGCCGCGACCATGACGCCCGACGCAGGCCCGGCTATCTCCCCTATGATGGCCTCCGCTTCGAAGTCCCCGTCCTCAGCGACGGCGACGTCAACGCCCGGGTCTGGATCCGGATCCGCGAGGTTGAGCAGAGTCTTGCGCTGGCGTACCAGATCCTCATTGGCCTCGAGGCCGGCCCGGTGAAAGTGCCACTGCACAGTGCGGCAGAGCCTTGCGAAGGCATGGCCCTCGTCGAAAGTTTCCGCGGCGACATCCTGGCCTGGCTGCGCCTGAACGGCGATCGGATCGAGCGATGCCATCTGCGCGATCCGTCGTGGTTTCAGTGGCCGCTGCTCGAGGCGGCCATCGAAGGCAACATCGTGGCGGACTTCCCGCTCTGCAATAAGTCGTTCAACTGCTCCTATTCCGGGCAGGATCTCTGAGGGCTTGAGGCGATGCGCAAACTTCTGTTCCAGAGCCTGTTTCGCCAGCCATTGACGGAGCAAGCGCCGCGCCCGGACGACGCTGCGCTCGTGGAGCTCGCGACCATGGTCGGCCGCACCGCACGACGACGCCTCGGCCGCAGCCTCTCGATCCGCGAGGTTGATGCGGGCTCCTGCAACGGATGCGAGCTGGAAATACACGCGTTAAGCAATGCGTATTACGACGTCGAACGGTTTGGAATCCGGTTCGTTGCCTCGCCCCGTCACGCCGACGTGCTGCTGGTCACAGGTCCGGTCACCAAGAACATGCGCGAGGCGCTGGAGCGCACATACCGTGCGACGCCAGATCCCAAATGGGTTGTCGCTGCGGGCGATTGCGCAAGGGATGGCGGATGCTTCGCCGGCAGCTACGCCGTGGTTGGCGGAGTCTCCACCGTCGTTCCTGTCGATCTCCATATTCCGGGTTGCCCGCCTTCGCCGATCGCCATCCTGCGTGGCCTCGTGACCTTGCTCGAGGCGGTCGACTCCGGGGTCGCGGCAAGGTGAAAGCACGGAAAGAAGCGAGCACCTCCGCCCGCACCGTGGGCAGCGTCGCTAACCGCTGTCGCGCAGCACCAGTTCGAAGCCAAGATCGACGCGGCGCTCGCCGCCGCGCTCCAGCGTCAGCGTCGCGGCGGTGCGGCCGATCGCGTCGCCATGCACGCTGATCGTGCTCAGGGTCGGCGAGATCAGCTGGCCCATTTCGAGATCGCCGAGCCCGATCACGGCGACCGGCTGCGCCGATGCAGGCCCGTCGCGCAGCAGCCCGGCCTTGCGCAGTCCCGACATGAAGCCGATCGCATGGGCATCGTTGGCGGCGAACACCGCGTCGACATCGGGCAGGCGTGCATGCGCCGCCACGCTGCCGGAATCCTTGCGGTCCAGGATCAGCCGGCGCGGCTCTGCAAGGCCGCTGGCCAGTGCCTCGTCCCTGAAGCCGAACCAGCGGCGCGTTCCGCGCGGATCGTCGCCGCCGATGAAGGCGAGCTGCTTGCGGCCCTGCGCGACCAGATGCTTCGCGACGGCGACACCGGCCATGTAATTGTCGAAGCCAGCGACCGCGTCGATCGGGTTTGCCGGCAGATCCCAGGTCTCGACGATCGGGATGCGCGCATTGCGCAGCAGGCGGCTGCCTTCCTCGGTCGCCGGCGAGCCGACCATGATGATCGCCTCGGGCCGCCGCGACAGCAGCGCCGCCAGCATGCGCTCCTCGCGCGCCGCGTCATAGCGCGACTGCGCCAGGATCACGGAGAAGCCCAGCGGCTCGAGCTTGTCCGACAGGCCCTGCACCGTGTCGGCGAAGATCGCGTTGGCGATGGTCGGCACCAGCACGCCGACCGAATTGGTCCGCGCGCTCGCCAGCGCGCCTGCCACCAGGTTCGGGACATAGCCGAGGTCGCGCATCGCCCGCTCGACCCGCGCCCGGGTCTCCGGGGCGACCAGATCGGGCGTCCGCACCACCCGGCTCACTGTGATCGACGAGACGCCGGCGCGCTTGGCCACTTCTGAAAGGGTGGGCGCGGCACCGGCCGGGCCGGTCCCGGGGGCGGTCAGTTCGGAGCTCATGGGGCGGAGCCTGCCCGATTCCGGGTTGCCAAGCCATGATGTTAGCGCTAGCATCGTGCCATGTTAGCGCTAACATAGAACAAAAAGGGAGAAACGGCATGATTTCGGACGAGCAGGCCCAGGCTTACAAGCGCGACGGGGTGATCATGGTCCCCGAGGTGCTCAACCAGGAGACCTTAGCCAAGGTGCGCACGGTGCTCGCCGAGCTGGTGGCCGGCGCCGCCAGCGTGAGCGAGCACACCGACGTCTACGACCTCGAGCCGGGCCATTCGCCTGACAATCCGCGCGTCCGCCGCATCAAGGCGCCGCACAAGGTGCATCCGATCTTCGACGAGATCGTGCGCAGCCCGGCCGTCATCTCGATCCTCACCAAGCTGATCGGCCCCGGCCTTCGCCTGCATGGCTCCAAGCTCAACATGAAGTCGGCGCAATACGGCTCGCCGGTCGAGTGGCATCAGGACTGGGCGTTCTATCCGCACACCAATGACGACATCCTCGCGATCGGCGTGCTGCTCGACGATTGCGATATCGAGAACGGTCCGATGCTGGTGACGCCCGGGTCGCACACCGGCGACACGATGTGGGATCATCACGGCGAGGACGGCCACTTCGCCGGCCTGATCGATCCGGACCAGATCGCGGACGACATCAAGCGGGCGGTGCCCTGCATGGGCAAGGCCGGCAGCATGTCGTTCCATCACGTGCGCGCGCTGCACGGCTCAGCGACCAACACGTCGAACCGGCCGCGCAACCTGCTGCTCTATGAAGTGGCTGCCAGCGACGCCTGGCCGCTGATGGGCGTGAAGGACTTCGACGAATTCAACAGCCGCCTGCTGGCGGGTCCACCGGTGGTCGCGCCGCGGCTCACCGACGTGCCGGTGCGCATGCCACTGCCGCCGGCGAAACGGCAGGGATCGATCTACGAGACACAATCGGCGTCGAAGAAATCCTACTTCACGCGCGCCGCCTGAGACCCGAGACAATGCCCGCGGCCAGGCCGCGGGCATTGCTGCTTTCACGAGCACGATCCCCCGCGACAACGTAGAACGCGTTTGCGCGGAGATCGCGCCCGATCAAGACGACCATAAAAACAGACATAACGGGGAAACGAATGACCGAGATGGCAAGAGATGGCGCTCGCACATCGCGCCTGCGTGTGATCCTGGCCGCAAGCATCGGCTCCGCGCTCGAATGGTACGACTTCTTCCTCTACGGCACCGCAGCGGCGCTGGTGTTCGGCGAGCTGTTCTTTCCGAAGAGCGATCCGGTGGTCGGCACGCTCTTGTCGTTCCTGACCTTCGGCGTCGGCTTCGTGGTGCGGCCGTTCGGCGGCCTCCTGTTCGGCATCCTCGGCGATCGCTATGGCCGCAAGCCGGTGCTGGTCGCCACCCTCCTGATGATCGGGATCGGCACCACCGCGATCGGCTTCCTGCCGACCTATGGGCAGATCGGGATCTGGGCGCCGCTGCTGCTGGTCGCGATGCGCGTCATCCAGGGCCTCGGCGCCGGCGCCGAATATGGCGGCGCGGTGATCTACCTGGTCGAGAACGCACCGCCGAAGCATCGCGGCTTCTGGGGCGGCTTCGCGCCGCTCGGCGTCTCCGTCGGCAACCTGCTTGCCGCCGGCGCCTTCGCGCTGGTGACCATGCTGCCGCGCGAGGACCTGATGAGCTGGGGCTGGCGCCTGCCCTTCCTGGCGAGCTTCCTCCTGATCGTGGTCGGCATCTTCGTCCGGATGCGCATCACCGAGACGCCGGTCTACACCGAGGCGGTGGTCGCGCGCGGCAAGGTCGAGAGCAATCCGGCGATGGAGGCATTGCGCCGGCACCCGCGCAACTTCTTCGTCGTGCTCGGCGCCCGCATGGCCGAGAACGGGCTCGGCTATTTCTTCCCGGTGTTTGGTCTCAGCTACGTGATCACAACGCTCGGCGTGCCCAAGGCGGAGGCGCTCAGCGCGCTGATGCTGGCATTCACGGTCGAGCTGTTCGCGATCCTCGGCTTTGCGGCGTTGTCCGACCGGATCGGACGGCGGCCGGTCTACATGTTCGGCGCGCTGGCCGGCGTGGCGCTCGCCTTCCCGTTCTTCTGGATGGTCGGCACCAAGGAATGGATCATGATCGCGCTCGCCTTCATCCTGGCGCGCGCCGTGGTGACGGCGGCGATGTTCGGGCCGCAGGCGGCGTATTTCGCCGAACTGTTCCCGCCGCAACGCCGCTTCGCCGGCTTTGCCTTCGCACGCGAGCTCGGCTCGCTGCTGTCGGGCGGCCCGGCGCCGTTCGTCGCCACCGCATTGGTGGCAGCCTACGGCACCTGGTGGCCGGTCGCCTGCTACGCGATGTTCCTGTCGGCCTGCACCGTCGTCGCGATCTGGATCGGGCCCGAGACCTACCAGGAGAACATCGACGCCGACGCGAGCGAACAGGCCGAGCTGTCCGCGGCGATCCCGGCGCGGGCCTGATAGGTGGCGCAGCAACTGCGTGTCCTGCAGTCGCTCTGGGCGATGGAGCGGCGGCTGGCCGATGAGGGCGAATGGCCGCTGCACACCCAGCTCGCGATGATCCGCGATGCCGGATTTGACGGCGCCGGCGTTCGTTTCATCGATCCTGCCTTCGCGCGCGAAGTGACGAACTTCCTTCGCGCGCATGGCATGTTCTGGCAGGCGCAATGCTATCCGAAGAGCGTCGACGACCTGAAGCCGGTGCTCGAGCTGGTCGCCAAGCTCGGCGCCGATCATGTCAATTTGCAGCCGGACGTTCGGCCGCGCCGGCTCGCGGATTGCATTCCCCTGCTCGAAGGCTGGCGGCGGCTTGCCGCCGAGGCCGGCGTCGCCGTGCATGTCGAGACCCATCGCGACCGCATGACGACCGACCTGTTCTTCATGCTCGACCTGCTCGACTGCTTTCCCGATCTGCGGCTCACCGCCGATCTCTCGCATTATCTGGTCGGCCGCGAATTCGCCTGGCCGGTCGACGACGTCAACCACGCGATGATCCATCGCATCCTCGACAACGCCTGGGGCATCCACGGCCGCATCGCGAGCCGCGAGCAGGTGCAGGTCTCGCTCGGCTTTCCGCAGCACCAGGGCTGGGTGTCCCTATTCATGGACTGGTGGGACTACGGTATCCGCTCCTGGCGGAAACGTGCCGGTCCCGACGCGACCCTGACCTTCCTGTGCGAGCTCGGTCCCCCGCCCTATGCCATCACCGGGCCCGACGGCAGGGAATTGTCCGACCGCTGGCAGGACGCGCTGGTCATGAAGGACATGATCCGCGCGCTGTGGGATCGCATCGCGAACGAGCCGCAAGGCCCGCTCCCGCATTGATTCAAACACGCCGCGGCGGCATCCTGAACGCCACAATCCGGAACGCCGCGAGGACCCGTGCGTGACCGCTGGGCTTATCCGCTTCGATGTCTCGTCGCCGTCTCGGCCATGGCAACCTTCGCGCATACGAAGGCGGTCGCGGCAGAGCTGGCCTTGAATGTCGCGACCCTGCCGCGCGTCGCGACCATCGACTCGCGCTTTCAGTCCTACAACATCGAGATGGTCGAGGTGACCGGCGGACGGTTCTGGAAGCCCTATGCAACCGCCGCCACGCGCCGGCGTGCGGAAACGGAGCGGTTCGCGGCCCGCGCTCCGATCGACCTGCACGATGATAGATTGCGCAAACTCGCCGCCGCGCTCTCCCCCGCCTATCTGCGCGTCAGCGGGACTTGGGCCAACAGCACGTTCTTTGCAGATTCCGAAACGTCACCGATCGCGCCGCCGGCCGGCTTCAACGGCGTCCTGACGCGACGGCAGTGGCGGGACGTGATCGAGTTCTCGCGCGCCGTCGACGCTCCGATCGTCACGTCCTTTGCGATCAGCGCGGGCGCGCGTGACGCTACGGGGCAATGGAGCCCCGAACAGGCCCGGCAACTTCTCGCGTTCACGCGATCCGCAGGCGGGCGTATCGCCGCAGCCGAGTTCATGAATGAGCCCGATCTGCCGACCATCGGCGGCGCCCCTGGCGGCTACGATGCCGCGGCCTACGGCAGGGATTTTGCAGCGTTCCGCGCCTTCATGAAGGACACAGCGCCCGACGTGACGATCCTCGGCCCCGGCACGATCGGCGCCGGCGCTGAGGCTCCAGCGCTCTTCGCCGCATCAGCAGCCGGCATCGACACGGTCTCCTACCATCATTATGGCGCGCTGTCGGCCCGATGCGGCGGCGATCGCAAGGCAAGGCATGCATTGTCGGACGAATGGTTGGCGCGAACCGGCAAGAGCCTCGCCCTCTACGAGACGCTGCGCGACCAGCTAGCACCGGGAAAGCCGATCTGGCTGACCGAGACGGCCGACACCGCGTGCGGCGGCAATCGCTGGGCTAAAACCTTCGCCGACACGTTCCGTTACCTCGATCAACTCGGACGGCTGGCCAGGGCTGGCGTTCAGGTGGTGATGCATAACACGCTGGCCGCGAGCGACTACGGGCTGCTCGACGAACGAACCCATCTGCCGCGGCCGAACTACTGGGCGGCGCTGCTGTGGCGACGGTTGATGGGGACCATTGTGCTCGATGCCGGTGTCGCCGAGCAATCCGGCTTCCATGTTTATGCGCATTGCGCGTGCGACATGCCTGATGGAATAGCCCTGCTCGTCATCAACAATGATCGGCGAAAACAACGCAAGCTCATGCTGCCAGCCGCCTCGCAACGCTACACGCTGACGAGCGCTAAGCCTGCCGACGCCAATGTTCAGCTCAATGGCGCGACGCTTTTGCTTGGAGCCGCTGACAGGATCCCAGCCCTGAACGGCGACCCAGCCGCCGCCGGAACGATCGTCTTCGCACCTGCAACGATCACGTTCCTGACCGTCGCCGACGCCGGCAACGCCAATTGCCGTTAGCGGCCTGACGTCGCCTTACGCCGCGTCGCGGCTGGCGTCGGAGGATTCCGGCGGGCGCGCCACCAGATGGCCGAGCATGATGGCGGTCATCAGCCGTTCCATCTCGAGCCGTGCGGTGACATGCGACATGGTCGGCCGGCTACCGAGTGCGAGCTGGCTGACATCGTCGATCGCGGTCAGTCCGCGCGGATAGAATTCGCGGAAGATCACGCGTTCGGCCAGGCCATCGACCAGACGGAAATTCAGCGTCTTGGACAATTCGCTCAGGGCTTCGCCGACCAGGCGCTTGTTGCGTGACCCGAGCGTGGAGAGACGGTTGCGCAGCACCACCCACTCGAATGCCGGCTGATCGTGTGCGCTGCGCTCGCGCCGCGCCTCCTCCACCATCTTCGAATAGTGGCTGATGCCGGTCACCTTGAAGTTGTTCGGATCGACGGTGCCCAGCACGTCAAAATCGAGGAAGCTGTCGTTGAGCGGCGTGATCAGCGTATTCGCCAGCGAATGCGTGAACGTCGTCAGATAGGTGTCGTGGCCGGGACAGTCGATGACGACGAAATCGTGCGACCGGCCCAGCCGCTCGACGATCTCGGCGAGCGCGCTGCGCCCGAGCGTCTCGACCTCGCTGCTCCTGCCGCTCACTGTCTCGAAGCACATATGCGCGGGAATGCCGAGATCCAGCGAGGTTTCCCGCGCCCAGTCCCGCCGGTTCTCGACGTAGTGCGTCAGCGACTTTTGCTTGTTGTCGAGATCGATGGTGGCGACACGCTGACCCGCCTTGATCAGCGCGATGGCGACGTGCATGGCAATTGTCGACTTGCCAGAGCCGCCCTTGTTATTTCCGACAACTACTACTCGTGCGTTTGTCATGGGAATCCATACCGGACGCTTGAGTGAAAGCAGGACAAAACAGAATTTAATGAACGGATTCGAATCTCACTGATTCGACGAATCTCGACAAGAGTCGCTGCGACATTGTCGTGATCGAAATCAAGAAGCTGCGACATCATTGTCACTGCTTCTTCGAGCACGTATCGTGAACGCAACTTGCGCCGTGGGGCTGGCGCTCCCGAGGCTAAAGCCTGATGAGATTAGGTTGAGCTGGAACGACGTCGAAGGTTCACCTCTCCCTTGGGAGAGGTCGATTTGCGCAGCAAATCGGGTGAGGGGCTCCGGTCCATCGAGAGAGCAAGAGCCCTCACCCGGATTGCACTGGACGATGCTTCGCATCGCCAGGCGCAATCCGACCTCTCCCCAGCGGGGAGAGGTGACCGAGACCGCGCCAAGCAGATTCAACCAAAACTCATCCCGCTTTAGCGCCCCTGGAACACGGCGGCGCGGCGCTCCACGAAAGATTTGATCCCCTCGGCGGCATCGGCGGTGTTGAGCACGCGTTCGCGGATCTGCGGGATGATCGCGATCGCCGCCTGCTCGCCGGCTTCGATGAACTTGCGGCCCGCCTCCTTGGTCACCTGGATTCCAAGCGGCGCATTGCGTGCGATGATCTCCGCGAGCGCCATTGCACGCTCGACCTGCTGGCCCGCCGGCACGACTTCCTGCACGAGGCCGATCCGATACGCTCGGCGGCGGTGAACTCGTCGCACAGCAACAGGTGATACATCGCATCGCCCCACCCGGCGCGGCTGATATATCGGAAATGCGCGCCCGCCAGCGGCGCGATGCCGCGCTTGGCTTCCATCTGGCAGAAGCGGCTGTCGTCCGCGGCGATCACGATATCGCCTGCCAGCATCATCTCGATGCCGACGGTGAACACGATACCCTGCACCGCCGTGACGATCGGCTTCCGGCAGCGCTTCGATAGTCCGAAGGGATCGACGTTGCCCTCCGGCAGCGGCTTGCGCGTCGCCGTCGGACCGAAGAATTTCGGCATGTCGAGACCCGCGGTGAAACTGCCGCCGGCGGCGCAGAGCACGCCAACCCAGAGGCCGTCGTCATTGTCGAGCAGCGTCAGCGCGTCGGAAAGCTCAGTCATCATCTCCGGACTGAAGGCATTCTTCTTCGCGGGATTGTCGATGATGATCTTGAGGATGTGGTCGTGCCGCTCGTGGCGGACCCGCCCTTCGCTCGCGCTGCCGGACATCTGTTCCTCCCTGCTTTGTGACCGGATAATTTCTGGATGATAGTTGTCATCCATATGCATGATGGTCATAATCCAGAAAGAGAGTCAAACAGGGGCTAGCCGAGATGGGCCATTCCCAGGCCGACAAGGCCAGAAGCCGTGAGCGCATTCTGAACGAGGCTGCAACGCAGATCCGCGACAAGGGCCTCGACGCGCTCAGCATCGGCGGCCTGATGCAGCAGGTGAAGCTGACCCATGGCGGTTTCTATGGGCACTTCGCCTCACGTTCCGACCTGATCGCCGCGGCGCTGGAACAGGCGCTGAATGCAGGCGAAGCATCGGCTCACGCGGCGCGCGGTCCCGACAGGCCGGTCAACATCAACACACTGGTGCGGAGCTATCTCAGCCGCGCCCATCGCGACGCGCCCAAGTCGGGCTGCGCGATCGGCGCACTGATCTCGGATGTCGGCCGCGCCGATGCGCAGTGCCGTGCGGTGATGGAACCGCACATCGAATCCTTCATCGCCAAGGTCGCCGAGACGTTCGGCGACGATGACGACAGCAACGCTATCGTCGCGGTGAGTGCGATGGTCGGGGCGCTGGCGATCTCGCGTGTCCTCACCGACCAGAAGCGGTCCGACGCCGTTCTGCGCACCGTGCGCGATGCCATCGTCGCGATGGCGTCCGACGAATGATTTCGCCCGCGCCGCGGGCAGCTTGATGGAGTGAGCCATGAACGATCGATCCGCCCTCGAGCCGACCGCCGTGCAAGGAAGCGTGCTGATTGCCGGCGTCGGCGCGTCGAACGGCCTCGGCGCTGCGATTGCGCGTCGCTTTGCCGCCGGCGGCTATCCCGTCGCGATCGCCGGCCGCAACGCCGACAAGCTCGCCGCGACGGCGGCCGAGCTGGCCGCAAGCGGCGCGACGGTCGCGCACGTGGTCGGCGACGCCTCCACGGCGGCCGATGTCGCGCGCTTCGTCGAGGCGGCCGAGAAGCTCGCACCGCTCGCGATGGCCGTGCACAATGCCGGCTCCAACCGGCCGGCACCGTTTCTGAAGGTCAGCGAGCAGCGCTTCGAGGAACACTGGCGCGAGCATGCGCTCGGCGGTTTCCAGCTCGCACAGGCCGCGATCCCCGCTCTGCTTGCGCGCGGCGGCGGCACGCTGGTGTTTACGGGCGCCAGCGGTTCGCTGCGCGGCAAGGCCAACTACTCACCGTTCGCCGCCGCCAAGGCCGCGCTGCGCGCGCTGGCGCAGAGCGTGGCGCGGGAATTCGGGCCGCAGGGCATCCATGTCGGCCATGTCGTAGTCGACGGCGGTATCGAGGGCGACCGCCTGCTGAGCATGCGTCCGCAATTGAAGGATGAACGCGGACCGGATGGCATGCTCAACATCGCGGCCATCGCCGACGCCTATTGGGTGCTGCATCACCAGCATCGCAGCGCCTGGACGCTGGAGCTCGACCTGCGGCCGTGGGCGGAGCAGTTCTGAACGCGCTGCGCCACCCATCTCACCCGTGAATATGGGTTGCGATCTGCCGGAATCTTGTCAGCTTATGCGACAAGGTCCGTCGAGATCGCATCCTGTCCCGGGGGAAGGCCATGTCGCAGCCCACGCCGATCCTGCATCATTTCGATCAGTCGCCGTTCTCCGAGAAGATCCGCATCATCTTCGGATTCAAGAAGCTCGCCTGGAACTCGGTGCGGATCTCCCGGATCATGCCGCGGCCGGACCTGATGCCGATGGCAGGCGGCTATCGCCGCACGCCGACGATGCAGATCGGCGCGGACATCTATTGTGACACCCAGATCATCATCCGCGAGCTAGAGCGGCGCTACCCGACGCCGACGCTGTTTCCGGCGGGTAATGCCGGCATGCCCTGGGCGCTCGGCATGTGGACCGACCGGCCGTTCTTCCAGAACACGGTCAACCTCGTGTTCGGCTTCATCGGCGACAAGGTCCCGCGGGATTTCATCGAGGATCGCGAGAAGTTGCGCGGCGGCAAGTTCGACGTCGCCGCCATGACCGCGGCGCTGCCGCAGATGCGCGACCAGTTCCGCGCCAATGTCGACTGGATCGAGGCGCAACTCGGCGACGGCCGGCCGTGGCTGTTCGGCGAGTTCGGCCTCGCGGACGTCAGCGCCTACATGAACGTGTGGTACGCACGGCAGAGCCTCGCCACGATGGACGAGATCATGAAGTCCGTGCCGCGTGTTGCGGCGTGGGAGGAGCGCATCCGCGCCATCGGCCACGGCACGCGCACCGAGATGTCGTCGGCCGACGCGCTCGAGATCGCCGCGAAGGAGCGGCCGCAGTCGCCTGTGTTCGGCGACCCCACGGATCCGAACGGTCGCAAGCCCGGCGACGTCGTTGCCGTGATGCCGGATGACTACGGCAAGATCCCGGTGCGTGGCGAGATCGTTTCGCTGTCGGCGCAACACATCGCGATCCGCCGGTCGGATGAGCGCGCCGGCGAGGTGGTGGTGCATTTCCCGCGCGCCGGCTTCCTGGTGCTCCCGGGCTGATTGCCGCAGGCTGCTCCCAAGCGAGCCTGGAAACGCTGCGTTTCGCGGCGTGACCTTGCCGCCCCCCTGAACCGGCAATAGCTCAACCATATCTCCAACCCAAGGCTCCACAGCGCAGGCTTGCGGATAGATCCGCAGCAATTTCGGCCTGCGTGCGATGGGTAGCCCGTGGCGGATGCTCCGCCACGCCGACAACCGGACTGACTATGACGACCTCCGTCGAATTCGGGCTTGACACGTTTGGCGACGTCACCAACGACGCCGCCGGCGCGCCGCTGCCCCACGCCCAGGTGATCCGCAACGTCGTCGACGAAGCGGTGCTGGCCGATCAGCTCGGGATCGATTTCATCGGGCTCGGCGAGCACCACCGCGCCGATTTTGCGATCTCCACGCCCGAGACCGTGCTGGCGGCAATCGCCGCGCGCACCGAAAACATCCGCCTCGGCTCGGCGGTGACTGTGCTGAGCTCGGACGACCCGATCCGCGTCTTCCAGCGCTTCGCCACCGTCGACGCGGTCTCGAACGGCCGCGCCGAGGTGATCCTCGGCCGCGGCTCCTTCACCGAGTCGTTCCCGCTGTTCGGCTTCGACCTCAGGCAATACAACGAGCTGTTCGAGGAGAAGCTCGATCTGTTCACCGAACTGCTCAAGCAGGAGCCGGTGACCTGGCAGGGCAAGCTGCGGCCACCGCTCAAGAGCCAGTCGGTCTATCCGCCGGTCGAGCATGGCCGGCTGAAGACCTGGATCGGCGTCGGCGGCAGTCCCGAATCGGTCGTTCGCGCGGCGCATTACGACCTGCCGCTGATGCTTGCCATCATCGGCGGCGATCCCAAGCGCTTTGCACCCTATGTCGACCTGCACCAGCGCGCCTACCAGCAGTTCGGCCGCGAACCGAAGCCGATCGGGGTGCACTCGCCGGGCTATGTCGCCGAGACCGACGCGCAGGCACGCGAGGAGCTGTGGCCGGACTACAAGGTCATGCGCGATCGAATCGGCAAGGAGCGCGGCTGGCCGCCGATGGGCCGCGACGAGTTCGTGTCTGAGGCCGAGCACGGCTCGCTTTATGTCGGCGCGCCGGAAACCGTTGCCCGCAAGATCGCGGCGACCGTCAAGGCGCTCGGCGCGGCGCGCTTCCAGCTGAAATACTCGGCGGGCCCGCTGCCGCACGACAAGCTGATGAAGAGCATCGAGCTCTATGGCAGCAAGGTGGTGCCGATGGTGCGCGAGATGCTCGCCGCGTGACGCGCCAGAACCGGCATGACAATCGGGATAGGGGGGGCCTCGCGGCTCCGCCCACCGGGTCACCGGAGGCGGTCGCCCGCCCCCGGTTCCCACAGAACGTGGCGTGCGGATTTCCCGCACCGACGCTCTTCGACAGTTGGTTCACAGCACCGCAAGCGCCTGCAGCTCCCGATAAGGGAGGCGCAGCTTAGGCTTCAGCAACGGTGTCCGTTCTTTGATTTGGTTGAAGGCGTCCCAAGTGAGGCGTCGGCCTGCCCAGCTGCGGCTGCGCAGCATTCCGCGCCAGTAACGCTCCACTGCCCGATAAACTTTTACGAGGCTCCGGAGATTTCCGGCGACGCCGTAATAGCCATAGTGGCCGCGCAGGACGACGTTGATTTCATCGGCCTGGTCACTGATCTTGTAATGCCGTATTCGCCGCATCAGCTCCTGCAGAGACATGAGGCTGCGCTTTAGCCGAGATTTCTCGGTACGCATCCCAACCTTGAAGTTGCCTCTTTGGTTTCGCGTGCAATAGAGCGTCAGCCCCAGAAAGTAGATTGTTTCCGGGCGGTTTCTGCCGCGTTTGCCCGCGTGTCTTTGCGCGAACCGACCAAACTCGACCAACTTGGTCTTGGTCGGCTCTAGAGTGAGGCCGAACTTCCCCAACCGAAGACGCAGGGCCTCCTGTACGCGGATGGCGTCCGATCGATATTGGAAGCAGATCACAAAGTCGTCGATATAGCGCAAAAGTCGGGCTTCGCCCCGCAACCGACCCTTCACCACGCGTTCGAACCAGAGGTCGAGAACGTAATGAAGGTAGAGGTTGCTCAAAAGCACACTGATCGATCCGCCTTGTGGCGTTCCTTGTTCGCTCGGATGCACTGCTCCGTCTTCCAAGACACCCGCTTTCAACCAGCGCCGGATCAAGCTGATCAGGCGCGGATCACCGACTCGATGTTCGACAAACCGGAGGACCCAATCATGATCGAGACTCCCGAAGAAGTTCTTCAAGTCCGCCTCCAACACCCAGCTGATCATGCCGCCGGCGATGACCTCATTGAGGGTCGCCAAGGCGTGATGGGCGCTGAGCTTCGGCCTGCCGCCGAACGAGCTGGGCAAGAAGTCCTGCTCGTAGATGGCGGACAACACCTCAGCCGTGCTGCGCTGGAGGGCCCGGTCGGCGACAGTTGGAACCCCGAGGGGGCGCTTCTCCGTCTTACCGGGCTTGGGGATATAGACACGCCGAATGTTCGGCGCCCGATATCCCTGTCGGTGGATGGATTGGAGCATCGGCTCGATCCATCCGTCGAAGCTCTCCCTCGCCGCCTCCACCGTCTGTCCGTCCACCCCGGCGGCGGAGCGCTTCGGAATCTGTAATAGATTCTTTTGCACTCGGTCGCGCGTGATGTGATGGGCCAACGAGGTGAAGCGAAGATTTGGCTCGCGCCGAGCTTTCACTGCTATTTGTTCAAGTTTCGTTTCCATGGTCAGCTGATCTTCTCTTAGGATAGAAGGCCGTGACTCCCGTTGAATGGAGCCCATGTCGCCCAAGAACAATTCAACTACCGCTGACCGCTTCCCCATGTAGTCGGCTCTCCCGACCTCCGAGTACTATCAGTCAGTCTGACTTCCACCCGGTCATCAGACCCTTCTCACCTCATCGGCTTGGCAGGTCCTACAAGCTTGCGCTTGAACCGGACGGATCTCCCTTGTTCACGTCAATCCCCTTGGTTGCATGCTGGCGGTACGAACCCCGGGAGCACCTCAGCCCGCTCGCGATGACGCGGGTTGCGATTCCGCCTTCCCCTTTGAGAGACAGGGTCGGCTACTCCGATCACGTTCGATTTCGGGGCTATCTTCCCGTTCACTTCATTCCGGCCTGCAACCTCCCTGTCTACGCTTCGTAGCGACCGTTACCGGACGCCACGCAAGACTTGGTACACGGCCGCTCGCTAGGCTTTGCCGTGGCCGTCATCTCAGACGGCAGATTTCAACGCGCTTGCAAGGCGCAACTCCCACACCACCGGACATACGGGTCCGTATCCGGCGGTTCAGTGGATTATGCGGTCTGCAGCGCCGCGACGGAAGCCAAGCCGAGTGAACTGAAGAACGCGATTGGCATGGCGATGGTGAGTGCGGGACTGTTCGCGAGCCGCCAGGGGCCATGTGGGCTTCCGGCGGTTTGCGCCGCCCGATCCCGGCCGACGCCGCGGCGTCGCAGCTCGGCAAAACGAGTGATTCCGCGCTTCCACTGCTTCCAGGCGATGGCGCGCAACCGCCGCCTGAGCCATTGATCAAGGTCGCGCAATATCGACGGGGTTTGGCAGAAGCCGAAGTAGCCGCGCCATCCGATCAGATAGACGGACAACTCCTTGACAATCTGCGCAAGGCTTCGGCCGCGCGTGCGCCGTGTCAGCTCCCGAACTTTCGCCTTGAAGCGGGCGAGCGCCTGCGGCGCAATGCGCCGCCGCGGTGCTGTCCCGCCGGTGAAGCTGAAGCCCAGGAACTTGCGAACGCTCGGTTTGGCGACCGCACTCTTGGCCTTGTTGACCTTGAGCTTGAGGCGCTTTTCGAGGAACTTCTCGATGCCGGCCAGCGCCCGTTCGCCCGCTCGCTGACTGCGCACATAGATGTTGCAGTCATCGGCATAACGCACAAAGCGGTGGCCGCGCTTCTCCAGTTCCTTGTCCAGCACATCCAGCATCAGATTCGACAACAGCGGCGAGAGCGGACCGCCTTGCGGCGTGCCCTCTTCCGTCGGGCTGACCACCCCTCCCTCCATCACCCCCGCATTCAGGAATCTGCGGATGAGCTTCAGAAGGCGCTTGTCAGTCACCCGTTTGGCGACCAGCCCCATCAGGACGTCGTGGTTGACCCGGTCGAAGAACTTTTCCAAGTCGATGTCCACGACGACGGCGTGCCCGGACGCGATATACGCCTGCGCCCGTTCCACCGCCTGATGCGCCGAGCGGGTCGGCCGGAAGCCGAAGCTCGTCTCGGAGAACGTCCCATCCCAATCCGCCTGCAGCACCTGCATCACCGCCTGCTGGATGACGCGGTCGAGCACCGTCGGGATGCCGAGCGGCCGCAGGCCGCCCGACGCCTTCGGTATCTCGACCCGCCGCACCGGCTGCGGCTTGTAGGTGCCGTCAAGCAGTTGAGTATAGCGCGACGATCTGGGTCGGAAGAGCGCGGCGATCAGGATGGCGAGTCAGTGTCGCGGCGCGATGATGATCGCCGCGATGATTGTCGCGCGCAAGAGTTTTGTTTGCTTTGATTGTCGCGGAGCGTCAATCAAGCGAGCGTTTTTTGTGTCGCGTGCTCCGGTGGCCGCCCTGGACCACGCTTTCGCTCGAGGGCAGTCCGCCTGCGATAGCTCTCGACGTTCATCTCGACGATGGTGGCGTGGTGAACAAGGCGATCGATCGCCGCGAGGGTCATAGCTGGGTCCGGAAAGACCTTGTTCCATTCTCCAAAGGGCTGATTGGCGGTGATCAGCAAAGAGCGTCGCTCGTAGCGTGCGCTGATGAGCTCGAACAGCACACTGGTCTCGGCCTGGTCCTTGGTGACATAGGCAAGATCGTCAAGGATAACGAGATCGAAGCGATCGAGGCGGTTGATGGCACCCTCGAGGTTGAGTTCGCGGCGCGCCACCTGGAGCTTCTGCACGAGATCGGTGGTGCGGGTGAAGAGGACGCGCCATCCGTTCTCGATGAGAGCCAAGCCGATTGCTGCTGCCAAGTGACTCTTGCCGCCACCGGGCGGACCAAACAGCAGCAGATTGGCGCCCTTGTTCAACCAGCCGTCGCCGGCGGCGAGCGCGGTCATTTGCGCCTTGGAGATCATCGGTACGGCTTCGAAGTCGAAGCTGTCAAAGGTCTTTCCGGTGGGCAGCCGCGCCTCGACGAGATGGCGCTCGATGCGGCGACGGCTGCGTTCAGCGATCTCGTGCTCTGCAATGGTGGCGAGGAAGCGCGCCGCCGGCCAGCCTTCCTTATCGGACTGCTCGGCAAATTGCGGCCACAGCACCTTGATGGCGGGCAGCCGCAGCTCGTTGAGCAACAGATTGAGGCGCGCGGTGTCGACTACGTTGGTTGTGCTCATGCGGCACCTCCGATCTCGGCAGTACCGATGAGGCATTCATAGGTGGCGAGCGGTGCGAGGCGCACCACGACGTTCGGCATCTGGGCGGGATCCGGGGCGAAGTGAGTACGTAGCCGGTTGAGGTCGGGCAGCCGGCCGTCGTTCAGGTCGGCCGTGAGCTGATCGGCGAGTTCGGCCTCGCAACCGCGCTCATGGGCGAGTGCGAGGAGATCGACCATGATCCGGCAGGCCTTCTTGTCCGGTAAGCGTTTGCGCAAGACGTCGAAGGCTCGGCGGTAAGCTTCCCGGGGGAACAGCTGGTCGCGGTAGACCAGGTTGAGGAGCGCCATCGGCTTGCGCCGCAAGGAATGGATCACGTGCCGATAATCGACGACCTGATCGTGCTTGCCATTGGGATGCGGCCGCCCGCGCGGCAAGGTGAGGAGATGCGTGCCGCCGACAAACACGTCGAGGTGATCGTCATACAGGCGCACCCGCAGCCGATGGCCGATCAAGCGCGACGGCACCGTGTAGAACACCTTGCGCAAGGTGAAGCCGCCGGACGATGTCACGTGGACGATCACCTCTTCATAGTCCGACGTGCGGCGGTCCGGCAGATCCTGAAGTGCGGTACGTTCGCTGTCGATCCGCTTGGCGTTGCGGGCATTGCGGCGGCTGACGATCTCATCGATGAAGCCACGATAGGCAGCGAGATCGTCGAAGTCGGCGGTGCCACGCAGCAACAGCGCGTCGCCGACCGCCCGCTTGAGATGGCCATGCGAACTCTCGATCGCCCCGTTCTCGTGGGCGATGCCACGATTGTTGCGGGAGGGGCGCATGCCGTAATGGGCACAGAGGTCTTCGTATCGCCGCGTCAGATCGTCTTTGGCGTCGCGGTCGAGATTGCAAAAGGCGGCCGACAGGCTGTCGGTGCGATGCTCCCGTGGCGCTCCACCGAGTGACCACAAGGCATTCTGCAGGCCTTCGGCCAGAGCGATGAAGCTCTCACCGCCGAGCACGACATGGGCGTGCTCAAACCCGGAATAGGCCAGCCGGAAGTGATAGAGACGATGGTCGAGCGGCACGCCCGCGATCGTGACACCCAATTCGCCCATGTCGGTGAAGTCGGACAGGCCGCGCTGACCGGGTTCGTGGGTCTGCCGGAAGATGACCTCCTGCTCCTCGCCGTGGATCGCCCGCCAGGCCCGGATCCGGCGCTCCAGCGTGCGACGGATGCCGGCGCCGAGCTCAGGATGGCGTCGGAGCAACTCCTCGAAGATCGTGACCGGCCGCACACCGGGGGCGGCCTTCAGCATCGGCACGATCTCTGTCTCAAATACGCGGGCCAAGGGATCTGGCCGGCGACGGCCGCGAGGAGCCTTCTTCTGCGACGGAAGGCGTCGATCCTGCTCGATCCGGTAAGCGGTCGAGGTGCTGAACGACGCCTTGGCGGCGGCCACGGGCGGGCTATCGGTCTGACGGTACTTCATGTAGAGCCTCATTTGGTGATCGGTAATGTGTCGGCCTGGCACGCGAGTGATTCCTCTTGGCGGAAGAACCACTTGCATAACCAGCCGGCCGCGATCACCAGTCGGCGCGGTCCGCTGTGGATCGCGCCGACGCCGGGCTCGTAACTCCGGTCGGGCTACGCCCTCCCTGCGTCACGAGCCCGGCGTAGCCCTCTCATCATGGTCGACGCTCCACTTCCATCCTGTTCGCCGCGCGGCAAGTTGAGCTCGGATCGTGAGCCAGTGCTCTTTCAGGTGGGCCGGCAGTTCGTTGACGGTCATCCCATCGACGCCTGCCGCGCCCTTGTTGCGCTTCACTTGCGCCAACGCTTTCTTCAGATTCTCACGCTCGACCACTGCTTCCATCGACAGCCCTGCGACCGCCGGGCGTTCAAGACTGGCCGTCGCCGCGCTTGCTTCGGTCTCTCGGACGGCGGCGCTTTGGGCTTCACCCTTCGCTCCGGTGTCCGAGTTCAGCTCAACCTGATTCTTCTGCCGCATGGCTCGCGCGAGATCGACCGCTCTACTAACCACTTCCACCGTTCGGGCCTTCGGCGGCGCGCTGCCGCCTACTATGCCCTCGGCTGACTTCTGCGCTGCGGTCAGGCCGCCTTGCGACGACCTCAGTCCCGTTGCCGGGACACAGCGCAGACCTCCCGAGGTAAGACCGACCGCCTTCGCCGCACGCCCGCCGGATTTACCACCCCGACCCTTGATGACCTTGGACTTCGCGACCGTTTGCTCGCTCGTCCGGCCGGGTAGGCCTCGTTATCCGGTTCTTGTCCATCGGGCCGCGGCTTTGCTCCACGCTTTCTTCAGACCCCACCTCGCGATGATGCCCTTGCGCTTCGCTAACCCTTCGCCGCCATCAGGCTGGGTAGAGGACTTCCACCTCCAAGCTGTCGTTCATACTCGGCACACAAGCAAAACCCCCGGCGCTTGCACGCCGGGGGCCCTGTTAGATCGCAATCAGATCAACCGGTATTACCAGTTGCGCTGAGCGCGGAGCAGCAACATGTAGGTGTTCTGGTCCTTCAGCTCGTAGACCGCAGCCGGCTTGCCAATCGCGGCGCTGCCGGGGAAAGCGACCGTACCGGCAAAGCTCTGGTCCAGACGGGTGTAGGTGAAGTCGGCCGAGAAGGTCAGGTTCTTCACCGGGGTCCACTGGGTCTGCGTGCCGAGCTGCGCGATGCTGTAGTCGGGGTTGCAGGACGTCAGAGCCGAACCAGCACCGAAGAAGTTGCTGAGCGAGCCACCCACGCCGTTCCCAGCCGGACCGCAGATATAGCCCTTGGCCGTGCTGTTGTAGTTAACCTGGGCCCAAGCACCGTAGATGCTGGTGTTCCAGTTCGGGTTCCAGTTGTGCACGTAGGCACCGCGGAAGCCGTAGGTCGTGATCAGCTGCTGCTGGCCGCCGGTCACGAAGATCGAGTCCGGCGCGATGCCGAAGCCGATGCTCTGATAGGCGCCCGGAACGTTGGTTCCGCCGAAGATGGTGTTGCCACCAGCCGAACCGGCAAGGTCCTGGATGTTGTAGCGGGTCGCACCGTTGGTGTAGACACCCTGCAAGTTGATGGTGTCGCCAGGTCCGGTCGGGATGTTCTTGATCGACAAGGCCAACTGACCAGCCCAGCCCCACTTGTCGTCCGGATGACCGGTCAACTCGGTGCCGCCATAGTAGGCCACGTGGTTGTTATGCGCGGCGAACGATGCCTGGAACAGACCCCAGGCCTGATCGACGCGCAGCATCGCGACGAGATCCGGAGCGATCGTGCCAGCGTAGTCGCTGATGCCGAACACGTTGGTGTTGCCGGGAACGCCGAAGTTGACGGGCGCACCGAGGTTGACCACGCCAGCCTGATAGTAGGCCGACTGATCCTGAGCCGACAGAGACAGCGACACGCCGTTGCCGAACTGCGCGGTGTAGGTGAACTGGTTCACACCAGTGATCGTGCCGCCGCCGCCGACGAGACCGTCGTAGCTGTTGCCCGGGTAGTTGGCCCACGGAGCCGAGAACTGCGAGACCGCCTTACCGATGGTGAAGCCGGCGAACTGGATGAAGGCATAGTAGACGCCGACCGTACCAGCGGCGACGTTACCGGAGCCGGCATTGTTCGGAGCCGCAACCGCGCCGATCGGCGAGTAAACGGTCGCGCCGTTGCCCTGACCGGCATAGGAGTCCGACGTCCAGGAGAACGTGGCATCGAAGAAGGTGCGGACCACGCCGTACTCGGTCGCGGTGCGCGTATCGATGTTCAGGTCTTCACGCGAACGCCAGGTGTAGCCGTTGGTGAAGCGGTTGTTCGCACCACCAGCACCCGAGGTGTTGCCGGTGTGGTCCGAGTTGGTGTTTGCCAGAACGTCGACGCGCAGGTAGCCGCCCAGCTTGATGCAGGTATCGGTGCCCGGGATGTAGTAGAATCCGGGACCATACAGGGAGCAAACCTTCACGTACTCGACCGCTTTGGCCTTGACGGGAAGATCGGCCGCCTGAGCTCCGCCGACCGCGACGAGAGCCGCCGCCGAGCCGAGGATAAGGCTCTTAACCATCTTCATGTTAAACCTCCAAGTTGCTCTATCTCAGGGAAGGTTCCGGATCCGCCGGGTCGAACACCCTCAGGTTGGTTCCCTTTGTCCCTTAAAATCCCCGCTTAGTCGCTTCGCGCCTTCGGACACACCCGCATGAACGCGAGGGACTTAAGCGAACCACCTAGAACGGGACGACCTCGGGATGCCCCCCTCCGTCGTAGTTCCATATGAGACAGAAGCCCCCCGATCACGCAACAAAAGACCGCTCGGTTTGGGGCGAGTTGCGGCTGTTTTCGGGCAAATGTTGCACAAATATCACGGGCATTTGAACTGCGACACTTCGGCAAGCCATTGAAATACAATACGAATATTTCAGTTACCGTTATCGGGTACAAGATTGGGCAACACCGCGCGGAACGGTGTGCAAAACGGGTAGTCCTACGGAGAAAGCGAAGAGCGGAGCCGGCTTCGGCAGCGCTGATTCCGGTATCCGGGCACGGCATTTTGGCCCAAAACGCCGCGATTTGAACAACATAACCCGCCCCGAATACCGTCGACTCGCGCCTGGAAGGGGGCTTTCCGATGGCTCGGAGCAGGCCGAATGACGGCGGGCGGTTTGCCACGGATGTGCAGTAACGATGCTACATGTCACTGGGATGTCAGCGCGCAGAATCGGTCGATTGTTCTCCGCAGCCCCGGCGCGCTGAAATATCTCTGCTATGCGCGGCGCACCCGCAAGGCTCGCCTGCGACGGAGCCGCGTCGCGCTCACTCGTCCAGAATGTCCAGGAGATCCTCGATCCGCTCGAAAGGCGGCTCGTGTATGTTGTCCGAATAGAACACGCGATCGCCGTCGCGCTCGAGCGAACGTGCCCTGGATTTCGGCAGCCTCCCCGGAAGGAACGTCGCCGCGACGGCCTCCGGGCCGACATCGAGCCTCACGATGCCTCGCCGCTTGCAATCGATCCTGAGCCTCGCCGCGGCGAAGAAATCCCGACCGGCCAAGGGCAGCCTGCCGAAGCGGCGCGAGGTCTCTTCCTCGAGATCTTCCAGATCGTCTTCGCTCCGGCACCTCGCGGCACGGCCATAGATTTCAAGCCGCACGGATTCCGATTGCACATAGCTCCTGGGCAGCAAATCCGCGAGCGGAAGGTTGAGATCGGGCACCCACAGATCGGCGGACCGGTCGTTGGTCTTCTCCGAGGCCTGTTTCAGAAGGTGGCTGTAGAGCACCGGACCGAACACCTGCACGTGGCCGGATTGCCGCTCCGAAAGCAGATCCCCGGCGCCTCTGAGGTCGAGATCCCGCTCGCTGATCGCGAACCCGGCGCCCGGTCTGCTGAACTCCTCCAGAACGGCCAAACGCCTGCCGGATTGTTCCGAACTGGATTCGGTCAGCATGTATGCGAAGGCGCGTGTCCCGCCGCGTCCCACCCGGCCTCTCAATTGATGGAGCTGTGCCAGACCGAACTTTTCCGGCCAGCAGACCACGATGGTGTTCGCCCTCGGGATGTCGAGACCGCTTTCGACGATGTTGGTCGCCAGCAGAACGTCCGCCTCGCCTTCGACGAAACTCATCATTCGATCGTCCAGTTCGTCGGCGGGCAGCTTGCCATGCAGGCAGACGATGCGCAGCTCCGGGGCCATCGACTGCACGCGCGCCAGCATCGGATCCAGATCCTGGATGCGCGGACAGATCAGGAAGCTTTGCCCGTGACGTCGCTGCTCGCGCAGCAATGCGGCGGCAATGGCGGCGTCCGAGAGCGGAGCGATCTTGGTCGCGACCGGAAGCCGATGAACGGGCGGGGATGCGATCACGCTCAGCTCCCTGAATCCCGCAAGTCCCGCCGCAAGCGTGCGCGGGATCGGCGTGGCACTCATCCACAGCGTATGGGCGCCCTTCGCCAGGCCTGAAAGCTTCGCCTTCTCGGCTGCGCCGAAGTGCTGCTCCTCGTCGACAATGACCAGGCTCAGCTTGGCGAATTTCAAGTCCTTCGACGCGATCGCCTGCGTGCCGACCACGACTTTCATCTTGCCGCTTCGCAGGCCCTCCTTGGTCTCCTTCATCTCCGCAGCCGACGTCGCCCGCGACAGGCTTCCCACTTCGATGCCAAGCGGAGCAAACCGTTTGCGGAAGGTTGCGACGTGCTGCCTTGCCAGAACAGTCGTCGGCACAACGACGGCAACCTGCTTGCCAGACAACGCAACGGCCGCCGCCGCGCGCAACGCCACCTCGGTCTTGCCAAATCCGACGTCGCCGCAGACGACCCGATCCATCGGATGACCGGACGCCAGATCATCCAGGACGTCGCGAATTGCCTTCGCCTGGTCGACGGTCGTGAAATAGGGAAAGCGCGCGACGAACCGCTCATATGCGGGACCGGGAGCGACCAGCTTGGGCGCGCGCCGGCGGCGCCGTTGCGCGATGTGTTTGGCAAGCGCCTTGGCGGCCGTTTGAATTTCCTGCTCCGCCTTGGTACGGCGCGTCCACCACGTACTGCCATCGGCCCTGTCCAGTGCCAGCTTGCCGAGCTCCGCGGCATACGGCCAAATCAGCGCAAGATCGGCCGGCGGAACGAGGACGGCATCATCCCCCGCAAAGGCCAGCCTGATCATCTCGCGCGATGATCCCTTCCCCATATCGAGGGTCTGCAAGCCATCGAGCACGGCCAGCCCGCGCTGCAGATGCACGACGACCGCGCCGCGCTCCGGCACGTCGGGATGATCGAAAGCCGAACTCCAGGCTCTCGCCATGGGCTGCGGATGATGCGCCCTGCTGCCGAGCACGTCGGTCGCCGTCACGACGACGAGCGGCTTGCGTCCTGGGCCGATGAAGCCGGTGTCGAAGTCGGCCAACAGCGCGCCTTCGCCCCCGCGCCCTTTCGCCGCCTCGTTCCAGTCGGCGAAACGCTCCGCCTTGATCCCGCTCATTCGCTCCAACGCGCGCAGATCGTCCTCGACCGCCGCGACAAAGAGCAGCCGCGATCCGCCGCGCTGCGTGTCGGCGACAAATGCGCGAAGAGCTTTCCGCGACGAGGCGACCTTCGAGAAGTCAGGCGTGGCGATGAAGGCCGCCTTTCGAGGCAGCGCGCTCATCCGTTTGGCCAGCCGTTTCCAGTCAGCGGGCCCCAGATATTCGCGTTCCGCCTCCCTGCGGCCGGCCGCCTCCTTGATCGTGCTCAGCCAGCTATCGGCGTGGCCCGAAACGCCTGCGTCCGCGATCCAGTGCGCGCGCTGGCAATAATCCGGCAGCGCCGCCCGCTGGACCCGCTTGCCTTCCAACGCAATCCGTTCGGACATCGGGTCGATGTGCAGTTCCTCCGCGTCGAACACGACGTCGTGCTCGTCCGGATCGACACCTACGATTCTGCGGATCACGCCACCGGAATGCTCAATTCTGAACGGCCCCAGCGCGCCCGCGGGAAATACCTCGAACGTCATTCCGTGGAAGAGAGCGCTGCCGGGATAATCCGCCTCTTCGTCGAGATCGTATCCCAAAGCTTCCAGACGATCCTTGAGTTCCTGCTCGGAATAGCCCGCCCCCACCTTCAGGCTGATGCTGAGGCGCGCCGAGCTGGCAGGCAACGGCAACCGCTCCATGATCGCCTCTGCCGTCGACACCAGGAACACCGGCTTCTTGCTCCTGGCGAGGCGCCTCAACACCGAACTGCGCCTGCCGGCGATCTCTCGTGACGGCTCCAGCCCGTCAAAGGGCAAGGTATTCAGCCGCGGGAACACCAGCACCTCGACCGAGGGATCGAGCGAATGCAGCACGCTGCCGAGGCGCTCGGCCCTGTTCTCGCTTTCCGCAAGGAAAACGATGCCGTCCCGCCCGGACTTCTTCCATTGCTCGAGAAGATGGAGCGCCAGCATGCCAAGCGGTGAGGAAGACGAGATCCCGGAACGCGCCGATCCCTTGCTTTTCTTCTTCGCGCCAGCAGCAGCGCGGGCCTTCTTGGTATTCGCCACGTCAGATCCGTCGTTATGTCGTGAGTACAATCGCCCATTGACCTGCGTCTCCGGGCGACTCGGGGGCTTGTCGCCCGCCGCCATGGAAACGAAAGCGGCACAATTTTCCAGCTGGCCGGATCAATCCGCCCGAAATGGCGGCAGGGGCTCGACCGGGGAGAACGATTTCCTACATTAAAATCAATGGCTTATTTGCTGGCTGGGGCGGGAGGGATCGAACCTCCGAATGGCGGAATCAAAATCAGGCGGGATACCTAGAGATATCAACGACAATTCTGAATTTCGCGCAGTCTTCGCTTTCAATCAGATCAATAGGTTACAAGTCAATTCAGAATGGCGGGAGGGATGATGACGAGATTTGATGATCGGCCCAAATGGTACTGGGCGGCTGGGGGCACCAAGCCGCGCTCAAACGGTGAAACCGAAACCACCGATGCCGGCGATCGGTTCGTTGTCGCTTTTGGGCAGCGCGAGTTATGGGAACGGGTCCGAGCAGAAGTTTCCAGCACCGAGCAATGCGCTTGGAACAGCTTCGGCCCCGCAGATGGAAGAGCGACCTTGGCCGACTGTCTCTTCGTGATGGTCGAGGGCCGGGAGATGTACGGGGCCAATTTCAACAAGGTCGTGACCGAGCTCGCCCAGGTCCCCGCATTCGCAAAAGCCATCATCGCTTCCGGCGTCGATCTCTGCAATTGGGTTTCAAACCCCACACTTCACACTCCACTGCCGCGGCCGAAGTACGATCCTAAGGCAGAGGAGCGACTTCGTTCCGTGCTCGAGGCAACATTGGGCCAGACTGTAGAACAATGACCGGCCGGCTTCATCGCCGCGGCCGCTTCACAGCCATATGCATGGGCGTGTGCCTGATGGCGGCGCTGGCGATCGTCCTGCTTCGATAGCGCTTCAACTCCGCTGCCGTCGTGGCCCGATCCGGCGCCCTGTGGACGCCAGCATACTTAGATCCCACCCGGCATAATTCTCGCTGGAGAGACCATCGAGCAAGGTGGCGCTACCGTCGCTAAAAAGCGGCGCATCAAGTGATCTGAGCCCAAACTTCACAGTTCCGTTTTTCCTAGCGTCGCGGTCGTAAGCAGCAACAAACTCTCTGACGCGCTCCTTGATCTGATCTTGGCGCAAAGACCCCTCAAGCAGAGCCACGAAGATGTTCTGAGCGATGTCATCCCGTCCTGGCAAGTAAGTCGGAAGCATCGCTCGGATAGTTTCAAAATCGTTTGCTTCCTCACGCCTCTGGTCTGTCAGCTTTCGCGCTCTCTCCATCGACCAGCGCAGGATTTGCGATCGCGAAAGAGAACCTGCGATCATCTCGCGAACGAACCGATCGAATTCGGGATCAAATCGGCGGTGACAATACAAGCGCTCCGTGTTGCTGATCATGGGGCGCTTCTTTCCGCGCAGCGGCCGGCCGGTAATCTCGGCGAGCGACTTCTTTTGTTGAAGAGCCTGGCAGACCAAGAGGAGCTTGTCAGGCTCCATCGGCCTCGCCCCCTTGACCCTGATCCTTTCGCAAGTTCGACACTGGCGCGTCGTGTAGCCCGTGCTCCAGCGTGTGTGAACTCGGGCGTCGTGAAGCGAGTGACCATATATGCAATATGTTCTTTCTCGTTGGGAGGCTCCTTTCCGTTTGTTAGCTGCTTGCGCATTTTGCTCGGCGAGAGCCGTTGCGCGTTCAGCCCATTCTGGATGAGCGGCGCAGTATTTATTGAAGGCCTTCCTTGAACTGATGCCAGCGCAGACCTTTTTGTTTCCTTGACCGGGGCGTGCTCCGTAAAAGATCATGCGGAGCGTGCAACCCTCTTCGAGCAAGCGCAGGACTACATCCGGCGGAAACTCCGGATATTGAATGCGCTCGGTCATCCGCAGCCGCGCAGCGTCTCGCGCGGACTCTTTTGCCGCGCGCTTTCTTTTGCTCCAGAGCTTCTTTCGCTTTCTTGCGGCATTCCGCGTAGAAAGTCGCCTGAGGCGCCCTTCTAGTTTGGGCTGCAGACGAAACGCCGCGACAAGACCGTTAAATCTGATTACGCCGCCGTCACTTTTTCTCGCGGTCGCATCAGCGAGTGTGCCCCCCTCTTCTACGACGGCGATCGCGGCCGTTACCTGTGCGGCGGTAGGATGTGCCCGCGTATTCCATCCTCTACGGCAGAGTTGACATTCGAGGTGCCGCCAGCCGCGATTAGTGATCCTGAGCTTGGTGTTTTCGGGTGTGAGCTCATGACCGCTTTTGCAGTGGGTACGTCGATCGACCTGTTTCTTCACCCCGGCTAAGATCCGCGATTTGCTATTGGCCTTAGCCAAAGCCTGCGCCTTGCTTCCCCATTCCGGGTGAAGCTGACAATGCACCTTGAAAGCCCTGGAGGAGCATATCGGTGTTTGGCCAGTCCCGCCGGTTATGCTGCGGAGCGATTCTCCAGCTTCGAGCCGGGCCATGAACGTGGCTGCTTCTGCCGGATTCATGGTGAACACCTGCCCACCCACGATGTCCCTGAAGCAACTCTTGCAAATTGCGGACAGTCGGCCGCGTGAGCTGGGGTGAAAGTCGCTTACCTGCAGAGTGAGTTCGCACCTTCGACAAACAGGCATGACGAACACTTTGATCTGGAGCGACGGGAGTGCGCGGAAGCTGCGCGCTGGGCCTCCAAAGCGCCAGAGTGTTGATTGGCCTTTCCCCTGAATGCCCGTAATTCACCGGTAGTCGGATCGATGCAGCATTGTCCCTCGACGCGCCGGCCTACCTGGATGGCACAATGCTCCGCGGCGAGACTGTGTCGGAAAGTCTTTGGGATCGCTATAATCGTTAAAGCAGTTGCATCGGGCGGCGTCGGTGCCGCCTGATGCGATCTCGTTGGCGGGTTGGGCCCATCTATTTCACTTCCCGCAGCTCTCTTCGAATTGCGCCTGGCGGCCGCGGGTCAGGACCGGCCAAGTTCCAGATGAGGCCTTCTAACTCATCTAGCGGCATATGAAGACTTTTCGCGATGTCGTTCTTTGTGGTCCGCTCCGACCAAAGCTGCGCAAGAAGCTTTCGCCAAATAATCGACGTTTCCCGTTGAACACCGTTTGGCTCTCCGTCGCGATAGCCCCACTTACCCAAATCCATGATTATCGACTTGTAACGCCAGTCAGACAGCATTCCTAAGGCGTGTAAGCGGTACGAGAGAGCCATCGCAGAGACGCGCCACCTAGATTTCGCTACCAAGATCGTCTGTGTGGAAATTGGCCGTTGAATTTGAGCTCGCACATCCCTTGAAGGCATCAAAAATGCAGACGCAAAACCATTGGCTTCTCGTTCGGCCGCCCTCGTTTCTTTAGGGTCACCGTGTTTGTGCATTACGAGATGACCAAGCTCATGGGCGGAGTCGAAAATACTGCTTTCTGCCGTCTTGAAATTGTTGAGGAAGATGTAAGGCTTGTTATCCCGCCAAAACGAGAATGCGTTTACAGACGCGGTATTCTCTGCAAGTGAGAAAATCCGCACGCCCTTTGTCTCCAACAACGCCAGCATGTTGGTTATCGGACGCTCTCCCAGTCCCCAATACTGCCTGAGAGCGGCGGCGGCGGTCTCTGGTTCAGTTTCGTAGCTCATATCAATTAAGCTGGGCTGAGGAAGCTGGAAGCGTTCTTCGACCCAAGCGCTCAATTGCAAGCCCATTGCGCCAGCCGCGATAGCAGCGTCGCGTTCTTTCGCACTCATTTTGGTGAAGCTGCGAAAGCTAACCGCACCGGTGTCAATCTCCTCTGGATCGCGCTCGAGGAAAAACTCACGCGGGAACGCCAATGCCTGCACTAATTTGTCGAATGTGGCGTCATCAGGCGCGTTGGCGCCCTTCTCCAGCCGAGATATTGTTAGCTCAGCCAGCCCAGTCTTTTCCGCAAGCGCCCGCGCTGTCAGCCTTCTGCGCATTCGCGCAAGGCTGAGCCTCTTAGGATTAAACATCTACTTGCTCAGACTTTCCGCGCAATCTGGGGATCGAATTCGATCGGCGTGTTGGGCATATCGTTCGTGAGCCCAGCACCATCATCATCGCTTCCGTTAGACAAATAGATGCGTTCGATCATGGCCATGAAACCACCCCCCTTCACGACAGGCCGAGATAGTTCAACAGCTCCACTTTCATCGACCATAAGATAAAAGAACTGCCATTCTCCCTTAGGGCGCGGCGCATACTGCGGAAGGTGCTCGAACAATCCGGGTCCAGAGGCACGCTCAACCCCGTTCCCTTTTTTTGTTCGGGGCTGAGGTCTGTGCGTGTCCACACATGCTAGATCGACATTGCAGAAGCTAACGACCAGTTTGAGGCGATCATTCCTGATGGTCTCAACGCCGTTGGTTCGATCTAATCGCCAGTCTGCTCCAACAAAACGATGTCGGAGCGCCCAAATTCCATGATGGTATGAGAAGGTGCCGGGAGCGTTGGCGGCATGGAAAGCCGTCGCGTTTGCCCTTTCGTGCACCGCGATATCGCGCACTTCGAGGAGTTTGTTTTTGGACAGCGCTAATTCCTGAAGTCTTGGCTGCACTTCCCAAGGCTCACGCAATACAGTGGTCTGCACGGCATCCATGGAATCACCAATGTTGATTTTCCTCACCTACAGGTAGGTCGAAAAAATCAACATTGCAATAGCACTGGCGCGCCCTCAAAAAATTTTAAAAATTATGCACACGGGGATAACCGCTTCAAATCGCTCAGTTTTGTCAACTTATATTTGCACCACCTCCGGCCTAACCGATTGTAAATGTTGACATTTCTTAGGAACGATATAGCTTCAGGCGGCTTATAGATTTTCGAGTTGGACAGGAGGCCCCGCCATGGCCGCACTTTTAAAAGATCCACAGGACGATTTGTGGTCTCAGCCCGTCTCCAAGGAGGGGCTAGCCAAACTCGCGCGGGCCATTGAGCAGCCGAAGGCGCCAACAGAGTCCTTGAAAAGGCTGATGTCGCAGGTCAAGGAATCCAAGTAAGATTTAATGCCTATTCCTCAAGGTCAGCGGCCGGTGCCCGTCGCTATAGAAATCGAGCCCCTCGATTCACAACATGATCGAGGGGCTTTTTGCTGCGCTTCAACCGCTAGAATACAAAACTACTGCCGGAATAATGCTCGCAGGGACCATGATCTTTATAAGGTGCGCGTCTATGTGGCAGTGGCACCAGGCACTAAGAAGGTACTCGGCTTCTATAGTTTGGTGCTAAAGTCGCTTATTCCGGAAGAAGTTTCCGAGGCTGCGAAAGATAAGTTTGAACGAGTCAATGCTGTGCCGGCGATCTACCTGGCCATGATTGGCGTATCGGACGAGTGCGCAGGCGGCAAAATTGGCAAAAGGTTGATCGGTCACGCCATTCAAAAAGCCTTGGAGATTTCTGAACTGGCAGGCGCGTTTGCGCTGGCGTTAGACGCCTTAGACGACGAGGTCGCGGCACTATACGCCGACCTCGGCTTCGAGTTTTTTACTGCCGGAAAATTGCAGATGTTTCTTCCCCTCAGTGTAGCTCGCGCAGCGCAAAATCAATAGGTCACTATTTCTTCCATCGCTTCTGAGCGGCCTGGATGGACTTGCCCAACCGTCATAGCCAACGCCCATGCACATGACCGAAGCTGAGACCGCCCGACTGATGAAGGTGACCGAGGCGATCGTCCGCGAGTTAGACCGTCAGGGTGTCGCTGATATGCTTGTGTTAAACTCAGGTTCGATGCGCTTGAGATAGCGGGGGTAGCGATCCGTGCAGCAGATGGGATCGTGGTGCCATTTCGGAGACCGTGACCTGAGACTCGCGCGCTGTGCTCTGCTAGTCTGCGCATATGGCAAGCAACGAAAATGACGATCCTGCGCTCAACTTCACTAAAGATTTGGAGGATATCCAAGTTCATGCTTCCGGAGTGCTGGCAATCGACGATGATTCAGAGACTGGCATATTCACGGTGGTGACGCGGGTGGGGCACTACGACTTCCTGATCAATCAAAAAATTGCCAATGAGATGGTGCAAAAACTTCGCGAATTCATCCGCGGAGACAG
Source organism: Bradyrhizobium sp. Pha-3 (assembly GCF_042258325.1). Classification (NCBI taxonomy): domain Bacteria; kingdom Pseudomonadati; phylum Pseudomonadota; class Alphaproteobacteria; order Hyphomicrobiales; family Nitrobacteraceae; genus Bradyrhizobium; species Bradyrhizobium sp. Pha-3. The sequence continues at coordinate 2,830,224 of NZ_CP170151.1, read as the reverse complement.
TACTCAACCTACAAGATGAGTGAGCCGGCGCGCCCTTCTCCGCCCCATCGTCATGGCCAGTGCCCACCATGGCTGAGCCCAAGATCACCCTCGGCGAGATGCGCGAGTCCGGCGCCCGCGGTCTCCTCGTCTTCTGCTCGGACCATCGCTGCAGCCACTCCGTCGAGCTGCCGCCGGGAAAGGTCGATCAGTGGCCGGATCGCGTCCGCCTCTCCGATCTAGAACCCCACTTCACCTGCATGGCTTGCGGCAGGCGCGGCGCCGATGTACGGCCACACTTCCCGCAGGCGAGGATGGGAACGCGCTAAAGATGCCAAGACGCCCGGTTTTATAGCCCATTTGCGCTACGTGCATCCGGCACAAATTGCACTTTCAGCGAGAGGCGTCCGGGATTAAGCTAAGACAAATGCTGCACTGTCGGGGTGTGCCATGGCCGAAACATTCGTCCGCGTAGGCATCGTCCTCTTGGGGCTGTGCCCTTTCGCAATCGTCGCAATTGCTCTGCTCGTGCAAAACTGACACGGTTTCGTTCGCGAGTCGGCTGGCGTTGGACTAGCCGCATAGAGGGCCCCGGCGACTGCCTCCTGGCCCCCAAAAGTTGCCGGGGCTCTCGCCAATTCCGTAGATTGAGCGATGAAATACATTGGCGACCGCCCCTACTCCGACCCCGAGAAAGCTGCCCGCAGGATCATGGAGCACGCCCGGGCGTTCGAGCCGATCCAGGATGGCCGGATCTACATCGAGAAGATCAACTATCCGATGCTCTACCAGGACAAGGCGACGCCGGCCGAATACTGGGCCGGCTTGCAGTACGCCAAGGATCAGGGGTGGCTCGAATACCACGAGAGCGGAACATTCGTGAGGATGCTGCAGTCGGGCAAAGACCTGTTCGCCTGACCAAGAGCCACTGGGCCTATCGCCTCTGCCGTTCTGACATGACATACCAATATGCGGTCCCAACCGCGGCCGCCGCGCTGAGCACCCCCACGATTGCGACGACCCCTTCCACCAGTTCCATGCGGGCCTCGCTATCCCAAAGAAACGGCCCCAGCGACTGGATTGCAGATTTTGGCTGCCGCGTCTGTCCGGTGTATTCCGGCCTGTCCTAATTTGTCGCAGCTGACGAGCGCGTTCCGTGTTATCCTGCCGGCATCACCGGCCGAGGCTCTGCCCGTAGGCGTCGGTGGCTGAGAGACCGAGAGCGCTCCCGCCTGCATTAGCGAGGGAGTGCGGCCATGTCCGAACAGCACAACGGTTATTCTACGTGGTCCGAAAAACTCGCCGCGCAGGCCCGCGATTTGATTCAACGCTCGCTCAAAATTCTAAACGATAACCCGGTGCCGGACACGTTCGCTGGCCGCAAAACGCACGAGCCCTTCCCTCAAGAGAAAAGCAAATACGGGATCAACGATGGAAAACCTCTTATCCTGAGACAGGGCGGGAACACGGGCGCCGGTGTAAGCGGTAGCGATGATTGATCCACTGTTCGCGCGTTCTCAGCGTGCTATCGAAGATGGTCAGACCTTACGCATACAACGGAAAGCCCTTACTGACCAGCGCGCCGATCAGCTTGCTGAGCTACGGCAATCCATCCGTGATAGTGCCAGTGTGCGCATGGAGATCAAGGCTCATCGAGACAACAAAGATTAAGGCCGGCAATTGAGCTCGGCTCTAGGAGCGACGAAATGAAAGTCAGCGATCTGGTGCGCAGGCTCCACGCTCTCCCCGATCAGAACGCGACTGTGGTTATCGGCGAAGGCACCAAGCCGGATACTTGGCTCATTGTGTCGGGTGTGGTGCCTCGCCAAATCTCCCGTGTCAGCCGCGACCATGCTGAGCCCGGAATTGAGGCGGCCGTCGAGATAGTTTGAAGCCGCTTGGGTCTGGCTCTTCCTACCTAGCACACGATCTCAAAGAAATGGCCCCCGCGAGGGGGGAATCTCGCCGGCCGACCGAGTACTGGGCCAGCGTGCATTGCGCCTAAGGCCGTGTTGGCATCTTATGATGCAGAGGCGATCGCGCGGTCTCTAGATGCCGTGGCGGCCTCATACCAGAAATCGGCCCCAGCACCTCTTGGGGCCAGAGCCCGTTGCCGGGGCCAGTCGTCCTAAAGGTGAATCGGGACGTGCCCCGAGGCTTTAAAACTAACACCGGTGTCAGAAATTGCTACTCCTTCCCGATGCGGTCGGATGTCTTGTCGTTTGTCGCGGCAGTGCCCTGTCTGGACGGCGTAATAAGGGCCCCAGCGGTGAAGCTGGGGCCAGTGTGTAGCTGGGCGTCTCGGTGCCTGTAGCGGTGCGGCACCGAACAGGGCGACCAATGCCAATGCTTGCGCTTCGTTCCTACTCATAAAAGAGACCCCAGCATCCGGATCATGCTGGGGCCAAAGCTTGATCGCCGAGCCGCTGTCCGCCAGGAAGCAGCGGTCGTCGTTCTAGGGCTGAAAAAATACGAAATGAAAATTACCTGCCCTGATATTCAGATTATCCAAACCGAGGCTGGATCCGGAAATAACCCGAGTGAATCCCGGAGAGACAAATTGCCGCTTTTTCCCTCCTCTTGACGATATTGCTAAAGAGAGTTTGACTTTAGATCTCGGCTCTCTCCAGGCCGAGAACCCCTACCGTGCAAGGCGAGGCCCCGTAGAACCCCACATCGGGGCCTCCACTGCGGATTCGTAAAATCGGCACCAGATACCTATCTTCCGGGCATGCCCAAGTTTGAGTTCTGCCTGCCGACCATTGGAAAGGCGGTCCCGGCCGGCCCGGAGTGGTTCCACGAGATCAAGTACGATGGCTACCGCCTGCGCCTCGAGCGCGACGGAGGTCGCGTCCGGCTGATCACCAAGGGCGGCCATGACTGGACGAAGCGCTTCCCTTGGGTCGTGGAGGCGGCCATGAAGAACCGCCAGAAGCAGTTCGTGATCGACGGCGAGGCCATCGTCCGCGGCGTAGATGGCTACTCAGACTTCAACGCGCTGCACTCAGGCAAGCACAATGCCGAGGTCGAAATGCTGGCGTTCGATATCCTGGCGCTGGATGGCAACGACCTGCGGGATCTGCCGCTGTCGATGCGCAAAACGAACCTGCAGCGGTTGCTAGCACGTCGGCCTGAAGGCATCTTCGTTTCGGATTTCGAGCAAGGCGAGATCGGGCCCGACCTGTTCCGGAAAGCCTGCGAGTTCGGCTTTGAGGGGTTAGTATCGAAGCGTTCCGATCGCCCCTACCGCGGCGGCCGGTGCCCGCACTGGATCAAGGTCAAGAACCGGACGCATCCGGCGATGTCACGGGAGTTTTGAGTGAACGAATTGTTCTCAGACTGGGTGAATGGCTTAGTCCCTTTTATATTGATTGCTGTCGGTTTCGTGCTGGTGCTGGTCGGTCTCATTGTCAAAGCGCGGCGAAAACGATTCGAGGTGGAGGAGCAAGAGGAGCCGAAGCCATCCCGCCCGCGGATGGCGCCGCTACCGCGGCTGCTGTCCAATCAGCGCCCAGAGCAATAATCCCGTAGAAGTTCGGGAGTCGCGCTTGCGTAGCTCGTCATCCGAAAGGATGAAAGAAATTCGTCGGAAATGATTCCGCGAGCGATTTATTTCTGTTCGTGAGCCCTATACGGTTGCCCACACATTGAGCAACAATCTAGAGTATAGTAGTAGTGCAGCTACTGATTTCCCTTCTTATTCCGCTTTCCTGCGCAGCGCTGCTTTGCGCTTGCTCGTACCTCGCCTATCGACTCGGTCTTAGTGAAGGGCGGCAGCGCGGCATGTCGGAGGCTTATGGCTTCTACGTGTCAGCGGGCACAGTGAAAGATGGCGAGCAACCAAAGCGCACGTCTGGAGCTTCTAGCACGCAGATCGCGATCGGCTCTATGCTGTTCGCCATGGCGTCGTGCGCGCTACTTTTCATGATACCGCCAAAGCCGGTCGATTACAGCCTGCGCGGCGTATTCCGCCGCTGGCAGGGCCATGCTTGGGTTATGGTCGTCAAGTACCCGCTCCGGCAGCTGCGAGAGGCCAAACTTTACGAGGATGATGTTTTGCTTGGGCCGGCGAACAGCGATCCGCAGGAGATTTGGATGAAAGGCCGCGGCATGTATCGCCTTTACAAGGAAGAAGATGAAACCGCACCCATCCTGATGTTCTCATCGAGCGACAACACAGATCCGAACACCAACGGCAGGAAGTACCGGCTCGAATAAAAAGAGCCCGACGCCGGTTGGGGTGCCGGGCAAGTCTAGGGAGGGAAACAGGCCTGAAGACAGGCCGAGCTACCGCCGGTCCAGACGATCCGGCGGATTCTTTCGCCACTCGCGCCACTCTTGCAGCGCGATGCAAATGGTGAGGATGGAGAGAACGATCATGAAGGCCGCGAGCCACTTGATCCAGAACTCCATCAAGGATATTCGCGCTCGATCGCTTCCCGAACGAAGCCCCGCCCATGGCGTAGCTCGCGAACATCCTCTTCAAGATGCATGATGCGCCGGTTCTGATCGGCCTGCGTGATCAGCACTTCGCCAATCTTCTTGATCTCGGATTGCATTTCGCCGAGATCGAGCCGAACGTCTTTTGCCCCCGATTTCAGGGCGCTGACATCGCTCTTGAGGGTCATGAGAACAAGTATCCCGCCGCCAACGATGGATGCAATTTCGATCAGGTTACCGACCGTGATCGTGTAGTCGATTGTCATTCCAGGCATTCCAGTCCGCTAGCGTTTGATGATCCGCGCCACGTTCTCAAAAGTACGCTTACCGAAGTAGAACCCCATGATCATGCCGGCCCAGGTCGAGACGTCGCCAGCTAGTGGGTCTGTCGTCCCAAGGCCGAGAACCTTGTCCCAGATCACGCACTTGGCGAAAAAGATCAGGCAGACATAGAAGGCCAATTTTTCAGGCTCCCATGGGTGCCCGATCTCGGCCGTCCGTAACTGTGCCTGCGCCTGCATCTCGACGGTTTGCGCGGCAATCTCCTTGCCGGCCAGATCAGCCGCGATCTGTTTGTCACTGGTCGTGGCCTGTAGATGCGCGTTGTAGGCGTCGAGAAGCCCCTTAATGACCGGGCCACCGAAGAAACCGATGATGGCCTGCCACATCAGCTTTTCGCCTCTGCAACGGCCTGCACCGCGGCCTCTTTGGCAACCTCGGCTTGGGCAACAGCCTGTGCCACAGCCGGCGGAAGTTTCGCGTCCGGTACCGCAACAAGTTCAAGCGGCTTCGTCACCGTCTTGCGAAGTTTGTTGATGAGCAGACCAAGGATTCCAATGAAGGCTGTTACCGAGAGGCTGCGCATATCCGGGGGGACAGCAAGCCAGTCGAAGAGCCGTGTCGTAATTGGCGTCAGATCCAAACTTGGCACGAATTGGGCCAGCGAGTCGTAACCCCACACGATTCCGCTTCCCACCCAAACAAGACGCCCGAAGAGAATCGTCTCGCTCTTTTTGTACAGGGCCAATTCGATAGGATCGATCCACGCGAAAAAGGTTTGAGCCCATGCCTGCTTCTTCAACCAGGGGCGCAGCACAAGCGCATACAGGAATCCGATTGCAATGATCAGAGCGAGAATTAAAAGAGCGATGGTCATTTCTTCTTTCCAAAGATGGCTGAGAGAATGGAAGCGATGAATGCGCCAAGCGAACCGGGCGCCGGGTTGGTGACGGACGGAGCGGAGGGCTTTGCAGGCGGAACGGTAGGCGCCGGGGCTGGTGGTGCTGGCGCGTGGTCCCCGTCGAATGAGATCGACGGGTCGAGCGACATCATTGCGAGCAACAGGCCCGCGCAGCCGAGCTGCTGATCCACGACGTTGGGATCATAGACACCATCCCGAACGTACTTGCCCGAGACGTATTGATTTGTGCCGGACCAGATGTAGGGCGATGGCCGGCCCTTGTTGGCGTATCCGAGCCCGTTGTACTGCTCGAGCATGGTCAGCGTGCCGCCGGTCGACCAGTCCTTGTTGAGGGCCGCCCGCGGCGCGCAGTTCACCAGCGCATCAACGGCGGCGTCCTCCCACGACTTGAACGGTCCCCTGCCCGCCGGCACATGGGTTGAGATCTTGTTCCACGGATCGCCCTGAGCCAAAGAGCCAGCCCAGTCCTGCGAGCTCTCCCGCTCGTGTGCGACGGCGATGAAGGGCCACGGAACGCCGGTTTTAACCGAGACGATCTGGTAGCGGGCCTTAGCTTCCGGCGCGACCAGGCGCTTCGCAACGCCGGTAAAGTTCCGGGTCAGCTTGGCTTTCGCCCAGCGGGCCGCATTCGCTGCTTTTAGAGCGTTCAGGTCGGTCATGGTTTATCCAAAGAAAAACCGCCCGAAGGCGGCTAAGAGATCCGGTAGACAGTGATGTTGCAGTCCTTGCTGTCGCCTGATCCGTTGAACTGCATAATCGAGCTTGAGCTGGCCGTATTCCTCACTGAAATACGAATTGCCCCGGCCGGATTAGCGATGAGGCCGCTGATCTGGACAGCGATGCTCTGGTTTGTCGCGGTTGAACTCACGACGGTAGATGCAACTATAGTCGTTCCATCCCATAGCCGGACTAGATACCCATTTGTCGCGGTAGAGTTGAACAGCGAGACACAACCTGAGACAAAAAAGATTCCGGTCGCAGCACCTTGCGATGAGGTCGGACCATCGAAAAACGAGGTCGTATTCGTAATACTGACGTTCGCGGCGAGTGCATTCGTGACAGCGCCCACAGAAACGCCAGTAATCGAAGAAGCCCCAGAGAAGAACGCCAACTGGCCGGAGGCCGGCGAGCCCGTTGTGGTGACGGTGCCACCACCAGCCGGCGTCCCCCATGTCATGTCCCCGCGAAGGAATGTGGAAGTGCTGGCGCCGGTTCCGCCATTGAAGTTGTTGACCAGCATATTCCCGGAAATATTAGCTGCCGGGTAGCCCGTGCAATTGGTCAACGTTCCAGACGACGGCGTCCCAAGGGCCGGCGTAGTCGAACCGCTGAGCGTGCCGCCAGCCCACACGCCGATGCCAGAGGCTGCGGGCGTAATCGCGGTGCTGGAATTGACCGTAAGCGTAGAGCCACTGGCGAGGGTTAATGTGCCCGTCCCTGTGGTGATCGCGTTGCCGTTGATCGACGTTGCGGTCGCCGCTCCGATCGTCGGAGTTACGAATGTCGGCGATGTGGCTCGCGCAAAGTTGCCGCTGCCGGTTGTCCCTGTGAAGGTCGCAACGCCAGTTGCGAACAGCGGAACCCCCGACTGCGCACTAACATCGGCACCGAAGCCGCCGCGAGTCGCCGCGAGCGTTCCGGCCCAGCCAACTGTAATCGACGTTGGCGCAAGCAGAGCCGTGGTCGGCGATCCACCCAACGTCAGAGTAACGTTCGTGTCGTTGGTCCGCGTGAGTGCTCCCACGCTCGCAATGTCAGATGCCGGAATCGTTCCGACCGTGATAGCCGCGCCTGCGCTCGACTGCTTTAGGTACTGGCCCGCTCCGCCCGTCGCGCTAAGATTGGTCCCCGTCCCACCACGGCTAAGCGCAAGTGCTCCGGTCCACCCCAGTGTAATCGAAGTGGCCGCTAAAAGCGCGCTGCTCGGCGAGCCGCCGAGGGTCAGCGTGACATTGCTGTCATTGACGGCCGTAAGCGCAGCAGATGGCACCTGCGCGGTCGCGATCTGCCCGGAGATATCGGTAAACGCGAGCTGCCGAACGGTTACGGGCCCGTTAACTGTTTCCTGCAAAAGGACGTTCGACGCTGCACCCGTCCCGCTGAGAACGATCGTGCCAGGAAGGAACGTCTGAATTCCGCTCCACGTCTGTGGAAGTATCGGCACGGCCGCGGCATAGGTAACACCAGGGAGACCAGCTGGATTGCTTGCGCTCTGCCCCGGAGGCTGCTCGACCAGCGGGGGGACTGATATGATGCTACCCGTTGTCATAGCTTGATCATCAAATTGAGGAACGTGGTCGGCTGCATGTTGTTATGCGCGGCGCCTGCGCCGAATGCACCGCAAGTGACGGTGCCCGTGGGAATACCGGATTGGATCGTGCCGCCCGAAAATGTTGCTGTGGCACCGGAAAGGGTCGAAGAAGCGAGTGTGCCAGCCGACGATCCGATGTTCGAGCCAAGCGAAAGATCAGTGATGACGCTACTGCCGGACGTCGCATAGTTACGAACCGGATACGTTACCGTGCCGCCGCTGATGGTCACCGAGCCTGCAACAGTGCCGCCAGTGATCCCGGTCCCGTTAAAAGTCGCGAGAACCGTCACAACCGGCAGATCAGAGATAGCCAGCGTTTGCGTCTCGACGCCGGTGAACTGCCCAAGGCCTCTTGCGGATAGGCCTGACCCGGTGCCGTTGCCGGCGACGCCTAGAACACGTCCGAGCGTCCGCGGCAGCATTATCCTGCAATTCGCAGCCCATGCCGTTGCGGCGTTCACCTGCGCTGAGCGCGTCGTTGCGCCTCCGCCTGAAGTCAGGATAGGCGCGTAGGCGTCCACGATGACATTGAAGATCAGCGTGAAGAGGGCTTGGGTGTCATTGTTGGCTCGGTTCGATGAACCTGACGTAGCGCTCCCGATGGTGCCATCGTCGCAGAAGACCCAGCCAGCATCCGCTACCGTTTTGAGGGTCAGCTTGGCATCGCCAGTGCCGAAGAATGCTGCGGTCGCGTTATCGACATAGTTCTTGGTAGCGCCATCCGTCGGGATCGTAGGATCGGCCATGCCGATGATCTTTTGGTTGCCCATCGGCAACGGCGCCGTCATTGCCGAGCGGCCGCCACGATCCAGGCTGTTCGTGATCTCGTTGCCGAGATCAGGGATCAGCGTGTTGTAAGCAGTCGAACTGATCGGTTGACCGGATACGGCGGCCGTGTTCGCCGGCTGCTGATAGGTGCCATTCGCTTGTCTGGGCATCGATTTCCCACGAAAAAGGCCCCGAAAACGGGGCCGGATTGGTACGGATTTTGACTTTGGGCCGGACTGAGCTATTTTCTCGAAATGCTTCGCATCATCGTCTGTTCAGCCGTTCTGCTTGCGGTCGTCGCCGCCCTGAAGTGGGGGGCCAATTTCAGTTTCGATCTTGGTTTCGGCTGGGGCGCAGCATTCTGTTTGATCGGCTTCGCCATTTTCTGCCTCATCGCGTGGCGGCTCGATCGCGCAAATACTCGTTCTCAAGAAGTGCTGCCGCCAGGGCAGCGCGATTCCCGATAGCTGGCGCTGCGGCGCGGTTTGCATCGCGGCTAAGAAGCGACGTCGCCAGCGCGTCCAGGTGGCGGTCGCGCGCCGCACCCTGCGCCGTCAGAATGCGTGCCATCTCGCCATATTGGGCAGTCGGATCAGCCCGCATCCCGTTGATCGCCCAGTTCAGTGCCTTCTTGCCGCCCGCGCCAATCAAGCCAGGGATCGTCATGTTGGGATTGATCAGCGGTACCTCGCCGGGCGGCTCCGGTTTCATGTTCTCAGCCGCTGCACGCCGCTGAGCTGTCTGCGAGTTTTCAACCACCTTGTTATGGGTGTCCCGGAATTTCGCGTTCCGCTCGACCGATGCCATCAGATCGTCGGCAGCATCTTGCCCGTGCACGGTCGCAATCTTCGCGGTGTTCCAGCCGCCCTCGCCTTGCAGCTCGCCCTTCAAGGCCTGCAGGTCGTTTGCCTTCGTGCCGAGCACGCGATCGATGTTACCGCGTGAGCCCTTCGCAAAAGCAATCTGCTCTCCGGGCTCAAGCTGGCCGAACTCGTCGGCAAACCGTCCAGGTGACGGCGTCGTCTTGCCGGAGCCAAGGTATTGCGTCCCTGCTTCAACAGCATCGCCACGTCGAGCGAGCGCAGCGGATTGCCGGTTGGCGTTCGCATAGCCGGGTACCTGCTGCTCGAGCGCTTCATTTAGCTGGCCGCGCATCATTCGGAGTGCGCCTTGCTGGCGCGAGACGGCGCCGGCCGGAATGCCAAGGCCCGGCGCGTCGTACTGGATGACGTTGTCGAGCTCCTGCTTCACCTTGTGCAGGACTTCGGCGTCCTGCTGGTTGACCGGGATTTCCTCGAACCGTGGGCGCCCCAGATTGTCGTATTGCGGATGGCCGGCAGTATCGACCAACGGACGGCGCTCGGTCGTCATCATCATGCCGCGTAGATTGGTCAGCGCCCGGCGCTCCATACCGACAGCGCGCGGAATCATGTAATCGAGCTGCGCCAGGATCGGCGCCGTCTGAACATCGGGCGCAGCGTTCAGCGCGGCCGGATAGTTCGCATTGTCGACGACGGACCGGTGCGCGCGGATCGTATTTGTGACCGTCTGCGGATCTTCAGCGGGGCCCAGCGCCCGGTTGACGTCGCCCATGATCCGTTGGTTCGTCGCATCATTGCGGGCGTTGAGCGCGCCGACTCCTATCGAGCGCGCCTCATCACTGTTGAGCACCGCGCCTTGCGTCTTGCCCAAGAACGCTGGGCCAGCGTCGGCCAGCATGGCATCGGGACCGAGCTCGTCGAGACGCCCACGCACCGCGGCCGGTGTATCGGCGGCGAGTGCGTTGGTCAGATGCCGAGCTGCCGGACGCGACATGCCTTCGGCGCCGATCAGCGCGTCCGCGAGAGCGTTGTAGCCTTTGCCGACCACGGCACCCGTCGCCGGGATTGCGCCCCCCACCAAAGTTCCGACAAGCGCACCCTTTCCGGCGTGCTTCGCCACGTCTCCGACGTCGGTCAGATCCGGTGCGTCCGAGACACCTTGCACTCCGCCGAATATGGCTCCGGTGCCACCACCAAGAAGGGTCTTCGCAAGTAAGCTCGTTCCCTTTGCCGCGGCCCCGATAGCGCCCAGCGGCAGCATTGCGCCGCCAACCAGGTGGGCGGCCGTATTCGCGATCGGCGCGGCTTCCGCCAGCCGCCGATCCTCTGCGCGCTGCTTCTGGAGGTTCCCGGAATAGTCGCCGCGCTCGCCGCCGATGCCGGTCAGGGCCCCCATGCCGGCCGCGAACCGGTCCATGAATGGGATACCATTGGCAACTGCCCGGACGCCGCTATCGACAGCGCCGATCGCGCGCATGGTCTTGTCGCCAGCCGAGAGGTTCGGCGCGGCATCGGGCTTATTGAGGTCAAGCGCGATCGGATTTCCGAGGCCGTCGACGGTCATCTGAGGACCACTCAGATTTGAGGGCTCCGCAGCTGCGACCTTTGGTGCTTTCGGTCCGCCGAACTCGCGCGCCATCACCGACGTGATCGTGGCATCAGACGTGCCGGCCGGAAACTCGATGATCGAACCGTCAGGTGCCTGGATTTGAACGCTCATTCAAGCGTGCCCGTTTCTGGATTGTATCGGCGGATTTTCTTCATGTTGGTTTCGTGGCCAGCCGCCAACGCGGGGTTCGTGCCTCCTCCCTGGAATTCCGGTAGAGTATAGCTCTGCGTTAAATCCTGACCCGTCACCGGGTCTTTGATGTGGTGCGTCTCGTCGTAATCTCGGATGATCTTCTCGATCTTGGCCGGATTGACGCGCTGGCCTGCGCCGACCGCTTCAGCAGCCGCAGCCCGAATTGCGTTGCCCACCGCGACGTTGCGCTGCTCGATCTGCGACTGGATGCCGATCAAGCGCTGGTTGCCTGTGACCGACATCTCAAGGCCAGGATTGGCCTTCAGGTAATTCGACATCTCGAAGTTGGTTACGCGCGCGCCCATCGCTCCCTTGGCCTGGGCCCCCGCAATCTGACGATTGAACTTGGTCAGAAACTCCTTGTCGGAAATGCCCTTTTCGCTGATCGGTGGCTCAAGACCGAGCGCTGAGGCGCCGGCATTGATCGTTTTAGACAGTTCGAGCGCCTGAGCCTGTCCCATGCCGCCTGTAGTGCCACCGTTCTTCTGGATTGCGTCAATAGCACCCTGCATTGCGGCGAGGTCGCGAGCGCGCGCCTGCGCGTCCTCAACACCATTCGAGAGAGCCGAGTGAGACTTCGCCAGCCCCTCACCCATGACCGTATCGTATTTGTCAGGACCCTTTGTATCCACATTGGTTGTGACGTTTGTCGCCGCGGCGCGCGCCTTGGCGGTCGAGAAGGTCGCGTAGTCCATCGGCTGCGGATTTTCGGGCGTCGGCTTGAACGTGCTCGTGTAATAATTGTACTCCGAGACGCTGTTCGGAATGTTCTTGGTCGCGTCCGGAAGCTTGCCTGTGATGAGGTAGATTCGCCCCTCGGCAGAATTCGGATCAATGCCATACTGCTGAAGCACCGGAGCGCGTTCCTGGGCCTGCTCGAGCGGTGTCATGTTGGCGCGCGCCGCCGCCTGGTCTGCCCGCTCTGCAGATCGCTTCTGAAGCGCGTAAGACGCGCCCCAATGCTGATCCGCGATCTTGTCGCGCTCGGCCTGATGCTGGGCAGTGTAAGCATTGTTTGCTGCGGAAAGCGCGGTTGCATTGGCCCATGGGTCGGCCGCCAGTCCCACCATTGCAGTCGGGTCGATCTTGCCTCCTTGCAGTGCAGCGGCCATCCGCTGCTGCCACGCCGAGCGCCCCTGCTGCTCCTCGTGGGCAGCCGAAGCACGCTGATAGCCGCCAAGCGCTCCAGCGAGCCCGCGATTGAGCGCAGTGATCCAACCACCCCCGCTCCCCCCCGCTGCTGGCGAACTGTCCCCCGCCTGCCTGAGAAGCGCGTCAGCATAGGCCTGACGACGTTGGACATCCTGCGGCGTGCCGTTCGTATCGATGCTGAAATCAAGGAGTGCCATGCTATCTGCCCGTGCCGTAGCCGCTGGGAGAGCCACCACCGAAAAGGCCTCCCATCTTCGTCAACCCCAAGCTTGCGCCGCCCGTGAATGGTGCCGCGGCAAGTCCAACCCCAGTCCCAATCAGGCCGGCCAACTGCCCGTTGTAGGCGTTCGCGTTCTGGCTCTCCTGCTGATAATTCTGCTCGATCAAGCCCGATACATTCGTTCCCGCGACATTCGGGTTTGCGACATTCGGGTTTGCAATATTCACGCCCGGCGTCGAAACATTTGCCGCTCCCGGCATCTGCGGAGTGGTGCCTTGAGTCAGGCTCAGATAGCTATTCAGCGGTGAATTATACGCGGCGAGCGCGTTCTGGGAGGACAGAGCATAGTCAGCAAGGTTCGCCGAGTTATAGGCGTCATTTCGGCCGATATTGAAATTCCGCATGACGTTGTCGTAACCGGCCATGCCCGGCGTGAGCCCCTGAGCCGCAAGCCTGGACTCGTTCAGGTCGCTCTGCTGCTGCCAGTAGGGATCGAGCCGCGCGTGGTTGAGGGCGTCGAGCGCCGCAGTCGTTCCGTTGTAGGATAGATCGGGTCCACGTCCCGAGAACGCGCCCTGACCGCTGTTCAACAATTGGCTCGCGATACCAAGCTGACCGCTTCGAAGCGCGTTGCTTTGATCAAACAGCCGCTGACTGTCCGGGTTGAGCGTCGTCGTCACGCCGTAAGTCGGCGTCCCATCTGCACTGGTTCCGGTCTGGCTGTATCGCGTCGTGCCGTAGGGATTGGTCTGATCGACCATCGAGGCGCGCTGAGCGTCGAGCGCGTTGGTCCGGTTGTACTGGTTTTGGGTCGCAGCATTCTGAATGTTGTACTGGTTCTGCTGCGCCGCCGTCGCAAGGTTCGACGCGGTCTGCGCATTCGCGGTCTGATAGGGATCCGGAGGAGTTGGCGAGCTTTTCAACGGAATATCCTCTGCTCTGACCTCAGAAGGCCAAACACGATTGCATCAGCGTCATCGAACCAGTGCCGCAATACGCCTTCACGCTTGAACCCCAGCGCGCGAAGCATGTAGGCCGCCCGGGTGTTGTTCACCGAAGTCCTGGCTGTGATGCGTCGCACCCGCGCGAAGCAATAGCGGGCGATCTCGCGGACATCTGCGATGCTCCAGTTTCCGCAGGTATGCGCGGTCAATTCGATGTTCTGCCCCGGCGTGTAATCGTTGAGAATGACAGCACCCACCGCCTTGCCGTCTTTCTCGATGACCAGCCCGATGAAAGGATCGGAGATATGCAGGCCAAGTTCGCGCTCGACATATCGCCGCGCGCCTTCGCTATCCTGCCTAACCAAGCGGGTTACCCGGCTCGAACAGCAACTCAATCGCCGTCAAACGAACATCGGGAGTGACGCTCGTTGAAAGCGTCAACTGAATGACCGGTGAGACCGTCGCACCAAACCCCTCGGCATCAGTCCAGTTCGAAACGTCATTCAATGCGGGCGGCCAGGTCGCTATATCCCACAACGCGCTGTCCCAGAGAGCGCCGGTCGGCACCGTTGAGCTCGCCGTGGGCTGAGGTGGCTTCGAGGTGTCGAAATCCACCTTTACCGTGATCTGCGGCGTCACCGGATAGGCCGACTGCAGCCGCGGCCGAACCATCTTGACGTGCTTAGTGATGGCAGGCGACCCAAGATCATTGTAGGATGGGAAGACGGTCCAGGTGTAGTTCTTGCCGTCGTCCTGTCCGCCGGTCTCGGCCTGCATCACGCGACCGTCGGATGAGCCGTAATACAGGTTGTTGTTATAGACGGCGAAGCAGTTGGCGTCCCAACCGATGTACCGCGACCAGGCACCGGTTCGAACATTCGCCACGAACTGCGTAGCGTCGCCCGCGTTCGACTTCGGCAGGTTGATGATGCCCATGCTTTGCAGAGGCCATGTCGCAATCTGCCAGCCCGACAATCCCTGCCGGGCAATGACCGCGTCCCGCCAGGCCGGAGCGATCGGCTTCGTTACAGCGACATTCTGGAGCGCGATCTGGTCCAGCGTCATGGCCTGAGACATCGGGACAATTCCGTCCTCGGTCATAATGGCGAGATCACCGCCGGCCTTCATGATGCAGCGCCGGCCCAGCGGCTTCGAAATCTTGTAAAGCCCCTTGAGCGTCCAATTCGGATCCGCAGGGTTCAAGCCGTCATAGATCGCGACTTCACCCTCAGAAGTGACGAATGCATTGACCTCATAAAGGCCTGAGTTGGAGGAAATCGACCAGGATGTCCCGCAAAGTAGGTAGCCGCCAGACTTGAAGATGCCGGAAAGATCGAACTGCGTAGCTGCGCCGCCGATCGAATTGACCCCGAGATACCACGCGCTCAGGGAGGCCGCTTGGATGCCGTAGAGCCGGTTCTTAAACGGCCAGACCTGGGCGAGATTGCCGCCGGTCAGTCCCGTGATCGCGGGCGTGGTCACCCATGCCGATCCGTTATAAAGCTGCGCAGCGTCTACGCCGTTGACCGCGATGAGCCATGTCGCTGCGGTGTTGGTGAACTGGCAGTATTCCACGAAGGCGGAACTGTTCAGGCCCGTGACGGCAGCAGCACCCACAGCGCCCGCGCCGGACACGTCATAGATCGAGCCATTGCACACCGCAAAGAACTTCGATGCAGCTCCGCTAATGTAAGGGATCAGCGTTGAAACAGCCGCGTTCGGCATGCCGGTTGCGTAGGCTGTCGAGCCGCCGCGCATCCTGACATAATCGAGCTGCGGGAAGGCATTATCCAAAATGTACGCCGTGCCCTTCGGGGCCGAGGACAGATTGGCGCCGACATACCAGCCTTTGGTGGGACTTGGGATGAAATTCGTTTTCGACGTGGGCAGCCGGCTCGCATTGCCGTTGCTGCTCTTTTGTCGGAGTGCCTGTCTCATGGGGGCGTCACGGTAATCACGCCGGGCCACTGATTTTCGTTCCAGCTGAGCTGATTGCTCATGCGAACGATCTTGGCGCCGGCCTCGTGGGCCGCCTTCTTCTCCCGCTCGAGCGTATAGCTACGGAAGTCCTCGGCGTAATCCAGCCCCTTCGATTGCTTCCAGCGCCAGATGAGGCCAAGGCGCAGGATGATCTCGGGGAATAACGTGTAATCGGAATCAGCGGTCCAGCGGGGCTTTCGCGTCAGACCATCGCTCGACACGATCGGGTTGGTCGACCGATACTCCCCGTTGACCACTTCCAGGTTCGAGAGCGCCGGCCAGATTTCCAGCGTCCCGCCGATCAATCGCCACACCGGCCTCACCGGCGTGACGGGAAGCGCTTTCAATGCCAGAAGATCCTGACTGGAGATCGGGCCTTGCAGCGGAATGGACGGATACTTGTTCGACCAGAGCGCCTGCCCCTGCAGGACACGTTCGAAATCGGAGGGCAGCGCAAACAGCGTGGTTGTACCGTCCCCCGTCAGGATCATCTGAATGTTGAGGTTGCGCCAGTTAAAGTCCGAGCCGGTCTCTTCCGCCTCGGTCTGAGCAAATGCCAGGAACTTCGCCACGGTCGGATCAGTATTGGACACAACGGCGTTCGGCTGCGGTTGCCCGCAGAGGACCATCGCGTCCGATACGGCCGTGAGGATGGACATCAAAGCGCCTCAGTCATCTCGTGAACGGCGTTCTCAGGCTTGCGCGGCCGACCAGGACCGCGCTTTTCGGTATCGACGCGCGCTGAGAGCTCGGCGAACTGCTTTTCCATATCCGCAATTCGCTGCTTCAGCGCCTCGTTCTCCGCGGCGTACTTTTCGGCCGCAGCCGAATTGCCGGCCACGTCCAGGAAAGCCTGCGCCTTGCGCGACCATTCCAGCGCGCCCATGCCGAACGCCTGCTTGGCGGTATCTGACATGACAGCAAGCTGTTCGACGGTGTGAACGTTGAAGGAGGCGAATTCCTTCGCCATCGAGCGCGTCATCGCCGGCCAGTGCTTCAGCGGCGTGCCAACGGCCTGCTCTTCTTCCTTCATGCCGTTCTTGAAACGGGCGTATTCCAGCGCAAAGCGCTCCTTGTCGGCCGCCGACGCTTCGCGCTCGACGGAATAATTCTTGTCGCCAGGAATGTGGATCCGGACGAACTCGGTGTCCGCAAAGATCGGCCTTCCGGCCTCCTGCGATTTGAACTCCTGCTTGACGGCTTCGATGTAGAACTCGACGTGCAATCCGTGACCTTCGGCCATGTTGTCCTCGGTTGATGGAGGGGAAAAGGAAAACGGGGCCCGAAGGCCCCGCTCTGGATGATGGATCAGTTGGTCTTGTCGATGTACGGCCAGAGGATACGAGCTTGGGCCACCAGCGAGTTGGTGATGGTGACGGTGCCCGACGCGGTCGCCACGGCCGACAGGGTAAAGCCCGTGATCGTCGTGCCCTTGAACTGGATCGCGGTGATCGTCTGGGATGCCGCGATACCGGTTGCGGAAAGGGTCGATCCGATCCACGACGGGCCGCTGTCGACCGTCAACTGACCGGGCGCGACCGTAACCTGGGTCGAACCGTTGACAGTCGTGCCGGTGAATGTACCGCCCACGGCCTTGGTGACGTACAAGCCCACGATGAGCTTGGAGCCAACGGTAGCCGAGTTCGGGAAGTTCGCCGCGCCGCCGGTCGCCGTGGTCTCCGCCAGATTGCCGAGGGTGGCAACGGTGGTGTAGGCGATCGGCATCTGGCCGGCGCGCGCGAGCCACAGGTAGTAGACCGAGCCGGTCACGGTGGTGACAGACTGGCCGCCGTACCCCATGCCGACGCCGCACACCATGACCTTCGAGCCGCGCGGGCTGTTGGAGGTGGTGAGCAGCGTGGCATTGTAGTCGTCGTCCACCGTGAAGAGCAGGCCCGGCTGCAACACCTGGTTGGAGACCGAAGTGTATTTGCAATAGACCCACTCGGATTCCGCATCGCCATAGGCAACGTGGCCGAGGCGATACTGCGGGACGATAACGCCGGAGCCGGCAACGGCCGGACCTTCGACAACGAACGGATTGACGCCGTCGATTGCCGTCTGGAAAGTTGCGACAGTCATTGCTCGATCTCCTTAGGTGAGCACGCCCTGGAGGAACATGTTCGACGTGGTGAGATTGCCCATCCAGCCGATCAGTTTCACCAGTGCATCCTGGTTCGGGTTGACGCGCTCGCCGCCGATCTCGACGAAATTGCGCTGAGAGTGCGGGCGCAGGTAGATGTAATCCGTGTTGAGGAAGTACATCGTGGAAGACGGCGCGCCGCCGCCGAAACCACCGTCCAGCACCACGTCGGCGTTCATGTACTTGAGCGAGGTGAAGCCCGCCTGAGCCATCTTGTCCGAGGTGATGCGCTGGATCGACTGCAGCGACGAGTGGTAGAAGCCGTACATGGTGTTGTCGGCCACGATCAGGTCGGGATGATCGGCGCCGCGCGTGGTGCGATACCAGAGCTGGTTCATGTAGCTCTGGACGTTGGTCGCAGAGGTCGCAACGCCGCCGTCTGTGGTACCGTTGAACTTCTGGTTCTGCCAGAAGGTCCAAGCGGCGCGGGGGATGCCGCCGTAGGTACCGGAGGTCGGGGTGGTGGTCACAGCAGCCTGCAGGCCGCCGATCTGCTTTCCGCCGTCCGCGGTGCCGTCCGAGTAGCAGTCCAAGGCGATGTTGTTGCGAAGCGTTTTCTGCGCGTTTTTGATACGGGCAGCGAGAAGCTTGATCATCACCTCCTTGCCGGAGTTCTGCATCTGCTCGAGGCCCGAGATGGAAATCGCGGCAACGGCCTGTTTCCAGTCGTACTCGGCAGCGGTCAGAACGTCGGAGGGAGCGATGTTCAGGAGGTCGTAGCCGGCGTACCGCTTGAAGGTGCCGTTCTCCTGATACTCGATCTCCTGGACGATGGTGCGGCCACCGTCAGCGGTGTCCACCCGGCCCTTTTCCAGGAGACGGTTGAGCAGGGCGTTGTTCTTCGAAACCGAGTCGGCGGCCTTGCCGGTACGGTTTCGCAGCGTCGTGGTGATGATTTCACCAAGATTGGGCGATGCCATTTAAGGCTCCTTTGGATTTAAACGGAAGCATCCATCAACTGACGGATTTCGTCTTCCAGTGAGAGGTTTGGCCCCTTCGCCGAAGCATTCGGGATTGGGGAGCCAGTGATCGACTTGGCAGCCGCGCGGGCCTGAGTTGCCGCCGCTACCTTTGCTCCCGTGTCGGGAACCTGCGTCGTCTGCTGTTTGATGAGCAGATCGCGGATTTCCGGATTCGCCCAGCAGGCTTTCTCATAGGCGTCCTCAAGCGTATCGGCGTAACCCGAGTTGATGAGGCGTCCCATGTCGGCCTTGACGTTCTCGAAAAACGTATGCTTCGGGTCTGATGCGAAGCGCTGAATTTCGCTTTGAACGCCGGCTTCCTGCTGCTGCTGAACGAATGACTTGAGCGCGTTCAGTTCCTGGGTGATCGGCGTGAGATCGACGGCCGGTTGACGGGCCTGAATCTCGCCCGTGCCATCCTGTTGAGAGGATGCGCCGTGACGGGCCAGAATTTGCTGTGCGAGGGCAACCGGATGGATGCCCTTGTTTTGGCAGATGCGGGAAACGCCGGACACCATGTCACGGCTGAGTTCCTGCTCGATACCGACGTAATTCTCCAGAGCACGGTCAAGCGTCGTACCCGACTGCTTCGCCATCTCCATGAAGCGTTCGACGGGCTTGTATTCGGCGAACTTGGCAAAGCCCTTGTCCACCTCCTCGTTGCGCTTGGCGATGTCACGCTTGACGGCGTCCCATTCCGCCTTGTCCAGCGTCTCCTTGTTCCAGACCACCTTCGCCGTGGGCGAGAAGCCCGGAGGCGGCTTTGTGGCCTCGACCGGCTGAGCGAGCGGATCGACGGCGGCTGGCTGCGCTGGGACGGTCTTGGCGCCGGGTTCTGGCACCTTGGTCGCCGCGATGTCGGCCTTTGCCGCCGGCTGCTCGCTGGGCTCCTCAACCTTGGCGAAGCGACCCTTTTCATCACGAACACGCTCGGCTGCCTGTTCGGCAGTTTCCGCGGCCGGCTCGGGTGCTGCCTGCCATTCGTTCTCCGCTGCGTCAAATGCCGCAGCCAGGTCGGCAGTCACGTCAAAGTCATCGTCCGCCGCGGGGGCGGCAACGTCGAGATCAGCCATCGATGTCTATGGGGTTGCGCCGTCCGGTTGAAGTCCGGGACGACTAGCTTACGGAATTGAACGCCTGCGCCACGTCGCGCTCGATCGGCGCGATCGCAATATCTGCTTCGTCATTGTCACGCGGCTTGATCGTCTCGTTGCCGATCTCGACCACGCCGTTTTCCTTGTAGTGCCGCCTGAGATCGGCCTTGCTGTCGAACCGCTCGCCGCTCACCATACTCTGAACGCTGTCCAGCGAGTCAGAGATGACCATGGGACGCGGCAAATCTGACCGCGCCGTCCTGACCGCGAAGTGTCCGAGACACGCCCGCGGCCATGACTGGCCCAAATCGTGCCAGTCCTCGCAGACCCGGCAGAGACGGATTGCCATCAGGCGGGGATCTTCGCCGCGATGGCTTCCACCTGTGCCGCCAGCGCATCGACGGCGGGCTGCTCATCCGGGACGGGAGCCGGAGCAGGCTTGTTGTTGAGCGCATCCACTTTCGCGGACAAATCGGAAATCGCAGCCTGAAGTCTGGAATAATCAGCCAAGATGGCCTCCTGTTGGTTGATAATTCGAAGCAGCGCCTGCAGGACGTCGTACAGAAGCCGGCGCACTATCCGCCCACGATGGTGAACGGGCCAAGTTCTTTGAAGCTCTTGGCGCCCGTGGTGGTCTGCGACAATGCGTACGCATGCATCGCGCCATTGATCTCGGTGTAGGACGTGCCGAGCTGGGCATTGATGAACGCAAGCAAGCGCCCGTTATAATCGCCGGCCGCGATGGAATTGGCGTCGAATTTCGCCAGCCAATCCCCGTTGTAGTCCAGCGCTTTGCCGGTCGATGTCCGAAGAACCTGCTGGCGGTCGCCGTCGTTGCTCATTTGTCAGCCTTCGGCTTCTGCTTGGCGAGCTTGGCTTGGTTCTCCATCTGCTCCATCTTCAGGTCATGAGCATGCTGGTCTGCGGCAGCCTGACGCGCCATTGCCTCGGCATTCAACTGGTGCTCAGCGACGGCGTGCTGATGATCCACGACCTTCCCGATGAGATCGACTCTCGCCGCAGCCTGCTTGGCTTGACCGTCGATCTGCGTCTGCTGGATGGCGGCCTGAGCCTTCTGCGCTTCCGCCTGCCCTTTGATCTGGGCGGTCTGCATCTTGATCTGCTCGTCCGGCGACGGCTGAGGCGGCGGCGGATTGGCGAGGTGCTGGGCCACATTACCCATCGTCTTCTCGATCAGATCTTCCAGCTCCTGTCCGACCTTGTGCCGGCGCACCGCGAACTGAAGCATGCCCGACGCCAGCGGGGCCAAGGGCGGCATCTGTTGCACGATCGGGCCGAACTCCTTGAAGAAGGAAGCCATGGCCGTAACGAACTCGGTCGCGTCCTGCTTCTCCTGAGCCTGGTCGGCCTCCACCAGCGAATCCGTCTCGATATCGATTCGGAAGCCCCGCATGCGCTCGTTGCGCAGCAACTGGACAACCGCATCGATCGTCACCGGCGGCGGTCCATTGCCCTGCGGTGGGCTGGCCGGCAACGGCTGAGCCGCGGGCTGTTGCGGGGAAACCGGGATCATTTCCGGGTCTTCGCCTTTGCCGGCCGCTTGGGCGCGGGCTTGAACTCACCGCACTCGCGCAACTCAGGCTTCACGATCGCCGCGGTGCTCTTGTTCTCGGCAAGCGGGGTCGGCGGATAGCGATAGCAGAAGCCGTACTTCTGGCCCTCATGCTCGAGTTCAGTCCCGTAGAATTTGCACTCGCCACACGTCTTCACATTGCACCCATCGGTTGGGGTTGAGGCGCCTGCTGCGCTGCCTGCTGCTGCAAGGCTTGCTGCTTCAAGGCCGCGATCTGCTGCTGCAGCGCCTGCGCATCCAACTGCGCCTGCGTCGGCAGCTTCACGTTGGTCATATCCATCAAGGTCTGCGGCTGGAACTGCTCGGCGATGATTTCGCCCGTCAGTTTGGACGCCTGCCCCGCAAACGCGCCCATGGCCGCCAGCCGGTCCCGGATGCGAACCGAAGCCCACTGCCCCTTGATCTGCTGCGCGCCCTTGGTCTCCCGCGGATCGGTCTCACCGCGCACGATGTCCGAGATCCCCGTGATCTGGTAGATATCGTCGATCAGCTGCTTGCGGGCCGTAAACGAGCCCTCCAGCACCTTGATGACCTGATCGACGGGCCACCACTCGATCATGCCGGCGGCGCCCCCGCCCTCCTTGAACTGGTTCCAGTTCGGGATCGGGATCAGGACGTTCTCAACGCCCTTCATGGCGATCTGCTGGATGGCCTCGGAGCTGTCCGAAGCACTCGCGGGGTAGAATCCAGCAACCTTCAATTGGTCGATCAGCGCACCGATGCGCGCCGTCAGGTCGTCAACCTCTTCGGCCTGGTCCTGGTAGTACACGTAATCCGGAATCGGGATCAGCGATGCCGTCTCAAGCGTGGCATAGACCGGCTTGGGACACGGGAAGAAGTCCTTGAAGTCCAGATATGGGTCGGTCTCTTCCAAAAGCTCCTTTGCACCCTTGGCGAGGAAGATCACCTTGTTGGATGTCTTGTCCCAGATTTCGTAAACCGTCGCCTTGGCCGGCTGCTGGCTCTCGGTGTTGCGGGTTTCCGTGTCGTCGCCGACCTTGTGATCGAGCTCGACCTTGCTGAACTTCTCTTCCCCGAACCGCTTGTTGCCCTGCTGGCGGTCCATGTAGACCTTGCGCCAGACCGTCGTCACTTCCTGCCAAGTCCGGGCGACGTTGTGGCCGAAGTCGCGCCAGTTCACGTAATCCCAGCAGACGTGCTCGCCCTCGAGCTGTTCGCCGGCTTCCTCGCCGTCGTTGAGCGGCGCACCCTGCTTGTTCAGCGGGTTGCCGTCTTTCCCCATAAGCGGCGAAAACTCAGCGTCGTAACGCACCCAAGCAGTGCCGCGACCGACCAGAAGATAGTCATCACGTACACTGCGCATAACGCCGTCAAAGTCAGCGTCATCAAAGGTATAGTGAATAGCGCGCTCAACCATCTCGGAGGCGACGCGGGCGACCGGATCGTCATCCTTGAACCTCCGCGTCACGTTCGGCTGCGGCATCTTGGCGTAGATCGCCGGCTGCAGCACCGAGATGTTGGACCACAGCAGCGACATGCGCCGGACTTCCGTCCCCTCCGTGCGGCGCCGCTCAGTGTAAATCTTGATGATCTTCTCGCAGCGATCCGACCAGCGCTTGAACTCGCGATCATAGGTATCAATGACCTTCAGCCAGCGCCGCGCCTTGTCCTCGGCGTCCTGCTGCTCCTTGGTCTTGTCGCTATCGTCGTCGGTCACTTAGACGCGATCCCTGGGCCGCTTGGAGAAGTTCCACATTTCTTCAACCCTGTAATCTGTGATGGCCTTGACGGAAGGCGCGGCCTCTTCTGCCGGCTCGGGCTTTAGTTCGCGGTATCCCTGCGAAAGGTATTGAAACGCCTTGGCGCCATGCGACGACCAGTCATGCAACGGCGATGCCTTGAACGTCTTGTTGTCGTCGTCCCATTCACGCCGATAGCTCTCAAGCGCCGCAAATCCCTCTTCCTCGGTACGAGTGTGAAACACGCACTGAGGAAGCGTCACGCGAATGGCCTGATGGCCGTCAGCATCGGTAGAGCGACCCACCACGCAGGGTTTCAGACGATGCGAGATCATTTGCTCAACGCGAGTGCGCCCGGTCCCCCACTCCTTGACCTTCGCGTCGTGCGGCACATAGTCGGTGCCAGCCTTCCAGCCGTTATCCTCGCGGCGCTTGTGCACAATGTCGGCGTAATGATCGACGCCAACGCCATGCGCCACATAGAAGTCCAGGATCAGCAACTTACCACCGGCCGTGACCTGGAAGAACCAGATCGCGGTCGAATCCCGAACCCCCAAGTCCCACGCCGTGTGAACCGGCAGATCGGGATCAGCTTCAAACTCGCGAATGCGTCCTGACGTTCGAACCGCCAGTGTCTCCCGCGCATAGAATGCGCCGAAGATGGCCGCATTGAACGAACAGAGATATTCCTGCTCAAACTGAGCGTTGCCGAGGTCTTCGCCATATAGCGCCTGATATTCAGCCCGGCTTTCCGCCAGCTGCTCGTCAGTCAGCGCCTTGGTATCAAGAACCGTCGATATCTCGGCAAACCAGCGCGGGTTACCCTTCGCCATGTCGTACATGGCCTTGGCGTGGTTGCGACCGCGGGGCGTCGTGATGAACGCGGCCCATCCGCCGTTCTCCTCGAGCATCGGGCGGATGTAGGCCCATGCCGAGGGGTTAGCCAACGCCCACTCAGAAAACGCCACTCCGGCGATGCCGGCGCCGACCAAGCCGTTGTATCGATCAGAGCCGATGACCTGCCATGTCGAATTGTTCTTGAACCGAATGAACATTTCTTGCTCATTCGTCGCGGCCCGCAGCTCGTGCGGGAAAGCCTCGTCAATACGGCGTATGCCAGTGTGCGGGTTTACCGCCGTCCAGATCGCTTTGCGCGCCTGCGCATATTCCGGCAAGCAATGCCAGTAGGACGCGACACGCTCGTGAACTGCAATAGCCGTGTGGTGCAACACCACATCGTCTTTGCCCCATCGCCTGTGGGCGATCTCGATGGCACGAAGGCCGCCTGACTGCAGATAACTCCAAAGCCGGCGTTGATGGGGCCGCTCGATCCAGCCGTTAGCCGGCAGCTGGATCTTCATAGGTTCGCTTTACGATCTCCACGACCAACGGCGTTTCGCCATCTCCCGACAGCGCGACTTTGTCGCCGTAAATCTTGGGCAGCGCCTTGGACAGCAGCCACCGGCGCGCATCAAACCGAAGCCTCGATCGCTGAACGTGCTCGCCGTTCAGCTTATAGATCTTCTGGTCTCCCTCGCCTTGCTGCTCAATCCAGTCGTTCCGACCATCGTCCGCGAGTTCGAGCACTTCATCGGCCATCGCGTGATAACCGATCTCGCGAGCGGTCTTATACCGATCCCCGAAGCCTTCACGGTTATCCATCGCCCAGGTGCGCACCGTCGATTCCGACGGCAAGCTTTCGTCCCGACAGACCGCGCGCAATGTTTGCCCCTCGGTCAACCGCTGGAGAATGACTGTCGCAATCTCCGGCGTGTAGGCGGTCGGTCGCCCGGTCTTCGCCTTCTGCTTCGGCATCTCGGTTCGGCTTCTGATCGCCGTTCCCTGGCTCCAAAATGCAAAACCCGCCGCGGCGGTGCCGGGCGGGCGCATCTATTCACTCAAGCTGATTTGCACGCGAATATTGGCTATGCGACTGCAAAAGTCAATCCACTGGGGATCTCGCTCCACAAGGCCGGCTGTCTACCGGAAGTACGTCATGCCGCCAACGACGATCGACAGGACAAAAACCAAAGCGGCAGCTCCAATAATCCACGGCATGTCACGGCGTTCTCTGGGGGTCATGTTACCTCCTCATGCGTACTTCCTCGAGCCTTTGGCGGCTGTAGCCCTGGCGACGTTAGCCACTCGTTGATATGGGCTGCCGTTTCGGCCTGACGTGCTCGGCGGAGATATAGCTCGCGCTGAGCGCCCGGCGGGAGCTGCGCAGCAGCGACCCTGAAGCGAGCAGCCTCCTCGGCCAATCTCTCTTCGAATGTCTTAGTATGTTTCGTTCGATTGCGACGCTTGATGACCACAGCGCGTTCCATTCCGTTAGAGGAAGGCGGGAGCGCGATGATGGCGATCTCATCACCGATAGATACCGAGGGCCGCGCGGTGATGAGGGACAAGTACGACAACCTGCGACGGGTTTCTATATCCTGCGTTATTCGTAAGTAATTATTTTTGCTTGAGAAATACTCAAACAGCTCAGAACACTAATTCCCAGCCTGATGACAGTTGCGCTCGGAATTGGTCACGCGGCCATCGCTCGCCACCGTCTCAGCAGGTCATCGTGCCACAGCATGGTCGCGCCCGGATGTATCCTGAACGCGGCAAGCTCGACCGCCCGCTCCATCGTCGCGCCGGGTGCTTCGTACCACCCTCCTGCCCGCTTGATCGGCATCATATCGCACTGCACGGCCCGGGCGATGTTGGTCGCGATGGCTCGGTTCGGCACCCATAAGGCGGCATGAACGGCCAACTGTGCCGGGGATGACGCCTGCAGTCGGCCGATCGTGGCGACCAGGTCAAGCGCATAGCCAACCCGGCTCATTTCCGTGGCCGGGATTCCGGCCGCGGACGTCACCACGTACACCGCAGCGAATTCGCCCTTCCGCAGCTGGTCGCGGATCATCTTGGTGTAGTCGGTCAGATCAATAGCCATTCCGTGTCACCCAGCCTTCCGCGCCTGCCCCAACGCCACGTCGTGTAAATGAATCCAAAGGTCTGATGCTGGTCCGTCGCACCAGGCTTCGGCCTCAATCTCTTTGGTGGGCGCCCGCATCGCCTGGATCGCAGCAACGGCAAGTTCAGGCCAAATGCGAGCCAAAGGCTGATTGATCAGCTCCGCGCGCCGCTTCTCCATCGCCGCCGCGACCCGTTCCTGCATCTCGCTCATCGTCGCCCCTCAAACCGAGCTGCTTTATGCTGCCCATCGTTCCAGCGCTTTCCGTCCTTCATCCAGCCGACGCCGCCGATCCACACTTTGCCGTGCGGGTTAACTACCGGGTTAACCCCGGCCATGGCTCGTTCGGTCAGGAAGTTCGGCAGATGCGCGCGGCCGGCCGGCTCGTCGACCACTTCGATGCTGAGCTCCACCCCACCGAAATGCTCCAGGATCAGCGCGACCGACTTGTCGATCCGATTGTGGATCGTCCGCTCACTGCATCGCTCGCGCTCAGCCATGCGCCAGATCGGATCATCATGCGCCCACGCCACAAGCCGCGGAACGCCACCATGGTGATGCCCGAGCCAGGCCAGCCAGTCGGCCACGGTCTCTGCCTGGGCGATCTCCCGAGCCGTCGGCACGATCCGGACGCGGGTCTCGTTGTAGCCGTAGGCGAGCACGGCATCGGCCGTGGCCCGATTCCAGACCTGCGACACGTTCTGGAATTTGAGCTCGGTGTCGCCGAGCGCGTCGAGCACGACGATCCCGCGCTTGATCGCGACCTTCAGGGCTGAGTGCTGCTGTTTCGGAGTCATCAGGCAAATCCTCTTTCTCGCTCGACCGTCAGGCTAGGAACAGCATCGACGGATCCCGGTTTATTCCTGAAAAGGTTAGGAACGCTCCGGTGCCCGTAACTCTGGTAGCCGCCAAGGATCTTGAGCTGATCGCGCTGCGTGAAATCCGCAGCTTCCCGGGCGGAGAGTACGTCTGCCACGTCGAGATCGAACCGGCCGGCATCGAATGGACAATGACGGCAATAGTCCGCGATGGAGCCGATCTCGATCGCATCCAGTATGCCGTCGGCACGACCACCAAGAGGCTGAAGCAGCGATACTCGGTGCGATTCGATTGGTGACGTCATACGCTGGCAATCGATCATGGGCCGACGGGCTCCGCCGGTCCTGTTGCCAATGATCGCGAACTCTCGGCCGCGCGTGTACTGCGCGCAAATGTCGGCCGCGTGCGCTCAAGCACCCAGCTAACGGCGCCTTCGTCACGGATGACAGCGGCATCGACGACCGGATAGCGAACATATCGCGGTTCGCCCTCGGAATCGCGATAGCAAGCCTCATAGGTGCCACGACGCTTGCCCCTGATCCACGGTCCCTCCCGACGCCACGCGCCGATCACCGGATGCAGTCCGGCAATCGCAGGGGGAATTGTCAGGCCACCCACAGGATCGCTCCCGACTTGTCGCAGAGACCGTCCCACCATTTATCGACGATGTACGACCTCATACCTGGGTTTCCGGTCTGAGTTGCGTCCGCTGCGAGTTCAAGAACATCGGTCATCTCGTCGAAGCTGAAATCGTTCTCCGCAAGAAGCCGGCCGATTTGCTTCACGCCCATCCGGAGCGATTGACCTACAGGATCCTCGATAAGCTGATCGC
The DNA here is from genome assembly GCF_042258325.1 of Bradyrhizobium sp. Pha-3. NCBI lineage: Bacteria > Pseudomonadati > Pseudomonadota > Alphaproteobacteria > Hyphomicrobiales > Nitrobacteraceae > Bradyrhizobium > Bradyrhizobium sp. Pha-3. Next base: position 2,802,498 of record NZ_CP170151.1, on the reverse strand, counting down.
CGCGCTTGACCATCGCGTCCAGTTCATTGAGCGAAAATGCCCTGAGCTGAGCCGCAGGTATCCGGTGCCGTTCGTGTTCTTCGATTGCGTCAAGAATGGTAGCCAAAGCTGATGCGAGCTGCCGAGCGTGATCTTTCATAGTTTCCTCACTGGCTGATCAGTTCAAGTTCGGGGATGTAATTGAAAATCGTTCGACCGCGTCGACCGGTCACGCGATGCCTGATCTTCCCTACATCGACGATGGTTTGGCCGTTGACGTGATCGCCCTCGATCTTCACGCCATAGTCCGCCTTGTTCACCCAGTGGGAACTGTCAGCGGCATCATAAAGCGAGAGCGATCCGATGCCCTTTAATCCGCCCTCTTTCGTCGGGTGGATGACCACGATCACCAGAACGTTGTAGACTCGCGCAAAACGCTTCAGCTTCTTGACCGCGCGACCGACGTACTCCGTCAGGCTCTCATCTCGACGCCGCTGGTGTTCGAGTTCGTTCCACGGATCGACGACCAGCATATCGAGTCCATAGCGGACGACCGCATCGGCGGCCCGATCCAGGAGCCAGTCGACTGTCGGATCTTCCTCGTCATCATCGAGCTCGCAATGAAAGAACACGAATTGCTCGTTGATGAAGCGATCAGCCTCACGGACCGCGGGATCCAGAAAGTGAGTGATGGCGCGCCCAAGGAAAGCGGTTCGGATCAGCTTCTGCATGTACGGCTTGACCTTCATTTCGAAGGTCGCGACTCCGACCCGCCAGCCGTGGTTTCTCGCCACGTTGGTTGCGAGTTGCGTCGTCCATGTAGATTTTCCCGATCCCGGAATGCCCAACACGGTCATGAACAATCCGCGCTCGAGCATCAGACCGGCCATCCCTTCCTGCACCGGGAGGTCTAGCCTTCCCCAACCCGTACTCACGGGGTTCATCGGAGGCGGCTCCGGAAAGTCGCTCATGCGATAGACGCCCTTGATAGGGTACGGCATCGCGTTCGCGATCATCGTAACGATTGCAGACGCCCCGTGCTGCAAGAGCACCTCGTTCGCATCCGGCTTTTTCGCCAAGCAGTTCGGATACTGTACGAAAGAACACCGGACGTGCCCAAGGCGCCGGGCCAGTTCCTCTCGGAGGCGGCGCCCCGGCCCATCGTCGTCGGTCATGAGTACGAAGCGCTTGATCTTTTTCAGCCGATCCCAATTGTTCGCCAGAAACTTGAACTTGTCGTCGTTGTCAGGATCAATGTCATCGGTGCCGCTCGGTACAGTGGGCAGCTCCCTGCCCTGCGCATCTCTGTCCGGAGGGGCTCCGTCGGGCACCGAGACAACGAACGGATAGCCAGCGCTCTGAACAGCGAGGCAGTCCGGCTCGCCCTCGACGACTACGAGGGCCGCTGAGCCTTCTGAAAGCTTCGGGTCGTCCAGGACATCCGCGTTGTAAAACGTGCGCCGGCCATTCGGCCTCTGCCACATGACTTTCGAGCCGTCGGGCCGCGGCCGCGCGCGATATTTGGCCGCGACATCGACGCCGTTCTCGAAGTACGGGAAAACCAGAATGTCGCCAGCCACGTCTGGGACAACGGAGTTTTCATCGCCAATGGTGACGCGCTTGCCGCTGAAGATCCCCATACGTGCGACGATCTCCGGATCGATCGCCCGCGCCTCGAACCATTCGGCCGCCCTTGGACTGAGCGTCATAGCTTCTTCCGCCTTTCCATCCGCAATTTTTGCAATTGAAAAACACACCCTCGCTGTCGATGAGCACCGACAAACACGGGTCCCGCTTGTGCTTCCGCTGCGCTGAGCAGTTCGGGCAAAGCGCTTTCTGGTTGCCGTGCCGCGGTCGACGCAACACGATCCGGAATTCATCCAGGATTTCGGAGGACGTCCTCAAATCTGCGGCCTCCCCTGAGGAGCACCGCCGTTCGGCCTGAACGCTCGGGATTTTCGAAGCCAGTTTTGGCCGGCCTGTCGCCAATCGGCGAACACGGTCCCCTTCGCCCTGTGGTGGCCGATGAATCCCTCGAACTCATCCGCCAGCTGAGGCTCGCCGAACTTCTTTTCACGCCCGTACTCGAAGAACGCCGAACGGAGCGCGTCAAACTCGAAACTGGTGGGGTCCGGCATCGGAGACGTCGCCGGCTTTCGTCGCCTCCCTTGAGGAGACGAAGCTGGCTCGCTTGGCGCCTCTGGCGCAGCGCTAGCTATAATCTTTCTCTTCTTACTTATTTCTCTTTCTATATTGGGATCGCGCTCGGATGCATTCGGGAATCCCGTTGGGATCGCATCTGGATCGCTGTTGGGAATCCCGGTGGGATCGCTTTGGGAGTCCGAAAGAGCACACAGCACATACTTCTTCTTGAGCGACCGGGAATGCGGATTGAGCGCCGACAGAAGGACGGCCATCTCTCTAATTGCTTGATTTGACGATGTTTCGTTGTGAGCGAGGCCCCACCGCTTTGCATTGCCAGCCTCGCTCGACTTGCGCTTTCCCATCTTCATCAGACCGGCAGCGAGCGCCTTTTCTGCGATCACTGGATGGTACAAACGACCATCATTACAGAGCACCCATCCGCGGAGCACCACGTCGCGAATTTGCCTCCAATTTCTCAAACTTTTTCGAAATTCTGCCAGACGGATGAGCTGATTGTCGTCGCTCGGCAGGCTCGCCGCCGGCACCTGGTGGTAGCTTTTGAGCCAAAGAATGAGCCCAGCCCGGAACTGCTCGGCGTCGGCGATAGCGTGAAACTCGGACCCAAGCAGACGGGCGATGTCGATTGGGAGATAAGGAAAGTCGCGCAGATCAAGATAGCGCGGCGTGAGCGGTTCGGTCATTGCGTCGCGCCGTTCCGTTCTGCATAGACAGAGAGAAAGCGAGCCCATGCTCGGCCAGCAGCAGCGGCATCCTTGATGTCGAGCGAGGACAGGGCTCGCTCGCGAGCTTCACAAAACTCACGCCAGCGTCGCTCTGGCACCGTCTCCAACTTGGTGATTTCAGCGCTCATCGCTTGCGCTCCAACTCCGCCTCGACGGTCGGATCAATCCAAAGGGCGATGCTGGCAATCCACTCCATCCCGGCCACGCTGAAGCGCAGGAGAGCTTTAGCCGCGGATCGGCGCGCTCGCTGCTTCCAAGAGGCGTTCGAGCCTTGCAATTCGGTTTCGAAGTTCGGTGAGTTCATTATCGGTCCCGGCATCGTGCGCCGGCTGAACCAGCGCACGGAGTTGTTCGACTTCGTCTGCACGGACCCGGACCCGTGGATCCCGGTACCAAATTCCGTGAATGCGACCGGGAGACCAGCCAGATAGGCTGCGCTGCAGTCGACGCAGTATCCCTTTGACCGATTCATCAGGCCGTCGATGCCCGGCAATCTGCCGAAGCAGTCCGGCAGCCTCTTCCAAGGTCGCTGAACGCCCCACCATTTGGTTCAAAGCCTTTTTGGGTTTCTCCAAAACCATCCGTGGTTCTCCTTCTCCTCGAAAGGAGAAGGTCACGGATGGCGTTGGAGCACCTCGCACACTTCACGCAACGCATACTGGAGAACGTCGACCCGTCGTCGCTGTCTGGAAAACTCAACGACGTGTCGAAATCGGAACGCAGGCGCAGCGATCATGCGCGCACCTCAGAAGGATATTGCAATGAAGGTTCAGAGACATCGCCGGGAGCCGGCGCCGAAAGCGCGCCAGCTTCACCTGGCTCTAGCGATCGCGCGGTACCGGGCGTGGGATGCTGATCTGATTGAGAAGCATGGTCCGCTGTACTATCGAAGAATGGGGTTTTCGGTGCACTGAGTGCCAGCAGCCGGTCGATCTCGCTGGCAAGAGCGTTCCAGTTACTCAGGCGAGGGCTTGTTTTTGCGGCCTTCCACCTGTCCCAGGTCGAGCGATTCAAGCCAGCACCACGCAACGCGAGTGCGAGGGGAATTTTGGCAAATGCAAGCCGACGCTCCAAGCGATCAATCTCGACCAGAATATCCATGATCGGGAAACTATATGCATTAATGCCGTATTTCAAGGCATCAATGCATCATCATCCTGCTTTTTTTGGTGGTAGGTTGCCATCATGAAAATGGAAGCTGCCGCAATCGCTTACGTTCGCTATGTCTTGAACATATCGAACCTCTCTCCCTCCGCCTTGGCGAAGAAAGCTAAGCTGTCGTCCACGACGCTAACCCGTGCCCTCAACGACCCGTCGCACAGGTTTACATTGTCCACGACAACTCTTGAGAAAGTGCGCGACGCCACCGGAATCAGCTTTGCGCCATTCTTTGAAGCCGAAGATCAAGTAAACTTAACGACCGCTTCGGTTCACCCGCCAGAGGCGTTCCTGGATCGCGGCGGTCGTACACTGCCACTCAACCGACAGACTCCGTTTTCAGCAATGGCGGTAGTCATCGGCGAGGTCGCCCCCGGTTATTGGCAAGATCCCGCCTTAGCTGCCACGGAGCACCTGCCGCTGACCGTTGCGCTTGTTGGCACCCAACCCAAAAACACATTTGCTTGCATCGCCCGTGGCAGCGGAGCGATGCCATTTGCGGCCGCTGGTGAGTATTTACTCTGTCGTCGGCTGTTGGACGAAAAGGAACTAACATATTTGAATGGCAGAGCTTTTATCGTTCAAGCCAAATCACCGCGGGACAAGTTCAGAATCGAGCTCACCGCTCGATTGCTGCAAGGGCGATCCAAGGGATACGATTTGGTGACCCTGGACAAGTCGGACTGGAAGCGAATGGCCTCGATCACCCACTTTAACCGCCTGTCAGATCTCCAAGATGCCCAGATACTTGGCCTTGTCGAATACATCGTCCGCGACCCAGGCCCGTCAATTCACCTGATGGCCGCTGAGGCACACATGAAGAGAAAATAGTGCATTTATGCATTGACCGCCTGATGCAATAATGCATAATGCTCCGTGTCACCACGACGGGAGCTCGCGTTGCCTATTTCCTCTTCGACTGCTGTCCAACCCGGCATTCTTCGCTCCCAAGCCATCAAGCTGATCGGTGTCGACGACCGCTTCACTGAGACCGGCCATGTCGTGGTCGAGGTCGGTGGCACTTACCCTGAAATCGTGATGTTCAACGGCGATCCGTTCATCGCGACCGGTGATCGCCCGGCCATCCCGGATCCGACCATACCGCTGCAGTACCGCAAGGTGCGTCCCTATCGCTTTGTGCGGAGGGCGCTCCCGTGAGTTCGCTCGACCACCTGCAGATTTCTCAACCGCCTGCGGATTTCTCGACCGCCTGCGGATGTCCGACGCTCATCGAGACCATCAGAACGGGCTATGACAATGACCGGAGCTACCACCACTGCAGAATCCAGCCAAGCCGCGATCATCGACTTCGGCCAAATCGGCAAATCACGGCCGCCGCGGCGCAGCGTCAAGAAGCGGCCGGATCATCCCGATGCGGATCTCATCGAAAGCTGCATAGAATGCGCGATGCAGATGGCCGCCGGAAAGGCGCCATATAAGATTGATCCAACCGATTCCGAGTTTGCCGCCTTCTGCGACGACATCTGCCGATCGCGCGCCGATCGGGCACTTCGCGCAGTCCTTGAAATGAGCCCGTCCACGTTAGACGGACTTCGCGCGAAGGCTGGACTTGTCGAAGCCGTCATAGACGACTGGACGGACTTTCCCGGTGGTATCCAGCTCGACGAGCTGCAGACCACGCTCCTCCTTTCACTTGCGAAGGACGTCATCCGCTTTCAGCGCGCGGCGATGATCGAAAAGACATCGCACCTGCCCTTTTCCGGCACCGACAAATAAGGGACATCACATGCAACCCGCTGTTATCTCAATTGCGCGCGAACCGACGCGTGTAGCGCGGCGTTCGCCCACCAAAGCGACTTCGCCCGCCCCAATCATTGTCCCCGCGCCAATCACGGTACGATATCCTGAAGCGATCTTCGGCAAGCTGCCGGCCGGGTTTGTGCTCAGAGACCAGCACATCAGCATACTGGTCCACTGGCATCGGAAGGCAATGCGAGCTGTCAACGACCTTCCTGCTAATTGCAGCGAAGCTGAAATGACAGCCGCGATGGCGGTCGCCAACGAGATCTTCGACGCCATCAAGCGGGCGCGTACAACAAGCTCGGGTATGGTCGCGGCTCAGATGCTGGCCATCGTCGAGCGATTCCAGTTTATGGACAACGACGACTCCATAGAGGAAGAACTGAACATCCGGGAGTTCAAGTGCCTCGCTGAAGCGCTCGTTAGCGCGACCGCTATGCCGCCGGTCACGAAGCGAGTTGGATCACTGCACCGCGGCCGCAACCTCACGCGCGCCGGCTTGCTGCACCGTTACCACGCCTTCCTGATCGGCGAGATACAGACCTTGAGCCTCGCCCTTTATGGCTCTCGGGAATACGCGATGTTGATGCAGCCGCTAGACGATGCGGTGAACGTCCGGGTTCGCGCAGGGTTCAAGAACGGAAAGTACAATCCCAAGGCTCGCCGTATCTGCCGGTTTCCCTTCTTTGATGAGAGCACGATTTCGGCCCGAGCCAAGGCCGTTCTAGGCAGCTTGAAGATCGACACTAAGCATGCGGACGAGTTGGCCGATAGAGCCAAGGCTGCTCGATCCAGAAGCGCACGGTAAATTCCGATGTCAGCACACCCCACCACTGACATCGGGATGGCGGGCGCGATGGTCCCTGCCCCAGGATCATCGCGTCCGTCCCCTGCGCCTCAGGACCCCATGAACCTGAAGCTGGACCTGCTCGTTCATTCGCTCACGGAAGCGAGGGAGGAAAGCTTTGCGCATTGGCGAGCGACCCGGCGGCTGATCTTGTTCGCCACGATCGTCTCAATCGTGGTGCCAGTGATTTTGGTCGGGTTGTTGCAATGAGCCGGCGCCCCGCAGCGATACCGGCCGGATCATGGCCCCGGCGCATGCCGGTGGACTTGGCGGCTGGGTATTGCGGGGAACCGACGGCCGAGGCCTTCCTTAAGCGCGTCGGCAAGGAGTATCCTTTGCCCAGGGTGAAGGATGGGCGCAGGCAGCTATGGCTGAGGGACGATCTGGACGCGGCAATTCTGCCGTCGGAAGTGCTCCCGGTAACCGACATCGCCGCGGATTTGTGAACGTGGAGCTCCCTCGCCACGTTATCCCGAAGAAATTGGCGTCCGGAAAGACGGCCTTCTACTACAACGTCCCGACGCGCTATCGGAAGATAGGCTGCCCGGTGCCGAACGAACCGCTGGGCACCGACTATGCGAAAGCGTGCGGCGAAGGCGGTCGAGCCGCAACCCTGAACGGCCTGTTCGATGAATGGATGGATGTCCGGAAGGGACTCCCGGTATCGAGCGAGGCCGCACCGCGCATCGGCACGATCGATTGGCTCTTCCGAGAATACAGACAGAGCCGCGCCTACCTCGAAAAGGTCAAGCCGCGGTCGCGCCGGAACTACGAATGGAATATGCGCGAAATCTGCGACACCCTGACCAAGCGCGCCGATCGCGTCGGCGGTCGGCCGATCAAGTCGGTAACGCCGCTGGGTGCGGACAAGCTGTACGATGCATTCGTGAAGGGCGGGAAAGGCAACCGGCTGCGTACCGCTGAAAAGCTCGTCGTGCTGTGCCGCAAGGCATGGCGCGTCGTCCACCGCATCCACCCCGCCGAGTTTCCGTCCGACATCCCGAATCCTTGGCTGGGCGTCACGATGGCAACCAGGGTCAAGCTGGTGAAGCACGCCGTCACGCGAGAGCAGGTCTACAAGTTCGCTCATGGCTGCGTGGAGCGCGGAGAACCGGAGTGCGGCGCCGCCGCCGTGATCTGCTTCGAGTGGCTGCAGCGCCCGGAGAACGTGGTCGCCGGTCATATCAAATGGACGGGCTACCGAGCCGGACCAAAACCGACGATCAGGATCGAGCACCACAAGACCGGTGCCGTGATCGATCACCCGCTAGAAGAGCGTCTTCCGTCCGGCGAGGTCATCAAATTCTATGAGGACGCCGAACTCGTGCTGGCCAAGCTGGCGCGGCGCGGCGTGCCAATGATCTTGCGGGAGATCGTCCCCAAGCGCCGCAGCCCGGAGGAGGACGACAAGACCGCTTCAAAGCCCTACTCGTTCTCCGGCATGCAGAAGATCGTCCAACGCATGAGGAAGGAGATCGGCCTGCCAAAGGAGTTCACCCTGGACGCCTGCCGGCACGGCGGTATGACCGAGCTCGAGGAGGCGGAACTGACCGAGGGACAGGGCCGTGCACTGTCGGCCCACCGCACCCGGGAGAGCTATGCCGGGTATGCCAAGCGGACGGAGGCCCGCATGCTGTCGGCGACGCGGAAGCGCCACGCGCACATGCTGGCGAACCAAACGGCAACAGATGTTCAGAATGCGACGGCGGACGGCGTTCAGAATACAGAACAAGAACCATCGAAAACCGCCTGATAAATCAAAGCGATAGGATGGCTGGGGCGGGAGGGATCGAACCTCCGAATGGCGGAATCAAAATCCGCTGCCTTACCGCTTGGCTACGCCCCAACGCGCCGATCGAAGGCCACGTCGGTCTATAGGGTGAGTCCCGCCATTTCAACAGGGCGGCGATCGAAAAGGCACGAAAGCCGCAGGTTGATGACGGTACTCTTCTTATAAGACGCCGCCGCGGTGGCCGAAACAGACCGTGCGATGTCCGTTCGGACTGTTGAGAGGCCGCCGGTTTCATGGGATGACAATTTCAAACGCCTCGTCGGGAGTAACGCCATGACCTACCGTGCACCGATCAACGATATCCTGCTGTCCCTCAATCACGGTGCGGGGCTCGCTGCCGCCGTGGAGGCCGGCCACTACGGCGATTTCGACGGCGACATCACCGCTGCGGTGCTGGAAGAAGCCGGCAAGTTCGCCTCCGATGTGCTGGCGCCGCTGAATCGTGTCGGCGACGAGCACGGCATCAAGCTCGACAACGGCAAGGTGACGACCGCGCCGGGCTGGCCCGACGCCTATCAGCGCTGGATCGCCGCGGGCTGGAACGCGGTGTCGGGGCCGGAAGCGTTCGGCGGCCAGGGTCTGCCGCTCGCGGTCAACGCCGCCTGCACCGAGATCTGGAGCGCATCGAACGTCGCCTTCGGCCTCTGCCCGCTGCTGACGCTATCGGCGATCGAGGCGCTCGATGCCCATGGCAGCGCCGAGCTGAAGAAGATCTATCTCGAGAAGCTGGTCACCGGCGAGTGGACCGGCACGATGCAGCTCACCGAGCCCAATGCCGGCTCCGACGTCGGCGCGCTGCGCACCCGGGCCGAACGCGCTGATGCCGGCACCTATCGCATCAAGGGCACCAAGATCTTCATCACCTATGGCGAGCACGACATGACCGACAACATCGTGCATTTCGTGCTCGCACGATTGCCCGATGCGCCCTCGGGCACCAAGGGAATCTCGCTGTTCCTGGTTCCGAAATTCCTGGTCAATGCCGACGGCTCGCTCGGCGAGCGCAACGATATCCATGCCAGCGGCGTCGAGCACAAGCTCGGCATGCACGCCTCGCCGACCTGCACCATGACGATGGGCGATAAGGGTGGCGCGATCGGTTATCTGATCGGCGAGGAAAACCAGGGCATGCGCTGCATGTTCACGATGATGAACCAGGCTCGCCTCGGCGTCGGCCTCGAAGGCGTCGGCATTGCCGACCGCGCCTATCAGCAGGCGCTGGCCTATGCGCAGGAGCGTCGGCAAGGGAAAGCTATCGGCAAGGCTATCGGCCACAAGAGCGACGGGATGGATCCGATCATCGTGCATCCCGACGTCAAGCGCATGCTGATGCAGATGCGCAGCATGACGGCGGCGGCGCGCACGATCTGCTACGCCACCGCGGTCGCGCTCGACGTTTCGGTGCGCGCCAAGGACACCAAGGTGCGCGCCGAGGCCGCGGCGCGCGGCGCGCTGCTGACCCCGATCGCCAAGGCCTTCTCCACCGACATCGGCAACGAGGTCGCCTATCTCGGCGTGCAGGTCCATGGCGGCATGGGCTTCATCGAGGAGACCGGCGCCGCGCAGCATTATCGCGATGCCCGCATCACCTCGATCTACGAGGGGACCAACGGCATCCAGTCGATCGACCTCGTCACCCGCAAGCTCGGCGCCAATGGCGGCGCCTCGGTGTGGGCGCTGCTCGACGAGCTCGCTGCCGTCATCAAGCAGGTCGAGACCTCCAACGATCCAGCGTTCGGCACCACGGGCGCCAAGCTGCGCGACGCGCACGCCGCGCTGGAGCGCACCAGCAAATGGCTGCTCGAGCGCCTCGCCTCGGCGCCGAACGAGGCACTCGCCGGCGCAACGCCCTATCTGCGCCTGTTCGCCGCAACGCTCGGCGGCTGCATGCTTGCCGGCGAAGCGCTGGCCGCCAAGGCGAACGGCGAAGCCGAGCCGCAGCGCTACGTCGCACTGGCGCGCTTCTTCGCCGAGAACATCGCCGTGCAGGCGCCGTCGCTGGAAAAGACCGTGACCGAAAGCGCCGAGGCGGTGACCGGCGCGGATGCGGTGCTGGCGGGGTAAGATACTTTCCACCGTCATTACGAGGTGAGAGGACCCAAAGCGCTGTGCTCGCCAAGGGTCCTCCTCGCTCGTTTGATGCACACGACGTGCCTCATCACAACTGTCATCCCAGCGAAAGCAGGGAACCCATAACCACAGCCTTCCGTTGTGAAACGAACTGTGGCTCCAGCTTTGCAAACCAATCGGCATTTGTGGTTATGGGTCCCGGATCGCGCTTCGCTTGCCCGGGACGACATCGAGTTTTGCGTCTACCGCCGAATCATACGTTTTGTCAGCGGTCCGCGCGAAAGGCGCGAAACTCCTCGGGGCCGTCGAGCAAGTCACGCTTGCGGGCGGCCTGATCGAACTGGCTGGCGGCATGATCCGCCATTGCGTTAATGGCCGTGCCGGCCAGGTTTTGCGCACGTCGCCGCCGGTCGTCGTGCCTCGATCGAACATCCCGCCGACGACAGAATTCATCGGAGATACGTTCCTGGAGGCATTCGTTGCCTCGAAAAGGTCGCCGCGTCATTTTGCATGCTCCCGTCCAACAGGAATGTGGTACGGATTAACTCTCCGGTGAGCCACTTGTTCGCGATGGCGACTGCATTGCTGGCGAGAATTTTGGCGCCGATACCTTGGGTTTCCTCGGCGGAGCCGCAATCAATCCGTCCCGTATCGCCTGCTTGCGCGCAAGCTTACGTGCTCGCCGCACGGCCTCGGCTTTCTCTCGAATCCTTTTTTCCGACGGCTTTTCGAACGATCGCCGGCGCTTCATCTCCCTGAAGACGCCCTCGCGCTGCAACCTCTTCTTCAGAACTCGCAGCGCCTGGTCGATGTTGTTGTCCCTGACAAGAACTTGCAACGGATCTCCTCTCTTGCGGTACAACGCACATTGAATGAATACGAATGCCCGCTCCATCAATGACAGAGCGGGCCGCACTGCCATTCCAGTACATCCGTGAAACGGCAGCCGATCAACAACATGACGAAAAGCTCAGCCGCAGTGCTGCAAGCACGCGCCCTCCCTTTCATCCGACGATGTCTTTGGAAAAGGGTCCCGCTGGGACCGATCTGCAAGGCTCAAGGCCAGTCGATACCATACAAGTATATACTTATCTCAGCGATGCAAGCTGCAATTGCAATGCCGATACTCGTCTCTGACGGTTCCATTCGGGATCGTAGCCGGAGGGGACAACGGCTGGCCCGCGCGAACGCGCGAACAGTTCCCTCGATCAATATCCATTGTTGAGTAGCAAGTTCTGACCATCTGACGCAGAGTGCGGCGCTGCCGGATGTTGGAGCGCCGGCACTCGAGAGCCCGGGCAGCTCCCATCACAAAAAGGGAGCCGCAAATGGCAACCCGCTTTTATTTCGATATTCGCAACGGCGAGGAACTCTATGCCGACAGACAGGGCATCGAGCTACGCGACGAGGAAACTGCCGCGCACGAAGCGATGCAGTCATTGCTCAGCATAGCCAAGGACAACCCGCCTTTGGATAAGCAAAGGCTGCTGGCGTTCGAGGTCCGCACGGACGAAGGGCCATTGTTTCAGGTCAGTCTCAGTCTGGGCATAACGAGGTGCTAGGGCGTCGCCGCGCAACCAAACTCAGGAATTCGAGCGGCGAATGCGCCATGCAATCCGCACTTCAAGCACGGGCCCGTCGTCGTCCCGGACTTCGATCGCAATCTGATCGAAATTGTGACCGCGAACGGAATCGCGAACCATGTCGGCCAAAGCACGCGCGGCTTCTTCTTGAACCGCCGCGAGATCGGACAGCACCAGACCTTCCTCGTCGAGGGCCAAGCCGCAACCGTCACGGAGATCGAAATAGTACTTCATCGCCATGATAATATGGCCCGGCTCTCGATCGTTCCTGCCGACCCTGCGAAATGTGGCGACGAAGTTCGATGCAGACGGCGGGAGTCGCCCTGGAGAGGCATGACCAGTCCACGCCGCTTCCCATAGCGATCCCAGCGCGGCGGTCGAAAAACAGGGCAGCTTCAGCGACGTGATCGAGGACGTGGGGAGTGCGCAGCTCAGCGCACGATGCGCTTGATCCGTTTGGTCCTCTTGGCAGCCGGCGCTGATGGCGCCGGGCCGGCTTGAGCGGCCGCTTCGGCGTCGCGTGCTTCGCGGAGAGCCCGCAGACGCTCCATGTTCTTGCGCACGGCGATCGCATCGCGCTCGACCTCAGCGATTGCCTGCGCACCGGCCTCGGCGGCAAGCCGCTGGCGCTGGGCCTTGGCCAGGCGCCCAGCGGAAAGTTCTTCCGGCTTCTTGGCCATGAACGAATGAGCCTTTTGAAAAGCAGTGAAGCCCGCTCAACCCGTCAGGGAATCGAGCGGGCCGCAACTGTCATCCCAGTACATCCGTGGAATGACAGATTGGCTCAGGCCAGCCGAAGATCTTCGGCGCTGGTCTTGCCACGCATCTTGTCGCTCTTGAGTTCGAACGACAGCTTCTGGCCCTCGGCGAGACCGCCAAGTCCGGCCCGCTCGACAGCGCTGATGTGAACGAATACATCCTGGCTGCCGTCATCGGGCTGAATGAAACCGAAGCCCTTCTGGCCGTTGAACCACTTCACAGTACCTGTAGGCATTTGTCTTCTCCAAAGCGGACGCACGTGAATTCGCGCCTGGTTCCGCATCATCCTTCAACCGACGATGTTCTTTGGAAAAGGGCCGCTTTGACCATTCAACAAGGCACAACGGCAAATCGAACACTGCAAGCATACACACTTAATCCGCTAGGGCAAGCTCAGAAGCGCGTCGATCTGGTGAGCGGAGTTGCACCGAGCTGTCGTTCCGATAAACCGAACCATGTTTCGCGTCCGGGCTTGCGCCGTCGGGGAACTCAGTGATTGATGACGCGGGCGCAAATCGCAACATTCAACCACCCGGACTTTTCGCCTTGCGTGGAACTCGCTTGGCGCGGGACCGAACGCTTGCTTTTGCTACAGCCGGCTCCGTAGGGCGCGTGATCGGAAACGTCTTCCGCATATGCGCTGCCAGCATTGCACAGTAGTCGGTCGCGAAACGAGGCAACGGACGCCGCTTGTCCCATGAGATGGTCAAGGGCTCCTGCAACACACGGCGCCTGTGCGTGAGACCGACAATTCTTAGTTCGTAGCGCCAGCACTGAAGCTGGGAGGGAACGATCGCGATGCCGTGCCCCGCCTCGGCGAGTGCCAGCAAGGTGTGCGGACTGCGACTCTCGAACATGATCTTCGGTTTCAGCCCCGCCATACGACTTGCTGCATCGAAAGCACGCCGAAATCCGAACCCGCTGTCCAGCAGCAGCAACGGAAGTTCGGCGAGGTCAGCGATCTCGATCGTGCGACGGGGACCAAGTGGCATCGACGGATGGCAAGCAGCCAGTAACTGCACCGATCCAAGCGGAAGACTGCCGAAGTGCTGTTCGTTCAGTCTGACGGCGTGCAGCAAATTTTGGCCGAGATGAACTTCCCCGCGTTCGAGCATCGCCAATATTTCGCTGCCCGTCCCCTCCCTGATCCTGATCTCGACCCTGGGATATCGCTCCGCGTAGCGGTGGAGGAATTCTGACAGCACGCTCTCGATGTGTTGCGGCGAACCGGCGATCCTCAGGACCCCGGTATCTCCTTGACGGAGCAGCTGAGCCTGCTCCTTCAGCGAATTGACGCTGTTGAGCAGCAGACGGCAGCCCGCAATCAACTGCTCGCCTTCGCCAGTCAACAGAAGCCGGCGTCCGACGCGGTCGAAGAGCTGCAAGCCGAGCTCCCGTTCGAGACCGATGATTTGCCTGGACAAGGCCGGTTGGGCGACACGCAACCGCAATGCGGCCTTTGAAACGGTGCCGAGCTCGGCCACCGTCAGGAACGTGAGGGCCTGTTGGAGGTTCATGCCCGCTTATACCATTCGAGCATAAGACTTGAGAAAATATATGTATTGGACGTATTTCGAAGCCTCCTGGAAAGTCCTGTCAGGCTGCGGCTTGCGGCACCGGCACGGCAGCGGAGGAAGCTCCCATGAATTCTGGAGGCAAGATGGCTCTGGTCATGTTGGGTTGTACCGCGATCGGCGCTCTTGGCAGCGAAGCACTGCATGGCGAAGCCAGGCCGCCCGCCTATTTGATCGGCCAAATCGAGGTGACCGATCCCGATGGTTATGCCAGGGACTATCTCGCGAAAGCGAAGGAGATCATCAAGGCACATGGCGGCAAGCTGATCGCGGCTGCAGGCGCGGCGGCAACCGGTTCGCAGGTCGTTGCCGTCGATGGAGATCCACCCAAGCGCGTCGTCATCTATATGTATCCGAGCATGGAGGCGCTTTGGGCCTGGCGATACGATCCAGCCTACGTGCAGGTTCGGGCCGTCGGCGAGAAATACGCCACGTACCACACATTTGCGGTCGAGGGCTCTGTCGCCAATTAGCCCTCATCACGCCGTCGATCGCGGCGACCTCAACGTGTGCCACCTAATTCCGAAACACCAGGCAGCGCCCGCCGACTGCCTCTAATCGGGCGCACAGCTGGTTAGCCCGCTCACGGCTCGTCTCGGCGACCCGGAGCAGATACCAGGTGGCCGAGCCTGGCCCGGCCATGCGCGATCTCAGAACGAGCGGTGCGCGATCGCCGAGCACGGATGCAAATCGTTTCTGAAGTTGCTGGTAGTCGGCGAGGACCCTGGATTGCGACGGGCCGCCGGCCAATTGAAGTCCCCATGGTCCCCACGCAGCTTGCTGTGCGATTGTCGCGGACTCTCTTGGGCCCGCGGGAAGCGCCCGAACGAGCATGCCGCGCACGATGTCAGCGCAGGCCATGGCCGCGTCGGTGTGGACTCGATCCTCGAGCGAACCCTGCGCCCATTCCTCGGCGGACTTGCCGGTGATGATCCTGACATAGGCGCGTGTTTCGCCGGGCAGGTTTCCACGTCCCGCCAACCAATCCTGAACGCGCCGCGGACCACCATTGTAGGCAGCCGCTGCAAGGCCGAGACTGCCGAACTGCGCGCGCAGCTCGCCGAGCCAGCGCGCGGATTCCTGCAAGGCAGGCAATGGCTCGAACGGGTCGGCCAGACCGCGCCATCGCGCGGTACCGGGCATGAACTGGGCGATCCCCTGGGCACCGGCCGAACTGACCGAGTTGGGATCGAAATTGCTTTCCTGCCAGATCAGCCGGACGAAGAAATCCGGCGGCAAGCCGTTCTCCAATGCAGCCTCCTCCAACGCCTTGCAGTATTGCTGCGGGCCATCGGGCTTTGGACGCAAAGGTGTCGGCGCCGGCGACGGAACGGATGACGATTGCTGATCGGACGCCGACGGATCGGCCTCAGCGTTGCGCACTCCGGCGTCGGTAACCGGACGAGACGTTTCGGTTTGCGATGTTTCTGTCTGCGCCGGCTCTGCGCGCTGCGCGGCGGGCGTCACCGCTGGATCGCCGAGAGGTTGGGCGCTTGCGACGGGGACAAGCAGCAGCAGGCAAGCCGAGCCGATAACCGCTGGCAAAATCGATCGATGAACCCGCCGCGGCCTGAAAATCGACTGCATAAAGCGATCATCAAATTGGATGCATTCGCCGAATCATATCATCGGCGCCGACCGGGCGGCCAGAAAATTTGCTGCCTAGCGGTTGGACAGGCTTCCAACGATCGATGCGCGACGAGACAGTTCGATCCAGTTGCCATCGGGATCGAGGATCATGGAGATCCGTGCGACCTCGCCGAGCGTCACCGGCGCAAGGCCTTCCCGCACGCCCTTGGCGCGCAGCTCGTCATGCACGGCGTCGATGTCGGCGACCTGCAGCGTGATGTAGCGCCAGCCGCGCGCCTGTCGGATCGGATCGAGCGTTGCGGCAGCATCTTCCTTGAGCAGGATCAGGCTGTCGCCGAGGCGGAACGCCGGACCGCCCGACCATGATTGCTCGGTGAAGCCGAGGATGTCGCCGTAGAACCTGCGATGCGCGACGAGGTCGCGCACCGCCATCGCGACGGCGATCTGGGTGATGCCGTCGTGTCCGGGCGCAACCAGGCAAACCCGGTTGCCGTCGGGATCGCGCATGCGTTGCGGCGCTTCGACGCCCGCGCGCGCAATGATCAGTTCGCGATAGCCGCTCGGCGCCGCATCCGGCAGCGGCTCGACATGATGGTTGAGCTTGATGACCGAACCGTGCGCGTCGTGCCGGTATTGCTTCTGCCCGCGGCGGATCGGCTGCACGTGATCGAAGCGAAGTCCGGCATCCTGTTGCCAGAACCGCAGCATCGGCTCGAGATCGTTGGAGGACAGGCCGACGTCGATCACGTTCTTTGCCAGTTGCATCTGCCGCCGCCCTCGGATGAAGTGCACCACGATGGATTAGCTATGCGAGGATCAAGTCACCAACGCAAGCACCACGAACACTGTCGCGGATCGGCCAGCCGCCGCGACCGCCTGAAACAGTCAATCCAGTGAGGACCGATATGCAAGCAGGCCTCGTTCAGACTTTTCGCGCTTTTGCGTACAATAACGCCTGGGCCAATCATCGCCTGCTCACGGCCTGCGCCGGTCTCAGCCAGGCGGAGTTCGCCGCGGCGCGGACCGGGTTCTTCCCGAGCCTGCAGGCGACGCTGAACCACATTCATGTCATCGACCTGTTTTATATCGACGCGCTCGAAGGTGGCTGGCTCGGCCCGAAGGCGTGGGCGAACGAGGTGCCCTACCCGTCAGTGGCGCAGCTGAAAGACGCCCAGCGCGCGATCGATCAGCGGCTGATCGTGCACTGCGATGTGCTGACGCCTGAACGGCTCGAGGACATCGTGAAGGTCAATCGCGACACCTCGGTGCAGACCGAGCGACGCGACCGCCTCTTGATGCATCTGTTTCAGCACCAGATCCATCATCGCGGCCAGGCCCATGCGATGCTGTCGGAGACCACAGTCAAGCCGCCGCAGCTCGACGAATTCTTCGCCGCCGGCGAAGCTCCGCTCCGGGCAGCCGAGTTCAGGGATCTCGGCTGGAGCGAAGCCACCGTGTGGGGCGGCTGAAGGCGAGGTTCCGCCCGCGATCGGGGGTTGTGGAACGGTTCCCGGTCCGGAACGAGGTCTTGAATCCGGGCGCCGCCACGCTCACCTGTCGGTGAAACATGGGGAACTCTATCAATGCCATTCGCCAATCACCGGGGCCAGCGCATCCATTACACCGTCGAGGGGTCCGGGCCGCTGATCGTGCTGCAGCACGGTCTCCTGCTCGACGCCGCGAGCTGGAAGCAATGCGGCGTGGTCGACGCGCTTGCCGATCGCTTTCGTGTCGTTTGCGTCGATTCGCTCGGACATGGCCTGAGCGACAAGCCCGCCGATCCGGCGCTCTATAATCAGGCGCAGCGCGCCGGCGACATCGTCGCCGTGATCGACGATCTCGGCGGCGAGCGCGCCCATGTGGTGGGACACTCGATGGGCGGCTGGGTCGCGGTCGGTGTCGCCCGGTTTTTCCCGGCGCGGCTGGCCTCGCTGGCGATCGGCGGCTGGGACTTTCTCACCGGACTGCCGCGCGGCAATGCCGGCCCGCTGACCTATGGCGCCTTCATCACCTTTGCCCGCCGCACCGTGCCGGAGCTCGCCGAATGGGTGACGCCGGATCTCGAAGGCGGCGTGCGCGCCTGCTTCAATGCGCTCGGCCAGGTCGACGGCGCCAAGGACGCCGTGCTGTCATCGCGCGTGCCGGTGCTGCTGTGGAACGGGCAGGACGACGGACCGCACGCGCCGATGCAGCGCTTCGCCGCTGAGAACGGCCTCGATGCGATGTCGGTGCCCGGCGATCACCTCGGCGCACTGTTTCAGCACGGCGCCGCGATCGGCCGGGGCATCGGCTCGTTCGTCGGGCGCGGCTAGAGCGTTTAGGTCGAACAGCGCCCCCGACTCCGCTGTGCTCCTTCTCCCCGTTCTTCACGGGGAGAGGGTTGGGGTGAGGGGCCGTCTCCGCATATCCGGTGATAGTTGTCTTTATGGAGACTCCCCCTCACCCGAAACGCATCTAGCGATGCGTCATAGCTGAAGCTCTGCTTCAGCGTTCTTGAGAACGGCCGCCAACGGCGGCCTATGCCTCTCCCCGCACACGGGGTGAGGTGAAGCATGCCGCGCTAGACCGGCTCCGGCATCCCTGCGAGCAGCTTGTCGAGCGTGATCGGATAGTCGCGCACGCGAACGCCGGTCGCGTTGTGGACCGCGTTGGCGACCGCGGCGGCAACGCCGCAGATGCCGAGTTCGGCGACGCCCTTGGCCTTCATCGGCGATGAGATCGGATCGGTCTCGTCGAGAAAGATCATCTCCTGATGCGGGATGTCGGCATGCACCGGCACCTCATAGGCAGCGAGGTCGTGATTGATGAACAGGCCGTGACGCTTGTCGACCACGAGGTCCTCCATCAGCGCCGCGCCGACACCCATGGTCATCGCGCCGATCACCTGGCTGCGCGCCGCCTTCGGATTGAGGATGCGGCCCGCCGCGCAAACCGCAAGCATCCGCCGCACCCGGATTTCCGCCGTGTCGACATCGACGCCGACCTCGACGAAATGCGCGCCGAAGGTCGACTGCTGGTAGGTTTTGGCGAGATCGCCATACTCGATGGCATCTTCCGCCACGAGGTCGCCGCCGCCGGCGGCCTGCGCCAGCGGCACGCTGCGATTGCCGGAGCGGACCACGCCGTCGGCAAACACCGCTTCCTCGGAATTGAAGCCGAGCTTCTGCGCAATGGCCTCGCGCAGCTTGGTGCAGGCGGCGTAGACACCGGCGGTGGAATTGTTGCCGCCCCACTGCCCGCCCGAGCCGCAAGACACCGGAAAGTCGGAATCGCCGAGCCGCACCGCGACCTTCTCGAGCGGCACGCCCATCATCTCGGCGGCGGTCTGCGCGATGATGGTGTAGGAGCCGGTGCCGATGTCGGTCATGTCGGTCTCGACAGTCACGATGCCCTTCTGGTCGAGACGAACGCGGGCCGCCGATTTGGTCACGAGATTGTTGCGGAAGGCCGCGGCGACGCCCATTCCGACCAGCCAGCGTCCGTCGCGGACCGCGCCGGGTTTCGGGTTGCGCTTGTCCCAGCCGAACCGCGCCGCGCCATCGCTCAGGCACTGCACCAATTGCCGCTGCGAAAAGTGCCGCTCCGGATGCTCGGGGTCGACCTGGGTGTCGTTGCTGATGCGCAACACGACCGGGTCGATGCCGAGCTTGTCGGCGAGCTCGTCGATCGCGATCTCGAGCGCCATCATGCCGGAGGCTTCTCCGGGCGCGCGCATCGCATTGCCCTCCGGCAGATCGAGCGCCGCAAGCCGCGTCGCCGTCATCCGGCTGGCACCGGCATACAGCAGACGCGTCTGGCTCACCGCCATCTCGGGCTCGCCGTCCTTGACGTTGCCGGACCAGCTCTCGTGGCCGATCGCGGTGATCTTGCCGTCGCGCTCGGCGCCGATGCGGATGCGCTGGATCGTCGCCGGACGGTGCGTCGTGTTGTTGAACATCAGCGGACGTTGCAGCGCGACCTTGACCGGCCGGCCGGCCGCGCGGGCGCCGAGCGCGGCGAGCAGCACCTCGGCGCGCAGGAACAGCTTGCCGCCGAAGCCGCCGCCGATATAGGGCGACACCAGACGGACATTCTCCTTGGGAATGCCAAGCGTCTTCGCCATGTCCTCGGCGCCCCAGGCGATCATCTGGTTGGAGGTCCAGACCGTGAGCTTGTCGCCGTCCCAGGCCGCGATCGAAGCGTGCGGCTCCATCATCGCGTGGCCCTGATCGGGCGTGGTGTAGGTGGCATCGAGCTGCACGGGCGCAGCAGCGAAGGCGGAGGCGAAATCGCCGACGGCGGTGTCGGCCGGGCCGCCGAATGACGGGTGCGGCGTGATGCCCTTGTCCCGCTCCGCGGCAAGATCGAACTTGCCGTCGCCCTTGACGTAGTCGATCCGGACCAGTTGCGCCGCGGCCCGCGCCTGCTCGAAGGTCCCGGCGACGACGATCGCGACGGCCTGGTGATAATGCGCGATCTCGGGCCCGCCGAGCAGCGGTGCCGCATTGCGCTCGCCCTTGCCAAGCTTGCCGGCATTGTCCGATGTGACGATGGCGAGCACGCCCGGTGCAGCCTTCGCCGCCTCGAGATCGATCGAACCGATCCGCCCTTTGCCGATCGCCGAACCGACCACGTAGCCATAGGCCTGGTTGGCGGCGACGTCATGCCGCTCATAGGCGTAAGGCGCGGTGCCGGTGGTCTTGAGCGGCCCCTCGATCCGGCTGGTCGGGTGGCCGATCACCTTGAGCTGGTCGATCGGATTGAAGGTGGCGGGATGTTCAAAACGCATGATGTCAGGCCCTCATCTTAAGCCTTCGTTTCAAGCTCTGGCCTCGCGCAGCACCGCCGCCAGCGTTCGCTCGGCGAGCGGCAGCTTGTACGCATTGTCCTTGGTCGGCTTCGCATCGGCGAAGAGGCGCGCGGTGACGGCCTTGGCGCCAGCAGGCAATTCCGCCTCCGCCGCCTCGACGCGCCACGGCTTGTGCGCCACGCCGCCGAGCGCGACGCGGCCGGTGCCGTCGCGCTGCACGATCGCCGCAACCGAGACCAGCGCAAAGGCATAAGAGGCGCGGTCGCGCACCTTGCGATAGGCCTGCGCGCCGCCGACCGGTTTCGGCAGCACCACCGCGGTGATCAGCTCGCCTGGCTCCAGGCTGGTTTCGATCTCGGGGCTGTCGCCGGGCAGACGATGCAGCTCGGCGATCGGGATGCTGCGCGTCGTGCCGTTGGGCCGCACCGTCTCCACGGTCGCGTCGAGCGCGCGCATCGCCACCGCCATGTCGCTCGGATGGGTCGCGATGCAGGCGTCGCTCACACCGACCACCGCATGCTGGCGGCTGAAGCCGCCGATCGCGGCGCAGCCGCTGCCGGGCTTGCGCTTGTTGCAGGGCAGATTGGTGTCGTAGAAATAAGGACAGCGCGTCCGCTGCAGCAGATTGCCGGCGGTGGTCGCCTTGTTGCGGAGCTGCCCGGAAGCGCCGGCGAGCAGCGCGCGCGACAGCACGCCATAGTCGCGCCGCACGCGAATATCGGCGGCAAGATCAGTGTTGCGCACCAGCGCGCCGATCCGCAAGCCGCCGTCCGCGGTCTCCTCGATGCGGTCGAGCGCCAGGTCGTTGACGTCGATCAGATGCGCCGGCGTCTCGATCTCGAGCTTCATCAGGTCGAGCAGATTGGTGCCGCCGGCGATGAACTTGGCGTTCGCGGTGCGGGCGGCGGCTGCGGCGGCCGCGCCCGGCGAGGCGGCGCGTTCATAGCTGAATGATCTCATGCGCTCCTCCCGGCGACCTCGCTGATCGCCTCGGCGATGTTGGAATAGGCGCCGCAGCGGCAGATGTTGCCGCTCATGCGCTCGCGGAGCTCGGCATTGGTCAGTCGCACCGGCGCAATCAGATCCGCCGTGACATGGCTCGGGATGCCGGCCTTGACCTCGGCAAGCACGGCGACCGCCGAGCAGATCTGGCCGGGCGTGCAATAGCCGCATTGATAGCCGTCATGCTCGACGAACGCCGCCTGTAGCGGATGCAGCCCGTCCGGCGTGCCGAGGCCCTCGATCGTCGTGATCTCGTCGCCCTGATGCATCACGGCGAGCGTCAGGCAGGAATTGATCCGCCGGCCGTCGACGATCACCGTGCAGGCGCCGCATTGGCCGTGGTCGCAGCCCTTCTTGGTGCCGGTCAGATGCAGGTGCTCGCGCAGGGCATCGAGCAGCGTGGTCCTGGTGTCGAGCTCGAGCTGGTGGGTTTCGCCGTTCACGTCAAAGGATACTCTCGTCATCACGGGCGCTCCGATCGGGGCAGATTGGGCGGCCGCAGGCGGAGGCGTCGCGATCGACGACGCCGCAAGCGAGGCGGCTCCAACAATCAACAGATGGCGCCGCGATAGTTCCAAACGTCCGGAGATCTGCATGCCGCTGCTCTCCTCAAGTCAGCCGGACGCGGAACCACGACAACGACGTGTCGAGGTCTGCTCGGCCTGTCAGCAAAGGGGGGAATGCCGCGAACAGCGGAATGTTTCTCGCGGGGAAGTTAAACTCGTCGCGAGCGCCACGGCCGCTCCTGGGAGGCAGCAGCGCCATCAGGCGCGGGCGGCCTGCGCGGCAGCATCGCCGTACAGGTCCGGCCTACGACCAACGTCTCCTGCCCGGTATCGCGAAATTCCGGTTAGCTGCATTGCGCCGTCCTCATGCTCGCCCACGGGGAAAAGCGGCCCGGAACACGCTGGAGCTCTTGGGGCTTGCACCGGATCATGTAGGATGGCGCTACGACCTCCACCGGCGACGATGCCGGCCGACCCTGGGACCGCTCGATGACCGCGCATGTCATAGTGACCGACGAAGCCGCCACGCGCGTGATCCGGCTGCGCAGGCCCGAGAAGAAGAACGCGATCACCCAGGAGATGTTTCGCGCGATCAGCGACGCGATCGACAAGGCGCAGAACAATCCGAAGATCCGCTGCCTGATCATCACCGGCGGCTCCGGCGTGTTCACCGCGGGCAACGACATCGAGGACCTGCTCGCGCAGGGCACCTCGACCGGCGAGCCGCCGCCGGCCTCCGACCTCGTCAAGTTCCTGTATTCGCTGGCCCACAATGTGAAGCCGATCATCGCCGCCGTCGACGGCGTCGCGATGGGCATCGGCACCACCATGCTGTTTCACTGTGACTATGTGCTCGCCAGCAAGACTGCACTGTTCTCGACGCCGTTCTCCAAT
Organism: Bradyrhizobium sp. Pha-3; assembly: GCF_042258325.1. Lineage (NCBI taxonomy): Bacteria > Pseudomonadati > Pseudomonadota > Alphaproteobacteria > Hyphomicrobiales > Nitrobacteraceae > Bradyrhizobium > Bradyrhizobium sp. Pha-3. The sequence goes on along the minus strand of NZ_CP170151.1, from coordinate 2,779,306 downwards.
TTCGGCCTGGTGCCGGAAGGCGCCTCAAGCCTGTTGATGCCGCGCATGATGGGCCACCAGCGCGCCTTCGCGATGCTGGTGATCGGCCGCACCATGTCGGCCGACGACGCCCGCGTCGCCGGCTTCGTCAACACCGTGGTGGCGCCGGGGCATGCCGAGGTGGAGGCGCACAAGGTGGCGCGCGAGATCTGCGCGCTGCCGGCCGAGGCGGTGGCGATCTCGCGGCGCCTGATCCGACTGCCGCCGGAGGACGTCACCCGCCGCATCGAGCAGGAGAACCATCTGTTCAGCGAACGGATGCGCTCCAAGGAAGCAGTCGAGGCGTTCAAGGCATTCATGGCTCGCCCGAAGGATTGAAACGAAGCGTCGCAAAATTGTAGTGGCGCGGCGCCATGATCCCGTGCTCCATGGACAGGTCATGAGACAGCCCCGCCTTTCCCCTCTCGCCGCGCTCTGCGCGTTCGGACTGGCCGCAGCAAGCCCTTGCCTGGCGCCGGCCGCGGAGCCGGTGGGCCTGCGCATTCTCGCGATCAACGATTTCCACGGCTATCTGCGGCCGCCGCCGGGCGGCATCCGCATCACCGACCCCACTGACGCGACCAAAAAGATCATGGAGCCCGCCGGCGGCGCCGAGCGGATGGCCACCGTCGTCAAGCAACTGCGCGAAGGACACAAGAACAACATCTTCGTTGCGGCCGGCGACCTGATCGGCGCGAGCCCGTTCCTGTCGGCGATGTTTCACGACGAGCCGACCATCGAGTCGCTCTCGCTGATGGGGCTTGCGATTTCCTCGGTCGGCAATCACGAATTCGACGAGGGCAAGGACGAGCTGCTGCGGATGCAGAATGGCGGCTGCCATCCGATCGGCCAATGCCAGGGGCCGCACCCGTTCACAGGGGCCAAATTCCGCTATCTCGCCGCCTCTGCGATCGACAAGGCGACCGGCAAGCCGGTGTTTCCGCCCTACGAGATCAAGCAGTTCGACGGCATTCCAGTGGCCTTCATCGGGCTGACGCTGAAGAACACCCCGAACCTGGTGTCGCCGGCCGGCGTCGCGAGCCTCGATTTCCGCGATGAGGCCGAGACCGTCAATGCGCTGGTCCCCGAGCTGAAAGCGAAGGGCGTCGAGGCGATCGTGGTGCTGATCCACGAAGGCGGCTTTCCGACCGGCGACTATAACGAATGTCCCGGCATCTCCGGACCGATCGTCGACATCGTCAAGAAGTTCGATCGCGCGGTCGACGTCGTGATCTCCGGCCACACCCACCAGGCCTATGTCTGCGAGATCGACGGACGGCTCGTCACCTCCGGCGACAAATACGGCACCCTGGTCACCGCGATCGATCTTCAGCTCGATCCGAACAGCCATGACGTGATCAGCGCCAGGGCCGCCAACACCATCGTGCGGATCGCCGGCACCGCCAAGGATCCCGAGCAGAGCGCGCTGCTGGAATCCTACGACCGGCTCGCCGCGCCGATCGCGAGCCGCGCGGCAGGCTCGGTCACCGAAACGCTGTCGCGTACGCCCGCCGAGACCGGCGAAAGCGTGCTCGGCGATATCGTCGCCGACGCACAGCTGCTTGCAACCAGCGCTGAGCCGAATGGCGGCGCGGTGATCGCCTTCACCAATCCCGGCGGCGTACGCACCGACATCGTCAAGCGTGAGGACGGCGCGGTGACCTATGCCGATATTTTCGCAAGCCAGCCGTTCCGCAACCAGCTCGTGACGATGACGCTGACCGGCAAGCAGCTCAAGGACGCGCTGGAGCAGCAATGGGCCGATCCGAAGCGGCCGCGCGCCCTCCAGGTCTCGAAGGGGTTCTCCTATGCGTGGGATGCGAGCAAGGGCGATGGCGCGCGCATCATCGCCGCACGGATGTCGCTCGACGGCAAACCGATCGACCCGGCCGCGAGTTACCGCGTCACCGTGAACAATTATCTCGCCGAGGGCGGCGACGGCTTCACGGTGTTCAAGCAAGGAACCGCGCAGCAGTTCGGCATCTACGACGTCGATGCGCTCTATGCCTACTTCAAGGCCAACAGCCCGGTGGGCCCGACGGCAGGCAAGCGGATCGAGCGGATCAATTGAGCGAGGTCTAGGGGTGGCGTACGCAGCCCCTCGCGTCGTTGCACGCGGAGCGGAGCAATCCATTGTCTCCGAGCATGCGGCAGCATGGATTGCTTCGCTCTGCTCGCAATGACGCGGAAAACACCCCGGCTTTGAAAGGACGGGAACAGAGATGATGTCGGCCCTTTCCGGAACGCCGCTAACGGCCTAGATTAGGGCCTGCTCTTGCATGATCTCGTTCGGAAAACCGCTGCGCACTTTTCCGGATCATGCGCCCTCGCACGCGCATCCATTGCGCCGGGAATTTGCATGACACTGCTTCTGACGCATTCCGCCTGTCTCGACCACCTGACCCCTCCCGGACATCCCGAACGCCCCGACCGGCTGCGGGCGGTCGCCGAGGTGCTCGGCGAGGATCGCTTCAAGGCGCTGGTGCGCGATTCCGCGCCGGAAGGCGACCTCGACACCGTGCTGCTCTGTCACGGCGAGCACTATGTCAGCGAACTCCGCCACATCGCGCCGACCTCCGGCATGATCTATATCGACGGCGACACCTCGATGTCGCCGGGCACCTGGGAAGCGGTGATGCGCGGCGTCGGCGGCGCGGTGGCCGCCACCGATGCGGTGATGGAGGGCAAGCATCAAAACGCCTTCGTCGCGGTGCGCCCGCCCGGGCACCACGCCGAGAAATCGACACCGATGGGCTTCTGCTTCTTCGACAATGCCGCGATCGCCGCCCGCCACGCGCAGCGCAAATACGGCATCAAGCGCGCTGCGATCATCGATTTCGACGTCCATCACGGCAACGGCACGCAGGATATCTTCTGGGCCGACCCGACCGTGATGTATTGCTCGACGCACCAGATGCCGCTGTTCCCCGGCACCGGGGCCGCCGGCGAGCGCGGCGAGCACGACACCGTCGTCAACGCGCCACTGGCGCCCGGCGACGGTGGCGCCAAGTTCCGCTCCGCTTTCGAGAACCTGATCCTGCCGCAGCTCGAGAAGTTCTCCCCCGAACTCGTCGTCATCTCGGCGGGCTTCGATGCACATCACCGCGATCCCCTGGCCTCGATCAACCTGACGGGCGAGGATTTCGGCTGGGTCACGCGCAAGCTGATGGATCTCGCCGACAAGAGCGCCGGCGGCCGCGTCGTCTCCGTCCTGGAAGGCGGCTACGACCTGCAGGGCCTGAAAGAGTCGGTGGCATCTCACGTCACCGCATTGATGGGCGGGTAAATCCCCGCCACAATACGCCCGCAAAAATTCGATTGATTCTGCGCCGGGGCGAGCATGGCCTGCGACAGGTCATGTTTGGACGACAAGATCAGGTTGCGATCTGATCCACGCAATCGGGAACGCAAAGAATGGCCGACAACACCCAAGCCGATGTGAAGAAGCTCTCCTTTGAACGCGCGATCGAGGAACTCGAATCGATCGTCAAGCGGCTCGAGGATGGCAAGGTCCCGCTTGAGGAATCGGTCGCGATCTACGAGCGCGGCGAGGCGCTGAAGCGGCGCTGCGAGGAATTGCTGCGCCAGGCCGAAGCCCGCGTCGACAAGATCACCACCGACGCCTCGGGCCAGCCGACCGGGACCGAGCCGCTCGACGTGCAGTAGAGCCCCGCTCCGATTCCGTCGAAACGGAGTAGGCTCCGGGCGTCGGCCCCCACGATCATGCGACGGAATGTCCGCCCCGGCGGGCAATTGTTGCTGCTTATTTCCAGCAATCCATCACGCCGCGGAGCGATCGCGGCGATCGGCGCGGCGTGCGAATCAGCCCGCTCGGTACCGACCGCCCGCCGCTAAAATGGGCATTATTGGAACCCAGCTCCGACCCAGGCATTGAAAAGTCTAGGTTTTTCGAGACAGCGCATAGGAACCCTGCACCCCCTATCGGGTTGGCTTTGGCTACAGCTTTGGTGTAATGCTTCCAGTTCTATGGGCATTTGAAGGTGGCAGGCGGCCCGAATTTTTCGGGCGGCAAGCATCTCAAATGGTTCGACAAAACTGAACCGGGACGGGTGAAGAGCGACCAAGGTGATGCATATCACGTGGTCCAATCCGGAGTGAATCTAGGCTTACAACCAGGCACCGGCCTGCCGGGGCGGCACCCAGTGTCTGGATTCGCTGCGCGGTGTGCGCGCCATCCCATCTCGCGTCGGGCGGTTCGTTCCGACAGGCAAAAATTGGAAATTCGCTGTGACCACATTTAGTAAGACGCCGCTTCTTGACACTATTCACACGCCGGATGACCTGCGCAAGCTGAAGGTCGAGCAGGTGCGGCAGGTTGCCGACGAGCTTCGCCAGGAAACCATCGACGCGGTGTCGGTGACCGGCGGCCATTTCGGCGCCGGCCTCGGCGTGGTCGAACTGACCACCGCCATCCACTACATCTTCGACACCCCGCGCGACCGCCTGATCTGGGACGTCGGCCACCAGGCCTATCCGCACAAGATCCTGACCGGACGCCGCGACCGCATCCGCACGCTGCGCACCGGCGGCGGCCTCTCCGGCTTCACCAAGCGCACCGAGAGCGACTACGATCCGTTCGGCGCCGCGCACTCCTCGACCTCGATTTCGGCCGGCCTCGGCATGGCCGTGGCGCGCGATCTCTCCGGCGGCAAGAACAACGTTATCGCCGTGATCGGTGACGGTGCGATGTCGGCGGGTATGGCCTATGAGGCGATGAACAACGCCGGCGCGATGAACTCGCGCCTGATCGTGATCCTCAACGACAACGACATGTCGATCGCCCCGCCGGTCGGCGCGATGAGCGCCTATCTGTCGCGCCTCTACTCCGGCAAGACCTACCGCTCGCTGCGCGAGGCCGCCAAGCAGATCAACAAGCGTCTGCCGAAGATCCTCGCCAACCGCGCCAACCGCGTTGAGGAATATTCCCGCGGCTTCATGATGGACGGCGGCACGCTGTTCGAGGAACTCGGCTTCTACTATGTCGGCCCGATCGACGGTCACAATCTCGACCATCTGCTGCCGGTGCTGAAGAACGTCCGCGACATGGAGACCGGCCCGATCCTGGTTCACGTCGTGACCCAGAAGGGCAAGGGCTACGGCCCGGCCGAAGCCTCCGCCGACAAGTACCACGCCGTGGTCAAGTTCGACGTCGCGACCGGCACCCAGGCCAAGGCCAAGCCGAATGCGCCGGCCTACCAGAACGTGTTCGGCCAGAGCCTCGTCAAGGAAGCCGAGAAGGACGACAAGATCGTCGCCATCACTGCGGCAATGCCGTCGGGCACCGGCGTCGACATCTTCAACAAGGCGTTCCCGGATCGCACCTTCGACGTCGGCATTGCCGAACAGCACGCTGTGACCTTCGCCGCCGGCCTCGCCACCGAGGGCTACAAGCCGTTCTGCGCGATCTATTCGACCTTCCTGCAGCGCGGCTATGACCAGGTGGTCCATGACGTCGCGATCCAGAGCCTTCCGGTCCGCTTCGCGATCGACCGCGCCGGCCTGGTGGGCGCCGACGGCGCGACCCATGCGGGTTCGTTCGACAGCGCTTATCTCGGCTGTCTGCCGAACATGGTGATCATGGCCGCCGCCGACGAGGCGGAACTGGTCCACATGGTGGCGACGCAGGTTGCGATCAACGATCGTCCGAGCGCGCTGCGCTATCCGCGCGGCGAAGGCCGCGGCATCGAGATGCCGGAAGTCGGCGTTGCCCTGGAAGTCGGCAAGGGCCGCATCATCCGCGAGGGCAAGAAGGTCGCGCTGCTGTCGTTCGGCACCCGTCTCGCCGAGTGCGAAAAGGCGGCCGACGAGCTCGCCGCCCACGGCCTCTCCGCCACGATCGCCGACGCGCGCTTCATGAAGCCGCTCGACGAAGAGATGATCATGAAGCTCGCGCGCGACCACGAGATCCTGATCACGATCGAGGAAGGCTCGATCGGCGGCTTCGGCTCGCATGTCATGCAGTTCCTGTCGGACAACGCCATGCTCGACAGCGGCGTGCTCAAGTTCCGCTCGATGATCCTGCCCGACGTGTTCCTCGACCACGACACGCCGGCGGCGATGTATGCCCGCGCCGGTCTCGACGCCAAGAGCATCGTTGCCAAGGTGTTCGAGACCCTCGGCAAGGACTACAAGACCGAGACCGTCAAGCTCGCCTAATCGCTACGGGCGGCGCTCACTGGACCATTTTCGGTTCTGATTGAATCAGAACCGAAGCTCCGGGCTCTCGCTCGAAAACGCACTAGCCCCGGCACGTCCATGAAGATCTATCTGGCAGGTCCTGACGTGTTCCTGCCGGATGCCGTGGAGATCGGCCGCCGCAAGGCGGAGGTTTGCGCCTATCACGGGCTGACCGGGCTGTATCCGCTCGACAACAGCATCGATCCCACCGCCGCCGGCGCCTCACTCGCCATCTTCAAGAGCAACGAGGCGATGATGGAGTCTGCCGACGCCGTCATCGCCAATTTGACGCCGTTCCGCGGCCCCAGTGCCGACGCAGGCACGGTTTACGAACTCGGCTACATGGCGGGACGCGGCAAACTGTGCCTCGCCTATTCCAACGATCCCACGTCCTACGCCAATCGCGTGGCGCGGCTGAGCCAGGTCGTGCCGGCATCCGACGGACGCCTGATCGATGCGGAAGGGCTGACGGTGGAAGAGTTTGGATTACCGGACAATCTGATGATGATGCACGCGCTCGACCTGCACGGCAGCCCGCTGGTGACCCCGCGCGAGCCGTCGGCCGACCTCTGGCACGACCTCACCTCCTTCGAGGCCTGCGTGCGGCTCGCTGCCGCGCAGCGCCGGCAGGCGGCGAAGTGACCAGGGCGGTCGACAACGACAACAACGCATCCGCCGGCAAGCGCATCGACGTGCTGCTGGTGGAGCGCGGCCTGTTCGAAAGCCGGGCGCGGGCGCGCGCGGCGATCGACGCCGGGCTCGTCACCGCCGACGGCAAGCAGATCGCGAAGGCGTCAGAGATCGTCGCACCGGGCGCGGCGCTCTCGGCCGAGCCGGCGCATCCCTATGTCTCGCGCGGCGGCGTCAAGCTCGCCGGCGCGCTCGAGCACTATCCGATCGACGTCGAGGGCCATGTCTGCCTCGATGTCGGCGCCTCGACCGGCGGCTTCACCGAAGTGCTGCTCGCCAACGGCGCAAGCCTCGTGTTCGCCATCGATGTCGGCCACGGCCAGCTGCATCCCTCGCTGCAGGGGCATCCGAGGATCGTCTCCATGGAGGCGACCGACATCAGGAGTTTCGAGGGCAAGCGCCTGCCGGCGCGGCCCGACATCGTGGTGATCGACGTCAGCTTCATCTCGCTGAAGCTGGTGCTGCCGGTGGCGCTGTCGCTGGCGGCCGCCCCGATGCATCTTTTGGCGCTGATCAAGCCGCAATTCGAGGCGGCGCGCAAACACTCCAAGCGCGGCGTGATCCGCAACGCGATGGTGCATCAGGAGATCTGCGACGATATCGCCGCCTTTGCCGCCTCACTGGGCTGCACCGACATTCAGGTGTTCCCGTCCTCGATCCCGGGCGGCGACGGCAATATCGAATTCTTCCTCGGCGCGCGCCGTGGCTGAGCTTCTCACCATCGACCATGTCGGCCACCGCGGCGACGGCGTCGCGATCGAGGGATCGCAATCGATCTTCGTGCCTTATGCGCTGGCCGGCGAAACGGTCGAGGTCGACGACGTCCCGGGCAACCATCCCGACCGGCGGCTGCTGCTGCGGGTCGCGCAGGAAAGCCCCGAGCGCATCGCGCCGTTCTGTCCGCATTTCGGAGTCTGCGGCGGCTGCGCGATCCAGCACTGGAACGACGCGCCCTACCACGCTTGGAAGCGCAACATCGTGGTCGAGACGCTGGCGCAGGCGAAGATTGCAGCCGACGTCGCGCCACTGCTCGACGCCCACGGCGCGGGCCGTCGCCGCATCACGCTGCACGGGCGCATGGGCCCCCATGAGGTCCTCAGGGTCGGCTACGCCGCGGCAGGTTCGCACGACATCATCCCGGTCGATCGCTGCCCGATCCTCGATCCTGCGCTCGACGGTGCGCTCGAGGCGGCCTGGGCCACAGCCGAGCCGCTGGTCGCGATCGGCAAGCCGCTCGACATCCAGGTGACCGCGACCGTCAACGGCCTCGACATCGACGTGCGCGGCTCGGGCGCGCTGCCGACCAGCCTGATCACCACTTTGTCGCGCGTCGCGCAGAAGCACCGGCTGGCGCGGCTGACACGCCACGGCGAGCTGGTGCTGCAGCGCGGCTCCCCCGAGATTGCGATCGGAAAGGCGAAGGTCGTGCTGCCGCCCGGCTCGTTCCTGCAAGCGACCGTCAAGGGCGAGGAGACGTTGGCCGCGCTGGTTCGCGAGCATTGCGGACGCGCCAAGCATATCGCCGACCTGTTTTGCGGCGTCGGTCCGTTCGCGCTGCGCCTCGCGGAGAAGGCGCGGATCGCGGCCTTCGACAGCGATGCCGGCGCCATCACGGCGCTGCAGAAGGCCGCGCAATCGACCCCAGGGCTGAAGCCGCTCAAGGCCGACGCACGCGACCTGTTCCGCCGCCCCCTGATGCCGCAGGAATTGCGCGACTATGACGCCGTCGTGTTCGATCCGCCGCGGCAAGGCGCACAGGCGCAAGTCACCCAGCTGGCGGCGAGCAAGGTGCCGGTGATCGTCGCGGTGTCCTGCAACGCCGCAACGTTTGCGCGCGACGCGAAAATCCTGATCGACGGCGGCTACAAGATCGCAGCCGTCACGCCGGTCGATCAGTTCCGCCACACGGCGCATGTCGAGCTGGTGGCGCGCTTCGCACGCTGACAGGACGCTGCGACTATCGCTGAGCGCGGGCAGTCACGCTATAGTCCGCGCCCATGTCCGACGATCCGCTGCTCGCGCGCATCATTCCCGTTCTCGCCGCCGTACCGGGCGTCGCCGCCATCGTGCTCGGCGGCTCGCGGGCGCGCGGCACGGCGCATGACGCCTCCGACACCGATATCGGGCTCTACTATCGGGATGGCGCCGCGCCGGATATCGATCGGCTGCGCGAAGCTGTAACGGGTCTGGTCGACGACCCCGCTGCTGCGCAGGTCACGCCGGTCGGCGAATGGGGACCGTGGATCGTCGGCGGTGCCTGGCTCACGATCGGCGGCCGCAAGGTCGACCTGCTCTACCGCAGCATCGATCAGGTCTCCGCTGTCATCGATGCTTGCCGGAACGGCGAGATCAGCATGCACTACCAGCCGGGCCATCCGCACGGCTTCTGCTCGGCGATCTGGATGGGCGAGGTCGCGCTGTGCCATCAGCTGCACGATCCCGGCGGCCTCGTCGCGGCGCTGAAGGCGAGGACCGCGCCCTACCCGCCGGCCCTCCGCGATGCGTTGGTGCGGCGCTTTCAATGGGAAGTGCTGTTCAGCATCGAGAATGCCGAGCTCGCCGTGCCGCGCGGCGACAGCACGCATATCGCCGGCTGCGCCTATCGCGCGCTGGCCTGCATCGCGCAGGTGCTGTTTGCGCTGAACGGGGCGTATCTGATCAACGAAAAGGGCGCTCTGACGCAGGCCGCGAATTTTCCGGTGACGGTTCGCGGTCTCGCTGGCCGCGCCACGGAGGTCTGGCGGCAGATCGGCGCGGCCGAGCACGCCGCCGCGTTGCAGACGTTGCGCATGCTGGAGAGTGAGCTCCAGAAGATTTGTAGGACGAGTTAGAACCGTAGGATGGGTAGAGCGCAGCGAAACCCATCATTCGCGCCGCGGATATGAGTTGATGGGTTTCGCTGCGCTCTACCCATCCTACGAGATCCACATGATCGGCTACCGCCCCCAGCGGTCCTGCCAGATCTTCTCGCCGATCAGGCAATTGACCCGCGGCTCCTTCTCGGCGGTCCGCATGATCGGGCGCTCGGGGGTGCGGCCGGCGACTTCGAGCAGCAGTTTGGTGCGGATCGCCTCCTTGAACTTCTCACGATCCTTGATCGTCACCACGAAGGAGCCCGGTCCGCCGATCACGCAGTCCTCGTAGTAATAGTCGAGATTTTCGATATCCATCGTCGAGTAGGACGGCTCCTTCACCATGATCGGCAGGCCGTTGATGACGATGCCCTTGTCGAGCGCCGCATCGCGCGCGGGCGTGATCGGCGTGCCGTTGTTGTTGGGCCCGTCGCCGGAAATATCGATCACGCGACGCAGGCCGCGATGCGGATTCTCGTCGAACATCGGGATCGCAAAATAGATCGCGCCGGAGATCGAGGTGCGCGAGGCGCGGCGCACCGGCGTCTTCATGATCTCGGCGGCGACCGCATCGGCGGATTCAGGGCCGTCGATCACCCGCCAGGGGATGATGATCTTCTGATCGTTGGAGGCGGCCCATTCGAAATAGGTGATCGAGATCTTGCCGTTCGGACCGGCCTTCAGCGCCTGCAGGAAATCCTTGGAGACGATGGCCTGCGCATAGCCCTCGCGCTGGATCGCAAGCTCGTCCATGTCCATCGAATAGGAGACGTCGACCGCGATGATCAACTCGATGTCGACGCTCGGTGTGGATTCCTTTTCAGCCAGGCGATGGCCAGGCTGGGTTCCCGGGCCGGGCGCGGCAACACCGGCCACATCGCCGCTGGCCAGCATGCCCGCGACAAGCACCGCTCCGATCGAGACATACCAGCGCATTGCGGCCCTCCCGTCGTATGAGTGTCATCGTGACACGCAATTCAGGCGGCGAAAAGCGCAGATATCAGCTGTCCTTCACATTCAGGTTAGACGTCCACACTCAAGTCAGACTTCGCCTGTCTCGAATGCGGCGACACGCGCCGTGCCGTTGCCGCAATGACGCCGTGCAAATCGAACGGTTCCAAGCCGCGTCCGAAGACGGTATTCTTACGGGGCAATCGCGAGGGAGTGCGATGCCAGATACCGTCGTCACGCCGAAAACCAGGACGAAGACCAAGGTCGAGCGGCCACGCCTGCACAAGGTGATCCTGGTCAACGACGACTACACGCCGCGCGAATTCGTCGTCACCGTGCTGAAGGGTGAATTCCGCATGACCGACGACCAGGCCTACAAGGTGATGCTGACCGCGCATCAGCGCGGCGTCTGCGTCGTCGCTGTGTTCACCAGGGACATCGCCGAGACCAAGGCGACGCGCGCCACCGACGCCGGCCGCGCCAAGGGCTATCCGCTGCTGTTCACCACCGAACCCGAGGAATAGCGCGCCGGCGCCAGATTGCCGCGGGCCTTGCCACGTATTTTAGCGATCGCGGCGACCGGTGCTTTAGGGATCGCATGGTACCAACGCGGCATGTCCGTCGCGCTGCGCCAACAACTTTCCCTGCGGAAGACTCGCCCGGAGACCTCGTTCGGGCCGTTTCGCCCGTTGCCCGCCCTGCCCTGGCTCATCATGGCGGCGGCGCTGCGGATCGTCGGCTACGGCAATCTCGGCCTGATTGTGCCCGCGCTGGCGCTGGCCAACGCTTGCGTGCTGCTCGCCTTCTTCGCGACGGCACGGGACTCGATCCAGGCTTCCGGCGGCCGATCGTCGCTCGGCGAATTGACGCTGGCCGAGCAGATCAGACTGTCGCTGTCGATCCTGTGGCGGATCGTGCTCGTGATGATCGTGGCGGCACTCGGCACCGCCGCGATCGGCTTCTCGTCGTTTGCACCGTATCTCTTGTCGGGCCTCGACGGCATGGCCTTCGATCAGGTCACCCATCTCGGCCGGTTCTGGAGTGCGGCGATCGCGGCGCTGGTGCTGCTGATCATCGTCAATGCGGAAGGCAATGGCGGTCGCGTCGCGCTGTTTGCCGCCGTCAAGGACCTTGGCCGGCACGCGCTCTGGCTTGGCGCGGCGGTGCTCGTGCTGGGCGCGATCAACGTTGCGCTGGGCTACGGGCAGGCGCTTGTGCGCACCGCGATCTGGCACTTCTGGCAAATCTCGATGGTGGGCCAGCCGCTCAAGAACCTGGTCTACGTCGTCTTCATCTTCGGCTTCGCGATGCTGCGGCTGTGGATCACATTGTCGATCCTGACCTTCGGCCTGAAGCAGTCTTACGCCCGCGGCGGCTAGCCGGCGTGCCGTCAGCGGTCCGTGGGCCGTGTCAGCTGCGCCCGCTGGCTGGCCACAATGTCGGCCACGACCGCGCCCATCACCAGCGCGCCGCCGATCAGGGCGCGCGGCGACGGCACCTCGGCGAACGCCAGCCACACCCAGAACGGCATCAGCGGCGTTTCGAGCGTGGCGATCAGCGATGCCTGCCCGGACGGCAGCAATCTGGAGCCGATCGTAAACAAGGTGAGACCGAGACCAACTTGGCATGCCCCGAACATCGCGAGCACGCCGAGATCGGCGCCAGTGACCGCGCCGATGCCCTGCCCGAGCGGCAGGCTCACCACGCTGCCGAGGAAATTCGAGAGCGCCGCGGCGGCGATCATCGGCGTACCCTTATGCCGGCGGATCACCACCGTCATCAGCGCAATCGCCAGCGCCATCACGCAGGCGAGGCCGATACCGCGGTAATCCGTGATGCCAGCGGCGCCGCTGACCGTGATGGCGACGCCCGCGAGCGCGACGAGGCTCGCCAGCAGCGTGCCGGGGCGCGCCGGCTCGCGCAGCCAGAGCCAGGCGATCGCAGCCGCCGCAAACGGCTGCATCGCGATGATGATGGCGACATTGGCGACGCTGGTCAGCTGCAGCGCCGGAATGAACGTCACCATGCCGAAGGTCGAGAGGCCGGCGACCAGCCATCCGCTCAAGGGCATCACGACAAGATCGCGTGCGCCGCGCCGGCCCTGCATGGCGACCAGGAACAGCGCGATCGCGCTGCCGCCGAACAGCCCGCGCCAGAACAGGATGGTCCAGGAATCGAAGTGCGGCAGCCGGGTAAAGAACGGCGCGGTGCTCCAGGCCGCCGCGGCCGCAACGACCAGCGCGATCCCTCTGCGGTGCTGCGCGCCCGTGTCAGTCACGTCACGCCGCCGCTAGCTCGCAGCAGCGACCGGCGCCTCGTCGAACAGACCGTAGACCCGTTCGGCCTTGGCAAATCCCGCGATCGGAAACTCGCCGAGATCGCTCCAGCCGCCGTCGCTGATGCCGGCGAAGCGCTCCGAGGCTACCACCGTGCGGCCGAGACGGCCGGCGATCTTCTCCAGCCGCGCGGCGAGATTGACCGCGGGACCGATGCAGGTGAAGTCGAGCCGGTTGCCGCCGCCGATATTGCCGTAGAGCACGCGCCCGAGATGCAGCGCGAGGCCGAAACGGAAGCGTTCGACGCTATCGCCATTGGCGAATTGCAGCGCCTCGACGCCGGCGCGGGACGCGCGCGCGGCCTCCAGCACGCGTGAGCAGACCTGCACCTCGTCGCCGAGATATTCGTCGACCGGGAACACCGCGAGCAGGCCGTCGCCCATGAATTTGAGCACCTCGCCGCCATGGTCGCGGATCGCGGTGACCTGGCAATCGAAATAGAGGTTGAGGATCTCCACCACCGTCTCGGCCGGCAGGCGGTCCGACAACGCGGTGAAGCCGCGCAGGTCCGACAGCCAGATCGCGGCATCCATCGTATCGGCATGGCCGCGCCGGATCTGGCCGCCCATGATGCGCTCGCCGGCCCGGTTGCCGACATAGGTGTCGAGCAAGAGCGAGGCGGTGCGGCGCAGGGTGATGATCTCGATATAGCGCGCCAACGGCACAGCGATCGACCGGATCGCATCGAGCTGCTCGTCGGTGAATCCGCCCGGCTGCCTGGTGGTCCAGCTCGAGGCATTGACGAAGCCGTCGGTATAGACCAGCGGCACGGCGATGTAGTCGGTGACGCCTTCGGCCTGCAGGTCCACGACGATCGGAAACCGGGCGCTTGCGGGATCGTCGAGCCGCGCGCGGACCTCAATGCCCTGCCTGAACACGGTCGACAGCGGGCTGACGGCAAATTCCGGGGAGTCCAGGATGTTGTGATCGACGGTGCCGGTTTCGACCTCGGCGCCGGGTTTCCAGAAGAAATGGCGGCCATAGATCTCCGGATGCAGCGTGCGCACGAAGACGCCGATGCGCCACAGCGGCAATCCGGCCCGCACCAGCCGTTCGCAGCATTCCGCCATCATCTGCGGCGGGGTCGGCGCCGACCGCGCGCCGCCGATCATCCACTCGATGATGTCCCGAAGCTCCGACGCGTTCATGGCATTCCCCCAGGGCGGTCTGGCGACCGCCACTATATAGGGGGTCAGCGCCCGGTCTGCCCGCGGTCGCGCAGAAAATGATCGGCCAGCACGCAGGCCATCATGGCCTCGCCGACCGGCACCGCCCGGATGCCGACGCAGGGGTCGTGGCGGCCTTTAGTCAGGATGTCGGTATCGGCACCCTTGCGGTCCACGGTCCGGCGCGTGGTCAGGATCGAGGAGGTCGGCTTGACCGCAAAGCGCACCACCACCGGCTGGCCGGTCGCGATGCCGCCGAGGACGCCGCCGGCATGGTTGGACAGGAAACGCGTTCCGTTGTTGCCGGTCCGCATCTCGTCGGCGTTCTCCTCGCCCGACAATTCGGCGGCGCCGAAGCCGGCGCCGATCTCGACGCCCTTGACCGCGTTGATGCTCATCATCGCCGCCGCCAGGTCGCTGTCGAGTTTGGCGTAGATCGGCGCGCCGAGCCCGGCCGGCACGCCTTCGGCGACGACCTCGATGACGGCGCCGATCGAGGAGCCGCTCTTCCTGATGCCGTCGAGATAACTTTCGAAGAACGCCGCCTTGTCTTTGTCGGGACAGAAGAACGGGTTGTTGGCGATCTCGTCCCAGTCCCACTTCTCGCGGTCGATCTTGTGCGGCCCCATCTGCACCAGCGCGCCGCGCACCTTCACCTCGGGCAGGACCTTGCGCGCGATCGCGCCGGCCGCGACGCGGGTCGCGGTCTCGCGCGCGGAGGAGCGTCCGCCGCCGCGATAGTCGCGCAGACCGTATTTCGCTTCATAGGTGAAGTCGGCGTGGCCGGGCCGGAACTTGTCCTTGATCTCGGAATAATCCTTCGAACGCTGATCGGTGTTCTCGATCAGCAGCGCGATCGGCGTACCGGTCGTCACCTGCACCCCGCTCTCCGGATGCGCCATCACGCCGGACAGGATCTTCACCGCATCCGGCTCCTGGCGCTGGGTGGTGAAGCGCGACTGGCCGGGGCGGCGGCGGTCGAGGTCGTGCTGGATCTCCTCCACGGTCAGGGGGATCAGCGGCGGGCAGCCGTCGACGACGCAGCCGATCGCGACCCCATGGCTCTCGCCGAAGGTCGTGACGCGGAACATATGGCCGAAAGTATTGAAGGACATGGCGTGTCGTAACGCGCAGGGTCGGCAGCGTCAAACGAGTTTCATGGCTCCAAAGACGCGGGTGGCCGGGCGCCCTTAACTATACTTCTGCAACCCCGCGGCGCCGAACACATAGACCGCCCCCTGCTCGATAGTGAGCTCGGCGGCCGAGGCCGGCGTCTCGAAGCCGAGCGCCACCATCAGCGCCCGCGCCGTGCCGCCATGGGCAACCGCAACCGTGTCTGCCGTCACCGAGCGATACCAGTCGGTCATCCGCACCTGGACGTCAACATAGCTCTCGCCGCCGGATGGCGACACCGTCCACTTCTCGGCCAGGCGGCGGGCATACAGCACGGGGTCCGCAGCCTGCGCCTGTACCAAGGTCGAGCCCTCCCACGTCCCGTAGCCGATCTCGCGCAGCCGCGCGTCGAGGGCGTAATCGCCGGGCGGCAGGCCGAGCTCGGCGCGCACCAGCTCCATGGTGGCGCGCGCCCGGATCAGCGGGCTCGCGACAAACGGCACCGTCGTCTTGTCACGGCCGTCGCGCGCCATGAGATCGGCGAGGATGCGCCCGGCATGCGCTGCCTGGGCGCGGCCGCGCTCATTGAGGGCGATGTCCTGCACCCCCTGGAGCCGCCCTTCGGCGTTCCACGAGGTCTCGCCGTGGCGGATGTAATAGATCGTCGGTACCGGCATTCCCGTAACGGCTGGTCCCTGCTGAGCGAGATGTCGGCCGCCTCAAGGCTTCCACGCTTCGAATTTTTTCGGCTCGGAGGTACACCAGCACTTCGGCTGGCGACAAGCCCAAATCGGCCGCAGCTTGGGCGGTATGCGCGCAGATCGGCGCAGACGGAATAGCCACGCCGCCAGGGTGTTATGTTGGACAAGGCGGCTATCGCCGCGACCATCGAAGACTGGGATGCATGACCGCGTTTCGTCAAAGTGTCGAAGCCATGATTCCCGCGCTGCGCCGCTATGCGCGCGCGCTGGCGCGTGACACAGATATCGCCGACGATCTGGTGCAGGACACGCTGGTGCGGGCGCTGCGCTCGGAGCGGCTGTTTCTCGGCGGCGACGTCAGGAGCTGGCTCTACACGATCCTGACCAATCTGAACAAGAACCGCCGGCGTTCGCTGGCGCGGCGGCCGGCGTTCGTGCCGCTGCTCGACAACAATGCCGACGCCAGCGGCACCGAGGCCGAGGGACGCGACATCGATCGCGCGCTGTCGACGCTGGTCGAGGAGCAACGCTCGGTGCTGCTGCTCGTCATGCTGGAGGGCATGAGCTACCGGGAAGTCGCCGACATCCAGGGCGTGCCGATCGGCACGGTGATGTCCCGCCTTGCTCGTGCCCGCGCCCATGTCCGGGCTTCGATCGAGGGCCAGCGCCCGGCGCTGAGGCGGGTGAAATGATAATGTGCGCGACGGCCGGCGTGATGCATGAACGATTTTCGAACAAGATTTGGCAGAGACGACTGATATGACCGACCCGAACATTCCCGTCACCGAAGACGAGTTGCACGCTTACGTCGACAACGAGCTGCCGGCCGAACGCCGCGGCGATGTCGAGGCGTGGCTTGGCACGCATCCTGACGACGCGGCGCGGGTGCAGTCATGGCGTGCGATGGCCGAGACATTGCATGCACGCTACGACACCGTGCTGGACGAGGCGGTGCCGAAACGGCTCGAGCTCGAGCGGCTGGTGCGCCAGCCGCGCCGCTGGATCTATGGCGCGGTGGCGGCGACGCTCATGGCCTTCGTCGCCGGCGGCGGCGCCGGCTGGATCGCGCGCGGCGCCTCGGCCACGCCGTCGACGTTCCAGAGCTTTACGGTCGATGCACTCGATGCGCATCGGCTCTACGTGGTCGAGGTCCGCCATCCCGTCGAGGTGCCCGGCAGCGAGCGCGACCACCTGCAGCAATGGCTGACCAAGCGCTGCGGCTGGGACGTCCGCGCGCCGGAGCTGACCGGGCTGAAGCTGGTCGGCGGCCGCCTGCTGCCCGGACCGAGCGGCCCGGCGTCGTTCCTGATGTATGAGAGCACGTCCGGCGAGCGCTTCACGGTCTACACCGCCAAGGCGAAGACCGAGGCGACCCAGATGCGCTACGCCGCGCAGGGCAGCGACGGCGCGCTGTTCTGGGCCGATCGGGGCGTTGCCTATGTCGTCAGCGGCGGCACCGATCGCACGCGCCTGACCCAGGTCGCGCAGGCCGTCTACGATCAGATGGAGAAGAGCGGCGGGTGATCTTCCGTAATTCTACGGAAGACCAGGTCGTCGAAATTGCTTCATTTCCAGTAAGTGAATCCAGCCTCACTCAGCGTCCCAATTCCGACATCGAAAACTTCGATTCGCGTCATCGACGCGTCTCATTATCGCACCGGATGCTCACGCGAAGATGATCCGCGCCCGATCCGCCGATCGGCGCACGCGGCCTCGATTGGGGTTTTGTGTACCGCGCTGGTCCCCCTCTCGAGGCCGCACTCCTTTCCGCCGTCCAATCTGCACACCGCAGATGGGACTTCCGGCGGCCGGTTATCTTTTTGACGCGCTCGCAATGCCCGCGTCTACCCCGATAGAGTCCGGGGTAGTGCAGTTTCGCATCTGGCGCGCGGTCGGCGGTCAGCCGAGATCGCTACGCGGATTGTAGGGTTTTTGATCCCGCCAAGCCTGCATCAATGCCTCAAGCTCGGCATCGTTCCCGTCGGGAAGGATGATGCGGGTCGTGACGTAGAGATCGCCGACAACGCCTGCCTTCGATAGCCCCTTGCCCTTGACGCGGAAAGTACGGCCGCTCGAGGTGTTTTTGGGGATCGACAGTTCGACCGCGCTGCCGAGCGTCGGCACGCGGACCTTGCCGCCCAGCACCGCCTCGTAGAGGGTGATGGGCAGGTCGATCCGGAGATCGTTGCCGTCGACCTTGAAGAACGGGTGCGGGGCGATCGAGATCGTGATCAGGAGATCGCCGGGCGGATGGCCTTGCGCGGTCTCGCCCTGCCCCTTCAGCCGGATCTGCTGACCCGCAGCGACCCCGGGCGGAATCTTGACGTTGAGTTCGCGGCCGGTCGGCAGGCGGACGCGCTTGTCGCCGCCCCTGACCGATTCCTCCAGCGACACCGTCATGGCGACCGAAAGATCGAGGTCGACGCCGACCCCGCCGCCGTCAAACTCGAACGGACTGGCCCGGCCCGCGCGGCCGCCGCGGCCGCCGCCGCCGCCGCGAGCGGCATTGCCGAACATGCTGTTGAGGATGTCCTCGAAGCTGCCGCCGCCCGTGCCGCCGCCGGGCCCAGAGCGGAAACTGTACTCGAAGCCGCCCGGACCAGCACGGCCGCCGGCGCCGCCGCCAGGGAAGCCCTGGAAGCGCGGCTTGCCTTCGGCATCGATCTCGCCGCGATCGAACTGCTTGCGCTTGTCCTCGTCGCCGACGATCTCGTTGGCCGTGTTGATCTCCGCAAAGCGGGCCGCCGCCTTCGGATCATTCTTGTTGTTGTCGGGGTGATGCTTCTTGGCGAGCTTGCGATAGGCGCTCTTGATCGTCGCAGCGCTGGCGCTCCGCTGCACCCCCAAGACCTCATAGGGGTCGCGCATCCGTCACGTCTCCTTTACGGGAAAAATCAGTCCTGGCCGGGAACCCGTCCGGGCCCACTTTGCCTTCATGTGGGGGCTCAGTGGCATTTTTGCAACTAGTCCGGCTTCGCCGGAATTCTCAGGATTTTCTCCAGGGCTTCAGGCTATGGATTTCCCACCGCCCTTGTCCAGCCTTGCACGCGGCGCCCTGCAGCCAGCTCTCGGTGGCTCCATTGACGTAGCTGGCAAGGAAATCCCGGCACGTCTTGCCGTCCTCGCCCGAATAGGCCTGGGCCAGCGGCGTCACCGAGCCGCGCGCGCCGGTTTCAGGATTTTCCCAGGGCTGGCTGGAGTCCTTGTCGCCCTTGGTCAGCACGTCGGAGGCGGCATTGCGGGCGAAGGCGAGATCGCTGTCGGTCGGCATCACCGCATTGACTTGGGTCGGGCGGATCGAGCCCGTCACATCCTTGTCGTCGATCTTGGCGAAGGCGTCGCTGCGCGACAGGCTGCAGCCGCTTGCGCCGACGCCGATCAGGATCAATGTCACCACCGCGCTTGCGGGGTGGATCGCCGATAGGCCAACGCGCCCCCATGCCCTATATAGGGCTAGTAACGCGCTTTCAGACGCGGGCGGATGCAAATCGGGACTCCTGACATGACCGACACGACCTCCATCAAACACCCGACACCGTTAACATCGGGTGATTTCACCGCGGCGGAGGAGCCGTTCGCCCTGTTCGCCGAATGGTTTGCGGAGGCGGTCAAGTCCGAGCCGAACGATCCGAACGCGATGGCGCTTGCGACCGTCGATCCCGACGGCCTGCCCGACGTGCGGATGGTGCTGATGAAGGGCTTCGATGCCGACGGCTTCGTGTTCTACAGCCACATTGCGAGCGCCAAGGGCCGCGAACTGGCCGCAAATCCTAAGGCCGCTTTACTCTTTCACTGGAAATCGCTGCGCCGCCAGGTGCGGATCCGCGGACCGGTCACACCGGTGACCGATGCCGAGGCCGACGCCTATTTCGCCACGAGGCCGAAGCAGGCGCAGATCGGCGCCTGGGCCAGCAAGCAATCGCAGCCGCTGGAGAGCCGCTTCGCCTTCGAGCAGGCGATCGCCAAGACCGGTGCGAAATACGTCATCGGCGAGGTGCCGCGGCCGCCGGGCTGGAGCGGCTGGCGGATCACGCCGCAACGCTTCGAGTTCTGGCACGACCGCCCGTACCGCCTGCACGACCGCATCGAATTCCGCCGCGACGGCGCCGGCAGCGCCTGGTCGAAGGTGCGGCTCTATCCGTGATGACGACAGCCTGAACGACGCCAACCTGAAAGACATCATGTCCCCACCTTCCAATGCGCCGCGCCGTACCCTGCTTCTCACCGGTGCCAGCCGCGGCATCGGCCACGCCACCGCGATCCGGTTTGCTTCCGCCGGCTGGCGCGTCATCACCTGCTCGCGGCATGCATTTCCGGAAGTCTGCCCCTGGGGCGCCGGACCGGAAGACCACATCGAGGTCGATTTTGGCGATCATGACGACACGGTTCGCGCGATCAGCGAAATCCGCAAGCGGTTGGTGAACGACGAGTTGCACGCGCTGGTCAACAATGCCGCGATTTCCCCAAAGGGGTCAGGCGGCGCGCGGCTCGGGACCATGGACACCGATATCGAAACATGGCTGCACGTGTTCCGCGTCAACTTCTTCGCGCCGATCATGCTGGCCCGTGGGCTGATTGATGAACTCAAGCACGCCAAGGGCGCGGTGGTGAATGTCACCTCGATCGCGGGCTCGCGCGTGCATCCGTTCGCCGGCGTTGCCTACGCGACGTCGAAAGCCGCGCTGGCATCATTGACGCGGGAAATGGCATCGGACTTCGGCCGCGTCGGCGTCCGCGTCAATTCGATCGCGCCGGGCGAAATCGACACCTCGATCCTGTCGCCGGGCACCGAGAAGATCGTCGACCAGCAGATCCCGATGCATCGCCTCGGCACGCCGGACGAGGTCGCCAAGATCATTTACGTTCTCTGCACGGAGACCAGCTCTTACGTGAACGGTGCGGAGATCCACATCAACGGTGGTCAGCACGTCTGAGCGGCTGCCAATCTATGTCGCGCCGTCATTGCGAGGAACGATAGCGACGAAGCAATCCATGTCAATGCTTGCAGCGCGATGGATTGCTTCGCTTCGCTCGCAATGACGCGGAGCACAAAGACGTGGAGCACAAATCGGCATTTCGGGGGAGAGAGGTTTGAGGCGATCCCGGCCGCCGCCGCGGCCGTCACTGGGATTGCTTCACTTGCAGGCGTAACAAACGCAAACGAGGCTTCTGCCTCCGAGGCTTCGGCCTCTAGTCTGCGTAGAACCGACGCGACTTCTTCTCGGGCTGCCGCAGCGCGACGTCGTTCAGCGCGCTGGAGCATTCGTCTTCGTCCTCGCCATCCAGCAACGCAGCGCCACAGTAACGGCAAAGTCTCGGCGAGATCGCCTGTACCTTGCCTGCTGCGCGGTCCTGTTGATAGCGCGCAAAGTCGATGACGTTACGCCGTGGCGTTATGATCTTCTCAACCATTGCTGTCCTCCGGCTTCGAGGCGGGCGTTATCGCAGACAAGTTTCGCCCAAACGTTCAGCGCAACGCTCAAATTTTAGCAGAGGAAATAAGGCAGAAAACGCGTCCCAAAACGCGACGTGTGGAACCGGTTTATAGCCACTTCTTCCACTTGAAGATCCAGTACGGCACAATGGCCGCAATCAGCATCAGCACCAGTGCATACGGATAGCCGTGCGCCCACTCGAGTTCCGGCATGATCTTGAAATTCATGCCGTAGATCGAGGCGATCAGCGTCGGCGGCATCAGCACCACCGCCATCACCGAGAACAGTTTGATGATGTTGTTCTGTTCCAGATTGACCACGCCGAGCATGGCGTCGAGCACGAAGGTGATCTTGTTGGAGAGATAGGAGGCGTGGTCGGTCAGTGAGGCCACGTCACGCTGCATGGTCTTGAGCTGCTCGCGCATGTCCTTGGACCATTTCACGCCCTCGACCACCGCGGAGAGGAAGGTGACGAGGCGGCCGATCGAGACCAGGCTTTCGCGAACCTTGGAGGTCAGGTCGCCCTTGCGGCCGATCGCGATCAGGATCTGCGAATATTGCTTGGCGTGGCCGTGGCGCTCGCTCTCCGGCTCGAAGATGTCGTGAGACACCTGGTCGATATCGGCTCCGCAGCGTTCCAGGAGATCGGCGCAACGGTCGATCACAGCATCCAGCAGTTCCATCAGCACCTGCTCGCCGGTGATGCCGGGAGCACAGGCGCGCGCCAGCTTGTTCTCAACCAGCGCGAAAGGTTTCGGCAAGTCGTAGCGTACCGTGACCAGGCGATGGCTGGTCAGGATGAAGGTGACCGCCGTGGTGCGCGGCATGTCGGTGTCGGACTGGCACATCAGCGTCGCGGTCATGTAGCGGGCGCTGTTCTCGATATAGAGGCGGCTGGAGATCTCGATCTCCTGCATGTCTTCCCGGGTCGGCACCGCGATCCCCGCGAGCTTCTCGACCGCTCGGTCCTCCTCCACCGTCGGATTCACCAGATCGACCCAGACCGCTCCCTCGGGCAGCGCACCGAGGTCGGTCGCGGTGGCCTTCTTGAGCGAAAACTCGGACGGAACGAACACCGACAGCATCACGAACTCCACGAAACGGGGCTGGCAGGACCCGCCGACTTAGCGCGATTCTGGGGGGCGCTTCATGACCGGGGCATTAACCGGGCATCCATACTTGTGGCGGCCAGGTGGCAGTGACGTGGCGCCGACTCGTCGACCGTTGCCTGTTTGCACAAAAACCAACCCGGCGCCAGAACAGTTGCGGCAAAAAAGCCACAGACGACGTCCCGCGATGCGGGAAAGGCATCTAGACTCTGGGAATAATGGCGGGTTTCAGCAATACTGCCCTCATGGAATCGTGGCGTTTGGGGCGTAATAGTGGCGCTTTCGAGCGCGGATTTTCGATTGGAATGTAATCATGTCGTCGCTCAAAGTTACCTTCGGGATTCTGGCCGCGGGCCTGATGTTGTCGGGCTGCATGCAGGCCACAACCTATGAGGCAACCAATACCTCGAACTTCAAGCCGCGTGACAAGGAACTCTTGGCCAAAACCACCTACGTCAAGACGCCGGTGGCTGAACCGTTCCGCCGCGCCATCGTCGAGTATCACCGCAAGGAAGCCCCCGGCTCGATCGTGGTCGATTCCGACAACCATTACCTCTATTACGTGCTGAACGACGGCAAGGCGATCCGCTACGGCATCACCGTCGGCGAGGAAGCCATGGCCTGGTCCGGCATCGCCAAGGTCGGCAGCATGACCGAATGGCCGGCCTGGCACCCGACCCCCGGCGAAATCTCGCGCCTCGGCGTCCCGACCTTCGTGGCCCCGGGCCCGGACAATCCGATGGGCTCGCGCGCGATGTATCTCTATTCTGGCGGCAAGGACACGCTGTTCCGCATCCACGGCACCAACCAGCCGGAATATATTGGCGCGTCGATCTCCTCGGGCTGCATCCGCATGACCAACGAGGACGTCATCGACCTCTACAACCGGGTCAAGCTCGGCACCATCGTCGTGGTGCTGGAGCCGAAGCACGGCGACTCGCCCTACAAGCCGCAGATGGCGCTGCAGGGCGGCGGCGGCACGACCTACTGATCCCATCGCAATCGCGATCAAAAGCGCCGGCTTTGCCGGCGCTTTTTTGTTGGCTGCGGCTTGGTCTCGGCGCTGCGGTCAGGCGCAGCCGCATCATCTGATTTTGTGCCGTCCGGCTTCTTGCCGGCGTCAGACTTGGCGTGGTCAGCCTTGCCTTGGTCAATTCTGGGGGCGTCCGTCTTCGACGCGTCGGATTTGGCGGCGACCTCGCGCGGCGGCGCCTCTTCGGGGCGCTCGGCCGGCAACAGCGGCGCGACTTGCGGCAGCGGGTCGTCCACGTTCCACTGGCAGATCCGGTAATTGTTGCGACGCTCGATCAGGTCGAGATGGATGTGGTCCTCGTGGTACCAGTCCGAGCCCGGCCCGAGCACCGTGGAGAAGCGGGCGCAGACCGAGTGCAGCACGGTCTCGCGCAAGGCCCGCGGCACGCTGCGGTCGGTCAGCGAGATCGACTTGCCGTTGGCGAGACCGAGGGCGCGCACATCGAGCGCATTGGCGCGGCCGTGCTCGGAGAGCTGCGCGCCGGCGACCCGATTGCGGCCGCGGCATTCGAACGAGTCGAAATTGTCGAGATTGCTGATCCCGCCCCCGAGGCTCTGCGCGAGCGGCGCGATATCGGTGCGGACCCAGTCGACGACCGCAGCGGCCATCTTGCAGCGGAGGATCGCCGCGGGCTTGACCGCGACCTCGCGCTTGTCCGCAAGCACGATCGCCTCGAGCCGCACCAGATCCTCGCCGCCGCAGCCCCCGGCGCCGTGAATATCCGGAATGCTCGGGGCGATCGCGATCTCCTCGGTCAGCGCCTGCCGGCAGGCCGACAGCTGCGGCGCGGCGGGCGCGGCCGGCTCGGCGGGCCTCGCAGCCTCAGTAGGCGCGGCCGGAGGCTGTCTCTCGGCTGCGGGAGGTTGGGGCTCGGTTGCCGCCGGCGCGTGAGTTGCCGCCGGCACGTGAGCTGCCGCCGGCACGTGAGCTGCCGCCGGCGCCTGCGCCGGGCGCGGCTTCGGCAGCGGCACCGCTGAGCGGCGGACTGCCTTGTGCGGCCTTTGCGGCCGGGTACCGAACAGATCGTCCCACGGAAAGCTGGGCGCGCGGCGGGCGGCCTCGGCGGGGTCTGCTTGCATGCCAAGGCAAAGCAGCAGGGCGGCGGCGGTAACCATTGCCGCGCCCCCGCGACGAAACGCGCCAAGAGGCCATTTTCGGCTTGCTTTCTCCGCGCTAAAGTTCATGTCAGTTCCATGATTTTACTGCCGGCCGTCCAAGATGCCGGCGGATCATGTGTGAGGATCGAGGAGGGATTTGCGTATGCTTGGTTTGATGCAAGATTGGCCCTTGCTGTGTCACAAGATTATTGAGCACGCCGCCAAATATCACGGCACGCAGGAAGTCGTGACGCGGTCGGTCGAAGGCCCCATTCATCGCACCACCTACGCCCAAATCCACGCCCGCGCACTGAAGGTCTCGCAGAGCCTGGAACGCGACGGCATCCAGCTCGGCGACCGCGTCGCCACCATCGCCTGGAACACCTGGCGCCACCTCGAGGTCTGGTACGGCATCATGGGGATCGGCGCGATCTGCCATACGGTCAATCCGCGCCTGTTTCCGGAACAGATCGCCTGGATCGTCAACCACGCCCAGGACCGCATCGTCATCACCGACCTCACCTTCGTTCCGGTGCTGGAGAAGATCGCAGGCCAGCTGCCGAGCGTCGAGCGCTACGTGGTGCTGACCGACAGGGCGCACATGCCGCAGACCACGCTGAAGAACGCGGTCGCCTATGAGGACTGGATCGCGGCATCCGACGGCAAGTTCGAGTGGAAGACCTTCGACGAGAACACCGCGGCGGCGATGTGCTACACCTCCGGCACGACGGGCGATCCCAAGGGTGTACTTTATTCGCACCGCTCCAACGTGTTGCACGCGCTGATGGCCAACTCGAAGGACGCGCTCGGCACCTCCGCGTCGGACACAATGCTTCCGGTGGTCCCCTTGTTCCATGCCAACAGCTGGGGCATCGCCTTCTCCGCGCCGTCGATGGGCACCAAGCTCGTGATGCCGGGCCCGAAGCTCGACGGCGCCTCGGTGTACGAGTTGCTGTCGACCGAGAAGGTCACGCACACCGCCGGCGTGCCGACGGTGTGGCTGATGCTGCTGCAGTACATGGCCGCCAACAACGTCAAGCTGCCGGATCTGCAGATGGTGATCTGCGGCGGGTCGGCGATGCCGCGCTCGATGATCAAGGCGTTCCTCGACATGGGCAGCCAGGTGCGCCACGCCTGGGGCATGACCGAGATGAGCCCGCTCGGCACGCTGGCGACGCTGAAGCCGCCGTTCACCGAGCGCACCGGCGAGGAGCGGCTCGACGTCCTGCAGACCCAGGGCTATCCGCCGTTCGGCGTCGAGATGAAGATCACCGACGATGCCGGCAAGGAGCTGCCGTGGGACGGCAAGACCTTCGGCCGTCTCAAGGTCTCGGGCCCGGCGATCGCCAAGGCCTATTTCCGGGTCGACAGCAACATCCTCGACGATACCGGCTATTTCGACACCGGCGACGTCTCGACGATGGACGAGCACGGCTACATGCGGATCACCGACCGCTCCAAGGACGTGATCAAGTCCGGCGGCGAATGGATCTCCTCGATCGATCTCGAGAACCTCGCGGTCGGCCATCCTGCGGTCGCGGAAGCCGCCGTGATCGGCGTCCATCATCCCAAATGGGATGAGCGGCCGCTGCTGATCGTACAGCTCAAGCAGGGCCAGAGCGCAACGCGCGAGGACATCCTGAAGTTCATGGACGGCAAGATCGCCAAATGGTGGATGCCCGACGACGTCGCCTTCGTCGACGGCATCCCCCACACCGCGACCGGCAAGATCCTGAAGACAGCGCTGCGCGACCAGTTCAAGGACTACACGTTCCCGACCGCCGCGGCGTGACGCAACACGAGAACCGTAGCCCGGATGGAGCGAAGCGCAATCCGGGGTTCGGCGCTCAAGGGAAAGACCTGCCCCCGGATTTCGCTTCGCTCCATCCGGGCTACGAACCTGCTCCGGCGTGAATGACCTTGGTTGACGCCGTGGCAGAGTGCGAAGCGCGTCTTCGCACCAGATGGACCGGGCATGACGGTCTATCCGGGGACGTTTCGACGCCCAAATCCCTTGAATTCGCCGCAGGTCCGTGGTCTCACACGACTGATCGCGGCGGCCGAGGTCGCCTGAGGACATCTCAACCGGCAGATTTTTCGACGATGGCGCGCAGGTTTTCCGCTCCCTACCAGCAGGAGCCCGTGTCCGGTCTCGCCACCTGGTCGCGCAACCTCGCCATCTTCTCCGTCGTCGCGGTGGTGGTCTCGATCCTGATCGTCCGCTTCGGGTTCCTGGAGGTCAAACCGGCGCTGGCGACCTTCTTCGGCGCGCTGGGCCTGGCCGGCCTGTCGATCCTGCTTGGGCTGGCCGCCTTTGCCGCGATCTGGCAGAACGGCACCCGCGGCATGGGCCGGATCCTGCTCGCGCTGCTGATCGACGCGGCGATCCTCGCCTACCCGGCCTACCTCATCTATCAGTACCGCAAGCTGCCGCGGATCTACGACGTCACCACCGACGCGATCGACCCGCCGAGGTTCGAGGCGCTGGCGCGGCTGCGCACCGGGGAAGGCACCAATCCTGCCGCCTATGCCGGCCTCTATTCGGCCGAGAAGCAGCGCGCGGCCTATCCCGATATCGAAACCGTCGAGCTCGAAACCCCGGTCGACCGCGCCTATGAGCTGACGCTGCGACTGGTGAACCGCCGCAAATGGCTCGTCATCGACGCACGCGCGCCGCAGCCGCCGCGCCGCATCGGCCGCATCGAGGCGGTGGCGCGGACGCCGATCATGGGTTTCCGCGAGGACGTCTCGATCCGGGTCACGCCTGACGACGAGGACTCCCGCGTCGATATCCGCTCGGCATCGCGCTATTTCGACACCGATCTCGGCAGCAACGCCGCCCGCGTCAAGAAGCTGATCGAGGACCTCAACACCGCCGCCGAGAACGACAATTCCAAGCCGGCGAAGAAGGCCGCTCCTGTCGCGCCAAAGGCACCGCCGGCGAAGACGGTGAAGAAATAGCGCCCTACGCCATCCGATACGTTCCACCGATCACGGGATCGCCATCCGTCGCCACGATGCCGCGTGCGACGAGGTCCTCCAGATGCGCCAGCACCGAATAACCGGCGGCATTGGCGAGGCGCGGATCGAGCCCGATATAGATCGCCCGCACCATGGTCGGGATGTCGGCCTCGCCCTTGCCGAGACGATGCAGGATCGATGCCTCGCGCGCCCGGCGATGCCGCGCCAGGAAACGGACGTAGCGCGGGCCTTCCGGAATCTCCGGGCCGTGGCCGGAGAAATACAGCTGCTCGGGCCGCTGCTCCAGCCGCTCCAGCGAGGCCATGTAGTCGATCATCGAGCCGTCCGGCGGCGCCACGATCGAAGTCGACCAGCCCATCACATGGTCGCCGACGAAATTGATGCTGCGCTCGGTCCAGGCGAACGCCAGGTGATTGGCGGTGTGGCCGGGGGTGGCGACGGCCTCCAGCGCAAAGCCCGCCCCCTCGATGACGTCGCCATGCTTGACCTGCACATCGGGCCGGAAATCGCGGTCGGCGCCGGATTCCGGATTGTGCTTCTCGCTCTCGAAGCGCGGGCGCGAGGCGCGGTGCGGTCCCTCGGCATAGACCGGCGCGCCGGTCGCGGCCTTGATCCGTGGCGTGTTCGGCGAATGGTCGCGATGGGTATGGGTGACCAGGATATGCGTCACGGTCTCGCCCTTGACCGCATCGAGCAGCGCCTTGGCATGCGCCTCGTCGTCGGGACCGGGATCGATGATCGCGACCTTGCCCTCGCCGACAATGTAGCTGACCGTGCCGGTGAAGGTGAACGGGCTCGGATTGTTGCAGAGGACACGGCGAACGCCGGGGCGGACCTGTTCGACCACGCCGGGCTTCAGCGGAAAATCGCGGTTGAACGGGATGTCGTCGTTGTCGGCCATGGGGACACCTACACTCGCTGTCATCCCCCGCAAAAGCGGGGGATCCAGTAAACACCGGCAGTCGAGATTGAACGAGAGGCCTCTGGAATACTGGATCGTCCGCTCCAAGTGCGCAATTGCGCACAAGGGCGGACGATGACAGTGATGTTTGACGGCGCGTCAGCGCCCTTACGAGAACGCCTGGATGCCGGTGATCGCGCGGCCGAGGATCAGCGCATGGACGTCGTGCGTGCCCTCATAGGTGTTCACCGTCTCGAGGTTCGCGGCGTGACGCATCACGTGATACTCGATCTGGATGCCGTTGCCGCCGTGCATGTCGCGCGCCATGCGGGCGATGTCGAGCGACTTGCCGCAATTGTTCCGCTTGACGATCGAGATCATCTCGGGGGCCATCTTGCCCTCGTCCATCAGGCGGCCGACGCGCAACGAGGCCTGCAGGCCGAGCGCGATCTCGGTCTCCATGTCGGCGAGTTTCTTCTGCACCAGCTGGGTGGCGGCGAGCGGCCGGCCAAACTGCTTGCGGTCGAGCGTGTATTGCCGCGCGCGGTGCATGCAGTCCTCGGCGGCGCCGAGCGCGCCCCAGGAGATGCCGTAGCGGGCGCGGTTGAGACAGCCGAACGGGCCCTTGAGGCCGGAGACGTTGGGCAGCAGCGCGCTTTCCGGCACCACCACATTGTCGAGCACGATCTCGCCGGTGATCGAGGCGCGCAGCGAGAGCTTGCCGCCGACCTTCGGCGCCGACAGGCCCTTCATGCCCTTCTCGAGGATGAAGCCGCGGATCTGGTTGTCGTGCGCAGCCGACTTGGCCCACACCACGAATACGTCGGCGATCGGCGCATTCGAGATCCACATCTTGGCGCCGTTCAGCTTGTAGCCGTCAGCGACCTTCTCGGCGCGGGTCTTCATGCCGCCGGGATCGGAACCAGCATCCGGCTCGGTCAGGCCGAAGCAGCCGACCCATTCTCCGGTCGCGAGCTTGGGCAGATATTTCTTGCGCTGGTTTTCGTCGCCATAGGCATAGATCGGATACATCACCAGCGACGACTGCACCGAGTTCATCGAGCGATAGCCGCTATCAACGCGCTCGATCTCGCGCGCCACGAGGCCATAGGCCACGTAGCTCGCATTGGCGCAGCCATACTCCTCGGGCAGCGTCACGCCGATCAGGCCGAGCTCGCCCATTTCGTTGAAGATCTCGCGGTCGGTTTTCTCTTCCAGATAGGCCTTGGTGACCCGCGGCAGCAGCTTGTCCTGCGCATAGGCCCGCGCAGTGTCGCGGATCAGGCGCTCGTCTTCGGTGAGCTGGTCGTCGAGCAGGAACGGATCATCCCACTGGAAGCTGGCGGCAGCCGGCTTGTCCTTGGCCTGGGGGCGCACGCTCATGAAACATCCTTTCGCATCGTCTATCGGAAATTGGCGGATAAATTAAAGCGCTATGCTGCGAAGCGCAATTGGTGATCCTCTCACCGTCATTCCGGGGCGATGCGTCAGCATCGAACCCGGAATCTCGAGATTCTCCGGAATAACAGCGCTAGCTCTCCAGCTTCTCGTTCGACACGATCTCGATGCCGAAACCGGACAATCCCTTGTAGTCGTGCACCGACGAAGTCAGGTGCCGGATCGAGGTGACGCCGAGATCGCGCAGGATCTGTGCCCCGACACCGACCTCGCGCCACTGCCTGTGGCGATCGGCCTCCGCCGTCTTCTGCTCGCCGACCGGCTCGACCGGAACACCGGCGGCACCATCGCGCAGATATACCAGCACGCCGCGGCCGGCATCCTTGAAATGCCGCAGCACGGCTTCCATTCGCGCCGGCCCGGTGAACAGGTCTTTCACGATGTTGGGCTTGTGCAGCCGCGTCAGCACGTCCCGGCCGTCGCCGATACCGTTATAGACGAAGGCGGCATGCATGATCTCGTCGAACGGCGAGCGATAGGCATAGCCCTGCAGCGGGCCGATCGGGCTTTCGGTGGTGAAGGTCGCGACCCGCTCGATCAGCTTCTCGCGCGCCTGGCGATAGGCGATCATGTCCGCGATCGTGACATGCTTGAGCTTGTGGGCGGCAGCGAATTTCGCGACCTGCTCGCCCTTCATCACGGTTCCATCGTCGTTCATCAGCTCGCTGATGACGCCGACCGGCGGCAGGCCCGAGAGCCGGCACAGATCGACCGCCGCCTCGGTGTGCCCGGAGCGCAGCAGCACGCCGCCGTCGCGCGCGATCAGCGGGAAGATGTGGCCGGGGCGCGCGAAATCATTGGCGCCGGCATTGGGATTGGCGAGCGCGCGGCAGCAGGAGGCGCGTTCCTCGGCCGAGATGCCGGTGCCGCCATCGGGCTTGTAGTCGATCGAGACCGTGAAGGCGGTGGTGTGATTGGACTCGTTGTGCGCCACCATCGGGTCGAGCCGCAACCGGCGGGCGTCCTCGGTGGTGATCGGCGCGCAGACGATGCCGGAGGTGTGGCGAATGATGAAGGCCATCTTCTCCGCCGTGCAGAACGACGCCGCGACGATCAGATCGCCCTCGCCTTCCCGATCGTCATCGTCGGTGACGACGACGAGTTCACCCTTCGCAAAGGCTTGCAGCACTTCCTGGATCGTATCGGCCATTGTCCTGACATCTCGCTATATGCAGGCAGTGGATTAGCCGGGTTCCGATGTCAGCGCCAGTATCATTATGCAACCCGCCATGCATCCGGCAGGCATACCAGGGCGGTGACGGCGGTTTCCGTAGCCCGGATGGAGCGAAGCGCAATCCGGGACATTTCCGCGTGCACGATCCCCGGATTTCGCGGAGCCCGTCATCGGGCGCGCGTTCGCGCGACCCGTTGGCTCCATCCGGGCTACAAAACTGGCTCGCCCTACGGAAGCACCTCGCGCCGGTCGCTGAGCTGCACGTCCAGCTCGGCGCGCTTGTCGTCGAGCAGGCCGGCGTCGGCCGCCTCGATCACCGAATAGAGCTCGCCGGCGTCGCTGAGCCGGGTCACCGTCACGTAGTCGGCGCCGGCGCTGTAGAGGTCGTCGACGCCGGTCAGGAGGTCCGCGGTGGCAACGATCCGCGCGGTCGGGTTGAGGGCGCGGACGTGGCGCACCAGCTTCTCATTGTCGGCGCCGACCAGCAGGAAGTCCGGCACGCTCAGGATGATGATCTCGGCCTTGCCGATACCGGCATGAACCAGGGTGTCGACATTGCTGATGTCGCCATAGATCACATGCATGCCGCGGTCGGACAGCGTGCGGAACACCAGCGGGTTGAAATCGATGACGCTGATCTGCTCGAGCAGCGACTGGTTCTGCCGCTCGATCTGGCTGATCAGCGCGCTCGCCGCGCGGAAAAAGCCGAGGATGACGATGCGCCGGATCTCGCCATGTCCGCCCTCGTGCCCGGCCTCGCCGCGGCCCTGGCCTTCCTGGTCGAGGTCGCGCAGTCCGATCCGCTTCAACGGACCGATCAGGCCGCGCACGATCTGGTCGCTGCGCCCCATCGCGAAGGTCGAGAGCACCGCCAGCACGACGAAAGCGAACGAGACCGCACTCGCGGTTTCGGTTCCGATGTGGTTGGCGGCGACACCGGTCTGGATCACCACCAGCGAGAACTCGGAGATCTGCGCCAGGTTGATCGCCGGCAGCAGGCTGGCGCGCAGCCCCTGCTTCATCAGATAGAGCGGCGTGAACGTCGTGATCAGGCGGCTCGCCACCGTGAAGGCCGCGATGACAAGCGCAAGCCAGATCACCGAGAGGCCCGGAATCGGGATCGTCATGCCGAGCGCGACAAAGAACAGGGTGATGAAGAAATCCCGCAGCGTCGTGACCTTGGCGGTGACGTCGAGCGCGTAGGGAAAGGTCGAGATCGAGACGCCGGCGACCAGCGAGCCCATCTCGCGCGACAGATGCAGCCGCTCGGCGATCTCGCCGATCAGGAAGCACCAGGCGAGCGCGCCGAGCAGCACGAGCTCGGGCCGCCGCGCGATCTGGTGGAACAGCCGCGGCAGCACGTAGCGGCTCAGCACCAGCGCGGTCGCGACCAGCACCGCGACGCGGGCAATCGACAGCAGCACGACGCTGATCTGCAGATTGTCCAGGCTCGGCTGCACCGCCAGGAACAGGATCGCGAAGATGTCCTGAAGCACCAGCACACCTAGCGTGATGCGGCCCGGCAGCGTATCCAGCTCGCGCTTCTCGTAGAGCACCTTGACGATGATCACGGTCGAGGACAGCGCGCAGGCGACGCAGAGATAGATCGCGTCGAACTTGCCGCCGCCGACCGCAAGCCCGATAGCGGCAAAGAACGCCACGCCGATCAGACAGCCGCCGATCAGCTCGCCGGCACCGGCGAACAGGATGACCTTGCCGGCACGGATGATCTTCTTGAGATCGATTTCCAGCCCGATCATGAACAGCATGAAGATCAGGCCGAGCTCGGAGATGACGCTGATCGATTCCTGGGACTTGACCCAGCCCATGCCGAATGGACCAATGAAAAAGCCGGCGATAAGGTACGCCAGTATCAGCGGTTGCCGGGAGAAGTGGGCCAACAGCCCGATCCCCCAGGCAAACAGAATACAGAGCGTGATATCGGGAATCAGTTCATGCATGCGTCAAAGACTTCCTGTTGCCGCAACCTAGAGGGCCGGGCGTGAGGATCAACCGAGCAATGTGTCACATCCGCGCAGGCGGCATTTTTCTCGCAGTTTTGCTCTGCCTGCTCACCGTGCGCATGTCAGAGGCGCTAGCACAATCCCCCGGAAGTATTGAACAAAATTTTGCGAGCTCGTTGACGGCGGTGCCATCGGAGGGCCTCACCGCCTCCGGTGCGTTCTACGTGCCGGTGTATTCCAGCGTGTCGATGAGCCAGGGCAAGCTCAGGGCCGATTTTTCGGTGACGCTCAGCGTGCACAACGCTTCCGAGACGAAGCCGCTGGTGCTGAAGCGGATCGCCTATTTCGACACATCAGGCAAGATGGTGGAGAGCTACCTCAAATCGCCGGTCGCGCTAAAACCGTTTGCGACGGTCGAGGTCGCGATCGCCACGACCGATACCCGCGGCGGCACCGGCGCGAATTTCGTGGTCGATTGGGCGGCCGCCGGCGACATCGCGGAACCGGCGGTCGAGGCCCTGATGGTCGGCAGTATCGGCGCAGGGCACTACGCTTTCATCAGCCAGGGCCGGCCGATCCGGCTGGTCGGCAAGAACTAACCTCATGGAAGGCCGCTTGCCGCGGCCTTCTCAACGATAACAACACGGAGCGAAACATCCATGTCCACCTCAGCCCAGTTCGACTTTGCACCGCTGCTCCCGGCCGGCCTGCCTGCCCCGGCCGCACGCTGGACCGGGCTCGCCAAATACAGCTTCGTCGGCGGCAACAACGATCCCGACCAGGTCCCGGTCGACGGGCTGCTGGAGGCGGTCAACGCCGTGTTGAAGCGTGAGGGCAGGAATCTCGCGACCTACAATCTCGCGCATGGGCCGCAGGGCTATCTGCCGCTGCGCCAGTTCCTGACCGAGAAGCTGAAGCGCGACGCCGGGATCGCCTGCACGGCGGACGAGATCATGATCGTCTCCGGCTCGCTGCAGGCGCTCGACCTCGTCAATCACACATTGCTGGCCAAGGGCGACACCGTGCTGATCGAGCAGGAAACCTATCAGGGCTCGCTGAACCGGCTGACGCGGCTTGGCGTCAATGCGGTCGGCATTCCCCTCGATGGCGATGGCATAAGGATCGATGCGCTGGCCACGGCGCTTGCCGATCACAAGCGGCGCGGCATCACGCCGAAATACATCTACACCATCCCGACGGTGCAGAACCCGACCGGCTCGATCCTTCCCGAGAGCCGCCGCGCCGAGATGCTGAAGCTGTCAAGGGAATACGGCGTGCCGATCTTCGAGGACGATTGCTATGCCGATTTGATCTGGAGCGGCGAACGGCCGCCCGCGATCTATGCCATGAGCAAGCACGGCGGTGTGATCCATATCGGCTCGTTCTCCAAATCGATCGCGCCTGCGCTGCGGGTCGGCTTCATCGTCGCGCCCTGGGAGATCATGTCGCGAATGCTGCCGCTGAAGACCGACGCCGGCTCCGGCGCACTGGAGCAGATGGTGCTCGCGGAATATTGCGCGCCGCATTTTTCGACCCATGTGCCGCGCCTGACCAAGGGCCTGCGCGCCAAGCTCGATACGCTGATGGAGGCGCTGAACGAGCAATTCGGCACCGCGGCCGAGTTCGAGGCGCCCAAGGGCGGCATCTTTCTCTGGGTCAAGCTGCCCGACAATGTCGACACGCTGAAGCTTTATCAGGCAGCGCTTGCCGCCGGCGTCTCGATCAATCCGGGACCGGAATGGTCGACCAGCAAGGCCCATTCCGGCAGCCGGCTCCGCCTCTGCTTCGCCAGCCCCTCGCACGAGCAGATCCGCGAGGGCGTTGCCGTGCTGGCGGAGGTATGCCGCAAGGAGTTCGGCGTGCCGGCGCGCAGCAGCAATGTGGAGAAGCGCGGCTAGATCATGATGACTTTGCGCTGAAGCGAGCTGCGGACTCCGCTTCACCTCGCCCCGCGTGCGGGGAGAGGCGCATGCCGCCTTTGGCGGCCGTTCTCAAGAACGCCGAAGCAGAGCTTCGGCTATGACGCATCGTCAGATGCGTTCCGGGTGAGGGGGAGCCTCCGCAACCTCAGCTATCACCGGATACGCGGAGGCATCCCCTCACCCCAACCCTCTCCCCGTAAGAACGGGGCGAGGGAGCGCAGCGCGCCTGCGGTCGCCATTCGATCTGATCTCATCATGCTCTACCGATCCGCGCGCCTACCTCACCGAGAACGGCGCCTGATAGGGCCGGCCGAACGGCACGCCGTTGACCACGGTCTGCACCGGCTTCAACAGCAGATTGCCGTCGCGCTTGTTGTTGCGGGTGTCGACGAAGGAGACCGGGCCCTCGACGAGGTCCATGATCGCAACGTCGCCGGGCGCGCCACGCTGCAGCGTGCCGATCTTCGGGGTGCGGTTGATGATCCGCGCCGGCACCGAGGTCGCCATCGCCACCACCTGATCCAGCGACGAGCCCATCGCGAGAAACTTGCTCATCACGTTCGGCAGGAACGGGATGCCGGGCGAGTTGCCAGAGAAGACGTGGATGTCGGAGGAGATCGTATCGGGCGTGCAGCCGGCGGGGATCGCGACTTCGGCCACCGTGAAATCGAAGCTGCCGCCGCCATGGCCGACGTCGAACAGCACGCCGCGCTGCTTGGCCGCGAGCGCCGCCGGCAACAGCTTGCCCTCCTGCACGATATTGGTGAAAGCGCCCGACATGTTCGGCGCGCCGGAATAGGCATGAGTCAGGATATCGCCCGGCCGCAGCAGATTGAGAATGTCGGACATCAGCTCCCTGGTCTCGACGCCGCCGATATGCACCATCATCCGCGCCGGCCAGCCGCACATCTCGCAGGCCTGGATGCCGCGCTTCAGCGGCTCGAGGCCATGCTTGAAGATGACGTTTTCCGACATCCGCACCTTGACCCCGATCAGGAAGTCGGGGTTCTCGGCCAGTGCCATCGCACAGGCTTCGACCTGGGCGTTGTCGATGTTGTAGAGCTCGGCCACCGGGAATGCCGACAGGCCGTTGTTGGCGATGTGGACGAAGGCGTAGATCCGCGCCCGCGATTGCGCCACGATGAAGCGCCGCAGCGCCGCGAGGTTGTTGACGCCGGCGTCGCCCGCCGAGACCACCGTCGTGGTGCCCTGAAATTGCACCAGTTCGTCGGCGGGAATGCCGATCGCCGATCCGTAGGGGTAGACGTGGCAGTGCAGATCGATCAGGCCCGGCATCACGAGCTTGCCCGAGGCGTCGATGGTCTTGGCGGCGCGGGCAGCCGGGATCTCGTCTTCGATCGCCTCGATGATGCCCCAGCGGATGCCGATGTCGCGCTTGCCGCGCAGCGACTGGCTGGGATCGATGACATCGCCGTTCTTGATCACGAGGTCGAACTTGTCGTCCGGCCCCATCGCCGCAGCGGCCGGCCCCGCGATGGCTGTGGCAGCGGCCGACCCCGTCACTTTCAAAAAATCCCGGCGTGAAAATTCGCTCACAGCAACGTCCCCCCGAACATTGATTTTATGGCGCGATGATGCGTCGGACGCAGCGGTTAGGCAAGGCCGGGAAAGCCGCCCGTGCGCTCGCTCATCGGTTGTGCGCACCAACACGCGACGGCAGCAGCGTTCGAGGCAGTTGCTGAACAAGCGTTCAGAAAACTCCTCTGGTTCCTGAGGAACGTTTCAATCTCCGTACGGTTTTCTCTTCGCTTATTTGAGGAGGATGAAATGAAAAGGATTGGCTTTGTTCTCGCGGCGGTTGGTGCGCTTGCGGTGGCCGTTCCGTCGATCGCGAGCGCCGAGACGGTCGTGATCAGACATGGCGGTCATCATCACTGGGACCGCGGCTGGGGTGCACGCGCCGAAATGCGCCATGACCGTGGCTGGCATCGCGGTTGGCATCATGGCTGGCATCACGGCCATGACCGGACGGTGATCATCAAGCGTCATCACTACTAAAGACCGACACAACGGAAAATGGCTCCTCACGGAGCCATTTTTTCTTTTCTGCTTCCTCGCGGCCAGCGGCCTCAATCCCACGCCGGCGCAAACCCCGGATTGACGCAGCGCATGTCCTTGCGCAGCGCCGCAATCGCCTTGCGGTCCTCGTCGTCGAGCTTGACCTTCAGTGCGTCGAGATTGGCCTTTTGGCTTTCGGCGCGCGAGGCTTTCGGAATAGCCACCACGCCATCCTGATCGAGCAGCCATTTCAGCGCCACCTGCGCCGCGGTCGCATCGTGCTTGCTGCCGATTTTCGCCAGCGTCTCGTCGGTGGCGAAGCGGCCCTGGGCGAGCGGACAATAGGCCACCAACGGGATCGATTTCGCGGCGAGATATTTGCGCACCGGCGTCTGGTCCAGCATCGCGTGATACTCGATCTGGTTGCAGGCGATCGGCGCCTTGATGTCCTCGACCACGGTCTTGAGCAGCGCGGTGGTGAAATTGGCTACGCCGATCGCGCGGGTGCGGCCTTCCTCCTTCAGCTTCATCAGCGTCTCGAAAACGGCAGGCAGCTTCATGCTCCGCGACGGCCAGTGCACCAGATAGAGATCGACGTGATCGAGCCGCAGCTTCCTCAGGCTGGCGTCGAACGCTGTCCGGATCGCATCCGGCGCCAGGTTCTCGTGCCAGACCTTGGTGGTCACGTGCAGGTTCTTGCGCGCGACATTCGATGCCGCGATCGCCGCCCCGATCGCCTCTTCATTGCCGTACATCTCGGCGGTGTCGATATGCCGATAACCGAGCCCGAGCGCGCTCTCGACCGCCGCGCGGCAGGCGCCGCCCTGCATGCGGAAGGTGCCGAGCCCGAGCTGCGGCAGGCTGATGCCCTGTGTCTGCAGATTTTCCATGGATAGCTCCTGACGCGTGGGACGCCGATGCCATCGACGACGTCACGCCAGCAAATCGTTTCGTGGGAATGAAATTGGCAGGACTGCGCAGTCTGCCCGCAAACCCGCCCGTCGGGCAAGACGCCGGCAATCAAGATGTCGCGACGGGATCAGAGACGGTGCTAGATGTGTTGCGCCATGATCTGGCCGGGCCGCGCGTCCGGCCGAGGCTCGATATCGACCGACCAGAGATCGTGGTTGTCGACGTCCTTCAGCGTCACCCGCATCACGCCGGTCTTGCCGTCGATGTCGACGCGGCCGAAGAATTGCAGGCCGAAGCACGGCGCGAGATTGTCGCCCTGCTCGGCCGAGCAGCCCTTCTGGTACATCGCCTTCGGGCCGAAGGTGTTGTCGAGCTCGCCCGGCGACCAGGTGCCGGCGTGCAGCGGACCGGAGACGAACTCCCAGAACGGCTCGAACTCCTGGAACACCGCGCGGTTCGGATCATAATGATGCGCGGCGGTGTAGTGCATGTCGGCGGTGAGCCACACCGTATTGCCGACCCCGGCGCGCTTCATGAAGGACAACAGATCGGCGATCTCGTGCTCGCGCCGCGCGGGGGGCCGTCGCCGAGCGCGACCGCATCCAGGCTGACGAGGCCGATCGGCAGGTCCGCCGCGATCACCTTCCACACAGCGTCCGACGCCACCACCTCCCGCTTCAGCCAGGCAAGCTGGCTCTGGCCGAGGATGCGGGCCTGGTCCGGATCGCCCTGCTTGTTCCAGCTGGAATCGCGGTACGAGCGCATGTCGATGATGAAGACGTCGAGCAGAGGCCCGTAGGGAATCTTGCGGTAGACGCGGCCATCGCGCTCCGGCATCAGCCGCATCGGCATGAATTCGTGGAAGGCGCGGCGTGCCCGCGCCACCAGACGCGAGCTGCCGTCCGCGTCGTAACCGGTCGCATCGGCGGTGCCAAGCGGCGACCAGTCGTCGGCCACCTCGTGGTCGTCCCACTGCGCGAACATCGGCACCTCGGCGTGGAAGGCGCGGAAATTCTCGTCGAGCCAGTTGTATTTGTAGTTGCCGCGAAACTGATCGAGGCTCTGCGCGACGGCGGATTTCTCCTCGGTGACGATGTTGCGCCAGACCTCGCCGTTCGGAAGCTTCTGCTCCGGCGGCACCGTGCAGTCGGCATAGATGTGATCGCCGGAATGGATGAAGAAGTCCGGGCGCTCGTCCAGCATGGTGCGGTAGCTGCGCAAACCGCCGCGCGCGGGGTCGATGCCCCAGCCCTGCCCGACGACGTCGCCGGACCAGACGAACGAGACCGGACGCCGATCCGCCGGTGCGGTGCGGAAATGCCCGATGCCGCTTTCGCCTGATGTGCCGTCGCGGTCCTCGAAGCTGACGCGATAGAACAGATCCTGGCCCGGCGGCAGACCGTCGAGCAGCAGCTTGGCGGTGAAGTCGCGCTCGGGCAGCGCGTCGGCGGTCGCGGCGCGCAGGATGGTGGCGAAGCTTTCGACAGCCGCGCATTCGATGCGCATCCGCGCCGCGCGATCGGCACGGGCCCAGATGACAGCGGAATCGCTGGCGAGGTCGCCGGACTGGATGCCCGCGATCGCGGGCCGATCCGCGGCGCGGCTCAGATATGGTCTTGCCAGCGCGCCGAATCCCGCCAGCGCCGCGGTCGACGCCGAGCGCACCAGAAGCTGACGCCGGGTGAGGCCTCGCCGCCTCGCGGAGTTCGCTGTCGGCATCGAATAACCTTCGTCGAATCGCAACGAAGGTTTTGCCTGCGCTCCTTGACTCCGGCCTTACGGTTTCTTGACTCTCCGCCGACGGTTTTGCGACGGCGGGATGACTCGGCCGCGTCGATTGGAACGCAGCACGCCGAGCATTCGATCTAATCCCGTCATCCTGAGGCGCGAGCGGAGCGAGCCTCGAAGGATGAATCGGCCACAGACGGGGCCGTCCATCCTTCGAGACGGCCGCTTCGCGGCCTCCTCAGGATGACGGGCTCAACATTCTTGTGGATGCGCACGTGGATTTGCGCGAGAGCGCCGTCTCACCGATGCCAGTTGCAGATGCCGCCGGTGCGGCACGGCCAAGTCTGGATCCGTGTGTCGCGGGCCTCCGCATCGAACGGGTTCGAGTGGCGGCGCGCGAGCTTGGCGCGGGCGGGAACGTGCGCGGCCGCGCGCTTCCGCTCACGCGGCGCGGTTACCCCGGTGGTCCGCACGGCTTTCTTCGGCGCGACTTTCGTCTCCTCGACCTGCGGCTCGA
Organism: Bradyrhizobium sp. Pha-3; assembly: GCF_042258325.1. Classification (NCBI taxonomy): domain Bacteria; kingdom Pseudomonadati; phylum Pseudomonadota; class Alphaproteobacteria; order Hyphomicrobiales; family Nitrobacteraceae; genus Bradyrhizobium; species Bradyrhizobium sp. Pha-3. The sequence goes on along the minus strand of NZ_CP170151.1, from coordinate 2,739,030 downwards.
CATTCGCATGCTGATCGGGACCATGGTCGGCCTTCGCCTCGACCGGAACCGGCTCGAACTGCGCCGGCGGGCCAAGCCGCTTCGGCGACAGCACCGCCTTGGAGAGATCGAGGCTGAAGAACTCGCTGGGGCCGTACTCGTCGGCCAACGCCACGCCGCCCCAAGTCAGGCACGCGGTGCAAACGATTGCAACAAAAGCCTTTTTCAGGACCATCAAACGGCCTCCTGAAATCACTCGAACAGAACAGCCATCATGTAGGGGGCCCGGCCGCGCGAATCCAGCCGCTGTTTGCGGGCAGGGTTACCGGTCAACCAGGGCGGCCGTGGAAGGTTCCCCAATCGCCACCTGTAGCCCTTTCCGTTCCGATGGAATCGGAACGTGGCTCCAGATTCTTGTTCTGACGCGTTTTCTTAACGCGAACCGGTGGCCACTTCGCTCGAAAACGCTCTGCCCTATTCGGCCGCCTGCGCCAGCGGCTGGTCGATCGTGCGCTCCAGCCGCGCGCATTCGGTGCGGTAGCGGGCGACGTTGCCTTCCTTGATGTGGCCATAGCCGCGCACGAGGTCCGCAGCCTTGGCCAGCGCCACCAGGCGCGGCAGGTCGAGCGGCTTCTTGCCATCGAGATGACGCAGGATCATCGCCGAATACTCGACCGGCAGCGCGCGCTCCATCTTGCGCTCCGCGGTGTAGCCGAAAATGTCGAAGGCGGTGCCGCGCAGGCCCTTCAGCTTCGCGAGCATGCCGAACGCGGTAAAAATCCACGGACCGAATTCACGCTTCTGCAGCCGCCCGGTGACGGGATCGCGCTGGGCCAGCAGCGGCGGCGCCAGCAAGACCTTCAGACCGGAATTGCCCTCGAACTGCTCCCTCAAGGCCTTGCCGAACTCGCCGTCGGAATAGAGCCGCGCGACCTCGTATTCGTCCTTGTAGGCCATCAGCTTGAACAGGCCCTTTGCGAAGGCCTCGGTCAGGTCCTGCGAGCCAGGCGCGGCCGCCGCCTCGGCGGTGCGGACGCGCGCGACGTCGTCGAGATAGCGCTTGGCGTAGGCCGCGTCCTGATAGTCGGTGAGGAATTTGGCGCGGAAGGCGATCGCCTCGTCGAGCGTCTTCTTGGCCGGCGCGGCGCCGGCGCTCTTGAAGCGCGCGGCGCTGACCACGCGCTGCAGGTCGTGCGCGGCGAGCCGGCCCCAGGAGAACGCGGTCTTGTTCATCTCGATAGCGGCGCCGTTGAGCTCGATCGCCTTCAGGATCGCTTCCAGCGACAGCGGGATCGCGCCGCGCTGAAAGGCAAAGCCGAGCATGAAGGCGTTGGTGGCGATGCTGTCGCCCATCAGCGCGGTGGCAAGCCCCGTCGCATCGAGGATGTCGAGATCGCCAGGTGTCACCGCTCCGTTCAGCGCATCGCGCATCGAGCTGGCTTCGAAGTCGATATCGGGATCGATCACGAAGCTCGCGGTCGGCAAGAGATCGGCGTTGACGACGGCGCGGGTGACGCCGCGCTCGGCTCGGCTCAGCGCCGGCACGCTGGTGGTGACGACGAGGTCGCAGCCGAGGATCAGGTTGGCGTTGCCCGGCGCGATGCGCACCGTGGTCAGCATGTCGGAGGCGGGCGCGAGCCGGACATGGCTCATCACGGCACCGTTCTTCTGCGACAGGCCGGTGAAGTCGAGCGTCGAGCAGGCGAGTCCCTCGACATGTGCGGCCATGCCGAGCAGCGCGCCGATGGTGATGACGCCGGTGCCGCCGATGCCGGTGATCAGGATGTTGTAGGGATTGCTCAACGTGGCGACAGGCGGCGTCGGCAAATCGGCGAACAACGCCTTGGGATCGGCGGCGGTACGGTCGGCCTTACGCAGCTTGGGATCCTGCACCATCACGAAGCTCGGGCAGAAGCCCTCGATGCAGGAGAAATCCTTGTTGCAGTTCGACTGGTCGATGCGGCGCTTGCGGCCGAGTTCGGTCTCCAGCGGCTGCACCGAGACGCAGTTCGACGCCACCGAGCAGTCGCCGCAACCCTCGCAGACGCGCTCGTTGATGAAGACGCGCTTGGCCGGATCGGGGAACAGCCCGCGCTTGCGGCGACGGCGCTTCTCGGCGGCGCAGGTCTGGTCGTAGATCAGGACGGTGAGGCCTTCGATCTCGCGCAGGGTGCGCTGCACGGCATCGAGCTCGCGGCGATGATGAATGGTCGCGCCGGGAGGGAAATAATTGGCGGGATATTTGTCGGGATCGTCGGAGACGATCGCAAGCCTCCTGGTGCCCTCGGCGGCGACCTGATGCGCGATCTGCGACACCGTAAAGCCGCCCTCGGCCGGCTGGCCGCCGGTCATCGCCACCGCATCGTTGTAGAGGATCTTGTAGGTAATGTTGACGCCGGCCGCGGCCGCCGCACGCAGCGCCAGCAAGCCGGAATGCGTGTAGGTGCCGTCGCCGAGATTCTGGAACACATGCTGTTCGCTGGTGAACGGCGCCTGTCCGATCCAGCTCACCCCCTCCGCGCCCATATGCGAGATGGTCTGGGTGTTGCGGTTCGGCACCGACAGCGCCATGCCGTGGCAGCCGATGCCGGCCATGGCGCGGCTGCCCTCGGGAATCTTGGTCGACGAGTTGTGCGGGCAGCCCGAGCAGAAATACGGCGTGCGCTGCAGCTTCGCGGTGCCCGTGCCCTCGGCTGGGCGATCGAACGCCTCGAGTTTTGCCAAACGCTGCTCCAGCAGCGGGCTGCGGTGACCGAGCCGGCGCAGCCGCGCCACCACAGCGGCGGCGACCATGGTCGGCGTCAGCTCGCCTTCGCTTGGCAGCAAGGGAGCGCCGCTCTCGTCGCGCTTGCCGACCACCGAGGGACGCTTCGCGGCGTCCATGTTGTAGAGGATGCGGACCAGCTGGTCCTCGATGAAGCCGCGCTTCTCCTCGACGACAAGCACATCCTGCAGGCCCTCGGCGAAGGCGCGCGCGCCGCGCGCTTCGAGCGGCCAGGTCAGCGCCACCTTGTAGATGCGCAGGCCGAGCGCCTGCGCATCGGCATCGGTGATGCCGAGATCGGCGAGCGCCTGGCGCAGATCGAGATAGGCCTTGCCGGTCGCCATGATGCCGAGCCGTGCCGGCTTGGAATCCAGCACGATGCGATCGAAGCGGTTGACGCGGGCGAAGGCCGCGACCGCCTCCATCTTGGGCCCGTGCAGCCTGCGCTCGGCCTCCAGCGGCGGATCCGGCCAGCGGATCGAGAGCCCGCCCAGTGGCATCTCGAAATCGTCGGGCGTGATGATCTTGATGCGATCGGGGTCGCTGACGATCGAGGCCGAGCTTTCCACCGTCTCGGAGATCGCCTTGAAGCCGACCCAGCAGCCGGAATAGCGCGACAGCGCGAAGCCGAGGATGCCGAGGTCGAGATAGTCCTGCAGCGTCGCCGGATTGACCACCGGCATCAGCGCCGAGGCAAATACCTGCTCGCTCTGATGCGCCAGCGTGGAGGATTGGCAGCCATGGTCGTCGCCGGCCAGCGCAATCACGCCGCCGTTCGGCGAGGTGCCGGCGGAATTGGCGTGCTTGAGCGCGTCGAGCGAGCGGTCGACGCCGGGGCCCTTGCCGTACCAGATACCGAACACGCCATCGACCTTGGCGCCGGGGAACATGCCGACCTGCTGGCTGCCCCACACCGCGGTCGCCGCCAGATCCTCGTTGAGGCCCGGAACGAAGGCGATGTCGTGCTCCTTCAGGAAGGATTTCGCCCGCCACAGCGCGTGGTCGTACATGCCGAGCGGCGAGCCGCGGTAACCGGAGATGAAACCGGCGGTGTTCAGCCCGTGAGCGCGGTCGCGTTCGCGCTGCAACATGGGCAATCGGACCAGCGCCTGGGTACCGGAGAGGAAGATTCGTTTCGTATCCAACCGGTACTTGTCGTCCAGTCCAACTTCCATCAACGCCATCAGTTTCCCCGTCAGTCAGCCACGCCGGTCCGAACCGGTCTCATTATCTTCGGAAATGATCATGCATCAGCATGCACTGATTTTGTTATGCATGAACAGCCCCGTTCCATGGCCGCAGCACATATCTCATGTTGCGCATGCGGGGCCTTGTTGCTCTGCGAGGCTTTGTTGCTCTGCGAGGCTTGCCGAACCCCGGCATCTTTGAAACGGTGGCGCGCAAAGGGAGACCAAGGATGATTACAGTCGAATCCGCATTCACGACGGAAATCGTGGAGAACGGCGATCTGCTGGTGGGTCCCTGGCGCAGCCCGAAGCAGATGCTGCAGGCCCAGACCTACGATTCCCACGCCTCGATTCACGACGATGCAACGGCGCAGAAGCTCGGCTTCCGCGGCGGCACGATCGAGGGACCGACCCATTTCAGCCAGTTCGCGCCGCTGTGCGAGCGGATCTGGGGCCGCGCCTGGTTCATGACGGGATGCCTCTCGGCGCACTACCGCAACCCGGTGTTCGAAGGCGAAGAGGTGCAGGCCCAGATCGAGAAGCCGAAGCCGGGGCAGACCGTTTGCACGATCGGGATGATCAAGCGCGACGGCACCGAGATCCTGCGCGGCACCGCCTCGATCGACGGCGACGGCACCGAGACGGCGCTCAGCCGCCGGCTTGGCGAATTGAAGCCGCTGACCGATCCCGTCATCCTCGCCGACATCAAGCTCGGCATGAAGACGCCGCGGCAGGCGATCAAGATGGATTTCGACCAGAACATGGGCGACCTCTATCCGTTTTCGCTGGCCGACAAGCTCAAAGTGATCACCGAGCCGTCGGACTACTATTCGCTGGAGCACAATCCCTGGGGCCGCGCCATCATCCCGATGGAGATGCTGAGCGTGCTGTTCCAGTACCGCGCGCGCGAGGACCGGCTGCCGGTCCGCGGCCCCGCGGTCGGGCTGTTCGCCGACCAGGAGATCCGTCTTTTGCGCGGGCCGCTATTCCCCGGCGAGACCTATTGGGTCGAGCGCGAGGTCGTGGCGCTGTCCGGCAGCAAGCGCACCGAGAGCATGTGGGTGCGCTCGACGGTGTTCGATGCCGACAACGCCTTGGTTGCGACCATGCTGCTCAACGGCGCCAGCATGAAGGACTCCTACGCCAACTACGCCAGTGAGCACAAAGCCCTCTACGGCTGAAACAACAGCCGCCTCTTCCGCAAGCCGCCGAACCAAGGACAACAACAATGGCCCGCCTGCCCTATCTCGAAGCCGATCAGGTCGCTCCCGAATATCGCGACATGCTCAAGCGCAACACCAATCTGCACAAGCTCCTGGTGAACTCGCCGGACATGGCGCGCGCCTTTAACGGCGTCGGCAGCTATATCCGCTTCAAGAGCAAGCTCGATCCGCGCTTACGCGAACTCGCGATCCTGCAGGTCGGCTGGCTCGAGCAGTCGGAATACGAGTTCACCCACCATGTGAAGATCGGCAAGGAGTTCGGCGTCACCGACGAGGACATCCGGGGCTTGATCGCGGAGACCGATGGTAGACCCTCGAAGCTCGAGCCGCTGGCGAAGACGATCCTCAAAGGCGCCCGTGAGATGGTGCGCGAGCTCGCGATGTCGGATGCGACCTTCGCCGAGATCAAGCAATATCTCTCCGACGAGCACATGACTGACCTCGTGCTGACGATCGCGTTCTACTGCGCCGTGGTGCGCGTGCTCGCCACCATGCAGATCGACAACGAACCGCACTACAAGGAGGTACTGCAGCAGTACCCGCTACAGGGAGTGAAGTGACATGCGCCTGCAAGATCGCGTCGCCATCGTCGTCGGCGCCGGCCAGAGCCCCGGCGAGGGCATCGGCAACGGCCGCGCCACCGCGCTGACCTTCGCGCGCGAAGGCGCCAGGGTGCTGTGCGTCGATCACAATCTGGCTTCGGCGCAGGAGACGGTCGACCTGATCGCGGCCACAGGCGGGACTTCAGTCGCCTTCAAGGCCGACGTCACCAAAAATGCCGACATCAAGTCGATGGTGGCGGACGCACATGTCCGTTGGGGCAGTGTCGACATCCTGCACAACAATGTCGGCGTCAGCCTCTCCGGCGGCGATGCCGAACTGCTTGATATCACCGAGGAGGCGTTCGATCGCTGCGTGGCGATCAACCTGAAGAGCTGCATCCTCGCCGCCAAGCACGTGATCCCCATCATGCGCACGCAGCAGCGTGGCTCGATCATCAACATCTCGTCGATGGCCGCGATCACGACCTATCCCTACGTCGCCTACAAGGCGACCAAGTCGGCGATGATCGCCTTCACCGAACAGCTCGCCTACCAGAATGCGCAATATGGCATTCGCGCAAACGTGATCCTGCCGGGATTGATGAACACACCGATGGCGGTGGACACGCGCGCCCGCGAATTCAAGAAGAGCCGCGCCGAGGTCGAGGCTGAGCGCGATAGCAAGGTGCCGCTGCGTCACAAGATGGGCACCGGCTGGGACGTCGCCAATGCCGCGCTGTTTCTCGCCTCCGATGAGGCCAATTTCATCACAGGTGTGACGTTGCCGGTCGATGGCGGCGCAAGTGTGCGTCGCGGTTAACCGCGACGACTAACCCGATTAATCCAGGTGATTAACCCGGTTAATCGAGACGATTAACCTATGTGACGATGTGCAGTTAATCACTGTGACGACATCACGCGTCAATGCGCCGCAATGATTCGAAAAAATTGAAGTATTCCAATGACACGGCGATGTGACGACGCGTCCACATAAATCGAAATCCTGACTCGTTGTGGTCGCACGAAATTCATCTGCGCTCTGTATCTCGCACGCCAAGAACTCCTGGAGTGCCTAGACCGATGAGCGAAGAATTCGAACTCAGACCCGATCAGTGGGATGCGCTGAAAGCGTTGCGGGCCCCCGCAGCAAACCCTTCACGGCTGAACCGCTTTGCTGTCGAAAGCCTGGTCACGCTCGGCTATGTTGCGGTGCGAGGAGACTCGTTTGAGCTGACGCCCGCGGGCCGCAAGGTGCTGGTCCGCGGTTCGTCACTGCTGCTGCTCGATATCGCAGCCTGATCCTTCGAAGCTGACATCAAGCTTACACACGCGGCATCATGCCGCGTGTGCTTTTCCGGGGATGGTCGTCTCGCCGTGCTGCGTCAACGGCTTCATCCCGGTGAGGCTGCGCAGCAGCACATAGAACACCGGCGTCAGGAACAGGCCGAACACCGTGACGCCGATCATGCCGGAGAACACCGCGACACCCATCGCGCGCCGCATCTCCGAGCCCGCGCCGGTCGACAGCACCAGCGGCAGCACGCCCATGATGAACGCCATCGACGTCATCAGGATCGGCCGCAACCGCAGCCGGCTCGCCTCGATCGCGGCACGGATCGGTGACCACCCGGCGAATTCGAGCTCGCGCGCGAATTCGACGATCAGGATGGCGTTCTTGGCCGACAATCCGACCAGCACGATCAGGCCGATCTGGGTGAAGACGTTGTTGTCGCCCTTCGACAGCCAGACCCCGAACATCGCGGCCAATAGCCCCATCGGCACGATCATGATGATCGAGAGCGGCAGCGCCAGGCTTTCATAGAGCGCGGCGAGCACCAGGAACACCAAGAGGATCGCCAGCGGAAACACCCAGATTCCGGAATTGCCGGCGATGAACTCCTGATAGGTCAGGTCGGTCCATTCGAAAGCGAATCCGGGCGGCAGCGTTTCGGCCGCGATCCGCGTCGCCGCCTCCTGGGCCTGACCGGAGGAATAACCCGGCGCCGCAGCGGCGTTGATGTCCGACGACAGGAAGCCGTTGTAGCGGATCGCACGCTCCGGCCCCGCGCTCTGGCGGACCTTCAGCAGCGCCGACAGCGGCACCATGTCGCCCGACGACGAGCGCACCTTCAACTGCCTGATGTCGTCGGCACGCGCGCGGAACGGCGCGTCCGCCTGCACATAGACCGAATAGGTGCGGCCGAATTTGTTGAAGTCGTTGACGTAATAGGAGCCGAGATAGATCTGCAGCGTGTTGAAGACTTCCGTGACCGGCACGCCGAGCTGCAACGCCTTGGTGCGGTCGATGTCGGCGAACAGCTGCGGCACGTTGACCTGGAAGCTCGAGAACACGCCGGCGATCTCCGGGGCCTTCTGCATCGCCGCCATGAACGCCTTGGTCGCGTCGTTCAGCGCCTCATAGCCGAGGCCCGCGCGGTCCTCGATCTGCAGCTTGAAGCCGCCGATGGTGCCGAGACCGTTGACCGGCGGCGGCGGGAACATGGCAATGAAGGCATCCTGGATGCCGGCATATTTCTTGTTCAGCGCCGCCGCGATCGCCGGACCACTGAGCGAGGGATCCTTGCGCTCGTCGAACGGCTTCAAGGTCGAGAACACGATGCCGGCGTTGGAGGAGTTGGTGAAGCCGGAGATCGACAGGCCGGGGAACGCCACCGAGCTTTCGACGCCGGGCTGGGTCAGCGCGATGTCGCTCATCTTGCGGATCACTTCCTCGGTGCGGTCAAGCGTCGCGCCATCGGGCAGCCGGGCAAAGCCGACCAGATACTGCTTGTCCTGGCCCGGCACGAATCCACCAGGCACCTGCTTGAACAGCACGCCGGTCAGGCCGATCAGCAGCACGTAGAGGCCGATCACCACGGCCTTGCCGTAGATCACCTTGGTGACGGTGCGGCCGTAGTTCTCGGAGGACTTGGTAAAGACCTTGTTGAAGCCGCGGAAGAACCAGCCGAGCGACCTTTCCATGACCCGGGTCAGCCAGTCCTTCGGCTCATGATGGCCCTTCAGCAGCAGCGCCGACAGCGCCGGCGACAGCGTCAGCGAATTGATCGCGGAGATTACGGTCGAGATCGCGATGGTCAGCGCGAACTGCTTGTAGAACTGTCCGGTGAGGCCGGAGATGAAGGCGAGCGGCACGAACACCGCGATCAAGACCAACGCGATCGCGATGATCGGGCCGGACACTTCGCGCATCGCCTGGTTGGTGGCGTCGCGCGGCGACAGGCCGGACTCGATGTTGCGCTCGACGTTCTCGACCACGACGATGGCGTCGTCGACCACGATGCCGATCGCCAGCACCAGGCCGAACAGGCTGAGCGCGTTGATCGAGAAGCCGAACACATGCATCACCGCGAAAGTGCCGACAATCGACACCGGGACCGCGATCAATGGGATGATCGAGGCGCGCCAGGTCTGCAGGAACAGGATCACGACCAGCACGACGAGCGCCACCGCCTCGAGCAGCGTGTGGATGACGGCCTCGATCGACGAGCGCACGAATTGCGTCGGATCGTAGACGATCTGGTACGACACGCCTTCCGGCATGTTCTTCTTGATCTCGGCCATCGTCGCGCGAACATGGTCGGAGATCTCCAGCGCGTTCGAACCGGGCGCCTGGAAGATCGGGATGGCGACCGCCTGCTTGTTGTCGAGCAGCGAGCGCAGGCCGTATTCGGAGGCGCCGAGCTCGACCCGCGCGACGTCGCGCAGCCGCACCACTTCGCCGGCCGAACCGGTCTTGACCACGATGTCGCCGAACTGCTCCTCGGTCGACAGCCGTCCCTCGGCGTTGACGGAGAGCTGGAGGTCGATGCCCTTGACGCTGGGCGAGGAGCCGACCACGCCGGCGGCGGCCTCGACGTTCTGGGCCTGGATCGCGCGCACGACGTCGCTCGCGGTCAGCGAATGCTCGGCGGCCTTCTGCGGGTCGACCCAGACTCGCATCGAATAGTCGCCGGCGCCATAGAGCTGGACGTCGCCGACGCCGTCGATCCGCGCCAGCCGGTCCTTGACGTTGAGCACCGCGTAGTTGCGCAGATACGTCATGTCATAGCGGTTGTTCGGCGACAGCAGATGCACGACCATGGTGAGGTCGGGCGAGCTCTTCTTGGTGATGATGCCGAGCTGGCGCACCACGGCCGGCAGGCGCGGCTCGGCCTGCTGCACGCGGTTCTGTACCAGTTGGGTCGCCTTGTCGGGGTCGGTGCCGAGCCGGAACGTCACCGTCAGCGTCATCGCGCCGTCGGTGGTCGCCTGGCTCGACATATAGAGCATGCCTTCGACGCCGTTGATCTGCTCCTCGATCGGGGTCGCGACGGTCTCGGCGATCACCTTCGGATTGGCGCCGGGATAGGTCGCGCGCACCACGACCGACGGCGGCACCACGTCGGGATATTCAGAGATCGGCATCGCCAGCAGCGAAATCAGGCCGGCCAGGAAGATCAGGATCGAAAGCACGCCGGCGAAGATCGGCCGGTCGATAAAGAATTTTGAGAGATTCATGGCTCCGCCCCCGCGCGCAGCGCCTAGCGCTGCACGACGTGCTGGTTGGTTTCAGTGGATGCCTGCTGCATGCCGCGCGCGCCCATTTCGGCGACTTCCATCTTCAGAAGCGCACCCGGACGCACGCGCTGCAGGCCGTTGACGACGATGCGGTCGCCGGATTTCAAGCCGGCGGTGACGATCCGCAGGCCATCGACCGCGCCGCCGAGCGTGACGGAGCGATAGACCGCACGGCTGTCGTCGCCGACCAGCATGACGAACTTCTTGTCCTGGTCGGTGCCGACGGCGCGCTCGTCGATCAGCACCAGCGTCTGCTGCTTGGGCTGGCCCATGCGCACGCGGGCGAATTGCCCGGGGATCAGCCGGCCGTCTTCGTTCTTGAACACCGCGCGGACCCGGATGGTGCCGCTCTGCCCGTTGACCTGGTTGTCGATCAACTGGATGTGCCCCTTGGCGCCGAGGCCGCCCGACGTCACCATGTCGACCGGAATCTGGTCGAGATTGCCGCGCTTGCCGGAGGCGTCCGCGATCGAGTTCAGCGCGCGCAGCACGACTTCCTCGTCGGCATCGAAGCTCGCATAGATCGGATTGACCGAGACCAGCGAGGTCAGGACCGGCGAAGACGTACCTGCCGCGACGAGATTGCCGACGGTGACCTCGATCCTGCCGACCCGGCCGTCGACCGGTGCCCGCACCTCGGTGTAGTCGAGATTGAGTTTGGCCGTCTGGAGCGCGGCCTCGGCGGCCTTGACGTTGGCGACTGCCTCGCGATTGGCGTTGTCGCGCTGGTCGAAATCGCGCTTGGTCACGATGTTGTTGCCAACCAGCTGCGCGCCGCGCTCGACTTCGCTCGTGGTGAACACGACGCGGGCCTTGGCGGCCTCAAGCTGCGCCTGGGCGCGATCGACCTCGGCGGCGTAGGGCGCAGGGTCGATCTTGAACAGGATATCGCCGGACTTCACCAGCGCGCCCTCGGTGAAGTTGGTCGACAGGATCGCGCCCGCCACCCGCGGCCGGAGCTGGACACGGTCGACGGCTTCGAGCCGGCCCGAAAAGTCATCGAACAGCGTGGTCGGCCGCGGCTGGATCACGGCAACGGTGACCGGGACCGCCGGCTCGGGAGCCGCGGCAGTCGCGGTCGCCTGTGCGGCATGAAAATAGTGACCGGTCGCGATCGAACCGGCCACCGCGACGGCGCCAAGGATCACGATACCGCCGACGACACGTCGCAAGCGGCCGGAACGGGGATTTTGGGTTGACGAGGGCATTCACGCGCTCCAGATATCTGTAGTGTTCGCTACAGATGTGGAGCTGGACGCCGGTTCGCAAGATACTTATGTATCGAGCACTATGAATTTCTTATCTCATTCATGGGGAAATGGGAAGTCGCGGAAAAACATCACGTGCAACAAGAGGATAAGCCAGGGACAATTCGTCATAGAAACGGCACCCGGCTTACGGAGCAACGAAATATGGGAATGGGACGCCCCCGCGCTTTCGACGCGGACGCCGCTTTGGACCAGGCCATGGATGTGTTCTGGCGCCACGGTTACGAGGGCGCGACGATCGCCCAGCTCACCGAGGCGATGAACATCAATCCCCCGAGTCTCTATGCCGCCTTCGGCAGCAAGGAGGGTCTGCTGAAGGCCGCGCTCGACCGTTACACCGAGAAGCGCGACGCCTGGATGGAAAAGGTTTTGGGCGCCGCCACCGCCCGAGAGGTGGCCGAACGATTTCTGATGGAGCACGCGGACGCCCAGACCGATCCCGCCAACCCGCCGGGCTGCCTGCTGGTGCAGGGCGGCCTTGCCTGCGGCACCGGCTCGGAGAATGTTCCATTTGAACTGGCAGCTCGCCGCACCCGAACCGAGGACCAGTTGCACGAACGTTTCGTCCGCGCAAAGGCCGAACGCGACCTGGGTGAAAGCGCCGATGCGGCCACCCTTGCCCGCTATCTCTCCGCGGTGACATCAGGCATGTGCGTGATGGCCTCCTCGGGTGCCGACCGCAACGCGCTGCGCGAGATTGCAGCGGTGTCGCTGAAGGCGTTTGATGAGCAGGCGAAGGGGTAGAGCAGTTCACGTCAAGCGCCTGCGAGCCCCAACGAAGTTGGGAGTGACCGGGGATGAATCATTGGACCGGCTGGCTGCCGGGTCTCGACACGCTGCGTCGATATCAAGCGGCATGGCTCCCACACGACATCGTCGGCGGGCTGGTGCTCGCGACCATGCTGGTCCCGGTCGGCATCGCCTATGCGGAAGCATCCGGCCTGCCCGGCATCTACGGGCTCTATGCGACGATCGTTCCGCTGCTCGTGTACGCGCTGTTCGGGCCGAGCCGCATCCTTGTCCTTGGACCGGACTCGGCGCTTGCGGCCATCATCCTCGGCGTCGTCGTTCCGCTGTCGGGCGGCGATCCCCTGCGCCCGGCAACCCTGGCCGCCATGATGGCAGTCGTCTCCGGAACGATATGCATCGTCGCGGGCATCGCGCGGCTGGGATTCCTGACCGAGCTTCTCTCCAAGCCGATCCGCTACGGCTACATGAACGGAATAGCCCTGACCGTGCTGATCAGCCAGCTGCCAAAGCTGTTCGGCTTTTCCATTGAAGGCGATGGACCTCTGCGCAGCCTCTGGGCGGTCATCGGAGCAATCGTCGACGGAAAGACGAATTGGGCGACCCTCGGGATCGGCCTTGCGACGCTGGCGGTGATCCTGCTGCTCGCCCGGAACAAGCGGCTCCCGGGCATTCTGATTGCCGTCGTCGCGGCGACGGTCATCACCGGGGTTTTCGATCTCGGGGCACGCGTCGGCGTGACAGTCCTGGGTTCGCTTCCCCAGGGCCTGCCGGGATTTGCCATTCCCCGGATCGGCTATGGCGACATCGTGCAGGTGCTGATCGGCGGCAGCGCCGTCGCGCTGGTGTCGTTCGCCGACACCAGCGTGCTTTCGCGCGCCTATGCGGGACGATTGGGCGATCGTGTTGATCCCAACCAGGAGATGGTGGGGCTCGGCGCGGCCAATCTGGCGGCCGGCTTTTTTCAGGGTTTTCCGATCAGCAGCAGCGGATCGCGCACGCCTGTAGCGGAAGCTGCCGGAGCGCGCACTCAATTGACCAGCGTCATCGGCGCGCTTGCCATCGCCTTTCTGCTGCTGATAGCGCCGAACCTGCTCCAGCACTTGCCCAACGCCGCGTTGGCTGCCGTCGTCATCGCCGCCGCGCTCGGCCTGTTTGAGGTCGGCGACCTCAGGCGAATCTACCGCATTCAGCAGTGGGAGTTCTGGCTATCGATGGTCTGCTTTGTCGGCGTGGCCGTGCTGGGCGTGATTCCCGGAATAGGCCTCGCCATCGTGCTCGCCATCGTCGAATTCTTGTGGGACGGCTGGCGGCCGCATTCCGCCGTGCTGGGCCGCGCCTCCGGCGTGAAGGGCTATCACGACATCACGCGATATCCGGACGCTCGCCAGGTCCCCGGGCTGGTGCTGTTCCGATGGGATGCGCCGCTGTTCTTTGCCAATGCCGAGTTCTTCAAGGAACGCGCGCTGGACGCCGTGGCGAAATCTCCGACGCCGGTGCGCTGGCTGGTGGTCACGGCCGAGCCGGTCACCAGCGTGGACGTGACCGCCGGCGACATTCTCGCCGAGCTCGACGAGGCGTTGCACGCACAGAAGATCGAGCTGTGCTTTGCCGAGCTCAAGGATCCCGTCAAGGACAAGCTGAAGAAATTCGGCCTGCTGGCACAACTTGGCGAAAACAACTTCTTCCCGACCATCGGCGTCGCCGTTGCGCGCTACCTCGAGATCAATGCTGACGTGACCTGGGAGGACTGGGAAGACCGGGCTGAAGCCTAAAGCGCGATGGGTTCAATCGTCAGCGCGCTATAGCGCTTTTGTTTGAGCATGATCTCCGCGCAATCGCTTCGCGTTTGTCGCAGGGAAAACCGCTTCGCACTTTTCCGGATCATGCTTCCCAGCCATCCACGCGGATCACCACATCGTCTGCCGCGCGCGCTCCGGCCATTCCCGATCGTATTTTTCGCCGCCGACCGTGTGCTCGCTCATCTCGGCCAGGATCTGGCCCGGCGTCGGCAACACCTTCGGATCGACCCGCTTGTCCGGATTCCAGAGATCGGAGCGCACGATCGCGCGCGCACACTGGAAATAGATCTCCTCCACATGCATTACGATCACCGTGCGCGGTGCCTTGCCTTCCATCATGAAGGAGGCGAGCAGCTCCGGCTCCGCCGTGACATGAGCGCGGCCGTTGACGCGCAGCGTGCTGCCCGAGCCCGGAATGAGGAACAGCAAGCCGACGCGGGGATCGCGGACGATGTTGCGCAGCGAATCGCAGCGATTGTTGCCGCGGCGATCCGGCATCATCAGCGTCTTCGCATCATGGATGCGCACAAAGCCCGGCAGGTCGCCGCGCGGCGAGCAATCGAGCCCTTCGGGGCCTGCGGTCGCAAGCGACACGAACGGCGACTTCTCGATGAGCACACGATAGAGCGGCGTCACGTGATCGGCGACCTTCACGGTCGACGCGTCGTTCGGGAAGCCGTAGATCGCCTCAAGTTGCTCGACCGTTTCGATCACCGACATACGTGCCGTTCTCCTCTGGTTCCCTTTCGACGCGTTTTCTTCACGCGAACCGCTATCCACTTCGCTCGAAAACGCTCTATTCGTCCCAGCGTTCGCCCTTGATGATGCGGACAAGCTGTCGCGCATGATAGTCGGCGGTGCCGGAATTGACGATGGTGAAATCGGGCGTCGACGTGCTCTCGTCGACGGTGCGGGCCAGCCGTTGCTCGAGAAGGCCGTCGCTGCTGCGCGCCCGCATTGCGAGCCGCGCGGCCAGCACATCCGGCGGCGCCGTGACCAGCACCACGACAGCATTGGCATAGTTGCGGCGCGCCGCCGCGATCACGGTGCGCGAGACGTTCGCGATCACGGTACGTCCTGCACCGATATCGTCGTTGATCAACCGCGACAGCGCATAGCGATGGCCGTGCGCTTCCCAGTGCATGGCGTAGTCACCGGCAGCTACCGCGCGCTGGAAGGTTTCCGCGCTGACCTCCTCATTGTCCTCCGACGCCGAGGCCTGGCGGGTGATCAGCCGGCGGGGAAACACGACAACGCGGTCATCGCCGCAGGCCGCTTTGGCGAACCCCAGCAGCGTGTCCTTGCCGGCGCCGCTCGGGCCGACCACCAGGATCAGCCGGCCGGGACCGATTCCGGCGCGCCGATCGGCGACGACGGATGCATCGGTCATGCGACCCTCCCCCCTTCGCGCCAGACGCTGCGCACGACAGGCAGATCGCGCGCGACGTGCACGCGGATCAGGTCGGCACGCCGGCCGACCGCGATCTCGCCGCGGTCGTTGAGCCCGACCGCTTCGGCCGGTGTCTTGGTCACGGTGCGCACGGCGGAGGCGAGATCGATCGCCGGCACATGCCGCGGCAATTGCAGCGCCGCCATCAGCAGGCTGGACGGAATGTAGTCCGACGACAGGATATCGAGCATGCCCTCATTGGCGAGATCGACGGCCGCGATATTGCCGGAGTGCGAACCGCCGCGCACCACATTCGGCGCACCCATCAGGATGTCGATTCCGGCGGCGTGCAAGCCCCGCGCAGCTTCCATCGTGGTCGGGAACTCCGCCACCGCGACCTTGTCGTTGACGGCGTCGACCACGTTTTCATCCGTGGTGTCGTCATGGCTCGCCAGCGGGATCCTGTACTCATGCGCCAGCGCGACGATGGCGCGGGTGTTCGCAACAGCATATTCCTTCTGATAGGCGAAGCGCCGGGCGAACAGCACGTCGAGCTGGGCGTCGGTCATGCCGCCGCCCTTGCCGCGATAATAGTCGCGCAGCTTCACCTCGTCGCGGAACTGGCGCTGGCCGGGCGTGTGGTCCATCAGCGACATCAGCCGCACGTCCGGCCGGTCGATCAGTTCCTTGGCCTCGGCAACGACGTCCGGCATCGGCACTTCGCAGCGCAGATGCAGGAAATGATCGGCGCGCAGCAGATTCTCCTCGCGCGCCGCCGCGATCGCCGCCGCCAGCACGCCGGCCCGGCCGTCGACATCCTCGGCGCCGTCCTCGCGCCAGACCCGCAGCGAATCCAGCACCGTGGTGATGCCTGAGGTCGCGAGCTGCCCGTCATAGGAGATCACGGCCGCGACCGGATTCCAGAACACCTTCGGCCGCGGCACATAGTGCATCTCGAGATGGTCGGTGTGCAGCTCGATCAGCCCGGGCATCAGGAGGTCGCCGCCGGCGTCCTCGGCGGGCTCGGGCGCCCTGCCCTCGCCGAATTCCGCGATCCTGCCGTCGGATATCGCGACCCAGCCCTGCTCGATCACGCGATCGGCGAGGACCAGCCGGGCGTTGCCGATGATGGTGTCTTGCTTGGCGGTCATTTCAAACGGTCCTTCAGGCAGCAGCGGCGAACGAGGTCACATCGACGATGCGGTCGGCAATCAGATGACGGATTTCGTCGTCATGGACAATCGCGACCATCGCGACGCCCTTGGTTTTCTTCTCCGCGATCAGCTCGACCACCACGGCGCGATTCGCCGCATCGAGCGAAGCGGTCGGCTCGTCCAGCAGCAGGATCGGCAGGTCCGAGATGAAGCCGCGTGCGATGTTGACCCGCTGCTGCTCGCCGCCGGAGAAGGTCGAGGGCGGCAAGGTCCACAGCCGCTCCGGAATGTTGAGCCGGCGCAGCAGCTGGCCGGCGCGCGCGCGGGCCTCCTCGCGCGCCACGCCGTTGACGATCAAGGGCTCGGCAACGACGTCGATCGTCGCCACCCGCGGCACGGCACGCAGGAACTGGCTGACATAGCCGATGGTCGAGCGGCGGATGCTGAGCACCTGGCGCGGCTCGGCGGTGGCAAGGTCGACAACCTTGCCGTGATGGCGGATACCGATCCGGCCGCTGTCGCAGCGGTAGTTGCCGAAGATCATCTTCAGGATCGAGGATTTGCCGGCGCCCGACGGGCCCGACAACACCACGCACTCACCCGGATCGGCGTGGAACGAGACGCCGCGCACCACGGGCAATTCGACGCCGCCCTGCAGGTGCATGGTGAAGGTCTTCTCGGCGTCGGCAAGTTCGATCATCGCGGTCATTGGCACGCTCATGGCGGAAGAATCGAGGAAACGAGCAGCTGCGTGTAGGGCTCGCGCGGATCGTCGAGCACCTGGTCGGTGAGGCCGGTCTCGATGACGCGGCCGCCCTTCATCACCATCACGCGATGCGAGAGCAAGCGCGCCACCGCCAGATCGTGGGTCACGACGATCGCGGCAAGCCCGAGCTCGCTGACGAGGTTGCGCATCAGGTCGAGCAAACGCGCCTGCACCGAGACATCGAGGCCGCCGGTCGGCTCGTCCATGAACACCAGCCGCGGCTCGGTGACGAGGTTGCGGGCGATCTGCAGCCGCTGCCGCATGCCGCCGGAATAGGTCTTCGGCGCGTCGTCGATGCGGCCGGTATCGATCTCGACCCGCTCCAGCCAGGTCGACGCGGTGTCGCGAATGCGGCCGTAATGATTCCAGCCGACCGCCATCAGCCGCTCGCCGACATTGGCGCCGGCCGACACGCCCATGCGCAGGCCCTGCGCCGGGTCCTGGTGCACGAAGCCCCAGTCGGTGCGAAACAGGAAGCGCCGCTCGGCCTCACCGAGCTCGGCGAGATCGCGCAGCACGCCGTCGCGCATCCGGTAGGACACCCGGCCCGCGCTCGGCGCGAGCTGCGCCGAGAGCAACTGCAGCAGCGTCGACTTGCCCGAGCCGGACTCGCCGACGATCGCCAGCACCTCGCCCGAATAGAGCGCGAACGAGACGTCGCGGCAGGCGGCAAGCCGGCCGTAATTCTTGGCAAGCCCCTCGGCAACCAGCAGCGGCTCATCGTTCTCGAGGCTCGAGAGCTCAGACATGCGCCTTCTCCTTGTGCGGCGCTGCGCTCTCGGTGCCGTGATGGCCGGCGGCCTGGCGCTGCTCGCAGAAGTCCGTGTCGGAGCAGACAAACATCCGCCCGCCCTTGTCGTCGGTGACGATCTCGTCGAGATAGGAATTGTCGGCGCCGCACAGCGCGCAGGGCGCGTTGAAGCGGTAGCGCGTGAACGGATGATCCTCGAAGTCCAGCGAGACCACGGTGGTGTAGGGCGGGATCGCGTAGATGCGCTTCTCGCGGCCGGCGCCGAACAGCTGCAGCGCCGCGCAATTGTCCATCTTCGGATTGTCGAATTTCGGCGTCGGCGACGGGTCCATCACGTAGCGCGCGTTCACCTTCACCGGATAGGCGTAGGCGGTGGCGATATGGCCGAAGCGCGCGATGTCCTCGTAGAGCTTGACGTGCATCAGCCCGTATTCGGCGAGCGCGTGCATGCGCCGCGTCTCGGTCTCGCGCGGTTCGAGGAAGCGCAGCGGCTCGGGGATCGGCACCTGATAGACCAGCACCTGCCCGGCATGCAGCGACGCCTCGGGAATGCGATGTCGGGTCTGGATCACGGTCGCGTCCGTGGTCGAGGTCGTGGTCGCGACACCGGCGGTCTTGCCGAAGAACTTGCGGATCGAGATCGCGTTGGTGGTGTCGTCCGAGCCCTGGTCGATCACCTTCAGCACGTCGTCGGGACCGAGGATCGCCGCCGTCACCTGCACGCCGCCGGTGCCCCAGCCATAGGGCATCGGCATCTCGCGGCTCGCAAACGGCACCTGATAGCCGGGGATGGCGATCGCCTTCAGGATCGCGCGGCGGATCATCCGCTTGGTCTGCTCGTCGAGATAGGCGAAGTTGTACGTCGGCGCGTTCATTCCGCGGCCTCCTGCATTTCCACCGCTTCGTTGGCTTCCGCGAACTCCTGCCGCAGCTTGCGCAAGAGACCGAGCTCGGACTGGAAGTCGACATAGTGCGGCAACTTGAGATGCTCGACGAAGCCGGTCGACTGGACATTGTCGGAGTGCGACATCACGAACTCCTCGTCCTGCGCCGGCGCCGCCGCCTCCTCGCCGAGCTCACGCGCACGCAGCGCGCGATCGACCAGCGCCATCGACATGGCCTTGCGTTCGCTCTGGCCGAAGGCGAGGCCATAGCCGCGGGTAAAGCAGGGCGCCTCGGTGGTCGAGCCCTTGAACTGGTTGACCATCTGGCACTCGGTCAATTCGATCGAGCCGAGCGGCACGGCAAAGCCCGCGTCCTCGGCGAAGAACTCGACCTCGACCTCGCCGAAGCGGATCTCGCCGGCGAAGGGGTGATTGCGGCCGTAGCCGCGCTGCGTCGAGTAGCCGAGCGCGAGCAGGAAGCCCTCATCGCCGCGCGCCAGGTTCTGCAGCCGCAGATCGCGATCGGCCGGAAAGCTCAACGGCTCGCGCGTGAGGTCGCCGACCGGCGTGTCGCTATCTGCCTGCGGCGAGGATTCGATCAGACCGTCACGGCCGAGAATGTCGGTCACCCGCGGCGTGGCGGCCTGCGAGGCCTCCGCGGTCGCCGGCTGCTCCGGCACAAAGCCTTCCGCGAGCTGCGGATCGAGCAGGCGATGGGTGTAGTCGAAGGTCGGTCCCAGGATCTGGCCGCCCGGAACGTCCTTGAAGGTCGAGGAGATCCGCCGCCGCACCTGCATCTCGCCGGTGTTGACCGGTTCGGTGGCGCCGAAGCGCGGCAACGTGGCGCGAAAGGCGCGGACCAGGAAGATCGCCTCGATCATATCGCCGCGCGCCTGCTTGATCGCGAGCGCCGCGAGCTCGCGGTCGTAGAGCGACCCTTCGGTCATCACGCGATCGACACCAAGCGCGAGCTGCTCGGAGATCTGTGCCAGCGTCATCTCGGGCACGTCGCGGTCGCCGCGCCGCTCATGCGCGAGCAGACGATGGGCGTTCTCGATGGCGCGCTCGCCTCCCTTGACGGCTACATACATCGCTCACACTCCGCTTGCGATCAGCCGCGTGGTGCGCGGGATCGCCACAATGGCATCGTCATGGACCAGCACGACATCGATGCCGCGCGGGAACAGGGCTTCGTTGATCGAAAGCCGCTGGAACAGGTCGCGCGGCTTGATCATCGCCTGCAGCACGGCGCTGCCGTCGATGCCGGGCCCTTTCAGCTCGAAGGCCGGACCCTGCGACAGGCTGTCGACCTGCAGGATCAGCGTGGTCGACCGGTCAGGATATTCGCTGCTGCCGAACGCAAAATGCTCCAGCGCCGGCAGGCTCGCGGCATCGCCGATCAAAGCGAAGCTCGCGATCGAGGAATCGGCCACCACCGGCGCGCTGGCGTGAAACTTCAGCCAGCGGGCGACGTCCGGCGTCGCCGACATCGCGGCGTCGAGCCAGATCGGCGTGTCGTGATCGAACAGGGTCAGCGCGATCGCGGCCGAGCCGCGCATCATGCCGGCGGGCGTTCCGACGCTCGCGGCGACGTGCTGCACGCTGCCCGGGCGCGCCATCGCATCCATCACGGAACGGAAAGTCGACTGCGCCGACAGCACCTTGTCGGCAAAGCCCGCGGGCATTTCGGCAATCGTCGTCATTGCATCATCCCTCACCGCGCACCATCGTGTAGAAATCGACCCGCGTCGCCGCGGTTTCGGCCGCCTTGCGGCCGCGTTCGGCGTTCATGGCGACGCGCAGCGGCGCGATCACCTTGGCCTCCACTTCGCCGGACAGCTCCGCCGACTGCACCATGGCGTCGCACAGCGCGATCATCTGCGCCTTGCGCGCGTCCCGGCCGAGCGTGTAGCCGAAGCCGACCTCGCCGGTCGCAAGCCGCACCGCCGCGCGCGACACCGTCGCCTCGCCGAGATTGAACGGCGCACCGTCGCCGCCGATCCGTCCGCGCAGCATCACAAGGCCGTTTTCCGGCTCGCGCAGGTTCTCATGCGCGGGCACCTCGATCGCGGCCAGCCTGCCGGCAATGTCCGCAGCGGCGGCGTGCGCCAGCACCGTCATCGCGGCCTTGCGCTGGGCCTGTTTGCTGTTTGGTCCGGTCGAACTCATGGGCAAACCTTTGGGCAACCTTGCTTGCATCAAGTTGTCTATGATACTAGACAACTTGATAGCGGAGCGCCATGACTGTTTCGTGACAAACCAAAGATTTCTGGTATCACCGCGCCATGAGCATGCAGGAAAGTTCCGGCGTCGCCTTGTGGCGGCAGGTCGCCGACGGCATCGAGCGCGGCATCGCTGACGGCCGCTTTGCCGCCGGCGAAAAGCTGCCCGGCGAGATGGAGATCGCCGAGACGTATCGGGTCAACCGCCACACCGTGCGGCGGGCGCTCGCCGCATTGGCCGAGCGCGGCCTGGTACGCGCGGAGCGCGGCAGCGGCACCTATGTCGAAGCCCAACGCCTCGCCTATCCCTTGCGCTCACGCACGCGATTTTCCGAGATCGTCGGCGCCGGCGGCCACGAGCCGCGCGGCCAGTTGATCGAAGCGGGCGACGACGTTGCCAATCGCGAGATCGCACGCGAACTGGGCCTGAAGATCGGTGCGCCACTGATCCGGATCGAAGCGGTGCGGCTCGCCGACCGGACGCCGATCTGCGTCTCCACCACCTGGCTGTCTGCCGAGCGGTTTCCCGATGCCGGCAGCGTATTCGCCAACGTTCGCTCGATGACCAAGCTGCTCGGACATTACGGCGTCAAGGACTACCACCGCGCCTCGACCCGGATCACCGCGGCGATTGTCGATGCGACCGACGCCGCGCGGCTCGACCTGCCGCTGGGACGGCCGGTGCTGGTGGTCGACGCCACCGACGTCGACATGCTGGACCAGCCGCTGGTGACCAAGCGCTCGCGCTTCGCCGCCGAGCGCGTCGAGTTTCTGGTCGAGAATGGTTGACGTGCTTCTGCTCCCTCGCCCCGCTCTTGCGGGGAGAGGGTTGGGGTGAGGGGCTGTCTCCGCGACTTCGAAAGCTTTGAGTGTGCGGAGAGTCCCCCTCACCCGGAATTTGCGCTGCGCGAAAATTCCGGCCTCTCCCCGCACGCGGGGAGAGGCGAAGAAGAAGCTACACCACCGCCCTTTGCCCGATGATCGCAAAGCGCAGCTTGCTGGAGATGAAATCGATCGCGGCAACCGCGATCAGGATCATCAGGATCAGGAACGATACCTTCTGCCATTCCAGCACGCGGATCTGCTCGGCGAGCTGCAAGCCGATGCCGCCGGCGCCGACGATGCCGATGATGGTCGCCGAACGCGTGTTCGACTCGATGAAGTAGAGCACCTGCCCGGCGATCACGGGCAGCACCTGCGGCAGCAGGCCGAAGCGGATCTCGTGCAGCGCGTTGCCGCCGGAGGCGCGGATGCCCTCGACCTGTTTGCGATCCGCCGCCTCGATCGCCTCCGAGAACAGCTTTCCGAATGCGCCGAAGTCGGACACCATGATCGCGAGCACGCCGGCGAACGGGCCGAGACCGACGACGTTGATCCAGACCAGCGCCCAGATCAGCGTATCGACGCCGCGGATCGAATCCAGGAAGCGGCGCACCGGAAAGCGGATCAGATTCGAGGGGATGATGTTGCGCGCCGCCAGCAGGCTGACCGGCAGCGCCAGCAGCGCGGCAAGCGTGGTGCCGAGCACCGCGATCGACAGCGTCTCGCCGAGCGCCTGCATGTAGAGCGGAAACGACGAGCCCGGATTCGGCGGGAGCATCAGCATGGTGATCCAGCCGAGCTGGCCGAGGCCCGCGATCAGCCTGGACGGCGAGAAATCGAGATCGACCAGTCCGAACACGAAGATCGCGAGCGCCGCCGCGATCATGGCTGGCATCGCCAGCCGTGCCGATGCGGGACGTTCGAAGACGCCGGGGTACTTCGCGCGCAGTTCCGTGGTGTCCGGCCTCGGCATCTGGCTCATCGACGGGTCTCCTTGCCGAACAGCCGGCCGCGCAACCAGCCGGTCGAGATGTCGATGATGAAGACGGTGACGATGATGGTGATGAGGATGGCGCTGACGTCGGAATAGTAGAACTTGCGGATCGCGACCACGAGCTCCTGGCCGATGCCGCCGGCGCCGACGAAGCCCATCACCGACGCCTCGCGGACGTTGATCTCGAAGCGCAGCAGCGCATAGCTGGCATAGCCGGCCGAGACCTGCGGCAGCACGGCAAAGCGCATGCAGGACAGCCAGCTCGCGCCGGTGGAGCGGATGCCCTCGACCGGCTTCATGTCGGCATTCTCGACGATCTCGGCAAACAACTTGCCGAGCGCCCCGGTGGTGTGGATCGCGATCGCCAGTACGCCGGCCATCGGCCCGAGGCCGAACGCGATCACGAAGATCAGCGCGAACACGATGCCGGGAACGGTGCGCGCGAATTCCAGCAGGCGGCGGATCGTGAAACGTACCCACGGGCCTGGCGACGTATTCTGGGCCGCGAAGAAATTGAGCGCGAAGGCGAGCACGGCACCCGTCAGCGTGCCGACATAGCTGATCAGGATCGTCTCGCCGAGCATCTTCAGCCATTTATGCCAACCCCAGAACCATTCGGCGGGATCGGTCCAGACCCGCGCGCCGGAATCCAGCGTCAGGATGCGATCGAAATAGCTGACGAAATTGCCGAAATAGGTGAACAGCGTGCGCAGGTTCACTTCCGCGCCGAACGCCGCGATCACCAGCACCGCACAGAAGGCCGCCGTTGCCAGCGCGGCCTTCAACCGCTGGCGTGCGACGGACTTGCGGTAGGCGTCCTCCAGCGTCGCCAGTTGCTGCGCTGGAAGAATGGATACGGCGGTCGCCATCGACGCGTGCCAGTCCGGTTCGGAGTTGAGTGGAGAGAAAGGGCCGGGCTATACGCCCGGCCCTCGTGACGTCAGGCGTGCGATCAGCTCGCCTTCTTGCGCAAACCGTCGACGAACTTGATCAGCTCGATGGTGCCGTCCCAATCCTTGGTGGTGGCGGGATGGAAGCCCTTCTTCTGACCGTCGGACAGACGGTCGAAGGCGGCCTTGTCCTTGGTCGGGGCGTCGAAGAAGGCCTTTGCGATCGCGGCCTTCAGATCCTCCGGAAGATCGGCGTTGTACGCATAGGGGCCGTTGATGATCAGCGCCGACTTGTGGATGATGCGGAAATCATCCTTCTTCATCGCCGAGCCGTCGGCATTCTTCAGCATGCCCTTGGTCAGCATCTGGGCGAGCGTGGAATCGTCCTCGTTGGTCCACTGGTTGGCGGCCACATCAACGGTCCCCTGCGACAGCGCCAGGACGGCGTTCTCGTGGCTGCCGGTGAACACGACCTTGCCGAAATAGCCCTCGGCGTTCGCGATGCCCATCTTGTTCAGTTCGAAGCGCGGCACGTTGTTGCCGGATGTCGAGTTCGGATCGACCAGGCCTAGATTCTTGCCTTTCAGGTCCTCGACGGACTTGTACGGGCTCGACGCCTTGACGAAGAACACCGAGTAATAGCCGGTCGAACCGTCGGCGTTCATATCGTTGGCGAACGCGTCGGTCTTGACGCCGGTCAAGCGCGCGCGAGAGAACGAGGCCGAGCCGTAGCTGGCGATCTGGATGTTGCCGGCGCGCTGGCCTTCGATGACGGCCGCGTAGTCGTTGGCAATGCGCAGCGTGACCTTCACGCCGAGTTCCTTCGACAGATACGCGACGAACGGCGTCCAACGCTCGGTGACGCCGGAGGCGTTCTCGGCCGGCACCACCGCGAAGGTGAGCTCCGGATATTTTGCCTTCCAGTCCTGCGCGGAGGCCGAACCGGCAAATGCCAGCGCGGCAGCGCCAGCCAGAATGATGCGACGAGTGAACATGACTACCCCTCTTTTGTCGTAGTTGCACCTGTTGGCCGAGCAAAATGCTCGGCCTCCCAGATTGAAAAGTGCGCGACGCTCAGGCCGCGGCTGCGGTGCCGAGTGCCGGCGCAGTTGCACCGTCGGGCGCGGGCAGCGGTGCCGCGCCGATGACGTCATTGGCCTCGAGGTCATAGAGCTCGCGGGCGATATGGTCGGTGAGCGCCGCGGGGGCGCCGTCGAACGCCACGCGACCCGCGGCCATGCCGACCAGGCGGTCGCAATAGGTCCGCGCCAGGTCGAGCGAGTGCAGATTGCAGAGCACCGTGATGCCGAAATGCTTGTTGATGCGCAGCAGCGCATCCATCACGATCTTGGTGTTACGCGGATCGAGCGAGGCGATCGGCTCGTCGGCGAGAATGATGTCGGGCTCCTGCACAAGCGCGCGGGCGATCGCGACGCGCTGCTGCTGGCCGCCGGAGAGCTGGTCGGCGCGCTGTGCCGCGAGCTGGGCGATGTCGAATTGCTCGAGTGCCGACAGCGCCAGCGCCCTGTCCTGTTCCGGCCAGACCTGCGCCAGCGAGCGCCATGACGGAATCTGGGCCAGCCGGCCCATCAGCACGTTGGTCAGCACATCAAGGCGGCCGACCAGGTTGAACTGCTGGAAGATCATCGCCGAGCGCGCGCGCCACCGCCGCAGTTCCTTGCCGCGCAACGCGGTAACGTCGGTGCCTTCGAACAGGATACGGCCGGAAGTCGGATCGGCGAGACGGTTGATCATCCGAAGCAGCGTCGACTTGCCGGCACCGGAGCGGCCGATCACGCCGACAAAGCTGCCCGGCGCGATCGAAAAGGACGCGTTGTCGACTGCGGCTTTCGTGCCGAACCGGCACGTCAAACCTTCCACCACCAGCATGTAATGCTCCAACCGCGCCTCGTTGGGCCATCGCTATCCCCGGCGTTTTACAGTTATGTGACGACAGCGCTGCGGTGCGGCGATCGTCCACACCCCTCCCTTGTCGCTCCCTTGCCGTCATCGCAACGTCATGATGTTGTCATCAAGCGTCCCGATGACGAGCACACATCCCCGGAAGCCCAAGATTCTTGAAGATTTGCGGAGGCCCTGATGGCCGGAAAGACACTCTCGGTTGTGCCGACCGTCGACCCGACTGCGTCGGTCCGTGAGAGCAAGCTCGGCAAATATACCGAGGTCGGCGCGCGCACGATCCTGCTTGAAGTCAGCATGGATGACTATTCCTACGTCGTGAACGACAGCCAGATCACCTACACCTCGATCGGCAAGTTCTGCTCGATCGCGGCGATGACCCGCATCAACCCCGGCAACCACCCGATGCATCGCGCGACGCAGGCACATTTCACCTACCGCGCCAGCGCGTATTTTCCCGGAGAGAGCGACGACACCGACTTCTTCAACTGGCGACGTGCGCATCACGTGCATATCGGCCATGACGTCTGGATCGGGCATGGTGCGATCCTGCTACCAGGACGGAACATCGGAACCGGCGCTGTCGTCGCCGCCGGCGCGATCGTGACCAAGGACGTCCCCGCCTACACCATCGTCGCCGGTAATCCGGCGCGGCCGGTGAAGCGGCGCTTCTCCGAGCCGATCGCGGACCGCCTTGCCGCCCTCGCATGGTGGGACTGGGATCACGAAACACTTCGCCGTGTCCTGCCCGACTTTCGCAAGCTCGTGGTCGAGGAATTCCTCGACAAGCACGAGGCCGAGGCCGTATCCCAATCGCAAGCCAAACAACGGAGCGCCGCATCGTGACGGACATTTTCATCGAGGGCGGGCGCACGCTGGTTGACGGCGCCTTGGTCGAGACCTCGCTGCGGACCGCGGGCCGCGACATCGGCGCGCTCGACGCCGAGCAGGGTCGCGCCGCGCTTCACATCGATGCCACCGGCCTGCTGGTGCTGCCCGGCATCATCGACCTGCACGGCGATGCGTTCGAGCGGCAGATGATGCCGCGCCCAAGCGTCGACTTCCCGACCGACGTGGCGCTGATCGACAGCGACAGGCAGGCGATCGCCAACGGCATCACCACCGTGTTCCATGGCACGACCTGGTCGTGGGAGCCCGGCCTGCGCAGCGCGGAGAATGCGCGCAAGCTGCTCGACGCGATCGAAGCGCTGCGGCCGCAGCTCGCCGCCGACACGCGCTTCCACCTGCGTCACGAGACCCACAATCTCGAGGCCGAGGCCGAGATCATTCAATGGCTCAGTGAAGGCCGCATCGACCTGTTCGCCTTCAACGACCACAGCAACGTCAAGCCGAAGAAACGCAACCAGCTGGCCGAACGCACCGGGCTCTCCGTCGAAGCCGTCAACGACATGCTCGACCGGGTGGTGGCGCGCCGTCCCGAAGTGCCCGCCTCGATCGCGCGACTGGCCGCGGCTGCGCGCGCGGCCGATATCCGCATGCTGTCGCATGACGACAACAGCCCGGCGATGCGCCAGGAGTTTCGCGCGCTCGGCGCTGTGATCGCCGAATTCCCCGTCAACGAGGAGACCGCGCGCGACGCCGCTGATGCGGGCGACTTCATCGTGTTCGGCGCGCCCAATGTGTTGCGCGGCGGCAGCCATACCGGCTGGACCAAGGCATCCGACATGATCGCACAGGGCCTCTGCTCGGTGCTGGCGTCGGACTACTACTATCCGGCGCAGCTGCTCGCGGCGTTCCGCCTCGTCGCCGACGGCATCCTGCCGCTCGCCAGGGCCTGGGACCTGATCTCGTCGGCTCCGGCACGCGCGGCAGGGCTTGCCGACCGCGGCGTGCTCGCCGCGGGCCGCCGTGCCGACATCGTCGTCGTCGACGACAAGGCGCCGCTGCGGCCGCGCATCGTCGCCGTGATCTCAGCCGGACGTCTGGTGCACCTGGCGGACGCGAGCTGCCTCGTTCATTCGCTCGCGCCGCGCAAGACGGTGGCGGCGGCGTAGCCCAGTCCCATGGCCAGCACTCCGCGCTACGCGATCTATTATGCGCCGTCACCCGACAGCGTCCTGCACCGCTTCGGTTCGACACTGCTCGGCTACGATGCGGTGTCGGGCGACGACCTGCCGTTTCCCGATGGCGTCACGCCGGACTGGCGCGAGGTGACCGAAGATCCGCGCAAGTATGGATTCCACGCCACGCTGAAAGCGCCCACCGCGCTCGCGGACGGTCGGAGCGAGGCCGAGCTTCTCGATGCCTGTGCCGCCTTCGCCGGCCGCGCGCGGCGCATTCCGGTGATCGCGCCGGTGGTCGATGCGATCAGCGGCTTCATCGCGGTGATCCCGGCCAGCCGCTCGGATGATCTGCAACAACTTGCCGCCGACTGTGTCACCGAATTCGACGCGTTCCGTACCCCGCTGACAGCCGCGGATCGCGCGCGGCGCAAGCCCGAGCGGCTCACCGCGCGGCAGTGCGACTATCTCGACCGCTGGGGCTATCCCTATGTCATGGAGGAGTTCCGCTTCCACATGACGCTGACGGGGCGGCTGAGCGACGAGCGGCGCGGCCCGATCGTGGCGCAGCTGCGCACACGGTTCGCGGCGGTCGACCTCACGCGGCTCGCAATCGACCGCATCGCGCTGTTCAAGCAGACCGACGGCGCATCGCGCTTCCGCATCATCGGCAGCTGGCCGTTGCGAGCTGATCGGGATTAGGCCTCACACACCGGTGTCGTCCCGGCGAAAGCCGGGACCCATAACCACCGTCGGTAGTTGTTCAAGCGAGCTGCGGTCCCAGCATCGTCCCACAACCAACATTCGTGGTTATGGGTCCCGGCTTTCGCCGGGACGACGTGGGATGGATATCGCTATTCGTCGATCCGGGTGCGGGCGATGATTTCGGCGGCGCCCTTCTCGAGCAGCTCCATGCCGACGGCGCGGCCGAGTTCGCGCGGACGATCGGCAGGCCCGCGCCGCGTCACCTCGATGAAGCCGGCACCGGCCTCGTCGAGCACGGAGGCGCGCAGCGTCATCTCGCTGCCCGCGAGCGTGGCGTGGCCGGCGATCGGCGAATTGCAATGACCGTTGAGCACCCACAGCACCTCGCGCTCGGCCTCGGCGGCGAGCCGCGACGGCGCGTTGTCGATCCCGGCCAGCCGCGCACGCGTCGTCCAGTCGGTCTCGACGCATTCCACCGCGACAATGCCCTGGCCGACGGCCGGCAGCATCTCGCCGACCGAGAAATCATGCGCGATGCGCGCGGTCATGCCGATGCGCTCCAGACCCGAGCGCGCCATCACCAGCGCATCCGCCGGCCCGACCTCGCCGCCGCCGGGCAGCCGCTGCTTGTCGCCGCGATCGAGCTTGGCCACCCGCGTATCGGCGGCGCCGCGATAATGGATCACGGTCGCTTCCGGAAACAGCCGGCGCAGATAGGCGGCGCGGCGGACTGCATTGGTGCCGATCATGAAGCCCTTGCCGCGCGCGGCGCGGAGGGTCTCGAGCGACAAGCCCGGCCGCAGCACGAGGCTGTCATTGGCGGCATCGCGCGCCAGCATCGCGGCGATGACGAGACCCGGCGTTTCCTCGTTGCCCGGCACGTCCTTCAGCGAATGCATCGCCGCCTGCAAGGTGCCGGCGCGCATGGCTTCGCGGATCTCGGCGACGAAGGCGCCGCCCTTGCCGCCATGGCGCAACAGCTTGCTGGTCTGGTCCTGGTCGCCGCGGGTCTCGAACTTGACGATGTCGACGGCAAGGTCCGGCGCCGAGGCGCGCAGCAGCCGCGCAACCTCGTCCGTCTGCGCGAGCGCCATCGCGCTCTTGCGCGTCCCAATCCGCAAAACCTGTCCCGACACGAAAGCTCCGCTGCGCGTGATCATCAACGGCTGGGGATTAGAACAAAAAGCCAGTCAAAACAACGGTTTTTGCCCCTCTTTGGCCCCGCTCAGACGAGCTCGTCAACAAGCTCCACCCCGGCCTCGCGCATCGCCGCGCTGGCGATGGCAAGCGAGCCGCCGAGATCGATGGCGCCGCAGCCCGCCAGCACGACAATGGTCTCGAAACCGAGCCGGCGCGCATCGAGCGCCGAATACTGCACGCAATAGTCCGTGGCGAGCCCCGCCATCACGACGCGCCTGAGGCCGCGCTCGCGCAGATAGCCGGCGAGCCCGGTCGGCGTCTTGCGGTCGTTCTCGAAGAACGCCGAATAGGAATCGATCGCAGCCCGGAAGCCCTTGCGGATCACGAGCTCGGCCCGGTCGGTCGCAAGGTCGGGATGAAACGCGGCGCCCGCCGTACCCTGGATGCAATGATCCGGCCACAGCGTCTGCGGGCCATACGGCATGGCGATTTCGGAGAACGGCGCCGCGCCCGGATGCGAGGTCGCAAACGAGCTGTGGCCCGCCGGGTGCCAGTCCTGCGTCAGCACGACATGATCGAACCGGCCGGCGAGCCGGTTGACGACAGGCACCACGGCATCGCCCTCCGCGACCGCCAGCGCGCCGCCGGGGCAGAAATCGTTCTGCACGTCGATGACCAGCAACAGATCGTCGGGCGCAATCTTCATCATGTGCCGATCCGCAATGACGCGCGCAGCTTGCGCAGGCAGGCGATCACCGACAGCGCGGTGATGCGGCCGGTCTTCGGGTTCTCCGAGGGAATGTTCTCGATCATCATCGAGAACCGCGCGGAATCGGAATCGACCTCGATCCGGTGGGTGTTGCGGGTCACGGTCGGATCCGCCCAGATCTCGACCCTTGTGCGGTCGGGGCCGATGCCGGCCAGCGACAGCGCCACCGCGACGTTGAGGTTGGCCGGAAAGCCCTTTGCGGCATCGCGCGCACTGCCCTCGAAGATGCGCAGCGGCTCGGTGATCCCCTCGATCCGGATGTTGTTTTCGACGAGGTGCGGTGCGCCGACGAGGCCCGCAACCGGCTTGCGCGTCACCAGCTTCGCCGAATGAATGGTTCCGATCGCCGCGGCGGTCACCGCATCAAGCCCGATCAGCGCGCCGGTCGGCACGATGATCTGGCCGCCATGGGCTCTCGCAAGATCGACGAGGTCCTCGTTCTGCAGCAGCGCGCCGACGCTCAGCACGACAGCGGTCTTGCCGCGCTCGACCACTGGCGCCACGATCGAGCGGACCACCTTGCTCGGCGCGCACTCGACCACGATGTCGGCGACCTCGGCCAGCTGCTCGATCGGCACCAGCTTCGGCGCCGACTTGAGCTCCGCCACCCAGCCACGGTGCTTGTCCGGATTGTTCGCCGACACCGCAACCAGCGTCAGGCCCTCGATGCCCTGATCGAGCGCCTTGGCGACGTCGGTGCCGATCGCGCCGAGGCCGGCGACCGCAACCCGTGCCCTTGTCTTGCTGTTAGCCATCATTTCCCGCCGGCGAGCATCTTGACCAGGCGATACAGATACTCCTCGCCCTCGTAGAACGACTTGACGAGCACGCGCTCGTCCTTGCCATGGTTGCGGTTGTCGTCGACATCGGCGGCCAGCCCGGAATGACCATAGGTCGGAATTCCGGCATTGCGCAGATAGCTGCCGTCGGTTGCACCGGTGCTCATGACCGGAACGATCGACGCATCCGGCCAGAACTCCTTCGACAGCTTCTCGATCGAACCCATGATCTCCTCGTTCAGGGGCGACGGCGGGCTCAGCACGGCCTTGCCGGTCGGAGCCACTGCGATCTCCTTGTCGGCGAGCAGGCGCTCGATCGTCGCCTGCACGCCCTCGACCGGCTCGCCGGGCAGAATCCGGCAGTTCACCTTGGCGGTCGCCAGCTGCGGCAGCGCGTTGATGGCGTGGCCGCCCTCCAGCATGGTCGCGACGCAGGTGGTGCGGAGCTGCGCATTATAGCCCGGGTTCTCCGACAATCGCGCCAGCGCCGCTGGATCGGGCTGCGGCGCCAGGATCGCTTTGATATCGTCGGCATGCGACGTGTCGACCTCGGCGGTCTTGGTGAAATAGATCCGCGTGGTCTCGTTGAGGTTCATCGGGAAGTCGAATTTGGAGAGCCGGACCAGGCCCTCGGCGAGGTGATAGATCGCATTGTCTTCGCGCGGCAGCGACGAGTGGCCGCCGCGATCCTTCACCGTGAGCTGGTAGCCGATCGAGACCTTCTCGCTGGTCTGCACGCTGTTGCGGATCGCCTTGCCGTTCTTCAGGCCGACGCCGCCGCCTTCGTTCAGCGCAAACTCGGCATCGATCAGGTCGCGGTGGTTCTTGATCAGCCATTGGATGCCGAGAGCGTTGGAATCGAGGATCTCCTCGTCGGTCTCGAGCGCGACGATGATGTCGCGGTCGGGCTTGTAGCCCTCCTTCTTGTAGCGGATCAGATTGGTAATGAAGGCGGATGCCATGTATTTGTCGTCGCTGGAGCCGCGGCCGTAGAAATAGCCGTCCTGCTCGGTGAGCTTGAACGGATCGACCGACCAGTCCTCACGGTTGGCGGGGACGACGTCGATATGGGCGACCAGGAGGATCGGCTTGCGCGCGCCGGAGCCGTGCAGCCGCGCCACCAGATTGCCCTTGTGCGACGCCGGCGAGAACACGTGCACGTCGGCCTCGGGGAAGCCCGCCGCGCGGAGCCGCGCGCCCATCGCCTCCGCCGCCTTCTGGGTATCCCCGGTCGCGGTGGTCGTGTTGATCTCGACCAGCTCCTGGTAGATGCCGCGGGCGAATTGCTGCTGCTCGGTCAATCCCTGCGCCGCCGCGCCGGTTGCGAGCAGCACCGGACCGAGCGCAGCCGCGAGCCGCAGCGATCGAACCGTGTTTCGGGCCTTGTGCGACATCTTACTCTCCCGGAATTCCGCCACCTGATTGGAGCGAATTCAGACAGGCGACATGCGCTTTGGCAAGACGGCGAGCCCTTCAATTTCCGCGCGCATGCTCCGCGGTTTCGCGTACGCTATTTGCAGGCCTTATTTCGAATCCTTGTTGGTATCCTTGACCGCGATCACCTCGATCTCGACCAGGAATCCGGGATTGGCGAGGGCGGCGACGCCGACCACCGAGCGTGCCGGCAGGTTCGGCTGGCTGCCGCCGAAGAACTGGGTGTAGCCCTCCATGAAGGCCTTGAAGTCCATCGGCGCCGACGCGCTGTGCACCAGGAACACCTGCATCTTGACGACGTCGCCCATGCCAAGGCCCTGGCCTTCCAGAATGGCCTTGATGCGGTTGAGCACGCCGACGGTCTGCGTCCTGGTATCGCCATAGGCCTGCGGGCTCGACGGATCGGCGTCCTTGTTGATCGCCGGCGGCACCTGGCCGCTGACATAGATGGTCGTGGTGTTGCCGGTGACGGTCACGGCCTGCGCGATCGGGAATGTCGAGTTGGGAATCGGATGCCTGACCACGTCAGCCGAGGCAGCGGTCGCCATCGCCGATAACGCGGCGCCCAGTGCGATACCGATGAATTTCATCAAACTCTCCCGAGTGTTTTTGTCAGCGGCGGGCGTCCTGGACATCCTTGGTCGTCACCGCGTCCTCATAGTTATTGCTGAAGTGCGTCCGCAGATAATTCACAACGGCGGCGATCTGACCATCGGTCATCATGTCGCCGAACGCCGGCATGCCGCGGCGGCCATTGATGACCAGGAAGACCGGATAGCTGCCGGTCTCGAGATTCTTGTTGCCGGCCAGCGACGGATAGCTGCCCGCCCCGCTCGCGCCCGTCGCATCCGGCATGTGGCAGCCCTGGCACACATTGGCGAACAGCTCCTCGCCGGTCATCTCGACGAAGCGGTAGCCCGAAGAGAAGGTGCGCTTGCCCGCGCGACTGTCCTGCCCAAGGGCTGCCGTCGCCGACAGCAGCGCCAGTGCGGCGATGACGGATGTTGCGGTCCGCATCATCATATCTTCACCACGCGTTCGTGCAGCCGGGAGATGACGTCGAGCGCGGACAGGATGGCGCCCTCCTGCCAGGCCGGCAGCTGCGAGGCGTGCTCGCCCGCCAGCACGATACGGCCGTCGATCTGGCAGAGATTGCGGTAATGCTGCGCGCGGGCGGCTTCGGTCCATTCGCCGGCGCAGCCAAGCGTGAACGGCACGCGATGCCAGGCCACCGCGACGCCGTTCTCGAATTCGTTTCTGTACTGGGGATGGATTACGGCGCCGAACTCGACCGCGCTGGCGACCCGCTCGGCCGGCGTCATCGCGGTGAACTCGAACGAATTGGCACCGCCATACATGTAGGCGCCGAGCAGGATGCCGCGGCCGCCGCGGTTGAAGCCATAGTTCGGATAGGCGATCTGCCGGATCGGCAGGTCGGTATAGCTGATGCCGCCATAGATCGCGTCATCCTCCTCCCAGAACCGCCGCTTGAACTGCAGGCCGATCTTCACCGAGGCGGCATAGGGCACGGAGTCGATCGCACTCTTCATCGGCGCGCTGACATCGACCGGCAACTGGCTCAGGATCGGCAACGGGATGGTGCAGATGCACCAATCGGCGGTCGCCTGCTGCACCGTGGATGGACTGGCGGTGTCGACATAGCTGACGGTGACGCCGGAGCCGTTCTGCTGGATCTGCGTCACCTTGGCGCCATAGCGGATGAGATCGCCGACCTCGCGCGCGAACGCCTTGCCGATCATGTCCATGCCGCCGACCGGCTGGAACATGGTGGTCTGGAAATCGTAGCGCGCAAAGGTCTGCAGATAGCGCCACATCCGCGACCGCAGCAGCTCCTGCAGCGAGATCGGGTCGCTGGGCAGCGGATCGCCCATCAAGCCGCCGCCGGGATCGCGCGCATAACCGCGGAACTCGGCCGACACGAGGTTGGCATTGTACTTGTAGTCGCGATCCAGCGCGCCCCAGTCGCGCAGCGACTGCAGCAGGATCTCCTGATCATCCTTGCCGACGGTCTCGTCGAGCCGGCCCTGCTGGGTGATCTTCGCGAGCAGCTCCGAGACCCCGCCCTGGAAATCCGCCTTGATGCTGCGAAAGCGTTGCGGCTTGCCGCCGAATGCACGCGTCGCGTGCAGATAGGCGTTGTGATTGAGCTGGATGAAGGGTTCCAGCGTCACTTTGAACCGTCGGCAGTAATCGAGCAGCGCACGGTGATGGTAGGGAATCCGCCACGGACCGGGATTGAGATAGAGCCCCTGCTCGAACTGGCTGGTCTGCCTGAAGCCGCCGAGCTCGACAAAACTGTCGCCGCCGCGGATCGACCAGTTGCGGCCGCCGGCGCGGTTGTTGAATTCGAGGATCTGGACCTTGTAGCCGGCCTTGCGCAGCTCCAGCGCTGCCGTCATCCCGGCAAGCCCCGCGCCGAGAATCAGCACCGAGGCGCCCTTCACGTCGCCTGCGAGCTTCAGCGGCCCCTTGTAGGCGGATTCCGACGCGAAGCCGAGACTCGTCATCGCGTGATACATCGCCGAACTGCCGGCAATGGTGCCAATCAGCGCCAGCAGATCCCGCCGCCTGATCACAGATTCGTTCTGCACCCGCGCTCACCCAGCCGCTGACGTCGATGGCGAAGGGAAACGGTTGACGCGATCCGTGTCAAGAAAGGGCACACGCTTCCACATGCACCCACACGCGCTTTTGATGCATCACGCGACCGACACATCACACCACGCGCTCGCGATGCACGCGCCGGCAATCCATTTCGAAGTCGAGGCCAACCACCGGCGGCCGGTCGAAATGCCAGGTCAAGCCGTTGCGAAGCACGCCGCGGCGGCCGAGCTCGCTTTCCAGCACCGGATAGGCGTCGTGCACGGTGTAGAGCTGCACCGCGGTGGTGTCCTGCCAACGGCCGCAGAACGCGCTCATCCGGCGTTCCATCTCGTCGGCCACGAATTTCGCCTTCGCCAGGAGGCCGGCCGGGCTGGTGTCGCCGAGGGCGACGGTATGATCGCGGTAATTGGCCTTGCCCTCGACCGACTCGCCGCTGCCGGCGACGACAAAGCTGGTTGGTTCGTCCTTGGCGGCCGGTACCGTGTAGCAGAAGGCGTGGAAGCTCGGCTCGCCGGGCGGATCGAGCTTCGGACAGACATTGCTGCGCGCCACCGGATTGACGCCGTCCCGCATCACGCCCCAGGCCACCAGCGTCTTGATGTAGATCTCGTTGAAGGCCCTGAAGCCGTCCTCGGTGAACGGCGCCGGGGAACGCAGTTCGCAGGCGCCGAACGCCGTCAGCGGGCGGCCTGAGGCCCCGATGATATCCGCGATCCTTGCAAAACCCGCGCCCAGCGGCACCGGTTCAGAGAACCTGACGCGCTCGATGGCAAAGCCGGGCAGCGCACCGATGCCGCACGAATACTGACTGACGCCGGGCATGAAGCGGTAGCCGCCGTCGGAAGCCTCGATGGTGTTGGTCATGGTGCCTCGTGAACACGGTGATGGGGCCGTCGCGATGACGGTCCGCTTGAGTTCACCACAGCTGTCGTCCCTGCGAAAGCAGGGACGACACTGAACTTATTGCACGATCACCGGCGGAAGGGTTCACTTCCCTCTCACCGTCGTCACGCGACGAGCCGGGCGGTCGTCGGCCGACAGCGATCGTTAGTCGGCCGGGATGAAGCGGAGTGTGCCTGCCCGGCGCGTCGGCTTGCCGGTGTCGTTCGTATGATTGACGCCGTCCATCACAGGCACCTCGGGGAAATCGAACGGGCTTACGCCGTCCAGGCAGGCCACATTGACGGCATACAGGTTCTGGTTCGATCGTCGTTGATGATGGGTGTAGATTCCGCAGCGCGAACAGAAGAAGTGCTGCACCGATCCGGTATGGAAGCGGTAGCTCGTTAGCGCGTCCTCGCCGTGCAGGACCTTGATCCCGCCCATCTCCGCCATGGCAACGACGGCACCTCGCATCCGGCAGTAAGAGCAAGTGCAGCGGCGGATCGAATTGAAGCCGTCGCTGAGCGTCACCTCGAAACGCACCGCGCCGCAATGGCACTGGCCGGCCCGAACACCCGTGTCGCCCGTCATGTTGCCGCGTCTCCTGTCCAGATCGCTTCTGCGCCCGGCCTTGCAGGGCGGACGAGAAGGTCTCAGCGAGCTCAACGCGCCGCACGCCGCAGTTCGCCCGGAACTGCGCAGGAGCATGATCTGCCGACTGAGACCGATCTCAATGCGAACGTATCGTCAGGATCGGCGCCGGACAACCGATCAAAACTCGCGCATGATAGGAGAAAAACTCACGCGAGGGCTCGATGCAAATTTCTGGCGCGGCTAGTGCGACTTGGCGACGTAGGGGCAGCCGCCTTCATCGAGCGGACGGAAGGCCTGGTCACCCGGCACCGTTGCGAGATACTCGTAGAGATCCCACTTGCTCTTGGACTCTTCCGGCTTCTTGATGCGCATCAGATACATGTCATGCACCATCCGGCCGTCCTCGCGCACGAGGCCATTCTGGGCAAAGAAATCATTGACCGGGGTCTTGCGCATCTGCGCGATCACGGTTTCGGAATCGACCGAGTTGGTCGCGGCGACCGCCTTGAAATAGTGCCGGAGCGCCGAGTTGACGCCGGCCTGGTAGGCGGTCGGCATCGCGCCATGCCGCTTGAAGAACTCCTGGGCGAAGACGCGCGTCTCCGGCGTGCGATCCCAATAGAAGGAATCGGTGAACAGCAGATCGTGCGCATGCGCGAGGCCAAGCGCAGGCACGTCGGTGAGTGTCACCTGTAGTGCGACGACCTGCATGCTGGCGCGGATGTTGAACTCGTCGGCCTGCGACACCGCGTTGCGGAAGTCGGAACCGGCATTGGCAAGCGCCAGGATCTTGGCGCCGGAGGACTGGGCCTGCAGCAGGAAGGACGAGAAATCGGCGGTGTCGAAGGGGTGGCGGACCGCGCCGAGCACCTTGCCGCCGGCCGATGTAACGGCCTTGCTCGCATCGCGCTCCAGCGCCTGGCCGAACGCATAATCCGCCGTGAGGAAAAACCAGGGCGTGCCGCCGCGCGCCACCACGGCCTTCGCCGTCGCGTTCGAGGAGGCATAGGTGTCATAGGTCCACTGCACGCTGGTCGGCGAGCATTGCTTGCCGGTGAGATCGGACGAACCGGAGCCCGAAATCAGGAACAGCTTCTTGCGTTCGCGCGTCACCGTCTGGATCGCGAGCGCCACCGCGGAATTGACGCCTTCGGCGACCACGTCGACACCCTTGTTGTCGATCCAGTTGCGCACGATGCCGGTCGCCACGTCAGGCTTGTTCTGGTGATCGGCCGAAATGATCTCGATCTTGCGGCCGGCGACCGTGCCGCCAATTTCCTCCGCCGCCATTTGTGCCGCGATCACCGATCCCGGGCCGTTGCCGTCGGAATATTGCCCGCTCATGTCGGTGATGATGCCGACCCGCAGCACGCCATCCTCCGCGCGGGCAGCGCCGGCCGCAAATGAGAGACACACGGCGGCCATTACGATCAGGGCATGCGAGCGTTTCGTGATGGACATTTCGTTCCCGGGGGTTTCGACGTTTCGGACGATCTCCTGAAGCAATCAGGGATCGCCGACAACCCCGTCGCCGGCATGGCGCCCTGCGATTCCGTTCAGAAATTCCGGGAGAAGGAACACAGCCATTGCGTCGACACGCGCGATGCCGATCGTGCGCACGCCGCGACGAGATTTCGCCGCGGCGTGCGTTGAATCATACGATTGGCTAATGCGTTGAGGCGTCGAGATCGCCTCAGCGCCGCTGCCACAATTGTCGTGCCAGAATGCCGGCCTTGCGCTCGATCGCCTCGGCGGCGTCGAGACACATGTCCTCGCGATAGCGCGAGCCGACGATCTGGACGCCGACCGGCAATCCCTCATCGAGGCCGACCGGCACCACGGCCGCCGGGAGCCCCAGCACGTTCATCGACGAAATGAAGCGCAGGTCGTTCCAGAACAAATCCTTGACGCGCTGATCGCCGCCGAGATCGGCATTGACCTCCGGCGTCTTGCGCACCGTGGTCGGCATCACGACCAGCGGATACTGCTCGAGGAAGGTCATCCAGTTCCTGATGTGGCGCGAGCGCTCGGCGATCGCCTTCATGTAGCCGGCCTGATCGAGCTGATTGCGATGAAGCCGCGGAATGTCTTCTGGAAGTCGGCGCTGGTGGTCGCCAGCATCTGGTCCTGCTGCAGGACGCGAACCTCGGTCATGATCAGGTCGCACCAGAGCTGCCAGACCTTGTTGAGGTCGGGGACTTCGACCTCTCTGACCGCATAGCCGGCATCGGCGAGATGATCCGCCGCCTTGCGCTGGAGCGCGATGACGCCGCGATCGGTCGCCATGTCCTCGGGGATCTTTGCGAGCGCGACCTTGATCGGCCCAGCCGGCTTCGGCCCCGTCAGCGGCGCCGGCACATACCAGGGATCGCGCGGGTCACGCTGCGCCATCACCTCGAGGCCGAGGCGCACGTCGGCGACGTGGCGCGCCAGCGGCCCTTGCGACGACATGAACTGCGCCATCAGCGGCCGCTCCGCCGTGGCGCTGGGATTGAACGCGGGAATGCGGCCCTGGGTCGGCTTGATGGTGGCGATGCCGTTGCAATGCGCCGGCCAGCGCAGCGAGCCGCCGATGTCGTTGCCGTGTGCGATGGTGCCGATGCCGGCGGCGATCGACGCGCCGGCGCCGCCCGAGGATCCGCCGCAGGTCACGTCGGCATTCCAGGGATTGCGCGTCAGGCCGTGCAGCGGGTTGTCGGTGAAGCCGCGCAGCGAGAACTCCGGCGTGTTGGTGAGGCCGATGATGACGGCGCCGGCCTTCTTGAGATTGGCCGTCACCGGCGAGTCGCCCGGCGCGATGTTGTCCTTGAATGCCACCACGCCGTTCGAATTGGCCTGGCCCTCGACGTCGATATTGATCTTGATCGTAACCGGCACGCCGTGTAGCGGCCCGACGGCGCCGCCTCCGCGCTTGCTCGCAGCCAACGCCTCGTCCGCGGCCTTGGCGGCCTGCATCGCTGACGCGCCGAGATCGACCACGACGGCGTTGAGCGCCGGATTGGCTTCCTGCATGCGGTCGAGATGGGCGCGAACCACCTCTTCCGACGTCACTTGGTTGTTTCGGATCGCCGCGGCTGTGTCGACGGCGGACCATTGCCAGATCGGTGCGTTCGTCACGTGATGTTCTCCCATGATGTTCAGTGCTTTGTTGTTGGTTCAATCTCGCGGATCGATCGGCGTCAGCTTTGATGCACGCGCCTCGATCAGCTCGGCCACTGCGAGACAGACGTCTTCCCGGAAGCGGCCGGCGATCACCTGCACGCCGACCGGCGCGCCAGCGGCGGTCCCGGTCGGCACGACGACCGACGGAAAGCCGAGCGCGGGCACCGCGAGCAGCGGCCGCTGCGCATCGAGCAGCGCGCGCACCACCGCCTCGTCTTCCTGATCCTGATCGAAACGGAACGGCAGTTGCGCCGAGACCGGCAGGATGATGACGGGACAGCGCTCCTGGAACAGCTGCCAGGCCCGCACGATCGCCAGCCGCTGCTCGAAGCAGGCGAGCACCTGATCGCCGTCGAGCTCGGGCGCGTAGGCGATATGGCATTCGAGATTGTAGCGGCTCCGATCGTCGCCGAACTTGCGGATCATCGGCGCCAGCGCGCGCCGCTCCTCATTGATGACGAGGCGATGCCAGAGATCGGCGGCCTCCGCGAGCCGCGGCGGCACGGTCTCTTCCACGGCAAAGCCGGCCTCTGCGAGCCAGCGCCCGGCGGCGCGCACCGCCGCGCTCACCTCGCCCGCCTCGT
Organism: Bradyrhizobium sp. Pha-3; assembly: GCF_042258325.1. Classification (NCBI taxonomy): domain Bacteria; kingdom Pseudomonadati; phylum Pseudomonadota; class Alphaproteobacteria; order Hyphomicrobiales; family Nitrobacteraceae; genus Bradyrhizobium; species Bradyrhizobium sp. Pha-3. Next base: position 2,698,452 of record NZ_CP170151.1, on the reverse strand, counting down.
CGCCGAACGGCGCCGCTGCGATCGCAACGCCGATCGGACGCTTGAGCTCTGGACCTTGCAGCGGCACCGGCAGCCAGGTGCCGTCGCGCGCGTCCGCCTGCGCCATGGCGGCGAGGCCGATGCGCAAGTCGGCGACCGAGCGGGCAAGCGGCCCCTGCACCGACATCATCTGCGCGGTGATCGGACGATCGCTGGTTGCCGGCGGATTGAACGCGGGGATCCGCCCCGGCGTCGGACGCAGGCCGGCGACGCCGCAGGCGTAAGCCGGATAGCGGATCGAGCCGCCGAAATCATTGCCGTGTGCGATCGCGCCCATGCCGGAAGCAACGGCCGATGCGGCGCCACCGCTGGAGCCGCCCGGCGTCAGCCGACGGCTCCACGGATTGTAGGTCGCGCCGTGCAGATCGTTGTTGGTGAACCAGCGGTGCGAAAAGGCCGGCGTGTTGGTGCGCCCGACAATGACGGCGCCCGCCTTGCGAAGATTCGCGACCACCGGGCTGTCCTCTGTGGCGATCACGTCGCGGAAGGCCACCACCCCGTTGGTGGTGGCGCAGCCGCGCTGGTCGACATTGACCTTGATGGTGACCGGAACGCCGTGCAGCACGCCGAGCTCCGCGCCTGACTTCACCGCGACGTCCGCCGCGTCCGCGGCGGCCAGCGCTTCGTCGGCGACCACAGCGACAATGGCGTTCAATGCCGGATTGACCTCGGCGATACGATCGAGACTGGATTGCACGGCTTCCCGGCTGGAAATCGCGCGCGTCGCGATCGCACGCGCCAGATCGACGGCCGACCAGCTCCACAACTCATTCTCGCGCCGCGTGTCCATTGTCGTTTTCTCCAAGGCGTGATGCGGCAGTCGGCCGATGCGGTTCAATCGAGCCGCAACGGCTGGTGAAACACGGGCAGATCGATGCGCCGGTCTTCCGCGGGAACGACCACCGCCTCGGCGCTCAGCACATGATCGAGCATCACGCGCCGGGCGCGCGCGGCGTTGCCGGAGCGGAACGCAGCCAGCAGACGCTTGTGAAACTCGATATTCTCGCAGGTGAAGCTGGATGCGAACTCCTGTACGCCGAGCTTGCCGATCAGATGCCTGATCGCCTCGTTGACGAACCGGCACATCAGGCCGAGCAGCGGGTTGGGACAGGCCTCGATCAGGATGTCGTGGAAATCGATCTCGGCGTGGCGATGATGTTCCCAATCGGCATCGCCGTCGGGATGATGCTCCTGGACCGCGATCGCCTTTTCCAGTGCGGCGAAATGCTCCGCCGTGAGGTGGCCGATCACGCTGAAGGCGAGCTCCGGCTCGATCAGCCGGCGGATCTGGTAGATCTGCGCGGTGCTGGTCGACTGGAAATAGAAGTAGTTGCTGAGCAGGCCGACGATCCGGTTGATCGAGACCGGCGCCACCCGCGCGCCGCCGCCGGGACCGGTGGTGTTCTGCACCAGCCCCTGCACTTCCAAAGATTTGAGCGCCTCGCGGATGGTCGAGCGGCTGCAGCCGAACATCTCGATCAGCTCCCCCTCCTGCGGCAGCCGGTCGCTCGGCTGCAAGCCGGCCTGGAAGATGTGGCTGCGGATCAGGTCGGCGACGGCGTCCGAGCGCTTGCGCTTGATCGAGGCGCGGCGCGAAGGGTCGAGGGACGGGAGAGCCGATTTATCTATTTTATAATCATAAATAGGATCGCGATCACTTTGCAAGCCATGTCGGTGTTCTCGTGATGCCGAGGCCCGCCATGATGGGGATACCCCGGTCGCCTGTCAGCGGTCCCGGGGACGAAGTGCCTACGCGGTCAAAGGGTCGACCGGACGCTGGACGATGGTGATGATGAGGAGCCCGCGGAGCCGAGGCGGCGTCTCGCTCAAAGCGGACTATGGTTCACGGTGTGGCGCATCTGGCGACAGAAGCCCTCCACGAACTGCGCAAGCGCCTCGAAATTGACCAGCAGCCTTTCGGCCTGCTCACGGTCAGCCGAACCAGGGGTAAACGATTCCGCCAGACGCCTCTGGCGATCCGCGATCCCGGCAGGCTGCGGCCCTGCTTTCGGCAAACTCCAGTTGCTCGAGTCGGCGGCCGAGCTTGTCTTCTTCCTCAAGCAACCGCTTGTTGAGCATCGATCTCGTGTTGGTTGGAACGTCCGGGCGCTTCAGCAGATCCAGATAGTGGTCGATGTTTGCGCGCGCGGTATACTCGTTCACGTATGTGCCTCCGGCCAGTCGCAGTCTCGGTCGGCGAGGCACAGCTTCAACACTCAGGAATTGCTCGATCTCCACCAGGAGTTGGCGAAGCTCATCGGTCGAAAAGCCTTGCAGGGCATCGTGGACCTGGCTTCGGGTGCTTTCCGGATAGACGGCGTTGTCTTCGGCCATTGGCGTACGGCAAAAATCAAAAAGTAGAGCCCTGTCAGGCACACACCAAATCAACAAATCAACGGCAGCTCGAACGATGCCCACGCGAACAATGATTCTGTCATCGCGCGCGCTCGCGAATCCAATGGCGCTCAAGATAAGTTAGGGGCGGAACATCGCCTAGTGCACTCTGTGCCAGCCGCGCCCTGCGCCTGCCATCGGCCAAGTCTTGGTTGCCGCATCGTTAAGGCCAGAGCAGGCCGCTCCAAAAATCAAAGCAGACGGCTGCGGATGCGAACAGGCCGGCACCGAAGGATGCAGCATGTGAGGGAGGCAAGAATCCGGATCGCTCAGCCGTGCGCGCGCTGCGCCTCGAGGCCGCGGCTGTAGCGCGACATCGCAAAGCAGAACACGAAGTAGATCACGCCGACAAATACATAGACCTCGACGCTGAATGCTTGCCAGGCCGGATCGACGATCGCGGTCTTGGCGGTGGTCAAGCGATCGAAGATGCCGATGATCAGGACCAGGCTGGCGTCCTTGAAGAAGGCGATGAAGGTGTTGACCAGCGGCGGGATGACGTGGCGGATCGCCTGCGGCAGCACGATCAGCGCGTTCTTCTCCCAGTAGGACAGCCCGAGCGCGTCGGCGGCCTCATATTGTCCGCGCGGCACCGTCTGCAATCCGCCGCGCACGACTTCGGCGAGATAGGCGCCGGCATGGAAGGTGGCGGCCGGCGAGCGATGGGCCGCTATTGTGAAAACGCCCAGTAAAGGTGCTTCTCGTCTTCCGACAACAGCCTCACATGGTTGATAAAGTCCCAGACCATTTCTCCGAAGGCACTGCCGCCGCCCTGGCTCGACTTGGCGGATACCATATCGAGCTCGTGCCAGCCCCTGTACATTTCCTCGTCGATGCTTTCCAAGCGGTCCTTCATGGCCTGAGCATTGAAAGCGCCGCAAGATTCGGTGAACAGGCTTCTGACCGGATGGATTTGCCACATGCCGCGATGGCGCTCTTCGCTGCCCTGCTGCCCGTAGACACCCGACTCTCCACTGAACGGAAACGCGCCGCGCGTCGCCTTGATCATCTCGCGGCGCTTGGCATTGCCTTCCTTGATGTCGACATACACCGATATGACCATATCGTTGTAGTACCAGAGGTCCAGGCACGCCGGATATCCAGCGTTCAGGATCACTTGCACGAGCTTTTTGATACGCTGCCCCTTGTAGCCCTTCATGCCCTGCGCAAGCGCAAGCAGGCGCATCAGAAACGTCTTGGCATCATTTGGAGTCCAGACGCAGATATCCTCGGCCTCGAAATCGATCGGATCATGATCGACGGGCGGGATGTAGATGATGCCGGGATTGGCCGAATTGCTGAACATCCAGTTGTTGCCGCTGGGGCTGACCTTGACGCACCCCACATAGTGGCTGAGGTACCAGTTCACGACATCGGGGTCGTCGGTCATGAAGTTGAAATAGATCAGCTCCTTGACTCCGACACTGAACTTCTCAGCGACGGTGTACCAGTCTTCCTGAGGCCGGGTATCTCCCGGTCGGACAGGGCCGTGCGGCCGGTAGGGAATGCCGCCTTGCATCAATCCCCAATTGCGTGGGACGGGCATGCCCTTTGGCGGTCGCTCGATCGGGTGAGGCGAGCGTTTCGGGGGCGCCATGGCATCGATCTCCTCATATGCGGCGTGATCGCATCACATGAGTGCAAGTTGCCGCTGCCGGGGTTCACGCGCTCACGGAGATGTTTTCCACTTTCTCAAGCTTGTCCAGATGCGGCATCTCAGGTTCCGCGCAAAGCGGATCGATCCATCACGGCAGGCTCCAAAACGTCCCATGCGACGAAGGAAAATGCGATGCGACCCAGACAGGTCGAGGCTTCGCGCTCGAACGTGATCACCGCCTCAGCCGTGCGCGCGCTGCGCCTCGAGGCCGCGGCTGTAGCGCGACATCGCAAAGCAGAACACGAAGTAGATCACGCCGACGAACACATAGACTTCGACGCTGAAGGCCTGCCAGGCCGGATCGACGATCGCGGTCTTGGCGGTGGTCAAGAGATCGAAGATGCCGATGATCAGGACCAGGCTGGTGTCCTTGAAGAAGGCGATGAAGGTGTTGACCAGCGGCGGGATGACGTGGCGGATCGCCTGCGGCAGCACGATCAGCGCGTTTTTCTCCCAGTAGGAGAGCCCGAGCGCGTCGGCGGCCTCATATTGTCCGCGCGGCACCGCCTGCAGGCCGCCGCGCACCACTTCCGCAAGGTAGGCGCCGGCATAGAGGATGAAGGCGATCTGGGCGCGCAGCAATTTGTCGATGTTGACGCCGTCCGGCATGAACAGCGGGAACATGACGCTCGCCATGAACAACAGGCTGATCAGCGGCACGCCGCGGATCAGCTCGACATAGAGCACGCAGAGCGAGCGGATCGCCGGCAATTTCGAGCGGCGGCCGAGCGCCACCAAAATTCCGAGCGGGAAGCCGAACGCAAGCCCGAAAGTCGCAAGGATCAGCGTCACCGGCAGCCCGCCCCAGCGGTCCTGCGTGACAAAGGACATGCCGAGAAAGCCGCCCCACATCAGGCACCCGATCGCGATCAAGGAAGCGGCCCACAGCAGGAACAGCTCCTTGCGCCAGAAGCTGCGGCGGCTCGAGACCACGAACAGCGCGATGAAGATCACGACCGCGAGCGCCGGACGCCACTGTTCGCTGAACGGATAGGTGCCGAACAGGATGAAGCGGTACTTCTCGGGGATCACCGCCCAGCAGGCGCCGACGCCGCGCAGCGCGCGGCAGGCGCTGGTGTCGTTGCCGGAGACGATCCAGATCGCGTTGGCGATCCCCCATTGCCAGAGGCCGATGCACGCCTTGGCGAGCACGAATAGCAGCAACAGCGTCATGATGCTCGACGTCACGGACGCGAACAGGTTGGTGCGCAGCCAGGCCACGATCTGGCCGCCGACCGTGCGCTGCGCGCGGCGCCGGCCGATCGGCAGCGGATCCTGCGGGAGATGTGCGACCGAGCTCATGTCAGCGCTCCACCAGCGCGATCCGCGCATTGTACCAGTTCATGAACAAGCTGATGCCGAGGCTGATGGTGAAGAACACCATCATGATCAGCGCGATCGACTCGATCGCCTGCCCGGTCTGGTTCAGCGTGGTGTTGGCGATCGAGACGATGTCCTGGTAGCCGACCGCGACCGCGAGCGACGAATTCTTGGTCAGGTTCAGATACTGGCTGGTCATCGGCGGGATGATGACGCGCAGCGCCTGCGGCAGCACAATGTGCTGCAGCACGAAGCTGCGCTTCAGCCCAAGCGCCTTGGCGGCGTCCGACTGGCCGCGCGGCACCGCCTGGATGCCGCTGCGCACGATCTCGGCGATGAACGCCGAAGTATACGTGACGAGCGCGATCAGCAGCGCGAAATATTCCGGCGCCAGGGTCAGCCCGCCGACGAAATTGAAGCCGCGCAGCTCGGGCAGCATGACGCTCCAGCTCGCGCCCAGAAGCCACGACACCAGCGCCGGCAGCGCGATGATCAGGCCGAGCGCGTAGGGCCAAGCCGGCCGCGCCTTGCCGTCGAGCATCTGCTGCGCGATCAGGCGGCGCCTGACGATGATGAAGACGATCACGCCGGCGACCAGCGCGACGAGCGTCCAGCCATTGGCGTCATGCAGCGGCACCGACGGCAGCACAAGGCCGCGGTTGGATAGATACACTCCGTCGACCGGCTTCCACGCCTGGCGCGCCGCCGGCAGGCCCTGCATCAGCACGTACCAGAACAACAGCTGCAGCAGCAGCGGCAGGTCGCGCAGCACCTCGACATAGACGGCGGCGAGCCGCGCCAGGAGCCAGTTCGACGACAGCCGCGCGATGCCTACCAGCGTGCCGATCACGGTCGCCAGCACGACGCCGATGACCGCGACACGCAGCGTGTTGACGACGCCGACGATGAACGCGCGCAGATAAGTGTTCTTCGGCGTGTAGTCGATCCAGCTGTCGGCGATCGGCATGCCGGCTTCACGGCCGAGGAAGGCAAAGCCGGTCGAGATGCGGCGCACCGAGAGGTTATGGACCGCGTTCGACCACAGCCAGGCGACGACGGCGACCGCGATGGCGACCACCAGGATCTGCCAGAACAGGCCCGCGACGCGGGGATCGCTGAGCGAAAGCCGCCAGGGCCGGGCGGGAGGGCGTTTCGGCGTCGATGTCGTCACAGCACAAGGACCCCAGTGAGAAGCGATCTTCTGCCATGCGCAAGAGCGTTTTCGAGCGAAGCGGATACCGGTTCGCGTGAAGAAAACGCGTCAACCTCAAATCCTGCGCGCGTCATATGTTGCACCAAATTAATATTTGTGCAACATATGTTTCATGGCCCAGGCTCAGCCGAAACCATCGCCCCTGAACGAATTGTGCAGCGCACTGCCGTCGCTGCCGATGCGCTTGCAGGAGGTCGGCCGGTTCGTCGCCGCCAATGATTACGACGCCACCACCCGCTCGATGCGCGAGCTCGCCTCGGTCGCCGGCGCCGATCCTGCCTCATTCACCCGTCTTGCCAAGGCACTCGGCTATTCCGGCTGGGACGAATTGCGCGCCGCGCTCACCGAGGCGCGCCGGCCGGCGCAGGGCTCGCCGTTCTCCGGCCGCGCCAGAAGCCGCCGTGCCGGGCCGAATGCCGATGTCAAACTGGTGCACGACAAACTGGAGGCCGAGGCCGCGGGCCTTGCGCGGATTTCGGCGAGCACGATCGCGGAAGCCGCGCGTGCGCTGCACTCGGCTGACCGGATCTGGATATCGGGGTTTCGCAGCTGCCGCAGCGTCGCGGAACTGCTGACCTATCAGCTTCGCCTGTTCCGCCCCGATGCCGTGCAATTGGTCGGCGGCTCCGGCCCGTTCGATCTCGACCACGGCGCCTTCCGCTCAGGCGACGCCGTGGTCGTGATCGGCTTTGCGCCCTACACCCTGGTCAGCGTCGAGACGGCGCGCGCGGCGCATCAGGCGCGCGCCGCGCTGATTGCGATCGCCGACACCATCACAGCTCCGATGGCCGAAGGCGCCGATCATCTGCTGCTGTTCGAGGCCGCCTCCTCCCCCGGCTTCTTCCCGAGCCTCACCGGCGCGATCGCGGTGGCGCAGTCGCTTGCGGCCGTCGCTTTCACGCTGGGCGGCGCCGGAGCAAAGCGCAAGCTGGAGGAGACCGAGGGCCGGCTTGCCGAGATGTCGCAATATTTTGTCGAGAAAGGATGAGTATCATGGCCGCCAACAAGAGCCGCGTGATGCATCGCAGCCTGCGCGAAACCCCACCGAAGGCAATCGGCGGTGACGGCGTCTGGCTGATCGCGGAGAATGGCCGCCGCATTCTGGATTCCTCCGGCGGCGCCGCGGTCTCCTGTCTCGGCCATCAGCACCCGCGGATCCTTGCCGCGATCGCAAAGCAGGCTTCGAAGATTGCCTATGCCCACACCGGCTTCTTCTCCTCCGAGCCTGCGGAGGAGCTCGCCGAGCGGCTGGTCGGCCACGAGCCCGGCGGCCTCGGCTATGTCTATTTCGTCAGCGGCGGGTCGGAAGCGATCGAGGCCTCGATCAAGCTGGCGCGGCAATATTTCATCGAGCGCGGCGAGCCGAAGCGCGCCCGCTTCATCGCGCGCCGCCAGAGCTATCACGGCAACACGCTCGGCGCGCTGTCGGCCGGCGGCAATGCCTGGCGCCGCGAGCCCTACGCGCCGCTGCTGTCGCCCTCGTTCAGCCATGTCACGCCGGCCTTCGCCTATCACGAGAAGCGCGACGATGAATCGGAGGCGGCGTTCGTGGCGCGGCTTGCCGCGGAGCTCGAGGCCGAATTCCAGCGGCTCGGCCCCGATACGGTCGCGGCGTTCATCGCAGAGCCCGTGGTCGGCGCCACCGCCGGCTGCGTGCCGGCGCCGGAGGGCTACTTCAAGGCGGTGCGCGAGATCTGCAACCGGCACGGTGCGCTTCTGATCCTCGACGAGGTGATGTGCGGCATGGGCCGCACCGGCACGCTGCACGCCTGGGAGCAGGAAGGCATCTCGCCCGACATCCAGGCGGTCGCCAAGGGCCTCGGCGGCGGCTATCAGCCGATCGGCGCGATGCTTGCCAGCGGCACGATCGTCGACACGGTGCGCGATGGCTCCGGCGCGTTCCAGCACGGCCACACCTATCTGGCGCATCCGCTCGCCTGCGCCGCGGCGCTCGAGGTGCAGAAGGTGATCGCTGAGGAGAAGCTGCTCGACCAGGTCAAGGAGCGCGGCCGCCAGCTCGAGCAGCGGCTCACCGAGCGCTTCGGCAATCATCGCCATGTCGGCGATATCAGGGGCCGCGGCCTGTTCTGGGGGATCGAGCTGGTCGCCGACCGTGCCACGCGGCAGCCGTTCGATCCCAAGCTGAAGCTGCATCAGCGGATCAAGTCCGCGGCCTTCGCCGGCGGGCTCGGCTGCTATCCGTCGGGAGGCACCGCAGACGGCCAGCGCGGCGATCACGTGCTGCTCGCCCCGCCCTATATCGCGACTTCCGGCGACATCGACATGATCGTCGAACGGCTAGGCGCTGCGGTCGACAGCGCGTTGAAGGATGTTGGTCACGGAGCATGATCCGGAAAAACGGGCACCGGTTTTCCCGCGACAAACGCGAAGCGTTTGCGCAGGGGTCATGCTCAAACGTTAGGAGGAGGAGGAAGACATGCTGAGGGGTATCATCACTCTAACCGTTCTCGCCGCGGGCATCGCGGGCGCGAGCGCGGCGACGCTCGACACCGTCAAGCAGCGCGGCACGCTGGTGTGCGGCGTCTCGACCGGCTTTGCCGGCTTCTCGGCGCCGGACTCGCAAGGCAACTTCAAGGGCCTCGACGTCGACTATTGCCGTGCGCTTGCCGCCGGCGTGCTCGGCGATCCCGCCAAGGTGCGCTACGTCGCGCTGACCGCGCAGAACCGCTTCACCGCGCTGCAGTCGGGCGAGATCGACGTGCTCTACCGCAACTCGACGCAGACCTTTCTGCGCGGCACCACGCTCGGACTGCGGCAGGGACCGGTCAATTTCTACGACGGTCAGGGCTTTGTCGTGAAGAAGGACCTCGGCGTGAAGGAGCTGAAGGACCTCAAGGGCGCCACCGTGTGCGTCGCCCAGGGCACCACGCATGAGGTGACGCTCGGCGACTACGGCCGCGCCAACGGCATCGACTGGAAGCCGCTGGTGTTCGACCGCGTCGACACCATGTACCAGACCTTCTTCGGCGGCCGCTGCGATGCCATGACCCAGGATGCTTCCGCGCTCGCCGGCGCGGTCGCGACCGCAGCCCCGAAGGCCGATGACTATGTCGTGCTGCCGCAGACCATCAGCAAGGAGCCGCTCGGCCCGTTCACCCGCAACGGCGACGAGGTGTGGAGCGACATCATCACCTGGCTGCATTACGGCCTGATCGAGGCCGAGGAGCTCGGCGTCACCCAGGCCAATGCCGACGAGATGGCGAAGTCGCAGGTCCCGGCGATCCAGCGCCTGCTCGGCGCGTCGGGCGATCTCGGCTCGCGCCTCGGGCTCGACAACAAATGGCTGGTCGCTGCCATCAAGTCCGGCGGCAATTACGGCGAGATCTTCGAGCGCAATGTCGGCAAGGCAAGCCCGCTGAAGCTCGAGCGCGGCCTCAACGCCACCTGGAGCAAGGGCGGGTTGATGTACGCGATTCCGTTCAAGTGACCGAAGTTACCTCGCCCCGCTTGCGGGGAGAGGTCGGATTGCGAAGCAATCCGGGTGAGGGGGAGCCTCCGCATACCCTCCTCTCACCTGTTACGACGATAGAGCCCCTCACCCCAACCCTCTCCCCGCGAAAGAGCGGGGAGAGGGAGAGCAAGAAACATCGATGCGCATCACCCTGATTCACGCCCTGAAACACTCGATCGTGCCGATCGAGGCATCATTCGCACGACATTGGCCGGAGGCGCGGCTGATGAACCTGCTCGACGACAGCCTGTCGGCGGACCTCGCGCGCGACGGCAAGCTTGACGAGCGCATGACCGAGCGGTTTCTGACCATGGGCCGCTATGCTGTCAGCACCGGCGCCAATGGCATTCTGTTCACCTGCTCGGCGTTCGGGCCGTGCATCGAGGCGGTGGCGCGCGAGCACGCGCCGATGCCGGTGCTGAAGCCGAACGAGGCGATGATCGAACAGGCGGTCGCGAAGGGCCAGCGGATCGGCCTGCTCTCGACCTTTCCGCCGACGCTGGTCTCGATGCCCCCGGAATTTCCGTCACAGGTCACGCTGGTGCCGAAGCTTGCCGAGGGCGCGCTGGCGGCGCTCGACCGCGGCGACCGCGGCGACCGCGCCGAGCATGACCGCATCGTGGTCGAGGCGTCCAGGGACTTGCGCGACTGCGATCTGATCGCGCTCGCGCAGTACAGCATGGCCCCGGCCGCCGAGCGCGTCGCTGAAGTGACCGGACGCGAAGTACTCACGACGCCCGACAGCGCGGTCAAGAAGCTGAAGGCGATGCTGAGAATCGCGTAGGCGCGATCCATGATCGCTGGGTTCGGCGGTAGTGGCTGTTAGCCCGTAGCCGACAAACAAGTCTATCGATAGTGTGCCTCGCGGTCTCGGCGGAGACTCGTGTGACGTCACCTTCTGTCGTCACATAAGCTTTCCAGGCTGAGGCGGCCAACTTCCGGCCGAGACGAGGGCAAACTACCGATGCGAAATACCCCTTTCCTTGCGCTTGCAGCCATCGTTGCTTTCCTCGAACCTGCCGCCGCCCAACAGGCCCCGCCTGCGTCATCGGCGAGCGCCTCCGCCGCGCAACTGACGCACAAGCTGAACGCCTATGTCGGGTGCATCAACCGTCTCTCGGCGCGCTCGTACGAATCCCGCGAACGCTACTTTTCCTGGGCCGCCAAGAGCGGTCCGACCGGCAAGGAGCGGATCATCTACGGGACCTACACGATCTACGACACGTCCGACTGCAAGGCGAGCGTCGCGGCTGCCAATGCAACGGACCCGCACGACGCCGAGCTTGAAGCCGCCGCGAACGCGTATGTTGCAGCCGTCACCACGCTTGAGCCGCTGTTGAAGGAGGCGGACGACTACTACACCCAGGAGAACTACAAGGACGACAAGATGGCCAAGGGCAAGGCGCTGCACCCGCGCCTGGTCGCGGCCTGGGATTCGTTTGCCGGCGCCGACAAGGCGCTGCGCGCCGGCGTCGAGGCCATCAATGACAAGCGCGCCGCCGAGCAGCTGGCCGCGATCGAGGCCAGCGAAGGCCGCAAGTCGCACTACTATGTCGAGGCCCTGATGATCCAGGCCAAACGCGTGCTTCGCGCGCAGCAGGCCGACAAACCCAACCTCGACGCGATAACCCAGGCGCTCAACGAGTATGAGGCCACGGTGAAGGCAATGGACGAGGCCTCGGGCAAGGACGGCGACGCCAAGCTCGGCTCGATGTTCATCGGCAGCGCCAAATCATTCCTCACCACGGCGAAGCAGCTCATGCGCCGCGTTCGGGACAAGGTGCCTTACAGCTCAGGTGAGAAGATGATGCTGAGCAACGCCGGCGCCGGCTGGATGGTGGAAGGATCGCCGGCGCGGCTGATGCGCGACTACAATCAGCTCGTCGACGGCTACAACCGCGGCGCCCGCATCTGAATGACCGCGCCCGACGGTGCGGTGCTGCCAGCGATGCACCGCTGCGTAGGGTGGATCAGCGACTCGTCCGCCGTAGCTCAGCGAGCGAAGGCGGAAGCGTAATCCACCGCGACACTGGAGCCGTGGCGGATGACGCCTTGCAGCTCATCCGCCCTGCCGTGCCTACGCTCCCGCGTCGTGCACGTTCAGATCGACGCCCTGCGGATCCTTGATCGTCGACACCGTGATCAGCGAGATCAACGACAGCACCGCAATGTAGACGCCGACGCGCCAGGACTGGCCGTAGGTGCCGATGATCCACTGCGCGATCATCGGCGCGAAGGCGCCGCCGAAAATGGCGCCGAGCGCATAGCCGATCGAGACGCCGGAATAGCGCACCTTGGCCGGAAACAGCTCGGCATAAAGCGCCGCCTGCGGGCCGTAGGACAGGCCGAGCGCAATGGTGAGCCCGACGGCGCTGACGAAGAACAGCAAGAGGTTCTTGCTGTCGATCAAGAACCACATCGGAACCGCCCACAGCACCATCAGGGTGTAACCGATCTGGAAGCAGCGCACGCGGCCTATCTTGTCGCCGAGGATGCCGCCGAGCAGCGTGAAGATGAACCAGCTTACTGCAGCTAGCGTGCCGATCAGCAGCAGATGCTCGGACGGCATCTTCAGCGTATTGGCGCCGTAGCTGATGATGAACGCGATCAGGATGTAGCCGGCCGCATTGTTGGCCATGAAGATCAAGGCCGTGCGCAGGATCTCCTTGGCATGATTGCGCATCAGCTCCTTGAGCGGCGCGGAGGATTCCTTGTGCCGCCGCTGCATCGCTTTGAACACCGGAGACTCTTCGACCGTGCGTCGGATCACGATGCCGACGACGATCAGCACGATCGACAGCAGGAACGGAATCCGCCAGCCCCACTCGATCATCGCCTGCTTGCCGAGCGTCGCGGTGAGCACCCACAGCACGCCGGTCGCCAGGATCATGCCGAGCGGCGTGCCGATCTGCGGGAACGAGCCGAAGAAGCTGCGCTTGTCGACGGGAGCCGATTCCACCGACATCAGCGCCGCGCCGCCCCACTCGCCGCCGGCCGAGAAGCCTTGCAGGATGCGCAGGAGAATGAGGAGCGCCGGCGCCCAGGCGCCGATCTGCGCGTAGGTCGGCAGCAGGCCGACCAGCGCGGTCGCCGCCCCCATCAACAGCAGCGTGACGACGAGCATGTTCTTGCGCCCGAAGCGGTCGCCGAGATGGCCGCAGACGATGGCGCCTAACGGGCGGAACAGGAAGGAAAGGCCGAGCGTCGCGAACGACACGATCTGCGCCAGCAGCGGATTGTTCGCGTTCATCGGCGCGAAGAACAGCGCGCCGAACACCAGGCCCGCCGCCTGGGCGTAGACGAAGAAGTCGTACCACTCGATGGTGGTGCCGACGAGCGTTGCGGTGAGGACCTTGCGCTCCTCATCCGACAGTTCAGCGCCGCGCGAGCGCGCGGACAATTCGATGGACATGTCGCCTCCCCAAACCCGTTCTTGAACCTGTTCTTGGCCGCGCGGGCGTGGTCGGCGGCGATGCGCCTGCCCCGCACGGATGCTGGCCCCGGGATTAGCAGAGGTTTCCGCGCGGCACGAGAAAAATAGTTGCAGTCGCAACGATATTCGACAAATTGTGCTTTTGGCCCCGGTTCCCGACCCCGTTACCTCGACCGCGATCGGCGGGCTGCCATCCCGAAACGCCGATTGTGCATCGCAGCAAGATCGCTACGATGCGAGGATTCCCAAGAGGTTGCTAAGTGTCTGATATCAATGCCGATGCCTGGGTTTCTTCAGGCCACCGCCCGATGGGCTTCCCGGAATTCGTCGTCGTCATCGCCTCCATCATGGCGCTGAACCCGCTGGCGATGGACATGATGCTGCCGGCGCTGCCGAACATCCGTTCCGCGTTCCAGATCACCGACGCCAACCGTCCGCAGATGGTGCTGTCGATCTTCCTGGTCGGCTTCGGCGTCGGTCAGTTCGTGATGGGCCCGCTGTCGGACCGCTTCGGCCGCCGCCCGGTGCTGCTCGGCGGCATGACCGTCTACACCATCGCTGGCCTGCTCGCGATCATGGCGCCCTCGTTCGAGACGCTGCTGCTGGCGCGCGCGCTGCAAGGGCTCGGCACCGCGGCAACCCGCGTGATCGCGACCTCGATCGTGCGCGACTGCTACGCGGGACGGCGGATGGCGAGCGTGATGTCGCTGGCGATGATGGTGTTCATCGCGGTGCCTGTCATCGCGCCGTCATTCGGCCAGGCGGTGATGCTGCTGACGCACTGGCGCGGCATCTTCGTGCTGCTGATGATCTATGGCGTGATCGCGCTGGCCTGGAGTGCGATGCGGATGCCGGAGACGCTGCCCAGGGAGCTGCGCAAGTCGTTGGCGATCCCGGAGGTCTTGTCCGCGTTCCGTCAGACCGTCACAAACCGCCAGACGTTCGGCTATGCGCTCGCCGCCGGCGGCGTGCAGGGCTCGCTGTTTGCCTTCGTGTTCTCCTCGCAGCAGATCTTCACCGAGATCTTCAAGCTCGGGCATTACTTCCCGGTCGCGTTCGCGGGCTGCGCGGTCGGCGTCGCGATCGCCGGATTCCTCAATTCGCGCATCGTCGGCCGCATCGGCATGCGGGTGATCTCGCACGCCGCGCTGACCGGCTTTGCCGTCGTCGCAGGCGCCCTGCTGCTGGCGGTGAAGACCGGCACGCTGTCGCTGCCGCTGTTCATGGTGCTGTCGGGCCTGATGATGTTCGCGTTCGGGCTGATGATGGCGAATTTCACGGCGCTCGCGATGGAGCCGCAGGGCAAGATCGCCGGCACCGCGTCATCGCTGTACGGCACGATCACGACGTTGCTCGGGATCGGCATCGGCATCACGATTGGCCAGGATTACGACGGCACGCTAGCGCCGTTCGCGACCGGCTTCTTCCTCTGCACGCTGGCCGCGCTCGCCGTCGTATTGGTGACGGAGAAGGGCCGGATGTTCCGGCCGCATCATCATCCGATTTGATGATCCGTAGCCCGGATGGAGCGAAGCGAAATCCGGGACGCTTTTACCTGCGGCACGAACCCCGGATTGCGCTTCGCTCCATCCGGGCTACGATCCTGACTTGACCCGCTGCTGTAGCCCGCATGAGCGGAGCGATATGCGGGGCTGCTGTTCCCGGATGTCGCTTCGCTCATCCGGGCTACGATTCTGAGATCGCGTCAGGCTTCGCGACTCCGTCCGACGCTGCTTTGCGCCCGGGCGGGCGCCACCGCACGCCGCGTCGCCGCGAATCCCTCCATCCCGAGCTGCCACTGCAGGCCCACGATCGCGCCCTTGGTCGGCTGCAGCAGCGCGAGTGCGCTGAACAGCGTGACCGGCAGCCAGATCGCAAGTTGCAGCCAGGCCGGCGGCGCGTAGTTCATCTCGAGCCACAGCAACGCCGGCACCACGACGTGGCCGACCACGACGATCACGAGATAGGCCGGGAAATCGTCGGCGCGCTGCGGGGTGAAGTCCTCACTGCAGACTTCACAGTGATCGGCGACTTTGAGGAAGCGGCCGAACAGATGGCCGCGCCCGCAGTTCGGGCACTTCATGGTGAAGCCGCGCCACATCGCCTTTGGCAGGGAAACCGTCTCGGTCATCGTCGTTTTCCTTTGGCCGTTGTCCTTGACTTGATCTGATGATCCATACAATATGTAATCGAACACCTACAATCAAAGACAAAGCGTCAGATTGCATGGATTGGATCCCTACAGTTTCGGAATGGCACGGCCCGATGTTCCTGCGCATCGTCGATGCGCTGGCCGCCGACATCGCGAGCGGCCGGCTGGTCCGCGGTCAGCGGCTGCCGACCCATCGCGCGCTGGCCTCGGCACTCGATATCGATCTGACCACGGTGACGCGCGCCTATGGCGAGGCGCGGCGGCGCGGACTGCTCGACGCCCGCGTCGGCCAGGGCACGTTCGTCTCGGAGACCACCGCGCGCGCCGCCTCCGACCTGCCTGCGCCCGTCAACATCGACCTGTCGATGAACCTGCCGCCGCAGCCGGTCGAGGCCAATCTCGACCTGCGCATCGCGCAGGGACTTGCGACCATCCGCTCCGAGGCCGGGTTCTCCGCCTATCTCGGCTATGCACCTCCCGGCGGCACCACTGAGGAGCGCGAGGCCGGCGCGGCGTGGCTCGCGCCGCGGGTGCCGCAAGCCTCGGCCGACCGCATCGTGATCTATCCGGGTTCGCAGGCGATCATCTTCAACGCGCTGCTGGCGCTGACATCGCCGGGCGATGTCGTGGTGACGGAGGCGCTGACGTTTCCCGGCATCAAGGCCGCGGCGGCGCGGCTCGATGTCCGCCTGGTCGGGGTTGCGATGGACGCCGAGGGCGCGCGGCCCGACGCGCTCGACGAGGCCTGCCGCAAGCACAAGCCGAAGGCGGTCTATCTGGTGCCGACACAGCAAAACCCGACCACGGCGACGATGAGCGCGATCAGACGCAAGGCGATCGCCGATATCATCAGCAAGCGCGGCTGCGTCCTGATCGAGGACGACGTCTACGGGCCGCTCGAACCGCAAATGGCGCCGATCGCCACGCTGATTCCGGAACGCACCTACCTTGCCGCGAGCATCGCCAAATGCATCGCGCCGGCCTTGCGCGTCGCCTATCTGCTGGCGCCGGATGCGAGCGCCGAGCAGCGCATGCGCGCCGGCATGCAGGCCACCATGCAGATGCCGCCATCCTTGATGGTCGCGCTGGTCACGCAATGGCTGCGTTCGGGCGTCGCCGCCGACATCATCCGCGCCATTCGCAACGAGGCCGCGGCGCGCCAGCAGCTTGCAGCCCGCTTCCTCAAGGGCGTCAGCTATGCGGCGCGGCCGGCGAGCCACCATCTCTGGATGCCGCTGCCGAAACATTTAGACGGCACCGACCTGTTGTCGCATCTGATGCGCAACGGCCTCGCCGTGGTCGGCGAAGGCGCCTTTGCGGCGGGCGAAGCCGCGCCGCGCGGCCTGCGCGTGTCGCTGGGCGCCGCGCGCAACCGCGCCGAACTGAGCCAGGCGCTGCAGGTGCTGTCGAATGCGGTGCGCACGCCGGTCGGCGCTACCCAAATCGTATAATTCCGGCCATCGCCGGGAATAAATTCGCTCCAAAATGATTATGGTGCGCGGGGGCGCACGCCGTTAAAACTCTGCGCTCAGGGCATCAGGCAGGGGCAGGCTTTTCAATGTCATGCGGATATGATCGGGCAGTCCACCGTGCTGTGCTGACGCTTCGCGGGGCAGTGACCGCGATCGGTTGTCTTGCAGTTGTCATATCAGGCGGGGCGCGCGCCTCCGATGCCCCTGCCCCGGTGCCGGAAAAACTCGAACGCATCACCTCATTCTTTGACAACGAGGTTGCGACAGGAAAAATTCCGGGCGCAGTCATCCTGATCCAGCAGCACGGCAAGCCGGTCTATCTGAAGACCTTCGGCTATCGCGACGTCACGACCAAATCGCCGATGCGGCCGGACACGATGTTCGCGCTGCATTCGATGACCAAGCCGATCACCAACACCGCCGCGATGATGCTGGTCGACGAAGGCAGACTGTCGCCGCAGGATCCGCTGTCGAAATACATCCCGGCCTTCGCTGACGTAAAGGTCGCGATCGAACCGGACGGTGGAAACGATCCGGCCAAGGTTGAGCTGGTGCCGCCGATCCGCCCGGTCACGATCGAGGACCTGATGCGGCACACCTCGGGCATCACCTACGAATATATCGGCGCCGACTGGATCCAGAAGATCTACCGCGCGGGACATCTCTTCGACGGCAAGTTCGACAACAAGGAATTCGTGGCGCGGCTGGCCAAGCTGCCGCTGTCGCGGCAGCCCGGTACGCTGTGGCGTTACGGTCATTCCACCGACGTGCTCGGCCGGGTGATCGAGATCGTCTCGGGCAAGACGCTCTATCAGTTCGAGAAGCAGCGCATCTTCGATCCCCTGGGGATGAAGGACACCACATACGTGCTCGACGCCGAGACCGAACGGACGCGGCTGGCGGAGCCGCTGCCCTCGGACACGATCCTGATCGAGGGGGAGAATGACCGGCGCGCGCATCCGGAGTGGGAATCCGGCGGCGGCGGCCTGGTATCGACCATCCTCGACTATGCGCGCTTCGCGCAGATGCTGCTCAATGGCGGCGAGCTCGACGGCAAGCGCTATCTCAGCCCCGCAGCCTTCAAGGCCATGACGACGGACCATATCGGGCCGGGCTCCGGCGTCGGCCGCGACTACTGGTACTTCCCCGGCGACGGCTTTGGCTATGGCTACGGCATTGCCGTGCGCACCGATCCCGGCATTGCCAAGCCGCCACCACCGGGCTCGATCGGCGAGTTGAAATGGGACAGCGGCAGCGGCACCTATTTCGGCGTCGATCCGAAGCTCGACATGATCTACATCATGCTCGAGCAGACCCAGAACGAGCGCCAGCGCATCACGCCCGCGTTCCGCAAGCTGGTCTACGACGCCTTCAGCCCGGATTGAGTTCCCTCACCCTCGTCTATTGCCGCGAACCGTTTCCTGCCTGCGCCGTGCTGCGGCCGCGATCAGGCTCGCGGTGCATTCGTTGCAGACGAACGCACACTCATCCGTAAACAAGCAAATCCGTGCATCGAGGCCAACCGCATCATCGTCGACGATCCCCTCGATAATGCCACCGCAGCACACGCATTGGTGGTGCGACGTCAATTCTCGTTCCATGACGCGCTCTCCAGCGGTCGCAGCTTCCTCTCCGCTGCTTCCCTCACGCTATATACTATCGTATATATCGAGACGACAAGGCAGGCGGGTGAACGATCCGGTCGGGAACCCTGCAGACAACAACCATCGACCGGAGACGATCGCCAAGAAAATTCTGCCTGGCCCAAACAGGTTCATTGAGGAAACGCGATCATGATAAAAAACAAAGGCGACGCGGGACGTCCGCGCGCAACGGGAGAACTGCTCACGATCCGCCGCGCATCGCTAGCTAGCGCTGCGGCCATCATTCTTGCACTTGGCACCGCCGGCGCAGTGCGCGCCGAAACGGCTCCGGTCGGCGTTCCCGACAAGAGTTTTCCGGAAAGCGTGACCTCGACCTCCGACGGGACACTTTACGTCGGCAGCTTCAACCATGGCGGCGTGACGAAGATCTCGGGCGGCAAGGCCGAGCAACTGGTCAAGCCGGGCGCCGCCAACAGCCGCTCGACGCTCGGCGTGCTCGCCGACGAGAAGAGCGGCACGCTCTATGTCTGCTCCAACGACATCAGCGCGATGGGCGTTGCGGGGCCAAGCGACACCAAGGGCGCCTGGCTGAAAACCTTCGATCTCAAGAGCGGCGCGCCGAAGGGCAGCTTTGCCTTGAGCGATCCGAAATCGTTCTGCAACGACATCGTGGTCGGTGCGGACGGCACCGCCTATGTGAGCGATTCCTTTGCGCCGTTCGTCTACAGCCTGACGCCCGGCGGTACGGCGCTGGCGACGTTCGCGACCGATCCGCAGCTCGCGCCCGCCAAGGACGGCGTCGGGCTCGACGGCATCGCGATCGGCGCCGACGGCAATCTTTACGTCACGACCTTCATTCCGGCCAAGCTGTTCAAGATCGAGGTGAAGGACGGCAAGGCCGGCGCCGTGACCGAGCTGAAGCCGTCGCGGCCGCTCGACCACGCCGACGCGCTGCGGGCGCATGGCGGTGGTTTCCTGCTGATCGAGGGCAACGGCAAGCTCGACAAGGTCACGGTGAAGGGCAGCGAGGCCACCATCGACACCATCAAGGATGGTCTCGCCGAGCCGGTCTCGGTGACGCAGGTCGGCGATGTCGGCTGGATCGCCGAGGGCAAGCTGTCCTACGTGATCGGCGACAACAAGGGCAAGGACCCCGGCCCGTTCAAGCTGACGCCGATCGCGCTGCCGAAATAGCGGCGGGCTCGGTTACGCTTCGCAGCAAACTCGGTGTATCTCCCCGGCTTGCGGGGTCGAGACGAGCGAAGCTCGCTGTTAGGTCGGGTCGCATCGATAGATGCGATCCGACTCCTCACGGCGTTCGTGCTTAAAGGCCGCGCCGTACTGGATGCCTGTGCGGGGTATGGCACCGGAGAGATGAGAGCCCGCGGCTCCTCCAACACGTCGTCCCTGCCTAGTGCGCAATTGCGCACTAGGGAGGGACGACCATGCCGGCATGATTTCTGAATAATGGAAGAGTACCGCTGATTTGCCCGACGAGTCAAGTTGCCGTGTCCGCCGGCAGCCACCGGCTCCTTTGCATGGGGTTGTTTTCGATATTTTGGCAGTCGCCCCTGCGACGCGGCACCGACGGATGCGATCGTACCGCCGTCACCACGTCATCTGCTAGATCACATAGAACCCGTGCGTGCCGTCGCGACGCAGCTGGTCGACGAGGCCGTACTCCCAATCGAGATAAGCCTGCATCGCCTGCTCCGCGACGCCGGTGCCTTCATAGGGCCGCCGGTAGCGGTGCGCGGGATCGGGCCGCGGCACGAGGCGCGGCGATCCGACTTCGAGCCGGCCGTCATAGCCGCCGTCCAGCACATAGACCTCCCAGCCCATCTGCGCGAGCCAGGACGCCGTCATGTCGGCGCGGATGTTCTTGTCGTCGGTCAGCACGATGCGCGCGCCGCGCACGGGCGCGGCCATGTCGATTTCCTGCACCAGCTGGCCGCCGGCATAGTGGCGGAAGCCGGCAAGGTGACCGGCCGTGTATTCCTCGGCATCGCGCACGTCGAAGCGATACAGCGTATAGTGCGCGTCCTCGTCCAGCGCGGCGAGTTCATCGATCCCGATGTGACGGACGCCGGCGCGATAGGCGACGTCGCGCGCATTGTCGCCTGCGCCCTCGAACGGACCGATGCCGCCGCGCTTGCTGGCGCCGTGCTCGAGATCGTGCTTCGCCAGCGTCCAGCCGATCGTGCCGTTGCGCAGCGCCCGCACCTTGTTGGGCAGTCCGGCATTGATCAGCGACTGCGTGCCGATGATCGAGCGGGTGCGGCCGGCGCAGTTGACGATGATGGTGGTGTCGGGATCGGGCGCCGCGCGCCCTGCGCGCAGCACCAGCTCGGCGCCGGGCACGCTGACCGAGCCCGGGATGTTCATGGTGGCATATTCGTCGAAGCGGCGGACATCGAGGATCGCGATATTGGCCTTGTCCGATATCAGCGCGGCGACCTCATCGGCGCTCAGCGACGGCGTGTGCCTGCGCGACTCGACCAGCTCGCCGAACGCCTTGGCGTAGGAATTGACGTCCTCGAACACCTCGTAACCGGCCGCCTTCCAGCCCTGCAAGCCGCCCGCAAGCGCAGCAACGTCGCTGTAGCCCAGCGCCCGCAACTGGTCGGCCGCGGCCGCGACCAGCCCCTCGCCATTGTCATAAAGGACGATCGGCACGTCCTTGCGCGGCAGTCGCAGCTCGGCTTCGAGCGCGATCCGGCCGGCCGCCATGTTGGCGGCGAACAACGGATGGCCGGTGGCGAATTCCGCTTCATGCCTGACGTCGAGCAGCGCGATCTCCCGGCGCAGCAGCAGCGTTGCGCGGATGTTCTGGGGCGTGACGGAAGCAAGTGTCATGGAATGCTGGCCTCGGCAGGAAACGGGCAGGCTTGCTCTAGGCCGAAATCGCGCCTCGTCAATAGCTTTAACCGGCCCGCAACCCCGATCTCCGGGAGACGGGATTCGGGGAACGAAAGCTCGCCATCCGCTTTGCTCAACCGGGATGCACTTGCTACGTTCCCAATCGGCCCCGTTGGCGCCCGATCAGGCCTTCCGGACAAGAGAAGGCAGCGGGGCCACGCCTGAAGTTCTGGGAGGATGACCATGAGATCCGTCGGAAATGAACCCTTGTCGCGTCACGCCCTCGCCTATGTGCTGGCCGGCGGACGCGGCAGCAGACTCCAGGAGCTCACCGACAAGCGCGCCAAGCCGGCCGTCTATTTCGGCGGCAAGTCGCGCATCATCGACTTCGCGCTCTCCAACGCGGTGAATTCCGGCATTCGCCGTATCGCGGTGGCGACCCAGTACAAGGCGCACAGCCTGATCAGGCATCTGCAGGGCGGCTGGAACTTCTTCCGCCCGGAACGAAACGAGAGCTTCGATATCCTGCCCGCAAGCCAGCGCGTCTCGGAGACCAACTGGTATCTCGGCACGGCGGATGCGGTGTACCAGAACATCGACATCCTCGAGGCGCATGGCACCAAATACATTCTGGTGCTCGCGGGCGACCACATCTACAAGATGGATTACGAGGTGATGCTGAAGCAGCATGTCGAGAGCGGCGCCGACGTCACGGTCGGCTGCCTCGAAATGCCGCGCACGGAATCCAGCGGCTTCGGCATCATGCATATCGACGAGACCGGCCTGATCCAGTCCTTCCTCGAGAAGCCGGTCGATCCGCCGCCGATGCCCGGCAAGCCCGACAAGTCGCTCGCCAGCATGGGCATCTACGTGTTCGACTCGCAATTCCTGTACGATGAATTGCGCCGCGATGCCGCCGATCCGAATTCCAACCACGATTTCGGCAGGGACATCATCCCCTATATCGTCAAGCACGGCCGGGCCGTGGCGCATCAGTTCAACGATTCCTGCGTCCGCTCCGGCGACGATCCGCGCTCCTACTGGCGCGACGTCGGCACCGTCGACGCCTATTGGGGCGCCAACATCGACCTCACGGATGTCGTGCCGGAGCTCGATCTCTATGACCGCACATGGCCAATCTGGACCTATGCCGAGATCACCCCGCCCGCCAAGTTCGTGCATGACGAGGACGGACGGCGCGGCCAGGCGGTGACCTCGCTGGTCTCGGGCGCCTGCATCATCTCGGGCGCGGCGCTGCGGCGCTCCCTGCTGTTCACCGGCGTGCACGTCAATTCCTACGCCAATATCGAGAATGCCGTGATCATGCCCTATGTGAATGTCGGCCGCGGAGCCCGGCTCAGAAACGTCGTGATCGATCGCGGGGTGCGGATTCCGGAAGGGCTCGTGGTCGGCGAAGATCCCGAGTTCGATGGCAAGCGCTTCCGCACCACCGAGCAAGGCGTCACGCTGATCACACAGTCGATGATCGACAGGCTAGGGACATGACGCCCATCCGCGTCCTCGCAGTCGCCTCGGAAGTCTACCCGATCATCAAGACCGGCGGCCTCGCCGACGTGGTCGGCGCGCTGCCGGCGGCGCTGAAGCAGCACGGCGTCACGACGCGGACGCTGGTGCCCGGCTATCCCGACGTGCTCAAGGCGCTGGCTTCGGCGGAGACGCTGCTGCACTGGCCGGAATTCTACGGCGGGCCGATCCGCGTGCTCGGCGGCACGCATGACGGCCTCGATCTGTTCGCGCTGGACGCGCCGCATCTCTATGCGCGGCCCGGCAATCCCTATGTCGGCCCGGACGGACGCGACTGGCCGGACAACGGCATCCGCTTTGCCGCGCTGTCACGGATGGCGGCGGAAATCGGCCAGGGTGCGATCACCTCCTTCGTCCCCGACATCGTGCATGCGCATGACTGGCAGGCGGGCCTCGCACCCGCCCTCCTGCATTATGCCGGGCAACCGCGCCCCGGCACGGTGATGACCGTGCACAACCTCGCCTACCAAGGCCAGTTCTCGCCGGACATGCTTGCCGCGTTCGGCCTGCCGGGCGAATCCTACGCGCTGCACGGCGTCGAATATTACGGCACCATCAGCCTGTTGAAGGCCGGCCTGCAATTCGCCGACCGCATCACCACGGTGTCGCCGACCTATGCGCGGGAGATTCAAAGCGACGAGGGCGGCATGGGGCTCGGCGGCCTCTTGCGCGAACGCGCCGATGTGCTGAGCGGCATCCTCAACGGCATCGACATATCAGTGTGGAATCCGGCCACCGATCCCGACATCGCGGCGCGCTTCAGCGCCGAGCGGCCGGCGGAGCGCGCTGCCAACAAGGCGGCGCTGCAGCGGCGCTTCGGGCTTGATCCCACGCCGGATGCGATGCTGCTCGGCGTCATCAGCCGGCTGTCATGGCAGAAGGGCCTCGACCTTCTGCTCGACAACATCCCGACGCTGCTCGGCGAAGGCATCCAGCTCGCGCTGCTCGGCAGCGGCGATCGCGACCTGCAAGATCGCTACGCCGCGCTGGCGCACGACAATCCCGGACGGATCGCGGTCGTGATCGGCTACGACGAGGCGCTGGCGCATCTGATCCAGGCCGGCGCGGACGCGCTCGCGGTGCCGTCGCGCTTCGAGCCGTGCGGCCTCACCCAGCTGTGCGCGCTGCGCTACGGCGCGGTACCTGTTGTCGCCAATGTCGGCGGCCTTGCCGACACCGTGCTCGACTTCGACGAAGTCGCGATCACCGGCGATGCGCCGACCGGCGTCAAGTTCGCACCCGTGACCTCGGATGCGCTCGCCCATGGCTTGCGCAAGGCAAACCTGCTGTTCAACGACAAGGTGACGTGGCGCCGGCTGCAGCAAGCCGGCATGGCCACCGATGTCTCCTGGCACAATCGCGCCGGCCGCTACGCCGCCCTCTATCGCGAGCTCGCGACGACGCGGCGCTAAGCCGCCGCGGTCAGTTCAGGAGATCGCAGGACGCAATACGGTTGATGTCGGCCAGGCGCCGGTCGGGATTTCCCTTGAGATCAAGGCTTGCGACGAGATCGAGCAGCCGGCCATAGGCGCGGTCGGCGACCGCAACGGCCAGCGGCTCCTCGTCGAAAGTTTCGACGTAGTTGCCGACGAGACCACTCAGCAACTGGCAAACGCCGCGCTGCTCCGGGTCGTCCCTGCCGAGGATCTCGAGTTTCTGCTGGAAGGTCCTGAAGGTTCGCAGCCCATGGGGCTGTTGCGAAAGCCAATTGTGCAAATCAGGATACAGATCGGTCATATCAGCCTCTTCAAAATAGAGAAGAAGCTACCGGCTTATACAGCCGATCACGGTTCCGCGCCATCGCGATTTTTGCATGCATCCCCTGCCCTGCCGCGCAGGCCGTGTCATTGGACTGGCACGTCCTGCGACTAGAGTCGCGCGAGCGCCGGCAAAATTCTGTAGCGCGCGATCTCGTGCGGATAGTCGCCGCGATTGGCGAGCAGCACGATGCCGAGCCTGCGCGCGGGCACCAGCCCAACATAGGCTGAGGCATTATTGAGACCGCCCGGCTTGTCGATCACGGTGACGTCGTCCAGCCGCACATGCTCCCATCCCATCGCCTGGCCGAACTTGTCGTCGACGCGAAAGCTCTCACGCTCGGTCATCTGCAACGCCGCGCGCAATTCGGGATCGATCACCGCGCCATCGAGGCAGGCGCCCAGCAATGTGCCGAGATCGCGCGCCGTTGAGAACATCTGGCCGGTGCCCGGAAAATCATAGTAACGCTGCTGATTGCCGGGCGGACCGATCGCCGTGCCGTCATGGGAGTAGCCCTGAACCACACGCTGCATCATCTCGGGCGCCATCCCCGCGCGGTCGTCTCCGCTGCGGTCCGGAACGAAGGTCGACGTCATGCCGAGCGGCTTGAGGATACGGCTCCCGATCAACGTCGCGATCGGCATGTCGTAGCGCCGCTCCAGCACCAGTTGCAGCAGCACATAGCCGGCATGGCTGTAGATGCGCTGCTTGCCCGGCCGCTCGCCTGCCAGCGGCGTCCACGCATTGAGCATCGCGATGAACTGATCACGGCTGAAGGTCCCGACCGGCCATGGCGGATGATCGGTCGGCAGCAGCAGCCCGGACGTATGATTGACGAGTTCGCCGATGGTGACGCGGCTGACGTAGTCGCCGTGCAATTCGGGCAGATATTTGTTGACGGGATCTTCCAGCCGCAATTCGCCACGCTCGGTGCCGAGCGCGACCAGCGTCGCCTCGAACAGCTTGCGCAACGAGGCGAGATTGAACAGCGTGTCCGGGGTAACCGGCCGCTTCGCTGTGGCATCCGCGAAACCGTAGTTGAAGAAGGCGACCCGGCCGCCGGCATAGACCGCCGCGGCGAGGCCGCCCGGGTCGGCCGCAGTCGCGGTCGGCGCGAGTTCCGTCGTGACGATGTCCCTGATCTGCGCATCCATGTCGGAATCCGCGCGCGCCACCCCGAGCACGCCAACAGCGACGACGAGCAGGACGGCCGCGATCCGGACGGTGAGCCATTGTCTCATGAAGAACGAAATCAGGACGATGTTGCGATGTAACCCGCGAGCGAGTCTGTTCACCATCGAGAGATGGCAACATCACGATCCTAGCGGTGGAACCGATGCGTCCGAATTCACGATTGCGCGTCTTGCGCCGTTACCATCCCGGCTGGGGACGGGGCGGCCCGATCGCTGTTCCGGTGGTCACTTCCGGAAGCCGCGATCGCGACCGCCCTCCCACTCCAGCCACGGTGCGGGAACTGCAATCGAACTAAAAAATGCGGGACGTTTGAAAATGACGGGAGTGGGCTGCGACGAAAAGGCAAGATCGGCGCTTGCCGATCGGGCCAAGGATATTTCTGACTTCGTCACATTCCGCTCCCAACCGGGGACGTTTCTTCCTAGCAACAATTCGTCAATCGAAGGTTGCATAAGCCGATTGGATTCGATTTTCAAGACACGGTCGTCCGCGACGTTTTGTCCTGTTCCAGATGCCGAATGCGCGCGATGCCTCGTTAAACATCGATTAACCATCGATCGCGCCGCGCGAGGCCTATGTGGCGCGCGAGCGGATGATCGACCGCGGCAACGACGCCAATAGCAGCACGAGGCAGACGCAGAGCAGCACGATGTCCTTGAACAGGAACTCGCCGGCCAGGTTCCAGGCCATCGGATCGGTCGACAGGCTCCATTTGACCACCCCGGGAGTCGTGAAGAAGAACGACCACGTCACCGCGAAGGTGATGACGCCCATCAGCGAGCCGATCGCCGAGAGAACCGGGCTGAACGCGCCGGCGGCGAGCAGCACCGCAATGCCGAACTCGGCCACCCCGAGCACGTAGGCCTCGCCTCGGAGACCGAACACCGACAGCCACGAGATGAACGGGCTGTTGCTGATGAACTGCGCGATGCCTTGCGCCGACTGCAGCGTGAATTTCTGCATGCCGAACGACACGAAGATCACGACCATGACCCAGCGCAGGATCGCGAGCGCTCGATAAGACCCCTCGCCCTGTTCGGCGATGTTGAACGACAGATTCATGCGGATGTTTCTTCCCTCGCTGCGATGCCATCATCGGCCGCTGTTGCGGCGTTCGTGGCAGAACTACGTAACGCGCCGTGCGCGCGTTACGCGCGGGACAACGTCTCGGCCTTCACGATGATGTGCAGACGAGATGAGGAATAATCGCTGCGAGAGATATCTCGCTGCGAGAGATATCATCGGCGCGCAGCCGCAAAGCGCGCCGCGTCGGCCTCAGGCGCGCTGGCGGAGCGGCCGCGCGGCGTCCTTTGCCGGCACCGGCGTGGTGAAGCCGTACAGGAACAGGTCCACCACCATGTCGGCGAACTCCCCTGGATCGATCCCGCCCTTCGGATCGTACCAGGTGTGGCTGAAGTTCAGGATGCCGAACAGCATCATGCTGTAGATTTTCTTGGTCCGCTTGACGATCTTGCCTTCCTTGTCGAGCTTGACCAGAAGATCCGAGACCGTGTCGACCAGCTGGCGCTCCAGCGCCTTGATCGCATCCTGCTCGGTCTCGCCGAGGAACGAGAGGTCGTTGAGGATCACACGCTGCTCGTCGCTCGAACGCGCATTCAGCGCGACGATGGCCTGGATCGCGGCGCGGAACTGCTCCAGCGTCGTCGCCTTTTCGGCCATCGCGGCCTCGACATCCGCGATCATCTCGCGGATATGGGCGTCGAGGATCGCGAACAGGATCGCTTCCTTGGAATCGAAATAATGGTACAGCGCGCCGCGCGACAGCTTGCAGGCATCCGCAAGGTCGGCGATCGAGGCACGCATATAGCCCTGCCGCGCGAACAGGCCGCAGGCGGTGGTGAGAATGCCCCGCTGAATCTCGTCGTAATTCTCTGAGCGCGTTCGCGCCATTGCCGTCTCTCTCATGCACCATCGGCGCCGCCGGAATCGGGCGACTACCGTCTCTCTATACTACCGCCGCCGCACGCTCTCCTCCCCTTTGCGGGCACCATCCACCAGAACTCTTCGATCGCCCACGATGACGCGACCTGCGTCAAAAAATAATTTGAACGACCGGTCGGATTATATTAGACTGCCTTCCATCAAGCAAGCAGATTGCGCACGCCGGGACCAACCCGGCGGCATCGAGGGAGGTTGTGCGTGGATTCTCAGAAGATCGATGCTGTCGTGATCGGAGCCGGTGCCGGCGGGCTGTGCGCCGCGGCGCGCCTTGCCCATGGCGGGTTGCATACGCTCGTCGTCGACGACAAGGACCGGCTCGGCGGCCGCGCCTCGACCGAGGAGATCGACGGCTTCAAGGTCAATATCGGGGCGATCGCGATCGAGTTCGGTGGCGTGTTCGAGGAAACCTTCCACACCGTCGGCGCCCCGCTCGACATCCGCGCGCCGGAGCCCGCGAGCTCGTTCTTCATCGACGGCAAGGTGATCGATGTCGGCCGCGGCGGCTGGTCGCTGCTGCTCGGCCAACTGACCAAGCAAGCCTCGCGCATCCTGGAGAAATTCGCCGACGCCCGCTCCGGCAACCTGCCCGACGGGCGGCAATCGACCGAAGACTGGCTGAAGGGCTACACCAGCAACGCCACGGTGCACGCGCTGTTCCGCAATCTCTGCGCGGCGATTTTCGCCTGCAACGCCGCCGAGCTGCCGGCCCGCGCCTTCCTCACCTATTTCACCAGCAAGGGCGCCTTCAAGAAGTTCGGCTTCTGCCCGCAAGGCACGATCGGGGTCTGGAACAGCCTCGGCAACGCTGTCAGGCGCAATGGCGACATCTGGCTGCAAACGCCTGCGACCACGATTCACACCGCCAACGGCAAGGTCGAGGGCGTCACCGTGCTCAGGAATGGCGAGCGGGTACGGATCGACACCGATCTCGTGATCAGCAATGCCGGGCCAAAGGCCACGGTCGCGCTTGCCGGCAGCGAGGCGTTCCCGGCGGACTACCTCGCCAAGGTGAAGAACGACCTGCGCCCGGCCGCCAACATCGTCATCAATGTCGCGAGCCGCGAGCCGCTGATCAATCATCCCGGTATCGTCACCTTCGGCAAGACGCGCCGGCTCTGCAACATGGCGAACCTCTCTGCCACCTGCCCGGAATTGGCGCCACCCGGCTGGCACCTCTACGTCGCCTATGCCGTGCCGGTGCCTGCGCTCGGCGATTTCGATCCGGACACGGAGGTCGCGCTCGCGCTCGAGGATCTACGCGAGCAGTTCGCGAATTTTGACCAGGCCAGGATCCTGTCGATCCGGGTGATGCGCGACGACTGGCCGGCGCAACGCAGCTGCGCCGGCTACGATCTGCCGCGCGAGACCGGCATCGAGGGCCTCTGGTGCGTCGGCGACGCGGTGAAGCAATATGGCAATGGCGGCACGCAAGCTTGCGCCGAGACCGCCAAGCTCGTCACCGATGCGATCCTCGCCGCGCGCCCGCGCTTATCGGCCGGCCGGGTCTGAGCGCGATGCCGACGACCATCCCGCATCCGATGCCGCAAGCAGCGCCAGAGGCCATGCCGGCGCAGGATTGCCTGCTCGACTTCCGCAACATCCGGATCGTCTACGACAATGCGATCGAGGCGATCCGCGACGTCTCGATCGCGGTGCCTGAGGGCAGCATCGTCGCCCTGCTCGGCTCCAACGGCGCCGGCAAGTCGACGCTGCTGAAGGCGATGTCCGGCATCCTCTATACCGAGGAAGGCGTGATCGAGAACGGCAGCATCCGCTTCCGCAATGACGAGGTGCATCGCCTTGCGCCGGACGAGCTGGTCCGCCGCGGCATCGTGCAGGTGCCGGAGGGCCGTCGCGTGTTCGCGGCACTCACCATCGACGAGAACCTGCAAATGGGCGGCTACACCAGGACCAGCGCCGAGGCGCGCGAGCGCCGCGACAAGGTGTTCGCGCTGTTTCCGCGGCTATATGAGCGGCGCGATCAGATCGCCGGCTACATGTCCGGCGGCGAGCAGCAGATGCTCGCGATCGGCCGCGCGTTGATGACCGATCCCGTGCTGCTGGCGCTCGACGAGCCGTCGCTCGGCCTCGCGCCGCTGATCATCGACCGCATCTACGAGGTGATCGTCCGGCTGCGCGACGAACTGAAGATGACGGTGCTGCTGGTCGAGCAGAACGCGCAGCGCGCACTCGATATCGCCGACTACGGCTACATCCTGGAGACCGGCCGCGTCGTGCTCGACGGCACGGCAGCGAGGCTCACCGCCAACGAGGACGTCCAGGAATTCTATCTCGGCGTCTCCTCCACCGGCCGCAAGAGCCTGCGCGACGTCAAGCACTACAAGCGCCGCAAGCGGTGGCTGTCGTGACCGCGCTGCTCACGGTCGAGAACTTGTCAAAGCGCTTCGGCGGCCTGCAGGCGGTCGCCGATGTCAGCCTGCGCGTCGCGCCCGGCGAGATCTGCAGCGTGATCGGTCCGAACGGCGCCGGCAAGACCACGCTGTTCAACATGATCTCGGGCGTGCTGCGGCCGAGTGGCGGCCGCATCAGCTTCGACGGCATCGACCTCTCGACGATCTCGCCGTGGAAATTCGCCGCGGTCGGTATCGGCCGCACCTTCCAGAATCTCGCGCTGTTCAAGCACGGCACCGTGGTCGAGAACATCCTGACCGGCCGTCACACCCATCTGCGCTCGACCGTGCTCGATGCGGTGTGGTTTTACGGGCGTACCCGCAAGGAAGAGATCGCGGCACGGCAGCGCGTCGAGCACATCATCGAATTTCTCGAGATCGAGCATATCAGGGACGCCGTGGTTGGCACGCTGTCCTACGGCCAGCAAAAGCGCGTCGAGCTCGCCCGCGCGCTCGCCTGCGAGCCGAAGCTATTGCTGTTGGACGAGATGGTCTCCGGCATGAATCAGGAGGAGACCGAGGACATCGCACGCTTCGTGCTCGACATCCGCGACGAACTCGGCATCACCGTCGTGATGATCGAGCACGAGATGCGCATCGTGATGGACATCTCCGACCGCGTCCATGTGCTGAATTTCGGCCGCAAGATCGCCGAAGGCACACCTGGTGAGATCAGGCGCGATCCGGCAGTCGCGGAGGCCTATCTCGGCGGCCAGCGCACTGAAGCGATGACAAAGGCAGGCGCGTGATGTCGACGCTGGACAGCCTGCGCACCGCTCATCCGCCGCTGCAGGCGAGCGCGCCGCGCAACCCGCCGGCGACCGGCGCCGACGCGTTCCAAACCGCGCTTGCGGATGCCGCCATCACCATCCCGCAATTGCTGCGGCAGCGCGCCGCCATGCACGGCGAGGCGCTGGCGCTGCGCGAGAAGGACTACGGCATCTGGAATCCCTATTCCTGGCACCACTATTACGACACCGCGCGCGCGGTGGCGCTTGGCCTGCTGTCGCTCGGCATCAAGCCGGGCGACCGGATCGCCATCGCCGGAGAGAACACGCCGGAATGGTTTTATGCTGATCTCGGTACGCAGATGATCGGCGCGGTCGCGGTCGGCATCTATCCGACCAACCCCTGGGTCGAGCTGCAATATATCGTCAAGCATTCGGGTGCCCGCATCGTCGTCACCGGCGACCAGGAGCAGACCGACAAGGCCCTGGATGCGATGGCGGGCAATGGCGGCCTGCCGGACCTCGAGGCCATCGTCTGCATCGACATGAAGGGCCTGCGGCATTACCGGCAATCGGAGCTGATGTCGTTCGCCGCATTGTGCGAGCGCGGCAGGGCCTACGCGCAGCAGAACCCGGAGGCCGACGCCACGCTCGACCGCCTGATCAGCCAGGGCGCGCCCGACGACGTCTGCATCCTCGTCTACACCTCAGGCACGACAGGTCCGCCCAAGGGCGCGATGCTGACCCATCGCAATCTCGTCTATGCCGCCTATGCCTATGCCAGGACCGTCGGGATCGCCGACAAGCCGTTCGAGGCGGTGAGCTATCTGCCGCTGTGCCACGTCGCCGAGCGCTGCTACGGCACAGTGACCCATCTCGTGCTCGGCGGCACCGTGTCCTTTGCCGAATCGATCGACACGGTCGCAATCAACATCCGCGAGATCGCACCGACCTTCTTCGTCGGCGTTCCCCGCATCTACGAGAAGCTGCAGCAGGGCTTTCTGTTCCGCCTCGGCGAGAGCGGTCGCCTGCGCCAGAGCTTCACCAGGGCCTGTCTCGCCTGGGGCCGCACGCTGTCCGACCGCCGGCAGGTCGGCGACGACAACTGGCTCGATCGCGTGGCTTATGGGGTGCTCTATCTCCTGATGTTCCGCAATTTGCAGCGCCATCTCGGCTTCGCCCACAGCCGGCACCGGCTCTGCGCCGGCGCCTCGATCTCGCCGGAGACGCTGCGCTTCTTCGAGATCATCGGCCGCCCGGTGTCGCAGGGCTATGGGCTCACCGAAAGCGGCGGCGTCGCCTTCATCCAGACTGAGAGCCATCACCGGATCGGCGGCTGCGGCGTGCCGCTGCCGCAGACCGAATGGAAGTGTGATACCGACGGCGAGATCCTGCTGCGGAACCCGGGCGTCTTCAAGGGCTACTTCCTCGACGAGAACGCCTCGACCGCCTCGCTGGAGCCCGGCGGCTGGCTGCGCACCGGCGACATCATCGATGTCCTCGACAATGGCGAGATCGCCGTGGTCGACCGCAAGAAGGCGATCATCATCACCGCCGGCGGCAAGAACATCGCGCCGTCGGAGATCGAGAACGCGCTGAAGGATTCCGAGTTCATCAAGGAAGCGATCGTAGTCGGCGAGGCCAAGAAGTATCTCGGCGCCATCATCCAGGTCGACTACGACAATGTCGGCCGCTGGGCGCGCGACCGGGCGCTCGCCTACACCAACTACAAATCGCTGTCGCAGCTTCCCGAAGTGAATGAGCTGGTCGAGCGCGTCGTCAACGAGACCAACAAGCGGTTCGCCCGGGTCGAGAACATCAGGCGGTTCGCCATCCTGGAAAAGGAGCTCGACCATGACGACGGCGAATTGACCGCCACGCAGAAGGTACGCCGCGCCATGATCGAGAAGAAGTTCGCGCGCGAGCTCGCGATCATCTACCGGGCGGAGGGCTGAATGCAGTATCTCATCCAGCTGCTGATCTCGGGGCTCGCGATCGGCGCGATCTACGGCCTGATCGCGATGGGTTTCGCAGTGATCTACAAGTCGACCGGGCTGGTCAATTTCGCGCAGGGCGAAATGACCATGATCACGGCTTACATCGCCTGGACGATTTCGACCACGGTCAGCGGCAATGTGTTCGTCGTCGCGGTGGGCGCGATTCTCGCCGCTGTCCTGCTCGGGCTGATCATCGAGCGCCTCGTGATGCGGCCGATGCTGGGCGAGCCGGTATTCGCGACCGTGATGGTGACGATCGGGCTCGCGGTGATCCTGCGCTCCGCCATCAACTTCATCTGGGATGCCTATCCGCATGGCCTCGATATCGGCATGGGCCGCGGCATCGTGCATCTCGGCGGCATCGGCGTGCGCACCGGGCAGCTTGCCGTGATCGCGACGCTGCTTCTGCTGCTTGCCGCGATCTGGGCGTTCTTCCGCTACAGCAAGGTCGGGGTTGCGATGCGCGCGGTCGCGGCCGACGATCGCACCGCGCTGCTGATGGGCATCAGCGCAACAAGAGTTCATGCGCTGGCCTGGGCCGCCTCCTCCGTGATCGCCGGCATCGGCGGCGTGTTCTTCGCGCTGTCTTATGATCTATCGCCGGCGATGTTCCAGCTCGGGCTGAAGGCGTTTCCGGCCACCATCCTGGGCGGCCTCGACGCCGTGCTCGGCTCCGGCCTCGGCGGCCTCCTGATCGGCATCACCGAAAACCTGGCCGGCGGCTATATCGGCTCCGGCATGAAGGAGGTCGCGGGCTTTGCCATGATCATCATCGTGCTGATGATCCGCCCGTTCGGCATCTTCGGCGAACGCGACATCGAGAGGGTGTGATGCGCACCGGCGATTACAAGCAGAGCTACGGCGAACTGGTTGCGCTGATCGATTCCCCGCCGGTGTGGCTATGGTCGGCCGTGTTGCTGCTGGCGCTGATCGCAGCGCCTTACGTTCTGAATTCCTACGCCCTGTCGTTCCTGATGATCATCCTGATCACGGTCACCGGCGCGCTCGGGCTCAACATCCTGACCGGCTACACCGGTCTGATCTCGCTCGGCCATGTCGGTTTCCTCGTCACCGGCGCCTATGCCTACGCGGTGCTGGTCTCGAAGTACCACATGCCGCCGCCGGTCGGCTTCCTCGGCGCCGGCGTGGTGCCGGCGCTGGCGAGCCTGATCGTCGGCGCGCCGTCGCTGCGGCTCAAGGGACTTTACCTCGCCATCACCACGCTCGCCTTCTCCTTCATCATCAACACCGTGATCCTGGAGATGCGCTGGCTCACCAACGGCGCGCGCGGCATTCAGGTGCAGCGGCCGGAGATCTTCGGCATCAGCTTCGACAGCGATGCCGCCTTCACCTATCTCTGCCTCGGCATCGCGGGGCTGACGCTGTTCGCCACCCTCAACATCCGCCGCAGCCGGGTCGGCCGCGCCTTCGTCGCGATCAGGGACAACGACACCGCGGCGCGCGTCATGGGCATCAACCTGCATGCCTACAAGCTGTTCGCCTTCATCACCTCGGCGTTCATCACCGGCATCGCCGGCGCGCTGTACGGCATCTACCTCTCCTTCGTCAGCGTCGAGGGCTTTCCGTTCCTGCTCTCGATCGAGGCGCTGGCGATCCTGATCGTCGGCGGGCTCGGCTCGGCGCTCGGCGCGGTGCTCGGCACCATCCTGATCGTGCTGCTGCCGGAGGCGACACGGATCGTCTTCAGCCTGTTCAGCGCACAGATGGACGCGACCTTCACGACCGGCGCGCAGGAGCTGAAGAGCATGCTCTACGGCCTCGTCATCATCCTGTTCCTGCGCTTCCAGCCGAGGGGGCTGGTCGGCGCCTGGCACGACATCAGGCGGGCCTGGGTGCACTGGCCGCTGCGCTACTAACAAAAAAACGCAACACCATGAGGAGGAGACAATGATCAAACACCTGGCGGCGGCCGCGCTGCTGCTCACCACGGCCTGCCTTGCGGTCAGCCCGGCGACTGCCGCCGATCCCGGGATCACCGACAGCGAGATCCTGATCGGCGACGTCGAGCCGCTGACCGGCCCGCCGGCGCTGCTCGGCGTCGCCGCCTCGATCGGCCACAAGATCGCGATCGCGGAAGCCAATGCCGCCGGCGGCATCAACGGCCGCAAGATCAGATATGTGCTGGAGGACGACGGCTACGTCACCGCGCGCACCATCCAGGGCGTCAAGAAGGTGATCGACGTCGACAAGGTCTTTGCGGTGCTCGGCATCTCCGGCTCGGGCCAGTCGATCGCCGTGATGCCGGTGCTGGAGAAATCCGGCATCCCGACCGTGATCGACGTCGCGCCGGTCAAATTCCTGTGGGAGCCGCCGCGCAGGAACGTGTTCGTGGTCGGCCAATCCTACGAGGAAGGCATCATCCACCTCGTCAACTTCCTCGTCGACAGGAACCCCGGCAAGAAATGGGGCCTGATTACCCAGGACGACGATTACGGCATCACCGTGCGCGACGGCTTCGATTCCGTGGTCAAGGCCAAGAAGCTGAACGTCGTCTATAGCGGCAACTACAAGAAGGGCCAGCAGGACTTCTCGTCCGACATGCTGCAGCTGAAGGATTCCGGCGCCGAGGTGTTCCTGGCCGGCGGTATCATCGCCGAGAACATCGCGATGACAAAGGAGCTCGAGAAATTGAACATAAAGCCGGTGACCGGCATCTTCTGGCCCGGCCGCATCGAGCCGGTGCTGAAGCTGATGGGCCCGGCCGGCGACGGCATCTACGCGGTCGACTATGTCGAGCCGTTCGCGGGCGAGGCGGGCAAGGCCTTCCTCGAGAAGGCCAAGTCGCTGGTGTCGGAGGCCGAGTTCAAGGGCATCAACCGCTACACCATGACCGGCTATGCAGCCGCGAAGGTGTTGATCGCGGCGATCGAGCGCTGCGGCAAGCAGCCGACCTGGGCCTGCACCATCTCGGAGCTGGAGAAGACCAGGAACGTCGAGACCGGCGTGATGGCGTCGATCAGCTTCGGGCCCGGCGTCCGCTTCTCCAACCAGAAGCTGCAGGTCATGCAGGCCGACGCCGCGACGCTCAGCTTCAAGCCGGTGCAGTGAGTAGCTTCCGCAACCTCATTCTACCTCTCCCGCATGCGGGGGAGGTCGTATCGCATCGGAGATGCGATACGGGTGGGGGCTCTCTCCACGCAAAGAGTGTCCTTTGTGGCGATACCCCCACCCCAGCCCTCCCCCGCAAGCGGGAGAGGGAGCAGAGCGCCGTCGCGGCAACGTCGAGCTTCAAATCGGTGAACAGATGAAGGTCCTGATCGTCTTTGCTCATCAGGAAGCGCAGTCGTTCAACGCCGCACTGCTGGCGCGGTCGGTGGCGGAGCTGACCGCGCTCGGACACGCGGTCAGGATCTCCGATCTCTACGCCATGCGCTTCAACCCGGTGGCGACTGCCGGAGACTTTGGCGCGCGGCGGTTTCCCGATCGGCTGCAATATGACCGCGAGCAGAAATACAATCTGCAGCACGGGGCGCTCAGCGGCGATATCGCCGCCGAGATCGAGAAGCTGTTGTGGTGCGACCTCTTGATCCTGCAATTTCCGCTGTGGTGGT
Organism: Bradyrhizobium sp. Pha-3; assembly: GCF_042258325.1. NCBI lineage: Bacteria > Pseudomonadati > Pseudomonadota > Alphaproteobacteria > Hyphomicrobiales > Nitrobacteraceae > Bradyrhizobium > Bradyrhizobium sp. Pha-3. The sequence continues at coordinate 2,661,670 of NZ_CP170151.1, read as the reverse complement.
TCTCCGTCCCCGCCATCATGAAAGGCTGGATCGACCGCGTGTTCGTCAACGGCGCAATTTACGGCAGCGGCCGCCGCTACGACACCGGCGGCCTCAACGGCCGCCGCGCCATGGTCGTGACCTCGACCGCCGCCTATCCCGGCATGTGCGCGCCCGACGGGCTGGTCGGCGCACTCGATGTGGTGCTGTGGCCGATCCAGAACGGCATGCTCGCCTATGCCGGCTGCAAGGTGCTGCCGCCGTTTGTGTCGTATTCGGTGAATTTCGTCGACGAGGCCACACGGCACCGCTATCTCAACGACTACGCCGAGCGGCTGCGGCAGATCGAGACCACCGAGCCGCTGTTCTTCCATCCGCTCGCGGATTTCGGCGAGGACTGGCGGCTGAAGCCGGGGATCATGTCGCAAACGGTCGGCCAGGTCCGGCCTTCAAGCTAAGAGGCAGGTATCGTAAACGCGAACATGGACAATTGAATCTCGGGCGAAAATACGAAGGGCGTCATGCCGATCTTGATGGCGCCGAGACGGTCGTAGAATTCCACTGCGCGTGGGCTCGAATAAATCAGGATGACACTTCCTGCCATCTTTCTCGACAGTTGTACTGCGGTCTCGAAAAGCCGCGTACCAAAGCCGCTCCGCGCGCATGTCGGATCGACAAAAATGCCTTCGAGCAGAATGAGGCCGCCCATGCCCGTAGGTCTCAAGGCCGTGTAGCCTCGCTGACTGCCCTGCTCGTCCTCGGCCACAAGGACCAGTCCGGCCGCGATCAGCGCAGGATTAACCTTCAGTCCCGGCATGAACCGAGCGACGGCCGCGTCGTCATAACCACTGCGCATCGTCGCGCGCACCGCGATCCGGGTCAGTTCCTCGGCCTCGTCGACGCGCGCTGGCCTTATCCGGCTGCATGTCATTGCCGTCTCCAGTCCCTGCCGCAATCACATAGCCGGAGATCACAAGAATTCAAGCCCGCTTGCGCACGCGCGCACTCTCCAGGACACCGATCGCAAGAGCGGATAAAGGCTGCGTCGACAGCTTCCGCTCCAGGCGAGGCGTTCACATCCGCTTCGCCACTTCTTCCAGCATCACCTCGGTGGCACCGCCGCCGATCGTCAGCACCCGGGCGTCGCGCACCATGCGCTCGATCGGGGTGCCGCGCATGAAGCCTGAGCCGCCGTGCAGTTGCAGGCAGCCATGCACGACCTCGTGCAGCACCTCGGGCGACAGCGCCTTCACCATCGAGACCTCACGCAGGCAATCCTGCCCGGCCGCCGCGAGCTCGGCGGCCTGATAGGCCAGCGCCCGCGCCGCCGCGGCCTTCGCCGCAAGCTGGGCGAGCTTCAGCCGCACGCCCTGCTGATTCCAGAGCGGGCCGCCGAACGCCTGTCGCGTCTTCACGTAATTCGCCGTCAGCTCGATCGCTTTGGCGGATTCGCCCGCGCAGATGCCGCCGATGCAGATGCGCTCGTTCTGGAAGGTCTCCATGATGCCATAGAAGCCCTTGTTCTCCTCGCCGAGCAGGTTCTCCGCCGGCACGCGCACGTCCTGGAACGCGAGTTCGGCGGTGTCCGAGCAGAGCCAGCCGTGCTTGTCGAGTTTGGTTGCCGAAATGCCCGGCGTGTTGCGCTCGACGATGAACAGCGAGATGCCGCGGCTGCCCTTGGCATGCGGATCGGTCCGCGCGGCGACGATCAGGAGGTCGCCATAGACCGCGTTGGTGATGAACATCTTTGCGCCGTTGATCACCCAGACATCGCCGTCGCGCCGCGCGCGCGTCTTCAAGCCTGCAACGTCGGAGCCCGCATCGGGCTCGGTCACCGCGATCGAGCAGACCGTCTCGCCGCGGATGATCGCCGGCAAATATTTCTGCTTCTGTTCCAGCGTGCCGCGCAAGGAGATGTGCACCGCTGACATGTCGGTATGCACGAGGATCGACGAGGTGAAGCCGCCGAAGCTGGAGCGCCCCAGCTCCTCGGCGAACACCATCGAGGCCAGCGGCCCCATGTCGGTGCCGCCATATTCGGCGGCGTGGCGCATGCCGAGGAAGCCGAGCGCGCCCATGCGGCGATAGATCTCGCGCGGGATCTTGCCGTCGCGCTCCCACGCCTCGGCATGCGGCACCACTTCCTTCTGGACGAAGCGGCGGACCTGCTCGCGCAGCATGCGCAGCTCCTCGGGCAGATTGGGCGGCTCCGGGAAATGGAATTCGGTCTCAGTGAGCTGGCGCGGATCCGAGGTCATGACGTTCATTGTGGCGCTCTCTCATGGCCGATGTGAAGATGGTTGCGCAAAAAAGCTGCCAGCGATGCGATCGCCTCTCGCGCCGGCGGAATCTCCGGGAACATCTGGAACACGTGGATCATGCCGTCCCAAACCTGCAGCGCGACGTCGACTCCGGCAGCCTTCGCCCGTGCGGCCAGTTCCGTCGCATCGTCGCGCACGGTCTCACGGTCGCCGACCTGCACCAGCAGCGGCGGCAGACCGGTGAGATCGGCAAAAAGCGGCGAGGCGAAGGGATCGCTGACATCGCCGTCCTTGCCGAGATAATTCTTCGCCAGCGCCAGGATCATCGCGCGCTGGTGGATCGGATCGGCCGCGGCCCGGCTCTGATAGCTCGCGCCGCTCGCGGTGAGATCGGTCCAGGGTGACATCAGCGCGCCGGCGGCAGGGAGCGGCAGGCCGCGGTCGCGCGCCGCCAGCATCGCAGCGAGCACGAGATTGCCACCGGCGGAGTCCCCGGCGAAGGCAATATCGGCAGGACGCAGGCCCTGATCGCGTAGAAAGTGATAGGCAGCGACTGCGTCATCGAGCGCCGCCGGAAACCGGTGCTCCGGCGCCAGGCGATAGTTGATCGAAAGCACTTGGCAGCCGGATGCGTCAGCAATCCGTGCGGCCAGGTCGCGATGCGACGCGACCGAGCCGATGCGGAAACCGCCCCCGTGAAAATAGAGGATCGCCTTGTCGCGAGGCGCGTCTGTCGGCACGAGCCATTCGCCGTCGACCTCGCCGGTCGAGACCGGCTGGCACGTCACCGGCACCGAGCAGCCGGCAAAGGCGGCGTCCCAGTCGTCGCGCATCTGCGCCACCGATGTATCGCGAGTCCAGCCGCGATAGATCGCGCGCAAACGCTCGATCGCGCGATCGACCGGCGTGATTGCGATATCGTCGTCCGCGCTGCCCATTTCAGCCGCCGATGCCCATGCCGCCGGAAACGCCGAGCGTCTCGCCGATGATATAGGCGGCCTGGTCGGAAGCCAGGAACAGCGCGGCAGCCGCGACCTCCTCCGGCTCGCCGAGGCGGCCGAGCAGCGTTGCACCGGTCATCGCCTGCAGGATCCCGTCGCCGCCCTTTGCCACGGCCTGCTCCAGCATCGGCGTGCGGATCGGTCCCGGCGCGATCGCGTTCGCGGTAATGCCATAGCGTGCATTTTCCCGCGCGATGCTCCGGGTGAACGAGATCACGCCGCCCTTGGCCGCGGAATACACCGCGCCACCCTTGGAGCCGAGCCGTGCGGCCTCCGAGGTGACGTTGATGATGCGGCCAAAGCGCGCCGCCTGCATCGCCGGCAGCGCGGCGTGGGTGCAGGCCAACACCGAGGTGAGATTGACCGCGATCAGCCGCGCCCAATCCTCCGCCGTGGTATCGGTGAAGAAAGCGTGCTGATCGACGCCGGCATTGTTGATGACAATGTCGAATGGGCCGTCCTGCGCCATCACCGTTTGCACCGCGGTCGCATCGCTGACGTCGAGCCCGGCGACGCCGGCGCCGGTCTCGCGCGCCAACTCCGAGGCCGCGGCGACATCGAGATCGGCGATCACGACCCTCGCACCCGCGCCGGCAAAGCTGCGCGCGATCGCAGCACCGATGCCGCGCGCGCCGCCGGAGACGAAGGCGCGGCGGCCATCGAGACGTCCGAATGGCAAGGTCGCCACCTCAGCGCCCCGTGAATACAGGCTGGCGCCGCTCGATCACCGCGGCGAGGCCTTCGCGTGCATCGGCCATCCCCGAGAGTTCGGCGACGGTGCGCGCCTCTTCCGACAGGCACTGCTCGATGCTGGTCCCGGTGCCGGCCCAGACCAGCCGCTTGGTCGCCGCCAGCGCCTTCGGCGCGCCGGCCGCAAGCTCGCGGGCCAGCGCGAGCGATGCCTCGGCAAGCTCGGCATCGGGCACGACCTTGGTGACGATGCCCATCTGCAACGCTTCGGCCGCCGGGATTACCGGATTGGTCAGCAGGATCGACATCGCCCGCCGCAGGCCGACCAGCCGCGACAGCGTGACGGAGACGCCGGCATCCGGCGCCATCGCCACCCGCGTCGCGCCAGCGAGGAATTTTGCCGATTCCGCCGCGATCACGATGTCGGAAGCGCAGACCAGGCCGAAGCCGCCGCCGCCCGCCGCAAAGCCCTGCACCGATGATATCACCGGCGCCTCCAGCCGCAGCAATCCGGTCACAGCATTCTGCAGATAGGCGGTGGCCTGCCGGATATAGTCCGGCAGCTTCTCGCCCTTGGCGGCAAAGGCGCGGACATCGCCGCCGGCGCAGAAGTTGGTGCCCTCGCCGCTCAGCAGCACGACGCGCAGATCCGGATGACCATGACAGACCATGATGGCGTCGCACAGCGCGTGGAGCAGCTCAACGCTCATGCCGTTGGCAGCATCAGGGCGGTTGAGCCGCAGCCGCGCGATGCCGTCGGTGATGTCGAGCAGGACGGGGCCGTTATCGATCATGGCGAGACCTTTCTTAGAACGAGGTCGGACAGAGTCGAATAGTGACGGTGCGCTCCCTCTCCCCGTTCTTACGGGGAGAGGGTTGGGGTGAGGGGCCGTCTCCGCGTGTACGGTAGTAGCTGCGTCTGCGGAGACTCCCCCTCACCCGGAACGCATCTCGCGATGCGTTCCGACCTCTCCCCGCGCGCGGGGAGAGGTGAAGCGGAGTGCCCGTCTCTGTGCGATGCAGATTCATGTCAAACCAGGAATGAGAGCGTGTAGATCGCCTTGTCGTTGTTGACGAGGATGACCTTCTTGGCGGCCATCCGCAGTTCGCCATCGACATGGCGCAGCCGGTATTCATTGCGCGCCGCCCACAGCGTATCGTCGCGCAGGCTCGACTCGAAAATGAGACTGTTGCTGGCGACCGCGATGTCTCCGTCATCAGGCTGCTCGTCCATCAATTCGATGTTGGAGATCAGCCGGCGCAGGTTCGACTGCGGCGTCTGGGTGAAGTGCTTGCCGGTCATCAGCTGCCGGACGCGCAGCGCGATCCGCGAGCGATTGTCGTAGATGATCGACATCTGCCGTTCCGGATCGATATCGGCGCCGTTGGCCGGCACCCAATAGACGCCGTCGTCTGTCCAGAGCTTTTCCCAGGCCTCGTATTGATGCTCGTCCTGCAACCGCGCCTCGCGATAGAGGAAGGCGGTGATGGCGCTCATCAACGTGGCGCTGCTCTCGCGCGACAGCATCAGTTCGGCTCCATCAGCTTGCGATAGTGCGTCCAGATGCCGCGCGACGGCACCTCGTCGGTGACGTGACCGACCGTGAAGCCGAGCTCATCCTGCCGCTCGCGCTTCTCGCCGCGGCCGAGGAATATCCATTCCGGATTGCGCGCCAGCACGCCGCGATGGCAGCGCTCGTACATTTCAGAATCATCCGCCAGCAGGAAGCCGGCCGGGCCGACCGAGCCCATGGTCTGCTGGCGCAGCCTTCGGTTCAGATCGGGCGCGCCCTTGAATTGCAGCGCGGTGACGTGCTGCACGCTGTCGTCGACGCCGAGCGGCTGGATCACGAACATCTGGATCTCGGCGATGAACAGGTTCGGGAAGATCATCACATGCGGCGTGCCGTCGATCATGATCTCACGCGCCGCGGTGTCGCCATGGGCGGCCTTCATCCGCGCGGTGTAGTCCGGCAGCCGGTCCTCGCTGGTGCCGAACCAGCTCATCGGCGCATCGCGCTTGCGAAATTCCGGCCGCAGATCGATCTCGGTATGGCCGTTGCCGTAGTCGCGCGTCAGCGCGGTCGAGGCGCCGCCATAGAGCTTGCCGATCATGCTGTCGGCGACGCCGAAGATCGAGGTGTGCACGAAGGCCGGGTGATAGCCGTCGCACTCGTTCTCCAGGATGAACTTCCAGTTCGCCTTGACGCGATGCTTGAGAAAGCCCGCCGTGATCTCGACCTCGCCCTCCGGCGAGGTGCGCACCAGGCGATCGATGGTCTCGGCGGCGCCGCCGAGGTACTCCTTCAGCGTCGGGCCATCGGCCGCGAACGAACCGAACACGAAGCCGCGGTAAGACTCGACGCGCGTCACCCGCCCGAGCGCGAGCTGCGCCTTGTCCTGCCCCTCATAACCGTCGGGGAAGGCATAACCAACCAGGCGGCCGTCATTGGCGAAGGTCCAGGAGTGGAACGGACAGGTGAACGAGCGGGCATTGCCGCGCTCATAGGAGCAGACCTGGTTGCCGCGATGCGAGCAGCGATTGAGCAGCAGATTGACCTTGCCCTGCTCGTCGCGCGTCATGATCACGGATTGCGGGCCGATCGACTTGACGACGTAGTCGTTGGCGTTCGGCACCTCGCTCTCGTGCCCGACATAGACCCAGGTCCGGTACCAGATGTTCTTGAGCTCGGCCTCGAAGATCTCGGGATCGGTATAGAGCGATCCGTGCACCCGGTCGGGCCGGATCAACCGTTCCCATGGCGAGGCGCCGGTCATCATGTTCATCGTTCCGTCTCCCTCACCGATCGCCTGCCGCCGACGTTTTCATCGATGGTCAATAATAATCCGAACGACCGTTCGGTGAATTAATAGCACGGGCACCGCGGGCCGGCAAGCTTCTTTCCCGGCGCTACCAATGAATCCCGGAACACTGCGCAAAGATGCAATTCCGGGTAGCCGGCGATGCGACGGGCTCAGTCCTGCGCCGCGCCACCGTCGCGTTCGCCGCCTGCGATCTGCTGCAGCATCGACTTCGGCGTTGTCGCGAGCTCGATCTTCAGCTGGTCGCAGGTCGCCTGCCGCAGCAGGCGTTCGATCTCGGTCGCGGCATTGCGATTGGCCACACGCGCGCCCTCGCCGGTCGCCCAGAGCAGAAGCTGCCCGAGCCGACGGTCGCCATCGTCGCGCAGCGCCTCGATCGCGGCAGCGTCGGACATGTCGCCCCGGACGCGTGGCGTCGCTGGAATCTCCGGATGCGTCATGCCGTCGGCCAATCGCTTGACTGCCACGAATGCATCGTCCTGCAGGCGCACCTGCCCGAGCAGCGGCGCGGCCTTCCAGTCGGCTGCGAGCTTGATGCTGTTCAGCGCGTAGATCGCGGAGAACACCTGGCCGCGGACGAAATCGTCGTTGCTCTTCGGCACGACATGGCTTTGCAGCGCATCGATGATGCCGTCGATCAGCCGCTCGAAGGATGCACTCATGCCGCGGCCTCCAATGCGCGCTCGAAGGCCCGCACGATCGAGGGCATCTGGCTTGCCATCACCGCGAGCCGCATGTCGTTGAAACGATCGACCTCGAAGGCGCGCACCGCGCACATCTGGATCGCGGCCGCCTGGTACAGCGCATAGGCCTCATAAAAGGCGAGGCTCTTGTCCGAGACCGCAATGCCGGAGGCACGCTGATAGAGATCGATCACCTCCGCGCGCTCGAGCACGCCATAGAGCTTGCGGCTCCTGGCGTTGAAGGTCGGCATCATCGCCCAGGCCAGATCCTCGTGGGGATCGCCGAGGTGCGTGAGCTCCCAATCAAGGATGGCGGTGATCCGCCCCTTCTCCTCGATGAAGTTCCCGATCCGGTAGTCGCCATGCACGATGGTTCGGCGGGGCGGCTGCGGGCAGTTGTCGTGCAGCCAGCGTCCACCCCAATCGAGCAGCGGATAATAGCGCGCAGTGGGACGCGCGAGAGAGGCGCGCCAGCCGGCGATCGCACGCAGCTCGGCGCGTTCCCCGCCCTGCTGCAGCGAAGCGAATGGTGTCGCGCCTGGGTCGATCCGGTGCAGCGACGCGAGGATCTCGACGAATTGCCGGGCGATCTCGCGCTTGTGGTCGACATCAAGCCCGCTCGCCGCCCAGGGCGCAGGAACATCACCCTCGACATGCGCGCAGATGAAGAAAGGAAAGCCGATCTCGGCGCCATCCTGCTCTGATGACACCAACGCCGGCACCGGTACGCCGCTGCCGGCCAGCGACTGCAGCGCATAAACCTGGGGCAGCACCGAGTAAGGCGCAAACAGCCCGCTCGGTGGACCGACGCGCAGGATCAGTTTGCGGTCGCCTTCAGCCGCAGTGCGGGCCACGAACGCATAGGTGATCCAGGAGAAACCCGATGATTTGCGACCGAAGCCGACAATCTCCGTCCGGCTCCCGGATATCCGCGACAAATGCCGCGCGAGTGCTGGCCGCACCGCGTCGTCATTGACCACGACCGGGCGAACAGGCTCCGGCACATCTTGATCGGATCGTTTCGCAGCCTCCGGCATCAATTGACCGACCTCGTATAGCCTTGCCACTTCTCCTCGCGCAGCGCCGACTTCATGATCTTGCCGGAGCCGGTCAGCGGCAATGGCTCGAGGCGGATATCGACAGAACGCGGGCACTTGTAACCGGCGATCAAGGTGCGGCAGTGCGCGATCACCATTTCGGAATCGAGACTCCTGCCGTCCTTCGGCACGACGATCGCATGTACCGCCTCGCCCCATTGCGGATCGGGCACCGCGATAACGGCGCATTCCTTGACGTGCTCGTGCTGGAAGATGGCGTTCTCCACCTCGCCGGAATAGACGTTCTCGCCGCCCGAGACGATCATGTCCTTCAGTCGGTCGACGATATAGACAAACCCGTCCTCGTCCATCCAGGCGCCGTCGCCGGTGTGCAGCCATCCGTTGCGCAGCACGCGCGCGCTTTCCTCGGGCTTGCGCCAGTATCCGAGCATCACGCCGGCGCCGCGGATTGCGATCTCGCCGACGGTGCCGCGCGGTACTTCGTTGCCCGCGGGGTCGATGATGCGGATTTCGACGCCGGGCGCCGCCCGTCCCGCCGATTTGCGCTTGCCCGCCAGCGGCCCTTCCAGCGCGTGGTACTCCCAAGGCAGGATCGTCGCCAGCGCCGCGCTCTCGGTCATGCCGTAGCCCTGATGGAACCGCCAGCTCGGCAGCACGCGCATCAGCTTGACCAGCAGCGCATCCGGCATCGGCGACGCGCCATATTCGCAATCCCTCACGCTGCTCAGATCATACGTGCCGAAGGACGGATGATTAAGCATCATGTTGAGCATGGTCGGCACGAACAGGCAGTAATCCACCTTGTGCTCGGCGATGGTCTTCATCGCGAGCTCGGGCTCGAATTTCGCGATGGTCACGTGCGTGCCACCGACCAGGGTCAGCGCGATCATCGGCGAGGTGCCCGCCAGGTGGAACATGCCGGCCGAGTGCAGATACCGGGTGTCTTCGCGGAACCGGAGCGCATAGATCCAGACCAGCGATTCATAGATGATGTTGGCATGCGACAGCATCACGCCCTTGGGAAAGCCCGTGGTGCCGCCGGTGTAGAAGATGCCCGCGAGATCGTTGTAGGCGCCGGACGCATCCGCGATCGGCGCATGCGCAACCAACTCGTCATAGCCCTGCATGCCGCCGGGGACCGGTCCCTCGTCCAGATAGACCATCGCGGTGAGTGATTTTGCGCCGCGCAGCGCGGATGCAATCTCGACGAAGGCCTTGTCGATCAGCAACAGTTTTGGCGTGGAATCGTCGATCGCATAGGCGTTCTCGGCGACCGCCCAGCGCGTATTGAGCGGCACCGCGACCGCGCCGGCCCAGGCGATGGCATAGAGCGCCTCGATATAGAGATCGCTGTTGTGCGCGAGGATAGCGACACGGTCGCCGGCCTCGACGCCGAGCCGCCGCAACCCGCCCGCGGCGCAGGCAACGCGCCGGCCGATCTCCTTCCAACTCCGCGACCGTCCGGCATGGATGGTGCCGGGTGCGTCCTTGCGCAACTGCACCGCCGCGATCAGCGCCTGCGTCAGCTTCATGTTTCCTCCTCAACCGCCATGCGGCCGCGCACGCGCGCGGATGTTTCCGTCACGCGTGAAGCCGATACGCCGCCCGGAGATTCCAGTTGATAATCCGGACAGACGGTCTATTATTACACAGCCGATGCGAAGGGTAAAGCCTTTCAAGGCTTCCATCGCCGGATCAACCAGCCCCGCAAAAGAGGGCGTCATGGGAGGGGAAGATGCGGAAGCCAATCGTCACGCTTGCGGTGTGGGCGTTCGCGCTCACCGGCGCGCTCGGAACAGCGAACGCCCAGAAGGCCTATGGCCCCGGGGTCAGTGACAGCGAGATCCTGCTCGGCGCCAACGCGCCCTACAGCGGACCGGCATCGATCTATGCGAGCTTCCCGAAAACCATGCTCGCCTATTTCACGATGCTGAACGAGAAAGGCGGCATCAATGGCCGCCACATCAACTTCCTGACCCGCGACGACGCCTATAGCCCGCCCAAGACCGTCGAGGTGACGCGCGCGCTGGTCGAGAACGACAAGGTGCTCGCGATCATGGCGCCGTTCGGCACGCCGACCAACGCCGCGATCCAGAAATATCTCAACAGCAACAGCGTTCCGCATCTGCTGGTGCAGAGCGGCGGCACGCGCTGGAACGATCCCAAGCAGTTCCCCTGGACGACGCCCTACTCGCCGACCTACGTCAACGAGTCCCGGATCATCGCGCGCTACGTGCTGCGCGAGAAGCCGGATGCCAGGATCGGCGTGCTGCTGCAGGCCGACGACATCGGCAAGGACTTTGTGCTTGGCCTGAAGGAAGGGCTCGGCGCCAGGGCCGACACGATGATCGTCAAGGAGGCGATGTATCAGTCGACCGAGCCCACGATCGATTCCCAGATCGTGAACCTGAAGGCATCAGGCGCCGATACCATCCTGATCGCCGCGCAAAACAAATTCGCCTCGATGGCGATCCGCAAGATCCACGAGCTCGGCTGGAAGCCGCTGATCTTCCTCGGCTCGACCGCGAATTCGATCGCCGGCGTGCTGGTGCCGGCGGGCATCGAGGCCTCGACCGGTATCCTGACCACGACCTCCTACAAGACACCGAACGATCCGGCCTGGGCTAATGACAAGGGCATGACCGACTATCTCGCCTTCGCCGCTAAATATATGCCGGGGATGGACCCGAACGACGTGATCGCGGTGACCGGCTACACCACGGCCCAGCTCGGCGCCATCATCCTGCAGCGCTGCGGCGACAATCTCACGCGCGAGAACGTGCTGAAGCAGGCCACCAACCTCAGCGGCATCGAGCTACCGATGCTGCTCCCGGGCATCACGATCCAGACCACGCCGCAGGACTACGCAGCGATCACCGAGCGCCGTTTCGCCCGCTTCGACGGCTCGACCTGGGTGCTGTTCGGCGACATCGTGGGCGCCGGCCCGGCCAAGGACTGATCCCGCGCCACCCATCCGACCGAACGGCTCAAACACAGGGACAAGAACAATGCTGACAGCCCAGGACGATCTCATCGGCCACCAGACGCCGCAACCGTTTGCCAAGGCAGGCGGCGGCGATGTCAGGTTCACCGAGCGCTACTGGTACACCGCGCATCCGATCGACGGCAGCGAACTGCTGATCGACATCGGGCTCGGCTATTACCCGAACCAGAACGTCATGGACGGCTTTGCCGGCATCACCATCGGCCGCCGCCAGCACAATTTCCGCGCCTCGCGCCGGCTCGGCGCGCGCCCGCTGGACACGGAAGTCGGCGGGCTCAGAATCGAGATCGTCGAGGGCATGGGCCTGCATAGGATCTCGCTCGCCGACAATCCGTCCGGCATCAGCTTCGCGCTCGAATTCAAGGCGAGCTTTCCGGCGGCGCAGGAGAAGCAGAATTTTCGCGAGCGCAACGGTGTCGTCGAGGAAGACCTCGCGCGCGTCTCGCAATTCGGCCGCTGGCGCGGCTGGATCGTCGCCGACGGCAAGCGTTACGAGATCGAGCCCGAGCTGTGGTGGGGGCAGCGCGACCGCTCCTGGGGCCTGCGATCCGAGATGCGCACCGACGAGACCAGGCCGCCGGTCGCGACCCATCGCAATTTCTTCTGGACCTGGTCGATGTTCCAGTTCCCGGAGTCGGCGCTGTCGATCTTCATCAAGGAGCGCACGCCGGGCAAGCCGCATTACCTCTCGGGCACCGAGTTCCGCCGCGAAGCCGACGGATCGGTGTCGCATCGCGAGGTGACCTCGCTGGAGCACAAGATCGAGTGGGCTGACGATCCGCTCGGTCAGACCATCGCGTCGGCCGACTTCACCTTCACATTCGATCGCGGCGAGCCGCGCCGCGTCAGGATGCATGGGCTACCGACCCGGTTCTATCTCAAGGCCGGCATGTATGGCGGCCTGCAAGGCTGGACCCATGGCGATGACCGCGGCGAGAACCATGCCGGGCACGACATCTGGAACCTCGACGATGCGGCGACGCGCGCCATCGCACGCACGTTGTCGGATCATGTCGTCCGGCTCGAGAGCGGCAACGAGACCGGATTTGGCATCAGCGAATACGGTGTCGCCGCCGGCTATTCGCTCTATCCCGGACCACAGAAATTCCCGGCGATGTGATCGGAATGGACGGGCAAGGCAAGCGCGTCGCGGAAGCCAGCGAATCCGCGTGCGATCCATGGGACAATCAGGCAGCCGAGGCGCTGGTCTCGCTCGAGACCATCGCCCCGCTCCGCTATCGCAGCCGCTTCGGCGACGGCAATCTCAATGGCCGGTCCTATGGCGGCCAGATCCTTGGCCAGGCGATGATGGCCGCGACCCTCAGCGCGCCCGAAGATCGTCCCGCCGCGATGCTGCAGCTCCTGTTCCTGCGCGGTGCCGATCCCGGCCGCCGCATCACGTTCGACGCGCAGGTCCTGCAGGACGGTAAGCGGTTCTCCTCACGCCACGTCGTGGGCAGCCAGGGCAACGGGCGCACGGTCCTGAGCGCGCAGGCCACATTCTGCGCGCCGCAGCCGGGCCCGCGGCACGCGGTGCCGTTCGCACGATCGGAGGATCCCGAAAGCCTGCCCGATCTGAGCATGATCCCCGACGCCCTGATGGCGCAGTTGCGACCGCTCGGTCCTTATTCCCAGCACATCAAGCCCAGCATGGATTTCCGCATCCCCGAGATCGAACGTCAGCTCTCGGCCGCGACGGCAGAGCCGCGCCTGCGCTTCTGGATCAGATCCAGGCAGCCGCTCACCGCTGCTTCCCGCGCCCAGGCCGCGGTGTTCGCCTATCTCTCAGACTGGTGGCTCAACTTCTCCAGCGTCGGCGGCCATCTCGACGCCTTGCAGGCGCGTGCTCCGCTCTATCTGTCGAGCCTCAACCATTGCATCTGGTTTCATCGCACATTTTCGCCGGACGCCTGGATGCATGTCGAAACCGACAGCCCCTGCGCCGATGGCGGCCGCGGACTGTCGATCGCGCGCGTCCACGACCGTGACGGCGCGATGCTCGCCACCGCGATCCAAGAGACGCTGATGGTCCATCCAGAAGGCGACGCGTAGACGCCACGACGGTTGAGCTGATGCCGCGATCGCCGCTTAGTTGCAGTGACGAGCTACAGCAAGTTCCACCCGCTGTTGAATCCTGGCAACACCGGCAAACAAAATGAACAAACGTTCAGCTTAGCCCGATCGCGACCACGACTGTGCCGCATCCCTGTCAAATCCTGCCTGCGGGTGGCGCAACAAAAACACTTTGGGGAAAACCTACATGCAGCAGGCACCGCTGGCCGCACGGAGTGCGGAATCGTCTGGATATGTTCTGTACTTCCAGCTCGCCAGCAACGGCACGAGACGTGCGTGCAGTCTGACGATCCAGGCGGAAAGCGCCAACGAGGCGGCGCGGATCTTTCGCGAGAACTGGGGTACGATCGAATCGATGGCCCGCGACGGCGTCAGCACGGGAATGGTCGGCTCTGCACCGGTCAGCCTGGCGATGTCGTGAGGACATCGCGCGGCATACGGCGAACCATACACCTGAGATGTGACAGGACGACGGCTACAGCCTCGGGCAACGATCGCACGGCCATTTGACGCGCAGACGCGACAAGCAAGTTACGGGGTTCAGGGCTCGCGCACACGCGCGGGCCCTGTCGCGTCTTAGAACGATTCAAATCCATTCCGGTTAGAGAGATTCAAGTTTGCTCCGGTTCTTTTCGCGCGCGCCGACTGCTAGAGGCGGCGTGACCAAGTGCGCGTGAATCGGAAGTCCAAGAGTGCCTGTGAATGCTGGTGGCCGGGTTGTCGGCGACCGTCGAAATGCCGCCGACAAGGGCCGCCCCCATCTGCTGATCGGCGCAGCATTCCTGCTCGCCGATGTCGCCTCCGCGGCAACGCCGGCAAACGCCCAATCGAGCGTCCCGTTGCCGCCTGTTTCGGTCGACCAGCCGACGCAGAAGCGCAAGCCGGCCGCCGCCGCGGCAAAGCCGGCGCAGCGAACGCAGGCGGCCGCCACGGCACGGCAGCGCAGCCGGAATGCCCAACCGGCGCCGCCGACACCGTCGGAGCGCGCAGCAGCTGCCGCCGCGGTGCTCAACGAGGCCAAGCTCCACTATCGCGCGATGCCAAGCTCAACCACGCTGCGGAGCGGCGCCTCGCCGCTCGACACGTCGCAGACGGTGAACGTCGTGCCCGAGCAGGTGCTGAAGGATCAGCTGCCGCGCAACCTCGATGACGCGCTGGCCAATGTCAGCGGCGTCACCCAGGCCAATACGCTGGCCGGCACCCAGGATGCGGTGATGCGCCGTGGCTTCGGCGACAACCGCGACGGCTCGATCATGCGCAACGGCATGCCGCTGGTGCAGGGCCGCAGCCTCAACGCCGCGGTCGAAAGCGTCGAGGTGCTGAAGGGCCCGGCGTCGCTGCTTTATGGCATCATGGATCCCGGCGGCATCGTCAACACGATCAGCAAGCGCCCCGAGCTCTATCAGCATGGTTCGGTGACCCTGCTCGGCTCGACTTACGCCAACTCCAGGACCGGAGCCGACGGCACCATCGATATCACCGGCCCGATCGGCGATCGCGGACTCGCCTATCGCTTCATCGGTTATGGCGTGAGCGAGGACTACTGGCGCAATTTCGGGCGCCATCGCGAAATGCTGGTCGCGCCGTCGCTGGCCTGGTACGGCGAGAACACCACCGTCCAGCTCAACTACGAGCACCGCGAATTCATCACGCCGTTCGACCGCGGTACCGCATTCGATTCCGTGACCAAGGCGCCGCTGGCGATCCCGGCGACGCGCCGGCTCGACGAGCCATTCAACAACATGTGGGGAACCTCCGACCTGATGCAGGCGTCGGTCGAGCACCGGTTGAACCGGGACTGGAAGCTGTTCGCGGCCTACAGCTACAACACCGAAACCTTCAGCGCCAACCAGCTCCGCATCACCGGCGTCAACGCCAAGACCGGCGTCGAGACCCGCAGCAATGACGGCACGTGGGGCTCGCTCAGCAATGCCAGCTACGGCACCTCCTATTTGCAGGGCAATGTCTGGCTCGGCGATATGCGCAACGAAGTGCTGTTCGGCGGCGACGGCCAGTACCGCACGATCTATCGCGACAACCTGATCCGGCAGGCGACCCCGAGCTTCAACTTCTACAATCCGGTCTATGGTCTGATCACGCCGGGGACGACGGTGTCCGCCGCTGACAGCGCCCAGACCGACAAGCTCGGCCAGTGGTCGCTGTTCTTCCAGGACACGCTGCATCTGACCGAGCGCTTCGCGCTGGTCGGCGGTGTGCGCTACATGGATTACGACCAGCTCGCCGGCAAGGGCCGCCCGTTCGTCACCAATACCAATGTCTCGGCCGACAAGGTGTTGCCGCTCGGCGGCGCCATCTTCAAGCTCACCGACCAGGTCTCGCTCTATGCGAGCTACACGCAATCGCTGAAGCCGACCTCGACCATCGCGCCGCTCACCGGCGGCGGCGTGATCGGCTCCAACATCGCGCCCGAAGAGGGCACCCAGTGGGAGACCGGCGTCAAGTTCGACTTCAACAAACGGATATCCGGCACGCTTGCGCTCTACGACATCGACAAGAAGAACGTGCTGGTTTCGCAGCTTAACTCCACGACTGGCACCGTCGAGTACCGTACGGCAGGCAAGGTTCGCTCGCGCGGCGTCGAACTCGACGTCACCGGCAGGCTGACTGACAGCTGGAGCATGATCGGCAGCTATGGCTATACCGACGCACGCGTAACCGAGGACCCGACGCTCGCCGGCAACGCCCTGCAGAACGTCGCGCTGAACACCGCATCGCTCTACCTCGTCTATGATTTCGGCACCGCCCTGCCCGGCCGACTGCGGCTCGGCGGCGGCGCGCGCTATGTCGGCAACCGACCTGGCGATGCCGCGAACAGCTTCGTGCTGCCAGCCTACACGGTCGCGGACGTGTTTGCGACCTACGAGACCAAGGTCCAGTCGTTCCCGGTCATCTACCAGTTCAACGTCAAGAACTTGTTCGACACGGTCTACTACCCTTCAGCCAACAGCATCCTGACGGTCGCGATGGGCGACGCGCGGCGCTTCTCGCTCTCGGCGACGGTGAAATTCTGATGAGTGACGTTTGGCGCCCGATCAAGGCTGCACTGCTTCAGGTCCATTCCCTGGTCGGCCTTGGGCTGGCGCTGCTGTGGGCCGTGGTCGGCCTCACCGGCGCGACGATGGCCTTTGAGGACGAGATCGAGGCCAGCCTGAACAGTCAGATGATGCGCGTCGAGGCCAGCGCGGCCCGGCGGCTCACGCCGGACGAGTTGATCGCGCGGCTGGCAGCGGCGGGCGATTTCGGCAAGGTCTCGGCCGTGACGATGGTCAGCGATCCATCGGCCGCGGCCCGCATCCGTTTCGCTCGCAGCGAAGGCGGCACGCGGCCGTCCTCGGTCTATGTCGACCCCTATGATGGACACGTGCTCGGCTCGCCGCGCGGCGAGGACTTTTTCGCAACCGTCCGCAAGCTGCATCGCTGGCTGCTGTTGCCGGGCGACGGCAACGGCATCGGGCGCAAGATCACCGGGTCAGCCGCGATCTGCCTGATCGTGATGCTGATCACCGGCCTCGTGCTGCGCTGGCCGCGTCGTGCGCGCAGCGTGAAGATGTGGCTGAAGCCGAATCTCAGACTGCGCGGCCGCGGCCTGCATCGCTCGCTGCACGCCGTGATCGGGACCTGGGTGCTGCCGGTCTATCTGGTGATGACGCTGACCGGCCTGTGGTATTCGTTCGAATGGTACAAGGCCGGCGCCAACTGGCTGTTCGCGCGGCCTCAGGCCACGGCCGCCGCGATGCAGTCCAAGCCGCCGCGCGGCGGCGCGGCTGCCGAGAGCAAGACTGAAGCCAAGACTGAAGCGAAGGCCGAGGCAAAGCCGCTTGCCTTCGATCGCGTCTGGTCGGCGTTCCTGCAGCAGGAGAACAACGGTTACGGAAGGGCCCTCCTGACCCTGCCGGCCGGCGCGGGCACGGCCGTGCGCGTGCGGTCATGGTCGCGGGACTCGTCGCGCGAGGCCGTGCGTGACGAATTCCGCATCGATGCCCTCACTGGCCGCGTCATCTCATCGGATCGCTACGCCGACAAGACGTTTGGCGAACGCGTCCTCGCCAGCGTGCTCGACATCCACCGCGGCGCCATCCTGGGATGGCTCGGCAAGCTCGCCTTCATGCTGGCCGCCGCCATGATGCCGCTGTTTGCCGTGACCGGCCTGCTGCTTTATCTGTCCCGTCGCAGGCACCGGCGGCTGGCGCGGCAGCCGGTCGGCCACCTCGTTCCGGGCGAATGAAGCCGTCTCATCAATTTGGCGCTCAGCCGAGATCGCATGCCACGAGCCGGGCACGTAACTCGGCGTCCGTTGCGGCCGCAAGCTCAAGCAGTCCACGATAGGGATCGCCCGATATCCCGAGCACGGTAGCGAACGCAGGCTCGGTCTTGAGACCGCCTGCCCTCAATTCGCCGACGGCTCGCCGCAGCCGTCCATCATCAAGTGCAAGCAGCCTCCGTTCGACCTCGAAGTGGATCCAGCCTCGTTGCTGCTCCACCGGACGCTGATCACCGAACAGTTCGAACGGCCAGCCGTCGCACACAAAGCGGGCAATCACCGGCCGCGTCCCCGAGGTCCACCGGAAGAGGACGAAATCATCGCACGCTTGATAGTGAGCCCAAACGATGTCCGCGAATGCGTTCGGATCGGACGCATGGCAGACGATATCGACGTCGCTGCCGGGCACGGCGAGGCCGAGCGGCAGCGTTCCGACGATACGGGGATCGAACGGCTTCAGCAGTTCCATCACGGCGGAGCTGGTGACGGCGGATGCGTAGTGCCCGACACTCATCGCGTGGCATGCCCTCGAGATCGCAGCGACGCATTACCACACACGCGTGGAACGCGCGAACCTCTGCGAACGGGCGGGCTTGAGGGGAAGCGGGCCCAAAAACGTCACGGGGCGATCTCGACCGCGTCCGTGGTCGAAAATCGCCCCGCCGCCGGCGGACAGGCCAGGCTGCTCGCGCGCCGGGCCGTCCAGCCGATAGTCGAAATGATCCGTTCGATCGGTTAGCCGAACTGGTTCATCGTGTTGTGGGCGCCGCCCGCCTTGAGGGCAGCCTCACCGGCGAAGTACTCCTTGTGATCGTCGCCGATGTCGGAGCCCGCCATGTTCTGATGCTTGACGCAGGCGATGCCCTGACGGATCTCTGCGCGCTGCACGTTCTTGACGTATCCAAGCATGCCCTGCTCGCCGAAATACTCCCTCGCGAGATTGTCGGTCGACAGCGCAGCCGTGTGATAGGTCGGCAGCGTGATCAGGTGATGGAAGATGCCGGCGCGCTTGGCCGAATCCGCCTGGAAGGTACGGATGCGCTCATCGGCTTCCTTCGCCAGCGGCGTGTCGTCGTACTCCGCCTTCATCAGCTCGGCGCGGTTGTACTTGCTGACGTCCTGGCCGGCTTCCTTCATCGCGTCGTAGACCTGCCAACGGAAGTTGAGGGTCCAGTTGAACGACGGCGAGTTGTTGTAGGCCAGCTTCGCGTTCGGAATGACCTTGCGGATCCGATCGACCATGCTGGCGATCTGCTCGATATGCGGCTTCTCGGTCTCGATCCACAAAAGATCGGCGCCGTTCTGCAGCGAGGTGATGCAGTCGAGCACGCAACGATCCGCACCGGTGCCGGGACGGAACTGGTAGAGGTTGCTGGGCAGACGCTTCGGACGCATCATCTTGCCGTTCTGGTTGAGGATGACGTCGCCGTTGCGCGCGTTGGCGGCCGTCACTTCCTCGCAATCAAGGAAGCTGTTGTACTGGTCGCCGATGTCGCCGGGCTTGTGGCTCACGGCGATCTGCTGGGTCAGGCCGGCGCCGAGCGAGTCGGTGCGAGTCACGATGATGCCGTCTTCGACGCCGAGCTCGAGGAACGCATGGCGGCAGGCGCGGATCTTCGCGATGAACACCTCGTGCGGCACGGTCACCTTGCCGTCCTGGTGGCCGCACTGCTTCTCGTCGGAGACCTGGTTCTCGATCTGCAGGGCGCAGGCACCCGCCTCGATCATCTTCTTGGCAAGCAGATAGGTCGCCTCGGCATTGCCGAAGCCGGCGTCGATGTCGGCGATGACGGGCACGACGTGGGTCTGGAAGTTATCGATCTTCTCGATCAGCGCCTTTTCCTTGGCCTTGTCGCCTTCCTTGCGGGCCGCATCGAGCGCACGGAAGATGTCGTTGAGCTCACGCGAATCCGCCTGACGCAGGAAGGTGTAGAGCTCCTCGATCAGGGCCGGCACCGAGGTCTTCTCGTGCATCGACTGATCCGGCAGCGGGCCGAACTCGGAGCGCAGCGCCGCGATCATCCAGCCGGAGAGATAGAGGTAACGGCGGTCGGTATTGCCGAAGTGCTTCTTGACCGAGATCAGCTTCTGCTGGGCGATGAAGCCGTGCCAGCAGCCGAGCGACTGGGTGTACTTGGTGCTGTCGGCGTCATAGGCCGCCATGTCGGCGCGCATCAGCGCAGCCGTGTAACGGGCGACATCCAGACCGGTCTTGAAGCGGTTCTGCAGGCGCATCCGCGCCACGGCTTCGGCGGTGACGCCGTTCCAGGTGTCCTTGCCCTTGAGCAGCGCTTCGGCCGCCTCGATCTCGCTCTGATACGAAGCCGGTCCCTGGATGGCCCGGTCGCCGATCCCGCGCGGTTGGAAGTTCATGTCCGTGATCCCTTCGGTGACGAAATAACTGCACCGTTTGTGACGCGCGGCGTCATCGGGAGCTAGACCTGGCGCGGAAAACTTGTCATAACTTACAAGAAACCGATGTATTGTTGTAAGAATCTTACAAACCTTGGATATGGCGATGGTAACTTCAAGCGCCCGTTCCGTTTTCATGGGTCCACGACTGCGCCGGCTGCGGCGCGACCTCGGGCTGACCCAGGCCGACATGGCCGCCGATCTCGAAATCTCGGCCCCTTATGTGGCGCTGCTGGAACGCAATCAGCGCCCGGTGACGGCCGACATGCTGCTGCGGCTCGCCCGCACCTACAAGATCGATCTGGCCGACCTCGCCGGTGACGGCGGCGCCGATCATACCGCCCGCATGCAGTCCGTCCTGAAGGAACCGATGTTTGCCGACATCGACATCCCCGCTCTCGAGGTCAGCGACCTTGCTGTCAGCTATCCCGGAATGACCGAGGCGTTCCTGCGCCTCTACACCGCATACCGCGAAGAGCAGCTGGCGCTTGCAGAGCGACGAGCTCCGGATCTGGCGATCGCTTCACCGGGTCAGGAGAACTTTGACGCCAACGATCCCGTCGCCGAAGTCCGGCGATTTCTCGCCGCGCGCCGCAACAATTTTGCCAGTCTCGACGATGCCGCCGAGCGGCTCGTCCACGAACCTGCCGGGCCGGCCGGATTTATCGAGCGGCTTCGGGAGCGGCATAAACTCCAGGTCCGCTATCTGCCGCCGAACGTCATGCTGGGTTCGATCAGGCGACTGGACCTGCATCGCAGACAATTGCTGCTCGAGGACTCGCTCGATACCGCGGGCCTGAATTTTCAGCTGGCCAAGCAACTTGCCTATCTGGAACTGGAAAACGAGATCGGCGCCGCCGTCGAAGCCGGCAAGTTTACGACCAAGAGCGCCGAGCTGCTGGCCCGCCGTGCGCTTGCGGCCTATGCCGCCGCCGCACTCATCATGCCGTATTCCGTGTTCGCGAAAGCGGTCGAGGCGCGCCGCTACGATCTGGAGGCGCTGGCGCGGCAATTCGGCACCAGCTTCGAGCAGATCGCGCACCGCGTCACGACCTTGCAACGGCCGGGTCTGGAGAAGGTCCCGTTCTTCCTGATCCGGGTCGATCCGGCCGGCAACATTTCCAAGCTGCTCGACGGCGCCGGCTTCCCGTTTGCAAAGCACGGCGGCGCATGTCCGCTGTGGTCGGTGCACGACATCTTCAAGACGCCGCGCCAGATCGTCACGCAATGGCTGGAATTGCCCGACGGGCAGCGGTTCTTTTCGATCGCCCGTACCGTGACCGCCGGCGGCGGCGCGTTCGGCGCCATCCGCGTGGAGCGGGCGATCGCGATCGGCTGCGCCGCCGAACATGCGGGCCAGTTGATCTACACGCGCGACGGACAGGGGCCGAACGCCGACGAGCCGACGCCGATCGGCGTCGCATGCCGGGTCTGCCATCGCCCAAGATGCGCGGCACGGTCGGCGCCGCCGATCGGACGCGAGATTCTTCCCGACGATTTCAGGACCTCGAGCGTTCCGTTCGGGTTCTCGGCTGATTGACGAAGTCGATCACCCCTGCGGCCGATTCTGGTCGTACAGCACCCGCACGCGGATCGTGCCGTCGATGGCCTTCAAATCGGCCAGCAGTCCTTCGCCCTCGCCGCCGACCACGTCGGTCTCGAGCACGACATAGCCGACTTCCGGATCGGTCTGCAGATATTGCGCCAGGATGTTGATCCCGTGCCGGGAGACCGCGTCGTTGACCTGGCGCAAGACGCCGGGAACGTTGCGATGAACATGGATGAAACGAGTGCCGGTCGGGCGCGCCGGCAATTGCACCTGCGGAAAATTGACCGCGCCGAAGGTCGACCCGACATCGGAATAATCGATCAGCTTGCGTGCAACCTCGCCGCCGATGCGATCCTGCGCCTCTTCCGTCGAACCGCCGACATGCGGCGTGAGGATGACGTTAGGGAGACCTTGCAGCGGCGAGACAAAGCGCGCCTCGTTCGACACCGGCTCGACCGGAAACACGTCGACCGCGGCCCCCGCCAGCCGGCCCTCACGCAAGGCGCTCGCCAGCGCATCGAGATCGACCACGGTGCCGCGCGAGTTGTTGATCAGATAGGCCTCGGGCTTCATCAGCTGGAGCTGGGCCGCGCCGATCATGTTGGCGGTGGCCGGCGTCTCCGGCACATGCAGCGATACGACGTCGCTGGCTGCGAGCAACGCGTCGAGGGATTCGGCGGGCTCGGTATTGCCATGGCGGAGCTTGTCGGTCTGATCAAAATAGATCACGCGCATGCCCATGGCTTCGGCGAGGTTCGACAGCTGCGAGCCGATGTTGCCGTAGCCGACGATGCCGAGCGTCTTGCCGCGCACCTCGCGGCTGCCTTCGGCGGACTTGTCCCAGCCGCCGGCATGTGCGGAGACCGAACGCGGAAAGATCCGGCGGAACAGCATCACTATCTCGGCGATGGTCAGCTCCGCCACACTGCGGGTGTTGGAGTATGGCGCGTTGAATACGGGGATCCCGAGCTTTCGCGCGGCGTCGAGATCGACTTGATTGGTGCCGACCGAAAAGCAGCCGACAACGAGCAATCGGTCCGCGGCCTCCAGGATCTCCGCGGTCAACTGGGTTCGCGAGCGAATTCCCAGCATATGGATGCCCGACAGCGCTTGCCTGAGTTCTCCGGGTCCCAGCGCCTTGGGCAGACGTTGCAGCTCGGTATAGCCATTCGCCTCGAACATCCGGGCCGCGGATTCGTTCACGCCCTCCAGCAGCAGCACGCGTATTTTGGTCTTGGGAAGCGACAACATCATCGAGATCCGGATTCGTAAGGTTCGGGCAGATCCTGCCACGAGCGCAGTTTCGACGGATCGCGTGATAGCATAGAAAACGATCGGGTCAGAAGCCGCCGTGGGCCGCCCGCTCTGCGATTCCCGATAAATCCGTTCGATCCGCGCATCCAGGCGCAGCGCGGGAACCCGTTCAGCCAAAAGTCCTGGTCAATTCGCCGGCAGAAGCGACGTTGCGGCTCCTGGGGCGCTCGAACGCCTGCTCCGGCTCACTGGCCGGAGCTCCATTCGTGCTCAGTTCGACGCCGAGGGTTATTGCCTGGAGCTGCGGTTTCACTCCGCCGTTCCGGTGCCGCAAGCCTGCTGCAGTCTCACTGGCAGGGATACCGCCGGCCGTCCTTTGCCTGGAACGTGTTCGACGCCGCATCGTACGAGCGATAGCGCTGGGCGCAGGACGCCGCGTGCTGCTGGGCGGCGGCAGCTTCCTGCTGCGCGGCGGCGTTGGCTGCACCGGCCGCGATGACGCCGCCGATGAGGCCACCGACCAATCCTCCGACGGCAGCGCCGCCGCCATTGTCATAGCACTGCCCGTAACGGCACCAGACCTTCTCGGTCAACGACGGCACTGCCGCCGCAACGCCGGCACCGTGCTGCAACGGAGCCGAAATGGCGGAGGCCGAAAACACCATGGCACCGGTGGCGGCCATCAAAACAACTTTCGCAAAGCGAGCCCTACGCATCAGATCTCCTGCTTCATTGCTGTGGGCGCAGGCCGGCACCTGCATCCCGATTTCCTCGACATGGACGGGCTCGCCTGGTCCCGGACCGGACGACACCCGGACACGCGCGGCCGGTTACAATTCGCGCGTCAGCCTGCTTCACAGATGGGCGGCGTTCATTGGCCGGCTGCGTTCACGACGCGGCAGAGGTTATCGCCGACACCTGGAGCCAACTGCCCCGGCGGCAAGCTGAAGGTCGCATCGACGCGGCTACCCTTGCCGTCCTTGCGGACGACAACCTGCAACGTTTGTGGCCGGCCGGATCCGGTGGTCTCCTGCTGGGTGGTCAGCGTGCCGAGTTTCTTGTCGACGTTCACGCCGACAAAACCCTCTGCCAGAACAGCGCGGGACACCTTGTCGAGGGCAGCACCTGGATTGACCGACGGGAAGATCATCCAGGTCTTGTGCGTCATGCCCGTTACCATGGGAACGCCGGTGCTCTGGACGTGATCTGCGCAACCATCGGCCAGCGCAGGCATGGACGAAAGAACTGTAAGCGCGAGTACGCAAGTAATCCTTGTAAGCATGCTTTCATAACCCGTTTGAGTTGGTCGTGACGATTTAGGCCAAATGGGCTACGAGTCCATGGACGACGTCGCATTCCGGATGGAGGCGTTCGGATTGTGGCTAGGACAGTCGATCGCGGATGCTGTGCATCCGCTGGTGCTCTCGAACGTCGGCGCGAGGGATTGAATCGGAACGTTCGCGCAATGCAGGCGAGCGAATTAGATGAAATGCTGGCTTTCGCGGCTCGATTGCACGATCTGGATATTCTGTTCGCTATTCGGATATCGAAGGAATTGTGAGAAAGGGCACGCGACCCAAGATTACCTAAGCTGTGCTAGTGTTGTGGTGCGGTCTACGCGTGTGGCCGGACAGTGGAAAGCCGGTCTGATGGATCGGGCAATCCGCGAAACAGCAATCATCCGATGGTTGGGATTTGATGGTCGAAGACGTACTCGCTGCACCTCCCGCGCGATCGGGATGTTCGTTTGAAGAACTCCTTGAAATGCTCCACCCCCACGGGATCAATGCGCATTCCTCGCCGCGCCCCGACGAATCGTTTCGCTGGCATGCGGATATAGCCATCGGCGCGGAAATTGACGTCGTACGGGCCGATCTATCGGCCGGTTGGGATTGGCGCTATTCGTACGAGAATTCTGCCGGAGAGCTCGCAATAAGCCTGCTGAATGCCGGCCAGGCCGAAATGCTCATTGCAGGAAAGAGCATCCAGCGGACCCCCTCCGAGATCGCCATCGTGCCCCTCCCGACGATGCAGGCGCAGCGGGTCGAAGCGGTCGATGGACGATACTCAAGTGTCACGCTCACCTTGCATACGGGCGTAGTTACAAAGGTGCTGTCTGCGACGTTCGGGAGCACGGCGCTGGAAGATCTCAATCTGACGCCGATCGTCGGCTTGTCGACCGGCATTGGACAGACGCTTCTTCAGCTTGTCCGCACGAGCACCACCGGTTTGTATGACGGGATCCTGGTACGCTCTCCGAAAGCCAGCGCGCTGCTATCGGAAGCAGCGATACAGCTCATCCTTGAGAACGTTCCTCATCGGTTGACCGACCGGTTGAGCCGCCACCCGCTTGATGCGCCGCCGCGCTACATTCGGCGTGCGGTCGAGTATATGCGGGCCAATCCGCATCTGCCGCTGACGATATCGGATATTGCCGCAACGGTTGGGGTCAGCAGCCGGTTGCTGCAATTGGGCTTCCGCAAAATCCACGGCACGACGCCGGTCGCCTATTTGCGGCAAATTCGCCTTGAGGCAATCCACGATGAGCTGTCGCGACCGGAGAACATGCTTCCGATCAGCGAAGTTGCCCTGAAGTGGGGCTTTACGCATATGGGCCGTTTCGCTGCGGTGTACCGCTCGGCCTTCGGCCTGTATCCGTCCGATACGGTCCGGCGCGCGCGAGGTTTCTTAAGCTAGTCTAGGCAGGCGGTTGTCGAGCCAGGCTGCGGCGGATCAGCAAATAGCCGTCCCAGACGCCTTGTCGAACAAGTGCGTTCGCTCAAGATCGAGCGCGACGTCGATGACATGATCCGGTTCCGCGGCGACGCCGACCGGCATTTGCGCCGTGAACGCGAATGGGCCGACGGTCCCGATCACCAGCGTGTGCGGCCCGAGCGGCTCGACGTCTTTCACAAGGATCCGGACGGAAGAGCCCGCCGGCGCGTCTTGCCGCAACACATGGTCGGGCCTGACGCCGAGCACCACGGGCTTGCCGACGCTGCCGGCATAGGCCGCCTCGCGTGACTTCGGCACTCTCAACGCCGTGCCCGACGACTCGGTGAAGGCGAGCGCGCCGTCGCGGGCGACGATCTTGCCATCGATGAAATTCATGCTGGGCGCGCCCATGAAGCCGGCGACGAAGAGATTGCTGGGCTTCTCGTAAATCGTGATCGGATCGGCCGCCTGTTCGATGCGGCCGCGGTTCATCACCACGACGCGGTCGGCCATGGTCATGGCTTCGACCTGGTCGTGCGTGACATAGACGATCGTCTTAGCGAGACGCCGGTGCAGCGCCTTGATCTCGGTCCGCATCTCGATACGGAGCTTGGCGTCGAGATTGGACAATGGCTCGTCGAACAGAAATACATCCGGGCTGCGCACGATGGCACGGCCGATCGCCACGCGCTGGCGCTGTCCGCCCGAGAGCTGCTTGGGCCGGCGCTGCAGATATTGTTCGAGGTCCAGCACGCGCGCCACGTCATTGACGGCCTTCTCGATGCTGGCGCGCGATTCGCCCCGCACCTTCATGCCGTAGCCGATGTTCTCTCCGACCGTCATATGCGGGTAGAGCGCGTAGTTCTGGAACACCATCGCGCAATTGCGCAAGCCGGGACGCAATTGCGTCACGTCGCTATTGCCGATGCGGATGGTTCCGCTCGTCACCGCCTCCAGTCCCGCGATCATGCGCAACGTCGTCGTCTTGCCGCAGCCGGACGGGCCGACAAGCACGACAAACTCCTCGTCGGCCACGTTGAGGTCGAGCCCTTCAATGATCTTGTAAGGCCCGTATGCCTTGCTGACGTTCTCGATCTCGACGTGCGCCATGGAATCCTTTTCCGCCCCTTCGTCGACGGCAAGTCAAGTCCCGGACGATGCTCGCGCATCATCCGGGACCTCTCACTGGAAAGCTAATTCTTCGGCGGAAGGCCCATCGCCGCGCGATAGGCCGCGAGCTGCTTGGCCCGGCCGAACTCGTCGGTCAGCCGATTCCACTCCTTGGCCATCGCGTCGAGCGCCGCCTGCGGCGTGGTCTGGCCGGCCAGCGCCTTGCCGAGCTCGATCTCCACCACCTCGGTATAGGAGAAGTAGCCGGGCAGACGCATGTCGAGCGCGACGTTCTTGGCATTGATGGAGTCCGATTGCGCGCCGAGATATTCCTTGGCCTCTTCCGGCGAGAAGATCTTGCTCCACAGTTGCAGATTGGCGGTGTGCGATTTGCGATAGGGATTGACGCCGCTGCCGCCGGTGATCGCCGCCTGGCCCGACACTTCAGGACTTGTCAGTGTCTTGACGAAATCCCACGCCGCCTTCTGGTTCTTGCCGGCCTTCGGCACCGCGATCTGCCAGCCGCCGAATGCCATGAACGGGCCCGGAAGCACGCTCGGGAACTTGTCCCACTTCTTGGTCTTGGCGTTCCAGATCTCGTCCGAACCGGGCAGCATCGCCGAACCGACCTTGCCCGAGATCTTCGATTGCTTCGGGTCGGCGGCGATGACGCCGGTGTCGCCCCAGCCGATCGATTCCGCAACCTGGCCACCGGCCACGGCAGCGTTCACCTCACCGAACGAGAAATTCAGCGCGTTGGGCGGCCCGAGCTTCGATGCCCTGATGTATTCCTCGAGCCCCTTCACCCATCCCGGGTTGTTGATCTGTGCGTCCATCGTCTCGGGGTCGAAGAACATCGCGCCCGGATAGTTCGGATTGTTGGTGTAGGCCGCCGCATGGCTGAAGAAGAACCAGAACTGCTGACCGCCGCGGCGGAAGGCTTCCGCCGTTCCCCACAGCCCCTTGTCGGGCCTCTGGAAGAACTCGGCAATGTCGAGATACTGCTTCCAGGTCTTCGGCGGCGCGAGGTCGTAGCCGTATTTGGCCTTGAACGCGTCCTTCTCCTTGGGATCGCTAAACAGGTCGGTGCGGTAGGTATAGGTGTGGACGTCGCCATCCATCGACTGCGAGTAGATCTTGCCTTCCCACACCATCAGCCGTTCGCGATAGGCCGGCTCGATATCGTCCCAGTCCTTGCCGGACTGCATCTCCTTCGGCATCTCGCTGAGATAGGGCACAAAGTCAGGCAGCCAGGCCGGCGCGAAGCTGACGAGGTCGAACGTCGCGTCCGACGCCGTCAGCGATGTCGCGATCTTCGGATAGAGCTCGGACCACGGGAATTCGACGACATTGACCTTGCCGCAGGTCTTCTTGGCCCATTCGTCCGCGCCGAGCTTGAGCGCGGAGGCGATATACGGCCCGGTCTGCGACGCCACCGTCAGGGTGACGCCGGTATAGTCCGGACTGCAGGCAGCATTCGCCTGGCTCGCGGCACAGGCCATCGCGAGCGAGGTGGTCAGCATCAGGAACGTCCGTCGCAACATCGTCTAGTCCTCCCTACAAGGTTTTTTGCTATTTGATGGCCCCGAGCAGCAGGCCCGACCGCATCATCCGGCTGAGCAGGCCCGCCATAATCATCATGGGAACGATGGCGACGAGCGCCGCAGCCGATATCGCCCACCATTCGTCGCCGCGCTGGCTGTTCTGTCCCGCCACCAGGATCGGCAGCGTCTGCCATCTGGAATTGGTCAGGAACAGCGCGAACAGAAACTCGTTCCAGACGAAGGCCAGCGTGATCATGAACGTCGCCAGCAACCCGTTCATCGACATCGGCACCACGATGCCGAGGAAGATGCGCCAGCTCGGCACATTGTCGACCATCGCCGCCTCCTCGACCTCGATCGGCACAGCCTCGAAGAAGTCGCGCATCAGCCAGACGACGATCGGCAGCGAGAAGGCGACGTAGCACAGCGTCAGGCCGACAAAACTGTCGATCAGCTGGAAGCCGAGCCGGCCGATCTCGCTGTAGAGCAGATACAGCGCGAAGGCGGTGACGATCGGCGGGAACATGCGCTGGCTGACGAACCAGAACAGGATGTCCTCATTGCCGAGGATCGGTCCCGGCAGCGGCAGGCGGTTGGCGGCGACGGCCACGATCAGCGCGATCGGAAAGGCCAGCAACAGGGCCTGCGGGCGGGTGAACCCGAACGTCGTGTTGAACAGCAGGTAGCCGCCGAGCGCGAGCAGGAAGAATACGAGGCCCGCGCCGAAGCGGACCTTGAATTCGAAGCGCACCAGCGCATAGGCCGCCATCGCGCCGATCGCGGTAGCAATGGCCGCCGCGGACAGGCCAACGATGGTCGAGTTCAGGAAGGTCCGGAAGAACTCGCCGCGGATGCCCTGATAGAGATCGATGAAGGGCTGCAAGGTCGGCGTGAAGTCGATGAACGGCAGATAGGTCGGTCCGCCGACGACGCCGGGCGGCGTCTTGAAGGCGGTCACCACCACCCAATAGAGCGGAAACACCGTGATCAGGCACCAGACGAGAACGCCGACCGCGACCAGGCGGCGACTCCATGGCGACAGTCCCGTCAAGCCCTGCCCGCTCATCGGCGCTTCTCCAGATGCGGCCGCAGCAGCGCCAGATAAGTCACGCCGATGATCGTGATCGCGATCAGGAACAGGAAGCTGAGCGCCGATGTGTAGCCGAGATTGAACTTCTTGAAACCTTCCTGATAGGCGAACAGCGTCAGCGTCTCGGTGTCCACGCCCGGCCCGCCGCCGGTCATCACGAACACCGTGTCCATGATCTTGTAGCTCTCGATCAGACGGATGAAGACGACGGCGGCCGAGATCGGCAGCATCATCGGAAAGGTGATGCCCCAGAACTGCTGCCAGGCGCTGGCATTCTCGAGCTCGGCGGCCTCGTAGACATCTTCTGGAAGCGTTTGCAGGCCGGCCAGCATCATCAGGATGACGAACGGGGTCCACTGCCAGACCTCGACCGCGATGATGCAGGCGAGCGCCCAATGTCCGTTGGTCAGGAACGGCAGGTTAACCAGGCCGAACTTCGACAGGAATTGGTTGAGCGGTCCCATCGTCGGATTGAAGATCATGCGCGCCACCAGCGCGACCGCGACGGGCGCCAGCAGCATCGGCAGCAGCAGGGCGACGCGGAACAGCCGCTCGCCCGGCACTCGCGCATTCAGGGCCAGGGCGACGCCGAACCCGATCGCGTATTGCAGCCCGACCGCGATCAGCGCAATCAGCGTCGTGGTGAAGAGCGCATTCCAGAACCGCGGCTCCTGCAACAACGTCGCATAATTGCCGAGCCAGACGACGCGCGGCGGGATCGGCGGAATCAGGCGGTAGCTGAGGAAGCTCGTGGTCAGCGAATAGATCAGCGGAAAGATGGAGATCGCCAGCACGACGAGCACCGCCGGCCAGATGAAGACATGCTTGATCGGATCATTCCGCATCATCGCAGCATCATCCCCTCAGCAGCGCCTCGATCTCCGCGCGCCGCGGCATCGCGGGCGCGGTGCCCGGCCGGGTCACCGAGATACCCGCCGTGGCCGAACCGAAGCGCGCAGCCTCGAGCGGATCGACGCCGTCCGCGAGCGCCGCCGCGAAGCCGCCGACGAAGGCATCGCCCGCGCCGGTGGTTTCGACGACTTTGCCGGCCACGAAGGGCGGCACGTGCAGCGAGCGATCCCGCGCATGGAATAGCGCGCCGCGCTCGCCGAGGGTGATCAGCGCCGTTCCGGCGCCTTTGGCCAACAGGGCGTCGCCGGCGCGGCGGGCGCCGGCGAGGTCGCCCACCGCGATCCCGGTCAGCGCTTCGGCCTCGGTCTCGTTGGGAACGACATAATCGCACAGCGCAAACAGGCCATCGTCGAACTTGATCGCGGGCGCCGGATTGAACACCGTGATGCTGCCGGCGGCGCGCGCGATCTCGAGCCCTCTATGCGCCGCATCGACCGGCTGCTCGAGCTGCGTCACGAACACGCTGGAGTCGCGGATCGCGTCCGCCACCGCGTCGACATCGGTCGGGCCGATACCGCCCGCTGCACCCGGCACCACGATGATGGCGTTGTCGCCGCGCGTCTCATGGACATAAATGAACGCCGCGCCGGTCGGCGCCTCCGCCGTCCTGGCCACGCGCGGCCGGATTCCCTCGGCCTCCCAGGTCTTGATCGCAAGCTCGCCGAAGGCGTCGCTGCCGATCCGCGATATGAAGCTCACGCCGGCGCCGGCCCGCGCGGCCGCGACAGCCTGGTTGGATCCCTTGCCGCCGGGCCCCATCGCGAATCCCGATCCGGCGATGGTCTCGCCGATCGCCGGCATGTTGCCGGCGCGGAACGCGAGGTCGACGACGAAGACACCGAGGACGGCGACGCCACTCTTGCTCATCTCGTCACTCCCCCGTCCGGCCCGATCACGCCCTTGCTGAACAGGAAGCAGCCGTAGAAGCGCCGCTCGCCGGTCGCGATCACGCAATAGGCCGTCTTGGCCTTCTCGTAGAAAGCGTGGCGCTCGACGCCGACCAGCGGCCAGGACCGTCCCTCCGCGCGATCGATCGCGGCCTGCACCTCGCGCTGCACGGGTGGCACTTCCTGAGCCTGGCCGACGATCTCCATGCGGATCGCGGCATCGTCGACAAACGTATCGAGCGGCATCACCGAAAGAACGGCTTCGACCGCCTGGGCGGCACTCACATTGTCGATGCGCAGCAGCCTGCCGAGCACGCTCTGGCGCGCGATCGAGTCGGCCGGAAAATTGGTGTCGCACACCACCAGGCGATCACCGTGTCCCATCGCCCGCAGGGCATAGAGCACGTCGGCATTGAGCAGTGGATTGATGCCCTTCAGCATGTTGCGTCCCTCCCTCGTCTTCAAATTCGCCGGACTCTGGTGGTCCGGATTCCCGGTATCACCGCAAGCTGATCTCTCTAGTCGCCATACGGAATCCAGATGTTCTTCACCTGCACCGCATGGCGGAGCAGGATCGGGCCCTCGCTCGCGGCCTTGTCGTACCAATCGAGCGCGAGGCCATGATCGACCAGCGTGCGCTTGAGATTGCCGATCGAGTGCCGCTCGGCCGTCACCGAGGCGTCCTGCGATCCGAACGCCCAGAGCGCGTCGACATCGTCGTGCTCGGCAAGCACCCTGACCAATTCGCTGTGATCGCCGGTGACGATGTTGACCACACCACTCGGCACGTCCGAGGTCTCCAGCACCTGGTAGAAGTCGGTCGCGGCGAGCGGATGCCGCTCGCTGGGGACGGCGACGACCCGGTTGCCCATCACAATCAGCGGCGCCACCAGGCTGATGAAGGCGAGCAGCGGCGCCTCGTCGGGACAGGCGACACCGACCACGCCGATCGGCTCATGCATCGCGAGCGCCACGCCGCGCAGCGGCGGCGCGTGGATGGATCCTTCGAATTTGTCGGCCCAGGCGCCATAGCTGAACAACCGCTCGATGCTCGCATCGACTTCCGTGCGCGCCTTCGCAGCCGACACACCGGTCATGTCGGCGATGCGCCGGGCGAACTCGTCGCCGCGCGCGGAAAGATTCTCGGCAAGGTAATAGAGGATCTGGGCGCGATTATGCGCCGTCGCCCGCGCCCAGGACTCGGCGGAGCGCGCCGCGGCCACCGCATTGCGGATATCCTTGCGATTGCCCTCGCCTGCCTCGCCCAGGCGCCGCCCCTTCGGCGACAGCACCGCACGCGAATAATTGCCGTCCGGGCGCACCTGCTTGCCGCCGACGAACAGTTTTGCCGTCCGATCGATCGGCGGCACATCGAATCCGGCACCGGCGCCGGAAGCCGTCGGCAGTGGCGACGCCTTGGCCCGCGCCTTGCGCCCGCTCCAGGCCTTCGGCTTGAGATACTCGTATATGCCTTCACGGCCGCCCTCGCGGCCGAAGCCGGACTCGCGGTAGCCGCCGAAGCCGACACTGGCGTCGAACAGATTGGTCGCATTGACCCAAACGACACCGGCTAGCAGTTTCGGCGCGATATCGAGCGCCAGACCGATCGTCTCGCTCCACACGCTGGCGGCAAGGCCGTAGCGCGTGTTGTTGGCGAGCATCACCGCCTCGTCGGGCGTACGGAACGTCATCGCCACCAGGACCGGGCCGAAAATCTCTTCGGTCGCAACCGTCGAGGACGGATGCACGTTCCAGAGCAAGGTCGGCGGATAGAAACATCCTTCCGCCGGGATCGCACCGGACGCCTGATATTTCTCGGCGCCTTCCTTCACCCCGGTCTCGACCAGCGACTTGATCCGTTCGAGTTGAACCGGTGCGACCACTGCGCCCATGTCGATCGCCTTGTCGAGCGGCATGCCGACGCGAAGCGTCTCCATGCGGCGGATCAGGCGCCTGCGGAAAGTGTCCGCGATCCCCTCCTGCAGCAGCAGCCGCGAGCCGGCGCAGCAGACCTGGCCCTGGTTGAACCAGATGGCATCGACTACGCCTTCCACCGCGCCATCGATGTCGGCATCGTCGAACACGATGAATGGCGACTTGCCGCCCAGCTCGAGCGTCAGCGACTTGCCGGTGCCGGCGGTCGACTGGCGGATCAGCCGCCCGACCTCGGTCGAGCCGGTGAACGCGATCTTGTCGACGCCGGGACTTTCGACCAGCAGCGCGCCGGTGGCACCGTCGCCGGTCACAACGTTCAACACGCCCGGCGGGAGGCCGGCCTCGGCCGAAAGCTCGGCGAACAGCAGCGCCGTGAGCGAGGTGAACTCCGCCGGCTTGAGTACCACCGTATTGCCCGCGGCGAGCGCCGGCGCGATCTTCCACGCCAGCATCAGCAGCGGAAAATTCCACGGAATGATCTGCCCGATCACGCCAACCGGCACCTGATCGGCGAATTCACGCTCCTGCAGTTGCGCCCAGCCGGCGTGATAGAGGAAATGGCGCGCCGCGAGCGGCACGTCGAGATCGCGGGTTTCCCGGATCGGCTTGCCGTTGTCGATCGCCTCCAGCACGGCGAACAGCCGGGCGTGACGTTGCAGCATGCGCGCCAATGCATAGAGATGACGCGCGCGGCCGTGACCGCCGAGCTTTGCCCACGCTGTCTGCGCGGTGCGCGCGGCGCCAACCGCCGCCTCGACATCGGCGGCGGCGCCCTGCGCAATGCGCGCCAGCGTCTTGCCCGTGGCCGGCTCGGTCGTCGTGAGGTGTTTGCCGGCATGCGGCGCCGTGAACCTGCCGGCGATGAAATGCCCGAACGTGGCGCCATGCCGCGCCAGCCAGGCGCGTGCCTCGCCGTCCGCCTCCGGCGCGGAGCCATACTCCATGGTCTCGAAATAGCTTGCGACGCTCATCGCTGGAGTCTCATCCCACGGGGTGGCGATTGAAGGCCGAATAGTGGCCGGTCACGTGATGCTCGAGCTGTCGCTCGATATCGGCGAGCAGGCTGGAGGCGCCGATGCGGAACAGGTCCGGCTCGAGCCAGTCGCGTCCCAGTTCCTCCTTCATCAGGAACTGGTAGTTGAGCACGTCCTTTGCCGTCGAGATTCCGCCGGCCGGCTTGAAGCCGATCTGGTAGCCGGTGCGCTCCTGATAGACGCGAATCATCCGCAGCATCGCGAGCGTCACCGGCAGCGTCGCGTTGACGCCTTCCTTGCCGGTGGAGGTCTTGATGAAGTCGGCGCCGGCCATCATGCAGACCATCGACGCCTTGGCGACATTGCGCAGGGTCTTGAGATCGCCGGTGGCCAGGATCGTCTTCAGATGCGTGTCGCCG
Organism: Bradyrhizobium sp. Pha-3; assembly: GCF_042258325.1. NCBI lineage: Bacteria > Pseudomonadati > Pseudomonadota > Alphaproteobacteria > Hyphomicrobiales > Nitrobacteraceae > Bradyrhizobium > Bradyrhizobium sp. Pha-3. Next base: position 2,627,015 of record NZ_CP170151.1, on the reverse strand, counting down.
CAGGCGGCGCGGAAATCCCGAACCTCGGCGTAGAGCGCCCGCCAATCGCTGGTCAGCACATGCTCGCGCGTGATGACGATGTCGATCTCCTCCGCGCCGTCGCGGACCGACGCCTCGATCTCCTTCAGCTTCAGATCGTGCGGCACGAGACCTGCGGGAAATCCGGTCGAGACCGCAGCGACCGGGATGCCGGATCCTTCGAGCGCTTCGACGGCCGTCGCCACGAACCGATGGTAGACACAGACCGCGCCGGTATGCAGCTCGCGGCCGGCAAAGCCGAGCCGCTCGAGAAGGTCGCCGCGCACCGGCGCTTTGGCCTTGGCGCAGAGGCGCTTCACCCGTTCGGTCGTATCGTCGCCATTGAGCGTCGTCAGGTCGACGCAGGTGATCGCCTTGAGAAGCCACGCCGCCTGCGCGTCCTTCTTGACCGTGCGCCGGCCCGGCAAGCTTGCAACGCGACGTTCGGCGGCCGACAGATTGATCCTGATCCCGTCGACCCAATCCATCTCGAGCGCGCGACCACTGTTGCGCGGGAGCTCATGCCCGCCGCCCGGGGAAGGCGGCTGCGCGGCCAATGGGGACGAATTCTGTATGAAGACGCTCTGCGTCATGGAGGCGCCGTGCGGTCCTAGCGAATCGACGAGATCGCCAGATAGACTGAATGTGTCGATCGCAACATGTGATCCTCCCCTGACCTTGCCGCGGGGTTTGCCGACGACCTGCGGACGCTATCGTCCCCGACCCTCGATCAGCCCGCCGGACTGGATGTTATTATTGTAACAAATCGACGTTGATAAACTCACAACATTGTAAGATCATTGTCAATCGGATAAGCAAGCCCGGCGATCAAAATGGCTGAAACATCGAACGCACGACCAAGCGAGACGCGCGTGCAGCGCCTGCAGAGGCTGCGCCGCGCCGTCGAATCGAGCGGCACGCTGCATCTGAAGGACGCCGCCGAGCTCCTCAAGGTTTCCGAAATGACGGTCCGGCGCGATCTCGCCGGGCCGGACGCCGCGCTGGCGCTGCTCGGCGGCTACGTCGTCAATGCGGCATCGCCGACCGGGATCAAGTACACGTTCGAGCAGGAGATCGATCAGCACACCCAGGACAAGCGCCTCGCCTGCCGGTCTGCCGCGGCCTCGATCAAGGAAGGTGATACGATCTTCATCGATTGCGGCACGACGATGCAGTCGCTGGCGGACTGCCTGCCAGAGGACCTGCCGCTTTCGGTGATCTGCTATTCGATGAACGTGGCGTCGATCGTGACGCGACGGCCGGCCACGCAGGTGATGCTGATGGGCGGCCTCTACCATCCGTCGTCGCAGTCCTTCGCGTCGGACGACGGCCTGTCCTATCTGCGACGGCTCGGCATCAACAAGGCCTTCATCTCCGCGGGCGGCGTGCACTGGACCCGCGGCGCGAGCTGCTCGAATTTTCACGAGGTCGCCGTCAAGCAGGCCGTCATCGAGACCGCGATGGAGAGCATCCTGGTGATCGACGCGAGCAAGCTCGGCAGTCTCAAATCGGCATTCTTCTCCGATATCGGCGCGTTCTCGCGGATCATCGTCGGCGGCACGGCGTCAGCGGAGATGCGCAAGCACTTCCGCAGCCTTCCCGTCGAGTACGTGGCCAGCGCAACCTGATCCGAGCGGGGGCTGGCACGCCCGGATCAGGCTGCTCACGATGCGCGGGCTCGCGGGACCACGCATCGAACTCCCGCTGCTCAGTTGCAGGCTGGCTTCGCCTTGTTGCAGGCGTCGGTCAGCTCCGGTGGCGGCTCCTTCTTGAACACCGTCTTGTAGGATTCCAGCACGTTGGACTGCGTCACCGGCAGCGACTGCACGCCGATCCAGCCGGGCGTTTCCTTGCCGAGCAGCGCATTCATCATGGCCATCGCTTCGGCGACACCCTGGTCATAGGGGCGCTGCGACCCGGTCGCCTTCAAGGGACCACCCTTGGCGATCTCGATCGCCGATTGCAGGCCGAGGTCGACGGTGGTGACCGGAATGTCGATGCCCTGCGCGCGCATCGAACTCAGCGTATCGAGCGCCGGCTGGTCCCAGACCGCGAACAGGCCCCTGATATCCGGATTGCCGGTGAGGAAGTCGCCCGCGATCTGCGACACCTTCGGCGGGTCGGTGAAGTCGACCTGCTTCATCTTGATGTCGGGACGGTTCTTCTGCATCCACTCGCGGACACCCTTGGTGCGCTCGTTGGTGCTGAAATAGTCGACGCCGAAATTGACGAGGCCGATGGTGCCGCCCTGCGCGACGCAGGACGCCAGGATCTGGGCCGCGATCTGGCCATTGCCCTGGCTATCTGCGGAGATCATGGACGCATATTCCTCGGGATGCTTCAGCCCGGTCGGGATGCTGTCCATCAGCACGAGCTTGATGCCGGCCTTGGCGATCTTCTTGTAGGTCGGCGCGGTCGCGGTGAAATCGACCGGGATCGAGATGATGCCATCCGGATGCTGCTGGATGGTGTTCTCGATATCGGCGATCTGCTTGTCGACCTGATATTCGGCGGACGCGACGCCGGTGACGGTCACGCCATACTTCTTCAGCGTATCGGTGATGCCCTGGATCTGCAGTTGCGCCCAGTCGAGATTGACGGTCTGCATGGAGATGCCGACCTTGAAATGCTTCTCCTTGATCTTGGCGGCATCGGCGTCCGACAGCGCCAGCACCTCGGGCGAGGCGGCCTTCTCGCCATGCGGCCCCTGACCGACGATCGATTTCGGTCCAAGCGTCGCGAGATCGACGCCCTTGACGCAGGTTGCAGGCACTTCGGCGCGGGCCGAAGGGGCGATCGAAATGGCCGTCGCCGCGATCAGCGCGGTCAGCGGCAGGGTTTGTCGCAAGATTGGCTTCATTGTTTCCTCCCGTTTTGGTCGCCGATTGACCGGAGGCCGGCGACCTTGCCCCTACCCTTGCAACGCCTGACCTTGCGGCCCATGCGCTGTGCCATCGTGCTCTAGCGTTTCGTGAAGGCGACCGCGGCTACGATGATCGCTCCCTTGATGACGAGCTGCAGCGGCGAGCTGACGCCGAGCAGCACGAGGCCGTTGTTGAGTGTGCCGATGATGAGGCTGCCGAACAGCGTCCCCAGGATGTAGCCGCGCCCGCCGAACAGGCTGCAACCACCGAGGATCACGGCGGCGATGACGTCGAGCTCCATGCCCTGCACGACGTCGGGCCGCGCGGCGTGCGAGCGCGCGGACAGCACCAGCGCCGCGAGCCCGGCCAGCGCGCCGGTCAGCACAAAGGCCGCGGTCGTCACCCACTTGGTATTGATGCCGGAATACAGCGCCGCGGTCGGATTGCCGCCGACCGCATAGATGCGGCGGCCGAACACGTTGTAGTGCAGCAGCAGGATGCCGACGATCATCGCGACCAGCGTCCAGGCGATCGGAACGGGTATGCCCAGGAACGAGCCTTCGCCAAAGATCGCGAAATAGGTCTCGTTGGTGATGATCACCGGCTTGGTATTGGTCACCATCATCGCCAAACCGCGCGCCATGCTCAGTGAACCCAGCGTCACCAGGAACGACGGGATCGAGAGCTGCGTGGTCAGGATACCGTTGAGCAACCCGACCAGCGCGCCGGTGCCGAGCCCGGCGGCAGCGCCGACGATCCAGCTGTTGTTGATCTGGCTCATGGCGAGCGCCGCGGCCATGCCCGACAGTGCCAATGTCGATGCGACCGACAGATCGATCTGGCGCGCGATGATCACAAAGGTCATGCCGACCGCGATGATCGAGACCAGCGTGGTCTGGCGTCCGATGTTCAGGAAATTGTCGACCGACAGGAACCAGGGCGAGGACAGGCTGAACACGACCAGCAGCACCAGGAAGGCGATGTACAGCATGTAGGGCCGCTCGCCCCGCAGCAGATTCTGCAGCAACTTGCGGCGACGATCGGATCGGGTCGACGAGGCGACGAGATTGGGCGCGGTCAGTTCGGTCATGCTTGCAATACGCCTTGTTCGGAAGCCTGGTAGATCTGCAGCAGATGATGGAGCTCTTCGGCATCATCGATCTCCCCGCGCACCAGCGTTCGCGCCACGCGTCCATCGACGATCACGGAGATGCGGTCGCAGAGCTCGATCAGTTCGACGAGGTCCGACGAGACCACCAGGACGCCGGTGCCGTCGCGTGCAGCGTTGCGGATCACGCCGTAGATCTCCTCGCGCGCGCCGACGTCGACGCCAACCGTCGGCTCGTCCAGCAGCAGCAGGCGCGGCCGCGGATCATTCCATTTTCCGAACACGACCTTCTGCTGGTTGCCGCCGGACAATGTCCTGACCAGGCTCGAGGCGCCTTGCGCCTTCACCGACAGCCTCGCCACCGCAGCGTCCGCATGCCGGGCGGCGGCGCGCTGCTGCATGAAGCCCCAGCGCGAGAAATGCGGAATCCGCGGCAATGTGATGTTGCGCTCGACCGAATGATCCAGCACAAGGCCCTGCATGTGCCGGTCTTCCGGCACCAGCGCGACGCCACGGTCGATCGCATCGGCCGCGCCGTTCGGCAGCCACGGCCGGCCCTCGATCGCGAGTGAGCCGCTCTCGACCGGCCGAAGGCCGAAGATCGTCTCCAGGATCTCGGTGCGCCCGCTGCCGATCAATCCGGCAAGGCCGTGGATCTCCCCCTTCATCACGGACAATTCGACGGCCGACAGGCGATCGTTGGACACGCCCGACAGCGACAGAACCGGCGACGGATCGAACGAACGCGCGGCCGCAGGCTCGGCGCGCGACACCGCGGGCGCCAATCGATCGGTGCCGATGATGGCGTTCACCAGCCGCTTCATGTCGGTCTCGGCGGTGACGAACGTGCCGGCATTGGCGCCGTCGCGGAGCACCGTGACACGCTGCGAGATCTCGAACACCTCGTTGAGCCGATGGGTCACATAGATCACGCCGACGCCGCGGCGCGTCGCCTTGCCGATCGCGTCGAACAGGATACGAACTTCATCCGAAGTCAGGGACGATGTCGGTTCATCAAGGATCAACAGGCGCACCTCGCCCATCAGTGCCTTGGCGATCTCGGTCATCTGGCGGTAGGCGAACGGCAGCGAGCCGACTGTTGCCTTGGTATCGAGGGGAATGCCGAGTTCGCTCAGGAACGCCTCGGCCCTGACCATCAGTTCGCGCTTGCGGACAAAGCCGAACCGCGTACGCGGCTCGCGGCCGAGCAACAGGTTGTCGGCAACGCTCAGCGACTCGACGAGACTGAGGTCCTGATAGACGACGGCGATGCCCGCCTCGCGCGATCTAGCCGGACTGTCGAACGTCGCTGGTTTGCCGGCGATCTCGATCGCGCCGCTGTCGGCCGCGTGGACGCCACTGAGGATCTTGATCAGCGTGGACTTGCCGGCTCCGTTCTCGCCCAGCAGCGCGTGCACCTCGCCGGCCCGGACCTCGAGGTTGACGTCGCGCAACGCCCGCACGCCGCCGAAGCGCTTGTTGATGCCACCGACCATCAACAGCGCCGTCGACGGCCGAGGCTCGGCTGCGATCAAACCGGACAATTCCAAATTTTCCTCCCGTCGCCCGCGCGAGGCGCTGGTACGATGGTGACATGTTGTTATTTTTGCAACTTATTGTGTTATAATTCTATCACATCGGCCGACCTGTCAATGGGAGATCGCGCCGCCGGGCGCTCGAATTGGGGGCGGCGGCAATCGGATCCTGCACCGCCATACGTGCCGCCGGCCTCGCCAGGCAGGATGCAGCCGGAAGGTTGTGCTACGCTGCAATCACTCTCTTCATCAAAGCCAACGCCGGTGAAACACGATGAAACTGAGTGCCGCGATTGCCGTCGCCCTGATCTCCTCTTGCCTGCCTGCAACAGCGCAGCAAGGCGGTGCCGACCTCTACGCGCAACGCTGCGCGCAATGTCACGACAGCAGCAATACGGGTGTTCGCGCGCCGAGCCGCGCCGCGCTGCAATCCAGATCGTTCGACGAGGTGCTTGGTGCGATCACCACGGGCCCGATGGCGTCATTCGCGCAGGGACTGAGCAGCGACGAGCGGGCGGCGATCGCCTCGCTCGTCACCGGAAAGGCCGCTTCGCTCGCGGCAACCGAGAGCGCGGGCGAATGCACGCAGAACGAGACCGGCTTTCCGCAGCCGATCGACGGGCCGCGGTGGAACGGTTGGGGCGCGGATATCAACAACAGCCGGTTTCAGCCGGCGGCAATGGCCGGCCTCGCGCAAGATCAGGTCCCGCGACTGCGTCTGAAATGGGCGTTCGGATTCCCTGACACGTCCAACGCCAACGCGCAGCCGGCTGTCGTCGGCGGCTTGCTGTTCGTCGGTGGCGGCGATCGCAAGATCCACGCCCTCGACGCCAAAAGCGGCTGCACGCGCTGGGCGTTTCCGACCGAGGCGCCGGTGCGGACGGCGATCAGCTTTGCCCCGCTGGACAACGGCCAGCCTGCCATCTTCTTTGGTGATGTGCGTGCCAACGTCTACGCCCTGAATGCCGCGACCGGCAAGCTGATCTGGAAGAGCAAGGTCGACGATCATGTGGCCGCCCGGATCACCGGTGCGCCAGTGTTCTATTCCGGCGTCGTCTATGTCGGGGTTTCATCGATCGAGGAGGCCATCGGGTCTCGTCCCACCTACCAGTGCTGCACGTTTCGCGGCAGCGTCGTTGCGCTGAAGGCCGAGACCGGTGCGCAGATCTGGAAGGCCTACACAATCCCTGAGGCACCGCATCCGACACGGGCGAACGCCCTCGGGACCCAGCTGTTCGGTCCGGCCGGCGCGTCGGTCTGGTCCGCGCCGACGATCGATGTGCAACGCCAGGCGCTCTATGTCGCGACCTCGAACAGCTATGCCGATCCGGCAACCGACACCAGCGATGCCATCCTCGCGTTCGATCTCACGACCGGCCGAATGCTGTGGCATCAGCAAGCCACGCCGAAGGACAGCTTCATCGTTGCGTGTTTCGGCACCGATCAGAGCAATTGTCCGGAAGACCGCGGCCCCGACCATGACTTCGGCCAATCGCCGATCCTGGTGAGCTTGCGCAACGGACAGCGCGTGCTGGTGATCGGCCAGAAATCCGGCGTGGTCCACGCGTTCGATCCCGACCACGAGGGCAAAATCCTGTGGCAGACGCGGATCGGCAAGGGAGGCGCGTTGGGCGGGACCGAGTGGGGTTCCGCCGCCGACCAGGACCGAATCTATGTCGCCAATTCGGACGTACGATTTCTAAGGGACGGCACGCGACGTCTGAATTCAAGCGAAGGTGGCGGCCTGTTCGGGCTCGATCTTGCGACCGGCAAGATCGCGATGCAGGTGGCGCCGGTGGCCTGTGGCGACCGCCCCCAGTGCAGTCCCGCTCTCTCCGCGGCGGTCACCGCCATTCCCGGCGTCGTCTTCTCGGGCGGCGTGAGCGGCTTCCTGCGCGCCTACGCGACCGATGACGCACGGTTGCTCTGGGAAATCGACACCGCCCGCGACTACACCACGGTCAACGGCGTTGCGGCCCATGGCGGCGCCATGGACGGACCCGGCCCGGTCGTCGTCGACGGCATGCTGTACGTCAATTCCGGCTACGCGCAATGGAGCGGGCTGCCCGGCAATGTTCTGCTGGCCTTTGAAGTCGGCAACCCCTGACAGGTATTCGCGCCGGCAAGCTGAGCACTACTCGCGGCGGGCTATTCGTGCTTTGATGCCGGACAGGATCAGCCGAGAGGTCCGAAGGGAGACCGTGTGGTGATTGGTGACGTGCTACGCAATATCACGTCAGGGGCCGTTACCCTCGCGCGCTCCAATGGTCCCGAATCGCCGATATCAGGGACCGGCGTCCTGAAATCGACCGACGTGGCAGCCGCGCTTCAAATCGATGTGCATGTCGTTGCGCACGAAAAACACAGAAACTATAAGTGCTTGAAAGAATGGTCGGAGTGGCAGGATTCGAACCTGCGACCCCTGCGTCCCGAACGCAGTGAGCATCTTCTAACTTATTGATTTTTCTTGTGTGGTGGCCACTCCCGTCCCGTTTTGTTCACGGTCGTTTCACCCAATTCATTGCGATTTCGTTGCGGCATTTCCTGACGAGAACGGCGCTCGCTGAGATGTCGAGCCGGCGAGCTGCAATGTGACCTGACTAAGTTCAAAATCAGCATCTGATCGCAAGGAGAAGCAATCCTAGCGATTTCCGAGCGCCCCTAAACTCTGCCGCATGAACACTGGTTTTTACGTAACAAGCTCAGTTCTTTCAGAAGACCGACTCTGATGACGTCTTCGGAAAAAGTGATCTGGCGGCGCCCACGATCGGCACCGATTGCACCCGGCCATCGACCGGACCTGCCGCTCGCCAACTTCCTTGACTGCGTCGGTGACGAGTTACTCCACGACTGCTCCAAAGCGCCACCCTCGGGCTTGTCTGGGTAGCCAGCTAAAACAGTAAGCCAAGTCTTTTCACTACTCATGCATTTCATTGCTGGCGCGGGAGGGATCCGACCGCCGAATGACGAAAACAAGATACGTCGGCGTCGCCAGCTCTATGCTGTGGCTGGTCCACCGTAAAAATCTTGGTCCGTTTCTGACAGCGACGTAAGGTCATGTCAGGATCGCCACACTGCGCGTCGGGTTCAGATTTTTCAAAGCACAGTTTGCCGCTTACTGCGCGCTTGCGGCGTTGGCACGACCATTGCTCCAGCAAAGATCAGCTTCAAAGATACAGAGGAAAACGGTCATGCTCTTCTTCCCTAGCTCGCGCGTCCTACACAGAACAGCGATCCGCGCGTTTACTTGACCGGGCGCAATACTAGACATACGGACCCGCAATTGTCCGATCGCAAATGCATTTACCGCCGCGGTACTTGCCTTAGGTTCATTCGCCCATGAAATCCGCGATTGTGTTCGACTGGAATGGCACGCTGCTCGATGATGCCAATGCGGTGCTTCAAACCATCAATGCAATTTTGAGCCGATTCGGTCGCGCAACCGTAGATATGCGCAGGCTTCGAGAGGAATTCGAACTCCCTCTTTCGGTTCTCTTCCGCAACCTAGACATGTCGAAAGATGAAATCGACGTCGTGGAGAGAAATGACAGCGCCATTTTTCATGACACTTACGAATTCTTGGCGCGCAACGCTGCCTTACGCAAAGGGGCACGAAATGTTTTGCTCGCCGCTGATCACAGAGCCGTTCACACCATTATTGTCAGCAATCACATTGTTGAACCAATTCGCGCACAAGTGCGAAGACTTGGAATCAAGACTCACGTCACGGACATTTTGGCATTTGAGAACCGCGCAACCCAGTTTAAGAGCGTGAACAAGGAAGAACGTCTGCGCTTGTATATGCAGGCCAATGATATACCTCCACAAAGAACCGTCATCGTGGGTGACATGCCAGTTGAGACGGAGATTGCCCGCAATCTCGGTCTTATCAACGTATCAATAATGGGGGGATTCGTTTCCGAAGCACGCTTGCGCGCCGCGGGGCCTGATTACATGATTCATGACCATCACGAATTATTACCCATTTTGCAGAAGCATTGCATTCTTCCGATCGGATGAGTCACCACAAGAGCATAACAGAAGAAGCTGCCGGTTGGCGCGCTATTGCTGTCCGCTTGGTCTTCACACCATTCGACGAGAGTGGTCGGCGATCAAGTTCTTTCGTCACACGGGCGAACTATCAGTCAGTTCAGTCCGAAAGCTTGCGCCAAATATCGCGATCCGTTCGGCGCCCATGTGAGTCTACGCGGTCGGTCTGAGTCCGTCACATGGCACGATGCTTGCTGGAATCATTCGCTACCGAGAGGCGAGGAAGACACTGCGAGGGGCTTGGAAAAACAACATGAGCAGAACGGCTGTGATCGGTGACGTCATTTCAGGCACCGATGTTGTGAAGCGTGCAGCGCGCATCGGTGCCGAAGTCAAAAATATCAAGCTATCGGGCGATCTACCGGACCACACGATCGACGCTATTAACAGCTTGTTGCTCGAGCACAAGGTGATCTTCTTCCGCAATCAAGGACATCTCAATGACGCCGAGCATGAGCGCTTTGCCGCTCGCCTTGGAAAGCTAGTTCCCCATCCGATGCTCGGTCCTACCAAGGGGATGGCGTCGCTCCTCGAACTGGACTCCAGTCGCGGCGGCGGTCGCGCCGATGTTTGGCATGCGGATGGGACCTTCGCCGAAGCCTATCCCAAAACTTTGGTCCTACGAGCCGTTGTAATGCCAACGTTCGGAGGCGACACCGTGTGGTCGAACACAGCGGCTGCTTATCTTGATCTACCGGCACCGCTACAGCGGCTTGCAGAGGAACTATGGGCCGTTCACAGCAACGTTTTCGATTACGCCGGAATCGCGCGCGTCCGCGAGGTCGACAAGAGACACTTTGACGAGGTGTTCACCAGAACGGTTTTTGAGACCGAGCATCCCGTCGTGCGCGTCCACCCCGAAACAGGCGAGCGGGCGCTGGTGCTCGGCGCCTTGGTGAAGCACTTTATTGGGGTCCCTAAGTACGACGGACAAAAGCTGTTCGATCTGTTCCAGTCTCACGTCACCGCGCCCGAAAACACTGTGCGCTGGAACTGGCTAGAGGGCGATATCGCGATATGGGACAATCGCGCAACACAGCATTACGCAGTCAACGATTACGGTGACCAGCATCGCGTCGTACGTCGGGCCACGATCGATGGTGACGTGCCCATCAGCGTAGATGGCCGGAGCAGTGTAACGCGCCTGAAGGTAACGGAATAGCGGCCCAAACTCGGCGGCGCCTAGGTTTATGCATCGCATTAAGCGTCGCGCGACAGCTTTGAGAAACCTTAGGCATCACTGTCCTGCGCCGGCGACCGGTGCGTCGCCTCGACGTTTCAGTTTAGAAAACCCTCGATCGGTGGCCATAAAGCGCGCTAACATGGGGGCGATAAGCTTAGTCGGTTCGACGACTTGACCACCTTGAAGCGAAAGGGCCTCTGCATATGCAATGAGATCACGATGCACGGCCGCCGGCAGCTCCGTACTCACTTTGACCGGCTTGTCGTCTGGAAGCTCTCCTATTTTGAGTTTTGGCATGTTGTCACCCTCTATACGGCGTAACTATGAGGTCACGATTGACAAGAACACGAACCGGGAAACCAGGCCGCACGGTCAAAGTGGGCTGGATATTGAGACTGCGTCGAACCACCTGCTGTCCGGTTTGGTTTAGTGAGTCGGAGGCGCCGTGTCGCAACGCCTGGATGATGGCGCTGTCGTTGCTATTGGTGTCCGAACCAGCCCCTAGTTCGGTCCCGACCGCCAGAAACGTCGATAGTGCCGCAGCCTTGAATAGCTCTGCCCAGTGATTGTCGACTTGGTCTTCCAGACCCGCATACCCAGCGCTATCAGCGCCAGGCTGCCGCTCGAGAACGATAGAATGTCCATTCGGCATAATCAGCCGCGTCCAGACCAGTAGGACACGGGACTGGCCGAAAGTAACCTGACTATCGTATGTGCCGATCAGACGCGCTCCCTGAGGCACAAGCAGAAAGCGGCCGGTCGGCGTGTCAAAAACATTCTCGGTGACCTGCGCGGTAATTTGGCCCGGCAGGTCCGATCGGATCCCGGTAATCAGGGCTGCCGGAATGACCGTCCCAGCCTGCACGACATATGGTGAAGCCGGCTTGGTGATGCGGTCGGGGCTGACCGTGCGACGGTCCACAGAAGCATTCACGAAGGCAAGCTTTCGGTCTTGACCGTTCTGCGCCAATCCGTCGTCGCCAGTGCTCGATAAGTTCGGCGACGCGACGCGGTCGCCTTCAACAGCCGCAGCGGCAGGCGGACGTCCTTCTCCTCCCTTGGTCGGAGCGAACAAATGGCTAATGCGGGCTGCCTCCGTCTCCTGGTCTCGGCGCTGCTGTTCCGCATCAGCCCCGATCGCCGGCGAGTGGCCTTGGGCAGCAAGGATTGGCCGACCGAGGTCGCCAGGGAGTGGCGGACCAAGCTGCGGTATTGGCTGGCGCGGAACGCCAGCATAATCCTTCGGCAGCGTCGTAAGGCCATCGGCAACATTGTGATGGTCAGTGCTGTAGAGTTCATCGGCCGCCTGGTTTCGGGGACGATTGTTCTGCAGCGACCACAGGACTGCTCCACCAATGACAAAGAGGGCAAGCGCACTCCCTCCGGCCAGGACTTTTCGCGACAACCGTGTCACGCGCGGATGCTCCGCTCTCAGTCGGAAGCTTTTGGACTGCTCCTCTTGTGTCTCCGGCGGATCTGCTTGCTCGTGATCGTTTCCACTCTGGCTGATCATGACGACGGCCTCCCGTCGGTCCTGACAATCCTGACCTTTTGCTGGCGCTCACTGCCGAGCCTCAGTTCAGCTGCTCCAAACAGCCGATCGACGATTAACACGTTACCGTAGGCGCGATAGTTGACGAGCTCGGTCTTCCCGTCAGGGCCGATGACAAAGAGCGGTGGCATCTCTCCCTGGACGATACCTTTAGGGAATTCGACGTAGACCTTGCGGCCATCGTCGTATGCGGCGAGCGGCCGCCAGGGTGGACTGTCCCCTTCAATGGCATAGCGGGAGATACGCTGCCCTGGATCCGGAAGAGGGGGTCTCAGAGCGACTGAACGGGATCGTTCGCGCGCTGTTTCAGGATAGTACCAGGCAACAGACGGCATATATGGCCGCTCGCGGGAGCGGAGCTCAATGAGGTAGGTGCGCCGGTCGGTATTGACAACGAGGTTAGTCTCGATCGATGCGCGGGTCGGCTTGACCAGGATATGGACGCGTCGCGTATCGCCGCTCCCGCTCTCAGTATCGCCTACGACCCAGCGTACGGTATCTCCGGCCGCGATGGGCCCTGATCCCGTCAGTTGCTCTCCCTCCTCGAGCGCGACGTCCGTGATCTGCCCCGGCGCGGCATAGATCTGATAGAGCGCCCCGGGACTGTAGGCGTAGATCTGCGCTGCGTTGAAATATCCCCGCTTCCGCGGTTCGACCCGGGCTGCGCTGTTTGCCGTCTCAACCCGGCTCACAGGGTCGGGCTCTTCCTTCCCTCCTGACTTGCCGCCGAGAGCCGGTTTCCAGAGCGGTGGAACGTGAAGCGGTCGCGACTTGTCATCCAGAGGCGCTGGCGGCGCCGGCGGCGGCGGGATTTCCGCGTCATAGCTGATCTGTGGCGGGATGTAGGTCGCGCACCCACCGAGCGCCGACGAACAAACCAGAAGAGCGGATAGAAATGCTCGCTTCGATGTCACGAGCTCGGACCAAGTCGAATTGCACCTACTGTACACGATAGGACGCTTCGAATAAACGTAAGACGGGGTCTTGGTCACTGACTCAACTCCTTTGACCAGTTGATGGCGCGGACATAGACGCCAAGGGGATTCTTGCGCAGGCGTTCGGCATCGCGCGGCATCTCGATCACGACGGTGAGAATTGCGGTCCAACGCTCGGTCGAACTCAGCGAGCCATTATCGTAGGTGCGCTGGATCCATGCGACCCGAAAGCTTTCTGAAGACGCGCGAATGACGCTCGACACGTCGACGGAGATTTGCGCCTTACCCAGTTTGGCAAAAGGGTCATTGTTGCGCGCGTAGTCGTTGAGCGCAGCGGCGCCGCGATCGGTTGCAAAATCGTATGCCCGGAGCCAGTTTTGGCGCAGAACGATGCCGTCGGCCGGAAGGCCCCTGACATCCTCGATAAAGCGCGCCAGATGGTAGGCGATCTGTGCATCAGTGGGTTGATAGTCGATGTTGGCCGGCGCGACCCTTTGGGCCTGGCCAAGATGGTCGACTTCGACCACCCAGGGCGTGATCGAGCCTTGATTCGACTGCCGGACAAGGCTACCTGCGAGACCGGCTGACAACATCAAGCAGCCGAATGCCATCAGGCGCCAGTTCTTGGCTTGCACGCGCGCTGATCCAATGCGTTCGTCCCAAACTTGAGCTGCTTTCTGATACGGCGTGACCGGTGCGGGCATGCGCCCGTAATGAACGGAAGTTCGTTTGAACATCGATGGTTGCCCCTGGTATCGAGTGATCGGTTTCAAGTCGGGCGATGGAAGGGTTGAGGTGCTGCTGTGCGGCGTAGGTACAGTGGTGCGTCTCAGCGCTCTCCTTCGGACAAATCGACGGAGGAGCCGCTGCCACCGTGATCGCCCGAGCGGACCGCGTGGCCGGCAGCCGAAGCACCATGCCGAATAGTCTCGGCACGCTTCATCCGGCGCGCCCAATCAGGCCGCCCCTCGGCCGAGGTGCTCGCCGCCCGTTCGCCCGCTTGCTCACCTCCGACGGCAGCCGCTGCGCGACGCAAAGGACTCATGGCAGCCGAAGCGCCAGCCTCCGCGACGCCGGCAAGGCCGCCGTTTCGATAGGCGGCTGACGCTCCGCTTAGGACAGCGCCGCCACCGCGCGCGGCGCCTGCAATCGCGCCACTAGCGAGACCAGCACCGGCCGCTACACCAGCACCTGCCGCAACAAGCCCGCCAGCAGCCAAACCCGATCCAATCGCCGCACCGGCGCCGAGCTGCGGTCCGCCAGATACCAGGCCGTTTGCAATACCCGGACCGAAGATGCCGAGGCCCAGCAGGGAGAGCGCCGCGAGCACTAGCGTCATTGCGTCTTCAATGGTCGGCTGAGCACCTCGGAAACCAGAGGTGAACTGCGAGAACAGGGTCGAACCGATGCCCACGATGACAGCTAGGACCAGAACCTTTATCCCCGAAGATATTACATTGCCCAGGACCCGCTCAGCGGCAAAGGCGGTCTTGCCAAACAGACCAAATGGAATGAGCACGAAGCCGGCCAGCGTCGTAAGCTTGAACTCGATCAGAGTGACGAAAAGTTGGATCGCCAAAATGAAGAAGGCGAGCAGCACCACGACCCATGCGAATAAGAGAACGACGATCTGAACGAAATTCTCGAAAAAGCTGATGTAACCCATCAGGTTCGAGATCGAATCGAGCAGTGGTCGGCCGGCATCGAGTCCGACTTGGGCGATCTTTCCCGGCCTCAGGAAATCGGATGCGGATAGGCTTGCACCCGACGCTTTCAGCCCAAGTCCGGCAAAGCTCTCGAAAACGATGCGCGCCAGGTTGTTCCAGTTGCCGATGAGGTAGGCAAAGACGCCCACGAAGAGGGTCTTCTTGACGAGCCGCGCGATGATGTCCTCGTCAGTTCCCCAACTCCAGAACAACGCAGCGAGAGTGATGTCGATCGCGGCGAGTGTCGTCGCGAGATATCCAACGTCACTGCCCAGCAACCCGAATCCGTTATCGATATAACGCGTAAACGTTTCCAAGAACTGGTCGATGATCCCGGTACCCGTCATGGCTTGCTCGCCTCGGGTGTCGCCGGTTGCGGATATGCTTGCGGGATCCGGCTCTGATCCTTTGGGGCGGGCGCCAGCCCTGCGAAGGAATCATTCTGGCCAGGGTCTGCTGGGCCGATTCTTTTGCCAAAGAAGCGACGCCGGTTTTCGTCCCAAATCTGCTTGCAATGCCGATAACCCACTGTGTCCTCTGGAGTGACACCGCGGCAGCGTGCGAGCTCGGAGCTGGCTGCATCGGTCCCTTGCTCCGCCTTCGGTGCCGACCGAGACGCGTCCAGTCCGCGCAGCTGAATCGTGCAGGCGGCGACGGCCACTAGGCCGATTGTCGTAAGCAGCGAAAGCGCCTTGAATGCCTTTACGTCGGTCATCAGTGGAACATCTGTACATTGGAGGATTGATAGCCCTGTCCTGGTGTTAGGAAGCGCTTGAGCTGCTCTCGACCCTGATCCTGGGCCGCGGCGCGCTGCGCCGCTTCGAGGCTCTGCGCCCTGCCCTGCGCCGCCGTGGCCGCCGTGAGATCGGCAAGTTGTTGCGCTTGAAGCGCGAGGATCTGATTGCCAGCCTGCGTTGCCTGCAGCGCGCCGGCGGCCCCCTGGCTTGACGTCACGAGCGCGGATGTCTGGATGCGATTGGTGTCGAGGTTACCAACGATGCCGGCTTGGACGCGAAGCGCGTCTTGCGTCGCGGCATAGGAATTTTGCCATCGCGCTTGAGCGTTGGCGACCAGCAGCTGGTTCGACTGGTTGCTGGTGGCTGGCGCGTAGCTGGTCGAGAAGGCGCGATCGATTTCCTGGACGTCGTAGGCGATGCGCTGAGCCTGCGCCAGCAACTGTTGGGTCCGCTGAATCGAGGATAGAAATTGCTGCAGCGACGAATACGGAAGGTTCGCCAGATTCTTCGCCTGATTGATCAGCATCTGCGCCTCGTTCTGCAACGAGGTGATCTGGTTGTTGATCTGCTGAAGCTCGCGCGCAGCGGTCAGGACATTCTGAACGTAGTTGTTGGGATCGAAAACGATCAGCGCCCGTGCGGGGATCGCAACGCCAAGCGCCAGCGCAGTGACGCCGGCTGCGGCCAATAGGGCAAGACGCCTCATGGCGATTTCTCCAGATTGACGAGATTGGGAATTAGATCTATGGCCCAGGCGACGCCACGGTGCTGGAGCCAGGCCGGCACGAAGCCGTCAGGTCCATGTTCGGCGAAGAGCTGCGCGATGGCAGCTTGGTCTGTCTTGGAAGAGGCCGCGGTGAATGCGAGCGCAACCTCACCAAGCCCGAGTTCGAACATCCGGTTGCCGCGACGGGACTGGCAGTAATAGTCGCGTTTTGGCGTTGCCCGACTCAATAACTCGATCTGGCGGTCATTGAGGCCGAAGCGGCGGTAGATGGCGGTGATTTGCGGTTCGATCGCCCGTTCGTTCGGCAGCAATAAGCGAGTTGGGCAGCTTTCGATGATCGCCGGCGCGATCGCTGAGCCGTCGACATCCGAGAGCGACTGGGTAGCGAAGATGACGGAGGCATTCTTTTTCCGAAGCGTTTTCAGCCACTCCCGGAGCTGCCCCGCGAAATCCTCATCATCGAGGGCAAGCCAACCCTCATCGACCATAAGGAGCGTCGGCCGACCATCGAGACGGTCCCCAATACGATGGAAGAGGTAAGCCAGCACGGCCGGCGCAGCACTCGTTCCGATCAAGCCTTCGGTCTCAAATGCCTGGACCGACGCTTCGCCAAGGCGCTCGAATTCGGCATCGAGCAGGCGCCCCGAGGGACCACCCACGCAATAGGGTTGCAGTGCACGTTTCAGGGAGTTGGATTGGAGGAGGACTGACAGGCCGGTCAGGGTGCGTTCCTGCATCGGCGCCGAGGCGAGAGACGTCAGCGCCGACCACAGATGATCCTTGACCTCCGGGGTGATCTCGATTTTTTCCCGTGCCAGGATCGCGCAGATCCATTCGGTGGCCCATCCGCGCTCTGAGGGATCATCGATCCAAGCCAGCGGCTGCAGCGCGACGGGCCGATCACTTCCGTCAGACAAAGCACCGCCCAAATCATGCCAGTCGCCGCCCATGCCGAGCGCGGCCGCCCTGATCGAACCACCGAAATCGAACGCAAAGATCTGGGAGTTCGGGTAGCGGCGGAATTGCAGTGCCATCAGAGCGAGCAGTACCGACTTGCCGGCCCCCGTCGGTCCGACCACAAGGGTATGGCCGACGTCGCCGACGTGGAGGGAAAATCGGAACGGGGTCGATCCCTCGGTCTTGCCGAACAGGAGGGGCGGCCCCTTGAAGTGCAGATCCCTCGCCTCGCCGGCCCATATGGCGGAAATCGGAATCATATGGGCGAGGTTGAGGGTCGAAACCGGCGGCTGACGCACGTTCGCATAGACATGCCCCGGCAGACTGCCGAGCCAGGCTTCGACGGCGTTCACCGTCTCGATCATGCAGGTGAAATCACGCCCCTGGATTACCTTCTCGACCAGCCGCAGCTTTTCATCGGCGGCATTGGGATCGCGGTCCCAGACAGTGATGGTCGCGGTGACAAAGGCTTGTCCGATCTGATCGGACCCCAGTTCCTGCAACGCTGCGTCAGCATCGAGCGCCTTGTTGTGGGCGTCGGTATCGAGCAGCGTCGACGCCTCGTTGGTCATGACCTCCTTGAGAATGGCGCCAATCGACTTTCGCTTGGCGAACCACTGCCGCCGAATCTTGGTCAGCAGCTTGGTGGCGTCTGTCTTGTCGAGCATGATCGCCCGGGTCGACCAACGATAAGAGAATGGCAGGCGATTCAGGTCGTCTAGGATTCCCGGCGTCGTGGCGCCCGGAAAGCCGACAATTGTTAGGACCCGAAGATTGGCTGAGCCCAACATCGGCTCTAGCCCGCCGGTCAACGGCTGGTCGGCCAAGAGCGCATCGATGTACATGGGAATTTCGGGCACTCGAACCCGATGACGTTTGGTCGAGATCGTCGAGTGCAGATAGGTCAGAGTATCCTGGTCATCGAGCCAGGTGCACTCCGGCATGAACCCTTCGACGAGTTGCAGCACGCGGTTGGTTTGATCGACAAACCCGCGCAGCACCTCGCGCGCGTCGGCTCCAACAGTGCGATCACGCCCCTCGTAAAGCAGTCGTTCTGCCTTGGCGGCTCCTTCCTCGGGGGGCAGATAGAGAAAGGTGAGGAAATAACTGGACTCATAGTGGGCGCCCGCCTCTTCGAACTGAGCTCTGCGCTCGGCGTCGACCAGTGCGGATGCGACATCCGGAAATGTACTCGGAGGATAGGCCCCGGCAAAATGGCGCTGTGCCTCGACGAATACGGCCCAACCTGATCCGAGGCGGCGCAGGGCGTTGTTCAGACGACCGGCGACGGCGACAAGCTCAGCCGGGACCGCGCTGTCGAGGTCGGGGCCACGGAATTTCGCCGTCCGTTGAAACGAACCGTCCTTGTTCAGGATGATTCCCTCGTCGACTATGGCGGCCCACGGCAAGAAGTCCGCAAGACGCGCGTTGGAATGGCGGTATTCGGCAAGGTTCATCATGGTAGAGAGCTCAGGCGTTGAGGTGGCCGGGAATGCGAAGATGTCGGCGCACGACGTCGACAAACGCAGGATCGCGCTTGGCTGCCCAGACGGCGGCCATGTGGCCGATGAACCACAGGACAAGGCCCGCGATCCAGAGCCGAAGCCCGAGCCCCAAGGCTGCAGCAAGCGTACCGTTGACGATCGCGACCGACCGTGGCGCGCCGCCCATCAGGATTGGCTCAGTGAGCGCGCGATGAACGAGCACGACAAAGCCTGTGACTGGTTCATCCATCAGATCACCACGCCGCCGCCGAAGGAGAAGAACGAAAGGAAGAAACTCGAGGCGGCAAACGCGATCGACAGACCGAACACGATCTGGATCAGCCTGCGGAAACCACCCGACGAGTCTCCGAACGCGAGCGTGAGCCCGGTTACGACGATGATGATGACGGCAATGATCTTGGCGACTGGCCCCTCGACCGACTGCAGGATCTGATTGAGTGGCTGCTCCCACGGCATGTTCGATCCGGCAGCCCAGGCCGGTGCCGACGCCAAAAGAAGCATCCCGGACATGGCCAGTGAAGCGGCATCTCGAGGAAAGCGAAATTGCGGACGCATGTCAGTCTCCTGTTGATGAAAGGTCGTAGTCGCCGGCGGGCCCTAGCCCGGTGACGAGAGCAAGCTCAGCGAGGCGACGGTCAGCGCCGCGCCCCGCAAGCACAGCAACGAGGTTGATGGTCTCAGCGATCAGGGCGCGCGGAACCGTGATGACGGCTTCCTGGATGAGTTGCTCGAGCCGCCGCAGGGCACCGAGCGCAGTGCCCGCATGAATAGTGCCGATGCCGCCGGGGTGGCCGGTGCCCCAGGCCTTGAGCAGATCGAGTGCTTCAGCACCGCGAACTTCGCCGACTGGAATCCGGTCAGGACGCAGTCGCAGCGAGGAGCGAACGAGGTCCGATAACGTGGCCACGCCATCTTTGGTACGCAAAGCGACGAGATTGGGCGCTTTGCACTGAAGTTCGCGGGTATCTTCGATCAGCACGACCCGATCAGAAGTCTTTGCCACCTCGGCTAAGAGCGCATTCGTCAATGTTGTCTTGCCGGTCGATGTCCCGCCGGCGACGAGGATGTTCTTGCGTGAGGCGACTGCGCTTTTCAGGATGTTGGCCTGTTCCGATGTCATGATCTCTTTGACGACGTAGTCATCCAGCGTAAACACGGCGACGGCGGGCTTGCGGATAGCAAAGGCCGGTGCTGCAACGACTGGGGGCACGAGCCCTTCGAAGCGTTCGCCGGTCTCAGGCAATTCGGCCGAGACCCGTGGCGCGCCGGCATGCACTTCGGCGCCTACATGGTGCGCAACCAGACGAACAATGCGCTCGCCATCCGCTGCGGACAGAGTTTCGCCTGTATCGGTCAGGCCATGCGACAAACGGTCGATCCACAGCCGCCCATCTGGGTTGAGCATTACCTCGATGATCGATTGATCCTCGAGGTATCCGGCGATCGCTGGGCCAAGAGCACTACGCAGCATTCGCGCACCGCGCGAATTCGCCTCCGATTGAAAGGAATGGATTGCCACCGTTGCCCTCCCCGAATGAGGGCGTCCACAGAGGGGCGCCCAGATGGGGACGATTAGAAAAGGCACCAACGGACTTAGCGCAACAAGCGCTTTCGGTGATCGAAGACTGGCGTAGAAAAAGAAAGATTGAGAGGCGATTTTTTTGACACCTACTCAATCGTATCGGTTCGCTGCGAGTTTGTGCTCACCACTCCGCATCGTCATCCGGGGGCAGGAGGATGGCCGAATTCTGGTACAAGCCAACTGACTCGGCAGGTTCGAAGGTGCTAGCCGACATCTCGAGACAGATTGAACCCACCCATGACGCAAAGGACCGAAACCAAGGCAGCGCGAACCAGAGAAACGTCGCGATCTGCAGCGCTACGTTGAAACCGAACGCTGCTTGATAGGCTTGGACGGGCCTATGGCCATCATTCGCAGACCATTGCTCCAGGATAAGACCTGTTGCGTATTGTGCTAGAAACGCCCAACCAAAGTGCAAGACGTTCAAGGCACCGTTGGCACGACCGGCAAGCTCTGGCGGAAAGTAATCCGCCACCACGGCGAAGCTGACCACAGTTGCCGTTCCTACAATTGCGACAACAGACCAGAGCAAGATAGATGGCAGAGACGCTCGCAGGATCAAGGCACACTCGGCTGCGATAAATAGTACCGCAGCTATCGCCAATATTGTCTCCGCCCCGATTCCCCTTCGTTTGACGCAATGGACTGTCATACCGAACAACCAGGCACCAGCGCTAAGTACGATCGACATAATGAAGAGCTGTCTGATGAGACTTGCGCGATCAAACCCCTCTACGTCGGTCAGCCATGGCGATGCCCACAATCCCTGCAGAGACCAAGCCGATCCAATGCAAGTCGCCGACAACGGGGCCATTCGCCAAAAGCGCCGATCGCTGAAAACGGAGCTCAGGGTGGCGGAAGCTGTTGATGGGGCTACGCTTCGTTCAGGCACCACAAGATAGATGAGAATGGCCGTCGTACCGGTCGCGACTGCCAGAATCTCAAAGAGCTGCCGCCAGCCCATCGACGTCAGCAGGTGTTCGACGGGAGCCGTCGCGGTCACCGCTCCTAGCGAGCCCAGCATGATCATATAGCCGTTCAGTAAGGCAACTTGTTCCCTAGGGAACCAAAGGATGATCGACTTCAGTCCTGCGGTCAGTGCCGCCGCCACGCCAAGCCCGATCATTGCGCGCGCGATCAAAAGCGACAGGAAGCCGGTCGATACCGCAAACAGTCCGCCGCCGACGGCTGCGAGCAAGAGCAGAACGCTCTGGACGCGACGCGGACCAAAGTGGTCCAACAATATACCGACGGGGATCTGGGCCGCCGCCAGAACAAGAAAATAGATTGACGTAAGCAACCCGAGGTCGGCAGTCCCAAGCCCGGTGTCCGAGCTGAGATGGCTGGCGATCACGGCGTTGATCGTTCGAAACAGATACGAGAGGTAGTACCCAGCTGCAAAAGGGAGAAAAACGCGCGCGATTCGACGCCATGCTGTTGAAATTTGCATGCTGGCCCCTTTGCTCTCAGCTCACCCGAGCCGATAGCGCGTCCAGCTTTTGTCAGTTCGGCTAACTCGCGGTGGTAGTAGGCTGGCGTAGAAAAAGAAGGAGCGGCGAAATGGTCTATCGACATAGGTTCAATCAGGCTCTTAGGCCGATTCCTGACGGCGGATATCTTCTGGAATCTCGCGCAGAAAGCTTTGCCCCTTTTGCATACGACGCCCGAGCGCCTCGACAAATCCTTCAAAGCGCTCCCTTCCCTTTGCTTGAGCGGCCGCTTGCGCATCGTTGGGCAACGGTGGCGTGATCGTCAGCCAAAAACGAATGAAGAGGGCCAAGGTCTCGGCCGTCAGACCAACGTCACGTTCCAGCCTCTGCATCTGACGGGAAAGCCGATCCAAACGGCGGGTAAATGCTGCTTCCCGCCTGTCCGCTCCATCCGGTGACAGAAACGAAGCGACGGCCGCTTCCACGATTGCAGACCGCGAAAGCTTTTTGCGATCGGCAAGATCAGAAATCTGTTTCAGAAGCTCGGGCGGGAAATAGACGTTCATCCGGTCGCGCATATCGCCTCAGAGCTCCATACCGTCATTCGGGTCCATAGCGACTTGACGCGCGACGCCAAGCATCTGCATAAGTCGAGACTGGCGGACTGCATCCTCGTCGTCGTCAAGAACGGCAGCAAATTCCTCTGCCGGCGTCAGTTCGGTCGTTTCCTTGACGATCGCGACGTGATCGGGGAGTTCCGGCTCACGACGGAGCCCGCTGTTCGCCGTGTCTTTCTCGGTCTCCGCGGCCTTGTCAGTTGGACCTCCCGCCGGCTTTAGCGTTCGGAGCGCTGACCACCCGTCCGTTCGCGATGATCGGCTGGCCCTCGCCGGATCAGGCGGCAGTAGAACCCTCTCGGCGAATCGCCGATCCTCGTAGTAGCGGACCTTCTTGGCCCGGATCGGCGGCGTGCCCGCCACCATGACGATCTCGTCCATCGACGGAAGCTGCATGACTTCGCCCGGGGTCAAAAGCGGCCTTGCCGTTTCCTGGCGCGAGACCATGAGGTGACCGAGCCAAGGATTCAACCTGTGCCCGGCGTAGTTCTTCATGGCCCGCATCTCGGTCGCCGTACCCAAGGCGTCGGACACACGTTTGGCCGTCCGCTCGTCGTTGGTCGCGAAGCTGACGCGGACGTGGCAGTTGTCTAGGATGGCGTTGTTAGGCCCATAGGCCTTCTCGATCTGATTGAGCGACTGCGCGATCAAGAAGCTCTTGATGCCGTACCCCGCCATGAAGGCGAGCGCGGACTCGAAAAAATCGAGCCGCCCCAGCGCTGGGAACTCGTCGAGCATCATCAGGACTCGATGCCGGCGGTCGCAGGCGTGCAGGTCCTCGGTTAGGCGACGACCAATCTGGTTCAGCACCAGACGAATCAACGGCTTGGTCCGTGAGATATCGGATGGCGGCACTACGAGATACAACGTTGTAGGGTGGCTATCCGCGATCAGATCGGCGATCCGCCAATCGCAACGGCAGGTCACCTGGGCCACCACTGGATCACGGTACAGCCCGAGGAACGACATCGCCGTGGATAGGACACCAGAACGTTCATTTTCCGACTTATTGAGGAGTTCGCGCGCGGTCGATGCGACCACGGGATGAGCGCCCTGCTCGCCGAGGTGCCGAGCAGTCATCATCGCCTTTAGAGTGGCTTCGATCGGCCGCTTCGGGTCGGAAAGAAAAGCTGCGACGCCGGCCAAGGTCTTGTCTGCCTCGGCATAGAGGACATGGAGTATGGCGCCGACCAGAAGCGAATGACTGGTCTTCTCCCAATGGTTCCGCTTGTCGAGCGAGCCTTCGGGGTCGACCAGGACGTCCGCGACGTTCTGGACGTCGCGAACCTCCCATTCCCCGCGCCGGACTTCGAGGAGCGGGTTGTAGGTCGAGGACCTTGGATTGGTGGGATCGAACAACAGGACGCGGCCATGCCGCGAGCGAAAGCCCGCGGTCAGTTGCCAGTTCTCGCCCTTGATGTCGTGGACGATAGCCGAGCCCGCCCATGCCAGCAATGAGGGAACGACGAGGCCGACACCTTTGCCCGACCGGGTCGGTGCAAAACACAGTACGTGCTCCGGTCCGTCATGGCGGAGGTAGTCGCGGTCGAGTTTGCCAAGCACAACGCCATCCGGACCGAGAAGACCGGCCGCTCGAACCTCGTCGCCATTAGCCCAGCGCGCCGAACCATAGGTTTCGACGTTCTTGGCTTCACGCGCGCGCCACACCGACATGCCGATCGCCACCGCGATCGAAACGAAGGTTCCTGACGCCGCGATGAAGGCTCCCTCGACAAAGATTTGAGGCGCGTAGGCGTCGTAGACGAACCACCACCAGAAGAAGACCGGCGGGTAATAGATCTTGAAGCCTAATAGTTCGAACCAGGGTCGCCCAAGCTCCGGTTGCCAAGCGAGCCGCCAGGCTGTCCACTCGGTGGCTCCCCAGATGGCCAACAAAACGATCAGACCGACAACGATTACCTGTCCCCAGAGGATTTTGGTTCCGGACATCCCGAACGCCCTTCCGCAACTGAATTGGAGAGATTGCTAGAGGCCGAGGTCGCGCTTGCGGCCAAGGCCCCATTCGATGCCGCCGCCGTCCTTCACGACGCCGGTGACGTGCTGGCCGAGCCGCTTTTCGAGTTCACGTGACCAGGGCACGAGCGCGAAGCCGAGCCCATTATCGATCATGGCGAATCGTCCCGAGGTAAGTGTCAGCCGCTGGCGATACGTGCCGGCCACATGCTCCCCGGAAGCGGCGTTCACATGAGGCAAGCCGGTGTCGGCCGAGACCCGTGCGGCCACGTCCTCCAACTCGCGCCGGCGCAACGTATTAAGGAGATCGCGCTGCAGAATGATGCGTTGGCCCTGCCGCCGCGCCAGGCCCTCCTGGATCAGATGCTCGGTTCGGGCTTCCATGGCGTCACGGGTCTCGCGGCCGAATCCGCCCATGGCGAGCGGCATGGGCTCGCGTTCGACGAGCCGGTGGTCGAGCCAGGTCGCGCCCTTGGCGGTGACCTGCGCCCCAAGATCGATATCGGAACGGGGCGCGAGCACCAGGGTGGGACGCGGATCGCCGGCTTGACCGAAGCGTCGGACTTCGACGATGCCGCCGACCGGTGGCGCATGTTCGAAGGCCTCGAGCCCTCGAAAGCGCACGTGGTGAGCGCGTCCGTCTGTTCCATCGATCGTGGCGTAGGCCTCGCCGGTCAGTTCGTCGTGCAATCCACGATCGACCAGTCGTCCGATAATCTGGGATGTCGGCTGTCCACCGTCGATGACGAAGTCGGCAACGCCGCGCGCTTCCCCGCGCTCGGTAAAGGCACGGTGCATGGTCTTGATGATATCGCCGCGCAGGCCGAGGTCGCGCAAGCTACGCTCGGCCTCGAGCCCTACCATCCATTCCGCAGGTGCGGCGGATGCGGCCAGGCCCATCTTCTCCAGGTGTTGAAGGCGAGCGACCATCAGGCGCCGGATCTCGGGGTCGGACTTGCCGGGCTTCTCTGGGCGAAGATCGATAGTGCCGGTCTCGTCTGCAGTCAGCCGGATCTCCCGATCGAGCCGCGTCCATCGTTCCGCCGTGACTTCCCTCTCCAGCGAATTGCGGATCTCATGCTCCGGTTTTGGCCCCAGTTCGATGGCGACCAGTTCCTCGGCGCGTGAACGCAGTCCCCTGCTGATGTAGTCGCGGGAGATCACTAGATCCGCCCCTTCCTCATCTACTCCCCGAACGAGAATATGAACGTGAGGGTTATCGGTATTCCAATGATCGACAGCCACCCAATCGAGCCGCGTGCCTAGATCGGTCTCCATCTGCGTGGCGAGATCGCGGGTAAAGGCGCGCAGGTCGTTCATGTCGCCGGCATCCTCCGGTGAGACGATGAATCTGAAATGATGCCGGTCGTCCTTGCACCGCTCTGCGAAAGCCGCGCTATCGGCGCGGTCGGTGCCCGCATCGAACATCTCGGCGCGCTCACCACCCCGAGTCACGCCGTCGCGCTTCAGATATGAGAGGTGGGCGGTCAGTGGTGCTGAACGGAAGGCGCGCCCTTTATGCCGAACCACGCGTGCCTTCACCACAGCGCGCCGCGTCGGGCTGAACAATCTGGCGCGGCTGAAGGCGAGGCGCCCGCGGCCAAACGTCGAGCGCCCATAGGCCGCCGAACGCCTGCCGGCCATAGCCTGCGCTGGGGTGTGCCCTGCTTTCTTCGCCGCCCGCAGCACCTGGTTGATGAAACTCTTCGGCTTCGGCGCGCGCGTGCTGCGAATGCGCCCAGGCCGAATACGCAGGTCGCTATCGGCTGCGGTCACAGGCGGTCCTCCAGGTGGGCGAAAGCGCCTACAGTGCCGAGATTGTCCTTGATTGCATTGTTAAAGATGCAAGGCGCGGCACGCGCCGCGACCGACCGGCACGCTAGAACCCAAGCCATGTCAATGGCTTGCGGTTCGACCGGCGAGCCCCTTTTATCTCGCCTTCCTAATCGGGCGTTCAAAGTCAACTCATTCCTACGCTTTTCTCCGACTCTTCGCACTTCAGCCATGACAGGGCTCCCTGCATCGACAACGGACAGACGTCACTACACCGCGCTTGCGATCCCATTCACCGGGCGAGGTCCATGCGTTCCTTCGCGTTCAGCACTTGGACCGTCGCATGCTCTCCATCAGGTTGGTAAACAGGGCTATCCAAGCAGTCCGACGCTCTCGTCCCCGAGCGGAGGGCGCACCAAGCCTGGACGGCTGTGGATGTATGCCCACGATCAACGGAGCTTGGCTGGACCTGAGCCGCCGGCTGCAGTTTATGTGTTCGCGTCCGACCGCAAGGCGGAGCGCCCGGCTACGCATCTGGCGCACTTCAAGGGCCTTCTGCACATCGACGGATACGCGGGATTCGGTCGGCTGACTGACGCCGGAAACGTCATCCTCGCCGCGTGTTGGGCGCACACCGGGCACAAGTTCTACGAAGTTGCGCAGTCCGAGGACATGCCCGTCTCGCACGAGGCCCTGCGGCGCATCGCTAGCCTCTATGCCCTCGAAGCGCAGCTGCGTGGTCAATCGCCGGCGCATCGGCTGGCGATGCGGCGCGCATTCGCCAAGCCGGTCATTGACAGCCTTCGCTTCTAGCTGGAGGTGCAGCTTCCTCAACTGCCCGGCCGCAGCAATCTCGGAGAAGCGATCGGTTATGCACTGTCGCACTGGGATGGATTGACCCGCTTCCTCCATGAGTACTGCATCGAACTTGACACGAAGCCCGTCGACCGCGCGATTTGACCGGTGGCGTTCGGAGGCAAGAACAATCTCTTCGGCGAGAGCGATGGCGCTGGGGTATGATGGCGTTATAGAGATGACCCAGTCTTCCCGAAACGGGGAAGATATCAAGCTGCTCTGCGAGGCCATTGCGGCGCTTCGTGAGTTGCTTTCACGCACGCAAGACGCGACGGACGAGTCGTTTGACGACGGCCATTCGGTTGATATTTGGAAGAGCGAGGAACTCCGTGCCGCAACAGATCGGGCTGAAGCAGTGATCGCGAAGGCGGAAGCTGCCATGGCTGCGTCCCGCACAGAGTAGGAGTTCTCTGGCTCGGAGCGTTGCCACGTAAGGCCGTTAGGCACGTCAAGACCCGACGTCATGTGCGGCCCCTGGACGCATACCGTCGTGTTGCAACCAGTCCCTGCTCTCAGACTGTTTTCCTCGCTGAACCACGCGATCGCCTCCCATGCTGCACAGCTGATCATCGCGCTGTTCCCGAGTTCGACCGGGCGACAAACACGTCAGTGGCCGTGGGGACCATCTGCAAAACATCTCGCGACGAGATTGCAGTCGTTGCGCCGGTCGAGGACAGGAACGCCGGCTTCCGATCGCCCGCCTTGACTGGGTCAATTCGCCCGACGAACAGCGTCGCAGCTGCTGACGGCTGCTGGCTCGCGGCCCAAGTCGCTGGCAGTTCGATGCCGAGCAGATTTGCAAGCTTGGCCACGTATACTCGCGTTTCGTCTGACAAAGGACCGCCCGCGAGATGCCCGTCGTAGCAAGTTGGGCCCGCGTTGTACGCGGCGAACGCCCCGGGCGAACCATAGCGGTCAAGCAGTTCGCCGAGATACGCCGTGCCGGCCAGAATGTTGTTGCGCGGATCGTAGGGATCGCTTCCGAGATGATAGCGTTCGCGAAGTTCCGCCCAGGTCGCCGGCATAATCTGCATCAGGCCGATTGCGCCCTTTGGGGACTTCGCGTGTACGTCACCAGCGCTTTCGATGCTAATGACTGAACTGATCAAGTTCTCCGGAACTGCAAAGCGTTTTGACGCTTCGTAGACGAAAGCTGCAAACGGGTTGCTCGTCCGAGAGACCGCTCGAACCGCAGTCGATCCATTCTCGGTCTGACCAACACTATGCGACGCAGTCAAAATGAGCAGCAGTGGCACGACAGCCCAAACGCGCATCCCCAGTCGAATCAAAGATGCCATGTTCGCTTCCGTCCAGTGTAAAGCTGCTTCGCGGCGGCCGTTGGACCGCCCTTGACTCCCGCACCCATCGGCTTTGCGGAGATTGACCGGCAGGGAGGAATGGTCCGCCAATCGATCGATCAGAGGAATGGCGTGGCGCCGTGAACCCCGCAAGATCAGTCCTCCCATGTCCACACCGGGATGGCACGGCCGATCACGGCCGAGGCCGGAAGAAGCCCAAAATATCGACCGTCGAGGGAGTCGACCGACTGCCAATTCATGACAAACAGCTCGCCGTCTCTGACGACGCGGCAACCCTGCCATTTCGGCAGCGGCCGGCCGCGTCCGTCGCGATCCCGCGCCTCGCCCACTGCAATGTCGTCGACCGAAATTGCGGGTCCGCTTCTGCAGACCGTCTGCCCGGGCAGAGCCAAGACTCGCTTAAGCATAGGGACGCCGAGCGGCAGATAGCCGTTGAAGTCGAGAAAGGTCGCAAGCGGTTCCGGCGGCTGAACGGCGACCAGCTCCGTGACAAAGAAGCGCTTCGCTGGTCGCAAGCCATAGAGACCGATCGGCACGCTTGCCGATGCATTCCAAATGTAGATCGGCAGCGGCTCCAGGGCGATCGTCGCGACGACAGCGGAAGCTACGGCAAACGTCGTGGTCAGCGTCCATAGACGGTCCGTCATCGCATCACCCTTTGACGATGTAGCCAAGCCTGGTGGCGGCCCTTCGTGTAGGGACGCGGGTTTTCGTTGACGGACAGGCGATTGTGAACGTGATGCCAATGATCGGGCGCTACATCAGCCGGATCGATGCTCAGCGCATCGATCGCGTCGATCATCTGCAGCGCCCGTTCGACTTTAGGCCAGCCGGAGAGCCGCAGCAAAATCTCTCCGCCGGGCTTTACATAGGGCACTGTCGAGCAGCGCTGTCCTGCTGCGACCGCGCGCAAGATGTCGATCCGCGAAATGACCGTGCCAAAGTCGTTGGAAGTCCAACGGACGAAGGCAAAGATGCCGCCGGCTGCGAATGACAGGATGCGCCGGTGGCGATCAAGCTTCCGTTCCTTGACAATGCGACCGAAACGAACGCGGTTTTCAATACGCTTTTCGAGCCACAGCACTTCCACTTCGGTGAGATCGCTCATGCCGCCGCTCCTTGAATCTCGAACCGAGGATCGTATGCTTTCGGCTGGGTGAAGCGCGTCCGAAGGAGAGCAGAACTGGCCATCCGGCGCGGCGCAAGATCGCCAGGAAGCGTGCGAAACAGGTCGCGCGGCTCACGCTCGGAGCGGCCGTAGTGCGCTGGGGATTTGCTGACGGGCATGGCTTAGCGCCGCTCTTTACCCGCATAGGGAATTGGCGCATGCCGCTTTGCGGGCAGTACGGTGCCGGCACCGGGATCGGAGGTCGATTTCTTTCTGCCCAGTTTGGCCCAGGCTGTCAGGTCGGCTACTGAGTAGACCACACGCCCGCCGATCTTGTGGTATTCGGGACCGGTTCCGTACGTTCGATGTTTTTCCAACGTGCGGCCGGACAAACTCAGAAAGCGCGCGGCTTCGGACGTGCGAAGGTACCGCGGCGGTTTATCCGTGTTCAGGTCGGACATCTGAAAAGCTCCGTGATCGTCTGGAGCGCGAGCTAGGTTCGCCGCGCATCGACGGCCACAATCGCGGAGCAGCAGTGATTATGGGGATGCCGAAGATGACGGGGTCATTTTCGATACCCTCACGGAAGACGTATTGGTTCTCGCGCTCGGACCGCAGAAGCTTGCGACGAGATGCACAATCAGCCTCGAAATGTCTGCGAGCAGATCGCATATCGCGACATCGCATAGCTATCCGGCGTCTCGACCAAGAAGCAGATCAGCGTCGAATTCAACCAGAAAGAATTCCTCGACATCCGGCGGGCGAAGGAACAGCTTGAGTCGATCAAGGTCTGGGTCCAAGACCGCAGCCGGATGACGATCAAGCAAATCGGCAACGAGTTCCGAGGCGCCGGTATGGCCCGAAGCAGTTTTGCATCGGACCACTTCAAGCTAGTTGAGCCGGAACGGGAGCATTGGAACGTTGACCGGACCGTCTAATATGCGTCGGCCTACAGGAAGGATCTCGCCAAGGAGCTTGACGGTGTCGTCTGGCAACTTGCGCAGCTCACTCGTGAAGGCCAGCGCGGCGTTGAGACAGACAGGACCGTGTTGCCCCCAGCTGGAAATTCGGCAGCGGCGATATCTCCGGCGGCGGCCGTCGAGAACAGCGATTTTCGTCATCGGCCTGGCGATCCCCAAGATCTGGCTCCGCGACAACGAGCCGGAGCCGGCATCGGAAGACAATGCGAAAAGGAAGTGAGCAGCGCGATCGCTGGCGGAGGGAACGCAAGATGTTGCGGCGGTTTCGCAAGTCTCACAGTTCAAGGCCACGTTCTGCGAGCACATTGTGCATGACCTCGCGTTTGATCTCGCCGGCGACCTCGTTTCGAACCTGGGCGCCGAGCACGCGCTCGGCATCCGCATCGCCTAGCAGACCATGCTCGGCCAATCGCTGATCGAGCCGGCTCTCAAACTCCTCGCCCATGGCTTCGATCAACCGGTCTTGCATCGCTTCATATCGGTCCGGAGCGATGCGCCTCAGCACCGTCTCCCAGGGTTGCCAGCGGGCTGCCATGTAGTCGTTGAGCTGGTCCGCTTCCTGCTCCCGGACCAGGTCTAGCGCCCGCGCCGCATCGTCCTGGCTTACGTCAGAGACCGCCAGGAAGCTCATGTCGGGCGCGACGTGACTGAGCTCCAGCGGCTCGCGCAGCAGATGTTGGTAGGCCAGGTAGACTTCGACGTCGTCCACATTCGGATGGTCGCCGGCGAGCAGGTTGACCCTATCGCGCGCGATCTCGTCCAGCGCCTCCAAGCGGAACGCAATACGGCCGCGCTGAATCAGTTCGCCAAGCCGATCGTCATATACTCCCTCCTCGACGTCAGCGTTGAGGCGCGCAGTCTGCATGCCGTTCCAGTGCAAGGTAACACGATCGTCGCAAGTCTCGTTGGCCTCGGAAGCCTGTGCAAAAAACTGCTCGCGCAATCTCGGATTGGCCGCCGCCTGCCGCAGATCATCAGCCACTGCCTGCCGAAACTCGTCATTGCCGTAGTTCACGTTCCCTCGCAGCCTCCCCAGGAACCGTGCGTAGTCCTGGGCGCCTGCCTCATCCGCAAAGTGCTGCCATTCGGCCAGCGTCGCCGGGTCCTCGGCGAGCCAGTGCGCGGCAGCCTCATACAAAGACTGCTGAGCAAGCTGCGGTGGCGTTCCGACCGCCGCCAGATTAGCGAGGACATCGTCCGGCAGTGGGTTATCCTCCAACTCGAGGGTCTCCAAATGCGGGTAATTGAGACCAAGATGCGGTGCACTCTCGACGAGACCCTCAGGCAGGCTGGTCAGCTGGTTACCGCTAAGATTGAGCGATTGAAGCGTGCTGGGAAGGGTCGCCGGCAGGTTCGCCAATTGATTGCGGCTGACATCGAGTTCAATGAGACCCCATGGGAGAGATTCGGGGAGCTCGGTCAGCTGATTTCCACTAACCGCGAGCGAGGTGAGACGGCTCGGGAGAGCGTCGGGCAGGCTACTGAGTCGGTTGTCGTTTGCATTCAGCATCTCGAGCCCAGCCGGAAGGTTGGCGGGCAGACTGGTCAAGCTGTTATCGGCCACCTCTAGCCAGGAGAGGGTTGCCGGAAGAGCGTCCGGCAAACCCGTCAACCGGTTATGGCTAATGAGAAGATGCTGGAGACCGGGTGGGAGCATAGCGGGCAGGCTGCTTAGCTCGTTGTGCCTGGCGTACAGTTCCTGCAACCTTGGCGGCAGGGCAGTGGGCAAGGCGGTCAGGGACAGAGACGACAAATCTAGCGAATGCGAGCTCGTGTTGTCCGAAGCCCTAATTCGCATGCGCCCCTGTCGTCGGTTCTCGGCATCGCCCTGCCCCTCTTCGGCAACCCAGTTGTCCAGGATCCCCGCGCGCACGGAGGCGGGGGTCCGATACCCCGTCAAGACTTCGAACAAATTTGCCACGGCACGGTTGAAGCCGGCGAGGTAGCTTTCCTGCTCCTCTTCTTCAAAAGTGTCCGGATCTGAACGTGTGCTCCGCTGTGTCTGTCCTGTATCCATCAACTTTCTCCGCCTTTAGAAACTAAAGAGTACGCCTGCCACTTCGTCAGGCTCCGAAGGAGGTCGCTGCGCGCCAACGCAATAATTATTCGGGCGAGTGCCACGTGCGCTGCAGCGCCCACTCCTGGTCGAGGTGGTACAGCGTCACGCGAATCCCACAGCGGCCAATAGATCGAGTGCAGGACCCCTAACGTGGGAGCGTTCCGTCCTTTGCAGGCCTACCTGTCGATCAGCTGACGAGTATTGCCGTCGGGGCGACCCGTTCGCTCAACCGTTGGCACCGCTGGTGATCGAAGCCTTGCGATGATGGCCGTTTGCTTAACGGCTGGTCATATGCAACGCCGAATTTGACGCTTGATGGCGATTTCGACGTAAGGGCAATATGTGACTTTAAATCTGC
The DNA here is from genome assembly GCF_042258325.1 of Bradyrhizobium sp. Pha-3. Classification (NCBI taxonomy): domain Bacteria; kingdom Pseudomonadati; phylum Pseudomonadota; class Alphaproteobacteria; order Hyphomicrobiales; family Nitrobacteraceae; genus Bradyrhizobium; species Bradyrhizobium sp. Pha-3. The sequence goes on along the minus strand of NZ_CP170151.1, from coordinate 2,594,083 downwards.
GTCGGAAACGCCACGATTACAAATGACAGGAGGATCTGGCCGAGCGAGCGAGTTTATGCGCCCGTTACGACGGCGCCATCAAACCGCGGCGATGTCTCAGCAAGCGTCGCCATGCTCGGACAATTTGCTGAGCATTGGGATCGAACCGGGAGATCGGCTCGAAAGGCGCCGCGGCTTCGTACGCCGCCTCTCGCCAGCCGCGACGCGCCCCGCCGCCGATTCCAGTCAAAAACAACATGCTCTCTAAGCTCAGCCGACGCGTGTTCAATGGGGCGCCGGAAGCAGCCTCTTTACTCCCAGGATGCTTCCCCTGTCTCGGGGCTTGAGGAGCCCCGATTAATGGCAGTGCTGTAAAACGCAACGGCAATAACACCGTAGGTGTTCTTCGCAGCTTTGGCCGCCGGCTCTTCGGAACGATCAAAGGGCGGTGGCCGTGCGGCTCAACGAGGAGCCGCATGGCGACGACGCGCGCAAGTTAATCGGGCCGGTAGCGCTCACCTGCACCGCCCGGAGCCGCGCCAAGCTCGCAAGAGTCGCTGGAGCAAGCTATGGTCCATTAACAAGTCCAATACCGGAGCTGTGTGGACGGGCTCCTAGCGTGCGATTGTCGCTCGGCATCTACATTCCCGGGTGATGAATGAGCCAAACGTCATTGGGGCCTCCAGGCCCCAAGCGGGCGGTGTAACGCTCGCCTCGAAGGTCGTATTCTTTTACCGGCTGCGTCTCGTCCGGCAAGAGGCCCCAGCGGCCGAGCTTCGAGAGCATCGTGTCCGGCGCGGGTTGGGTGCCGTGCGAAAAATTCTCGGGAACGGCGAATGATGCAGCATAAATCTCGCGGGCCGCGGGGGGCGTCCTCTCAGCCCTGGAGGACGCCGGAGCGGCATGCTCCATCGAACGTCCAAGCAGCGCTAGTGAGGCTCGATTCGCAGGCTGCGCGCTGGGCTGCGGAACGTGTTCCGGTCGAGATCCGAGAGGAATGGCAGCGCCTGGCGCATTGAGTGGGGTGCTTCGCCTCATCGCCGCCGCGGGCACGAATAGCGCCGTGTAGCGGTCATTGTGAACGATAAAGCTGTTGGGTCGGCTGTCCTGGCTCGGCGGGATGCTGCTACCGTCAAGCGCCGCCGACGCGTGCTGGTCGCCGTGCCGGAAGTTGAAGCGACGAACGACCGCTCCTAAATTCGGGGTCTGCTGATGGCGCGCGGTTGGCTCGAGAGACGATGATGGGCCGGCGTCTTCCACCATCGCCCACAGCTGATCCTGATCGTAACCTTCCTCAGGAAGGACCAATGGCGAGCCGACCGCTGGCCCGAGAGGCGACGGTGCTCCGGCGCTTTCCATCAGCACACGAGCCATTGAAGTGCCCGGCTCGCTCAGCTGGCGCTCAATGGCATCCAGTTCCGCATGGCTTAGCGTCCTCTGCCTCTTCGCAGGCCTCAGGTGCCCGCTGTAATCCTCACCCATGAGGGCCGCGTGACTTGAAGGGGGGGCGCTCCCGGTCAGCTCGTTCGGAGCCGGCTGGTATCCGTCGCTCCAATTGAAGTGACGAACGGCTAGTCCGGGATCCGGTGTTTGGTGATCGTGCGCGGTTGGCTTGAGAGACGATGCTAGGACGGCTTCGCCGATCATCCCTCGCGGCGAATCCTGATCGTGACCTTCCGCAGTCAGCCCGCTCGGCCAACTCGAAGCTCCCCGCGCGCTGTGCTGCGCAGCGACGTGCCCGACGCTTCTGGTGACTGCGTCTTCGGGATGAGGACCGCCGGCCCCAAGTTCCAACGCCTCGGTGAGTCTACGGTCTTCGCCAGGCAGATGAGGATAGTAGCGATCTGGAGAAACAGGAACCCCTGCGACGGCAGTGGTATCAAGCTGCGGCACTTCATCCAGGTACGGCTCAAACTCCGCTTGCTGCTGTTGCGGTTGTGTCACCGCAGCGTTGTAAGCAGCGAAATCCCGGTCGAACGGGTTGATGCTGTTAAATGGGTCCATATCCCCTCCGTTTGAGTCGGTTCGCAATCCTAAGCAGGTTCACTCTCTGGTTCTCCCTTTATTGGGATCAGCTGTCGACAAGCTGACGCGCTTAGAATTCCGACTTGGCTGTGATCGTCTCTGGAGTGCCGTTTGGACTTAGAGAGCATGTTGTTTTTGACTGGAATCGGGGTTCCCGGAGCGGGCGATTTCTGATTCAAGCTCCATGCTGGAGTGCGGAGGCCAGCACGGATGATGCGCCCCTATTCGAAAGACATCCGTGAACGCGCCTTGGCTCGCGCTGACGCGGGCGAGATGGTTCGGTCGATCGCAGAGGCGCTACAGAGCCCCTCGTACGCGCCAGACCACCGTATCTTCTTGCCGCCCTACAGCCCTGACCGCAACCCGATCGAGCACGTCTTCGCCAAACTCAAACATCTCGTGCGAGCCGCAGAGCCTCGTGACGTGGAGGCAACCTGGCGGAAGGTTGGTGAACTCCTCGATCTTCTCCCAGGAGGAGTGCACCAACTACTTCAAAAACCCAGGCTATGCTTCCGTGTAAATACATCATGCTCTAGCCGGCTCGAAGTGAAGGGTCACCGCGAGCAAGCACAGTCAAGCGCGTCCACGTCGTGCCGCCTACGCAAAGCGCGCCGAGGTAAGCGAAGGCCTCACGCCAGGCCAGCGACGGCACTGCGATCTGCGACAGCGCGAGAACCACATTGTAGCCGGCGATGGCAGCTGGGACAGCGAATATGGTCGCGATCATGACGCGCCGGGCCACGGATCGGCTACCAGCGAAGGTGATCTCACCGACGGCAAATGTCAGCACGCCAGCGGCAATTGCGACGAGCAGCGCGCCGATGACGCTGGCGCCACCATGGAACGCTATCATCCCGAAATTAAGTGCGACGAAAAACGGCAAGGCATACACTGCCAGCGCGAAAACCGCCCAGCAGAACAAACCGATGCCGAGTGCGTTGAGAACAAGCCCAAGGGCGGGCATGGTGGCGGCTCCAATTGCATGGATTTGCAAGTCGCGCCTTCCACCACCACCACGGCGCGACTTCGGATATAAGGTCTGAACGAGGCGGAGTTGCGGCGCGTACAACTCCGCTTTGATGGTTTGGAGGCGAGACGACGGCGCTCACGCGCCGCCGAATCTCCAAACGGGGATGCCGAAACGCCTCGCCTTGTCGGCGAGGTTGTCCTGGATCCCTGTACCCGGAAAGTGCATGACGCCGATCGGCAGCAGTTCGAGCATGGCGTCATTGCGCTTGAAGGGAGCCGCCTTGGCATGCTTTGTCCAGTCGGGCTTGAAGACGATCTGGGGTACCTTGCGGGTGGTCGCCCATTTGGAGGCGATCAATTCGGCGCCTTTGGGCGAGCCGCCATGGAGCAGGACCATGTCGGGATGCTTGGCGCGAACCTTGTCGAGGCGATCCCAGATGAGGCGGTGGTCGTTGAAGTCCAGCCCGCCGGTGAGTGCGATCTTCACTCCCGGCGGCAACATGTCCTCGCTCTCGGTACGACGCTTGGCGGCGATAAAGTCGCGGGAGTCGATCATCGCTGCGGTGAGCGTGCGGTGGTTGACCAGCGAGCCCGACCGAGGACGCCACGACGAGCCGGTGTGGACCTCAAATCGTTCGATCGCCTGATCGCGAAAGATTTCCAAGCAATTTCGGCGCTCGATCAGCGTGATGCCCTCGGCCATCAGGCGCTCAAGCTCGACCGATCGCACCTCCGACCCGTTCTGCTCCCGTTGGCTCTTGTGCTGAGCTTGTTCATTGTCGTCGAGCTGACGTTCAATGCGGTCGACGGCACGATGGAACAGGTTGACCGTCGACCAAAGGAGTTCGTCGAGGTCCGGCTCTAGCCGCGTATCGCTCAGCGTGGCGACCAGGGCGTCGAACATATCGACGATGGCACCGGCGATCGTTTTCGCCTCGGGAAGGGGTCTTGGATCTGGCTGGTCGTCGAAGGGACGATAGCCGAAGAGCTGCAATTCGCTCAGGACGTGGTCGGTTGGAGACGCCGCCTGCGCCGGTTCGATGTCGTCGTGGTCGGTCATGGGAAGAGGTCCTTTGCCGGATTGGCCGCGCCCATCGCGGCCTTCGTGGCGATCACTCAGACGGCGGGCGGAACGGGCCAGAACCCGGAGCGGCTTGTCCGCCGAAGCCCGCTAGGGCGCAGGCGGAAGCGGAGGGCCGAAGCGGCAGCGGAGGATGGCGAAGGCCGGCTATTTTGCTTCGCGATGCAAAGCGCGCCGGTCGGATCGCTGGCGTGCCTTCTCATCGCCTGCGCGCGGCGGAAAATAGCCGGACGCAGCCATTGCCGGCCCGAACCGCTTGGCGTCCGATCGCCCTCTAGAAGGCCGTGGTCGCGTGCCCTTCCGGCATTGGCCCAATCTACCACCGATCCATCGCGATCGATCGAACGATGTCGGCTTTTTCCGCGGCCGGCGGGAGCGAATGCAAGAAGCGAACGACATCTTCTGGTACGAGTTGAAGCCGCAACGCTGCTCGGAGCGCTTCAGGGCCTAAGATGTGCAGATCTTCATTGAAGTCGCCCAGCCGAGGCGACAACGCGATCGCTTCAACGCCGGCATCTTCCGCGCGCTGGGTAAGGTTAGCTTGTACGGCATCTCCGGCGGCATCGGCGTCGCGGGCGATATAGAGCCGACGTAGCCCAGACGGCAGCAACATGGCCGAGAGGTGATTGGCCGACAGCGCCGCTGTCATCGGCAGGCTCGGCAGGAGGTAACGCAGCGACAGCATGGTCTCGATACCCTCGCCGGCAGCGAGCACGTCGTCCGCCAGGCCGAAACGAACGGCATTGCCGAGCAGGTCACCCATGGCCCGTCGTGGCGTGTCGACAGGGGCCTTGCCGAGCCGGACGCGATCAAATCCGTCAGGATCGAGCCAGGTGCGATGCACGCCGGAGATCCGCCCGGCGAGGTTCGTGACGCAGGCGATCATCGCTGGCCATGTTTCGGTCGGCAAATGATCGTCCGGTCGATAGTAGCAACGTGGGTGGAAGCGCAAGCTGCCACCATGGTGGATGCGGGCTATTCCGCGACGTTGCAAATAAGCTTCGACCACAGTCCCGTCGATTGGGCTGGACATGGCAAAAAGGCGACGGGCGGCTTGCTGCGATCCGGCCAGCACGGCTGGACCCACCCGTTCCGGGGTAGGTTGCCGCTCGGAACGAGGTAGCTTCAGAAAGCGTCTCGCCTCCTCGGCCACCTCGCGAAAGTCTCGCAAGGCCAGACTTTCGCGGATGACGTCGAGGAGGTCACCATGTTCTCCGGTCGCGGCATCGGTCCATTTGCCGGCGGGTCCCTTCGGCGATTCCTGGAGCCGTACGAACAACGAACGGCCCGGCGTGTTGCGGACGTCGCCGACCACCCAGTACCGTCCGGCCCGCTTACCATTGGAGAGATAGTGCCTGCATACCGCCTCGGCCTCGCGCGCGAGGCGGCGTGCCAATTCGGAGGCGTCGCGGGGCATCACGCGGCCTCCCGTCCACCGACGCGCGCGACCGGATAGCTGTCGAGCACCTTCGCCAGGACCTCCACACCGCTTGCGTCCGTGGGCACGAACATGCGGAGCTTCCAGGAGATGATCTCCCCGAACAGACCATAAGCCCGCAGGCGATCGCGCATCGTGTCGTTGAGTCCCGACAGTTCGATGCGGGTTGCGCCCATCAATCGGACACGGCGAAGCTGGAGGTCTTCGGCAAGATCGAGGACGATCTGTCCCTCCATCAGCGCGGCAAAGGCAGCGTCCGGCGTCAACGTGGGCGCATCCGCGGCAAGGACGTTCGCGACCCAGGCGGCGGAGACCTTGCGGCCGATGATGCGTTCGCCCGCGTCGGTCTGGAGCCGATAAACTCGGCTTGATTCGTTCGGCAGCCGCTTCCAGATGGGTAACAGCAAGCCGGCCACGACGTGGATCGTACTCTCCGAGAACTCGGGTAGCTCTGCGAGTTCCGCCAGCCAGGCGGCGGCAAAGCGTTCGCGATCCGATTCGGCCCAATGGCTTTCCGCCATCATGTTGAGGGAGACGCTGTGCTGCTCCATCGGCCGTATCAAGCGGATGCGCCGCTCGATCTCGCCGTCGTCGAGCATGAAACTTGGCGCCGGGAGCTGCACGGCCGCACGGGCCGAGCGTTCATTGAACAACGGAATCGCGCGATGATCGGAAAGCCGAGCCAGAGCCTCATCGAGACTTAAGGGATGATTGCGCCAGCGCTGGGTCAGCGTAAGCAGGCGGGTCTGCGCCCCCGTGCCCGGATGGGTGTAGACCGTCCGCCGGTCGCAGACGACAAAGCTCTCGGCGCGGAGCGTTTCCAGCCCAATGTCATAGGTGCCGGAAGCAACCGCGCCCTCGATCCGAGCCATCAAGAGCTGTTCGAAGACGGTGAACAGGACGTTCTGTAAGTCGATGGTGAGCGCCAGCAAACGATTGAGGAAGGTCGTGATCGGCGGCAGCTCATCCCTCAGCCCATTGGCATCGGTCAGTTGCAGGCCGGTCGCATCCTCGAACCTCTCGAGCGAGCAGCCGTCGATCCTGCCGCGAACGAGCAATGTGTAGAGTTGACGCAAGGCATCACGCCCGTACCGGCTTTCGAGATTGTCCTCCGGCCGAAACAGGCCCTGCCCTCCAGTCTGGCGCTGACCGCGTGTGATCGCGCCCAGCGTGTCGAGCCGCCGCGCAATGGTGCTGAGAAAGCGTTTTTCGGCCTTCACATCCGTCGCGATGGGACGAAACAGCGGCGGCTGCGCCTGATTGGTCCGGTTGGTCCGGCCAAGCCCCTGGATCGCGGCATCGGCCTTCCAGCCGGGCTCGAGCAGGTAATGGACCCGCAACCGGCGATTTCGGGCCGACAGTTCGGCATGGTAGCTCCGTCCCGTGCCGCCCGCGTCGGAGAACACGAGGACGCGCTTGACGTCATCCATGAAGGCCGAGGTTTCCGCGAGGTTCGCCGAGCCCGCTCGGCTCTCGACCACCAATCGGCCATGCTTGCGAACGATGCGGCGCGAACGGCCGGTCACTTCGGCGACCATGTCGGTGCCGAAACGCTGGATGACCTGGTCCAACGCCCCAGGAACAGGCGGCAGCGAGGCGAGCTTTTCGATCAAGCGATCGCGGCGCAAGACAGCCTCCCGGCTCTCGACCGGTTGGCCGTCGCGATAGACAGGCCGCGAGCAAGGATTACCCTCTGAATCAGTGAAGGGCTCGTAGAGCTGCACCGGGAAGGAAAAAGCGAGATAGTCGAGGACATACTCGCGGGGCGTAATGTCGACCTGGACGTCGCCCCAGTCTTCGGTCGGAATTTCGGCCAGCCGACGCTCCATCAGCGCCTCGCCCGTTGAGACGATCTGAATCACCGCGGCATGGCCGGCGTCGAGATCACGCTCGATCGATCGGATCAGCGAAGGCGTCTTCATCGAGGTCAACAGATGCCCGAAGAAGCGCTGCTTGGCGCTTTCGAAGGCGGATCGCGCCGCCGATCTGGCCTGTCCGTTCAGCGTTCCGGTTTCGCCGGTGATGTTGGCGGCCCGCATCGCGGCGTCGAGATTGTTATGGATGATGCTGAACGCGTCAGCATAGGCGTCGTAGATGCGAACCTGCTCGGACGTAAGCTGGTGCTCGACGAGCTCGTACTCGACGCCCTCATAAGACAGCGAGCGGGCGGCATAGAGACCGAGCGCCTTTAGGTCACGAGCCAGGACCTCCATGGCCGCCACCCCACCCTCCTCGATCGCCTCGACGAACTCGGCGCGCGTGGCGAACGGGAAGTCCGCGCCGCCCCAGAGCCCGAGGCGTTGCGCATAAGCGAGGTTGTGCACTGTGGTGGCGCCCGTCGCCGACACATAGACCACCCGAGCATTCGGCAAGGCGTGCTGGAGCCTCAGGCCCGCGCGCCCCTGCTGAGAGGCCGCCCGGTCGCCGCGCTCGCCCTTGCCCCCGACCGCATTCTGCATGGCGTGGCTCTCGTCGAAGATGATCACTCCTTCGAAGTCGGAGCCCAACCATTCAACGATCTGGCTGACACGCGAAAGCTTCTCGCCGCGCTCGTCGGTGCGTAGCGTGGCATAGGTTGTAAATAGGATGCCTTCCGAAAGCCGGATCGCCGTCCCCTGGCGAAACCGGGACAGCGGCGTCACCAGCAGGCGCTCCATGCCGAGCGCCGACCAGTCGCGCTGGGCATCTTCGATCAGCTTGTCGGATTTGCTGATCCAGACCGCACGGCGGCGGCCCTTGAGCCAATTGTCGAGCAGGATTCCACCGACCTGACGTCCCTTGCCCGCGCCGGTGCCATCGCCCAAGAACCAGCCACGGCGAAAGCGGATGGCATTCTGAGCGTCCTCGCACGCGGCGGCCACAACATCAAAGGTCGGATCGACGGTCCAGGAGCCTGCCAGGAATTCGGAATGTGCTCCGCCGGCATAAATGACGCTCTCGAGCTGAGCGTCCGACAGAAGTCCATCTGTCACCACACGTGGCGGCAGATGCGGACGGTAGGTCGGCTTCGGTGGCGCGACGGATGCCATTGCCGCGGACTGCACGAGTTTGGTCGGATGTGGATGCGATCCGGAAATCCGGATCGACTGCAATTCGTACTCCTCATAAAGCGCATCGGTCAGTCGGGCGCTTTCCGGCGGAGACCAATCGACTGTCTCGTAGTTGAGCTCTACGCCTCTTGGCGCCACACGTCCCGACGTGGACGGTAGACACGGTACAGCGGCGGCGGTCGATCTCGCCTTCGCTGGACCACAACGAATAAGGTCGCGCCCAACCGGCGTAGTGACGACGGGTAGCCTCGACGGCACATGCCGGGCCACCCAGCCAAATAAGGTGGCGACATCGCTCGCCATGCCCGGTGAAGCGGGAAAGATTTTCGGATCAGGCGCAGGCAGCTTGTCGATCACAAGCAGCCTTGTGTCCGTTTGTGTCCCGTGCTTGGCGTAGACGGCGCCGTCAATGGCGGCAGAAAACGCAACCCGCCCGCGTTCCTGGAGACGAACAAAGGCTTCCGTCCATGCCGGATTATCCGGCGCAAGGCTCTTGCCGACGATGACGACAAGACGGCCGCCGTCGCAAAGGCGCGCCAAGGCTGAGGTGATGTGCCGGAGAGCTGCGTCCGGCATCGGTCGTTCGACATTCGCCACAGCCGAGAACGGCGGGTTCATCAAGACGACGCTCGGGGCAACCCTCGCCTCAAGGTGATCATCGATCTGGGCGGCGTCAAAGCGGGTGACCTTAACGTTGGTGAACAGCTGATCGAGCAATGTCGCGCGCGGCTCGGCCAACTCGTTCAACACCAGGGCGCCGCCCGAAAGCTCGGCAAAGATCGCAAGCAAGCCTGTCCCTGCCGAGGGCTCGAGAACGCGATCGGCAGGCGTAACGCCCGCCGCCACAGATGCAACAAGGCCGAGCGGAATCGGCGTCGAGAATTGTTGAAGTGCCTGGCCATCCTCGGAACGCCGCGTATGGGTCGGCAGACAGCTTGCGATCCTTGCGAGCATCGGCAGCATGGCAGCCGTCGAACCCGCCTTGGCGCGCATGGTCGGGCCGAACTTGCGAAGGAATAGAACGGTCGCCGCCTCGCAGGCGTCATAGGCGGTCTTCCAATTCCAGGCACCGGCCGCGTCCGAGCCGGCGAAGGCAGCCTCCATGGCGCTACGCAGGACAGCGGCATCGATGCGACGACCGCGTTCGAGCTCAATCAAGAGCTGCTGTGCAGCGCGGAGAGCCGCAGAGGTTAGACTTGCAGCGGCACGCATCGAGAGCGGCGCGGCGGCAGCGCCGCCGGTGAGAGATTCGGTCATGGCAGGATGTCTTTCGGAGAGCGGGAACGGGTCGAGCCGGCTGGCGCTCTCTCTGGACCGTGCCGGCTCAAACCCGTCTCGGCCGCTCTCTGCCTCTCAGGAGGCAGCCGCGCGCCCTCACGCCGCGCCACCACATTCGGCCGGGCGACAAGACGAAATCACTGCCGGACACGGCGTGGACGGGCGCGGGACGAGACGTGCGAAGGAAGGCGTACGGGACGGCCGGAGCCGTCCCGCGATGAGGCGTCATTCGGCGGCATCGAGCTGTGGTTCAGCCTCGTCGCCACCCTCCTCCTGCCCTTCGTTGGCGAGGAATTCGGGGAGCGAGCCAGCCTCCCCTTCCTGTTCGACTGGCGAGGCGGTGGCGTCGACCGGGCGCAGCAGCTCCGGCAACCAGCCCGAACCCTCGAGAAGACGCTCGGCCTCGCTGGCCATCTCGGACTTCTTCAGGTGATCGATCAATTGCGCGGACGATTCACCTCGCGCCTCCCGCACCGCCTCCAGGATACGCGGCTTGGTGACGCGGCCGAGATAATTGTCAACAGTCGGTCGCCAGCCGGACTGAACCATGTCGAGGCCGACAGCACGCGCCAGCACATCGGCCTGATCGAACCGAGAGCAGACGCCGTGAGCATAGACACGGCCCTGATTGTAACGGTTGGCCGGCTCATGGACGGCGTTGACCGCAAATGACGCACAGTGAGCGAACAGGGATGCCTGTGCGGCACCGTCAAGGGCCGTGAGCGCATCCCAGAGATCGTTCTCGCTCTTGGGCAGCCGGGCCTTCCAGGACTCGTGCCGGGCCTCAACTGCCTTGGCAGATGCGCTTTCCCTGAGCCCGGGGGCTTGAGCGGGAAAGGTCGGCGTACGAAGTCCGATCTCCAGACATGTGTTGGACGATCCGTACCGGTAAAAGGCCGTCAGCACGAAATTGTGCAGCACCGCCTGGAACGCGATTGCCGGATGTTCTGCCAGCGCGTCCCGTAATGCCAACGTACGATGCGCCTTTCGGTGATGAGTCGATCCGGCAACGGCCTTGCCGCATCCTCATCATGCTCCTCCGGCTCGGTCGATGCACCGGCGAGCGAAATCGCCGTGCGCTGGACCGAAGCACCGGGCTCCTGCCCTTCAGTCACCGCTACATCGGTGCCTCGCTCGCCTTCGACACCGGCCGCAGGCTCCTCGTCCTCCGGTCGGACATAACCCCGATTGACAGAAAGCCGTCCTTCGCAATCGATGCTGACGAAGACGCCGGCTCTGGCCATCTGGTCCGGCTCGAAGATGTCCGGCCGGTTGTTGAACGCTTCGAGCGCCTGCTCGAGTTCGCCGAGCCGCGCGTCCACCTCACCGGGCAGTTCGTCAGCGCCTTCAAATCTTGCCTCAAGCGCGTCGTATTCAACCTGGAGAGTATCGAAGCGCGCCTGCTCTTCGGCGGTGAGAGCCGCCGGATCTGCCTCGAGCCGGCGGAGCCCGTGGTCATGGCCGTAGGGAAAGCTGGCGGCGGTCACCTCTATCCACTTCCAGCCTTCGGCGGCGATCGCCTCAGCTTCTGCCCGCAACTTCTCAGCCACGAGACGCTCCAGCAGCGCAACGTCCTCGAGCCAGCCGCCGCCATCTTCTTCGAAGAGATCGCGCAGCACGCCGCCGCCGGCCGCTTCATAAGCGGCGAGGCCGACAAATCGGGCGCGCCTGTCGGAGACCCGCACCGCACGCTCGGTCAGGAGGCGCCTGATCTGATACGGCTCTTCATAACCCGACTTGTTGACGGTCTCCCAGACCTGTTCCTGCCGGCCGTGATCGGCGGTAACCGAGAACGCCATCAACTGTTCGAGCGACATGCCGTCGTCGGCGTAAACCTCGAGCAGCTTCGGGGACACCGCCGCAAGCCGCAGCCGCTGCTTCACCACGTTGACGGATACAAAGAAGATGGCCGCGACATCTTCTTCGGACCGCCCTTGCTCGCGCAGGGTCTGGAATGCGCGAAACTGGTCCAGGGGATGAAGCGCGATGCGGTGCACGTTCTCGGCGAGCGAGTCTTCTTCCGCGGTGATCACGTCAGCCATGTCACTGACGATGCATGGGACCGGCGCGGTCTTCGCCAGACGCTTCTGCTTGACCAGGAGCTCAAGTGCGCGATAGCGGCGACCTCCGGCCGGCACCTCGAACATGCCGGTTTCCCGGCCTTCGTCGTCGAGGACAGGCCGGACGTTGAGACTTTGCAGCAGGGAGCGCCGGGCGATGTCCTCGGCAAGATCCTCGATCGAGATGCCGGCTTTGAGGCGCCGCACATTATTCTGGCTCAAGATGAGTTTGCTGAAGGGAATGTCGCGCGACGACGACAGCTTGATCTTCTGAACGGCCTTTGCCATGTCAGTTTCTCCGAAACGGGCGGCCGGGAGCCTCTCTCTCGGCCTCCAACCCGTTCACGAACATGCCTGCCCCTCTCTCGCTCTCGCTTTCTTGCTGGCGCAATGGCGGTGGTTGGCGGCTGCCGCGCTATCGGAAAACTGAGTTGCCCGAGCTCGGATGCGATCCAGTTCACCTCTCGTTTCAGAAGTCGAGGTCACGTGGGTCGAAGCTGCAAGCGAGTATCGCGACACTTGGCGTGCATCTTTCGGTGCCGCGCCGGTTTTGGCGACGGCGCTACGGTCTCCGAGCCGCCGCGGAATTGCCGGCCCGCGACGGACATCAACGTCTCCCCGAGAGGCAGCGCCATCCCCGAACTGGTGAGCCGGAAGAGCGCAGACAAGCCAAGCCGGAGAACGGAATCCCCGGCTTGGCCGCAATTACGCCACGCGGTCGAGCAACTTCTTGGCCTTGGCCTCCATGTCCAGGCGGACATCCTGATGCGGCCTGTCGCGCGCGACGGCGGTGATGCCCTGCACGAAATCGAAGATGCTTTCAGGCGGGCGGCCTTCCTCCGCCAGCACCGCCTCAATCACCTTGCCTGTCTCGGCCTTGGAGAAGCCGCGGCGGCGCAGAAACTCGGTGCGATCCTCGTCGCTGCGTGCCACGATCCGCTCGCGGGCGGCCTTGATGCCGTTGACAAAGGGCATGGGTGAGGAGTCGGCGAAGTTCAACAGTGCCGGGGCTGCCTCGTGAGCAAAGCGGGAGGCTGCGTATTTGGAATGGCGGATGGTCATCTCCTCGAAATCTTCCACGCCCCACAGATTGCGATTCTGACAAACCGCACGAAGATAGAAGCTCGCCATGCCGAGCGTCTTCGCGCCAACTTCCGAGTTCCAGCAATAGAAGCCTCGGAAATAGAGGTCGGGCGAGCCGTCCCGGAGACGACCGGCCTCGATGGGATTCAGATCATCGACCAGAAACAGGAAAACGTCCCTGTCCGACGCGTAGAGGGTCGTCGTGTCCTTGGAAATGTCGACGCGGGGATTGTAGATGCCACTTGACCAGTCGAGCGCACCAGGCACCTTCCACCGTGTATCGCCTGTGCCATTGCCAGCGATGCGTTGTACGGCCTCAACCAGCTCGTGGTCGTAGATCCGGCCATAGTCGGGACCGGTGACAGCGCGAAGCTCGATGCGGCTACCCTCGGTCTCGAGCGTTTTGATCTGCTCGACCCGATTGTCGGTCAGGCCATATTGCAGGTTGATTGCTGCGAGTGCCGCGGGGAGCTGCCGCAGGTAGGTGGCCGGAGCGCCAACCTGGCTTGCAAGCTGGCCGAAGCTCCAGTGGGTCGGGGCGAGCGGCGTGTCCAAGCCGGGCAGCATCAAGGCCAGGCGCTCAGGATCGGCACGGTTTGCCTCGACATGGATGAGCGCGCTTTCGACCACGCGCGTCCGGCTGCGGTCCGCGCGATCGCGCACCGTGCAGGCCAGTTCGTTGAGCGACAGATAGCGCTCATCCGCCGGACGACAGAACCACTCCGAGGACACCCGACCAATGCGCTCGCCGCGGCTCACATCCACTCTGTAACCGAAACTGGCGTTGCGGCTGGCATCAACAATCTGCGTATTCATGGGAGCAATCTCCATGACGGGCGCCGGAAGACTCTCCTCCGACCCTCAACCCGTCATGGCCAAGGCCGCTCCCCTCTGCCTCTCCTGTATCATCGGTCGCCAACGGCAACGTCCAAGACGCGCGACCAAGGCCTTCTACCAAGACCCTTGACCAAGACCCTTGACCAAGACCCTTGACCAAGACCCGCGACGGCGGCATCCGCCGCGTCGCAGCTTCCGTCAGGGATGGAAGCCCGAAGGGTGAAAACCCGGCGCAAGCCGGGGTTTCAGCGCCAGCCGACAGCCCGGTCCCGCAGGGAGGCGGCAATAACTCAGCCAACGCTTGACAAGACATTTTGAACACGAGTGGCCAAAAGTCTGACGTCCCTGGCAGATTGTTGCGGACGCGATGCCGTATCGAATTCTGCCCGGAGTTCGCGAACTGGAGTTCGGTATCGACGGCATCGACATAGGAGATTTTGTCCGCCGTGGGCAGATTGAGTTCGGGTCCCAACAGCCATTTATAGAGAAACCAGATGCGACGCGTGTAGAGCCCGATCGGCGTCTGCTTCACAAGCTCCGCAATCTCCTCCCGCACGGCGAGGAAAAGCCGCTTCAGGATGGCGAGCTCTATTGCTTCGTTCTTGAGCGCAAAAGTCAGATTTCTCTCAAGGGTCGCGGCAGGCGCATGACGCGGCGTGTAGATGCGCCATCTTCTCACAGTCGAGCGCGAGCGGCCGGCTGTTTGCGCTTTTGCAATTCGAGGACGAGAAGGTTCTTGCCCAAAGCCAGGCCCGCCTTCGCCGACTCGCTCCGCCTCGCAGAAGGCCGCGCTTATGCGCGCACAGGCGGCGACGAACGCCCCCGTGTTTGAGGCCGCTAAGACGCGCGCAAAACCTGGGCGGGGCGCCGGCGCCGGAGGAGCCGGCCCAGATCGATCCGTGCAACCTATCCAACAGCGAGATATTCTCGCTGGCTCGCGCAGAAAAACGAACCCCGCCCAATAGTCTGAGCGGGGCTCTGAAGGATCGAGGCTCACTCGCCGTTCTTGCGCGGGCGCGACCACAGCAGCGTGTAGCCCTCGCCGCCTTCGTCGTCGAACAGGTTCGCGTAGATCGGTGCGTTGAACGAGGGGTCGTCGAGCTTGAGCGAGAGGTAATCGCGGCCCTCTTCGGAGCGCTTCGACCAGGCTGCGCCGATCTCGGCCCGGCCTACATAGATTCGGTGGCTCGGAGCGTTGTCGTTGGAGCGGTTGGTCTCGGCGACGATGCGGACGCCCTTTGCCTGCAGGCTCAGGGTGACAATCTCGCCCTGGAAATCGTTGCCCAGCTTCTTGAAAGAACCGATGTTAGCCATGTCACTTCTCCTGTTGTGTTTCGAGCCCGCGACCACCGCGGCCTCGATGGCGATCTAAAGGCCGAGGACGATCGGCGACGCACCCGTTCGGGCCGGAGCGCAGCGGAGGACGGCGTTGAGGCGACTTTCTTGTCTCGCGAGGAATGGGCGAAGCCCAGGGGAAGAAAGTCGCATCAACGGCGTTGCGGCTCAGACGATCGAGGCGAAGCCGGTCTTCGGCCAGATCAAGCCATCAAAGAGGCCACGTGCGTCCGCGTGCTGAAGCGCAATTTCAAGGAGAAGATTGGCCAATTTCGGTTCAGCTGCACAAGATGTTGGAACGATTCAGCGAAGAAATAGAAACGATCTGCTGCAAAGGGCGGTATCGTCCGTGAACGAACATCGAGAGCGCGCAATCCGCCACCGCGACGAGTGGGCTAGGCCGAGATTGCTGCAGCCTGGTCGAAGCGCACCGAAGAGGCGGATTTGCTTCTCGTTCTCGTCATCTTGACCCCGCATTCAACGAACCGATCTACCCGAACTTGTTCGACGAGGAAGGAGACGAATGATCATCCCTCGCGTGTGGCGGCCGTGAGAATGGTTGAGACGGCTCCGCCAAGTCTAGCCGGCTCGAACGGACGGCTCACCGCAAGCAAGCACAGTCAAGCGCGTCCGCGTCCTGCCGCCAACACGAAACGCGCCGAGGCAAGCGAAGGCAGCCCGGCAAGCATTGCGATCTGGGGCAGGCAAAACATCTGCCTCTCGATGGCCATCTTCCGTTGGACGGTTTCGAATTCCGAGCATGAGCAGCTCGCCATTGCCCAGACCAACGAAAATCCACGTTGCCAGAGAAATTAGGCCTATTAGCCAGCGCGCTGAAAGACGCTTTCGTCAAGCCGCTTGAGCGACAGGCCCAGACCTGCACGATCCCGGAAGAGCAGCCTGATACCACATAAAAAACGGCCCCGGGAACGGCGGACTGATAGTCAAACTGCAGAAATCGCTTGAACCTCACGCCACGTCAGGGCGTAGCCTGGAAACCGTCGGCAGATCCTGATGACGCGAAGCATCGGATCGGGACGTCACACAACCAAATGACAGAGCTGGTTCGGCGTCATCGTGAGTATTGCGCCGTTCGTACCCCTCAACGCGAAGCGAACGGCGCAGCCGCATTAAGCCAAAATCGCTCCCTCGCAAGCAATTCGATCCAGGAGACATGGATGAAATTAGCGAAGACCTCTGTAATCGCATGCGGCATTTCCGCTTTCCTCGCATACTCCGTCATTGTGCAAAGCCTCGCCACCGACGCCAGGGCTCGCAAAGGCATGCAAGACAGGAGCGTACAGAGCGGCATGAGTGATGATGACGATTCTTTGCCCAAACTCAGGACCGCGGGCGGGAAAGTGGGCAGGAAATCGACCAAGGGCGCGAAGAGTGCAGCCGGCGGCAACGCACCGGACAAGGAGACTGATTGATCCGCAACCAGCAGCACACCGGTGGGTGGGAAGCGACTGACGCGAGGCCGTGTCCGGGTAACCCTCCACTCGCACCCGCTGGCCGGAGGTTCAGCCGCACCAAGATGAACTGTGACGGTCGTCGATCTTCAAGGAATACGACAAGGACGAAGGTTCAGCCATTTAACTCGCGCGTTTGCCGTGGCCGCCCGACGGAAGCCATGAAACTAACCCTGATCAATAGCAGCGCAACGGCCGCAATGCTCAACTGCCCGATCGAAGAGGAGCAGTTGCAAAGGCTGAACGGTGACCCGATGCGATCGTTGTGCACGATAGCATTGGGTACTGCCCTCCGATCTCGTACGACCGCGTCAGGTTACCGACATTCATGTTCGGAAGCCGCCCGAGGAGTTGGCTGGCGCGGCGTGAAAAAGCACAACTTTTTGGTCTCTCGTCGGTTCTTCACGGTCTGGCACGCCGGTTGCTGAGTGATGCACGGCTTGGTTGCTCAATCACGACCTCCTGAGGCCCAAGCCGCTTCGTAGCGCAACTCGTGCGGGCGGATCTCCCGCCGCCCGCACGTTTTTCATGGCTTCGACCTGGCGCCGCGCTTCATGAGCTTATGTTTGCCCCGTGAGGAGGCTGCGCGCGCCCGTCTGGCACGCGAGTTGCTCGGAGGAATACGGCTTGGCCCTCATGTATCGCGCCCCCCAGAGATGGCCAAGCTTCCACCCAGACTAGCGCGGGTGGTCCCCCAAGCCGCTCGCGCGACTTTCCATTCGCCGCGGGTCTGCCGAGATCGGGCCCGGCGAAACGCTGTGGAGATTATCGGCATGATCCGTGGAGAGCTTTAGAATCGCTAAAGCAAGCCGCTCATAGACCAGCCACTCACAGTTGCTCACGGAAACGCGTTGTGATGGAGAACGGAGTGGACGTCCGATGCATCTTAAGTATTCAATACCGTGGGCGCAGCAGCAGCATTAGCGATCGGCGCGCACGATGCTCTCGATGTTGCGCCGAACGTCGGCATCATGCTTGGCGCATTATTGATTGTCGCCTTTCCGGCATCGGTGATCGCTAGCCTTTTAAGTTGCTGTCAAACCGAACGGCGCGATGACAGAACCGGTTGATGATCGCCTATTACTCTTAGATTTCTGCCGGCTCGACCGACATGGCTCCGCCGGCGCAGCGCTATGCCCCCCGGCAGGAGCCTTCGTTCCGAGATCTCACGATGCGCGGCTCTCGTGACTGTCCGACACCAGGGCTATTTGTCGCGGTCTTCCGCTCAGCCGCGACCGAAGGTGGGAGTTTCATCTCCAGGAGCTGCGCGCGCGACATACCAAACCGGCCAGGAGATCCGATGGTGACGCCGAGCGCGGCGAAGCACGGCGGGTCACTCCCGAAAAATGATTCCAGAAGCGCCGTGTCGATCACGTCGTTTTGGACTGCTGCCATGGTCACTTTCGTTGGCGAGTACCTTTGGAGGAACCGGCTGAGACGCAGCAGGACGGCAGGAAGTCCTTCCACATTCGCCTCAGCCGGATCCGACAAAAACATGGGTGCGGCACTGCCGCTTTCGCAAGTGCCTGGAAGGCCTTGAAACGATACGCCCCCCTTCTAATTTTATGGGTAGCCACGCAGTAATTGCACGGCACAATCGGGCGCCTGCTACGGGGCGCGTGCAGGCACCCGGCAAGCGTCCTGGGTGCTCTTATCCATGTTGCTCAAAAGGAGGATATGGCTATGACCACGCTTGATCTCGCTCCCCTGTGGCGATCGACGGTTGGATTCGATCGTCTGTTCGACCTTCTCGCGGACTCCGGCCGATGGACCGGCGCGGACAATTACCCGCCCTACGACATCGAACGTGTCGGTGAGGACCACTACCAAATCACGCTGGCTCTTGCCGGCTTCCCGCCTGACACGGTCTCCATCACGGCCGGGCAGAACACACTGACCGTTGAGGGTCGCAAGGCCGACAAAAGCGGCCATCAATATCTCTATCAAGGCATCTCTGCGCGCCCGTTCCGACAGATCTTCAATCTGGCCGAGTACGTGCAAGTGAAGGGCGCCTGGTTCGAGAATGGCATGCTCAAGATCGATCTGGTTCGGGAGGTTCCCGAGGCGATGAAACCGCGCCAGATTGCGATCAACACAGGTGCTGATCACCAGAAAGATGAGAACAAGCATGCGGCGTAACACCGCCTGCTCACAATTGAATTTTGCGGCGAGGCTTTATCGCGTCGCGAATTTTGGAACAAAGAAGGAGAAAATCCATGGCTATCACCGATCTGCCCCCCTGGGGCCGCGGTCGTGATCTGACCACCCGTCGCTCCGAAAACTACAATCCGGTTCTAACCCTGCACCGGGAGATGAACCGGCTATTCGATGACGCCTTCCGCGGCTTCGATGTCGCGCCATTTGGCGGCAGCTTTCTCGAGCAGTCGATGAATTGGCCGAGCATCGAGGTCAACGAGAGTAACCAGGACGTGAAAGTCACGGCGGAGTTGCCAGGTCTCGACGAGAAAGACGTCCAGATCGAGCTCGCCAATGGCGTTCTCTCGATCAAGGGAGAGAAGAAGACTGAGACGGAAGACAAGGATCGCAGGTTCAGCGAGCGGTACTACGGCAGGTTTGAACGGCGCATCCCGATCGAAGACGTGGACCAGGACAAGATCTCTGCTGCGTTCAAGAACGGAGTTCTGACTGTCACCATGCCAAAGCTGCCGCAAGCAGAATCCAAGGTGAAGCGTATTGCGATCAACTCGAAATGACACAAATCGATGGGAGCGGTCTCCGCTCCCGTCCTATTTCCAATAAGAGCGGGCGGGGGTGTGCCCGACCATGGACACAAAGCGGAAATCCAGTTTTGCAGGCGCTGCGGATGTTGTTGCGCATGCAAAGATCGCGGCTCAACACATCGAGGAACTGAAAGTCGCCTGTGCGAATGGAGATAAGAGCGCGGCCCGCCGTTCGCTGCGCCAGGCTATCAGCGAACTCGAGCTGGCGCGCGCTATGGTGCGGACCGGTATTGATTGAGTCCGCGCGGATTTGGCGCTGCGTCCGAGTCAAGCAGACGGCTGGTGCGTAGCATCGCTTCCAGCTTGGCTGAGAGTTCCTGGGAGAAAAACGGCTTGCTGAGGAGCAGACTGTCGTTCATGTGTTTGCTAGGCTTTTCGATGAGATCTGGATAGCCACTGCAGTACACGATCGGCAAGCCCGGCTGCTGCCGTTGAAGCTCAAGTCCGACGTTGAGTCCAGAAACGTCGGGCATCGCCAGATCAATAATCGCCACATCGATTGCTTGATGAGAAAGGGTCGACAGCGCGGCATCCAGATTATCAGCCGCAATCGCCTGGTATCCGAGATCGTCAAGCATGTTCCGTGACGTTTCGCGGACGCTCGCGTCGTCGTCCACAGCAAGGATGTACTCCCGTGCGCCCATGCAAGGAGTGCCCAATTGGCTCATACAACTGCACTGGTCGATATTCGCACGGCAAACCCGTAGACCTGCGACAACCCAAGTTCCGTTCCCTTGTCGGGCTCCTTGGACCGGGCGGTCCTTGGAACAGGTAAAGGCCAGCATAGTTGCCAGCCCATAGTACCGAGATAGGTAGGCCCGGCAGGCGACCGCGGCCGCTCGCGGTGCTCTCACAAGGCGGTCCGAATTGATGCCAACCCTCCCCATGACTGCGGCCGGTCATGCCGCCCTTAACGACGAACTGGCCGACCGCACTAGAATCAAGCGGCCTCATCTTGCCGAGCGCATTCAGCAAGCGATTGCCGACGAGCCCAACCTTATTGAGAATTCGGAATATCAGGCTGCGTTGGGCGAGCAAAGGCTCAACGAAGCTCGCATAGCCGAGTTAGAAAGCAAGCTTGCACGTGCAGAAATCATCGAAGTGTCAAAGCTCTCCGGCGAGACCATCAAATTCGGCGCGACGGTCACACTGACGGACCAGGATACGGGCGAGGAGCGAATTTGCCAAATCGTTGGCGAGCCGGAAGCCGACCCGGCAAAAGGCAAGATCTCGTTCAGTTCCCCGCTCGCACGGGCGTTGATAGGCAGGTCCAAAGGGTCAGTCGTAGCCGTCCAGACGCCAGGCGGTGACAAGAGTTACAAAGTTGAGCAAGTAAGATGGCTGCCCTAAAAGCAGAGGGGCTGGGCTTTTGAGCCAATACGTCTGCCAGAGCATGAATTTGGCAGTCGACCGGCCAGATTGTCTTGAACCTTTTGCATCAATGCAGCAGGCGAGTGGATGTGCTGCTTGCCTGGTCAGGCGGAGCAACTTTCACGACGGCGGAACTGGTTTGACCGCCCCGCACGATGGTGAGCTTCACATCTTGACCGACACGCGCCAGGCCGATCTTGTTACGAAGTTGCGACGCGCTGCGGATCCGACGGTCGTCTGCCATGACAACAATATCGTCCTTCCGCAAGCCGGCCCTTGCAGCCGGAGAGTCTGCCGCGACCTCTGCGATCACCGCGCCTTCGTTGCGCCCTTGTTTGGTCGACGGTTGGAGTTCGCGCAGTGAAACGCCAATGCGGCCTCGCTCAACGTGTCCCTTATCTACAATCTGCTCCATAACGATCCGGGCCATATTCGCGGGAATTGCAAAACCGATCCCGACATTCCCTCCGCCCGGCGAAATGATCGCGGAGTTGATGCCGACCAATTCGCCGCGGAGATTCACCAATGCGCCGCCGGAATTTCCCGGATTGATCGCAGCGTCGGTCTGGATGAAGTCCTCAAAGCCTTCCTTGCTCAAGCCAGTGCGACCCAGCGCACTGACCAGGCCGGACGTGACGGTCTGGCCGAGTCCAAAGGGATTGCCGATCGCGAGCACGAAATCTCCGACCTCAAGCGCATCACTGTCGCCGAAAGGAAGCGCCTGAAGGCCGGCAGGGTCTTGGATCTGCAGCACTGCAACGTCAGTTGGCGCATCGCGCCCGATTACCTTCGCAGTTAACTGCCGGCCGTCCTTGGTCGTGATCCGAACGACCGAGGCGCCTTCGACAACATGATTGTTGGTCAACACATAGCCGCGCCTGGCATCGACGATGACTCCCGAACCGGTCGAATTGATTTCCTTCTCGACCTGCTTGGGAATGTCGAAAAACTCACGAAAGAACGGGTCGCGGTAAAGCGGATTGTCCTCACGGACACGGCCGTGCACGGAAATATTAACAACCGCGGGTGTCACCTGTCGAACTACCGGCGCCAATGTTGGCACAGAACCACCCGTCTTCAGGTCCGGCACTTGGGATATAGCCGGTGAAGCCCCGAATAGCGCCACAACCAGAAGCCATGCCAATATTGTTCGCTGACCCAACATTCCGATCACCCTTGCGTGCTTGTGGGATCGTCAAT
Source organism: Bradyrhizobium sp. Pha-3 (assembly GCF_042258325.1). Taxonomy (NCBI): domain Bacteria; kingdom Pseudomonadati; phylum Pseudomonadota; class Alphaproteobacteria; order Hyphomicrobiales; family Nitrobacteraceae; genus Bradyrhizobium; species Bradyrhizobium sp. Pha-3. The sequence goes on along the minus strand of NZ_CP170151.1, from coordinate 2,572,164 downwards.
CTGAGGCAGACGCGTTCCTTCCAATGCTAGGAGCGGAATTGCCCAGGCTGCTGCGGCATGGCCAAGCAGCACGATCGCTAGAACGGCTTCCGTGACCATCACAGCGCCCTCCGCTGTGCGGCGGCCCAGGGCCGCCGCAGCCGCATGGGGACGCCACCGCCACTGGGCGGATCATCATCGTCGTCTCTGTCGAGTTGCCGCAACGCTGCCAGTATGTCGGCCAACTTCACAGCGTGGCCCATTCCGGGGACCTCCCGCATGCCGGGACAGGATTCCACGGCGTACATATCCGACGCCCACGAGGACAGGATGATTCGCTTCTCAGGCGTCGAGAGCTCAATGTCATTCAGGACTTCCGCCGGAGAAATGTAGCGAGCGGCGGGGTGGAAGAATGGGTGCAGATCGCCGCCGTCGATTTTTACGTTAGTCATGGCTCGCCTCCCTGTTCACTCCTTTCCAGGGGATGGTGCTCGTGATTTGGGTGGCGGCGTAGTCGATGCGCCACCCACGTTGAGATGAGATCGGTCAGGAACGTCCGATGACATCGCCGGTCCACGGATCGAAGCTACCTAAGCTGCCTTCTTCCGCTCAATTTGCGACGAAGCAGCCGTTGCACCGATCTGGATCTTGCGCGGCTTCATCGTCTCCGGAATCTCTCGAACGAGATCAATGGTCAAGAGACCGTCCCGGAAGGATGCCTGCTTGACCCGGACGTACTCGGCCAGACTGAAGACTCTCCGGAACGGTCGCGCCGGAATACCTTGGTAGAGATACCGCCGCGCATCCCCGTCGGACGTCTTGCCTTCGATCGTGAGCGCATTTTGCTCCGCCGTCACGGAGATGTCACTAGCGCCGAAACCTGCTACGGCCAGCGTGATTCGATAGTGATCCTCACCGGACCGCTCGATATTGTATGGCGGATAGCTATCCTCATTCGGCCGGCGCGACATGCCGTCGATGAGGCCAGCCAAGTGATCGAAGCCGACGCTGGTGCGCCACAGTGGCGTAAAATCAAGTGTCCTCATAGCCAAGTCCTCCAAAGAGCAATATGGATACGAAGCAAGGCAGGATCGGAGTTTCGATTATCGTCGAACACCCCCGGTCCAGCCTCGTCGAGCCCGGCCTGGCGCTCGACATACCGCAGTCGCGGTCGAGAAACGAATTAGAACTGACACTCGTGAATTCAAGAGGCCGTGCGCTTTTTTCTGACCGAACCTCGCCTGGCGGGTCAGCGACTACGCGGCCAAGCGATCCGGGTAAGCACCCTGGCGTAGGACATCCATCACTCGCTGCTCTCGCTCAATCCGGGCTTGATAGAGCTGCCGCCTTGCTCGCTCCTGGCAGTTGAGAGCAGGCGCTCGTAGTGACCGATCACCTTCAGACAACCTCGGATGAGGAAGTCGCGGACGGCAAGCTCAACTGTTGCTTGAGGTTGCATCAGAGTTCCCGCGCACGGAATGCCTCGCCGAACTCAGCCCGGACATGAGTGCCGCTCGCTCTTGACGAGATTGCGTAAGGTAGGGAGCGGCCTTCGCGGGCCGCTCTCTGAGGTTCAGCTTGTTGCCGCCAGTCCCGCGGGATGGGGCGACGGTTGCGGCCAGATGCCGGTCGGCGCGGAGGTCGGCGGCAGCAAGATGTCGATCTTCATCGTTGCCGCCGCGGGCTGCCATTTCAGCCACGGCATCGTGTCGAGATACGGGATTGGCGGCAGTGGCAGTCCAGTGAAGGTACCCTGTGTGGCCTCGGCTCCCCGCGGGCTTTCCACGCCGTAAGCACCGAAGGCCGCCAGAGACATTGCGCCGGCTACTACTAAAGCAAGCAGGCTTCGCCGCAGATTGCGGTTGGTCTCCGTCCGGTCGGACAACGTATGGTGATAACTCAGCATCTATACTCCTCCCATCGTTCGAAAACAGATCCAGGCAATGGTGACAAAACTCAGGGAGAACATGAACCAATGGATCGTGTCCTGCCTCATCCTGAGCCGACGACGATTAGGCTTGTTCATGGGACACTCCATCTTTGGAAGCGGTCTTCTCTCCTCTCATCGGTGGAGCCCGGCCTTGATCGGCCGGGCTCGGTTGTTCAGAAGTCCATGGCGGGAGCTGCCGAAGCGGATTCAGCCTTCTTCGGCTTTTCGGCCACGAGTGCCTCGGTGGTGATCAGCAGCGAGGCCACCGACGCAGCGTCCTGCAAGGCGGTGCGCACGACCTTGGCGGGATCGATCACACCGGCTTTCACAAGATCCTCGTACTCGCCAGTTGCCGCGTTGAAGCCCCAGTTGTAACTCTGGTGCTCCAGAAGCTTGCCGACAACCAGTGAGCCGTCTTCGCCGGCGTTCTGCACGATCTGCCGAGCCGGCATCCGGATGGCGCGACGAACGATGTCGATGCCGGCCTTCTGGTCGGCGTTCGCGGTCTTGATGCCGTCGAGCGCTTCGAGGGCACGCAGGAGGGCAACCCCGCCTCCGGGGAGAATCCCCTCCTCCACCGCCGCTCGAGTCGCATGCATCGCGTCGTCGACACGGTCTTTGCGTTCCTTGACTTCGACCTCCGTCGCACCACCCACACGGATCACTGCGACGCCTCCGGCAAGCTTGGCGAGGCGCTCTTGCAGCTTTTCGCGATCATAGTCGGAGGTCGTCTCCTCGATCTGGAGCCTGATTTGCTGGGCGCGCGCCTCGATATCCTTCTTGGCGCCCGCGCCCTCAACAATGGTGGTGTTGTCCTTGTCAATGACGACCTTCTTGGCGCGCCCGAGCATCTTCACTGTGACGTTTTCCAGCTTGATGCCGAGGTCCTCGCTGATGACATTGCCGCCGGTCAGGATCGCGATGTCCTCCAGCATGGCCTTGCGACGATCGCCGAAGCCAGGTGCCTTGACGGCCGCGACCTTCAATCCGCCGCGCAGTCTATTGACGACCAATGTCGCAAGCGCTTCACCTTCGATGTCCTCCGCGATGATCAGGAGCGGCTTACCGGACTGAACGACCTGCTCCAACAGCGGCAGCATGGTCTGCAAGCCGGACAGCTTCTTCTCGTGAATCAGAACGTAGGGATCCTCGAGTTCGACACGCATCTTCTCGGGGTTCGTGACGAAGTAGGGCGAGATGTAGCCGCGGTCGAACTGCATGCCCTCGACCACTTCGAGCTCGGTGTGCAGGCTCTTGGCCTCCTCGACGGTGATCACGCCTTCATTACCGACCTTGTTCATGGCGTCGGCCAGGAAGCGGCCGATCTCGGTATCACCATTGGCGGAGATTGTGCCGACCTGGGCGATCTCGTCATTGGAGGTGATTTTCCTGGCGTGTGATTTGAGGTCGGAAACGACGGCGTCGACAGCCAGGTCAATCCCCCGCTTCAGATCCATTGGGTTCATGCCGGCGGCGACGGATTTGCTGCCCTCCTTGAAGATGGCCTGAGCGAGCACGGTCGCGGTCGTGGTGCCGTCGCCCGCCAGATCGTTGGTCTTCGAGGCGACCTCGCGCACCATCTGCGCGCCCATGTTCTCGAACTTGTCCTCCAGTTCGACCTCTTTGGCGACGGTTACGCCATCTTTGGTGATGCGCGGCGCACCGAACGATTTCTCGATCACGACGTTACGCCCCTTCGGACCGAGTGTGACCTTCACCGCGTTTGCCAGTGTGTCGACGCCCCGCAGCATGCGCTCTCGGGCCTCGGTTGCGAACTTCACGTCCTTGGCAGCCATTTTGATCTCTCCTTTCCTCTATGACTGTCAGCGCGCTAAGCTGCCTTCTTGACGGTCGCTGTCTTGTCGACAACACCCAGAAGGTCGCTTTCCTTCATGATCAGGAATTTCTCGCCGTCGATCTTGACCTCGGTACCAGACCACTTGCCGAACAGGACACGGTCACCGGGCTTGACGTCGAGTTGAATGAGCTGGCCCTGTTCGTTGCGTGCGCCGGGGCCAGTGGCGACAATCTCGCCCTGCTGCGGCTTCTCCTTTGCTGTGTCTGGAATGATGATACCGCCGGCGGTTTTCTCTTCGGCGTCGAGACGTCGCACGAGCACGCGATCGTGCAAGGGACGGAAATGCATGCACATCCTCCTTGGGTAGGTTCAGCGATGTCCAAAACCGGGTCCATAACGGCCCCCGGGCAAAAATCCACCTAGGAGCGAGGGTTCTACTTTCAAGAGGTTGGAAGAAAATTTTTGCGGCGAAAGCCGGATCGTCGATATTGCTCGCGGCTCGTAACCGGAGAGCATTCTCCTGCGTCCGGAAACGCTCAGCGCACCTTGAGAATTGAAACCGTCAAACCGAGACGTTGTCTCGGCTTCAGAACAACTCTGCGCGGCAAATTGAGCATCGTCGAAAGGAGGGTAACCAGAGATGTGGAGCTTAATGGTACTTGCTGCTCCAATCGGGATGGTGATCTCGCTGCAGGCGAAAGAAGCGGATTCGTCGCGAGCAGTGCGAAGCTCCGAGGCCACCGTTAAGCAGCTTGTCAGTGATCAAAGCGGCCAGCCCCCGGGCAAGAACAAAGTCCGGCGGCCGCAAGGACCGTGATTTCTCGGCGGGAGCCATCGTGCTTGATATCTGCACCGGCTGCTGATTCATCGATCAGCAGCCGGCCAGCAGTTTCTATGTTCTGCTTCTACTATGCGCTCGCTGAAGCAGCCGCAAGCTCCGGAAGGCGTGCGCACAGCGTCGACTTGATACGCTGCAACGCACGCTGCTCGATCTGGCGGATACGCTCACGCGAAATACCGAAGGTATTGGCAAGATCGTCAAGCGTTCTTTGCTCATCTGCCATGTAACGGGCTTCGACAATGGTGCGTTCTCGCGGAGAAAGCGCACACAGCGCCTCCGAGAGTGCGGCCTTCTGCCGTTCTCGGTCTCCGGCCTCCACGAGCAGGGTTTCAGGATCAGGAGATGAATCTGCGACCCTGTCCTGCCACTGTTCGCCTTCCTCGTCACTGAGTTGAACATTCAGCGTCATGTCGCCACGGATCCGCCCGTTCATCTCGACGACGTCGGTTTGCTTGACCTGAAGATGGTCAGAGATCTGCTTCACCTGCTCCGGCGAAAGCTCGCCATCGTCCGGCGTTCCAAGGCGTCTCTTCAACTTTTGAAGGTTAAAGAACAGCTTTTTTTGCGCCGCGGTTGTGCCGAGCTTGACGAGCGACCATGATCGCAGGACGAATTCCTGTACGGACGCCTTGATCCACCAAGCGGCATAAGTCGCCAGGCGAAATCCCTTCTCAGGGTCGAACCGCCTGACGGCCAGCATCAATCCGACGTTGGCTTCCGAGATGAGGTCGGCGATGGGCAATCCATAGCGCCGATATTTCAGCGCGATCTTGGCAGCCAGTCGTAGATGGCTCGTCACCAGACGGTAGGCAGCTTCGCTATCCCCGGCATCCCGAAGACGCCTTGCATACATCACTTCTTCGGAGGCATCTAGCAGCGGGAAGCTACGGATCTCGTGCAGGTACCGGGACAACCCGGCTTCCGAATGGATAGCGGTGAGGGCTGACTTGATTGACATGACTTGCCCTCCTTCATAAGCCGTCGCCGCTCTTGAGTTCTAACGAGCGGCCAGACGGAAGATGCAGCTGCGAGACCCCGCCGAGGCGAGTAAGGCTGATCGGCTGCCAAGCGACAATACGGGTCGTTTTCATATCCAAATCCTCCACGGAGCAAAATGGTACGAGCCGCCGTGTCGCCTGGCTTAGCTGGGCCATGAGGCGCCCAGCGACACTCGGGCCGGCGGCGCCAAAAGAACTACGAAACCAACAGGTTGTTCCTCGTATCAGCTAGCCAATTCGTCGGAAGCCATACTGCCGCTGCCCGATGAGGCGGAGGAGGAGCCCGACGCCTCAGGCGGCTTCCGAGTGCTCAGTCCGTCAAGGGTTCAAACACCTCGTAGACTTGGGACATTCCGAACCTTGGCCGAGACGTATACCTATCGAAGTCGGGTAGCGGTGCGGCACGGCTAAGTTTAAATGGATTGCGCCGCCGGCGAGGCGCTCATCCGCGAGGCCGACGATCTGCTCTGCCAGAGCTGGAACAAAAAGATCTGCGCCGACGGCGGGCCCGGTCGACGCATCGCCGTCGATCGACCAGGCCATCAAGCCGGCTATCCGTGGCTCGAAATCAATTGCTCGCGGTGCAAGACACCGCTCGCGGTCGCGCCTAGCCGCGCTGCGCCACGTTCCGACCACCAACGTGCGCGATCTCGCCGGTCGCCTGCGCTGCGTGAAGTGCAGTACGGCGGGCAAGCGGCCGGCCGCGGAGCTGCTGCAGCTGTGGCGGCGCTGCCCGACCGGAGATGCGACGTGACCGAGCTCACGCGTCGGCGCGACAGAGCCGCAGCCGGGCAGAAATGGAACATCCTCTATAGCGACGTCGTCGTTGGCTCAATCGGGCTGCGCTGAGGCCAAGTTGTCATGTCATCACGAGAGGTAGGACGCTCAGCCGATCAGCAGCCAACTTACGCTGACGATGAGCGCCACAAACGACATTCCAGCGAAGCTGAGAAAAGCCCTATTCAACACCAATCTATGCGATCGAAGCTGGACATGGATCGCCGGCAGCGCCATTCCCGCAGATAAGCACGTCAGCGAGGGTGACTCAGCTTTGGGGGCCTAGAGGCCGGTGCTGAGGCCTGTCACCGTGATGAATCGGGACGTGACCCGAGGCGTGGAAGCTAACACGGCTGTCAGAAGTTGCTAGTTTTTCCCGCGCGATCCGACGAAGCTAGTTTTAGTACGCTCCTGTCCAATTGCCACGCGTCAGGCTAGGAACCATCGCGAGGAGATCAGCGTCTAATTGGCGCTTCTGGTCAGCCAAGGTGCCCCCGACTGCCAGAGGAAAACCCGTATCGTTCGGGTTAGCGGCCCCCGGTGGGGGCCGTTTTCAGTTCGCCGCGAAAGCCGAGTGGTGCTTGTCCAAAGTTGATCGTCACGATTCACATAGTTCAATGCCGCGCGCTCCATCCTTCGAACTAATCGACGCGCTCGTATTTCGCAGATGGTGGATGCAGATGGAATTTACTGGACGCCCGATGCGGGGACGTTTCCTCGTTCGGCAGGGTGGCAACGGATGGATGGTCTACGATAGCGAACTCAAAGGACCGGCGCAGATAGAAAAGAACGGCGCGTTCGCCGAGAAGCTGACAAAAGAGCAGGCTGAGACTTTGGCGAAGCTGTTTACGACTCGCGACAAAAAAGACCCCAGCTCCCGGGGAGAGTGCTGAGGCCGGCAAGTAGTCCCACGTGGTTACTCAACGTCGTTGGACTGCTGCTTGTTCCCCGAAGCGAAACGGCCCCAGCGAGGTGCCAGCCGGGACCGCTCCAAACTGATCGAGAATATGCCCCGGGTCTTCGGGGGCAAGAGCCGGGGTCCTGAAGGCGCTGGCGAAGTCTAGCGGCGTTACGAGGCAGGCCGCGTAAAAGCTGGCGCGCAAGCTGCACGGCGGGCTGTCCGGTCGCTGCCTTGCGAAGCGCCTTTATGGCGAGCGCAGCATGGTCGGCGGCTTCATCGTTTCCAGCCTTTCTAATGTGCTCCAGCGTAGGTAGTCTCACTTGATTTCTGGAGGGCTTGGTTTCGGCAAACCATATTTCGCCGCACGCATCTCTGCCAGATGTCGGTATGCCGAGGCTTGCTTTAACAGCTCTGCCTTGAACGCTCCATTCTGCTCAGTGACCGCTAACTTCTCGAACTCAACGGCGCGTTCCAAGTATTCCGTAAGCATCTTCATGATTGAAAACAATCCCGCGAGCGCCCTGACAGCGAGCTTCGCGCTTCTGAACTAGGTAGTCAATCACATCGACGCGGAGAGTAAATCGAGCTTGTACCTTCAAATTAGTCATTTTAGCTTTCGTTCTGCGACCCAGTCAGACAGGGCGTTTGCCCGAACTAATAGCAGCTGGTCCACTTGTGCGTCGGAGAGGCCGACGACCGCGATCATGTGCTGGACCAGAGGATCTGCGCGGCGGATTTCGGTCGCGAGATCCGACTCGTCCTGGACGTTCGCATTCGCCGCGATCACTACCTTGAGCCGCGGCCCATGTGCCGAGCTCGTCAAAGGCCCGTTTCAAGCCGAGTTCGGTGCAGGAGGACGGCACCGGCGCCGGCGGATTAAGAAATCCAATCACCGCCGGGTCGTCGTCGGCGATCTGCTCGGTCACCATCGGCGCCAGCTGCTCACAGACAAACCATCCAACGATGATACCATCGCTGTTTCGCTCTACAAATCCCATCAGCTTTATCCCTCCAACGGATCGAACCATCCGCGGGTAAAGCAGCGGTAAGACGTGCTCGCATTGGATGATCGCGCGGCAATCTGCGCTGATGTATCAATCCAAATGCGCAGATCATTTGCGTTGCCGGAAGTGGTGGTTGATGCTTCCAAACCGTTCCCGCCGACAGAATAGCTAGGTGCGCTGTCGGTAAGGCCGGTTTCGTGCGTTCATTAAAAGGTGTTTTGCGTGGGATTCCCCGCAATGATGTTCACCAGAGTTTGCATCCTAACGCCGGTCGGACAACTGGCGAGCGAAAAGGTCCGCAACGTCGTCCCGACAGTCGCGTTTATATCCGGCGCTGAACCAGGTCAGAAACATTTTCTACCTCGCTGCAAAAGTCGCCGCATGACCTGATGGTCGACATAGCTCTCGAATGCCGCTGCGAACTCGACCGTCTCGCCTTCTTCGATCGTTTTGTGATCTCCGGAAATCGCCCCGATGGGATTTATGTGGATCTTCCGGTTCAGGTTCAGAGATTAGGTGGTCGCACAGCTGCGAGCGTTGGCCGAGGGCTAGCGGAGTCCTAATCGTTTCGGGACTGGAATTTAGCCCTTGCTAGCAGCTAGGGCCAATCGAGTTTACTTGGCTTTCGTCGACGTCACGACCGGCAGCACGCGCCTCGATCGTCGCGATATCGGCATCGACCGGCAGCTGGATCGGATCCGTGGTGCGCTTGCCGCGGCCATCGCCATTGCGGCGGCCGTTCTCGTTAAGTGCGGTCAATCGCGCCGATCTCCTCGAGCCAGGGCAAACCGCGACCGTATCCTGCGATAGGTCGCAATCCGCCGCCAGCGACGGGATACCGACGTCGCCCTCGACATACTCCCCGAGCGCGCGAAGCACGCTTTTTGCGGGAGCAAATGAATTCGCGCGCGAGAGTTTCCTCTCGCGCAGCGAGCGACGTATCGCGGGAATTGACAGAAGGCCCGGCCGGAGCCGCGCCTTCTCCTCGTCACCAGCCGTACCAGTAGGGATAAACCGGCCGATAGTAGCGGACGACCCGATACGGGCGGCCGTAGTAGTAGGGTGGCGGGCCGTAGACCGGTCCATAATAGACCGGGGGTGCGGTGGCGGCCGCTAATGTTCCAGCGAACAGCCCGAGAGCAAGCCCGGGGCCAATACCCGGACCGCCCCAACCATGGTGACGCCAATGGGCCGAAGCCGGCGCAACCGTTCCAATGAGGAGCGTTGCCGCCGCGACGACTGCAAAAGCAAGCTTTCTCATGTCCCTTTCCTCAACTTCTTAAGCGCTTACGCGCTTGCCTCTTATTATGCTCCAATTAGCCGAAGCTTCGGTTCGGCCATACATTGAATTAGAACCGTCCGGGCCGAGTTCAAGTAACCCGTTGACCAAAGAGGGTGAGATCCATGCTGACGTGACGCGAAGACGATCTGGCAAGCCTAGAACGGCGGCGCCTATTCGGGAGGGAGAGCGACGTCAGACCACCGGAGGCTTTCCTTCGGCAGCTCCTTGATCGGCAGGTCAACATCGCTCTTTCCCAGCGTCTCCTTCAGGGAGCTTGTTTGCCGCGCGGTCCAGACCGCATATTCAGTACGCCTTGGTGCGGCGGAATACCTGGTCCAACAATATCCTTTACCTAACGGTCGAAAATTGCGGCGGTCTTCTCCGCGTAGCCGCGCTTGTGGTCCGGGTCAGGCCCGCGGCCATGTTCTCAAGCTCAAGTGACCAAAAGCTGCTCGTCTCACGCATGATGATTTTATAGCAGCTGTATGACGAAGCCCTCTAAACTCTTGCAATCCACAATGGTGATCAAACCTTTGGCCCATCAGCATCGGCTGCAGTTTCGGCGTCTTGTGAGCAATGAAACGAGCGGCTTGACTTCTGCGCTTCCTCCAGTCGAGAAAAGCTTTCCGGCGCCCGCCGTTAATATGGAGCTGGATACGCTAGCCATCGTATTGATCTCGTGCAGGTGGTTCCCCAAGTGAGCCTTGCTCCGCAGGCGCGCGAGCGGGTTTAATGAAGCCCGGCTTCACAGGCGCACTGCTTCCAACTAAAGCGGGCCCCGCCTGGTTCGCGACCTGGCGAGCGGGTCGCCCCTTTATCGAGCGGCGCACCCGCTGAATGGAAGGCCGGGATCGATCATGACCGGCTCAGAAGCGCGTAAGCGGCACCTACTATAAGTCCACGAAGCCGGCAAAGACGTATTGGCTAGTCCTCGAATGGACAACAGAGGGCTAGAAGATGAGGTCAAGCAACAGCACTGCGCCGGCAATGCTGAGAAAAACGATAATGAGGGTCCAATCGCGGCCTTCTTCCGACATGGTCCCACCTTAGAAACGAACGGCCCCGGCGCACTGGGGAGCACCGAAGCCGTTAAGTAGTCCCACTCCATCGTGGAGAGATAACTTCGCGCGCTACTGCTTGTTCCCGGAAAGAAACGGCCCCAGCGAGAAGGTAGCTGAGGCCGATCCGACGCCAAGCGAATCAAAACAGTACCCAAGACAGCATCAAAGTCGGCAAAGACCTATTGGCCGACAAGAAAGAGCCCCAACTGCGAAGCTGGGGCCAGTGTGAGGCTGGGCGTCTCAGTGCCGGTAGCGGTGCGGCACCGAACAGGCGGCCAATGCCGCGGCATGCGCTTCGTTCCTGTTCACAAAAAGGCCCCAGCATCCGGATCATGCTGGGGCCAGGCCGGATCGCCCGAACCGCTGTCCACCGAGAGGAGGCAGCGGTCGTCGTTTTAGGGCTGAAAGAATACGGAATAAAAAATTGCCTGCTCTATTGCTCGGATAATGCAAACGACGCCGGTTCCGGAATAACCCATGTGAACTCTGGAGAGCGAAAGTGCCGCTTTTTCCTGCCCCTTCACGGGATTGCCGAAGACAGTTTCACTTGGAGTCTCAGCTCTCTCCAGGCTGAGAACCCCTACCGTGCAAGGCGAGGCCCCGTAGGACCCCACAACGGGCCTCGCTGCGGATTGGTTATGTGACGGTGGGCCGGCAAGCTGTAGCAACTCGACTTGACGTACCCAAGCCAAACTTGGCTCTTGGTTTTGCGTGGAGTTGCGTTATGCGCTGGTCCCGTTGGACACCCTCGATAGCGCCAAGCATGGTCGCCAGCACGCACACATCCGTCTCTCTGCCAGTGATGATGACCGTATCGATGCCATCGCTGCATAGCTGCTGGTGAAGATCGCAGCCTGTCCACGGCGAACAAACATGTTTGTCGAAGTTGCGGGCCGCGGGAGCGAACTTCGCGCGGTCGGGTACCAATTCCACCATCTGGCCCGATGATGTCGATTGTCATCGATCCCCAGCGTTCGTAGTAGTGCCGCCACGTACACGCGCCCTGGCCCGGCTTGCGGGCAGGAATAAAGCGAGTGAACAAGGTTTTCTCGGGACGAGCAGCTGTTGCGGCGAGGATATTCGGGAGGACGCGCGGGAGCCAGGGCATCTTCCAGTCGGTGGCTTCAGCGAACATTACTGCATATCAACGCAGATATGAACCGCGCTCTCACCGGGCGGCCCGTACCAAACTTCATCGTCCTTCGCCATTGTCTCAAAATCCCGGAAAGCGAGCCCCAACGGAGCGAGACCCGGTTAGTTCCTGCGTGCTCGAGGGTTGTAGCCAGCGACTCGCCGGGCCCGGTAGCAAGTGGACGTTGCGTGACAGATCTTAGCAAAGATATCGACGTGGTCCGGGCTATCGGAGCGGTCGCGACCATACTTGAGGACGCCAGCAAGGCAACCGATCCGGGTGGGCATGACGACGTTCACCGAATCGACGGGCTCCCGCGAAATGTGCAATTCGTCTATATCTTGGGATGCGAGAAGATAAGCGCGCGGAAGACGTAGTTCTTGCACTGGAGAAGCATCGCACCCAAAAAAAGCGCGTGGGCCCCGCTCCTGAGATCGCCGGAATACCGCGCGCCTTCGGCTACGCCGACAATTCCTTACCAACAGCGGCAGCTGAATTGCCGACCTTTTCTATCGCTTTCCTTCTATCGCTTTCCGCAACTCTTCTGGACTTGCCTGCAATGCTTGACCGGACAATGCCGTACGTCCGGGTCACGCATGTTTATCCTACGCGGTCCGGCTAGAACTTCTGAGTTAGGCCAGACATTCGCACCTCAGTGGTGCATTGCAGGAATAATGATGATCGGAAGCGGTATGCGATGAACCAGAGAAGCGCCCCTTTTCCGAAACCCACAATTTCCGCCTCACGTTTGTGAATGGCGCCCGGGTAAAAACCCGACCTCGAAATCGTTGTTCGTGCAGCCGGACAACCAAGTCAGCCACAGTCAGTGCCGCCGAATGCTGAGAAGCCCCTTCCAGAGCTTCTTGCTCCTGACTCCCTAACGCATGACGCGCGCTCAGCCGAGGGTCCGCCATTGTCCTAATTGGAACCGGGTTTCCCGCCAATTGTTGTTGTGCGCCACTTAAGAGGAGCAGCGCATGGCTAGGAAGCCGAAGAAGCTGGAAGACCTTTTCCACGAGACGTTAAAGGACATCTATTTCGCTGAAAACAAGATCCTCAAAACCCTCCCGAAGATGGCCAAGGCGGCGCAGTCGCCCGACCTCAAGGCGGCGTTCACGCAGCATGAGCGCGAGACGAGGGCCCAGGTTAAGCGACTCGACCGCGTATTCAGGATCATCGGCAAGCCCGCGCGCGGCAAAACCTGCGCGGCCATCAACGGCATCGCCGAAGAAGGCTCCGAGATCATGAAGGACTTCAAGGGAATGCCCGCGCTCGATGCGGGTCTTCTCGCAGCCGCCCAGGCCGTCGAGCACTATGAGATTTCGCGCTATGGCACGCTGTCCACATGGGCTGAAGAGCTCGGCTATGATGAAGCGTCCAGCTGCTTGAAGAGACCCTGACCGAAGAAAAGAACACTGACAAGACTCTGACGGGCATCGCCAAGTCGGTTGTCAACGTTGAAGCCGAGAAAGAAGAGGAAGACGCCTGACTGATGTCAAGCGCGACCTCTTAGTCTGGCCGACGCCGCTCCGACAGGCGTTCTAGCAGGCGATCCATACGGTGCGGCTGCCTCGATCGTCGAGAGCAAAGCAATCGCACGAACGTGCGAGCGCTCTCGCAGCCTGCGCGTCAGAGAGGCGAGCAAGCACGGCGTTCCAAGAGCGCGCCCTGAGCGAAGGAACCACACCGGCACTTAATCCGGCCGGTCGCGAGGCGAGGTCGTCGAACGTGTCAATCCGACGAGAACTTCCTGTCACCTTCCTTATGGTTTTCCTGATCCAGAATTCGCAGAACCGCGACAGCGCTGCCATGCAGGTAAAACTCGATCGCGGCGAACAACAGCGCGCCGACGCCGAGAACCGTCGCCAGAATGCCCTCGGCGGGGCGGCTGGCTCCCGCCAGCATCGCATCGATTGCGTTGGCTCCGGTGTCCCCGAGCATGTCCTTCAAGGAGGAGGTGACTTGTGAGGTGACGGCGTCGTAGCCGAAGAACAGCCCCGCGCTCGCAATCGCCATCACGATAATAGGACCCAAGGAGAACACCGAGTAGTGTGCAAGGTCGGCGCTCTGCCGCGCATCCTTGTGGCTCGACCAACTGGTCGCCGCCTCTTTCCCGACCGTCCGCCACATTGCAGCTTGTCCGGTTCGGTTCAGGCTTATGGCGACCTCACCTTTTTCCGTGCCGCATCCGCCGCATCGATGCCAGCCTGCTTCACCCGATCGATGGTTTCGGCGCCGACGTCGCCGACTTCGGCGCTCAGCGTATCGGTGGCTTCGCGCAGGCTTTGCGATACCGCGCCGGCGCGCGTGTTCAAGTCGGCTTTGACATCGTCGCTGAGCTCGCCCACCCATTCGTTCTCGAGATCGGAAGCCCGGAACGCACCCGCGATTGCCGCTCCGATTGTCAAGCCCACGGCGCCGAGGACGAGCGGCTGCCGGTCAAACATGCCGGCCAACGATGACTGCGCTTTCGTGAAAGCCTCCTTTCCGGGCATGCTGAGGTTCTCGCGCGCATAGGCGAGGCCTTCGTCAAACCGGTCCTTGATCTTGTCCGCCGCTTCCGACATGGCGTCCGAAGCCGCGCTACCGGCCTCGCGTGTGGTTTCCGTGGCGTCATCATGATCCATTTCTGGCGCGGTCGGCGGCGCCGCGGTCCTTTGGAGTCCGGACGCGGCCGCGCGAACATTGCGCGCGCCGAGATCAACGATCGGCGAAGCCGCCGCTGTCGCCGATCGCGTCGCGCTCTTGAGCTTCTCGTCGCCTGCCAACAGCCAGAACACACCGCCTCCGATCAGTGCTGCGGCGAGCGGGTTTTCCCGCACCGCCGTTACGAGACTATCGAAGAAACTCGTCTGCGTGCTGCTCATTGCACCATCCCTTTCACGGTATCCTTGTCGTTATCGAGCTGCCGCATGGTTTCCCGCGGCACCAGACCGCGGGCATCTAGCCGGTTGATGCCGATCGCGAACAGTATACCCGCGATCACCGCGGCCACGATCGCCGACGTCAAATAGGAGAGCGGCTGTGACCATCCTGCGCCGATCATCGCCGCCGATAGGGCGAACAGCGCCATCACCAAGGCTGGGATCACCAGGAGGGCACCGCCGGCGATGAAGACCAGCGCGCTGCCGACCTTCTGAACCTTTTCGCCTAACTCGGCTTTGGCGAGATCCACCTCGTTCTGGAACAGCTTGGCGAACTGCGACAACGCGTCGCCGAGCAGCGTCGAGATGGTTCTAAGATCGTTCTGACTTGTCCTGATATCGTTTTGGATGCTCATGACACGTTGCTTTGCTGCGAGGATGACGATTGTTCGCGGTGTTTCGAAGGTGAGGAACGCCCGCCCGACGCCCTCAGAAAACGGACTGCCGCGAACCCGGCAAGGACCGAAATCCCTAGAAACGCGGCCGGCTGCCGCTTCGCAAAATCGGTGGCGCCGTCGACCAGGTCGCGAAAACTTCCGTGGCGGACTTTATCGGCCGCGTCATCGACATATTCGGCGGCAGAAGTCATGCCACGAGCAGCAAACGGCGCATCGCTCTCGAAGGCGCGGGCCGCTTCACGAATGTTATCGGCAAGGCGCGCCATGAAGTCCGCGCCCGACCGCTGCTTGTCGCGCGCCTGGTCCTCGATCTGGTCCACTGTCCCGGAAGCCACGTCTTTGGCGGCGTCAGCCGCTTCCTTGAACTTGTCGCTGGCGACATCGGTCGACGCTCGGAGGGCGTCGCCGGCGCGCTGCTTCACCTCTGCGCCGGCATCGGCCATCTGCTCCTTCAGGGTCTGCGAAGGGCCGGTATTCTGGTTCTGCGTGGAATTCGTCTCTTTAGTCAGGTCCACATCGCTCATGATCGTTCTTTCAAGTGTTTGGGTTTGGGGAAGGACTGAAGGCCGCCCTGACGACGTCGTCGGCAGCCTCTTTGAGTCTGTCCGCCACGTTTTCGGTCATGCGGCTGGCATGCCCACCGAGATCGGCCTCGCCGACGCTTCTTGCCGCCGCGTCGGCCGCCGACATCGTCGCATCCTTGGCTGCTTCGAAACCGGATTGTGCAGCCTCCCCCGCCGCCCGTTTCATGCTGTCGCTCGCCGGGCCCATCGCCTTGGCTTCGGCGGTTGTTTCGGGAAGAGCCGCGGCAAGGATGGCGCCGATCGCGATCCCAAGGCCGGCGATCAAGGCGGCATTGTCGCCGATGACCTGCCGGGCCTTTGCAGGCGCCGTGGCCGCCGCGTCCTTGACCGCGCCAGCTCTCCCCTTGACGGCATCCATGCCGCTCTTGAGCGTATCGCCGACAGTGCCGGCGGCCTGCGCCGCCCGCTTGCCAAGATCGTCGGCCAGGCCCGCAGCGGCATCTTGCGCATCGCTGGCCATGTCGCTGGCCTGACTCTGAGCCAAATTCAGCCGATCTCTCATGTCGCTGCTCGGCGCGTCCACTCGGTCGGCGGGCTGATCCAGCATCTCTCCCGCCTTCTCCATCACCGGTGCGGCCGCTTCCGCGGCCTGCTCGCGCACCGTCTTCGAGGTCAGGGCAAGGCCAGCCCCGATCATCAGAAGTGGTAGTGGAAAACCGCGCGCCAGGCGCAGCAGCGGGATTGCGACCGCGGTGCCCGCAGCGACCGCCTGCATCGGATTGTCCATGGCTTGTTGCTTCAGCGCCTCGACCCAACTCTGGGTCTTGTTGCTGATGTAATCGGAGACTTCCGACTTGATGTGTTGGGGCGAGACCTTGTGACGGAGGTCGTCAGCGGTATCCGATATCCGCTCCCTCAACCTATCGACCGTCGCCGCGAACTCGGCACGGCTTCGCTCGCACTCCCCCCTCAGCTCCTCCACTGATCGCGTCATGGAATTACCCTCTTGGATTTTTGTTCGGTTCTTTCGGGACGAACTCACGCTTTGTTGAATCGTTCCTCAGGACCAGAAGAGAGACAGGCCCAGAGCACCCCACTTTGGTTTAGGCTCAGCAGTCCGCGCGCCGGCCGAAGCGCTTGAGGCAAGCGACAGGAACACGCCGACAAGCCGGTTCGTTGCTTTCCATGGACCGGCTCCTGCTTCGCTTCATGTCCGTCACGCCCAGATATCCCCTGTGGGTGCGGTACCTCTTGAGCCTCGGGCTTGTCGGGTTGGCATTTGTCGCCAAGCTCCTGCTGGACGATCAGTTGAGACCCGATCCGCTGATGCTGTTCATCCCGGCCATTTTCCTGGCCTCAGTCATCTTCGATCGCGGCTCAGGCTTTCTCGCCACCGGCGCGAGCGCGGCGCTGGCGGCGCGATACTTTATCCCTCCGCCTCCGAGCGCCGCTATCGCGCCCCTCCTGATCTTTCTCGCTAGCGGGCTATGTCTTGCAGGGGTAACGGAAGCCCTGCGCACGGCACTCCAGAAGCACTCGGAGGCAAAGGCCTACGCGGACGTTCTCATGATGGAGTTGGCGCACCGGACCAGGAACGACCTCGCGACGATCATGTCGATCCTCCGTCTGCAGGCGCGATCGGACCCTAATCCCGCCGTGCAGGCAGCGATCACCTCCGCGCTGGCGCGGATTGAGGTTGTCGCGAAGGTTCATGATCGCCTGCGCGACACGCCGGTCAACAGCTCGGTCGACCTCCCCGCTTATCTTGAGGCGTTGTGCGGGAGCCTTTCGGATCTGCACCGGGGAGTGCGCCCGATCGCGATACGGGTGTCCTGCGACGAAATCGCCGTCAAGAGCTCGCAGGCCGCATCCGTCGGTTTGATCGTCAACGAGCTGGTGACAAACGCGTTCAAGTACGCGTTTCCGGAGGGGCGCCCGGGCGTCGTGGAAGTCGACGTCCGGAAGAGAAACGAAAAGGTCGTGATCACGGTGAGGGACGATGGAATCGGATGCCCCACCGAGGCGAAGAGCGGTTTGGGAACCCGCCTGATCAATCTGATGGTGGCCCAGATGCAGGGAGGCATGACCAGGGCGCCGATGGCGCAAGGCTGCGAGGTGGAAGTCGTGGTCGTCATCGAAAGCTGATCACGAACGCCTACCCGAAGTTGGGGAATTCAATCGCTGATGCATCCGACTCTCAACATGCGAGAAGCCGCCTTGGCTTCGAGCTTCTGCACATAGTCCGCAAGGCTGAATTGGCGCTTGAAATTGCGGGTTGAAATGCTGCGATGGAGGAACTGGCGCTCGCCTTTTTCAGGCTTACTGCCCTCGATGGTGACTGATCGGCGTGATCGAGATGTTCTCAGGCGCGAAGCCCGCCACGGCCAGCGAAATCTGGTAACGGTCGTCATCCGCTCGATGTTGTAAGGCGGGTAATTGTCCTCGCCCGCCCGCTGGCCATTTCCGCGAGGTCAAGATCGAAACCGATGGTCGAGCGCCGGAGAGACGAAAAGTTGTGACTGCGCAAGCCAAATCCTCCAAAGAGCACGATGGTTACGAGCGGCAGCGGGCAGGACCGGTGCCCGTCTCACCTGACCAAGCCTCGACGCCATCCTTTGAAGGCGACAAAAAAGCAAAGCGGATTTTGGTTTCAAGAGGGACCCGAAAAATTTCGAAGCCGTCGCCCCCAACCGGGCGTGCCGGGTGCCGGGCTGGATCGCTCAAAGCGCCGAGCCCGCCCGCCGGCGGCTCTTAACTCGCGTTTAGCAGGTCCATCAGGAATTCAATTAAGGCGGTACAAAGCAAAGTTTAAAAGCGATGCAAACGCTACCCAGCCCGCATACGGGATAAATAAGAGCGCAGCAAGCCGATTGGCCCGCCATTGCAGGCCTATAAATAACAGAATCAGGCCCAGCAGCAGAATGATGACCGAGAGCCCCATGGCCAAGTTGTGCAAGCGGAAAACAATAGGAGACCAAAGAAAATTAAGCGCCATCTGTCCGAGCCAAACCTGCAAGGCCAGGCCATTGACCTCCTGCAGGTAGGTGCGCCAGCCCGCGATTGCGATCATCACATACAGAATTGTCCAAGTTGGCGCGAACACCCAATTCGGAGGATTGAATGTCGGCTTCTGCAGTGCGGCATACCATGCACCAGGCAAGTTGGTTGCGCCAATTAGCCAACCAATACCCACGACGGCAACAAGAAAGATGAGCAGACTTCGATTTCGTGCTTTCATGATCCAATATTGCACGTTCAGCAGAGGCGGGAATAGGCAGTCCAGACATCGGCGGGCCAATAGTCCTGAGGCGCCCCTCGCGGCGTCTTGCCCGACGGTAAGCTATGTTGTCCGGCTGGAGCCGCGATCCGCCGGCATTTACAACAGGAACCATCGACCCCGTGGGTCGGTCAAAATCCCCCGGGTATGGTCACTTGAAACTCCCCCACCTGATGATCGCCGTCAGCGCCGCTGAACAGCGGTAGCGGTCAGGCAGGACGTTTATTTTCGGTCCCTTTAGTCTAGCCAGCAAGGGACCGGGGAGTTGAACGTCTTGAAGCCACACCTGCAAAGCACGGTATTTACGCTACTCGATCGCAACGCCAGCCAGCGCGAGATCCACAGGTTGACGGGGGTCGATCGCAAGACGATCCGGCGTTACCGGGCGCTGCGGGCTGGTGCGGAGGCAAATTCCCCCGGGGAAGTGACCACCGGCCCGGTGAGCGAGGACGGCCAAATTCCTCCACCCCGACCACCGGCTTTTGGGGCATCGGAAGCGACGGTCAGCAGCAGCCTGGCCCGCTCGGCCTGCGAACCGCATCGGACGTGGATCGAAGGACAGGTCCGCCTGAAGCGGAATGCGCAGGCGATTTACCAGGACCTGGTCGATCAATTTGGCTTTCCGTCCAGCTACCAGAGCGTCAAGCGGTTTGTCCGCACGTTGCGCCACAGCGATCCCGAGCAGTTTGATCGACTTGAGTTCCTCCCCGGCGAGGAGGCTCAAGTCGACTATGGCGAGGGCGCTCTGACGATCGATCCCAGGAGCGGCCGGTACCGCCGCCCCCGCCTGTTCGTGATGACGCTGCGCTACTCGCGGCGCAGCTTCCGGCGAGTGGTCTGGCAATCCAGCCAGCAAGTCTGGGCGCAGCTTCACGAAGAAGCGTTCCGGTATTTTGGCGGCGTTGTCAGATATGTCGTGCTCGACAATCTGAAGGAAGGTGTCCTCAAGCCCGATCTGTACGAGCCCGAGCTCAACCCGATTTACAGCGCGATGCTGGCTCATTACGCCGTGGTCGCCGATCCCGCGCGGGTGGCCGACCCCAATCGGAAAGGATGCGTCGAGAATGCGATTCAACATACCCAGGGCACCGCGCTGGCTGGACGGCGCTTCGAGACACTGGAAGCGCAGAACGAGTTCTTGCGGCATTGGGAGGAGAACTGGGCTTCCAGGCGCATCCACGGCAGCACGCGCCGTCAGGTCGAGGCCATGTTCCAGGAGGAGAAGCCGCACCTGCGGCCGCTGCCTGTCGCGCCCCTCCGCATCTTCACCGAGGTCGTTCGGACCGTCTGCGACGACACCACCGTACGCGTCGACAACAGCTATTACGCCGCGCGACCCGCGCCCATCGGCAGCCAGGTCGTTGTGCGGATCTACGCCTCCATGATCGAGATCCGTGATCGCCACACCCGTGCGCTGCTGCGTGTTCATTCCAGGATGACGCACCCCGGTTCTGTCGTCCTGCCAACCAACGAACGGCCGTTCAATCCGTCGCGGCAAACCGCCGTGTTGCTGGCGAGCGCCGAGCGCATCGGGCCGCAGACCAAGGCGTTGTGCCAGCAGGTGTTCGACACCGAGGGACGTCCCGGACAGCGCGCGATGTGGGGCATTGTCGGGCTGAGCCGGAAGTATCCGGCGCGGCTGGTCGAGCAAGCCTGCGCGCACGCCATCGACAACCGCATCTACCGCTACAAGCACGTGCGTGCGACCGTCGAGCGGTTGTTCGAACAGGCGATCGAGCAGGTTGGAGCGACGCCACAACCGGCATCGCCGCTCACCCAGGATCATCCGCTGATCCGTGCCCCGGCCGAATACGGCGATCTCTTCAGCCGTGCCGTGCGGCACGATGCCGGCGACAATGGCCGGCAGGCCGAGGCTCACGACAGCCACGCTCGTGTCGCCTGCGCAACCCCGGCCAGCTCCGGCGCCACGAGCGCTCCCGCTGCATCTTCTCACCTCAAACTGGAGACCCAGCCACATGATGACCATGCCGGAAATTGAGCGTTGCCTGCGACAGCTGCGCCTGTCGGGCGTCCGCGACACGCTGCAGACGCGCGTGCTGCAGGCGCAGGGCGCCAACCAGCCATTCCTCGAGACCTTCTCCCTGATCCTGCAGGACGAACTCGACCGTCGTCAGTCCCGCCTCATCGAGCGCCGCTACCAGCAATCCGGGCTCGACGAAAAGCTGACGCTCGCCGAGTTCGACTGGTCCTTCAATCCCAAATTGCCGCGCCAAACCTGCTTCCAGCTCCACACCCTGGCGTTCATTGCCGCTGGCGAGAACGCGCTGCTTGTCGGCAAACCTGGCACCGGGAAGTCCTACATCGCCAAGGCGATTGCCTATCAGGCAATCCTGCAAAGCCACAAGATCCAGTATCTTGAGACCGACGACTTCTTCCACCGCTACGCCATGAACTCCCCGGCACAACGCGAGGTCCGGCTGCGAACCATCATCGACTGCGATCTCCTCGTGCTGGACGATCTGTTCCTCGCACGCGCCATCCCTGACGACGCCGGCGCATTGCTGCAGACCCTGATCCATCAGCGCTACAAACTGCGCCGCAGCGTCATCGTCACCTCCAATCGCGTCGTGCAAGACTGGGGGACATACCTGGGGGACAACACCATGAGCACGACGATCCTCGATCGCCTGATGCATCATTGCCATCTGCTTGAGTTCGACGGACGCAGCTATCGGCTCAAAGAGGCCGCTGAAGCCCTTGCCCGGGAGACAATGTCAAACTAACAATCACCATGTCCTGCCTCGCGGGTGGAGGAATTTGACTGACCTCACCCGGAGGAATTTGAAGTGACCCGCGGGGATCGATATCGACGTCTGTTTTGTCTCGTATGAGTGAATCGTTGCCAGTCCTCGTGGAGAGGTCGATCCAGATCGCCTGGGACTTGCTCGAACGCTCCGGCGAGATCACAGATCCTGGCGATGTGAGCCGCTTTCTTCTCAGAAATATCGATGACATGGTGCGGGCTGGAGAGCATCGGCAGCTCATGCTTGCGAACAATGCGATCGACGCTTATCGCCGCTACAAGCGTCTGCTTGCGGCATGATCAACTCCAATTGTCCGTTCTGCGGCGGCTGGGCTGGCTCCGTGAAAACCATTCGCATCTGACGAGACCCGCGCGACTTGCAGTGTAGTGCAGCAACGAGGTGTGCAACCGTTCCGACGATATTGACCAAGGCGTGGAGAAGCCCAATGTGAGCGGGCCGTTCGAGGAGAGCCGCTCGCCACGAACCAGCAGCTCGCGGTGTTGTTGCAGCCGTTGTAGGGTGATAGGTTGAGCGAGATACCCTCGCGCCAGCGTTCGAAGCCGCCTAGATTCCGTGTCGGTTTAGGGCTAGCGCAAACGGCATTTGTACTTTGGGCTGGCTTTGCGTGGGCCATTCTTGTCGAGGGCTACGGCGCTCTGCAAAAGATCATCGGCCGCTACGCTGTCGACCGTGCCGCTGAGATGAACCGCAGCGAAGCCGCGGTACGGCTCGGAGCCAAGTTTCTCAGTCTAACCTTGGCGGAAAAATTGCTGCTCTTCCCGTCCACAGCAACGGTCCTAATGGAAATGTGCCTGGTAAACCTATTCGTCTAAAGTCGATTGCCAAAATTCACATAGTTCAATGACCGCTTAGCTGGCGGAAAGCCCAATTGTGGGATTGCACCTGCCTATTGGGGGCGCCAGTGAATTACGCCGAACACCCTACGCAATCCAGATTCCTTGTTCGAATGGGAAGGACGGGCTGGATGGTCTACGATCGAGAACGCAAGGGTCCAGCACTGCTACAGAATGGTGATCGAGCTGAGAAACTTACAAAGGAGCGCGCTGAGTTCATGAAGCAAATCTTGCAGAGCCAGGGCGACAGGTAAGAGACAGCACCCGCTGGACTTGGTGTTTGCGGAGCCATCCGATGAAAATGGTTGCCGAGTATCCAGCGCGCGCACGAGTTCGAGCGAACGGCTACGCATGAAAGTGAACTCAGGAAATGGGATTGCCGTCGCCAAGGACGGAAGGCCAGTCCAATCAGGCCTCCGGCTGGCTAGCTCACTCGGACCCGCGTTTCATACGAACGACTGGCCGATGGTCAGTCCAACGCTCGATGAACTCGTGGACATTCAGATATTAGCCCGCCTTTTTGCCTCGTCATCACCTTGGCTAGTGAACCCATAGTAGCCCGAAAAACGCCCGCAGCATCGAGGACGAAAGCTTCACAAACCCTTTAACCCATCTTTCGATAGATCAACAGGGCGCTCTAGCCCACGTAATGGAAAAGCGCTTGTCAACGAGCCAGAATGCGCCCCAGCCCTTTTGGGAGCAAGAGCCGGGGCACGTTCATCCGCCGATGCCGCTCTTCTTATGAGCGACGACCAACGCTCAACGCGCGAGCATCATTCCTAGCGACCTCTTCATTGCTGCTCCGAGCCGACGCTCAATCTGCTTCCGACCGGTACCGCCCTTTTGCGTTCGTTTTCGCCAATCGGAGCAAGGGATCTAGCCAAGGCGGATCGGCAACTGCTATCCGCCGAGCGATCCTTGGGGCACTGACGGGCGTTTTGATCCCGGCGAGGGATTTCGCTCAATCCCGATATCGAAGGTAAAGGCTGGCCGCTCTCCAGGGGGTTCGGCGCTGACGCAAGTCGAGACTTCGACTTAGTTCCGGCGCCTCACGGCTGCATCGAGCACTTATCGCTCCGGAGAAGCTTCGTGTCTTGAAATTGCCGTGGCACAAATTGCACTAGCGGCCACCCAGCATCCGGGCATAGGATTTCAACCTTAATCGCGAGGGTTGTGTCATGGGCAGTGATATACCTTTTAGTGCGCTCATCGTGGCGCTCGGGCTGAGCCCCATCGCAATCATGGCTATTGCCCTATTCATGTAGAACCAACGCAGGCCGCTTGACGGCCTCTTCTTTTGGCCTCAAGCAGCTTGATGAGCCGTGTGCCGGTCCTCACGAATGGGTGTGAAACTGTATTGTGGGTGCCGGTGAAGCTGCCTATCGTTTGACGAAGTATATCTCACCGGCGAAGGCCTCTTGGTGAAGACGAAGACTGGGTTAGCGACATTGCCATCGAAATGCAGATCGAGGACGGCTTGATCTGGGTCTATGGCGTCGGCGAAGATGGCGTTCAGGCGTTCACCGACTTCGGCATCGAAAACCTGGAGTTCGTCGGGTTACAAGGAAAACCCCAAGCTGCTCACGCGCTCGCAACGGGAATGATTATAGCGCGACGATCTGGGTCGGAAGAGCGCGGCGATCAGGATGGCGAGTCAGTGTCGCGGCGCGATGATGATCGCCGCGATGATTGTCGCGCGCAAGAGTTTTGTTTGCTTTGATTGTCGCGGAGCGTCAATCAAGCGAGCGTTTTTTGTGTCGCGTGCTCCGGTGGCCGCCCTGGACCACGCTTTCGCTCGAGGGCAGTCCGCCTGCGATAGCTCTCGACGTTCATCTCGACGATGGTGGCGTGGTGAACAAGGCGATCGATCGCCGCGAGGGTCATAGCTGGGTCCGGAAAGACCTTGTTCCATTCTCCAAAGGGCTGATTGGCGGTGATCAGCAAAGAGCGTCGCTCGTAGCGTGCGCTGATGAGCTCGAACAGCACACTGGTCTCGGCCTGGTCCTTGGTGACATAGGCAAGATCGTCAAGGATAACGAGATCGAAGCGATCGAGGCGGTTGATGGCACCCTCGAGGTTGAGTTCGCGGCGCGCCACCTGGAGCTTCTGCACGAGATCGGTGGTGCGGGTGAAGAGGACGCGCCATCCGTTCTCGATGAGAGCCAAGCCGATTGCTGCTGCCAAGTGACTCTTGCCGCCACCGGGCGGACCAAACAGCAGCAGATTGGCGCCCTTGTTCAACCAGCCGTCGCCGGCGGCGAGCGCGGTCATTTGCGCCTTGGAGATCATCGGTACGGCTTCGAAGTCGAAGCTGTCAAAGGTCTTTCCGGTGGGCAGCCGCGCCTCGACGAGATGGCGCTCGATGCGGCGACGGCTGCGTTCAGCGATCTCGTGCTCTGCAATGGTGGCGAGGAAGCGCGCCGCCGGCCAGCCTTCCTTATCGGACTGCTCGGCAAATTGCGGCCACAGCACCTTGATGGCGGGCAGCCGCAGCTCGTTGAGCAACAGATTGAGGCGCGCGGTGTCGACTACGTTGGTTGTGCTCATGCGGCACCTCCGATCTCGGCAGTACCGATGAGGCATTCATAGGTGGCGAGCGGTGCGAGGCGCACCACGACGTTCGGCATCTGGGCGGGATCCGGGGCGAAGTGAGTACGTAGCCGGTTGAGGTCGGGCAGCCGGCCGTCGTTCAGGTCGGCCGTGAGCTGATCGGCGAGTTCGGCCTCGCAACCGCGCTCATGGGCGAGTGCGAGGAGATCGACCATGATCCGGCAGGCCTTCTTGTCCGGTAAGCGTTTGCGCAAGACGTCGAAGGCTCGGCGGTAAGCTTCCCGGGGGAACAGCTGGTCGCGGTAGACCAGGTTGAGGAGCGCCATCGGCTTGCGCCGCAAGGAATGGATCACGTGCCGATAATCGACGACCTGATCGTGCTTGCCATTGGGATGCGGCCGCCCGCGCGGCAAGGTGAGGAGATGCGTGCCGCCGACAAACACGTCGAGGTGATCGTCATACAGGCGCACCCGCAGCCGATGGCCGATCAAGCGCGACGGCACCGTGTAGAACACCTTGCGCAAGGTGAAGCCGCCGGACGATGTCACGTGGACGATCACCTCTTCATAGTCCGACGTGCGGCGGTCCGGCAGATCCTGAAGTGCGGTACGTTCGCTGTCGATCCGCTTGGCGTTGCGGGCATTGCGGCGGCTGACGATCTCATCGATGAAGCCACGATAGGCAGCGAGATCGTCGAAGTCGGCGGTGCCACGCAGCAACAGCGCGTCGCCGACCGCCCGCTTGAGATGGCCATGCGAACTCTCGATCGCCCCGTTCTCGTGGGCGATGCCACGATTGTTGCGGGAGGGGCGCATGCCGTAATGGGCACAGAGGTCTTCGTATCGCCGCGTCAGATCGTCTTTGGCGTCGCGGTCGAGATTGCAAAAGGCGGCCGACAGGCTGTCGGTGCGATGCTCCCGTGGCGCTCCACCGAGTGACCACAAGGCATTCTGCAGGCCTTCGGCCAGAGCGATGAAGCTCTCACCGCCGAGCACGACATGGGCGTGCTCAAACCCGGAATAGGCCAGCCGGAAGTGATAGAGACGATGGTCGAGCGGCACGCCCGCGATCGTGACACCCAATTCGCCCATGTCGGTGAAGTCGGACAGGCCGCGCTGACCGGGTTCGTGGGTCTGCCGGAAGATGACCTCCTGCTCCTCGCCGTGGATCGCCCGCCAGGCCCGGATCCGGCGCTCCAGCGTGCGACGGATGCCGGCGCCGAGCTCAGGATGGCGTCGGAGCAACTCCTCGAAGATCGTGACCGGCCGCACACCGGGGGCGGCCTTCAGCATCGGCACGATCTCTGTCTCAAATACGCGGGCCAAGGGATCTGGCCGGCGACGGCCGCGAGGAGCCTTCTTCTGCGACGGAAGGCGTCGATCCTGCTCGATCCGGTAAGCGGTCGAGGTGCTGAACGACGCCTTGGCGGCGGCCACGGGCGGGCTATCGGTCTGACGGTACTTCATGTAGAGCCTCATTTGGTGATCGGTAATGTGTCGGCCTGGCACGCGAGTGATTCCTCTTGGCGGAAGAACCACTTGCATAACCAGCCGGCCGCGATCACCAGTCGGCGCGGTCCGCTGTGGATCGCGCCGACGCCGGGCTCGTAACTCCGGTCGGGCTACGCCCTCCCTGCGTCACGAGCCCGGCGTAGCCCTCTCATCATGGTCGACGCTCCACTTCCATCCTGTTCGCCGCGCGGCAAATGATCCACGAGCCTGCGGCGTACCCAGCAAGGGGATTACCCGCCGAGGCCGAGTCGACGTTAAGCCAAAGGATCGCCTTATTGGATGAGAAGAAGGCCGACGACGGGGAACGACGAACGATTTGCAGCGAAGCTGAGAAAGCCTCACGCCACCTGGTCGATATGGTCGAGCCTGACCGTGTTCGCAGGATGAGCTGGCTCTCTGTGAGCGTATGCTAATTGGCGCACAAGAGGCGGGCCGAGCAAGGGAACCGAGCTTTGCCACTTTTTCCCGTATTCTTACGGACGCGTTAACCATTCTTAGGTATGCGCGCGATTTGCATTTTGTGCCAAAGTGTACGTATCAGGATTTTGCCAACAACCTTCCTGGGGCTAGAGCAAGCGCCGCTCGCATGTATTTTAAGCGGGCGGCGTTGCGTTGAATCCTTACAAAAATTGGCTCCGCACTTGGGGTTAATCCGCCCTCTCCGCGGCGCGCTTCCTAATAAGGATCAATCGCCCGCTCACCGCTGCCTCAGTCCGCCCGAGCTTCTGAGCGATCTCGCGCTGCGTGAGGCCTGTTTCTCGAACCAATTGCAGTAGTCGCTGTTCGTCCGCTGCGGACCACGCGGGCATTGGAAACTCCCCAAAATTGTTCCGTCCTGAAATGTCGGAGAGGATCGCAGATATTGGCTAGCCTGTCTGTCCGGTTTTTCACCGGGCTCTAATCTGTCGCAGGGCGTGTCCTTGCCACAACGAGCACGAGTAGAGCGCTATCCGTATCCAGGCCCCGTGTCCTGATTTGATTCGTGGCGTGTCCTAGTTCGGATTAGACGAACGGGATGTGCTCAGCCCATCTTTTCCATCGGTCGCCGTCTGTTGTCATAGCTTGTTCCCGTCAGGTTCCCCATGAGATGATCCCCGCCTCTTGCGGGGAGGCCTTCCATGAAGAACATGCAGGCGCGCTTGGAAAAACTTCGGATCGAGGCGGAAGAGTGTGAGCTAATCAGCAAGCTGGCGACCAGTCCGACTAAGAAAGAGCTATTCGCCAAGCTGGCAGCTCATCATCGGACACTGACCGATGAGGTCGAGCGGACGATAAGAGCAACAAAGCCTTAGTTCCCTTAACAACATAGGATGCATCGGCGCATTGTCTGCGTCACGCTGTCGGCTGGGAGACCGAGCGCGCGCCCGCTGCCGAAGCAATAAGCGCGGCCATGGCCGACACCGATCGCGCTTCGCGCGTGCACCATGAGGCTTTCCAAGATTACGTAGGGCGCGTTTGTGAGCTGATCTCGCGGGCTGCGGAATTACTTAGAGTGCCAGGCCGGACGCCTTCATCGGCCGCAAGACGCGGGAGCCTTCCCTCCAAGGAGGAGGAGCAACTCACCAATTGGAGCGCTCGTCCGCCTGCTGCTAAATGAGAGCATGGATGACTTATTGAAACCGGCCGATCAGTTGATGCTTGGAAGGCGCCGGTCTGTACAGCTCAAGCTGGCTAAATGATCTCGAAATACCGCCGGCGTTCAAAGTCTGTGACCCGATGTTGAACGGCCTCCCATTCCCAACGGCGGGAGCAAGAAAACGCTTCAACAAACCTTTCACCGAAGACATCATTGGCTGCCGGAGACTGTGCAAACCGATATGTTGCCTCTGCCAAGCTTTGAGGCAGCCTCCCAGACGGAAGGCAGGCCTCCGCGCTTGCATCACCGACGATCGAAGCCGGGAGCGCCGCGTTTGTCTCGATACCCAATATGCCGGAACCGATGGCACATGCGAGGGCAAGATATGGGTTCAGGTCTGCACCGGGCAGCCTGTATTCGAGACGATGTGCAGACGGGTCTCCCGGAATGACGCGTACCGCGCAGGATCGGTTGTCGATTCCCCAGCTCGGATAGATTGGTGCCCAACAACCAGGTACCAATCTCTTGTAGCTATTGAAATTCGGCACAGCGAGCACACAGAAATCATTCATGTATTTCAATTGTCCGCCGATGAATTGCCTCATGAGCTTCGAGACGTTGCGAAACGCCTCACTATCGTAAAACACATTCTGACCATCTGCGGACATCGAGACGTGAATATGGCCGGACTGGCCCGGCCAATTCTCTGAAACCTTGGCCATGAATGTAGCCATCATGCCGCGCGTCTGCGCCCAGGCCTTTATCATCGACTTGAATATGATTGCTCGATCGGCGGCTTCCAGGGCATCACAATGACGAAGTGACGCTTCAATCACGCCTGGTCCCGTTTCAAAGTGCAGCCCGCTGAGAGGGATTCTGGACTTCTCACAAAGCGCCAGGATCTCACCGAACAGCTCCCTGTGCGCGACAGACCGCGCAATCGAGTAGCCGAATGGGCCCCGCGTCAAAGGAGCCCATTGGCCGAACGGCTTGTCTTCAATTATGTCGGCGTTCTCCTTGAACAGCATAAACTCAAACTCGAACCCGGCGCTGCAGCTGTATCCGCGGTCGGCAACCCTTTGCAGGACTTTACGCAGAATACCGCGCGGGCAGACGCTCTCATGTGCGCCCGCAAACTCAGCCAGATAGAGATATTGATCGCCGGCATAAGACACCGAACGGCCGGTGCCGGACAGAACGCGCAGATCGGCGTCCCCAAATACTGACTGCGGCTCTTGCGTGAAGCCCGCCGGAATGACGCGGTCCGAACAATCCCACGCGAGCACCGCTTCAGAGAACTTGATGACCTTATTCCCGACGGAAAGATCTTCACCCAGGACGTGTTTGCCTCGAAGGATGCCATCGAAGTCGCTCACACCGATCATCGCCGCAGCGGCTGAATTCGTGCAACTGTCGCAGATGCCGGTCATTGGTTCGCTTCCTGCGGCACCAAATCGAACACCTGGTCCATCCGCATCGCACGCAGTTGGCGATAATCTTCCTCAAGCTGTATCAGGTCGTTGTTCACGAGATACACAATGCCTGGCGTCGACGCCAAGTCGATCGTCGGAACCAGGTTTTGCCCTATCGGAACGAACGCAATGGCATCCGCGAAGCTCGGCAGCTTGCCGATCGCATCGAGTCCGGGATAGCCGGCAACAACACCGCCCATGTCGGAGATCAGCGAGACGCACAGTGCATGAGCCTGCCGCTTGTAAACCCCGCGTCGCCTCATATACCCAGCAAAGCCTTTGGGATCTGCGTAACGCCACGCGGTGAGCGTCAAATGGTTATGGCCCAACGCCATCGTCCTGGCTTTTGCCGACATGGTTCCTTGCAGCCTCGCTCCGAAGTCGACCAGAACCGGTCCCCGATCATCGACGATGATCTCGGCATGAGCAGGTCCGTCGGTGATCCGAAGCGCCCGCAGCGCACGTTCAAGGTAGTCGGATAGTTCAAGAACGATTGGCTCCTTACCTCCCAATAACCGCTCGAGTGAGCAGACCGAAGACGCGCCCTCAATAGGAACAGTGTCATAGGTCCAGGCCTCCGTGACGAAGGTCTCGCCGTCGATCGAGACGGCATTTACGGTATATTGCTGGCCGTTGATTTTCTCCTGTCCAAGCGCCAATTGATTGAGCGTTCCGACACGGTTCGTCTTACCGACGATCGCGGTTACAGCGCGCTGAATATCGGCATCCGTCGAGCAAAAGAACACGTCCTCCGTGCCTGTGCTGTTCAGCGGCTTGATCACAAGCTCATCGAAGGTCTCTTGACGCTTCCATCTTGCGATCACTTCAGCATTGTCGGACACCACTTGTCTGATCGATCGCACGCCTGCTGAGGCCAACGCTTCAGACAGGCGCGATTTGTCCCGTCGGGCGGCCGAAAGGGCGGTGCCATTTGAAGGCAAGCCCAGCCGCTCCGAGATCGAATCGGCCAGCTCAACTCCTGTCTCGCACCCCGCTATGACGAACTCCAGCTCCCTGCCCTGGAGAGCCCGAAGATGATATTCAACGATCTCGTCGTACCCCATGCGCTCGGGCGGGCGAATGACTTCATCATACAGATTAGCATTGAAATGCGATTGAAAGATCGACGGAATCTGTGCAGCCGACATCACATGCACTGTTGAAATTCCATACCGCTTGAACTCTTCCGGCAAGAAGCGGCCGGTCGAATATGCGTCGACGATTACACAGTTTCGCTCGTTCATGCGGACCTCCGGTACTGCAAACAGACGTTGCCGACGGCAACAGCCGTGATGAGAACATTTCCAACGAACGTATGCGGCGAAGGCACGATACGAGAATCGAAGTACTGGAACAGAAACGTGATGACAGGAGCGGTGGACAGGACCATGTTGACCGTGAAGGGCTCGACGCGGCGAATACCCTCCTGGAACAAGAGCAATGGAACGATGATCGTGGATAGCCCAATCGTTGCGATCGCAAGCCAATGTTGCGAGATCTCGAGCACGATGGAGGAATGGTCGACCAGTCCCAGCAGCAAAAGGATCGTTCCGTAAAAACGATGCGCCAACACCTGTCGACCCGAAAATCCGCGGTCGAATAGCAGCTTGACGAGTATATTTGTAAGAGCGAGCGATAGGCCGGCCACGATTGCCAAGACGATGCCGAAGGACGATCGAGCTCCCCACTCCACGCCAGCGTTGCCGGTTGCCGAGATCCATATCATGTAACTTCCAACTGCCGCGATCGTCACGCTCACGACGATATCGGATGCTGGAGGAACGCCCTGGCGCCTGATCAGCGCGTTTAACCACACCGTCGCAGCGGGTCCTAGCGCCACCATGAACGCGACGACGATCGCCGGTTCGGTGTATTTCAGGCCGATAAACAACCCGATCCAACTGATCGCGGTCACGACATTGAGCGACACGAACACCAGGAGCGCCGACTTCGCAACCCGTGCCGTTTCTCTCTCGTGACCTGCCAGCAGATTAAATGTCAGACAGATCGCGGCAAAGGACACGAGGAGAGCGACGAACGCATCCGCCCGCTGAAAATACGATGCCGCATAAACTTCGCCTGCCGCGCTCAGGACGACATAGAGCGCTACAAAGAGAACTCCCAGAGCGAAGCGTCTTGTCAATCGCCCACCCGTCCTCTGCGGGCGGGGCGGCGCGGCCCGCCCCCCGGACCACGCTTGTCCACCAGTTCCGGAAGACTCACCTTTCGACCTGGGCGGACCGCGCTTGGTTTGAAACGTCACAATCCGCCTCTAATGTTTCTTTGTTTGGTAGTACGCAACACACGCCTCTCCAAAAGCCGTGAACAGTCGCTGGCTCAGGAGATCAGTTGAGGCGTGCCATTCGGGGTGCCATTGCACACCGATTTGCAACGTCGGCGCGCCGATGACCGAAGCCGCTTCGACCAGTCCGTCAGGCGCCCATGCCTCGCGCCTCAGTGCGGCGGCAAGCAGCTCGATGCCTTGATTATGCAGGGAGTTCACTTGCGCTTCGATGGCGCGCACGATCGGAAAGAGCGCACCATCAGGAGATATCCTCACGCTGTGCGCGGCATCGTACTGACGGTCTCTTGGACGATCTGGTTTCTCGGCATGCATCAGGCCACTTCCCAGTCTCCACTCAGCAAGCGATGGATGGAGAGTGCCGCCAAAATAGACGTTGAGCTCCTGAAGCCCGCGGCAGATGCCCAAGATCGGCATTCCGAGCGCGATGGCGCTCCCAATGGCTACCGCAGAGAGCCTATCCCGCGGGCGGTCACGAATTCCACCATCAACGTCCTGTTGGTCAGCCGGCGGAAGTGATGCAGGTGCCTTCAAGACGGCAGGGTCAATATTCGATTCATCCCCTGTCAAAACCAGACCGTCGAGCGCGCCCATGATCGCCAGGCCGACCTCTAGCCTCACATCTTCCGCGTCGATCGTCGGCAATATGACGCATGCCACGCCCGCATGATGAAGGAGGGCCTTGAGGTATTTTTGCCGTAGCCAGTCGCGATGCACACCATCGACCAAAAGACGGTTCGAGGTGACGCCGACCACGGCGCGAGCGTTGTCTGAGCGTTGCAATGTCACGCCACGTGCCCCTTCGCATGGGCATCAGCAAGCGATTGCTCATACAAGCGTCGATTTCGCTCCTTCAACTGAGTTATGACACTGGGTTGACCTTGCGGCCCCTTGACGAAGAGCCCTCCCCAGCTCGCGGCAACCTTTGCGTAACCCGGATCCTGCATCCGGATCTTCTGGGCCTTGTGCAACAGCCAGAATGGGATACCCGGCGAGAGGTGATGCTCGAGGTGATACTCGTCCAGGTTTTGTCCAAGGATCGCCCGCTCCAGGAAATTGCCTTTCCGATTCCTGGTTAGATAGACGTTCTTCGTTTCGCTCTCGCACATCGGCGAGTGCTCGGCGAGCTCGACAAACCAGCCAAGAACCTGAAACGTTGTGAGATAGGGGACGATCCAAAACAGGATCACGATGTGGAGCAGCCCAAGAGCGTATGATCCGGCCAGGATGCCGATCCAGAAGAGGTAAAAGCCATACTTGTCGACAAGTATGCTTGACCGGCTCTGGTCCTCGGAATCTGTGATCGAAAACCGGTTGGTCCAGAGATACTTCAGGTAGGCCAGTGTCGCGCCACCAAATATCGGCTTCCAGATGATATTGAAGGCGTACCGCTTGGGAGGCTGGACGTCGTAAACACCATTGGCCATGAAGAACTTCAGGTCGGGATCCTTCTCCGGGTCGCCGAGATACGGATGATGCAGATAGACGTGCGAGATCCGGTAGGCCCAGTGGCGCTGGAACAGGGGATAGGCCGCGAACAGAATGCCGAGGACGTAGTTCCAGGTCGTGTTCTTCGCGAGCGTACGGTGAGCCGCATCATGAGCGATCGTCGTCAGGCCGCGCTGGTAGGCACCGATCAGAAGAACGGCGAGCGGGTACAGCCACCAGGAGACGCAGAGCGTCGCGAGCGTGCAAGCGGCAATTACAGCGTAATCCTTGGCGATGTAGATCGCTCCCATCACATTGTCCGGCCTCAGCTCGGACAATTGCTTATTGATCTCCCGGCTGAACTGAACAGCCTCATAACGAGACGACCTCAGTTTCCAAGCGTCTGCCTGATTCATGAGAACCTCCTCCTGATCGCCTTACAAGTTGTCAGATTGCGGAAAGCGCCCTGTCCAGATCGCGCACGATGTCGTCGACATCTTCGATGCCCACGCAAAGTCGGATCGAGCCGCCAAATATGCCGGCGGCTTCGCGCTTCTCCCGCGGAACAGTGGTGTGGGTGGTCGAAACAGGATGCGTTACGAGCGTACGGGCGTCCCCGACATTCGAGACGTGATACATCAGGTCGACATTCTGGATGAATTTCCGCCCGGCCTGCTCGTCCTCAACTTCGAACATGACCATCGCGCCGTGTCCGTATGCGGGATTGAGTGTCTGGTCGACAGTTTCCCGATCGGCTCCCTCGAACAGCCCCGGGTAGAAGACGCGGCGCACTTTTGGATGCTCCTTAAGAACGTCGGCCACGATCCTGGCGTTTGCGCAGTGCTGCTTCATGCGAAGGGGCAGCGTTTCAAGGCCTTGGATCAGCTGAAAGCTCGCAAAGGGGGCAATGGCCGCGCCAGTATCGCGCAACCAGGTCATGCGAGCCTTCAAGAGAACCTCGCTTTTTCCGAGATCGTCGACATCTTGCAGCGCGTTGCGCCAGATGATCCCGCCATGCGCCTCGTCAGGACTGTTGAACAAGGGAAAGCGAGAGGCGCCGCGGTAGCTGAACTTGCCGTTGTCAACGATCAGACCGCCCAGCGTTGTGCCATGGCCGCATATGTATTTCGTAGCGGAGTAGGTCGTAATCGCAGCACCGAGATCTGACGGCCGACATACCAGCGGGGTCGTCGTATTATCCACCACCAACGGAACGCCGTGCTTTCGGCCGATCTCAGCCAGCTGTTTGACCGGAAGCGGAATCAGGCAAGGATTTGAAATCACCTCTCCGAACAGGCAGATCGTGCGATCATCGATGGCACGTTCGAAGGTCTCGGGCCTTCGGGGGTCTGCCGTTCTGACGCTGATACCAAGACGCTTCAGCGTGTTATGGAGCAGATTCCACGTGTTGCCATAGAGATACGGTGAGGCGACGATATTGTCCCCCACCTCGCCGCTTGACAGGTTGACGATGGCAAGGAAGGTTGCCGCTTGACCTGATGCGACGGCGAGCGAGTCGCTTCCCATGTCGACCGCGGCATACCTTTTTTCCAGCGCGCGGGTCGTCGGGTTGATGATCCTCGTATAGGTGAATCCATCAGCCTTGACGTTATAGACGTCCGCAATGTGATTCAGATCGCCATCAAGTTCGTAAGCCGTGTTCTGATAGATCGGCACTGCGACAGCTTTCGTCACCGGATCGCGTCGGTAGCCGGCGTGCAGAACAGCAGTTTCGGCAGAGAACGGCAGCTGCGAGTCCTTTGCGAAGGACGATGACATCTCGACCCCACGCTCGCAGGCCTGGCGGGTTGACGGCGTCCCCATGGATGAAGCCGGGCCGGACCGAAAATATGTACGAAAGGCGCACCCCAACTGCTCGATCCAACTGGGCTGGATCTCGCCAATGCAGCCGACCCGAAAACTCCGCGTCGCAAGATGCAGCTTCGAGTAGATATAAAGATTGTGGGCCGCCAAGTGACGATATAGCCCATCGAAGCCTGCCTGATCCGCGATTCCGGACGGCGCGCTGAACGCGACGCAGACCGGAGACTGCAATTCGGCGGATAGCAGCGGAGACACTACCCCTTCGAGTTCTTGGACGAGATCGTCTCTGACCTTCTCATACCTGCGGCGCCTGGCATCAATGCCCTCCCCCTCCAGAATCTCCAAAGCCTTCGTTGTTGCCTGAACGATGTGGGTGGGTGGGGTCGATCGCCACTCTCCGGTACGCTCGAGCGAGAGCCATTGGTCTCTCACGTCGAGCACAAATGACCTTGGTTCTTGAACCGCTTTTTCCAGCAGCTCGCGAGACGCGATGACAAAAGCTACTCCTGGCGGCCCTTCGATGCACTTATTGCTCGATGTGACCAGGACATCCGGTCCACCACGGCTTAGGTCGATGTCAATCGCGCCAAAAGAGCTCATGCCGTCGACGATCGTCTTCACACCACGCCGCCTCGCCTCCTCTATGATCGCGTCAAGCGGATTGACGATTCCGGTTGTTGTCTCGCAATGCACAAGACATAGGTGAGTAACGCCGGGATTTCGGCTCAGCTGCTCGGCAACTTCCTGGGGGTCCAGGGGCTCGGTCGCTCGCTTGACAAGCTTCAGCGCTTCGACGCCCCACAGCCGCAGAATCTTGAAAATGCGCTCGCCATAGATGCCGTTTATGCAAACGAGCGGCTTGTCGTTCCTGGACACGAATGAAGAGAGCGCGGCTTCCATTGCAAAGGACCCGCCCCCCTGAATGGGGACCACCGAATAGTCCTTGGCACCTCCCAGCAGATTGAGCATCAGCCGCCTCATGCGGGCGGTCACTTCCTTGAACTCACCATCGCGCGATGCGAGGTCGAGCAGCATCTGGCTCCTGACCGCCAGCGACAGCGACAATGGACCAGGCGTCAGCAGAGAGCGTTGTCTAGTCACACCAATTCCCCTTAAACCGTATTCGTCGATGGATCTGAAGCGCGATGATGCGACCTCACCCCCTTGGGCGCAGGCTTTCTCGATTCATCTGCTGCTGGGAGAAACACCATAGGCGCGGGCAAGCATCGCCAGCAGCCCACCACATCATGCATGCAAGGATTTGAGCGCCATCGCATTGCTAGCTAGGCGTCGATCGGTTTACGCCAAACCGTGCATTCAGGCGAACGTTGAGGTTCGGACGAACGTGCACATCGGGTCCATCGCGTGCGGATATCGATCCGCGCCTGACGGACATGATGCGTTCCGTTGCTGATGAGCCTGATCCTGCGTGAGCCTGAGACTTGGGACATTCGCATACTGTCACTCGTTGGAGAATTCGGGACGTTGACGACCTTTGCCGTCCATTTTCAGATCGTACAACTTGACGTTAGGTGCGTTTCAACCCTCTCCCGAAGTGTGAATTTTTTCTGACGTGCACCTCCAAAAGGAGCGATAAGCCAACTCGAGCGGCTGAACGATGTGATTTGCGGCAAGCGAGCTCGGAGTTTTCATAGTTCGACGTCAGGATCGTCCCGCAGTCCATCATCACGGCGGTGGGCGTGTCGTGGTTGACGGCTGATCCAGAGTGTCGCCGCGGGGAGTGCGCCGTCGTGGAGCTCGAATGCTCAACTCGATCGCGGAGCAGCTCAACGGCTTGCGGACCGATGAGCCTGCCCGCAGTCATGAGGCGTTTGACCTCGACGGCTAGCTCCTTCGAGCCGTTCTGCTCGGTTGGCTCCTCTGCTAGATCTGCCAAATGTCGAGCGCACTCTCGATCCGGCGTCCGGCTCGAGGCCGGTGTCGCTCAAGCTCAAGACAGAGCGTCGAAAATGCCGGAAATCGAGCCAGCGATAGCCTCGCCCTTAGCGTCTACCCCCTCGCTGGGGCCGTTAGCGGCCTTGGGTCGAGTTTTTCCCCACGAGAACTGACGCCAGCAAGCTGCAGGCTCATTGAGGAGGTGAGCGGTCCGGCATGAATTGAGTGTGGGGGGCGACCCGCGTCGCGAGCCTGTCCCGCGGCTTTCGCATTGTCCCCTGCCGGCCCGCCTCGTGCAGACATGTTCACAGCCAGCCCCGCAGACGGCCCTTTGAAGCTCGCGCGCAGGTGAGGGATACGGCCCAAACTGAAGACAGCGCGCCGGAGGGTAGGCCTAGCGCCCGAGCGTCGGGACAGGCTGCTCCTGCTTCCCAAGTCAATGTACTGGCAAACAATTGCGCCGGATGCGGCTAGACCCGGAGGAACGAGTTGCCCTTCTTCATCGTGCGCGAGAGATCGAAGCTGGATGTCCGAGACGCCGGCAGCTCGGTTACGAGAGCCTAGGCATGACGCTAGTCGGACGCGCGGGAAACGGCATCAAGCGAAACTTCAAGCTACTGGAAGTCGGACTTCCTCTCTGGCCTTTGTCCTGGCGTCATAGATTCTGACCTGGAGCATGGGACGGCGCTTCTTGAGCTCCTGGGCTCCTGCGAAGGCCCCATCCCTGGTTGCGAATTCGGTTTTCAATTGACCGTCGATTTCGAGCACATAACCAGAAGCGGGCAATCGACGTGTGGACGCAACCATTTTGTTCCTTTGGAGCCTGAGTCTGATTGATGCCTTTGCTTAACCTGAGTCGCCGTGGCCGGGCCAGCAGGTTAGTGGGGGGCATCTCCTGCTATCGATGGTGCGATGCGAGGTGACAGGTTTGACGAACACTAACGGCCAAGAATTGCGCGAGCCATCAACACATCGATCACGGCCTGGGCCATTTGCTCAGGTGTCTGCTCCATGGTCCTGAGATGAATTTCGGGTCTTATCGGCGCTTCATAGGACGCATCGATGCCGGTGAAGTTCTTGATCTTACCGGACTTCGCCTTTGAATAAAGACCTTTGGGATCGCGACGCGCGCATTCTTCGATCGGCGTATCGACAAAGACTTCGACAAACTCCTCCTTGCTGACCAGACTGCGCACCATGTCTCGTTCGCTCCTGTGGGGCGAGATGAACGAACAAATTACGATCAAGCCACTGTCCGCCATCAGCTTGGCAGCCTCCCCGGCGCGCCGAATGTTTTCCATGCGGTCGACCTCGGAGAAGCCGAGGTCCGCATTTAATCCGTGCCGCAGGTTGTCCCCATCCAGCAGCATGGCATGCCGGGACATTGCGAACAGCTTTTGATCGACGATGTTGGCAATCGTCGATTTTCCTGCGCCGGACAGGCCGGTGAACCAAATGATGCAGGGCTTCTGGTTCTTGAGGTCGGCCCGCTCCTTCCGTCCCACTGCAACGGGTTGCCAAGCGACGTTGGTCGCCCGCCGCAGTGGACATGCGATCATCCCGGCCGCGACCGTACGGTTTGTATACCGGTCGATGACGATAAATGATCCGGTCTTGCGATTGGCCTCGTAAGGATCGAACGCCGCAGGCCGGGTGGTTGATATATTGCAAAAGCCGATCTCGTTAAGGCCAAGCGTCCCGGCTGACAGGTGCTCCCGTGTATTGACGTCGATCCGATGATTGATCGCGGTAATGCTGCCGGCTATGGTCTGCGATCCAATGCGCAGAATGTAATTGCGCCCGACAACGAGCTGGTCCTCATCCATCCAGATCAGATGAGCGGCGAATTGGTCGGCGAGCTCCGGCCGCTCGGTCGGACGTGCCAGGAGATCGCCACGGCCGATATCGATTTCGTCTTCAATGGTGATCGTGATTGCATCGCCGGCCTCGGCGCAGGACAGACCGCCGCCCTGCGTCACAATCCGCCTGACGCGCGTGGTCCGTCCAGACGCTGCGACGACGATGTCGTCGCCCACCGAGATGCTTCCCGAAGCCACGGACCCGGCGTAGCCGCGGAAATCCAGGTCCGGCCGGTTCACCCACTGTACTGGAAAGCGGAAGGCCTGCCCGGAGCTGTCGCACCGGATATCAATACTCTCCAACTGGCCGAGCAGGCAGGGACCATCGTACCAGTGAGTGTTGCCGGAGCGGTCGACGACATTGTCGCCGTACCTGGCAGAGATCGGGATCGGAACGATCGATTCGAAGCCAAGATCGCTGGCAAAGGCCACATAGTCGGCGACGATCCGATCAAAGCTCTCTTTGCTGTAGTGGACGAGGTCGATCTTGTTCACTGCCAGGACGAGATGGCGGATACCAAAGGAGCGAACAGATGAACGAGTGGCGCTTGGTTTGAACCAGCACGCCCTTGCGGGCATCGATGAGGATGATAGCGAGCTGGGCGTTTGAGGCGCCCGTTGCCATGTTGCGAGTATACTGCTCGTGGCCGGGCGTATCTGCCACCATAAAAGAGCGCCGTTCCGTCGCAAAGAAACGATAAGCCACATCGATCGTGATGCCTTGCTCTCGCTCGGCTTCAAGCCCGTCGACGAGCAGCGCGAAATCGATCTC
The DNA here is from genome assembly GCF_042258325.1 of Bradyrhizobium sp. Pha-3. Lineage (NCBI taxonomy): Bacteria > Pseudomonadati > Pseudomonadota > Alphaproteobacteria > Hyphomicrobiales > Nitrobacteraceae > Bradyrhizobium > Bradyrhizobium sp. Pha-3. The sequence continues at coordinate 2,532,529 of NZ_CP170151.1, read as the reverse complement.
ACGGCCGGTCGTGCCGTGCTTGGCGCTGTCCCGTTCCAGCGCCGTCATCTGATCATGGTAGATCATCTTGCTGTCGTGCAGCAGCCGGCCCATCAGTGTCGACTTCCCGTCATCCACCGAACCGCACGTGATGAATCGCAGCTGATCCTTTGGCTTGGCCTGGACAGACTCCGTTATCGCCTTGACAAGCATCAAAAGTAGCCTTCCCGCTTCTTTTTCTCCATCGAAGCGGCTTCATCGGCATCAATCAAGCGCCCCTGGCGCTCCGACACCGTCGCAGTCTGCATCTCTGCGACGATGTCTTCGATCGTCGTCGCGTCGGATTCAATAGCCCCGCTCAACGGATAGCAGCCCAGCGTGCGGAAACGGATCATCCGCATTTGTGGCGTCTCGCCAGACCGAAGCGGCAATCGCTTGTCGTCGATCATGATCGTCGCGCCATTTCGACGCACGATCGGTCTTTGCTTGGCGAAGTAGAGCGGGACGACCGGGATCTTCTCGCACATAATGTATTCCCACACGTCGAGCTCAGTCCAGTTTGACATCGCAAAAACGCGCATGGTTTCGCCCTGGCGAATCCGCGTATTGAACAGGTTCCAGAGCTCCGGCCGCTGATTGCGGGGGTCCCAGACGTGCCCGGACGAACGGAAGGAGAGTATCCGTTCTTTTGCGCGGCTCTTCTCCTCATCACGCCGGGCGCCGCCAAAGGCGGCATCGAATTCGTGGAGGTCGAGCGCCTGCTTCAGGGCGTCGGTCTTCATCACCCGGGTATGAAGCGCGGAGCCGGAGTCGATCGGATTGATCCCGCGCGCGATGCCCTCCTCGTTTACATGGACGATCAGGTCGAGGCCGAGGCGCTTGGCTGTCGCGTCCCGGAAGCTGATCATCTCACGAAACTTCCAGGTCGTGTCGACGTGAAGCAGGGGAAACGGGAGCTTTGCGGGATAGAAGGCCTTGATCGCAATATGCAGCATCACGCTCGAGTCTTTTCCGATCGAGTAGAGCATGACCGGCTTTTTGAACTCGGCGACCACGTCACGCATGATTTCGATCGATTCAGCTTCGAGACGGCGCAGATGTTTCGGCAGCATGTGTCTTCTACGATGCGGGATCTTTAGTTCGTTCAGTACCGCGTTTGCCTTGCGATAGGCCCGATAGGCGTTGCAGCGATCGGCTGCCTGCCATAGCGCATCGGCGTCCACCGGGTCAAACAGCGGATAGCGTCCATCCTTCGTTCGGCGTCTGCCAGCAACCAATCGAAGCGCGGCTGGACACGCGAGCCGGCGGACTTACTTCCGCTTGCCAGCTAGACAACGAGCTCGATAAGGCAGGCAGCACATTTTGACCATAGTCCTGGGAGGATCATCGCTCGTGATTGTTGCTCCCCTCCTTGAGCCGCACAATCTCGCCCCGCAGCGCCTCGATAACGGCGTCGCGATGCCGAACGGCCTCTTGCAGTGCACCTCGATCCGATTCCGAAGCCAAGAGTGCCATGCGCAACTGCGCCTCCATCGAACTCGTCAGCTCCTGATTTTGGTCGAAGTCGGTTCCGGATAGATGCTGCGCATCGTGCCCTGTGGACGCATTTGGTGTGGAGCATGAGTTCTCGATTGGCCGCCGAATGCCAGGGGTCAGCTTACCGGGGTTGGCTGAAATGCTCGACCATGCCCGTTCCTTGCTGAGGCGCAGATCCCACCACATTCGAAATATCTGACGATATAGCTCGGTGACCTCGCGCCCTTTATCAACCACTCCGGCTTGTTGTGCGTGCCGCAATTCCGCTTCATATCCGAGCTGTATCATCAGCTCGACGCCGATCAGATCGGTTATCGTTTGCATCTCTTCGACGCTCAATTGGACCTGCCACGCGTCGACAGACTTCTCATCGACGGTCCTTCTTTCAAGGATTTTCCGATCTCCAAAGCTGCTGGAGTGAAGATAATCGGCCCGAGCCGTCGACGTAGCTGCGGTGTCTTTTGGATCACAGCCAAGGCCAGCGATGAGACGCTGGATTTCCTCCTCCGGACACGCCGCCAGGCGTTCGTACTGCACCACCATCGTCTGCCGGCGATCGCGGTGCGCAGCGAGTTTGGGCAGGCCGAGAACCAGATCAGCAAGCGAAGAGGCAATAACGTCAGGCAGGCGGAGCATGAGATCAGCAAGCGAGGACAAGCTGACCGAACGGGAGCTTTTCGCCTGAAGGGGGACTCCCCAAGTCGACTTCAGGGATGCGGCAATGGCGTAGGGATTGCGCATCAGAAGAATATGCGGCGCCTCAGGATAAAGAAGATCCAAATAGTCGAGCACCATCCAGTAGCGTGGTGTCTTGTCCACGATGATGCGCTTGCCCGCCGAGGACAGATACGCACCGTACGCCGCATCCGCAAAGGCACGGCTGACGGCAGCGCGATCGATCCTGCCCAAGAACTCGGAAGTTGCCGTTTCGATCAGAGATGTTCCGGCCGGGTGACGATGGTCCACCCTGCCAAACGCCTCAAAGAGCCAGCATGAGCCAAGGCTCTGGTGGAGCTGTAATTTCCGGATGCTGTTGGAGCAAATGCGCCAACAGCGTCGTTCCGGACCGTGGAAGGCCGAGCAGAAAGCAGACCGTGGCCCCGCGGTTTGCATCCTGGCTCAAAATACCGCTCCTGATGCGCTCGAGGAAAGCGCCCCCCGGACCACACACTTGTTCGCTCGAGGGCGACGGCGGCCGCGCAATTTCCCATCGGCCGATCGCTCGCGACACTTTGCCATACGAGGAGGGAGGCGCCTGCAATTCATGGTCTGAATCCGTCGAATTGATGAATCGCGCAAGCGTTTTTGGCAATTGCAATCGGCAGCCTGCCGCCTACTCGCAAGGCTAGTTGTGACCAAAAGCCCGCTCAACTATACGAAGGCAAGCCGCCGATATGGAATCGGATGAGAAGACTATACTGCGGTTTATCGGGCAACCACCACACAACACTGTTGGCGAAGGCGTGAAGCGACGACACTAGCCCCAGGCAACCGAGCGTCAAGACGTATCGTCTCGGCTTCGGAAGCAATTTGCATTGGCTTCGATGATAGCCCACCGGCGGACCTCGTCGTTGAACTTGCCTTGTCGCTTATCGATCGCTTTCTGCATAATCGGCCCGATCTCATCGAGGCTGATGGTCTGCGCCCAACGGCTCGCGGTGCTGGACATTGCAGTCCGACCGCGTGGGAAGAGCAAGTCGTATCCTTTAATCAGAGGGAAAGATGGCGCGTCGAGATTTCGCGACACGCGGCGCAGATGTTCTAACGTTCCTCGCTCGAGACTTTGACCGCTCGATGATCCGGCAAAGGAGTGAGCAAGCCGGCGAGTAACCAATGAAGCAGACCATGGACGTCTCGTTGGTAGGGGCATCAATCTTACCGGCGTGTGGGATCGACCCGACAAGTGGATGCCGCCGGTTCGTCAAGACAATGAGCGCTCTGTTGCCGCAACTGCTCCGGCCAGTTCATGATTGGCACACTCCCCTTTCGTCCGTACCGTACCAAGCATTTGATTTGCCTGCTCTTACGGCGTTGTCGCCACTTCTCATTCGCGCTAAGGCAAGCTGGTAAAAGATGGAACCAGAGCTTCGATGCCGCCGGATTTGCCTGGCCCAGCAAACGCGCTTGGCAGTACCTCTACTGACGAACTGGAGACGATCCGGCCGTTCATGTGGGAGATCAGATCGATCAGTGCGTGGCTCGAAGAGCTTGCGAGATCCCGAGCCGATGTCCTTGGCATCACCGGGCCACAGTGGATGATCCTGATGGCCGTGGCCTATTTGGGGAAAGAGAATGGTGTCCCCGTCAACATGGTTTCAAAGTTGATGCACGTCGATCCTTCCTTCGTCACGACCCATTCAAAGCTGCTCGAGAAAAATGGATTCCTGCGGCGCAAGCACTGCGCAAGCGACGCTCGGGTCGTGCAGATGACGCTGACAGCCAAAACTCGTAAACGTCTGGCATCTTTGGCAGGGCAGGAAGCACTGGATGAGCTCGCTTCTGATGAATTCGGGGTTAACGGATCAAGCGAGTTCATTGCCAAGCTGGCTGCAGTCAGGCGTCGTCTGGAGAAGGTCTACCGCGAGAGCGGTTCTGGCCTTCCGAAGACCAAACGCACGTCCGTCAGAAATGATGCCACGTAGCCATGTCAACGCTTCCAGTCTTCGAGTTTTCCTTGAAGCAGCGCCGACGAAGGTGGTTGTGGTCCGTGCATACCGACGAGGGCAAGCAGATGATGACGGGCTCAGGGCGCAGCCGCTCGGCCGCCAGATATCAAGCCAACCGAGCGCTGTTTTTATTGCTGCTGAGCGCGCCGTATCGTTCCGAAGCTCGAGCTCACCAGCAGGCTGGGCGGGGCACTCTTGCGCCCAAATGATCTTCGAGGAACGCCCCACTCGCAAGGTTGTTTCTATCGGCTAACCCGTGGGCCCATGACTGCGCCGCGTCCCAATTTTTGCAGAATCCACTCTTAGGCCATAACGACGACCTTCTCAACTGTGGTCAGCCAAAGGGGACCGTCGCAGTAACAACGAGGTAGCTACGAGCCGACCCCTGATGAAAGCTGAACATTCTTGAGCGGTTTCGGGCGCGTCGTCTGTACAGACCTCGATGTGGCGGGAGCTGAATCTCGCGCTTAAGCAAATCGCGCAGAGCTGGCTTAGATCTGCGGGCTCATGTGACTTAGCGTGTCACCAGCTTTTTGCCGAGATATTGCCACAAAGCGCTTTCCAAAAATCTCATCGAAGATGCCGGACGCTCGAGGCCGCTCCGCCATCGCCAGGCTCCGCCCAGCACGTGGTGTGAAAAGCCCATCTTCATCTGCAAATCGATCGTCGGTCGAAGCCACGAAGATCTTTGACGCGCCGCCGATCGTGGACACACACGCCCTGCCCTGTGTTGGAGAAGCTCCTTGTTGAGGTAACCGCCCCTAACGTCGTAGGTGAGAAGCTCTCCTCTCATCAGCCAGCTGAGGACTCCGGGACCTCGTCAAAGCTGATCGGCTGCAGAACCAAGCGGCCAGTCCTCTGGCAGGTACACGCCGAGAAGCAGACCAGACGTTCGTCGTAGCAGGAATGCAGACTGTACTCACTGAGTTCGCTGGATTCGATCACCTCACTTTATAAAGCTCCGACAATGCTACGTTCTCGGACAGCAGCAACAATCGCGGCGCTGAAATCGATAGGAAATTACCCGGGCTCGAAGCTGGTTGATCAACGGTTGGGCGGAACCAGCTGTTGCGACACAATCCAACAGCCAATAAGGGCGGCCCGGGAGCCGCCCTACTGTAGCAATCAACAGCGCAGCCCAATTAGCTACCGCTGATGTCCCAGTCCGATTCCGAGATGTAAGGCCTTCTGGCGTAGCGCACCGACAGAGCGTTTGGTCATTTTTGATATTTTCGTGACCGGGGTCCGAGCCTTTGAATGGACCTTGAGTTCTTTGATATCTGCCTTAGTCCACTCGCGCCGCTTAACGCGTTTCTTGGTTGCTTTTTTCACAATGAATGCTCCTTTTGAGAGGAGCGGCTTCTAACATAGTTTTTTCACAGCGACGACCGTAAAAAGGAGGCAAGCATAGACCTCGCGCAAAGGTGCAAGGCTCTGTCATGTGTTCAGAAGCAATAGCTACAGCGCCTTCCCAGTTGTTAGTTTCGTGGAGGTTTTCGTATCGAGAAATTTGGCCATGAATTGGCGTATCCAGTCTCCTAATTGACACATCGTTGTTGGAACCTAGCAGGTTGTTACAAGTCTTTGAAACACCATGAGAAAGGGAATTGCGATTAGCCAGAGAACTTCAGGTAGGGTCGAGATTTGTATCCAGCTCAGAGGGGATCAGGCATTGAATCCGGCAGACACCATCGCGCTCTCATACTATGGTCATCGATAGCGAGTGGGCCACTGAGCAGCCGCTGCTGATCACGGCGCCCTGCCGCCATCAACAGGCTGCTAACCGTCCGACCTTCGCCTGTCCCACAGTTGCGGCGGTGGACCGCCTGGACGGGCGAGTTAGTACTCGCGTCGACGCCCGCTTCCACAAATGCGCTGGTCCGTTGGCACTATTTGGACCGGCACTGGAGGCTGATCGGGCTCCTCATCGGCGATGGCGCGCCAGGCCGCGCCGTCGAGATCGTCATATTGGCCGCTCTTCAGCGACCACAGAAAGCCAAGCAGACCGAGGAAGCCGAGTGAAAGGGCGAGCGGAACCAGATAGATCAGCACTTCCATCAGAGGGCCTCGCCTCTTCGCGCCCGCAGCGCGTTAAGCATGACCAGCACCGACGAGCATGACATTGCCGCGGCGGCAATCAGCGGCGTCACCAAGCCGGCGATCGCAACGGGCACAGCCAGGACGTTGTAGACGACAGCAAGACAGAGATTCTGCCGCATCAGCCGCAGCGCCCCGCGCGAGGCAATGACCGCCTTTATCACGGGCCCAAGATGCGCACCGAGGAAGATCGCATCAGCGACCGCCTGGCTCATATGGGTAGCGGTGACAGGCGACATCGAGGCATGGGCTGCTGCGAGCGCGGGCGCGTCGTTCAAGCCATCGCCGACCATCAACACCTTGTATCCCCTGCTCGTCAGATCTTCGACCCGGGCGACCTTGTCCGTCGGCGAGACGTTGGCCCGCCACTTGTGAATGCCAAGCGTCTCGGCCGCCCGCCGAACAGCCGGCTCGCGATCCCCGGAAACGATCTCCACCATGATGCCAAGGCGTGCGAGGCTTGTGACGACCTCGACCGCGTCCGGCCGCATCCTTTGCCTGATGGCAAAGACATGCCTCGCCTCGCCGTGGCTGAACGCGACGACGGAGGCCTCGGGATCATGGCACAGGATCTCGTCAGCGAGGCTGTCAGCGCCGCAGAACAAGGGGCGGCCCAGCCGGATCGGCGCGCCCTCATAGTAACCGCGGACGCCCCGTCCCGGCTCCTCTTCGATATCGGCCAACGGCTCGTTTGCGCCGGCAGCACGCGCCAGGGCGGCGGCGACCGGATGGCGGCTCGACAGCGCCAGCCGGCCCGCCAATTTGACGACATCCTCGGGAATGCCAGCGAGATTGGCGACATCGAGTTCAGGCAGCGTCAGCGTCCCGGTTTTGTCGAAGATCACCCGATCCACCTCGGCGATACGCTCGATTGCATCCCCGGCATTGAGCAGCACGCCGGAACGGAACAGTGCGCCGGCGGCCACCGTCTGCACCGCGGGGATAGCCAGACCCAGCGCGCAGGGGCAGGTGATGATCAAGACTGCGATCGCCGTGACCACCGAATTATGAAAGGTGGCGCCAGAGGCAAGCCAACCCAGCATGGTCAGGAAGGCCGTGATGTGAACGATCGGCGCATAGAGTCGCGACGCGCGTTCGGCGAGGCGCAGATAGCGCGAGCGCGCTTGCAGGGCATGATCGAGCAGCCTGGAAATCTCAGCAAGCAGTGTGCCGTCCGAGGTCGCCGCTGCACGGACGCGCAGGGTGCCGGACCGTACCAATGTGCCGGCGAACACCGCGCTGCCGGGCGTCGCGATCGCCGGCAAAGTCTCGCCGGTAATAAGGCTTTGATCGATCTCGGAGCTTCCCTCGATCACGTTGCCGTCGACTGTACAGCATTCGCCGGGGCGCACCAGCACGATGTCCCCCGGCTTGATCGCCGCCACCGGAACGGTTCTGATCTCGGTCGGGCTAATGAACTTCGCCGCAGTCTCCGCCTTGAGTGCTGCAAGGTTGCTGGCGAAGGCGCGGGTGCGTCGCCTCATGTTCTGGTCAAGATAGCGACCTGCGAGCAGAAAGGCGATCAACATGATCGCCGCATCGAAATAGGCGTGCTCGGCATGAGCGATGGTCTCGATCAGCGATGTCGCCAGGGCGAGCAGAATGCCGATGCTGATCGGAACGTCCATATTGGTTCCGCGCGCCCGCAGCACGGCAAAAGCGGAAGAGAAGAATGGTTGCGCACAATAAGCCGCGGCCGGCAGGACGATCAGCGCGGAGAGCCAATGAAAGAAGTCGCGCTGTTCCGGCAGCATATCCGAGACATTTCCGGACCATACCGGGATCGACAGCATCATCACGTTCATCGCGGCAAAGGCGGCGACGCCCAGCCGCCGCAGCAATTCCTGCGCTCTCTCCGCCTCCAGCGTCTCCGCATTGTCCCGCTGGAACGGATATGCCCTATAGCCTAATTCGGCGAGCCGCTTGACAAATAGAGCTGGATCGAGGGCTCCGGCCTTCCATTCGAGCGCCAGCCGATTATCGGTGAGGTTCACGCGTGCCGAGGTCACATCCGGAATGCTCGACAGATTGCGCTCGATCTTGCCCATGCAGCCCACGCAACTGATCCCCTCCACCGCAAGGTCAAGCTGGAGACGGCCCGCGCCTGTCCTCTTCAGAAAGTGAGAAAAGTCGATGTCGGACTGCATGTGCACACGCTCTCAATTCAGGACGATGCGGTTCTTCGACAGAAACATGCGGCGGTCGTCATCGTCGCCCTCGATCACGAGATCCCACTGTCCGACAGCGACGCCCGAGGCGCTGCCGCGGTAGATCCCAGCATTGGCCTGCGAGACATCAATCGCCCGATCGGCCCGGCGGTCGACCGGGCGCTCGAGGCGGGCCACGAAATTCATTCCGGCGAGAGGCGCACCTAGGCGGTCGCGCGCCTCGATCGCAAGCTCAGCTTCACCATCCGACTGCCGGTGGATGTATACCTGCACCTGCCAGTTTCGCTCGTTCTGCTGCCGTGCCGCGATGATCTCGCGCTGATAGGCGAGGCTCGCACGATAGGCGCTGTCAACCTCCGTCCCCGGCAGCGTAACGATGGCAAAGCGCATCATGACCAGATTGGCGCCGATCACGACCGAAAAGAACGCAAGGATCGCGATCAGGACGAAGCGCCCGGTAATGGGCCACGTGACTTGATTTGATGCGGTCATGGTCACATCCCGTCAGTGATCGTCAGGGGAGAACAAAATGATCCGATGCGGAGGCGACCTCGCCGAGGCCAAGGTCGGTGACCCGAAACCTCACCGGCATCGAGCGTTCCGCCATGCCGTCAACCGGCGCCGTCAACAGCACACGCAGTTCTGTCGTCGTATCGCGAGCCAGGACGATCATCGGCCGATCCACGGTCACCGAATCGGCGCCGACGACGTGGACGGACGTCTTGGGCGGCCCATCGATGTCGATCGCGATTACCCGATCGAAGTCGCGCCTGTTGAGCAAACGCACGGTATAGGCGTTGCGAACCGATCCATCGCTGAGTCTGACAGCCATGGGATTACGATCATGCAGAACGCTGAGATCGAGCATCGTTCTCGACAACAACTCATAAACCATCACCGCGCAGATGATCGTGATCAAAAAGGCATAAACGAGCGTGCGCGGGCGCACCGGCTTGAACAGCTCCGGCTTGCCGTCCATCCGCCGGCGGATATTGATGTCGTTGTCGTAACCGATCAGGCCGCTTTTGCGCCCGATCTTCTTCATGACGGCATCGCAGGCATCGATGCACAGCCCGCACTGGATGCAGCCCAGCTGGGCGCCATTTCGTATATCGATCCCGGTCGGACAGACCGCCGCGCATTGATTACAATCGATGCAGTCTCCGACCCTTTCGCCGCGTGCGCGCAGATCGAATGATTTCTTCAATGAGCAGCGCTGCTCGCCGCGGTCGTATTTGTAGGCGACATTGAGGGCCCATTCGTCGGTGAGCGCGGCCTGGATGCGCGGCCACGGGCACATATAAACGCAAACCTGCTCGCGCATGTAGCCAGCCAGCAGATATGTCAAAGCGGTCAGGATCCCAATCCAGATATAGGCGGTTGCGGGCGCTTGGAACGTTGCCAGATCGTGCACCAAGGTCGGCGCGTCGGCGAAGTAGAGCACCCAGGCGCCGCCGGTCCACCAGGCAATCATCAACCAGATTGCGTGCTTCAGCACGCGCTTTGCCGCGCGCCCTGCTGTCATCGGGCGCGCGGCGGCCTTCAGCCGCTCGCGACGGTCGCCCTCGACCCAGCGCTCGACCGCATAGAACAGGTCGGTCCAGACCGTCTGCGGGCACAGATAACCGCACCAAATCCGCCCGCCCAGTGCGTTCATCAGGAACAGCACGATGGCAGCAAGCACGAGCAAACCGGTGAAGTAATAGAGCTCTTGGGGCCACAGTTCGATGAAGAAGAAGTAGAACCGCCGGTTTGGAAAATCGAGCAACACCGCCTGGTCGGGAGCGCCGAGGCCGCGATGCCAACGCACGAAGGGCAGCAGATAGTAGATCCCCAGACACACGACCATCAGCCGCCATTTGATCGTGCGGAAAGTACCGCGGACGCTCTGCGGATAGACCTTCCTATGGGCTGTATAGAGGGGTCCATCCTCGTCACTCACTGGCTCATCGAGCGAAACGGTCTTGTTTACGGTGGGCTTCATGACCGACCTGACATCGGGCGCGGATGGCTCGCGTTGATCCTGGGTCACCGGCGCGCAGGTTTTGCGGCGCATCTCGCCTATTGTCCGCCGCCGAGCGAATGGACATAGACGGCAAGTGCCCTGACTGTGATGGGATCGAGCCGCCCGCTCCAAGCCGGCATGATGCCGGCGCGGCCATAGCTGATGGTCTCGACCAGCGTGTCCTCGTCCGAGCCGTACAGCCAAATCCGGTCAGTCAGATTCGGTGCGCCGAGCGCCTGATTGCCTTTGGCGTTCTCGCCATGACAGACCGCGCAATTCTCGGCAAAGATCTTGGTGCCGGCCGCAGCATCGAACTTGGCTGCCGTGGTCAGGCCTGACAGCGATCGCACGTAGTTTGCTACGGTGACAATCTCGGTTTTCGTGAGAATGCCGTCGCGGCCAAAGGCCAGCATTTGTCCCTCATGCGCCTGGGCATGCCCGGAACGTGCGCCGAACTGGATGGTCTGCAGGATCTGGTCGAGCGATCCGCCCCACAACCAGTCATCGTCATTGAGATTCGGATACCCCTTGGCACCCGCGCCACCGCTCCCGTGGCATGGCGCGCAATTGTCCGCGAACACCGTCTTGCCGCGCGCGCGAGCCAATCCCAGCAGGGCCGGATCCTTCTCGATCTCGGTAAGAGACGCTTTGCCCAGCACGGCCATCTTCTCGCCGCGCAGCTCCTCAAGACTTGCGAGGTCGTTGACGACGCTGGCGCGGGTCGAATAATCAAACACGCCTGTCGTGTAGCTTGAGAGGAGCGGCCATGCCGGATAAACGACCCAGTAGCCTATCGCCCAAAGGATTGTGGCGTAGAAGCTCAGAATCCACCAGCGTGGCAGCGGCGTGTTGAGTTCCTTTATACCATCCCATTCGTGCCCCGTCGTGGAGCGGCCGGAGATGTGATCGATGTCGTTGTGCTCGGTCATGATCTGTCAGTCCCGGCGCAGCGGCATGCGCGCCGCAGAATCAAAACGCCTCTTGTTGCGAGGCCACAGCGCGTAAACGACGATGGCTATGAAGATGCCGACGAACAGCGGCGTCCAGAGCGTCACAACGAAGCTCGATGCCAGATTCTCGATGGAAATAACCGCTTTCATCAGAGGATCCTTCAGCGCAGATTGGCTTTTTCGTCGTAGAGCTTGAAATCGATCAACGTGCCGAGCATCTGCAGGTAGGCGACGAGCGCATCGAGTTCAGTCGGATTGCCGGCCCTGCCGTCGAAATTGCGCACAGCGGCCTTCGGGTAACGCTTCTGGAACGATTCGACGTTCGCGCTGTCAGGATCGAGTTGCGTCTTCATGTCGGCGACAGCGTTCTTGATCTGGTCCTCGCTATAGGGGACGCCGATCGCCCGATTGGTGCGCAGATGTGCGACCATGTCGGTCAGGTCGACCTCGGTGTTCGCCAGCGACGGATAGCCCGGCATCACCGATTGCGGCACGATCGCGCGCGGATTGGTCAAATGCGTGACGTGCCATTCATCGGAATATTTCCCGCCAATACGTGCGAGGTCCGGGCCAGTCCGCTTCGAGCCCCATTGAAACGGATGGTCATACATGCTCTCAGCGGCCAGCGAGTAATGCCCGTAGCGCTCGACCTCGTCGCGTAACGGCCTGATCATCTGCGAGTGACAGACATAGCATCCCTCGCGTACGTAGATGTTGCGGCCGGCAAGCTCGAGCGGCGTATACGGCCGCACGCCGTCCACCGCCTCGATCGTGCTCTTGAGGTAGAACAACGGCGTGATCTCGACCAGGCCACCGATCGCTATCACGGCAAGGATGCCAGCGATTAAGATGATCGAGTTCTTCTCAAAGATCTTGTGTCGGTTCCAGAGCGACATGCGATGACCTATTCCGCGACCTGGAGCGCTCGAGCGTCCTGGATTTGATCAGCTTCCCGCGCATTCACCGTCATCCAGAGATTGGCGGCCATGATCAGCGCGCCGATCAGGAACAGTGCGCCACCCGCGGCACGGATGATGTAGAAGGGATGCATGGCCTCGACCGACTCGATGAACGAGTACTCGAGGAAACCGAGCGAAGTATAGGCGCGCCACATCAGCCCCTGCAGGATGCCGGACACCCACATCGCGGAGATGTAGAGCACGATCCCGATCGTGGCGATCCAGAAGTGCCAGTTGACGAGCTTGAGGCTATACAGCTGTCGATTCCAAAGCCAGGGAATCAGACAATACAGCGCGCCGAATGATACGAAGCCAACCCAGCCCAGTGCGCCCGAATGCACATGGCCGACCGTCCAGTCCGTGTAATGGCTAAGCGAGTTGACGACCTTGATTGCCATGGTGGGACCTTCAAATGTCGCCATGCCGTAAAAGGCAACCGAGACCACGAGCATACGAAGTACCGGGTCGGTGCGGAGCTTGTCCCAGGCGCCCGAGAGCGTCATCATGCCGTTGATCATGCCGCCCCATGAGGGCATCCACAGCATGATCGAGAACGTCATGCCCAGCGTCTGCGTCCAGTCCGGCAGGGCGGTGTAGTGCAGATGGTGCGGTCCGGCCCAGATGTAGAGGAAGATTAGCGCCCAGAAATGGATGATTGAGAGACGGTAAGAATAGACCGGCCGTTCGGCTCTTTTCGGAATGAAGTAGTACATGATCGCCAGGAAGCCGGCGGTCAGGAAGAAGCCGACCGCGTTATGGCCGTACCACCACTGAAACATGGCATCCTGCACGCCGCCCCAGGCAATGTAGGATTTCGAACCGAACACCGATACCGGCAATGCGGGATTGTTGCCAAGGTGGAGCACCGCAATGGTGACGATAAAGGCGAGATAGAACCAGTTGGCGACGAAGATATGCGGCTCCTTCCGCTTCAACAGTGTCGCCACGAACACAATGAGATAAGTGATCCAGACAATGGTGAGCCAGAGATCGGCGTACCACTCCGGCTCGGCATATTCCTTCGACTGGGTGACACCGAACAGATAGCCAGTGCCTGCGATCAGAATGAAGAAATTATAGCCAACGACCACAAACCATGGCGCCAGATCGCCAGCCAAGCGGGTGCGGCAGGTCTTTTGCACGACGTAGAACGAGGTCGCGATGAGCACGTTTCCGCCGAACGCAAAGATCACAGCCGATGTGTGCAAGGGCCGGAGCCGACCGAAGCTCGCCCAGGGCAAATCAAAATTCAGTGCAGGCCAGGCAAGTTGCGAGGCGATCAGCAGACCGATGGAAAAGCCTGCAATGCCCCAGAACATCGCCAGCACCGAGGCGAATTTGATCGGACCGAGATTGTAGTTCGGTCGGCCATTGATCTGCGCCGGCGGTAATTGCGCCGGCCGTTCGTAGTAGCGATTGAGGATGACGCCCGTTGCGGTCAGACTGGCGGCGGAAGCCAGCAATGCGTGGAAGGTAAACGCAGAATCGTGCCCCATCGCTCCGGCGAAAAAGAAGACGTAGGCAGAAACTGCAAATACCGACATCAGGCCTGCTTCACCCATCGTCGTGGATTTCGAGGCAAAGGATGGGCTTGTCATGGCTTGGCCTTCTTTGAAAGCGGGATGCTTGGGGAATTATTTCCGGCGAGCTAAGCGATTGGGTTCATCAATCGCAAAAGCGCTGCGGGAGGCCGTCGTCGACCTCACGACCGAGCGCGCGCAGGGTTTGTTCGTTGGGGCAGTCTTTCAGCGGATTTCGATAGTTCCCTGTTTGGAGGTTGGCGACGCAACGGGCTTTGGCCTGACATAGGCCGCATACTCGCTGCAGATCGCGCAGTACGTCGCCATGGCGGGCGGCAAGCGCATGCTCGGAAAAACCGGCAAGTGCGAGGCGCTTGCTCAAGAGTTCGGGAGAGCCCGGACTTTGTGCCAGGGTTCGAAAAGCGGATGTAGACAGATTAAGCTCGCGCGCGATCGCATCGATGTCCTGCGGGCTCAAGCAAGCCAGCTCGGACGTCCGAGACAGGCTCGCTCGCAATCGGCTGAGCAAATTCCTAAACCGCCAAGGACTACCGATATGTGCAGGTTGGCTGACCATGTGTCATGTCCCTCGAAGCAGCCATAGCTGCTGGAGGCAGGTTTGTTTTTGACCTGCATCAAATGTAAGAGCAAATCGTTCGATCCGGATCGCTCTACCCCGGGGCGCCTGCGAGACTGCGCCGAGGCCCATTTCGTGTTGCGGGCAACAGCCCGCCTGCCGCATTAGCGACAGCATCGCGAGCTCCTTCGAATCGACTCGGCGCGATGTTTTAAAAGATCGCGCTTGAACTCGCGGATTGACCATCGCCATGAAATTCGCAAGGACCTGCGCTAGCCGAACTCAGGCTAGCCGCCCCATGCCGGGGGCAACGCAGGCGGGGTTCGAAGCTCCATCGCATCCGCGAAAATGGTCCAATCGCGGACACCTTTTTGCTTGCAAAAGTCGCTCTCCGCTTGCTGTGCAGCAGCACTCAGCGATGCGGCATCGACCTTGAACGCTGCCTGACAGGCACGATGCTCGTGGCCGGTATCGTCACAGACGGTCTTAATGAAGCGAACGTTAAATGAAGGCATGACTACCCTCTTGCGGTGGGTTTGCTTATCCGTGCCTATTCTGCCATTAGCGCGCGGAGAGTATTTGATTTGTCTCAAGCAGCATCCAAAGTAATCGGTCACTTACCGTGACAGAGACTGTTCTGACGCGTGCTGGCGGCCCGGCATGTCGTTAGCCAGACCTGCGTCCCCGTGATCGTGAGCAAATGGGGCGAACCGCCCCTATCTCGCGCCTGACGACCCACCCTGCCGCCGCAATGGCAAAGCCGATGACCAAGCTCGCCGCAGCCAAGGTTTCGATAAGGCCAAGGTTCAGGGCTTCCGCGCCAAAGCCTATGGCTGCGATCAGCGCCGGCAAGACCACCGACAATGCGAGGCGAGCAATCACTAAGGGTCTCCTTTGCGCCTCTCGCATCATTGATGACACGTGTGTCATGGTCCGATGCGCGTCCAGTGCGCTTCAACATTCGCATGATTGCATCGCCTCTATTTTGATTTCCATCAATCCGGCCGTTCCAGGGCTTGTCGGGATCAAGGCGCGAGGCGAGCAAATCATCTGAACGGGAACATGTTTGGCCCCTGTCCTGCTCGCGGCAGCCATACGCCGTCGGTCGTTCTAGACGCGCATCGCTTTTTTTGACCTGGATCAATACTTCAGCGGCGGCCGAGCGATAGAAACGATCTCCAGTCAAGGTCAGACATATGGCTCACAGAAAGACTTGGCGCCCCATCATCTTTTCGTGCTCAAATACGGGCGACCGTGTTCAAGCACTGCTGCCGAACGACGCAGTCGAGCCAAGCGCCAACGACCTGCACCCGGTAACCTGCATCGCCTGCGATGGTGTCCACGTCATCGACCCGCGGACCGGCCCGACGCGCGGGGCCGAGCGCAGCTAGCCGATCCGTCCCACGACCGACGCCGTAGCAAGGAGATGTCCCACCAACAAAGGATGTTCGATATGACAGGCCACGGCGAAACTCGCTCGGCGAGGGGCTCAATTGTGGGCCGCGGTCCAGTCCAGTTTCTGCAAACACCCGATCATGACCAACCGGGGAAGGCTTGAGCAGGTTCGAATCAGTTCGACCGAAGGTGGCAAGGTGCTTCGTAGCATCAATCCCGATATTTGGATCGGCAAGAGGGCCATGACCCAGCACGATGGGTTCGACGATGCCTCCGCCGACAGACCCGAGGCGGCGACTGCTGCGATCGAACCGCGCGCCGCCTGCGCAATATTGGGCTGAACCAGGTCGCGGGGCGGACAAGCGATGTGGTTCGTACTGTCTGAAAGGTTACTTGAATTTGTCAGTCGGCGGCGATGAACACCGTCCAGGATCTAATGGCAACGTGACGTGGGAGCGGATCGAGACGGCGCCCTTCGATCGCGACCTTGAGATTGGCGTGATCGAGGGTAATACCATTCATCGGCTGGTCTTCCCTTGCCGCCGCATCTTTGGCGGCTGGATCAAGGCGAAGACCGGAGAACACGTCGCTGTGCAGCCCACGCACTGGCGCATTTGGTTCAAATAGCGATGGCTATCCTGCAACAATATAACGGCGCGAATTGACGCGCATCTGCCTCCGGTGGCCCTCCCGCGGCCAAACGATGTAGGATCGATCTCATAAGAGGGTCTGCCGGCAAATATGTCCGACCACATCTGGTATCGCTATGGTACTGCCGCGGCAGCCGCCGCGCTCGCCCTCGTGCTCCGCGCGGCGCTCAATCCGTATCTCGATGACCGCTCATTTACGATCATCTACCTTCCGGCGATCGTTTTTGCCGCTTTCGCCGGCGGCCGCGGACCAGCGAGCTTCGCGACCCTGCTCTGCCTCGTCATCAGCGCGGCATTTCTTGGGAAAAGCCTCATCACCGTTTCCGCAAACATGATCGATATTGCCGCATTTGCGGTACTAGGTCCCATGCTTGGCTTCATGGGCGACCGGCTGCGGCAGGAATCGGAGCAGGCGCGGTATCGGCAAGCTCATCTGCAGTCGATCCTGGACACCGTACCGGAAGCCATGATCGTCATTGACGAGAAGGGTATCATTCGCTCGTTCAGCGCCGCGGCAGTGCGTTTATTTGGCTGGTTGCCGGACGAAGTGGTTGGAAAGACTGTATCCAAGTTGATGCCGCAGCCCTACCGGGCCGAGCATGACCGCTACATTGAACGTTATCTGACCACCGGCGAGCGGCGCATCATTGGCATCGGTCGCATCGTGGTGGGCGAGCGGAGCGACGGCTCGACCTTTCCGATGGAGCTTGCCGTCGGCGAGGCCAAAGTGCGCGGCGAACGCTTCTTCACCGGCTTTATCCGAGACTTAACCGAACGGCGGGCGCAGGAACGGCGGCTGCAGGAGCTGCAGTCCGAACTCGTCCATGTGTCGCGGCTAACAGCCATGGGTGAGATGGCATCGTCTATTGCCCATGAAATCAACCAGCCGCTCTCCGCCATCACAAACTATATGCGCGGCGCAAAGGCTCTGCTGGCGTCAGACAAGCCGAACGCCAATCGCATTGGTGATGCACTCGAACACGCCGTCCAACAGGCTCTGCGCGCCGGCGATATCATCAAGCGCTTGCGGGAGTTCGTTGCCAAAGGCGAGACGCAGCATTCTGTGGAAAATCCGCTCACGCTACTTGAAGAGGCTGTAGCGCTGGCCCTGCTCGGCGCCAAGGAGCAAGGCGTGCGGGTGACAATGCGCAGCGACCGCGATCTGCCGTCAATGATCGTAGATAAGATCCAGATCCAGCAAGTCGCTCTGAACCTGATACGCAACGCGATCGAGGCGATGGCTTCCTGTCCGCGCCGCGAATTGACCGTCGGAGTCAGCAAGGTCGATGGTCTCGCCAGGTTTACCGTTGCTGATACGGGTTCCGGTATCAGCCCTGATGTCGCCGACCGCCTGTTCCAACCCTTTGTCACGACGAAGGAACACGGCATGGGTGTTGGACTATCAATCTGCCGGACAATCGTGGAATCCCATGGCGGCCACATCGTGGCGGAAGCAAATCCGGGTGGCGGCACGATCTTTCAGTTCACGCTGCCATTTGCGGACGTCGGTGAAGAAGCATGACCGGGCGGCGCATTCTTGTGATCGACGATGAAGCCGCGATGCGGGATTCGCTGGCGTTTCTGCTTGATATTAGTGGTTTCTGGGTAGCAACCTACGAGACCGCGACCGAGTTTCTCAATGACATTGCAAGCGGTCCGATCGACTGCGTTGTATCAGACATCCGCATGCCAGGAATGAGCGGCCTCGAACTGGTCCGCAAGCTGAAGGCCGATCGCCTCGACTGTCCGGTCGTCCTGATAACCGGTCATGGTGATGTATCACTCGCAGTTGAAGCGATGAAAGCGGGTGCGGTCGATTTCATCGAGAAGCCGTTCGAGGATGAGGTGCTGTTGCGTGCCATCAACGCTGCTTTGGAAGCGCGGCCAACGAAGCCAGACGATGACGCAGCGAAACTGCAGGCAGAAGGGCGCCTTGCCGACCTCTCGTCGCGCGAACGTGACGTCCTGCAGGGACTATTAGCCGGCAAGATCAACAAGGTAATCGCCCATGATCTTGGCATCAGCCCCCGGACGGTCGAGGTTTATCGCGCCAACCTGATGGCCAAGACCAATGTACGCAGCATGTCTGAGTTGATGCGGATTGCCATCGCCGCAGGATTCTAGCAGGGGCGCGAGCGGCACGGTCCAGGCGACGAACAAGGGCTCGAAAGATCTTGGAGAATTCGTCCAGGAATGATCCTCAATCGCGAGCATGGCGCGCCTTAAAAACGCATTGTCCAGCGGAGCCTTGAGCATAGGCCACAGACCGGCAATGGAGAAAATCAAGACGAGCCCAGCGAACGATGCACCCGCACGTCGCGCTGCGCCCGCTCTCCGTCTGCGACAATGTCCTCTCATGTTGCTGATTGATCCCCCGGCAGCCGTTGGAGAGGCTTGAGCATTGGCGTATTCGGCTTGACCGCGGACTAACCAGCCGCACATCATCTTCCGTACTGGCGATCCTCTCAGTGTACCTGTTGTCGATGAGGGTGAATGTCGAGCAGGCAACGGGGAGAATCGACGGCATCCGCGATCTCGGGCCGCCCCCTAATCTGTGCAGCAAAAATCGCTGTGCACGAATCGTGCAGGATTCGCAGTTGACATGAGCGATGCAACACATGCCATGCTGCTTCTACTTGGCATCGGACTCTGCGCGAACTGTCCGTGGCCGGTTTGATCCTGCCTAACTAAATCGGCGAGCGTATGAAGCAGATCAATTGTCCGGCCCAGATTTGTGCTCCGATCGGCAGCAATCCTTTCACGCCCGGAGAACGGCAATGTTCGGGAACATATTGGTCCATCTTCCCACGGAGCTCCCGGTGCGGGCCGCGGTGAACGGTTCGATTTCCTTCGCACTGAGCACGGGCGCGCATCTTGACGTTGTGGCCATCGGTTATGAGAGGACCATTATTCCGCTCGCCGCACTCAGCGGGGTGGCCGTCACTTCGGTCTTTGAAATCGAGCAGGCGCGTGCGTTGGAGAGAGCCGAAGCGGCACTCCGTGTCTTTGATCTGCGGGCAAGGAGCTCCGGCATATCCTATGCGAGCCGCGCGCTCAGTGCGGTTCCAGCGGAGGCGCGTCGAAGCATCTGCGCCAGCGCGCGAGTGCACGACATGACTATCGTCACGCAGCCCCAGAGCGGCTACGAGAGCTATGACAACGTTATCCCCAAGGACGTCCTGCTCCAGGCCGGCAAGCCAGTTCTGTATCTGCCAAGCGTCATCCACGGCTCTTTTTCGGCCAGACGAATTGGGATTTGCTGGGACGGCAGCCGCCTTGCGGCCCGCGCGTTGCACGACGCGATGCCGCTGCTGCGCGAAGCGGACGCGCTGACCATCATCGCGATGACTGATGCGCACAAGGTCCCGGCGGAGAGCTCCGCCGACCATTTGGGACGGTATCTTGAAAGGTCGGGCCTTCCTGCAAAGATCGTGTCGCTCCCAGCACCCCAGTCGGTACACCGCGCCCTCCTGTCGCTTGTGGCGGACGAAAGCCTCGACCTGCTGGTGATGGGCGGATACGTCCGCTCTCGGCTGCAGGAAAGGCTGCTCGGTGGCATTTCGGGAAATCTGCTTCGTGCAAACGTCATTCCGGTTTTGATGTCGCACTGAAGGCAAGAAATATAGATGCGATATGCCGCCAGATGCGCCCCGGACCCAGTCGATGGGCGCGGGGCAAGGCACCAGCCGCCCGCCGATCTGGAGAACAGGAGCGCCGTTTGTCCCGGCTTTCGCGGGCCCGCCGTCGCTCCATCGACGAGGCGGGGCGAAACCGCTGAACATGCGCCGCGGTTTTCGAACGTTGCACGTAGGCTGCCGGTCTAGAGGAGCGGGACAATCTGGTCACCGCCCACCCGAGGATGCCCGAGCTCAACTTCAAGCCGAACGGCCAAGTCAGAATGCAGCTTCCTCATTCAAACGCGGCTGGTCGGCTTTGAGCCGCATTCGAGATACCGAAAGGCTGCGTCGCCCCCATCGAGAATTCTTCTCACGGCATACGTATAAATACTTAGTGGGTTCTACTTAGGGGAAACATCGAAATTTTCCAGTTCATCAGAAGCGGCCAATCTCCGCTCCATTGACGTTTCGAAGATCGAGTCCGCCATGTACGCTCAGGCCACAAGTATTCACGAGATCAGCCATCATCCGAGCAGCGTCTTGTGCAGGCAATCTCGTACCTATGGACCGTTTGGTATGGTTGCGACCCCGATGCGGTTCGCTCGCAATAGCGAGATCTACGGCGAGGACGAAGCAGCCGAACACCTATACCAGGTGGTATCGGGTGCTGTACGAACCTACAAGATTATGGAAGATGGGCGTCGTCAGATTGGTGCGTTTTATCTGCCCGGTGACATCTTCGGCTTTGAGGCCGGAGACAGCCATATCGCTTCGGCGGAGACGGTCTGTGAGACGCACCTTTTGATGGTGAAGCGCAGCGCCCTCATCGTTCGCGCCAGCCAAGATTGCGAGCTCACAAGGCAGCTCTGGGACGCGATGGCGCTTGAGCTCCGCCGCTTTCAGGAGCATCTGATGCTTTTGATCAGCAGCGCTGAACAGCGGGTCGTGGCATTTCTGCTCGATATGTCTCGTCGTACTACGAAGAACGCTGCGATCGAGCTGCC
Source organism: Bradyrhizobium sp. Pha-3 (assembly GCF_042258325.1). Taxonomy (NCBI): domain Bacteria; kingdom Pseudomonadati; phylum Pseudomonadota; class Alphaproteobacteria; order Hyphomicrobiales; family Nitrobacteraceae; genus Bradyrhizobium; species Bradyrhizobium sp. Pha-3. The sequence continues at coordinate 2,511,406 of NZ_CP170151.1, read as the reverse complement.
GATGTCACGGCAGGATGTTGCCGACTATCTTGGCTTGACGATCGAAACGGTCTCGCGCACCCTCACTCAACTCGAGCAGAATGGCGTGATTGCCTTGCCGACCTTGCGCCGAATCGAGTTACGTAACGACAAACTGCCGAGCCACGTTGCACAGAACTTGGGCTAAGCTCAAGAAGCGCTGTGAAATGCGCGGACTTCCTTGCACCGATCAGCGCCGACGGATCGCAGCACGTGAACGACACCCGAACATCGGCTTGGGCGATCGCGCACAGATGGCAGGATCGCTCGCTTACATTGTTCCGCCCTGGAGCACCGCAATGATCATCGATTTTTTGCTTCGAGAGCATCGCAATATTGACCTACTTCTGGTCGCCCTCCAACGTGAATTGGAGATCTTTGAGCATGGGGCCCGTCCTGACTATGAGGTCATTCGCGCGATTATCAGCTACTTCGAGGTTTACCCGGAGGTGTACCATCATCCTCAGGAAGATTTGATTTTCTCCAAGCTTAGAACTCGCGATCCGGATGCGGCTGCAATCGTCGGCGATCTCGCGCATGAACACCAGGAAGTCATCGACCGCCTGCACCATTTTGCTCAAGCTATCGATGCTATCCTCGCGGATCGTGAAATCCTTCGACAAGACGTCGGTAACATCGTACGCGACTTTATATTGCGGGAGCGGCACCACATGATGTGGGAAGAGCGAGATTTCTTCCCCGCCGCCGTCAAGGCTCTATCGGCTGAGGATTGGACGGAAATCGCTTCCGCCCGCACTGATCATGGGGATCTGCTGTTCAGCGAGACGGCGGAAGCGACTTCCGATGCACTAAGAGCGCATATTCTACAATTAGAGCAAGAAGCTGAAGCCGAACGGAGTTCGGTGGCGTTTTCGTCCGCAATGGCCGGCAAGCCGCCAGATGGCGCCAAAGCCGATGGACCGTAATTGATCACTGACTCTGCACGCCGGGCCGTGCAGGTCATGCTCATCTCATTGAAATGAAGGTGACAGTCCTTCTGGCGCGTACGCCGCGCGCGGCCAGCGCGACATCCGCGCCCGATGATCACTTGCAGCCGGTCCCTTCGCAAACAGCACGGCCGGGGTCCGGCTGGTCCCGTGACGTGAACGTCGCGGGGCAATTGGCAATACCGCTCGACCAGCGCCCCAGTGATATTACGTAATATGAGTGCCCCTTACGTCCACCGACCGACCGCGATCGATCGTTGCGGCACTGCTGGACCTCTTCTTGCCCGGAAGAGGGCAGGACCTTCATCGCGATCCAAAGTGCGATGCGTACGTTGCCGGCATGCCCTACCAATCTTGGCTTTAGGGCCGCTATCGCCATCAACAACGCGGATATTTTGAGCCAGCGCAAAGCCTATCCGCCGCGTGTCCGGTAATCGGTTGGCCAGGGAAGAAAGGCACTCTGAATGCGACCGGACTTGGCACAAGCCTACGGGCAGCAACGGCTGCCGCGCTACACCAGCTATCCGACGGCCCCCCATTTCTCAGCTTCGATTTGCGAATCCGACTATCAAATGTGGCTCAAGTCGTTGGGCGCGCAGCAATCCGCATCGATCTACGTGCACGTGCCGTTTTGTCGACGCACGTGCTGGTATTGTGGCTGCCACACTTCTGTCACGAAGCGCCAGGAGCCGATCTCGTTCTATGCAGCGGGACTGCGGACCGAAGCTTACCTCGTTGCAGAAACCCTTGGCCGACGGCAACCGATCACTCATATCCACTTCGGGGGCGGCACCCCGACGATCATGACACCTGAAACGTTCGCTGATCTGGTCGGTTCGTTGCGCCATTCATTCGCGGTCCTGCCTGATGCCGAGATCGCCGTAGAGATCGATCCACGCATGTTGAGCGAGCCGATGGCCGAGGCTCTTGGCTATTGCGGGGTCAACCGGGCGAGCCTTGGTGTCCAGAGCTTCGATCCAGTTGTTCAGCAGGGCATCAACCGTCTGCAGAGCTTCGGACAGACCGCGACCTCGGTCGATCGGTTGCGCCGTGCCGGCGTCGAACGTATCAATTTCGACCTGCTCTATGGCCTGCCCCGGCAGACGGTCGCTTCGTGCCTGGATACCGTCGCCAGATGCCTCGAGCTTCATCCGGACCGGTTTTCGGCCTTTGGCTACGCGCATATTCCTTCCTTCAAGAAGCATCAACGTCTGATCGATGCGTCCACCCTGCCCGACAGCATTGCGCGCCACGTCCAATCCGAAACGATCACGGAAGCTTTGGTTGATGCGGGATATGTCCGCGTCGGAATCGATCACTTCGCCCTACCGGACGACAATCTCGCCCTGGCGAGCCAGGAAGGCAGGTTGAGGCGCAATTTCCAGGGCTACACTGACGATAGCGCGGACACCTTGATTGGTCTGGGCGCCAGCGCCATCGGCCGTATGCAACAGGGCTTTGTCGCGAACGCCGTCCCGACGAAGGACTACCTCGCTCGCATCAGCGAGGATCGGCTGGCCATCGCAAAGGGCTATTTACTGACTGACGACGATCGCTTCCACGCCGAGATTATCGAACGAATCATGTGCGATTTGACAGTCGATCTTTCCGAGACATCCCGTCGTTACGGCCGGGATCCAAGCTTGGCCGTCGTTGATCGTTCTCGCCTCGACGGCCTTATCGCCGATGGCGTCGTGGTGATGGATGATAGCCGGCTTTCGATAGCCGGTGGCGCAGAGTTCCTGGCCCGGAGCGTCGCATCGATCTTCGACGCTCACCTTACTCGGAGCGGGGCTACACATAGTCTGGCGGTCTAAACCAGACGAAGCCGAACCGAGCCGTTTCAGATCCGAGTTCGACATCACCAAACCGGTTTATGCTCTGGATCGCGAGCAGTCGCGGCGATCAAGAGCACGCTGATCGGCATCCCGTTCGCCGGCTCTTCGTCGAGCCGCACAAGATTTCCAACAGAGGTTGGTATAAAAACTTGACTAGACCAATGACTAGCTGAAGCGGGATCAATAGCAAGCCGCAGATTGCATTGGTCACCACGATAAGATCCTTGCTGTGCGCGTTATCGTATGGTCCCGTTGATCGAGCCCATCGTTTCCGGCAGAAAAGCGTACCAACGTGCGCTTGGTGCCCGTCCATGATCGCCCGGCACGACCGCCCCACATTTCTCGGCCCTGCAGAGCGTTGCGAAACTACTCATAAGTGACAAACCTTGGTGTAGATTTCAAATCTAGGCTATATCGGCCGCATACCAGGGCATGATTGAGCTACGCTGAGCTTGCGCCTTAACTGGGGTCAGATTTCGGCGGATGTCCCCGCCGTAATCGAACCATCGGCGCCCTCCTTCCGCCGATGGAAGTCAGCACGTTGCCTAGCAGCGTCGCTCCTCCCGGACACACTTCCGCCCGGCCGCTAAAGGCGGCCGGGCCTTTTTCTGCTCACCAATGCCTCCCACAATTATCGAGCCCGCAAATCGTTGACAGGCGACCGGCCTTCTCGACGAAAGACCAGACCAGGTCAACGGTCGGCTGGAGTGGATGCAGCGCGTAGTTCGCGGGCGGCGGAGACCATGTTCACCAGCGCCGGGCGAACCTCCTCCCATTTGCGCGTCTTCAGACCGCAATCCGGATTGATCCAAAGTTGCGAATCCTGCAGCCGCTTTCGAGCCAAAGCCACGAGCTCTTTCATCTCGCTCGACTCGGGCACGCGCGGAGAATGGATATCGTACACACCCGGCCCGATTTGATTTGGATATTTGTAGTTCCGAAACGCGTCGAGCAGCTCCATTTTCGACCGCGAAGTCTCGATCGAGATGACATCCGCGTCCATTGCAGCAATCGCATCGATGATGTCGTTGAATTCCGAGTAGCACATGTGGGTATGGATCTGGGTTTGATCGGCGACGCCCGATGAGCAGATGCGGAAGCAATCCCCGGCCCACTCGAGATAAGCCGTCCACTCCGATCGGCGCGGCGGCAATCCTTCGCGCAGCGCAGCCTCGTCGATCTGGATCATGGCTGCACCAGCATTTTCGAGATCGCCGACTTCGTCTCGGATCGCGAGCGCAATTTGACGACAGACCTCGGCTCGGGGAATATCATCGCGAACAAACGACCAGTTCAAGATCGTCACTGGTCCGGTCAACATCGCCTTCATCGGCTTCTTGGTTAGCGATTGCGCGTACCGCCACCACCCCACGGTGATCGGCTTCGGCCGTGAGACATCGCCAAACAAGATCGGCGGCCGGACACAGCGCGAGCCATAGGATTGTACCCAGCCATTTTTGGTAAATGCGAAGCCGGCGAGTTGTTCGCCGAAGTACTGCACCATGTCATTGCGCTCAAACTCGCCGTGCACAAGCACGTCGAGGCCAATGTCCTCCTGCCAACGTACGGCACGCGCAGTCTCTTCCTTGAGGAACTCGTCGTATTGTCCGTCGTTCATCGTGCCTCGCGCGTGCGCTGCGCGGGCATTACGAACCTCTGCAGTCTGCGGAAACGATCCGATCGTCGTTGTCGGAAACGCCGGTAGTTTGAAGCGCTTGCGCTGGATCTCGGCACGGCTGGCAAATGGACTGGCGCGCCGGCGCGTGGCCTGGTTGATCGCTCTCATCCGGATGGCGACATCGGCATCTCGGATCTTTGGCGAAGTCCCACGATCGGTGGTGACGCGCTCCGACTGCGCAAGAGCGCCAGCAACATCCTGATCGCCTGCAAGAGCGCGCGCCAAGGTCGCAAGCTCGCGAATCTTCTGAACGGAGAATGCTAGCCAACCCTTGATGTCTGAAGCGAGCTCCGTCTCGAGTTCAACATCGACCGGCACGTGAAGCAGCGAACAGGATGGAGCGATTTGTATGCGATCTTTGCCCAGCTTCGCGATAGCGGGATCGAGCCGTTGGCGCAGTGCCGACAAATTCGTCCGCCACACATTGCGGCCGTCTATCGCGCCGAGTGACACGACGAGATCACTTCGCTTGGCGGTAATGATCTGGTCCAATAACGCTGGCGCCCGAACCAGGTCGACGTGCAGCCCGGCGACAGGTAGGCGCAAGGCGGTGGGAAGATTGTCGCCGAGGCCACCGAAATAGCTGGCGACCATGATCTTGATGGCCGGCCCTTCCTTGGCGAGCCGGTCATAGGCATGTAGCAAGGATTGTCTTGATTCCTCATCCAGATCAAGAACCAAGCAGGGCTCGTCGAACTGAACCCAATTTGCCCCGCGTTTGGCCAATTCCTGCAGAACCTCGATATAGACCTGTATCAGGTCATCCAGGAGTGACAGTGGCTGGAACGCAGGATCAGCACTCTTGCCTAGCTTTAGGAATGTGACCGGGCCGATCAGGACAGGGCGAGTCTGAAAGCCAAGGGCCTTGGCTTCCTCATACTCGTCGATAGGCTTGCGAGAGGACAGCCTGAAAGTCTGTCCGCGATGAAATTCCGGGACCATGTAATGGTAGTTGGTGTCGAACCACTTGGTCATCTCCTGCGCGGGTGCGCCATCGCCGCGAGATCCGTGGCCGCAACTCGCACCCCGGCCGTCGTATTGTGAACCGCGTGCCATGGCGAAATACGTCTTGAGGGAAACGGGCTCGGCTTTCGAGGCGTAGACTTCCGGGATGGCGCCGACCATGACACTGGTGTCGAGCACCTGATCGTACAACGAGAAGTCGTTCGACGGAATCACGGTGACACCGAGGGACTTCTGGCGCGCCCAGTTCGCGGCACGTAGGCCGGCTGCGTCCTCAAGCAACTGCTGTTCACTAATTCTTCCGGCCCAATAGCCTTCGAGTGCGACTTTGAGCTCGCGTCTTGGACCGATGCGCGGCGTTCCGAGCGTGGCAACCGGAAGGGAGAGAAGAGACATAGCGCTAACCCCATGTTGGGGGCAAAGGCCATGGCGGACGCAGGCAGGAGAAGTCGCCCGAGCGACGGCTGCTTGGCGCACCACCGGGACACCCCGCCCGTGGATGAATATTTTGTCGGGGCAGGTCTCCTGGCTCGCGGGTCATTGCCGCCGTCCGGCCTTCCCGAAGCCGCGCGGGCTTCAGTGACTTTGTTGGACAGTGGCTCACCGCTCACAGTTGCGGGGGCAGCGCCGGCATTGGCACCGGCTTCCCTCTTAGCTCCGGATCAAACGGAAACCGGAGAACCTCGACGACTTGGATTATCGGCAAGAGAACTCGGCCGTCAACCTCTCAAATTGGTGCTGCGACCTCTCTTACGCGAATGCTCCTCCGAGGCCACGCTTGATCGCGACGTAGAAGCCATCTCCAGTCATAGGATATCGGAATGACCATCTCGGAGACGCATTGGCGTCGGGCGGCGGGTCAGATCTGTGCACGAGACGAATGCGCCCAGCACGAAGAAGCTCACGGCGCCGCGCAAGACGCTTGTCATGCGGCCCGGCTTTTGAACGATTCATCGAGCACGCTTCGATGCGCCCTCCCTTCTCCATTAATAACCATGGATCAGTGGCGAATACGCGCAAGAGGTATTCGCTTAATCCAGCAGCGTGCTCAGCGGACGTGTCGATGTGCGACCAGCCAATCCTGGTAGGCGTCACGCCGACGTTTTGGTGATACTGGCCAAAGCAAGCATATTGAATCACCACAACCAAAAGAGACCCTCGCAATGAAAATGGCTGTTTGGAGCGCCCTCGGCGTCTTTGCTGCTGCCGTCTTTACTGTCGGTCTGTTCGGCTGGATGGCAAGGCCTTTTATGAGCCGCCCCGTCAGACAGATGCTCTCGGAAGTGTTGAGTAGTTCGAGCCGAAGCTAGCAAGACCTGAGGCTTCCCTCTTGCCGGTCGACACGGCTGCGTGGAAGCGCAGCTCCTTGAATGTTGACTGCAATGACGAGCAGGTAGACGACGGCCCCTAACGTTGCGCGAGCGGAGAATGCCACGTCTCGTCCCCTGCTTGATCCGTGAAGTTCCTTAACATCGATTCCAAATCGCCCGCCGCTGAAGGGCGGCTCCGCGTTGGTGTAGGCCGCAAAGTGCCAAGCACAACAGGCTGGGGCGCCCTCGACATTCGTAGTAGCGGCAACGCCCCCGGATCACACGGATCGATGGCGGCATACCTGCTCCCAATTGTCGTCAAGACTCTGGCAGCGAGGCATTCGCCCGCTGTCGAAGATTCAGTGCGTGACAAGAATCATTCACGGAAGTCGTGGCGAATAGGCTGAATGGTAACATTAGAACGTGCGTAGGTCGGTAAGTCGACAAAGACAGCACAAATCTGCCGCGAACTGCCGGTTATTGCCTGGCACGAACAATGCAAGTCCTCATCATGTCCAGGCTTCTCCTCCTGGGCAGGTCCAGCATTGCAAATTGAGGCTTTGGCTGACCACTGAAGTTAGCGGCGCGTGACATCGAGGGACGGCGCCTGCTCGCGCGGGACATCGGCAGGCGCCTGCGTCACGTTGCCGCTAACTTCTTGCGATCTGCGCAAAGCACGCTGAGGAAGACGTGCCGCTTTGGATTGACGTGTGGATGATAACCAGATGAGCCGGAAGCAATGAAGAAAAAGTCTGGAAAGCGCGTGCTTTGGTTCTGTATCGCTCGGTCGCTGATCTGCCTGGCCGGGCTGGCGGCGACGAGCAACAATGTTCGCGCCAACGACCACACGCTTGTCGAAAGGGTCAAGTCAACGTGGCGAGCGCAAGATGGTGAGACTATAGAACAAATCATTTCCAAGGTCTCGAAGGTGGCTCACTTTGTGCCTCGATCGTGGGGAGTCGCTGAAGGAATTGACCGAACAGAGTACGTTTATTTTTCATGGACCAGGCACCCGGACAACAGATCAGACGAACAGTACGCTATCACTTGGAAGATCGCGACTGACGGGACGATTAAACTTGCATCGACATATGCAAAGCCGATTGAATTGGGCTGGCGCGCCTTGGCGCTCTCGTTGATCGCCAGTGAGGTTACAGATGGCGAAAGGGACGCGAATCTTCACTTTCTGCATGATCCGGCCAACTTCAACTTCGTGACGACTGCGCAAGGCAAGCTCGGCAATCTTCTGCGGCACGGCCGCTGCCATATCATTGAACCCGTTGTAGTGGATTACGTGTCGAAACCCAATGCCAAGCCGACCGAGAAGGGCGATCTGTGGCGCGTTCTGCTTTTGGTGAACTGTAACATCCCAGGCCCCCATTATTTTACCCACAACGGCGTCATCACTTTCGAGAAGAGCGAGGGACAAGATTGGGAGCCGCAATCTTCCTTCGCTAAGCGTATCGCGGCCTATCCTCCAGGCTCCTGGTTCGATCGGATAGAGCCAAGTGAACGGGAAGCAATAGAGAGGGCGCGAAAGGCCTCGGCCAATGGTCACACAAAGCAAGATCGCGGCGCAGCTCCTTGACGCTGAGCGCCTCGGAGTAGCAGCAAAGCACACGCGTTCGGAAGCGCTGACTTGTCCTGTAACGTTTTTGCGACAAACCGCCAGCCTCTCGCAGCTCGTCATAGGGCAGTACCGTTGCTCTCGGCCCATTCCGCGAAGCAAGCGATGCCTTGACCAGGCGCGCACGTGCCAGCTTACGAGAGCCGGTTAGCCCTCCCCGCTCACATGCAGCGAGCGGACGCCAATCTGCGACGCGGCCAGCTCTAGATCCATTCTTCGGGGGAGTTGGCCTAGCGATGCTTGCGGCCCCTGCTCTGACCAGGCGTGCGCGCAGCGCATCGCTTCAACGGACAATGGCACCCGCAGGAGCGTGACGCCGAAGGCGGCACGCGGGAGCGAGTGCAGCGACGAGACCGGTTAAAAGGGTACCCGGGAACGGGGCAGTGATAGCGACGCCGGCATACCTCATGGCGGCGGGCCCTTTCCCGAGTACCCCCGGCGAGGAGTTCTGCAGCCATGCTGCGTCGGATCGACTGCAGAATTGGGACGGAAGATCTAGATTTCCTCACGCGGATCGTTTGCGCGTCGTAAATCCTGATCTGAAGCATGCTTCTTTCGCTCTTCCCCACCCGCCGGGCGCCGTCTCTCGTTACAAATTCGGCTTTGAGTCGGCCGTCCGCTTCAAGCCTGTAACAAGAGCTCGGCAGTTCACGGCTGCCCACTGCGCCCCTGGATCGCGATGGCCTTCCGAAGGTCGGACGCCTTCTCCGCGCCGACGGAGCGCTCGATGTTGTCAAATTCGCTAAGCCTGGATCGCTCTGCCTTTCGCCGGCGTACCCGATCGTCTGACCACAAAGTTCGCGCAGCTGAGCCACTCGCTATCGTGCGGAGGCGCCGCCTGGTCCCTATGCATCAAGACTTTTGAAGACCGGGCTGACCGCATAGATCGGACCGAACACGGCCTGCAGTCCTTCGGTGCCAGATCCCGATTTAGGCCCGACCGCAGAGCTCGTCGTTGCTGCATGAAACCGGACCTGCAAATTGGTGGCTCGTCTCTCTCGCGACCCATTTTGCGACAAATATAATTGTAATATCAATTAGAGCGTGGAAACGCGCCCTTGCTAAGGTACCTAAGTATGGACACCTATATACCTGAGCAGAGGTACCCATGGCCTACAACATTAAAGACCGCGACACTGACCGGATCATTCGTGAACTTGCCACCCTCAAAGGCAAGCCGATCCTCGATTGCATTCGCGAGGCTTGCGAACATGAAATTCAGCGTGAACGCCTAAAGACGCCGCTCTGGGAGGTGCAACCGCTGCTCGACCGCATCGCACCCGCGCTCCCAAAACCGGCCTGACCGCCGATAAGGCATTTTTTCGACGATCTGTCCGGTGATGCCTGATGATGATCGATGCCTCAGCCCTGGTCGTAATCTTGCTACGCGAGCCAGACGCGGCTGAGGTCGTCATGGCAATTGCGGACGCCAAAGCGCCGTTTACCTCACCATCGCGGTATACGAACGATCTGTGCTCTCATGCGCGTCAACGCATGGGGTGCGCCGGAAGCGGAGGCGGCAGTGCGAAAGTTCTCGACGCCGGATCCATCCGCGTGTGCGCGATTGCCGACGGCATGATATCGACCGCCGCCATGGCATTCGATCGGTTCGGAAACGCGCGACATCCGGCTCAGCTCAATCTTGGCGACTGTTTCGCCTCTGCCTGCGCCAAGACCTATCGCGCGCCACTGCTGCACAAGGGTGACGACTTTCCGCGAACCGATCTCGAGCTGGTCTATAAAGGATAGACCGCTGGCAACGTCTGCACGATTACCCCGAGGTCCCTGCCCTGCCCCAAATTCGCGGCGCTGATGCCAGCGGCCGACGAGCGGCTTTCGGAAAACTCCGATCCGCGACGGCTGGATCGCACGCAGATCGTTCGTGCCGGTAGTGTCGGAGTCGGCGCTACCGGCCGCCGCGTGGCCTTCCAGATCAGGGGATGCAGCCGTCGTGACGGTTGAGTTCCAGGGCGCCCGCGTGGAGGTGCGCGGGACGCCTGGCTTCGCTGCGTTGAGTGATGTGTTCATTGCGGTCCGACGGACACGTTCATGCTGACGCCACCCGGGAACCTCATTCGCAAGCGAGGGGCGCACGGGCGCTTGTCCGTCGTCACAACGATACCCAGGAAAAGGCGAAGGTGTTTGTTCGCGGGCTCACAGTAGCCTTTCCGGCAATCAAAGTGTCAGCACGGTCGACATGATCGCCGGCCAACCGTCAACTGGCGGGATGGGCAGCGTTCTACAAGTTCACCGATTCACCACGTACCAATTCCGGCGCATCGACCATGTCGTATTCTGAAAGATAGCGCATTGGAGGGCGCACAAATACCGATCTCGCATCAAACCTTTGATGCGGAAATGGCCCCCCCCCGGAACCGGGCAAGTTGAAACCTGGCTCGTGTTCAGTCGGAATGAGCGCGGCGGGCCGCACGGAAATGCACTTCACTGGCTTGTCTCAAGTCCGAAGGCGGAATTCCGGTGGCGCAATCCGTAGGCACCGAATACCCCTTCTCTTCCGTAAAACAATTGCGCTTCATGCTCTGGCCCTCGTCGTGTGGCCAGAGCGCACTTCAAGCTGGATTGAGCCCACGGGATGCGGCAAATGAGGCAGGCGCACCCCAGGCGCGCACTGCAGTCTACGACCATCGTTCGCGAGAATCAGGGAAGATAGACGAAGTGTGTCAACGTGTCCTCACCGGTTAAAGGTGAGCGTCATCCGGTGACCACGCCCTGAGGGCTGATCTGGTCGGCTAGGAAGACCTCGTGGATTGGTTTTTCACGAGGTCACCATGTCAAAGGATAGTTGTAAGGATGGCGCTAAGGATAGGCATACGGCTATCCTTGAGGACGGCTCTAACACGTTGCAGCGCATCGAGATCATCACGGGGACTGGCCGCCGACGGCGCTGGTCGACGGATGCGAAAGCGGCGATTGTTGCGGAGAGTTTCGCGCCGGGTGCAAGCGCTTCCGGGGTGGCGCGGCGGTACGACATCAGCCCGGGCCTGTTATTTCTTTGGCGTCGTCAGGCAACGCGGGCAAAGGTCGCGGCGCGCAGGGATGGAGGCGTGGCACCAGGCTTTGTGCCGGTCACGATTACTGGCTGCGGCGGCAAATTGCCGGTATGCGAGGAGCAGGGGGCGATTGAGATCGAGGTCGGCGCGGTTCGCATCCGTGTCGTGGGAACGGTCGACCGGCGGGCACTCTGCGAGGTGCTGGCGGCAGTCGGGACGGTTGGCCGATGATCGGGCTCCGACCTGGGTTGTCGATCTGGATCGCGACGCAGCCGGTCGATTTCCGTCGCGGCATGGACTCGCTGGCGCTGCTGGTGAGCGAGGCGTTTGGAGCCGATCCGTTCGACGGCGGGCTGTGGGTGTTTCGCTCCAAGCGCCGAGATCGCGTGAAGATTCTGACCTGGGACGGAAGCGGCCTTGTCCTTTACTACAAGAGAATCGAGGGGCAGTTCACCTGGCCGCCGATCAAGGAAGGCGTCATGCCGCTATCTCATGCTCAGCTCTCGGTACTGCTTGACGGTTCGGATTGGAAGCGTGTGCCGATGCGGGTTGTGGATCAACCAACACGAGCTGGTTGATCATCGTCAAGAGTAGTTCGTCATTCATGCAGAGCTGTAGTAGAAACACGCTGCATGATTGATTTGCCTTCTGATCCAGCATTGCTCCAGCAAACCGTGATGGCGTTGTCGTCACGGCTTGCGGTGTTGTCGGCGGAATGTAGCACGCTGGCGACCGAACGTGATGCGGCGATCGCCCAGCGCGATGCTGCGATCCAGGAGAACGACAAGCTCCTGGTGATCCTGTCGCAGTACAAGCGCACGATCTTCGGTCCCCGCTCCGAGACACTGGATTCCGGACAGCAGTCTCTCTTCACCATTGCGGCGCAGGCGGCTTCTGCGGCCGGCAATGATGATGCGCCCGGGGCCAAGCTGCCCGACAGATCCGAGGCTCGTGGAAAGCAACCGGCGCGACGCAACCGGGGGAGGCTTCCGGAGCATCTGCCGCGCATTGATGTCGTGATCGACGTCGAGACTGACATCTGTCCTTGTTGTGGCGAACGGCTGCACAGGATCGGGGAGACCGTCAAGGAAGCCTTCGATGTCGTTCCGATGCAGTACCGGGTCAAGCGCATCATGCGCCCACGCTATGGCTGCCGGGGGTGCCGCCAGGGTGTGCTGCAGGCGGCCGCGCCGGCCCAGGCGGTCGAGGGCGGGATGGTGACGGAAGCCTTGCTGGCTCACATCGCGGTGATGAAATACGGTTACCAGCTGCCGTTATATCGCCAGGAACAGATGTTTGCCGCGCAGGGCATCGCGCTCGACCGTCAGACGCTGGCTTCGTGGATGGGCCGCGTCGCCTGGTGGCTGAGGCCGCTTCACGCGCTGTTGCGCGACACGGTGATCTCCTTCCCGCGGCTGTTTGCCGATGAGACACCGCTGCCGGTTCTTGATCCCGGCCGTGGCAGGACCAGGATCTGCCAGTTCTGGGCGATCGCCACCGATGACCGGCCGTGGGGCGGCCCGGCACCGCCGGCGGTGGTCTACGTGTTCGCCGAGGATCGCAAGGCGATCCGCGCCAAACAGCTGTTCGGAGACTACCGGGGCATTCTGCAGGTTGACGGCTATGCCGCCTACAAGGGTCTGATCAAGAACGGCGGCCATCTGGTGCAACTGGCATTCTGCTTTGCGCATGCGCGGCGGAAGTTCTGGGACGTTCACGTCGCGACGAAGTCGCCGATTGCCGCGGAAGCGCTGCAACGGATTGCGATGTTCTATGCCGTCGAAGACCGCATCCGTGGTCTGCCGGCGGCGCAGCGGGCTGCGGTTCGGCAAACTGACACCAGACCGCTGATCGAGGACTTCAAGCCCTGGCTCGAGGCGCGGCTGCTGGAAGTCTCGAAGAAGTCTGGCCTTGGCAAGGCCATCCGCTACACCCTAAACCATTGGGAAGGCCTGACGCGCTTCATCGATGACGGACGCATTGAAATAGACAACAATACGGTCGAGCGCACCATCAAGCCGATAGGGCTTGGAAAGAAGAACCATTTGTTCGCGGGCAGCGAAGGCGGCGCCGAGACATGGGCCATTCTCGCGTCGCTCATCAACTCGGCAAAGCTGCAAGATATCGACCCACGGCATTATCTGACCGACGTTCTCGAGCGCATCGTCTCCGGACGCACCAAGATCAATCAGCTGCACACATTGCTGCCGTGGACATGGAAGGCCGAGCGCGATGCTCTGGAGACAAAGCTCGCTGCCTGATCAATTTGACGGGAGGGCGTCGGGAACTTCCTGCGCGTCGCTGGTGTCGTCATAAATCTCTTCGCGGATCACGCGCAGCGTCACCTCGTGCAGATAGACTTGCAGCGCCCTCTCCAGCTCGGTGAACTCCGGCAGCAGAACCTTGTCAACGAAGCCCCGTGACGCGCGGATCATCACCGTGTTGCGTCGCTGGCGGCGGTAACGAAACGGCCGCAGCCCGTATCGGCGGCAAAGTGCCAGAAACAGCTGCCGCGACCATTGGTCAGGAAGTGATAATTGTTGCTCGATCGGTGGATCGTGGCGAGCGAGCTCCTCGACCCGGGCACGCACCCGCTGCAGCGCGGCTTCCGCTGCCAAGCGCTCACCAGCAGTTCCTGCACCCGCGAACAACGCCTCGATCTTCCGAAGCTTCTCGCGCAGCTGCGACTCGCTGGTCATTCTGATCCCCGTTACCCGCTCCAAACCGGGATCACCCCATCACCGCGCGCCGGCAGCGTCAATCATCCCGACCGGGCTATCCAGAGCATTCCGCGCAAGTCAAGCCCGGGCACCAGTGCTCCTCTCGTGACGCTCACGGTTAAAGTCACATAAAGTCATCCTCGTACGCGTATCCGGAGCTTGCTACATGGGTATTACGACGCTCGCCGTCGTCTACTTTAGCGAGATATCGTTCAGGTTTGTTGGCGCGCTGCCATTCACCTGCGCTATTCGTTGTCCATTTGTCAGGATGCTGAGTAGGATCAAGTACCATATTGCAATCGTCGACCTCTACGAAACCTAACTTCGCCGCGCGAGCTTTCGATTCTTCGTTAAGTGGATACCATTTAAGCAACGGTTGCTCGCCTTCTCGCGCATCTCGCCGAAGCTGATATTCGAGTAGAATATCGCCTGCGTTCTCCACCAAGGGATGGGCAAGCTGAAGATCGACGACGGAGGTGATGTGTTCTCGCCCGGGAAACAGTTCTCGCCACCTGTCGTCGTGGAATTCGTTCATGCTGTATCCGCCTTCCGTCCGCAGCAGTGCGACAGTTTTGTTTCCAAGATTATAGCTGTAGTATCGCGCTTCCTCCGAATCTCTGGTCGAGCCGTAGTCCTCCGCAGCCTCTCTGACGTTCTTGGCTCGTGTCGATACGAAACGCGAGTACTCCCGCGGATTCTCGGCGATGCGCATTATTTCATGATCATTTTGGAAGATCTTTGCTTCTCTGCGAAACGTATCCTTGTCGATCGGCTCTATCGGAGGCTTGGTCACGAGGGAATACGTTGGCGCTGCAGAAGAGGAGGTCGGCTCCGCTGCGGACAGGTGCATGTTAGCGAACCTGCCCTCGAAATCTCTGTCATCCGCGTGTTCGTCGTGGGATGCCCACGTAACTGCTTCATAATACCCACCAATTCGACCGTACATGAGGATCCGTACTCCTAAGGCAAGAGGGTTTCTTATTGATTTGAGGCGCTTTGGGCCGCGCCAAAGTAGCCAGGCGAAACTGACCGTAAGCTGACTAGGAGCTTGTTGTTTTCTGGAATCGGGATTCCCCTCGGGTGGGATTTCTGATTCGACCTCCATGCTGGAGGCGGAGGCCAGCATGGATGACGCGCCCCCATTCGGAAGACATCCGCGAATGAGCCATGGCGCGGGCTGACGCGGGCGAGACGGTTCGTTCGATTGCGGAGGCGCTACAGATCAGCCCGTCCCTGCGTGACGAATTGGAAGAATCTGAGACGGGATATCGGGGGCCTGGCCCCGGTTAGATCGGCCGTCATAAGAAGCGGGTTCTGTCGGATACCAACGCCTACTGGCTGCGCGAACGCATTCGCTCGGGGCCATTCACCTTGCGCAAGCTGGGAGCTGACTGCACGGGGATCAAAACAGGCGTGCGGGCGGTGTGGACTGTTGTTCTCGCCGAGGAGCTCAGCTTCAAAAAAACGCTTCTGCCAGCCGAGCAGGATCGCCCAGACGTCGCCCGTAAGCGGACCTGCTGGAAAGCGCACCAAGGCAGGATCAATGTCGCGCGGCTGGTTTTCATCGACAAGACGTGGATCAAGACCAATATGGCGCCGCTACGCGGCTGGAGGCCTTGTGGGCAGCGCCTCCAAGCATCTGCACGTTTCGGCCATTGGAAGACCATGACCTTCATCGCGACGCTGCGTCACGATCGGATCAGCGCGCTGGCCCCATCAATGGTGAGCTCTTCACGCTGTACGTCGAGAACGTGTTGGCCCCTACCCTCGCACCTGGCTAGATCTTTGTTCTCGACAACTATGGCAGCCACAAAGGAAAAGCGACTTGCCAAGCTATCGGCGCCAGAGGCGCCCACCGCATCTTCCTGCCGCCCTATAGCCCTGACCTCAATCCGATCGAGCAGGTCTTCACCAAACTCAAACACCTCATGCGAGCTGCGCCTCGTGATGTCGAGGCCGCCTGGCGAAAGGTTGGTGAACTCCTCAATCTCTTCCGAGGAAGAGTGCACCAACTACCTCAAAACTTCGGGCTACGCTCTGTGTAAAGACAGCATGCTCTAACGGTCGCGCCCGATGTCTGGCACATCGACGAATCTACATCGAACGATCGTGCGCCGTACGATGGCGCTCGCGAACGCGTTGCAAGCCATGTTCATTTACTTTGATTGCTTTCTCTTTCCGGGAGCACTCAGTTGCTTTTTTATGCACCGAGTTCGACGCTGTGCCCGATGATCTTAAGCACGGTGCGGTGTGCGCCAACTGAGAGAGACGATCGAGGCCGGAAGCCCATCGCAACTCACACAAGAAATCGCTTGAATCTCACGTTACGTCAGGCCGTAGGTTGGCAATCACAATCGAGCTTCCACCAACCAAACATCGAATGATGCAGCACAGGCCAAGTAACCGACATGGTGCGATCAAGCAGTCGAATGCGGCGACGCCGGATTGCACGTGTTTCTGAGCGCACGGACCAAGAGCGAAAGGCTGTCGGGATGAAACGTCGCGCGATGATAACCGCATTGCTCGCCATCATCACGTCTCCGGCTTGCGCAGCGAAACTCAGCGGCCCTCCGCGCATCGTCGATGGCAATACCATTGAGATCGAGCAAACCAAAATTCGGCTTTCGGGTATCGAGGCGCCAGAGACGGATCAGATCTGCCTCGACGCCCACGGCCAGAAATGGGCTTGCGGCATAGCTGCTCGCGATGAGCTTATCAGGCATTCGAATGGACGAACGTGGGATTGTCATACCACAGGGGTGGATAAGTACGGCCGGTCACTCGGCAGCTGCTTTATCGCGGGCGAGGACGTGAACGCATGGATGATAAGCTCGGGCTGGGCACTATCATCCGATCCTCACACCTACATTATCTATGAGGTTGTAGCGAGCAATGCCTATGCGGGCCTATGGTCGGGGGCGTTCATCGCTCCTTGGGACTGGCGTCGCCGCAACAAGGGGACGATCGTTGTCGGCGCGAGCTCGATACCGATCGACACTCAGGAACTCCTGCTCGGATCCGCTTTGCTATCCGACCCGCCCTCACCCGAATGTCTGATAAAGGGCACGCTGGGCCGCGGGGGCGAGCGCATTTATCACATGCCCGGGCAACTTGGTTACGGACAAATCGATATGACGAAGAAGCTGGGTGATCGATGGTTCTGCAGCGAAGCGGAGGCTGAAGCCAATGGATGGCGTAAAGCGGCGCGATGAGGCGACACATGCACGCAGACCGTTCCCCTAATATGTCTTGCTCGCCGATGATCAAGCCGTCGCGCCGGTCGCTATTGCTGTCGCTGTTCGCGTTTTCGGCGGTTGGCATGCGGCTCGGCGACAACATCGTTAATGCGAAGGAAGCAAAACAGCTGCCCAAGCCGGACAATCTGCTCTCGCCGGATGCTGCGCTCAGGCGGCTGATCGAAGGTAATGACCGATTTGTCCAGGGCGCATCACGAGGCGACGATTTCAAGCGCGCGCGTCAGGTTTTAGTCGATGGACAAAATCCATATGCGGCGGTTCTGAGCTGCGCCGATTCTCGCATAGCGCCTGAACTTGCTTTTGACAGCGGACTTGGTGACCTGTTTGTCTGCCGCCTCGCCGGCAATTTTGCCAACGATGTCACGATCGCGAGCATGGAATACGCGGTCGCTGTGCTAAATACACCGTTGATTTTAGTACTCGGTCACGATCATTGTGGCGCGATAGACGCCACGATCAAGTCGCTCAACGACGACAAGCCGGCGCCGGGGCATATTCCATCCCTCGTCACTGCGCTTGCGCCTGCCGTTCGGAAATCGCGCCAGCAACCCGGTGATGCGTTCGCCAATGCCACCCGGCAAAACGTAATCGATAACGTCGAGAAACTTAAATCGGCGGGCCCGGTTCTGAACGCGGCAGTTGAGCAGAACAGACTAGAGGTCGTCGGGGGTCTGTACCGGCTCGACACCGGCAGGGTCGATCTACTGAACTGACCTGCACTTTCGCAGTCGTTTGAACCGCCCAGCACGGCTTCGGTTGCGTTCCGCAAAACTCACCCGTCCATCGGTAGATGCACCGGATGTGATCCGCTGCACAATTGACATACAGCTTCGGGACAGGACACCACTTTGTATGCGCGGGCTCTTTATCCTCCTCTTACTTTACGTACTTGTGTTGGCAACGCGCGGCCAGCACCCACACAATTCATGCCGCGACCGAACAGGGTCAATGCCTTCCGTCAATGCACTGGTCAACACAGTTGGCTGAAGCCGCAGAAATACGCTGCGATGGATGTCGGGATCGAAGCGGGGCTCGGCGACACCGGACAAATTTCATATCCTCGCCCGATCATCCGTTTTGGAACCGATAGAGATCGTTCCGTTAAGCCCCCCGACTCAGATCGGGCTGAAGATCACATACAGCAGAATTAGGATCACGACGGCGGTCCAGCCTGCTGATGTGAGGAACACTGTTGCTCGCGACGGCATCTGACGGTCTCTCCTGCATCAGCCAACGAAGCGACCGCCAATCTCGGAAACGCAGCATCGCTGAAACTGTAAGACCATACTTTGGATCCGCAATAAACCGGCAATTTTCGCGCGCGCGACAGTTGCGATCACGGGCTGGAACGCAGAATATTCTTCTGCGCGTCGCCTACATCCGTCGAGCCTGGCACTCAAGGATTGATGGACGTCCTGAGAACTTGTCCAACGAGCTGTAGTAGCTCTGCGCGGGTGCGCCTTGCCAATTTGAATTCCGAAGCGGGTGCGTCGGCAAGCACCTGTGAAGACCGTTTTGCCGATCCCGACATCAGCCTGGTCATCCTGCGCGGCCTCACTGCACGTCGCCCCAGGTCTCCTCGACCAACGCATCGATCATGTCGGATACATCATCTTGCCCGACGTTAAGTGTCAGCGAGATCCGCAACCGTGCCGTTCCCACAGGCACCGTTGGCGGCCGTATCCCGCGGATATCAAAGCCGCGCGCCTGTAGCGCAGAAGCGAGCCGCATCGCACGGGCGTTGTCGCCCACAACATAAGGAACGATTTGTGAATTCGAAGAGCTCGCGCGACCGCACACAGCGAACTGCCGATGTGCAAAGTCGATCAAATCGATCAGATGCCGTTGCCGGTCGGGTTCCTCCTGCAGGATTAAGATTGCCTCTCGCACCGCGACGGCCATTAGGGGTGACGGAGCGGTAGCGAAAATGAATGGACGGCACCGATTGACCATGAAGTCGCGCAATACGCCGGAAGCCGTGACAAGGGCACCCGCCGCGCCCAGCGCCTTGCCGCAGGTGTGGATCACTAAGAGATTTTCGCGCCCTTCATAGGGCGCAGTAAGGCCCCGTCCCTGCTCGCCGTAAACACCTGTGGCATGTGCCTCATCCACGACCAGAAACGCTTCATGGCGCTCGGCGATTGCGACCAGATCTGTAAGCGGTGCGAAGTCTCCGTCCATACTGTAGAGGCTTTCTACCACGATCCAGACGCGTCCCTTTCCGCCCCTGGCGCGCCAGTCGCCAATCGTGTCTTCGATCGACTGGGGGTCATTATGGGCGCTTATCCGGAACTCGGCTCGGCTCGCTCGTGCGCCTTCATGAATGCTAGCATGCACGAGCGCGTCGAGAACAAGCAAATCGCCTTCCTGCGGCAGCGTTGTCAGAACGGCAAAATTTGCGATGTAACCGCCGCCGAAGAACAGTGCTGTCTCCGTTCGGAAGAACCGCGCCGCATCCGCTTCGAGAGCTTCGTGCTCCTCACAATTTCCGCGCAGGAGCCGTGACCCACCGGCTCCGATCGGCGTTCCGGCATCGAGCGCGGTGAACAACGCCTTCTTCATACGGGGCGCACTCGCCAGCGCCAGATAGTCGTTTGAAGCAAAATCGGTCCCTTTGCGCGGCTTCAGGCCACGGAGCCGATCGTCTTCATTCAAGGCTTTTAGGGCCGAGACATAGCCATCAAGCGGCGTATTCATTGATCGAATTTCCTACCGCCCGCGGCAGCGCGCTACCGACCGAGTCTTCGTGGCACGGATCTCAGCTTGAGTCATGTCATCGACGCACGACAATTTGCAAGCAAATCGAAGCGCCGCTGGCCGAGAAGCACGGCACCTAAAGTCCATCGGTAATGGACTGCCCTCCGGCGAACAAGCCTCCTGCTCGGCCGAATCCCGCTTTTGGCCGTCGCGACCAAACGCACCAAGATCGCTCAGCGGCGCGACTAATCGTACATCTTTGACTTGCAAGCAGGCTCCCTCACCCAACGTCCGCCGAGAGAGTGAACCAGTGGCGGTGCGGGCCATTCCGCCCTCATCTAGCTATGTGGCAGATTGTGCTTCCTCATGCGCGCGCAAACTTTGTACAAAACGGACAATCGGAGCGCGTTTGCTCAGGGAGCATGATCTGATCGTATCAGGAGCGCACGTTCCGTACCGGAGCACTCGCGACACCATTGTCAATTCCAGCGCTTCAAACCATGGACCTTCATGACGCGCTGCGGCGTGACAACCTAACGATAATTGTCTAACCGACTTGCAAACAAGCTTCGGACCATCATGCTCCTGCCGGTTTTCACAACAATCCCACATGCACGTCGGCTCGAGATCGCTCGCAATCGCAAGATCGACCAGTTCGACAACGATATCGACGTCGTGGTCTATGCCGAATTCGACAACGAGACGGAAGTCGGAGCTCGTAAAGCGCATGGCCTATGCTAGGAGGCGATCAGGCTGGTACGACCACTCCGGGAGAAACGATTTGCGGCCGACTACGATGTGCGCACAGATACGCGCTTAGCCGCGGAAGAAGGAATGAGCCAGCTTGGCCGCCGCGCATGGCCTACGTGCGGATGTTAACCCGACGGTCGACGCCAAGAGTCTGCGCCACCCAACGGAGCGGCGCAATTCGATACCTGATGTCTGGCGGTGTTTGTTTTTGCCCCGCTTCCCGGTTGCCGATCACGGCTAGAAAGCGCGCCGGTGCCGGGAGTGCATCGACCTCAAAACCGGCACGGGTTTCGTGCGAAACGGGCGTGCGCGCTATCATCGTCGACGCGCACCACAAGGGCACGTTCTGAACCATCCGCGCCATGATAATCGAACGCAACGGTCGAGCCGTGCCGCAATGGCGGGCGCAAGCAGTGACAATTGCTAGTGCTCGATGCCGTTGGACGGTACAATGGGCTCTTACCTAGGGACCGCCCCGGACACAGGGGACCGGCGACATGTACCGGTACGTCGCACGCGCCAACATCGATCGCTATCTCAGCGTGCTCTACAGCGCGGATATCACCAACTATGAGCGACAAACGGTCACGAAGTTGCTGCTCGGCGAGTTGGACAAGCTCCGTCATGATCCCACGCAGCTTGAGTTTGCCGAAAAGCGAGCCGCAAACGGCCGCGAAAGGGTCAACCACGCCAGGCGACTTTGCGCATCTTATGCGCTCGGCACAACAGAGCGCGAAGAATCGGATAGGTTGTTAGCAGACGTTGAAAGTCTTCACATCCTGCTAGATGCTTTTATGGCGGCTTGCACGAATTCTCGCGGCATCCTAGCACGGCGATTTGATCGTAGATGACGCTAAGTGCTGCACGACATCGACTTGATCTTCGTCGTCAAGACTCACTCATAGCCAAGTTTGAATGGCGGAGATCAAATTTGCTCACTGCGGCTTTATCTCGTGAACCACGATCCGGGCGATGAAAATTCATCAAGAGAGGCACTTCAAGGCCGGTTTCATGCGTGAGCTGGGCCAAAATTGCATTCAAACATCGCGCTAACTGAAGACAATGATGGCATGAAAAGCTTCTCGTTGGCGAAATGGACCAAGAGCAGGATATGGCCAGTCATTTCTACCGACTGCTTTACCGATTCCGCATGCGGGCATATGCTGAAACATTGTTTCGGCGTAGCACGCACGAGAAGCAGGAAGGGCTGTGGCTGCGGTGCAGCCTGATGCGGCTTGGGAGCGAACTACGACAATCCAACCACCGGTCCAGCGCACCGTGTCAGCCGGTGCGAGATGCGGCCGAAGCTATCGTCAGACCCACCTGAGGACGCCGGACGTCGCGCTGCCGAGAGCGCACCGCGTTACAAGCAACAAGCGCTGTTGGAGCCGACCGTTGCGAGAGAGGATGGCATCGGCGTCTAGAACACCATAACAGGCGCGAGACGCCCCTGGCAGGAGCAAGCCATCATGTGATGGTCGTGCTGTCGGATGGCGCCGGCGGGACTGCCGGGTATCATGGCCACTTGTCGTCCCCGCATCACCATATGCGCTATTCCGCGCTGGCTGACTCTCGCTTGCCAGCCCCCGTCGCGGGCCCGAGCCGTTCGGTCGGATCGCGGCCCAATTTCGGCTTCAACTGTGCTAGTTCAATAAAGTCGTCTGCCTGCCGCCGAAGCTCGTCTTCGATCATCGGCGGCTGGATCGTATTGGTGGAGATGACGGTGACACTGACGCCGCGGCGCTGCACGGCCTCGACCAAGGAACGGAGGTCGCCGTCACCAGAGAACAGGATCATCTGGTCGATATGCCCCGCGAGTTCCATGGCATCGACCGCAAGCTCGATGTTCATGTTACCCTTCACTTTACGCCGACCGCTGGCGTCAAGGAATTCCTTGGTTGCCTTCGTGACGACGGTGTAGCCATTATAGTCGAGCCAATCGATGAGCGGACGGATCGACGAATACTCCTGATCCTCGGCAGTCGCCGTGTAGTAGAATGCCCGCAGCAACCGGCCCGCCCTCCGATACTCCTCAAGCAGGCGCTTGTAGTCGATCTCGAAACCAAGCGCCTTGCAGGTAGCGTGGAGGTTGGGACCGTCGATAAAGATGGCAAGCTTTTCGAATCGGGACATCACTGCTCCGGCTTGCAGAATGGTTGCGCGGGGCCGCGCAGGCTGTGAACTAGCCACTTACGAGGAGCTGGAGGGTCGGCGGCGAAGGGGCCTCTTCCAATGGCATGGGACGAGATTTCTATCGAGCTCATAACACCGGTCGCGTTTCTTATTCCATCGACTTCACATCATCGGCCCAAGGATCCAGCGGAGGCCTTTTCGAAGTTCTGTTGCTTGCCTGTGCCGGGTTCGCGTGCGAGATCCATCTTGTCGAACTCGCCGGTCGAAACGCTGCGCGCAGGCACAGCACTGCAATCAGCGTTATAGTTTGCACGAAGACCGTTGAGCGCAAGGATAAGTGCAACGGAGACCGCCACCGCGATCAGACCGTACTCGATGGAGGTCGCCCCAGTCTTGTTCGGCCAAAACCGCTGAAAAGCGAATGATCTCATGACAATGTCATTTCTGGCGCCCTCCGGGCCTGGAATTCTGCTGTAGCAATTCCGGTCACTCCCAGCCCTTATTGCTATGTCACGTGACGTTATCTTAAATCTTCACGACATGCGCTTTGAGGCGCACAGTCTCCTGCTTGCGCATCGCTCTTCCACTGCTCATCTGTCGTCCCCGATGATCTAGAGCGGCTCTGCCATGTCCGTCTGCCATGCCGGCAATGAATACCTCGATTCCCTTCGGCTGCGCTCGAACGAACTCAGTACGCAAGGGACGAACCAGCTCGTTTCCTATCCCCCGAGCGTCTCACGTGCACCTTCACCCGAGAATTGACCATCCCGAGCAGGTTTTGACATCATGACCCAGCCTAAGATCCCGCGCCTGGTCTAAATGCCGCCGTGGCACACTAGCGCAGCAATGCGGTCATCAGCCCCTCGCGAAAAGCGGATGCAGCTGCAGCAATGAACTCGGCATTTCGCGTCTAAATCATCCGGGCGGACCTCTCTTAGAGGCTGACTGATGCGCCGCCCCAAAAGAATCCCGCGAGATGGAGATGCGGTTCCTGGGAGCTAGTTCAGCTTCTCGCAATGCAGACCGTGTCCCGCTTAGAGGTCTCGCGCATTGTCCGCCTCGTACAAAACTGGGCATCTGCCAGCGAGCACAACCTCTCAACAAGAGCATACAACCAGCGTGCTGGAGCGAATAGGTATGAGGCAGGCTTTAAGTCATCCGATCACGATTAGAAAGCGATCCTACTGCGATAGGAGATTGCAGCACCGGCGATGGTGACTGTTCCTGTTTTCTGCGCCGCTGCCTTTGCTATCAGGCGCAAGGCGACAGAAGCAGTAGATCACTGTCAACCAAACGCGATCGAAGCATCTCATTTCACGACCATGCCAGGATCTGACGCGATATCGCGCCAGGAACACCCTTGTGATCCCTAGCAAGATCAAATCATGGTAGATTATCACGAGCTGATATGACCGATTCACCTCAAGCCCAGACACGTAGCGCCGACGGCATCACGGCGCCGCTGCGGCACGCGACCTTCAGGCGCATCTGGCTCGCGAGCCTCCTGTCCAATGTCGGTATCCTGATTCAAGGTGTTGGCGCAGCCTGGGCCATGACGCAGATGACGTCGTCGGCCGACAAAGTCGCGTTGGTGCAGACCGCGCTGTTACTGCCAGTGATGCTGATTTCGATGCCAGCCGGGGCGATCGCGGATATGTATGACCGCCGCATCGTGGCGCTGGTCTCCATTGGATTGGCGCTCGCCGGAGCGACCGGGTTGACGGTGATTGCCTGGCTTGGCTTGGCCACCCCAAACCTCTTGCTCATGCTATGCCTCGTTGTCGGCAGTGGCATGGCGTTGATGGGACCGGCCTGGCAATCGTCGGTTAGCGAACAAGTTCCCCTGGAAGCACAGCTGCCTGCGGCGATCGCTCTGAACGGCATCAGCTACAATATCGCGCGGAGCATAGGTCCGGCAATCGGCGGAGTCGTGGTGGCAACCGCGGGTGCAGTGGCCGCTTTCGCGCTCAACACGTTGCTGTATGTGCCGCTGATTATCGCTTTGTTGCTTTGGAAACGCATCAGCGCACCCTCACGCCTGCCGCCTGAAAGATTGAGCCGCGCGATGGTTTCTGGCGTACGCTATATCAGCAATTCGCCGTCGATCAAGATTGTGCTGATCCGTAGCCTGGTAACCGGCATCATTGGCGGTGCGATCACCGCTCTGATGCCGCTGGTGGCGCGCGATCTCTTGCATGGCGACGCGCAGACCTACGGCATCATGCTTGGCGCTTTTGGCCTGGGTGCGGTGGTCGGTGCACTGAATATCACCGAGCTGCGCAAGCGATTGAGCGGCGAGGCCGCGATCCGCGCCTGTGCGCTGTCCATGGGCGCGGCGATGGCCGCGGTTGCGCTCAGTCACGAGCCCGTATTGACCGCGGCGGCGCTCGTCCTGGCGGGAGCCGTATGGATGATGGTGTGGGCGGTATTCAACATTGGGGTGCAGCTGTCGGCGCCGCGCTGGGTGGCCGGACGCTCGCTTGCAGCCTATCAGGCGGCGAGCTCAGGCGGGATTGCCGTCGGCAGCTGGGGTTGGGGCCGTCTGACCGACGCGGCCGGCGTCGAAACGGCGCTGCTGGTATCGGCCGCCCTAATGCTTGCCTCACCACTCATCGGCCGCTGGCTGCCCATGCCCCGCATCGGAGCGCGGGGTGAGGAGCCTGAGCCGCTCGCCGACCCCGAGGTACGGCTCGCCTTGACCGGACGCAGCGGCCCGCTCGTCGTGGAGATCGAATACCGCGTTGCACAGGAGAATGCCAGAGCGTTTCATAGTGTTATGCAAGATGTGCAATTGTCTCGCCAGCGCAACGGCGCCTACGGCTGGTCGATCGCGCGCGACATTGCCGATCCGGAAATGTGGACCGAGCGCTATCATTGCCCGACCTGGCTCGACTACTTGCGTTGGCGGAACCGCTCGACGCGGTCGGAACGTATACTAGTACCCGGAATCAGAGCTGAGTGATACGGCGGCCTTTGAAACGGCGTTGACGGACCTTTTTCTTGGTCCAGACGAAGGGCTCGGCTTTGTCGTTGTACGCGTTGACGTAGGCATCGATGTGGTCCTGAAGCTGCTTGAGGCTTGTGAAGGAGGTGCCGCTGAGCGACTGCCCCTGCAAGATCGAAAACCATACCTCGACCTGATTGAGCCAGGACGCACTTGTCGGCGTGAAATGAAATTGCACGTTGGGGTGGGCCTTGAGCCAGTCCTCGTTCTTCTTGTGGGTGTTAAGGTTGTCGAGGATGACGTGAAGCTGGCGGCTCGGAAAGGCCGCGGTGAGGCTGTTCATGAAATCGAGAAACTCGACGCGGCGACGGCGTTTTGAATGCGTTGCGATGATCTTTCCGGTGGCGACTTCGAGCGCCGCAAACAATGTTGTGGTGCCATGCCGCTTGTAATCGTGGCTCTGGCCGGTCAAGGCGCGGCCATTGGGCAACTTCAGATAACCCTGCGCTCGCTCCAAAGCCTGGATCGAAGGCTTCTCGTCCACGCATAGCACAATGGCCTTCGCCGGCGGGGCGACGTAGAGGCCGACAACATCGGCGGCCTTGGCCGTAAAGTTCGGGTCGTTGCTCTCGCACCAGGACTTGCGAGCCGCGAGGTCAATCTTGTGGCTGCGCAGGAACCGCCAGACATATTGGACGTCAACATCGCCCAGCGCTCCGGCCAGCAGAGGACCGGTCCAGCGCGCAAACCCGTGCGGCGGCGGCTTATCCAACAGCTTCAGAATCCGCTTGTCGGTCGTCTTCGTATAGATCGGCTGCTTGCCCGGTCGCGGCTTGTCTTGCAGCCCTTCAAGGCCATGGTCGGCATAGCGATGCCGCCAAAGGCTGACAATCCGCGGCTGGACCCCAACTTCCTTGGCGATCGACCGGGTGCTGCGCCCGTCCGCCGCCAACAAGACTATCCGCGCCCGCTTCAAATCGCGCTGCAATGTCATCGGTGAGCGACAACACGCCTCTAGCACCTTGCGATCTTGCCTCGAAAGGCGGACTTCTCTTGCTTCGGGTATCATCCCGACCTTGAATCACGACTCACGTTCCAAGAAAAGTGGGTACTAGAGCAGCGGGCAATTCATTTCCACGTCGGCCCCGCGCCGATACGGGTCCGTCGTATGCTGGAAAGGCCGTTCGGCTCGGTACACTCGAACGACGATGCGACCGAGTACGCAGCTGGCGAAATGCGAGGGGAGATCGCAACCCCGACGAAGGCATTACGTAGCCGGCCACTCCGCCCAATCAAGTGACCCAGCCTGCTGGCAGGGGCCGGAACGCAGCAATCAACACTTCATCACACGAAAGGCGCCTAGCTGGACGCTCCTTGCCTTGCCCTCGCGAAAATCGACGAAGGCGTCAGGCCGACTAAGCGATAATCGCGCGACGATTTCCGTCAAGCGCAATGAAACGCTCGGGCTTTGTAAGCTCTTGTTCGACGCGCCTACTCGCGTACGGTGGCTTTGCTGTTGGCCAGCCGTACATCTCCCGATGGTCGCGTCACCAAGCTAGTCTAGCAATACGTTGTGCTCGCCTGCCGTCGGCGGCGCTTCCTTGGATGGTGGGCCCTCAGCTTCGCCCCGGGCGCCAAATCACCATTCGACGCTCGCCGCATAAGAGCTGTCTATTTCTGACGTTTCGAGCCTCCATCCGCCCCACTTCTTACGCCGAACTTCAACAGAATACCGCTGAATGATGCCGCAAAAATGCAGCATTCACCCGGACGACGCGGAAATAGCGCAACCAGAATCGCATAATTTGCTGTCGAAGCTCAAAGAGACGAGCTGCTGCTGCGCGTCTCTCCTTAGCTGCAATCGAGGGTGCGCTTCATGGGCAATCATGATCTTGTCTCCGGTAGCCTCCTTGTGCTGACCGCGACCAGCTTCGCACTACTCTGCTCGAGCCTGCTCGTCTTTGCCTTCATTTGAAACCGCGCTGGTTGCCTTGCGCGTGTTATCAAGGCGATCACGCCGTCGAGCATCAAGTGTTTCTGCGTCTCGAAAGACGATGATCGCGCACGAGCTGAACGACCGTCTCTCGTTTCGGCTCGATCGACCGCGTGGCTCAAGCGACGACGCTTCTGACGCGACGAGCCTGTACGTTACGGACCGATCTATCTCTTTCATAAACACCCGATTCAGCTAGTACCCACTTTTCTTGGAACGTGAGTCGTGATTCAAGGTCGGGATGATACCCGAAGCAAGAGAAGTCCGCCTTTCGAGGCAAGATCGCAAGGTGCTAGAGGCGTGTTGTCGCTCACCGATGACATTGCAGCGCGATTTGAAGCGGGCGCGGATAGTCTTGTTGGCGGCGGACGGGCGCAGCACCCGGTCGATCGCCAAGGAAGTTGGGGTCCAGCCGCGGATTGTCAGCCTTTGGCGGCATCGCTATGCCGACCATGGCCTTGAAGGGCTGCAAGACAAGCCGCGACCGGGCAAGCAGCCGATCTATACGAAGACGACCGACAAGCGGATTCTGAAGCTGTTGGATAAGCCGCCGCCGCACGGGTTTGCGCGCTGGACCGGTCCTCTGCTGGCCGGAGCGCTGGGCGATGTTGACGTCCAATATGTCTGGCGGTTCCTGCGCAGCCACAAGATTGACCTCGCGGCTCGCAAGTCCTGGTGCGAGAGCAACGACCCGAACTTTACGGCCAAGGCCGCCGATGTTGTCGGCCTCTACGTCGCCCCGCCGGCGAAGGCCATTGTGCTATGCGTGGACGAGAAGCCTTCGATCCAGGCTTTGGAGCGAGCGCAGGGTTATCTGAAGTTGCCCAATGGCCGCGCCTTGACCGGCCAGAGCCACGATTACAAGCGGCATGGCACCACAACATTGTTTGCGGCGCTCGAAGTCGCCACCGGAAAGATCATCGCAACGCATTCAAAACGCCGTCGCCGCGTCGAGTTTCTCGATTTCATGAACAGCCTCACCGCGGCCTTTCCGAGCCGCCAGCTTCACGTCATCCTCGACAACCTTAACACCCACAAGAAGAACGAGGACTGGCTCAAGGCCCACCCCAACGTGCAATTTCATTTCACGCCGACAAGTGCGTCCTGGCTCAATCAGGTCGAGGTATGGTTTTCGATCTTGCAGGGGCAGTCGCTCAGCGGCACCTCCTTCACAAGCCTCAAGCAGCTTCAGGACCACATCGATGCCTACGTCAACGCGTACAACGACAAAGCCGAGCCCTTCGTCTGGACCAAGAAAAAGGTCCGTCAACGCCGTTTCAAAGGCCGCCGTATCACTCAGCTCTGATTCCGGGTACTAGTCTCCAACTAAGATAGCCCTGTTCGTTGAGCTAGCGGGCGGTATGAGATTGGACGCGCAGCGATGGGCTGTCTGCCGATAGCTCCCGAACCGTTGTATATTCCTGCAGTACGAACCGTTGTCTCATCAAGTCAAGGTAGACTCCTGCTCTCACATAGCGGCGCAATCGAACGGTTCGATGCGCGACCGTCACTTTATCTCGGGCTGCTTCCTGCCACTGACCGCCGCGCGGTCGCCTTGCTCTGCTCAAGCTTGCTCGCCGCCGCGTTCACCCCTGTGAGGACTCCCCATGAAATCACTTAAGCTAATCGGCTTTGCACTTGGAGCATCGATTGTGCTATTCACCGCGGCATTGGCTGAGGAAATCACCATCGCCGTCGCTGGACCGATAACCGGGGGCGAGTCCGCCTTCGGTCGGCAAATGAAGAACGGCGCCGAGATGGCGGTGGAGCAGATCAACGCTTCCGGCGGCGTACTCGGCAAGAAGCTAGCCCTCGACATCGAGGACGATGCCTGCGATCCCAAGCAGGCGCGATCGGTAGCGGAAAAGGTCGCTGCCGCCAGGATCCCGTTCGTTGCTGGGCACTTTTGCTCTTCGTCATCGATCCCGGCCTCGGAAGCCTATGCGGATGGCGGTGTGCTGCAGATCACGCCGGCTTCGACCAACCCGCTATTCACCGAACGCAAGCTATGGAACGTGGCGCGCGTCTGCGGCCGTGACGACCAGCAGGGCCAGGTTGCCGCCCAGTATATCGCGAAGCAATTCAACGGCAAGAACATCGCGATTCTGAATGACAAGACAACGTATGGAAAGGGACTTGCCGACGAGACGAAGAAGGCACTCAATAAGGCCGGTGTCATTGAAAAGATGTACGAGTCCTACAATAAGGGCGACAAGGATTTCAATGCGATTGTCTCGCGACTGAAGCGTGACAATATCGACCTCGTCTATGTCGGCGGCTATCACCAAGAAGCGGGCCTTATCTTGCGCCAGATGCGCGATCAGGGCCTCAAGACCGTCCTGATGTCGGGTGACGCGTTGGCTGATAAGGAATATGCTTCGATTACCGGCGCAGCTGGAGCAGGTACGCTCTTCACTTTCGGGCCCGACCCACGCAAGAAGACGACGGCGGCTGCGATCGTCGATAAGTTCAGAGCCAAGAATATCGACCCCGAGGGCTACACGCTATATACCTACGCTGCGGTGCAGGTCTGGACGCAAGCCGCAACGAAAGTTGGCACCGTAGATCCGAAACAGGTGATGGACACGATTAAAGCGGGCTCTTGGGACACTGTGATCGGCACACTGCAATACGACGCCAAGGGCGACATCAAGCAGCTCGACTACGTCGTTTATAGGTGGGACGACAAAGGTGGCTATAGCGAGACTAACCCGACCGCGTTCTGACGTATCTTAGTGCAAGATATCAAAGTTAGCGTCCCCATGGAGGTAGGACGGGGATCAATCTCGATCGATCGATTGCTCCAAGGCAGCAAGCTGCCGCCGGAACAAATTGAATGTCTGCGGTCAGCGTATGCTCGGACAATGCGCTCGCTCCGCTTGGTTGATCGAGACGACCCTATCGCCGAAATCGTCGCAAAGAAGGTCATCGAGATTGGCACAAGCGGGGTTGGCGATCCAGCAGACATATCAAAGCGCGTCATCGAGCAGCTCGGTGTCCGCAAACCGCCATCGGTCTAAAGCGAGCGCCGCGCATATGCGCAGTTTGGATCTAGTTTCCGATCGATGCACAACCTGCACCGGTTCGACGCCTCACGGGCCGGACTCAATTGAAGCTGATGACTTGGCCCAACGCAGACGTTTAGCGGCGGCACGAATAAGGCGTCCCTTCGCCGGACTGTAGTCACCGGTTTCGGCTTATGGAGAGTTTCGGCTATCAGGCCACGCGACGCGCATTAGCTCGGGCGCTTCGTTCCACGAAAAAGTTCGACCGGAAATTGAGCGGCCCCGCCTCGGGGAAACAAGGCGGGGCCGCTCCCCCTCCCCCTGGGGCCGCCGCGCTGCGGATCACAGCGGAAATCGTCTAGTTGCCGTCCTCTGTCACATATGATCACACGCCCAAGCGATTCACCTGGATTGCGGCTTCCGGTCCTCGCTACTTTCCGCGACGTGCCGCAAGACGAGCTGAGAAAGCTGCACTACCAGATTCTTGAGACGCGCTATTTCCTGCCTGCACCGCGCCAACTCTCGTTCTTTTTCTGTCACTATCGACACTTCGGAGCGGTCCCCGGCCGCATGGCTCATGCTGGACCTCATTTCGAGTAGGTGATCACGAGCGACGGCTCAAGCACATCCTTCGCTTGGATTGTACTGGAGTCCCGTATTTTTACGCCGTTAAACACGGTACGCTGCGGTCGGACGATCTCGCTACCTCGGCTCAGTGTGCCATTGCGGTCACAGATCCGAGCATTCCGTACAGAATCTTGGCGGGCATGACGGCCAACACGATCGAGCAGAAGCGCCGCCTCCCTTTCTTATCTGCGCGGCTTGAGCTCGTGGGCTGCTGGACAATGGTCGTCTTCATGTCCCCGTCATGCAGCAAGACGTCGCCGATGCATGCGGCCTCTCGACTGCGCAAGCGAATCGGACGATCCCGGAGCTTAGGCGTAGGGAGCTCATTGAATGGAACGGTCATGCTGTTGATTTTCTGCGAGATCGAATTACTGGGGGAATTCCGCGCTCATGCTTCCTGCGCTGAATTTCTTTGGCCGCCGCTTCGTATTCTTCGTACAAGCAAATCAACAAGCGCACGCCAGTTCCGATCCGTACCGACGCTATTCGACCTGCAGCCGCGTTCGCTCGGCTGTGCTTTCTGGAACCACTTGAGCGTGATTACAGCGTGCGCGACCTAACCTGCGGTCGCAAAGCTTCGTCGCTGCAGTGATCTGTGCGGAGACTCCACAAACCGCGCTGGTAAAATCTCCAAGCGCTCACGTGGTACAAGCACAGGCACATAAGCAGAATATGGCATGCACTGTTGCGGCAGCTCGCGGATTGATTAGCTGCCTGTTAGAAATCGGAGTTCAGATTTTAATGGCGCGCGCCGCAGCTCAAACAACTTGATTCGTACCTAGCGTCACGTTGTAGCATCTCAAAGCAGGACGCGAGGGGCCTCGGACAAGCCAGCGGGGCTCCTCCGCCAGAGGCGCGACAACGACACCTAAGCGGTCGACTTTGCTTTACGAGGATCGTCAAGAACATATCGATAAGATGAGTGGCGTCGAGGATAGATGATCCCGGGCTGTCGGCGCATTGGTGAGTATCGCCTTGGTAAAAAAGGAAACAACGCCAGACCGACATCAATCCTTTTGTGATTAGAAATTTGCGGTGAATGCATCACCGCAAATAACCGTCGGCAGCCCTCCCTCTGTCGACGCGAGCTGGCGCGACGCTTAGCAGCCTCGTTCGCCCAGACTGACTTCCGCCCGGCCCTCGAATGAGGCCGGGCTTTTTTCCGATAAATGCGCAGCTTTGCTGTTCCAGCTAACCCCCGTCTGATGATTGCTAGAAGTTTAGGAGACAACAGTCCTGGTGGCCTTCGAAATGCTGCCCGCATGGCCTTTGTGACGCTTAACCCAAGTAGCTCGCGAGCGCCCGCAAATCGTGCAGACACGTTTGCTCACCCACGTCAGCTACACAGGTTAGGTGGATCGGACAACCGCCCGACCTAACCATCTGTAATATTTACGCGGTAGTGGCTTGGACGGCCTTGAATCGTACGTAGCGTCACATTGTACGATCTCTCGGTCGTTCGCGATGATACTTGGCAGATGATACCCGGCAGATGATCATTGGCAACCGAGCCAAGCCGCACTGTATAGTCTGGGGCAATCGTGCAATGCCGTGCGTTCATCGTTGGCTATGGCAGTTATCTGGGACAGCCGGTCACTGATCAATAGGGCTCTGATTGCGCATCGTCGATATTTGTTGCCAGAGGTGGGATAGTGACGGCCGATATCGTTGATGTATGCGTTGTCGGGAGTGGTGCCAGCGGCTCGACCGTGGCCTACGAGATCGCCCAACACGGTTTGCGAGTGCTCCTTCTCGAGGAAGGTCGGGCGCTTCCCCCCGGCGCCTCGCTGGCGAGCGTCCAAGATGGTATGGATACCGCCCTAGTAAGGTCTGCGGCAGGTACGTTGACGTCGTTTGGACGTCCCTGGACTGTGCGCGCGCTCGGCGGCGGAATGACTTTGTATGCCGGAATAGCCTTCCGCTATCGGACCATCGATTTCGATGCGCGAGCGCATGTAGCCGGAGACGCGCTTGACCCTACCTGGCCGATCAACTACGCCGAACTACGCCCGTTTTACGAGGAGCTAGAACGGCGCATGGGAGTGGCCCGCCTAGCCGGAGCGGACCCATTCGAACCACCGAGCGATCCTCCCGTTCTGCCCCCGCATGATTACAGCGCGAAGGGGCGGTTGATCGCCGATGCCGGCGGACGCTTAGGCCAGCTGCCTTTTCCCACCCCGTTGGCAATCAACTCCGTACCCTATCGCGGCCGGCCAGCCTGTGATTGCGACGGACCTTGCAACGAACACTCGTGTCCTACCGGCGCGAGGGCCGACGCACGTTCGCCGTTCACAGATGTCGCCCTGCCGCCCGGCGCGCTGACGGTTGCAGTCGGCAGCAAGGCTGTACGCATCGATCTGGCCAACGTCAGCCGCGCGGATTCGGTGGAATGGCTGGACACCCTCAGCCGACAACGTGCGCGGGTCCGCACCCGCTGCGTGGTACTCGCCGGAAATGCAGTGCAGTCTGCCGCGCTACTGCTAAGATCGGCTCAGCGGGCAGCGCCCAACGGCATCGGCAACGCCTCCGGCATGGTCGGCAGTGGCATCTCGTTCAAAATCAGCGGCTACGTGTCCGGTAGCATCGCAATAGATCCGATGTCCGCGCGCCCGCCCGGTGGCCCATTCTCCACCGTTGCGATCTCTGATCACTACCTGGACGAGGAGGCTCCTTCGGGGCTCGGCGGAATGATCTACGAAGCAAGTCGGGTTGAGCGCACGGACCACGACGGAAAGATAACACTACGGTTGCATTTCCTGGCGGCCGACCAACCCATGCACAGCAATGCGGTCCGACTGGCTACCAGCCTGGATCGGCTGGGTTTGCCGAAGATCATTCTCGATTACTGTACCCATCCGCTGGACAAACGCCGATTAGGCTATTTGTGCCGACGCGCGTCGAACTTGCTGGCGGAGGCCGGCGTGAAACAAGTCGATTTTCAGGATTCCAACTATCAGTTCGGCAGCGGACATCTGCATGGCGGCTGCCGTGCCGGCGTCGACCCGACACAATCCGTGGTCGACCGCTGGGGCCGGGTGCATGACATCGACAATCTCTATGTCGCGGATGGCGGCTTCTTTCCCTATTCCGGAGGCGTCAATCCGACATTCACCATTCAGGCGAACGCCCTGCGGATCGCTCGAAGAATAATCACGCAGCTCACCTAAGGGCATGATTATCAAACGGAGACGGCTGATGTCGATCGCCACCCCGACTGCAACCGTGGCCGCGACCGACGCGCACAGATCAGCACTGCGCCGCGCATTGCGCGTCACCGCGTCGGAAAAATGGGATCTCAACAGGCGCTTTCCGGTCGTCATGACGCGCGCTTCGGGTGCGCATGCATGGGACATCAATGGACGGCAATATGTCGATTTCACTTCCTGTAGTGGTGCCGCGCCGCTCGGAGCCGGATACGAGCCGGTCTTGGCGCACGCCGTCGCCGAGATGCGCCGCACCGGCGGCGTATTGCCCGGGCCGCTATCCGTGCACCGGGTTGAACTGGCCGAACGGTTGGCGGAGATCTTCCCGGTGGCGGAACGCTCAATTTTCTTCCGCACGGGATCGTGTGCGACTACCGCCGCCGTCCGCCTTGCCCGCGCATTCACAGGGCTGAACCATGTGCTTACCAGCGGATATCATGGCTGGCACGATTGGCAGTTGCAGGACCGACCAGAGATGGGGCTACCCAATCGGGACCGAGACAGCGTGGATTTCCGCTACAACCTGGACTTGCTCGACGAGTTGGCAAGCGTCCAGCGCGTCGCCGCGGTGATCGTCACCCCCGAGGTCAACTTCTTCCCGCCCGAATACCATCAGGAACTACAGAGGCTGGTGCATCGGCACGGCGCCTTGCTCATCCTTGATGAGGTGATGACCGGATTCCGCTATGGCATTGGCGGCTACCACGTAGCGGTCGGCCTCACGCCCGATCTGATCACGCTGAGCAAAGGACTGGCCAATGGAATGGCGTTATCCGCAGTCGCGGGTCGCGCGGACGTACTAGCCGCCGCCGAGAAGACATACCTGGGCAATACCTACCAGCGCGAGGTTACCCCGTTTGCGGCCGCACTGAGCACCCTACACGCGCTGCGCGACGGGATCTTGCTGGCTCGGATGCGCGAGGTTGGCAAGCAACTGATCAAGGGGCTCAACGAGGTCTTCGTCAGACAGCAGGTCGCGGCATGGGCATTCGCCTGGCCGACTATGTTCGATGTCGTATTTGCCAACCCCGAACTTGGCCACGCCTTTTTCCAGGAGATGTGGGCCCGGGGTTTCCTCATGCAGTACGGTGGCCGCTTCATGCCATCGGCGGCGGTATCCGACGCCGATGTGCAGGCGGCTGTCGAGGCCGCTGGAGAGGCCCTGCCGGCGGCTCTGTCCCGTATGGAGAGCACCGGCGGCGACGGGGATCCAGTCGCCGCCGCTGTACGGTTCGCCAGGGATCATTTCGTGGCCACCCCGGGAGCGGTCAGGCGCTGGTTCACCGGACCCGTCTGCGGATGAGCAGGCATTTTCCAACCGAGAACACACCCATGCCGCTGCCCAATCCATTTTCCACATCGCCGGTGCTGCTCGGCGGCGAGAACCGCTCTGGCACCACATTGCTGAGCATCGTGCTCGATTCGCATCTGGATCTGGTAGCCGGTCCGGAGATCGACTTCCTCGAACCGCCCAATCTCGGTCCGCACATCTTGAGCGCGATCGACCTGCTGGCGGCCGGCGATTCCCGTGTCGTGGGCATGACCAAAAACACGGTCGATCCGTTTTGGTATGACGGGGTGCATTTTGTGGTCCAGTGCCGCCGGTTCGGCCTCGACTTCGATGATATGCGTGGGTTGGTCAGCAAGGTGATGGTCGAGATGGGGGACGACATTGTTTCGTTCGCCGCCCGATGCCGCCTTATCAACGAGATGGGCGAGTTGCGCCGAGCTCGTAGTGGGGCCCGGCGCTGGGGCTTGAAACTGCAGCGCAAGATTGCCCACACCGACGCCTTCGCCCGGCAGTGGCCGCGCGCACATTTCGTGCATATCGTGCGGGACGGCCGCGACGTTGCCGCCTCTCATCTGAAAACCGTCCCTGATTGGGGATACCGAACTGTTGCCGACGCCGCGCGCGGTTGGCTGGAAGTGGTATCCCAGCCACATAAAATCGCGCCGCCTGGCCGCTATCTCGAGGTGCGTTACGAGGATCTTGTAGGCAGTCCCCGTCCCACCCTGGCCCGAATCCTGGATCACCTCGGCTTGCCTTGGGATGAGGCCGTGCTGCGTCACGCTGAATACGAGCACGTATTGTTCGAACAACCGCACGGCCATCCGGCCGCCGAGGCTGCGGGGAAGCCGCTGCACCGAGGCAGGATCGGTCGTTACGTCCAAGATCTGACGCGAGCCCAGATCGAGGAATTCGAGCAGATCGCCGAAAGTGAGCTGAGCCGACTTGGGTATCTGTCGGCTCCCCGCCTGTCTGGCGACGCGTGAGCCGCCCGCGCTGTTCCGCCGCGCCTCGTGGACTGCCACGAAGCTATCTTGCGCTGCTCGTCGGCCAGACCATTTCGCTGCTGGGCTCTAATGTAACCTTGCTGGCGCTGCCGCTAACCGCAATCACGTTGCTGGACGCGGGACCGGCGCAAACGGGGCTGCTGTTGGCCTGCGGTCGAGCGCCGTACCTGGTGGTGAGTCTGTTCGCCGGGGTCGTCGTGGACCGCCTCCCGCATCGGCGGATCCTTTTGACCGCCAATCTGGTGATGGCGGCGACGCTGGCCACAATTCCCTTGTTCGCCAACCTTGGACATCTTGGACTGGTTCAGTTGTACACGACGAGCATGCTGGTTGGGGTTGCCGCAGTGATCGCTGACGTGGCTTATCTGGCGTGCATACCCACCCTGCTAGATCGCTCACAGCTGGTTCGGGCACAGAGTTCATTGGAGCTCAGCCAAGCGGGCGCGATGGCAGCAGGTCCGTTCCTGGCCGGTTGGCTCGTCAACGAATTCTCTGCCCCGACCGCAATACTGGCGGACTCGATTTCATTTTTGCTTGCCGCCGCGTTGCTGTCTCTGGTGCCCCTGCGTAACGCTGGGTGCTCGGAGGCCGCGCCGAGAGCAGTGCTCGGCCAAGTCGCCGAGGGTTTGGTAAGCCTGTTCGGCAATCCGGTTTTGCGGGCAGTCACGTTGGCGAGCGGCACATTCATCTTTTGGCACAACGCGTATTCTGCGGCGTTTCTGCTGCATTTGACCAAGGATCTCGGGTTTGACAGCCGGCTCGTCGGCATGGCGCTCGGCATCGGTGCGCTTGGCGGTGTGGTCGGTGCGGCTAGCTCACCGCGGGTGGGCCGGGCGATCGGCCTCGGCCCAACTTTAATGATCGGTTTGGCGGTGAGCGCCGGCGGAATGAGCTTGGCGGCCCTGCTCACCCAGCCCTGGTGGGCCGCAGTGGCATGCGTGACCCTCTCTCAATTCATGCTGTGGATCGGCCAAGGGATCTACAACGTGCAGCAGGTTCCCATTCGATATGCGTTGGCCCCGCCGCACTTACAGGGCCGGATCAATGCGAGTATCCGCAGCGTGGTGTGGGGACTGGCCTCATTGGGGGCGCTCGCCGGCGGCGCGGTCGCTGCTGCGACGAGCCTGCGCACCACGTTGCTCGCGAGCAGCGTGCTTGGCATGGCCTCCATAGTGTGGATTTGGCCGCTGCGCCAGGCGCGCAGCTTGCGTCTATGACCGCGACGGACTGGCTCATGGACATCAAAGAATTTGGCGATCTTGATCGGCAGCCTGGGCGGCTAATGGTTTGGCGGATCAACGTCACCGAGCCGATCAGCTGGCGGGCTGACCCGCGCCGCCCGTCCTATGTGCAAGAGGAACATCTTCGCTCTGCGGACGATGGCCGACCGGGCTGGCTCGGCGCAGCATTCGAGTTGCCAGGCGAGCTCAATGCCGCTGCGCTGACCAAAGCGATCCTTGGCTGGGTCGATCGGCACGAGGTATTACGCAGCCGATTGGCCAAGGATGGATCGGCAATGCGTCGCGCCACGATTGATCCAGGCGCTGCAGCGCTTGAGCAAACCGTGGTGAGTGACTGCGCCGATAGCGGCGAAACTGCTCAGCTGCTCGAAAAACTGTTTGACGCGGAGACCAACCCGCTGCGCTGGCCGGCGTACGTCTTCGTGACGATCAGCCGGCCGACATCCACGAGCCTCCTGCTCGCCTCCGACCACTCTGTTAGCGATGCCTACTCGATGGCCTTGGTACCGTATGAGATCCACGAACTGTACACAGCCGCGATCCGTCGAGTGGAACCCCAGCTGGCGGCGGTGCACAGCTATCTGGATCACGCCGAGGCCGAACGAGAGCGATTGACCGATCTAACCGATGACCATCCTGCTATCTGCCATTGGCGCGAGCTGATCGCGGCGAACGGCGGTCAATTGCCGGACTTTCCGCTATCATTCGATACGCCGGAGAAATCCTTGCAGCGGAGCGGAAAAATGTGGCTGCTCGATGCGGCTGGCGCATGCGAATTCGATCGCGGCTGCAGGTCCCAGGGCGGAAACGCGGCGACGGGAATTTTCGCCTGTCTGGCGCTGGCAGGAAAGACACTGGCGAACCAACGACAATTCCACGCCGTTGCACCCTTTCACACCAGGTACGATCTGCGATCGATGCGTTCGGTTGGATGGTATGTCGGGATGAGCCCGGTGAGCTTCCGGGTGGCCGATACGTTGCCGGAAATCCTGAACGCCGCCCGGTTCGAACTCAAACGCGCCAAGAAAACGGCTCAGGTGCCATTTTCAAAGGCCATGGAGCTGCTCGGCACCACACTGCGCGACCGTTTCATGGTATCCTATATGGACAATCGGACGGTGCCCGGATCGGACCGCTGGCCCCATTGGCGGACGCGATTTCTGATTAGCCGTAGCTCCGATGCGTGCGAGACATACCTATGGATCAGTCGCTGGCAGGACGGAATTTCCGTGAACTTCCGCCACCCTGGTACAGCCACCGCGCGAAGTGCGATGGACAACTATCTTGCTGAGGTGGCCGCGCAGGCCCATCTGATCAGCGGCGCCCGTCCGCTACCGCGGCTCTCAATCGACTGACAGGATGGCCGAGAGGTTAGCGTTCTTGACCAAGAACCGCTCGCGTTACGATCACGATCATTCGGGTGACCGGAAGGGAGCTAAATTAAGGAGCCGAGAGCGCCATCTGCTCCGAGGCGGGCGCAAGCATAGGCCCTATCTGCTCTATCTTTTGGTTCGGGCGACTTTCTCGCGCGTGGCTTTGCGAGCGATCAAGATGATCCTCGCCAGAGGCCAAGTCGACACAATTCTTGCTCCGGACAGCAACGTGCGTAGTGCCGACCAGGATTTCGGGTCTACCACCAGCCAGATATTGCGATCAATTGCGAGTTAGCATCCTCACATCCATGCCTTTCTTGCATTGAGCTAGCGATGGCACGGTCATTGCAAGTCTTCGTTCAATGAATGGATTCGCCCCCACACGGCAGGCGTTGATTTTACGGGATCATGCGCTGATGCAGGCATATTCGTGCATGAAGGCGCAGAGGCTCATCGACGATGCTTTGTGCCAGCGACGTATCACGGAATACAAGCTGCAGCCGATGAGCGGCGACGAACTCGCTATCCAACGCCCCACTGGCGATTGACTTGGGCTGGAGACGAATGTTTCGGCATGACGGAACAATAGCGGTGGAAAGCGCGTAATTGAAGTGGCGCATCTTAAGGATCTACGAGAACTGATGCAGCTGCTTTGGCATTTGTTCGAAGCAGTGAACCGCCTTCCGAGGGGGCCAGAGCATACAGCAGCAGTTCGGACGATTAAGCGCTTTGAGCGTCGGCTGGCAGTATTGGTTCAGGCATCTGAGAAAGCTCGAGCTGCTCGCCCCGGAGTCGCGAGCCGTGCCGCCCCGCCAAACAAATGATCGTC
This sequence comes from Bradyrhizobium sp. Pha-3, assembly GCF_042258325.1. Classification (NCBI taxonomy): domain Bacteria; kingdom Pseudomonadati; phylum Pseudomonadota; class Alphaproteobacteria; order Hyphomicrobiales; family Nitrobacteraceae; genus Bradyrhizobium; species Bradyrhizobium sp. Pha-3. The sequence continues at coordinate 2,470,947 of NZ_CP170151.1, read as the reverse complement.
AAACGATAATAGTATTTATCGAAGGTACCTAAGTGCGCTATCGCCAAGGCCTGCATAGCGACCGAGACGGGAACGTGAGGCTTGCAGCATCCATTCGCGCGGTGATCGGCCGTCCTGCGGCGCTGCGCCGCAGAGAATCCGAGGCAGGTCTTCCGGGGAATGACGACCAGGGCCGGATGTGATAGGCGCTAGAAGCGTGTATTCTTAAGCAATACATCACCTTCCACAGCGCGGGGATAATGAGCCGCCACTTCGAATGACGGCAATAGATCAAGAATAGCCTGCAGCGACAGCTGACCTTCGTAGAGCTCTCGGTCGCTATACTCCGTGTACACGAAGCGCGTATTGCTCAAGGTCTGCATGCCGCCTGCAATGACGTCGGCCTCCGCGCCTTGGACATCCATCCAAATGAAGTCAACCGTGTTCAGCTTAGCCTCGCTGCACCAATCGTCCAGCCGCCGGGTTTCAACCGAGAACGGGCGATCGAACCGAACCCAATCATACTCGGTAAGATGGTTTTTCGGTCGGCGTATCGAGCCGGAGAGATCCCATTCTTTTGCTTCTCCATCTGCATTGCTTGGATGGAAATCGATCGTCCCGTTTCTATCACTGATCGCGATTTCAAGCAGCTGCACCTTATCGAGGGAAAGGCCCAACTTCTTCTTGAAGCGCGCGATCGCCCGAGGGTCCGGCTCGAAGCAGTAAAGCTGAGCTTGTGGGCACAGGGTAAGAAACTGTTGCGTATCGGTTCCGTCATTGCAGCCGATATCCAAGATGACCGGATCGGGCTTCTGAAGAAGTGAAACGATATGCTGATGTACTTCTACAGACGACACAGGTTGTTTTCCTATTGGCGCGGAGATCGGTTGGATTCGCCATCAACTTCGCAATCACACGCCAGACGCTTCGGCACAACGTATATCAACGTATATAATCCATATGCCGGTCCCAATCGCCTTGATCCATCAGCGCTATGCAGCGCCGTCGACGCAAAACAGCCCGGCCGTATAGTTTTCCTTTAGCCAGTTCGTACGAGCAGCTTTGCTCGCAGGGCCGACAAGGAAGAGCCGTGAAAAAGATAGGGAAGGAGACTGTCGGCGCTTGATTGCTATCCCATTCGTGGGCCGTGATCGGCCTGATCTTGTTGCGCCGAGCGTGCACGACCTTGATCCATGCGCGTGACGGTAAACTCATATTTTGACGAGAAGCAATGTCAGGTTGGCAACAGCTTGGCGAGCTGTGTACACAAAAACGTTTGCTTCCCGACGAATGCACGAGCGGGCCAAGCGAGAGATTCAGCACGATTGCAGGCAGATCGCTCGGCTCATCTTTGGCCTGGCTCTTGCAACAATGAGGCTGCTCAAAAGGCGCCCATTGTCAACTCGTTCAAATGCTCAGGAGGCCTACATGAATTTCCGTCCGCTTCACGACCGCGTCGTGGTCAAGCGCATCGACGCTGAAGAGAAGACAGCTGGCGGCATCATCATTCCCGACACAGCCAAGGAAAAGCCCTCGCAGGGCGAAGTCGTCGCGGTTGGCCCAGGCGGCCGTGACGAGACCGGCAAGTTGATTCCGATCGACGTAGAGGTCGGCGATCGCGTGCTGTTCGGAAAGTGGTCAGGGACCGAGGTGAAGGTCGACGGTCAGGAGCTGTTGATCATGAAGGAGAGCGACATTATGGGCGTTCTCACCGATGTGTTTTCCAAGAAAAAAGCCGCCTAGTCCCAGCCCTCCACATCCACTCCGCCCTTGACAAACGCCTTGCCCGGGCGCGTCGAAGGATGAGAAACTGAACTGAGGAAATTCGATTATGTCAGCCAAGGAAGTCAAGTTCGGCGTAGAAGCGCGAGACCGCATGTTGCGCGGTGTCGACATTCTCGCCAACGCCGTGCAGGTCACCCTCGGTCCGAAGGGCCGCAACGTGGTGCTCGAGAAGTCGTTTGGCGCTCCCCGCATCACCAAGGACGGCGTCGCCGTCGCCAAGGAGGTGGAGCTCGAGGAGAAGTTCGAGAACATGGGTGCCCAGATGGTGCGCGAGGTCGCGGCCAAGGCAGCGGACGCCGCCGGTGACGGCACCACCACCGCGACCGTGCTTGCGGCTGCCATCGTGCGCGAGGGCGCCAAGTCGGTCGCCGCCGGCATGAACCCGATGGATCTGAAGCGCGGTATCGACCTCGCGGTCGAAGCCGTCGTTGCGGACCTCCAGAAGAACTCGAAGAAGGTCACCTCGAACGAGGAGATCGCCCAGGTCGGCACCATCTCCGCCAACGGCGACGCCGAGATCGGCAAGTTCCTCGCCGACGCCATGAAGAAGGTCGGCAACGAGGGCGTCATCACGGTCGAGGAAGCCAAGTCGCTCGAGACCGAGCTCGACGTCGTCGAGGGCATGCAGTTCGACCGCGGCTACATCTCGCCCTACTTCGTCACCAACGCCGACAAGATGCGCGTTGAGATGGAGGACGCCTACATCCTGATCAACGAGAAGAAGCTCTCCTCGCTGAACGAGCTGCTGCCGCTGCTCGAGGCCGTGGTGCAGACCGGCAAGCCGCTGGTCATCGTCGCCGAGGACGTCGAAGGCGAGGCCTTGGCCACGCTCGTCGTGAACCGCCTGCGTGGCGGCCTGAAGGTCGCGGCCGTCAAGGCTCCGGGCTTCGGCGATCGCCGCAAGGCCATGCTGCAGGACATCGCGATCCTGACCGGCGGCCAGGCCATCTCGGAAGACCTCGGCATCAAGCTCGAGAACGTCACGCTGCAGATGCTCGGTCGCGCCAAGAAGGTGATGATCGACAAGGAGAACACCACGATCGTCAACGGAAGTGGCAAGAAGGCCGACATCGACGCCCGCATAGCCCAGATCAAGGCGCAGATCGAGGAGACCACCTCGGACTACGACCGTGAGAAGCTGCAGGAGCGCCTCGCCAAGCTCGCAGGCGGCGTCGCGGTGATCCGCGTCGGCGGCGCGACCGAGGTCGAGGTGAAGGAGCGCAAGGATCGCGTTGATGACGCGATGCACGCGACCCGCGCGGCTGTCGAGGAAGGCATTCTCCCGGGCGGCGGCGTCGCCCTGCTCCGGGCCTCCGAGCAGCTCAAGGGCCTGCGCACCACGAACGACGACCAGAAGACCGGCGTCGAGATCGTGCGCAAGGCGCTGTCCTGGCCGGCCCGGCAGATCGCGATCAACGCCGGTGAAGATGGCTCGGTCGTGGTCGGTAAAGTCCTGGAGAAGGATCAATACCCTTACGGCTTCGACGCGCAGACTGGCGAGTACAGCAACCTTGTCTCCAAGGGCATCATTGACCCGACCAAGGTCGTGCGCATCGCGGTCCAGAACGCCTCCTCGGTGGCGGCGTTGCTGATCACGACGGAAGCGATGGTTGCCGAGCTGCCGAAGAAGATCGCGCCCGGTCCCGCGATGCCTCCGGGCGGAGGCATGGGCGGCATGGACTTCTGATCCCTCCTCTCAAAAGGATCGACAGGCAGAACCCTGGCAGCAATGCCAGGGTTTTCAACTTCGGGCAAACTTGCAACCACACCGCCATTGTCAGGCTGAGTTGGATCGGCAGTTGGCCCCGAGAAGCACAACGGCCGAAGCCATCCAGCCGTTTATATCAGCGACGCTCCGACCCAGCCCAAGATGGCTAGTCTGACTTTTCTCCCGGCGCCGCTCGGCTTGAAAATGAATCGGGCTCCCACATGGATTTCCGGGGCTGCTGAACCGGAATCCGCAACCGCTGTTCCCAAATTGGCTCCCTTCGCGGCATGGTTCCAAAGTAAGCGGCAAAGAGACCCCGTCTGGCGGAGTGGGTAAGCGATCGGCTATCGGCTGCTGAGTTTGTGAGCCGATGTGAGCTTCTATGTCTGCGCCTAGTTCTGGAACTAGAACCTTCCATATGATCGAAGCGGTTGCCGAGCGTCTTGAGGGAGCGCCGCGGCAGCTTCGCCGACGCTGGTCGGACGAGTTTAAGGCGCAAGTTGTGACAGAGGCGCTGGAGCCTGGCGCGAGTGTCTCGGCGATCGCCCGCCGGATTGGCATTCACCCGTCGCAGCTGTTCGCCTGGCGCCGTGATGCTCGGGCAGAGCGACATTGTCCCGCGCGGCACTCGAGTTGCGAGGGTGTGGTGGTGTCTGCGGCAGGCGCAGTGATCGAAATTGCCATTGGCGAGGTGATCGTGCGCGCCGGCGTGGACGTCGACGAGGCGCAGTTGCAGCGGGTGATCCGGGCGGTGCGTTCGGCATGATCCCCTCCGGCGTGAAGGTGTTCCTGGCTAGCCATCCAGTCGACTTCCGCAAGGGTATCGATGGCCTTGTTGCGCTGGTACGCGATGCCGGCTCAGATCCGTTCGATGGTTCGCTTTATGTGTTCCGCGCCAAAAGAGCCGACCGAATAAAGATCGTATGGTGGGATGGCTCTGGCGTGTGCCTTTATTTAAAACGGCTTGAGAAGGCGAGGTTCTGCTGGCCGCGGATCGGACATCATCGGGTGCAGCTGAATGCTGCGCAGTTGATGGCCCTGGTCGATGGGATGGACTGGAAGCGGGTCCGGACCGCGGCGGTCAAGCCGCCGGAGATTGTTGGGTAAAAGCACTGCGGCGAAGTGAATCAGTGAGCTGAAAGGGCAAGAGAACAGGGGCAAAATGTGCTCTGGTAGGCCCAATGATGCCGCCCGATCTCAACCTCCCAAATGACGTGGAGATGCTAAAGGCCATGGTGCTTGCCATGGCCGAGAAAGCGGCCCGCGCCGATGCTCTGGAGAGTGAGGTCGCCGATCTCAAGGCCTGCAACGCCGATGCCGATGCGCGCATCGAGCGACTGACACAGATCCTGAAGGCCTTCGACCGCGCCCGGTTCGGCCGACGATCGGAAAAGCTCGGCTCTGCGAATGGCGACGTCGAACAGCAAGCCTTTGTCTTCGAGGAGATCGAGACCGGCATCGCTGCGATCAAGGCCCAGGTCAGCAAGGGCCGTGCGCAAGCGGATAGCAAGCGTGCACCGCGTCGGCGCAAGGGCTTTGCGCCCCATCTGGAACGGATCGAAACTGTCATTGAGCCGGAAGAGCTGGCTGAGCATGCCGGCAAGCAGAAAGTGCTGATCGGCGAGGACGTGTCGGAGCGTCTGGATGTGGTGCCGGTAAAGTTCCGTGTGATCGTCACGCGCCGTCCCAAGTATGCGTTCAAGAACGCGGACGGCGTGATCCAGGCGCCGGCCCCGGCCCATATCATCGAAGGAGGCATTCCGACGGAAGCGCTTTTGGCCCAGATCGCCGTCGCCAAATATGCCGACGGCCTGCCGCTCTACCGGCAGGAGGCGATCTACGCCCGCGACAAGGTCGAGCTAGACCGCCAGTTGATGGCGCAATGGATGGGCAAGCTCGGCTTCGAGCTGGAGATCCTGGCCGACTACATCTTCAGCGAGGTCAAGAAGGCCGAACGGGTCTTTGCCGACGAAACCACTTTGCCGACGCTCGCTCCGGGCTCCGGATCGACGAAAACGGCCTATTTGTGGGCCTATGCCAGGGATGACCGAACGTTTGGCCGCGACGGTCCCCCGATGGTGGCTTATCGCTTCGAAGACAGCCGCTCCGGCGAATGCGCGGTCCGGCACCTCAATGGTTATCGCGGCATCCTGCAGGTGGATGGCTATGCCGCCTATAACAAGCTCGCGCGATCCGATCGCGGCAATGATGGCATCACATTGGCTGGCTGCTGGTCACACTGCCGGCGCAAGTTCTACGAGTTACATGTTGCAGGGAGCTCAGAAGTGGCAACGGCGACGGTCGAGCGGATGGCGAAGCTTTGGCAGGTCGAGAAGACCGTGCGCGGTCAAAGCCCCGACGCACGCGTCGCCGCGCGCCAGCAAGCCTCCGCGGCGATCGTCGCAGATCTCTTCGACCTCTGGCAGCAGACCTTGCGGCGGATCTCCGGCAAATCAAAACTGGCTGAGGCGATCCGCTATGCCGTCTCGCGCCGCGCCATCTTCGAGCGCTTCCTGGCCGACGGCCGCATCGAGCTCGACTCCAACATCGTCGAACGCGCCATCAGGCCACAAACAATTACGAGAAAGAATAGTCTCTTCGCTGGCAGCGACGGCGGCGGACAAACCTGGGCGACTATCGCAACACTGCTGCAGACGGCGAAGATGAACAACATCGATCCGTTCGCCTGGCTCGCCGTAACGCTTCAGCGTATCGCCAACGGTTGGCCGAGCAGCGAACTCGACGCGCTTATGCCATGGAACCACGCCGCCTGACGGCCTCAGCTTGCCGCTTACGTTCCAAACACGGAGATACCGTGCGAACCACTGGGCGCAGAAGCCGCTCGGAATGAAGTCAAGTCCCGCGTGTGGTAGGCGGTCGCGTTCCGGCCCATAAAGAGTCGTCCGTGAAGATCGGCTAAGCGATTGAGGCAGAATCGCATTTGCTGGTGTGGACTGTTTTTGGATTGCAAGGTTTTGATGTTTCGAGCCTCGGAACCTTGCAATTTCATTTTCAGGATTCAGTCGAATCGCCATTTGCCGCGCGGCGAACAGGATGGAAGTGGAGCGTCGACCATGATGAGAGGGCTACGCCGGGCTCGTGACGCAGGGAGGGCGTAGCCCGACCGGAGTTACGAGCCCGGCGTCGGCGCGATCCACAGCGGACCGCGCCGACTGGTGATCGCGGCCGGCTGGTTATGCAAGTGGTTCTTCCGCCAAGAGGAATCACTCGCGTGCCAGGCCGACACATTACCGATCACCAAATGAGGCTCTACATGAAGTACCGTCAGACCGATAGCCCGCCCGTGGCCGCCGCCAAGGCGTCGTTCAGCACCTCGACCGCTTACCGGATCGAGCAGGATCGACGCCTTCCGTCGCAGAAGAAGGCTCCTCGCGGCCGTCGCCGGCCAGATCCCTTGGCCCGCGTATTTGAGACAGAGATCGTGCCGATGCTGAAGGCCGCCCCCGGTGTGCGGCCGGTCACGATCTTCGAGGAGTTGCTCCGACGCCATCCTGAGCTCGGCGCCGGCATCCGTCGCACGCTGGAGCGCCGGATCCGGGCCTGGCGGGCGATCCACGGCGAGGAGCAGGAGGTCATCTTCCGGCAGACCCACGAACCCGGTCAGCGCGGCCTGTCCGACTTCACCGACATGGGCGAATTGGGTGTCACGATCGCGGGCGTGCCGCTCGACCATCGTCTCTATCACTTCCGGCTGGCCTATTCCGGGTTTGAGCACGCCCATGTCGTGCTCGGCGGTGAGAGCTTCATCGCTCTGGCCGAAGGCCTGCAGAATGCCTTGTGGTCACTCGGTGGAGCGCCACGGGAGCATCGCACCGACAGCCTGTCGGCCGCCTTTTGCAATCTCGACCGCGACGCCAAAGACGATCTGACGCGGCGATACGAAGACCTCTGTGCCCATTACGGCATGCGCCCCTCCCGCAACAATCGTGGCATCGCCCACGAGAACGGGGCGATCGAGAGTTCGCATGGCCATCTCAAGCGGGCGGTCGGCGACGCGCTGTTGCTGCGTGGCACCGCCGACTTCGACGATCTCGCTGCCTATCGTGGCTTCATCGATGAGATCGTCAGCCGCCGCAATGCCCGCAACGCCAAGCGGATCGACAGCGAACGTACCGCACTTCAGGATCTGCCGGACCGCCGCACGTCGGACTATGAAGAGGTGATCGTCCACGTGACATCGTCCGGCGGCTTCACCTTGCGCAAGGTGTTCTACACGGTGCCGTCGCGCTTGATCGGCCATCGGCTGCGGGTGCGCCTGTATGACGATCACCTCGACGTGTTTGTCGGCGGCACGCATCTCCTCACCTTGCCGCGCGGGCGGCCGCATCCCAATGGCAAGCACGATCAGGTCGTCGATTATCGGCACGTGATCCATTCCTTGCGGCGCAAGCCGATGGCGCTCCTCAACCTGGTCTACCGCGACCAGCTGTTCCCCCGGGAAGCTTACCGCCGAGCCTTCGACGTCTTGCGCAAACGCTTACCGGACAAGAAGGCCTGCCGGATCATGGTCGATCTCCTCGCACTCGCCCATGAGCGCGGTTGCGAGGCCGAACTCGCCGATCAGCTCACGGCCGACCTGAACGACGGCCGGCTGCCCGACCTCAACCGGCTACGTACTCACTTCGCCCCGGATCCCGCCCAGATGCCGAACGTCGTGGTGCGCCTCGCACCGCTCGCCACCTATGAATGCCTCATCGGTACTGCCGAGATCGGAGGTGCCGCATGAGCACAACCAACGTAGTCGACACCGCGCGCCTCAATCTGTTGCTCAACGAGCTGCGGCTGCCCGCCATCAAGGTGCTGTGGCCGCAATTTGCCGAGCAGTCCGATAAGGAAGGCTGGCCGGCGGCGCGCTTCCTCGCCACCATTGCAGAGCACGAGATCGCTGAACGCAGCCGTCGCCGCATCGAGCGCCATCTCGTCGAGGCGCGGCTGCCCACCGGAAAGACCTTTGACAGCTTCGACTTCGAAGCCGTACCGATGATCTCCAAGGCGCAAATGACCGCGCTCGCCGCCGGCGACGGCTGGTTGAACAAGGGCGCCAATCTGCTGCTGTTTGGTCCGCCCGGTGGCGGCAAGAGTCACTTGGCAGCAGCAATCGGCTTGGCTCTCATCGAGAACGGATGGCGCGTCCTCTTCACCCGCACCACCGATCTCGTGCAGAAGCTCCAGGTGGCGCGCCGCGAACTCAACCTCGAGGGTGCCATCAACCGCCTCGATCGCTTCGATCTCGTTATCCTTGACGATCTTGCCTATGTCACCAAGGACCAGGCCGAGACCAGTGTGCTGTTCGAGCTCATCAGCGCACGCTACGAGCGACGCTCTTTGCTGATCACCGCCAATCAGCCCTTTGGAGAATGGAACAAGGTCTTTCCGGACCCAGCTATGACCCTCGCGGCGATCGATCGCCTTGTTCACCACGCCACCATCGTCGAGATGAACGTCGAGAGCTATCGCAGGCGGACTGCCCTCGAGCGAAAGCGTGGTCCAGGGCGGCCACCGGAGCACGCGACACAAAAAACGCTCGCTTGATTGACGCTCCGCGACAATCAAAGCAAACAAAACTCTTGCGCGCGACAATCATCGCGGCGATCATCATCGCGCCGCGACACTGACTCGCCATCCTGATCGCCGCGCTCTTCCGACCCAGATCGTCGCGCTATAGCCAGTCATGATTCCGTGGTCGCGTCGGAGGTGACGATGCGACCGAAGAAGCAAAGGACGACGGGATCTGGCGATCTGTTCCGGGCCAGGCTGGACCAGATCATCAACATGAAGCACGAGCTGGTTCAGCTCGCCGGCAAGGTCGATTGGGACTGGATCGACGGCGAGATCGCGCCGCTCTACAGCGAGAACGGTCGGCCGGGGATCGCGACCCGCTTCGTGATCGGGCTGCTGCTGCTCAAGCAGATTTACGGCCTGTCCGATGAGGGGGTGTGCGAGCGCTGGGTCCACGACCCGTATTTCCAGTACTTCACCGGCGAAGAGTTCTTTCAGCACGCGTTTCCGCACGAGCGCTCGGGCCTGAGCCACTGGCGCAAGCGGCTCGGCGACAAGCTGGAGCTGTTGCTGGCCGAGAGCCTGCGGGTGGCGCACGAGGCCGGCGCGTTACGCAGCCAGGACCTCAAGCGGGTCACGGTCGATACCACCGTGCAGCCGAAGGCCATCGCCTTCCCGACCGATGCCAAGCTGCTGCACGCGGCGATCAGGGGGCTCAACCGCCTGGCGAGGAAGCACGGGGTCAGGCTGCGGCAGTCCTATCTTCGCATTGCCAAGACCGCGGCCATGATGGCGGGACGCTACGCCCATGCCAAGCAATTCAAGCGGCATCAGCGGCAGTTGCGTATCCTGCGCAGCCGGCTGGGCCGGATCATCCGCGATATCCGCCGCAAGATCGAAGGTCAGGCCGTGCTCGAGAACGCGTTCGCCCTCCCGCTCGGCCGGGCCTCGCAGATCCGCTCGCAGCAGCAGCGCCAGCGCGGCTGGAAGCTCTATTCCTTCCACGCCCCGGAGGTGGAGTGCATCGGCAAGGGCAAAGCAGCCGCGCCTTACGAGTTCGGTGTCAAAGCCTCCATCGTCACCAACAACCGCCGTGCTCCCGGTGGCCTGTTCGTGCTGCACGCCAGGGCGCTGCCCGATAACCCCTACGACGGTCATACCTTGCGCGACGTCATCGACCGCACCGAGACACTCACCGGCTGCGCGATCGAGCGGGCCTATGCCGACAAGGGATATCGCGGCCACGACGCACAGAACCCGCGCCGTGTCTTCATCTCCGGCCAGAAGCGCGGGGTCTTCGGTATCATCAGGCGCGAGCTGCGCCGCCGCTCCGCCATCGAACCCATCATCGGACACCTGAAGACCGATGGTCACCTCGGCCGCTGCTACCTCAAAGGCCGCGCCGGAGACGCCGCCAACGTCATCCTCTCAGCCGTCGGCCACAACTTCCGCCGCATCCTCGCCTGGCTGAGGGGTCTTTGGCGCCTCTTCCTGGCCACCCTCATCGCAGCCATCAGCGACCGTTCACCGCTGCAATCGGCTTCTTAACGGACGACTAAAGAGGTTCAGTGCTCTCGGCGCGCCAATCGGTCCGAAAATCAAACGCCTAGAATTTACGACCGTTCGCATTTTACTTGCCGATCGCTCGTTGTTTGTAGATCAAGCTAACTTGTTCATCGAACGACTTAACGGCAACTTTCGCCGATGGTAGCCGTAGATCCGAACATCTTCGCGGATCTGCTCGCTGACCGAGCGCACGATACGTTTCTTCCGCCAGTTCCTGTTGAGATCGATCGGAATGGAATTGCCTCGAGGAACGACAAGAAGATCGTTCCGTTCGTTCAAGTAGACATCGTACATTGAAGTCCTCGCTCCAGGTCAACATAAGCCGAAGCCCCAGACCTTTGGTGACTTGGACGACACAGTCTCAAGAAAGCCGAACAGGGTGCTTTGCTCTCGGAACGCCTAGGCTGGCAGGGACGAATTCTGCTTCATCTAGGCAACAGGGACGAAGCTGAAAAACACTTCAGACTAGGCACCGTCTCGATCGGCGGGAGTCGGAGGCCTCGGCTTGGGTTGTTTTAAGCTCGTCGTTCCTAATGGTGCCGACCTATGCAACTAGCCGTGGCTTTCCGTGCTGCTTGCTTTCTAGTGATCCGGCTGGCGTCTATAACCTAATATCTGTTTCTGGGCTCAGTTGGCATTATCCTGCCCCTCATTTCGGGAGACCCCTTTTTGAAATGAAGGAAGTTACAGACATCATAACATTCTACGTCATTCAAGCGGAAGCCATACGACGATATGTGGTTCACCAGAAAGACCGGATCGAAAGCGAACGCCTTGAACCCGTTGGAACAATCTAATCGAACATAGTCATCCGTGCGCGCCACCCCCTTAACGGTGATGCCACAAAGGTCATAGTATTCATGGCGAGCCACCGTTGCCGTCTCGCTCGTCGAAAAGAGCGAGAAAGCTAGATCAAAAGGCGCTTTACAGACCAGCGACAGAAATTCCATCGGCGCATCCATCGTGCCAATGAAATTAAATGGCAGTATGCAGAGCACCTTTCCATCATATCGGCGCATTATCTCGTCGATTAACCGCGTTCTTTCGAAGAATTTTCTGGCTTCGCAGCGGATAACCGCTCCTCTCCGATTTTTTAACCGACGCATACGAGGTGGATTTATTTCAATGCCAAGATAATCATTGTCATCGTTCTTAATGCCGATAAGGCGGTAGCCACTACAACCTACTTCTATGATCAGCTTGTAGTGGGTCTTGCACAGGAGATCGAGGTAAAATAGTCTCTCACGACGATGAAATTGCCGCACCTCGGCAGTGAAGTAGCTCGGACGCATGAGACGTACGCCTTCATCGCCTAGGTAGATCGCTCGATTGACTTGCTGGGATCGGAGCGCGGAGGAGTTCACCGGTGCCTCATATCATCTCTTGCGGATGAGACGTAAAGCCTACGGCATCGTCGTCCCATCGCCGTAGTCAATTCGTCGCTCAGCATTTTCGCGGCTGATGCCATATCCCCGACCGTCTGCTCGGGGCAGATGAGGTCCACCACTGTACCGGGCGGCGTCCAACTCTCGGGCAGGTCGGTTACGTCAATGGTAATAAGGTCCATCGAAACGAAGCCGACGATAGGCGCACGACGACGATATATGAAGACATGCCCTCGATTACCCAGAGTACGCGGAAATCCATCTGCATAACCAATCGCGGCGGTCGCGACCCGCATCCGCTTCTTTACTGTGTAGGACCTGAAGTATCCGATCGCTTCCCCATGCTCGACTTTACGGCATTGAATAATTTGCGTTCGCAGATGAACAACTTGCATTGGCTTGAAATCGGGATCCTCGGACGTCGAGAAGCCGAAAATTCCTCCACCCGATCTTACGAGGTCAAAATGAAACTCACGTCCGGCGAACAATCCGGCCGAATTCGATAGGGAAAGATGCGCATTCGGGAATAAGTGGGAAAGTCTGCGAAACCGATTCAGTTGTTGGAGACAAATCTCGTCTCGCCACTCTGCACAGGCGAGCTGACTCATGAACAGCACGACAGGCAATTCAGATAATCCGCTTCTATTTTCGGCGATTGCGCGCAACTCATCAATGGAAAACCCCAATCGAGACAGGCCAGTGTCGACATGAATTCCTGCGGGCAGCGCGCGATTGCGAAGTCGGCAATGCCGAAGCCAGGCCTCCAATTGTTCCCTGCTGTTGAGGATCGGCAGCAAATTGTGCTGCTCGGCCGCCAGCTCCATGCCCGGCAAAGCGCCGTAGAGCATATAGATCCTTGCCGATGATGGCAGCACATCGCGCAGGGCGACGCCCTCCTCCACATCAGCGACGAAAAAATGCGCGCAGCCGAGGGAAGCCAGGAAGGGCGCTATACGTGTCGCGCCAAGACCGTAGGCATCAGCCTTGAGGACGGCGCCGCAAGCGCTGCGAGGCGCAAGCCCCTGGCACTTCCGATAGTTGGCTTCAATGGCGCTGAGATCAACAATCATGGTCGATCTCGACGTCTCGCGAACGGACTCTACAGGTTTATGATAGGGATAGGCTTCGAGACCAATCGGCATATGTCATCTCATCACGCCACGCCGACGACAATCAATGGTGAGAATACAGTGATCGAATTGCCTCTTCCGCGCACGCGGGCCCAAAACGAAACCCGTTACCTCCACCGCCGCCAACGACATACAGGCCGGCGACATCTTGAGCTGGGCGAGAGAACGGGACACCATCGTCAGAATAGCAGTCGCAAAACACACGCGCTGATGCGATCGCGGGAATGTCAGGAGAACACCATTTTGTCAGGATTGCGTTGGCGCGTGCGAGATCATCCGAACTGACGTGCAGCCCGCCGGTGTCAGGTCTCACATCCCATTCGTGCGAGGTGAAACTGAACAACCAATACCCCTCTTCGATCATAGGGATCAGGAACGCATAGTCATCGAACAAGCCGACCATTGGACAGTTCGTTGTAGGGCGCGCCGCCAAGTGAAGCGCGACGACCTTTTTAACTCGCAATCGCGGCCCCTCCGCTAAATGCGCGCGCAACGGTGACTCTGGCAGCCATGGACCGATTGCCAGAACGGCCCGCCTCGCCGAGAGTTCGCTATCATCAGATGTCTGAAGACTAATATGGCTCGGTCTTTGCCGTATCCGTGCAATCGATGTGCGCTCCCGTATCGAAGTTCCGACAGCCTTGAGCCGTTGGGCCAGATCCCGAACAATGGAATTGACTGGGCAGTAAGACCCCCGATCCAGCGCCACGACCATATCGCCGGGAATCAAAAATTGCGGCAGCGATAAAAGCCTCTCCCTCAGCGCAAAAGAAGTCGATGGGGCGGTGCCGACCACACAGCTCATTCGCGTGAGTTCTTCCGGATCGCGCGTCAACCACAATACGTCGCAGTCTCGACCGCTGGGCCACCCATGGGGATAGATCTCTCGCCAAATCTTTGAACCACGATTGAGGAGGCTTCTTTCCTTTTCATTACGACCGATGTTGATTTGGATTCCCGGGGCAAACCCACTGGCACCAGACCCAACGGTCTCTCGATCGAAGATCACGATTCTATCCCGGGGCCGGCTATTCGCTGCAATGAAGGCGGCACTCAGGCCCATGACGCCCGCGCCCATGACCGCCAGGTCGTAAATGCTGTCGGTCATCGAGCTCCCTCCCAGGCGATAGACAAAGCGCCCAGAATTTCGCTGCCGCGATTCTCCAAATAATGGGTTCGATGGGGCTGCAGAAACACCAGATCGCCGGCCTTGATGGCCAATTCTCCATCGTCAGTTATCACACGACCTTGGCCGCTCGTGATGCGCCAGATCTCGCAGGAAGAATGGGAATGAGGCGTCGACACAGCGAACGGATCTAGCCGAAATTCGATGAGCTCGACGGGACAAGGGGTCCGGGATTCGCCGATTTCTTCAACGTGCTGCAAGACGACACCGGGGCTATAGATCGTCATGTCGCCCAGGGCCATCAACCGTGCATTCTTCATGGCAAACTCCGAAAGATCCAGTTGTCGTGGCAGACTTGTTCGCCGGTCAGCAGGCCCTCTCGAAGCCAACGCTACTCCACTCGATGACGCCGGTTCCCGGCGCGCAATCGTAGGCGACGCGGCCGATGATTGAATTGAGGATTTGCGAAGCGCGCCAAGGAACCAGGCTTAGATTTGTATCGGCAATGCCACGTTGAAGGCGTGCGCCATTCTGGACGTACAAACGGCACTTTTCGGGACCGTCAAAACGAGCCGAGAACTCCTTGTCGACTACGATTTCTTGAGAGCCACCCGGAGCATTCAAGACCTTGAGCCGACCTGCGATCGGCTCAAGAAACGATGGGATTTCGGTGCGGTAGCCTGTGGCTAAGACGACAATGTCTGCGACATGTTGTGAAGAAGTGCCTGTCTTCCGCTGACGCAAATCCAAGCGAAAGGGAGACATGCCCCGCAAGTCTTCGGCCGTGGTGTCCACGTATACCTTTACGTGCGCGGGGTAGGACTGTCTATGAACCTCGCGGTCGTACAGCGTATTGTAGATAGCGCGCAGCGTCGAGCAGTTCACGCCATCGCTCGCCAACGATTGTCGCTCAAGAGTTTGCTTCCGGGCGGCTTCACTCTGGTCAAAGAACCAGTCACCATGTTGCGGAAAGAACCATTCATTGACGAAAGGACTGTCTTCGAGCGCAAATATGCTTGCGCGGCGCGTCACCCAGGTCAGGGTTCCCAATGGACCGCATGCACCACTGAGGAGATGAAGGAATATCTCAGCCCCGCTTTGGCCGCCGCCTACGACCACGACACGCTTGCCGGAAAGCTCACGTCGCCGCAGGAGAAGGGTACTCCCGTGAAACACCTCGTTTGGCGGCGCATTCCTGCCCCACTCAGGAACAGACGGTACCCTGCCCACGCCAAGCACAATCGTACCGGTTTGGTACTTGCGGCAATTCGTTATGATATTAAAGGCCTCGCCGCGCAGTTCGACTGCGCTCACGTGCTCGCCGAATTGGATGTTCGCCAGCTTCGCCGCTGCCCAGCGCAAATAGTCCTCAAATTCACTACGAGTAACAGACGCCAGCCCCCGAACAATAGCTTGATAAAGTCGCTTCTTATCATGCAAGTAGGCGAGGAAACTGTATGCACTCGTCGGATCAGCCGGTGTGACCAAGTCCTTTAGCGGGCTGGTTTGCATGACGGCACCTGCCAAAAGCAGACCGGGATGCCACTTTACCTTCTCTGAGCTCTCAAGGACGTTCAACGAAATGTCCAGAATCGGAGCCGCAAGCGCTGCCAGACTCAGATTAGCCGGCCCCGCACCGATCGCGATGACGTTATAGCTGTCGGCGTGCTTCAGCATCCCATGATCCCTACAAGGAGCCAGTCAATGTTCTCGGCTGCCCGAGAAAACTTGAGTTGCAAGAAGGACTGCATTCGCGACGATAAGCACCATCATGGTTATAAGCAGATTATCGAAGCCGCCGGCCTTCACGATTTGCCCTGCGATGCATGGAAATCCGAATAGGCCAATGAAGTAGGAGAGCGTGAAGACTTGAGAGGCAATAGCCAACGACGTGCCTTCCGTGTCAGCAATGTACACGACCATACTGTTCAGGGTCGAATAGCTGAGACCGTATCCCAGCGCGAACATCATTGTTCCGATGATGTAGTTCGCCGTACTGCCTACATTCACGAAGAGGATGAATAGCCCTCCGATAGTGCATATGCTGAGAACCGCGGCTACGCGCTCAAGGCGAAACTTTCCAATTATCGGCGCCACAGCGAACCGCATGAAGACGGCTGTCAGCGTGAAAACAAGAAAGAATGTGTCGGCAGACTGCGATCGCGATGCAGCATAGAGCGTTTGGAATGTGAAAAGACCGGCGAAGACGCATGCCCCAAGGCCGATCATGATGATCGGATATCGCGTGTTCGATTTGAGGGCTTTTAGCACGCCTTCCACGTTGAGACGTACAGTTGGCAGTTTGGTCTGAGGAGCGTGCGCCAGCCCCCTACCGGCGAACTCCAAGAACGTCGCGCCAACGAGACATGCAGCCGCAAATAGGGCGTACACCGCAATGTAGGATCCCGCAGTCACCGCGACGGTGCGCGCGAGAGGAGAAGCAAGCCCGATACCCAGCATTTGAGACCCGGAAAGCAAGGTCAAATACTTGATACGGGCTTCAGCCCGCACGTGACCCAGGACTTGAAGCGGCGCCAGCATATAGAAGCCAGACCACCCAATGCCGAGAAGAAGTCCTCCGACGTACGCGAAGAGCGTTAAAGTTGACGCTAATGCGAAAGATATCATCGCGGCCGCCATCATCACTGCGGCCACGGTGATAGTTCGCATTAAGCCAAGTGAATCTGCGATCCGGCCGACCATTAGCGAACACAGTATCGTTGCGATCGTACCGGTCGAGATAACGGCTCCGGCGGTCGTGGCGCTTTGCTGAATGGACCGCAGGGCGTCCACGAGAAAGAAGCTCGAGCCATAGGATGCGGCCAAGCTAATACTACCAAGCATGAAAGGAATGGAGACTTCTAACGGCATTGCACTGGGCAGCTTCTCGGCAGGAACGATGTTCGCGACTGTCACGCTGCAATCCTTCCGGGAAGGCATCGTTCAATATCTGAAACCGCCAACCTGCGCCCATCGATCTTCGGTGCCGCTCCATTTCGGTGAGGTGAAGGCGTCGAAGCGCGTGCGGCAACG
Source organism: Bradyrhizobium sp. Pha-3 (assembly GCF_042258325.1). Classification (NCBI taxonomy): domain Bacteria; kingdom Pseudomonadati; phylum Pseudomonadota; class Alphaproteobacteria; order Hyphomicrobiales; family Nitrobacteraceae; genus Bradyrhizobium; species Bradyrhizobium sp. Pha-3. The sequence goes on along the minus strand of NZ_CP170151.1, from coordinate 2,453,715 downwards.
GGATGGCCGCTATGACCGAGCCAACGCCATAAAGCTTCTGTTATCTTGGGCATCAGCGGCCAAGCCAGTATGCAGAGCCCCATAAGCCAGGCGTAGGCGGTCTTATGGTTCGGCGAGCCATCAAGATGATCAACCCATTCGATAAGCGGCCGCGACGATTGCGATACCCGTAGACGGTCGAGCGAAAGCGCGGCGCACTGCTTTTCGTAGAGTCGATCCAACGTAACCATCATCGCACCATCAACGTGACATCCAGCGAGAGAAGGCATCGAGTTTAGGGACTCCGTGCAGCGATCGATTGCCGCAGATATCTTGTCGAGAACCGCGTTATAGCGATCGACCAAGCGCTCTGGTACCAAGTCGGTCTCGGTTTCTTCCGGGCAGATTTCCGACAGGTACACTCTGAGGACGTCGACCGATATATTTGGAATTCGAGCGATTTCGCCTGCCCAGATCACGTGGCCGCGACTCGTAGAGAACTTCGAACCGCTCAGCCGAATGAAGTGATTGAAAAAAATTCGATCAAATGGGCGGAACGAGTTCTGACCCAAAGCGCATCCCGTAACTCCGACAAGCATCGGGATTGTGTTATCGATACCGGTACCGCCAATGAGGAACGCATTGGACTCGCGCGCAAAAGGATTGGGCTTGTGGGTGCCCTCCGTGTCCTTGTAACCGCAATAGAGAGAATGAGCGTAGAGTAAGGAGGAGTAGCTAAACAATATCTGCTGGCTGTTGAAATGTCGTGAATTCCAAGCCAGCCCGTGTAGTCCCGGTACGGTCAGCCTCATTTGCTGCCCTTTACGTGCGACGTACCGTTTCCCTATCTCCAGAAAGCTGGATTCGATGGCCGTATCGTCCCACTCCCGTAGAAGTCGGTCCTTTCCCGAAATTGAAAGGAATGCTGAAACGTTTTCCAACCATTCGACAATCCGCCCGCGCCTGGATACTGGATTCAGCGCTTCCTCGGGCTCAAAATGATGTCCACACTGTTCGCAGAAGAAGCTCCCCGCAGATGCCAGGCAAACCGGACAGGTTGCACCAAACCAGCCTCCAATGCAGAAACGCTCTTCTGGCGTGGCAGTAGAACCTGCATCGTCCACTGGTAAGCGACCTGCGAGGAAACGAAGCGAGCCCGCTGCAGATAAGGCGCCCATCAGCGCGTTGCCGACCTTCGAAAAGCGCTGCAGATTGCCGCCATACGCTGGGTCATCGAAATGATCGAAAACGACACCGACGGAGGCGAGATCTTCAACAATTCTGATATGGAAGCCATGTGCCAAGGCTGACGGGTCAATGTTCTCAAGAGCCGCTCGGACCAGGACATGGTTCTCGAAACCGTCAGTCGTCAGTCCAGAACGGACATGATGCCCCGCCCTCTTCAGGTGCTTCTGTACAACATCCATTCTGAGATATGGCCCAGCGGCATGCCCCAGATGTGCTCTGCCATTGGCGGTCAAGTTGACGGGAGATATATACACATCAACGGGATGCGTATTCGCTACATTTATCCGCGAGATCGTTGGACTTTTTTTCATAGCTGCACAGTGACTTCTATGAACACATTTCTGGAAACATCCAAACAGGTGCCAGACATCGCCGCTAGGGCGCGAAAACGCATGCGGCTTAGGGGTTATGGACGCAGTCCGGCTGCGTATTTCAAACTGGGCTCCATACGTCGAAGACCTGCAGCGTACTGTTTGAGATTTTAGAGCAGACGACGCTGTTTCGCGGGATACTCGACGTATCGCTCTACCTCAGCTCGCAACATAGGTAACCTCCTGACCAACCGCTGCTTGGATGCGATCAGTTCTGACGCCGTGAACGAAGCAAACGGCGCGCCAACTGAAAATGCGTGCTTCTTGGGCTTGTCAGAGCCTCCCGTTCGTCAACTTTCCGACATTGGTCACGAATCTCACAAGTGGGCCGGTAAAGCCGGATGAGAGCGGTCGTAGGCAGATAAGTTTCATTTTTTGCGACCATTGCAGCCAGCTGGTGATGCCGACGACTTGGGGTGGCGACCAGTCCGGACATAGCTTGTTTCCGCGGATCAACGCGTCACAGCTAATCGCTCACCATTAAATTAACCTGGGGTACGCCTGCACAACGGGCCGAGGTGCCATCCTAAACATTCCGCGCAATCCCTGGTTTAGGCGGGGGCCTTGATCCGGGATCGATAGCGCTGAGGCGCATACATTCTGTTGCATATGCCGTGGTTGGTAGCGACCGAGAGGTCAGCGAGATCATTGGAACGGATGTGGATGTCACCGAACAATACGCGGCCAGGCAGCGGTTGGAAAACACTCTTGCAGCACTGCAGGAAAGCGAGCAGCGAGTTCGCTACTACGCCGAAACGGCCTCGGACTGGCTCGGGATACCGGGCCGGATCACCTGTGCACCCGTCTTTCGGAACACGCGAGCGCTGCAGGCCTCTGGGCGGCCGAGCTCATTGGCCTGGCTCGTTGGGACGTTGCGTGCGATGTCGAGGCAGAACCCCAGAAATGGCAGCAGCATCGAGCAACGTTAGCTGCACATCTTCCGTTTCGCGATCTGATCTATCCCGTCATTCGCTCATTCAGCCACAGTACAGAATACGTGCAGCTTAGTGTGGCTGATTGTGGCGTCGGAATCGCTGAGGATGATACGGACCGTGTCTTGGATCCCTTCTTCACCACTAAATCAAGCGGTCTGGAATGGGACTTTGGATCTGCCGTTCAATCATGGAGGCTCACGGAGGGCGTCTGTCATTTGCCCGCAAGTCGGAGCCGGCTGCGACGCTTCAATTCACTCTGCCGCTGCACAGGAAAGCCATGTCGTGATTGGACGTTCTGAGTCGCCGCACGACGACAGGAAGGCTGGGGCCCGTCAAACGGTCGTCTCGTCGTCGTGAACGATGGCTCAAGGCCGATCGCTCAAGAACCTCTTCAATCCGTGCGCCCGGGCGTCGCCAATTTCGGACGGCTCGCGAGATACGGCGGAGCAAGCTTCTGTTGTCAACAGTCTGGTTCCACCCGGCTGGCGGATTGAGCGGTTCTCGATTTCCAGACCGAGCTGCCGTCATTGACCAATCGGCCCGAGATTGAAGCGTTGGCGAAGAGGTTCCGATCCTTCCGGTCCACAGGCGTTCCCACGAATTGGTGGAACGAACAGCTTTGTCTCATAGCCGCCGAACCACCGATGCCGGGACAAGCAATCTATTCGCACGCGGCGAGTTCAACGATCGTCGCCGTGTCGAGGACCCTGCCGGCAAGGTCCTTGATCAAGATCTCGTTTCCAGATTCGGCGAGTTCATTTGCCTTGGCGAGAGCTTGCTTTGCGGAGGAAACGACGACCCGGATAGCACCGTTGCCGCTTTTCGAATAAACCTGATATCCAACGCCACCCATCGCGCCTCGCTGACGAAGATCTCTAACGTTCCTACAGATCCGCGCCTAGTGCAAACGAGCCACAGCCCACACCTTCCGAACGGAACGAGTGCCAGGCGCTGGTCTGTAAAGGATCACTGGATACACCGCTTAGCCGGCCGTTGTACGATTGAGAAGGCCCGTCGAAAGATGTTGATGCGTGCCTGGGTTGCCATCATCGCGAAACGCCCAGGGCGCAGCAAGCCGGTTCTGAGCGGCATCTCGCGAGGCCTCCCTTTCCGAACAAGCGCAGCGCCGCTAGCCGCTACTGACCCTGAGATGTTGTCCACCCCGTCGCCGAGAATGCTCGGAACGGAGCTTTGGCGACGATATATCTGGACCAATCAGCCGAGCTTGAAGCAGATCGATTTTCCCTCGACGGTACACTTGGCTTCTGACGAGGCTGGGACGCCGATCTGACGCTCAGTCTGTCTATTGGACTGCGGGGCAAAGCGACCGCCGCTCGATTTGCCGCTATCCTCCGCGACATCGTTCTGGCAAATCGACTCTTCTGAATGTTCCGCGCGTCAGCCTTTTCGGCCGGCCGCTGCAGGTCGCGCGCCTTCTCCCGGCAGCACTTAGCCGTTTAGGGAAGCCTCCTGCCGGTCGACCGCCGAGCGCTAAACCGAGTGATGGACGATAGAGTCCGACCTCGATGCGCCCCGCCAAGGGGCTGGGACAGCCACTGGTTGCTGCGCCTGCGAACAGAGGCAGATTGGTCACGCTTGGCAAATGGCCGCTATGGATAAGCAAGCAAGACAGTGCCAGCTGCATCCGGCACGGGTTAGAGAAGTCTCTGACTTTCGTCGATCGGCACCTGACACACGAGGCGGAGTGCCAGGCCATCTATGGTTTCTCAAAACGGAATGCGCCTTCACACCAGAGGCCACGGCGACCTGACGGTTGCTGCCGAAGACGTCCGCGGCTCCAGGTCGTAAAACTATCCGAATGCTTCACGGCGTGCCGGAGCACGAATTCTCGATGATGACGCTCGCCAGCCCCTTCACATGGACGTAATGAAACTGCAGATGATCTAGGGCGGGGTTCGTTCGCAATCTGGTGCTCAACACGCTCAGACAAATGCTGGCATGCAGCGCTGATGGACAATCCAGATCGCGGGTCAACCGCACCCGCGCCAGCATATGACGCTGTCGCAAAGCTCCTCACATTCCGCCCGCATTGCCGCTATCAACGCCCGCACGCAAAGAATGCACAAGTTCTCGCTCGACGAGATCGGCCCCTCATCAAGCGAACCTCTAACATCTCCACACCGTCAGCGTGGCTTCATCTCAGCACGTTGCCGTATGCTGAAGCGGCAGACTCGGAGCCCACATCCGGTTACCCCTAATCGCGACGTCCTGATTCTCAGGTCTCCATCGTTTCCGCGCCGGGAAAGACGGAGATCTCGGCAGAGTTGGTGAAAGCCCCGAACGCTCAGGCGACCCTTTGCGTGACAACGGTCGATATATCACGTTGGTTCGGGTTCCTGTAGCGCTCGGCAAGACTTTTGAACACCTCACCCATCTGATCTGAGCGAACAGTAAACTCCCCATAATTAGGATCAAAGAGGGTCGTCATTCCATTCGATGTCGACGTCGCGATTGAGTGTCTGCCACCTGCTGCGAAACGCAAGCTGAGCACGTACACCGATGGATCGGCCGTGATTTCGTTCACTATCTTGTTAATGCGCGAAGATGAGCCAAACCTATATCGTGTCTGTTCGTTGGATGGATGCAAACCCGCATCACTCAACATTTTGCCTCTTGCCTGAAAGTCATGAGAACCTCCTGCCCCAGCGTTTCGTAACTCAGTCTTGGCATCTTCATACTGCTTCTGCCGCACGGCCGCCGAGGCATGGTTTTGAGCACCCGGCTGCAGCGCACTCATTCGGGATGAGGGGCTACTATTGAGATCGAGCAGCCACTCCGCGGCCAACCCAAGGCAGATACCGTTAACATTGGCCTCAGGCAATTCAGCAGTCCTGTAATCGAACAGGGCACGGATCGGCCTTGCTGGAGAGGATGGATTGGAATCGGAGGACAGAGAGGATGTGCTGGAGTCGGAGGGCTCTGGACTGTAACCGTTTGCGTCTGGCCTGCTGCAGCAGCCCCCCATTTGGTCGAACGACTCACCATCTGACAGGCTCTCCTGTTGCGCGCATTCCGTAAGTGCTTGCGCAAAGCTGCCACTGTCCATCGACTGCCCCGATTGATCAGCCCGATTGGAAGCTATGGATTGTCCGCTCACTCGATTATACATGATGGCTCACCTGCCTCTTAAGCGCACGTTTCCTCAGAGCGAGTGCGGGATGCTCATGCTCTGCCTCTGAAGGATATTGCCGCAAGCTGACGGCGAGCTGTCGAGCCGACAAGCTTGGAATCGTTATCGTTCATGTCCCCTATTGGAGGCACACCGTTTTGATCGCCAGCTCTGTTCCGGGCGGGTGGCTGGGACTGCAGAGCACGTGGTTCCGCTTGAAGTGGTGCCCGCCCTCGATACGACTTCCGCTGTTGCTCGTACCCCTAGGTTCAACGCGCCTTTCCACAAGCACTGGCTTGAACACCCCCAAAAACTAATTCGAATCCCAACACGCCCACGATGAAAGTAGCTGCGGTGATGCATATGAGGCAAATCTTGCCGATTCAGTACACTTTAATGACCACCTGTGCGGCAGCAGGATTTCCGGCTGCCCCCCGGCACGTTGCAACTGGCAGAAAAGCCCGACATGTTCGGCAATCGCGCTGCCTTCCGGCGGCGCAGAACGACGTTTCTGCGCTAACCAAGCGCCCGCTTCTGCGCGGACATTGTTGATGCAACTCGTCATGCTGTCGCACTCATCCGTGCAAACAACATTGCCGCGTCGGACGGTCTTAGCCCAACAATGCCCACGAAGCTCGGCGGTGGCGTCGGGATGTCTCGATCAGTGGGTCTCCATAGATGCAGGCAATACCGGCTGTTATTCACATATTGCGAAAGAGGCGGATGCAATTGCATCACGCATTCCTCTTCATCCCAAAACAGGTCTTTTACGAAGCACATCTCTTCCCAGTTTGGACAACGCCGCGCCGTCGAGACAGCGACGTGCTCCCAGCTAGGACGAACTAATCCACTGATCTTGAGTTCACACCCGCAGGGACCCTGCACAAGAAACAGGCCGCAAGGGCCTGATCCAGGAACGCTGGCGAACTGGCCGTATTTTACCCGGCCAGCCTCAAGCTTCTCTATGATCTGCGCTCGCACGTCCCCTCCTTTGCCTCGCGGATCGCTTTGAAGTCGACGTAGATGACGTTGTCGGGCAACTGATCAATCGGCGCCAGCTCGGTCCTCACCCCGGCATTCCAAAACCACTCTTCAGCGAACCATCTGCTGAGAAATACGCTGATGTCCATCATCACTTGCTCTCCTAATTCTTGGTTTTCGAACGCTCACATCGTGTTTGAGGACACGACGGACACGCTCATCGCCCCCTTGATCGCAAGGCGCGCACGATCCGCTCGATACGAATCGGCCAGTTACACACCCATGGTTGACCCGACGGGCGGACCCGGTGGACGACTTCGTCACCACGTCGATCCTCGCGTGGGCCATCTTGCTCATCTATGCTGGCAGGCTTGGACTCTCATCGCCGAACAGCGCCGACCTGCAGGCAGATCAGCTCTTGAGCCTTAGCACGTCCAAACAAGTATTCATTGCCCTGCCCGTGCAGATCAGCTGGTGATGTGCTTGACCATATGAAATGGGTCGAGCCCGATCATGGCCCATCAACTCATCGACGATGGACCGATCGTCATCCCGGCGGCTCCATTTGATCGCATGTGATACCTGCTTGTAGATTCCATTATGGCGCGAAAACCGCGAGCGCTGCCGCCACTATGATTCGAAAGGGACGGCGCCTCGGTCCGCGCCGTCATGTGGGTCTTCGATAGCTCGCAGCACTCGCTTCTCGTGGTTTGAAACAGTGCCAATGCGTCATCTATGTGACCATGATCAGGCTGTAAGAGCGTAAACTCGAACTAGCTCGCATCGGAGCCGCAGCTGAGCCAACATGTCATTGAGTGAGCTGCCAACATCTCATCATTCTTCTTCCATCTCAGCAGCTCTTCGTCAGCTAGCGGTCAGGGAAGGAGGCTAGCTTGGCTTACTGCCTCAGACTCAATCGCGATCAACGGCGATCTTTCGGACCGCTTGTCGCCTGTGTCGCTGACGACGCACCTACTGGCGTTGGCTTTCAGACATCGGTGTCGCGAATTCGACTAAGGGCAGCTAGACCACGGCGCTGAACTCGACAAATCGCATTTTTCCTTTGTCAAAGCGGCGCCGGTACATCTCCGTTCGTGGCATGCTGATTGCAGCGGTCAAGAAAACGAAGCGAACAGGACGCGCCATAATCCACGATGGCCGTTTCGGCTGCCCGGAACGCTGCAGCGCTAAGCAGGCCGGCAATTCGCAGGGCTTTCGGCTGAGCGACGATACGAACGGAATTCTGACACTCAAGCCTTGAAGGAAGACCGCGAAACTCATGAGTGATACGAGACACCCAAACGCGCGCCCGCTTCCGTGGGCCAGCGCATCGTGGGATGAATGATGCACTGGCGCACACCAAAGCACCCCATGATCAAGCATTACGGCGCTGATTGCGGATCTTGGCCGACGCAAACGAAATGGAACCTGTGGCCACTGCTTGGGTTGTTCCTAAACGCGCTGCTCTGGGCCGGCATTTGCTGGATCGTCGCATCGCTCCTATGAGCGATACAGAATCGACGGCGATGTCTTGACAAATAGTGCGGCACACGAGCGCTTCTCGACCACTCGTATGCCGCGACTGTTCCGATCGAATCGTGCTGAGGATGAAGCAGGCGCACCACCGCCAGTCTGGCAGTGGCGATCTCTTTCTTTGACTTGGTTCAAGTCAACAACTGGCGGACTACCTAGACACGACATGCGGCTCTCTCGCGACGCAAACGAAACAGGCGGGGATAACAGGACAACGCCGCGAATCGGCGGACTGACATGACCCGCCAACATGCCGACTGACATCGACTACTACCCGCGCCCAGATGCGCAACTAAGGCCGGAAACGTGCTTTGTGACGCTTGCGCAAGGATGGCGACAGGGATCGCGTCGCCAGCCTCGCCAGCGCCCCGACCCCATCGCAACAGGAGCAGGCCGTCATACCACCATATTGCGCGCGGCCACCTCGTCCCTCTCCCCCGAGATCCATCGCCCCGCCGAACGGCGCGGCTCACCCCGTATACAGACTTGCAATAGACTTGGCCGCGCCGAGCGCACTGAGCGACCTTTGCTCCACAAAAGAAACTGCGAGCCGGAATGTGCGCGCGCGCTTTGCCGAAGCGCGGCCAGCCCTCACAACTCATAGTCGGACAACGCATCGTTCTCGTTTTGGCTCGCCTGCCAATCTTGGGCACGCAGAGCCAGCTTGTCGTATTCGATGGCAATCTTAAGAAGCCTATCTCTTAATTTGCCGTAAGCGAGTGCTTCCGCCTTCTTTCGCGTTGCTTCCGCACGGCCTCGCCAGTGATTGGGCTCGTAGAGTTTACTTTTTGGATTCATGGCGGTGAGCATGCAATTCTCAGATCAAAGAAATGCGACAACCGCGCTACGTACAATTACGTAACAGCGAGGCTCATCTCGTTAGCTACGCCACGGTACCATTCGCAGCCGCCGCACAGCAATACTGTGTGCACTGGTCCATCCGAACTCCCTCGCGCAGGCGTCGCTAAGACGGAATATGCACATTCCAAACATCTACAGGCGATTGGGCCCACAAAGGGGCTTGAATCGCTCGTTGCGTCAGATTGTACGATCCTAGACAAGTGAGGGCCACCTTCGACAATCTCGACGCTTCCTGACAGATAATGCGAACTGCGCGCCCGGGCCCATTTTCCGGTCGTCAGGTCATCTTGCGTTTGGCGCCAAATAACAACCACTGCACCACCGGCTTGAAAGGATATCATGAGTCAAAACCAACGACTCCGTTTGGCTTCGCTTCTCAATGCCAACTACCGCGCTATCGCTCTTGCTGTCGCAATGACAGCCGCAATCCCCGGACAGGTGAATGCGCGCGACCAAGCGCCGACCGCGGAGGAGAAGGAGGCTTGCATGGAGGACGTGTTCCGCCTGTGCAGCAGCCACATACCTGATCGTGCCGCCATTATGTCTTGTCTCCGATCAAAGCAAGCGAGCCTCAGCCAGCAGTGTCGCTACGTGATCTCCGTTCGAGATACTGGCAAGAAGAACAGTGACTCAAAGTGAGGGATCGCCGGCCGTGAGCGTGCCAGTTCACATTCAAAAATGGATCAAGCCTGTTCTTCCACCAAGGCAAGCGATCAAGCGCGGGCCGTCGAGAGTGGTACCAATCGGTCACAACTGACAGAAGCTCTGGCCCACAGTGCTTGTCCGGATAGGCGAATGCACAAATTACACTTCGATACGGTTCTAATCGCCAATAGGGGCGAGATAGCTGCACGAATCATCAAAACGCTGCGGAAGCTTGGACTCCGTTCTGCAATTGCCTACCACGAGGTAGACGCCCTGACCCCGGCCGTCTCCATGGCCGACTTGGCAATTCCGATCAGTGGCCGCACGCCGGTGGCGAGCTATTTGGACATTGCGCAGATCATAGCTGCCGCTCGCAAGGCGAACGCCGGGGCGCTGCATCCAGGATATGGATTGCTTTCCGAGAGTGCGGAGTTCGCCAGGGAGGTGATCAAGGCAGGCATTACCTTCATCGGGCCTGCTCCGGAAGCCATCGAACTCATGGGGGACAAGATCCGGGCCCGCAACTTCGTTCAGCGCAACGGCTTTCCAGTCCTTCCCTGCGCCATCGAAGAAGATGATCCGACGACATTCGTTTCGAGAGCGCAAGCTGTTGGATTTCCTTTGCTGGTTAAGCCGACGGGGGGCGGTGGGGGCAAGGGCATGCGAATTGTCCGCGACCCAAATGCATTGGAAGCAGCCATCGAGCAGGCGCGCAGTGAAGCGCGTTGCTACTTTGGAAATGGCCGACTTTATGTCGAACGATATCTCGAAATCCCGCGGCACATCGAAGTACAGGTGTTGGGTGACGCCTTCGGTAACCTAGTCCATCTCTTCGAGCGCGAGTGTTCAGTGCAGCGCCGCTTCCAGAAGATCATAGAAGAGACGCCCTCGCCCGCGTTATCACCACAATTGCGGACACGGATTTGCGAAGCCGCGGTCGGCATCGCCCGTGCGGCGCAATATCAAAATGCTGGAACGGTCGAGTTCATCCTCAGCGAAGGCGACTTCTACTTTCTCGAAATGAATACCCGCCTTCAAGTCGAGCATCCAGTGACCGAGATGGTCACTGGTGTCGACCTGATCGCCGAACAGGTTTATGCCGCAGCCGGCCGCGAACTTGCGCTTGCGCAATCCGATATTGCTTCGAACGGGCATGCGATCGAGCTCAGGCTGTACGCGGAGGCCCCCGAACGCGGATACGTTCCAACCACTGGCAAAGTACTTCTTCTCGAGTATCCGGACGGCGTACGGATCGACAGCGGCATCATGCGAGGTCAGCACATCACGGCGGCGTTCGATCCGATGCTTGCAAAGATTATCGTGCATGCCCCAAGCCGCATAGAGGCTGCTATGAAAGCCCATCGTGCGGTTCGAGAACTTGTTCTACTTGGGTGTGAGACCAATGCCAGCTTGCTCGCCCGGATCCTAGCTGACGAGGCATTTCTCGGCGGTCAGTTCCATACGGGATACCTTGAAGAAAACCCGCATCTTGCAACCGACAATTTTGCTACCGGATTGTCTGCGTTCCTGGCATCCGCCGCTCTCCTGACGAGACCGGTGCGTGCTTCCGCTGACGCCGTGCCCGAGCTTCACGCAGCATTTGGCAGCTGGAGAAATTGACGTGTATCACTCATTCGAGGTCGACCGCGTAGACCATAGGCTATGGCTTTCAACCAGCCAGCAGGGTTACCGGCTTCATTTGCGCGACCAAGTGATTGCCCCCGTCGCGTTCACGCATCACGGTGAGAGTAGTGGCATCCTGACCATTGCCGGGGAAAGCGAACCGGTCAGGTTTGCTATCGATGGCGACCTGATTCATCTGCATATACGCGGCAGAAGCCGCATTGTGCGCTACAATGACCCATTGCGAGCGCTCACTTCCGCGAATGACGAAACACGCCTGCTAATCGCCCGTGCGCCGATGCCTGGCGTAGTTGTTGCGACTACCGTTTCGCCTGGCCAATCAGTCTCGGCGGGAATGGCACTGATGATGATTGAGAGCATGAAGCTGCAGACGATCATACGCTCACCGCAGGACGGCATCGTCGATCGAATTCACGTCAAGGAAGGCGAAAGCTTCGAGCATGACGCTGAGCTGGTCACGCTCTCCGAAGAAGGGCGCTGAAATGCAGCGGATCGGTTCCGTAGCGGACGTTAACTCGCAAGCGTTTCGCCGCAACGATTGCCACAACAGACAGCTTGCGGCCGAATTGAAGGAACGGCAACGCGCTGCCCGCTTCCATCGGCCAGAACGGGATTTCGAGCGACTGCGTCGACAGAACAAACTGTTTGTTCGCGAACGGCTCGCAGCCTTGCTCGACCCGGAAACTCCGTTCCTAGAGCTTTCCACGCTGGCCGCCAACAAGGCGTATGATGGCGAGGTGCCCAGCGCCGCGCAGGTCGTCGGCATCGGCATTGTAGCGGGTCGGGAGGTGATTGTTCATGCCGACGATGCCAGCGTGAAAAGCGGTGCATGGTATCCGCTCTCAGTCAAGAAGATTGTGCGGGCCCTGGATATCGCCATCGAAAACCGTCTGCCGGTGGTTCATCTGTGCGACTGCGCGGGCGGGTTCCTGCCTTTGCAGGCAGAATTCTTTGCGGATCGCTACCACGCTGGTCGAATACTCCGGAATCAATCCATTCTCTCGAAGATGGGAGTGCCGCAGGTCGCCATCGTCATGGGCCACTGCACCGCGGCAGGGGCCTACGTCCCCGCGCTTAGTGAATACAACATTATGGTCGAAGGTACGGGGGCGATTTTTCTCGGCGGCCCCCCGGTCGTAAAGGCTGCCACCGGGGAACACGTGTCGGCCGAAGATTTGGGCGGCGCCCTCATGCATACCAACGTGTCGGGCACCAGTGATTACGTCGCAAGCTCTGAGATGCATGCAATTGCGATTGCCCGCGACGTCGTCGCTCGGTTCCGCCAACCGGCGAAAACTTGGATCGATCGAGTGGCTCCTGAGCCGCCCGCTTACAGTGCTTGCGAACTCTACGGTATCATTCCAAAGGATGCCCGAGCGCAGTTCGACATGCGAGAGATCATCGCTCGTCTGGTCGATGGCAGCCGATTTCATGAGTATCAGCCGCGTTATGGCACGTCACTTGTGTGTGGCTTTGCGCGGCTTCATGGATATCAAGTCGGGATCCTTGCCAACAATGGCGTGCTGTTCAGCGATAGCTCGCTGAAGGGTGCTCATTTCATCCAATTATGCGACAAGAATCGGACGCCCCTGCTCTTCCTGCAGAATGTCACGGGCTTCATGGTTGGCCGCGAATATGAGCGGCGTGGGATCACCAAGGACGGCGCTAAGCTGATCATGGCTGTGTCCGGAGCGTCCGTTCCAAAGTTTACGATTGTTTGCAATAGCTCGCACGGCGCGGGCACTTACGCTATGTCGGGACGCGCGTTTGATCCTCGATTTGTGTTCAGCTGGCCTAATTCTCAGATATCCGCGATGGGCGCTGAGCAGGCCGCAGGCGTTCTCACCCACGTCAAGGCACGACAGTTGGCTCGCGCGGGCGGACGCCTCTCCGAGCAGGAACTGGCAGCCATTCGAGAGCCAATTCTTGAAGAATATCACGAACGATCGAGCGCCTATTATGCGACCTCCGAAATCTGGGACGACGGCATCCTGGATCCTGTCGACACCAGAACCGCCCTCGCAATTGCATTGAGCGCTTCGCTCAATGCGCCGATCGATGCGCCGCAGTATGGCGTGTTCCGGCTGTAACGCAGGACCGAACACGAGATGCAGCTTGAGATAAACCACCTTGCGCAACCGTCAGCAGGTAGAGTTCGATGACAGCCAATCCGTGAAAGCAGTAGAGCATGGTGTACGTGACGTTCTGTGCACCTTCACCTGCAATCTGGCCGGCTACCTTCTGGTAGCCATAAGATCGGGCTTCGACCCCAAACAGGTAATGGAAGCCGGCTTCAACGCTCGACGACGCGGCGCGCGCAGGCCGAACGCTTCCGTGGACCGGATCGGAACACCGTGATCAAGAGACAGCCGCGGCAACCACCGGCGCGAGACATTTACGTTGGCGCTGGCGTCCACGCGCCTGCACTATTCTGATCGGCCGATGAGCTGTCCTGACAGCACCATAAGATGGAGAGCTTGACCCTCACGTAGCGTCAGGTTGTAGCCTCACCCAGGGGCCCGCGCCCAACCAACCGATACGCACGGGCCAATGAAGTATCAGCCGCCCAGGAGGCAGGCAGCTGCTTCGATGCACCAATGTCACGTCTCTTCAACGCCCCCCGTTGAACGGACGAGCCTCAGCTTTGGACAGGGATCGTGGAAAGTTCGATGGAAGCGCTCAAATCGATCATTGGCAAAGTTGCCAGCGGCGCCACTCTGACGCGTGAGGAAACCGCGTTAGCCTTCGACAGCATGATGTCGGGACACGCGACCCCATCGCAGATCGGCGGCTTGTTGATGGGAATGCGGGTTCGCGGCGAAACGGTCGAAGAAGTTACCGGTGCAGCCTCGGCGATTCGGGATAGAATGCCGCGGGTCGAGGCGGCATGCGATCCCATCGATATCACTGGCACGAGCGAAGGCCCCATGTGGTCGGTTAACGTGTCGACATGCGCCTCCTTTATTGTTGCCGGGGCCGGCGTTCCTGTTGTCAAGACCGCCAACCGCGATGTGTCCTCAGGTTCGTGTGCCGCAGACGTGTTGGCGCGCCTCGGCGTGAAGATCGACCTTGAGCCTGAGGCGGTTGCGCGTTGCGTGCACGAAGCTGGCATCGGCTTCATGTTTGCGGCGCCCCATTATCCGGCGATGCAGCGCGTTGGCCAGATTCGGACCGCACTTGGGACCCACACGATTTTCAATCTAATCGGACCTCTGTCCAATCCGGCCAGAGTCAAGCGGCAGATGATCGGAGTATTCTCTCGCGAATGGGTCCAGCCTTTGGCGTATGTATTGAAGAATCTTGGTGCGGAATCGGTATGGGTGGTTCATGGCTCGGACGGACTCGACGAAATTACCCTTACCGGCCAAACCTTTGTTGCAGCCCTAGAGGCGGGTACAATCCGCACCTTCGAAGTGACGCCGGAAGAAGCCGGTCTCCGCCGCTGCCGCAAAGAGGCGCTGGACGGCGGCGATGCCGACGCGCTCCAGGGCATGCTCGATGGTGCACCAAGTCGATTTCGCGACGCCGCGCTTTTGAATGCGGCGGCGGCTTTTATTGTAGCCGGCCGGGCCTCGACGCTGCAGGAAGGCGTTGCACTTGGGAGAGATTCGCTTCATCGCGGCGCCGCGGCCGCCCGACTGAAGCGACTGATCACGGTTTCCAATGCGTGACAGCCGAGTTGGTCGATGTTCCAACATTCTGATCAAGACCAATGCTCACAAGTGCGAAGGGACAGCAGGCGCAAACGCGCGCTGCTTCTGCGAGCTTTCGAAGACGTTGTTGCCATCTATCCGCGTACTGATCAAACAATTCGCCTTAACCACACGGCGCGAGAGTCCCCTTCTTTATCGGCAAGAGCCTGTTGCGGCACACAGTTGAAGTCGGGGACCGCGACGAAGCGCTCGTGCGCTGCGCAAAAGGAGATCATCGGGAAATGTCCTCACAGGATATGGAAACACTCGGATCTATTGCAACGATAGAACACATCATTCGAAAGTTTCGGGAATTGATCGACACAGACGGCTCGATTCCGCCGGAGCTACGAGGTGCGCTGCACGCGACGCTCGATGGGCATCTTCTCGATGCGAAAAAGCGTGCTCTGTTGAGAGTAAATTAGCGTGCCTATGCTGCTACATGCGAAAAAAACTCCGGCCGGACTGTTCCCCGTCGCGATCGACGCAGCGGGCAGGATCGCCGCTGACACGTCCATCAACAGGGCACTCCCAAGCAGGAAACTTCCTCGCGCTGAGATGCTCGGTGAGAGGGGCAGCCATTGGTTGCGCAATGCGACACCGTGCGCCCGATAGCAGGCGCAAAGGAATCAAGGTCATCCGCGCGTAACGGAGACACCAGAATTGGAGTAAAACTCCAGAGGCAGGTCATGAGCTACCCGTCCCCTCCTAGGATTCGTGATATTCCATCTGTCCAAGCGACCGAGTTCCGTCAGGCCATGCGAAATCTGGCGAGCGGTGTCGCCATCGTGGCGACCGGAAAGGCCGCCGAACGACGTGGACTGACGGTTAGTTCGGTGACCTCCATTTGCATGGAGCCCCCGTGCCTACTCGTTGGCATAAAAGTCGG
Organism: Bradyrhizobium sp. Pha-3; assembly: GCF_042258325.1. Taxonomy (NCBI): domain Bacteria; kingdom Pseudomonadati; phylum Pseudomonadota; class Alphaproteobacteria; order Hyphomicrobiales; family Nitrobacteraceae; genus Bradyrhizobium; species Bradyrhizobium sp. Pha-3. The sequence continues at coordinate 2,437,807 of NZ_CP170151.1, read as the reverse complement.
CTCCGAGACGCATGACGGGATACTCGCCAGTCGCAGATTTGGAGTCAGTCTTCTGCGCAGCAACCAGGAGGACCTTGCGCTACGTTTTGGCGGTCAGGAGGGTGCGAAAGGTGTTCATCGCTTCGATACCGCGCCCTGGAAACAGGGCATCTTCGATGTACCGCTATTGCCAAACGCGTTTTGTGCGCTCGAATGCGTCCTGTACGACCACAAGGTGATTGGCACACATACCATCTTTATCGGACGAATTGTCGCGACCCGGGTCGGCCACGGCAATCCATTGATCAACTTCCGGGGCGCGCTTCGAACCCTGCTGCTTGATTGAGTGCGATTTCCCTTTGCGGCGTTCACGCGCGCCTGCACGTGTTAAAAATCGATGACCTGCATTTTCATGATCTGCGTCACGAAGGCACCTATCGTATTTTCCCGCGAGCCGCGATCCCCGCGCCAGCACAAAAGGTGAGCTACCCGCTCAAGCTGGACGACCTATTGATGCGAACAACGCGCCCGAGGCAGGCTTGGCACAAGAGGTCGGAATCGGGCGCGCTGATTCGCCCCCCAAGCCGAGGTTAACCGGGATTATACTCATCTTGCGAAGTGAGTATAAAAACGCTCGACGCCGGGTTCCACCTCGAGCACGAACTCACGAGATTGCTCGATGGCGAACCGAGCCGCTATTTTGCGTCGGCATGCGCGCCGGAAGACGCCACTGATCTTGTCGCCGGCCTTGGCATCGACGTGTTCAAGGCCAGTGCGCGCAGACATCCTCGCGGAAGAGTATTGGGAATGCAAGCTGCGCAGCTATCGGAGGAATTGATCAGAACAGCTACAGTTCACGAGACAGCAACGGCTCTCGAGCTTGCATGTTGGAGCCTACCAAGTTTGGTAGCTGTTTATTTCAACCCGCGTAGCATCATTGCCTGCGGCAAGACTTAGACTTCAGAGGCCCAGCTGACCCACAACGTTGGCGACTCTGAAGGTCTTCGCGTTAGATCATGATGCGATCAAATGGATCCTATCACGATTTTCTGCGAACGATGAAGGTCGAACTCAAAGGGCGTCAGATCTATGTCCAGCAACCCATTCGAAGCCGCGGTGATTCTCGACGGCATCCGCCGCTGGGTCGAGATCGAGTCACCAACGGAACGGCCGGACCAGGTCAATAAACTGGCTGATCTCGTCGCGTCGGGCTATCGTGACTTGTCAGTCAGCGTCGACCGCGTTGCGGGACGCGACGGCTGCGGCGATCATTTGGTCACACGCTCGTCCTGGGGCCAAGGCGTACCGGGCATTCTCGTGCTGAGCCATCTCGACACAGTTCATCCGATGGGGTTCATCGAGCGCCTGCCGTTCAAAGTCGAGGGCAACAGGGCATTCGGCCCCGGCATTTATGACATGAAGGGTGGTGCCTATCTCGCGTATCCCCCGCGGGTCACTTCAAATTCCTCCGGGTGAGGTCAGTCAAATTCCTCCACCCGCGAGGCAGGACATGGTGATTGTTAGTTTGACATTGTCTCCCGGGCAAGGGCTTCAGCGGCCTCTTTGAGCCGATAGCTGCGTCCGTCGAACTCAAGCAGATGGCAATGATGCATCAGGCGATCGAGGATCGTCGTGCTCATGGTGTTGTCCCCCAGGTATGTCCCCCAGTCTTGCACGACGCGATTGGAGGTGACGATGACGCTGCGGCGCAGTTTGTAGCGCTGATGGATCAGGGTCTGCAGCAATGCGCCGGCGTCGTCAGGGATGGCGCGTGCGAGGAACAGATCGTCCAGCACGAGGAGATCGCAGTCGATGATGGTTCGCAGCCGGACCTCGCGTTGTGCCGGGGAGTTCATGGCGTAGCGGTGGAAGAAGTCGTCGGTCTCAAGATACTGGATCTTGTGGCTTTGCAGGATTGCCTGATAGGCAATCGCCTTGGCGATGTAGGACTTCCCGGTGCCAGGTTTGCCGACAAGCAGCGCGTTCTCGCCAGCGGCAATGAACGCCAGGGTGTGGAGCTGGAAGCAGGTTTGGCGCGGCAATTTGGGATTGAAGGACCAGTCGAACTCGGCGAGCGTCAGCTTTTCGTCGAGCCCGGATTGCTGGTAGCGGCGCTCGATGAGGCGGGACTGACGACGGTCGAGTTCGTCCTGCAGGATCAGGGAGAAGGTCTCGAGGAATGGCTGGTTGGCGCCCTGCGCCTGCAGCACGCGCGTCTGCAGCGTGTCGCGGACGCCCGACAGGCGCAGCTGTCGCAGGCAACGCTCAATTTCCGGCATGGTCATCATGTGGCTGGGTCTCCAGTTTGAGGTGAGAAGATGCAGCGGGAGCGCTCGTGGCGCCGGAGCTGGCCGGGGTTGCGCAGGCGACACGAGCGTGGCTGTCGTGAGCCTCGGCCTGCCGGCCATTGTCGCCGGCATCGTGCCGCACGGCACGGCTGAAGAGATCGCCGTATTCGGCCGGGGCACGGATCAGCGGATGATCCTGGGTGAGCGGCGATGCCGGTTGTGGCGTCGCTCCAACCTGCTCGATCGCCTGTTCGAACAACCGCTCGACGGTCGCACGCACGTGCTTGTAGCGGTAGATGCGGTTGTCGATGGCGTGCGCGCAGGCTTGCTCGACCAGCCGCGCCGGATACTTCCGGCTCAGCCCGACAATGCCCCACATCGCGCGCTGTCCGGGACGTCCCTCGGTGTCGAACACCTGCTGGCACAACGCCTTGGTCTGCGGCCCGATGCGCTCGGCGCTCGCCAGCAACACGGCGGTTTGCCGCGACGGATTGAACGGCCGTTCGTTGGTTGGCAGGACGACAGAACCGGGGTGCGTCATCCTGGAATGAACACGCAGCAGCGCACGGGTGTGGCGATCACGGATCTCGATCATGGAGGCGTAGATCCGCACAACGACCTGGCTGCCGATGGGCGCGGGTCGCGCGGCGTAATAGCTGTTGTCGACGCGTACGGTGGTGTCGTCGCAGACGGTCCGAACGACCTCGGTGAAGATGCGGAGGGGCGCGACAGGCAGCGGCCGCAGGTGCGGCTTCTCCTCCTGGAACATGGCCTCGACCTGACGGCGCGTGCTGCCGTGGATGCGCCTGGAAGCCCAGTTCTCCTCCCAATGCCGCAAGAACTCGTTCTGCGCTTCCAGTGTCTCGAAGCGCCGTCCAGCCAGCGCGGTGCCCTGGGTATGTTGAATCGCATTCTCGACGCATCCTTTCCGATTGGGGTCGGCCACCCGCGCGGGATCGGCGACCACGGCGTAATGAGCCAGCATCGCGCTGTAAATCGGGTTGAGCTCGGGCTCGTACAGATCGGGCTTGAGGACACCTTCCTTCAGATTGTCGAGCACGACATATCTGACAACGCCGCCAAAATACCGGAACGCTTCTTCGTGAAGCTGCGCCCAGACTTGCTGGCTGGATTGCCAGACCACTCGCCGGAAGCTGCGCCGCGAGTAGCGCAGCGTCATCACGAACAGGCGGGGGCGGCGGTACCGGCCGCTCCTGGGATCGATCGTCAGAGCGCCCTCGCCATAGTCGACTTGAGCCTCCTCGCCGGGGAGGAACTCAAGTCGATCAAACTGCTCGGGATCGCTGTGGCGCAACGTGCGGACAAACCGCTTGACGCTCTGGTAGCTGGACGGAAAGCCAAATTGATCGACCAGGTCCTGGTAAATCGCCTGCGCATTCCGCTTCAGGCGGACCTGTCCTTCGATCCACGTCCGATGCGGTTCGCAGGCCGAGCGGGCCAGGCTGCTGCTGACCGTCGCTTCCGATGCCCCAAAAGCCGGTGGTCGGGGTGGAGGAATTTGGCCGTCCTCGCTCACCGGGCCGGTGGTCACTTCCCCGGGGGAATTTGCCTCCGCACCAGCCCGCAGCGCCCGGTAACGCCGGATCGTCTTGCGATCGACCCCCGTCAACCTGTGGATCTCGCGCTGGCTGGCGTTGCGATCGAGTAGCGTAAATACCGTGCTTTGCAGGTGTGGCTTCAAGACGTTCAACTCCCCGGTCCCTTGCTGGCTAGACTAAAGGGACCGAAAATAAACGTCCTGCCTGACCGCTACCGCTGTTCAGCGGCGCTGACGGCGATCATCAGGTGGGGGAGTTTCAAGTGACCATACCCGGGGGATTTTGACCGACCCACGGGGCGTATCACGCGTTCCGGCAGGTTTGCGCCGATGATGTCCGCCCTCCGCTCGGCGTCACCCAACTTTACGTATCGGACGAAGAAATCGGTAGCCCGACCTCGCGGGCATTGATCGAGGCCGAGGGCCGCAAGGCCAAGTATGTGCTGGTGACCGAACCCGCGCGCGAGGGCGGCAAGATCGTCACCGGACGCAAAGGCGTTGCGCGCTTTGAGGTCTTCGTCAAGGGCACGCCGGCCCACGCCGGTGCGCGCCCCGAAGATGGCTGCAGCGCGATCCGGGAACTTGGCAATGTGATCCAGACACTGGAGGCGATGAACGATTTTAAGCGTGGCGTCACCGTCAATGTCGGCGTCGTCCGTGGCGGCAGCAAGTCCAACGTGATCGCCGAGGAAGCCTATGCGGAAGTCGATATGCGGGTGCCGACCATGGCTGACGCCGACGAGTTGGTTCCGAAGATCCTCGGCGTCACCTCACGTACCCATGGTGTCACCGTGAAGGTTATCGGCGGATTGAACCGGCCACCGTACGAAAAGCGCAACGCCGGCGCCGCACTTTACGAACACGCCAGAAGCCTTGCTGCCGAGCTCGGCTTCAAGCTGCTCGATGTATTCAGCGGTGGCGGCTCTGACGGCAATTTCACCGCGCCGCATACCGCAACCCTCGACGGTCTCGGCGTCGACGGCAAGGGCGCCCATACGCATTATGAGCAACTCTACATTTCGTCGATCGAGCCGCGCGCCCGGCTCCTCTATCGCCTCTATCAGACGCTGCAATGATCTTCGCTCCAGTGGAGCCGACGACCGCGACGTGCACCAGATGACGGCACGCTCGCACAATCGCGCGGCTCGCTCGAACGGCGCAAAGGGGTCAGCTACCATCAGGCCGGCTTGTCGAACACAATCGTCGGATCTCGCCCTGGGCTTGCCGCGTCAGCGCCCGACAGATGCGCAGTGAAGCATTCAATAAGGCACAGCGGACGTTACATCCGCTATGGCTGCGAAGACGACGGATGCCCGATCGCGAACGCGCGGGCTTTTCGACAACAGCCTCGTCGCTTGCGAACCTCGTCTCAAGCGACTTTCTGACGCAGACCCTGGCGCAGAATTGCGGTCGACACGACACCGCTTGGCAGCGCCTTACCGGCAAACCTGAGAGCTTTGGCATGCTCCGCGGGTTGCCCAAAAGAGCTTGAATCGCACGTAACGTTAAGTTGTACGATCCCTAAATCGCCGCGTGTCTCGTCTGCCGTCAGAATCGTGAAGGATTACGAATGTCTCACCTCGTCAGAACATACGCTGAGTGTTGGTCATGATCCTCATTCCCGCCAGCAAATCGGTCGAGATGCTATGCAGCGAGTCTTGATCGCAGTACCGCGGCTCGCAGGTAGTTGTGAACGCCCCGGCATTCCAGAACCAATACTGTGCGGCTGCCCCAAAGCGAGGCGCCAGCGAGACGGTGATGCCGGAAGGGATCGGCGTACACCTCGATCCCGAGCCCTCGCAGGGCGCCGCCGCTTCCCGCATTTGCAACCGAACGGCAAGACGACCGCACCGAACTCACCTCGGAGAGCCAGCATTTGGTTCGATTCACACCACTTTCCCGATGCTGGTGGAAGCTTATCCTCGCGCAAGTGTGCGACGGCCCATGCGACTGCGTATCTTTTCAAGAAACTTGAGCTGCAAGTGTCGCTCGGCGTGACTGGCGCGGCATCGGAAGAGATGGCGCGATATCGCGGAGCAGCAAGTTGAAAGAGCCGGACGGCGTCAGGAAGGTCCTGCTGATCGACCACATTGAAGGCCAATGCCGAGCCATTGTCGGCTTCAAAGATGGAGATCCAAGGTCGGCATATATGTGCGGCGAGCCTGTATGTCAAAGACCAGGCAAGAAACAGTCGTCATGGTGCACCTATCACTACGGGCAGATGCACACGACTGCTTCCGAGCAAAACAGAGCAAGTGGATCAAGTGCCTGATACCTCGAACAGTGTCGATCGTTCGCTCCCCATGACAGCCATCAAGAACCGCTCCGTCCTGCTCGGGCCGCGGGATCGTAACCTGGGTAATGGGTACCCGAAGCACTCAATCGAGGTCTGGCGAAGTAGATCCGAACTCCGGCTGAACTACATCGGAACCAGCGTCTCTTGCGAAGCTCACGGAGGATGAGTTTGGATCTCTGCACATTGATTGAGCGCAACGCTGCGTATGCCCCCGACAAAGCCGCGCTCCGTTTCGAGGGACACGCTCTGAGCTACTCGGGCTTCAATCGACGGATCGGGCGTGTCTCTTACGCCCTCAAGCGCCAACTCGGCATCAAGAGGGGTGACCGGATCGCGATCCTCAGCCTCAACCGGCCTGATTATCTGACATTGCTCTATGCCTGCGCGCGGCTCGGCGCAATCCTCGTTCCATTGAATTGGCGCCTTGCGGCCGCAGAGCAGCTTTTCATTCTTTCCGACTCCGGAGCAAAAGTGCTCGTGCTTGAACAGGCATTTAACGCCGTCTTGCCGGCTCTGACGCGGCAACTTCCCGATACCTGCCTCGTCGGCCTGGACTTCGCGCCGCCCGGCGGAAGCAAGTTGGACGACGTTCTGGACGAATGCTGTGGTGACGAACCCACTCCAGATGCGGATCTGTCCTGCCCGGTTCTGATCGTCTATACTTCTGGCACGACAGGGCGACCTAAAGGCGCTGTGCTGCGTCAGGACGCGTTGCTGTGGAACGGGGTTATGAGTCAGCACATGCATGACCTAACCTCGACTGATCACGCCCTGACTGTTTTGCCGCTCTTCCACGTCGGCGGCCTCAATATCCAAACGACGCCCGGTTTGCATCATGGCGCGACGGTAACTATCCAAAGCCGCTTTTCGCCAGAGGCAACGTTTGATGCATTCGAGCATGACCGACCCACACTTGCAGCCCTGGTCCCTGCCATGATGCAAGCGCTCACGGACCATCCGCGATGGGCAAGCGCGGATTTATCCGCGCTCAAAGCAATCTGTACCGGATCGACGATGGTACCTCAGCGCCTTGTCGAGCGCTTTGCGAGGCGCGGAGTGCCAGTCTTACAGGTTTATGGTGCGACCGAGACCTCTCCCATCGCGGTCTATACCAAGCTCGGCGCAGATCTCGCACCTGACGGCGCAAGCGGCCTGCCTGGCCTTTGCTGCGAAGCAGCCATCATCGATGATGTGGGCACCAAGTTGCCGCCCGGGACCCCAGGCGAGATCGTAATACGTGGACCCAACGTCTTCTGCGGATATTGGGGCGATCAACAGGCAACGCGTGAGGCCTTTAGTGATGGTTGGTATCGCACTGGTGACATCGGCCGCTGCGATGCCGACGGATATTTTTGGGTCCGTGACCGCAAGAAGAACCTGATTATCTCCGGCGGAGAGAATATCTATCCGGCGGAAGTGGAACGTGTGCTCATGGGCCATCCGGATGTCGCCGAATGCGCCGTCGTCGGTCGACGGGACCCACGCTGGGATGAAGTCCCGATCGCCTATGTGGTCAGGCGACCCGGGTCCCGGATCGCAGCCGAAGCGCTGCTGACGCATGTTCAATCGCAGCTCGCCCGTTTTAAGGTACCGCGCGAAATCATATTTACGCACGAACTGCCAAAAACGGCGTTGGGCAAGGTCCAGCATTTCATGCTGAAGGAGCTCGATACGCAGTCAAGCCCGGAAGGAGACAGCGATTGAGAACCGCGGATTGGTTGGCCGTAGTTCCCGACTACACCACAGGAGATATCGAGGCAGCGCAACACCGCCTTCCGGTCGGTACCTCCATACGATGCGTCGCGGCGAACTCATCGTCGCTGGCATGGTGGTCTATGCTTAATCACGCCAGGCGTCTGGGAGATTGTCGTTGCCTCGGATCTTAATCATGAATGCCGGGACAGCTCAAATGTCCGGTGGCGATCTAACAGCAACTCAACTGTCCCTTTCCGCCAACTCCGCATGCCGGTCTGCCTGGTTTGCACAGGAGGGTGACCTAATAGTCTCTCCGGTAGCAATCCCGGCAGACCTGCTATCCTTCATCGGCGCGACGCTCAATTTCGATGCCTCGAGTCTCTCGACGCTTGTGCCTGACGACGCCCGTGAATCGCTGATTCTCAACGATTGCACCCTGCTATCCAATGCTTTCGTCGAGCGACTCAACAGCCATATTCGCCAGAAATCAACTTGGAGAATATCTGCCTGCTACTCTAGTGAAGGCGTAGCGCGCTTGGCGGAGCTGCTTGGCATCCCGCAGAGCGGGGACGAATTCGCTTTGCAGCGAGGGCCGGATCTCTTGAACCGCAAGAGCCACTTCCGTCAATTGGCGACAAGTGTCGCGCTCCCACTGCCCAGTGGATGCGCGACCACAAACCCAAACGAACTATTCAGGGCGGTCACCTCCTTAAGGTCAGAGACCGGCAACGTGATCGTCAAGTTGGATAATGGAGCGGGCGGAGTCGGCAATGTTATCCTGACCGGCAACGAAAGTGGAGCACTTCCTGGGGCGAGAGATACCCGAACGGTTGCTTGGCCATCGTTTGATCCTCAAGCACTTTGGTCTGAGATGATCACAGCATCCTGCAAGACATTGGTCATTGAATCGTACCACTTGGCTCGCGCTCCGTTCTATCTTGAGTATGAGATAGAGGAGGATGGTTCCATCGTTTTCATCAACAGTGGAAGCATCCGTCTACGTCGCAGCGAAGACCGATCCGAACGAGCGCTCATCTGGACAGGGCTCGAGCTTCCAAGCGACCTGACGAATGAGCAATGGTTGGCTGCACAGGCGCACGCCTACCGATTTGTCGAGCTGGCGCGAACCTTGGGGTATCGCGGAATGATCAACATTGATGGCATTTTCGCGAGCGACGGCCGGCTTTTCTTTAACGAAGCGAACGGCCGGTGGGGCGGAGGGTCAGTGTTACATAGTATTGCCGTCCGGCTGCTGGGCATCGATTATTCCAGTCGCCACGTCATTTCTTCCGTAAGAAACGTTCCATTATGTTCTCTCCAGGCCGCGCTTGATCGCTTCGTCAGGTATGGATTTCTATTCGATGGCACACGCAAGGAGGGCGTGATCCCGCTTGCCGTCGATCAAGAGGCAGGCACCGTGGAGTGCCTGGTGATCGCGCGCGATAGGTCAACTGCCCGCGATCTGCAGCACCGGTTATTGGCAATGGCCAACTGAAATCACAGACCTCTTAAACTCCTCCATTCGTTCGAAGCCCCCCCGTATCCGAAACCTGTGCTTGACACCCGCTGCTGGGAACGTCAGGGGAGTGGTTGCCTTTTTCGCTCGAAGTAGACCAACCGTGAACTTCCGAATTAGGCAGCGTCTGCCAGAAGCTGGCCCGCGTCCTCAACCCGTTCGAAAGCCGTTTCCGCTAACGGTCCTCACAGGCCGTCAGCAGTGTTTTCGATGATCCGGCGATTCGCGCCGCCGCGTTTTGAACAGAAGTACACCAGCGATCGGCGCTCGCCAGCGTGCACAGGCTTCACCTCATGTCGGATCCTACATGTGGTGACAACCACGGCCCCAAACGGCGGTCGAAATACCTGCTGTTCGTACGCGTTCGGATAGACCACGAACTCACCCCCCTCAAAATCCCTCGCGAGTTGCACAATCACGGAGTACTCGAAGTCAGGGTCGCTCTCAGCGTCTAAGTGGATGCCAACGAACGAACCGGGAGGCAATCGATGCATTTGGCATCGGCGAATCACGTAATCTGACGATGCCCCCAAGATCTTCTTCAGCGCAAAGCTGCGGTCTTTCCTCTCAAGCAATTCGATGATCTGCCCCGGAGCTTTGCCATGCACATTGGTCGGAGGGCGGCCCGGCGGATCTACCCTCACCCGCTTCACGAAGACATTGTGCGAGTCGCCGGCATCTCCCACCCGCACCTCTTCTTCGGGAATCTCCATCTGGAGCTGATCGATCCTCGCCAAATCATCTTGGGTGAACAATGTCTGAGGGGCGATTACGACCGTACCCTTCACCAATAGCTCTATACGGTATTTGGTGAGAGCCTCTTCTGAAAGCAGACGAGATCTATCGTTCATTGCGCGCGCCATGCGACTTCACTCCAAGTTTGATCTTAACTGGTGGCTTCCCAATCCTCGCGCGTCGGGCGGAACGCTTCCTCCCAATGCTCGCCATCGAACTCTTCTATTGTTATGTTTTCGATCGTTCTCTTATCCAAGCACCGAATGTTTACGCTGAAACCCGTGGGGTTCGATCGCGGTCGATAGAATGGCTTTACGCCGCAAATCCGGCAAAACGTGTGACGAGCGATATTCTTGTTAAATTGATATGTATTGAGAAACTCTTCGCCACACTCAATTCTGAGCTTATCGCCGGATACAAGCAGGTGCAGAAACCCGGACATTTGGCAGATGGAGCAGTTGCATCGAACTGCGGAGAGCTCTCGCGGCGCTCGGACGTAGAACTTGACGGCACCACAATGACAACCGCCGTGATGTTCGATCTCCGCAAGACCATCTTCCTCAATTGAGACAGTTTGCAGCAGATCGCGGCACCACTGTAAGCTGAGCCGATAGGCTCGATCGAATTCATCCAAAAAACGACGATTGCCGTCAGCAGGCACAACTTCGCGAATGAGCCGGGTTGTCATTTCTCCGTGATACTTCTCGGCGGGATCCACGCCGCCGACATGAGTGCGGAAGTACTCCAGATCGTCAGACTGCGCATCAAAGGTTTTGACCAGAGTGGTCCACAGTGACTGGATCATTTCCGCAGCATGCAGCTCAAAAGCGACCATGTAGGCGCAGCGCACGACCGGATCTTTCGCTGACAATCCGGCATAGAGGGAATGCAGGTACCGCTTCGTTGTGGCGCTATAATTCGGCTGTATCGTTCTACCGAGTAGTCGCGATGCATCCTTTCTCAGCAGGTTTGAGTGGAAATCTTCAGTCGCCAGAATATCGGGTAGCGCCGTCTTGCCGCCTCGCAGAACCCGGCCATAACCGCCCGTCTCATCCCAACAGATGAAATTTGCGACCACGCTGGTTAGTTCAACATCCCTAGGAAGGTCTCGGTTGCGACGCATCGCATCAAATATGAGATCCTTTTGCGAGCCTGCCTGCAGGTAAGGGAACGCCTGTGACATCGCCAAGTATTCCGGCAGCAAGCTCGCAACTTGGCGTTTAGACATCTCCGCAGCGAACGGATGCAGGCCAAACAGATTTCGCGCTTGCTCAGTCAAGTACTCGCAGACTATCTGCGAAGGTCGATCCAGTTGAACTTGCGACGCTTGAGAAGGCCTCATTTGAATCCTAACCGTGGAGAGAATGATGTTTGAGGAGCACTTTCGAAGGCCACCAACTTGGTCCGACGGGTTTGCGGTCGCGTTCGTCATACAGGCGAACTGCTCCCAACCATCTTTGCGGTCCCAGGCAGGGCCATCAGGGATCAGTCCTGTACATGAGCGCGTCGATAGGAACATGTCGGTAGATTGAAGCCACCACCCTCTCGCGTTGGATTTCCCTCCACGAGCAATCCAATCCCGCGAATGACCAAACGCGCCATCCATCATTTGCTGACTCATGCTGAATATCGGCGTCCGCCAGGCCAAGGAAGCCTCGCCTGACATGCGCAGGCGGCACATCCGGCCAGCTCGACGCTTTCACCTGCGACCTGTCGTGGACGGATCAAGCATCCACGGTTGCTATTCACTGCCTGCTCATCGCATCCCCTGCGGACTTGATTTGGCATTGCCGAGACGAACCACATCCAGCGGGCTCTTCGAGGCCTGCAGCTACAATCTACGTGACATTGCGGCTGCCGGCCGAGAACGATTGTCTCAAGGCAAAGGGACCGCCGCTGCCATTCGCCCGTTCTGCGTGCACTCGTCCAATATCCTGTGTTCCTGCACGCTTGTAGCAATTGCTATGCCAACCTTGCACTACGCGGGTCAATGTCTGAGTACGAACCGGTAACTCAATGGTAGTGTTTTGAATCTGGCGGGAATTTACGCGCAGTTAGAAGCCGAACAGTGAAGGCGCGTTACCGAATCAGCCGATACCATCCGCGGTGGACACAGAGCTAGTGAAACGCCAAAGATTGCGCGCACAGCTACCTCGTAGGTGACCGAGCGGAACCTCATGCCTTGATTTCGTCTCGAGCAGGCGGGACTTCTGGCGATTGATGTCGGGAGCGCTTGCGTCTCCAGGAACGAATTCAAAATTTGTGCACCAATGGAGCGTCGCCGAAAATAAGCCGAAAAGATCAGGCGCCTTCCGGTTGGTCGGTAATCTCTCTAAGAGAAAATCACGGCCTGATTGCAATTGGGCTGGCGTGAGGTTTTCCGCAACCGGCCATTTCAGACGGGAAGGAAACTCGCTGTGTCACAAACGCTCGTTCAGCAAGCGACAGTCAAATCGCGGATCAACGCCATTCTTCGTGCAACCAGCGGCAATTTTCTCGAGCAGTTCGACTTTTTCTTATTTGGCTTTTACGCCAGCGCCATTGGGAAAGCTTTCTTCCCCTCGGACAACGAAACCGCCTCATTGCTCAACACCTTTGGCGTGTTCTGGTTGGGTGCCTTAATGCGTCCCGTGGGGGCGATCGTACTGGGAGCCTATATCGACAGGATCGGCCGTCGCCAAGGCCTGATCATCACGTTATCGATCATGGCGGTCGGCACCGTGATTATCGCCTTCTGTCCCAGTTATGCGACAATCGGCATTGCCGCCCCCATCATTGTTCTAGCAGGACGACTGTTGCAGGGATTCTCCGCCGGCGTCGAGGTTGGCGGCGTTTCGGTCTATTTGGCGGAGATCGCGACCCCAGGCAATCGCGGTTTCTATACCTCTTTTCAATCGTCCAGCCAGCAGGTCGCGATTTTTGTCGCAGCGATCGTGGGCTACCTACTGAATGAATCGATGCCGCTCGAAGCCGTCGCCTCCTGGGGTTGGCGCATTCCGTTTTTTCTCGGTTGCCTTATCATTCCTCTTATCTTTTTCCTTCGTCGGACGCTGGAGGAGACCCCAGAATTTTTGGCGATGAAGAAGCATCCCACGGCGCGCGAGGTCTTTGCCTCGGCGCTCGTCCATTGGCACACGGTCGTTCTCGGGATGATGATGGCGATCCTGACCACGACGACTTTCTATTTCGTCACCGTCTACGCACCGACGTTCGGCAAGACCGTCTTGAAGCTGTCCACCCAGGATGCGCTCTTGGTGACCCTCCTGGTCGCGGTGACCAACTTCATCTGGAATCCAATTGGCGGTACCGTTTCCGACCGTATCGGCCGCAAGCCAGTCCTGCTGGCCATTGCCGGCCTTGCGTTGATGACCGCCTATCCGGCTTTGAGTTGGTTGGTAAGCGCCCCCAGTTTCGGCAAGCTGCTTGCGGTGGCGATGATGTTCTCGTTCTACTTTGGCACCTACAGCGGGACTATGCTGGGTGCTCTCGTCGAGATCGTGCCTGCGCATGTGCGCACAACCTGCTTCTCCCTGGCCTTCGCTTTCGCGGCGGCCCTGTTTGGTACGTTTACGCCACTCGCCTCTACTTGGCTCATTGAGCGAACTAATGACAAGGCTTCACCCGGATTCTGGCTGATGTTTGCAGCTGCTCTCGGTATCATCGCGGTACTCACCATCTATAGGGGAACCCCCAAGCCATCGAGAGCTGAGAAGCCTTCGCTTCGGAAATCGCCCGAGAGCGCTTTGGGCGTGCAAACAGCATCTCGCTAGCACGTGATCCTAACCACTGACGTGTCATACGGCCTCGATCGATGCGCAGAGCCAGAGTTCGCTCAGCGTATCGACGCGGGGCTAGGAGCCGTATCGCATGTCCGACATTGTCGGAAGCCAGACACGAGCGATGACTGCATATCTGACACTTTAAAAGTAAGCTGTTAGAGTGCCACGTCCTCGGTGATCCGCGTACACGGCAAATCACCATCCAACATTGACACCAGGCCTCGGCGGGCGCTGGATGTCGGCTGTGAACGTTGGAAAGTCCAGGCCTGGAGACCGCCTTGTGGACAGCGGACGGTTCCATCATCGCGGATGTGCAGCAGGTTGGGTAGCAGCAGCAGGCCGTGATGGACGTTGTCGCCGTCCGGAATCCGTGCCCGCGCGACAGTCCGAGCTGTATCGTGGTATAGAACCCCGGCACCGTGTGCTCGGATCGATATCGTCCTCGACGTCGCGCCGTCGTCGGCCCGGACCGATCGGGCGCCCCCTCGAGGGTGTTACTGATGTCGTTGCGGCGCACGCGCGCGCTGGTAACGCGGCAGAATAGCCGGTGAGCATGGGAGCGCTTATGGCGGCGGGATGCCGATTGACGCGAGCCTGACGCGATCGCTTGATGGTCTTCAAGCGGCATCGCCGCTGACGTCATCGAGATGCAGCCTTATGACGCCGTACTATCCGGCGACCTGTGCGGTCCGATGGTGCACCATCTTGCACTATTCAGGCGGGGCAGTTTGCGCCGCCGCAGCCTCGTGGTTTGCTCGGACACGATGCGCTCCCGCACATCGGTCAGCGGACTGCAGGTCGACTCACGGATTTTGCCATGTCCAGGAGCGACGTCGGGCCGCTCAGTTCTCGACCGCCTTTGCTGCCGCTGAACAAGGCAATGCGTCTTGTAATCGGACGCATGGAACGCGCGACGTTCACCGCCATCAATTCTCTAGGCTGGAGTTGACCGGCCTGCAGGACCGCCCTGTGTCGGATCCCGCTTCTGCTCCGCCATATGCGATAGTCGTCACCGCAGGGGAATATCTCTGTACCGAAGGCCGCAACCGCTAATCGGCAGTCTTCGATGACGCTGCTCAATCAAGTACGACAGCCATGTCAGCATTCCGAAATCAGCATCTTCTGATGTCGCGGTTGTTACGAAGGCCGGGCTCAAAGAGCGCAAGCTACCCGGTCGCAATGAGACCGGGATTCCATCTGATGGCCATACAGTTCCAAAGTCCCTTGTGAGGATGGCTGTCCGAATGCAAGCGCTTTCCTTGCCGGAGATCCTCCGCTGGCAGTTTCGACAATCACATTACGCGAGAAACACAACCTTTCCGCTACTTCCGTGCTGGCCCATATCCTGCATCGCGTGCAAATGTGAGACAAGAGAGCACCGAAGATGAGAGTTACGTTTGCGCCTTTGCCGTCAATCGACGATACAGCAGCCGGTGTAGAGCCGGCGACGACGATTAGCAACCTCGTGGAGACGAAAGCGTGTAGCTCTTGCGTGCGTTGGCCCCGCCGCTCTTGATTTCGTTCTGGCCTGCGCATCACGCGTTTATGTGCGCCAGCACATCGATGTCGAGCGATGTTCGTGCGCGTCCGGTGGCAACCAACACGTTTGGCGCTGGTTTCGCAGCTTTGAGCGGCTTCGGATCAACCCGCGCCACCACTCTATCGCGCGAACAGACCCTTAGAGTCGAAACCAATGCCACTCGCGTGCTGACAGATGAATGCGCGCCAATTCTGACACGAGGTGCTTAGACGTGCCCGACAAACTGGATCTTCGAAGTTTCAAGCTACATTCGCAACGCGATGCCGTGCTCAATGAAGTGCATGCGCGCCCGTTTATGCAGCTTATTCCTCCATTTAAGGTGACACACTTCGCATTTCTTTCGCAGGGCGATGCGGCCGCAAGCGATCGCCGCGCCTTCGTCACGTTTTGTCGAGAGCGTGACCTTCCAGCTCCGCAGCTCTCAGCGAAACATCACCAAATCGACATCGGGCCCGTTGTGCTTCGCTGGGAGCAGCATGCCGAATTCGCAATCTTTACCTGGATAGCGAATGGCCCGTTCGCTCGACAGAGCGGCGACTCCCAAAGTGCGGTTCACTCCTTGATGCGCAACTTGCGGCAGGAAGGGCAATTGCTGGTCGCAATCAAGCTGGATGTCGAGCAGCACGCCGCCCCATTGAGGCGCGCCGAACAACTTTTTGACAAGAGCAGCCTCGCCATGGCCCGCATAAAGGGCGGAGCAAGTGTTATGGCCTCGGATTTTCGAGTCGACGAAAACGGTTTCACCAAAATTCTTGTCTGCGACCTCGGGCTGACGCCGCACAATCTTGGTGCACTGGTGCAGCGGCTGCTTGAAGTTGAGACCTATCGTCCGTTGGCGCTGCTTGGTCTGTCGGCCGCTCTTGAGCTTGGTCCATTTGTCGATCGCATTGACAGACGTCTCGGCGAGGTGCTCGAAGAAATGCAAGGCGCGGAGGGATTGAAGCTCAACAACCATCTCCTTGCCGAACTGACCGCGTTGGCCGCCTCTTTCGAGCGAGGCGCGACCGGAAGCCTGTTTCGCTTCGGCGCCAGCAGAGCTTATTACGAGCTAGTTCAATCCCGACTGTCCATCATCGAAGGCAGTGAGATCACGGACTATCCCACATGGTCGTCGTTCCTGGCGCGCCGGATGGCGCCTGCGATGCGAACTTGCGAGACGACCAAGGATCGTGAGGTAACTCTGTCGGTCAAGTTGGCGCGCGCCGCCGATCTGTTGCGAACCCGTGTCGACGTTGAAATCGAACAGCAGAACCGCGACCTATTGCACGCTATCAATGAACGCACCGGACAACAGCTTCGGCTGCAGTGCACGGTGGAGGGATTGTCGGTCGCGGCGATAGGATATTACGTGGTCAGTTTGTTTGGCTACCTTGCCAAGGGAGCGCACGATGTTGGTCTCCATGTAGAACCCTCTTATCTAACCGCGGCGTGCGTGCCGGTCGCAGTCGGGGTGATCTGGCTGGTTAGTTACAATGCACGAAAGCGACACCTCAAGCATCGCGACGGGCCGTCCGTAACGGACAGGTAAGCATCATTTAGCTGATTGACAACAGAGCTTGACGGCAGACATGCCCGACCCACGTGGCAACAGTTTTCACCAAGTCGTCGGCGGCCCAGATAGAGGTGATCGCCGACGGGAGGATTGCGCTTCAGCTCCGCTGATCGGTCGGCGCCAGGCTCTACACGTCTCCGTGCAATGTCGATGTGACCGGATGAGAGGCAAACCTTGACGCGTTCAGGACCGTAACGCTTATCGTCGCCAAGACTCCCAGGTCAAGCATCGCGGGCTAGCGCCGCAAGATCAGTTTCGAGCTTCGGTTGATGCTTAAAAATAGCATCAATCAGCGCCTGCGCTGGTTGCTCGGCAGCCTCAACCAGCGCCGCTTTCTCAGCCCGTGCAGAGGGAGCGAAGACTCGCTTGACGACGGTCGGCGAGCCCTTAAGGCCGCATTTGGAGACGTCCTCGACGCCGGCATCGTGCGCGCTCCATTTCACGATTGGTGCACGCGCAGCACGCAAGGCATCGGCCATCGCGCCGCGCCGAATCTGGCAGGTCCCCTCCAGCATGGTGATGAGACAAGGCAGCCTCGTGTGCAGCACCTGGACACCACCTTCGGAGCGTCGCTCCGCTTCAATTGTACGGGCAGCGAGGTCGAGGGTTTTGACCTTGGCGACGTAGGTCAGCTGCAGCACACCCAGCCGTTTTGCGACGCCGGGACCAACCTGCGCGGTATCGCCGTCGATGGTCTGCTTGCCGGTAAAGATGAGGTCTGGCGGACCATATTCCTTGCCAATTTTTCGGATGGCGGTTGCCAGTGCATACGTTGTGGCCAAGGTGTCGGAGCCGGCAAAGCAGCGATCGGTGAGCAGTACGGCGCGATCGGCGCCGAAGGTCAGCGCTTTCCGCAAGGAATCTTCCGCCGATTGCGGCCCCATCGTCAGCACGGTTATTTCGCCGCCGAACCGCTCGCGCAGCTCGAGAGCGGCCTCGAGCGCGAAGAGGTCATATGGGTTAATGATCGTCGGCACACCCTGACGCATGATCGTATTGGTCACGGGGTGCACGCGGATCTGCGCAGAGTCCGGAACCTGTTTAATGCAGACGACAATGTGCACTGAGTTGCTCCAAAGGTTGCGGTAGCTGCGAAGAGAACAGCAAGTGTTGTACCACAGCGCCCGATTTTGGAATCTGTTAGCTGCCACAGAGGTTTAGATGGGTAGATCGCCCCTCCGGCCCGGTGTTCTGGACGAACGAATATCGACACCCGTCGCAACTGCGACAGCGCCATTCCGTTCCGTCCGACCACGGCGCGGAGCCGTGAGCTTGCAAGGCCCACATCGCGACTCCTGCGCAATTCAAGCTGCAGGTCCGGTCGCGCTCCGGAACGGCGCCAGTATCGACGAGATCAAGGCGGCCTGCTTCGCGCGACGGCATATTGCGGCATTCCTGCAGCTCTTGAGGGGTTCAAGGCAGCACAGGAGATCCTAAGGACCGAGCACAGCCAAACGAACGATGAGGTTGCTTATGCAGATCCCGATCGCGCCAACGGGAGCCACCTGCCTAACTGCTCCCCATGAGCCTCGATCTGCTGATTCAGGCGCCCCCACAGCCTTTGATGTTGGCGGGAGCCGCTCCCGGGAAAGACCATCAGCCCAAGCTTGGATCAGCCCTCAGTCGCTCTTGAGTGCCTGCCGAGATTCCATCGTAAAATCGTAAATGCGATTGTGGATGGCTGACAAAGCAAAGTCCTCGGTCGAAATCCTCCGGCGTGATATCGCGAGCACCATGCAGCACCCGATCTCGACACCGTTGGAAAATGCTTCGTAGAACAGTACGCAGTTGCCGACAGTAAAGCTCCGAATTTTCATCCCCAGCTCGGGCCGCTGGCGGCCCGCCGTGGATTCTTGGCAAGCATCTGAAAGGCATTGCCGATACGATCGAGCAAGCGATCCGCAGCCGCAGTGTTGTCCGATGCGATCAAGAGCCAGATCTCCTCCAGGTCGGTCTCGGCCTGGGGCCGCCTGGTGAGATTACCCGCCATGCTTCCCGGCTTTCAGCCGTTCGCGTCCGCGGGCCTTAATTTGTTCAACCAGTTCGCCGGGCTCAAACGGTTCTGCCGGACCGCTTTCCAAGCCTTCCTGGATAGCGGTACGCAATGCCTCAAGCTTCGCCTTGCGACGCTCCTCGCGTTCTTCAACAAGGCGCAGTCCCTCCCGCATTACCTCGCTAGCGGCTGCATAGCGTCCGCTATCGACGAGATCCTTGATAAAGCTCTCGTAGTGTTTGCCGACGGTATAACTCGTGGCCATAGGCACGCCTCCTCGCCTCATAATATATTACTTTATGCTCTAAATACCGCGCTTTGATCCGCCAGCAACGTGAGGTTGTGGAGGGACGGAGGCAAACGGTGGGTAGGTGACGAAATCTCTTGGCTCAGTCTATCTGAGGCGGTTTTGCTAGCGTCGACCAACTTCATGTGATTGAGCCATGAACTACGATCAAGAGGATCGCAAGCCGATCAGGAGAAAAACCATCAGGACGACAATGTGCGAAGCTTTAGGCCGTGGCCGGCGAAGTCCCACTTGGCGACGTGGTGGTCAAACTGGCTGGCGAATTGATCCCTAGCCAGGCTCAGAAAGCCCGCCCTCATTGGGAAGGTGCAATCTCAGAACGCACCAACGAGCATTCCGAACGGCCGGACCGACATGCGCAAATGCTGGCGCCAACTACAACGCTGGTCGGTCCTCGCTTCGATTTGGCCGTGGCTCTCGCACGCGCGAGTGGCGATGGCATGGCAGGGCGAAGCCTTACCATTAACGATCTGTGCAAGCTCCTACCGCAAGTCGATCCAAAGGACGTCGAGAAAGCCGCTTTCGATCTGGATGCCCTGGGTTTGACCAGCATTCAGCGGTCGTTCGGTGAGCACTGGTGGCTACGGTTATCCCCCATCTGACGCGGTCATCCTTGCACCGTCGCCTGCAGCGCCATGGAATCAGCCGCCCGCCCGAGGTCGTCGGTGCCAAGCCTGCCAAGCAGCCTTTCGAGGCCTAAGGGACGGGACCGTTGGGGAGACAGCACGGTCACGTTTCGGAGGAGCTGGCGCGCCGACCCTGAGCGTCGGCTCCTCTTTTGGACCTTGTGTGAGTTAGGCAACAGTCGTCCCTCGGCGTACCTGCTAAAGAAATGACGTTGGGAATTTCAGGGCCCTAGCGCTGGGAATGACAGGGCGCCGCCGGGACAAACCATTTCGGGCCCGGCGGCGTAATTTTTGAGATTTACCGCGCTGACGCGCGAGAGGCGTCTCGAGATGTCTGACGACAAGATTGCTGTAAAGACCGTGCTGCTCGCGCTGGCCATCGGCATTGCGGTATGGGCAACCACGGGAGCGCCCGAGCCGGGCACAAATTCGCCGTTGCACGTCGCCACCAGGCGATGAGGCCCTACGGGGCTTGGGAGGATTGGGCGCGGTCGCTTTAGGTCGGCGTCATTCGAGCGGTAGAGAAAGCGCCGGCAGCGGCCTATTGCCCTGCTCGCAACCTGTTCGCCCCTTGAGCAGTAGAACTGGCGTTGAGGCATCCGCGGCAGTCCGGCCCATGAAATGGGTCAGATTAACGCCCGATGACCACTCCACATAACCAACAGCCGAAAAGGCAACCGCTCCCACGATGAGAATACTGAGTACTGAAGCGGCGGCTGCCGACGCCAAGCTTTGGCTGCTGAAAAACGGCATCACGATTCTCCGACACCGAGCTGCCACCCGCTCGTGCATTAGGCCAACTCGCGATGATCGAGTGTGAACCGCCTCACATTTCACGGGCAGTTGATGCCGAGGTCGGACCGCCGATGCCAGTTCAGGGCCGGCGGGCCAATTTTCGTTGATTCAGATCCTGGCCGCGGCCCAGTCGGGCAGACGATCCGGAAGCGGGCTGTCGAGCAGGCCGGCGACAAGCACGCCGAAGGCCGCTCCTTCGATGGCCTCTTCAGTGAACTCGACGTTTGCGTCCCATTCGAAATGGAGGACCGCTGAGGCCGTCGCCCGCATCCCCTCGATGGTCGTGGCGCGATTGTAACCATTCGCAGCTGATTCATGGCGTCCTCAAAGGCTTCTTCGGCCGCGGTATCGTCAACACCGATCTGGTAAAGCCGGAGAGTCTCCTCGCTGGCGGCATCGAGGAGGCACGATATTTCCACGAAGCTGCGTCCTTGCTCGATCAGTTCGGCTCGAGATGTTTGGGCAAGGGTGACGCCCGTCCGTGTTCTCCAGCGCCAAAAGCCTGTTCGAGCGGGAGCACCCAGGACCGTTCCCGGGGAAGCGTTCTGCCGTTAGCAGGCCTACAGGCCGATCAGCTGACGGGTGTCGCTGCAGAACCTTGGGGTCACTCGTTTGCCACGGCCAGATACCGCTGAGCCCGTCATAAGCATTCGGATGAAGCTCTGCTTTCCAGCATGCCGTCGCCCACGATTAACTGTTTGAGCGGTTCTAGTCCGCGGCACGATCGAGTGGAATCGCAGATGGAAGCATAGTGAATGCATATGGACGGCGACTGCGGACCAACGGAAGGCCGCGCAAGAAAGGAGTAAGGCGATGGATACGGCAGACAACGCCGACGCGGTGACCACTTGCGCATGTACTGTGATGCACCGAAGATCGATATCCCCGAGGCTTTCCACAAATGATAGTGGATGGCTTTCCACTGGCGGATAGGTTGGTCGCGGGGAGAATTCGCCATATTCCAGCTATCGGGGGGAGGCAGACCTGCTTGATCCCCTTCATGCCAAAACGGCGTCGGCAAATCTCGCACCCAGCTTTGAGTCCCACGACTCTGGGTCGACAAATTGTGTTGGGGGCCCGGGTCGATCCGCCGCAACCTGCCCCTTGCCCACTGCTCAGACCGTATTTGAAGTTGCTCCCGATTGGCGCGCGCTAGTCTTTGAACATGGCGGATAACCTGACGCTCGTCAGCTTATCGACAGCTGAGCTTCCTAGCGTACGCCTCCGTTGACGGCCGCCTTGTTTGACGGAGGCAAGCGCTGCAGGTCCTAGGGGGCATCCTGGGAGAAGGGCTATGACGATTTCGCGGGCAGAGGTGATCACATCGGTCGAGCCTCGGTGGTCGCGAGATGAGAAGGAAAGCTAGTTGCAGCATCGCTCGAGCCGGGAGCGACTGTTTCCGAGGTGGCTCGCATGGCCGGCCTTCATGTGAGCTAGCTGTTCAGGTGGCGCAAAAAGCTTGAGCCGCCTAGTCGGCTGAGACAAGACATGCCATGGAGTTCGATGAATACAGAACGGGCCCAGCCTCGCGCCGGCATACCTTTCGAATCCGAAAGCACCGAGCCAACGTCTAGGGCCGCCGGGCAGTCCCCTTCGTGCCTGACCCAGTGGGCGTCAGCCCTGACGCGGTGGGCGACAGGAGCGGCCGCCGCCGACCTCGTCTCGTCGCAGGACCGCGTCCTGGCGACCTGGGCAGCGGAAGAGGGGCAGGGCGAAGACGAGAATCGGCAAGAGGGGGTCAACCGGACGAGGGCATGGCGGGACGAAGGTGATGTCGGAGACGAGCTGAATTTGTCGTCATTGTCCCTGACCGCCTTGCCAGCCTCACTCTTGCCCAGGCTCCGGACCCTCAATGTCATCGGCAACCAGTTGAGCAGCCTGCCGGCCCGGCTTCCGGGCGGACTCCGGGACCTCTACGCCTCTGACAACCGGCTGACCAGTCTGCCCGCCCTTCCGAGCAGGCTCCGGCACCTCCACCTCATGGCCAACGAGCTTTCCAGCCTGCCGGCAGAGCTGCCATTTAGGCTCCGCAGCTTGACTGTCGATAGCAACCAGCTGACCGATCTGCCCGCCCTTCCGGCAACGATCGAGGAGTTGTCTGCCAGCAATAACCAGCTGACCAGCCTGCCCGATCTTCCAGCCAGGCTCCGCCGCCTGGACGTCAGCGAAAATCAGCTGACCAGTCTGCCCGATCTTCCAGCAAGGCTGCGGTACCTGGACGCAGGCGACAACCAGCTGACAAGCTTGCCTGGCGTTCCGGCCAGACTTCGATACCTGGACGTCAGCGAAAATCAGCTGACCAATCTGCCAGAGACACTCCCGGTCGGCCTTGAAATGCTCGGCGCCAGCAACAATCAGCTCACCGGCCTGCCCGCGACCGTGCTGACGCAGCTCGGCAGCGCGTCCAGCATCGATGTGCGATCTAATCCGATACCGGGCCCAGTGCTGGCCGATTTGGCGTCAGCCACGCGCGGCCCGGATTATGCCGGCCCGCAGGTCTTGCTGTCGATGCCCCTACAACCGGTGGAACATCAGCCGCCACTCTTGCACGAGGTTGTTGCGGATTGGCTCGCGGACGAGCCCGGCGCAGTGGCCGCCTGGCAGGGCTTCGCCGAAGAGCCGGGTGCGCAGGACTTCGCACTCTTTCTCGAAAGGCTCGCGGGCACCGTGAACTATGGTCATCAGGCGTTCCGCGACCAGGTGGCCGAGAATCTGCTACAGGCCGCGATGAGGCCGCGGCTGCGCGAGCAGTATTTCGAGCTGGCCAGTGGAGCGACTGCGTCCTGCGAGGACCGCGTCACTTTGACTTGGAACGGTATGCAGACCGCACGCCTGAACGCTGATGTCAAGGATGGGCTTTATGACAGTCAGCTCGACCAACTGCTCCAACACGGCCGTGTCATGTTTCGTTTGGAGGCGCTTGACGATATCGCACGCGAGACGGTCCGCTCGCTCCGTCGTGCCGACCCGGACGCCAATATCGACGAGATCGAGGTCTATCTTGCCTATCAGACCCAGCTACGGGATCGGCTGGAATTGCGCCACATCGCCCCTGATATGCGCTTCTTGAATCTCTCTGACGTCACGGCGGACGACGTTGCCCGGGCTGAGACGTCGGTGCGGGAACAGGAAGCGGCGGGTTTCGCGGATTTTCTGGCAACGCGCTGGGAGCCTTGGGATACGGTGGTGAAGCGGATCGCCCCCGATGATCATGCCGCGATGCGGGACCGGCTTGCCGATGCAATGGAAGATGAGTTTCCGACGCGCTTGAACGAACGACTCGCGGAGCCTGGCCTGACGGATGATGTCGATGCCCGGCGGGTGGTCGGAGCCCAGATCCTCAGCGAAATCGCCTGCGAGATCAAGGGCGAGCTGATGCATAAGGTTCTCCGGGAGCAGGGCCTCGAGCTCTGATCGATGCGATAGCCGCTCCGATCCTGCAGTCTCGTTTGGTCGTTACGGGACGAGCGATTGTTCAGGTCGCATGGATGATGCAGTTGCCGTCTGATGACCACCTCCGACCACCTCGGCGTGTTGTTCGCTCGCCGGCCGTACCTGGGAAACCCGCGATTCTAAACTAGCAAGCGATGCCAGAGTTCAAGGTCATTGCTCGCCTGGATTACGACGAACAGACCACGTTCGTCCGTGCAAGGCTGTGTCAGGTCACGACTGGCATAGCCTGGGTTGAACTTGATCACGCGCAGGATACTTCGACAGCGCGGCCAATGCCGCTTCATGATTCGCTCGCGTCGTAGCCGATGTCGCTCTCCGCCACCGGATCAGACTCCATCCGGATCCCGTTTGTGACCGCGAGCGGAGCGCGCTGGTGGCAGCGCAGAACGCCTTGCCGAATCTCCGTTCCCATCGGCGCAAGATTTCATAGCTCACTCGACGCCCAGCGCCCCCTGCATTCGTCGACAATGCGCAAGCTCAAGGGAAACCGGAAATACAACCAAACGCTATATCCGATCATTTCCGGTAGGAAGTAATGGCGACGATAAACCAGGGCGCTCGCCGCAGAGCTACCGGGCCGGAAGGCTGCCACTGCTGACCATCCGATAGGGCGGCGCGCGGCTCACCTTCTGAATGTCGACGATCCAAAGTCACTTCGGCGCTCTCGGCCCGACACCATGCCCGAGGGAAGCCGATGACGTAAGCGTGACGGAAGAGATCGGAGCCAACTTCGCCCCGCCCGAGCGCGAGCAGCTACGCTGCGGCTTCGTCAGCTTCTCGAAAGCTTGCTCTGGTAGGATGTCTGCTCAGGTGATCTTGGACGTGAGGCTGGGTGGACCCGCACAATCGTGACCCCATCCAATGTAACAGTTTGGTCGCAGCTGCAGCATGCCACTTCGGAAGAGCAGCAAGAGGGGCCGGCGAGGCAATAGACGTTTGAGCCGTCCTTGGCGACGGCGCTCCCAGCCAGTACCGGTACCTGTCCTCATCAGTCTGAAGAAGAC
This sequence comes from Bradyrhizobium sp. Pha-3, assembly GCF_042258325.1. NCBI lineage: Bacteria > Pseudomonadati > Pseudomonadota > Alphaproteobacteria > Hyphomicrobiales > Nitrobacteraceae > Bradyrhizobium > Bradyrhizobium sp. Pha-3. The sequence continues at coordinate 2,412,691 of NZ_CP170151.1, read as the reverse complement.
CAGCGCCGCATTGATGACGCGACTGGTAATGCTATGGCTCGGAATCAAAGGTGCACATTAAAGCAGTACCACCGAACTTCGCCGATTACGGGCATGTTCTCCGCTTTCGGCGTCAAGCGTTTGATCTAAGCAAATCAGCAATCCTATCGCTCACGTCAACGAATTCTACTAATCGAACGATGAGGCGCCGTTGAGCAATCTTCGCGTTTGCTGCGAGCCAGCTACTCGCAGTGCGATTCCGCCCAGCCCCCCTCAGAGGACGACGAAAGTTTCTTTAAAATGATGACTCGTGCCGATAGACGCAGCGAGGCCGCCCTTGACCAGTATCACCCTGCTCTTCGCAGATTCTCCGAGGCACTTATTCTTGAGAGCCAGACGATATCTGGACTGGACCACGACTCGCGGATCAAGTCCGCTCGGAGGCTGTTCCCACGCGACAAGAATCTCATCTCCGCGTTAAATTTGTTTCGTGCTGCGGAGCTATGCGCAAAATTCGGTTCGTAATACGGAGCGTGCCTTGTCCGGGCGCTTCGAGCGGGCAGCTAAGCATTGCAGCCTTGGCGGAGCAATCTTCTATGGTGATTTGCCAGCTTCGGTTGGGTTAGGCGACACGGCACGTGACCACCTTATGGCAATTCAAGAGCATGTCGCTCCGATGGAAACTCGCTATTTCCGTGGTGTTGGCAATTAACCCACCGTCCGAGCCAGCCCGGGGCAATCGGCTCGCTCTGTCCGAAATCAGATGACGGACGATATTCAGGTACGGCGCATCGGCGCCCGACGAAGTGGATAAGCGTTTGGAGCGTCTAGCCGACATCCTCATTGACTGCATCGCCCACGGCAACTCGGTCAGCTTTCTGCCACCGCTAACTCGACGACGTGCGCTGGTGTACTGGCGTAGCGTCGCGGACGCGGTTTTTTGCAATGGATGCGTGCTACTAGCTGCGGAAGATGGCGCAGGGGATTATTTTGCTGCTCGGGCAGCCGTTGGATGAAGTGTGCGAGCCAGGCGAACGACCGCCATAAACTTTCGTATCGTTAAGTGACCCCCTTGAGGTGCCCAATTTTTACCAAGGTTCAATTGAGCCGCTGATCACGATCCTCTTAGCTGCATGCGCGGCTGGCCACAGCGACATCTCATTCGTCTTCGCCGGCTTCGTCAACTGATAGCGAATCGGGAGGTCGCGAATTCTATTTTTCGTCGGAATGACAGCATTTGCCGAGACGTGGATAGAGATACTGATGGAACCATTCGAGCTTGCGTGGTGCGAGTTCGAATACCAACGGGCTCTCAGATGCCTCGAAGCGAGGGAAAACAGGGCGAACGACGTCTGATCCATCATGCGGGAGGACCTGTGGCCAAACACTCTATGACAGCGCACGGCCACGCGCGCCACGAGCGGCGATACAGCGATCGAAAGCTCGCTCAAAGAATTAAAGAATTAGCCAGCACGGTCCTAATCAGAAGACCATCACCAAGCAGCGTAAGGCGGCGTCGTGCACGATGCACCGACGGGTTGCAAGACCGTCCGCTCGATTGAGGAAGAGGCAATCGTCGTTGCCTTTCGCAAGAACAACCTTGTGAGCTGCAAATTTATCGAGAATTTGGGCGCCCTTGCGCGATGAACACGGTACGCAATCATGTTGGAGCTCCGGTAGAAATACGGGAATGAAGCTGCGCCGGCGGTAAGCATGCTCACAAAATCCATGACAATTGAACTCGCGCTAGTTGTGGTTCGGTCGATATTCTGCCAAGCGTAACTGTCGGAGTGACGGATCCCTGACCTAGAAGGCAGGGACCTCTCGATCGTAAGGACGGGTCGCCAGAATGAATAGTCGTCCGTGAAGATCGGCTAAGCGATTGAGGCAGAATCGCATTTGCTGGTGTGGACTGTTTTTGGATTGCAAGGTTTTGATGTTTCGAGCCTCGGAACCTTGCAATTTCATTTTCAGGATTCAGTCGAATCGCCAGTCATGATTCCGTGGTCGCGTCGGAGGTGACGATGCGACCGAAGAAGCAAAGGACGACGGGATCTGGCGATCTGTTCCGGGCCAGGCTGGACCAGATCATCAACATGAAGCACGAGCTGGTTCAGCTCGCCGGCAAGGTCGATTGGGACTGGATCGACGGCGAGATCGCGCCGCTCTACAGCGAGAACGGTCGGCCGGGGATCGCGACCCGCTTCGTGATCGGGCTGCTGCTGCTCAAGCAGATTTACGGCCTGTCCGATGAGGGGGTGTGCGAGCGCTGGGTCCACGACCCGTATTTCCAGTACTTCACCGGCGAAGAGTTCTTTCAGCACGCGTTTCCGCACGAGCGCTCGGACCTGAGCCACTGGCGCAAGCGGCTCGGCGACAAGCTGGAGCTGTTGCTGGCCGAGAGCCTGCGGGTGGCGCACGAGGCCGGCGCGTTACGCAGCCAGGACCTCAAGCGGGTCACGGTCGATACCACCGTGCAGCCGAAGGCCATCGCCTTCCCGACCGATGCCAAGCTGCTGCACGCGGCGATCAGGGGGCTCAACCGCCTGGCGAGGAAGCACGGGGTCAGGCTGCGGCAGTCCTATCTTCGCATTGCCAAGACCGCGGCCATGATGGCGGGACGCTACGCCCATGCCAAGCAATTCAAGCGGCATCAGCGGCAGTTGCGTATCCTGCGCAGCCGGCTGGGCCGGATCATCCGCGATATCCGCCGCAAGATCGAAGGTCAGGCCGTGCTCGAGAACGCGTTCGCCCTCCCGCTCGGCCGGGCCTCGCAGATCCGCTCGCAGCAGCAGCGCCAGCGCGGCTGGAAGCTCTATTCCTTCCACGCCCCGGAGGTGGAGTGCATCGGCAAGGGCAAAGCAGCCGCGCCTTACGAGTTCGGTGTCAAAGCCTCCATCGTCACCAACAACCGCCGTGCTCCCGGTGGCCTGTTCGTGCTGCACGCCAGGGCGCTGCCCGATAACCCCTACGACGGTCATACCTTGCGCGACGTCATCGACCGCACCGAGACACTCACCGGCTGCGCGATCGAGCGGGCCTATGCCGACAAGGGATATCGCGGCCACGACGCACAGAACCCGCGCCGTGTCTTCATCTCCGGCCAGAAGCGCGGGGTCTTCGGTATCATCAGGCGCGAGCTGCGCCGCCGCTCCGCCATCGAACCCATCATCGGACACCTGAAGACCGATGGTCACCTCGGCCGCTGCTACCTCAAAGGCCGCGCCGGAGACGCCGCCAACGTCATCCTCTCAGCCGTCGGCCACAACTTCCGCCGCATCCTCGCCTGGCTGAGGGGTCTTTGGCGCCTCTTCCTGGCCACCCTCATCGCAGCCATCAGCGACCGTTCACCGCTGCAATCGGCTTCTTAACGGACGACTGAATAGATCAGCAGCAAAGAAGATGCAGCAGCGCAGTGCCGGCAAGCCTGACATTGAGTTGGGCAAGCGGATCCGCCTGCGGCGTGTGGAGCAGAAGATTTCGCAGGCCGAACTCGGCGATAAGCTCGGCGTCAGCTTCCAGCAGGTCCAGAAGTACGAGAAGGGCGTCAACCGTGTCGGCGCTGCCCGTCTTCAGCAGATCGCCACTACGCTCGACGTCCCCGTCACCTTCTTTTACGGCGGTGACAACAAGGCGCGCGAGGTTGAGAGCCTCCTGTTCCTGGACAGCGCCTTCAGTCTGCGGTTGCTGCGCGCCTACAGTAAGATCAAGGATCAGACCGTCCAGCGTCAGCTGGTGTCGCTGATGGAGTCGATCGCCGCCGACGAGGATTGACCGGTACTCGACGTCAGATCGCGGCACATGGACGCGACCTCGTCTCAGGACCCACTCCCGCGGCGAGAGCGGTCGATTGACTTGTACACGCCTCACTTTCAGCCGGTAATCTCAGGGCTACTCTCCTCGATCACGGCACCGCATCCCCGATGTCGACACGATTCTGGTTGACGGATCGAGCGACAATCTGATCTTCGAGCTCGCCAACTCCGCCATTGACATCTCCCTCATGGTGAGGAGCGCCGTCCTACGTGCGAAAGGCGAAGCCGCGCGGCTTGCTATGGAAGATCGCGGCAAACAGCGCCTCTTTGGTCGGGAAACGGGTATAGACCGTTGCCTTGCTAGTACGGCATGCGATCTCCTCGACGCTGACGCCGGCGAGTTCACGAGCCAGGAACAACTCGCATGCCGCGGTCGAGATCCGCAGGTCCACTTCGGCGGCCAAGTCCGTCGGCGGCCGTCCCAGACGCACCGCCTTTTGCGCCGCCCACCTTATGTTCGCTCCTCCATTCATCCACCCTAGGCTAGTTTGTCCATTCAATTAGTCTTCTGGGAAAGAGAAGGTGGCTTAGGCGCCATGATCCAGCGACAAACTGACGGGAAGAGCGGTGAACTTGTTCGAGGTCGGAGCTGTTGTCTACCGCTGGTCGGCGACGCACGGCGTCCGTCAGGGGCGGCAAAATGGTTTCAACCCGTAACATGCCGGCGGGTTCACCACCGCGCCGCTCAGCCCAGTTCTCGCTGCGCTCCAAGCGAAGTCGCCTTGCCAGGGCGGCAGACGGGCGGTTCCTCGCATGCGTGGTCAACCTGCCGCCGAGGCGGGCCGCCCTTTTTCAGATTTTGGTGGCATTGGATGCGCCCGCAAAAACCCAGTCCTCTCATGGTCCGCGCACGTTCAGAACCGCTTGATCTCGATTCCGTACTTCCTCAGCGCGTAGCCAATCTGGCGCGGCGTTAGTCCGAGCAAGCGTGCAGCTTTTGCCTGTACCCAACCAGATTTTTCCATGGCTGCAATGACCCGCTCGCGATCGGCCATCTTCGCGCCACTTACGAGGACTGTGCCAGGGGGTGCCAGTGAGGCCAGTTCGCTGCCGACAAGTGGGGCCGGCGCGGTCGCTTCAGACGGCAAACTGATCGGCTTGGCGGGCACTGGGACGACCGGTGCCGTTTGGACTGTCGCCTCCTCGGACGTACTTTTCCACAGCATCGCGGAAAGGCACTGGCCGTGGCAACATGCAAAATCATTTCTCACGATCGATGGCCCGGCCGACAGGGTCGCTGTGCGCTCGATGCAGTTTTCGAGCTCGCGGACATTTCCCGGAAAGCCGCAGTTCATCAGCACATCGATCGCGCTCGCTTCCAAGGTCAGCGTACGGCCGTTCACGCTATTGAAATTCCTCAGGAACTCACCGGCAAGCAGCGGAATATCGCTGCGTCTTTCGCGCAGCGGCGGCAGCAGCAAGGGAACAACGCTGATGCGATAGTAGAGGTCTGCGCGAAACTCGCTCCTTGCCACAGCCTCTTCAAGGTTCTTGTTGGTTGCGGCTATGACTCGAACATCGACCTTTATGGTCTGGTTGCTGCCGACCCGCTCGAACTCCTGCTCCTGCAGGACACGCAGCAACTTCGCCTGGAACGGGGCCGAAATCTCGCCGATCTCGTCAAGGAACAGTGTGCCTTTGTCAGCAAGCTCGAAGCGCCCCTTGCGCGAGCTGAAGGCGCCAGTAAAGGCACCTTTCTCATGACCGAACAATTCGGATTCCAGCACTGTCTCAGGTAGTGCCGCGCAATTTAGCTTAATGAAGGGCCGCTTGGCGCGGGACGATGATTCGTGAATAGCCTTGGCTACAAGTTCCTTTCCGGTACCGGATTCGCCGCGCAGCAGAACCGTGCTGTTCGATTTGGCCACGACCGCGATCTTTTCGAGCAAGCCGCGCAGCGCCGGACTGTCGCCGATGATCCCATGAACAGGTACCTTCTTACGCTCCCGTACAGGCTGCCTAAACTCGAATAATTGCTTTTGCAGACGGTCCTTCTCCACCATCAGCCGCTCGCGATCGCAGGCGAACAAGCGATGAAGCCTTACTGTCTGTCCCACCAGGTTGGCGATCATGGTGAGCAGCCGCGCATCATAATCGAGCCGGAGACTCGACCTTTCGTCACAGACACGGTCGAGCGTCAGTGTACCCACGACTTTCGGATCGATGCGGATCGGAACTCCGATGAACGACACCGGCATGTTATCCGAGGCACCGAGCACCTCAAGGTCAGCTGCGCTGAACGCCGGCTCCGCTGCCACGTTCTCGGCGACAAGAGGCCTGTCGGTCGCAACGATCTGGTCGATTGCCTTCCGTGGCAGGCGCATCCGGAAGCGGTCGTCGCTGCCTTCGCTCCAGCCAGCACCCACGGTAATGTCCGGCATCCCGTCATCGTCGAACAGTGAGACGATACCGTGTCGCATCTGCACAAACGATTGCAGAAGGCCTACGACGTTGGCCAGCGTGACCTCGAGCCGGCAGGGAGCGGTGAGTATTTTCGATATTTCGAAGATACCGGTCAGCGCGCTCTCGCGCAGCGGCTCGCCCGAGAGCTCGCGCTCCGTCTCTGGATGAGAGGCAGGTATCTCGCGTGCGGAAGCGATATGCAGCATGAGGCGGTCTCCGTTATTTTGATCATCCTCCCTAGCACCTTGTTCGGATTTGCGAGCTTCGTTTTGCATGTCATGCTCGATCTAGCGTTACGAATTAACGAGATGACATAGAAGCGTAACACCTTTTCATGGCACGACGGTAACCTTACAGTGGTTTGATTTCATCTTTTTTCGGAATAGGTGCGCGACGTCAGCGTAGAACACGAACTTCAACGCTGAGGCTTAAGTCAGCCGCGTTGCCAGGCTTGGTCGATTCACAGATGTTGCCCACCATTGATCGGCACCTCGGCCCCCGTAACATAGCTTGCGGCATCCGAGCATAGGAAGAAGATGACCTTGGCCACTTCGTCGGGTGTTCCCACTCTGCGCAACGGGATGTTTGGCACGAGACGCGCTTCCGTGTCGGGCGACAACATGTCCGTTCTGATCTCGCCTGGCGCGATCGCGTTCACACGAACGCCATAGGGCGCATAATCGTGGGCCATTTCGCGTGTGAGACTCGCAAGCGCGGCCTTCGACGTCGCGTAGGCGCTGCCGGCAAACGGGTGCACCCGCGAACCAGCGATCGACGTCACGTTGACAATCGATCCTGACGCGGCCCTTAGCTCGTCAAATAAACCCCTCGCCAGCAGGATCGGGGCCACGAGATTCAGATGGAACACTCTCATCCAGGTTTCAGTTGACGTCGTCAACGAGGTCAGCCGGTCACCATCAGACGTCTTCGGCGAGATGCCGGCGTTGTTCACTAATGCGTGCAAGGGTGCGCCCGCCAAGCGTTCCTTGACCTGCGCGATCAAGCGCGGCAGCATTTGATAATCGCTAAGGTCGACCTGGACATGATCCTCGCGCCCGGAGTCCCACGGGCACCGCGCGCCATCGAATGGCTGGCGCGCGCAAGAAATGATGCGCCAACCTGCCTCCGAAAACAGCTTGGCAGTGGCATGCCCAATTCCGCGCGATGCCCCAGTCAGCAACATCGCCTTCTGCTCTCCCTGATGGAGGCGGGCTTCATCGGCGCGAAAGGGACAGCCCAAATGTGTCTCGGGCAGCGGACCTGCGATCAGATCGTCATTTGGCAGATCGAGACCCACGCCCGCCTCCTCTCCTGTAGCGCCGCTGGCGAACACGTAGCAGGATTTGGGCCACTCCGATGCACGCAAAGACGCTCCGGTTTTGCGTCCTAATGTCGCGCACGCCAAAAGCTTGGCGGATTCGCGACATGGTGCGTGTGCTTTGCAACATCGATGGTGCATCACCCACACAATGCCTGGAGCACACTCGGTCACTGCTAGGACCAGACACCACACTGCGCTCTCGTGATCGAGATCCGAAGCAGCGAGCGGATAAGGAACGCTCCTCGTCGAGGCAACGATCGGTCACGATGGTGGAGACACCCAGTAACCGTGTCGGTACGAAACAGAACCTGACGCACCAACTCCATACGTTAGGTTTTCTCGCAACTGATACCGAGCTCATCGCAGCACATCGCCGCGCTGATTGGTTGCGCGATCACGAGCGGGCGCACTGAATGTCCAACTCAATGCTCGAACCCGAAGGGTCCGTCCGCGCGAGCGAGTGGCGGCCGCGGCAACGGAACTCACCGGCCCAACGTAACCTCCTTCGAAAACTTGATCCGCGACGAACCGCCGAGAAGCTTTCACTTGCGGGTCGTCGCGAGGCAAGGCCGAGGACGATGTCCATCTGGTCAGCGTGGTGGCGGTACGGTAACGCCGCTCTTGTCAAGATCGAGCTTCAGCGGACGGCATTCGGCCGCCGCATCTTGCTGTTCTCCAGGGCAAGGGTCCGTTGGAACGTCGGTTTGGGCGATCAATTGTCGTCCGGAAACGTAGTGGCAGTGCTGCTCGATGCAAAAAGCGGCGATCAGATCGATGAGACGGGTTACGACTTTCATGAAGCCACGAGTTCTTTTGATGCTTCTTCAATCAAGATCAATCGGCTCGGATCGTTCAAATCGAATTCTATAACGCGCGGCGCAAAGAGGCGCGCATAGCGCGTGAAAGCGCTCGTCGGGGGGAAACGGATCACGGTATCGCATCGCGCAAGAAGATACATCTCGATGAGAGCGGAAAAGCCGCCCTCAGCTCCGAGCGCCGCGCTGTGCAACGGCCCGGCCTGAGCTGCCTGGAAGCGCTTTGGGATGGTGAAAACGTCAGGAAACATAGCTGACACCCTCTCAAGGACGTGCGCGCTGTCTGTGCACAGGAACGCCCTGACCGGTTTTGCATGCGGTAACGCCTTGGCCTTGTCGATGGCGTTACAGACCTGTTGCAAAGCCCGCTCGGGATCAGCCCAGTAGGGCGCATGCCCCATAACATCCTCTCCGTTGCCGTGCCGAACATGAATGCCGATCACGCTGAACGACGCAAGGTGCTCACGGAAGATGGCATCAATCCGTGCCTGCACTTCGGATCGCGGCTTGATGCTCCGAAAGATCTCTCGTTCAGCCTCCTCATCGCAGCGCCACATCAGGCAGGCGTCACACACAACTGTATTTGCATCGCTATCTTGCCCGCTTTGGAACAGCTGATCGAGTTCATCGCGTTCCCGGAAAATCTGCTCATCCGGGCGATAGGCGCAATCAATAGCTGGCCTATTCCACCATGCCGGGAAAAATGGTCCAGGAAATGAGTGCTGGTTGATCCGGTCGTCGCAGATCACCTGTACGCCGGCAATATCTTGAACCGGTTCGAAGAAGACGGGAAAGGCGTTGGTGAATGGTTGATCGAGATAACAGGACCCCCGCCAATCGATGACCAGCTTCCGTCCGGTCCGCTCGGCAAAACGCCACGCTGCAGCCAGCGACCACAGGCAGTCGCCCAAGCCCGTACGTCGTCGGGAAACAACGAACTGATCATTTTTCGAACCGCCAGGCATCTGCATTGCCTCCTTCCGGACTCCTGGTTGAACAAGAGACGTCATTGGAGACACCTCACATATGGTCTTGGCCGATGTTATGGTCGGCGCTTGTGCTGCTCGCGCGTTGCGTCGGTAGAACTTCATAGCAGCGCTATCCTCGTAGTGGGTTCTCTCAACGCCTCCCTCTTTTCTTCCACTAGAGTTGTTGCGCCGATATACCCGATTTCAACTGGATGCCTATTGGTGCCCTATTCCACCTCGGCCTAGCCTCCTGTACATGGAGGCGCAGTCTTGGTCTTACATATGATCGCCGGTTATGCTTCGCCCAGCGCTTTAATGCGGACGCAAGCGGCGCGTGGCGGATGCAGCCGAACGCCCCGCTGTTCCCACAAGAGCCGAAGTTCCTTGACGAGATCTTCGCGCCGGGGCTGGTCCAACATAGTTGTGTCGAGAAGCCAGCCGAGCGAGGCCTCCCCCTCGATCCGCATCAACAGGTCGAAGAGCTCATGCGAGATACGCATGCTCTCGCGCCCCGAATGTCCCATACGGATCTCGGAAACCGTTTCCTGACGATCTTCCGCTGTGTAAGAGCGAATACGATGAAGGGATGCATACGGAGGCAATGAAACGCCCAGTGTACACCAATCCGGCAGTGTTGCCGGCCGCTTCTCGACGAGGAATGGCTTAACTACAAGTCCGTCCAGGTCGGTCGTCAAGAAGGTGACGATGGCGTCTGAAACGGAATCGACGATCGGCTCGGCATTGTTGTTAAAGGACGTGTTTAGAAGAACCGGGATGCCGGTTCGCTTCTTGAATGCATTAATGACATCCCAATAGGCAGGATTTGTGTTGCGCGAGACCGTTTGCAGCCGAGCAGTTCCATCAACGTGCGTGACCGCACCAAGCACGCTATGGTGGGCCGCCCGCACACGAACCACGAAGTTCATGAAGGGAAACTCCCGCTTGCCGCCTGGGAGCTCAAAGAACTCGCTTGCATCCTCCTCCAGCACTGACGGCGCAAACGGACGATAGCCCTCGCGCTTTTTGACCATCGCGTTTATCCGGTTCTTGTTTTCCGCTGGCCGCGGGTCGGCGAGAATGCTGCGGTTGCCAAGCGCACGTGGCCCGAACTCAGAACGGCCCTGAACCCAGCCGATGACAGCGCCATTTGCCATCCAGTCCGCTGCACTCGCTGCGATGTCATCACTACGTTGAAAATCGAGGTGGCTGGACCATGCATTGAGCTCGTGTTCTATGGCTTGCTCGGTCCCGAGATCGGGTCCCCAATAGACGTCCGACAATCGCTCGCGCGGCGCGGGCCGGCCCAGCTCGTTTGACATCATCAATGCGGCGCCGAGTGCGCAACCGGCGTCATGCGCCGCGGGCTGGACGAAGATGTCGTCGAAAAGGCCGGAATAGAGCAGCTTACCGTTCATCGTGCAATTGTGGGCTACGCCTCCCGCCAGGCACAAGCGCTTCATGCCCGTCGCTTCGCGATGATGCCGCAGGATATGAAAGATGATCCGCTCCAGCGCTTCCTGCAGCGAAGCGCTGACGTCTCGATGCTGCTGTGTGAATGCCATTCCCTTTCGCCGGACCTGGATGCTGCGGATCAAGGCCGGGCCGATTCGATCCAGATGGACCCGATAACCGCCATTGTCCAACAATTCATAGAACTGCGCGAAGAGCTCGCGATAGGGCGCAGGGTCCCCATAGGGGGCAAGCCCCATCACTTTGTACTCGTCGAACAACCCGTAGCCGAGATAACGGATCGCCTCGAGATAGAACAGCCCCAGAGAGTTATGTTCTGGAAAGCTTGCGAGTTGCGAAATTTCGGTGCCAGACCCTACTGCCAGCAGACCTGAGAGAAAGTCTCCGCCACCGTCGACCGTAAAGATCAGGCTTTGCTCGAATCCAGACATGGCAAATGCGCTCGCGGCATGCGCTTCATGGTGATTTACGAAGAACACGCGCGACGCATCGACTTCGGTGCGGAACTCCCGCGCCAGCAGCTGACGTAGCAACAGTTTGGCGTCTAACGGCACGGCCTGAGAAAGAAATAGCCGCTCCAGCATGGTATTGCAGTAGGATTCAGTCGCGTAGAACGCGATGCGGTCGATCTCGCCAAGCTCCACTCCTGCAGCTGAAAGGCAGTATCGGATCGAGTTGCTTGGCAACTTGTTGGAGTGCTTGACTCGATTGAGGCGCTCTTCTTCGACAGCAGCAAGCACGCGGCCATCCCGCACGAGCACTGCAGCGCCATCGTGCAGAAATGTATTGGGCAGCTCGGCCGAGTTTTGATAGATTCTGTCCAGACCGCCACTCACTCCGAGACACAACATCTCGCTCTCCATTTGGTCATGACAGGAAGGCGAACCGCCCTCCCCAACTAGTTCGTCTGTACTGTCACGCTCCCTCGGCCACGCGGGCCAGGAAGCACAACCAATGCTTTGCGAAGTCCGGCCCGGCGCCGAGCCGGCTCAGCCTATTTGGGTGCTGGGCGTTCCCGCACCGTCCGACCGATCCGGCGCCGTGCGCCCGGCTTGTTATAAAGCCATTGCGACTGCCCCTGTCGCAGCTCACGCTACCTCAACCAAGACAGCGCATCGCGAATTCCGTCAACGCAGCAGACGGCGCCGAAACAATACCGTCGACACAAAGAAAGGTAATACCGCGTACATGCAGAGCGCACCGACATGGAAGGCAGCCCCGCCGCTGGCCGCACGGTCCAGCATCGCCGGGCGGATGAGATCGACCGAATGCGCCAGCGGCAACAAGCCGGCGATGTGCTGAAAGGAGCTCGGCAGTTGGCTCATCGGAAAGACTGCGCCACACAGAAACACCATGGGTGTCAGGATTAGCGTCTGGTAAAACACGAAGTAGTCGTAGCTCGGCGCAAGAGATATGACGACCATCGCCAAACTTGCAAAGACAAGGCCGGTCAAGGCCACCGTCGGCATCGCATACAAAATGGACGCCCAGGACGCATAACCCAGCGTCGCAGCGACAATTCCGATTGCGGTTCCGGCCAGAACGGACTTACTGGCTGCCCACACCAATTCGCCCAGAACGACGTCGCCAAGCGTGAGTTGTGTGGACAGGATTGCTTCCCAGGTACGCTTGGCATCCATCCGAGCAAAGGTTGCATACATGGTTTCAAAGGTCGCGGACGTCATGGCGCTGGTCGCGACCATGCCTGCTGCCAGGAACGAGATGTAGGAGGTCCCTTCAACACGACCCACGATTAGCCCGAGCCCAAAGCCAAGGCCAAACAGGTTGGTTATGGGATCTGCGAGGTTGCCGAGAACCGATGCAAGCGCGACTTTCCTCCATGCCAGGAAGTTTCGACGCCATACTGCAATCCAGTTGTACGCATTAGCGGGCATTAGCGCCGCATAGCTTTCACCCATCCCTCACTTCTCCATCTCGCGTCCGGTCAGCCGCAAGAACACGTCTTCGAGATTCGGCGGCCGCTGCAGAATGCGAAGGCCCGCTCGGCCGCGCAGTTGAACACGTACTTGCTCCGGATACGGCGCATAGCAAAACAGCGTCTCTCCACTCACTTCGATATTCCGAGTATAAGGCTTGAGCCATTCACCGAGCTCATGTGGATCACCGCCATAGATCTCGATCACGTCGCATCCGATATGCTCGTCGATCAAGGCGTTCGGCTTTCCTTCGGCTATCTTGCGTCCACTCTTGAGCACGCAAAGCCGATCGCATAGGCGTTCGGCTTCTTCCATGAAGTGGGTGGTGAGCAGGATTGTCTTGCCACGCGCAAGCAGAACGCGCAGACGCTCCCATATCAGGTGCCGCGCGTGCGGATCGAGGCCGGTCGTGGGCTCGTCCATCACCAGCAGATGCGGATCATTGATCAGGGCCCGCGCCAGTGTCAGCCGACGCTTCATGCCGCCCGACAGATGCGCGACGCGGACGTTCGCCTTGCTTTCCAGCCGTGCAAACTCGAGCAACGAGGGTACGATCGTCTCAACCTTGCGAGCACTCAAGCCGAAATAACGGCCAAATACCAGCAGGTTTTCGCGTACGGTGAATTCGAGCTCGAGGTTATCGAACTGCGGCACAACGCCAACGCGCATACGTGCTACACGCGCGCGCGCAGGCACAGGCTCGTTGAGGATTGTAATCTTGCCCGCATCCGGCGAGATCATCCCGAGCAGCATACGCGCAATCGTGCTCTTGCCGGCTCCATTTGGCCCGAGCAGACCAAAGCATTCTCCGCGCGCAACCGAGAACGACAGCTCATCGACGATGATTTTGTCGCCAAATGATTTTCTGACGCCGGCAAGGTCGATTGCTGCGGTGGACATGTTCATCTTAGGCTGACAAAAGGCGTTCAGCCGAAGTTGGCTTGCTTACGACGGTTTTGGTCCAGAGCAGGCCGTCGCACCACACATGCTCTACGCGCCCCCACTGGCAGGCGGCGGCCACGTCCGGGAAGAATCCTCGTCCATGGAGGTTGGCACTCGTATTGCAGAGCAGCGGAATGCCGGTGAGCTGTTCGAACTCGACGAGCAGCTCGGCGATTTTGTGTGGAGAGTTGCGGGCGACTGTCTGCAACCGCGCGGAGCCATCCAGATGGACGATAGCGGGGACCTTATCGCGCCACTCCTCCCGGGTCTGGTGATCGAACAGCATATAAGGATCTGGCGTCCCGGGACTGAAGATCTCCGGCGCCCGATCCTCCAGGCAAATCGGCGCTACTGGCCGGAAATGCTCGCGGCGCTTGATGTCGTTGAGGTGATCTTTCATTGCCGGCAAGGTCGCTGCTGCAAGAATGCTTCTGCCACCCAACGCCCGTGGCCCAAGCTCGGCGCGTCCCGATAGGAAGATTACGGGTTTGTTGTCAGCAAGAATGGCCGCAAGCTCGCGGAGAGTGCATGGTGCAGGCTCCCATTCTGACGGACTTTCGCTGGCCTGCAGCGCCGGACCGCTATAGACTGACCATTCTAGTGGCCCGAACCCCTTTTGTGCCGCCATCGCGCTGCAAGCGGCGCCAATTGCCGAGCCGCTGTCATTTGGAAACGGCGGCACCCAGACCTCATCGAACAGTCCCGTCGCCCGAAGCGCACTGTTCCACTTGATATTGAGCCCGCACCCCCCGGCTACACATAGGTTTCTCGCGCCCGGAAGCGACGAGTGTCGCAGCAAAACCATCGCAATTTCCCGGACAAGAAGACGTTCCAGGAACACATGAAACGACGCAAGGACGTCTTCGGCTCGCTTGGCCGTCAAGCGCAGCGCGCTCGCCTCAAAAAAGTCGTGTACAGCGGCAAGCGATGCCTCAGCATTGTTGATGTCGGCGCGGTAGCGACGGGCCTGCTCCGTATCCGCAGCGAAGCGCTTTTCGTAAAGCTCCTGAAACACAGCCACGATGGTTTCGTCGAAAGAGCCAAGCGCAATATAAGCCATCAGCTTGCCGGCGATGCCCAAGTCCCAATTGGTGCGATTCGGCTGCCTGTAAGGGCCAAAATGAAGGCCCGCGGCAGCATAGGAATGACCGATCATTGGAAACAGACTGGCAATGAGTCGGGCGCCTCGAGGTTCGACATAGTAGAGACGTGGAAAGATGCAGCCATCCCATACCAGACAGAACGCGGGCTTTCCGGCGCTGGCAAACGGGCTGGTGCTGTATGCCGAGGCGACGTGGCCGGTGACGTGCGGGTAACTCTTATAGGGAAACACCTTGCCGCCAAGGATCAGGCCATAGCCATCGACTGAATCTAGAAGGCCCTCGGCATGGCGCTCGACATATGGCGCCCCCTTCAACGCGATTGGAACCGCCCCACTGAGAACCTGGAACTGCGACTCGATCTCTCCATCCCAGCCGTCGATGACGAACTGATCAATATCTCGTGGATCCAGGCCATGCTCAGCCAACGCGAGCACGACTGCATCGAGGTTATCGACAGATTGATACCGTGGATTGTTGCCGCGCTTCTCTTGTTCGGTGCAAAAGACAAGCTGTCCGTCCTCGACGACAGCGATTGCCCCATCATGTGTTAACTTGATGCCACAGATGCGCATACGACCCCCTGGCCCTAATGACCGTAATTTGGTTGTTCTGACGAGTTAATCGGCTTCCGGAACAGCACGAGCAAACAGTCTTCATTGACCGACTCAGTATGGCAATGAAGACGCTCGATCTCGGATAGGTTCTCATTGAAGAGAGAAATCACTGTTTCCGCACCGGCAGCGTGCCCACAGCGTCGACACGGAGCATCACGCGCGGACCCGAACACCAGAGCGCCATTTGGTGCAAGCATACCGACCAGATTGAGGATGGCTGTGTGCATCTCGGCGATGTCCTTGAGGTAGTAAAGAACTCGGCCACGACGATCAGATCGAACTGCTCAGCCGTCGAGAACTGCTGAATGTCGCATGTTATCCATGTGATATGTGACCACCTCTTGGTCCGCTGGCGCGCACGCTCGATCGCCTGAGGCATGACATCGACCACGGTGAGCCTTTGGCAGTGCGGCGCCAGCATTTCGGTGAACGCACCGGCTGCACATCCGACCTCGAGGGCATGCACAACGTCACCGTTGCAACGCGACATCCGCAGCATCTGCGCGTATCGCTCCTGCTCGAACGAATTGCTGTCGAGCCGCCATGGATCATCGACAGCCAATTCGCGCTCCAATAGCTGATAGTTCTTGTCCGATGTCACGGGGGCATCCAACCTATTTGTAGGCGCTCGATCGCTCGGGACCGCAAACACTCTCGGTCGCCGCCACGCTCGATGCACGGTGCGAAAGCCCGGGCTTACAAATTGCGGCAGAGCTCACACCACTTCTCGCGGAGCTTATTCCGGTGGCCGCATGCGGAATGACAGCTTTATTCTCTCCGTCGCTTGCCACCATGACTTTACGCGACAGCCAATCGCTATTGCTCAATGTACAAAGCGCGTAGGCTTTCATCGGCAGCAAGAGAAAGATATTGATGGGTGTGTGAAGCGAGAAGCCGAGAAACCGCATATCGCGAGCACGGAACGCTGCCACACTGCACCGGACCATCGTCATGGCCGCAATCGTCAGCACCGTCCACCAGGCCACTGACCCGCCGATGACGAACTGCGCGAGCGCAGCCAGTGATGAGAGGGCGAGAAGCAAGGGGCCGAGATTTTGTCCGACAACGTCGAGCGTCAGATAGCGATCCAACTCGGGCAGCAAGCGCAACGCAAGAAATGTGTCTCGAAAGGTACTGCGCGCCCAGCGTAGTTGCTGTCGCAGATATGGTCCAAGGCTGTCCGGCACCACTGTTGCTGCGATCGCGTCGGGGACATACTCGGTTCGAAACCCCGCCTTGAGCATAAGGATCGTTAGATGACGATCTTCGCCGAAATCACTTGGCTTTCCACGAAAAAATTGCGTTTCGTATTGATCAAGCAGCAAGGCGAGCGCAGAGCGACGATACATGGCACACGGCCCGCAGCAGCACATCACGGCGCCGAAGCGTGCCTGCGCCGCGCGCTCTTCGTTGCAAGCCAACCAGTATTCCATATCGATCAGCTTGGTCAGCCAGGTCTCGTTGCGATTGCTCGCTACCAACTGCCCCATGGCCGCGCCGACGTCGGGGTCCTGCATCTTCGATACAAGCTTCGTGACCACGTCGACGGCAAGGATCGTATCCGAGTCGACGTTCAGGACCAGATCGCCGGAAGAGCTGCGTATCGCAGCAATCTGCGCCTTGCGCTTTCCGACGTTCTTGGCCATCAAGATGATGCGAAACCTCGGATCGCTCGCATAGATTTTGTGTACGGGTCCCAACAGATCGCGATTTGCGGATCCATCGTCGACCACAATGACTCTCAGTTTTCCGGCGTAGTCTTGACTTGCAATCGACGCGAGGCATTCGGAGAGTGTGTTTGGGTCCTCATTGAAACAGGGCACGATTACATCCACGCTGGGCAGAACCACCCCGGCTTGCTCGAGATCGTTCTGCAGCGATGAGGGATTGGTCGGCTGAGCGTAAAGCGCCTGCGCGCTCTTGTAGATGGTCGAGAGCAGCGCATAAGACGAAACGGCGACAGCGCTGGTTGTAGCGAGCAGATCCATGGGGTGCCAGTTTTGTTCAGTGAAGTTGAGGAAGCGGATGGATTTCGAACCCGCGCAGTTGCAGTGCCGGAATCAGATATGCCAGCGCCCTCACCGTCTGTTCACGCGAGGTACTGTCGATGCACGACGCCTCCTCGCCGGGCGGATATCCGTCGTGCAGGAGCACAATTGCTCCCGGGCGAACAGCCGCCAGCACTGACTTCACGATGCTATCAACCCCAGGACGCGACCAATCTCTCGGATCGACCGACCAGTGCACAGCAGCGAGGCCAGCCTTGGCCGACGTAGCAAGCACGTCTTCGGTCCATATGCCGTAGGGTGCCCGCATGTGCCGGGGCAACGCTTGTGGGCATGCCAATCGGATTGCCCTGCTCGCCGTTAGCACCTCATCATGTATCTCCGCTGCTTCGCATCTGGACAGATCGGGATGCGTCATCGTGTGGTTCGCAACCTCGTGCCCCTCGGCGATCATTCGTCGAATGAGTTCAGGTTGGTCGGCCGCGTACGTGCCGATAACGAAGAAAGTCGCGGGGACCCGATGTTGCGTCAGGACATCGAGGACGAGCGGCGTGCAAAATGGATTGGGCCCATCATCGAAGGTCAAGTAGACCGAACGACTTCCGCTAACGTCGCCGTAGTTGCACCGCACCGCAGATAGGGGGATGAGTTCATTCACAGCTCGGGCCCGTTCCGATCGATAATTGTTCCCGCCGGCCACTCGCCCATTGAGCGTCCAACTGGGAACACCACCACGAGCACGTCTTCGATGCGGATCGGCGACAAATTGGGGTAGACATCTGCCTGGGTGGAGCGGACGCGAATGCCTGGCATGAGGGTTGCCAACCCTCGCCTTCCGACCAGTCTGGTCAGATGCTTCTCAAGTGCGGGCCGGACCGTACCAAAGCCGAACGGCACCCCAAGCTCCTGCAGCGCAGGATACATCACGCGCATTGAGTGGCTAATTCCAAGCCCCTCAAGATCTGGACGGACGGCATACAATCCCAGTTCGGCCACGAGAAGATCAACGCCGCCAATCTTGATGAAGCGGCGCAGTAAGCCAATATGAGCAGCGACGCCGTGCGCGTCGTAACCGATTACGCGCATTTCAGGTCTTGCGCCGGCCCAACTTCGAATACCCTCGAATGGCTGTGCATTGAATGCACCAGTCGGCCCATAGCTCTTACGAAAGAAATCGGCGAGCTCGGCATGATCGGCGAGCTGCAGCTCGCTTTCCCAGCGAAGGCTCCACTGGACCTGAGTGCGCGCGGAAGGCTCTTCCGCAGACGGCGACACGGCAATATTCATGGCGGACTTCCCTGCGCCAGTAGGGATGAGAGCGGATATAGTCACGTAAGACACTCGCTATTCGCCGAACCGCTGATCAATCTGGAATGTGTTGGCATGCGGCATCCGCGCTCGACTATTCTCGCCAGGTCGCCCGAGAGTTGACTGAATCGGAGTGGCGCCATCGTTGGCGGCGAGACGATGGCGCAGCTCGCACGTGTCGTTCCAGCAATGCCATGGTCGACATATGCCCGGACATCCCAATGAGGCGATCGGGTTGTGCAGACTCCATCTGCATCCTGGGAGAGCTCCGTCGCGCCCAAGATCGCGATCGGCATTACCCTCTCTGAGGGCTGCCCATCGGTGTGTGAAAGCTCATCGAGGACACACGCGGCGGGCACTAGATCAACTTCGGTCTTATGCATCTTCGACTCGCCTTGTATTGCGATGGACAGGCGCGCCATTTGGCCAGTCGCCGGAAGTATTCGGCATCTGCGATCTGCGCACGCTGCTTGGTCGCGACACTAAGGTGAGGCTGAGCACGCCCTCAAGTGTACGCGGGTAAACCGCCGATATGGAAAGGGATGGAACGCGCATACGAAGGTTTATCGAGGCCTGCCTAGCGTCGCATCGCGTGAGAGTCGCACCTATAACAGGCGCAACGCGCGTGCGGCAGAGATAGCCACTTCGCACACGGATTCGGCAGATCCTCGCACGTCCAGGATTTCTTCTCGGAGCCCGCGTACGACCAATAGCCATCGTGGCATACCTAATTCATTTTCCAAACTGATGTTTGCTATCCAACAATCCGCAGTTTGGTAAAATCGATTGTTTCGATAGAACACATCCACACGATGGATAGACTCACGACATGCGGTTCAAGGGACTTGATCTAAACCTTCTCGTTGCGCTCGATGCTCTAATGACGGAGCGCAACCTCACAGCGGCGGCGCGCCAAATTAACCTGAGCCAGCCCGCCATGAGCGCTGCGATCGCGCGGCTGCGCAGCTACTTTCGCGATGAATTGTTTACGATGAGAGGTCGCGAGCTCGTCCCGACACCCGGCGCGGAGGCGCTTGCGGGTCCGGTTCGCGAGGCCCTGCTGCACATCCAACTCTCGATCATTTCTCGGGATGCGTTCGACCCGACCCTGTCGAGCCGACGCTTCAGGGTCATTCTCTCCGATTTCATGACAATCGTGTTTTTTCGGAGAATTGTTGATCGTATCGCACAGGAGGCGCCTGCGGTGCGCTTCGAATTGCTGCCATTTTCCGATGAACCCGGTGAGCTGCTTCGCCGCGGCGAAGTGGATTTTCTCATTTTGCCGGAATTGTTCATGTCGAGCGCGCATCCTAAGGCGACGCTATTCGATGAGACCCTCGTATGCGTGGGATGCCGCACGAACAAGCAGCTATTGCGACCACTTACATTCGAGAAATACAATTCAATGGGGCACGTCACCGCCAAGTTCGGACGGGCGCTGAGGCCCAACCTCGAGGAGTGGTTCTTGCTCGAGCACGGCTTGAAAAGGCGCATCGAGGTCGTTGTGCAGGGCTTTAGCCTGATTCCGCCCATATTGTTCGACACGGGCCGCATAGGAACAATGCCCTTACGTCTAGCCAGACACTTCGAAAAGTGGATGCCCCTGCGGATCGTCGAGCCACCACTCCCACTGCCCACTTTTACCGAGGCCGTGCAGTGGCCTGCGTTCCACAATACCGATCCGGCGAGCATTTGGATGCGGCGGATATTGTTGGAGGAGGCGTCCAACATGGGATCTGCAGATCGGAAACTACCAACGCGCAGGCGCTGCTAGGTCCACCACAAGCTGCTCCGGCAGATGCAAATATCCCACTCATCATTCGACGTGTCTGCCTTGTCATTTTAGCTTCCCGGACGGCCATGCTGCAAAACGCACGCGCGAGCCGGCCCGGGATTGTGAACGATTGCCGGCCCGTGCGCCTAACGATCCCGCAAACCGTGTAGTGCGCCTGTACTGCACGCGAGGTCCGACGCCATCGCGGAAGGACGCGAGCTTTCGAGTACGATGGTATTTGGCGAAGCGAATTAAATCGCTTGAACCTGACACTGCGTCAGGTTGTAATTTGCCTCCTGACCAATGCTGCGCAGGCGGACGTCAACGGGTCACATCGCGTGAACTCCTGGCTATGGCAGGATAGGCACTAAGGCTGGTTTGCCAATGGCGGCTCGACTAAGTCGAGTTGCGAGAGTGCCGGGAATCGACGAGATCGATCAGGTTGGCGCTCCCGACGGCTCGAGCCGCAGGTCGTCGTCCCCGAGCGCACTGCGTGCCATTCTGCGATGCTCCGCGAGCTTCTTCGCAATCGCACGAGAGGAACTGAGTTGATTCGCGCGAGCCAATGACACCGCTTCAGATGCAGCCGTTGTCGCTCATGGTATGCACTGTAAAAGACGAGCGCGTCGGATAATGAGATATGCGTTTCAACGGCCTTGATCTGAATCTTCTCGTCGCCCTTGACGCCCTAATGACTGAGCGCAGCCTTACCGCAGCTGCACGCAAGATTAACCTCAGTCAGCCGGCCATGAGCGCAGCCGTTGCCCGGCTGCGTTCCTATTTCCGTGATGAGCTGTTTGCGATGAGAGGCCGGAAACTTGTCCCGACGTCACGCGCGGAGGGGCTGGCGGCACCCGTTCGTGAGGCTCTGATGCACATCGAGCTCTCCATTATCGCGCGCGACGCATTCGACCCGGCGCAATCGAATCGGCGGTTCAGGATCGGCCTTTGCGATTTTATAACGATCGTATTCTTCCGACATGTCGCCGAGCGTGTCGCGCGCGAAGCTCCTGCCGTCAGCTTCGAACTGGTAGCGCTCGCCGATGAGCACGATGAACTTCTCCGGCGCGGCGAGCTTGATTTCATTATCCTCCCGGAACCATTCATGTCCAGCGCGCACCCGCGGATAGCCCTGTTCGAGGAAAGGCTCGTGTGTGTAGGCTGCGGCACGAACGGCGAGCTACGGCGACGGCTTACATTTGATCGATACATGACGATGGGCCATGTTGCGGTTAAGCTCGGAGTTGCGCGCATGCCTCCCATCGAGGAGTCGTTTCTACTTGATCGCGGCCTGAACCGACGCATCGACATCCTCGTGCACAGCTACGGCATGATCCCGCCCATGCTGATGGGCACGAGCCGGATAGGAACCATGCCTTTAAGGCTCGTTAAGCATTTCGAAACAACGATGCCCCTTCGGATCGCCGAGCTTCCGCGGCCGTTCCCAACATTTACCGAAGCGGTCCAATGGCCTGTCCTTCAGAACAGCGATCCGGAAAGCATCTGGATGCGAGAGATATTGTTGCAGGAGGCGGCTCGCATGACCTCTACGAGTGATGATTGCTCCATGAGCTACGCTTCGGAGCAAGCGGACACTGAAGGACGCCTGACGAGCGTTGCCTCGCGACTATCGTGACTCCTCTCAAGGACGTGCACGCCTCCTATATCCCGCTGCATGTCTCTACAGCCACACTTTAGACTTCTCCTGCTCTAACTCACGTCCAGCGTCTTCGCTGCCGACGGCTATCATGACGTTGCCGCGGGATTTGCAAATTGGCATGCCGCCCGACGTCAGGTGGCAGTTCAAGTCACCTATTGAGTTGTTTCAGAGGGGCCACACGTCAGAAGCGCCGCACCAAGCGCTCGATACATCGCGCGGGCCAGGCCCCGCCCTTGAGCGCGGCCTCACGTAGCGGCATGAGCAAGATCAACTCGGGGCTCGCGCCATCCGCGCTCAGAACCAGTCGTGCTCCGAATGCGCGGAGTCGATTCCTCCGCCGAGCCGCACATGACGCGCGGCCAGCCCGCCGAGCGATTGTACAGATGACGGGAATCGCTCGTGCTATTTTGCAAGACACCGCGCGCCTGTGTTGCCTTGTCGCATCACCTTAAGGCGCCATGCATCTTCCTCGCTCCGCGCCGCTGATCTGACTTCTTTTGGCCCTATCGCGGCCAAACGTCTTGACGACGTGCGCCGCCTTGGCGCAATGACAAACAAGGAGCCGACCGTTGGAACAGTACAGCGGCGTATTCGATCCGGAAGAACTATCTGTCTTAGGAAGCCTGTTTGATGGCGCAATCAATGCGTTACCGCCGTCGATGCGAACGCCTGAAAATCGGACCGCAGTCGCCAAACTCATCTTGGATAGTACAGAGAGCGGCGCGTCCAGGCTGGCATGCCTGATGAACTTGTTGATCATCATTTCACCTAAGGGTTGATCGCCAACCATTCTGAGGATAGTCACCATCTCTTACGCTGGAATGGAAGACGATCCAGCTAGAGCTTTGAAATAGCTTGAATCATACGTGACGTCAGGTTGTAGGCTTTGAAATTGAACAACATGAGCAAAGCTACACCACGAAGGCGTCGATGGCGCATTGGCGAACTTGCAGAGGCGACCGGAGTGACGGTACGCACGCTGCATCATTATGAACATACCGGGCTCTTGGCCGCATCGGAGCGCACAGACGGCGGTCACCGGATGTACGATCGTGAAAGCGTCCAACGAGTTCATCAGATTCGCGCGTTACGTGAGCTTGGCTTCTCCCTTCACGAGATACGTAAGGCAATGGAGGGCACTACCTCACTCATTGACCTGCTGCGCAAACATTTGGAGCGGATCGAACTTCAAGTCGCTCGAGCGACCCTGTTGCGAGATCGTTTACGCGACATGACGACAGGCAGTGAGATCCAGGTAAGTGTAGATGAGCTGCCTGCAACCTTGGATGCGATGTCTAAGGTCCAGACGCGTAGTCAGACGTCCCGATGTACGTGCAAATTGGCTATAGAGCGCGAGGAGCGGTGGAGGCGAATCCGCGACGAACTGCGTGATTGCATGGATCGGGGCGAACACCCTTGCGGTGAGCGAGCGAAAGCTGTGGCGGTTGCAGCGCGGCTGCTGATCAGCGAAATCGCCGGAGCCGATTCGCGCGTTTCAACGATCCTGAAGGTCCTTGCGCGGTTGAGTGCCCCTCGCAGTCTGGCCGGTTGGGATCCTACTCTTATGCAGTATCTCGACCTCGCCCTTGCGGGGCTGGAGGATCAGCCGTACTGACGGCCTGGGCGCAGGGATGCGCAGGATCTCGCTGATCATTCCGCCGAGACCACGGTTTATTAGTTTCTCACAAAGGGACTTGAACCGCACGTAACGTCAAATTGTAGGCTCTATCATGGTCGCGGCGTAGCCAAGCTGACGCGCACGACTTCGCTTGGCAGAAGCGACCACATCAGGCTTGGAAGCAAATCGAGCCGCCGGCGCTGGCGGTTCACTTCAGGTGAGCATTGGAGCCCTACAATGTTGGGTCGGCGTTACGTTTTAGCTGCCAGTGCAGCACTGCTCTTCTGCGCCGTCGGCTCGACTACGCGCGCCTCCGACGTCAATATTGCCGTAGCTGGTCCTATGAGCGGAAGCAGCGCGGCGTTTGGCGCACAAATGCGCAATGGAGCGGCGGCCGCCGTCGAGGCTTTGAACGCGTCGGGCATACTTCCCGATACCAAGCTGATATTGACCGTCGTCGATGACGCTTGCGACCCCAAGCAAGCCGTCGCAGTTGCGAATAAACTCACAACCGAGCGCGTCCGGCTAGTCGTTGGTCACTTTTGTTCTTCTTCGTCGATTCCGGCCTCTGACGTCTACGATGAAGCAGGCATCATTCAAATGTCACCTGGCTCGACAAGTCCTCAACTGACAGAACGTGGCCTTAAGACGGTGTTTCGGATTTGCGGCCGTGACGACCAACAGGGTCTCGTTGCAGCTGAGTACATTCACGCAAATCACCATAACGAGACGATCGCAGTGCTCGACGACAAGAGCACGGCGGGTAAGGGCATTGCCGACGTGGTTGCGGCACAGCTGCAGAAATCCGGCGAGCACGTCATTCGAAAAAGCTACATAGCCGGTGAAAAGGATTACGCAGCACTGGTCTCAAGAATGAAGAAGGACGGCGTGCGGGTCGCCTATATCGGCGGCTATCATACCGAAATTGGACTGATCGTACGCCAGGCGTCAGAAGCAGGTGCCGGCCTCATCGTCATGGCAAACGATCCACTGATGACCTCTGAATTCTGGGCCATTACCAGCAGTGCAGGAAATGGCACATTGTTCACCTTCATGGCCGACCCCGTCAAGAATGCCAAAGCGGCCGGCATCGTGGCCAGACTCAGCGCTGCCAATCTGTCTGCCGAAGGATACACGCTTTACGCCTATGCAGCAGTCCAAGCATGGGCAGAGGCGGTAAAGCGGGCCAGCTCTTTCGATGCTCGACGAGTGGCCAGCGCACTTCGTTCGTGGCCGATCGATACCGTGATAGGCCCAATACTGTTTGATTTTAAAGGAGACAACGCGGCTCCTGGATTTCTCGTTTACCGCTGGCGTGACGGGCATGTTGAAGCCGTCAAGCAGAACTGATCGGGGACGACGAGCAACCTCCCACAATTCAGCCAGTGATACAGAGAATGAAACGCCCTCACGACCTTGGTGCGGCCCTACTGGCGTGCACTCTTATACTCGCGGTTTTCGGAGCATTTTTGGCGTTCGCTGCAGCGCTGGCAGAGCTGCCTGACGTCGATCCACTGGGGGATGAGTTGCGTCCGATGATAAACAAGTAGTGCTTGTGCAAACCCTCAGTATCGCACGACCACCTTGGCAGGCATGTCTTGATCAGACCGATGGTCGCTCTTTTTGGTTCACCGGCTCCTCCTCAAGTAGGCCTCTATGCCGTCTGCAACGGCTCGGCGACATCACGAAGTGCCGGTGGTTTCTTCCCACAACGTAGCCATGGAACTCAATTTGCATCAGCAATTTGCGTCATCGAGCCGGCATACCGACAGATGCACATGCGCGCTGCACTCTATGAGCAGGCGCGCCCCGTGCGAGGTCCTGCGAACAGCACACGGCAAGACGGCCAATTGGCGTTCCGACCGAACAGCTCTCCTCGTGACTTGCGTTGCCATCAATGGGCCCCCATTCCCGCTGTCCGCCGCCTTACTGGAAGGCTCGTTACCGTCCTGGCACGGCAATGCCGACATGCGAGGAAAAGCTCCACCTTGGAGCGAACCGCCGTCAGGCCGGCCGCCGCGACATGCCAATGGGCTGGCTACACACGAGCCAGAACATTCTCGACATCAATGTGATCGGCCATGCCATCGGCGTGCGCATCTTTGGGCGCCGTTATGCCTTCGCGAACAACCTTCGGCCTGTCGGGCCTGAAAGGCAGGAAGTTGCAGCCGACTTCGCTGAACTTGACCCTTCTGGAGTACCCTCCGACCCAAGCGTCGTGCTGGCGCGCGGCAGCTGACCTCCTATTGGCAATTTGCTCTGGCCGGAGTGCAAGTCCTCCCCCAAGAAGGGCGGACAGATGAAGCGACCGAGATTCACGGAAGAGCACATTATCGCGATATTGAGGGAGCATGAGGCCGGCGCGAAAGCGGCCGATCTAGCTCGTAGGCACAGGATCTCTGAGGCGGCAATCTACAATTGGAAAGCCAAGTTTGGCGGCATGGACGTTCCTGCGGCCAAGCGATTGAGGGCCCTGGAAGAGGAGAACGTGAAGCTAAAGATGCTTCTGGTGGAGCACATGCTCGGTGTGACGGCCCTTCGCGAGCTCCTGTCAAAGTAGTGATCAGACCGCCATTTGCAGATTCTCATGACCCAATCGCATCGTGCAAGCTCGGTGCCTGCACCCAACGAGAGAAGTCAAAAGCGGTCAAATAGCGAACGAGCCGTCTTTGAGACAGACGACATCGGGCAACCGGGACTTCTGTTCCACAAACGGAGATGATCAAGTGAAAAACAGCCCTCCTCCAAGACTAACGTGCGGCATTTTCGACCATTTGGACGACGACGGTCGCGATGTCGCGCGACAATACGAAGATCGCCTCAAGTTGGCGGAAGTGTGTGATTCTCTGGGATTTTACGCTTATCACCTAGCCGAGCATCACTGCACACCACATGGCAGAGGGCCGTCGCCGAATCTGTTTTTATCGAGCGTCGCGCAGCGTACCCAGAGACTGCGCGTTGGTCCGCTGGTCCTGTTGCTCAACCTCTATCATCCTTTGCGCGCGTTCGAAGAGATCTGCATGCTTGACCAATTGAGCGGCGGCAGGCTCGAGCTCGGTATCGGACGTGGCTCCCTGCCGACCGAATGGGGCTATTTCGGCGTCAGCGCGGACGCGGCGCCAGAGCGTTATGAGGAAGCCAGCGAAATCCTAAATGCCGCGCTTAAGGGGCATACGCTATCCTATCACGGACGATTTTTTGAGCTGAGCGAGATACCTTTGACCATGAAGCCTCATCAGCATCCATGTCCGCCGACCTGGATCACGAGCAGCCGGACCGAGTCGGCGGAATGGGCCGCTGAAAATGGCGCCAATCTGGCGTGCCAAGGCCGCTCCTCAGCTGTCCGAAACATTACGAATGCGTTCCGCTCGCATCGGGCGGGCATGACGGACGCGGACGATCGGGAGCCGTTTCTTGGTCTGCTCCGCATGGTCGTGATTGCGCAGTCTGACCGAGACGCCCATGCAGCAGCGGAAACCGCTTATCAGCGATGGCTCGAGAGCTTTAGATTCGTATACGAGCTGAACGCCATTCCGACACCACCTACCCTGCCGCTGACCTTCGATGCAGCGCTCGAGAACGAATTGTGCGTCGTCGGAACACCAGCTTCCGCCCGACAGCTCCTTCTTAACCAGATGGAGGAAGCGGGCGCCAACTACCTACTTTGCCAGCTTGCATTCGGGAACCTCCCGCTGGAAACTTCTCTATACACCGCAACCACAATCAGATCCGAGATCATCGCCAGACAATGACTATCCGATTTTGGCACCTCAGAGAGGCAGCGCGTCGCGACCTCCATCTATGATTGGATGTCCCGAAGTCGCTTATCTAGGACCTCCTGCCTTATTCAGCAGGAGGTCCAAAGACCGATGAGGACTGACTCGCCCCGATGACCATCGTGCAGGCCTCTCGGCCGACGTCGTCGGCGGTGACGTGAACTGATTTGGAGAGCGGCGGCATGTCAAGCCAACGTTGTTCATATGCTGCTGGCCTCATGCGTCTTCCAGAGCGGATCCCCCGATCGCGCGCGCTATCCGCGAGCTGGATGCATCCCATCAAAACTTTCGATTTTACCGTTCTTAACCAAATACCCCATAGTCAATCGCCGATTTTCGGAAAGCAGCCCTTCACGAACCACGTGTGACAATGAACCCAGTTTGCTTTGAGCGTCGTCGCCGGGCATCTCCAGCCGCGCGTGCCTGCATCACCAATGAGACTACCCCATCCTGCAAATCGCGGCACGTGCTGCGCACCCATAGTCGGATGGCGCATCGCAACGTCCCACGCGCCATCTACCGCGTAGTCGCCGACCTAATTGTCGTCATGCTAAAGGCGTTCCAGGAGATTGGCTCTCACGCACTCTTATCGGCTGGGGTCCATGCGTGCGCCGGCTAGGCCTCTGACAAGCGAACTGGGCCCTCGGCCAAGGCGAACCGGACCCCCACATCATCGTGGTCGGCGATTCTCACTCGCTCACACCCTCAGCGCTACTCGGCGCTGGCCGCCTTCACCTGCTTTCTGCAAACTTGCACCGCGGTCATCTCATTCTATGCGCTGTTCGCGACTGACTGCGCGTGTGCACAGCCTTCTGCAGCGGCAATTCGTTCTCGTCACGCGCCTGCAGCCCCGCGAACGCGACAAACGACGCACCTCTTTACTTAGCCTAGGCCTGCTCTTAATTACTCTGGAGAAACACCGTGGAACTCGATCCTTCCAATTCGCGTATACAGGACCTGAAGCACCGCATCGACCTGCAACTGGGCATCGTTGCCGCCCTCATCGGTGAAGAAGGCAACGAACTCGAAGCGGTCCGGCTGCTTAACGCACTCACAAACGAAATGATAAATGCGGAGCTTGCGCTCGGTCAGCTCGGCGATGCGAGGACCAACGGCTACACTAGCGACGGGCAAACAGCGCGAATGTCGGCGGACCGCGGCATCTATCATCCAGAAGACCTTCAGGCCTTGGGCCGGCTTTTCGATCAAACAGTGGCAGCTTTACCTGAGGCTCTGCGTACGCCTGCCAACCGAATTAAGATCGCCAAACTGATTCTGTCGCGTGCAGCGGAGTGACGTTCGATTCGGTGTACTCCGGCCGTTGAGGACG
Organism: Bradyrhizobium sp. Pha-3; assembly: GCF_042258325.1. Classification (NCBI taxonomy): domain Bacteria; kingdom Pseudomonadati; phylum Pseudomonadota; class Alphaproteobacteria; order Hyphomicrobiales; family Nitrobacteraceae; genus Bradyrhizobium; species Bradyrhizobium sp. Pha-3. Next base: position 2,383,852 of record NZ_CP170151.1, on the reverse strand, counting down.
CGATGAAACGCCATTCATAGCTGGGCTTACGCCGCGCTGCGGTTTTGCGCGCCCAGCACCGCAGCAAGGCTCAAGATTCAATGGGCTTATGTCTCGCGAGCGAGCCGCTTCCGTTGCCCTGTCATATTGCAACCTCCGGCATCACAGCGGGGTTTGAAAGGACGCCATCGCGCCGGGGAGGTCATCATCGACTCTCATCTCAGCTGGACTTTCTTGTATCAAGTACATCGTATCTATAATGACTTATATTCCGCAGCTAAGCGAATGAATGCGAAGCAACGTATGTGGCGACGCAGAGGCATGGTTGTCTCGTTCGGTACGTTTTCCTCAATGGTTCGGCGCTTGTGTTGCGGCAGCACCTCTTACATCCCGCAACGCACTACATTCCACGGCTCCTTGCAGGACAACACCAACCAGATCATCGCAATTACCCCGCATCTCGTCACCGCCTTCTCTACTGCACTCCCACTTGACGCAAAACGTCACACCACGCGGCCATGCGAACGGGTCAAACAACAGAAAGACGGGCGCGCCGTCGATCATGTTAGAACGCCGACAAACACTGTCCAGACTGCGTCACGCGCTTAGGCGGTGAATCGTACAAAACGGTCAATACTGGGGTTCAAACGCTTCGTATTTCGAGGTTACGAATGTGGTGAAAGGTCAGCTCGTCCGCTAGCACCGTCGCGCCGACCCAATCTGGCCCGCTCTTCTAGTTTCTTGGATTAGCCACCACCACCGACCGCAAGCAATTTGGGCAATTCGGCATGAAAGCGCGCGATAACGCACGCCCGCCTTCGAGTGATACAGAATCATTGAACTGAATTTGATACTACGACGTTCGGTCATCCGCGCTTCAATAAGCGTCTGTATAAATCTGATCGTAGCGTCGACAGTGGCTCGATGCGTGAGCGCGCCTACGGACCCGATCTCTTGCTTGCTTGATAGGCCACCGGCACTCGATGCTTCGACAACGCGACCTCTTCGTATTCAAGATATCGATTGGAGTTTGAGATGGATCAGATCTCATCCGAGCAGATGCAGGCGCCCGAAATTCTCGTGAGCGCCGCGTTTGACAAGGCGTGGCGCTTTGTCGAGAAGGATCCGCTGCTGGCACATAATCACAAGACAGTACTTCATAGCCGATTGCGAGCTTCCCTGGAATCTTCGATAAGGAACGGCGAACGGAATACCTTGCATCTGGCGAACGAGGCGATACGAAAATTACGCGCAGAATTGACAGCCTCGACCAAGGCAGCAAGATTACTCACACTTCCGCGGCAATAACGATCAGCTATGTCACTGCTCTCCGCAATCTTAAGTCGCAGATTAGCATTCTCGATACATGGTTGTCGCATTATTTTTCCACCACTATTTTGCCCGAACCGCTTCTGAACTAATGCAGCGGGTACAAAGCGCCAAGCGCTGGGCAAGTCAGCTAAGGGTCAGAGTAAGCGACGACGAGGCAGGATAAGCTCGTTACCCCTTAACGTGACACTGTGCATACGAAGATTCTACTCATGCCCTAAACTCGGGACGCGCTTGGACAACTTCAGCGTAATGCCTCGTTAGGCGCTGCCGCATCCGCAAGCGCGAAGCAAATTAGCTACTAGAAGCAGGCAAGCCGCATCGACCTTTTTGGCTCCTCCGCGGGCGCACAGAGACCGTTGAGAAGCGTGCAAGAGTTACTATCGGCGGTATTGACCTTCGCTCATGGTGCGTGCCTATCGGCTAAGAGCATCTTGGTCGGGCTGTGCATGGCGATGAATGCGCGCCCAACAATCTGACGCAGCGTTCGATTCGACCCGTTTCTTGCAAAACAATGTTGTGCTGCAGTTACAGCAATTCGCGGCGATGTTGTTAAGACGCACAGCGCCGGGGGGCATCGAAAGGAACAACACTCGAATGAAGAATTTGCTGATTCTGACTGCATGCATCGGCGCACTCGGTGCGGCCGCTCCCGCATTTGGCGCGGACTTCGCCGGGCAGCCCCTCAACGTCAAAGCGCCTCCGCTGCCGGTTGCCCCCCCAGTTACCGACTGGACCGGCTACTATATCGGTATCAATGGGGGCTGGGGATCGAGCCATAATTGCTGGGATTTCAATGGCGTCACTCCCGAGGGCTGCCATAATTCGGCTGGAGCCACCGTCGGTGGTCAGATTGGCTATCGTTGGCAGATCTTCAATACAGTCTATGGCATCGAAGGTCAGGGCAACTGGGCCGATTTCAACGGCTCCAATGTCAGCACCGCCTTCCCGGCAGACGTCATTGGCACCAAGACGGATGCGTTCGGCTTGCTAACCGGTCACATCGGTTACGCGTTCAATGCCGTTCTGTTGTACGCTAAGGGCGGTGCTGCGGTGACCAGCAACACCTATCACATCAATTCAGTGACTACCGGAGCCGGGATTTCCAGGAACGACGATGTGCGTTGGGGTGGTGCGCTGGGCGCAGGGGTCGAAGTCAGCCTCACGCCGAGTTGGTCGGCTGGCGTTGAGTATGACCATTTGTTCATGCAGGGCAGCAGCGTGCTCTTCCCAACATCCGGCGGCGATCGCGTCCACCAGGACGTCGATCTCATCTCGGCACGGCTCAATTACAAGTTCAGCCCGGCGTTTGGCAGATAGTGATATCCACGCCAGCGGCGTCGAATCGAGATCCCCGACCGTCGGTCGGGGTTCTTTCTTCAAGTTCCTTTGACCAACAAGCACCCCCTGCCGGCCTTTTCCAAACACCAGTCGTCCCAGCTGGCTCATAGGCTGGATAAAACGCATCGCCGTGCTCCAACACTCGTTGAGGAGCTCCGATCCGACGCGACGAGGGGTTGCAATCGCTTGCCTCAACGGAAGCGCGAGCAACAATTAACCGTTGGCGCCAGCTCCAATTCGAGTGAGCAATTCAAAAAACATTGAGGCGAATCGCAATAGCGACTGCCTGGATCCGGGTGGTCGCACCCAACTTTCGCATCGCGTTTTTGATATGAAAATTGACGGTATTCAAGCTGATTTCCAAGATCACCCCAATTTCCCATGACGATTTTCCCTCCGCCACCCACCGCATGCAAGTGATCTCCCGCTGCGACAGGGTCACTTTCTTCTCTCCGCCATTATTGCAAGGACGTGCGATCTCGCCATGGGCGGTATGAAAGAGCGAAGCCAATGCGTTGAGATGGCCGATGCGGTCCTGAGGATCAACATCGTCGGATGGAGATGCAAACGACACCACCGATACACGGCCCAGCGGCCCAAACAACGGCACGCTCATACCATGCTTCAAGCCGGCCTCCCTGGCCTCGTCCAGTACGCGTCTCTCGTCTGGCTGAAGTTCATAGTGGTTCGCGAGTTGATCCCACAAAAACGGCCGCAACAGCATCGGCGTCCGCCGAACCACCGGATCGATGGTGTGATACTTGTGTTTGAAGTATCGCTCGCACCAATCTGGTGGCCACTTCACGGCCACGGTTGGGGGTGGATATTCCGCCAGGCGAAGTGGCTCAACGAAGTTGAGGGCGCCATAAGCAACCTCACCGAACCCCTCTTCGGTGGCGCAGTTTACGAGGAGCTCGAACAGCGCTCTGAGCGAATGCGTCTGTTTTGCGCATTCAGTGAAGCTAAAACGATCCATGATCGGCGGCTGAGGACGCCGATCATGGTCGGTGTCGCTGCGTTCGATTGCGCTTGTTTCAGGCGGAGCCAAGTTGGATTCCACGGCCTGAACCTCCCGGGTTTGCTCTACGAGAAGTCTGGAGCGCCCGCATGCTGCCAGACGCCATTTCCGAATTCGGGGCTCTGCCGGCCACTGCGGCGGCGTGATCGTCTTCGTCAAACAACCGAGGCGCCGCTGCTATCCTGTGTCTTAAGCCGAACAACGCGACGCAACCGTAGCGCCGATGCCCATCCAATGTGATCTAACCGGCTCCCCTGTGACGCGCTGGTAATCTAGGAATCGCCGCTGGGCCGGCCACCTTGATTGGTCCGCGCTCTCGATCTCTGACGCACATGCGGAGCGCGCGGATTTGAGGAAATCCGACTGTCCTAACGGTTCAGCCGGCGATACGAACCAAACAGCACGACCGGTTGCGGCGTCAGCATAGGTCAGATTGGCTCGTGCGAAACCCAGGTCCGGTGCGAATGAAGCTTCGCTGCATGTCAAGGTCGAGCACGAGCAGACTATAGGCACTGAGCTTCCCGAACGAGGTGAGCTAGGGTACGCCGACCCGCTGGCGGGCGCCGGCTCCCCACTGCGTGGTGTCACCGTCGATGCTCTGCTTGCCGGCGAAGGTGATAGTGGCGTCATTTTTCCTCCCCCTCTTGCGAATTCGCATCGCCAGCCCTTGGCCGATCCTGGGCCCCTCCGCGGCGTCGAGGACGCGATCGATAAGCAACATGCAGCAGAAACCCCAAGAGGTAACGACCTAGCATTAATGCGTGGTCTCTGAGGGGCGTGCAGGTCCGGCGCGAATAAATCGAAGGGGCGAATAGAAGTGGCGCCAACGATGCAACGAGAGACACGCGATGTCGCGAGAGCTCCTTGACGCAGAGGACACGTTGCATGTGCATCTCCAGAAGGGAGAGGACTTGGGATCGGACCAGCAAGTGTCATACCAGTTTTTGTGTTTGCACAATCATTCGTGGAAGCAAGGGCTTGGCAAACGGGCGGTTCCAGTACATGGCGTATTGAAGCAATCGTGACATCGGAAGGAAACGCGACAGCACCATTTGCGCGAGCCGCGGCACCAATTGATCCAGATCAAAAAAAGAATGCCGTTTTCGCGACGGCAGCCCCTCCAACGCGTCGATATCCCAAGCGCAGCGAACTTCTGGCCTGAAAGCACGGAGGCTGGCCGATCAGAGATCGACGACAAACACGGGTCCGATCACCGGCAACCGACCTTGCATGTGTAACGGCTCGGAATGCCCGTGGACGTCAGGCGAGGTCGGGAGTACTGCCTACCCGACATGCGTTGTCCATCCACCTGCAAGAGTCTTGGGCAGTCCAGTCAACTACCCAACTTGACAATTGATGGAGACGATCGACACATGGCAATCGTCATGCAATTTGGGTTGAGGATCGGTCCGGCAGCGCATTCTGACTAAACTCGGAATTCAAAGCAACAACCCCGCGGGAAAGACAATTGCACCTCGCCTCGGGAGGGCATCCTTGATGCGGTTCGCAACCAAGGCGAAGCGCGTCGCCAAAACCGGTGAAGTATGTTTTCTCTGGTCCTGGCGATCATCTCACTGCTCTATACGACCGTTGGCCAGGCGGGTGGTACTGCATTTCTGGCGCTAATGGCTTTTGCTGCTCTGCCATCGACAGAGATGCGCCCGACGGCGCTTGGTCTCAACATTGTTGTCGCGACTTACGCTACATGGGTCTTCAACCGCAACAAAGTCGTCGACTGGATAATGCTGCGTCCGCTTCTGCTCTCATCGATGCCGGCGGCGTTTGCCGGTGGCCTTATGGTGCTCGGAGAAGACATTTATAAGACGCTGACCGGGGTCGTCATTCTACTGGCAGGAGCCGTGATGATCGTGCGGCGTGGAGGCGCCGCCGATCGCATTTGCGAAAATCCGATCTGGGGAACGGTGGGCATTGGAGCGGCGATTGGCCTGGTTTCCGGCCTGACCGGCGTCGGCGGCGGGGTGTTCCTCGCCCCGACGCTCATCGCCCTGAATTGGGCGTCGCCGAAGCAGAGCGCCGCGCTGTCGCCCCCATTTATTCTGGCTAATTCCACAATCGGCTTCGTTGGAGCTCTTCTCGCTGGTCAATTTCCGTCTTCGTATTTCTGGCTTTACGCAGTCGCCGCGCTGGGGGGTGCCGTCGCAGGCACGATGATCGGCCTGAAATGGATGAGCCAGACAACTGCCAGGTTCATTCTCGTGGCGGTTCTATTCGTTGCCGGTATCCAATTGGTTTGCGCATGATCGCGCAGCTGAAGCGCGACCAATGAAGACCTGAACTGGATAATCTTACGAAGATTGATAACTGTAAAAGCAAGCGCAAAAGCAAGCGACATAAAGCGCTAGGCGGACAGAAACGCATCGTCAGATAGCGATCGCGTGAGAAGTTGGTCGGACTCGGATCCGGGATTAGCAAAACCTGACACTTGGTTGTGAATTGGTGAGCTGCCTGTATTGGCGATGGGACGTCGCCGAGCCAAGGCGCCCCGACGCACTTTGCCGGGGTTGGAAGTGCGCCGGGTCCGCCCCAACATCATCAGTACATCCGTGACGATGCTTGCGGCAATGAGACAAGCAGCGTGGCGGAAATGAGGCCTGTCCATTTTTTTGGGCGTGGCGTCTAAAATGCTTTCTGCGTGGCTCCAAGAGCCTTGAATCTCACGTAGCGTCAGGTTGTATGATCTCGCGCTTGTCGCGCCTCATCTAATGAGCAACTTCTTATCCATGGTATCTCCAACGGACACGTCCTGCTCATGGCATCTATCCGAGAGCTGCCGCCTATAGCGAAGGAAGGTGAGCGATGAGAAGCCGCTCCACCCGGACCTGCGCGGGATGTCGCTTGCCTCGCGGTGATGGGTCGAGATGGTGGATCACATCCACGCTCGCAGCGCAGCCTTCGGCCCTGGATACCTCTCGCCACGTCAGTCCCTAGGCCGTGATATCGAGAACGGAATTCCGATTTCGACTTAGTTCGGACCAGTTGACATAACTCAAAGACACAGGAGGGCGCATCGGCCAGCTTCGCGGCTGTATAAGCATGGGAAGCCAAGCCTTGCAGACCGCACTCCTGAACAAATATTGCGATGCTCGCCTGCCTTGGTACACCATCTACCCAACTGTACCGGATTTCTCCACGACAATCGGCGCCAGGACCTGTCAGACTTGGTTGAACCGGCTGCCGCCCGACGAACCCGTATCGCTCTATATCCACGTTCCGTTCTGCCGGTCGATCTGCTGGTACTGCGGGTTTCCTACAAGCCTCACGCGCAGCGAACGGCCGATTCGCAATTACTTGACGTCGCTGCGGGAAGAGATTCGTTTGGTTGCGGAGCGACTGCCGCGCGCCTTGCCCGTCAACGACGTGCATTTCGGCGGCGGAACGCCAACCAGCATTGCGGCGGTCGATTTCCTAGCTCTGATGGAGCTATTACGCCGCTATTTTGCCTTCAGCACGTCCGCTAGCGTCGCCATCGAGATCGACCCGCGCGCGCTCACGACCGAGATGGCGCAAAGCTTACCGGCAGCCGGGGTCAGCCGCGCGAGCATTGGTGTGCAAAGCTTCGACACCAAGGTTCAAAGGGCGGTCAACCGCATTCAGAGCGAAACGCAGACGGCTTCTGCTGTCGAAAGTCTTCGCCAGCAGGGAATAAGCCGCATCAACTTTGACCTGCTTTTTGGACTGCCGCACCAGACGGTGCAGTCCTGTGTGAACTCGGCAAGGACGGCCGCGGCCATGCGACCCGACCGGCTTGCGGTCTTCGGTTATGCCCATGTGCCCTCCTATATGAAACGTCAGCGCCAGATCGATGAGACGGCACTGCCGGACAATGTTGCCCGCGTCGAGCAAGCTGCGGCCATGGCGAACACGCTGGTGTCTGCCGGCTACCGCCAAATCGGGCTCGACCATTTCGCCTTGCCGGACGACGAACTCACGCTGGCACAAGAAGCTGGACGGCTACGCCGCAACTCGCTGGGTTATTCGGCAGATACCTGCAAGACCGTGATCGGCCTTGGTCCGTCAGCCATCGGCCGTCTCGGTGACGGGTACGTCCAGAACGCGGCCGAAACCGCTACTTATAGCCGGCATATCAGAGCTGGCCGTCTGGCAACATCGAAGGGCTGCTGTCTCACTGAGGAAGATCGGCTGCGGGCTGCGATTATCGAGCGCCTGATGTGCGATCTGGAGGCCGACGTGCCGGCACTCTGTGCTGCCCATGGAGTTGATCCGATTGGGTTTCTCGATTCAGCCGACCGCTTGGAAATGCTCTCCGAGGACGGCATAGTGGAGATCCAGAACGGCTTCATCCGCGTCAAGCACGAGCACCGTTTTGTCGTGCGCGCTGTCGCTGCGGCATTCGACGCTCATCTCGACCGCACACCCTACTAAGCCACGGATCCGAGCACGGTTTCGATGCATCAACGCTGCTTGCGGACGAATGATCGAAACAAGTCCGCCGTGAAGAACGCCGACGAGCGCTGATTTAAGCGATGTTTTGAGCCGGGACAGTTTCGGCGAAGGCCCGGATGATGGCCCGCAAGAGTTCTGCGAGCCATCGCAGGAGCAGGCCGAAGTTGTAGCCGGCCGCTGCGAGGACGGCGTTGATACGGTCGCCGACGCGGCCTTTGAGATAGTTGCGGTCCATGCGGTGCTCGGCCTTGACGTGACCGATGACGGGCTCGACAGCCGCACGACGCTTCATCTCGCGCCGGATGGAAGCCGTGACGCGGCGAACCTGACCTGAGATCCAGACCCTGAGCCGGTGCGGGTGGTTGTGGCCGCGGTACCCTTTGTCGACATGGATGCGGCGAGCCTCCACGCCGGTGAACTTCTCCATGTCGGCGACCACGGGGCCGAGCGTGTGGCCGTCGAAGGGATTGCCGTGCAGCGCCTTGGCATGGAGCACGAACTGTCCACCCTTCGGGGACGTCACGGGGGTGGCGATACTGACCTTGCAGCCGAACTCGTAAGGCGCGCGGGCTTTGCCCTTGCCGATGCACTCGACCTCCGGCGCATGCAACGCATAGACCTTGGGGCCGCGCTGATGCTGATCCTGGCTGCGCACCCGCTGCGCCAGATCGAGCAGCGGGCCGAAGCGCGCTTCCAGCGCCGCATCGCCATCAATCTTGCGGCGGATATCGCGGATGATCCGGCCAAGCCGCGTCCGCAGGAACCTGAGTTGGCGCCGGGCGCGCTTGAACTGATGCGCGTGGTATAGCGGCCGACCATGATGGCGGCGCGCTTCGCCAGGCGCAGATAGCTCTGGCGCAGCGGCACACGGTTGCGCTTGGCAAGCCCGACGAGCTTGGTGATGGCCCGATGCATCAGCCGCGCGTCGGTCGGATGCGCAACGGCCTTGGGCTGCACCGTGGTACCGACCACCACCCGCTCCAGATCCTGGGGACCGATGGCGCCAGTCTTGTGTGCCACCGACAGACTTTCCTGGATCAGCGCGACGAGCTGCTCCTCGCCGAGCCGCTGGCGCCAGCGCGTCATCGACGATCGATCGAACGGCAGCCGGTGGCAGAAGCTCAACTCGCCGCAGAAGTATTGATAATAGGGGTTCTCGATCCAGCGGCCGCACAGCACCTCATCCGAGAGATTGTGCATGTGCTTCAGGATGAACAGGCCGGCGACAAGCCGCGTCGGCAGGCCAGGCTGCCCTGGGCCGGTTTGGCACACCGAACCAAAGCGGTCATCCAGAAACTTCCAGTCGATCAGCGCCGGGCCAACCGCACCAGCGGGTGGCCCATGTCGATGATTTGATCGAGCGCCGGAAGCAACAGGTCTTTTTGGCGATCATCTCGCGGTTTGCTCATCGCCGTCCCCAATGCCGATGACCAGCCGTCAGGGAATCACGAATCGCTCGAAAGCAAAATCCAAAAATGCAAGAAACCGCGGCCCAACACCCCGCTTTCCTGCAAATCGAATACTTTATCGAGACAACTTCTGCCTATCTCTCAGGCCGATCTGCATTCTTCACGGACGACAAACAAGCGGCCGGAATGCTGTCGGCTGCCTTGATGCGGATCACCTCGGCGAGCGTGACCTTGGTGACGACGTTGCGTTCGTAGGCTTCGGCTATCTATCGCAACAAGCCACTTTGCGAAACGTACGGCTGACCTCAGTGAGTGCGGCTAAAGGCCTCGGCCACGCCTGTAACAGCCTTAACATATCAAGGCCTGCCCCTCTTCTGTCCTGTGATCACTGGCGCACCTCCGACGGAAACGGGGCCTTGTGGGTTGGACCGCTCTACGCGCTTCTCGGCGCGCTTCTTGGTCGGGCTCGAAGCAGCTTGTGGGGGCGACGAAGAAATGGCGGAGGGAGCAGAAGTGACAGCTGCTGGATTCTGCAAGGAATCAATCCGCGAAGCCAGCACCGTGATCTGATCTAAGATCCCCTTGAGGTCCTTCCGCTGCGCATCGATGTACCGGTTAAGCTCTGCGATATCCTCGCTCACCTTCTCCTGCGCCCAACGTATCTCGGTTAGGGATATTCTGTCCTGCGCCGACAGGCCCACCGCCGCATCTGCGTGCCCGGCTGCCGACGTCTCGACAAACCCCGCGAGGCTGCCGCCAAAATGGGCTGCTGCCGCACACAAGCCGACGAGGACGAGAAACACCAAACCGCAGCGAATTCGCCCTGACGAGCCGTATAAGAGCGGCCGCAAGTCTGAGGCGGCCGCCTGGTCAACCATCTCCATCGTTCCTTGCCCGACTTCCCCGTTTCGATAGACTTCTTGGTTGACGCGAGAGCTCGCGATGCTCACGCATCCCAGCGAGCCGCGGCCGCCCCAAAAACATTCTTCAACTCGCCGACCATTTGCTCCCTTGGCTCCAATGAAGCGGCCCGTCTTGACCAAGGCAAAGCGAACACCCTACGGGGAACTCCTGCATTATAGGGCTGGCGGTAGCACTAGTTCTCATCTTCCTCGGCCATGGTGCAGCATTTTCGCATCATTCAGGATAACGTTGCAGATTCTGCACCCTGCCGACGCCTGATGCGAGCCGGCCGCTATTTCCTTCAAAGTCGGACTCTCGGTTTCCGTGCTGCCGAGGCTGGCAACTTCGCGGCCAGGCGCTACGAAAAAGGCGCCACAGCTGGCGCTCGAGCCACCATGCCATTGGAGCGGCAAGTGTTGAGCATGGCCAACTACCAATCCTGGCAGGTTGATCGAGACGACGGACGCATGGCAAGCGTGGCCCACGAACGTTACGGGATCATAGCTAGTACCCACTTTTCTTGGAACGTGAGTCGTGATTCAAGGTCGGGATGATACCCGAAGCAAGAGAAGTCCGCCTTTCGAGGCAAGATCGCAAGGTGCTAGAGGCGTGTTGTCGCTCACCGATGACATTGCAGCGCGATTTGAAGCGGGCGCGGATAGTCTTGTTGGCGGCGGACGGGCGCAGCACCCGGTCGATCGCCAAGGAAGTTGGGGTCCAGCCGCGGATTGTCAGCCTTTGGCGGCATCGCTATGCCGACCATGGCCTTGAAGGGCTGCAAGACAAGCCGCGACCGGGCAAGCAGCCGATCTATACGAAGACGACCGACAAGCGGATTCTGAAGCTGTTGGATAAGCCGCCGCCGCACGGGTTTGCGCGCTGGACCGGTCCTCTGCTGGCCGGAGCGCTGGGCGATGTTGACGTCCAATATGTCTGGCGGTTCCTGCGCAGCCACAAGATTGACCTCGCGGCTCGCAAGTCCTGGTGCGAGAGCAACGACCCGAACTTTACGGCCAAGGCCGCCGATGTTGTCGGCCTCTACGTCGCCCCGCCGGCGAAGGCCATTGTGCTATGCGTGGACGAGAAGCCTTCGATCCAGGCTTTGGAGCGAGCGCAGGGTTATCTGAAGTTGCCCAATGGCCGCGCCTTGACCGGCCAGAGCCACGATTACAAGCGGCATGGCACCACAACATTGTTTGCGGCGCTCGAAGTCGCCACCGGAAAGATCATCGCAACGCATTCAAAACGCCGTCGCCGCGTCGAGTTTCTCGATTTCATGAACAGCCTCACCGCGGCCTTTCCGAGCCGCCAGCTTCACGTCATCCTCGACAACCTTAACACCCACAAGAAGAACGAGGACTGGCTCAAGGCCCACCCCAACGTGCAATTTCATTTCACGCCGACAAGTGCGTCCTGGCTCAATCAGGTCGAGGTATGGTTTTCGATCTTGCAGGGGCAGTCGCTCAGCGGCACCTCCTTCACAAGCCTCAAGCAGCTTCAGGACCACATCGATGCCTACGTCAACGCGTACAACGACAAAGCCGAGCCCTTCGTCTGGACCAAGAAAAAGGTCCGTCAACGCCGTTTCAAAGGCCGCCGTATCACTCAGCTCTGATTCCGGGTACTAGGCACTCGAAATGCACCGCAGATTTGTCCGTGCCAATGCAGCGGACGGAATTAGCAACTTCTCGCCCACAGCCCTTAAAGCAGCTCGAAACCTGCTTCCCCCGCTGTTCTGGGCCACCATCGTGGACGTTGTGACGCGATCGCTGCGCGAACAAATTCCAAGGCTCTGTGGAAATCGCGGTCGTCGACGATCGCTTCGTCCTTGGCGGACCACGATACCAGGACAGCTTCACGAAGCCACGGCTCCGCTTTGGCAGGCATTGCATCCCCGTGGCTGCCACTTCGTCGAGAAAGGCACTTCGAGCAAGATGCTCGGCACGGCCGCAATCCTCTACCTCATAGTGGAGCAAGGTCGAGGTTCGAAATGTCTTGGCGGCTTGGACAGCTGCGGCTCCGCGCGCTCGCGGCCAACGGTTCTCGCTCAGCCAGCAAGCGTTGCTCACTCTCGGCAAATCCGGCCTGACGCACACGCAAGGTGCAGACCAGATCATGCTCGCGCTTACGGGTGACCAAGTCGCCAGGTCTAGTGAATCTCGCTGGGATAGACGTCCTGCCCATGAGGCGTCGTCCTCTTGTCCCCAGACGCCACGGCTCGGGAGGTCCGTTCTGGACTAGAGAGGCCGACTTTCAATCCATTCATGGCTCGCAAAACAAGGATGCGAAGTAGACTGTGCGTGATTGCTTTGTTGCGGCGACGACGCCTCGGACATCTTCGGCTATCGCAGCATTTGCCTGCAGTTTGCGATCAAGCGAGCCGCAACGGCGACTTGCCGTTGCGCTTTCGCTCGCGGCTTGTTTGGTCGGCGCCCCCGTTTCGGCACAAACTGCCGACGAGCCTGTCCCCAGGAGCAACGCTGCGGACCAAGCCACCAAGAGAAGAACGTTAACGCCCCCGGATATGGCTACAAAGCTCCGGATCGGCGTGGTCAATCAGCCGATTCGACTTCATGCCTCGGCGTCGGCGTCAGCCCCCAACCTACCTCTCATAAAGCCCGGCAGCGCCGGTCGGGTTGCTCAGACGCAAACGCGAAAGACGATCGCCCCCTTCGCACGCTTTGATGCTTTCCGAGAAAAAGGGATTTGGCTCAACATACCCGGCCCTGCTGATACAATTGATCAGGACAAGCATGGCGTTAGATCCGTACTGGCAGACGTCGGCATTGGCTATATCGGCTGGACGCACAACACCTTTGCAAACAACCAGCTGCCGAATGCGACCAGAAGCAGCATCGCCAACCAACTCTATATGGGGCAGAATCCGACGTTTGCTACGACGAACTTCGTGATCGTCACTTATGATCTCAGCCGGTTTGGTATTCCCGATGGACAGATTGTCGTTGGAGCCGAGCAGCAATACTGGACATGGAAACGACCGGGACCGGATCGAGTAGGATTGAATACATTCGCCTACTATCAAACGTTCTTCGACAGAAAATTCGAACTCAAGCTTGGCTATCTCAGAAATGCGAATGAGTTCACCGGCACATTATTCGGAGGAATTTCAGGATCAAACATGTTTGCCCTTTTCCAAGCAGGGATGAGCACCAACGCCGCGCCAACGCCCGCCGCCAACCTGAAGTACAATTTTGATGATCACTTGTACAACAAAGTTTCCGTGCAGCGGTCAATCAGTCCAGATGGTCCCTATGCGCAGATAACCGAAAATCCTTCGGGTTTAAACTGGAGCACAGCCAATGCCGGCATTCTGTTCATTGATGAACTTGGCTACAAGAGCAAGGCCGCTCCTGGCGTTCCCGACACGTGGCTGCGGGCCGGCATTGCTTTGAACAGCAGCCGCTACAGGAATTTGGCAGATCCGGATCAACAAAGGGAGAGCGGGAATAACTTTCATTACATAGCTGCTGACAGGCAGCTCTGGCAGAGTGACGTTGAGGGGACGCCATCTCGCGGCATCTATGGCGGATTCTCCATCATGGGAGCTTCACCTGACCTAAACAGGATCGGCCAGTATTACGAGCTTCGTCTTTATGCAAAGGGACTGTTTGACAGCCGGCCCAGTGATTTGATTGCTCTGGTTGCCAACAACACGACCTGGAGCAGGTTTGCAGTGGATGCTGCCTTGGCCAAAGGGCAGCTTGCGCATCACGATACCACAGCCATCACGGGGACCTATACCGCGCATCTCGCTCCGGGGATATATGCAAGCCTCGGACTGTCCTACATTCACAACCCGATAAGCGTCATCCACACGCCTCAAACAGAGCACGCCCTCAATCTGTTGGTGTCTACGCTGATATTTTTCTAGATCAGTGAGGATGCCACCAATTCTGCTACCAAACTCTCGGTTCGAAACAATTGCGCGCAAAGTTCTGCCAGCGCGCCGGCGAGACGCTGTGAGAGGAGACGAACCAGGGGGCCTGCTATCTCATGATCTAAGAGCCTCCTGGCCGGATTTCGGCTACAGCTACTTATCCGCAGGCTGCCCCGCTCGACATAGGGCGCGGGGGTGAAGTTCCAAGAATGAGCTGAGACAGATAGGGAATGTCATGCACGGTTCGGCGCACCATTAGCGCGACGAGGACAATCGCAGCCCCTAGAATTCCCGCCACAGCCAACTTGGATGTGAGATCCAACGGCTCTGCGTACGGTATCGAATCCATGAGACGAAATGCCATGCCCTGAATCAGGTACAGCACCAGCGTGCTCTGTCCTATTTCCACGGCGATAAAGCGGACCACTCGATTGGAGCGGCCAACTCTCCAGCATTGCCGGAAGAGCTCACTCATGATCGCTGAGGCCGCTGCTGAGCCAAAAAGCATCAGAAGCACGTCTTTTGCCGACTGCATATCTTTGACCAGGGCGAGATTGTTGTAGACGTAGGAGTCTTTGCGCCAGGCCAGAAAGCACACCAGTGCGGCTATTGAGGCAGACATGATCAAGAGCGGCTTGTAAGCGCCCGTTATGCTCGTCCACCAGTCTCTTGACTGCGCAAATGAGAATCCCAAGCAGAAGAACGGGTAAGTGTACTTTATGAGAGGAAATATGGAGAATGTCAGAGGTGCAAGTGCGACCTGGATGACCGATAAGAATAGGATCCAGGGCGACCAACGATTGAAGATCGAAAGAATTTTGACGAAAAGAAAACAAACGAGCGCGGCCCAGATGAACCAGTATGTGCCGGCGACATCGTTTAGAAGCTGTAAAATGTTGCCTGATGCGTCAGGGGCGCGGGGAAGCACGGCTAACTTTGCTGTCTCCAGGAGAGCGCACCAAAACAGCATGGACACCAAGAGCTGCATCGCCCGATCACCGACGGCTTGCATCAACGACTTTCGCAACAGCGCTCGGCAAGAAAGATATCCGCTTATCGCCATGAAGAGAGGCATGTCGAACATGTAGATCCATTTGAAGAATGGCGAATCCCAGAATCCTTCATCTCGGTAGAGGAGATATTGGATCAAGTGACCGACGATCACCAAAATGATGAGCACTGCTTTGTCGAAATCCAAAGCTAGATCGCGATCGTTTTCCTCTGGCGTACCAGGCAAAGTCGACCCAGTTACATTTCGCATCATCTCGACATCCCTTAATCCAACGAGCTGGAGATCCGTCTGACGTTGGGTAGCTGCCGCGACCAAGTACTGGCCGGAAGCTGCATCATCAGGTCGTCGGTGCCGCGCGGCAATCAGGATGGAAGTGCTTCCCAGCCAGATTGTCGCGCTATACGTCGGTCCATCATGCGCATCAATTTGGAGTTCCGAGCCGACATCAAAGACATCCCTGCCGGATGTCACAGGGCCACTCTCCGGAACGCTGCTTTGAAGCTAGCCGTTCAGGTCAGCTGGAATATCGGGTGCTGGTGAACCAGGCGTGCGAAGGTCGGCCGTGGCCTGGCGGCGCCCGAGAAGACACCACATCATGACGACTGTTCTTAAAGCCAAGTTTCATGAGATGCCGCGTTATACCGGAGCACGGGATGCCTGGTCCAAGAAAGAGATAGGCTGAGCAGCCGAACATCGGGATCCGGCGGCCAACCACTTAGTATGAAAAGCAACTGCTGCAGCTTTTGCTCCATGGAAATCGATCCGACCGATGATCGTGGAGGCAATTGCCATCGCAACTCTACGCTCCGATAGCTGGCTGCGCGCCAATGTTCAATTATATGGATGTGGGCGATCGTTATAAAGAAAGCGGGAACGAGCTATACGACGGTTTACCGATTTAAAGTGGTGCTACCTCACTTCGATCGGCTGCCAGACCGAGCAGTCACCTTGCTGGGTGTCCCGTCCGGAAAGAGTGTTTGCAACGCACTACGAGAATTTTGAACAGCGGCAATACCCAACTCGAGCATGAAGGCCTAAATATATGTAGGTTGCGCAGCAGGGCCTCCTTCCGAAAGTATTCGACCTTGCCATCACGATTAGCCAGCGTCAGCAAACCGACGTTTGTTGGCGAGCGTTCCTACATCCACCAGACGCTCGCGTCGTCCGCACTCCGGGCTGTGGGCGGTCGAAGTGGTTCGAACAGTTGCGCTTACTGAGCAACGGCTTCTAAGGCAAGATGATCGGCGGAAGATTTGTGAAAGCCTGAGGGATAGAGAAGGCCGCGTTCAAGCTGCGCCAACAAACAGGAGGCTAGACCGCTCAGGCGTGCCCATCTCAGTACTTCGAATGGATACATCGGCTGTCAAGGGCCGGGCTGTAGAACGCCTCGCGCGAGCTGCCCCGCCGAGCGCCTGAGATTGCCGTCCGCCTGCGCTCTTCAGCCACGTTCAGGATAGATGCGAACGCGCTGCGCCCCTCGCTTTCATCCAACTCGCCCCTGTAGGGCACACCGCGGATCTGGAAATAGGTTGGACGCCCAGCCTGCGGCATGATGCGTTCCCCCTGCAGGACGCGGACAAGGTAAGGCGGAAGGAACCGCTCGCGGTGCTCCCATCCGCCGCGGATCAGATACCCAAGGTCCCGTAGGCCCTCACGGGGTTGCTCGGCTTGGACGATCTGCGGTGGATGATGAAGCGGCTGGGATGGCCCAGCTTCATCAAGGTAGCTCGGGCGCGGATGATGGATCAGGCGGACATCCGTGCGCCCTCCTGGTCCGAATGTGGCCGAGTAGCGCTCACCGTTGATCATAAACTGACTTGGCCCGAACTGGTTTGGCAGCAGATTGATGTTGCCGAGGACGTCAACCAACACGTCCGAGGCCGCTTGGGAGCCGTGACGCCAATCCGAGCCAACGACGGCCCCAATATCCCGCAGTTCCTGGGCGCCCCCGGACGGTCCAGCGAATGACGGCGCTCTGCGAAATTCAGGTGCGGGCGCAGAGCGTGCATCGTCGTGCAAGTCGTGCGGTGTGGACGGATCCAAATCAACCAAGGGATCCAGACCGCTGTAGATGTTTGATGACCGAGGCCTCACCGACGATGGTGAGGCGGGTTCCTGCATCTGTTGCCCGAGCCAATCCCAGGCCCCTTGGCTTAGGCTGGCTGGAGTCGCAGGAAGCCCGTGCGGCAGATTGGGTTGCGGGAGCCAATAGGGCGCTTGCACAGGTGCGGCGGGTTGGAGAATCTGCTCGCTGGACCGATCCCAAGCCCCGGCGCTCGGGCTGGCCGATGTTGCGGGAAGCTGCTGCGACGAGCTGGCCTGCCAACCGTGGTGCGGCACTGCCAGTGATGAGGTGGGTCCGTGGATCTGCTCACCAAGCCAATCCCACGCTCCCGCACTCGGCGTGGCTGGCGTTGCCGGGACCTCCTGCGGCGAGTGCGCCTGTCGGGCGCCTTCGGCGACGGGCTGCCCCGCATCCTCGGCAGGGTGCAAGCCGAGGGCCCTGTTCGCCTCAAGGATTTGCTGGTAGCGGCCAAGCCTGAGCAAATCAGCTTTGATTTTGCCGTCTTCGGTTTCTTGCCTATACTCCGCGACATCCTGGTCGAGCCCGGAGGTGAAGAGCCGGCCGGCGATGGCCTGCTTATCGTGCTTTTGCAGCCATTCACTCAGCCTCGACATTCGGCGAGCCTGCCTGTCGATCGTCTTCGGCTCAACCCTGCGTGTCGCCTTTTCCGCCGCGGCCCACATGCCGATGAGGGTCGCGTCCGCGGAATGGGGAGCCAGGCGACGGAGATCGGCTGACAAGGTGTTTCCGGCGCC
Source organism: Bradyrhizobium sp. Pha-3 (assembly GCF_042258325.1). Lineage (NCBI taxonomy): Bacteria > Pseudomonadati > Pseudomonadota > Alphaproteobacteria > Hyphomicrobiales > Nitrobacteraceae > Bradyrhizobium > Bradyrhizobium sp. Pha-3. Next base: position 2,365,718 of record NZ_CP170151.1, on the reverse strand, counting down.
GACCTCACGAAGCTTTTTCAAGGCAGCTTTGATACGCCTTGCGCGGTCCGCTGCATAGGTGTCGACATCTTGGTCGAGCTCAGCTTCGAGCTGGTGGTTTTCCACCTCCGGATCTTCCAGTTGCGCATTTTCCATCTCGAGGCGAATGCGATCCGCAATTGAGGGCCTATCGTTGTCATTCAGGCGCGCGCTCAAAATGCGCAGGTCGGCTGCCGCATTTCTGATGGTGCCGTCGGTGAGGTTGCCGGCTGCGGTGCCGTCGGTGCGGTTGCGGACTGCTCTTTGTCTAAACTCTTTGATGAGCGCCTCGTCTTCCGGATCGACCCCGCGCGTCCGGCCCGGCTGTCTGGCGTAATCGACGCGAAAACTCGTCGAGGAAGCATCCGACTGCGCGGTCTCCCGCGAGGACTTGCTACTCCCTCCAAAGGCCTTGCCGACCCCCGACTTGAAGCGCGACCACAGTCCGCGGCTTTTACCGCTCCTGGCCTGAACCCCAGGCTCCGCGTCCGGCAAGCTGTAGCGCGCGCTGCTGAATAGATCATCGCGCAAACTGGACTGCGGCACTTGGGCCGGAGCATCAAGCTGAAAGCGGGGAATGTCTACGCTCCGCCGCGCATCGCCCCGCGCGCTGTCCCTAAAATCCGAGCGTGGCGGCACCCGCATCGAACCGCCGAGCTCGTCCCGTCGAACTGCCCCTCCCGCTCCTGCGGGAGTCTGGTCCGGCGAACTCGACTTTGCGGAACTCTCATCAGGCGAATCGAGCTGCAAATCTTCCATCCGCCGCTCAAAATCGCCTTGCTGGCTTGCGCTGCCCCCTTGCTGCCCCGCTCGCCCCTGTCGGGCGGCGTAGGCCTCCATCCAAGCGCCTGAATCGAAGAATGGGTCGACTGGATCCATCCTGCTCTCCTTGTGATGTATTGGCCCTGCGCAATCCACACGCTTGCACGGCCGCTAAGCGGCAGCTGTGAAGCGAGGTCAGATTTTGGATTTTTATGGGACCTAGCTTTCGAAAAGCTGACGAGAAGAATTCACAGCGGGCAATGGCGCTTGCGATGATCTCCTCTGAAGGGGCAGCAAGAAGCCGGCGTGGCGCGACGGCCGGGCCCTGCCCCAATTTCAGTTGCTGTCGACGGGACGCCCCAGCGCAAGGACGATCTCGTCCCCGCTATTGACCCGAGAGCCGCTTAAAGATGAGAAGACAGCCCGTAAGCGTTCCTCTATTCCGATCTGGAAGGTCCAGCGGATAGCCAATTTGTGGCACCTGCGAAGAACGTTTTTAGCGACCATTTCGCGGCTTCGCCATCGGTCAATTGGTGAGAATAAGGCTCGCGACCTGCGGGATTGGCCCCGACACCGGTGGATTTGTATTCAGCATAGTAGGCCGTCCTCAGCGAATTGGTCTTGCCCGGCGCCCATTCGCGCCAGCCTTCCGCGACCACCGGTGCATCCAACTTCGTCGATAGGAACACCACCGTTGCATAGGGGCGCCAGGGTCGGCCAAGCGCAACATCCCGCGCGGCGGAGTCGGCAGTCAGTATGCAATGCTCGAACACATAGGCACTGTCCTCGTCCGGCGCTGCCTTGCTCTGCGCGGTATAGACGACCGCCTGATTGGCGATACCGTGCAACTCACAGTGTCGGAAATAGGCCTTGGCATTGCCGAATATGAAATCGACGTGTCCCTCGATATAGCAATCCGAGAAGTATTGTCGCGACATTCGGCCGTTCTGCCCCTTACCGGCGAACAATGTGTCCTGGGCGCCGAGCAGGCGGACGCGGCTGATAATGTCTCTGTCTCCGGTAACGGACAGTGCGACGGCCTGCGAAGCTGGATTTGCCGAATTGAGCGCGTAATCGTTTTGGATCGTCAGGTTGTCGAGCCGGAAGTCATCGCCTGAGGCGTCCAGCGTAGCAGAACGGATGGTTCCTCCGACGTTGATCGCGCCGTCGCCGTACACAATGACTGTATCATCCGGCATCCTGCCGGAGCCTTTGATATGAACACCGGATTTGAAGACTTTGACCTTCTCGCGATAGATGCCCGGCGCGATCTGAATATCCCCACCTTGGGCCGGTAATGCGTCGATGGCGGCCTGCAGGGAGTGATAAGCTGCCCTCTCGGCATGCGAGACCAAAAGGGGTTGAGCACGGGCTGCCGAGATGCCGAAACATCCGGCCAGAACCGCAGCGAATAGCGCGAAAATCCGCATGTGATCTCACCTGTTATCGGGTTCGCTGCACGCTTGATGCAATCGGTGGAATGTGCCCCCGCGACCTGGCAGCCTAGTGTCAAACAACGTTTCCTACCGAACCGGAACTTACGCGCCCATAGGCGAACGTCCGATCGCGGTAACGCCTGTCCCCATTCGCAAGGCCAGCGAATCAAAACCGTATCAGGCAGACGCGACCGGTCTGAAGGTTCGGCACCGAGTTGTTGTGCTTACTGGTTACCGTCGCGGAATGCCCTGGCGCACCCCTCCCAATCGCGTGGCACCGGTTTCCTCACTTGCCCGGGTAGCGGCGGAGACACGTCAGAATGATCGGCTGTCACATTCGCATGTTCGAGCTGCCAAGTCGCGGAATCGGCAAATCGAACATCCTCTAGCGTCACGTCAAGCGCATGGCCCTCGTCAACCCCGCGCATCAGCAGCGCACCATTGTCGCCGCGCACATGGCGCAGAACGATCTGGCGATAGACTGGAATCCTACTGCCTTGGGCATGGGGATCGTACTTTGTATCGAACGCGACCGGCCATCGGTTGCCACGCAGACAAACATTCTCATAAGTCACGCGTTCGACCAGGCCGCCTCGGCTGACATCGCTCTTGATGCGCAGGCCAGACGTCGTGCCGTCCAAGGTCAGGTTGCTCACGAGTATGTCGCTGGCGCCGGAGTTCACCTCGCTGCCGATCGACATCCCATGTCCCCACCCGAAATAATTATCGGTGATGGAGATATGGCGAGTTGAACCATTATCGCCGGCTTTGATCGCTACGTTATCATCTCCAGTGCGGATGAAGCTGTGGATGATGGTCACATCCTGGCTGGCGCCTGGGTCGATGCCGTCGGTATTGCGGGCATCGGCCGGTGTATCGATCGTCAGACCCCAGACAGTGGCACCTTCGACCCGGTTCATCGCGACATGGAAATTGGGTGCATTGCGCAAGGTGACACCAGAAAGCGTGATGTCCTGCGCATGATCGATCTGAATCAAACGCGGAGCGTTCTGACTACCGCCCTCGGCTTGCGCGCGGCGGGCCAGCTGCCACCAGGTCTCGGCGCTGCCGACCATCGGCGCACCGCCCTGGCCATCGATGATGCCGTCGCCATAAATGCCGCCGCCGCGCGTTTTGGAGAAGCTGATGAACGGCCGGCAACCGTCGCCCTTACCTGCGATGCGGCCGCATTGTCCGCGGCCCTTGTCGTACGCAACTGGTTCCGGGATAGCCAAAAGCGTTGCACCGCGTCCAATCCATAAGGTTACACCTGATTTCATCTCGAGTGGATGCGACCGGAACTCGCCACGTCCGAGATAGACCGCAGCACCGGCGGGGCAATGGTCGATGGCATCCTGTAGCCGAGCCGTATCGTTGCTGCCAGACGGCACCGGGCGGTCGCAGACCGTATGAGGTGCAACGGGCTCTGCGACAATGCGGCGATCTTGCGCTTTTGCGCTGGGGCAGACAACCATGGTGGCAACGATGGACATCAGCGTCCATTCGCGAAAATGCTTTGTCATTAGCCTCGTCTCTTTGCCGCGAGCATCATCGCCGCTTCGTTGTCCTGAGCTGAGCGCTGACCAACCAGCCGCAGCTCACCTCACAGGCCAACGCAAGATGACATTTATAAGACGCAAAAAAGGCCTAGGCCTTGCGAGTTCACGCGATGAAGAATGAGCGTTCCGCAAGAGATCACACCTTGTGACCACATGCACTTGAGCGGCAGGTGCGAGGGCGCGTCTTCAATTGGCGTGCGACACTCGGTGAGGCGGCCCACCACCTTTACACGGCCTGCACACCAACGGCGTAGAGATGGTGAGCGGCTCTGATTATCCTAATCCACGCCAATTCCGGATTTATTGCTTTCTGTTCCCACAAGGCGGTGGCTGTCCGCCTGGGCTGCAATTCAGATGTGGCATGCATTGTGATTGATCTTGCGAGTGAGCGCGTGGTCCAAAATTGATGGCTGAGCGCGCGAGACCGGTGACGCAACGCAACCACTCTAATAACGATTAGGCGGGGACAGATGACACAAGGTTCACAAGCAACGATCATTGGCGCCGGACGCGTCGGGTTAAAGCTAGCCGAACTTCTCACAGCGTCTGGCGGACGAGTACGCTTCGTGGATCACAGGCCGGTGGCTGGAATAGATCAGAACCTGATCGTGAGCGATGCGATCCACCTGACGCTGGAGGCCGAATCCGCTATTGCGGAGTCCGATATTGTCGTTCTTTCTTTGCCGTTCACGGTAGCAGGAGCCGCGTTCGGATCCGCCTGTCGGCGGCTCAAAGGCGGCGCATTGTTGATCGAGACGCTTTCGGTCAAGACGAGACCGGCCTCCTGGGCGGCCAACTTACCTCGCGAGGTGGAATATCTTGGCCTCAATCCCCTGTTTAGCCCGGAGCTCGGTTGGGCAAATCGTCCGGTTGCGGTGATCGCGTATCGATCAGGGCCGCGGCTCGAAGTCTTTCTGCAGCTTTTACGACGCACGAATGCAAGCCTTGTCGCGCTCGATGCTGAAGCTCACGACCGACTTCTTGCGCAGCGTCAGCTGGCTGCGCATGCGCTGCTCCTGTCGCTTGCAAGCATCCTTCGCGACGAGAACACTGAATTTCCGTTAGAGGTCGGTCCGCCTCCCTATCACCTTCTCCTGGCGGGAGTCGGGCGCATGTTGTGCGGCAACCCCGAGACGTTTGCTGAGATTCAGACGGAGAATCCTTTTGCGGCGACAGTCCGCTTGCGTCTGATCGCGGAACTCGAGAGGCTAAGCGCGGGCGGCCAGGAAGTCCTAGATCACCTTCGCTGCGAGTGGAGGGATCTCGCGCCACGTCTAAAACCGGCCGCCAAGACCTGCGAGCGCCTATTTGCGTGCCCGATTTTCCCTCTAGAGATGAGCGAACACGATTATCGCTCCGGCGAATGCCGCCCTGCGCGGAGTGATTGAGATTGAAGATATAGGTATGATTGACGTTCCGACAGGGAAAGAAATCTCGATTTCCGGGCAACTCAGCAGCGTAGCCTTCTCTTTTCGTTTCCCGAGCGCTTTCTTTCAGTGATCAGCAAACTTCGCCGGTGCAGCTGGCGGCGGCCTGCGCGGCGATTTGACGTACGCGGTCGTCCGTGGCGCACCACTGCTGACCGTGATTTCGGTTAGGTGTCTTACCGCCGGGCAGACCTTCACAGGACATTTCTGCACCCTATTGCCTTACGTTTATCAAGTCGTGAAGCATTGGTTGTGCGACGCGTCTCCACGTGTCTAGCGTGTAGCCGATTCCTTAGCGCCGCGTCCAACCAATGAGATACGCCCGATTCATCTTGGGTAAATCCGACCGGAACGCGCCATGCGCGAGATTGACCGCAGGAGTAATACCGAAATCGTACTTCTCGATTGATAAACTTCCGCCTACCCACGGACCGCCCTTGGTGCCTCGCTAAAATCGTTCGGCTGTACCGCTACACTTCCCGACTGGAGTCCCTCCTCCCCCTCTCCATGTGCAAGGCGCTCCAAATCCTGAGGGCTCGCGGTGTGAGGCTAGTACCGGCAAGTTGTTTCCAGGACTTCCGCACCTCGATCCAGCGGCTTTTTCGAGCGGGCAAGGCATCAAGCATTTTTTTGGCAATCGGAGCCAGGTGCGCAGTTTCGGAGTTCGGGTCTCGCTTGGCATCTTCAAGAATCTTAAAAGCGGCCCTTTCGGACCGCGTCCAACCCGACTCGGTGAACCTACTCTCCGCGAAATACTCGAAACACGTGCGGAACGTCAAAGCGCGGCCAATGACCGTATGGTTTGGTAGTCCCGCTTGGCTCAGCCACCGCCGGAGATACCCACACCGCTCTCGGCTGCCATTTTCGGGAGGACCGCGAAATTCCAAGACCAAAAGCATCGCCATGCCAGCGATTTCGCGTCGTATCTCTTCATCCTGCTTTTCGAACCAATCCCGGATTAGCTGTAATGGCGTCGCCGGCGAATTCACGACCGGTGCCGCAGCGGTGCGGTGGAACGAGACCACGTTTTCCAGCGGGGGCATGCGCGGCCATGGCCTTCCATCTGCGTCCCACAAGACCCACCGCGCTGCAATCTTTTTTGCCTCTTCAGAAGACCTGGTTCGCCAAAGCTCCTTGAGCGCCTCGTTGACGTAATATGAGACGTCAGCTTTCAGGCCGCATGTACGTGCTATTGCTGCGAGGCGTCCGGCGTCAATGAGCCGCGCCGCGAAGTTATTCTCTGCGTTCATTTGCCGAGGCCCTTCATGTCCTTCCTAGCGCGCCCCGCTATTGGCTCTTCGGCGGCGTGATACGGGCCCGCCGGGAGCTACACCAGCAGGCTCCCTCTCCCGCCTAAGTTCCAGGGATCACCAACTTCAGTAGCCAGCCATCGCCTCAACTTGCGATCGTGGCCGTGCCCACGAGAGGGCGCCCTGTGCATTTCGGGGGCCTGCATTCTTCGTGCCACGGTAACAGTCCGCGATTCGTATTCGTTGGGTCCGCTTTGTTCGCTTTGCGACTCGGGCCCGTCTTGTTTCTTTCCACTCATGGACCATTCGTGGCAACTTCATGTGCCGCCGAGAGATCATCGATTGCGCAAGCGCTTTTTCAGCAAATTCAGACCGGATGAAGGCTAGGCTTCGTGCCGTGTCATCGACGCCGTTTGAATCGGCGTCGTTGCGACGAGTGGGCCGTCAGATCTCGGCTTCACTTCGGGGGACATGCGACCAAGGCCACGTGTTGCGTCAGGGAGCATGCTTTCTCCCGGTTCGCTCTGCCGGAGGATGCCGCAGATACCCCAGCATCTTCAGGCAGAGTAACCCGTTCTTTCGAGGCAGAGCCCACTCTAGATATACGTGAGCGCGTCACGCGCGATATGCCACCCGCTCAACCTGGTTCGCTGACAAGGCCACCGCTCAGCTTCGCATGGAGCTTATCCAGCAGAGCATCTGCGCTTTTGTTGATCCTCCGGTCGATCGGGTCGATTTTCAGATCTGCCATCTGATACACATGGAGGCAGACAGATGTCGACGCCGGCCAGTGCGAAGTGCCCAACCGCCAGCATTTTCTACAAGGACGTGTGCACTCATGGTCCTAAGACACCGCGGATCGTTCCCAAACGAAGGGCCCCCGCCGGATACGAGGGCCCTTACAGAACTTGGAGGAGGAGAAGACTCCAAGCCCTATGTTGGCGACTGCAAACCTGAAGACGATACCCATTGATCGATGTCAGCTGCGATCTCCGCCCTCCGCGCACGCTTCAGCAGCTGGTCGCGCTCGACGCCTGGCGGAAGCCGCGCTGCCTTGTGGAAGATATCGTCGGCAAACGCATTGAGCCGGTCCTGCAGCGATGTGGTTTGCTTCGCTCTATTTCTGGTTTTCTTCATAAGGTGCTCCGTATTTTCTCGGGAGCGTTGAAGGCTCACCTTTGCGATGAGCGTATGAAGTTATGATGATCGTTTCCACAACCTAGGTTACGACCGCGATAATCCTTTGAGCGAACTCGCGCGAAGAAGACTTCGGAGGTCATGTCCGCGGCATTCGATTCCGCCTGTAACAACAAGCTCAACCCAGGTCGCTTTGGGTTTCTTGAGCGGCTTACTCAATTTACTTTTTGAACTAATTACACTGTCCAGCGCCTTGCGAATCTTGCTTGACGTCGTCTGATTTCAACCGGGCGCGACTTTGCCCATGTGGACCAGTTCATTGCCCTCCTGTTTTCCGAGATTTGGCGCGACGACACTCGTGGGGCCTTTGATAAACCCGATAACCGGAAACTCGCCTCGCCGGACGGCCTTCGCCGTCAGCCAGGCTTCCTTGCGGTCGGAGCGGTACGGCGCGTCCATCTTCTTCGAGATAATGCCCGCTTATTGAACTTCGCCGCGTGTTCGAACAGCTTCTGTCCATCACCCCTCGACATCTCACTGAAAAGAAACCGGCGGTTCGAGCTGGCAGGTGTCGAAGAGCCCCTGCAACATGGCCTTGCGCTCGATCTGCGCGTCTTCCGCAAGTCCTAGGCGTGCAGCCACAGGAGGCCGAAGTCGGAGTAGAGTAAACGATCTTGGCTGCCCCGGGCGAGCTACGGCCTGCAAATCGCTGCAATTAGTCCGCCCCTCATGGACGACCGCTACTTCGCCATCAACGATGGCCTGGCCGGGAACGTCGAACGCCGGGGCGATGAGCGAGAACCCTTCGTCCAGTTGAGACCGTTACTCGTGGAAGCTTTAGCCCTTTCGCTCCGAGAGCGCTGCGCCGGAGAAAGGAACAGCGGCGACAACATCGCGCATCAACGAGATGATCGACGGCTCATTATTCGATTGGCTTGACGCGGAAGCTTATCGCCCGCCGGGCCTCGGTGCGTGGGCGAAGGACAGAAACGTTGATCGATCGTCACGAGCGGATACAGCAGGCCGCCGGCGCGTCCAAACTACTGTTGGCAGCCTTAGGTGTAGTCGCGAATTCACTCTTTTTCCCACCAACTTCGGGCTGGAACTAGTGCATCCGGCCGATCGGAGCCCATAACAAGAGGGTACGTGTTCTGTGTCTCTTGCCTCGAACTGGATGGCCCACAGGTGTAGATGTGATGCCGGGGCCGAGCCCGATCGCCGAACCGCTATCCGCCGAGAGCAATGGCGGCCTACTCGGGACTAACTCCACCAGCGAACACGCCACCGGCGGGCACTGATGGTACAATGTGTCGAAAGCCTCGCGCGACGGCGACGACTATCGCGTCACGCCGAGAAGTCGTTCACCACGAGCTCCGGGCCAGGCCGACTATTACATCGTGCAGACGCGCCCCCCCGCGCGCCAAGGACCAGGCCGACATCATCTCTTTCGAGATCGGCAGGACAAATGTTCCTGCCGGATCCTCCCCACTCATCCTTCCGTCTCCGGCTTCTTGTATGGATTCGGTTCGCTAGCGGTCCGATAGTCATCCAGATTGCCGCCCAGGAACAGTACCTCGCGCTCCTCGATTGGCGTATCGCTCACCCATGCCAGATCGGGTTCATCATTCTCAGTCCCGTCCTCAAGTATCTCGACGATCTGTTCGGACGTCCAGGTAGCGGCCCTCGGCACCGTGTAGGTGTGCAACTCGTTCGCATTTTCCGCGATCGCTTTCGCGCCATACTCGTTGGCATCGTCCGGCGAAAGCAGCAGTCGCGAAGCGTCCTCGGACAGTGACACAAAGGGCGAAAAATTTGTGTCTCCCCTCATGTGCCCTGCCGCCGTGCGACCCAGATCAAGTCGTTGCCCTCCCCAAATGTTCCAAGGGGCGTGCTCGTAACGCAAAGACGCCATGAAACGCAAATGGTCCGTCGCGCTCTGATGCTCCAACGCATGCGGCTTGCAATGGGCGGCGTCGTCTTGAAAACGTTGCAGCTGCGCATACGACGATGCCACCCTGTCATCGAAAATGCGGCTGCGATCGACACTGCCGGCTGACGGCCCAGTCGTAGTTGGCCACTTCGCCGCTTGTTGCGCAGCCAGTTCGATCTCCCGTCCGAGCGCCCCGACGTTTGCACAGGTCAGCGTTGCGGCTAGTTGAGCGCGCGTTCTGACAAAGGATTCGGCCGCGCACCTTTCGCTACCTTGGATAGCCCGCGCTCGCTTATTGCCGTCCGTCACAATCCCGGATGATCCAGCCTCCAGTGGAGCTGCTGTTTGGTGAATTGGCTCAATCTGTCCAAGTTGCTGCTGAAAGTCTGCTTGCCCTGCCTCTTCGTGCTGCGGCTCGACGAAGCACGTGCGAGCGGCGGATGGGTTGATATTGTTAGATGGATCCATTTCATTCTCCCTTGACAGCCTTACCGCCAAATACGCAAACTGTCCCTACGCTATAATTGCGGGAACACCCGGCTGGTGCTCAGATCTGATCGCGCAGGACGCGATTGAGCAGAGAACATCGCGGCAAGTTACGAATGCTTGTGTTCTCTTTCTGCCAATTCTCTTCAGCTGCACCATCGCGCTGTGGAGTTTCGGCCGGTTTGCATCGGTATGGTCGAAAGTTAAACCCACTCCCGCTGGCCGGGCGGAGTTAGGGTAGCAGCAAACGTGCTGTTTCCGGGAAGGTGCGCGCTCTCGTAAATGCAGCCGCCGAGATATAATGCCGAGCGGACGCACCTGGAATTCGTTCTCGGAGGCTACTTTCATAATCATGGCCGCGCGCGATCGAGCAAGGCGTGTCTGCGGTCTGACGGCGCGGCATTCTCGCCACGTGCGGTTGCAATCTATCAGGCGCTGCTCGAAGCTCGAATGCTCCCGGGTGCATAGCGTAGTGCGTCCGCGAGACGTCTGGACCATCCAACGGTTTTGTCTTCAGGTCGGACCATCCCAATCCGTCAGTTTGACGTCGCTTTGCAGGGACAAAATACTTCCACGTTTCCCGTCTAGCCGATTTAGCTGTCGAGAAGCTGACGCGCCCCCTCACTGCTAGGTGCGACTCATGGAAGCGTGCGCCGCATGGCGAACGGCATTACAAAAACGGACAATCAAAGCACCAGAACTTCTCGATCTTTGATGGTCTGGAATTGCGGCACTTCCGGTGCTGCCGCTAGAATGATTTGGTGCGCTGGACCGCCAACAGAAACCATCCTCGCAAAAGTCCAGTCTGCCACGTGGAGAGAACAGCGCCCAAGCATGAACTTGCCTGTTTGCCAATAGTGCCGGTCTACGTGATCAAGCCTTCGCCGCTTACCCGGATAGGACCGGTGTTGTCCTGTACACCTGCCTGGACCGACCTCGCTATTTCGCGTATTAATCTGTTCATGCGGCATTAGAAGTGTGAGCCGCTAGGCTATCGAAACCACTTGCACAACGGCTCGCCATTGCATGACGTGTTGCAACGGCATGGCCAAGTCAGGTTTTCGTCAGATCCGATGTGTATGTCCATCAGCGCGAGCCTGATCACTTCCGCGACGGCTCCCCTGGCAAACACGACGAAGGAATATGACATGGCATTCCGTGGTACGAACACCAACGATCACATCGTTGGGACTGCTGATAGCGACTTTATTCAGGGTCTAGGCGGGAACGATTTGATCTCCGGCGGTGGGGGCGATGATGAGCTGGAAGGAAATCAGGGAGCCGACACAATCCATGGTGGTGCAGGCGACGATTTTCTGTACGGCGGTCAGGGCAACGATGTTCTGTTCGGCAATCAGGGCAACGACAACTTCATGTTCACGAGTGGGAACGGCAAGGATTTCGTGATGGACTTCACGGTGGGAGATAAACTGAATATTGAGGACGGGATCAATCACACCGGCATTCATACGCTTGCCGATCTTGCCAGTCACATCAAGGCGGCTGGCCCTGATACCACGGTCGTTGATCTCGGAGAGGGCAATTCGATCACGCTCTCACATGTGAATGCCGACGATGTTCTGCATCACCCGGACAATTATTTCTCAATCACGCATATCACCGATCAGCCCACCTGATCCTCGCGGCTGTCCTTGTCGGCCGAACATGGCGCACAGGCACGGCGATCGCGTTGGCACACCATCCCGCCGGCGGCGACCGCCGTCGCCCTCGGCCAGACGGTCAAACATTTCCCAATGAGCAGAAATACGGCGATCCGGGCTGATCGCCACGAATCCGCAGAGTAGCATGTAGACAGTAGACCCTATCGAGTGCGCCGATAGCGTTCCGGCACCGGATCAATGCAGTGGCGCTGGAACCAAGCGACATCTCGTGGCCATGCGAACGGTTTGACCCAAGGTGGCGCTCGCCGGCGGGCAACGTCTGCCGCTCAGCAAAGCCGCTACGCAGGGCTGGATCTCTTTCGTTGTTGCACATGATCGCTATCCCGTTCAGGCCTCGCGGAATTGCGCAGTGTCGAGAACACTAAGGGCGAATCGTACAAGCCGACTGCTCAGAGCTTGCGTCATGGCAGAACCGCGCGAGTGGCACGCCAGCGGGCTTGATCTGGACTGCCCGCTCCGCACCTTACTGTGAATGTCGATCACGAACGCATTGGCACCGGACGAGAGCGACTGTGGCAATGCAAAGCCCTTCAACAGTAGCGCGCGGCACAGCATACGCCTAATGTCTTCACCCTCCATCACAGCCTGCAAGGCGGCCTTCGCCGGAGCGACACCGATAATCTGTTTGAGGCACCAGATTTTCGCCAGATCATCGAGCGCATGAACGGAGCCAGGGCTTCTGCTTTTAGCGGATGTGTGATCCTGGCCCCACCAAAATTGCGGCGTCACGTATCGTGGGTTCACGGCCGAACACTCGCTTCTAAAGACGATATGTTCAATCTGTTTGCCCCCCCGCGGGTTCATTTCGTTCGGCGCGAGCGGCTATCTCAGCCTGATCGCCGGCGGCGAGCCAATCATGATTAGCCAGCTCGACTACGAGAGTGGAACGGATAGATTGCGCTTCTGGGGAGGCATTGCCGCGGGTTACCCGTTCCTTGCTCTTTTCTCCGAACGAGTTCGGCTGATTGCCGAAAAGGCGCGGCTAACTCAAGACTTTCCCCATGCAGCCCGACGACTTCGCATCGCATTCCGATTCGAAAGTTGCTTCTGCGCCGCGCTCTTTCCACCTTCGGCTTACCGCTACATTTGCGCCGGTAGCTACCCCGCCTCGATTATCCCTTTCGGTCGAATGAAGACTGAGAACCATAAGGATGTCGACCGGTTATTTAAATTGGAAGCAGCCACCAAATTTGCAAGCTCCGGCAAATGAAATGCGTGCTGCCACTCCTTGTTTGACGTTCGCTCCAAGTATGTTCGGACGAGGCTGGTCACTCGAATGGAGCGTTCTCTCTGTCTCAGTCCGGCGGCTGGCATCCGAGACGAAAAACCGGGACGAAGTTAACTTTTTCGTCTCAGGCTCGTCAGCTTCTCGAAAGCCAACCCTCCTAGCATTCGAGCCTAGCCTCTTGATATCGATGCCGCCTGCGACTGAACCGGCCAGAACCTAGGGTACGTGTTCAGCCAATGGCGGGAGACTTTGTTCTCAAAACAGATAGGAGACGCTGTGGAGACCAATCGGATAAGTGCTGCGGGGTCGCCAGGGACCCCAACGGGAAAGATCCAAACACAGGCGGATCATGACCGATTTACGCAGATCTTGAATGAAGCCAGGCCATCTGCTGCCGCGCCAGGGTCGGCGAAAGCTCCGATTTGGAAGTCGAGCGCTCCATATGGGAGCTTTTCACTCGGCATCCACTCTTGGAACAACGACGTATGGGGGGCGGGCGCTGGGCCTCAGACGATTTCAGTGAGCGCCGCCAATCAGTGGGACGTGTGGTCGAACCAGCCGAACACTCCTGGCATCAAGAGCTATCCGCACGAGACTTTCAACGTCGGAAAGCCGCTCAGCTCCATCAAGAGTTTGACCTCGAGCTTCAACCAGCAAGTGCCTGGCGGCGGCGCTTGGGACACCGCCTATGATATTTGGGACGCCTCAAACGAGCACGAGATCATGCTCTGGACAAACTACACCGGAAATCCCGACGGTGGCGGCAACGTCAAGCCAATCTCGTATCATTACGCCCCTTCGGGGGCCGCGATCCCGGTCTACAGCAATGTCAAAATAGGTGGAGCGACCTGGAACGTGTTTGAAGGCTTCAACGGTCACAAGGTCATCTCACTGCTACCCACCTCGAAGACCAACAACGGCACGGTGGACATCAAGAGTGCCCTGGAGTGGATCAAGTCGAAGGGCTACTTTGGCGACATAAAGGTTGGTAGCGTCCAATATGGTGTCGAGATTACCTCGTCCCCAGGAGGAATGAACTTCAATTTCAACAACTGGGCGGTGACCTCGAAGTGAATGCCCACGAGCTGTGAGCTGGCCTGCAGTCATGCCATTGAGCCGCGCCGACTGACGGGCTCAGCTTGCCGCTTACTTTTGAAAGGTCCGACTCCAGTGACACATCCACCAGAGATGCCAGAACGGAACAGACTCTGGCACAGTTGCCACATCGGTCAACGAGCTTCTGCCCCAACAGCTGCACCAAGAGCAGCACCAGCGGCACGACATTGGGGCCAAACTTCAATGCCGTAGCCAAACAAAGGTCCGACATAGACTTCGGCGGCGACGAGCCTGGGCGAGCCCGCAACACTGCTGCGGACAACGAAGATGCAGAATGTCGATCCATCGCTTGGTTAGCTGTAACGCTTCAGCGTATCGCTTATGGCTCGCAGGGCAGCGGGACGCGCTCATGCGCTGGAACCACGCTGCCTGGTGGCGTCTTCTCACCGCTTACAAAAGAAGGGTCGCCCACGTTGCCGCAAGCGACCCAAGTCTAGGGAGGAACGCCCAAGGAGGGCAGCGATAGCGGGGTGCTACCGCGCATCCTGAAAATAAGACCATCGTATCGGCGGCTCAATTGAACGTAGGGAAACGCCGGGCATCTAAAGGGGGCATGGAATGATACGAAGGTATATGGTGCCCGCTGGTGAAGCCGGCCACCTCTGCACTAGGCGCAGGCTGTCATTGCCTATGCATCACATTGAGCAGCGGCCAGAACTTGGTCACCGAGCCGTGGCTGGCTTGCCTTGCATTGTTCAAACTACATCGGTGAGGAATTCGCGATGAAGCTGCCCCTGGACTTAATCCCGTTACCTCCGCAGGACAGCCAAGCCCGAGGCCGCGCTTATCCTCGTCGGTCAAAGAGCTTGCTGAACGACTGGTGTGGAATGATGCCATCGGGAGGTGACGACCAACCGATTCCTAACCGGGGCTGCCTCCTCCACCTAGGCCATAGCAACATGGACCCACAGTCGCCGAGCCCGCCGCCAGATCGGGCCCTCGTCGAGATCAAGCCGATTGTACATCCATCAGAGATCAACTCGCTTCAGGCCCCAGCGCAAGGTGTTTCTTGCCAAGCCGGGCAGCAGCACGTTTCGTCGTCGGCGGCGGTCAATTGGCGTCGTTTGATTGACAGAGCTTGACAATAGCGAGAGCACCCTCCCCCCGAGAGTCGACCGCAATTACGTCATCGTGTTCAACGAGCGCAAATTCCTTGACGTTGGTTCGATCTGTAAATCGACGTCACACCGATGACAATCGGGAGGAAGAAAGCGGGATAGAAATATGCACGGCGAGTCATTGCCCCGAAAATGGGACATCTGATACGGAACGGCGAGAGACGACAAGTGAATGATCACATAGGTTTCCAGAGTTCCTTGCATAACGACGCCGCCGACCTGCTGCCCGATGAGGGCGCTCGGCATCGTTTTGAGGCGATCGTGGATCGTGCAGCGGATGCGCGTTCAACGTGGTTGCCGGTTGAGGAGCAGATGCGCGCAACTCGTGCCGAGCTTCATCGCGTCGAGAGCCACCGCCAACAGCTGATATTGACTCGCAGCGCCCATCGTCCCGGCGCGGACAAGGAGGACAAGCAAGGCCGTGACCTCGACAAGCAAGCCAGCGAGCTGACCGAAAAGTTGCGTCGCCTCATCGCTCGAGAGGCGACCGCTGCTGCCCGCATGCGGAACTGCGGGATCCTGGCATCCCGCTGCCGGGCCTTTCTGGCTCCCGGTGGCCTGCCGTCGCCCGCGCGCCTTGCCTCCGTCTCTCCAATCGCGCTGTCGGAGATTCTAGAGCGAGGCGAGCGGACCATTGACGCACTCGAGCGTCTGCGCCTGCGCATCCGCGAGCTCGAAGCCCACGCCCACCAGATCCGCAGTGCGCCATTTCCCAGTGAGGCGAAGAAGCGAGACGCCGCGGCGCTGATCGCACGACTGGCGGAACGTGGGGCGCCATCTATATCGGCCATGATTGATGACAACGCGAGCGAGATCGCATGGCCTTACACCCTCCAGAAACACAATCTGATTGCTGTCGTCCCCGATGCGAACACGCGGGTTGTGGGCACTGCATCTGGGCAGGTTCCCGATGTGATTGGGCTGCTTTGTTGGGCCCTTCGTGACACTCTGACCGAAAAGGTGAACGAACTGATCGAGACGAACAGTGACGATACCGCCGCGCTCCCCGCGGATGAGCGTGAAAAGCAGCTGGCCCAAATCGAAGCCGACAAACTGATGACCGAACGCAAAGAGGCCGCCCTAGTACAGGCCGCGCAGGCTGCGGGCGAGGCCGTCGAACACCGCCACGACATCAGCGTTCTGGCCGCGCTCCAGCTCGAGCTGGTCACGCAGTCACGATGAGGTCTGCGACTGCCCTCGGCGGGCATTCCGGCTGCTCGCGGCACTCCCTCTCGGCGCAATCGTCTCCACGACCAACATCCCCGACCACCTGCTTTCATTGCGAAAGTGACGGCAGAAATGGCGCTCTGCTGCGCAAGGAGAACGAACGGCTGCGCATGGAGCGAGACATTTTAAGAGGTTGATTGCGATTTTTGCCGGAAGCCGGACGTGAGCTTCCGCTCTATCGAGGACCATCGCGACGCCTATTGATCTCAGCCTGGCGCCCTTCGTCGGCGTTGACGACCGTGCCTTTGGCGATCCCGGCCTTGATGAAAGCGGCGGCCTGCCTCTCGGAACCGAACGGGCGGGACCGAATTGCCGCCGCGCTCGCGGATGGCGATCTTGCCCTTGCCGTTCTGGTTGCGGGTAACGCGGCGGTCAACGCGATCCTCTTGAGGTTGGCGGGCTTCACGTTGCCGAAATAGCGAGCCGCCTCTTGGTTGGCCTGCATGAACGCTCCGACATGCGCCGGATCAATCATCAGGAGGCGTACAGCCTCGACAGCGCTTGCACAATCAGGCTGAGAAGTATTCAGCCGCCGCCGTCCACCTCAGCAACCTTACCTTCGCCGCCCACGATATCGGCCCGCGGATAGCCTTGAAAGCCGTCTCGGCTTCCGCGTCAGTCATGCGGAAACACCTGAGCTAAGCTCAGGGTCGTAATTGTCGCGGCCAGTGGCTGCCGTCCAAAGATCCTGAGCGAAATCTTCGATGTGAATTCGGGTACCTTTGGGTCCACGGTCGAAATCGCTTCACCAGCAAGACTTGCCGGTCGACAATGTGTTGAATTCTTCGGGAATTCCTTCGAA
This sequence comes from Bradyrhizobium sp. Pha-3, assembly GCF_042258325.1. Taxonomy (NCBI): domain Bacteria; kingdom Pseudomonadati; phylum Pseudomonadota; class Alphaproteobacteria; order Hyphomicrobiales; family Nitrobacteraceae; genus Bradyrhizobium; species Bradyrhizobium sp. Pha-3. Next base: position 2,348,540 of record NZ_CP170151.1, on the reverse strand, counting down.
ATCGGATTTTCGACAAGCTCGCGTTCCGGCACGTCCATTCCGAGGATTTCGGACAGCGCCAGAACGGCGAACTCGTTTTCCGACAATCCGACAAGATTGGGCGAAGGGAATTTTGCGATGTACTGACCTTGCTCGTCGCCGATGGGCAAACTCAGTCCGCCACCCCTGCCCGTATTTTTCATCACGGAGAGCTTCATCTGAACTCCCGCCAAGGAAGACCGCGCTTTTATCTCACGTGGACTGTCTTGAACGGCTAGGAAATCAGACGTCCTGCGTTGAGGGGTCAGAAATCGCAAGGATTTGCCAACCATGGATGCTTTCAGGGCCGGCCGCTAACCAATCGAAAATCGATCCGCCTCATGTTCGCGCTGTAAGCTGAATGGGCAAATCAAACATGACAGGATCGGCAATTCTGGAAAACGTGCGTCGCTACCGCGCAATAGCTTCGCTGTGCCGTCAAGCCGCAGCATTCCGCCCACTCCAGCGAGTCTCATTGCTGACGCAGGCCGACGAATGGGAGCAGAGAGCGGTTAGTGAGATCGAAGAATACTTTGATGCCCAAGACTCTCCGATACCCGCCCAGCCCTCAGGCAACGTCAATTGAGCGAGAGCTTAGTTAAGAAAGCGCATACGCTTGGCCCACCCCTACCCTTCAAGACAAGGCCGGACTGCTGATGAAGCCCCGCAACGATCCACTGATGGACCTTCTCCGAAAAATGCAGCCGGCCCATCAGTTCGGGGAATCTCGCGGCGATTGACCTCCGTGCGAACATAGGACTCGCTGCATTTACCTTTGTAGCCGGTGCAGTGAAAATAGATGTAGCGCCCCTTGTGGGGCTCACCGACGAAGACACAGCCGCAGTGTCCGCAATTATAAGCCCTGAGAAGGGAAAGTCTCTTGGACCACGCCGAAGCTTGGTGGTATTACGCTTGTCCAGGACAGCCCGAGCCCGCTCGCGAGGTATCATCGTTCATGAAAATCCCGTGGATTTATTGCGGCGCCTCGGGAATGACCCAACTCAACCTAAGACTGCCTGATAAGACCTCCATCCACTAATGTGGAATAAAATCGTTCCATTTCAGTGTTTGTGGAGCAATGACTTGCCAAGGATCATCTTTTAGGTTCAGGCGCAAGTCTTTGATTTTATTGATATTGCGGAGAATATTACCCTTATTCTCCGCATTTTATGCGTAGAATGTTATTGCGTTGTCAGGAACAAGGTGCATATTCTCCGCATGAGTGCGGTGAATGGCGACTTATATCCACGAACTGAAAGACTGGCCGAAATTTACCTGGAACAGCTCAAAGCTGGCCCAGAAGCTGGGAGCTGTCCGTAACCGGCAGGGTCGTCTCACCGGTCGCATGGAAGAGCTCGGCTTTCGGCTGCGAACCGAAGCCAATCTTGAGGCCCTTACCGAGGAAGTCACCAAGTCGAGCGAGATCGAGGGCGAGGTTCTGAGCCGCGATCAGGTGCGATCATCGCTTGCGCGCCGCCTGGGTGTCGATATCGGCGCCTTTACGCCCGTCGAGCGCAATGTCGAGGGCATCGTTGAGATGATGCTGGACGCCACCGGCAGATATGAGGCTCCCCTCACCTCTGACCGTCTCTTTGGCTGGCATGCCGCCTTGTTTCCGACGGGCCGCAGCGGCATGACGAAGATCGCCGTCGGGAACTGGCGCACGGAGGATACGGGGCCGATGCAGGTTGTCTCGGGGCCAATCGGACGCGAGCGCGTTCACTATGAAGCTCCCAAAGCTGGTTTGCTTCCTGACGAGATGAAAGCCTTCATCGGCTGGTTCAACGGTACGCAGGACATCGATCCAGTTATCAAGGCTGCCGTGGCGCATCTGTGGTTCGTTACCATCCATCCGCTCGAAGATGGCAATGGTCGTATCGCCCGCGCGATTTCCGACATGGCGCTGGCGCGATCAGAGAACAGTTCACAGCGCTTCTACAGCATGTCAGCGCAGATCCGGCAGGAGCGGAACGCCTATTACGATCTCCTCGAAGCCACGCAGAAAGGCGATCTCGACATCACGGTATGGCTGGAGTGGTTTCTGGACTGTCTTGACCGGGCCTTTGATCGCGCCGACACCATCCTCGCCTCGGTTCTACGGAAAGCCCACTTCTGGAAGAAGCAAGCGAACCAGAAATTTAACGACCGACAGCGGGCGATGATTGAGCGTTTGTTCGAGGGCTTTGAAGGCAAGCTCACATCTTCGAAATGGGCACAGCTTACCAAATCATCGCAGGATACAGCCCTGCGGGACATCGATGATCTCGTTGCCAGGGGCGTTTTGGTGAAAGACGCGCCCGGCGGGCGTAGCACGAGCTATTCATTGATTGACGAAGTCTGAACACATCAGCGACCTAAGAGTCTGACTCAAAATTCATGACTTGACGTTGGCCGATCTGGCGACGCGGCGGACCAGTTGTCGAGTTGACGCAATAAGGAGCCATGCTTCAGCCGAGGTGACGGAGGCCTCCCAATCTTTGTAACCGGCATGAGGCCCCCACCTAGTCATCCCTCGGCTTGCGCGCGATACAGCCTGGTATGAGCGGATCGATGGAGGTGGAACGATGGCAAATGCCATGCTTGATGCCAGGCAGGAAGGTGACTCTTATCGTCGCGTCGAGGTGATCACTGGGGAGCGCCGGCGGCGACGGTGGACGAACGAGGAGAAGGCCCGGATCGCGGCGGAGAGCTTTGAGGAGGGTGCGAACATCTCCGAGGTGGCGCGGCGCAATGGCGTTTCCCGCGGACTGCTCACGGTGTGGAGACGCCAGGTAGCGGCGGCGGTGGCCGGCAAAGCCCAGAACTTCGTGCCGATCCAAATTGGTGCTGAGAGCGGCGGCGGAACGGCTGACGAGTCCGGGTGTATTTCGTCGGCACAGACGAGGCCTTTGGAGATCACCGCGCCGCCGGTCAAGGCCTGCGGAGTGATCGAGATCGAGGTGAACGGGGCGCGCATCCGCGTCGAGCCGGGCGTGGAGCTGGCGACGCTTGCGACGGTGCTGTCGGCGCTTCGAGGGATCCGGTGATTGCGCTACGGTCAGACCTCAAGGTGGTGCTGGCGGCCCAGCCGGTCGACTTTCGCAAGTCGGTGCACACGCTGTCGGCACTGGTGAGCGAAGCACTGCGCGCGAGCCCGTATTGCGGCGACGTCTTCGTGTTCCGCAGCAAGCGCATGGACCGAGTGAAGCTTCTGGCGTGGGACGGCAGCGGCATGGTGCTGGTAACGAAGTGGTTGCACCAAGGACGTTTCACCTGGCCGCCGATCCGCGACGGCGTCGTGCATCTCAGTGCGACGCAGCTTGCGATGCTGCTCGACGGGCTCGAGTGGACGCGTGTGTCGCCCAAACCTGTGAAGCAGCCGACCGTTGTCGGCTGAGGGATGAGGATTTCGCTGGAGCACGGGTCGCGCGGATGTATCGTCTGAGCATGGCGATTCGTCCCGACGCTCTCCCGACCGATCCGGCGGCTCTGACCGAGATGGTGCTCGCGCTTGACGCTGAGAACGAGAAGCTGCGCGTAGCAATGCAGACGCTCAAGGAGATGATCTTCGGGAAGCGCTCGGAGCGGCTTGCGGTGCTCGTGGACGAACAGCTTGCGCTCGAGCTGGATGATCTTGAGGCGGACGCTACGCTGCCTGCGCACGCCAACGACGATGTGGCTGTGGCGAAGCCATCCGGCAAACCGCGCAAGAAGGCGCGCCGCAACATTGGCGCGCTTCCAAAGCACCTGCCGCGCTGCGAGCAGGTGCTGGAGCCGGAGGCAACCGCGTGTCCATGCTGCCAAGGTCAGCTCCACAAGATCGGCGAAGACGTCAGCGAGGTGCTGGACATCATCCCGGCGATCCTGCGGGTGCTGCGCACGATCCGTCCCAAATATGGCTGCCGCAGCTGCACCGATGGTGTGGTCCAAGCGAAGGTGCTGCCGCGCCTGATCGAGAGCGGCATGGCCTCGACCGCACTCGTGAGCCACGTCGTGGTCTCGAAGTTCGCCTGGTATCTGCCGCTGTACCGACAGGTGCAGATTCTGGCCGGCCAGGGTATCCATCTCGACCGGGCGACGCTCGCCGGCTGGGTGAAGCGTGCGGCCTGGTGGCTCAGGAGCCTCTATGACCTCCAGCTGCGCACGATCCAGGCCGCGCCGCGCCTGTTCTGCGACGAGACGCCGATGCCGGTGCTCGATCCCGGACGACATCGCACCCGCATCTGCCAGTTCTGGGCGCATGCGATGGATGACCGGCCATGGGGCGGCCCCTCGCCGCCGGCGGTTGCCTATGTGTTCGCCGACGGCCGCGGCACGGAGGAGATCGCCGGACAATTGACGGGCTTTTCCGGCATTCTGCAGGTGGACGGTTATGCCGCCTACAAGGCGCTCGCCCGCGGTCATGGCGGCGCGATCCGGCTCGCCTTTTGTCTGGCCCATGCCCGGCGCAAATTCGTGGAGGTCTACAAGACGACCCAATCGCCATTCGCTCGCGAGGCGATCGAACGGCTCCAAGCGGTCTATGCGATCGAGGCCGAGATCCGCGGCAGCAGCGCCGAGCAGCGGCTGGCCGCCCGCCGCACCAGGGCCGCTCCGTTGATGGAGGCGCTCAGGGCGCGGCTGACCGCCATAGTCGACCAGCTCTTCTCCCAGTCGAAGCTGACGGAGGCCATCAACTACGCGCTCAACCACTGGGACGGGTTGACGCTGTTTCTCCGCGACGGCCGCATCGAGGTCGGTAGAGTCGACGACTGGCGCGGTGACCGTAGGTCGCGAGGCTTTACTGTTTCCGGCGGCTTTCGCCTTCGCCGGTGTCGCAGTTCGCACCATAGTTCCGTTTCCAGTCGTCGCTCATCAAACCGGGCATGCAGATTTGCCGCACCCGGCTTTCACTTATCTCCTCAGACCTTCGCGCTCGATCGGTCAGTACGACGGCTCGGGATGCGGAAGAGCTTGAGCGTATTGTGCAGGTAATCCTGCGGATACTGCTCGAAGCCCCTGCCACGTCCTCCGGCTCGTCGCATTAACCAGTGCCGCAGACGCCGATCGACGTATTGCCTGATGAAGTCATACGTCTTCATGACAGGTCCTTGGTCGAAGTAGCCGCACCAGCCGCGAAGAAGGCGGCTGATAACGATGACGGTGTTCTCCGGTGTGTCCGGGTACCACTGTGGCGTCGTGCGTTCGTGGATTCGTCGGAGCAATCTCAAGACCGCTTTCTTGGACGGACGCGTGCCGATGAAGGCTTGTCCGCCCTTTCCGTAGAACCGCCCGATCGTGTAGCCGAGGAACGTGAATCGCTCCGTCGGCAACCGTGCGATGCGGGTCTTGGTCTCGTTCACCTCCAACCCGATCCTATTCATCAGTACCGTCATTCGCTTCATCGCCGCCTCGGCTTGCCCGGGGCGGCAGCAGATCACGAAATCGTCGGCATAGTTGACGACGTAGGCATCGAGTTGTTCCTGGTGCCCGTGGTCGCGCCAAGCCAGCAGAAAGCGTCGGAAGTAAATGTTCGCCAGCAATGGACTCAGAGGAGAGCCCTGCGGGGTCCCTTTCTTAAACTTTCGCGCATCTGCCGTCCGTATCGTCCGTCTTCCGCTTCGTTCGACCACCGGAGCCGTCAACCAGCCTTTGATAGTCGAGAGAAGTCGTCCGTCGGCGATCCGCCGTGTCAGGCTTCGCATCAGCGGCCCGTGTGGAATCGACGTGAAATAGTCGCGTAAATCTGCATCGACTACCTCGCGGCGCCCCCGGTCCTTGATGTGCCAGAACACGCGGCGCACGGCCATCTTGGCGTCCAGCTTCGGACGAAATCCATACTGATTGTCCAGCAGGTCCGCGTCGAAGATGGGACCGATCACTAAGACCGCTGCCATCATAACGATTCTGTCATGAATGCAGGGGATTCCGAGTGGTCGGCGTCCGCCATTGCTCTTTGGTATCCATACTCTCAGAAGGGGCTTGGGACGGTAAGTGCCGTCCTTCAGCTCCTGCCTGACACTTTCCAACCATTGCTGCTGTCCCTCTGCTTCGATCTGTTCGAATGTTATGCCGTCCACCCCGGGAGCGCCGTCGTTTTCACGGCACCTTTGGTAAGCTTCTTCCATGACATCCGGTCGGCAGATTTTGTCCCACAGAGAGTAGAAGCGGTATGTCGGTTCGGTCTTAGCTTTCGCCTGTAGCGAGCTCTGCAGCTTCTGAACGCGTATATCCGGTGTTGCTAGACTCATCGTCAATCGCCGTGTTCTCTGCTTCGTTCTCGCTTGAGACAAGTCAGGGCCCCTTCCCTCTTCCGGCGTTACCCGGTGTCATAGGTATTACGGACCCATCCGCCATCTGCCGCCGCCGACGCTGGCCCTCACGGGTTCGTCGTTGTCCGGATTTGCATCCTTCCTCGACGGCAGACTTCCCTTGTTGCCCACTGTCCATGTCCCGCGCGTGCTGCCACCACTACCCCGGTGGGATCCTGGGGTGCTTTTCTCACTCGCTTCCCCCAGGACGCCGGCCTTCCCCGTTACTGTGGCGGGTCGGCTCCCACGATGACGCTTTCGGAGCCTGCTCGGTGTTCACTCGCAAGTTGCGGCCCGCGCGGACCGATGACCCCCAAAAGGGGCCGTTTCTCAGAGTGCTTCAGGCCATTCGTCGCCTCCTGACCCGCCCCGAGTACTTCCGGCTGGAGCGAGAGTTGGCCGGCCTGGATTTCCACCAGGGAGAACAGTGCGCCTTGTCAAGGCACACACAGCAATACGGTCGAGCGTTCCATGCGCCCGATTGCCATGGGAAGACGCAACTCATTGTTCAGCGGCAGCGAAGGTGGCGCCGAGAGCTGGGCGATCCTGGCGTCGATCGTGAACACAGCAAAGCTCCACGATCTTGATCCGCAGGCCTACCTGACCGACGTGCTGGAGCGCATCGCCTCCGGGCGAACCAAGAACCATCAGCTGCACGAGCTGCTCGCCTGGAACTGGAAGGCGGCCCGCCAGCGCACTGCGCAGGCCGCCGCGTGAGCCCACGTCGCCATAAAGCTTCGTCGTCGATGGCCGCCGCCGCGATGCCGCTTGCGGACCTCGAGCGATGGCTCCAGGCTCGCGTCGATCAGCATCCTGCCGCCACCAATCTCCCCATGCTCGACGGTTACGTCGCCGCGATTGTGGCCGGACCAGTGTCGATGAGCCCGCTCGACTGGATCTGCCCGCTGCTCGCCATCGATGCCGATGCTTTCAACCACGGCGGCACCCCGGAGTTCGCCGCAATTTCCGCCGTCGCGATGCGCCACAACGACATCAGCAACACCCTTTCGACCGCGCCCGACCGGTTCGCGCCGCTACACAGGCGCAAACCCAATGGCGACGTCGATCCGCGTCCCTGGTGCCAAGGTTTCTATGCCGCGATGCGGCTCAAGCTGTCGGCGTGGGCGCCATTGCTGGACACCAGCAAGATCGATCACGGCCTGCTTCTGCCTATCCTGCTACACTGTTGCGACGATCAGGGCCGGCCGATGCTCGGACCGCCACGAGGCGGCCGAGAGACTGGGGACTTTCTCCGTACTGCGCACCTCGACATCCCAGCAGTCGTCGAGGCGATGCGCCAATACTGGATGCCGATCCGCTATCCACGCGCCAACTGATCACCGCAGACGTGGGAGCTCATACCGGTTACCAATCTTTGGCGAGACGTCGGCAGCGGTTAAGCCATGCCAACGTTCGTTCGACGACCCAGCGTCGGGCAACAACAACGAAGCCTTTTGCCTCATCCGGGCGTTTGACGATTTCAATCGTGGGCCCGTCGAGTCTCCGGAGCGCGTTTTCAAGCTTTTCGCCGGCGTAGCCGCCGTCAGCAAACAAGTGCGCGATAGTCGGGTAGCTCGCACACGCCAAAGAGACGGCGGTCGGCGCACCGTCCCGATCCTGAACATTGGCCGGGTGCACGATGGCGCTCAGCAAATTTCCTTGTGTATCGGTGACGATGTGGCGCTTGCGACCTTTGATCTTCTTGCCCGCATCAAAGCCGCGCGGCCCTCCGCTCTCGGTCGTCTTGACCGATTGACTGTCGATGATCGCTGCCGTTGGTTGCGGCTCCCGTCCAGCAAGCCTGCGCGCGATTTCAACCAAGGCGTCATTGATCAAGTCCAACACCCCGCTGTCGCGCAGGCCATAAAAATAGTACTGGACCGTCGTGAAGGGAGGAAAATCCTTCGGCAAAAGCGCCCATTGGCATCCCGTCGTCGCAATGTACTGGATCGCATCCCATACCGATCGCATGCAGGTCTTGCGCGGTCGACCCACCTTGCTCCGCCCTGGCATCAACAGCTCGATCAAGGCCCATTCCGCATCCGTACAATCGCTTGCATAGCGCAGCCCTCGTCTGTCATGCTGACAGCGGGTGATTTCAGTCCAGGTCATCTGCTTCTCCGATGGCTTCGAACACCTTCGAAGAATCACAACCTGCTGAAATCACCCAACTTTAATTTTCGGTCAGCCTCTTAGAGTCTGACTCAAAATTCATGACTTGACGTTGGCCGATCTGGCGATGCGGCGGACCAGTTGTCGAGTTGACGCAATAAGGAGCCATGCTTCAGCCGAGGTGACGGAGGCCTCCCAATCTTTGGCGAGACGTCGGCAGCGGTTAAGCCATGCCAACGTTCGTTCGACGACCCAGCGTCGGGCAACAACAACGAAGCCTTTTGCCTCATCCGGGCGTTTGACGATTTCAATCGTGGGCCCGTCGAGTCTCCGGAGCGCGTTTTCAAGCTTTTCGCCGGCGTAGCCGCCGTCAGCAAACAAGTGCGCGATAGTCGGGTAGCTCGCACACGCCAAAGAGACGGCGGTCGGCGCACCGTCCCGATCCTGAACATTGGCCGGGTGCACGATGGCGCTCAGCAAATTTCCTTGTGTATCGGTGACGATGTGGCGCTTGCGACCTTTGATCTTCTTGCCCGCATCAAAGCCGCGCGGCCCACCGCTCTCGGTCGTCTTGACCGATTGACTGTCGATGATCGCCGCCGTTGGTTGCGGCTCCCGTCCAGCAAGCCTGCGCGCGATTTCAACCAAGGCGTCATTGATCAAGTCCAACACCCCGCTGTCGCGCAGGCCATAAAAATAGTACTGGACCGTCGTGAAGGGAGGAAAATCCTTCGGCAAAAGCGCCCATTGGCATCCCGTCGTCGCAATGTACTGGATCGCATCCCATACCGATCGCATGCAGGTCTTGCGCTGTCGACCCACCTTGCTCCGCCCTGGCATCAACAGCTCGATCAAGGCCCATTCCGCATCCGTACAATCGCTTGCATAGCGCAGCCCTCGTCTGTCATGCTGACAGCGGGTGATTTCAGTCCAGGTCATCTGCTTCTCCGATGGCTTCGAACACCTCGAAGAATCACAACCTGCTGAAATCACCCAACTTTAATTTTCGGTCAGCCTCTAAGAGGATGTTCATGGCGGCCTGAAAAGCGGAAACGTGGCGCGCCAGCACCCGAGCTGAGATGGCCGAGCTCTGTCCGCTAGCAAGAGGTTCCAATGAACGTATACGCGAAACCCTCGCAGTCCGCGCTTTAAAGCCCCGGTTTGGTCAACCGAATGGCTTTCAGAACTTTCGACGCAAAGATGACAGCGATACATCATGCACTGGATTTTCAGCTAAGCGCGGAGAATGCAGACGTTTACATTTGCGGCCATCTCCGAGAAGTTCATTTGATTGTCGCGGAGAAATTGACCGACCAGGAGCGGGGTAGCGGCGCGATCAAAGCTGATTTCAGTCGCGTTGCAAAAGAAAAATCAGCAATCTTCAAGAGCTCCGAAAAAAATACATTCTGTTCCACAACAAATACGCCCGCGATAGCTAACCTCTGTGCCGATCCTCATGCGAGCATTTCGGATGCCCCGGCCCAGTAGACGTAATTTATCCGAGCAAAGCCGAAGCGAGTTTGGAAGAGACAAAGAAATTGGCCGACGAACGATTCAAGCGGATCGAAAAGCTTTTTGGCGATTGTCTGAAGATGCGGCTCCTGATGCCGATTATGGCCGGAGACCGCAACGATTAAATGCGTTTGAAATGGAATGAGCTGGGCTAGCGGTCAAGAAGGCCTTTTGCGCGTTGGCAATCGGTGACGAAATCGCAATCGCTTCAACATTCGTGGAACATGCTTGTCCCGCAACCGTTGTTCGCGTGCCGGCGCAACTGCCCCGACGGGGCACTTTTCCCCTCGAGCTCGTCAGCTTCTCGAAAGCCAACCGCCCTAGCATTCGAGCCTAGCCTCCTGGTCTCGATGCCGCCTGCGACTGAATCGGCCAGAAGCTAGGCTACTTCGCGGCGGGTATGCAGGAGACTTTGTTCTCAAAACAGATAGGAGACGCTGTGGTAGGCCAATCGGATAAGCGGTGCGGGTTCGCCCGGGTCCCGAACGGGAAACGTCCAAACACAGGAGGATCATGACCGATTTAGGCAGGCCGTGAAGAATTAGCTTGTACAAGCGGACTTTGCCTCAGCACGCTCACAACTGACACCGCACGAGCCAATCCCAACCCGGCATTACTGCTGGAACGAGGCTAGCCACATTTGTTGAACTCCTTAGGACGGAAGCCAGATTTCAATCGAGATTGGACTGGCGCGGACCGAGCGGCTGCTCGTCGGTGTGACCGACCACCTCGATGACATCCACATCGTAATCTCCAGCTCATGAAGTTCTGGCAGGAGCGGACCTCCGATCACCGCGGCAAAAGCTCAGGGGGTAGCCAGGGACGACTTCGGAACGTAGCCGGGATCCAGAACCGGGCTCATCTCCTCGATCTTGGCATCGATCTTACTGAGAACAGCGGCCGGCACGACATCCCGTTCGGGGAGCTGCCACCAATGGTCGTTCACCGACGATACGACCTCCACGACAGCCGAGATGACCGCCGGTTCGGGTAGCCGCGCGCGGTTGGCGAACTTTCGCCAGCGGTCCGGAGTAAGCGCTTTGAAGGATTTCTCTCCTCCCAAAGAGAGTGCCATATCGTCCTTCGGAAAATAAGCGGTGGTCGATAGGACGTCGTACACGGGGGCGATGGCCGGAGTGCACCCCTCACCTGGGTATATTGTCGACCAATTCTTCAAGTGCATGTCGCCGTTGCCCACGAGCGCGGCAAGTGCCAGTCGACGAACGAATTCGAGCGCGGCGTCGGTCGAAACCGCTACGTTCAGCGCGGAGGCTATGTCGTGGTATGATGCGTCATCGTACTTTTTGGATGGCTGGCGGCCAAAGATCTGAGCGAAATCTTCGATGTGAATTCGGGTACCTTTGGGTCCACGGTCGAAACGCTTCACTAGCAAGACCTTGCCGGTCGACAATGTGTTGAATTCTTCGGGAATTCCTTCGAAATCGGATTTTTCGACAAGCTCGCGTTCCGGCACATCCATTCCCAGGATTTCGGACAGCGCCAGAACGGCGAACTCGTTTTCCGACAATCCGACAAGATTGGCCGAGGGGAATTTTGCGATGTACTGACCTTGCTCGTCGCCGCTGGGCAAAGTCAGTCCGACACCCTTTCCCGTATTTTTCATCACGGAGAGCTTCATCTGAACTCCCGCCAAGGAAAACCGCGCTTTGATGTCACGAGGATTATCTTGAATGGCTATCACGGTGCTGCCGTCGCTTGGCACCACGCGCACTGCACCTGGCAGATCTTCGCCAAGCGCCGCCAGGAGGTCGAAATCGTTTCCTTGCCTCACTGCTCCGGCGTGGTGCTTTTCCATCGCCTCGCGAAGCTTGTCCTCGGGCAACAGATTCGCGAAGAACGCGGGCAGCACGTGTGCCGCGGGCTTCGGATCCTTGCGAAGCCCACCATCGGCGGAGCGGAACGAGAGACTCAATATCGGGGGCCGCGACATGGCGCGATAGGCCGGATCAAGGCTGAAGGCGTTGAAATCGCCTGGCGTACGCACGAGCGTTCCGACCCTGAGGTCTTGAAGGAACACCTCCAGCGACTGAACGGTATTAGGGGCGCGGACCCGGGTGCTCATCATCATCCATATCGGTGGTGAACGCTGGTCGATCCTCGCCTTCGGAGGGCCGAAGGAGTGCGTTGACGCCGGCTACCATGGCCTGTGGGATCAGCATTAGCTCCATGCCGAGAGCGCGCGCGACGTTAATCAGCGTTGTCGCCCGCGCGGCGGCGTTGCCCTGCTCGATATCGCGGTAACGCGGCCGGGAAATGCCCGCGCGTTCGGCCACCTGCTCTTGAGTCAGGCCCGCTTGCTTTCTTGCATCCCGGAGGAGGCGTCCTAGCTGTTGGGTTGCTTCTGAGTTCCGCTCCATGATCCGTTTACGTATCTTTTTCTTCTAAATGATGCGTGAACATATCATTGCTTATCGCTTCTGCCAAGGCCCATAGATCCGTTTAGGTATCATTGGCTAATAAAATGATCCGCGAACGTATCTTACTGGCCAGGGGCGGTTCCCCAATGCCTAAGGCAATCTCGACCAGCGCGGGGCGAACTACCGCGTGCGCATGGACTCCATGGGCTCAACGACAAGGCCGACATCGTCATCATCGGCGTCACGCCCGGCAAGCAGCCGGCTCTGGAAGCCCTACTCAGCTTCCGCATGGCGCTTACCGGCGCGCCTCGCTCGATGAGGCGGCGCAGCGCGCCAAGAATGCGGCCTCGTTCAAGGGGGGCATGCGCCTCGACGCGTGGTTGATGGACCACTTCGGCTTGCATCGGCTTTTCGGACTTACGTCCACGCTTGATCTCTTCGGATCCGCCGCGCACCGCGCGCATTACACGTCCGTCCTGCGCTATCCGGTCCTGAAGAGGTTCGGTAACTATGCCGGAGCCAGCCGCGTGATCGAGGAGACCCTAGCGGATGAACTCGCCGTGCTGCCCAAGGCTTGGCTTGTGCCGTTCGGGCCGAATGCGGTGCGCGCGCTCGAATATCTCGCGGCGGCCGGACGCATCGATGACGCGCGTATTCTAGACGGCATCTTGCATCCCGGCGGCCAGCAATGGAACCGCTACAACGTGCAGCTCGGTCTCGTGTTCGCGATGCCGCGCTTGCGGTCCCAGGCGGGCCTGAAGTTCTGCGGCGAAGCGCTGTGTGCGCTCGAAGGTCGCCGCCCTGTGTGGCGAAGGCGCGCGGCCTTAGACCGTAGCCTAATTTTCTGTCTCCAGCGGGCGGGCCGGCGATCGGTTTACAAGATGTCAATTTTACGTACTACGGCTACTTAAATCGAGCGAAACTTAAACTAGCTCTTGGTTTGAAGGTATGCCATTTTGCGTAGCATGACGACGCAATTGCCAGGAAAACTAAACCAGCTCCGCCGGGATCTTCCGGAGGGGCTGCTCGTTGACGCTGCCTGGCTGAGCAAGCACGGCTACACCACCAGCCTCGTCAGCAAGTATGTCGCGGCCGGCTACCTCGAACGACCGGCCGGCCGCGTGTACCGAAAGCCGCGCGGCGCCCTAAGCTGGGAGCAGGCCGTCATATCCCTTCAGACGCTTCTTTACCGCACGCCGCTGGCCGTCGGCGGCCGAACAGCGCTCGCGCTTCAAGGCTACGAGCATTACCTGCCTCGCGCCACGCAGCAGGTTCATCTCTACGGACCTTCCGCGCCGCCCGGTTGGCTCTCGAAGCTTCCCCTCTCCATCCGTTTCGTCTTCCACAACAGCGCTAAGCTCTTCTCGCCGGAAGCGGGCCTGCCGCCCAAAGGCGATCTCGACCGCGCCAACGCCGCGGCCGAGAAGGAAGCGGCCGAAAAGGGCTTCGTCATCCAGTCATGGGGGCAATGGCGCTGGCCGCTGGTGGTTTCATCGCCGGAGCGGGCGCTGCTCGAAGTACTCGACGAGCTTCCCGATCACGAGAGCTTCGAGACCGTGGACAAACTGGTCGAGAGCCTTTCGACCCTAAGCCCCAGGCGCATGCAGACATTGCTACAAGCCTGCCAAAGCGTGAAAGCCAAGCGGCTGCTCTTCTTCTTTGCCGATCGCCATTCGCATGCCTGGAAAAACAAGATAAATAAGGATCACGTCGATCTCGGAAGCGGCAAGCGCATGCTGGTCAAAGGCGGCGTGCTCGACCGGACCTATCAAATCACCGTGCCGAAAGGGCTCGATGCCGTTTAGCGACCAATACCGCAGACAGGCTACCCTGCTGATCCGCGTCGTCCCCGTGGTCGCGCAGGAAGACTGCTTTGCGCTCAAGGGCGGGACCGCGATCAATCTCTTCGTTCGCGACCTGCCCCGCCTGTCGGTCGATATCGACCTCACCTATCTGCCGGTGCAGCCGCGCGACCAATCGCTCAAGGAGATCGAGACCGCGCTCACGCGCATCGCCGGCCGCATCAAGGCACAAATCGGCGGGTGCCAAGTCACAGAGGGCTTGACCGAAGGGCGCGTCAACAAGCTATTCGTCCAGCTCGGCGCCGCAACCGTCAAAATCGAGGTGACGCCGGTCCTTCGCGGCTGCGTCTATCCCGCGAAAAAGCAATCCGTGACCGATACCGTCGAGGACGAATTCGGCTTCGCCGAGATCCAGGTTGTCTCGCACGCGGACCTCTATGCTGGAAAGCTGGTCGCCGCGCTGGACCGCCAGCATCCGCGCGACTTTTTCGACCTGCGTGATTTGCTCGCCAACGAGGGCATCACCGACGATCTGCGAAAGGCCTTCGTCGTGTACATGCTCAGCCACCATAGGCCGATGGCGGAAGTCCTCGATCCGCCGCGCCGAGCTATGAAGGAGGATTATGAACACGGTTTCGTCGGGATGACAGAAGAGCCCGTCCCGCTTACCGAACTGGAAGCAACGCGTGAGGAGATGATCAAGGCGATCGTGGCCGACATGCCGGACGCGCACCGGAAATTTCTGGTCAGCTTCGAACAAGGCGCGCCGGAGTGGGATCTGCTGGGGCTGCCCGGGGTGCCCGATCTTCCGGCCGTCAAATGGCGCCAGCTCAATCTCGACAAGCTGCCCAAAGAAAAGCGCGCGGTGCTGACGGCCGCACTGAAGAAAGCGCTCGGCGTCTAGGCGGCTCGCAGCCGCCCCTGACGCTTTTTAGCTGACGTCGATCGGCGACGTGCGCCATACGTCTTTGCCAAGCGCGATCAGCATGTCCCGCCGTTGTTCGATATCGTTCGCCGAACAGTTCTCAAAGGCTTGCAACTTTTCGTTGATGCGCGTGATCGACGAATTCCTCCCGACCGGGCTCAAGGCCACGATGCTGCGCGTGAGATAATTAGTCGTCCGTTAAGAAGCCGATTGCAGCGGTGAACGGTCGCTGATGGCTGCGATGAGGGTGGCCAGGAAGAGGCGCCAAAGACCCCTCAGCCAGGCGAGGATGCGGCGGAAGTTGTGGCCGACGGCTGAGAGGATGACGTTGGCGGCGTCTCCGGCGCGGCCTTTGAGGTAGCAGCGGCCGAGGTGACCATCGGTCTTCAGGTGTCCGATGATGGGTTCGATGGCGGAGCGGCGGCGCAGCTCGCGCCTGATGATACCGAAGACCCCGCGCTTCTGGCCGGAGATGAAGACACGGCGCGGGTTCTGTGCGTCGTGGCCGCGATATCCCTTGTCGGCATAGGCCCGCTCGATCGCGCAGCCGGTGAGTGTCTCGGTGCGGTCGATGACGTCGCGCAAGGTATGACCGTCGTAGGGGTTATCGGGCAGCGCCCTGGCGTGCAGCACGAACAGGCCACCGGGAGCACGGCGGTTGTTGGTGACGATGGAGGCTTTGACACCGAACTCGTAAGGCGCGGCTGCTTTGCCCTTGCCGATGCACTCCACCTCCGGGGCGTGGAAGGAATAGAGCTTCCAGCCGCGCTGGCGCTGCTGCTGCGAGCGGATCTGCGAGGCCCGGCCGAGCGGGAGGGCGAACGCGTTCTCGAGCACGGCCTGACCTTCGATCTTGCGGCGGATATCGCGGATGATCCGGCCCAGCCGGCTGCGCAGGATACGCAACTGCCGCTGATGCCGCTTGAATTGCTTGGCATGGGCGTAGCGTCCCGCCATCATGGCCGCGGTCTTGGCAATGCGAAGATAGGACTGCCGCAGCCTGACCCCGTGCTTCCTCGCCAGGCGGTTGAGCCCCCTGATCGCCGCGTGCAGCAGCTTGGCATCGGTCGGGAAGGCGATGGCCTTCGGCTGCACGGTGGTATCGACCGTGACCCGCTTGAGGTCCTGGCTGCGTAACGCGCCGGCCTCGTGCGCCACCCGCAGGCTCTCGGCCAGCAACAGCTCCAGCTTGTCGCCGAGCCGCTTGCGCCAGTGGCTCAGGTCCGAGCGCTCGTGCGGAAACGCGTGCTGAAAGAACTCTTCGCCGGTGAAGTACTGGAAATACGGGTCGTGGACCCAGCGCTCGCACACCCCCTCATCGGACAGGCCGTAAATCTGCTTGAGCAGCAGCAGCCCGATCACGAAGCGGGTCGCGATCCCCGGCCGACCGTTCTCGCTGTAGAGCGGCGCGATCTCGCCGTCGATCCAGTCCCAATCGACCTTGCCGGCGAGCTGAACCAGCTCGTGCTTCATGTTGATGATCTGGTCCAGCCTGGCCCGGAACAGATCGCCAGATCCCGTCGTCCTTTGCTTCTTCGGTCGCATCGTCACCTCCGACGCGACCACGGAATCATGACTGGCGATTCGACTGAATCCTGAAAATGAAATTGCAAGGTTCCGAGGCTCGAAACATCAAAACCTTGCAATCCAAAAACAGTCCACACCAGCAAATGCGATTCTGCCTCAATCGCTTAGCCGATCTTCACGGACGACTAATTACCCGACTTCGCGTATTCGGGCTTCTTCTTCTCGAAGAATCCGTTGCTCGCCACGATGTTGATCGGCTTTTCCAAGAGCGTCACGTTCCCAAGCTTTACTTTGTGTAGCGCTTGCCGGGATTGGCGGCGGTGAAGGACTGGCGGAGATCGGCCTCCGGCGTGTCGGGCAGAATGTGCTCGATCTCGAGCGCGGTGAATTCGCCAAGGCCGCCGGGCCCCCTCATGCCCTTGAAGGCAATTTCAACATGCTGCGCCAGCTTGGCCAGCAAATAGCGCGTGCGGTACTGCTGCATCGAACCAAGTGTGTATCGTTTGAGCGTATCGCCCAGCTCGGCATCCTTGCCGACCATGTTCTTTTGTAGCCGTTCTGCCACGAACCCGTTGAGCTTGGCTTTTTGCGCCTTCGCATCGGCGATTTCCGCGATCTCGCGCAGTTCGTCCGCCCATATCGAGAAATTGCGCTCCAGATCCTTTGTCGGAGTCTTGGTGAAGATGTAATAGAATAGGAAACTTTCAAGCTGCCGCACGAAGTGATCGAACAGCGCTTTGGGAAAGTTCGCGGCTGCCAGCAGCACATAGTGCAAGCTGAATGCCGCGCCGCAAAGCTGCTGAAGCGTGTCCATGGCGGTGCTGGACGCGCCGTCATTACCACGGCCTTCGGTGACGCCAATGTAGCGCTCGACGCTGCGAATGATCTTACGGACGAAGCCGAACGAATCGCTGCGGTAGCCGCACAGCTCGGCATTGTCTTTGTCGATCAGCCAGTCGTAAATCTCGTCTTCGCGCACCACACCGTCCCGGCGCTCGTTCTTCACCTTGTAATTCGCCATGATGAAATAGCGCAGGAAGCGCAGCGGCTTTTCCTTGTTGCGCTCCAATGGCCCCGTGATCTTCTTCCACTCGTCCTTAAGGTGTGTGAAACCACACTGGTCTCTCTCGGGAGCCGCGCCGTCGGTGCGACGGCATCCGAAAACAACATGACGTAGCGAGAGGCGGGTGGAAACAAGATCGACGCCCCTCGCAATCGGATGGCCGCTCACAGTTCAAGCCCGCGGTCCCCAAGCACCTGGCGCATCAGCGCGCCCTTAATTTCGCGGGCGATCTCCTCGCGGATCTGGGCTCCGAACTGCACCTCGGCCTCGCTGTCTCCGGTTAGGTGATGATCTGCGAGCCGTTGCTCAAGGCGGCTCGGAAACTCCTCGTCCATCGCCTCCCTGAGCCGGACCTGCATCTGTGCATGGGCTTCGGGGGCGATCCGGCTCACCACCGTCTCCCAAGGTTGCCAGTGAGTTGCCAGATAGTCGGCGAACCCCGCCTCCTCTTGATTGCGCACCTGCGTCTCGGCTGCGGTGAGATCGTGCTCAGTGACGTAGGAGACTTCATAGAACCGCATGTCCGGCGCGATGAGCTGCAGGTCCAGCCGATCACGTAGCTTGACCTGATAGGCGAGATAGACCTCGATCTCGTCGACGAACCGGAGCGAGTTGACCTTCTGACGGGCGATCGGATCGAGCGCGTTCAGGCGGAACAGGACCCGCGCCTGCTGGATGAGTTCACCGAGCCGATCGTCATAGGCCCCATCCTCGACATCAGCCTTCAGACGTGCGGTCTGCATGCCGTTCCAGGTCAGGGTGATGCGATCCTGGCAGGTCTCGCTCGCCCCGAAAGCCAGCTGAAAAAACTGCTGGCGCAATGGCGGCCTGGTCGCTGCCTGCCGCAGGTCCTCGGCCACCGCCTGTCTGAACTCGGGATTATCATAATTCACAGTCTTCTGCAGCTTGTCGAGGAAGAGCGCGTATGCTGGGGCACCCGCCTCGTCGGCGAAGTTCTGCCAGGCGGCGATCGCCTCCGGCTCGCCCTTCAACCAGTCCGCTACCGCCTCGGCTAGTGGCCGTTCCTGATCCACCGCCGTTCCCCCGCCCATCGAGAAGAAGACCCGCGGGCCAGCATAGTTCGGGGCATTCAGAGCTCCCGCCAAATTCGTCCGCACCTGCTCGGGCAGCGGATTGTCATCCACATAAACCATGCACCCAGAACCTAGCTGGGTTAGCAGGGTCTCCGGCAAGCCGATCAACCGGTTGTCGCGTGCCTCGAGCACCTGGAGCTCGGCCGGGAGGGTCTCGGCCAGGCTCGTCAGCCTGTTGCCGCTGACGTGGAGTCTCTGGAGCTCGGGCGGGAGTGTCTCGGGCAGACTATTCAGGTGGTTATCGCGGGCGAAGAGCAACTGGAGCTCGGCGGGGAGAGCATCGGGCAGGCTGGTCAGCCTGTTGCCATCGGCTTCGAGCTCTTGGAGGTCGGGCGGGAGGGTATCAGGCAGGCTGGTCAGCCGGTTGCCGCCGACGGCAAGCAACTGAAGTCCGCTCGGGAGGGCGTCGGGCAGGCTGGTCAGCAGGTTGCCGCGGACATCGAGGTCCTGGAGCCCGACCGGCAGGGTGTCGGGCAGGCTGGTCAGCCGGTTGCTGCTGACGGCGAGTGTCGAAAGCCCCTCCGGGAGGGTGTCGGGCAGCCCGGTCAGTTGGTTGCTGCCGATGACGAGTGACTGGAGTCCCGTCGGGAGGGCGTCGGGCAGGCGAGTCAATCGGTTGTTGCTGGCGCCGAGCGTCCGAAGTCCAGACGGGAGAGTGTCAGGCAAGTGCACAAGCTCGTTGTCGCTCACGTTGAGCGATTGGAGCCCGGGCGGAAGGGTGTCGGGCAATGTCGTCAGGCCTAAGTATTGCAGCTCCAGCCCTGCATAGACGTCGCCAGTTTCGCCCCAGGCTATTATTCGTCTTACCGCCTCTTGCCGATCCTCGCCTTCCGCCTGCCGCTCATCGCAGGCCCATTTGTCCAAGATCTGGTCGAGCCGCGATTCCCTGAGGACGGAGCCTTCGAAGTCCGCCGCACCGCCTGCAGGGCCAGAGGCCCGTGTGTCATGCAATGCTTCGGTCCACTGCGCTGCGGCCGGGGTGAGCCGGCCGCCTCCTGTTGAGGTATTGCCATCACCTCGCAGGGGCCGTCGGCCGAGAATTGCTGCCCCGAGATTTTGCTGCCAAGGATTTGCTGGGGTCGTTGCCCACTCCGGCGCCACGTCACTGGCCTCCGCCCACGAATGCTCCTCCTGACCGACACTATGCGTCGGCCAATCGGCAGCCGCATCCATGCCGTGCCAATAATCCGGCAGACTGAAACTGCCGGCTGGCAACTGGCCACCGCGATCCGCGGCCGTAAAAAGCACATGTTGATTGATCCCTTGTCCAGAGAAGGCTGGCGGATCCGATGGCAACCGCGAGGTGCCCTGTCCGACGCGACCCTCATGCGGCATTCCCAAAGGATCCGCATCTCTGTTCGACACAACGTCCGCGTCGCCGAGCCTATTTGAACTGGAGGGCGGGCGCTCGTGCGGATGCAACTCGTTCAGGTGCTGCGGAAACCCCGCTTCGTCCGCCTGCTGCTCTTCCAGCCCATGATAGTACGCCCGATCGACATCTGGGGCCTCGAATGGGTTGAGCTTGTTGAACGGATCCATCCCATCTCCTTTGACAGATACGATTAGCTAATGCCGGAGCTGGATAAACACGTTCTCGCTACAAGGCTTGGCTTTCGAGAAGCTGACGAGGAATCAGAATGAGCGTAACTGTCCTGCGGGACGCTTAGCGCTTGATTGCCCGCGCTGGAGTTCAACATGCCGATGCCGGACCATGTCGGAACTTCGAGAAGCAGATTTCTGAGGCTCTCTCAAGAACGTCCGCGCTTGCCTTTTGAAGCCCGTCGGCGCGGCTACAAGGCATTGATCACGCGCTGAGCGTTTTCTTCCTGTCGCAAATACGGGTAGGCGATAACTTCAACAGCTTGGCACGGCTTTTCTTGTTAATCGACCATCCAGAAAAATTGCATTCGGTAGCACTGGACGGCTTTAGCGAAAGCGGCATTCCAAATCGTTTCCGAAACTACGAATATTTTCCTGCTCAATCTAAGCGCGCACTGTAACGAAGTCACCAGTTATAATGCTCATTGCGGTCTCCCGGTGGCCGCCAACTCGGGGCACGCGGATAACAGGCCTTCCGGGAGATTTTTGTTGGGCCGGGACAGGCTTGGTCCTGCGAAGGAACGACTGTAAGGCACCGGAATCGGTACAGTCCCATGTATGAAAAACACCACTTTCTATGGATTTTATAACATAGCTTTGTGTTGAAAAATACCTACGTTCTGGGTATATTTATACATGATGCTTCGAAGCCGCCGAACTCTCGCTTCCTATCTAACGGATCTGCTCGCCGGTGGACGGATCTCGTTTACGCGGGACGAAGCGATCGCCGAACTGGAGGTAACTTCGCGGGGCTTCCTGGCCGCCGCCAAACGCCTGCAGAAGAAAGGGCAGCTTCTTAATCCGCGGCACGGCTTTTACGTCGTCGTCCCTCCACAGTACCTGGTGCGCGGTGCTCCACCGCCGCAGTGGTATATCGACGATCTCATGGAACACGAGGGGCACCCATATTATGTCGGATTGCTCAAGGCGGCTGAGATACACGGCGCGTCCCACCAGGCGGTCATGCAATTCCAAATCGTAACCGACAAACGGATGCCCAAAATCCGCGCCGGCCGCTCGATCCTTTCCTTCTTCTATCGAAAGGAAATAGGCGCTCTTTCGGGAGCGATCGTTGACCACAAGACCGATACTGGCCGCTTCAAGCTATCGTCGCCCGAACTCACTGGGCTCGACCTTTTGCGCTATATGCATGTGACCGGAACGATAGACAGCATTGCCACTGTCCTTTCTGATCTCGGGGCTAAAATGAAGGCGCACGAACTCCAGAAATTGGCACCCGCCTTTGAGCGGTCCGTTATCCAGCGCCTCGGATACCTGCTCGACTACGTCAAACACAGCCAGGCAGCCGAGTCACTTCACGCCTACCTGCAAAACGAAAAACTGCTGCCCTGGGTCGAACTCGATCCTTCCAAGCGTAGTAGCAAGACCCGCAAGCCGCCGGAACGTGACACACGCTGGAACGTGCTGGTCCATCGCCGTCCGGAGCTCGATCAATGATTCCAGCCATGAACATCGTTGCATGGAGTCAAAAAGCTCCATGGCCCGAAGATCGACAGGTCGAGCAAGACCTCATCATATCCAGGGCACTCGTTGAAATCTTCAAGGATGATTATCTGAAGAAAGAGCTGCGGTTCCGCGGAGGCACCGCTCTAAACAAGCTGCACTTCCCAAGCGCCTATCGGTACTCGGAAGACATAGATCTCACGCGCACGACGGAAGGCCCCGTGGGCCCAATTCTGGACCATCTCCGGGCTGTCCTGGAGCCATGGATGGGGCGGGCGCATTACGACCTCGGAGAGATAGGGCCTCGGCTTACTTTCACTATCAAGCCCGAAGATGAAAACGCCTCTCAGAGTCTGACTCAAAATTCATGACTTGACGTTGGCCGATCTGGCGATGCGGCGGACCAGTTGTCGAGTTGACGCAATAAGGAGCCATGCTTCAGCCGAGGTGACGGAGGCCTCCCAATCCTTGGCAAGACGTCGGCAGCGGTTAAGCCATGCCAACGTTCGTTCGACGACCCAGCGTCGGGCAACAACAACGAAGCCTTTTGCCTCATCCGGGCGTTTGACAATTTGAATAGTGGGCCCGTCGATTCTCCGGAGCGCGTTCTCAAGCTTTTCGCCGGCGTAGCCGCCGTCAGCAAACAAGTGCGCAATAGTCGGGTAGCTCGCACACGCCAAAGTGACGACGGTCGGCGCACCGTCCCGATCCTGAACATTGGCCGGGTGCACGATGGCGCTCAGCAAATTTCCTTGTGTGTCGGTGACGATATGACGCTTGCGACCTTTGATCTTCTTGCCCGCATCAAAGCCGCGCGGCCCACCGCTCTCGGTCATCTTGACCGATTGACTGTCGATGATCGCCGCCGTTGGTTGCGGCTCCCGTCCAGCAAGCCTGCGCGCGATTTCAACCAAGGCGTCATTGATCAAGTCCAACACCCCGCTGTCGCGCAGGCCATAAAAATAGTACTGGACCGTCGTAAAGGGAGGAAAATCCTTCGGCAAAAGCGCCCATTGGCATCCCGTCGTCGCAATGTACTGGATCGCATCCCATACCGATCGCATGCAGGTCTTGCGCGGTCGACCCACCTTGCTCCGCCCTGGCATCAACAGCTCGATCAAGGCCCATTCCGCATCCGTACAATCGCTTGCATAGCGCAGCGCTCGTCTGTCATGCTGACAGCGGGTGATTTCGGTCCAGGTCATCTGCTTCTCCGATGGCTTCGAACACCTCGAAGAATCACAACCTGCTGAAATCACCCAACTTTAATTTCCGGTCAGCCTCTAAGAGTCTGACTCAAAATTCATGACTTGACGTTGGCCGATCTGGCGATGCGGCGGACCAGTTGTCGAGTTGACGCAATAAGGAGCCATGCTTCAGCCGAGGTGACGGAGGCCTCCCAATCCTTGGCAAGACGTCGGCAGCGGTTAAGCCATGCCAACGTTCGTTCGACGACCCAGCGTCGGGCAACAACAACGAAGCCTTTTGCCTCATCCGGGCGTTTGACAATTTGAATAGTGGGCCCGTCGATTCTCCGGAGCGCGTTCTCAAGCTTTTCGCCGGCGTAGCCGCCGTCAGCAAACAAGTGCGCAATAGTCGGGTAGCTCGCACACGCCAAAGTGACGACGGTCGGCGCACCGTCCCGATCCTGAACATTGGCCGGGTGCACGATGGCGCTCAGCAAATTTCCTTGTGTGTCGGTGACGATATGACGCTTGCGACCTTTGATCTTCTTGCCCGCATCAAAGCCGCGCGGCCCACCGCTCTCGGTCATCTTGACCGATTGACTGTCGATGATCGCCGCCGTTGGTTGCGGCTCCCGTCCAGCAAGCCTGCGCGCGATTTCAACCAAGGCGTCATTGATCAAGTCCAACACCCCGCTGTCGCGCAGGCCATAAAAATAGTACTGGACCGTCGTAAAGGGAGGAAAATCCTTCGGCAAAAGCGCCCATTGGCATCCCGTCGTCGCAATGTACTGGATCGCATCCCATACCGATCGCATGCAGGTCTTGCGCGGTCGACCCACCTTGCTCCGCCCTGGCATCAACAGCTCGATCAAGGCCCATTCCGCATCCGTACAATCGCTTGCATAGCGCAGCGCTCGTCTGTCATGCTGACAGCGGGTGATTTCGGTCCAGGTCATCTGCTTCTCCGATGGCTTCGAACACCTCGAAGAATCACAACCTGCTGAAATCACCCAACTTTAATTTCCGGTCAGCCTCTAAGGTGTCAGAACGGGCTGCCATTCCGCTTGAATCGTCACATCCTAAACCAGCAGAGCTGGTAGCGTGGACCGGCCAGAATGCCGAGCATTGCTATGCTTATGTCATGTTAGCCTTCGATGACTTTAATTCAGGGGCAGGCTCACAATCTAGCTTACTCATCTTGGCTTATTGAGAGCGCCTGCGCCTCTTCTCCAAAGAAGCGTCCAATTTCTTCATTATGGTAGCGAAAAAGCCAAGCATATTTGGCGCGCACGGATTCGTCATTCCCTGCAGACGCATAGGCGCTCAAAATTGCATTGCGGTGCTGCCTCGCCCAGTCTCGACACGCGTTCTGCCAAGCTTCGGTGCGCATACGATCCCGACCGTCTTGGTCTTCCGCCTGATATCGATCTCGGTCCTCACCGCTGATCGTAGGCTCAATCGTGTCCAAGCAGATTCGAAGGTAGTTGATGAACCATTGGGTCTGGCCATTCGGAAGGTTGCTATACTGCATCAGCGTTTTCGGGGTCGGATCGACATCATCGCTGTAGTATTTGCGATGCGGGTGATCGGAGAGATAAGTCTGGAGATCGGGCGTGATGGCAATCATGGGAACGCACGCGGCATGCTCAAGCCGGTAGGCACGAACCAGCGCCGGGCTGATGAGGGTGTCCTTTCGCCGGTACCAAAACCCCAGGTCAACGCCTCCACGAAGGAAGATGCCGCGAAGCACGCAAGTGCCTTGGGCCCAGGCGTAGCTAGTCAGCTCGCTCATTAGTAGGTCGAAAGTCCCTTCAGAATCGGCGACCTTGGAGTGCAGAGGGACAGAAATAACAAGGCAATCGGAAAACGCGAGAACCGTCTTGCCGACGATCTTGTGTTCTTCCCGGATGAATCTGTCAGTAGATTTATGCTCGAACTCGTTTTGAACGTGTACAACTTCGTCATCGAGGGCGCGCAGCTGCTCCTCGTTGATTATTGCTTCCACGCGAGCCGAAAAGCCAAGGAGGTCAATAAAAGCAAACAGCCCGCTCTTTAGATTTCGGCGCACTATTTTGTTTGTCATGCCTGAACTTCCGCACGAATCAGCAAGTCAGATGCTCTGCTTAGGTACTTCTCACGTAAAAATTGTCATGGTGACCGCGAATATCACTATCTCGCGGGCTGCCTGTGAGGCGGAATTGGAGGAGACTTCGGTCGTCACCTTCGGCTGCCACGGGAACGTCTTGCTCATCCATGAAGCGGATTTGTTCGCCGGGACCTAGGTCTGCCCAGAATCCGTCGGTAGCTATCAGCAACTCGCCTTCGCCTTTGGGCATCATGGCCTCGGGAAGCAAAATTCCCTGGCGCGAAAACTACGTGTCAGGAGATGACGCGCGGGACGGTCGGCTATTGACGCAATGGATGTTCGCCGGTTACGCTGGCAAGCGTGTGTGGCCGGCTCAGCCACTCAATGCCCCTTTTCGCGTTACGCCGTCCCAGCAAACAGTCGCCGGCGTACAGAGCAAGAGTCGCGTCGGGCCGGATATTCACGATCATATAGCTGGCAGAAGCTTGAGGGTATGCTTCGGCCACGATCTCATGAATCTGTCGCAAGCGCGCAGTAAGCGTTTCCGCCGTCAACTTCCCATCGGCGGCGATATACCAATTTATCAGCTCCTGCGTAATCTGCTGGGCGAACTCTCCGCTATTGTGACCGCTTGTTGAACCATCCATAACCACGCATAAAGCCTCCTCAGCACGTATGCCGACCCCTCCACAATCTCGATTGTACTTGGTCCTGGTACCGGCTTGGCTGAGCCAACTGACGTCGATTCCCATCTCAGTCACCAGCGCATTGGCTTACGATTACGAAGCGCTCACGGACGATGTCGATACGCCCTTCCGGGCCGCGGATGTTGCCGGCAAGAAAATGATCAAAGTCGGGATGCTCGAGTAGCGGCGCGAATTGCTCGGCAATGAACTGGCGTATGTCGGCATCGGCTTGCTGGATTTCCGCCACCACCTCGTTCCGG
Source organism: Bradyrhizobium sp. Pha-3 (assembly GCF_042258325.1). NCBI lineage: Bacteria > Pseudomonadati > Pseudomonadota > Alphaproteobacteria > Hyphomicrobiales > Nitrobacteraceae > Bradyrhizobium > Bradyrhizobium sp. Pha-3. Next base: position 2,322,558 of record NZ_CP170151.1, on the reverse strand, counting down.
CCGTCGATGACGAGAAGGATGTCTTCGAGGTCGCGGCTCGCGAGCAAATCACTCTGACCACGCCCGAGATAGGCTTCCAGCTTTGTGGCTACAAACAATTCCGGGCTGAGACGCTTGATATTCAGCTCATCGGTAAGGGGCACCGTAACCGCCGTCTCTATCCCTTTCGCATACCAGCGGTTGCTGAATCCGAGAATATCCTCGTCGTCGGGCATGAAATCGACTTTGAGATCCCCAAGGCGCATCCGGCAGATGACCGTATCGTCCTGCGACTCCGCAAATCCCTTCTGTCGCAACTCGTCCTGCAATTTCGTCCATTCTGCAAACCCTACGAGATCGACGATGAGGTCGACATCGTCCGTCGCTCTGACACCCTCAAGGGTGATGTCGTCGGTGATAAAGAGAGCAGTCGTGGATCCCCCCACAAACACCAACCGTTCGCGAAGTGCGCTGCCCAGCGCCGTAGCGACCGTTTGGAGCATTTGAAGCAATTGACCTTTGACGGTAGTCATTTTTTCAGAAGGCTTTCGGAAAGACGTTCCCCGGCCAGGCCTGCCTCTCTCTGATTGCCGAGCCGGATCGCATCGATGAGTGACAGATATTCGTACAGCCGATCATCTTTTTGAACAGCTTCCGGCACGCTCTTAAACAATGGCGTAACCGATTGCCCGATGTTGTGTCCGTCCGCGAACGGCCACACGTAGATGTATTCTCCTCCGCTGACCAAGAGGCTTTTAAGCATAGGTGCTGCAAAGGCCGTCGGTATGCCGCGCGTCATGGCGCCGGGCTTTGCCGGAAAAACGAATTTCATGCCATGGATGATAAAATTATTCAGATCGCGGCGATTGGGATTTGCCCGCCCCGTATTCCGGTCCTTGATCGCAAGTCCCGATGAGAGGCTTCGTTTGATTGAGGCGTTTATTTCCGTCTTGCTGATTCCCAGAAGCGCTTCCAAGTTGCGAACTGAATACGGATCATCGCCCTGAAAGCGCAGCTGAGGCTGTCCCGGCGTGGGCTCGTTTTCCCCTTCCTGAAGGCTGACGAGCTTCAAAAGAACGACCAAATCCTGACTCTTCATCCCGTCCATCCAGCCGTCCTCTGTCCTGGGACTGAGGACAGTACACCAAATTGGCCGCCCCGCGTCAAAGGAAAGGTTGTCTTGATTACATTATCTACCCTGAGTCATAATCTTGAATTGCCGTAAGTTGATGAAAAATATGTACTTTTGTACAAAATTGCAACGAAACACTTGAAAGCATTTAATCTACCGGTTCCACGTCCGCGGTGATCACCGCGCGGGGACAATCGGGTCGCGTAGACCAGGGAGCCTGCCACGACCTTGACCAGCTCGGTACATCGAGCAAGGGACCGATATAACGGAAACTGCCCGGAAGGGCGTCTGCCTCGAAGTCGAAGGCCTGGCTGATTGCCAGCAGAACTCGATCAGCCTGGTCGAACAAGTCCATAGCGTCCGAAAGAACAGGAAGGCCGAAATCGACGCGAGCTCTATTGAGGATAGGAAGGGACGCATTCATCGCCGCAGCGAGCGCGGCGGAGGCTGCTCGGACTTTGGCGCGCTCTGCGGGCGTTTTCGGTTGCCCCAATCCGGAAGTCGCAGGCGGCATTCCCGGAAGAATCCGGATGCTGACGTGAGGCGAAAGAAACGCGAAAGGCACGCCACATGCCTGCGCCCCGACCGCCGCGCCAAATAGGAGGTCGAGACCGAGGACCGCATCTGTTGGCACGCGGCCAACCTCGTCGCGAATATCGGCCGCGTATGCAGAGCAAGGCTCGAAGACGACCCTGCGCATGCGATCTCGCAGGTCCGAGACATCCGTTGGATCCGCGGCCCGCCCCTTCGGGGCGCGACGCCATGTCACGAATTCGAAATCAGCGGCCTCGACTTCTGTCCGCATCGCCGGATCGGCGATCACCCGGACATGATGACCATGACGGCGCAATCGGCGAGCCGCCGTAAGCAGCGGACTGAGATTTCCCAACGTGCCCCACGAGGCGAAGAGAAAATTGTAAGAAGTCACCGATCCCCCTTCGCAGTCGCGCATTCGAAAACTCTCCGCCCCTCGTCATGCAGGCACAACTCGAACTCGCGCGTGCGCCGGCCTGGGACGCCGCATGCGAGCAGTTCAGCAAGTGGAAGACAGAAACGTGTTGCCCGCAAACACAAACGCCTCGGACTTCCGACGCGCTTGAGCGACGGGCGCAGCCTCTCAAAGAGAACTCGAGCGGCGCACCGCGACGATGTCCTCACGCGTGGTGCGTCGAAAAAGAGAAGCGTGAAGCTCGTTATTTTCAGATGATTCATTGCGCCGCGTGTCGTTTTCTCTCATAGCCTCAAAGCCTACAGGCTCACGCCACGTGAGATTCAAGCTGTCTTTTTCCGGTCTCGCAGTCCTCATTCCAATCTGTCGCCGGCGAAGTGCGCCTCCGCGCACTCCTGATTTTCGGGGGAGAGAAGCAAGCTGCCAAATGCACTGGTACCGTCATCTGATCCGCCTGACGCAGCCCGCCGGGATCTACAACTTCGCCGCCCAGGGCCACACCGGTCCGCAATTCTGTGCCTATGTCGCATCCCGGCAGAAGACGACGCGCATTGCCGCCAGCGTGCCTCTCGAAACGATGCCGCCTGTTGCCGGATTCCGACATTGCTGGTTTCAACCGGCGTGGCCCTGATCTCACAGCCCTTTATTCCGCGGCTGACTTCGTTCGATAACGTGCTTCAGCGTGACGCGATGACCACAATGCTATTCGGGCGTTCCTCCGGGAAGGACGCGGAGTGCCGCGAGCAGCGAACCGTCATCAGCGAACAGGTCCCAGATCATGATCCCGGCGAGTCCACGGCCCGCCGCGTACATCGTCTTTCGTGCGATGGAGAGCGGATCGTCGTAGCTGATCCATATGCGCCGTTCGGCGTCATAGAGCCAAGGCACCTGGGCCTCATCGCTCCAATACCGGCGAAAGCCCAACTCTTCCGGTCGCCTGGCAACGATATCCCGATAATCGATGCCGTCGCTCCCTCCCCACTCCTCGCTCGCCGCCGCGCCCTTCTGGAACAGCCCCCCGTTCTCCTGCGGAACGTCCGCAACAGCCCGGCCATAGAAAGCTACCCCGAGCGCTACCTTGGCAGGCGGTACGCCGGCCCGGATCAAGGCATTCACACTTGCATCGACATTGAGATCAGGATCTGGATCGCCGGCGCAGGCGAACAGCGGAGCGTTGAAGCCGGCAAAGGCCGAGCCGGCGCGATAGTCATAGGCCATCAGATGAAGCCGGTCGACCAGCCGGGCCAGGGCGGCCGCCTCCAGATTGACAATCTTGTCGGGAACGGCCGACACAGCGATGGTAAGCTCCAACTCCCTGTGCTCCGATGCAGAAAACTCGTCAAGCTGTCGGCGCAATTCCGCTATCAAGAGTGTGAAATTCGGACGATCCTCAGGGTGCACCAGGTTTTCCGCACGTCCTCCCGAGACGGGAAACTCCCAATCAATGTCCACACCATCGAACAGGCCAGGATAGGGCCGAAAGAACGCATCGATCACGGATCGTGCGAACCGCTCGCGAGAGAGCGGCATGGCAGCGGCGGCCGAGAAATACTTCGATCCATTCCAACCGCCCAGCGAGATCAGAATCCGAAGCTGCGGATTGTCCCGCTTCAATTCGGCGAGTTGGGCGAAGTTACCGCCGAGCGGACTCGAGAGCGAGATTCCATCGCAGGCTCCCGCGTCAAGGCAACGATCCGCAAGTTCGGCCAGTCCCTCCGTCGAAACGGTACCGAACGCATACATCAAGTGGGTCAGCTCGCGAACCGGAATCGTCCTGATGCCTGGACCGCCTGCCCGGGCCTTCCACGGGGCGACATAGCCTGCGATGACGGCGCTCCGGGCCGGCGCGGTCCGTCCCTGTTGAACCAGCGCATATCCGCCCACAAGCGCAGAAAACCCGCCCAGAGCGAAGGTTCGACGATCAACTGCCACGGCCTACGACCCTTCCTCTCAGATTGTATCCTGCTTCAAACGACAAGGTGGTCTGCGCGACGGATGAACAGTCCTGCTTCCGCGCACCTGTCGGCTCAGAATGATCAGCCCGAATTTCACCTCGCCAGACGGCCGATTGATCCATCGATCCCGAGCGCGCGCTCCAGGTTGATTGCCCCACACGGCCTGCCGCATTCCGGTCTGAAGCTGATTGAACTGGAGCCAGCGCGCAAGGAGTTGGCAAGAATTCGGATACACGCGAACCGTTCAATGGGACGAGAGCATAGCATGGCTGCAAGGTCTCGAAACGTGCCTTGATCTTCGCTTGACATAGCTTTTCGCACAGCAGGCACGCGGAGTTGTTCGACTGTCCGACAAACCTGGCTGGTTGCCGCGTGACATTGCGGGCGGCCGATGCTGTCTCATTCTGGCTTCGCCCCCCGTTCATTGAGCTGTGGTCAGCATCCTAGACGCCCTACGAAAACCGCTTTGCCCGAAAGAAGGGACGACTTTGCACCAGTAACCACGATACCGTGTCAAATCGGCGTCCATAATCGCTCGCCAATTGATCACGCCATGCAGACGCTGGTCGAAGACCGACCACGCCATCGCTGCCGCGCAGAGCAGCCAGCCTGTCAGCGTGCTCAGGAGGTATCGTCCCTGTCCCGGCGCTTGTGACGGAGCAAGTCACGATAGCCGCCTCGCATGAGACGCAATCCAGTCTGGACAAGGCGAATGGTCCGGCTGCGCAGATCGTGCGTTTTCCAGCCTCGATCGGGAATGCGGGGATGACCAAACAGGCCTTGCGCGATCTTGCGATAGCTGTTGCCTTCCAGCCACCCGTCCATTGCACGCAAAGCGAGGATATGCCGATGCCGGGTCCCGGTCGATTGAGCGAGAGGGGCCCGCCCAAGAGGACGCTGTTCGAGCGCCAGCCAGAACCGGTGCGCGGCCAGCAAGCGGAGATCGAAGTCGCGGTCGAGCGGCAAGTCAACGGCAACCATTGATCCGCGCCCGGGAAGTTCTTTCAGCCAAAGCCGATGCCTCGCGCCTCCGAGGGGCACGATGGCGTGCCATCCATCCGGCGCCTCACGAAGCTCGCAGCCCGCCAGGTCGGCGAAATCGAGTTCGTACGGCCTGGACGCAGTCGGGCAGATCGCCGTGCGGATCGTCAGCACGGTCGACAATGCCTCGGGCGACCAGAAAACAGCTTGTTGGTCGAACGCCTGTTCCGGATCAGCCGCGAAACGTCAGCCCCCACTTCCGTCGGAAGTGATCCGTCGCGCTGGATTGTTTGCTCCCGAGGGCCTTGAAGTCTGCTTGATACTCACGATCGCGGCGTAGCCACTCCCAGGCTATGTCGTCCGCCTCGGCTTTCCTGATATCGTGATATGCGCGCTCTGATCTCCAGTCCGCACCTGACATTTGCACTATTTCCCCGCATCTTGTGAATGCACGCGCAAGGAAACTGCAGGCCTGTGACGATTTATGGTTGCAGTCGTATAATCATTCAACGTTCCACGCACTTTTGCGATGGAATGATCAACTTTTGCGATCTGAAGGCTCCGGCTTCCGCTTCAGATACCGTCACACCTCACTTTTGTTGCAGGCCGGCGCGGGAAGTCAGGACGGATCCGGCACACCATCCCCGGCCTGACACACCGAAAGGACCATGTGCGGCTTTCGCGCCTCGTGGCGGCGGGCGGCAATCGGCGCCCGACGCAGCCGGCTTCTCCGGATTTTATTACGATTGTGGGTCACTACGTCGTCCGTGCAGCGCAGATCAGGCGATGTCGCCGACCGCATGCGGTCTTTTTCCTGACGGGTCGGCGAGGATATTCAATCTGATTGCGCACATGATCGCTGATCACGTTTCCAGGGACTGCTCCCGCACCGTCGGCTGGATACCCGGAATGACAAACGTCGGTAAGTTTTTTTTGTCGCGCCATGTTGCCTGTCAGGCATAGGGCGAGACGGGCAGCGAAACACCGGAGCGCATGAGAGCGCAGACCGGAACAGCACGGTCTTCGATCATTTTGAGCACCACCAACCCGCGTTGCGGATCCTGCCCGCTCGATGCCGAGATGGTGTTCGAGGATCCTGTAGTTCCAGGACGAAGTGCCGAACATGTGATGGACCCGCCACCGGGCAGATCCGGCGCCGGCCACGACTTGCAAGACGAACCCCGTAACGACGAAGCCCGGCACGGCAAAGAGCAAAAACCGGACCCGACCACGCACCGGCGCGCCCGGGGAAGCAACGCTCCAGGAAACGGCATTGGCGCAGCAGGCGCGCAGCGCGCCGGCGCTTCGGCCGGAAACGCACCGCGATGCCGTGCCTGGCCGGCATGGCGCGCGAGCTGGATGCGTTGTTCGACCAGAGATCGCAAGCCGGCGGGTTTGGCGCGACAGATCGTCTGGATTCTTCCGCACAGGGATGCCCTTCCGGCAGCAGAGTTGGCCAGCAACGCTTTATACCATGCCGGATCCGGAAGTGACGGGCGCTTTGGGCGCAGCCGGTTACTGCGGCCTCCATACGTGCAACGTATCCGGACTGTCCGAAGCCGCACGGGCTTCGAGGGTGCGGGAAGACCGCAGCTTGCCGCGACATATATCGGGCGGTCCATGCAGGCAGCGAAATACCAGTACCGGCTCGTGTAGCGCTATATTTCATGCTGCTGGTTGAGCAGCTTCAGCCCGAGACGCGCGTTCCCCCGATGCGGTCTTGGCCCGGCCCGGCTTGCATCGCCCCGGCCGCATGTTCAGCCGCCGCGCCTACAGCGCTGGTTGCCCGTTCGTAGTACGATTGCAGCGACCGGAACAAGACATCCAGAGTGACCTGCCGGTTGACCAGCTTGGCGCCGAGTTCGCCAGCGAAACCATCGAGCGCATCATATGCGGCAATCACGGCTGAAGCATCGGCTTCGGGCGGCTCGTTCCCGGCCAGCGGCGGGACGAGGTGAAGGAGCCAGTCGACCGCCCCTGCCCGCGCATCTACAGGGATTGCGGCTGAAGACTTGCGGAGCGGGCAGCGGAAGCCGGCCGCTGACGACCACGCTGTCGCTGCCTGGACGCGAGGCCGATCAACGGGAGCCCTCCCGCCCGGCTCCGGCGCTATGCGCCTCCACAAGCCCAGTTAGCCCCGCCTGCGCGACAGCCCGACGGGCGCGGGCTGCGAGTGAACTGACGGCTCGCGCGTGCAGCTGAAGACCACACGCCAGAACTCCTGGATCTCGAGCGGTGGCCGGAATTGGGCAGGCGGTCAACTACCAACGCTGATCATTGATCCAGATGACAGCCACATGTCACCTTCACTGACGAACATCGGCCGGCTAAGCGCACAAGGATTGGCATGCGGGCTCTATCACCTACTGTCCTCGCCAACGGCCGTATCCGGTCCACCACCCGGTCATTTGCCGAGATGCTGCGCGCGCAGGTCTGCTGCAGCAGCGAAATTTCGTTCCTCATGGAAGCGCATGATGGGCTCTCCGCCGCAATCGCCGGACGCGCAGGTTTCAAGGGCCTCTGGGCATCGGGCCTGTCGATTGCCTCCTCGCTCGGATATCGCGACGCCAGTGAAGCATCCTGGAGCCAGCTCGCCGGGGTCGTCGAGCGAATCGTGGACTCGGGCCAGCTACCGGTTCTGGTCGACGGGGACGGCGGCTTCGGGAACTTCAACAACGCCCGTTTGCTGGCCCGCAAACTCCGCCAGTGTGGTGCTGCCGGCGTCGCACTGGAAGACAGCTGCTTTCCGAAGACGAACTCGCTCCTTGGCGACCGGCATCCCCTTGCCGACGTCGATGAGTTCTCAGGCCGCCTGCGCGCCGTAAAGGACACGGTCGCGGACGATCTGATTCTCGTGGCTCGTATCGAATCGCTGATCGCCGGCCACGAAATCGACGATGCAATCTCCCGCGCCCACGCCTATGCCGAGGCAGGAGCTGATGCGATCCTTATTCACTCGCGAAGAACCGCCGCGGACGAGATCTTCGCATTCACCAAGGCCTGGCAGAACAAGTTACCGGTCGTGATCGTTCCAACGAAGTACTATCGAACGCCGGTTTCGGCATATCGCAAGGCCGGTATTTCCACGGTGATCTGGGCCAATCACTCCATGCGCGCTGCAACAGCGGCAATGCGGCAGGTCTGCAGTCGCATTGTCGCCGAGGAGAGTACTGCCGGCATTGAGCCTGCAATTGCGACGCTCGATGAGATCTTCGAACTGTTCAGATACGATGAACTCGCTGATGCAGAAGCACGATATCTGCCTCAGCGACGACGCCCGGAGCGCCATGAACAAAGCAGCAATGATTTTGAAGGATTGCTGTCATGAAGTCGTCTGGCATCCGGTCCGGAGCAAGCGACTCAAGGTTCTTTTCGACCGGCATGACGTCGAACGACAGACAGCCTGTCTCGTCGTACCGCCGCGCCTTACCGGCATCCCTAATTCTCTCAATCGTTTCACCGTTTGAAGGGCTTGCCGTCCACCCGGAGCGGCTGCTCTGCAGGATGAACGGCCCTCCCGATGTGGAATGGTGATCAGCTGCGCTTCGCGCCACAGCAACAAACACAGCCAACGCGCTGAACGAGGCGTCAGAGGCCTGGCGCAACGCCCGGCTGTCTCATCCAAGTCTGCGACTCGAATTGACCCGTGGCCCGGGACAACGAAAGCGAACCGAATGGCAAGCACCGCTCCCAGACATGCCGTCATTCTTGCCGCCGGCGCCGGTTCCCGCTTGCGACCTCTGACCGATCTGCGGCCAAAGCCATTGGTCGAGGTCAATGGAACGCCGATACTCCACAACGCCCTGCGACGTCTGGAGGCGGTCGGCGTGCAGGAAGTGACGATCGTCATCGGTTACCGAAAGGACGCAATTCAATATGCGTGCGGCAAGCGCTTCGGCAAGCTGAAAATCGACTACGTCGAGTCTTCGGTTTTCGATCGCACGGGCAGCGCATACTCGCTTTGGCTGGCGCGCGACGCGCTCCTGCGCGGCGACATCTACCTCCTCGAGGGTGACGTCTTTTTCGAGGAGGACGCGCTGCACTGTCTTGCCCGCGGCACATCTCCTGACGCAGCAGCCGTCGCGCCATTTCGGGCAACAATGCAAGGATCTGCAGTCCTGCTCTCCGAGTGCGGGTTCATCTCGAGCTTTCGCATGAAACAGTCCGGCGCCGACCTGCCGGCTGGCGGGCCGATGCTTTTCAAGACACTCAATCTGTTCGACTCTCGGAATCGACCCTGCGGACGACGATTGTGCCTGCGCTCAAGGACATTATCGGTTCAGGAGCTAATCAAGCTTATACCGAAGAACTGCTGGCGTTTCTGATCGAACGGCGCGGCCTGCGGCTCGCGGCAGCGCGATGCGATCATCTGCGCTGGTGGGAGATCGACACGGCCGACGATCTTCGCATCGCAAGCAGCCTGTTCGCCGACGAGAGCATAACACGGCGGCAGGCCGGCCCCCGAAATGATTGATTGCGACAAGTGAGTGCCATGCTCCGGTATCTGCTCGATCCGGCTAACGCGATCACAGCATCGGGCATGATATTGTCCGGGGTCGCCTTGTCTCTCGTGACGGACGGCCGCATCGAACTTGCCGTTGCAGTCGCACTCTGGGCAATGCTTGCAGACCATCTCGACGGGATTGTCGCACGCCGGATCCGGAACCGTTCAGAAGCAGCCGCAACGATGGGCAAGAGTCTCGACGGCTTCTCTGATCTCATTTACGGCGCGGTATTTCCCTCGATCGCGTTGCTGCAGTTGCACGGCGTCACCCTGCTGTCTGCCGCTGTGGGCACCACGCTGCTCGTCGCAGGTGCCCTCCGTCTGAGCTACTTTGGAATCACTGGCCTGTCGACGGATCGTTGCTTTACGGGTCTGCCGTTATCCTATGACGTTCCGATCCTTGCACTCCTCGTGCTGGCAGAGCCCTTTGTGCAACAGCCATTGTTCTCATGGCTGCTTCCCGGCACCTTTGCCACACTCGCCGCGTTGCACGTTTCATCCATTCGGGTTCCGGCCCCGACCCGATCGATGTACATCGCAATTGTTCTGTTCAGCGTCGCGGCTTCAGCCGCTCTGTCGATCCGTGCGCTGTTTTTTGCCTAGCCGGATCCCCTCATGCGCCAGGAGGCACCAATGCGCAAGGACGTTATCGACTTGTCACGAGCGGTACCACCGGTCGTTCCGGCCCTGGAGGCCGCGCTCGCAAAGAGCATCGAGGCACGAGTTTACCGTCCTGACGCCGGAGGGCTTCTGAGAACAAACCGGCCGCGCGGAACAGAGGAGGATCGAAGAACCGGGGCGGAATGGATCTCCCAGCGCCTCGGATTCACGCCGGACATCGACCGCATGATTGTCACCAATGGCACCCTGAATGTCCTGTTCCTGCTGCTCAATCACCTCGTGGGCAGAAGCGGCACATTGCTCACCGAAGAGATGACGTATCCCAACATGCAGGCGCTGTCCGGCATTCTCGGCTTCAATATCAGGGGAATACCGATGGATCGTGAAGGGTTGAAACCGGACGCGTTCGAGGATGTTTGCCGCAAGACCAACACGTCCAAGGTTCTCTACACGATTCCTACTGTGCAGAACCCCACGGCGGCCGTCATGTCATCCGGAAGACGCGTCGAGATAGCTACGATAGCGCGAAGATACAACGTTCTCATCATCGAGGATGACGCACAGGCACTGATGGTCGAGGACGCGGGAGCTCCGATTGCAACGCTCGCTCCGGAGCTTACCTGGTATGTGATGGGGCTGGCCAAGACGGTCGTGATGGGAATGCGCGTGGCGTTCCTGATGGCTCCGCGAGCAGGGGATGCCACCGCATTGATGGAAAAATTCGGCAAGATGTCGATGTGGTTTGTGGCTGCACTGCACGCCGAACTTGCCCAGGCCTTCGTTGCGAACAGGACCGCACATGAGGCAACAACAAGCATCCGGAAGATCGCCGCCTCACGGCGCCGGATTGCCGCAGACGTCCTGCAAAGGCCTGATCTTGCCGGCGGGCCGCTGGGACTTCACGTCTGGGTCCCGACCCGACCGGACGCCAGGAGCCTGGCGAGCGAGGCTCTGGCGGCAGGTGTACTTGTGCGTCCAGGTTTTCAGTTTGCAGCTGAACCGGTACCGACCGGAGCGATGCAGGGACTTCGGGTGTCATATTGCGAAACACGTAACGAGGACGATCTGCGACGCGGTCTGGCGATCTTGGCAAAGATCATTTCGGCCCGGGACGCCTGGCCGGATACTGCGGCTACCTCCGGTCATTGATCGCTGTGCGGCGGTCCGGCCATAACCGTTTGCGAGATCGCGACTGACAGGCGCCCGTCGGGCGGAGATTACCACCCCGGCAGGCTCACTTCACGGCAGCTGTTGCAGGATGAGGACGAGGAGAAGGCCGAATGACGGAAGCAAGCGAACTGTTTCGCGGAGCGGCGCGCTACTACACACGACACAGGCTCGGCTATCCCGAAGATCTGTTCCGATCATTACTTCGCGTCTGCCGGCTCGCAGACAGGAGCCGCGCGATCGACCTCGGTGCGGGGACCGGACAGATCAGCATTCCCCTTGCCCATTCGATTGCGGATGTGCTGTCCGTCGATCCCAATGATGAAATGATCGAGGAAGGCAGGCGAAGGGCGAGGGAAAAAGGACTTGCGAACATCCGGTTTGTGGTATCGCGATCTGAAGATCTTCCCGAACCTGCGCCCTTGTTTCACATTGCGACGATTGCGAGCTCATTTCACTGGATGGAGCGAGACAGGGTACTTTCAAAGCTGTGCCGGATGCTGGAGCCGGACGGGTGCGTTGCGATCATCGATCGCGAGCGGCGCGGTTCGCAGCCCGACGGATGGACCACAGCGATGTGGAACGAAATGAGAGATTTCTGGGGAGGGAGCTTTCCGGCGGGTCCTGGGACCGTCCGGCAAATGACCGTGTCGCACCTTGAGATGCTCCAGGCTTCCGCCTTCAATGAAGTAACAGAACTACGTCACTACTACGAGCACAAATGGAACATCGATGATCTTCTGGGTTACCTTTATTCCACGTCTGCAGGTGCTCCGGGTACTCTGGGTCCTCGTCGTGACGAGTTTGCGAGGCGCATGCGCCGCCTGCTGCTGTCCTGTTCACCCTCCGGCTCCTTTGTAGAACAGGGCTACATCACGACATTGCTCGGATACAGACCCTGATCGTCGCAGGCCCGTACGCCCGCCTGTCGCGCTTATTCCCACGCCCTGGAATAGCAGTCGCCTCTTCATGGACGTCCGCTTCCGCCTGCGCGCAAGAACCCGTTGGGCGGCCGCTTCAAACCGATGTTCTCTCTCAGGGTTTGTCCGCAGTACGCGGATCTGAATCGTCCCCGTCTGCGCAATTCGGGGACCACAAGCCCGATAAAGTCCTTGAGTCCGCCGGGAACGGTCGCCGGCATTACGTTGAAGCCATCGGCTGCACCCTGATCAAGGAACTCTATCATGACATCTGCGATTTCGTCCGGTGTCCCCACGATCATCAGGTGGCCTTTGCTGTCCGATATGAAGTCGATCAGCTGTCGCCAGGTCATGTTCTGCCTTGCCGCCACCTCGAGGAGCAGTTTCTGTCGACTCTGGACGAGATTTGTCTGCGGCAGGGCCGCGGGGACCCTGGCGTCAAGATCGATCGCGCGCAGATCCGCAACGGAGCCCAGCACGCGATCTGCCAATCCAATCCGGGCATCGATGTGCGTATAATCTTGCAGTCTTCGGAGGATCCCGGAGGCCTCCTGCCTCGTTCTCCCGACGATCGGGACAAGGCCCGGCATGATCAGCACCTCGTCCTCTTCCCGCCCGAGGGCGTGCGCTTTCTTTCTGATCGTTGCGTAGAACCTCTTGCCACCCTCCAGAAACGGCTGGGCGGTAAATACGACCTCGGCGAATTCTGCAGCGAACGACATTCCAGCTTCCGATGCGCCGGCCTGGACCAGCACGGGATGCCCCTGCGGCGGCCTTGCGACGTTCAAGGGACCTCTGACTGACAGAAATTGCCCGCGGTAATTCAACGGGTGCAGCTTGGTCGTATCAACGAAAATGCCCGTCTTCTTGTTGCGAATGAAAGCATCATCTTCCCATGTATCCCAAAGTCCTCTGACGACCTGGACGAACTCTCTCGCGCGCGCATAGCGGGCGTCGTGATCCGGCAGCTCCTCCTGGCCGAAATTGCCGGCCTCGAACTTATGACCCGAGGTAACAACGTTCCATGCCGCGCGGCCGCCTGACATGTGGTCGAGCGAGGCGAGCATGCGTGCGAGATGATAAGGCTGCTGGTAAGTCGTTGTCGCGGTCGCAACAAGGCCGATGCTTGTGGTTCTTGACGAGAGCGACGACAGAAGTGTGATTGGCTCGAAGCCGTCGTTCCGGCCCGCACGAGCTATTGCCGCCGGATCTGGTTCCATTACGCTTGGCGTATCGGCCAGGAAGATGAAGTGAAATGCGGCATCTTCGGCGAGCCGTGCCAGAGATGCATAATGATCGATATTGATTCCGCCATTTGCGGGTACGTCCGGATCCCGCCAGGCGCCTTCGTGATATCCCGCCTGGTTGAGAAACAGCCCCAGCTTCATGTCGCCCCTGTTTGGCATGCCTGTCTCCAGTTCGAAGAAAATCCGCCGGCGCGGTGCCCGTCAGCTGTTCATTCGAGCCAGGGGGCCGCGCCCGCCGGCAGGCTCAGGTCGTCCGGATTCACTTTGGTCGGCGAGAGCCGCTCCCCTGACAAGGCGAGCAGAAATGCTGGAGGGATATGTCCTCGATCAAGTGCATCGAAATGTCGAACCACTGCCGGTCTGATTACTCCAGTTGAAAGACAAACTGTGAAATCGTCACCGCTGAACACTGGTAGGCCCGCAGATCCGTTTCGGCCACACCGCTCACCGGAGCAGGCGAAGACTTGTTCACCTGACAACCTGATCGCGTGTCGCCCAGCGGAAAGCGCAGCTAAAGATTGCACCATTGCAGGCAGTTGACGAAACCGGGTAGCGATTGCGAACGAATGTAGCGTCTGCCGAAGCGACGAGGATTACGCTGCAGTCAACTACCGCGTTGGGCAATTGATGCAGCCGGCGAAGCATGGCATCGGTCGAAAGGAAGCCAGGACACGACCTCCGCACCGCCTTGACCACCGTCGGTTCACACACGCGATCCGCCGGATGTAACCTGCAGAAGTTAGCTGGCGCCCGGAGCCACTTCAGCGCGCAGCGTCAAGGTCGCAGGGGGCTCCCGGAAGAAGCGATCCTGCGCGTGCCAGTCCGGTCGGGGCTCCGGACCAACAGGAGCCTTCTTCCCGGAAAGCCGCGCTTCCGGCGACTGATAGCGATAATGGCAAATTGCAACACTTAACATTTCGGTCCACGGCCGGCGGGTTGCTGCCCGATTGCCCAGAGGGCAGCGGAGTATACGGGGACCTGAGCAGATGTCCGGAGGCAGTCATGTTTGCAGCGAGTGAGATATTCAGTGGTGCTGCGCCCTACTACGCGCGGCACGCCGTACCTTATCCGGAGGATGTCTTCAGATCGTTGATCCGGCTTTGCCGCCTCACCACGAGTACTCGTGTACTCGATCTTGGTGCCGGCACGGGACAGATCGGCCTTCCCCTGGCGCAATCCGTAGGGAACGTGTTTTCCGTCGATCCAAGCAGCGAAATGGTCGAGGAAGGGAGGCGAATGGCAAGCACGCGTGGAGTCAACAATCTGGACTTCCTCGTGTCGACGTCCGAGAACCTGCAATTGCCCGCCTCATCATTTGACCTCGCAACCATTGCCCTCTCCTTCCACTGGATGGATCGGGCCGCGACACTGGCAAAGCTGTCACAAATCGTGAAACCTGATGGATGCGTCGCGATCATCGATCGCGTGCGGGAGCATTCCGAACCTGGAGAATGGTACAATGCAATGGTGAACGACATTACCGACTTCTGGGGCGGCAGCCTGCCCGCCGGTCCCGGAGGCGTACGGTCAAGGCTGACAGGATCGCATCGGGAAGTCCTTGGCGCTTCCGATTTCAACGAAATCACGGAACTTCGTCACGACTACCAGTATCAATGGATCATTGATGACCTTCTTGGCTGGCTGTCCTCGACCGCAATGGGTGCACCAGGCACTTTGGGCCCCCGTCGCGAAGGGTTTTTGACGCGCGTCCGTCAGCTTTTGCTGTCGCACTCGCCGTCGGGCTCTTTTATGGACCGCGGTCACATCACGACCTTGATCGGATACCGATCCCGAAGCAAAAGCCTTTGAGCGAGCGCTGGCTGATTTCCGGTGTACGTCCTGCAGACATGCCGACGGAGCTCCGTCGGCAACTTTCCATACAGGTTCGAAAACCGCGATTGTTGCGCTGGCCAGACAGCATCAGGGCGATCAATCGAGATCACAGTCATTGATGACGCGTTCTGATTGAGCCCGCCGGGCGAGGAATACGCGATCGCCCTACCCGGAATGGCGCGTTTCGATCGCCCGAGCTCTGGTCCAGAGCAGGCCCTCGCTCCATATGTGTCCGACACGTCCCCACCGGCAGGCAGCAGCAACGTCGGGAAAGAAGCCACATCCATGGTGATTGGCGCTCGTATTGCAGAGCAGCGGAAGCCCCGTAAGCCTTTCATACTCGACGAGAAGCCGGGCGATCGCGTGCCGGGATTCGCGGGGGACTGTCTGCAATCGCGCGGACCCGTCGAGGTGCACCACGGCAGGAATCCTGTTTCGCAGTTCAGCCAGCGTCTGGTGCTCGAAAAGCATGTAGCGGTCGGGCGTTCCGGGGCTGAAAAATTCCGGTGCCCGATCCTCAAGGCAAATCGGCGCCACGGGTCGGAAATGCTCCCGGCGTTTGATGCCGTTGAGATGGTTCTTCATCGCTGCAGAGGTCGCGGCAGCAAGAATGCTCCTGCCCCCCAGAGCTCTCGGTCCGAGTTCCGCTCGACCGTCAAGGAAGACCACAGGGTGGTTGTCTGCCAGGATAGTGGCAAGTTCCTGCATGCTGCAGGGCGACGCCTCCCATTCGCTTGGTACATCGGCGCGCTGCAGGGCCGGACCGCTATAGACGGACCACTCCAGCGGCATGAAACCCCTGTCTGCCGCCAGCGCGGAGCAGGCGGCACCGATTGCCGAGCCGCTGTCGTTGGGAAACGGCGGCACCCAGACAGCATCGAACAGGCCTGACGCACGCAGCGTCGTATTCCATTTGATGTTGAGACCGCAACCGCCGGCAATACAAAGATTTCGGATCCCTGGCAGGTACGAATGGCGCTGCAAGGCAGCCGTCATTTCCCGGACGAGCATACGCTCGAGAAGACAATGAAATGACGCAAGCACATTTTCGGGCGAGTGATCCCCCAGTCTTGCGATGCTGACCTCGAGGAGGTCGTGCCACGCTGCAAGCGCGTAATCTATGCTTCCGACCTCTCCGCGGTAATTGCGACCGAGCCTGTCGTCCGCCGCAACACGCTCCTCGTAGAGCTCCTGAAATATCGCCACGATCGCTTCATCAAAGGACCCGAGCGCGATATAGGCCATTACCTTGCCGGCAATGCTCCGGTCTCCACCTCCGGAGCGGTTCGGTCTTTTGTAGGGGCCAAACTTGTGGCCCGCCAGTACATAGGCATGTCCGATCACCGGAAACAGCGATCCAACAAAGCAGGCCTTGTGGCGCTCTACATGATAAAGACGCGGAGGTATGCCGCCGTCCCACACAAGACAGACAGCGGGTTCTCCTGTCTGCGCAAACGGGCTGGTGCAGTAAGCCGACGCAAGATGCCCTGTCACGTGCGGGTAGCTCCTGTAAGGCAGGACTTCGCGACCGAGCATGAGGCCCGAGCTTTCGCACGCGGCCAGCAGACCGCTGGCGTACGGCTCAAGGTAGGGCGCCGCCTTGAGAGTGACAGGCTTGCTACCGCTGACGACATCGAACCGCGTCTGCGGGTCACCGGGCCAACCGTCGATGACGTACGCATCGATGTCCTTTGGACCAAGACCCTGCGCGGCCAGGGCGACCACAATGTCATCCAGATTGCCAATATGCAGGTAGCGCGGATTGTTATCCCGCTTTTCCTGCTCAATACAGAAGACAAGACGCCCGTCCTCGACGAGGGCGATTGCTCCATCATGTGTCAATTTGATACCGCAGATGCGCATCGTGCCTCCATCCTGGTTGCTGCGTCGCGCCCCGGGTTCAAGGATCGAAGCCGTCGGGACTGCCGCTCCAAAGTTTGCGAGCTCCGGACCACTCGCATGACCGTCCTTGTTCCGGAAATGCGTCCGGCCTCGTTTGCCATCGTAGTTCGACACACGCGTTGCACCGGCCGCTACAGACGCACGTTGCGTTTGCGTTGTCGCATTTCGGATCTGGAGCGATGCAGTATGCAGGCCAGGTGCGGGCTGTCGAAATCGCTTGACGCAGGAGACCCGATGCCACCGCGGCAAGATCGCGTGGCGGATTCCGCACATCGGGAAAGGTCGATTACCAACAGCGGTGGGCGAGGTCGGCCAAAGCCTGTTTTCGGACTGCTGTTCGGTGCACGCATCACAAATCAGTACTGGCTGCCGAAGCGGTCTTCGCCGATTGCGCGCGTTCACGAACAACGTTGATCACTGCGGCCCGGCGAGCGGCCATCCGCCTGGCGGCAGACTTTGGCGCATTGGAGCCTGCGCGCGCCATCGCAGAAGCGCGCAACAGAAGGCGATCTGTAACACGGCTCGCCATCGGGCCACCTCTGCTCTTCCCTCTTCCGCTGAGGTCCGTAGCTGGCAAACAGGGCGTGTGACCCGTTGCTCGTTCCGCGCCTCGCCGGCACCTCTCAGGTGCAGGGTTTTCTGTCGCTCGCACCGCGGCTCGGCCCACATGCAACTGTGAGCTGCGCCAACTATCCGGCCGGTTGCCGGAAGATCAGGAGCGCCGGTCCGGGCAAGCGCTGATGAACTGACGCCGGCTCCGTGAGAACACCAGTCGCGCACCGGCCGACTCAATAAAGATCAAGTGGAGCGTCTCGCCCTATCCCCTGCATGCTGGACTCAACTTCACCCGTCAGACCGGACGTGACAGAAGCTCACGGCCACGATCTGCATAATCCGGATTGCATGGAGACAACGCGGCAGGAGCAGATCTGCCGGCGCCGGGACAGGATCGTCCCGCCTGGCATGATGTCGCTTGTTGCAGGCTCCCCGAACCATCGCATCTTCCTGAGTTCGCATCGAATTAGTCGATTATAGTCATCCATTTGTAGCGCTCCGGATGCGATGGATCACGCGCCAAGGGTCCTATTTGTTCGGGGGTATTATGCGAGTCAACATCAAAGACCGTGCTACGGGCGCAAACGTTCGGCACGTGCATCACAGTGAGCCATTGTACGTGGCTGCAGACAAAGTCCGGTTTCGACCAGTCACGAAACAGGGCGGCCTCGCCATTGCGCTGTCGACAGCAGCATGGCTTGTCTGCAACCCGCTGCCGGCACAGGCAGCCAGCGTTCAGGACCAGAAAAGCGATCCGCTGGATGAGGCCGGCAAGCAAGCGTCCGCGAAAACAGGGTCGGCCCGGGGAGCAGATCATCACCGGAAGAAAGCAGGCGCCGCGTCGACCTCGCGATTGCAGACCGGCGTTCAACGGCGCAAGGCGAATCAAGTTGCGGACAGTTACACGATTGAAAAGAAGCCCGATCCGTTCGCAAAATTCCAGAACCTCCGCGAAAAGGGACTGGTCGTCAGCATACCCGGGCCAGCCGATACAGTGGTTCAGGATGCCGGTGGCGTGAGATCTGCGCTGGCCGAAGTCGGCATCGGTTATCTGTTGTGGTCACAGGTCACCTACACAAACAATCTTCTGCCGAATTCGGCCAGAAGCACCATCGCGAACCAGCTCTACAACGGGCAAAATCCGACGTTCAACACCGTAAACTACATGTGGGTGACCTATGATCTCAGTCGATTTGGTATTCCAGACGGCCAGATCGTCGTGGGGGCCGAGGAGCAATCCTGGACATGGCAACCTGGCGGGCCGGATCGACTGGGCATCAACACGATTTCGTACTATCAGACTTTCTGGGACAGGAAGCTCGAACTCAAGGTCGGCTATCTCAGGAATTCACATGAATTCGCCGGCACGGTGGTTGGCGGAAATGCGGGATCAAATGTTTTCGGTCCCTCGTCGAGCATACTTTTCCAGGGAGGCCTGAGCGCCGCCCCGGCACCAACGCCCGCTCTCAACCTGAAGCATAACTTCGATGATCACCTGTACACCAAGGTGTCCTTCCAGCGTGCTGACAGTCCGGATGGGCTCTTTACTCAGATCACCGAGAACCCCACGGGCCTGAACTGGAGCACGACTCATGCCGGCGTTCTCTACCTTGATGAAACCGGCTATCTGAACAAGGCTGCTCCAGGCTCGCCGCAGACCTGGCTGAGGGCGGGCGCAGGTTACAACACCAGCAGCTACAAAAGTCTGGCGCTTCCAAATCAACAGAGAACCGATCCGAACACCTTCTATTACATCGCCGCGGACAGGCAGTTCCTGCAGACGAATGTTCAGGATTCGGCATCTCGTGGCATCTACGGCGGATTCTCGGTCATGGGAGCTCCTCCTGATCTGAATACGGTCAGCCAGTACTATGAGCTACGCTTTTATGTGAACGGACCTTTCGACTGGCGGCCGACCGACCAGATTTCCATCGTCGCGACTGACACGGTGTGGAGCAAGCTGGCGGTCGACGCCGCGCTGGCGAAAGGAAAGCTCGTTCATCGGGACAGTCAGGCAATCGCGGCCACTTACACCGCCCATCTCGCACCGGGAGTCTATACAAGCGTAGGACTGACCTACATCAACAATCCAACCAGCATCACGTACACCCCGCAGATCGGACATGCCCTGAATTTCTCCGTGTCAACGAACATCTTCTTCTAGGCGGGTACTTGTCGAACGGGCGCTGCCGATCAGGAGGCGATCGGACGGCAGCGCCTTCTTCAGCAATGTGCTGCCGGGTCGTTGTTGTGAGGGCGCGAACACGAAGGACCCCGCAGCTATGCCGGAATGGAGACGAGAAGCTCAAGCAGCGACGAGTTGCAGCACGACATCCCTCATTGCGATTTCCGCCGTCTCGTTCGCAACCGAAGCTCTACACCCGTCGTGGCAACGACTGGACCAAGCACTTCAAGAAAGTCGCGCACGACGCCTAGCACATCACCGCCGCGGCGGCGATCATCGACGGTGAGATCGTGGTGCCGTCGGCCGACGGGACCACCGACTTTTCAGTGTGCGGCAGAACGAGCTGCGCGGCAACTCGATCAGGATCGTGCTGGTCGCTTTCGATCTGCTCTATCTCAACGGCCGTGATCTCCGTAAGCCGCCGCTGAAGGAACGTAAGGCCGCGCTGAAAACAATCCCGGTACCGACATCCAGTTCAGTGAAAGCTTCGAGGGGGAGGACCCCGAGATATTCAAGCCTGCCTGCAAGCTCGGCTATGGGGGCGTCGTGTCTAAGGTGGCAGACAACGTCTATTCGACCGGCACCCGCAGCCGGGACTGGGTCAAGAAGAGCTGCGCCCAGCGCGAGACGCTGACTATCGCCGGCTTCGAGCTCGACTGTAACGAATGGGACGGCATCTACGTCGGCCGGCGCGAAGGCGACGACCTAGTCTATGCCGGCAAGGTCGACCACGGTTTCGACAGGGCCTCGGCCGCCGATTTTCGGGAGCGCCTGACGCCGTTTATCCGCAAGACCCAGCCCTATACCAAGCGCGTTAAGAAGGCGTTCTGGGTCGAGCCGAAGGTGCTGGCTGAAATCGAATACCGCGCCAAATCCACCGAAGGGCAAGGTGCGGCATCCGTTCTTCCGGGGCGTGCGTGACGATTTATAAGACCTCGTGCATTCTTTGCGATGATACGGGCTGGGTTTGCGACAAACCATCAAGACCAGCCAACAACAAGACAACAACCAACAACAACAGCAAGAGAAAAGACGAAGAAGTGCTGGTCGGCCATATTTCGAACCTTGTGTTCCGGTTTCCCGGTCCGATGCCAGGTCTCTTGTCCGCGTGCAGGCGGCAAGCATGCATCCGGAGAACGCGATACGCGTTATCCCCATGCGACCACGTCGGCGGCGAGGCCGCAGCTTCCACAGCATGTGGGGCGTGGTTCTCGCAGAGTTTGCAGCGAAACTGGCTGATGCGCGCCGATCCGCGCGGCCGGAGGAGCTTGAGGCAGTTCTAGCGGCCCCTAACGTCGTCGAAGTTCGATGCGAAAACAACAAAACCATAATAGTGGACCGATGGCCTCAAGGAGCATACCAAGGGCCGGAAATTGAGCCGTATGGGTCGGAAACTGTCTTTCGCGGACAGCGGTCGAGCAGCTATTGCACCGAGTGTCGCTAGCTACGCATTTGTGCGTGAGCCAAGCCCCTTATTGATAGGAGGGCAGCAGACCGTTCAGGAGATTGCACATGATCCGGTAAATCTCATAGGTGTCGATCTTGGCAAAACGCTCATCGATAGGTTCGGCCCAGAAGCGGGCGGCGGGATAACCGCGGCGGTGCCAGTACCCTTCAAGGTGTTTAGCAAGCGCCATCGCGCCTTTCTTGCTGAGCCAGTCTGCTCAACGACCGAACACGTTGCTGTTTGCCGCCGCCAGCGATGCACAACCGCCGAATTCCACTATTGTCTTCATCAGGTACCTCCCGCTTTGTCTGAAATGGAGCGCGAGATATAGCGGGACAGTTCCCTAGGCTTTCAAATTCAAACTTGACAAATAGAAAGGCGTTTGCGCGACCATACGCGGTTATCCGAACCTGGCTAAGTTCAAGAAGCATTTGGACGAATGGGCTGACGAGCACTGGGAGAACGTGAAGCGGCAGAGCGGATGAACCGGCAGCGGCTCCCGCAACCGACGCCCGATCCCGAGATGCAGGCGCGGGTATCGAAGGGCCTCAACGATCTCGTCGCGCAACTCAAGCGCGGCATTGGACCATCTACGGCCGGGTAAGGAATTATGCGCGGGGCAGTGATCGATATCCTGGATGTGGAGAAGCGGTTTCTTCGCGGCTGCAAGACGTGCAGAGCGCTCCCGGATCGAGAGAAGCGGTTTCACAAGGTCGAAACAGGCTGGCCCGATGTGGTGCGCGATACCACCGAAGCCTATAGCTATTCGGATGTGGCGATGCCTCGGTTTCGCCCATCGCCGTTCGATGTAAGCGACATGCTCACGGCGTTGGCTTGGGCTCGAGGATTGCAGCCGAATGAATTCCGGCTTGCCTGGTCGCGCTAATTCGATCTGTCATTTGGTCAAATCGGACGGAAAATCGGGCGCAGCGACGAAACCGCCCGCCGCTACTACAAGGACGTGATGCTGAAGATCTGGGCCAACGCGCAGACCGATATTCGTACGCTTATGCCTGCATCGAGAGCAATCGGTCGGGGATAGTTGGGGCTCAGCGCATGCGGGCATGTTTGTGAGCTTCACGAAAAGTTGCATCCAGTAGCGCTTGGTCTACTTGCCCTTTGTACTTTCCCGCCAACAGCTCGATCGCCTTGCGAAATGCTTGCTCGAAAGAACTTACGTCAACCCAAGTCTTCCCTGCAACTTGCAAGGGCCACGCATAATATTCATCAGCGGAATTCAGAAGGCCTGATGCTTCGATCTCGTACAAATATGGCGCGCCAGGTTCAACGGAGTTGATTCCGTCATCCATTACCGCCCATTGTTTATTCTGAAACAGAGCCATGAGTGTCCTCCGCGTTAACCTTCCGCGATGTTCAGGCATAATGCTTTAGTCCTAGGCTCGGCAAGGGACGCCGGTGCGCGCTTTCGGACCTCCGCCAATTCACAGGCTCTTAAATCTGTCGCTTGACTTGTGTGGCATCTGTGGCAGTTCTGGCCATCAAATCAACTAGGGTGGTGATTTGCACCCGGCAGGAGAAATCCTCGCCGGGCGTTCGTTTCAGGCAGCTTTCGCTTCGATTGGCTTAATCTTGTCCAGGTCGCTGCCAAGTTCTTGTTCGGCCATCTGCACGTCATAGGCATTCTGCAGGTTCAGCCAAAGCTGAGCAGAGGTTTTCAGAGCCTTGGACAGGCGAAGAGCAGTGTCCGCGGTAATCGAGGTCTCCTCGTTCGCGATGCGCTCAATCCTGGTACGGGGAACGCCGCAAACCTTGGCGAGTGCACCGGCCGAAATGTCGAGCGGGATGAGAAATTCCTCGCGTAGCACCTCACCGGGGTGCATCGGGGGCAGTTTCTTTGCCATATGACCCTCCTTGGTCTGGCTAATGGTAGTCAACGAACTCGACCTCCTTGGGACCTTCAGCGGTCCATGTGAAGCAGATGCGGAACTGATCGTTCACGCGGATGGAATGTTGGCCCTTGCGGTCGCCCTTCAGGGCTTCGAGGCGATTGCCGGGAGGAGCCAATAGGTCGTCTAGGTTCACAGCTGCGTGCAGATACTGGAGCTTACGGCGAGCTACCTTGAGCAGATCGGCCGGGAAGCCTTTCTTGGCTTTGCCGTTGAAGGCCGCTTCGGTCAGTTCGTCTTTGAAGCTCTTGATCATGAGCCATCTTGTATCATGTCGCGATACGGATTGCAAGGGGGCCGTATCATGGCGAGATACATTTTTGATGCGCTTTGACTTTGGGATGAGGTGATGGCCGCTCGTTCGGTAAAAATTCGCCATGATGAGGAAACCCGGGCGAAAATCAAAACCAGTCAGCTCATAAATCGGCTTTCTGATCATGTGCTTGGAAAGGTCGACATGAAACCGACGCAGGTAACGGCTGCGCTCGGCCTTTTGCGCAAGACGATTCCTGACCTTTCGGCGGCCGAGAACAAGACCGAAGTTGTTCACCGCTATGTCGCGCGCCTGCCTGAGAAGGCCGGAACCACGGACGAATGGCAGAAGCAGCACGCGCCGCAGAGCACGCTTCAGTAATCTGGCAGGCCCAAGCAGGTCCGCAAACAGCGCTGATATCCTACCCAATCTTTGCTTCGGCGGCGCGCGCGGCGGAGGGAAGACGGACGGCGTTCTTGGGGATTTCCTGGAGCATGCCGACGCCTACGGGCAGCACGCTATTGGGTTGATGCTCCGCCGGCAGCGTACCGAACTGATCGAGACCATCGAGCGATCGGAGCAGATTTATGGGCCGCTCGGCTGGCAGTATCACGAGCAGGACAAGATGTGGCGAGCGCCTGATGGGGCTCGGCTTCGGTTCGCGTATCTTGAGCGCGACGCTGACGCGGAGGCGTATCAAGGCCACAGCTATAACAAGGCTGTACGTTGAGGAGATCGGAAACTTTCCCAGTGACCGGCCAGTCCTCAAGCTCATGGCCACTCTCAGAAGCGGTGCGGGCGTCCCTGTTGGATTTAGGGCAACCGGCAATCCGGGCGGTCCAGGACATCAATGGGTCAAGGCGCGATATATTGATCCTGCTCCCATGGGCTTCCGTGTGTTCAGGGATGCAGTGAGCGGGCTCGAGCGGGTCTATATGCACGGGCAGAAATTGGAGTGAGCCTTGTCGCGAGATAAAACCTGATCGGGCAATCCAAGGTGTCGCTCGCCGGAGGCACTCGCGCGATGGATTGCCGCTTCGCGGCACCGCTATCACTACCCATCACGCGACCTTGTTAACCGGTCTCGCGACTGCACTCGCTTTCGGACCCCGCAGTCATTTCATGCCGGCGTCGCTATCACTGTCCCGAAATCGGGTGCCTCTTCAGTGGGCCTCCGCTACGCTCCGGCAACCTACCTTTAAGCGCACTCCCGGCAGACCTATTTGGGCTGAAGCATTGCGCTAGAGCATTTTCCGATCACGTTGCGTCGTAACCAGCCGCGACGAGATAATTTTGACATTCCTCGGGTGAGAAGCGTTTGAGAGCGTCGGCGATTGCTTGCCAGAGATCGGGCATGGTGCGCGCTGCCGCGGCCCGCAACAGCGCCTTCAATTTAGAGAAGGCCATTTCGATGGGGTTGAAGTCTGGACTGTAGGGCGGAAGATAGAGCAGGCTTGCTCCGACCGCCTGGATGGCCTCCCGAACGCCATGGACCTTGTGAGCGGGCAAGTTGTCCATGATAACGGTGTCGCCCGGCCGCAGCGATGGGGCGAGCAATTGCTCGACGTAGGCCAGGAAAGCGTCGCCATCCATTGGACCGTCCAGAACAAGCGGCGCGATCAGACCGTCGGAGCGCAATCCAGCGGTGAATGTCGTCGTCTTCCAATGTCCGTGTGGGATAGCTGCACGACATCGCTCGCCGCGTGGCGAGCGCCCGTAAAGCCGCGCCATTTTGGTGTTGGCGCTGGTTTCGTCGATGAAGACGAGACGCTCAGGGTCAAGATCGATTTGCCCTTCGAACCACTCCTCACGCGCGGCATTTATATCGCCGCGCCGTTGCTCGGCGGCGTGCGCTGTCTTTTTTTAAGTGTGATCTTTCTGCGCTGGAAAAAACGCCAGAGCGACGCGATGCCAGTCGATATTCCACGACGCTTCAACAGTTCTCGTAACTCGGCGAGCGTGATATCCGGCTTCGCTGTCACCGCCTCCAAAATCAATTGCGAATGCGCTTCGATGCGCTGCGATTTGCGGTCACCGCCCTGGCGTTTAGGAACGATGTCGCCAACTTCCTTGAGGCGACCGCGCCAGCGGATCGCGCTTGCCGCGCTGACACCAAAGCGCTCAGCAGCCTGTCGACAGGACATGCCACCGTCTATCGCGGCTACCACCCTTTGGCGAAGATCAACCGAAAGCGCCCTGGCCATACATGCTGACCTCCCTCGCCAGCATGCAGCTTGAATCTGACTCGCGCCGTTTTGGGAATCCCCACCCGATTCATTCCGGTCGGAAAATGCTCTAGAGTGGATCGCATCTAGAAATACACGGACGAGAATGCTGCACTTGAGCGCGCGGTGATCGACCTTCTTCCTTTTTGGAAGTAACCGCAGGGATAAAGCAAAGAAGCCGAGGTTGCCGCATGAACATTTCCCTTTGCCTGGCCATCATCTTTGCCCCTGCGGGTCTAGGGATCTCCGTTGTTGCTGCCATCTATTGGTGGAAAGCAAGCCGCGTCCCGATCCAGCATCCGGCAGCTTCGATTTCGGACGTATCCGAACAGCACATCATGAGCGGGCAGGTTGCGTTCTATGAATCCTCGCAGCTAAACAGCCGTGCTGCCGTCCTAACGGGGGTTGCCACGGTTCTTAGCGCCGTAGGTTCAGTATTTGGCGTTCTCTAGGGGGTGAGGCGACGAATCTAGAGGGCGTATAATGATGCGTCAGAGCGATTCGATCAGACCTTAATAAGCACACCGATGAGCCAAGCAATCGAGGAATTACTGAGACCGGCCCGGCTACTGGTAAAAGATGATAGTGTCTGGGACGGCCGTCATTTTATCTGGAAGCAACCCGCAAGCTGGATGCCCCAACTCACGGCCTGGCTCAGTCCGCGCTTTCGTGCGGATGGCATGCGGCGGTTGAAACCTGGCGAATTCCGCGATCTCTGCTGGGATGATCCCGACTGGTCGCGCGTGCTGGCAAAGTGCCTCACCGCCGATATCGAGTATCACACAGGGAAGCTGGCCGAGGCCATCGAATCCGCAGCGATACGCGCTTATCACGGTTGCCGCACCGCCGATGCCAGCGTCTATCACCGGGAAGGCTTGCGCACGCATGACCGAGCTGAGATGACGGGGCAATTGCAAGCAATCGTCGACGCACACCCCGAACTAAAATATCTAAAGGCACGCCTGCCGGAGGCGATTGCGGATATCGACAATACGCTCGATATCGGTTGCCTTTATGTCGTTGCGGATGATCAATCGCTGATCAAGCACGCTGCGCACTATCTCATCTATGGCAGCGAATGGATTTCAGCGGTTCTCGGTCATTCTTATCGACATGTTTTGAAGACGTATGGCGCGCCGACCCTGCTTGAGATCGACTTGCCGCTGCGTATGAGCAGTCTTGCCACGCGCGAGGAGTTGGCCGTCAAGATGCTGCGCGAGTGGACGCGCTTGTCCTGCAATCAGCCCGATTGGTCAGCGCCTATTGATTTTACGTTTATGTTGCGAACGAACATTCCGCCGGAATGGGTTGTCGGTCATTCCCATCCAAAAGAACTGACTGATCCCTTGGAGCATCGCAGCAAGTATCGCGTGCCAAACCCGGAGTGTATGCACTGCCGGGGCTTGTAGGCGGTGGTCTGCCTAATCTTCAAACCGGCGGTTACGAGACCTGCTCTCTGTTGCCTCGCGCTTCCGCTCGGTTGCGAACCGTTCTTGCAACACCGCTTTGGCAGCGTTGAGCGCACCGACAAGCGTCGAGATTTGATTGATTGGAAGTTGCTCAAGGAGCCTTAGCCGTCCCTCAAGCTTTGTTGCAAGCGAACCGCTCCAGCTCGTGGGATGAAGGCGCCGCACAATCTCCTTGAGCACAGCCGGCGGATCAGGTGCCTTGGCAAGGAGTTTCGCAGCCAACGGAAGCCATTCATGCGGCTCGCCATTCGCCGGACGCTTAAACAAGGTTGCTGATGCCGCCATCATCGGGTAGCGGATTGCAGGATCCGCGTCGCACCAGGCAAGAAGAACGTCGTGGGACACTACGCCCATCGGATTCTTCTGAAAGCGTTGAAAGTCGGAGAAGACCTGCACTGCGTTGTCTCTGGCCTTGGCGTCGCCCGAAAACGCTTCATCCAGCACGACGGTCGGACGAACCTGAAGAAGCCCAGTCATCAAGTCGTCCTGATCGTATGCGTATATGTCATAGCGCCGGACGGCAGCCATCATCTTTCGGACCAAGCTCCGCACGATGGGAATGGCCTCGTCGCCGGCCAGCGAAACCTTGGCGATCCTCGCCGAGATTGGGTATGTCACCACATCGCGCAGGTTTCCCTCGAAGTCCTTCGCCGGGATGATGATCGGTACGTCGCCGCGCGCCAGGCCCGCAAGCCCGATAGCGTAGCCGAGCAGGCTCTTCCCACACCCTGAAGGCCCCGTCAGCAAGGTATTGTCGTCCTGTGCAGATCGTTTCAACACGTCATCCGACGACAGCGCCTGATCTTCGTAGACGCAAGACGTAGGAACCATGGCAGATGCCGGTCCACCGTAGGTCCGGATGAAGGCTTCGCAGTAGGTCTTCAGCAGCTGCCCGGCATCGATCAGTTCCGGGCTCAAGGCCGCGTCGATCGACGGGGCTGGCACCAATCGATGGTAAGCCGCGAAAGCACGCCACTGATCCAGCGACCACCCATCGCGCTTCATCGATGCGATTAGCCCCGGAAGGTCGTCGAGGCCGCCAATCGACACCTTGAAATCACCCGGCGGAACCGTCGATTCGGCTGGAATGGCAGGAACGAAGATCAGAGCAGCATCTGGGTACGGAACCTCGGCCCCGGCAAAGCTTCGCATCGCATCGCGCAACGCCAGCTTCTCATTCATAGCTTGCAGATACGGTTTTTCGAATTTCTTCCAGATACTCGACGCGAGGCGTACTTCCCAATCGCCGTTGTGGCCGCCACGAACGCCTGAAGTAAATCCCTTTGACTCGGCGACGAGCGCGGCACGGTCGATCGCCATGACGAGATCGATCTGCCGTTCGTCAAGACTTAAATTTGCAAGGATGACGGCCGGAATGCCCTGCGCCGATAGAAATTCATATGCGCGCGCCAGAGTGGCCCGCTCGGAAGCATGCTCAATCGGCGCACCAATGAATATCTCTATAGATGCCAACGAGGGCTCCGCAATACTGGGTAAGCTGGATACGGCAAAATCGGCGCGAGTCCTCGTCATACCCCGTCGAAGCTGATCCTTCCCTCTTGGTCTTGCTTGGCCTGAAACACCGCAATCTCGGGGTTGAGTGACCTGGCCGTAGCGACGATCTCCTGCTTGTCAGCATCCGTCATGGCGGCTCCGAGATAGAGTTCGGTTATCTCTTCGGGATGGAAAGGCTGGGCGCGGTAGTCCTTTTCGCCTTCGCCAAGCGGGATCGCAAGCCGGTATTCGCTCTCAAACCTATATTCGTTTGTCTTTGCGTAGATGATGCCTTCGAGAACCAAGCGTGCCCGTTCCGTCTGATTGCCGAACAGTGACTCCGCAGCAAAATCAGCCGTTCTTGCGAAAACCGGGGGCCGCTTCTCCTGATAGGTCACGGGGGCAAACTTCAGATATTTCGAGTCCTTCTCAACGCTCGGCGTGATCCGCAAGGCGATGCCCTGGTGTTCCTTGGCATACTCCTTCCACATGCGCGGGGATGCCTTATCGGTCGTCACGCAGAACACACGATAGTTTTGCATGAAGCCATTCGTCTCGTTTACGAACGCTTCAGACCGCGTCTTCCAGGCCTCAATGCCCGAGCCCGGCCTTCTCAGGATCTTTCTTCAGCCCGGCTTTCACAATCGCGCCGAGTTTCGGGTCGGCCCTAAACATCGTTTGCAACTTTACCACCGTCGCCCGTTGTCCCGGAGCGCAGGTCGGAGGCGCGTAAAGGTTTGCCACGATGGCATCAACAACGCCGTCCGGCATGGTCGCCAGCGCCTTCTCCAACTTGTCCGGAAAGAGGCTCTGGGCCGTCATATCTTCAAGGTCGTCATATTCAGACGGCTTCGCGAACTTGAAGCATTGCTTGCCAAGCGTCAGTTTAGCGCCATCGACGCCCATGTATTTATAAAGCGGCGGCAGAGACATCGATCACCCGCAAAATATAGCGACATACAGTATGGGACTAATCTGCCACCCCTCATGTGCATCCGAAAGAGCAATGCAGCCATAAATTGAGGGGGCATCCGCCTACGGCGGAAACGGGCTCTATTCGCTTCGCTCACCGAGCCGCCTTTGGCGTCTCGGCCGTTCGGGTAACGATCGCCGTGCCCAAGGATTAGGCGCGCAGACGCGCCGTTAGGGACCCCCCTCCATCGCGTGCGTTCGCCTCGCCCCTGTCCGCTTGTCATGATATTAGACAAGAAATGCGATACTCGAGCCGCGGTTCCTTGGCATGTGCGACCGGGGCAAAACCTCGGTCGCGACGGTTGACGTCGATCCGAGGTGCCAAGACCGCGGACTGCAGGAGTTCGTCAGACGACAGAAGCCGACCAGCAGCATCATGTCGCGGATCGAAAAGATGGAAGGGGCGCCTTACCCGCCAATTCTTCGTTCAGCACGTTCAGAACTCGGTCGAGCCCATAGACTTCCTCCCGGTCGGCGCGTGATTTTCCAGGCGCTCGCAGCCAACAACATCGACGTCTATGTGGATTATTCCGGCACGCTGTGGGTCAACCAGTTTCACCGCGCCGATATGCCGCCGCGCGAAGCATTGCTCGCCGAGTTGAAGGAGACCTTGACAAAGCAGGACATCACTCTGCTCGGCGCGCTCGGTTTCGAGAACGCCTATGCGCTGGTGATGCCGCGGCAGCGCGCCGATGCACTGGGTATTCATTCGATCACTGACCTGGCTGCACACGCGCCGATGCTGTCGATTGCCGGCGACTACGAGTTCTTCTCACGCCCCGAATGGGCCGCCCTGCAAAAGGCTTACGGCCTCTCATTCCGCACGCAACGACAGATGCAGCCGGATTTCATGTATGCGGCAGTGGGCTAGCGGCGAGGTCGACGTCATCGCGGGCTATGCCAGCGAGGGGCGGATCAAGGAATACGTCCTGGTGACGCTGGCCGATCCCAAGCAAGCGATCCCGCCCTATGATGCGGTGGTGCTGCTGGCGCCGCGGCGCGCGCATGAAGCGGCGTTGCAGGAGTCGCTGAAGCCGCTGCTTGGCCGGATCGACATCGCGACGATGCGCGAAGTGCGCGCCAGTGGCAGCAATGCGAACTCCTCGCCCGCCGTGGTGGCGCGTTGGCTGGCAGAGGATCGGTGAGCAGTACGCACGGGCTCATGGTGTCAAACAGTTGTGCCACGCCTCGGCATATGCGATCGCACCCTTCGCTTCGAATGTTTCCTCCATAGCGAGCCGCTCGCGCGTGCCGATGTAGGTGAACTTGTCGGCGAAGCGATTGAGACGATCGCCGCCGCGGGAGGCTTCCCGGACGACCGCGCTCGGAAGGTGCTGCACGCGCTCATCTGCACGCGTTCGGCAGGTATCGACATCACCAGGAAGATCACGCGCGACAGCGCAGCGACGAAGCCACAACGCATGGGACGGCGCTAGGGACCAGCCCGACAGGAGGTTTCATGACCACTCTCAATCTCAAGCCTGGCGACATCTTCGATTTTCCGGATGGGCGCTTCCGTTTCCTCGAGGAATGAGAAGACGAGACGCTCCTGCGTCGACCAACAGTCTCTTGCAGTTCGGTCTTTGCACCGGCGATATCAACCGTTCCGCAGACCCGGTGTTTCGACAAGGAACGGAAATCTCAGATCGTCGATGTCCTGGGCATTCTCGACCTTCGCCACCAGAGTCATCGTCAATTCGTCGCCAACATAGCGCCGGAAGATCGCGGAAGCGAAACCTAACGTGAATTCCGACAGATCGTTCGCGACCGGCGCCATCTCGCCGAGAAGCTGGCGATGCGCCTCATTCACGTCCGGTTCGGACAACGCGTCGGACATGCCATGGGCGAACACGTAGTCGGAAACGAAGAAGAATGTGTTCAGCAAAGCCTTGTTGAAATAGGCCGCCCAGTCCGCCTGCTCACTCTCGCTTTCGCTCACCGCCTTTTCGAACGCCGCGTCGATATCGTCGATTCCCGGATGATGGAAAGCGTAATTGTTACGAATCGTCGAGAGACCGCTCCCTTGGCCGAAGCGTTTCTTCAACCGGTCCAGCGCATCGGCCGCCGGGCGATCGAGTGTCGTCAGGAACTCGTTGCCGAGCGGACGTCTCAGGAAACGGTCGTCGACCAACCGCCATGCCTCCCACATCGAGACTATCATCAGCCTAACGAAGATCTGGGTCTGCGCGCCCTCCAGACGTTGCTTCGCGGGATCGTTCTCGTCGCCATTGGTCAAGACGATCACCAGCTTCCACAGCGCGTTCACCTGGTTCGAAGCATGGCCGAGCGCGAGGAAGAGGCAGCGCTCCTCCTTCGCCATCTGGCGCAGCAGCTCCTTCGAGACGTCCATTCGCAGGATGTCGAGCATCAAGGCACACCTAGCTTCGGATCGTCTGCGAGGGCCGCGCCGGCGAACCCGGCGGGATCGACGCCCCTCGCCTTCGCCCACGATGCCAAGTTTTCCGGACGGTAGGACTCATCGGTACGCCATCGGTCGAAGACCGAACCGTCGACGGTCTCGCTGATGCGGGAGATCGTGGCCTGCGCCGCACCGGGTGCCGACGCCCTGCGAATAGTAGACACGCTGGTCGGCAGTCTCAGCGGTCAGCGATCTCAGGCGCCAAACGTTCGTATTGTTGTTCAGCGTATTCCAGGTACCGTCCCAAAAAATCGCGAGACGCTTCATTGGATATCTCCAATAACGACCTACGAAATCGCGCGCCGGCGTGGCGTCATCATGGTTTGTAGTATGAGCGCATCGTCCGAAATGGACGGACAAAGCTCCCAGCAGGCTGCCGTCCAGCGAATCGAGTCGGCTCCGGCGATCAAACAGACCAAGTCAACAGAAAAAATTTCAAACCCTACCGGAAAAGTAGGCGTACCGAACCTTGCCGAACCGACGCCTCACCGCCATGTGCTCAACCGTCAGTTTTATTTATTCCTCCAAGATTCGAGAAGGTGCAATGGACCCGCGCATCACCTATTTTCCGGTCGGTAACGGCGATTGCTCGCTGATCACCCTAAGCGACAACACCCAGATCATCATCGACTGCAACACCACTGAGGAAGCGAGCGATGAGGATGACCCCAGCCGCTACGACGTGCACCAGCACCTGCTCGATTTCGGCAAGAAGCTCGGCGGTGAGATTCCTCACGTCGATGTATTCATCCTCACCCACGCCGATCAGGATCACTGCCGTGGTTTCAACACCATGTTCTACACAGGCGACCCCGCCAAATACACTGTCAAACACTCGAAGGAAGACCTGATCCTGATCGACGAACTCTGGTTTACCCACCGTATCTTCGCGAACCATGAGGGCGAACTGTCGAAGTGGGCCAAGGCCTTCAAGAAGGAAGCGCAGCGCCGCATCGACCTCCACCTCGCGGAGTCTTCCGAGCGCAACAAGGCCGGCAACCGCATCCGCGTCGTCGGCCACAGCAACAACCCGGCCTACAAGGGTCTCGGCGACCTGGTCGTGACGCCGGGCAACTACATCGACGTCATCGACCGAAAGACGAAGAAGGATTTCCGCTTCTTCGTCCACGCGCCTTTCCGCAAGGAAGTCGACGACAAACTGGCCGACCGCAACGACACCAGCGTGGTGCTGCAGGCCTGCTTCGACGTCGGCGCGACGAAGCACGCCGGTCTCGCCATGTTCGGCGGCGACGCCGGCGCGGCGATCTGGTCGAAGATCCTGGAACTCAGCGATGACGAGACTCTGGCGTTCGATCTTTTCCTTGCCCCCCACCACTGTTCGTGGACGTTCTTCAGCGAGCAGGAATACAAGCACAACAAGGTTCCGGCCAAGGATTCCCTCGCCATCCTCGGCAAGGGTCTCGACGGGGCGCGCGTGATCGCGTCGTGTAAGCCGATCAAGGACGACGACGACAATCCTCCGCACTTCGCGGCGAAGGAGGAGTACGAAAAGGCCGTCGGGGACGACAATTTCTTCAGCCTCTCGGAAGTCGGCGATCCGAAGCGCCCCCTGCCGACGACCTTCGAGATGAGCGAGGGCGGCCCCGTCCTGCTCGATCCGGAAGACGTCGGCTACGTGGACGACGTGGTCAAGAAGGTCGCGAGCACTCCACAGACCTATGGGTGAATTGCATTCCTCATCGCAGCCGGCGCAGGACGAAGAAGAGCTATCTCCGGCGATAAGGTCGGCGATCGCGGAACTGCGGGCCAAGTTCGCCGGTCAGACGGTTTCGGTGCTGCATTGGAACGCCAACTACGTCGCCGTGCCCCTCACGGTCGACGTCGAACTTCCGAGCCGGGGTCCGGTTGCCGGTGTCGACATCCGCAGGCGCGAGCCGATCGTTCTGCTGTTCAGCAGGAAATCGTTTCCGTACCTGGCGCCCTACGTCTATTCGGACCGAACCGACTTCCCGAAGACCGCGTTCCCGCACGTCAACATCACCGCACCGGGCACACCGGCATGGCTGTGCCTGCATCGTGGTTCGATCGACACCTGGTTCGCCGAGCACACCGTCGTCGATCTGGTGGAACGCGCCCGCGGCTGGTTTCGCGACGCTGCCCGCAATCGCCTTGTACCGGAGGGCGACGGCTTCGAGCCAACCCGCGCCGTTGAAACGCTGGGCACGTTCTATTATCCGCCCGGCAGCAACCTCGAACGGATTCTCTTTCACTGGAAGGCCAACGGGGGCGCCGCCGGTCACGTCGTGACGTCCTTCGATCTGCTCGACGACGAGAGCATGGCCGAAATCGGCGCGACCGGGTACGCGGTGCGGCAGGACGCGTTCGTTGCGCCGGAGTCCTACGCCGACCAGAAGTCGCTGGCTGTTGCGATCAACGTGCTGCAGGAGAAGCCGGAGTTCAAAAGCTTCCTTCAGCGCCGGCTGTTCGGCCTGCTGGTGTGGGCCGAGGAGGGCGTGGTATCGAGGAAACATTTTGGCGAACTTCCTCAAACTCTCGGTGAACTCGAGACCTGGGCCCAGGACCTCGGACTGCCGCTCACGCAGGCCCTCGCCGACTATCTGTCGCACGACCTGCAGATCATGGCGGGCGTGCCGATCGTGTTGGCGATCAGGCGGCCGCAACAAGTGCTCGGCACCGAATCCGACGTGGAGTTGCTCAACTTTCTGGTCTCCGCGGGCGGCGGACATTGGCCGACGGACGGCCGGTGGGACCCCGCCGCGACCGTCTTCCTGTCCGACCACCGCACGCCCCTGACCCCCGACTTCGCGAGACAGATCTCGGCTCTACCCGCGGATGGAGTGGCTCGACCGACGGTCGTCTTCGGCGCCGGCGCACTCGGTTCGAAGGTCACCACCCATCTCGCCCGGAGCGGCAGCGTCGCGCTCAAAATCGTCGACAACGCGAAAATCGCGCCCCACAACCTCGTCCGGCACGCGCTGGGCGGGCGAGCTATCGGCTTGGCGAAAGCAGAGGCGCTCAAGGACGATCTGGTCAAGCTCTACCCGGGTCAGCGCGATCTCCCGATCGAAGCCGTCAAGGGTTCGGCGCTTTCCCGACTGCGCAATGCGGACTTCTTCGACGGGTACTCCAATCTAATCGACATGACGGCCTCGAACATCGTGTTCAACGCGCTGCGCGATGCCGATCTCCCGGCGACGGTCCGCGTCCACCGCGCGGAGATCGCGCATCGCGGAAAGCTGGGGCTGCTCTCCATCGAAGGCGCGGGACGCAATCCGCGGATCGACGACCTGCAGACGCTGATCTATGATTCCGCGATCGAGGACGACGCGGTCGCCGCCTGGCTCGGAGAAGTGAAGGCCACGCGGGACGACCGCGTTGGCTCGGGCGGCCTCGAAGACATCCAGATCGGGCTGAGTTGCAGTTCCGCGACGATGCGTCTGGCCGACGAAGTCGTATCGTTCCACGCCGCCGCGGTGACGCGGCGGCTCCGCCCCTATCTGGCAAAGGAGGGCCCGTCCCGAACCGACGGGGCCGTCTACCGAAGCTTCCTCGGCGATGACGGGGACAGCAAGGCTTCCACTCGGTCGTTCGCTCCGACCGTCGTGCTCGACGCCGATTCTGGTTGGCAGATACGGATCGCGGCCGGCGTCGCCGAGACGATGTCGATGCTGACGCGGAAACACAGTCCGAGCGAGACTGGCGGAATTCTCGTCGGCCGCATCGCCGCCCCGAGGAAGACGATCTTCGTGACTCGGCTTGTGCCTGCACCGCCCGACAGCCGGGGCACGCCGTGGGTTTTCACGCGCGGTACCGAGAAGCTTCCCGAAGCGCTGGAGCACATCGGCAGGAGAACCGGCGGACTGCTCACCTACGTCGGTGAGTGGCACACTCACCCGATGGGCGGCTCCGATCTGAGCGACACCGACAAGGGCGCGGTGATCAGCTTGAGATCGATACTGGACAACGTCGGCCTGCCGACCCTGGTGACGATCGTGACGCCGGACGAGATCAAGCCCCACCTCTTCGAACCGACGAGCCCGCCGATCATCGTCGATCCGCCGCGCCGAAGGTTCGGCATCATCCGAGTGATCCTCGGTTGGCGGTAGAGGTCGTGGGCTTTCCCGCCTTCTGGGCCAACACCGTGCACACGAACCTGACGCCGTAGGTCGCGGCGGCGTGCCTGACGACGATCAATTGAAGCAAGAGAATGCCGAGATACACACCGCACGCCTTCCATGGCGCGACGAGGAACAGCGCGGCCATCCCGAACCCAATCAGGAACAGCGCGGCCAGACCCGTGTAGTCTCGCAGCAGCAGATAGTCGCGGTGCACCTGCATAACGGCGGGGACGTCCTGTACCTCGAGATAGAAGCGGTACCACAGGCTATTCTGCTCCTTGGGATCGCTCGGAACCTTGTTGCCGCACGCGCGCTGCAGCCGCGTGAAGTCTATCCGAGGATCGGCCTTCGCGTAAACGCTAAACGCTCGATGCCCAGGCAGAACATCGTTCCAGCGTAGAAACACCAAACGCTCCTTCGTCGCCGAATCGAGGAGACCGTTCGCGATGGTGGTCACCAC
Source organism: Bradyrhizobium sp. Pha-3 (assembly GCF_042258325.1). Taxonomy (NCBI): domain Bacteria; kingdom Pseudomonadati; phylum Pseudomonadota; class Alphaproteobacteria; order Hyphomicrobiales; family Nitrobacteraceae; genus Bradyrhizobium; species Bradyrhizobium sp. Pha-3. The sequence continues at coordinate 2,285,882 of NZ_CP170151.1, read as the reverse complement.
GACAGCGAGACCGACAGGCAGGAGGTTCGCAGCCCCCGTAAGAGCCGCCTTGATCCCCGATAACTCGAACGTCGCCCACTGACACGCCACGTAGAATACGACGGCGTTCGCAGCGATGATCAGCCAAAGCTGCCGTCGGTTCTGCTCCTTTAGCTTCTGCGAGCTGCCCTTCTTCGCCATAAATTTTCCGTCCCCTATTGAGCATCTTGCTCGAACACCACGTAGTGGCGCGGGTCGCGGATGCACGCAACGATCGTTCATCGGGAATGCCGGCAATATGCGAAATCCCTCCACTACCGAAGTCGGACTCGCCTCATTGTTCCTGATATGTTCTAATCAATAGATGAGTGATCGACCCGCCTTTGGCGCTTTCCACCCACGAAACAGTTCCAGAAGCTGACCACCACCCCTGCCGTCGGCGAAAACGCCCCTCCGGCGGATGCTGCTGGCCCGGCCGATGACTTGCCGCCCGCATATTGGGCAGCGCTTTTGGTAGGCCATCCGCCCGGCAGATTCATGGCTTCACAGCCTGCATCGCGCCGCCACACCGGCCCGGGCCAATTATTCGTGCAAGGCGGGCAAGGCCTTCCTCCAAGGATCCGGGCGAAACGTCGGCAAGAGAAACCCGAATTCCGTCCAGACCATTCGCCTTTTCGACTGCGAATTCAGAGCCACTTCGTACCAGTACGCCCGCCATTCGAGCCCGATCGACAAGTTCATCGCCTGAAAGGACATTGCTCTTCAACCAGACATGCAACGCGCCAATGCAGGAAGCGGAGATCCCGGGCATCAACTTCACCACAAGTTCGCGTCGTCGTCCTGCTTCGAGGCGTATTGCCTGAAGCAGATCGTCGGCTGCGCCCTCCAGAATGGCGCGGGTGGTCATGGCGGCGGAAGGAACGGACGCGTACCACATTGCCATCGCTCCAAATCGCGACATGACCTGCTCGATTGCAGCCCTGTTAGGTGCGACGACGTACGCGATCCGCGCACCGACGAAAAAGCATTTCGACAATCCCATCACGGTCCATGAAATATCCGGAGCAATGTCGGTAAAGCCTGGCGGAAAATCTTCGCGAACGAGGCCCTGCGGGTCGTCCTCAAGGATCACCACGTCATGGTGACGCGCGATTTGCGCGATCTGCGCCCGCCTGCGCAATGGAATTGTGCATGCGGTCGGATTTTGCGCGTTCGGCACACAGTAAAGGAGTTTGGGCCGGTGAACATGACACGCCGTGTCAAACGCTTCAGGAATCAGCCCGTCGGCGTCGAGTGAAACCGGCACGAGGCGAATTCCAAGGATGTTCGCCGCGTCGCGTACCTGGGAGTAGGTAGACGCTTCAACCGCAATCGAGTTGCCCCGCCCGACCAGCGTCTCGAGAAGGATCAGCAACACGTTCCAGGTGCCGTTCGCCAGGAATAACCTGTCGGTCGGGATCAGGCCCCTATTGCCCCTGGCAAGGTATCTTTGCGCCGCAAGCAGATCGTCGCGGCTGCCGAGCCGCCGATGATGACGCATCTCGTCTGCACCGTCCCAACTTTTTGCCAGCGACAGTAATGTCCTTCGCAGGTACTCGTCCGCCCCCGCTACGCTGGGAGAGGTAATACGCCTAAGATCAATCATGTTCATGTTTCCCGCGCCTCGGTTGCGACCGGAACGATGGCGGCATCAGGTATCTGCCGGAGCGGTCTCGCCCCGGCTGTTTCAGTCGAGATTCAGCGATGCGAACCCTCCGCCGGTCGCGGCGGTACGCCGTCCCTGATAGCCTGCAGTGCGTCCTTCAGGGCTGCCAGTTGCCGGTTGAGATCGGCCAGTGCCCTGGCCGTGGCGCCGGCGCCCATCTCACCGACAAAGAAAAAGTGCCCTCCGTCGACGGTACGGTTCATGCCCCTCGGCCACTCCCCGGCCAGCGCGCGCAGCCTGGTCCAGCTCTCGCACGGCAACCGGTTCAGGTCAGCTCCTGCCAGATGGTTGCGCAACAGGCCCATCAGACCAATGGCGCTCCATATCGCAGCGTCCGCCAAAGCGTGTTCCGCATCGCTCGAAGCCGTCGGCGAGATCGTTGCGCATAGCGGCGCCTGCTCGAAGGCGAAGGCCTGCGAGTCTGCGAGGGCCGCTTCAACGCTCGTGAACCGTCCATCCACACCGAGGCGATCGACCTCGCCGCGAAGCATGAGCGGGCCCTCGCCGTGATAGTGGATGCTGTGCGTTTCCGCGCAGATGATCGTGCGGCCGGCCAGCCGGTTGACCTCTTCAAGGCCGGCGATCGTGCTGTAATGGTACAGGCTGGAATCCCACAGACCGTCTGCCCGAACCGGCTCGTCCTGCGCCAGACGGGGCGAAAGGCCGGGCCATGGCGGGCGCGCGCAAAGCGACACAAAGCCGGTCACGGGGACACCGCGCTCCATCAGGGCACGGTTGAGACGCAGCACGCCCTTGCCAGCCATGCTCCAGCCGGCGAGCAGCACCGGGCGCCGGCCAACCATATTCGCCGTGATTTCCGCGACACCTGCCGCCCATCGCGATAGCGTCATCAAGGGATCCGGCCTTGAAAACACCGGGTGGCTGGTCGGGTAGGAAATGGCGAGCAGCGCCAGTCCACAGGCTTCGAGATGGTGGTCCAGAAAATCCTCTCGCCGCGCTCCGGGATGACCATAGGCCACGCGTGCCAGGTGCGCTCCTCCTGGCAGGAACAGCACGACGGGCCCACCGGTTTCGAGGCGGGCATGCACCAGGAACTCGCCTGCTTCATTCGCGACGAGCTGTTCCCGGTCGAAGGGCCGCGATCGCTCCCCTGCCCTTCGTTCGAGCCCGGACAAGGTCATGAAAGGTCCTCCCGGGATGCAGTCGCATGCTCTGGCGCCAGCCCGACCTTGCTGGCGATGTTGCGATCGCTCGCGCAGGCATCAGTCATCGGAGCTCTCGCCGGTCAGAGCGATCCAGTGCGGGCGGGCCAGTGGATGATCGCGCAGGATCGCCTGCCGACCTTCATCGAGGCGCGCCAGATGACGCCGGCGCTGGCGCTCGCTGCGCCAGACGGCGAGCTTCTCCAGGTAGGCTGCGCCTCCTTCGAGCAGGGTGAGCAGATAGCTCGCATCTTTTGTCGAAGTCTGACGCCGGTTACCGACGCGGACGTAGACAGGTGAAGTATGGGCACCGATGTCGATGGGATGTTGCGTATGCAACCTGCCGCGACCGAAGCAACGCGCCGCAATCCATGAGCTGCGGTCGATGGTAACTGTTGCATCAAGGGTAGCCGAAAGTCCGTCAGCACCTGCTTTCGCGCTGGCGACGACCTCGCCGTTCTGTACGAGGTCGATGACTTCAAATGGCTGGGCCGAACGGGCCTGCGCCGTGATACGTACCTGTCCGCCCCCCTCGGCCAGCTGAATCTCTTCGCCCGGCATCCTGCCGTCGACGTCCAGTTCCAGCATCGGGCCGGTGGAGACAAAAGTATGTCCATGTGCAATGGCGCTGCACCACCTTGCATAATCGAATTGCGCCCTATCGCCAAGAAAAGCATAGGTGCGCAGCGCGCCCAGCGCGGTACCACTGGACATCTTGTCGGTACCTCCGACGGCTGGCAGGCGGTAGCCCGCATTGAGGTAGGCGTACCATTGCCGGACGCCGGGACAGTCAAACGGCGTCTCTCCCCAATGGCCGTCGATGTGGAGATGGGCGGTGAAGTCGAAGTTGAACCATCTGACTTCCACAGCGTCGATCAACCCGAGCGCAATGGCCGCGGTCGCCTCCGCATGCGGCGTAGGGATCAGCTGGTTGAACACGAGGCCGCCCTGCATCTTGCAGGCCGCACACCAGTCGACAAGGCTGACGTCTTCCCAACCGCCGATATCATCCCGCTCCGCCCCGCCGCTCGACAGCGGCAGGACAGGTTCCTTCAGGTTCAGCAAGAAAACGTCGCCCATCATGTGATGGCGATTTTCGCTGTCGATGCGCACGATTCGATCGGACAAGCCGCTGTTGTATTCGCGCGCGATGCCGTGCCCGACACCTGTGAAAGCGCGCCCCCATTGAGCGGCCAGAAGGTTGGTGACGTTGACGTCTTCCGCCGCGCTCTCCAGCGTCGCCGTGACCGGGTCAAGAAAGTGGACGTGGACATCGCCGCAATACCAGCCGCGCCGGCGGATATCGCTCCACCGCTCGAGCTCGAAGAGCAGTTCGGTTTGGCCTTGCCGGATCTCGAGAGCTGTGCGTATGACCTTGTATTCAAAGCCGTGAACGATTTCTGCGGCGACCTTTCCAACGGGCAGCACGATTTCGAAACGGCCCGGAACGTAGGCGTAACTCATGCTGCCCAGTTCGAGATCGCCACCGACGTGCTGGCCCCAGGCATCGTCGACAAACGCGGTATGAGCGAGCGGTGGCAAATACTCGCCGGCGGCGCCGCGGAAGTGAACGCGTGAGGGCAGGTCCTGGCCGTCGCTGGCGTCCACGACCCTCACCTTGAGCCGTACCCGGTCGTGAGCGGCCAGCCTGACGGGTGAGTTGTTCTCGAGAATATCCTGCCAGCGAAAGCTGAGCAGCGAACTCCCCTTGCGCAGGAGCAGGCGAGCCTGCTGCGCTGCTGTAATTTCGGCATGGACCAGCGAGGCAGGCTGCTTCGTCACCGGAGCTCCCCAGCCCTTGACCGGAGCCGCCAGCCACTCGTCGAGCGATTGCGGCGGCAAGGCCGAGCATCGGGTAATCGTCCCCAGATCAACGGCCAGAGCCAGCTCTTGCGGGGCAAAACCATCGACCGGGACAAACCGGAGACCCGGCGTGCAGTCGTCCGCACAAGCCTCGCTGAGCTTCGTACCAGGCAGGGCGGCAAGGTCGATGATCACGCCTTCCCGCGGCCCGCGGCGCAGCGGATTGGCTGAATCGATCGAGAGTGTGATGCCTGCAACGAAAACCACATCGGCATGTCGGGCCGTCAAGCCGATCGCAACGATCTCTTTCATCGGCGAAGGGTTTTCGAGCGCCATCAACCAGCAGGTCTGGCGGCTGTCTGCTGGCCCGGTCGTGATGCCGGTGAAGCGGGCGCGGCTGTCGAGCGGTCCGTCCTGACGCTCCGTGCCCCGGTGCACCGGCTGGTAGGCGGTATGAGGCAGTGCGGCATAGGCTTGCGTGCCGAGTGTCCCCTGCCGCCCCGCGATTTCAAATCCTCGTCGCACGGGAATTTCTGCGCGTCCGCCATCGGCGAACAGGATCGTATAAGTCGCCAGCAGGTCTCCGGTCTTTGCATCCGACTGCTCGAGGTCAGTAAAATGGGCAACCAGAATGCCGGCAGCGCGCTGCGGCTGGTGCAAGTGGATTGTCGCCTGCTGCGCGAGGAGACCAGCCTGGTCAGTCAATGCAAGCCAGCGGCACCCGCCGTTGAGCGCGGGATCGACGAGGTCAAACGGAATGCCATAAAAGTACTGATGGCCCGTCAGGAAGCCTTCGAGGTCGGCGCCGCCACCGGACGGCCATTGCCGCACCGCGGGTCCCCTCTCGCTCCAGCACCACCGGCCGTCCGCGGCCTGTTGCGGTCCGGCATTCGCACGCGGGCCCAGATCGACCGGAATAAAGCGGCGAGCGCCCGTTGCGGAAATCTCAAGGTCAGGCTGAACAGGCTTCATTTCGCCAGGATCGATTGCCGGCAAAAGAGGCCGTCGCATTGGGGCACGCATGAACGGTAGAGTCGCGGACAACCGCACCGGCCATTCTCAGTGTGGCAGCAGCGCATCGACGTCCTTCCCAAGGCTTGAGAGCGCCGCGGCCGGATCCTGCTTCTGCGAGACCACGAGATAGCAGTGATCCTCGATGGCCTTGATGATCCTGGAATTGTTCTCGCCTGGGAACGAGAACCAGCCTGTCATCATCGCAATTCGCTGACTGGCGATGCGATGCTCCGGGTGGGCATCGAAGAACCTGCCGAGCCCGGCAGGATCGCTGATCGCGGCAAGATTCACCGGCACGTAGCCGGTGGCCTCGACCATGATGGTCTGACCGGCCGGTCCGACTGCGAATTTGATGTAGTCCCAGCACGCCTTCTGCCTGTCGGGATCGTCAGTCAGCATGACAATGCCGTTGCCGCCGGCCGGAAGTCTGTCTGCCGTCGAAGAGACCGGCAATGATCCAACCTTCAGCCGGAAATTGCCGGCGGCTGACTGCTGGAAGCCGGTCAACAAACTGCTTGCGGTGAACAGGATACCAACCTTTCCCGCCCGGAACGCCTGCCGGGCCTGCTCTGTATTGAGCGCCGGCTGGCCCTCCTTTCCGAGACGTTGCAACAGCTGCAGCGCCTGAAGGCCGGCCGGGCCGTCGAAGGTGATCCTTGTTTCGTCCTCGCTCATCATCCGGCCGCCGAAGGCGCCCACCAGCGTCTGGAACGACCAGCCGTTGTTGGTGTATTCGACATAGAGGCCGCCGGTCCCCTCGCCGAGAGCACCGATCTTCCTGCCGAGCGCGATCACGCCATCCCAGTCGTCAGGCAGGTTGTCAGGATCCCCGCCGGCCTGCTTCACGAGATCCATGTTGTAGAAGAGCACGGGAACGGAAATTGCGAACGGCAGGGCACAGGTTTTGCCGCCGTATGACGCAAACGATGTCACTTCTTGCGGAACGCCGATCGTGTTCCACGCCGGATCGCCTGCGATGAAGCGATCAAGTGGCACCGTTATCCCGCGATCAGCCAGGGGCCGGATCTGGTTCAGGCCCTGGTGGGAAATGTCGGGCAGCTGCTTCGTTATGTTCTGCCGCAAGGTCTGCTGGACGAGGCCGTCATAGTCGACGGCTGGGCTGTCGAGAACGACCCTGATATCGGGACGGGTCTCCATGAAACGCTGCGCAAGCGACTGATACAGACCCCTGGCAGGGGCGGACGCATAGGAAAGGCGGATCGTCGTCTGCGGAAGCGCGGCGGCGCCAAGGATCGGCGTTGCGGCCGCAGCGCTTGCCGTCGACAGGAACGTCCTGCGTGAAAGAAGCATCGATCGTCTCCGTTGGCCTATTGTTTGACGGCCCCGCCGGTCAGCCCCTCGACGAACCAGCGCTGCGCGGCAAGAAAGGCGATGACGAGGGGCAACACGACGAGAGTGGATGCGGCCATGAGAGGACCGTAGTCATTGCCGGCCTCCCCGTTCCGGAAGGCCACAATGCCGAGCGGCGGCGGCATCAGCGACTGGTCGCGCACTGCGATCAGCGGCCAGAAGAGATCGTTCCAGTGACCGACCACCGAAAAGATCGAGAAGGCGATGATTGCCGGCAGCGCCATCGGCACCATGATCCTCCAGACGATGGCAAGTTCAGAAAGACCATCGAGCCGCGCGGCGTGGACCACGTCATCAGGAACGGTCCTGAAGAACTGCCGGAGCAGGAAGATGCCGAAGGGCGAGACCATGTATGGGAAGACGAGCGCCGCGTAGGTGTTGAGGATGCCGAGCTGGTAGGCGAGGACGAAAAGCGGCAGCGAGAGCACCTGTTGCGGCAGGAGCAGGCCGATCATCACCATGCCGAACAGCAGATCGCGGCCGGGAAAGCGAAGCTTGGCGAGCGCATATGCGCAAGGGGCGCATACGATAATCTGGAGCGACAGGATGAAGGCGCAGACGATCAGGCCATTGCCCATGTAGCGCGGCAGCGGCGCCTCGGTGAGTGCCCTCGTGTAATTCTCGACGCCATAAAATTGTGCCGGCCAGAACGATGCGCGGAAGATTTCGCCCGGCGGCTTGATCGACAGCGATACCATCCAGACAAAAGGAGCGATCATCACCGCTCCGGTGACAAGCAGCACGGCATGTCGAAGAGCCGCGGCACCCGGCGACAGGTGGCTGGTGGATGTGACGCCGCTCATTGACAGGATACCGCGCCGTCCATGGCGCTGGCCTTGCCCATGGCGAGCGTCACGAGCCGGGCAGGAAGGACAACGGCAGCCGTAGCCCGTTCTGATACCCTCGATACATGTGTGGCCATCGCCATTACCCGATCGTCAAGCGCTTGCAGAGCACGGTCTTGCGTTCCCTCTTCCGTTGAACGCGTCGCCGTTGTGCGTGAGCACACACACCTGAATTGCTACAGGCGGATGACTGACATCGAATAAGTCGATCAATCGTCGCGCAAATGCGATGCTTCGCGGGCTGACCCTCGACTTTCAGCAATGGATTCAGATGCACAGATCAGGCATTCGTCTTGGCGACAGAGAACGCTCGGATTATGGTAGGATCTCCCGTCAGGACCACAAAACGCCGAATGGCTGCGGCAAATGGATTGCTGTGCCCCATAAGGTCGCACATCGAGAGAATCGTATCCGGGGTAAAGTAACGAACACGATGTGGTCTTTGCGAGATGGACGTATCTTCCGCGACTTGCTCCCGCATAATTGGAATGCGCGTGTCGAGCGCACAGTTCAAATCGTGAAGTGAGAAAACTCGCCGGCGCGAGGTCGGTCGCGCGCCGTAGCTCTGGCGCCACCGCGACTGGAGTAATTTGGCTTCTCATTGCGGCGACGGTATCGAACAGAAATTCGATGCCGTCCGCATTCAAGTCCACGACGAAGGTCGGGATGGCTACCTGTGCCGCACTGATCTATTGGAATCTGCGCCGCTCGATGGCGTCATTGGACGAACAATCGTGTCGGCCTGCCTCATCGGGGCTCTGGTCTACTTTGACGTCGAACAAAGTATTGACGTGCTCACTGTGGATTGTGGAATAATCAACGTTTTCGGCATTGCCGTATTCGCGTAATAGTTGATGTAGCATTGAATGACTACTATAAGATTTTATGGGCACTGGGCAACAAGAAGACGCAGTCGTCACCATCCGGCTCTTGGCTAAGGGGATCGTCGAGATAGCTCGGCGGATCAACGATGGTGCCATCGTTCGGCAAGACGATATGCCGAACTCGCTGCGATCCGGGCTTGAGCGTCTATCACGGCACTGCCTTGTGGAAGGCATTGCCGACCATGGCGCGAATGTCCACGTCTTGATGGACCTGGCCACAATCCCGATCGGCGAATGGGGCATACCATGCCTTTCGGGGGATTTCCCCTATGTTCGAGCAGTCCTTATCGACCGTGACCTCGGTATCCCGAGCAGCGATTGCTTCGAGATAGGCTCCATCTCGACTGCTGAGGACGCCTATGAGGATATCCATCACCGCCAGTTGCGCGAAGCCGTCCGGTCCCACGGCAAGCGAGCCGACGAGGTCTAAACGTTGGTCCGCGAGCGCCTCGTGCGAAATCCGGTCGATAATCAGAAGCACTTGATGGCGTTCCTTCTCGATAGTGGGCTCGCGAAGATGGCCGACGTCTTCCGCGGATGGATGCGGCCGATTCCCCTCTCATCGCGGTTTCCGGATGGAAAGACCAGGACTTGCGCGGGATGCGGTTCACTTCTTTATCCGACGCGGGACACCCGGAGGTTTCCCGTCGGACGGTGCAGGATTCGCGCCTGCACGGAAGTCCGGCCGACGCCTCTCGAAGGCATGGTCATCGACGATCCGCAGGAATGGCGGGTCGCGGCAGGAGACATCCTCGCGAGTTGGGTCGGTCCCGGCCTGCCGGAGATCCGGCTGCATGACGAACTCAAGGGGAGCGGAATTCCTGTTCGGCTTTATCCGGGCCAGGACGCCGTTGACGTCGGCATCCCATATGAACTCGGGATCGACGTCAAATCCTATTCGTGTCCGGTCACGCTCGGTGAGCGGCTGACCCGCTCGATCGGTGGCTTGGCCCAGTTCGACCGCCGCATCGTTGCAGTTCCCGATGCGAAGGTCAGGCGTCACGCAGGATACCTTTCGGACCTTCGCACCCATTACCGGGGAGAGCAGGACGTCGAATTCCGTACGATCTCCGAGACGCTCAAGGCGCTTTCCGCATGAGGAAGCCGCCCGACGATTTCGATCACGCGCTTCGCGTCCAGTGGGTTTGCGCAGCGCTACATGCCTTTCTCGGGAAGCATGAACTGGCCGGGGCGCCCGCGCTGTTATCGGGGTACCGATCCGTCCTGAGGCATCCAGCGGTCGCTCGGATCGCGCAGGCCGCATTCCAATTGCGGCAAATGGGCGTGAGCCTCGTTTCGGACGCAGCGTTGCGCGACGCGATCACGGACTGGTCGAACTGGGAGGTCGAGAATCGCGGAAAGGGCGACTACGTCGAGCCGCCGTTCAAGATCGATCTCGACGCACGAATGTCGTTTCATCTGCGCGTGCGGACTGACGATCCGGGATACGTCGCGATGGTGAAGGCCCTGACGAGGCCTCTGCCCGACAAGTTGTGGAACATCCCCCAGGTCGACGTTTCGCGTCCTTTCCGGGTGCCGATGGACATCTCAGGACTCGGCGAACCCCTTGTCGTCGATGCCACCGACCTCGATGGTAAGCTTCCTGACACGCCGCGCCGTGATTTCGTGCGCGACCGCGACGGCGGGATCGCGATCTCGTTCGTCGAGATCGAGCGCATCGCCGAAGAACTGGATGACATCGATACGGCATCCCCAGAGCGAATTCCCGGGAATTTCCGGGCGCGCCTTCGCGACGACGCCGGGAATCCCATCTTCACGCTCCTTTCGCCGAAGGGCGGCTCGTTGTCCGCAACGGACCAGGTGGAACTGTCAGGCGTGAAGCACATGATCGGTCTTCCTGGAGCGGGAAAATCGACGCTGATCCTGCTCATGGTCGTCGCGCTGGCGCGGCGCGGATTGCGCATCGTCCTCCTGCTGCCATCGATCGAGGCGTCGCTCAACTATGTTGCCGAACTCGAGCGATACGGCATCGAACCGGCGCTCGTCGTCGGTCAGTCGGCGGACTCGCGCCAGCGACATGCCAGAAAGCTCGCCGAACGCATCGCTGCGGGAGACGATACTGGGGGTATGGGTCGGACCGCTCCAGGAGCAGAGCTTCTGTCGGTGAATTGCGCGCTCGCGGGTTTTCTCTCTGATCCCGATCCGCACGTTCAGTTTCCCCACATGAGACCGCCGTGCCGTGATCTGAGGCAACGACGCCTGAAGAAGGACGGCAGCGAAGCCCATGGCGACAGCAGCAAACTCTGCGCTCTCGCATCGGTTTGCGGCCGCCAAAAATCCGCCCGTGATCTTTCCGACCCCGATCACAACGTCTGGATCGGGCACGTGATTTCAACCGACGTGCAGACGTCCCCTCATTTCGCCAACGAACAGATTCGGTACTTCGAGGCCATCGCGCGTTCCGCCGATCTCGTGATCGTGGACGAGGCGGACGGGGCGCAGGCCGCACTCGACGGTCACGCGCTGGCGGAACTGGACCTCACCGGAAGCGCAGAATCTTACGAAGCCGCGCTGCTGCGTGACCTTATGGTTCCGGTGGCCACCGGACGAAACCAGGGTGGCAATTCGTCGGTGCAGAACTACGCCTATGCGAGCCAAGAATTCACCAAGCTCAACCGGGCCGTGGTCAGTCATTTGCTGGAGGATCGCCGCGGTCCGCAGCATCTCCACAAATTCCAGGACACATTCGTTACGGGCAACACCGTTCTGGCGGCGCTCTACGAACCGGAGAACGATGACGCGCAATCTCCCTTTGAGACCATCCGCCCGCTTTGGGACGGTCTCGTGCGGCGCGTCATGGCCGAGCGCGGCGGCTACAACGCGACCGCTGAGGATGACGATGAGAACGAAATCGTCGAGCTTGACGGAATAAACGTCGCAGCGATCGCGCGTTCGGCAGGAAAGCCGGAAGCCGACGTCGACCGCCTTCTTCACGAAATCATGTCGGGCATGAACCGATGGTTTGGGGCTACGGCCGTCCTCATGCGGGAAGAAGCGGCCGAACGGGTGAACAAGGCCTTCTTCCAGCTCTTTCCGCCCGTGGAGACGCTCGATCCCGAAACCGCGCGGGCGTATTTCGGGTTCCTGCTCGAGGTCACGGCCGTCGTATTCCAATTCCTAACTCTCATTCCGATGCAACAGGCGATGATCGCCGAAGGCGTGCACTCGCGTCGGATATTCGGGTCCGGGGTCTCGAACGATCTTGCCAAGTTCGTGCCGGAGGCGTTGGTCGGACGTCTATCGGGCATCAAGGTGTACTTCCAGCAGGGGTCTAAGGGCTGGACCCTTAAACTGAAATACGTGTCGTTCGCCTCTGCGCCCCGCCTTTTGCTTTACCGACTTGCGACGCTGCTCGAGGATGAAGGCGGTAAAGGCCCGGCCGTGCTGTTGGCGTCGGCAACGAGCTTTCTTCATGACAGTCCGAGTTACCACATTCCGGTCGGTCCGCATTTCGTCCTTCGCCGCGAAAACGAAATGGGCGCTTGGAACCGGAGCGAATACATCTTTTCGCCGGTGCCCGACCCGCTCGACCCGCGCAAGAACATCCGCCTGAGCGGTGCCTTCGAGGATCGTGATCGCGGCATCAAAGCCATCATTGATCATTACTTTTCCGGGGACACGCCGTTGGTGTCCCGTATGCGCGAGGATTTCGATCCGGGGCGCAGGGTCGCCCTGGTGGTCAATTCCTATGACCAGGTGCGGATGATCAAGGAGCATGTTCGCAAGAACCATGGTCCCTTCGCCCGTCGCCTCATCGGGGTCATGGACCAGGCTGAAGACATTCCCGGATCTGAACTCGGGGAATGGGTGACCGCATCCCAAGTCGAGGCGTTGGGGGCGCGGGACGATTGGGACGCCGTGGTCTTTCCGATGAGGGCTATCGGTCGAGGGGTGAACATCGTCTACCCCGACGGCCCGCGAAAACGCGACGCGGTCATCGGAACCGTCGTCTTCCTGATGCGCCCTCACCCGTCGATCGACAGCCTCGGATTTACCGCGGGCCTTGCCGGGCGCAATGCGCTGGATTTCGACATGGCGACCATCGACCGACAGGGCGGGATAGATGACGTCATCGGGGCGTGGCGCGCAAGCAGAAGCAATTCGCTCGACCTCATGAGGCGATTGCTGCGCTACCCCGTTCAGGTCGGAAGACTTGGAAAGTTTCTGATCAATCCATTTACCGCGGACATCATGGTGGATGTTCTGCAGACCATCGGCCGAGCCATGCGCAACGGCTGCCGGACGCGGGTGATCTTCGTTGATGAAGCCTGGGCTCCGATGTCGGCGAAGGGTAAGCCGGACAATCGTTACAGCAGCATGCTCGTGTGCATGCGGGATGTCCTGCGGAAATGCTTTGACGATGCCGACCCGGTTCGAAGAGAAACTTACCGACTGCTTTACGAACCATTTTTGCAGCCGCTTTCTCGTTGCACCAACCTGATTTTCCCGACCGAAAAAACGAAGAAATGACGTCAGAAAATATCAACGACACTAACTGGCGCCGCCGACGCGTCAGACAGGAAACGTTCATTACAGGCCTTTCCTGGCGCGGCCACGAAGGCGACGAAGCCCGTTCGATCTCGCTGAAATGGACCAAGTCCGCAAGCGGGCTATTGTCGGGCGTGCTGCAGGACGGCATCGGAAGCGGGAAGGACAACGGAAAGAACCTGCCCTATGCATCCCTGCGCTCGGTCATCGAGGCCCGCGTTCCTGGGATTTCGGCGGTGCGGTCCGACCTCGGAAAACCGTGGACGGATGTTGAACCCCGGCCCTTCTTGCGGGCATTCGGTCAAAAGGAAGACGGCTCCGACGTCGTGCGCAGCGTGTCGGGTGCCGTTGCCCAATGGACCAGTGACGTCCTGTTCGGGTGGGCTGACAGGCTGGACATAGGTACCGAAAGGATCGATCGAATCCGCACACTCAGTCTTGAAGGGCGGATCGTCGAACCTTCGGAGGCAAACCTTCTGTCGATCCCTCCCGGAACGGTGAACGCACACGAGAACTTCGCGGATGTCCGGGACGCTGTGATTTCGCTCCTGATCGCTGCACTCGAGGGCCAGGAACTGTTCGAGGGTCTCGGCCCGGTGCACCGCGTGATCGCGTCCGGTATGAACGGCAATGCCGTCGAGTTCGAGACCTGGCCTGTCGCGGCCCGCAACGGCTCGTTCTCAATGACGTGCACGATCACCGTGGAGACGCTGCCGTGGTCGGTCGAACCCTACGTCATCGTCAACGCGGGAAAGCGCATCTGGATGGATCGTTTCCCGCGGCCGGGCGAGCTATTCGGAAGGAAGCGCGTCACGACCCGCATGATGGTGCGAGGCGACCGCAGGCTCTCGATCGCGTACGAGATGGGCCTCAAGGCCGGAATTCCGGACAGTGACGGCATCGAGGATCCGGCGTTGCTGGCGGCGGTCCTCCAGAACGGTGTCGATCTCGGGAGTGGCATCCCGGAGGTTGCGGGTCGCATGAGTGCGGACGGCAATGCATTCCTGGCAGTTCCCTACAGCACGAAGTTTGGGCGGACCAGAGTGCCGCGCGGCGCCACCGCGCAGGATCATGTAGATCTGGTCGCCCGGGTCGCGAGCCTGACGGAAAGGTTCGGCTTTTCGAGACTGCCGTTCGAGCCCGTTTCCGGTATCGGCGATCATGAGGAGTACCACAAGGCTCTTAAATCCGAGATGCTGCTGCATCATGCGGCACGCGATCTTCGGCTAAACGACATTTCCGACGACCGCGTCACCGCGCTTTTCGAGGAGGTGATCGGCGAGAAGCCCGGCAGGAAAATCAGGTCCGATGAGGTCATGGCGACGGGAAGTCTGATCGCGACGGTCAGGAGCGCCAACGACGAGCGGCTTTCCCGCATGTTCAGCGAGCGCGTAAAGGTCATTTTCATTTCGAGAACATCTGCGGAGGCCGATCTTTTCACAGCCGCGACCCGATCCATGTTCTCGACCGTCGATGTCGAGCGGTACAGCCTTCCTCCGAACGTCCACGGCGTTCTCGAAGCGGACAAGGACCGCAAGCGTTTCAAAGAGAAATTCGAGGACCGCGTCAGCGCGTGGAAAGCACTGGCCGAGACGATCGCCCGATCTCATCCGCGCGCACGGATCATCGTTCAGGTCGACAAGGAGTACGGAGAGGACGGCGCAATGCGGAAGCGCGAGGAGGACGCCGTCAACAAGCCTGCGGGACGCTATGCGTTGGCCCGGTACGCCGGCGCCAATGTCCAGTACCTGCTTCCGATGAAAACTGGAGAGGCATCCGCGTACCTGATCCGGCTTCAGGCTGCCCTCTATGATCTCTTGTTCGGACATTCCGGGATGGCCCCGGCGATCGGTCCCGCGATAAACCGTGCGTTCCCTGATGGCGGGATGCGTCCGGATTCGATCCTCGGCTTCTCGGTGATCCGAAAGACGAGGCAACGTCGTGGCGGGGTGTCTGTTGCCCTGATCACGGCATCGTTGCTGGACGCCGAAAGCGGAGCGGTGTGCGCGAAAATCGCGACCACGTCCGGGAATTCGGCGTGGATGGAATTCGGAGACGCCCTGGTTCATGCCGCCTCCCTCGGGGCGACCGGCATCGGCGACGGAAGCGCGAATGAAGCGACGCTCTTCCAGAGCTTCGTTTCCAGCGTTGTCAAGGAAGTGGTCTCTGATGGCCGCCGGCCGCTCGTCCTGTTCGACGCCACCAGCGCGCAGGGACTGTGGCCATGGCTCAGCAACAGGAAGTTAACCGGACTTCCCACCTTCGGTCGCGAACAGGTACCGGACAAGGCCGTTTGGGAGGACCTGTCCGTCGTCAGGGTGAGGACGAAATCCACGCCTCGGCTTCTCCGCCTCATGTATCAGGAAAACGCGTCCGTTAATGGGGAGGAGATCATCAGGGATTGCCACGCCAGCACGTCGAACGTGACCGTTCGCGTCGTAACGGGAGAAGATCGCGGCGACTACGTCACGGCGCGGAAATGGCAGCGGACGCAAAAGGTCGTTCGCGGCACGAGCGCGTATCGCTCGTTGCCGGGGTTCCGTCGTTCGGAAAAGGCGGACGACGGAACGACGCTGTACAGGCGGATCGTGCATACGCCGGAAACGAATGACGCGGTGGTTCCGGAGTCGGTCAGCATCACGGTCGTGCGCACGGCGGCCGGAGCACAGCCGGATTCCATCGCCGCGCTCGTTGCGTCGTTGTGGTCTGGATACGCCCATACCGCAATGGACACGACGTTGCCCGCTCCGCTGTCGTTTCGATCAAAGTTTGAAGACTACATGTCGCGGCACGGTCTCGAGGAGGACGAAGACGTCGAGGACGAGGCGACGACGGCTTCCGACGCCGCCGCGAGCGACGATGGGCCTCTTGCCCCGGAGGCTGTCGGCGACGTTCAGACTCCGGCGGCAAGACTGCCGACGTTCGGAGAAGTTCGCGACCAGTTTCGCGCAGGCAATTTCAATTCGGTACTTACGGTCGGCACAAAGGATTTCAGTTTCATGGATAACGTCAAGCTCGCATCAACCAGTGTTGGCTCGACTTCAATTATTGCACGGGCATCGACGGCCTCCCCGTCGGGGGACTTTCCGTTGGAAGCCGTCAGCCTGGTGAGCGATCTCCACGAACTCATCAAACCACGCTTGCGCGTCCCAAAAGTGACGACCCCCGAATGGTTCAGATCCCGCATGAACATTACGCGGCGTGACTTGCGGGAGCTCCACGACACGCACGGCGATCTACTCAGGATGGTAACCGGCTTTCCATGGCCGGAAGAGCGCCCGAACCTTGATCAATTCTTTGAATTTCTGCCGGAAGCGGCTCGCTATCCGCTGTTCTTCCGGTGCTTCTTCAAGACGATGCGCCTGATCCGGGACGATTACCTGATCAAGCCGGTCATGCAGCAGTATTGGGCCGAAAAAGCGCGTTTCAAGAACGTCCCGGAAGTCGAAAATGCCGAGTCCGGCCCGGACGCGCTGGTCGAGATGGTGGTCGCGGGCGCGTCGCATGATCTGGCGACCGCAATCGTTATCCTGGACTGGTCCGCCAGCATGGCGTTCGGAACGAGTGGACAGCGCCTCGCATCTTTGGTCCCCGAGATTTCAGACTACCTGCACGATTTGATGGAATGCGATCCAGCCGGATACGAGGCGCGCATTGGCGAACTGAGCGGCGAGAAGCGTGAGAGAGGGCAAAACCCGAAACTCCGGCTGGCGAGCGAAACTATTGAAACGGAGCCTGAGATCCAGCGGTCTCAAGAAGCCGGGATCGAGCCTCCGCTTCCGACCGCTTCCATCGACGACCTCGTGATCCGGTGGGAGAATGACCTTCTCGATCTCATTGATACGGCCAGGAAAGCCCTGAATGTCGGCCCCAACGCAGCGACGCAGCAGGAGATCGCGGCTATCGCGAGCCACTTGCGGGAACATATCGAGGAATTTGAGCGGCTCAAGCCAGACGGTGCCGCCAGCGAAGCCGTCATCTCCCGCCTGGCGAAGATCGCAAAAGCGTTTTCCGACGTTTCCGAGGGGTACATCAGGGACGTCTCCACGAGGCTGACGGAGATCGAGGCGATTTCCGCGTCAGCGCCGCAGCTCGCCTCGGAGGAAAGCCTGCGGGAAGCGGACGCGTTGGCCGAACGGGCTGACGCCGAGCTCGTCAGGGCGCAAGAGGCCCGTAAAGACGCGGATGAGCTTCAGCAGAAGAAGCTTCCCATGTTCGAGCTGGTCACCCTCGGCCAGGAGGCGATGAACAGGCTCGAGACCATCGTGAATTCCGGTCTGGAGAACGTTTCGAAGGCCATCAGCGCCATCAAGATGCCAACTTCCGTCACCCGCATCTCTCCCGCAAGTCCCTCAACGGTAGAGGTGGATCCTGTCGCCGCAGGAAGCGCTGATCCTGGCGCCGCGCCGCCCTCCCCGGCCGTCGAACGAACGACAGGAGTGCAAGGGAGTGGCTCCCGCCCTCCGGTCGAAATCACCATCGACGAGGATGACTTTGTCGAAATCGACGAAAAGCGGAAAATCGAGCCCGTTCACGAGGCGCTGGCTCCGGCCCTAAACGATGCCAACGAAGAGCCGGACCACCTTCTTGAGGACATCGAGAAGAAGGCGGACGAACTCTTCATTCGCGGCGAATTTGGTCTCGGTTATCACCTCGTCAACGCTGCGAGTACCGTTCTCGGTGATGCTTCGGCCCTCCCCTACAGTGCCGAGGAAATGCGCCTCTACGCGCTTGGAGCAAGAATCCCGGGCGTCTCCCGCATTGCGCCCGACGGCTATCACCAGGCGATCGAGGCCTGTGTGGCGATTGCTGCCAACCTCGGCATCGACGAGAGAGCCGATGCGCGGCGGATCTTGTTGATGGCCTCCGTTCTTCCCACCGCCCTGCTTCAGGTAACCGAGGCCGGTAATGCGTTCAATATCATAGACGCCATAAAGACGCACGAAAGGTGCTCGAGCTTCTTCTATCTCGTAGGTCTCGTGAAGGAGAACCGCAGCCTCGGATCTCCAGTGACGGCAGCAAGCCTGCGCGCAGCTTCCAGCGCCAACGCCGACAAATCGATTGCCAACGAACGGCGCAACGCGGTCCTGGATCAGATCAAGTCAATCAGGAATGCACAGTTCAGGTTCGTCCTCGGACAGAAGGTCCTGCGATCCATCACCGCAAAGAGCGGAATCGTCAGTGTGATGGAGAGCGCGGTCAACCAGCACGAGATCAACGCCGTCCGGGAATTCTCCAGGAAATATTCTGACCGTAACGAGGTCACGAACCTGCTGGACAGCGAGGTCCGGCGCATGGGAGCCGTGCAGACTATCGACGGCGGGGCGCGCGAGCGCCTGGTCGCCTACATCATCGACCTCGCCGCCGGCTGCGGAGCTTTCGCAGAAGCGGCGGGACCGGCCAACGAGATTCCGGTTGTCGGCAAGCGGTTGGATCAGGTACGCGATCTGGCGGACAACATGAAGGTCGGCATCCAGAACTTCGAGGTTGCGACGGCTGCGCCGACGGGAAGTGCGTTGCTTGATGCGGCCTACGCCCATGCACGCAGCGTGTTCAAAAGCCTCGCGGCGGTGATCCGCGGCGAAGCGATGCCGGAAGTCGATCGCAAGATCGTCAATCTCGAACTGCACGCACCCCTTCTGTGGCTTCCAGGCATGGCGTGGAGCGGAGCCTGGACGCCAAGTCCAAAGGATGCTGTCCGGTTGATCTCGGCGATCCGTGAATTCGACGGTCCCCGCGTCTCGGGCAACCTCGCCGAGGCCGCCGAAGCCGCCATTGAAGCGAGGCGGAGTGAGGATGCGTTCGTTCCGGCCAAGATGCTCCTGACCTTCGCGCCTCATTTCGGAATCGATGCGGTTCGCGAGGAACACCTCCGCGCGGTGATTGAGACCAACGAGGTCACCCGAAAGGCGCAGGTCAAGGCCCGGCACGCCGATGTCTCGAGGCTGATTGCCAAGGTGCGCCGCATGGCGCTCGGCGGGCTGGAGGAATCGACCCGTCTCAATGACGACCTCGACGAGATCAAGGTGGACGTTCCCTCACAAGACATTCCCGATTTCATGCCAGAGGAAATCGACGGGTTCCGCGTTCTCGATGTCAATGCCGCGTTGTCGCGCCTGAACGATGTCGAAGGCTCCGCGCGCCGTCTTCTGGACGACGCGAAGGCTGCGCTGGCTTCGGAGATTGACCGTCTGGGCGAGACGTCGCGGATCACGGGCGAAGAGAAGATCCGGCTTCTCAAGCTTCTCGATAGTGACGATCTCGCCACCGTCACCGACTGGATCCAGACTTTCAACTCCGGCGAGAGGCGTCCGACGCTGACCGGAAAGGTGATGAACGAGCCGTTGGACCAGTTCAACCATGTACTGAAAGAGACTTCCCAGATCGATCTTTCCGAGGCCAAACGTTGCATCGAAGGCAACGCGGCCTACGGCTTGTTCGATTTCTCCCGGCTTGACGAGGCGCGGCGCCAGGAGGCCGCCAAGACGCTCGAGGACTGGATTGAGTTCAAGAGGAGGATGAAGAACTCGCAGGTCATGCTTTCGCAGGGTATGTCGCACATTGCGGTTTTGCTGACCTCCATCGCCTACGGGACGGAATTCGTCGACGTGAATGGGGATCGCAGCAACGTGGGCAGACAAATCTTCGTGGTTGACGCGCAGATGAACCTGCCGTCGGCCCCTACGTCCTTGATGCTTCCGGAGTTCGGCAGCCTCACGAAGGGTGGCTGGCGGGTCGCGGCCGTCGGTCCCACGACGACGTCCGCCGAAATCATGGCGCTGGCGGAAGGAGCCGAACCGCGCGGGACCCTGGTGCTGATGTTCGGCTTGATGTCGGCCGACAAACGCAAGCAGCTGAAGCGCGACTGTGTAAAGAACAGGCGCAAGGTGCTCGTGATTGACGAGGCTCTTCTGCTGGATTATCTGGCGACGCCGGATGCCACGCCGTTGCGGATGTTCGAGATCGCGCAGGCCTACACAACCGCGACACCATACCAGGACTACGTTCGCTCGCCGGTCCCGAACGAAATGTTCAAGGGGCGCGCACGGGAAAAAGCCAAGATTCTGGAATCGTACGGTTCCTATATCGTCTATGGCGGGCGACGGCTCGGCAAGACCGCTCTTTTGCGCCACATATCAAGAAATGCCCCGGAACACGCGCTGTTCAAGTTCCTCGATCTGAACAGTTTCCCGCTCGACCTCTTCTGGCAATATTCTTCGGGAGCGTTGAAGGAAGTGTTCGCCAAACCGGTCAGCGCTCCCGAGGACTTCGTCGCCGGAGTGAAGGAATATCTGCAGGCCGACAATCGCCGCAGGATTCTGCTGTTGCTCGACGAAGCGGACAACTTCATCAAGCACGAGGCGTCGCGGGACTATCGCAATGTCGTGAAGCTCCTGAACCTGATGGCGGAGACCGATCATCGCTTCAAGTTTGTGCTAGCCGGGTTGCACAACGTTTCCCGCATCATCAAGTCGGAAAACTCGCCGCTGGCGCAAATCTCCAACGATCCGATCCGGATCGGGCCCTTGCTGCAGGAGGACGTCGGAGACGCGGAAATCCTGATGCGCGGCCCGATGTCTGCTCTCGGCTTCGAGTTCGAGAACCGCGAGGACGTCTGGCGCATTCTCAGTTTCACCAATTATTACCCGGTTCTCATCCAGGTGTTCTGCAGAGGTCTGTTGGATATTCTCGAGGACCAGATCCGTGATGGCCGGGAAGTCAAGGTGATCGACGGCGCCATGGTCGACGACGCGCTGAGAAACCCGCAGATCAGGAAGGTGCTCTACGACGCGTTCGACAAGACGATCACGGGCATCGAGCAACGTTACGGACTTCTGACTTACATCATCGCCTACGACGCCTACTTCTCGTCCGGACAGGGCCTGGAGGCGGACGGTTTGAGCGCGATCGAGGTCACCGAGAGTGCGATCCGGTACTGGCCGCAGGCATTCCCGAAGGGAAGCGATCCGTCGGAAATCGAATACCTTCTGGACGAGATGGAAGGGTTCGGGATTCTCCGGCGCACTACGTCGAAAAAGTGGACGTTGCGCTCCCGCATGCTTCTCGACCTTCTTGTTTCGAGCGAGGAGGATTTGACCGAACGCCTTCTGAGCTTTGGCGGCAAGAAGATCGAGCAGCAGTTCGATCCGAAGAACGCTCGCCGGACCATCGAGGTCATGTCGAGGGGGAAACAGTCCGCCAGCAAGACGTCGCCTTTGACCGACGGTCAGTTGTCGCAAATTTTCGCACCAGGACAGGATGATGCGAAAGTCATGGTGATCTTTGGATCGGCTGCGTCTGGCATCGGCGACGTGGTGTCCGCGATCGAGGCGTCCGGAACGTACCCTGGTGGCGAGCAGCGGAGCGCCACGCTCGACATTCGTGGCTGGAGCGACCGCGACGGCTTCGTCTCTGATATTCGGCGGAATCCTGTCGCGAAGAAGCGGATTGTCGTCGTTCCGCCGCAAACCGCGTGGCGGCACGACTGGGTGACGGCGGTTTCGCGCCTACCCAGCGTTCTGCGTCAGGACGTCAGGCCGATTTTCGTCGGCGCGCCGAGCCATGCCGAAGCATGGGTCGAGGCCTTCCGGAAGAGTCCGTCGCTCTCCCGTATCAAGGTCGAAACCCTGCGACCTTGGGCGCGCTCGTTCCTGGCCACACGGCTCGACGCGCTGCACCTGATCGGCTCGATCGAAGACGTTCTCCGCGGAACGGAAGGCTGGAGCGAGCCAACGCAGGCTGTTCTTGCCAACCTTCAACGCGGCATGAGGGTCAATGTCGCCATGGACCATGCGCTGGCCGCGGCGGTCAAGGACGGTGCAGAGGCGATCGGGATCGGTGAACGGCTTGCCCCTGCGTTCGTCACGCTGGCGCAATGGTGCGGCGAAACCGGTATCAAGGCATCCTACGGTAAGGACGCTCTCGTCGTGGAAGGAAAACCCGACGGGATCGATCCCGACTATATCGTCAGGTTCGCCGCGACCATCGGCGTGGCGTCGCTGAGCAACCCGTCAGCTCCGGCCGACCAGCAGATCATCGTGATGGATGACTTCGTCCGCCGTGTCCTTCTTTCGGGAGAGAGCAAGTGACGCCGCAGGATTGGTGGACCCTTCCAGGGCCGAACGGCTTCACGACGGCTCTTGCCAGGGACTTGATCACTAAAGGCGTCGCCGCCGCGAAATGTCCGCGGCCACTGCCGGAGGGATTGCACGATGCGATCCGTAAGAAGCTTGCCGACGAATACGTCGTCGAGACGGTGGTCTTTGACGCTTCGAACCTGAAGGCGACGCAATCGCCCCTGCACGAGATGGCGACGTTGCGCCGGGTTTCAGGAGCCTCGATCGGCACCGTGGCGGACTTCCTCGAAAATCCCGATCTGGCAGACGTGGCGTTCATCGTCGAGGGCATTTCCGCGGACCATATCCAGACGTGGAGCTATTTGCTGCGTGCCGTCATGTCCGAGCGGGCCGAGAGTCCTCCGGCTGCTGGTCCCTACCTCCTTCTGCTTCTGCCGACCGGATGGAAGGCGGACGCTGAGAAGCGGCTTCTCGGCCAGATAGGCAGCAGGTTCTGGCGCGGATATATGTCGTCAGTGGACTCGTTCGGATGGATCGCAGCCAACGGCATACGGGTCGGATCGGGCATCGACGAGCGGCTGGCGTTGGCGACCTCGATCGAGGTCGCCGCATGGTCGCCGAGTCTTCTCGATCAGATGACGAGGTTCAATCTGGACGATCAGATATCGCCGACGGGATCGCTCGAACTCCTCTCCGCGCGGAGGGCATGGCCCTATCCATGCTGGGAAAACGGCCTCGTGGACGCGTGGGACGACATCCCCACTCCTCATGCTCTCGCCGCTGTCGCTCACGGGCTCTGGAGCGACATCGAACGCCGGATTTGGGTCGCTCAATCCAAGGTCCTGCTGCCGATGATCGACAGCGCCCGCAGGGGCATCATCCGCGCCTACCTCGACGAACTGTCGAAGCACGCGAGCCCATCCTCTCCCTACACCAAGAAGGTGTATGACCGAACGATAAAGATCACCGATCCGTGGAGCTTTGAGTGGTTCGAGATGATCACGCTCCTTGACGGCGCGGTGCCCCTTTCACACCTCCGGATCATGAAGGACCTCAAGTGGGTTCGCGACTCGCTGTCTCACGGCAAGACAATTGACAAGGACAACATCAAGAACCTGTGCGAGGTGTGGGAGGAGCACGTCCTCGATCTAATGGCGGCCCCCGTGAACGGCTGGGACTGGCCACGAACGGGTCAGACCTTGCGTATGACGGTTGGGCCGTCCGGAGCCGGGAAGAGCGCATGGGCTAACCGGCAGGCGGCAAGGGTTGTCTCGTCGGACAGTATTCGTGAAGAGATATTTGGCACCAACGATACTCCGCGCAATCAAGGCCATGTATTCCGAATGGCGCGTCAGAGGATGGCGATGGTGCTCAAGTCAGGCGAGGATGTCATCCTCGACGCTACAAATATCAAGACGACGGACCGCAAACGCATCGCAACGAGCGTTCCGCCTGATTGCAGCATTGAGTACGTGGTCATTGACCGTCCTCTCTCGGAAAAAATGAAGACACGCGGGGAACGTGCCGCAGGCCTGATCGAAGAGCATCACCAGACTTTCGGTGCGTCGATCACGGAATGCCTCGATGGTGATGGATTGCCCAATGTGCGGTTGATTGATCTTCGCGAAAATAGCGCGGGCAACCAATGAAGCCTTGGGCGTACCGGGGCTTCTTGCTCCCATCGCCGTCCAACCTTGCCCCCCGTGCAGCGCTTCAATCTGGAATGGGTTGAGACGCAGTTACAGCACCTGTTGCGGCAGGAGCAGACGAATCATCACTATTCCGAACAACAGGTCGCGGCCGCCAAAGCTAAGCTTGGCGGGCGCATATGCGCAAAGGGCGCAGACGATAACCTGGAGCGACAGGATGACAGCACAGACGGATCAAACGCCACCTTGGCCGCGGCAAAGCCGTAGCTGGTACAAAAATCCGTTGGGCATTGCCCGTCCCGGTTTGAGTCCGGCCGTCCGCACCACTTGTTCAACAGACGAAGGCACCGCAGATCGTAGTGGTTGGCCAGGATCTGCAATCCGACGGGGCGCGGTTCGTCTCAAACCTAAATGGCACTGCGCTCTGCCGACCAAACGGATGGTCTCTCGCGCGACATTCCGGATTGACGGCAATGGAGACTCCGGCATCGGGGCGATCTCGCGAAGGCTCCCCGCAGGCCCTTTTGTTCAGAACTTCCGGTATGCGGCGACTTTCACTCCAGTAGCGCCCTGATTTCGGCGCGAAGGCTGCGCACTTCGGAATATAGTTCCGTGATGTGGTGAGCTGTTTGCTCAGCCCCGCGTGCGCCTACAAAAAAGAAATGCCCGCCGGCGACATCTCGGGATAAACGCGAGGGAAGCGTCCGGGTCAGGGCACGTAACTCCTTCCATCGCCCGGCATCGAAATCGAGCGCCCGGGCCTGTGAGCGGATCATCTGTATGTTGAAGAAATTCCAGTTGATTGGG
The DNA here is from genome assembly GCF_042258325.1 of Bradyrhizobium sp. Pha-3. NCBI lineage: Bacteria > Pseudomonadati > Pseudomonadota > Alphaproteobacteria > Hyphomicrobiales > Nitrobacteraceae > Bradyrhizobium > Bradyrhizobium sp. Pha-3. The sequence goes on along the minus strand of NZ_CP170151.1, from coordinate 2,261,076 downwards.
TCAGCCAGTGCGTGCCCGTCGTCGGACCTGTCTGTGGGACTGATCGTTGCGGCCAACGGAAACTCGGAAAAAGAAGAGGCCCTCATATCGTCATGAGCCTCCTCGAAATTCCAGAATGTCCCCTGATCCGAGAAGCGCTGGGACGTGCCTCGAAGCATGACAGGCGTGTTGCACAGATAGTGTTCCAGATAAAGCTGTTCGTCGAGAATCCTGCGTCCGTTGATCTGGTTCTGGTGTGAAAGACTCGGCAGAAAGCCGTCGATATACACGCCTCCTGTCCAAAGGCCGTCCGGTGTCAATGGATCGCCACCTTGTTGCACAAGATTGAGCCCGGCAATCGGTGGCGAGGCGGCCAGCGACAGAAAGCAGACTGCATCGATACCGCGGGCCTTCAGGGCCGTGTTGACAGCGGCAACCGAGCGACCGGCCATGCTCCACATGGCGACCGCGACGGGACGATCCGGCGTTTCGCGCAATACATCTGAGGTAACGGACGCGATCCAGTTCGCCCAGCCTGCAATGGTCAGGTCAGGCACGATCGCGCCAATGGACGGATGATCGGTCGGATACGACAGGGCAAGCAGCCCGATACCCTTTTGCTCCAGCCAGTGATCCAGGAAATCGGCACGGTGGGAAAACGGATCGCCGTAACTGATGCGCGCCAGATGCACCCCGCCCGGCAGGAATACGACAAGCGGGCAATCACTCTTTCCTGCTCTGAAGTACCTCAGGCCCCGCACACCGGAATGCTCCACAAGCTCTTCCCCGGCGAACAACATCCCGGTTTGCGGTCTTCTCATGAAATCGTCTTCCCTGTTTTCAAGCATGTTCAGTTAAATCTGTGGCGAGCGGTGGTGCCAGTCGGTGAGGTCCTGATAGGCATGGGCAACGGCCAGCAGGGTCGCTTCGTCGAACGGCCGGCCGACGAGCTGGCAGGCGACCGGCATGCCATCCGCCGTGAAACCGCAAGGTACGCTCAGCGCGGGAAGGCCCAGATAGTTGAACGGCCTCGTGTAGATGTTGATGACGCGGCTGCGATTGAAATCGTCGGCGAAGCGTTCGTCGCGCATCTTCTCGATTGCCGGCGGCGGAAGAGGCAGGGCCGGCGTCAGCAGGACATCGGCATCCGCGAACACCCCCTCGCAGAATTCACGCAGGTAGCGGCCGCGCAGCGCCAGCGCCTCAAGGTAACGCGGCGCCGGGATAAAGTTGCCGCGCTGCAGCTGGTTGCGGTTGGCTTCTGTGATGTCGGCGCCGCGCTCGCGCAGATCGCGGCCGAACACGGTTGCGGTTTCACAATCGCTGAGCACCGAGGCGAGGTCCCAGAGCAGGTGCCCGTCGGGAAGATCCGCCGGCCTGATCGTGGCGCCTTGGCGCGCCAGGATCTCCTGGAAGCAGGCCAGCGCATCGGCCACATCGGGATCGACCACGGACCAGAACCGCCGCTGCACGGCAATCCGGATGTCGGCGAGCCTTATGGAGAGGCCTCGCTCATAGTCGGGGACCGGCTCATCGCTGGAGGCTGGATCGCGCGCATCAAAGCCGCCGATGCAGCCCAGCAATCTGGCCACGTCACGGGCCGTTCGCGCCATCGGCCCGATCGTATCGAGCGACCAGGAGCGGGTCAGCGCGCCGTGCCGACTGATCCGGCCGCAGGTCGGCTTCAGTCCGGTGACACCACATACGGCAGCGGGAATCCGGATCGATCCACCGGTGCAGGATCCAAGGGAGCCGTAGATCAGGCGGGCGGCAAGCGCAGCAGCCGGACCATATGATGAGCCGGGATTGAAACGTTGCGTATTCCAGGGGTTATGGCAGGCGCCGAGCGGTTCTTCGCCCGGCGTATCGGAGCCCGCCAGCTCGGTCATGTTGAGAGTGCCGATCTCGACGGCGCCCGCGCCGTCCAGCCGCTCCAGCACGGTCGCTGTCTCTTTCGCGACCTCGCCCGAAAAAATCCGGGAGCCGCAGCTTGCGGTCCGTCCGGCTCTTGCGAACATGTCCTTGTGCGCAAGCGGCACACCATGCAAGGGCCCAAGGATGCGACCTTCAGCAAGGCTGTGGTCGGCGCGCCGGGCCGATGCCAGTGCTCCTTCCCGATCGATCGCAACGAACGCGTTTATCCGCGGCTGCCAGGCATCGATCCGCTCGAGACATGCCGTGACCGCCTGGCAGGAGGATATGCGGCCTTGCCTGATCGCATCAGCGAGCTCGCACAGACTCAGGGACGTGATATGCTGCATCATGTTCCCGCCGGACGCTTCAACAGAGCCAGCATCCGGGCGAACTGCGCCGGCTCATCACCTCTCGCGAGCTGCGATGCGCTCGCCCGGACAAGCGAATTCAGCCGGGCAACATGATCGGCCAGGGCCGCCGCCCGCCCGTCATCCAGCGGCAAGCCGTGCAACTCGTTCGCCAGATCCGCTATTGTTTCCTTCTTCAGCATGCCAATGCGCTCACACCGTCCATGGCGGGTAGCCGTCCACAATCAGGCGACGCCTGTCGCGATGATGCTTGCTGCAACCAGCGCGGAATTCTTCGATGCGTTCATGCGCATAGCCTGGCGCAACTTCCTCCGCCTTCGGCCGGGACAGACTGCAATGCGCCGGGCGCGGTGCATAATCCTGGCGTAAGAGACCGGCGACAGGACGGCCTCGGAAGCAACGCTGCGCTCGCATACGGCCGTGAGCACGGGAGTTCTGCAGGGCCGCCATGACCTGCGAAGTGCGATCGTATCTGTGCAAGAAGAGCAGCAAGGGACCGGACCTTATTCGTCCAGGACAGCGACCGCACGGATCGGGCTTGCAGTACCGCCGCGGATCCTGAGCGGAAATCCGATGAAGCGGAACCGGCCCTTGCCGACGAGCCTGTCGAGATTCCACATGCACTCGATGTGGGTGATGCCGCGGGCCGCGCAGGCAAGGTGCGCCTTGTAGTTGGCCTCGCCTTCCGGTGCCGGGCTGATGGCCTCGACGCCGAACATCAGGATCTTGCGGTCGGCGAGCCAGTGCACGGCATCGACATGCAGCCCTGGGAAGTCATGCAGATAGCCGGGCGTACCCCATAGACGCCTGTTGACGCCCATGTCGATGAGCACCGTGTCACGCGGCCTGATCTGCTGGCCTGATCGTATGAGCGCCTCTTCCATCTCGGAGGCCGTGATCTCGTGTCGCAAGGGTACATGCGCCAGATCGAGGCAGATCGCCCCGGTATAGAAATCCTCCAGTGGAATCCGGTCGATCGAGGGAGCATCAGGATCCGGATTGAAATGACAGGGTGCGTCCACATGGGTTCCCGAGTGGTCGCTGAGCGACAGCGCCCAGGATTTCGAGCTGAAGCGCGTCGCGCCGGATTGTTTGATTTCGCTGTGATCGTTCCAGACGCCCATGATGATCGGTGGATGCATCTGGGGCGCCGGCGCGCGATGGTGAAGTTCCCGGCTCAGATCGATCAGCTGCATCTCTGGCATCTCCTGGTAAATGTATCTTTGCGAGGCCCCCCGCGTGGCTGGCCGCGACACGAGCCCCTCGACGGATCAGGCAGATCCCGCGCGCGAGCCCGGTCTCGCTGCAACCCGCGGATCGTTGGCACCTCTTCAGACCTCAATCGCCTGCCGTTCATTTCCGGACAGGACATCAGGATTGCCGGCGCGCGAAAGATCTCGCGATATCGGCAACCATGGACGATGGCTCGCCGGCGCTCCCGTGCCGGCCTTCCTCAGTGCGGCAGCAGCGCATCGACGTCCTTCCCGAGGCTTGAGAGCGCCGCGGCCGGATCCTGCTTCTGCGAGACCACGAGATAGCAGTGATCCTCGATGGCCTTGATGATCCTGGAGTTGTTCTCGCCCGGAAAGGCGAACCAGCCTGTCATCATCGCAATCCGCTGACTGGCGATGCGATGCTCCGGGTGGGCGTCGAAGAACTTGCCGAGCCCAGCAGGATCGCTGATCGCGGCAAGATTTACCGGCACGTAGCCGGTGGCCTCGACCATGATGGTCTGGCCGGCCGTTCCGACTGCGAATTTGATGTAGTCCCAGCAAGCCTTCTGCTTGTTGGGATCATCAGTCAGCATGACAATGCCGTTGCCTGCGGCCGGAAGCCTGTCGTTTGCCGATGAGACCGGCAATGATCCGACCTTCAGCCGGAAATTGCCGGCCGCCGACTGCTGATAGCCGTTGAGCGCACTGCTTGCGCCGAACAGGATACCGAGCTTTCCCGCCCGGAATGCCTGCCGCGCCTGGTCCCGTTCAAAGCCTGGCTGGCCTTCCTTTCCGAGACGTTGCAACAGCTGCAGCGCCTGAAGGCCGGCCGGGCCGTCGAAGCTGATCCTTGTTTCGTCCTCGCTCATCATCCGGCCGCCGAAGGCGCCCACCAGCGTCTGGAACGACCAGCCGTTATTGGTGTATTCGACATAGAGGCCGCCGGTCCCCTCGCCGAGGGCGCCGATTTTCCTGCCGAGCGCGATCACGCCATCCCAGTCGTCAGGCAGGTTGTCAGGGTCACCGCCGGCCTGCTTCACGAGATCCATGTTGTAGAAGAGCACGGGAACGGAAATTGCGAACGGCAGGGCGCAGGTTTTGCCGCCGTATGACGCAAACGATGTCACTTCTTGCGGAACGCCGATCGTGTTCCACGCCGGATCGCCTGCGATGAAGCGATCAAGCGGCACCGCTATCCGGCGATCAGCCAGGGGCCGGATCTGGTTCAGGCCCTGGTGGGAAATGTCAGGCAGCTGCTTCGTTATGTTCTGCCGCAAGGTCTGCTGGACGAGGCCGTCATAGTCGACGGCTGGGCTGTCGAGAACGACCTTGATATCGGGACGGGTCTCCATGAAACGTCGCGCAAGCGCCTCATAGAGTCCCCTCAGAGAGGCCGGAGAATAGCAGACCCGGATCGTCGTCTGCTGATGCGCACGGGCCCTCAGGACCGGCGTTGCGGCCGCAGCGCTTGCCATCGACAGGAAGGTCCTGCGTGAAGGAAACATCGATTGCCTCCGTTGGCGTGTTGTCTGACAGCTCCGCCCCCTCCCCCGACGCAATGTCGCCGGGCAACGGGAAGATTTCGCAGGCTGGCGCGGCGGGCGGCGATACCGTTGACGCAGATCGACGAAGCCACCCGCCGCGGTGATGGGCAGCACGGCATCCCGAAAAATGGCGGCAACCGGCGAGAGCCACCTGGCAGACGTGATAGCGCTCATTGGTAGTGCACCGTCCTGTCCATGGCGCGGGCCTGAACGAGCGTGAGCGTCACGACGATGGCGAGAAAGACGACGGCAACGGCGGCACCATATCCGGTGTGCAGATATTCGAAGCTCTCCCGGTACAGTGTATAGAGCAGGACTTCCGAGGCGTGGCCGGGACCGCCCTGTGTCAGCACTTTCACGGTGTCGAACGTCTCGAACGCTCTCAGCGCCACGACGATGACGACGAACATCGAGACCGGACCGAGCATGGGAAGTGTCACGGTACGCAGCCGGTCGAGCGCACGATCCGCACCGTCTATATCGGCCGCATCATAAAGGTCCTGAGGAATGCTCTTGAGGCCGGCGAGGAACAGCACCATGGCGTAGCCGAGGTTCTGCCAGACCCCGATGACGGCGAGCACCGGCAGCGCGGTATTCTCGTCGCGCAGCCAGTTGGCAACGGGCAGGCCGAGCGCCGCGAGTATCTGGTTGACGAGGCCGATCGCCGGATGCAGCAGCGCGTCCCAGGCGATCGCCGTGGCGGTGATCGTCGCCATGAAGGGCAGAAAGTGAACGGCCCGGTAAAAGGACCGGCAGGATCTGCCGCTTTCGACAAGAAGCGCAACCAGAAGGCCGAGCACAACGGTGCCCGGCACGACCATCAAAACGTAGAAGACCGTATTGAGGAGCGAAGTCCTGAAACCGGCGTCGGCAAAGACCTCGCGGAAGTTGGCGAGGCCGACGAAGGAAAGCGAACGCGCCCCGAACTGCCAATCCGTGAGCGCGATGACGAAGATGCCCGTCGCCGGCAGAAAGAACAGGATGACCAGGAGGAATGCGGCAGGCCCGACCAGCGTCCAGCCCGCCAGCACCTCTGCAGCAACCCGTCTTCGCGCCGCAAGGGACGACGTCGGCTCGCCACCGGCCGGGCACGCCCCGTCGGCAGCACCGGAAAGCGCAACGGCTTTGCCCATCAGGCAATCTCCCGGAGCGGGGCGACCGATCCCGGGCCCTGCCCGGCCTCGCGGCGCAAACGACGTCCGTCACGGGTAAAGAGCAGCACGCGATCCGCCCGGACGCCGAGATGCAAGGTCTGCCCCGGCGCGATCCGGGGCGCCCGTTCGGCGAGCAGCCTTGCGATCAGGGGATGATCGATGCCCGGCAGGTCGAGATGCACGAAGAGATCGGATCCCATATGCTCGATCAGGCGCACAGAACCGGTCAATGTGTCCGGACCGCGATGTTCGGCGAGTTGAAAAGCCTCCGGACGAACACCGAGGGTGAGAGCCACGCCCGAAAGCGCATCGGCCTCGATCGGAAGCGTCGATCCGGCTACATCGATCAGGCCACGCTCGCGCACCACGCCGTCGAGGATGTTGATCCTGGGCGAGCCGATGAATTCGGCAACACGTCGGTCATCGGGATCGGCATAGATGTCCTGCGGCGGCGCGACCTGCAGCAACTCGCCGTCGAGCATCACCGCGACCCGGTCCGACAGCGTCATGGCCTCGGCCTGATCATGCGTGACATAGACGAACGTGGCGCCGATCCTCTGGTGCAGTTCCTTGATCCCGGCGCGCATTTGCACCCGCAATTTGGCGTCGAGGTTGGACAGCGGCTCATCCATCAGGAATACGGCGGGATGGCGCACCATGGCGCGGCCAACCGCGACGCGTTGCCGCTGGCCTCCGGAGAGCTGTCCAGGTTTGCGTTCCAAGAGGTGACCGATCCCGAGCAAGCCGGCTGTCCGGGTTACTTCGGCCTCGATTTCGGCAGAGATCCGCGCTCTTCCTGGCATCAGGCGGCCGAGAACAGGCAACCGCTGCATGGCCGAGAGGCGCCGCATCCGCAGCGGCAACGCCATGTTGGAGGCGACCGTCATATGGGGATAGAGCGCGTAGGACTGAAACACCATCGCGACATCACGCAGCTTCGGCCGCAGCCCATCCACTGCCCGCTCGCCGATCGAAATCGAGCCTGCGTCCTGTACATCGAGGCCTGCCAGAATCCGCAGCAGCGTCGACTTTCCGCATCCCGATGGTCCCAACAGGGTCAGAAACTCGCCGTCCGCAATCGACAGCGACACACCGCGTAAGACCGCCGTCGGGCCATAGTTCTTCCGGATGCCGTCAATCTGCACGGATGCCATAACTTCACTTCCAGACCATCGTGAAAGCTGACGTGTTCGCCAGCCCGTGACGACTTCAAGACCTCCATTGCTAAGGCTGGATGACACCCATCGAATAACTCAATAGGAACTTGCAATCATGCGATGACATGCAACCCGGTCAGCCGATGTCGCCGGAAGACTGAGCCGTTTCGATGGTACGGGCTCTCGCGCGCGGACGTCGTGGTGGAGGCGAACTGCTGTCCGGTTTTCGATCGGCCGCATCCGACGCCGCGCCGGACATCTGAACGTGGCAGACCGATCCGAATGGCCGGTCCAGACAACAACTGTATTTTCGTTGGCCGTTCGGCCACCATACCAGTGTGACGGCGGCGAAGCGGACAAGGCACACCTTGGGCGTCATCTTGCCTGGCGTGCCGGATATCATCAAATCACCGCCCATCGCACCGGCACTGTCATCCGCTCATGCGTCTGCCCGGCTCCGCCGGGCTCGCAAGGCTTGCGGCATCACACGCGATGATGTCGCGAGATGGCAGCAGCCGTTCGTCGTACTCACTTGCCTCGGCTGCTGGCGCCGGTCAGCGCGAGGGCCGAGCGGAGATCCGATCCTCAGTTACCGCAACTTTCGATTGGTTGATCCAAAAAATGCGATAGCCCGATTGGTCTTCGCGTCCGGGCGCGGATAGAGATGAACAATCATCATGTCTTCTTTCAGGAATCCTGTCTTGTCGCCCGCTGCAGCCCAGCTCGATGCCGTCCGGCCTCCTGATGCCGGAGCATGGACGCAGTTGCCGCGCGCCCGAAGCACCGGTCCGCTCGCCTTCAGTCGGGGGGCCGCCGGTTTGGGGACCGGCACCTTCGCCGGTGAGGCAGGCATCCGGATTATCCGGCATGAGCGCGGCAGATCCTCCGTCAGGACGACGTGGCTGTCCGTGGCGATCAAGAGTGCCAACGACCTTGCACGCGGTTGGAACAACTACCGGATCGCAGCCAGCCGTGACGCCGGACACCTCGTCCTGAATGAATTCGTCGCCAGCCTCGATCCGTCCGAGGAGGTGGAGAGATCAACACCGTGCCCCCACCCGGACGGGGTTGCGATCGAGGCGGCCCGCGATGAATCGTATGTTTTCATGCCGCGCCTTACGATCGCATCGCGGCAATGCCGTGGTGTCGCGCCCGGCTGGCTGAATCCGGGCGGGCAGCTTTCGTGCCGTGTGCCGGATCAGGTTTTGCGGCATTCCACTCACTGCACAGGTTTCATCGAAAAGCCCTCGCCTCGCACGGCAAGCGCGATGGAAACCGGCACCGCGGTCCTGGATCGCAAGGTTCGCGGCTTCACCCCGTATCCGGCTTGCTCGCGCCTCGTCGTCCGGACGATCGCCCCGCGTGCGAGCGCAGCATCACCGTCTCCGTCTCCCAGCTATGAAAGATTTCATCATGTCCCCAGCCAGACGCCTCCGCGCCCTCATGGCCGAGATCGGCCTTGTCCACATCATGGCCGCCCACAGCCCTCTTTCCGCGATTTTAGCCGAAGAAGCCGGATTCGATGGCCTGTGGGCCTCCGGCTTCGAACTTGCAGCGCTTTACGGGCTCGCGGACATGAGTCTGATCTCGATGGCGCAGCATCTCGATATGCTGCGGTCGATTGCCGGACGTACGACGCTGCCGATCGTTGCCGACATCGATACGGGATACGGCAATGCGATCAATGTCATCCATGCAATTGGTGAATACGAGCGGGCTGGCGCCAGCGCGGTTGTCATCGAAGACAAGACCTTTCCGAAGGTCACGAGCCTTGTTGCGGGTGGTCGGCAGGAGCTGCTGCGGATCGAAGAATTCCAGGGCAAGCTCGAGGCTGCGGCCGCAACAAGACGGAACCCGGATTTTCTCGTCATTGCCCGCACCGAGGCATTGATTGCAGGTCTGGGCGAGACGGAAGCCCTGCGCCGGGCACTGGCCTACACAGAAGCCGGCGCCGACATGATTCTGATCCATTCGAAAAAGAAGGATGCCTGCGAGATCGAGAGCTTCTCGCGCGCCTGGACCGGAGCGGTGCCGCTGGTGGTTGTACCGAATGCCTACCCGGATCTGGATGCCCGACGCGCCAGGGCGCTGGGCAATATCCGCATGATGATCTACGGCAATTACGGCATCCGCGCCGCGGCAACCTGCATGCAGGAAACGTTCCGCCGGATCATCGCCGATGGCGGCGTCCAGAACGTGCACAAGGATATTCTGCCTGTGGAGGAGATTTTCAGACTTCAGCGGACCGAAGGGATCAAGGCAGCTGAAGCCCGCTTCCTTCGTTGAGCATTTGACTTGAAATCATCGCCGAACAGCAAGATCCTGAAACAGTACCAGGCTCCGGCTTCACTCAGGGCCCTACACTCCGCGCCAGCGGGAAAATGCAGGTAAGCCGTTTTGCTCTCCTGAAACTGGTTGCGCTGTCGATTCCCGGAACAGCGATGACCGGGATCACACTTTCCAGCGCGCCAGCATACGCATCGGAAATACGGCCTCCGCGATTGTGATACCGCGCCAAACTGCACGAAGCGTACGAAGAAGCCGCTTTCACGCGCGCGACAGCATTGATAAGCAGAACTCCGACCATACCCATCGAATAATGTGATGGAGTATTCGCTTTCGCAAAGGCCATCCGTGGCAACCCAGCCCATTGCAGATGCTACCGGAGCAGAAGATGGCCGTCGAGCAGGATGAAGTGCCCCTCAATGCAATCCGGGTATTTGTGGCCATCGCGCGGGAAGGAAGCGTAACGCGTGCGGCCAGCGCATTGGGCGCAACCCAGAGCTCCGTCAGCCGTTATCTGGCCGTGTTGCAGGACTATCTCGGTACAGACCTCGTGGAACGGCGAGGCCGGGGAAGCCAGTTGACGGAGTTCGGAAGGCTGTTTGCCAACACCGTTGCCGAACCCCTTGATACGGTGTGTTTCACCACGAAGAGAATGCGACGGCGCAACCGGTCGGACACGAACCGCATTGTGGTCCGCACATCGCTTTCGACCTTTGCCTACTCGTTTCTGATTCCAAATCTGCAGGCATTTTCCGCCGAGATGGACGGCGTCATCGTGGACGTGATCAGTTCATTGTCGCCGCCGAATTCATCCGACAATTTCGACATCCTGATCACCCGCGATCTGACCGTCATCGAGCCAGCCGACGACTGGGAGATCCACAATGAGACGCTCGTATGCGTGGGCTCCCCAAACCATGTTATGGGAAAGACGCTCTCGATCGTCCGTTCAATGCCAATTCTGAACGTGACCTCCCGGCCCGACATCCTGCCGACATGGCTGAGGGCAATGAATCTGACCGCAAGCGACATGACGTCGGGGGCGCGATACGACCACAATTACCTTGCCCTGCCGGCTGTCCTGACAGGAAAATGCCTGCTGGTCGCGCCAGAAATCATCGTCAGCGATCTCGTGCGCGAAGGGGCGCTGCATGTGATCCCGGGATCGCGTACGCCCAGTGGTATGCAATATCGCGCCTATGCAGTCGACCGCAGTGACAATCCCGAAATCGCCCGTGCCTTTTGCCGATGGGTTGCCCGGCTCTGTAAAAAGGCCGCGATTCCAGAGGCGAGCTGCTAGTTGTTTGGAGAACCGGAAGCCCGGTTGATGGACCGGGTTCAGGCGCGATAGTTTAGCGCCGTAAAGCTCCCCGTCGTTGAAGAGGAGTGTGCAAGCCAGCTGCCGGCTTCTTATAGCAGGTTTCTCCAGGCAAGAAGACGTAGTTGCGTCATCGGATACCGTTGATCATGCCGTGAGCGCCGCCCGGCGGGCATGATGTGGCGATATCCGGAGCCAGTGGGACATCGTATTGTTTGGGTACGGCCCCTACCCATCAGCATTGTCGGTGCTCGTTTTATTAGTTCGGTTATAGCCCGTGGTTTGATGGCCATCCGAATGGCTGCCTTGGCGCATGAAAGCTCGTGCGCTCGTGGCCTGGAATGTCCGCCGGATCCGCGTAGATCGCGGTATCCCGCAGGAGCAACTGGCGTACGATGCCGGGGTCGATCGTTCCTATATGAGCGGTCTCGAGCGGCAATCGGCGAACCCGACAATCGATCTTCTCGATCGTATCGCGGAAACACTGGATGTTCATCTGTCCGAGTTGTTCGTTCAGCCACCAAAAGGCGCGACGGCTCCCGCGACCTTGCGCAAGGGGCGAAAGCCGGTCCGCCGTCATCGCAGGAAGAGGTAGCACTGCTCGCGTGATACTCGAGGCTGCGGCGACAGGCACCGCCCTGTTGGCCGGGAACGACAATCTCGCCCGTCTGGACGACGTTTGCTGGTTTCGGTCCAATAGCAATCATCCCGCCCGCCTGGACCCGGGGGGCTGGAGCCGCGCCCCGACACACCGGTCATTCAGACCCGCGGCAGGCAAAGCCTTCACATATCCGGTCTGGCACGCAGTCTGGTGAACGTGCCCGCGCGCGTTCGCGCAAGGAAATTGCAGGCGCGACAGTCGGAACCATTTCTGGCTACGCCAGATTCCAGATCGATCCAATCACTTGACGGGACGGCCTGCTTTTGAGATCGGACTTCGAGACTGGACCTTCGGAAGACCTCGCGTCCATTTGAAATTGATTGATTATTCACTCGTCGGCCGATCGCGACGCAGCAGATGACGGTAGCCGTGGCGCGCCACCCATCTGGCACGAGCCAGATGACTGTCGAAAGCGCGACGGGCGCGATCAGGCTCAAGGGCGGGATCAATACAAAGCACGATGCGTGCAACCTCGCGCCAGTCTGCGTTGTCGGCTTCGGCGTCGAGGATACGCATATAGGTGACAGCGTGTTGCTCATCGTAGTCCGTGAGCCCGGGCGCGCTTGGTGCCAGATCTGCAACCTTGGGATCGAACGACACGGCCTGAAAATCCTGCAAAATGCGAAAGCCTTGAACCAGGCGACTGTAGCGGTATTCAGAGGCGCTTCGTAGGGAACCGATGGTCGCAGTCGACAAAAATATTCTTCCTGCCGGATGTCAGCCGGCAGCGGAGCCCCCTGGCAAGGCGTCTCGTCCCGTTTGCCTCCATTTCGCTCACTCCTCGGTGTGCATTTGATTTCCGTCCCGGGTTGCTCAAAAGCGAAATCGGACTTCCCGTGCAGCGCTCGTCAGCTTCGCTGCCCGTTGCCAACAAAAAGATCGCCCTGTACCGCCTGGCCCAGCAAACACGTGCCGATTGGTGGTCGGTGTTCCGGCTGCGCCGTCCAGCCGGGCGGGGAAGCTTTCTTTTCAATGACGAACTCCGGCGACCCCTGCTACTGGTTGCCGACGGCGAGCACGCGGCCGCCGTCGATGATCCATTTTGCACGCGCCAGATGATTGAGCGCCGCGCGAGCTCGCTAGCCGGCAATCTGGAACAACGTGCCGGACGATCCGCGCAACTTTCCTGCAGTCGGCGCGGTCGGCTTTCACATCAGGAAGTCGCCAGGAGATCATCAAATGCGCTTGCCATAGCTCGCCAGGACCGCCTCATCTGGCCCGCCGGCGACATCCGGCTAGCCGGCTTTCTCGTTGAAGCTTACGCGCAGAGACGGCTCAACTCGTTCCGGCGAAGCTAACGTAATACGAGGGTTATAGCCAGTGGTTTGATAGACAATCAAATGGCTGCCTGAGCGCATGAATGCTCGTGCGCTGGTGGCTTGGAATGTGCTTCGGATCCGCGAAGAACGCGGTGTTCCGCAAGACCAGCTGGCTTACGACGCCGACGTTGACCGTTCCTATATGAACGGAATCGAGCTGCAGAAGAAGAACCCGACAATTGATCTTCTTGAACGAATGGCAAAAACGCTCGGCGTCCATATGTCTGAATTCTTTGTTGAGCCTCCGGAGGGTGCGAGGCCGCCCAGGACCTTGCCTAAAGGCCGCAAGCCGAAGCGTCCATCCCGTAAGACGAAGCAGCCCCCGGGATAAGGGTCACCTTGTGGCAACGGACCCGCAACTGCACTGGTTGCAGGTCGCAAGCTTACCAAGCGAGGACCCAGGGAAAGCTCACGTAGAACAAACTCTCCGAAGCTCTCTGCCCAATGGGGTCAGGCTTGAGGGAGCCGCCCGGAAATGCTGGCGCCAGATGCGCATCGGTTGGCGGAATGTTGTTGGACATCGTCAACCGCTCAAACTCGTCTCATTCTAGGCGTGAACCCGCCGCGACGTGCAGAACTCGCGCCGCTTTGTCCGAAACGTACTGAACGATTTGATCTGCCTCCGCCCTCGCCATTGTCCCCATTTCCAGTTCGCGCTAAGGACCACAAGCTCGCGATGGAAATCCTGCGTTCATAACCAAGGCAGCATCTACGGCGAGCCCGTACTGTAATGGCCGCGAGCATTCCGCCCGGAAACGCGGCTCTATCGGCGAGATCACGGATGATCGAGCGCCACGATCCGGACACGAGGCAGGACGTCATGCGTAACGCGCCCAAGCAGACGTTTGCGTGTCTCTACGCACGCCCGGCAAGCGTCGACGAGCTGAGGTTTCGAGCGTATGACGGTCTGGCTGGCGCTCTGGCGATTGCGGCCTGCGGCGGGCGTGCACAATGAGGATCGACTGCGAGGTTCACGCCTTCCGCCAGGAGAGCCGTTTGGTAGCACCCGTCATCGACGGCTCCGTGGAACGACTGGAAAGCGCGGCGCGCGGCTGCGCGATCACAGGGCTGGTTCTGGTCCAACCCGCTTTCCTGCGCGACGATCCGACAGAACTCTTCGTTCAGGCGAGCCAGACCCGAATGCCCGTGAGGATCATTCCGCCCATCCTGAAACCGCCGGCGCCTGAGGTCCTGGAGGCGTGGGGCCGATCGGGCGCGGCGGGCTTGGCGCTAACCCTGGACGATCCTGACGAACTGGCAGAATGCTTTGAGGCTGCCCTCCAACTGGGCTTCCACCTGGAGGTGTCCGGCGGGCTCGAAGGACGAGAGCACCTCGCAGAGCTGCTCCTGGCCGACGGCCATCGTCTGGTGTTACGGGACTTCGGGCTCGCGGACAGCACCCGCGATCCCGCTTGGGATCCGCGCCTGCAGCGGCTTTTGGCGCTCGCCGAAGGCGCCGAGGTATGGGTGAAGCTGTCGGGACTAGGACGCGTCCCGGATGCCTGGGCCAGGGCAGCAGCGGGGCGGCTGCTGGAGGGGCTCGGGCCGAAACAGCTGCTCTGGGGATCGGAGTGGCCAAACGTGACAGCCGCCCACGCCTACGCGCCATGCTATGCGCAGACGTTGGACTGGCTTGAGGAGCTCATTCCAGATGAGCACGCGAGAGGACGGATCCTGAACGAGACTCCAGCGGCCCTGTACGGTTTCCGCAACTAAGACCCGCATACGGACGCATTTTGCGCTGCGACCCGAGGTCCAGACCCGCGCGCTTCGCTATCAACCCATCGTAGTGTATCGCCGCCCACTCTAGCGGCGAGTGAAGCGGCCCCTTCAGAAGTCAGAACCTCTTCGGAAGCACCTGTGAAGGATCTTCTTTCTGGATTGCGTAGCGAACCTCTATCCCCGTTCCGTATGATCGATCGAGTGTTCGCACACTTCTCCACGCTGGCTTGCTGGAAGTCATCGACGCCGATCCGGGATCAGCCCCTGACAACTGGCCGCAACTGATCAAGGCGGTTCAGCATCAATCCTGGCCCGGAGGCCCTCGGCGACGATCTCAATTCTCGTGCCAAAAAGATCGCCTCGCAGCGCTCCCTCCTCCGGCCTCTATGGATGCTATCGTCCTGCGTAAAAGTCTACAGCCGCAGCAATCCGAGCGGCGAGCATCTGACACGCTGGTGCACGAGAGGAAGCCGCCCCAGCAAACTACGCGCGAGGACGCGCAGCGATTCTGTTGGCTCACTTTGATTCGGTCGCCTGCGCGCTGATCAATAGTCTACGGTCATGGCGAAGCGGACTTGCCTGTTATCCACCCGGTCCGAAACGTCTTGCCTTCGTGTCCCGGAAGGAGTGATCAACTCGTGGAAGATCGTCCTATTTTGTTGATGACGGGGTTCTTGCAGACCAATTGGCCACTCTGGCTGGCTGGCGGCGCAAGAATGCAGGCCGCTGCCTTGTTCAATCAAGGCAGACCTGAACCGGAAACAGGATGCTTAAGTACTCCGCGGCGTCAGCTTCACCATCACGTCCCGATCAGGCTACAACAGGACTCTCCCGATCGGGCAAGGAGTGCACGCCGCTTCAAGCTAAATCGACGAAACAGCCCTTAGACAAAAGCCTGCATCTCCAGCTTCGCAAGCGTGCGGCCGATGCAGACCCGCGGGCCGTTGCTGAATGGAAAAAGCGACCCAGCTTCGCCCCTCGAGTAACGATCGGGCTGGAATCGGTCCGGCTCCGAATATCATGAGGAATGCCGATTGATCAGGAAGGAAGAAGCATCACGCCCGAGCCCTTTACGAAACGATAATTTTCAATCGTAACATCATTGGTCACGTAGCAAATGTTGAACCAGAGTACGCTGTATAGCCTCCCAGATCACCTGGCGCAGTAACGTGGTCGGATCGAAGGCTGCAGGCACGGTCTCATCGCCGTAGACGCCTTTGTTGATCTGCTCGCGGAGGGTTTCCTGGACGTCCGGAGATGAGGCAAGCAGGGGCAGTTCAACGTGGTAGCGGTTGTTTCATAAGCGACGACCACCAGATCTATCGTGCGATCAGGCAGACGCTCGCGAGCCGTGGCGTTTGTCTCCCACTCCGGCTCGTCCTCCATCATCCGCCGCAAGAGGCCACCGTCCGCGTTTCGGGCCGCGGTGGTGGCTCATTCCGTTGCGACAACAACATCCTACGGACCAACAGTAGACCATCGCGCACTTTTGGCCACCAGCCCGCTCCGGCAACGCGCGCCTCTCCCACTTGCTAGAACTGATAGGAGAACCCGGTTCGCGATTGAAGTACTCTACCAGCTCTGTGCCTGCCACGACTTAACCCTAATAGCCTATGCGGGCCGCGACGAAGATGATCCTTGATGTCATTCCATCATGCGCAGCATAAGTCGCCCGTCGAGCCTCGTTCGCGTATCTCACCCCCACGGATTGTTCTCGTTGGCCGAGATCGTGCCGGCAATTGGGTTGCCCGCGAACGCCGGGGCGCCTTTGGTGGTTTTTTTATCAGCCGCGCCCAAGCGCTGAGATATGCTCTCTTCGAGAACGGCGGTCATCCAGAGCGCATCATCGAGGTAAAGCGTAAACTTGAACTCGATTTTCGGACCAATCCAACGCCACAATAGCAGGACGGTCCGCGGCCTCATGCGCTCGCTACGGGCGAACTCGTATAGTATTATCAGAAGAGACGTTCCAGGACGGCGCTGATGCTTTGCTCTCGAACCTCTTACGCGAGCACGATGTCGAGCTAAAGCGGTGTCGAGCTAACGCGCAGATCGGCTTCGCCGGCTCAAGTCCCGCTCCCGAGATCCCCCGTTTTTCTCTTTGTGTCACCTACCATTTCGGGCAATTGATCGAGATTGACAAAAGCACATCACTTGTCGAGGGATGAACGTCGATATATCGCCGAGGAGTCTGCACGTGCACTTGACCGGTCTGAGCGGCGGAAACATGTCACCCTCGGTCTCAGCCATGTTCCTGCGCACCTTGACACAACAATCTAGGGGCCAGTCAACTACCCAAACTCGCAATTGATTCACATGACCGATGGATGGCACTTCACCGCATGAAAGTCAGCCGATCAAGCGAGGAATTGGCATGCAAGATCAATCCCAATCTGTTCTCGCCAATCGTCCGATCATTCCCCTGATTCGCCAGTTGCAGACATGTTGCGGGCCGAGGTCTGCTCCAGCAGTCAACTATCGTTTCTTATGGACGCACATGACGGCCTCTCCGCCGCAATCGCCGAGCGCGCAGGCTTCAAAGGGCTTTGGGCATCTGGCCTGTCGATCGCCTGCTCGCTCGGTTACCGTGACGCGAACGAAGCGTCCTGGAGCCAACTCGCCGAGCGGATCGTGGACACGACCCGACTGCCTGTCCTCGTCGACGGTGATGGCGACTTGGGTAACTTCAACAACGCTCGTCTGCTGGCACGCAAACTCCATCAACCGGGCGCAGCCGGTGTCGCGCTGGAGGATAGCAGCTTCCCCAAGACGAACTCGTTTGTTGGCGTTCGCCATCCGCTCGCCGAAGTCGACGAATTCTCCGGCCGTCTGCGCGCGGTGAAGGATGCATTGGCCGAAGACTTCATTCTTGTGACCCGGATCGAGGCATTGATGGGCGGTAAAGGGATGGATTAGGCAATTATGCGCGCCCACGCTTACCCGGATGCCGGAGCCGACGCGATCCTCGTTCACTCGCGAAGGTGTGCCGCAAAGATCGTTGCGTTCGCGCGCGCTTGGCAGAACAAATTGCCCATCGCGATCGTTCCTACGAAATATTATCGAACATCATCTTCTGTGTATCGTAAAGCTCGCATCTCCACAGTGATCTGGGCCAATCACCCGGCGCGAGCGGCAATAGCGGCAATGCGGCAAGTCTGTCGTCGTATTATGACCGAGGAGAACACTGCGAGCATTGAGCCTATTATCGCGATGCGTCATGGGGTCTTCGAATTGCTAAGATATGACGAACTGGCACCAGCGGAAGCTCGATATTTTTCTGGGCAGCAATGCGGGGCTTTTCACTCAGACGGCGGCACCGATTTTGTAGGACAGCCGACATGAAACCGTTTTTGGCGCACGGACTCACGATCGGCTCGGCAGCTCTTCGGCCATCAAAGTTGACGGCATGCTTCGGTCGCAATTCCTCGGCCTTTCAGCGGCGATCGAACAACGACAAAGTTAAGTAGATGACCGCCGTCGGCTTCAGTATGAGCAGGTTGTCCCTTTGGGGGGCGACCAGGTTCGCCTCGCAGCACCAATCGTGACATGCCGGGCTAATGGAGAGCGCACATGCTGGCGGAGCGGACGGCCCTATTTAAACGCTTGGACACTGCTGCGGCGTGGACCGCGGCCAAAGCAGCTGCGGCGAGCGCCGAGCATATCATTGATCTGACCGCCGAAGAGATCCGGAGTGATCTAGCGCCGATGGTGCGCGAGGGCACGATCATCGCGATCAATCGCAGCATCAACCGCGACACCGAGACAGGCCCCACGACGAAGCTCCGGGAGGCGATCGCTCGCAGAATTTCCTCCGAGACTGGTCAACCTTGGTCGACGGACGAAGTCGCAGTTACGAGCGGCTCCAAGCATGCTCTGTTCAGCGCGGCGATGGTGCTTCTGAATCCGGGAGATGAGGTGCTCATCCCCGTTCCGCATTGGACTTCCTTCCCCGCGCAGGTCCTCTTGGCAGGCGGAGTGCCGATCTTCATCGAGACAAGGGACAACAATTACGTTCCAAAGCCTTCGGATCTAGCTGCGGCAGTTACGTCAAAGACAAAAGCGATCGTTGTCAACACCCCGAACAATCCGACAGGCACGATTTACGACTGCGAAACTCTTACCGAAATTGCGCGGCTTGCGGCCGAACGGGACCTCTGGATTGTGTTCGATGAATGCTATGGGGCCTTCGCCCATGCTCCACACACCCATCATCCAATCCTGTCGATTGCTCCTGCGGCGCGTCACCGCACTCTAATCGTCAATTCGTTCTCCAAATCCCTCGCCCTGACCGGCTGGCAGATCGGCTATCTCGCCGGCCCAGAATCCGTTATAGACGCCGCGCTGGCGCTACAACGCGATACGGCCTGCAATCCAGATGTCATTTGCCAGCATGCACTGTTCCATCATTTGGACTCCGGTGATGACGTATTCCAACAAAAACTTCAACGGCAAGTCAGCGAGGCGCGAACGCTTGGGCTCTCGATTCTTTCGACCCTGAAGTCGATCCCCCAACCCGCAGCTCAAGGCGGATTCCACTTTTATCTAGATCTCAAAGGATGGCGGCAAAGCACTAAGGGCCCGGGCCCCGAATTCACCGCCGATGACGTCGTTAACGTATTGCTGATGGACGCTGGTGTCGCGACGGTTTCGGGCACGATCTTTGGCGATTCAGACGGGGTCCGGCTCTCGTATGGGATTGATTTTGGCTCGCTCGACAAGGCCTTGCGGCGTTTGTCCGCAACTTTGAACTCGTGGAACTGAAGTCCTGCTGGGTTCGACGTGCTTAGCATTGCGGAAGGTTAGCACCAGGCTGAATTTCCTCGCCGCGCTATCGGGCTTGCAGCCGGCCTCGGCCCGCGCCCGCGGCCGTTGACGGATCTGCGGCCAAAAGCACAAGTCGGGGTTAACGGCGTGCCGATCCTGTGCGACGCCCTGCGGAATCTGGAGGTCACCGGTGTCGGTGAGGTGACGGGTTGTCGTGGGCTACCGCAAGGACGCCATCCAGTATGCCTGCGGCAGCCGCTTCGTCGGGGTCGAGATCAACTACGTCGAACCGACGGTTTTCGATCGCACCGGGAGCGCTTATTCCCTGTGGCTGGTGCCACGATCGTGGGATCGTGGAAACCGGACGAAAGTTAAAATGCCTTGCTATAGAATGCGTTCAGACCAACCGCTCCTGAGGCCGACGCGCGAGCGAGGCCCAGCAGGCATGTCATAGAGCACCAACGGTCGCATCGAATCAGTATTCTACCAGAACTAAGACGCTGACGCACAGTGGGGAGCGGACTGCTTCGGCGGGTGAAGTTACAGGCACCATTCGCTCAGATCCGCCCCCAGATCCCTCTCTTGCTAGTGGCAATCGTTCGGCTTTCAGAGCGCTGATCGGCTCTGGCGCTCGGGTGCCCCGTCGACGAGTTGGTATTGACTATCGCTTCTGCAGACAGAAACTCGAATGTCGCATGCACGTAGTCGCCTGATGCGCAGGATTTCACCCTTTCATTGGTCAAGACGCGCATTTTTTCGCACGCGTCCATGATATAGATGGTTTATCGGCGCGATTTTGGGGGAATGGGGTGCGATGCCCAAGAATATCGTGATCTTCTCCGACGGCACAGGCCAGGCCGGCGGCATCAAATTCGACGAAGCACGGACGAACGTCTACAAGCTCTATAGGGCGTGCCGCGTAGGCCCGGACACACAGGTCGCACCAGTCGAACAGGTTGCCTTTTACGATCCCGGACTTGGCTCAGCATCCGATGGTGGTCACTTCAAGATCGGCTGGATGCGTTGGCTGTACAATCTCGCCAGCATGGCAACGGGGCTCGGCATCACCCGGAACATTGTCGACTGCTATGCGGCAATTATCAGCCTGTACGAAGAAGGTGATCGCATCTATTTGATCGGGTTCAGTCGCGGCGCATATACAGTGCGCTCGGTTGCGGGCGTCATGTCATCGTGCGGTATCCCACGCAACCTACCCGACGGCTCCCCGTTACGACGCGATCCCAAGAGCATCCACAAGCTCGCGGAGCACGCGGTCAAGAACGTCTATCAATTTTGCCCGTCTTATAGCCGCAAGGATACGAAGGGCTACCGTCAATTCCTGCTTGAAACCCGCGACGCGATCGCTGCGAAGTTCAGGAAGGAACATGGGAGCTCGCAGACAGCAGGACGCACCGAGCAAGCGAACGTATTCCCATACTTCATCGGCGTGTTCGATACGGTGGCGGCTCTCGGGCACAAGTATCTTGGGCCAGCGCTGGTGGTCTTCGCCATCGCGCTCTTGTTCGGTCTGCATTGGGTCGGCAGCCTGCTCGAACCCGTTTTCCCTTGGGCGGGGCTCGCCGTCCGAATCCTGAGTTACCTCGGGCTCGCCGCGGCGGTAATCGCCTTTATCATCAATTATCTGAAGATTGCGCTGCCTCTGCCGGGTTATAGCTTCTGGAAGCGGATGCTGACGCTGCACTTGGCACCTCCCAAACACAAATTCTATGACACCACGCTCAACAGGAATGTCCGCTACGCCAAGCATGCGATTTCGATCGACGAGAAGCGGGCGGATTTCAAGAGAGTGCCTTGGTCGCCGACGGCAGGTAAGGCGGACGAACGCGACGCCCTGGGCAACCTTTACTTTGAGCAGGTATGGTTTCCCGGCGTCCATGCCGATATCGGCGGCGGCTACCTGGAAAACGAAGCTCGTCTGTCGGATGTTGCCCTGAACTGGATGGTTGCGGGCGCATCCCTGATTCCACATGGGCTCAAGCATGACGGCAGCGTATTACGGCTCTCGCCTGATCCCGCTGGTCGCCAGCACAACGAACAGGCGAATGGATTGCTAAGGGCCGGCGTGCGTTACCTCCCGGTGGACTCGAAAACAGGCCAATCCGCCTCACCGATGCACAAGTCCGTCTACGCTCGCTTTGCGGCCGGTCCGGTCCTGCTATACGACCGGATAGGAGACTATCGCCCGGACAATATGAGGGCCCACGTGGACTTCGGGCACTACTTCGATCAAAGCATGGCGCAGCCGCCCAAGTACGTCGCTGACGATCTCGAAACCAAATGGGAGAAGGCCAACCATGTTGGCCGCCTGTAGACTGCACCTTCATGCTCACCTGCCGTCACGGGCCTTCAAGTTCACGAATGTAGAGGACCGGCCAATTCGATCGACCATGAGCGGCAGTTGTCATAAGCATGTCTTCAGCGCCGTTCGGGTGGAGCGGCTCTATTTGGCCGCTTCGCGTTCCGATCAACAAGCGGCCGATGCCTCGCTGCAGTAATTTCAACGCATTGACTCGTCCATGCCTCCAGGTGTTGGGCAGCGGCGTTGATGGGGCGCCGGCGACGTCAATAAGTTGCGGGTGATCCAGTCCTGCTTAGAGCCAGGCTTCACTTGCGGCACAGCCGTGGCAACACCCGCGAACGACACAGCTCCCTAGTGTGCAAAGAAGATTGCAATGCCCGACTCAAATTCGGAGGCACTGATCGGCTTGACCTTGACCGCGGCCGGTTCGATCTTCGGCCTCTATCGGTATTACATGAACAGCGCGCAGGCGAACTTGACCCGACAGCGCGAGCGCGCGTTGGCAGCATCCGAGCAAACCAAGGATTTCTTTGAAGACGCTGATGTACGTTTTGTCATGCGTCTGTTGGATTATGGGAACGCCCCATTTTGGAAGGAGGAAACGCTGAAGGGCCAGATCTTCGACGTGCGTGAGCTGCCCATAGCGCTGGCCGTCCACTGGAAACGGCAGCAATCCGAGCAAACTGAAACGAATGTATTCACGGACCGAACTCTTGCCGTCCGCTCCGCCTTCGACAACTTTCTGCTCTGGTTGGAACGGGTCGAGCATCTCATACGCCACGATGTCATTGGAGCCGTCGGTTTCGGCGAGCTCTTCTCGTATTGGCTGGTCCTGCTCGGCGAAATTCCGCGACCCTGCGACAGGATCAATCATCTCTCAAATGCGGATCGTGCCGCGCTTTGGGAGTACATCCGAGCATATGAATTCAATTCGGTCGTTCGCCTATTCGCCAGGTACGGTCGCGCCGGGCCGGTTGGACAGGATGGGTTCGTTCCTCGCAAGACAACTTCGAAAACGTCTGAACACGCGTGCCGTGTCGGCCTTCTTTCGCCGAAACCATCATCTCGAAGCGCTTCGAGCGAAGCGGCCAAAAGTGCGAAGCAGCGGTACAATGGGAGGGAGTGCGCGGGTAGGCGCCGTCCGGCGTTGACCGCGAGCCCCGCAGATCGACGTCGTGTGCGATTCTCCCGTGCTGTCAGGAAGACGCAATGCCGGAGTTCATTTTCGTCTGAGCATCCTCCGACGATCCCGGTGTAAGCCGCTGGTGTATCGCTTGATACCAAGCATCTCGGGAACGCTGTTCTTCAGCGACGAGAATTGAGACGACGTTGAGCGGCGCTTGCCCGTTGCCCGGCAGTGCGAATATTTCCGTGACCTC
Source organism: Bradyrhizobium sp. Pha-3 (assembly GCF_042258325.1). Taxonomy (NCBI): domain Bacteria; kingdom Pseudomonadati; phylum Pseudomonadota; class Alphaproteobacteria; order Hyphomicrobiales; family Nitrobacteraceae; genus Bradyrhizobium; species Bradyrhizobium sp. Pha-3. The sequence goes on along the minus strand of NZ_CP170151.1, from coordinate 2,237,977 downwards.
CACATGCGAATAGGAGCCGAGGAAACTAGGCTGCGAGCGCGCGATTTCATTGCAAGGCCGGGGGCGTCCATCTCCCGTGCTTTTTTACGTCGGTTTTGCGCACCACCGCGCCACTGAGCTTCGGCGTTGACACGATCAACACGGATCGCGCCAGGATTTTGTGCATAACTCAAACGTCACGGCCGGTCCTGCTCGCTCGTGCAGACGGATATCAATACTATTTAAGGTAGTTTCACTGTTGCATTTTCTTTTCTTTATTGGAGATGTCGTTGCCCGAGGTTGCAAATTCTGCTCGCATGGGCGTCTGGCGGCAGACTGAGCTGGTCCCGATTGTCTGAACAGAATCTCCGCGTCCATAAGTGGAGCGTCTGCCGGGGTTAGGCCGCCAGGCGGAGTGGCAGCGGGGTGAAGTAGGCTTGATCCGGCGTGCGGCCGTCAAGACTCGAATGGGGACGTCTGCTGTTCTAAAAGCCGAGATATCGGCCGATCGAGTTGCGCGCCTCGCTGACGCTGTCATAGGCCCGCAGATACACCTCCTCGTATTTGACGCTGCGCCATAGCCGTTCGACAAACACGTTGTCCCGCCAGGCTCCCTTGCCGTCCATGCTGATCGCAATGCCGTTGTCGGCGAGCACGCCGGTAAAAGCCTGTCCGCTGAACTGCGAGCCCTGATCAGTGTTGAAGACGTCCGGCTTGCCGTGACGAGCCAGGGCATTCTGAAGCGTCTCGACACAGAACGCCGCCTCCATGGTGATCGATATACGCCACGACAGCACGCGGCGGCTGAACCAGTCGAGCACAACCGCCAAATAGACGAAGCCGCGCGCCATCGGGAGTGGAGTAAGAAGCGCGAGCGCGCTTCTCCTCCCCGAACCGTACGTGCACCTTTCAGCGCATACGGCTCTCTGTTCAAGCTTGGCCCATGGCCATAGCAACATCATGATAGTGCGAGGTGACAGTGCTGCGGGTTTCTTTTCGGAAGATGTAGGGATTTTCCTCCGGATTGCGCCACCGGAACTGCGCCTTCGGGCTTGAAACAAGCCGGTAAGTGCTTTTCCGTGCGGCGCGCCGCGTTCATGCCGACCAAACACGAGCCAGGTTTTCGCCTTGCCCGGTTCCGGGGGTCGGTACCATTTCCGCATCAAAGGTTTGATGCGAGATCGGTATTTGTGCCCCAGCCAATGCGCCATTTTCCAGAATACGACATGGTCGATGCGCCGGAATACGTACGCGGTGAAGTCGGTGAACTTGTAGAACGCTGCCCATCCCGCCAGTTGACGGTTCAGGCCAGCGATCATGTCGACCGTGCTGACACTATGATTGCCGGAAAGGGCTTCAGTGAGCCTGCGAACAAACCCCTTCGCCTTTTCCTTGGGTATCGTTGTGACGACGGACATGCGCCCGTGCGACCCTCGCTTGCGAATGATCCTATGCCCCAGAAAGACGAAGCCGTCATTGACGTGGGTGATATGGGTTTTCTCCATATTCAGCGTCAATTTCAGCTTGCCTTCCAGAAAGGCGCGGCATTCTTCGCGGATTTCCTCTGCTTGAGCTTTGGTCCCTTTTACGATGACGACAAAGTCGTCAGCGTATCGGCAATATGCAACCGCCGGCTTCCATTGCCGGTTCTCTCGAACCGTAATAGGGCGGCCCAGCTTGATGCCGAAGTTCCATGCCCAGCGGTCCTTGCGAGCCTTGTCGCTCAGGTATTTTGCCTCCAGCCACGCATCAAACTCATGGAGCATGATGTTGGACAAGAGCGGTGACAGCACGCCACCTTGCGGAACACCCTCGCTGGAGGCTGTAAACAGGTCACGGTCAATGTGACCTGCCTTCAGGAACCGCCAGAGAAGATCAACAAACCGCCCATCCTGCACTCGTCGCCGCACACATTTGATAAGCAGCCGGTGATGGACCGTGTCGAAGTAGCTTGCCAGATCACCTTCGATGATCCAGCGGCCCCTCGTCATGTCGGCTCCATCCTGGAGCTGTATCTTCACGGTGCGGACGGCATGGTGCACGCTCCGTTCAGGCCGGAAGCCATAGGATAGGCGATGGAAGTCGCTTTCCCAGATTGGCTCCATGGCCATGAGCATGGCTCGTTGGACGATGCGATCCGTCAGAGTCGGAATACCCAGTGGGCGTAGCTTGCCATTGGTTTTCGGGATATAGATTCGCTTCACCGGCTGGGGGCGATAACTCTCGTCCAGCAGGCTTTTCCGCAGGTCATCCAGATGCTGATCCAATCTGACCTGCAATCGTTGCTTATCTATTCCGTCAATGCCCGGTGTTCGTGCGCCACTTGACGCCAGAACAATCCGAGCGGCCTCGGCAAGCCATTCCCGGTTGGCAATCAGCCGAAGGAAGCGATCGAACCTTCGGTTCGGATCGCTCTCGGCCCATGTCGCGATCTTGTGCTGCATTTCACTGATTATCAAAGGTCTTCACCTCATTCGGTCAGGTAGTTTGCACTCCAAGCAGTTCGAACTGTTCCCCTTCGCCATGTGGCAGGCTTTCCCTACCGCGGACTACTACGGAAACTCCGCCAGCATGGTGGACATCAGGGTCAACTCCCTTGCGACGCTAAGCATCGTGGGCATTCCATCATGCCTTCCCTCGTTCATATGCTGGACGTCGTTGTATTGGTGAGGCTGCCGGTCGCAGTCTTTTCCCTTGCTTTCCGCAAGTCGATGCCGATGCCATGGTCTGGCTGCGTTCTCCCCATGACCCCTCGCGAGCGTCCTTACATCTGGGCTCGCGTTCGGATGCCGGCCGTCATATCTGTCCGGCGACATCATCAGCATTCCACCTATTAAGCCGTGTAGGCGGAGGCGACATTTCAGCCCTCAGATGCGGGTGAACCGGTTCGTGTTTCTCAACCTTCCAATACTTCAGCCTCGGGGACCATCTCGGCTTAACGGCTTCGCCTCAATCCCCTTTACCTGCGGGCTACGTCACCCTGCCAGTTGACGACAGGTCACCGCCGCTTGGGCTCATGTCCCCTCACAGCAGGGAACAAGTCACTTTTTTTCAGTCCTCCTTTCTCTTTTGCATTCCAGTCATACGCTTCCCCAACTGTGGGGCGAGGCGCACTGTAGGTGATGTCGGCGAGCCAGACCCGATTCGGAGCAGGCGCCGTGAAGTCGCGCATGATCAGGTTCGGTGCGATCGGCAGGTCATGACGGCTGTCGGTGGTGCGAACCCGGCGTGGTGGCGCCATGATGGCTCGGATGCCATGCCGCTGCATCATCCGCTCGATCCGGCCACGGCTGGTGCCGCGTCCCTGCGACGTCAGAGCGGCATGGATTCGCGGACTGCCATAGCGCCCGCCACTGTTCTGATAGACCTGCCGGACCTCAGCCAGCAGCGTGGCATTGGCTTGTGTCCGTTCACTCACCGGGCGCGTGCGCCAAGCGTAATAGCCGGCCGGCGAGACCTCGAGCACCTCACACATCAGACGAACCGGATACATGTTGCGGTGATCCTCGATGAAGCGGAAGCTCATGTCCGGGTTCCGGCAAAGATCGCGATCGACTTCCTAAGAAACAGCCACCTCAGGGCCGCAGGGAACAGCTTGCAAAACGAAGCCCAGCGATTTGGCGCGCCGCTTCAGATTGGCGAGGACGCGGCTACGATATTGTTCCTCATAGTGGTCGGCACCCGGATCTTTGTAGGATATGCCGTGCCGGAGGGTGTTGTAGAACAGGACCGCAATTTTGCGGGCGGTCGCCGTCACGGCCTTCGCTTTACCCGCACGAGAGGACAACCGACGATAAAATGCGCCGAGCGCCGTATCGCTCCGTCCGATGGTGGTGGCCGCCAGCCGCAACAGCGCAGCTGCCCGACTGGATGATCTCCGAGTACGCGAAGAGAGCACCTTGCCGCCCGAGATTTTGTTGCCCGGTGCCAGGCACAGCCAGGAGGTGAAGTGCTTGGCGGTCGGCCAAGCCCTCAAATCGGTGCCGCACTCGCCAATGAGCTTCAATGCAAGTGATGGACCTAGCCCATGGATCTCGGTCAGATCGACGCCGAGGACGCCGTATAGAGCGGCCCTCACATCGAACGATGGCGTATTGACCTGCTTGGTCTTCACCCGCGGTCTGGGGAGCTTGCCGACTGGCTTGGCCCCTTTGTCCGTCAGCGCCGTTATCAAGGATTCCAGCTTGCGATCGCAGTCGAGCATCTTGGCCTGGTAGGTGTCATAGAGTTCCAGCGACTGGGTGAGCGCGAAGACGTGTTCATCCCGATCATTGCCCACCAGTGCGGCGCGGATCGTCTCAATTGAGGAATGGCAGCGTACATCACGGTAGGTCGCCAACACGTCGGGATTGCGTTCGCCCGCGACAATCGCTCGGATAATCCGCATCCCGGTCGCACCGGTGATGTCAGAGACAACGTGATGAAGTTGCAGATTCATCTCCATCAGGGCCTTTTGCATGTGCTGGATGTGAGCGGCTGCGTATTCCACTAGCCGCTCGCGCTGACGCAGATAAGCCCGCAGGGTTGCGATCTCGGCATCAGGGCGGAAGCTCCCGCGCAACAGACCATAGGAATGGAGCTGGCGCAGCCATGCGGCATCGCTGACGTCTGTCTTGCGCCCAGGCACGTTCTTGGCGTAACGCGCATTGACCAAAATGACCTCGAACCCGCGCTGCTCGAGAATCTCGTAGGCTGGGATCCAATAGACCCCGGTGGATTCCATCGCGACGCTAGTCACGCCGCAGGCTTTGAACCAGTCTGCCAAATCATGCAGGTCCTGCGTAAATGTGCCGAACGCACGTACCGGAGTGTCGGTGCAGATCGGGTCGACCGCTGCCATGTGTATTTTTGATCCAATGTCGATGGCGGCTGCGCCAACATTGACGGGATTCAATTCCGGGCGGTCACCGGTCGTCCTCTTGGGCATCGCAAATCCTCCATCCGATTGTGGGCAGGAGGGTCTGGGCTATGCCAATCGTCATCTTCCTAATCGGGATCGCCGCAGGAACGGCGTCACCACTCTCAAGTTCGCATGCACCCATGGACCACGTTTTTTAACGGGGACTAGTGCCTCCAATAAGCTGACGGCCGCTACCCTCCGAGATACGAGGATAGCACGGGCTGTTTCTACCGCGCGCAGGCGGGCAACGGCCCGTGACAGTTTTTTAAAATGTCGCGCTCCATGCGTAGCCGTTCGTTCTCCTGGCGCAGCCGGGCGATCTCCGCAGCCTGGTCCGCCGACATCGGCGTCGCCTGCGTGGTGGGGCGCCACGCCGCCGATGTCGGCTCCTGCCGGACCTTGTCTACCCAGCGTCGCAGCACCGAATCGCGCAGACCGAGTTCCTTGGCCACCGACGGGACCGAGCGACCGCTCGACATCACGAGCTCAACGGCTTGGCGCTTATAGTCCTCCGTGAATGACCGACGTTCACGACCTTGCATTCGACACCTCCTGGCTCTCCGAGCCTACTACAGGTGTCCACTCATTCGGAGGAGGTTCAGCGCCTTTCGGATCTCCGGCTCAATCAGGATGAGGCCGGGGACTTTAAACCCGGCCAGGCGTCCTCGGGCAAAGTCTCGGACACTTTGTAGGTTCACCTTTGCGTCCTGATGCCGCACAATAGCTGCGACGACGTCAGCGCCTAGTCGCTCGTGGGGGATAGGGAAAACAGCGGCTTCAATCAACAGCCGGGTAGCTCAGCAAGGCGCCCTCTACTCGGCCGGGGCGACCTTCCGCCCGCCCTTGTGGATGATCTCCTTGATGCGCCCGGCGATGAAGGGATACCCGTCCGCGTCCAGGTATCCGAGGTCGCCGGCGCGGAACCAGCCGTCCTGAAATGCGGACGCGGTAGGGCGGCGTCATTGTCTTACCCCCTCGTTATTGAGGCATCGCAGCGCGACCTCTTCACGTTCGCCGGATGGCAAGCGACGGCCCTGTCCAGTATCGCGATCTCGGGGCCGGTCGGCCGACTGAACCGCGCTTTCGCCGCTGCAATCGGTCGTGAGCCTCAAGCTCCAATGCGACGCCAATATTATAAGCCGACACGCAGACGCTCGCATGGGTCAGAGGAACCGTTGTGAGCTGCGACGTACTGCCGGATGTCATCGGGATGAACGCGTCGTCAGCACTTGACGCAAGCTCATCGTCAGGCATCCGTTGCGTTACCCGATCGACAACACTGAAAGCGCTGGCCCCTGGTCTGGCCGCATCTATACCTCGATCCGGACAGGCCCTGGATTCGTCCGGCGGACCGGCAGGCCGAATTCAAGTCGAGTGCGTCAATAGCGCGGCCAAGTGCAATTCGTCGAAATACCGCCGGTATTCATCACAGATGAACTCGGGATTTAGGTGTATAATTTAGGTGTATACATAAGGGGCCGTCATTTTGCGCGAATGGCGGCCCCGTTACTTCAGGACCCGCGAGTACTCCGGCTGCACCGCTAGGCGGTATGCAATGAACTTGTCGCCGCAGAAGTGTTCAAGTGTGGTGTCGCAAACAGGGCAGCGATATTCACCCCTGGTCCCGGGCTCTGATATCAGTTCGATGCGCCGGAATCCGGCCCCGCAGCTAGGGCACGTTACATCGTTCTTCCGCATCAGATCACCCGGGCAGAATTCCTCGGACGTAGTGCCGCGCGGAATGCACTGGCCCCCAACGCGGCGTTCTTCCCCGAGGACGTTGAATTTGAGATTTTACAACCGAATTGCAGTTTTAATTGGAATACGGCTCTTCGTACGGTCCGTACATTGAGCCTGCTCGAAATGTGCTGATCGACCAGCTAATCCGGAAGGCTGCGGATTGACATTCACGCAATCTTTGCGAGAGTTTGATTGCGCTGTGAGCACTTCTCAGGGTCTCTCGAATTTCCAATCTTCATTGTTCTGCCAGCAATTTGAGGAATTAATTATGATACGAGTGGCGACGAGCTTAGCCATCATCGCCTGTGGCGCAGTTTTCAACTGTTTGAACGTAAGTCGCGCACTCGCTTGGGGCGACGAAGGCCATGAGGTGGTAGCTCTGGTGGCGCAGTCTTTTCTGGATGAGGATGTGCGCAAGCGGGTGAATGCCCTTCTGGCCGTCGATACCGATCCGCTCACCGCTCATGACATTGCGTCGGCAGCTACGTGGGCGGCCAAGTACCGGGATGCGAATGTGAACAATTCACGCGAGCGGACGCGGCAGTGGCACTTTGTCGATATTGAGATCACCGCCCCAAATTTTGACGAAGCCTGTTTCAATCATCCGCCGGTGCCCAACGGCACACCCGCTTCTGATGGGGCGGCGGCCGATTGTGTGTGGTCGACAAGAGTCAGCAGTTTGCGGCGGAACTTGCCAATCCCGCGACAGATGTCGAGGAGCAGGTCGCCGCGCTCAAATTCTTGCTTCACTTCGTCGGCGACGTGCACCAACCGCTACACAGCTCTGACGATCATGATCGCGGCGGCAACGCCAAGCGGGTTTCGGCGACCGGACTTAGCGCCGGCAATCTTCACCATTTCTGGGACACCGAGTTTGTGGACCAGTGGAATGCCCCCCAAAAGTGAGACACGGGAAATTAGGGACAGTTCTCTAGGGGAGAACGTATGTCCAAGAAGGCCCGTGTGTTCAGTCGAGGATTTAAGCTGATGGTCGTCCGCCGAATGCTGGTGGGCGAAAATGTGGCGGCGTTGGCGCGAGAAGTGAAGGTCCTGCGCAAGGATCTCTACATTTGGCGCGATCGCTTCCGGTCTGGCGGTGCGCAGGCTTTGCGGGGTTGCGGCCGACCACCGAAGGCGTCGGCAGCGGTTGACCAGCCTGGGGAGCTGCAACCGGATGTGCCAGCGGCCGAACTTGATCGTGCCCGCGCCCGGACGGCCGAGCTTGAGCGCAAGATCGGCCAACAGCAGGTCGAACTCGATTTTTTTCGGCAAGCCTTGCGGCAGGTCAAGGGAGCACGCCGGCGGAACGCCGGGCCTGGCGTGACGGGGTCTACACGGTCATCCAGGCGATGACGCCCGCACTGTCGCAAGGCGAACTCACGATCGAGCGGATGTGTGCCCTCGCTGGCGTCAGCCGAGCCGGTTACTACCGTCATTGGCGAGCCTCGGCACCGCGGGCGGAAGAGGCTGGGGTTCGAGATGCGATCCAGCGTCTGGCGCTGATGAACAAGCACTACGGCTATCGCCGGATCGCCGCGCAAATGCGCCGTGAAGGATGGAACGTGAACCACAAGCGCGTGCTCCGTCTGATGCGCGAGGACAATCTGCTGTGCCTGCGGAAGCAATCGTTTGCTCCCGTCACGACGGACTCGCGCCATGGTTGGCGGGTGGTGGCGAACCTGGCACGCAACATGGCGCCGAGCGGCCCGGACCAGCTGTGGGTCGCGGATATTACCTATAGTGCGCCTCGCCCCACAGTTGGGGAAGCGTATGACTGGAATGCAAAAGAGAAAGGAGGACTGAAAAAAAGTGACTTGTTCCCTGCTGTGAGGGGACATGAGCCCAAGCGGCGGTGACCTGTCGTCAACTGGCAGGGTGACGTAGCCCGCAGGTAAAGGGGATTGAGGCGAAGCCGTTAAGCCGAGATGGTCCCCGAGGCTGAAGTATTGGAAGGTTGAGAAACACGAACCGGTTCACCCGCATCTGAGGGCTGAAATGTCGCCTCCGCCTACACGGCTTAATAGGTGGAATGCTGATGATGTCGCCGGACAGATATGACGGCCGGCATCCGAACGCGAGCCCAGATGTAAGGACGCTCGCGAGGGGTCATGGGGAGAACGCAGCCAGACCATGGCATCGGCATCGACTTGCGGAAAGCAAGGGAAAAGACTGCGACCGGCAGCCTCACCAATACAACGACGTCCAGCATATGAACGAGGGAAGGCATGATGGAATGCCCACGATGCTTAGCGTCGCAAGGGAGTTGACCCTGATGTCCACCATGCTGGCGGAGTTTCCGTAGTAGTCCGCGGTAGGGAAAGCCTGCCACATGGCGAAGGGGAACAGTTCGAACTGCTTGGAGTGCAAACTACCTGACCGAATGAGGTGAAGACCTTTGATAATCAGTGAAATGCAGCACAAGATCGCGACATGGGCCGAGAGCGATCCGAACCGAAGGTTCGATCGCTTCCTTCGGCTGATTGCCAACCGGGAATGGCTTGCCGAGGCCGCTCGGATTGTTCTGGCGTCAAGTGGCGCACGAACACCGGGCATTGACGGAATAGATAAGCAACGATTGCAGGTCAGATTGGATCAGCATCTGGATGACCTGCGGAAAAGCCTGCTGGACGAGAGTTATCGCCCCCAGCCGGTGAAGCGAATCTATATCCCGAAAACCAATGGCAAGCTACGCCCACTGGGTATTCCGACTCTGACGGATCGCATCGTCCAACGAGCCATGCTCATGGCCATGGAGCCAATCTGGGAAAGCGACTTCCATCGCCTATCCTATGGCTTCCGGCCTGAACGGAGCGTGCACCATGCCGTCCGCACCGTGAAGATACAGCTCCAGGATGGAGCCGACATGACGAGGGGCCGCTGGATCATCGAAGGTGATCTGGCAAGCTACTTCGACACGGTCCATCACCGGCTGCTTATCAAATGTGTGCGGCGACGAGTGCAGGATGGGCGGTTTGTTGATCTTCTCTGGCGGTTCCTGAAGGCAGGTCACATTGACCGTGACCTGTTTACAGCCTCCAGCGAGGGTGTTCCGCAAGGTGGCGTGCTGTCACCGCTCTTGTCCAACATCATGCTCCATGAGTTTGATGCGTGGCTGGAGGCAAAATACCTGAGCGACAAGGCTCGCAAGGACCGCTGGGCATGGAACTTCGGCATCAAGCTGGGCCGCCCTATTACGGTTCGAGAGAACCGGCAATGGAAGCCGGCGGTTGCATATTGCCGATACGCTGACGACTTTGTCGTCATCGTAAAAGGGACCAAAGCTCAAGCAGAGGAAATCCGCGAAGAATGCCGCGCCTTTCTGGAAGGCAAGCTGAAATTGACGCTGAATATGGAGAAAACCCATATCACCCACGTCAATGACGGCTTCGTCTTTCTGGGGCATAGGATCATTCGCAAGCGAGGGTCGCACGGGCGCATGTCCGTCGTCACAACGATACCCAAGGAAAAGGCGAAGGGGTTTGTTCGCAGGCTCACTGAAGCCCTTTCCGGCAATCATAGTGTCAGCACGGTCGACATGATCGCTGGCCTGAACCGTCAACTGGCGGGATGGGCAGCGTTCTACAAGTTCACCGACTTCACCGCGTACGTATTCCGGCGCATCGACCATGTCGTATTCTGGAAAATGGCGCATTGGCTGGGGCACAAATACCGATCTCGCATCAAACCTTTGATGCGGAAATGGTACCGACCCCCGGAACCGGGCAAGGCGAAAACCTGGCTCGTGTTTGGTCGGCATGAACGCGGCGCGCCGCACGGAAAAGCACTTTACCGGCTTGTTTCAAGCCCGAAGGCGCAGTTCCGGTGGCGCAATCCGGAGGAAAATCCCTACATCTTCCGAAAAGAAACCCGCAGCACTGTCACCTCGCACTATCATGATGTTGCTATGGCCATGGGCCAAGCTTGAACAGAGAGCCGTATGCGCTGAAAGGTGCACGTACGGTTCGGGGAGGAGAAGCGCGCTCGCGCTTCTTACTCCACTCCGGCTTCAGGAGGAGTTCGCGTATCTGGCGATCGTGCTCGATGCCTTCAGCCGGCGCGTGGTTGGCTGGGCTCTGGACACCCATCTGCAGGCAAGCTTGGCCATTGCCGCGCTGGTCATGGCACTTCGGGAACGCAGGCCTGCTCCCGGCAGCCTGATCCACCACTCCGATCGGGGCATCCAATACGCGTGCGATGACTACACCAAACTGCTGGACGTCCATGATATCCAGCTCAGCATGAGCCGTATCGGCAACCCTTACGACAATGCCCGGGCGGAGAGCTTTATGAAGACGCTCAAGCGTGAGGAGGTCGATGGGGGCATCTACCGAAATGCAAGTCACGCTCGCCGAGCGATCGGCACCTTCATCGAGCAGGTCTACAACCAGCAACGACTACACTCGGCACTGGCCTATCGACCACCGGCCGAGTTCGAGGCAAACTTGCCGTCACGGGCGGCTGCCGCGCAGCAGCCGCCCGTGACGGTCATCGCAACCGGTCCCTGATTCCTTGTCTCACATCAGGGGTGCGTTCCACCAGCTGGGCCCCGATTCTCGAACCATCGCCTCCGATCTCATCGGCCACATCACGAAGGAACAGCAAGCGCAATGGCAAGCTGGAAAGCCTGACGATTGGGCCAAAGAAGCGTTCGCACTGTCAAAAGGATGACGTGTATGGCCAGCTTCCAATGCCCAACGCGCGTGGAAGCTTTCGGTTGACAGATGACTACGTGACAACGGCAACAAATGACGTCGCAATCCAGCTGAGTAAGGCCGGTGTGCGGCTAGCGATGATCCTGAACCAAGCACTGCGCAAACCATAGGAGTGCCCGAGGTGGGCAGGTGGCGGGGATTCGCCGAATGCAGACGCGCTCAACTGGGCCGAAATCTGCCCACAATCCGCCTGGACGCGGATTTCCCGGATAATATTTTTGATCTCTTTGCTTTGCGCCGTGCCGGGAATCTGTATGCGGCGATTGGTTACGCGCAAGATGTGTGACTTCTGTTGAAGGGAATTCAGTGCCCTTTGCAAAATGGTTTGTTGCTATCGCTCTTTGTTTTTGGCCTTCGAGCGCCCTGCGCGGGCAGAGGATAAAGAGTTCGTTCTGCGTGGCCCCAGACGTCTCTCTCGGAGTTTCCGCCGGACGTTCTAAGGAGGCCGCCCGCGGATTTGAACGAGAGTCAGTATGCGGAGTGGCTAAAGGCGCAGCCCGCACTGATCCTAGATGGAACGTCACTCCGTATTGGTCGGCCAGGCGCCGCGGTTTTCCGAACTTGGTCCTCTACGGCTAGCATATCGATTATGCTGCGGCACTCCACCCGTTTGCCATGCACCAGGTCGCCGACCGAGATCGAGATGTTTATAGCGCGAAAGAGGAGCCGCGAGATGAGGCCGAGCAGCCCGCGACCACGCTCGACCACGATATGGTTGGTTTAGAGGACCGTGCTCTTTATCCGATAATGTTCGATGCACTTAATTTCAGTCGGCTCGATCTCAGCGAGCACGTCGAGCCTAAAGATCACTTTTGCGTCATGACGAACTGCCCCCACCCTCGGGTTCATGATCGGTTGAAGGTGGGCCCCGCCGAGGATGGGACGGAGGGAGGCGGAGCCGACTGGAGGGCCGTCACCGGCGGGCTGCTGGATGAGGCCGCTCTTTCGCTTGGCGCGGAGCCGATAGCTGTCGCCGCGGATGGTCAGCACGTGGCTGTGGTGCAGGAGCCAGCAGTTGGGCTCTGTAAGATGCTGTCGGTTGGGTAGCTCGCCTCTAGCGCAGCCGTTGTGCGCCTCCCGTCAATTGCCGACGACACTACCATTTATTCCCGCCTTGCGACGTATTCGAGGCGCTGAGAAATGACTTCAACCGCGTATGACACGGAGCGATGTTGACCACAAAGGCCGACATTGTCGAACATCATCAAGGAATTGCGAAATGGTACGGCCCGCAGGGGCGACCGCCGGACGCGTCTTTCGCTGCATTCAAGATCTGCTTGCCAAGCATACGCAAAATGCGCTTGAGCGCCACGCCATTCCGGTCCCCGCACGCCTTCCGATGACGTATTTCGCGTTGTGGACCAAGGCAAACGAAGTCGTTTTCGGGCTGCGGAAGATCGGCGTGCGCCGAACCGACAGGGGCGCGGTGGTTTGTCGGGCGGAGCAGAGGCTGCAGTAGCGGCAATCACGGTTGCAGCGGGCGCGGTTAGCCACTTGAAATGCCTCTTAACTGAAGTAGGCCGCAGCTATGCCGAAGGTTATGGCAAAGCTACTTTGCCCCGCGGGTCACTTCAAATTCCCCCGGGTGGGGTCAGTCAAACTCCTCCACCCCAAGGCAGGACAGAAGTGGATTGTTAGTTTGACATTGTTTCTCGGGCAAGGGCTTCGGCGGCCTCTTTGAGGCGATAGCTTCGTCCATCGAACTCGAGCAGGTGGCAGTGGTGCATCAGGCGATCGAGGATCGTCGAGCTCATGGTGTTGTCGCCCAGATATGTCCCCCAGTCCTGCACGACGCGATTGGAGGTGACGATGACGCTGCGGCGCAGTTTGTAGCGCTGATGGACCATGGTCTGCAGCAAGGCGCCGGCGTCGTCAGGGATGGCGCGGGCGAGGAACAGATCGTCCAGCACGAGGAGATCGCAGTCGATGATGTTTCGTAAGCGGGTCTCGCGCTGCGCGATGGGACTCAGGGCGTGGCGGTGGAAGAAGTCATCGGACTCGAGATACTGGACCTTGTGGCTTTGCAGGATCGCTTGATAGGCAATCGCCTTGGCGATGTGGGATTTCCCGGTGCCAGGTTTGCCGACGAGCAGCGCGTTCTCGCCGGCGGCAATGAACGCCAGGGTGTTGAGCTGGAAGCAAGTTTGGCGCGGCAATTTGGGATTGAAGGACCAGTCGAACTCGGCGAGCGTCAGCTTTTCGTCGAGCCCGGATTGCTGGTATCGGCGCTCGATCAGGCGGGATTGGCGGCGATCCAGTTCGTCCTGCAAGATCAGGGAGAAGGTCTCGAGGAAGGATTGGTTGGCACCCTGCGCCTGCAGCACACGCGTCTGCAGCGTGTCGCGGACGCCCGACAGACGCAGCTGTCGCAGGCAACGCTCAATTTCCGGCATGGTCATCATGTGGTCGGGTCTCCAGTTTGAGGTGAGAAGATGCAGTGGGAGCGCTCGTGGCGCCGGAGCTGGCCGGGGTTGCGCAGGCGACACGAGCGCGGCTGTCGTGAGCACCGGCCTGCCGGGGATTGTCGTCGGCGTCGTGCCGCGCAGCACGGCTGAAGAGATCGCCGTATTCGGCCGGGGAACGGATCAGCGGATGATCCTGGGTGAGCGGCGATGCCGGTCGTGGCGTCGCTCCAACCAGCTCGATCGCCTGTTCGAACAGCCGCTCGACGGTCGCACGCACGTGCTTGTAGCGGTAGATGCGGTTGTCGATGGCGTGCGCGCAGGCCTGCTCGACCAACCGCGCCGGATACTTCCGGCTCAGCCCGACAATGCCCCACATCGCGCGCTGTCCGGGGCGCCCTTCGGTGTCGAACATCTGCTGGCACAGCGCCCTGGTCTGCGGCCCGATGCGCTCGGCGCTCGCCAGCAGCACGGCGGTTTGCCGCGACGGATTGAACGGCCGTTCGCTGGTCGGCAGGACGACAGAACCGGAGTGCGTCATCCGGGGATGAACACGCAGCAGCGCATGGGTGTGACGATCACGGATCTCGATCGTGGAGGCGTAGATCCGCACCACGACCTGACTGCCGATGGGCGCAGGCCGCGCGGCGTAATAGCTGCTATCAACACGCACGGTGGTATCGTCGCAGACGGTCCGAACGACCTCGGTGAAGATGCGGAAGGCAGCCACTGGCAACGGCCGTAGGTGTGGCTTCTCCTCCTGGAACATCGCCTCGACCTGACGACGCGTGCTGCCGTGGATGCGCTTGGAGGCCCAATTCTCCTCCCAGTGCCTCAAGAACTCGTTCTGGGCTTCCAGTGTCTCGAAGCGCCGTCCGGCCAGCGCGGTGCTCTGGGTATGCTGAATCGCGTTCTCGACGCATCCTTTCCGATTGGGATCGGCCACCCGCGCGGGATCGGCGACCACGGCGTAATGAGCCAGCATCGCGCTGTAAATGGGGTTGAGCTGGGGCTCGTACAAATCCGGCTTGAGAACGCCTTCCTTCAGGTTGTCGAGCACGACATAGCTGGGGACCCCGCCAAAATACCGGAACGCCTCTTCGTGAAGCTGCGCCCAGACTCGCTGGCTGGATTGCCAAACCACCCGCCGGAAGCTGCGCCGCGAGTAGCGCAGCGTCATCACGAACAGGCGGGGACGGCGGTAGCGGCCGCTCTTCGGATCAACCGTCGGCGCGCCCTCACCATAGTCGACCTGGGCCTCCTCGCCGGGGAGGAACTCAAGGCGATCAAACTGCTCGGGGTCGCTGTGCCGCAACCGGCGCACAAACCGCTTGACGCTCTGGTAGCTGGACGGAAAGCCAAATTGATCGACCAGGTCCTGGTAAATCGCCTGCGCATTCCGCTTCAGGCGGACCTGTTCTTCGATCCACGTCCGATGCGCTTCGCAAGCCGAACGGGCCAGGCTGCTGGTGACCGTCGCTTCCGATGCCCCAAAAGCCGGTGGTCGGGGTGGAGGAATTTGGCCGTCCACGCTCACCGGGCCGGTGGTCACTTCCCCGGGGGAATTTGCCTCCGCACCAGCCCGCAGCGCCCGGTAACGCCGGATCGTCTTGCGATCGACCCCCGTCAGTCTGTGGATCTCGCGCTGGCTGGCGTTGCGATCGAGTAGTGTAAATGCCGTGCTTTGCAGGTGTGGCTTCAAGACGTTCAACTCCCCGGTCCCTTGCTGGCTAAAGGGACCGAAAATAAACGTCCTGCCTGACCGGCTACCGCTGTTCAGCGCTGACGGCGATCATCAGGTGGGGGAGTTTCAGGTGACCATACCCGGGGGATTTTGACCGACCCGCGGGGCTTTGCGGTTTTGTGACATTTAGCAACGCCCCCTCAGTCGGCGCCTGGAAGCAGTTCCTATAAAGCACTGCAGTTGCTTGAGGAGCGCTTCCGTTCTGCGCTCGGCGGCGCACCTCTTCGGCAGCGACCGATGTAATGTCGTCCAGAGCACGAGACGTCCAGACTTCTAGCGTCGTTCTCTGACCATGGGGATAGAGGCCAATCAAGGCCTCAGAGGCTGACCGGAAATTAAAGTTGGGTGATTTCAGCAGGTTGTGATTCTTCGAGGTGTTCGAAGCCATCGGAGAAGCAGATGACCTGGACCGAAATCACCCGCTGTCAGCATGACAGACGAGCGCTGCGCTATGCAAGCGATTGTACGGATGCGGAATGGGCCTTGATCGAGCTGTTGATGCCAGGGCGGAGCAAGGTGGGTCGACCGCGCAAGACCTGCATGCGATCGGTATGGGATGCGATCCAGTACATTGCGACGACGGGATGCCAATGGGCGCTTTTGCCGAAGGATTTTCCTCCCTTTACGACGGTCCAGTACTATTTTTATGGCCTGCGCGACAGCGGGGTGTTGGACTTGATCAATGACGCCTTGGTTGAAATCGCGCGCAGGCTTGCTGGACGGGAGCCGCAACCAACGGCGGCGATCATCGACAGTCAATCGGTCAAGACGACCGAGAGCGGTGGGCCGCGCGGCTTTGATGCGGGCAAGAAGATCAAAGGTCGCAAGCGTCATATCGTCACCGACACACAAGGAAATTTGCTGAGCGCCATCGTGCACCCGGCCAATGTTCAGGATCGGGACGGTGCGCCGACCGTCGTCACTTTGGCGTGTGCGAGCTACCCGACTATTGCGCACTTGTTTGCTGACGGCGGCTACGCCGGCGAAAAGCTTGAGAACGCGCTCCGGAGAATCGACGGGCCCACTATTCAAATTGTCAAACGCCCGGATGAGGCAAAAGGCTTCGTTGTTGTTGCCCGACGCTGGGTCGTCGAACGAACGTTGGCATGGCTTAACCGCTGCCGACGTCTTGCCAAGGATTGGGAGGCCTCCGTCACCTCGGCTGAAGCATGGCTCCTTATTGCGTCAACTCGACAACTGGTCCGCCGCATCGCCAGATCGGCCAACGTCAAGTCATGAATTTTGAGTCAGACTCTCATGTTAAGTCTCTTCGAGTAGTGAGGTGGCTCGCCCTGCACTGCGCGACCGAGGTTCGCCTGGGGCATCGCCGCTCCGATGACCGCCGCCGGCGCGCTGCAATCGCGCGAGTTTGTAATCAGCATTGCACGGTGTTAGATATCAGTGTTTTGGCAAATCGTCCAACCAACGGGCAGCCTCGACGTAAGGCCGCGAAACGATCTGCGCGATCTTCTTGGGAACTTTGCTTTGGTGGTATTGCATGTACACGCGGCCGTCGTCTCCCAAACGCAGTATTTCGATACTTCCTGTGTAATGAGACATGATGTATTTGAACGTCTTCTCGATGCCACTAAGGCGCTGGTTGACACTGCGCGCAATCTCTATTCCCCGTCGGAGCGCAACCTGGAAATGGGATGCGCCCTTCACCGACCTCGCTTGAAAGAGGTAGTAAGGGCGCACTTCGATGTCGTGGCATACCTATCTGGTGTGATGAGGACTACCAGACTGGAGAGTTGAGAGAGGCACTCTCCTAGCCGCCAGATACCGGCGCGCCGAGGATCGCGGCGCGGTGGCGGAGCTAAATCGTTGCCATTAGTTGACCGCGCAGCACGCCGAAGGTATGCGACAAGCGCGCGCAAGCTTTGCTGCGCGTACAAACACGATCGCCGCCAGGTGAGGTGAACCCATCCCCGATTGCGAAGGACACTTTTTGAGACGCGCTCATCGATGATCAGAGCACGGTTCTTGCGGGCCCCACATTCATGAGGTTCTTCAGTGTGCCAGGGCGCTTTTGGGAAGCGCCTCGCGCCGCCGCCAGGCTCGACCGCTCCATCTTTTCACTGCCCAGCACAGATAGCCTCGGAACAGTCGGCTCGCACTGTGCGGCGTTCTCTGACACGAGAATGGCGGAGCTGCTCGCGCCTTCTCGGTAATCTAAGCAACCAGATCGCCCGCGCCGACCGCGCAATTCTGGCAGGATTGCAACAAACCTGAAAGGTTCGCTACTGACCGACACCAGATGGGCCCATTTGGCCTTGAACTGCGAGGGTCTTTACGAAATCCGACCTACCGCCTTTGCTAGGCAGCCTCAGCGGCCCGTGATTTCAGCCTTCTTGTGTGCGGTAAGCCCGCGTCAACCGTAAGCCGGTCGATGGCCCAATGAGGATTGCCGATTTCATTGATGGGATACCGCTCGGTCGCGCGATTGTCCCAGATTGCAACGTCGCTTGATTTCCAGTTCCAGCACAGAGTGTTCTCCGGCGCAGTGAGGTAGGATTGCAGGAGTTCGAACAATCTTTGGCTGGGATAGCGCTGCAGGCCGACAAAGCTCTGCACGGAACGACCAAGCGCGAGCATGCGTTCGCCGGTCTCGGGATGAACGCGAACGATCGGATGTGTCGTTTCGTAGATCGTTCCGGTGAATACGTCGTCCAGCGCCCTGTTGTCGGTTTGCGTGCCGCCTTCCGCCATAGTGTAGTCGAATGCGGCGCAGCGCACAGCCCAGAGGCTATCGGCAAGCATCCGCAGAGCCTCCGGAAGGTCAAGATAAGCCGCCGCAGTGCTCGACCAGGCGATGTCACCGCCAAAAGGCGGGATCGCTGCACCTCGCAGCACTGAGATTTTCGGGTGGCCGGCATTGAAGACATCGTCGTCGTTCATCTGGTCGAGGTGGCGGCAGGCGCGATCAGCGAGCGTTTCCCGGATCGTCGAGCCTCCCCTTGTGTTCACCATTCTAGGATGCGGTATCAGCGAGCCAAGCCGGAAAGCAAAACGCTGTTGCTCGGCATCATCGAGATGCCCCTGATTACGGAAGAAGATGACCTTATGCTCGAGCAGAAGCTGCTTAATGACGGTGACGACCTCGTCTGACAAACCGTCCGATAGCACAATGTTCTTGATCTCGGCGCCAAGCCGGTCCGCATGCCTGACGATGTCTGCTCGCGGAATGACGTTATCAACAATCATTGTGCTACTCATGACGGCGCCTCTCTCTGTGGATGTCGAAAACAAAGCCCCCGATTGGTGATGATGCCGGACGAGCAACGTGACGAGCCATCTTGATGGCTCGCATCCGAATTGCCTGATCCACGCCGCCCAACGAGCCAAGCAGGATTTCGGATATGCACCATCATCTTATGGTCTGACTTCTTGAGCGCGCGGAGGCATCCAGTGCGGATTCGATCGAAGAACATATCAACGCCATCGGATCGATTTTCCGATTGATCATCGACCTGGCTTTAACACCGCAGATCATAAAGCCAATCCATGTCCAGTCCATGAAACGAAACCAGCTTTCTTTACTGATCTTGAGCAACCCTTGCTCACCGCCAAACGTGGCCATGGAAGATCTTTCATGATGGTGTGATAAGCCCACCCAAGCGATCCTCATGCGGCTGCATGACGAATGAACGAACCGCAACTATTTGGCTCTGCACTCGCCAAGGCACTCACGACCTCACATTGCATATATCTATAGGACAGCTTGGGCGAGTATACAAGCCATTGTTCACCGCTTTGAATTGTTCAAAACACGCGCTTTTCACCAGCTTGTCAGGTCAAGCTCTTTGCCCAAGGTGCGCGAAACTCGAACGGTGCAACCGCCATCGCGGTTTAACAACGGGCTCAATCCCACCATTTGCAATCTGCGTTGCTCGACCGAGGCTTGGGCAGACCGGCCGTGACTTACGCCTTAGCTCTATCGTAACCGGAATGAGCATCCACGTCGGCGGTGATCAGCGCGCGCGAGCGTAGCGTGTCGGCATCCAATACTGGCGCATGGCCTCGACGACGGCTGGGATGTCGGCGTGGGCGTTGCGCAGGAACTCCTCGGTCTCGCGGCCTTTCCTTGGCGGTCCAAGCAGTGGACGGCCTTGATCGTCGACGCAATGCAGCAGGATGGGCAGGAGCAAGCCGTGGTTTATGTTGCGGATGTCGAGCAGCGGGGCCCAGGCCGATAGTCTCAGCCGCATGGCGGCATGGAATCCCAGGCACCACGGCCGCGCATCAACGTCGCCATTCGGCTTGCGGGCATGGGTCGGTGCGAACCGATGTGGAGCGGTGGAAAGAACGTTGCTGATGTCGTTGTGGCGCAGCGCGACGGCCGAAATCGCGGCGAACTCCGGCGTGCCGCCGTGGTTGAATGCGTCGGCGCCGATGGCGAGTAGCGGGCAGATCCAGTCCGGCGGGCCCGATCGACACCGGTCCGGCCACGATCGCGGCGACGTAGCCGTCGAGCACGGCAAGACTTGTAGCGACGGGATTCTGCTCGGCGCGAGCCTGCAGCCAATGCTCGAGTTCGTCGAGCGGCATCGCGGCTGCCGCCATCGATGGTGAAGAGGACGAAGACGAACGGCGCCGCCGGCTCATGCAGCGGCCTGTGCGCTGAGCTCGCGGGCCGCCTTCCAGTTCCAGGCGAGAAGTTCGTGCAACTGGTGGCTCCTGGTCTGACCGGAGACGATGCGCTCCAGCACATCGACCAGATAGGTCTGCGGATCGACTTCGTGGAGCTTTGCCGTATTGACCAGGGATGAAAGAATTGCCCAGCTCTCGGCGCCGCCCTCGCTGCCGCTGAACAATGAGTTCCGCCTTCCCATTGCAATCGGGCGCATCGAACGCTCGACGGTGTTGCTGTCGACCTCGACGCGGCCGTCGCGAAGAAACAGCGTCAGTCCGTCCCAATGATTGAGCGTATAGTTGATGGCCTCCGTCAGCTTCGACTGGGAGAACAGCTGGTCGAGCATCGAGGCCAGCCGCGCCTTCAGCTCCTCCATCAACGGAGCGGTCCTGGTGCGGCGGACGGCAAGCCGTTGTTCGGCACTCGAGCCGCGGATCTCGGCCTCGATGGCGTAGACCACCTGCAGGCGCTCGATCACCTCGCGGGCGAACGGCGACTGCATTGTCTTGTACACCTCGACGAATTTGCGTCGGGCATGGGCGAGACAAAAAGCCAGCTGGATCACGCCGCCATGACCGCGGGCAAGCGCCTTGTAGGCGGCATAGCCATCCACCTGCAGGATGCCCGAGAAGCCGGTCAGCTGCCCGGCGATCTCTTTGGTGCCGCGGCCATCGGCAAATACGTA
The DNA here is from genome assembly GCF_042258325.1 of Bradyrhizobium sp. Pha-3. NCBI lineage: Bacteria > Pseudomonadati > Pseudomonadota > Alphaproteobacteria > Hyphomicrobiales > Nitrobacteraceae > Bradyrhizobium > Bradyrhizobium sp. Pha-3. The sequence continues at coordinate 2,217,182 of NZ_CP170151.1, read as the reverse complement.
GGCAACCGCCGGCGGGGATGGGCCGCCCCATGGGCGATCATCCATCGCATGCGCCCAGAACTGGCAGATACGGGTGCGATGTCGTCCGGGATCGAGCACCGGCATCGGCGTCTCATCGCAGAACAGCCGCGGCGAAGCCTGGATCGTCCGCAGTTGGAGCTCATAAAGGCTTTTGAGCCACCATGCTGCACGCTTCACCCAGCCGGCGAGCGTCGCGCGGTCGAGATGAATGCCCTGGCCGGCCACGATCTGCACCTGGCGGTACAGCGGCAGATACCAGGCGAACTTCGAGACCACCACGTGCGCCACGAGTGCCGTCGATGCCATGCCACCCTCGATCAGGCGCGGCAGCACCTTGGCCTGGACCACGCCGTCGGTGCAGCCGCGGCAGGCGTATTTGGGGCGGATCGTACGCAGTACCCGCAGGATCGCCGGGATGACGTCCAGCACTTCGCTGATGTCTTCGCCGATCCGGTGCAGAACGCCCTGGCAGCACGGGCACGCCGTCGCGTCCGGCTCGAGCACCTGCTCGCAGCGCGGCAAATGCGTAGGCAGCGCGCCGATGTTGCGCCTTGCCTTCTTGCGCGGCTTGCCAGCCGGCTTCGTCGCAGGCACATGGTCATTGGCCGGCGCAGGCGGTGTGACGCCGGTCGCGAGATCATCCAGTTCGAGCGCGAGCTGTTCGTCCACGATCGCCGCCAACCGCTCCGAGCGCTTGCCGAAGATCATCTCCTTCAGCGTCTGCATCGCCACACGCAGCTTCTCGTTCTCGGCATCAAGCGCGAGCACCATCTCGGTCAGAGCCGCTGCGTCGGTCAGAGCCGCTGCGTCGGTCGGAAGAGCTTCGGAGCGAATCGCCATGATCGAACGATACATCCACGCATCATAGGCTCCAGCAAAATCTTCGCTTCTCAGCCGACAACGGTCGGCCGCTTCACAGGCTCAGGTGAAACACGCGTCCACTGAAGGCCGTCGAGCAGCATCGCGAGTTGTGTGGCACTCAGATACACGACGCCGTCGCGGACCGGCGGCCAGGTGAAGTGTCCCTGGTGCAACCACTTCGTCACCAGCACCATGCCGCTGCCGTCCCACGCCAAAAGCTTCACTCGGTCCGCGCGTTTGCTGCGGAACACGAAGACGTCGCCGCAATATGGGTTTGCGCGCAATGCTTCGCTCACCAGCGCCGACAGCGTGTGCACCGATTTGCGAAAGTCGACCGGCTGTGCTGCCAGCACCACCTTGAGGTCAGACCGTAATGCAATCAACGAACGCTCCAAAGCGCCGATAACACCGTCGAAAGTGTCGCCAACTCAACTCCGGGCTCGACCCGGATACATGCCCCTCTCACCTCGATCTCGATCATCCCGCCAGGCTTGCCTGGGGGCGGCGTCATCTGCGGCGGCACTTCATGCGCAGACGCCAGCCGGTCCGGCTCGTCTGCCGTCGCCGGACCGCTCTCGGAAGTGATCCGGACCGGCACGAAGCCTGGCGCCCGAAAGCTCGCTGCCGTCGCGAACTTGCGCCGCCACACCGTCAGCAGCCCACGGACAACGCCATGGCGCCGGGCGACCTCGGAAATATTGACCCCTTCCTCGAAGCTCTCCGCCACGATCCGAGCCTTCTCCTCCGCCGTCCACTGCCGTCGCCGACGCTGCCCCGTGATCACCTCGATCCGACGATAGGAGCCGCCTTCCTGCCTGGCATCAAGCATGGCTTCATGCATGGCATCTGCCATAGCCCACCTCCAAAAAACAGTTCATGCCAGGATCTATCGCAGTTCAGTCGCGCGATGCCCAGGTGGCGGGCTCATGCCGGTTACGCTCTATCCGAATGGCTTCGCCGCGGATTACCGCTGGGGCTAGAACGATAAGGCTACGCAGGAACACCGTGTGCCCCAACGAGCGTCAAACCGGACTCGCCGCGGTATTCGCTTCGGGATCACGGTTAAGCTGGGACGGAACTGGTCCTTCACCTGACGAGACTCAGCGTCGTCCAATTCTCGCCGTGTGGAGCGAATGTGCGGCCGAGCTCTCCGACTTTATCGAGTGGGACCAAAACAATGCAGCGCTGGGTCAGTCAGGATTGAAAACCGCGAATTGGCTGCGCTCTTTTTGTCCTCTCCGCCCCATTGGCAGGTTCGAATGCTCAAGAAAGCCAGATAGGATCACAAGCTAGGACCCGTTATTCTTAATCGACGTGTCGCCTTCTCTCGATCTAAAACTGCAGCGCGCGTGAGCATGTCACACATGTGAAATGGATGCATGTTTTCCGAGAAGATGAGGAAAGAATGCACCCGCGGCGCAACAACGCGGCCCAGACGGCTGAGCTATGGCGCAAGATGCGTCACGCACAACAGAGTCCCCTAACAGACGAGGGTTCGTCACAAGGCAGAACGACAAGCTTACATGTGCGGACGAAGGCGCTTGTAAGCACCGCGCAGTGCTTGTCCCGCCCCTCCTCGTCGCACAGGCCCTGATCTCGTAACCGCGCCAGGCGATGAGCCCTTCTCATGGGGAGCATAATGAAACCACCTCGCTAAGCAGAATAGCAGGCGTCGAAACACAATTCGTTCGAGAGCGTTCGTAAAGTCCCTCATAAAATTGAGTGGCGCCCATTCGTGGATGGCTGCGACGACGGTGGAGCATTTTTCGCCAGGTTATAGCGCGACAATCAGGATGAGAGCGCGCATTGCCTCGCCTTAATTGTTACCGGATGCTGAGCCGTTGCCTCACGTAAATTGCTCCCCTGGATCGGGAACGAGCGGGGGCGCAGATGGGGTGTTGCTGAGCATGGCAACGCGGAAGGAACTGGCGGCGGCGGCAGGCGTGCGCTATCGACGTTCGGATCGCGCCAAGAAAGTGCGGATATTGGACGAGTTCGTCGACATCACCGGATTCCATCGCCAGCATGCGATGCGTCTACTTCGAGGCCAGGAAGACGTATGCCCAGGCCGACGGGCGCGACGTCGGATCTATAATGAGGCAGAACACAACGCGCTCTTGCTCCTTTGGGAAGCGTCAGACCGGATCTGCGGGAAGCGGTTGAAGGCGTTAATGCCTGCGCTGATTGAGGCGATGGAACGGCACGGCCACCTCGACCTTGCCCCTGAGATCCGCGACAAACTTTTGGCGATGAGCGCTGCGACGATCGATCGCGCATTGGTGCGGGTCCGAGAACAATTAGGTCGCAAGTGCCGACGGCACACAGCGCATTCCCTGCGTCGCAGTGTTCCAATACGGACGTCGGCAGATTGGAATGATCCTGCGCCGGGGTTCGTCGAGGCTGACCTTGTAGCGCATAGCGGTCCATCTGCGCGCGGCAGCTTCATCCAGACCCTGGTGCTCACGGACATTGCTACCGGCTGGACAGAGTGCGCTCCTCTGATCGTGCGCGAACAGATGCTGTTGAGCACGGTGCTGACGGAATTGCGCAAACATTTGCCTTTTGCGCTGCTCGGCCTCGATACCGACAATGATACCGTGTTCATGAACGAGACGCTGAAAGCCTACTGCGAGGCGGGCAACATTGTCTTCACGCGTTGCCGTCCCTACCGGAAGAATGACCAGGCGTTCGTCGAGCAGAAGAACGGCGCGTCGTGCGCAGGATGGTTGGCTATCGTCGGTTCGAAGGCCTGGAAGCGGCCGAGCTGCTGGCCGAACTCTATCGATCAGCGCGGCTGTTCGTAAACTTCTTCCAACCCTCCTTCAAACTGATAGCCAAGCAACGCGACGGTGCTCGTGTGCGCAAGACATACAGCGCGCCGGCAACACCTCACCAGCGCCTGACCGCGGACTCCGCACGCCTGATGCGGTCCGCCAGCATCTCAAAGAAATCTATGCCGCTCTCGATCCGGTCGCGTTGTTGCGCGACATCCGCGACGCGCAGGAGCGCCTCGCGGCTCTCGCGGATATCCAACCAATCACCCATCCTGCGGCGGCATCGCAATCGATCGATCGCTTCCTGGCAAGCCTGCGCACGGCCTGGAAGGATGGACCCATGCGACCGACGGATCGGCCAATCGTGAAGGCGAAAAGAGGCCGACGTCGTCCCGACCCGCTCCTCCGGGCAACGCCAGATTTGCGAAAATGGTTTGAAGCCGAGCCCTGGCGAACTGGCAGCGAACTCCTCTCGCGCTTGCAGGTGGAATATCCTGGAGTCTATCCGAACAAGCTTCTTCGAACCCTTCAACGTCGGCTGAAATCCTGGCGCAGCGAGCAAGCGAATGCGCTGCTGTTCGCTCCTAGCGAAAAACTGCTGCCAGGGTATGAGGTCACAACACCCCAATGACGTGCGAGGTGCCAGCGGAGGAGGCCGGGCGCTCCGAAACCCCGGCCATCTCCGCACCCGGCCTCCTCCTCAACCCAAGCCAGGAGCAAAATAAATGAGGCGACCGATCGCACCCGGGAGCATCAATATGTGAGGCAATACGGAGTCTCACCCTGATCGCCGCCGCGCACCAGGTGTCCGGAAATCCGCGTAATTTGGTTTCGAGCCACCACAGCGCTGGCGCAGTGAGTGCCAAGATCCCGATTTCGGTCGATGTGACAGTTTGCGACCGCATTGATATCGATCCGATCGTCAGGGCAGATCTTGTCGCTTTTGAGCCTCCTGGCGTGCATCCGTGCTATCTCAATCGGGCCAAAATAGTCATGCTCGCACTGGAGCTGGTCGTCTATCTGCTTGCAAGCCGCCCACGCTCTTCGCGGGCTTGACTGGTCAATTGCCGATGTACGCCGTGCCGTTTCAGGAGGCCGGCATGTTGTAGCGTTATGACTCCCCTTACGGGGATGCCACGCCATTTCGCCGCAAGCTCAGCTGTTTCGGATTCGCGTCCATAACGGCGCGCTCGCTGAATGCTTCCAGTTTCCAGGCACGTTGCCGATGGATCCGGATCGACGTGCTTAATCCTGTTTGGCGGAGCCGGCAGGTTCGGCGGCGCCGCCACTTTCGGCCGAATACCGGGGAGACCCTTGCTGAACCCACATTGTCGGGACGCTGATCAACGCGTTCTGTCCGACTTGCCGGAGAACTTCGACGGACTTCTCGCCTCGAGTGGCGGCTTCCAGAATTTTGGAAGCGACGTGCGTTCGAGTGCCGGTCTCGTGAGGAGACAGCCCTTTGCAAACCTCATCCAGAACTCGACGGAGACGGGCAGTTGTTTCGGAGTCGAGCATACACGGCCTTCACTGGAGCGGCGCAATGACTACGCTGCAAGCGCGACTTTCACGACACGAACATTATCAGCCGGCGATGTGAACCGCGAAAGAGGTGGCTTTCCAACTCACTTAAGGTTGCGCGATCATACAGCAGACAACGCCGCGTGTCATCACCCGCTGATGTCTCTAGCAGGGCTGCCGGCATTTCGGAGAAGTTGTTCGACAGGCTAACAGGGTCTCCTCCTGGTACCAAGCAGGTCTTCGCGATTTAAGATGTCCGCTCGCAGCACGTTATCGTCCAGCTATACTACGTCGTGAGCCCCTAAAGCTTTCTCCATGCGCAAATGCTCGGCGTGCGCGATCAGTTCACGTTACATGTCAGCGCATTCTGCGCTAAGCTGAAGCACTTGCCGCGTTAGCCGCACGGAAGAAGCATCAAGGCTCTACGCCCGGCGGCCACAGGCCAGCCTTCCTTGATTGAACGGTCAAGCCAAGCCCCTTGCGGACTTTCCTGGCGATCCAATCGGAGCCGGCGCCGTTATCTGATCTGCAGAATGAAGTTCAGCAGTTCCCTTGCGGGACACTGAGTGAGATCCTCAATACATGCATGAGTCCACGTCGAGAGTATTCCTCCCAAACTTCGGCCTGCCCTGTATCCTGATTACACGCCTTAGTGTCCAGACCAAAGATTCCCTACAGCGTCTTCAAATACTCAAGCAGTGCCCGCCGTTCGGCGTCGGTCAATTCCGGACCGATGATCCCGGGCGGCAGCTTCGTTATATCGGCTTTCTTGCCCTCAAAAGAATGCCCGCGATTGCTGTTCCCAAGCAGCGACACGTTGAAGTCTGTCAGGCCGGCGGCGCAGGCGTCATTCGCTCGCAGTTTCGTAACAAGCCCGACGTTAACAGGATCGAACTTGCGGCCACCGACGCAGAATGAGCTCGGCCGCTGGCCTTGAGGCAATAACATGTCCTTCAGCGTCGGCACCGATCCGTTGTGCAGATACGGGGCCGTTGCCCAAACACCGTCGAGCGGACGTGCCCGGTATTGCGGTTCAAGAGCAAGGAGATCTTCCTCCTTGCCGTTACGGCTCGCCCGCGCTCCGACATATACCCGTTGGTTTTGACAGTTCTTCCGCGGCCCCCACATCTGCTGCTTGGCTTTTTCGGAAGAGTCGTTCGCCAGGTTCCATTGATCGATCGTCTTGCCAACCACGTCCATCAGTGCGAGCACAAATAGCGGATCTGCCGACCGGTCGGCTGGAAGACCGCAGCCCCAGGCCTTGTTCAGATCGTCGACTGGATTGAGAGCGAGCGACTGGGGTAAGTGAACCCGCCGCGTCGTTAGGACATTGGATTGCTGACGATCGGTGCCGATTGCGTTCACTGGCAGCTGAACGACATTGAAATAGTGGCGTCCACCGATCTCGACCCAGTTCTTCTCGCCCTTGGCAGAGCGATCCGGATTCTCCGCCTTCCAAAACGAATCTTCCGGCCACTTTGCGTCGAATGCGCCATCATTGACCGGTCCTCGGTGGCATTCAAAGCAATGCGAGCGATAGAGATCGCGACCTTTTTCCACGAGGGTTTCGTCAATGGTCCAGGCCGGATCGCCTCGGAATCTTTCCTGCGCGTCCTTCCATCGCGGCGCGACAAGCCCGCTGAATTTTCTGCCGCTTGCCTCGCCTGACGAAAAGGGATCGGTTCCACGCAAGAGCTCCTCGAAGCGCGCGATGTCCGACAGATGGATGGACGATTCAAAAAGCGGCCGCCCGGGCGCGGACGCCCTCATATTGATTTTCGCGCTGACGCCGAGCGCCTCGCCGGAATTGCGAACAAGCTCGTTGAGAACAGAGGCGTCATACTGCGCCCAAAGGAAGTACGGCGTGTCCCAGATGGGCGGAAAGCTCACCGGGGCGTCATTGCGCGCGAAGTTGCCCTTGAGGAGAGGATCGGGGAGTTCTCCGGTCACGGGATCGAGGAAATTGGTATAGAAAACCTGGTTGCCGATCCGGTTCAACGCGTCCAGGCGGCCAAAACCCTCGTCGAGATTGCTGACGCCTTGCCCCGTCAAAAGGTTGTCGCTTGCGGTTTTTTGCTTCTTGATCTTCTGAAGTGCGAGTTCCAGGTCGCTTCGAAGCTTCTTGTGGTCGATGCTTCGACCTTCGATCTTTTCAAGGCGGCTGGCGAAGCGTTCGAAGCGCCACGGCAAGATCAACGTGTAGCCGATCGACAGCCCGATGACCCGTTCGACCTCGCCGAGATTGACCATCGCCGGTCCACCATCGTAGCGGATACTGACATTCTTGTACTCGACATGACCGGTATGACAGGCGGCGCAGGTCAGCCCGATCTGATCTTCATAGATGGCTCCCGTCGTCGGATCGATGCCCCCCCTCAGGATTGCAAAGCCGACAGGCAAACCCTCTGGATTGTCAGGCGTGCTCGGCGTCCAAGTTGAGCTCCCGTCCTTTGACGCATCATCGTGATAGCCGTAGGCGGGCGCCTTCCGGGCAAAGTCCTTTGAGCTCGGACTTGAGATGAAACCAAGACGTCGCAGATAGTCGTCGTCCGTTAGAGTCTGACTCAAAATTCATGACTTGACGTTGGCCGATCTGGCGATGCGGCGGACCAGTTGTCGAGTTGACGCAATAAGGAGCCATGCTTCAGCCGAGGTGACGGAGGCCTCCCAATCCTTGGCAAGACGTCGGCAGCGGTTAAGCCATGCCAACGTTCGTTCGACGACCCAGCGTCGGGCAACAACAACGAAGCCTTTTGCCTCATCCGGGCGTTTGACAATTTGAATAGTGGGCCCGTCGATTCTCCGGAGCGCGTTCTCAAGCTTTTCGCCGGCGTAGCCGCCGTCAGCAAACAAGTGCGCAATAGTCGGGTAGCTCGCACACGCCAAAGTGACGACGGTCGGCGCACCGTCCCGATCCTGAACATTGGCCGGGTGCACGATGGCGCTCAGCAAATTTCCTTGTGTGTCGGTGACGATATGACGCTTGCGACCTTTGATCTTCTTGCCCGCATCAAAGCCGCGCGGCCCACCGCTCTCGGTCGTCTTGACCGATTGACTGTCGATGATCGCCGCCGTTGGTTGCGGCTCCCGTCCAGCAAGCCTGCGCGCGATTTCAACCAAGGCGTCATTGATCAAGTCCAACACCCCGCTGTCGCGCAGGCCATAAAAATAGTACTGGACCGTCGTAAAGGGAGGAAAATCCTTCGGCAAAAGCGCCCATTGGCATCCCGTCGTCGCAATGTACTGGATCGCATCCCATACCGATCGCATGCAGGTCTTGCGCGGTCGACCCACCTTGCTCCGCCCTGGCATCAACAGCTCGATCAAGGCCCATTCCGCATCCGTACAATCGCTTGCATAGCGCAGCGCTCGTCTGTCATGCTGACAGCGGGTGATTTCGGTCCAGGTCATCTGCTTCTCCGATGGCTTCGAACACCTCGAAGAATCACAACCTGCTGAAATCACCCAACTTTAATTTCCGGTCAGCCTCTGAGGCTCGTGTAATGGATCGACAACTCGGGACGTTCCAGGGCCAGGAACCATCGATACGGGATCGGAATGGTCGCCGTGCCCTGCGATGTATGGTGAAACCAGTAGCGCTGCCGTGAAGTCCAATTCTGCGGCAGCCAATACGCGCTTTCGATCTTTGACGGCGCGGGCAGTGTAGCAGGCAGCAGCTGAGCAACCAGATTTGCGTCGTTCTTGATCTTGAGAGCCGCATCGCGGAGCTTCTCCGGCACGAAATACGCCATGCCTACTGACGCCACCGCGACCAACACGATCACAACTAGTAGAGCGATGACATGAGGCCACCGCCTCACCAGCCCAGCGACCCAAGAGCGGAAAGAACGCGCCCCCATAGTACCCCTCCATATCTCTATCTCAAGTCGCGCCTTCTGCCGCGCGAGCGCACCGGCCGAAATGGCGCTGACTACTTGTTCAGCAACTGGCTATTGATGAAGGCGACCACGTCAGCCGTCTCTGCTGCGGCACGCCGGGTTATGGTCGCGGCCGCCGCGCCACCATGCAAAAACGACGGAAACCACCCGAAATTGCGAACATTCCAGTTTTCCTTCGGCAGCACCGCTGGGTTCACGCCTGGCACAGCAAAATTCTGTACTTTCCTGGCGAGTGGCTGCGCCGTCTCAGTGTGACAGCTTACGCAGTCGGTATTGAAGAAATGGCTCTTCTTCGGATCCGCAATGATATTGACGATCTCGAGTACGCGGTTATTGGCGACGTTGGCATCGATAAAATCGGCCGTCGAAACGCCCTTACGATTGGCGGGCGGCAGGGGCGGTGTCTGCAGCGCTGCGTGGCGACATGTCATTGGATTTTGGTTGTTCGTGACAGGCCGCGGGACGACGTGTGTGCCACTGAGGATGCTGAACATCTGTGCGGCATGCAGGCCATCGAGCGTCGGACCAGGCACCGCTATCAACCCGGCCTGTGGAACCCTAAGCATCGAGACAAACACCCAGGGTTCGGGCGGTGAAATACCCATGATAGCCATGGTGTTGAGGCGCTGCGGCGAGAGATGCTGTTCCAGCAGGGCTTTCACCGCATCACGAAACGGCTTCGCGGACGCCCCGACAAGGCCTGGATGCACGTTCATGCTACCTGCAGTCGAGACTTTGACATTGCCGAACTTTCCTGCAGCAAGTTGGTCACGCAAAGACGCAACGTCGCGAACGATTGCCTTGAAGGCCTCGTCATCGGGCTTGAATCGCGGGAATGGCGCACAGCCATCGAGGGGCGGATCGGGATCGAGGTTGAAGCTGAAGATGAGGTGGCCTGCCGTGTCATGGACCTTAAATCCGTCGGGTCCATTGGTCACGGGCTGAATGATCAGGCGGATTTGCGGCTGCCGGCCAAACTGGGCGATGACGTCTGCAGATAATCCCGGTGCTCCCGGATCGATTCGGATGCCGGCGACAAACCAGGCATCAATCTTTTTCACGACATTGGGCAGGGCAATGCGGCGCGTGCCGGCGTCCGGCGCGCCTGGGCGTTCGGGATTTTCGGCGTTTGCGACAAAGCGCGCGAAATCCTCATCCGAAAAAAGCCGCTGCGGAGCCGTCGCTGGACCGACAAGATCGGACACCGCGATCAGATTGACGAGGTCAGCCGGCGATCTGGGTGCAGGAAACAGGATAGATACGTCGTTGGCTGAAAGCGGCTTCGATGCCGTCTGAGCCTGGCCTGCTGCGGCTCCCGAAGCAACGGCAAACATCAGCCCGGCGACAGACAGCCCTTCAAACAGTCGACGAAGCTTCGACCGGCATCTTTCACCTTTTGCCATCTTCGGCAATTCTCCTCTAAAACTCAACGTTTCCAATGTCAGATGAAGAAAGCGCAGCTTTCTAGCTTCGCTCCGTCGCATAGGGCCCCCTAGCAGTGGATCAGCCTTCTCAATCGCTACCGTAAAGTTTGCCTTGCAAGGTCTTGAGCTGAGTCGGATGTAACGCCTCTTCAATGCAGCCAAGGAACATCTCGCTTCGAGCTTTGACACGCTCACCGTCAGCCGGGCCATGATCCATGTCCGTTTGCAGCGAGCGCACGGCGATCCAGTCCTTCGAAGGATCCTTAAGCAACTCGAACAATGTTCGGTCTTGGTAGGGATGGAGACGGAAATGAGCGAAGGCAACTTTGGCTGAGATCTTGGCATCTCGCAGTGCGTCGGGAAGTGTGAGGAGATCAAGTCCCGCCAAGTCTCCAACCTGGAGCATGTGGTTCTGGGCTTCCTGATATTGCTCGCGTCCGACCAGTTGGTACATTCCTCGCGGACGAAACAGCCAACCGTCATCCGTTCCGGGCTGGTTTGCGAACGGGTTACCCTCGTAGCCGAGAACAAAGTTCGCGAGTTCCTTGGGATGGTTAAGCAATGCGTCCATGGCGACCGGCGGCTTGCTCGCGGCCGCCAGGTCAGCGTTGTTCTTGGCTATTCGCTCGCGCCATTTGCGTGGGAGTTGCAAGACCGCGCTATAAGAGAAGTTTTCGCTGCTGCGTGTAAAATCGGCACTGTCGTAGGAGATTGACCCGAGGATGTAGGCCAGGATGCGCGGGTCGGTCTCCTCTACGCGGTCCCATTCCTGCAACAAGGCTTTCACCTGCTCGGCCTGAAAATACGCCATATAGCTCTTTCGATATGGCGGCATGGATGGCGGAGCCGGCAAATCGTTCTTGAGTGACACCGCCAGCTGGTGCTCGTACGCAGCAACTTTGTCCTGGTATCTTTGATAGCCATGCTCCTGCAACCACTTGCTCTCATAACAAGCAAGCAGCGGCTGCGGTTTGATCTTTGGCGTCGGTCGATATTCCTTGTCCAGTTCGTCGGCGTAGGCCGCCTGGGCAAGTTTTGCATCTTTGAGCGTTTCAAATGCGGACGCGACAGACCCGTTCAAGAGATGAAACAATTTCACTTGCAAGCAATCAGCGTTGCTTTGCCTCTCGCGGGATTGATCGAAATCATCCTTGGGCACGCAATCCCAGAAGCGGCCGCTGCTCAGCGAGATGATGTCTGCGGTCTTCTGAGATAGCGTCCAGCCAAGCGGCAGGCTGTAGAACAAGCCTGTTATGTCCGTGCGGCCAAACGTTGGAAAGCGTTGCACGCTGGACGTTACATCGTTCTCCGGCCGGCGATCGATATTGGTCGCGTGATTAAGCGCCACATAGGTTCGAGAGGTGCGCGTGCTCAAAAGCGCGCGCACTGGCTCCATGAGTTCACCGAACATGAAGGAACCGTGATCTCCGAATTGACCGCTCACCAGCGACAACAGATAAATCCGGAACTTTGGCGCGTCAGAGGTCCCCTTGATGCTGTTGAGCCGCTCAATCAAATCAAGCGCGGTCTCGATTCCGGAATTCTCGACATATCCGCCGTCCACCAAGCGTACCTGTGGATTGGCGGTAATGCAGTCATTTCGCAAGGGAACCGTTGCTGCCGGTGTCACCCACGGAAATCGCGCGCTCGTAAACGCCGCTGTGCTCAGCCGAATCGGCAGGGAGTGGCTTGCGACGGTTTGACCGATCCCACTCCCGGCGCGATCAAGCGTTGCGAGAATACAGAGGTCTCTGTCTTTGGAGTGTAGCGGATCGATATCGAAGGGCGAGATCACGACCCGCTTTCCGCTACCGGCATCTGTCGTATTCAACAATAGCGCCGGCATATTGTTGCCTGGCGTCCAATGCGACTGAAACTCGGCCTTTAGCAGATTGGATTGATCGTTGATGCCCCTGTGGGTCTTGAGCATTCTGTCTGTCGCATTCTCCAGCGTGTATTCCAGAAACCGTGCGCGATCGAAACTTGGAATCGCAACCGGCGAAAACAACTGGGTGAAATCGGTAAATAGAAAGCCCGCAACCAATGGCGAGAGAAAGTCCGTATCCAGGACGCTTGCAACGCGTTGTTCCACCGGTCCAGATGCATCGATATCCTCGGCGCGGCCAACGCCTGCGAGAAAGTCCGCGATTTTCGGGCAGGTCTTTGCGTCGGAAGCGATCGCATCAAGTGGCGCATTGTCAGCATGAAGCGCAGCCGCGAAGATTGCCGAACCGACGCTTCCGCCGGAGACGCCGCTTATCGCAAACAGATGCTGCCGAAATGCCGGACAGAGATCCTGCATTCTGGCGAGAAAACGCGCTGCGTTGTTGGCTGCGTAGATACCGCCACCCTGGGCAGCCACAATGAGTACGAGATTCTCCGAGCCGGTTGGCCTCGGCCACCCGCGATTTTTGCAGAAGCCACTGGCGAAATGCTTCGACTGCAGAAATGCGCGCCTTCTCTTCGGCCTTGCCAGCGGCTTGGGCTACGGTGCGCAGCCCATGGTCGTCACTTCCAAACAAGGAGGCAACCAGGAACAAGCCGCCAAAGACAACCGGTATGAATGGGAAATTGAATCTGATCGTCAGTAGCGCAAAGTGCGTGGTGAGAGCCACCACGCACATCGTAAAAAGAGCGATCACGCCGAATGATCCGACGAATTGCGCAAGGCGATCGGGAAGCAATACGAACCCCGCCGTCAGCATGGCGATGGCGCCGATCGTGAGCGCGAGAAATCTGTAGCGGATGAAATAGGCGTTGTTGGCCCGGCTGGCGAGCTCAGTCGAGCGATCTCTTGATCCCATCCGCCAGGCGAACATGACAAAGCAGGCGAGCAGGACCAACATGGCGAAGGCGAGGATGAGCAGCATGTTCCGCTCGAAGGCGAGCGCCTGGTCCTGAATGCGGAAGATACTCCCGACCTCCTCGACCTCACCGATCTTTTCAGCCGGGCGCGAGGCGAGTTGACCTGCGGCCGCAGCGACGATCGGCAACGCTCCAAGCACAACAGGCGCAAGTTTTATATAGAGAGCCAGCCGGCCCGTAGCGCGCGGGATCAGAGGAAGGGTCGCGGTGGTAAGCTGAAACGCGGACGCCCAAACCGTTATCGCGATCACGCCAAGGGCGATAAACTCCCCGACCGTAACCCACCCAATGTCGTCAGCGGCGATCCGGTAGAGCTCCTGAATCTGATCCGGCAGGTAAAGCAAAACTGAAATGGCCACCGACAGAACAACAATCCACCGAAGATTGCGCAACAATGTAAAAAGCTGCTCGCGCACAGTCATCGCGCCACCTCCGAACACTGCCTAACGGGATAGCCCGAGCGAGCAAAATCGACCTAAATTCCGAAAACACTCGTACCGGTTCTCATCGAAAACATGACGCCGGAGATTAGGGGCGCCTGCAATAATGACGACTGACAAATTATCGTAACGCGCGTCGAGAATTGATAACTTAACCTGCAGTAGTGGAGCGATTTATCGATTCAATCTGCTGGACGGTCAAGAGATTTTCGACACAAATGACTAAATCAATGGTGTCGATGTTTCGCACCTGGGATTCACCAACTTGCGCGCTTTTTCTTCACTCACTCGTTCAGAACGCAAGAAATCGGCAGCGTCGCCACTCTCCTCCATATTCGATTCTAACCGTGGATCATCATCAATCGATGTATGCCTCAAGGCTTACGGGCACCGGGCACCTACTGGTTCGCTTAAACAACGCGTCAAGACTAGAACTCCGTTCCGCTCCATCGCAACGGCAAAGGCTCAGTCTCGTGGTGCACCCGCAAACGTGACTCGGGCCGGAAGCCGGACTCGGGAGTTTATCTTTGGTGCCTCGGGCGCCTGGCCGGCGATAGCTTGGTCCCGGACGTGCGGCCAAAGACCCGAAGGCCAGCCGGACGGAGCTGTTCGACGACTAAGGCGCGGCGCCCGGCGGCCGCATCACTTCGTGCGGTTCTTCTCGGCCGCGATGCGCACCATGGGCCAGTCTTCTCCGAAGGTGACGAACGAAAGCGACTGCTCTTTCGTCAATTCCTCGACGGGAAGGATTAGATTCTCGCGGCTGTTTCGTCCGACTATGAATCCGGACAAAGCTCCAGATTTCGATATGACCGGAGCGCCGACGCTTTGCTTGTTCGCGAATGGACGACCACGCGACGTGGCTAGGCCGCAATACGGCAGGCAAAGGTCCGCTTCCTTGCCGTCCTTGATCCGCACCTTGAACAATTCGCCGGTCAAGCGACCAAGCTTGTTGTTCTTGGCCCTGGACTGCTGATTGCGACGCGAGCCTGAGGACGCTGGAGAAACCTCTTCCGCGTTGACGCGTCGAACCCGGAAGTTCGGTCGATCCCAGAGGTTGCTTCGGAAGTCCCGTACGGTAACCATCTTTTCGGACGACTGGACCGGATCGTTGAAAAGCGGGGATGCCTCGAGCTGGACCGCTTGGAAGCCGACGTGGGGCGACTTGGCGCCCAGGACGTCGGCAACCGGAACGAAGTGGCCGACCCGGACATTCGACCGCCCGGGACCGCGAACCAGTTCGCAAAGGCCAGAATCCACCTTGCCCACCCGGGAATGCGGCGTCATCAGCGCAAAGACGGCAGGCCCCTTTCGGACCAGGGCCGACAGCATCATCTTCGCGCCCTTCTTGCCGTCGATCTTGACCCTGACCAGGGTGCCTATCCGCAAGGCATTGGAGCTGACACTCGACGGTTCGCGGAGACCTTTCAGCTCAGTCTTCATAGTCGATGTCTCTCGTCGTGTCGGGCTCGCCCAGCTCCACCAGAACAGGTCCGACCATCAACGGGAATAGATCGAACCTTTCGGCTCGTCTGGTATCAGCCGTAGGTAAATTTACTTTGATCGGCTCGCCCTCGATGTTGGTTCGCAGCATGCGGATATTCGAGAAGTCCAGATCGTAGGCCCTGGATATCAGATCGAGTGAACGCTCGAGGGAATCCGCCAGCACTTTCATGCTGATGGCGGCATTCCCTACTCCCTTACGGGTCCACGCATATTTCGAGGAGTCGTATCCGGGCAGTATGGCCGCATCGAGATGCTCGAAGGAAAGTTCCCCAAGACGAACCAGGTCCGGCTCATCAAGGATCTCTTTCGCGGCCGGTGGGGCGCCATGACGCACCATAACTTTCGCGAACCGCGTCGTCGGAGGCTCGATACATTCGGGCGTGCCGTTCTCCGGGACCATCGTCGCCTGATTGTCCACGGTCTTAAGGCTACCTTTCACATGCGTCACGCACCGCGCCGGACCATTGCTGAAATGGGAAAGGAGGAGCTTGTTGATGGGCGCGGCCGAAAAGGAATAGGCACTCTTGCTCTCGTGCAGCAGCGTGACGGACGGCACCGGATCTCTTTTGATGAAAGGCTCGATCTCCTCCGTATCTTCGTCTTCAAGATGTACGGTGGAATAGAATGGGCAAGGATCCTCGCTGTCTTTGTTCCCGGCCGTGACCCGTGCGCGCCGTTCTTCCTCGATCGCCCTTACATCCGTCTTCATCGGCTTCTTCGACAATCGCGCCGCCAAAATGTGCGCCGCTTTCGTCACGTCCTTCCCGAGGATCGGAGAAAGCGCGTCGATCAGACCGCCGTCGCCCGATCCGCTGACCATGACCTCGTCGCCGGATTCGATGATCGATGACGGAGACCAGTAGGCAGGGGTCTGCAGATTGCCGAACTGCCTTTCGGCCCCAAAGCCCGTGGCGATCACGCAGACATCGGCCTTCAGCTCGGTTTTCTGGGCGTCGGCAAGCTTGATCGTAAGTGGCGTCGCGGCGCGCTCGATCTCATCCACTTCGGCGTGGATGAACGCGACGTGCTTTGCGAAGCTCTCTTCCCATTCCTTCATCATCGCGTCGACGACTTCGGTGACCGGCGCTTGAGCCCAATTCAGGAAAGGCAGTTCGGTCGCGGGTGTCGGCTCCTGGAACGGCCAGAAGATGATGTTCGGATGGAGCTCCCGATGGATCGCATTACGGTAAGAGGTGAAATCCACCTTTTCCTTGTCCACGATAGTGACGCCGGCCCCCAGGCTGCGAAAGGCAGCAGCGATGGTCCTCCCGGCCACACCAGCCCCGACTATGCACACGCTTCGATGCCCCGGCGCGAGATGCCGATCGGAAATCTCCGCTGCCAGAGCAAGCGCTCGTAGCTGTTGGGAATAGAAGTTCTGCTGCGGAAGAAATGGATTGAATACGAAAAGGTTGTCTGTGAGCTTGCACGCCTCATAAACGTGCGCGCTGCGTTCTGCATCGATCGGCATGCGTCTTTTACGTTCGTATTAGCTCCGCCATCGCTCAGGACGCGACGGCTCGTGAAAAGGAGTTTTCAAAAGTCAGGAAGTATGTGCCACGACATGCGAGTATGCCGCGTCCGCAAAAACAATGATGGCCTTCTTCGTCCCCCCGAAGACACGCGACCCATCCCCGTTCAATCGGCCCAAGACAAAATAGTAACAACTGATAGTTGCGTAAAGCGATTTGTTGGACTACGGCTAAAAACAAGGTTGGTACGATACGCACAATCGATGGCTCGTATACGTGGAATTAATGCGTCCCGCGCCTCACCGCCAATTCCTGTGCTTACAGAGTTCGCCGAGCTTGCCGCCGTCGGGGGCCGGCACCTCCTTCGGCTCCGACATGATCGCGCCCCTCGGGTGCCCGAACCGGAGAATTTAAGACGGCAGGGATCGTCAGCGGCTCGAGCCATTCCTTGTGCTAGCTGATCTTGGATGGCATTTCTGACCACGGCAAATAACCCAAGTCGAGACGTTGCGCGCCACCAGTCAATACCCACACCAGATTACCCCTCGTCGCCAGGTGGCTCAAATCGTTCCAAACCGCCCAGCGCTTCCGAATAGCGGATTCAGGCCTGAAAGCGGGACATCGCAAGCCCGTATCACCGGGCACGTCGACGTACACCGCCGGCCCGGATCTAGCGCTCAAGACACCGGTCAGAACTTCCGCTGATCATCCAATCTCAGTACGCAATGAACAAAGGCCGCGTCGCCCTCGAGCGATCGAGCAACCCCTTCAGGCAAGCGAGGCCGCGTAGTTACGGCTCATAAAGAGATTTCCGGATGTCACGCAGCTCGTCCGCGTCATCCTCAACAATTGTCGCGAAGAACTTTCCGAGCAAATCTGCGACCACGTCCGATATCTGCACGGCCGGCTCCTCCACCGATTTCGCAAAGCGATGGATCCGCAAAGGAAGCGCCTCATGCTCCATTCGGTGGCCTGCACGTAACGTTTAACGATAGCTTCACGGCATGGCGATCAAGAGGAACTCACCGGCTTCGGACAAGGCCTCCCCGTATATGCCTTTATCGCATAGTCCGACGTTGGGCGGCGGCACAGATCGTCCCCATCCCTATGGAAGGCGACGCGACGGTTTTCGGCATCGCCCCGCGCGCGCGGCAAAGGATGTGCTTGCCGGAAGACGAATACATGAGCGGCCGTCGACACGCGGTGATACTCGTCGATGTCAACCTATCGTTCGCGATACGTAACGCCTTCGACCGGCTGCAGAGGTCCGCAACAGACCACAGGGGCTTAGCTGCGCTACGCTCAGCCAGTCGGTCAGCGCTTTGACGTGCACGGCGAAATCTCTGGCCTCGCTCGGTCCGCCTTTGTAGTTGATTCCGGCGACCGCGCCGTCCTCATCGAGCAGCGGACCGCCGGACATGCCCTGCGAGAGCTTTTGCGCGACCTCGATCATCGGAACGGCGCTCTTGATGGGCAACGACGTTATCAATCCGGATCGGACGTTGATCTTGTCGCCGGGGCCAAAGCCGGGAAATCCGAGCGCCGTCGTGTTGTCGCCAGCTTTGAATGTGCGCTTCGATATATCGAACTCGTAGTACTCGGTGGCAGGTATTTCGTGCGCGAGAACGGCAAGATCGCGATGCGCGTCATTTTTGGCAACCGTCACCTTGAATTTATTCGAAGGCTTGCTGGGGTGATAGACCGCGATCTCGGTCGCGCCGTCCACGCAGTGCCATGCCGTAACGAGACCCACCGACTTCAGGAAGAAGGCCGTGCCCTGCACGCTGCCTTCCGTTGCGTCACCGCCCCAATGCTCGACCACCCACACCGCACGCTCCCTGATCTCGACAATCGTGGGCAGAATTTCGAGTTTCTCGGATGGGAAGAGCTTGTTGTAGCGCGAGGCCAGACTGCGGAAAATCGGATCCGAAGGTCCCTTGATGTGCCCTACCCAGGATATCCGGCCGCGAAGATGCGACGCGAAGGCCGCTTCGCGACCATACTTGTCCTTGAGGGTCTTCTGAGCGACCGCAGCGCCCTGCTTTTCGACCACGAATAATGCTGCCCGGATGTTTCGAACGAATATTCGGTCGACATTGACGATTTCATTGATCTTCAAGCCGGTCACCGTTCGCCGCGAATGCTTGTCGGCGTAGTGGACCTTCTGTGGATTGATCGCGAAACCGTTGGACCGGAATGCTCCGCGAAGCCCATCCTTGAGCAGATCGGGCGAGAAATTTCCGGCCGGCGGCGGAGGGCCTTCGAACAACAAGGTCAACGGCTGGTAGCTGGAAAACGTGACGTCGTCGGCGTACCGGGTGTAGATGCAGCGGCTCTCCTTGGCGATCCTCTGCAATTGCTTGTCCATCCGGAAACAGATCATGTTGGAGATTATGGGACTGCTAGGTGCGCCTTGCGGCAGAACACCCTCGTTGCAGCAGATCCGCGCCAATATCTCAGCGACTCGACCGTCGATGCCGAGCGCGCTCATCAATCCGGAAACACGTCCTTCCGTAATGGCCGAAAAGAAGCCTTCGATATCCAAGTTCAATATGAACTTGCTCCGGAGATGCGCCGTAGCGCTCGTCTTGACCGAACGATTGTCCACAAAGCCGTGAACGGGATTCCTCGGTCTGTACAACGGCGCGAGCGAGGACGCGATCTTGGTCTGTAGCATCTTCAGCCGATGGTCCGGCGCGCTTATGAGGCGCTTCTTTCCTTTGCCTTTCGAAATCTCGAATACATCCGGCTGCGAAACCACCAGATCTTCTTGAGTTCGGCTGCCGATACGGCAAGGAACTTCAATAGTTCGGCTTCGCTGGTAAGCTCGTTCGGAACTGAACCTGGATCGGAGTGACGAAGAACGACGCGGGGCCAGGCACGAGGTCTCCCTTCCAATCACGCCAGGTATTCAGGCAGTAACGTGGCGCGCACGATCCTTGATCAGACTTTCGCTCTTACGCCGCAGTTACGACAGCGCGTATGCGAGGGGAGACCTCGTAATTCATCAATAGCAGAGCGTTCCGGGAACGCCACGCGTCAGTCCCGGAAATTCACATAGATATTTGCAGCGTTCCATTGGCATGGCCCGGACGCCGATTCCATTGCCGCGGACGAGGTTTCGATGCTCGCCGAACGAGACGTGGTGCCGGCGCGTGATTGTCGTCACGGTCTCTTCGGACATCGCGGGGTGGTCTTGCGGATTTCAGCGACCGCCGGCGTGAGGATAAACGCGCGCTCCATGACATTCCCAGATATCGAGGAGTTCAGACATCCGGCTTGCGCCCTGCAAGAGGTCATCCTGGGGTTTAAGGCGTGGATTTCCGGGCTGCACCTAATTTATCGTAGGTGTCGAATGTCTTCCGCCCGATGCCGTAGGCGACGTGATTTCCCTCGTTTAGACTTTCGACGATGTCTTTTGTCCGGCGCATTAGGGTCTGCTTTGTCTTGCCTACGTCCTTTTCGAACTGGGCGGAAAGAAACTCTTGAGCGTCTAGCCTGGCTCCTTGCTCGATCGATTTCAGGACGTACTGTTTGACGGCTTCGTAGATTTCGGCACGTCGCTTGAATTCCAACTCCGCTTCTTCACGGTCTCTTCCGACATAAGCATCGTAACGGCTCGCGGATGCGGCATAGCCCTCCGCATACGCTTCAGCGATCAGGTCGTGGCGGCCCAGTTCATAAAATGCGAGCAGGCCTTTAGTGTATTTGGTTTTGTCGACATTCATAAATGACAAGGGCGCCAAGCCTGCTTTGAGCAGCGGTACGTTGCAGATGACACGTCCGGTGCGCTTGTTCACATCCTCGAAGTACTGGAGGTAGCTAATCATCACCATCAGAAAGAGGCTTCGCTCAAAGGGATCGTCAATGAGAGCCTGCTTCTGCACGATGAGGGTGAGTTGATCCTCGAGGATTTGCGGAATCGCCAAGGGCATGTAAGCGGAGTTGCCCAGTCCAACGATTCGCCTTCTCACCGTTCCGCGCGCCGCCGGATCGATAAGGCCACGAGAAAGCAAAGAATGGACGTTTCTTATTTCACGAACATCCAATTCAATGTCACCGATGTTGTCGACGAGATAGGTAATCGCCTCCTTGTGATTAAGGATCATCTGAGTTTCATCGGCGGCCTTTCCTTCAGCGGCTTGGCCGTACTCGATGAGCACCTGCGTATCCAAGTATGAGTAGGTGTTTCCTTCCAGGCTGGACGAAGCGTAGGACAGATCGACAAGGAGTTTTTGCACGATAGCGCGCGAATAGGTACTCGCATCAGCTCTCACTCCCCCGCCAGCGGCCAAGAGTTGCTGCGAGACTTCAGGGTCCAACCAGCGCGTTTGATTTGGGACATAGTTCTCAAGGATGGACCGGTCGTAGCTGACGGCCTTTCGGCGCTCCGGCGGAATGCTGAAATATTGATTGTAGTTGTCCGCCTTGTATCGGGTATTTCGCCCCTTCCCCTCGACCAGCACATATCGATCTGCCTGAAGGGCAGATAGGCGCCTGGAGAGGGTTGGCTGGCTTATCGATATTCCGTTCCGCTCCAGGGCAGCGAGAATTCCGGAGGCAGTGTTTGCTCCGGTTTCGATGGCATCAAGGATGGCCTTATCTGTCTCGTTTAGGGTCATGGCCTGAATACAATGCTGAATTGATTGGAGTTGGGCCTAAGGGCAATTTCGAAGGGCGGACGAGCGCTAAAGCAGCGCTTGAATAGATATGCGAATAGAAACGCTTAAGATCAATCCAATCAAGCCCCTGAAACTTCTCTTATTTTCTATTTTACGAGCTGAGAGGTCAAAGTCTCTCGAAGGCAATCCTGCATGGAAAGTGAATTGATTAACGATGGGACTTCAACCCTTACGAATGGAACACTGAATAGAGAGGGCTTTTCGTCGCGTGGACAGGCAGCCCTTCTGCAGTTAAGGCACCCTTGGTTGTGACAGAAGCCACAATCAACCTACTCTGCGGTCTGACCGCCGTTCTATCGGCCAGCCGCCCACCAAGGCGAAAGCGGAAGGGGCCTTGGCGACGCCGCCGGCAGTGCGGTCGAAGCTACGCCGCCAGGGGAGCGAACGTCTCGCGCGAGTTTATCGTCTCGCACCCTCGCACTCCTGTCGAGTTGAGATGAACGTTGCTACGACGACGCCCCTGATTGTCACGATGCAAACTCCGACCTCCGTCCTGTAGCCATGGTGTTGCGCCAGTCTTACGAGTTCGCCCAACTGCCTGGCTTTGGATTCCACATCCGAAATGTTCGATCCGACATTTAGCAGCGACCTCGCGGCTAAATCGTCGGTCCTCGCTTGCACCGAAAGAATATCGATGATCTTCGAGGTTTCGAACCTCGACCTTTCGATGAGATCGGAGCCAATCCTGCTCCTTCCGCCGGCATCGGAAAGGCTGGACGCCTTCGACTTGGCCTCCGCGATCATGCCATCCTCCAGCGGGGAAATCACCGGATCGCTCCTTCCTCCGCGTAGACTTTGGAAACGGTCAAACAGCATCGATCCGTATCCTTGGATCCGACTCAGGGAACTTTTCAAAGACGCACCCAATTTCGTATCGAGCAAAGCCGACGATCTTCTTACGAGCTCGGACCTGGCGTCCGACGACGACACCACCCCCTTGAGGAAGTCGTCGACGAATTCGACCGCGGCCGCTCTTATGCCGTCAGTCAGGAAATCGTCGCTCATCGCCTTCAATATTTCGTCGATCACCTTGCCGGAGACAGTTTCTTTCACTAGCTCCGATATTGCTGGTTCGATGACCTCGGGGACCTTCGCGGCGTCGAGTGCAGTCGAGAGCAACTCTCGGATCGCACGCTGCCGCGATGAGCCGTCGCGTGGTCGTTTGAGGTCGTCCTCTGGAGGGGCCATTCCGCGTTGCCGCCCCCGAGGTGCCTCAAGAGCGGATCCGAGCTCGGCCAACTTGGACGAACTTGCCGCCGGCGGCACGTTCAGCATGTCGCCCGACTGAACGTGCCCCTCGAACTTGGCTGCGTTCACGGCCGTTCTTACCGCTATGCGCTCGTTCAGCCGCTCATCGGAATTCAGGACCCTGGCCTTGAGTTCGGCGTCCCAGATACCCGAACCGGCAGGCGGGGCCGGCGGGCGTGGTCCCGCGGGAGCGCCTGCGGGTCGCGGCCCACCCCAATCCCCGGGCGGCGGCGAAGTCCGGAAAAGATGGTCGTCCTGCTGGGTCGCCCTATCCAGCATGACCTTCGCGAACTGTATGGACACGCGGACAACGGCTCGTTTGTATGAATTGTCGATAGCATCGTGAGCTGACCGAAGTTCGACCCGCAGGGCGTTCAAGCCGCTAGGCGCAGAACCGTAGAAGGAGAACAGCAGGACCGCGACGAAGAAGGCGCCGACGACGTCTATGCCCTTCGATGCCATCTTCGAAAGTCGAGCCACCCTTGAGGAGAGAAGCGGGAAGAAGAGCAGGTTGAAACCAAGAACGAGTATGATCGCAAGGCGCGCCTTCAGAGCGAAGGATTCAACGCGTTCAATGATGTGTCCAGCCTCGAGGCTATTGTACCAAGCAAGAACGGTGCTCAGCCGCGGTGAGAACTCCGTCAGGAAAAGGTAGAATCCGATCTGCAGCAACAGGAAACATGTCGAAACGGCGCCGGTGACCACGCAGTAAGTGGTGAGTTTCGAACCGACCTCGGCGAGAATCGCGTTGCCGCTGTGCCTTCGGCAGACCGAGCGGATCGCAAACACGGAGATAGCCGAGACGATCAATACCCCCAACGGCAACAATCCGACGAAGGAAAAACCCGCAACAAACGCAAGCCAAGCGGGGATCAATATCACTGGAAGAACAAACAGCTGCGAGAATTCCCGCAGACGAGTTGAAACGCTCAAATCCGTCTCCTCCGCTCGGCAGGCCGCTCTATTGACTTTGAACTTCTGCCGGCGCGTCAATGAGACCCCTTCCTATCCAGGCGAATTCCTTCAAGCTCAGCCGCAGCATTGCTCAGACTCTGTGCGGACCTGGTCTCGAAAGGCTAAGCAAGGACAGTCTCCTTTGGTCGGAAAAATTCGGCGCAGGACATTGTCACACGCGACGTTATTGACAACACTTGGAGCCGCCAGCAATCCTTCAAAATATACCTTTAAGTTGTAGCACACCGCGGCGAATTGTTGGAGCGGCATCGCAGGTCCGATATTACTCAGCTCGAAATTATTTCCGTACGGACCGGACGCTGGCTAGATGTGTCACTCACCTACAACCTCGACGAAGCAGCGCGTGCGACAGACGACGAGCTACAAAACCAGGCAGCGGCGAGGATAGACTAACACCACTTGGATCAGATGCCGTTGCTGTCCAACTTCATACGCTCTGCGCAAAGTCGACGAATACATGTCCTGCGTGGACGAGCCATCCAATACGTCGGGCAGCGCCTTGGCGGTCGTCTCGACGACATGAAACAGCAGCCGCGGCTGACTTGAGGACGTGTGCTTGAGGTCCTCCTTGATGGCAGCAAGCATGCCCGCCGCCGTCGTTACGCCCTGACTGTCCTTGCTGTCCGCGTTGAAGTCGCAGTGGCTCAAACTATAGGAGCATCGAAAGGCGTCGATGCTCGCCTGCCGTCCACGAAGTGTTGCGGACGAGTTCACCTATCGGAAATGGAATAATGTAAAGGGAAGCGACATCCGAACCGCGCAAAAGCGAGATGAATTGCTTTCCAGACTGCAAGACTTTGGGCATTCGAACCCGAACGTCTGCCGCCGTAACGCTCATAGCTTGTCGGAAGCACACGATCTCGAACTGATCACAGCAATCAACGAGGCTTTGAAAGAGGCGATCAAGGCCGTCCCAGAAACATTTTCTGCTGTCACCTGGAGCGCCGAGCGATTTGCAGCTCGCGCTCTTGCGTGAAGCCGTATCAATCAGGTTCGATCGAAAGCCGACCTACATTTCTTTCGTTCTTAATCTGTGAGACAATGTCGGAGGTTTGGTTCGAGCCGCCTCGAATACGTTCCGTTCGATGGAAGAATGCCAAAGTAGTCACATGCCAAAGTAGCCACACCTCTTGCGTGCCGGAGCGCGCTTCTTTTTGCTGTTCATGAACGCCTGAAGATCCCTTAAGCGTATTTCAAGGTCAGGTCGAAACGAACTTGGACGCGCTGGACCGTCGGGCGCATCTCCTCAGCCGTACCGCAGCGCGTCCCTCATCTCTTCTGAGGGTAACGATGTGCTGCCTGCCGTCGCGAATTCTTTCCGCCGCGGAGCCATAGCCGGTTCGGTCATTTGCGCGCGCTAGGTGACTTCAAGATGATCGACAGGTGCGATCAGTTCGCGATCGAGCCGATGCCTGCGAAACCTGCATCTTGGGCCGAAAATCTGTGTCCTCAGCTCCCACCGATCGGTCGTTCGCCGTCGCCAGCGATGCTGCCTCACAGCAGTCAGCGCGCATCGAATGGAGCCAGATCTCCTTGAATGATCTTCGAGGTCGGCAGCAACGACATTTAAATCGCGTTTTGCCGAGTATAGATGTTTAAATCACTTGGCCAAATCGCCGGCATCTGACGAATGCTCCGCTTCGATGCTCCCCATTTACGAGCCGCGGGATCTCGGCCGCTCTGCCTATTTCCTCTTACCGGCTTATCCCAATTCCCTATGGACTCTTGGGAATTACTCTCGAAATCGGCGAGTGAGATGCCGTATAATCGCGCGATACGCGTAAAGGGGGCTTTTCCGGTGCACGACAATTCGATGGAAAGAGCCAGATGGCTCCGCGATTTGCGGCGCTTTCTGCCTCTGCGCAGCCAATTCGTGCTCTCGGGCAATACCCGCGACCTTCAGATGCACGAAATCGTTCCGGGCGAGGTGACCGCAACGCCCTTATCCAGGGTCTTGCCGGACGTCTTGAAGGCAGCTGGTTACGCCCAGATCGCATGGTTCGATGTTCTGAACGGGTTTAGGGATATCGAGCCGGGGGACGGAAGCTGCCTCACGCGATTGGGTCTGATGCCGACGGGTGGCGCTGCGGCAGGCGGGATCGACCTTCTGTCGACGACGCTTGAGCGGCACGTCACCGCTGAAGGACAACCCTCGGCCCTGATCGTCGACTTTGCCTCCAGACTGGTCGCCCGAAACGACGCCTTATCACCTGCCGAGCACCAGCTTTTCTCCCGGGCGCTGATCCTCTCTCATGCGGCGCGCGCGCGTCCGGCGGGCGACAAGCGCCTGCCCTTCTTCAATACGGTGGTCTGGATCGTCGACAAGGAGGGCGATCTGCCCGACTGGTTCCTGATCGGAAACCCAAAGATCAGACACATCCCTATCGGACGACCGGATCATCTTGCGAGAAAAAGCATGATCCGCTCTCTTGTCCGCGGTCTTCCGGGTGCGCAGGACGCGGAACAATCGGAATTAGAGAAGTGCACTCAAGCATTCGTGGACGAGACGGAAGGCCTTCTGTTACTGGACGTGAGCGCGGTCGCGCAGCTCGCCCGCAGCGAAGGCGTCCAGTTCGATCGGATCGGCGATGCCGTCCGGCGCTTCAAAGTGGGCGTGACCGAGGATCCATGGCGCAAGATCAGCCGCGATAAGATCAGCTCGGGCGAAGAATTCGTCAGGCGACGCGTCAAGGGACAGTCTCACGCAGTCACGCATATGCTTGATATCGTCAAGCGCGCGGTGACCGGGATCGGCCAATCGCCGCGGGGCGGCCGACCAAGAGGCGTAGTCTTCCTTGCTGGGCCCACCGGCGTCGGCAAGACGGAACTGGCGAAAACGATCACGAGCCTGCTGTTCGGCGATGAATCTGCATATATCCGGTTCGATATGTCGGAGTTTAGCGCCGAGCACTCCGATCAGCGGCTGATCGGCGCACCGCCCGGCTATATCGGATATGACGTCGGAGGCGAGCTCACGAACGCGATCCGTGAAAAGCCCTTCAGCGTCGTCCTGTTCGACGAGATCGAGAAGGCTCATCCGAGGATTCTCGACAAATTCCTCCAGGTCCTCGATGACGGCGTCCTCACCTCCGGACGAGGCGATCGCGTCTATTTTTCAGAAGCATTCATTGTCTTCACGTCTAATTTAGGCATCTACGTACCGGGACCGACCGGCGAGAGAATTGCCAACGTCACGCCCGACGAGACGTTCGAAGCGGTGCGCAGCAAGGTCCGAGGCGAGATCGAAAGGCACTTCAAACAGGTCCTCAACCGGCCCGAGATATTGAACCGCATCGGAGAGAACGTCATCGTTTTCGACTTCATCCGTCCCGAGGTCGCAAACGAGATATTCGATCAGATGGTCGACAATTTGCTCAAGGACGTCAATTCGCTGGGCTATGACGTGACTTTGAGTGGCGCTGCCCGTGAGCCTCTTCGCGGCTTGTGCCTGGCTGATCTTTCGAACGGCGGCCGAGGCATCCGCAACCAGGTGGAATCTCACCTCATCAACCCGCTCTCGCGGGCTCTATTCGATAACGGAGCAGGAGCCGGACGCAGATACAGGATCGAAAGCGTCCGCCCTGGTCCATCGACGACGATCGAGCTCGTAAGCGAGCCGTCCCCATGAAAAGGATGGTCAATCTGTCGCGCATCCATTTCCCGGTCACGACCTTGGGGCCCGGCCAACGGATCGGGATCTGGTTTCAAGGCTGTTCGATCCGCTGCCCAGGGTGCATCTCCATGGACACTTGGGTGCACGGACGCGGAACGACGGCCGTAGACGAGGTCGTCGAGGCGGTTTCCCCATGGCTTTCGATGGCCGACGGCATCACGATTTCGGGCGGAGAGCCTTTCGACCAGCGCGAGGCCTTGTTCGATCTTTTGGCAGGCCTGCGAAGTCGAACGGACGCGGATATCCTGGTCTTTACCGGGTATTCTTGGCCCACGATCTGCGATGCGCTCGCGGCTTCACCATCGCTCATCGACGCGATCGTTTCCGGACCGTTCAATATCGAAGAGGCGCAGACCATGGCGCTTCGTGGCAGCGACAATCAGGAGCTCCATCTATTGACGCCCTTGGGCCGCGCTCGGTTCGAGAGCTTCGACCG
The DNA here is from genome assembly GCF_042258325.1 of Bradyrhizobium sp. Pha-3. Taxonomy (NCBI): domain Bacteria; kingdom Pseudomonadati; phylum Pseudomonadota; class Alphaproteobacteria; order Hyphomicrobiales; family Nitrobacteraceae; genus Bradyrhizobium; species Bradyrhizobium sp. Pha-3. The sequence continues at coordinate 2,189,385 of NZ_CP170151.1, read as the reverse complement.
CCCCATCGGCGAAAAAGATCGCGCGCTCGACGTGATGTTCGACGATAACGGAGACGTCTGGCTTGCGGGCATTCCCGCGCGCGGCGACTTCCGGCGCCTGCAACATATTCTCGAAGGCAGCGGATCGACGCTTGGAATTTCGGAAGATACCCGTTTCCCCTCTCTTTAGAATTTAATGATGATCAGACTTTGTCCGAACTGCACCACCGAACGTCCCGTCACCGAGATCTTCTGCGAAGGCACGTTGAATGGCCAAACCTGCGGCTGGGACCTCTCGACGGTCGATATCACGCCGCGTAGTGCGACGAGACCGAAGCCGAATCCACCTGTAAATCCCTCTGCGAGCATTCCGATCTGCCGAAACGGTCATCAGGGCTCTCCCGGCGACCTGATCTGCAGCGTCTGCGGCGAGCCGATCATCGAAAGGCAAGAAGCGCCCTCACCGGCGGAACCCATGCCAGGGCCGGAACTCGCGCCCGAGGGCGAAACGATCGTGGACGGCTGGCGCCTGCAGGATCGGATCGCCTCATCCAGCGCAGTCCGCGAACGCTTCGTCGCCACGCGCGACTCGGACGGTCAACGGGGAATACTCACGCTTTACGCTATAGGCGCGGAGCCGGATCAAGCGATCTATGATTTGCTCTTAAAGCTCCCTCGAGATCACGTCCCGGAATTCTTCGCCACCGGTCGCTGGCAAGAGCGCGCCTATGAGGTCGCGGAGGAATTTAAGGGCGGCACGCTGACGGATCTCGCCGTCGATCCCGCGGATCCGGCTGCCGTAGCGAAGCTGGTCGGCGAGCTAGCGCAGGCCGTTCACGCCCTCACTGAAGCTGGATTGCGACACAGGGATCTCCGCCCTTCCGTCATCTTCGTGCGCTCAAGGGACCCGCTTGACCTCGTCATCAGTGGCTTCGGATCGGCACGGCTCTCCGAATTCGATCTCGATATCGTGTCTCCGCTCGAAACCACCCGCTATATGGCGCCCGAGGCGATAGCCGGCGGCGTCGCGCCGGCTTCCGACTGGTGGAGCATGGGGATGATCTTGCTGGAAAAGATCACCCAAGGCGCGTGTTTCGAAGGTATCAACGAGCAGGCCTTTCTGATCCACGTTTTGACCAACGGCGTACACCTGCCCGAACGTCTGGATGAGCGGATCAACACCTTGCTTCGCGGCTTGTTGGCCCGTGACAGGCGCCAGCGCTGGCAGTGGAAGGAAATTCAGGCGTGGCTGCGCGGAGAGACCATCTCAGCTCCAGCGGCCGACCGAGCGGGCGACACAGAAGGCCACGCCTCGATTTCGCTGGGTGGCAAGCAATATCGATCTGCAAACACGTTCGCATTGGCAGCGGCTGAAGCTGCGAACTGGGACCAAGCCAAGGCCCTCGTCCTCAGAGGCGGGGTTGCAAGTTGGGCTGCCGAAGCCGGCTTCGAAGCGGCGATAGCGGCGGACCTTCGGCAAATCCTGCGCACCGAAGATCTTCAGGAGGATTTGAAGCTTTCCATCTCTCTTAAGACGCTCAACCCGTCGATGCCTCTGATCGTCAGAGGTAATATCGTCACGCCGGGTTGGCTGCTCGATCACCCGGGCGACGGCTACAGTCTGATCACCGGCCCGGCACCCGATCTGCTCCGGAAAATTGATCCGGACGATTGGCTCTGGCGCCTGAAGGTCCGCTCCGACATGGTTCGAAAGCGGTTGGACCAGCTGGAAATCGCGGTCGACGAAGATGCTCTGCGCGTCCACCTTCTGTCGACCTCTATGGCCCGCCTGGCCGCGCTGTGGGAAGAACGGCGAAAGCTTTTCCCCGACACCGATCACGCCGGCGTGGCCGCGCTCACTGAGCGCCGCATTTCGGCGGAAGAAGATCTCCTCATCCTGCTCAGCGCGACCTCGAACCAGTTCCGCTCGGTTGCCGAGGTCATCGAAGAAGCCGAAAAGGAAGCGTCGGCGGCCGGTCTTAGCGACTTTTCCGCCGAGGAAACGACGACCCTCCTTGGCCGGCCACGTCGCGAGATCTATCAGGCGATCGACGAGCGCATACAGAACTTTGCCAGATGCGGCATCAAGGAAGTCGACGAGTGGGCGGACCAGTTCCGCCTGGACAGACGGATGCCTCTTGGGCGCGCGCTCGCCCTTCTCTGTGTGCCCTCCGAGACGTGGAAGCCGCTTCCAAAGCAAGGCTACGTCTCGACGATCTTGGACTTTTTCGCCAAGCGGATTTCGGGCGGAGTATTGCGCGGGCCGCTGACGCGGATGCTGATTGGCAAATCGGCCAGGATCGATCTCACCGAACTCGATACGTCCAGGGTGCCGGCGGGCGAGATTCTCGATCAGCTGCTTGGCCGCACGAACCGGACCGTGAACCTCGATCCAGCGGCTTTTGCCGATGATGACGGCCTTGAGCGACGATTGCGCTCGTTGCACTCCCACGCGCTGCTCTACAAGCGCGATACCGGCATCGATGGCCTGTATCTGGGATTTCCATTCCTGATCATGCGCGATCATCGGCCGAACGCGAGACCGCGGATTGCGCCGGTGCTGCTGTGGCCGGTGCGCGTCAGTCCCGAGGTCGGAAATCGCGGTCATGTCACGTTGGGATACGGACGTGAGAGAAACCCAGACACGGAGATCGAGCACGTTCTCGTCAATCCGGCTCTCGAAGGAATGGTTGGCATCCCGGAGGCGAGACGTTGGCAAGAAGCGGCCAACGAGCTTCTTACCCATGCAAGCTTGTCCGTCCAGGCGGTGATGGACGCCTTCAGCCGATTGGCCCAGCCAGTCGGCAACGAATTGACGGCGCTTCCGGGCAAGGACGTCGAGGTCACAGCGCAGGAACGCCAATTGGTACCTGCAGCCGTGCTCTTCCATCTGGCCTTCATGGGTCAGGCCGTCATGAAGGATCTCGAGACCCTCCGGGGCCTACCTCCGACGGCGACAGCGCTCGAGGCCGCGCTCCGTCTGAACGAACAGCAGGCGGAGCCTTCTGCATCGCCGCAAGTGAAGGAGGTCGAGCGATACTTCACGGCCGACAGCGATCCTTCGCAGGAGGCGGCCGTCTTGGAAGCGCGTCAGGCCCCGGGACTGGTCATCGAAGGACCTCCCGGAACTGGCAAGAGCCAAACCATCGTCAATATGGTCGCAGACGCTATAGGCACGGGAAAATCACTCCTTGTAATCTGTCAGAAGCAAGCCGCTCTCGAAGTCGTGCGCAAGCGTTTGGACAAGGAGCGCCTGAGCGATCGCTTCGTCATGATCACCGACGCCAATCGCGACCGCGAGGCGATCGTGGGTGCAGTCCGTTCGCAGGTCCAGGCGTTGCACAATCTGCCCCCCGGAGGGTCTCCGGCCTGGAAGCGAGAGCGAGAGCGCCTCGCGGCGCGCATCGAGACGCTCGAGATGGAGCTGGACCGTCGGCAAATCGCGCTCCATTCCATCGATGATCGGACCGGATTGTCCTATCGAGCGCTGCTCGGCGAACTGCTCGCGATCGAAGAAGGCAGAGCCAAGCCGATCGAGGCTCCTGAACTCCGGCCTTTGCTGTCGGATCTACATCCCGCAGACGTGGCAACGATCGAGGAGAATTGCGGTCCGCTCGCGAAGTTCTGGCTGTCATCGAAATTCGAAGACAATCCCCTGTCCGCCCTCAAGCCGTTCAATCCCGACCGAGGAACCGCGGCTGCACTCGCCTCGCTTCTGCAAGCATTTTTGCAAGCGGACGCCCGGCGCGAACAGGCCGATGCTGAGACGTCGAACTGCCTGACAATATCGGATGCGGCGGAATTTAGGTCCTGGCTTGTCGAAGCGGGCGAGCTCCGTTCGATCAGCGATTCGGTGTGCGCAAATCTCGCTCGATTGCGGCCGCTGTTTCGCAAGGTCGAGGATGGGGCATCGGAAGCTACGCGTATTCTCGAGGGCCTATCGGCGATTAAGGAAATCTTCTCATCGCTCAATGGCCCAGCCTACAAGCCGAACTTTTGCTCCAAGCTGATCGCCTTGAATGAGGATGAGCTGCGCTCCGCTGGAGAGCTCGCGGGCCAGGTTCGCCTACCGGCAAGTGCCCTACAATGGATCAACCCGCTACATTGGCTGCGAACGCGTCGTGTACGCCAGTTTCTTGCGTCGTTGCAACTCCCGCAGGATAACGACGCTATCAGCTCACTGTATTATGCGGTCGAGCTCGAATTGGCCATGCGCCAGCCGAGGCACGAACTCGATCACTATTTCACGACCCTGTTCGGGCGAGCCCCCAATCTGGATCTGTCGCCCGGTAAGCTTGCCGATTTCGCCGAGCGCCTTGGCTCGTTCCTCAATGGTCTGGGGGGCCACAATTCGCTCATCGATCGGTGCCCGAGCCGGCTCGAGCTCGATAAGGCGCTCTCGGCCGGAAACACCGAAGAGCTCGGATCGTTCTTTGAGCGGGCTGGTCTCGCGCTCAAAAGGCATGACATGAGAGAGGAGAGCCGCGCCGCATTGGACCGGCTCAGGACCTATTTCGACGAACTGTGGCTCGGATTGAGACGCTCGGCGATCGAGAATGGTCGCTCCAATACGAATGCCGTTGACCAGATCGTGCAGGCTCTGCCGATGCTAAGCAGTTACCAGGAATATCGACTTCGATCTTCGCGGCTTAGTGACAAGGAGCGGGCCATCTTCGCAACACTCAGGTCCACGGAGTCCGAGCTGTCGAAACTGGCTTCCGAAGATCTCGACGGCTGCGTTCGCGCCACCATACGCCGCGAGGCGCATTTGGCATGGAAGGCGGGCATGGAGGGTACGAGTCCTGACGTGTTGTTCGATGGCGATGAGGTCGAAGCCAAGGTCAAATCGCTTGCGGAAGCCGACACGCAGATCCGGCAATACAATAGGGATCTTCTCGTCCAGGGTATCGACGCTAGCAAAGTGCGTCCGACGGCCGAGTGGGATGCGATTACCAAGCTGCGCGGCCCGAGAGCACTCAGATTGCGCGAATTCATCGATCGCGCCGCTCCGCTCGGTCTGTTCGCGCTCCGCCCCGTCTGGCTCATGACACCCGATGTCGCCAGCCGCGTGCTGCAACCTCGCGCCGGACTGTTCGATACTGTCATCTTTGACGAGGCTTCGCAGATGCCCGTTGAATATGCCTTGCCCTCTCTATTCCGAAGCAGGCTCGTTGTCGTCAGCGGCGACGAAAAGCAGATGCCGCCGACCTCATTCTTTGCGAGCAAGGTCGAGAACGATGAAGCGGCGATATTCGACGGTGAAGAACCAGAAGAAGGAGCGAGCGAGGAGGAGCGCGAGGCCTTCGCAGAGACATGGAACCGCCGAGAGATCAAGGATTGTCCCGACCTCCTCCAACTCGCCCGCTCCGCACTCCGCACCCGTACTTTGCAGGTGCACTATCGTTCGAAGTATCGGGAACTGATTTCATTCTCGAACGCCTCGTTCTACAGCAACGGTCTTAGCGTCCCCGTTCGCCATCCCGAAGAAACAATCCGCAGACTCAAACCAATCGAAGTGGTGCGCTCGGACGGCACTTACAAGGCCCAGACGAACCAAAAGGAAGCCAGCGATGTCGTGGCATACCTATCCGAGCTTTGGGAGGATTCATCGCCGCCGTCGGTCGGTGTCGTCACGTTCAACCGCAAGCAGGCCGACGCCATAGAGGATGCTCTGGAAGACCGCGCCGAAAACGATGCAGCATTCCGTGAGGCACTGATGCGCGAGCGCGAACGTATGGAGCATGGCGAGGATATGGGCTTTTTCGTCAAAAACGTCGAGAACGTACAAGGCGATGAGCGTGACATCATCGTTTTCTCTACGACCTTTGGCCGCAATGAGCACGGTGTCTTCCGCAAGAGCTTCGGCGCGCTCGGACACGCTGGCGGCGAGCGCCGCCTGAACGTCGCGGTGACGCGCGCAAGAGAAAAGGTGGTCATCGCCACATCCATGCCGACGGCTGAGATATCGGACCTGCTGACGAGACGGAGCGGTCCCAGGGTGCCGCGCGACTATCTGCAAGGCTACCTTGAATATGCCAGGACGGTATCCGACGGCCTTGCAGACTCCGGCAGGACTCTGTTGGAGCGGATGGTCACCCAACAGCGTCCCCACAACGAAGCCGGACATCATGAGGACGACGGCTTCACCAGATCCGTCGAAGCCTTCCTGGAGGCGAATGGCTACAAGGCCAGCCGGGCTCGCGATGGCGGCGCATTCAGCCTTGATTTCGCCGTAACCGATCCCCGGACCGGCCTCTACGCGATCGGCGTCGAATGCGACGCGCCCCGACATCGATTGCTTCAAAGAGCGCGTGCTCGCGAGATCTGGCGTCCGAAGGTATTAGGGAGGGCCGTCCCATACGTTCACAGAGTTTCGTCATACGCTTGGACTCATGCCGGAGACGCCGAACGCCTGCGGCTCAAGAACGCTGTAGAATACGCGCTCCGTGGGGGAGGATTACAATGAGCGGGCCCAAAGCATTCAGGATCGTCACCCGGGCCGAGATCATCGCCATCTGTCGTCGCAACCTGGCGCGGCTCGACGCAGCGGTCGAAAGCTGGACCTCCGCCGGTAGACGCAACGGGACGATTGAGCAGAGCGATATCGAAAAGGTCATAGCCCGGCGAGACGAGCTTCGCCGCCTGCTCGAGGCCGATCGTTTCGTCGAACTACAGAAGCAGGTCGCAGCTGAGATCGGCTTCCTTCAGGTGGACTCCGAGCGCCGCGTCGAAAGAGCTGCTGAAATAGCGGCGCGCTCGAAGCGTGATTTGAGACGCTCGAGAGCGGCAGCCGAGGCGCTGCTGCAGAGGCTGCAGGCTCTGAAAGTCGAGATTCCCGCCGACATTCGAAGCGAGCTCAGTGGCTCGAGTGCATCTTCCGAGCGCCTGGAAGCGGCTATGGCAAGAGCGTTGTTGCTGCTGCCTTCTCAGGCGGCGCCGGATACCGCGACAGACCGCCAACGCGAGCTTGCCAGTCAGCTTGGCGCCGGCGAACGTCGTGATACGTTGCAAGAATGGATTTCTCGACAACCTGAGGAGATGGAGGATCCCGCTTTGGCGCGCGTCGGTGCGGTCCTGGGCGAGTTGCGCGGCCTTGGCATCGATTCTTCCCTGTTCGCAGACCGTGTCGCGCTCCTGGAAGCAGAGCCGCCGGCGAGAAGATCGCTTGTCGCGGATAGCCTTTTGCTGGACCTGGCAGCGGCCGTGAAGGATGGCCGCGCCCGTACGAAACTAGCAGACGAGCTTCGTGCGCGACGCGCCGAACTTTCTGTGATGAAGTCACCGCAGGCGGCCTTGCTGCTGAGCGAAATCGACCAGACCCTCACCTCGCCAGCTAGCAGCAACGGGCAAGAACTCGTCAAGCGTGCAGACCTTCTCATCGAGGAAGAATTCAAGGCGATGGCCGCCGAGGAACGCAGGCGTGCGGTGCTCGAAGGTCTTGCCAGCCTGGGATACGAGGTATCGGAGGGAATGGCGACCGCCTGGGTCCAAAACGGCCACATCGTCCTGCGTAAGGCGGCCAATGCTGGCTACGGGGTAGAGCTGTTGGGCGGATCGAGATCTGATCTCCTCCAGGTCCGAGCCGTCGGTATCGGCAGTTCGGCCGAAGCTCGCGATGCGAATCGTGACCGCGACATGGAAACGATCTGGTGCGGCGAGTTCGATCGCCTGAAGGCGTTGGTCGCTAAAGCAGGCGGGAACCTTGCGATGGAATTCGCGAGGCCGGCCGGTCAATTTCCTCTGAAGATCGTGTCAGATCCGGATGCAAGCCACGAGGCGACGGCTATCGAAAGATCCTATCTGTCACTACCAGTGAACCGGCCGAACTAGAGCATTTTCCGACCGGAATGAATCGGGTGGGGATTCCCAAAACGGCGCGAGTCAGATTCAAGCTGCATGCTGGCGAGGGAGGTCAGCATGTATGGCCAGGGCGCTTTCGGTTGATCTTCGCCAAAGGGTGGTAGCCGCGATAGACGGTGGCATGTCCTGTCGACAGGCTGCTGAGCGCTTTGGTGTCAGCGCGGCAAGCGCGATCCGCTGGCGCGGTCGCCTCAAGGAAGTTGGCGACATCGTTCCTAAACGCCAGGGCGGTGACCGCAAATCGCAGCGCATCGAAGCGCATTCGCAATTGATTTTGGAGGCGGTGACAGCGAAGCCGGATATCACGCTCGCCGAGTTACGAGAACTGTTGAAGCGTCGTGGAATATCGACTGGCATCGCGTCGCTCTGGCGTTTTTTCCAGCGCAGAAAGATCACACTTAAAAAAAGACAGCGCACGCCGCCGAGCAACGGCGCGGCGATATAAATGCCGCGCGTGAGGAGTGGTTCGAAGGGCAAATCGATCTTGACCCTGAGCGTCTCGTCTTCATCGACGAAACCAGCGCCAACACCAAAATGGCGCGGCTTTACGGGCGCTCGCCACGCGGCGAGCGATGTCGTGCAGCTATCCCACACGGACATTGGAAGACGACGACATTCACCGCTGGATTGCGCTCCGACGGTCTGATCGCGCCGCTTGTTCTGGACGGTCCAATGGATGGCGACGCTTTCCTGGCCTACGTCGAGCAATTGCTCGCCCCATCGCTGCGGCCGGGCGACACCGTTATCATGGACAACTTGCCCGCTCACAAGGTCCATGGCGTTCGGGAGGCCATCCAGGCGGTCGGAGCAAGCCTGCTCTATCTTCCGCCCTACAGTCCAGACTTCAACCCCATCGAAATGGCCTTCTCTAAATTGAAGGGTGAGCGTCATGCAGAGACCACGCACTGAGGGTTGATCTGGTCGGCTAGGAAGATCTCGCGGAATGGTTTGTCGCGAGGTCACAATGTCCAAGGATAGTCGTAAGGATAGCGATAAGGATAGGCATATACCTATCCTCGAACACGGCGCTGACACGCTGCAGCGTGTCGAGATCATCACCGGGACGGGCCGGCGTCGGCGCTGGTCGACCGATGCAAAGGCGACGATTGTCGCGGAGAGTTTTGCGCCGGGTGCAAGCGTGTCCGCGGTGGCTCGGCGACACGACATCAGTCCAAGCTTGTTGTTCCTGTGGCGTCGCCAGGCCACGCGGTCGCAGGTCGCGGAGCACGGGGACAGAGGCATGCCAGTTGGCTTTGTGCCGGTCGCGATCACCGGCCGTAGCGGCCCGAGTGAGGAGCAGGCGACGATCGAGATCGAGGTCGGCGCGGTTCGCATCCGTGTTAGGGGGACAGTCGACCGGCAGGCACTGTGCGAGGTGCTGGCGGCGGTCGGGACGGTTGGTCGATGATCGGGCTTCGAGCTGGGTTGTCGATCTGGATTGCGACGCAGCCGGTCGATTTCCGCCGCGGCATGGACTCGCTGGCGATGCTGGTGAGCGAGGCCTTTGGAGCCGATCCGTTCGACGGCGGACTTTATGTCTTCCGCTCCAAGCGCCGAGATCGCGTGAAGATCCTGACCTGGGATGGAAGCGGCCTTGTCCTTTACTACAAAAGAATCGAGGGGCAGTTCACCTGGCCGCCGATCAAGGAAGGCGTCATGTCGCTATCTCATGCTCAGCTCTCGGTGCTGCTCGATGGCTCGGACTGGAAGCGTGTGCCGATGCGACCTGTGGATCAGCCGGTACGAGCTGGTTGATCATTATCAAGAGGCGTTCGTCACTCATGCGGAGTTGTTGTAGAATTACTCTGCATGAGTGATTTGCCTTCCGATCCAGCATTGCTCCGACAAACCGTGATGGCGCTATCGTCACGGCTTGCGGCGTTGTCGGAGGAATGCAGCACACTGGCGACCGAGCGTGATGCAGCGATCGCTCACCGCGACGCTGCGATCCAGGAGAACGACAAGCTCCTGATGATCCTGTCCCAGTACAAGCGCATGATCTTCGGTCCGCGCTCCGAGACACTGGATATCGGACAGCTGTCTCTCTTCACCATCAGCGCACAGGCGGCTCGTGCCGCTGCCAACGACGATGTGGCCGGAGGCAGGCTGCCTGACGGAGCGGAGGGCCGTGGAAAGCGACCGGCGCGACGCAACCGCGGGAAGCTTCCGGAGCATTTGCCGCGCATCGATGTCGTGATCGATATCGAGAGCCACAGCTGCCCCTGCTGCGGCGAGCAGCTGCACAAGATCGGGGAGACCGTCAAGGAAGCCTTCGACGTCATTCCGATGCAGTACCGGATCAAGCGCATCGTGCGTCCGCGGTACGGCTGCCGGCGCTGCCGCCAGGGTGTGGTACAGGCACCCGCGTCGGCCCAGGCGATCGACGGTGGAATGGTGACGGAAGCCTTGCTGGCCCACGTCGCGGTGATGAAATACGGCTACCAGCTGCCGCTGTATCGCCAGGAACAGATGTTTGCCGCCCAAGGCATCACGCTCGACCGGCAAACACTGGCCTCGTGGATGGGCCGCGTCGCCTGGTGGCTGAAGCCGCTTCACGCGCTGTTGCACCACGCGGTGATGTCCTATCCGCGGCTGTTTGCCGACGAGACGCCGCTGCCAGTTCTCGATCCCGGCCGTGGCAGAACCAAAATCTGCCAGTTCTGGGCGATCGCCACCGATGACCGCCCATGGGGCGGCCCGGCGCCGCCGGCGGTGGTCTACGTGTTCGCCGAGGATCGCAAGGCGATCCGCGCCAAGCGGCTGTTCGGGGACTATCGCGGCATCCTGCAGGTTGATGGCTATGCCGCCTACAAGGGCTTGATCAAGAGCGGCAGCCGTCTGATGCAGCTGGCGTTCTGCTTCGCGCATGCGCGGCGGAAGTTCTGGGACGTTCACGTCGCGACGAAGTCGCCGATTGCCGCGGAAGCGCTGCAGCGGATCGCGATGTTCTACGCCGTTGAGGATCGCATTCGCGGTTTGCCGGCGACGCAGCGAGCTGCGGTGCGACAATCCGACACCAGACCGCTGATCGAGGACTTCAAGCCCTGGCTCGAAGCGCGACTGCTGGAAGTCTCGAAGAAATCCGGCCTTGGCAAGGCAATCCGCTACACCCTCAACCATTGGGAAGGCCTGACGCGATTCATCGATGATGGGCGCATCGAGATTGACAGCAATACGGTCGAGCGCAGCATCAAGCCGATCGGGTTGGGAAAGAAAAACTATCTGTTCGCCGGTAGTGAAGGCGGGGCCGAGACGTGGGCCATTCTCGCGTCGCTCATCAACACGGCAAAACTTCACGACATCGACCCGCGGCACTATCTTACTGACGTTCTCGAGCGCATCGTCTCCGGACGCACCAAGATCAATCAGCTGAACACGCTGTTGCCGTGGCATTGGAAAGCCGCGCGCGACGGTTCCGAGGCAAAGCTCGCCGCTTGATCAGTTCGACGGCAAGGCGTCGGGAACTTCCTGCGCATCGCTGGCGTCGTCGTAAATCTCTTCGCGGATCACGCGCAGCGTCACCTCGTGCAGATACACTTGTAGCGCACCCTCAAGCTCTGTGAACTCCGGCAGCAGGACTCGATCAACGAAGCCCCGTGACGCACGGACCATCACCGTGTTGCGTCGCTGCCGGCGATAACGAAACGGCCGCAGCCCATATCGGCGGCAAAGTGCCAGAAACAGGTGCCGAGACCACTGGTCGGGAAGTGAGAATTGCTGTTCGATCGGTGGATCGTGGCGAGCAAGTTCCTCGACCCGGGCCCGCACCCGCTGCAGTGCGGCTTCCGCTGCAAGGCGCTCGCCAGCAGTTCCGGCACCCACGAACAACGCCTCGATCTTCCGAAGCTTCTCGCGCAGCTGCGACTCGCTGGTCATTCTGATCCCCGTCGCCCACTCCGAACCGGGATCAACCCATCATCGTGCGCCGGCGGCGTCAATCATCCCGACCGCGCTATCCAGAGCATTCCGCGCAGGTCAAGCCCGGGAACCGGTGATCCTCTCGTGACGCTCACATTGAAGGCGCTGTTGCGGGCCGCGGCAGCGCGCACCATGCCCGATCTCTGGCAAGCAATCGCCGACGCTCTCAAACGCTTCTCACCCGAGGAATGTCAAAATTATCTCGTCGCGGCTGGTTACGACGCAACGTGATCGGAAAATGCTCTAGCAATTTGTAAAAAAGCAGCTGCATTCTGACGGAGATCCGAATGTCCGCGAAGATCACACTGCCCGACGTATATGCTTTGCGCCGTTGAGACCTGTCGCGGAACTCCTTCAGCCACGTCTTGTTAGGCTCTCTAGGCAACCATATGCGCGCATTGGCTCACGCGGCGGTCTCACCGCTTTGTTCTGCCATTGCAGAAGGGTTCCTCGTTCGTCGAAGATGCTGAAGATATTCCAGATGGCCGGGCAATCTGCTGACGAGCTCGCGCGTGCGATGTTCTACTTCTTGAAATACCGCGAGGGCAGCACTTGCGTCAGCGTGCCGCAGAGTAGGTAGGCTGCAGAGGGGCCAATAGTTCAACCCAAGCAGCATTACGGAGTAAGAGTAGAATTCGAAGCCGTGGTAGCACGGGTTGATGCTCCTTTCGTTCGGAAGCCGCTTCTTCCAAAGCTGAAGACGTTGGTCCATGGATGGAGGCACAGGGATTTCCTTCGTTGCCCGCCAAAACGGCGTGTCGGCCCTATCGGAGGCGCGATAGTGAAGGACAAGAAAGTCGCGCACCGCGTCGATGCAATCGGCCATGACTCTATTGTAGTCGGCTACAACTTCCGGCTCCGTCGCGACACCTGCATAATGGCGCAGGAGTTCCTCAATGCCGAGCTGAATGAAGAAGATCCCGGTCGACTCTAGTGGCTCGACGAAACCGGAGGACAAACCAATAGCGACGCAGTTCTTGACCCAAGAATTACGGCAACGGCCGATTCGCATCTTGATGTGATTCGCGACGCAATCTCTTGCGCGTGGACCTATGTGTGCGCGAAGCGCAGATTCGGCTTGTTCGGAAGAGATGAACTGACTGCAATAGACGTAGCCGGTCCCTACACGGGTATAGAGCGGAATGTTCCAGACCCAACCAGACGGTAGCGTAGTGGCAGAGGTAAAGGGCTCGATGTCGGATCTGTCGGCAGGATAAGGAACCTGCAACGCGACCGCGCGATCGTTCAGCAAGACGTCCTGGAAGGAAACGAACGGTTCCTGGAGCGCTTGATTAATGAGCAAACCGCGAAAACCGGTACAATCTACGTAAAGCGATCCTTTCACCGCGCCGTTTCTGCGCGTCCTAAGACAATCGATCGACCCATCTATCGACAGAAGCACGTCGTCGACGTCGTCTTCGATACAGCGAACGCCAATCTCCGTCGCGTACTTCTTGAGAAAGCTCGCGAGAAGATTGGCTTCAAAGTGATATCCATAAGGGTACTGCGCCCGGTGGTTGGACAGGAAAGCATTTGGCCGGGTCTTGTTCGCGGGATCGAACGTGGCTTTTACGTTGTGATCGAAGACTGTGCCGTCCAGATATTTTGGAGACCTGTTGTTCTCACACAGGGAGGGGGTGCTAAAGCAGACGGAATCGAATGCCGCATCGTTAGGCTTTAGGTGCAACCACCATTCACCGAGATTGTTTCCGTCTATGACGTCATAGCGTTGAAACGGATGATAAAAAGAGCCGCCACCGGCAGTCCAATTATTGAATTTGATCGCGAGCTTATAAGTAGCGTTACATTGGGGCATCCATTCCGCTTCATCAATGCCAAGATAATCAAAGAACAATTTGAGTGTGCTGAAGCTGGCTTCGCCTACCCCAATAGTTCCAACATTGGCAGACTCTATGAGTACGATATCGACGCCCCTCAAGGCCTTCTTGAGATAGGAAGCAGTCATCCATCCTGCTGACCCGCCACCCAAGATTACGATGGATTCACCCGTCATCATGGCTTGCATTCTCGTCCAGTTGTATATTGATGGTGTCCGCCGAACGGAGAGCTCAAGGTCTGTCCCGACCGGACTCGTCGCAAAGGCGCTTTGTGCCAGCAGAAGGTGTATGTGCCGCAAGGGCTGCCGATGGCCGAAGGCTAGCCGATCCCCTCAAAGAGATTGTGAGCCTCGGCCAGGCGCCCGACCTGCCGTTGGCGCGTGAGCCGGTGACCCTCTGCGTTCGATGGAATGGAGCGACGATCATATCCCGGCGCTCATACCGGGGTCTCTGCCACACGAGACGGCGTAGAAGCCGCCGCTAGAGTAGATCGGAACAGCATCGGGAGAACCTTGACGTTCGGCGGACGCCGGAGCGGCCAGGTGGATAAGGGTACGTAGCAGGGTTTTCTCCATTCGCGGCCGAGTTTCGAACTTAATTCTTGACGACGATTGCCATTGGTCCCTCTTCTCCATCAACTACTGAATTAGGTAGTTGACTGACGTCGCAAGCGTTACTGACCTGCAAGCGTTACCTGGATCGCCGATCGGACGACGGGCGGTGCGTCAGATAGTCGAGGTTGCGGAGCGCTTTTCTCCATGACCTGCATCCATCACGTCACAGAGCTCTGCTAAACTGAACGGAGTTGATGCAACCTCAGGCGTCAACAAAGTGGAGACCCACCTATGCGCCGCATGGTTTTGATCGGCTTTCTGCTATTGGCTCTCGGCATCGCGGCATCCCCAGCCCACGCGTGGTGGGACGAGGGGCACATGCAGATCGCTTATCTGGCGTACAAGCGCCTCTCCGATCCTGTCCGCGACAAGGCCGACGCCTTGCTGAAGCTCAACAAGGATTACGAGAAATGGACCTCCGGCGTCGCCGACGACAAGACGGCGAAGATGTACGCTTTCGTCCACGCCGCGACTTGGGCCGACGACATCAAGACCAAGGAGTACGGCTATATTCGCGACGCCGTCACCAGCCCAACGGCCGGCCAGAACATCGGCTATTCAGATCACAACCAACATGCCTACTGGCACTTCAAGGACATCGACTTCACACCCGACGGCACGCCCCTGCCCGCCGCGGCCCCGGTCGACTTCGTCACGCAGCTCAAGCTGATGATCGCTGCGCTGCCGGCATCCTCGGGCGCCTCCGACGATGTGCGCTCGTATGATCTCGTCTGGATCCTCCATCTCGTCGGCGACGCCCATCAGCCGCTGCACGCTGCCGCCCGCTACGCGCAGCAGATCCCCAACGGGGACAGCGGCGGCAATGCGGAATCCGTCATCCCGGCGAGCGGATCCAGCATGGCCCTGCACGCCTACTGGGACGCGATCTTCGGCGGTTACTCCTCGCCCTACGGCGCCATCTTCGACGTCGACGACAAGGACGGGCTGTCGAGCGTCGGCATCAACTCGTCCGAGGCCCAGATCGAAGACCCCGCCGTCTGGGCTCAGGAAAGCGCCGAGCTGGCCAAGCAATACGCCTACGCTCCGCCGATAAGCACTGGAAAGAATCCCGTGCTTCTGACGCGCGACTACGAGACGAGCGCCAAAAACGTCGCGCGCGCCCGGGCGGCGCTTGCCGCCGCCCGACTGGCCAATCTGATCGAGACGGCGTTTAAGTAGATTTCTTGCTCCCCAGCAGGCTATAATTTGAAGGACCAGGCGAGGCGCACAAAAACTGCGTCGCAATTGCAAAAACGTGCGAAGCCAACTGCGTCACATGTTTAGTTTCACCGCGGCGTTGAAGCGTTGAGCTGTAATTACGCACTTTGACTGGCGTTACAGTTTTTGTCCGTTTCGTACAGAACTGCGCACGCGGATGCGTGCCCATCTGGCGACACAAATCAACGATTTGAGAAAGAAGAATGGCGAACTACAAATACGGAAGCTATCTAGAGCAATCTAACAGCGAGGCTTTTGACCAAGATCACGGCCCCGGAGTCGCAGCTCCCTACGCCGGAATCTATCGATGTATGGGCTGTCATCGAGAGATCGGCATTGCAGCAGGACACGTCTTGCCCCCACAAGGACATCATGCGCACTCAGCGGCGCAAGGATCGATCCGATGGCGATTGCTTGTTTACGCAGACCATCAACCGAAATGATCGTTCAAGATGGAGTCCGACGAGAGCCGGACTTCTATCCTGTACGCTCCAGATGCAGCGGCGCGGCCGGAAAAGCTTCTTTTGGCCTCATCAAATCAGTTTGCGCACACAGCGGCTGAGTGACCGCAAATGGGGAAGGTTTAGGCGTTAAGGCCAGTCGGTTCGTTGGTGGTTTGCGACGACGACAGCACCGAAGATGGCGATTTCTTGGTCCTGAACTCAAATCGGCTCGCCTACATTATTCACGCAAAGGCAGCCAGAAAGGTTCATTCTGCCAGCATACCGTGATCGAGGCCATCGGCAGGCAGACTCTTGTATCGCTCGCGTTCTGCGCAACGGTGGCACTTGCATCATAAACGTTCGTATTCGAGCGATAGGGATCCTTCGTCCGATGAGCCAACATGGTGCAGCCGACCCGGCTTCGCGGCCTCGCGTTTGGCGCAGCTGCCGGTAGCTGCGCCGACCTCGGCCTTGCGTCCCCTTGTCACCTCGACTTGAAAGAGCGTCGCGTGCAGACGCCAGAGCGACGACTTCCTCTTAGCGTCGTGGCATGAAATCATCGCGGCGGAAGGAAGCCGCGAACGCAGCTTGCAGCGTCTCTGCCGACAGAGGAGAAATCCAGGGCAGTCTCCCTAACCAACGCACCCGGCCAACCTCGCAAATTGCTCGCAGAGCATCCGGATTCTTTTCCCCAACAAAGGCAATTCCGAGCACATCGATCTGACGTCTTCGGAGAGCCTCTATGGATAGGAGTGCGGAATTGGTCGTCCCGAGCGCCGTGCTAGCGCACAGCACAACAGGGAGCCGCCAACGCTCGAAGATGTCAATGTAAAGGGTGCCGCAGTTCAGCGGCTCCATCAGTCCGCCGGTCCCCTCGATCACCAGCGGCTGCTCACCGGAGGCCGGCACGTCGAGCGAATCCGTGTCGATGCGAACCTCGTCGACCTCTGAGAAACGGTCGGACGAAACGGCCGCCTGCAGGCGATAACGCTCTGGCAAGATTCGTTCGGCTGAAAGACCACCGAGCCGAGCGACGCGCTCAGTATCGGTCTCTCCTTCTAGGCGAGCCTCAATCGGTTTCCAAAACTTCGCACCGAGGAGATTAACGAGCCCTGCGCAGAAAACCGTCTTTCCAACCCCGGCGCCCGTACCCGCCACCACAATCCGCTGCGGGCTCATCGAGCCTGACCTCTTATCCCTTTGCCCAGAATATCCAGTATGGTCCTCACGTCTCCTCCCCATGACATTCAGCGTCGGTGAAACTCAAAAATATGGCCAGTCGAGAAGGCCGCCTGTCGTTTGTGACGTTCCGAGAGCCCGCAATCGCGGTACGGTGATCCGATCCCAATGAAGCACAGGTGGGTCAGTCGCCTTACACCTCGCCTCCGCCAATTCGCACACCGGCCAGGTGTTAGGGCCATCGCGCTGGGCCAAAAGGGGCCTCCCCGTATGACAGAGGTTGAGCTTCGAAATTTGTCGCGCGTAGCACCGCCTCTTCCCAGAGTTGAGCTTTCTGTGTTGTGTCAGGTTAAGATTGCTATCGGCCCGCAAATATTGTCCGGATCGCACCAAGACATCCACGTCAGGCAGGATGTGTCCTCACAGACGCAGAACAGTACGATTCGGACAGACGTCCCGCACGAAAATGGCTGAGTTCGCCTGCTTTAATAGCGAAGACGTGCTGCATGGCCCTGACATTTACAAGTTCGCACGGGCTCAACGAAGGGATTTGTTGCTCGTTCTCAGCTTCTGCGCAACGACTGTCCCATGAAGAGGCCGAGCCGGCTCGCTGGTTCCCCGAATCAACTGCCGCGGTGATCCCCGGAACTACTCGCCTGCGCCCAAAAGAAGACGGGGCGCGACGCCAAGGCAAACTTTCTGTCGCCTTCACAGCATTGCGTGGGGCTTGATCTCGATATAGGAACGCCCCGAGGCTACTGCGTCACGCTTATCGATCATCATGATTCGTCACATCGTCTTCTTCACAGCCAAGGATGAGGCCGGTATCGACCAGATCGTCGAAGGTCTGTCGATACTCACCTCAATACCTTATGCGCGCCGGCTCGAGATTGCGCTCAACCGCAAGAGCGATCAACTCGGCAACGATATCGACGTCGTTGTGTATGGTGAGTTCGACAGCGAGAGCGATCTGGCTGCATACAAATCGCACGATTTGTATCGGGAAGCGATCCGGCGCGTACGACCGCTTCGGGAGCTGCGGCTTGCCGCTGACTACGAGCCATCAACAGATGTGCATTTCGCCGGGACGTCAGGGGTAGGCCAGATAGCACGGCCCAGGCGACCACCTGGCCGCGGATAACCCGATGAGTAGTCTAAGCGCGCCGCCGACGGGACAAAACTGCTCATTTTCAGGACGGCATCACCTTTAGTGCGGGCTTCACAACGTGCTGCCCTTCGGTAACAGATAACCTCATGCACGTCCTGGAGATGCCGTGGATTGATCCAGTCAAGGCGTTGCGATGCTTTGCGCAGCGGCCGCACCTTACCTTTCTCGATAGTGCGGCAGAGCATGAGGTGCTTGGGCGCTACTCCTATCTGGCCTGCGAGCCGTTCAGCACATATTTTGTGTCGGATGGACAGGCTAGTTGGAACGGAAAGATCGTTGCAGGTGATCCATGGGTCGTCCTCCGCAACCTTCTAGCCAGATATCGAGAGGCGCATCGCCCCGATCTCCCGCCGTTCCAGGGCGGCGCTGCCGGCTTCCTTGGTTACGATCTGAACCGAACGCTGGAGCGACTGCCGCGGCCGTTGATTGTCGGTCTGCAATTGCCTCAAGCGGTACTAAATTTCTATGACGTGGTGATCAGCTTCGATCACCGGGACCGCAAGTGCTGGATCGTCTCAACCGGATGGCCGGAGCAGGACTCCGCTCGGCGAATTGAGCGTGCGCGCTGTCGCGCCGACGAGTTTGCGGCGCTGCTAGCCAGGCCAAGGTTGCCGCCGCTCACGATTCCCAGCACGGCGGGCGCATGGCATTCGAACTTTGGCCGAGAAGGCTTCATCGCGGCGGTCCAGCGCGTCGTCGAGTTGATTCTGGCCGGGGATATATTCCAAGCGAACATCGCACAACGCTTCAGCGCCAAGGTATCGCCCCTGTTCGATCCCCTCACCTTCTATTGCCAGCTGCGGTTATCGAACCCGGCACCATTCGCTGCCCTCTTGCGCTACGACAAGATGACGATTGCATCGAGCTCTCCCGAGCGATTTCTAAGACTTGACGGACGACAGGTCGAAACT
Organism: Bradyrhizobium sp. Pha-3; assembly: GCF_042258325.1. NCBI lineage: Bacteria > Pseudomonadati > Pseudomonadota > Alphaproteobacteria > Hyphomicrobiales > Nitrobacteraceae > Bradyrhizobium > Bradyrhizobium sp. Pha-3. Next base: position 2,170,257 of record NZ_CP170151.1, on the reverse strand, counting down.
CGCCCCATCAAGGGAACAATCGCGCGCTTCGTGGATCCAGAGGAAGATCGGCGCCGCGCCGAAATCCTCCTTGCATCCGAAAAGGACCGCGCCGAGAACATCATGATCGTCGACCTGTTGCGCAACGATCTGTCACGCGTTTGTACAGACAATTCGGTCGAGGTTGCAGCACTGTGCAACCTCGAATCCTATGCTTCAGTGCACCACCTGGTCTCGGTCGTCAGGGGCGCACTTGCTGCAGATCAAGACGCCGCCAGTCTACTTCGCGCCTGCTTTCCAGGCGGCTCCGTGACCGGAGCTCCGAAAGTGCGAGCAATGCAAATCATTGCGGACATTGAGAAAGTGGCACGAGAGGTCTATTGCGGGGCGATTGGCTTCATCGGATTCAATGGACAGATGGATACCAACATTGCGATCCGCACCGTGATGATTGACGACGACCAGGCTGTGTTCCATGCAGGAGGCGGAATAACGGCGATGTCGGATCCGGAAGCCGAATATGAAGAGACGCTTGCCAAGGCCGAGCGACTGTTCGATGCCTTTAATGCCGATCCGTCCGGTGTATTTTGATCTTCATCATCGACAATTACGACTCCTTCGTTTTCAATATTGCGCGCTACTTCCGCAAGCTTGGCGCAAAAACGGAAGTTGTCCGGAATGACGCGATCCGCTGCATCGATCTTGTTGCGTTCAGGGCACGGGCGATCGTCATCTCCCCCGGCCCCTGCACACCAATGGAGGCCGGGATATCCACAGCGGTTGTCCGCGAACTTTCGGGCCGCATCCCTATTCTCGGCATCTGTCTCGGGCACCAGTGTATTGGGAGCGTTTTTGGCGGCCGGGTTGCGCGCGCCCGTTGTCCGATGCACGGCCGGGCTTCCGACATAGCTCACGATGGCCGAGGATTATTCAAAGAGCTCCCGTCTCCACTTTCTGTTGGACGCTACCATTCTCTGGCGATTGAACTCGGTGAGTCGGACGCCTCGCCTCTCGTGGTGACAGCCCGTTCAAATGAAGGTGAAATCATGGCTCTGTCCCATCGCCATCACCCAACCCATGGCCTGCAGTTCCACCCGGAGTCAGTACTTACCGATCAAGGCGACGCGCTACTTATGAATTTCTTGCGCTTAGCAGAGAGCTTCCGAGCGTGAAGCCGGAGAGTTTATCGCGCAAGTGGCGCCTACTCCGCAAGAACGAATGGCAGGCTGCGCGCCTTTCGAATCTAGCCCTGTAAAACGACGAAACAGCTTCGACCTGTTGAAGGTGTAACCGAAAAGAAGAGCTCAGTTGGTACGCCGCGTACGCAACTTTTTCTTTTGCTACAGGCTGAATTGAATTACTTGAAGCCAGCACGCGTAGACCTCTTCGCATCACCTTCATTCGGTGAATCAGGATCATCCTTTAGCCAAATTGCAAATTTGTTTTGCGAGATCCGCCGGGAGATTGGCGGTGCCTAAGCGGTATACTCTCCTACCGCTGCCCTAACGGGCGTTTCCTCCCTTGACTTGGCCGCCGGTCCTATGGATCGGCGGCTCACTTCGGTATCGGGAGGTCAACGCTTTCAGGGAATCATAGATCAATCTGGAGCTCGACGACGACGGCGCTGGGGGGCCATTGTGTATCGGGATTGAAACTATTTATGCAGCATAGAGGTGTGCAATTCAGCATTCGAGAAGTATTGCCGGGCGAGTGGCGCTATAGTTTCCAACTCGATGGCAAGACGATCGGTGGCCGAACCCGAACGAGGTTGGAGCTTCTTGCGGTTCGTCGGGTCAAGGATCGCATCAATCGTGAATTGAATCGCAGCACGGCGAGTTGACATAGGGGTGCTCTCCTGTCCAATGCCATTGACGAGATGCGAAGCTGAGGGGGCGGATCCACTCTTCCGCAGTCCAGGCAAAACCACTATTTGGTGCGTTAAACGCACCTATATTGAACCAATTGCTTGGGTTCCCGGCAACGGGCGGTCGGTGACGGCTGAGCTAACTAGATGGAACAAAAAGTGGCGGGCCGAAGCTGCGAGTAACGCGCATGCCGGCAACAAATCTGCTCGAAGCATCCGAAGGCGATGCCCGTGATATTGACGACTGAGGAGGAAGGTGAGGTCTGGACGCGCGCGTCTTGGGACGAAGCGAAGGCGCTGCAGCGCCGATTTCCTGAATTGCTTCGTACGAGGGGCAAGAACTCGATCTTCTCGTCTTCGCCAGGGGCTGCGCGTTCGATCTTATCGACTTTTCCCTGGCTGAAGTTGTCGTCCCGGCCCTGAATGAGCTCGGAACCGAAACGTAGGGTCGCATCTTCTCGTACATTTACGTCTCGACGATCGCGCGTTTGTCCACGTCTCGAAGCACCGGGATGCTCAGACTGCGGGATGATGCTTTCGGCCCAGCAATATCGGATGCCTTCTTCCAACTGTCGTCTATGGTGAGACCAGCAGGCAGCTCGTGCTCTTTGAACTTCCCGCTTGAGCCGACGGGACGCTTCAGAACGACGCCCGGTGCCGCCGTGGTCGCTGCGATGACGTCTCGATCCTCGCTTTCCTTCGCCGCGCCCTGATGGAAAGATTGCTGTCCACGCCCCAGGCTTTCAGAGCCAGCCTTCATCGACGGAGCCGCGATCGCCAAGTCGAAGAAGCCGAGCGAGGTTGGGTAAATCTTCAGCTTCCTAGCCATGCCTAAAGCGCGGCGGGACACTTGACAGGAGACGGACGCAGAAAGCCTTTCCAGTTGGCACGGGGCGCCATGAACTCGATACTCCGTTTCGGGGCGGGTCTAAAATTCAAGACGGCTATCTAAACCCGGTTCCGACAGAACAGGTCTCAAAAACAGCGATGTCGTCGGCTTTTGCCGCACCGCACAAGAAATTGCGGTGCTAGACTTGTTCAACCCTCCGTCTCTCCCGGTTGACCTACACAGCCGTTCACTTATTGTTCCTCGCTGATTAAATCACCACTAAGTCCCCCCTCTGTTTGCAGCGGCATTCCATGAGAGTTGATGCACGTGAGCTATTCAAACATGTCACCGCCGAAAAGTCCGAACTCTATCGGAAGATCATGGATGCGTTCGCCGCGGCCAAGCGACAGTTCCGTCTCCATCTCAGACCCGACGAAGTTCTTGGTGAAGCGCAGTGGAATGCCGCACCTCCCAGGATCGAAGATCTTCAGGGCGCATTGGCGCAACTAACCGAATGGGGCAATCTCGAGTCGCAGCCTGACACGGCCCGTGTCGCTAGCATCAGCGATTTCTATCGTGCGCGTTTCCTCTATCGTCTTTCTGAAGGCGGGGAGGCGGTCGAGTCAGCCCTTGCTGTATTCAGCCAAGCACTAAGGCGGCGAGCCGAGCTGCAGAGCGTTGCGCTCGAAGACATCGCAAAGCAGCTGCAGGTTCTACGAAACCTCGCGCAAGAATCGGTGTTCGACGCCGCGAAAATTCATGAGACGCTGCGTGATTTGGTTCGAGTCTTCGAAAGTCTCGCCGAAAACGCCCAAGCGTTCATGGTTAGCATCGGACGCAGCATCGAGCTTCAACATTCGGATATAAACGCAATTATCGCCTACAAGAAGAGATTGATTGACTATCTTGATCGATTCATCGGTGACCTTGTCAGCCGCTCGGGTGGTATTGCGCAGCATCTTGTCGCGCTTGACCCAGTCATTAGCCCCCTTCTGCAGCAGGCGTCACAACGCGAATCGCGAGACGCGGCTCCTGTACAAGAAAACGAACAGGAAAAGCCTTCAACGCAGTCGCTTGATGCTTGGACAGAGCGATGGAAGGGACTGCGAGGATGGTTTGTCAGCGCGGGAAATGATCCGCCGCAAGGCGAAGTGTTAAGATCGAGGGCTCGATCTGCTATCCCGCATCTGCTCGCGGTCATCGCTGCATTGAACGAACGCCGCAGCGGTCGCAGCGATCGATCCGCGGACTTTCGTGTCCTTGCCCATTGGTTTGCGGATTGCGCCAGCGAGGACGAGGCACATCGGCTTGCCCGCGCTGCGTTCGCACTCAATCCGGCCCGGCACTTCCTGATCGGCGCGGAAACAAGCGATCTGCCGGCTACGACGCCTTGGAATGATGCTCCGCCCGTGCGCATACACCCGCGCTTGCGCGAATATGGCGAGATGGCTCCGCGTGGCCCGCTCCCGCGCGTGCAGGATCGTCAAGCCGAGCGAGAACGACTCCAGGCGCAATTGACGGAAGAAGATCGTGAAATCCAGGAGGCGCGCTCGCGGCTCGCGAGCGGCGAGCCCACGCGTCTGTCCGAGCTCGGCGAGCTCGATCGTCACGGGTTCCACCTGTTTCTCACCCTGCTAGGTGAAACGCTTCCAGCGCAGACACACCCCGACGAGGTTGTCGAACGACAAACTGGCGACGGCCTGTTGCGGGTCCGCCTGGAGCCGCTCGACGCAGACTCGACTGCAGAGATCGCAACCGAAACAGGGCTGTTCACCGGTCGCGACCACCTTCTCACCGTGACGTCGATGGAAGCGCGACATGAGTAGCGTGACGGAACAGCAGGACGGTCAAATCCGGCGTGGCGACGCCGGACGCCCGGATGGCAAGGCGACCCGCGTCCAGAGCCAGCACATTGGACTGCATCAAGCACGCTACGTGCGAGAGGAGATTTCAACCGCGCTTCGCGCTCTCTTAATGACACCGCTGATGACGTCAGCGCATCCTGATTTCGCGGCTGTACGTCGACATTCCGAAACCCTCAGAGAATGGTTCGCGCGCGAAACGGGATGGATACTGAATGTCGAGCGCGACTGCGCTCGTCTCTTCAAGCGTCCTGCTGATCTTCTCGATTCCACGCGTGGCTTCCCGGATTACGATAGACGCCGCTATATCCTGTTCTGCTTGGCGTGCGCCGTCCTTGAGCGCGCTGATCCGCAGATCACGCTACGCGTTCTTGGCGATCGGCTGCTTGCATTCGCCGCGGAGCCTTCACTGAATGCCCTTGCCTTCAGTTTCACGCTGCAGACGCACCACGAACGACGCGAACTTGTGGCCGTCTGTCGCCATCTTTTAGACATTGGTGTTCTCGTTCGCGTCGCGGGTGAGGAAGAGGGCTTCGTGCATCACGTTTCCGAGACTTCCGAACATCTGCATGATGCGCTCTATGACATCCAGCGTCGCGTCCTCGCCGGGATTCTTGCCGCAGTACGCGGTCCTTCAACATGGGCCGCAGAAGAAGCGCCGCAGGATGTAGAACAGCGGTTGCAAGCCCTTACCGCTGAACATGTGCCGGACAGCGACGACGGCCGCAGGACCGCTACACGGCGTGACCTGTCGCGACGCCTCCTCGACGATCCGGTCGTGTACACCGACTCGCTCGATCCAGTGACGCGCGCGTACTTCTTGAATCAGCGTGGCCCGATGGGAGCTCGCCTTGCGGAAGCTGCTGGTCTCGTTCCCGAACAGCGCGCGGAGGGATTGGCGCTTGCTGACGAAACCGGAACGCTCACCGATCTTTCCATGCCGGCGGAAGGCACCGAGGCGCACGTCACGCTCCTGGTAGCCGAACATCTTGCGGGTACGCTCCGCGATGGAGGCGAGCGTGAACATCAGATCTCAACTGAAGTCGACATCACGGATTTCATAGAGAAGGCGCGAGAACGCTATGGTCGTTATTGGCGAAAATCCGCACGGGAGCCAGGCACGCAACGTGAACTGGCGCGTATCGCATTGGAGCGGTTGCGCAAGCTTCGTCTGATCTCAGTGTCGGCGAACGGTGTCCGTCCGTTGCCTGCAATAAGTCGCTTCGCCGTCGGACAGGCGGAGATTCGGGAAGCCGGCACGGCGCGCAAATCAGCCGGTCAGCAAGATCACGATGCGCAATAACGGAGCCCAGCCGGACCTGCCCGCTCCCGCCCGCGAGCGGTGGCAGCCGCTTCGCCTCGGATTGGTCGATCTCTTTCACTACGACAGCGAGGAGTTCTGGTTTCGCGATGGACACCTGCTGCTTCGTGGGAACAACGGGACCGGAAAGTCCAAGGTGCTCTCCTTGTCGCTTCCATTTCTGTTTGATGCCCAGCTGAAATCGTCCAGAGTTGAACCGGACGGCGACGCGACGAAGAAGATGGCCTGGAATCTGCTGCTCGGCAAGCACGAGCGCCGGATGGGTTACACCTGGATTGAATTCGGGCGCTTGTCAGAGGACGGACAGCCACGGTACCTCACTCTGGGCGGTGGTTTGTTGGCGGTCGCGGCACGGCCGAACGTCGATAGCTGGTTCTTCATTCTTGACGGTCAGCGCATTGGTGAGGACGTTTGGCTCACGAGCCCGCAGCGCGTTGTGCTGACCAAGGAGAAGCTTCGAGAGACGCTGGCCGATCATGGGCAAGTCTACGACACAGCGGCCAGCTATCGCCGTGCGGTAGACGAACATCTCTTCCAATTGGGTCATGCGCGCTATTCGGCGTTGATGGACACGCTGATCCAGCTTCGGCAACCGCAGCTATCGAAGAAGCCGGATGAAGGCAGTTTGTCGGCCGCGTTGACGGAAGCACTCCCTCCCATGTCCACCGATCTTTTGACCGACGTGGCCGATGCGTTCAATCAACTTGAGGAAGACCGTCGCCAGCTGCAGGACTACCAGGCGCTCGCTCGTCACGTCGGTCAATTCACGGATCGGTATCGGACTTACGCCAGGACGCAAACACGACGACAGGCGCGAGGCTTGCGGAGCGCGCAAACAGGCTTCGACAATGCCAGTCGTGCAGCTAATGAGGCTCGCTCTGAGCTCGCAGCTCTAGAAGCGGCGGAGGAAGAGGCTAATGGCGCCCATAGCGCTGCAGAAGAGACCGTGGCCACAAACCGAACGCGCTGGGAAGTGCTGCTATCTGACCCGGCGAACAAGGACGCAAATCGACTGGATTCTGCCGCAAGAGAGGCGAGCGATCGCAAACGTGAGGCCGAACAGGCTGACGCAAGGTCAACGGCATCGAAGAGCCGCTTTGTCAGCGAACAAAGCGCTACATTTGAAAGGGGCGAACGCCTCGCCAGCATAGGCGGCCAGGTACTTGAGGTTAGAAAAGCCGCCTTGCCGCTCGCTCAGCTCAGTGGCACCGACCAACAGTGGAACCAGGGACTTCTGACCGGGTCGGATATCGCCGAGCTCGCTGAATTGAACGAGCTGGCTTGCGAAGCTGCAAAAAGCGATCTGCAGCAAATCATTGAGCGACGTCGTGGACAGGTTGCGCATGTGAGGAGTCTACGGGGAGCCGTCGACGAGGCCGAGCGGGATCATGACGCGAAGGATCGGTCACATCAGGAGCGGCAGGAGGAAGCGAAGGCAGCCCAGGCCCGACGTGATGCAGCGGATCAGGCCGTGGAAAGTGAGGGACGTGCACATCTTGATGCCTGGGCGACGCACTTTGGTACGCTGCAGCAATTGACGTTGCGAGACGCACAAGGATCGCTGAATTTGCTCGCGACGTGGGTTGTTACCCTGGAGGGGGAGAACCCGGCGCGCGGTTCGTTGCAAGAAGCTCAGCAGGTCGCCAGCGAGCGCCTCGCCACGCGCCGTTCGGCGCTCATCGCTGAACGACGGGCAATCGAGAACGAAGAGGCGGATCTAACGGCCGAGCGTGAGCGCCTTGAAAAAGGCGTGGACGCTGTACCGTCCATTCCGCCATTTCGCGCGGCGGGGGTTCGAGTTGACCGCAGTGGCGCGCCTCTGTGGCAGCTGGTTGATTTCCACGAGCGTCTTGATGCCTCGGAGCGCGCCGGCCTCGAAGCCGCACTTGAGGCATCGGGACTTCTCGATGCATGGGTCGAGCCTGACGGAACTGTGCACATTCCGAGTGGGCCGCGACGGCTCCATGATACGGAACTGGTAGGACGGCCGCGTCAGGTGGAAACGTTGGCGCACTGGCTGCAGCCTGCGGGAGATCAAGTCTCGGCGGACATTGTCACGAGCCTGCTACTTGGCATGAGCTGCACGGAGCAAGATAGCGGCGAGGCGGAGACCTGGCTATCGCCGACCGGATGCTTCCGAATTGGCGCGCTCTCCGGCGCCTGGTCAAAACCCGTTGCAATCTATATAGGTTATGCCGCCCGCGCCGCGGCTCGCGCGCGCCGGCTTGAGGCTATCTCGGTCAGGCTTGAGGAGCTCGCTCAAGCACGAGCTGCTCTGGAAGATCGCTTTTCGGAGCAAGCGCGCGACCAAGAGCGTGCCGCGGAGGAGTGGCGTGGTGCCCCTGGGGACGATTCATTGCGAGCCTGCCACGCCGAAGTAACATCGGCTGCCCGTGAATTTACCTCGGCTTCCGGTCGGCTCGAGCAAGCCGCGCAAAGACTGGCGGAATCTGTCGAGCGCCGAAAGAGTGCGCGCTCGATCCTGCATAAAGACGCTCAGGACCTGCATCTTCCCGACGACTACGCTCAATTGAACGCCGTCGACACCACGCTTGCGCAGCTGACGGAAAAGGTATTTGCGCTCGCTCATGCGGCTCGTGAGTTGCGCCAGGCTCAATCGGAATTGCTGAAACAACAGAACCGTGAACGAGATGCCAAACAAGAAGCGGACGCAAATATTGCGCACGCAATCGAGCAGGGGCGCAATGCCAGCGAGGCGAGGATACGGCTGGAGACGCTGCAAGAAACCGTAGGCGCGAAGGTTGCCGAATTACAAGCCAAGCTTGAGACCGCCCGAACCGCGCTCGAGCTCAGCGAAGCTGATTTGAAGAGAAAGGGAGCAATTGCCCGAAGCGCGAGTGAGGAACGGGCGCGGGCGGAGCAAAAAGTGACCTCAGCCGACGAGCTATTGCAGGAGCGGATTGCAGGGCGTCAACAAGCCGTTGCTCGATTGCAGGGATTTGCTGCAACCGACCTTCTGCCGATCGCCCTTCCTGAAATTGACCTACCTGACTCTCGAGCAGCGTGGACGATTGAGCCGGCGCTGACGCTCGCGCGCCGAGCCGAACAGGCCCTATCAGACGTTCCGCATGATGATGAGGCGTGGAAGCGGATCCAAAGTCATCTCTCTGTGGATTACACCGAACTCAGCCGCGCCCTTAGCGCGCTCGGTCACCAGGCGCAAATGGACCAAACGGCCGACTATGGACTGGTGGTCACTGTCGTCTATCAAAATCGGCCGGAAAGGCCGGATCGGCTTACGGAACGGCTCAAGTATGAAATTGCTCAGCGTCGAGAGCTGCTGACGGCACGCGAGCGAGAGATACTGGAAAATCACCTCCAGGCCGAGATTGCCGCGGCGATCCAGCGATTGATGCAGGATGCAGCTCGGAAAGTCGATGCCATCAACGAGGAGCTGTACAAGCGACCAACGTCGACCGGAGTCCGCTTCAGGCTGCAATGGCTTCCGCTGGCCGAGGGGGCCGAGGGGGCGCCCGTTGGATTGGATGCTGCCCGAAAGCGGCTGTTGAACACAAGCACGGATCTTTGGAGTCCCGAGGACCGCAGCGTGGTCGGAGCCATGTTGCAGGATCGAATCGATATCGAGCGGGCGAACGCGGATTCGACGACGGGCGGTAGCCTTCTCGATCAATTGAGCCGAGCTCTCGACTATCGTCATTGGCACCGGTTCACGGTCCAACGTTGGCAGGACAAGCAGTGGCGCAAGCTGTCCGGGCCTGCATCGAGCGGCGAACGCGCGCTTGGCCTGACGGTCCCGTTGTTCGCGGCGGTCGCCAGCTTTTATAGCCAGAGCGGCTCGCCCCACTCTCCGCGCCTCGTGTTGCTCGACGAGGTTTTTGCCGGCATTGACGATTCTGCGCGGGCCCACTGCATGGCATTGATTCGTGAGTTCGACCTCGACTTCGTCGTAACAAGCGAACGCGAGTGGGGGTGCTATGCTGAACTACCCGGCGTCTCGATCTGCCACCTTCAGAGAATTGAGAATATCGATGCAGTACACGTCTCCCGTTGGACCTGGGATGGCCGCGCCAAGCAGCGTGAAAATGATCCAAATCGAAGGTTTGCAGGCGCATGATTGACGGGGACGGCCGTCTCCAGCGTCTGCTCGGCGGCGATGCGCTGGCTCCACTTAGAAAGCGTCTTCGACAGCGCTTCGAGCGAGGCCCCGTGGATGGAAAGATACAGGGGCTTCGGCTTTCGAATCTCAGCAGCGCCGAGCATGCGGCACTTGCCGGGCTGATGGGTCGACCGGCTCGTTTCTCAAGTTCCATGCAGGTCGATGTGCAAATGATCGACGCCGCCCTGAGCCGAGCAGGTGTCGCACCATCACTACGCGACGCGCTGGAATCAATAGACGGTCCGATCATTCACGCAGAGACGGCTCGGGCCGAGTTGAGAGCAGGATGGTCGAAGGCGCTGTCTGGCGCAACCCATCAGGATCTTTCGAGCTTTCTCCAAACGCCCTTCGGGATGGGCCTGGTGAAGCGGCTCTCGAATGGTGACACAGACGTCGCCACCCGACTTTGCTCGCAGGCAGATATTGTGCTCAAGCTTCTACCAGCCAAGGGTATGACCCGGGCACAGCTGGCGGCGAAAAGCCTTGGCGACGCGCACGCGCTCGACACGGGACAAGCCGTAGCGACGTTGGTACTCGCGATTTGGCGCAAGGTGAATCTCGACCGGGACATTTGCGACGACGCGCCAGCGCTTGAGAGCGCCAGGGTTCGCGACAATGGCGAGGAGCGGATTCGTGACATTTGGGCCAAGGCAGGAATTCTGGTCAATGAACTCGCGCGGCCTGCCCTGTTTTTGAACCTCCAGATCAGCAGCGGCCGCTTGTTGCCGCTGCCGTCAGGCGAGCCAACTTACGCCTCACTGCGCTTTTTGTTGCGGTCCGATCCCCTCTGGATGGTCAAAGGACAAGACATCTACGTTTGTGAAAACCCGAATGTTCTCGCGATCGCAGCCGACGAACTTGGCGTGAACTGTGCGCCCATGGTGTGCACTGAGGGAATGCCTGCCGCCGCCCAACGCGCCATATTGCAGCAACTCGCAATCGCGGGCGCCCGCCTGCACTATCATGGAGATTTTGATTGGCCAGGCTTGCGCATCGCCAATCACGTCATCCGTGAGTTTGGGGCCGTACCCTGGCGGTTCGACGCCAAGGAATATGTGGCGGCAGTGGCACGAGCGCCGCGTCCCGGCTTTGCATTAGCCGGCCTCGAGGTCCACGCCTTATGGGACGATGCTTTGACAGCATCGATGCGAACCCACGGTCTTGCGATCGCCGAAGAGAGCCTGACCGACGACTTGTTACAGGATCTGGCTCGATGATCGTCCGATCTACCCTCGTCATACACGGGCCATTGGCGACACGAATGCAGCGTCTTGCGGCGGCGCGCCAGGGAAACATCGGACGTGAAACCCTTACCCTTCCACTTGTCGCCGCACGTCTCGCCGGCGGTTTTATAGCCCCGGTAACGACTGGAGTTCTCTATCCTGCGATTCAGGCGGCATTGGCCGGCGGAAGTTCCCAGGACCTCGGTAACGTCCCAAGCCTGCCGGGGATGCCCGCGCCGTTCATCAGGCGCTCGATGCGGTGTGGCGTACTTTTCATCCCTTCCCCATGACGTCGGTCGCTTTGCTGATCTGTTGCTGCTCGAGACCCGCTTAAGGGAACTTCTTCCTTCCTCCAGGAGACTGCCGCGTGATCTGCGTGACGCCGCGATGTCGCGCGTGTTCCGGTCGAACCTGCTTGGGCCTGTCACATGGAAGGGATTGTCGAGACCGACGCGGTCTGGCGCCTTTTGCTCAACGAAATCGCCAGGTTGACCGATCTTGCGTGGGATACCCCTGTCCAGAGTGAGAATGCATGGTTCAAAGGCACGGTTTGCCGTAGACCTCAATTGCTCCGGCCGACGTTTCGGCTGGCCACCTGCTCCAGCTTGATTTCTGGCGCCGATTTCTGAATGCGCATTGCTTCGCGAAGAGACTGGATCTCGATGGGACACGGCTCGCCCTCCTGCACAGCACCGCCCAAGACAAATACCTTCAGCTCCGCAACATTCAGGCGACCATCATCGACGATATGCAATCTGCGGATATATTCGGTTTTCATCGTGATAGAATGTATAAGCGCTGTCGGCTTTGGTTAGCCCATGTAGCCGTATTCCTGCATCTCTCAGCTCATCGATATCCATCTGAATGGTCCTTAGCATAACGACCTCATCGGGTTTTCGTCCATGAGGCTGGAAGAGCGCAGGGCAGCTGCAGCAGCGCTGATCAACATGATGGAGATCGTCGATGCCAGCCACTTGGCTGGGCTACGCCGGCTGTGCCGATAGTGGCGACGGCAATTGCACGCCCCCCTGATGGCTCCTTTCGTAGGCGGATGTTGACAAGCGACTATAGGTATATTACTATAATTGTGTGAATGATCTACTGCGCACGATCAAACCCACCGTATTCGTGGGTTCGAGCAAGAAAGACCTGCGGGCATTTCCCGCGGCCGTCCGAAGCGAGATCGGCCAGTCCCTTTTCGAAGCGCAGCTTGGCGAATACCCGCGCAACGCGAAGCCTCTAAAGGGCTTTGGCGGGGTTTTGGAGATTCGCGACAATTTCGACGGTGATACCTACCGCACCGTCTACACAACGCGTTTAGAGGGCGTCCTGTACGTCCTGCACGCATTCCAGAAAAAGTCCACCAGCGGCATTGCCACACCGCAAAGACACATTGACCTGGTCCGGCAGCGCCTACGCGACGCCGAGGCCATTCACAGGGCAACAAAGGGAGACCGATGATGAGCACGAAGAAGAAGCTGCCCGCCCATAGCCGGGGCTCCGGCAACATTTTCGCCGATCTCGGCCTGCCGAACGCCGAGGAGCACCAGCTCAAGGCTGCTCTCGTTGTCCAGCTGAAGCGGTTGATGGCGGAGCGGGAGATTACCCAGACCGAAGCCGCCAAACTCGTCGAGATGAAGCAGCCGGACCTGTCCAAACTGCTTCGGGGGCATTTCAAGCTGGTTTCGGTGGAAAAGCTGCTGCGGATGCTGACAGCGTTCGATCAGGATGTCGAAATAACGGTAAAGCCACATCGGAAGCGTGGCGAGGTCGGCCGGATCACATTCATTCCGGCCTAGTACAACTGCTGAACGGGAGGGGTCATGACATTCAAAGCGACCGCGGCTGGGGCCGCGCATGAACCTACCCTTCGCTGTCCCAATTGCAACCACGAGATTCGGCTCACCGAATCGCTCGCCGCTCCCCTCCTCGCGGATACCCGGCAGCGTTTCCAGGAACAACTCGCCAGCAAGGACGCCGAGGTCGCACGAAAGACCGAAGCACTCCAACAGGAGCGCGAGAAGCTTCAAAAGGATCGTGAACAGGTCGAGGACCAGGTCGCCAGCCGACTGGCGGCGGAGCGAAGCCAACTCGTCGCCGCAGAAGCGAAAAAGGCGCGCGAGGCAGCCGCGGCCGAAGTCCAGGCCCGGACGAACGAGGCGGCCGAGCTTCGCCAAATGCTCGACGCGAACAACGCCAAATTGGCGGAGGCGCAGCAGGCGCAGGCCGAACTCATCCGCAAGCAACGCGCACTCGATGAAGAGAAGCGCGAGCTTGACCTGACCATTGAGAAACGCGTTCAGGCGCAGATTGACCCGATCCAGATCAAGGCCAGGCAGGAGGCCGACGAGGCGGCACGGCTGCGCGTCGCCGAAAAGGACCAGACCATTGAATCAATGACGCGCACCATCGAGGAGCTGAAACGCAAGGCTGAACAAGGATCGCAGCAGTCCCAGGGCGAGGTGCTGGAGCTTGAGCTGGAGGAATTACTTCGCGGCCGGTTTCCGACCGACACGATTGAGCCGGTCGGAAAAGGCGAGCTTGGCGCCGACGTGATCCAGCAGGTCAACGGGTCGATTGGCCAGCCTGCTGGCATTATTCTCTGGGAGACGAAGCGTACCAAGGCGTGGAGCGACGGCTGGCTTGCGAAGTTGCGGGACGACCAGCGCCGCTCCGGCGCCGACGTCGCCTTGATCATCTCCCATGTCTTGCCTAAACATATCGAGCAGTTCGACCTGGTCGACGGCATCTGGGTGGCTCATCCGCGTTGCGCATTGCCCGTAGCGGTTGCGCTCCGCCAAGCGCTGATCGACGTGAGCACCTCGCGCCTCGTCCAACAAGGTCAACAGACCAAAATGGAGCAGGTCTACCACTACCTGACGGGAACGAAATTTCGGCAGCGTGTCGACGCCGTAGTCGAGAAGTTCAACGACATGCGCGAAGATCTCGACAAGGAACGCAAATTTATGGGACGCCAGTGGGCCAAGCGGGAGACCCAGATACTGGCCGTCATCGATTCCACGGTGGGAATGATCGGCGACCTTCAGGCCATCGCTGGAAAAGCCATGCCGGAGATTCCGAGTTTGGAGGTGCCATTGCTGGAAAATGACAGCGAACTGGAGCGAAAGCTAGGATAGCACTGCAGCAGCTGGTGCTCCGGAGCCACACTGCTAATCGCAGATGCGATTATGTCAGTTTTCGGAGTCGATCGGCTAGTTGAGCGTACCGGACACCGTTTCCGTCGGAGAAATGCCCGCACCACGCGGCAAGGAACAGCTTCTCTAAATCAAATCTCTTTTCGCGCCGTAGAATGATGGCAATGCGCCAGGGATAGTACGGCGCCGGGACTTCGCCCATCTTCAGGTACTTGGAAAATGCGTCGGCAACGATGGCCGTCTGCTCTCCGAGATTGTTATCAATTGCCTTCAGGTGGTGTCCGAATTCGCCTTCGCTTAGCGAAAGAAAAGCGGGTCCGGACGAGGCTTGATTGCAGCTTTCGCCGCTCGCAAGCATTCGCTCGATAACGGCACGCTGATTGGCGGACATCTACCTCGACCTTATCGGGAGGCAGCTAAGGGAAGCGAAGCCGGCAGCGGCGGCCGCGCGGGATGGATTTGCCGATCCGGCACCCGAAGGGCCGAAGGGAAACCGTTTCCGCCGGTTCTGTGGGTTCCCAGCCTTCGGGCGCGTCCCGCCAGCGGGGACCGGGCTCTCGCGAGCCGTCGTCTCGAACCTTTGGGCTACGGGGGGAGGTCTGAGTGCATATGGAATCGAGCAGAGCAATTGGTTACTACTAGTTTTCACTCGAAATTGCTATTTCAGCGAATGCTGAAGACGATCTTTTCAGTGAAATTGCTTGACTATTTTCACTGGTATGGCTATTTTCAGCAAATGCTGAAACTATACCCCACAGTGAAATTCGAGAAGGAAGCCGCCCACCGGCTGCAAGCCGTTTTGGCCGAAGTCCCGTTCCTCTCCGTGGTGGCCGTCAAGCAGAACGTCATTGACCTTGATCATCGCCGGGAGCTCGACCTGCTCGTTGAAGTCAAGTCGAATGGACGCCCCCAGAAGATCGTTTGCGAGTTCAAGAGCAATGGCCAGCCGCGCATCGTGCGGGCCGCGATTGACCAGCTCCGGCACTACGTAAAGAGCCTCGACAAGGGCGCGTACGGCGTCGTCATCGCGCCCTACCTGTCGCCCGCCGCGCAGGGCCTCTGCCGTGAAGAGAATATTGGCTTCCTAGACTTTGAAGGCAATTGCCGTCTGGTCTTCGGGGGCGTGTTCATCGAACGCGCGGTTCCTCTCAAGCCCGCGACCGAGCGCCGCGAAATCAAATCGATCTTTGCACCAAAGTCCGCCCAGATTCTCCGTCTGCTGCTACGCGATCCCAAACGTGCCTGGAAGGTCGCCGAGCTTGCCGAACAAGCTAATGTGAGCCTCGGCCATGTCAGCAATGTCCGCCATGCCTTGATTGACCGCGAATGGGCAAGCACCGACCGCGAAGGGCTTAGCCTTATTCGTCCCGACGCGCTGCTCGATAGCTGGCGGGCGGTCTATGAAAAGCCACCAGGCCAGCAGCTTCTCTTTTACACCACCTCACACGGCAGCGCCTTGCAACAGCGCCTGCCGAACGTCCTCGAAGAGGCCAGCCGCAAGGGTGAGGCCATGCTGGCCTCCTTCTCGGCGGCGCAGTGGCTCGCGCCATACGCCCGTATAAGTACCAACTATTTTTACGCCGATGAGAAGGGCCTCTCGGTACTCAAAGAGCGCCTTGATTTGTCCTCCCCGGCACGCGGTGAGAATGTTAGCGTCCTGCAAGTCGAGGACGAGGGACTCTTTCGGGATTCCATCGAGCCCGCGCCGTATGTCCGGTGCACGAGCCCCGTCCAGACCTACCTTGACCTCTACGTAGCCGGAGAGCGCGGAAGGGAAGCCGCCGAGCATCTCCGCGAGGAAAAGCTCCAATGGCAAAAGAAGTGAAGCCCGAGCCGCAGTCCGCTGCCGACTACGACGAGCGCACCACGGCGGCCGTGAAATCCGTGCTGGTCGAAATGGGCCAGATCCTCGGCAGCTTCAAGGGCAAGTTCGCGGTCATCGGCGGCGCTGTGCCCTGGCTCCTGCTTGAGAACGAGGACATGGCCCATGTCGGCACGCTCGATATCGACATCGCGCTCGATGCCGCAGCCCTCAAGGACGACGCCGAATACAAGGCGCTCATCGAAAACCTAATGGAGAACGGCTACGACCAGCGCACCGAGCTCAAGAAGTTTCAGCTCGTGCGACAGGTCGTCCCCAACGACGGCAGCCCGCCCATCGACGTGATCGTCGATTTCCTGATGCCGCGCCATGTCGAGCTCACCAAGAACAAGCCGGCCCTCATTGAGAATTTGGCCGTTCAGCGCGCAGACGGCGCCGATCTTGCGCTCCAGTTTTATCAGATGGTGGCGATCGACGGCTCGATGCCCTCGGGCGGCAAGAACCGCGTCGAGATCGCGATCGCCTCGATCTCGGCTCTTCTGGCCATGAAGGGCTATGCCATCCAAAACCGGCATAAGCAGAAGGACGCCTACGATATCTATTACTGCATCCGCAATTACCCCGGCGGGCTGCAGGCGCTCGCCGCGGATTGCAAGCCGCTGCTCGAGTTGGCGGAAGGCAAACAAGGCTACGCCCACATCGCCGGAAAGTTTGTCAAGGAAGATGCCTACGGCCCAACGTCGGTGCGGAAGTTCGTCGAGGAAACGAATCTCCTCGGAGACCGTCCCCCGATCAATGGCAACAGGACGCTTTCGGACAGGTGCAGGCCTGGCTGAAGGCCTTGGGGCTGGTCTAGCGGGAACAAGCCCATGGGAAAAACAAAGGGCCCTTGGCGGCCGATGGAACAGCGGCGACACGCTCGATCAGGGTGGCCAGACCCAGGTTATTCTCGTCGAAGATCTTATGGGACAATACCAAGGGCCCTGTGCCCTCAAGCGCGTGTTCAACGCCGAGCGCCATGAGCGCTTCCGCGACAAGGTCGACGCGATCAAGATACTCTCGCACCCTAACATCGTGCCGCTGCTCGATCACTCCGCGCTCGATGCCGTTCCCGGTGACGACGCGCAGCAAAACCTTGTCATGCCGCGCGCCAAGGGCGGCAAGGTTACCAAAGCCGTGGACCGCTACCGGGGCAGGCTCGACGACGTGCTGACGGTCGCCATCCAGATCGCCCGTGGCCTTCAGGCCGCTCCCGCGGCCTGCATCATCCACCGCGACGTCAGGCCGGAGAACATCCTCTTTCCAGGCGAGGGGCACGCGATTTGGGTCGCAGATTCCCTTTGCGCTGTGCAGCGTACTGAGGTCGACGCGACCAGTCCCCCTCGACAAGGCCGGCCAATGGGAAAGCGGGATGTCTAGGGCGTTAGCCGGATCAGTATAGGTCCACACTCCGTCGGAGGTCAGGTTGCCTTTTTTTGTCACAAAGGCTGCGGCGACGTTCCGCTGAGATTGGCGTATTGGCCCCGTGCCCGTCTTTGATATGAGACATTCTCTCAGGGGAGATCGCATGAAGCCCCAATGGATCGACGCCATTTACGGGATCATTCCCAGCATACGCATAGAGATTGATACGGCCCCTTCGTTCCGATCGGGTCGGTTTGCAGGAAGCACCCGTGATGCTCCAGCGGCAAGCAGTTTTGGCCTTGTCGCGCGTCGCGTCTCGTATGATTTTTGTTTGAGAATGCAGGGAAATGGCTGTTTTACGGTCAAAAAGGCGCATTCCGAATGCACCGGCGGAGCAAATGGTCAGCGGTTCAACGGCAGCACGATTTCGAACAAAGCGCGCTCGGGGTGATGCTCCGTGGGCATCACCCAATGCCGCAAATGAGATCGCGAGACTTCGATCGCGCCGGTGGGCCTCGAGCATTTGGGAGGCCAATATCCGGCGCTTCGCCGCGCCTACGGCACGGGTGAAGATGCGGAGCGCGTCGCGGAAAAGCTGATCGAGGGAGCAGAAGACTTCGAGGAAGTGTCTGGTCCGAACTACTGGCTCACCAAGCTCTATCGAGCCTTAGCTGGCAACGAAGACTTCTGTGACGGCGGCTTCGAAGCGGTTCGGGTTCAAGCAGCCGATGCGTAACGGGGAGCGATAGCCATGCTTTATGCCTGGGTCGGCGACCAGAAACGCGCACCCATCACGAAGGGAGAGCGCACGACGTGCCGCGACCGCGGCGGTCTGCTCACCGCCGTCATGCCGGTCGAGAACACCCCCACTGGCGGCACAAGGCGGGCGACTGTGACCCCTGGAGTGAGCCGGAAGGACTTTGGCATCTCGGCTGGAAAGAACTTTTCGATATATCGTGTCGCGAGATCGCTTTGCGCGATGCGATGACCGGAGAGCTTCATCGCGCCGACGTACTAGTCGGTAGCGGCACCACTATGGCCGCTATTCTGGAACTGCAGCACACCTCGATCAGCGAGGACGAACGCAACGCACGCGAGGCCTTTTATCGACGAGGGCATCGGATGTTCTGGCTGGTCTACGTCCACAACGAAAGCTCGTTCCTGGGACCTATCGGACACGCCAGCGCGCCGCCCCACTGGAGCTTCGGCCAGCTTGCAAGCCAGGTTAGCACGCCGGCCGCTTACCTGCGGCAGCTTCCTGCGCAGCACGCGCAGGCATCAACCTGCAATATGGCCTGACGACCAATCGCCGAGCAGATCAAAAACGCTCTCGAGCGCCCCGTAAGAATAAGATACTCTGAACGACAGCGCTGCCAAGTGAGCTCGTTCGATCGAAACAATACGCTTTCGAGAGGAAGTATGAAAGACGGCGGCGGCGGGGCAGTTTCTTCAGCAAACGAGCCGTAGCAGCCGCTGCATCCGGCTCAGTCTTACCCGCATGGGGTTCGACCAAATGTCAGGCCCCCGTATTCCGCGCGGGTGGACATCATGCGACAACGTTGAGAGAGCTATGGCTTGCTGCCGCGCGGCGAACAGGATGGAAGTGGAGCGTCGACCATGATGAGAGGGCTACGCCGGGCTCGTGACGCAGGGAGGGCGTAGCCCGACCGGAGTTACGAGCCCGGCGTCGGCGCGATCCACAGCGGACCGCGCCGACTGGTGATCGCGGCCGGCTGGTTATGCAAGTGGTTCTTCCGCCAAGAGGAATCACTCGCGTGCCAGGCCGACACATTACCGATCACCAAATGAGGCTCTACATGAAGTACCGTCAGACCGATAGCCCGCCCGTGGCCGCCGCCAAGGCGTCGTTCAGCACCTCGACCGCTTACCGGATCGAGCAGGATCGACGCCTTCCGTCGCAGAAGAAGGCTCCTCGCGGCCGTCGCCGGCCAGATCCCTTGGCCCGCGTATTTGAGACAGAGATCGTGCCGATGCTGAAGGCCGCCCCCGGTGTGCGGCCGGTCACGATCTTCGAGGAGTTGCTCCGACGCCATCCTGAGCTCGGCGCCGGCATCCGTCGCACGCTGGAGCGCCGGATCCGGGCCTGGCGGGCGATCCACGGCGAGGAGCAGGAGGTCATCTTCCGGCAGACCCACGAACCCGGTCAGCGCGGCCTGTCCGACTTCACCGACATGGGCGAATTGGGTGTCACGATCGCGGGCGTGCCGCTCGACCATCGTCTCTATCACTTCCGGCTGGCCTATTCCGGGTTTGAGCACGCCCATGTCGTGCTCGGCGGTGAGAGCTTCATCGCTCTGGCCGAAGGCCTGCAGAATGCCTTGTGGTCACTCGGTGGAGCGCCACGGGAGCATCGCACCGACAGCCTGTCGGCCGCCTTTTGCAATCTCGACCGCGACGCCAAAGACGATCTGACGCGGCGATACGAAGACCTCTGTGCCCATTACGGCATGCGCCCCTCCCGCAACAATCGTGGCATCGCCCACGAGAACGGGGCGATCGAGAGTTCGCATGGCCATCTCAAGCGGGCGGTCGGCGACGCGCTGTTGCTGCGTGGCACCGCCGACTTCGACGATCTCGCTGCCTATCGTGGCTTCATCGATGAGATCGTCAGCCGCCGCAATGCCCGCAACGCCAAGCGGATCGACAGCGAACGTACCGCACTTCAGGATCTGCCGGACCGCCGCACGTCGGACTATGAAGAGGTGATCGTCCACGTGACATCGTCCGGCGGCTTCACCTTGCGCAAGGTGTTCTACACGGTGCCGTCGCGCTTGATCGGCCATCGGCTCGCATTGCCTCGCCTTAATTGTTACCGGATCCTAAGCCGTTGCCTCACGTAAATTGCTCCCCTGGACCGGGAACGAGCGAGGGGCGGAGATGGGGTGGCTAAGCATGGCAACGCGGAAGGAACTGACGGCGGCGGCAGGCGTGCGCTATCGGCGGTCGGATCGCGCGAAGAAGGCGCGGATATTGGACGAGTTCGTCGACATCACCGGATTCCATCGGAAGCATGCGATGCGTCTACTTCGAAACCAGGAAGGCGTACATCCGGGCCGACGGGCGCGACGTCGGATATATAATGAAGCAGAACACACCGCACTCGTGCTGCTTTGGGAGGCGTCAGACCGCATCTGCGGGAAGCGACTGAAAGCATTAATGCCCGCGCTGATTGAGGCGATGGAACGGTACGGGCACCTCGACCTTGCCCCTGAGATTCGCACCAAACTTTTGGCGATGAGCGCTGCGACGATCGACCGCGCCTTGGTGCGGGTTCGAGAAAAATTGGGTCGCAAGCGCCGGCGGCACGCGGGGCATTCCCTGCGTCGCAGTATTCCAATACGGACTTCGGCAGATTGGAATGATCCGGCGCCGGGATTCGTCGAGGCCGACCTTGTAGCGCATAGCGGTCCATCTGCGCGCGGCAGCTTCATCCAGACCCTCGTGCTCACCGACATTGCTACCGGCTGGACAGAGTGCGCACCTCTGATCGTGCGCGAACAGACGCTGGTGAGCACGGTGCTGACGGAATTGCGCAAGCAATTGCCTTTTGCGCTGCTCGGCTTCGACACGGACAATGACACCGTGTTCATGAATGAGACGTTGAAGGCCTACTGCGAGGCGGCCAACATTGTCTTCACGCGTTGCCGTCCCTACCGGAAGAATGACCAGGCGTTCGTCGAGCAAAAGAACGGCGCCGTCGTGCGCAGGATGGTCGGCTATCGTAGGTTCGAAGGCCTGGAGGCGGCCAAGCTACTGGCGGAACTCTATCGGTCAGCGCGGCTGTTCGTAAACTTCTTCCAACCTTCGTTCAAACTGTTAGCCAAGCAGCGCGACGGTGCTCGTGTACGTAAGACATACAGCGCGCCGGCAACACCCCACCAGCGCCTGTCAGCGGACGCCCGCACGCCTGATGCGGTCCGCCACCATCTCCAGGAAATCTATACCGCTCTCGATCCGGTCACGTTGTTGCGCGACATCCGCGACGTGCAGGAGCGCCTCGCGGCGCTCGCGGATATCCAACCATCCGCCCATCCTGCTGCGGCATCACAATCGATTGATCGCTTCCTGGCAAGCCTGCGAACGGCCTGGAAGGACGGCGCCACGCGCCCGACGGATCGGCCAATCGTGAAGGCTAAAAGGGGCCGGCGTCGTCCCGATCCGCTTATCCGGGCAACGTCAGATTTGAGAAAATGGTTTGAAGCCGAGCCTTGGCGGACCGGCAGCGAACTGCTCTCGCGCCTGCAGGTGGAATATCCTGGAGACTATCCGAACAAGCTTCTTCGAACCCTTCAACGTCGGTTGAAATCCTGGCGCAGCGAGCAAGCGAATGCGCTGCTGTTTGCTTCAGAAAAAATGCCGCCAGGGCATGAGGTCACAACACCCCAATGACGTGCGAGGTGCCAGCGGAGGAGGCCGGGCGCTCCGAAACCCCGGCCATCTCCGCACCCGGCCTCCTCCTCAACTCAGGCCAGGAGCAAAATAAATGAGGCAACTGATCGCGCCCGGGAGCATCGATATGTGAGGCAATACGGGCTGCGGGTGCGCCTGTATGACGATCACCTCGACGTGTTTGTCGGCGGCACGCATCTCCTCACCTTGCCGCGCGGGCGGCCGCATCCCAATGGCAAGCACGATCAGGTCGTCGATTATCGGCACGTGATCCATTCCTTGCGGCGCAAGCCGATGGCGCTCCTCAACCTGGTCTACCGCGACCAGCTGTTCCCCCGGGAAGCTTACCGCCGAGCCTTCGACGTCTTGCGCAAACGCTTACCGGACAAGAAGGCCTGCCGGATCATGGTCGATCTCCTCGCACTCGCCCATGAGCGCGGTTGCGAGGCCGAACTCGCCGATCAGCTCACGGCCGACCTGAACGACGGCCGGCTGCCCGACCTCAACCGGCTACGTACTCACTTCGCCCCGGATCCCGCCCAGATGCCGAACGTCGTGGTGCGCCTCGCACCGCTCGCCACCTATGAATGCCTCATCGGTACTGCCGAGATCGGAGGTGCCGCATGAGCACAACCAACGTAGTCGACACCGCGCGCCTCAATCTGTTGCTCAACGAGCTGCGGCTGCCCGCCATCAAGGTGCTGTGGCCGCAATTTGCCGAGCAGTCCGATAAGGAAGGCTGGCCGGCGGCGCGCTTCCTCGCCACCATTGCAGAGCACGAGATCGCTGAACGCAGCCGTCGCCGCATCGAGCGCCATCTCGTCGAGGCGCGGCTGCCCACCGGAAAGACCTTTGACAGCTTCGACTTCGAAGCCGTACCGATGATCTCCAAGGCGCAAATGACCGCGCTCGCCGCCGGCGACGGCTGGTTGAACAAGGGCGCCAATCTGCTGCTGTTTGGTCCGCCCGGTGGCGGCAAGAGTCACTTGGCAGCAGCAATCGGCTTGGCTCTCATCGAGAACGGATGGCGCGTCCTCTTCACCCGCACCACCGATCTCGTGCAGAAGCTCCAGGTGGCGCGCCGCGAACTCAACCTCGAGGGTGCCATCAACCGCCTCGATCGCTTCGATCTCGTTATCCTTGACGATCTTGCCTATGTCACCAAGGACCAGGCCGAGACCAGTGTGCTGTTCGAGCTCATCAGCGCACGCTACGAGCGACGCTCTTTGCTGATCACCGCCAATCAGCCCTTTGGAGAATGGAACAAGGTCTTTCCGGACCCAGCTATGACCCTCGCGGCGATCGATCGCCTTGTTCACCACGCCACCATCGTCGAGATGAACGTCGAGAGCTATCGCAGGCGGACTGCCCTCGAGCGAAAGCGTGGTCCAGGGCGGCCACCGGAGCACGCGACACAAAAAACGCTCGCTTGATTGACGCTCCGCGACAATCAAAGCAAACAAAACTCTTGCGCGCGACAATCATCGCGGCGATCATCATCGCGCCGCGACACTGACTCGCCATCCTGATCGCCGCGCTCTTCCGACCCAGATCGTCGCGCTATAGGCTTGCTGAATTGCGATAGACTGCACGGACCGCTGGAATGCCCCCTGTCTGCTTCGGAAGGTGCGCATTTGGTCTCCGAAAGCGACCTTGAGCTCGCTCTTGATTTCGTCCGGGCTCGGGCCGCCGGACCGGTCGAGGGCATTTTTGGTCCAGGGTCGATGACCTGGCGGATCGACCGAGAAGCCATCACCTTTTTGGGCGCCGGTCGTGCCTTGCTGCTTCAGCTGGCGCATCCCTGGGTCGCCGCCGCCGTGGCCGAGCACTCGCGAACCTTCGCGGATCCGATCGGTCGCTTCCATCGAACCTTTGACGTAGTGTTTACGATGGTATTCGGCTCGCTCGATGCGGCCCTTACCGCAGCCCGGCACCTGCACCACCGCCATACCATGATCGTCGGCCGCCTGCCCGAAGCAATCGGTCCGTTCGAGAGCGGCTCGCCCTACCGCGCCAACGAGGCCGCAGCGTTGCGCTGGGTTCACGCGACCCTCGTCGACACCGCTCTGGCCGTCCATGACCTGATCCTGCCTCCGTTCACGGTCGAAGAGCGCGAGCGCTATTGGGCCGAGAGCCGGCTGTTTGGGGCATTGTTCGGGCTGACGTCGAGCGACTTGCCGGCGGATTGGGACGCGTTCGCCGCCTACACCGCGGCGATAATGCAATCGGATACATTGTCCGTCAGCACCGCCGCGCGCGAGGTGGCCCGACAGATCTTCGCCGGCGGGCGACCATGGTTGCGGCCGCCGCGCTGGTATCAAACCCTGAGTGCCGAGCTGCTACCGGACCGGTTGCGCACCGGCTTTGGATTTGCCTGTGACGAGCGCGACAGGAAGGCCGCAGAGCGTGCCGTTGCACGAATACGTCGCATCTATCCCAAAATACCGACCCAGCTTCGCTACGTCGGCCCCTACCAGGAAGCTCGAGCACGACTGCAGGGAACGCCGCAGCTGGGCTGGACAACCCGGTGTCTGAACAGGGCATGGATAGGACGCCCTAGGTTGGAAGAGCGCTGGAACAGGTGACGCAGTCCGGGACAACCGCGGACGTAGCGGCGATCCCTTTATACCGCGCTCGCGGTCCTGCACGACCGGACCAGGAACTCGAGTTCGGCGGAACGCGGCTGGACGGGCCGACGCTGCCCCACCTGCCTATGTTGTCACCTTCCGCAACAGAACCGGCCATGCCGGTCGACGTCGCCGTTTCAGGGTCAACTTTTACGTCGACGGGACGGAGGAACAGGCTGCATTGTTTTATGAGTTCTTGGTCGAAAGACACGTCCCTGCCGACCACTTGCTCCGGTCGATCGACAAGTTTGTGAACTCCCGCCGCCTCTTAGGCCTCCCCTACGACCGAGGAGCGTCGCTTCAAAGAATGCGTCGTTTGCACCAATGAATCGGCCTCCCGGCTGTCGCCTCGGGTCACGAGCGGCGGTAGAGGACCGCACACGGAGAAGTCCGGTCCTCTCGCGACAACCGAAACGCGAAAGACTTACGCATCAGATTCTATCTTCACCAAAACTTCCCCGGCGATGATTTCGGGGTCTCCAAGATTAAGGTCATGCAGGCTTGCTTGAACGAAATCCAGCACTTTATCGTTCGCAGCATTGGCGCTTTCGCGGTCCTCGAATATCATCACAGCGACACCGACGCCATCGCCCCCATCCAATACGTAATAAGATCTGAATCCGTGCGATTCCCTTAGGATCTGACCGATCCCGCTTTTGGCGCGGCGAGCAGCATCCGCAACCGAACGAACCTTGGTGTACGTTCGAATGAAGATGTACATCAGCCACCCATGCGTCTCAGTCCCAACCGGCGCATCAAAGCATATTGGGCCTATGCTGGGCTAGGACCTACTTCCGCGTTGGTGCGTCGATTTAGTATGCCCGCAGCCACGTCCGATCCTGCCCAAAACAGCCCCGGCAAAGTGAGGGGCACGGTTCAGACACCAAGGGCGAACAGGCGACATGGTCCAAGCTCTTGCGCCGGAGTGTCACAGACTTATGTGAGAAGCGGTGAGCACTCGCTTATTGCGACTGCCAATCCAACAATAATCACAAAAGCCAAGGAGGATCGCATGAAATTCCGTCCGCTTCACGACCGCGTCGTGGTCAAGCGTATCGACGCCGAAGAGAAGACTGCTGGCGGCATCATCATTCCGGACAGTGCCAAGGAAAAGCCCTCGCAGGGCGAAGTCATCGCCGTTGGCCCGGGCGGCCGCGATGAAGCCGGCAAGCTGATCCCCATCGACGTCAAGGTCGGCGAGCGGGTCCTGTTCGGCAAGTGGTCGGGCACCGAGGTCAAGATCGACGGCCAGGAGCTTCTGATCATGAAGGAGAGCGACATCATGGGCGTTCTCACCGGCGTCGCCGGCTCCAAGAAGGCGGCCTAACGCTGACCGCCGCAAACGCTCATCCCTGCCTCGCAGGTGAGAGACGAATCTCAATTCAAGGAGGAAAATATGTCAGCTAAAGAGGTCAAACTGGGCGTCGATGCCCGCGATCGCATGCTGCGTGGCGTGGACATCCTTGCCAATGCGGTGAAGGTCACCCTCGGTCCGAAGGGCCGCAACGTGGTGCTCGAGAAGTCGTTCGGCGCGCCCCGCATCACCAAGGACGGCGTTGCGGTCGCCAAGGAGATCGAGCTCGAGGACAAGTTCGAGAACATGGGCGCCCAGATGGTGCGGGAGGTGGCGTCGAAGGCGGCGGATGCTGCCGGCGACGGCACCACCACGGCGACCGTGCTGGCTGCGGCGATCGTCCGTGAAGGCGCTAAATCGGTTGCCGCCGGCATGAACCCGATGGACCTGAAGCGCGGTATCGATCTCGCAGTCGAGGCCGTCGTCTCGGATCTAGAAAAAAACTCCAAGAAGGTGACCTCGAACGAGGAAATCGCCCAGGTCGGGACCATTTCCGCCAACGGCGATGCCGAGATCGGCAAGTTCCTCGCTGACGCCATGAAGAAGGTCGGCAACGAGGGGGTGATCACGGTCGAGGAAGCCAAGTCGCTCGAGACCGAGCTCGACGTCGTCGAGGGCATGCAGTTCGACCGCGGCTACATCTCGCCCTACTTCGTCACCAACGCCGACAAGATGCGCGCTGAGATGGACGACGCCTACATCTTGGTATACGAGAAGAAGCTCTCCTCGCTGAACGAGCTGCTGCCGCTGCTCGAGGCCGTGGTGCAGACTGGCAAGCCTCTCGTCATCGTCGCTGAAGACGTCGAAGGCGAGGCTTTGGCCACGCTGGTCGTGAACCGTCTCCGCGGTGGTCTGAAGGTCGCAGCCGTCAAGGCTCCGGGCTTCGGCGATCGCCGCAAGGCCATGCTGCAGGACATCGCGATCCTGACCGGCGGCCAGGCGATCTCGGAAGACCTCGGCATCAAGCTCGAGAACGTCACGCTGCAGATGCTCGGTCGCGCCAAGAAGGTGATGATCGACAAGGAGAACACCACGATCGTCAACGGAAGTGGCAAGAAGGCCGACATCGACGCCCGCATTGCCCAGATCAAGGCGCAGATCGAGGAGACCACCTCGGACTATGACCGTGAGAAGCTGCAGGAGCGTCTCGCCAAGCTCGCAGGCGGTGTCGCGGTGATCCGCGTCGGCGGCGCGACCGAGGTCGAGGTGAAGGAGCGCAAGGATCGCGTTGATGACGCGATGCACGCGACCCGCGCGGCCGTCGAGGAAGGCATCCTGCCGGGCGGTGGGGTCGCCCTGCTCCGGGCCTCCGAGCACCTCAAGGGCATCCGCACCAAGAACGACGACCAGAAGACCGGCGTCGAGATCGTGCGCAAGGCGCTGTCGGCTCCGGCCCGCCAAATCGCGATCAACGCGGGCGAGGATGGTTCCGTCATCGTCGGCAAGATCTTGGAGAAGGATCAGTACGCGTTCGGCTTCGACAGTCAGACCGGCGAGTACGTCAATCTCGTCAGCAAGGGCATCATCGATCCGACCAAGGTCGTACGCACCGCGATCCAGAACGCCGCCTCGGTTGCCGCGCTCCTGATCACCACGGAAGCGATGGTTGCCGAACTGCCGAAGAAGAACGCCGGCGGCCCCGCGATGCCTCCGGGCGGCGGTATGGGCGGCATGGACTTCTAAAGTCCGCGCTCAAGCGATCCAAGAAATGCAAAACCCCGGCAGCGATGCCAGGGTTTTTGTTTGCGCGCAAACTGCCTGGTAGCGCAGCCAATGCCGATGATACTTCGTGAGCGTCATCCGGTGACCACGCCCTGAGGGCTGATCTGGTCGGCTAGGAAGACCTCGTGGATTGGTTTTTCACGAGGTCACCATGTCAAAGGATAGTTGTAAGGATGGCGCTAAGGATAGGCATACGGCTATCCTTGAGGACGGCTCTAACACGTTGCAGCGCATCGAGATCATCACGGGGACTGGCCGCCGACGGCGCTGGTCGACGGATGCGAAAGCGGCGATTGTTGCGGAGAGTTTCGCGCCGGGTGCAAGCGCTTCCGGGGTGGCGCGGCGGTACGACATCAGCCCGGGCCTGTTATTTCTTTGGCGTCGTCAGGCAACGCGGGCAAAGGTCGCGGCGCGCAGGGATGGAGGCGTGGCACCAGGCTTTGTGCCGGTCACGATTACTGGCTGCGGCGGCAAATTGCCGGTATGCGAGGAGCAGGGGGCGATTGAGATCGAGGTCGGCGCGGTTCGCATCCGTGTCGTGGGAACGGTCGACCGGCGGGCACTCTGCGAGGTGCTGGCGGCAGTCGGGACGGTTGGCCGATGATCGGGCTCCGACCTGGGTTGTCGATCTGGATCGCGACGCAGCCGGTCGATTTCCGTCGCGGCATGGACTCGCTGGCGCTGCTGGTGAGCGAGGCGTTTGGAGCCGATCCGTTCGACGGCGGGCTGTGGGTGTTTCGCTCCAAGCGCCGAGATCGCGTGAAGATTCTGACCTGGGACGGAAGCGGCCTTGTCCTTTACTACAAGAGAATCGAGGGGCAGTTCACCTGGCCGCCGATCAAGGAAGGCGTCATGCCGCTATCTCATGCTCAGCTCTCGGTACTGCTTGACGGTTCGGATTGGAAGCGTGTGCCGATGCGGGTTGTGGATCAACCAACACGAGCTGGTTGATCATCGTCAAGAGTAGTTCGTCATTCATGCAGAGCTGTAGTAGAAACACGCTGCATGATTGATTTGCCTTCTGATCCAGCATTGCTCCAGCAAACCGTGATGGCGTTGTCGTCACGGCTTGCGGTGTTGTCGGCGGAATGTAGCACGCTGGCGACCGAACGTGATGCGGCGATCGCCCAGCGCGATGCTGCGATCCAGGAGAACGACAAGCTCCTGGTGATCCTGTCGCAGTACAAGCGCACGATCTTCGGTCCCCGCTCCGAGACACTGGATTCCGGACAGCAGTCTCTCTTCACCATTGCGGCGCAGGCGGCTTCTGCGGCCGGCAATGATGATGCGCCCGGGGCCAAGCTGCCCGACAGATCCGAGGCTCGTGGAAAGCAACCGGCGCGACGCAACCGGGGGAGGCTTCCGGAGCATCTGCCGCGCATTGATGTCGTGATCGACGTCGAGACTGACATCTGTCCTTGTTGTGGCGAACGGCTGCACAGGATCGGGGAGACCGTCAAGGAAGCCTTCGATGTCGTTCCGATGCAGTACCGGGTCAAGCGCATCATGCGCCCACGCTATGGCTGCCGGGGGTGCCGCCAGGGTGTGCTGCAGGCGGCCGCGCCGGCCCAGGCGGTCGAGGGCGGGATGGTGACGGAAGCCTTGCTGGCTCACATCGCGGTGATGAAATACGGTTACCAGCTGCCGTTATATCGCCAGGAACAGATGTTTGCCGCGCAGGGCATCGCGCTCGACCGTCAGACGCTGGCTTCGTGGATGGGCCGCGTCGCCTGGTGGCTGAGGCCGCTTCACGCGCTGTTGCGCGACACGGTGATCTCCTTCCCGCGGCTGTTTGCCGATGAGACACCGCTGCCGGTTCTTGATCCCGGCCGTGGCAGGACCAGGATCTGCCAGTTCTGGGCGATCGCCACCGATGACCGGCCGTGGGGCGGCCCGGCACCGCCGGCGGTGGTCTACGTGTTCGCCGAGGATCGCAAGGCGATCCGCGCCAAACAGCTGTTCGGAGACTACCGGGGCATTCTGCAGGTTGACGGCTATGCCGCCTACAAGGGTCTGATCAAGAACGGCGGCCATCTGGTGCAACTGGCATTCTGCTTTGCGCATGCGCGGCGGAAGTTCTGGGACGTTCACGTCGCGACGAAGTCGCCGATTGCCGCGGAAGCGCTGCAACGGATTGCGATGTTCTATGCCGTCGAAGACCGCATCCGTGGTCTGCCGGCGGCGCAGCGGGCTGCGGTTCGGCAAACTGACACCAGACCGCTGATCGAGGACTTCAAGCCCTGGCTCGAGGCGCGGCTGCTGGAAGTCTCGAAGAAGTCTGGCCTTGGCAAGGCCATCCGCTACACCCTAAACCATTGGGAAGGCCTGACGCGCTTCATCGATGACGGACGCATTGAAATAGACAACAATACGGTCGAGCGCACCATCAAGCCGATAGGGCTTGGAAAGAAGAACCATTTGTTCGCGGGCAGCGAAGGCGGCGCCGAGACATGGGCCATTCTCGCGTCGCTCATCAACTCGGCAAAGCTGCAAGATATCGACCCACGGCATTATCTGACCGACGTTCTCGAGCGCATCGTCTCCGGACGCACCAAGATCAATCAGCTGCACACATTGCTGCCGTGGACATGGAAGGCCGAGCGCGATGCTCTGGAGACAAAGCTCGCTGCCTGATCAATTTGACGGGAGGGCGTCGGGAACTTCCTGCGCGTCGCTGGTGTCGTCATAAATCTCTTCGCGGATCACGCGCAGCGTCACCTCGTGCAGATAGACTTGCAGCGCCCTCTCCAGCTCGGTGAACTCCGGCAGCAGAACCTTGTCAACGAAGCCCCGTGACGCGCGGATCATCACCGTGTTGCGTCGCTGGCGGCGGTAACGAAACGGCCGCAGCCCGTATCGGCGGCAAAGTGCCAGAAACAGCTGCCGCGACCATTGGTCAGGAAGTGATAATTGTTGCTCGATCGGTGGATCGTGGCGAGCGAGCTCCTCGACCCGGGCACGCACCCGCTGCAGCGCGGCTTCCGCTGCCAAGCGCTCACCAGCAGTTCCTGCACCCGCGAACAACGCCTCGATCTTCCGAAGCTTCTCGCGCAGCTGCGACTCGCTGGTCATTCTGATCCCCGTTACCCGCTCCAAACCGGGATCACCCCATCACCGCGCGCCGGCAGCGTCAATCATCCCGACCGGGCTATCCAGAGCATTCCGCGCAAGTCAAGCCCGGGCACCAGTGCTCCTCTCGTGACGCTCACGATACTTCGCACAACCTCACGCCGATACAGGAGCCTTCCGCTGCTCACAGCACGCACGTTATGCACAACACTCTCCATAAATATACGTTGGCTTGATTTGACAATTTCAAGAAATTCTCCGCGAGAGTCGCAAACCGAACCGACAGTGGCGCCTTCGTCCCGCAGAATAGTGTCGGGGCGGGATCGAAGCTCACCCAAA
Source organism: Bradyrhizobium sp. Pha-3 (assembly GCF_042258325.1). NCBI lineage: Bacteria > Pseudomonadati > Pseudomonadota > Alphaproteobacteria > Hyphomicrobiales > Nitrobacteraceae > Bradyrhizobium > Bradyrhizobium sp. Pha-3. The sequence continues at coordinate 2,139,139 of NZ_CP170151.1, read as the reverse complement.
ACTCAGAATCTAACACGGAGCGTCAGCGCTGTCGTGACGCATGCAAGCGTTGCGAGCGATGCTTTCGCGCGAGAAGGGGACTGCGCCTTGAGTGAAAGTGAAATGAAAGTCACGGTGAACGGCACGAACATCTTCGGAATGCCGTTGTTGGGTTTCTCGAAGATCGCATTGCCCGGAGTGGTCGGCGATCTAGCTGTGGAGAGCTTTGCTCGAGCGCGCACAGCCTCTGAACAGATGACCGAGGCGTTGAGCGAAACGTACTCGCGCAACGCGGGCGTCGCGACCGATTACGGGCTCAAGGTGCTCGAAATCTCTCACGCCAATACCGCCTTCGCGTTCGATTTGTTCGCCCATCTGCTTGGCAGCGGATCGGCGTCCGAGGTCTTGACCTTGTCCACCGAGCGAGCCCGCAAGGCCTTCGACCAGAACAAGGAATTGTGGGAGCTCGGCCAGAGGGTTACGACAGACATGCGCGGGCAAGTCAAGAAGCACGTCGACAGGGCTCTCCATCACGCCGCCTGAGGAAGGACGGCAGGCCGGCCGGCACAGGAGGCTTACGGCTCTACACCAGCTCTAAACCTTGATATAGTTGAACATGAGGTCGGTTGATCGCTACAACTGTTTTCGCGTCTTCCTTGACCCCACTTGGCTGACGCACCTTCCAAGTTGACGGCCCTGGCCCGCCCCGCCGGGGCCGTTTTCTTTGAGTCCGTCCAGGCGCGACAGCGGCAAAAAAGCCGTGCGACGCGCCCGCGATGTTCAGCTCCATTCCGCGTATCGCCAGCGCGACATCGAATTGGGTGGCGTGGTGATCGCGAAGAATTTCGCCAGCGCGAACCGGACGACGTGGCCGAAGTGGTGCGTGGCGACGGTCCTGCGGGCGCTGCGCACCGCTGTGAGGCTCGCGGCGAACAACGCGCGCAACTTCCCGCCAATCTGCCCCTTCAGCATCGGCGTCGAGTAGGCGAGCGGCCTGCTGTGTAGAGAGCACGACAGGGCCGCCGCCAAGGCAGCAGCGCCGAGGGCAATGGCACTGCGAAGTCCACTTAGCCTGCAAGAAATAAATATACGCGGAATCGACAGCTCAAAGGTCGATCTTGATAGCGCAGGCGTATCGTTGGAGCTTCTCAGAGAAGACTCGGTCCCGTTGAGCCAGATGGATCTACGTACGATCTGTACCGCATTTGCTTGAGATGATACTGCAGGATCTGATAGCCATCATACAAGTCGTGTTCGCGCGAGGTATTTCGTGCATATCTAGCATCTTCCGACGTCTCGCGGCCGATCTTTTCAAGCGGATGATGCGAAGATGAAAGAAGTACCCGCACCTCACATTCAGTATGACGAGCAAGCCACCGGGCAAGAAGAGCAATTCGAGAAGGCCTTTGATATTCTATTTGTAAGAGGTCTTGAAGAGGCGACGTCATCCAACATCAACCGATTCGACTCCCATAGGGAGCATTGGTCCACCCGCGGCTCGATGAGGCACTCAAACGTCGGCTGCGGGAAATTTACCGCACGCCTGATCCGGTGGCATTGCTGGCACAGACGCGGGATGCTCAAAATGAGCTGCGCAAGCGCGTTGATCAACGGGCTGGAAAGCTAACGATGGCTGTCGCGCCGGTGCAAAGCGACTTGGCGGGCTTTGCCCGCGAGCTCGGCGATGTTGGAAACAGGGTGAGCAGCGGGGTATTCATCGGCGCCGCTACGTGCGGCGCAAACCTGTGCCACGTCGGCCATCGATGCTCGACCCCTACATTCCCATCCCCGCGGGTCACTTCAAATTCCTCCGGGTGAGGTCAGTCAAATTCCTCCACCCGCGAGGCAGGACATGGTGATTGTTAGTTTGACATTGTCTCCCGGGCAAGGGCTTCAGCGGCCTCTTTGAGCCGATAGCTGCGTCCGTCGAACTCAAGCAGATGGCAATGATGCATCAGGCGATCGAGGATCGTCGTGCTCATGGTGTTGTCCCCCAGGTATGTCCCCCAGTCTTGCACGACGCGATTGGAGGTGACGATGACGCTGCGGCGCAGTTTGTAGCGCTGATGGATCAGGGTCTGCAGCAATGCGCCGGCGTCGTCAGGGATGGCGCGTGCGAGGAACAGATCGTCCAGCACGAGGAGATCGCAGTCGATGATGGTTCGCAGCCGGACCTCGCGTTGTGCCGGGGAGTTCATGGCGTAGCGGTGGAAGAAGTCGTCGGTCTCAAGATACTGGATCTTGTGGCTTTGCAGGATTGCCTGATAGGCAATCGCCTTGGCGATGTAGGACTTCCCGGTGCCAGGTTTGCCGACAAGCAGCGCGTTCTCGCCAGCGGCAATGAACGCCAGGGTGTGGAGCTGGAAGCAGGTTTGGCGCGGCAATTTGGGATTGAAGGACCAGTCGAACTCGGCGAGCGTCAGCTTTTCGTCGAGCCCGGATTGCTGGTAGCGGCGCTCGATGAGGCGGGACTGACGACGGTCGAGTTCGTCCTGCAGGATCAGGGAGAAGGTCTCGAGGAATGGCTGGTTGGCGCCCTGCGCCTGCAGCACGCGCGTCTGCAGCGTGTCGCGGACGCCCGACAGGCGCAGCTGTCGCAGGCAACGCTCAATTTCCGGCATGGTCATCATGTGGCTGGGTCTCCAGTTTGAGGTGAGAAGATGCAGCGGGAGCGCTCGTGGCGCCGGAGCTGGCCGGGGTTGCGCAGGCGACACGAGCGTGGCTGTCGTGAGCCTCGGCCTGCCGGCCATTGTCGCCGGCATCGTGCCGCACGGCACGGCTGAAGAGATCGCCGTATTCGGCCGGGGCACGGATCAGCGGATGATCCTGGGTGAGCGGCGATGCCGGTTGTGGCGTCGCTCCAACCTGCTCGATCGCCTGTTCGAACAACCGCTCGACGGTCGCACGCACGTGCTTGTAGCGGTAGATGCGGTTGTCGATGGCGTGCGCGCAGGCTTGCTCGACCAGCCGCGCCGGATACTTCCGGCTCAGCCCGACAATGCCCCACATCGCGCGCTGTCCGGGACGTCCCTCGGTGTCGAACACCTGCTGGCACAACGCCTTGGTCTGCGGCCCGATGCGCTCGGCGCTCGCCAGCAACACGGCGGTTTGCCGCGACGGATTGAACGGCCGTTCGTTGGTTGGCAGGACGACAGAACCGGGGTGCGTCATCCTGGAATGAACACGCAGCAGCGCACGGGTGTGGCGATCACGGATCTCGATCATGGAGGCGTAGATCCGCACAACGACCTGGCTGCCGATGGGCGCGGGTCGCGCGGCGTAATAGCTGTTGTCGACGCGTACGGTGGTGTCGTCGCAGACGGTCCGAACGACCTCGGTGAAGATGCGGAGGGGCGCGACAGGCAGCGGCCGCAGGTGCGGCTTCTCCTCCTGGAACATGGCCTCGACCTGACGGCGCGTGCTGCCGTGGATGCGCCTGGAAGCCCAGTTCTCCTCCCAATGCCGCAAGAACTCGTTCTGCGCTTCCAGTGTCTCGAAGCGCCGTCCAGCCAGCGCGGTGCCCTGGGTATGTTGAATCGCATTCTCGACGCATCCTTTCCGATTGGGGTCGGCCACCCGCGCGGGATCGGCGACCACGGCGTAATGAGCCAGCATCGCGCTGTAAATCGGGTTGAGCTCGGGCTCGTACAGATCGGGCTTGAGGACACCTTCCTTCAGATTGTCGAGCACGACATATCTGACAACGCCGCCAAAATACCGGAACGCTTCTTCGTGAAGCTGCGCCCAGACTTGCTGGCTGGATTGCCAGACCACTCGCCGGAAGCTGCGCCGCGAGTAGCGCAGCGTCATCACGAACAGGCGGGGGCGGCGGTACCGGCCGCTCCTGGGATCGATCGTCAGAGCGCCCTCGCCATAGTCGACTTGAGCCTCCTCGCCGGGGAGGAACTCAAGTCGATCAAACTGCTCGGGATCGCTGTGGCGCAACGTGCGGACAAACCGCTTGACGCTCTGGTAGCTGGACGGAAAGCCAAATTGATCGACCAGGTCCTGGTAAATCGCCTGCGCATTCCGCTTCAGGCGGACCTGTCCTTCGATCCACGTCCGATGCGGTTCGCAGGCCGAGCGGGCCAGGCTGCTGCTGACCGTCGCTTCCGATGCCCCAAAAGCCGGTGGTCGGGGTGGAGGAATTTGGCCGTCCTCGCTCACCGGGCCGGTGGTCACTTCCCCGGGGGAATTTGCCTCCGCACCAGCCCGCAGCGCCCGGTAACGCCGGATCGTCTTGCGATCGACCCCCGTCAACCTGTGGATCTCGCGCTGGCTGGCGTTGCGATCGAGTAGCGTAAATACCGTGCTTTGCAGGTGTGGCTTCAAGACGTTCAACTCCCCGGTCCCTTGCTGGCTAGACTAAAGGGACCGAAAATAAACGTCCTGCCTGACCGCTACCGCTGTTCAGCGGCGCTGACGGCGATCATCAGGTGGGGGAGTTTCAAGTGACCATACCCGGGGGATTTTGACCGACCCACGGGGCCATCATTGAGGAATGGCTCACCGCGGCTCCGCACTTGTCCGCGGTCGATCTTCTCACCCGCCTGCAAGCGCATGCGCCCGGTCGGTTCGGCCGCCATCAGCGGCGTACGGTGCAGCGATTGGTGAAGAACTGGCGATCAAATTCCGCTCGACAGCTCATCAGCAGCACAGAGATCAAACTATCGGTCCAAGCTTCGTCTCTTACTATCTAATGCCGACAGGTTCTTTCGCCGAATCACCGCAAGCCGCTCGCTCCGGGCGATCTGGAGGGCGCGCTTCGCGAGCGGCTTGCTCCGACTCGCGTCACGCGATCCAGAAGACACCAGGGTGCGCTTCGGTAACATTCTCATCTAAGGCAATATGAGGGAGCAGTTTCGGATGGCGTTTGACACTCCGGCTTTGCTTTTGGAAGGCACTCTGGGCTACGCAAGATCGGTGATTACGAGGAGGCGCAACCTCCGCGAAATGAAATCTAAAACGCGAACGGCACCTCTTCTAGGATGCCGAGGCTAGTTACGCGGCGATCAGGGATTGAAGTGTGCAACAAATCGATTCTTACAATCGATCGAGTGCAACATACTGATATCGGCGCCGTGCATGCCAGTGGCGGAAGGCTACGCCTCCCTTGTGGGGAGCTGCAGGCGCTTGCAGTGCTGTGACCCAACTGTCGAAGAGCGTCGGTACGGTAAATCCATACGCCACGTTCTGGAAACCGGGGGCGGGACGACCGCCTCCGGTGACCCGGTGCCGGTGGCAAGAGTTCCCCGGCCTACTCACCGTGGCACTGCGCAGTTTACGACGAAAATCAGTCTTGTCCTATCGGCCTAAATCCATCTGCCCGTCAGCTTCTGGAAAGCTGAGCGCCACACCATGAAAGCGCGGATGCCTAGACGGCGATGCCGTCCAGTGAACGCAGTGGACGTGCACCTTTCGGGGTACTCGATGCTCGACCGGAAGCGTGCTTGGCACCATTTGGCCGTAACTCGGAGGCCGGCGCTCAACGCGAGCCTTTGAAATAGTTTTCCGCAGGTCGCAACGCGAACGACCTTCGTCGAACGAGGGCTCGCGCGGCTCAGTCATTTGAGAGGATAGACAGCATGGATTTCAACCCAACAGACCCAGCGAACACGAGCCCACGGCCCGACGCACCACGGTCCTCCGATTCAGCGGGCTTTGAGCATGAGCCGAGCGCATTGCAGGCGCTGGCCGAAGCCCCCGATTACGACCAGGATCGGATTTGGCAGGAGATCGCACCCGCGCCATCGCGGGCAGAGCCATCCCGAGCTGCGGAAGCTTCCGATTTCGGCAGCGATTCGATTTGGCAACACCTTGAACCCGAACTGATGCGTGGTGGGCCATCGCGACCCAGCCCGTCGCAAGCCGGGACCGTTGTCGTGCGCGGGCGCTGGGCGGCCAGAACTCGAAAACTTCGTCCTGCAAAACGGACGTCGCGCCAAGGAGTACGCGCGACTATGACGCGTGACTTTGCGCCGCGACTCTCTGACTTCTGAACGCAGCCAACCATCCGGTCAAATGCGGCCGGTTTCCGCTCGATCAAGAAAGCCGACAATGTTTGAAACATTAAGCCGTAAACCCAACGATCCCCTGCTTGCGCTGATTGGGCTCTTTGACGCAGATCCCCGACCAGACAAGATCGACCTTGGGGTCGGCGTCTATCGCGACGAGGCCGGTCATTCGCCGATCTTTCGTGCCGTAAAGGCTGCGGAGCACCTGATTTGCGAGACCCAGAACACTAAGGCGTACGTGGCGCCGGAGGGTGATCAAACATTCCTTGATTTGCTGTGGTCGTTGGTTGGCGGGCATACGGCAACCATCCACGCCTCTGGTGTGCAGACACCCGGTGGCTCGGGTGCTTTGCGGCTCGCTGCCGATCTGATTCGCGGGACCGGACAGGGTAAGATCTGGCTAGGTCAACCGAGTTGGCCAAATCATGCAGGAATTTTCTCGGGTGCCGGTCTCTCGGTCGAGACTTATCCATTCTTTGATGTTGCCTCGCAGACCATTCTAGTTGACAGCATGATGAATGCACTACACCAGGCCGAGCCCGGCGACGCAGTTTTGCTCCATGCTTGTTGTCACAACCCGAGCGGCGCTGTGCTGACGGCGGACGACTGGCGTCGGATCACCGCGATGATCGCTGCGCGCGGACTTACGCCGTTGATTGATCTTGCCTATCAGGGTTTCGGTGCCGGGCTCGACGGAGACGTCGCCGCGCTTCGTTCGACAATTTCTGCCGTTCCAGAGGCGCTTGTCGCGGTGTCCTGCTCGAAATCATTTGGACTATATCGCGAGCGTACGGGTGCGGTGTTTGCGGTCGCGTCTTTGCAATCAGCTTCAGAGACTGCTCGGTCCAATCTTGTTGCTATCGCCCGCGCCAGCTACTCAATGCCGCCCGATCACGGCGCCGCAATCGTGAAGACCATCCTCAGCTCCCCCGAACTATGCCGGGACTGGCGTGAAGAGTTGGAATCGATGCGTCATCGCCTCCTCGCGTTGCGAAAATCTTTCGTCGACGCATTGGGAGGAAGATGGTCGAATGCCGTCGCCATCGGCTCGCAAGAGGGCATGTTTTCCATTCTGCCCCTCTCACAGACCGAGGTGCTGAAACTAAGGGAAAAGCACGGCATCTACATGCCGACATCTGGCCGCATCAACGTCGCCGGCTTGAAGCGCACCGATGTGGCGCGTGTCGCAAGCGCGATCAAGGCGGCTGTGAGTTCCGCACGGGGAGATGGACCTTGATAGAGGCCTCAGACCGCCGTCAAAGGTTCGATTCCCTACTGGCCCGCCTGCCAGATCATCCCTCCAGGCATATCCACGAACTCCTGCCTTGGAACTGGCGCCCTCCGCGCATCGCTCACGCCGCCTAATCGCAATCGGCGATCCGCCCAAAGCGACCTGACCAGGGCCGTCGCCGGATGCGTACGTCTGACTTCAATCCGATCGAGAATGCCTTCGCCAAGCTCAAAGCGCTCTTGCGTCAGGGCGCAAAACGAACCGTCGAAGGCCTCTGGACCGCGAAGGTGGCATCATTGATCGCTTCACAGCAACCGAATGCCGCAACTACTTCATCGCCGCAGGATACGCTGCAACATGATCGGCGAATGCTCTAGCTTGCGCCGCGGTCTCCTCCACCTTGGCGAGCTTTAGCTCGAGCTGCTCCAGCAATGCGCGTCGCTCGGAGGACTGTCCGAACTGCTCGTGGCGGAGCTTCTTGATCGTGAGTTTGAGCTTCTCGATCAGCAAGGCCCCCTGGGCTTCGGCTTCCGCGGCCAAACAGGCGGCTCGCTTGGGCGAGCCCCCCGGTGTAGTGTCCGGGAGAGCCACTCCAGCCAGCTCCATTAGCCCAAGCCGGGATGAGCCAGTCGAATCTGGAGGGACCGCCGATTGGCGACGAGGTTGTCAAGGTGCAGCGGCTCGTGCGCTGGCCGCTCTCCTTGGGCCAATCGTCGAACCAGCGCCCGCGTGCCGTCCACCACAAAGACGCCGCAATCATAGCTGTTCCGCTGCTGGGCCATGCTGGGTGACTCCAGGCGGGCACGCAGCCGTCGTGCGAGCTGCGCTGCCGCCTCGTGGTTGTGTCCCCGGACGGAGTCGTAGTGATAGGCAACCGGCTCTCCTTGCGTGTGGCAATCAAGGAGCAGCAGCGACCAATGCGTGCCGGGGCGATTAGGATCCATAGCGTCGTTCACTGGCAGGAACAGGAAGTCGGGACCATTACCATTTGGATCGTAGCCGATGCGCTTCAACGCGCGGAGCATGTCGGGCTCGGCGCCGAAGCGCAGTCGATAGTGAGCTATCAGGGGGTCCACGAACTGCGTCAGGGCGGCGAGTTCCGGACGGCTCCGCCGCAACTCCTCCGCTAGGAGCTCGTAATCCCTGTTGATATGCTTGTCGCCCAGCCATTCCTTGGCACCGAGCTCTAGTCTACTGCGGCCGTAGGAGGAGGCTGTCGGATCCATAGCCCCGATTTGAGCATCGGCGGATGTGCGCGGGAAAGGCGCAGAACGAGCATCATCACGCAGCTCCGGCAGCGTGGGCGGATTTAGATCAATCACCTGCGGTCTGGGCGCATCCCGACCAACAAATGATACAGAACCAGCGTAGGTGTCTGAGCGAACCCTGGCAGGATCAGCTGGCGCAAAGTGAGCATCGTCGCGCAACTCGGACGGCGTTGGCGCATTCAGATCAACAAATGGCTCAAGACCAGCGTAGGTGTCTGAGCGAACCTTGGCAGGATCAGCTGGCGCAAAGTGAGCATCGTCCCGCAACTCGGACGGCGTTGGCGCATTCAGATCAACAAATGGCTCAAGACCAGCGTAGGTGTCTGAGCGAACCCTGGCAGGATCAGCTGGCGCAAAGTGAGCATCGTCCCGCAACTCGGACGGCGTTGGCGCATTCAGATCAACAAATGGCTCAAGACCAGCGTAGGTGTCTGAGCAAACCCTGGAAGGATCGGCTGGCGCAAACTGAGCATCGTCCCGCAAGTCGGAGGGCGTTGGCGCATTCAGATCAACAAATGGCTCAAGACCAGCGTAGGTGTCTGAGCGAACCCTGGAAGGATCGGCTGGCGCAAACTGAGCATCCTCGCGCAACTCGGACGGCGGTGGCGCATTCAGATCAACAAATGGCTCAAGCCTGCCCTTAGCATTTGACGCGGGCCTGGATGGTGATCCTGGTTCTTGCAGCTGTTCACTCAACCAAACCCAAGCTCCAGCGCTTAGGCTGGCCGGCGCTGAGGGAAGATCCCGCGAAGAGCCGGAAAACCGATCGCCCTGCGCGGCCGGCGAGCTCGGCTGCTCAGGGCCTGGCAGCCCCAGCTCTCGGTTCGCCTCGACGAGTTTCAAGTAGCTGCGAAGATGCGACAGATCGGGACCGTGTACTCTGCCTCCAGTCCATTGGAATGCTACTACGTCATTGTCGAGGGATACCTGCTGCCTGCTGGAGCCGTTTAGCCGCCCGATGATGCTCCCTTTGCCATTTCCTCTCAGCCACGCACTCAGCGCACGAAGACGCCTCGCCCGCTGTTGCGCGGACTGCCTCAGCTTCGCAGTCGGAGTTTTAAGATCTTTCAGAGCTTGGCTCAGCGCGCCCTCGATGAGGGGCGCATCTTCTGGATGAGGAACTAGGCGACGGGGGGCACCGAGGACGCGGGGTTCGGGTGCTTCGACTTCTTCCCCCCCACGCAGCAGCCGCCGGAGAACGTCCACAGCCGACCTAATGCGGTTCTGGGGGTCACGGCCCAAGCTCCTGTACTTCGCTATTTCCTCATCGAGCGATGAACCGTCTCGCAGCCGAGAAGCTACAGGGCCCCGATGACTTGCGTTAACCCAGCGGACAAAAGTCCCAAGTCCGGAAACATTGTTGTTGATGGCCCCTGGGGTAAGCTTGCGCCTCTCGGCGTGCACGCGAAACCTCGTCAAGAGTTCCGCGTCTTCGGCCGGAAGCTGCTCGCCGATCAGCTCGTCCGGCGACGACGCCGGAGCTTGTCTCTGCGCTGGTGACGTCGCCAGTTGATGGGATGGGATCTGCATCAGCGGCCGCTCAACCGCGTCGCCCTGCGGAGGCGGCGAGGGGCTGGGTCCGTCCATCGTCTCTAAAGGCAGATCCTGCTGGTTCGCAGGCAGAATCTTCGGCCAGCTGACAGCTCCGTTCGACCCGCTGTGCTGCGCAGCCGCGGAGAGGGTCGGCTTCATCTCGGCGCGAACCGCGTCTTCGAGATCAGGCAGGGGGCGAATATGACGCAGGAGTTCGATCGCTGTAGCACCCGCCGGCGACTTCAGGAGATGAGCCAGTGCGGCTCCGGCTTTACTGCGGCTATGGGGGTCCACCTCCTTATACCGATTGACATCTTTATCCAGCGAGCCGTGGCCAAGCCGAGCAGCAATGCCGGGCTTATCGTTTTCACGGAGGTAATCACTGAAATCGATAAGAAGAGTTGCATAGCTCCTGGCGGTGTTGGCGGTGCTCGGGGGTGCTTCTTCCTTGTACCTTTTGATGAGATCCGCATCCTGGGGATAGGGATTCTGCTCTACCCGGCTTGCAAACGGCGTGATGCCGCCCGGCGATTGGGAGGCTCGAAGATAATCCAGTGGGGCAGCGATGGCCTGCTCCTCCTTCTCGGCGAACTCCTGGGCATCCTTGTCCAGCGACTTGTCGTAAAGCCGGGAAGCAATGCCCGGCTTGTCGTTCTTCACGAGCCAATGCCCCAAGCTGAAAAGACCACGTAGATTGCGACCGACCGTGCTCTCGGAGGCCCCAGCTTTGATGAGTGCCGGCCTCAGCCCCTCAATAAGAGAGGCATCTTCGCAATAAACAGGATCTAGGCTGCTACCTGCGAAAACCAATTTTGCATGGCCGGGCGGTAGCGCCGAGGCATTCAGCATCGTTCCACCGCCTTGACTGTGCGGAGGCGGCGTAGATGGGTGCCCGCTCGACCGCATGATGGGAATCTGCTCGCCTGGCATGAGGATGTTGCGGTAACGCTCATCCGTTAGCTCGTCGTCCTGATGGCGCCAGTTCACGGGATGAGGGGACTCTGTAGGATTCAATGCCGGGCCATGCCGCGGTGGCTGAAGACACGACGATGCACCGGCCTCGTCGACCGTCCCATAGAATAAATCTCGATCATCCCCCTCAGCGAGTGCCGCTGGCCAACTGAAGGCGGGCTGCGACGCGCCCTGCTTAGCCGCGGCCTCAATGCCCCCTGCCCGGGCAATGATTGACGCGACTCCGCCCGGCGACTGAGAGGCGCGGAGACGATCTAGTGCGGTAAGAACGAGGTGCCTGCGACCTTGATCGAAGATCGCAGCGTCGCTGCTGAGCGATTCGTCGTTAAGCCGAGCAGCCACTCCCGGCTCGTTTTTTGCAAAGAGCCACTGGCTGAATCTGCGAAGAGGACGAACATAATTCGTCTTAACGGTGATCTCCTCGTACCCAGCCTTAACGAGTGCTTCTTGAAGTCCGGAAATCAAGGGCGCGTCTTCGGGATGAAAAGGCGGACCGTTGAGTTTTCTCGCTCCATTACGCAGATGATCAAGTGCCGCGCCGATACTTTTGTTACCCCCGGCGTCCTTGTAGCGCTTGATCTCTTCATTGAGCGGTTCGTCCTCGTTCCATTTCTCGTCCTGAAGCCGAGCAGCAATGCCAGGCTTGTTGTTTGCACGAAGGTAGTGGCTGAAATCCGTGAGAATGGATGCATAGGTTTTGGCGGTACTTGAAGTTCCGGCCGCCACCGCTTGCTGTCTGTATTCTTTGATGAGAAGTCCATCCCTGGGATAAGGAGTGAGGTCAGGGCGGCCTGCGATCGGTACGACTCCCCCCGTCAATTGAGAGGTCCGCAGACGAGCTAGTGCCCAACGGACGTTCGCCGTCCCACCTTTGGTTATGAACTCCTCGACATCCTTGTCCATCGACTCGTCATGAAGCCGATCAGCAATGCCCGGCTTGTCCTTTGCAAAGAGCCAGCGGCTCAAGCTGAGCAGATAACCGACGTAGCTCGTGGCGGTGCTCTCGGCAGCTCCCAGGAGCGCCTGCTTAAGGCCGGAAACAAGGCGCGCATCCTTAGCATAAAGCGGCTCCTTGCTGCGACCTACCAAGACCCAATTTGACTGAGCGGTCTGGAGCGCTGCGGCGCCCAGCACCGCCTCATCCGTTCCGGCATTCGCCTCAGATCGCGATGCCTCCGCTTGATGGGCGCGGACCTGCATGAGCACGGGAGCAGACGGGACAGCGATCTCGCTCAGCTGCTGCTCAAAGGCCGCCGCATCTGTGGACGGAGCCGGTGAGCTCTCTTGCGGGCCCGCAGTGCCCGATTGTTGACGCACCCAGTTGGTGGATTCGAACTTCATTCGTTCTCACTTTCGGACTATAGGCCAATTTGAAGCCTGAGGTCGGTTGTGATTTGCCACGGAATCGACTCGGCAGCATCGAACCCAGCAGAAAACTATCGTGAACGCCCAAAATGCCGCGTCGAAGCACTCCGACCGGGCGCTCCAGTATTCTTGCAGCGATCGCCAGCTATGATCGCCTCTGGAAACCCTGCTCTATGTGCGATATCTGTCGAGAACCTGACGCGGAGCCGCCGACTTCCTGCAGCGGACACGCAGACTGCCCCCATGGCCGGAAATCGATAAGGAACCTCCCGAAGAACGGTTCTGTGGGCGTTCTTGAGCCTTCTTGTATGATCGTGCCCCGCAGCGTGGTGTAGCTGAGTGCGGGTGCCGGCATGGGCCTGGATCGGTCAGTGGCGATAGCCGGAAGGCTCACGGCGGGATCATCGCCCAACGGGGCGATGGTTCCCAGTGTCATGTAGCGTCGACGCTCGACGCCCCGCCCGTCATTCTGCTCGAACAGGATTGCGCCGACCAGACGGGTGATGGCGTCCTCATTGGGAAAGATGCCGACCACTTCGGTCCGCCGCTTGATCTCGCCGTTGACGAAGCCGGCGCACGCTAGCCTCCCCCCGCAGCGTCGCTGCGGTAGCGGCTGGTCGAGGTCTGGTAGTACTGCGCGCGGATGGCCGCCATGGCCTCGATCAACGCTCCCCAGGGCGCGGGAAAGCGTTCTTTCGCCATCACCCGGTCCAGCATGCGCGTAAGGCCGGCCAGCTCGTCGTTGAGGAACTCCACCACAGGCATAGCCGGATAGCGCTGCAGCAGGAGAATCGCCGCGTTGCAGGCCTCGCCGGCCGACCTGTCCTTGTCGCGTCCATGCAGGTCGTTCTGCAGGCGCCCTATCGCGGAGATGAGCCGCAGGACCTGGCGAAACGCCGGACGCGCGCGCAAGGTCGCCATGTCCAGCCCCCACAGCAACGACAGGCAACAGAGCACGTTCGCGTAGGCGATCGAATCGATGCCGTTGTGCAAGTACTCGGTGTAAGACCAGCGTTCCGCCCCCGCCGCTTGCGCGTGCCCGGCGCGCAGCGCTGCGCAGTAGCACCGGGTATCGTCGAGAAGCTGAGCATAGTCGCGACGATCGTAGGCGAGCGCGGCCAGCGAAGCGCGCAGCACAGCGCAGCCCTCGAATCCGGGAAGCGCGCACGGCACGCCCTGCCCCAGCGCCTGCTCTACCGCGGCGAGCTGCTCCGGCGCGATCAAGCCAAGATCGTTGCAATCGTCGAGCCAGAACAGCAGCGCCAGTTCGCGATAGAATGCCACGATCAGCGTTTCGTCCTGCGGATCGCGGCCGGTGCGGGCGCTGATGTCGCGCAGGCTCAGGCGGATGCTCTGCAGGATGTACTGGCCACCCCTCACCGCTTCCACGGCATGCTCCTCGCCGAACCCGGTCAAGGAATGCCCCCACTCCAGCACCTGCTGCAGCGCGCGTTCGGTCTGGATCATGGCGTCGCTCCTGCTTCCTCGGCCGGGTTGCGCCGTCCCCAACGAAGCGCCAGCCACAACCCGGCGAGTTCGGCGACGCGCACAACCCGAGTTGGACAATACAGTTCCTTGCCGATCCACAGCGGCGTCTGCGGCAACGCGTGCGCCGCATGGCGGGCGAGCATCCACTCCAGCGCACGCGCTACTGCTTGCGCGATGCGCCGGCGCCCTGTCGGCTCTTCGCTCCCGTTCATCACGTGCAACGCGAACAGCGCATAGGCGGTTTCCTCGAACGTTGACGCGCGACCCGCGCCCCAGCCGCCGTCCTCGCGCTGCGCCAGCAGCAGCGCCGCCAGCGCGCGCTCATCGCGCCACTGCGCCTTGCCTTGCGCCAGCGCAGCGACCGCATGCGCGGTGGGATACAGCCACGAAACGTGCCATTTTTCGTTGTCCCACAGACCGTTCGGGTTGCGATTGGCCTCGACGTAGGCGCTGATGCCCGCGGCGGGCTTTTCCAACAGTCGCAGCGCATGCAGGGCATGGATGTTGGTCGACACCGAGGCATTGCGCTCGCCGGGGAAGGTGACGAACAGTTCGCCGATTTCGAATTGGCGCAACGCATCGACCGCCGGGTCGCGGCCTGCAAGGCGCAGGACGCACAACGCAACGGCGGTGTCGTCCGCATCGGCCGCAAAGTGCAAGGCCGGGCCCAGACCGCGCACGCCCAGGCGGGCGTCGAGCTGCGCGACGATCACGCGCACCGCCTCGGCGAGCGCGGGATGCGCGAACAGCCCGGCCAGATGCAGGGTGTACAGCGACCAGCATGGCTCGAACACATTGATCGGCCAGACATTGGGAATGACACCTTCGATGCCGCTGCGCGTCGCCCGCGATGCCATCTGCAAATACTCATCGGCGCGCCCGAGCTGCGGCGTGCTCGCCTGTGTCACGGCGTACGCACGCCACGCGGCGGTGGCCGCCGGACTGATGCCGATGCTGCCGTCGTCATCCGGGAATGCGGTGGTCGGCGACGTCCCCCAGGCTTCCCAGGAGTGCAGCAATGGATGGCCGCTCGGCAACGTTGCCACAGTCCCCAGCTTGACCATGCACGCTTGCCGCAACGGCAACAGCGCCGGGTGGCGCGGAAACGCCACGTCGCCCAGCAAGGATGCGGCCTCGCCGCAAAGCTGCGGCAGGATCAGCTCCGCGCCGATGGGCGCATCTTCCGGCACCGCATGCGCGTAGGGATCGGGCTGGCGCTGGAGGAACTGGGTTGCAGCCTGGACTGCGTCTGGAACGCCGGGAAGAGAATCGGCGCGCGGCAATGCCAGCAACGCCGCCCACGTGGGCGCATGGCGGAACCGCGAGAAGTCCGCGCTTCCCCAACCGCCGTCGGCCTGTTGCTGCGCGAGGAGCCACGCGTATGCGTCCTGCCGACCGGTGACGTTGCCGTGGAACCACAGCGCTCGCGCCGTATCGTAGACGGACGGACCGACGCGGCCACCATCGCTCATCTCGCTCAGCAGGCGGCGCAATTCGGAAAGAATCTGTTCGGACAGCGCATTCACGCGGGATGTTCCTTCTGCAAACGATTGACGGGAACCAGAATCGGGCAGACGCCGCGCACGTCGCCGCAGGCCCGTCGCGGTCCGGCGCCTCAGCAGCGCCGGACGGCCGCATAGGCTTGCGCGCCGCGCGCCACGTGCGCCGCGGCAATGCTGGCCAACCGCTGCGATCAGCGGCGCGAACTCGGGGACACAGTGCAGCATGCACCGCTGCCGCCGGCCGATCGCAACGCCACGGGGGCGCCTCCATGCGGACGGGCGCGCTCATGCGGATGGCGCGTGCTTGAACAGATACGCGTTGGTCCGCTGTAGGATTTGCGCCAACCGCTCCGTACGCGGCCCCAGCGGCGCGATAGCCTCCCCGCTATCGCGCAACAGATCCAGCGCGAACTGGCGTGCTGCCTGCAGCCCCATGAACGACGCGCAGGTCGGCTTCTGCGCCGCCTCGTCCTTGCCGGGGGTCTTGCCCAGCGCCGCGGTATCCGCTGTCACGTCGAGAATGTCGTCGATCACCTGCAGCGCCAGGCCGAAACAAGCGCTGTAATGATCGAGCGCACAGTACAGCGCAGCGTGCGCGGCATCATCCGCGACTGCGCATAGCGCGCCCATGCGAACGGACGCGCGCACTAGCGCTCCGCTCTTCATCCGGTGCATCGCCACGATCCTGTCCAGCTCGACGTGCTTTCCAACCAGCGACAGATCCATGGCCTGCCCGCCTGCGGCACCCTCGGCGGACACCGCCTGCGCCAATTCGCGCACGAGCGCGATACGGTTGTCGCCCGGCGCATCCAGGCTCGCCAGGGTCAGGAAGGCGTGCGCCTGCAGCGCATCGCCGACCAGGATCGCAGTCGCTTCGCCGAACTTGACGTGCACGGTCGGACGGCCGCGGCGAAGCACGTCGTCGTCCATCGCGGGCAGATCGTCGTGAACCAGGGTACAGGCGTGCATCATCTCGATGGCGGCGGCGACGTTTTCGAGCATGTGCGCCGGTGTGTCGGCCAATGCGCCGGCAGCCAGACAGAGCAAGGCGCGGGTACGTTTCCCGCCATGCAAGGTGGCGTAGCGCATCGCCGCCATCAGCTCGGTCTCACCGTCATGTTCGGCGCAGAGAAGACGCGCCAGCTCCAGTTCGACCCGCTTTGCGCCGTCCTGCATCCAGATCTCGGGGAGCAGCAAGCCGGATGCGCCGCGCGCCTGCGTGCCCGATCCGCCGGGCGCGGAATCATCAGTTCTGTCGTCCTGTGGCATGGAACCGGTCTGCATGTTGTTTTTGTCCTTGACAGAAGACCGCCACGGCGAGCCCCGCCGCCAGGGTGTTGTCGGCGTCGCACCGAGTGCAGCAATGCTGCGCGTCGCCGGCGCCGTTGGCTCGCCACAGGGGCATGCGATGCCAGCTCATGAGAATCCGATGCGGATCGTCATGGACGGATGTGCGGTCGGGTAATAGCGCCGGCCTTTTTCGACGCCGCTTAGCAACCGCGGCCGCACCCCGGCCTCGTGCATGGTCAGCGCCAAGGCGATACAGAACTGCACCAGTTCCAGCCATGCCAGGTGGTAGCCCATGCAGACGTGTGGGCCGGTACCGAACTGCAGCATGTCCACCGGCCGGATCGGCTCGGTGCGTTGCAGCCACCGCGCCAGCCGAAACTGATCAGGCGCCTCGTGCAGCAGCGCCGAGGTGGAGAAATGCAGCAGTGGGATGCACAGATCGGTGCCCGCGGGAATGCGCCGTTGGCCGAGTCTCAATTCACGCAGTGCGCGACGCACTAGGAGCGGCGTCGCCGGATACACGCGCAGCGTCTCGCGGAACATCGCCTCGGCGACCGGACACTGCGCCAGGTCCGCGTGCCGAGTCGGCACCGTGCCCACGCGTTGCGCCTCCTCGACCAGGGCGTCCCACAGCCCAGGCTGCCGCGCCAGCTCGATCACCATCCAGGCCATCGTCGAGGCGGTGGTGTCGTGACCACCAAGCAGCAGCAAGCGGATATTGGCGACCAGGACGTCATCGGAAAGCGCATCGTCGCTGCGATCGAAGGCGCTCACCATGTCGTTGATCAACCCGGTGCGCGAGGCATGTTCGCGCGCGGCGCGGACGAACTCGCGCAACCGCGCATCGATCCAGTCACGGGCGGCGCGGCCGCGCCGCAAGGGCAGTCCGGGCAGGTCGACCGGGGGCGCGACGATCAACTGCAGCAGTTGCTGGTACTTGCGGCGCCATCCCGGCAGGTCCTGCGCGGGGATTCCCATGAGACTGAAGATCAGCTTAAGCATCAGATCGCCGGTTTCGCGCAAGATGGTTACGTCGCCGCGGTCGCGCCACCTCTGCACGCGCGCCCGGATGACGGGCGCGAACAGCTCGCCGATGCCGGCCTGGGTCAGCCCCTTGGGCAGAAGCGCCGCCTGGATCGCATCGCGCGCCTGCCGGTGCGCGATGCCGTCCTGGGTAACCAACGTTCCGCCAAACAATTCGGGCGCGATGTCTTCGATCAGCGCCGAGGATACGTCCTTGTGCCGGAGCAGTGCGAGAGCATCCGGATCCAGACTGGTCATCAGGTGTCCGGCAGGGCCGAAATCCAGCCAGAAGTGGCTGCCCAGCCTCCGTTCCGCGCGCCGCAGCAGGCGCGGCAGGTCGCAGACGACGGCGGGAAGATGACCGACCAAGGGGAAAGCGCCGGGCACGACCGGGATGTCGTGCCGTAGCCGATGCCGACGGTTCAGCGGGTTGAGCATCATGTCCATCAGCAGCGCGGCGACGTGTCCGCTTCGGCGGTCTCGCCGGAAGGCCGCGCGGCGCGGCTGTTGCCACCGTCGGCGTACGTCGGCACATGCGCCAGCATGCCGCCGTCGATGCACACGACCTGGCCGGTGATGAACGCAGCATCGTCGGAGAGCAGGAACGCCACCAGCGCAGCCACATCGTCGGGGCGGCCGACGCGCGGCAGGAGCTGGTGCCGCCGCAGATGCCGTTGCGTGCACTCGTCCAACTTGGCGAGGAGACGATCGGTCATGATGAGACCCGGTGCAACCGCGTTGCAGCGGATCTGCGCATGACCGTACTGGGTGGCGAGCGAGGCGGACAGCATGTTCATCGCCGCCTTCGACGCGGCGTAGGACGTCTGCGCGGTGTCACCGCTGAGCCCCTGGCACGACGACGTGTTGACGATCGCGCCACCACCGCGGCCGATCATCCGTGGGATGGCCTGCCGGCAGCAGAGCAACGTGCCGCGCAGATTGGTCGCCATTGTCTGATCCCAGACCGCCAGGTCCAGGTCGAGGATCCCGCGGTCGCGCGGAGTCAGATGCACCAGCAGGTCGACCCCACCGAAGTGGCGCTCCGCCGTTTCGAACAGCGCTGCCACCGCGTGCGCATCGGCGATGTCTGTGGCCGAGGCCAGCGCGCGGTCCGCTTCGGATGCAATTTGCGCAGTGCAGGCGATGGCCGCCGAGCCATCAATGTCGGCGACCACCACTCTGCCTCCCTCGCGCGCGATAGCGACGGCGCATGCCTTGCCGATGCCTGCGCCGGTCACCACGGCCACCTTGTCTGCAAACCGTCCCATCGTGTCCTCCTGGATGGCATTGGTCTCTCGCGGCATGGCGCTCGGCCCTCCGCTGGAGAAGGCGCAGGGTCGGCACCGGCGCGCTCGCCATCGCCAGCGTCGCTTTCGATGACCCGAATGGCGGCGACCGGGCACTGGCTCGCCGCGAGCCTCACGGCGGCGTGCAGCGCCTGCGGGACCGTCGCCACGCACACTTCGGCCACGCCGTCTGGTTCGCGCTGGCGAAAGGTGCCCGGCAGCGTCAGCACGCACTGCCCGCTGGTTCCGCACAGGTCCTGGTCGACCACGACGCGCATCTCAGCTCCCCCGCGCATGCAGCCGCACCGGCAGCGCGCGGAACGTCCGAAGGAACGCGGAGGGCTCCCGGGTCGGCTGCTCGGCCAAGGCCAGCGTGGGGAAGCGCGCCTGGATTCGCGGCAGGCTCTCGGCTAACTGCACCCGGACCAGTTGCGCACCGAGGCAGAAGTGAATGCCGTGGCCGAAGCTCAGCATGATCTTCCCGTCGGTCGACATGCCAGGACTGGTACCGTAGAACCGCGCGGGATCGAAGCGGTCGGGATCGGCGAAGGCGTCGGGGTCGCGATTGCCGGCCGCGATCAGCATGCGCACGTCCGCGCTCTTCGGGATCACCATGCCGCCCAGTTCGATGTCGCGCTGGGCGATACGCGGAATGGAGCTGAACATGACGGGCGCGTCGCAGCGCAGGACTTCTTCGACGAATGCCTTCACCCCCACGGCGTCTTTGTGTAGCCAGTGCCGCTGTTCGGGATACGCGAGCATCGCCAGGACCGCATGGTCGATGGTCGCAGCAGTGGTGGCGAAGCTGCCCAGCAGCATGCCCCACAGCATGCTGATCAACTCCGCATCCGACAGCATGTCGGCATCATCGTCATGTGCGCCGACCAGCATCGACACGATGTCGTGGCGCGGGTCGGTGCGCTTACGCTGTATGAGGCAGCCGAAGTAGGTCTGCACCCTGGCGCTGGCCGCGTCCGCCGCGGTGAGCTGGGGATCGCTGGCATGCGGGCGCAGGCCTTCCAGAATGGCGCCGATGCCGGCGGCGAGCCCGAACATGTCGTCATGGGGCATGCCAAACAGTTCGGCGAAGACCAGCATGGGCAACGCCAGTGCGAATTCCCGATGCAGGTCCACCGCCTCCCCGCGCTCCAGCGCGGGCGCCATGCCGTCCAGGCGCGCGGCGACGATGCGCGCGATGCCTGGCCGCAGGTTGTCGATCTGGCCCATGGTGAAATCGCGCGAGATCAGCCGGCGCAGACGCGTATGCGTCGGTGGGTCCTTCATCGCCAGCGAGGACGCCAGCAGATTGAGCGACAGGCTGGTCGCCGCACGCGGGAAATAGCGCGCCAGTTCGTCCGGCGCCGGAGCCCGAAACGCATCGCCCGTGGCCTTGAGCGCCCAATAGATGTCGGCGTGGCGGCTCAACAGAAAGAGGCCCGACGCCGCGCGATGCACCGGATCGTGCTCGCGCAACCGGCGCATGAACGGATACGGGTCGTGCATGCACGCTGGCGACGCTAGTTCAGCGAATGCGTCCCCGCATGTTGCCGTGGTTTCTTGCACGTCCATCCTGGTTACCTGTTGGCTGGCTGATCGGCGCGCGCCATGCGCGCCGGCAAATTGCGGAGAAGATCGCGATTCCCGGGGGCGTCCACCACATCACCAGAGCACCGGCAACTCCTCGAATCCGCCAGGATGATCTCCTTGCGCAACTTCAGTTCTTCAGGCGCCACGGTCAGACGGAGCGCGGAAAAGCGCTGGAATATCGAACCGAACACCGCCTTGAGCTCCAGCTTGACCAGCGCCAGCGCCGTGTCCGTCCCGAAGACCATCGCACTGCGATTGGTGATGATGCGTGAACAGAGCAAATCGCGTGCCGAAGTGAATTCGCAGGCCCAGCAGGCACTCCGTAGCGGCGCGTAGTGTCAGGTTTCTGGCGTTGAGTCTCAATACCGACAATCGGCGCAGCAAGTGCCGACAAAGGCCCGCTCTCGCACTGAATGTGCGGGGCAGCCCTTGCGCGACATTTCAAGCATCCGGATTGGCTGCAGCAGGTGTGGTTCGCCGGAAACCACTCCGATGTCAGCGGTAGCTATCCGGAAAACGAAGCCCGCCTCTTTGACATCTCGTTGGGTTGGATGGCGCATGCGGCCGAGAACTTTACCGACGGCAAGACGCCCGACGGCTTCGGCATCGAGGTCGACGATAGATTCCTGACGCTGGATCCGGATCCGCTTGGTCCGTAGCACGACGAGTGCGAACCCGGTCGCTTGCGGGGGCAAGTCAAGTGGACGGAAGGGTTCCGTCAAGTGCAGAGCTAGGCTGTCCTTCGTCCGGCGGCACTTGAGCGCTTCGCCGCGAAGTGGGGCGTGCAGCAAACACTAGGAATAGGGTGCCTATACGCCAAACACCCTCATGGTCTAGCGCGCGCTGGCGCTACGCGCATTGTGTTCCTTGTAATGCCGATCATCTTTGGCGCGCTTGCAAGTTGGGAAATCTTAAAAGGCGACAACAAGTACGAATACCTCACGGCCACCACGGCGCTGGTCGCCGGCATCGTGCCGGCGGTTTACGCGGCGTTGAAGCTGGATGAGCATCTGCCGACGGCCGTGCGGCTAGCTGGTGAATACAAGAACCTGGAGACCTTTTCGGGGACCTCGCCGCAATAGGCCCTCACAAGCCATCCGACGTGTTCGAGGCCGAATACAAGGAAACCCGGACTCGATTAGAATGCCAAGAACGAGGCGTTTACTCCACCCGAGTGGTACTTCAAGCGCGCGTCTTTCACCATCTGGTGGCGCCAATTCGCCGACGAAGCCAGGATGCGCACTCATAACACAGCCCCCTGCGCTCCAGCATGGCTCGAGTGGGTCGCGGCGCGTTCATGACCAGGATCCGAGAGGAGAGAGCGAACGGATTCGGCTCGATCACCTCGATTGAGTCGATTTGCAACGCGCCGATGGCGACGCATGCTGCTTCCACGCAGGATGCGTTCGGCTACGGCTCCTCAGGCAAATCAATCCAAATATCCGCGGGACCTTCCAGGAGCGTATCCTGATCGGGAACGTAGATGCTATCAAAGACCCTGAGGCCATGAGCCATTGCCGCACCAATGATTATGAAAGGGAGCTTGACCTGCTCCAGATCTTCGAAGCTATCAGCGTCTACGATCCGAACGAAATCGAGTTTAAACTGTCGGAATGTGATCAGAGATTCGGCTGATGCTATCAGATCCTTGATGCAGGACGTCCCTTTAGCGATCTCTTTCCTCAAATGGTTCAGTGCCATGAAGAGGCACGAAAGCTCATCGAGCTCAGAGCGGCTAAAGCGTCGTAGCCGCGACGAAATCGGCACTCCGTTCCTATATCTCACCGTCGGCACAAATCGTATTTCGCAGTCAAGAAGCAGGTCTGCGACGGCGCGCTTTACCAAGATCGCCTGACCGATATCTTTCAAGCCAAAATAGCTGCGAGTGGGGCGTGCATAGCAGATCCAGCGGATGGAACCGGTAACAGCTTCCTTCAAGTGTTCCTCGGGCCCGTCCAGACGCAGATCATAGTCGTCTTGCGTTAGAAACGTTCGATAGCCCGCCGGAAACATCTCGGCATCGCTGGACGAAAGCACGGCGGTTGCTCCCGCGCGTAGCGCAAGCCCAATGTCGTCGTCCAGATTGAACTCGTAGCTAACACCGGGCTCAAATTGGCTCTTGTTCGGGTAGACCGTGACGATTGCAACGTCATTCTCAATTACCGCCCTTCTGATGAGTTCTGCATGGCCGCGGTGCAGAGCGCCCAAAGTGTGCACCGTGCCAATCGTCTGGCCTGTTCTCGCGACCTCCCGGAGGAAGGCCCTGCCTGCTGAAAGGGAATCTAGATGCATGTGTCTTGATCCAGTTCTTCTGAACACAAGGACGGCCTTGTCCCATCGCTCAGACTACGGAAGACTTGGCCTGAGCGCCGCATCGACCGCGCACGGTCAGCTAACATCGACGAGAGTTTCATGTCTCACCTCACAAAGGGGCTCGGTCCCAATCGACCTAGTCTGCCTGACATTGTATTTCCCAGGTCTTCATTTCGCGCCCTCTGAAACAATCAGGTCGATCCAGCTCGACCACGTCTCATCAACGACGACAACTCAGCCAGATAGGTTTCCGGCTCGCGCGGCGGACCATCCTTCAGAGCGGCCTGTAGTCCCGGACATCTATCTGCAAAGAACGGCGGCTCGAATGTGGTTATCGTTGCGCCCGAAAAATCGACCTTTACGAAGCTTGCCTGAAAGGGGGATATTCCACTCAAGTTCGCGTCGCGCAAGGAAGATTGATTCATGCGAATGTATGCCAAGCGCGCAGCCTCGAGGTTACTGCCGGTCATTCCCGCCGCGAGATATGCCTGCACTAGCAGGCTGTTGAAGAACTCAGCCGCGTTCGCAAACGAAGGCTGAATCGTCGCCGTTGTGGATGTAGAAGTGGCCGACGAGCCTGTCTGCAGTGCCGACCATAGCCCATCCGCGACCGCAGGACGGATCGTTCTCATCGTGCCCTTCCCATGAGAACTCCGCGCACGCCGATCCGTCGCGGGTGCCGTAGCGCACGTCCAGGAACCCCTTGAGAGCCCCAAAGGCGATTTCGCCATCGGACTTGCCCTGGAAGGTGAGATGCGCCTCCTCGACAAGATCGAGGAAGTCGCTATCCCAGACGTCCATCTCGACGATGCGCCAGCGGCCTGCAAAGGCCTTGGCGAGACCGGGCACCTTGGCCATCAGCCGGTCTCCGCGATCAGCTTGGGCAGCCGCACCAGATTGTAGGCGGTGGCAGCGAAGGTAAAGGCCCATGCGACCCGATCACGGCCACGGAAGCGGGTCTTCTCTTGCCCCGCGATCGTCTTGATCCAGCCGAATGCCTCCTCGATCCGCTTGCGGATGCGCTGGCTGACCGCATAGCCGCCGTGCCGGGTTGTTCGCCCGTCAATCGTAGAGCGGCGGCCGCTGGTGTTCTGTGTCACATGCGGCGTCACGTTCATCGAGCGCAGTTCGTTGACGAAGTCTTCCACGTCGTAGGCTTTGTCGGCGCCAAGCGTGATCGCTGTCGGCCGGTCAGCACGAGGCTCGATCATGTGCAGCGCGGCCACCCGCTCGGCATGCCCATCGGCCTGCGTCAGGCAGGCATCGACCAGCAGACCGTGGCGGTTCTCCATCAGCCCGTGCCCGATGAAGCACAGCTTCGTCTCCTTGCCTTTGCCCTTGCGATACAGCCTGGCGTCTGGATCGGTGGTCGAAGCATGGGTGTCATTCGAGCGTTTCTGGCCGTGGAAGTCCGCATCAGCATTGCGGCCGCCTTGCGCCGGCGGCTCGCCGGAGCCGTCCTTCGGCTTGACACTCTTCATCGAGGCCCAGGCCTCGATCAGCGTGCCATCGACCGAGAAGTGATCACTCGACAGCAGCTTCTTCACCCTGGGCTGCGCCAGCACCGCCGCCAGGAACTTCGCCGCGATGTCGCCTTCCAGCAGCCGGTCGCGGTTCTTCGAGAACACCGAATGGTCCCAGGCTGCGTCATCGACGCCGATGCCGACGAACCAGCGGAACAGCAGGTCGTATTCCAGCCGCTCCATCAGAAGCCGCTCCGAGCGGATCGAATAAAACGCCTGCAACAGCATCGCCCGCAGCAGCTTCTCCGGCGGGATCGACGGCCTCCCAATCGGCGAATAGAGCGCGGCAAACTCGCGCTCCAGCTCTGACAGCGCCTCGTTCACAATCCTCCGGATCGCTCGCAGCGGATGATCACGCCGTACCCGTGCCTCCAGGTCGACGTAGCTGAACAACTCGCCCGTTCGATTATCGCCACCGCGCACGCCCCGTCTCCGAATCTCGTCGGAGCCAATGAATCACGCTCGCCGGTTGGCGGCGAGTACCTTTTTCAACAGCCTGCTAGATTGGATCCTTCGAGATTTGCGCGATCCAATGCCATTGATTGCGGGGGTCACCGGTAAGTATCGACCTGTAGAGGTAAGCCTGAGATAGGTCTGCATTCTCAAGATCGCAGTCGCGCATAAACGCACAGCGGCCACGAAAGCCCACAAACTTGGCGGCTCGCATGGTGCTTTCTATTATCGAAATGCTTTCGCCTGATGCCCGGGACAGGTCCGCTCCATCGAGCTGGCAGGAACGAATAGATGCACCGTTCAACACGGCACCGACGAGGTTCGCGTCGGACAAGTTTACGGACAGGAGCCGTGCATCGGTCAATTCTGCCTGTTCAAGCTCCATCCTGGAAAGATTTGACAGATGCAGATCAGCAAATGGGGCGCTCAGTGCTCTCGCCGTAATCCGGCCGCTCACCTTTGAGAGTCTCAGATACGGAAGATGAGCGCCTTCCAGGACAAGGCCGTCGACCGACGTGGGACGCACGATCGATAAGCAGTCACCCTTTGACTGAAAAAACGAGCAAGCCGCAAGATACGTCTTCGTGATCGTGACCTGGCTCAATTTGGCAAAGCGAAAAGAAGCGGAAGAAAGGAAGCACTCATTAATAGTCGAGCCTTGCAGTTCCGCCCCATCGAATACAGCGTAACTCGCGTCGCATTGATAGGCGAGAAGTCCACTGAGCATCGCGTTATCAAAACGCGTTCTTTTCATGCTGCAACCGTGAAACAGACTGCCGGTCGCATCAACTACATTGCGCAGACTGGCATCATCGAAGTTGCAGACTTGTGCTGCAATCGCGTGCATATACGCACAATCGAGCTTGGCGCCACGGAAGCTTGCTCTCTCTAGCCCGGGACAGATAAGGTTCGCCCCTGAAAGGTCTGCCCGATCTAACGTTGCTCCGTAGAGTTGCGCGCGATTGAGGGTGCAGCGCCGCAACGGGAAATCGGATAGGTCGAGACCACTGAAGTTCTCGGAGGATAGCTGCAGGCCAATCCCCGTTCTTCTGATAGCCTCCTCAGTTCGCCTCGCAACGGCCGCCACTGCGCGCGGCCGATCAGAAGCTCGGCTCCAGTATCGAACAAATTCTCCATCGGATGAAACGTTTTTTATCGGCCCGGCCCAGTTCTCTGATTCTTCATTTGCGCTGCACTCGATGTTAGCGTCGATCGTTTGCGACATGTCGACGATTCCATATTGCCCGGATTGCGAGTCGGCTTCTCGTTGTGAAGCTCTTGTCACTCGGCAAGTGCGGGTAAGCTTAAGCGATTGTCACACCGGGGTCTGCCAAACCGCGAATCGATGGGTCGATGACGCAGCAATTGTGCGGCGGGCCTTCGCAGCCGCGGTGGTGCGCGCGTCGACAGAATGTGCCATGGCCCCTCCACCACTGCTTGTTGCGATGATTCACCGGGCCCGCCAACGTCAACGACGCAAGCTCAACGACTATGCAAATATGCCCAAAGACGCGATTTGGCTTGATACGGCTCTCTCCCGGCAAATGCATCCGTCAACCGAATGCGCGAAGTTCTCGTTCTTGCTTCTTTCTCAAAATGAAGCCACGGCTTGGGGCCGAAAGTGATCGCTTATGTAGCGCCGTACTCGGAATTACCTGAGCAATGACCGTGCCAGCCGATCAGCTGTAATAAGGGGCTGAATAAATGCGATGAAATCGAGATCATCGAATCGACGCCAAGTGTTTTGAACCCGACAAAAGCCGTCTCTTGTCGGGGATCGCACCAGGTTCGCAAGGATATCGAAAAAACCAAGTTCCGAGCTCGCTCGCGAGACGCGCGATGGCCGAGAAGGGGCACATAGTCAAGGGATTCGGCACGTTCCAACCGTCGATTCGCGAACAGGGAGTGTACGAGCGCGACTGGCCAGCTCCGTGCGCCGGCCGACCCACCGCGTACCACACACTGTGCCGGCGGAGCGATGAACGAGCGCGCAATCGTGACCAAACTGGCGCGCAAAATGGTAATACTTCGGCGATCGAAGATCGGCTATTTATGATCCAGAAGGTCGAATTCGGCAGCATTCACGCGATGCCTCTTTCGAGAATCGTTGACGAACGACTTATCTCAGGACCGCGCACAAGACGGGGCATGGCGGCGATAAGGCTCCTAGTATATTCAGATAGTGGATTGAGAAATATCTCTTCAGTATCGCCACAGTCGACAATTCTCCCATGGCGCATCACGATGACGCGATCGCTGATATGACGAACAACGCCGAGATCATGGGAGATGAAGAGATGACTCATGCCGAGGTGAGCCTTCAGATCGCCGAGCAAGTCCAGGACTTGGGCCTGGATCGAGACGTCTAGCGCCGAAACCGGCTCATCGCAGACGATCACGGCAGGATTTGGTGCAATCGCGCGGGCGATCGCGACGCGCTGGCGCTGACCGCCCGAGAGCTCGATCGGTCGCCGGTCGAGCAGGCTCTGGGATAATCCGACTAGATCGAGCAGCTCGATGACGCGCTCCTGACGCTTGGTCGACGTCTCGACGTTGCTCGAAAGGCTATCGGATAAGATGCCGCCGACCGTCCAACGTGGATCAAACGAGCCAAGCGGATCCTGGTAAATGATCGATATCGACCGTCGGCGAGCCCGCCGTTCACGTTCGGCAAGCTTGGTCCAAGCCTTTCCTTCAAACTGAACGGCGCCCTCGTCGGGTTCCTCGAGGGCCAGGACCATGCGCGCCATCGTGGACTTTCCCGACCCGGACTCACCCACGATGCCCAATGTCTCGCCGGATCGCAATTCGAAGGAGACACCGTCGACGGCCGCCCGTAAAGCGCCATCCGGGCCGCTGAACCGCTTCACGAGGCTTGTGGCTTCGAGCACGATGGGACGAGATCTCGGCAGCAATTGCACGGGTGGGTGCGTTCGTCCGCCAATGGTCGATGGTGAGAGGCGTGAGCCGCGCGGCCGGCCTGATGGCACGGCATCCAGCAGCTGACGAGTATAGGAATGTCGTGGATCTGCAAATATCTGAGCGGCGGTACCGCGTTCGACGACCTCGCCTTGACGCATAACGAGGACCTCATCCGCCACGCGGGAGACCACCGCCAGATCATGACTGATCAGGATCAGAGCTTTACCCCGGGTTTTGGTTTCCTCGAGCAGTGCCAGCACCTGAGCTTGCGCTGTCACGTCTAGAGCGGTGGTCGGCTCATCGGCGATGAGGACGCGTGGCTCGAGCGCAAGTGCTCCAGCGATGAGAGCCCGTTGGCGCTGACCGCCGGACAATTGATGCGGCAGTTGCTGAGCCTTGATCTCGGGCTCAGGGATGCCGACGAGCTTGAGGAGAGCAATCACGCGCTGTGCGAGTTCCTGGCGTGATGATACGGCACCATGCAGGCGTAAGCCCTCGCCAATCTCTTTGCCGATCCGGCGAAGCGGGTCCAACGAAACGAGTGCATCCTGTAGTACGAAGCCAATCCCGCTGCCGCGAATGCGCCGCCAGCCACGATCGTTAAGGCCGATCAGGTCCGTCCCATCGAAGCTCAGTTGGCGTGCATGGACCCTGGCGTGGCGACCGGCTAGGCCTATGAGAGCCCGCGCGGTCACGCTCTTTCCTGAGCCGGACTCA
This sequence comes from Bradyrhizobium sp. Pha-3, assembly GCF_042258325.1. Taxonomy (NCBI): domain Bacteria; kingdom Pseudomonadati; phylum Pseudomonadota; class Alphaproteobacteria; order Hyphomicrobiales; family Nitrobacteraceae; genus Bradyrhizobium; species Bradyrhizobium sp. Pha-3. Next base: position 2,110,673 of record NZ_CP170151.1, on the reverse strand, counting down.
CCGACGATCGCAAGGCACCGCCCCGGTTGTAAGGAGAAAGATACATTGCGCACGACCACTTTCGTGGCGATGTCGCGCCCGAAGGAGACACGAAGCGAATCGACCGTGAGGAGGTCTGCCTGCTGCGAGACCGGCCTGGGAGGAGCCTGCAACATTCAAGCCTTTCCTTCCAGACGGTCCTGCAGGTGGCCTCCGACAATGGTGAGGCTAAGGGCAAAGATCGTCACGGCCAGTCCGGGTATGACCTCAAGCCACCAGGAATAGATCACATAGTTGCGCCCGGCATTGAGCAGCGCGCCCCATTCAGGGGCCGGGGGAGCAACGCCAAGACCTAGAAAGGCTAGCCCCGACGCCCAGATAATCGCCTGACCGACGCCGATTGTCATCATAGCTGTCAGGGGGTTCATCGTGTTCGGAAGAATATGCCTCCAGGCGATACGGGGAAACGGATGTCCGAGCGCCTTGGCTGCCTCCACGTACCCGGTACCCTTGATAGAAAGCATCTGGCCCCTGATCATGCGCGCATAGCCTGGCGCCGTGGCGATTCCGACGGCTATGACCTCAGTCAGCACCGACGGCCCAAAGACGGTGACGAACACCAGGGCGAGCAAGAGCGTGGGAATTGCGAAGAGCACGTCGAAAATCCGGGTGAGAATGCTGTCGACCACGCCAGCGAAAAGTGCGGCTGCGACGCCGAGAATGAGTGCAACGGATATGCTCAGCGCGGTCGCACCAAGTCCGATGGCAAGCGATTGGCCAGCCCCCTCCAGCACACGGGAGTAGAGATCCCGGCCCAATTGATCTGTACCCAACCAATGGACGGTCGAAGGCGACTGCAATGACGAGCTCAAATCGATAGCGAGTGGGTCGTGCGTCTGCAGCACCTTTGGCGCGATGGCCGCGAGGACAAAGAAGCCAATGATGGCAAGCGAGGCAGCAACCCGGAAGGGAACATTGCAGATGAATTCCAAGACTTCTCTGAGCGGCTGAGACACCGTGACTTCCGCGAACCTGCTCATGTCAGCTTCATCCTCGGATCGAGCATCCGGTAAGCTAGATCGACAATCACACTAAGAAGAACGAATAGGCCCGCCGAGATCAAAACAGCTCCCGAGACAATCGGAACGTCCCGCGAGGACGTCGCTGCGACGAGAACTCCACCCAGGCCTTGGCGGGCGAAAACGATCTCTATCAAGATCGCCCCCGACAGAAGCTTGCCAAGAGCCCAACCTGACAACGTAATGCCGGGCAATGCGGCATGACGCAGGACATGGTGAAGTCTGACGCCGAAATCACTCATACCTCGAGCTCGCGCGGACGTAACGAAGGGCTGCTCGAGCACGCGCGTGAACTCGTTCAGAACGACTTGTCCGAAAAAGCCCGACAGTTCGAGAGCCAGCGCAAGGGTTGGGAGAACGAGTCCCATGGCAGTACTTTCCCCAACAACGGGAAAGATCCGCAAGTTCACCGCAAAGACGACGAGCAGAATTGTAGCTAGCCAGTAAGGCGGTACGGTTGCCAGGAAGATTTGCGCGCCGCTGAGCAGCTTCGACCATATGTTGTCTCTGCCGGCGATCAACAGGGTGGCCAAGATGGCAATAGCCCATGCCGTCAGCAGCGCGGCGATCGCCAGAACAATAGTCGGACCAATCTGCTCTGCGATGATTCCTACGACGGGTCGATGCTGCTGGTATGATTCACCAAGATCTCCGTGCAGGATTAGCCATATGTATTTCGCATACTGAACCACGAGCGGTTGATCAAATCCATATTGCGCATTGACAGCTGCGAGCTCTGCCGGAGGCGCCGGCCCAACGTTACCACTCCGTACATTGATGATGATCTGCGCGCGATCGCCTGGCAGCAAACACTGCATGAGGAACGCAAACGTTGCTGCAGCCCACACGACAACCACGCCGGAGAGTATGCGGCGCGCGAACCAAACAAGCGGATTTTTGGCTACGAGCTTCACAGCCTCATTTCCTTTCATCAAAATGAGCGTCATAGAAGACGGGCTCGCCCACCGACCCGTGGTCCAGCCATACGTCTTTCAGATTGGGGCTGGTGGCCAAAGTCACGTCCAGCACCGTGAAGCCAATCACAGGAGCCTCATCCACGATCTTCCGTTCCGCCTGCTGATAAAGACCGGCACGTTCAGCGCTGCTAAAATCCTGCTCCGCCCTTTGGATCACCTCCCAAAGCGCCGAATCCTGGAAGCGCGACGGATTGAATCGATTGGGTTCACCATTCTGGTCCGGCTTCCATGAAATCCGGAAGATCTCGGCGCCGGGTGCAACCCAATAGAGCAGCACGATTTCATAATCGTCGGGGCCGAGATTTCGTCCGGCAAAGAAATCAGCGGGATTAGTGGGTTGAAGACGTACGTCAAAACCGGCCACCCTTGCCTGCTGCTGGATTACTTGCAAGGCTTGCTCGCCATCGGGCTTCAGAAAAGCGTTCGAATAGGAAATGCGCACCGTCAGTGAATTGCCGTTCTTGACACGGATGCCGTTACGGTTGCGCTCAGTCCAACCCGCCCGATCAAGCAGCTGATTGGCTTGCCGAATATCGTACGTATACGCCCGCCCGAGCTCGTGCAGGTATTCCGGCGAGCTTTGACTTAGCGCACCGTTGCCTTCAAATGGCAAAGAGCCAAGAAAGGATGTGTCAACCGCGGCCTTTCGATCAGTAGAATAAGCGAAAGCCTTGCGGACGAGCACGTCGTCAAAAGGAGGCCTGGCCGCATACAACGCAAGGCGTAGAGGAGTGCCGCCGGTAATATGCCGCAATATTCCAAAGCGGGAATTAGCGTCTTTCCATGCAATGGCCGGGATATCGTATATGGCATCGGTCTCGCCTGTGATCAGCGAGCCGTATCGGACAGTCTGATCTGGCAGAAACTTCCAGCTTATTCCGTCAACGTAAGCCGGGCCCTGGTGTTTCGCGGTGGCCGGCGCCGAATTGTAGTCAGGATTGCGGCGGAAGGTGACTTCCCGCCCATGGCGCCACTTGTCGACGATGAAAGGACCCGAGCCGACCGGATTCTCGCAATTCACCGCAAGTGCACGTTTGAGCGCGGATGGCGACAGAATGCCTTGTGAGGATTGGGCGAACACATTGAGCAAGGGCTGGAACGGCGTCTTCAAGGTTACCTGCAGCCTCTGAGGAGCGATTGCCTTTGCCGATTCGAAGCTGTCGCTAAGATAGGGAGCAGCAGTGGGATTGCGAAGATCGGGGTCATTGCTGAGCCACCCGTTGATATTGTCAGCGATGGCCTGCGCATCGAGAGCAGTCCCGTCCGTGAACTTCACATTCGGCTTTATCTCGAATGTGTACACCTTTTTGTCGTCGGAGATGGTCCAGGACTCGGCCAACCATGGCGCAATCTTGCCGTCGTCGCTGCGAGCAACCAGATTGTCGCTGTATTGGCGTTGCAGGTACCATTGCTGCACCCACCCGCCGAACAGGCAGGCAGGCTCTTGAAAATGCCCATAACGGATAACGCCTCCCCGCTTCACGGCTACCCCTTCTTGAGCACGAACGCTGGGTGCCCATTGAGACAGGCCTGAGAGCATGGCAAGGGTAACCGCCATCTTTCTTGCTAGATGGCTCGACTGGCCAGTGAAGCGCCTCGTGGGTCGCGCAGTCGGTAAAAGCATATCCAGGCTCCGGAGCATTGGTGTTGAGGAAATGTCACAGCGGTGAGCCAGCTGTGGCTCTTGCCGGCTCGAAAGGAATCGAAATCCCGAAATGCTCCCGCAGTGTCTGCCCCCGATATTCTCTGCGAAACAGTCCGCGCTTCTGCAGGATGGGCACCACATTGTCGACAAAGGCCGGAGTGCCATCCGTCAGCACGTCCGGAATGATATTGAAACCATCGACCGCACCGGCGCGGAACCATGCCTCAATCGAATCCGCGATCTGCTCGGGTGCGCCCACGATCAGGCGATGCCCAAACGCTTGAACGGCACTGATGATCTCGCGAACCGTCCGGCCTTGACGTGCGAGGACTTCAATCGTGCGATGGTGGCCGACAGAAAACGGAACCTTATCTGCATCGGGCAAAATCTCCTGCGGGATGGTCCTTTCGAGGCTAAGCTTCTCGACTGCCACGCCCATGCTTCGTGCAAGAGCGGCCACGGCGCGCTCTAGATCGAGCAACTCGTCCAGCTGCTCTTTGCGACGAGCCGCCTCTTCCTCGGTTCCGCCGATGCAGGTGACCAGGCCTGGCAGGATGAGCGGAGCCGCGGAGCGTCCGAATTGCCGAGAGAGCGCGCGCAGGCGCGCGGCCTCCTGCAGCGCCGTTGCCAAGTCCCCGGCTGCCGCAAACACGACATCTGCACTGCGGGCACCAAGCCGTAATCCGGGCTCCGAACCGCCTGCCTGAACGATGACGGGATGACCTTGCGACGAAGCGGGATGCGTAAGTGGACCTCGGATACCGAAGCTATTCGTAGCCGGGTCGAGTAGCCGGAATTGCCTTTGATCTGCGTAAACTCCCGCAGCCTGATCGGCGATGATCATCTCGTCGCCCCAGCTCAGCCAGAGAGCACGGACGGTTTCAACGAAGTCCTCGGCGCGTCTGTACCGATCCGCTCGTGCGATCTCATGACCGCCAAAGTTCGCAGCCGTCGCCGAGTTCGAGGTCGTGACGGCGTTCCAGGCGACGCGGCCGCCGCTGATGACATCGAGAGATTGAAAACGCCGGGCGAGATTGTATGGCTCATTGTAGGTTGTCGACGCGGTCGCGATCAGCCCAATCCGCTCCGTTTCGCGGGCAATCACAGAGAGAACCAACGTAGGCTCGAGCCCGTTCAGCGGCGGCTCGTGCGTAATGTCGGAACTTATCGCGGGCGTGTCGGCGAGGAATACGGCATCCAGCAGACCGTGCTCCGCAAGCTTCGCGGCCCGGACGTAGTGCTCGATATCGAAAAAGGCGCCTGGATCTGTGCCCGGCCAGCGCCACGCGGCAGAGTGCCCACCAGCGCCATGAAGATTCAAACCCAGGTGAAGCATGGAGTTGACCGAAGACATCACACCTCCGAATGCGACGGCCTCTGAGCCGCTCGCAGGGTTTTGTAAACAAGCCGATCTCCGCCTGCGATTTCGGCGGCCACCCAGCCCTTTCGCGCAGGGCCGCCCTGAATGCCCCCGAGCAACCTATTTGAGAGCGCTGATAATAGGGCGCCGATTGATGCCAGGCGGGTATCACCAAAGAGGCCTTGGCTAGGCCCTGCGATGTTCTCCGAGCCGGCGCGCCCCAGAAGACCTACGACCACGATAGTTGCCAAATGACGCCCAACTATGTGCAGCTCGTTTGCATTCCCGATTTGATTCCACACGAGTGCACTCACACCGGCTCTCCACTATTCATCAAAAGGCTCGCTTCGTTCTCAGGACGGTGCTGTCGACGCGCCCATTCGCGATCGTAACGCTTGGACCGACCGAGCGAGCTCAAGCTATTCGATCTCTAGAGGTCGAGAGCAGCCAAACGCAATAGTTGAGTATTTCAATCTTACATCCTCGGTTGGCATCCTCTTCTATTCGATGTCGATCTTCCCATCGCTAAACCAGACTGCTCTCTGGTCATGTTCACCGAAACGTCAATGCATGATTACCGCGACTTCAAGCGGCAACCGCCCGGCTCGCAGCTAATAAATCGATGCGTTCGACGACACATAAGACATTTGGCGCGACAGTTTTGATCAACCGCTTCTGCCGCGTTTGAAAGTTAAGGCCAGCCAATGAGGTGAAGCCGAGCCCATCATTCAATAATGCGATGAAATATTCCAAATTCTCGATTCCTCGGTGACACAATCCTGGCAGCTGAGATTGCTACTTGGTCACGCGCGCCCCGAAGGCCGCATTCCTTGGCGGGCTGGATCAGCTGCCTCAGGAATCAGCCTCAATCTGCACTCGGCCGACGCGGTGCTGAACCGGCGCAAACGCCGGTGGTGAGGTCGAAAGAAATTATGCAACACAGAGGCGTTGCAATTCAGCACGAAGCGTCGGCAGGCGAATGGCGCTACAGTTTGAGATGGGCGGCAAGACGTCCAGCGGCAAAGCCCGAACGAGATTGCAGCTTCGTGCAGTCCGTCGGGTCAACGATAGCATTAATCGCGAGCTGCATCGCCGTGCAGAAAGTCAGAGTTGATATTGCCGTGGATGCTTCTGTCGGCTGCGCGGCTCAATCTCTGCCGTCTTGGGATCAGGGATGCCAGTTAACCCGCATATCGAACTTGATGCGCACGCGCCGCACTGGGCGCAATTCGCGATTGGACATCGCCATCAGACAACGAGCGGTATTTCTCCCATTTTCGCCTCGGCTCCCGGCCGGGCGTCCACCCGTTCGCATCGCAGCATCCCCGCCGGCATGGTGGGACGAAGGGCACATGCAAATCGTTTACTTGGCGGACAAGCGGCCCTGACCGCGACGAAGCCGACGCCTTGCTGACGCTCAACAGGATAATGGAGGTGGACCTTCGGAGTCGCCGACGACAAAGACGGCGAGCAGGCGCTGGACGTCGTCGCGAACCTAATGGCGGCTGTAGAGACGTTCTGAAGCTGGCCGGCCGTGGCCAGTTTACCCAGTTCATCCTGATGGACGGCTCGAAGATGGATGCACGCCTCCGCGACCGAGTGGGTCTGCCACGAATTCCCGGCCGCGGGGATCCCCAATCCCGGTAGCTTCGTTGGCTTCGGCCTTCGATCAGGTATTTGCGAAGAAGGGCCGCGGCGGCTGCTTGATTGTCCTTGAACGACAGGGACTCACGAAATGCGTAGGGCCAAAACAATCTCACAAATCGCCGCGGTCACTGCCCGCCAAGGTATCGTTGCCTGGATCACCATAATGCTTTAATCCTTGGTGATGGCAGACGCATCGGAAAAATTTTGCCGAGCCAGTACACTGATGACCAGGTTCAGGCCCAGCGGGTCGGATATTATCTACTTCGTGTGAACGTAGAGAACGCGTTGCTTATCGGTGATCCTGTCGATTTCCTGGAGCCAGCGGTCGAAGTTATTCAACTCTACCTTGTGGGCCCACATACGCGTTGCGGCTTTCTCAGCACGCTTACAACGTAAGATTATCTGCCATAATACAGGAACAAATCTTCCACCCTCGAAGACTCGAACAATCCGTCCGCGAAGCGATTGCTCGCGACACGATTAGGTCTGTGCCTGATCAGCTGATTCTGATGGCGTCATTGGCGTGGGAGGGCGAGAAGACTGCGCTGCAGCGAGATCCCAGAGCATATAGGTCGCAGCCTCGCCGTAGCACGCTAACTTTGCGCGCAATTCCGCATTCGTCGTGACTGACCGAAAGCCGAACTGTTCCCATAGCGGCCGCGTGGCATAGACCGAGACCAACGCTAGAACTGCACCCGACGAGCGTGCGAGTTGTTCGAGCGTCCGGATATAGGCCGCCGCTACACCACCGCGGGCGAAGGGCAACACGGCCACGTCGTGCACGTAGAGGCAGTCCGCATCGTCGGGCAAGCTTGCTAGGAAGCAATCGAGCGGCGGAATCTGATACTGCTTCCAGGGGTGGGCAAGGCCGTAGCCGACTATCCCTTCATCCCCGACGAGCACGCGGCAGCCGTCGGGACAAAGCCGCATCTTCTCCGCAAACACGTCAGGCCGCTCAAAAAGATCGGGATGGATGCGCTCTGCGATCGCGATGATCGCAGCAATGTCGGTCGTGCTGGCCGGACGCCAACGAGGCTTGCTCACGTCTATCCTCATCCCCTCTCATTCGTCCAATCGATTCGGTCGCTACCATGGGCGCAGCGAAGAATATCGCTGCCATCGTCGCAGGACAACACGCCGCTCGGCTCCCGAATCGTGATCCGGTTCAGATACCGTTTCCCGCTCGCGTTACGGCGGGAGTCGTTGACTCGTCCGGAAAGACTACAAGTATGAAGCGCGGTACGGAGGTAAGTGGCGGCAATTGATCAAGTACGAAACGCTTGATGATACTTGAGGAAAAGGATCTCTCGGCTTTGCTCCTCCCGGCCAGAAGAAAGACAATGGATTTCTCTCCTTCGGCAAGTCGTGGCGGCAAGATCTTCCAGCGTCCACAAGCCCTGATCCATCAGCACTACGGACTGCGCCGCAGCGCCATCGTTGTCGCGCGCCATGGAAAACTGCCCCCTCAGCGTCACGAGGAATTGCCCCCTCCTCGGATAGCTGAGGAGAGAGTGAATGAAGCAGGAACGAATCACTGAAGGCTCGCCGTGGAGTGATCCACGGGGGCAAGTGATGAAGACGCCGGATGACGTGGCGGAGATGTTGCGCCTGAGAGCGTGCGGGGGGGTCTGAAGCGGATTGCGCGGCAGCTGGGCTGCAGCCATCACACGGTGAAGGACTACGTGGCGGGGGGCGGGGTGAAGCCGTTCAAGCCGCCTGAGCGGCCGAAGCGTCTCGACGGTCTTGAGGGTTGGCTGCGCGAGAGGCTCATTCGTTCATCGCGGCAATGCCGACGTGGTGCGCCAGGACCTCTTGGTCGAGAAAGGCGCGGCAGTTAGCCGGCGAACGCTGCAACGCGCCGTGCAACCCTATCGCCAGGTGCTGAAGGCGGAGGTGCTGGCGACGACGCGGTTTGAGACCCCGCCGGGCCGACAGCTGCAGATCGACTTCGGGGAGCGCCTGGCCGATATCGGAGGGGCGAAAGTCAAGGCATTCGTGTTCGTGGCAACGCTCGGCCACTCGCGACGGCTTCATGTGCGTGCGTTCCGGGCCGTGAGGCAGGAGCATTGGTTTGCCGGTCTCGAGAGCACATTCACGACCTTCGGCGGTGTGCGCGCGATGCCTCAGCAGGACCGATGCAGGTCGTCTACGGCGACCACGGGCGAGAACTCGTCACTACGAAGCATCGATCGCTGAAAAGATCGACACCGACATAACTGCCTTTCTCGATTGGTACAACACCGAAGGGAAAATCGATCCGCTCATCAAGGCCGCAATCGCGCGTCTGTGGTTCGTGACGATCCATCCCTGTGAAGACGGCAATAACGTATCGCGCGCGCCATTGCCGACATGTCGCTTGCGGCTCCGGAAGGAATTCCGCAGCGCTTCTACAGCATGTCCGTTCAGATATGACGTGAGGGAAAGACCGACTACAACGTGCTGGAGACCACCGACCTCGGACGTCACGCCGTGGCTTGAGGGTTCCTGGGCCACCCTGAACGCGCCTTCAGGGGGCAGAAACCATTCTCGCGGCCGTGCTTGAAAAGCGGACGTCTGGAAGTGGCAGTCGCGAGACGTAGACCGTATCGTGACCGGCTAGGCGGAGCGCATGAATTTGGCTAGCCTTACAACCAATGAGGGAGTGAGACGTTGCCGCAAGGACAGTAGGCCGGCACATTGAGCCGCCATCAACGGTGCTTCGACTGCGCCGCGTCGAAGCGTGGCGGAGAGTGCGGCTAGAGCGACTGCTCAGCAAGAGTGATCCGGACAGGACCAAGCGCATTCGCGCCGCGCGTCTGTATCTGGAAGCTGGCGCTCGCCGGATGGCCGCTGAGCGCGGGATCATTGATCGCTGATGTGGGAGTTCGACAGCATCCTGCGGGGCAAGCGATCAGCGGGACAACATAAAGACGCCGGGCGTCGTCGCGAAGTTGGCTTCGGGTGCAATCTATATGCATCACGGTACGCTGTCTCCGTGCGGAGCGCTTCGCGAAACTGGTTCGCAGGCAGATAGCTTGTCTTCCCCGATAGCTTCGTGGACATCTTGATCCAAGAGAATTCTGCCCCGTTATCACCGGCCCACTGTGCTGCTCTACTGATGGGCCAGCAACGTCGCGGCCGCGCCGCCGCCTGTCGCAGTGAGACCCGGGCCGCAACCCGATCGACAAGCCATCCCCGCATAAGCCAACCCACTGCAAGCGCCAGCAGATGCGTTCGCCACTGCGATCAAGGAATGCAGGGCAAAACGACTATCAGGCGAGTTGAAGGGCTTCGCCTAACCCAGTGTCCGAACACTCGCATCATCGCGGCTTTCAGAAAGGCGATCTACAATACCTTCATTTGATAGTGCTCCTGACGACAAATCGCATGCAGATTGCGAAGCCTTGACCAACAGCAGTTGTCAGAAGCCAGACGCCAGCGTAGCCAATTAACAGGCGTTCGCTAACATGGTCACGGCGCAGAAAGCCCGAGACGCGATAAGGTCGAATAAAAAACAAAGCCGCCCGCGCGGCGGCACTTCTGTGTGAAAGAAGGCGCAACTTGTTCCGCCCCCGCCGATGTTGCCACAAGCGCGACATTGCACGCGAAGGTGCAACGACCGTCCGCCCCCGCTGCCGCATTGGGCGTCTTTCTCTATCTTTCGCTGACGATTGCCGCGATCAGTTCAATGCCTGAATGGGGCTGCAAGAGGCGGGCATTTTTATTGCACACGTTGTCATGAGGCTCATCGTGCATGCTTCATGTCAATGTGAAAAACCGGCGCGCAGACCGGCCGCATCAAGATGGACGTGCGGCGAGTGGACCGATCTGGATAGCGAAAAAGCTATAAGTCCCGAGTCGTAGAATTCGAGTATATTGCCGATCGTTGCGCCCAACACGGCGCTGCCGGTCAGGTCTGAAGCTGACTGATCTCGATGAGCGTGTGACCGAACGGTACCTTAAGTACCGAGCGCGGAAGCTGTGCATCCAGGCGGGCGACCGGGCGGCGCTGAAGCGGTTGCTATCGGTGTTGCGCGAGGCGGGCATGATTGCACCTGCGCCACTGCCGCCGACCACCCCGGAGCACCAGATATTCGAGGGGTTTAGTGATTATCTGCGACAGGAACGCGGGCTGGCGCCGAGGTCCATCATCTGCCACCTGCCATCCATTCGCCGCTTCCTGCGTGAGGTATGCCCTGCTGGTGCCCGCGATCTCGGCAACATCAGCCGGGAGGGCGTCACCCGCTACATCGAGCGCCACGCCCGGGATGGGAGCGCGGAATCCGGGAAGCGGATGTGCTGGTCGCTGCGCGCATTTCTCCGATACTTCCATCATAAGGGGGTGACTCGGCTTGCACTGGCGGATTGCGTACCGTCGGTCAGGCAATGGAAGCTCGCAAGCCTGCCGACCTATCTGTCCGCCGCGCAGGTCCAGAAGGTCCTCGATGGTTGCGATCGGGCCACCACGATGGGACGGCGGGATTATGCCATCCTGATGCTGCTGGCGAAGCTCGGTTTACGGGCTGGCGAGGTCGCGACCCTCACCCTGGATGATATCGACTGGCGATCCGGCGAGATGCTGATTCGCGCCAAGGGTCGGCAGCGAGCGCGAATGCCGATGCCTCCAGACGTCGGTGCGGCCATCGTTGCCTACCTGCGGGATCGCCGTTCGACGTCGTCGTGTCGCCGGCTGTTTCTGCGCACGCCGGCGCCTCACGTCGGCTTTGCATCCGGTTGCGCGATTACGGTGATCGCCAAGACCGCCCTGGAGCGCGCCGGCGTCCGTGGCTACGCCCACCACGGCGCCCACATCTTCCGACACAGCCTTGCTACCGAGCTTCTCCGATCCGGCGCCACCTTGTCAGAGATCGGCCAGTTGCTGCGACACGAGAGCCATGACACCACGCGCATCTATGCGAAGGTGGATATCCAGAGACTCCGCACATTGAGCCTGCCGTGGCCGGGAGGCGCGCAATGACCACTCTGCGATCCGCACTCGAGCAATATGTGAGCATGCGCCAAGGGCTTGGATACAAGTATCAGCAGCAGGCCCGGCGGCTCGCCAATTTCGTCTCCTTCATGGAGGAGCGCAAGGCCGTGACCATCACCACGAAGCTCGCCGTCGCCTGGGCGACTCTGCCACCCGATCGTCACGCATCCTGGGTCTTGCGATTGATCGATGTACGCGGTTTCGCGCGCCATGTCGCGAACATCGATCCCGGGACGGAGGTGCCACGCGCCGGGATCTTGCCACCCCTGAAGCGTGCCAAGCCCTACGTCTACAGCGATGCGGAGATCGAGGCGTTATTGAAGGCGGCACGTGCCCTGCCTCCCGCAAACGGACTGCGGCGCTGGACTTATCATTACCTGTTCGGGCTGATCGCAGTGACGGGCATACGTCTGTCCGAGGCGATCGGGCTTGAGCGTGCCGATGTCGATCTCAAGGAAGGCTTGCTCACAGTTCGAGAGAGCAAGTTCGGCAAATCACGCCTCGTGCCCTTGCATCCGACGACCCGTGCAGCTCTCCGCAGCTACGCCAAACGGCGAGATGCTCACCTCGGGTCGTGCTGCGGTACGCACTTCTTCTTGGCCGAGCGCGGTGGCCGATTGCGGCACCAGTATGTTCACCGTGTTTTCTTGTGCTTGTCCCGCGAGATCGGCCTACGGCGCCCGGGCGACCATAGCGGGCCACGCATACACGATTTCCGGCATCGCTTCGCCGTCCGCACACTTCTCGGCTGGTATCGCGACGGGACCGATGTCGAGCAGCAGCTTCCGGCGCTTTCCACCTATCTCGGCCACACCTGCGTGCGCGACACCTATTGGTATCTTTCGGCCTGTCCGGAGCTGATGGAAGGGGCCGCCCGCCGTCTCGACCGGCGCTGGGAGGTCAAGCCATGAAGCCAAGCAGCAACCTCGCCGCGCTCATCGAGCGTTACTTCACCGTGCGGCTCATGCACGAGCGCAATGTCAGCGCCAACACGATCGCATCCTATCGAGACACGTTCCGGCTGCTGTTCACGTTCGCACAGGCGCAGCTCCGCAAGCCGCCGTCGGCCTTGGCCCTCGACGATCTAAACATGCCCTTTATCAGCGCGTTTCTCGCTGATCTCGAGACGAAGCGGGACGCCAGCGTCAGGACGCGCAACCTGCGTCTGACAGCGATTCGCTCCTTTTTCCGGTTCGTGTCTTTCGAGGAGCCGGCTCACAGCGCCCTGATCCAGCGCATCTTGGCGATTCCAAGCAAGCGTCACGACAAGCGCCAGGTGCATTTCCTGGCACGGTCCGAGATCAAGGCGATTCTTGCCGCTCCTAATCGCACGACTTGGCTCGGACGTCGCGATTATACCTTGCTGCTGCTTGCGGCCCAGACCGGCTTGCGCCCGTCCGAGCTGATCAGCCTCGACAGGGGTGCCGTCCACCTCGGCACCGGCGCGCATGTGCGATGCGTCGGAAAGGGTCGAAAGGAGCGATGCACGCCACTAACCGCGCACGCGCGCGGCGCCCTCCAGGCATGGCTCAAGGAACCGGCGCGCCACGGCGCAAACGCGCTGTTCCCCAACATGCACGGTGGTCGGCTCAGCGCCGACAGCGTCCAATCGCTCCTGGCCAAGCATGTGCGTGTCGCCAGCGAGAGCTGTCCGTCACTGGCGTCCAAGCGGGTATCGCCGCACGTGCTCAGGCACAGCGCTGCGATGGAGCTGCTGGAAGCGGGCGTCGATTGCTCGGTAATTGCGCTGTGGCTCGGTCATGAGTCGATCGAAACGACGCAGACCTACCTGCATGCCCATCTCGCACTCAAAGAAGCGGCCCTCGCTAAGCTCAAGCCGTACGCACACCGCAAGCGAACCCGCTTCCAGCCGAGCGACCGCCTGCTCGCCTTCCTTGAGGCGCTGTAAGATGCCAGACTATGCCGAATGGAAGCAGGACGACGATCGCTCGACCAGCGGCAAATCCGCGCGAACGACGGGCTCTTCCCAAAACCATTCGGCATAGTTCGGCGGTCGGCATAAACGGCAAAACTCCATGAACTCGATCCTCAGATCTATCTGACGGACGTGCTGGAGCGGATTGTCTCCGGGCGAACCAAGAGCCACCAGCTCCACGAGCTGCTCGTCTGGAACTGGAAGGCGGCCCGTGAGCGCATCGCACAGGCTGCAGCATGAGCCCACGTCGCCCTAAAGCTTCATCGTCGATGGCGGCCGCCGCCATGCCGCTTGCGGAGCTCGAGCAATGGCTCCAGGCTCGCGTCGATCAGCATCCTGCCGCCACCGGTCTCCCCATGCTCGACGGCTACGTCGCCGCGATCGTGGCCGGACCGGTGTCGATGAGCCCGCTCGATTGGATATGCCCACTGCTTGCCATCGATGCCGATGCCTTCAACCACGGCGGCACCCCGGAGTTCGCTGCGATCTCCGCCGTCGCGCTGCGTCATAACGAGATCAGCCAGATCCTTTCCACCACGCCTAACCAGTTCGCCCCGATGCACCGGCGTCAACCCAACGGCGTCGTCGATCCGCGACCATGGTGCCAGGGATTCTACGCCGCGATGCGGCTCAGGCTGTCGGCGTGGGCGCCATTGCTGGACGCCAGCAACGTCAATCACCGCCTGCTGCTGCCTATTCTGCTTCACTGTCGCGACGATCAGGCCGGTCCGCTGCTCGGACCGCCACGGACCGGCCGCGAGACCCGAGACTCTCTGCGCAACGCCCACCTCGATATTCCCGCAGCCGTCGAGGCCATGCGCCAATACTGGATGCCGATCCGCTACGCACGCTAATCACCGCCGACGTGGGAGCTCATACCGGTTACGAATGGCAGGCTGCGCGCCTTTCGAATCTAGCCCTGTAAAACGACGAAACAGCTTCGACTTGTTGAAGATGTAACCGAAGAGCGGAAAGAGCTCAGTTGGTACGCCACGTACGCAACTTTTTCTTTTGCTACAGGCTGAATTGAATTACTTGAAGCCAGCACGCGTAGACCTCTTCGCATCACCTGCATTCGGTGAATCAGGATCATCTTTTAGCCAAATTGCAAATTTGTTTTGCGAGATCCGCCAGGAGATTGGCGGTGCCTAAGCGGTATACTCTCCTACCGCTGCCCTAACGGGCGTTTCCTCCCTTGACTTGGCCGCCGGTCCTATGGATCGGCGGCTCACAGAGCTGGCCCCGGTTGTTTGGACAGCGCCCCGCTGGATTTAAGTGGATTCCTGCCGGGTTATGCTGAACGCGGGGCTTTACGATTTTGTCGTTGCGTCGGGAGGGCGTAGCCCGACCAGAGCGACGACAAAATCGTCGGCGACGGTCATGCGGCCATCACCATAGCTTGCGTGCCGAAGTAAGCCTCGTCGGGCGTGCGCCCGTCAAGGCTCGAGTGAGGGCGTCCCTGATTGTAGAAGGCCAGATACTTGGCAATTGACGCTCGCGCCTCGGACACGCTGTCGTAGGCGCGGAGATAAACTTCTTCGTATTTGACCGTGCGCCAGAGCCGCTCGACAAACACGTTGTCGCGCCAGGCGCCCTTGCCATCCATGCTGATGGCGATCTTCGCGTCCAGCAGCACATCGGTGAACTCGAGGCTGGTGAACTGGCTGCCCTGGTCCGTGTTGAAAATCGCGGGCCTGCCGTGCTTCGCCAACGCCTCCTGGACCGCTTCGACGCAGAAGGCCGCCTCCATTGTGATCGAGACGCGATGGGCCAGGACCCGTCGGCTGAACACATCGACGACCGCCGCGAGATAGACGAAGCCACGCCGCATCGGAATGTAGGTGATGTCCATTGCCCACGCATGGTCGGGCCGCTCGATCTTCAATCCGCGCAACAGGTACGGGTAGATCTTGTGACCCGGAGCCGGCTTGCTCGTGTTCGGGCGACGATAGACCGCCTCGATCCCCATGCGCTTCATCAGCGTCGCGATGTGGCGGCGACCGGCGTATACCCCCTCCCGCCGCAGCAACGATCGCAGCATACGCGCTCCCGCGAAGGGATAATCGAGATGCAGCTCATCGAGCCGACGCATCAAGGCAAGGTCCTCGGCCGAAACTGGCCGAGGTTCATAGTAGACCGTGCTGCGAGCCAGCTTCAGGACCTTCGCCTGGCGCACGATAGAAAGATCATGACCGCGGTCGATCATCGCTTTGCGCTCAGCAGGCCCGCCTTGGTGAGCGCGCCGGACAAAAAATCGTTTTCCAACGCCAGCTCGCCGATCTTGGCATGCAACGCCTTCAAATCGACCGGCGTCTCGGCCGATGTCTTGTCATGCCCAAACACGCCGGCGGCGCCTTCCAGGAGCTGGTTTTTCCAGATCGTGATCTGGTTCGGATGAACATCAAACAGTTGCGCCAGCTCCGCCAGTGTCTTGTCTCCTTTGACCGCAGCCAAAGCAACCTTCGCCTTGAATGCCGGAGAATGCGTCCGGCGGCTCTTCTTCGTCATCTTCGCTCCTGATTCGCAGCAAGAATCCTCGCCGCTGTCAGGCAGAAAATCCACTCAAGCTACTGTCCGAATTTGCGGGGCCAGCTCTCACTTCGGTATCGGGTCAACGCTTTCAGCATTGACGGAATCATAGATCAATCTGGAGCTCGACGACGACGGCGCTGGGGGGCCATGGTGTATCGGGATTGAAACTATTTATGCAGCATAGAGGTGTGCAATTCAGCATTCGAGAAGTATTGCCGGGCGAGTGGCGCTACAGTTTCCAACTCGATGGCAAGACGATCAGTGGCCGAACCCGAACGAGGTTGGAGCTTCTTGCGGTTCGTCGGGTCAAGGATCGCATCAATCGTGAATTGAATCGCGGCACGGAACATGTGAGTTGATATAGAGCTGCGCTCCTGTTCCAAATGCTATTGGGGCGAAGCCGTGGGCGCGGATTCCGCCATTCCGCCACCTGCTAATCTATCAGTGCACATCCACCGATGATAACGAATTTTCATTTTAGACACGGACCGCTAGCTAACTAAGGGGGCATTGCGTGCCAACATACCTGGCATCTTACGATATAAAAGAAACTAGCCCAGATCCACATTCCACGTTTCTCAAGCAAGCCGCGGCCCACAATTGGAAACTTTGGATACTCGCCACCAACAACATCTGGTATCGCCTACCGAACACCACTCTTGAAGGCACCTTCGCGAATATCGAGGCGGCGAAAGCAGCATTGGAAGCAACTCGCGCCGCCACCGAAAGGGAGATGGGACGGACCGTAACGATGAACAAATGGATCATTGTCGACTACGGAGCATCGAGCTTTAATTCGGATCAAAGACAGAATGTGTGACTCAGCTATTGGAGCAACCGTTCCGCCTCAGGGCCATAGGGACTATCGCATAGCGCTAGCTAAGATCGGCTTGCAACCTCGAGAGACAGCTCATAAAGTAACGTGTATTGAATGGAGCCATTACCATGTCCGACGAAAAAGACGGTTCGCAGCCCGTCAACCAAAATTATACTCCCGAAGTCATCAAAAACTACAGACCCGCGACGCTGCCAAACCAGCAGCATCCGGGTCATGGGGTAGACGGAAATTATATTCCGACGACCGATACGATTCCTAGTTCACCACCGCCGAAGCCAAAGAAGTAATTCGATTTAAATCCGGCGACGGAGATCTACTCTCGCGATTTGATCGGCGGGAATATACGTAGTCGTCCGTGAAGATCGGCTAAGCGATTGAGGCAGAATCGCATTTGCTGGTGTGGACTGTTTTTGGATTGCAAGGTTTTGATGTTTCGAGCCTCGGAACCTTGCAATTTCATTTTCAGGATTCAGTCGAATCGCCAGTCATGATTCCGTGGTCGCGTCGGAGGTGACGATGCGACCGAAGAAGCAAAGGACGACGGGATCTGGCGATCTGTTCCGGGCCAGGCTGGACCAGATCATCAACATGAAGCACGAGCTGGTTCAGCTCGCCGGCAAGGTCGATTGGGACTGGATCGACGGCGAGATCGCGCCGCTCTACAGCGAGAACGGTCGGCCGGGGATCGCGACCCGCTTCGTGATCGGGCTGCTGCTGCTCAAGCAGATTTACGGCCTGTCCGATGAGGGGGTGTGCGAGCGCTGGGTCCACGACCCGTATTTCCAGTACTTCACCGGCGAAGAGTTCTTTCAGCACGCGTTTCCGCACGAGCGCTCGGACCTGAGCCACTGGCGCAAGCGGCTCGGCGACAAGCTGGAGCTGTTGCTGGCCGAGAGCCTGCGGGTGGCGCACGAGGCCGGCGCGTTACGCAGCCAGGACCTCAAGCGGGTCACGGTCGATACCACCGTGCAGCCGAAGGCCATCGCCTTCCCGACCGATGCCAAGCTGCTGCACGCGGCGATCAGGGGGCTCAACCGCCTGGCGAGGAAGCACGGGGTCAGGCTGCGGCAGTCCTATCTTCGCATTGCCAAGACCGCGGCCATGATGGCGGGACGCTACGCCCATGCCAAGCAATTCAAGCGGCATCAGCGGCAGTTGCGTATCCTGCGCAGCCGGCTGGGCCGGATCATCCGCGATATCCGCCGCAAGATCGAAGGTCAGGCCGTGCTCGAGAACGCGTTCGCCCTCCCGCTCGGCCGGGCCTCGCAGATCCGCTCGCAGCAGCAGCGCCAGCGCGGCTGGAAGCTCTATTCCTTCCACGCCCCGGAGGTGGAGTGCATCGGCAAGGGCAAAGCAGCCGCGCCTTACGAGTTCGGTGTCAAAGCCTCCATCGTCACCAACAACCGCCGTGCTCCCGGTGGCCTGTTCGTGCTGCACGCCAGGGCGCTGCCCGATAACCCCTACGACGGTCATACCTTGCGCGACGTCATCGACCGCACCGAGACACTCACCGGCTGCGCGATCGAGCGGGCCTATGCCGACAAGGGATATCGCGGCCACGACGCACAGAACCCGCGCCGTGTCTTCATCTCCGGCCAGAAGCGCGGGGTCTTCGGTATCATCAGGCGCGAGCTGCGCCGCCGCTCCGCCATCGAACCCATCATCGGACACCTGAAGACCGATGGTCACCTCGGCCGCTGCTACCTCAAAGGCCGCGCCGGAGACGCCGCCAACGTCATCCTCTCAGCCGTCGGCCACAACTTCCGCCGCATCCTCGCCTGGCTGAGGGGTCTTTGGCGCCTCTTCCTGGCCACCCTCATCGCAGCCATCAGCGACCGTTCACCGCTGCAATCGGCTTCTTAACGGACGACTACGTAATCTCGTGCCCCCAACTTGCGTCAATGGGATCTGCTACTGGAACGAACCCTACGCCGCGTTTGCTTTGTTTGTCGGTAAGTTTGTCGGTGACATACATTAAGATATCGCCTTTTGCGCCCAATACGCAGGGACCATTCGGGCTCGCCTGAAATCTCGAAAGGTTGTCGCACATCAGCCAAGTCCCATCCTTCAACTGAACGACTAGTTGAGTCGCCACACATCGTTCTCCATGAAGTGCCATCCAAGCGCTTGGTAGATCGTCCGAATGACTGATGCGCGTTGCTCGCAGCATGCGTTCAAAGCGAGGCCGCCCGAGCACTCTCCACGAGGCGCCAGCAGCCAGCGCAAAAAGGAACGTGATGCCTGATGAGACTACCAGGGAAAGATTGAGAACCCACCGGCCAGAATAGAATGCAAAAGCGGAGACGAAAGCAAAAACTAAGATCGAAAAGGTGACGTCGGCCGGCTTGTGGTGATCTCTAATTCCAACGTTCGCAATATAGTATGCGACGTAACCACAAGCGACCAAGAGCAACGTCGACCACGACTGATTCAGCGCTAGTTCGACGGCTTCTTTCGTCATTCGCAAAACGTAGCGCGATTAAGGCCGAGACGCAATCAGAGAGCTGACGTCAGAATGAAAGCGCCATCTTATGCGCCCTGCGCTCAGCTATTTTGCGTTTCAATCGACTCTATCTAGGCGCAGGATTCAGCCGACGCCAAGCGGTCCAGTCGTTCGGAACAGGATGCAGCGGTCCGCCGATTTCGTCCCCTGGCCAGCGATCGATGATGCGCTGAGTGACGCCGTCGCGCGAAACGGTGGTGAGTTCGGCAAAACCACCGACGCCACCAAGGCCGGCCAGGATAGCGTTTGGCGAATTGACTCGTTCATGGCAGTCCACTTGATAACCTAGACCCATCTCTACAGCTTCTCTCCGCGTGCCACTGCCGCGATCATCGATCGTATGTGCTTTGCTCCCTCTCACCGAATGGCCGGCGCCCGATCGAAAATGAGTTCGTGGTGATCCACGAAGACCGGAGGGCCGCCGGATCAGGTTGGCGACTGAGCGCAGTCCGGCGTTCTGGACCTATGCCGTCAGTGGCGCTACCCGTCCCACCATATAGCGGCGGGGTGCAACTGATCTGGAGGCCGCTAGGAACTGCTTCCGTCGGGCATCGAAGCGGTTCTATGGTGATCTGAGCCTCAAGAGCATCGAGCTCTGGCATCATGCCGACCACGCAGCCTAGGGCGCGTGGATCCACCCAGGAAGACCGATGATCGTCTATTTTTCATGCCAGGGCTGCGGCACCAGTTATTCTGCGGTTCAGGAGCCGGCATCCGCTCCTTTGAAGAGCTCGGGCCTTTTTGTCTGCATGCGTTGCGGGAAGCCCGTCCATCATTGGTCAGGAGCCTATAGTTACACTGACTGGAAACGCATGGAATTCGGAGATAGCAAAGATGGCTCGGACCTCCTCTGAGTGAGACGCCGGCTGTGCGCAATTGTTAGTGGATCTGCTGGATCGAAACACCCAATCAACGATTGGTTGGTCTATCACAGGCAGGCACCTCAACGGGAACAGCAAAGCCAGCCTTTACCCGATCCATAACGACCAGCGTCTTGAAGCATTTGATGTCCGGATTCTTGTAGAAGAAGCTTCTGGTGAATTGCTCGTAGTCCTCCATGGTACGCGCGGTCACGTATAGAATAAAGTCAGCATCACCGGTAACGTAGAAGCCATTGACGACTTCAGCTGACGATTTGATGGCCTTCTTAAACCTATCAATGATATCACAACGCTCCCGCTCCATAGTCACAAGTACAAGCATCTGGATGGGTCTTCCAACGGCCTTCGGCGAAACGATCGAGATATCTGCCTCGATGATGCCTTCCGAGCGCAGCCTCTTCAACCGGCGTTGGCACGCGGTTGCAGAAAGCCCCGCTATTTCGCCGATCACCTCGGAGGTCAGACGATTGTTCTTTTGCACCATTTCGAGGATGCGAGCGTCTATCCGATCGTATGGCATTGCATAATAGCTCCAACCCTGAGGCGAATTCACCACTAGATCCAGGCGCGGGCGAAGAGAATTGTCCAACGGCATGAAGGCATGGAAGATTCGATAGGTGTCGGCTCCGGTCTTCTTTACTCGCTTAACTCTCCGGGCATCGAGGCGCCAATCACGGGAAAGCGGCACCGGCCGCTTAAGCATGCTCGATGCCGTGGGCGCGCCGACCGCCTTCGTATCATTGACGGTCTTGGACGTCGACAAACCTCAAGGCGGTTGTCCGCGTTCACGGCTGCGTCGTATCCTCCCGATGCGCTTTCCGAAAGAACTGAAGTGCGTTGCCGCGCATGATCCGGTCAATCAGGTCACGGGTGTCCTCAAGCTCGATCCAGCCTTCGGCGACCAATTGCGAGACAGCTCGTGCGATTCCACGGCGCGCTACGCACGCATGGCCATAAATGGGCTCGACAGCAACATAGTCACCGCCGAAGGTGAAGATCTTGTTGGACGGAACCGCCATCAAGAACTCCTTCAAAAAGCGAACGCCCGCCACCGGATTAATGATCCATGCCCAGCACATGTCGATCGCAGCGTTAGGATAATGTTTGGCCAGCGCGATAAACTCGTGCTCGTATGGGTAGCCGATGTGCATGAGTACGAATCGGGTTTCGGGAAAATCCTGCAGCAGACGGCAAACGTCTGCGGCATTGCTGCGAGTGCGGGCGAGTTGCATCACGCCGTAGCCAGCCAACACGCCTGTGTGCAGTTTGACCGGCAAGCCGTACTCGCCAGCTTTGCCGACGCAATAGCGAAATAGATAGTCTTGCAGCGCCTTGAGGTCCCCAGGACCAAGGGCGTGCAATGCGCCTACTCTGTCGGCATGGTGGGGGAATAGTCTTGCGGCATGCGCCTTGGTGACCGGCTCGAAATCGAGGGCGCGCGAGTAGGCAATTTGCGATTTCACAGCCACGGCTTTGCGGCCGTATGTTGCGAAATAGAAGTCGACAACCTCGAGCCATTCATCGAGCGTCGTCGGGCGTCTACCCGTTTCGGCTTCCACCCACGCAAAGTCAGCAGCACTACACCGGCACAATTGAAGGATGCTTATGTCGTGGTCGAGCAAATCCGGCTGCTCGGTCTCCATAAAGATGCGCTGTAGCGAATTGACGTGGCAGCCTTTGATGTTTGCCAGGTCCAGAATGCGTGCGTAAAAACCCGGCTGAACGGTTTCACGGTATTTCTCGGCGATGCGGGGCAGGCTTTCGGCGGTCAGGTCCTCTTCACCGTAAACGCCACGAAACGTATGGCGCAGCGCCTGGGCGTAGCCGGTATGGCGGATGCGTTCCCAATAGGGGGCGATCAGCCGATATTTTTCCTGGCTCGTAAGGTCCGGCCCGAGAAACGCTCGTAGGTCGGAAGCTGGCAGGCCTGCAACCACCAGATCCTCGGCAGCATAGGATCTGAATAGATAGGCCCAGTCGTTGCATGGTAATGTTCGTGGATGGATCGCTCCGGAAAGGCGCTGACTTTCCTCGATCAGATGTTCATGGGTGTCCACAAATGGCGTCTCCTCGACCCATTGCGCGATTTGTCGATCTGCGTCTGTCATCGACTCCCAGCCAACCGCTCCGCTTCTCATTTCGCGCTCCTTTTTGGTGACGACAGTTGCTTGCGTCTGCATTCACGATCGCACCGAGCATTGGACCATTCTGTCGGTCCGGTGTTGACGTCGTACCGCCGTGACGGCTTCGCGTCGTCGCGGGCAAGCTCAGTAATTGACGACATCACTAGGGTGGGCAACGCGCTCTTTAAGCGCATCGGTCATTGGGAAATTCAGATTGATGTTTTTCGGCGGGATCGCAGCTACGAACCATTTGTCGTAGATTTTGATGAACTCGCCGGAGGCCATGAGTTTGGAGAGAACGTCGTCAACTATCCTTTTGAAGTCGGGATCGTCCTTCGAGAACATCAGACCATAGTAATAAACGGTACCGTAGTTAGCTTTTAGAAAGATGAGGTCAGCTGGTTTCGAATAATCCGCCTTCATGCCGGCCAAGAGAATGTCAGCTTCCACCCACGCCGCCACACGGCCGGTCGTAAGCAGCAGTAATGATTCCGCATGATCTTTGGCTTGCGCGATAGTAAGATTGAGGTCGTCTCCCTGCGAAATGCCTTTGGCAATGCCGAGAGCATCGGAACCCTGAGTTACGACAACGGTCTTTCCCTTCAGGTCTTTCGGTGTCTTGAGCCCGCTTGACGCCTTTGCGAGCCAAGCCGTTTGACTGGCGAAGGTTGCAACGCTGAATGACACCTGTTCCAGACGCTGCTTACTGCTGGCAGTGCCACCGCACTCGATGTCGATCGTGCCATTCTGGATAAGTGGGATCCGGTTTGACGAGTTGACGGGCGTGAGCTTCGTCTGAATGTCCGGAGTGCCAAGATCAACTTTCAGACGGTCGACGACGTGCGCGCAAAGGTCGAGCGAAAAACCAACAGGCTTCTGATCGGCGCCGAGATAGGAAAAAGGTATCGAAGCCTCGCGGTAACCAATGCTGATCACCCTTTTCGATTTGATGTTGTCAAGCGTTGGCCCCGCCTGGGCCGTGGAGATCGCTATTCCGGTGATCACAGTCGCTGAAAGCAGTGCAAACATTTTAGCCATGGAATTCCTCTGATTCATATGAGCCGCGCTTTTGCGTCTTTGGCCTTGGGCAACGCGTGCGTTGCCACGCGACCCACGCGCGATCAGGCCTCGCTAGGATTGCCCCTTCCAACAGCCGGCAGACGCCTAGTGCCCGAACCTGGAAGCAAAACATCCGCTCATTTCCGCACCGCACATAAACCGGGCAGCACTCAGCCGTGGCTAAATGATAGGCCTCACGATCCGTTTGGCACCATATAAATTTCAGTTTGCGAGTTTTTTAATTCCGAAATATGATAATTTAATTACGGGCGACGTCACAAATTCGACAGGTCCGCCCTAACCACCACTCGTGAGATGCTTCCGCCCGTCGGCGATCATGCTCAATCGGGAAACACGAAATCCATGCAATGTGCATTTTCTAAACTTTGGGAATCCGTGCTTTTCATCGTTCACAGTCGGCCCCTTCGCGCGGGCGGCACTCACTTCGAGCGTCTTTCCCGCAGCACAAAGGGTGCACGTTTAGAGCACCGCGGCGCCGACCAAGGCTGGGATGGTCGAGACCGAGCCAAATGGGACGCAAGTCCTGGTCGAACCGGGGGTGAAGCTGGCGATGCCTTCGTTGGTGTCGTCGGCGCTTCGGGACCCGACTGATCACACGACGTCTCACCTCGAGGTGTGCTGGCGATACAGCCGCTTTCGCAAGTCAATTCCTTACGCAAGCTCCAAGTCTACACGGCTCAAGAAAAGAGCGGCCACCGCCGGCGCGGTGGCCAAGTCAGGGAGAAGTGGAAGCTGACACGCTGATCACCGAGCTTGACGGGCAGCCCACGACACGTGTCAGGCGGCAGGCTGTATCGAAAATCCCCTCGTACGTCTCCGAGGTCCTTGAATTGCCCGCCACCAATTTTCATCTTGGCTACGTTTCGGCGGAAAACGCCGCCGGTACGCGCGGCGTTAAGCATTCCTTCCGGCTCCCGATCAGAATGATCTGGCGAGGACATCCGAGTTCGATCGATTCCATGGATCGAACCGACTGCGGCTCGGCTCTTTTGACCGACTTCGGAAGACGACGATCTGCATTCGTTAACTCGTACTTCCTTTTGATCCATGCTCGGGATCTATGATGCCAATCGCGCTCGCGTCGGCCTGGTAAGTCGACGCGGATCGGTCGTTTGGGCAATCAAATCCGGGGAAAGACCCGGCTCCTCGTCAAGTACTTCGCGGATTGTCTTGCCCGAGATCAGCACCTTCTTCGCCAGCTCGGCCGCACGCTCATAACCGATCGCTGGGCTGAGGGCTGTCGCAACCGCAGCGCTGGCCTCGAGGTGTCTAAGACATACTTGCTCGTTTGGCGTGATCCCGGTGACGCACTTCGTGCGTAGCACCTCGATCGCATTGATCAGCAGCTCGAGAGAATGGAGAACATTGTACGCAATCACAGGCTCCATGACGTTCAATTGGAGCTGCCCGGCTTCCGCAGCAAGTGTGATAGTTAGATCGTAGCCGATGATTTGGAATGCGACCTGATTGACGACTTCCGGCACCACCGGATTGACCTTGCCAGGCATGATGGACGAGCCGGGCTGAAGCGGCGGCAGATTAATTTCGTTTAGCCCTCCGCGTGGTCCACTAGAAAGTAGCCTTAGGTCGTTGCAGATCTTCGACAGCTTAGTCGCCGTTCGTTTGAGCATACCGGAAAACAAAACGAAGGCTCCGGTATCCCAACAAGCTTCGATCAGGTTGCCGGCCGCAACGAGCGGGAGACCCGATATCTCGCAAAGTTCCGAAATGGCAAGTGCCTGATAGTCGGGATTGCTATTGATGCCGGTACCGATCGCTGTGCCTCCAAGATTGATCTCCTGGAAGAATGAGGCGATCTCTCCGAGTCGAGAGACATCCTCGCGAAGGGTCGTCGCGAAGGCTTGGAATTCCTGCCCCAAAGTCATTGGGACGGCATCCTGCAATTGCGTTCGGCCGAGCTTTATCACTTCGCTGAAGCAAGTTGCCTTCTCCTCAAAGGCAATCGCGAGGCGCTCAAGTGCAGCCTGGAGCTGCCCGTGGGACAGCAATATCGCAAGCCGGATTGCGGTCGGATAGATGTCATTCGTGGACTGCGACAGGTTGACGTCATTGTTGGGGTGGACGACGTCGTATCGTCCCCGCGGAAGTCCCATGATTTCCAGGGCACGGTTTGCTATCACCTCGTTCATGTTCATGTTGGTCGACGTTCCCGCTCCTCCCTGGAAGACGTCGAGCGGAAATTCTCTCCACAGCACTCCCCGTGCTATTTCGCCGCAAACCTCGCAGATTACATCGGCCTTATTCTGCTCAAGATCTCCGAGGCTCGCATTTGCCCTGGCTGCGGCCATCTTCACGAATGCCAAGGCCTTTAGGAATATGGGAAAGTGGTTGATCGGAATGCCAGAGATCGGGAAATTTTCGATCGCGCGCGCGGTCTGCGGCCCATAGTAAGCTTTGAGGGGGATCGTCACCGGCCCAAGGGAATCGCTTTCAATGCGCTCTGTTGGCGATGCGCTAGTCATATCAAACTCTCATTTCTGTCATGGCTTTTCGGGGAAGACCGTGCGGGCCGCGACCTCAGTGGATGATCTGATTGAGGAAGGCCTTCGCGCGTTCCGTGTTCGGCGCGCGAAAGAAGGTGCTCGGATCGCCCTCTTCCACAATTGAACCGCGATCCATGAAGACCACACGATCCGCAACTTCGCGCGCAAAACCCATTTCGTGCGTGACGCAGACCATTGTCATCCCGTCCTGCGCGAGCTCAACCATGGTTTCGAGCACCTCTTTGACCATTTCCGGATCGAGGGCAGAAGTCGGCTCGTCGAAGAGCATGATCTTGGGCTGCATGCACAAGGCACGGGCTATAGCGACACGTTGCTGCTGGCCGCCCGACAATTGCGCGGGATATTTCTTGGCCTGATCGTGGATCCGGACTTTTCCCAGCAGCATCATCGCCCGGTCATTCGCCTCAGCCTGAGTAAGGCCCCTGACCTTCATCGGAGCGAGCATGCAATTTTCGATCACCGAGAGATGCGGAAACAGGTTGAAGCTCTGAAAGACCATGCCGACTTCACAGCGAACGTTGTTGATATCGCGAATTCGGTCCGTCAGCTCTATCCCATCGACCACTATACGGCCGGCGTCGGGCTTTTCGATATGATTGATGCAACGGATGAGAGTTGACTTCCCCGAACCCGATGGCCCGCAGAGTACGATCTTTTCTCCTTTGGCGACGTTGAGGTTGATGTCGCTCAGGGCATTGAAGCTGCCGAACCGCTTGACGAGGTGCTCGACGACAACCATCGACGCCTGGTCGCCCAGGCTAACTGTGCGCTCTTGTTGCATACTGATCTCCAGGTTGTAGTCCCTAGGAACAACGGGTCATCAGATAATCGATTGACTATCGGTGGGCGCCCGCAATTGCGGAGTTCTTGCGGAGCCAGGCGACAAATTGGGACGCGGCGGAGCTTATGATGAGATAAACAACGGCCACTGCGAGGTACATCTCGACGAGGCGGCCATTGAGCTGTGCCAGCTTCGAAGCCGCACCAAGAAGATCAGTGAGCGATAGTACGTAAACGAGGGACGTATCCTGAAACAGAATAATAGTCTGGCTCAGTATGATCGGGCTGGCGACCCGAAACACCTGCGGAAGGACGACATGACGATACGTATCGAATGTCGACAGGGCGAGAGCCTGGCAAGCCTCGAATTGTCCTTTGTTCACAGCACGCAACCCGACGCGGATGATTTCCGAATAGTAGGCGGCTTCGAACAAGCCAAACGTGATGAACGCCGTATAGGTGGCACCGACTGGAATCGGACGGCCACCGCCTGAGAGGTACCCCAGAACGATGGGTACCAGGAAGAAGAACCAAAACAGGACAAGAATGAGCGGAATCGATCGCATCAGGGCGACATAGCTACGCACGAGCTGGCTCAGAATGCGGAGCTCAAAGTGCTGCACGAGGGCGAAGAGCGTTCCAAGAAACATCCCGACCAGGAAGGCGGCCGCCGTCAAGGAAAGCGAGAACAACAATCCTGACCATAGATAGGGCCACGCCTGCACGACAATCGAAAAATCGAGGCTGTTCATTTCACGACCTCCATATTGCCAGGCAGGGGGCTCTCCAGCTTCATGTCGTCAAAATCTGATCCGACGGCTTCCCTGCCCGGTGCGGTACCGGGAATGCGCACGGCTTTGTCGATGAGCATCATCGTCTGGTAGGCGATCAGAGCCAAAGCAAGATAGATGAGAGTGGCGGCGCCGAATGCCGTGAAGGTTTGGAACGTAGCATCGCTGATTTGGCGCGCCTGAGCGGTCAGCTCCATCAAGCCGATGGTTAGAGCAACGGACGTATTTTTGTAGACGCCCATCACCTCACTTGTCAGACTTGGCACAATGAGCCGAAGTGCCTGCGGCAAGATGATATGACGATACATCAGATATCCGCTTAGGCCGAGTGCGGCAGCCGCTTCGTGTTGCCCGTTTGGCAAGGCTTCGATGCCAGCGCGAACCTGTTCTGCGATGCGCGCGGCGGTGTAGAGGCCGAGGCACCACAGGGCCGGAAAGAAAGATCCCCAAGGCGGCGGTATCTGCTTTATCCAGTCTCCCATGGTAGTTGGAAGAAGCTCGGGCAGGACGAAGTACCAGAGAAACATCTGTACGAGAACGGGGATGTTTCGAAAGACCTCCACGTACAATCGTGCTAAAGCCCGGAAGAAGGGGTTATGTACAGTTCGCCCTATGCCGACGGCGATTCCGATTGCGAACGCAATCCACCAGCCGAAGAAGGCAAGCGCCAACGTCCAACCAAGACCGGAAAGAAGCCAGTCGATGTAACGCTGGCCATCCATGGTCCTTTCAAGAAGAACTCCGAACATCGCGAGCCTCACGATTGCAGGTGCGCATAACGACCATGCTCCGCATGGCTGGTCGTCGTGCGCGTTGCGCCGGTGCCAGTCGACCGCGTCACTTGATTACGCGGCCTTCTCCTTCAGCACGCCAGTAAGCGGAAAGGCGTAA
This sequence comes from Bradyrhizobium sp. Pha-3, assembly GCF_042258325.1. NCBI lineage: Bacteria > Pseudomonadati > Pseudomonadota > Alphaproteobacteria > Hyphomicrobiales > Nitrobacteraceae > Bradyrhizobium > Bradyrhizobium sp. Pha-3. The sequence goes on along the minus strand of NZ_CP170151.1, from coordinate 2,082,137 downwards.
TACTCACCCTTGGACGGGATAAGACCGCCGTCCGCTTCGCGTGCGTTTTCTCCAACTATGCCAAATCCTAAGCGGCCCTGAATGACTTTTTTAGCTGGCGTCCGCGGATGAGATGCACCAGACGATCCACATCGGCGGCGGTGTTGAACATGCCGAACGATACGCGAATGCCGTCGCGCTCGGGGGAAACACGCACGCCGTTCTCTTCGAAGTAGCTGAGCCATTCTGCCGCGGGAAGACCAACGACGTAGATATGAGGCGAGCGATGTTCCCGCTGACGCGGACCCACGAGACTAACGTCGAGTTCGTCCAGTTGAGCGATGAGATGATCACCCAGATCGAAGCAATGGTTCTGAATGTTCTCAACGCCGATCTGCTCGATCAAGTCAAGCGAAGCCCCGAGCGCGTGAACTGCGGGAAGATTGAAGTTTCCCAGCTCGAAGCGTCGCGCGCTGGGAGATGGCGTCAGGCAGTCGGGACGAGCGATAAGGTCGTGAGGAATCTCCGCCAAACTGGCAGCGGCAAGATAGGCAGGCTCCAGTTCCTTCAACGCCTTATTCCAATAAAGCAACCCGAGACCTTGGGGGACGAGCAATCCCTTGTGACTCCCGGAGCCGACGAAGGTTGCCTGGGTGGCCTTCGCATCGATTGGAACGATTCCGATTGCTTGCATGACGTCGACGACGAAGTAGAGCTTCTTGTCCGCGCAAAGCGCGCCGATGCTCTTGATATCGAAGCGATGCCCGGCGTGGAAGGTGACGTGCGACAGCGAGATCGCACGGGTCTTTTCGTCGATGCGCGGAAGGAACGTGTCGGCGTTTACGACGTCCGTCATCGGAAGGAAGTCGATCTCGACCCCTTTCTTCTTCAAGTTGAGAAAGGCATAGGTGTTGTTTGGATGATCCCCATGGATCATCAAAACGCTATCGCCGGCTCGCAGAGGCAACGCGTTCGCCGCGATGTTCATGCTTTCCGAGGTATTCTTCGTAAAGGCAATTTCGTCGGCCGACACCCCAAGGAAACGGGCTACTTTGGCACGCGTTTGCTCAACCCGATCGAGCCACACACCTTTCGGTCCGGCGGTCTCCAAGCCTTCACGAAGAAAGGTTTCGATGGCGGCCATTACGGGACGCGCGAGCGGCGCCTGAAAACCGGAGTCGAGGTAGACCATCCTTTCGGCTGCAGGAAACTCCTTGCGCACAGCTTCCACGTCGTAATGACGAGACATTCCCAATCTCCCTTTCAAAATAGCCGCCCGCACCGCCGATTCCCGGGCTTGGTCGTCATCCAAACCGGGCTCGTGCAATGCACAAAAACCGATCAACGACCGACAACGCCAACGTTATGAGCAAACCCGCGTAGGGTCCAAGCCGTTTTTTCATATTTCAGTAGCAATAATTCCGAAATCTGATAATTATCTTAGATGGAGGTCACAATGGCGGAACAGAAAAACACTGCAGGACCCCTCGACCGGGCGCTCGCCATAGTTGGCCATGTCGCTAATCAGACAAAGGCCGTCTCGGTCGCAGAGATCGCGAACGCCCTTTCGTTACCCGTTCCAACCGCGCATCGGCTTGTCGGAAATCTGGAAGAACGCGGCCTGCTTCAGAAAGCGCTTGGATCGAAGCGCTACGTGGTAGGCAATCAGTTGGTTATGCTGTCCGCCAAGGTCATCGGCGCGGCTTTTCGCACGGCGCGGCGGCACGCGGTGCTGCGCGCGGTTGCCGGCGAGATCGGCGAACAGTGCGAGATCGGTGTCGTGCGCGACAATCTCGTCACTTACGTCGACAGCGTACGCGTGTCCCAACCACAGGGGCTTCAATTCAATCCCGGCGAGGCAGCTCCGCTTCACTGCACCTCGACCGGAAAGATCTACATGAGCCGATTACCCGAAAGAGCGCGTGAAAAGCTATGCCGCTCACTCGCTTTGACGCAATACACTGATAAGACCATCGTGGATTGCGAGACCCTCCTGAAGCTTCTCGAGGAGACGCGCCATCGAGGGTGGGCAAAGACCAATGAGGAATACGTGAAGGGCGTCGTCGGCTGTGCGGTTCCTATCGTTTCTCCGGACCGAGAGCTGATCGCCTGTCTCGGCGTGTCCGTGCCCGCGGCCCGAGTCAGCTTTGCAGAGCTTGAGCGCTTCATTCCTCCACTTCAAAGAGCCGCCGAGCTCCTGTCGCAAACCATCCTTCAGACGGATAGCGAGGACGAAACCCTTGAGGATACTTGAGGAGACGGATCCCTCGGCTCCGCTCCTTCTGGCCGGGAGAAAGAGAATGGATTTCTCCTTCGGCAAGTCGTGGCGGCAAGATCTTCGAGCGTCCACAAGCCTGATCCATCGCCGTTACGGACTGTGCCGCAGCGCCATCGTCAACTAGCATGCCTAGTGGTTGATCGAGATGGAGGGCATCTGGCAAGGTAGATGCCAGGCCAGAGCTCAAACGGGATAATAGTTGCAGTGCGCCGACCTTCATGCACGATCACGGCACCACTCCCCCTGAAACGACAGATCCGCTTGGCGCATCTTTGCCAATCCGACTCAGGCCCGATCCTTGGCACGCACCGCTCGCATGTTGCTGCTCGCTATCATGCACAGTCGTGCCGGACGGCACACTTAGCTGATATAATCCAGCATCCGCTTCTCGCGCGGACCGGTTCAAGGCGCGGGCCGCCATTTGACGCATACAAATTGACCATCGGTGACTGCACGAAGTGTCTTCGGACAATCTCGTCCTGCCCCCCTCTCTATGAGCGACCGCGACCTACAGATTCCTGCCTGGGTCAGAGAGCCCTGCCATAAGACCCATCAGGTGTTCACCTTCCAGATCCCTAAGGAGAGCGCGGATGAACCGCGATGCCGAACTAAGCGGCATGGCCCATGTTGCTTTCGCCAGCCTGATCTTCGTTACTATGTCTTCGGCTATCAAGGTTGTAACGCAGACGATTTCCCCCTTGCAGGTGACTGTTCTGCGTAGCGTCCTGTCGATCCCAATCATCTTCCTTATTCTCCCTAAACACGTCCGCTTCGACTCCCGCCTCCTTTTTTCGAAAGAACATTTTTTCAGATCTGTATTTGGCTATACGGGATTTCTGGCATTCGTCGCTTGTGCATCGAAGCTTCCCCTAACGGTAGCTGCCTCAATACTCTACACGTCACCCATCTGGTCCTTGCTCTTGTCGGCGCTGGTACTGAAGGAGCGGCAGAACATCGCGACGGCCTTTGGACTGATTCTCGGGCTCTTCGGCATGCTTGCCATAGTTCAACCGACCATCAGCAGCGCAGACACATGGATTGTCATTGGCTTGATTGGCGCAGCCCTCGACAGTCTCGCTGTCATGATGATACGGCGCATAGCCAGCGTCGATGCTCCCGAACAGATGGCCCTATACTTTATGCTTTGGAGCTCTGTGATCGGCCTGCCTTTTGCAATCCCTGTGTGGGTTTGGCCGGCACCCGCTGATTGGCCGTTACTGTTGCTTATTGCGGGGTTGGCCGCACTGTTACAGATCGCGCTGGGGCGCGGTTATGCTCTCGTCCGCCTCGCGCGCGCCGCTCCACTCGACTTCGTCCGTCTGCCAGCAAGTTTACTGGTCGATCTGGTCTGCTTTGGCATCACTCCAACTCCTATGATGTGGCTTGGTACCGGACTTATCCTGGTCGGGTCTTCGGCCTGTCTGGCAGAAAGAGTGATACGGAAATGACACTGACCTCTGATCAGGTTGAAAGTCGCTGTCGCGGAAGACACCGACAAGATAGACACTTCAACGTGAATTGAGTCTATCTACGCCAACCACTTCTCATTGAACAAAGGCAGCCCCTTTGTGTTTTCCTTAACGAAAGCGCTCAAGTTAGCAATACCGTTATGCTTATTGGTCGAAGTAATCACATTTCCAATCAACTTCCCGAGCCGAACGAACTGCGCTTCATCAAAGCCTCTCGTCGTGAGAGCGGCGCTACCGATTCTCAGTCCACTTGCTTCTGATGGCGGACGGTTGTCGAAGGGAATCGGATTCCTATTGGCGATGACCTGGGCTGCCGATAACGCCGCTTCAAGTTGACGACCGCTCATATCCCAACTCATCAGACTGAGAAGCAATAAGTGCGACGAAGTACCTCCGGAAACGAGTGTAGCGCCCGTCTCAAGCAAGCCAGCCTCCAACGCCTTGGCGTTTCTCAACACCTTTCCGGCATACCTCTGAAAAGAGGACGTTTGCACCTCAGCTAACAATGCGGCTCTTGCCGCAATCAGGTCCATTTTAGGCGCCCCTTGCAGTCCGGGAAATATGGCACGGTCGATCGCCTTGCCTAAACGCTTTTTGCACAAAATAAGTCCGCCGCCCCGCGGGCCTCGGAGTGTCTTATGTGTCGAAGTTGTTACAATGTCGGCGTGAGGGAAGGGAGACGGAACGGCGCGGCCAGCAACGAGACCCGCGGTATGCGCTAGATCCACCCAAAGAAGCGCGTCAATCTCACGTGCGATCTCATGCATCTTCCCATAATCAAACAAGCGTGGATATGAAGAACCGCCACAGATGATTGCTACGGGTCGATTCTCGAGCGCGATCGAACGCACCGCATCATAGTTCAGTTGCTCGTCGCTCTTTGACACTCCATAGAAGCACCACCGAAAGTTTTGACCGCTCGCATGGAATGAAGCACCGTGACTCAAATGGCCGCCATCTTGAAGCCGCATCGCCATCAGCCTGTCTTGAGGCTGAAAAAGGCCGTTCATTACTGCGAAATTTGCGATGGTAGCGCTCATCGCTTGCACATTCGCGTGTTCGCATGCGAACGCGGATTTTGCTCTCTCGATTGCCAGCCGCTCTAGTTTGTCAGCATACTCGCAGCCTGACACACAACGGCTTCCCGGATACCCCTCCGCATTCTTGTCGGCAAATATGCTGCCTTCGAACTCCCTGACTCTGGGAGAGGAATAGTTTTCAGAAGCGACTAAGCTCAGCTGGCTTAATTGGCGTTGCTCCTCCAAGTACAGCAGCTCTCCCACTTCTTCGTCAAAGCTTTCGCATCGATTATCCATGACCGCCCCTGCCCACAGTGATGCTGCCGTCGTCGTCAGTTTTTCGCATGCGACAGTTGAGCGAGTTCACGCTCGATACCTTGAAGCTCTTCCAGATCTCTTCCGAAAATTACAAAGTCGTAGGGTCCGGCATCTTGATGGCCCTCCACCATCACAATTGCGCCCCGTCTATCGGCAGGCCTATAGTGAAGCTGCTTTCGCCGCAGCAGATCAATGAGGTCGGGAAATCGAAGCGCAATGGAGACGCAATTTCGGGAAAGAGCAACACGCGCTCCATTTTTGATAGCGCATTCCAATCCTAGCGCGCTTGATACGGCCCTGATTGAAGAGAAGCCTCCGTGGCGCCCGTTTACCTCACATGCAAAGAACCCAACCTCTTTGGCTCTAACGATGTCGACACTAAGTGGTCCGAAATACCCGATTTGTTGGGCGTAGTTGCCAAGACTTTTGCACCACGAGAGAACATCGTTGGGCAAATGATCGAGCAGAGCGCTACTCCAATATGCCCCGCCGTATCCTGGATTGAAGAGGATCGAAGCTACACCTACAAGCTCAACCCTGTCTCTCCTGACATCAAAATGGACGCCCATCGAAGACTCATTTTCACTATATACCTCGACAATCACGGGCTCTTCTACTGTCGGAGACAGCCCAAGTTCATGAACGGCCTCGCGCAAGGTAGCCGCATCAATTTTTGGTGTCGCCACGGCCCGCGTCGCGCCTTGCGACGATCCCGCCGCGCTTTTCGAAATGACGATATTGCCGTCACCACCTGCATGACGCGCCATCTTCAGAATGGCACTCTCAGACTCTGACAGGACTGCACATACGGCTTCGACCAATTGTTGCATGCTTGCACAATTGCTGCCATTAGCGATCGGCACGCCAAGATCGGAGGCAAACTGGCGGAATTTCTCCTTGTCGTTAAGAAGTCGCGTTGCGACCGGGCTTGCTCCAACGTTCTCATCTGAAAACCTTACAGGAAGATTCCCCAAAGCTCTCGCGATGGAAATTGATACCTCGTCAGCGATATACGGCTCCAGACATGAAAATTGAGCACCCATAGTCATCAGACGTAGCGATCTAGAAAAGGCGCTACCGGGCGCGATGTCCTGTTCCGAGATTGGCAGGGGACGCTTGGTGGATGTCGATGAGGTCGACAGCAATTTGATGTTACCTCCACCTTTTAGGGAATTGACGTAGTTCAAGAACTCCTTCGTGACCGGAGTTGGGGTAATAAGCATATCGTCGTCCCTAGCAAGCCAGAGCAGCCTCTTGGCCGAGGCTGCATTTGCTCTCAGGAATTCATCTGATAGCGTATGAGCCGAGGGCGTCATTGCAGCGGAGCCAGTGTTCGCGAGTATGACCCGGCTCATCATTCTCCCCCGTCGCGCGCCTGGTTTACGAGCTCGTTTTCCTTTTCCCACCAGGCAATACAGGAGTCAGCAAGAATGCTGATTGGATCAACGATGTCATCGTCGTCTACCAGACCGTCGGAAATGGCCGACAATTCACTGCAACCAAGAATAATTGCGTCAGGCGCGAAGGGTCTGATCTGATCAACAAGCTGCTTCAGCTTTGGTCGTGCTTCCACGGCATTTCCAGACTTGACATCCGCGATGATCTGAACGGCTTCTCGTTGAAACTCTGCACGACAACATGCGAATTTCTCGCCGAAACACTTCTCATTCGTTTGCGGGTATAGAGAGTGCTGCATAGTCGCATTCGTTCCCAGCAGGATCAAACGAAGTTCGCGAGCTGCGGCATCCCTCCTGCCGCAAATCACCTTGGCTGTGATCTCGGTTACGTCAATCAAAGCCACCGACAGCGCCTGCTTGATCTCACCAACCCAGAAGTGCGCGGTGTTGCAGGGGATGGCTATCGCTCCACATCCCGCTTGCTCTAACCAATGAGCCCGCTCCAATATCTGCTGCAATGGCGCGTCACTCCCCTCTGAGATTGCTTGTGATCGATCAGTGATATCGGGAAGCGATAAAGCAACATACGGAATGTGATCCTGATCTTTCTCCGCTCGGCGTTTTCGCGCGAGAGATTCCAAGAATTTGGCAGTTGCGAAGCTTCCCATTCCGCCCACTACCCCAAGGGGCCTCCGTTGCCCAAGCGGTCCTGCAAACGGCATATCGAGCCTCGATACAAAGTTCATAGTATGACGACCCTGCCTTTCGCGCTTCTTTGACTGCAACAGCACTTCCGTTCCGCAACCACTCATTCAAGAGGACATGCTCGCGTGGTAGCCAAAACAATTCGCGCTCCTCTGTTGTGACAACGTATGGCGCCGGTTGCAACATTAGGTAATGAGCCGTGCGAACAGCAAAGGGTATGCCAACTCGACAGGAAAAGTGGTCTTCAGAGACCTGATGAAGATTGCGATATTTATAGTTGTCGACACATTGCCTGTGTCACGAATGAGACACGCCGGCGGACGTTATGTGTGTGTGCAGAGCGACAAAGGGGATCGGCGCCATTGAGACGAATTCGGACATTGCCCTGACAGCCATAGAAAATGTAAAGATCGTCCACCGAGGAGCTAATAGAGCGCACATTGCTTATTTGCTGGAGAAATTACTGTCGGAGGCGAGCCAGACCATTCAAACAACGGCTTCCGAAGAAAGGACAAAGAGGCATGTCTTCGAAAATATCCTGTGAAGATAGCCATCACATGCCCAAGCAAACCATTGAAAGGGCCCTGCAGCATGCGGACACGAACCTGAATGCTAGCCTTGACCGGCTCTTCCAACTGCTGCGAATTCCGTCCATCTCGTGCGAACCGCATTATGCACGGCAATGCCGCGAGGCCGCTTCCTGGCTCGCCCATGAGCTATCTGACATTGGCTTCGATGCATCCGTCAGAGCTACGATTGGAAACCCTGTAGTGGTCGGACACAGCAAGCAAGCCACCGGTCCACACGTTCTATTCTATGGCCATTACGATGTCCAACCCGTAGAGCCTCTGCAGGAATGGGAGTCTCAACCCTTCGAGCCGACGCTTAGGGTCCAGCCTAACGGGGAGACCCACATTGTTGCCCGAGGCGCATCTGACGACAAAGGCCAGCTCTTGACTTTCATTGAGGCGTGCCGTGCCTGGAACGCGACAACAGGAAGTCTGCCAGTTGGCGTATCTATGTTGTTCGAGGGAGAGGAAGAAAGCGGCAGTCCAAGCATGGAGGCATTCTTGGACGAATTCGAACATGAATTGCTTGCTGATGTCATGTTGCTTTGCGACACCTCATTGTGGAACGACGCGGTACCCGCGATCACCGTTATGTTTCGCGGCCTATTAGAAGAGGAGGTCCGAGTAACGTGCGCCGACCGGGACCTGCATTCGGGTGCTTATGGGAATGCTGTACGCAATCCAATCCAGGTTCTCGCTGAACTCATCGCCAGCCTGAGAGGCAGGAACGGAGAAGTCGCGATTGAGGGCTTCTACGACAACATATCGGAGTTGGACAGCACTGTCAGAGACGAGTTGCTGAAGCTGAATTTCGACACCGAGCAATTCCTTGGAGCTGTTGGCCTCTCTCAGTCGGCTGGGGACGTTTCTTACTCGGTAATGGAGCAACTCTGGACTCGCCCTTCGTGCGAAATCAATGGAATAGCAGGCGGGCATTGCGGAGTTGGCCTGAAAACGATCATTCCGTCCAGTGCCGTCGCCAAGGTCTCTTTCAGGTTGGTAGATGGTCAAGATCCCGAAAGGATACGATCGACGTTTCGCAATCACATTCGCGCTCGAACACCGCGCGACTGCAAAGTGCAGTTTGCCGGGCTCACAGGCCACCCCGCATCTTTTATCCAGCCAAGGAGCCCGTATCTGGACTGCGCGCGCGCCGCTCTGAAACAGGAGTGGGGTTGCGATTCGGTGCTGATAGGAAGCGGAGGGTCGATCCCCATCGTGAACACTGTTAAGCGCCGGCTAGGGCTGCAGTCCCTACCCATCGGTTTCGCGCGAGCTGATAATCGTCACCACAGCCCAAACGAAAAGTACGATCTCTACACTTTTCAAAAGGGAATTCGTTCGTGGATTCGAATCCTTGCGGAGCTTTCACGATGCACAAACGATCGGATCGTGTCCCAACCGGAACAATTAGGCGGCGGACAATATATGAACCGTCAATGAAGCCGCGCCTGCAACAATCCGCTGACGCCTCGACGCCATTTTCGCGCGCTTGCTTTCAATACCATTTCACGCCGCTCAATGTGACACGGGAACGCGCCGACCGCCGAGTACCAATGATCCGGTGCGCACATGGCGCGCATACAGTTGCACCAGATCGAACACACGCCGAGTATGCAGCTTAAACTGCTGGCGGAACGACATTCCGGATCTAAAACGTCAAGCACTGCCGCTGGTTGGCCCGCTTTCTGCATCGTGATACGGCGGACACTAGATGTCCGACGTTAGACATGGAGAAGCTATGCGCATCTGCGGCATCAAATTGAGGCATGATGGAGCGATCGCGCTCATCGAGAACGGAAGACTGGCTTTTTGTGTTGAGCAAGAGAAGCGGGACAACAATCTCCGCTATCAAGCCATCGAAAACCTTGACGATGTCGTCGCCGCCTTGGCCGAGCACGGACTGGATTCGTGCGATGTTGATCAGTTTGTGATCGACGGCGGGGGGGACGGTCAATCCCAAGTGCTCAGTGGTACTGACTCTGTCACTCTCAAATGGGGACCGTACGTAGAGCCCCATGCGGAAGGGCTTCTCACTTCGTACAACGGCTCTGGCTTGATTCTAGAAGGCAGAGCATTTCCCTATAAAAGTTATTCACACGTCTCGGGCCATGTGGCTTCCGCGTACTGCACAAGCCCGTTTGCTCAGTCCGGACAATCGGCTTTCTGTCTTGTGTGGGACGGCTCCATCCTTCCACGTCTCTACCACGTTGAACGTCAGGGCGCCCGATTCGTTGAATGTCTGTTTCCAATTGTTGGTCATGCCTATGCTGTGGCCGGCGATCACTTTGGGCCTTACAAAGATCTGGACCGCAAACCCTGGGATTTAGGTGTCGCTGGCAAGCTAATGGCCTATATCGCGCTGGGTTGTGTCGATGATGCGATCGTGAGTGTCTTTCGGGAGCTCTACGAGGAATGCTTTGCCGGCGACACGCAGCGTGCTCGTGGCTACCGTACGGAGATCGAGAGCGGGGATTGGTTTCCTGCCATGCACGCTTTCTTTGCAGCCAGCGCCTCGCGATTGGATCACAAGCGAGATGAAGATATACTCGCATCATTTCACTCTTTTCTCGAGCATCTCCTGGTTGAGCGATTGGCAGCTGCTGTACAACGTCATTCACGGCTCCCAGGGCGACACAATCTGTGCATAGCGGGCGGCTGTGGTCTTAACATAAAGTGGAATAGCGCAATGCGGTCCGCCGGACTGTTCGATGCTGTTTGGGTGCCCCCCTTTCCGAATGACAGCGGCGCGGCTATAGGTGCGGCTTGTGCCGCATTAGCAGAGCGGAAGGGCTTCGTGCCACTCGAATGGTCGGTCTACGGTGGTCCGCGACTTCTGCGGAACGAGGCGCCAGCAGGATGGGAAGCCGCACCGTGCAATATGCGCGAGCTTGCTAAGATCCTTGCGAGTAACAAGCCCGTCGTCTTTCTCGCCGGCAGCGCTGAGCTCGGACCGCGAGCATTAGGCGGACGAAGCATCCTAGCGGCTGCCACATCAGCGGGGATGAAGGATCATCTCAATCAGATCAAACGTCGTGAATGCTTTCGGCCAGTGGCGCCCATATGCATTGAAGATCGTGCGCCAGAAATCTTCTTCCCCGGAACCCCGGATCCTTACATGCTGTTCGATCATCAGACGCGAGCGGAATGGCTCGATAGAGTACCAGCTGTTGTACATCTTGATGGATCTGCGCGATTGCAGACTGTTTCCAGAACCTCTGAACACAAGATCGCCGAACTCCTCGTGGTCTACGAAGAACTTACCGGCATCCCGCTGCTTTGCAATACGAGTGCCAATCTCAATGGACGTGGGTTCTTTCCGGATGCTGCAGGAGCTTGTGAATGGGGACGAGTTGACCACGTATGGTGCGATGGCATGCTGTGGACAAAAGCCGCATAGGCATGGTTGTGATGATGAGCAACGTGATCTTTGCAACGGGGCCTTGCTCCCTCGCGTCTTGCAGCATGCGATCTTAGAATCTTGGGTAGCAGGAGTGCCTACGATGAGGGCTACCGATCTCGCGAAGCTGCGGCAAGCTTCGCACGGTAGTCGAAAGGTAGGCGTCGAAGCGTTCCGGCAACGGATTTTGAAATTTGAGAAGATCTGCCATTCCACTCATGGCGATGTCGGGCGCCTTGCTGCTCTTCCAGGGTTGTCGCCAGATCCGAAAGCTTTCGCCGCCGCTCGAACTGCAGCTCCTTCACGTGCAAGTCGGCCTTTCTCTGTATCATGGTCGCTTGCCTACGGATCATATCGGGCAGGCCGGCGCCTTCGGTCGCTCAGCGGCGCCGATATCGCCGTGATCGTCTCGCAGGCGCGCCCGCGAAACGTCGAGCATTTCGACATGGTCGACGGGATCTGGGTCACCCACCCGCGGTGCGCCATCCCTTCGTCCGAAGCCCGCCTGGTCGGACATGATCAGCGATGAAGTGCTGAGAAACGTTATGGATGAACTCTATCTGCCGCTGAATGCCGGGATGAGGTCTTAGCGTCCGTCGGCGCACGTACGCTATTGGACAGGGCCGGCCATCTGCTGCTGGAGCAGGATCCTAAAGGCGGCTTCGAGGGCAAGCTATCCGGCTTGGTCGATCGCGGATTCATCAGCCCTCGCGAAAAGACAACTCTCGAGGCCGTTGCAGACGCAGGCAACGCGTCTGCTCACCGAGGATACACACCCACTGCCGAGCGACTCGGACACATCGTCGACATCATAGAAAACTTTCTGCAGCGTGCGTTTGTCCTTTCTCGCGCGGCCGATGAAGTCCCGAATTCGACACCGCGGCGCCCCAAGGCAAAATAGTCGGGAAGGCATCCGTGACAAAGCTCCCGCCACATTGAAATCGCTCGACGAGTGAGCATATGGGGAACAACCTTTAGTGCTGCCGCCGGGCGCAATTGCACGGAGCGGCAAACCCTCATTGCATAAACGTCCAGGAGACGACTTGAGCGACGAGAGCCCTACGATCGACGATAGCCCCGAGAACACCGCGCCACCGCCCCCTCCGTGGGCCAGGGCGACCTTGAATGACGTCACGCAGGTCGACTTCGAAGAGCTGGTTCGGTCATTGGACAGCGCCGATGCGGCCGAGCTGGGAGACCTATACCGACGCGCTCTCCCCGACACGCAGCCCGAACCCGAGACCCCAACGTTCCGTGTTTACTCCATGCTCGCTGGGGCCATGGGAATGCATTTCAAGGCCAACGAGCCAAACGACCCTTTCGCTGCAATGATCGTCTGGGCAGACGGTCGGCGCTCGGCGACACCGGCCGATTTTCGTGGCGCGATTGATTCCCTGGCCGCGATGGCCGAGCGGGCACAGCACCCTGTGTTGCGAGCCCGGCTCGCGGACCTGTGCTGGCTGCTCGATCTTAAACGACGACGGATCGGAGTATGTGCCGCGACCGCCTACGTCGAAGTTGTCTCCAAGGTCGATGCCGGCATCCTCAAGTTGCGTTTCGACGAGAACGAGACCGGCGCCCTACGGCACGAGGCGCGCGATCTGCTCAAGCGGGCCCTTTTCATCGGTCGCGCCACCAAAATGGACAAGAATGGCCCTTCGGACGCGCAGAAGCTCGTCGTGGCGTTGCGGAAGCGAGCGATCGCGAAGCGACTGACTAGTCCCGCCCTGATGTTCGGGCGTCTCGACCTTCACTTCGGGATCTCGGATGCAGCCGAAGTCGGCAAGGAGGTCGAAAACTTGATCGCCGGCCTCCCCGCCGGCGCTGACGACCACATCTTAGTGGAGCTTTGGCGCCTTTCCGCCCGAGCTTACCATAAGGCCAAACACGACGACGACGCGAACCGTTGCCGGTCAACGGCAGGCGAGCTGCTGGTCGCGATGGCCAAGCGCCAGCCTTCGGCCATGTTGGCTGCTCATACGCTTACGGAAGCCATCCAAGAGCTGCACGGCTTGCCAGGCAGCAAGGATCGCCGGAAGGAGTTGCGGCATCTCCTGGTGGATATTCAGGCGGGCATCGCCGACGAAATGTCGCCTTTTGCAATTCCGATGGACCTCGAAGATATCGCCAAAGAGGTCGAGAAGAGGATGCAAAAGCCTACTTTGCTCGACAAACTCTTCACGTTCGCGGGCCTCAGTCATTCTCCGGATCCGGATCAACTTATAGCCGAGGCGGAGAAGGCCATCCGAGAGCATCCGTTCTCGTCCCTATTTGGCGGCAGTCACCACGACCGCGATGGCAAGGTCATCTATCGCAGCGAAGGGGGCAACTTTGGCGAAACGCAGGATGACTCGACGCTGCGTCAACAAATCGCGCGCGATGAGGGGCTACGCCGCCATATTACGGCTTCTGCCGAGATCGAAGTAGCTAGGCAATCCATCGTTTCGAACCACTACTTGTCCGAGGAGATCTTCGCAGCGCTATTGGAATTCAGCCCCTTCGTACCGCGGGGGCTCGTCATGACCTACAGCCACGGTTTTACATGCTTCTTCCGCGGCGACTTCATTAGCGCTCTCTACATCCTGACGCCTTTGCTGGAAGCTTCGCTTCGGCACGTACTCAGAGCGCACAGCCACGACGTCACAAAATTGGACGATGCCACGAAGATTCAGGAGGACCGAACGATATCCGCACTGTTCGAGCAGATGCGACCGGAGCTGGATTCGATCTTCGGCAGCCCCATCACGACCGACATCGAGAACGTCTTCCTCAAGAAGCCGGGGCCCTATATCCGTCACTCGATAGCCCATGGACTGCTACACGACGGAGAGCCATACTCGGACGACTCGCTGTATGCGTGCTGGCTGATCTTCCAACTTTGTATGATCCCGCTGTACGAACATCGGCGACACATCCGCTTGCCATTCGACAGCCCTTCCGAAGCGATTGATGAGAAGGGATAGTGCCGTGGCGCGAAGGCTCCCGGCAACTAGGACCCGCTTTGCCCGAACGTGAAGATCGGATCCGGAATGTCTCCGCCAAAGAGCTTGGATTGCCGCTCGGACTGCCACTTCTTGATGCGTGAATTGACGCTATCATCGATGGTGGTCATGAAGCGCGCGAAGACTTCACCCGGCGATCCGCACTCCGCGTGCCACAAATCGAAGCGACCGTCGACGATCTTCGCGAATAGGACGGCGCAGCTCCAGAATTCCTCAGGGCTCGTGGCAGACTTCATCATCCCGTACCAATGCCGTGCCCATGCGTTCCTATGATAGGCATAAGTTGCCGCCCCGTAGGCTTGCCCGACAAATCCTTCGCAAGCCTCGAACCGCTGCAGCGTACGGGTGGCATGTTCATTCAGGTCTGAAAATCCACAGACAAGAAGAGCCCGCGCCGTCTTTGCCGGCTCCTGGATCGCCAACCTTTCGTCGACGTATTGCTGAATGAACGCTTGCGCTCCGGCCTCATGCGCGGCGAGAACCTCCGAAGCTATCAAGGCCCCGTGGGTCGGTCAAAATCCCCCGGGTATGGTCACTTGAAACTCCCCCACCTGATGATCGCCGTCAGCGCCGCTGAACAGCGGTAGCGGTCAGGCAGGACGTTTATTTTCGGTCCCTTTAGTCTAGCCAGCAAGGGACCGGGGAGTTGAACGTCTTGAAGCCACACCTGCAAAGCACGGTATTTACGCTACTCGATCGCAACGCCAGCCAGCGCGAGATCCACAGGTTGACGGGGGTCGATCGCAAGACGATCCGGCGTTACCGGGCGCTGCGGGCTGGTGCGGAGGCAAATTCCCCCGGGGAAGTGACCACCGGCCCGGTGAGCGAGGACGGCCAAATTCCTCCACCCCGACCACCGGCTTTTGGGGCATCGGAAGCGACGGTCAGCAGCAGCCTGGCCCGCTCGGCCTGCGAACCGCATCGGACGTGGATCGAAGGACAGGTCCGCCTGAAGCGGAATGCGCAGGCGATTTACCAGGACCTGGTCGATCAATTTGGCTTTCCGTCCAGCTACCAGAGCGTCAAGCGGTTTGTCCGCACGTTGCGCCACAGCGATCCCGAGCAGTTTGATCGACTTGAGTTCCTCCCCGGCGAGGAGGCTCA
The DNA here is from genome assembly GCF_042258325.1 of Bradyrhizobium sp. Pha-3. Lineage (NCBI taxonomy): Bacteria > Pseudomonadati > Pseudomonadota > Alphaproteobacteria > Hyphomicrobiales > Nitrobacteraceae > Bradyrhizobium > Bradyrhizobium sp. Pha-3. The sequence continues at coordinate 2,066,897 of NZ_CP170151.1, read as the reverse complement.
AGTCGACTATGGCGAGGGCGCTCTGACGATCGATCCCAGGAGCGGCCGGTACCGCCGCCCCCGCCTGTTCGTGATGACGCTGCGCTACTCGCGGCGCAGCTTCCGGCGAGTGGTCTGGCAATCCAGCCAGCAAGTCTGGGCGCAGCTTCACGAAGAAGCGTTCCGGTATTTTGGCGGCGTTGTCAGATATGTCGTGCTCGACAATCTGAAGGAAGGTGTCCTCAAGCCCGATCTGTACGAGCCCGAGCTCAACCCGATTTACAGCGCGATGCTGGCTCATTACGCCGTGGTCGCCGATCCCGCGCGGGTGGCCGACCCCAATCGGAAAGGATGCGTCGAGAATGCGATTCAACATACCCAGGGCACCGCGCTGGCTGGACGGCGCTTCGAGACACTGGAAGCGCAGAACGAGTTCTTGCGGCATTGGGAGGAGAACTGGGCTTCCAGGCGCATCCACGGCAGCACGCGCCGTCAGGTCGAGGCCATGTTCCAGGAGGAGAAGCCGCACCTGCGGCCGCTGCCTGTCGCGCCCCTCCGCATCTTCACCGAGGTCGTTCGGACCGTCTGCGACGACACCACCGTACGCGTCGACAACAGCTATTACGCCGCGCGACCCGCGCCCATCGGCAGCCAGGTCGTTGTGCGGATCTACGCCTCCATGATCGAGATCCGTGATCGCCACACCCGTGCGCTGCTGCGTGTTCATTCCAGGATGACGCACCCCGGTTCTGTCGTCCTGCCAACCAACGAACGGCCGTTCAATCCGTCGCGGCAAACCGCCGTGTTGCTGGCGAGCGCCGAGCGCATCGGGCCGCAGACCAAGGCGTTGTGCCAGCAGGTGTTCGACACCGAGGGACGTCCCGGACAGCGCGCGATGTGGGGCATTGTCGGGCTGAGCCGGAAGTATCCGGCGCGGCTGGTCGAGCAAGCCTGCGCGCACGCCATCGACAACCGCATCTACCGCTACAAGCACGTGCGTGCGACCGTCGAGCGGTTGTTCGAACAGGCGATCGAGCAGGTTGGAGCGACGCCACAACCGGCATCGCCGCTCACCCAGGATCATCCGCTGATCCGTGCCCCGGCCGAATACGGCGATCTCTTCAGCCGTGCCGTGCGGCACGATGCCGGCGACAATGGCCGGCAGGCCGAGGCTCACGACAGCCACGCTCGTGTCGCCTGCGCAACCCCGGCCAGCTCCGGCGCCACGAGCGCTCCCGCTGCATCTTCTCACCTCAAACTGGAGACCCAGCCACATGATGACCATGCCGGAAATTGAGCGTTGCCTGCGACAGCTGCGCCTGTCGGGCGTCCGCGACACGCTGCAGACGCGCGTGCTGCAGGCGCAGGGCGCCAACCAGCCATTCCTCGAGACCTTCTCCCTGATCCTGCAGGACGAACTCGACCGTCGTCAGTCCCGCCTCATCGAGCGCCGCTACCAGCAATCCGGGCTCGACGAAAAGCTGACGCTCGCCGAGTTCGACTGGTCCTTCAATCCCAAATTGCCGCGCCAAACCTGCTTCCAGCTCCACACCCTGGCGTTCATTGCCGCTGGCGAGAACGCGCTGCTTGTCGGCAAACCTGGCACCGGGAAGTCCTACATCGCCAAGGCGATTGCCTATCAGGCAATCCTGCAAAGCCACAAGATCCAGTATCTTGAGACCGACGACTTCTTCCACCGCTACGCCATGAACTCCCCGGCACAACGCGAGGTCCGGCTGCGAACCATCATCGACTGCGATCTCCTCGTGCTGGACGATCTGTTCCTCGCACGCGCCATCCCTGACGACGCCGGCGCATTGCTGCAGACCCTGATCCATCAGCGCTACAAACTGCGCCGCAGCGTCATCGTCACCTCCAATCGCGTCGTGCAAGACTGGGGGACATACCTGGGGGACAACACCATGAGCACGACGATCCTCGATCGCCTGATGCATCATTGCCATCTGCTTGAGTTCGACGGACGCAGCTATCGGCTCAAAGAGGCCGCTGAAGCCCTTGCCCGGGAGACAATGTCAAACTAACAATCACCATGTCCTGCCTCGCGGGTGGAGGAATTTGACTGACCTCACCCGGAGGAATTTGAAGTGACCCGCGGGGTCAAGGAGTCGTTCGCGGCCGCGTCGAGTCGGGCGAAGCACAATTTACGCACCTCCGTGATCGAAGCACGGGACCAGGCCGCAACGGCCTCCGCGGGAATGCTCGATACGCCGATGACACGGTTTACGAAAGGTCGAAGCGAGGCCGTTCGAGCGAACAGCTCTGCAGCACCCGCGGGATCGCTTGGCGCGATTGCCCTCGCGAGCCCCGTTGCGAATGCATGCATGGCGCGGAACACTCCCTCGCCGGCGACCAGCAACGCTTGCTTCCAACTCTCCGCGAGAGAAGGCATCCGGGCTACAATCGCATCGAATCCTCCCCAGGAGAAATCGTCCAGGATGATCCGGGCGTCGGCGAGAGTAACGTGATCGACGAAGCGGTCGAAGGCCTTCCAAGAGCGCTTCTGCCGTTGCTGAAACGCGTCATCATCTTCTCCCAGTCTCTCGAATGCCTGCTGCATGTCGCGGGCCGGCTGATCCACCAAGGACAGAAGCGGCGGCTCCTGCCCCTCGATCGCGGTGACTGGCTGCTGCACCAGGGGAAATTCAGGGATGTCGTTCACACCGATCGCACGGTGGAATGCGACATCGACCCTATCGGCGACCGATTTGGCGCCCTCATCGCTCAACTGCGCCGCGAAGCCATAGAAGTTCGGCCCCATGCGACCAACGGCCTCGGCGGCGCCGATCAAGCCCAACTCGGCGGCTACCAGCAGGCACCGCGAGCCATACCAGATCTCACGATGGCCGTTCTTCGCGTCGCAATTCGCGGCGTCCCAGCCCGTCGCCAGAAACTGCTTCAACAGAACTGGGTCTCGAGACCGCGCGGCGAGCGCCAATGCTCTCATTCTCATTCCACCATCGGGGGACGAGAGCAAGGGAATGAGTCGGGATTTCGCCGCATTCGACAGGGAGCTTTTGCTGAACTGAGCGAAGTTTACGACCATCGCCAATCTGTTGTTGTCGCGGGATGTGAGTGCGCGATCCAGAGCAGCGTCAATCTCCGTCTCGCTGGCGGGTGACGTAGCCTCCAGCAGATCTAGCAATGCCTCGTTGCCTCCTCCGGCCTCCAGCGCCCGGAGCTGCTCATCGCCGCTCCGGTGCGGAAAGGCTGCGCGAAGGGCATACTGCTGCACGAGCCATTCGTCTCGAACCCCGCCCTTGTCCGTCAAGAATTCGGACGCCGGCGGCGAAGAGCCGATCGAAACCAGTCGGGTTACGATTTCCGGCTCCAGGATCGCACTGTCCTTCAATAGCGCCATCATGGCCTGCCTCAACGACAGCACGTTCGCCCGATCGAGCGCCTGCCGGGCGAACTTATGGCGAAGTTCGACGGCCGTGGCTGGCTCGAAGCGGGCAAGAGCGGGCATGGACCTGGTGACCTGGTGATCCTGAGGGGTCATGCCAAGGCCTGTGCTCAGCTCCGCAACGTTGGCGTTCCTGCTGGCCGTAACGATTGCACCGATATTCTCCGGCGCTTGTGTTGCGGTCGGATCGCAAGGATCGACCGCACTGTAGAGCGGGTCATTCAAGGAAAAGCGCGGTCGGTCGGGGGTGATAGTCCCGAAAATGGCATGCGCTTGCGCCGCATCGTCCGGATCTCCGGTCGCACTCAACATGGTGGCCGCCGCGCGCTTGCCCGTATTCGACGCCTCCGTCGCCAGAAACGGCTCGCAAGCGGTTCGGACGGCATCCCGCATCGGCAACCAATCAACGGCATTGAAACGCATGAGATGTCGGAAATGCTTATCCGGTCGGTCGAAGTCCGGATTCAAGGCGCTGGCGACGGCCCATCCCATAAGCGCGGGGATGGCGGGCGCTAGTGGCTTTCCCGCCATGAGCTCGAGGGCATACGAATGGAGCTGCGGCAGACCTTTTCGGGAGTCTTCCTTCAGTTGCTTGCCGATAAATTCGCGTTCAGCCTCCGACAAGGCCGAGCGGCGAGTCTCGAGCTCCTGCTTCAGCCGTTCCGATTCCGCGGCGTCCTTTGCCGGATCGCCACTCGAATGACGGAACGTGCCTACCTCGGGCGCTAGTACCCGGAATCAGAGCTGAGTGATACGGCGGCCTTTGAAACGGCGTTGACGGACCTTTTTCTTGGTCCAGACGAAGGGCTCGGCTTTGTCGTTGTACGCGTTGACGTAGGCATCGATGTGGTCCTGAAGCTGCTTGAGGCTTGTGAAGGAGGTGCCGCTGAGCGACTGCCCCTGCAAGATCGAAAACCATACCTCGACCTGATTGAGCCAGGACGCACTTGTCGGCGTGAAATGAAATTGCACGTTGGGGTGGGCCTTGAGCCAGTCCTCGTTCTTCTTGTGGGTGTTAAGGTTGTCGAGGATGACGTGAAGCTGGCGGCTCGGAAAGGCCGCGGTGAGGCTGTTCATGAAATCGAGAAACTCGACGCGGCGACGGCGTTTTGAATGCGTTGCGATGATCTTTCCGGTGGCGACTTCGAGCGCCGCAAACAATGTTGTGGTGCCATGCCGCTTGTAATCGTGGCTCTGGCCGGTCAAGGCGCGGCCATTGGGCAACTTCAGATAACCCTGCGCTCGCTCCAAAGCCTGGATCGAAGGCTTCTCGTCCACGCATAGCACAATGGCCTTCGCCGGCGGGGCGACGTAGAGGCCGACAACATCGGCGGCCTTGGCCGTAAAGTTCGGGTCGTTGCTCTCGCACCAGGACTTGCGAGCCGCGAGGTCAATCTTGTGGCTGCGCAGGAACCGCCAGACATATTGGACGTCAACATCGCCCAGCGCTCCGGCCAGCAGAGGACCGGTCCAGCGCGCAAACCCGTGCGGCGGCGGCTTATCCAACAGCTTCAGAATCCGCTTGTCGGTCGTCTTCGTATAGATCGGCTGCTTGCCCGGTCGCGGCTTGTCTTGCAGCCCTTCAAGGCCATGGTCGGCATAGCGATGCCGCCAAAGGCTGACAATCCGCGGCTGGACCCCAACTTCCTTGGCGATCGACCGGGTGCTGCGCCCGTCCGCCGCCAACAAGACTATCCGCGCCCGCTTCAAATCGCGCTGCAATGTCATCGGTGAGCGACAACACGCCTCTAGCACCTTGCGATCTTGCCTCGAAAGGCGGACTTCTCTTGCTTCGGGTATCATCCCGACCTTGAATCACGACTCACGTTCCAAGAAAAGTGGGTACTAGAGAATGGCGGGCTAGCCACTCCAGCGCCTGGCGGGCTATCTCCGCGGCATGCTTTGGATCTGCCGATGCCGAAAGCAGCGCTACTATGAGCCATCTGGAGTTTGGCAGCATAACCAGAGAAAACGCGGCGTCGTGCGTCGCCCTCAAGAATGGCTCTGGAGATCGCTTCGCCATCGCCTCGAACGCCGGATAAAGATCATCGGATACATTCTGCAAGCCGACGAAATATTTTGCCAACGCCGCCTGCACCTCGATGGGGCAACCTTCCTGAAGAAAGGAAATCTGCAACGCTGCGAAGACCACATCGGAGGTCTCCGAAAGGGCACTGATGGGCTCCATCACCTCGGCTAGTTTGGCCTCGGGGTCTCGATTGGCCCGCAGCTCCTTGCGAAGAACGCTCGTCAAAGCCAGGCCGAGCGCCAAGGGAAGTCCTTCCTTCCGCACGGCGTACAGATCGCTTTCGCCTTCCACCGGCTCGAAGAAGCGGCTCCTCGAAACCGCGTTGAGTTCCTTTCCCAGGTCGAAGATCGTGAGATCGTCATGATTCTGGCTTTTCAGCCGCTCAAGCATCTCTTCGGCATGCGACTTGAGCGTCTTCGCGAAATCAAGCGCTGAGCCGGCGCTTGTAGGGTCAGCATCGTGCCGACGGAGGTGCTCGAACAGCAGTCGGCCGACGGTCAATTCGTCGACACGTTCGATTTCCCTGGCGTCGAGAAGCTCGACAGCGATCCCTAGAATCCTAGGATTCCGCAAAAACCCGAAAACCTCGGCCGCCAAGACATCCGACCTGATTCCCCTGGCCTCAAGAATCCCCTTGAGCTCGGCCTCCGACCAATCAGCGACTATCACGCGCTCCAATGGCGTCGTCACTGTCCAGCGTATCTGGGAATGATGCCAATTGTTCGTCGTGACGATCAACCGGCCGCCGATCTCCTCCAGAAAGCCAGCCATCGCATCGATCCAACGGGCCCAAGGAAAGCTAATCGCCTGGTTAAGCCCATCGACCCAGACCACGAGCCGCACGTGCTTCGGCGCGGGGTTCGCCCGCCATCCGTCAAAGCGCCGTTTCCAACGCTTGCGTATAGCGTCCGTCACGATCCCGCCGGTCTGCGACACAAGTTTCGATACCAGGAACTCCTCGAGGTTATTTATGGCCTCCGGCATCGACAGGTCGCTCGCCATGAAGGCCGCGAGCAACGGCGTGGGTTGGCTGGCGCTCCATCCCTTCGCAACGAGCCAGGATTTGCCGGTCCCCTCGTCTCCCAGAACGAGGACAACCCGGTTATCGGGAGGACCGGAAATCGCGGTCTGAATCCGCTGCACGAGCGCCGGTCGCTCGGCCCAAGCAAGCCCGGACTTGTCCATCGGCGCGAGCGGCTGCCCAAACAGCCTTCGCGCCTCCCGACGGTCCGAGAACGCCTTGACGAGAGCCGCCTGATTGGCGGCCTTCGCCAAGCCGAGCCCGACCGCTCCATCGCGAACCATCGACCTCAGATTGGTCGACATGTCGGCGAACTGGCTGTCAGCAGCGACGGCATCGAGATCGTCTCGAATGCCGGTCACAGTGGAGGGATCTTGCGAATGATCCAGCACGAACCGCTCGACCCGCGGCGCGGCCATGGCAAGCAGCACCGCAAGCGGCGGCAGTGTGCCCGGAGGCCAATCGAGAATCAGGCAGCCTATCCCGATCGCGGCGAGCGAACCCCGATACTTGTCCGCGTGCTGGGAGTTCACCGGGCTGGTCGCGCACAGAATCCAGGTATCGACCTGCCCCTTGTCGTCGTTCGCAAGGTCGACGATCTTGCCGGACACGGCGGCTTGGGGAACCGCATCTTCGTACAGCTTCGCCTCGAAGTAAGTCGCCCCCTCGTCGAAGGCCGAGTCGCCGTCACGGCCCCGTTGTGATCCGCTGGACGCAACGCGAAACGGCTGTCCGCACACTTCGGACAGAACTGTCGCGAGCAATCCTTCGAAGCCATCCGTGCCGCTGTCCTTAAGCGTCTGGAGCGCCGTCTTCAGTGCAGCAAGATGGGACTCTGTCCTAGCATCCATTTAGGTTAGATAGGCAGGATGACGGGTATCCGCCAGGGAAACGGGCCAGATGTTCGCCGGTGGACCGGCCTTTTGACGCCTAGCCAAAGCGACACCGCCTAGAATAGCGTGTGGTATGACCAAGTCCAACAAACCCTCTGCCGAGGCGTTGCGCTCATCATTGGCGGCGGCCCGGGCGTCAGCTCAAGCTGCGCTCGCCTGTTCTCAAACAGCGGCATGCGCGTCGCCATCGCAGCCCGCAATCCCGATAAAGCCGCTCTTGAGGCTCTCGAGAAGGAGCACGGTGTGCGCCGGTATGGTTGCGACGCCACGGACCCTGTCTCGATCGAACGTCTTTTCGAAAAGGTCGCCGGCGACATCGGAGCGCCGAGACTTGTCGTGCATAACATCGACGGCCGCGTACCCGGTATTTTCCGCAAAACCATCGTCGAGGCCGACCCGGCTATGGTATTCGAAACCGTCCGCATTGCTTCCGCCTTCCTCCGGAATGAACGGTTGTTCACCGCCGATCATCATTTCAAGTCGATCAGGTACCTTCGGGGTGCCCCACCCTTCGCGCTGTCGAAGAGAACCAGAAGATCGAGCGTGGTCGGAGCTTGCGCCAAGATTTGCAACGCTTCCGCCTTTCCGCCGTCGGGTACATCGACGAGTTCGGCGATCGGCGTCGCCGTCTTGCTCGCTGGCTCCACGGCGTACAAGGCGAAGGAAAAGTCGTCCGATTGCGCTGGACCACCGAGGGCGAGAAGCCGGCCGTCCGCCATGACGGCGAGATCTCGGATCCCTCGGCCCCCCAGATCGAGATCGATTTCGCGGATATCGGCCTGCGCAACGGGGCGAGAGGCATCGAATAGCCAATCGCGGTCGACGGCGACCAGATAGGCCTTCTTTCCGATAACCGGTGCCCGCAAGCCCACATAGAGCTTGCCGCCGGCGACGGCCAGTCCTTCGATGTTGAGGCCGTTCTTGGTCATTAGATCCAGCGCATAGTGGTCCTTGAGAGTCGGCGACGCGAGAAGCGCCTCCGAAAGGCGGTAACTCGTGGATTTTGGTCCAATCGTATCGACGTTGTTGGGCGCGCCAGAGGCGGTTCTGACGACGTCAATCGGGACACGCGCCAAAATGAAAGACGAGGTTCGGAATTTGTTACTATTGCGCGAGCAACCGTGGGAGCCGACGACATAGAAGAACTTGTCGTCGAGAGCGACAGCCTCTCCGTCCAGATCCTTGAAGTCGTCCTTCCCCGCCGAGCACTTCACGACTTTCGGGTCGATGCCTGGCTCGGTCCCAGCAATATCAACCGGCGCGTGAGCCTTGCCTATCAGCCTGATCTTGGCTTGGCCCGTGAGCGTCGATGCTTCGACCGTCGCCACTTGCGCCAGGCGCCCTTGATCGTCGATGACTACGCAAGTCCGTTTTCCGCCTTGCGGCTCCAGGCAACTGATACCGCTTATGTCGTTGCTTGGTTTTCCTTTGTCGTCGGTCAGCGGAACAGCGACCTGGAGGGCGGACGATCTGACCGAAGTCGCTCGTAGGGAGAATGGCACCACCGTCGCTATGACGGCCAAGGCGGCTAAGGCATTCCTTCGAATGATCTTCGACATAACAGTCTCAAACAATCGGACGCAAAGATGAAAGCCGAAGTATGTACGCAATCTTGGCGTGAGTAAACTAGATACTTCACCTCGTCGAGCTTGCGGGATACCATTGCGACCTCGATGCTGGCACTACCACCACGGACCGGAGGACAAGAGTGCGGCTGTTATTACCCATAAATCGCTCTGGTTGGAGCGGCGCCATCGCTTCAAGCCGCCGCGGCTGACAGCCGCAACGATGTCGCGAATGCGATCGTGATGGTGGCCGTGCGCGGAAAGGCGGCCAACGGGACCGCCGTCGAGCGCAACGGGACTGGGTTCGTCGTCGGTACAACCAGAAGCGTAATAACCGCAAATCACGTCGTCGCGGCTCCGCCCGAAGGATGGGCGAAACCGACTTTGGCTTAGCCGACTTCACCGTCGTCATAAGGTTCAGAGACCAACAAACCGGGCTATTGACCGAAGTCAGGCGAGCGAACGTTCAAAAGAGCGTCCCTGACGTGGATACCGCCCTGCTCGAATTTGAGGGTTTGGCGCGGCGAGGACTGAGTACCTGTCCGGATGCCGACGTCGACCAAGTTGGCACGCAATTGAATGTGGCAGGTATCTCCAATACTGAGGGCGGATACGTCCCGCGCCTCGAATTGAACGTGGGCGTCCTGAATGAAGGACAACCGCAGGATCGGAAGCTCCGGCGATTATCTGCTCAGACTAGGCCTGGCTTTAGCGGCGGCCCTGTATTTCTCGTCGAGAAACAGGATGAGTGGCATCTGGTCGGCGTGCTAAAGGGAGGCCAATCCTTCGGCGTTAGCCCAGAGAGCTACTTCACGTCGGTACGGGAGCTGAGAAGCTTCGTTCTCGGGGCTTGCGCGGTCGCTTGCCGCGATCCGAGCCATGGTGTTGAGCGCTACGATCGCGACATCCTCGGCCCACGCAATGAATCCGACTGGCTCAGAGGCGGATCAACCAGCGAAGGCTACTGCGGGGCTCTCAGGTCATCCGAGATGAATTCTCATCCTGGCGAGGACGTGTCGATCGAGGACCACGGCAAGCTAGACGAGCGATTTTTCACCGGGATGAGAGGCGGCGCCGCCATCGTTCGCGAAGCGCAGTACAAATTCTATTGCCAGTTACGATACCGTTCCGGACCGACGTTCAAACTCGCACTGACGGACAAATGTCCACTTCCACCCAATCCTGAAAAACTGCCCAATTGATCGCTATGTTGAGAGTCGTCACGATCTTGATTGCCTGCCTTTGGTTAGGTGACTGTCACGCGGCAGGCAACCGAAACACTCAGCCGCACGCGCCTCCGCCCCGTCCCCTGATCGTCATCCCCGGGATCGCGGGGTCGGAATTGTGGATCGATGGCAAGCTCGTCTGGGGGACGCTCGACGGACTCCGGCACCTGGAAAATCTCCGCATCGTGGACGGCCCCCGAAAGATATCGGCGGCCGACACATGCGACCCCGGCAATTCGGATGCCACCTACAGAGCAACTTGCGGCACACTAAATCAATTCATCGCTTTGGGGCCCTTGAAGGTCGACGTATACGAGCCGCTCTGGCAATACCTACGATCTCTCGGTTATTCGCGCTCGGGTGAGCATAGAAACCTCTTTCTGTTCCCCTACGACTGGCGCCGCAGCAATTTCGACACCGCAGCCGACCTCGATGCCTTCATCAAGAGCAGACCTGAGCTGGCGGGCAAAGAAATCGACATCCTCGCGCACAGTATGGGCGGATTGGTATCCCTAATCTACACCACCCAATACGATGCACCGTCGGGTCCGGACGGCAAATGCGACTTCCCGAGGAATTGTCGCGTGAAGACCGTCATCACCATGGGAACGCCTTTTTGGGGATCGGTCACCGCCGTCGCAACTCCTTTTTTAGGATGGGGCCGCGCCTCGCGCTGGCTAATAGGCGGCACCGACACCATCATACGGACGCTGATGTCCTGGCCCTCGCTCTACGAGTTGCTGCCTACCTACGAAAACTGCTGCGTGTCCACGGACGGCCCAAAACCCCGTTCGCTAGATTTACTCGATCCCGCCGATTTCTCCGCCCTGCCGCTCGATCTCGCAAGGCACGATATCTCAATCGAGCATGCCACCGACGCCTTGAAAGCCGCTGCCAAACTCAGGAAGATCGTCGAGGGTGGTTTCCCGAAACATATCCGCAACGCTACCACGTGTACCGGCTTGCCCGCTGAAGGCCTTTTCATCGTTGCCGGAGATCGAAACGGCACCCGCCAAAGCGTCACCATCGGAACAGGAAAGATGCTCTACGTCGAACGGCGTGGCGACGGAACTGTCACCCTGCGGAGCGCTACTTTTGGCAACCCGGGTGGTGGCTTTCTCTCCTTCATGCCTCACATGAGCATCTTCAACGACGAGAACGCTCAAGCAAAGCTTGAAACCATTCTGTTCCGGTGCGAGATGGGCTTCAACGACTTCAACGGCAATGTTCCGACAGTCGAAGTCGGCCGCCAGTTAGGAATTTCCGCGAGATTCCCGATCGAATTCGTGTCCGTCGAACTCGTCGAAGACAATAGCGTGCCGGATGGCTTCGCCGCTACGGGTATACTTTCGCTCGCGGCTCCCGACGATGCGGTCGCCCCGGTGGCCTTGCTTTCGGTCAAACTCAATGGAGCGGAAATCAAACGAACGGAAATCAGGTCCACCGCGCGACGTTTGGACGGATCCATGACAAGATTCGAATATGCCGTCGGTTCAATCAAAATAGAAGGAGAAGGCCGAGTCGACGTCGAGCTGACGTTTGGAAATTCCGGACCGACTGCGACGGACCACATTACCTTGCTGGCCAAACCCTAGATTTTACCGGTCGCCCCCCGTCTCAGCCGGTCCGATAGCCTAGCGTGGCGCCCAACCAGGTAAGTACGTGAAATGGCGTAAGGAACTGAAGGATCACGAGAGCGAGCGTGATTATAAGCACATATGCCGCCGCCGCTCGCAAGACACGCTGCCCCAACGGCAGGTACGGCGGCCTATCGTTCGGAGGCCAGGCAAATTGCTCTTCCCAAGCCTGTTGAGGAATATGTCGCGGCCGGATCTTCTCAAGGGGCAACCACGCGCGGTACGCTGCGACGCCACGTGACCTGGCTATCAGATTCCTCGACCACAAAAAGTTCATCCGGCCCGCGTAATCGATTAGAGATCGCATCACCGCGCCGCAAATTAACAGCATCAGCCAAAAAGCCAGGTACACATAGGCGATCATAAAGCCGAATGTCAGCCATGACTTCGTGAATGATTTGACGGTGAAAACAGCCGAAACCGACCGAACTGTCTCATCTACAAGCCTGTCTAGGCCACCGAAAATCTGGCCAAAGAGAGAGCTATCATCGGCGGCCTGCAGCACAAAGATTACAAAGATCACCACGGCGAATTGAACGAGAGGAAACCGCGTGACCGCTCGAATGGGAGCGAGAAGCGTCTTTATCATCTCCGGGGTCCCTCTCGATGGCGCGCGGATATCCGTACATTCCGTACGACGTTACATGTATCCGCCGACCGGCATGTAGCGCGATCGCTGAATCGCTCGAAAGATTCAGGGCATTGCGAATAACATTGTCGAGTTGCCGATAAGAAACTCTCGTCGCGTGGGAATCGAGATGAGAAATGGTAAGATCGGTGCCCTCGAGCGCGGCCGATGCGTCAACGTCCAGTTTCACCAGTTCGGCTACTATCGCGCCAATTGAGTGCGACGAGTGGATTTGGTCCTCAAAGCCAGGAAATGATCGCGAGACGATCTCACCGTCCGGACGATTACCCGCTCTGACCATAGTATGGCCTCGCATCGAAACAGACTCTTCTATTGATTTCCTTGCCCCTTAATTCGGGACGCGGCTAGAGATTGCCCACGACAAACACAGAGTATTTCGTAGCATTTTCGGTCAGCCGCCTCCCATACGATAATCCGGATTTTAGAACGCAGAAAGGTCGCCGATCGGCCTTCTACGGTCATCGTTCCGCGGCTGCTCCAATACTCGGAATGATTGGACCCGACGGTCCGAGCCGATGGTCCGCCTTGTTCTGTCTCTCCGCGCGCCCGACCTTACCGCACGCCTCACCTGAAGCAGCGCGCTCGCGTAGGAGGAACCGAGGCCGTGCGCGGGGAACAGGCGTGCCGTCTCGCGCAAGAGCGATTTGCCGCGGGCGTCCCCGTCATGGCACGACAACATTGGGATCGGCAGCCATCACGGTGTCGACGAATTTGGCGGGGTCGACCTGCTTGCTCTTCGCCCAAGCGACGAGGTTCAGCGGACGATAGGTCTCGTCAGCGCGCCAGCGGGCGAATACCGATCCGTCGATCGTCTCATTGATGCGCGATGTCATCGCCGCCGTCCCCTTCTCCGGGGTGGCTCCAGCGGAGCGATAGAACCGCTTCGAGAAGAAGTGATAGATCCCCTTTCCGAACTCTGCGTATGAGTCGTTGTTGGCGGCGCGATCTGTGCCGTGTCGAGGTCGACCGCGTCCTGTAGACCAGTCCCAGCGCTCCGGCCTTATCCATCAACCAAACCAAGGGCCGCTGCGACAACGGATCGCTCGCGTATCCACCGCCAACGTTCGCGTGGCAACCCACGAACCAGCACTGCTCGACGTTCCCGACCGGCCGATCGGGAGCGCCCACCTCTCCTGTCTTCACGGTCCGCGTCCAGAACGTCGCCTCGAAGTCCTCGCGGTGTTCGTCGAGTGCCAACGCGTGAAACGCATATTCGTTGTCGAGGCGCAGGTGCGTGTCGAGGAAACGGTACTTGTGGACTTTGGCTTCGGCGCTACCGTGCGGGATGCCCATCGAGCCGACGGTGTCCCAAACGCCAACAAACTTGATCTTGGTCGGCCTCGAGTACTTCGTCAGCCATCTCTCCTCGAGGGAGGCGTCCTGCGGTAGCGGCTTTCCGAGCAACGACCCGATGGTCGGCGCCACATACAGCCGATACCGCGCGTAAAGCTGTTCTATCGAAAGCGGCGCACCTAGTTTCAGGATCCCGCATTTGCTGATCAGGCCGGAAAGGCTTCTAGCCGTATACGCTCCGCGGCTGAAACCGAAGATGAATATCTCGTCGCCGTCGTCGAAGTTCTGGATCAGCCAAGTGTAGGCTTCGATGATCTCGTTGTCGATGCCATAGCCTGCGACGCCGTCGCGAAAGACCTCGCCGCGAATCGTGCCGACGCCTTGGCTGTAATAAACCCGCTGGTCCGCCGTCTCGGATGTGAGGGAGCGCAAGCGCCACACGTTGGTGTTGTTGTTGAGCGTGTTGAACGTTCCGTCAAGAAAGATGGCAAGTCTTTTCAACGCAGCCTCCATTTCGTTGGCCTCGCAGCGAAGTTTGAGGCCAGCAACCGACGGATGACGTCGGGTTGAACCTGTGCCGCCAAGACGGTGACCCGGACGCGGTCGAACGCTCGCCTGCGCCCCGACACTGCCGCGTAGCCATCAGACGTTTCGCCCAAGCCGTATGATGTGCTCGCGCAGTTCGTTGCAGGCGGAGGCCATGCTTGGGGCCGGGTCCTTCGGGTCGTAACGATAGCTAATCGTCGTGACGCCGGCGAGATCGCTCGGCAACTTGACGCGTGTCGCCCGTGGCTCCATCAGGATAGCGCGGCTTCGACCCAGGCGTCCCATAAAGAACCCGAGCTCGAAGACGACGTTGTCGCGCGGCGTCGGCCAGTCCACATCTCGCACTTCGGTCCGATCGTCGGGATGGGCGATGGCCACGGCGAAGTCGGAGCGGTCGAGTTCGTTTTCCAAGGATTCGAGCGTGTAGTTCGTGACCCGGAAGACGCCGTCGGCCCAGACGACGGTAGCGAACGGATCATGTGCGAAGGCGTTTTGAATCGCTCGGGCGACCGGCAGGGCCTCGGCCGACGAGATGACGAAGACGCGGATCTTCTCATTGGGCTCTCTGATGAATACGTTCCGCTGCTCGAGACGCCTCGCCACCTCTTGGGCGACGCGACGCCAGATTTCCGGGAAGTGCGTGGCGATCTCCGAGAACTTCGGCTCCTCGATCTTCAACACCACCGCGTCCTCGTCGCAGACGACAGTGGCCGAGCGCTTCTGGATCGGCGACACGGTCGCCATCTCGCCTATCGAATCGCCGCTGAAGCGGCGAGCGACCTGCTTGCCGTTAACGACTACGCGGAACGCGCCGGCGACCACCAGGTAGATGTCGTTGTCTGTACCGTTCTGCTCCACCAGCGTTTGGTCCTTGACGACGGCTTCGAGGACCCCGCTGTCGGCCAGCGCTTCCGCGGCACCGGCGATCCCGACCGCGATCTTCTGCTTTCGCAGTTCCTCGATCAGAAGGACATGCCCCCGTTCGCCGTGAAATCTGTTGATCATCACGCGGCTTCCTTCCGCAGCGGACAGTCGTCCATGGTTCCGCAGCATTCGATACCCAGCGCGGTGTAGGCTGCATAAAAATCCTCCTCCGCCCGTTTCCAGCCGTGCAATGCGACAGTGAGATCCGTGAGCGAGGCCTCATGGTCGTCGCAAGAGCACGCCGGAAGGCCAAGCCGTGCTGCATCATCGCATTTGCAGCGGGCCCGCTTGGTCATCAGGCGGGAATCCCGTTCCGAGACCGTGACCAGACGAACGCCGTCGCGCAGAAGACGTATCCGTGGCTGGCCCGCGACCGACTTGCGCTGCGTGCTGAGACGCAGCTCGTCCAGATGCTTTCTGAATCGGGGGCCGAGCTCGGAGGCGGCACGCTCCGCCACGGCTTGGTGCCGCGCGGCACTCATTCCGTGCGCTCTGGCTTCGGATTTGGCCGGCCATTGCCGCCGCGCCGCAGCGACCCGCTGCCTGCGCAAGAACACGAGGAGCTTGCCGAACCAGACCGAAGCCGAATCCGCATCCGTGACGGAGAGAGGTTCGGCTTCCTCCCAGTACAGGCAGAAGGTGCCGTCGCAACTAATGTGGCGTTCGGGACAACACGCAGGCAACAGCGTCGGCGTGACTTCGCGCACCACGGCGGCATAACCGACTCCCTCGATCCTCAGCCTGTAGGTCGGCCCGGGCGCCCCGGAGACGGTCGGCGGGGCGACGTCCAGGATGGCATGGTTGCGCTCAAGCACGATCGGCTGCGCATGATGCGCAGCCGACACACCGCTGATGATTTCAAATGGGCTCGGTGGCATTCACGGCATTTCGCTGAAGGGGCGGAACGGCTGTTCGACCGCCTTGGCCATTGCGGGAGCCGCCACCGCGTACGCAGCGATCGCGGCGTCCTTTGCGACCTTGTCGCCCTCCGCTTCGAGCGAGTCCACGGCCGTGTCGTAGTCGAGGCTGGAGAGCTTGCGCGTCTTGCCGAAGAGCTTCCTGACCGCGTCGCTGCCGGCGTCGTATGCCGACTGACCGATCGCGGTCTCGATGCCGTTGCAACGACACTGCTCCTGCTCCGAGGCGAGAACGCCGCGGCTCACCGAGCAACGGACGCGATCGCCCTGCATGCCGAGACGCGTCACGGTCATCGGGCCAAATTCGTAGCCGATCGCCAAGCCGAGCCCGGCGACGCCGACCTTGTTCGCCTTCAGACGCTCGAGGGCGAGGTCGAAGCTGCTCCTCAACGCACCCGCGCACAGCGTCGCGGCCGAAATGGTATCCTCCTCGTAAGTGGTATGAGCCGTTCCCTCCATCAGAAGGGCGTGGATGCAGTCACCAATGAAGCGAATCCTACGGCCACCGAAGTCGGAGGCGACGACCCGGTCGAGTTCCGACCGGATGACGTGGAAGCAGCGCACGACGTCGGCAGCCTTCTTGTCGATGTTGTCGGCGACGTATTTGGTGAACCCGTCGAGATCGGCGTAGACCGACACGGCCTCCATCCGGCGGGAGTTGCCGGGCGTGAGGACCGAGATGTCTAAGCTGCGCAGCGGCGGCGTCGGACGCGAGAAGTCGAACGAGCCGATCGGGTTGTCGTTGTTGTCCTGACGCCATTCCTTGACTATTGCGTCCTTGCCGACCTCGAGCTTGGCGACATCCTGACAAAAGGCGATCTGGTCCGCCGTGAGCGGCGTCGTTCCCTCCTTGCCGTCCTCAGCCTGTTCGAGACCTGCCGCCTGGCGGGCCCCATTCGTGAGGTAGATGCCCTCAGCCCGCCAGTTGGATGCCAGCTTGGCGGCGAGGTTCGCCGCCGACCCCAGGAACAGCGGCTCGCGGTTGCCGTTGCGCCCGTTGTTGACGGCCAGCGTCAAACCACTGTCGATGCCGATTCTGACCTTCGCATTGGGAATGTCCTCGTCGTCGTCTCCGGTCTCGGCGAGCACGTCGATGATGAGCTTGCCGATCGCGACCGCACGACAAACCCGCTTCTTCGCCTCGTCGGTCCCATATGGCTTTGCGACCAGGGAATGAAGACGCTGGTTGTGAAAGTCCACCCGACGTGCGTCGCAGCGCGACAGGATCCTATGGACCGCGCGCTGGTGGAGGTTGAGGAAGCGCAACGTTCGCTTATGGCAGCGCTCGCCCTCCTTCTCGGTCGTGGCGAGGATGTCGCCCATGTTGAGAATGTCGGCGTAGAGATGGACGCTGTCGACCCGATAGGCCTTGTTGGTCGGGATCGACTCCAGCGACATTTCTCGCTTGTAATCGACGATCTCGACCGTCTTGACCTCTTCGAAGCGCTTGTCGATCGCCTCCTTCGCGCGGTCATATTTCCAGGAATTGCTCACGAGAAAACTCCAGTTTGTCGTAAGCACTGGGTCCCTGACCACAGTGCCGGGTTAGGTCATCCGACCCGCGGCTCCAGCCGACTCCATCACGAAAACGTTCGGTATATCGAACACACCTATTGTTCGCTTGTCAAGCACGTTCCCGTACGGTATATCGAACACAAACTAACTCATTGCATAGGCTGGAGAATTGCCGCGAATGCCCGCTTCGCTCCGCGAGAAGCTGAAAGAACTCCGTAAGAAGAAGGGCTACTCGCTGGACGAGTTGGCCAAGCTCAGCGGCGCCAGCAAAAGCTACTTGTGGGAGCTCGAGAACCGCAGCGAGCGCAAGCCATCGGCCGAAAAACTTATCGACATTGCAAGGGTGCTCGACACGACCACCGACTACCTGGTCGATGACAAGGCGGGCTTCGACGATCAGCAGGTCAAAGAAGCCTTCTTCCGCAAATTCAACAATCTCGATGACGACACCAAGGGGCGGGTGATGGACATGATCGACACTTGGAGCCGGAAGAAATGAAGATGCCGACGACGTGGGAAGGTTGGGCCTCCCGGGTTTCGCTTTATGTCCGCGAAGGTAAGAAGCTGCTGGGCGAGCCCCGTTTTCCTATCAGGATCTCCGAAATCGCCCAGGACTATTCTCGGAATGTTTTTCCAGGCGATCCCATCGTGCACGTCGAGGGCAAGAACTTCGCTGGGAAGTTCGAGGGTGCTCTCGTTCCCAACGACGACAAAGAGTGGGCGATCTTCTACGACACCGGCCACACATCGAAAGGACGCATCAACTTCACGATGGCCCACGAGCTGGGGCATTATCTCGCGCACCGTCATCTCTCCGGCGAGCCTTTTTACTGTTCGCGGCGCGACATGTGGTCGTGGAATTCCGAGTATGGCCGCATAGAGGCGGAGGCCAATAGCTTTGCTGCCTTCGTACTGATGCCTCCCGACGACTTCCGAGAGCAGACGCGCGACTTCATCAAGCCGACGTTGGCCCAGTTCGAAACGTTGCGAGACCGCTATGAAGTTTCACTCACGGCAGTCGTCCTCAACTGGCTAAAGGCGACGAAGCGTCGGGCCATGCTGGTGGTCAGCAAAGATGGTTTCGTCGACTGGTCTCGGGGCAGTGACGCGCTATTCAGGTCGGGGGTGTTTTTCAAAGCCAAACAGATAACAACACCGGTCCCCGAGCACTCGCTCGCAGCTCTCGGTATCGCCGCAGGCGTGACTGAAATTCAGCATCCGGCGGGCGTGTGGAATGCGCGCGAGCCCGTGCTAGAGTCCGTCGTATTCTCCGAATACCACGACATGACTTTGTCGCTGCTCATCTTCCCTTCTCACGGTCCTGCGCTAGGGCTGTCCAGTCCGGAAGACGATCAGCTAATGGATACTTTCGACGCATTCCGCAGGTAACCGAGAGCAGCGCCTTCGGCTCGGCCCGTCGCGACCTTCAAACCTTCGCTTCAAGGCGTGCGAAAAGCCCCCCGTTGCCGACAATAGTAGTTCGCTCTTGCATGGGCCTTCGCCAACAACCTACGAAGCTCCCCTCGGCCTCACGCGAGCGCAGACCGAGCGCAAGGCCATGACCAAGCCACTCGCTTATCTCCGCGGTCGCAATCGACGAAGAGAGCTCCCCAATTGGTTTTGTGACCCAGCGCGCAAGGGAAGCTTGCGCTCTCACGAAGATCGCCCAACCTATTGATTTCCCTGAAAGATTGGTGGGCGCACCAGGGCTCGAACCTGGGACCCGCTGATTAAGAGACGCCTGTGTTTGGATGATCGCATCAATGCGCCCGATCGCCTTTATTTGGTCCGCGATGCCTTTCGTCTCGGCGCCGCTCTCCAGGTCTCGACCCCAACACGTTCGGAGCACGACGCGAGCTCTCCGGGCTGCGGCGCGGTCTTCCGATCGCGCGTGCAGCTCCAATCGATGTCCCTGATCGAGTAGCGACTGCGCCACCGCCCGGCCGAGACCATCCATGCTTCCAGTAATGAATACGATCGCCATGCGCTGCACCTCCGGATGTTTTGGAGCGCACTCTACAGCACCGACGCATCACTTCCGATACCGCTCGTCGCTGATCTTTTCCAACCCGTCAACGTTCGTTCTGGCGGTGGATGGCGAGGCTATTTCGGCCACGTACCAAAAATTGTCCCGTATCCAGAACCCAATCATGCCCATGGCCAAAATTCTTCGGTTGGAAATCAGACGTCCCGTGTTGAGGGGGCAGAGAGGTTACAAATCGCAAGGATTTGCCAACCATAGATGCTTTCCGAGCCGGCCGCTAACCAATCGAAAATCGATCCGCCTCATGTTCGCGTCGCGAAGCTGAATGGGAAAAATCAAACATGACAGGATCGGCAATTCTGGAAAACGTGCGTCGCTACCGCGCAATAGCTTCGCTGTGCCGTCAAGCTGCAGCATTCCGCCCAGTCCAACGAATCTCGTTGCTGACACAGGCCGACGAATGGGAGCAAAGAGCGGTTGGTGAGCTCGAAGAATACTTTGACGCTCAAGACTCTCCGGTACCCGCTCAGCTCTCAAGCAGCGTCAATTGACCGAGAGCTTAGTGCGAAAGCGAATACGTTTGGCGCGTCAGCGGACAATGTCGCCTAGGTGCTTGACTATTGTCCCACGAGTTAGTCGCGCGGGTCGTCATCGCGCGCAGCGAGATCAGCCCCGACCACCCGGCTTTGTGGGTGGTTGCAAGGCGCTTCCTGGCCTCAATCCCTCAATGAGCGCCAAATTCTTGCTCGCGATAATCGAACTCTTTGCTGCGACATCGCGGTTGACATCACGAATATGATCAGTGTCGGTTAGTACCGGCGCTGGCAAGTCCGCCCGCCCCAATGCAAATCATCGGGGCGTAAAGGCTAACCATATTTCCACCGAGCTGTCGTGGAGATCAGTCGACCATTGGACGTCTTAATGACAGAGCCGCCGATGATGTATTCGGAATTGCTTGGAGCCTCACCTCGGCACGGCCACGTACTTGTCCGGCGTCAAACACAAGCAGACATCAAGCGGCGGTTTGATGTCGAACATCTCCGCTCCGTTACTGAAGTCGAAGATTCTCCGGACGCGGTAGGCCCGCTGGGTTATGCGCAGCCGTCTCAACCTGGTTACGGGACAGCCAGACGCGCGTGCGAGCGTGCCTGTTGGTGGTCTTGATTTCGAACAGCCGCTCCTCGCCGTTGTCTGGCGCAAAGGATCTGATGTCGTAACCCCGATGGTCCTCGCCGCGATCCGCGGGCCAATCCATCTTCTTGGCCAGGTCGCGCCGGCCGGCTTGACACAGCCGGTCGTACTCGAACTTGAACACCATCTCCTCGCCAGCGCGCCTCAGGGAGCGGTTGTGTTCGTCTCTGGCTGCCGGATCGTACTTGCCAACTAGGCGCTGCAGCGCCGGCCGGTCATCCTGCGCGTCCGAATTCGGAAAACGCCGGTGGCGGGACCAGAACCGGCCTCCAGCCGACGTGAAAGGCGGCTTCACCGACACAGTCGATCACTTCGGATGCTGCCCTAACTGGGCCTCAACGGCCTCCACCAGGGAATCCTGGTAGTTGGCCGGAGCAGCCCCGGGGATCCGGGCGATCCCGGGCTCCTCCAGGACGGCCGACACGTTGCCGAGCTTCCATTTCGATCGCCTTTTCGGATCGCCCCACCTCCGGCGATAGCCGCCGGTACAGATCGGCCATGTTGATTTTCGGCTATCCGGATTACGGTGTGGGGATGTTGGAAAAAATCGGATTATCCGCAGAGGGAGGAATGGAGGCGCCGCGCCAGCCGCGCTCATCCTTAGGTTTCCCGGGGCCCGGCGCGTGAGCACCGCGATCACCCTTGAAAAATGCCATCAAGAGCTCTACTTTGATATCATCGCAATCAATCTCCGGAGGACGCTATCATGGCCGCTGTCACCATCCGCAACCTCTCTGAGGAGGCGCATCGCGCCCTGAAAGTCCGTGCGGCGCAGCACAATCGCAGCGCGGAAGCGGAAATGCGCGCCATTCTGGAGGCCGCCGTGCGTCCCCAGGGCCGGCTGCGGCTAGGCACCGCCCTTTCGGAGATGAGCCGCAAGATTGGCCTCACCAATGCCGATGTCGAGGCACTTGAACATGGGCGCGACGTGCGTCCCGCTGAGCCGATGCACCTCGAGTGATACTGCTTGATACCAATGTGGTCTCCGAGGCGATGAAGCCCGAACCGCATCCATCGGTCCGCCACTGGCTCGACGCCCAAGCGGCCGAGACGGTGTTTCTTTCCAGCGTTACCGTCGCCGAACTTTTGTTCGGTATCGGCGCGCTGCCGCGCGGCAGGCGCAAGGACAGGCTGGCAGTTGCGCTCGACGGCGTGCTGGACCTTTTCACGGCCCGCATCCTGCCCTTCGATACCGCCGCGGCGCGGCGCTATGCCGAACTCGCCGTTAAGGCGCGCGCGGCCGGAAAAGGCTTCCCCACGCCCGATGGCTACATCGCCGCGATCGCCGCCGCACACGGCTTCGCGGTGGCATCGCGCGACACGAGTGCATTCAATGCTGCCGGTCTGACGATAATCGATCCCTGGACTGCAACCAGCTAACAGGCATCCGGATGCATCGGCTGCGGATTAAACGAAGAATTGGACGTGCTCCACACCGTAATCCGAATAGCCTGATTTTCTCGCCGGCCCGCTCCCGCTCGAGCATCAGGAAATAATTGGCGACCACGATGGCGACCTGCTCGGCCGTCCAGTCAGTCCCCCTTGGCTCCTGGCACTGCGCCCTCGGCGTCCACGATTGCTTCCCCTGTCCCGGCGGGAAACAAACCAGGCCCCGGCAGATCCGCAAAACGTAAGACGGGCACTCGCCTTCCTGACGTTATCCACCCTGCTATGGACCTACCCTACCGCTAGGCCATCCGTGGGCCGAGGACTGCCGGAAGACCGGTGCCGTCGCGCCGCGCAAGTTCGGCGTCCAGTCACAGATCGACGATCATGAGGAGTTCCTACGGCAGCTCGTCGCGAAGCGGGCCTCCATCAAGCTCGATGAAGTGCACGCTGCTTTGGACCGACGCGGCACCTGTCCGGCCCACCGCGCCTCCCGGTAACTGGCCCTGAAACTAGTACCCGGAATCAGAGCTGAGTGATACGGCGGCCTTTGAAACGGCGTTGACGGACCTTTTTCTTGGTCCAGACGAAGGGCTCGGCTTTGTCGTTGTACGCGTTGACGTAGGCATCGATGTGGTCCTGAAGCTGCTTGAGGCTTGTGAAGGAGGTGCCGCTGAGCGACTGCCCCTGCAAGATCGAAAACCATACCTCGACCTGATTGAGCCAGGACGCACTTGTCGGCGTGAAATGAAATTGCACGTTGGGGTGGGCCTTGAGCCAGTCCTCGTTCTTCTTGTGGGTGTTAAGGTTGTCGAGGATGACGTGAAGCTGGCGGCTCGGAAAGGCCGCGGTGAGGCTGTTCATGAAATCGAGAAACTCGACGCGGCGACGGCGTTTTGAATGCGTTGCGATGATCTTTCCGGTGGCGACTTCGAGCGCCGCAAACAATGTTGTGGTGCCATGCCGCTTGTAATCGTGGCTCTGGCCGGTCAAGGCGCGGCCATTGGGCAACTTCAGATAACCCTGCGCTCGCTCCAAAGCCTGGATCGAAGGCTTCTCGTCCACGCATAGCACAATGGCCTTCGCCGGCGGGGCGACGTAGAGGCCGACAACATCGGCGGCCTTGGCCGTAAAGTTCGGGTCGTTGCTCTCGCACCAGGACTTGCGAGCCGCGAGGTCAATCTTGTGGCTGCGCAGGAACCGCCAGACATATTGGACGTCAACATCGCCCAGCGCTCCGGCCAGCAGAGGACCGGTCCAGCGCGCAAACCCGTGCGGCGGCGGCTTATCCAACAGCTTCAGAATCCGCTTGTCGGTCGTCTTCGTATAGATCGGCTGCTTGCCCGGTCGCGGCTTGTCTTGCAGCCCTTCAAGGCCATGGTCGGCATAGCGATGCCGCCAAAGGCTGACAATCCGCGGCTGGACCCCAACTTCCTTGGCGATCGACCGGGTGCTGCGCCCGTCCGCCGCCAACAAGACTATCCGCGCCCGCTTCAAATCGCGCTGCAATGTCATCGGTGAGCGACAACACGCCTCTAGCACCTTGCGATCTTGCCTCGAAAGGCGGACTTCTCTTGCTTCGGGTATCATCCCGACCTTGAATCACGACTCACGTTCCAAGAAAAGTGGGTACTAGGCACTCCGTCGGCGGGAATGCCGGCTGGAGGCGTCCGAACCCCTCCGGTGCGCCCCGTTCACGTCTGGCGCTCCTGCTCTCCCGCTTTCGCCGACGAGGTCCAGTCGGGCCCACTCCACAGCCCTGAAGATCAAGTTCACCTATGTGTTCAAGCGGAGGACATTCCCGGGGCGACCGGGGCCCCGGCAGGACCACAATTGACAATGGAGACCCCGGAGTGCCTGACTAGCTCCCAAACGCAGAATGTTCTCACCCAAGATCCGGCCGAAAAGGACGAGCTCAACAGCTGCCTGGAGGCCGTCGCCGACCGGTTCGGATTGCGTTGGCTTGAGCAGGGCGACAGAAACCCTGTGCCATCGCTATGGCAGGCCAAGCAAGCACGCTCTTGCGACCAATGAGCTGGTGACCTTAGGCTATGCCCTTTGGAGGTTCGCTAAGGCCGATCTGAACGGGACCCGACATCAAGTCAATCAGTTGAAGATCGGGAGCGATGGCGAATGCGCCGGCAACGACATCGCGCTTACCAGCGCGGCGTTCAAGCAGGCCAACCTCGCCGGCCAGGCTTTTTGGCCACGAGATCTGTATCGAAGCCAACATGGTCCATTGCGCGCAGCGCGCCGGGCCACAATGGATTGAGCATGCGTATCAAAACTTCACGTTGAAGGTGGCATTCAGTCCGTTCTGGGTGAGGCCTGAACCGAACTGGCCTTGATAGGCGATGCCAAGGGTGCTGTTGCTCGAAATCTGGAAGTCCAGACCGGATTGCACGAGTGCCACATCCTTGCCGATGGATACGCCCGAAGCTGCAAAAGCGCTGGAACCTGCAGCAAAGCTGGCTGTCGACAGCGGAACAATGTCACCCAGGGCATGACGCCAGCCAACATCAGCGCGCGCAGTCGCGGCAATGTGGCCAAGTTGAATACGGGTCGTCGCGTAGACGCCGAACGTGGAGAGCGTCGTATCCATCGTGTCAGCGCGAATACCAAGCGCCGCCCCGTTCAATCCCCTTTCGTAAAAAGCATCCGTCGCGACGCGAACGTGGGCGAGATTGGCATAGGGCTCGATCATGGAATACTTGCCGAGATGGACTTTGTAGCCCAATTCGCCAAAAATCTGGAAAGTGCCCGCATCGTGATCCGAGATCAAGTTGTCGTTGAACCCCGGGACTCTAACGTTGCGGCTCATCTCAAGATCGTGCCATGTATAGGCAATGCCTGAGCGGAATGCGACGGCTCCTTCCGGTGCGGTCCACTCGGTGCCGGCATAGGTCCCGAACGTGTAATTGTCACTGCGGCCTGACGACGAAGCAGCGCCAGCCTTGAAAGTGGAGCGGCTATAGCCAGCAAGAACACCGAAGCGCCAGTCCTCAAATACCGGCCTGTCGATACCGGTCATGAAGCCGCTGATGCTGGATCTGGTGCTTGCGGCATTGCCGTCACCTGATTGGGTCGTCCATCCGCCAAAGGCAGAAGCCCACGCGGCATAACCCTGCAGGTCATAGGATGGCGGATCAGAAGACGCCGCGGCGATGGCACCGATGGCAGGGACGGAATCGTCACCTGGCCTTTTCTGCTCAGGACCATAACCTACTGCATTCATCGCTGATGATGGCGCCCCGCCAAACGCCTGTTCCAGGCGGTCGTAAACCGCCGATCGCGCATAGAAGCTGTCATTGATACGTCTGCCCTGTTCGGAGGCATAGACGGAGGGCGAGAGCTGTCGCAGCGCAGATGTCACCGCTGTGCCGTCAGGCGAGGAGAAGTCGAGTGCCGCGACGAGCGGGTGCAGCCCCGACGCAGCATTGCCGGCGACTTGATCGAGCGCCGCGCCCACCTCGCGGCTGTTGGCATCGGCTCCATATCGCGAGTAAGCATCGGATGGACGGGAGAGCGTCAACGCATAGGTGTTGCCACCCTCGGCTGTAGCACTCGCCAGCAAGGTCGGTGATTGCAGGGATGTCGTCACGTTCGCAAACGAGCCCCAGAGATTTGTTGCATTCAGCCACTGATTGGAGGAGAACTTGAAGCCGCTGCCATACCAGCCACGCTGCGGGATGATCGTGAGCGTGCCGTCGAGAGTCGCATTGCCGTTCACCACCAGACGACTGAACGCACCGCTATCATTCACCGCGACCTGCAAGCGACCGGTCGAGGTCTGCAGATAGTCGCCATTCACCGTTATGCTGCTGTCAAGGCGACCGATAAGAGGCGCGACAGCACCGCTATTGGTGAAGCGGCCGTCAGTACTGAGCAGATAACTGCCATTGCCGGACAAGGTTGCGCCTTGCGCGACAGTTGCGTCATACAGTTCATGATTTCCGGTAAACAGCGTGACGCCGCCCGACAACTGCAGCGACAGGTTGCGTCCAATGATATTCCCTTCATAACGGGTCGCAAAGCTTTGGTCGGGCTCCTGCGTTGAGTGACCGTTCGCATCAGGCGTCATACCGAATGTCAATTTGGTCAGCCGCAGAGCACCTTTCTCGTCAAGCTGGGCGTAATCGGACAGGATGTCCCCTGACAGCATTGCGCCACGCATTACATTGATCTCGCCGACATAACCGTTGTTCGACATGTACATCGCTGCATGACTGCCAGCCAGGCGCCCGGTCAGATCGAATTTGCTGACGAGGGGGCCCTCGATTTCGTTCAGCATCGGCGCCGCGTTATTGCCGATCGTGCGAATATACGAGCCACGATATTCAAGGTCGTTGCCCATCGCATTGTTGCCAAAGTCGAAACTTGCTGCGATGCCATGCTCGCCGAGAGCCTGCACGTCCCCGCGCTGAGTAAACGTGTGATCCTTGCCATAGGCGAACATGACGCCGCGCCCATAGGCGCCATCGGCGTACACGCGGGTTCCGGGCGGGATTATGATCTGGTTGTTTTCGCCGTCGACGCGGATGCCGGCGCCCCCTGCTCCCTTCGAAAGCAGGTCGGCACGTTGGACCACAATATTGCCGCTGCCATAGACGTGCAGCCCAAGTCCGAGCGTAGCCGTATTGTACGTATTCGGCAGATAGGCGGTGCCGTCAGCATTACGAGCGAAGAAGGGATTGTCGTTTACCAGAGTCTGGCCATTGGCGTAGATGGAGTAACCGAAGTGGTTGCGCCGATCGATGCTGTAGCCCATATCCTGAAACGCGGCGATCTCCGCCTCCATCAGGGCGGTGTAGTTCCGGTATCCCTGGTGGCTCATCAGGCTGTTCTTAAGCTCGCTATGCGAGGCGAAGGGCGCATCCCGTCGACCATGCTCGTCCATTACGCGCACCGGAATACCAGGCATGGCACCGGCCAGCACTTCACTCACATGCTTTCCAGCGAAATAGCCCCGATCGCGGCGCAGATCGAAAACGTCGTCAGCTGGTAGGTTCGTGCAGACGGAGCAATAGATCGTCTGCCCAGGCTTGGCTTGTTTGCCATTGTCGTCGCGCAAATGCTCGGTCCACGCATTTATCTTTTCCGGGAAATACGTTGATATCGGCCCAGGGAAATACGGAGATGGTTCATAGTTGATAGTGCTGAGCATACCGTGTGCATGGCCGAGCTCATGAAGCACTACGGGCGTAAGACCAATCTTTGCAGTCGTCGGCAATTGCGAAGGGATGTATGCTTCGGACGAAAACCCCATCAGGCCAATTGTAACCATGCCATGCGCACCGTAGTGCAGCTCGCCTGGATCCTGGCCCATGAGCGACGCCTGCACCTTGGTGCCGCCACCGGGGGACATACCACTATAGGCAGATGCGTTTTTCTCGCTATTTCCCCCGAAGTTGACAATGGCCGGCGCGTGACCCGGCATAAGCTTGATGATTTCTGCCCAATACCGAATCGCCGCCAATGAATGATCTATTTCCGATTTCGGCAAATTCCTCGTTGAAACCCCGTCACCTTCCCAATAAGGACCATCGCCGGGTCCGAATATCTGCGCTCGCATGAAGGTCACGCCGTTCGTATCCGTGACATCGAAAGTTTCAAGGGCCCTACTGGGCGAACCCAGCGACGCACTAGCCGCAAGTACGATGGCCGTAACTGTCTTCGTCTTCGTCTTCGTCTTCGTCTTCATACTACACTACACATTCTCTTCGATGCATTGATTACAGGTGTGTTTTGCCATCTAACTCGAGCGCGGGTGCACGCAGATGGGCGAGCGAAGCGCGGCCGTCATTGGTCAGACATCGGCGTGCGTAGTTCGCGCGCGATACCTGACGGCAGCACTTCAATACGAAAGGAAAGCCATTTCCCTGGATCGGCTTTGATGAAACCAAGTCCGCTCAAGGAGGTGTGTCCCCATTGCTGGTGACTTTGATTTCAAATTCCTGGAGCTCAGACTCTGGCACATCACGCTTGCCATTTGCGACCCGCCGAGCGCTGCTCGTCAGACCGAATATGACCGCCCGCCTGCGGTGCCGCGCCTATGTCGATCGATTTCATGGTGCCGTTAGCAATGCGAACTCCTATTGCCTTTTGATCGCACGAAGGTCCTGCATTCTGCAGCAGACCCAATCCGACGAGGCGGCGGCTGCGCGCAACCAACAAGCAGCGGAGCAAAAGTTGGGCCAAATCGCCTGATGCGTCCGCCGTGCGCAACCAGTTGAACGCAGCAACATGCACGACGGTTCTTCGCGTGAAAAACAGGCACTGCAATGTTCGGCGACGGCCATTGTTGTCGCAAACTCGCCACTGCACTGGAGCGCCCCCCGGCAGTTGGAATGTTCGTTCATTCATGCTTGCTGCGATTGCCGCGATCAGTTCAAGTTTTGAATGGGGTTGCGAGGGGCGGGCATTTTTATTGCACTCACCGTCGTGAGCTTCGGTCCGGCATGCGTCAGGCACATGCAGAGCACCAAGACGCGGAGCCGACCACCTCAACCAGACGGCGTATAGAGTAGGTGAAGTGCAATGTGGCGCGACCTCACCGATCGAAATGCTCAGGCCAGCCATCGCGCTTCAGACGGACCGAGATTGGCCGGACAAATGACTCGAAAGAAGCCGGAGGCGGTCCTTGTTCCGGCAGACGAACGCTTGACCGGCCGCGCCGTGTTGGGCGCAACCATCGGCAATATTCTCGAATTCTACGACTTTGGGACCTATAGCTTTTTCGCTATCCAGATCGGTCAGACGTTCTTCCCGGCAAGCGACCCGTTCGCCAGCCTCATGCTGTCGCTCGCAACCTTCGGCGCTGGTTTTGTGACCAGACCGATCGGGGCCATCGTGCTCGGCTCGTACTCGGATCGAGCCGGCCGCCGACCCGCCATGACCGCGAGCTTTGCAATGATGAGCGCCGCAGTCCTTTTGTTGGCGGTGACGCCTTCGTACGAGACAATAGGAATTGCCGCGCCGCTACTGGTGATTTTCGCACGTTTGGTGCAGGGCTTCGCACTGGGCGGTGAAGTTGGTCCGACGACTGCCTATTTGATGGAAACGGCCCCGGCCGAACGGCGCGGTCTTGCTGTTTCGTTCCAGCCTGCCAGCCAACAGATTGCCGCGACGGCCGGAGCGCTTGTGGGAGAAATACTCTCCCTGACCATGACAAGCGAGGCGCTCAGTGCTTACGGATGGCGGATCGCGCTTTTGCTCGGCGCCGCTACGCTGCCGTTCGGACTCTGGTTGCGGAGCGCCCTGCCCGAAACGTTGCATCGCCCCGACACGCCGGCTCCCGGCGTTCAGCCTGTAAGCAGGCAGCCTGCCGCTCGCCGCATCATGAGTCTGGGATTTGTCATTTTGGCCAGCTGCACGATCATCACTTACGTCACGGGATATATGACCACCTATGCGCTGAACACCTTGCAGGTTTCCGCGCCTCTCGCCTTTGGCGCCACACTCATCTGCAATACGGTAGGAATTGCCGCCGCACTGCTGGGCGGCTGGCTCGCAGACCGCGCGGGCCGCCGGCACATCATGATTTGGCCGCAGATCGCGGCGTTGCTGATGACCTATCCAGTGTTCTTCTGGATCTCGGAGAGCCGCAGTGCTCTCGCACTTCTCGGAGGCCTCGGCGCGCTCACCATGATCGGAACGATTCCGTATAGCGCCTTCTATGTGAGCATGGCCGAAGGTTTGCCCAAGAACATTCGTGGCGGCGCCTTCGCGACGACCTACGCCTTCGCCATTGCGATCTTCGGAGGTACAGCCCAACCCATCGTCACCTGGCTGATCCACCTGACCGGGAGCGCGCTGGCGCCGGCCTGGTACATGCTTGTCGCGAGCGCGGCCGGGCTCTGTGCCATGCTCTTGATTCCTGAGACTGCGCCGCTCAAGATTCGGAGCGCTGCGCTCAGGTAACGTCCGTCCTAGCACTGGACAATTTGGTCGCGGCTCTCTGCCGCCTGATATCGCGCTCGCGCCGGTCAGCAAGAATGTAGGGCCCCGCGTTCGACGTGGTCGTTCGCGCGGCCATCGACAGCACCGACAGAACGGATGGCTCCGACAGCGCCCGGGATCGCGTCGATGGTCACCGGCTTCATCAGACTGTCGGGCGCTCGCAGCGCTGAACACGACGCGATCGACGAAGCGCCCGGAGCTGAGAAGCGAGGACGCCCGGCTTGTCCGAAGCACCAAGCCTAGGTTCGCGCCGCGGTTCTCAGCGTGCTCAAAGACGGTCCTGGCAAGGTCGATTTCACCAAGGAGCTCCGGTTACATGTCGCGACGCCTGCCCTGTGCCTGGTTCATTGACAGGATCGTGTCATCAGAAGTTCCGGCCCGCAGCTTAGCCACGGCAGCTAGCCAGAAACTCGGTTTCCAGCTCACCTCATACTCGGCTTGCATGGCCTTCCAACAGCTTCCAGCAAAAGGAGCTCGAGGGAATTCGCGAGGGCGGCCGCTTTTCAAGTCCAGACGGGGTAAGGCGTGACGGTAGCAGGGCGATTGACCGGCCACCTAGCCACACTTCAGGCTGCCGACCAACCTATGGTCGATCCTAGTCTCGAGGACATCGTGGGCATCTAAATACCCCTCGGCCCGCTTCTTGGCCTCTTCGTCACTATGGCACTATGGCTGGTGAATTCATGGGTAACCCGCGCGGCTCTTGCCGCATCGACCGCGAACGCCACGTGCAATCTAAGTCCTTTGACCATTCTCGTTCATTGGATCGATCGGCAGGACGTTCCAAGCCGGCGCGGAATTTCAAGGAATGACGGATGCAACGAACGTCTGGAGACTGCTCGCTCAATCCGAATGCGCAGATTCACATAGTACAATTGACTTGCATGCCGATGGCGAGCCTAATTGATGGGTTGCAAGGCTTACAGAGAGAACCAGTGAATTTTGGAACGCCTGCGCAGGCCAGATTTATCGTTCGAATGGGGACCTCTGGCTGGATGGTTTATGATCGAGAACGCAAGGGACCAGCGCTGATAAAGGACAGCCACCTGGCCGAGAAACTGACGAGGGAACAGGCTGAACACATAAAAGAGAGCCTGACGAATACTCAGGGCAACGACCAAACTTAGTCCTTCGTCCATGGTGCTCGGTTGGCGCCCGCAATCCAGTAAGGGTCAAATCCTTGAGCCTCGATTGGGCAAACGCAGTCCCGGTTCTCGTGATCGCTGCCGGCCTCGCGCTGGTGCTTGTCGGCCTCATCGGCATAGTCCGGCGCCGAGGTCCCGAGCGACGCCACGCAGTGCAAGCAAAAGAAGATGTGTCCGGATCCAGCGAGCCGCCAAAATCCCCGAGCGCCAAAAAGCGGCACAAGAAAGCGCGGCCTGCTGAAGACTCTCCCGCGAAGGACCTGGAGGCCCGGCCAGCCAATGAAGAAGAAAACTGACTGGCACAAACATCTAGCTCTGCACCCAGCCCGAAGAGACAGGATCTTCACAGCCGCTATCGCCGCAATGCTTACGACGCTCGCTCGATGCACGGACGAGTTCGTATTCGCACACAGCAGGATTCGCCAGGACGCCTGAAGGCAGGGAGGAGTCGTAAAATCCGCATTGGCCGCATCCTGCGAACCGCGCGACTCAAGCTGACCTGATATCAATGGCGACGCCTAGTAGGTGTCATTTACGACACGGAGCCGCCGTGATGTAAGAAAGTGCTGTGCAAGACGGTTCTCATCTCGCTCTGGAGCGATGCTGGGTGAATGGACGCCAGATCGAGAATTTTCTTCATGGCTCGAATCCTCGCGACGCGGAAGCGTTGAAGCCAGCTTGCACCGCATCCGACAAGCCAATAGGGCCGCCGCCTGAACTGGGCCATTTCGCATTGCTCGCACAGCAGCCGCATTTTCTTCAAGGAAGGCATTTGCCGAGAATATCGATCTGGGTGTCTTCCAAAAACCTGCAGGGACAGAAGTGCGCCTCATGTCCAATCCTGCTTGGAACAAGCTCGCAGGCCGTGTCCGCCCGAGTCCCGGCCCCGGGGGGATCCCGTTAGCCATCCCGTCGCTTGACGGCGCCAAAACAAAACCCCGGGCCCGAACTTTTCCGCGAGCGCGATGGTCAATTTGTCCAATTGGCTCACGACGAACCCAGCGACGACTGGCCAGAGCGATCAGTTGAAAGGCCGATCGAGCTGACGATCGGCGCCATCAAGTAGGATCGGCGTCACTGTCCACGAAAAATAGCCAGCCCGAACCAGAACGGTCCGATGATGAGTGGAACGAGGCCGATATGGGGGAAATCCGCGCCCAGCTCGAAATGATAGCTGCCGAAGGGAAAGCCCGTAGCGATGCCAAGGCTTTCCATCGTGAGCGCAATCGAGCTGCACGATGCAAACAGGATTGAGGCTCGGCGCGGACCATAGGCAAGAGCGGCGGATCAGCGCGCAGGCGATGAAGATCGCCGCGAACGCTTGCGCGAGCGGATTTGCATTCCAGGAAAAACCGATTGCGGCTGCGAGAATGCTGGCGATAGAAGCCCAAAGTGCAATCTCCTGTCCAGAGCCTGTTGTCCGAAATACCGTCTCGTCTCGTTGTGTTTGCCCCATCGTAAGTGACGGCGCACACGACGAATCGTAGCCGGCGTCTCGCGCCTCGAAGCGGGCGCTAGGACTTCTTCTGCACTCGCTGAGAGAATGTGACTGCGCGCGCCGGAACACGAGCTTGCTTGTGATCAAGTTCGTCGCCGGCACTACTTCATCATCGCTTCGACCTCTGTACGAAACGCTTGACGCGAACTGTCCCGCGAATAGAACATGTGGCCGCCGGGAAAAACGACAAGTTTGACGCGCGGAGCCGAGGCAAATGGCGGCAATTGATCGAGCAGGATTTGTGATTCGAAATACGGCGTGACGAGGTCAAACAGGCCGTGCCCGACCAGCAATTTCATGCTCCGATCCGTTGCCAGGATTTGGCGTAGCTCCGAGAGCGACTCGGGTGGGGTGCGGCCGAAGTCCCAAGATTGGACGACGGTGCCGTTCAATAGCTCATAGGAGCCGTCGGGCCGCCAGTTAAGCTTGCGCGTCAGGAGATCGACAGTGGCGCTGGTCAGAGGCGCCAGTAGTGTATCGCTCGAGGGATCCCCGGAAAGGTGAAGATCCGACTCCGGATATGGATCTATGCCATGCACCGAGGCGTCATAATTGCCGATGAGCTTGCCGTTCTTACGATCGAATTCACGGCGGAATTCGGCTAGGTCGAGGCGGCCCGCGAGCCGGCGACTCACCGCTTGGTCGATGCCGGTCAGCGCCGCAGCCTTATCGGCCAGACGCATGGTTGCTTCCTTGTCCGCCTGGCCCTTGATGAGGTCGACCAGATACTCCCCGCGTGCATAAGCTTCCACGTCGGCGAGATCGGCTCGCTTTACCGGACCTTCTGCTTCACGCAGGGTAGCGACATAGCTCGGCAGTCTTGCGACGTACTGCAGCAGGCTCGTGTGGGCAAACTGGCTGGAGTCGAATCTTGGCGAGACCATGATCAGCCCCTTGACACCTATGCCCTGCCGCATCTGCAACTGGTGCACAACCTTTGGCCCGCGAATGCCCCCATAGCTTTCACCTACGATGTATTTCGGCGACAACAGCCGGTCATGCTTTTCGAGCCAACGGCGGACCACCAGCGCGAGCGAGTTGACGTCGCCCTCAACGGAGAAGAACCGCTTGCGCGCGTCATCGCTGGTCCCCACGAAACGGCTGTAGCCGGTGCCGACCGGGTCGAGAAACACCAGATCGGTGAAATCGAGCCACGTTTCCGCGTTTGGCCTCGCCTCCGGAAATGTCGATGGCGTGACCTCGTCAGCATTGATCGGCAGCCGCCACGGTCCCGCATTGCCGAGCTGCAGCCAGGCCGATGATGAGCCCGGTCCGCCGTTGAAAAAGAATGTTACCGGGCGCATGCCGCGATCGGTGCCGTCGAGCTGATAGGAGGTATAGACGATGTCAGCCTGCGGCTCGCCCTTGTCGTCGAACAACCGGATGGAGCCGGCGGTCGCGACGAAGGCAAGCGTCCGTCCAGGGAGCTCAAGCGTGTGTCCGGTGCTGGAGTCCGGCGGCAGGCGATGCGGCTCAGCAGCAGACGGCATACTCGTTTGGCCAGCGCCACTCTTTTGGCCGGACCGCATCGTGACCTGGGCGGGCCGCTGTGGATCGTCGGCTTGCGCGCTCCCAATTACCCCGCAGGCAAACAGGATCAGTGCAAGAGAAGTACGGTACAGTGCGATCAGCTGCATCGGGTTTTCCTGGTCCGGCGCGCACCTTGGTACGCGAGACATGCCGTCAAAACGGCCTTACCAGTAGCTCATGCCGGGCAACTACAAACCCACTAGATCCAGTAGGGACGACCACCGTGCCGCGAACTGGAATGGGATTTCCTCTTCCGGAAGCTGGGCGGCCTAACAGCATCCGCAGTCCATTGAAGTCGATCTCTTTCCACTTGTACTAATCCCTCATTTTCCCCTCTTGAGCGGCTTTTCAAACGTAACCGGCATGAACTCCCACGTCTGCAGTGATCAGCGCGCGCGAGCGTAGCGGGTCGGCATCCAGTACTGGCGCATGGCCTCGACGACGTCCGGAATGTCGGTATGGGCGTTGCGCAGGAATTCCTCGGTCTCGCGGCCTTTCCTTGGTGGTCCAAGCAGTGGACGCCCCTGATCGTCGACGCAATGCAGCAGGATGGGCAGGAGCAAGCCGTGGTTTATGTTGCGGATGTCGAGCAGCGGGGTCCATGCCGATAGTCTCAGCCGCATGGCGGCATGGAATCCCTGGCACCACGGCCGCGCATCAACGTCGCCATTCGGCTTGCGGGCATGGGTGGGCGCGAACCGATGTGGCGCGGTGGAAAGAACGTTACTAATGTCGTTGTGGCGCAGCGCGACGGCCGAAATCGCAGCGAACTCAGGCGTGCCGCCATGGTTGAACGCATCGGCGTCGATGGCGAGTAACGGACAGATCCAGTCGGGCGGACTTATCGACACCGGCCCGGCCACGATCGCGGCGACATAGCCGTCGAGCATAGGAAGACTCGTGGCGATGGGATGCTGCGCGGCGCGAGCCTGCAGCCAAGGCTCAAGTTCGTCGAGCGGCATCGCGGCTGCCGCCATCGATGATGAAGATGATGATGAATGGCGGCGCCGGCTCATGCAGCCTCCCGTGCGCTGAGCTCGCGGGCCTTCCAGTTCCAGGCGAGAAGTTCGCGCAACTGGTGGCTCTTGGTCTGGCCGGAGATGATGCGCTCCAGCACATCGGCCAGATAGACCTGCGGATCGAGTTCATGGAGCTTTGCCGTATTGACCAGCGATGCGAGGATTGCCCAGCTCTCAGCACCGCTCTCGCTGCCGCTGAATAATGAGTTCCGCCTTCCCATCGCAATCGGGCGCATTGAACGCTCGACAGTGTTGCTGTCGACCTCAACGCGGCCGTCGCGGAGAAACAGCGTCAGCCCATCCCAGTGATTGAGCGTATAGTTGATAGCCTCCGCCAGCTTCGACTGGGAGAACAGCTGGTCGAGCATCGAGCTCAGTCGCGCCTTCAGCACCTCCATCAGCGGTGCGGCCCTGGTGCGGCGGGCGGCAAGCCGCTGTTCGGCGCTCGAGCCGCGGATCTCGGCCTCGATGGCGTAGACCGCTTGCAGGCGCTCGATCACTTCGTGAGCGAACGGCGACTGCATCGTCTTGTACACTTCGACGAATTTGCGTCGGGCATGGGCGAGACAAAAAGCGAGCTGGATCGCGCCGCCATGACCGCGGGCAAGCGCTTTGTAGGCGGCATAGCCATCCACCTGCAGAATGCCGGAGAAGCCGGTCAATTGCCCGGCGATCTCCTCGGTGCCGCGGCCATCGGCAAACACATAGGCGACCGCCGGCGGCGATGGGCCGCCCCATGGGCGATCATCCATCGCATGCGCCCAGAACTGGCAGATACGAGTGCGATGTCGTCCGGGATCGAGCACCGGCATCGGCGTCTCGTCGCAGAACAGCCGCGGCGAAGCCTGGATCGTCCGCAGCTGAAGCTCATAAAGGCTCTTGAGCCACCATGCCGCACGCTTCACCCAGCCGGCGAGCGTTGCGCGGTCGAGATGAATGCCCTGGCCAGCCAGGATCTGCACTTGGCGGTACAGCGGCAGATACCAGGCGAACTTCGAGACCACCACGTGAGCCACGAGTGCCGTCGATGCCATTCCGCCTTCAACCAAACGCGGCAGCACCTTCGCCTGGACCACGCCGTCGGTGCAACCGCGGCAGGCGTATTTGGGACGAACCGTGCGTAGTACCCGCAGGATCGCCGGGATCACGTCCAGCACCTCGCTCACATCCTCGCCGATCCTGTGCAGAGCGCCCTGACAGCACGGGCACGCTGTCGTGTCCGGCTCGAGCACCTGCTCGCAGCGCGGCAAATGCTTGGGCAACGCACCGATGTTGCGCCTCGCCTTCTTGCGCGGCTTCCCAGCCGGCTTCGTCGCAGGTAGATCGTCGTTGGCTGACGCAGGTGGTGTGACGCCGGTCGCGAGATCGTCCAGTTCGAGCGCGAGCTGCTCGGCCACGATCGCCACCAGCCGCTCCGAGCGCTTGCCGAAGATCATCTCCTTCAGCGTCTGCATCGCCACACGCAGCTTCTCGTTCTCGGCGTCAAGCGCGAGCACCATCTCGGTCAGAGCCGCTGCGTCGGTCGGAAGAGCTTCGGGGCGAATCGCCATGATCGAACGATATATCCGCGCATCACAGGCTCCAGCAAAATCTTCGCCTCTCAGCCGACAACGGCCGGCTGCTTCACAGGCTTGGGTGAGACACGCGTCCACTCCAGCCCGTCGAGCGAGGGCACATCGAAATATCCCCTCTGGGGAGTCTGACGAATCACCTGCCATCGAAGTTACAGTGTGCGAACCGACGCATCCGCTGTTCGGCCGCACGTTCCGCGTCATTCGCCGCTCGGTTCATCGTGGCGGGGGCTTCCCGCTTTCGTACGAGGTCGAATATCGAGACGGTGCCAGCCTTTTGATTCCGGTCGTGGCGACCGAACCACAGATGTCGATGGAGAATCGAACGAAGCTGAGCGTCGAGGCACTACACGATCTGATCTCTCTGGTTGAGCAGCTCGAACACGATGCCGATCGATCCGAAAGACCTTTGGGCCACGCTGTCAACGGCACTGCAGCGCCAAATCGTCAACGAGGTCGCCGCAGTGCTGGCGGAGGCAAGTCATGAAATCCGAGCTGGTCAAGCCGATACACCTGGCGCGACGCGCGGTCGTGTACATCCGGCAGTCGACGACCCACCAGGTTGTGACCAACCAAGAGAGCCTACGATTGCAATACGCGCTTCGCCAACGCGCCATCGAGCTCGGCTGGCACGAAGCTGGCATCGACGTCATCGACGCTGATCTTGGCATCAGTGGGGCGTCGGCGGCTCAGCGCAGCGGCTTCAAGGAGTTGGTCGGACGTGTTGGTCTTAACGAGGTTGGTCTGATCCTGTCGATCGACGTGACGCGTCTCGCCCGCAACTGCTCGGATTGGTATCCGCTGCTCGATATCTGCGGGCTGCACGGCTGCCTCATCGCCGACCGTGATGGCGTCTATGACCCTGGCAGCGCCAATGGCCGACTGCTGCTCGGCCTAAAGGGGACGATATCGGAGCTCGAGCTCCATACGATACGTAGTCGATTGACGGCTGGTCTTCTTGCCAAGGCGGAGCGCGGTGAGCTTGCGCTCACCTTACCGATCGGCCTTGTCCGCGATCCCTCTGGCGTCGTCGTCAAGGACCCGAACCTGGAGGTGCAGGAACGGCTCGAGCTGCTGTTCGAGACCTTCCTGAAACTGCGCACCGTTGCCAAGGTCATGCGTGAGTTCAACCACCGTGGTCTGGAGCTGCCGCGCCGCAATCGCCACGGGGATCTGCATTGGGCGCGGGCGACGACATCCGCGGTCGCGGCGATTCTGAAGAATCCTGCCTATGCGGGCGCCTTCGTTTACGGACGGACACGACTGCGCAAACCGTCGGACGGAAGATTACCGACGAAGGTGCCGAAGCCGATCGAGCAGTGGCGGATCATCGTCAAGGACCGCTATCCTCCCTATATTGCTTGGCAAAGCTACGAGAAGATCAGGGGCATCGTCATCGACAACCGAGCAGAATACATGCGCAACAAGACCAGGGGGGCTCCACGTGAGGGCGAACTACTGCTGCAAGGCATCGCATGGTGCGGAAGATGCGGTCACAAGATGTACGCGCGCTACAAGAGACGCGCCGAGTACGTCTGCAATCACCTGCGTTCACATCAGGGGTTGCCGACGTGCCAATACATCCGTGCTCCCCGCGTCGACGCCGCCGTGGCGCAAGCCTTCCTTACAGCGCTGGCGCCGGCCGAGATCGACGCGTTGTCGTGCGCTCGTCGCGCTCAGCAACAGACGTACAAAGCAATACGAAGCAATGCCGAGCAGCAGCTCGAGCGGCGACGCTACGAAGCAGCACTCGCCGAACGTCAGTTCAACCGCGTCGATCCCGACAACCGGCTCGTCGCCGCCGAGCTCGAGCGCCGTTGGGAGGCGGCTCTGAAGGATGCTCGAGCGGCAGAGGAGGCCCTGGCCCGTTTGAAGTCTCCCCAGGCTATCGCTCAGATCACCGTCGGCAACAAGGCGCTGAACGACAAAGTCGTCCGCCTCTCCGGCCGTCTGCCTGAGATCTGGACGGCCCCGAGCACGACCGACGGGAAACGCAAGGCGCTGCTGCGCTGTCTCATTGACAAGGTGATCCTCGACCGCGGCGAGCACGACGCCGTCAGGATGAGGATCGTCTTGGCGCGGCGGAGCCGTCACCGACATCGAGGTAAAGATGCGCGTCAACTCAGTAGCGGATCTCGCCCAAGGCGCGGAGATGCGAGAACGCGTGCTTGAGCTCGCCCGCGCCAAGATGCACGACGACGAGATCGCTGCCATATTGACGAGCGAAGGACAACGGTCACCAAGTTGCCCCGACAAGGTGCTGCCTATCACCGTCCAGCGCATTCGCTTGCACGCCGGCCTCAAGGGGCTTACCGAGCAACGTACACGATGGCGCCATTCAACCGACTTGCTCAGCGCACAGCAACTTGCCGGCGTATTGAACATTCCCGTGAATTGGCTCTACGTTCAGATCAGGCAAGGGCGCCTTTTGATCGATCGTCATCCTTCCGGCGCACATCTGTTCTCCAACACGTCGCGCGTGATTGAGGCTGTTCGAAAACTACGCAATCATGAGCTCAATCATCTCGATCTCAGAATCACTGAGCCTCACGAGGAGGGGCATCAACATGCGTAATCGAGCAGCATCGCGAGCTGCGTCGCACTGAGATGCACCACGCCATCGCGGATCGGCGGCCAGGTGAAGCGCCCCTGGTGCAGCCACTTCGTCACCAGCACCATGCCGCTGCCGTCCCACGCCAGAAGCTTCACTCGGTCCATGCGCTTGCTGCGGAACACAAAGACGTCGCCGCAATACGGGTTCGCACGCAGCGCTTCGCTAACCAGCGCCGACAGCGTGTGCACCGACTTGCGAAAGTCGACCGGCTGTGCCGCCAGCACCACCTTGAGGTCAGACCGTAATGCAATCAACGGATGCCCCGAAGCGCCGATAGCACTGTCGAAAGCGTCGCCAGCTCCACTCCGGGCTCGACCCGGATGCGTGCCCCGCCCACCTCGATCTCAATCATCCCGCCAAGCTTGCCTGGGGGCGATGCCATCTGCGGCAGCACCTTATGCGCGGACGCGAACCGGTCCGGTTCGTCTGCCGTCGCCGGACCGCTCTCGGAAGCGATCCGGACCGGCACGAAGCCTGGCGCCTGAAAGCTCGCTGCCGTCGCGAACTTGCGCCGCCACACCGTCAGCAGCCCACGGACAACGCCATGGCGCCGAGCGACCTCGGAAATATTGGCCCCTTCCTCGAAGCTCTCCGCCACGATCTGGGCCTTCTCTTCCGCCGTCCAGTGCCGTCGCCGACGCTGCCCCGTGATCACCTCGATCCGACGATAGGAGCCGCCTTCCTGCCTGGCATCAAGCATGGCTTCATGCATGGCATCTGCCATAGCCCACCTCCAAAAAAACAGGTCATACCAGGCTGTATCGCAGCTCATTCGCGCGATGCCCAGGTGGGGGGCTCATGCCGATTACTTTCAAACGAGCGTGGGGTAATATTGGGTCAGATGCATCACTCGGCTGACTCAGATCGAATTGAGCTCGACTGGACCGGCTGTTCGGCTGTTGCCTATTCCAGGCCGGGTGTCGCGGCGTTTGAATCGCAGGTCGGCTGACATGAGCCTTGGCAGGGAATTCCCGAGACGACGTGACGGCTCGAACGTCCCGTTCTGTCCAGCTTTGGCCACCAGATTCGCTGGCCGGGTTGGCAATGGCTTGGTTCGTCTCACTTGCAGACATTCCGCAACCGGCATTCTTAGACCGGCAGACGCGCGGGCTGAGCATCCGCCTTGCCTATGTCTGACAAGCGCAGGGGGTCAGATCGACCACGACGTCGGTTGTAGAGATGACGCCTCTGCGATGCGTAATCGCCAGCACGGTCACATCTTCCGCTAGGCTGCGAATATGGTCCATGATGTCCCGCTCGGTTCGCTCGTCAAGGGCGGAGCTGGCCTCGTCGAGAAGAAGGATCGCCGGCTCGCCATAGAGCGCACGGGCAATAGCAATACGCTGGCGCTCCCCGCCTGAAAGCTTCAAACCGCGTTCTCCAACGGTTGTTTCAAATCCTTCCGGCTGCGCCTCGATGAACGGGAGAATAGCGGCTTTTTCCGACGCGGTGCGAAGGCGTCCCTCATCGCGGGGCCGACCTAGCAGAATGTTGTCGGCCAGCGACACATTGAGCAACGTCACGTCCTGCGGCACGACAGCAACTGCAGCATACCAATCCGTGCGATCGATACCCGTTATATCGGTTCCATCGACCAGAATACGGCCGCAGTCCGGCTCGATTGATTTCAGGACGAGCCTAAAGATTGTCGACTTCCCCGATCCCGTTTCGCCGACCAAAAAAGTAATCCCGCCGCGTCCAGCCAAAAACGAGACGTTCGTAACGCCACGACCGTTTTCGTAGGCATAACCAACGTCCTCGAAAGATAGTTGGCCGGCGGAGGGCGTGAAATCATGAGTATGGGACGTTCGCCGCTCTTCTGGTGCGCCCCACAGTCTGGTGAGAGGAATGAGGTCGGCGCGCGACCTCGATGCGTCCGAGATCGCGCGCGCGACCATCTCGAAGGGCATACTGAGTTGGAGTATAAGCGTGTTGAACAGCACAATGTCGCCGATCGTGACCATGCCAGCCTGGTAGTCGGGAACCAGAAGGAGAAGAGTGACGGCAAATTGTAACGCGACGGCTAAGCCGAGCACGGCGATGTAGGGCAGTCGTTGAAGCACGTAGGCTCGACAGTTATCCCGCACCTCCCGCGCTTTCACCGTAAAGCGCTGGCTCATCCAGGCATGACTGCCAAAATGGCGCAACGTGTCCATGGCATTCATGACGTTGCCGACGAAACGCGCATTCTCTTGTCCGGCGTCGACGGCCCGGTCCAGAAATACGCGCGCCCGACGCGTCGAACTCCAGGTCAATGTAATCGCGGCAGCCCCATAGGCGACGACGATTGCGGCGATCTGAATATTGACGAGCGCACCTAGAGTAGCGATCGTAAGCAAAAGCTGCGTTGCAGCAGGGAAGAAGATCGTAGTTCCAAGCTGGACCATCGTGATCAACGCGCTGCGGCCGCGCGCGGCCGCACTCTGTATTTCCACGGGATTGTGCTCAAGGAAAAAGGCTGCGGTTTTTCTCAGGATTCGATCGAAAAAGCGAGTTGCAGCGATGAAGCCTAGGTTTTCTGCTGTCATAAAGGAAAGATACTGCAGCATACGCTGAAATGCGGAAGCAATGCCAAGCAGGACCGCATAGCCAGCGAGTCCCCAGGCGAGCACCGACGCGCCTTCACTGCGCGGCAGACGATCAATCAGAGACGAAAATACATAGGGGGCTACGACGCTGCTCGCGCTTGAGATCAGCACCACCGTGGCAACGACGAGAAGCAGGCACCGATCGGACCGCCAGTACGCATGCAAGATTTCGGAAATCGGCGACAACGCTGTGTACTTTGACATATCTGCGACACATCGAGGGAACGGCGCGCTTTGCTTTGCGCAGAGAGCGGCATGGCCTTGTCGCACGGTCTAGATTTCAAACGAACTCGCGTAAAGATGCTCGATGGCTGGCTCACCGAAATTTGCTATCGCTAACCGCCAGTGGACTTCAAATGAGCTCTGTCCAGCGCTGTCATGCAACCCCGCCAGTCTTGGTAGGTTGTCGCCCGGCGTCTCACATGAAATACGTCGTGTTGTGGCCGACAACTGACGCGCCACACTACCCGGCTTCTTACTGAAGCATAGGATGCCGAGACGACAAGAACCCGCTCCGTAAGGAACACGACATGAAGTGTGCAACTGCAGACACACGCAAACGGCCCGCGTCCGATGCAACTGAACTTCCTCTACCGGTTCTGCCGCCCCCTACTATTTAAGACACCAAAGGAACCTCTACCTAACGATAGTGCCACGGAGGGCTGGCTTTAAGATTGATTGCATCATTCTTCACGCTCTGTTGCCGCCCCTCACGCGAGGGGCGGCTCGAGTTTGTATCAAGAACAATGCTCAAGGCTACTCTGAGAATAGGTGATCTGAAAACCTTCGATCCTGCCGTCAGAGACTGCTCAATAGCAATTGGTGAAAGCTACATCCGGCCATTCCAGCATAAGAGCCTTGAGAGCTTGTTGCTAAAGAACTCCGACCAATGGTTCTTCGTCATACGGGAGCGTCAACGAGTAGCAGACGAGTTCGGCACCAACCCCATCGCCACAGCTAACGCTTCTGCGGATCAGCTTCGTCAGAGCTACCAACAATGCATGCACTGGCCGCTCGATTTTGTCGTGATCGAGGCCGCCCGCCGAGGTCCGCGCCTGCAGGTACGAGCTGGCCATA
This sequence comes from Bradyrhizobium sp. Pha-3, assembly GCF_042258325.1. Lineage (NCBI taxonomy): Bacteria > Pseudomonadati > Pseudomonadota > Alphaproteobacteria > Hyphomicrobiales > Nitrobacteraceae > Bradyrhizobium > Bradyrhizobium sp. Pha-3. The sequence continues at coordinate 2,023,717 of NZ_CP170151.1, read as the reverse complement.
TCGGCAGCCTGCCGATCTACTTCCACGTGGAGGAACGCACCCGTACGGTTACACTATCCTGGGATTTCGTCGATTTTTTGGGTACATCGCGAGCGATTGATGCAGAGATCATAGCTCATCACCTGTCGATGAGAACGTTTTACTCTGCGCGGCAGCCCTGCGCGGGGATTAACTTACCGACTGCCGGCGCAACCTTGTACGTCGACAGGTCGGAAACTTCTTTTGAGTACGGCTCATTAGATCCGTTCACTAGGCCGTGTACCTATAAAACTTGGCGGCTCATGTGACTGGTGACTACGTCCGCTTTGCTCCAATAGCGACCAAGTTCGTGCGGCAGCACAATATGTCGCGATGGCCAGAAGGAGACATTGCCGGCGGTCAGACTAGTGGGCGTCCGGAGTGTTGGCTCGTTCCGGCTGTGTGACAAATCTTCCCGCACCGCTCCATTGTTCCTAACTTAGCAAGATCAAACTCTCGCCAACTGGAGCGCGGCCTCAACGCCGCCTTCCAGGATCTGCTCTGCCTGGATGGTGTCGGGGACGGCCCGCGCGAACTGGAGAGTGCCCACCATGAGACCGAAGATGGCGGTCGCACGGCGGCGGCTCGCTGCAGAGTCGGCACCCGGAAGTAGTGCAGCCAGCGACGAAACGTAGCTTCGCAGCGCTTTCTCGTAGTCCTGCCGAGTGGACAGGGGCTGGCGTGCGATTTCCGGGAGCAACGCCGCCGAAGGGCACCCGTCCGCCGGGTCTTCGAGGTGAGCGCGGTTGAGGTATCTCCGGATCGCCCCCTCGAGGGACAGGCCCGGCCGCTGTTCCTCATCGAGGCGATGTTGTTGGTCGCTAAGCGCGCTCGCCAGCGCCTCGCGAACGAGTGCGTTTTTGGACCCGAAGTGCGGAGAGAATGCGCCCTTAGTCAGACCGGCCTCGCCCATGATCCCGGCGATCCCGGCGGCGGAGATACCGTCTTGGCGTATGCACTTCGAGGCTACATCGATGATGTGTCGTCGCGTCGCGGCCTTGTGTCCTTTCTCGAAACGCATCTCCACTCCTTCGATATCCGTTAAGCTGCGGCCGCTTCCAATAGGGCCTGGAGGTCGCGATCACGTTGCTGGGCAACTGCATTCACATGTTCGCTGCCAAACTGACTGAACAGGGATGCCGGCCGATCATATCCACACGCGACACCGCCATCTTCATCCTCGCGCAGAAGGACGCGGATGGGTGCGTACAGCCCCGCCGACAATCGATGGCGGGTCATCTTGGACGCGGTGAGCGGATTTCCGATATCAAACTGGATGGATCGTCGTGTCAGCTGAGCAACAGCTAGGAGCGCGCCGTGGTCACCCTGCCCGAAAATGGTGAGCGGCGAAGATGCCTCCAACTCTCGAAGGGCGCGCTCACTTTCGCCGTATCGCAGGAGAGTGAATATCCCGTCATCGATGCGCCGCGCCAAGGTCGCGAGCTTGGCTCGAACGTCCTCGAAGGGCTGTGTTGAGCGGATGGTAACGTACTCGACCGGAATGGCACGCGTTGAGTGCAGTGCATTGGACATCTGGTGATCCTCTAATCTTTTGTCGCTGTCTGCAGGCCCCCTTCGCGACGCGAAGCAACCACGACACTAGGTTGAACCGGACTTGGCACCCAAGATGCCTTCGATACCGCGGGCAAGGTTTAGAAGCCGCTGATCACTTCCTAGAGGGCCATCCAGTTCGAGCCCGATCGGCAACCCCGCGCGAGACAGGCCGACAGGAAGGCTGATACCGGGCAGTCCCACGCTGCTTGCCGACACCGTGTGGTTCGCCAGAGCGAGGTAGCTGACGTCCTGCCCCGCGATGTGGACGGTCGCCTGCTCCCCGATCGAAGGCGCCGTGCAGGGCGTGGTCGGTTGCAGAATGACCCACGCCCCATGAGCGACGAACGCCGTGTTGAGGCGACGCTGGATTTCCGGCCGGCTCACGTTGAGCGCCATCTGATAGGCCTCTGCCGAGGTAGCACCTGCACCACCTGGCAATACGATGTGCTCCCACGCCTGCCGAAGCTGAGGCTTAAGGCTTTCGTAAATGGCCTCAAACGCGGTCGGAATCGCGTGGCGCCGAAGAAACTCCGAAATCGCGCCCATCGTCTCATGAGCGAAGATGCCCCATGTTGCCGTTTGGACGAGGGAATTGAAGTCGCGGCCAAGGTCCATTTCCACGACCTCGGCGCCGGCGTCCTGCAGTTGCCGCACCACCGCACGGAATCGGGACTCGACTTCGGGGTCAACCAGATCCAGGAACTGTCGCGGGGCGAAGGCGAGCCGGGCTCCCTTTAAGCCGTAGTCGCCGTCGGAGGACTCCGCAGCCTGTTCGCCAGTCACGACGTGGTCAACCAGAATGCAGTCCTCAACGCTTCGGGCAAACACGCCCGTCGTGTCGAGTGTATGGGAGATCGGAGCAACGCCGTTGCGCGGCCAACGCCCGGTGGTTGGCTTGAAGCCCACGACTCCACAGAACGATGCGGGTACCCGGATGGACCCAACGGTGTCACCGCCCAAGGACGCGGGAACCAGTCCAGCAGCCACGGATGCGGCGGAGCCGCTTGAGGAGCCGCCTGACATGTGATCCCGCGCGTGCGGATTCTTCACCTGACCATAACGTGCGTTGTGACCGGTCAAGCCGTAAGACATCTCGACAAGGTTGTTCTTGCCGAAAATCAACGCGCCCGCCTCCTTAATTGCCCGGACAGCGTCGGCATCTTCGCGCGGCACAAAATGAGCCAGACCTTCGATTCCCAGACTGGTGGGTAGCCCTTTCGTCAAATAACTGTCCTTCACCCCAAGCGGCATGCCAAGGAGCGGGGCCGCCGATCCGGCCGCACGCAACTTGTCTGCGGCCCTCGCGGCCGCCAGCACCTCCGCCTCATCGATGGTGATGAAGGCGTTCAGTTCGGCAAGCGCTCGGGCGCGCTGTAAAAGAGCCGCCGTGTAGGCCTCGGAGGTGATGTCGCCGTTGCGAACCGCTGCTGCAGCGGTTGCGAGCCCAAACGAGCTGACATCTGCGGTTTGTCGCGATGAGGCAGTTGTCTTGTCGTCCACGAAATCCTCGCCAGGAGCTGTTTGGCGGCACCCGGCCGCCACCTAACGGTGGTCCAGCTCAATGCCATTACGGTCATAATATTAAATTACAATCGTAATTCAATCGGGGTGGCGACCTGCTGGGGACACATGCGCGTGAAGTGCCGATGGACGGTTGCGAGCAATGATTGGTTCAGCGACTTCTGCAATGGGTCATTTTCGACGGTTTCTGCGGAGATAGTCGGCTGGCTGACGTCCGCTTCCCCGTAAGCGTCCAACCGGGGCCTGCCCGGAAGCGTCGCGTCAGGCCAGACCCCCTGTGATTCAAACTCCCAAACTGGGGGCTGGAATCATGCGCTACGAACTCGCCGATCATGAATGGATTGCCATCAAGCCGATGCTGCCGAACAAGCCGCGCGGCGTTCCTCGGGTTAACGACCGTCGTGTCCTCAATGGCATCTTCTGGGTCTTGCGTTCCGGAGCACCTTGGCGCGATTTGCCGGCGGCGTTCGGTCCTTACACCACTTGCTACAACCGCTTCGTTAGGTGGCGGCGAGCTGACGTCTGGAGCCGCATCATGGACGCACTTGCGGCTGCCCATGATGCCGCTGTCCAAATGATCGACAACTCGATTGTCCGCGGCATCAACATGGGGCCTGCATCACAAGGAACGAGCGCCTATCGATGGGAAGGTCGCGCGGCGGCTTGACGAGCAAAATCCACGCGGTGGTCGATAGCAATGGTTTGCCGGTACGGTTGACGTTGAGCCCCGGCGAGGCCCACGACGTTCGACTTGCAGGACAACTGCTCTCTCATCTGAAGTTCGGGTCAATGTTGCTTGCCGACCGTGGCTATGACGCCGACTGGATAAGAGAGCTTGCCATGAAAAAGGGGTCGTGGGCCAACATCCCGCCGAAACGCAATCGCAGCGATCCGATCTGCTTCAGCTCCTATCTCTACCGCGCTCGCGACTAGGTCGAACGGCTCTTCAACAGGATCAACCAATGTCGTCGTGTGGCGACGCGTTACGACAGGCTTGCGGGAAACTACCTTGCCTTCGTCCAACTCGCCTCTATCCGCCTATGGCTGGCTGCGCGTTATGAGTGCACGCCCTAACGAGCTCTCTGGGCCGGAGCAGAGCAATGGTCTCCTTGAGTTTGCGGATACTTTGCAGGACGTTGTGCTCTCGCGGCCAACGGGCATTTGTGCAAGCGCTGTGGAGCTGAGCGGAAGTATGGATTCGGCTTCGGTCGCGATTGCTGTTGGCAAAAGCGTGAAAACCGTAAGGTGTGGCGGCATCCTGTTGGGCGACGGGAGCAGCCCCAGGCAGTCTGATCGGCGAGCGCGCATTCTGAGCGCACTGAATTGCCGCGATCACCCCCTTGAAATGCATACCCACATGCCGGCGATTGATCTGGATCTTGCCCCAGAACGACGCCTGCCACTCACTTCAGAGTATTGCCTGGAGGCATTTGAGGCGCTCTGCGACAGCTTTCGCGCGGACGGCTACGAAATCGTCTGGTCCGGCATAGGCGGCGACAAGCTTTGCGCTTGCTCCACCGCCGAGGAGGGCGGCTCAAGATCTTCGTCTTCACGTCACCTGGAGATCGCCGTTGAACTTGCAGACGGCCTGTTGACAAATCGCGCGCTCGACGCCGCTCATTCATCCTTCCTTTTCAGCGCGCCGCTTAGCGCGACCGTATCCACATTTCTGCTCGCAAGCCTTTGTCATGCTCGTCCACTCGCAAGGCGAGGACTTTGGCCCGTTCGCCCGCTAGGCGATCCGAGATTGATTAATACTGCAGCGAAGCTTCCGCTTGCACTTCGCGCGGGCAAGGAAATATTCCGTTCCTACCTGCGTAATCGGCTGCGCTGCGATGTGTTTCCGCACGGTTATGCAAAGGAGACTTTCGCGCTTGTGTTACCAAAGGCGATTGCGGCTCGTGCAGACACGATTTCATCGCAGCTTTCCTCTTGCGCCCTGGCCGACTTCGGCTTGGTTTCGCGAGAGTCCGTTATGGCGCTCTTGAATAGGGTATTAACAACGCAAGTTGCTGCAACCAGCGCCTTGGTTCGCTTCCTGTGGGCGGAACGCTTCGTTCGGCAACTATGTTGAGAGCTTCACCATCAACAACCACCGGTTAGAACACCTGCTACATCAAAGAAAGGTTGAGAATTGGACGTTCTCGCCCATCGGCACGATGGAGCTAGACTGTGTCGGCGTGTATCGCGGGGCTATCGGCAGAGAACGCGACACTGGACGTTATCGTTTACCCCTGTCGTTGCATGCCGTTTAGCCCTTTTTCCGTTAGATAGATTCGTCTTTTGGAGGCGGGTCGCTCGCGAAGGGAGGCGCCGTCTGGCGCGCACTCTGTCACGCATCCCGGCAAGCCATAAGGATATGGACAGGGCTCTTCGGCCTGCACTTACCGTTAGATCACCAGAAGAACTCTCCTGGTGAACGCATTGGAATGGCTTTCGTCGGACCTATGACTACTAACGGTTGACGGAGCTGCGATACCCCGCGCGGTCGCTAGGCCTTTCCATATCGAGAGCCGAGATCTCAATTTAATCAACGATTGCTATCGTTTTAGATTCTCGTCCCGCGCTCGGATGATAACGTGCAGCTCCGCGGAGTGCTTTTGCATGATCATTGATGGCCACTCTGTGCTGGAACATCCTCATCCGTTCCTTGCGATCATGCTCCAGCGGCGGAACCGGAACGGCTTCAGAGGCGGCGCGCAAATTTCTTTACGCAAGAGGACGCGGCCGCTGTTCCCACGAGCGGCCGCGCCGCGAGGCCTCGATCCTCATTTTCTGCTTGGTTTGTATCCGGTGGTTAGTGCTGTACGCACGCCGGATCGGTCAAACAAAAAAACAGATCGCAGATACCATTCAACGGGTCGTCCGCGCATTGAGGATATGACGTGTCGGCGACCTGCACCTTGGCAGCGACGGGTTGAGCGGCGGCTTCAGCAACACAGGCCGGCACTGCCGCCGTTGCAAGCGCGGCGGCGCTCGCAGTCACAAACAGCAATTTTTTCATTCCAGAGTCGCTCCCTTAAGATCGGCCCCAAGCCGTCCTCATGGATATATGACGTTGCCACAAGTGGTAAAATTGATTTTCTTGATCAGGCCTATCTACGGGATGGATGAGTTCGGACATCTTTGCGGGCTCGGTTATGAGTTGCTCGGAGAAGCCGTTTATGGTCGGCTTCTCGCCGGCCTCTAAGCGGTCCGCATTGATCTGAGCAATCGGACAACGCGGTAACTGCATCGTCTCGGCCCAATGACTTGCACGGCTTGGAGGCTGGACGCGTGCTGCCCGAGGCGGTGAGTCACATTCCTGATGAGTGCACAAGCGAACTCATTATGACGGATGCGACGACTGCGCGATCGCTGAAATTCCATTCGTTTGTTCGGCTGCGCTAGAGGCTACACCGCATGGCTTCGGCCCGTTCAAGTACGGCGGCATACTGCTAATTCAGCGAGACTGCATTCCTGACCAGAACTTGCCACCGAGGGCGATATTGTTGCTGAGCGCGCGGCCGACTTCGTCGCGCAGCGACGGCGGCACTGACTGCAACCATCACCTCAGACTTGCTCGAAGGTCCCGATCGCGGCTGCCCTTACAAAATCCACACGGTACTCACTGCCAACGAGAAGAATCATGGCCCAAACGAATTATCACCGAGGCGATAGCTTCTGCAGACGTAGAAGCACCAAATGACCATTCTCGGATATGCCGCGTTAGCATCCAGGATCGACATCTCATCCGCTAGTTCAACTCCTAAAGGCAGCCGGCGACCGCGATCTACCGCGAGATGATCAGCGGTGCCGCGCCGATCGGCCACAACTCACCACGTTGATGGTAGCGCCTCCACCCCGGCGACGTGGTGCTGGTGACGAGGCTGGACCGGCTCGGCCGCAGCACCCGCCAGCTAAATGAGCTTGATCGAGCGCATCGGCAAGACTGGTGCTGCATTCCGCTCGCTCGGCGATAGCGCTGGTCATTCGCACATCGCCTAGGGAGCGACGCGGTTGCGACTGTCTTGCCGTCAGCTGAGAGCAATGTTGAAGCATTGTCGAGGGATGCTCGACGCCGGCCTTGCGCAACGACGCAGCTTACCGCAATCGCCTCGATCGGCGTCTCGCTGCCTGCCAGGGGTCCGACGATGCGTACCCACTGGCGGCGCGAGCAACTCGCTGCAGAGCGATGAATTGCCTATGTCGGCAACAACAACCGAAGCGATCGCAGGGTTCTAGCCCAGCGCGCGATCGGTCACAGTCGGGTTGCGTCTCATACCCGCGTAAGCTTAACGAACCCTCCTTCGGCCAACTCGGCTTGGTAGGTTCTTCCGTTAAGCTGGATTGTTTTGGGGGTGTTTGCGGTCGGCATGAAACCTTCTTCGCCCAACTTATCCATGAGAGCAGGTGTCGCCCATTGGCGTGGTAGCGGCGTTCCGAAGCGCCGGTTCTCCGTGAATAAGGCTCCGAAGTCTCGCCCGGCCTGCCCCAACCCCACTTGGTCCTCCGCAGGGTTATGAACAAGACGAACGCAATTGGAACCATCGAAACCGGCCGTGTAGCGGTGACCTTGGATTCACAGGTCATCGTCGGCTGGTCCGAATCCGGCAGGAGACCACGATGGAACAGCCGTTCGACCATTGAATCAGGTGCGATTTGCGAACCGTGGGAAAATCTTTGAGGAGCGGGTCCAGGCGATGCGGCAGACGCCGAGTACAGATCTTGCAGCGCAGATCTGCATGTCAATCTCTGCGCGCGATCCGTCGTTTCTGCCTCAACTTCGACGGGTTACCAACCAGAATGAGCGGGATAGCCCGGCCAGCGCGACAAAGAACAAACGAGAGCGCGGCCTACGTGAGAATCCGGCAAGCGAGAAACGAACTATTCACCCGATCGAGAGTGCAGAACGAACAGGTCCCAGCACCTTCTGGGGGCCATGGAGGCCGATGCTGGGACCGTCGTGGCCACATCCGGGGGTAGCAAACGGACAGGCCCACCTTATTGTGCATCGTCAATTCGATTCGTCAAACCGGCCCACGGTGTGCGTTCTCGCGGAACGCCGATCACTCGGAAATCGCTTGAGATTCACCGGCTTCAGCCAGCCGAACCACTACTCAGCGCAGCCCAAGCGGCACTTCCTCGCCAGATACGCGCACTACATCCCGTGTCGAGCGAGTTGCATCGAGCCGAACTCCGCCTCAAGACGGGGATACCATGGCTGGCCGCCACCTCTGCTGAACAAGGACTTGCAGAACGCCGGCGCAAGCCTGCCGCGGTGGATCAACACGTCTTCGTGTCCCATTGCAGCTCGAGCATTCTGCCAGAGCCGATTGTAGCCGCGCTGTTCATTGGACTTCACGTGGCAAGCAGCGAACTCGGCGCCATCCAGCGTCGCCAATTGCGAGACATATACCGGCCTCTTCGTATGGATGTGCACCCACACCGGATCCGGCATCGCACCATTGCTCAGTGCCCTGGGCTGCAGCTTGATCTCGAACAGCGTGCCTGGCTCCCCCTTCAACGCACGCGGCGGATCGGCAGACGTCAACTCATCGGCCGCCCGCAGGTATTCAAGGTACTTCTGCGACGGAAAGGCGTACGTCTTCATGCAATCCATCGTGATCGCAGCCTTCCGCGCGTTCAAAGAATTTGCCTGTCCCTGCACCTCGGACCACATCGCCTTGAGCCGGACTATTTTTTCGTGCACTTCAGGCACCTGCGCAGGCGTAAGCAGGCCACGTCGGCGAGGTTCCTCTAGCGCCGCTACACAGGCCTCGATCTCGGCGGCTTGCGTCTGAAGGCGCTTAACGACGAGATCCACGATGTGGCCGGCATCCTCGGGCTTCATTTGGCGCGTTTGCGAGACGGCGCTTTGCTGCGCTGGAAGATCGAACTGCAGCAGCTCGTCCAATCTATTGAGCAATCCGTTCAGCGCTTTCCTGGAGGGCGGAGCACGCCACATTTCCTGGCCGGCCGTTGACGATGATTCCTTTGCGCGTGCCGCCTCTTCCGGGGTCGCAAGCTTCTTGGTGCCCAGATCCGAGAGAACGATGACCTTACCTGTCGGAGCCGAAGCAGCGTCGGGCCTGGCGACCTGCGCCTCGCGTAGACCGGCCGCCGAACTCCCCTCACCTGCCGCCGGTGTGCGCTTGCTTTTTCCCTTCTTGCGCGCAGCCTGGCCCTCAGACACTGCGCCGGTATTTTCCGGTATCCAGTTGGCGGGCGGCTCGATCACGGCGGGTGTCTTTGGCTGCACCGCCAAAAACCGCGTGACGTCGTTTGCGGTGACCCAGGCAGCTTCCTCGATCTGGTCCAACAGGTCCAATGGAGTGTCCGCCCCCATTCCAGCATCCCTCAGCCCAGCGACGATGCCGTGCACCCCCGACGCAAATTCAGAAAGCCGTTCCATGACCCCTTCCAAAACGGTGCTGTGCTCCGCGTCGAGCGCCGCTCCGCGGTTGTACAGAACGGCTTCGCCCGTCGACGCGAATGCCGGAACAACATCGTTGATGAAGGTCCCGAGCAGACGCATCCGCCCGTCCTCACCGATGAGGGCGTTACTCAGCGCTGGTTCGAGCGTGCTCGCCCGCGATTCGATCAGGAGCCGCGCGAGAGCGATCCGCGATTGCAGATACGTGCACTTCGTAAAAAGTGCCCAGCCGGTATGCAGGCGTAGCATCTCGGGCGTGGACCCCGGCAAGCTGGCGGTGGCCACGCAGACGGACTGCATCCGTTCCGAGCGCAATGCCTTCTTTCCCCACCACTCCATGCAGGCCATGTAGTGCTTCGCCACGGTCGACACCGCTCGGCTTAGCTGTGCGGGCGCAGCGTTGGCTTTGCGCAGCTGCTCGAGCACGGCTGCGGCTTTCTCTCTACCGGCCTCCAGGTCGTAGACAATCGAGGTAGCCACGGCGTTGCATTGGTCCCCCGCAGCAAGAGTCTCGACTCTGACTCCGCAAGCCTGATCGTCGGAAAGAAGGCTGCGTGCCACGTCGGGAGGGAAGCTCGCATAATAGTCCAGAACTTCCGAGCCCGCCTTGACGACTTGATCAATCAGGTCCTGCGCCTCCGACCGGTTCCGCGCTTGGCCGGCCGCCGTTTTAGAAGCACCAACAAAGGCCACAAGTAGGCCGCGCATTTTTTTCTGCGCTGCTCTGACCTCGTCTCTCGTCGGGACAGCCACATCCGAAGCCGGCGGCTCGCCGACGAGCGGCGCCATTCCATCTTGAGACCTGGAGTGCATCCGCTCCACGACGGAATCGAACGATTGCCTGGCTTCTCCGGAGACCGGTCCAGGCTCCCCGCCCGATCCCCACATGCTATCAGCTTCTGCAGGCTCAACGTGCGATTTGCCAGCTCGGCCAATGCCCGTCATATCCAATCTCCGATCGAATCGAGAATGCGCAGCCTGTCTGATTAGACAGCTTGGCTGACGGGCAGCTGACGAACAGCTCTTTCCGGGCTACACAGAAAATGGCCGGATCACCGTGGGCTCCGGTTCATCGAGGCTGCCAGTGCTGCAACAGGCAGCGATGCAGCGGATGAGCGCATCAAATCGGGGATCATCCGCTGCAGTGCATGACCGCACCGTAACGTTGCTTCGGCGTGATCCCGCCAAAATCCATACTGACAAGCCGCGGCAGATGCGACGGGGCAAGACACTATCCAGCGTCGCGTTCGTCTGCACGGACTTGGCGGGCTATCTCGAATAGCGGAGAGCCGCCACGAGAATGCCAGCATCTTGAAACGGCTTGATCATTGCGGCGAGGTGCATCCCCCGACTTTGTCGAGGGGGAGAGACCTTCGGCCGCCGTACGTCCCATCATCGAGGAGGAGATACGAGTCTTAAATCCAAGAACCTGCACACCCACGGTCGCACACAATTTAAATAGGTCTAAATCTTCGATCAAAATCGCATTATCTGTATTCACCTTCGGATCGAGCAGAACCCATATTGAGGGACTCCTTCGCAGCTCCCGCCCATCCGAGCCCGTTGAGCAACGCTCATAAAAAAATGGCAACGACCGTGCCAAGCGCACCGAGCGTCAACCCGACCAGCGAACCGGCCGTCGGCACATCACGAAAAAGTATAAAGGCGAGAACTGGCTCCACGACCAGAATAGCTCCGACTGAAATCGCGACAATGATCCAGATATTCTTGAGATGCATGTAGCCCAGCGCGTATCCGAAGACGAGCAGGACGCCACCGACGGATATCAGCACAAACATCGGCAGGAGCATTGTGACATCCCCGCCGGCCTTGCCAAACTGCCTTGAGGCAATCAACTCCGCGATTATCGAAAGCGCTTCTCCAACGAAAATCGCGGCCACTGCTACAATCTTCACTGTCAAGCTCATCGGCCCTTGATTCCAACTATCCAAGTCAGCGCCGCAGATGAACACTCGGAGGTATCGGTGATCTTGCCTCTTGGAGGTGCCAGTGGATTATGCGTCGCTACTTATCGCTGCTCGCAGGCGTCTCAAAGCCTGCCCAATTGCAGACCGGATCTCAACATGCAGCGATTGTTTCGCGCCGACCAAGCCGCACCCCGGGGCCGGTCGCCAGATTCGAGGGATCGAAGCCTAGGCTGCAATCCGCACAGGAAGAGCGGAATAACCGTGCACAAAGTTCGACGCAATTCGCTCGGGTTCGCCGACAACCTCGACTTCCAGTCGTGCCTTCAAAATCTCCTCCCAGAGGATTTTCAGCTGCAGCTCCGCAAGATGTCGACCAACGCAGCGATGGATCCCAAATCCGAACGAAAGATGTTGCCGCACGTTCCTGCGGTCGATGACGAAGCGCTCGGCGTTCTCGATGACTTCATCGTCGCGGTTTCCTGAGATGTACCACATGACGACCTTGTCGCCCTTCCTGACTTGTTTCCCACCGACGATGCTATCGGCCGCGGCGTTGCGGCGCATATGTGCGATGGGCGTTTGATAACGAATAATCTCGGACACGGCGCTCGAGACAAGTTTCGGATTATCGCGTAGCTTTCGCAGCTCGGAGGGGTGCTGGTTCATGAACAGGAGGCCGCCGGTAATCGAATTGCGCGTGGTGTCATTCCCACCGACGATCAGCAGAATCAGATTTCCAAGAAACTCACTCGGCTCCACGTGTCGAGTTGCAGGCGAGTGCGCCATCATGGAAATCAGGTCCATCCGTGGCTCGGCATTGATGCGCTCGTTCCAAAGGCCTGTGAAATAATCCAGGCACTCGGACAAGATCGCACTTCGCTTGTCCCAGCTATCGATCGGCTGGCCAGTTCTGGGCATTGCAACAGCTACGTCCGACCAATAGGTCAGCAGACGCCGATCCTCAAATGGAAAGTCGAATAGCGTGGCAAGCATCTGCGTCGTCAATTCGATGGAGACCCTATCCACCCAATTGAAGTCATTGTTGCGCGGCAAGCCGTCCAGAATCGTCCTGACGCGACGACGGATCAAGCTCTCGAGTTTCGTCAAGTTTTCCGGCGCGACTATCGGACTTACAGTATCACGCTGCTCGCGATGCTTAGGCGGACCCATCTTGATGAAACTCTGCGTCCAGTGCCTGTCAGGCACGTCGACAATAGTGACGCCTTGCTCCGACGAGAATATCTTGTGATTAGTATCTACCTCTACGATATCGCGGTATTTCGTTATGGACCAATATGGACCATAGGGGCTATCCTGGCAGTAGTGAACGGGATCTTCCCTTCGCAGCCGCTCGAAATAACCCCATATGCTATCATCTTGAAAGCGCTTGGCTTCGCTTACGTCCAGATTGCTCAGCGGGATCTTAAACGCGCCGTCGGTTCTGTAGTCTACCAATTGCGTTATCACGATCGCCTCCGCAGATTTTGCTCTCTTGAGAGCTTGCGGATCCACAGGTCGCGATCCATCGTTTCGAGCTGCCGTGACGTTTTGTTGCGAGCGGATCGTCGCCCCAACAGAGTATCCTAAAGCGCGGGCAGTCACCCCTACCAGTTCCGGCAGGTAAGGATGGCGTTGACTTTCTAACTCGATTTGCCCCAGTGGATTGATGAGAACAATCCTCGCTACACAGGCGTCGCCCAATGCCAGCTAGATCGCTGCTCGCGCCACCGAACAGCGCAATGTGAGCCACCTTCCAGCTTCTTTAGGTGCCAGATACGACGTTTTCGGCTCCCCGCGGCCGCATATTGGCCGCGGGATCGTGCGGTGACCACGACCCACGCTGATCGTCGTCGACGAAATCAGTTAGCACCGCTCCGCCGAGAAAGGCCAATTTGGTTCTCAACATGGCAACAAGCGTGCTTCATTCATCATCCTGACCAGCAACTTGCCATCTAACGGGAATAGGAACTATCGCCGCCAAGAGCTTGCGATGCTCGACCGCTTGTCCATCGCATTGATGGCGCCCAAACAGTTCGCGAGCGCAATCGCTTGCGCGACAAATAGAAAGATGTTTCAGAACCTGCGCTGCCATCGGAAAGCCTTAGGATGTGCCGCTTGGGCGGATCCGGCGCCGGTTCCGCATCGCTACGGCTGCGGAAGCATCTCCGCAGACCATTCTAGCGAGAACACCGAGCCCAGCATCTGGCGTGGCGCTGACTCGGAACGAAGATGTAAGTAACAGCCAGCGGTGCTACGCGACGGCCAACGCATAGAGAGCCGAGTTGGCACGCCAGGCCTATCCAGGCTTCGGTAGGCGTGGCCGAGCTCGGAGCATTGTTAGCGACGAGATAGGAGCTTGGTCTAGGTCATTTCGCCAACCTGCATATCCTGTATTTGCAATCCGTGAGGAGCAAAGCAAGCGGCTGCTCATCGAACGCTGCGCTCCCTCTCGCAATTTCTTGCTCCGGCGCCTGAAAGGACCAGACAGAATGACGGCATATCCCATGGTGTTACAAAACTTACGCGCTGCCAATCCTGGTCGCCGGGTATTGGAGATAACGACGACCGCAGGATGCATCGTCCGGTGTACTTATTGCCACCAAGACAAGTTCGCTGATCGGCAAAGACCCGTGTCTCAAGCGAAGTACCTAGGTCTTCAGGATTTCGAGCGGTGTCTTGCACGCGTGCCGAGGACTACCGAGATCAGTTTTGCCGGCTACTCGGAGCCTTGGCTCCATCCGAAATGCACCAGGATGGTTGAGCATGCTTACGCACGTGGGCATCAGATCCGAATTTTCACGACCCTCGTCGGAATGAACGGGAGTGACATTCGGCGCTTGCAAATGCTGCAGTTCAGGGCTTTCATCGTCCACGTTCCTGATGACGGCACTTATATGAACAGCCGGCTCGTCGGAAAGTCCTATCTCAATGTCATGCGCCGACTCGTCGAGGCGAACATTCCCTCGATTCGATTCGTTGTCCTGGGCAAAGTCCATCCGGACCTCGCCGACACCATTCCCGCAAAAGCGCTGCAGCGCTTGCGTCCGCTGAGTAACAGCCGAGGACGTCTAGAGTCGAATATCATCAAACCGCGACAGCCCGTCGTCGGACCCTTGACGTGTATTGGCAAACAACAACATCGGAATGTCCTTCTACCAAACGGCGACGTTACTCTGTGCGGGATGGATTTTGAGCGGCGTCATGTCCTGGGCAATCTTTTGCGCGACGAATACGCATATCTCTTCGAAAGCCCAATTTTTCACGAAATCGCCGATCGCATGAACGGAATGGATGGCTTTCTGCTCTGCAGGATGTGCGAGTTTGCTCACCCGCAGACGTCGGGATGTTATATGGATGCCGACCAACAGACGTGACGGCCGGCCTGCACGAGTGTGGATGTCAAGATTCTCTCTGAAGAACGCGACCGATGCCAATTCGCTCGCCACGTGCCGGGAACGGCCAAACCGATGGAAACCGCCGGATCGGATATGCGATTGACACGAGGCGGATCAGAGCCGCGCCTCAGTGAGGTGAACCAGTTGAGAGCCTGCGCTGTAGAGGGCCTCACGGGCGGCACGAAACCGCCGATATTCAACCGGCGCAGCTGGAAGTGGTAGGTCCTCTTCCGCAAGGCGGCCGAGAACGTAGGACGCCAACACCCGGCCGAGGACGGTCCCAGGTGCAATCCCGCGCCCGTTGTAACCGCCGAAGGACACGAGGTTACGGTCGAGCTTGTGAAAGCGCGGCAGGTGGTCGGAAGTCATCCCGATCATCCCGAACCAGCCGGCTTCGAACTCGACGTCGCCGAGCTGCGGAAACAGCCTACGTAGCGACCTGACCGCCCAGGCTCGGTGAACCAAGGTGCCGATACCCTCTAGAGCGCCAACGCTGCCGAACACCAGACGGCCGGACTGATCGAAGCGAAACGAGGAAAGGACCTCGTGGGTGTCCCATGCCCCTTGTCGTTCGGGCAAGATTGAGGTCCTGAGACGATCTGGTAAGGGCCGCGTTGCCAAATTGAAGTAAGGTAGACGGATCTGCTCTCGCTGAATCCGCAACCAAGGTCTTTTGCCGTAGGCGTCGGTAGCGACGATTACCCACTCAGCACACACAGATCCCATTGCCGTGCCGACCCTCCAGCGCAACCCCATTTCGTGGACTGTGAGGACTTCAGTCTGCGCGAATATCCTCGCGCCCGCCGCAAGCGCAACGCGCGCCAAGCCGCGCGCATAGGCCAGTGGCTGTATTGTACCGGCGCGCGTATCGAGCAGCGCGCCGGTATAGTTGCCACCGCCAATCTTTCTGCGCGTCTCCTTCGCATCAAGCACCGCGACCGGAGCGCCGCGTTTCTGCCACTGTTCGGCACGAATCTGGATTTCCTCCAAGCCCCTGCGGCCGACCGCGCAATGCAGGGTCCCCGCGCGCTCAACTTCACAGTCGATCCCATATCTCTCGATCAGTGCAAAAACCTCCTGCGGTCCTCCACCCAGTAATTCGATGAGCCGCTCTCCAAACGGGGAGCCGAGCGTGTCTGAGAGCGTGTCGGGCATGACCCACATACCCGCATTGACGAGCCCGACGTTGCGCCCGGAACCACCGAATCCAATTTCGGATGCCTCCAGCAGAATGACGCGCACGCCGCCCTCCGCGAGGCGGATAGCCGCAGAGAGTCCAGTATATCCACCGCCAATCACAACGACATCGGCTTGCAAATCACCCACGAGAGGACCGGTATACGGCGGCGCCGGCGCCGTGAGCTCCCATAAGCCGTGCGACTTGCGATTGCCTTGCATCCGACGAACTCGTTCTGCAACGCATCAAACTCGGCCGGCGGTCTTCGCTATCGAACTACCGATCCGAACGAGTCGTGAACCGGTACTTTAGCAGTTTGACCAGCAGCAGCGCTTGGCGGATCCAGGAGCCGAAGAGGCTTCATCGAATCGTGAGCTCCCAGATGATCCGGATATGCCCGCCATGAATCGATGGTCGGAAAATATGCATATTTCTAACACGCAGGTTACTATTATCGATCAAGTTCAAGACGCGCCCAATATCTCCCTGATCAGAAAAGACGACATACATCAGGCCGTTGGCGTTGAGCCAATTATGCGCTCCGCCGAGAGCTGAGGCCATGGCGCTGTGATCTTCGTCAAAGCAGGAGCGCTCCAAATCGTCCCTTGCTTTTCGGTTCCAGTACGGGGCGGCAAACAAAATACGGTCGAACTTTTCTTCAGGCTGCAGCGCAGAATAGATGTCACTGAGGCGCGCTTCTGCCTGCTTGGAATGACCTAACCGCTCGATGTTTAACTTTGTGGTGAGAACGGCTTGCGGATTGATATCGAGAGCCACCAGGTGTTCTGCCCCAGCGCGAGGTGCCGCCAGCCCCAGGACGCCTGATCCGCATCCCAAATCCCATACTGTTGCTCCAGATTGGATGTGCCACTTCGATATCAAGGCGTCGGGAGCGTGACTTAGGCGTGGCGACAGAACGCCGGGGAGAATGTGCAAGAGCATACCGCACACTTCCACGTCGTGCGGGTGTTCGCATGACCGCAGATCCGCGATCATAGCGTCTACATCGGTCGTTTGGCGCCGCGCCGATATGGCTTTGGGGGCAGTCATTCAAATCTCCAGTTCCCTGGCGCGCGCTTTGCCTCATCGTCCTGCCATCCAATCGATGGAACGCCCTATTGAGCAAGTGCGCCTGCTGTTGCACTGTACAGGGCCTACCGGTTTAAAGAGTTTCGGGCAGGTTTGTCCCAACGTGTCTGAATGCGCTTTGCGCCTTCGCCGACTGTCATTGCCTCTCAATAAGCAACGGCCGTGCCATCGGAATTCAAAGCGCTCGGCTTCTGATTTTCCTTGGAGAACGACTGCCGGCAGCTCTGATGTTCTGCCGCCCCGACGATTGTCTCCGGCGGTGTCGGACTCCGAACACGTATGACCAAGTTGGCGTACGAATGGCTTCGTGTTGCGGCTATTCTCGCAGCTATTCTCACGGCAGGTTGACCGGAAATCAGAAGTTGCGACCTGGAAACTTCGACGAGAGCTCGTCAGGAATAGACAAGATTTCGCACAATTCACGATTTGATGCCGCCCCAATGGCTATCTAGCTGATTTAAGAAAAAGCGATATTTCACCCTGCGCTTGCCTCCGACGATCGAAAACTCGCCGACGCCATACCGGCCTTCGCCATCATAGCGCCGATCGCCTGAATCGAGATAAGGAGGCGATCATCAATGGAGCGGCATACCCTTGTTGCAGCTCAACTCCTCAACCCGCGCCCACTTTTATCACAATCCCCTCTTTGTGTCTGCGATCCGCGCTGCAGCGCCTCGGAGCAGACACTTTCCGGACCTCGTTCACTCTACCTGACGGGAAGTCACGTCAGGTTTTGGAAAGTTAACATCAGTAGCGAGGAACCACAGAGCTATGCTGGCGGACGAGATCATGGACCGATTGAGCACTATCAACCAAGCTGATCATGATTCGGCTGCATCCAATGCGGCCGCGGAACAACCGCAACAGCCGCAAGCGGAGTTCGAGCAGCACCTGCTGGACGCGCCAGGGGCCGACCCCATATATTCCCATAGAGAGCTTTATGATGTCACCGAGGAGGACGATCGCCTCATCCAGGCGGCATCCGGCGCTGCTCTCAAGCGAGATTTACCGCCGAGGCCTACCACCGTCAGTATTTATGATCGTCGGCTTCGCAAATTGGCTGAAGCGCTGAAGCAGGATGGCAAATCAATTTCTGGCCTCGATGACAATGCGTTGCTCGGACACGCTAGAAAGCTGCTGCCGAACGACAAGGTGATCGCCCCGCATTGTCAATGGTCAGTCGGTACCGCGAGCCTGACGCAGACGCTCTCCCCCTCAGAACACATTATCGTCCTTCCAGGGAAGATGAGCGTCTCATCAGGGAGGCTGCCGAGGCACGTTTTGGTCGACAGATCGGCGAGAAAAAGGCCGGGGGCTATGCGAGCGGGCTGCGGAAGTTGGCGGTAGCGCTCCGCCCGTCGTCCATTGCCAAGCTCAGCGATGACAAACTGCTCGGCCACGCAGTCCGTTTGTTTCGAAATGACAAGACGCTCATCGCCGCCTTGAACGCTCTCCGCGACTATCGCGCGATCGTCGGGCGGGGTAATTTGGGCGCAGAAGGAGGCAGTTCGCGGCAGGTCATTCAACCGCCCTCTCCTTTGCCCATGCGGCCGGTCGATGAACAGCGCTTGGGGAGCGCTGCGGATCGCGACGCCTCACTACCGGCTGATGGTTTCAATACTCTGCAGGTTTGGCACGAGCCAAGTTTAGCCCCTCATTCTCCGATACATAGTGTGGCCCAGGATGAGCTTTTCGATACCGCGGAGCAGAGCAGCGAGCTTTCAGCTCCTGGCTTCGATGCACCATTGCTTTCGCAGCAAATGCGTTCAGCGACTTCATCGCCCGCGCCAAGTTTCACTCAGGAAGAACTTTTCGATGCCGTGACCGGTTGGCAACGAATGCACTCGGCGACTTCATCGCCCGTGCAAAGTTTCCTCCAGGAAGAGCTTTTCGATGCCGTGACCTGGCGACCCAGCCCGCGGCCGAATTTCGTCCCTGAAAACTATTTTGGACGGATGATGGACCAAGGCGCTGCGGCCCAGACCACTTGAGCGGACGTCCTTTCCAGCCAGCGACAGCTTTGATGCTTCTTTGGCCGTTCCCGAGGACTTCTCCCACGGCACCCAGCCTGCGCCGGATATGATGCGCTCCAAGCTGGGTCGATGGGGTCTGTTGCCCGATGCAGCACAGTGGGTAAAGACCTACGATATTCGCGGTGAAGGCTATACGGGCGTGTTGGGACCGCGAGGGCCCAATGATGTTCAGCTCATCCATCTGCGGTCTCCCGCTGTCGGCGATACGTTCGATGTGTCGTTTGCCGTTCCCAAGGACTTCTCGCATCGCACCCAGCTGGCTCCTGACATGATGCTATCCACGTTGGGCAAGTGGGACTTCTTGCCTGTTGCGGAATATCCGGTCATGAACTACGAGATCGGCGGCGAACGCTACACGGCCATGTTGGGACCGGGAGGACCCAACGACGTTCAACTCATTCACCACCCTCGGCCCGCTTTGCTGGGCGAAGCGACGCGTGCGGTGGGGAGGGCTTCCCCGGGTATCGACGTCGGTCCTGCGCCAGGGTTTGATGCACCCGCACCTTTCGAATGGCGCGAGGACGCCCCTTCGGCGCTGGCGCCAAACCGTACACAGCCGAAAGCCTACCTGGAGGCCGCGTTCTTCTCTTCCATCGGCCGCTATTTGGCTAAACAAGGGGCTCGTCGGCGATGTATCTATCACGTTGTCGTCGCATTCGGCAGCGACGGCACTTTCAGCCGAGCAGACCCGAGAACCATCGGGATACAAGATGCGAACGCGCTACAAGACCATGGCTTGGCCGACGATCAAACGTGAATCATCACCGGCCGGTGGACCATTCGGATTGGAAAGAATGTCTCACTAGGGTCGCGGACAAGGATGCGAACGTACTTTGGCGACCCGGTTTTTGGTTTGATGAGGGCCCTTGGCTCCTGATCATACCAGCATAGCCGGCACTGGCGATCCTCCGATCACAAAGATCCGATGAGGATCGTCAGCCCTCATATGGCGCCTTTGAGCGAACTGGCGCACCTTCGTGCAACTCGGACGCCCAGACGAAAGACGGTCAGAGACAATCCGGCCGTCTTCACGATCTATATTATCGTGCCATGCTCGGTGAAGCATCCACGCGGTTAAGGAAACAGCTTCGAAGTGGGGTCCTGCGCCGTGCTCTTCTTACCAGATGAACTTCGCGCCATCAGGCAGGTCGCAGATGAATTCGCCCTGGTGCACAAGTTCGGTGGTCCCGACGACAAGCTTCGAGGCCCGCACCGTGAGCTTGCCTTCGCGGCTGAGGCTATGGCGGATGTACTCGGTGACGGCATGTCCCGCGCTGTCCACCGTTTGGTGCGCATTGGCGAAGCTGATGCCGTTCTGGGGCGTCACCCTGAAGGCATTGATGACCAGACCGGCCTGCGTCGCCGACGCAGGCTTGCTACCCTCCGCGTTGGCACAGCGGCTCATGTCCAGGATGAGCTTCACGTTCTTTCCGGTCTGCAGGGCATTGAGCACCTCCGTGTATTTTGGCGAAGGCTCGTCGGCTCTCGCCATCGTGCTCATGCTTGCGGCCGAAAGCAGGGACAACAGGATCGTCAGCCCTTTGCCAGTACACTTCATATGCTCATCTCCCTCGATAAGTACCAAAGATCGCACGCTGCAAGACGTCGTCCTCGCAAGCCGTTTGGCGGATTCCAGACATCAAGCACGCCGCGCCCTGCGACAAAAACAACCTGTCGCGACCAAGCACAAGTGGTTGTGACGGCCATTCCGACGTCACAACCTCGTAGGTCAGGTTTACTAAAGTGGCCTGAGCTCGTACGACATCGCTGGAACGATTCGATCGACCGCCAGCCGCCTAGAACTACAAACGGCAACCGGTCGCGCCAATCCAACGGAGGCCGATATGACCGAGCGGCCCCAAATGCGCCTAAGCGGGCGATTTCCGAAAGAAGACTTCGACCAACCGCATCTGCCAGCTTGTCCACGTTGAGACCTGGTAGGACTCTCTGCCCGCGGGGATGGCCGACAATGGGTGGCTGGGCGAACAAGCTCAGTCAAGACACCCGATCTCGCCCTCGTCGAAAACAGGAACGCCAGATGGCACAAAGCAGTGTCGACTTCAAATATATCGCTTTGCGTGGCTTCTGTCTGGCTGACCGCTCACCTCACTGAACTGAATTCATCCGGCACCCCTCAAACGGATACTGGCTTCCTTCCTGGTCCGTCAGCTTCTCGAAAGCTGCACCTGCAAAACTCCATGCCAACGGCCGGCACTCGAGGGGAGATGGAAGAAGAATGAATGTTGATCCACGGAATCCCGCAGATACTCCCTTTGAGGCTCACGGCGTCCTGAAGCAGCCTCACCGCGTGGACCGGCAGCCAGACGAGCTGAGCGCACACACCGACGCGCCGGCACACAGGTCCTAGCATCAAGCAAGCTTTGAGCAGCAGCTAGATGACTTGAGGTCCGACGCGTGGTGCCCATTTCGACCTGCCCTTCCAAATTGATCTTTGACGTCACTCATTCGGGCGGGCTTCGGCTATTGCCTGACATCGATCCGGTCGCCGCGTTCGTGCCCGAGACCGAACCCGTGTCGTGAGCCGGAGAACGCCTTCGGCGAAATACGGGACGCGCGTTTTGAAGACCGTCAAGCGCAGTAAACGCCGCATCAAACACGGCAAGCCGCGCAGCCGCTCTACGCCTATCCGCCTTTTGAATGCGTTCCATCAAAACAATTGATTTTGCCGATCCTGCATGAAGCCCCCATAGTCGGTTGCGATCTTTGGAGGCAGCATTCAGGAATGTGGTGTGACAATCGATTCTCTGTCCAATCCCTTGCCGGTCAATTCCACTTCGGCAATCGCGCGTCTGCATCCAGAAGATCACGCGCCAGATCAACGCTTCTTGCGGCCAGCCAAAGTCAGCCTGCCAATCGCCACGTGTGAGGCGATCCGGCAATCGCACGCTTACGCGCGCAACGGCTTCGCCCTTAACGCGCAGCAAGTATGGCTGCCTCATGCCATCGTTGCAGGTCAGACTGCGCGTCATAGAATTTGGAGAGACGAGATGCTCACGACGTTGGAGAAAGTAAGACCGACAGAGATCCTCAAAGCTGTGACCGTGTCCAGACTGCCTCGCTGTCGCCTCAAGACGCGCACAAGTTTGAGGGTACGTTGTAACCAATTGTTAAAGACACTTGAATCTCACCCAACGTCAGATTGTAGGATTTCCGACAACCTCGCGACACACAACCGCGCTCGCGCGAACACTTCCCGACAGGTAGCAAGAATTGCGAACGTCTCTCAAACTCAACGCCACACCACTTCGCTCGGTCACACGGATCGATCACTCCTGTCGACGGCGTGTTCTCAACACCGCTTACGTGCAGCGCGAAGGAATCAGTGCGACCCCTGTTGCAGCCGGATCAGGATCTAGCATTCGGGCCGAAAGCAGGCTCTGTTTACCTCGCACTGTCCGTGCACCACGCAACCAAAAACTCGAGCTTCGATCATTCCGCCGCCGCTCATCCAAGATGAGATGCAGCTGGCGCAATGACCTCGATCAGAGGCGTCCTAACCCCGACAAGCAGCGCCCCTATCTGCCCCTCATTCACGACTTGTCGATGGGGCGCAGCATTGGACGCGGCAAAACATCGGGATCGTTGGCGCCCTGCATGTCTATCACCGGCTAGGGAGCGGTTTTCTCAGTAGTCGGAAGGCACATCGATCTGTTCGTCGTACATCGCTGCGCCGGAGGCATCGTCCAGATGCGTGGCCTGAAATTGTCATTCACGCGGAACACCTTGCCTCATCGGGACTTGGCGACGCCACAGGCTCGACAGCATAGCAAGATTGACCGCGGGGCCGGGGCAAGGTGGAAGTGGTGGGGAGTTCCAACAATGTCGGTTTCGCCAGGCTGTTCAGCCACAAATCCATCGGCTCGCTCCTGGGTATTGGCTTCGATTGCGCGCTCTAACGCCATCACGATCGAAGACGGCTACTCAGTGCGTGCAGACATCTCTGCGATCAATGCTCAGATCCGCCAATCTGCTGCAACCGCTTGCGGCCTCGTGAATGATTTTGCATCTCTTCCCGGCATAAAGGGCCCGCTCGGCATCGCCGGCGACGTATGCAGTCACCGTCGGGTCATCGCATTTTTCAATCTCATGATAAGTATGTCACCGGGATTGATCGCCCGCCACCACGCTCCGCTTCGTCGCTGCCGCACTTTGGCGCTCACGCCAAGGCGGACGTCTGTCAGTTTCGTCGAACCTCTTGGTCAACCGTGACGCGCTTAAGGTCTTGGCGTGTATGGACGAGAGGCGATGAAATGCGAATTCTCCTGGTTGATCATCATGCGGACTTTGCCCGTGCTGTGAAGGAAGCGCTCCCCTATTGCGGGTTCGCAGTTGACGTGACACGCACGCTGGATGAGGCGGCGGCCGCGCTGGATTGCGCCAACTATCACATTCTTTTGCTCGAATTGGTTCTGCCCGATGGAGACGGCTTGGATTGGCTGAAGCAGCTGCGGCGCGAGGGACGCTCGATGCCGGCCATTATGATGAGCAGTCTCAACGATCTCGGCCGGCGGATTGCGATCTTCAATGCGGGCGCGGACGATTTCCTCCCCAAACCCGTATCGACCGAGGAACTCATCGCACGCATGCGGGCCATTCTGCGGCGGTCGACGCAAATGACGGCGCCGCTCGTGACATTCGGCAATCTGCACTTCGACCCCATTGCGAGGCAAGTCGCGGTCGGTGGTCGGATACTGAAGATTGCCCGCCGCGAAGTGTGCATTCTTGAACATTTGCTCAACCGTGCCGGCCGCACCGTGCCGCGCGCATCACTGGAGGACAGCCTGTACGCGTTCGACGATGAGGTCTCGACCAATGCGCTGGAAGTCGGGATCTATCGCCTGCGCACGCATTTGAGCCAGTCGGGTGCGACGCTCAGGATCAAGACCGCGCGCGGCGTCGGTTACACCCTTGAACTCATTGAGGCAGCCTCGGCTGCCTGATTAAATCGAACTCGAAAGCAACAATCCCTTGAAGGTCATTTACAATGCTGCCGGCACCGATGAGCCGTCGATGGTCGCCAGCGCGTCGCGCTCTGCCGGTTTATCTCGCCTCTGCTACGTCCTGTGCGGATTTGCTATGCTGTTTTCATCTGCTGCGGCAGCCGAGATCAAGCGGGATGGCAAAGGAGAACCGCCACGCGCGGCGCCGGGCGGCACCTCCGGCACGCTGAACCTGACTTCTTCACAGGGCAAGACAGTTCATCTGACCGCTGCGGCGACCAGCATCTTTGTTGCTGACCCGACGATTGCGGATTATCAGGCACCGTCGAACACGACGATCTTCGTGTTTGGCAAGAAATCCGGACGGACCAGCCTCTTTGCCCTGAACGAAAACGGCGAGGCTCTCGCCGAGCTGCGCGTGGTCGTTACACAGCCGATCGAGGACCTGCGAGCAACGCTTCGAGCCGAGGTTGGCGACTATCCGATCCACGTGAGCTATACCCCACGCGGCGCTATCCTAAGCGGTACGGCGCCCAATGCCGAAGTCGTCGAGACCGCCAAGAAAGTTACCGAGCAGTTTCTTGGGGCCGGGTCACTGGTCGTCAACAAGATCCAGGTCGCCGGGTCGTTGCAGGTGAATCTCAGCGTACGGGTCGCAGAAGTCTCCCGCAGCGCCGTCAAGGATCTCAATATCCATTTCACCGCATCCAGCCCGAACGGCGCTTTTCTGATCAGCGGCAAAGATGGCGGGTCTGGCGCCGCCGGCGGCGGCGGCACGATCGGTATCGGGTTCAGCGCCGGCAATACCAATCTCAGCGCTGTTCTCGACGCGCTCGCCAGCGAACACCTCGCCTCGATCCTGGCTGAGCCGAATCTGACGGCGATGTCCGGCGAGTCCGCAAGCTTCCTGGCCGGCGGCGAATTCCCCATTCCTGTGATGCAGGATAATCGGCAGGTTTCGGTCCAATTCCGCCAGTTCGGCGTGAGCCTCGAATTCGTTCCGACGGTTCTCAACAATAATCAGATCAATGTCCGTGTGAAGCCCGAAGTCAGCGAGCTGTCGAGCGAGGGCCAAGTCAAGATCAATGGCATGGAAGTCCCTGCCCTCTCGACGCGGCGGGCCAGCACCGTGGTCGAGCTCGCCAGCGGTCAGAGCTTTGCAATCGGCGGCCTGATCAGGCGCAACTTCAACAACGACATCGGCGAATTTCCCTGGCTCGGCGACGTGCCGATCCTCGGCGCGCTGTTTCGCTCCTCATCGTTTCAAAAGCGCGAAACCGAGCTTGTCATTATTGTCACGCCTTACATCGTGCGGCCCGGATCGAACCCGAGCCGGATGAGTGCGCCGAACGATCGCATCGCACCGCCGTCGGACGCGGGCCGCATTTTGACGAATACGCTGGCGCGACCGCCAAAAGACCGCGATGCGCCCCGCACCAGCGCACCAGGATTGACCGGCAGCGCCGGCTTTATCATCGAATGAGGATCGTCAAATGACCTTGCGACGTCTGTGCCATTTGATCGTTATGGCGGCAACATTAGGTGGATGCGCAAATAGCGCTTCGGTCCGTTCCGAGCCGGCTGAGCAAGCGATCCAGGTGGAGCAGAAGAGCAGCGTCTTGTTCCTGCAGAGCCTTCGTGGCTCCGAAAGGCATCGGCTGCGGAGCTTCATTGCGAGTGCCAGTGGCGGCCGGCGGGATGCACTCCATGTCGATGTCACCGGCTCTCCCCGGCTCATTGCACAAGTGGCTCACGAGGCCCGTGCCATGGGCATTGCCCCCTATAACATCCGCCTTGCTGCCTCCCCGCTCGATCTGCCCGCCCGGTTCGGGGTGCGGATCGAGGCCATCACCTTTGAAGCCCATCCTCCTATCTGTCCATCGCTTTCCATCGTCGGGCCTGCAGTAAACGATAATTCATTCGATCCGACCCTTGGCTGCTCGACCAGAAACAATCTGGCAGTCATGGTCAACGATCCGCTCGACTTGCTGGACAATCGATCTGTCATAATAAGTAGTGGCGATCGCGCCGCCATTCCTGTTGCCAGCCACGGCAGCTTTGCCCCGCCCAACAAGAGCAAAGGGGAAGATGGAGCGAGCAACAGGGCAACGGAAGCCCCCGCGGCGGCGACGAGTGACGTACAGCCCCCTCGATGAGGGGCTGCCACCTAGCGCCACCGTCAAGATGATCCAGCGTTTTTTCCGTCCCGATTGATTGCGGAACGGGGCTCTAAATTTTCGGTCTGGCGCGTTTCTTCACGCGAATCGGGACCCGCTTCGCCCGCAAGCACTCTAGACCAGCCCGCCAGCGTGAAGCGCTTTTGCGACCGCCTCGAAATATTGCGAAGGAACCGGGTTGCCGAGCTTTGCTGTGCCGAGCAGCTGTCGCGCCAGGACGTCGTCATCCACAATCTTGAGGACCAGCGCGCGCGCCTCGCCAAGCAGTTTGGAAGCAGTTTCGCCCTCGCCACGGCAGACCAGGACAGGCACACCGGTTTCGCCGCGAACATACCTCAACCCAACCAGGGTTGTGGACCCCCTTAGGATCAGGTTGGCGCGATGAACGCCAAGCGGAGCCTCGTTCGCGGACTCCTGGCGCAGACGCCGGTGTTCACGCTTCACCTGCGGATTGCCTTGTTGTTCCTTGTTCTCGCGCTTGGCCTCGGTTTCGGTCATGCGCATCTCCTGCAGGAACAACCAGCGCTGGATCAGAAGATCAATCAATCCGCCAACGAGAAACGCCCCGGCGGCAATCCCGGCCAGCAGCTTGACTTCGGTGAAGACAATTCCGAGACAGCCCATGCCGCAGACCGGCAAGTACACCAGTGCTTTCCAGCTTGCGGTCACGGTGAGGAAAAAGCACGTCCCGAGGAGCACCACCTTAACCAGCGTCTTGCCAAGCTCGATGGCCGATCGTTTCGATGCGATCCGCGTCAAGCCCTTGATGGGATCCAGTTTCTCAAGTTTCGGTTTGAGTGGCTCCAAAGCAAACATGAAGCCGCCATTGGCCAGAACATTGGCCAGAAGGGCAGCTGCCACGGCAGCCGCGAGCAAAGGCCCGACCGTTGCAATCGAAAGTTCCAATAATCCGCTGAGCGCCTGCGGAACAGCGCTCGTGAAAGGCTGGTCCTGCAGTTTGTCGATCAGCCGGACCGTTTCATGCCACTTGTCTTCGATCGCTCCCGCTCTCCACCACAGGCAGGAAAAACCAGCGCAGGCGCTGACCCCGCTCACCAAATCCGAACTGCGCGCGCTCTGCCCCTTTTTGCGTGCATCGCGCAGCTTCTTGGGTGTCGGAGGAAGCTTTTTCTCCTCGCTCGTGCTGCTCATTTCAAGAGCTTCTTGAAATGCTCGAGCACGTTGTTCGACGTCAGGATTTCGGCTCCCGCGTATTCGAGGAGATAGACGGTGTAGCTGACCATGATGATGCCGAAGGCGACATTCTTGATCGTAGGCGAAAGATCGTTCAGCTTGAGCTGCGATGCAAAGCGGCCGAGCATCATGACCGACACGTCGATCAACAGCAGCAGGGCCAGCACGGGCCCGGCGACCAATAGCGTCGTCAGCATGATATGATCGAGAAGGGTGAGGCATTCCATTGCCCCTTGTGCCGTGACCGCAGGCAGGAACTGATACACGGGCCAGATCAGATAGCTGCCATAAAGACTGCTCACCATGGTCTGGAGGCCGCCGACCAGAACGAAGATCGTGACCGCAGTGACACCGAGAAAAAGCCCGGTTCCTGACGCCTGGCTGTGCGTCGCAGGATCTTCCGCCGCGACCTGGCTCGAGATTCCTCTCTGGGTATCGATGATGTCGCCGACTGCCTGGATACTCCATAGGGGAATGCTGAGCAGGATGCCGAGCAGAAGGCCGACGAAGACCTCCTTCAAACCGAGCATGGTGACGCTGACCAGACGCGTGTTCGGGTCTAGCGCCTCCAGGCCCAGCCTGATCTGCGCCAGGCACGGTAATCCGATCGCAATCGTCAGGCTGCCCCGAATCAGGCCGCTGATACGCGGCCGCGTAAAAACAGGAAGCACAAGCATGATGCCCAAGGCGCGGGCCGCGCTTAGGCCGGTTGCCGCGACAAGTTCGATTCCTCCCTGGACGAGAGCGTGCGCATCGGTGGGTGACAGGCCAGCCATCCAGGTCCCGCTAGTATCTTGCGGTGAGTGCAGGAAACTCGCTGAAAATGCGCTCGGCTTGTTCGATGAGCGGAACACTGAGCACAGGAGAAAAGCCGGCGAGCACGGCGACGACGACCAGAAGCTTCACCGTCAGGGGCAAGGTTTGATCCTGGAGCTGGGTTGCCGCCTGGATGAGGCCAATGATCAATCCCGAAATGAGAGCTGCGAGGAGCGGCGGCAGAACCCAGATCATGAAAAGCACGAGCGATTGGCTCAGGTGCATGAGGATGCTGGCTTCGTTCATTATCAACCTCCGGGCGTCGTATAGCTTAATACCAGCCCGTGCATGAGACGTGACCAGCCGTCGATGGTGACGAACAGAAAGAGCTTGAAGGGAACAGATATCACCGTCGGCGACACCATCGACATCCCCATGGCCATCAAAATCGTCGTGACGATCAGGTCGATGGTGATAAAGGGAAGATAGAGAAGAAAACCGATTTCGAAGCCGCGCTTGAGCTCCGAGATCAGGAACGACGGCACAAGAATCACAAAATCATCAGCCGTGGCACTGCCGCGCATCTCCTCCGACCAGACATGTTCGGTCGATGACAGGAAAAACCGGCGCTGCTCTTCATTGGTGAACTTCTTCAGATGGGCGCGCAGCGGCTCCTGCCCCTCCTTGGCGGCCGTCACCCAGTCATCGAACGTTTGGTAGCGGAGTTGCGGATCCGTCAGGCGGTTATAGGTCTGCTCAAACACCGGCGCACTGATGAAGACCGTCAGGATCAGTGCCGCCCCGTACAGGACGATGTTGGGCGGTATCGATTGGGTTCCGAGCGCGTTGCGCACCAGGAAGAGCACAACGGAGACCTTTATGAAAGCGGTCGTTGTAACGACTGCGAAGGCGAGCAGGCCGAGGCCGACCGTGATCGCAAGAAGCGCCAGGATGCTGGGTTGAATCTCAGTCATTGACCGCCAACCTGCCGCGTAACCTGACGGCAAGTTCCTCGCCGACCCGCACGATATCGCCGCGGCCGATACGCTGCCCGTTGGCAAGGATATCGATGGGGCCCTCAAGCGACCGGCCGAGTTCGAACACATGGCCTTCGTTGATGCTTCGCAAGGTTCCAATCGACATCGGCCAGCGGCCGCATTCGAATACGAGCGTGATCTCGAGACTGTCGATATCGGCCTCGGAGGGGAGCTGTTGCGCTTGGGGATGTGTCGTCATGTGTCCATTTTTCAGGGGGTGGGATTGCGAGCGGAATGGCCCCCGCAGGACCAGCCTGTCGCCGGCAATCTCCGCAGGGGCCCACAATGCGCCCGCAGTCAGGATGACCTGCCCTCGAGCAAGCGGAATAGCGTCCGGCAGCAGCGCATCGCCTTGCTGTGCCTGACGAACAAGGCCGATCGTGATGCGGAGCGAGCCAACCTGGCCTGCGACAATGACAGGCAGTTCAGAACGAAGCTTGGGCGTCTGTCGCGGCAATCGGCCAAGCAGTTCGCCCAGGACGCTGAACGCTGGCGGAACCAGAGCGTCAAGAGACGAGAATAAAACCAGGCGAGCCTTGCTCGTGAGCTGACCATAGGCGACGTCGAATTCCAGGTATGGACCTGATTTCGCCGCTTCATCGGTGCGGAGAAGCTGCAAATGCCGCTGCATCAGTCGCTCCAATGGAGCGAGCAACGGCTCTAGCGCCAGTTCAAGCACCAGCGAACGCGTCGGCTCGGAAGGTAAGCTCAGGCCGTTCTGTACGGTCGCAATCAGCGCTTCGGCAAGCGGGACGGGCAAGGACAAGACGAGCATTTCGCCGCCGGCGTCAAAGACGCAATCAAGCATCGATGTCTCAGTCGGCTCGACCTGCCAGACAAGCCGGTTTATACGCAGCGATAGCAGCTTGTCGCCGAGACGGCTTTGCAGAGGTCCGCGGAAAACCGCGATCTCGTTGAGCCACGAGACCACAACATGCGAGAGGGTCAGCCGCGGGCTGAATGGCACCGATCCATCCGGCCTCTGGGTCGCAGGCGGCGCCTGCCCCTCACGGCACGCTGGCGCTAAGGTAGGGGTATCGGCCATCAGCTCGGCTCGTCTCCCCTTTGGACGGACGCGCCTCTGCGGTAGCGAAGCAACACCTCATCATCGGCTTCGATTTCCGTCGCGGCTTCAACACGAGCATTGGTGCTTCGCTCAACGTCACGCTCGATCTCTTGCCATTTGTGGCACGCCGCCGAACGTTTGGCCCAAAGCGTCCGCGCCTCAAGGACTGCAGTCTCGGCCTGATCTTGAGCGGAGCGCGCCTCGTCAAGAACCTGCTGGGCTGCCGCGATGTCCTCTGTGAGTCGGCCGATGATAAGATGATGGCGGCGCTCGAGTTCGCTGACGGATATCGCATCGTCCGATAACATCTGCCGATAGAGCTCGGCTTCAATACTTGCGCGGTGTCTTTCGGCATTTGCAAGCTGCTCGCAAGCCTGTGCGACAGCTTCATCTGCGATGCGGCGCTTGGCTTCCATGTTAGACAGCTCACGAAGGGCACTCCGCTCCCGCATGTCCTTCACCAGCCGCAATTTCGAGGCATGAACACAGTTCATGCGGTCAGACGCGACATCCATGCCACCGTCTCCTCAAAATTGCATGCTTCGTCCTGGCCCTGACGCAGGAACGTGCGCAACTCCTCGATCGAGGCGATCGCCCGGTCGGTCAGCGGATCGGAGCCTTGCTTGTATTCGCCGACCTTGATCAAGAACTCGGCCTCAGCGTAGCGCGAGAGCAGATCACGGAACAAGGAAGCGGCCTTGCGATGCTGAACAGAAACGATGGCATCCATGACGCGGCTTCGGCTCGACAGCACATCGATTGCCGGAAAATGCTCTCGCGAGGCTAACGCGCGCGAGAGAATGATGTGCCCGTCAAGAATGCCGCGTGATTCTTCGGCGATTGGGTCGCCCATGCCGTCACCTTCGACAAGCACGGTATAGAAGGCCGTGATGGAGCCATGCTCGCCCATGCCGGCCCGCTCCAACAAGCCCGGCAGCAGCGCAAAGACGGAGGGCGGAAATCCGCGCCGGGTCGGAGGCTCTCCTGCGGCAAGGCCCATTTCGCGCATCGCGCGGCTAAAGCGTGTCAAGGAATCCATCATCAGAACGACGCGCAGCCCCTGATCACGAAAATATTCGGCCAGCGCCGTCGCCATATGGGCGCACTGCGCCCGCTCCATGGCCGAACGGTCGGAGGTCTCCACAACGACAACCGAGCGGCGGAGCGCTTCGCCAAGATGGCGCTCGATGAATTCACGCACCTCTCGGCCGCGTTCACCGATCAACGCGACAATCGTGACGTCGGCGGCTGCACCCTTGACGATCTGCGACATCAGTGTCGACTTGCCGCAACCGGCGTCTCCATAGATTCCGATCCGCTGGCCTTCTCCACATGTCAGGAGCCCATCCAGGACACGAACGCCGAGCGGAAAAGACTGTTCGATACCGCGCCGTTTCATCGGGTTAGGCGCCTTACCACGCAGCGGACGCGCTTCGCCAGCCTTTATGGGGCCCTTACCATCGAGCGGACGACCGAAACTGTCGATCACGCGGCCGAGCAAATCGGGGCCGACCGGCACTTCCTGCATTCGCCCGGTCGTGACGACTTCCGCACGGTTGGACAAGCCGACCATGTCACCGATCGGCGTAAGTAACACCCCGTCCGGCAACAAACCGATCACCTCGGCCTCGAGCGACCATCCGCTGCGGGGATCCTGCAAGAGGCATAGTTCCCCAACCCTGGCCTCCGGCAGGACGGCATGGAGCAGTGTACCGATCGCCCGCGTGACCCGACCGCGGACGGCACGCGTGTCGATATGCTTAGCGGAAGATCTCAAGGATGACAGTGCGGCGTGGACTGCCCCTTCTTCAGCCGCAGCATTATGCGTCGGTCGTTGCGTGGTCATGGCTCACCTTCGTGCGAAGGCAAGCCAAACCCCAAACGAAGCGCGCGGAGCTGCGCGGCGAGTCCGAGGTCGACATTGCCAAACTCGCTCCACAAAACGCATTGGTCCGCCGCGAGCGCCGGATCCAGCTCGATCCTGACCTTGGGCCGGCCATCCTGTCCGTTGTAGGCTGCGAATTCGCTGGCAAGCAGATCGGCCTTTAAGGGCGATACGTGAAGGCAAACTTCCGTGTTCTTGTACTTTTGCTCGATCGCGTGACGAATACTGCGTACCAGCATCTCTCCCGGATCAAAGGAGCCAAGCAAATCGCGCACGATCTCAATGACCAGTTCGGGCAACTGCTGCTCCAGAACGGCTTTTCGCTGCGCGAGTTCACACGCAGCCTGCGCAATCAGTTGCGTCATTTCCTCTGCGCCCGCCTTGACGCCCTCGGCATGGCCGCGCCCCCGTTCCCGCTCATAAGCTTTGCGTCCCCAGCTGCGAACACGCTGCAGGTGCCGTCCGGCAGCAGCCCGAGCGTCTAGGGCGTCATGCCAGATCTTGAGCTCGGCTGCCGGGATCAGAGGTCCAAGCGGGCGGAACTGCGGGGTCACAGGCAATGCTGGGACGTCGACTGTCATATCGTGGTAGCCTCCGCCCGCAAATGGGTCATAACCAAGGAGAGCAGCGGGCCTGCGGCACAACCGTGCTCAGCCGCCGGATTGTCCGCGGCGGTCCCAACGGGCAGGCGTAGAAGCACGCGGATACGGTCGAGCGCTGGAGCCTTGTCGAGCCAGGCGCCAAGACAGGCATGCCCATCGTGTTCGATCTGTCGCGACAGGCGCTCCGGATCGGCAATAGGCGTTGTTGCGACCGCACTGGATAAATGCCGGATGGCGAAAGCATGCGCTTCAGCACCGATCATTTCGACCAAAATTGACAGATCGTGCTTTGAAACCAGCTTCAGGACGGAGCGTGCATGCCAGATACTGCCGGCGAACATGGCAGCCCGCCGCGGATCATGCCCGAGCAAAGGATCCTCGCTCCAGCCAGCTCCGCCCACATCGACTTCGTGGCCGACCAGCAGTGCGGCCAGTCTTGGCTGCAGCCTAAAACTCTGCTGTAGTCGGAGCAACGTGGCCGGCGACAGCAGCGGATCAAGACAGGCAGCAGAACGGCTCGGATGGATCGAGGCAACAAGCTCACGCAATCGATCGGAAGCCAGCGTGAACGAACGATTGGGTTCGACGGGAGACATTGATACCGACATGAGCGTCCTGGCTATGTCGCATCAGACATGATCTTTTTACCAGCAGCCTGAACGGCGGGCACATTCGAACGCCTGCTGAACATGGTCAGTTTGCGCGATGATTGCCCGAACTGACGAAGACGCGCACCGAGCAACACATAAGATGCAATGACGAATACGGCGCCGGTGCCTCCAACTCCAAGCGCAAGCCACGGCGTTGAAGTAGATTTTGCGGGTTGAGCTGAAGCGGCTGCCGGCGACGCTGGCTGCTCAAGCGGAGTTCGCTCAACCGGCACGAAGACCACAGCCACCTTGTCGTAGGACAGCCCTTCGATGCTGTTGGCTACGAGCATCTTGATCTGAGGCAACAGCGCCGAGAGCTTTGCGTTGGAGCCATGCCGGATGAAAACCGACGCTGAGGAGGGGGTCGCATCTTGCCGCAACAGATCGTTTTTAGGAAGGACCACGTGGACCCGGGCGGAAAGGACGCCGTCGATATCGCTAATGGTGCGCGACAATTCTTCGCTGAGGGCATAAACGTAACGGGCCCGCTCCTCGATCGGGGAAGCAACGAGGCCCGATCCCTTGAACACCTCGCCAAGATTCTTGAAAGATTGGCGCGGCAGCCCCTCAACATTCAGCAAGTCAATCGAATAGGCGAGCTGCCTTTCCTCGACCTGGATCGTGCTGGTCCCATCCTTGGCGACAACACGAGCTGCATCGACACCCTTGCCAAGAAGAAGCGCTAGCATCTCATTGGCTTCACGCTCCTGAATCTTACTGTAGAGATCAGCTTTGCAGCCGAGCAACGGAACAAGAAGGGGCAGAGCAAGGCAAACGCGAAGCCGTCGCCACGATTGACGGCTGCCGCTACCCGCACTGCACATCACACCAGGCATCAGCTTCATTCAGCCCGCCGAAAGCAGCTTGTTCAGCGACGAACTCACGGCGCTGGTGCTCTTAGAGACAAGGGACACCTGAACGACGTCCCGGTAGACATCCCGCAGATTCACCACCATCGAATCGAAATCTGCCGCTACCGGTTTAACTGTCTCATGCGCGCCGATGTCGAGCGGCTGCAATAGCGGCTGCGCGGCAGGTCCGGGCTGGATGACGCTCGGCGCAGACGACACACTACCGACCGCCGGAGCACCGACATGACTGTGGTACATGGTAGAAAGCGCTTGAAGGATGCGATCGCCCGGCGGATTCGCTAGCGTGTTCGTGCGCTGCACTTCCGATACCGGCGGAACGACTGCGGCTCTATCTGCGACCGATGAGGTGGCACTCTGGTCGGAGGCCGCTTGCGCAAGAGACTGCTCAAAGTGCGCCTGCTCGCCGGCGGCTGCCGGCGAGCAGGCATTGGCAAGACAGTCGGCTGAATTGGGTGAGATCGGCGTTGCGCCTAACATCATATAAGGAGTCATTGCGCTCGTTGATGAAACCAGGCGTTGTCTGACACTGAACGGATCAAGATCGTAGTACGGTGAGCTGACGAAAACCTGACGAGGATGCGCCGCCTTGCGTCATCTAAAGATCACGTTTGGCGTCCAGGCTGGACCGAAATTCCAAGTTTAATTCTCAGAAGGCCTTCAGGAATGTTTGTCCGATCCACGATGGTATTGAAGAGAATTCTTTACGCCGGAGGTTTCATCTGTCTTGGAATGGTCAGCGCGCTTGGCGCCCCCCTCTCGCTGCCGTCGGCCCCTTATAGCTACACGGTTTTGGACCAGGACCTTTCTGCCGCGCTGCAGGAGTTTGGCAACAATCTCAATATCAGGGTCAATGTCAGCACTGAAGTGAAGGGCCGGATTCGCGGACGAATGCCGGACCTGCCACCGCGCGAATTCCTCGAGCGTTTGACCAACCTTTACAATCTTCAATGGTATTACGACGGCCTCGTTCTTTACATATCCGCGGCCCACGAGGCGCAAAGCCGACTGATGGTGTTGAGCCCGATCAGCTTCGATGCGTTCAAGACCGCGCTCGATGCGCTCAACATCTCCGATGAACGCTATATCGTGAAACCGGCCCCCGGCGATGGCCTCGTCCTGGCTTCGGGCCCGCCACGCTTCATCGCGCTGGTGGACCAGACGTTGAAGGGCCTTGTGGCGGAGGCGCAGGCGCGGCGCAATCCTGCCGCCGCCGAAGGGCCGCCGCGGGATTCGGTTTTGATGTTGTTTCGCGGCTCCTCGAGCGTGGTTATTCGGGACGGACGCCCGGAAGGGCATTATTCGCCCGACGCGCCGCATCAGGACGGCACCGTGCGGGAGGCTGGCACGGGCCAGAAGTGACTAACCGATGCGAAAACACCTTCAGCCGAAGTCGATCCGATCTGTATTGGCTCAAATCCGTCCGATCGTCAGCTTTTCGAACGCTAATGCGCCCAGCATGAGCGTGCGGATGTCTGGACGGCGGCGCCTGCTCCCGACCGCAACGGACGTGGGCAACCAGCCACGCTAGGCGCGAGCGGAAGTTGGTAAGCGCCAGTTTTGACGGGGGCTCGAGGGCTTAAAGGTCGACACGAGCTTCCGAACCAACTGCGTCGGAGCCGCAGGCATGAATACGAGCCGAGAGCCCGACTCACCAGAACCGCCTACGGACGCGATCGGCTTTCAGCAGCGGCTCAGTGGCGCGCATGCCAGGCCGTGTGGACTCTTGGTATTTCGCTGAGCCGCCAATGCCTGACCAATTTTCTGAAAGGACGCGTAACTAATGATTTAGTATATTCATCTTGGCGGGAGGCCAAGATGGCCAAGATAGTCGACAGCCTGCCAGAAAGGACGTTGCCAGGTGCTCCTGCCGTTGGCGACGTCGCGAAGGTCTGCTGGCGGCGGACTATGTCCGCGCTCCGCGGGCTGCTATGGAATGCTTACCCAGTGGGCGCTCGCCGTGTAATTGTCCAGATCAGAGGCCCGCGTCCATCGACGGTTTGATACGAACGAACCCCTCTTGTCGAAATTCGGCTGTGTGGGGCATACCCAGCATGGTGAAACTTGTGGTCCGGGAGTTATTGCTAGGCAAGAGGCCGGCCCTCCTTAGTATGTTGATCTGGGCATCCGAGGCCGTATGGGGACAGAAGACCCAGTGGTCGGCTATGAAACGCTCGTCCTCGGGAATGAAATTTGTGAGCTCCGACAGCGCAGCCCCGGCGGACGAGGATGGCCCGGCTTGCGAAGGTCCGGCCTGAGACGGTCCAGCCTGCGATGACCCGGCTTCCACATTCTGCCAAATTAGATCAGGATCAAACTCTGGGAGTTCCGCGATGGCTTGAGCGATCGGCTGCTGCGAGCCTGGCTGTGGAGAGCTTTCTCTGGCGGCCACCAATGGCCCGGGGGAGGGCGCAGCCGGCGCATATAGATCATCCTCCCGATCCAACAGTGATGAATAGGGATGCCCCGACTCCAAATATTGCGAATAGGGATGCCGGGCGTCCAGATATGGCGAGTAGGCTTTGCCCTGCTGCACGGGAGATCCCGCAGCAGGTGGCAGAGCACTATCTTCGACCTCGCGCAGCTGGTGCTCAAAGCCCGCTGGACCCGCGGGCGCTGATGGTGAATCGGGCTGCGGGCTTGTGTTCGTTGGGCTGATTGAGTTGAAATCCATCCTGCTCCTCCTTTGAAAGTTTGGCTCGAGCCATAGTTCGACGAAGGCCATTTGCTATAGCGCGACGATCTGGGTCGGAAGACGTATTGCCTCACATATCGATGCTCCCGGGCGCGATCAGTTGCCTCATTTATTTTGCTCCTGGCCTGAGTTGAGGAGGAGGCCGGGTGCGGAGATGGCCGGGGTTTCGGAGCGCCCGGCCTCCTCCGCTGGCACCTCGCACGTCATTGGGGTGTTGTGACCTCATGCCCTGGCGGCATTTTTTCTGAAGCAAACAGCAGCGCATTCGCTTGCTCGCTGCGCCAGGATTTCAACCGACGTTGAAGGGTTCGAAGAAGCTTGTTCGGATAGTCTCCAGGATATTCCACCTGCAGGCGCGAGAGCAGTTCGCTGCCGGTCCGCCAAGGCTCGGCTTCAAACCATTTTCTCAAATCTGACGTTGCCCGGATAAGCGGATCGGGACGACGCCGGCCCCTTTTAGCCTTCACGATTGGCCGATCCGTCGGGCGCGTGGCGCCGTCCTTCCAGGCCGTTCGCAGGCTTGCCAGGAAGCGATCAATCGATTGTGATGCCGCAGCAGGATGGGCGGATGGTTGGATATCCGCGAGCGCCGCGAGGCGCTCCTGCACGTCGCGGATGTCGCGCAACAACGTGACCGGATCGAGAGCGGTATAGATTTCCTGGAGATGGTGGCGGACCGCATCAGGCGTGCGGGCGTCCGCTGACAGGCGCTGGTGGGGTGTTGCCGGCGCGCTGTATGTCTTACGTACACGAGCACCGTCGCGCTGCTTGGCTAACAGTTTGAACGAAGGTTGGAAGAAGTTTACGAACAGCCGCGCTGACCGATAGAGTTCCGCCAGTAGCTTGGCCGCCTCCAGGCCTTCGAACCTACGATAGCCGACCATCCTGCGCACGACGGCGCCGTTCTTTTGCTCGACGAACGCCTGGTCATTCTTCCGGTAGGGACGGCAACGCGTGAAGACAATGTTGGCCGCCTCGCAGTAGGCCTTCAACGTCTCATTCATGAACACGGTGTCATTGTCCGTGTCGAAGCCGAGCAGCGCAAAAGGCAATTGCTTGCGCAATTCCGTCAGCACCGTGCTCACCAGCGTCTGTTCGCGCACGATCAGAGGTGCGCACTCTGTCCAGCCGGTAGCAATGTCGGTGAGCACGAGGGTCTGGATGAAGCTGCCGCGCGCAGATGGACCGCTATGCGCTACAAGGTCGGCCTCGACGAATCCCGGCGCCGGATCATTCCAATCTGCCGAAGTCCGTATTGGAATACTGCGACGCAGGGAATGCCCCGCGTGCCGCCGGCGCTTGCGACCCAATTTTTCTCGAACCCGCACCAAGGCGCGGTCGATCGTCGCAGCGCTCATCGCCAAAAGTTTGGTGCGAATCTCAGGGGCAAGGTCGAGGTGCCCGTACCGTTCCATCGCCTCAATCAGCGCGGGCATTAATGCTTTCAGTCGCTTCCCGCAGATGCGGTCTGACGCCTCCCAAAGCAGCACGAGTGCGGTGTGTTCTGCTTCATTATATATCCGACGTCGCGCCCGTCGGCCCGGATGTACGCCTTCCTGGTTTCGAAGTAGACGCATCGCATGCTTCCGATGGAATCCGGTGATGTCGACGAACTCGTCCAATATCCGCGCCTTCTTCGCGCGATCCGACCGCCGATAGCGCACGCCTGCCGCCGCCGTCAGTTCCTTCCGCGTTGCCATGCTTAGCCACCCCATCTCCGCCCCTCGCTCGTTCCCGGTCCAGGGGAGCAATTTACGTGAGGCAACGGCTTAGGATCCGGTAACAATTAAGGCGAGGCAATGCGGAAGAGCGCGGCGATCAGGATGGCGAGTCAGTGTCGCGGCGCGATGATGATCGCCGCGATGATTGTCGCGCGCAAGAGTTTTGTTTGCTTTGATTGTCGCGGAGCGTCAATCAAGCGAGCGTTTTTTGTGTCGCGTGCTCCGGTGGCCGCCCTGGACCACGCTTTCGCTCGAGGGCAGTCCGCCTGCGATAGCTCTCGACGTTCATCTCGACGATGGTGGCGTGGTGAACAAGGCGATCGATCGCCGCGAGGGTCATAGCTGGGTCCGGAAAGACCTTGTTCCATTCTCCAAAGGGCTGATTGGCGGTGATCAGCAAAGAGCGTCGCTCGTAGCGTGCGCTGATGAGCTCGAACAGCACACTGGTCTCGGCCTGGTCCTTGGTGACATAGGCAAGATCGTCAAGGATAACGAGATCGAAGCGATCGAGGCGGTTGATGGCACCCTCGAGGTTGAGTTCGCGGCGCGCCACCTGGAGCTTCTGCACGAGATCGGTGGTGCGGGTGAAGAGGACGCGCCATCCGTTCTCGATGAGAGCCAAGCCGATTGCTGCTGCCAAGTGACTCTTGCCGCCACCGGGCGGACCAAACAGCAGCAGATTGGCGCCCTTGTTCAACCAGCCGTCGCCGGCGGCGAGCGCGGTCATTTGCGCCTTGGAGATCATCGGTACGGCTTCGAAGTCGAAGCTGTCAAAGGTCTTTCCGGTGGGCAGCCGCGCCTCGACGA
Organism: Bradyrhizobium sp. Pha-3; assembly: GCF_042258325.1. Taxonomy (NCBI): domain Bacteria; kingdom Pseudomonadati; phylum Pseudomonadota; class Alphaproteobacteria; order Hyphomicrobiales; family Nitrobacteraceae; genus Bradyrhizobium; species Bradyrhizobium sp. Pha-3. The sequence goes on along the minus strand of NZ_CP170151.1, from coordinate 1,984,167 downwards.
GATGGCGCTCGATGCGGCGACGGCTGCGTTCAGCGATCTCGTGCTCTGCAATGGTGGCGAGGAAGCGCGCCGCCGGCCAGCCTTCCTTATCGGACTGCTCGGCAAATTGCGGCCACAGCACCTTGATGGCGGGCAGCCGCAGCTCGTTGAGCAACAGATTGAGGCGCGCGGTGTCGACTACGTTGGTTGTGCTCATGCGGCACCTCCGATCTCGGCAGTACCGATGAGGCATTCATAGGTGGCGAGCGGTGCGAGGCGCACCACGACGTTCGGCATCTGGGCGGGATCCGGGGCGAAGTGAGTACGTAGCCGGTTGAGGTCGGGCAGCCGGCCGTCGTTCAGGTCGGCCGTGAGCTGATCGGCGAGTTCGGCCTCGCAACCGCGCTCATGGGCGAGTGCGAGGAGATCGACCATGATCCGGCAGGCCTTCTTGTCCGGTAAGCGTTTGCGCAAGACGTCGAAGGCTCGGCGGTAAGCTTCCCGGGGGAACAGCTGGTCGCGGTAGACCAGGTTGAGGAGCGCCATCGGCTTGCGCCGCAAGGAATGGATCACGTGCCGATAATCGACGACCTGATCGTGCTTGCCATTGGGATGCGGCCGCCCGCGCGGCAAGGTGAGGAGATGCGTGCCGCCGACAAACACGTCGAGGTGATCGTCATACAGGCGCACCCGCAGCCGATGGCCGATCAAGCGCGACGGCACCGTGTAGAACACCTTGCGCAAGGTGAAGCCGCCGGACGATGTCACGTGGACGATCACCTCTTCATAGTCCGACGTGCGGCGGTCCGGCAGATCCTGAAGTGCGGTACGTTCGCTGTCGATCCGCTTGGCGTTGCGGGCATTGCGGCGGCTGACGATCTCATCGATGAAGCCACGATAGGCAGCGAGATCGTCGAAGTCGGCGGTGCCACGCAGCAACAGCGCGTCGCCGACCGCCCGCTTGAGATGGCCATGCGAACTCTCGATCGCCCCGTTCTCGTGGGCGATGCCACGATTGTTGCGGGAGGGGCGCATGCCGTAATGGGCACAGAGGTCTTCGTATCGCCGCGTCAGATCGTCTTTGGCGTCGCGGTCGAGATTGCAAAAGGCGGCCGACAGGCTGTCGGTGCGATGCTCCCGTGGCGCTCCACCGAGTGACCACAAGGCATTCTGCAGGCCTTCGGCCAGAGCGATGAAGCTCTCACCGCCGAGCACGACATGGGCGTGCTCAAACCCGGAATAGGCCAGCCGGAAGTGATAGAGACGATGGTCGAGCGGCACGCCCGCGATCGTGACACCCAATTCGCCCATGTCGGTGAAGTCGGACAGGCCGCGCTGACCGGGTTCGTGGGTCTGCCGGAAGATGACCTCCTGCTCCTCGCCGTGGATCGCCCGCCAGGCCCGGATCCGGCGCTCCAGCGTGCGACGGATGCCGGCGCCGAGCTCAGGATGGCGTCGGAGCAACTCCTCGAAGATCGTGACCGGCCGCACACCGGGGGCGGCCTTCAGCATCGGCACGATCTCTGTCTCAAATACGCGGGCCAAGGGATCTGGCCGGCGACGGCCGCGAGGAGCCTTCTTCTGCGACGGAAGGCGTCGATCCTGCTCGATCCGGTAAGCGGTCGAGGTGCTGAACGACGCCTTGGCGGCGGCCACGGGCGGGCTATCGGTCTGACGGTACTTCATGTAGAGCCTCATTTGGTGATCGGTAATGTGTCGGCCTGGCACGCGAGTGATTCCTCTTGGCGGAAGAACCACTTGCATAACCAGCCGGCCGCGATCACCAGTCGGCGCGGTCCGCTGTGGATCGCGCCGACGCCGGGCTCGTAACTCCGGTCGGGCTACGCCCTCCCTGCGTCACGAGCCCGGCGTAGCCCTCTCATCATGGTCGACGCTCCACTTCCATCCTGTTCGCCGCGCGGCAATTTGCATTGCGACCTCCAGAGAACTGTTTCGAAGGCTCGTGTGGAGTGCACCCTCCGAGCCGCCGGCAGAGCATCGGGTGTTCGATGTGCATCTCCATTAAGATGGATAGGCGGCATCGCCCTCTAGACATCCGCTCTCTCATGCTAAGAGAGTTAGCTTTCGAGAAGCTGACGAGCGTCAAGAGGATTCGCAATGAGCCAATGGAGAAGGCATTGACCTTCGCCACAAGCTGCTTCGCATTTTCAATTCATCTCTGCTTGGCGCAGACTTGCGCACGATGCTGTCCTGACGCGGCGCGTCCCCTGCAGTATCTCTCCAGCAGGCGGTCGAGGCTCATCCTGGTGTCGATCAGGATCTGATATGCCAGGATGAGGATGCCGGCCCTTCGCTGGACCGTGGCATGCCTAGCCGTCGCATGCCGGGCTATCGCTTGCAGGGCCATTGCAGGCCGGACCCCACGCTCGCCCCTTGCAGCCGGACCGTCTCAGCCAGGTCCTTCCGAAGCCGCACCACCAGAACTGTCCGAGTTCCATATGTTGGACGGACGTCTCGCCAAGGATTACTGGGTTTTCATTGGCCAAACAGCCACAGGCGCTCAGATCGATATGCTGGAGTGCAGCGGAGTGAGACCGAGCAAGGACCGCCACAAAGGTTTTCACTCTTCTCGGGGTGCCCACACAGCCGAACGCAGAGCAGAGGGCTTCATTCGTCTCACGCCATCGCTGGACTCGATCCCTTGGCCCGAAGCCGGCTGAAGATCGGCCTGCGGACTCTGGGGAAGATCGGCCTCCCCACTAGCAACCATGGCTCGCGCCTCGGCAGGGCCATGTCTCTGGCGCCGACAGATTGAAATTGCGGACGGCAACGGCAGTCGGTGACGGCCCCCGGCCGGCGAAAAATTGCCAAGCTCCCACTTTAAGGCCCAATCGATCAGTGCAGAGACCTGGTCACGTCAAGATAGATGCACGGCGAGAGACAAACGATCACCAGTGCGCCCTCTTCTCACTTTTGCCTTCTCCGCCCTGCACTTTATATGAACCGACGCCGCGGAGTCGGCCACCTTGACCATCACGCGTGATTGTCACGTACACAGCCGCCGGCCCGCAGCATTCAAGTCAGGTTTTTCCGCGTCCCTTTGGCTAAGGTGCGTAAAACAGTTTCCGTCCGCCCTTCCCAAAAGGACGGCTAGCGTGCAACCAATTCTTCTTAAGCCGCATTGCAGGCGGCCTTAGCGCAAACCGCGTGGACATCGGTTACGTCGCGCGCCTCGTGAAACCGGGATTGAGTTCATTTGCGCATCGGCACATCAACGGGCGCAGTTTTCTTCGATCGGTTGCCCGATACCGCGCTGCCTCTGCTCATCCCAGCCGGAGCGTTTTTGATGAACTCCGATACTGGCGGACACCTTAGGTGTGCTCAACACCTCCACTTTGGCACGTCCATCCCAAAGGCCCGCGACCATGATTTCGAGCGGCATAGATCAAGGTCCGCTGCGGCCCCGCAAGCAGCGGCAGAGCCGACTTTCGCAAACGTCCGAAAATGCGGGGGCGCTCCAAAGCGCCGTTCCGTCTGGCTACGTCCGGCCGAAAGCTGCCCACACCCCGTCTTCGCCGTCCCAGCTGCCGCGGCTCGCCGCCTTGGAGTACTCGGTGGCGCGCTGCTCGAAGAAATTAGCGTGCTCGACGCCATTGAGAATCTCGACGAGCCAAGGCAGCGGATGCGCCTTGAGCTGGGTGAACCCGCCCTCCTTGGCTTCGAAGAAGCCGAAGACCGGGGCAATCCGCAACTGGGTCAGTCGCCAGTCGGCGACATAGCGGACGTAAGTGTGGATCTGCTCAGGCCTCATGCCCTCGATCTTGCCGAGGCCGAAGGCGAGGTCGACGAAATTCTCCTCCAGCTTCACCATGGTTTTGGCGACGTCGACGATATCGTCACGGACGGAGCGCGTCACCGCGCCGGTTTCTCGGTTCCATTCGTGAAACAGCTTGATAATGCCCTCACAATGCAGGCTCTCGTCGCGAACCGACCAGCTTACGATCTGTCCCATGCCGTTCATCTTGTTGTGGCGGGGGAAATTGAGCAGCATCGCGAAGCTCGCGAACAACGCCATGCCTTCGGTGAAGGCGCCGAACATCGCCAAGGTCCTGGCGACATCGGCTACTGTGTCGACGCCGAACTCGTGCATGTAGTCCGCCTTGGCACGCATCTCGGAATAGCCGCGAAATGCCTCGAACTCGGTCTTGGGCATGCCGAGCGTTTTGAGCAGCAGCGCATAGGCGTCGATGTGGACCGTCTCCATATTAGTGAAGGCCGCCATCATCATCTGGACGGTGAGCGGCTGGAAGATCGGGATGTAGCGCTTAAGATAGTTATCGCCGACTTCGATGTCCGATTGGGTGAAGAAACGGAAGATCTGAGTGAGCAGCGCGCGCTCACTGTCGGTAACGCGGTCCGATGCCCAATCCTTGAGGTCGGCACCAAGCGGCACCTCCTCGCCCATCCAATGGGTCTGCTGCTGGCGCTTCCAGAACTCGTAAGCCCAGGCGTAGCGATCGACGTCATAGCTGCCGGTCGAGTCGAGGAGGCCGACGCACCGTTTGCCGATCAGTGTGCGCGGATCGACGGATGAGAGATCGATCACTGACATGCGAGGCACTCCTCATAGTCAGTGTGCCGCTGCGGCTGCGGCGGCGCCGCGTTGTCGCCGTCAGCGATGTTGCCGGCGAACGCCGCGCGCGAGATCGATTTTGAACGGCAGTAGTAGAGGCTCTTCACCCCGCGCTTCCATGCCGTCCAATGCAGCATGTGAAGGTCCCACTTATCGACGTCGGCCGGCAGATAGAGGTTAATCGACTGGCTCTGGCAAATGAACGCGGCGCGGTCGGCGGCAAGCTCGACGATCCAGCGCTGGTCGATTTCGAAGGCGGTGCGAAAGACCGCTTTTTCGTGTTCCGACAGGGTGTCGAGATGGGCGACTGAACCCTCGTGCGCGATGATCGACTGCCAGGTCGCCGAAGTATCTGCGCCCTTGGCGGCCAGCAGCTTGGCGAGATGCGGATTACGCACCGAGATGGCACCGGACAAGGTCTTATGGGTGTAGATGTTGGCCGGGATCGGCTCGACGCAAGCGCTAGTCCCGCCGCAGATGATGCTGATCGAGGCGGTTGGCGCGATCGCGATCTTATGGCTGAAGCGCGCCATCACACCGCGTTCCAGTGCATCCGGGCACGGCCCACGCTCGCGCGCGAGCGTCACGGATGCCGCGTCGGCATCGCGACGGATTTTCCGGAACATGTTCAGATTGAACGACTTGGCCACGACACTTTCCATCGGAATGCCCTTGGCCTGCAGGAACGAATGGAAGCCCATGACGCCGAGGCCGACGGAGCGCTCACGCAAGGCGGCGTAGCGGGCACGCTTCATGCCGTCCGGCGCCACCGTGATGAAGTGGGTCAGCACGTTGTCGAGGAAGCGCATGACGTCCTCGATGAAGCCTGGCTTCTCATTCCACTGATCCCAGGTCTCGAGGTTGAGCGACGACAGGCAGCACACCGCGGTGCGCTCCTCGCCGCGATGATCGATGCCGGTCGGCAGGGTAATTTCGCTGCACAGGTTGGAGGTAGAGACCTTGAGGCCGAGCTCGCGCTGGTGCTTGGGGAGCGACCGGTTCACGGTGTCAATAAACAACAAGTAAGGCTCGCCGGTCTGCAGCCGGTTCTCCAGGATGCGTTGCCACAGTTGGCGGGCGTCGATCTCGCGGATGACATCGTTGGTCCTCGGGCTGCGCAGAGCGAACGCGGTGCCGGCGCCCACGGCACGCATGAACGCGTCGGTAACGTTGATCCCGTGGTGCAGGTTGAGACTCTTGCGGTTGAAGTCGCCGGACGCCTTGCGAATCTCGAGGAACTCCTCGATCTCGGGATGGTGGATATCGAGATAGACCGCCGCAGAGCCGCGCCGCAACGAGCCCTGGCTGATCGCCAATGTCAGGCCGTCCATGACGTGGATGAACGGGATGATACCCGAGGTAACGCCGCCCTTCACCTTCTCGCCGATCGAGCGAACGTTGCCCCAGTAGGTGCCGATGCCGCCGCCGTTAGAGGCAAGCCAGACATTCTCGTTCCAGGTGCCGACGATGCCTTCGAGCGAGTCCGACACCGAGTTAAGGAAGCATGAGATCGGCAGACCGCGCGTGGTGCCGCCGTTGGACAGCACCGGTGTGGCCGGCATGAACCACAGCCGAGACATCGCATCATAGAGACGTTGGGCATGCGCAACATCATCCGCGAAGGCGCAAGACACCCGCGCGAACATGTCCTGGAGCAATTCGCCGGCGAGCAGGTAACGGTCGGTCACCGTCAGCTTGCCGAACGGCGTCAACAGGTCGTCGCGCGTCCGATCGAGCTTGAGATCGGCCCGCCTTGGCGATGGAGCAAGGGGGCGCGGCAGCGGAGCCGGCGATGGCAAGACAAGACCCGACTCAGGCGGGGTAGGCCTTGCCTGCGCTGGGCGCGGCTGCACATGCGGCGGCTCAATGAGATGACCCTGCTGATCGAAATTGTAAGACGGCGACATCGGCAACCCCGCGATGTTGGGCGCGGGCCGGCGCGGACGACTTGCGAGGAATCCGGGCAAATGTCCCCGGCTGCAAGCGACCCACCGGGACACCCCGCCCGAGGACTTTCATTCGGTCGCGGCAGGTCTCCTGGCTCGCGGGTCACTGCGGCCATCGGCCTTCCCGGCGCTGTGTCGCGCCAGTGACCATGATGACAACCGCTCGCCGCTTACAGTTGCGGGGGCAGCCCCGGAGTTGCCGTTTTGGCGCACCGGGTTCCCTCTTAGCTTCCACCCTACAAGATGTGGGGAACGGAAGACCGTGACTGACTATAGATAGGTCTACGCGCCGGGATTCGTCAATTGGAGAGATCAAGATTTAGAAGGCAAAAACATACCGACCGCCCGGACCACTCTATCGCCGCTGTCACTTCTTGCTGCAGAGATGCCTTGGGCTGCCTTTCAGTTTCCGTTAAGCTTGCGCATAGTCGAGGAAATTCTGACCCACGTGTCGCATTGATGCGATCTATGAAACCGCGCGTCAGCAGAGAGGGAATTCGGCAAGGCGCTCTCCGATCTGAATCGCAGCGCTCGCCGCGACAAATGGCATCTGGACGAATCGTTATCCATCGTCGGCGAACAACATTGGCCCTGGCGCGCCTTCGACCAGAATGGCCTTGTTTTTCGACGTCTTGATCCAGCGCCGAAGAGACTCGCGCGCTGCACAGTGGTCCTTAACTGTCAGGGCTCCAGCGCAACGTGCAAGCCCTCGTTGCTTTCAACATGAACGTAACGGGGTCCAATCGGCCGTCCCCTGCCGCTGGCGACGGTGACAACGTCTTCCAGAGGCGTGGCCCGCGCATCCGCCTCTGGGCGAGACAAGATCAGATCCGCATGCAACAGCCCTTCTGATTCGAGGCCGGTCGCATCCACGCCAAGGGCCGCCAAGCTGGCCAAACAACTTTCAAACTCTTCAGCATCGCGAAAGCGACGCTGGATAAACGTCGCGCCGGTAAGACGTTCTGTCACAAGACCACGCTTTGCAAACGCTTCGGCCAACGATTCAAATGGGAACATTCGTAGCACAAAGGAGATGATCCATGGTTGCTTCTCTGTCGCATCGAGAATCTCGCTGAACGTCTTCTCGGTAACGTAGCCGATGCATCCGGTTGACATGATAACATCCACGGAGCGGAGAATGCGCGCGCTATCCGTCGATAGCGCCTCCTTTTCAAGGTCAGCGACGATGCCCTGCTCCAAGAGGCCAACACTCTTTGCATAGCTGATCGCCTGTACCGACACGTCGAGGCCGATAAAGCGCGCCAACCCGACATCAGGCCAGGCTGCATAAAAATTGCGATCGAGACTCACCAGTGTTTCAGAACTGATCGCCCTCATCTCACGCCGGGCGTAGCGGTGACGCAAGCCCCCGAAGGTCAGCGGAAAGCGATGCACTGCTGCGTTGATGCCGTATGAACATCCAACGTCGAGCACGACGGGCTTAAGGCCGGTTGCCGAAGCTTTCGCTGCCAGGATTTGGCGCACAACCGGCTCAGCCACGTCCGGAATCATATAATCTAGGTCTCCGAGGATCGAGAAATATGCCCTCGGATCATCAGAAGCATAAATATTATGGAATATAGCTTTAGACCGATTAATACGCGAAAAATCCATCCGCAACACAGTTCCTCCCATCTCATTTGCAAGCGAGTCGACGACAGTGCCTTCGTACTCGCCCGCACTTTGGTATACAGGTCGGTCTTACACCCGCCGATGCGACAGCAGAAGCGGCAAGCGGACAAGAGCATCCGCCTGCGTAAGATTTTCATGAAACTGGTCCCGCACCGATGAACAGCCGCTGGAGATACATTCGGCCGAGTTGAGAGCGGGTCGAGGCAACGGCAGGCAACATGAGAAGAACCGTTTCTGTCGCGTGATAAGATTGGCAGCATTCGTGAGCGCGAATCGGCCAGCACCTTAGAGAAGCGAGCTGACCGAAAGCTGACGAGCGTTCGTTACCCGATGACCGCGGCAGGTTTCCATTTAGGAAGAAGCATCGGCCTCCAACTTGGGACGAATTTTGGTGTCGATCCTGTCGTGAAAATAGCAGGTATACTCATCCGATCTCGGAGGCTGCATCTTGAAGAAAGTGCTATGTGTTCCTGTTTTCACCTGCCTGACGTCGCCAGGACGCTCGGCGCGCCGCTGACGCTGCCATCGACGCCTTACAGTTACATGTTCTGGATCAGGACCTCGCGACCGCACTACAGGAATTCGGTCACAATCGGAATATCCGGGTCAATGTAAGTACTGGGGTGAAGGGGCGGATTCGCGGGCGGCTACCGGAACTCCCACCGCGAGAATTTCTCGACCGCTTGATCAAGCTCTATAATTTTCAATGGTACTACGATGGGCGGGTGCTTTACGTATCCGACGCGCACAAGGCGCAAAGCCGACTACTGATCTTGAATCCGATCAGCTTTGATGCATTCAGAGACGGCAAAGCCGTCGCGTATCGCAACGACGCCACAGGCTTCGAGCAACAGCTGTCCGAGCTAGGAGGTAGCGGCATCCTACATCGCAGCTTGCGATTTTTTTTGATGCGAACCTTTGAACTGCTCTAAAAGACTCGTCATACGGATGAAATTCGACGTTTAAGGATGAGAGACGTTCCCGCTGTGAGGAGTAACACGGGCCTCAACCGGCAATAAGCAGACATGCGCGGTCAATCCAAGGAGCTTTGAGCAGAAACTGACGGGACCGCATGAAGCGGACGAATCTAACTAACTAGCATCGGATTTGGCCGAAGCTTGGAGCCGCGCCGTCACGCGCCGAGCCATCATTCGACGGCGGACGTGCCGCCACCACTGGTCCTCACTCGCCAAGCCGCCACATTCCTTAGATCGACATGCTGAGAAACTGCAATGTGATGTCAGGCAGGCACCCGCGGACAACAACTTTCGCCATCGCGGGTGTGCCGCACATGGCCGAACCGCGAGGAGAAAACTTATTCGTCTCCCAAGTCGTTAAACCTGCTCTTGCGGCTAGTTTGCGTCCGCCCTTCGTAACCGCGTGACCCAACTGTTATCTCGTATTGAGCCCGCGACGTGGATTCGATGCAGGGTCGAAGAGCGCAGCGGCCAAGGACGAACAAAAGGACTTAGGCCGGGCGTCCGAGCTTTGATGTTTGTCAGTGCAAGTTGGGTCCGCTCAACGCGTCTGACGATGGAGTTTTTCGAGGACTTGGTCGACGACCGGTATCTGAGCCGACCATGCTGGATGCGCAGCTCAGAAGAGCCAGCAGCTCAGAAGAGCGAGCACTTTTTCTGGCGCAGGCGCGGGGGTGGCTACTGCGAAATCAGCGCCCACCTTAAGGTGTTCCGGAGCTCTTGCGAGATTGTTGGACCAAATCAACGAATGCTCCCGATAGGCAGACGTAAAGCTTTAACTCGCTGACATGGCACCAGGCCAGGCGAACGCAACTAAGCGAAGCTGGCACCGGCATTGAAATACGTCCAGGTCCCTTGCGGGCAAGACTACTTCATCAATCACCCTGAAATCGTCTGAGCGCCGTCAGCTTCTCGAAAGGTTGTCCGTTTTACCATACGGGCGAATATTTAGACGGCGGCGTTCCCATGGATAGTCGCGAAACTGAGCGCTGAAGGCGCACTGAGCAACAGGATGCAAGTGGTAGGACCTGTTGAACTCTGCCGATCAACACTCCCTGTTCGTCGCGATCTCGGGCCGCGCCGGTGACCGTCTTGTGGTGCACACTTACATCGGAGGACGTGTAATGTCAGTCGACCTATCGCCAACCGCCAACTCAACTGTGGCTTTCTCCGGAATGCCCGCCCCTCCCTCGTCGGCGCAGGACTTTTCCAGCTTTCAGGCGATGCTGGCCAGCCTCTCCTCGAAAGACACGACCAACGATCATTCAGCATCGCAAGTGACGGCCTCCACAGAATCAACCAAGCAACTGACTGAGGAACTCACGCAGGAGGCGCGGAGTATCCTGCCACCAGAGATAAGGGCAGCATTGGATGCATATCAGGATGACCCACAGCCGTCCTGTGCTGCCGGCAGCCCAATCATTGCGGAAGCGCCCGTACAAAGCTCAAGGATCACCTGGAACGGTGGCACGCTGACTAATGCGGAACTGCAGATTGTCTCTGTGCTGAACCGCCACAAGGACAAATGCCCGCTTGATTGGAAGTCTCTGGGAGATTTGGCCAACGATCCCTCGACACCGCCGGATCTAAAGGCGGCGATCGAGGCACTGCAACAGGACCCGGAGCTCTTCTATGCGATCGGTTCGCAAGGCGACGGCCGCTGTGGCGGCAAGATCAAAGCGGGCGATCTCAGCGGCTTTTCCGACCATCACCCTCAAGTTGCCGCGTTCCAGGAGCAGCGGGCGCGGATCTACGAGCAGAACTACATGCCATCCGACGGTACCGGGAACGGTGAGCCATCGGTCATGACACTGACCGATGCCTTGCGCGAACTCTACCGCTATTCCGATAACCTGCCCAAGAACTTGAGCCTTGCGGATTTCAGGCGCATCGTGGACGGCAACGCCGACATTGGCAAATGCCCCCCACAGGTCCTCGCCGCGGCTCAATATTTTCTCGACCACCCGGATCAATGGAAGCAGTTGTACGGCGGCTCGATAGATAAGGTCCACAAGGAGGACTTCCTGCAGGTCGCTTCGTCATCGATGAGTCTCACTCGACCCGAGCTGAGCACACTAAACACGATCAACAAGAACCAGGACGCTTTCTTTGGAAATGGCGATCTGACCCGGGAAAAGCTCGTGAGTATGGTGGACGACAAGAGACTTTCCCCTGAGGTGCGAAGCGCGGCTTCCCAGCTGCTCTCGGATCCTGTGCTGTTCGGATTGATGAACAACGCGATTACTGGTTACAAAACCCACCACAAGTTTTTCGACTTCGGCGGCGGCCATACGGTCGATTCCGGAAACATCAGCAGAAACGATTTCAACCAGTTCTTCAACAACATGTCTGGTGCGAACCGCGCCGCTCCGCAATTGAAAACGCATGCCGCTCAAACGCCGGCCGAACAGGAGGCTACCGCAGACATGATGATTGGCGCGGCAGATCAGCCCGACATCAAGTCTCCCAAGAAGAACGGTGGCGCCCTCATGCACGCAATTAATGACGTGCTCAAGGTAGGCTCGAAGGTACTCGACTGGACAGCGACGGCCGTTGGTGTACTCGGCTTCATTCCAGGGCTGGGCGAACTGGCCGATCTTGCTTCAATGGTGATCGAGGCCGAAGCGCAAGCTGCAAATCTTCTGCACACCGCGATCAGCGGCGGCAACATGAAGAAGGCGCTGGAGGAAGCCGGGCTGAGTCTTGCGGCGCAGGCCGTGGGCTGCATCGCCGGCCCCGAGGTCAAGATAGCGATTCGAGAAGGCTTGGTGAAGCAGGCAATTCAAGAAGCGGCGACGGCCGGCATCAATCTGCCGGTGTCGATGGCCCAGTCCTACGCGGAGGACTATCTGAATAACCTCAAGGCACGGATTGAATCCGAGCGCACGCAAGCTGCAGGTGCCTACGCCTAGTCGTAGCGGCGCTAACGAAAGGCCAGCTTGCGCGGCCTGCGCGGTAGGGTCGTCCCCGCCGCGCAGGTCGCGCAAGCATATTCGATGCTTACACCGACGAGCGTGCTTGTCGCTAGCTAAACCGGCGCATTTGTCGGCTGCACTCGAGCACCCGACGGGCGTTCTCACATCGCGTGCGCCACCGCGAAGATTTCGCCGGGCCGATTGCGCCACCCATCGCGGACGGTAAACTTGTTGATGCCTTCACGCCGCGACGGAACCGGTGGAGTGGCGTGCCTGACCGGTTTACGTCGTCGGATCGAGAGCACATTAATGGAGGTGACGCTCAAGGTCCTTGTCTCCAGCGCCTCCTGATCGCTGTCCACGAAAGTGATCCATTTTTATGGGCCTGCTCCGAGCGGGAATGGAAGATCGCTCTTCATCGCTGACTCGCATGAGCAACTTTATCCTGGCGCAGCAGCCCGGGACAGGATCTAGACAAATCGCTGCGTGGTTCGAGGTACCTAAACTGCCGAACGAGCTGCGAGGGGTCCAAAGCCGGGCGAGTCCCGAGATGGGCCACGTCAAAGCTTAAGCCCGTTTTATCCGTCCGGCGCTTACATTCCGCTTGTCAACGCTGCGCTTTGATGAACAACGGCTTGCCTGATCAAGTGCCACATAGGCGAGGTCTTGTACCAACCCTGTGATCTGCAGCTTACGCCGACACACTGCCGAAATATGAGGCGGCCTGTCCAGAGGCAACATCAAAGAGATCGGCTCACAGAATTTCTGAGGCTCGTCAGCTTGTCGAAAGCTAATGCTTCCATAGTAGCCGTGACGGCGACCGCTCCCTCCGCACGAACGAAGTTTTGAAGTAGGAGAACCCGATGCGCATTTCCAGCTCTAGCGCCGCTGGGCACCTTGATTCCGACCTCCACGCGACTGGCGGCGGCAAAAAAGGATCTCGGGCGCCTGGCGAGCACGATGATCATGGCCAATCGCATGGTGCAGGCGCTCCCTTAAATGGCGGCGCGTCTGGTCCAGACGCTGACTCGCAAGCCGCTGCTATGCAGCAAGCGTTCAACGTCGCTCTCGGCGCCGTCGCTATGCAGTTTGTAAGTAGTGCAATGGGTCGTTTCGACGACGCCATGGCCGAGACAGAGGAGGATTCCTGACCTCGCATGTTGCGGCGTCAGGAAAATCGGAGCCGCAAGGCGCGGCAATCTTCAAATAAACAGGAGAGACAATATGGCTGATAAGGTTGGTGCTTCTCATTCCTCGACGGCGGGTGGCGCAGCTGGTACTGCTACTGCAGCCGCGGGTTCCGCCGCAGCTGAAGCTGCGGGAGAAGCGGCATTCAACAGGCAGCTCGCCGCCCTGACTGCCAGCAGCACGAAGGCTGCTGAAAGGGATGTAGAACTTCGCGTCGTCTCGACAGAACTCTCGACCGTCAAGAAAGTGGCCGACGAGCGGGTGCAGTAACGGATGAAGCGGGACGAAATTATATCCTCCCGCTTTTGCCGGCCGCATGATCTGTGAAGTCGCAACAGACCGTACGGCTTTGCCGTACGGTCTCGTTCTTCATTCAGGAGACGATCGTGAATGAACCAGCTTCCCCGCTATTCGAAGTGTTGTCGGGGTGTTATTCCGGGTTGACCGGCAAAGCGGGGAGCGGCTCCTGCTTGATTGGCAGCAGCCTCGATGCTGATTTGGTCTTCATCGAGCAAGGCCTCGAACCGCACCATCTTCGCGTCAGCTGGCATATCAGCTCGATCGAGATCGAGGCCCTTGCCGCGGACGTCGCGATCGAGGGTCGCGGCCCTATTTCGCCAAATGAGACCGTTGTTGTCCCTCTTCCTGCCGTCATCCATATGGGCGCGATGTCCATTCGCTGCTCGACCGAAGGCACTCAGCAAGCCGGCTCTACCGGGCGCTGGCATGTACCGATTATCCCGCTTGCCTTGGTCCTCATCAGCTCTGCCGCAGTTGGCACCCTTTCAACGAGATTTGTCCAGTTCGACAGCGCCGCAGCGCTGAGCACCTCGTCCTCCGCCACGGACATTGCCCCCAAAATCGCGCTCGCGACCCCTGATGTTCCGGCCACCGACGCAGCGGCTCAACGGCTGCAAGGGGAAGTTGACGCGGCGGGCCTGCTCGGCATCAAAGTCAGTTCCGGGCCGGGCGTTGTGACCGCCGATGGCACTATTACGCCTGCCTCGCTCGCTAAATGGCGGGAAGTCCAGCAGCGGTTCGATGTCCAAAGCAATGGTGCTTATACGCTCGTCAGTGCGGTCGCCATCAAGGAGGAGAAGGCGCCCCCCGCAATTGCCGTCCAGGCAGTTTGGCGCGGAAGCGCCCCTTATCTGGTCATTGCTGGTCAAAAGTACTTCGCGGGTGCACTCCTGAGCAATGGATGGACCGTAAAGGAGATCGAGGACGGACGTGTGCTGCTGACACGCAATGGCCAGCTTGCTGCTTTGTCTTATTAGAGTTTTAGCCCGCGGCCAACGAAGGAACGTTTCATGACTAGGCTGCCGCAGCGGTCCGTAGAGCCTGGCATCGCCTTTCAGGGAATTAACAACGAGCATCATGCACCTGTTATCGCCCCGGCCACACCTCAGGCCAGCAGCGTCGGCATCGACAAGGTCCATGGAAACGGCAAGGGTCACACGTCAGTTGTCCAACAGCGCGAAGCGCAGGAGCGGTTGGCTGCCAGCACGATCGATAACGCGCTCGAACTCAAGTCAATCGATCCAATCTCGCGGATCAATCCCACCGATGCCACCGAGCACGCAGGTAAGATCGAAACGAGTTCGGAACTTGCCTGCCTGAAGGGCCCCAATCTCGCGCATAGCCTGCTCTCCTTCGTCACGCCCCGCCTGCGTCATTCGCATGTAGTACGTCCGGAGCAACACGGCCTTCTCCTCGAGCGTCTGGCCGATGCGCTGTCAGCCGCGCCAGAGGGCTCGGTGGCAGGCGAAGGGGCTGCGCTTCTGCGGCTGGAGCTGCGGCGTTTAATCCTGCTCCGGCAGAATCACAACAGCTTGATCCAAGGCTAGCAATGCCAGATCCGCACGAAGTGCAGCACTTCACACCTACCCGGTCGTCGAATGTTTCCAAAGCCGATCGGGCAGTTCCGATCTCTGGGCCCGAGCGCGATTTGCTCTGCACGCTTTCCTATGTCCACCTTGCGTGCGGGCAGAGCGCACACAGTCTGGCGCTCTTGCGGCTCGTCGTTCACGAACATTCTCAAGACGTCGAGCTGCTTCGCATCCTCGCCTATGCCCTCATCTCGGAGCGCCTCGGCGAGGAAGCGCTATCGGTATTGGACAGGCTGGACATGCTTGATGATCAGCCATCGTCGCGTCTGCCATTGCTGCTGCTGCGCAGCCATGCTCTGCGTCAGGCTGGCCGCATGGCCGAGGCGCAGGCCACCTTCAAGCGCTATGTTTCCTTGCGGGGCAACCCGGCTCCGGTCAAACAATAAGGCTTTGCATGGCCAGTCACCTACGAAATCTCGTCGCCCGCGCACCGGCCCATCCGGATATCATGGTCGCACTGATGCTGCTTCTGGCGATCGGCATGATGATCATGCCGATCCCGATCATCGTGATTGACATGCTTATCGGCTTCAACCTCGGCTTTGCCATATTGCTGCTGATGGTTGCCCTCTATCTCAGCACGCCGCTTGATTTTTCGTCGCTGCCGGGCGTCATTCTGATTTCGACGGTTTTTCGTCTGGCGCTGACCATCGCAACAACACGCCTGATTCTTGCGGAGGGCGACGCCGGCAGCATCATCCGCACCTTTGGCGACTTCGTCATTTCGGGGAATATCGCTGTCGGAATCGTCATATTCCTGATCGTGACCATGGTGCAGTTCATGGTCCTTGCCAAAGGCGCCGAGCGCGTCGCAGAGGTGTCAGCGCGATTCACGCTCGATGCACTTCCGGGCAAGCAGATGGCGATCGATGCGGAGCTGCGCAACAACCATATCGATCAACACGAAGCACGTCGCCGGCGCGCGGCACTTGAGCAAGAAAGCCAACTTCATGGTGCAATGGATGGCGCCATGAAATTCGTGAAAGGCGACGCGATCGCCGGGTTGATCGTCATCTGCATCAATATGCTGGGCGGAATCAGCATCGGCCTGCTCTCCAAGGATATGTCGCTCGATGCCGCGATGCATCACTATACGCTGCTGACGATAGGTGATGCGCTCATTTCACAGATTCCCGCACTGTTGCTGTCGATTACGGCCGCGACCATCGTCACACGGGTCAACGGGCCTTCCAAGCTCAAGCTTGGGGCCGATATTGTCAGCCAACTTACGGCGAGCACACAAGCGCTTCGGCTGGCGGCCTGCGTCTTATTGTTAATGGGATTCGTTCCTGGCTTCCCCTTGCCCCCGTTCGTCATCTTGGCCGTCCTCTTCGCTGCCGCAAGCTATGTCAAGGTCGGCGCGAAAGGCGACGAGCCTGCCGCGAAGACAGGCGCAAACGTCACTGCTTCGGCACCGGCTCCAGCACAGGCACAGGCACAGAAGCAAGCCGCTCATGCGGAAGCACTTCCGATTGCGTTATTCCTTGCGCCGAACCTGACACATTCAATCGACAAAGACGAGTTGGAACAAAGCATCGCGCGCGTTTCCACGTCGGTATCGGCAGACCTTGGAATCACGGTTCCGCGTATCCCGGCCCGGATTGACCAGAACCTGTCCAAGTCGCAGTTCAGGATAGATGTCGATAGCGTGCCGGTTGAACGGGATGTGATCGATCCGACGCAACTCGTTCTCAACGATGATATTGCGAACATTGAACTAAGCGGCATCCCATTTCGGCAAGATCCGGAGACGGCTCGCGTATGGATCGAAGAACGCCATGCAGCTGCGCTCAAAGCCGCCGGGATCGGACACCACCGTCCGGTCGAAATTCTTGCTTTACGTCTCCATTCCACATTGACACGCTACGCACAGCGCCTGGTAGGCATTCAAGAGACACGTCAACTGCTTGCCCGAATGGAGCAGGAGTACGCCGATCTGGTGAAGGAAGTGCTTCGTACGGCGACCATTCCTCGGATCGCAGAGGTCCTGCGCCGTCTGCTCGACGAGGGGATACCCATTCGCAACACTCGCCTCCTCCTGGAGGCCCTTGCAGAATGGAGTGAACGCGAGCAGAACGCCGTCCTGCTCACTGAATATGTTCGTGCCGCCCTGAAGCGGCAGATCTGCTTTCGCTATGCCAATGCCCACCGCGTTGTGGCCGCCTTTATCATCGAGCGTGAGACTGAAGAGATAGTGCGCGTTTCGGTGCGCGAAACCGCTGTCGGACCATATCTCGTTCTGGACGATTGGCAGAGCGAGAAGCTGCTTTCACAATTCCGTCAGATCCATTCGACCATCGCACAAAGCCAAAGCCAGCCCGTCATTCTCGGCTCGATGGATATCCGGCGCTTCGTACGCGGCTTTCTCACCCGCAACGGGCTCGATCTGCCCGTTCTGTCTTATCAGGATCTCGCCTCGGAGTTCACAGTCCAGCCGATTGGGTCCGTGAAACTTCCGGCTACCAAGGAAAGGGTTCCTTCCTCGGAGCGTGGCGGGCTGCTTCCAGCCGCAAGTTAACAGAGCACAGCAGCTCGTCGTGAGATAGCCTATGAATTCCTATGAGATAAGCCTCTGGCGACGCGCATGCTTCCTTCGCTCAGCCTTGTGCTCAAGCTCGCTCGCTCTTGTTCTGCTCGCAGGCTGCGCTAACCCGGATAGGTCGGCCCTTTCATCGCGGCAGACGCCCTCGTCAGACCTAGCTGACGCCAAGGCGATCGATCCTGGCGTGCGCGAACGAATTCCATACAGCCTCGGTCGGGATGCTGATGAGCAAACTCTGCGCGATACGTTGAAGCAACAACCAAACAATGTCGATGCGGCGATCTCTCTTGCGCGGGTCCTGCTGGCCCGCAAATCGCCCGATCAAGCCCTTGAGGTTCTCGATAATGTCCTCTTGGCGGCTCCCGGCGATCTGCGCACACTGAACGCCAAGGGCGTTGTCCTCGATCAGAAGGGCCGCCATCAAGAGGCGCAAGGGCTATACCGCAAAGCTCTCGAAAGAGAACCCTCAAATGCGATGTTGCACAACAATCTCAAACTGTCGCTTGCGCTAGAAAGTAAGACGGAGACCGAGGATGCCGGGTCACAACCGCGGATGGATGACGCCTTGGCGCGCAGCGAACAATAGCGTGCAAAAGCTTGACGCTTGAGTGGCCGGCTTGCCGATAACTAGGCTCCCCTTAATCGGCCGCACTATACGCCGCCGCAAAACCTCAAAAGTAATTAGAGATGCGATCGATAATTGTATCGCCACGTGTAGTAACATTGCAATTCATCCGTTACTTACCTTGCATATGACACCGCCACCTTGCGCCGGCAGAGACCAAATTAAGCCTGCAGTCCGACATTCGTGAGAGCTTTCGCGGCTTCGATAGAATAGACAACATCCTCCGTGAACCGCTGCTTGGCGCCTTTCATCCACCCCTGAAGAATGCCGATCTGGTCGGGCGCTGAAGACGTCGAGGAGACATGCTTGAAGAACTCTGTCAACTGCGTCGCTTCGATTTGAATGCGCTCCTGCCAGTGCCAATAGGCCTCTGAGTACTTTTTCACAAACTCGCTTTGCGCTCCGATGGCTCGCTTCGTGAAGTCCTGAAATGCGCCGGCTGCAATGCCGATGTCATCGTTGATCCCGGTTTCTTTCGTCATCGCCATCTCCTGTATGGTTGTATATGGACGAGACGACGCCTGAGCAGCGCTCCCGCATGTCTCCCATGATCACTAATTGACGCGCCCACACACCATCTCATGATTGTGAGGCCACTATTGTCACTTCTCGACCGAGCAAGCGACGTGCCACAAACGATCGTGAGGGCTTGCCGTCCACGAACAGGAAAAACATGTACTTGATACAGCGCTCCCGCAGCCCTGATCCGCAGCGTCGGACTCTGGACATAATAAGTATCACACCGGACAGGGCAGAGTGCGACAGGAATAAGGGCAATGGCAGTTCGTACTAAACAGCGACGAAGGTGGATCGGGGAGCATTGCCAACGCTTCAATGCTCCGAGCCTGCTCAGCGCGCATTCTCGCACAGACCGTTGCTTGGTGCATGTCCCATCGCTCGAACTCCGCGCCAGAATATAGTGACGGCAAAGGCGTCGTGCAGTCCGAGCAACCGGCCGATGGTAGACTGACGATGCTATGCGTGTCGATCAGTACGACGAAACCAGTCGGCTGGTAAACGCGCGTATTCCACTTCTTCTTGGCTTGCTTCTCACCGCGATGAACTTTCGCTGGCCATTGACCGCAACCTTGGATGGGCCGAGAACAGTACGACCCGGACTTGCCCCACCAAAACTGAGAGGCGACGGCCGTTTCGTATGCAGCTAATATTTGCCAGGGTTCGGAAAGACAAAAACGTTCGCTTAAGCGCTCGCGGCTAGGGGACAGGGATGATCACGCCGGTTCGACGGGACTGGAATCCAAGCGAATTGTTCAGCGCTCTTACACCTGCGATGTTCAGCGCCGAACCATCAGCCATACGCGCACGTTGGGATAAATTGTGGCCTGATTTATACACGGAATATGACGCCCGGCATTTGAAACAAGAACTTGCCGCCAGAAATCTCATCGCGACCGATGAAGCTGCAGCATTTCTCAGCGCCTGGGTGATTGATGAAGAGCGCCACACCAATGGCTTCATCCGGATCATTGAACTTGTCGCGAACGGATCCGAAAAGCATCTTCGCGAGAGGTTGGGCGCTCGATCGCATGATTTTGGTCCGATTACCGATTACCTGAAGGACGAATTCTCCTTGTTAGTTATGATTGCGTTTGACGAAATGTGCACTTGCCGCGCCTACGCGGCAGAAAAGCCGTTTTACGACGCTCTTGGGAACAACACGTTTCATCATTGGCTGCGAGAGATAATTGCCGACGAGGCGGTTCATTCGATGAACGCTGTTAATGTCATTCGCGCGCGCTATCGCGACCGCATTGGGCAAGTCGGCGCAATACTCGATAGCCTCATCCGCGCGTGCGATAATCTACGCTATTCTGGCACCTTCGTCCTCGACTACTTCGGCACAGCGTACTCCAAGGAGCTTCTCGCCAACTCTCGCCTCGCCACCATGAGAAACATCGTCAAGCCACTCCCGGCGTAGAACGAGACAGCAACAGGCGACAGGGATTTGATCCGGAGTCATATCGCGGTTCAATTTGTCTATCCCCGCTGCCATTCTACGGTTTGCGCCAGATTGTCGTGTGCTTTCTTGCGCAATGTCGTGTTCACGACCTGCCGGCCGTTGACCTTTGACCAGAACACGCGCGCCGGATCGGTCTTGCGTCCGGTTGGCGCGCCGTGCGGCCCGTGCCGCACATCGGGCATTTGGCCCGACCTTTGCTCCTTGCCAAACCGTGTACAGCCTCCTGTTTTGTCGGTCTATCTGCCACAAAACATGGATCTCTATGGAGCGAAGGCAAGGCCATGAAGAACCGGAGTACCGTCAACGCCATGGCGTCGAGCATCGCTACTGGCGCTATCGATTCAGTGACACCCACCTCCCCGGCGGTCGAGCACAGGACGGCTGATAGCACCAATCGTAACCTATACTCTTCTGCGGAGGAGAGCATCTTTGCTGAGGACAAGGCCAGATCGGATCGACCGGCTACCCTCATGCTTCCAAACGGCCTGCAAGTGGTGATGATTCCGGATCATCGCGCACCCGTTGTGACTCAGATGATCTGGTATAAGGTTGGCTCCGCCGATGAGCCGGCGGGCAAATCGGGGCTAGCGCATTTCCTTGAACACCTGATGTTCAAGGGCACAACCAAACATCAGGCGGACGAATTCTCCCAGACCGTGCTGCGCGTCGGCGGCAATCAGAACGCCTTCACGGGAAGGGACTATACCAGTTATTTCCAGCACGTGCCGCGCGAACAGCTCGGCAAGATGATGGAATTTGAAGCCGACCGCATGACCGGTCTTATTCTCAAGGACCGGGACGTATTGTCAGAGCGCGACGTCGTGCTGGAGGAATATAATATGCGCGTCGCCAACAGGCCGGATGCGCGGCTTGTCGAGCAGATGATGGCGGCGCTCTACCTCAACCATCCCTACGGTCACCCTGTGATCGGCTGGCGGCAGGAGATCGAAAATCTCGACCGCGAAGACGCGCTCGCTTTCTACAAGCGTTTCTACGCGCCGAACAACGCCATCCTGATCATCGCGGGTGACGTCAAGGTCAGCGAGGTCCGCCCGATGGTGGAAAGGAATTTTGGCGGCATTCCCCCGCAGCCATCGATTCCTGCGGAACGCCTGCGACCGCAGGAGCCAACGCCGGCCGCGCCGCGCACCGTGACGTTGGCAGATCCCCGCGTCGAGCAGCCAGCCTTGCGCCGTCTCTATCTCGTACCCTCGGCTCGCACCGCGACCGCCGGGGAGAGTCCAGCGCTTGAGGTGCTCTGCAAATTGATGGGTGGTGGCATCAACTCATATCTCTATCGCGCGCTGGTAATCGACAGGCGGCTCGCGATCAGCGCCTGGACGCGCTACAGCGCTACTGCGATCGATCTCTCGCAATTCGAGATTTCTGCCACGCCGAAACCGGGCGTCGAGCTCGGGCAGCTCGACTGCGCCATTGACGAGACGGTCGCCGATATTGCGCACAATTCCCCGCAGGCAGAGGATTTCGAGCGGGTCAAGACACAGCTGATCGCGCAAGCAATCTATGCCCACGACAACTTGGAAGAGCTCGCGACCTGGTATGGCGGCGGACTGACGACCGGATTGAGCATCGACGACGTCCGAGGCTGGTCGGACAGCATCCGCGCCGTACGGGCGGAGCAGGTACTCGAGGCCTCGCGCAAATGGCTCGACAAGAAGCGCTCGGTGACCGGCTATCTCACCAAAGCGACGTCAAAGCACACGGAGAAACGATCATGACCTGTTCCTTTACACGGCGTTCCGTCCTCATCGGCGGAGCTTCATTGTCAATTGGAATGCTTGTTTCGCCAGATTCGCTCGGCGCCGCCAAGAGCGTTGCCGCGGCCAAGATCCAGCGCCTGGTCTCGCCCTGTGGGGTAGAAGCCTGGTTCGTCAAAGACGCAACTGTCCCGTTTATTGCGATGGAATTCGCTTTCAACGGCGGCGCGACACAGGACCCCGCCGACAAAGCCGGCGTCGGCCACATGGTCGCTGACTTGCTCGATGAAGGCTCCGGCGATCTCGACTCCAAGAGCTTTCACGAGCGGCTCGACCGTCGCGCCATTGAGCTGAGTTTTGGATCGACGCGCGATCAGTTCCGCGGTGCCTTACGCACGCTCGAGGAAAACGCGGATGAGGCCTTCGACCTTTTACGGATGGCACTAACCTTACCCCGTTTCGACGCGGCCGATGTCGAACGGATCCGTGCCAGCCTGCTCGCGAATCTTAGGAATGATTCAAACAATCCTTCATCGCTCGCCAATCGCAAGTTCCTCGAAGTCGCCTTTAACGATCATCCCTATGCTCGGCCAGCCGGAGGCACGCTCGAGAGCGTCCCGAAGATTGGCGTCACCGATCTCAAGGGCTATGTCCGGCGCGTGATCGCAAAAGACACCCTCAAGATCGCTGTGGTCGGTGACATTCAGCCAGACGTCCTCTGCGGACTGCTCGACAAGGCGTTTGGCGGCCTGCCGGCCAAGGCGGACTCGGTGCCGATTCGCGACGTCGTCGCAGCAAAGCCGCCGCAGCGCGTCTTCATTCCGCTCGATGTGGCCCAGACGGCTGTGACTTTCGGTGGTCCCGGCGTCCGCCGCAGTAAGCCCGATTTCATGGCCGCCAATATCGTCAACCACGTTCTCGGCGGCGACGGTCTGTCGTCACGGCTGTTTCGCGAAGTTCGCGAAAAGCGCGGGCTGGCCTATTCCGTCCGTCAGCAGCTGGTCTGGATGAATCATTCCGCCGTGTTCGTAGGCAACAGCGGCACCCGCGCCAATCGTGCCGGCGAGACGCTTGAAGAGATTGAGAAGCAGGTCCGCCGTATCGCCGACGAGGGCCCGACCCGACAAGAACTCGACGATGCAAAATCTTACCTGAAGGGCTCGAAGATGCTGGCTCTCAATTCTTCATCAAAGCTAGCGCGAACGCTGCTGCAGCATCAGCTTGACAAGCTACCTATCGACTATATCGAAAACTACAATACCATCGTCGATGCGGTGACGTTGGAAGACGCCAGGAAGGTCGCGCAGCGGCTGTGGGGCCAGGGTCTGCTCACCGTTATCGTCGGCCGCTCCCCACCGGTCGCGGCCGAGTCGGCACCTGTTCCCTCCGCCACGACGACCCCGTCACACGCCGAGCAGCTAGGCGCCACACCATCACCCGCTTTACCGAGGAAACCCAATTAACTCTCAGGCAACCTCAGCGCCGCAGGCACGAGACTCGCTCTCCACGTCCTCCGGTAAAGAACCGGCAGTTTGCTGCGGCGGAGCAAAAAAATTGCGCTCAAATTCTCGCACTAGCGGCGTAATCACACATTAACCGCTTGCCGATCGTTGCTAATCTCTCACTGCTGGCCCAAGCGGAATTCTTGGCCCTGGGGCCTTCGCAGAGCTAGAGTTTGCTCCTGTCGGCGGACTCCGGGGCAGAGAAGCAGGAGCTATGAAGTCGACGCTTCTTGTTTCCGCTCCTTACCCGATTTGCTAGCAAATATGTGCTTTTAGCTGCCTTGCGCTTTACAGGTGTGCTCAGTTACTGCGACCCTGGCGAACTGGCGTTATGTTCTGTGGTGTCACGCGGCCCGATCCTGAATACCTGTGACGATGATCAGCAGCGGCCCATCGTGGCAGCGGCAGCCCCACAATAACGGCGGGTTCCCTCGACGGCGCCGCCTGGGATGCCACCTGATCGGCCGCATTGTGGCGGACCTGATTATATGCACGAGAAAATTATCGCTTTCGACATGTCGCGGAACGGGCGACTCTCCGAGCGACCAACCTCCGTGTCGCTAGATGCAAGTATGGGGGATGGTCGGTGACGCTCATGCCCAAAGTGAAGATCCCTAATTGAGATGGTCATCAGGCTCGCCGATCAAGCAACTGCAGAAGGGCCCGTCGGATACCGCTTCCCGCCGTCGAACAGGTCCACAGAGCCGAGGTCCCGGGCCGAGCTCTCAGCTCGGCGCTCTGACATTCGAATGTGCAACGAGGCTTTAAACAGGCCGCTGCTCGATAGTTTTCTTGTTGTGTTCGCTCGTCACGTTGCCTGCCGGATGAGACGGCCGCCATGATTGTCGAGTTAGATGTCTGACGATCAACCGGATCAGCACGGCCGTGCGACCCAACGCGCCGAAAGCGTCTTAAGCACCGGGGCGGAACACCCCGGTCATGCCCACGCCAAAGCCCAACTTTCCTGACGTACGTGAGACTCTCGAATTGTTTGCGCTGATCAACGATCAAATTGAATTAGCATGATGGTGATCGCGATCATCAGCGCGCATGGTCGACTGCTCGAATAATTTGTCCTTTCAGCTCACCACAAACCTCACGTGAAACGCGATCACGAGAGATTAGTTATTGTCATCGAATTGCATCGTCGTCGCAATCAAAGAGCTCCGATGGCTCGGCACTGGAAAACCTCATCAATCGGGCCGCACCCGCGTCGAAGATTCAATAGCCCCTTCTTTCTGCCATGTTCGCATCCAAAGCAAAGACACGCCGATTGCGCACGTCGCGCGCGGCAATAGCGAGTGTCTCAGGAGAATTCCATGGTGAAGCCGGTTGTGATTGTGGTGGGCGCGGACAAAGGAGGCGTCGGCAAGACGACCGTATCACGAACGCTTCTGGACTACTTCAACGTCAATAACGTGCAAACACGCGCATTCGACACGGAGTCGCCGCGGGGAACGTTGAAGCGATTCTATCCCGCAATCACCGAGATCGTCGATATGGCGACGACGGCGGACCAGATGAAGATCTTCGATACCCTGAACTCAGGGCTATCCGTCACCGTTATCGATGCTCGCGCCGGCTTACTATCCACAGCACTGGCCTCCTTGCGCGACATCGGCTTTTTGGATTCGGCGCGATCCGGCCAGATCACTTTTGCCGTATTCCATATTCTGGGATCATCCATCGCTTCGCTGGACGAGATCGCCGAGACCGCGACCTACATGGCCGGCGCAAAGTACTATCTGGTGAAGAACTTCATCAACGATACTCAATTCTTCCAGTGGGACCAGTCGACCTATAATTCTTATTTTCACCGCATCAAGCATGCGACCGAGTTGACCATCCCGAAGCTCAACGAGATGGCCTACGAGCAGGTCGAAGTCGCTTCTGTCCCATTCGTCGATTTTGTCGCAAACAAGGGCCGGAACGATGAGCCGGCGAACAATTCCTTCGTTCTGCGCGGCTATGTACGGCACTGGCTGGCAAATGTCTGGAGCGAGTTTGATCGCATCAACTTGACGGAATTGGCCGGCGCCAAGTCAGCGACTCGGAGCGACGATAAGTAGTCGCATTATCGGCGAGCGACGGGTTGAGCCCAGGGACGAAGTGAGATTGATCTGCTGGCTATGTTAGCGACTCCTATCTACATCATCTGCTCTCCTAGCCCGCAGGTCGGCAAAACTCTCGTCGCTCGCCTCGTGAGCGAGTACTTGCTGCTGAAAAATGGTACGGCGCTCTCCTTCGATGTAAATCTCAAGGAACCGTCATTGCTCGATTATCTCCCCAACATCACGGAGACCGCAGATGTAATTGACACTTACGGTAAGATGCAACTGATGGACCCACTGATCATACACGATCGGGTAGCCAAGGTGATCGACCTCGGCTTCCACGCCTTCGACGAGTTCTTCAAGATGTGCGAGGAGATCGGCTTCATCAAGGAAACAGCACGCTGCTGTGTCGCGCCTGTCATCCTCTTCGTCGCGGGCGCTGACCGCCATTCCTTCCGTGGTTATCAAATGCTGCGGCGGCAGATTCCACCGGCGGCGCTGGTCACCGTCCACAATGAATTCGTGCTGCGCGAAGGACTACCTGACGCGATGGATTGTGAGCGAGTGCTCCGGATTTCCGCGCTCCCGTTGTTTCTAAAGAGATATATCGATCGGCTGAGTTTTTCCTTCACCGGGTATCTGCGCGACGAAAAGGACTGGACCACCGAACTGCATCAGTGGATCCGGCGAAACTACACCATGCTTCGTGATTTGGAGTCGAGCGTGATGCAGCGAGGGTCCTATCGATCTCGCGCAACGAATATCGAGAGCCTACGAGGCACAAGGGCGACTGTGGGACCGGTTCACTATCCATTTCGCTATCAGAGATGAACGAGTGATATTCGACAGAGTGCTCGCCTGGTCGAGTAGTCGATAGAACGATTTCTCTTGATCGTCCGCACAACCTAGCGACCGAGACCTGCCGGCAACTCATTCGCTCGACGAAACTTCTCCATTCGTTCCTCGATAAGGATCGATAGCCGCCTGAGATTGCGCGCAGCTGGCCGGATCGACGGCTCCCGCTCGAGGGCGCTTCAAAGCTCAAGTCCGAATCTCTCGAGGACCTGATGCATGACCGGGCCTTTGATCTCGAGGGCGATCTCTTTGCGAATCTGGGCGCCAAGCACTCGCTCTGCATCGGCATCGCCCGTCAGACCATTCTCGGCCAGTCGCCGATCCAAGCGGGCTTGGAATTCATCGCCCATCGCGTCGACGAGCCGCCTCTCCATTGCAACATGGTCTTCGGGTGCGATGCGCCTCAACACGCTTTCCCATGGGTGCCAGCGCGTTGCCAGGTAGTCCGGAAATTCCGCTGCCTCCTGATTGCGCACCGACGCCTCGGCTCTGACAATATCGTCCTCGGTCACGTTAGAGACATTCAAGAAGCGCATATCCGGAGCGATGTGCAGCAGCTGCAGCGGGTTGCGCAGCTGGGTCTGGTAGGCAAGGTAGACCTCGATCTCGTCGACGTCGGCGTCAGGATCGGCACGACGAAGGGAATTGACCGTCTCGCGTGCGATCCTGTCCAGCGCCTCCAGACGAAACAGGACCCGGCCCTGCTGGAGCAGCTCGGTTAACCGGCCGTCATAGACGCCGTCTTCAACGTCAGCGTTCAGCCGTGCGCTCTGCATGCCGTTCCAGGTCAAGGTAACCCGATCTTCGCAGCGCTCGCTCGCTCCCGAGGCCAGTTGGAAAAACTGTTCACGCAAACGCGGCCTGACGGCTGCTTGCCGCAGATCCTCGACGACCGCCTGCCGGAACGCTTCGTTGCCATAGTTCACGGTACCCCCGAGCCGGTCGAGGAAGCGTGCATAGTCTTGCGCACCCGGTTCTTGGGCGAAGCGCTGCCAAGTGGCCATTACCGACGGCTCGGCCTCGAGCCAGTGCGCCACAACCTCTTGCAGCGAGCGCGGCTGGACTTCCAGCGCGCCTTCGGCCGTCGATAAAAAGACCTGCGGGCCTGCATAGCCCGCTGCATGTATCGTTGCCGTCAGGCCAGCCTGCACCAAATCGGGGAGCGGATTATTCTCCAGATTAACGCTAGAATAACCGCTTAGCTGTGTCAGCAGGGTCTCGGGTACGCTGGTCAGCTGGTTGTTGCTGGCGCCGAGCCAAATTAGGTCGGGAAGCGCCGTTTCGGGCAGACTGGTCAGTTCGTTGTGGCTAGCGCTGAGCCATTGGAGCCCGCCCGGAAGAGGCTCGGGCAAGTCCGTCAGCTGATTGTGGTCGACGTTGAGGCGCTGGAGCCGGGATGGAAGGTCGGGCAGATTGGTCAAGCGGTTGCCGCTGGCGTCCAGTTCCTCAAGCGTCGCCGGAAGGCGATCAGGCAGACTGGTTAGCTGATTGTTATCGACCCTCAGCCGCAGCAACCCGGGCGGTAGCTGTGCGGGCAGGTTGGTGAGCCCGTTGCTGATGACATCGAGCTGCAGCAGGCCATTTGGAAGCTCGGGCAGGCCGGTCAGCCGATTATTGCTGGCAGAGAGCCACTGGAGACTGACCGGAAGGTTCCCAGGAAGGCTGTTCAGCTGATTGTCGTCGACATTCAGGCGACGCAGCCCGGCCAGGGTCGACGCAGGCAAGCCGGTCAGGGACAGGGACGACAAATCTAGGGCCTCATTAACATCGCCTCTGTCCTGCCAAGCCCTCGTACGACTTACCGCTTCTCGACGGTCCTCGTGTTGCCCCTGCCCGCCTTCGGCGGCCCAGGTCGACAAGACCTCGAGCTGCGAGCTGGACGCCTCGCCAGCGGACGCCAGCGCATCCGTCAGGGCTTCGCCCCACTGCGTGGCAGCCGGAGATGCCGGCTCGGAGGTTTCCGAATCGGAAGTTCCCGAAGGAGTGCCTGAGCCAAGCTGCTCTGTATTCATCGCCGTCTCTCCGTATCCAAACCAAGCGCGTCCGCAGCCGCACCTTTAAGCCGTCAGCCTCACCAGGGTTGGCGCGCTGATCGGCTGATGACAAAGCTGGCGGTCATACGGCGCAATCACCGCCCACGGCTGGCGCGCACACCTGCCGGCCTGCAGGCGAGCAACTGCAGCTCACCGCAGCACAGCCAAAGCCTCGGCGGTAAATCCCTTGATGGATACCATCCAATTCTCTTGCCAGATCTGAGAACGTCAAGCCGGACCAGCCAGTAAAGATGTTCCTGCTACGAGACGTAGCTGTCGATAAGCTGACGGGCTTCAGAGCGACGAACAATGGGCGGACGGCTGGCCATCAGCCTCTCCCGAAGCTTAGGCGTAGATAGCGGACCGACGAAAAGCAGACGAGGATCAACCGAGTTTTAAGCTTGGCAAAATGCTCGCTGTTTACGGCGCCTCGGCGGCGCGGCGCTGATAGCCGGCGAGTTGCGGCTCCTACTCCCGAGGCAACAAACCGCCCCCTGCTCATTCAGATGGCCACGTTGGGACGCTAGCTTGAAAGCCCGCGATCCCATGTAGCACCGCTCACGCTTCACTGCGAGGCGGTACGCCCCGGCGCAATCGGCAAAGGCTGGCTGATAACCTCCTAGATGGCGAGTCCCCACCTATTCTGACATCGGCGGCAAGGATCGATCTTGCCAGATCGGTTCAGACTGCCGCAGGTTTCGGCCAGCAAAAGCGGACGACTCGGCCCTTGCCGGGGCGCTTTCTCAGTCGAACAACGCGCGCCCGGCTGCATCTGACACTGATTCGATGGAAGTTTCTTAACTTCGAGATCAATGCATTAGATCCGCCCCGCGTCCGATAAACTCGAGCACCGACTGCGCCTCGTTGATTTCGCTTGAAACGCGCTTCAATATCCGAACTGCCACCTCTTCCGTCGCGATCAGCCCCGCTCTTTCGCAGGCTAATCCGAAATGATGCATCACCTGTTCGTAGGAGGGCGCAACACGATTCTGCAACAAGCTGATCGCCAATGATGAGAGCATCTGCTCGACGACATCCTTCTCAGCCTGGATCAACAACTACGTCCTTCCGATTGTTTACTCAATTCTGTGGCTGTGCACGCCTCCGACTGCATCCCAAGAGGGTCGCTGCGTGGGATTGTCGTGTTGTGACCTCGCCGCATACTACGCATGAACACCGCTAGGAAGAGGCTTCTTTGGCCGATTGCCTTGTTTGGTGGGACCACTTCTCCCCTGACCGGAGCTGAGTGGCTTCACTTTGTATCAGTTGCAGCTCCTCGATGATCTTCGCTATCGCCTCATGCCCTGCTTCGCCTTGCGGCCACCTATTGAAGCCATCCATCAGACTCTCCGATTCCGGTTTGGTAAAGTCAAAGAACCGGATACCGCGGCCTAGGACCTCATTGACGATCGCGATCGTGGCTTGGCGAGCGGCGCTCTGCAGCGGCCATCTATTGAAACCGATCACCAGGCCCCTGAGATCCTGGGCAGTGAAGTCTGAGAGTCCCGTCCTGCGGCCGGCACGGCGAAGGACCTCGTCCGCGAGCACAACGGTCACTTGACCACACGGCAGCTCCTCCGGCCAATTGCTGAAGCCGTTCACTAGGTTCGCGAGCCCCTGCTGTGAAAAATCGTAGAGCTGAGTGGCGCGGCGCAGAACCTCACGAGCGAGTGCGACGGCTGCTCGGCGAAACGCCGGCTCTTCCGGCCACTTGCTGAAGCCGTTCACCAGGTTCGCCAGGCCCTGTTGGGTAAGATCGGGGAGCTGGACAGCACGCCAAAGTACCTCACCAGCGATCGCAATTGCAGCTTTACGACAGGTCGCATCTTCAGGCCATTTGCAAAACCCGTTCACCAAGTTTGCCAGTCCTTGTTGGCTATAGTGAGGAAGTTGGTCAGCACGGTGCAGGAGCTCACTTGCGATCGCGATTGTGGCTTGACGAGAGACTGCCTCATCCGGCCATTTACTAAAGCCATTCACCAAATTTGCCAGATCCTGCTCGCCAAACTCATGAAACCGGGCGACCCGACGAAGAACTTCGCCTGCGATCGCAATCGTGACTTGACCACACGCCAGCTCTTCCGGCCACTTGCTGAAACCGTTCACCAGGATGGCCAATCCCTGCTGAGGAAACTCGCAGAGCCTGCCGGAACGATGCAGAATTTCGAGTGCAAGCGTGGCTGCTGCTTGGCGCGAAGCCGCCTCATCCGGCCACTTGCTGAATCCGTTGACCAGGCTCACCAATCCTTGCTGTGTAAAGTCGGAGAGTTGGTGATGGCGGCCTGCGCGCCGAATGACATCGCCCGCAATTGCAACCGCCGCCTGGCGAAAGTCTGCTTCTTCCGGCCATTTGCTGAAGCCGTTTATCAGCGCCGCCAGGCTCAGATTGTTCAACTCTTGAAGCGGCCTGCTTTCCTCGCGACAAAACTTCGCTATTCTGATCGCCCCTTTGCGACATTCTGCTCTGTTGGAATGCCGACCGAATGATGCGGCGAATATGGAAAGGGCTCTTATCCCGATTTTTCCAATCAGCGCATGGTCAAGCAGCGACACGCGAGAAGCTATTCTTTCGCAAACGTCCCGGCCGACCTGACCTCCGGCCTTCCGGCTCACCGCATTGCATGTCGTGGCATATCCCCACGATCTCCCGGCACGGATGCTTTCCTCGAAATTCGGCAGGAATCTAGACTGAAACTCAAGCGCAGCCTTTTGCAGAAAGACCGGATGGTCCGCCTTGCGCAGCTGCTTGTCGCGCGCAACCACCACAGTTGAGAATTCAACGATGTCGCGAGCACAATCGATCTCGCTTAGCGCCGTCGTCAGATTGGCTTGAGTAGACATGGGATCTTCCGAGCTTTCACCGCGGCGCCTTGTCCAGCCACAAGCTCAATGCGACTAGTCACCGCTTATGGCTGAATGTTTACCGCCTACGCAGTTGAAGCATCTCTTGCGAGGGCCGGCTGTTCACTCGGCGGGCCCTCACTGCACAGCGAGGAAACGTGATTAAAGCAGTTGTCAGAGACATCCTGCTGCGCGCATCACTCCATCACCTCATGACATATCACGGCTCCGGTTGTTGCAGCGCGATTGACAACGGCCAGCACAGCAGCCCCCTCCCCGCCGATGGACCCAAGGTCCTGCCCATGGCCCGCAAGCGACAATGTCGGCAATTAGGAAGCCATCCCTGTCCGATCATGCTGAACCATTCGACGCCCGTCCTGCCTGCGTTTGTCTTTGCGAGACTACAACCTGACGCAGCGTGGGGTTCAAGCTACTAAATTGGTATCGAAGCGTGGCGTTGCCCAGCCGACTATCGCAGCGGCTAGCAATGGGGCGTCCATTCAGTTCGACACGATTTCGAGTGACATTCACCCAGTGAGGTCCTGCGCTCGCTCCCGCGCTTCGTTCTATCGGGGCGCGCCCCGGATATCGCGGTAACGCTCGTTTTATCTATGGAAGAAAACATTGCCGCCATGCCCTTTCCGGGATGTTGGTGAGCGCGCGCACCTTACCCATAGACATGCTCGTTGGGAAACGCTTGTAATGGTGCGACGGCCAACGACACTGACCAGTCAAGGAAACCGCGAGAGTGCAATGACGCTGCACACGCCGCTGGGGGGCAACATCGATCGCCCCTGGAACGCAGGAATTCCTCAACCCGGACGATCGTAGCGCCGAAAACCCGCAGCAATCCGCAGCAAATTCCGGTCACGCCCCCAGCGTAAGGTGATATCGGTTGATAACAGTCTTGAATACATCGAACCGCTCGCCACATCCGCCAAGCAATGGCGACGAATCGCACAGGTACAACTCCGTCGGCATGAATGCCGACGGAGCGACTACGCAGTGCTGACGCGTACGCGTTGTACCTTCAATGCCCAAGTGAACTGCATCTGTGATGACTTCGATTGATGATAGATTAAGTGAAATCAGATGGGTACGAAACGAGATCTGGCGCTGTCGTAGATTGCTTAAGACGGAACTGCCTCGCGAGGAGAGTGCTGCCGTTGAGAAGCGTCTGCTTGAGCAGCTTTCCGCCTTTGAACGGCTCTTGACGACCGCATTTCCTCTGGTCTTGAGCCCTTCAGTGAACTCAACCAAAAGCAGTCCCATCAGTTCAAGTGAATCCACTGAAACGCTCGTTGAGAACGCCGCAACGGCATCAACCGATTCCTTCCGGATCTCGATCGGCAGTTAATGCGAGCATTTTGGAGAAACACCCCCGCTCCGATGCCTCACTCTCGATGCAGGATCGGAACGTTGTTGACGCCTCGTTTTTTCGGCCCAACGTTTCTCTCCGCCGCGGTTGGCATCACGCGGCGACATTCGACACGCAAGCCTTTGAAATTGTCCCTAAGACAAAACATGGCCGCGTCCATATCGCTACGCCCCGTAAAACGGTCACAGAATCGCATCACGTCTGGTCTGCAAGACGTCAAGATCTCTTCCAATCTTCGTTCTCGCGCGCTAGCGTATCCCGTGACCCACGTGGCTGCGATCGCAACAAGGGCGGTGGCATGGCGAGGCGCGCGGTAAGCCCAACCCGTTCGTCGCTTTTGGCTCAACAGAACTCTCTTAAGCTGCATAACCTTCAGTATTGTTCTTTGCCTCGCAAGTATTGTCTGTTTAGGAAAGTAGGTCGCCCGCATCGACACGAGCGGCCGGCGTCATTTGCGGGACTTCCGACTCATCGTTGCATCGGGTGTCAGGCCTTGCTGCCACGATCAAAACGCAACGCAGGCTGGCTGCATTTGCAGCGGACGGAGCCCAATTTAGGTATTGTGTTTAAGCTTGTGACATTCGCGACGTAGTCCCCAACATGACATTTCTGCAAAGGCGGCAGATCCTGCTTGGCACTGCCTACAACCTGACGCTACGGTCGATTCAAGCACTTTGATCGTCGAACAAGTGTCAATACGCAGCAAAACAGCACATCCATATCTTGGCGGGAGCTCGCAAGGAGAGTTCCTCGGCAATTGCACGCTTCACTGGACGCAGCGTATACGAAGCCTTATCCAACGACGGCCGATAACTGCTCGGCCACGCTGGAACGCAACGCATAGTTGATGGATTCGCAAGGTCACACGATTTCGTCGCGTCAAATGACGCGACGAATTGCGTCGATGCTCCGCGTTTTTGCTCAGCGTCCGATCTAGCAGGCTGTTGAAAAAGGTACTCGCCGCCAACCGGCGAGCGTGATTCATTGGCTCCGACGAGATTCGGAGACGGGGCGTGCGCGGTGGCGATAATCGAACGGGCGAGTTGTTCAGCTACGTCGACCTGGAGGCACGGGTACGGCGTGATCATCCGCTGCGAGCGATCCGGAGGATTGTGAACGAGGCGCTGTCAGAGCTGGAGCGCGAGTTTGCCGCGCTCTATTCGCCGATTGGGAGGCCGTCGATCCCGCCGGAGAAGCTGCTGCGGGCGATGCTGTTGCAGGCGTTTTATTCGATCCGCTCGGAGCGGCTTCTGATGGAGCGGCTGGAATACGACCTGCTGTTCCGCTGGTTCGTCGGCATCGGCGTCGATGACGCAGCCTGGGACCATTCGGTGTTCTCGAAGAACCGCGACCGGCTGCTGGAAGGCGACATCGCGGCGAAGTTCCTGGCGGCGGTGCTGGCGCAGCCCAGGGTGAAGAAGCTGCTGTCGAGTGATCACTTCTCGGTCGATGGCACGCTGATCGAGGCCTGGGCCTCGATGAAGAGTGTCAAGCCGAAGGACGGCTCCGGCGAGCCGCCGGCGCAAGGCGGCCGCAATGCTGATGCGGACTTCCACGGCCAGAAACGCTCGAATGACACCCATGCTTCGACCACCGATCCAGACGCCAGGCTGTATCGCAAGGGCAAAGGCAAGGAGACGAAGCTGTGCTTCATCGGGCACGGGCTGATGGAGAACCGCCACGGTCTGCTGGTCGATGCCTGCCTGACGCAGGCCGATGGGCATGCCGAGCGGGTGGCCGCGCTGCACATGATCGAGCCTCGTGCTGACCGGCCGACAGCGATCACGCTTGGCGCCGACAAAGCCTACGACGTGGAAGACTTCGTCAACGAACTGCGCTCGATGAACGTGACGCCGCATGTGACACAGAACACCAGCGGCCGCCGCTCTACGATTGACGGGCGAACAACCCGGCACGGCGGCTATGCGGTCAGCCAGCGCATCCGCAAGCGGATCGAGGAGGCATTCGGCTGGATCAAGACGATCGCGGGGCAAGAGAAGACCCGCTTCCGTGGCCGTGATCGGGTCGCATGGGCCTTTACCTTCGCTGCCACCGCCTACAATCTGGTGCGGCTGCCCAAGCTGATCGCGGAGACCGGCTGATGGCCAAGGTGCCCGGTCTCGCCAAGGCCTTTGCAGGCCGCTGGCGCATCGTCGAGATGGACGTCTGGGATAGCGACTTCCTCGATCTTGTCGAGGAGGCGCATCTCACCTTCCAGGGCAAGTCCGATGGCGAAATCGCCTTTGGGGCTCTCAAGGGGTTCCTGGACGTGCGCTACGGCACCCGCGACGGATCGGCGTGCGCGGAGTTCTCATGGGAAGGGCACGATGAGAACGATCCGTCCTGCGGTCGCGGATGGGCTATGGTCGGCACTGCAGACAGGCTCGTCGGCCACTTCTACATCCACAACGGCGACGATTCAGCCTTCGTTTGCGAACGCGGCTGAGTTCTTCAACAGCCTGCTAGTTGTAAGCCTACGCGTCTAAAATCGCGCAACCGACAGCTTTATGGCTTGCCTATCGGTTGAGATAGTAGGCCGAAATATACTTCGTCAGCATGGCCATCGTCGCGTGTGGAACGCCGGTTGATCCCAAAGGTTCGAGCCGACTGCTGGCATTCCTGCAATTGTTCAAGACCAAATCAACGGCCCCCCTTGACCTCCATTGGCACGGCGGTTGCTACTACGCAGCAACAGCGGATCAGACTTGGATGAGTACCCCAATGGATGTCGCTCGTCTTTGATCGCTGGGAGTCATTTCGATGATAGGCAGGCTAGCTGCGACCCGCACCCTGCTCGCGACTTCCACGAATTACGACAAAGGCAGGCTTGGGATGAGGAAATCAGCGGCACGAACGCTTTACATCGCAGCCAAGCTGTGCGTTCTGGCCGCTGGGATTCTGGCATCGTCAACGGCAGGCGCCGATGATGATTTGATGAGTGCGGCGAGGCAGATTTTCAAGCCGATCCCCTCTATTGTTCCTGCGGTCAAGAACAACCCTATTACCCACGAAAAGGTTGCACTCGGCAAGATCCTGTTCTTCGATCCGAGGCTATCGGCGAGCGGGGTCATCAGCTGCAATACATGTCACAATCTTGGGACCGGCGGAGCAGATGCCGGCCCGAGGTCGCTTGGTCATCGCTGGCAGCTAGGTTCACGTCGAGCGCCAACGGTCTATAACGCGGTCTTCAATGTGGCACAGTTCTGGGACGGACGCGCGGCTGACCTCAAGGCACAAGCCGTAGGCCCTGTCCAGGCCAGTGCGGAAATGAATGCAACGCCTGCTCGCCTTCTTAATACGTTGAATTCAATGACTGATTATATTGTCATGTTCAGCAAGGCGTTCCCGAACGACGCGACGCCCATTACCTTTGACAATTTCGCCAAGGCCATCGAGGCATTCGAGGCGACCTTGATCACGCCCGCCGCTCCCTTCGATCAATACCTCGAGGGCGATGCGTATGCTCTCAGTACTCAGCAGAAAGCAGGATTAAAGCTGTTCATAGAAAAGGGATGCTCGTCATGCCACAATGGTATCAACGTCGGCGGCCAGGACTACTTCCCGTTCGGCGTGACGGAACGGCCAACCGCAAGCCTGCTGCCGAGGGACGACAAGGGCCGTTTCGCCGTCACCAAGGTCCCCAGCGACGAGTATGTTTTTCGCTCCGCGCCGTTGCGCAATGTCGCATTGCGTCCTCCCTACTTCCATTCGGGCCAAGTTTGGAGCCTCAAGCAAGCTGTTGGCGTGATGAGTGAAATACAACTCGGCGCGAAGCTCAACGATAGAGAAACAGACGACATCGTCGCGTTTCTAAATTCACTTACCGGGCAGTTGCCTAAGATCGATTATCCGATATTACCCGCGCGCACCGACACAACGCCAAAGCCCTCTATGGAACAATAGGGCAAATAGGCTGTCGGCTTACAGAGCCAGGCTCGTCAAACTTGCCAAGGGAGGAAGGTGCGGGCACCCAAGCTTCCCGCAGCGACGTCAAAGAGCACCGTGTCGAGCCGGAGCTCACAATCAAACGAATTCGGCGCTGAGTTCTTCCGGCTTGCCTGAGCGCCCCCGGCTTCTCGACTCTCATTTGGAGCGAGGACCGGGCGCGACGTCGCGGGGTTCGCAGCCGACCGCCGCGCGCAGCGTTCGCGCCCTGATTTGCGGCGAATTGATGAGGCCGTTGTAGGCATCAGCAGCTGCGTGCGCCGATCAGGATGGAGGTACGCATGACAGCATGTGCGAGAGACCTCGTAGTAGATCGCAACGAGCGTTTCTCAATTTCGAGAACGCGATCGTGGCGCCCCACGCATCGAGGCCTGGATCCTCGATGGATGGTCAGCCATCATGGCCTGATTTGCTCTTCGGCAGTTCAATCGAGCCCGTGTTCCAGTTTGGCGCTGTTTGCTCGAGAATGTTACGGACCAAGAACTCCAGGAGTTTGAGCTGGGCATAACTGCCCGGCGTTCCGTGGTCTGCGCCTGGCACATACAGCATGTCGAAGTATTTTCCCGCCTTGATAAGCCGATCGGCAAGCTGGAACGTGGCGGAAGGATCGACGTTGCGGTCCATTTCGCCGACTATGAGAAGCAATCTACCTTGCAGTTTGGCGGCATTGTCGATGGCGGAGGATTGCGAATATTCGATGCCGACGGGCCACCCCATCCACTGTTCGTTCCACCAGATCTTGTCCAGCCGGTTGTCGTAGCAGCCACTGTTCGCGACCGCGACCTTATAGAAATCGGGATGGAAAAGTAACGCGCTCACCGCGTTTTGCCCACCGGCGGAAGCGCCAAAAATGCCGACGTTGGATATATCATACCAGGAATACTTCGCACTCGCCGCCTTGTGCCATAGGATCCGGTCCGCAAAGCCAGCGTCCTTCAGATTTTTCCAGGCAACGTCGTGGAACGCGCGCGAGCGATGGTTGGTACCCATTCCATCAATCTGAACAACGATAAAGCCGAGTTGTGTGAGCGGCTCGATTGAAGCTGAGAAGGACTTGGGAACGAAGGAACCGGTGGGGCCTGCATAGATGTGCTCCACCACCGGATATCTCTTGCGCTGATCGAAATTGGTCGGCAAGTGAATAACGCCCCATATGTCCGTCTTGCCGTCGCGTCCCTTGGCGTTGAAGCTGAGCGGCGGCTGCCAGCCAGCGGCTATGAGCTCGGAGATCTCCGCGCTCTCAACCTGCATCAGTTCGGCATTATCACTGGCGCGATACAGCACCATGCGAGGCGGAACGCCGATGCGTGACCACAGGTCGACATAGTAGCGACCGCTAGGCGAGAACTCGATGTGATGATTGGCTGGCTCGGGCGTCAGCGGCGTGAGTCCTTTTCCATCAAAGCCAATGCGATAGGCATGGACGAAATAGGGATCCTCATCAGGGTTCATTCCGCTGGCGCCAAACCAAATCTCACGCTTCACTGGATCGACACAATACACCGCACGGACCACCCAATCTCCTTTGGTGATCTGGTTCTTGAGCTCGCCTGTTCGGCCGTCGAACAAATAGAGGTGCTCGTAACCATCGCGCTCCGAGGCCCAGATGATCTCCTTTCCATCATCGACGTCATAGCGAAACGTTTTTCCACTATTCAGCTGCTTCATCACCAATGGCTGGTAATCGACAAAGGTCTTGCTTGCCTCATCAATCAACGCGCGCGCTTGGCCCGTGGCGGCATCGACCGCCACCAGGCGATAGAGCTGGTGGCCACGCTGATTGTATTCGAAGGTGAAGCCCCGCCCGTCCTTCCACCACTGGATCGCCGAAAGGCCGTAAGGATTCTGGAACGCGGCATTATCGATTGTTACCGCGCGTCGGCTGCTGACTTCAAACAGCACGGGCTGGAGCAATGCCAAGGCATCACCCGGTTTTGGATACACCAAGGTGAAATGTCTGGGTTGACGCTCGTGCGCCGGCGACGATTCGAGGTAATGGACTTCCCGTTGGTGGGCTGGACGGATCCGGTAGACGGCGAGGTGCGTTGAGGCTGGAGACCATCTTAGTGTCGAGAGAGCATAATAGTCACTCTCAGCTCCGTCCCAGGTCAACTGGATGTCCTGCAAACCGTCTTGGCTACGCAGGAAGAGATTGTAGTTTCGAATGTAGGCCAGCCATGTGCCATCAGGTGATGCGCTTGTCTTGTTTGGATCGTTGTCTGCCGGCGGCGTGTCGTCATAGGGGCTCTGCTGATTGGCGCCCGAGTGCGTTGCATTGGCGGTGCAGGTATAGCTTGCAAGCTCGCAGCTCCAACGCGTATTCTCGAGGTCGAAGCTCATCCTGCCACCCTTGTCGGTCAGCTCGAAATGGTCGAAGGGAAGATCCTCGGGCTGATAGTTCTGGTGGCTCGCTCTGTTCAGCGCGGCCGCGAGTCTAGCTTGATCAAAAGCGGGCTCCTTTACGCCTTTCTCGGCATCAACCAGGATAAACTGGTGTCTGCCATGGGTCGTCCGCCGATAGACGAACGCCTCGCGCTCGCCCAGCCAAAACGGCACGTCTGGGACATTCACAATAAGCCGGCCATATCGGTCTGCGGTCGTCAGTGCACGCTCGTAATCCGACCGCGCGAGGGGCGCATTCCCGACATCCTCCGCCGCGTTCGCCTGCGCGGCTTTGCACTCCTGCTGAGCCAACAGCGCTAGCATCAAGGCAACCAATCTGTACATTATGATTCACCTCTCCTCCTAGTGCGTGGACCCCGATGCGAGGTCACTTCGCGATTGATGCGCGGCTTTTCGGTGCGGCTGGCCTTCCTGCACTTTAAGCGACATGCCCCTTCGGCTCAGCCTTGGCGGACTCGTACCTGACGAACATTCGGTTTGGCGGCTCGCCAGCAGCCGCAAGTGCCTCCAACAATCCTCACACAGCAACATGAGAAAACGCCGCGCGCCATTTACAACGAACGCTGCGGCGCCGACATTCTCGCATTACTTCAGTGCTGCTTATGCTGAGCAGAATCTATGCCAACTGATGTATATCGCTGCGGCTTCCTCCGCGCAGACTCGCTGATTGTTCCGAAACGAGGTGGGCGTTTGAGGCCGAGTACAACACGCATCTGCGCATGGTCACCTCTGGCGAATGACGTCGAGGAATGCCATTGCGTTCGGAGCTATTTGTCCCGCCTATTGGCAAACCGCTCGAATAAGTAGCCTCTGGAACTTCGGACAATGCGGGCCGTGCCGAGTTATAGATCGACGCTGGGTCAATCTGACGACAACTCACGCGATAAGCCGTGGAGACATTCGCGGCAATCCATCGCAGATCATCCTCGACACCTTGGCCGCCGACCGCCGGCGAAATGAACGCGCTGGGAGCTTATGGCATGTGGCGATATCGTAGGATATATCGCAGGCTTTCGATGCTGTTTCTGACGAACTAACGCGCGCACTTGGAACGGCCCGAAGCAAATCTGGCGCTTGTCGGCGTCAGGCGCGAGGATTTTTCTGAACGCCTCTAAGCCCGCGTCGCTGCTCGCGAGCCAGTCCGCCAGCGAGTACAGCGAGTTCAAAATGAATGTGCCGTACGACCTAACAACGCGACGCTCGCCGCTTCCTTCGCCACAAGCGCCGGTGTAGCCGCAATTCATTAGATACCCGAGCAGCTCTGCCTCGCCAGATCGCGTGCTCCGATCTCAACGGCTATCGAGGCTAGGCGGTTGGTGTGTCGCCGATCAGACGGATCACTTCACCTCCGTTGGCACTTCGTTGACCATCGCGGCAGCCCGCCGCAATTGGTGGGCTTCCAACGATCAACCCAGAGTCGGCATCAGTACAGACGACCGTAATGGGCGTCGTCGGGTCCGTCTCCAGGACTACGATTCGCAAACTCGATACGGTGACAGCGGAGCGCTAATGCGAAGTCGGGCGATAGTCATGGCTTCTTGCGTTCTCCTATGCGCCCGCTAGGACGCGAGAGCGGTCCAGGCAGCGAGCGCAAGCGATTGTTCGCAGACGAAACCACCTGCGTGCTGGTGATGAGATCAGGAGATCATTCGTGAGTTCGCGGGTGAGCGTCGTCTGAGGGTTGCAAGGGCGATCGCGCTAGGGGTGGACGAGGGCTGGATCGTGATGCTGGTGAGCTCAGGGTAAGGCGGATTTTCGAAATGTCTCCAAGATATCACTAAACTTCCTGCTAAATGGTTCAAATGCAGCCGATGAGCACCCCTTTGTCGGCGCAGATCAGACGGACGACAAATTGTAGCGACGCCTGCAACATCGTTCTCGACGCCAGAGCCGACGGCATCATCTTCAGGTATCTATCTCATGCGTCCTGCGTGGCCGATTGGCGACGCAAACGTCCGAAACCGGACGAGACGATGAGGCCATTCCACACGCTGGGTGGGACATATAAGAGTTTCACATGAGCCAAGCGGGCCGTGCGCCATTTTTTCGAACCGGCACGCAGATTGCTGGGTGAGCAGCAAGGAGCTACCGCGACGAAAGCAGTCGTGGCGATCCATCTTCAGGGCCCCAATAAGGTTTATCCGGTTGATCCTATTCGATCTGGCTTTGATGCTGCTTGCGCCTGACGTTGCGGAAGCCATGAATGAGGGCACCGGCGCACACTTCATATTGGTCACCAAAGCTCTGGCGACTTTCAAGCCGATTGCTGGCCCCGAGGCGGCATCAAGCTCTGGCGGTAGCCGACACCTCTACAGCCAAACGACGCAAGCCTTGCCAGTTCAGCCAGCGGACAATCGGCGTCCAGCCAAGCCGCCTGAGGATTCCGCGGTATTGGATTCCCGCCTTGCGTGTGTGATTGGTATGCGCGCCCGGCAGCGTTCGATTGCCACGATCCTCAATGGCACGGAGACGCACAAGATGCCGGCTGTCGTAACACCGTCGATCTGCAATGCTGCCCCCGCGCCTTTTGGCTTCCTCGGGGTGGAGACGCCGCGCTGGAGCCAAGCAGAATGGATTGTCGGCGGCATGGTGATCATCGCCTTTGCGGCCATTCTCCTCATGATTTGATGGAAAGATACAGCATAGGCGCGGGCAGGTGAGAGAAGCAAGGCCGGGTTATATCGAAGTCGCCTTCAACGGTGCTCCCGCAAGCATCCCGCTGGATGCGCAATTCATCGTACCGGCCAAAGGTGTCACGGCGATTTTCGGTCCTCCGGGGTGCGGCAAGACCACACTCGCGCGTTGCATCGCCGGCATCCAGCCTCTACCGAGTGGATTCTGCGGCGTTGATGGTGAAATTTGGCAGAACGAGACGACGTTTCGACCGCCTCATCTGCGCCCTGTCGCATATGTATTTCAGCGACCCATTCTTTTTTCTCATTTGTCTGTCAAGCGCACCCTTCTGTACAATGCATCGAAATCGAGGGCGACACTGATCGACTTTGATGGTGTGGTTAAGTTGCTCGACTTGGCGTCACTGCTTGACTGTTCTCCGTCACATCTTTCTGGCGCCGAGCGACAGCGACTTGCCCTAGGCAGCGCGCTACTAGCCCAACCGCGGCTACTTTTGCTGGACGACCCGCTCATTGTGCTCGACCGTGCCGCCAAGCGGGAGATTCTGCCATTTATCGAGCGCATGCGTGAAGAGCTCAGGTTGCCGATGATCTATATCTGCCATGACATGGCTGACATCGAGCGCTTCGCCGATCATCTCGTCATGATGAAAGATGGCATGGTGACTGCGGCCGGACCGCTTCAAGTCGTTCAGAGTGGCCCAGTGCTTGCCGCGCGTGGCGAAGCGGCGGTTTGCGTTGATACTGTGGTCGGCGGCTACGACGGGCGCTATGGACTCATCATCGTCCGCCTCAGAGGCGCGCGTCTGCTAATACCTGGGCCGCCGCTCAGACCTGGTGCGCAGCTACGGCTGCGCATCGCAGCTGCCGATGTCAGCATCGTGCGCGAGGTTCCACGCGCGAGCTCGTTCCTGAATGTCTTTCCGGCACGCATCAAAGCCTCCCTTCCGTTCGACGAATCGGAGATCACGTTGGTTCTAGCGCTCGAAACTGGCCGTTCGGGCGTGCCGCTTTTGGCCCGCATCACACGCCGCTCCTTTGATGCGCTAGGGCTCAGCAACGGAATGGACGTATTCGCCGAGGTCGCGCGAGCCCTGCCGGTCTCAACTCCCGAGCGGTTGCTCATAACGCCTGCGACACCACTTGGAGATGCTCTACAGCAGAGCGCCGACACCCGAAATGAACAGAAATCGGATCACGGCCATGATCGACAACTTTGACAACATCGATCCGACAGCTTTGGCGGCGATTGTCTACCAGCCAGAGGACGACGCCGATAGGCTGCTTGCCAATTTCGTCCAGGATCTCGCGCAGCATAACGTACGCGTCGGCGGCATCGTCCAGCGACACTTTAGAAATGCAAACGGTACGCACGTTATGTTCGCCGTCGACGTTGCGACAGGGCGAGAGATCTCGATTTCCCAGCTACTCGGCAGCGGGGCAGCGTCCTGTACGCTCGATACAAACGGACTAGCTGAGGCCGCAGTTGTCGTTTCCCAAGCGCTTCGCGACAAAGTCGATCTCCTCGTGATCAGCAAATTCGCCAAACAAGAAGCGGTTGGCCGCGGCCTGCGAGCTGAATTTGTTGACGCGATCACTCGGGGTGTGCCGCTCCTGACAGCTGTTCCAAGAAATTCCCTTGTCGATTGGAGCGCTTTTACGGGTGATGTTGGCATGCTGCTCCCTTGCGATCGTCAAGCCGTAGAGGAATGGTGGCGCGACGTCGCCACGCGCCCGGCGCGACGCCGCGCTTTCAATCCCAGCTGGAGCTATTTGGGGACTATGATACCGGACAGCTTGATGACGGTTGCGAGAATAATGCCAAGATCGGCTCCGGAATCGCCGGTTGCGCTCCTTCACGGCTTACAAAAACAACCCTAGCTTCGCAGCCGTTTCACACCGTGAGATATCCGGATGCTGTGCCGCCAGCGCCGAGGATCCATTCCCGGTCGGCAAGTAGCGTTTCGACCAGCGGTTCAATCGCTGGTCGAGGAATCTGGCTGCGACTTTTTAACTGCGGTACCCCACTCGTGATATACGCACGCGCTCACCGACGGTTCCAAGCGATCGAGCATCGCGTTTCCACGCGGCGCAATGGAGGCGGATGTGAGAGCCATCGGACCTCACGATCAGATGCCTGCGCCCGGGCCGCTGGTTAGCTTCGTTGCGACAATCCGATCTTGAGAACGGATGGCATATAGCTTGCTTCACCAGTGATGGCACAAACGCAAAGCAAACTTGTGAGGTCAGCATGCTCGGAATTGGAAGTCAGTTGCCGCCGTTCGAA
Source organism: Bradyrhizobium sp. Pha-3 (assembly GCF_042258325.1). Lineage (NCBI taxonomy): Bacteria > Pseudomonadati > Pseudomonadota > Alphaproteobacteria > Hyphomicrobiales > Nitrobacteraceae > Bradyrhizobium > Bradyrhizobium sp. Pha-3. Next base: position 1,940,250 of record NZ_CP170151.1, on the reverse strand, counting down.
ATCACTGGCGTGAAGCCCGGCTTTCAGGCGCATGAAGAAGAAGGACACAGCGCGTTCGAGACGCTGACCGAAACGAGCTTCCCCGAAAAATGGAAGATCATCTTTTTCTATCCCAAAGATTTCACGTTCGTCTGTCCGACCGAGATCGCCGAGTTCGGCCGGCTATCCAAGGAATTCGCCGATCGCGATGCTGTCGTAATGGGTGGTTCGACTGACAATGAGTTCTGCAAGCTTGCCTGGCGGCGCTCGCATGCAGACCTGCACAATTTACCGATTTGGCAGTTTGCCGACACAAAAGGGACCTTAGTCGATGGCCTTGGCGTGCGTTCGCCCGAGGGCGTCGCCTATCGCTACACCTTTATCGTCGATCCCGAGAACACAATCCAACACATCTATGCGACCAATCTCAATGTCGGGCGTAGCCCCAAGGACACGCTCCGCGTTCTGGACGCGCTACAAACCGACGAACTTTGTCCCTGTAACCGCGAAGTCGGCGGCGAAACACTGAAGGTTGCGTGAGGCGGCATGTCGTCGATTGAGCAGTTGAATGAGACGATTCCCAATTTCGCCAAGGACGTCAGGCTTAACCTTGCGTCATTGCTGGCCGATGATACGCTGTCGCCGCAGCGACAATACGGCCTGCTGCTGGCGAGCGCCATTGCCACTCGCAATGCAGCCCTGATTACCGCGATTGAAGCGGCAGCCACCGCCGTGATGACGCCTGCGGCGATCGCCGCAGCGAAATCTGCAGCCTCTGTGATGGCGATGAACAACGTCTACTACCGATTCGTTCATCTCGTATCCAATCCGGAATACAAGACCATGCCGCCACGGCTGCGCATGAACGTGATCGGCAATCCCGGCGTGGATAAGTCCGATTTCGAGCTGTGGTCGCTAGCAGTCTCGGCCATAAACGGCTGCGGTGCCTGTGTCGACGCTCACGAGAAGACGCTGCGGGCTGAGGGCGTCAGTTCCGGAGTGATCCAGACTGCCGTGCGCTTTGCTGCGATTGTGCAATCAGTGGCGGTTGCGATCGAGGCCGCCGGCCCGGCTCCTTCCACGGCGATGGGCTGAATATCCTTTGCGCCGTCGAATCGACTCCGTTTGTGGCACCACTCAATGGTGCCACAACCAGTCCTTCGCCGGTCCAGAGCGGGTGTAATATCCTCAAGCTGTGCCTCGCCGGGCGTCCCCCACGGCTGCGCGCCTCGTTCGAATCCACCTGCAGTGCAGATGAGCCAGAATGCCCGCAAAGGCGGTGAAATCCCCCGTCTCATGGCGATCACATCGCGGCCCTTTGTTGCACTTCACCCAAACTTGAACAGCACGCCGTAACCGCCGCGCGGATAACTCCACTTGATGTCACCGGTGGGTTCGGCGATCACACGGCAGGTGCCGCACTCAATGCAGCCGTCGACGGTTATCTCAACTTGGCCGTTGTCGTTGAGTTCGTAGCATCGCGCGGGACAGGCGCTCAAAAGCGCAAGTAGCTGTGGCGACGGCGTCGTGTGCGCGCGCACCGTGACGTGAGGGCGACCGACGTCGACAAGATAGCGGTTGTAGTACAGCTTGTCTTCGACGCGTACTGTAGGCTCGACATTCATGCTTTGATCTTCCATTGCTGGACTTCACACTGTTGCCGGTCAGCGCCAGGCCCGGGTAAAACGACACGCATCGCCGAACAGACCTGTCCATGACCGCGCCTTGACGAAGGATTTCAAGGTCGCCTTCTCCTTCTCAACCTTCGGCGTGCCATCGACACGTACAAAGTTCTGCAGCGCCTTGGAAATAAGCTGCGGATAGGTAAGGAAGAAGTTTTGCGAATGGGTGTGCATCAGCATCGGCATATCCTTGTACTTCTTTAGATCTTTGATGACAAAGGACTCGTCGAGCATCTTCTTGTAGAGCGACAGATTTGTCGCGGTCATCGGCTCGCGGCGCGATTTTACCTGGGCGATCGCTTCGGCCGCGATGCGGCCTGAAGTCATCGCAAGATTGGAACCTTCGCGATGAATGGCATTGTTGAGCTGCGCCGCGTCCCCGACCACCACCCAGCCCTCGCCGTAGAGCTGCGGGATTGCCTTGTAGCCGCCTTCAGGAATGAGATGCGCCGCGTATTCCTTGACTTCGGAACCTGCGATGAGCGGCGCCACGGACGGATGCTGCTTGAAATGATCGAGCATGCCGTAGGGCGTCTGGGCGGTGCGCTGGAAATCAGCGACGAGACAGCCGATGCCGAGCGAAATGCACTCCTTGTTGGCATAGATGAAACCCATTCCGGTCATGCCGCGAGAAATGGTACCGGCCGCCTCGATCACAACGCCTTCGTCGCCCTTGAGATTGAAACGGGCCTCGATAGTCTCGCGAGGCAAAAAGTGCATTTCCTTCACCGCGAGTGCCACATTATCGGGTTTCGGCCGCGACCGCAGGCCCGCGCGCGTCCCGAGCAGGCCATTGACACCCTCGGCCAGCACGACGACGTCGGCGTGTATTTCGCCGTCGCGGCGATCAGTACGAACCCCGACGATCCTCTCGCGGTCGTCCCGTACGAGCTCGGTGACTGTCGTCTCGCACAGCACGGTCGCGCCGGCCTCCCGCACCTTCGAGGAGAACCATTTGTCAAACTGCGCGCGTATGATCGTGTATCTGTTCGGCCGCTCCTCGTTGAAGTCATCCGAGCGGTAGTGCATGCCAACATGCGAGCGATCGTCCATCATCCAGAACCGCTGTTCGACCAGATGGCGCTCGAGCGGCGCCTCCTGGCGAAACTCGGGAATCAGCTTTTCCATCATGTCGGCATAGAGAATTGCGCCCTGCACATTCTTCGATCCCGGATATTCGCCTCGCTCGAGCTGCAGCACCTTCATGCCGCGCTTGGCCATGGTCAACGCCGCTGCGTTTCCAGCCATACCGGCTCCGACCACGATCGCATCAAACCTCTCTTCGATCATCACGGCATCTCCTCTAGACCGCGAGCCGGGCGCGCGAATCCGGCAAAAGCCTGGCGCGAAATGCGGCCGTCAGCGACGGGAGCAACTGCATGGCGTCGCTGATGATCGCGACATGGGCGAAGTCGAAGATCGGCGCGTTTTTGTCGGTATTGATGGCGACGATCAGGTCCGCCCCCTCCACGCCGACCCTGTGCTGGATCGCGCCGGAAATGCCGGCCGCAATATAGAGCTTTGGCCGAATGGTCTTGCCGGTCTGGCCGATCTGCCGGTCAGACGTCACCCATCCCTTCTGCACCAGAGGACGCGAGCAGCCATACTCGGCGCCAAGCAGAGTTGCTAGCTCGCGCACCAGCCGAAAATTCTCGAGCGATCCCAGTCCTAGGCCGCCGGCGACGACAACATCGGCATAGGCTAGATTTGACGTTTCGGAATCCCGGTCGGGAATGAACGTCAGCACCTTCGTGACGATATCGTCTTCAACAAGGCCAAGCGGATGGATGATGATACGAGCGGCATCGCGTACGACGCGCTCCGGCATCGGCATGACGCGCGGGCGGACGGTTGCCATCTGTGGACGATAGTTCAAGGTATAAATCGTGCACAGCAGCGAGCCGCCAAAGGTCGGACGCGTCGCCGCAAGCGAACCGTCGGCGTCGACGTCGAGCGCAGTACAGTCGGCTGTGAGTCCCGTCGACAAGGTGGTCGCCACCGAACCTGCAAGATCGCGACCGAGTGTCGTCGCGCCTAACAACAGGATCTCAGGCTTGTAGGTGTTGACGAGTTCGGTTAGCGCTTTAGTGTATGATTCGTTGCGGTAATCCGACAATACATTGTCGCTCACGAGATAGGCCAGATCGGCGCCATAGCAAAATGACTCCAGCGCGGCGTTGCGCGTCGGCTGCCCCTCCGGACCGATAACGACCGCGGCGAGATTCACCTTCAGCCTGTCGGCAAGCCTGCGCCCCGCTCCCATGAGCTCCCAGGAAACCGGATGCACCTGGCCACGCTCCTGCTCGACAAAAACCCAGACATGCTTGTAGGCCTTGAAGTGCTCCGGAAGTTCCTTTTTGGCCGCCGCGCGGCCGGCCGCCGGCGCGGCCGTTTTGGTGACATTGCTCATGCTTTAAATTCCCCTCAAAATGCGCGCGCCCGCGCCACAGGATTGGTTTCTACTTCGGCTGGCTGGAGATCACTTTTGATCAGCAGATGGCTTGCTGCTCGTTGTTTCCGCTTGCTCGGCGCGGCCCGACCGCGCAACGAGAGGCGTCGCACGGGGTGAACGTACCTGGCTGGCCAAGTTCCGAGATGGCCCCAAGACAGGTTCATTGCGCGCTCTATTCGACAAGCGCCAGCAAGGCGGCCTGGCCACTGCGGTCACTCTAATTGACTCTCTCCATGGCTGATTACGCCGGTCCGCTTGCTGCGCAATAGCTGCACCTTGCTTTCGGCCTAGCGCTCCGCATCGGCCGTGACGACTCGGTCGATGCCACCGCACTTTCATGCGATGAGTGCTCGGCCGCCAGCGCCGCCGACTCGCAGGGGAGGTTTGGCTCTTTTCCTGGCGCATGTTGCTATCGGCTCTGAGGTAGCTGTGGATCTGCGCGCAAGTGGGCACCCGCCTGATTTGGACGATGATATGCATACGTTTCCGAGGTGTGGCGCTGACGGGCGAGTTACCCATTGCCTCCCATCGCGGGCTCGATGGCAGTTTCAATTGCGTCAAAAGCCATTTGGGGTGCCACTGCGCGAGCGTGAACCACGAGATGATGCCGCACAACTCGGCCGGCAGTAGACGTAGCGTGAAAGGTCTTCCTTCAAATCTCATCTCGAACGGCTACCATTTGTCTGCATCGATGACCGGATCGACCCGACAACAGCAAGTGTCGTACCAGTTGCAAAACTCGGGGAAGATTAGGCGAACGCAATGACTTAGGGGACACTTGGAAGGGCTGCTAATCCCCAGGACACGACCACTCCGAACATGGGTCGGGAATACGACAGCGCCGCGCGAGCCATGGCTGCGGAGAGTCGATCCGGAAGAAGACGAAGGTTGCACGAGGGATCATCACCACGCCACACTTGGTGACAAACCTTGAAAGCGCGAGATCACTTCAGCTCGCTCAATGGGACAAAGGCCATCGGCTTGTCATGGTCTGCAACAGCATCCTTCAAAACCTTGAACACCCGCTGGTCGATTGGCGACGATGCCACGAAGTCGGCATAGGCCTGTTCCAGCATCGCTTTGCAACGAGCTCTGATGTCCGGTTCTGCGGCACCAGCGAATTGCTCCTTGGCAAGATATTGTCCCATGCGCTTTAGGATGTGAAGGCGCGCGACATTGACGATTCCGGGGTCGTATTCGACGCCTAGCAGTGAAAAAAACTCTTCCGCGGACGAGGCTTTGTTGAGCCGATCCAGGATACCGGCTGATGGGTGCGAGTTACTCATCGAAAACTCCCTTTGAATTGGCACGTGGACGATCGGCGACAGCGCGGCACCGCCTGGTGATCCTGCTGCAGCCAACCTCGCGCGACCATGCTGAGGCAGGCCGTCGTGGCCGTCGATTAACGATGCCCGATACCGTCCTCGCGGCGCTTGGTTTTCGAATAGCCTGTCCAGATCTTGCTGGGTACGCCTCTTCAGGCCGGGTGGGGCGACAAGTATCCGCACACATCGCGCCAGATCGCTGCTACTGTTTCGCGCTCGACCGGCACCTTGTGCTTTATGGCATGCTTGCGGACTTGCGTCAGGATCTGTCTGGCTTGGTCGGCGCTGGCGACGAGCTGTAATTCATTGAGCAACGCGGTGATCGCCGACAGCCCGGAATGCTTACCGATCACAAAACTGTTGCGGCGCCCAAGCAGAACCGGATCAAGCGACTGGTAGGTACGTTGATCTTTTAAAAGGCCATCCACGTGAATGCCCGATTCATGCGTAAAAATATGCTCTCCGACGATGGCTTTGTTCAGAGGAATCGCACGTGCGGCTGCCGCTGCAACCACTGCGGCGACCTTCTCGAGTTCCGGAAGTATGATGCCGGTCTCGCGCCTGTAGAGCTGCTTGAGCGCGACCGCGACTTCCTCGAGCGGTGCATTTCCAGCCCGTTCGCCGAGGCCGATAACGGTTACCGAGGCGTGGCTCGCGCCGGCCTTGATGGCGGAGAGCGTGTTGGCGGTTGCGAGGCCGAGATCGTCGTGACCATGAAACTCAAGTTCGAGATCGGTGGTCGCCCGCAAATTTCCGACCAGAGCGGAGGTTGTGTCCGGGTCGAGCACACTGAGCGTATCGGCAATACGAAAGCGACGCGCTCCCGCCGATTTTGCCGCGGCTATCAGTCTGATGAGAAAGTCGATGTCGGCGCGGGAGGAGTCCTCGCCGCCGACGGCAACCTCAAGTCCCCGCTCACGTGCATAACCTACGACTCGCTTCACTTGTTCCAGCGCCAGGTCGCGACGACCGCCAAGCTTGGCCGCGATCTGGATATCGGAACTCGGGATCGACACATTGACCATGGACACCTTCGCTTCGATCGCCGCGTCGATGTCGGCTTCGCGCATCCGGCACCAGCCTATGGTGGTCAGCGGAAGCTCTGCTTCGACGATTGCGTGGATGGCGGTGATCTCCTCGTTGCCCATCGCGGGCGTTCCCGCCTCGATCTCCGTCACGCCGGCCCGCGCCAGCGCCTGCGCGATCGCCAGCTTTTCCTCTGTGGTGAACGCAACGCCAGGCGCCTGCTCGCCGTCGCGTAATGTCGTGTCGTTGAGCACGGTCGGCTTGGCGCTCGCCTGCTCGGGCCAAGCCGGCTTGGCGGTCTTGGTAGCGGCCATCACGAAAGGGCTCCTCATTGCTTTTGACCCACAGGCGCTTCAGCAACCCCCATGCCAGCCCGCCACGCTTTTTAACCCGTTGAAAACAATATGCTTACTTCAGCGGCTAGCTTGCCTTCGCTAATTGATTGTCGCAAACGCGACAGGCTTATGAAGCGGACGGCTCATCCTGCCTCTCGCAACACCGAGCTCGAATGTTAACGCGATTGCGACACGCCGGTAGGCACGAATGTCGCGGAGTATTTGTGGCCCGCCCGCCTTAGACCCATGGTCGCGCGCGCATCGAAACGGCGTTAGCCGCGCCCTCCAGCTCCTGCTGAACTGGCCAAAGCGCGCGCGGGTTCTAGCTGACTTGGGCGATCGAGCCTTGCAACAGCTTAAATGGGCCAGTCGACGCCGATGACCGGGCGAGCCGCCTGCAACAGAACGTCGCGCCGACGTTCTGCCATCCGGCTCTCGCCGCTTTCTTCGCCGAAGCAGAGATTGAAATCGCTACATTGCGTGCAAACGGGCGTTGTACACATGACGAGGCCTTCATCCTCGCACAGCGAGCGGTAGAAGAAGCGCTTCCAGCGCATATTGTTGTTATTGCGCGCGGCGAGCGGCGCGAAGTGGCGGCTTAGCAGCCGAGAGAGTTCGCCACGACTGCGTAATCCGAGATCTTCCCACAAGTGGTTTGGCTCTATGGCGCGGCGTGCAATCATCGCGGCTAGCCACCCCCCGATACGTCCTTCCGTTGAGCGTTGCTTGAGCAAGAGATCGCGCACCATTGCGATTTCGTCGTTCTCATCGCAGTTGAAAGCCAGGAGCTGCTCCGAAACCTTGACCCCGACCGATGGAAAATGGTGGTCCAGCAGGGCCGCCAGCTCGTGGCCGGACAGGCCGGCCTTCTCGGGAAGCGGGCCACCATCCATCGAGGCGGCCGCCAGAATTGACGCCAGGACATGGCAATCGAAATTGCTGTCGGTCGCAATGTCGGCCTCTTCGGGAGGCACACCAGTGAGCGCTCGATAGGTCGCAATTCCTCTTTGCACCTCGCTGCCCGCGTCGGCGCAAACAGCTGCAAACGGATGGAAGTTCGCTTTGGGCATGAATCTTTTACAGCGTCACGTTTGCCCCGTCCCATTCTAGCTGGCCGGGTGATCGTCAGAATGCCGGTCTCCCCGGATGGGGGGTGAGGGAGACCGGCATCCGTCGCGCGCCTTCACAAGGCCGCGACCCGCGACCTTACGAGGCCGCGAGCTCGGCGGCGGTCTTGCCGACGATGGATTCGTCGACGGGCTTCATTATGCCATGCTCCATCAGCATGTCCTCGAGCTCGTCCATGGAGATCGGGGTCGGAATGATGCCCTTGCCGCCATTGTTGTGAACCTTGGTCGCAAGATTGCGATAGTGATCGGCCTGCTTCGACTCGGGCGCATACTCCAGCACCGTCATGCGGCGCAACTCGGCATGTTGCACCACATTGTCGCGCGGCACAAAGTAGATCAGCTGGGTGCCCAACTTCTTGGCCAGCGCCTCCGCCAGTTCCAGCTCTTTGTCGGTCTGCCGCTCGTTGCAGATCAGGCCGCCCAGCCGCACGCCGCCAGAGTTGGCGTATTTCAGGATGCCTTTGGAGATATTGTTTGCGGCATACATTGCCATCATTTCTCCGGACATGACGATATAGATCTCCTGCGCCTTGTTTTCCCGGATCGGCATCGCAAAGCCACCACAAACCACGTCACCGAGCACGTCGTAGGACACATAGTCAATGTCCTCATAAGCGCCGTTTTCCTCCAGGAAATTGATCGAGGTGATGACGCCGCGGCCGGCGCAGCCGACACCCGGCTCAGGACCGCCGGACTCCACGCAGCGGATGTCCTTGTAGCCGACCTTCATCACGTCCTCGAGTTCGAGGTCCTCCACGCTGCCGGCGCTCGCTGCAAGGCTCAAAATCGTGTCCTGCGCCTTGGCATGCAGGATCAGGCGGGTCGAGTCCGCCTTAGGATCGCATCCCACGATCAGGATTTTCTGACCCATCTCGGCCAGTGCCGCCAACGTATTCTGGGAAGTGGTCGACTTGCCGATGCCGCCTTTTCCGTAGAACGCGATTTGTCTCAGTGAAGACATGTTGTTCTCCATCAACCGATTTGCCAAAAGTTGCGCGCTTCCTACACGCGAGCTTGTTTCTCTCTCAGAAACGGGGCACACGGGTTCAAGGGAAGGAGCGCATCGCTTGCCTTACGCGTCGGCGTGCACTCAGCCCTCACTCAGTGTTGCTGCCGCTTAATAGCAACCGTCGTGCCAACACTGTCCGCGCTCATTAAGCTTCTGATTGCATTCTAAAAAGCCAACGAGCCGTTGAACAACCCCGGAGTGTTTTGCACCGGACAGGATCCGCTCGGCTGTCAGAAAACGAACACCGGCCAACCAATCAGGCTGGAAAACGGCAGCTTGGCATGACCAGATCCAATGCTCTCAAATGGAACGGGACTTGCTCCTCTTCTTGCAAGCCAGTGGTCGGCAATTTGGGCAGAGCGAGATGCAGTCGAGGTTGGCATCTCTAAGGCATGTGACCGGCGATGGGGTTCGTGGTCGATGATGCGAGGTAAATTGTGCGGCTCACCGACCAATTGATCCAACTGATCAGAACGACGCGCCTGAGCCTGAAGGCACTTACAAGGGTGCCTCGGATCGAAACTAGCTGCGGTTCTGCTCCGCGCTTCGTTTGCGAGACATGAAAGGCCAATTCTCGTTGATGAGTTAATCGTCCAACGAAGACATTAAGAAGGGGCGCAAGCACGGTACGGTGCTCAAGCCGCTTATGTGTGATCATTCGCACGAGCGTCAAATGCGCTCTCCGACATAGCGGAACCCGTCGCCGATCGTTCAGCTCAGCGAACCCACATAGGCAGACCATGGCGACAATCGTCTTTTATCAAAAACCCGGCTGCGTCACCAATGCACGTCAGATGCTGGCGCTGAAGGCCGCTGGCCATGACGTGATAGCCAAGGATATATTGAAGGAGCCGTGGGCTGCGGAGGAATTGCGACACTTCTTCGGCAGGACGCCGATTGCATCCTGGTTCAACCGAGCCGCGCCTCGTATCAGGTCAGGCGAAGTTAATCCTGACGCAATCGACGCAGCGAGCGCACTGACGTTAATGCTGGCAGATCCGCTCCTGATCAGACGTCCGCTGATCGACGTCGATGGTACAAGATGCGCCGGATTCGATCATGAAGCCGTGCTGTCGTTGCTTGGCCGGGACGCGCAAGGTGACCTTGAGGGATGCTCCCACGAACAACAGGGCACGCACTGCCCGCAGATGTGAGGATACGATCGATCATACGACTGCGCCGCCAACCAATGCGAACAACGATCCTGCCTTATCGCTTGGTCAGGATGGCCGACGGCATGTTCGGCGAGACGGCCGACGTGCGTGGCTCTTCGTAACCAGCGGCGCTCAGATTGCTCGGTTTGAATAAGACATGTCGTCGCCTGCGGTGTGGGAAACCACCGCAGTTCTATCGCGCACAAGATTCCTGCAGCCCGGATTTGATCAGAGCTTTGAGCCGAGACACGGTTATTGAATAGATTCGGCTCAGACGGAATGTTAAACTGAATAAACGATACGGACAGAACCACGGAGCTTCGTGGTCGTGATCCTTATGCAACGTGGCTGCATAATTGCGCTACGTGCGCCGCCATTTTGATCAGCATCAAATCAATCGCCGTCTCCCATGTGTGACAGAGGTCTCGCGCGACTCTTCGCGCGAACTTTGGAATGGAGAATTCGATGAGGATCAAAGCAATTCTGACGACGACATCGCTGCTCGCGCTCGCGAGCTCGTTGGCCAGCATGTCGGTTCAGGCCGCCGATCTGGCGCAGGCCCCTATCTACTACAAAGCCCCCCCAATCGAACCCTTCAATCCGTGGATGATCCGCCTGCGCGTTCTCGGCGTTTTACCGGATACCGCAGGCAGCTCCGTCAATGTCGCCGGGGCGTCGCCGCTATCCTCGCCAGCCTCCGGGCTATCGATCAGCGACCAAGCGGTACCGGAGCTCGATATCACCTATTTCTTCACAAGAAACGTTGCCGCCGAACTCATTCTCGGTGTGAGCCGCCATCACATCAGCGGCACAGGTAAGCTAAATGGACTAGATATCGGCAAGGCTTGGCTGTTGCCGCCAACGCTGACTCTGCAATATCACTTCACCGATTTCGGCCCGCTCAAGCCTTACATCGGCGCGGGCATCAACTACACCGTATTCTTCAACCAATCGGCTGCCAATACGTCGCTCGCCGGCCTTGCCGTGACGGATTTGCACATCGCCAACCAGTTCGGCGCCGCGGTCCAATTCGGCTTCGATTATATGCTTGACCGCCATTGGGGCCTCAACTTCGACGTGAAGAAGTTGTGGTTGCGGCCGGATTATTCGGCGACCGTGAACAATGCGATTGCCGTCACTGGTCGCGCCAATATCGACCCATGGCTCGTCAGCGGTGGCATCACCTACAAGTTCTGAGGCTGGAAACACGCTTCAGTGAACTTCCCGGACGCGCCGGGTCGCCGGACGCGTCTCTCCGTTATAATACAGTACAAACGCCAGCGAGATGATGCGTAAAGACGCGTCGTCTCGCCGGTGACCAGGAGCCACTCCCAGCATTGCTCGCGCTGTGCGTCACGGATGTGTCGGTAAGTGGTGGAAAACAATCAAATCGAGCCACTAGTGATAGGCTCCTGCTCGTGCTTCCCGGCATTAGCAGAAGCGGCCGCCTGCCTATCGGCGCCGAGAATTCAAGGCGGTCGCCCCCTGCGAGAGAACGACCGCACTTGCAAGGACATGAGCTCAGGGCTCTTCGGCCCCGATCATGAGTAGAATCCGATCAAGGCTTAGCTTGTAGCGCATGTTCTTGAAACCAAAGCCATAGCGACAAGTAAGCAGTCCCGTGTTGGGCACGTACTGGAAGCGTTAGGGCACCCGATCATTGTCGAACGTTCCAAGATGCTAGCTACTGGGCGGATAGGCCTGCGATGTTCGATACAAAGGGCGAGCGGCGCTCAAGCGACGCCTTTAGCTTCGCCTCAGCACCATCACGAGGCGATCGACACGTTTGCCCTGCTTGAGATGAGAGTCTACGATTTCATCAACGTCCTCAGGCGTGGTGGCGCGATACCAGATTCCGTCTGGATAGACGACCATCAAAGGACCGGAGTTACAAAAGCCAAGGCAGCCCGTCACCGTGAAACCGACATCAGTGAGGTCTTGCGCTTCGATCGCCTTGCCCATCCGATCCCAGAGGGCCTGCGCCCCAGAAGCGCCGCAACTGCCGTGCGGATGATTCGGCGGACGCTGCGTGTTGCAGGCAAAGACGTGATGCCTATAAAGTTGAGGAAGCTCGAATTCGGTTTCTGCGTTCATGCGCCTATCCTGAAATCAACGGCCTCCATCATCTGAAAAGAGACAAGATCCGAGCGCATCCGCCCGAACAACCTGCTCCTCAGTCGAACGCCGCATCGACCAATTGATCCTACTAATTCCCACTCCAGCTTGCGAAAGCGGGCGACATGCCGATGATGATCGCTGACGATCAGCGATACTCGACATCTAGAATATCCTCCTTGATCAGCTTCAACCTCGCGGTGTCTCCCTCCGCATTACTTACGCAACCATCCAACTTTTCCAAGCAAGTTCCGCACCAGATGCGTAGCGATCATTTCTTCAGCGATCTCATTCGATGCTCCGGCGCGATTGACGATTATCCGGCGCGACTGACAATTATGCCGAGGTTGCAACATTGTCGCCCTCCCTTGTTCCATGCGTGACATATGGCACATCGCGTTTGATACGCTCCCGCTTCAGCATTTCGCGTTGCGCACCGTTCGCACGCACAATAGCCGGACCACGCCAACGCGCCCGTTCGTGCATTCGACCTTGGCGGCCGCCACCGGCTGACTATGGTGCGGCACTCGCTAAGGGCATCGCATGAGCGAAAGCTTGGCATTGCAATTGCTACGCCCGCTTCGGCGGTCGTCCAAGAATTGTGACACAGGATCGTCATTCCTCCAGACCAAACGGTCCTGTCAGTCTGGGTCCCCCCATTTCAACCAGCCCAGACGGTGCCCTCGGCGTAACCGCCGAGGGCATTTCCTTCTCAAAGACATCGTATCCAGCGGCGGCAATGGCCTGCTGGCTCGATTTGGTGCGCTAGCGCCAAAGCACCTCCTAGGTGCCGCGAAGGTCGCGGTCGCACGAGGTTCGGCTGTTCGCCTCTCAACGCCAAAGCATTGACGCGCGTCCGCGCCCAGCACTCGCTGGTACGATGGCATTATTCGGCGACAACGCCCCGGAGACGTGTTGAGCAACAGCCAAGTGACGCCTGCTAATCGGGATGGATCGTTATATCCATGGTTTCGTCGCTGTCCTCGAACGGCTCGGAAAACCGATCATCCTCAAGTAGCTTGATGCCACACAGGCAGACGTCACCTTCGATGACGGCGAGTGCGATCGGCTCAAGTGTTTGTCCAGTGCAGGGACCATCGATGCACAGCCCGGTGTCGATCTCAAATTTCGCACCGTGCCGTGCGCATCTGAGAAAGGAGCGATCGGAGGAGAAGAACTCGCCGGAGCCGATGTTGAGCCATAAGCTGTCATGCGGACAACGATTGACGTAGCCTAGATAGTCATCGTCAAAAGTGCGAACCACAACAATTGGAAACGGCCGGCTCTCGCCGCTGTCGTCTACCTGCGACAAGCTAAAGGCCTTGGCGCCACACCGCTCGATGGCATCGACCGGACAGACGGCGAACACCTCGATCTGATCACACATCGGGCCGATCATCCCTTTGCTTATCCAGGCCTCGCAGTTTCCTGCTTGAAAGCTTCGACTGCAGCCCGGGCCAGCCGAAAAACGCCGCGGCCACGAGCGAGCGGCCGATAGGTCGAGCCGGCACGGGTATTGAGGACATCAAACCATTGGTTCGGCGTGAGCTTCGCCGGGCGCTCGCTGATTTGGATCACTCTCCCGTTTGGAGCGAAGCGGACGTGAATGATGACCTGTTGAGAAGTCATGGCAACCCCTATTTGGCCGACTTTAAAGACCCGAGCCGAAACTGACGATCTCTGTTGCGACGTGCTCCGTTTCCGGCAGCTTGCGTGGCCTCCAGCCGCGGCTTGGAGACCGCGCCTCGCTACTTTCGAGCAGGTCTTCTTCGTGCCCACGGCCCCCCTCGGTCGCCCCGCTCATCTCGCGCGACGTTGCAAGTGGGATCATCGCATTCAATCGTGGTCCTTCGATGTGGTGGATGACGCGCATCTCAGTAGATCGCTGCCCCTGCGCCCACGTTGATCGAGGCATCCTTTACGGCTTCGACAATGAACTCGATCCTGTCGTTCGTGAGATGGGTGTGAAACGGCAGCGCCAGGGCGCGATCGGCGATCTTTTCGGCAACAAGGAAATCGCCACGTCGATAGCCGAGTTCGAAGTAGTGGCGTTGCAAGTGCAGCGGATGGCTATAAGCGACGGCTTCAATTTGGGCGACTCGCAGATCATCGACGATGGCATCGCGACCGGATCGCGTGAAGCGTGTTCCAAGATGGACGAGATAGAGCAACCAATTCACCTCGGTCACATGGGGACCAACGTAAGGCGGCTTGATGCCCTCAAATGATTGCATATGCGCGTTGTAGAGCTGCTCCACCAGCCGACGACGCTCCAGGATTTCATCGAGACGCTTGAGCTGCGCCAGACCCAAGGCTGCCGTGAGATCGCTCATGCCGGCTTGGTATGGTGCTGCGGCACCGACGATCACGGAGGAGCGTTCGTCCAGGCGGTGGGCGCGATAGCGACGCAAGCCAACCGCGATGTCGATATCGTCCGTTACCACCATTGCGCCTTCGCCACAACTTAGGGCCAAGGGCTGGGCAAAGTCGAAGACCGCCAGGTCGCCAAACCGGCCGACGAGTTCGCCCTTGTAGCGCGATCCGATTGCTTCGGTGGAATCCTCTAGAAGCGCCAGATGGTGGCGCTGCGCGATCGCCCGCAATTCCGACCACGGCGCGGGATGGCCGTTGGGATTGCCGGCGACAATCGCCCGCGTGTGGGCCGTGATGCGCTCTTCGGCTTTATCTGGGACCAATGTTCCCGACCAATAGTCGATGTCGGCAAATACCGCCCGCGCGCCTGCAAGACCGATCGCATGGACGGTCTCGCGGAGTGAATAGGGCGAAGCGATGACTTCCTGCCCTGGCCCGATGCCGACCGCCTTGAGCGCAAGCACGAGCCCAATGGTGCCGCTCGAGACCGCAACGGCATATTTGCGGCCAAGATAGGCTGCAAAAGCGTGCTCGAACGCCTCAGTGACCGACCCATTGGAGATCTGCGGCGAGCACAGAATCGTTTCCACGGCGGAGAGCTCGGCGAAGGTGATATCGGGATCGGACAATGGAATGAAGGACGTATTTGCCTCCATCCTGTCCGCACCATCAAGCCGATGCGCTGCCAGTTCAATCCCGCTCACCGCGCAACATTCCTTCTTGCCAACACGATGCCGGTCGCCCGCTTCGGATCGGCCGTAATCTGCACGCAGTGATCCGACCCGTCGAGCAAATGCAGATCGAAACGAGGGAACCGCCGGAACGGCTGATCCGTCACATCCGACGCATCGCAGCGAACGCATGCAAGCTGCGGAAAGCGGCGCCGCAGCTCGACAAGGGGGCCCATGTCCGCGCCGTCGACAGCAAGCAGCCCTTCGATTTCAATCAATTCCTCCGCAGTAAGCGCCATCGTGGCTCCTCTAGGACTCCCTAAGGTGGTCGTCGTCATTGCCAGAACAGGCGCTCCGGATCCGCGTTCAACTCATCGATTGCTGAAGTCAAGTGGTGGTAAAGGCTGTAAAATTCCCAGATCCCTTGCGCGTGGTTCTTGCAAAACAGCTTCCAGATCCCACTGACGGTGTCGTAAAGAATCAGCGCGACATCAATGAGACCACCATCCTGGTCGATATTGCGCGAGCAACAGGGACTCTCGATCAGATAACCACCCCTCACTGGCGTCACGTTCGGCGAGACATACAGATAGCGCTTGCGCGAGCTCAAGCCGCGCTCGATCCGCATGCGATCGAGCTCGTTTGGGTGAGGAACCAACCCGGTTTTTACCTTCCTCATCAGCGCGGCAGTCATCGCGAAAGCCCCCCTTCAGAGCACCGTGATTTCTTCTTCAAAACAGCCAATGAGCCGTTGCACACCAAAATCGACAGTATAGATCGGCACGTCGGCTTCGGTATGGATAGCGACTCTGACGATCTCGCCGGTTGCTCCGGCGCCGAGCACGATCCCGTCGGGTTCCGTATTGGGAAAAGAGCCATCGTTGATGAGGTCGACCGCCGCTTTAACGCGTTGGCCCCGCCGATATTTCGGAAAGCGGTCCTCAGTCATGACACAGCCTCTTCCGGCAATGGCAAATCATCGATCTCCTCGCACGCGTCCACCGACTCAAGCTCCTTGCGCTTCATGCCAACGCGGTAGCCACGTTCGAGAAACTCGACGCCGTAGATGTAGAATTGCTGCAGGAACGTTCCGATCGAAACGACGTAACCCACCTCTCCCTTCTTGACCAACACCTCGCCAATCTCTTTGCCGCGAAAGGTGCCATCATTACGGATGGTGCGATTGGCCCGTACCTTTTCGCTAAAGCTGAAGACAGGCGGCCCGCTGAGCTCGACGACGTCGCTATCGCGAACGATTTTATTCATGCAGCGCTCCTCATGGACACGCAGGGCCGCCGCCATACCAGCGCAAGCGAGGCCTGCATCGATTTGTCCTCATTCTCGAAGACATCCCGCGATTCACCAGCGGCAATGCCGCACGCCATTTCAAGGCGGAGATACCGGTCAGGACCGTGCTGCGGTGCAGTTCGCACCCTCGGCAACAGTCCCTGCATATTCTCGAATCGCACGGAGGCGTTCGGGTCGTTCGCCATGGCTAACGGCCACTCATCGCGGACAACCCATGCCAGAGAGTGGCGGCACTCGACCTCCGCATGACTCATCAATCGGTAGAACAGCTGCAGCGATGCGGCGCGCAACGGCGCGATCAACTTCATTGTGCTGGCCGGCCAGCATCGGCGCCATTCCTCGCACATCAAGCGAAGATCCGGGCCAGACGGCGAGGCTGCGATGGGGCTCGCTTCGCAGGAGCAGGCGCATGGGCTCATTCCTGGGCACGGTTCGCATCATCAAGCGGCGGCAATCCGTTCACTGGGCTCACCTTTAGGCTGGCGCCTGGTATCGCGCCAAGGATGTGTCAACAACGCAGGTATTGTCGACTGGACAGGCGGCGACGCATTGCGGCTCGTCGAAATAGCCAATGCATTCGGTACATTTTGCCGGTTCAATGACGAAGCTCCCCGCCTTCTCAGAGATTGCAACGTTCGGGCACAAGGGTTCGCAGGCTGAGCAGCTCGTACACTGCGAAGCAATGATCTTGAATGGCACATCCCCCCCTACGCCGCAGAGATCACGGCTTTCTGCCGAATCGACGCGTCGCCGCGCTTCACGTGCTGGATCTCACCGCTTTTCACCCGGTCGAGATAAGATCGGAACCAGGAGATCGCCGACTTCTCAAACAACTCATGCGCGTATTGATCAACCGGCTCGATTCCGGCCTTGATCAGGTTGCTTTTCGGGCTGCCGCCGATTTTGGCCACGAACACCGCGTGGCAGTCATTGATGCCGCGAATGATAGTCGAAAGCCTATCCTTCTCCCCATCACCGCCTTGGCAGTAGACGTCTACGCGGCGGTGGCCGACGAATTTAGTGCCGGATGTGGAAAGTTCGTAGACTTGGAATTCCCTCGCATGTCCAAAGTGCTCGTTGATCAGGCCGGAGCCTTTGGTTGCGACTGCCACCAGAAGCGAGATCTCGCTCGCCGCTCCGGCCAATTCCCCGAGCTCTTCTTTGCTGGCCGCGGCCTTGGCAGCACGCTCATCCTCTACCCGGTCTTGGTAAGCCTTGCGCATCTCGAGATCGTATTTGACGTCCATCTTCATGACTCGGTCGGTCGTAAACTCTGCGCTGCGATCTTCTCCGAGTAGACCCACAGCATCGGCACGGCACTGACGGCAGTGACGCATCATGTTCATCTCCCCTTCGCAAGCATTTTGCAGCGCCTTCAATTCCTGCGCTGTCGGCCCGCGTTGACCGTTGAGGCCAAACACCGTGCCGTACTCGGGTGCGGAGATCAGCGGCATGATATTGTGGAGGAAGGCGCCGCGCGACTTCACCGCCTTGTTCACTTCGACCAAGTGACCGTCGTTGATATGCGGGATCATCACAGAGTTGACCTTACACAGGATCCCCCGTTCGCTAAGCATCTCCAAGCCTAGCAGCTGGCGATCGGCAAGTACCCTTGCCGCGTCGAGGCCGGTGTAGCGCCTGTGGTTGAAGAAGATCCAAGGATAGATCTTGGCGCCGATTTCGGGGTCGATCATGTTGATGGTGATCGTGACATGGTCAACCTTGGACTTGGCGATGACGTCAACATAATCTGGCAGGCTCAGCCCATTGGTTGATAGACACAGCTTGATGTCCGGAGCCGCTTTGGCGACGAGTTCGAACGTCTTGAACGTCTTTTCTGGATTGGCCAGCGGATCGCCGGGACCGGCGATGCCAAGCACGGTCATCTGGGGAATAGTGGCCGCGACCGCAAGCGCTTTCTTTACCGCCTGCTCCGGCGTGAGCTTCTCGCTCACCACGCCCGGACGTGATTCGTTGGCGCAGTCGTATTTGCGGTTGCAGTAGTTGCACTGGATGTTGCAGGCTGGCGCTACTGCGACGTGCATGCGCGCGTAATGATGATGCGCCTCTTCGCTGTAGCAGGGATGGCTCTTCACTTTTTCCCAGATCTCGGTCGGCAGATCGCCTTGCCCTGCCCGCGAGCCGCAACTCGCCTGCCCGGAGTTGGACGAGGTGCGGCAGCCCTTATGCTCGGCGGCCTGCACCATCTTGCTGGCACCTACCGCAGCTTTGGCACATTTTCCGCGCCCGACGACCGCGTTCATTTTCCATGTCTCCCTGCAGGCAATCTTCGGCTTCTCAGGACCAGCCCCGAGAGCCTCAGCAAGAGCAGTAGCAACTCATATGCCATGGTAGAGTCGATGCGATTGTAGCCATACGCCAAACAGTTAGCTGGAACAGCAACGCAACCGAATGCAAGAACAGCAACCATGCGCGTGTTTGAAAGCCAACAAGCACGTCGTATTCCTGCCGCCGAGCTCCACGGCGGGTGCATTCATTCAAACGCCAAGCATGCGCGATCCCGGCTCCTTCCCCGTTGGCCCTGATGCGATGCGGCATCTCACAATAGTCCGATGAGAGCTGGCGATCCGACTTCGCAACGCACTAATGGGTGAGCAGTATCTCGACTGCGCGAGGCAATCCAATCGCAAGCGGCGTCAGGCCCTGCTCGCGCAGAAAGCGGAGCTCATTGCGTGAGAGCGCATCCAGATCAACGATCGCATAGTGGGTTTTGGCCGAACGCTTGATGATTTGCCGGGCATAGCTACGCAACAGCTGGTCGTTGAACCGACAGCCGATGAAGAGAAAGCTCTGTCCGATCCGCCTTTCCTTGATGATGTCCGGAATCGGTGTCTGGATGTCGATTTCGGTCAGCGCCTCGACATAGTCAGCGTCGGAGATCAGGAAGTTCTTTGCCGGCTGCACACCGCCATGCGGCTTGTACAGCACCGTCGCCCAGCCATCCGCCACGACACCGTCGACCTCTTGGCCAACCTGGTCATAAAAGCGATACCAACGATTCTCGCCAATGCTGGCGCGGGTGATACCCTGCACTTCGCCCCATCCATCGCGCTTATCCAACGCCCCGCGCATCGCGCCATCATACCATACGTCGACTATGATGGGCAGCGACAGAGACGCAAGATGATCGTGCAAGGCGGTCGGCTCGACCGGCCGAGCAAAGGCCTGCGCCATCAATGCCGTCACGGTGGAGCGATGTTTGTTGATTTCGATGTGCTGCGCCGCGGCCCATGCATTGCTCTTGGCCCGTCGCGGCAACGCGACCTTGCTGGCGAAGAAAGCAGATAACGCCTCAGGCGTCGTCGGCACATCGGGTCTGGACAGTTCGGCAAGGCCAGGACCGATATAGGGAACAATGCTCGCGGCCCTCAGCCCGGCAGCAACGTCCGCGAGAATGGCCTTAGCATCGGTTGCGTTGACAAAATCGATTTGCACGGGCGCATTCACGGATCGTCACCGTTTTCACCTCGTTTCTTGGCGTTGATCGTCACCGGCAAGCGCGTATCGCTAGCCATCTGCGGTAAATCGAGCACCCAGCCATTGGCTATTTTGATCCAGCCGCCCCATAGCGTCTCGTGCTCGGATTCCACGATCGACTCTTCGAGATCCTTTTTCGGCACGTAGATCGACAGGCCCGAGTCCGGAGCGCGGCGAATCATGATCTTCACGAGCTCAACTCCCTCGACTGCCGCGCATAGCTGGGCAGACTGGCCGATCCCCGCAAATTGGCGCGCAGGCGAGCCACGATGTCGGATAGTACGCACACGACCTCATCGACCTCCGCAACAGAGGTTTCACGCGACAGAGAAAAGCGCACCGCGCCGCGCATACTCCGCTCCGGCACCCGCATGGCGCGCAGAACATGCGATGGCTCCATTGAGCCGGACTTGCAGGCTGCTCCCAGCGACACTGCAATGCCCGCACGATTGAGATGATGGACGATTGCTTCGCTTTCAAGATCATCGAACGCGATATTGGCCGTGTTGGTTAGCCGATTGCTAGCATCGCCGAGCACCGCGCACTCGCCGCTGTGCAAAATCCCCTGCTCCAGGCGGTCGCGCAACGCACCAATGCGAACACGCTCCGGCTCGAGCCGCTCCACCGCCAGCTCCGCAGCTTTTCCAAGACCAACGATGCCGGGGATATTCTCAGTACCGCCGCGGCGCCGACGTTCCTGCGATCCACCCCAGATCAGCGGCCGGAATTTTGTCCCTTTGCGCAGATAGAGCGCGCCAATCCCTTTTGGGCCATGCAGCTTGTGCGCCGAAAGCGACAGCATGTCGATCGCACTGTCCTTCAGGTCGACGCGTTCCTTACCGACGGCCTGGACCGCATCGGTGTGAAACAGCGCGCCTGCCTCACGGGTCAACCCGGCCAGAAACTCCACGGGAAAAATCGTACCGGTCTCGTTATTGGCCCACATGGTCGAGACGATCGCCGTGCGGGGCCCGAGCGCGCAGCGAAACGCCTCGATGTCGAGCCGGCCGCGGGAATCTACCGGTATGATATGTGTCTTGACGCCTTTCGGCGCCAATTGCTCGACCAGCGAAAGGATGGCGGAGTGCTCAACCGAGGTGGTAACGATCTCGTCACGGCCTTCCTGGCTCGCAAGCGCCGAGAGGATGGCAGCATTATTTGCCTCGGTCCCACCTGAGGTAAAAATGATCTCATGATCGTCGGCATTCCCCAACAGATCCTGCAAGCTACGGCGCGCCTGCTTCAGCGCGGTTGCGGCCTCGCCGCCAAAGGCGTGGCTGGATGAGGCATTGCCGAATCGCTCGGTGAAGTAAGGCAACATGGCTTGCACGACGGACGGATCAGTCCGCGTCGTCGCGTTGTTATCGAGATAAATCGGCACCTGATCCCCCACTCAATCTCACGCCTTGGCTGCTGCAGCAACCGGGATGAAACGGACGAATTCGCCGAGTCTCTCGACAAGCCGCGCCTGCATGCCTTCCAACGATCCGCTCAAAAGCTCGCAAAACGCGCTGCCACCAACGCTGACCACGTTCCTGCTGCCACCGATCCGGATCACTCGACTGCCGTCACCCCGTTGCAGAATGGGTCGGATCTCCTCGAGTACGGCGCGAATGCGCGGTTTTCGGCCGTTCACGGCGGCCTGCAATTGCCTGAGTTGCTCTGATTCGGCCAGCATGCTTGATGTCTCTTTCATATCAGCTGAACGATTTTCCGCAGGAGCAGCTCGAGGTGGCGTTCGGGTTGTGAAAGGTGAAGCCTGAGCTCTCCAGCGCCATCACGAAGTCGATGGTTGTTCCGACCAGATGTTGATGGCTCTTGTCGTCGACAAACACCTTCAGGTCACCGCACTCAATCACTTTGTCGTCGGGCTTCGGTTCCTCAACCAGACCCATCGTGTATTTGAACCCGTTGCAGCCGCCTGCCTCGACCATAATGCGCAGGCCGCCAGCTGGCTGTGTCGATGATGAAATCGCACTCTTGACCGCATTCACCGCGCTATCCGTCAGGTTGATCATGGCTTATCCTTCATCTGCTTAGGACTGCGTGCTCTTGGCAAGTCATGTGCCAGCGTGCAGACATTTGATGATGCTTGCCTTTTCGGCCCACGCCTGTTGACTTTGGTACTCGTGTCGAATTTCGGACAAGGCTGCTTCAGGCTGTCGGTGCCCATTTCACGCCTTTTCCTTCCCGGCTATGCCGCAGACCGCTGCACATGGGCGGCAAGCAATTTGCATTGCATCTCGCACCGACGCCGAAGCGTTGGTGAAACGCTTAGATCGAGGAACGTTCTAATGACTGCAATCGAGAACACCGCACTCGGCAGACTTGAGAAGGAGGGTCGCCTGCTCAATGCCGTATTCAAAGGCGGGACCATTAAGCCTGGGCGGTTCGGCTTTCGCGGTGACGTCGCACTGAAATTCCAAACCCAGGTCGCGGACGAGAAGCGGCCGCCGGACTATTCGATCGAACAAGTTTTGACCATCGCCCATGATGGAGAGCGAACCATTCCGGTGCTAGCCGGCTATCTGCATTCCTTCGCCTATCTTGCCGACGTTGCAGGCGTGCTGGACGGCGCGTTAAGCCCCGACGGCAGCTACTTCATGTTCTGCAACAACATAGATCTGCTGGCGAAATACCGAGTCAGGCTTGGCGATGCCACTTTCCACGTCCTTCCGTGCGACGAGTCCACAGTTTGGAAGGAGATGATGGACCTGGTCGGAATCAACAAGGACGACATCAAGAAGCTCGATTCAGGTGGCAAGCTGGATTACCTGCTCGATGCGGCAAAGAATCTGGATCTGTCCTGTGATGAGATCTCGTACGAAGATGGGCTGAAGAGGATGGAACCCGTGAAGAATCGAAACGAAAATCGGCCGGTCTGAGCGCTGGCTTCATTCATCAAAAGGCGTATCGTCTTCGACAAGACGCACGCCGACGACACAGATATCACCATCCAGAACTGTCAAGGCGATCGGCGTGAGCGCTCTGCCCTTGCACGGACCTTCGACGCACCGGCCAGTGCCAAGTTCGAAGGTCGATCCGTGTTTACCGCACATCAGCCGGACGCCGTATGGATCGAGGAACTCGTTCCGCTCCCAGTCCAAATTAACGCCGTTGTGCGGGCATCTATTGAGATAACCGAGCACCGTCTTGCCCCAGCGCACCACAACGATAGACCACGGCCGCTGATTGCCGTCGTGATCGACGATCATAAGACGGAATCCCATGGCCCGGCGGCTTGGAATGTCGCTAAGACCGCAAATCGCGTAAATGGCGTCTGACTGCGTTCATTGCTCGTCGATTACGACGACACGCTTCATATCACCTGTATCAACAATGCGACAACCGTAGGAGCGCGCCAGATTGGCTCCGCATTGTAGCACTCGAGACGTACAAGCTCGCCTGTACAACAACTCACTCGCGTTGGTGCATGATGAGACGAATCCCGCGCAAGCATTGATCTTCTAGCCTTTCGAAGGTTCCGCTTTCGTCCACAGTCAGGCGAGTCGCATCGCACTGCGGAATGGTGCGGCTGTCTACGGCATGTGACGAAGCACACCGTCTCTTTGTATTCTCGATCTTCGCATGTGCATAGATGTGCTCGCGTTTGCGGGCCCGCGCAGCTTGACTGATGAGAATGATGCATTTCAACCAAGACCGTCGAAAATGCAGGGACTGCTGAATGCTCCGCAGACGCCGCATTGACCGCCAGCTAACAACGCCGCACGCGTCGTTGCTGCAGTCGATCTAATAGCTGGCAGCGAGGCACGCCTTAAAGTCGGCGTGCCCGCTGTTGGCGGTAACCGCGGTCACCGCCAAAATCATCCTTGGGCGCACACCGGGAGCGTGCGCCTCATCAGGCCATAGCCTTCGCTGGCGCGCGCAATCCACGAAACGCCAGCCATTTCCTGCCGGCTCCCGCGACTTACAGCTGCTCTACTCTGTGTGCAGCCCCGCAAGGGCGCGCTCCAAGTAGTAGTATTCTGTCGAATCATCTTCGTCAGAAGAGTCAAACTGGCGAGGCGCTTGGGTCGCGCTATCACCATCCCCTGCCTTGGCGAGGTACTTTGTAGGCTTGCCTACTCGCTGCCACTCATCGTTCTCATTCTTGGTCCACACTTCCGGATGCTGGTGAGGATCAAGCACCCAGTGGTTTCGCCCCACGTGAACAAAACCCATTTCCGCCAGGCGGGGTTCCATCCCGCCTAAGGCTGGTTTTGACAAGATCAGCGGCTCAGCGCCGTTGCGCGCATCAATTCTCAGTTGATGTTCCAGCAGAATATCGCCCGCATTCTCGACCAGGGGATGTGTCACCCGAAGGTCTACCACAGACGTCAGATCGTTGCGGCCAAACTGGTTCCGGAAGGCGTCTCCTTTGATCCGAACCGGACCTCCCACTCTTAAGAGGCCGACCGTTTCGTCACCCAATTTATAGCTGAAAAATTTCGCTGGCCTGGACAGATCATCGTAGGTGTGGAGATAGCTTCCAGCGACCGTTGCTGCGCGCTCAGCTTTCTTGGATACGAAATCCGAGTACTCTTCCCGGCTACTTGCGATGCTCTGGATATCAGAACCCAGAAATCTCCACAGTCCGTCATTGAAGGAAGAGCGATCGATCTCGGAAATGGGCGGATTGGATTCCAGAGAGTATCGCGCCGGCGACGCCCCACTTGAACCGACGCCTGCAACCATTTCCGTAAAATGCGAGCTGTCCCCCGCCTCTCCCGCTTCATCAGCTTGGCTGGCGCCTGTGGACGGGCTCGATGAGCCAACGATTCTGCCATACATCAGATCGCTCTCCTATCGGCAAATTTCCACGCTGTTGAGCTCGTGCCGCGCAAGCTCTGCCGACTAGAATACACAGCCTAGCTTACCGCAAGCTGACCCAGATAGCGCAAAGCCTCTGTCCGCCTCGCACGCTACGACCAGGCGCTCCGCGCGCATTCGCCGCACGCGCAACTCATCGAATTGCATTCGGTGAGTGCACATTACGTCATATGACGATGGTCCATCCCTCAAGGACTGGCCACTCATCGCCACACGCGCGATCGCCTTTCATTAGAGCACTTGCAGGCTGGGGGTTTGATCAGATACTTGAACAAATGCACACGTCTATCGAGGACCGGCCCGCCCTTACGCTCTCGTTTTCCAGTTCTGTGCGTTTTAGTCGTGTGCTGCCGATATCGACCATTTCGTGACGCGCTGTTGCGCTGTCCCCGCCGTTCGGTGCAGCGGCATCGTCGGGCCGCGGCAGGTCGTCTAGACCATCGAGACTATCAGCGCAGGCCGGCCTGATCTTCACGCCCGTGTTGCACGCGACCAGCAATGGCTCTCGCCCGCTACATGCCGCACGCCTGCCGTAGGGACAGACCCGGCCTTCGGCTTACGCAGCTTCGGTTGCGGCTGATCCGTGGGTCTGACAACTGGCCGGGCAAACTCTGGCGCAGGCTCCGCAGCCGATGCAGGCGCCCTGATCATTCAAAACCATGATCTTCTTTTCAATTTCGTCGTCATCGTCATCGTCATTGTCGAGGTCGACAAGTTCGCCACTTTCGTTGATCCCCCTCAACGTCATGACATCTCGACCGCACACCTTGAAACACCGGCCACAGCCGATGCACTTGTTGGCATCTATCGAGATCAAGTAGTCCGGCGTCCAGTCGCGGCCATCACGCGTTGCAAATGACATGAATCGGCCTCCTCTAGTTAACTTCCAGCGCCTTCAAATCATGGCTCTTGCGTTCGAGTTCGGCATAGGCATCATGCGCCTTCTGCGCCACCACCATGATCGATGTCCAGTTGATGGGAAGTTCTTCCGAGAGGTCGTGCAGATCCATTTTGGCCTGGAGCGCTTTGGCCGAAAGTTTCTTTAGCTCCGCCTTCAGTAGTTCACGATCGCTCATGAATGCCCTCAATAGTTTGCCACGTCCGGAAATTTCCGAATCAAGTCGATTCCGCCCCTGACATATTTGTCACCCTCCTGCGCGAGCTTTGCGAGGTTATCGAAGCCGAAGCGATGCATATCGCGCAGCTGCCTGTTCACGGCGATCAGCCGCCCCCCGATCAGCACCATGCGGCCAAAACCTTCATGATGCATCTTCAGCATCGGCTGGATCATCACGCCGGTAGCCCTCTCGATCGAGAGTGCGACTGCATTGAAGAACAGCTCCAGCCGCCACAGCGTGTCGGGATCAGGATCGCCGACAATCGGCAGTGCCCGTCGCTTCTCCTTGTCCAAGATATAGGGTTCAAGCAGCTCGAAATCGCTCTTGGCCTCCCAGGCTTCGTAGGTATCCTGAGCGCGCCATATCTTGACCAGTTCCTTGAGGAACGGGGAATCGAGGGCGTCGCCCTGCTGCGCCATTTCTGTGGCCTCGGTCATCTCACCTCATTCGTCGAACTCGAATGTGCGCCGTTGGTCCTTCGCCAAGGCCTTGCGTAGCCACGGCGGCGGCGTGCCGTTCAATACGCGCTCGAGCTTTTCGAGCAGCGCTAGGATGTTTTCTGGCTTGTTCACCTTGATAGGATGGATGTTGTTGGCCACGACCCGCGCAGCACCGGCACCGCCGATGGCGGCAACGTACAGGATCGCGCAATCTTTGATCGCCTCGATCTTCGGCGCCAGCTTGTCGTCGTTGCCGTCTTCCTTGAGATCTCCTTCGAACTCAACCGCTTTGAGAAACACGTGCCCGTTTGGCGCGACATCGTAGATAGCGATATTCTTTGCCCACCCAAAATGGGCATCGACGCGTCTTAGGTCTTGCGTGGCGAATGCGACCTTCATGCAGTCGACCTCTCAGCTGCGCTGCGGTGGCCCGACGTTAGCGGCAGTGCCGCCAAAGGCCTCCATCTATCGGGCGTCGGCTGATGATTCTCCTCGCGGTCCGCGATCACAAGATTGGCGATATCAAAGATCAGAGCGCGCGTACCACGATAACCGACGGATAGCTGGTGCCCTGCACCAAGCCGATCGAACATCGGAAAACCGGCTCGATAGAACGGGATTTTCAGCCGAGCCGCCGCTTGCCTGCCATGCGAATGCGTGATCAGCAGGTCGCAATGCTTTGTTCTGGCTAGCTCTTCCAGATCCTCAAGATCGCCGATCAGCACCTCCTTGGTCTTGATCCGCTCGATCACCGCCGACTGCGTGGTCGTCACCGCCGCGCTCACCTGCGCGCCCATCTCGTGCAGCATACTGGACAGGTCGAACAGCAGGTCTGGCTCGGCCGCGATTGCAAGTTTGCGACCACCAATATGGAAGTGCGCGTCCAGCATTGCGTCAGTGAGCTGGCCGCGCTGGCGCCGATATTTCGATGGCACGGGGCGGCCGCTGATCTCGCTCAGAAAAGTCACGAATTCGTCGTTCGGACCGAGACCGCATAACCGTTCGAACAGGCGAAATGGCACGCCGGTCCTGGCCTGCATGACCTCTGCTGCTCGCCGCATCTGCCCGCCTATCGCGATAGTCCACCCTGCGCGGCCCATGCTCGCGATTTCGTCCACGCCGATGCCGCCGATGGTCGTTGGGGTAAAGTCATCAGGGATATGCCCGTCGAGCGACCCCGCCAGATCAGGCAGGAAGGACGGCCGCAACCCAAAATCCTCCAGGATGGCACGAAGTTCATCAAGATCACCCGGCGTGAGGTGGCATCCTGGAAGAACATTCACCCTCGATGGATCGCGCAGGCCATTGACGTTTGGCCCTTCCACCAGCAACTCCACAATGCTCGCCACGGCCTTCTCCCAGCCGTCCTGGAACGCCCCCTTGAAATCAGGCGTCGAGACATAAACCAGCGGTAATTTCGCAAGCTGCGGATGCTTGTCCCGGATCAGCTTGAGGTAGGCATCGACATCGTCTCCATTGGTCTCGGTGACACCGGTCGAGCAGATTCCGATGATCTTTGGCTTGGTACGATTGTAGATATTGAGTATCGCCTGCTCGAGATTCTCATAGCCGCCGAGCACGGTCGCGACCTCGCTCATCGCAGTGGTCTGCAGCGGTACAGCCTCCTTGAAATGCCGCACAAAGAGGGTGAGCCCGAAGGAGGTGCAACCTTGTGAGCCGTGCAAAAGCGGCATCGCCCCGCTTAGCCCCATGAACGCAAATGCGCCGCCGATCGGCTGGCTCATCTTCAACGGGTTAACCGCGCATGCTTTTGTCGGCAACGTCGCGATGGCCATGACACCTTCCTATTCGGCGGCCTGCAGCCCGGCGGGCGGCGCGGACGCCAGGACGTCCTCGATGCGTCGCTTGCAGCAGCCACCGACGGCATTGGTGTGATTTCTGACTGCCTCGACGCTCCTCAGGCCATGCGCGTAGATCGCATCTTCGATCGTGCCGAGATCGACCGTGTTACAGGAGCAGATCTTTCTCGCTCGCCGCGCCGCTTCGGCGAGCGCCGGATCGCGCGCGATCGCCGCCACCGGCGATTGCATCTGCAACATCGCGTTGGCCAAAGCCTCCCATGGCGCCGGTCGACGTAGCTGGTCCCACATCGGGTTAGAGAGCGACTTAGCGATCTCCTCCACCAGCTTGACCATTCCGACATAACCCATATAGGCGTGGCAACGCTCCTGGTTGACATCGAGCCAAGGCATCGCCGCCTTCAATGCAACGAACTGCGATTTGCCGCCCGAGAGCATGATGTCCGCCTTGGCGTCCTTCAGCATTCTGTACATTTCGCGCGGCGTCATATCCTCGATCATGTGGGCATCTTGCCCCATGAGCAGCTTGATGCGTTCCTTGTCCTCCCTCGTCGACTTCTTCACACTGGTTCCGACCATTTCAAGGCCGGCTTCCTGTAGCGCCGCAACGACCGACCATGACTTGACGCCGCCGGTAATCAATAAAGCCTTCTTGCCTTTGAATCGTGGCTTGTACGGCTCGATCGCAGCCCACGCTCTCGCCTCCTCGCGTGCGATCACCGCTTCGGTGCGCCCGAGCAGCTCTTGCGGCGCGCCACGTTCAACCAATAAGCGGGCAATCTGGCGCAGCGAATAGCTCGAATCCTGAATACCGTAGAATGACCCTTCGAAGAACGGGATCCCGTAGCGTTCCTCCATCTTGCGTGCGACGTTGACCATGGCCTTCGAGCACACCAGCATCGCTGCCCGTGCGCGATGGGATGAAGCGACTTCGCGATATTTGCCATCGCCCGAGATGCAAGACAGAATCCGGATGCCAAGCTCTTCGAACAACGGCTTTACCTGCCAGAGCTCTCCCGAGAGATTAAATTCTCCGATCAGGTTTACATCGTACGGCGTGGCGTAGTCCGGCTCCTGCGTTCCGATTACATAGTCGAGCAAGGCCTCGCCGGCGAGCTTGTTACCGAGGTTCTTGGAACCAACGAACCCCGGGGAATTGATCGGAATCACCGGCTTGCCGAACCTTTGAGACGCCGCCTTGCAGACCGCGTTGATATCGTCGCCGATCATGGCCGGGATGCAGGTCTGATAGACGAAGATTGCGGGCGGGTCGCGCTTGTCGATGATCTCTTTGATCGCTTTGCAGAGCCGCTTCTCGCCCCCAAATACGATATCGGTTTCGCTCATATCGGTTGTGAATGCCGTGCGCCACAGACTAGAGCCGGAGGACGCCGCGCCGCGATTGTCCCAAGAATTGCCTTCGCATGCGATCGGACCATGCACGAGGTGAGCGACGTCGGTAAAGGGCTGCAGCGCAATCTTGGCGCCGTCGAAGGCACACCCGCCCGCAGCGCCGCCCGGCTGCAGTTGCTTGGTGCAACCCTTCTTGCGCTCAGCCTCCGACTTATTGCCATTCTTGGCGCAGCCCGGCTCGCTGAAGATATCCTGGACCGTGGCCGCTAGCGAACTCATCAGCTTTTTCCTCTCTGCGAAAGCAACTCTCTGCCGACCATCTTGCACGCGCGCCATCGGCGAGTGTTCCGGCGATGGCACGCGCACTCTCCGCCATCAACGAATGATGTCGAAGCTATAGTCAGTCTTGCCAAGAACATTGGTCTTCTTGTCGATTTCGTCGAAGATCTTGTCGAGGATCTTCACCAGTACATTCAGGCCGCCCTGATAGCCCCACACGGGGGAGCGGTGATGGTGATGCCGATCAAAAATTGGAAACCCGATGCGGATTAGTGGCGTTCCCGTGTCCCGTTCCAGGTACTTGCCGTGTGTATTGCCAATCAGAAAGTCAACCGGCTCCGTGAACAAGAGCGAGCGCATGTGCCAGAGGTCCCGCCCCGGATAGGCTTGGCAGGCCTGACCAAATGGCGAGCTTGCAAACAGCGCCTGCATTTTTTCCTGCCACGCCTTGTTGCCATTGGTGGACAGCACATGGGTCGGTTCGGCGCCGAGTTCGAGCAGAAAGGCAGCCAACCCATAGCAGAGATCAGGATCGCCATAGATCGCGAACTTCTTGCCATGGATATGCGCGCTGGAGTCCGCGATGGCATCAACCAAGCGGCCACGCTCTCGCGCGAGCTCCTCCGGAATCTCCTTGCCGCTGATGCGTGATAACGCCACGAGAAAATCATCTGTTGCGGACACACCGACCGGGTAATTGAAAGACACGACGTCCTGGCCATGCTCGGACACGAACGGCAGCGTTTTTTCCGTACACCATTGCTGCATGGAGATTGTCGCCTTGGCGTGAATCGCGTTCGCCGCGTCTTCCAGCGTGGTGCCGCCGTCATACATCCGGAACTCGCCGTCGGTCGGGGTATCGAAGACTTCAGAGTTATCGGCGAGAATCGTATGTTCGATGCCCATCAATGCCAAGATTCGCTTGATCTCGCGAAGATTTCCAACGGTATTGCCATCAAAGCCGCCGATGATGTTGATTGCCTCATTTGGCTTGCGCTCCAGCTTCGGCGCCGTTCCGGCCTTGCCGTCCCAAAAATGCTCGAGAATGCCCTTGAGTGCGTTGTCGTAGCCCGTGACGTGGCTGCCGACGAACGCCGGCGTATGTGCGAACGGCACGTCGAACTCTGCCGGAACCGAGCCTTTTTCCTTCGACGTCTTGATGAAGGCGTTGAGGTCATCGCCGATTACCTCAGCCATGCAGGTCGTCGAGACCGCAATCATCTTGGGTTTGTACATGTTATAGCTGTTGGCGAGGCCGTCGATCATATTGTTCAGCCCCCCGAACACAGCGGCGTCTTCCGTCATCGACGAAGACACGCAGGAGCTCGGCTCCTTAAAGTGCCGCGACAGATGGCTGCGGTAATAGGCCACGCAGCCTTGCGAGCCATGGACGAAGGGCAGCGAGCCCTCAAAACCGACTGAGACGAAAACGGCGCCAAGCGGCTGGCAGGCTTTGGCCGGATTTACCGCAAGCGCCTCCCGCGCGAAATTCTTTTCGCGATATTCGGGGGTTTTCGTCCATTCCTTGATACGTTCGACCTCGGCAGGATCGCGGGGATTTTCGAACAACTTCTTGTCGGCCAGCATTTGTTGGTATTCTGGACCGCGGAACAGTTCGAGATGATCGAGCACATGTTCTGCACTCTGCGCCATGTTAGGATCCTTCACTATCGAAATTGATATCGCCCAACTCTCCGCAGAGAGCGGGATCGGTTGCTCTATTGTGAAACCAAGTGCTTGTTACTCTGCAGCCAAGAGCTTGGCTTTCGAGGCTTCCTTCCAAGGTGCCTTCATCTTCTTCCAGATCGGCGAGTTGACAGCCATGTCCATGTCGCGCGCAAAGATCGCAAAGCCGTCATAGCCGTGATATGGGCCCGAATAGTCCCAGGAATGCATCTGCCGGAACGGCACACCCATCTTTTGGAAAACGTACTTTTCCTTGATGCCCGAGCCGACCAGATCAGGCTGGAGCTTTTCCACGAAGCGCTCGAACTCATAGCCGTTGACATCGTCGTAGATGAGCGTGCTGTCCTTTACATAATGCTGTGCGGTGCGCTGATAGTCGTCGTTATGACCGAACTCGTATCCGGTTCCCACGACTTCCATGCCGAGGTCCTCGTAGGCGCCAATCACATGACGCGGACGAAGCCCGCCGACGTACAGCATCACCGTCTTGCCCTGCAGGCGCGGGCGATATTTTGCGATCACGGCGTTCACCAGCGGCTGGTACTTTTCGATCACCCGCTCGGCACCCTCCTTGATCTTGTCGTCGAAATAGCCGGCAATCTTGCGCAGCGATTCTGCGATCTTTGAAGGTCCGAAGAAGTTGTACTCGCACCAGGGGATACCGAACTTCTCCTCCATATGACGCGAGATGTAGTTCATCGAACGGTAGCAATGCAGAATGTTGAGCTTCGCCTTCGGCGTTGCTTCGAGCTCGGCGAGTGAACCGTCGCCGGACCACTGTGCAATCACCCGCAGGCCCATTTCCTCCAGCAGAATTCGCGATGACCAGGCGTCGCCGCCGATATTGTAGTCACCAATGATCGCAACATCGTAGGGCGTCGGCTCGAACTTTGGTTTGCCGTCGGGGTCGAGCTTGTCGAAAATCCAATCGCGCACCGCGTCGTTGGCGATGTGGTGGCCAAGCGACTGCGACACGCCGCGAAAGCCCTCACAGCGGACAGGCACGATGGTCTTGCCACCATATTCCTTGGATTTCGACCTTGACACGGCCTCGATGTCGTCCCCGATCAATCCGATCGGGCATTCCGATTGGATGGTGATGCCGTGGTTGAGCGGGAAAAGCTCCTGGATTTCGTCAAGGACTTTGACCAGCTTCTTGTCGCCACCGAATACGATGTCCTTCTCCTGGAAATCGGAGGTGAATTGCAGGGTTACAAAACTATCGATGCCCGTTGTGCCAACGTAATAGTTACGACGCGAGCCCCACGAATACTGGCCGCAGCCAACCGGGCCGTGGCTGATATGGACCATGTCCTTGATCGGCCCCCAGACCACCCCCTTGGATCCTGCATAGGCGCAGCCTCTGATTGTCATCACACCAGGTATGGATTTTATGTTGGACTTGACTCCGCAATCGGACTTCCCGGACTGGTGAACGTTGAGATGCTTGGCACGCCGCTTCGCGGTCTTCTCTGGATAGACCTTCAGCACCTCGTCGATCAGCTGTTTGTTACGAGCCCTGATTTCTGCAATGCTCTGGGTCGTGGCGAGACTCATGCTGATGTCCTTCAAGGGTTAGCGGTTGGAAGTGCTTCTTGCTGACCAAGACTTTTGCAACGAGCATGCCAGTCCGTCGGGAGCGCAAAAACCAGAACAAATAGACACAGTTAGCGCGGCCCGTCCGATGAGGCTGGTTGTTGTTGCGAACGCGACATCGCGCTTTGCGCGGAGACTTCTTCGTTGACCCTGTTCGAAATGGAACAAGTGCCGGCTATGCGCCAAGTTGCGCCGCGCAGTTCTCGAAGACGCGCAGTTGCCGCCGATTGCAAGATTTTGCGATCGCGCGCGGCGGGACGGCCGCTAACATGGACGAGTGGGTGGCTCGCGGCTCCGGCTTGCCAATACCATCTATGCTGCCGGGCACGACGGATGCTTACCTTCAGCGAAGACGATGATGGTCTTGTGCATGACGTCATCGCCCGCCGAGTTCGATGCAAGCTCCCTAGCCACTTAGACGTGGCCCACTCGCCGTCTCACGAGAACAGCTGCCGCGCCTTGATGAGCGCACCGACGAGCGTATCAATCTCTTCACGTGTGTTGTAGAGGCCGAAGGACGCACGGCATGTCGCCAGAACACCGAAGCGCTTGAGCAGCGGCATCGCGCAATGGGCCCCTGCCCGCACCGCCACACCTGCGCGGTCGATGACGGTGGCAATATCATGCGCATGCGCACCCTTCATATCAAAGGAGATGATCGGCCCCTTCTCGGCTGGTGTGCCGATCAAGCGCACGGAGTTGATGTCCGCCAGCTGCTGCTGAGCGTAAGCAAGCAGTGCGCTTTCGTGCTCGCGGATCTGCTTCTTGCCTATTGAATTGATGTAGTCCACAGCCGCCCCCAGACCGACCGCCTCGACGATCGGTGGCGTACCCGCCTCGAAGCGGTGCGGCGGATCACCATAGATGACGCCGGTACGTGAGACCTCACGGATCATTTCGCCCCCGCCATTGAAGGGTGGCATCAACGCCAGATGCTCAGATTTGCCGTAGAGCACGCCGATGCCGGTCGGACCATAGAGTTTGTGGCCCGTCATCACGTAGAAATCGCAATCGATGTCGCAGACGTCGGCGTTCAGATGGACGCATCCTTGCGAACCATCGATCAGCACCGGGATACCGCGAGCATGAGCGATCCTCACCACCTCCTTTACCGGTAAGACGGTCCCCAGAGCATTCGACATTTGTGTGATCGCAACCATCTTGGTGCGCCGGGTCAGGAGCTGCTCAAAGGCATCCAGCAGGAAGTTGCCGTCATCATCCACTGGTGCCCATTTGATCACCGCGCCGTGGCGCTCTCTGAGAAAATGCCACGGCACGATGTTGGAATGATGTTCCATCATCGAGAGAACGATCTCATCCCCCGGGGTGACGCGTTCACGGCCGAAGGTCTGGGCGACCAGATTGATTGCCTCGGTGGCGCTGCGGGTGAAGATGATCTCTTCGTTTAGACGGGCGTTCACAAATTGCGCCAGCTTGGCACGCGCGCCTTCATACGCCTCGGTCGCAGCGTTAGCGAGGTAGTGCAAACCGCGATGAACGTTGGCATATTCGCTTGAGTAGACCTGCATCATGCGGTCAAGTACCGCCTTCGGCTTCTGAGCCGAGGCGGCATTGTCGAGATAGACCAGCGGCCTGCCATAAACCGTCATGCTCAGCGCAGGAAAGTCCGCACGCAGACGGTTGACCTCGTACCTGCCATTGCTCATCGCGGGATGCACGCTCATCTCCGCGCCTGCATCCAGTGTTCAGTTTGCGCGGTCACAAAATCGCGCAGGCTCTCGGGGACGATTTCCTCAATCGCCTCGCCCAGGAATGCTCCAATCAGCAACGCCTGCGCGTCCTTTTCGGATAGACCGCGAGCACGCAGATAAAATACGAGTGCACCGTCCAGCGCACCTGACGTCGATCCGTGGCCGCAAGTCACGTCGTCGGCCAAGATTTCGAGTTCGGGCTTGTTGTCGGCCCGGGCCTCGTCGGACAGAAGCAGCGCCCGCGTCGTCAGCGTGGCGTCCGTCTTCTGCGCGCCAGGACGAACGACAATCCGGCCTTGGAGCACCGAACGGCCGCATTCGTCGATCACCGCACGGAACTTCTCCCGACTGGTGCAATGTGGCACGGCGTGATCGACGACCATTGTCGTGTCGACATGCTGCTTGTGCCTGATGAGATTGACGGCGTTCGCCGAGAGCTTGGATCCCTCGCCAGTCAGCGTGACGAATCCCTGGTAGCGACTGACGGAGCCGCTACAAGTCATGCTGAAGAAATCGAGCTTCGCTTTTGCGCCGACCGCGATGATGCTTGATGAGATATGCACGGCGTCAGCGGCGTCGGCCGCCAGTCGGATATGCGACAGGTTCGCCTCGTCACCAACCAGGGCAATTGTCGCATCGTTGGTCTGATAGCCGCTCGCGCCTTCAGCCGAGACGAAACTCTCCACTAAGGCCGCATGCGCGCCTTGGCCAAGTTGCAGATAGGAACGCGTGAAGTTGGACACCAACGATCCGGTCGTGACGTGAACGATCTGAATCGGACGCTTCACCGCTTCGCCGTCAGCGATCGTAATCACGAAGCCATCGGTCGCCATTGCCGCATTGAGCGAGATCACCGCATCAGTCGTCGTCGACAGCACCAGGCCGGCCATCGCACTGTCGGTCGTATCTTCCAGGACCTCTCGGAGCGACCGCACAGCGACCCCGTCTTCCAGACTGTCCACATCAGAAAGCTCCGGTACGAATACACCATCCACCAAGACGAGTTTGACCGCCCGATCGACTGCTGTTTGCTTAACCGACGCCGCTGCGCGCACCAGCGCAGCCGCATCGGGTCGCGGAGCGAGCGGCAGGACCGCGCCCATCAGCGCGCGCAGATCGGTGTATTTCCAGGCCTCGATGCGTTGCGGGAGGCCGGCACGCTCGTAGGCTTCGAACGCCCTCGCACGGATATGAGCGACGAGCCCGGAGCCAGGCAACCGTCCATGCGCCGCGGCAAAGACATTGTCCGTTGCGCGCCCGGCGGCGGTTTTGGTCACAACCTGCTTCATCGGGAAATCTCGTGCGCGGTCACGCCGCGTCTTCGAATTGTGCGTAGCCACAAGCCTCAAGCTCCAGCGCGAGTTCTTTTCCGCCGCTCTTTCTTATCTGCCCTTTCGACATCACGTGGATAACGTCCGGCACGATGTAGTCGAGAAGCCGCCGATAGTGGCTGATTACAATCATCGCGCGCTCCGACGAACGCAGAGCGTTGATGCCACCCGCGACAATCCGCAGCGCGTCAATGTCGAGACCGGAATCTATCTCGTCCAGGATGCACAGGCTCGGTTCGAGCAGCGCCATCTGCAGAATCTCGTTGCGTTTCTTCTCGCCGCCGGAAAATCCGACATTGAGGCCGCGCTTGAGCATGCCTTGCGGTATATTGAGCGAATTAGCAACCTCGCGAACGCGTTTTATAAAATCGGGGGTGGAGAATTCCGTTTGTGCTCGCGCCTTGCGCTGGGCGTTCAGCGCCGCGCGCAGGAAGTTCATGGTGGTCGCCCCGGGAATTTCCACCGGATATTGGAAGGCAAGAAATACGCCCCTAGTCGCGCGCTCGCTTGCCTCCATCGCGAGCAGGTCCTCACCGTTGAATAGGATTTGGCCAGCGCTAACTTGATAGCCGGGCTTGCCGGAGATAACGTGACTGAGTGTGGACTTTCCGGAGCCGTTCGGCCCCATGATTGCATGCACCTCACCCGCATTGACCGCAAGATCGAGGCCGCGAAGAATTTCGCAGCCCTCGATACCAACATGCAAATCTCGGACTTCGAGTAGCGCCATTTAACCTGCCCCTGAAATGCGTCATCCAGAACGCAAGCCGCAATCGCAAGGGCTCGCGGAAACGTTTAGTTACCCGACGGATCCCTCGAGCGAGATAGAGATCAACTTCTGCGCCTCCACCGCAAATTCCATCGGCAACTTTTGCAGCACGTCTTTCGCGAAACCGTTGACGACGAGGCCAGTGGCCTGTTGCTCGCTCAAGCCTCTCTGCACGCAGTAGAACAGCACGTCCTCGGAAATCTTCGACGTCGTCGCTTCATGCTCGAACGTCGCCGAGGAATTCTTGGCCTCGACATAGGGCACGGTGTGCGCGCCGCATTCGTCGCCGATCAGAAGCGAGTCGCAGGCGGTGTAGTTGCGCGCGCCGGTTGCCTTGCGATGGGCGCTGACCAGGCCGCGATAAGTGTTCTGCGACTTCCCGGCGGCGATGCCCTTGGAGATGATCCGGCTCGACGTGTTCTTGCCGAGGTGGATCATCTTGGTGCCGCTGTCGACCTGCTGGAAACCGTTCGAGATCGCGATCGAGTAGAACTCGCCGCTCGAATTGTCGCCGCGCAGGATGCAGCTCGGATATTTCCAGGTGATCGCCGAACCGGTCTCGACCTGGGTCCAGGAGATCTTCGAATTGCGACCACGGCAGTCGCCACGCTTGGTGACGAAATTGTAGATGCCGCCCTTGCCTTCCGAATTGCCCGGGTACCAGTTCTGCACCGTCGAATACTTGATCTCGGCATCGTCGAGCGTGACGAGCTCGACCACGGCGGCGTGCAGCTGGTTCTCGTCGCGCTGCGGCGCGGTGCAGCCCTCGAGATAGGAGACGTAGGAGCCCTTGTCGGCGATGATCAGCGTGCGCTCGAACTGGCCGGTGTTGCGCTCGTTGATGCGGAAATAGGTCGACAACTCCATCGGGCAGCGCACGCCCGGCGGCACGTAGACGAACGAGCCGTCGGAGAACACAGCCGAATTCAATGTCGCGAAGTAATTGTCCGAGGTCGGCACCACGGTGCCGAGATATTTCTGCACCAGCTCGGGATGCTCGCGGATCGCCTCCGAGATCGGCATGAAGATCACGCCGGCCGCCTTCAGCTCCTTCTGGAAGGTGGTCGCAACCGAGACCGAATCGAACACGGCGTCGACCGCGATCTTGCGGTTCGGCGTCTGCTCACCACCAGGCGGCGGCTCGACGCCCTCGAGGATCGCGACCTCGCGCAGGGGGATGCCGAGCTTCTCGTAGGTCTTGAGGATTTCCGGATCGATCTCGTCGATCGAGGACAGCGTCTTCTTCGGCTTCGGCGCCGCGTAGTAGTAGATGTCCTGGTAGTCGATCTTCGGATAGTCGACGCGCGCCCAGGTCGGCTCGGTCATGGTCAGCCAGCGGCGATACGCCTCCAGGCGCCATTCCAGCATCCAGGCCGGTTCATTCTTCTTTGCGGAGATGAAGCGGACGGTGTCTTCCGACAGCCCCTTCGGGGCCTTGTCGGACTCGATCAGCGTCTCAAACCCATATCGATACTGGTCGACGTCGATGCGCCGGACGCGCTCGACCGTCTCTTGTACAGCTACCATTGTCTACTCCGCTCCCACACGGAAAACTCTAGCCGACGACGATTGCCCAGCGCGACCCTCCAAGCTGATCGTGCAAGTCATGGCCAACGCGGGATCAGCGGGTGAGAGAATCAGGTCCCCAACCCAGAGAGCCGTCGCTAGAGTCTTCATCCTGCTTTGCGCCGGAGTTCCCCTCATCGGCGACCTCTTATGCCGGCACGCAGGTGTCGGGCACTGGGCAAACGACAGCGCATTGCGGCGCGTCAAAATGACCCTCACATTGAGTGCACTTGGCTGGATTGATCACATATATATCGTTCTTCAGGCTGATCGCCGCGTTGGGACATTCGAACTCACACGCGCCACAGACGGTGCACTGGGACGCGATTATCTTGTAGGCCATTACTGCGATTCCATAAGCAAAGTGCGGACCGCTTCTTGCTTTCAAGTCTTATGCCAAAGAGCTTGGGCTTGATTTGTCTCGGCTATTTTCCAAGGCATGTCGCCGCCTCAACGATTGTCGCAAATGCTACAATCGGCCTCACGGCAGCTTGATCGCGACGCATAGTTGGAGCGCAGGGTCGATCCGGCGGCGGTCGGCCGATCAGGCCACGTTCGTCAGCCCGGCTCGCCTCTCCACAGCACAGCCAAAAAACGTCGTGCCCGATCGCGCAGATAAAGGTCGCTTCGATGATCGCGGTCCTTCTGGGCGAGCCGCGGCAGGCAATGTTAATCCCCGCGGATTACCGGAAAATCTGCTTTCCCTGTAGAGGACGGAACTACTTCGGCTGGCATCACGGGGACGACCGAAAGCCAAGCGCGATCGTCTGATGCCCCCTCGGCTTCGGTCCGTACTCCGAAGAGACGCCAGCGGGGCTCGGCAGATCGAAATTGCCGAAAAAAAGCCACCCCGAAGGGTGGCCCAAGTCAGGGAGGAAACGCCCGTGTGGGCCTCTGGGAATCAGGCCGCAGCCTGTTCG
Organism: Bradyrhizobium sp. Pha-3; assembly: GCF_042258325.1. NCBI lineage: Bacteria > Pseudomonadati > Pseudomonadota > Alphaproteobacteria > Hyphomicrobiales > Nitrobacteraceae > Bradyrhizobium > Bradyrhizobium sp. Pha-3. Next base: position 1,900,773 of record NZ_CP170151.1, on the reverse strand, counting down.
ATCGGAGAGAAGGGGAGCCCGAGACTCTCGGCAACCGCCTTGTAAGTCAGCCGGCCCCGATGGACATTGAGGCCCGCGCGCAGGTGCGGATTATCGAGCACGGCGGAAAAGCCCTTGTTGGCCAGAGCCAAACCAAACGGCAGCGTGGCGTTGTTCAGTGCCTGGCTCGAGGTTAGCGGCACAGCGCCGGGCATATTCGCGACGCAGTAGTGAATGATGCCATCCACTTCGTAAGTTGGATCAGCGTGAGTGGTTGGGTGCGATGTCTCAAAGCAGCCGCCTTGATCGATAGCGACATCGACGATGACCGCCCTTTTGCGCATTGAGCTCAGCATGCTCCGGCGGACCAGCTTCGGCGCGCTCGCTCCTGGAACGAGCACCGCACCAATGACCACATCGGCCGCAAATACCTCCTCCTCCAAGGATTCGATGGTGGAAAATCTGGTACGAACGCGCCCTTCGAATAGCTCGTCCAACTCGCGGAGCCGGGGTATCGAACGGTCGATGATGGTGACCTCCGCGCCCAAACCGACCGCCATGCGTGTGGCGTGCGTGCCGACGACGCCGCCTCCGATCACCACGATCCGAGCCGGCTGAACACCGGGCACTCCACCGATCAACAGCCCTCGTCCGCCTGCACTGCGCTTCAGCGCACTACCCGCAGCTTCGATCGCAAGCCTACCCGCGACCTCGCTCATCGGCGCCAGCAGTGGAAGACCACCATGGGCATCAGTTACGGTCTCATAAGCGATCGCGGTGCACCCAGATTTCAGGAGCCCCTTGGCCTGCTCCGGGTCCGGCGCCAGATGCAGGTAAGTGAAGAGGATCTGGCTCTCCCGCAGCTGGCTCCATTCGGACGGTTGAGGCTCCTTAACCTTTACGATCATCTCGCTCGATGCAAATACCTCGCCTGCGGAATCGAGAATCGTTGCGCCGGCGGCGCGATAATCGTCATCGGTTGCACCAATGCCGGCGCCGGCATTGGCCTCGATCATCACGCGGTGGCCCGCTGCCACATATTCGCGGACGGCTCCAGGGGTAAGGCCCACGCGATATTCGTGCGCCTTGATTTCCTTGGGGACTCCGACCTTCATTTGAAAACTCCCTGCCTAGAGGGGTTTTTTAATCGCAAGAGCGCAACGATATTGCGAGGCTGGCGCCTAAATGGCGCAGGAATTCAGCGATCTTGGACTAGCTACGCAGGATTTCAAACAAGCAGATGCGAAGCGTATTGAGACGAGCATGCTCGCTGAGCTAATCATCGTTCCCTCATGCTCCCCGCAAATGCGCGTGGCGTGTTCAACAGATCCGAGGCAATTGTTCGCCTGACAACCAATCGACAATTCTTCCGCCGCCAAAACTGGTCGCCACTTGCACAAATTTGTGATCGTCAGCTACGGCCTCGCCAATATCGGCTGCATCGCATCCGAGCGGATGCCCCTTCATGGCCGCAAGCACGGCATCAGCTACACCAGGCGCGACGATCGCAACGAGCTTGCCCTCATTAGCGACATGGATCGGATCAAGCCCAAGGAGTTCGCAGGTTGCCGCAACAGCGGGCTTTACCGGAATGGCCGCTTCCTGCAGACGGAACCCGAGGCCAGATTGATGCGCAATCTCGTTGAGGGTGGCGGCAAGACCGCCGCGCGTGGGGTCACGCATCACGTGGATGCCGCGCCCGCCAGCCGCCACCATGACGGCCACCAAGTCATGCAGCGATGCGGAATCCGAGACGATCTCAACTTGAAGAGCGGCGTTCTGGCGCGTTGACATGATCGCCACCCCATGATCGCCAAGGCTGCCCGACACCAGCACACGGTCCCCGATCCTTGCTTTGTCGGCGGACAGATCGAGCCCATCGGCCAGAACCCCGATCCCGGTCGTAGAGATGAACAACCCATCCGCCTTGCCGCGCTCGACGACCTTGGTATCCCCAGTGATGATGTAAACGCCGGCACCGCGCGCCGCCGCGCCCATCGACTGCGCAATCGTCCTTAGATCCGAAAACCGAAAACCCTCCTCGATGATGAAGCTAGCTGACAGATAGAGCGGACGCGCGCCGGCCATCACGACATCATTGATCGTGCCGTGCACAGCCAATGACCCGATATTGCCGCCAGGAAAAAACAGTGGCGAGACCACATAGCCGTCGGTCGTCATCACCATCCTGCCTGCCGCAACCTCAAACGCCGACTGATCATTGCAGCGGGCGAGCCATTCATTACCGAAGGCTTGGTGAAAAAGGCCGGAGATCAATTGTGCCATGGCGCGCCCCCCAGATCCGTGGGAAAGATCAACACGTCCGTTCTCGACGTCGAGCTTGCCATGATAATCCTTGACGCTCATGACAACCGCCTCACCTGATCATCGCGAACTCGGCCGTAGGTCCAATACGCAGCACAGGCGCCTTCCGAGGAAACCATGCAGGACCCAACGGGTGTTTCCGGCGTGCAGACGGTTCCAAACAGCTTGCAGTCAACCGGCCGCTTGGCGCCGCGCAGGATCGCGCAGCACTCGCATGCCGGATTGTCGGCGACACGCAGTTCGTGCATCGCAAAGCGCGCCTCGGCATCAAATCCGGCATAAGCCCGCTTCAGCTTCAGTCCGCTGTTGGGGACGAGCCCAAGCCCTCGCCACTCGAACTGTTCACGCAGTTCGAATACCTGCGAGACCTCGTCCTTGGCGCGACGATTGCCTTGGCGCGTCACCGCACGGCTGTATTGGTTCTCCACCTCGTAGCGGCCTTCGTTCACCTGCCGCACCAGCATCAGGATTGCCTGCATCACGTCGAGCGGTTCAAATCCCGCGATGACGATCGGCTTACCGAATTGTTCCACTAGGGGCTCGTAAGGCTGCGTACCGATGATCGTACTGACATGTGCAGGACCGACGAAGCCATCGATTGCGACCCCACCGATGTTGCGCATCTTCGGGTTCTCGAGAATGCTGTGCATCGCAGAGGGCGTAAGCACGTGGTTGCAGAACACGCTGAGGCCCCTCAGCCGCTTCTTTTCGGCAATCCGGACCATCACCGCCGTCGGGGGCGTCGTGGTCTCAAATCCGATGGCAAAGAAGACCACCTCCCTGGTTGGCACCTGTTCGGCGAGCCGGATAGCGTCGAGCGTCGAATAGACCATCCGAATGTCTGCGCCGAGCGCTTTGGCGCGCATCAGGGACTGCCCCTGCGACCCGGGCGCGCGCATCAGGTCGCCATACACGCACAGAGTGACCTCCGGACGCTCGGCGAGCCGGACCGCCATGTCGATCCGGCTCGCGGGCAGAACGCAGACTGGACAACCGGGCCCGTGGATCATGCGAACATTCGCAGGCAACAAATCCTCGAGGCCGTAGCGGGAGATCGCATGAGTGTGCCCGCCGCAGAATTCCATGAACCGGTAAGCCCGTCGCGGACCGGCTTCGGCGCCAATCGCCCGCGCGAGCCCCTGTGCGATGGTCTTGTCACGAAATTCATCGGCATATTTCATGATCGGGGTTCCCGCCCTGCACTGCCTAGTTCCTGCAGGAGCTCCAACGTGCGCTTGGCTTCTGTCGGGTCGATCTTGGATAGCGCGTAGCCGACATGGACAAGAACGTTGTCGCCGACATCGAGCTCCTCGACGAGAGCGATCGATATTTCCAAGCTAACCCCATCGATGGACACGATCGCCATATCGTCGGGAAGAATTTTCGAAATCTTTGCCGGGACCGAAAGACACATATCAGGTTGCTCCTTCCAGGGCTGACGACTGTTCGGCAGTCTGCAGAGCGGCAACCCAGGCCTGACCAAGGCTCAAACCACCATCGTTGGGCGGCAGTTTCCGTGGCACCAGCGGGTTGAGGCCTGCGCTGCAGCAACCGCGCTCAATTTCATCCGCCAGCACCGCGTTCAGAAAACAGCCGCCGCTTAGAACGATGGTATTGACGCCGGTTCTCCGCGCAGCGCGCCTGACCCAGTCGATGCAGGCGACGGCAAAGGTGCCATGAAACAGCCCGGCTCCGTCCGCGGTGTCGATGTTGTCTGCAATCAACCGCGAAAACAGCGGGCGAAGCGACAGCACGTCGCGGTCGATGGTCCAGCCCGCTTCGAGAATTGCAGTCCGCCGTACCAACGCCTCGAGCTTCATCGCGGCCTCGCCCTCATAACTCTGCAAACTTGCAACCCCCAGCAGCGCCGCCGCGGCATCGAATAACCGGCCCGCGCTGGTCGTCGTGGCTCCGCCCGCTTGATCGAGCAATGCTGACACACGCCCAGCCTGCCGCTGCGCAGCAAAGCGAGGCGCGATTTCATGACCCCGGCCGAGCGCCTGCAATACTGCGCTTGCCATACGCCACGGCTCGCGGGCTGCGCGATCGCCGCCAGGCATTTGCAGGGGCGCGAGATGCCCGATGCGTCGAAACCTCGTTCCTTCGCACAATAATAGCTCGCCACCCCAGTTACCGCCGTCGGAACCGAAGCCATGGCCGTCGAGCACCAAGGCAAGCGCAGGTCCGGCGTGCCCGTGCTCAGCGATGACAGCGGCAGCGTGGGCGTGGTGATGCTGGACGGCGACAAGCGCCCGGCCGCTTGCTTGCGCAAACCGGGTCGACGCCATATCGGGATGCATATCATGGGCAATGACGACAGGCTCCACATCAAGGGTCGATGTGAGGTGGTGGATCGTCTGCTCGAACACACAGATCCCTTCGGCCGTATCAAGATCGCCAATATGCTGGGAGACGAAGGCTTCGTTGCCCCGCGTGATGGTGACGGTTGACTTCAGGGCGCCGCCGACGGCGAGCACGACCGGCACAGACCTCGCAAGCCGGATCGGTTCGGGAACATAGCCACGTGCCCGGCGAACGAACTGAGGCCGGCTGGCCACCACCGACAGCACGGTGTCATCGGCGCGCGTCAGGATATCTCGATCATGGGTCACGACAAGGTCGGCAATCCCCTTGAGCCGCCGCAGCGCCTGCGCGTTGTCGATCACGAGCGGTTCGCCGCAAGAATTGGCGCTGGTTGCGACGATGACCGGGGCTGAACCCGCAAGCCATGTTCCTGTCGAGTGAAGCGCATGAAAGATGAGGTGATGCAGTGGCGCTACCGGCAACATGACACCTACGCGCGATAAGCCAGGAGCCGTCGCGGGCGCCAAATCATTGCGCGAAGTTAAAAGCACGATGGGACGTGCTACGGATTCGAGCAGCGCAAGCTCTGCCGCGTTCGCTTCCGCGATTTCGTTGACACGCTCTATGGAACCGACCATGACCGCGAACGGCTTCTGGGGGCGCTGCTTTCTGCTGCGCAAACGCTGCACGGCGTCCTGGTTGCGCGCATCGCAAAGCAGCTGATACCCGCCGAGCCCCTTTATTGCCACGATTTGGCCGCCGGCAATCGCCGCAGCAATGGCGTTGACCCCATGGCTAAGCCGAGGACCGCATATCGGACACGCGATCGCCTCCGCGCGAAACCTGCGGCTCGCTGGATCGGCATATTCGGCCGCGCAGGCGGCACACAGCCTGAAAGCCTTCATGACCGTGTTGCGGCGATCATACGGAAGCTGTTCGGCGATCGTGTAGCGCGGGCCGCAATGGGAGCAGCTGACGAAGGGATAAAGGTAATGGCGATTTTCTGGATCGAATAGCTCGCCCAGGCATTGCCGGCAGGTCGCGGCATCGGCAACGATCCGAGTTGACAACCTGCCGCCTTCGCTCGTGTGAATCGAAAAATCTTGTGCCGCGAGCGCCCCGGTCCGCTGAACGCAGATGTGGTCGATACGTGCAAGTGGAGGCGGCTCGAGCGGCAAAGCAGCGACAAACTCGGACGCCCGGTTACCCTCGACTTCGATTGTGACGCCCTCGGGGCCATTGACGACGAATCCCGCCAATCCGTATCGCCTGGCAAGGCCATAGACGTAGGGGCGAAAGCCGACTCCTTGCACGGCCCCGCTCACGCGCACGCGCAGCCGTGTTCGGTCGCAGATGGCGGCGGCGCTCATCGCCTGGTGTCCTCCAAGGCGCGCCTTTGATGCGCTACCTGCTCATCGATCCAACCGTAGAGTGAGCCAAAACCCTCGCCGGTCCGCGCCGAGACCGTGAGCACTTCGATCTTGGGATTGACGCGTCTTGCGTATTCGACGGTCCTGCCCAAATCGAACTCAAGCAGCGATGCCAGATCAATCTTGTTGATCAGCATGAGCGAAGAAGCGGCAAACATATCCGGATATTTGAGCGGCTTGTCTTCGCCTTCGGTGGTCGACAACACCACGATCTTGCAGGCCTCGCCTAGATCGAAGGCAGCGGGACAGACCAGATTGCCGACGTTCTCGATGAAGAGAATACCGCGCGTGAGCGGCGGCAAGCGGCGATAGGCCTCACCAATCATGGCAGCATCGAGATGACAACACTTGCCGGTATTGACTTGAATAGCTGGCACGCCGGCCGAGCGAATGCGTTCGGCATCGTTCGAGGTCTGCTGATCGCCCTCGATGACCCCGATCGTCCAGCTGCGCTTGAGCTCGGACACGGCGCGGACCAACAGCGAGGTCTTGCCTGCACCAGGACTGGACATAAGATTAAATACGAGCAGTTCGTGGGCCATGAAGAGGGCGCGGTTTTCCGCCGCGATCCTGTTATTCTTGCCAAGGATGTCGCGCCCGACCTGAATGATATGCTCGCAGCTCTTACCCGCGACCTTCAATGCAGCCGGGTCGGCGCCGCGGCTCACAAACGCCTGCCCATCATGCGCCTGATGATGGCCAAGATGATGAGGGTGATCATGGCCATGGCCGGCATGGTGTGAATGCTGCAGGCCCTGGTCGCCATGCAGATGCACCTCATGGCGATCGCAATTGTCCTGCACATCGGGACGGCCGCGAACGCGACCTTGCGCATCATGCACTTCGGCGCGTTCAGTTGAAGACGCCTGTCCGCTGCAGCCGCATACGCTACACATCAATCGATCTCCAGCTCTTTCACTCGCATCTCCTCGCCTGCTGTTACCTGCAACTGATAGCTGCCGCAGCATGGACAGCACTCATCGCGCCGTGCAATCTCGATGCTCTTCGAACAGGTCATGCACCAGGCCACGCCGGGACATTCGATGATTCTAACAGCCGCGCCCTCGGCAATGGTCCGCGTTGCAACGACAGCAAAGCAGAACCTGATCGCTTCAGGCGCAACATGGCTCAACGCCCCGATCTCCAGACAGACGCTCCGCACCTGGGAAAACGATCGGCGATGCGCCTCCTCCTCGACGATTTCGACGATGCTTTGACAAAGCGCCATTTCATGCATCGTCAACTTTGCGAAACTTGAGTGTGAATCCGACGCAGGGATCAAGCGATTCAATCACCGCACGAACCGCTTTCTGATGTCGTCTCGTCGTCAGCCCCGCGCCCTGCAGATTCCGGACAAGTGGTCCGCGCCAATGGAAATTCCATTCCGTCGGCGCAAGACATTCGAAGCGGGATATCTGGCCCTGAGGATCAAGCTCGACCGCGTGATAGAGCCGGCCCCTGGCGCATTCGATCGCGGCCGCTCCTCGTCCAGGACCTAACCTGTAGCTTTCGATGATCCCAGGCTCGGCCGATTCGATATGAGCACCGGACTTGAGCCAATCGCATAGCTGCCGGATTTCTGCAATTCTGGCCTTCAGCCGCGCGACCGCACCCGACCGACCCAGCCAGAGCCGATCACGCGTCATTTGGCGCGCCCATGGACCCGTCTCGGGCGCATGCCCACCAAGATCGGGACAATGGCAAAATGTCGGGTCATCGCCGAGCAGCCGTTCAGTGATGTTGCGGTCGTCGGCAACGGACAGGAACGAGTGCGCGATCGAGATGGACCTCAGGTCGACTTCGTCAAGCGCTGCAATGCAAAGCGCGAACGGGCTACCGGGCCTCGGCGCGCCATCTTCATCCGGCATGCCGAGTGCCGCGAGCGAAGCCACAATCTGCGCTATAGCCTCACGCCGAATAGAGCCGCGTGCTGGCCGTGCGCCGCCCACAAGCATTGACAGTCCTCGTATGAGGGACCGGATCGCCGCCGCACTGACATTCGGCGTAGGAAACCCGACCAAGAGGCCCCGCAGCAATTCTGAGATGCGCTCGGCAACGACCAAGAGCATACGACGCTGTGTCGTCGCGAGGATGATCTTTTCGTCACGTGCCGCCTCGATCGCGGACAGCAATGCGGTTTGTTGCGCAGCGGCACATACTGGGAAGAGATGCGGCAGCGCCTTGAGCAACGCCGAGGCCGGTTTGCCGGCGAACAGCCGTGCCAGTGGCGGCCGGGCTCGCGGCAGGATCTCGACCGCGGCGATGACGTCGGCAGCAAGCGATATGGTGACATCGATTTTGTTGCGAGCGACGAGGCTCATGCGCACCGCTCCGTCATCATCTCGCGCAAGAAATGCCGGCGGTCGATCGGACAGAGACGTGGCGCTTCGGTATGATTTAGCGCTCGGCGGTTGGGCGGCCACATCGTGGCAAGGACCGCTGCTTCGGCGCGGGCGCCACCCATGTCGTTGCGTGAGATCGCCGAAAGCAGGGAGCAACAGGCAATCGAGCCCAATGATGCGATTTCGCTGCCACCAAGCTCAATGTTGCGGAATCGAACTCGCAAGCGCAGGTTCGATTTCGGTCCAGCATGCCGTTGGCGGTTGCTCTTGCGCAAGAAGGCGACCAACTTCATGGCCCAAGGCGCGCCCATCATGCTAACGGGCCCTGCCCTCTGCACGTGCGAAACCCCGATCGCTTGGACCCTGAACACGGATCGTTCAAGGTCGGTCGCGTGCGCACGGCTCGACCGGCGATATCGCAGTCGGCTGCTACGAGCATCTCCTCAGGTGCCGACACATCGGGGTTCTTGCTCCTGCGAAGGTCCTGTTCGCGCTCAAGCATCATTTTCAACCGACCCGAAGCCGGACATCGACGTGCGAAAGCCGAAGACGCTTTCAGTTTTTGGAACGCAACGCACTCGCGCAGAAGTCTGTGTCGCCATCGCTCTCTTGTCAGTTGTACACGATCCAGCCAATGCCACGTTGGACGCGGGCGCCATCCGTGAGAGCCAGCCGAATGCCAGATATTCTCCAAGTTCTTCACGTGACGTAAGCCTTCATGATTTCCTGCAGGCGTTCGGCGGAATCCTCGAAATCCTCGTCGGCAGCCAACGCAACAATCGGCACGCCGCCGATCTCAAGCGTATCCAGGATGATGTTGTCGATAGAATTGAAGAACTGCACCGACCACACATTCCGTATCGCAGTCGCCTGCACTCGGCATGCGCCGTAGCCGCGAAAGATGAGCTGGACCGGACCATTGCCCACGCTCTGCTGGAGAAACGCCAGGTCGATGTCGTTCATCGGCAAAAGCGTGAGATTGATGACATGCGTGCGCATGCCAGGCCGCCAGGCGCGGGCCCGCTCGCGTGTTTCGGCGAGCACCGGCAGCACGTTCATCGCCCCATCCGGCGCGGTGCCGATCGCCAGATCGGTCGACGCCAGGTCCGTTGCGGCGCGCTGCACGATCTGCGGGATCGCCCCGACTTCAACATATTCGTGTGCCGGATCCGTCCCGATGCGCACGCGCCAGATTCCCGCAAGTACGGACTCCTGGATTCCCGCCTGAGAGCCATCTGGCAGCGCAACGACGCCGGCGACCTCGCCTTCCCCAAGCACTTCGGCAATCAGGTTGCGCTCGAGATCACTGAGATTCGAAAGCCTGTACAGTTGCGTGCGTGCGCTACTCTTCTGGCCACGAGCGGCGGCAGCTGTGTTCGATAGCAGCGTGATGGCATTCGGACAGTTTTTTGCAAGCTCGTCGGCATCGCGCCAAGCGCGCCTGGCCAGCGTCGCCACAGCCGTTGGCTCGCTATGGACGATGTCGCGACTATCCGCATTCACGGGAAACCCGCCCACCGCCGCAGCGGCGGCTTCGTATCGAATACGCGCCGCCGTTTTCATGATGCGAAGTTCCGTGGGGCTCGCCGAGAGGCAATGCTATCGGCGGTGCAGTCGCCGCCGGCGTGTGGTCCGACGATCGGTGCCGAGATGCGGTCGACCTTGACCAAACGGATCTGGCTCTTGCCGACCCGGCGCAGTGTGCCGCGCTGATGGCACTCGATCTGCGTCGGCGGGCCACGCAGGCCGAGCCGCCCACCCAGCTCGCTACCGGCGCCGCGCGCGGTTGCGCCCCCTTGCATGGGCCGCCGGTGCGCCTTGATCTGTTCAGAAAGCGCGTTTGCGACGTGGTTGGCCCACAGCGAATTTACGGGACCCGCTGCCGACAGCAGCTCCACGCCCCAACTCCCGGGATCCTGCGCGGTCAGATGTGCACCGGCGTTCGCTCTCGCTACCTCGGACAGAGCGGGCCGCGCCAAATCATGCTGCGCCGGCTGGAATTTCATCAGACGCCTTTCCGATAATCTTTGGTTCTGCTCGGCGAGCTATTAGCAAGGCACATGCCAATCCATCGTCTCGCTGCAATCGCGTGCGCGCCCGGATCAGCAGGTGTAAGCGCTTGACATCTGCTGTGCATAGGTTGCCTACGATGCAGATTCGATTTGCGAGCAAGGCGCGGTAGCGCGATGTCTGTGCGCGGCGCCGCTACCGCAGGTGGTCGGGCAATTGCGGCTCACGACCGATCAAATCCGCAAAGAAGCGATCGCAGTCCTCGCCACTGAGGCCGGCCTCGAGCCCGTCGAGTGCTTCCGAGATCCGCCTTGCTTCGTCCTCCTCCAAGAGCCGCACCGCTGTGTCGATATGGACGAGGACCTTGGCGCCGACCGACGCGCCGGAGAGCAGCATGACTGAGACACGCCGCTGTTCATCGCCATACTCGCATAGCGCCGTGATGCCGTCGGTCTCAACAATCGTCATTGGTAAGCCAAGGCACATGAATAGCGGCGGGCCGCTAGATCGGCCGCTCCCTTTCATAATTGACATGGTCGATATTGTTCCCCAACAGCCGTTCTGATACAGGCAGCGGCGAAGCCCGCAGTTTCGCCGGCGAGCCCCACTGGGCCAGCAGTTTGCAAGCCAGTTCAATCGCGGGCGCGATCTGAAAGCGCACCGGTGCAGTCAGCGGACCGCCCCAACGCTCCAGGTCCAGCGGCTGACAGCCGATCAGAGCGAGCTCTCGCGGGCAGCGGTCAAGCAGGTCGGCTGCACTCAAGACCTCTTGAAAGCCGGTCTGATGCAGACTCAGCTTCTTGGCAGCGGTAAATTTCGGCACCTCGTCATTCCGCACAAGCATCAACTTCCCGGGCGAAAGTCCATAGTCGATGGCATCGAACACGATCAGGCAATCGGCCTGCTCAAGGAAGCTGACAAGGTAGAGCCCCTGCGTGTCACCATCGAGGATGGAGACGTTGTCATCGATGGTGTAGCGACGATGAAACTCCTCTACCACTCGCACGCCGAATCCCTCGTCGGCCCATAGGATATTGCCGATGCCGAGCACCAGGATCCTTTTCTTGCTCTCCGGAGTCAGCATCCGCTTCCCAGTCAATCGCGGAACTGACGCTGACCCGAAATCATCGAGGAGATGCTCCGCCCCGACATGATGTCTTCCCGGATCACCGCGTAGATGTGAACCAGCGCAAAGGTCACGACGATCCACAGCCCGAGATGATGCCACGTATGGACGTCCTGACTGTTAGGCCAGATTGCAAATACCCAGCCGAACAGCTTGTACTGCCAGCTGTCACGGCCCGCACCCTGTCCATAAAGTGCAAAGCCTGTGACGATCATGAACGTGATCGTCTGCGTGAACATAAAGAACATCGCAAGTTGAGCCAGCCGATTGTGCCCGACGCGCCTGTCGGGCTCAACTGCGAGAAACGCGTACCAGCGCATCTCATCGTACACTTCGCGCCAAATGCAGCTGCGCCAGAGCGGCACGCGAAATATTTGCATGGCATGCGGGTTTCCCATCAGGGCCCAGTAGATGCGCAGCAGGAAGCCGACGCCAAGCACATATCCCGCAGAGAAATGCGCAAAGCGGATATAGCCGAACAAGAAATTGCCGCTAGCCTCTCCCGGCGTCGCCGGTGTCCCGGTTCCAATGAGATAGCCGGTTACGCCCAGCACCAGAATGGCCGCCGCATTGACCCAATGCCACAGTCGCACCGGCGCTTCATAGACGTAAGCGGCGCCACCGCCGCCGCCGCTAACAGTTGGCGGCGCATCGACGGCGGTAGGGTTTTGCGGAGCCTTGTCGGCCATGTCCCTACCGAACATTGACTGAAGCCATTTCTTGGCCGTCAGGACTGATCACATGGGTTGAGCAGGCCAAGCACGGATCAAAGGAATGGATCGTACGCAAGATCTCCAGGGGCCGCTGCGGGTCCGCGATCGGGGTACCGATCAGCGAAGCTTCAAAGGCGCCAATATTGCCCTTGGAATCGCGAGGAGACCCGTTCCACGTGGTCGGCACGACACATTGGTAATTGTCGATCTTGGTGTCCTTGATCTTGATCCAGTGCCCGAGCGCGCCGCGCGGCGCCTCAGTGAAACCGTAGCCCTTGGCCTCGTTAGGCCAGCTTTCCGGCTTCCACTTGCTGACGTTGGCGGTCGCGCTATTGCCGGCCTTGATGTGGACGACCAGCTTGTCCTGAAAATAACGCATCTGATGTGCCGCCCACTGGCATTCGAGTGCCCGCGTCGCAGTACGGCCAAATGTCGAAAACAGCGCGCTCAGGGGAAGATTGAGCCCCTTGAGCAGTCTGTTGGTCGGCTCCTTGAATTCGGCTTTGCCTTGCGCATAACCGATGATGTATCGCGCCAATGGTCCGACCTCGACGGCGTGGCCGCGCCAGCGCGGCGCTTTGATCCAGGAATACTTGCCGCCTTCGTCGAGCTCCTTGATATCTGTTCTGCTGCCTTTGACCTTTGCCCCCAGCTCAAAGTTCGGCTCGGTGATGCCCTCCCAGGGATGCAGTCCGCTGAACTCGCTCGGGTATTTATACCATGAATGCGCGACGAATTCCTGGATCTGCTCGGGATCGCCATGGTCGATCGGCAAAATCTCCTCAAGATTGCCGCCAAGAATGACACCGCGCGGCAGCTTGAGACTTTTCGCGGAACAGTCGTTAGCGTTTTCAGGGATGTCGCCGTAGGACATCACGCTTTTGCTGGAAAGTCCGCCGCCATGCAGCCAGTCTTTATAGAACGAGCCGATCGCCGCAATGTCGGGCAGGTAGACCTGCTCGACAAACTCGATTGAACGGTCGATGACCGAGGACACCAGGTTAAGCCGCTCCATATTGATCGCACCGGCCGCACCAGTTCCATCGATATTGATCGCGCAGGCCACGCCGCCGACCAGCCAGTTCGGATGCGGGTTCTTGCCGCCATAGACTGCTTGGATCTTGACGATCTCCTTCTGGAAGTCGAGCGCCTCCAAATAATGCGCCACGGTGATCAAGTTCACCTCAGGTGGCAGCTTGTATGCCGGATGACCCCAATAGCCGTTCTTGAACGGACCGGGCTGCCCTGATCCGAAGAATTTGGTGAGCCTGATCTGCAGGTCCTTGAAATAACCAGGGGACGAAAGCGGCCAGGGCGAGATAGACTGCGCCAGCGCCGAAGTGGACTTGGGATCGGCCTTGAGCGCAGAGATGACGTCGACCCAATCCAGCGCGTGCAGATGATAAAAATGCACGAGATGATCATGCACAAGCAGGCAAAGCTGCATGATGTTGCGGATCGAGTTCGCATTTTCCGGAATGGTGATCCCTAGCGCGTTTTCAACGGCACGCACCGAGGTGAGCGCATGGGTGCCGGTGCAGACACCGCAAATCCGCTCGGTGAACGCCCAGGCGTCGCGCGGATCCCGCCCGCGCAGAATGACTTCGATTCCACGCCACATCGTCCCGCTCGAGACCGCATTGCGGACCACGTTGTCCGCATCGAGGTTGGCTTCGACGCGCAGGTGGCCCTCGATCCTGGTCAGCGGATCGATCACAATTCGCTTGCCGGAACGATCGAGGTTGAACCCATTCGGAGTCTGGACCACCACCGTCGCCCCCTTTAAGTCGGCTTATCTTTGCGAACTGCGCGATCCGGCTTGTGGGTCAATCGCTTCACGGCCGTGATCGCCGCATGTGCGGCGACGGTCAGCCCAACCGCGCCGGCAGCGGCCATGCCGATCTGATCGGCGTTCTTCTCGATGCCGAACTGCTGGATGGTCGTGAGCCGATCGTAAAACGAACCTTTGTCCCAAAAGCCGTCTTCGGAGCAGCCGAAGCAGCCGTGGCCTGATTGAATGGGGAATGAAACGCCGCCGTTCCAGCGAAGGGCAGAACAGGCATTGTAGGTGGTCGGCCCTTTGCATCCCATCTTGTACAGGCAGTAGCCCTTGCGGGCGCACTCATCGTCCCACGCCTCGACAAATTGGCCGGCGTCGAAATGCGAACGTCGATAGCACTTGTCGTGGATGCGCTCGGAATAAAACATCTTTGGGCGTCCTTGGCGATCGAGCTCAGGAAGCCTTCCGAACGTGGTGATGAAGGTCACTAGGCCGGTCATGACCTCTGCGATGGGGGGACACCCGGGAACCTTGACGATCGGCTTGTCGGTGATCACCTTATCGATCGGTACAGCGCCGGTCGGATTGGGCTTGGCCGCTTGCACGCAGCCCCAGGATGCGCAGGTCCCCCAGGCAATGACCGCCATGGATGATTCCGCCATCCACCTGAGCCTCTCGACGAACGGCTTGCCGCCGTCAATGCAGAACATGCCCCCCTCATTCAGCGGCGGGTTGCCTTCGACGGCAAGCACATATCTGCCTTTGTACCTGAGACGGGCTTCCTCGAGGATGGCTTCAGCCTGGTGACCTGCCGCGGCCATGATCATATCGTCGTAGTCGAGCGAAATCATCGACAACAGGACGTCTTTAATTAGCGGATGGGCCGAGCGGATAAAGCTTTCCGAGCAGCAGGTACACTCGAGCCCGTGCAGCCAGATGACGGGCATACGCGGTTTGGTCTCTAGGGCATTGGCAATCCTGCTTGCGGCGAGCGGGCCGAGTCCGAAGCTCGAGGCCGTCAAACTGCAAAACTTGTGGAAACTGCGACGCGTGATACCTTGGCGTCTGATCACGCTGTAGAAGGTTTCCGTTGCCCCACTCATGAACCCCTTCCAAGTTTCTCGTCGGCCCTGACGAATTGCTCACATTCAGCAGCAAAAAATGGGCCACCGCCCGGCAAACATCTGACGGTTACCAAGCCGCCACTCCGTGATTTGCAGTGGGATCGGCGAGCTAAGCGCAAGCTGCGCAACTGAGCGCGCTCACCGTGCCAATGGTGTCCGGTTTTGACCGTCGATGTCAGAACTCCAACAATGCAGCACAATGGCTCGTCCCTCGCGGCCAATGCGTTATACTCGCTCTTTAAGCACGGTCCCGACACCGGCCGACACGGCAATTGCCGCAGTTCACGCGGCACCGCACTGCTCACCGATTTCAATGGGACTTGTTCGCCATTCTCAGATGCAATGGAGGCCGCGATCGTCGCAACTGCGCAACGACACCAAAGTGGCAGTCACCAACAACCCGAACCGGCGACCAAGAACGGCGCGATAGCGAGCCCTCCGCGCCGCAGTACACCGCCTTCACCTTTCAGGGCGGATCGATCCAATCTGCCTTGGGTCAATGACGCGCGGTACCAAGCCCGCCGGGATTGCGGGCGCAAGGCTGGGCGCGTTTGAGAGCTTTCATCCAGAAACGTTTGCCGCGCGGCGAACAGGATGGAAGTGGAGCGTCGACCATGATGAGAGGGCTACGCCGGGCTCGTGACGCAGGGAGGGCGTAGCCCGACCGGAGTTACGAGCCCGGCGTCGGCGCGATCCACAGCGGACCGCGCCGACTGGTGATCGCGGCCGGCTGGTTATGCAAGTGGTTCTTCCGCCAAGAGGAATCACTCGCGTGCCAGGCCGACACATTACCGATCACCAAATGAGGCTCTACATGAAGTACCGTCAGACCGATAGCCCGCCCGTGGCCGCCGCCAAGGCGTCGTTCAGCACCTCGACCGCTTACCGGATCGAGCAGGATCGACGCCTTCCGTCGCAGAAGAAGGCTCCTCGCGGCCGTCGCCGGCCAGATCCCTTGGCCCGCGTATTTGAGACAGAGATCGTGCCGATGCTGAAGGCCGCCCCCGGTGTGCGGCCGGTCACGATCTTCGAGGAGTTGCTCCGACGCCATCCTGAGCTCGGCGCCGGCATCCGTCGCACGCTGGAGCGCCGGATCCGGGCCTGGCGGGCGATCCACGGCGAGGAGCAGGAGGTCATCTTCCGGCAGACCCACGAACCCGGTCAGCGCGGCCTGTCCGACTTCACCGACATGGGCGAATTGGGTGTCACGATCGCGGGCGTGCCGCTCGACCATCGTCTCTATCACTTCCGGCTGGCCTATTCCGGGTTTGAGCACGCCCATGTCGTGCTCGGCGGTGAGAGCTTCATCGCTCTGGCCGAAGGCCTGCAGAATGCCTTGTGGTCACTCGGTGGAGCGCCACGGGAGCATCGCACCGACAGCCTGTCGGCCGCCTTTTGCAATCTCGACCGCGACGCCAAAGACGATCTGACGCGGCGATACGAAGACCTCTGTGCCCATTACGGCATGCGCCCCTCCCGCAACAATCGTGGCATCGCCCACGAGAACGGGGCGATCGAGAGTTCGCATGGCCATCTCAAGCGGGCGGTCGGCGACGCGCTGTTGCTGCGTGGCACCGCCGACTTCGACGATCTCGCTGCCTATCGTGGCTTCATCGATGAGATCGTCAGCCGCCGCAATGCCCGCAACGCCAAGCGGATCGACAGCGAACGTACCGCACTTCAGGATCTGCCGGACCGCCGCACGTCGGACTATGAAGAGGTGATCGTCCACGTGACATCGTCCGGCGGCTTCACCTTGCGCAAGGTGTTCTACACGGTGCCGTCGCGCTTGATCGGCCATCGGCTGCGGGTGCGCCTGTATGACGATCACCTCGACGTGTTTGTCGGCGGCACGCATCTCCTCACCTTGCCGCGCGGGCGGCCGCATCCCAATGGCAAGCACGATCAGGTCGTCGATTATCGGCACGTGATCCATTCCTTGCGGCGCAAGCCGATGGCGCTCCTCAACCTGGTCTACCGCGACCAGCTGTTCCCCCGGGAAGCTTACCGCCGAGCCTTCGACGTCTTGCGCAAACGCTTACCGGACAAGAAGGCCTGCCGGATCATGGTCGATCTCCTCGCACTCGCCCATGAGCGCGGTTGCGAGGCCGAACTCGCCGATCAGCTCACGGCCGACCTGAACGACGGCCGGCTGCCCGACCTCAACCGGCTACGTACTCACTTCGCCCCGGATCCCGCCCAGATGCCGAACGTCGTGGTGCGCCTCGCACCGCTCGCCACCTATGAATGCCTCATCGGTACTGCCGAGATCGGAGGTGCCGCATGAGCACAACCAACGTAGTCGACACCGCGCGCCTCAATCTGTTGCTCAACGAGCTGCGGCTGCCCGCCATCAAGGTGCTGTGGCCGCAATTTGCCGAGCAGTCCGATAAGGAAGGCTGGCCGGCGGCGCGCTTCCTCGCCACCATTGCAGAGCACGAGATCGCTGAACGCAGCCGTCGCCGCATCGAGCGCCATCTCGTCGAGGCGCGGCTGCCCACCGGAAAGACCTTTGACAGCTTCGACTTCGAAGCCGTACCGATGATCTCCAAGGCGCAAATGACCGCGCTCGCCGCCGGCGACGGCTGGTTGAACAAGGGCGCCAATCTGCTGCTGTTTGGTCCGCCCGGTGGCGGCAAGAGTCACTTGGCAGCAGCAATCGGCTTGGCTCTCATCGAGAACGGATGGCGCGTCCTCTTCACCCGCACCACCGATCTCGTGCAGAAGCTCCAGGTGGCGCGCCGCGAACTCAACCTCGAGGGTGCCATCAACCGCCTCGATCGCTTCGATCTCGTTATCCTTGACGATCTTGCCTATGTCACCAAGGACCAGGCCGAGACCAGTGTGCTGTTCGAGCTCATCAGCGCACGCTACGAGCGACGCTCTTTGCTGATCACCGCCAATCAGCCCTTTGGAGAATGGAACAAGGTCTTTCCGGACCCAGCTATGACCCTCGCGGCGATCGATCGCCTTGTTCACCACGCCACCATCGTCGAGATGAACGTCGAGAGCTATCGCAGGCGGACTGCCCTCGAGCGAAAGCGTGGTCCAGGGCGGCCACCGGAGCACGCGACACAAAAAACGCTCGCTTGATTGACGCTCCGCGACAATCAAAGCAAACAAAACTCTTGCGCGCGACAATCATCGCGGCGATCATCATCGCGCCGCGACACTGACTCGCCATCCTGATCGCCGCGCTCTTCCGACCCAGATCGTCGCGCTATAAACGTTCATCGTTCATCGCGCGAGCCAAGCGTTAGCGAGGCGATGGCTTGGCGCATCACGAAACCACACCTTTCTCCGGTGAGCTTCGCAGCGATGGCAGAGGCGATCTCGCCGTTTCCATGTACTGGGTCCGATTCGCGCAACGCGGATAGCAGACGACGGTGTGGTATTTTTAGTTTGACGTCGATCCGCAGCAGCAAACATCACTTGCTGATCATCCAATCTGTTCATCGCGCTTTGCCGGCGGCAAGCGAGCTAGCGAACTATGCCGGCATAGACGATATTCTGGACTTGCTCGCGGTAGTACTTGCGGATCTCTCCGGGCGCAGCCGTTCCAACCACCACGACCAGGCGCTCCTTTGGATCACAGAAAAATTGTGTTCCGTAAGCGCCGGTCCAGGTGAACTCACCTGGATTGCCTGGAACGGCCGAGAGACCCTCGCTTATGCGTACAGCCACTCCGAGCCCGAACCCAAAGCCGGCACGGTGCGGCTCCACATTAGCGACCTTGTTTTTGATCTCTGGCCCAAGGTGGTTGGAGATCATGTGATGCACCGTCCTGGGACCGAGAATGCGCTGGCCATCGAGTTCCCCGCCGTTTAGCAGCATTTGCCCAAAGCGAACATAATCACCAACTGTCGCGAATGCACAGGCTCCCCCGCAGTCAAACTTCGTCGGACTTTCGAGGAGCTCGATGCCCTGTGGCTTTCCCGTCAGTGGGTCGTCTTTAAATGGACGCGCGAGCCGCTCGCGTTGCGATCCCGACAAATGGAAAGTGGCATCCAGCATTCCGATCGGCTTCCACAGGTTGCTGGAAAGATACTCGCCTAGTGGCTGCTCGCTAACCTGTTCCACGACAGCGCCAAGCACGTCGGTCGAGAAGCCGTATTCGAATTCCGTTCCCGGTTGGTGCGCCAACGGCAGCTTGGTAATGCCTTCGATGAAAGCCTTCTTATCGCCCTTGACCGGTGGCGCTGCGAAATCCGGATAGAGACGCGCCACTTGGTCTGAGCTGTCCGGCGGCGCGCCATAGGTGAGACCTGATGTGTGGCGATAAAGGTCGTGGACGTAGATCGGGGAACTCTGCGCTTCGAATTTTAACGAACCGTCAGGCTGCGATACTCCCACTTTCATGTTTGCAAATTCGGGATAGTAATCCGTAAGTCTGGCCCTCAGAGGCAGGCGACCTTGTTCCATGAGGGTAAGCCCAGCAACCGCCACCATCGGTTTGGTCATAGACGCGAGCGCGAACATCGCATCGAGCCTCATCGAGGTTCCTTTTTCAGGATCGAGTTGCCCGTACGCCTTGTAGTGAATGAGCTTGCCGTCTCTGGCGATTGCAACCACTGCGCCCGGCACGCGCTTGGCTGCGATCTCGCTAGCAAAGAACTCGTCCAGTTTGGCAAGGCGCTGCTTGGAAACTCCGACGTCATCGGCCCTCGCCTCGGGCAAAGGCGCGGAGTGTGCTGAATTGAAGCTGATACCAGCGGCCGCCGCGGCTGCAACGAGCTTATTCATTGTGTCCTCGTTAAGAATGGACGGATCTGACTTGCAATACTGCTGCTCGGTTATGACCGGCCAGCTTGGCCAGTACGCCGAAGATGCTTCGATCCGGCTTAGTGCGCCTGCCCCTCACGTGCCTCTCCTGGCACATCGTTTGTCGATGAGAGTCAAAGTGAACATGACCGCAAAGGCGAACATTACCATACCGCCGGCAACCCAACCTGCCTCGCGCCAGCGCGATGCTTGGACGTAGTCAATGACATAAGCTGACAACACTTTGGTGCGCCCGGGAATGTTGCCTCCGATCATCATCACGACACCGAATGTGCCGATCGTATGAGCAAAGCCAACCAAACCAGCCTTGAGGAACTCCAGCCGTGCCAGCGGCAGGCCGACGGTAATGAAGGCGAACAACGCAGAAACGCGCTGACTCGCCACAACTTCCTGCGGGTGGTTACCCATCGCAACAAAGGCGCTACGGATAGGCTGCACCACCAAAGGGAGCGCCGAGAGGACCGATCCGACCACGATTCCCGCAAAGGTAAAGGCGAGCGTGTGCTCGCCCCAGAAAGAGGCGAGAAGCCCACCTGGTCCGTTCGGGCCGAGCAGGACGAGTACGCAGAAACCGAGCGCCGTGGGTGGCAGCACAAGCGGCAGCGCGACCATTGTCGCCACCGCCTCGCTCAAAACCGTTTTTGACCGTGCCAACCACCACGCGAGCGGCGCGCCAATCACCAGCAGGATCATTGTCGTCACGCTGGCGAGCTCGACCGTGAGCGCAACGGATTGCCAGATTTCTGGCGAAAGGGCATCCATGTGCGTCAGCCCACCGGCGAGAGCACGTCGCCATACCGGCGCAGCGATCGCGTCGTTTCTGCGAGCAAATGCAGAATCGCAAGGCTCATCGGAAACTCCTGTGACAGGGCAGCTTCGACCGGCCTGACGGCGGCCGCTTCTCAGCTCGCCATCCAGCAATCCCCGTGCCGCTTGCGAAATGTGGTGGGCTCTGTGTCCAGCGTGAGAAAAACGCGCATAACTGCCAGAGATACTGCGGGGTGAACCTAACGCGCTGTCAAGTTTCCGGCATCTTTGTTCTCAAGCAGACAGCGACGGCAGAATGAGACGGCAGAGCGGCCGCCCGAGATGCGCATCCGCAATGTCTCGATGCAAATCCTGACGTGGATGCTGCTTCGACATGTTGGTTGTTTGTTGGTGTCGCTCAAGGGCCGGCGTGTATAAGCGCAGAACTCCCGTCACAGCCCCATTGCGAGAATGGACGAGACCGGCTCTCGGAGTTCATTCCGTGCTCAACTTTCGCCTTGTCGAGGAGAAAGACGGGCCGCGGACCGCCATCCGGCAATCATGCGCCACTGTTCTGTGAACGTAACAAACCATAAGCATACGTTAGTTGCCGAGTTCTGAGGCAACGATCTGCTACCTAAAACAAGGAGTCGCAGTGAACCTATAGCGCGTCCGGTCGGTGCAGTATATCGACGGTGATCATGCCGCGGGCGCGAGAAACACATGCACAGATCTTTTCGTTCGCGTGCTTTTGCTGCTCGCTGAAGAAAACGTCGCGGTGGTCAAGCTCACCGTCGATTTTGACGAGATCGATGGCGCAGACGCCGCACTCGCCGCGCCGGCAATCCGAAATCACCTCGTAACCGGCCCCATTGAGCACGTCCAGCAACGAGCGATCGCGCGGAATCTCGATCTCAATGGCCTGATCTGCAAGGCGCACCCGAAACCCCTCGGTCGGCAGTGAGCCGCTCGAACCGAAGGTCTCGTAACGTAGGTCGGATAGTGCGCGTCCTGCACCAGTCCAGGCCCGGCGCGCGGCATCGAGCATCCGGATCGGACCGCACAAGAGGGTCAAGGCGTCGCGCGGCAGCGAAGCGAACAAGTCATCCAAATTGAGCCTGCGCCCTTCGTTGCCCGCATGGACAATAAGCCGCTTGTTCAGCAGGGGAGCGAGAACATCCAAATAGATGGCTTGCTCACGAGAAGTAACGGCATAATGCAGAGTGAAGTCGGCATCGCGGCGCGCCAACGCCAAAGCTGCCCCGATCAGTGGCGTAATGCCGATGCCGCCCGCGATTAGGCAGTAGTGCCGGCGCGCCCAGTCAATCGGCAGCAAAGAGGCCGGCAATGTAATGGTCAGTCGGGCGCCCGGCGCGAGCGACCACATGTACTGCGAGCCGCCGCGGGAGTCCTCCGCGCGCCGCACGGCGATACGATAGCCGGTTCGCTCGGGTTCGCCGACCAAGGAATAGGATCGCGTATCCGGGCGCCCATCGATAGTGACGGCGATATTGATATGGCTGCCGACCGGATAAGCCGCGCCATCAAAGTTTTCCGGTTTGATCAGGAACTCGCGGATCGAAGGTGTCAGATCGCGCGTCGCGACGAGCGTTGCGGGTGTCCAGCTTTCAATGAACCGCATGGAGATTTCCTTTAATCGCCTGCCATCCTGATGAGCGCCAGTCCTGGCAGCAGGTCAGAATGCGTCTTGTTCCTGAGCACCAGGCGCAGATAGCGCGCCGCCACTCGGGCGTGCTCGCGCATGATTGCCTCGGCCCGTGCGCCTTCGCGATTTTCGATTGCATCGATCACGACGCGATGTTGATCTTGTGCAATCAAGAGTGTGTGGCGCGCATCCGGCAGTGTCGATTGAGTCATCACAAAGCCGCTGGGCGAGGCGAATGGGAGCGCCGACGCGCGATCGACCTGCCGGATCAAGGGAGGACTGCGCGACAATTCGGTCAATAGCGCGTGAAAACGCGCATTGAGCGCGACGTAGGAGGAAAATGCCTCGACGGAGATTGGATCCTGCCGCACCAAGCCGTCGATCTCGTCAAGACATCCTTTTAGAGGCTCAAGATCGCGCGACGGAACGCCGCGCTCGGCGGCAAAGCGCGCGGCCAGCCCCTCCACCGTACCACGCAGTTCGATTGAATCCAGGACATCTCGCTCGGAGAATGCCTTCACCATGAAACCGCCAGAAGGGATCGCTTCCAGAAGTCCTTCCTCCTCCAGCCGAACCAATGCCATTCGCACCGGGGTGCGCGATGCGCCGGTCGTCTCCACAGCCTGCAACTCGGAGATCCGCTCGCCTGGCCGCAAGTCACCCGAAAGGATCAGGTCGCGCAAGCTGAGCTGGGCGCGTACTGTTTGCGAGACTGAACGATCGCTGTCGCGCTCGACCATGCTCTACTCCGCGGCCTGCTGACCTTGCGAGGGATTCTCGGCCTCGATCATGCGATCTATCAAGCGGCGAGCCCACATCGCGCCAGCATCGATGTTGAGATTATAGAAGACCCGGTCTGGATTTTCGTCGATTGCGCGCTGCTGCGCCTCGAGAATGACCTCGTCCTCGCGGAAGATGCCAGAAACGCCTTGACGGAGTTCGGTGGTCAGGCGCTGCTCGTTCAGGCGATAATTGCGCACGAAGGCCCAGAAATAATGGCAGCTCGTTTCCGTTTCGGGCGTAATGGTGTTGAGGACAATACCATTGACGCCGGCCGATCGGTTGCCTTCCGGCGCGCCTGTTCCGGCGGGCGCCACTCCGACGTCGATATTGATGGTGCACGGCGCCTCGAAACGAATGATTTGCCAGCGGTCCACCGGACCAGGTTTTTGCAATTGCTTGGCCCAGAACGGCGGGGCGCTAATCCCCTTCATCCAGCGCGTTACGGTAGCGGTCTTCTCACCATGGGTGACGTCAAACGGCGCTTCCGCGATGGCGTTATTGCCGATGCTGGCACCGTGCACAAACGTTTCATGCGTCAGGTCCATGAGGTTGTCGACAACCAGACGATAATCGCATTTCAGGTGAATGGTGTCACCGTCACCGGCCCAAGCGGAATCATCGTTCCAGTGCATATCCGGCACCAAGCGCGGGTTGGCCAGCGCCGGATCACCCATCCACAGCCAGACGAAGCGATCGCGCTCGACCACAGGATAGGCACGCACACAGGCGGAGGGGTTGATCGTCTCTTGCGAGGGCATGAAGGTGCAGCGGCCCTGCGCGTTGAATTTCAGCCCATGATAGCCGCAGACAACGCTGTCGCCCTCAAGACGCCCTTTTGAGAGCGGCACCAATCGATGCCAACAGGCGTCCTCCAGTGCCGCCACCTCCCCGTTGGCGCGCCGATACATCACAACGTGCTTGCCGCAGATCGTGCGCGGCAACAGCGCCTGCTTCACCTCTGCATCCCAAGCGGCCGCGTACCAGACATTCGTCGGAAAGCAATGGCTCATGTGCCGATTCCTCGCTTAGGGACACCGACTGTATACATAAATTTGAAAGGGGCCAAAAAAGTGACGAATATGCGGGCTTACAATGGAATTTCTGTATACAGTAATGGTCCCAAGCGGCTCGGTCGGGCTCCGCTTCGGTGAAGATTTTTTGCGACGCACCAAAACTGCTAGCGGATGAATCCAAGCTCGCCATCGTGCACACCCGCTGCATCTAGTCCCTGCACTGTCGCAGCCTCGGCTATCGGCGAGATTCCTGGCCTGCGAAGGGACGCCGGATTGGGGCTTCTTGGCCGGCAGCACAGTTCCCTTGCCGGGATCAGACGTCGACGTCTTGGTGCCGAGATCGGCCCATGCTCTCAAATCATCCAGTGCGTAGATGACGCGACCGCCGATCTTTCGATACGCTGGCCCCGTGCCATACGTGCGGTGCTTTTCGAGCGTGCGGCCGGATAGGCTAAGATAACGCGCAGCCTCCGGCGTACGCAGGAACCGGGTGGATGGATCTGACATCAAATAGGGCATTTGAGAGCTCCAGGTGAGAGGCCGGCCGCGAACGGCGGCACTATCGCGCCATCATCATGGAGAAGCGCGCTCCCTGGAGGGATACCGAATATCGATGAAGCGACTTTCGGCACCCCAAGTAGAAAGCGCTATTCGTGGTGGCAAAGCTCACTCCTATCTAGCGCTCGTCCATTATCTAGCGACCGTCCAGCCTACGACCTTGGACAATCATGGACATGGCAAGCTGATCGGGCGACCTTCACAATGCGGATGATGCGCAGAAATTCTGCCGAACCATCGGTCTTACCGGACCATACTGGAGCACATTCACCGCCATCCGATTGTCGTAACTCGATTCGAGCTCGCCCGTATATCTGCAGCAAGAATAAGTTGGTCTCGTGCTGCCTGGCAAAGAGTTCAGAGCAGAATGATCGAGTCGAGAACCCCATCGTAACGCTATCGGCTCGGCGAGCGCCGATGCCGATACGACCTCACATCGACCGGCCCTCTAGATGTCGCACGCTTCCATCGCCTGGATGCCTACGATCCAAACAATCAATTTTACCAATGTAACGTACTGTTGCATCAAGTCGCGCACTTGAAGGGTACTGATCACTCTAGGATTTCTATGCCAAG
This sequence comes from Bradyrhizobium sp. Pha-3, assembly GCF_042258325.1. Lineage (NCBI taxonomy): Bacteria > Pseudomonadati > Pseudomonadota > Alphaproteobacteria > Hyphomicrobiales > Nitrobacteraceae > Bradyrhizobium > Bradyrhizobium sp. Pha-3. The sequence continues at coordinate 1,875,515 of NZ_CP170151.1, read as the reverse complement.
AGGTGCCTCGGGACACTTGCCAGCAAAAGGCGGCATGACGCTGAGCAACGCCTTCTCGATCGACCTCACAAATGCCGTTCGAAGATTCAAAGACCCGTCAGAAGACAGGTGCTTATCCGATGGCGACTCGATCGACTGCAGGTTGGCTCTGGTGCGGATCTTGCTTGACGAAAAACGATAACGTAACTGAACGCCTGCCTTTGGAATGACGCGCCGGCTCCCGGAATCGTCTTCAATCGGACACGGCTAAAATGACAGCCTCGAATGATGCCGTCGCCTCTGAACGACGCAGCGGCTCGCATTCGAGTGTATTCGGGAAGGAAGCGTCATGACCACCATGGCAACTGCGGCGCCCGCGCGCGCGTCGCAGACTTGGTATAAAATTCTCTACGTTCAGGTGTTGATCGCGATCGTGATTGGCGCCATCGTCGGCTGGCTATGGCCGTCGGTCGCGACCAACGACTGGGTCAAGGCGCTTGGTGATGGCTTCATCAAGCTGATCAAGATGGTGATCGCACCGATCATCTTCTGCACCGTCGCATCCGGGATCGCACATATCCAGGATGCAAAGAAAGTCGGGCGCGTCGGCGTTAAAGCGCTGGTCTATTTCGAGATCGTATCGAGCTTTGCCTTGGTGTTGGGCCTTGTCATGGGCAATCTGGTCCAAATCGGCCATGGTCTTGCGGTCAAACCGGACGCTGCGGCGGTCGCCAACTATGTCAAGCAGGCGGAAGCCTCGAAGACCGTCGATTTTTTTCTCAATATCATTCCCGATACGGTGGTCGGCGCCCTCGCCCGCGGCGATGTTCTGCAAGTGCTCCTGTTCGCGATTCTGTTTGGCTTTTCGCTGATGGCGCTGGGCGAGCGTGGAGAACGACTGCGCGGCATGATTGACGACGTCGCGCACGCAGTGTTCGGCGTGATTGCCATCATCATGAAAGCCGCCCCGATCGGCGCGTTCGGCGCGATGGCCTTCACAATCGGCAAGTTCGGGCCGGCGGCGCTCGGTAATCTGATCGGACTGATCGTACTGTTCTATGCGACGGCCGCGATATTTGTGGTCGTCGTGCTCGGCCTGATCGCGCGGATCGTCGGCTTTTCGATCTTCAAGTTCATTATCTATATTAAGGACGAGCTTCTGATCGTGCTTGGCACCTCGTCCTCGGAAAGCGCGCTGCCGCAATTGATGGAGAAGCTCGAGCGGCTGGGCTGCTCAAAGCCCGTGGTCGGCCTCGTGGTGCCAACCGGCTACTCCTTCAACCTCGACGGCACCAACATTTATATGACGCTTGCGACATTGTTCATTGCCCAGGCACTCGGGGTCGATCTGACCTTTGGCCAGCAGCTCACGATCTTGCTCGTGGCAATGCTGACCTCGAAGGGAGCAAGCGGCGTCACCGGCGCAGGCTTCATTACACTCGCCGCGACATTGTCGGTGGTCAACCCGGCATTGGTGCCGGGCATGGCGATCGTATTTTCGATCGACAAGTTCATGAGCGAGGTGCGAGCCCTTACCAACATCACTGGCAATGGCATCGCCGCTGTGTTCGTGTCCTGGTGGGAAGGCGAGCTCGACGACGCGACCCTACATGCCCGGCTCGAGCAGCCCACCGCCGGTGCCGATACACGAAGCTCAAGGATATAGGCTCCAGGTCCTGTCCGTGATTTCAAGGCACGCTCGAACTGAGCGTAGCCAACTCCGAATTTTTCGCAGTTCAAATCGGCACAGCCGAATGAACTGCGAGCCGGAGTTCTTCTCGCGGAATCTGCGGGTCGTACCACGACTCGGTGTCGTGCCCCAAAGCGATCCAGATGACGGCGTAAGGTCGGCCGGGACAGACTATACGATTCCGACCGAACCTGGCCGGGCCTGACGGGCAAAGTTACTGGATCTATCCATGAAACGGCTTGGCGCGTGGCCAGCGAACTGGCCTCGTCCACCGATGCTGCGGCAGTGATGACTCGTGAACCAGATCGGCACCTTCACCAGGTCGAGATGGATCGCATTGAGCAAACTCACGGTGCTCCACTGCTTGTCGGCGCTCTTTAGATATTCAACGACGGGCGTCTCATTGTTCAGCGTCACGTCCTGGCAGACCCGCGGCTCGCAGCTACCCCGCCGCTGGACGTGCCTTGGCCGCATACAGTTGTGCTCGGCCGCGGCCTCCACAGCCGCGCGCGCCTGCCAAAGGGCTATCGCAGTGAAAGAAAACAGACATCTGAGCCTCGATTGTACGCACGTCGGCGCGCCATTTGGAAAGGTTTAGAACAACTATACCTACGTTTGTAATGCGCGTTTCTTCGGCACGTGCTGAGTTCAGCTGTAAGCAATTTACCCGGAACCGCTCTTGAGCGTGGAGCGGAAAGAATTGCCCCATTTTTGCCTAAAATGTTATAACTCTCCCGCCGGAGAAAGGCCGGACGGTCCAAGAATGTATAACCAGATCAATAACTTCAAACGTTCTGCCACGCAGTTTACTTTCGGCAGCATAACGCTGGCGGTGGTGACGCTAGCTTCCTTGTACCTTCAAACACATTTCGCTGCGACGGCGTTCGGCTATTTGCTGGTTATATTGCTGTTTTCATTGATCGGCAGCTTTATCGCCTCATCCGCGCTTTCGGTCTTAGCTATCGCTGCTTTGGCGTATTACTTTGCACCGCCGGCGTTTAGTCTGCGGATCGATGACCCTCAAGTTCTTCTGGTGGTTGTCGCATTCTTTACCGTCTCGATTGTCGGAACACACCTGATTGGAAAAATCCGCCAGGAAAGAGAGGCTGCGCATGAGACTGCGGCCGAACTCCGGCGCAGCACGGCCGATTTGAAGGACCGTGAAAAGCGGTGGCGCGCAATCTTTGAGCACAATCCGGCCATGTACGTCATGGTCGACGAAGCCGGTACCATCCTCAACGTCAATACGTTCGGCGCGACACACCTCGGCTATGCGCGCTCCGAACTCATCGGTCAATCCGTTCTGAGGCTCTTTCTGGAGGAGGATCGCGAGTTCGCACGCACATGCATTCGCAGATGCCTTGAAGATATCGGTCAATCGCAAACCTGGGACGCCCAAAAAGTCAGAAAAGACGGCGTGGTCCTGTGGGTGCGAGAAAATGCCAAAGCCATGCTTTGGGCCGATGACAAGCCGGTTGTCCTGATATCCTGCGAAGATATCACCGAAAAACGGCAGACGGAGCTTGCCCTACAGCGCAGCGAAGCCCATTTGGCTCAAGCGCAGGAGTTGAGCCACACAGGCAGCTTCGGCTGGAACTTCGCCACTGGCGAGGTTTTTTGGTCAAAAGAGCTTTTTCGAATTTTCCAGTTGGATCCGAAGACGATACCGAGCCCGCAACTCGTCGTCGAGCGCACGCACCCGGAAGATCGAGCTTCCGTCCAACAGACGATCGATCGAGCGATGCAAGACCCGCAGGAGTTCGAGCATGAATACCGATTGCTGCTACCGGACGGCTCGGTGAAGCACATCCGCGCGCGGGCGCGAGCGACGACAACCGCCTCTGGCGAAATCGAGTTTGTCGGGGCAGCGACGGATATCACAGTTACAAAGCAAGTAGAGCAGCAGCTACGCCGCAGCGAGGCCTATCTGGCCGAAGCCCAGCATCTCAGTCATACTGGCAGTTGGTCATGGGACGTCCACGGAGTCGATTTTGTGTATCGCTCCGCCGAAGTGAATCGTCTCTTCGGCTTCGACCCGCAAGAGACCGTGTCCATAGAGACTATTCGTTCGCGGATACATCCGGACGACCTGCCGCGGCTTCAGGACGTGCAGCGACTTGCGAGAGACGGCAAGCAAAACCGCTTCGAATATGATTTTCGAATTTTGCTCCCGGATGGCTCGATGAGGCACATACATTCTGTGGCCCATGTCGTGGTTGGCAGCGACGGCAATATCGGCGAGCTCATTGGGACACATATGGATGTCACTGAGCAATACGCGGCCAGAGAACGCCTGGAAAGCACACTTGCTGCGCTGCGCGAAAGCGAGCAGCGCTTTCGCGACTACGCTGAAACAGCTTCCGACTGGCTCTGGGAGACCGGGCCAGACCATAAAGTCACTCACTTATCGGAACATACCAGCGCTGCGGGAATCCTTGCCACAGGCCTCCTGGGTCTGCCGCGTTGGGACATTGCTTGCGACTTGGAAGACGAACCTGAGAAATGGCGGCAACATCGTGCAAGGCTAGAGGCACATCTGCCATTTCGTGATTTGGTCTATCGCACTGTCAACCGGATGGGATGTCCGATCTACGTCCGGACGAGCGGTAAGCCATTTTTTGACGTAAGCGGCAATTTTCTTGGCTACCGTGGCGTCAGCACCGACATCACCGCTATTATCCGCGCAGACCAGGCTGAACAAGAGCTGCGGAAGGCACAGGCGGAGCTCGCGCATGTGACGCGCGTGACGACGTTAGGAGAGCTGACCACCTCCATCGCCCACGAAATCAACCAGCCACTCGCCGCGATTATCAGCAACGCCGACGCGTGCCTAGGTTGGATGGGCCGCAAAACTCCTGATCTTTCCGCTGCGCGCTCATCCGTTGAATGGATAATCGAAGACGCAATCCGGGCAAGCGAGGTGATCCGTCGCGTTCGCGCGCTTGCGAAGAAGGGCGAGATCGAAATGCTTCCGCTCGACATCAATGACGTCGTTAAGGATGTCATTGCGCTGGTGAATCGTGAGCTGGTTAGCCACCAAGTGACACTGAAAACCGAGCTGACGGCAGCGCTGCCGGCGGTTCTGGGCGACCGGATTCAGCTGCAGCAGGTGATGATCAATCTGGTGATGAACGGGATCGAAGCTATGGACGCAGTTACGGACAGGACGCGCGAACTGGTGATCCAGTCATCTAGGGACGATATGGAACACGTGCGGCTTGCGGTGACTGATAATGGCGTCGGCATCTCGGAGAATGACGCCGATCGGGTGTTAGACCCCTTCTTCACGACAAAATCGAGCGGCCTTGGCATGGGCCTTTCGATCTGCCGCTCGATTGTGGAAGCTCACGGAGGGCGTCTTTCAATCGTCCACAGGCAGGGACCCGGAGCGAGCTTTCGGTTTGACCTGCCGTTGCACAAGGAGGTGGTGTCGTGAACGAACGCTCAAACTCCCAGCGCGAAGGCAGCAGAGCCGAGGCATCGGCAAATGCGATTGTCTTCATTGTCGAAGATGATGTCTCGATGCGTCGGTCGCTTACAAACCTTTTTCAATCCGTCGGCCTGGACGTCGTTGCATTCGGATCGGCCCGAGAAATGCTGCAGAGCAAACTTCCGGACGTCGTTAGCTGCCTGGTTCTTGATGTCCGGCTGCCCGGCTTGAGCGGCCTTGAGTTCCAGACTGAGCTAGCCAAGTCGAACATTCATATTCCCATCATCTTCATTACAGGCCATGGCGACATTCCCATGAGCGTCAGGGCCATGAAGGGTGGAGCGGTCGATTTTCTCACAAAACCGTTTCGCGATCAGGAACTACTGGACGCTGTGATCGCGGCGACCGAACGCGATCGCAAAAGACGGGCAGCCGAGCAGACCGTCGTGAATCTCAAGTCCCTATTTGAGACCCTCAGCCCGCGCGAGCAGGCGGTTATGAAACTAGTCGCTACCGGCTTGATGAACAAGCAGATAGCTGCCGAGCTGGGGCTCGCCGAGATTACGGTCAAGATCTATCGGGGACACGTGATGAAAAAGATGCGGGCCCGGTCGCTGGCGGATTTGATCAGGATGACTGAGACGCTGGGACTCCGTGCTAACCGTCCCGAACAAACCTAAGTATGATTTTACAATTTAACCGCGCAAGCCCACTTTTCGCCCAGGGATGGCTAATGCCTCGGCAGTCGCTAGTCCCGCGCCAGGAGGGCCTGTCTTGTCCACGCCTTTGATTTCTGTCGTTGATGACGACGCATCGGTCCGTGCGGCGACAGAGAACCTTTTGAAATCGCGTGGCTACGTCGTTCAAACGTTTGTGTCCGCCGAGGAGTTCTTGAGGTCGCCGCGGTTGAACGAAACCTCTTGTGTAATCACGGATGTGCAGATGCCGGTTATGAGCGGCTTGGACTTGCTCGCGGAAATGCGGACCCGTGGCTACGGTGTGCCATTCATTTTCATTACTGCCTTCCCCAACGACCGCGTGCGCGCCTCAGCCCTGAGCGCAGGAGCGGCTGGCTTTTTGGCCAAGCCCTTCGCCGGACATACGCTGATCGAGTATCTCGATGCCGCACTGGAGGAGAACGGCGGCGGCGGAGACACATGACGCGATCAGCCTGGCGCCGGACCGGAGCCATACCCAGATCGCAGTCTCCATAATCTCCGGCAGAACGCGGCGGCGAGCCAGACTATTATCTGTCATGTTCTTGTATCCGCAGAACTTCCGCGGGAGAGCACGTCGACGTTGCTGCGACGTCTATTCGACAGTGACCGATTTTGCAAGATTACGCGGCTGATCCACGTCCGTCCCCATAACCACGGCCGTATGATAGGCTAGCAGTTGCACCGCGATGGCATAAACCATGGGCGTAAAGCTTACAGCCATGTTTGGCAACACAATGGTCATGAGCGTATCCACCGTCGCGTCCGAAGCGCCCTTCGCATCGGTGATCAAAATAATGTTGCCGCCTCGAGCGGCGACTTCTTGCATGTTCGAGACCGTTTTCTCGAAGACGTCGTCGTAAGGCGCGATCACCACCACGGGCATAGTCTCATCGATTAATGCGATTGGTCCGTGCTTGAGCTCGCCGGCGGCATAACCTTCCGAGTGGATATAGGAGATTTCCTTCAACTTGAGCGCGCCTTCTAACGCCAGGGGCGCCGATGTGCCTCGGCCGAGATAGAGCACGTCGCTCGACTTTGCGATATCACGCGCGAGCTTCTCGATCTGTGGTTCGACCAACAGCGCCGCAGCAATCAGCCGCGGCACTTCGATAAGCTCGCGTACGAGCTTCGATTCATCGATCTCGGACAGCATGCCGCGCTCCTTGCCTGCTGCGACGGCAAGCGCCGCCATCACCGCCAGCTGGCAGACGAATGCCTTGGTGGAGGCGACGCCGATTTCTGGACCAGCCAGTGTCGGCAGCACGGATTCGCTCTCGCGTGCGATCGTTGACGTCGGGACGTTGACCACGGATATCGTGTGCAGGCCCTGGCTCTTGGCATAGCGCAACGCAGCCAGCGTGTCGGCGGTTTCCCCCGACTGCGAGATAACGATCGCGAGATCACCGTGGCGCAGAGGCGCCTCCCTGTAGCGGAACTCGGACGCAACATCGATTTCGACAGGCAGGCGCGCCAGCCGCTCGAACCAGTATTTGGCGATATAACCGGCATAACTTGCCGTGCCGCACGCCGTAATTGAGATGCGCTGAATGAAATTAAAGTCGAACGGTAGTGTGAGCGGCAGGGCTATGCGCTCGGCTGCCATATCGAGATAATGCGCCAATGTCTGCCCGACTGCTGTCGGCTGCTCGTGGATTTCCTTGGCCATGAAGTGGCGATAGTTCGCCTTGTCCACCAGGAGTGACGACACGCCAGACTTTGATGTTTCCCGATGCACGACAGCCCCGTCTTCGCCATAGATCATGCAGATCGTACGGGTAAGCACGGCCCAGTCGCCGTCTTCAAGATAGGTGATGGCATCAGTCAAGGGCGCGAGTGCGATCGCGTCCGATCCCAGATAAACTTCGCCGGTACCATGTCCGATCGCAAGGGGCGACCCCTTGCGCGCCCCGATCAAAAGATCCTCATGGCCTTTGAACAGGAATGCCAGAGCGAAAGCTCCGCGCAGTCGTGGCAGCGAGGCTTGTACCGCATCCCGCGGCGAGTAACCATTCTTGAGATACGATTCGACGAGATGCGCCACCACCTCGGTGTCGGTCTCTGAGCTGAAATGAGCTCCATTCCGCTCCAGTTCGGCCCGCAGTTCGCGGAAATTCTCAATGATCCCGTTATGAACGACCGCGACATTTTCCGTTGCGTGCGGGTGAGCATTGCTCTCGGTCGGTTTTCCATGCGTCGCCCAGCGAGTGTGACCAATACCGCTATGACCCGACGGCGGATAATCGCGCAGCCGCTCCTCAAGGTTTCTCAGCTTACCTTCAGCGCGCCGGCGCTCGATACGGAGACCTTCGAGCGTCGCGACGCCCGCGGAGTCATAGCCACGATATTCCAATCGTCTGAGCGAAGCGACCAATTGCCCAGCGACCGGACCACGTCCCAAGATGCCGACTATTCCACACATATCGATCAATGCAGCCCACGTTCAAGAAGCCAAATGTCCCCTAAAGGAGCATTTTCACGAATTTCGCGCGCCCGGTTGGGAATGGGTATCAAGTTCTGAATTTGATGCAGTTGCCTGTCACCGTCGCATTCACAGGCGTGAGTTCTATGTCTTTCAACCATCATCGCCTCGCCCAGCCACGCTCCGCCTCTGGTTGTCCGCTATCAAGTACAAACTGCGATGCGGCCGCGAATGGCGTGACTGCTTCGAGGTGGGCTCTATATGCAGGCGCGCTTGCGCGGCTTGGTGCGGCATCTAACCCCGGCACAAACAGATCCGTTGCTCGATGGCGACGATAACAACCGGCGTCGCAACAACCCCAATGCGAGGATATATCGCGCAGGGCGTCAGGCTTCATAGATTGAGGACATTTGAACCAGATCGACAGACCCGTTGTCTCACAGTAAAACGTCATGTCTTATTTGGCTCATCGTCGCTAATGAGCCATTCACGGCTCTTCAGCTCAAACTCCCGATGAACGCGCGGCGACGCGGCCGATCCGGTTAGCAGCTGGTGTGGGGGCACTGAGTCCCCGCACCTCACCGAGGGTATCCACGAGAGGCTTGCACCGGCCGCGCTCCATTGGACAGAAGGATGCAGCCTCACGGCACTCTCCACATGGCCGGGTGTCGGCGTGTTTACGCAGCCGCTCTAGGACGGCTTAAGACGCTCATCATACTCGGATGTAAGCTATACGATTGGCATCGAACACTCTATTGTACGGACGTAAGCTTTCGATATCGAAACGTTCGAAGAACTATACCGACGTTTGCTACTCTTCCTCATTTTGTCTTGCGTCTACCGTCCACTTCCTACGCGAGCTGCACTATTGGCAGAAGCGCAGAGGTAGATGCCCCTAGCGCCCAGATCGCGTGCTCTATTCGGAGGTGGGGCCGCTTTGTAGAATACGATATTGGTGTGCAGCTTCACTGTGTGCCGGCTTGCACGCCGTCATTCCCCATAAATGCGTCGACAACCGCACCTCAGCACATCGCTCTATTCGGCCGTGGCCGACCCACGCAAATGGATACAGCATGTACCTGGAGACGGATAAGGAACACAGACCGTCGGCATCCATCTCATAGGAAACATCGCTGGATCAGCGCGTCTAGCTGGGTCTGCGTGTACGGCGTTTCGTCCAGCTCGTTTGCGCGGGTGTCAAGTGGGTCGCGCGTGTTAGCTGACGTTCCTTTTTGACTCTGAATGGTACGGTCGAGAATAAATCAATGTATATAGTGCGCATTTCTATGTGAGGTGTATGACTAGAGTAACGATCGCTTTCCTTTTATTGCGGGTGGTGCGCGCTTGCGCATCTAGATCGTGAAAGGGCCCCGCAAATCGCGTTTCGAAAGGGCGCCCTCGTTCCGGCGGAACTAAGAGAAACAATGGCGGCTCAGGACTCAAAGCGGCGCGTTGCGCTGATCACCGGCGTGACCGGGCAGGACGGCGCGTATCTCGCCGAATATCTGCTCGGTCTCGGCTACACCGTGCACGGGATCAAGCGGCGGTCGTCCTCGTTCAACACCGCGCGCGTCGACCATCTCTACCAGGATCCGCATGCCGGCAACGTGCCGTTCCTGATGCACTATGGCGACATGACGGATTCGACCAATCTGATCCGCCTGGTGCAGCAGATCCGGCCGACCGAGATCTACAACCTCGCCGCCCAGAGCCACGTCCAGGTCAGTTTCGAGAGCCCGGAATACACCGCCAACGCCGACGCGATCGGCGTGCTGCGGCTCTTGGAGGCGATTCGCATCCTCGGCATGGAAAAGGAAACGCGGTTCTACCAGGCTTCGACCTCGGAGCTTTACGGGCTCGTGCAGGAGGTGCCGCAAAAGGAGACCACGCCGTTCTATCCGCGCTCGCCCTATGGCGTCGCCAAGCTCTACGGCTACTGGATCACGGTGAACTACCGTGAGGCCTATGGCATGTTCGCCAGCAACGGCATCCTGTTCAACCATGAGAGCCCGATCCGCGGCGAGACCTTCGTGACGCGCAAGATCACCCGCGCCGTTGCCCGAATCGAGGTCGGCCTCGAGAACAAGCTCTATCTCGGCAATCTCGACGCCAAGCGCGACTGGGGCCACGCCCGCGACTATGTCGAGGGCATGCACAGGATCCTGCAAGTCGACGAGCCCGGCGACTTCGTGCTCGCGACCGGCGAGACGCGGTCGGTCCGCGAGTTCGTCGAGCTGGCGTTTGCCGAGGTCGGCCGCAGCATCGAATGGCGCGGCAAGGGCGTCGAGGAGGTCGGTGTCGACAAGGCGTCCGGCAACACCCTGGTGCAGATCGATCCGACCTATTTCCGCCCGACCGAGGTCGATCTTCTGATCGGCGACGCCAGCAAGGCGCGCGCCAAGCTCGGCTGGACGCCGAAGACGCCGTTCGCGCAGCTGGTGAAGGAAATGGTCGCCAGCGATCTCGTCGAGGCCAGGCAGGACGCGGCCAATGGCAAGCACGGCGTTTGAGCTGAAGGGCAAGACGGTCTTCGTTGCCGGCCATCGCGGCATGGTCGGCTCGGCGCTGATGCGCCGGCTGGCGCGCGAGGAGGCCGATCTCCTGACGGTGTCGCGCAGCGAGGTCGATTTGCGCGACCAAGCCGCGGTCAACGCCTGGTTTGCCGCCAAGCGGCCGCAGGCCGTGTTCCTCGCTGCCGCCAAGGTCGGCGGCATCGTCGCCAACAACACGCTGCGGGCTGAATTTCTCTACGACAATCTGGCGATCTCGAGCAACGTGATCCAGGCGGCGCACGCCAATGGCTGCGAGAAGCTGATGTTCTTCGGCTCGTCCTGCATCTATCCGCGCCTGGCGCCGCAGCCGCTGCGCGAGGATTCGATGCTGACCGGCCCGCTGGAGCCGACCAACGAGCCCTATGCCATCGCCAAGATCGCCGGCATCAAGATGGCCGAGGCCTATCGCAGCCAGTACGGCGCCGATTTCATCAGCGTGATGCCGACCAATCTCTACGGCCCCGGCGACAATTATCACCCCGAATACAGCCACGTCGTCGCCGCGCTGATCCGCCGCTTCCACGAGGCCAAGGTTTCGGGCGCCGGCAACGTCGCGGTGTGGGGCACCGGCACGCCGCGCCGCGAATTCCTCTATGTCGACGATCTCGCCGACGCCTGCATCCATCTGATGAAGACCTATTCATCGCCCGAACTGGTCAATATCGGCACCGGCGAGGACATCACCATCGCCGAGTTCGCACTCATGGTCGCGGCCGCCGTCGGTTTTCGCGGTGAGATCAGCTTCGACACGTCGCGCCCGGACGGCACGCCGCGCAAGCTGCTCGACATCAGTCGTCTGGCCAGGCTCGGCTGGCATGCCCAGACCGCGCTGGAAGATGGCATTCAGCTAGCGTATCGGGCATATCTCGCCGACAGCAAATGGACGGCACTGCTTGTCCCCGACAAGTGGCGTAAGCAGGCCCATCCGAGGATCCGTACACGGGTATCACCTAGCTGGCCCCGTCGCTCGCGTAACGATTAACTTTGCCGCGCGTTGCCCAACGCTCTTCGTCAGCAGCGCTCGGTTGGACGTTCGATTCATCCAAGTGACACGCACATCCCAGCTACGGTTCAGCGAGCCAACTCGCAGGAACAGAGGAATGGTTGTGATCGAGAGTGCCGTTTTACTGCTATCAGGTTGAGATCTGATCGACTCTCAGCCTTGAACGCCGGCGCCGCAGCCGATCATTGGCTCGAAACGTGCCGGTGTCCTTTTCCTCTCGATCGGCGGCCTAGCGAGGTTCGGCCATAACCATCCGCGCCGACAGCGTGACGATGCACATGAGCGCGCCTAACATGCCGAACGCAAAAGGCAAGCCGGTCATGTGTGCGACGAGCCCGATGCTGGCGGGACCCATCAGTATACCGGCGTAGCCAGCTGTCGTGATGACCGCGATTGCAACGCCCACCGGCATCACCTTCTGTTTGCCGGCGCGGCGACACAGCACAGGTACAACATTTGAAATACCCAATCCAATAAGCAGGAACCCCGCCATGGCAATCACCGCAACCGGCGCGGCGACCACAGCCAGGAAGCCTATCATGATTGGTAGAGTTCCGAGCATCAATGTGGCACGGTCGCCGATTCGCTCCACTACGGCATCTCCGCCGAGACGTCCCGCAGTCATCGCGATGGCGAAGAGCATACAGCCAAGACCTCCATGCGCCTCAGCGAGAAGATCTTGCCCAACGAGAAGCAAAGCGCTCCAATCAAGCATTGCACCTTCGACAAGAAACGTAATAGCCGCGAGCGCAGCTATTAGCACCACACTGCGATGGGGCAAGACAAACACTGGCCCCTGCTGCCTTACACTCGTCGCGGTCAACCGCGGCCAGGCCGACACAATCGCGATCATCATAAACATCGAACAGACTAACGTTGAAAAAAGCGGACCAAGCTGAAGCGAAAGGAACAAAGTCACGGCAGCAGAGCCGGTGAATTCGCCGATGCTGTAATGGGCATGGAAGCCGGACATCAATGGACGGCCGGTGGCGCGCTCCAGTTCAATCGCATAGATGTTCATGGCTACATCGATCGCCCCCAGTGAAACGCCGAACGCAAACAGCGTGGCACCGAGCGCAAGAGGTGTTCCGGCGATAGCAAGCCACGGCAGGATAAGCGCGAGGCCGAGTCCACCGACGAAGATAATGGGCTTGCTGCCGTACCGCGCATTCGACACGCTGGTCAAAAGCATAGCGAGAACGGATCCCATTCCGAGACAGAGCAGCAGAAGACCGAGCATGCGGTCATCTACCGCGAGCCGCTCCTTGGCGAGCGGCACCAAAGGCGCCCACGCCGCGAGGCCAAATCCGGCAACAAAAAACGCAAGCCGCGTCCCAAGCAGGCCGGCTGCCCAATTGGCAGATGGTATCACAGGCACTCCTGAGAGAACGGGCTGGTGAGCGCGGCGCCCCTCATCCTGTGTGCGCCGCCTGCAAGCGGTCCGATGATGGCCTCACGTTGGCATTTTTCATCCCTGCAAATGCGATGCCATCGCAAAAGCTCGAGCCACTCCCGGAGTGGCAAGCGTCAACGCGGAATGATCGTCAAGCCCCGGACACCGGTTTGGCCTATCTTTCTCGGATAGCTAGCCGTACGAAGGACACTAGTCTTTGCTTGTTCCGACGGTTAGAGGCGCAACAGCTCGAGTTGCCTTTGTCGCAAAGCGCACAAAGCCGACGGCACCCGGACCTTGCGTTTACTTCGAGAAGAACACCACAGCTCGCGTGAACACGGCCGTCAGCTCCCCGGCAGCATTTGCTGTCAATCTGGAAGCTCTCACAAAACGCAAAGGCGCTGCGCTACGCCTGAGCTCAATACAACGAACATTCATGGAGGACCGGAGCTGACCGCGGGGAACTTCTACGCTATACCGGGGCATCGGATCGCGGCAGATCATCCGAACGTGACGGAAAATCAGAGCTGCGATTCCAAATTCCCGGTGTCGGAGCGCTGGGTTGTGATGGAGCAATCAACCAAATCCTCCCTGCCATTTATGTTGGCGCCAGAAGGGCAGCATCGGCATCGCGTGCAGTCATCAATTACCTTTGCTATCTGGTTAGGTCCAGGAAGCGCGCGTTCGATAGCGAGCTGGTCGCCGGCATCCCTCAAGCGCTTATATCCGCGGAGCGCCGCGACTGTCGTTCTGACCAGGTCGGACTGTGCGTGGTAACGAATGAGTATAGCAAGCAAAAATCGATCAGTATTGTCGCCGTCATCACGCTGTAAGCCCAGCCGTTCTGCACGAGATCGAGCTCGATCAACACCCGTGACAGACCGAATCCCACGATCCAAGCATCAAAGCTCATGCAAATGCGTCGAAACATCTCCGGATCAAGCCGCCGAATGACGTAGGATCCCAGCGGGATGCCGAGCAAAACACTGGGTATAAAGGCATAAAGCAGGCTGCCGCTTTCGGAAATGAAAAGGCCGAGCTTGTAGTAGACAAAGGCAGTTGCGCTCGATTCCACTACGCGAACCAGGGCAAGACCGGCGCGAAATTCGTTTTTGACGAGGCCCTGGTTGTTAAACAGCATGGCCAAAGGCGGGCCGGAGATAGTCGTCACCGAATAGAGGATGCCCAGCATCGACCCGAATGGCAGACCGATCAGCCAGCTCGCTTCGATAGGGCGGCGCCAGCCCGCGGCTTGCAACAAGATCAGGGGCAAAATGATCGTGTACGTGGCGAATTTGATCCAGCCCGGCTGCAGTGAGGCCAACGCATAGCCCCCGAGCGCAATGCCTGGCAAGAGCCCAAGCAAGATGGGAAACACTCGTCTCCAAACCGCCGGCACACCCTTCAGATTGATGAAGAGGACGTAAACGTTGACGAAGACTTCGATGATAACAATGGCCGGGTTGAGAATGCGATTGGGGTAGAAAACCAGCGCAAGGGGTACAGTGAGCGACGAAAAACCGTAGCCAATGGCTCCATTTACAAAGGCCGCAAAACAAGTTGTTGCGGCCAAAAATAGCATAGCACCATCAAACTCAGGCATTTACTTAACCTTCCTAGTCCGGAGCGCGTCCGATCACACGTCAGCGAATCAGACGTGGACATTGGTCATCAGGATTGCGGCAGATTCCGCCCTCGCTTCGCAGCTCCGGCGACCTTCACATTGGTTTTTGGCCGTGGCCAAGCGCGCTAGTTTCTCTTATTATCGACTTCGGTTGTATGAAGCTGCGTTGTACTTCCCCTACCCGACCGCGATCACTCAGCTAATACGTGTCAGTCTATTTTTCGGCTTGTCGATCGCTGGTTTTCGTATCGAAGCCATGACTGCGGCGGTCGTAGATGCGAGGGGCTCCTGACGACCAGTTCCGAACGGTCCCCAGTGGACTTGAACTGTCGGCAACTAAACCCTAAGGTCGTTGCAACCCAGAGGTCGTCGTTTTCAACTAGCAATGCGAGGCGCTCAGACGGGAGTAAAGCAATTCGCTCCAGAGACGTTGGGATAATAGCAACATCACCTTTTCAGCGTTGACAAGTTCTTCGCCGGCCGCCTGACGCTCGCCAAGCTGGGCAGCATGTGGCGACGATCTCGTTACGCGAAAAGCATGAGGCCGTCCCAGGCTCTATCGCTGACCACACCGGCATCATGAAGCGGCCGCATTTTTGGCAGTGTGCAGCCCTTCTCCTCGGGCAAACGATGGGTCAAAACAGGCGCAGCAGTTGGACATCATCCTTGTACCCTCGTGAATTTCGAGTCGATAAAATCACCGCGGTCGGCGAACAACGCCCTATCCGGAGCAGCAATCGAGCGAACGCGGATTGATTAGTCGTTACTATTTGGCCAGCTGGACATCAGCAGCGCCGGTGAGTTCAACCTCTGTGCCGTTCTTCCCGTGACCGGCGCTCGCGTCGGCTCGGTGATCGGACGCGATTGCGACATAGACCGCCGGCAGCACGAAGAGAGTGAAGAGCGTGCCGATAGACATGCCAGCGACGAGCACCAGCCCGATCGAAAAGCGACTCGCGGCGCCAGCTCCCGTTGCGGTCAACAAGGGTATGAGGCCCGTGACCATCGCCGCCGTCGTCATCAAGATTGGACGCAACCGGACGCGCGCCGCCATCTCTATAGCCGAGCGACGGTCAAGTCGCTCCTTGAGCTGCAGTTCATTGGCGAACTCAACCATCAAGATGCCATGCTTGGAAATCAACCCGACCAGCGTTAGCAGTCCGACCTGGGTGTAGATGTTGATCGTCGCCCAGCCCAAAAATAGCGGTATCAGGGCGCCGACGATTGCCATCGGCACGCTGATCATAATAACGAGGGGATCGCGCAGACTTTCGAACTGCGCCGCAAGCACCAAGAATATGACGATAAGGGCAAACGCGAAGGTAATGGCCAGTTGGTTACCCTCGTGCACATATTGCCGGGCGTCGGCAAGGAAGTCGTGGCTGAAGCCTGCGGGCAGTTTCTTTGCCTGCGCTTCCAGGAAGTCCACGGCCTGACCGATCGTAACGCCGGGCATCGGCACGGCTTGAAAGGTCGCGCAGTTGAGCTGGTTGTAGTGCGTGAGTGCGTTCGGATCAGTCGCAGTCTCCACCGAGACTACGGTAGACAGCGGAAGCATCGAACCTTTCGCGGTCTTCACATAATAGTTTCCGATCGCTTCCGGGGCCAGGCGTTGCTCGCGGGGCACCTGCGGAATCACTTGGTACGAACGGCCTTGCAGATTGAAGTGATTGACGTAGTTTCCGCCAAGTAGGGTGGCGAGCGCATTACCAATATTCTGCATGGTGATGCCAAGATCGTTGGCCTTCGATCGATCGACCTTGATTCGTACCACGGGCTGATTGAACTCGAGGTCAGAATCGCTGACCATGAACAGACCGCTTTTGCGCGCGGCATCCTTCAGGTTCGACATCTGCTCATAGACGGATTGGAAACCTAGCGTCGAATTGATCACCATCTGCACTGGTAGCCCGTCCGTGCCTCCCGGAAGCGAAGGCAGGCTAAACGCAAATGCGTTAATACCTTCGATTTTGGACAGCTCGACCTGGACAAGGGACTTTAGCGCGATCGATGACCGCTTGCGCTCATCCCAAGGCTTGAGCAACATGCCGGCCATCCCTCCCCGCGAGCCGCTAGTGCCGTTGAGCACGAAGCTCAAATCGGTCTCGGGAAACTTCTGAAACGCCTTTTCGAGCTTGGCGCCGTAATAGTTGAGGTAGTCGATGTTGGCGTATTTCGGCGCTTTGGTTAGCGCGAATACAATCCCTTGATCTTCCTCCGGCGCGAGTTCCTTGGAAGTGTGCATATAGAGAAAACCGACGAGACCCAGCATGGTCAGGGCGAACAGCCCGGTAATCGGACGATAGTCGAGCGAGCGGTCGAGCTTGCGTCCGTACCAGCGTGTCGTGGCGCCAAACACGCGGTTCACAACTCTTGCAAACCGCCCCTCCTCAGCGCTCTTCAGGCAGACCGAGCACATCATCGGCGACAGCGTCAAAGCGATCACGCCCGACACGATCACCGCCCCCGCCAGCGTAAACGCGAACTCGCGGAACAGCGCGCCGGTGACGCCCCCGAGAAAACCGATGGGCGCGTATACGGCGGCCAACGTAATCGTCATGGAGACGACGGGGCCCACGATCTCGCGCGCGCCTCTCGCAGCAGCCTGGAGGGGCGGCGCACCTTCTTCCAGATGGCGATGAACGTTCTCCACCACGACGATCGCGTCGTCGACCACGAGACCGATCGCGAGTACCATCGCAAGGAGGGTAAGGAGATTGAATGAGAATCCCAGCGCCAGCATCATGCTGCAGACACCGATGAGCGACAACGGAATGGTAACGACGGGAATGATGACCGACCGCAGCGAGGCCAGGAATAGAAAGATGACCACCACCACTATCACGACGGCCTCAATGAGCGTCTTCTCCACTTCATCGATCGACGATTGAATGAATTTGGTGGAATCGTAGGCCACTTTCATCTTCAGTGCCGGCGGCAGGTTGCGTTCCATTTCTGGAAACAGCGCCCGAACACCTCGCACTATGTTTAGCGGATTGCCCTGCGGGCTCGCCTGGACACCGATGAAGACCGCGTGCTCGCCGTTCATGGAGACGCTGACGTCTGTGGTCTGCGCGGCAAGCTCGACTGCCGCAATGTCCTCCATGCGTACAAAGCCGCCGTCATTCGCTTTGACGACCATGCGCTTGAAGTCATCGACACTCCGCAGGTCGGTGTTTGTCGTGACGTCGGAGATAGTGAAATAGCCCTTGGTCTGACCGGACGCGGCCTGGAAGTTGTTGGCAGCGATTGCAGCCGAAACATCTGCCGGCGACACGCCGTGCCCCGCCATTTTCGCAGCATCGAGCCATAGCCGCATCGCAAAACTTTGGCTGCCCAGGATGTCAGCCGCCGCAACGCCGTCGACGGTCGACAAAACCGGTTGCACGACGCGCGAGAGATAGTCCGAGATCGCGCTGGCCGTCAGTTCCTCGCTGGAGAAGGCGATGTACATGACAGCGGTAGCCTGACCGCTTGACTTAGTGACGATCGGATCGTTCGATTCTTTCGGGATTAACGATTTGACTGAATTGACCTTAGACAGCACCTCGGTGAGTGCCTCGTTGGGATCGAAATTGAGCTTGATGTAGACTTGGATCGTCGACGCACCGAGCACAGATGAGGAAGTGACATAGTCGACGCCCTCTGCGGAAGCGACCGCCTGCTCCAGAGGAGTGGTGATGAACCCCTGGATCATGTCGGCGGAGGCGCCAGGATAGGAGGTCGTGATATTGACGACCGTGTTAGACAGTTTGGGATACTGCCGGATTGGCAGAACAGCGGCCGCGCGAAGGCCGATCAGCAAGATCAGTAGACTGACGACGATAGATAAAACCGGACGCTTGATGAAAAGCTCTGTAAATGTCATCTCGACTCGCATTCAAAGAGGGTGACGCAAACTCGCTAGCGAGTCGCGCGACAGCCATCGTTATTAAAGCGGCAACTGCGGCCAGGCCCCTGCTATAAGCGAAACTGAAGTGGCCGCTCTAAAGACTCGTATGTTCCCAAGCAGAGGCTCAGCCTTCCGCTTCTTCCATTCTCGCTGCTTATGATGAACGCCGACCCCGCTTGGCTGAGTGCGATCTCGAATAGGGAGCGCCTTCGCAAGATAAGACCCAAGTCCTTTTTGCGCGTAATCAGCCTGAGGTCCGCCTCAGGATGTGGAGGTGGGCTCACGTGCTTCCATTTACTCGTGCTCAAGTCTGAATGGAGCGCAAAACCGTCTAGGTGAATCGCGTCAGTTCAAGGCTTCGACCCGTTCGATCGAATGATTCAGCTTTGAAATCGAAAGTATGGACAACCTGGCAGATGCTCAACTCTACAAAGGTAAGCGGGTGATATCGCATGGGCTACAAAGCCTATACCAAGGTTTGTTCTCGGTCCGACTCAAACTTCCACAGTATTCCCCCAGGCGGGTCGGGCGACGGTCCCGTCTTGTACGCGGCCTCGTGCCACTCAAGCTTCTTCTTGGGCTTTCTCATCATCCTTAGGTCGGCTCGGAAGCGATCGACTGCGCCACTCGTTTTGCTCGAGGCGGGATGCAAATCTCATCTCGAAGGACCTAATCCGCCCACACGATCGGGTTGTAAAAGCCGACATGCACAGAATTGACTCAGAGAGTCCGCGTGCAGGCGATATGCTCACGCATCATTGAGAGCTTTGCGCTGGACGGCAATGAATGTGGCGACATTTATGTTGGCCGGCGTACGGGTGACGAGATGTTCTACGCCGGCAAGGTCGACCACGGCTTCGACAAGGCCTCGGCCACCGATCTCCACAAACTACTGACGCCGCTGATCCGCAAGACCCAGGCCCACACCAAACGCATCGAGCATGAGGCGATCTAGGTTGCGCCGAAGCTGTTCGTCGAAATCGAGTAATCTTGTCAACTGCCGAAGGTAAGGGGCGACATTCAGCTCTTTCATGGTGTCGGGGAGGATCCATCATTACCTCACCGCGCTGCAGCTTCTGCAATGATACCCGCTGGCTCCGGGAGGTGAATCCGGCTCAGCCATACAAAGACCACACGCCTGCATGCGCTTCGCACTGTCAGGATGCCGCGTCCGGTCTGTTGCAAACCCGACGATCACGGCTTTGTCCCGCCCTCGCCGCAAGAATTCAAGCCGGATCTGTATCGGCGCTAGGGCGCCTACTCATAATTCGCCGTGTTCGCTTTACCACTAAAACCAGTCATCGCCGGGCGACCAGGGCATGTCGGTGATGGGCGATGAGGCGACATCGCGAGCTATTTTTGATTTTGACGCGACGAACTTCTACGAATTTCTTTAAACATGCGTATTCAGATTGGTACGTTGCTTGCTTTGTTCAGGACCTCATCATCCACGATTATCTTCTGAGCGGACCTGCGTCGCTGCAAATGCAAAGTCAGCCCGGAGATCGCCGTGCGGCGAAACTATGGAACCGATGTAGACCGGGGTGTCGGTCTAAATAGCAGACTGCAGCGCAAAGGTGGCGATGCTGAACTGCCAGTCGAGGGGAGCCGTTGCAAAGGCCGTCGTGACTTCTGGTAAGTCCATCGTTGTACACGATAACGCCATTGACCCCGTCATTTCACGCGCACGACCTCATTAAACTTCACGTCTGATTCTGATCTAGAATGATGAGGTAGAACATGCAAAGGCGTGGCGCGGTGGTCGACCAGCCACTGAAATGAAATCAGGTCGTTCTTTAGTGCGTCAGAAGGGACCTGATTCGTTCTCACGATGAACCGTAGTTTGCTTCCGGAGCGTAGCTGAGGAGATTGGGGCGCAATGACGTGTATTGTTGGACTGGTTAATAAAGGCACTGTTTACATCGGTGGCGATAGCGCCGGTTTGGACTCGAACTACTCTCTCGTCGTCCGCAACGACAGGAAGGTATTCCGGAGCGGTGATTTCGTCATGGGCTTTACCAGCTCATTCCGGATGGGACAGCTTTTGGCGTTTGGCTTCCATCCTAACAGGCCGCGCGTGGGTGTCGATGTGATGACTTACATGGTCACCGACTTCATCGACGCCGTGAGAGCTCGAATGAAGTATGGCGGCTTTGCTAGGACGAGGGATTCTGCTGAATACGGCGGGACGTTCCTTGTCGGCTACGCCGCCCGGCTGTTCCATATCTCGGACGATTACCAGGTTGGAGAATCGGTCCATGGGTTCGATGCGTGCGGATGCGGTAATGCGATAGCGCTCGGCTCGCTGAGATCAACACGCGACTGGAATGACCCCAAAGCACGCCTCCTTGAAGCTTTGGGCGCCGCCGAGACGTTCAGCGCGGGTGTCCGCGGGCCGTTCTATTTAGAGCATACGGATTGCACAAATAATTGAACGATCCTTATCGTCCTCAGTCTATCCGACGACGTCATACGTGCCAGCCTGAACCTGTGTGCAGTTGAATTTGCTTGAGTGAAGGTGTTCCTGGGCAGTCATTCAGTTTAATTGCGGGTGATCTCCGCATTGTTGGACCGACCTGCATCTTAGCCAGAAAGTCCCTTGAGCATCGAAGTCCATGTGTTCGACTCAAAGTCGTGTCTTTGTCTCATCGTCCATGAGGGACAGTTACCGTCATCAGACCTTGTTCGGAGCAGGGCCCATTACGGCACCGGCTGGGGCTCGAAATGAGACGTTTTCACAAATCCGATATATGCCGTGATGACCACCATGAACAGCATCGCCGCGCGGCTGTGCGGTAAGCAGATCCGCGTAACCGCGGCGACCTTCGCTGTACCGGAGCCAAACCGGAAAACATAAGTGATAAGGAGAGCAGCCCGAACCAAGGCGACCTTACCTGGGTTTGCATATGGTTCCGTGTCCGTCTTTTATCGTTAATTCGCCGTAGCAAGCAATGTGATACTTGCGTCCCACAATAGGCATCTCGTCTGCTTGAGAGAATGAAGGCACGTTAATCGAGAGCTTCTTTACGAGAACTTCCTCGTATCCACCATCTCTCTCCAAGATCACGCGCCATTTCCACTCCCCGCCCGGGCTTTCGTCTGCCATTGTGTTGTAGCGGAGTCGGATCAAATTGCTCATCGAGAGTACCTGAAGACCATGTCCGATACGAGAGATAGAGAAAATCTATCGCCATCGCCGAATGAGAGGCGAGCGGCTTGCCCAACCGAGAACGCCTCGCCGATGCCAGCTTGCTCTTCCTTGAAGCAGTTCAAAACTTAACTGCTCAAAGATCTTTCTCCAAGACATACGAACGTTTGCGCGATAGATCGCTCAGGATCATGCAAGCTCGGCCCCACATCGTGATAGTTCCTTTTGTGAAGAGAAGGAACGCGGTCCGCGTCACTGCTCTTAGCGGCCCAAGCGGCCTAAACAGATCTCGGATTGTGAAACCGATTTGAGGGGTTATGGCGAAATCCTCAAAGCTTGTCGTTGCGAAGAACGGTCGTGCGCTTCTTGTCAGACGCCCTCGCGACGGGCTCTGGATGTTTCCGGGCGGCCGCAAGCGTGCCGGTGAGAGTGACAGGGCGTGCCTTCGTCGAGAGGTTGCGGAAGAACTTCCGAAAATCAAACTCGGACCGTTGAAGCTCTGGAAGGAAGTGAAGGGCACGAACCGCCGATCTGGGCGCAAGATGAGCGATGCTGTTTTCGTGGCTAAGAAAGCGTCCGGCCAATTGAAGATTGGTGACACAAAGGAGATCGACAAGGCGGTCTGGCGCAAGCCGCGACGGATCAGGCTAACGCCGACGTCCCGCTACATTCGGGACAAGCTGTTTCCCAAGTGAACAATAGCCGGTTACTTGCACGTTGATTTCCGCTCAAGGCAACAAACTTCGCCGCATCGCATATTGGCTCTTACCATCGGACGGGATTACCTTCTATCTCTTTGTGAACTTGATCTCGATGCGCGACGAGACTCGCTCTTAGAGCTCGGTCATAGGGCCGCAGGCCCGACCAGGCGTGCGCCAGGGCGCATCGCCTTAAAGAGAAATGGCACCCGCAGGAGCGTGAGCATAGCGACGCCGAAGGCGGCACGCGGGACCGAGTGCAGCGACGAGACCGGTTAAAAGGGCACCCGGGAACGGGGCAGTGATAGCGACGCCGGCATACTTCATGACGGCGGGCCCCTTTCCCGCGTGCCCCCGGCGAGGAGCACCGAAGCTCTGGCGCGAGGGATCGAAGCCGCACGGCCGAGACGCTGCGCGGCTCGGTTCACGAGAGCCCGGTGCGGCTCCGGCCGCACGCGCAGACACTGAAAGACCTGAGTGCACGTGATGCAGGCAACCCTGCGAGAACCGCCTGGCATTTTTCACAGTGGTCTCAGAACGGGGAAAACGTTGTCCCTCTGCTGACTGGGAATCCCAGCCTTGTGCTAGCAGCCGGAACAAACGAGCGGTTACAGGATTCGTCTTATTCGGAGTCTACTTCAATGCTGATGACCATTGAGCGAAGGCCGGCGATACGGACGCTGCGGGGATGGGCTATCGACGTGCTCCAGGAAGCGGGCGCCATCCGCGAGTGCGAGGAGCACGGTTGGATGCAGGACCGCGCCGATCCGCATGCACGAGAGCGCGCCTTCGATATCGCGCGTCTTCACCCGCCAGCAGACGTCTCCCCTCAGGCAGCGGAGGCCGCGGTTCGCGACGTGCTGGACTCGATTGGTGATACCTGCCCAGAATGCCCCTCTGACGAGGAGGACTGGCGCTAAGCTTCGACGCCAGCCCGTCTCCGACCTCAGCGGCCGAGCCGTTTCTCCACGCGCTTGCGCGCGTTGCCGACCTTTTTGACAGCCTTCTTCACCGCCGGCGCCGACTTTCGTGTCTTCTTCGCCTCGTACTGCACTTCGTAGTCCTGCCCGCCGGCCACCCGAGCCCGGTCCTGCTTTCGCCCGCGCGCCGTCTTCGACTTCTTTGCTGCCGCCATGGATACCTCCTGTTCGTGGCGTCGAGGCAACGCAACAAGGATTCCGCGGTTCCGGAACGATTCGAACTGTGCCAATTTGAATCGGCTGTAGCGTGGAGTTCTTCAGTGGCGTTTCAGCGTCAAAAACCGGCGAATATTGGCGTCAAGGCGCCTTTGCCCGGCTTCATCGAGCCGGCCCTGGCCACCTCGACCGAGAAGGTGCCGTCCGGAGAGCGCTGGATTCACGAAATCAAGTTCGACGGCTACCGGGTTCAGGTCCATCTGGCCAATGAGACGGCGAAGATCTTCACCCGACGCGGCCACGATTGGACGCATCGCTTCAAGAAGGTCGCTAACGACGCCTGGCGGATCAAGGCGAACTCGGCGGTGGTGGACGGCGAGATCGTGGTACCGGCCGCCGACGGCACGACCGACTTCTCGGTCCTGCAGAACGAGCTCAAGGGCAAGTCGAAGAGCATCGTGCTCGTCGCGTTCGACCTGCTCTATCTGAACGGCCGGGATATCCGGAAGCTACCGCTCTCTCAGCGCAAAGCCGAACTCAAGAAGATCCTAGGCGGTACCGACATCCAGTTCAGCGAAAGCTTCGAGATAGACGGCCGCGAGATGTTCGCGCACGCCTGCAAGCTCGGCCTCGAAGGCGTCGTCTCGAAGGTCCGGGGCAGCGCCTATCCAACAGGACGCACGAATGATTGGGTCAAAAAGACCTGCGTACAGCGTGAGACGTTGACCATTGCCGGCTTCGCACTCGATGGGACGAAGTGGGACGGCATCTACGTCGGCCGGCGCAAGGGCGACGATCTGGTCTACGCCGGCAAAGTCGACCACGGCTTCGACAAGGTCTCGGCCGCCGATCTGCAGAAACGGCTTAAACCCCTCATCCGAAAGACCCAGCCATATACCAAGCGCATCGGTCACAAGGGCATCTGGGTCGAACCCAAGCTTCTGGCCGAGATCGAGTATCGCGTGAAGTCGGCCGAGGGAAAGGTTCGCCACCCCTTCTTCCGGGGCCTACGGGAGGACCTGTGATGGATGCGTTCGATCGCTTCTGGCAGTGGGCGAACAAGCCCCCGAAAGTCCGCTGATTATTCCGGCCGAGCTGCATCAAGCGGTCATGGAGCTCGCGTCCCGAGGACCGAGGGGACCGCACCACGGTGAACCGAGCCGCAGCGCGCGCACCAGACCCCGAACGATGATTGCTTGACGGCAACCCTTTGCCTTCCCTCGGTGCCGCCGAGCAAGAACTGCCAAGAAACTAACTCCGCGCACGCTGCAGCGCAGCTTCCAATCGCTCCCTCTCCTTATTCCAGCGATCGTCTTCGGTTTGCGATCTCTTCGCGAGAGCCTCAACCTCGGCCTGGATGGCGGCAGCCCGCTTCGCGTGCTCCTGCTCCGCCTTGTCCAGCGCAGCCTGCGCCTTGTCGACCGCCTGCTGACGGCGCTCACGTTCTCTCTGCCTGGCGGCCTCTTCCTTCGCCCGCTCACCTTCCCGGCGCCTCTCCTCCCGTTCGTAGGCAAGCGCAGCCTTCCGCTCGGCCGTCTTGTCGACTGGACGTGAGGAAGGTTTCTTCGCAATTTGGCCCTTCGATTTGCGCGGGGCGTTCGTCGATCTTCTGTCCCCGCCGAGATCGGAGGGCAGTTCGGCTTGCTCGCTGAAGGATCGGTTGGATCCGACCGGGCGCCTGAGAACGACGCCCGGCTTCTTCATGGCCGCAGCGATGACGTCCGGATCGTCGCTTTCCTTCGCCGCGCCCTGGTGGAAGAGATTGCTGTTGGGGCCCCAGGCTTCGAGGGCCGCTTTCATGGACGGAGCGGCGATCGCCAGATCGAAGAAGCCCAGAGAAGTCTGAAAGGTTTTCAGTTTTCTCGCCATCGGTCTGATCCGCCCTCCTCAATCGAGCGTCAACGTCGCATGCCACGGAGCCTGCGGAACACGACGCGGCCCCGAAGCGTTCCCTAATCCTTGAAGGACGTCCACGCATTTGGCAACGTGCTCTTAAGGATTGGCCTCGAATGAGCCGGACGTCGACCCTGCCCAAGCGCCTGCAGCCGATGCTCGCTACGCTCACCGACGCGCCGTTCGACGATCCCGGCTGGGTTTTCGAGGACAAGTATGACGGCTTCCGGATGATCGCGAAAATCCGGCGAGGCAAGGTTGCGCTCTACAGCCGAAATGGCAAGATCATCAGCCGCAGCTATATCGAGGTCGCCAAAGCGCTGGAGGGCGTGAAGGGCGATGCCGTGATCGACGGGGAGCTCGTCGCGATCGGAAAGGACGGCGTCTCGCATTTCCAGTTGCTTCAAAACGCGCTGCGCCATGAGGCGAAGCTCCTGTATTGCGCCTTCGACCTCATGTTCGCAGACGGTGAGGACCTGCGTGCGCTGCCGCTCCTCGAGCGCAAGAAGCGGCTCAAGGCCATCCTTCCGCGCCACAAGCTCGTCGCGTTCAGCAACCACCGCAAAGGCAAGGGAACGAAGTTCTTCGCAGATGCGGAGCGGAGACATCTCGAAGGCATCATGGCCAAGCGCGCCGATAGCCCGTACGCGTCCGGACGCCGGACCGCCGACTGGCTGAAGGTGAAGACCGCGCAGCGACAAGAGGTCGTGATCGCCGGCTTCACGGCGCCGAGGCGAACCCGGCCTTTCTTCGGCGCTCTCGTCCTCGCGGTACGCGAAGGGGATGCATGGCGGTACATAGGCCACGTTGGCACCGGCTTCAGCCACCAAGTTCTCGAAGAGCTTCACGGCAGGCTCATGAAGCTCAAAACCGCCAAGTCACCGTTCCCTGCCAAGGTGAAGGATGAGCAGGTCACGACCTGGGTGCGTCCTGCGTTGGTCGCAGAAGTGAAGTTCGCGGAGTGGACCAGCAACGGCGAGCTGCGCCAGCCGGTCTATCTCGGGCTGCGGTCGGACAAAAACGCGAAGAACGTCGTACGCGAAAAGAAGCGGTCGCGAAAATAGCGCCGCCGAGACGAAGCGTAGACCTGTTCAGCCGGCGTCGCGCTCAGATGCCGAAGGCCATGGCGGCAAGGGCGGCAACCCGAGAGCCTTACGTACCGGTCCGAACGACCGCCGGTGAGCGGCGCATGCGCCGAGTCTGGCGAGCGCTTCATAATGAGCCGGCACCGGGTAGCCCTTGTGATCCGCGAAGCCGTAGCCGGGGTGTCGCAGGTCCAGCGCCCGCATGACGGCGTCGCGCTCGACTTTCGCGAGGATGGAGGCGGCCGCGATGCTGGCGGACCTGGCGTCGCCTTTGATGATGGCCTGCTGAGGAATATCGATTTCCTTCAACCGCTTCGCATCGATCAGCAAGTGCTGCGGCGTCAAGCCTAGCCCCCGGACCGCACGCTGCATGGCCTGGATGCCCGCCCAATAGATGTTGATCGCGTCGATCTCCTCGACCTCGACGAACGCCACAGACCAACACTCCGCCTTTTCCTTGATCTCCTTCGCGAGTTCTTCGCGAGCCGCGGCGTCGAGTTTTTTCGAGTCGTCGATTCCGACTATCCGCGTGCCCGGTTTCAGGATCACGGCGCCAGCGGAGACCGGCCCGGCGAGAGGGCTCATTCCGGCCTCATCCACGCCTGCCACGGCATGATGGCCTGTTTCCCACAGAGAGGTCTCGAAGCGGAGCATCTTGCGGAGGCGCTGCCCTTCCGACCTATTTTCGAAGCGGCGTTTGTCGATTGAAGCCAGAATGGCCCGCGCTCCGGCGCGGGTGTCGGCCCGCAAGATCTGCTCGACGCTGGCCTCGAGCGGTCTTTTCTCAACGACATAGCGCTGACGCAATACATCGAGTGAGTACTGGGACATTATGGCCTTCGTGAAGATTGACTGTTGGGGAGCATGTCAGTGAACTTTATGGCGATTGTCTGAAGTAGCTCGCCTCACCGACCGCGCAACGCCCTTTCAAAAGGAACCCGGCCAGCTCTTCCGCGCGGGTTCGGCCTCCATTTCCTCGCCATATTGTCGCTCGCCGGCTCGGTAGAAGGACCCGTGCTCAGTCGCCGTCCCGAGTAGATCGGGGCCGGCATGGCCGCAAACAAGGTAACGGCGGTACGCTTGGGGCTGGGGAGGCAAATCGACAGTCCGGGACTATCAAACCGCTGCTCCCATTTGGCGGATTTTTCTTCCCTCAGTCGTTACCTCAAGAGGCGTTTGCTCTTGCCCGTTCGCGCGCCTCGCGCCGACGTTGACGTCTTTCGCGCCGTCGCTTGGCACGATCCGGCGGGCTGCCGCAGCGGAGGAACAGGCGCCGGCGAGGTCGCACTCGTCTCCAAAACTGGGGGCGCCTCGGCCCTTTCCAAGGCCGTTGGCCGCGCTTCCATCAATTCGAGCAACGCCCGTCCTTTGGACGTGATCTTCCATCCTCCGCTTATCCGTTTGACCAATCCTTGTGAGAAGATGTCGAGATCGGGCACTCTCGCCGCGAGGGCGCCTGGTCCGGTCCGCCCAGTCGCGGCCACTCGTTGCTAGGATGGCCATATCCCTCTTGAGGTCCTCCATCACGGCAAAGCCGTCCGGATAAGCTACCAAATCTTCAGGACGGTGACTTGAAAGTTCACGCCCGCCCCGCGATCAGCGCCACATCGTCGGCGCGTGCGAGAGGGCGTCGCGACCAATCTGTTTGAGACCTTCGGGAGAAATCTCGCCTCTCGTCGCAGCCTCTAGGATTTTCGACGCGACGTGGGTACGTGCCCCGATCTCGCGGTGCGAGACGCTTTCACAGACTTCATCGAGAATCGCGCGCAAAAGCGCGGTGGTTGCCGTGTCGAACATAGCAGCCCCCCAAGGGAAAATCTAATCCTAGCGCGGTTTCGCCCGCTTGGGGATTCAAGCATGTTAAACTTTGCGGACGGTGCACTGCACCCATAGCTGCGTCTCGCCCCCAATGGATCGCCTCTCTCCCAAAACCAAACTGATTAGGCTGAAAGACTACGCTGCCCAAACACTCCCCCCAGGGCAAATCACGCAACTTGATAAACTTCCGCAGTGGCGCGGCCTGCAGCGCGCAAAGTGTCCCCTCTCATTGCGAATCGCGAGGTTGACGGCTCTATGCGCCGTTGGTTCGGCCTCGCGGCTGTCACCTATCTGCCGGTCAGCGCGATAGTCTCACGCGACCTCGTCGAGATGGGATTTACGGTCTGCCAGAGCCTGCGCGGATGACGAAGGAGTGACCGTCTGGCGTGACCGGTGCTTCACGATAGGCTAGGCCGACTTTCGCTGCGGCTTCGCGGCGGGCTTTTTCGCCGCACCCTCCTTGGCCGCTTTCTTGCCGGTGATCGGCATCAGCATTTCCTTCTGCGCAGCGGCCGCCTTGCGCGGCTTCTTGGCCGGCTTCTTCGGCGCCTCAGTCGGGGCCGTCGCCTCTCGTCCGATGCTCTTGCGCAACGCGTCCATCAGGTCCACGACGTTCTCACCTCGAGGACGCGCTTTCGCGGTGATGGGCTTGCCCGCGCGCTTCTGATTGATGAGATCGATGAGGGCGGTTTCGTACTGGTCTTCGAACTTGTTCGGCTCGAAGTGGCCCGCCTTCTGATTGACGATGTGCTTGGCGAGATCAAGCATGTCCTTGGTAACTTTGACATCCTGAATGCCATCGAAATACTCGTCCGCGGAACGGACTTCGTAGGGATAGCGCAGCAGCGTGCCCATCAGCCCCTTATCGAGCGGCTCGAGCGCGATGATATGTTCGCGATTGGTCAGCACCACACGGCCGATTGCGACCTTGTTCATCTCGCGGATGGTTTCCCGAATGACGGCGAACGCATCATGCCCGACTTTACCGTCGGGACGCAGGTAGTAAGGACGAATGAGATATCGCGGATCAATCTCGCTGCGGTCGACGAACTCGTCGATCTCGATCGTTCGCGTCGATTCCAACGCGACGTTCTCAAGCTCCTCTTTGGTCACCTCGATGAAGGTGTCAGTATCGACCTTGTAGCCCTTGACGATGTCTTCGTTGTCGACCTCCTCGCCGGTGTCGGCGTCGACCTTGGCGTACTTGATCCGATGGCCGGTCTTTCGGTTCAGCTGGTTGAAGGAGACTTTTTCGGATTCCGAGGTGGCCGGATAGAGCGCGACCGGACAGGTGACGAGGGAGAGACGCAAGAAGCCTTTCCAGTTGGCGCGGGGGGCCATCGCGGGAACTCCATTACTGATGCCGGATTCAAGACGAACCAACCGGCTTGGTTCCGACATCGCTGCCCGCTCGATAGGAGGATTTTTCTCAGCAGCTGCCCTGGTCGGACTCGACATTTGTTCTTGTTATGTTCTAATTCAGGCATGACCGACCGACCCGCGAGCTGGCGCATGCCGACCCCGAAGCAGATGGAAAAGCTGGCCGCCGAAGCCGCCCGTAGGCCGAGCCCTTCCACTGCGGCTCCAGAGGCGCCGCTTCCAGCCGAATACTGGGAATCGGTCCTCAGAGACCCTCGCGCCGGCACGACCGGGGCTCAAATGCGGCAGCGGTGTCTTTCCGAAATTCAGCGCCACGTGCTCCGCGTCTCCTGCCGCCGCTGCGAACGTACCTTAGAAATCCAGACGGCCGATGCTGTCCGATTGTATGGCCGCAACGCAGTTTGGAAGGACGTGGCGCAGCGATTGCTCGACAACACCTGCCAGCAGCGTACCGGCAGGCATGAAGAAGACGGGTGCTGGCCAGCGTTCGAGACGCCGTAGTCGCTCAGCATTTGCCGATCCGATCTCTTTGCGCCTGGATGTCCGGATGGCCCCGAAGTATCACCCTACGCCCCTGTCGGGCGGCGATCGCAAGGCTCTGGCGAAAGAGCTCGGCAAGGCACGCGCGATGGCTAACATCCTGGCTACCCAATCGGCAGAGATGCGGGCCAAAGGCGAGGCGATGATCCAGCAAGCCGATAGGCTGCTTTGCGAAAGCTGGAACGAGCGCATGTGGAGTGACGGCGAACCGATCGATCCGTCGCCGACCATCGATCAGGCCGTGAACGGTGGCTTCCCCTGGCTGGAGATCAGGTGCGCGCGCTGCAAGACGCCAAGCGACGTGGACCTCGCGGCGATGAAGCACCCGCCGACCACCTTCGTGCACGATCTCGCCAGCCGGCTGCGCTGCCGCAAATGCGCCAAGGCCGGCCGGCGTCCATCCGCGACTCTGTTACAGTTGACGTGGCAGCCGCGCCACCCTCGAACCGAACCCTGACCAATGTGCAATCTCTATTCCATCACGACCAACCAAGCGGCTATCAGCGCGCTGTTTCGTGTCGTGAACCGATACGTTGGCAACCTGGCGCCGATGCCGGGAGTTTTTCCAGACTACCAGGCACCGATCGTGCGCAATGGGGCGGAGGGCCGCGAACTCGCGACGGCGCGCTGGGGGATGCCGTCGTCGTCAAAGGCACTGATGGACGCCACCAAGAAGCGAGCCGAGAAGCTGCAAGCCAAGGGCAAGACGGTGGATTTCAAGGAATTGCTCAGAATGGAGCCGGACGGCGGCACGACCAACATCCGCAACGTGAAAAGCAAGCACTGGACGCGATGGCTCGGGACCGAAAGCCGCTGCGTGGTGCCCTTTAACTCCTTCAGCGAGTTCAACAAGGCCGAGGGCGGTGATATCTGGTTCGCGCTCGACGAGACCCGCCCACTCTCCTGCTTCGCCGGCATCTGGACCAATTGGACGTCCGTCAGGAAGGTCAAGGAAGGCGAGACGACCAACGACATCTTCGCGTTCCTGACGACGGAGCCGAACGCCGAAGTAGGCGCGATCCATCCGAAGGCGATGCCCGTGATCCTGACGACGCCGGACGAGGTCGAGACCTGGATGACGGCTCCTTTAGACGAGGCCCTGAAGCTACAGCGGCCGCTTCCGGACGGAAGCCTCCGGATCGTCGCCCGCGGCGTCAAGGAAGATCCGGCCGCACCGTCATGACGACCGCAGCACAATATCCAGGACGACCAGAACCGTGCGACTGAAAGATGCCGAGATCCGCGCGCCGTCCGTGGACATGATGACCATGAGCGCCCGGATTACCCCTGTGAGGGGCGGTGCTCCTTAGATTTCGACCGTGAGCATGCAGGAAGCACCGAAGAGGTGAAGACAGTTCGCAAGAGTGGGAGAATCAAAGAGGCACCCGCAGGAGGGTCAGCATAGCGCCGACGCGCAGCGGCGGGACCCGAGACCGAGTGCAGTCGCGAGACCGGTTAAGAAGGCACCCGACCCGAAGGGCAGTGATAGCGACGCCGGCATGCGATGACGGCGGGCCCGAGGGCGAGTGCCTCCGGCGAGCGACACATTGCGCTTGCCCTTATGCAGATGTTTGCGGCAACGATCGTCACCCGAAGGGCGGAGACGCTCTTGCGGTTCCGCTCGCAGGCGTGTGCCTGTGAGTAGAGCGTGACCGGCCGCGGGCCGGTGCCGCCCTGACGACCGTCACAGCGGCTACTTCTCTGCGACGGGAAAGGCGGCGGACTCGAATGCTTCGTCCGTGTCGCGAGACCGCCTCGGTAGAAAGGCCCTCATCTCTCCCTCGTCCAATGGGTACTTTTTCAGATTGAAGGTCCCGTGGAGCTCGGACATTTCATAGAAGCGCACGGATCGGCTCCGGCCATCCAAGGCGGCGATGACGGCATATTTCACTGCCTCGGTGCAACGCATCCCGAAGATGATCTCTTCGAGCTCGAGCGGGGAATTCTGCAGACCTCGCTCTCCGATCAAACGCCATTCCTGCTCGTACCGCCAACTCGCCGCTTTTCGCAACAAAACTGCCTCGTCGACCTGAAGACCAGCATCCTTGTCGCCATCGAGCATTGCCAGGACCTTGCTGGCGTCAACAAGCCGCTTGCCGCCGTACTTGACCTTATGGAGATCATGTTGCGCATTGGGCGGTACCGAATAGCCAATGCAAACACCCCGATGCTGGTCGCCATAGTGGCTCCACATCAGCGGGCAGGTCACGCGCTGAGCCAGAGATACAATGCCCTTGTCATATTGCAGCAGCAGTTCTTTTTCGAGCTGGCGACCAAGGAGATATTGATGAGGATCCGCCATCTCGTAACTTGGATCGCCGGCGTTATAGTTGACCTCTGAAATGACCTGATCAGCCTGCAACCGGCTCAACCGGCTGATGTGATCCAGGGTTTTCGGACCTTTGTATCTAGTCGGCTGTGAACAAGCCTGTAAGCGGTTGAGCAGGAGTCTGTTTTTGGGATTTGATGGCGTTTGAGATTGCAGGGATTTGAGGCTTGATGGCCGCAAACCCTGCAAATTCGTTTTGTGGATTCCTGTCCACTGTGAACCGTGCTTCTGTGGTGCACCGGAGGGACGATGCGGCCGAAGAAGCACAAGACGACAGGATCGAACGATCTGTTCCGGGCACGGCTGGACCAGATCATCAACATGAAGCACGAGCTGGTTCTGCTTGCCGGCAAGATCGACTGGGACTGGATCGACAGCGAGATCGCCCCGCTCTACAGCGAGAATGGCAGGCCGGGGATCGAGACCCGCTTCATGATCGGGCTGCTGTTGCTCAAGCACATTTACGGGCTGTCCGATGAGGGGGTGTGCGAGCGCTGGGTGCACGATCCGTACTTCCAGTTCTTCACCGGCGAAGAATTTTTCCAGCACGTTTTCCCGCACGAGCGCTCGGACCTGAGCCATTGGCGCAAGCGGCTCGGTGACAAGCTGGAGCGGTTGTTGGCCGAGAGCCTTCGGGTGGCGCACGAGACCGGTGCGTTACGCAGCCAGGACCTCAAGCGGGTCACGGTCGACACCACAGTGCAACCGAAGGCCATCAGCTTCCCGACCGATGCCAAACTGCTGCATGCAGCGATCCGGGGGCTGAACCGCCTGGCGAGGAAACACGGGGTCAGGCTGCGGCAATCCTATTGTCGCGTGGCCAAAAGCGCGGCGATGATGGCGGGCCGTTACGCTCATGCCAAACAGTTCAACCGGCATCAGCGGCAGCTGCGTATCCTGCGCAGCCGGCTGGGGAGGATCATCCGCGACATCCGCCGCAAGATCGAAGGCCAGGCGACGCTGGAGGAGGCGTTCGCCCTCCCGCTTGGCCGGGCCACGCAGATCCGCTCGCAGCAGCAGCGCCAGCGCGGCTTCAAGCTTTATTCTTTCCATGCCCCGGAGGTGGAGTGCATCGGCAAGGGCAAGGCCGCCGCGCCTTACGAGTTCGGCGTGAAGGCCTCCATCGTTACCAACAATCGCCGCGCCCCCGGTGGCCTGTTCGTGCTGCATGCCAGGTCGCTGCCCGACAACCCTTACGACGGTCACACGTTGCGGGACGTTATGGACCGCACCGAGACACTTACCGGCTGTGCGATCGAGCGGGCCTATGTCGACAAGGGCTACCGCGGCCACGACGCGCAAAATCCCCGTCGCGTCTTCATCTCCGGCCAGAAGCGCGGTGTCTTCGGCGCCATCAAGCGTGAGCTGCGCCGCCGCTCCGCCATTGAGCCCATCATCGGACACCTCAAAGCCGAAGGACACCTCGGCCGGTGCTACCTCAAGGGCCGCGCCGGCGATGCGGCAAACGTCGTCCTCTCCGCCGTCGGACACAACCTCCGTCGCATCCTCGCCTGGTTCAGAGAACTTTTGCGCCTATTGTTGGTCTCGCTCTGGCGCACGCTCAACTCTCCAGCTCAGCTCAATCCGGCTTCTTAACGGTCGACTATCTAATGGTTTTGGCGGCGGCTTTCATCTCCGCGCCGACGCGGCGCTCGACGAACTTGCGCAACGCACGTTCAAGGTCTGGGGTGGGAAGATCCGTGTTGAGCGAGGGCCGTGTATCGAGCGGATCGTTGAACGTGCTTGGATCGGCATAGAACAGATTATCGGCAATGATGATATCCAGCGTGAGATTGTTGAACACGCGGTATTTGAACAGCCGCCTCGGAATGCTTAGTTTCCTTGCCATTGCAGTTTGAGTCCGGAGGTTTGTGTTACGAATCGATGACGGGCGATATGGCTGGTTCTACACCGGCCCTTCCGACATGGTCGCCGAAATCGATATTCAAAGTCGGGGTGGACAGCTTATTGTGGCTCTCGCGGTAACGATGACGGTTCGATTGCGCAACGAAGGGACGCGGGCGTTCTCATGACGAATTCGGATGAAGCGTTACCCTCGGACCCTCGCGAGAATGCTGTTGTCTGGGCACGGATCAGAAATTGGAGGTTCGCATTCCTGGCTTGCGGTGTCGCCGGCATAGGCCTGTCCTTGGCGCTAACTGCGGCCCTGACGGTGACGCGTAGCGCATACCTGACCGATGGCATTCAGATCTGGGACGCGACGTTAGGGCCGCTAAGCGGACACGGCGGGAGCCCCGAGAAAGCCTATAAGCTCACTGTCAATCATCCCGCGCAGCTGTATCTTGGCGACGATCTACCGATATCGGTTTCGCTCTCGGACGTAGCGAGCACCTATCAGCACGATCCAAACGCTCGGGTGCACATCGCGATTGATGGGCCCTCTTTAAAGATAGTCCCGGCCGACGGCATCGATTTGACGCTCAAGGACGGTAGTTCGACGACCTTCCTGGTGACTGCCTCGGCCGTAGGGAATAAGAGCGTAAGGATCGTCGATCAGTTCTGGATCACGGATGCGCCGACCGTGCGCGAAAAGCCGTTGCCATCCTCCAAGGCCGGCGAGCTATTTCCGAGAAAACCCGATGCCGAGGACGCGCGCATCATCAACCTCGTCGTCCTGGATCGGCCTGTGTTCATGGCTTTCAGCCGGAACGTGACGAGCGACTTACAGGTCATTGCCTCCATCATCGGAATTCCCGGCCTGCTTGTGTTCCTGCTGTCGGGCTGGCGAGAGCGGAGGAAAGCAGCCGCCGAAAAGCGAAAGGACGATGCTGCGCATCGAGTGATCAAAGCTCCGGCTGACTTGCAGAAGCCGCGCAAGATCGAGCGCTAGACGGCCGGTGCGGATCGACTATTCCGGTATTTAAGCACTTGCGTAAATTACAGCAATGTTGTATATTACAGCAATGTTGGAGATCGATGTGTGACCGAATATTCGACGAGTGATCTGTCCCGAAAATCGGGAGACATCATTGCTGAGGCGCTGCGCCGGCCCGTCACCATTACCCAGCGGAATAAGCCGCGCCTGGTGCTGCTCAGCATCGAAGACTATCGCAGGCTTAAGGCCAGAGCCGACACCAGGATGGCCGGCCGGCTTGAGACGATGCCGGACGAGCTGTTTGAGGACGTTAAGAATGCGGTCGATGCCTATGAGCGGGACGGTGACGATCCGTGAGCCAGCACGAGCTTCGCACCGGATGTGTCATCCGCTTTCCTTATCTGTGGGTACGTGAGGCCGAGCGAGGGGAGACCGAAGGTCGCAAGCACCGTCCGGTCGCTGTGGGTGTGCGGATTGCACGGCCCAAGGGCGAGGATATCCTGGTGCTGTTTCCAATCACCAGCCAGCCGCCCTCTTCCGATCGTTTTGCCGCCGAAATTCCAGAAATGGAAAAGCGACGCGCAGGGCTTGATGCCACGCTGCGGCTCTGGATCATTCTTGACGAGTACAATCAGGATATCATCGGCCAGTCGTTCTACCTTGAACCGGAGCCGCTGCTTGGCCATTTCAGCAAGGCTTTTTTTCTGCCCTTGATGAGGGAATTCATTTCCCGCCGCGCCAAGACGCGGGGCGTTAACCGACAGCGTTAGATGAACGAGCCCACCAAGAGAGGCGACCTCTCACCAGAGCAGCAAAATACGGCGACGCTGATGCGGCAAATGCTCGGCAAGAGTATTGCCGATCGCTACGTCGACTTTTGCCGCGTGGCTTCGGGCGCGATCCCGCTTCGCGTATCCGTTCCGGTAGCTGGCCATGCCATACGGGAGCTCGATTCAGTCCTGCGGCAGACGCTGGCAGGGCCAATAGGTGTCGCTCTTGAGGCGACGACCGAGGATAAAGCGCGACTCAAGGCGGCCAGGAAGCAACTGCGCGCGCTCGGCTTCAAGGATGACGCCGTCAACCGCGCCGTCGAAAAATTGCGGCCGCGCCGCAGCCATAAGGAGGAGATTCAGGCGATCGTGACGCGTCTCGGGCTTGGCGCTGACGGCGATATCGCCAGGGCATGGATCTCGATTGCTCAGGCCCATGGCGAGGCCCACCGCCGCGATTTTTATCGGTCTCTAGTCGTCGATGAAGAGTTTCGGCTCGAATGGCAGCAACCGTTCGACACGGTCGTCCGCGGGCTGATGATCGCGCTTCAAGGAAAGTATGCCGCCTTCATGCAACGCGTTGACCAGCTCGTCGCGATGGCGGATCGCGCGGCGGCGGTGAAGATTTTCGTCAAAGAAATACCTGGTGCGTTACCGCTGCTGTGGCATTTCTTCAATCAACTCCAGACCGCGGACTGGCTCCCTCATTTGGCGGCCGAGAATCTCTTGGTGGGGCCGACCTTGCCCGCCGACGACGACGCGGGTGATGGGCTGCTGCTGCGCCAGTGGCCTGCGGGCCGCTATCTAGTGCGCATGGCGGGCTCGGAGGACCCGGAGGTCCGCAGCCAGGTCGTTCAGGCGCTGCGTGGTGTCGGCACTTCACAGCACGTCGATGTGCAACAGCTGGGCATTGAAGTGTTGGCGGCACTCCCTGCCGATGATGCGGCGCCATTGGTCGACCTCGCCGAGACGTGGCTGACGCGCAATGCCCGGTTCGTTATGGCGCAAGCGCCACATGACCTGTTACGACGGCTGGCGCAAGCTGGCCACGGAGCTGCGGCGCTGCGCGTGGCGCGCGTGCTGTTTCAGGTCTTCGACAACGGCGGGCGCCTTGCCACGTTGTTCAGCCAGCACATGTACGAGCACTTCCTGCCGGACACGGTGAAGGCATTGGCTCCGGCGTGCGGCGTTGAAGCCGTTGGTCTGTTGTGCAGCCTTCTAGACCGAGCGGTGCGAATTAGCGGCAAGTTCAGCGAAGACCCGCCGTCTGACTACACCTACTACCTGTCGGGACAGATCTCCGAGCACGGCGTCAAGCATGACGTCATTGACGCCCTGGTCGGCGGAATTATCCAGGCGGCGAAGCTTGCGATCAAGACCGCCCCTTCGTGCACGCAGCAGGTCATGCTCGAAATCACCAGCCATCCCGCGAAGATATTCGTGCGGCTGGCGCTTCACGTGCTGTCGTTTTATCCCGGTCACGCGCCCGAACTGGCCGAAGGGTATCTCACCAAAACCGATTTGATCGAAGCAAGCTGGTGCAGCACGGAATATGCCGCGCTGGCACAAGCGTGGTTTCCTTCGCTGCCGCCGGCGATGCAGCAGCGTGTGCTGGCATGTGTGGACAGCGTTCCGGATAAGTACATCGGAGGATGGAAGCAGCAATTTGAGGCCCACAGCAAGAGGCCGGTCACGGCCAAAGACGAGCGGTTGTTTCGGCTTTCGGCGGTGCGTGACATTCTGTGGGGCTGGCGCTCGGTGCTGCCCGAGGACCGGCAAGCGCAAGTGACGGCGGCCGTCAAGGAGCTTGGCGATCCCGACGCGTGGCGGCGGGGATTTGACGAGCCGGAGGCGCCACCGCCCGAGGCTCCCGATTTTCAGGCAGCGCCCATCGATAAGATCATCGCCTTTCTGCAGGCATGGCGTCCGTCACCAGAAGAGAAGCGTCAGACCATGACCGCGCTGGCGCAGGGACTGCGGCTGGCTGCTGGCGAAAATCCGGAGCTGTATTCGGCAAACGCGCCGCGCTTTGCCGGGCTTCCATTGCTTTATGTTCGCAGAGTATTGGAAGGGTTAGAGAACGCATCCAATAACCGGAAGTCGTTGGACTGGGACGGCGCAGTGTCGCTGGTCGCAAGCGTCATTCAATCAACGGAGCACGTGCCAAGCGGCATTGAAGGCGACGATGCGGATACCTCGTGGTGCCTGAAAGCCGGAGCCGCTCTCCTCGCATCGGGATTGCGGCAGGGCGCGCGGGGCATCCCATTCAAGCATGCGGAGCTGGTCACACGGCTGGTATCCGCGTTTTATCGCCAGGCGCCGCGGCTGTCGGAGAGCACGTCATTCGAGGAGAGCTATCGGAGTTCGCCGTTTTTCGCAGCGCAAGGCACAGCGCGCGGCATGACGGTCGAGCTTGTCGTCCTCGTGCTGTTCTGGCTCAGCAAGGACGATAGCAGCCCGATCGGACAAGCGCCGCGAGCAGCGCTCGAAAGACTTCCGGCATTGCGAACGATCCTGGAAGCCGAATTGGCCGACGACACGCCGACTGGCCGCATTCCCCGCGCTGTGGTCGGACGCTATCTCAACTGGCTGTTCTTTTTTGACGAGGCCTGGTTCCGCCGACACATCACTGAAATATTGCCTGCGAGTGATTTGTCGCTGCGTGATGCGGGCTGGATCTCGCATCTCGCCAACGATAGCGGCCCTATTAAGGATCTGGCCGCGGATATGCGCGATTGTTACGTCGCCGAAATCAACCGCCTCAGCGCCGATGACGGCCCGGACGATCGCACCCATGTCGAAGAACGTTTAGCGCATTACCTCGTCGTTCTTTACATTTGGTCAGCGCTGCCAGACGAGGTGTTCCAATTGTTCTGGGACACTGCACCGGCCAGCGCACGAAAAAGCGCGATGTGGTTTCTCGGGACGCAGCTTGGACAGCCGCCGGATCAATTTCCCGAGCCATTCCGGGCGCGCGCGTATTCTTACTGGGACCGAAGGCTCGCGGCCGCCAAGGCGTCGTCGAACCCCGACTACTTTCGCGAGGAGATCGGGACGATCGGGCAGTTCTTCCTCAATGGCAAGATCGACGGCCCTTGGCTGATGAACCAGGTGTTGGCGATGGCGGCAATCGGGTTTGCGCCCTCGGAGCCCTATAGCGTGCTGCGGCATCTAGCGAAGCTCTCCGCGGAGCATCGGATACACGCCGTCGAGGTCCTCGCGGCTCTCGCCAAAAGCCCTCGCTTTGATCGATGGGTCTATATGACCCAGCAGGCGGAGGTTCGTCTCATCCTGGCAAACGGGATCGCGAGCGGCTCCGGCAGGGGGCGTTCGCTGGCTGCGGAGACGATCAGCTATATGGCGGCGTTGGGTGATGGCGGTTATCTGGACCTGCTCCCGAAACCGGAATGAGATCGCGTCATTCGCCCTCGCGATGACGTTCGATCGGCGGCTCGCAAGGTGCGGATAATTGAGTGCCGCCTCGTAGCAGGTTTCAGGGATGCGCGTTGGCGTCATCTGAGCAGGCGGATGGCCTTCCGTTGGCGCGAGTGCAGGCGCGATAGCGCCAGGGCTCGACGTAACTGCCCTTCCAGAGTCCGCGGCCGGCGCGCTCGGCGTCACGCTGGGCCGCGTCATATCGTCCCCCGGAGTATTGCGGCCAGTCCAATGCTAGACCGTTGCGCACGAGCCATTCGCCGAGATCAATGCCGCCGATCGAACACGTGGCAACAGTGCGTCCATATTGATCCAGGTTGAGAGGAACATAGTTGACCGGACGCCGGCCGATGTAGCTGTCGAGATCATTCGCCGCCTCCGCGCCGCAACGAATTGCAAGCTGTCCTCGCCGCGGCAGAGCTGACTGCTTTCCGGCGCATCGACGCCCCACAGCCGAATGCGCGTGCCGTAAATTTCCAGTGTGTCGCCATCGACGACGCTGGCCTGACCAACGAAATTGTCGGCCACGGCGCCGCCTGACAGCAAAACAAGCAGCAAGAGCAATCCGAGGCGTTCGATCATGAGGGGACACCAGCAGTCAGCGCAGATTTCGCGGATTGAACTTGGGCCAGTTTGTGAGCGGCTTGAGCGACGGTAGATTCTCGGGCAACTCGGGAAAATGAAACTCCGTTCCGCGCAGCCAGCGTCCCTCGAAGCGTGCCCAGAACAGGATGGCATCCATCTGCCAAGTAAACTCGTGGACTCTCCAGACGCCACCATTCTCGATGACTTCACCGGTTGCGTTGAAAGGCAGGCTGTTGAGCTTGCAAAGGGCGTCGATCTCGTCCCAGTGCTCCCGGATATAGCGATCCTCCAGCGCGACATGGTACGGCCGGTCGGCCCGCCAGCGCGGCCCGCCACCGCGCGGATAAAAGCCCTGGCGCGGCATCATGAATTCCGGGATGTGCGCGAACGCCCTGCCGACGCGGCGCGCTTCATCTGACGACAGCTTGCTGACACCGAAGCTGTACCGCTGCTTGTCGTCACCGCAATAGACCCAGCCGAGGGTCACGCCATTGGTTCCCTGACCACGTAGCACTCGGAATTTTCCCGGACCACAGTCCAGGGCGGCTTGAAACGGCGGGCTGCCTCCGTTAGAACAAAATAAGAACAACAAGCTGGTCGGGTCAATCTGGACCGAGGCCAGCCGCCAGAGGCAAGGTCCGAAATTCGCAAGGCAGGGCGCCAGTATGACATCCGATATTAGTGAACACTTTCAGGGCATTTGGCGTCGCGCGCTGAACGCGCCATCGCTCGCTGCCCTGACTCCTGAATTGATCGAGAGCTGGGCTCGGGAGCGCGGACTTAATGTAACCGGCGTCGAGGAACGCGAAGTCGGAGCTTTTGCCACGATCCCGGCAATCATACTGAGCGTCGGCGACGCAAAAGCATGTTTTCCGAAGAGTCCAACGGAGGACGACCCGAGTTGGTCGTCCCGGCGCGCGCTAGCGGACGCCGAGGCCGCGCTGTGGGAGAAGATGGAGTGGTTCTCGCCGCTGTGGGTTCCCAAGCGCGACGTCGCCAAAATTCTTGCCACGGCAAGACACAGTTCGCGGCAGCAAGCTCTGCAGTGGTTTCAGTATCACACCTCCACTTTGTACACGCTTTCGTTTCAGGCAATTTGCATCGCGCAAATTTTGCCCCAAGCCCGCAGTCTCAGTGAGTTATGTCCCCTGGCGCGGGAAGCGTACCTCGCCTTTTATAATGGCTATCGTGCGTCGAGCATTGCAGCACTCATACCCGCGATCGAAGGCAGCCTGAGCCGGATCGCGTCACCTTCAGAACAGGATGTTTCGATCCCGACGAAAGTTGACCGTGTGGTCGATCGCGCCATCGCAACGGCCGCAAAGCGTCACTTTGAGAAAATGTGGGTGCCAGCTGATTATCTCAGCAAAGACTATTTGTTTGGTCAGGACGAGCGCGTCTTTGCGTTTGAGACGTTCCGCCGCTGGCTGCACAATTCCTTCTTCAGGAAGACCGACGAGTATGACGGCGGCACATGGTTGAACCGCCACATGTTCGCGCACGGCACACATTCGCTTTGGCAACAATCATCCAATTTCGAGCGCCTGGTCGTTGTCTTGGCGACCTTGGCGCTGATCGAATCCTGGCATGACGATACGCACAATGTGTCGCTGATTTTCCCCGTGATGGATGAGGACAGCAAGCTGCTTTGGCAGCAAGCCTTGGCGCGCGGGTTTGGGCAGATGGGACTAAAGCGGCGCGAGCAGCGGCGTTTCCAAAAACATGGACGTCTGGTGCCGGTGATGCCCACGGATGACGGCGGTCTTTTGCGAAGAGCGCTTCTAGCGGATGACTGCATCAACGAACTGGTTCGACCGCTGCGCGATTCCGGCTGGAGTGTTGAAATTGGAGAGCCAGACGAAAAGGCGCTGTACGTAACTGTCGTAGCTACCGCCGGCGATGAGCGCATGACGATCGCACTTCTGTCCGGATGCGCGACCGATAACGCTTTGTACCGGAAGTTGGCAGAAACCTGTGCTGCGATCTTGTATCGTGGCGCGCCCTACAATCAGCAACAATTTGCCTACGGTATCAATGTTCATGTTGGGCCAGCGGCGGCGTGGCTGCCGCCCGTACCGCGCAACGGTAAGCGCCGCTTTCGATCGCATCCAATCTGGCGACGCTTGCAGCGGCTCAAGGGGCGGGTTGCGTTTGCCGCCAAGGCCATCAAATACGACATTCGGCGCCGACGGCAGCGTCCCGCACAACAACTTTAGACTAGGGAAGAACGCGAAGGCTCACCAGTTTGTGCAACCTCTACAGCATCACCACTAATCAAGCGGCGATCGCCGCTTTGTTCAGCCGCATGAATCGTTATGTCGGCAATCTGGCGCCGATGCCTGGCGTATTTTCGGATTTATCCAGCCCCGGTAATCCGGAATGCCGGCGATGCCGGAGAGATGGTGATGATGCGCTGGGGCATGCCACCCCCACCCAGGACGGGGGCCCACCTGTCACCAACATCCGCAATACGTCGTCACCGCATTGGCGCGGCTGGTTGAAGCCGGAGAACCGCTGCGTCGTGCCCGCAAACA
The DNA here is from genome assembly GCF_042258325.1 of Bradyrhizobium sp. Pha-3. Lineage (NCBI taxonomy): Bacteria > Pseudomonadati > Pseudomonadota > Alphaproteobacteria > Hyphomicrobiales > Nitrobacteraceae > Bradyrhizobium > Bradyrhizobium sp. Pha-3. The sequence continues at coordinate 1,832,627 of NZ_CP170151.1, read as the reverse complement.
GCTTTGCCGAGTATGCTCGCGAGCCGAGTCCCGAGACAAAGAAGAAAGACGTCGTGTGGTTTGCGCTGAGCAACGACCGCCCGCTTTTTTGTTTCGCCGGCATCTGGACTGAATTCAAGGGCGATCGCGGCACAAAGTCCAAACCAATCCCCGGTCCTCACCTGGTGTACGGATTCCTGACCACATCGCCGAATGCGGTGGTCGAGCCGATTCATCCGAAGGCGATGCCCGTGATACTGACCACGGAGGAGGAGCGCGAGGTCTGGATGCGCTCCTCCTGGGACGAGGCAAAGGCGCTGCAGCGCCCTCTGGCTGACGACGCGCTGAAGATCGTCATGCGCGGCGCCGACAAGGAGGACAAGGCGACGGTGTAGCCTCGGCTCGACGACCGTGTGCCGTCGCGCAGGGGACGAAGGCCGAATTTGCCATTCGCTCCAAAGGGCAGTGGCAGGATGGTCGACCGTGTTGCGGTTCCAGCGGAAATCATCGAGCGTTGAATTTCAGCGGGGAAACTGATTCATGCTCGCTTCGGCTGCAGCATCCAGCGTCGAGCTGTCGAACACGGCGTCCCGGATAGCATTCACGTCGGAGCACCGCTGTTCGTGACAGCAGGAGCGGGATCCGGCAAGACGAACACCCTCGCACACCGTTTGGCGCATCTGATTGTAAGTGGAGCGGATCCGCGCCGCATCCTGCCGATGACATTCTCGCGCGGCGTCAGGCGAACTGCAGATCACGCAGTACATGAAAAACCGGGACACGAACCTAGGCTACCTATTGGTGTTTGACGGCCGCACGATTTCCAACGGAAAGCGCGTCCTGTCAAAGCACGGCGGTCGCGAGACCATCCTCGAATTCGGCGTCGATGTGAGTCCAGAAGTAAAGCCGCCTGCGAAGGCCCGAAAGTTGAAACGAAAAGCAGGCACAGCGCGCCGCGCGGGCGTGAAATCCTCCAAACGCTGATCCAGTGAGGTCGAGCCTATTGACCGGGGGCTTCGGCTGCCGGATAGACCGGCTGGCTTCGGCAAATCATGCCGGCTTTGCACATTCAGCCGCAGCAAGACGCTGCATCAAGACGGCTTTGTACCGATCATTGGTGCAGCTTGCGGCCGCTTCGCGAAGGTCGTCAATCGCCCCTGAGTCACCGAGGTCCACGCGGATATCATATCGAAGTGCTTTGAATGTGCTCAAATACTGACTGGACGAATCGAGCTTCTGGAGCCCGGCGTCCACGGCCTGCAGCGCATCCTGAGCCTTTCCGGCTCCGAGTCTTGCCTTCGCGAGCCAATAGCTGCGCCAAGGCTCCTGCTTGGCCTCCAGCGGCAGCAGCACCGCTTCGGCATCGGCCCATTTTGACAGCTTGACGAGCACTTCGCCCATTTTGCGCAGTTGGAATGGTGAAGGCTTCTCGATCGCCTCGAAGAATCCAAGCGAGTCCTCCAGCATGATCTGACGCTCTTGCTGAGGGATATCTGTATCGCCACCGATTTCGAGCAGGATTTCTCCATAAGCGGAGCGGTCATAGTCCCGCGTCACGTCGGCCACAGAGCGGCGCGGCAGCGAGTTGAATACGCTTTTGAATCGCTGCGGCTCGTTCCATGCCCAGTAGCGGCCGATGACCGCAAATGCCTGATAGGCTTGATCCGCTCCTACCATCGCTGATGTCAGTATCCGCTCCTCGATCATGTCGCCATGGTCGGCGTAAATTAGCCTTTGGCGATCGGGCGGCACTGCGCCGGACAGCGACTCAATGCTGCCGAGCACGATCGAACTCGCAACCTCCTGCGGCTTCTGTTGCGCGGTCTTCAATATCTCCGACACGAGCTGCTGCGCACGATCCGCGTGCTTTCGCTCTCTCGCATACATGCGGACCAGTTGCAGACGCGCGGCCTGAAGCGGAACCGGTCCGGCCAATACGGCCTCGAACACCTTTATCGCTTCGGTGGTCTCGCCAACGAGTTTCAGCGCCTTGCCGCGGTGATGCTGAATTTCGGCCTGCGAACGATCCGTCAATCCGGTCAATGCGGCCAGTTCGTCGAAAATCGGCAGAGCGGAAAGCAAATTGGCTTTGGCGGTATCATACGACGACGGCCGCTCGTGGCGGTAACGAGCCTCGATAGCTTCAAGCGCGACGCTAATAGCGATAGGCTCGGGCGATTGCACGCCGCCCAGGCTTTTCGCATAGGCATGGATGTCGCCCATCAAGGCAGGGTCCACCTCGGCAGGGTCCCAGCCCATTAGCAGGCAATAAAGAAAAGCAGGACGGCGATCGCCCGCGCGAACGAGGCGTTCGAGTACGGCTTTCATTCCGTAGCAGACAGCCACAAGCTCCAAGTCGAGACTGTAGACCGAGCGGATATAGGCCTCGAATGCGTCGCCGAGCTCGCGTTGGCGCGCGTCAGTGAGCAGTTCCGGCGTCGAGCCAAGGCACGAATAGACGATGTCGTGTATCCGCACGCTGGCGCCAGCGTCGGGCGTCGTCAGGCAATAGGTTTGCAGCTTGCGCAGTCCAACGGGCTGGATGGCATGCCTGGCAAATCCGCGATCGCACGTCGGCTGTCCCGCCCAGGCAAATAGCGAAAGTTCGCGATTGAGCGCCGGCATCAACCGGCGAAGGATCCGATCGGCGATGCGCTCCTGGCGGTCGTCAACAAATTCCGCCACGGCCTGGCAGTCGGCAACCAGTTCCTGCCAGCTCGCGGTTCGATCTGAGACTGCGGCATTCATCAACCGCAAGGTCAGTGGATGACCGCCGATCGTCGACCATACCGCGTCGAATACCTCTGCGGGACAGCCGCCATCAATGCCACTGCCCAGCATTTCGCGCGCGTCTTCCGGTTCGAGCGGCGGGATCAAATAGGCATCGGCATCCGCCTGCCGCGTTGTAATGAGGACCTTCGAACCAGTTCCGCACATGCCGACGACGCGCGCCCGGTCGAACACGACCCGAGCATCGTCGAGAACGAGCAGGCATCGCATCGTTCGGAGCAAGGCGACGACGTTCCGGCTGACACCCGACCGCGCCACAGGTAGGCTTGCGAGTTGCTCCAAATGCCTGAGCTGGCTTGCGTCGCACCAAATGATCAGATCGTATTGCTGCCGTTGAGCCGCCGCGACCGCGGCTGCACATTGCGATTTACCGCTGCCACCCATCCCAGCGACCTTGACGCAAGACGAGGCGGCAAGCGCATCCGCGACAGCTTTCTCCACCGCGGGACGCGCCAGATAGCCGTTACCCGGATCGGGCACGAGGTTGCTGGCTTCGTATTCGTCGCGAATCTGCCCCAACGCGGGCAAATATTCGCCGAGCCGCTCGACGACAGCGTCGTTTCCCAGCAGCCGGTCGACGATCGTCTCTGCAATGCGCCTTCCATCATGAAGGTGAATGCTTACGCCATGTTTCGCCCTGTACTTGGCGGCCTCTTCGACCATTTCGCTGTATCGCTTTGGCCCCGCAGTCTCGGTGCATAAGAGGAAAACGTCCTTCGCGTTCGGATGCTTTTTGCGCGCATGCTCGAAATCGTTCCGCGCCTTGTCCATATCGCCATCGAAGTATTTCTTGTCGATCGTATATTCGGCAGCCACATGCCCCTGATCGGATACGGTATCGACCGTGTGTCCGACCGGATTGCCGAGCGCATTGAGCCCGCGATGGCCCAAGGGAACCCCCAAATAGAAGTCGACATAAGCGTTGCCGAACCGCTCGAAGCGCGGCCCCGGCGCGATGACCTCGATGTTTTCGATCAGCCGCTTGACGAATAGATTACGAAGCGTCTCGTTCATGTCAGCAACCCGACATTCGTTCCGTTTGCGTCAGCCACGCCATGCAACGCTCGAACTCCTCAAACCCGGCCATGCTCCCCCATTCAACCGAAGCGCTTTTTCCGCTCGATATTTACCTTCTGAAAGTTCTCTATGAGGCTCATGCCCTCCGCCAGAGCGGACTCGCCGATCTTGATCGCGGCTTCCAGCTCCGAGTAAGGCACGCGCTTTGCGACCGGCTCGTTCAACTGCAAGCCCTTCAGCAATTTGGCCGCCGCAGTCGGCACGAACACCGCGCCGTGCTTCTCGTCCGGAATCATCGGCGTGTGGCAGGCGATGTTCCTCCACTTGTATACGCGCTCGACCTTCTCGACATACATCCGCACCGGCTTTTGCCAGCGTGTTTGCGCGATAAACGTCGACCGCTCCTTCAGCATCTCGATCTTGCGCACCGTATCCAGCGTAGCGATCACGGCCTCGAGCATGGGCGACTCGACAAGATGGAGCAGTTGTATAAGTACGTGATTGAGCTGGCTGTCGATCGCGCTTGCGAGCAAGACCACTTCGCCGACGGTGCCATAGGCTGCGCGGAATCCCGCGGCCTGATATTCAGCGGACGCCGCCTTGTCATTACCGTCGTCAGTGCGCGCTTTCTGGAACACCGGGGCACCGGTCAGGCGGCCGACGCGAACCAGTTCAATCGCATCATCGCGAACGGATGACGGTGCCAGCATGGGCTCCTTTCGGTCCGCCGCGATCATGAGCGCGACTCGCTCAGCCGCCAGTCGATGAATAAACCGATACTCAGACTCTCCCGACTCGATGCTTTGATAAGCGCGCAGCGCCATGCCGAGGGCGTCGGCCATCTGTTGCTGCGTAAGCCTCATCTCCTTACGGAGGTTGGCAAGGTCTTCCTTCAAGAACGTATCTTGGCTCATTCGCCTCCGGCACCTACTAAAATCCAGCGCGGACCGGAGCGAGTTTGGACCTCGCCCCGGCCTGTTGCGATATCGCGCCGGCAATATCGACTTATGCATAAATTGCGCTACTGGTCAACTGATACGCTGTTTCCGCGTACTCCAGTCCACCGCAAGAATTACGATTGGCCGCGCACGTTCACCACTACAGCGGCACAACGGGCAACCATCGCATCAAGCCAGCCGCGAGATCGCGGACGCGCTTAGATGGTAGAGTCTGGCGCCTTCGCAGCTACTTCTCGACAGGTATGTTTTTCACGTTATCCCGACTGCTCGCCGCTGCGCGTTGACGGTTATCATGCGGCGTGGGCCCCGTCGTAGAAGCGCAGGAATAGGTCCAATTTGTCGAGATCGTGCAGGCTCGAGACATGATTCAGAAAGGCTATGTTGGCCACGTGCGAAGCAGAAATCAGATCGCGCAGCAGCTCGGCATTCTGCAAGCTGGTGCCGGCTAGACCGGCGCGATCCGCCGCAATCTCCTCCGCAGCCGTTTCCGTGAAATAGGTGTGCATCTTGCCTAGCACGCCCACGACGATATCGGAGAGCTGGATGCCGGGTTCGGCCTTGGAATCCGCGAAGCGATAGTGAGTGACCGGCTTGCCACCGCTGGTGAGCGGCGTGCGTTCAAAACGGTCGCGGATCGACTCCTCCATGTCGAGGACGTGTGCGGAATTTTTGAATATGGCAATCCTGCCCATGTAGAAGGTACTGAAGTCATCGATGAGCAGATGGGGCGGATAGCCTTCGATGAAATCAAGACTCTCCAGGCTCCGGCCGGCCTTGAGCACGTTCTTTAACATGCGTGCATTGACCGGTGACAGCACGTCAACGCTATGGTTCAGCAGATCGACGAGTTCATTCAGGAACGGCTTGCGATGTTCCGGGACCAGGTCGGGATAATTATAGCGATAGAACAGATTGATCGTTGCCGCGAGATAGCTTCTCAGGACCGCGGCCAGGTCGCTCTTCAGCAGCGCATGATATTGGATCAGCACAGGATCGCGGAGTTCGGACAAAATAGAATCGATGATATCGACGATCGACCAATAGAGCGGGTCGAGGTCATGATAGTGGATCATCAAACCGTTGTCGGCAATCCAGCGCAAAACCGTCGTCAGCTTGGCAGAGCGCAACACCGCAAGAAAGTCGCCCTTCGCAACGTGCTTAAGCTTGATTTCGGGCGCCGACTTTTGAACGCGCATGGCCGCACGCAAGGGCTCGATGTCGATGGCACGAGGCGCCCCTTCGTGCACGACACCGCCCAGAACGAAGACCTTCAGTTCGGCGACGTTCAAGCCTTGGACGCCGACATGCAGCTTGATGATATTGTTGGTCTCGTCGTGATAGAACGTATAGCTCTCATCGGCCTTAGTGAGCCCGTACAGCCGCATCTGGGAATTTCTGAACTCGTCGATATCCACCGCCAAACGCCTCCGAGCTTCGGCCAGTTTCAAATATAGCGAGCGACTCGGTCCCAAGCGAGAACGACAGCATCAGCCGATGCGCGCGCAATCGCCTTGCGAAAGTCAGCGCAGGCTGCGATCTTCAGCCATGGACATGAACAAACAAGACACTTGGCCTGACGAGCTGCTCGATCATCTCCGGCGGCATCAGGCCGTTTTTCGCGCCTGGGAGCTTCAAAAGATCGGTGCGCAAGGCGGCGAGTCGGTGTCCGGCCCCGACTATGATCGCGCGCTGGGCGAGCTGCGCAAGGTCCTCAACAACTACACCCTCCACGGCTATCATTGCACCCGGCTGATCCGACCAGAAATCGCACGGATACGATCGTCAGGCATGCAGTTGCCGAACGAGGCGATGCTTCACCAACGCATCGAGAGTTTGCGCGACGGCGGCCTGCTGGATGCCGCGAACGCGGCCGAGCTGATAGCCGACAATGAGGCCGCCGAGAAGAACCGGGCCGGCCGCATCTGGTTCTGCTTCTTCCCGCCGAACCTGGACAGCGAGACCGGGCTTTCGGATCTTCTGAGTTACTGGGGTGGCGAGTCTCTTTATAATTCGCACGATACGCATGCCGTTCGTGGCCCGCTCCTTGCCGGCATCGGCACGCCTTGCCTGGTTGAGGCCGAGGTGCCGATCTCAAGTCTCCGAGGGCCGTCATTTTTGGACATGAAAGTGGCGCGGCAATTCCTGATCTGGAACGGTTTGCAGACGAGTGAACCTGTTCTGCACACCGACTGCGCCATAGAGCCGCTGCCGGCGCGAAGTATTTTGCGCATTATCGAATTCCCGGGCTCGGATTTCACCGCCCTCACCGGCTGCGACGCCTGGCAAAAGCAATTGACGGTTGGCCGCGGCTGAAATTCAACGACGCAGCCGAGATCAAGGCCCTCACCCGTCGCATCGGCGCGCTTGACGCTGCGCGCAACACCGCGGCGGTCGAACAAGAGCGCCGAAACGTCGGACAAGGCCTTCGTCCGGATAACATAATACTCGGAATTTTCCCGGATCAGGCTCCAGGGCGGGGTGAAACGGCAGCTTGACTTCATGAGAACAAAATAAGAACATAGGGCCAGCCCGGTCAATCAGGGACGGCGCCATGTCCTCGGAATCTCAGCCGAACGCACAAGGCGCGGATGATCTCGAGGCTGCCGTCGACGAGGCGATCGACACATGCGGCAGCGATCTGCGCGCGACCATTCGCGCGCTCATCGTTGCGAACAGCTATTTGGAATCCGAGAACGAGGCATTGAACAAGGCGGTCTCGCACGCCTTCATCCGCGGGCGATTTCGCACATATTCCGGCTAGGAGCATACCATGACGCAAGTGACCTACTTCGTGGCATTGCCCTTCGTCGCTGCCGACGACGGCATCGTGGCCGGCGAGCCAACCGAATGCTTCAACTCGACGGCGGTCGTCATGCGCGCGGAAGCTTTGTCGCGCAAACCGGGACATGTCGGAGCTGTCGCCTTCAGCCGTACAGGTGATCCCGCCACCGGCGACTTCGGCGATGCAAAGATCATCAGGAAGTTCGGCGACGTACCGGACGATCTCAGCGCATTGTAGGCAGCGAGAGGTTCACACGAAGCGAGCTACTGATAAGAATTGCTTTGTTTTTTCGATCCTGCTGAAGGCATTATTGAGTTGGTGAGGACTTCTCTTTAGTTTGATATACTTCTCACTCTAGTAACTTCGAGTAGTCGCATGGCCGAGACGCATATTGAATGGACCGATGCAACGTGGAATCCCGTCGCGGGCTGCTCCATCGTCACGGCCGGTTGCACGAATTGCTATGCAATGCAGATGGCCAAGCGTCTCGAAGCCATGGGCGTCGAGAAGTACGAGGGTCTAACGCGGCGCAGCGGCAAGCGGACCGTCTGGAACGGCGTGGTCAGGGAGGATCGAGCGGCGCTCGACATACCTTACGGGTGGAAGAAGCCGAAGAAGATATTCGTCAACTCAATGAGCGATCTGTTCCACGAGCAGGTCACGGATCAGTTCATTTTGGATGTTTGGAAGGTTATGCGGGCGACCCCGCAGCACAACTATCAGATTCTCACCAAGCGCCCGCGGCGCATGGCTCAACTTGTCGCCGATCGGGTGGACACGATTCTCCCGAACGTCTGGCTTGGGACCAGTATTGAGAACGCGGAAGTGCGCGATCGTGCCGACGATCTTCGCGCCGTACCGGCCGCAATCCGCTTCATTTCATTCGAACCCCTGATCGGACCGGTCGGCCCGATTGATTTAAAGGACATCGATTGGGCCATCGTCGGCGGAGAAAGCGGCAGTGCGGCAAGGCCGATCAGGGAAGAGTGGATCGACGAAATCTATGCGCAGTGCGTGCGGCAACGAACGGCCTTCTTCTTCAAGCAGTGGGGAACATGGGGCAAAGACAACAAGCGCCGCTCAAAAAAGGCGAATGGACGCGAATATCGCGGTCAATTTTGGGATCAGATGCCAGAACACGCCATGGGCGCCGGCTAGTGGGGGAGAATGGTTGAAAAGCCTTATCAGTGGCCTGACGGTGCAAAGCTTGAAGAGCATTCAAAGCGCAAACACAAAATACTTAGAGAATATTTCTCTCGCTACCTGACCGTTCGCTGCCAACTGCCTCAACAGGAGAAATTCCGGCTGGCCATCGTCGAAGGATTCGCCGGCGCCGGAAAATATAGCTGCGGCGCCCCCGGCTCGCCGTTGATCTTCCTCGAGGAGCTGAAGGCCGCGGTGGAGCGGTTCAACATCTACAGATCCGCCAACGGTCTGAAACCCCTTGAAATCGAGTGCTTGCTCATTCTCAACGACGCCAGTCTGCAAGCGATCGAGATTCTGAAGACCCATGTCGCCCCGCTTCTTGCCGAAGTGAGGCAACATCATCCCAAGCTGCACATCAGCGTCGAATACAGAAGCGACGAATTCGAGACGGCTTATCCCGGCATCAAGCAGTCGCTGCAACAGGGCCGATTTCGCAACGTCGTATTCAATCTCGACCAATGCGGACACAGTCGCGTCAATCGCTCGACGCTGATTGACATCATGCGCTCCTATCCGTCGGCCGAAATCTTTTACACTTTTGCAATCGAGTCTCTGCTCGCGTTTTTGCGGGCAAAAGAGCCGACGGCACTGGCGTCGCAACTCGCCGCCATCGACCTGAGCGAAGCCGACTTAAAGAACCTCGAAGGCGGCATGAACAAGAAGACCTGGCTTGGCGTTGCCGAGAAGTTGGTCTTCGGCGCATTCTGGAGCTGTGCCCCCTTCGTCAGCCCGTTCTCGATCAACAACCCGGATGGCTGGCGATATTGGCTGATCCATTTCGCGAACTCGTACAGGGCACGGCAATGGTACAATGACATACTCCATGCAAATAGCAGCTTTCAGGCGCATTACGGACGGTCAGGCCTGGATATGCTTTCTTACGATCCCACTCACGACAGCGGTGCTCTCTACCTTTTCGATATGTCTGGACGAGCCTCCGCCAAAGATCAGCTCACGGCAGACATTCCGCGTCTTGTATCGGAATTCGGCGACGCGATAGAGGTCGGCACGTTTTATGAGAGCATCTACAACGCCACGCCTGCCCATACCGACGACATCCATTCGGCAATCATCGATAACCCGGACCTCGAAGTCATCACCGAGGCCGGCGGCGAGCGCCGAAAGGCGAATACGATCATCGCCAGCGATGTTATTCGTATCAAAACCCAGAGAAGCTTCTTTCCTATGTTCTCAATCCCGCCGAAGCCGCGCTCGTAGCGGCATCACCGGTGCGGCGGGACGTTCGTCGATCAAGCGCCAGTTCGTGGGCTAGATCTTTCTTACGACGCGCGCGCCGATTGCGGCCAACGGACACGACGAGATTGTGCTATAATTCATACCCCCTCTTGATTCGGAGGGGCATCGTTGCTCGGAGCCGCACTCATGCCAACACTCCAAGTACATCCGATCGTGCGTTCTTTGCCCACAATGAGCGGCGCTCTCTATGGCGTCCTGAGACAAGACATGAGCGCGCGTGGCCAGCGGCTTCCAATCGTTCTTTATGAAGGGATGATTTGGGACGGGCGGGCTCGCTATGCCGCCTGTCGGACGCTCGGGGTCAAGCCTTGGCTGGTGCCGCTGCGGCGCGAAGACCCGATGCCGCACTATGTCAAGGCCAACTACCAGCGGTGCGGTGAGCCCAACTCCGCGGAGCGCAACGCGGTTGTCGAAACCTTGATGCCCGCCGGCAGTCCTGAAGGGCGGGCCTAATTCAATGCCCGACGAAAGGCCTGGCTTCAGACGGCCCGAGCTGAATTCCGGGACTTCATACGCGAACGGCCGCAGCCATGTGTGATATGCGGATCCGGAAGTTACTCACGCGCATCATTCGTTTCCGCTCGCGCTTCAGTTCGAATGCGGCGTCGACGATGCCATCCATGATTATCAGTGGCTTTGTCCCAAACATCATAATCGCGTGCATGTTCTTTTAGGTGGCTACCTGCTCGAAACCCGCGATCTGTCGTTCCTTGACTGCATCCCCGACCGCGACGCCACGGAATGGGTTGCGATCGAGAACTCGGCCCGAAAAGGAATCGATCTTTGCTGCGAGGCGCTTGGACGGACACCTGGCGAAACCGTCCGGCGAAGATACGATCCGCCCTATGCGTGGTTCATGCTTCGAAACTACGCGGCGATGTTTCCGGCAGAGGACTGGAGACGATTGGCGGCGTAGACGGCGGGCGAACCATGAAACGATGCTTCCTGCACGGCCATGGCGCTTGCGAAGGCAAGATTTCCAGCGAGCACTATATCTCGCGCACCGTTCTTGACGCGATCGGCGGCGGCGGTGCCGTTCATGTTGGAGGACTTCTGTGGCAGCCGCCGGATACGTTTCAGAGCATCGGGATCAACGCGCTTGTCGCAAAGGTCTTGTGCGAAAAGCACAACGCCGGACTGAGCCAACTGGACAAGGCGGCCGGCAGATTGTTTCGCGCGATCGACGGCGTAGATAAGCGTCCGGAAGCCACACATCCTCTGACACAGGTCGACGGCAATCTGATCGAACGATGGTTTTTGAAGCTCTACTGCGGCCTCGCGGCCGCCAAAAGCAGCGACACGGCTATTCCGGACACATTGCTGCGTCTGTTGACTGGCGAGCGGTGGCCCGAAGGATGGGGACTGTACGTCCCCTTTCCGGCCGCCCCTCTGACGCTCGCAACGGAGTTCTACTATGAGGCGCTAAACGCCCCGACAGGCGAAATCAAGGGCATCAAGCTTCGCGTCGCGGGCGTCCACTTTAACCTTTTGCTGGGACGGCCCGACAATCCGACCGCGTGGGGATTGCATCGACCGCGCGGATTGATCTTCAACAACGGCTCCTACGAAAAGCGCATCGAACTCTTATGGCCTGTCGTGAACGACCGGGCTGTCATCTATACGCGGACAGGTCAGAGCAGCGACCGCCCGCCCCAGTGGAGCGGCTGGCGTGAGACCTGCGCATAGCGATCCACTGTTAGCGCCTTATTCAACGCGGCTGGAAATGTATTTGGCGTTGCGTCTTGCAGCTATGATGGCGCGACTGATATCGCCTTCGTAACGCCAGCCACGGCACTGTTCGAGATCGAAATTCCCGAACATATAACCGATGGCCTCAAACAGGGCCGACCGTAACTCTTTGAGAGCTGGCGGCACGGGGACAGATCGCAGTGGACCGTCGCCCCCGGAATAGAGAAGCATCTGAGCTTGCGCGACGATTGGCTTAGTCGCGCGGATTCTTGTCTCGACGGCGCCAGGCTTCAAGAAACTCGTGGATCGCTGCGCCGTCATCGTCCGTTGCGTTGCGCGCATCCAGCTCCTCAACGCGGGATCTGAAAGCCGCCAGATCAAGAACTTTATCGAGGGAATCGACACCCGCCCGCGTATGACGCTTGGCTACAATGTCACCAAGACCGGACATGCCCATACCCTGGCTCCACGAATAGGTCGTGAACGCCCGCGCGAAGGTGACGATTGCAGCATCATTTTTGAATTGCTCCGCGGTCCATGCTTTGACCTCTGCGCCGTCATCCTTTGCCAGGTCGCGCCAGTCGAATAGCAACCGCGCCAATCGCCTGGCCTTCAGCAATTCGCCGGATTGGCTTGCAGCCCGTATGCGGTTGAGCGTCAAGGCTTCCAGCGCAACGGCGTCTGCCTCCGTCGTGAGACAATTTGATTCAGGTTCGGGCGCCCTGCCGTTGACCGGATAGTAATCGCGATAGGCGGAGCTGGAAAAATCGGCGAGCCAAGCCAACCCGGCTTTAGAACAAGCCTCGACAAAAATGGCGGAACGCGTTGCTAGATCGAAGCGCTCCAAGGTCAACCGACGCAGCAGCCAGTGAATGCGGAGCACATTGTCGGCGACCGAAAAGGCCTTCGCCCGGTCTCCCGGAACATCGACTTCGTCCCCAAGCTCGAACACCGCCGTTAAAAGTGGACCGACATCCTTGTCGGCGACATCGCCAGCATGGATAGTCATTTCGTCCAGCAGGAGCTGGGCCTTCGTGGTCCCATCTTTGCGCGCGACGGACAAAGCCGCTCGAAGGGTAGCTTGCACGAAAGCAGCATCGGATGCCCTGGCGATGATACTTTTTATCTCCTCCCGAGGAAGAACGTCGTCTCCCACGGAGAAGCGGAAATAAGAACCGAAATGCTCCTTCGTGCATACGCGGCGCTCGCGCACCCATTCGCTGTCCGAACCCTCACCGTAGTGAAGGTTATTCCACACGCTTTCGAGACGCGGAAAAAGCCGCATCAGCACTCGTCGCAAGCGCGGGCGGTCGATCTCCTTTACCGAGCCGAGCAGCAGGCTATCGATCTCACTTGCTCTACCCCGTCCGTCTCCCGTGCCTCGCGGCGCCAAACCGCAGAGTTCGCCTTTGTTTGCGCGAATGACACGGTAGACTTCGCCCCGAAGAAGCCGCAGCGTTTCGAGGGCGACAAAGTCCGCAAGATCGACCTCGCTGCCGACGGCAGCCCAAGTGACGGCCAGCGCATTCATCAGACGAATGAGATCGCGCGGCGTGCGGATTTCCGGCGCGATGACTTCGTAGAACACATTCATAAAGCGCTTGAGCTGCTCCTCAGGGGGAGAGCCGCATAGGGTGCCAATCTGGCGCAGCAGTTCCTGATTGAGATCGGCGGCTTGAGGCAGCGGTAGATCAAAGCCCGCCTGAATGATCTTTTCGAGATAATGCGGCCCCTCTGAAGGAAACCGCTCCGAAACGATCCCCTCGGCAAGCTCGCGATCGAAGACAAGCAGGTAGATGACGTTTGGTAAACGGCCCACTGACTTCACGAGACGAAAGATCAGAAGAGCCTCGTCCGGTGACAGGCGGTCGATGTCGTCGATTACGATGAGGAAGCGCTTCTTCTGGGCCCCCAGCGCGGCAGTCAACTCGGCATGAAGTTTTTCAACCGTGTCCTCGGTATGAATCAGATCGGCGAGCCACGCAAGGCCCGCTTCGGCGGCCTTGCCGGCTCCCTTGTATCCCGCAAGATCAGCAGCAGCACCGACAAGGGCGCCGGTTCGCAGCAACTGAGCCCCGATCTTTGGCAGAGCTTTCTTGAAGCGGTCGCCGAGCGATGGGCCGAGGCCCGCGTAAAGCTCGCGAAAGAAAGCCAGCGCCAAGGCCTCCTCGCCACGAAACCACCAGCAGGCGAAGTTCACGATGGCGATTTCGTCCGCGGCAACGGCGTCTTTCAAATGATGCAGGATAAGATTTACGGCACTGCTTTTGCCCGATCCCCAAGGACCATTAAGCGCGATCACCGTGCCTTCCGGCGCTTTGATCTTGCGAATGGATGATGCAAGCGCCTGCGCAAAAGGATCGATACCGAACCTGTCTTCGGCGGGTTGCTTGATCGGCGCATCGTTAGGCGATGGATTGAATTCGGACATGTTCACCGCGAGCAACGAATAGTCGCAGCGCCAACTCTGGCTGGCGCTGACCGCGATCCGCTTTGTGCGTCACGTTGGTACCAACTATGGCAGAGAGCTAGGCGATCGCATCACTGAATTAGTGTGGCGGAGTTCGCCAACGTTCGTCGGCGCTTATTCAACGGATATTCGACGAGTTTTCGATGAAAGCTCTAAGGCATTGAAATGATTGGCGCTCCCTAGGGGAATCGAACCCCTGTTTCAGCCTTGAGAGGGCCGCGTCCTAACCGCTAGACGAAGGGAGCGTTGAGAGGCAAGGCAATAGCCTTGAAATCAGGTTGCCGCAAGATGCCTTGTGCATTGCGGCGGGGATTTTGCCAGCCATGCTTACCACGCCGAACGGCCGTTCCGGTGCGGCGGCGGTCCGAGAGTGCCCTGCCCGAAAGGCCTCCGTGCACCGCGCGCACGGACCAGCGATGCGGCCGCGCCGCGCCGATTGCATGATGACCACGTCAGGATGTCATGTCTGCGTCGTGCAACGGCGGCCCTGCTTTCGCCAAATGGAAATGCAAAACACCTGCCTGTGAAGTCACCCGTCACCGGCCTCTGCTAACATCGCAGCCATTCACCATGCTGCGCCCCGCACGGCGCCGGACAAGCGAGAGGAGTGCTTGGAACAAAGCGCGCAGGCCCTTTGGCGCACGGCAAATTTGGCTCACGAATATCTTGGCACAACAAACATCAGCGCGGTCGCAGGCCATGGAAGACGTTCCGCACCTCGCGCCGCACAGGTCAATAGCTTAGGCAGAGCGAGGACAGACCATGATCAAACTAAAAATCAACGGCCAGGAACAGAATTGGGACGGCGACCCGGATCTTTCGCTGCTCTGGTATCTCCGTGACGAAGCAGGCCTCACGGGCACCAAGTTCGGCTGCGGCCAGGCGCTGTGCGGCGCCTGCACCGTGATCGTCGACAAGGAGGCGGTCCGCGCCTGCATCACCTCGGTGTCCGACGTCGTCGGCCGCGAGATCACCACCATCGAGGGGCTGCATCCGACCGGCGACCATCCGGTGCAGAAGGCCTGGCGCCAGGTCAACGTGCCGCAGTGCGGCTACTGCCAGGCCGGCCAGATCATGCAGGCCGCGGCGCTGCTGGACCAGAACCCGAAGCCGAGCCACGACCAGATCCGCGAAGCCATGGCGGGCAATATCTGCCGCTGCGGCTGCTACCAGCGGATCGAGAATGCCGTCCATCTCGCATCGACGGGGGTGTGACATGAATATCCGCACCAATCCCAGCAAGCTTCGCGGCTTCGAGAAGCACGTGAAGGTCGAGAACGTTTCGCGCCGCAGCATCCTCAAGGGGCTCGGCATCGCCGGCTCTTTCGTGCTCGCCGCGCCCGTGATGACGCGCCAGGCGTTCGCCTATGAGACCGGCGCCGGCAAGATGCCGCACGGCGTCGTGGTCGATCCGCGCGTGTTCGTCGCGATCGCGCCCGACGGCATCGTCACCATCTTGGCACACCGCTCCGAGATGGGCACCGGCGTGCGCACCAGCCTGCCCTTGATCGTCGCCGAGGAAATGGAGGCCGACTGGTCACGCGTCCATGTCCAGCAGGCGCATGGCGACGAGGTCAAGTTCGGCAACCAGGACACCGACGGCTCGCGCAGCACGCGGCATTATCTGATCCCGATGCGCCAGATCGGCGCCTCGGCGCGCTCGATGCTGGAAGCCGCCGCCGCCAAGAAATGGGGCGTGCCGGCGACCGAGGTGAAGGCGCAGAACCACGAGGTGGTGCACAGCGCGAGCGGCCGGAAGATAGGCTTCGGTGAACTCGCGGCCGACGCCGCCAAAGGGTCGGTGCCGAGCGTCGAGGGCCTCAAGCTGAAGGACCCCAAGGACTTCCGCTATCTCGGCAAGGGCCAGGTCTCGATCGTCGACCTGCACGACATCACCACCGGCAAGGCGCATTACGGCGCCGATGTCCGGCTGCCCGGCCTGAAATACGCCGTGATCGCGCGTCCGCCGGTCACCGGCGGCAAGCTCAAGTCGTTCGACGACAGCGCGGCCAAGAAGGTGCCGGGCGTCGAGAAGGTGATGGAGGTCAAGGGCTGGCCCTGGCCGTCCAAGTTCCAGCCGCTCGGCGGCGTGGCCGTGATCGCGCGCAACACCGGCGCCGCGATCAAGGGCCGCGACGCGCTGAAGATCGTCTGGGACGACGGCGCCAACGCCAAATACGACTCTGTCACCTATCGTGCCTCGCTCGAAGAAGCCGCGCGCAAGCCCGGCCTCGTGGTGCGCAAGGAAGGTGACGCGGATGCGGCGCTGAAGAGTGCCGACAAGGTGATAACAGGCGAATACTATTTGCCGCATCTCGCCCATGTCAGCATGGAGCCGCCGGTCGCGGTTGCCGACGTCAAGGGCGACAAGGCCACGATCTGGGCGCCGGTGCAGAGCCCCGGCGGCACCCGCGAGGATGTCGCCAAGACGCTCGGCATCCCCGAGGACAATGTCACCGTCAACGTGACGCTGCTCGGCGGCGGCTTCGGCCGCAAGTCGAAATGCGACTTCGCGCTCGAGGCGGCATTGCTGTCGAAGGAACTCGGCGCGCCGGTCAAGGTGCAGTGGACGCGTGAGGACGACGTCCATCACGACTTCCTGCACACCGTCTCCGTGGAACGGATCGAGGCCGGTCTCGACAAGAGCGGCAAGGTGATTGCGTGGCGGCACCGCAGCGTGGCGCCGACCATCGCCTCGACCTTCGCCGCCGGCGCCAATCACGAGGCGCCGTTCGAGCTCGGCATGGGCCTGATCGACAACCCGTTCGAGATCGCCAATTTGCAGTGCGAGAATCCGGAAGCGGCCGCGTTCACGCGGATCGGCTGGTTCCGCTCGGTCTCCAACATCCCGCGCGCCTTCGCCGTGCAATCGATGGCCGCGGAGATCGCGCATGCGACCGGCCGCGACCAGAAAGACATGCTGCTGGAGCTCATCGGAAGCCCGCGGATCGTCAACCTGTCCTCGGTGAAGGATCCCTGGAACTACGGCGAGCCCTATGACAGCTACCCGATCGACACCGCGCGCTTACGCAAGGTCGTCGAACTGGTCGCCGACAAGGGCGAGTGGGGCCGCAAGGTGCCGAAGGGCCACGGCCTCGGCATCGCGGTGCACCGCTCGTTCGTCAGCTACATCGCGACCGTCGTCGAGGTGGCTGTCGACGACAAGGGCAAGTTCTCGGTGCCGCGGGTCGATACCGCGATCGATTGCGGCACTTACGTCAATCCGGAACGGATCCACTCGCAGATCGAAGGCGCTGCGATCATGGGGCTGAGTCTGGCCAAATACGGCGAGATCAGCTTCAAGGACGGCAAGGTGCAGCAGGGCAATTTCGACGACTTCCCGGTGATCCGGATGGACGAGTCACCTGTGATCACCAACGTCTACATCGTGCCGCCCGGCGCCGACACCCCGCCGAGCGGCGTCGGCGAGCCCGGCGTGCCGCCGTTTGCGCCGGCCTTGATCAACGCGATCTTTGCCGCGACCGGAAAGCGCATCCGCGCCCTTCCGATCGGCAAGCAGCTGGAGACCTGAGGCTGGAACGTTAGGCGAGACGGGCCGTTCTCATCGATCGCGCTTTAGGGAGCAGATCGATGAGAACCCCGCCTCAGACATTCGGGACGCTCGCGGCAGCCTTGTCCGCGGGCGTCTTTCTTTTTGCGACACAGGCTGCGCTCGCACAGTCGGATTCGCCGCCGAAAGCGACCGCGACGCGCCCGGCCAAGGTGCTGCCCGACCAGAGCTCGGTTCCGAGCAGCGGCCCGCCGTCGACCACAGGTCAAACCACCGGCGAAGCGAGCCGCGACCCCACGATCAGGCAGATGAACGACGACGAGAAGCGGAAGGTCGATACCAAGGGCAAATAAAGCAAGCGCAGACCGGGAAGCGGCGGTCTCCCCAGCCACCGCTTCCCGATCGCATCGCCCCCTGTCGGTGAGAAGCGTCTTCGCGTGAAACGAACACCGTTTCGCTTGGAGGAAACGCGTCTTAACAAGCCGGAGCTTCGGTCCTGATTCAATCAGGACCGAAGCTCAGATCGCGCCTTACTTCTTGTCGAGCGCGAACACCCAGATCACGCCGCCTTGCGGGACGTTGTTCTCGAAGCCCTTGACCTTACCGGCCAGTGCATCCTGGATGCGTTGCGCGTCGACGCCCCAGCCCGACTGGACCGCGATGTATTGCGTTCCGTCGACCTCATAGGACATCGGCATCGCCATGATGCCGGAGTTGGTCTTCTGCTCCCACAACAGCTCGCCGGTCTTGGCGTTGAAGATGCGGAACATCCGGTCATTGGTGCCGCCGGCGAGAACCAGGTCGCCCGCGGTCGCCGTCACCGAGCCGAACAGCTGCGAGGTCTTGAAGTCGTGCTGCCAGACCTTCTTGCCGGTGGCCGGGTCCCACGCCTGCAACTCGCCGAAATGATCGGCGTTCGGTGCCGGTGTCAGTCCGATGTCCTCCGGCTTGGTGCCGAGCCAGAGCTGGCCGGGCACCAGCGGCTGCTTCTCGCCCGTGAAGCCGCCGCAGAAATTCTCGTTGGCGGGAACGTAGACGAGCTTGGTGCTCTGGCTGTACGCCGCCGACGGCCAATCCTTGCCACCCCACAGCGACGGGCAGAACTCGACCCGCTTGCCGATCACCGGCTTGTGCTCGGGATCGACGATCGGCCGGCCGGTCTCGGCCTCGATGCCCTTCCAGACATTGGTCTTCACGAACGGCCAGCCGGACACGTAGTTGATCTTGTCGGGCTTGTTCTCGAGCACCCAGAAGATCGCGTCGCGTCCCGGGTGGATCAGGCTCTTGAACGACCGTCCGTCGCGCTGCAGGTCGACCAGCATCGGCGCGTCGACCTCGTCCCAGTCCCAGGAATCGTTCTGGTGATACTGGAAGTGCTTCTTGATCTTGCCCGTCTCGGGATCGAGGCCGATCACCGAGCTGGTGTAGAGATTGTCGCCGGCGTGAGCCGAGCCCGGCCATGGCGCAGCGTTGCCGACGCCCCAGAGGATCGTCTTGTTGTCCTTGTCGTAGGTGCCGGTCATCCAGGCCGATCCGCCGCCCGACTTCCAGTCGTCGCCGCTCCAGGTCTCGTGCCCGGGCTCGCCTTCGCCGGGGATGGTGAAGGTGCGCCAGAGCTCCTTGCCGCTCTCGGCATCGTAGGCGACGACATAGCCGCGCACGCCGAACTCGCCACCGGAGCCGCCGACGATCACCTTGCCGTCGACCACCAGCGGCATCAGCGTCAGATACTGACCCTTCTTGTAGTCCTGGACCTTGGTGTCCCAGACCACCTTGCCGGTCTTGGCGTCGAGCGCGACGACATGGTCGTCGGTGGTGGCGAAGTAGACCTTGTCCTGCCACAGGCCGACGCCACGGCTGGTCGGGTGCAGCTGGAACAGATCGTCGGGAAGCTGCCGCTTGTAGCGCCAATATTCCTCGCCGGTCTTGGCGTTGAGCGCGATCACCTGCCCCATCGGGGTCGCGGCGAACATCACGCCATTGTTGACGATCGGCGGCGCCTCATGGCCCTCGATGACGCCGGTCGAGAAGGTCCAGACCGGCTTGAGGTCCTTGACGTTGGAGGTGTTGATCTGGTTGAGCGGACTATACCCCTGTCCGTCATAGGTCCGGCGATACAGCATCCAGTTGCCGGGTTCGGGATTTTCGAGACGCGCCGAGGTCACCGAACTGTAGTTTTCGATCGGCCCCGCGACGGCGTAGGTCGAAATGAGGCACGTGAATGCGACACAACTCGACAGTAACCACTGCTTGCTTGTCATGAGATGCTACCTCCCTGCTCTGTTTTGATTTTTTCAGTTTAGGTCATGCAGAAATCCCGATGTGGCCTCATCCTCCTTGCTGAGCACCCACCTTTCCGACGAATGGCGCTGCGACCGTGATCACGCCGTCGGCAACCGTCAGCGGCAATGCCGCGAGGCGACGTGGCGCCGGCCCGAACACGACCTGCGCATTCTGCCGCGGATCGTATTCGGAGTTGTGACAGAGGCATTTCAGAACGTTCTTGTCGCCCTGCTCTTCCTTCAACCAGGCGGTGATCGGACATCCGGCATGCGTGCAGACGACCGAGTAGCAGACGATGCCGTCGGGGGCGCGGGCGCGCGTGGCATCGTCGAGTTCGCTCGGATCGAGCTTGACGAGCACGACCTCGTTCAGCCGCGAGCCCTTGCGGACGACCGAGGTGTTCGGGTCCTGCGGCCAGGCGCGAATCGGCGGGCCGCCCAAGGTGAGATCTTCCGACTTGATGACCTGGCCCGCCTTGTCGCCTTCGGCGCGCACAAGCCGATCGGCTTTTTGCGGCCGCTCGTTGGCGCCGGGTTGTTCGTCATCGTCGGCGGCCGCAGGCTCGATCGCGGCGAGGCAGGCGCAGCTCGCGAGCGCGATCAACACCGCGCGGCGCGTCGGGTCGGCGCACGAGCCCGACGCATCGGACTCACCAGACTGTTCGATGGAAGCGCTCGGGTTGGATCGCGACATGGCGCAAGCTGAACGTGCAACTCGGCCGAAAAGATGGCGGCACACCTTCTCGATGCGCGAACGCATGCGCAAAAAATACGCTGCAGCTTTCGGTTGATCGACGGCGCAGCTTCGCGATTGCTGCGATCAGGGTTCGTTGACGAAGCTCAGCCTGCCGACAGGTTTCAGCGTCTTTGCATCAAATGTGCGAATCTCTGTTGCACCGCCCACATCGAGCGTGAGGATCAATCGCTCGCCGGCGACACCGGTGGCGACGATGCGCGCGCCTTTCGGCAGCGCAGCAGTGACGTCGGAAACGGAAACGGGGCTTCCCTCGCTGCGATAAAGGCGGTAGCCGATGGCAATCAGTACGACGGCCACGGCCAGTGCCGAGGTCAGGCCCGCGATCAGCATCATGCGCCGCACCCGCGCGATCAGCGCGGCCTGGTCGGGGGTCGGTTCGGTCACAGCGGTGTCGGTCATCACAAGGCTCTATCTTTGCAAGTGTCTTCGCAACAAGTCTCTTCGAATGGCGGTCGGAAGCTGGAGGTCGTCGTCGCCGGCGACGAGGGCTCGGCCCGGCTTGACCGCGTGCTCGCGCAGCGCAGTCCCGAGCTGTCGCGGTCCCGGCTGAAGGCGCTGATCCTCGCCGGTTCCGTAACCGTCAAGGACGCCGTCGTCCGCGACCCCGCTTATCATGTCGCCAAGGGCGATACGATCATAATCGACGTGCCGGAGGCCGCGCCCGCCGAACCGCAGGGCGAAGACATCGCGCTCGATATCGTGTTCGAGGACGACGACATCATCGTCATCGACAAGCCGAGGGGCCTCGTCGTGCATCCCGCCGCCGGCCACGCCAGCGGGACGCTGGTCAACGCGCTGATCGCGCATTGCGGCTCGAGCCTGTCCGGCATTGGCGGGGTCAAGCGGCCGGGCATCGTGCACCGCCTCGACAAGGACACCACCGGACTGATGGTGGTCGCCAAGAACGACCATGCCCACCAGTCGCTGACCGCGCAGTTCGCCGACCATGGCCGCACCGGCCCAATGGAGCGCGGCTACATGGCATTCGTCTGGGGCGTGCCGAACCGGCCCCACGGCACGATCGACGCGCCGATCGACCGCCACCCGCACGCCCGCGAGAAGATGGCGGTGCGCCAAGGCGGCCGCGAGGCGATCACCCATTTCGAAGTGCTCTCGAGCTTTGCCGGCCGCGACGGCAAGCCGGTCGCATCGCTGCTGGCGTGCCGGCTCGAGACCGGGCGAACCCATCAGATCCGGGTGCACCTCGCCCATCTCGGCCATCCGCTGCTCGGCGACAGCGTCTACGGCGCCCACTTCAAGACCAAGGCCGGGCAGCTCGGCGCGGAAGGTAAGGACACACTCACCGCGCTCGGCCGGCAGGCCCTGCACGCCTATCTGCTGGCATTGGAGCACCCCCGGACCGGAGAACTTTTGCACTGGGAGGCGCCTTTGCCGGAGGATTTGCTTCTTCTGCAACGGGCACTGGAAGCGGCGGTATGACGCACCCCTCCCGGAAAAGCCGCGTTATGACAACAGGTTATACCTGCCACACGGGGACGTGACGTCAGCAATCCTTCCCTATCACGGACAGTTTGGTGTATGTTGCACCTGCGCTGAATATCCAGCGCGGAACATCGCAGCATGGCCGGCTTTAACCCAGCGGCCACCTGCCGGGCCCGCCGCTATCGGGGGCCTGAACCACTGGAGGGCGCTCAAATGGCCCGTACAGCTACGTTGCCGGTCCTCAATGGAGAATCCGGCCTCTCTCGATACCTCGCCGAGATCCGCAAGTTCCCGATGCTGGAACCCCAGCAGGAGTACATGCTCGCCAAGCGTTGGCGCGAGCATGACGATCGCGACGCGGCGCATAAGCTCGTCACCAGCCATCTCAGGCTCGTGGCCAAGATCGCCATGGGCTATCGCGGCTACGGCTTGCCGATCTCCGAGGTCGTCTCGGAAGGCAATGTCGGCCTGATGCAGGCGGTGAAGCGATTCGAGCCCGAGAAGGGCTTCCGTCTCGCCACTTACGCCATGTGGTGGATCAAGGCGTCAATACAAGAGTACATTCTGCGTTCCTGGTCGCTCGTGAAGATGGGCACCACCGCGAACCAGAAGAAGCTCTTCTTCAACCTGCGCAAGGCGAAGAGCAAGATCTCCGCCCTGGAAGAGGGTGATCTTCACCCCGACCAGGTCAAGCTGATTGCCAAGCGCCTCGGCGTGACCGATCAGGACGTGATCGACATGAACCGCCGCCTCGGCGGTGACGCGTCGCTCAACGCCCCGATCCGCGACGACGGCGAAGCCGGCGAATGGCAGGACTGGCTGGTCGACAACTCGCCCAACGCCGAAGCCCTGATGGCCGAGAGCGAGGAGTTCGATCATCGCCGCCAGGCCCTGAACGGTGCGATCGGCGTGCTCAACCCGCGCGAACGCCGCATCTTCGAGGCGCGGCGTCTGGCGGACGAGCCGATGACGCTGGAAGACCTCGCCGCCGAGTTCGGCGTGTCGCGCGAGCGCGTGCGGCAGATCGAGGTCCGCGCGTTCGAGAAGGTGCAGTCGGCCGTCAAGGGCACGATCGCCCGGCAGGAAGCCGCCGCTCTCGAAGCCGCGCACTGATCGCGCAGCAGTGAGCCAACAGACACGAAAGCCGGCGGCAACGCCGGCTTTTTTGTTGTTTGCAAAGTGGGGCTCGGCACGAGCCTCGGTCTGGGGCTTGTAGCCATCAATCCGCCTGCCGACGAATGTCCGCATCAGCCTCGGGAGGACTGCGAGTCAACTTCGGGCCGGCCCCGAACATCCGCTGGGTACAGGGCGTGCCAAGGTTAGCCGGTGATCTCACCTATTCGAATGCAAAGATCCGCCTCCAGTCCTTCTTCATGTCGACCACGGTCCACCTGTTCACCGCCGCGGCGTCGAGCGCTATTTCGAGTTTGCCAAAATGTGACTGGCGGTCGTAGGCATATTCGCGCTCGGCGTCGGTATGATGGACGATCAGACCGAACCGTGCGCCGCTGGAGCCGAGCGTTGCCCATTGCAGCATTTCGAGATCGCCGTCGGAGTTTCCAAATGCTGCGATCGGACGCCGGCCGATGTGCTCGTTGATACCGATCGGCTTTCCTGCTTTGTCATCGATGAAGTTAACTTCGGGCAGCCGGAAAAGCGTTGGCGCGCCGTCTTTCATCTCGAACCGGGTCTTGATCGACGACCCAATGACATGCTCCGGCGGCACTCCGTAAATCCTCTCAGTCCACGGACGCATGAACTCGATGCCGCCGCCTGACGCGATGAAGGTCTTGAAGCCGTTGGACCGAAGATAGGCCAGCAATTCCAGCATCGGCTGATAGATCAGTTCAGTATAGGGCCGCTTGAAGCGCTGATCTCGCGCGGTCGCGAGCCAATCGGTGACGATCCTCTCGAATTCAGCCGTCGTCATGCCGGCATGCGTCACGGCAATGATTTCGACCAATCCTTTTTCGCCGGAAGCCGCCAACGCCTTCAGGTCATCGTCCAGCACCGCTGCGAACGGCTGCTTGGTCTTCCAGTCCGGATGCATTGGCGCCAGCGCCTTCACTCGGTCGAGGGCGAAGGCCAATTGCACATACATCGGCTGCTCGACCCAAAGGGTGCCGTCGTTATCGAAGGTCGCGATGCGCTGCTCGATAGGAACGAAGAAGGGTCCGCCTTGCGTCGTGACGCGGGTGACAAAATCGAGGATCGAAGCCTTGGTCTCGCCCTCGTTCCATGACGGCAATGGATCGCGCTGCGCTTGCGCCACCGCTGGCGCGGAACGAAGCAAAGCAGAGAGCAAGGGGACGGTCGCCAGCGAGGAGAGGAGGACGCGGCGGTCCATGTGAGGAAACTGCGGATTCATGATCGCCTCCCCGGATAGTGCCGCTCGGTGCCACAGTTGAAGGCGCTGATGTTGCCATGGCCGATGTCGTCGCCCACGATGGCGAGAATGCTGGGCCAGGTGTTCGGGGTCGTACTCATCCTCGATCTCCATGGCGTTGAATCACGTTGCCGCAGGTCGCTGTTCAAAAGCGAGTCATGTTCGCGGCCGGCGGGTTCGGCGATTTCACAAGGCTTGCCTTGTATTCCTCGACCGTCTTCAGCGCCGGGCCGATCACCCATTCGTACATCTCTCCGATGTTGTGTTCTTCGTGGGGGTCCGCTTCGATATTGAACACCTTGGGATAGCCGTTCATCGGTGCTGCGCTGGCGCCGACTCCTCCCAAGAGGGTCGCGCCGCCGGCGCCGCTGCGGCCCGGCGCCACGTCGACAAAATAGATGCGGAACTGCTTCCAGCGCACCGCAACGAGAGACGGGCCGACGAAGGTTAGGAGATTTTCGCGACGCCCGTTGTCGTTCCCGCCAAGCAGCAAGTCGGTCTGGTCGATGCCGTCGATCGGGCGATCATCCGGCACCTTGCCGCCGACTATCCGCGCGAAGGTCGGGAAGAAATCCATGATCGAAAACATGGCGTTGGACGATCGAGGCCTTACTCGCTCCGGCCAGCGAATGATGGCGGCAGTGCGGATCGATCCTTCACTTATGTCACCCAGCGCCCCGCGCCACGGCCCGGACGAGCCCATGTCCGGCATGTCGCCGCCGAATGGGCGCGAGACGGGACCGTCAGGGCCATTGTCGGACGCGAACACCACGATGGTGTCGCGCGCGAGACCGAGCTGATCGAGTGCATCGAGCATTCTGCCGACGATGGCATCGCCTTCCATCAGGGAATCACCGAACTGGCCGACGCGGGATTGGCCCTCGAACCGCTTTGACGGCAGGTTCGGAAAGTGCGTCCGCGATATCGGCAGATAGAGGAAGAACGGTTTGCCGACGGCCTTCTGGCGCCGCATGAAATCGACGCCGCGCTCCGCCAGCTCCCAGTCGATCTCGCGCCGCACATCCGCCGTGTAGGGTTTCACCGCTTTGAGCGGCTCGCCACGCGCGGCCTCCACGACCTGTGGCCCCTTATCGATCGGGATATCGAGCGTCTTGGTTTGCCGAGCCTGCTGGGTCATGAGGAAGGCATCCCAGGTATCGCCGGGTGGGATGCCGTAGAATTCGTCGAAACCCTTGTTCTGCGGCTGGCTGTAAGGCTGGGCGCCGAGATGCCATTTGCCAAAGATCGCCGTGGCGTAGCCTGCCTCGCGCAGCATTCCGGCCATGGTGATTTCTGTTGCCGGCAGCGAGATTGGAGTCCCCTCGACAGCAACCAGCGACAGACCGGAGCGAATGGAATAGCGTCCGGTCATCAAGGCGGCGCGCGACGGGGTACAGGACGGCTCGACCAGGAACTGCGTCAGCCGCAAGCCTTCGGCGGCAAGCCGGTCGATGCGCGGCGTCGGCGCCCCGCGCAGTTCGCCGCCGCCGTAAGCTCCGATGTCGCCATAGCCGATGTTGTCAGCGAGAATGAGGAGGATGTTCGGCTTTTGCTGTTGTGCTGACGCCGCGGATGCGACCATCATGGCGGCGAACGATGCCACCATGCCGAACCAGATGTGCCTGCGCCGATTCATCCTCGATCTCCGGCGGTCGCAGTCACAGAGAGTTTCGGCCTAGTCTTCGTTGAGAGCCTCATCTTGCGCTTCTCGTGGAGTTTGTAGGTGCCCGGGATAGGCGGCCGGCGCTTTCGGGCCGGCCGCTTCTGTTGTTCTCAATCGCGGCCTGACGTTCGCAGCTAGTCGCTTCGGCCGGCCGTCTTCATATTCTTAACTTGCTGCATGACCTGGTCCAGGTTGTAGCTGGCCGGGTCCTGCAGCGGCGGGAATTTGACGAAAGTCTCGAGGTGCATCAGCCACAGCTGCTGCCCGATAGGCAGCATGTTCCAGTCATAGACATAGGCGGTAGACGGAGAAGCAATCGCCCCGCCCATACCGAACAGCGTCTTCTGCTGTGAACCAATAGAGGTCTCGAAGGGATCGCGCTTGATGTTGACGACCTGGGTCCAGTGGAAGGGCAGCACTCCGGAAATGAAGCCCGACGGTGAGTCGGACACCATTGCGAAGTACATCTTCCAGTTCTTGTAGCGGACCGCCGACGGCTCCTTGCCGGAGTAATACAGGAAGTGGTCGCGGGCCGACTTGTCGGACCTGCCGCTCAGGTATTCCACCTGGTTGACGCCATCGAGCGTGGTCTTGACGATGCCGGGATACTCCCCGGCCTCGATCCGTTGCTTCAGTCCGTCGCCTTTGGGCCCGCCGGCGATCTCGACGAGAGTCGGGACCCAGTCGAGGGCGGCAAACATTTCGTTCTTGACCGTGCCCGGCTTGATGACGCCTGGCCACCGGATCACCATCGGGGCGCGCATGCCGCCCTCCCAAGTGCTCAGCTTGCCGCCTTTGAACGGCGTGACGCCACCGTCCGGGAAGGTGATGGTCTCGGCGCCGTTGTCGGTGGTGAACACGACGATCGTGTTGTTGAGCTGGCCCATGTCTTCGAGCTTCTTCAGCACCACGCCGATGTTGTCATCCATCTGCTTCATACC
Organism: Bradyrhizobium sp. Pha-3; assembly: GCF_042258325.1. Classification (NCBI taxonomy): domain Bacteria; kingdom Pseudomonadati; phylum Pseudomonadota; class Alphaproteobacteria; order Hyphomicrobiales; family Nitrobacteraceae; genus Bradyrhizobium; species Bradyrhizobium sp. Pha-3. Next base: position 1,805,495 of record NZ_CP170151.1, on the reverse strand, counting down.
GGCTTCGTTGACGCCCCAGTCCTTGCCGCCGGGCTCGCCCACCATGGCCAAGTACTTGTCCGACAGCACGGTCGTGATGTGCATGCGTGCCGGATTGTACCAGGCGAAGAACGGCTTGTTGGTCTTCCTCGGATCGTTGCGATCGAGGAAGTCGACGACCTTAGCCGAGATTTCCTCGTCGATACCCTTCGATCGCTCGAGGGTCAGCGGGCCCTCGTCCTTGCATGTCATGTTCTTGGCGGTGCCATCCGAGGACTTGCACGCGAGCATCGGACGCGGTGGCGTCAGGCAGACCGTGGTCTTTGGATCCACCGCGCCGGCAACCTCGGGCAGGCCGGGGATCAGCGTATTCTTGCAGGGCGGCGCGACGGTCTGCTGGGTCGCGGTCTTGTTGATGTCGGGGAAGCTCACCCCCTGCATGGCGTCGAGGTGATACAGGTAGCCCCAGTATTCCTGGAAACCATGCGCAGTCGGCAACGAGTCGGTGTGGTCGCCGAGATGGTTCTTGCCGAACTCCCCGGTGTTGTAGCCGAGATCGAGCAGGAACCTGGCAAGCGACGGCGTCCCGGGCCGCAGATAGGATGGGCTGCCGGGAATCTCCGGCAAGGTCATGCCGACGCGAACCGGTTGCATGCCGGTGAGGAAGGCCGTTCGCCCGGCCGTGCAGCTCTGCTCCGCGTAATAGTGCGTGAACATTGCGCCTTCGTTGCCGATGCGATCGATGTTGGGCGTCTCCCCGACCATCAATCCGCGATGGTAGATGCTCGGCTGCATCCAGCCGATGTCGTCACCCATGATGAAGAGGATGTTTGGTTTTTGCTGGTTTTGCGCCAAGGCCGGCGTACTGACCGGACCGGACAAGGCCATCAGCATCGTCGTGCCGAGCAGCGAGGCGCAGGTCCCCTTGAGCCGGCCAGATGTCTTGCGTGACGGCGTTCTAGTAGGCGGCGACGGCTTGTCGGGCAATACAGAACTCAACATGGCTACGCTCTCCTGTTTATGATGCACTAGAGGCTCCTCGACTGATGCATCGAAAGCCAAGATGACTCGTGGAAGTATCAACCGGCTCCGCGTGGCGCGCTGCCGGCCGGTAGCGTCGGCAGTAATTCGGCGCGCACAAATGCGAGCCGCCTTTGATGACCTTCCTTGGAATCTTCACGTTGGTCATTCTGGGATCGTAGCTGTCGGCCTCACGCCCGCCGCGCGGATTCTCCGGGATGCAGCAGGCCTTCGTCACATCCGCCTCATGCCTGGGGGAATACCAGTCGGCTGTCCATTCCCAGACGTTGCCGATCATGTCGTAAAGGCCGTAGCCGTTCGGCGGGAATGCGGTGACTGGCGAGGTGCGTTCGAAACCGTCGGCATTGGTGTTTTGGTGCGGAAAATCACCCTGCCAGGTGTTAGCCATGTGATGGCCGCGCGGCATGAATTCGTCACCCCACGCATACTCGGCGTCGTCGAGCCCGCCGCGTGCCGCAAACTCCCATTCCGCTTCGGTCGGCAATTCCTTGCCAGCCCATTGCGCGTAGGCAAGCGCGTCGTTGAAGGCCACGTGCACGACCGGATGATGGTCGAGCGCATGGATGTTGCTATTCGGTCCGTAGGGATGGCGCCAGTCAGCACCCCTGGCGAAGGTCCACCACTGGCTGAAGTCGCGCAGGCCGACCGGATGCCCCGGCGGCAAGAACATCAGTGAGCCCGCAAAGACCATATGCGGTAGGATCCCGGGATAGTCTCTCGGGTCGGGCGCAATCTCGGCCACGGTAACGTGACCAGTAGCCTTGACGAACTTTCTGAACTGCTTGTTTGTGACAGGATGGCGATCCATCCAGAAGCCATCGACACTCACCCGATGTGCCGGCGCCTCCTCCGGATAATGCTTGTCCGATCCCATGCGGAATGTCCCGCCGGGTATGTAGATCATCTTGTCGATATCCGACGGACCATCGCAAATGGCGATATCGCGCGCGCGCTTGGACTTCGCTCGCAAGGCGTCACCTCCCAGCCGGTCTTTCCGCGCTACGAGGCAAAACCCTCGCGTGATATCGGACCGTGGTCCAATATCTGCGCGCGCGGCCTCTGTTCGACCCACGGATGCCGCGGTGCCTCACTGGCCGCCCTGAAGCTGATACAGGTGACACTCACTCGCTTAAGGCGATCTTGATCTAGATCAAAGCGGGACTGCCTTCGGGGGCAGAATTCCGGGAAGCAGTGGAGGAATGCCCATAATTCCGCCTGCCCACGACTGTCCGCATCAGCCTCGGACAAGCGAGGCGCACTTGGCCATGTCGGCTACGGGGCCAATTTCGGACATTCCCGACAGGCCGCAGTGTCTTCGTGCATCGCCACCTGTTCCCCGGATGCGTCAGGTGACGTAGAATGTCACGGCCCTTGAAACGGGACGTGCCGAAATCACCGTCCGGGCAAACGAGCAGCACTGGTGCCATCGGCAGGCACGCTCTCCTAGAGGCCGTTCTTTTTTCGGTTTCGCACCACCGTTCACCACGAACTTTGCGCGCTGCATTTGCGGCGGCTCGTTCGGTAACGTCGGGAGAAAAGCGATGAGGAAGGTCGATCGAAGGTCCGCACTGGGAATCGCGTTGGCAGCGGTTTCGACTGCCATGATCAAGCCCGCCGAGGCTCAAGCCACGGGCTACAAGGATACGGCACCTTGGCCAGGTGTCGTGGTGCGTGAATATGAAGGCGAGACACCATCCCTGATCCCAGGATTCAAGACAGTCTCAATGCGCGATGTCATTATGCAGCCGGGATCGAAGACCATGGGTCCCCCGATGATGAACGCCATGATCTGCCATATCACCGAAGGGGAGCTTCGGCTTGAGCAGGAGGGAAAGACCTTTACGGGCAAGAAGAATTTTGTCTGGACCTGTAACAAGGAAACAAAAGAGCAGGCGTACAACGATGGGAATGTGGTCGCGATCATGCGGATCACGGACCTGAAGGCCTAAGGCTCTTTTCTTCGCAAGAGATCGATTGCAGGAGCGGATGGCGCACGCGACGACGCGCCATCCGCGTGCAGGACCGCTTCGGGTCAGAGGGCGATATCCCCGATGTCGGGTCGGGTTTCCGCTTCGTCCCCGACAGCGGGCGTCCCGGATTTTAGTGAGTACCTGCCCTACTCGCCCCGCTGCCGCGCCGTGGTGGCGAGCGCGCAGCCCTCGCAATAGCGGGCGTTCTTAAAGTCGATCCAGTTGTGCGCGTAGACGCGCTCCGGCGGACTGCCGTAGTGCGCGCAGCACAAGGTTGATGGGTATCGCTTCGCTCCACCCATGCTACGGGCTGGCTTTTGGCATAGTGCTTCGGCACGCACCTCGATCCAGGATCGTATGCCCATAGATCCGCCTGCCGACGAATGTCGCATCAGCCTCGGGTGCGGACAAACGAGGCAAACTTGGTTCATGTCGGCTAAGGGCCACAAGCGGTAGTTACTGCTGGTTCGGCTGAATGAAAGACGCCACCAGTTAAAGCGCTCTAATCAAGAACCGGCCCACCGCCAACCGCGCGATCGACGATGGGCCGTTCCGGGTGGATGGCACGAACTTGGTGTTTCAAGCGTCGCACCACAGACCCTACTCTCAATATCTGTACTTGGAGGTGGTTCCTACGGATTGGGCTGGCGGCCTTGCTCTTTAGGGCCCGGCTTTTCGTCCTGCTCAACCTCTTGCAGCACTGTATCAACAACGGCTTGAGTGCGTGTGTCATGCAGCTCTTCGGCGTACGCCGAAGCTGCCTCTAAGTGAAAGCGCATTTGAGTGCGCAACGCTTGTTCGCGACCAGCCATGCCATAGGATCGCAGGATCGGTCGATGAATCCATTCACATAGGTAAGAGAGCCAAGGTGTGAGGTGCCCTTATTAGGCTCCGACGTTCAAGCGCACAGCGCGACCAAGCTGTATAAGACTTGGCGGCGCTGGCGCTCAAACTGGAAGCTGCAATCCTCCAGCAATAGGGATACGGCTGAGCGAGCGGAAGGTTGCTACGGTCGGCGGTCCAGCTCCGCTAATTGCTCTTCGATGTCCTTGATTATGTCAATGAGCAAAAACCGCAGAGCGTCATGGGCGAAACGCTCCGAAAGCCCACGATAGCCGCGCAGCTTCTGTTCAAGTTCTTGCTTCGCCTCCTCTCGATTCACGTCGGCCCGGGAGAGCGTAGCCACTCGCTCGCGTGCGCGCCGGTCTCGGCTTGCCTGGCGCGCTTCAACAGCGCCTCCTTCTCAACACCTGGCGGCATCGACTTGGCCCGTTCGCGCATCTCTTCGGCCTGTCCGGCAAGCCGCGTTCCAGCGGCTCAGTTTGAATGCTCCGGCGTCTAATTGGTCCCATGCGAATTTCCTCATTGGGTTCCTGCCTGGAACGAGGGACTCAAGTCGGGAAGCCGCGCAACGTTCCTCGGGCCCGCCAACTGAGGTGGCCGGCGCGGTTCATTCCGACGCCGCTCCCTTTTCCTCAAACAGGATAATGCTGACCTCTCCGCAGGCCTCGCAGCGCTGCGTCAGGAAGCGAGTTCCAGTCTGCGCGTCAGGAAAGCTGCGGAGGTTGGTCAGCTCTCGGCCGCACTTGCAGCGACGGATAGCTTCTTCTGTTTTGAGCATCGCATGATCTCCACCGATCACGCTGACCCAACAGACCGGAGTTAAGTCCGTTCCGGACTTAACTAGGGAAATTCTGTTCACCCATGGAGAACCGCGGTAACACCCCTGCGCTGTGGATTGAGAGAACTTTGGCAGACGGCAACATTTGCTATGGGTTAATTCAGAACAGGCCCCTCGGAAATTCGAACTAAGCTCCGGCCAATTGGGACGGACGGTGAAACACCGGAGAGACAGGCCTGTCATAATCTGCAATTCTCCAGAGACGGCGCGGTGAGGCGGCCCCAGTGTTCGTTCCAACGCGCTGGGGCCGTTTTTTGTCACCGTGTTTCTACGAAATCTGCTTTGAAGCAGAAGGGGCCTAGGGTCCTAATCCCGGGCTATTTCATAAAGATCATTTTTTGGTTATCCGGCAGGGGTCGCTTGCGTTGGCGGCCCCTATTTTATGTGCGTTGCGCCCTGCGCCGGTGCCTAAGACGGACAGCACTCAACCGTCCCGTCAGAACGGATGGTGATACCAGACCAATTCGGGAACATGGCAGTTGGCCGGGAGTCCGCATCGGGTCAAAAGCCGCCCGTGGTGGCTAAACCGGGCGGCAATAGAAACTCGCATATTAGTGCCGCAACTGTCGCATTCCGCATTATCGACTTCGAAGCTTACGGCTCAGACTCGGAGCGATCATCGAACAAGACCCACGCAAGTCCTGCCTTGAGCTACTGGGCGTCGGCCATCTTCGGTCGGGATGACTGCGGTTGTGCGTTGACTGCCGAGGGCCGGCTCGACGGCGACGCCGGTTCCGGCGATGAGAGGGCGGCGTCGGGCGGCGCGCTTTGGGATGGTCGATGGGCAGCTTGTGCCGGAAGCACGATCACTTTCGCTCCGACCTTCACCCGATCATAAAGGTCCGTGACGTCGTCATTGGTCAGCCGGATGCAGCCGGACGAAACCCGCTTCCCGATCGTATCGGGCTTGTTGGTGCCGTGAATGCGATATTCGGTATCGCCCAGATACATCGCCCGGGCGCCGAGCGGATTACCAGGACCGCCTGCCATAAACCGCGGCAGATAAGGCTGGCGCGAAAGCATCTCTGCCGGCGGACGCCAATCCGGCCATTCCGTCTTGCGGGCCACGACCTGTTCACCGGACCATGTGAAACCTTCGCGGCCAACACCGATGCCGTAGCGCATCGCCTGCCCGCCGTTCAGAACGAGATAGAGGAATGTGTTTCCGGTATCGATGACGACGGTGCCCGGCGGCTGGTGACTGACGTAGTCAACCACCTGCCGAACAAATCTTCCGGGAGCGTCAGCGGCTTTTGGTGTTTCGATCCGGGGTGCGGGGACCGGGATTGGAACCGGAGCTGGCGCTGGAGCCTGAACCGGCGCCGCTACGTGAATGGGAGTCGACGGCGTCGGACTAGATGGCGCCGGCACCTGGTGCGCGGCTTGCTTCCGTATTGGTTGAACGCTCGCCGGCCGCCACAGCAAGCTGTACCCCAATGCGGCAGCGGCCACGACGCCAACTACAACTCTTCCGGCGACCGGCAGGGTGAGCGTTTCGATCTTTCCACGTTTGGCCCGCTTGCCCATACCTCTCCCCTGATCCCAAGCCTGGAAGAGGTACCCGGCAAATTTTAACAAGCCTCGAAGCGATTTCGCTCAGGGTGGAAATCGCCAAGCGTCGTTAACGCCGGCCCTTGTTCTGCAACACCCGTCGTCCACATTCGATCGGTGGTTCCGGAGATGCGCCGCGGCAAATCGCGCCCCATAGATCAGCCTGTCGATGCGGAGGAGCGCGGCTCATTCGGGCAACCCCGCTTTGCGAAAACCCTCGATCATCAGCTTCGCATTTATTGATAGCCGGCTCCGAGCGATCCACGCCGATATTGTGAAAGTGGGATCGAGCTCAAGCACACCGGCTGCCGCTTCACGGGCCTCAGCGTCCCGTCCGAGATGAGCGAAAGCAGACGCGAGGCAGCGGTATGCGCCTGGATAGGAAGGGTTCTGACGCAGGGCTTTCTTCCCTGCAACGATGGCCTCGTCAAAGCGACGAAGCTCAATAAGGGCAAATCCCATCCCGGTTAACGCTGTGAATTGGAGCGGGTCCACCGGGCTCATTCGCATGGCGCGTTCGAGGCTCCGGATCGCTTCCTCCGGCTGCCCCGCAATCTTATAGACCCAGCCTCTGCGGTTCCATGTGTTATATGAATTCGGGTTGAGCGCGACCGCCCGATCGGCCATCTCAATCTCAGCCTCGCAATCGCCGACCAAAAGAGCCGAGATCAATGCGGCAGTTGCCAACGTGCCTGGATCATGATCGTCGAGGCTCAATGCCAGGCGCATAAGCCGAAGGGCCGCCTCGCGTTCGAATTGTTGGTCGATCGCATAGCTCCTGAGCACGTTTTCCAAATAACAGGCACCTGCCAAAGCTGCCGCAGCAGCAAACCCAGGGTCAAGCTCCAGGGCGCGCTGCACCAGTCGGAGTGCCTCGGCCAGACTTTCGCGGGTCGATCGGACGGCTTGCTGTGTTGCCCGGAGATAAAGATCATATGCGGTGAGGTCTTCCGGTCGCCGCCGCGACGCCATTGCGATTTCTGCTTGAAACAACTCTGGCTGAACAGCCGAGACAACAGCGAGCGTGATGTCGTCCTGCAGCGCGAAAACGTCCGTCAGGTCACGCTCGAACCTGTCCGCCCAGATGTGTGCGCCCGTGGCCGCTTCAATCAACTGGCACGTGATGCGGACTTTCCCCGACGCCTTGCGCACGGCTCCCTCGAGGACATAGCGGACCCCAAGCCTGCGCCCGACGTCCTTGATGTCGACGGCTTTGCCCTTGAAGGTGAAACTCGAATTGCGCGCGATCACGAACAGCCATTTGAACCGCGAAAGCGCAGTCGTGATCTCCTCAACCATCCCGTCCGCGAAGTACTCCTGCTCGGGATCGCCAGACATGTTCGCGAACGGCAGCACGGCGATGGAGGGCTTGTCGGGTACCGCAGGGGCGCTCTCGGGCGTATCGGCCGGATCCGGACCTGCAACCTCTCGCGCCTCCTGCACCTGTCCGACGAAACGGAATCCCTTGCGTGGTAACGTCTTGATCAGTCGCTGTTCCTCCCCGGAATCGCCGATTGCGCTTCGGGCGACATTCAGCCGGGTCGTCAGTGCCGCATCCGAAACGCTGCGCCCATTCCAAACGGCATTGATCAGGTCGTCCTTGCTGACGACGCGCTCCCTGTTGCGGATCAGATAATCGAGCAGATCGAACACCTGCGGGGCGATGCGGACGACGTCCGCCCCGCGATACAACTCGCGCCGGTCGAGGTCGAATGCGTAATCCTCGAAGAGATAGCGCAAGATGCGAATCCCCCTGGAATCCCCTCGGATGAGAGCCCCCGATAACCGGGCAGCGCCTTGGGCCGGCGGGAAATCGCAAGAATAAGCTGCAGGTGAGGAAAATGTAAGCCGCCGGTCAAGCATCCCCGCCGCTCTCGCGACATCCTCATGCCGGCGATGACGGCTCCTGACACCATAGTGGCAACAGGGGAGCGCTAAAGCCGTGGAAGAAAACACCACCCCATGGAGACTACGCGATGAGCTCGACGCACGGTACAACGTGGCTGGAACGGACATCCGTATCGACCCGGCATGTCTCCAGCTTCATCTGGAAATATTGGGATGCCTTTCGGGAGCGCCGCGAACGCCAGGAATTGCGCGCCACCCTGTCCAACCTAAGCGACGCGGAGCTGATGGACATCGGCACCACGCGCGGAGAGATCGACTACGTCGCCTCGCACCGAGACATTGACCCGCGAGGCATCCGATCCGGCGAATGGCTCCGATAATTGTCAGCGGTAGACGGCCGGATTGGGCCCACCGATTTCCGATGAGGGGCAGAAGGCGATATCCCTGAGGTCGGATCGGGCGTCCGCTTCGTCCGCGCAAGCGGGCGTCCCGGCTTTTAATGGAGTACGCGCCCTACTCGCCCCATTGCCGCGCCATGGTCGCGAGCGCGCAGCCCTCGCAGTAGCGGGCGTCCTTGAAGTCGATCCAGTTGTGCGCGTAGACGCGCTCCGCCGGAATGCCGTAACGCGCGCGCAGCAGCTTCACCAGCACCCGCCAGGCCGCGACCTGCGCGTCGGTCGGGCCGGTCGTGACGTCGGGGTAATTGCCGGCGAACTCGACGCCGATCGAGGTGTCCTTGTTCACCTGGCGATAGGTCTTGCTGTTGTCGATGTATTTGTTGTCATTGCGATCGGCGCCGTCGGTGTGGGTCGGAACGAGATTGTCGGCGACCGACCAGTAGACCGTGCCGTCGGTTTCGACCCAGACCATGACGCCGCGCCGGGTCGGGTTCTTGTGCTGCGCCTCGGCGCCGTATCGCGCCGAGCCCTGCGGCCCCTCGGTCTGGTGCACGATGATGTTGCGCCAGGGATGCGATTTGGCGACGTCGCCCCAGGGCGACAGCCAGATCATCTTCAAGCCGGGAATCTCGGGCGTGCCTTGCGATCGCGCAATGGCCGCGAGATCGGGGGTTTGGGCTGATACGGCGGAGGACAGGACCAGCGCAAGGAGCGCGGCGAGCAGGCGAGGCATCATCACGGAGATCCGGTGTCGTTCCTCGTTAGGGCTAGCCCAAATCCGCCGCCGCATCTGTCGAAAATGACCCCCGGGCGGAGCTTCCCTCTGCTGCTCGAAATCCCGCGCCCAAAGTCCTGTATCCCACGGTCAGGTAGATGTGCCAATCTACCTTTAGTAGCGCCGGGTGGGGGAATCGACGGCATGAGCGATCTGCGCGACTGGTTGCGTGGGCGGAATCTCGAGCAATATGCCGACGCGTTTGAGGCGAATGACATCGACCTCGACATCCTGCCCGACCTCGATGACCATGATCTCGAGCAATTGGGCCTCTCACTGGGCAATCGCCGCCGGCTTTTGAAGGCGATCGCGGGCCGTAATATCGCAGCAAGCCCGATTTCCGGCCAGGACAAGGCTCCTTCGCCCGGCAAAGCTTCGTCCGCGGCTGGCGCGCCCGGCTCTGGCGACGCCGAGCGGCCGCAGGTATCGGTGATGTTCGCCGATATGGTCGGCTCCACGGCACTCTCAGCGAAGATCGATCCGGAGCTGCTCGGCGGCCTGATCCGGCGATACCAGGACGCGGTGGCCGGTGCGATCGGCCGTTACGGTGGATTTGTCGCCAAGTTCATGGGCGATGGTGTGTTGGCCTATTTCGGTTTTCCCCGCGCCTTCGAGGATGCGGCGGAACGTGCCGTTCGCGCCGCGATTGGAATTCTGTCGGAAGTCGGCGCAATCGAACTGCCCGACGGCACACGCGTGCAGACCCGGATCGGCATCGCCACTGGTCTTGTCGTGGTCGGCGAAATCATCGGCACCGGCTCGGCGCAGGAGCGGACCATCGTCGGTGAAACACCCAACCTCGCGGCGAGGCTGCAGGCGCTGGCCAGTGCAGACTGCATCCTTATCAGCGAGTCCACCCAGAAATTGTTGGGCGGCCTATTCGAACTCACCCATACCGGCGAGCACGAGCTCAAGGGCTTCTCCCGACCGGTACCAGCTTGGCGCGTGTGCGGCGAGGCCTCGGTCGAAAGCCGATTTGCCGCGATCCGAGCGAGACGCCTGCCGCTGGTCGGCCGAGCCCATGAAATGGGACTGCTGCGCGAACGCTGGCATCTGGCGCGGCAGGGCGACGGCCAGATCGTGACCGTGACCGGCGAAGCCGGAATCGGCAAATCGCGCGTGATCGAGGCGCTACAGCAAGAGCTTGCGGCCGACGCTCATGCGCGCATCAATCTGCAATGCTCTCCCTATCACAGCGATAGCGCGCTCTACCCTGTGATCCAGTATCTCAACCGGGTCGCGGGCCTCGCGCCTGCCGACCCGTCCGATGTGCGTACCGAGAAACTCCGCGCGCTTCTTGGCGCGCGGCACGTCGCCGATCCGGCTGCGCTGCCGCTGTTGGCCGAGCTGTTGTCGATCCCGCTGGCTGAGGCGGCTCCCGCCGCGTCGCCGGCGCAGCGCAAGGCCGCGACGCTGGCGCTGATCGTCGAGATCATGACGCGGACCAGCGACAGCGATCCGGTGCTGACCGTGCTGGAAGATGCGCACTGGATCGATGCGACCACGATCGAACTGATGACGCGATTGGCCGACAGCATCGCCCGCGCGCGGCTTCTTGTCGTTGTGTCGGCGCGACCGGATTTCACGCCGCCCTGGTTGTCAAGGCCACACGCCACGCTGATCACGCTCGGACGCCTTGGCCGCCCCGAATGCGTGCAGGTGGTCGCAAGCGTCGCCGCCGCATGGACTGACGGCGGACACGATCGCCGCGATCATCGCCAAGACTGATGGCGTGCCGCTGTTCGTCGAAGAGCTGACCCGAAGCGTGATGGAATCGGCGGGCGAGGATTCGGTGCCGGCGACGCTGAAGGACTCCCTAATGGCCCGCCTCGACCGTCTCGGCGGCGCCCGCGAGGTGGCCCAAATTGCCGCGGTGATCGGCCGGCAATTTACCTTTGCCTTGCTGGAAGCGGTAGCAGGCAAGGACAACGACGAACTGGAAGACATGCTGGCAAAGCTGGTTGCCGCGGGAATTGTGTTTCCTGAGGAGCGTGGCCTCGAGCGGAGCTTCAACTTCAAGCACGCGCTGGTGCGCGACGCCGCCTACGAAAGCCTGTTGCTGATGCGCCGCCGAGAATGGCACGGGCGCGTCGGTTTCGCGCTGGAGCGTTTTGGCGATGTCGCTGCCAAGGAACCGGAGTTGCTGGCCTATCATTTCGGCGAAGCGGAGCAGCTCGCTCTCGCTTGCGATTACCGCATGCGCGCCGGCAACCAGGCCGTGAGCCGCTCGGCCTATGTGGAGGCGATCGCGCATTTCACGGCGGGTCTCAAGCTCGCCGAAACCATGCCGGCGCAAGACGGCCTGCGCCGGCAAGTGGAGTTCTGGCTCAAGCTCGGCGCGGCGTCGGTGGTCGCCCACGGCATGCAAAGCGCCGAGGCCGAAGCAGCCTATACCAAGGCTGGCGAGATCGGCGAGCAGATCGGCGACAGCACCGCTTCCTTCCAGGCCAAATGGGGCCTCTGGATCAACGCAACCTCAGGCGCAAAACGGCCCTCGCGCGCGACCGCGCCGGCGAGCTGGTGTCGCTCGCGCAACAGTCAGGCGATCGCGAGTTGTTGCTGGAAGCCTATCATTGCCAGTTTTCAACGGCATATTTTCGTGGCGACGTCGGCGGCGCGCTAGAGGGCTGCCAGCACGTCATCGCGCTTTACGACATGACCCAGCATCGCCATCTTGCGCACGCGTTTGGAGGTCACGATCCCGCCGTCTGCGCTCATATCCAGTGCGGCAATTCACGGCGGCTATCGGGAGACGAACAACAGGCAAAGCCGCATTTCACACAAGGCATTGCGCTGGCCGAAATGCTCGATCACCCGAACAGTCTCGCGCACGGGCTGCACAATGTCGGTATAGGCTATCAGCTCGGGGGAGACCGCGAAGCGACTTACGCTGTGGCACATCGCGCGGCAGCGCTGGCCGAGAAGTTCGCCCTGCCGCCATGGCGCGCCAGCAGCCTCATCCTGGCCGGGTGGGCCACCGCAAGTGGTGCAGGCGCCGCGGATGCCGTGCGGCTGATCGATGCCGAGATCGCCACCGCAGCCGGTCCGCTGCCGCAATATTATCTCGGCCTCGCAGCTGAAGTTCTGCTTTCCGCGGGCCCCGCGGACGCGCTCGGTCATCTCGACCGCGCGATCGCAGGTATCGACGAGGCCGGCATCGGCATCTACCTACCCGAAATCTACCGCTTGCGCGGCGCATGCCTGCTGGCGCTCGACCGCGGCAACAAGACGGAGGCACGATCGGCCTTCGCAACCGCTGCCGAGATCGCCAAGCGCCAGGGTGCGGTCATCTTCGAGCGCCGCGCGCAGGCTTCATTGTCCGAGTTGGCGCAATAGCGATCGTTGGATTGCGACCGCGGAACGAGTACGGGCCCTGGCACGCTCAGGCGCGCTTGCGCAGGCTCGCCTCCAGCGGATCGGCCATCTCCGGCGCCTTCGGCTCGTAGGTCGCGTAGCCGTTCTTGCCGCCCTTCTTGGCGTCGTAAAGCGCGTGGTCGGCGGCGGCAACCAGGCGGTCGGGATGCAGGCCGATCTCGCGGGTCCATTGCGCGACACCGATCGAGACCGCGATCGGGATGTCCTTGCCGGTGCACTGCTCGGCATCGGCGCGGCAGACCTCGAGCACGCGGCGCGCGATCATCGCGCCCTCGCGCAGGGTCGAGGACGGCAGCACGATGCAGAACTCGTCGCCGCCGGTGCGGGCCAGCATGTCGCCCGGGCGGAGCCGCGTCTGCGCCATCAGCGTGAAGTGCTGCAAGCAGGCGTCGCCGGCGGCGTGGCCATGGGTGTCGTTGATGCCCTTGAAGCCGTCGAGGTCGATCACCAGCAGCGCGAACGCCTCGCCGTTGCGGTCGGAGCGCGCGCATTCCTCGGTCAGCCGCTGCAAGAGATGGCGGCGGTTGCCGACGCCGGTGAGATCGTCGAGCAGCGCGAGGTCGGCGACCTCGTTGCGCAGCCGGTCGATCGCCATCAGCAGGAAGCCGAAATTGAGCGCCATCGACAGGAACACCATCAGCAGGATCACCAGCGACTGGCCCGCGGAGAAGCGGACGAAGGAGAACTCGCCGGCCTGCAGCAGCGCGCCGACGGCGCGCAGCGCGTAGATGCCGATCAGCACGGAGGCGACGATGCCGGCGAGCCGGGCACCGGGGCTGACGCGGCCGTTCTCGGACGACAGCAACAGCTTCAGCGTCAGCGCGAACGGCGTGACCTGTGCGACGGTGTAGAGCAGGATGCGCATCGGCATGCTGTCATAGGCGAAGATGAAGGTGCCGAGACCGGCGAAGGCCAGCGCCGTGGTCAGCAGGGTGGCGCGCCAGGTCGCGGGCTTGTCGTAGAACCGCTCGATGCCCATCGCGGCAAGGCCGGCGGCGAACACCATCAAGGTCCCCGCCGCAAGCAGCGGCAGCAGCGAGTCCGTCAGCATCACGCGAAGCATCGCGCAGGTGGCGCCGGCGGAGGCGACCAAGGCGGATGCGGTCCAGAACCGCGCCGCGCCGAAAGCAGGATAGCTGCGCGCGACATAGGCCCAGATCAGCCCGAGCGCGAGAAAATTGATAATGAATACCGTCCAAAGCGTCGGAACGCTCAACATCGCCCCTGTTCGAGACCCGTATCGGCCTCGCCTCTCCTGAAATGATCGTCCGCCCCCCCGGGCGTTTCCTCCAATGACAATCCCCGTTGTCTTACGGAAGAGCATGCGGCCGCGCCACTTAACGGAGCGTCACCCGCGACGTGGCAATCCGTGCTGTGGTTTTGAATTGATGAAGATCTGCGCATCCGCCGTTTGCGCATCGTTAAGCATGACGGATGCGACGACGACGCGACGCGCGACATGCCCGCGCTTTGCGAAAAAACTGGCGAAAACACGTAACAGCTGTGGATAACACGATGACGGCGCCGTGACAGCACGCGGCAGCAGCCTCCGAATCTGCTGAGTTTGATATCGAGGATGTTGCGAGGCTGGCCCTCCGCCAAGCATGCCTCGGAGTCGCGTTCAATCCATGAAACCCTGAGAGGATACTATGGCTAAGAAAGCGAAGAAGGCGAAGAAGGCGAAGGCGAAAAAGGCCACCAAGAAGAAGGCCGCCAAGAAGTAACGAATTCCAGCCCGGGTAGCGGCCCTTGCCCTGCCCGGGCACCCGGATCGGGACAACCGGTCGCAGCGACAGCAACCTCGAATTCACCAGCCCTACATCGATCGGCCCCGAACTGTCGGGGCACAAGGCAGCAGGCGCAACGCCTGCTTTTTTATTGCCTGCGTCAGGGCGCGACGTCAGCGCTCCGCCAAGGCGAGCCTGGCGCCGAGCAGGGCAAAGCCGGCGGCAAAGCTTCGCCGCAGCCAAGCCATCACCTTCGGCCGGGTGATGACGCGGTCGCGCACCGAGGCGGCGAACAGCCCGTAGACCGCGAACACCGCAAAGGTCATCGCCATGAAGACGCCGCTGAGTTCGACCATCCGCGCCAGCGGATGCGGCTCGTCGACCGCGATGAACTGCGGCAGGAAGGCCAGGAAGAAGATCGACAGCTTCGGGTTGAGGATGTTGATCAGGATGGCGGTCACGATCACCCGCCGGCGCGAGCGCGGCTTGATCTCGGTGTCGACGGCGAGGGCGCCGCGCTCGCGCAGTGCCTGCCAGGCCATGTAGAGCAGATAGACGACGCCGCCCCATTTCAGCGCCGCGAACGCCACGGCGCTGGTGTGCAGGATGGCGGCAAGCCCGAGCATCGCCGCGATCATCTGCGGCACGATCCCGAGCGTGCAGCCGAACGCCGCCGCGACGCTCGCCCGCGCTCCCCGGGTCAGCGCCACCGCCAGCGTATAGAGCACGCCGGTGCCGGGCGAGGCCACCACGATCAGCGACGTCAGCAGAAAGGACCAAGTCACTTCACATCCTCGGCGGGCGGGACAGGCGGGCGGGACATCGTCCGCCAATATCACGGCGACGGGGACGGCGGAAGCGGCTGCCGGGCCTCCGCCCGGCGCCCGCGCCGACACCCCGTCATGACGACCTGCGCCATCCGCGATGCGAAAGCTCCGACGCCTTCATCTCGGCGACCCGGATCACGTCCAGCGGTGCCCAGGGCTTGGCCCAGAACAAGGCCCCTTCGGGCAGGCGCTGCCGCAGCGGCTTGCCCGAGGTGACGATCACGTCGAGATCGGGTCTGTATTTCTTCGCGACATAAGCGAGCTCGACGCCGGTCATGTGTCCGGCCAATTCGACGTCGGTCATCATCAGCACGACGTTCTCGCCGTTGCCCTGCAGCACCAGCTCGGCGGCTTCGGCGCTCTCGCAGGCGATGACGTCGAATTCGCTTTCCTCCAGCAGCAGCCCGATCATCTCGCGCTGCATCGGGTCGTCCTCAACAACCAGGGCCTTCGCACGATAGGGCTTTGACTGTCCCATGGGTGTGGCTCCCTTGGTTTGAATGCTTCGGTTCGAGCGCGTAACATAGATTAAATGCCTAAAATCACTGGATGGTTCAGTTCCAATTTGAGAAAAGCGTGGAAACGCCGTGTTCCCCGCTTGGCAACCACTACCCCCGTTTGAGATGGAGCTCACCTGACATGACCGCGATCTCTGGATCCGCCGCTGCCGTGACCGGAGCCGCCAGCGGCATCGGCCGCGCGCTCGCGCATGAACTGGCGCTGCGCGGCTGCGATCTGGCGATCGCCGACCGCGACGAGGCCGGCCTGCAGGCCGCCGCCGCGGAGATCGCGAAAGCGAGCCCGCGCAAGGTCACCGTGCACCGCCTCGACGTCAGCGAGCCGGACCAGATCACGGCGTTCGCGGAGGCCGCCGTTACAGCGCATCCCTCGCTCAACATCGTCGTCAACAATGCCGGCGTCGCGCTGCTCGGCGAGTTCGGCGAGTTCGATCAGGCGCAGATGGAGTGGCTGTTCAACATCAATTTCTGGGGCGTGGTGCACGGCACCCGCGCCTTCCTGCCGCAGCTTTCGCGGCAGCGCGAGGCGCATATCGTCAACGTCTCCTCGATCTTCGGCATCATCGCCCCGCCCGGCCAGAGCGCCTATTGCGCGGCCAAGTTCGCGGTGCGCGGCTTCTCGGAAAGCCTGCGCCACGAGCTTGCGGTGGCGAACAGCCCGGTGCGTCTGTCCGTCGTGCATCCCGGCGGCGTCGCCACCAGCATCGCGCGCAACTCGCGCGCCGGCACCGGCGTCACCGACAATGCCCGCCGCGCCGAATCGATCGAGCGCTTCGACGCGCTGGCCAGGACCACGCCGACCGCGGCCGCGCAGCGCATCATCGCCGGCATCGAGAAGAACCAGCCGCGCATCCTGATCGGCAAGGACGCATACTTCATGGATCTGCTGCAACGCTTCCGCCCGGCGACATACTGGAAAACGATGCAACGGATGATGGAGAAGACGGCGGCCAGGCGGATGGCGCGCGATGCCGCGAGGGCGAGTCAGTAGCGCGATGGCACGGGTAACCCGCGCACCTCAACCGGCGTCGTCCCGGCGAAAGCCGAGCCCCATAACCACAGGATCGGGTTGTTGAGCACGCTGGGGCCGCAGCGTCGTGCAACAACCGACATTTGTGGTTATGGGTCCCGGGTCAAGCCCGGGACGACACCGAGGATGTTGCACGAGCAGCGAGCCAACGCTCGACGCCGCGACATGAGGCCCTGTGGCGCAGACGCGCATACACCCGTCGTCCCGGCGAAGGCCGGGACCCATAACCACAGGATCGGGTTGTTGAGCACGCCGGGGCCACAACGTCGTGCAACAACCGCCATTTGCGGTTATGGGTCCCGGGTCAAGCCCGGGACGACACTGAGGATGTTGCGCGAGCAGTGAGCGAATGCACGATGCGCGACATGAGGCCTGTGGTGCAGACGCGCATACACCCGTCGTCCCGGCGAAAGCCGGGACCCATAACCACAGGATTGAGTTGGTGAGACACGCTGGGGCCACAACGTCATGAACGGCCGAAATTTGTGGTTATGGGTCCCGGGTCAAGCCCGGGACGACACGGAGGATGTTGCACGGCCCGCGGGTCATACATATGCCTGCGAGTCACGCCTGCGCGTCATCGCGACACGAGATTACCCGCCGAGCTGCCTCTTCACCCCGAGCGCCAGCCGGAACAGCGGATCGCTTTTCTCCGACGGATAGAGCGCGCTTTTCGCCACCTGCGGGAAATTGTCGTTCTTCCAGAACGACGCCGGCGCGAACGAGAATTTTGCGACCAGCCGGCGGCCGAAATCCATCTCATAGGGAAAGTAGTTTTCCTTCTGCTCGGTGCCGGACATCTCCGGATACTCGCCGAGCAGATAGCCCTCCTGGATGTGCGGGCGCACCGCCGACGGCGGGCAGACGCTGGCGAGCCGCACGATCTGCAGGCCGGCCTCGGCGCTCGCGGTGATCGCGCCGCTCAGATTCGGCACGCCGAGCACATAGAGGAAGGCGGTTCCGGTCTCCGCCAGCGAGGCAAAGGAGGCGGCGATCCGGATCGAATGGGTGACGTCGAGCAGCGGCGTGGTGCAGACCTCGTAATGCTGCAGGATCGACCAGCGCAGGATGCGATGCCGCTTCAACCGCTCGAGCCCGAGCAGCTTTTCCCTGGCGTATTCGGTGATCAGGATCCGCTCGGCGCGTTGCAGCGCATCGAACCGCCCGACCAACGTCGCCTGATCGGGATTGCCGCGGCCGCCGCGAAACAACGTCGGCTTCAGCGACGAGTTGCGCTTGATGTTCCTGTAGTCGGCGCCCTGGCCGCGAAACAGCAGCACATGGTCGCGGTTGAGGAATTGCAGCTCGGCGATCTTGGTGGCGAGCTCGAGATAGGAGGAGACGCGATGGCCCGGCCCCTCCCGCACCGCCGCGTTCTTCGCGACCTGGCATCCCCTGCGGTCGAAGAACGACCAGATCTTTTGGCTGCCGATGGTTTCCATGCCATCCCCCGGTCGTCATTGCGAGGAGCGAAGCGACGAAGCAATCCATCGTCCCGCATGTGCTGAAAGATGGATTGCTTCGCTTCGCTCGCAATGACGACGCGGCAGAGGCGCCGCGCCCTCACCGCCCCACGAGCTGATCGGCAAAATACCCGATGGTCTTGCGATAGATCACCGCCCTGTTCCACTCGCGCATCGCCTCGAAATTCGCGGTGCCCTCGCCATAGGGCGCACCCATCTTGAAGCCGCTGGTGTGCAGGAGGTTCGCGGTCGAGGCCAGCACGTCGGCGACCGAGTGGCGCAGGTCGACATGGCCGTCGCCGTCGAAATCGACGCCGTACTTGATGTAGGACGACGGCAGGAACTGGGTCTGGCCGATCTCGCCGGCATAGGCGCCGATCATGTCGTTCAGACGGAGATCGCCGCGCTGCACGATCTTGAGCGCGGCGAGCAGTTCGCCCTGGAACAGGTCGGTGCGGCGGCAATCATGCGCCAGCGTGGCGAGCACGCGAAACACCGGCAGCTTGCCCATGTCGCCCTTGCCGAAATCGGTCTCCAGCCCCCAGATCGCGACCAGGATCTGGCGCGGCACGCCATACTGCTGCTCGATCTTCGAGAGCAGCGCGGCGTGCCGCTGCAGCATCGCGCGGCCGCCATTGATGCGCCCGGGCCCGACCCGGGTTGCGACATACTGCTCAAAGGTCTTGTTGAAGGTGTAGCGCTGCCGCCGGTCGAAGGCGAGCACCCCGCCATCCTGCTGCACCCCGCCGAGCGCCGCCGAGATCACATCCTGCTGGATGCCGGCCCTCGCCGCCTCCTGCGAGAACGACTGGACGAAGCCGGGAAAACTGCCGCCGCAACGGGCGGCGTATGAGGGGGTGGCAAAAGCCAAAGTTAGCAATAGAGCCACTCGGAATCGATACATTTCGACTTGCCCCCTTCACCGGTTACCTAAAATCGAAATCTAACGATTTTTAGCATGCATCGAGGAGTTCATACGAGCCTATTGAAGTCAATCGTCCTCAGTCCTCAACCACTTGCCAAATCTTGGGAGGTGGATAACATCTCAACGTAGGGTAGAGGAAATGGCTGAACAGTTTTTTATCCGACGTGATTTTATCGATATCCTTCCCTTTCTGGATTCGATCCGCAAGCAGGCAGATAGCGAGCGTGGCGCACTTGGTTTTCTTCCCGAGCCGGCTTACGCGGAAGCTGCGAGACAGAAAAAGCTCATTCTGCTCGTCTCCCAAGACGGAGACAAAGTCTCCTATGTCGGGCACCTGCTCTTTGGTGGAATCTTTCCAATCCTCCGAGTGCGGCAAATTGTGGTGTTACCACAATACAGGCGTCAACAACACGCAAGTAGGTTGTTGCGAGCTCTAGTGGCCCAAGGCGAGAAAGAGTCTTACCTAAACGTTGTGGCCAACGTCGCCACCGATCTGGTCGAAGCCAACCGATTCTACGAACGACACGGCTTTCTTTCGTCTCGTCTAAAGACTGGAGGAAAAAGCCGGAACCGGACGATCAACGTTCGGATACTTCAGCTCGATACTCCCAGTCTCATGTCCTATATGCTGGGCACTGTTGCGCTAGAAACCTCTGAACTATTTCAACTGAAAAAGCGCTCCTCAAGCATTCCGCTTTACGCAATTGATCTAAATGTTTTCTTTGACGTAGTCAGGAATCGACGCCGATCAGAGGATGCAGGGACTATCATTGAGGCTGCCTTAGACCATCAAATCAGACTGGCCGTCAGTCAAGAGTTTACGTCCGAGCTTCGTCGAACATCGTCCGACCAGTCCCGGGACCCCGTTCTTTCGTTTGCTAAGCGTCTCCCGCTCCTACCGCCTCAAGAAAAATCAAAGATTACTAGTCTCGCAGACCTCATTGCCCCAAAAGTTTTTCCGGAGAGATTTGCACAGCAGAAGCTCAAGTCGACCGACGTGTCGGATGCGCTCCACTTAGCTCACGCTGTTGCAGCAGGTGCGCATGGTTACATAACGAGCGATACCAAAGTGCTCGACGCTCGCGACACTCTGATGCAGGATTTTGGACTGGACGTAATTGGACTAGCGGAGTTCGCAGAACTTCTCGATTTGCCGGAGGCTGGCCAAACTCAATCAGCACGCACCACAAAGAACTTCCGCATTACCGCGGTGTCCCTATCAGACCTAGTCGCGTTCGTCGCGAGTGAAGGCATTTCCCTGGAGCCAGAAATAGCTAGCGCGGAATGTCGCCAGCTAGCGGTTCTTGACGAGGATGGAATCATAGGCGTTGCCATCATGCGGGTCTCGAGCGCGCTCGATCACCCGTCTCGCAGCGTCGTATGCGTACGCCAAGAGCATCCATTTTCATCGACTGTCGCGGATTACCTCATCTCCGATCAGGTACGCTATTGTTCGGCCAAAGCTCCGTGCAGAATGCTGATGATTGATATTCCGACTCATCCGATCACGCGCAGGATCGCCATCGGTCAGGGATTCCAACACGTCAGCGGGCGCAGTGAGCTTGCAAAGATGGCTTTGGGACAGCCTGTCACAAAAGCCAATTGGAACAGAGTTCGTCTCTCTGTTGAGAGACTCGCCGGGCTAAGCGTCCAGAAAGAATGCCCGAGGTACGATAAACCAGATATTAGAATTGCATCTAACGGAGATGCACGCGCCGTTCAACTCTATGACTTTGAGGCGTTGCTTTCGCCGACCCTGCTGGCTTTGCCGAAGCGAAACGACGTCATAGTCCCGATAACGCGATCCTACGCGGCTGACCTCTTAGGGACCGATCGGCAATTCTCGTTCCTGGAGGTTCCTGAGGCTCACTTTCTTACGCGGCGAACATACTTCAACACGATCAGGGCCTCACGTGCTATGATTCGGGGAGCGGCACTTGCCTTCTACGAGTCTAAACGTGGCGGCGGACGGGGAGCGATTGTTGCTCTTGGTAGGATTGTGGACTCGACCTCAATTCCCTCTAGAGGAGCGCCAGAGCTTCTTCAGAGAGGCGGCGTCGTCGATGATATTGAGATACTGACAAAGTCCAGCCGTGTGCTTGCTACCACCTTCGACAATCTTGTCGCTCTACGAAACCCGGTCTCGTTTGAAGCGCTGCGGCAGATGGGCTGCGTGACCAAAACCAACCTTGTTTCGGCCACGCCGATCACGGACGAACAACTAGCTGCAATTGTCGATGCAGGCTATTCCGATGAATGAAGCAAGAGATATCCTAATATCCTTGAAACCTCAGCATGCGGACAATCTTTTTCATGGGAAGAAGACTGTCGAGCTTCGGAGACGCCGACTGAAGATTGCCGAAGGCACTCGGGTTTGGATTTATGCCACAGCGCCAACTGCGGCAATATGCGGTTATGCAAATCTAGTCAGAATAGCGAGCGGGTCTCCGACGCAGATTTGGCGATCGCTCGGCAACCAAACAGCGATCTCACGAGAGGAATTCGAGGAGTATTTCCACGCACGCGACGTCGCGTACGGTTTAGTTCTAAGCGATGTAATGGTGATGCAACCGACTCTTTCACTGGAAGGCATTCGTAAGGCAGTTAGTGATTTTCACCCTCCCCAATTTTATTGCCACCTCAATGGTGCAAAGAAGTCTATGCGTTTATCCTCGCGCAAATATGAAGCAGTAAGGCGGCAGCGATGATCTGTAGCAGAGGATCACGGCCGCAGCGCGGCGGAGTCGTGCAGATTTCCCTCAATCCCTGAGCTGCCGCTCCAACCCGACGAAATCGATTTCCGCCCAGCGCTCGGAAATCCTGCCGTCCTGAATCCGCCAGAACGTCATGCCGCGGAATTCGACGTGGCGGCCGGTTGGCTGAATGCCGCGCCACGGGCTGCGGTGCCGGCCGCGCCAGACGAAGCGGCCGGCGACGATGTCGCGCTCGGCCACCAGGCATTCCGCCACCGCCGACAGGTCGGCGAAGGTCTCGTGCATCGCGGCCGAATGCGCGATCACGTCCTCGGCGCTCAGCCGCTTGCCCGCCGCATGGTCGAAGAAGTCGGGCGCCAGCTGCGCGCGGATCGCCTCGGGATCGTGGCGATTGGTCACGGCGTCGTAATGCGCGAGCACGAGCGCCTTGTTGGCGTCGATTGTGGCGTGGGACATCGGCGATCGGTTCTCGAAGGAAAGGTTGTAGAAGGAGAAGGATGCGCCTCATACGCGAATCGGACGGCATGGCGCAAGTGACGATGGTCAGAAAAAGCTCAGCTTTCGGCCGTCGTTCGTTTGCACGCCGATGCGAAAGACGGCTGCCGGGAAAGTGCGCCGCCGTGCGCGGCTCCGCCGCCAGCCATTCCCTCGGCTCGGCGCGAACGGCAGGCGGGCCGGCGCAACCGGCGGTAATATCATCCGATGGCTTGACTGCCGGTGGCCTGCAAGCGGCGGCGAGCGACCCACCGCACGGCAGCATTTGCGGACGCGAGGCATGAACGCCGAAGCCGCCGGCCGCGACCAAGAAGCACGGGCTGGGCTAGCCGCTTCCGCCACGCGGCCGGCCGCGCTGTCTTGTTCATGCAACGCCGCGCCGCTAAAGCCAGCCACGCCGGCTGCAACGCCGCCGTCATTTGGGGACGCCATCCGATGACGCGTTTGGGGATGAGGATGTGCTGTTGATGACGATCGCCGGGGGTCTCGCACGCGCGCGCAGGGCCGCCGCATCGCTCGGTGTCGTGCTCGCGCTCGGCGCTGTCTTGACCGCAACGGTCGACACCGCCGCCGCGCAGGGCGTCTCCGCCAAGCGTGCGCCGGCGCAAGGCGGCGGCAGCACGCAGGCGATCGCCGCGCAGATCAAGAACGCCGTCGCGCTGACGCGCGGCGGCAAGATCGACGCCGGCTATGCACAGCTGCTTGCAGCACTGGATGCCGCCGACAAGCTCGACGACGCCCAGTTCGTCATGGAGCAGTATTTCGACGCGACCGCGACGCTGCGCGCGGTCAAGCGCGACGATCTCGCCGAAAAATTGTTCGTGCGCGCGTTCCAGAGCAAGGCGGCGGCGCAGAGGCCGCCCGGCAATGCCGACGTGCTGCTGATGTACGCGATCCTGCTGTCCGACCACGCCAGGATCGCCGAAGCCGTTCCGCTCTACATGAAGGCGATCGCGGCGTTCAACGCCTATTGGGGCGAAGGCTCCGAGGAATCGCTGATCGCGAACGACAAGCTCGCGGTCGCGCTGTCCGCCAACGGCTCGGCGGCGTCGGCGACGAATCTGGGCCGGCACAATTTCGAGCGCGCGGAGAAGGCTCTGGGGCCCGACCACCGCACCACCTGGAAGCTCGCCAACAATTATGCCGACATGCTGCGCGAGATCGGCGCGCCGGCGAAGGCGCTCGAGCTCGATCTGTTCGCGATCGAGAAGCGCGCCAAACATTATGGCGAGAACCATCTCAACACGCTGGTGACGGTCAACAATGCCGGCCAGGATTTCCTCAATCTCGGCCGCTTCGACGACGCCCGCCGTTACTTCCGCCGCCACCGCGCGATCGCGGCCGCGATGGCGCCGAAGGATCCGAGCTTTGCCGGACAGGCCGACGCCTGGCTGTTCTACACCGACATGCTCGCCGCCGGCGACGCCGCGATCACGCCGGCCGATCTGGGGCGGCTGGAGGCGATCGTCGCCAATGAGGCGAATTTTGCTGATTTCCTGCGCATCAAATCCGCGGTGCTGGCTGCCGGCCAACGCGAGCAGCGCGGCGAGCGGGACAAGGGGATGCGGCTGCGCGAGACCGCGCTGGCGATCTCGAGCCGCGCCTTCACCGCGCAGCATCCGATCAGCTTCGAGATCAAGCTCGGCATCGCGACCGCGCTGATCGCTGATGATCCGACCCGCGCGGTGCAGGCCTTCGCCGCGCTCGACCGCGAGATGTTCGACTGGATGAAGCGCGAGGTCGGCACATCGGGCGATCGCGCCGTCGCCGAAGCGATCCGCGCCCATGCCGACCATCTCTTGTTCGCGTTCGGCCGCTTCGCCACCGGCGCCGGCTCCGCCGTGGCGCAGCCGGCCTTTGCCGCCGCCGTGCTGCGCTGGAAGACGCTCGGCGGCGCCGACGCCACGGCGCTGCGCCAGCTCGAGACAGCGGTCGCCGGCAAGGACGAGCAAACCGCGACGCTGCTGCGCACCGCGCTCCGGCTCAACGGCGAGAAGCAGGAGCTGTTCTCGTCGGGCAATATCGACGACTGGGCAAGGTCGGTGTGGGGGCGGCAGGACGCGGCCGAGAAGGCGCTTCAGAAGCGGCTCGATGCGATCGGCGTCAAGCTGCCGCAAGACCCGATCCGTCCGTCACAGCTGCTCGCGGCGCAGGAAGCCGTCGTCAACTATTTCATCACGCGGCAATGGAAGGCGGATCGCCAGGCGAATGCGCCGCTGGCGGCGACCGTGCTCTACGCCATCGTCGAGACCGCAACGAGCGAGCCGCGCGTGGTCGATCTCGGCGATCCCGGCCGGATGATCGACACCGGCGTGCGCACCGAGATCGCCCGGCTGCGCGCGACGCGGGCCACCGTGCCTGATCCCGATGCGCACGCGCCCGACGTCAAAGGCCGCTTCCAGAACCTCCGGGCGCGGCTGTTCGCGCCGCTCGAGCCGCTGCTGAAGGACAAGACCACGCTCTATGTCGTGCCTGACGGCTTCCTGTTTGCCGTGCCGTTCGCGCTGCTGCCCGGCAATGGCGGCGGCCTGCTGGAGGACAAGTTCACGATCCGGATGCTGACCAGCCCCGACGCGCTGATCGCGATCCATGCGCGCGAGACGCTCGATCAGCGGGGCGCGATGCTGCTCGCCGGCGGCATCGAATATGGCGAGCCGGGGCCGATGCCCCTGCCCGCGACCCGGACCGAGATCGAGGCGATCGCAAAGCTCGCCCGCACGCGCGGCGCGCCGGTCGAGATGCTGACCGGCCGCGGCGTCAGCGAAGGCACGCTGCGCGCGGCGATCGGCAAGGCACGCATCGCGCATCTGGCGACGCACGGCTTCTATCGCGACGGCACGGCATCCGGCCTCGACACGCTGTGGCAGAGCGGCATCGTGCTGTCGGGCGCCGGCGACAGCCGATTTCCGCTGCGCGACGAGAACGACGGCTATCTCTATGCTTTCGAATTGATGGACTGGGACCTGTCCGGGCTCGATCTTTTGGTGCTGTCGGCCTGCGAAACCGGCCGCGGCGACGAGAGCTTCGTCAGCGGCCTGCGCGGCCTGCCGACCGCGCTCGGCATCGCCGGCGCGCGGCGCGCGCTGCTGACGCTGTGGCCGGTCGCCGACGAGGGCACCGCGAATTTCACCGTGCGGTTCTACGAGCACCTCGCGGAGGGGCTGACCTATTCGGATGCGCTGCGCCAGTCCAGGCGCGATGCGCGTGACGGCAAGGTCGCGGGCGCGGGCGACGCGAGCGTGTGGGCGGCGTTCGTGCTGTTCGAGGGCTGAGCCGTATGTGTCGTTGATGTGACCGGACGGGCGCCGCGAGCGCATGCCGGGCCGAACTGCGCCCGACGTTGCGCAAGGGTCGCACGCAACCCCATCGCGCAGGGCAGACCGGCGCACGGGCGCGGGCGATTTGCTTTGACAGCGCCGCCCCGATCGGGGACAAGCCGCGCATGCCGAAAAAACCCGGGACCAATCCCAAAGGCGAATTCGCCTTCTTCAACGTCTTCTATGAAGACGGCTCGCAGCGCTCCAACCGCCGCGTGCCGTCGGAGCTCATTGGCGGGCTCGACGGCGACGAGCCGGTGCGCGCCTTCCTGCGCGAGCAGGACCGCGAGATCGCCGAAAAGGGCGGCCGCTCGCCGCTCGAGATCAAGTCCATCGAGCGCGTCGGCGCGAAGAAGAAGTAGCGCGCGCAAGCCTCGGGATCGAGGATCGCGATCAGCAGCGAGCGCGCTATTCACGCTCGCGACGAGGCCGTGTACCTATAAACTCGGCAGCCGCTTTGCTCCCATAGCGACCAAGTGACTGCAGCAGCACAACATGTCACGATGGGCCAGTTGCAGACGATTTATTGCGCCCCGGCGCGGAGACGGGTTGGCCAACCGACACGGACTAACGTTTCATCCGGGTCAGAGATCGCAAATTCGTACATCCCCCACGGTTTGTCTTCGGGTGATTGCTGAAATTCGCGCGCGGCGGCATCAACGCTATCGAGGTAGAAATAAAGCCCAAACGGGTTTCTGCCCGGCGTGAGCCATCCCTCGACCGCGTCCGTCAGATGTAGATATCCGCCCTTCCCGTTCGACAGCATCCGATAGGTGTCGGGCTCTCCCGGAGCAGGCCTTTCGCTGTCCGGGCGCGCAAAGCCCAGCCGATTGTAGAACCGCTCCGACGCATCGAGGTCATTACACGGCAGGATCGCGATCAAAGCTCCGGAAGGGCTCATTCGTGGACTCCAGCGTCATGCAACAATTTTCGTCCGCTCTTCTCAATGTCTGGAAATTTTGCCGCCTTTAAGGTGGGAAATCGGGATAGGGGGAAGCCTCGCGGCTCCGCCCACCGGGTCACCGGAGGCGGTCGCCCGCCCCCGGTTCCCACAGAACGTGGCGTGCGGATTTCCCGCACCGACGCTCTTCGACAGTTGGTTCACAGCACCGCAAGCGCCTGCAGCTCCCGATAAGGGAGGCGCAGCTTAGGCTTCAGCAACGGTGTCCGTTCTTTGATTTGGTTGAAGGCGTCCCAAGTGAGGCGTCGGCCTGCCCAGCTGCGGCTGCGCAGCATTCCGCGCCAGTAACGCTCCACTGCCCGATAAACTTTTACGAGGCTCCGGAGATTTCCGGCGACGCCGTAATAGCCATAGTGGCCGCGCAGGACGACGTTGATTTCATCGGCCTGGTCACTGATCTTGTAATGCCGTATTCGCCGCATCAGCTCCTGCAGAGACATGAGGCTGCGCTTTAGCCGAGATTTCTCGGTACGCATCCCAACCTTGAAGTTGCCTCTTTGGTTTCGCGTGCAATAGAGCGTCAGCCCCAGAAAGTAGATTGTTTCCGGGCGGTTTCTGCCGCGTTTGCCCGCGTGTCTTTGCGCGAACCGACCAAACTCGACCAACTTGGTCTTGGTCGGCTCTAGAGTGAGGCCGAACTTCCCCAACCGAAGACGCAGGGCCTCCTGTACGCGGATGGCGTCCGATCGATATTGGAAGCAGATCACAAAGTCGTCGATATAGCGCAAAAGTCGGGCTTCGCCCCGCAACCGACCCTTCACCACGCGTTCGAACCAGAGGTCGAGAACGTAATGAAGGTAGAGGTTGCTCAAAAGCACACTGATCGATCCGCCTTGTGGCGTTCCTTGTTCGCTCGGATGCACTGCTCCGTCTTCCAAGACACCCGCTTTCAACCAGCGCCGGATCAAGCTGATCAGGCGCGGATCACCGACTCGATGTTCGACAAACCGGAGGACCCAATCATGATCGAGACTCCCGAAGAAGTTCTTCAAGTCCGCCTCCAACACCCAGCTGATCATGCCGCCGGCGATGACCTCATTGAGGGTCGCCAAGGCGTGATGGGCGCTGAGCTTCGGCCTGCCGCCGAACGAGCTGGGCAAGAAGTCCTGCTCGTAGATGGCGGACAACACCTCAGCCGTGCTGCGCTGGAGGGCCCGGTCGGCGACAGTTGGAACCCCGAGGGGGCGCTTCTCCGTCTTACCGGGCTTGGGGATATAGACACGCCGAATGTTCGGCGCCCGATATCCCTGTCGGTGGATGGATTGGAGCATCGGCTCGATCCATCCGTCGAAGCTCTCCCTCGCCGCCTCCACCGTCTGTCCGTCCACCCCGGCGGCGGAGCGCTTCGGAATCTGTAATAGATTCTTTTGCACTCGGTCGCGCGTGATGTGATGGGCCAACGAGGTGAAGCGAAGATTTGGCTCGCGCCGAGCTTTCACTGCTATTTGTTCAAGTTTCGTTTCCATGGTCAGCTGATCTTCTCTTAGGATAGAAGGCCGTGACTCCCGTTGAATGGAGCCCATGTCGCCCAAGAACAATTCAACTACCGCTGACCGCTTCCCCATGTAGTCGGCTCTCCCGACCTCCGAGTACTATCAGTCAGTCTGACTTCCACCCGGTCATCAGACCCTTCTCACCTCATCGGCTTGGCAGGTCCTACAAGCTTGCGCTTGAACCGGACGGATCTCCCTTGTTCACGTCAATCCCCTTGGTTGCATGCTGGCGGTACGAACCCCGGGAGCACCTCAGCCCGCTCGCGATGACGCGGGTTGCGATTCCGCCTTCCCCTTTGAGAGACAGGGTCGGCTACTCCGATCACGTTCGATTTCGGGGCTATCTTCCCGTTCACTTCATTCCGGCCTGCAACCTCCCTGTCTACGCTTCGTAGCGACCGTTACCGGACGCCACGCAAGACTTGGTACACGGCCGCTCGCTAGGCTTTGCCGTGGCCGTCATCTCAGACGGCAGATTTCAACGCGCTTGCAAGGCGCAACTCCCACACCACCGGACATACGGGTCCGTATCCGGCGGTTCAGCGGATTATGCGGGTCGCCGTGCCGCGACGGAAGCCAAGCCGAGTGAGGCAAAGAAGCCGTTTGGCAGAGCAATGGTGAGCGCGGGGCTGTTCGCGAGCCGCCAAGGGCCACGTGGGCTGCCGGCGGTTTGCGCCGCCAGATCCCGGCCGACGCCGCGGCGTCGCAACTCGGCAAAGCGAGCGGGTCCATACTTCCATTGCTTCCAGGCAACGGCGCGCAACCGTCGCCTGATCCACTGGTCAAGCACGCGCAACACCGACGGGGTTTGACAGAAGCCGAAGTAGCCGTGCCACCCAATCAGGTAGGTCGACAGTTCTTTGGCGATCTGCACGAGGCATCGACCACGCGTGCGTCGCGTGAGCTCCCGAACCTTCGCCTTGAAGCGGGCGAGTGCCTGCGGCGCGATGCGCCGCCGCGGTTCTTGCCCGCCGGTGAAGCTGAAGCCCAGGAACTTGCGAACACTCGGTTTGGCAACCGCGCTCTTCGCTTTGTTGATCTTGAGCTTGAGGCGCTTTTCGAGGAACCTCTCGACGCCAGCCAGCACCCGTTCGCCCGCCCGCTGACTGCGCACGTAGATGTTGCAGTCGTCGGCGTAACGCACGAAGCGGTGGCCGCGCTTCTCCAGTTCCTTGTCCAGCACATCCAGCATCAGGTTCGACAACAGCGGCGAGAGCGGACCGCCCTGCGGCGTGCCCTCTTCCGTCGGACTGACCAGCCCTCCTTCCAACACACCCGCATTCAGGAAGGCGCGGATGAGCTTCAGGATGCGCTTGTCAGCAACCCGCTTGGCAACCAGTCCCATCAGGATGTCGTGGTTGACCCGGTCAAAGAACTTCTCCAGGTCGATGTCCACCACGATGCTGTGGCCGGCCGCAATGTACGCCTGCGCCCGTTCCACCGCCCGATGTGCCGAGCGCCCCGGCCGAAAGCCGAAGCTCGTCTCGGCGAACGTCCTATCCCAATCCGCCTGCAGCACCTGCATCACCGCCTGCTGGATCAAGCGGTCGAGCACCGTCGGAATGCCGAGCGGCCGCAGGCCGCCCGACGCCTTCGGTATCTCCACCCGCCGCACCGGCTGTGGCTTGTAGGTGCCGTCAAGCAACTGGGCTCGGATCGCAGGCCAGTGCTCCTTCAGGTGGGCTGACAGCTCGCCGACGGTCATCCCGTCGACGCCCGCCGCGCCCTTGTTGCGCTTTACTTGCGCCAACGCTGCCTTCAGATTCTCACTCTCGACAACGTCTTCCATCGACGGTCCTGCGACCGCCGGGCGTTCGAGACAGACTTCCGCCGCACGCGCTTCAGGCTCTCGGGCGCCGGCGCTTCGGGCTTCACCCTCCGCTCCGGGGCTCAAGTTCAGCTCGACCTGATTCTTCTGCCGCATGGCTCGCACGAGATCGCCGCTCTACTGACCACTTCCACCGTTCAGGCCTTCAGCGGCGCGCTGCCGCCTACTACGCCCTCGGCTGACTTCTGCGCTGCGGTCAGGCCGTCTTGCGACGGTCTCAGTCTCGTTGCCGAGACACAGCGCAGACCTCCCGAGGTAAGACCGACCGCCTTCACCGCACGCCCGCCGAATTTACCACCCCGACCTTTGATGACCTTGGACTTCGCGATCAATTGCTCGCTCGTCCGGCCGGGTAGGCCTCGTTATCCGGTGTTTGTCCATCGGGCCGCGGCTTTGCTCCACGCTTTCTTCAGACCCCACCTCACGATGACGCCCTTGCGCTTCGCTAATCCTTCGCCGCCATCAGGCTGGATAGAGGACTTCCACCTCCAAGCTGTCGCTCATACTCGGCACACAATGAAAACGGCGGGCTCAGGCCCGCCGTTCTCGTTTCGATGGATACCGATAGAATTAGTTGTCCAGGAAGCTCCGCAGCTTGCGCGAGCGCGACGGGTGCTTCAGCTTGCGCAGCGCCTTGGCTTCGATCTGGCGGATACGTTCGCGGGTGACCGAGAACTGCTGGCCGACTTCTTCCAGCGTGTGATCGGTGTTCATGCCGATGCCGAAGCGCATGCGCAGCACGCGCTCCTCGCGGGGGGTGAGCGAGGCCAGGACACGCGTCGTGGTCTCGCGCAGGTTGGACTGGATCGCAGCATCAATCGGCAGGATCGCGTTCTTGTCCTCGATGAAATCGCCGAGATGCGAATCCTCTTCATCGCCCACAGGCGTTTCGAGCGACAGCGGCTCCTTGGCGATCTTGAGGACCTTGCGGACCTTCTCGAGGGGCATGCCGAGCTTCTCGGCGAGCTCTTCCGGGGTCGGCTCGCGGCCGATCTCGTTCAGCATCTGGCGCGAGGTGCGGACGATCTTGTTGATCGTCTCGATCATGTGCACGGGGATGCGGATGGTGCGGGCCTGGTCGGCGATCGAGCGGGTGATCGCCTGCCGTATCCACCAGGTGGCGTAGGTCGAGAACTTGTAGCCGCGGCGATATTCGAACTTATCGACCGCCTTCATCAGGCCGATATTGCCTTCCTGGATCAGGTCGAGGAATTGCAGGCCGCGGTTGGTGTACTTCTTGGCGATCGAGATCACGAGACGGAGGTTGGCTTCCACCATCTCCTTCTTGGCCTGACGGGCCTCGCGCTCGCCCTTCTGCACGCCGTGCACGATCTTGCGGAATTCGCCGATCTCGAGCCCGGTGAGCGCGGCCAGCGACTGGATCTCGTGGCGCAGGTCCTTGATGCGGTCCTTCTCGTGATGGACGAAGTTCTTCCAGCCCTTGGCCGACAGCTTGGAGACGCGGTTGAGCCAGCGGGGGTCGAGCTCGGACCCCTGGTAGTTGCGCAGGAAGTCCTCGCGCGCGACGCCGTGGCTGTCGCCGAGGCGCAGCAGGCGGCCCTCGAACGAGACCAGCTTCTTGTTGATGTCGTAGAGCTGCTCGACCAGCGAATCGATGCGGGCCTGGTTGAGGCGCAGCGACTTCACCTCGACGATGATCTCGTCCTTCAGCTTCTTGTACTTGCGCTCCTGCGAGGGCGACAGCGACTCGCTCTGCAGCTGGTTGGCGATGTCCTGCTCCTGCAGGCGGCGCAGCTTCTTGTACTCGGATGCGATCTTGTCGAAGGTCTCGACCACCTTCGGCTTCAGCTCGGCCTCGATCGCGGCGAGCGACATCTGGTTCTCGAACTCGTCGTCGTCCATGTCGCCTTCGGCGGCGGCCTCGGCGGGATCCTTCTCCTCGGTGGCGGCTTCGCCACCGGCGGGCGCGGCGCGGAACGGGGTCGGCGACGGCGGCGCGGCCGGCGGCGCGACGTGGGCCGGCGCTGCGCCTTGCGCATCGCCGCCATTGCCTTCGGCGGCGGCGCCCTCGGCGCCGTTGTTGCCGATCAGGTTCGGATTGATGCCGCCCTTGGACTCGGGGCCGGCATAGGTGGCTTCGAGATCGATGATGTCGCGGAGGAAGATCTTTCCTTCGTTGAGCTCGTCGCGCCAGATGATGATGGCCTGGAAGGTCAGCGGGCTTTCGCAGAGGCCCGCGATCATCGCCTCGCGGCCGGCCTCGATGCGCTTGGCAATGGCGATTTCGCCCTCGCGCGACAGCAGCTCGACGGTGCCCATCTCGCGCAGATACATGCGCACGGGATCGTCGGTGCGCTCGCCGGGCTCCGACTTCTTGACCTCGGTGACGGCCTTCTGCGTGACCTCGACGAGCTCGTTATCGGTCTCGTCGTCGCCGTCGTCCTTCTCGTCCTCGCCTTCGCTATCGTCGGCCTCGGTGACGTTGATGCCCATGTCCGACAGCATCGACATGATGTCTTCGATCTGTTCGGGCGACGTGGTGTCGGAGGGCAGCACTTCGTTGAGCTGATCGAAGGTCACGAAGCCGCGCTTCTTGGCCTGCTTGATCATCTTCTTCACCGCGGCATCCGACAGGTCGAGCAACGGCGACGGCGCGTCAGCGGCATCCTTCTCAGGAGCATCCGCTGCCTTGTCGTCTTTTTCCTTGTCCTTAACCTGCAGCGTCTTTGCCTTGGTGGCCATTCACTAAGCTCCCGAAACGCGGTCGTGCAAAATGGCGCCACGCGCGCACCTCGCACAATTTCACCTGATCAACTCTCGACGCGCAAAGGGCGGCGCAATTTTCGCCACCCCTTTGAGCCGTCTCGACGGTTTCCGTTCTGAAATAGCCCGTCGCGTCTTCCGTAAAAGTGGACACCGGTTTTACGATCGGAAGACGCGCCAGATCTAGATCTGACGCATTTTCTGACGGCGAACCGGGAACCACTTCGCCTGAAAATGCTACGGTAGCTATTAAGTTTCGCTTAACCCTGTTTTTGCAGCCAAACCATGGATTTGGCGAGTCTTTTTGCGGGTTCGGCCAGCGCCGTCCGCAGCATTTTTGTTATCAGACATTACGCTGGAACCGGCCCGATAATTCGCCGAACCCTTCAATCAGGGCTTCGGTCCCGTCGGCTTCTGCCATCCGGGCCTGGATATCCTGCAACCACGCCAGATTGGCTTCGCTGGAGTCATCAGCCAAAGCCGCTTCCGCGTCTTTTCTTTCCCTAAGTAAGGCGTGGGTTTTCTGATGCAAGGCAACGAGTTGACGCCAGGTCGATAAAACATCCTCGCGCGCGGCGCCGATCTGCGCCCCCCACACCGCCTGGGTTGTGATCGCCCGCTCAACCCTTTGAAGAATCTGCGATAATCCTCCTGCCTCAAGGTCGGCCCGCATCTTCTCGGCCTGCTCCTCGGCGTCAGGGGAATGGTGATGGTCATGGGCAAAGGCGGCAATGACGGCAGCCCGCAGCTTGTGGGCCTCGGGATGGGCGAGCTCGAGCGCGGCCACCTCCTCGAGATGGTCGTGCAGCAGCCAGGGGTGGTTGATCAGGGATTGCAGGATCAGGGCCTCGCGGCGGGAGATCGCGCTGCGCTGGCCGCGCATGATCGGGCTGTTGGCCAATTGGGGGCTGGCGGCCTGGTAGGGACCCCGTGAAATCCCGGGGGTGGCGCCGGCCCTGGCACCGAACCGGCCGCCTTGCAGGCCTCCTTGTCGGCCGTTTTGGGCAGGTCCCCGGGGGGCAAACTGGCGGGGTGATTCGCCGCCGCGGCCGCCGCCGAAATTGCCCCGTCCGTAGCCGCCGCGGCCATAACCGCCGCGTCCGCCCTCGGGCGCAAAATTGCGCTGCAGCCGCTCCTGCAGGTCCTGCCGGTAATAGCGGCGCACCACCTCGTCGCGGATGCCATTGGTGAGCTCGCCGATCCGCGCCTCCAGCGCGGCGCGGCGCTCGGGCGTATCGAAATTGCCGCCCTCGATCTCGCGCGACCAGATCATGTCGGCGAGCGGACGCGCGGCCGAGATCACGTCCTCGATCGCACCGCGGCCGCCGGAGCGGGCGAGATCGTCAGGGTCCTGCCCTTCCGGCAGCAGCGCAATCCGCAGGCTCTTGCCGGGCTTGAGCTGCGGCAAGGCGATGTCGGCCGCACGGTACGCCGCCTTCTGCCCGGCGCGGTCGCCGTCGAAGCAGAGGATCGGCTCGTCGACCATCTTCCAAAGCAGGCCAAGCTGGTTCTCGGTCAGCGCGGTGCCGAGCGGTGCGACGGCGCCGGGAAAACCCGACGTGACCATGGCGATGACGTCGACATAGCCCTCGACTACGATCAGCTGCGCGCCGTCATGCGCGGCCTGCCGCGCGGTGAACAAATTGTAAAGATTGTCGCCCTTGTGAAACAACGTGGTTTCCGGCGAGTTCAGGTACTTTGCCGAAACGTCCTTCTCCAGCGCACGCCCGCCGAACGCGATGACGCGGCCGCGGGCATCCGCGATCGGAAACATCACGCGGTCGCGAAAGCGATCATACGGCACCGGGATATCTTCGCCGCCGATCAGAAGGCCCGCCTCCACCATGTCGTCGGTGGAGATGCCCTGCCCGCCGAGGTGCTCCTTCAGCGCGAAGCGATCCGGCGGCGCATAGCCCATCCGGAACTGGAGCTGGGTCGCCGGCGAGATGGCGCGGTCGGCAAGATAGCCGCGCGCCTTGGCGCCGCCCCGCGAAGCCAGCGTGTCGGCGAAGAACTTGGTCGCCAGTTCCATCACGTCATGCAGGGTGCGGCGGTGCTGCTCGTGCCGCGCTGTATCGGGCGTCACGGCCGGCAGCGGAACACCTGCCATCGCGGCGAGGCGTTCCACCGCCTCGGGGAAAGTCACGCCCTCCGTCTTCATCAGGAAGTCGAAGATGTTGCCGTTCAGCCCGGACGAGAAGTCGAACCAGGCCTGCTTCTGGTCATTGACGAAGAAGGACGGCGTCTTCTCCTGCTGGAACGGCGACAGCCCCTTCCACTCCCGACCGGCCTTCTTGAGCTTGACGCGCCTGCCCACGACTTCCGAGACCGGAAGCCGGGCGCGCAGCTCATCGAGGAATTCGGGCGTGAAACGCATCAGTCAGGATTTTGGGCTCGGGCGGCGAATCGCAGACAACCGGTTAGCCATATAGCGGCACGACCCGCCATGCCGAACAATGTGGGGCTTTTCCGGGCTATTCACAGGTCTGGCCTGTCACGGCTCCGTCGAGCGGGCTACCCCCAAATCCACGGTGGAGAGCCTGTGTGGCGAGCTTGCCCCCTTCCCGCTTCCGGGATTGGATAGGCCATGTTCACGACATTCAGAGGCGGACAGAGCGGCGGCTGGCAGGTCACCTCCATCACGCGGGTGAAGGGCGAGACGCTGCCGAAGGTCGCGGCGCTGTCGATCGTTGCGAGCGAGTCGATCGCGCTGCCGCTGCTGCCGTCGCAGAACGCATGGCGACTTGCCGGCGTCACCAGCCATCTGCGCTACACCGAGAAGGAGGAGCGGGAGAAGCTCTTAGCCGTGCAGGCCGGGCTCGGCCGCAGCGAGGCAACCCACGCGGCCCTGATCCCGATCAGGAAATCCGCGGCGTGGTGGGAGCTCACCCAGGAGGAGCGCCGCCAGATCTTCGAGGACAAGTCGCACCACATCGCCGGCACCCTCAAATTCCTCCCCGCAATCGCCCGCCAGCTGTTTCATTCCCGCGACCTCGGCATGCCCTTCGACTTCCTGACCTGGTTCGAGTTCGCACCCGACCATGTCACCCTGTTCGACGAACTGGTCAGCATGCTGCGCGCGACCGAGGAATGGAATTTTGTCGAGCGCGAAGTCGATATCCGCGTGATGCGGGAAATCTGAAGCAGCTAATGCTCCAGGAATTTTCCTGACGTGATCCGCGGCAGCTCGGTGACCGGCCAGTTGTAGAGATAGGTCCACGCCTCGTGCACGCTGC
The DNA here is from genome assembly GCF_042258325.1 of Bradyrhizobium sp. Pha-3. NCBI lineage: Bacteria > Pseudomonadati > Pseudomonadota > Alphaproteobacteria > Hyphomicrobiales > Nitrobacteraceae > Bradyrhizobium > Bradyrhizobium sp. Pha-3. Next base: position 1,769,619 of record NZ_CP170151.1, on the reverse strand, counting down.
CGTCGGCGAGCGTGACCTCGAGCATCTCGCGGACATACTCGGTCGGCGGCGGAAAGCCTTCGCCGCAGGCCTCGTACATGTCGAATTCGCGCAGCATGGCCTCGCGCTCACGCAAGCGGAACAGTTCGCCATGCACGATGTCGGCGGGATCGTCCGACACCACCAGGCCCGGATAATGTTTCACCAGATAGAGCCGGCCGCGGCACTGCGCCGGCCCGAGGAATTCGGCATTGCCCGCGAGCAGCTTCGCCATCGGATGGTCGAAGCCGCGCATCAGCGTGCCGTAGACGAAGAGAAGATCGGAGGTCATGGCCCTCTATGTCATTGCGAGCGAAGCGAAGCAATCCATGCCGCCGCAAAGATGGATTGCTTCGCTCCGCTCGCAATGACGGGGACTACCTCATTCCGCCGCCACCTCGTCGGTCACCACGACGAACTTCGTCAGCGTCATGCGCCCGAAGCTCGTGGTGAGGGCGACGTCGGCGGCGTCGCGGCCGGTCGCCATCAGGATGCGGCCGATCCGCGGCGTGTTGTGGCGGGCATCGAAGGTGTACCACTGGCCCGACAGATAGACCTCGAACCAGCCGGAGAAATCCATCGGCGCGGGGTCCGGCGGCACGCCGATGTCGCCGAGATAACCGGTGCAGTAGCGCGCCGGAATGCCCATGCAGCGGCAGAAGGTGAGCGCCAGATGCGCGAAGTCGCGGCAGACGCCGGCGCGGCTTTCATACACGTCGTGCGCCGACTTCATGTGATGGGCGTGCTGGTAGCCGAACGTCACGTGGTTGTGCACGAAATCGGTGATCGTCTGCACCCGCGCCCAGCCTTGCGGTGTGTTGCCGAACAGCGACCAGGCAATGTCGGTCAGCTTGTCGGTCTCGCAATAGCGGCTCGGCATCAAATAGAGCAGCATATCGTCGGGCAATTGCTCGATCGGCAGCTGCTGCGCAGCCGGATTGACGATGTCAGGCAGTCCGGAATCCCGCACCAGCGCGCTGCCGCGAAAGGTGACGGCACCGCTTGGGGCGACCAGGCGCCCGCAAACATTGCCGAAGCCGTCGCGATAGAGGCCGATCGGCACGTCCGGTTCGGTCGAAAGATGCTCGGTGCCGACGATGTCGGCGTAGCGCGACGGATGGATCGACAGCATGATCACCATCGGGGTCGGCTGCGCCGCCGTGTAGGTGATCTCGAAGCCGACCTTGATCTGCATCGTCAGGCCGTCTCCTGCTCCGCATTCTCGCCGACCGAGACCACCTTGATGTCGACATCCATGCCGAGAAAGGCATCCGCCGCGCCGAGATAGACGCCGTGCAGCGGGATCGCCTGGCGCGGATCGCGCGCCACCGCGACGCGGATCAGATCGCGCGTGCCGACGATGCCATTGGTCGGATCGAACTCGATCCAGCCCGCGCTCGGCAGATAGACCTGCACCCAGGCATGGGTCGAGCCGCCGCCGACATAGCCGTGCGCGCTGCCGGGCGGCATGGCGAGATAGCCGGAGACGAAGCGCGCGGCGATGCCGAGCCGGCGCAGCGCCTCGATCATGAACAGCGCATAGTCGCGGCAGGTGCCGGACTGCGTGCGCAGCGTATCGAGCGGATGCTGGGTGCCCTGCTCATAGCGCTTGCGATAGCTGAACGCCTCGCGGATGCCGTGCGTCATGCCGCTCAGGATCTTGAAAGTCGGCGTCGGTGCCTCGACATCGAGGAAGCGCCGCGCCCAGGCCGACAGTTCGCCGTTCGGGTCGCCATATTGCGGCGTGATGAACTGCTGCAGATCGGGGAATTCCTCATCGTCGTAGAGGAACGGATAGAAATAGGCGGGATCGTCCGGCGTCAGCGCGAACCTATCGGCGGGATTGTGCTCCACCGTGGCGGTCGAGACAAAGGACAGCGTGTCCGCGCGCTCGTCGAAGGCGGCGATCGCCATGCTGTTGCCGAACACGTCGTGGATCCAGCGCAGCGACATCGGCTGTGGATCGATCACAAGCGCGCTGTCGAGCACGCGCAGATCGTGGCCGTCACGGGGCCGCAGCATGATGCGGTGTTCGCCGAACGCCACCGGGCGCGCGTAGCGATAAACGGTCTTGTGATGAATAGTCAGCAGCGGCATCTTCAAACAATCATCGTGATTTCGGACCGCATAATCTATAGAGAAAGCTGCCCGATTCCAGATCAGCATGCCGCCTGAATAGGCAAAGTTGAGGAAAAAAGCCCTTGAATTACGGAGGCGGTCCATCGTTCCTGCTCGCGAGCACCGACGCTTCACCGGTTCTTGAACACAATGCCGGCGGCCGCTCACCGTTCCTGTTCACCTGCGACCACTACGGCAGGCTGATCCCCTCTCCGCTCGGCGACCTCGGCCTGCCCGAAGATGAGCTGGTGCGGCACATCGCTTGGGATATCGGCATCGCCGGCGTCGCAACCCGGCTCTCGGAGCGGCTCGACGCGCATTTGATCGCGCAGCGCTATTCGCGGCTCGTGATCGACTGCAACCGTCCGCCGCATGTCGCAAGCTCGATCCCGCTGATCAGCGAGGCCACCACGGTGCCGGGCAATGAAGGCATGTCGCGCGAGGCCGCCGAGATGCGCCGCGCGCAGATCTTCGATCCCTATCACAAACGCATCGACGAGATCATCGACGCGCGTGCGCGTCAGGGCCTGCCGACGGTGCTGGTGTCGCTGCACAGCTTCACGCCGATCTACGCCGGCATCGCACGCCCCTGGCACATCGGCACGCTCTATCACCGCGACACGGTGCTGCCGCCGCTGCTGCTGAAGCGTCTGCGCGCCGAGGGCGATCTCGTGGTCGGCGACAACGAGCCCTATGCGGTCAGCGACGAGACCGACTACACGATCCCGGTGCATGGCGAGACGCGCGGCCTGATGAATTCGGGCATCGAGATCCGCCAGGACCTGATCTCCGACCAGGCCGGCGAGACCGCATGGGCCGAACGGCTGGCGCGCATCCTCGACGAGATCGAGGCGACGCTGCGCACGGAAGCGCTGATCTAGCGACTAACGGTCAGCCAGGGCGTGGCCTCTAGCCCGAAGCCAGTTCGACGTGCTTTAATTGGCTGGGTTGAACTTCCAAGTTAGGGTAGTCCGTGGCGCCCGAGCGAGTGGAGAGGCGACTGGCAGCAGTGCTGGCGGCAGATGTCGCCGGCTACAGTCGCCTGATGGGAGCGGACGAGGAAGGTACGCTCGCGCGGCTCAAGGCGGCCAGAAGGAATCTCATTGATCCAACGATCGCCGCTCATCGAGGCCGCATCGTCAAAACAACCGGCGACGGTATGCTTGTCGAGTTCGGCAGCGCCGTCGATGCAGTGCGCAGCTCTGTAGACGTTCAGAGCAGGATGGCGGAGCTTAATGCATCCGCACCGCAACAGCAGCGGATCGAATTTCGCATCGGCATTCACGTCGGCGACATCATCATCGACAACGACGACATCTTCGGCGACGGCGTCAACATCGCCGCGCGGCTGGAGAACATCGCGGACCCGGGCGGCATATGCCTGTCTGACGACGCCTACCGGCAGATCCGGAGCAAGGTCGATGCAGCCTTCGAAGACATGGGCCAACAGAATCTGAAGAACATCGCTGAACCGATCCGCGCCTGGCGAATGAAGATCGGCGCCAGAACTTCACCTCAGCGCCATCCAACTCCCGCCGAATCGCTTCACGTACGCCCGTTTTCGGGAAAGCCCTCCATCGCGGTGCTGCCGTTTCAGAACATGAGCGGCGACAACGAGCAGGAGTATTTCGCGGATGGGATCGCGGAAGACGTCCTTACGACCCTGTCAAAGATTCAGGAATTGATGGTGATAGCTCGCAATTCGAGCTTCGCGTTCAAGGGGCAGAACCGGGACATTCGCGAAATCGGGCAGATCCTGGGTGCTCGCTATCTGCTGGAGGGGAGCGTTCGAAAGATCGGCAATCGCATCAGATTGACGGCGCAGTTGATTGATGGTCGAGACGGCGGTCATCTCTGGGCGGATCGCTTTGACGGAGACCTGGACGACGTGTTCGATCTCCAGGACCGAATTACGCAAGAGATCGTCGAAGCGCTTGAAGTGCAGTTGACGGTCGGCGAACGCGCAAGGGTGTGGAGAAAACGCTCGGGCAGTCCGCTGGCTTATGAGTATGTCTTAAAGGGACGCGCCCTGTACGTTAATTTCGCAAGGCAAACCCATGCACAGGCCCGGAAGCTTTTTGAACAAGCGCTGGAGATCAATCCCTCGTTTATGCCGGCGCTCTACTTGTTGGGTCTTACCCTGACAGACCAGGCGCGATTCGGTTGGATCAAGGATGAAAATGAAGCGTATCAAGCCGCTCTGGGCTGCGCTGATCGGGCTCTCGCCGCCGACCCTAGCTTCGGGGAAGCATACCTGGTGATCGGCTATGTTCGCACCTATCAACGCCGTCATGATGAGGCTGTGGCAGCAGGAGAAACGGCGATCAGTCTCGCTCCCAGCAGCTCTGACGCCCATCACATGGCGGGCATGTACCACGGCTATGCCGGCAACTTCCGAAAAGCCGTCCTCTACGAGGAACACGCCCAACGGCTCAGTCCGATTGAGCGCAACGAATCCATGGTGGACGAAGCGCGCGCAAGATTTCATCTCGGAGATTTCGTGGCGGCGCACGATATAGCCTCCCGCGTGTTGAGGCAGCGGCCGCTCTGGCTGACCGCGCAGTCGACACTCATAGCGGCGCTCTGGAATCTCGGCCGGCAAGATGACGCGCGCATGATCTCAAGCGACTTGCTGGCGGGCCACCCCAATTTCAGCTTGGCCCGCTGGGCCAGGCTGCTGCCGTACCGTCGACAAGGCGACCTGGACGCATTGGTCAACCCGCTACGCATGGCGGGGCTCCCGGAGTGAAGACCTGTCATCTTACAACGCCGTCGAGACGACGAGTGCCGGTAGCGGCCCATAGCGGAAACGGCGGAACATCATGACATCGCCGCGCCATCACGTTGTTGGGTCCACGACCTGGTCGTCCACCTAGACAGATGCCTTGGGGCGGCGGAGATGAAGCCGCCGCTTCTTCAGGGGAGGCCCGACAGACGCCTTGGCTTTCCTGGCCGGTCCCCGCGCCACTCTGGACTTGCGAACGACCTCGATCGCGGCCGCGGTGCCGATGCAACCGTGGCAGATGATCTGCGGCGCGCGCACCGGCGCGATGCCGCACGCCAGACACTTACGCGGCCGCGACTGCTTGTTCGATTGCCCGTTGGATTTCTTGCGCATCTCCGCGGATGAGACACCGCAGGGATCGGCATATTCCGATTGGACCAGCTTTGCTGATTGCACGACCGGTTCGAGGCGCGATCAGGTCAACCCAATCAATTCGGCTGGCGCCGCCAGATGAACAGCAGATAGAGCAGCACCGGCAGGCCGAGCCCGGCCCACGAGACTGCATCCCACCAGCCGTCGCCGACCAGCGCGCTGATCAATCCGACCGTGCTCACGATCGCGATGACGAGCGGGGCGCCGAAGATCTGGGTCAATGAACGATGCGAGACCATGCTGACGTCACGACGATAATGCGGGGTTGTCGATGGAGGCGGCGTTGGCGATCGCGCGTTCCTGGCTCACGCCCGCCTTGCGGCGGCGCACCCACAGATACACGCCGGTCACCAGAATGAAGATGGTCAGGATGTCGAGCAGCGCCCAGACGATCTTGAGCGGCATGCCGCCATAGTCGCCGAAATGCAGCGGCTGCGAGACGAACAGGGTCGTCACATACCAGGGCATGTCCCTTGTATCGGTCAGCTTGCCGGTTTCCGCGTCGATCAGCGCCGGCTTCAGCAGCCGCGAGGTCAGCGGCGTATCGCCGTGCAGGAACACCGCGTAGTGGCTCTTGCTGCTGAACAGGGTTCCCGGGAAGGCGACGAAGCTCGGCGTCATGCCGGGCACCGCATGGGTGGCCACCTCGACCGCCGCATTCAGCGAGGTCAGCTTCGACGGAACCGGCCGGTCCTTGTACTGCGCGGTCATTTCGGCGAGCTGGCCGAACTGCCACATCTTGAGCACGAGATCGGCCCAGGTGTTGATGACGCCAGTGAAGCCGACGACCAGCGTCCAGGCGACGAGCAGGATGCCTGCGAGATTATGGACGTCGAGCCAGCGCACGACGCGGGTCCGCTGCGCGCGGTAGGCGCCGAAGCGCAGCTTCCGCATCGAGGGCGCATAGACGACGATGCCGGAGATGATCGCGACGCAGAACAGGATCCCCATCAATCCAAGGAACAGCTTGCCGGGCAGCCCCGCGAACATGTCGGTGTGCAGCTTCAGCATGATGTAAGTGAAGCGGCCGGTCACATCGGGCGCATCGAGATAGACGCCGGTGTGCGTATCCATCCGGATCAGCAAATTGTTGGTCGGATCGGCATCGATGGTCGGGCCGACGCTGACGAACATCGCGCTCGGATCATCGCGATCCCAGATCAGGAAGTGAGGCACCTTTCCCGGCGCCTGCGCCAGCGCGTTGCCGAGCAGACGGTCCAGATTGGCCGGCGGCGTGCCTGGCGGCACGTCGGCCGGCTTGACCTGACTGTGCAGGAGATCGTCGATCTGCTCGTGGAAGATCAGCGGCAGGCCGGTGATGCAGAGCAGCAACATGAACAACGTGCAGATGAGGCTGGTCCATTTATGGACAGCGCCCCATCGCCGCAAGGATCTGGTCGTCGCAGTCAATGTCGTTACCTAAAGCGCGATGAGATCCAGTTGGATCGTCGTCGAGCTTTAGCCTCTTGTTGAAGCATGATCTGTTCGGAAAACCGCTTCGCACTTTTCCGGATCATGCTTTTGTTGAAGCATGATCTTTTCCGAAAAACGCTTCGCACTTTTCGGGATCATGCTTTAGTTCCAGGTGTACTTCATCGTGCCCAGCACCGTGCGGCCATTGCCGAGGCCGCAATAGGGAAGCCCGGTCAGGCAGGATGCAACGTAGAAGTGGTCGGTCAGATTGGTCACGTTGACCTGTGCCTTCCATCCCTTCAGGTCGGGCCGCAGATAGGCGAAGTCGTAGCTGACCGCCGCATCGAGCAAGGCATAGGAGGGAATGACAAAGGTATTGAAGTTGTCGCCGTAGGTCTCGCCGACATAGCGCACGCCGAGGCCGAGCCCAAGGCCCGCGAGCGCGCCGTCATACCAGGTATACTTACCCCAGACCGCGCCCTGGTCCTGTGCCGTGTTCATCATGTACTTGCCGGCATAGCCGGCGATGCTCGTCGTCACCCGCGGATCGAGGTGGGTGTATCCCGCCGTGATCTCGAACTCGCGCGTCAGATTGCCCTTCAGCTCGAGCTCGAGGCCGCGGACGCGCACGGCATCGGTCTGCACGTTGAAGAGCGGATTGATGGGATCGGCCGTCAGCACGTCCTGCTGACGGATATCGAACGCCGCCGCCGTCACCATGAAGTTCGAGCCGTTTGGCTTGAACTTGACACCGACCTCCGCGCCCTCGCCTGTCGTCGGCCTGAACGACCGGCCGGCGCTGTCGGTGCCGAGGTTCGGCGTGAACGAGGTCGCGTAGCTGACATAGGGCGCCAGGCCGATATCGAACAGGTAGCTCAGGCCGATGCGCCCGGTTTGCGCCGAGTCGTCGCGCGAATAATGGCCGGCGGGCGGATAGAACGCCATGCTGGTGAAGCCGGAGCTGACCCAGTCCTGGCGCCCGCTCATGGTCAACGTCCAGCGATCGAGCTTGATCTGATCCTGCAGATAGGCGCCGAGCTGCGACTGCCTGTCGTCGCGCAGAATGAACGGCGCCAGCGAGCTGGCTGACGGAACGGCGGTGCCGTAGACCGGACTATAGGCATCGATCGGCGCGATCGGCGTCGTGCGATAGTCCGTGTTCGCCCACAGATCGAAGTAGTCGACGCCGGCCAGCACCTTGTGGACCAGCGGCCCGGTCGCGAAATCCGCCTGCAGCTGATTGTCGAGCGCGACATTGGCGGCATTGGCCTTGACGTAGTTGTAGCTGCGCGCGACCAGACGATCCGTCACCATGCCTTCGGTCCGCACCGAGGCGAGGTCGTTGCTGACCTGGGTGTAGCGGAGGTTTTGCCGGAACTGGAAGATGTTGTCGAAGCGATGCTCGAACGCGTAGCCGACCGCGAACTGCTCGAGATGATAGCCGTCCAGCCCGGGCTCGCCGAGGTAACGACTGTAGGGAATATGTCCGTTGGGGTTGGGCAGGAAGGACACCTGTCCCGGGACGTATTGCTGGTAACCCTTGTTGTCGACCTTCTGGTACTGCGAGAGCACGGTGAAGCTGGTGTCGTAGGTCGGCCGCCAGGTGAAGCTCGGCGCGATGAACAGCTTGTTGTCCTGAACGAAGTCGGTCTGGCTGTTGCTGTCGCGGCCAAGGCCGACGATGCGGTAAAGGAACCGGCCGTCCTTGTCGGCGGGACCACCGATATCGAAGGCGCCCTGGAAGCGATCGAACGAGCCGAACGACCCCTCGATCTCGTAATGCGGCGTCTCGGTGGGCCGCTTGCTGACCAGGTTCAACAGGCCGCCCGGATCGGATTGTCCATAGAGGCCGGATGACGGCCCCTTCAGGACCTCGATGCGCTCGAGACCGTAGGTCTCGATGCGCGGAACCGCGAAGGTCGTGGTGTCGGTCGGCAGCCGCAGCCCGTCGAGATAGCGCGGCGCGGTGAAGCCCCGCAGCTTGAACTCGTCGAAGAACGCGTTGGCGCCAAAACTCTCGATCGTCACGCCGGGCGTGTAGCGCAGCGCTTCGGTGATGTTCTGCGCACCCTGCGCCTGGATCTGATCCTGGGTGACGATCGAGATCGACTGCGGCGTCGTGAGCACCGGGGTGTCGGTCTTGGTTGCGGTGACGCTCTGGCTGGCGAGATAGCCGGAGACCGGCCCGTTGCCGCGCTCGCCGCCGCCACCCGCCCACCGTGATGGAACGTTCTGCGCTTGCGCGGGCGCCCGGTTCGCGATCGATCGCGGCGTCGTGCGCGCAGGACGCGCCGCGCGTCGCGCCGGCTGCGTTCGCCGCGCCTGCTGCTGTTGTTTCGGCGCCTCGACCGTCACCGGCGGCAGCGCCGATTGCGCAACGCTTTCACGCGGCATCACCACACTCAGCACGAACAAACCGCTGCCGGCCATGTACCCGGCCGCCAGCGCAGTGCGACGAAACATCCGACCCCCGTCAACTCACATCGCCTTCATCCTCGCCGTCACTAACACGATGAAAGACGTACGCAGCCGATCGGTGATTAGAACACGTCCAGTGTTGGGCTTATCGCCGATGGTGTTGCGAGCTCGCAACGTGAACGCAGCGAAACTGCGTCAATGCGCCTCAGATTTTTCGAGCGCTTCTAAGGACGATTCTAAATTGCGTTTCGCTCCGCGATACTTCGAGTCAGTTCCGCGCACAGCGATCGAACGACGCCGTGCGCGGAAGCGATGATCGCAGTTGCGGTGCTCTCGCCGAGCTCAGCGTCAGACTTCGGTGACGTGCTCCGGATCGGCGGATGCGAGCGCCGCGGCACGCTCGGCGCGCGGCGGATAGATCCAGACGGTGTTGATCTCCCGCTTGGTCTTCTTGGCCACGTCGCCGACCATCTCGACCTTGCGCTCCCAGCCGCGGGTGAACAGCGCACCGGCCTCGCCGAGGTCGAGGCAGGTGACATAGGCCTTCTGGTGATACGGCTTGGTCAGGACACCGAGCAGCTCGGCCGCGGCGTTGTTGCCGGCGAACGCGCCCATCCGCGTCGCGTGCTGGCACGACATCAGCGCGTAATTGCCGACATCGTCGCATGCGGCGCGCGCCGCATCACCGGTGGCGAACACGCCCGCGACCGACGGCACGCGCAGATCGCGATCAACCAGCAGCCGGCCGAAATTGTCGCGTTCCGCCGGGATCTGCGTGGTCAGCGGCGCGGCGCGAATGCCCGCCGCCCAGACCACGGTCGCAGCCTCGATGTGCTCGCCGCTGGACAGCGTGACGCCGGACTTGCTGACCTCGGCGACGCCGGCGCCGAAGCGGCCCTCGACGCCGAGCTTGCGCATCGCGTCCTCGATGATCGGACGCGGGCCCTCGCCCATGTCGGGCGCGATCGCGGCATTGCGATCGACGATGACGACGCGCGGCCTGGCGTCCTCGCCAAGGATCTCGCGCAGCCGCGCCGGCATCTCGGTCGCGGCCTCGATGCCGGTGAAGCCGCCGCCGGCGACGACGACGGTGTCGCGCGCCACTGATGCCGGCTGCCTGGCGAGGCCATGCAGATGGCGGTCGAGCGCGATCGCGTCCGCAAGGTTGTCGACGCTGAAGCCATGTTCGGCGAGGCCGGGCACGTTCGGACGGAACAGCCGGCTGCCGGTCGCCACCACAAGGCGATCATAAGGCAGCGTCTTGCGCGCGTCCTTGGCGGTGACGATCTGCACGGTGCGGGCCTTGGTGTCGACGGCTTCGGCGCTGCCCTGCACATAGACGACGTCGATCGCGTTGAAGACGTCGAGCAGCGGCGCGGTCAGCGTCTCCGGCTTCGGCTCGTAGAGCCGCGGGCGCACCACCAGGGTCGGCTCCGGCGCGACCAGCGCGATCTCGAGCTCCTCGGGCGAGACGCCCTTGATGTCGCGCAGGCGGGCTGCGGAGAGCGCGGCGTACATGCCGGCAAAGCCGGCGCCAATGATGACAATTCGCATGTTATGACTCCTCTGGGTTGACAGTCTCTGATGTCCGCGCGTTGCCGCCGCGTGCGGCGAAGCCTGTCGCGATCGGCGACGCGAAGAGGTGAAAGGGCGAGCGCCTATTGCCGGGCGCAGCTCGACAGGAACGGCGTGCGCGCCGCAGGCATGCACGCTGCGCGGCAGCCTCTCGCGCCCGACAGCGATCCATGCTGAAGGCCGATCGGCAGCGCGGCCCCCGGGAGCCAGTCGCGGTACAGCGCCTGGGCGGCGTCGCTGATCGTCACCGACGTCATGGCATCGGCGCCCTGAACGGCCTGCGCCGGCGCATCGGCATCCTCGCCGGTTGCCGACGTGAAGCGGACGGTGAGCGTAAGTCCGTACATCAGTGCAGTCGCGAGGACCCGGCGTCGTCGCGTGACTGCAAGGGAGCTACCGAAATCCTTCCAGGCCATCGCTTGTCTCCGTTATTGGCATGGGCGCCACGGTGATCTAGCGAATTGGCCGTATGAGTGCCCCAGAGCGATTGCCCGACCTGAAGAGCGATTGCGGCTAGTGTCCCGCATCCGAAGTTCGCATCATTTGCCGCACCTTCGGAGCGAACTTCGGATTCGATAAGGACACTAGCAAACTTATGATTCTGGTGTGCTTTATGAATGCGAAGTTCGTGAAAGTGGCTGCCGCGAAATCGCACGAACTTCGCATTCAGCACACTAGAGCATTTTCGATTCTGCGCTCGAAAACGCTCTACCGCAGGCGCCGTCGCCAGTCGCTCGGGGTTTCGCCGGTCAGCTTCCTGAACGCGGCCGCGAACGCGGTCTGCGAACTGTAGCCGAGCGCCGCTGCGATCGAGACCACGGATGCGTCGGTGTCGCGCAGCATGTTCATGGCCTGCTCGAGCCGGTGCTGGCGCAGCCAGGCATGCGGCGAGAGCCCGGTGCTTTCCTTGAAAGCCCGGCAGAAGTGAAAACGCGACAGGCCGGCCTCCGCCGCCAGCGCCGCGAGCGAGACGTCCGCATCGCTGTCCGAGCGCAGCCGCTCGATGGCGCGGCGCAGCGCTGTCGGCGCAAGACCGCCCACGGTCGCCCGCACGGTGGCAGGCACGCCGGCATGCGCCGACAGCAGGCGCGTGGCCAAGAGATCCGTCAGTTGCTGGCGGAACAGCGCATCCAGCGCGGCGCTGCCCTCGAGCGCATCAGCGGCGCTCAGCAGCAACCGCGATGTAATCGGATCGGGGTGCCCGGTGCGCTCCAGCAGATCGCCGGGAGCCGCGGTGTCGGCTTCGCCGGCGACGTGCGCCAGCGTCGCATGCGGAAGATAGAGCTGAACGACATGCACCGACTGGTGGATATCCCAGCGCGAGCTCGAGCCGGCCGGAATGATCGTCACGACCCCGGACCGTGCCGTTCCGATCGAAGCCACCCTGCCGGTGCGCCGCTCCAGCCGCTGCGAGCCGGCGGGATAGCTCATGACGACATGGTCGACCATCGGCCTGACCACGTCGTGCAGGGCATCATGCTTCCAATAGGCGATCGCGCCGCTCGAGGGGTCGGCCGCCATGCGAAGCGGCTGCGTCTTGAGCACACGGGCCATCTCCTGGCCGGCCGGGCAGCGCGGGCCGGCCAGTGCCTCGGCCGGCCGCGCTTCGGATGCGGCGGACGAATCCCGCAAAGGATCGTGCAGGATCGGCTTACTCATCACCTGTGCTCGCGTTTGAAGGCTCATGCGCTCCCTCCTTGCGGGCCGGTCTGTGGGACCGGTGAGGCGCGGAACTGCCCGCCGGACCTAAGCGCCGTGCAATTCGAATGTCTTTCCTGAAACGGCCATGCTTTGCCCAATTCTGCGCCAAGCGCAGCGCTGCGATATTTCTGCGCCGGGTACGGCCGATCGAACCAAGGCAATTGAAATCGCTCTGGAATCGCTTGGCCGCGATCGGCGGGCAGGTCGTTCATGATTGCGTGAGCAAACTGGACTGCGCAGCAGCAATCCCGGATAATGAGTGACGGCTTCGCAGGATGGCTGACAGGTCCCTGCCCGGCTGCACATCAATGATGGACTCAACGCAGATGACACAGGCGGGCGCCTACGGGCAGCGGCTCGGGCAATTCCTGCGCCTGAAGGACACGCCGCCGGCGCTGATCACGCGCACGCTGCGCAGCGCCGAACTCGCGGTCACCGAAACACGGGACGACAACCCGGTGCCCGGGCTGTCCGGATCGCTCACCGCCGAGGATGCCTTTCTCGTCAGCCTGAAGCTGCACGATTATCCGGACTGCGAATTGTGGGAGGGCGGCAAGTGCCTCATGAAGCGGGATATCCCGGCGGGCGCGACCTATCTCTACGATCTCAAACGCGATCCGCGCTACGTGATCGACAAGCCGTTCCACTCGCTGTTCTTCTATCTGCCGCGCTCGGCGCTCACTGATTTCGCCGAACAGACCGGCTCGCCGCGCATCGGCGAACTGGCCTGCGAAATCGGCACCGGTCACGACGACGGCGTCATTCGCCACGTCGGGGCGCTGCTGCGCGAGGGATTGCGTCGGCCGGACGAGACCAACCAGCTGTTCATCGATCACATGATGCTGGCGCTGACCGCGCACGTCACCCGGACCTATGGCGGAATACAACACCCGACCGGACCGACCCGTGGCGGCCTCGCCGCCTGGCAGATCAACCGCGCCTGCGAAAAGCTCGAGTCCGACCTCAGCGGGAAGATTTCGCTGAAGCAGATCGCGGCCGAGCTCGATCTGTCGGTCGGCCATTTTTCGCGCGCCTTCCGCATCTCCACCGGCCTGCCGCCGCACCAATGGCTGCTTCAGCAGCGCCTGAAGGTGGCCAAGCAGCTGATGGCGGCGCGCGACCTGTCGCTGTCCGAGATCGCGATTTCCGCCGGCTTTGCCAATCAAAGCCACTTCACGCGGGTGTTTTCCGCCGTGGTCGGCGTCAGCCCGGCGGCGTGGCGGCGCGAGATGCATCGCCCTGCGAAAAGCGAGAGCTGAACAGCGCCGCGTTCAACCGGCCGCGGCTCGCACGGCATGCTTGGCATGCCATTTGGGGCCCGGTCCGCGCATGTAGTGCAGCTCGGGCCGGTAGGGGTCGCGAATTCGCGCGATCAGATTCTGCAAGCCCGTCGTGATCGCGTTCAAGCTGTCGCGCAGAAGGAGCAATGATGCGTGCAATGACAGCATGGCGCCCTCAGTGCGGTTGGCCGAGGACGGATGCGAAGGACAGGATCACGATCTCCTCGCCGGACTCGTCGCTGACATGCACGACCCAGTCGCGCCAGTCTTCCAGGCTGACCGTTGCGACCAGCGATTGCATCATGCACGTCGCCGCCTCGCAGGCCTCCGAGAGGCTGGTCACCGAGGTGCCGCGGCGATCCATCAGTACCCCGTGCGTGGTCGAGCAATGGAAAAAGACCTGGGTCATGTGCGTTATCCTCGCAAGCTCCGGACGAGAAGGCTCGCCTTTGGAGCTCCACGTTTCTTCGACGCGACCATTCGAAAGGCGGTTCACACGGGGGCGGGCGGCGCGGCGGCCTCGCGGAATGGTGATCAAGCTCCAGCATCGCCTCCTCACCAAATCGCGATTTGACAGTTCTTCTATATTTGTCAAAATCGTCAAATGGGACCGAAAACCCGCATTCTCGATGCCACCATGCTGGTGTTCCGCCGGCACGGCTTTCGCCGCTCCTCGATCGAGCAGGTCGCCGAGGCGGCCGGCCTGACACGGCAGGCGCTCTATCATCATTTCGAATCCAAGGAAGCGCTGTTCCGCGCCGTGATCGAGCGCGTGCATGAATCCGCGATCGCGGCCGAGGAGACCGCCGTTGCCGCGGCGGAGACGGCGGGCGGCGATCTCGGCAACATCCTGGCCGCGGGCATGACCGCGCGGATGTCGACCATGATCGGGTCGCTGGACGGCTCGCCGCATCTCGAGGAATTGTATTCCGAGCACCTCGTGCACGCGCGCGACCTCTACCAGACCTACGCCGCGCGCTATGCGGAACGCATGGTCGCGACGATCACGCGGGTCGTGCGGAAGCAGCAGCTCGCGCTGCCGCAAGACCTCTCGCCGGCCGAATTCGCGCGGCTGGTCGAAATGGCGATGTACGCAGCGAAGTCGCAGTATCCGGCGATGCAGCCGTCGGAGGCGTTCCTGAAGGACATGGCGATCATAGTGCGGACGCTCTGCGCCGGCGCGCTACCGAAATCCAATCCGAAATCGCAGAAGCCGCCCGTCAAGAAGCCGGCGATCCCCAAAAGGCCGACACGCAGTACAAGCGGAGGACATCCATGAGCACGACGACCATCAATGGCCGCGTCGAATCCCTGCCCGATGATCCCGATGCGCTCTTGATCGACATCGTGCGCGACCAGCTCAAGCTCACCGGCACCAAGCTCGTCTGCGGCGCCGGCGTTTGCGGCGCCTGCACCGTACTGGTCGACGGCGCGCCGGTCGCAAGCTGCCTGATGCCGGCGCACGCCGCCGCCGGCAAATCGGTGACGACGGTGGAAGCCATCGGCGCGTCCGGGCTGCATCCGGTGCAGAAGGCGTTCATGGCGCATGACGCCTTGCAATGCGGCTTCTGCACCCCCGGCTTCATCGTGGAAGCGACCGCGTTCTGCGACCGCTGGCGCGAGACCAGGGGAACGGCGGTGCCGTCGCGCGAGGAGATCGGCGCGGCACTGTCCGGCCATCTCTGCCGCTGCGGCGCCTATGACGGGATTTTTCGCGCGGTGGCGGATGCCTGCGCCGGCCACTTCGACGGCGATCATGTCACGGCGCCCCGCATCGAGGCGCGCGACAAGGTGACGGGCGCGGCGAAATACACCGTCGACATCCATCATGACGGCCAGCTCGAAGGCCTGATCCTGCGCTCGCGCGAGGCGCATGCGCGCATCACCACGCTCGATCTCGCGCCGGCGCGCGCGCTTGCCGGCGTTACCGCGGTGTCGCTGCTCGGCGACGACCGGATCGTGCGCTATGTCGGCGAGCCGATTGCCGCGGTCGCCGCAAAAGACCGCAAGAGCGCGCTGGCCGCGCTGGCCGCGATCAGGCTGATCAGCGAACGCCTGCCCGCCGTGATCGGGCTCGACGCCGGACGCAAGGACGGCGCGCCCGTGGTGTTCGACAAGGCAAGCCGCAAGCGGGCCGGCAACGTCTCGGAGGCGGCCGGCGGGCCGGCGCCCTGGAAGCAGAACATCCGCGGGCCGACCGCTGTGTTCTCGACCCGCGCCAAGAAGGCCCGCAACTGGGTCGACGAGGCGCGCCAGGCCAACAACAAACTGCTCGTCGAAGCCACCTTCCGCACCGCGACGCAACAGCATGCATGTCTCGAGCCCCACGCCGCGGTGGCGCGCTTCGACGGCGACCGGCTGACCCTGCACGCCTCGACCCAGCAGGTGTTTCACCTCAAGGAGCAGATCGCAAAGCGCTACAAGCTCGATCACGACAAGGTCCGCGTGATCGCCGACCACGTCGGCGGCGGGTTCGGGTCGAAGGCGAGCCTGGGGACCGAGGCGATCGCCGCGATCGAGCTTGCCCGCGCGGCGAAAGCGCCGGTGCGGGTCGCCTATGATCGCCAGGAAGAACTCTCGGTCGCCGGCTATCGGCCGGCTGCTGAGCTGAAGGTCGCGCTGCTGCCTTCCGACCAGGGCGGCCTGAAAGCGCTCTCCGTCACCGCGCACGCCGACACCGGGGCCGCGACTAACTCGACGATCGCGGGCCTGGCACGGCTGATCTATCCGGCCGAGGCGAAGGATCTTTCGGATTTCGACGTCATCAGCAATCTGCCGCCCGGCGCCGCCTTCCGCGGCCCCGGCGGTCCGCCGATGGCATTCGCCGTGGAGCAATCGATCGACGAGGCCGCGCTGCGGCTCAACGTCGATCCGATCGCCTTGCGCAAGCGCTGGGATCCCGATCCCAACCGGCAGCGACTCTACGATTGGGCATCAGGGCTCGAGATCTGGCGCAACCGCAAACCGCCGCAGAACGGGCGCTATCGCCGCGGCATCGGGGTCGCGACCGGTTACTGGCTCTATCTCTGGCAGCCCAAGGTGAAGGTCGAGGTCGCGGTCAAGGGCGGCCGCATCGTCGCCAGCACGGCGACGCAGGACATCGGCACCGGCACCCGCAGCGTGCTTGCCGACGCGATCGCGCGCGAGTTCGATCTCGAACCCGTTGAGATCGATGTGCGGATCGGCGATTCCTCGCTGCCCGAAGGCCCCGGCTCCGGCGGCAGCCGCGTCACCGCCTCGGTGATGCCGCCGACATTGCTGGCGGTGCGGAAGCTGAAGGCCGCGATGCTCGAACAGGCCACGCGAAAGCCGGCGCCCGGCTCGAACGCGCCCTGGCGCGAGCTGATCGCACGCTCGCCCGACATCGCGGTGGTGGAGACGCGCGGCGAGGACGGCAAGAACACCGCGCCCGGCATCCGCTCGCCGCTGCGCGAAGTCGGCCTGATGGGCATGGTGTTCGGCTGGATGATGCGCCGCTTCTCGAACATCGCGGTCGGCGCCGGCGTGCCGAGCTCGGTGCAGGTGATCGAGGTGGAGGTCGACACCTGGCTCGGCCATGTCCGCGTGCTCAACGTGCACACCGGCATCGCGGTCGGCAGGATCGCTTCCCCAGCGCTGGCGCGCAGCCAGGCTTGCGGCGCGGTGATCCAGGGCCTCGGCTACGCACTCTATGAGGCACGCGAGCTCGATCCGAGCAGCGGCGACGTCCTGACCGCGGGGATGGAGGACTACCGCATCCCGGGGATCGCCGACACGCCGGAGATCGACGTCCATTTCGACGAAGCCGGCTTCGACCATGTGCTCGGCAACAGCGTCGGCATCGGCGAGGCGTCGACGGTGCCGACCTCGGCCGCCGTCGCCAACGCGATCCACAACGCGATCGGCGTCCGCCTCACCGAGATTCCGATCCGGCCCGATCGCATCGTCGCCGCCCTGAAAGGGAGGGATGCCGCATGAGTGTCGCGACTGCAGACGTCATATCCGCGCCCGAATTCCGCGCCGCCGGCACCGACCTGTCGGAACGTCGCCGCAGCGGCCTGTCGTGCGGCGTGATCATCGATCTCGCCGCCAGTCCCGACACGATCGGCATTGCGTGGAATGCGGACGGCTCGGCCCGCATCGGCGCCCTGACCACGATCGCTGCGATCGCATCCGATCCGCGGCTCGCCGAGGCTTACCCCGGCATCGCCGCAGCCGCGCAGGGCCTCGCCACGCCGCAGATCCGGCACATGGCGACGCTCGGCGGCAACCTCGCCCAGCGCTCGCGCTGCTGGTATTTCCGCAATCCGCAGATCGCCTGTCTCAAGAAGGGCGGCGCCGACTGTCCGGCGCGATCCGGCAATCACCTTTATCACGTCGCGTTCGATCTCGGCCCATGCGTGGCGCCGCATCCATCGACGATGGCGATGGCGCTGCTCGCCTATGATGCGAAGGTCGCCACCGACCGGCGCAGCGGCTTGTCGATCTCAGAGCTGCTCGGCGACGGCAGCAATGGTGCGGCCGACAATCTGCTTGCACCGGGCGAACGGATCGAGCGGATCGAGCTCCCTGCCCCGCTGGCCGGTGAGCGCGCGCTGTGCAAGCGCGCCATCAGCCGGACGCATGCGGAATGGCCGCTGGTCGAGATCTGCGTGCGGACCGTGATCTCCGGCGGCGCGTTCCAGCAGGTCCACATCGCCGCCGGCGGCATCGCTCCGGTCCCGCTGCGGCTTATCGCGTCCGCGGCGGCACTGCAGGGCAAGCAGATTAACGCGGCGACCATCGCGCAGGCCGCCGAACTGGTGACCTCGGGAGCCAGGCCGCTACCGATGACCGGATACAAGCTCGAGCTGCTGACGGGCCTGGTGCGCGACGTCGTCGAGCGGATCGTGGCGTAGGATCAAGCGCCCATTCGCGGCCCCGAGGCAACGTCGCGTCTGGAATGCATAGATCCAGGAATTCCTACGCCGGAATGCCGGCCTCACACAGCACGGCGACCATGCGGTCGCCCCATTCGACGCTCCTGGTCGGAAAATTCTGCCGCGCGTAGGAAGCGCGGAAATCGGGCCGCAGTTTGAGCAGGCGGCCGGCGATGACGCGCGCCTCGTCGAGGCGCCCCGAGCCGACTTCATTCATGATCAATGCGCTGAGCGTGTGTGCGTCTTCGCCGATCACCAGCGCCTTGGCGGCCGCCGCACGGCCCTGCTCATACTGATCGAGCATGAAATACGCGAAACTGATTCCGTTCCACATGGACGCCCGCCCGGGGTCGATCGGGCTGAGCTGGAGTCTATGCCCAAAACTTTCGATCGCGCGTGCCGGCTGGACGCACATGAGCGAAATCCAGCCGCGATATCCCCACGCCGCAGCATCGTTCGAATTGAGCGAGATCGCCTCTTCGATCATCGTCTCAGCGCGATCGTAGTCGTGGCCGAGATAGGCAAACATGTGAGCCGCGCGAGCCAGCACGAACGGATCGTCACTCGCCAGCGCGCAGGCGAGTTCGGCGATCCGCAGCGCCTCTGCCAACTCCTCCGCGCCGGGGGGCGTACCGCGCGTGGTCTGTTTCAGCAGCGACGAATAGGCCAGCATAATCTGAGCGGCCGCATAATTGGGATCAAGCGCGCAGGCCTTGTTGAACCACTCGCCCAGTTCGGCGTCGCCCCACTTGGAGCGGTCTGCATAGGCCGCAATGCCTCTCAGGAAGAGATCGTAGCTGTCGAGACGATCGGTCGGCTTGCTTCGGGTTCGTTCGATCTCGCTCTGCTGGATTTTTGGCGCTATCACGCTGACAACATTTGCGGTGACCTGGTCCTGCAGGTCGAACACGTCCTTCAGTTCGCCGTCGAACCTGTCTGCCCAGAGATGCGCACCGCTGCCGGCCTCGATCAGTTGCGCGGTGATCCGAACGCGGCCGCTCGACTTGCGCACCGAACCTTCGAGCACGTATCGCACACCGAGTTCGCGCCCGACCTGCTTGATGTCGACGGGCTTTCCCTTGTAGGTGAAGCTTGAATTGCGCGCGATCACGAACAACGATCTGAAACGCGATAGCGCCGTGATGATGTCCTCGACGACGCCATCGGCAAAGTATTCCTGCTCCGGATCGCCGCTCATATTCTGGAACGGCAGCACCGCGATGGAGGCCTTCTCGGCAAGCGCGGGCGGGGAGGCCGGAGGGGTGAAGGCGGGTTTCGCGACCGTGGCCGCTGCGCAGGCGTCACCAACGCGAAGCCTCCAAGCACGAATTGGCTCCGCAATATTCTTCAGAAGCTGCGGCCCCAAGTCCTCGAAGGTCGCATCGACCTTGCCGCGAACTTGCCGTTGCGCGTCGTCGGAAATGCAAACGCCACCCGGTTCGGCAATCCCTTCCAGCCGCGCTGCGATGTTGACGCCGTCGCCAAAGATATCGTTGTCATCAAAAATGATGTCGCCGACGTGGATTCCGATTCGGAATTCGAGACGCTGTTCCAGCGGCACGGCAGCATTCTGATCGGCTATTCGGCGCTGCACTTCAACCGCACTGCGCACCGCATCGACGGCGCTGGCGAATTCAACGAGTATTCCGTCGCCGGTCGTTTTGACGACGCGACCGCGATGCGCAGCCAGCGTCGGATCGAGCAGCATCCGCCTGACCAACTTCAGCCTGGCCAAGGTGCCTTCCTCGTCGATTCCCATCAGCCGGCTGTAGCCGGCGATATCCGCCGCCAGAACCGCTGCCAGGCGCCGATTCACGGTAGTCAAGGCCTGCTCCCAGACGATGGGTTAGCTTCCGTCGCGGATCAAAGCATGGCCGACGGCCTCCGGGCTAGAGCAAACGTCTGCGAAGTTTGCCGACGCCGGGAATCGTGGCCTTGTCGGCGGCGATTTTGAGCCTATCGCCCGGCGGCTTCAGCGCGCCCGGGTCAGCGCCAGCCAGATGCCGCCACCGATCATGAAGCCGCCTGATATGCGCGACATCAGCCGGGTCCGCTCCTTGGAGAAGAACTTGCGGGCCCGGCCGGCCGCTAAGGCGTAGGCGGCATCGGTCAGCACGGCGGTCGCCATGAAGGTAAGGCCGAGCAGCGCCACCTGCGGGACGTGCGGCTTGTCCATATCCATGAACTGCGGGATGAAGGCGCCGAAGAACACCAGCACCTTCGGGTTCGAGAGCAGCACCAGAAAGCCCTGCAGGAAGAAGCCTCCGCGCGGCGGCGGCGGCGTGTCGTCGGTGCTGACGCCCTCGACCGGCGAGCGGATCAGCTTGAAGCCGAGCCAGACCAGATAGGCGGCACCGGCAAAGCGCACCCAGTCGAACCAGTAGCCCATCGTCGCCATCAGCGAGGTCAGCCCGACCGCGACGGTGCCGATCACGATCGCAAGTCCGACCTGCGCGCCCAGCACGTTGGTGAGCGCAGCGCACGTGCCGTAGCGCAGCCCGTTGGCGATCACCATCGTGACGATCGGACCGGGCAACAGCGCCAGCGCAATGCAGGCGGCGACGAAGGCGAAATAGGCTTGCAGGGACATGGGGAGCTCACTGACGGTGAAGCTGAATTATGCACATAGGACAGGCGAAGAGGAAGCGGCTCCTGCTCATCTCTGTCATACCCCGCGAAAGCGGGGTATCCAGTACGCCGCGGCCCATCAGCCAAGCATCAGCGTCTTTGGAATACTGGGTCACCCGCTTTCGCGGGTGACGACACCATTTTCGCATGCGAGAGACGGGTTCCTCAATGTCCCTCCATTGCCGTAATCATCCATGCTCTGATCTCTCGCGACTCCAGAAACTTCAACGTCGCCCGCTGCACCCCTGCGGCATCTCCCCTGCCCTGCGCCGCCACCGCCATCAGGTCGCAGCGATGCGACACCGCGATGCCGATCGCGATGCGCTTCCCCTTGGGCATTTCGAGATCATAGACCCTGATCCGCCCCGGCATGTCGGCGACAGCAACGGCATCGCCCGCCTTCAGCGGCACAAAGCGCGGTCCGATCATGTCGACATCGGCGACGCGATCGACCTCGTCGTCATCGGCGACGCCGCTGTCGCAGTTGCAGAAGCCGAGTTTCGGCCTGAGATAAACCTCGACGTCGTCACCGCACTCCGCCGCGCCGCAGCGGAAGGCGCGGCCGGCGGGCCAGCCGTCGCGCGGGAACGGCCAGGCGATTTCACGCCACGCGGCCGCGCGCGGCGGCGCCATCTCGTAGCCGGCAACGGCGGAGAGCCCGCCGAGCGCCAGGAACATCGCCGCGATGACCGGCCATGAGCGCATCATCGCGCGCTCACGGCAGACCGGCGACGGCGCGCGCCTCGCCGGTCAGTTCGAGGATGTGGAGGCCGGTGTTGGCGCGGTCGACCGCATAGATGTAGCCGCGCTCGTCGGTCTCGACATTGTTGGTCTGGATCGCGACCTTGCAGCGGTCCTTGCCGTCGATCGTGACGCAGCGCTTGTCGGTCGCCGCCGTGATGGAGGGAATGAAGTAGCCCACATCCTTCGGGTGGTAGGGATCGCGGATGTCGAGCGCGCGGACGCCGGCGTTGAAGAAGGCGATAAACGCCAGCTTCTTGTAGTAGACCGGCGCCATGCTCTCGTTCGACGAATGCGACCCGAACCGGCCGCCGCGCTCGCAGAACGCGCCGGAGGCCTCGGGCACCGTGTAGCTCGAGATCAGCATCGGCCGCGCCTCGGTGGTGACGTCGGCGAACCACACCATCTGGCGCGCCTCGCCGCATTCGTTCTGGATCGCCTCGTCGACGATCATCACGATGTCCCGGCTCTTGCCATCCTTGTCGCGGGCGAATTCGGCGATCGGCATACCGGGCATCGGAAACACCGTATGCGCGCCGTTCATCGCCGACAGCGGCATCCGCGCGATCTCCGGGAATTTCAGATTGTCCGGGGTCGGCTGCTTCGGTCCGTTCAACAGCTTGTCGCGGTCGACGATCTGCAGGAAGCCGCCCTTGTTGGTGCCATAACCGAAATAGACGCGATTGCCCGTTGGCCCGGTCGAGATCGGCCCGTGCAGTTCGGTCGGCACCGCGCCGGTCGCACCCGGCTCCTGCCCGGGCAGGCCGAAATCCCTGATCTTCGTGGGCTGCGCGGGATCGGAGAGATCATAGACCTGCGTCATGCGCCGCGTGCGCCAATCCGGCGCGCCCGACACCAGGAAGGCGATGCCGGTGCCGCATTCCCAAAAGCTCTTGTGCGTGTCCTTCAACCCGCCGATCCGGGTGACGAGCACCGGATTGGCGGGATCGGCGACGTTCCAGATTTCATGCGCCTCGCTGCCGAAGGTGCGCAGCATGTAGACCGCGTTGCGGTCGCCCTTCGGCAGATCCTTGCCGTCGCAGATCCGCACCATCTGCGCGCCGCCGGATTCATATTTGCCTTCCTGTCCGGGAACGTGCCGCAGATATTTCGGATGTGCGGGATCGGTGACGTCGACGATCGAGGTGCCGTTCGGCTCGGCCTTGCCGGTCATCGGGTTGACAGGATCGGGAACGTCGTCGGTGCCGCCGTGATGGCCGATATAGGCGATCCATTTGTCGCCCTGATGATGAATGGTCGGCTGATAGGCGCTGCGGGCCTGCAAATCGCTGGTTCCAACCAGCCTCATGTTGGAGGCTTCGGGCGGGTCGCCGATCTTCTGCTGGGCGCTCGCGCCATTCGCGAACAGGACAAGAAAGAACGTGCAGCAAGCTGCCGTAACACGACCACCCATGCGCACCACCCAATGTTCCACACCAATCTGCGTTGGCTGCCGGCAAGGCTAGCACGGCGCCGCCGGCCTCCAAACACACGCTCTTGACATGCAACCATTTGGTTGCCTATTATTCGACCCATGGATGAAGTCTTCAAAGCCCTCGCGGATGCCTCACGGCGAACGCTGCTTGACCGGCTTCACGATCAGAACGGGCAGACGCTCGGTGAGCTCTGCGACGGTCTCGACATGACGCGTCAGGCCGTCACCAAGCACCTTGTGATTCTCGAGGAGGCCAACCTCGTCACCACGATCAAGCATGGCCGCGAGAAGCTGCACTATCTCAACCCGGTTCCGATCCATCAGATCGGCGAGCGGTGGATCAGGAAGTTCGAGCGCGGGAAACTCGCCGCGCTGAGCGAGTTGAAAAGACAATTGGAGAAGCGTGATGAGTAAACCGGACTACGTCTACGTCACCTATATCGAGACCACCGCCGACAAGCTGTGGCACGCGTTGACATCGAGCGACTTCACCGAACGCTTCTGGTTCGGCTATCGCGTCAGCTCCGACTGGAAGGTCGGCTCGCTTTATTCTCTCACCAAGGACGGCCGCCGCAGCGTGCAGGGCGAGGTGCTGATCGCCGATCCCTCGAAAAAGCTCGCCTACACCTGGGATGTGGTGAAGGAAGGCGTCGAGCGCGAACAGGTCTCGCGCGTGACCTTCGACATCGAACCCCACGGCGGAGTGGTCAAGCTGACCGTGACGCATGATAATCTGGGTCCGAAGACGCTGCGCGACATCTCCGGCGGCTGGCCGATGGTGATCGCAAGCCTGAAGAGCTTCCTGGAGACCGGGCGCGAACTGCCGGCCGACCTGCTCACCAGCGGCGCGAGGGAGGCCTACCATGCCTAAGCCCGAATTCGCCTACGTCACCTACATCGAGACCACGCCGGAGAAGCTGTGGGACGCGCTGACCAAGAGCACGTTCACGCGGCAATACTGGTTCGACACCGAGCTGCAATCGGACTGGAAGGTCGGCTCGCCGCTCGCGCTGGTGATGGGCGGCAAGACAACCGACACCGGCGAGATTCTCGAGGCCGACCGGCCGCGGCGCCTCGCCTACACCTTCAAGCACGTGCTCGACGAGGACATTCGCAAGGAACCGGCAACCAAGGTGGTCTTCACGCTCGAAGCCCATGGCAAGATCGTGAAGCTGACCGTGACCCATGAGGGCTTCGGCGCGGGCAGCAAGCTGCTCGACGGCATTTCCAAGGGCTGGCCGGCGATCCTGTCGGGACTCAAGAGCCTGCTCGAGACCGGCAAGGCGGTCACGATCCCGCCGGTCGCGCTCGGGATCGACGGCTTCGAATGACAATGAAAATCTATCGACGGGTGCGAACGGACATGAACATCGAAAAATTCAAACCGGCGATCGTCTACGCGATCTACATCGCCGCCACGCCCGAGAAGGTGTGGCAGGCTTTGACCACTGCCGAACTCAGCCGGCAGTATTTCTCCGGCAACGCGGTCGAGGTCGATCTTCGCCTCGGCGGCGCCTACGTCGTGCGCACGCCTGACGGCGCGCTGCACATCTCCGGCGAGGTGATCGAGTGCGATGCCCTGAAGCGTCTGACCGTCACCTTCAACGTCAACTGGCCGCAGCTGGTCGACAAGCTCGGGCCGACGCTCGTCACCTGGGAGATCGAACCGGCCGGCGACGGCGTGAAGCTGACGCTGCTGCAATCGCATGACCGTCCGATCAGCGACGACATCCTGTCGGGCGGCCGCACCGGCTGGCCGGCGATCCTCTCCAGCCTGAAGAGCCTCGTGGAGACCGGCAAGGCCATGGTGATCCCGATGCAGCCGCCAGCGCGCATGATGGCCGCGCTGAAGGAATTGGGAATCCCGATGCCGTAAACATATCCCACCGTCGTCCCGGCGAAAGCCGGGACCCATAACCACCGCTTTGCGTGTGGGCCTCGCGGGGGCCACAGCGTCGCG
The DNA here is from genome assembly GCF_042258325.1 of Bradyrhizobium sp. Pha-3. Lineage (NCBI taxonomy): Bacteria > Pseudomonadati > Pseudomonadota > Alphaproteobacteria > Hyphomicrobiales > Nitrobacteraceae > Bradyrhizobium > Bradyrhizobium sp. Pha-3. The sequence continues at coordinate 1,744,277 of NZ_CP170151.1, read as the reverse complement.
CAACAACTTCACCTGTGGTTATGGGTCCCTGTGTCTTGGAAGTCTGTCAGGATGTGGGTGGGCGGGAAGCCGTTGGGTCCTTGGCGCTTGACGCCGTGAGCCGGCTCGGTCTCCCGCCCGTTCCATCTATCAACCTGAACAGTTGCACGAGGCTGCGCCAACAGACCTCGCATCACAGGGACAGGCACCGTGATCATAGCTCTTCGTTACGTCGGAATCGACGTCTCCAAAAAACACCTCGATATCTTTGATGAGGCTGACGGCGTGCCGAGGCGCATTGCCAACGCGACACAGGCCATCACACAGCAGGTGGCGCGTTGGCAATGCGATGCGCTGGTGGTCTTCGAGGCGACGGGTATCTATGACCTCGCGCTTCGCGAGGCGCTGCGTCAGGCCGGGATCCAGTTCGCACGGATCAACCCGGCCCGTGCCCGCGACTTTGCACGGGCCAGCGGCCTGCTCGCCAAGACCGATCCGATCGATGCGCGGATGCTGGCGGCCTTTGCGCGGGCCATGCAGCCCGCCCCCGAGCAGGTCGCCGATCCTGCACGGGGCGCCTTGGCGAGGCTTGCAAAACGGCGGGATCAGCTGGTCCTCATGCGCGCCCAGGAGAAGAACCGGCGCAGCGAGGCCGACGATCGCGCCAGGGCCGAACGCATTGGCCGCCTCATCGAGGTCCTCGACAGCGAGATCGCCGGGATCGAGGCCGACATCAGCGCATTGATTAAAGCCGAAGCGCAGATCGCGGACGATGCGAAGTTAATGCGTTCGCTGCCCGGCGTGGGTCCCGTGGCCTGCATGCAGCTCATCGCGCAGATGCCGGAACTCGGGCGGGTCGGACCGAAACAACTCGCAGCGCTCGCTGGCCTTGCTCCCTTCAACGTCGACAGCGGCACCTTCCGCGGCAAGCGCAAGATTGCGGGCGGCCGAAAGCGCGTTCGTGACGCCCTTTATATGGCGGCCCTCAACGCAGTTCGCAGAGCTGATCCGTTCAAGGCCTTCTATGCACGACTGCGACAGGCCGGAAAACCAGCCAAACTCGCCCTCATCGCCGTCGCCAGGAAGCTGCTCACGGTCCTCAATGCCATGATGCGAGACCGAAAGCCGTACCTGCAGACCAAACCAACATAACAGTTGCCGGGTCGCGCCGCGCTTGCCCGGGACGACGACGGAGAAAACTACCCCAGCGCCCTCAACTCGCGCCGCAGCACCTTGCCCGTCGCCGTCATCGGCAGGCTGTCGGCGAACTGCACGAAGCGCGGATATTCGTGGGCGGCGAGCTGGACCTTGACGAATTCCTGGATCTCGCGCGCCAGGGCATCGCCCGGCGCGTAGCCCGGCCGCAGCACGATCCAGGCCTTGATCGATTCGGTGCGGATCGGATCGGGGATGCCGACCACCGCCGACATCGCGACCGCCGGATGCTTCATCAGCGTGTGCTCGATCTCGGACGGGCCGACACGATAGCCGGCCGTGGTGATGACGTCGTCCTCGCGGCTGACGTACCAGAAATAGCCGTCCTCATCCTGCACGCCGAGATCACCGGTCAGCAGGAATTCGCCGGCATATTTCTTAGCGGTCGCTTCCGGATTGCGCCAGTACTCGATCATGGTGCAGGGGCACGGCTGGCGCACGCCGATGATGCCGCGCTGGCCCCGCGGCAGCTCCTCGCCCTTCTCGTTGACGATGCGGACGTCGAAGCCGGGCGTGGCGCGGCCCATCGAGCCCGGACGGATCGGAAACAGGTTGGAATTGCTGCCGATCACGAGATTGCATTCGGTCTGACCGAACACCTCATGGGCGTCGATGCCGAAGGTGTCGCGCACCCAGTCGAGCAATTCGCCGCCGAGCGACTCGCCGCCGGTGAAGATGCTGCGCAGCCTGACGCCGGAATTCTTCACATCGGCCTGCCGCATCAGCTTCAGCGCGGTCGGCGGCAGGAACACGTTGCGGATGCCGAGCTCGGCCATCATCTGCATCGCCGCCTGCGGCTCGAACTTGCGGGCGCGGTGCCCGACCATCGGAATGCCGTGGTACCAGAACGCGAACAGGCCGTTGATCAGGCCGCCGATCCAGGCCCAGTCGGCCGGCGTCCACATCAGGTCGCCGGGCTTGGGGAGGAAGTTGTGGCACATCTCGACATTGGGCAGATGGCCGAGCACGACGCGATGCGCATGCAGCGCGCCCTTCGGGTTGCCCGTGGTGCCTGAGGTGTAGATGATCAGCGCGGGATCGTCGGCCGAGGTGTCGACGGTCGCGAACTCAGGCGACGCCGACTTGATCGCGCTCCAGAACGGTTTCGTCCCCGCCGGCGTCTTTTCGCCGACGATATAGACGTTCTTCAGCTCGGGCAGACGATCGCGGATTTTCGCGATCTTCTCCCAGCCAGCCTCATCGGTGATCACGGCCTTGGCCGCAGAATTCGACAGGCGGAATTCGAGCGCGTCCTCGCCGAACAGCGCAAACAGCGGGATTGAGATCATCGCGGCGCGAAACGCCGCGAGATGCGCGACCGGCAGTTCGAGCGATTGCGACAGGAACACCGCGACACGGTCGCCGCGCACCAGGCCGTCGGCAGTCAGCACATTGGCGAAGCGGCGCGAGGCGTCCGCGACCTCGTCAAACGAGGTGCGCGTGGTGCCGCCATCCTCGTCGACATAGACCAGCGCGAGCCGCCCGGTGCCGTCGGCATGGCGGTCGCAACACGCGGTCGCCATGTTGAAGCGCGCGGGAACGTCCCAGCGGAAGTTGCGATAGAGCTCGTCGTAAGTAGCGGCTTCCTTGAGCATGGTGTGTGTTGTTTCCGTCCCTCGTCATGGCCGGGCTTGCCCCTGCCATCCGCGTTTTGCTGTGGGCAGATTGTAAAGACGTCGATGCCCGGGACAAGCCCGGTCATGACGAAGAATGTAATGCCCGGATGAAGAATGCGTAGCCCGGATGGAGCCAACGGGTCGCGCGAACGCGCGCCCGATGACAGGCTCCGCGCAATCGGGGGTTCTCATCGAGTGGACAGGCTCACCCGGATTTCGATCCGCTCCATCCGGGCTACGAACATCCTTGAGGAGAAAGCGGTCAGGCTGCCGCCCGCTCCATTGCGACCTCGGCCTTGAGGCTATCGAGGTCGCGATAGACCGATGCGACCGCGAGCACGCGCCCGCCACGCTTGTAGCGCAGCACGCAATCCCTGCCGGCAATGCTGCCATCCACCGCGATCTCGTCCCACTGCTCGGCATGGCCGACATAGTTGATCGGCACGTCGTAATGCTGGCTCCAGAAGAACGGCACCGCGTCGAAGACCTCGCGCTGCCCAAGCATATTCCGCGCGGCGGTCTGGCCCTGGCGCTCCGCCACCACCCAGTGCTCGACCCGGATCGTCTCGCCGCTGTGCGGATCGGGCCAGCGCGCGATATCGCCGGCCGCGTAGATGCCGGGAGCGCTGGTTTCGAGATAGGCGTCGACCCTCACGCCGCGATCGATCGCGAGCCCGGCCGCTTCCGCCAGCGCCAGCCGCGGCTTCACGCCGACACCGACCAAGACGAGATCGGCCTCGAGCACGGGCCCGCCCTTCAGGTGCGCACGCTTGGCCTCGATCGCGGTCACGGTGTCGCCGAGGTGGAACACGACGCCACGCTCTTCGTGCAGCGCGCGGACGAAATCGCCCATCTCAGGCCCGAGCACGCGCTCCATCGGCCGCTGTTCCAACCCGACCACGTGCACCTCGATCTGGCGCGCGCGCAGCGAGGCCGCCACCTCGAGGCCGATGAAGCTTGCACCGATCACGACCGCGCGGCGCGCTCCGCTGGCCGCGGCGATGATCGCCCGACAATCGTCGACGGTGCGCAACACATGAACATGGGGCTGGTCCGCGCCCGGGATCGGCAGCCGCACCGGCTCTGCGCCGGTCGCCAGCAGCAGCCGGTCATATGGAATCGTATCGCCGCCGGCGAGCACGACGTTGCGGCGGCCGGCGTCAATCGACTGGACCTCGGTCCTGAGCCTGAGATCGATCGCCGCGTCAGCATAGAAACTGTTCGGCTTCAGCGGCAGCCAGTCTTCCGGCGCGCTGCCGGCGAGGAAGTCCTTTGACAGGTTCGGCCGATCCACCGGCGGCGTGGCCTCGCCGCTCAGCATGACGATGCTGCCGCGATAGTCTTGTCGTCGCAGCATCTCGGCGGCGGCAAACCCTGCCCCGCCGCCGCCGACAATCACGATGCTGCCGGGCGCATCCACCGGACCCTTGACGCGGAATTTCGGCTGCGCGCGCTTCTCGCGCACGATGATGCGATCGCCGTCGCGCTCGACCTTCCAGACCGCGAGCGCGCTGAAGGCGGGCGCGGCGGTCGCTTCACCGGTGCGAATATCGAAACAGGCGTGATGCCAGGGGCAATGGACGGTCTCGCCCTCAAGAAGGCCTTCGGCGAGCGGGCCATGGTAATGGCTGCAATGCGCATCGATGGCGAAGATATCCGCGCCCGAACGCACCAGCAGCACGTCCTCGTCGCCGACATGGCCGAGCAGCATCGCGCCCGGGAAGTCGGAGAGTGCCACGCCCTGTGTCAGATCCGGACCGGAAGGAGCTTGCTGATCGGCCATATCATTCCTCCATCGCCCTGTGACGCTCTAAACCGCTATCCCGAGGAATTCCTGGCGGGTTAGCGCATTGTCGCGAAAGCAACCCAGCATGCGGCTGGTCACTGTCCGGCTTGTGCACACCACGGGTCGTCATGCAGTGATGCGACGCCTTGATGATGACGCCCACGCCCTGAGGCCTCAAGACGTCGTTGATGGTGTTGGCGATCTGCGCCGTCATCTTCTCCTGGATCTGCAAACGCCTGGCATAGATATCGACCACCCGTGCGAGCTTGCTGATGCCGACCACGCGGCCGTTCGGGATGTAGGCAACCCAGGCCTGACCGATGATCGGCGCCATGTGATGCTCGCAATGGCTCTCGAAGCGGATGCCCCGCAGGGCAATCATTTCGTCGTAGCCTTCGATCTCCTCGAAGGTCTTCTCCAGGATCTCCGCGGGACGTTGGTCGTACCCCGCAAAGAATTCCTCGAACGAACGCGTCACGCGCGCCGGAGTTTCAAGCAGACCATCCCGCTCGGGATCGTCACCGGTCCAGCGGATGATGGTGCGGACTGCGGCCTCGACTTCGGCCCGGGTCGGCTTGTCGGATTCGGTTTGAGCGGCTCTTGCACGATCCAGCGCATGCACAATCGGCTTCATCGGGGCCTTTCCTTTGCGGCGTCATCACGAGATCATGCCCGTCAGATGCTCCGTCAGCAGAAAGGTTCCCGCAATTCGGCCCGCGGCACTTTGCGCCGCAAGCCACCCGGGACGAACGGCTAGCCCGTCAGCGCCGCCTTCACCAGGCCGCTGGCCTTGCCGAAATCCATCTGGCCGGCGTATTTCGCCTTCAGCGCGCCGATCACCTTGCCCATGTCCTTGATGCCGGCAGCGTTGGTCTCGGCGATGATCGCCGAGATCGCGGCCTTCACGTCGTCATCGGACATCTGCTTCGGCAGGTACGCCGAGATCACCGCGATTTCCTCGCGCTCCTGGGCGGCGAGCTCGGCGCGGCCGCCCTTGTCGTAGAGCTCGACCGACTCCTGGCGCTGCTTGATCATCTTCTGCAGCAGGCCGAGCAGGTCGGCATCGGAGAGTGGCGGCTTGCCCTGCCCGCGCGCGTCGATGTCGGCGTTCTTGATGGTCGAATTAACCATGCGCAGCGTGGAGAGCTTGCGCTCGTCCTTCGCCTTCATCGCTTCCTTGACCGCAGTATTGATGTCGTCGCGCAGCATTTCGTTGTCCTTGAACCAGCAATCCCCTCATCTAGGCAGTTTGCACCGGCAGAACAACCTAGTTCCTCAGCCATTCGACCAGTGCGTCGGCGCAGGCCTGCGGCTGTTCCAGCTGCGGCAGGTGACCACAATTGGCCAGCACCACGAGCCTGGCACCGGGAATGCCGTTGGCCATCTCGTCCGACAGCGAATTCGGAACGGTGTTGTCGGTATCCGACGTCAGCACCAGTGTCGGGCACTTGATCCAGGCCATGCTCGGCCGCGAATCCGGCCGGCTGAGCACCGCGTTTTGCTGGCGGATGAAGGCCTCGGCGCCGACGTCCTCGCTCATGTCGTCGACAATCTGGCGCAAACTTGCATCGCCCTGCCGCGACGGGTGCACGAAGCCCGGATAGAGCTCGTCGACCACGCTGCGATATTGGCCGCTTTTGGCACGCTCGATCATGCCGCGGCGGCGTGCGGTCGCTTCCGGCGTGTCGGCCCGCGCCTGGGTGCTCATCAGCGCCAGCTTCGCAACCCGCTCCGGCGCCTGCCGCATGATCTCGAAGGCGATGTAGCCGCCCATCGAGTGCCCGGCGAGCGCAAAGCGCGGCGGCGCCTCGGCCAGGATCCGGCGGGCGATCGCCCCCATATTGTCGTCCCTGACATGGTTGGCGACCGTCACCGGCCCGCATCGCCACAGCGCCGGGATGACCGGGGCGAAAATCCGCGGCGAGCAGATGAGGCCCGGGACGAGCAGGATCGGCATCGTATTATCCATGCGGGAGCTCCGGACGGGTCATTTTCGGCAAGCAAACGGCCGTTACAAGGAACTTTAGATTAAAAGGCCGTTCGGGCCTGTCAAATCGGGCGGTATTGCCGTGTGAATCCGTGCCCTTTCGCTTTGACGCCGCAGGGTGCGGCGTCTATTTAAAGGGCTCATGACAACATCCGAAAACGCTCCCGCTTGGCCGGACCATAAACCGACCGCGCTCCTTGTGCTCGCCGATGGTACCGTGCTGGAAGGCTTCGGTCTCGGCGCGGAAGGCCACGCCGTCGGCGAGGTCTGCTTCAACACCGCGATGACCGGCTATGAGGAGATCCTCACCGATCCGTCCTATGCCGGCCAGATCATCACCTTCACCTTCCCGCATATCGGCAATGTCGGTACCAACGAGGAAGACATCGAGACGGTGAACATGGCCGCGACGCCCGGCGCGCGCGGCGTGATCCTGCGCTCGGCGATCACGGATCCCTCGAATTACCGCGCCACCCGCCATCTCGACCTGTGGTTGAAGGCGCGCGGCATCATCGGCCTCTCCGGCATCGACACCCGCGCGCTGACCGCGCTGATCCGCTCCAAGGGCATGCCCAATGCGGTGATCGCGCACGCCAGGAACGGCGAGTTCGACCTGCACGGCCTGAAGGAAGAAGCCCGCGAATGGCCCGGCCTCGAGGGCATGGACCTGGTGCCGATGGTCACCTCGGGCCAGCGCTTCACCTGGGATGAGACGCCCTGGGTGTGGGGCAACGGTTTCGGCCAGCAGACTGCGCCGGAATTCAACGTGGTGGCGATCGACTACGGCATCAAGCGCAACATCCTGCGCCTGCTCGCCGGCGTCGGCGCCAAGGTGACCGTGGTGCCAGCGACGACCGCCGCCGAGGACATCCTGGCGATGAAGCCGGACGGCGTATTCCTGTCGAACGGCCCCGGCGATCCCGCCGCGACCGGCAAATATGCCGTGCCCGTCATCCAGAAGGTGATCGCTTCGGGGACGCCGACGTTCGGCATCTGCCTCGGCCACCAGATGCTTGGCCTTGCCGTCGGGGCCAAGACCATGAAGATGCATCAGGGCCATCACGGCGCCAACCATCCGGTCAAGGACGAGACCACCGGCAAGGTCGAGATCACCTCGATGAACCACGGCTTTGCCGTGGATCAGACGACGTTGCCGAAAGGCGCGACCCAGACCCATATCTCGCTGTTCGACGGCTCCAATTGCGGCATCGCGCTCGAGGGCAAGCCGGTATTCTCGGTGCAGTATCACCCGGAAGCCTCGCCCGGCCCGCGCGACTCGCATTACCTGTTCCAGCGCTTTGCCGATTTGATGCGGAAGAACAGGCGCGCGGCTTAGAGCCCGATCGTCATTGCCGGGCTTGACCCGGCAATCCATCCCTTGAAGAAAGATGGATGCCCGGATCAAGTCCGGGCATGACAGCAGTTGTGCGCGGCTAGCACCGACAGCGACAATGCGTCTTCGCATCACATCACGGGAAATGCCGACATGACCGCCCCCGCCACCCCGAAGCCCGTCTACGGCGTCTCCTCGATGGCGGTGATGGCCTCGATGCCGGGGCTCGACTTCGTGCGCGGCATCTTCGCCCGAACCCTGCCGGAGCCGCCGATCATGGAGAATGTCGAGCCGTTCGACTGCTCCGCCGAGACCGGCCATGTGGTGATCCATAGCATCCCGGGCCTGCGCCACTACAACCCGATCGGCTCGGTGCATGGCGGCTACACCGCGATCCTCTTGGATTCCGCGATGGGGCTTGCGGTGCAGACCACGCTGCCGCAGGGCTTTGGCTACACCACGCTGGAGTTCAAGATCTCCTTCGTCCGCGGCATGAGCCAGGACACCGGCAAAATCCGCACCGAGGGCCACGTGCTCAACGCCGGGCGCCGGGTTGCGACCGCGGAAGCACGCATCACCGACGACAAGGGCAAGCTGCTCGCGCATGCCACCACGACCTGCCTGGTGTTCGAGTTGCCCAGGACGGCCTGAAGGCAATCGCGTCTTGGCGCCAGATCTTGGCGCCAGATCTTGGCGCATTGGAGCCATGACGAAGCGCGCTGGATCGCGGCCTGCGCTCTGTGATTGAGTTTCCCTGTCCGAGATCAGGCAAACATGATCCGGCCTGGAAAGGGAACGCCGATGATTTCAGCCCATTCAGACATGACCATCCGCGACATCCGCGTGACGATGCTGCGGCTGCCCTGGGCCGACGATCCCTGGCTGAAAGGCGCGGCGCTCGGCGCGACGCGCGACATTCTGATCTGCGACGTCGAGACGTCCGGCGGTGTCACCGGCATGGGCTACCTGTTCGTATTCAAGCCGGCGATGAAGTCGATTGCGGCCTGTCTCGATGAGTGCATCATCCCGCGCGTCATCGGCAAGGACGCCACCGCAATCGAGGCGATCTGGCGCGATCTGTGGACGGCGACGATGACCTATGGCCGTGGCGGCATCGCTGCGATGGCCATGTCGGCGCTCGACATCGCGCTGTGGGACGCGGTGGGGAAACGCGCCGGCCTGCCGCTGCACCGGCTGTGGGGGCACTATCGCTCGGAAATCCCGATCTATGGTTCCGGCTGCTTCCGGGGCGCCGGCGGCGACGGAATGATCGAGAAAGCGCTGCATTTCGTGAAGCAGGGCTACAAGGCGATCAAGATGCAGGTCGCGCATGTTCACACGCCCGCGCAGGACCTCGACAATGTGCGCCGCATGCGCGAGGCGCTCGGGCCCGACATCGACATCATGATCGACGTCAACATGGGCTGGAGCGCCGATGTCGCCATCGAGATGGGACGCAAGTTCGAGAAGTACGATATCTACTGGCTCGAGGAGCCGGTGCCGGCCGATGATTTCGCCGGCTATCAGCGCATCGCGGCGGCGCTGGACATGCGCGTCGTCGGCGGCGAGACGCATTTCACGCGCTACGATCTGCGGCCGTTCTTTCTGAATCCCTGCCTGCCGATCCTGCAACCCGACCCGATGCGCGGCGGCATGACCGACCTGCGCAAGATCGCGGCGCTCGCGGACACGTTCGGCATCACCATCGCGCCGCATTTGTTTCCTGAACTCAATGTGCACCTCTTGGCTTCGATTCCGAACGGCATCTGGTGCGAGAACATGGCGCTGATCGACGATCTCTGGGTCGACCCGCCCGAGATCGCCAACGGCATGATCACCGCGCCGGAGCGGCCCGGGCACGGACTCAAATTCAAGGAAGACGTGCTGAAGTTCAAAATCTAGCTGGAACGGTTTGCGGACCGACGCTTTGTTGGTCTGGAGACCACGGCACCTCGCAACGCTGGAGAGCCACCATGTCGGTCGTCCGTGCCGATATCGAGCCCCTGACCATCGTCTTCCAGGACGACGGCCTGGTGCCAAACAACCCGATGCCGTTCCTGGTCTACAAGGCCACGGTCGACGTCAGCAAAAATCCCGAGGCCACGATCGAGCAGCTGTTCGGCAAGAACGGCTGGGGCGCGATGTGGCGCAACGGCGTCTACGACTTCGCGCATTACCACGCCACCGTGCACGAGGTGCTGGGCGTCGCGCGCGGCCGCGCGCGCGTGCAGTTTGGCGGCGACCACGGGCGGGCGCTGGAGATCGTAGCAGGCGACGTCGCGATCCTGCCGGCCGGCACCGGGCATCAATGCCTGTCGGCGAGCGACGATTTCTGCGTGGTCGGCGCCTATCCGCCGGGCCCGCCGATGGATCTGCAGCGGCCGACGCCCGAGAACCGCGCCAGGGCGCTGAAGACGATCCCGCTGGTCGCGCCCCCCGCGACCGATCCGGTGATGGGCAAGGACGGGCCGCTGGTGCGGCTGTGGAAGCGCTAGGATTCAAGATTCTCGAACGGGCTGTGCGTCGTTCTCCCCCTTGGGGAAGGTGACAGGATACAGGCAACCTAAATTGATTATCGGAATTACGTAGCCCAATCGTTATGCGTGGGGCTCTTTTTGCGCGCTCAACGGATTCCCGAAACTATGCGGGCAGAGAATGCCCGTGATCACGGAAGGCCGCTGACGATTCGACCTGTCGCCATATTGAGCGCTACTCGCTCCCGCTTCCTGCCCGTGCTAGAGTGCCACGCGTGGAGGTAGTGCAGCCCTTTTCAACGTTAAGCCTGCCGGCATCACTTTTCAAAGAACCTTGATTTAAGTCAGCATCGCTGCGGCGATTTATGCCGCCAATGACACCTTAAGGCACGCGATTCATCTGCGGGAGCGACAGAGCTTCCGCGTCCGCTGCTGCTTTTTTGCATGAGCAATGGAGGTCATACACATCACCTGACGGCATCAGATGCTCCGCGCTTCCCACAAGCAACCGCAACACATATCAGAAGAGGAGAATTCGACATGTTTCGAGGAATTCTGACGCTGACATTGTCTCTCTGCATCGGCGCGGCTGCCGCGCCTGCAGCGCTGGCTCAGACGGCCCCAGCAATCAACGAGCAGGAGGCGCACGCGATCGCGGTGGACGCCTATATTTACTTCTACCCGCTCCTGACGATGGACATCACGCGAAAGCAGTTCACCAACGTCGAGCCCGGCAAAGAGAACTTCAAGGGCCCGATGAACACCTTCGTCAACATCCCCGAATACCCACCGGCGAATTTCAAGGGCGTGGTGCGGTCCAACTTCGATACGCTCTATTCCGTTTCATGGCTGGACATGACCAAGGAGCCGGTTGTCGTCTCCGTTCCCGATACCGATGGACGCTTCTATTTGCTGCCCATGCTGGACATGTGGTCGGATGTGTTCGCCTCGCCCGGCTGGCGCACCACGGGTACCAAAGCGGGGACCTTTCTGGTGACGGCCCCGGGATGGCGGCCTGATCTGCGCGACAGGTTTGCGGAGGAGTTCAAGCTTCCGAAGGATACCCAGCGCATCGACGCGCCGACGCCTTACGTCTGGGTCATCGGCCGCACCAAGACGGACGGCCCGCCGGACTATGATGCGGTCCACAAGATCCAGGCCGGCTACAAGGTCACGCTGCTGTCCGAGTTCGGCAAGACGCCGAAGCCGACCGAGGTCAGGATCGATCCCGGCATCGACATGAAGACGGCGCCGAAGGTGCAGGTCGATACCATGTCGGCCGGTGTCTACTTTGCGCAAGCCGCAGAGCTACTCAAGCTTCACCCGCCGCACATCACCGATGAGCCGATCATCGCGCAGATGAAGAAGATAGGCATCGAGCCTGGCAAGAGCTTTGAAATCAGCAAGCTCGACCCGGTCCTGCAACGGGCACTGGAGACAGCGCCGCAGGACGGGCAGAAGCTGATGGCGTGGAAGGTGCCGACGCTGGCGCGCGTTGCGAATGGCTGGTCGATGAACACCGACACGATGGGCGTTTACGGCAACTACTATTTGAAGCGTGCTATTGTCGCGCAGGTCGGGCTTGGCGCCAACCTGCCGGAGGACGCCATTTATCCGCTCAATCTCGCCGACAGTACCGGCAAACCGCTCGACGGCGCTAACAAGTATACGATCACGTTCGACAAGGGCGCCACCCCGCCGGTCAATGCCTTCTGGTCGATCACGCTCTACGACCAGGAAGGATTCCAGGTCGGTAACGTGCTGAACCGCTTCGCTGTGTCCAGCTGGATGCCGTTCAAATACAACCCGGACGGCTCGCTCGATCTCTACTTCCAGAACGAGAATCCAGGCAAGGACAAGGAAGCCAACTGGCTTCCGGCGCCGAAGGGAGCCTTCAACCTGACCATGCGCCTCTACGGTCCGAAATCGGAGGCGCTGACCGGAAAGTGGAATCCTCCGCCGATCGAGAGATCGCAGACGACGGTGGGTCTCTCGGCTCAGTAAGCTTCAACCGCACTGACCGCTGCCGAGCGGCCAGACAGCGACCCTGGCAAAGCAATCCGGAGCAAACAGCTCCGGATTGCTTCCTCGCGGGTGCGGGCGCGCAGCTACGCCGCGTTGCTGCCTTCCTGGCGGCTTGCCTCGAACAGGAACCAGGTGCGGCGCTCGGTTTCGTCGATGAAGGTTTCGAGCAGGCCTGCGGTGCCGGAGTCCTCCTGGTCGTCGGCCAGCTTGTGCGCCTTGCGCATCGCGGCGGCCATGTGCTTATTGTCTTCCATCAACTCGCGCAGCATTTCGCGCGGCGGCACATAATCGTCGTCATTGTCCTTGATGGTCTGATGCCTGGCGATATCGCCGATCGACTTCAGCGTCGCGCCGCCAAGCTTGCGCACCCGCTCGGCGAGCTGGTCGGTGGTCGCGAAGATCGCCTCCGACTGCTCGTCCAGCAACAAATGGTAATCATGGAAATGCCGGCCGCTGACGTGCCAATGGAAATTCTTGGTCTTCAGGTAGAGCGCGAAGGCATCAGCCAGAAGCGTGTTGAGCGAGGCCGAGATCGTGTCCACCGCAGCCTGCGGCAGGTCGCTCGGCGTGTCGAGATCGGGCGAGATCTTGTCAGTCTTGGCTTTGCTCACGTTGGACCTTCCTGTTAGGAACCCGTATTTCGGCGCATTGAACATTGGCCGCCGGACCGCTAACGCATCATCAGCCCACCCGTTCCTGGGGCCAGGAACCCGTTCTGCCGGATACCAAACGCGATGGATGAATGGATCGATTATTACGATTCCACGCATACGATCTATGCGAGCCGACTGCACCGTGACCTGCATTTCCAGATCATCGCGAACGACATCATCGGCTACATCGCTTCGCCGGATGCCGTGGTGCTCGATTATGCCTGCGGCGAGGCGCTGTCGGCGGCGAAGGTCGCCAATGCCTGCGCCCAGCTCTATCTGGCGGAGCCGGCGCCCGGCGTACGCGGCCGTCTGGTCGCGCGCTTTGCGCCCGACACCCGAATCCGTGTCCGCTCGCTCGATGATCTGAAGCACATGGACGCGGATTCGATCGACCTCGTGGTGATGAACTCGGTCGCGCAATACATGACGCCGCAGGAGCTCGATTCCGCGTTCGACGTGATCCACCGCGTGCTGAAGCCCTCCGGCCGGTTCGTGCTCGGCGATATCCTGCGGCCCGAAGTCGGCATGGCGAGGGATGTCGTGGCGCTGCTGCGCTTTGCGGCGACCCACGGCTTCCTGCGCGATGCGCTGGTCGGGCTGGCTTCAACCGCACTGTCCGACTACCGCCAGCTGCGCACAAGGATCGGACTGCAGCGCTACCGCGAAGACGAGATGATCGCGAAGCTCGGCGCCGCCGGCTTCAGCGCCACGCGCGCGCCGCGCAACATCGGGCACAATCCGTGGCGGATGACGTTCGTGGCGCACCACTGATCCAGGGTTGCACGACGCGTTAACGTTACCCAGAAGGAAACATGGCGGCGGCTGAAATAATCAGCAATGATCCGCTCGGCCCGGTGGCGGAAGCGTCGACGCGGCAGTGGTGCAACACTGTTTATCCTGGTTCAAATCCAGGCCGGGCCTCCAGCCTTCGCTGCTGACGCAGCTTCGGCTCGGCAAGCCTTCTCGTGGCGAAGGCTGCCGCGGCGTAGCCCGCAGGGCGAAGCCGGGCCGGTAGCCCCCTCCAACATCCCTCGCCCCCACCTGGCCATGCGTCGAACGAGGAATTTCCCCCAGAATCGCGGTTGATGGGGCGCTTTTGGGGGTTTCGCGGGTGCGGAAACTGGTCTAAAGACCACCCGCGCGCGAAGGATCGCGCTTCCGGCGCTACAAGATGTAGCGCATGGCTCGAGGGACGCGCGGGAAGCGCGCCCTTTTTTTGTGCCCAAATTCCAGTCCGCGAGAGCTGATGCCCAAAAGAACCGACATCTCCACCATCCTGATCATCGGCGCCGGTCCCATCGTGATCGGCCAGGCCTGCGAGTTCGACTATTCCGGCACGCAGGCCTGCAAGACGCTCAAGGAAGAGGGCTATCGGATCGTCCTGGTCAATTCCAACCCGGCCACGATCATGACCGACCCGGAGCTGGCGGACGCGACCTATATCGAGCCGATCACGCCCGAAATCGTCGCCAAGATCATCGAAAAGGAACGCTACGTCCTGCCCGGCGGCTTCGCGCTGCTGCCGACCATGGGCGGCCAGACCGCGCTGAACTGCGCGCTGTCGCTGCGCAAGCAGGGTACGCTGGAGAAGTTCGACGTCGAGATGATCGGCGCCACCGCCGACGCCATCGACAAGGCGGAGGACCGCCAGCTGTTCCGCGACGCCATGGAGAAAATCGGGCTGCAGACGCCGAGGTCGCGGCTCGCCAATGCGTCGGCGCTGAAGAAGTCCGACCGCGACAAGTACCTCGCCGATCAGGCCAAGCTGTCCGGCCCTGAGCTCGAAGCCTTCGAACGGCAGTGGGAAGGCGGCGAGAACGAGCGGCGCAAGCGCTACCAGCAGCAGGCCCTGGCCGAAGCGCTGATGGCGCTGTCCGACATCGGCCTGCCCGCGATCATCCGCCCCTCCTTCACGCTCGGCGGCACCGGCGGCGGCATCGCCTACAACAAGGAAGAATATCTCGACATCATCGAGCGCGGCCTCGACGCCTCGCCGACCAACGAGGTGCTGATCGAGGAATCCGTTCTCGGCTGGAAAGAGTTCGAGATGGAGGTGGTGCGCGACAAGAAGGACAATTGCATCATCATCTGCTCGATCGAGAACGTCGATCCGATGGGCGTGCACACCGGCGATTCCATCACGGTGGCGCCGGCGCTGACGCTCACCGACAAGGAATACCAGATCATGCGCGACGCATCGATTGCGGTGCTGCGCGAGATCGGGGTCGAGACCGGCGGCTCCAACGTGCAGTTCGGCATCAATCCGGACGACGGCCGCATGGTCGTGATCGAGATGAATCCCCGCGTGTCGCGCTCGTCGGCGCTGGCCTCGAAGGCCACCGGCTTCCCGATCGCCAAGGTCGCGGCCAAGCTCGCGATCGGCTACACGCTCGACGAGATCGCCAACGACATCACCGGCGGCGCGACGCCGGCCTCGTTCGAGCCGACGATCGACTACGTCGTCACCAAGATTCCGCGCTTTGCTTTCGAGAAATTCCCCGGCGCTTCCTCCACGCTGACCACCTCGATGAAGTCGGTCGGCGAGGTGATGGCGATCGGCCGCACCTTCCAGGAGAGCCTGCAGAAGGCCCTGCGCGGGCTCGAGACCGGGCTGACCGGCCTCGACGAGATCGACATCGAAGGCCTCGGCCGCAGCGACGACAAGAACGCGATCCGCGCAGCGCTCGGCACGCCGACGCCGAACCGCCTGCTGCAGGTCGCGCAGGCGATGCGGCTCGGCTGGTCGAACGAGGATATCTTCAATTCCTGCAAGATCGATCCCTGGTTCCTCGCGGAGCTGCGCGCCATCGTCGAGATGGAAGGCAAGATCCGCAGCAGCGGCCTGCCGACCAATGCGTTCGCGATGCGAATGCTGAAGGCGATGGGCTTCTCGGACGCGCGGCTCGCCGTGCTCACGGAGACCACCGAGGCCGACGTCACCGCCAAGCGCCACGCGCTCGGGGTGCGCCCGGTGTTCAAGCGCATCGACACCTGCGCGGCGGAATTCGCTTCGCCGACCGCCTACATGTATTCGACCTATGAGCGGCCGTTCGCCGGTGAGTTTGCCGACGAGAGCGCGCCGTCGGACCGCAAGAAGGTGATCATCCTCGGCGGCGGCCCGAACCGCATCGGCCAGGGCATCGAGTTCGACTATTGCTGCTGCCACGCCTGCTTCGCGCTCGAGGACGCCGGTTACGAGACCATCATGGTCAACTGCAACCCGGAAACGGTATCGACCGACTACGACACCGCCGACCGGCTGTATTTCGAGCCGCTCACCGCCGAAGACGTGCTGGAGATCATCGCGACCGAGCGCAAGAACGGCACGCTGCACGGCGTGATCGTGCAGTTCGGCGGCCAGACCCCGCTGAAGCTTGCCCGCGCGCTCGAAGCCGCCGAAGTGCCGATCCTCGGCACCTCGCCCGACGCGATCGACCTCGCCGAGGACCGCGACCGCTTCAAGCGCGTGCTCGACAAGCTGCGTCTCAAGCAGCCGAAGAACGGCATCGCCTATTCGGTCGAGCAGGCCCGCCTGGTCGCCGCCGATCTCGACCTGCCGCTGGTGGTGCGTCCGTCCTACGTGCTCGGCGGCCGCGCGATGCAGATCATCCGCGAGGAGAACCAGCTCAACGACTACCTGCTGGGAACGCTGCCTGAGCTGGTGCCCGCCGACATCAAGGCGCGCTACCCGAACGACAAGACCGGGCAGATCAACACCGTGCTCGGCAAGAATCCGCTGCTGTTCGACCGCTATCTGTCCGACGCGACCGAAGTCGACGTCGACTGCCTCTGCGACGGCAAGGACACCTTCATCGTCGGCATCATGGAGCACATCGAGGAAGCCGGCATCCATTCCGGCGACTCCGCCTGCTCGCTGCCGCCGCATTCGCTCGACGCCAAGACCATCGAGGAGCTGGAGCGGCAGACCCGCGAACTCGCGCTCGGGCTCGACGTGGTCGGCCTGATGAACGTGCAATACGCCATCAAGGATGGCGAGATCTACGTGCTCGAGGTCAACCCGCGCGCATCCCGCACCGTGCCGTTCGTCGCCAAGGTGATCGGCACGCCGGTCGCCAAGATCGCGGCACGGATCATGGCCGGCGAGAAGCTCGCCGACTTCAAGCTGAAGAAGAAGAAGCTCGGACATGTCGGCGTGAAGGAATCGGTATTCCCGTTCGCGCGCTTCCCCGGCGTCGACACCGTGCTCGGACCGGAAATGCGTTCGACCGGCGAAGTGATGGGTATCGACCGCTCCTTCGAGGTCGCGTTCGCGAAGAGCCAGCTCGGCGGCGGCACGCGCGTGCCGCGGCAGGGTACGGTGTTCGTCTCGGTGCGCGGCGACGACAAGATGCGCATCGCGGATGCGGTGCGGCTGTTGCACTCGCTCGGCTTCAAGGTGATGGCAACCTCGGGCACGCAGCGCTACCTCAGCGACAACGGCGTGCCGACGGAAAAGGTGAACAAGGTGCTCGAAGGCCGTCCGCACATCGTCGACGCCATCACCAATGGCGACGTCCAGCTTGTCTTCAATACCACCGAAGGTCCGCAGGCGCTGGCCGACAGCCGCTCGCTGCGGCGGGCTGCCCTCTTGCATAAAGTGCCATATTACACCACTCTTTCGGGCGCGGTGGCGGCCGCACGGGGAATCCGGGCCTATCGGGCCGGGGACCTTGAGGTCCGCACGCTTCAGAGTTACTTTTCCGAAAGCTGACCGCTGCCCGGGCTGAAGGCCCGAAGCGGTCAATTAGCCGAATGGCTGGAACTCACCGCGCGATTGGATGTTGTCACGGCCCTTAGCGGGGCCGAAAATCACTGGGCTTCCGGGCGCGTTGGCGCCCTGATTCCTGCGTTAGCTGAACTGGATATTCGTGCACGGCCGCCGGGCGCGCGCGATGAAGGACGAAGATGATGGATAAGGTTCCGATGACCGCGGGCGGATACGCCGCGCTGACGGACGAGTTGAAGCATCGCCAATCGGTGGATCGTCCGCGCATCATCGAACACATCGCGGAAGCGCGCTCGCACGGCGATCTCTCCGAGAACGCCGAGTATCACGCCGCCAAGGAAGAGCAGTCGCACAACGAGGGCCGCATCGCCGAGCTCGAGGACAAGCTCGCGCGCGCCGACATCATCGACATTTCGAAACTGTCAGGCGACACCATCAAGTTCGGCGCGACCGTGACGCTGATCGATGAGGACACCGAGAAGAAGGCGGTGTGGCAGATCGTCGGCGAAGTCGAGGCCGATGCCAAGAAGGGCCGCATCTCCATCACCTCGCCGCTTGCGCGCGCGCTGATCGGCAAGAAGAAGGGGACCACCGTCGAGGTGATGGCGCCGGGCGGCGCCAAGGCCTACGAGATCACCAAGGTCGAGTGGCGGTAGTTACCTTCACGTGACTGGTGCAGAAAAGCCGCGTCCCGCACGCGGCTTTTTTTATGCCCCGCGTTTCACCCCGGTCTGACAGCAATGTGAGTGGAGAGCCGCTGCACGCCATGCCAGTGAGGCCGTGACATTATTATGCAGTATAATCATGTCGGGGGACGGAGTTCGGGCTGACGATCGCGTCGCAACACGCATCGCTGCGCGTCACCGTGCCGCTGCCACGTTCTCTCGCAACTGCCATCGCGCGAGGAATGATTCCAGGCGCAAGGTGTTGACATCACACTCTGGTGGCGGACACCGTGTGTTTCTGCATCTTGCAACGTTCCAGTGTGTCAAACAGGGGGTCAATGACAATGGACCAGATGTTCTCCAAGTTTCAGCCGGTGGCGCTCAGCCTGTTCCGGTTCATCACCGGACTGCTGCTGTTTCAGTACGGCGTCGCGAAGATCTTCAAGTTTCCGGTGGTCGCGTATTTCGCCAATATCCCGCCGTTGATCCAGGCTGCGGGCTGGCTTGAACTGGTGCTCGGCGCGCTCCTGATGCTCGGCCTGTTCTCGCGGCTGGTCGCGTTCATCCTGTCGGGCGAGATGGCGTTCGCCTATTTCCTCGGCCACATGTTCAAGAACCCGGCCGAGCCGGTGTTCCTGCCGCTGCTCAACAACGGCACCGCGGCGATCCTGTTCTGCTTTGCCTGCCTCTACCTCGCGACCTCGGGTCCGGGCCCGATCAGCGTCGACGCTGCGATGGGGAAAAGGTAGCAGCGCGATCTCACCTCCCCCTTGCAAAGGGGAGGTCGGTTTGCGCTGAAAGTGCAAACCGGGTGGGGATCTGTTTCCACGCAACGCTCTCGCTTGCGGCTTGACCCCACCCTGCCCTCCCCCTTTCAGGGGGAGGGAGAAGAAAGCGATCAGCCGAAATGCACGTCGTCCGATTCAAGCGTCGCTGCGCGAAGCAATCACGTCATGGATCGCGTCAGCCGACCGCCTTCAATCCCAGCGGCACCGCGGCCTCGTATTTCGAGTTGTGCAGCACCAGTGACGTCCTGACGTTGCGCACATGCGGCGCCGCCGTCAGATGGGTGACGAAATCCTGGAACGTCGCCATGTCGGGCGCGACGCATTTGAGGATGAAGTCGACTTCGCCCGACAGCATCCAGCATTCCCGCACCAGCGGCTCGGCGCGCACGAAATTCTCGAAGGCGCGGAGATCGGCGTCGGCCTGGCTCGACAGATGCACCGAGGCGAACACCGTGACGTCGTAGCCGAGGCGGCGCGGATCGAGCAGGCCGCGGTATCCCTGGATGTAGCCTTCCTCCTCCAGCGCCCGGACCCTGCGCAGGCAGGGCGGCGGCGAGATACCGACGCGTTTGGCCAGTTCCACATTGGTGATTCGGCCATCGGCCTGGATCTCGGCGAGGATTTTGAGGTCGATCTCGTCAAGGTTCTTCGACACGCGACTACAGTTCCCTAAGGGTTTGGAAGCTTGGCAGGTCCGCCGGCAACTCTCATAGCGCAGCCAGCCGGCATTGCGCAATTTTATTGCGCGTGCAGCGCACGATTTCGCGAATGTGACTTCAGTTCCGGGGAAAAATCGCTGCCATGGATTGCAAATCTTGCATAGCTTCCCAGATATCCTAGACTTGGATTTGACACTTTTAGCACCGCCGTGACCTGCCTCCGGGGTGCTTCCCACACAAGTCCCCGTCAAAGTCCCCAGAAGAGAGGGATCAGCTAATGCCCGCGCCTGTCCACGCCAAGGTCGTCATCATCGGGTCCGGCCCCGCCGGCTACACCGCAGCGATCTACGCGGCACGCGCGATGCTCGAGCCGGTGCTGATCCAGGGCATCCAGCCGGGCGGGCAGCTCACCATCACCACCGACGTCGAGAACTATCCCGGCTTCGCCGATGTGATCCAGGGCCCCTGGCTGATGGAGCAGATGGAGAAGCAGGCGGCCCATGTCGGCACCAAGATCGTCACCGATCACGTCAACAAGCTGGAACTCGGCCAGCGCCCGTTTCGCCTGACCTGCGATTCCGGCGACGTCTATCTCGCCGAGACCGTGATCCTCGCCACCGGCGCCCAGGCGCGCTGGCTCGGCCTGCCCTCGGAAGCAAAGTTCCAGGGCGGCGGCGTGTCGGCCTGCGCGACCTGCGACGGCTTCTTCTACCGCGGCAAGAACGTCGTGGTGGTCGGCGGCGGCAACACCGCGGTCGAGGAAGCGATGTACCTGACCAATCACGCCTCCCAGGTCACCATCGTGCATCGCCGCGATCATTTCCGCGCCGAGCGCATCCTGCAGGAGCGGCTGTTCAAGAATCCCAAGATCAAGGTGGTGTGGGATTCGGCGATCAACGAGATTTGCGGATCGGAGAACCCGAACAAGGTCACCCATGTGCGGCTGAAGAACGTCAAGACCGGCGCGCTCACGAACCTCAAGACCGACGGCGTCTTCATCGCGATCGGCCATGCGCCGGCGACGGAGCTCGTCAAAGGCCAGATCAAGCTGAAACCGTCGGGCTATGTCGAGGTCGCGCCGAACTCCACCGCGACCTCGATGCCCGGCCTGTTCGCCGCGGGCGACGTGGCGGATGAAACCTTCCGGCAGGCGGTCACCGCCGCCGGCCTCGGCTGCATGGCTGCGCTCGAGGCGGAACGCTTCCTGGCTCTTCGCGCGAGCGATCGCGCAGCGGCGGAATAATCATGGCACGATCTCGCGACGGATTTACGGATATGGATTGGGACAAGCTGAAGGTCTTTCACGCAGCGGCGGAGGCGGGCAGCTTCACGCATGCCGGCGAACAGCTTGGCCTGTCGCAATCGGCGGTCTCCCGCCAAGTCAGCGCGCTGGAGCAGGAGCTCTCGGTGTCGCTGTTTCACCGCCACGCCCGCGGCCTGATCCTCACCGAACAGGGCGACCTCTTGTTCCGCACCGCGCATGACGTGTTCATGCAGCTGCAGGCGGCCCGCGCAAAGCTCACCGACAGCCGCGAGCGGCCGAGCGGCGACCTCAAGATCACGACGCCGCCGGCGCTCGGCATCAACTGGCTGATCCCGCGGCTCGACGAGTTCACCGCGCTCTATCCCGACATCCGGATCTCGCTGATCGTCACCGACGAGGATCTCGACCTCTCGATGCGCGAGGCCGACGTCGCGATCCGCACCCGCAAGCCGACCCAGCCGGACCTGATCCAGCGCAAGCTGTTCTCGATCGGCTTCCATGCCTATTGCTCGCCGGAATACATCAAGCGCTTCGGCACGCCGCGCACGCTCGATGATCTCGACTCGCACCGCATCATCATGCTCGGCGACTCGCAGGTGCCGCCGCATCTGCAGAACCGCAGCTGGCTGATCGATGCCGGCCGCAACGGCTCCGGTCCGCGCGAGCCCTACTTCAAGGTCAACAACATCCTTGGTCTCGTGCGCGCCTGCCAGCAGGGCCTCGGCATCGCCGCGCTGCCGGACTATCTGGTCGAACAGAACAACCTCGTGCAGCTGTTCGGCGAATCCGACTCGATCGCGCTCGACACCTACTTCGTCTATCCGGAAGAGCTGAAGACGGTGGCCCGCGTGCAGGTGTTCCGCGATTTCGTGGTCAGCAAGGCGCAGCGCTGGCCGTCGTGATTAAGCGGCCCTTATAGGGCTGGTTTATAGGGATATCCGTGCTGCCCCCGGTCTCCGCATGACTGACATGCGACCTGGATAGTTGCTGCAAGGCGTCGATGGGGATCATAGTGCTTACACGCTGAGCGTTCGCGTCGCGCATATGTCCCCCTCCTCCAGTGGCGCGGAAGTTCAGTAATCCCTCTTGGAAGGTGATTGTGTCGGCCTCACGTGGCCAATACCTTAAGCCGGGCTCACTTGAGCCCGGCTTTTTTTCTTCGCCGTGCCTTTTCATCTTCACGTCATGCGCAAAACGCGCCGCACGCGCCGATCAGCATGTGCATTGACAACAACCTCGCAGCGCAGCATCATTATCCCATGATCACGACTTCGTGCGCCGTTCTGTCGTCGAAAAAAGCTCCCCTCCCGGGGACACGAGATCGCGCGCGATAAGATCACCTTCGCATTCAAACCGATCCCGAAACCCCGCCGCCTGGACGGGGTTTTTTGTTGGTCCCGTCTCCGGCCTTGCCTTCTTGAGGAGATGGAACATGACCGATCTACACCAGCAATTGCAGGGCCTCTGGCTGCCCCTGATCACGCCATTCCGTAACGGCGAGCTCGACGTCACCTCGCTGCGGCGTCTCGTACGGCACTACGCCAATGGCCCCGTCGACGGGTTCATTCTCGGCGCAACCTCAGGCGAGGGCATGGCGCTCAGCATGGACGAGCTGGAGGGCCTGGTGAGCGTCGTGCTCGACGAGCTCAGTGCCAGCTCCCGCCATTTGCCGGTCTGCCTCGGGCTCTCCGGCGCCTCGACCGCCAGGATGAAGGAAGCGCTGGACGACACGGCCGACTGGCCGATCAACGGCTATTTGATCGCAAGCCCCTATTATATCAGACCCTCGCAACGCGGACTCGTGCAGCACTTCAACGCGTTCGCCGATCACACGTCGTGGCCGATCGTGCTTTACAACATCCCCTATCGCACGGCGGTGAACCTGACCAACGAGACGCTGCTGGCGCTCGCGGACCATCCGAACATCGTCAGCATGAAGGATTGCTGTGCCGACCGCGCGCAGTCGATCGACTTCCTCAACCGCCGGCCGGCCGGCTTCCGCGTGCTGACCGGCGAGGATGCGCAGACTTTCGACGCGCTCTCGGACGGCGCCGACGGCGCGATCCTGCTGTCCGCACATCTGGAAACAAACACATTCGCTGCGATCCGCACGCTGTTGCAGCAGGGCCAGCGCGACGCGGCGCTGGCTGCCTGGCAGAGCGTCGTCGGCCTGACGAGGCTGTTGTTCGCCGAACCGAGCCCCGCGCCGGCCAAGCACTGGCTGTGGCGGCAGGGGCTGATCGACAGCCCCGAGGTACGGCTGCCGATGGTCGCGGTGAGCGAGGATCTCGCAACCTGGCTCGACGCCGAGATGGAACGCCGCGCGCAGCTTCTGCTGCCGGCCGAAGTCTTGTAGCCCGGATGCAGCGAAGCGAAATCCGGGGTCATCTCCACGTGGCGAGACCGGCCCCGGATTACGCTGCGCTTCATCCGGGCTACCGATCTTGCTGGCTCAATCCAGCTTCACCCGCGAAAGCCTGAGCGCATTGCCGATCACGCTGACCGAGGACAGCGCCATCGCGGCGGCGCCGACCATCGGCGACAGCAGGATGCCGAACAGCGGATACAGCACGCCGGCTGCGATCGGCACGCCTGCCGCGTTGTAGACGAACGCGAACGCCAGGTTCTGGCGGATGTTGCGCATGGTCGCGACCGACAGCCGCCGCGCGCGCACGAGGCCCATCAGGTCGCCGGTCAAAAGCGTGATGCCGGCGCTCTCGATCGCGACGTCGGTGCCGCCGCCCATCGCGATGCCGACATCGGCAGCGGCGAGCGCCGGCGCGTCATTGACGCCGTCGCCTGCCATCGCGACGGTGCGCCCCTCGCCACGCAGCCGTTGCACGACCTCGCTCTTGCGCTCCGGCAGGACGCCGGCCTCGACCTCGTCGATGCCGAGCGTCTTCGCCACCGCGCGCGCGGTGGTCTCATTGTCGCCGGTCAACATCACGATGCGCAGGCCCTCGGCACGCAGCGCCTGCAGCGCGCTCGTCGCGGACGGCTTGACCGGATCGGCAATCGCGATCACCCCGGCGATGCGGCCATCGACCGCGACATAGATCGCCGTCGCGCCGTCCCGCCGCGCGGCCTCGGCCGTCTGGTCGAGCGCGGCCGTCGCGATCTTCAACTCGGCCATCAGCACCGCGTTGCCGAGCGCAACCTGCCTGCCGTCGACCGTGCCGGTCGCGCCCTTGCCGGAGGGCGAGGCAAAATTGCTGACGGCGGCGGATGCAAGCTTGCGCTCGCTGGCAGCGGCGATGATCGCCTGCCCCAGCGGATGCTCGCTGCCCTGTTCGACGCTGGCTGCCAGGCGCAGCAGATCACTCTCGCCAACCCCTTCGGCGGCAATGACGCGCACGACCTTCGGCTTGCCCTCGGTGAGCGTACCGGTCTTGTCGATGACCAGCGTATCGATCGCCTCCATCCGCTCCAGCGCCTGCGCGTCGCGGATCAGGATGCCGGAATGCGCGCCGCGGCCGACACCGACCATGATCGACATCGGCGTCGCCAATCCCAGCGCGCACGGGCAGGCGATGATCAGCACCGTGACGGCGGCGACCAGCGCGAAGGTCAGGCGCGGCTCGGGGCCGAACACCGTCCAGGCGATGAAGGCGAGCACGGCGGCGGCGATCACCGCCGGCACGAACCAGCCGGCGACGCGATCGGCGAGCCGCTGGATCGGCGCACGCGAGCGCTGCGCCTTCGCCACCATGTCGACGATCCGCGACAGCATCGTGTCGCGGCCGACCTTCTCGGCGCGCATCACGAGGCCACCGCTCTGGTTGACCGTGCCGCCGATCACCCTCTCGCCTTCGGCCTTCGTGACCGGCATCGACTCGCCTGTGACCATGGACTCGTCGATGACTGCACTGCCCTCGACGACGACGCCGTCGACAGGCACCTTCTCGCCCGGCCGCACGCGCAGGCGGTCGCCGACCTTGATTGCGTCGATGTCGATGTCCTCGTCGCCATGCTCGGTGATGCGCCGCGCGGTCTTGGGCGCGAGGCCGAGCAGCGCGCGGATCGCGCCCGAGGTCTGCGCGCGGGCGCGCAATTCCAGCACCTGGCCGAGCAGCACCAGCACCGTGATCACGGCCGCCGCCTCGAAATACACCGCGACCGCGCCGTGCATGTCGCGAAACGCGGGCGGGAACAGCTGCGGCGCCAGTGTCGCGACCACGCTGTAGACATAGGCGACGCCGGTGCCCATCGCGATCAGCGTGAACATGTTGAGATTGCGGGTGACGAGCGACTGCCAGCCGCGCACGAAGAACGGCGCGCCGGCCCACAGCACGACCGGCGTCGCCAGCACGAACGAGATCCAGTTCGACCAGCCCTGTGGCACCAGATGCATCAGCCCGAGATGGCTGCCCATCTCGAGCACGAACACCGGCAAGGTCAGTGCGAGGCCGATCCAGAATCGCCGCGTCATGTCGATCAGTTCAGGATCCGGTCCGTCGTCGAGCGAGACCTGCTCGGGCTCCAGCGCCATGCCGCAGATCGGGCAGCTTCCGGGGCCGACCTGGCGCACCTCGGGGTGCATCGGGCAGGTGTAGATGGTGCCCGCGGGCGCGGGCGGTTCGGGTTCACGCGGCTTGAGGAATTTCTCCGGCTCGGCCTCAAAGCGCTCGCGGCAGCGGCCGCTGCAGAACAGGTACTCCTCGCCCTTGTAGCTGAAGCGGTGCTTGGCGGTCGCCGGGTTGACCTTCATGCCGCAGACCGGATCGATCGCGAACGCCGCCTCGGCCGGCGTCGTGTCGTGATCATGCTTGCCGCCGCAGCAGGAATGCGCGGCCGCGCCGTTGTGGTGATGATCCGCGTGCGAATGGTCGTGCTTTGCGTGTGCCACGAAACTCTTCCCGGCCGCTAACCCGGCCTCTTGATTTGCATACCCTAGGGGGGTATATGAGACCTATGAGAGACGAGGTCAAGACATCCTGCTTAAAACGGCTCAAACGGATCGAAGGTCAGATCCGCGGGTTGGCCGCCATGGTCGAGGACGACCGCTATTGCATCGACGTGGTGACGCAGATCGCGGCCGCGCGCGCGGCGCTGCGCCGCGTCGAGGAAGAAGTCCTCCGCGATCATGTGGCGCATTGCGTCGAGCATGCGATCTCGTCCGGCGACAAGGCCGACCAGCGGCGCAAGATCGCCGAGCTGATGGACGTGATCGGGCGCGCGGATCGGTGATCTAGGCGCCACCCCCATACTCGATGTCGTCCCGGCGAAAGCCGGGACCCATAACCACCGATGTTGGTAGGCAGCAAAGGCGACAACCAGTTTGCGCAACAACGGGGGCCGCGGCGTATGGGTCCCTGTGTCTTGGAAGTCTGTCAGGATGTGGGTGGGCGGGAAGCCGTTGGGTCCTTGGCGCTTGACGCCGCGAGCCGGCTCGGTCTCCCGCCCGTTCCATCTATCAACCTGAACAGTTGCACGAGGCTGCGCCAACAGACCTCGCATCACAGGGACAGGCACCGTGATCATAGCTCTTCGTTACGTCGGAATCGACGTCTCCAAAAAACACCTCGATATCTTTGATGAGGCTGACGGCGTGCCGAGGCGCATTGCCAACGCGACACAGGCCATCACACAGCAGGTGGCGCGTTGGCAATGCGATGCGCTGGTGGTCTTCGAGGCGACGGGTATCTATGACCTCGCGCTTCGCGAGGCGCTGCGTCAGGCCGGGATCCAGTTCGCACGGATCAACCCGGCCCGTGCCCGCGACTTTGCACGGGCCAGCGGCCTGCTCGCCAAGACCGATCCGATCGATGCGCGGATGCTGGCGGCCTTTGCGCGGGCCATGCAGCCCGCCCCCGAGCAGGTCGCCGATCCTGCACGGGGCGCCTTGGCGAGGCTTGCAAAACGGCGGGATCAGCTGGTCCTCATGCGCGCCCAGGAGAAGAACCGGCGCAGCGAGGCCGACGATCGCGCCATGGCCGAACGCATTGGCCGCCTCATCGAGGTCCTCGACAGCGAGATCGCCGAGATCGAGGCCGACATCAGCGCATTGATTAAAGCCGAAGCGCAGATCGCGGACGATGCGAAGTTAATGCGTTCGCTGCCCGGCGTGGGTCCCGTGGCCTGCATACAGCTCATCGCGCAGATGCCGGAACTCGGGCGGGTCGGACCGAAACAACTCGCAGCGCTCGCTGGCCTTGCTCCCTTCAACGTCGACAGCGGCGCCTTCCGCGGCAAGCGCAAGATTGCGGGCGGCCGAAAGCGCGTTCGTGACGCCCTTTATATGGCGGCCCTCAACGCAGTTCGCAGAGCTGATCCGTTCAAGGCCTTCTATGCACGACTGCGACAGGCCGGAAAACCAGCCAAACTCGCCCTCATCGCCGTCGCCAGGAAGCTGCTCACGGTCCTCAATGCCATGATGCGAGACCGAAAGCCGTACCTGCAGACCAAACCAACATAACAGTTGCCGGGTCGCGCCGCGCTTGCCCGGGACGACGTGGGAAAGAGCGCCGCCCGCACACTCAGTGTCGTCCCTGCGAAAGCGGGGACCCATAACCACAGGACGTGGCGATGGAGCGAGCTGGGGCCACAGCTCGTTTCGACAACGCAATCCTGTGGTTATGGGTCCCGGGTCGCGCTTCGCTTGCCCGGGACGACGTGGGAAAGAGCGCCACCCCCATACTCGATGTCGTCCCTGCGAAGGCAGGAGCCCATAACCACAGGACGTGGGGATAGAGCGAGCTGGGGCCACAGCCCGCTTCAACAACGCGACCCTGTGGTTATGGGTCCCTGGTCGCGCTTCGCTTGCCCGGGACGACGTGAGAAAGAGCGCCCCCCACACTCGATGTCGTCCCTGCGAAAGCAGGGACCCATAACCACAGGACGTGGGATGGAGCGAGCTGGGGCCACAGCTCGCTTCAACAACGCAACCCTGTGGTTATGGGTCCCGCGTCGCGCTTCGCTTGCCCGGGACGACGTGGGGAGAAAGCAAGGCTCAGTTTGCCGCCGCCGTTGCGCGCAGCTGGCGATCGCCTGCTCAGGTATTGAATCTGAAATGCATGACGTCGCCGTCGGCGACGACGTACTCCTTGCCTTCAAGCCGCAGCTTACCGGCGTCGCGCGCGCCGGCTTCGCCGTTGCCGGCGATGTAATCGGCATAGGCGATGGTCTCGGCGCGGATGAAGCCCTTCTCGAAATCGGTATGGATCACGCCGGCGGCGGCGGGCGCCTTGGTGCCGCGGTCGATGGTCCAGGCGCGCGCTTCCTTGGGGCCGACTGTGAAATAGGTGATGAGATCGAGCAGCCGGTAGCCGGCGCGGATCAGCCGATCGAGCCCGGCCTCTTCCAGGCCCAGCGTCTCCAGGAAGTCGGTGCGTTCTTCACGCGACAGCGTCGCGATTTCGGATTCGATCTTGGCCGAGATCACGACCGCGACCGCGCCCTCCTCCTTCGCGCGTTCGAACACCGCCTTGGAGAAATTGTTGCCGTCCTTGGCCGAGCCTTCCTCGACGTTGCAGACGTAGAGCACGGGCTTCGAGGTCAGGAGCCCGAGCATGCGGAACGCCCGCTCCTCCTCCGGCTTGCGCTCCAGCGCACGCGCCGGCTTGCCGTCGCGCAGCAGCACCAGCGCGCGGTTGACGAGCTCGAGCTGCTCCTTGGCTTCCTTGTCGTTGCCCTTGGCCTTTTTCGACAGGTTGTCGACGCGCTTCTCCAAGCTGTCGAGGTCGGACAGCATCAGCTCGGTCTCGATGGTCTCGATGTCGGCGAGCGGCGCGATCTTGCCTTCGACATGGGTGATGTCGGAATCCTCGAAGCAGCGCACCACATGGGCGATGGCGTCGACCTCGCGGATGTTGGCGAGGAACTGGTTGCCGAGGCCTTCGCCCTGCGACGCGCCGCGGACGAGGCCCGCGATGTCGACGAAGGTCAGCCGGGTCGGAATGATCTGCGCGGACTTCGCGACCGCCGCGAGCTTCTCCAGCCGCGGATCGGGTACCGCGACCTCGCCAACGTTCGGCTCGATGGTGCAGAACGGATAGTTCGCCGCCTGGGCGGCCGCCGTCTCGGTCAGCGCATTGAACAGCGTCGACTTGCCGACGTTAGGCAGCCCGACGATCCCGCATTTGAATCCCATGTCTTCCTCAATAATCTCTGGTTCGCCATGGCGGGCTCGTGCCGATGACGATTAAGGGAGATCAGGCCGGCTCCTCGCCGCCGTTCTCACCCTTGTCGAAAAATCCCTTGGACTGCATCGTCAGATGCACCTTGTTGGCGAACGACGCGTCGTGCCCCGCGGCCAGCAGGCCGGCATTGTCGGCGACGGCCTGGCACAAGGCCTCCACCCACGCCCGGTCGCTCTTGGCGAAGTCCGACAGCACGTGGCTGTGCACGAGCTCCTTGACGCCGGGATGACCGATCCCGAGCCGCACCCGCCGATACTCGTTGCCGATATGCGCGGAGATCGAGCGCAGGCCGTTGTGGCCGGCGATCCCGCCGCCGATCTTGACCCGCACCTTGGCGGGCGGCAGTTCGAGCTCGTCCTGGAACACGGTGATGTCGGAGGGCGAGAGCTTGAAGAAGTTCGCCGCTTCCTGCACCGCGCGCCCGGATTCGTTCATGTAGGTGGTCGGCTTCAGCAGCACGACCTTCTCACGATCCACCACGCCCTCGGAGGTCTCGCCCTGAAAGCGACGGCGCCATGGTGCGAAACCATGACGCCGTGCAATCTCATCGACCGCCAGGAAACCGATATTGTGCCGGTTGCTGGCGTATTTCGCGCCGGGATTACCGAGACCGACAAAAAGGCGCATGGCGCGGCATCCCGCGTCGGCGCGCCATCAGACGATCGCGCGCCGACCTGATCGATTACTTCTTCTTGTCGCCACCGGCGGCAGCCTTGGCACCCGCGGCCGGAGCCGCAGCACCCGCAGCCGGAGCCGCCGCAGCGGCCGGAGCTGCAGCACCCGCGGCCGGAGCAGCGCCACCGGCAGCCGCCGCAGCCGCGGCCTTCTGCTCTTCGGCATAGCCGGACGGCGGCACGATGGTGACCAGCGTCGCGTCCTCGCGGGTCAGCGACTTCACGCCCGTGGGCAGCTTGACGTCGGAGAGATGCAGCGAGTAGCTGATCTCCAGCGCGCCGACGTCGGCCTCGATGTATTGCGGAATGTTGTCGACCGAGCACTCGAGATCGAGCGCGTGGGTGACGATGTTCACGGTGCCGCCGCGCTTGACGCCCGGCGAACTTTCACCGTTCACGATGTGAAGCGGCACGCTGACGCGGATGGTCGCGCCTTCGCCGAGCCGCATGAAGTCGACATGGAGCGGGAAATCCTTCACCGGATCGAGGTGGTAGTCGCGCGGAATCACGCGATGCTTCTTGCCCTCGATATCGATGTCGAACAGCGTGGTGAGGAATCGGCCCGCCAGGATGCGCTGGCGCAGTTCACGATCGTCGACCGAGATGGTCACCGGGGGCTGGTTGTCTCCATAGATCACTCCGGGAACTCTCCCGGCGCGACGCTCTGCCCGGGCGGCCCCCTTGCCGCTCTTCGGACGCGCGGTCGCCTTCAATTCCTTGACGGTCGCCATAGCGTTAAGTCCTTGTATTTAAAAAGTTAAAGGCCGCAGCGCGGCCCATGCTCAGGTCCACAGCAAGCCTCCAGGGGTGCGGGGGCCGCGGACGTGGCGGGCTTTTAGCCCCAAAGGGCCGAAATGACAAGGAAATGAAGGGATTTTTCTTGGGTTACCGAGCGTAGCCCGGATGGAGCGAAGCGCAATCCGGGGCCGGCCCCGCGGAGGCAGTGGTCCCGGATTTCGCTTCGCTCCATCCGGGCTACATGCCGTTTCAGCCCGCCGAGCCGCCGAGCTTGGCCTCCAGCGCCGCGATCCTCGCCTTCAGCGCCTCGTTCTCCTCGCGCGCCAGGCGGGCCATGTCCTTGACCGCGTCGAATTCCTCGCGCTTGACCACGTCGAGGTCGCGCAGGATCCGTTCGGCCTGGTTGCGCATGACCGTGTCGACCTCGCGCTTGACGCCCTGGGCGGCGCCCGCGGCATCGTTCATCAGACGGCCGATCTCATCGAAAAACCGGTTGCTGGTCTGGGTCATCTGGCAAAACTCTCCGCGTTCACTGGCCTCGCGCCAAAGACAATGGCGATCTCAGCCATCCGGTTCAAGTCCGCCGCGAATGGCAGGCCTCCCGAGGCTTGCCTTGTCATGCTCCGGTTTCCTTGCAATCGTATGAACTCACAACAGAAATCGCACACATAACGCGAGCAGAAACGCCATGATCGAAGAGACCGTCGAGATCCCGACCAAGGACGGCAAGACCACCACCTTCATCACCCATCCCGAGCGCGGCGGCCCCTTCCCGGTCGTCATCTTCTACATGGACGCGCCGGCGATCCGCGAGGAGCTGCGCGACATGGCGCGCCGGCTCGGCACGTCAGGCTATTATGTGATGCTGCCCAATATGTATTACCGCGCCGGCGTGATGGAGCTCGGTCCGATCAATCCCGATCCGGAATCGCCCGAACGCAAGCGCATGTTCGAGCTGATGCACTCGCTCAACATTCCGCTGGTGATGGAAGACACCAAAGGCCTGCTCGCCTATGCCGAGACGCAGAAGGCGGCCAACACCAGCATCATCGGCACCGTCGGCTATTGCATGAGCGGCCGCTATGCGGTGAACGCGGCGACGCATTTCGGCGATCGCGTCAAGGCCGCCGCCTCGGTCTACGGCACGCATCTGGCGACCGACCAGCCCGACAGTCCGCATCTTGCCGCGCAAAAGA
The DNA here is from genome assembly GCF_042258325.1 of Bradyrhizobium sp. Pha-3. Lineage (NCBI taxonomy): Bacteria > Pseudomonadati > Pseudomonadota > Alphaproteobacteria > Hyphomicrobiales > Nitrobacteraceae > Bradyrhizobium > Bradyrhizobium sp. Pha-3. The sequence goes on along the minus strand of NZ_CP170151.1, from coordinate 1,712,361 downwards.
CAAAGGCCGAACTCTATTTCGCCTGCGCCGAGACCGATATCTACGCGCCACAGGAAATCATCGAGCAGGTGAAGGCCGGCATGAAGGGATCGAACAACGAGGTGGAGATCTATCCCGGCACGCATCACGGCTTTGCGTTCCCCAAGCGCCCGGTCTATGACCGCGACGCCGCCGAACGCCACTGGGAGCGGCTGCTGGCGCTTTACCGCCGCAACCTCGTGAGCTGAGTCCCAAGACGCACGATGCCGTTCCTGCTGATCGAGTTCCCGGTGTTCAATCCCGTCGCGCTTTCGCTCGGGCCGATCGTGATCCGCTGGTATGCGCTGGCCTACATCGTCGGCATCGTGCTGGGCTGGATCTACGCCCGCTCGCTGATCAAGAAGGAGCGGCTGTGGGGCGGCCCGGCGCCGATCACGCTGCCGCAGCTCGACGATTTCATCCTCTGGGTCACCATCGGCATCATCGTCGGCGGCCGCACCGGCTATGTGTTGTTCTACAATTTGCCCTTCTTCATCGCGCATCCGGCCGAAATCCTGGAATTGTGGAAGGGCGGCATGTCGTTCCACGGCGGCTTCCTCGGCTGCGTCGCGGCAGTGATGCTGTTTGCCCGCCGCAACAACATCCCGATCCTGTCGCTCGGCGATATCACCACCGCGGTCGCGCCGATCGGGCTGTTCCTCGGCCGGCTCGCCAATTTCATCAACAGCGAATTGTGGGGCCGTCACGCCGACCCGAGCCTGCCCTGGGCCATGATCTTCCCCAATGGCGGGCCGCTGCCGCGGCATCCGAGCCAGCTCTACGAGGCCGGGCTCGAAGGCATCGTGCTGTTTGCGGCGCTGGCCGTCATGATCCGGATGGCGGCGCTCAAGCGTCCCGGCCTGATCCTCGGCAGCTTCATTGCGATCTACGGCGTTGCCCGAATCATCGGCGAGCACTTCAGGGAGCCCGACCCGCAGCTCGGCTTCCTGTGGGGCGGATTAACCATGGGCATGCTGCTGTCGGTGCCAATGATCATCGTGGGCGTTATCCTCATCACGGCCGCCGTCCGCCGCAGGGCGAGCGGTCCGGCGCCGAGTTCAACCTGAACAAGTTCAATCCAAAGCAAGTGCAATCCAAGGAAGGCCGTGAGCGAACCCTCCCCGCTGCTGGATGAGATCAGGAAGCTGATCAAGCTGTCCGGGCCGATGCCGGTCTGGCGCTACATGGAATTGTGCCTGATGCATCCGCGGTACGGCTACTATTTGTCGCGCGATCCGCTCGGCCGCGAGGGCGATTTCACCACATCGCCCGAGGTCAGCCAGATGTTCGGCGAGTTGCTCGGGCTGTGGAGCGCCTCAATCTGGCGCGCGATCGGCTCACCTGAGACGCTCCGCCTGATCGAGCTCGGCCCCGGCCGCGGCACCATGATGGCGGACGCGCTGCGCGCGCTTCGCGTGCTGCCGCCGCTCTACCAGTCGCTCAGCATCCACCTCGTCGAGGTCAATCCGGTGCTGCGCGAGAAGCAGTACGCGACACTGACGGGCGTGCGCGATATCACCTGGCACGACAGCATCGACGACGTGCCCGAGGGACCGGCGGTGATCCTTGCGAACGAATATTTCGACGTGCTGCCGATCCACCAGATGGTCCGCCGCGAGACCGGCTGGCACGAGCGCACGGTTGGGATGGATGCCAACGGCAACCTGTATTTCGCTCCCGCCCCCGAGCCGACACCGCATTTCGAGGTGCTGCTGCCGCCGCTGGTGCGCGCCGCCCCGCTCGGGGCGGTGTTCGAATGGCGGCCCGACAACGAGATCATGAAGCTGGCGACGCGGCTGCGCGACCAGGACGGCGCCGCGCTGATCATCGATTACGGCCATCTGCGCAGCGACGCCGGCGATACCTTCCAGGCGATCGCGCGCCACAGCTTCGCCGACCCGCTGAAGAACCCGGGACAGGCCGATGTGACCGCGCATGTCGATTTCCAGGCCATGGCGCGGGCCGCCGAGGATGTCGGCGCGCGCGTCCACGGACCGGCGACGCAGGGCGACTTCCTCAAGCGCCTCGGCGTCGAGGCCCGCGCCGCCGGGCTGATGGCGAAAGCAAGCCCCGAAGTCTCTGCCGACATTGCCGGCGCGCTGAAGCGGCTGACCGATTCCGGGCGCGGCGGGATGGGCTCGATGTTCAAGGTCATGGCCATCTCCGACCCGCGCCTCACCTCGATCGCCGGATTGAGCGATCAGCCTGACGAGACCGAACAATGACATTTGGATCACCGCTGCTGTCGGCTATTCCGGGCCTGCGCCATGCCTTCTTCTCGCGCGAGGGCGGCGTGTCGGAGGGCATCTATGCCGCGCTGAATGGCGGGCTCGGCTCGCGCGACGATCCGGCCAAGGTCGCGGAGAACCGGCGGCGGATGGCGGCGCAGCTCGGCGTGCCGCTCGATCACCTCGTCAGCGTGCATCAGGTTCACTCGCCTGACGTCGTGGTCGTGACCGGTCCATGGAACGGCGCCGCGCGCCCGAAGGCGGACGCGCTCGTCACCCGCACCGAAGGCCTTGCGATATCGGTCACGACGGCCGACTGCGGCCCGATCCTGTTCGTCGATCCCAATGCGCGGGTGATCGGCGCGGCGCATGCCGGCTGGAAGGGCGCGCTGACCGGCGTGCTGGAATCGACCATCGACGCGATGGAGAAGCTCGGCGCCGAGCGCGGCGGCATCGTTGCCGCCATCGGCCCGCTGATCCGCAAGGAGTCCTACGAGGTAGGCAACGAATTCGTCGAACGCTTCATCGAGGCCGATGCGGAGAACGGCATGTTCTTCATGCCCGCCGAACGCGACGGACACGCGATGTTCGATCTTGCCGGCTTCATCCGCATGCGGCTGGAAAATGCCGGCGTGCTGATGATCGACGATCTCGGCATCGACACCTATTCCGACGAGCGCTGCTTCAGCTACCGCCGCTCCGTGCATCGCAAGGAAGGCGATTACGGCCGGCTCGTTCACGCCATCGCGCTGGAAAGCTGACGCCGGGCGTCCTCCTCATTTTTGTGCGACAAGCGTCTTGACTCTCCACCTGCTGGAGACCGGACAAGCGGCGCATGACACAACGCACCTACAGCATCGGCGAGGCGGCGCGGCTCAGCGGAATTTCCGTCCGCAAGCTCCGCTTCTATTCGGACCAGGGGTTGCTGCCGCCGGCCGGCCGCACCGCGAGCGGCTATCGCGTCTTCACCGACGACGAACTGGTTCGCCTCGACCTGATCCGCTGCCTGCGCGATGCGGGGCTCGGTCTCGACGCGATCCGCGAGGTCCTGACCAAGCAGCTCTCGCTGGTCGAAGCGCTGCAGCTTCGCCTCGAGACGCTGGAAGCGGAGATCGCGGCGCAGCGCCGCGTCGCCTCGGCCCTGCGGGCTGCGTTGCGTTCACCGCAACTCACCGAAGCAGATTTGAGGAGATTCCTGACCATGACGCAGCTGTCCCGCACCGAGCGCCGCAACGTCGTCGAGCGCTTCTTCGAGAAAGTGTCCGACGGCATCAACATCGACCGGAAATGGATCCGGCAGATGATCGAGACCAGCGTGCCCGAATTGCCCGACGAGCCGACGCCCGAGCAGTGCGATGCCTGGATCGAGCTTTCGGAAATGCTCAACGACCCTTCCCTCGTCGCCAACATCCGCGCCAACGCGGAGGACGTCTGGAATCATCACGTGCTGGATCTCGCCGCCTGGCAAGCGGCCAACGAAACCGTGCTGGCGAGAGCCAGGGAGATCATCGCGCGCGACCTCGGCCCGACGTCGGAGGCCGGCCAGGCGCTGGCGCGCGACTGGCTGGAAACATCGGCGCGATTGCTGAGGCGAAAACCTGATCCGGAATTCCGCAACTGGATTCGCGGCAAATATGCCCTGCACGACGCCCGCGCCGCGCGCTATTGGGAGCTCGTCGCCATCATGCGCGGGCAATCGCCGGACGCGAGCCCGAACCGCGAATGGGCCTGGATCACCGCAGCCATGCGGCACCATCTCTCTGACTGAGCAGGGAAATCCGAAACGTCGTGGCGCGCCGCCCGGATCGGTTAAGGGCTGTGGCCGTCCTGCCCTAGACGTTAAGCCGTTTTAACGATATCGCAGGACGCAATGAGGGAAGCGTCGAACCGCCGGTTTCAAACTGGGACAGCCGCGCGCGCCGCGATCGCAGGCACGTGGCTCGCGATCGCGTGCGCGCTTGGCGGCTGCGCGGCCGGGGGCAACGTGGCCGACTCCTACGCCATGGCCACGCCGGCGAGCAGCGGCGCAACGGTTGCGTTCGAATCGATCGACGGCCCACCGCCCCAGGTGTTCGACCGCATGGTCGGCGTGCTCGACAGCGAGTCCAAGCTGCGCAGCCTGTCGATCGTGTCGCGCCAGGGCGCCGCCGCCTATCGCGTGCGCAGCTATCTGTCGGCGCAGGTGGTGCGCGGCCGCACCATGATCTCGTGGGTGTGGGACGTCTACGACAGCAACCAGCAACGCGCGCTGCGGCTCTCCGGCGAGGAGCCCGCCGGCAAGGCCGGCCGCGACGCCTGGGCCGCCGCCGACGACCTGGTGCTGCGCAAGATCGCCCAGGCCGGGTTCAGCGGCCTCTCCAGCATGCTCAATGGCGGCCCGGCGGACAGCCCCGCGCCCGCCCCGGCACCGGACCTCCGCGGGCCCACGGTGGCAAGCGCCCCGGCCTCCGCCGCGCCCGAGACCGTGGCGCTCGGCTATTCCGCCGACTAAACCCCCTTATCTCCCGGGGAAATGGGTTTTTTGCCCAGGAAAAACGGCGGCCAAGGCCGGCTAATGGGTTGCCATCGGAGGCGCCTGCCTGATATTCCCTCGCGCACCGAAAACCCGCCGGTTCTGTAAGGACTTGAGATGCTGAACGTCGTATCCAGCAAGGCGCGGGGGGAAGCATCGATGTCGGCAAAGAACGGATCAATCAAACTCGTCGCCGGCAACTCCAATCCTGCGCTGGCGCAGGACATCGCCAAGGGACTTGGCATCGAACTGACCAAGGCCGTGGTCCGGCGCTTTGCCGACATGGAGATCTTCGTCGAGATCCAGGAGAACGTCCGCGGCTCGGACATGTTCATCCTGCAGTCGACGTCGTTTCCGGCCAACGACAATCTGATGGAACTGTTGATCATCACCGACGCGCTGCGCCGTTCCTCGGCGCGCCGCATCACCGCGGTGGTGCCCTATTTCGGCTACGCCAGGCAGGATCGCCGGTCCGGCTCGCGTACGCCGATCTCGGCCAAGCTCGTCGCCAACCTGATCTCGCACGCCGGCGTCGACCGCGTCATGACGCTCGACCTGCATGCCGGCCAGATCCAGGGCTTCTTCGACATCCCGACCGACAACCTGTTCGCGGCGCCCCTGATGGTGCGCGACATCAAAGAGAAGTTCGACCTCGCCAAGGTGATGGTGGTGTCGCCCGACGTCGGCGGCGTGGCGCGTGCCCGCGGCCTCGCCAAGCGCATCAACACCCCGCTTGCCATCGTCGACAAGCGCCGCGAGCGCCCGGGTGAGTCCGAGGTGATGAACGTGATCGGCGACGTCGCCGGCTACAATTGCATCCTGGTCGACGACATCGTCGATTCCGGTGGCACGCTGGTGAATGCGGCCGAAGCGCTGATCGCGCACGGCGCCAAGGAGGTCTCGGCCTACATCACCCACGGCGTGCTGTCCGGCGGCGCCGCCGCGCGCATCGCCTCGTCGCGGCTGAAGGAACTGGTCATCACCGACTCGATCCTGCCGACCGAGGCCGTCAACAAGGCGCCGAACATCCGCCAGATCTCGATCGCCGGCCTGATCGCCGAAGCGATCGGCCGCACCGCGGCGGAAGAGTCGGTCTCGAGCCTGTTCGATTAAATCGATATTTGCTGTCGTCCCTGCGAAAGCAGGGACCCATAACCACAGCCGCTGTTGTTGCGAAGGCTGTGGCTCCAGCGTTGTAAATCAATTCGCATTGGTGGTTATGGGTCCCGGCTCAAGGGCAGGGTTTCACGTGTAGCAGCGCGTCCCACTTGGCCGCAACTAGTCCATTTGCCCCTTGCTCCAGCGTCGGCGGACTGGCAGCACGGTAGCCCACGACGCATCACGGTGCAGCACGCGGCACCAATCTAACTTTTGCCCCCTGTCATGCCCGGTGGTCGTGCTGATAGGGACAGAGGATGCGCAGAAAACTCTCCGATACGTATGTTCGCCAGCTTCCAAAGGCACCGAAGGGCAAGCGCGTTGACGTGTTCGACACCGAGGTTCCTGGCTTCGGAGTGCGTGTTACCGAAACGGGTCACAAGACATACTTCCTGTTCAAGAAGTGGCCGGGCTGCGATTTTGCTTCGCGTCGCGAGATCACGAACGCGCACTACGTCGAGGGCAACAAGAAGAAGGAGAAACTCGACGACGAGAAGAGCGGAGTCGAAGCCGCTCGCATAGTAGCGCGCGACTGGGCCGCCAAGGTCGCCTTGGGCGTCGACCCGCACGCCGAGCGCCGCGCAAAGGCGGCGGCCGAGAAGCTCGCCAGGCAGCAAGCGAAGGATATCATGTTCGAGGTTCTCGCGGAGAAGTGGTTCGCCACCATCCGGGGGCAGCGGCGCGGCCGCGAGGTCGAGAAGGACTTCGGACGCGAGTACGTCGAGCGGTTCCGCGGACGACCGGTCAACGAGATCACGAAGGCCGAGATACGCGACATGATCGAGGCGAAGGCGATCATCCACCCCGCTCAGGCGCGAAATCTATTGGGCTACGGCAAGCGCTTCTTCACGTGGCTCGTGGACCGCGACATCATTGCCTCCTCGCCGGTGCAGTTGTTGTTCGCGAAGAAAATGATCGGCGAGCGGGTCAAGCGCGAGCGCGTGCTGTCCGACGGCGAGCTTCGCGCCGTGTGGAGCGCCGCCGGAGAGCTGGGCTATCCCTACGGCCCAATCATTCGCCTCTTGATCCTGACCGGGCAGCGCCGCTCCGAGGTCGGCGATGCCGTGTGGTCGGAGTTCGATCTGGCCAAGCGAGAGTGGACGATACCCGGCGCTCGCATGAAAAAGAAGAAGGGCCATCTGGTGCCCTATACCGTCGAGATGGCCGCGATACTAGCCGACCTTCCCCGGTTCAAGGGCGGCGAATACCTGTTTTCCGCGCGAGATCACTCGAAGCCGGTCAACGGTTTCGCCAAGTGCAAGGAGCGCATCGACAAGCTGACCGGCGAGTTCAAGGAGCCTTGGGTATTTCACGACATTCGCAGGACCGTGCGCACAAACCTGTCGGACATCGACGAGCTGAGCAAGGAGATACGCGAGCGCATAGTAGCCCATGCGCAGGGAGCCATGAGCGACACATACGATCACTACGAATACGCCAAGCAGAAGCGCCGCGGCTTCGAGCTCTGGTCGGCGCGTCTGCACACCATCCTGCATCCCCCGGATAGCAACGTCGTCGCGCTGCGAGCGTGATCCGGGGGATCGGGACAGCACACGACTGCACGAAGCAGCGCGCTGTCCCACTCCGCACCACGGCTTGTAGACGGCCGGAAATATGCATGCATCTAGAGAGGCTCTACTCAAACAAAGGAGCCTACTCCAATGCGAAAGAACTCAAGCACCGCTCGCAGGAACGCGGCCAAGAAGGCCAAGCCATCATCGCGCTACCGTCAGCCGCGCATCGTGCAGTCATGGAACGCGCCGATGCGAGCCTACGTAAGTTGTCTCGCGACGGCCGCGTGGGACGACGGTAAGCGCGGCTCGCATCTCGTCGAGGCGGTCGCGGAGATCGTTCCGAAGTGGCGGTCATTCTTCGACACGCCGCCGACAGACGTCGCCCTCATGTGCCGCGCGCACAACTCCCGCTGTGGACCAACGAGCAAGACGGAGGCGCCCGAGGTCAACAGACACAAGAAGGCGATCTGGCCGGTTGCAAAGCGCGACTACAAGGCTAGAAAATTCACATTCTCCGAAGTCGCGAAGAAGGCGGCCTGAGCCGCGCGAAACCCAGCGGCTCCACGATGAGTTCGAACGGCCCATCCGCACTCCCGGGAAAAGAGCGCGGATGGGCCGCTATCGTATTGATCGATCTATGAATTTTTTCGGCCGGCTCTCCATCGACGCAACCGAGCGTCGGTCCGCTTGTGAATCGCGCAGCATTTCTCTCGTCAGCTCAAACACTTACCAGTATGTCTCGGAGGCCCGCGAGGCGTCCGCGCTCTTTTCCCATGAGCGCTGAAGGGTCGCATGTTATTGATTCTACGCTGATTATCACTTTTATCGCCGAGCCTGATTGCTTGAAGCGCGGATCGAATGTCACCCATTACAGGCCGCCCACTTGGGCCGCTGGACTCTACCAGAGGGAGACAAACCGTGAGCCAACCACCGCGTATGGAATTCAAATTTGTAGGAACATACATTCATGCCGAGGGCATTGCAGGCATCATCGGAGCAGTTACGATTGCCGCCATTGTGTTGGCTTTTTACTTCGGAAGTTGAGGCCGGAGAGGCGAATGAAGCTCGGAAAGCTGATTGAGGCCTACCGCACGGATCCGGACTCGGATTTCCGCAGGCTCAAATACGACGTCCGAGTCAAACACGAGCGATTGCTCTCGAGGATTGCTCGCGAGCATGGGAACAGTTCGTTCTTGCGTATTCGAACGCGCAACTTGATCTCCTGGTACAACGACTGGGTCGGCGCCGACGACAAGGTAGCAATGGCGCTTTCGCTCGTGGGACGGCTTCGCGTCCTGTTTCGATTTGGCGCGACTATACTTGAAGACAAAGAGTGCGCCCGGCTGTTCGATGCACTGTCGGGTACGCGCTTTGAAATGATCGGTCCTCGCTATCAAACTATGACCCTAGACCAGGCCAACGCAATCCGCTTGGCGGCGCATGATTTTGGTTGGCCGTCGATAGCGCTGGCGCAGGCACTGCAGTTTGAGCTTCTGCTTAATCAGAGGGACGTGATCGGAGAATGGGTGCCCCTCACCGAAGATGGTGTGTCCGATGTTCGATGGCGAGGTCAAAAGTGGCTACGAGGCCTGCGCTGGTCGGACATCGATGCAAATAATGTATTGCGGCACTCCGTCGGCAAACGACAGCGTCGAATTGAAGTTGATCTCCGAACGGCTCCTATGGTCACGGATGAACTGCAGCACGTGATCCACCGGACAACCGACGGACCTGTTGTGATCAACGAGATCACCGCCATGCCATGGAGCGCAGCGGAGTTTAGACGCAAGTGGCGCATTGTCGCCAAGGAGGCTGGCGTTCCCGACGAAATCACCAATAGAGACAGTCGACCTGCGGGTATGACTAGAGGCGGGGGCGAGCGAGCGAGCATTGTTCGGGGGGTCACGCTGCGAATGCTCCGAGAAAGCATACGCGCATCGAGTCACAGAAATGAGCTGTTACGGGGAGTTGGCGACGAGGAGTTGCAGAAGGCTCATAAGGCAGCCCCACCTCGTAGGACGTGATCAGGATGCCGGAGGTGGAGTGAGAAGTCTCGACGACCTCTATCCGTATCAGCACGACATCGTCAACGAGCTGTACATCAAGACGGCCGACGACAATTATGTTGTCGCGCGATGGTGCTTTGCGAACGGGCTCGACACAGATTTCTTTTGGCTCGCTGCGCACTGCGTCGAGAAGTACCTGAAGGCCGCTCTTCTCCTGAACGAGAGGCCCGCGAGGAATTATGGCCACGACATCGAGAAGCTCTATGCGGACGTGAAGCCGCTTGCCCCCGAATTGTTGCCGGCGATGCTCACAGTCCCAGATCATCTGCCGACGAGCCTGTTCTCGCTGGGCGATGAGTCAACCGAAGCCTTCATCAAGCGGCTCTATTTCTACGGCCAACCGGACAATCGCTACAGCTTCATCGGCTACATCCGGCGAGGATCGGACATTCTCAAGTTGGACCAGCTCGTGTTTGCCGTCAGGCGATTGTGCCAGCCCCTGGAGGTGCATTTCCTCGGCGGCAGCGACCGATACAAGAGCGAAGCTTGGATACCAAATCAGACGCGACGCGAGAGAATGCTCCAGGATGATCCGTCGTCTCGAAATCTCTACACGAACCTCGAACAGGTCATCAGCGGCAAGCGCGGAAAGCTGCAGCGACACGTCCTGCTGAATTGGAATCTTCCATTCGCCCCGTCGGATTTCAGGCACACGCGCATGGCCTATGGCTGGATGACCGTGAACCCCGTGCTGGTGCGGCGCTTCCTCGATCCGCTGGATGCGGGCAAGCCCGAGAAGGACAAGCACGCGGACGACCTGTGGACGTGGGCAAGGGACAACCTCCACCTGCCGCGCGATTTCGTAAAGGCCTACGAGAAGGCGCGCTCGGACAGAAAGGCCGCAGCGAAGGCACGCGCGGAGAGCAAGTCGTGAAGAAGACTGTCTAGGATCGGAAGCTTCTAGGATCGGAAGCTTGCGATTGCGCGCCGATCATCATTGGATGGGCTATCGCCCGCAGCTACGGCATCGATGGCCCGCCGGACGACCGCCATCATTCGCGGGTCCTCGCGGTCGCAGGCCCGCCGCCACGCCTCAAACAGCCTAGCCAGCTCCCGCGCCCGCCCGGCATCGCCCAGCTTTGCACCCATGACCCTCTCCCTCGGCGAGCGGCATGCTCGCGCCGAGAAATAGGAATATAGTCATAGGTCTGGGCTGCCAATTGACTGCGACGGGCCGAGGTTGGCGGGCCGCAGCGAGCCGCCGGACGGCCCAGCGGCCGGGCAGCCCAAGCGCCCGCCCGGTGGCCGCGCGGCCGAGCCGGTTGGCCCGCTGGCAGCCCCGGGGGCGGCGGTTGGCAGCTATTTGCGAGCCTTCCGGGCTCGCTGGCGGTCGCGCAGGTCGCGGTGGCGGCCCGGGGCGGTGCCCCATACTCGCCCGGGGTGCCCGCGGCGCTGGCCGGCTCGCCAAAACCGGCTACCCGAGAGCGGCTACGCGCCAGCGCTGCAACCCATGGGATGCTCGGGCGCTCAGATGGGCAGTTCGTCCGGGGGCTGCTTCTCGGCCCTCCGCCACTGCAACTTTACGAACACCCTGTAGCCGTCCACCTTCACGGTTTCGTACCCACGATCCTGGAGCTTCTTGGTGAACTGGCCCTGCGACTCCGGAAACTGACCGGCCCTCTCCATCGTAAACCTGTAGCTCTCGTAGATGCTGGCTGCCGTTATTCTGTCAGCGGGGTTTTTCGTCCGCGCAAAGCCGTTCTCCATGAACCGCCCGAGGTGGTCCTCTGCATAGAAGAACTCGTCGGTGGTCTCCTGCACGATGGCGGGCAAGCGGTGAAACCTGCGCTCATGATACAAGAGCGTGCCATCCACCATCCATCGCAGAATGGCGGGCAACTCCGCTCGCAGCTTCGCCTCCAATTCCACGTCCTTCAGAAACACCCACTCCGCTTCGCTTACCTCCTCTGGCCTCTCCGTCGCGTGCATCATGAACGGGAAGATGAGAACGCGACGCTTGATGCCGCCGTCGACGTTCCTGATCCTCGGTAGCGACTGCCCAGCAAACCACGGAGTGAAACGCGCGTCGAACGTGACGTTGTTCTGATAGAGCGCGCGGGCGGTCTGATCGACACCGCCCGTCACGTTCTTGACGAACTCTTCGTTCCAGAACTTGTCGGTGGGGTTCTCGTCTACGGTGATGACGCGAGCGTGCCGCGCTGAGGCTAGGTCATATGACGGCTTTGGAACGCTCGACGATGCGAACATGCTCTCGGGGGCCGCGAAGTGAAGGCCCGTGCCACTGGTCACTCGCCCGAGCACCCATCCCAGCGTCCTCAGGACAAGGCCCTTGCCGTTCGAGCCGGTGTATCCGTGCAGATAGAACAGCTTGTTCTCCCGGTTGTCCCCGATCAGGCTGTACCCCATGCCGAGCTGCAGGAACCGAGCATAGCCCTCGTCGCCGCGCGTGATCTGACGCACGAACTCGATCCAGTGCGGACAGTCGGAGGTCTCCGCTGGCGCAACTGCGGCGACCCTCGTCACGAAATCCCCCCGGATAGGCGAGCGCGTCTGACCGGTGCGCAGGTCGATCGTACATCCGGGGGCGCCAAGCAGAAGCGGGTCGGCATTCCATACGTTCGACTTGACGCGGATGGCCGTGGAGTGTCGAACGTGGAATTCGATGGCGCTGATGAACGTCTTCGTGACAACGCGAGCCTGCACCTTGGGTGGTTCGTCCGCCACCTGCTCGCGCAGGAAGTCGCGTATCATCTCATAGATCGGCGTGAGACTGTCGGGCGCCCAGTAGCCGAGATGCTGATTCCACGCGTAGTACATCTTCTCGTCGATGTCGTAGCGAAGGCGATCACGATTGACTTCGACGAATTCGATGGCGGCGATGTCCTCCGTCATGAAGACCTTATTCGCGAGTTCGTCATGCGGCTCGCGCTGACCCTTGGTCAATTGCGTTCGGAGCGTCTTGACCGTCTTCGCGCGATTGGCCCTATCTTCGCCCCACTGCTCGGTGACAGTCTCGAACGCCTCGATGACCTCCGCCTCCGTGATCCACTCGCGGGCGACCATCTGTCCCATGTGGTAGGCGTAGAACGCGACGGCATCGTTGCGTCCCTCGATCTCCTTCGCACCGGGGCTGACCTCGATCTTTCTGCCTTCTACACTGGTCTCCAGCTTCTTGCAGTACACGCCGAGCCAGTGCTGCGCATAGGCCTTGCCCTTCTTGGCGTCCGTGTTCGCGCGCCGCCTGCTGGCCTTCGCCGCCTTCTTCTCCTCGGCTATCGGATGCTTTTGCGATTCAGCGATGTAGTATTCGCGTTGATCGCCGAGCGGGTGCTGTTCAACTCGGTCGAGCCACTGATCGAGGGTAAAGTATCTGTATCCAATGCCGCTGATGCTTCTGATGACATGATACTTGTCGCCGAAGAACGGCATGTTGAGCTGCTTGGGATCGCCACCCGACTCTAAATCCTGTATGGGCGGGAATGGCTCGTACTTGAGGCCAGAAAATCCAAGCTTGTAGCTCAGTCCTCGGATCACCTCGGCATTCTCCTGCAACGATACCGGTACGTCATACCGGAAGAGAATTCGCAGTCCGCCGCTCTTGGTCAGATGCGAGGTGAACGACAACCCGACTCGTCCGACCGCCTCGACCAGCTCGCGTATCTTGTCCGGGGCATCGTAGACGTCGACGTCGACCGCTCCCCATCGCGTGGTCATTGTCGCCACGTCGCAGAGCGGCACGACTATGCCGGTGCGCCCCTCGATGTGATCGACGTAGGCGCTGGTCGGCGCTGGCATTTCGGGGGCACCAGACGCAATCTCGTCTTCACTGGGAACGCGCTTGTAGCCCAGCGCGGACTTGAGCTTGCCCGGTTCTTGCTTCTTCGGATACGTGACCGTGTAGAAGTTTGGTGCCCCCGGGAAATGCGACTGGAGGCGGCGAGCGCGCTTTTCAACGTCTAGACTCGCGATCTTGGGCTTACTGGCCATGCCTCACCTCCTGCGCGATATCGCTTGAGATGGGGCACTTGTGGTTGTTCGGTGGTGCGTGTAAAATTGTTGCCGAGTAGCTGGCAGGGTTCATGAGCGTTTCTCTGTCGGTTGCGCGGCCCGGCTGCATGGCGAGTGCAGACCGGGCCATGATGTCTCAAGCGGCTCGCACGCGCGGCGCTTCGCGATAGGCGTATGCGTCGGCCTCGTACCAGTGGTGTCCGTTCAGGCGAATGGTCGGTATCGGCGGCGGGAAGCGCTTGTCCTTCTTCATCCGTCGCATCAGCGTGTGCGGGTGGATGCCGTCCAGAATTCTGCAGAACTCTTTGGTGTTGATGATGCGTTCGTTGCTTCGATCGACGACGTCGGGCTTGGATGCGGTGCGCACGAATGCTCTCCTTGACAGGAGGGTTCTCGATGCGATGTGCGTTGGCGGGAATACCGGGCGCGCAAAAGCAAGAGAACCCGAGGGTTCGGTCTTGCCCATGTCTCGCCCCTTGAGGTCGGGCTTCGCGGAGAGCGCGCGTGCGACCTGTGGCGTTTGACCCGGAGCCAAGCGCTTAGTTGCGCTGGACAGGCTGGGTGCTGGCAGGCCACCGCCCTGCACCCATACAGCGGTTGTACGCTGCCACGGCGCGGCGTGACGGCGCAATAGGCACCATTTCGCCCCTGTGGGTAACTGGGCCGCCGGTTGTATTTCCGGCGGTTAAGACACTGTTTTGGCTAGATAAAGTGGTTTTATTCGGGGGCAGGAAGTGTTCGAAGTGGCCGGGGCCTAGAACTTTCCTATAGCCGTTGTACCCGTTCGGTACTCGCTCTATGGAACAGTTCAGGTTAAGGGCCACTTCGACCACTTCCACCCCCCCGCACGCGGCCACCAAAACGGTGGAAAAATCGTGGCTTCTGGGGCGCTTACGCGATGCGTGCCCACCTAAGATTGCGCCGATAGCGAAGCACATTCGCCCGGCGCGCGCCTTCCCCCGAACCCGGTTCGTTCCGCCCGCGCTACCCGCCAAGTGGCCGGGCACCCGAAACGCGCATTCCGCTGCAATTGTAGGCCGAGCGGCACCTCGCTTGCTCGCGCGACACCACGGGGCATATGGTGGGGCAGCATTCAACCTATGGTTTTTCTATACGGGATCACTACTGCAAATGCCCAGAGATCAGCGAACAGCCACCCGCATCGACGCGTCCAGGCAGCGGGCGAACGGCACGTTCAAGAAGGGCGTCAAGCCGGGAAGCGGACGCGCGAAGGGCACGCGCAATCGGACGACGACGATCCTGAAGGACGCCATCCTCGAGGCGGCAACGCGCGTCGGCCATGATGGCAAGGGCAAGGACGGGCTCGTCGGCTATCTGCAGATGCTCGCCGTCCGAGAGAAGGCGGTCTACGCGCGTCTGCTGGAGAAGGTGCTGCCCATGCAGCTCCATCTGGAGAACAAGACCGCCCCGATCTTCTCGCCCGCCGAGGCCGTCCAGCGTCTGCGCGAGAAACACCTTCCCGTGCCGCCGCCCCTGCTGCGGCTGGCCGAGGGCGCGAGTCGCCCGCTGGCCGACGACTACGAGGACGAACTCAATGGAGTTGGATCGGAGGAGGAGCCCGATGCGGCGATCACCGACTAGCTCTCCCCCGAATGTTCGGCGCAACGGGCTGCGCCGAGAGCTGTTCATCAGCCGATTTCCCGCCCGACAAGAGGACACCAGATGATCACCTACCACCGCAATGTCGACGGCCAGCAGGTCGCCGACGCAGAGGCCCTCGACGCCCGGGGCGTCATACGGCCGGGCTACGCCATGCGCACCGCAGCGCGTCTCATGGACGGCGCGCCGACGCCGCTCACCGACGAGCAGCGGCAGGCCTTGCGCGACGAGGAGAAGAAGCGCCTGTCGAACGCGTGGCGCGATCCGTCTGCGCCGTTCCGCCGCGACGCCGCGCCGACGCCGGTTCGCGATCGAGAGCTCGCGCACGTCAGCGATCAGCGCCTGCGACAGGAGTACCAGCGATACGAGCAGATGATCCAGGACGCTTGGAAGCAACCGTGATCGAGGGCCCTTCGGGGCCCTCATCACTTTCAGGAGGGAACAGGAATGTTGAGCAGACTTACCGAGAGGGCCGCAGCGCGCTTTGCCGACATGACGAGCGAGGTCGAGGAGGCCCGCGACCAGATGAACGCGTCGCAGCGTCGCATAGGGGAGATCGAGCGGCAGATCAGAAACTACAGTCCCGAGACGCAGGCCGCGCTGATTGCTCCACTGCAGCGCGAGCTGAAGCGTCACCGGAGCCGCAGCGAGGCCGCGCAGGAGAACTTCGTCGCTCTGTCGCGGGTGCACACCGCCGTTCGCGCGTGGATCGATCAGCTCGGCGCTGCGGCGGAGCTGGAGGACGCAGAGGGCGAGCTGGTCTCGCCGAAGAGCGGCGAGCACTACGCAGACGCTGTTCTCCGCGTCCGCGCCGAGATAGACGAGCTGCGCGGGGCTCGCTCCAAGATATCGCGCGCCGTGGCTCCCCTCGACGAGCTGTACGCGCAGGCCGACGCTCACGTGGACGCGCTCGCGGCTCGCGGCACTCCCTCGCTGCGGTTCGAGGGCGACAGGCTGGTCATCAGGCACGAGGTCGAGGGCTACGCCGATCAGGCGATCGTCCACTCAGCGTGGCTGTTCCCCGATCGCATGAAGGAGCAGCTTCGCGAAGAGATCGACCGCCGCCGCGCGCGAGAGACCACCGACAGGCTCACCGTGATGTCGTCGACGGAGCGCGCGGCCAAGCTGCGCATGATGGACCGCCTCATTCTGGAGAAGGAGCGCGAGGAGGAGAGCCTGATCCGCGACGCCGAACAGGAGAACACCGCCATTCGGCGACGCGAGAAGGCCAGCCCGCTCGCCATTCTCGGCGTGCGGTTCGCAGTTCGCGACGCGCAGCCTGCTCCCGTGCAGCCGCAGCCGGTGGAGGCGCAGGCGTGAGCGCCCCCGGCACGGCCGCTCCCGGCACGCAGGCGATAGGTCAGGCGAGCGACGACGTGAACGCGACCGCGGCAGGCGTCCTGCTCGCCGCGTCCTCCGGCCTGCTCGCGGGCGCTGCGTCGGGATCGGCGACTGCGGCGGGCGTCCTGCTGCAGAGCGCCTTCTCCGTCGTGCCGGGCCACGCGTCTGCTTCCGCGCAGACAGACGGCGCGACGCTCTCGGCCGCTGTCGCGCTCCTCGCGGGCGCGGCGTCCGGGCAGCAGCGTCCCGTTCGCGCCTCGCGCGGCGGCGTGCAGCTCGTCCGCCGTCGTCGCGGAGACGCCGTGGCGCGCGGCGCTCTGCTGCGGGTCGGCGTCTCGCTCGCGCCCGGAGAGGCGCAGATCGGCCACGAGATCACCGTGAGAGAGGCCGACGGCTCGATCTGCACTCACGTGTTCTTCGGCCTGTCCGACGAGGAGCTGGCGGACGATGACTTGATGCTGACGCTGATCGAGGGGGACTTCGACACGTGGCTGCTCAGCGCATGAGTTCGGGCCGCTCGTCTCGCAGCGAGTGGTTCCGTCACCCGGCTGGTCCGGGCGCGGACAAGTGGGCAAGTGTCCGCGACAAGCAAACAACACCCACAGCGGGCGGCCGGTTCGCTCCCGGCGCGGCCCGCGCCCTGCGTCCTCGTCGAGGGCGGGCCGCGGCGATGCCTCCCCTCTGGGCGTCGTCGCGGCTCACGGGCGGCGCATGCCCCCATTGCTGCCCCGGGCTCGACCCGCCCCCGAATACTCCCTATTTTGCGTCGGTTTTCGAACCGGGTGCCCGGCTCAAGGCCGGGACGACACCGAGCATCTGGCGCCAGACGCGTTAGAACCCCGGCCGCGGCACGTGGCTCATCAGCGTCCGCGCATAGCCGCCATCGACGATGATTTCCTCGCCATTGACGTAAGACGAGCGATCGCTGGCCAGGAACAGGGTCGCGTCCGCCATGTCCTGCGGTGCGCCGATCCGGCGCATCGGCACCACGGCGGTGCGCCGCTCGGTGACCCCTGGCGTATCGTAGAAGGCCTGGCTCATCGGCGTCACGACAAGGCCGGGGCTCACCACATTGCTGCGGATGCCATGCGGCCCCCATTCCGCGGCGAGTTGCTGCGAGAGCATCACGACGCCGGCCTTGCTGACGCTGTAGGCGCCGCTCTGCCCCTGCGCATTGCTGGCGGCGATCGAGGCGACGTGGATGAGGCTGCCGCGTCCGGCCTTGCGCATCTGGCGGCCGAACGCCTGCGCGCAGATGAAATAGCCGGTGAGATTGACCGCCAGCACCGCATTCCATTCCGCGAGCGCGAGCGTATCGAGCCCGCCCGGGCGCAGCACCGCCGCGGTGCTGACGAGGATGTCGCAAGCGCCAAACGTGCGCGCGACGGCGTCGGCGACAGCGGCGACATTGTCCTCGCTGGTCGTATCGCAGCTCGCAACGAGATGACCGTCACCGAACTCGCGAAGCGTTGCCTTGGTCTCCGCAAGGGAGCGCTCGTCGCGATCGAGCGCGGCAACCCTGGCGCCGGCACGCGCGAAGCTGACGGCGGTGGCGCGGCCGATGCCGCCGCCTCCGCCGGTGACGACGGCAACGCGGCCCGACAGGCCGAGCCAGTCGGAGGAATGTTGTTCGGTCATGGGCGCCTCCCGCGCGTTTTGGCTTTATGCCGCAAGCATAACCGAACGCGCCGCAGGCGAGAGCGATCCCGGCACGCATGCCGGAATCGCTTTTCCGCCGATGCTAACCGGGGATTCCCGCCGCGACCTGGCCGCGCAGCCGCTCGAGGCTGAGCAGCGTGTTGGCACAGGCTTCCGCGACCTCGATCCCCTTGATCACGAAGTGCTTGCGGAAGAACTCGTAATGCACCTCGGTCTCGTGGAATTGCTGCGGCGTCAGCACCGCCGAGAACACCGGCACCTCGGTGCGCAACTGCACATCCATCAGTGCCTTGATCACGGTGTCGGCGACGAATTCGTGGCGGTAGATGCCGCCATCGACGACGAGCCCGGCTGCGACGATCGCGGTGTAGCGGCGGGTCTTCGCCAGCAGCTGCGCGTGCAGCGGGATCTCGAACGAGCCCGGCACCTCGAACACGTCGACATTGGTGATGTGACGCGCCTCAATCTCCTTCAGAAAGGAGATGCGGCATTCTTCCACCACGTCGCGATGCCAGGACGACTGCACGAAGGCAACGCGCTGCGGCTTTGCGAAGTGCGGATGCTCCGGCGCCGGCGGAATGGCCGGCGTATCGGGGGCACTTTCTGCCTGGGAGGTTTGGACTTGAGAAGCTTGAACGTCTTGGTCTTGCAACATCTGATTCATGGCTTTCCTCTTTCAGGACCAGAATCAGGGCACACGGACAACGACACGAGCCCACGCGAAAATCGCGTTGGCCGCCGCAACCGTTCTCTTTCATCCGGACTGTAACCGTCGGCTTCGGAATTGCACCGAATCTGCTGACCCTTCCCCCCGGCTTCGCGGAAGGAAGGCGCTCGCGGGCTTGGGCTCGTCACCCTTACCGCCGGTGGGGATTTTCACCCCGCCCTGAGAACTCGGCACGCCCGGGATGGACGTGCCTGAGGCGAAATATGACCAAAGCGCGACAGCCGGGCAAGGCCTTTGGCATGGGGAAACGGCATGTCCCCATGAGCGCGTTGCGGCTCTGCGAGGTTGATGTGAGGGCCCGACCACTGATTCACAGGCGCGGCGAAGCGCAGGCAAATGGTTAACAAAGCGTTACGCGAACGCTTAGATTCCGATTTGTTCTCAAAATCACAGATGTGGCGGAGATCAGCTGTGGACGATGCGCGCTTTGGCTGTGGACGGACTCGGCGTGCGGTTGCGCGGATTCCGCAAATCACATCACTTCATCGGCGTCAGGTCCAGGGGCATCCGGAAGCCCGGTCAAGGAACTGCACTCGGCCACGACGCAGTATGTCGCAAGTGCCGGCTTCCGTGTGCGTATCAAGCGATCATAAGAACAAGGTCCGAGACGGCATGTCCCTCCTCGAAAGCATTATCGATTCCCGGAACAACCCGCTTGCGGTGGTCGAAGATATCGCCACCGACAACAACTGGGCGTTCGAGCGTTCCGGCGAAGACGAGGTGACGATCGTCTCCAAGGGAGACTGGATCGATTATCAGCTCTCGTTCACCTGGATGGGCGAGATCGAGGCGCTGCATCTCGCCTGCGCCTTCGACATGAAGATGCCGCAGGCGCGCCGCGCCGAGGTGCAGCGGCTGGTCGCCGCGATCAACGAACAATTGTGGGTTGGCCATTTCGATCTGTGGACCCACACCGGCATGGTGATGCACCGTCAGGCGCTGGTGCTGCCTGGCGGCCTCACCGCCTCCACCGCGCAGTGCGAGGCCATGGTGGTCAACGCGATCCACGCCTGCGAGCGCTACTATCCGGCGTTCCAGTTCGTGGTATGGGCCGGCAAGTCGACCGCCGAGGCGATGGCCGCAGCGATGTTCGACACCGAGGGCGAGGCGTAACGGTTTCGCTCCAGCAATCCACACCCTCAGTGTCGTCCCTGCGAAAGCAGGGACCCATACTCCGCGGCCGCGGGGCTCACGCAAACTGCTTGTGGCTGGCGTCACGCTTCACTAGAACCGCCTGTGGTTATGGGTCCCGGCTCCAGGCCGGGACGACACCGAGTTTGTGGAGCCACCCGTGAACACATCCAGCAGCGCACTGAAAAATTCGACCGGCACCATCGCGCTAGCGGGCGCGGGCAAGATGGGCGGCGCCATGCTGACCGGCTGGCTCGCCCAGGGCCTCGCACCCGAGCTCGTCGCGGTGATCGATCCGCATCTCTCGCCGGAGATCTCCGCGCTTGCCGCAAAGGGTGTGCGGCTCAATCCGCAGGCAAAGGATCTCGGCACGGTCGACACGCTTGTCGTCGCGGTGAAGCCGCAATCATTCCGCGACGCCGGCGCCGCGCTGAAATCCTTCGTCGGTCCCTCGACACTCGTCGTCTCGATCATGGCCGGCACGACCATGTCGGCGCTGGAAGAGGTTGTCGGCGGCGCGGTGGTGCGCGCGATGCCGAACACGCCGGCGGCGATCGGTCGCGGCATTACCGTTGCCGTACCGTCGAAGCGCGTCACCGCCGCGCAACGCGCGATGACCGATGCGCTGCTGAAAGCGACCGGGCTCGTCGAATGGGTCGACGATGAGAGCCTGATGGACGCGGTGACCGCGGTCTCCGGCTCCGGTCCGGCCTATGTGTTCCTGCTCGCCGAGGAGCTCGCGCGTGCCGGCGTTGCGGCCGGCCTACCCGAGCAGCTTGCGACCACGCTGGCGCGGGCGACCGTCGCCGGCTCCGGCGAGTTGCTGCATCGCTCGGATCTGCCATCCGCGACCCTGCGGCAGAACGTCACCTCGCCCGGCGGCACCACCGCTGCCGCGCTCGAGGTGCTGATGGCCAATGACGGCATGCAGCCACTGATGACCCGCGCGATCGCCGCTGCGACAAGGCGCTCGAAGGAATTGGCGAAATAGCCGCCTGCTAGTCCCGTCACCCTGAGGTGTGCGCTCTTGCGCACCTCGAAGGGTGCACGGCCCGCGGCCCATCCTTCGAGGCTCGCCCAGCGGCGCAAGTGCGCCGCAAGGCTCGCACCTCAGGATGACGTCGGAATACGCGGATCGGCCTCAAGGCTTCATCTAGTGCGCCGAACCCGATGTCCCGGCAAGCCGCTTGTTAAAACTCTCGACATTGATCAGACCGCGGGCGTGGCGGCCTTCGCCGAGCTTGCGCGTGCCCTCAAAGGCCTCGACCTCGAAGCGGATCACGCGGCGCTCGACCGCGACCACCTTCGCGGTGGTCCGCACGGTGGCGCCGACCAACGCAGCGGCGAGATGGCGGACATCGACCTCGGTCCCGACCGTGACCCAGCCGGGCCGCAACGCGGCGCGGATGGCATCGCCCGACGCCATCTCCATCTCGAGGATCATCATCGGCGTCGCATAGACCATCGGCATGCCGGGCACGAAATGCCCGACGGTGCGCTCCGGCGGCACCACGAGCATGCGCTCGGCACTCATCCCGATCCTGATGAATTCGCGTGCGTCCATCGGTGCCTCAAAAAGACTGTCGTCCCGGCCTTGAGCCGGCAACTGTTATGTTGGTTTGGTCTGCAGGTACGGCTTTCGGTCTCGCATCATGGCATTGAGGACCGTGAGCAGCTTCCTGGCGACGGCGATGAGGGCGAGTTTGGCTGGTTTTCCGGCCTGTCGCAGTCGTGCATAGAAGGCCTTGAACGGATCAGCTCTGCGAACTGCGTTGAGGGCCGCCATATAAAGGGCGTCACGAACGCGCTTTCGGCCGCCCGCAATCTTGCGCTTGCCGCGGAAGGTGCCGCTGTCGACGTTGAAGGGAGCAAGGCCAGCGAGCGCTGCGAGTTGTTTCGGTCCGACCCGCCCGAGTTCCGGCATCTGCGCGATGAGCTGTATGCAGGCCACGGGACCCACGCCGGGCAGCGAACGCATTAACTTCGCATCGTCCGCGATCTGCGCTTCGGCTTTAATCAATGCGCTGATGTCGGCCTCGATCTCGGCGATCTCGCTGTCGAGGACCTCGATGAGGCGGCCAATGCGTTCGGCCATGGCGCGATCGTCGGCCTCGCTGCGCCGGTTCTTCTCCTGGGCGCGCATGAGGACCAGCTGATCCCGCCGTTTTGCAAGCCTCGCCAAGGCGCCCCGTGCAGGATCGGCGACCTGCTCGGGGGCGGGCTGCATGGCCCGCGCAAAGGCCGCCAGCATCCGCGCATCGATCGGATCGGTCTTGGCGAGCAGGCCGCTGGCCCGTGCAAAGTCGCGGGCACGGGCCGGGTTGATCCGTGCGAACTGGATCCCGGCCTGACGCAGCGCCTCGCGAAGCGCGAGGTCATAGATACCCGTCGCCTCGAAGACCACCAGCGCATCGCATTGCCAACGCGCCACCTGCTGTGTGATGGCCTGTGTCGCGTTGGCAATGCGCCTCGGCACGCCGTCAGCCTCATCAAAGATATCGAGGTGTTTTTTGGAGACGTCGATTCCGACGTAACGAAGAGCTATGATCACGGTGCCTGCCCCTGTGATGCGAGGTCTGTTGCGCAGCCTCGTGCAACTGTTCAGGTTGATAGATGGAACGGGCGGGAGACCGAGCCGGCTCGCGGCGTCAAGCGCCAAGGACCCAACGGCTTCCCGCCCACCCACATCCTGACAGACTTCCAAGACACAGGGACCCATAACCACCGACGCTTGTGTTGCGATGGCTGGGGCCCCAGCGAACATACACAACAAGCATCGGTGGTTATGGGTCCCTGCTTTCGCAGGTACGACAGAGGTGAATTACTTCTTCGCGGCGGCGGCGCGCTCGACGAACGACTTGCCACCCTTCATCTTGTGATGCAGCGGCGCTTCGTTGATCTGGATCACGACCGCGTCGGCATCGACGCCGAGATTCTTCACCAGCGCCTGGGTGATGTCGCGCATCATGCCGAGCTTCTGCTCGTCGGTGCGGCCGGCGGCCATGCTCACGGTGATCTCAGGCATTGTTGCTCTCCCTCTCGTTGTCGCCATGGCCGGGCTCCTCCCGGCCATTCACGTCGCCGCGCATCAAACAAGAGGTGGATGCCCGGCACAAGGCCGGGCATGACGTCACAAGCGAATGGCTATCCCCACGCCACGTCATGCCGCGCCAGGACCTCGCGGACCCTGGCGACCAGATCGGCTTCCGCGCAGGAGAACTGCGCCGGACGTGTTTCACGCCATTCCTGGTTGGAGGCGATCGCAGCCGCGGCCTTGGCGCCCTCGATCAAATCCTTGATCTGCACCTCGCCGCGCGCCTTCTCGTCCGAGCCCTGGATGATCACGCAGGGCGAGTTACGGCGATCGGCATATTTGAGCTGGTTGCCCATGTTCTTCGGATTGCCGAGATAGAGCTCGGCGCGGATGCCGGCCTGGCGCAGTTGCGCGACCATCTTCTGGTAGTCGGCGACGCGATCGCGATCGAACACGGTGACAACGACAGGACCGAACTCGGCCTGCGTGTCGAGCTGGCCGAGCATCGTCAGCGCGGCCTGCAGGCGCGACACGCCGATCGAGAAGCCGGTTGCCGGCACCGGCTCGCCGCGGAAGCGCGAGACGAGGCCGTCATAGCGGCCGCCGCCACCGACCGAGCCGAACCGCACCGGGCGGCCTTTCTCGTCCTTGGTGTCGAGCAGCAGCTCAACCTCGTAGACGGGGCCGGTGTAATATTCGAGGCCGCGAACAACGGTCGGATCGATGCGAATGCGATCCGCGCCATAGCCGGACGCCGCGACCAGCTTGGCGATCTCTTCGAGCTCGCTCACGCCGGCCTGACCAACTTCGCTCTTCGCCAGATAGGTCTCTGCCGCAGCAATCGCCTCTCGCCAATCGTCACGCTGCTGCGTGACGGCCAGGACGATATCGGCATCGGCGGGGCTCAGGTCGGCGCCCTTGGTAAAGTCGCCCTTGCCTTCCTCGCCGCCATCCCACCGTCCGGGACCCAGCAGCTTGCGAACCTCGTCGGCGGGAAATTTGTCGAGCTTGTCGATCGCGCGCAGCACCGTGAGACGGCGGCCTGCATTCTCCTCACCGCCGAGGCCGATCGCCTCGAGCACGCCATCGAGCACCTTGCGGTTGTTCACCTTTACGACATAGGAGCCGCGCGGAATGCCGAGCGCTTCCATCGTGTCGGCTGCCATCATGCAAATCTCGGCGTCGGCCGCCGGCGTCGCCGAGCCGACGGTGTCGGCGTCGAACTGCATGAACTGGCGGAAGCGGCCGGGACCGGGCTTCTCGTTGCGGAAGACGTAGCCGAACCGATACGACCGATAAGGCTTCGGCAGCGCATCGAAGTTTTCCGCAACATAGCGCGCGAGCGGCGCGGTCAGGTCGTAGCGCAGCGAGATCCACTGCTCGTCATCGTCCTGGAACGAGAACACGCCCTCGTTGGGCCGGTCCTGGTCGGGCAGGAACTTGCCGAGCGCGTCGGTGTATTCCATCGCCGGCGTCTCCACCGGCTCGAAGCCGTAGAGCTCGTAGACGGCGCGGATCTTCTCGACCATCGCCCGCGTGGCATTAATCGCGGCCGGGCCGCGATCTTCCAGCCCGCGCGGCAGGCGCGCCTTCAGTTTCTGGGGTTTTTTGGGTTTCTCGGCCATGTCATGCGTCACAGGTCCGTAAGCCGCGGCAGCTTACAAATAGAACGCCGGGTTACCAGCCAAGGCCCGATGCAGCAAGCCTACGGCGCTCCTTACCTCGCCCCGGGTGCGGGGAGAGGTCGAAATTCGAGCGCAGCTCGAATTCCGGGTGATGGGGGACCCTCCACGAGCCGGTCTCTTATTTGCGGAAGCAGCCCCTCACCCCACCCTCTCCCCGCAAGGGCGGGGCGAGGGAGTGAGCGAGCACGCCTGCCTTACGCTAAGCCGAGGCGGCTCAGGCGACGTTTCGGATCCAGTTATGCGGGTCGTTGGTGCGACCGTACTGGATGTCGACCAGCTTCTTGCGCAGGCCCATGGCGACCGGGCCGGCCACGCCGCCGCTGATCTGGAAATCGCCGCTTGCCGAGCACACCTTGCCGATCGGCGAGATGACGGCCGCGGTGCCGCAGGCGAACGCCTCCTTCAGCTTGCCGCTGGCGGCGTCAGCGCGCCATTGCTGGATCGTATAGGGCTCCTCGCGCACACGCGTGCCGGCATCCTTGGCAAGCGCGATGATCGAGTCGCGGGTGATGCCGGGCAGGATGGTGCCGAGCGGCGGCGTCAGCAGCGAGCCGTCGTCGAACGCGAAGAACACGTTCATGCCGCCGAGCTCCTCGATGTAGCGGCGCTCGACCGCATCGAGGAACACGACCTGGTCGCAGCCCCGTTCGATCGCCTCGGCCTGCGCGCGCAGGCTGGCGGCGTAATTGCCGCCGCACTTGACGGCGCCGGTGCCGCCGATGGCGGCGCGTGTGTAATTCTCCGACACCCAGATCGACACCGGCGCCGGGCCGCCCTTGAAATAGGAGCCGACCGGCGAGGCGATGACCGAGAAGATGTATTCGGCCGACGGCTTCACGCCGAGGAAGATCTCGCTCGCGATCATGAAGGGCCGCAGATAGAGACTGCCCTCGCCGCCCGGGATCCAGGCGCGATCGATCCGCACCAGCTGCTCGACCGCATCGATAAACAGATCCTCGGGCAACGGCGCCATCGCCATGCGCTCGGCCGAATCATGGAAGCGGCGGGCATTGGCGTCGGGGCGAAACAGGTTCACGCCGCCATCGTCGCGCTTGTAGGCCTTGAGGCCTTCGAAAATTTCCTGGGCGTAGTGCAGCACCGCGCCGGCCGGATCGAGCGGAAAATTCGCACGGGCCTCGACGCGGGCGCTGTGCCAGCCCTTGCCCTGGCTGTAGCGGACGATCGCCATGTGATCGGTGAAGACCCGGCCGAAGCCGGGGTCCACGAGCTTCGCCGCGCGATCCTTGTCGGACGTTGCATTCGGCGAAGGCTGGATATCGAATTTCAAAGTCATTTTTCTTGCTTTCCGCTGTCGGAACCGGCGCGATACCCGGCGCCGGCCTGTTTCCCCCGGAGCCATCAGGCTCGGCTGGCCCGAACTTCACCACCGCCGGCCGCGCCGCCGGCTTCCATCGCCAACATGCCGTTTAGACATGCTTTTGCGGAATGCTGAAGTCCAGTATGTTTGCCGAAATGCCGCTCGACAATCGCACGGTAGTCCAATTTGCGGCCCAAACCGCCTCACAGGCTCGTTCAGGCCGCCTTAAACGCTGTCGAGGACAAAACGACCTAATGTTTCGTCGTGACAGGCAGTTTTGTAACATTGAACCCAAGATACGTCAATATGGCTGACATAAATTTCTCAGGGGCTGCCAAGCCCGATTCGCAGGGAGACGACAACGCTCCTGCGGCGGGGGCGCGCGACCTGCGCTGGGACATCATCGAGCTGCTGTTCTTCGCCTACCGCGACTTTGTCGGCGACGCCGACCAGGAGCTGGAGGCGTTCGGCTTCGGCCGCGCCCACCACCGCGTCATCCACTTCGTTACCCGCTATCCGGGGCTGAAGGTCGCCGACCTGCTCGACGTCCTGCGCATCACCAAGCAGTCGCTCGGGCGCGTGCTCAAACAGCTCTTGGACGAGGGCTACATCGTGCAGAAGACCGGCAACAACGACCGCCGGCAGCGCCTGCTCTACGCCACCCCGAAGGGCGAGGCGCTGGTCGCCAAGCTCGCGGGGCTGCAGACCGACCGCATCAACCGCGCGGTCGCCGGCATCGATCCGGCCGGCGTCGGGACGGTTCGGCAATTCCTCCGCGCGATGATCGACCGCGACGATCCCGACAAGGTGCTCGAAGCGATCTTCGGCGGCGGCAAAAAAACGAGGGAGTGAGCTGGTGCAGGCTGCAACCATGATGCGCGCGCCGGTCGAGCCGGCCGACGACGCGCCGCATCTTCTCCTGGTCGACGACGACCGCCGCATTCGCGACCTGCTGTCGCGCTTTCTTTCCGGCGAGGGCTATCGCGTCACGACGGCGATGAGCGCCACCGACGCACGCGCCAAGCTGCTCGGGCTGCATTTCGACCTGCTGATCCTCGACGTGATGATGCCCGGCGAGAACGGCTTCGACCTCGCCCGCTTCATCCGCAGCTCCTCGACGGTGCCGATCATCATGCTGACCGCCCGCCACGAGGCGGAAGCCCGCATCGAGGGCCTGCAGATCGGCGCTGACGATTATGTCGCCAAGCCGTTCGAGCCGCGCGAGCTGGTGCTCCGGATCGGCAATATCCTCAAGCGCACCGCGCCGCCGCAGGTCGCAGTCGTCGAGCAGATTGCGTTCGGCCCCTACATTTTCCACATCGAGCGCAGCGAACTGCGTCAGGGCGAGGAGATCATTCATCTCACCGATCGCGAGCGCGAGATGCTGCGCATCCTCGCCAGCGCGCCCGGCGAGACCGTGCCGCGGGCCGAACTGACCTCCGGCGGCACCGTCAACGAACGCGCGGTCGACGTGCAGATCAACCGCCTGCGCCGCAAGATCGAGCACGATCCCGCCAATCCGCTGTTCCTGCAGGCGGTGCGCGGGATCGGCTATCGCCTGGTGGCCTCGCCCTGAAGCGCGATGAGATCAGGATGAATCGTCATCGCGCTTCAGATCCTTGTTTGAGCATGATCTTGCCGGAAAACCGCTGCGCAGTTTTCCGGATCATGCTGTAGAGCATCCGCATGAGCACGCTCGACTCCGGCCTGACCCTGATCAAGAACGCCTCGCAGCGCGTCTCGAAGGCGAACGGCTGGATGGGCAATGCGTTCAAGAGCTGGATGCCGACCGGCCTCTATGCGCGCGCGCTGCTGATCATGATCGTGCCGATGGTGATCCTGCAGACAGTGGTGGCGTTCGTGTTCATGGAGCGGCACTGGAACACGGTGACGCGGCGGCTGTCGGCCGCGGTGGTGTCCGATATCGCCGCGCTGATCGACGTCTACAAGAGCTATCCGCAGGACAAGGACCGCGCGCAGCTTCGCCGCATCGCCCAGAAACTGCAGCTGGTGGTCGACTTCCTGCCCGCCGGCGACATGCCGCCGCCGGGGCCGAAGCCGTTCTTCTCGCTGCTCGACCAGACGCTGTCGGTGCAGCTCGGCCGCCAGATCAGCCGTCCGTTCTGGATCGACACCGTCGGCAAATCCAATTTGGTCGAGATCCGCGTGCAGCTCGACGATTCGGTGATGCGGATCTTCGCCCAGCGCAGCGCGGCCTACGCCTCCAATTCGGAGATCTTCATCTTCTGGATGCTCGGCACCTCGACGATCCTCCTGATCGTCGCCGTGCTGTTCCTGCGCAACCAGATCAAGCCGATCCTGCGGCTCGCCGACGCCGCCGAAAGTTTCGGCAAGGGCCGCGAGGCGCCGAACTTTCGGCCGCGCGGCGCGCGCGAGGTGCGGCGCGCGGCGCAGGCCTTCATCGAGATGAAGGCGCGCGTCGAACGTTCGATCGAGCAGCGCACCGCGATGCTCGCCGGCGTGTCGCATGATCTGCGCACCATCCTGACCCGGTTCAAGCTCGAGCTTGCCCTGATCGGCGAAGGCCCCGAGATCGACGCGATGCGCAAGGACGTCGACGAGATGTCGATGATGCTGGAGGATTACCTTGCCTTCGCGCGCGGCGATTCCGGCGAGGTCGCGCAGCCGACCGACATGGCGTTGGCGCTGGAGGAATTGCGCAGCGACGCCGAACGCCACGGCCACACCGCAACCGTCGCGTTCCACGGCCTGCCCGTCGTCACGGTGAAGCCGGCCTCGTTCAAGCGCTGTCTCGCCAATCTCGTCTCCAACGCGGCGCGCCACGCCAACACGATCTCGATCACCGGCCATCGCGACCATCGCTATCTCAACGTCACGGTCGACGACGACGGACCGGGCATCCCCGCCGACATGCGCGAGGAAGTGTTCAAGCCGTTCCTGCGGCTCGACGATGCCCGCAACCAGGACGAAGGCGGCACCGGGCTCGGGCTCGCGATCGCCCGCGACATCGCCCGCTCGCATGGCGGCGACATCATGCTCAGCGAAAGCCCGATGGGCGGCCTGCGCGCCGTCGTGCGGGTGCCGGTGTAACATAGCGTTTTCGAGCGAAGTGGACGCCGGTTCGCGTGAAGACAACGCGTCCAAACAACAAATTCGAGCTACCAGCGGTAAGACAAGGTGCCGATGACCTGCCGCCGCTCGCCGGCATAACAGTAACCGGACTGGCAGGTCTGGTAGTGCGTGTCGAACAGATTGGTCGCGTTCAGGCGCGCGGTGGCGCCGAGGAAGCGCCGGTCCAGCTTGCCGAGATCGTAATCGATCACCGCATCGAACAGCGTCGTCGCCGCATTCTGGAACGTGTTCTGGTCGTTGCCGAAGTTCGTGCCGATATAACGCACGCCGAGACCAAGCCCGAGCCCTTCGACGGGCACGCCGGACTGGAACGTATATTTGCCGAAGGCGGCGAAGGAATTCCTCGGAATGCCGGAGAGCTCATTGCCGGTCGTGTCGGGATCGCCCTGCGTGATCACGACGTTGAGATGGGTGTAGGCGGCGGTGAGATCAAATCCCTGCTTGAGCGCCAGCTTCGCCTCGAGCTCCACGCCCTTGGATTCGACCTGCCCGGTGGCTGCCTGGAACGCCATGTTGTTCGGATCGGTGCGCAGCACATTGTCCTGCGTGATGTCGAACACCGCGGCGGTCAACAGCACCGGAAGGTTCGGCATCTGGTACTTGATGCCCACTTCCTTCTGCTCGCCGGTGGTCGGCCTGAACGGCAATCCGGATGCATCGACGCCGACCTGCGGGGCGAACGCCGTCGCATAGCTGACATAGGGCGCAATGCCGTTGTCGAAGACGTAGCTCAGCCCCGCACGGCCCGTGAAGGCGGTGGCCTTTTGCGTCGACGGCACGCCGTCCAGACCCGCGGTCGTCGTCTGCGACACCCAGCTCTGACGGCCGTTGAGCGTCAGAATGAAGCCCCCGAGCTTGGCCTGCTCCTGTGCATAGACACCGACCTCGTCGGTCGACTGCTTGTTGAAGATCGAGAATGCCGGCGTCGCGATCGCCTGGGCGCCGTAGTTCATGGTCAGGAGATTGAGATCGGGCGCCGGCCCGTAGCCGATCTTGTCGTTGTAGTAGGAGTGACCGTAGTCGACGCCGAACAGCGCCGTGTTCCTGATCGCGCCAAGCATGAACTTGGCCTCGGCCTGATTGTCGAGCGTTACGGTGTTGAAGCTGTCCAGGATCCGCCAGGCCGACCGCGAGGCGCGATTGGTGCTGCTGTCGATCGAATCGATCTGGGTGTATTTCGCGTCGACGTCGACCTGGTAGAAGCGGAAGTTCTGCCGCACCGTCCACACGTCGTCGACATTGTGCTCGAACGCGTAGCCGATGCGATACTGCTTCTGATCCATCGCGCTGAAGGCCGGATCATTCGAATAGATGTTGGTCAACTGTCCGTCAGGCGTGCGGAAGTTGCCGATGCTGGCGGCGGTTCGGCTCTTTTGATATTCGCTGAGGATGGTGAAGGACGTGTCGGCGTCCGGCCGCCAGGTCAGCGCAGGCGCGATATAGGCGCGATCGTCGTCGTTGCCGGGGTACCAGGTCTTTGCGTCGCGCAGCAACCCCGTCAGCCGGTAGTACAGCTGATCGCTGCCAGGCACCGGACCACCGATATCGAAACTGCCCTGGTAACGGTCGTAGGTGCCGCCCTGCAGCTGCACCTCACCGAATGCCGTCCACGGCGGCCGCTTGGTCGTGACATCCACGATGCCTCCCGGAGAGCCGAGGCCATAGAGGCCCGAGGCCGGTCCGCGGAGGATCGACACGCTGTCGAGACCGTAAGGTTCGATCTTTGGAATGGCGAAGTTGCCGCCGCCCTGACGCAGGCCGTCGCGATAGATCCCCGTATAGGTCGCATCGAAGCCACGGATGTAGAAACTATCGAACCTTGGATCATAGCCGAACGCCGTGGTCGTCACGCCCGGCGTGTAGCTGACGGCGTCCTTGAGCGTCTGAACGTTGCGATCCCGAAGCTCCTTTTGCGTGACGACCGATAGCGACTGCGGCGTTTCGATCAGCGCTGTGCTGGTCTTGGTGCCGGCCGTGCTGGCGGTCGCGACGTAACCCGTCGTCGTACCGATCGCGCCACCTGTGCCTTGCGACCGCGGAGCCTGACTCTGAGCGGGCGCCACGGCATTGCGGCGCCGGTTCGCCGCGACGGCGCGCGAAGCCCTGGTGTTCTGACTTGAAACGACGGCACCGCGCTTCTTTGCGGCGCCAGGTTCATCCACCGTCACTGCGGGAAGTTCGCTGACATTGTTCTGCGGAGGACTTGTCTGCGCCTGAGCGCAGGCGACGTCTGCGCCCATTGGCACAAGCACGACCGAACCGAGCAGCGCTGCATTGATCGCAGCCGTTGATCCGAGCAAGCCGCGCTTGCTCCGATACGAAACCATTCCCACCGAACAAATCCCCACATTGCCTTACGCTGACATCGATCGAGTCGCGTTTGCGACAAGGCCGGCATCGATTGGGGCGGACTTCTATCGGCGGGATGCGCGAAATTCCACACGCGCAAAATAGAATCGATGAAAGCAGAAAAGAAGCGCAACACTGGAATGATTCAAGATGCGCAACACTGGAACGGTTCAAAACGACAGGTTGGCGCGTCAGGCTTTCGACTCGACGAATGCGATGCGCGTCGTCTCTCGCAGAGAGTCTCGAACGCGAGGCACGCAGCGATCATTCAATGATGTTGCATCCCGTCGACGTCATCGCGCGCCAAGGAGCGCACGAACGCGGTGAACCGTCACCCCCGCGCAAAGGCTTGCGCGGGGGTGACGGCAGGGCTATCGCATTTCGTGGCGGTGTGCCCGTGGCCATCCTTCGAGACGCCCGCCGTCGGCGGGCTCCTCAGGATGAGGTCTTGTTCTGCGGCACAATAGTAGACCCTCATGGTGAGGAGCGCCGCTTGCGGCGCGTCTCGAACCACGGGGCCAAACACTTGCGCGGTCGCCAAGGGGCATACGCGATAGCCTTGGGGGTGACCGGGAGGGATCGGATGGATTGCGCATCGCCTCAGCGCAAGATTGCTCCGCAGTTTCGTCGCGAACTGCTCGCAATGACTGTGGTGCAAGGCGGCACAGCCTCTCGGCATGCGAGGCGATGCATTCAGGCGCGGCAACAGCCGAATGCGCTGCGCGCTACTTCTGCTTGGGCAGGAGGCCCTTCAGCTTTTCCATGTCCTTGACGTTCATCTTCATGCCGCCTGGCATGATGATGTCACCGGCCTTCTGGTCGCTCTTGCAGGCGCCGAGCCATTTCGCCTCGATGGTCATCGTGGTGTCGCGCGAGCCGGCCGCGCCGCCCTCGGCATGCGAGGTGCTCTTCACCGTGTAGGCGGAATTGAAATCGCCGACGATCTCGGCATGGCTCTGCATCGTCATGCCGGCGACGCTGCAGACGCTGTCGCTGACATAGCCGGTGGCGGTCTTCTGGATGTCCTGCTTGGAGCAGACTTCCTTGGCCATCGGCGAGGCCGCCGCGCTCATCTCCTTGTCGGTGGTCTCGTCGGTGCAGTGCTGCATGGTGATTTCCGGCATCGGCCCGCCGGTGCGCACCATTTTCATCTCCCACAGACCGGCCTTGCGGATCGGCAGGTCGACGGCACTTGCGGCGCCAGCGGACAGGACAAGGCACACAGCCGAACCAAGCAAGGCAAGCTGTCGGGTCATGCGGTCGGCTCCCGGCTGAACGATCGAAAGATTTGAAGCGCGCTCAGTAGAGCGTGCGCAACGGCCTCTGGGCTGCGCCATAGGGCACCCAGCGACAGGCGAAAGATATGTAGCCGCCCGGATAGTTCTGCATCGCAAGGAACTTGACCACCTTGCCGTAGGAGGCGCAGTGATCGACGGCAAGCTGCCGGGCGTCGGCCTGGGTCGCCAGCGTATAGGCGATGATACCGCCGGTATCATTGCCCTTGAACGGCGGCACCGGCTGCATCCAATCCGCCCGCGCCGGCACAACGGCCAGCATCCCGCAAACGGCAACCAGGCACGCGGCCAATTTCCTTCGCATCGCAGACTCCATTTCGCTTCGAGCCAACATAGAGTGCGCCGGCGACCGTGAAAAGAACGAGCCGGCTCCCCAAGGTGGACTTCTCCGCAGGTGTTGCCGCGCTGCACTTGACCTTGCCGGGGCTTCGCGGCACCGTCCGCGGCATCGGATAATCGGGTGGATTCCCATGCGCAACCTGTTCAGCTCCCGCAATAAACTCGGCCGCAAGCTCGGCCTCGGCGCCGCACTCGTGGTCGGCACGCTGGCGTTCGGGGGCACGGCCCAGGCCGCCAATCCGCTCGAAATGAACTTTTGGCTGTCCGGCCCGCGCTATGACGGCAATGTGGCCCCATGCGAGAAGGCCCTGACGGTCATCAGCACGCAATTCCAGGAAAAGGAAGCCACCTTCTGGAATTCGCCGCTCGTGATCACCGGCTTCAACGGGATTCACGAAACCGCCTTCCGTCCCTGGCAGTCCAACAATATTCCGCGCCGCTATTGCAGCGGCGAGGCGATGCTGAGCGACGGCAAGGTGCGCAAGGTGCACTATTCGATCATCGAGGACGGCGGCTTTGCCAGCATCAATCAGGGCGTCGAATGGTGCGTCGCGGGGCTCGACCGCAACTGGGCCTATAACCCGTCCTGCAAGGCCGCCCGGCCCTGATCTCCGACCAGATTGCTAAAGCAGGAGCCGCCGCCATTTGGACGGCGGCTTTTTGTTCTTGAAATGTTCTCGCGGCCTGCTAGGCTCCGGGCGGTCGAGTGAGGGGAGCGTTTGATGCCTCGGTTGGACATAATTTCCCGATTTTTGATTTCGGTTGTCATTATTCTGTGCGGTGCGGTTGCGGCCTCGGCCCAGGATCGTCGCCAGAATGCGCCCGGTGAGTTCGATTTCTATGTGCTGTCGCTGTCGTGGTCGCCCTCGTTCTGCGAGGCGGCGAGCGAGCGCGGCAACAACGGCCGCGGCACGCAGGCGCAGTGCGGCGGACGGCCCTATTCCTTCGTGGTGCACGGCCTGTGGCCGCAATATGAGCGGGGCTTTCCGGAATACTGCCAGCGGCCCTCGCCGCGACTCGCCCGCAGCATCATGAGCTCGATGCTCGACCTGATGCCGGCGCCCGGGCTGATCTACAATGAGTGGGACAAGCACGGCACCTGCTCGGGTCTCGGCGAACGCGCCTATTTCGAAGCCATCCGCAAGGCCCGCGCCACGGTGAAGATCCCCGAGGAATTCCTGCAATTGTCGGAGCCGAAGACGGTCGCGCCCGACGAGCTGGAGGCGGCGTTCCTCAAGGTCAATCCGGGCCTCAGCAACTCCGCGATCTCGGTGACCTGCGATAGCAAGCGGCTCAGCGAGGTGCGGATCTGCCTCAGCAAGGATCTGCAATTCCGCTCCTGCGAGGAAATCGATCGCCGCGCCTGCCGCCGCGATCAGGTGCTGATGCCTCCGGTTCGCGGCGGCTGAAACCCTCTGCGTCATGGCCGGCGGACCCGCGCCGCGCGTCGTCGCGCAGAACGTCCCGGCCACCTGCGCCATCGCGAAACAAGCAAGATCAGGCGCAGATGCCCGGGAGCCGGCTACGCCAAGGCTTCGCCGAGCTCGGATGTTAACCCCGCCGAAGCTTTAGCGAAGGCCGGGACAAGCCCGGGCATGACGAGTACAACATGCGCGACCCTTTGGGAGCGCAGCACGATCATCACATGAACTACCGTCACGCCTTTCATGCCGGCAGCTTTGCCGATGTTATCAAGCACATCGTGCTGGTGCGCATGCTCACCTATCTGCAGGACAAGCCGGCGCCGTTCCGCGTTATCGACACCCATGCCGGCGCCGGCCTCTATGATTTGACGTCGAGCGAAGCGCAGCGCGGCGGCGAATGGCTCACCGGCATCGCGCGGCTGATGCAGGCGCGGCTCTCCGACAAGGCGTTGCCGCTGATCGCGCCCTATCTCGACATCGTCAGGGCATTCAATCCGAGAGGCGAGCTGAAAGCCTATCCGGGTTCGCCGTTGATCGCGCGGGCGCTGCTGCGTCCGCAAGATCGCCTCACCGCCTGCGAGATCGAACCGACGGCGCGCAAACAGCTGATCGACACCTTGCGACGCGACGCGCAAGCGCGCGTCGTCGATCTCGACGGTTGGATGGCGCTGCCCGCATTCGTGCCGCCGAACGAGCGGCGCGGCCTGGTGCTGATCGATCCGCCGTTCGAAGCGAAGGACGAGTTCGAGCGGCTGGCCAGTGCTTTCACGGAAGCATTCGCGAAGTGGCCGACCGGCACGTATCTTTTGTGGTACCCCGTAAAAACCCGGAGAGCCACCGATGAGCTAGCGCGCAGTGTGGCCGCTGCAGCAGCAGCGAGTCGGCCCACCGGCAAATGCCTGCGTTTGGAATTCAGTGTGGCACCGCAAGAAGCAGGCGCAGGCCTCGTTTCCACAGGGCTTTTGCTGGTGAATCCGCCGTGGACGCTGGCGAATGAGTTGAAGATCATCCTGCCCGAACTCGAGCGGCCGCTCGGTCAAGGCGGTGCGGGACGCTTCAGACTCGAGACGCCTAAACCTTGATCGACAGCTCCTACTGAAAAGTTCAATTTTGAGCATAGGCAATTTGCGCGGAACCGTATTATGCTCATCCTGTTACGACTGGCTTTACGTTCCGCTTCCGCGAATGGTTGCGGCGGAGTGACAAGGCCGAAATAAATCCAGGCAGACCGGCGGCGTGACGCCGGCCTGTTCAGGTGGCCAAGCTTCCGACAAGCGAATGTCGGTCAACCGCTACGCGGCGTGCGCGTAGCGGTGGAGCAATACGGGGGAGGAGTTTCCCGATGGCCATGACTGGGACAGTCAAGTTCTTCAACGGAGAGCGTGGCTACGGCTTCATCAAGCCTGATGATGGCGGCCGCGATGTGTTCGTTCACATCACAGCTGTCGAGCGTGCAGGATTGAAGGACCTGACTGAAGGACAACGCATTACGTTCGAGGTTGAGCCCGACAAGAAGGGCAAGGGCCCGAAGGCGGTCAACCTGGTGGTCTCATGACGAGCGCTCGCGATTCGCGGCTCGTGATGAACGCCGAATGAGGCGTTGCGTGTGAGTTGGCCGCCGAGCGCGCGGCTGGCGTGCTCTGGGTGACCACCTCTATGATGCGGACGCGACTGGCGGTGCCGCATATCCCACACGTGCGGCCCACCGATTGGATTCGCGGACGCCGCGGCGTGCATGCCGCCATGCGCGACGTTAAGACCATCAACACAAAGAAAAGCCCGGCCACGCAAGGCGCGGCCGGGAGTTGATGGTCGACGTTTTCTTGTTCTCAAAAGTGATAGTTGATGCCGGCGCGAACCAGGCTGAAGCTGTAGCCGTTCGACACGCCACCGGTGATCGTGAAATTGCTGTTGGCAAGGTCGACGTAGAGATATTCGATCTTGGCGCTCCAGTGCGGGGCAAAGCCCATTTCGGCGCCGGCACCGACGGTGAAGCCCGCATTGGTGTGGCTCTCCGTGATACCGAACGTCTCGCCGCGCAGTTCGCCGAAGGCGAGACCGCCGGTCGCGTAGAACAGCACGTTGTTGACCGCATAGCCGGCGCGGCCGCGCACCGTGCCGAACCACGGGTTGGAGAACTTCCACGGCGCGAACCGGTCGTCGGCCGTGGTGCCCTGGATGTCGGCCTCGATACCGAACACCCAGGGGGAGCCGTTCTGGAAGTTGTAGCCGGCCTGCACACCGCCGACGAACCCGGACGGCTTGGTCGGGTTGTTCTCGACCGAACCCCAGCCATAGCCGACATTGCCGCCAAGATAGGGGCCGGCCCAGCTATAGGCATTGAGCGGCTGATAGACGGTATAGGGCGATCCGTAGTTGAGGTCGGCCGACGCCGCCGAGGTCGTCCAGCCTGCAACGATCAATGCCAGCGCACGCGCGACAAACCGGGTCATTGGTACACCACGCAACAGCCGCAGCCCGCCGGCCAAGGCCGGCGTGGTTACGGAATTCCACTTTTTTCGCTAAGGTTTATCGAGAGTTTTAAGTTAAAGGGCTGTTAAGCCCGGTTACCGGCCCGCTCATCAGTCTTAACAAGATGTTACGCACCCCTTCCCGACGGTCCGCGCGGGGCCGGTAACCTCCTGCAATCGAGATGGTTTTCTTGGTGCCGTCAACGCTGGCGACCGGTCGCCCAAGCACTTAGTTTACGGCCCATGGTTCACGATTCTCCCGAGCGTCCGACGCCGGCCCCCAAAGCCGACTCCAAGGCTGATCCCAAGCCACGGCGCGGTTCAAAGTCCGACCTGCCGCAGGACGATCTGACGCTCGATACAAGCGACGTCGATCCCGAAACCTCCGCCGCCGAGGAGGAGGACGAGGCGCGCCTGCCCGAGGCTTCCGAGGACGCCGCCGAGGCGGTCGCCGAGGGCACGCTCTCAATCGGGCATGCCGCGATCGAGAACGCGGTCCGCCTCGCCCCGACCTCGCCCGGCGTCTACCGCATGCTCAACGCCGCCAACGACGTGCTCTATGTCGGCAAGGCGAAGAACGTCAAAAAGCGGCTGTCGTCCTATGCGCGGGCCAACGCGCCGCTGCCGGCGCGCATCCTGCGCATGATCGCGGCGACCACGCAGGTCGAGATCGTCTCGACCATGACCGAGACCGAGGCGCTGCTGCTCGAAGCCAATCTGATCAAGCAGCTCCGTCCCCGCTTCAATGTGCAGCTGCGCGACGACAAGTCGTTTCCCTATATTCTGATCACCGGCGACCATTGGGCGCCGCAGATCCTCAAGCATCGCGGCGCGCAGTCGCGGCCGGGGCGCTATTTCGGCCCGTTCGCCAACGCAGGCGCGGTCAACCGCACCATCACGGCGCTGCAGCGCGCGTTCCTGATCCGCTCCTGCACCGACGGCTTCTTCGAAAGCCGCAGCCGACCCTGCCTGCTCTATCAGATCAAGCGCTGCGCCGGCCCCTGCACGCGCGAGATCGACTTCCCCGGCTATAGCGAACTGGTGCGCGAGGCGACCGAATTCCTCTCCGGTCGCAGCCACGCCGTGAAGGAGCTGCTCGCGGCCGAGATGGAGAAGGCCTCCGGCGAGCTCGAGTTCGAAACCGCGGCGCTGTACCGCGACCGTCTCGCGGCGCTGTCGGCAATCCAGTCGCAGCAGGGCATCAATCCGCGCACGGTCGAAGAGGCCGATGTGTTCGCGATCCACCAGGAGGGCGGCTATTCCTGCGTCGAGGTGTTCTTCTTCCGCACCGGCCAGAACTGGGGCAACCGCGCCTATTTCCCGAAGGCCGAGAAGAGCTTCACGCCCGAGGAGGTGCTGTCCTCGTTCCTCGCGCAATTCTACGACGACAAGCCGCCGCCGAAGCTGATCCTGCTGTCGCACGAGATCGAGGAAAGCGCGTTGCTCGCCGACGCGCTGTCGGTCAAGGCCGAATCCAAGGTCGAGGTCTCCGTGCCGAAGCGCGGCGAGAAGAAGGAGCTGATCGGCCACGCGCTCACCAACGCGCGCGAGGCGCTCGGCCGCAAGCTCGCCGATACCGCGACGCAAAGCCGGCTGCTGGAGGGCATGGTCTCGACGCTCGGCCTGCCGCACACACCCAAGCGGATCGAGGTCTACGACAACAGCCACATCCAGGGCACCAACGCGGTCGGCGCGATGATCGTGGCGGGACCCGACGGGTTCATGAAAAACCAATACCGCAAGTTCAACATCAAGTCCGAAGGGCTGACGCCCGGCGACGATTACGGAATGATGCGCGAGGTGCTGGAACGCCGCTTCAAGCGGCTGCTGAAGCCGCCGGAGGGCGAGGCCGCCGCCAGGACGAAAGCGGATGACGATTCGTTTCCGCAATGGCCCGACCTCGTCATCATCGACGGCGGCCGCGGTCAGCTCAACGCGGTCCGGGAGATTTTCCAGAATCTCGGGCTGACCGAGGTCTCGCTGATGGCGGTGGCCAAGGGTCCGGAGCGCGATGCCGGGCGCGAAACCCTGTTCATGCCCGACCGCGAGGCCATCAAGCTGGAGCCGCGGGACCCGGTGCTCTATTTCATCCAGCGGCTGCGCGACGAGGCCCATCGCTTCGTGATCGGCTCGCACCGCAAGCTGCGCAAGAAGGACATCCGCGAGGCCGGCCTGCAGGAGATCCCGGGCATCGGCCCGTCCCGCAAGCGTGCCTTGCTGCACCACTTCGGAACGCTCAAGGAGATCGAGCGGGCCTCGATCGCCGACCTCGGCAAGGTTCCCGGCGTCAGCGCCGAGAGTGCCCGCAAGATTTTCGAGTTTTTCCACGCTCAGCCGGGTTAAACCAAAGGCGAGTCATCAGGGCGTCGCCTGCGACAGGGCATCTAGGGCATGATGCGAAAAAGTGTGAGGCAGTTATCCGAAAAGATCATGCTTAAACAACGAGCTAAGGCGCTATGACGATCCAGCGCAATCTGGTCGCGCCTGACGCGTCCGCACGGTTGACCTTCTCGCTTCAGCGGTATTGGTAGAACGGATGAACATCGCCACGACCCGGGGACAGACCAAGACCATGTCCCTCCCGAATATCCTGACCTACGCCCGGATCGCCGCGATCCCGGTGGTGATCGGCTGCGTCTACTGGCAATCGATCCTGGACGGCCCGTTGTGGCTGCGCTGGGTGGCGCTGGCCGTGTTCATTGCTGCGGGGATCACCGACTATCTCGACGGCTATTATGCCCGGATGTGGGACCAGCAGTCCGCCTTCGGCCGGATGCTCGATCCGATCGCCGACAAGCTCCTGGTCGCCTCCAGCCTTCTGATGCTCGCCGCCGACAATTCGATCCATGGCTGGACGCTGTGGGCGGCGATCGTGATCCTGTGCCGAGAGATCCTGGTCTCGGGCCTGCGCGAATATCTCGCAGGCTTGCGGGTCAGCGTTCCCGTCACCAAGCTGGCGAAGTGGAAGACGACGATCCAGCTGGTGGCGATCGGCTTTCTGATCGCCGGCGAGGCGGGCGAGCAGGTCTTCCCGGCCACCACCCTGATCGGCATCGTGCTGCTGTGGATGTCGGCGATCTTCACGATCTACACCGGCTGGGATTATTTCCGTGCCGGCATCCATCACCTCATCAAGGAGGATGAGGGATGAAGCTGAAATATTTCGCCTGGGTGCGTGAACGCGTCGGCAAGGCTGAAGAGATCGTCGAGCCGCCGGCCGAGGTGCGCACCGTCGGCGACCTGATCGGCTGGCTTGCCGCGCGCGACGATGCCTACGCCTATGCGTTCGAGAAGCCGACGGTGATCCGCGCCGCGATCGACCACGCCCATGTCAAATCGGACGCGGCGATCTCCGGCGCCCGCGAGATCGCGTTCTTTCCGCCGATGACCGGCGGCTAGATCCCGACATGACCGTCGCAGCGACCATCCGTATCCAGCAAGCCGACTTCGACGTCGCGCAGGAGATCGCGGCCTTGAGCAAGGGCCGCACCGATGTCGGCGCGATCGTCAGCTTCAGCGGCATCTGCCGCGGCAGCGAACAGGGCGAGCCGATCGCGGCGCTGACGCTCGAACATTATCCGGGCATGGCGGAAGCCGAGATCGCGCGCCACGCCGACGAGGCGCTGTCGCGCTGGCCGTTGCAGGGCCTCACCATCATCCACCGCTTCGGCCGCATCGCGCCGGGCGAGAACATCGTGCTGGTCGTGACCGCCTCGCCGCACCGGCAGGCCGCGTTCGAGGCCGCCGAGTTCCTGATGGACTATCTGAAGACCAACGCACCGTTCTGGAAGCGCGAGGAAAGCGCGCGCGGCGCGAGCTGGATCGAGGCGCAGGACCACGACGACGCGGCCGCCGCGCGCTGGACCAAATCCTGATGGCCAAGCGCAGCAAAGTGCCGGCCAAGCGCAGCCGCGCCGTGC
This sequence comes from Bradyrhizobium sp. Pha-3, assembly GCF_042258325.1. Classification (NCBI taxonomy): domain Bacteria; kingdom Pseudomonadati; phylum Pseudomonadota; class Alphaproteobacteria; order Hyphomicrobiales; family Nitrobacteraceae; genus Bradyrhizobium; species Bradyrhizobium sp. Pha-3. Next base: position 1,671,469 of record NZ_CP170151.1, on the reverse strand, counting down.
CGAAAGCGCCGAAAGTCGGCGCCGGCGAGCTTCAGACCCTGTTTGATTTCCTGCGCTATGCCGTGAGCCGCTTCAACGCGGCCAAGCTCGTGTTCGCGCACGGCACCACCGATCCGGTGGCCGAGGCCGCGTTCCTGATCTGCGAAACGCTGCACCTGCATCCCGACCAGTTCGAGAACTTCGCCACCGCACGCGTCACGATTGCCGAAGGCAGGCAGATCCTCGACCTGATCGAGCGCCGGATCGCGACGCGGAAGCCTGCCGCCTATCTCGTCAACAAGGTCTATATGCGCGGCCTGCCGTTCTATGTCGACGAGCGCACCATCGTGCCGCGCTCCTTCATCGGCGAATTGCTGGATTCGCATTTCGGCGGCGACGAGGACGGCACCTCGCTGATCGGCGATCCCGAGGAGGTCGAACGCGTGCTCGACCTCTGCACCGGCTCCGGATGCCTTGCGATTTTGGCGGCGCGGCATTTTCCCAACGCCGCGGTCGACGCGGTCGATATTTCAAAGGACGCGCTCGAGGTCGCCGCGCGCAACGTCGCCGACCACGGCCTCGACGGTCGCCTGACGCTCCATCGCGGCGACCTGTTCAAGCCGCTCGGCGACAGCAGATACGATCTCATCATCTCGAACCCGCCCTATGTCGACGCCGAAGGCATGGCGGCGTTGCCGCGCGAGTGCCGTGCCGAGCCGAAGATCGCGTTCGATGGCGGCGCTGACGGGCTCGATATCGTCCGTCGCCTGCTCGATGAGGCGAGGCAACATCTGACCCCGCAGGGCGGGCTGCTCTGCGAGATCGGCCGCGGCCGCGACAATCTGGAGGCCGCCTACCCAAACCTGCCGCTGCTCTGGCTCGACACCGAGGACTCCGAGGGCGAGGTGTTCTGGATCGCGGCCGCGGACCTCTGACCGGCGTGCCGCCGCCGGCTCCGGCGAATTACGCGGCCCGATCCGGGCGAAACGAAAATCGTGTGCAGTTCCAGCCGGTTCCGAAGATCGCTGGCCCGTCGAATCAACAATGGTGCTAAGGTCGCGGTCCGGGGACGTTCGGACAGAGGGCGCGGGCGCGCGACATGATTCGCATTTCGACGATCTTCATCGCCATCTGCATGGTGCTGCTCGCAGCCTCGCTCGGCTTCGTGCTGTATTCGGTGGCGGGCATCAGCGGATCGGAATCGGCGATCGTGGCGCTCACCGCCCTCACCTGCCTGATCCTTTACAATGCGGTCTCGATGCGGCTGCGTGACCGCAGCGATGTCGGCGGCCAGATCGCGGATCTGTCGCGCGGCACCGCCGACCTTGCCCGCCAAGTCGCCGAGTTCGGCCGCCGGCTGGCCGCAGTCGAAGGCCGCGTCGCCTCGGCCAACTCCACCGGTGCCGACCGGATGCAGGGCATGGCCGGCGAGATCAGCGAGCTCGGTGGACTGGTGCGGCAGCTTGCGGCATCCGTCGCCCATCATGAGGACCTGCTGGCGGCGGCTCCGGCGGTGCAGCCGGTCGCGTCCCCGCGCGACGATGTGCTGCAACGGGTCGCGCCGGCGCCGACCGTCGTGGTTGCGCCTCCGCCGACACCTGCGGCTCCGCCGGAGGTCTCGCGCAGCCAGACCCAGCTGATCGGCGCGATCAAGCAGGCCATCGACGAGAACCGCCTCGACATCTACCTGCAGCCGATGGTGACGCTGCCGCAACGCAAGGTGCGCTACTACGAGGCGGTGACGCGGCTGCGCGACGAGCGCGACCAGGTGCTGGCCGCCGAGGATTTCATCGAGGCGGCCGAGGCCGGCGGCCTGATCGGCCGCATCGATCACATGGTGATGCTTCGCTGCGTCCAGGTGCTGCGCCGCCTGATGATCCGCAGCAAGGATGTCGGCGTGTTCTGCAACGTCTCGGCGGCGACGCTGTCCAGCCCGGCGCATTTCACCCAGTGTCTCGACTTCCTCGAGGCCAACCGCGCGCTGGCGCCGTCCTTCGTGCTCGAGTTCAAGCAAGCGACCTTCCGCAATCTCGGCCCGACCGAGAGCGAGAATCTCGCGGCGCTGGCGCAGCGCGGCTACCGGTTCTCGATCGACCATGTCAGCGACCTCCGCCTCGAGCCGCGCGAGCTCGCCGATCGCGGTGTCCGCTTCATCAAGGTGCCGGCGGCGCTGCTGCTTGACGCCAAGCAGATCGCGAGCACCGATATCCATCCTTCCGATCTGTCCGACCTGCTCGGCCGCTACGGCATCGACCTGATCGCCGAACGGATCGAGGGCGAGCGCTCGGTGGTCGACCTGCTCGACTACGATGTCCGGTTCGGCCAGGGGTTCCTGTTCGCGCCGCCGCGGCCGTTGCGGCCGGAGGGGGCATCTGCTACCGCCGAGGCTCCGCAGACCAACCCCCAGGATCTTAATGGCGCCAGCACTTCAGCCCCTGTCTCCGGCCCCGCAGCCCCGCCGCGCGCAACCGGCAGCGCCGCGCTGGCGCGCCGCGCCCTCGGTCCAAACTAGCCGGCCAATTGCATCATGACCTCGCTGCGTTACGTAGAGCGGCTGCGCGATCTCATTGGCGGCGTCGACGTCGTGCTGTCGGACATCTGGGGCGTCGTGCACAACGGGCTCGAGTCCTTTCCCGAGGCCTGCGAGGCATTGCACACGTTCCGCCAGAAAGGCGGCACGGTCATCCTGATCACCAACGCGCCGCGGCCGGCCGATTCCGTGCAGCGACAGCTGCGCAAGCTCGGCGTCGCCGACGAGACCTATGATGCGATCGTCTCTTCGGGCGACCTGACGCGCCACTTCGTGGCCGATCATCCCGGCCAGAAGATCTTCTGGATCGGCCCGGAGCGCGACAGCTCGATCCATCGCGGCCTCGACGCCACGCTGGTGCCGCTGGAGCAGGCCGACTACATCATCTGCACCGGCCTGTTCGACGACGAGACCGAGTCGGCCGAAGATTACCGCGACACCCTGCTGAAGGCGCTCGAGCGCAACCTCACGCTCGTCTGCGCCAATCCCGATATCGTGGTCGAGCGCGGCGACCGGCTGATCTATTGCGCCGGGGCGGTCGCCGAACTCTATCGCGAGCTCGGCGGCGAGGTGATCTTCTACGGCAAGCCGCACCGGCCGATCTATGAGCGCGCCATGGCGCTGGCCACCGAGCGCCGCGGGGGTCCGACCGAGCTCAGCCGCGTGCTCGCGATCGGCGATTCCGTGCGCACCGATCTCACCGGCGCCCTTGGCTTCGGCATCGATCTCCTGTTCGTCACCCGCGGCATCCATTCCGAACAGTTCGAGGGCATCGAGCAGCTCGATGCGGCCTCGATCAAGGAATTGTTCGGCCATCCGCCACGCGCGCTGATGCGCGAGCTGAAGTGGTAGCGGCCACCCCCGCAGGGGCGCGCCGCCAAAATATCGAAAACAACCCCATGCAAAGGAGTCGGCGGCGGCCGACGTTCGACCAGCCAACTTGACACGTCGGGCAACTCAGGGATATTCTTCTAATATTCCGAAATCGTGCAATCCGCGTCATGCTTTAGCCCCGTCATCCTGAGGAGCGCGCTCTTGCGCGCGTCTCGAAGGATGCACGGCCACCAGCCGGGCCGTCGACCCTTCGAGACGCCGCTTCGCGGCCCTCAGGGTGACGGTGAGGCGGCGCTGGTCATTCGCTAACGCGCGATGAGATGAGGATGAATCGTGATGCGATGGGCGGGCGTCTTACGCCGTCGCCATGTCCGGGAAGACCGCCTCGATCTTGGTCTTCAGCGTGGCCGCGTTGAACGGCTTGACGATGTAGTTGTTCACGCCGGCCTTCTTGGCCGCGATCACGTTCTCGGTCTTGGATTCCGCCGTGATCATGATGAAGGGCGTGGTCGCAAGGTTGGGATCGGCGCGGACTTCCTTGAGCAGGTCGTAGCCGGTCATCGGCTCCATGTTCCAGTCGGAAATCACCAGGCCATACTTCTTGCCGCGCATCTTGTTCAGCGCTGCGGAGCCGTCGGAGGCATCGTCGATATTCTCGAATCCAAGCTGCTTGAGAAGATTCCGGATGATGCGGATCATGGTGCTGTAATCATCAACCACCAGAACCGGCATGGACAAATCAACCGCCATCTTTCCCCCCAAAACAACAAACGCAACTTGGCTTCTGCACGAACGCAGCTTTCCGCCAACGACTAACAGCAGCCGTTAAACAGCGCGTTAACCGGCTGAATCCGGATTGTTACGGATTTGACGCGATTTTCGTTAGCCTTGACTTCCACGCCGCCGCCGCGTCACGGTCCGGCCCGCACCAATCATGCTTAAGAATCCTTGAAGAATACCGCTCATGAGCACCGGCTTTACCGTTATCCGCGACAACACCCCCGCAAGCGCCATTCCGAAAGGCGCCGTGGTCGCGATGGGGAATTTCGATGGCGTCCATCTCGGTCACCGCGCCGTGATCGGCGCGGCGCTTGCGATGGGCAGAGCACACGGCGTACCCGCGCTCGCCGTGACCTTCGAGCCGCATCCGCGCAGCTTCTTCAGCCCGAACACCCCGCAATTCCGTCTCACGGACGAGACCAACAAGCTGCGGCTGCTCGCGGCCACCGGGCTCGCCGGTGCCGTCGTGATGACGTTCGACAAGGCGCGCGCCGGCACCTCGGCACAGGATTTCATTCACCACGACCTGATCGGCCGGCTCGGCATCAGCGGGATCGCAGTCGGTTACGACTTCCATTTCGGCAAGGGCCGGGTCGGCTCGCCGAGCCTCCTGGTCAGCGAAGCGCCGCGGCTCGGCATCGAGGTCGACGTGCAGGCCCATGTCGACATCGAGGAACGCCCGGTTTCCTCCAGCGCCATCCGCATGGCGCTCACCGAGGGCGAGATCGCGGATGCGACCACGATGCTGGGCGGACCGTGGTTCGTCACCGGCAAGGTGATCCACGGCGAGAAGCGCGGCCGCGACCTCGGCTACCCCACCGCCAATATCCGCCTCGACAAGCATTGCGGCCTGAAGCACGGCATCTACGCGGTGCGGGTCGGCAAGGGCTCGCAACGGTTCGACGGTGTCGCCAGCTTCGGGCGCCGGCCGACCTTCGACAACGGCGCGCCGCTGCTCGAAGTGTTCCTGTTCGACTTCAAGGGCGATCTGTACGACGCGGCCCTTGATGTCGCATTCATCGGTTTCATTCGTGAAGAGCTGAAATTCGACACCATCGAGGCGTTGATACGCCAGATGGATGACGACAGCGCCAAGGCGCGCACGCTACTTGCCGCAGCGCCCGACGCGTTCCCGCAGCTCGGAGTGATTGGTTGAACAGGACTGAAAAGCAAAAAATGCTGGCGGGCGAGCTGTATCGCCCGGATGCAGAGCTCGCCGCCGACCATACCGCGGCGGAACACTGGATGACGCGCTACAATGCGGCCGGCGCATCGTCCGCGGCCGAGCTGCACGCGCTGCTCGGCGAGCGCTTCCGCAAGGTCGGCAGGGATGCCGTGATCCGGCCGCCGTTCTTTTGCGACTACGCCAGCAATATCAGCCTCGGCGATGGCGTGTTCCTCAACTTCAATTGCGTCATCCTCGACGTCGTCGAGGTCGTGATCGGCGATCGGACCCAGATCGGACCCGCGGTGCAGATCTATACCGCCGACCACCCGCGCGATGCCGAAACCCGCCGCGCCGGGCTGGAATTCGGCCGCCCGATCCGGATCGGCAGCGACGTCTGGATCGGCGGGGGTGCCATCATCCTGCCCGGCGTCACGATCGGCGACGGCGCCCTGGTCGGGGCCGGCAGCGTGGTCACACAGAACGTCGCCCCCGGCGCAATCGTGGCCGGAAATCCGGCCCGGGCACTGGCTGCCTAGAGCGGGATGAAGTCAGGTTGAATCGGTTTGACCGCGGGTTCGGTCCACCTCTCCCCGGCGGGGAGAGGTCGATTTGCGCAGCAAATCGGGTGAGGGGCCGCAGCTCCACCGAGAGACCTTAACCCCTCACCCGGCGCTTCGCGCCGACCTCTCCCAAGGGAGAGGTGAACTCGCCGCTGTCGCTCCAGCTCAACCAAGTCCCGCTCCAGGGGCGGTCCCGCGGTACGGGCCGCCGGCAACCGGGGGCTTTGCGATTTCCCCGTCCGGCTGCTATGGAAACCCCATGTTTTCGCGGCGCATCATACGGATTAGCTGCCCGGCTTCCGCCTGAGCCTGAAGGCTCGGCGCAAGACCGGGACTTCGCCGTTTCACCCGCGATTGATCGCGTATCCGCGCCCGCACCTGCCAAATCAGAGCCTTCATGTCCGACAAGCCGCAAAAGACCGACGCCCAAAAGACTGACGTTAGGGACTATTCCAAGACCCTTTACCTGCCGCAGACGGAATTCCCGATGCGCGCCGGCCTGCCCCAGCGCGAGCCGGAAATCCTGAAATACTGGAACGAGATCGGCCTCTACGACAGGCTCCGCCGGGAAGCCGAGGGCCGTGCCAAATTCGTGCTGCATGACGGCCCGCCCTACGCCAACGGCAACATCCATATCGGGCACGCGCTGAACAAGATCCTCAAGGACGTCGTGACCAAGAGCCAGCAGATGCTCGGCTTCGACTCCAACTACGTGCCGGGCTGGGACTGCCACGGCCTGCCGATCGAATGGAAGATCGAGGAGGAGAACTACCGCTCCAAGGGCAAGCAGAAGCCCGATTTCCGCGACTCGGCGGCGATGGTCGCGTTCCGTAGGGAATGCCGCGCCTATGCGACGCACTGGATCAACGTGCAGCGCGAGGAGTTCAAGCGGCTCGGCATCATCGGCGACTGGGATCATCCCTACCAGACGATGAGCTATCCGGCCGAAGCCCAGATCGCCCGCGAGCTGATGAAGTTCGCGGCCAACGGCACGCTCTATCGCGGCTCGAAGCCCGTGATGTGGAGCGTGGTCGAGAAGACCGCGCTTGCCGAAGCCGAGGTCGAATACGAGGACTACACCTCCGACATGGTGTGGGTGAAATTCCCGGTCACCTCGCCGGCGCATGGCGCACTGGCCAATGCCTCGGTCGTGATCTGGACCACCACGCCGTGGACGCTGCCCGGCAACCGCGCCATCTCGTTCTCGCCGAAGATCGCCTATGGCCTCTACAAGGTGACCGAAGCGCCCGCCGACAATTGGGCGAAGACCGGCGATCTCCTGATCCTGGCCGACGCGCTTGCCGCCGAGGTGTTCAAGCAGGCGCGCGTCACGTCCTATGACAAGGTCCGCGATATTCCCGGCGACACGCTGGACGCCGTGGAATGCGCCCATCCGCTGCGCGGCCTCGGTGGCGGCTACGAATTCATCGTGCCGCTGCTCGCCGGCGAGCATGTCACCGACGACACCGGCACCGGATTCGTGCACACCGCGCCGAGCCACGGCCGCGAGGACTTCGACGTCTGGACGGCCAACACCCGCGAGCTCGATGCGCGCGGCATCCCGACGGCGATCCCCTATACGGTCGACGAGAACGGCGCGTTTACCGCGCAGGCTCCGGGCTTCACCGGCAAACGCGTGCTCAACGACAAGGGCGAGAAGGGTGACGCCAACGAGGCCGTGATCAAGGCGCTGATCGAGGCCGGCAAGCTGCTCGCGCGCGGCCGCCTCAAGCATCAGTATCCGCACTCCTGGCGGTCCAAGAAGCCGGTGATCTTCCGCAACACGCCGCAATGGTTCATCGCGATGGATAAGCCCATCGTAGACGCCCCGGGCAAGCCCGGGGCTACGGACATCGCCGAGAATGGCCATGCGAAGAAGGGCGACACGCTGCGCGCCCGCGCGCTGCACGCGATCTCTGTCACACAATGGGTGCCGCCGGCCGGCGAGAACCGCATCAACGGCATGATCGCCAACCGTCCCGACTGGGTGATCTCGCGGCAGCGCGCCTGGGGCGTGCCGATCGCCGTGTTCGTGCGCGAGAACAGCGACGGTTCGGCCGCGATCCTGCAGGACGGGGTCGTCAACCAGCGCATCACCGAGGCGTTCATGGAGGAAGGCGCCGACGCCTGGTACATGGACGGCGCCCGCGAGCGTTTCCTCGGGTCACGCGCGTCCGAGAACTGGAAGAAGGTCGACGACATCTGCGACGTCTGGTTCGATTCCGGCTCCACGCACGCCTTCGTGCTGGAAGACCGGCAGAACTTCCCGCAGCTCGGCAACATCGTCCGCAAGGTCGATGGCGGCAACGACACCGTGATGTATCTCGAAGGCAGCGACCAGCATCGCGGCTGGTTCCACTCGTCGCTGCTGGAAAGTGCCGGCACGCGCGGGCGCGCGCCCTACGACATCGTGCTGACCCACGGCTTCACGCTCGACGAGAACGGCCGCAAGATGTCGAAGTCGCTCGGCAACACCGTCGAGCCGCAAAAGGTGATCAAGGATTCCGGCGCGGATATCCTGCGCCTGTGGGTGTGCGCCACCGACTATGCCGACGACCAGCGCATCGGCCCGGAGATCCTCAAGAACACCATCGAGACCTACCGCAAGCTGCGCAACTCGATCCGCTGGATGCTCGGCACGCTGCATCATTTCAAGCCGAGCGAGAAGGTCGCCTTTGCCGAGATGCCCGAGCTCGAGCGGCTGATGCTGCACGAGCTCGCCGGCCACGCCGAGACCATCCGCAAGGCCTATGCCGACTTCGACTACAAGACCGTGGTCGCAAGCCTCGCGGCCTTCATGAACTCCGAGCTGTCGGCGTTCTACTTCGACATCCGCAAGGACACGCTGTATTGCGATCCGCCGTCCTCGGTGGCGCGCAAGGCGGCGCTGACCACGATCGATCTGCTCTGCGACGCGATCCTGAAATGGCTGGCGCCGATCCTCAGCTTCACCACCGACGAGGCCTGGCGGATGTATCGGCCGAACGCCGAGCCTTCGGTGCATCTGACGTTGTTCCCCGAAGGTCTCGAGCAGTTCCGCGACGACGCGCTTGCCGCGAAGTGGGAGACGGTCCGCAGCGTCCGCCGCGTCGTCACCGGCGCGCTCGAACTCGAACGCGCCGCCAAGCGGATCGGCTCCTCGCTCGAGGCATCGCCGGTGATCTACGTCGCCGACAGGCAGATGCTGGCCACATTGTTCGACATCGATCTCGCCGAGGTCTGCATCACCTCGAACTACGAGGTGCGCGAGGGCGAGGCGCCGGCGAACGCCTTCCGCCTCGATGCCGTGCCTGGGGTTGCGGTCGTGGTCGAGAAGGCGGTCGGCACCAAATGCGCCCGTTCGTGGAAGATCCTGCCGACGGTGGGCGAGGACCCCGAATATCCCGACGTCTCGCCGCGCGATGCGCAAGCGCTGCGCGAATGGAAGGCGCTGGACGTCACGGCCTAACCGTCGTCCCAGCGAAAGCAGGGACCCATAACCACCGCTGTCTAGAATGGACTGAGGTTGATGACTCCGAGTCATTCAAACAACACTTGGCACGGCGTATGGGTCCCGGCTTTCGCCGGGACGACACCTTTGGTGGGGCTCCGATGAATCCTCCCCTCCGCGCCGGTGTGCTGGCGGCGGTGATCACCCTGATCGCCGACCAGGCTTCCAAGCTCTGGCTGCTCCACGTCCTGGATATCGCGCGTCACGCCCCGGTGCGGGTGACGCCGTTCTTCGACCTGGTGCTCGCCTGGAATCCGGGGATCAGTTTCGGCTGGTTCCAGAGCGAAACCCCGGCGGCCCAGATCTTGCTGATGGTGATCAAGGCCGCGGCCGTGATCGCGCTGGCGATCTGGATGGCGCGGTCGCGGACCTGGCTCGCGACGGTGTCGCTCGGCCTGATCATCGGCGGCGCCATCGGGAACGGCATCGACCGCTTCGCCTATGGCGCGGTGGTCGATTTTGCCCTGCTTCATGCCGAGATCGGGGGAAAAACCTTCAATTGGTACATCTTCAACCTTGCCGATGTAGCCATCGTTGCTGGCGTGGCAGCCCTATTGTATGATTCCGTGGTGGGGACCCCCGCCGTAAAAGCGCCCTGATCCCGGCCGATACGAGCCGGTCAGCGGTCGACACCTGCTCAAGCGGAACTGTGCCTAAGCCAGTGATCGCTTTGGCGAATTTTGAGATGGGAATGGCGCGATGCGCAACACCAAAGCCCGCGGTTACCTGATCGAGACGTCCCGGCTGTCGCTGATGCGTGGCCTGCGCCTGGCGTTCGTCGCAGCCGGGATCGGCCTTGTCATGACGGCCGGCCCGGTGCGCGCCGGCGACGATGAGGATGACGGCGACGACGGCCTGACCTTCGAAGAGCGGATCGTCGACAATCTGATGACCGGGCTCGGCGCCAAGAGCGCGGCCAGCAAGGGCATCGACTACCGCGAGCGCTCGCCGCTGGTGGTGCCGCCCAAGCTCGATTTGCCCCCGCCGGCATCGACCGCCCAGGTCAACGCGCCGAACTGGCCGAAAGACCCCGATATCGCGGCGCGCAAGGCTGCGATCGCGGCGCGCAAGAAGGAAGTCAAGAAGGAGCCGTGGCAGTCGGCGGTGGCGTTGACGCCGGCCGAGATCGAGGCCGGCCGCAAGCAGCAGACCGCCACCGATGGCCGCAAGGAGCCGCTCGAGCCCGGCGTGAGCACCAATCCGTCGCTGATGCCGAGCCAGCTCGGTTACACCGGCGGCCTGCTCGGCATGTTCAAGGGGAACAGCAGCGAGTCCAAACCCTTCAAGGGCGAGCCGACGCGCGATTCCCTGACCGAGCCACCTCCGGGCTACCAGACGCCGTCCGCTGGCTATGCCTACGGCACCGGTCCGCAGGCGCCGATGGCGAAGGAAGGCCAGTACGACGTCATGACCGGAAAACCGGTGCAGTGATCGCTTGGCCTGTTCGGGCGAAGGCTGACATGAGCAAAGCTTAATGCGGAGCGGCGGGTGTCTCTCCGCTTCGTGACCATGGGCACGGCAACGACCGTGTACGATGGCTTGCTTTCGCGCCCCGGCCGTGTGTCCGGGCTTTCATAAGGACCATGATGCGCTCTCGCCGATCGATCGCCCTGTTCGCTGCCGCATTTGTTTCCACCATCCCGCTGCCGGGTGCCAGCCTCCGCGCCCAGACCACCGTCACCTCGGAACGCCCCGCCAGTTTCACGCTCGACAACGGCCTGCAGGTCGTGGTGATCCCCGACCACCGCACGCCGGTGGTGACGCAGATGATCTGGTACAAGGTCGGCTCGGCCGACGAGACGCCCGGCAAGTCGGGCCTCGCGCATTTTCTCGAGCATCTGATGTTCAAGGGCACCGCCAAGCATCCGGCCGGCGAGTTCTCGCAGACCGTGCTGCGCGTCGGCGGCAATGAGAACGCCTTCACCTCGGTCGACTACACCGGGTACTTCCAGCGCGTGCCGCGCGAGCAGCTGCCGACCATGATGGAGTTCGAGGCCGACCGCATGACCGGCCTGATCCTCAAGGACGAGAACGTGCTGCCCGAGCGCGATGTCGTCCTCGAGGAGTTCAACATGCGGGTTGCCAACAACCCGGATGCAAGGCTGACCGAGCAGATCATGGCCGCGCTCTATCTCAACCATCCCTATGGCCGGCCGGTGATCGGCTGGCACCAGGAGATCGAGAAGCTCGACCGCGAGGATGCGCTCGCCTTCTACCGGCGCTTCTATGCGCCGAACAACGCGATCCTGGTCATCGCCGGCGACGTCGACGTCAAGGATATCCGCCCGCTGGTCGAGAAGAATTTCGGCCCGATCCCGGCGCAGCATGCGATCCCCGAAAAGCGGGTCCGGCCGCAGGAGCCGACACCGGCCGCGCCGCGCACCGTGACGCTGTCGGATCCGCGCGTCGAGCAGCCGAGCCTGCGCCGCTATTACCTCGTGCCCTCGGCGACAACAGCGGCTTCAGGCGAGAGCCAGGCGCTCGATGTGCTCGCGCAGTTGATGGGCGGCGGCGCCAACTCCTATCTCTATCGCTCACTGGTGATCGACAAGGGCCTCGCGATCTCGGCCGGCGCCGGCTACCAGGGCACCTCGCTCGATCCGTCGCAATTCTCGATCTCGGTGACGCCGAAACCCGGCGTCGAGTTCGCGCAGATCGAGGACGCGATCGACAAGGTGATCGCCGACCTCGCGCAGAACCCGGCGCGCGCCGAGGATCTCGAACGGGTCAAGACCCAGCTCATCGCGGAGGCGATCTACGCCCAGGACAACCAGGCGACGCTGGCACGCTGGTATGGCGGCGCGCTGACCACCGGGCTCAGCATCGAGGATATCCGCAGCTGGCCGGATCGCATTCGCGCCGTCACCGCCGAGCAGGTGCGCACTGCCGCCGCCAGCTGGCTCGACAAGAAGCGGTCGGTGACCGGCTATCTGATCAAGGATACTACTGCGCCGAAACGCGAGGAGAAGCGCTCGTGATCTATTCCCTCACCCGCCGTGCGGCGCTGATCGGCGGCGCCTGCGCCGCGCTGCTGACGCTGACGTCGGCGCCCTCGCAGGCCGCGGCCAAGATCCAGCGGCTGGTATCGCCCGGCGGCATCGAGGCGTGGTTCGTGCAGGACGCGACCGTGCCGCTGATCGCAATGGAATATTCCTTCAGCGGCGGCGCCAGCCAGGATCCGCCCGGCAAGCCCGGCGTCGGCAATCTGGTCGCCGACCTGCTCGACGAAGGCTCCGGCGATCTCGATTCCAAGACCTATCATGAGCGGCTCGAGCGCCGCGCCATCGAGCTCGGCTTCCAGTCGAACCGCGATCAATTCCGCGGCTCGCTGCGCATGCTCAAGGACAACAAGGACGAAGCCTACGACCTGTTGCGGATGGCGCTGACCTCGCCGCATTTCGAGCCGAAGGACGTCGAACGGATCCGCGCCCAGGTGATCGCCAATCTGCGCCGCGAATCGACCAATCCGTCCTCGCTCGCCGGCCGCAAATTCCTCGAGCTCGCATTCGGCGATCATCCCTATGCCAGGACGGCCACCGGCACGCTCGACAGCGTGCCGACCATCCAGATCCCGGATCTCAAGGACTATACCCGCCGCATCATCGCCAAGGATACGCTGCGCGTTGCCGTGGTCGGCGACGTCGATGCCGATACGCTCGGCAAGCTGCTGGACAAGACCTTTGGCGGCCTGCCGGCGAAGGCCGAATTGACGCCCGTCCCCGACGTCGTGGCGACCAGGCCGCCGCAGCGCGCCTTCGTCCCGCTCGACGTGCCGCAGACCGTCGTCACCTTCGGCGGGCCCGGCATTGCCAGGCACGACCCGGATTTCATGGCGGCCTATGTGGTGAACCACATTCTCGGCGGCGGCGGGCTGTCGTCGCGGCTCTACAAGGAAGTGCGCGAGAAGCGCGGGCTGGCCTACTCGATCTATGAAGCGCTGGTCTGGATGGATCACTCCGCGCTGTTCATCGGCAACACCGGCACCCGCGCCGACCGCGCCGGGGAGACCGTCGATGCGATCGAAGCGGAAGTCCGCCGCATCGCCGAGGAAGGTCCGACGCAGAAGGAACTCGACGAGGCGAAGTCCTACCTGAAGGGCTCGCAGATGCTGGCGCTCGACACCTCCTCCAAGCTCGCGCAGGCGATGCTGCAATACCAGCTCGACAAGCTGCCGATCGATTACGTCGAGAAGCGCAACGCCATCGTCGACGCGGTGACGCTCGACGACGCCAAGCGGGTCGCCAGGAGGCTCTGGGGCAACGGCCTGCTCACCGCAATCGTCGGCCGCGCCCCGCAAGCCGCGGCGCAGCCGGTGTCGGCGCCGCCGAAGGCGAACTGACGCTTTTCGGCGGGCGTCCACTTCTTCATACACCACCGTTGTGGCCACCCCTCTCCCCACCTTCCCCGCAAGGGGGGAGGGAGCATGAAGGCCGTGCTCACCTCACACACTGCCAACACGGGCACTGATGCTTGGATTGGCTCTGACGCTTCGATCGTTAGGGACGCGCAAGCGGGTGGGCTCCCTCCCCCCCCCCTTGCGGGCAGGGGAATCGCATGTGTGCGCGTGCAAGTAGTTGCCGAATCGAAGGAAAGGGATTCTGAAGGCAGTTCCTGATCTGAAGGGAGCGGCCGATGCAACGATTTGCCGAGTGCTTTGAGGATTTGCCGGACCCGCGGGCCGACAACGCGCTGCATGACCTGACCGAGATCTTGTTCATCGCGCTGATGGCGACGCTGTGCGGGGCGACGAGTTGCACCGATATGGCGCTGTTTGCCCGGATGAAGGCCTACCTTTGGCAGGATGTGCTGGTGCTCAGGAACGGCCTGCCGAGCCACGACACGTTCAGTCGGGTGTTCCGGATGCTCGACCCGAAGGCGTTTGAGGTCGCGTTCCGGCGTTTTATGAAGGATTTTGCGCAAGGCGCGAAGATCAAGCGGCCGCGCGGTGTGATCGCGCTCGACGGCAAAGCGTTGCGACGCGGCTACGAACGCGGCAGGAGCCACATGCCGCCGGTGATGGTGACCGCCTGGGCGGCGCAGACGCGCATGGCGCTTGCCAATGTGCTGGCGCCGAACAACAACGAAGTCGACGGTGCCCTGCAGTTGCTTGAGCTCTTGCAGCTCAAGGGCTGCGTAGTCACGGCCGATGCCCTGCATTGCCACCGCGCGATGGCCAAAGCGATCGTGGCACGGGGCGGTGACTACGTGCTGGCGGTGAAGGCGAACCAGCCCGCTCTGTTGGAGGATGCCAAAGCCGCAATCTGCGCCGTCAAACGCAAGGGCAAGACTTCGCTCGCCACCACCGATGCGGACCATGGACGCACCGACAAGCGTGTTGCTCTCGTTGCGCCGGCTCCCGGCATGGCCAAGAAGCACGACTTCCCGGGCCTCAAAGCTGTCGCCCGCATCACCAGCAAGCGTGGACAGGACGACACGGTCGAGCGCTACTTCCTGATGAGCCGCCCCTACAGCCGCAAAGACGTCCTGCGTATCGTCCGCGCTCATTGGGGCATCGAAAATAACCTGCACTGGCCGCTCGATGTCACCCTCGACGAGGACCTCGCCCGCAACCGCAAGGACAACGGGCCGGCCAACCTGGCCGTGCTCAGGCGCCTGGCCCTCAACGTCGCCCAAGCCCACCCGGACACGACAGGCTCCTTGCGCGGCAAGCTCAAACGCGCCGGATGGAACGATGCGTTCCTCTTCGAACTCCTCGGTCACATGCGATAGCCCTGCCCTTGCGGGGGAGGGTTGGGGAGAGGGGTGAGCCGCGGGCTCGAACCGCTGACGCAACGAACACCGCATCAACGCCACCCAAGCACACCCAAACCCGCTATTCTGCGGCCGCCGATTCTTCCATGGGTGATGTCATGCTGCGGGTGTCCCGCGACCTTGCGATCGACGAGAACGACATTGAGATCGTCTTTGTCCGCGCCTCCGGCCCGGGCGGGCAGAATGTCAACAAGGTCTCGACCGCGGCGCAGCTTCGCTTCGATACCAACAAGATTGCATTGCCGCCGGACGCCGCGCAGCGGCTGGCGCGGCTCGCCGGCAGCCGCATGACCAAGGACGGCGTGATCGTGATCCACGCCTTCCGCTTTCGCACCCAGGAACGCAATCGCGCTGATGCGATCGAGCGGCTGCTCGAGATGTTGAAGGAGGCGATGGTGCGGCCGACACCGCGGCGGCCGACCAAGCCGACGCTCGGCTCCAAGCAGCGCCGGCTCGAGGGCAAGAAGCGCCGCAGCGACATCAAGGCGGGACGCGGCACGCGCCGTTTCGACGACTAGATCATGATGCGTTTCCACGGAATCGCATCATGGTCTCATCTCCTTGTTTGAGCATGATCTTTTCGGAAAACCGGTTTCCACTTTTCCGGATCATGCTCCAGGGAACGCCGGACGCAGCGCACGCGGCACTGCATCCGGGATCCGGTCAGCGTAACCAGACGCGTTTTCGCGCGAAGCGGATGCCGGTTCGCGCGAAGGAAACGAGTCAGAACAAGAAGCTTGAGCTTTGGTTCTGATCAATCAGAACCGGGAAGGCTCTAGTACTTCTTGGTTGCAGGCGCCATCTCGGAACCGCCCGACTTCGGTGCCGTGCGTCCGCTGCCGACCGTTCCCTTGCTGCCTGACTTGGCGGTGGCACCGCTCTTCTGCGTCGGCGCGCCAGGCTGGGCCGCCATTTCCTCATCGCCGCTGCCGGACATGCCGCCGCCCTGCTGCATGGTACCTCTGCCCTGCGCACCGCCGCGAAGCTGGGTATCCGGTGCAGTCGTTCCCTGTGCCAGGACCGGGCCGGCCATCGCGGCCGAGATGGCAAGGGCGAGCACGCTGGTTTTTGCAAACGTCATCCAATTCTCCTGGGATTTTAATTGACGATGGAGGAGCGGCGCAGGTGGTGCGCCGTTTGCAGCGCCGACCCTGAACCCCATCGCGCAAGACTGCATTTTCCGCAAACGGCGCACGCGAGATGCAAGCTGCGTCGTGTGGTGATCGTGCAGGGATTTCGCGGTCATTTTGCGAAATTGTCGTCCGCATATGCGGCAACCACCGGTTCCGCGCCAGATCACCGCCCAGCTTTGTTCTGCTGTGAAACAGCCCGCTACTACCAACGGCGGATTTCAGCCTCCTACAGTCACCGCACAGAGGCGGTGATGTAGATGACAAAGCTGCGCGCAAGGTGGACGTTGGGGCTGGGATTTTGCAGCGCAATGCTTGCAGTGCAAATGACGGCTGCGCAAATGCCCTTGCCCGCCGCCAAGCCGCCCGATGGGGCGACTCTGTTCAAGCAGCAATGCGCGACCTGCCACACCACCAACATGTCGGATGCCGTCCGGCAGGGACCGTCGCTCTACGGGATCGTCGGCCGCCACGCCGGCAAGGCCGACGGCTTCAAATATTCCGCGGGCTTTGGCAAGGCCGATTTCGTCTGGGACGACGCCCGGCTCGATGCCTGGCTGACCAATCCGCAGGAGGTGATCCCGGGCGCCGTGATGGCCTACCGGCAGGCCAAGCCGGAAACCCGCGCCATGATCATCGCCTATCTGAAGGAGCTGAACTGAATGGCGAAACCCGTGCATTCGATGATCCGCGTGTTCGACGAAGCCAAAGCGCTCGACTTCTACCAGCGCGCGTTTGGCCTGGAGATCGCGGACAATCTGAGATTTCCCGATTTCGCGCTGATCTACCTGCGCCATCCCTCCTCGCCCTTCGAGGTCGAGCTCACGGTCAATTTCGATCGCAAGGAGCCCTACGCGCTCGGCGACGGCTACGGCCATCTCGCCGTCATCGTCGATGACGTCGATGCCGAGCACGCGCGCTTCGAGCAGGAGAAACTGTCGCCCGGGCCGCTGCGCGACTTCAAGCATGACGGCAAGACGCTGGCGCGCTTCTTCTTCGTCTCCGATCCCGACGGCTACAAGATCGAGGTGATCCAGCGCGGCGGGCGCTTCGGCTAGAGCATGCTCAAATGACAAGGCAATTGCACAAATAAAAATTGACGGAGGAACCCATGAGAGAAATCGATCGACGCAGCAAATATGACCGGCGTGTCTTTCTCAAAGGCGCGGCCGTTACCGCACCCGCAGTCGCAATTGCGACCTCGACGGGGCTCGGCATCGCCGATGCATGGGCCGAAGGCGCCACGACGCTGACGCCGGCCACGCTGAAGACGCTGCAGAAGATGGCGCGCGACATCTATCCGCACGATTTCCTCGGCGACAGCTACTACATAGCAGCGGTCAAGCCGTATGATGAGAAGGCGGCGAAGGATCCGGCGGTCAAGTCGCTGATCAATGACGGCGTCACGAGGCTCGATCAGGCGGCCAATGACCGCCACAAGATGCCTTATGTCCAGGTCGCCTGGGAAAACGACCGCGTCGCGCTGCTGCAACAGATCGAGCAAAGCGCCTTCTTCCAGAAGATCCGCGGCGACCTCATCGTCTCCATCTACAACAACAAGGAGGTGTGGCCGCGGTTCGGCTACGAGGGCTCCTCCGCCGAGCATGGCGGCTACATCAAGCGCGGCTTTGCCGATATCGACTGGCTGCCGAAGGTCTGAACGGGTCGGGAGGAAACAATGGCAAAATTCGATCTGAATGACAGCGGCGTTGTGGTGATCGTCGGCTCCGGTGCCGGCGGCGGAACGCTCGGCAATGAACTGGCGCAGAAGGGCGTCAAGGTCGTGATCCTGGAGGCCGGCCCGCGCATCGAGAACCAGGACTTCATCAACGATGAATGGGACAGTTTTACCCAGCTCGCCTGGTCCGACGCGCGCTCGACCTCAGGCAGCTGGCGCGTCCACCAGGACTTTCCGGGCCTGCCGGCCTGGATCGTGAAGGCGGTCGGCGGCTCGACCACGCACTGGGCCGGCGCCTCGCTGCGTTTCGACGAGCACGAGTTCAAGATCAAGTCGGCCTATGGCGCCATTCCCGGCGCCAACCTGATCGACTGGCCGATCACGCTCGCCGAGATGGAGCCGTGGTACGCCAAGGCCGAGGACAAGATGGGCGTCACCCGCACCAACGGCATCCCCGGACTGCCCGGCAACAATAACTTCAAGGTGATGGAAGCCGGCGCGAAGAAGCTCGGCTACAAGGAAGTGCACACCGGGCGGATGGCGATCAACAGCGAGCCGCGCGACGGTCGCGGCTCCTGCCAGCAGATCGGCTTCTGCTTCCAGGGCTGCAAGTCGGGCGCCAAATGGTCGACGCTCTACACCGAGATCCCGAAGGGCGAAGCCACCGGCAACCTCGAAGTGCGTCCCGGCAGCATGGTGATCAAGATCGAGCACGACCAGTCCGGCAAGGTCACCGGCGTGGTCTATGCCGATTCGACCGGCGCCATGCAGCGCCAGAAGGCCCGCGTCGTCGCCGTTGCCGGCAACTCGATCGAGAGCCCGCGGCTCTTGCTCAACAGCGCCTCCAGCATGTTCCCGGACGGGCTCGCCAATTCATCCGGCCAGGTCGGCCGCAACTACATGCGGCACATGACCGGCAGCGTGTATGCGAGCTTCGAGAAATCGGTGCACATGTATCGCGGCACCACGATGGCCGGTATCATCCGCGACGAGGCCAAGAACGATCCGAAGCGCGGCTTCGTCGGCGGCTACGAGATGGAGACGCTGTCGCTCGGCCTGCCCTTCATGGCCGCGTTCCTCAATCCCGGCGCCTGGGGACGCAGCTTCACCAGCGCGATCGAGGGCTATCCGCGGATGGCCGGCATGTGGCTGGTCGGCGAGGACATGCCGCAGGAGACCAACCGCATCACGCTGGACCCGAAGATCAAGGACAAGTTCGGCATGCCGGTCGCCAGCGTGCATTTCGACGATCATCCGAACGACGTCGCGATGCGCGATCACGCCTACAAGCAGGGCTCCGCGGTCTATGAGGCGGTCGGCGCTACCGTGACCTACCCGACGCCGCCCTACCCCTCGACCCACAACATGGGCACCAACCGGATGAGCGAGAAGCCGCGCGATGGCGTTGTCAACAAGTTCGGCCAGACCCACGACATCAAGAACCTGTTCGTCTCCGACGGCAGCCAGTTCACGAGCGGTGCTGCCTGCAACCCGACGCTGACGATCGTGTCGCTGGCGATCCGGCAGGCCGACCACATCGCCGGCGCGATGCAGCGCAAGGAGATCTAGCAAGAAAATACAATTCCCCTCTCACTGAGGCGGCCTTGCCCAACTGGACAAGGCCGCCTTTCTTTAGGGGTTATTGCCTTTGACAGTCTCGGAGCTACGACCCGCTGATATCGGCGTTATTCCTGATCGAGATCGCTAACTCCCGGGCTTGGGTTCGAAGCCGGTCTATCTCATCGTTTGATGATGATGAGACCAGATCATTAAATGACCCCATCCCGCCGTAGGCACTCAACAGTCGCTCGATGCCATGAAAATCGCCATCGACAATTTCGCGACGGGACTTTTCCATCCAATCGGCCCAACGCGAACCCCACCTATCTTCACGCAGCAAAGCCGCTAGGCGGTCCAAAACAAGGATGAGTTCCGGTACTACGGCCGAAGGCGACAAACGACTATTCAAGTGAGGCCTATTCCGCCGCATCCATGATCGCCGCCGCCCCGCGATAGTCCGGAACGACTGCCGGCGCATTCGCCTTGGCGCGGTAGATCAGGCAGGAGCAGCGCAGCAGTGACGCGAAATTGTTCACCTCGCCGTGATGATCGAGCACCTCGTTGTGCAGGGTGGTGAGGAACTTGGCCAGCGTCATGCCTTCCTTGGCCGCGATCTCCTCCAGCGTATCCCAGAACGACATTTCCAGCCGGATCGAGGTGCAATGGCCGTCGATCCGCAACGATCGGGTCTGCGATTCATAGTCGCGTTGCGGCTGATGCGCGAAAAGATGGCACATGGCGTTCCTCCGGCGAGAACTTATAATTTTTCTAAACGATATACCTGTGCGCGCGGCCCCACAATCGGGACGTAGGGCGTAACGCGCCGGCCGCCGAAGCCAAGCGTCTTCAAGGCGATAGGCCGGACTCATCCCCAACCCGCATCCGGCCGCCAGATCGGTCCCATGCATTTGCCGGCGCGGCGACTTATAGTAACGGCCAGCCTCGAATCGCTCTCCGACCGTCCAATCCATGCCCGTCCGCCAGCTTCCCGAACAGCTCGTCAACCGCATCGCCGCCGGCGAAGTGGTCGAACGCCCCGCGAGCGTGGTCAAGGAACTGGTCGAGAACGCGATCGACGCCGGCGCCAGCCGGATCGACGTTTTCACCGATGGCGGCGGGCGGCGCCGGATCGGCATCACCGACGATGGCGGTGGCATGACCCGCGCCGACCTCACGCTTGCGGTCGACCGTCACGCCACCTCCAAGCTCGACGACGAAGACCTGCTGCGCATCCGCACGCTCGGGTTCCGCGGCGAGGCGCTGCCATCGATCGGCGCGGTCGCAAAGCTCGGCATCACGACGCGTCATGCCAGCGAGCCGCATGCCTGGTCGCTGTCGGTCGAAGGCGGCGAGAAGTCGGAGATCATGCCGGCCGCGCTCGGCCAGGGCACCCGCGTCGAGGTCAACGAACTCTTCTACGCCACGCCGGCGCGGTTGAAGTTCCTCAAGACCGACCGCACCGAGGCGGAGGCGATCCGCGAGGTGGTGCGGCGGCTCGGCATGGCGCGCCCGGACATCGCCTTCACGCTGGCCGGCGAAGAGCGCGCGCCGGTCACCTGGGCCGCGGCGCTGCCCGGCGCCGCCGGCCGGCTGACTCGGCTCGGCGATATCCTGGGTGCGGATTTTCGCAGCTCCGCGATCGACGTGCGCGCCGAGCGCGAGGGCGTCGTGGTCGAGGGCTTTGCCGCCGCGCCGTCGCTGACCCGCGCCAATGCGCTCGGGCAATATCTGTTCGTCAACGGCCGCCCGGTGCGCGACAAGCTGATCCTCGGCGCGGTGCGCGCGGCCTATTCAGATTATTTGCCGCGCGACCGCCATCCGGTCGTGGCGCTGTTCGTGACCTGCGACCCGCAAGAGGTCGACGCCAATGTGCATCCGGCCAAGACCGAGGTGCGCTTCCGCAATGCCGGCTTGGTGCGCGCGCTGATCGTGCACGCCCTGAAGGAGGGCCTCGCGCGCGAAGGCAGGCGCACCGCGGCCAATACCGCCGACGGCGCCGCGCTCTCGGCGTTCCGCCCCGCCTTCACGAGCAATTGGGACTGGCGCGGCTCGCCGTCCTATCCGGCTGGTCCGATGCGCGCGTTCGACGGCGCGGCGGCGCCGGCCTTCGCCGAGCCCGGACAGGCCGCGTTCGACGTCGGCGCGCCGACCGCCGATGTGCGCTTCGAGGCCGCGCCCGCGCCCGATATGCTCGACCGGCCGCTGGGCGCTGCGCGCACCCAGATCCACGAGACCTACATCGTCTCGCAGACCCGCGATGGCCTCATCGTGGTCGACCAGCACGCGGCCCATGAGCGCATCGTCTATGAGAAGCTGAAGGCCTCGCTGGCGAAGAACGGCGTGCAGCGGCAGATCCTCTTGATCCCCGACATCGTCGAGCTCGATGAGGCGACGGTCGAGAAGCTGCTCGATCGCGCCGAGGAGCTGGCGTCGTTCGGGCTCGCGATCGAATCCTTCGGCCCCGGCGCCGTCGCCGTGCGCGAGACGCCCTCGCTGCTGGGCAAGACCAATGCGGCCGGGCTGCTCCGCGACCTCGCCGAGCACATGGCCGAGTGGGACGAGGCGCTGCCGCTGGAGCGCCGGCTGATGCACGTCGCCGCCACCATGGCCTGCCACGGCTCGGTCCGCGCCGGACGCCGCCTCAAGCCGGAAGAGATGAACGCGCTCCTCCGCGAGATGGAGGACACGCCGAACTCCGGCCAGTGCAACCACGGCCGCCCGACCTATGTCGAATTGAAGCTGAGCGATATCGAGAAGCTGTTCGGGCGGAGGTAGTCTCCATCCCCGTCGTCCCGGGCAAGCGAAGCGCGACCCGGGACCCATAACCACCGATCTCCCGTTTGAGAGAGGCTGGGGCCCCAGCGTGCCTTCACAACACAGTTTCGTGGTTATGGGTCCCTGCTTTCGCAGGGACGACACACTAAATTGCGGTGACAGCTCGCAAGAACACGAACTCCGTGTCATCATACGCGCGCCGCTCGAGCTCCTCGAAGCCCTCGGGCGCCGCGAATGCCGCGGCCTTTGCCTCTTCCACCACGAGCAGCGCGCCCGGCGTCAGCCAGCCGCCGTCGCGCAGCGAGGCGAGCGCCTTGTCGGCGAGGCCCTTGCCATAGGGCGGATCGAGAAACACCAGCGAGAACGGCTCGACCGGATGTGCAGGTCCAAGATCGGTGGCATCGCGCCGATAGACCTTGGTCGTGCCGCCGAGGCCGAGCGACTCGACATTGTTGCGCAGCAGCGCCCGCGCCTCGGCGCCATTGTCGACGAACAGCGTGAACTTGGCGCCGCGCGAGACCGCCTCGATGCCGAGCGCGCCGGTGCCGGCAAACAGATCGAGCACGCGCGCGTCCTCGATCGGATTGTCGTAGGCGTGGATCAGAATGTTGAACACGGACTCGCGCAGGCGGTCCGCGGTCGGGCGGATCTCGCGGCCCGACGGCGAAGCCAGGTTGCGGCCCTTCAGCCTGCCCCCAACTACACGCATTGACCGTTACTCGTCCTTCGGCGTGAGATCGCGCTTGCCGTGATAGCCGCGCTTGGGACGGCGTGGCGGGCCGTAGCCGCTGGCCTCGTCCTCGTTACGGGCACGCGCTTCCTCGCTGCCGGTGCGCTGCACCAGCACGCGGCGGCCCTTGCGGTCATTGATCGTTTCGCGCTTGCTCGGCTTCGGCTTCCTGACAGGCGTATCGTCGCCGTCGGCGGCGTCACGCTGCTCCGGCCGCGTGAAGTCGGCACCCGCGATCTTGGCGATCTTCTCGCCGAGCTGCTCGCGCAGCACCCGCGTCTTGACCTCCTCGACCTTGCCCTCCTCGAGCTCGCCGAGCTGGAACGGGCCGTAGGAAATCCGGATCAGCCGGTTCACCTCGAGCCCGAGATGCGCCATCACATTGCGCACCTCGCGGTTCTTGCCTTCGCGGATCGCGAACACCACCCACACATTGGCGCTCTGGTCGCGTTCCAATGTCGCGTCGATCGGCCCGTATTTGACGCCGTCGACCTCGACGCCACCCTTGAGCTGGTCGAGCTGGCCCTGTGTCACCTCGCCATGCGCGCGCACGCGATAGCGGCGCAGCCATCCGGTGTCGGGGTGCTCCAGTGTCCGCGCCAGGCCGCCGTCATTGGTCAGCAGCAACAGGCCCTCGGTGTTGAAATCGAGCCGGCCGATCGAGATCAACCGCGGCAAGCCCTCTGGCAGATTGTCGAACACGGTCGGCCGCCCCTCGGGATCGGCATGCGTCGTCATCAGCCCGCGCGGCTTGTGATACATGAACAGCCGCGTCCGCTCGCGCGGCGGCAACGGCTTGCCGTCGACCGCCACCACATCGTTCTCGGTGATATCGAGCGCCGGCGAGTTGATCACGCGTCCGTTGACGGTGACGCGCCCTTGCGTGACGATCTCCTCGGCATCGCGGCGCGAGGCGAGACCGGCGCGCGCCAATACCTTGGCGATGCGTTCGCCTGTCTTCTTCGGCTTCGGCTCGGGACGCTCGCGGCGATCGTCGTAGGAGCGTTCGCGATAGGCGCCGCGGCCGCCGAAGGCCGGGCGCTTCGCAAAGACCTTGCTGTCGTCCTCATTGTCGCGGCGCGGCCGGTCGGAGAAGCGGCCTTCGCTGCGCGGATGTTCCTGCCAATCGGTGCGGCCTTCGGGGCGCTCGCGGCGGCGGTTGTCGCCACCAGCCTCGTCCCGCTCCCAGCGCGGCCGGCTGAACTTCGGCCGCTCATGGCGATCGCCCTGCTCGCGATCGTCGCGTGAGCGCGAGAATCTGGGCCGCTCGCCGCCGCCACGATCATCGCGCGGCCTGTCGTAACGCGGCTTGTCGAAATTGCGCGGGCCGTCGCGGAACGGACGCGAACCCCGCTCCGGACGATCGGAGCCGCCCTCGCGCTTCTGCCATGGCTTGGATTCGCCGCGCGGCGGCCGATCGCCGAAGTCCTTGCGCGGGCCGCGATCACCGCGATCGGCCGGCCCGCGCTTGAACTTGCTGTCGCCGCCGAATTTCCGCGCGGGCCGGTCGCCGCCGCGCGAGGGACGATCGCCGAACGATCGCTCGCCACGCGGCGTATACGGCCGCTTCTCGCCGTCGCGCTCGCGCGCCGCGTAAGGCTTGCGGTCGCCGAACTTCCGATCGGAAGACCGCCCCGCCGGGCGGGCATCATCGCGATCGCGCCGCGGCGCGCGGTCGTCGCGATTGAAGTTCGGGCGGTCGCCACGGGGCGTGTAGGGCCGCTTTTCGCCGCCGCGGTCTTCGCGCGGCTTGAACGTGCGCCTCTCGCCATCGCCGTCACGCGCGGGCCGATCGCGGAACGGCCGATCGCCGCGGGGGCGGTCGTCGCGGTTGAACCTCGGCTTGTCGCCGAACTCGCGGCGCGGCGGACGGTCCTCGCGATCGCCGCGGTAGGGCCGCTTTTCGCCATCACCCTTGCCGGCAAACTTCTTGTCCGGGCCACGGGCGGCACCGGAGCGCCCCTTGCCGCCGCCGGGCCGGTCCCGCCGGCCGCGGGAATCGTTGTTTTTGTCGCTGTCGCGGGGCATGAATGTTCTCGCCTGGAGGTTCAATTGGGGCGCAGGGCAACCGGCGATACGCGCGCCATCTGGGCGCGACTGGCGCAAAACCGGCATCCACTTCTGCTGAAGGCGACGCTACTAGCAGGTTTCTTCCGATGATACGAGGCATGTCTGCCCCTTCTTTCATGGATCTGGCGCTAAAAACCGCCGAAAATGCCGGAAAAGCGGGCGAGGTTCCGATCGGATGCGTGATCGTGCGGGGCTACGAGGTGATCGCCACCGCCGGCAACCGCACCCTGACCGACCGCGATCCGACGGCCCATGCGGAAATCCTCGCGATCCGGCAGGCCGCCGAGGCCATCGGCACCGAGCGGCTGGTCGATTGCGACCTCTACGTGACGCTGGAGCCCTGCACCATGTGCGCAGGCGCAATCTCCTTTGCCCGCATCCGCCGGCTCTATTACGGCGCCGCCGACCCCAAGGGCGGCGCGGTCGAATCAGGCGTGCGGTTCTTCGCGCAGCCGACCTGCCACCACGTGCCGGAGGTCTATGGCGCGGTCGGCGAGACCGAGTCCGCGCGCCTGCTGCGCGAGTTCTTCAGGGAGCGACGATGACGAATCCGTAGCGCGGACGACCTGTAGCCCGGATGAAGCCAACGGGTCGCGCGAACGCGCGCCCGATGACAGGCTCCGCGCAATCCGGGGAGATATCTCCGCGGAGAGATTCCCGGATTTCGCTGCGCTCCATCCGGGCTACGCAAGATCTTGATCCCGTCATCCTGAGGTGCGCGCAGCGTCTCGAAGGATTGACGGCCACCAGTCGGGCCGATTCATCCTTCGAGGCTCGCTCCGCTCGCGCCTCAGGATGACGGGCAAAGACTGCATCATCCCGCCAGGAAAAACTCCCGCAGCAGTTTCGCGGTCGCGTCCGGAGCCTCCTCGGGCAGGAAATGTCCCGACGCCACCGGCGCGCCGCTGACATTGGTGGCCCAGGTCTTCCAGGTGTCGAGCGGTGTCGTTGCGGCGCTCGCAACCCCGGCATCGCCCCACAGCGCCAGCATCGGGACCGTGATCTTCTTGCCGGCGTCGACATCGGCCTTGTCGCTCTCGTAGTCGGCATAGGCGCCGGCGCGATAGTCCTCGCACATCGCATGGATGCGCGCGGGATCGCGGAATGGCGCGAGGTAGTGCGCGAGCGCGCGCGGATCGATCGCCTCCAGCGTCTTGCTTTTGGTCTGGCTCGCCATCTTCTCCCTGAGGAAGAATTCGCCATTGTTGGAGATCAGCGTCTCCGGCAGCGGATAGGGCTGCGCCAGGAACGCCCAGTGATAGATTTTCAGCGCCGACAGGCGATTGAGCTTCTGCCAGTAGTCATAGGTCGGCGCGATATCGAGCACCGCAAGCTTCGACAGCCGGCCGGGATGATCGAGCGCGAGCCGGTACGACACCCGGCCGCCGCGGTCGTGGCCGGCGAGCGCGAAATGCACGTGCCCGAGTTGCTCCATCACCTCGATCATGGTCTTGGCCCAGGCCCGCTTGGTGTAGGGCGTATGGTCCTTGTCGCTGTCCGGCATATCGGACCAGCCGTAGCCCGGCAGGTCGGCGATGATCAGCGTGAAGCTGTCGTCGAGTTTCGGCGCAACCGTGTGCCACATCACATGCGTCGACGAGAAGCCGTGCAGCAGCAGCAATGGCGGGCCCTTGCCGCCGACGCGGGCGAAGATGCGGCCCTGCGAGGTGTTGATCCATTTTGATTCATAGCCGGGAAAAAGATCAGCGAGATCAGGCATCGGTAGCTCCTTCCCTGTCGCGGGCGCTGCTTCAAACTTTGTTCGGCGTTGCCGCTGGCTTTGGCGAGGTTTATGCCATCCTCAAGTCCCGCCAACAACAACATGAAACGAGGAAGTGCCATGTCGATCGACTTCGAAATCCCGGCCGAAGCCAAGGCGATCCGCGAGAAGGTTCGCAAATTCGTGCACGACGAGTGCATTCCGGCGGAAAAGGAACTCGACACCAAGCCGCTCGCCGAGGTGCTGGGACCGCTGCGGAAGAAGGCCCGCGCGCAGGGTCTGTGGTGCCCCTTCGTGCCCAAGGAGTACGGCGGTATGGGGCTCGGCCCGCTCGCCAACGCGCTGGTGCAGATGGAGCTCGGCGAGAGCATGCTCGGCGCGCTCTCGATGAACACGCAGGGACCGGACGACGCCTCGATGATGACGATCCTGGCGCATGGCACCGAGTACCAGAAGGAAAAATTCCTCAAGCCCCTGCTGAACGGCGAGAAGCGCATCTGCTTCTCGATGACGGAAAAGGCCGCCGGCGCCGATGCCACCGGCATGCAGACCACGGCGGTGAAGGACGGCAACGAGAACTACATCCTCAACGGCGAGAAATGGTTTTCCTCGTCGGCAAGCGTCGCCGACCTCGCGCTGGTCATGGCGAAGACCGATCCGAACGCGCCGCGCCACAAGCAGTACTCGACCTTCATCGTCGAGCTGCCCAACCCCGGTTACCGCATCAAGCGCAACGTCGCCAACATGGCGATCGAGGGTCCGCATGACGACGTGATCCATGGCGGCCACTCCGAGATCGAGATCAAGGATCTGAAGGTGCCGGCCGACAACCTGCTCGGCGGCGAAGGCAACGGCTTCAACATGGGCCAGCACCGCCTCGCCTACGGCCGGCTGCGCCACGGCATGCACAACGTCGCCAAGGCGCAGCGCGCGCTCGACATGGCGGCCGCCCATGTCACCAAGCGCTCGACCTTTGGCCAGTTGCTGGCCGACCGCCAGGCGGTGCAGTTCATGCTCGCCGACTGCGCGAGCGAGCTCTATATCGGCCGGCTGATGCTGCTGCACATCGCCTACAAGGCCGAGAAGGGCCTCGACATCCGGCAGGAGAACTCGATCGCCAAGATCTTCCACGCCCACATGGTGCACAAGGTGATCGACACCGCGATCCAGCTGCACGGCGCGCTCGGCTTCAGCCAGGATACGCCGCTGGCGAAGTGGTACACCCAGGTGCGCTCGCAACGGCTGGTCGACGGGCCCGACGAGGTGCACAAGTGGAAGATCGGCAAGAACGTCATCAAGGCGTTCCGCGAGCACGGCACCACGGCGTCAGCGGCGGGTGGGGATTTGCTCTGACCACTTCGTCATTCCGGGGCGGCGCAACGCGCCGAACCCGGAATCTCGAGATAAGGTGAGAAGGTGCCCACAACATCGAGATTCCGGATCGGCGCGCGATGCGCGTCGTCCGGAATGACGGCGTGGGGCGGGGCCTAACCGCTCGCCGCAAACAGCTCCCATGTCCCGGGCAGTCCCTTCAGCTCGAACGCGCCGCGCTCGGCGAATTTCAACCCGGCGCCCGCGACCAGATCGGTCACCACGCGCGACACCAGCACCTCGTTCGAGCCGCACTGCGACATCACGCGCGCCGCGGCGTGTACCGCTATGCCGCCGATATCCGCTCCCCTCACCTCGATCTCGCCGGTGTGCAGGCCTGCTCGCACCGGCAGGCCGATCTGCCGCGCGGCCGAGCCGAACGCCAGCGCACAGCGTACGGCGCGGCCGGGACCGTCGAAGGTCGCCAGAATGCCGTCGCCAGTGCTCTTCACCAGATGGCCGCGATGGCGACCGACCATCTGCTGCGCGAGTTGATCGTGATCGTCGAGCAGACGTCGCCAACGATGATCTCCCATCACCGCGGCACTGCGAGTGGAATCGACGATATCGGTGAACAGCACGGTCGCAAGCACACGGTCGAGCTCGGCATCACCACCATCGCGATGGCCGGTGACGAATTCCTCGATATCGCCGAGCATCGCCTCGGTCTCGCCGACCCAATAGTAGTGATCGCAGCCCGGATATTCCACGTATTTCGCGCCGGGGATCGAGCGCGCGACGGCACGGCCGAGCGCCACGGGAACGCGGGCATCGCCGGTCCGATGCAGGACAAGCGTCGGAGTCTGGAGCATCGGCAGGATCGTCGTGACGTCGATCGCGCGATTGAGAACCAGCAGCGTCCGCAACGCTCCCGGACTGCTCGACAGCCGCTCGAATTTCGCGATCTGCGCGATCACTTCTGCATTCGTTGCCTGGCTCGGCGCGACAGTCTTGACCGTGTCGCCGGAACCCCAGTTCTGCACGATCTCGTTGCAGCGCAGCTGCCACACGTCGTCCGCCAGGCGATCCTTCGAGCGGGCAAAACTGCCGAGCAGAACGAGATGCGAAACGCGGTCCGGATAGGTCGCTGCAAACAGCACACTCATCGGACAGCCCTCGGAGAAGCCGAACAACACCGCCTTCGTGGAGCCGATGGCATCCATGATGGCCCGGACGTCGTCCATGCGCTGCTCGAGGGAGGGCGCGCCGGTCATCCGATCCGACAATCCCTGTCCGCGTTTGTCGAAGGTCACGACCCGGGCGAAGCGCGACAGGCGGCGCAGCACGGCGGTGTAGCCGGGCATCTCGTGCATGAACTCGATGTGCGAGAACAAGCCGGGGACAAGGATGATGTCGACAGGACCATCGCCTATCACCTGATAGGCGATGCTCGCGTCGGCGCTTTGCGCGTAGTGCGTCTCGGGCAGTCTGAAATCGGTCATTCGAAGGCCCCCGGGCGCGCCATTGTCGCCGCTGAGGCCGGATCGATCAACCCTTCTCCGCCTCCACCGCCTGCCAGGCGATGTCGCGGCGGCAGAATCCGTCCGGCCATTTGATCCGATCGACGGACTGGTAGGCGCGGTCGCGCGCCTCGGTCACCGTCTTGCCCATCGCGCAGACGTTCAGCACCCGCCCGCCATTGGCGATGATTGCGCCATCCTTCGCCACCGTGCCGGCGTGGAAGATCTCGACGCCCTCGACCTTGGCGGCGTCGTCGAGACCGTCGATCCGCGTGCCCTTGATGTAATCGCCGGGATAGCCCTTGGCCGCCATCACCACCGTCAGCGCCGGGTCCGGATACCAGCGCAGGTCGAAGTTCTTCAACTGCCCGTCGATGGAGGCGAGCAGCGCCGGCACGATGTCCGACATCATCCGCAGCATCAGCACCTGGCACTCGGGATCGCCGAAGCGGACATTGTATTCGAACAGTTTTGGGCCCTGCGCGGTCAGCATCACGCCGGCATAGAGCACGCCCTTGAACGGCGCGCCGCGGCTCTTCATCCCGGCAACCGTCGGCAGGATGATCCGCGCCATGATCTGGTCGTGCACCTCAGGCGTCACGAACGGCGTCGGCGAATAGGCGCCCATACCGCCGGTGTTCGGCCCCTTGTCGTGATCGAACACCCGCTTGTGGTCCTGCGCCGAGGCCAGCGGGATCGCGGTCTCGCCGTCGCACAGCGCGAAGAAGCTGATCTCGCGGCCCGACAAAAATTCCTCGATCACCACCTCGGCGCCGGCCGAGCCGAACGCGCCCTCGAACATCATCGCGATCGCGGCCTCGGCCTCGGACAGCGTCTGTGCCACCACGACGCCCTTGCCGGCCGCAAGCCCATCGGCCTTGACCACGATCGGCGCGCCCTGGGCGCGGACATAGGCCACCGCGTCCTTCGCATTGTCGAAGCGGCGATAGGCACCGGTCGGAATGTCGAACTCGCTGCAGAGGTCCTTGGTGAAACCCTTGGAGCCCTCGAGCTGGGCGGCCTGTTTGGCGGGCCCGAACGCCTTGATATCGACCGCGGCGAGGTCGTCGACGATCCCGGCGGCGAGCGGCGTCTCCGGACCGACCACCACCAGATCGACCGCATTGCGCCGGCAGAATTCGATCACCGCGGCGTGGTCGGCGACGTCGAGCGCGACGCATTCGGCCTCGCGCGCGATCCCGGCATTGCCCGGCGCGCACCAGAGTTTCGTCACCAGCGGAGACGCGGCGATCTTCCACGCCAGCGCATGTTCGCGGCCACCGGAACCGAGCAGGAGGATGTTCATCTGTGTCGCCGATCAGAGGGGTTGTAACGCCATTTCGTCCGGTTTAGCACGCTCCCGAACCGCAGCAACACGCGGTTCGATCAGATGTGGATATGTGATTCGACGCCTGAAACGCGGCGTCCGGACCTTGCACACGGGGTCGAAAACCCCGATTCTATGGATCAGATGACCGCTGCTCCGAATCTCGTCAACGCGCCTGAATTCACTGTCTCGGAACTCTCCTCCGCCCTGAAGCGGACGGTGGAGGACCGCTTCGGCCATGTCCGTGTCCGCGGCGAGATTTCGGGCTTTCGCGGCCCGCATTCCTCCGGCCACTGTTATTTCGCCCTGAAGGACGAGAGCGCCAAGATCGAGGCGGTGATCTGGAAGTTCGCCCACGCCCGCATGCGCTTCAAGCCGCAGGAGGGCCTCGAGGTCATCGCCACCGGCAAGCTGACCACCTATCCGAACTCCTCGAAGTACCAGATCGTCATCGATTCGCTGGAGCCGGCCGGCGTCGGCGCGCTGATGGCGCTGATGGAGGAGCGCAAGAAGAAGCTCGCCGCCGAGGGCCTGTTCGACGAGGCCCGCAAGCAGCTTTTGCCCTGGCTGCCCGAGGTGATCGGCGTCGTCACCTCGCCGACCGGCGCCGTGATCCGCGACATCCTGCACCGGCTGGAGGACCGCTTTCCCCGCCGCGTGCTGGTCTGGCCGGTCAAGGTGCAGGGCGACGGCTCGGCCGAACAGGTGGCGGCCGCGATCCGCGGCTTCAACGCGCTGCCGGAGGACGGCCGGATTCCACGGCCTGATCTCTTGATCGTCGCGCGCGGCGGCGGCTCGCTGGAGGACCTCTGGTCGTTCAACGAGGAGATCGTGGTCCGCGCCGCGGCCGAGAGCCACATCCCGCTGATCTCGGCGGTCGGCCACGAGACCGACATCACGCTGATCGACTTCGTCGCCGACAAGCGCGCGCCGACGCCGACCGCGGCCGCCGAAATGGCGGTCCCGGTGCGCAGCGAGCTGTTCGTCGAGGTTGCCGCGCTCGCCCGCCGCACCATGGTGTGCTGGCAGCGCGCCCAGGAGGCCCGCCGCAACGAGCTGCGCGCCGCGGCGCGGGCGCTGCCGGCGGCGCACGAGCTGCTGGCGATCCCGCGGCAACGGCTCGATCATCTCGCAGCAGGGCTGCCGCGCGGACTGAAGGCCAATACGCACGCGCATTTCCGCCGCTTTGCCGCCAGCAGTTCGCGCCTCACCATCGGCGTGCTGCGCGGCCAGATCGCGCATGCGCGGCAGCGGCTCACCGCATCCGGCGAGCGCATCACGCTGTCGGCGCGCGCGCTGCTGCATCGCAGGCGCGAGCGCTTCAGCGGTCTCGAAATCCGGCTCAAGGCCTCGAAGCTCGCCAATGCCAAGGCCCAGCGCAACGCCATCGCCCGCGACCTCGAGCGCACCCACCGGCTCGGCGAGCGCGCCCGGCGCGCATTGGTGACGACGATGCAGCGGCTCGAGGCACGCGTCGCCCATAGCGGCCAGCTGCTATCGGCGCTGTCCTATCGCGGCGTGCTGGCGCGCGGCTTTGCGCTGGTGCGCGACGAGCACGGTCACGCCCTGCACTCCGCCGCGGCGGTCGGACCGAACGACGGCCTTTCGATCGAGTTCGCCGATGGCCGCGTTGCCGCCACCGCTGACGCCAATCAGCCTCCGGCAACGGTGGCGCCTGAGAGCCAGCCGAAGCCTCAGCCGCGTGAGGCGAAACCGGCGGCGCCGAAGCGCGTCACCAAGCCGGTGGACCAGGGCAGCTTGTTCTAGCTCGGCAACAACTGTCTTAGCGCGACAGCCACTCGGCGACTTGCTTTTGCGCATCCTTGCGCGCGCCGGTATCGGTGCCGATGTGACCGCGCTCGGCGATCTCGGCATCGGAGGCCGCGACCGCGTGCAGCGGCAGGTTGGGCCGGTCGAAGCCGTGATAGGCCTCGGGATAGACCACGATCCGCGCCAGCGCGCTGCGGCCGCGGGCGCCGTCGACCATCTGGTGGCAGGCCGATGACGATGTCACGTCGTCGCGCGCGCCGATCAGGACCAGCGTCGGCACCCGCGCGCTCCAGCCGAGGCCGAACGAAGCGCGGCAATCCGGATAGAACGCGACCGCCGAGCGAAAATCCGGCTCGACGTTGCGCGACCACATCTGCGGCCGCACCGCCCACAGCAAAGCGGCGGCGCCGTTGCCCCAGCCGATCAGGCTGATGCGGCGCTTCGCCACCCATTTCTGCTGCACCAGCCACTGCCGCGCCGCGTTGATGTCGGCGACCCGCGCGCGGCGGGTCTGCACCTGATGCTCCCTGATGCGGCACTGCGGACCGAGCTCGCGCGAGCCGTAGCTGTCCGGCAGCAGCACCGCATGGCCGGTCGTCAGCAATTCCTCGGCCCAGTCGCGATAGCGCGGCAGGACCGGCTCGGAACGGCCGGCGAGACCGCCGCAGCCATGCAACGCGATCACGGTCGGGAACGGGCCATCGCCATCGGGCCGGTAGAGCTGCGCGTGCAGCGTGACGTTGCCTTCGGGGATCTCGACCTGATGCGGGGCCGGGAGTGGCGCCGCGGCCGCGGCCGGCACGGCAAGCATGGCGAGGAGCATGAAAACTGGCTTGAGGCGCATCCGATCCGGTCGGCTCGTTATGGCGCTGCAAACACAGCGGACCACAGGCGCAACGCTACCATGCGCCTCCGCCGCCAAATCATCACAAGTCGGTGGTTTAACGGGCGGACATGACACCCTATCTGTGATAGACGGTTTCATCGACATAGGTGGCCTCGTTGGAGGCAAGGCGGAGAGCTCAATCGTGCTGAACAAGTTCGGTCCCTCGGGCCATGGCGAAGCGCAGGTGCAATATCTCGACGGCGATTTCCGCGTGATCTCGCCCGGCACCTTTGTGCGTTGTGCCATCACCGACGTCCGGATTCCGCTCGACGAGCTGAAGTACTGGAGCGTCGATCTGCAGGAAGCCTACGCCACCCCGACCGCCGTGCTGCAGCGCCATCATCCCGGCGTCCTCAAGCCGCAAGCCTAGGCTCGACGCCGGGTTCATTTGCGCAAGCTCCTGTCCCGCGCCCTGAACAGCTGATCGGCCACCAGGCGCCGCAGCGCGTCGCCATCATCGAATTGCAGCGTCACCGCGAACGGCACGATCGCCTGTGCCCAGGCCGGCATGCCGTCCGGACCACGTAACCGCGCGAGATCCTTTTCCGTCGTCACCAGCGTCAGCGCGTCGCGACGCGCGTCGGCAACGAGCTGATCGATCTCCTCCTTCGTGAAGGCATGATGATCGGCGAAAGCCTTGCTGCGCACGACGTCGACACCGCTTGAGCGCAACGTGTTGAAGAAGCGCGCGGGATCGCCGATGCCGGCAAAGGCGAGCGCACGTGTTCCGCTCAGCGCCGCCAGCGAAGCCTGGTCCGGCTTCAGATGCGCCGACAGCACCGGCTTGCCGCGGGACGCGAGATCGGCCGCAATCCTTTGCGCCGCGCTCCCCTCGCCGACCACGATCAGCGCGTCGGTCCGTTCCAGCTGCGGCGACAGCGGCGCGCGCAACGGTCCCGCAGGAATCACGCGGCCATTGCCGACGCCGCGCGTGCCGTCGATCGCGATCAGGCAGGTGTCCTTGAGCACGCTCGGATTCTGGAAGCCGTCATCCATCAGGATCACGCTGGCATCCTGCGCGCGCGCCAGCGCCAGGCCCGCGGCGCGGTCGCGCGACACCACGACCGGCAAGCTCGCCGCCATCATTAGCGGCTCGTCGCCGACATCGGCTGCCGTGTGGCCGTCGCGATCGACCTTGACCGGGCCGCCGAGCCTGCCGCCATAGCCGCGGCTGAGCACCACCGGCCGCTCGTCAATTTCGCGCAGCAATTTCGCCAGCGCCAGCACCGTCGGCGTCTTGCCGGCGCCGCCGACATGGTAATTGCCGACGCAGATCACGGGAATGCCGGCGTCGACGCCGGATTGCCGCATCCGCCGCGCGGCGACCGCGCCGTAAAGCGCGGCAAGCGGTTGGAGCAGTTGCGATGTCCAAGACGACGGCCGGTGCCAGAAGGCCGGCTCACGCATTGGCGGCTCCCATCTCGAGCCGCAACTGCAACAGATAGGGCTCGAGAGCGGTCACCGTGCGCTCCAGCGCGCCACCGAGCTGTTCGACGACGCGCTCGGAGGCCGCCAGCGAAGTGTCGCGTGCCGCGGAATCAGCAAGGAACTGGCCGAGCTGCTTGACCAGCGCTTCCCGATCATCGGCGCGCCGCGCGCCGCCGGCGCGATCGAGCGCCTCATAGACATCGGTGAAGTTGAACACGTGCGGGCCGTGCACGATCGCCGCGCCAAGCTTGATCGCCTCGATCGGATTCTGGCCACCATGCGCGACCAGCGAGCCGCCCATGAACACGATCGGCGCGAGGCGATAGAACAGGCCGAGCTCGCCCATCGTATCGGCGACATAGATATCCGTCGTCGCGACCGGCAGATCCTCATGCGAGCGCAGGCCGGGGCGGAGGCCCGCCTCCGTCACCAGCCGCGCCACCGCCTCGCCGCGCGCGGCATGCCGCGGCACGATCACTGTCAGCAGGCCGGGGAAGAATCCCGCGAGCGACTTGTGCGCCTCGATCAGGATCTCTTCCTCGCCGGGATGGGTCGACGCGGCGACCACGATGGCGCGGCCGCGGGTCACCGACATCAGCCGCTCCAGCTTGGCCGGATCGGCCGGCGGCGCCGCGACGTCGAGCTTGAGGTTGCCGGTGACGACGACGTTGTGGCTGCCGAGCGCGGCGAAACGTTCGGCGTCGGTGTTCGACTGCGCGAGGCAGATGTCGAACCGTCCGAGCAGCGCGCCGATGGTGTTGGAGACCCGGCGCCAGCGCGGGAACGAGCGCTGCGACATCCGCCCGTTGATCAGCACCATCGGCAGCCGCCGCGCGGCGCTCGACAGGATCAGGTTCGGCCACAAATCGGATTCGATGAACAGCGCCAGCGACGGATGCCAGTGATCGAGGAAGCGCGTCACATAACGCGGCGAGTCGTACGGCACGTATTGATGGATGACGTCGGGCGGGAAGCGCTTGGCGACGATCGCAGCCGAGGTCACCGTGCCCGAGGTGAGCAGGATGCGCAGATTGAGCGCGCGCAGCCGCTCGATCAGCCCGGCCGCCGCCAGCACCTCGCCGACGCTGGCGCCGTGAATCCACACCAGCGGGCCCTGCGGCCTGGTATCGGCGCTCACGCCGCGCCGCTCGCCGACGCGTTCGGGATCTTCCTTGCCGAGCTTGAGCCGCCGCTTGATCAGGGCAGGCGCGAGCGGCACCATCGCGGACGACAGCTTGCGGTACACACGCAACGTCATCGGTAGCGAGCTAGCCAAGCGCTGCCTCCGGCCGCCCGACCGCTGCATAGGCACGTCGGGTCGCTTCGTTGAGAAGTTCCTCCACGTGCTGCCGAAGCTTTTCCATCGTCGCGGCGTCGGCGTCGGGCGGCACATAGACCGGCTCAATACCTACCACTGCGCCGCGCCCGAATGGCAAATTGATGGTGGTCGAATCCCAGTTTTTCAACCGGATGAATCGGCTGGTGACCATCGCAAAGGGGATGATCGGCCGGCCGCTCTCCCGCGCCAGCATGATGGCCCCGAGGCCCGCCACCCGCGCCCGCTTCGGCACGTCGGCGGTGGTGGCCATGTTGCAGCCGTCTTCCAGCGCCCGAACCATCTCCAGGAAGGCGCCGACGCCGCCCTTGCGATGGAACGCGCCGGAATGATCGCCGGAACCTCTGATCGTGCCGATGCCGAGCCGCTCCACCGCGAGGGCGTTGAACTCGCCGTCGCGGTGGCGGGAGATCAGCACCTTGGCGCGGTAGCTCTCCTTGGTCTTGATGAACGGCGTCATGAAGTGCTGACCGTGCCAGAACACGAAGATCGCCGGCATCAGGGGCTCGACGATCCCGTACACGTCATGCGGCTGGTAGCTGAAGCGGTTGGTGTACCACACCAGCCGCAGATACTCGGCCGCAAGCACACCCAGCGCGCGCTGCACGAAGCCGCTGCGCAGCAGATCGCGAAAAAGTCGTTTCAATGGGAATGCTTTGTGTCCTGCTCAGGATCGAGCAACCGGTGGAGATGAACGACGAAATAGCGCATCTGGGCGTTGTCCACGGTCTGCTGCGCCTTCGCCTTCCAGGCTGCATAGGCGGTCGCATAGTTCGGGTAGACGCCGACGATCTCGACTTCGTCCAGATTCTTGAAGGTGTTGTGCTCGAGATCGGTCAACTCGCCGCCGATCACGAGATGAAGCAGCTGGGGCTGGGCATTGTCTGACATGATGGTGGTTTTCCTAACGAGATGCCCGGCAAACAAATGAAGTCGTGGTCGTCACAGGTCTGGTCGTCACAAGTCTGGTCGTCACAAGGCTGTCGCAGCAGGTCTGGTCGTCACAATCGGAAACGCGGCGCGGATCGGCGGGGCCTCACGGCAAAGGACGGCTGCGAAAATGCTCGACAATGCGTGCATGACGTTCGCGTCCTGCTGCCACCAGCACCCCATGCGTCACCTCCCGGCGATTGTACTCAATCGCGTCCCCCGAGAGCGCAGTCATCTTACCACCCGCTTCCTGCACGATCAAATTCGCGGCGGCAAGATCCCAGTCGCGGCTTTGCCCGCCCGCAAAGGCCGCGTCAAGTCGACCTTGTGCTACACGGCACAACCGCAGCGCCAGCGATCCGATCCGCGGATAGAGCGTGATCTCGTCCGGCGTCGGGCTGAGCCGCTGCACCAGCGGCTTCGGTCCCGCCATCCGTGGAAAATTGAAATCGGTGCCTGCGGTTGCATGCACCGCGCCGTCGTTCAGGGTGGCGCCCTGTCCGCGGGCGGCGAAGAAGAATTCCTCGCTGACCGGCGCATACACCGCCGCGAGCACCGGCGCTGCATTTTCAACCAGCGCCACACTGACGCACCAATCCTCGCGGCCGGCGAGATAGGCGCGGGTGCCGTCGATCGGATCGACGATCCAGGTGAAGCGCCTGCCGAGGCGGGAGTCGTTGTCGGCGCTCTCTTCCGACAGCCAGCCGTAGCCAGGCGTTGCCGAACGCAGCTGCTGCTCCAGCAGGTCGTTGACCGCGATGTCGGCATCGGAGACCGGCGAGGACGCGCCCTTGATCCAGTTCTTCAATTCGGTGCGGAACAGCGACGATGCGAGCCGGCCCGCTTCCCGCACCGATCTGGTCAGCAAGGCGGCATCGCGCGCCTTGGTCCAGTCGTCCGTATCAGCGTCCGCCAAGCGTCAGGCCCTCGGTGCGCAGCGTCGGCGAATTGACGCCGTAGCGGAATTCCAGATCGTTGGCGGCGACCAGCGACTTGAACATCGGCAGCAGATGGCCGGCGATGGTCACTTCGCTGACCGGATAGGTGATCTCGCCGTTCTCGATCCAGAAGCCGGACGCGCCGCGGCTGTAATCGCCGGTCACGCCGTTGACGCCGGAGCCGATCAGGTCGGTGACATAGAAGCCCTGCTTGATGTCGGAGATCAGCTCCTTCGGCGTCACCGCACCGGGCTCGAGATGCAGATTATACGTTCCGGGCGACGGCGAGGACGACACGCCGCGATGCGCATGCCCGGTCGTCACCAGGCCGAGCTCGCGCGCGGTCGCCGAATCCAGCACCCAGGTGGTGAGCACGCCCGCATCGATCAGCGCCGTCTTCTTCACCCTGACGCCCTCGGCATCGAAGGTCTGCGAGCGCAGGCCACGCACGCGCAAGGGATCGTCGATGATGCGGATGTCCCTGGAGAACAGCTGCTCGCCGAGCTTGTCCTTCAGGAAGCTGGTCTTGCGCGCGATCGAGGCGCCGTTGATGGCGCCGACCAGATGGCCGACGATCGAGCCGGCGACCCGCGGATCGAACACCACCGGCACCTTGCAGGTCTCGACTTTGCGCGGATTGCCCCGCGCCACCGCGCGCTCGCCGGCCTTGCGGCCGACGGTGGCAGGTGAATCGAGATCGGAGGCATGCGGCGCGCTGGTGAAATCGTAGTCGCGCTCCATGCCGGTGCCCTCACCGGAAATCGCCGTCGTCGAGATGCCGTGGCTGGAGCGCAGATAAGAACCGTGGAAGCCGGTCGACGTCACCAGCACCATGCCGCCGATCCCGGTCGAGGCCGACGCGCCGCCGGACTTGGTGACACCCTTGACCGCGAGCGCCGCAGCCTCCGCCTCGATCGCGCGCTGCTCCAGTTCGGCCGTGCTCGGAACCTTGCGATCGAGCAGATCGAGATCGGGGAAATCGCGGGCGTGGAGCGCCGGATCGGCGAGACCGACATATTTGTCGTCCGGCGCCACGCGCGCCATCGCGACCGCACGCTCGGCAAGCTTGGCGACCCCGTCGCCGCTGACGTCATTGGTCGACACCACCGCCTGGCGTTGGCCGACGAACACCCGCAGGCCGACGTCATCGCCTTCGGAGCGCTCGGTTTCCTCGACGCGGCCGTCGCGCACCTCGACGCCCTGCGAGACGCCGCGCACCGCGATGGCATCGGCCGCATCGGCGCCCGCGCGCTTTGCGGCATCGACCAGGCGCTGCGCGAGGTCGCTCAGGCCCGATTGGTCAAACAGATCGGAGGTATCGCCGTGTCGCGATGCAGATGGTGAAGAGTTCACGAACGAATTCCTGCGGATTGAGGGGGGCCGGGAACGAGGTCGACAGATCCACCAGATGTGTCGGTTTCACAGGGATTTCAAGCACTTTGCACCGGCAGGCAACAAAGATTTGAGTGATCGGGACAAGGCTTCGTCAATCATGCGGGCCAACCTCTTGTCAATCATGGCACGAGGTGAGGAGGGATTAACCAGGCTTTTTAAGGGGGAACGGACATCGCTCGGCTAGGCTCTCACACAACGACCGGGAACAAAATCCCGGCGGGGAGACAGAGCTTTGAGGCGTCAAACACCAACAAGCGGAATCAATTCCGCCGGGTCGAGCTGCGCATTGCGGCTCGACCCTCTTTCCCTTCCGCTCAGCTTCCACGCGCAGGACGCGCGCGCGGATGGCGGCATGCGGCAGGTCGAGCTTCATCGCGAACATGTCGTGCTGCGCCGTGCCGTTCTCGGCATGCGGATGGCGGTCAATGTTCGCGTCAGCGACTTTCTCGGCGTCGCGGTGCGCGGGATCGACGACGCGCAGATGCTGGTGCTGGTTCACCGCGATCCCGCGCTCAGCATTCCGCTCGGCTCCAGTTCGGATGCCGAAGAGATCAGCTCCGCCTGGCAGATGTGGAGCGACATCTTCCGTCTTCCGCAACTGACCGAGCCGGCGCCGCGGACGCCCTCCCCGCGCCGTCGCCGCCGCAACGCGATCCGCGCGCGGAGGCCGAAATTCCTGGTCCGCCGCCGCGCGGGCTTCCGGCTCCACGGCACCAGCGTGCATCGCGGCGAACGCGAGATCATCGCGCGGAATTAGTTTTATCGTTTCTTCGTACACAGCTCGCCTCACAACCGCTGTCGTCCCTGCGAAAGCAGGGACCCATACGCCGCAGCCGACGTTGTGGAGACGCGACTTGTCGTTCCAGCCTCGCTCAACAATGAATGTTGGTGGTTATGGGTCCCTGCTTTCGCAGGGACGACACGAATGTGTGGTTCGGCCGGTGAGTCAGACATCCGCGTGAGGGAGCGCGGCTACGCTGCCTGCAGCACCGCGTCGACGACCAGGCTCGCGAACAGGATGAAGCCGGCGTCGCGGTTGGACTTGAAGATGCGCAGGCAGAGCGCGCCATCGCTGATGTCGAGCCGCCGGACCTGCCAGGCGAGATGCAGCGCGAACGCCGCTAGCCCAATCCAGGCCGGCCAGCGCGCCCCCGCAAGCGCGAACGCCACGCCGATCAAGAGCACGGCGAGACCATAGAATATCACCAGCGCACGATGGGTGCGTGCACCGAACAGGCGCGCGGTGGATTTGACGCCGATCAGCGCATCATCCTCGGCGTCCTGATGGGCGTAGATGGTGTCGTAGGCGATCACCCAGGCGATCGATCCGGCGTAGAGCGCAATCGCGGCCAGATCGATGCGCGCGAGCGTCACCGCAAATCCCATCAGCGCGCCGTAGGAGAAGGCGAGGCCGAGCACGACCTGCGGCCACCAGGTGATCCGCTTCATGAACGGGTAGATCGCGACGATCAGAAGCGAGGCGATGCCGGTCATGACAGCGAAGCGGTTGAACTGCAGCAGCACGAGAAGCCCGATCAGCGCCTGCAGGACCATGAAGACCACCGCCTGCGTCACCGTGACCTGCCCCGCCGGGATCGGCCGCGACCGCGTGCGTTCGACCTTGGCGTCGAGATCGCGATCGGTGATGTCGTTCCAGGTGCAGCCGGCGCCGCGCATCACGAAGGCGCCGATGAAGAACAGCAGGACCACGAGCGGCAGCGAGCGCACGTCATGCGCGACGCCGGCGGCAAGCGCCGCCGACCACCAGCACGGCATCAACAGCAGCCAGGAGCCGATCGGCCGGTCGTAGCGCGCAAGCCGCAGATAGGGCCGCGACCAGACCGGCGCATGGGTATCCACCCAGTTGCCTGTGGAATCGGCAACGCGGGTGGAGACATCGCTCATGGGTGATCCATCAACGGGTGAGGACGTTGCCGTTCAGCGTATCGAAGGTGCTGCCGCCCTTCTTGGTCGGCGTCGCTTCCGGCAGCGAGGCGGACGAGCCGAGCACGTCGCTCAAGGTCGGCCCGGCAGGCCCACGCGGCTGCGCCGCCGCCTGCTCCGCGACATTGCAGACCTTCTTCAGCAGCGCTTCGGTATTCTTGTGTCCGGCCTTGAGCTGGTCGGCGATCTGCGGCGGAATTCCGCACTTCTGCGCGTTGGTGTCGACATATTTGATCATCTTGATCTCGGCCTGGCTGTAATTGCCGATCAGCTTGCAAGCCTCCTGGGGGCTGGCGTGGCGATCGCTCGCCGCCTTGATCGCCTTGCCGCGCTTCTCCGCATCCTCACGCAGCGGCGTGAAATTCTTCATGCAGGCGTCGGCGGCACCACCACCACCCGCACCCGGCGGGGGCGGCGACGACAGCCCGCCACCGGCGATGGGGGCCGCGCC
Source organism: Bradyrhizobium sp. Pha-3 (assembly GCF_042258325.1). NCBI lineage: Bacteria > Pseudomonadati > Pseudomonadota > Alphaproteobacteria > Hyphomicrobiales > Nitrobacteraceae > Bradyrhizobium > Bradyrhizobium sp. Pha-3. The sequence continues at coordinate 1,629,457 of NZ_CP170151.1, read as the reverse complement.
ACTGCTCGGAAATGCCGACGGCGTGGCACCGACCCTGGCCGCCGGCGCGCCGTTGACCGGCGGGAATGCGGAATCCGAGGCGGTTCCGGCCTGGCTTGGACGCATGCCATTGACCGGCGGAAACGCGGGGTCGGACGCGGTGCCGGCCTTACCGGCCTGATTAGGCAACGGGGCCGGAAAGGCGCTCTGCGCGGCGGCTTGCCCCACGGACAGGGCGGTCGCGGCAACGGTCAGCACGATCAGTCGGCGGATCATCGAGGGTGTTTCTCCGGCAAAAGGTCCAGGCAACCCCAGCGCAACAAAAACGAAGCAACGAATTTTGGGGGCGTTTTACGATTCCTGTGAGGCCTTAACAACCCGTCGATTTGGGCGACAGCGCGGCGTAGGGCCACACCGGCCACATTAAATTGTTCCCCGATTCTAAGCCTTTAGGCTACGAACGGCGGTAAAACCGGACCATCAAATTTGCCTGAACGCGATTTTCGGCAAGGCCTCGGTTTGGATTAACGGCCCGATGCCGCGCACGGGCGACTGAAAAGCAAAAGGGGCTGCGTGCAAGCGGCCCCTTTGGACTAAAGAAATGACTTGGTGACTGAAGCAATATATCGACGCCTCCTTACTACCCGGCCGGCGAGTTCCTGACGAGTCCGCGGGACTACGGTGTCGCATCGTTTGGTAAACTTGCCACACCGCAATGAAGCCGCCTCGGACATGCCTGAACACGATTTTCGCAGCCCCCGCCTGTTTGTCGATGCCCCGCTCGGCGCCGGCGCAACCGTTCCGCTCGCACGCGACCAGAGCAACTATCTCGGCAACGTGCTGCGGCTTAACGCCGGCGACAGCGTGCTGGTGTTCAACGGGCGTGACGGCGAATGGCGCGCCGAGATTTCCGGCCGCAAGCGGGCCGACATGCTGACGGTATCAGCGCAGACCCGCGCGCAGGACCGCCCGCCCGATGTCAGCTATGTGTTCGCGCCGCTGAAGCATGCGCGGCTCGACTACATGGTGCAGAAGGCCGTCGAGATGGGCGCCGCGCGGCTGGTGCCGGTGCTGACACGCTTCACCCAGGTGTCGCGGGTCAACGGCGAGCGGATGCGCGCCAATGTGGTCGAGGCGGCCGAGCAATGCGGCATCATCTCGCTCGCCGAGGTCGCCGATCCCCTCCCCCTCGAACGTTTCCTGGCGGGGCGCGATCCGGCGCGGCTGCTGGTGTTCTGCGACGAGGCCGCCGAGGTCGAAAGCCCGGTGCGGGCGCTGCAGGCGGCAACGGCCGCGAACGCCGGCATCGATGTCCTGATCGGCCCGGAAGGCGGCTTCGCCGAGGAAGAGCGCGCGCTGCTGCTGCGCCAGCCCGCCATCCTCCGCCTCGCCCTCGGCCCGCGCATCCTGCGCGCCGACACCGCCGCCGTCGCCGCGCTGGCACTGGTGCAAGCCGCACTGGGGGATTGGCGTTCTGCGTAGCCCGGATGAAGCGTAGCGCCATCCGGGAAAGCCTCTCGGCGGCGCGAGATGCCCCGGATTTCGCTGCGCTTCATCCGGGCTACGGCCACCCGGTTGTGGGGAACATCTGCCCCTAGCCAAGCCGTCGTAAAATCGTTAACGCACGCAATCATTAAGCCACTTGGCCGATCGCTGTCGAAACCCCGATCCGGCCATGGTAAGGGCTGCCCCGAACCACCCTTGGAACCCCCACCGGAACCGAATCCGGACCTATTGGACGTCGAGATGACCGAAGCTGCCGCACCACGATCCGCCGCCGGATCCGCCGTCTGGGCGGATGCGCTGCTGGCCTCGTTCGCGCAGGCCGGCTATCAGAGGTCCGAGCCCGCGATCCTGCAGCCGGCCGAGCCCTTCCTCGATCTCTCCGGCGAGGACATCCGCAAGAGCCTTTACCTGACGACGGACCCGAGCGGCGAGGAGCTCTGCCTGCGCCCGGACCTCACGATCCCGGTGGCGCGCGATTACCTCGCCTCCGCCCGCGCCGGCCAGCCCGCCGGCTTCAGCTATCTCGGCCCGGTGTTCCGCTATCGCGGCGGTGCGCCGAGCCAGTTCCTGCAGGCCGGCATCGAATCGTTCGGGCGGCAGGATCGCGCCGCGGCCGACGCCGAGATGCTGGCGCTGGCGCTGGAGGCGACCACGGCGTTCGGGTTGAAGGACGTCGAGATCCGCACCGGCGACGTCGCGCTGTTCAACGCGCTGATCGATGCGCTCGACCTCTATCCGGTGTGGCGGCGCCGCCTGATCAAGGACTTCAACCGCAAGGTCTCGCTGACCGACGACATCGAGCAGCTGACGCTCAAGACCGCGCCGGGCCGCAACGAATATGAGGGCGTGCTCGCTGCGCTGGCCGGCTCCGACCGCAAGGCGGCGCTGGCGCTGGTCACCGATCTGATGTCGATCGCCGGCACCACCAATGTCGGCGGCCGCACGGTCGCCGAGATCGCCGACCGTTTCCTCGAGCAATCGACACTGAAGGGCGGCGCGCTGCCGCGCGACGCGGTCGCGACCATCAAGCGCTTCCTGGCGATCGCGGGCGATCCCGACGACGCGGTCGCGCAACTGCGCGCGCTTGCCTCCGACGCCAAGCTCAATCTTGCCGCCGCGATCGACCAGCTCGAGAGCCGGATCGGCTTCATGGCCGCGCGCGGCATCGACATCCGAAAGGCCCGGTTCTCCACCGCGTTCGGCCGCGGCCTCGACTATTACACCGGCTTCGAGTTCGAACTGCACGCCAAGGGCAACGGCGCCGAGCCGCTGGTCGCCGGCGGGCGCTATGACGGGCTGATGACGCAGCTCGGCTCGGCGAGCCCGATCCCCGCGGTCGGCTTCTCGGTCTGGATCGAGGCGATGACCCGGCATGGCCAGGCCACCTCCTTCGGAGGCGCCCAATGAGCACGCCCTTCGTCGTCGCCGTTCCCTCCAAGGGGCGGCTGCAGGAAAACGCCGAAAGCTTCTTCGCCCGCGCCGGGCTGACCTTGTCGAAGGCCGGCGGCGCCCGCGACTATCGCGGCACCATCGCCGGCGTCGACAATGTCGAGATCGCCTATCTCTCGGCGAGCGAGATCGCGGCCAATCTGGCTCGCGGCTCGGTGCATCTCGGCGTCACCGGCGAGGACCTGGTGCGCGAGAGCATTCCCGATGCCGACAAGCGCGTGCTGATGATCGAAGGCCTCGGCTTCGGCTATGCCAATGTCGTGGTCGCGGTGCCGCAGGCCTGGATCGACGTCCGCACCATGGCCGATCTCGACGACGTCGCCTCCGGCTTCCGCGAGCAGCACAATCACCGCATGCGGGTGGCCACCAAATACATCAATCTGACGCGCGGCTTCTTCGCCAGGCACGGCGTCGGCGACTACCGCATCGTCGAAAGCGCCGGCGCCACCGAGGGCGCGCCTGCCGCCGGCACCGCCGAACTGATCGTCGACATCACGACGACAGGGGCGACGCTCACCGCCAACGGGCTCAAGGTGCTCGACGACGGCGTCATGCTGCGCAGCCAGGCCAACCTCGTTGCGTCGCGGGATGCCGACTGGTCGACCGGCGCCCGCGAGACCGCGCGCGTCATCCTCGACCACATCGCGGCGCGCGCCCGCGCCAGCAAGTATCGCGAGGTCCGCACCCGCTTCGCCGGCTGCAACGATGCGCTGCTGTCGGAGGCGCATAACCGTTTCGGCGTCGTCGCCCCGTTCGGCGGCCCGACCTCGTCGGGCATGCTTACGCTGCACTGCCCACCGGGCAAGCTCTACGCGCTCGGCAGCTTCCTGCGCGAGCACGGCGCCGAAACCGTGTCGGTGGTATCGCTGGACTATGTGTTCGATCGCGAGAACCCGCTGTTCGCCCGGCTTGAGGCGTTCCTGCGACAATGAGGCGGCCACGCCGTTCATGTTGGCGACAGCTGCCCTGCGGTACCATATTGTGTTCGAGGGATCTCTCGTTTTGACGCGTTTTCCTTGCGCGAGGCGGAAGGCCATTTCGCTCGAAGACGCTCTAGTTCTGGAACCTGACCGATGATGCTGGGCTCTGACGTTTCCAGCCTGACCACGACCGCCAAGACCGCCGCCGCGCAGGGTCTGTCGATCGTCGTGCCCGTCTGCAACGAGGCGGCCGGGCTTGCGGCGCTGCATGAGCGGCTGATCGACCTCACCAAGACGCTGCGCGCCCGCTACGGCCTCGCCTGCGAGGTGATCTATGTCGATGACGGCAGCGCGGACAACACGCTGACGATCGCGCGCGGCCTGCCCGCTGACGGGCTCGACCTGCAGGTGGTGTCGCTGTCGCGCAATTTCGGCAAGGAGGCGGCGCTGATGGCCGGCCTCGACCATGCCCGCCGCGGCGCGGTGCTGTTCATGGACGGCGACGGCCAGCATCCGCCGACGCTCGTGGAGCAACTGGTCGCACACTGGATCGATGACGGCTACGACGTGGTCTACACGGCGAAGGCGCATCGCGACAATGAATCGGCCGCACGGCGGCTGGCCGTGCGCGGCTTCTACGCGCTGATCAACTGGGGCGCCCGGCAGCAGATCCCGGAGGATGCCGGTGACTTCCGCCTGCTGTCGCCGCGCGCGGCCGCGGCCCTCCGGCAATTGCCGGAGCGCAACCGCTTCTTCAAGGGCCTCGCCAGCTGGATCGGCTTCCGGCAGATCCGCGTCGACTACGAGCCGGCGCCGCGCGCGCACGGCGTCACCACCTTCAATGCCGGCCGGCTGATCGGCCTGTCGATCGAGGGCCTGACCTCGTTCTCGGTGGCGCCGCTGCGCTTTGCCAGCCTGCTCGGCGCGCTGCTCGCCGGCGCGGCGTTCCTGTTCGGCCTCTCGATCCTGTGGGAAGTGTTGACCACCGGCAAGCAGGTCCCCGGCTATCCGTCGCTGATGATCGGCATGATGACGATTGGCGGCGTGCAGCTGATCATGATCGGCATCGTCGGCGAATATATCGGCAAGATCCTCTCCGAGCTGAAGGCGCGGCCGATCTACTTCGTCGCCGAGCACACCGAGAAGCACGCCGACGGCGGCGCAGCGCAAAATGCCTCCGAGCGGACCGCCGCGGAATGAACACCGATACGCCGCGCCGGATCTGGCTGTGTGCTGACGATTATGGCTTGAGCGACGGCGTCAATCGCGCGATCCGCGATCTGATCGAGCGCGGGCGCCTCAACGCGACGTCGGTGATGATGGTGGCGCCGGCGATCGGCCGCGAGGCAGCTGCCGCGCTCACGGCGTCGGTGGCGAACAGCCCGCGCTGTGCGATCGGGCTGCATGTGACGCTGACCGCGCCGTTCCGGCCGCTGACGATGCATTTCCGCCCGCTCGACGGCGACATGTTCCTGCCCTTCCCACGGCTGCTGCGCGCCGGGCTGATGCATCGGCTCGACGCCGAACTGGTCCATGCCGAGGTGCTGGCGCAGCTCGACGCCTTCCATGATCTGTTCGGCCGCGCACCCGACTTCGTCGACGGTCATCAGCACGCGCAGCTGTTCCCGCAGGTGCGCGACGGCTTCCTGCGCGCCGTCAAGGAGCGCGCGCCCGATGCCTGGGTGCGGCAGTGCGGACGCGAAGGCCCGCTGGCGCGCCAGCTGGCGGCGCCGAAGGCGCTGGTGCTGAACGTGCTCAGCACGCAATTCCGGATCAAGGCACAGCGAGCGGGCCTGCGGTTCAATCCGGCCTTCGCCGGCGCCTATGATTTTACGCGCGGCAATGATTTCGCGGCGCTGATGCAGGGCTTCCTCGAGGGCATGCCGGAGGACGGGCTCGTGATGTGCCATCCCGGTTTTGTCGATGAAACGCTGAAGAGCCTCGACCCGCTGACGACGCAGCGCGAGACCGAGCATGCCTATCTGGCAGGCGACGATTTCCCCGCGCTGCTGGCCCTGAATAAAGTTACACTGGCCTGAACCGGTCCCCACCCCGCATCAAGTGCGGGGCTGGCTTCGCTCGAAAACGCTTCAGGTTCACCAAAAACCGCCGGTCGTATTGTCGCATACATAAATTTAATTCTGGCCCCCACTCCTTGCGCCACAAACCCAGTCCTACATCCCGGACGCACCGATTCGATCGGCGCGATGGAGAACGCCATGACACCGCAAGAACGCCAACTGATCGACGATCTCTTCGACCGGCTCGCCAAGCTGGAGAATGCCCCGCGCGACGGCGAGGCCATGTCCGCGATCGTGCAGGGCCTGCGCGGCGCGCCGAATGCGGTCTACGCGCTGGTGCAGACCGCGCTGGTTCAGGACGAGGCGCTGAAGCGCGCCCATGACCGGATCCAGGAACTCGAGGCCGCGGTCGGCCAGCAGCAGGGAGCCCAGCAGCAGGGCGGCGGTTTCCTCGATTCGATGCGCGATGCGATCTTCGGCGGACAGGGCCAGCAGCATGGTTCGGTGCCGCCGGTGCGGGCGCCCGACATGGGCGGCCGCGATCCGGGCGGCCGCCCGGTCTGGAACTCGGGCCAGGCGATGCAGCAGGCCGGCGGCGGCTATGGCCAGCCTTACGGCCAGCCCGCGCAATCCTACGGCCAGGGCTATGGCGGCCCGCAGCCGCCGGCGTTCGGCGGTGGCGCTCCCGGTGGCGGCGGCGGTTCGTTCCTCGGCACCGCAGCGGCGGCCGCGGCCGGCGTGGTCGGCGGCGGACTGTTGCTCTCCAGCATCCGTGGCATGATGGGTGGCGGCAGCCACCAGTCGATGGCCGATGCCGGCGGCCTCGGCGGCGGTTCACGCCCGTGGGGCGGTGACCAGTCGTCGAGCGACCTCGCCCGTGACGCCGGGATCAACGATGTCGGCTCCAACCGCGACAGCGGCTCGCGCGCCGGCGCGTTCGACCAGGCGCAGGCCGACCGGGACAGTGACGATGATCAAGACGCCGACGACTTCGACAATGATGACGACGGCTTCGATGGTGGCGGCGACGGCGACGACAGCAACTACGCGTAAGTGTGTGCGTATCGCACGAACGCGAACGGCCGCTCTCATCGAGCGGCCGTTTTAGTTTGATCAATTCGTAGCCCGGATGAAGCGAAGCGCAATCCGGGGCAACTCTATCCGCGGTGAAGACCGTCCCGGATTTCGCTTCGCTCCATCCGGGCTACAAAGACAGGCATCTCACATCACGACGACCTTGGCCCCGACATTGACGCGGCCGTAGAGGTCGATGACGTCCTCGTTGCGCATCCGGATGCAGCCGGACGAGACGTTGGTGCCGATCGTCCAGGGCTCGTTGGATCCGTGGATGCGGTAGAGCGAAGAGCCCAGATACATCGCGCGGGCGCCGAGCGGATTTTCCGGGCCGCCTTCCATGTGCCGCGGCAGGTCGGGACGGCGCGCCAGCATTTCCGGCGGCGGCGTCCAGGCCGGCCACTCCTTCTTCGCCGAGATCGTCTTCACGCCGGCCCAGGTGAAGCCGGGCCGGCCGACGCCGATGCCGTAGCGCAGCGCGCGGCCGTCGCCCTGCACCAGATAGAGAAACTTGTTCGGCGTATCGACGACGATGGTGCCGGCGCCTTCCTTGCCGGAATAGTCGACCAGCTGCTTTTCGTATCTCGGATCGAACGGACGCTGCGCCGGATCGCCCGCGGCCTCCTCCTGCTGCCGGAGCATCTGCTGCTGCGGATCCATCGGCGGCAGCTGACGGTTGCCGTAATAGCCGGGCTGCTGCTGATACATCGGCTGCGGCGAATACCCCTGCGACGACGGCGCATCGCCGAACAGGAATTCGATGAAGCCGCCGCCCATGTTGGAGCGCTGCGGCTGCACATAGGCGGTGCGCATCGGCGGCTGCGGAGCGCCCTGATTGGCATAGATGACGGCGGGCCCGGCGGGCGCTGCCGCGTCGATCGCCATGGCGTGATGGGGAACGGCAATAAGAGAAGACGCGCCGGCGAGCAGCGCAAGCGTGGTTTTCCTGAACATCGACGTACTCTGTACTGGTTTCGTCGTGACGTGATGCGCGAGGGCGCCGACTTTGCGCCATTGCACGTGGTCAATAGGCAATGAAAACCGCATCGGTTTGGTAAACGGATCGGCCGTTTCGATTCACCACGTCGGCAATGGAGCGCGGTTTTCCCTGACAGCGTTTATTTTGCGTGAACGGCGCGGCGACATGGTTAATCGCCGGTAGCGCGGCCGTTGCGCGCTATGAGCGCAAACAGTTCCGGCGTGAACCTGACGTTAAATCCGCTCTGTCTAGAACGGACTTCAGTGAAGGGGCGGGAATGAAATCATGTCAGTGAAGCGCAAGCGTTTTCGTGTCGAGCAGGCGATGGGCGAGGTTGTGATGCCGGAGCCGGATGTTTCCAGCGGCGCCGATCTCGGTCCGATGCATCGCGAGATCATGGCCGAGCTTCGCTCGATCCGCGCCCAGATGGCCGCAGCACCGGCACAGCGCACCGGCGACAGCGTCGATGCCGCGGTCGCCCGCGAAGTCGCTGAGACCCACGCGCTGCTCGAGACCTACCGCGCGCAGGTCGAACAGTGCGAGAAGCTCAAGGTCGAGCTCGACCTGATCCACGACGCGATCAGCCGCACCAAGCGCGAGATCGCCGTGCTGCACGGCAAGAGCTTCAACGGCGAGGAGATGGCCAAGGTCAATGGCGAGCTCGGCGCCGTGGTCGGCGGCACCGAACAGGCGACCCAGCAGATCCTCGAGGCGGTGGAGGCGATCGACCAGGCCGCGACCGCGCTCGCGAACAACGTCACGCCCGACCAGCAGAAGCGGCTCAGCGAAGATATTCAGGAGCGCGTGGTCTCGATCTTCGAGGCCTGCAACTTCCAGGACCTCACCGGCCAGCGCATCAGCAAGGTGATGCAGACGATGAAGTTCATCGAACAGCACATCAACGAGATGATGAACATCTGGGGCGGCGTCGACGCCATCAAGTCGCACGTTCCGGCGATCGTCGACATCCGCGAGGGCGATGCCCGCCTGCTCAACGGCCCGAAGCTCGACGGCGACGCCGGCCACGCCTCGCAGGACGACATCGACGCGATGTTCAACTGAGCGATCGCAACTTGAGAATACAAAACGCTGGCCTCGAGGGCCGGCGTTTTTGTTTGAGCGATGGTTTCACGCTCGCAGCGGGTCACCCGAGATGGACGAACCACCCGAATCGCAGCCACCACATGCAGTTTGTGCCAATTGCGACAATTGGAAATCTACTGGCAGCCTTGGCGTCGCTGACGCATACTGTGCGTGAGGGGAAATTCTCATGCGTATGCCGGGAGCCAACATTGGGTGCCGGTTGGATCGGACTTCCGGATTAAATCCGGTCGTCCCCGCGCAGGGCTTCACGTCCACTCATCACACCATCACAGGTTCGCGGCCGCTCGCCGGGCGTATCCAACGAGGGCGAACTGCCATCCCTCGCACGCTGCTGACGCGCGAGGCCGCCTTTTTTAGCTGTGACGATCAGCGGCGGGTTTCTTTCATTCGCGCTGACCGCGTCCGCCTTGTTATCGGATCACTGATTTTGGGGGGAGCCACTGGAGTACTCAACACTGGAGATTGAACATGACGCAAGGAATTGTCAGGAATACTGCAATTGCGCTTTCGACTTTCGCTTGTGCGACACTGTTCTCCATCACCTGGTCTGAGCAGGGCGGCATTTCGGCTTCAGTCGAAAGCGCCCAGGCGCGTGTGGGCCGACCGCTGACGCCCGTGAGCGTCGCGGGCGTTGCGCGTCGCCAAACCCGGCGCGCCGCGTATGGATACGGCGCGGGGATCGCCGCTACGGCGGCGGTCGCCACGGCAGCCGCTACCGCGCCGGCCTATTCGGGCTGGGGCACAAACGATTGGACCAATTCGTATGCGGCCCAGACGGATCCCTACTTTGGCCAGCCCTACTATCCGGCACGAGCCTACCAAAGGATCAGTCCGTATTACGGATACGCCGGATGGACGGAGTACAAGGCAGCCAATGGCATCGGCTGCGAGCCTGGCACAATGACCAAGATGGCTGACGGCCGCATGTACGTCTGTCAGTGACGTCGGCGCCGGCGCAACGGCATCGCAGAGGGCGGCTCAACGAGCCGCCCTTTGACTTCGTGGAGAAGCAGCGATCTCGCATGGCGACGGGACACGTCCAGTGTTGATCTGCGTCAACATCACCTGACGCTTGCAACTCATATGTTGGGACGCATCCGAAGCGGCTCCGCACCTTTCGGTTCGCCTGCGATGAGGAGGATCACCATGCATCGGACGAGCATTCTTTCCACCAGGTCAGTGACAGTTACGGGGATTGCGGCCAGCCTCATGTTGGGGTTTGCAGCTGTCGCTCTCACGCCAGCGCCGGCCAAGGCCGTGGTTTACTGCACGTATGTCGGTTACCCGCAGGGTTGCGTGGCGAGGGCGGGCGTCGTGCTCAGGCCTCGTCCGGTGGCGCGCGCCGCGGTCCGTCACAATGCGGGCGGCAATTTGAATGGCGGCGTCAATCGGGTTGGCGTGCGGCGATAAGACGGTCGTTTGCGGGTCACGACTTTTGAACGGGAGGAGGCTTCGCGGCCGCCGCCCTGTCGAGGGCCGATGCTTCGCATCAGCTATGGCGCGCCGGATGAATGGGTGTCGCCGCACACGCGGATCGCGAGAGGGTCACTCGCGAAGAGAGACCCCTCACCCGGATTGCATCTGGCGATGCAATCCGGCCTCTCCCACAGGGGGAGAGATGCACCGCCTATGCGGCGCTATGTCGGCAGATCGCTCGAAGTCCCGCCGTTACGCCCTCGGGGCGCAGCGGACATAGACCATGTTGCCGTAGCGGACCCCGGCGTCCTTGTCGACGAAGCGGGTGATCATGACGCGGCCGTCGAACGAGACGATCTCGCGGTCCTGCTCGCCGGGCGTCGGTCCTGGCGGGCCGATATAGTTCTTGCCGCTCGGGGAACCCTTCAGCCGCAGTTCCTGCGGGGTGGCCTGGTCGGCCAGATGCATGATGACGCCGCCGTTCTGGCCGGCGCCGATCACGTAAGGCTGCTTGCACTGGCCGCGCGCGGCGGCCTCGGTGCGGGCGCGGTCGGCGGGATTCTGGAACGAGGCGAGACCCCAGCGGCCGACGATCTCGTCGGCGCGAATGCTTGCGGGCATTTCGGGGGCTACGCCCGGCTCGGCTGGCGCCGGCTCAGGGTTCGACGACAACGACGGCAGGCTCATGCTGCCGCACGCCGCCAAGAGTGTCGTCAGCGCCGAAACAGCCGCGAACCGTGCGACCAATCGCGCGTTGAGTGACCTGATCATATGCATCCCCCGACTATGTCCCGGCCGCACCCGTCCTGCAGCCAAGCGTAAAACTTAAGGCGGAGCAATGACGTCTGACAAAATTACGTCATCGCTACGATTTGGTTTCTGGTCCACCATCCTATATTGGCCTCACCAAGGCCTTAACCCGTTTGCTTGACAGAAACTGCGCCAAGCCATATTTCCCGGCCCACAATTAGCACTCTCGCACCACGATTGCTAAGAGCGCCGGGCGTTCTGCCCAGCGCCGACCGGCCGGCATCCAACGCCGGTCCCGATGAACCGGACCTGAAACCGAGCCTCCAAGAGGGAACGTCATGGCTAAATCCACCTTCCGCCCCCTGCACGACCGCGTCGTGGTCAAGCGTATCGATGCCGAGGAGAAGTCCAAGGGCGGCATCATCATTCCCGACTCGGCCAAGGAGAAGCCGTCCCAGGGCGAGATCGTCGCCGTCGGCCCGGGTGGCCGCGACGAGGCCGGCAAGCTGATCCCGATCGACCTCAAGGTCGGCGACCGCGTGCTGTTCGGCAAATGGTCGGGCACCGAGGTCAAGCTCGACAACCAGGAACTCCTGATCATGAAGGAGTCCGACATCATGGGCGTGCTGGCGTAAGCGCCACGACCAATTCGAGAACGCCCACTCCCTCCGCCGTCATGCCCGGACTTGATCCGGGCATCCATCAATCTTCGCAAGATTCTCGCAAGGACGATGGATTGCCGGGTCATCTGGCACGAAGACGCACTTCGTGCTTTCGCCCGACAATGACTGGCGCAGATGCCGGGCGACCGCATCCAATCATTCCAGGAGTTCAAATCAATGGCTGCCAAGGACGTAAAATTCGCCGGAGAGGCCCGCGACCGCATGCTGCGCGGTGTCGACGTGCTCGCCAACGCCGTGAAGGTGACGCTCGGCCCGAAGGGCCGCAACGTCGTCATCGAGAAGAGCTTCGGCGCTCCCCGTATCACCAAGGACGGCGTCACCGTCGCCAAGGAGATCGAGCTCGACGACAAGTTCGAGAACATGGGTGCGCAGATGCTGCGCGAGGTCGCTTCCAAGACCAACGACACCGCCGGTGACGGCACCACCACCGCGACCGTGCTGGCGCAGGCCATCGTGCGCGAGGGCGCCAAGTCGGTCGCCGCCGGCATGAACCCGATGGACCTGAAGCGCGGTATCGACACCGCGGTCGCGGCCGTGATCAAGGACATCGAGAAGCGCGCCAAGCCGGTCGCCTCCTCGTCCGAAGTCGCCCAGGTCGGCACCATCTCGGCCAATGGCGATGCCGCGATCGGCAAGATGATCGCGCAGGCGATGCAGAAGGTCGGCAACGAGGGCGTGATCACCGTCGAGGAGAACAAGTCGCTCGAGACCGAGGTCGATATCGTCGAGGGCATGAAGTTCGACCGCGGCTACCTCAGCCCCTACTTCATCACCAACGCCGAGAAGATGACCGCCGAGCTCGAGGATGCCTACATCCTGCTGCACGAGAAGAAGCTGTCCGGCCTGCAGTCCATGCTGCCGGTGCTGGAAGCCGTGGTGCAGTCGGGCCGTCCGCTCTTGATCCTCGCCGAGGACGTCGAGGGCGAGGCGCTGGCGACCCTGGTCGTCAACCGCCTGCGCGGCGGGCTCAAGGTCGCCGCCGTCAAGGCCCCCGGCTTCGGCGATCGCCGCAAGGCGATGCTGGAGGACATCGCGATCCTGACCGGCGGTCAGCTGATCTCCGACGACCTCGGCATGAAGCTCGAGAGCGTCACGATCAACATGCTCGGCCGCGCCGGCAAGATCGTGATCGACAAGGAGAACACCACGATCGTCAAGGGCGCCGGCAAGAAGAAGGACATCGACGCCCGCGTTGGCCAGATCAAGGCGCAGATCGAGGAGACCACCTCGGACTACGACCGTGAGAAGCTGCAGGAGCGCCTCGCCAAGCTCGCCGGCGGCGTTGCCGTCATCAAGGTCGGCGGTGCGACCGAGGTCGAGGTCAAGGAGAAGAAGGACCGTGTCGAGGACGCGCTGAACGCGACCCGCGCCGCGGTGCAGGAAGGCATCGTGCCGGGCGGCGGCGTCGCGCTGCTGCGCGCCAAGAAGGCGGTCGGCCGGCTCACCAACCCGAATGCCGACGTCCAGGCCGGCATCAACATCGTGCTCAAGGCGCTCGAAGCTCCGGTCCGCCAGATCTCGGAGAACGCCGGTGTCGAGGGCTCGATCGTGGTCGGCAAGATCCTCGAGAACAAGTCGGAGACCTTCGGCTTCGACGCCCAGACCGAGGACTATGTCGACATGGTCGACAAGGGCATCATCGACCCCGCCAAGGTGGTGCGCACCGCCTTGCAGGACGCCTCCTCCGTGGCCGGCCTGCTCGTGACCACCGAAGCCATGGTCGCCGAACTGCCGAAGGACGCGGCGCCGGCAATGCCGGGCGGCGGCGGCATGGGTGGGATGGGCGGCATGGGCGGCTTCTAAGCCTCCCACATCCCCATCGAGATCGAAGGCCGCCTCCGGGCGGCCTTCTTTTTTGCAGTTTGATTACGATCGGGATGCAAGGATCATCGCATGTCCCGCGACGCCAAATCACTGACGTCAACGCTCGTGCTGTTCTACGCGATCGGCACGTTGCTCGCGTTAGGCGCCTATGCCCTGGACAGCATCGATGATCTTGCGGTCGTCTTGACGTTCTGGCTCAAGCAAACGCTGACGTTCGTCGTTCTCGGCGCGGGCTATGGGCTCTATTACGTCATTTCCGGTTCTGCCGGTCATCGTCCAAAAGCGCCGCTGCGATTTCTGGACATATCGTTTCTGGCCGCTGCTGCCACGCTTGGGGTTGGCATGCTGGTGCACAGCTGACCGATCCTTGACGCGACGGCCTGACAGTCCGTTACGCGACGCACACGCCCGGGATCGCCACCTTCTGGAACAAGTGCGGCGAGGCCACCGCCGAGGCGGGATAGGCCGAGAGCTTGGCCCTGAACTCGGGGTTCATGAACGCGGCGCGGAAGGCGGCGGTCGATTCCCAGACCGCGTAGTTCAGATAGACCGGGCTCTCGCCGATCGCGCGGTGCAGCTGGGTCGAGATGAAGCCCGGCTGCCGCTTCATGATGGCGGCGTCGTCCTGCCAGGCCTTGAGAAACGTGTCCTCGTCGGCCGCATCGAGCGTGAAGAGGTTGACGAGCACGACGTTGGTGGCATCGACCGCGAGCTGGCGGTCGATCGGGAAAGCGGGGTCGAGGGGGCGCATCTGCGGCATGGTCGGCTCCGTTCTATATGGTGTTATGATGTCATTCCGTTATGATGGATACATATATAAATTGACATTATGATGTCAATACGTTTATATGGTGACAAATGCCGAATGCAAAACGAACGCCGGCGGGCGAAGCCCTGAGCACCCTGATTCCCGACCTGTTCAGGCTCAACGGCCTGCTGTTCACATCAGGCGACCGGCTGGTGGCCGGGCTCGGGCTGACCAGCGCGCGCTGGCAGATCCTCGGTGCCATCGTCGCCGCCGAGCGCCCGCAACCGGTCGCATGGCTGGCGCGCGACCTCGGCGCTGCCAGACAGAACGTGCAGCGGATCGTCAACGATCTCGAGCGGGAGGGGCTCGTCGCCTTCGAAACCAACCCGCATCACCGCCGCGCCCAGCTCGTCGTGCTGACCGCCAAGGGGCGGCAAAGCTTCGACGCGGCGATGCGCCTGCAGCTGCCCTGGGTGAACGGCCTCGCCGACGGGCTGTCGATGAAGGACCTCGAGACCGTGGGCCGCGTCGTGACGGTGCTGCGCGGCCGGCTGGAGAGCGGCCAGGAACCTGACGAACGCACATGACCGCGATCGCGGCGCGAGGCCGCCGTTAGGCGGCCTTCTTTTTTGGCCAATGACATGGAGGTTTGCTAGTTACGACGGAACCGATTCTGCCCTTCGAGGACTTATCGTATGCGCGCGCTCCCGCTCCTGCTGCTCGGTCTTGCCGTCGCCTCGGCGCCTGCTCTCGCCCAGATGAAGCTGCAATCGAAGGCGGCGCCCGCCAGTGGCCCCGAGACACGCTATTTCACCTCGATCGACGGCCTGATGGACGGCAATGCCGACGTCGTCCTGAAGGAAACCCGCCAGGGCAAGACCGTGACCGCGGCCGTGCTCGACGTCTGCTATCCCGCTGACAAGAGCTCCGACCGCAAGGACCGCTTCGTCGCCAACCTGACCGTCAGCGGCCAGACACTTTCCGGCACCGCCCAGAGCGTCGCCGACAAGCAGCCGGTCACCGTCAAGCTGAACCGCAAGCAAACCGGCGACGGTTTTGAGTTCCGCGGCCAGATCACGATCGGCCAGACCGTGACCGAGGTCGCCTCGACGGACAATTCCGATCTCAGCGAGAAGGAATTCCAGGACAATCAGGCCACCGAGGACGGCATCACGCCGCAGCCGAAGGATTTCACCGACGTTTCGCCGGAATCGATCGGTGTGCGGGTGAAGCTCGATGCGGTGGCGGACTTCCTCAAAAGCCTGAAGGGCGAGGCGGTCGAGATCGGCACCTCCAGCCTCGCGGTGACTTGCGATGCGATGCGCTCCGGCGAGCAGACCATCAACCTCACCGTCGATCCCGAGCACGCCGGCGCGCTGCTCGCCAAGGCAAAATCGGCGCCCGGCGTGACCGCGGCCGGCTGGACCAGCGGTGTGGTCGAGATGGACCGCACCATCCGTTTTGCCGCCGCCGACTGGCGCGACGGCGACAAGCTCAACCGTGACAAGCTGGCAACCGCGATCGCGGGCGTGCTGGCGAAGACGCTTGCCGCAAAGCCCGCCTCAGCGACGTGGAATGCGAACACCGGCAAGCTCAAGCTGGTGCTGAAGCGGCCCAGCACGATTTACCCGGCACTCGGCCTCACCCAGAATTACGAGGTCACTGCCCTGGTCTCGCCCGACAAGCCCGGAAGTTCTGACCGGCTGATACTGTGGGTCTCGAGCCCCACCGTCTCGACATCGGACGACAGCGCCGGCGCCAAGCTGAATCTGTCTGACGATTCCAGCAACGACGAGGAAGGCAGCGAGACCAGGGACGACAACGGCGCGATCGATGCGCTGATCAAGGAGTTCAAGGGCCAGCGCTGGGACGCCGACAAGTCGGTGTGGCGGTAAGGCCGCCGCTCTCCTGATTCAGGCCGCCCGCGTCTTCAGCGGCACGACGTTGTCGCGCACCGTCTTCGGGGTGGCGTCCGGACCGGACTGAAGCATCCCGTCGCTCCTGACGAACAATTCAGAACGAGGCTCGATCGCAGCGCGATCGAGCAGCGCCCGCAGCTCGGGACGAAGTCCGTCGCCGCGCAGCGCGGCGATCGCATCGAAGTTGCGCATGATGTTCTCCCGTGTGATCGCGAAGATGGTCTTGCGTTCGCGTTCCGCGAACCACCCGCTTCCCGATTCCGCGACGACGATCGAGAAGCGGTGCTAAGCGCCATATCGACACAGTGGAATCTTGCTTGCACGCCGACCGAGCGCCCGATCTGAAATCGGGTGGCACGACACACGTCTCCAAATGTTCACTGCGCGCATCGACAGAACGCCGGCCGCGATACCGGCAACGCGCAAATGGAGACGAAGAGATGTCAGAGGAAAACAAGGACGTCGTCGGCCGGTGGTTCAAGGAGTTCTGGGGCAACCCCTGGAATCCGCGCATCATCAACGAACTCGCCACAGCAGACATTGTCGTGCATTACCCGATGCACGAACCGAAGAAGGGCCGCGCCGCGGTCATGAAGTTCATGACCGAATTTCGCGACGCGTTTCCGGATCTCAATTTCTGGGGCGTCGGCGATCTCATCGCGGAGGGCGACCTCGTGGTCGGCCGCTGGGAAGGCGGCGGCACCCACACCGGACCTGCCTTCAGCGACTTCCGGCTCGGCTCGCTGCCGGCGGCCTCGGGCCGCAAGATGACGTTCGCCGGCACCACCGTGCTGCGTGTGCAGGACGGACGGATCGCCGAGGAGCTCGGACAGGAAGATGCGATCACCGCCATGCTTCAGCTCGGCCTCATTCGTTTGCCCGAAAGCGACGGAGCCGCGTCGCGGCCCGGCGGCGAGCTGCCTGCCGGCTGGAACAACATGCCGGGATATCCGGAGGGGCCACGCTGAACGGCCGGAGTGCATGGCTCCATCGACGATCGCATCATCACTACCCGAACGCGCTTGATGCGTGTTCGGGTAACGTAATCGATCGGTGCGGTGAACTTGAAGATCTCTAAGCCGTAAGCTTGCTGGAGGCACTCCAATATTACTGCGCCGGTATCGGATCTCCCGATGCAATGCCGGCGCAGCCTCTCCGAGCGCTCGGCGTCAAGAAGGGAAGATCAGGCACGTCGTCGTGCCGTGGGCGAGCAGCCGTCCCTGCTCGTCGGTGACCCTGCCTTCGGCGGTGCCGATGCGGCGGCCGCAATTGAGCACATTGCCTTCCGCTCTGATCGGGCCGGTGTCGGGCGTGATCGGACGCACCAGCGAGATCTTGAACTCGAGCGTGGTCTGGCTGGTGCCGGCATCGAGCGTCGACTGCACCGCAAGCCCCATGCAGCTGTCGAGCAGCGTCGCGGTGAGGCCGCCATGCACGGTGCCCGCCGGATTGAGATGCGCGTCGGTCGGCACCAGCGTTACGACGACGCGGCCGCGCTCGGCCTCGGCGACGTCATAACCGAGTGTCCGCGCGATGGTGTTGAGCGGCAATGCGCCGCTGGCGAGGCCCTGCACGAATGCGAGACCGCTCATCTCAAGTTTCTGTTCCGCACTGACGGTACCGTAGCTCTTGGCCATTGCCGATCTCCATCGGGGTTCGCTGCATCGTGGCGGCCGGCCGCTTGCGCCGCAGCGACGCGGCAGAGCGGCCGTAGAGTTTTGCGAATGCGGCATTCATGCGCCGCGCGCTGGAGAAGCCGGCGTGTTGCGCCACCAACGCAAGCGGCAGCTCGCTGCCGTCGATCAGGCGCTTGGCGCGCTGCACGCGCAGCGACAGCGCGACCTGGAGCGGCGAGGCATCGAGATGCTCGGCGAACAGCCGCGACAGATGCCGCGCGCCGACACCGAGCCGCCCCGCCAGCGCCTCGACACTGCCGCGGTCGAGCGCGCCCGCCTCGATCAGCGCCAGGGCGCGCTCGACGGTGGTCCTGGTGCCCTTCCATGCCGGACAGAACGGCGCCGCCTCGGGACGGCAGCGCAGGCAGGGCCTGTAACCGGCGCGCTCGGCCGACGCGGCGCTGCCATAGAACCGCACATTGCACGCGAGCGGCGTGCGGGCCCGGCAGACCGGGCGGCAATACACGCCGGTGGTCTTGACTGCCACGAACACGATGCCGTCCCACGCCGGATCGCGGCGTTGAAAGGCTGCATATTGCGCGGCGAAATCGAGCATGCGACCGCTATAGCCCCGCCCGCGCGCCGCGACGACCCGCTTTGCGGAGACGACGTCCGGAATCGACCGCTTATGCAGAAGAAACCCGGGCAACTACGGGGGCCTGCGACCAAAAGACTTCGTGCTGCCGCAGTTCGGTCACCGAAAATTAAGGCTCGATTTAGTTTCGAGGATCATGCTTCGCACCATCGAACACAGGTCACGTCATGCAAGACCGCGAGCCGATCAGCGCTGCGAGCATCTGGCCAACAGATGTGCCGGAGGGTCATTCGCCGGCACAGACGGCGGACCTCTGGGATGTCACCGGCGAGAATCACGACGCAGCCCTGCTGCTGCGGGAGCCGTTTGCCGACCGCATCGGCACCGCGCTACTGGCGGCGACGGCACTGGCCGCAAGCTTCGTGCTGGGATGGACCGGCGGAGCCAACTGGCACGACCTCGCGGCTCCCGCCCCGGTGCCGGTGGCCCAGAAGGAGGCGCCGGCCCCGCACATTGCGGATGTGGCGCCGAGCCGAAAGAACGAGGGCCCGCGCCGGGCCGCGTCCAACGCCGACCCCATCGTCACCGGCAGCATTCCGAGGACCACGCCGGCCGGCCCGCGCCCGCTCGCCTTGGGCGCCGCGCCGACGACCTTGAATGCACAGGCCGCCGCGTTGGGGCCGAAGCAGCCGCCGGCGGCGGCGCCGGAAACGCGGCCGAGCACCATCCCGGGATGGTCGGTGGTCGAAGTCCGCGACGGCACCGCCGTGCTCGAGGGGCCCGAGGGCGTCAAGATGGCCGCGCGCGGCGACGTCGTCCCCGGCCTCGGACGGGTCGATTCCATCGTGCGCTGGGGCAACCGCTGGATCGTCGCCACCGCAAGCGGACTGATCGCAACGCCCTGAGCGTTTTGTCTTGACGCGTTGTTTTGACGCGAACCGCCGTCCGCTTCGCCCGAAAACGCTTTAGTTGCTGTTGATCACGAAACGCAGCGACTTGCTGCCGGTGAAGGTTACTTCGTCACCGTGCCGTCGCCAGCCCGTCATGTCGCCGAGCGCCGCCAGCAGATCCTTGTCCGCCTGCGCCCGCTCCGGCGTGCAGGTGCGGTTCTCCATCGCGCCGGGAACGAAGACGATGGTGTTGCCGGCCACCGAAAACTGGCCCTTGCCGCCGTCGCACCACAGCTCGAGGATCACCTCGCCATTGTCGCCGACCTCGATCGAGGGAATCCGCTTGGAGCCCGGCATGCGCGCGGCATCGAGCGTCATCACGAAGCCGAACGGGAACTCCTCCTGGGCCCGCGCCGGAACCGCGCCGAGAGCCGCGGCAACCAGCGCCAACGCGGCGATGCCGCCGTTCAAACATCGCCTCATCGAAATCATGCCAATCCTCGAAATGCGACGCGCAACTGCGCGCCCCTTCTATGGGAGCAGAACGCGATTGGCCAGATTGGCATCGTCAGAAAACTTGAAAAGCAAATCCCCGCGAGCTGTCCGCTCGCGGGGATTTCTGGTTCGACGGACGCGTCGCGGCGCTATTTCAGCACCATCATCGTGAACGGATAGACATAGGCCTGCAGGGTCACGAACAGGCCGACCAGGCACGCCAGCACGATCGAGTGCAGGAACACGTAGCGCAGGATCGAGCCCTCGTGGCCGTACCAGTTGGTCGCGGTCGAGGCGACCACGATCGATTGCGCGTCGATCATCTTGCCCATCACGCCGCCCGAGGAGTTCGCCGCCGCCATCAGGATCGGCGACAGGCCGAGCTGCTCGGAGGTGATCTTCTGCAGATTGCCGAACAGCACGTTCGATGCGGTATCCGATCCGGTCAGCGCCACGCCCAGCCAGCCGAGCAAGGTGCCGAAGAAGGGATAGAGCACGCCGGTCGCGGCGAAGGCGAGGCCGAGCGTGGCGTCGACGCCGGACAGCCGGGTCAGCGTGCCGATCGCCAGCATCGCCGAGATCGTGATCAGCGAGATCGCGCAGAGGCGGATGGTGCGGCCATACTCGGCGATCAGCTTGAGCGGTGAGAAGCCCATCAACAGACCCGAGATGATCGCGGCGATCAGCATGCCGGTGCCGGTGAACGACAGATAGGTGAAGCCGAACACGGCGCCTTCCGGAGTCGGCTTGGCAGCCACCGGCGGCACCTTGAAGATCAGCTTGTCGAGCTCGGGGACCGGATAGTTCCAGACGAAGTTGGCGTTCGCCCAGGCCTTGAAGGCACCGTTGCCCCAGATCAGCATCAGGATGCAGACGATGATCCACGGCAGCAGCGCGCTCCACATTTCGCCCTGGGTCAGCGGCGTCTTGTCGAGCGGCGGTGCGGCGGCCATCGTAGCCGCCGATTCATCGCGGCCGCGCAGCGCCGGCGACAGCCACAGCTGCCGCGGCTGCCAGACCTTCAGGAACAGGATCAGTGCGCCCATCGAGATCAGCGAGGCGCCGATATCGACGATCCAGGGATTGATGTAGTTCGAGATCACGAATTGCGGGACCGCAAACGACACGCCGGTGACCAGGATCGCCGGCCATACCTCCTTCATGCCGCGCCAGCCGGCAAACGCCCACACCACCCAGAACGGCACGATCAGCGAGAACAGCGGCAGCTGCCGGCCGACCATCGCGCCGAGGATGTAGGGGTCGAGGCCGGTGACCGAGGCGAGGCCCTGGATCGGCGTGCCGAGCGCACCGTAGGCAACGGGTGCCGTGTTGGCGATCAGCGACAGGCCGGACGCGGCGAGCGGCGAGAAGCCGAGCCCGATCAGCACTGCGCCGGTGATCGCGACCGGCGTGCCGAACCCGGAGGCGCCCTCGAAGAAGGCGCCGAACGAGAACGCGATCAACAGCAGCTGCAACCGCCGGTCCTCGGTGACGCCGCCGACCGCGCGCTTGAGCAGCTCGAACTTCCCGCACCTCACCGTGACCTGGTAGAGGAAGATGACGTTGAGCACGATCCAGCCGATCGGGAAGAACCCGGTGATCACGCCGAGCAGCGTGGCGCGGATCGACATGTTGGCCGGCATGGTGAAGACGAAGATCGTGATCAGGTTGGTCACGATCACGGCGATGATGGCGGCAATGTGCGCCTTCACCTTGCCGCTGGCGATCAGGACCAGCAGCGTGACCACGGGAATGGCGGCCGCGACCGTCGACAGCGCCGCATGGCCCAGCGGGTTGTAGATTTGATTCCAGGTGTTCATCTCGGGATCCTTCCCACATTTTTATGCAGCGCGCCGGCCTGCATGCGGGCAGGCGCGACTGGTGCGATTGCGGGAGTCCGTCGGAAAATCTGCAGCCCCGGCTCGCGAATGAACGATCGGTAAGGATCGCTCACATCCTCGCGAAAAATCGAAGGTCCCCCGCCCCTCGCCGTTGTCCTCATGCTAGGGTTGACTCGATTGCCGGGACAAGCCAACGCTTGCATGCCAGACCTACGACTTTAGTCGAGGATCACCCCGATTGTTCCGATTCTTCAGGCCTTTACGGCCCCTTCCCCGGAGACGATAATCTGTGAACAACATTCGCTCGACGCTCGCGACCGTGTGGCGCATCGCCTCGCCTTATTTCAGCTCCGAGGACAAATGGGCGGGCCGCGGGTTGCTTGCCGCGGTGATCGCGATCGAACTCGCGATCGTCGGCATCAACGTCCTGCTCACGCAGTGGAACAACCGCTTCTACAACGCGCTGCAGGAACGCAATTGGGACTCCTTCGTCAGCGAGATCATCTATTTCTCCGTCCTGGTCGCCTTCTTCATCCTGCTGGCGGTCTACCAGCTCTACCTCAATCAATGGCTGCAGATCCGCTGGCGGCAATGGATGACGACGCACTATCTCGGTGACTGGCTGCGCCAGGCCAATCACTACCGGATGCAGCTCCAGGGCGACGCTGCCGACAACCCCGACCAGCGCATGACCGACGACGTCAAGCTGTTCGTCGATCGCACGCTCACGCTCGGCCTCGGCCTGTTGAGCTCGGTCGTCACGCTGGCGTCCTTTCTCACACTGCTGTGGGGCCTTTCCAATGAGGCACCGCTGCACCTGTTCGGTACGGAATATTCAGTTCCCGGCTACCTTGTCTGGTGCGCGCTGATCTATTCGGCGCTCGGCACCGTGCTGACCCATCTGATCGGCTGGCCGCTGGTCGGCATCGATTTCAAGCAGCAGCAATATGAAGCCGATTTCCGCTTCAACCTGGTGCGCGTGCGGGAGAACTCCGAGCAGATCGCGCTGCTGCAGGGCGAACCGGCCGAGCGCGAGCGCCTGCGCGTTCGCTTCGGACGGGTGGTGGAGAACTGGATCGCCCTGATGAACCGGACCAAGAAGATCACCGCGTTCACGGCGAGCTATAATCAGGCCTCGGTGATCTTCCCCTATGTGCTGGTGGCGCCGGCCTACTTTGCGCAAAAGATCCAGCTCGGCGGCATGATGCAGACCGCATCGGCGTTTTCGAACGTCCAGGGCGCGTTCTCGTACTTCGTCACCATCTATCGTCAACTGGCCGAATGGCAGGCCGTGGTGAACCGGCTCGATGGATTCGAGGCAGGGATCGCGGCGGCATCGAACCTTGCCAAGCGCGACGATCGAATTCATGTCACGCCGACGCCGGGCGGCGGCGCCGTCAGCCTGCAGGACCTGGTGCTGCGGCTGCCCGACGGAACGCCGCTGCTGAACGCGGACCGGTTCGACTTCCGCAAGGGCGAGCGCACGCTGATGACCGGCCCCTCCGGCGCCGGCAAGTCGACGCTGTTCCGCGCCGTGGCCGGCATCTGGCCGTTCGGCGATGGCGCGGTCGAGATCCCGGCCAATGCCAGCCTGATGATGCTGCCGCAACGTCCCTATCTGCCGATCGGCTCGCTGCATGACGCCGTCGTCTATCCGGGCGAGGCCGTGCAATTCGATGCGGGACGGGTCCGCGAGGTCCTCACCGCGGTCGGACTGCCGCAGCTCGCGGCGAGGCTCGAGGAACAGGCGCACTGGAACCGGATGCTGTCGCTCGGCGAGCAGCAGCGGCTCGGCATCGCGCGGGCGCTGCTGCATGCGCCGCAATTCCTGTTCCTGGACGAGGCGACAGCCTCGCTCGACGAGCCGGCGGAAGCCGCGCTGTACAGGCTGATTGCCGAAAGGCTGCCCGGCACGACGGTGGTTTCGATCGGCCACCGCTCGACGCTCGATGCCTTCCACCAGCGCAATGTCACGCTGGTCCGCGACGGCGACCGCTTCACGTTGCGCGACGCGGCCAAGGTCGCCGCGTCGTAGCGGCACTACGGGTCAGCCGCGGCCACGGCTTGTGGCTTACCCCAGCGGGGGCAGCCCACAGGTCTCGCGAGCGCCTTTCGCTATTGTCCGCCCTGTGCCCATCAGACCTATCCGCAAAATCGGGATAGGGGGAAGCCTCGCGGCTCCGCCCACCGGGTCACCGGAGGCGGTCGCCCGCCCCCGGTTCCCACAGAACGTGGCGTGCGGATTTCCCGCACCGACGCTCTTCGACAGTTGGTTCACAGCACCGCAAGCGCCTGCAGCTCCCGATAAGGGAGGCGCAGCTTAGGCTTCAGCAACGGTGTCCGTTCTTTGATTTGGTTGAAGGCGTCCCAAGTGAGGCGTCGGCCTGCCCAGCTGCGGCTGCGCAGCATTCCGCGCCAGTAACGCTCCACTGCCCGATAAACTTTTACGAGGCTCCGGAGATTTCCGGCGACGCCGTAATAGCCATAGTGGCCGCGCAGGACGACGTTGATTTCATCGGCCTGGTCACTGATCTTGTAATGCCGTATTCGCCGCATCAGCTCCTGCAGAGACATGAGGCTGCGCTTTAGCCGAGATTTCTCGGTACGCATCCCAACCTTGAAGTTGCCTCTTTGGTTTCGCGTGCAATAGAGCGTCAGCCCCAGAAAGTAGATTGTTTCCGGGCGGTTTCTGCCGCGTTTGCCCGCGTGTCTTTGCGCGAACCGACCAAACTCGACCAACTTGGTCTTGGTCGGCTCTAGAGTGAGGCCGAACTTCCCCAACCGAAGACGCAGGGCCTCCTGTACGCGGATGGCGTCCGATCGATATTGGAAGCAGATCACAAAGTCGTCGATATAGCGCAAAAGTCGGGCTTCGCCCCGCAACCGACCCTTCACCACGCGTTCGAACCAGAGGTCGAGAACGTAATGAAGGTAGAGGTTGCTCAAAAGCACACTGATCGATCCGCCTTGTGGCGTTCCTTGTTCGCTCGGATGCACTGCTCCGTCTTCCAAGACACCCGCTTTCAACCAGCGCCGGATCAAGCTGATCAGGCGCGGATCACCGACTCGATGTTCGACAAACCGGAGGACCCAATCATGATCGAGACTCCCGAAGAAGTTCTTCAAGTCCGCCTCCAACACCCAGCTGATCATGCCGCCGGCGATGACCTCATTGAGGGTCGCCAAGGCGTGATGGGCGCTGAGCTTCGGCCTGCCGCCGAACGAGCTGGGCAAGAAGTCCTGCTCGTAGATGGCGGACAACACCTCAGCCGTGCTGCGCTGGAGGGCCCGGTCGGCGACAGTTGGAACCCCGAGGGGGCGCTTCTCCGTCTTACCGGGCTTGGGGATATAGACACGCCGAATGTTCGGCGCCCGATATCCCTGTCGGTGGATGGATTGGAGCATCGGCTCGATCCATCCGTCGAAGCTCTCCCTCGCCGCCTCCACCGTCTGTCCGTCCACCCCGGCGGCGGAGCGCTTCGGAATCTGTAATAGATTCTTTTGCACTCGGTCGCGCGTGATGTGATGGGCCAACGAGGTGAAGCGAAGATTTGGCTCGCGCCGAGCTTTCACTGCTATTTGTTCAAGTTTCGTTTCCATGGTCAGCTGATCTTCTCTTAGGATAGAAGGCCGTGACTCCCGTTGAATGGAGCCCATGTCGCCCAAGAACAATTCAACTACCGCTGACCGCTTCCCCATGTAGTCGGCTCTCCCGACCTCCGAGTACTATCAGTCAGTCTGACTTCCACCCGGTCATCAGACCCTTCTCACCTCATCGGCTTGGCAGGTCCTACAAGCTTGCGCTTGAACCGGACGGATCTCCCTTGTTCACGTCAATCCCCTTGGTTGCATGCTGGCGGTACGAACCCCGGGAGCACCTCAGCCCGCTCGCGATGACGCGGGTTGCGATTCCGCCTTCCCCTTTGAGAGACAGGGTCGGCTACTCCGATCACGTTCGATTTCGGGGCTATCTTCCCGTTCACTTCATTCCGGCCTGCAACCTCCCTGTCTACGCTTCGTAGCGACCGTTACCGGACGCCACGCAAGACTTGGTACACGGCCGCTCGCTAGGCTTTGCCGTGGCCGTCATCTCAGACGGCAGATTTCAACGCGCTTGCAAGGCGCAACTCCCACACCACCGGACATACGGGTCCGTATCCGGCGGTTCAGCGGATTATGCGGGTCGCCGTGCCGCGACGGAAGCCAAGCCGAGTGAGGCAAAGAAGCCGTTTGGCAGAGCAATGGTGAGCGCGGGGCTGTTCGCGAGCCGCCAAGGGCCACGTGGGCTGCCGGCGGTTTGCGCCGCCAGATCCCGGCCGACGCCGCGGCGTCGCAACTCGGCAAAGCGAGCGGGTCCATACTTCCATTGCTTCCAGGCAACGGCGCGCAACCGTCGCCTGATCCACTGGTCAAGCACGCGCAACACCGACGGGGTTTGACAGAAGCCGAAGTAGCCGTGCCACCCAATCAGGTAGGTCGACAGTTCTTTGGCGATCTGCACGAGGCATCGACCACGCGTGCGTCGCGTGAGCTCCCGAACCTTCGCCTTGAAGCGGGCGAGTGCCTGCGGCGCGATGCGCCGCCGCGGTTCTTGCCCGCCGGTGAAGCTGAAGCCCAGGAACTTGCGAACACTCGGTTTGGCAACCGCGCTCTTCGCTTTGTTGATCTTGAGCTTGAGGCGCTTTTCGAGGAACCTCTCGACGCCAGCCAGCACCCGTTCGCCCGCCCGCTGACTGCGCACGTAGATGTTGCAGTCGTCGGCGTAACGCACGAAGCGGTGGCCGCGCTTCTCCAGTTCCTTGTCCAGCACATCCAGCATCAGGTTCGACAACAGCGGCGAGAGCGGACCGCCCTGCGGCGTGCCCTCTTCCGTCGGACTGACCAGCCCTCCTTCCAACACACCCGCATTCAGGAAGGCGCGGATGAGCTTCAGGATGCGCTTGTCAGCAACCCGCTTGGCAACCAGTCCCATCAGGATGTCGTGGTTGACCCGGTCAAAGAACTTCTCCAGGTCGATGTCCACCACGATGCTGTGGCCGGCCGCAATGTACGCCTGCGCCCGTTCCACCGCCCGATGTGCCGAGCGCCCCGGCCGAAAGCCGAAGCTCGTCTCGGCGAACGTCCTATCCCAATCCGCCTGCAGCACCTGCATCACCGCCTGCTGGATCAAGCGGTCGAGCACCGTCGGAATGCCGAGCGGCCGCAGGCCGCCCGACGCCTTCGGTATCTCCACCCGCCGCACCGGCTGTGGCTTGTAGGTGCCGTCAAGCAACTGGGCTCGGATCGCAGGCCAGTGCTCCTTCAGGTGGGCTGACAGCTCGCCGACGGTCATCCCGTCGACGCCCGCCGCGCCCTTGTTGCGCTTTACTTGCGCCAACGCTGCCTTCAGATTCTCACTCTCGACAACGTCTTCCATCGACGGTCCTGCGACCGCCGGGCGTTCGAGACAGACTTCCGCCGCACGCGCTTCAGGCTCTCGGGCGCCGGCGCTTCGGGCTTCACCCTCCGCTCCGGGGCTCAAGTTCAGCTCGACCTGATTCTTCTGCCGCATGGCTCGCACGAGATCGCCGCTCTACTGACCACTTCCACCGTTCAGGCCTTCAGCGGCGCGCTGCCGCCTACTACGCCCTCGGCTGACTTCTGCGCTGCGGTCAGGCCGTCTTGCGACGGTCTCAGTCTCGTTGCCGAGACACAGCGCAGACCTCCCGAGGTAAGACCGACCGCCTTCACCGCACGCCCGCCGAATTTACCACCCCGACCTTTGATGACCTTGGACTTCGCGATCAATTGCTCGCTCGTCCGGCCGGGTAGGCCTCGTTATCCGGTGTTTGTCCATCGGGCCGCGGCTTTGCTCCACGCTTTCTTCAGACCCCACCTCACGATGACGCCCTTGCGCTTCGCTAATCCTTCGCCGCCATCAGGCTGGATAGAGGACTTCCACCTCCAAGCTGTCGCTCATACTCGGCACACAACAAAAAGGGCGGCAGATTGCTCTGCCGCCCCTCGATCTCCGGAAGGAGAGATTACTTCAAGTTGGACATCGCGGTCAGGTCGACCGAGAGCTTGGCGATGCCGGCCGCGCCGCACCAGTTGGAGCCCGTGCCGCCCGGATTGATCGGGGTCACGTTGGTATTGCCGCCCGCGGTAAAGTCGCTGGTGAAGGCGCTGCAATCACCCTTCGACATGTCGGTGTCGGAGTAGCGCAGATCGAGCGTGAACACCTTGTAGGTGAAGCCGATGCCGATGTTCCAGGTGTTGTAATCGGCATACTTGATGCCGTTCGGGAAGGCCGGAACGCCGTAGAAGCTGTCCGAGGTGCCGAGCCACTGCCGGCCGAACTCACCCGACACATACATGCCGACGCCGCTGGAACCGAACACGGTGCTGGGCGCGGTGTACTTGCCGATGATCGACGAGTAGTTGCCCCAGGCGCCGGTGTTGAGGAAATTCGGCGAGTAGTACTCGTTGATGGTGAACGCCCAGTTGTCGTTAATGGTCCAGGTCGCCTTGCCGTAGACTTCGAAGAACGAGACGTCCTTCTTCATCACGTTGAAATTGGTCAGAGTGTTCGCCTGGCATTCTGCGCTCAGCGGATTGCCCGCGAAGTCGGCCACGGCACCGCCGCCATAATAGCAGGTTCCGCCCGGATACAGATAACCCCAGACACCGATGTCGAAGGCGAAGGCGCCGAAGGTCGGGCGGATACCGCCGTAGACGTCCACTTCAGCCGCGGCGCGGTTGGCGAAGGAGATGCTTTCGGTCGACGTACCGACGTAGAGCTGCAGGTCCTTGCTGACGTTGTAGCGCGGCTCGAAATAGGCGGTGACCGACGGATTGTGGTTGGACTGGGTGACGCCGCGGAAGATGTAGTCGCTCATGATGCCAGCGCCAAAGGCGATGTCCCACGGGTCGAACGGAGCCGGCGGCGGCGCCTTGACGGCCTTCACCGCCATGTCAGCTGCCATTGCCGAGCTCGAAATCATTGCTAGCGCCGTTGCTAACAAAGCCAGTTTCTTCATGACGATCCCCATCTAACTTTTCCAGACAGCCCAGCTCCGGTGGCCCCCAGGGCGCGCGCTAACGGACTGCAACTAAATCGCGTGGATCAATCTGAGGCCCGTGCACGGTACCGTGAAGCCAAAAAGACATGCATGTGCCGCCTTTTTAGGCGTTCTAGCCATCTTGCCGCATGTTGATTTGCGGGTGTTGCATTTGCACCACAAAACTGCTGCTCCCGCACCGGTTGAACGGATCATCCGGAGAGGGAAACGGCAACAGTCGGCCCGGCGCGAGAGCATCGGCGCGAATCGCCGTGCCCGCAAAAGCACGGATCGTCACCGCACCTACGGAAGAAGCCGCAGCGTGGCGCGCTGCGGCTTCGATCAGTTGAACCTCGGCAATGTGGCGGCGGCTTAGTGGTGCTCGCCTCCGTCGGCCGACCCGGCAATCCAGCCCGGCGCCGGTTCGTGGCTCGGCGTGGCCCAGCTCTGAGCCGGCTGCGGCTCGGTCTCGGGCGCCGGGGGCGCCGCGACGGGGGCGGCCGGCTTCGGCGCGGCGGCCTTCTTCGGAGCAGCGGCCTTCTTCGGCGCGCTCTTCTTGGCGGCGGCTTTCTTGGCGGCCTTCTTCGGCGCAGCCTTCTTTGCAGCTTTCTTTGCCGTTTTCTTCGCAGCTTTCTTGGCCGACTTCTTCGCCGATTTCTTTGCAGTCTTCCTGGCGGATTTCTTCGCAGCCTTCTTGGCCGACTTCTTCGCGGACCTCTTCTTCGCTGCTACCACCTTCTTGGCCTTTTTGGCCTTCTTGCTTTTCTTCGCCTTCTTCGACTTCGCCATCGTGGTCCTCCTGTTGCCGCTATCTGAGTCCACCGGGCGCATTGAAGTGATCGCTTGCCGGACGTTGGCTGCACCTCGAGGAGAGGCACTCTCCACTTCGCTTGTCGGGCATGATGGCCGCGCGATCGCTTCGCGTCTGTGGCAAGGAAGCGCCGGTCCTTCACGTTGCGTCAGGGCAAGGCTGAGGTCCGGATCATGCTCGAGTGGCAGTCGATCAATTCAATCCTGGCCGGGGACCTCCTGTCGCCCAATCGAGAAGCTCAATCGTGTGCACCACAGGAACTGACGTACCGCCGGCAATCTGAACCATGCAGCCAATATTGCCCGCAGCGATCATGTCCGGTTTGACAAGCGCAATATTGGCGACCTTGCGATCGCGCAATCTGCTCGCAATGTCGGGCTGGAGAATGTTGTAGGTCCCCGCCGAACCGCAACACAAATGGCTCTCGGGCACATCTTTCACCACGAATCCATTCTTGGAAAGCAATTCTTTCGGAAGTTGAGTGATTTTCTGTCCATGCTGCAACGAACAAGCGGAGTGATAGGCGACGGTGACGTCGCCTTTCTGCGTTGAAGGCGCGAGCTCGAGAGCCGAGAGATACTCGGTGATATCCTTTGCCAGCGCCGAGATTCGCTTGGCCGGCTCCGCGAATGTTTTGTCCTCGCGCAGCAGGTAGCCGTAGTCTTTGACAACTGTCCCACAGCCCGAGGTCGTCACCAGGATGGCGTCGAGCCCGTTCTGGTCCGCTTCCCTTTGCCACACCGTGATGTTGGCCCGCGCGCGCCCCAGCGCGTCGCCGTCCTGCCCCATGTGATGGGTCAACGCGCCGCAACATTGCTCGTCCTTGACCAGCACCACCTCGACGCCGTGCCGGGTCAGGACATTGATCGCGGCCTGATTGATGCGTGGCGCCAGCACCTGCTGGGCGCAGCCCTGCAGCAGCGCGACCCGGCCGCGCCGCCGGCCGATCGGCGCAAACACGGTTCCCGCAGCCGGCCCCGGCTGCGGCAGGCCGCGTGGCGCAAGCGCCAGCATCGCCTTGATCCTCCGCAGCAGACCCGGGCTCGACGCACCGACCGATGGCGTCGGCAGCAATGCGGCGAACGGACGGGCGAACCCGGCCAGGATCATGCTGATCCGGAACAGGCCCGGCCGCGGCAGCACGAGGGCGAGCACCGACCGCAGCAGCCGGTCGGTCAGCGGTCTCTGGTAGTCCCGCTCGATCCGGACCCGGGCCTGGTCGACGAGGTGCATGTAGTTCACGCCCGACGGACAGGTGGTCATGCAGGCGAGGCACGACAGGCAACGGTCGATATGCTTGACCACGTCGGCCGTCGGCGGCTTGTCCTTCTCCAGCATCTCCTTGATCAGGTAGATGCGGCCGCGCGGACTATCGAGCTCGTCGCCGAGCAGCACATAGGTCGGGCAGGTCGCGGTGCAGAAGCCGCAATGCACGCAGGCGCGCAGGATCTTGTCGGCTTCCTTGATGTCGGGATCGGCGAGCTGCGCCAGGGAAAACTCGGTCTTCATGCAGCCCCGCCTCGCATCATCCGGCCGCGGTTGAGGACGGACCTCGGATCGAAGCTCGCCCGGACCCGTTCACCGAGCGCGGCAAGCCCGGCCGCCTGCGGCTGGAACACATCGACCGCCCGGCGTACATCCTCGGTGGCGCGGATCAGGGTGGCGTGTCCGCCGATCGCCTCGACCTGGCCGCGGACCAGCGTGGCCTGGGCATCGGCGCCCGGCGGCACCGCGGCCCAGATCAGCCCGCCGCCCCAGTCGTAGATCACGTCGCCGCCGGTGGCGCGCGACAACGCCTGGCCCAGCGCGCCGCCAGAGGCTGGCGGGCAAACGATGCGCCACACCGGCCAGGCCCCGAGCGCGCCGTTCGCCGCGAACGGCACCACGTCGCGCAGCGCGCTCCAGATTGCGGCCGACGCATCATCGGCGAGGCTGTCGACCGCTCCAAAAGACGAGAGCGTCTGGCTGAGCGAGGCCGCCCGATGTGCCGCCGACGCCGAAATCCCCTCCAGCCGCACCAGCGTGACCGGCTGGCCGGCGGCGAGGCCGGCGAGCGCACCGCCCCCGGACCGCAACGCCGAACCCGGCAGATGCGCGGCGCCGGAGACGTCGAAGGGCGAGCCCAGCGCCGCCGTCATCGCCTTGTTGGCGGTGACGTCGTCGAGCCCGCGCAGCAGCAGCGTCCGCTCGGCTTCCGGCTTCGGCATGACCTTGAGCGTCACCTCGCTCATGACCGCGAGCGTGCCCCAGGAGCCGGTCAGCAGCTTGCAGAGGTCGTAGCCGGTGACGTTCTTCACCACCCGCCCGCCGGTCTTGAAGCTGTCGCCGAACCCGGACACTGCGTGCGCCCCGAGCAGATGATCCCTGATACCGCCGGCCTTGATGCGGCGGGGACCGGCCAGTCCGGCGCCGATCATGCCGCCGATCGTGCCGGCGCCCGCGGTGCCGAGCAGTACAGACGTGTCCATCGGCTCGAAGGCGAATTGCTGGTTCTTGGCGTCGATCAGGGATTGCACGTCGGCGAGCGGCGCGCCGGCCTGCACGGTAATGATCAGTTCGTTCGGCTCGTAGGAACTGACCGCATTCAGCGCCGAGACGTCGAGCAGCGCATTGGTCGCCATCGGATGGCCGATGGCGCGCTTCGACCCATGTCCAATGACCTCAAGCGGCTGCTCGCTGGCAACCGCCGCGCGCACCACTTCCTCGACGTCTTTTGCGTCTCTGACCTTGAGCGTGTCCACGCCCTAGCCGGTAACCAAATTCGGCTCCGAAATCAAATGCGCGCGCCGAACAAATTTCTGAATGCGAGGAGTCCGGCGTCGGTGATTTCGACGGAGCGGCCCTGCGGCCGGCGCCGGATCCAGTCCCGTTGCAACGCAACGTCGGCGACCGCAGCCCCTGCCCGCCCGGCCAGATGCGGACGCCGCTCGCTCCAGTCGAGACACGGCCGGCACAAGATCCGCCGGCTCCGCGCCGGCGAACGCAGGTCGATGCCGAGATCGCCGAGCAATGCACGGCCGGAAGCAGTCAGCTCCCCGGCCTCCTGGTCCAGATTGAGGTGGCCGCGGTCCCGCATCGCATCGGTGACGGCGACGCCGAGCTCGCCGGCAAGGTGGTCGTAGCAGGTCCGGGCCCGGCGCATCTCGGGATCGATGCGCGGTGGCGGCCGGGACGGGTGCGGATCGATCGCGGCAACCGTCATCATGCCCTCGAGCATCTGCGCAACCAGCGGCGTGGCCAGCCGGTAGAAGCGGCGCGGACCACGCCGCTCGACCTTGAGCAGCGCCCGCTCGACCATGCGCGAAAGGTGCCAGCTCGCGGTCTGGGGCGTCACGCCCGCGACCAGCGCCAGTCCGCTCGCAGTCTGCGGGCGTCCGTCCATCAGCCGCGACAGGATGCTGGCGCGGCCGGAATCGGCGATCAGCCCGGCGAGTTCGGCAAGCTCTGGTGCGATGGTCTGCATGGCCGGCTCCGCATCGATCGACGTCATCTGTTTGTCGCACGTCATGCCGCTGCAACGCTTCGATCATGATCGAAATGTTCACGACATCGACATTTCGACCATCACCGAACTCGGTTCGCCGAACGATCGACTATCTCTCGCGTTGCGGTTCGGCCGGCAGGACGGTTGGCGCGAATCATCTGGAGGCGAACATGAAACGTTCGGAAGTGACGACCACGACGATGATGCTCACCCGGCGATCGGCCGTCGGCTGGTCCGCAGCGATCATGGCGATCGCCGGCGTCTCGCCCTTCGCCGGATCGCAAGCTCGATCGGAGCACAGCAACGGAGGACTGCCAATGAAGCACTATGCGATGAGCACGAGAACCATCAGCGATGCAATCAACACCGCTGGCCTTCTGGTTGTGGCGCAATGGGAAGCCAAGGAGGGACAGGCCGACAAGGTCGCGGAAATCCTCGACGGCTTCCTGCCCGAGGCGCAGAAGGACCCCGGCACCAAGCTGTTCCTGATCGGCCGCGGCAAGGACAATCCGGCGCAATTCCTGTTCTACGAATTGTTCCAGGACGAAGCCGCGTTCAAGGCACATCAGGACAGCGCGGCTTTCAAGACCTACATCGCGGAGCAAGCGCTGCCGCTGCTCGCCAAGCGCGAGCGGTCGCAATACGCGCTGCTGTGAAGAAAAGCGCGGTGGGGAGGATGGTAGAGCGTTTTCGAGCGAAGTGGACCCGGTTCGCGTGAAGAAAACGCGTCAAAACAAGAAGCGAGAGCTTCGGTTCTGATTCAATCAGAACCGAAGCTCGTCCTTCCCGCCGGCGCGGGTCAGATCGATGCGCCGCTGTTGCCGAGCGTTGTGCGCAAGCCGGCCCGCTCGGGCGGCCTGCGCCAGAAGCCGACGATCGAGATCCGAGACAGCACCGCGGCCTCGAGGCTCTCGACCTGGGTTCGGAGCCGAAGCGCGCGTTTCTCGACGAGATGCCAGGACGCGACGGCGACGCCGAAGGCGAGCGGCAGGCTGATCAGGAGGTTCAGATACCAGTGCTGGACCGGCGGGCCGAAGGTGGCGACGCATTGCTGGATGACGAAGCCGTAGAGATAAAGCCCGTAGGAGTAATCGCCTGACGAGACGATCCAGCTCCGCCGCGGGTTCATCAGGCCGAGATAGCACGCGACATAGGCGGCCGGCACGGGAGCCAGCGCGTCGCCGCGTCCGGTCGCCATGCCGGCGGCGCACAGCACCAGCGCCAGCAGGCACACGGTGCGGTTGAACGGCACCTTGTCGCGCCAGAGGTAGAAGCCGACGCCGGCAAGGAAGCAGAACACCAGAAGGTGCGGGCGAAGCTGGATCGGCACCTCGTCCCAGCGGTAGATGTCGTAGACGATGAGCCCGATCTGGGCGATCACCATGAACCCCAGGAACGCAACCCGATTGAAGCAAATCGTGAGCACGGCGAGCAGCGCCAGGATGACGTAGCACCACAGCTCATACGGCACGGTCCAGAGCTGGGCGTTCACCAGATCCGGCAGCGGATTGTGCAGGAATACGCCCGGCAGCTCGTAATGAATGTCGCCGACGATATTGAGAAAATAGGCGTGGAATTTCGGATCGGCGACATATTGGGCCAACGGCAGCTCGGTGAAGACCGAACCGATGATGATGGCCGACAGCGTGGTTTCGACCGCGAGCGCCGGCCCGATCCGTAGCACGCGCAGGCCGAGGAAGGAAATCAGGCTCTTGCACCGGAGCAGGCTCGCGGTCACCAGGAAGCCGCTCAGGGCAAAGAACAGCGCGAGGATCATCGCGACGCCGATGCGCAGCGTGCTCTGGATTTCCAGCGCGCGGCCGAGCCCGAGCGTCACATTCGTGCTGTGCAGGCCAATGATCGACGCCGCCAGCGCGATCCGCATGTAATCGAAGCCCGCGGGCCGATTGCGCGAAAGCGCCAGCTGATCGGCCAGGCTGGGCATTGATGTGCTCCCGAAGACATGCATCTGCGGAAAATACCGAGCAACAGTCTAAGGCCGTGTAAATGGGTCCGCGCTGTAATTGCAGCGACGCGCGACAGCGGCCACCGCGGCAAGCATCGGTTAAGGTTATCGAATGGCTAGGGCGATCCGTCGAATTGTATCGACCGGCCCTCGCGCGTTGGTGGCCCTGGGCGCACGCTCACGCATGTTGGCCTCGGGGCCAATAGCTGACGTGGCTCCTGATGCCCTGGAAGCAGGCTTGTTATCGTCATTCGGCAACCGTTGATTTGATCGCGGCTCCACCAGGAGAACCATCACGATGCACATCAAACCGATAGCCATCGCGCTGCTCGCGATGATCGCGCCAGGACAGGCGCGTGCCGCGATGCTGACCGACGCCGAGGCGATGTTCCTCGACCAGCTCGCTACCGCAGCCGCGGTGCTCGAACAACGATGCACCGGCTATGAGGCCAATGGTGCCGGCGGCGTTCAAACGGGCGCCAGACTCCTCGGCAGCCCCGACGCCGCGATGGCCATGATCAATGCCTTCGACGCGGCCATCAAGGCTCACGACGGCAACGACTACGATCCGCGCAAATTCCGCCCCGAGGTGTCCGAAGCGGCCGGCAAGACCTTCAAGCGAGTCCGGGCGGCGTTGATCAGAGACCCGGAAGCGGCCTGCGCCGGCTATGGCGATAGCGGCGCGGCGTCGGGGCTGCTCAGACGATACTAGAACCGCGGGATATCCGGGAACGCCAGCTTGCCGGCGTGGACATGCACGCGGCCGAGCTCGGCGCAGCGGTGCAGGGTCGGAAACACCTTGCCGGGGTTGAGCAGGCCCTCGGCATCGAAGGCGCATTTCAGCCGCTGCTGCTGGTTGAGGTCGATCTCGGTGAACATGTCCGGCATCAGGTCGCGTTTCTCGATGCCGACCCCGTGCTCGCCGGTGAGCACGCCACCGAGCTCGACGCAGCAGCGCAGGATGTCGGCGCCGAACGCCTCCGCCTTCTCGATCTCGCCCGGCTTGTTGGCATCGTAGAGGATCAAGGGATGCAGATTGCCGTCGCCGGCGTGGAACACGTTGGCGACACCGAGGCCGTATTTCTCGGAGAGCTCGCGGATCCGCGCCAGGGCCTTCGGCAAGGCGCCGCGCGGGATGGTGCCGTCCATGCAGAGATAGTCCGGCGAGATGCGCCCGACCGCGGGGAACGCCGCCTTGCGGCCGGCCCAGAACAGATTGCGCTCGGCCTCCGAGGTCGAGATCTGGCAGGAGGTCGAACCGCAGCCCTGCGCGATCGCCTCGACGCGCTTGATCAGCTCGTCGACCTCGACCTGAGGGCCGTCGAGCTCGATGATCAACAGCGCCTCGACGTCCAGCGGATAACCGGCATGGACGAACGCCTCCGCGGCGTGGATCGCGGGTTTGTCCATCATCTCCATGCCGCCGGGGATGATGCCGGCGCCGATGATCCGGGCGACGCATTCGCCGGCCGCCTCGACCTCGGCGAAGCCGACCATCAGCGCACGCGCCGTCTCCGGCTTCTGCAGGATGCGCACGGTGATCTCGGTGATGACGCCGAGCAGCCCCTCCGAGCCGGTGATGATTCCCATCAGATCATAGCCGGCATTCTCGGCCGACTTGCCGCCGATGCGCAGGATCTCGCCCGACATCAGCACGATCTCGCAGCCGAGCACGTTGTTGGTGGTCATGCCGTATTTCAGGCAGTGCACGCCGCCGGAATTCTCCGCGACATTGCCGCCGATCGAGCAGGCGATCTGCGACGACGGATCGGGCGCGTAGTAGAAGCCGGCATGGGCGACCGCCTGGCTGATCGCGAGGTTGGTGACGCCGGGCTCGGTGACGACGACGCGGTTGTCGAAGTCGATCTCGCGAATCCGCTTGAACTTGCCTAGTCCGAGCAGCACGCCGTCGGCGAGCGGCAGCGCGCCGCCGGACAGCGAGGTGCCGGAGCCGCGCGGCACCACCTTGATGCCCTGGCCCTGGCAATATTTGAGGACCTTCGACACCTGCTCGGTGGTATCGGGCAGCACCACGACCATCGGCGGCTGCCGATAGGCGGTCAGGCCGTCGGATTCATAGGCCAGCATCTCGGCGGCACTGTCGATCACGCCCTCGCCCGGGACGATTGCGCGCAAGGCGGCCACGATTTCGGCGCGGCGAGCGAGGACGGCCTGGTCGGCCGCCGGCATCATGATGGACATCGTTGTTCCCTCGGCTGGGCTTTTTGCCCTTCGCCGATTTGTTACGACAAATCAATCACGTCTGCACCTGTTTCAGTGGACCGGCCGAAGGTCGGATTGCCCCACCCCGCAATGGCGAGTTCTCTCTCGGACAAGCGGGCGGCCGCGAAACCTGTCAAAGTTTCGTGGCTTGTCCTGTCCAAGCCGGACATGCCACAAACGATCACTACCTCCCGGGACGAAACGAAGAGAACCCCATGAACCTAAAGACCTTGAGCGCGCTGGCGGTCGTCACATCGCTGGCTTCCGCATCCTCCGCGCTGGCGCAGGATGCCGCCGCCGGCAAGACCTCGTTCAATAAATGCCTCGCCTGCCACGCAATCGGCGAAGGCGCCAAGAACAAGGTCGGCCCCGAGCTCAACGGCCTCGACGGCCGCCATTCCGGCTCCGCGCCGGACTACAATTATTCCGATGCCAACAAGAATTCCGGCATCACCTGGAACAAGGAAACCTTCCTCGAATACATCAAGGATCCGAAGGCCAAGATCCCCGGCACCAAGATGGCATTCGCCGGCATCAAGAACGAGAACGAGGCCAACAACCTCTGGGCTTACGTCTCGTCGTTCGACAAGGACGGCAAGCAGAAGTAATCGGCGGTATCGGTCGCCGTCCGCCCGGCGCCAATGCTGGGGCGGACGTTAGAACGGGATGGCTTTTCTTCGAAACGCCATCCCGTCTGGCTCTCTGATTACGCACTTTTTCCGGATCAAGCTCGGCCGCCGCGATCAGCGCGGCAACAGATTGGTCTTGGCGAGATCGACCACCTCGTCGCCGCGGCCACTCATCACCGCGCGCAGCACCCACAGGCTGAATCCCTTCACCTGCTCCAGCGTGATGGTCGGCGGCATCGACAGTTCCTGCGTCGCGGTCACGACGTCGAGCACCGCCGGGCCGTCATGCGCGAGCACGTCGCGGATCGCGCCCTCGAGCTCGCCGGGATCCTCCACCCTGACGCCGTGAATGCCCATGGCGCGGGCCATCGCCGCGAAATCCGGATTCTTCAGATCGACCCCGGTCTCGATGAAGCCGGCGGCCTTCATCTCCAGCGCGACGAAGCCGAGCACGCTGTTGTTGAAGATCACGACCTTCACCGGCAGCTTGGCCTGGGTCAGCGTGATCAAATCGCCCATCAGCATGGCAAAGCCGCCGTCGCCGGACATCGACACCACCTGCCGGCCGGGCTGCGCCGCCTGTGCGCCGATCGCATGCGCCATCGCATTGGCCATTGAGCCATGCACCCAGGAGCCGACCAGACGGCGGCGGCCATTCATTTTCAGATAACGCGCGGCCCAGATCGTCGGCGTGCCGACGTCGGCGGTGAACACCGCGTCCTCGGTGGCCTGCTCGCTGAGCAGGCGCGCCAGATATTGCGGATGGATCGGCTTTTGGCCCGGCTTGCCGCGGGCGAGGTCGTCGAGGCCGGCGCGGGCATCCTTGTAATGCGCGAGGCTGGCGTCGAGAAACTTGCGGTCGGTCTTTGCCGTGAGCTTCGGCAGCAGCGCGGCGATGGTCTCGCCGACGTCGCCGACGATGCCGAGGTCGAGCTTGCAGCGGCGGCCGAGATTTTCCGGGCGGATGTCGACCTGCGCGATCTTGATGCCGGTCGGGAAGAACTGCTTGTAGGGAAAGTCGGTGCCCAGCATCAGCAGCACGTCGCAGCCGTGCATGGCGGCATAGCCGGAGGAGAAGCCGATGAAGCCGGTCATGCCGACGTCGTAGGGGTTGTCGTATTCGACATATTCCTTGCCGCCGAGCGCGTGCACGATCGGGCTCTTCAGCGTCTTGGCAAGCTTGATCAAGCCGTCATGCGCGCCGGCGCAGCCGCGGCCGCAGAACAGCGTGACGCGCCGCGCGCCATTGAGCAGCGCCGCCAGCGCATTCAACTCAGGTTCGGCCGGACGCACCACCGGCGCCGGCGGCAGCAGGCCGGCATTCGGCGCGATGTCGCGCTTCGGCGCCGTCCGCATCGCGACGTCGCCGGGCAGCACCAATACGGCGACGCCGCGCTTGCCGACCGCGGCGCGGATCGCGTTCTCCAGCATGTAGGGCAGTTGCGCCGGATCCGACACCAGCTCGCAATAATGGCTGCATTCGCGAAACAGGTCCTGCGGATGGGTCTCCTGGAAATAGCCGCCGCCGATTTCAGCGGAGGGAATCTGCGCCGCGATCGCCAGCACCGGCGTGCGGCTGCGATGCGCGTCGAACAGGCCGTTGATGAGATGGAGATTGCCCGGGCCGCAGGAACCCGCGCACACCGCGAGCGCGCCCGTGATCTGGGATTCGGCGGCGGCGGCGAACGCGGCCACCTCCTCGTGACGCACATGCAGCCAATCGATCGTGCCGCGCTTGCGCAACGCCTCGGTCAGGCCGTTGAGGCTGTCGCCGACGACACCGTAGATGCGCTCGACGCCGGCCTGGGCAAGGGTTTCAGCGATGAGGTCGGCAATGTTGTCGATCCGCATGAGACGTGTCCTTTGCTGCAATCCGAAACCGGTGAGCCGCATGATGTTCGGCGCCGCGGGGCGGCGCAAGCCTTGCCGGATCACATTCGCGCGGCGCAAAGGCGCGGCAGCTATTGCGCCGTCACCACGTCCCGCATCATCAGGTCGGCCATTGTCTCGATCTCGGACGCCACGAGGTCAGGCACGACGTACTGCACCATGTGGCCTGTGCCCGGCAGCACAATCAGCTTCGCGTTCGGCGCCGATGCGGCGAGCGGCCGCGAATGGATGCCGGTCGAGACCGTCTTGTCGATGTCGCCCGAAATGATTGACAGCGGCGCCCTGATCTCGGCATAGCGCGGGGCCTGTTCGACGACGGCGGCCTTCAGCGTGACGAGGTCGCGCGCATTGGCGATGAACTCGCGCGGACGCAGCAGCAACAATGCCTCGCTGTCGCGGACGAAGTCAGCCGGTATCGGCTGCGGCGCGAACACGCTGCGCGCAGCCGAACTGGCAATGAGGAGACCGAGCGGCAGCGTGATCGTGTGCGCGAGCAACGGCCCGATCAGCGGCGTCGCAATCACGTCATTGTAGCGTCCGGCGCCGCCGCGCCACGGATAGGCCACAGGGGCGAGCAGCACGAGGCCGGCGACGCGATCCGGATGATCCAGCGCAATGCGCAAGGCAAGCGCGCCGGCCCAGGAATGCGCCACCACGATCGCCCGCTCGACGCCGAGCCTGGTCAACGCCTCCACAATCATCCGGCCCTGGATCGCGGGCGTCGAATCCGCGACGCGCTCGCGCGGGCTCCAGCCGTGACCCGGCCGATCGATCAGGATGACCCGGCGCGCTTTGGCAATGCGATCGCCGAGCGGCTGCATCGCGCGCAGATTGGAGCTTGCGCCATGCAGCATCACGACCGGCGGCCCAACCGCGTCGCGCGGACCGAGTTCGACCACATGCAGCCACGCCCCGGCCACATCGATCATTCGGCCCCGAGGCGGAAAGGCGCGCTGGATCAGCAGGGCGCCGAGCTGTGTCGCCAAGGCCAGCGCCAGCCCGGCTACCGCCAGCGCAATGATTACGGTCAACATCGAGAGGATCCGAAAGGTCGTAGGCACCTGATTGGGCACCTGACAATTACGACGAAGCCGAAATCAGGTTTCGCGCGGATGTTCCCCCTGCCCGGACATGCTCTTGTTCGAAAAGCCAATTGTCGATTTTCCGGCTCGCGCCCCGGCGCGGAGTTGTCCACAATGCGCCCAGCCTGTGGATAGCGGGTTCATACCTGCGTCATTAGTAATTTCATAGATTGGCGGTGGCATTTTCGCCATCAGACGCGAGGCTTCATCGACACCGGGACGCTACTGGAACGCTTCCTGGCTTGTACACAGTATCCACAGGAACCGGCGTCCGCATGACGAGTTCAACGGGAAGTAATCGGAGGAGTACCATGATTTCCGACCCTAGCGATGCGGCCATCGATCAGATCGTGGCGAGCTGCAATGGCGACCTGCGCGGCGCCCTGAAGGCACTGTTGCTGGTGAATGAGCATCTGGAGGCGGAGCTTCAGCAATTCTATGCTGCCGTAGCCCAGGACACCGCGTCCCGCGGCAAGTTCTTGCACTAGCCTCCTGCGCCGGACCGTATCGCGAGCAAGCATCAGGCTCGTGAGCAACGTGCCCATTCGCGGCCATCGCCCCACGATCGCGATCAATCGCACGCAATCAGATGTCGCGGCCTTCGACCTTTTCGGTCAGCTGCTTGACGATCTGCGGCACCTTCTCGAGGTAGGGATCGACAGCCAGCGCCTTGCGGAAGGCGTCGAGCGCACGCTTGTCGTCGCCCATGTCCTGCATGATCATGCCGACGCCCGCCAGCGCGCCGAAATGGCGGGGTTCACGGGTCAGCACCTGCTGCAGGTCTCCCAGCGAACGAACGTAGTCGTTCTTCAAATAGTAGATCGTCGCACGCCGGTTCCAGGCCTCGACATAGTCGGGGCGGAGCTTGATCACCGCGTCCAGCAGCTTCAGCGCGACATCGACATTCTGGGCATCGATCGCCGCCTTGGCGCGCACCATCAACAGCGCCGCGGTATCGCTCGGAGTTTGCAGCCACAGCGCCCAGATCCGCGCCTCGACATGGCGGGCGCTGTCCTCGTCGGGGGCGGCCTTCAGGGCGCCGAACAGGAAATCCAGTCCGCGGGTGCGGTCGGCCGGCACCTTCGGCAGCTTGGTCGGAGCTTCAGGTAGTTTTTTCTGGGCCTTGGGCGGCGGGACCACCCGCGGATCGTCCTGCGCAACGGCTGCAACAGGCATGGCCAGAAGCGCGGCGATGAGGATCGCCAGCCGGCGGTTGGCGGGCCCCAGGAACTTGGATCCGAGCTTTAATCCCATGGCGGAAGTCTAGACGCACAACGCCGCACTGCAAAGCAGCGCGGCGTCAAAGACCTGTGAAGGAAGGATCGAAATCGGCCGGCGACCCGGGCAGGATCAGCCTTGTCGATCAGATTGGTCGGATCAACCCTGGCGCGCCTTGAAGCGGCGCTGGACCTTGTTGATCACGTAGACGCGGCCCTTGCGGCGAACCAGACGGTTGTTGCGATGGCGGCCGCGCAGCGACTTGAGCGAGTTACGGACCTTCATGGGACAATCCTGTTGCTTCGAAAGGCCCGTGTTGGAGGCCGTACCTGATCAATGCCAATATTTGGCAAAATGGGATTTATCCCGATAAGCGGCCTGCCGCCCGGGACGGCCGGGTTCTAAGCCATCGGACCGTTAAATGTCAACCGAGACGGGCCGATTTTCGGGCCCATCCTGGCTTGGAACCCGCGCGAGGCACCGAGCCACGTCCTTGAGATCGCTCCGGAAACGGCGACGGCCACAATTATCCGGGCCATCGAGGCGACCCGCCATGTCCCTTTGACGGTGGCGTCACGGCCGCCGAATCGCGTTTCCGTCCTCCGCGCGCCGCCCCCGACCGTGACAGAACCGGACTTTGCGCCGGATTGAGCTCGGCGCGCAACCATAAGCCTTCAACTCCTCGGCGCTTGCGAAAATCGTTATATCATATAATTATTTTCCATCACCAATGAACACGCCGCCGGGGAAGCCGAATGCCCAAGCTCAAACTGCCCGACATCGAAAAGGTCACCGCGATCGACATCCACACCCATGCCGAGGAGCCATGCGGCATGCATGGCGACGACGGCTATGACGACTTCCAGGCGCAGATGGCCGACTACTTCAAGTCGCCGCACAAGCATCCGCCGACCGTGCCGGAGACCGCCGCCTACTACCGCGCCAAGAACATCGCCGCGGTGATCTTCCCGGTCGACGCCGAGCGCGAGACCGGCTTCCGCCGCTACAACAATTACGAAATGCTCGAGGTCGCCTCCGACCATCTCGACGTGCTGATCCCGTTCGTCTCGATCGATCCGCACAAGGGCAAGCTCGGCGTCCGCGAGGCACGCAAGCTGATCGAGGAATACGGCGTCCGCGGCTTCAAATTCCACCCGACCATGCAGGGCTTCTACGCCAACGACCGCATGGCCTACCCGCTCTATGAAGCCATCAATGACGGCGGCGCGATCGCGCTGTTCCACACCGGCCA
The DNA here is from genome assembly GCF_042258325.1 of Bradyrhizobium sp. Pha-3. NCBI lineage: Bacteria > Pseudomonadati > Pseudomonadota > Alphaproteobacteria > Hyphomicrobiales > Nitrobacteraceae > Bradyrhizobium > Bradyrhizobium sp. Pha-3. The sequence continues at coordinate 1,586,053 of NZ_CP170151.1, read as the reverse complement.
GACCGGCGTCGGCTCCGGCATGCCGGGCGGCATGGGGATGCGGCTGAAATATTCCAACCCGATGTACATGGACGACGTCGCGGCCGATTTTCCCGACCTCAAGATCATCCTCGCGCATCCCTCCTTCCCCTGGCAGGAAGAGGCGCTGTCGGTCGCGACCCACAAGCCGAACGTCTATATCGACCTCTCCGGCTGGTCGCCGAAATACTTCCCGCCGATCCTGGTGCGCTACATCAACTCGATCCTGCAGGACAAGATGCTGTTCGGCTCGGACTGGCCCGTGATCACGCCGGACCGCTGGCTCGCCGATTTCGCCAAGCTCGACATCCGCGACGAGATCCGACCGAAGGTCCTGAAGGCCAACGCGCGGAAGATTTTGGGCATCTAGGGGAGTATTGTCGGCGGCAAGCTTCGGAGGTGGTTCATGACGAACTTCACCGGACTTGCCACCCTCTCCGCACTCCTGATCGGAAGCGCAGAACTCTGCTGCGCGGCACGCGCCGGCCAGCCGGCCGCGTTCGTCGAATTCGAGAGCCCGCTTGCAAGTGCGCAGCCACTGCAGGGCTATCTGCGATTGCCCGATGGACCGGGCCCTTCGCCCGCCGTGGTGCTGCTGCACGGCTGCGGCGGCTTTTTCAAGCAACTCGACGAGCGCTGGGGCAAGCGGCTGGCGGCCTGGGGCTACGTCACCCTCACGGTCGACCGGTTCGGCCCACGGGGCATCACCAGCACCTGCGCGAGCGGGCCGCCGGCTGCGACCGTCCACGACGCCTATCGTGCGCTGAGTTTCCTCGCGCGGCAATCGGCGGTTGATCCTGCCCGCGTCGCGGTGATCGGGTTCTCGCAAGGAGCGTGGCTTGCCCTGCTCTCGGTAGAGAGCGGCGCGATCGAGCGTAACGCCAAGGAGAAATTCCGTGCGGCCGTCGCGTTCTATCCGCCCTGCCTCAGCATCAAGGGCGACATGACGGTGCCGACGCTGATCATGGTCGGCGAGCTCGACGACTGGACCCCGGCCAAGGAGTGCCGGAATCTGGCCGAAGGCCGCGATGACTACGGCATCTCACGGCAGAAAGAGCTGGGGTATCCGATCGAACTCATCATCTATCCCGGCGCCTATCATGATTTCGACGTACCGTCATTCCGCGCGCCCCAGAAGCTGCTCGGTCATCACCTCGAATTCAACGAGGTGGCAAGGGATCAATCCATCGACGCACTCAGGAAATTCCTGTATGCGACAATCGGCGGGCAAGAGAGATCACAATGACCATCAAGGCAATCGTCTTCGACGCCTACGGCACACTCTACGACGTCCAGTCGGTGGCCGACGTCACCGAGGATGCGTTCCCCGGCTACGGCGACATCATCACGCAGATCTGGCGCATCAAGCAGCTCGAATATAGCTGGCTGCGTTCGCTGATGCGGCGCTACCAGGATTTCGCCGTCGTAACTCGCGACTCCCTCGCCTACACGCTGCGCTGCCTCGGCCTGCAATATGACGCGGCGACCTTCGCCCGCATCATCGACAAGTATCAGCATCTGGCGCTGTATCCGGATGCGGTCGCCGCGCTCGAGGCGATGAAAGACAAGAAGCTCGCGATCCTCTCCAACGGCAGCCCTGATATGCTGAATGCGCTGGTGCGCAACTCAGGACTAGACCGCGTGCTCGATGCGACCATCAGCGTCGATGCGCACAAGGTATTCAAGCCGGCGCCGGAGGCCTACACGCTGATCGAGGAGGTGCTGAAAGTACCGCCGGCGGAGGTGCTGTTCATCTCCTCCAATCCGTGGGACGCCTGCGGTGCCAAGTCGTTCGGCCTCAGCGTCGCCTGGATCGAGCGGGTGACGCCGGAAGCGATGGCGCTGGCCTGCGTCGAAAACGAGACGGTCGCGCCATTGACGATGTTCAAGGCACTGCGTACCCAGATGGACGAGCTCGGCGTCGTGCCCGATCACCGGATCCACGGTCTCTCCGAACTTCCCACCCTGGTGTCTGCAAGGTCCTGAACATTATGAGTCTCGACTCCGTCCGCGCCTTCTTCGCCGAGAAGGCGCCCGAAATCTCCGTGATCGAATCCACCACGAGCTCCGCGACCGTCGTGCTGGCGGCGGAAGCCTATGGCGTCGAGCCGGCGCGGATCGCCAAGACGTTGAGCCTGCGGGTCGGCGACCGCGTGGTGCTGATCGTCGCCGCCGGGACGTCGCGGATGGACAACAAGAAGGTCAAGGCGGCGTTCGGCGGCAAGCCGAAGATGCTCGGCCTCGACGAGGTCGCCGACATCACCGGTCACGAGGTCGGCGGCGTCTGCCCGTTCGGGCTGAAGACGCCACTGCCGGTCTATTGCGACGTATCGCTGAAGGCATTCGATGTCGTGGTGCCGGCCGCGGGCTCGACCCACAGCGCGGTCCGCATCACGCCCGACAGGATGGCGGAGCTGACCGCAGCCGAATGGGTCGACGTCTGCGAAGTCAGACCCGAGAATTAGTCCTCATCGTCGAACGGTGGCCGCGATGGCGCCGGCTGCACCGGCTGTGGTGCACGCGGCCGCTGCTGCATCTGCGGCTGCTGCGGCGCACGACCCTGCATTTGCGGCTGTTGGGCCCGGCCTTGTGTCTGCTGCTGTTGCGCGTTCGATTCGAACACGGCACGACAGCTGTTGGAAAGTTGCGGCGTGTTCTGCCGCAGGCAAGCCACGATGCGCTGCACGTCGGGCACCTGATCGCTGCAGAGCCGCCACACGTCCGGTGTGCACGCCATCTGCTGTTCCCAGGTTCCCCGATACTCCTCGGCGACCGCGGCCGTTGCCGTGGCAGCTCCGCCGATCGCTATGGCAAGGCTCAGGACGATCCGCTGCGATCGCATGTCGGGCTCCCGTAGTTCCAGATATTGGCCCGCGCGCGCAAGTTCCCGCGCCGCGATTTGCTCCAAAGCTGCCCAATGAATGCGGCCAAGGATCGTTCACGCGGACAACTAAAAGTGAAGAGAATTTGTCCCGGAGGGACCTATTCGACCTTCCCGATCTTTTTCACCGCCGCGATCAACCGCGCGCTGTCGTCTGCAACAAATTTTGAGAACGCCGGCGCGTCCATATAGGCGACCGGACTGCCCGCGGTTTCGAAGGTCTTGATCACCTCCGGCGCCTTCACGGCATCGGCCATCGCGGCGCGCAGCCGGTCCATGATCGGCACCGGCAGCGCGGCTTGCGCGAACAGTCCCGCCCAGATGTAGAACTCGACGTCCTTGTAGCCGAGCTCCTTGAACGTCGGCAGATCGGGGAAGCTCGCGATCCGCTCGGCGCCCCAATTGGCGAGCACGCGCATCTTACCGTCCTCGACCTGCTGCTTGAGCGTGCCCGGCGCCGACGCCAATGCCTGCACGGTGCCGGAAAGCAGCGCGGTGAGCGCCGGGCCTGCGCCACGGAACGGCACATGCAACAGCTTTATCCCTGCGCTCGCCGCGAACATCTCCATCGCGACATGCAGCGTGCCGTACGGACCGGACGAGCCGTAGGGGATCTGTCCCGGGCGTTTCTTCGCGTCATCGACAAATTCCTGCAGCGACGTCCACGGCGCCGAGGCCGGCACCGCCAGCAGCGTCGGGTCGGCGAGCACGCGCGCGACCGGCGCGAACTGCGACACCTCATAGGCAACCGGACGATCGAACAGCCGGTCAGCCTCCGGCAGCACCGCGAGCGAGGACAGCGTCATCAGCAGCGTATAGCCGTCGGGCTCGGCGCGCGCGGCCTGTGCATTGCCGATCGATCCGCCTGCTCCGCCGGCGCGATTGTCGACGATCACAGGCTTGCCGAGGATGCGCTCCAGCGCGAGCGCCACCGGCCGCGCCGCAAGGTCAGCCTGGCCGCCGGCCGGAAACGGCACGATCATCGTGATGTTGCGGTTGGGATAGGCGCCTTGCGCAAACGCGGAGTTGGCGAGCGCAGTCTGCGCAAGCGGCAATGCGGCGGCGGCGCGCAGGAGTTCGCGGCGATTCATCGAGAGTTTCTCCCCAGTCATCCTTCTTGGCGATCGCAGCCGATCGCAATGCCACGGTCATAGCCGCGGCTTGGTCGCATGGTGCAGGAGCGGGACGCGCATCTCAAGCGTCCCGCTGCCGCATCCGACGCGGACTGACCGATGGGGAAGATCGAGCCGGGCAGGTCGGGCCGAGTACATGCTGAGATTCGATCGAATAACGACGGCGCTGTGCTCCCTCTCCCCGTTCTTACGGGGAGAGGGTTGGGGTGAGGGGCTGCCTCCGCGTAAATGGCGACAGTTGGACTTGTGGAGGCTCCCCCTCACCCGGAACGCATCTAACGATGCGTTCCGACCTCTCCCCGACGCGGGGCGAGGTGAAGCTGGGTCCGCTGCGCGATGCGATGTAAGTCGCCTTGCTCTAGCCCTTGCGCGCCGCCTTGCGGGCCTTTCCGACCGACCGCTTGCTGGCCACGCCGCGCTTGGTCGCGGTCTTCTTGCTGGCGGCCGCGCGTCGGACCGGAGCTGCCGCGGCCGGCCGCTTGCGCGCTACCGCCTTCTTCGGCGCCTTCCTGGCCGTTTCCCTCGCAGCTTTCCTGGCGGCCTTCTTCGCTGCTTGCGGACGCGCGCGTCGCGCTGTTGTCGCGCTGCGGCGCCGCGTGCTGCTTCCTCCGATCGGAACAAGGTGGTCGTCGGCATCCAGTGTGAGCTGCTGGAGCGGGAACGCCGGCAGGAAGCTCAGGTCGTTGTAGAGCTTGCTCAAACTGTCCTGATCGAACTTGCCGCCCTGCCCGCGATCCTCGCCCGCACCGGCGCGCCAGGCCGCTTCCCAGACCCGGGCCAGGGTCTTGGCACCGTCCTGCATGCAGGCCGCGGTGGCATCCTTCAGCTTCGACCACAGCGCCTCGACCTGGCCGCTGCCCATGTGCGAATTGAACAGGTTGACGATGGTCATCGGCGGCAACCGCTTCACGGTCCGCTGCATCAGCGCGACCACGGCAACCGCGGCGTCGCGGCCGGTCGGCGTGCCGCCCGGAGCAATCTCCGCGACGTCGCCGGTCCGGGCGGCAGGGATCATCTTGATGAGATCCTTGCCGTGGCGGCCGATCATCGTGGTCTCGTACACACTGTGGACCTTGGCATGCGCCTTGTCGTTCGGATCAAGGCCATGGTGGAATTGCGAGATGTGCAGCGGCTGGCAGGCATCGCCGATGTAATGCGCGACGATGCCGGCGGCGCAGACGAACTCCAGCTTCTTGTTGGCGGCGGCGTACTCCACCATCTCGTCGAAAATCTGCCAGACCCGGAACGGCAGCGCACCGCGCCGGTCCTCGCCGATCCCTTCGTAATAGTCGTTCCAGACCTTCGGATCGACGTTGCGCGTCGACTCCGCGCAAAGCTCGAGCAGCGTCTTGCCGTCCCTGCCCGGCTTGTCCATGTCGGCGAAATGGTTGCTTTCGTCGGTGTGCCGGGTGAAGCGCCAGACCAGGTCGGCGACATCGGCGAGCGGCGAGAACGTGCCTCGCTGATGCGGCTTGAGGTCGGCAAGCAGCTTGTCGTCGAGGCCGATATTGCCGGAATTGGCGTCCATCATGGTGGCGAGCTTGGGCAGCTTCGCATCGATCAGACCGGTCGCGTAGGCGCCGATCTTGACGTGGCCCCATTCGCCCCAATACTCGGTGTGGCCGGCGTTCCAGTCGCCGATCAACTCGACATCGAGCTCGCGGCACAGCGTCGCCATGCAGATGCCGAGCGCAACCTGCATCGGGACCTTGCCGCTCGATCCGAACAGTTCCTGGCCGCCCCATTCGAGTGCCAGAGGACTGAGGATGCGCGCGCCGCTGGCGTTCTTCTTGGCGTCCGGATCGTCGACGAACCAGACCGTGCCGGAATCGCCGGGATAGTTGTTGAGCGGCGTGTCGCCGTCGCGCGGGCCGATCACGAAATCGCTGACATATTCCATGCCGCCGACGGTTTTGTAGCGATAGAACAGGCCGAGGATCTTGCCCTTCATTAATCCGCTGGTCGCGCCGAACGCAATCAGCGGCTGGTTGATGATGTCGAGACGGAAGGTGCCGACATTGAGGTCGACGACGTCGCCGACCTGGCCGACGCCGTAGACCTGTGCGGTCCAGCCCTTGATGTCGTCGACGCGGATCAAGCCGGCATCGAGATTGGCCACCACGCGCGAGCCGGGCCAGCCGGGATAGACCTCGCTGAAGGCGCGCTTGCCGAGTTGCAGCGCATCGCTGACGCCGAGGCGGCGGTCGGTGTTCTTGAAGCCGGCGAAGATCTCGCGGCCGGCGGCGCCGACCACGTGACGGTTGGAGAGCGCGAACACGGTCTCGCCATTGGTGACGAGACAGCCGATCGAGCCACGGTGGATCTTGCCCTGGATCATGGTCTGCACCGGAAAGCCGCCGCCGACCAGATCGCTCTTGAACACCGGCGGATCGACGGTGCCGGGGCTGCCCTCGTTCGGATCGACCTTGACGACGCAGGTGGGCACGACGCGACCGTCGGGCAGATAGAGGAACGGCGGCACCAGCTGGTCCTGCTTCTCGGGATGGTTCTTCAGCTCGGAGCGCTTCATCCAGTCGCGGACGAAGACGAGGATGCAGGGCCACGACCAGTCCTTGACCGACGAATTGAACAGCGTGCGCGGGCCGAGCGCCTGCGGCTTCGAGTGCGCCTTCCTTTCCGTCGCGTTGCGATCGTTGTCCCGGATCAGATAGCGCCCGATCGCCGTGGCGTAGACCGATTGCAGATGGGCGAGGTGCACGTGATAGGCCTCGCGGGCATCGAGCAGGTCCTTGACCGACAATGACGTGAAATCATGCTTGGTCAGATCAATCATCTGGTTCCTCCGAAAATGCGCTTTGCGGCAACACCGGTTCAGGACGCAGAAATAGACGATCGCAGCAGCCACGATCATGGGTTAGTTCACATAAGTTATACAATTTAAAAGGGATGACACGAATGTGACGGGCCGCACGGCGGTCGGCCGGTGCGCGTGCGGACGTCCGTTTCCGCTGAGTGCGGTGCTCTATTTCCGCTGGGCGCGCCCTTTGGCGAAATGCTTGGCCAGGAAATCCGCCAGCACCTCGACGCGGGCGGGACGCGGTCCGCCGGGCGGTGTAACGAGATGCACGGCGCCCTCGGGCTGCTTCCAGCCTTTCAGGATCACCTCGACCTCGCCGCGCGCGATCGCGTCGCCGACGATGAAGTCGGGCAGATCGGCGATGCCGAGGCCGGCGAGCAGCGCGGGCATCACCGCCTCGCCATTGTTGACCCGGAGCTGGCCGGCGGGACGCACGCTCGCCTGTTCGCCCGACGCGTTGGTGTAGTGCCACACGCCCTGGGTCGAGAGATAGGCGTAACCGAAGCATTTGTGCTCGGCGAGATGCATCGGATGGGTCGGCCGGCCGTGGCGCTTCAGATAGGACGGCGCCGCCACCGTGTAGCGCGGCATGCCACACAGCCGCCGCGCGATCAGCGAGGAATCCGGCAGCCGCGCGATGCGCAGGCCGGCATCAAAGCCCTCGCCGATCAGATCGACCGTCGCGTCGCTCAAATGCAGGTCGATCGAAACCTCCGGATAGGCCTCCATGAATTCCGGCAGCAGCGGCGCCACCGTCTTGATGCCGAAGCTCATCGGCACCGCGAGCCGCACCAGGCCGCGCGGCGTGGTCGATTGCGCCAGCGCCTCGTTCTCGGCGGCCTCGCCGTCGGCGAGCAGCCGCGCGGCGCGCTCCGACAATTTCTGGCCGGCATCGGTCAGCGCCAGCCGCCGCGAGGTGCGGTTGAACAGCCGGGCGCCCAGCCGCTCCTCCAGCCGGCTGACCGCCTTGGACACCGTCGCCTTGGACAGCGAGAGCTCGCTCGCGGCCGCCGCAAACGACCGTAATTCCACAACTTTTGCGAAGATCGCGAGCGCCTCGAAGTCCGGCAGTTTCGACATGGGCAGCAGTCCTGATTGCCAATTTTGGAAACAATGAGTTTCAATAGTTTCTATTTCTATACCACAGCCGGAGGCATATCCAAGTCCCATCAAATTCAATCGATGGAGAAATCCAATGACCAAGAAGCTCTCAGGCAAGGTCGCCCTCGTTACCGGCGGTTCGCGCGGCATCGGCGCAGCCAGCGCCCGTGCACTCGCCGCGGAAGGTGCGAGCGTCGCGATCAGCTACGTCGCCTCTCCCGAAAAGGCCGAGGCCGTCGTCGCCGAGTTGAAGGGCAAGGGCGTCAACGCCCGCGCCTACAAGGCCGACCAGGCCTTGTCATCCGATGTCGATCAGCTGGTGAAGACCGTGGCCAGGGATTTTGGCCGGCTCGACATCCTGGTCAACAATGCTGGTGTCGCATCCGGCGGTGCAGTCGACGATCCCAAGGCCGATACCGCGACGCTCGCCCGTCAGGAGGCGATCAACATCGACGGCGTGATCACCGCGATCCGCGCCGCCTCCAAGCTGATGGGCGAAGGCGGCCGCATCGTCACCGTCGGCTCCATGCTGGCGGATCGCGCCTCGTTCCCGGGCCTTGCCGACTACGTCGCCACCAAGGCGGCCGTCGTCGGCTACACCAAGGGCGCGGCGCGCGACCTCGGACCGCGCGGCATCACGGTGAATGTGGTGCAGCCCGGCTCGATCGACACCGACATGAACCCGAAGGACGGTGGCGAGTTTGCCGAGACGCAACGCCTCCAGCACGCGCTGCAGCGCTTCGGCCGCCCCGAGGAAGTCGCAGCCGGCGTCGTGTTCCTGGCAAGCCCGGAAGCCTCGTTCGTGACCGGCACCGTGCTCAACGTCGACGGCGGCTTCGGCGCCTGATCGAAAAATTTTCTGGAGACGCCGGGCGCAGTGCGCCCGGCCCGCTCCTTAAACATCGACAACAAGGGGAATGAGCATGATCGAACTCAGACCATTCGCAGAGCTTGGCGGCGCCGACCACGGCTGGCTGAAGGCCAAGCACCACTTCTCGTTCGCGAGCTACTACGATCCTGACAATGTCAGCCACGGCGCGCTGCGTGTGTGGAATGACGACGAGATCGCGCCCAACTCCGGCTTTCCTGCGCATCCGCACGCCAACATGGAGATCATCACCTTTGTTCGCGAAGGCGCGATCACGCACCAGGACTCGCTCGGCAACAAGGGACGCACCGAAGCCGGGGACGTGCAGGTGATGAGCGCCGGCAGCGGCATCCGTCACTCCGAATACAATCTGGAGCCGGCGAAGACCAAGATCTTCCAGATTTGGATCGAGCCGACGACGAAGGGCGGCCACCCGACCTGGGGCTCCAAGCCGTTCCCGAAGGCGGACCGCTCCGGCAAGCTCGTCACCATCGCCTCGGGTATCGACGGCGACAATGACGCGCTGCCGATCCGTGCCAATGCGCGGGTGCTCGCCACCACGCTGAAGGCCGGCGAGAGCGCGGAATACGCCGCCGACAAGGCCCGTCACCTCTATCTGGTGCCGGCGGCCGGCAGCATCGAGGTCAACGGCGTGCGCGTCAATGCCCGCGACGGCGCCGCGATCCGCGACGAGGCCAAGCTGAAGATCACCGCGCTCGAGGATGCCGAGCTCGTGCTCGTCGACGCGGCCTGACCACCACTCACCCTGCATGCGCGGGCCGACGTCCGCGCATGCTCCTCCCCAGATCATCTCCCCCCTACCTCAACCCTAAAGGAGGCCATCATGGCCAAGGTTCTCGTTCTCTATTACTCCGCTTACGGTCACATCGAGGCGATGGCGAATGCCGTCGCGGAAGGCGCGCGCGAAACCGGCGCCACCGTCGATATCAAGCGCGTGCCCGAGCTGGTGCCGGCCGAAGTCGCTAAGGCCTCGTACTACAAGCTCGACCAGGCGGCGCCGATCGCCAAGATCGACGATCTCGCCAATTATGATGCGATCATCGTCGGCACCGGCACCCGCTTCGGCCGCATGGCCTCGCAGATAGCCAACTTCCTCGACCAGGCCGGCGGCCTCTGGGCCAGGGGCGCGCTGAACGGCAAGGTCGGCGGCGCCTTCACCTCGAGCGCGACCCAGCATGGCGGCCAGGAGACCACGCTGTTTTCGATCATCACCAACCTCCTGCATTTCGGCATGACGGTGGTCGGGCTGAACTACGGCTTTGCCGGACAGATGAGGCTCGACGAGGTCACCGGCGGTGCACCCTACGGCGCCACCACGATCACCGGTGGCGACGGCAGCCGCCAGCCCAGCGAGAACGAACTCGCCGGCGCCCGCTATCAGGGCCGTGCGATCGCGGAGACCGCGAGGAAACTTCGCGGCTAAGCCGCATGGTGAAGCCGGTTGAGCTTCACGCCCGGCCGGATTCTCGCGCAACAGGGCGGCACTCTCCCGGACGATTGCCGCCCGATCCGCTGTTTCGGCAGTGTCGGTTCCCGAAGTCATCGGGACCACTTTCGTGGTATGCCGCAAGACATCTTGTCGGCGCAGCTCAGAGGTTTGCCATGACCAACACACAAAAAACCCGCTGGCCGGAACTGCCGACTGCGGCGTGGCGCGACAGCTGTGCCACGCTCCAGCTCTTCACCCAGATCGCCGGCAAGATCCGGCTGGCGAAGTCGCCCTGGCTCAATCATTCCTGGCACGTCACGCTCTATGTCACGGCGCGCGGGCTGACGACCTCGCCGATCCCCGACGGCGATCGCACCTTCCAGATCGACTTCGATTCCATCGATCACATGCTCCGCATCTCGACCAGCGACGGCACCGAGCGGCAATTCGCCCTGGCCGGTCAATCGGTCGCGAGCTTCTACGCGGCGGTCATGACCAATCTGAAGGACCTCGGCATCGACGTCGCCATTGACGAGATACCGAACGAAGTCGCCGACCCGATCCGCTTCTCGCAGGATACGCAGCATGCATCGTACGATGCGGATGCCGTGCGCCGGTTTCACCGGATCCTTGTGAACTGCGATCGCGTGTTCAAGCAATTCCGGACCGGCTTTCTCGGCAAGGCGAGCCCGGTGCATTTCTTCTGGGGCAGCTTCGATCTCGCGGTGACGCGGTTTTCCGGCAGAACCGCACCGCGGCATCCCGGCGGCGTGCCCCATTTGCCCGACGAGGTGGCGCACGAGGCCTATTCGCACGAGGTCAGCAGCGCAGGCTTCTGGCCGGGCGGCGGCGCGATCGATTATCCCGCATTCTACTCCTACGCCTATCCGGAGCCCGCGGGCTATCGCAGCGCGCCGGTACGGCCCGATGCTGCGTTCTTCAGCGAGGCACTCGGCGAATTCGTCCTGCCCTACGATGCCGTGCGAATGGCTGCAGACCCCGACAAGGCGCTGCTCGAATTCCTGCAATCGAGCTATGAGGCAGCGGCCATCAACGCGAACTGGAACCGTGCTGCGCTGGAATGCGCTCCGGGCCAGCCGGGCGTGGTTCGAGGGATCTAGCGACGCGCCGCACCGGCGGCTCAATCCTCTTCGCGCGACGGCGTTGCCTTGCCGAGCGCCTGCTTCAGCCGTGCGGAGAGTTTCGGATAGTGACGCAGCGCCAGCACGGCGCGGTCGCGACCAAACGCTTCGTTTGCGATTCTCGTGGATAGTCGACGAAGGCGCATAAGTTAAATTTTCGTGTTACGTCTTTACCGCATCGTTGCTTGGCCGAGCTATCCTTCGGACGACGCCCCGCGACCCCGGCCGGCTCGAAACACAACAGGCAGTATATTCGTGAGCGCCCCGCAACCCGTCACGATCCCGCGACAACCATCGCACGCTGACCGGTCATGATGCGGCCATCGATCCTTGCCCTCGCGGTCAGCGCGTCCATTCTGCTGTCGGTCGCCGCGCGGGCCTGTCCCGCCTTGACCGACGGCGTCCCGGCCGACCGGCTCAAGGCGCTGTCGCGCGGCGTCAATGCCGACGGCTGGATCGCCGATCCGCGGTCGGCGCCGCCCCGCGGCCTGCTGCTCGAGCTGCGCAAGGCCGGCATGACCCACATCCGGCTGCCGGTGCCCGCCGACTTCGTCATGCCGCGCTCCGCCGCGAAAGCGGAGATCGACAGCCGCCTGCGCACCATCGATGCGGCGCTCAAGGCCCTGCTCGGCCTCGGTTATGCAGTGTCGATCGATCTGCATTCCGGCGAGCGCTTCAACGCGCTGCACAAGGACGATCCCACCAGTGCGATGACCGAACTGAAGCGCGCCTGGACCGAGCTCGCAACGGTCATGCAGCGCTATCCGTCCGACCGTGTGTTTGCGGAGCTGTTGAACGAGCCGGATGTCGAGGCCGCGCAATGGCAGGGCGAAATCCGGGAGCTGGCGGGCTTCGTTCGCCAGTTGCTGCCGCAGACCACGCTGGTCACCGGGCCGGTCAACTGGCAGCGCGCGGATTCGCTGCCGGGCTTCACGCCGCTCGACGATCCGAACGTCGTCTATGCCATCCACTTCTACGATCCGATGGTGTTCACCCATCAGGCCCATTGGGATCCGAGTGAGCCGCTGCACGACGTCACCGGATTGCCCTATCCGGTCCGCGCCGACGATCCCAGGGTTCAACAGCTGCGGGAGCAGCTCACCGCGCTTGACAAGCGCAAGGCACTCGCGATGGTGGACCGCGCCATTCCCGACCGCGGCATCGACAAATGGCTCGAGCCTGCCGCCGCCTGGCAACGGCAATATTCGCGGCCGATCATCATCAATGAGTTCGGCGTGCTCAAGGCCGGCGCGCCGCGCGACAGCCGGCTGCGCTGGCTCGCCGGCGTGACGGCCTACGCCCGGCAACAATGCTGGGGCTGGACCCATTGGGAGCTGTCGCAGGGCTTCGGCCTCGCCGACGCCGTCACCGGCAAGGTCGACCGCGATGCGCTGAGCGCCCTGCTCGGCACCCGCTGACCCATCTGGTTAACCGGTTCTTACACAATGAGCGGCTAGATCGACGATGCTGGTGTGGCACGCCCACACGTCCGGTCACGTTAGGTCAGAGCCTGTGCGAGCAGAGATAGCCCCGCGGCCGCTGTTGGCCGGCGATCTGATTCCTGCACTCGGCATCGCCGTGGCGTCGATCGCATTCGCACCGATCATGCAGGCGGCCAACGCCGGGCTCGCGATCGTCGTCGAAAGCCTGATCGGCTGCGCCATCGTGCTCGCGGTGCCGGCCTACGCGCCGTCGATCGCCATCTTCATCATCTTCTTCCAGAATCTCTTCGTCTCGATTCTGTCGTCCTATATGACGACCGAGCAGGAGATGGATTTCGTCAAGGGCTACAATTTCCTGGTCTGCGCGGTGATGTGGCTGGTCACGCTGGCGCTCTATGCGCTGCACCAGCGGAAACATTCCGCCGAGATCGACCGGATCATGAAATGGGGGTTGATCACCCTCGCAACCGTGACGGCGTATTTCCTGCTCGGCGCCACGCAGGATTCGCACGCGGCCCTCGTCTATCTGCGCAACATCGCGCTACCGCTGTTTCTGTTTCAGCTGTCGCTGCTGACGGCCGCAACCTTCGAGATCCGCATCACGCCCTTCCTGGTGACGGTTGCCGCGCTGCTGATCGTCTGCGGATATGTCGAACTGCTGTTCCGCGATTTCTGGCTCTCCATCACCAACGGCTACACGTTCTGGCATTTCGACGAGCTGAAGGCAACCCGTTCCGGATCCTGGGAAGCCGAGATGCGCGCAACCGGCAGGGTACCGGTGGATCTGATCGATCGCTTCCGTTTCAGCTTTCTCAACAGCCCGTTGTTCGAGGACCTCGGCCTCTCGTCGTTGCTGCGCATCTTCGGACCGAACATGAGCCCGATCAGCTTCGGTTACGGCATCGCCTTCTCCATCCTGTTCCTGTTCGCAGTCGGATATCGCTGGCTGGCGCTGGCCGCAATCCCCCTGCTGATCTGCTGCAGCGTGAAAGGTGCGCTCATCCTGGTCATCTTCGTCGCCCTGGCCTGGACGGCAACCTGGCTGCTCGGCGCCACCATCACCCTTGCCGTCGCGCTGGTCGGGCTCGTGCTGTACGCCATTGCCGCGATCTATATCGGACTCCAGATCGGCGACTTCCACGTGATCGGCTTCATGGGCGGCTGGGATGGATTCCGGCAGAACCCGATCGGCCGCGGACTTGGCGTCGGCGGCAACCTCTCCGAAGGCTACTTCTCGATCGACTGGAACGCCGCGCAGGCGGCCGGCACGATGGACGGCGCGGTGGAGAGTGCCGTCGGCGTGTTGCTGTACCAAATGGGGATCGGCTCGCTGGTGCCGCTCGGCTACTTCCTGGCGATGGCGCTGAAGGCCTGGCGGCTCTACGCCTCGTCGGGAATTCTCATGCAAGGGCTCGCCGCCTTCGGCACGATGGTCGTGCTGGTGAACGGCATCTTCCAGGAAGAGGCGCTGTTTGCGCCGCCGGCACTTGGGCTGTTGCTGTGCCTGACCGGGCTCGTGATCGGCCATCATCTGCGCACGCAAGGCGACGATCGGAAGGTCTCTACGACCGACAGTGCTCCTCAATGAGGAGGGGCCTCGTCGCGTTGCGACCGAGGCCCCGCTCAACCGATGCCGTCAGAGCGGCTTGATCTGCACCTTGCGGAACTTGACCACGCCCGAACCATACTGGAGCGCGATGTAGCCGTTGGCGTGCTTGGAGTCCTGGGCGTCGACGGTCTTCTGGCCGTTCAGCGTCACGACGAAATGCGGCCCCTGCGCCGTGATCTCGTAGACGTTCCACTTGCCGGCCGCCTTCGGCATCGGATCGACCTTGCCGACGTCGACAATCGCGCCGGTGCCGTAGGTCGGGTCCGGTCGCTTGTCGAAGATGTTGACCTCGTAGCAGACCTTGGAGTCGATCACCTTGTTGCCTTCGCAGCGGATAAAGATGCCGCTGTTGGCATCCTCGTCGGTCCAGAACTCCGCCCGGATCTGGAAATCCTTGTATTGGTTTTTGCTGACGAGATAGGAGAGATCCTTGCCGTCGAGCTTGTCGGCGACCAGCGCGCCGTCCTTCATCGCCCAATTGGCCTTGCCGACCTCGTCCCAGTCACCCTTCTTGGAGCTGTCGAGCAGCGTGATCCAGCCGTCGTCCCCCGAGGCGGTGGTGGAAAATTGCAGCGCGGCCGCACCGATCACAAGTCCCGCCGCCAGTATCGACAGATGCTTCTTCAAGGTTATCCTCCCGTCTTTTGGTTGGCGCGCAACCTATCATCGTCTGCGGCGGCGTAAATGCTTTTTCATATTGCAACTGCGTTGTGTCACGGATCGCTGTCGCAATCCTGAGATCAGACATGCACGGCCGCGTCTTGCCGGGCGGAAGCGAGGTCGACTAGCATCGCGCGGCATACGGGCGCGGCAGTCGCCCGAGAAATCCGATCTGGGAGCATACCGATGACGGCGTCGAACCGATCCTGGCGATACCTGATGACGCCATTGGCTCTTGCCGGCGTGCTGAGCGTCAGCTCCGCTGCCGAGCTCAATCCGGCCGCCGTCACCTACAAGCTGCCGGATCAGATTCCCTGGAGCCCGGTCGATGCGCGCGGCGCGCAGAATGCGGTCGTGGTCGGCGATCCATCGAAACCCGGCTTCTACATGGTCTACACCAAATGGACCAACGGCAATCACTTCAGCCGTCCGCACTTCCATCCCAACGACCGCTACATCGTCGTGCTCAAGGGCACCTGGTGGGTCGGCTCGGGTCCGAAATTCGATCCCAATCACGGCACCGTGGCGATGCCGGCCGGAAGCTTCGTCACCCATTTCGGCAAGCAGGTGCACTGGGACGGCGCCAAGGACGAGGATGCCGTGCTGCTGATCATGGGCGAAGGCCCGGCCACCGCGACCGAGGTCGAGCAGAAGTAGCCGGAACCGGCTAGCAACCTTTGCATCCACGCGGCGTTTCATCCCCTCATCATCATGACGAGGAGATGACGCATGGCAAACGCTGCCGACGTTCGGGAACATATGGATGTGATCTCGTCGGACAAGAAAACGGTCGGCAAGGTCGACCACATGGAAGGCACCGACAAGATCAAGCTGACCAAGCAAAGCTCGCCTGACGGTCAGCACCACCACTTCATTCCGCTGTCCTGGGTCGACCATGTCGACCAGCACGTCCACCTCAACAAATCGGGCTCCGACGTGACGGCGCATTGGCAGCACGGCCGCCAATAGCCGCGTTGCGCGAGGTGGGAGCGATGCTATCATTCCGGCCCGAGGAAGGGCCTCCGATGCATCCCGCCGCCAAGCTGCAATTTGCCCGCATCGTCGACGAATTCGTGCGTTGGCGCGCCATTCCTGAACCGGAACGGCCGCCCGCGCCGGCCTGGTGGTGGGGGCCGGCATTCGAGATGCGCGATGCCGCCGATCCGCTGCCGCCCACCTGGAGCCGCCGCCTCCGCCTGCCTGACGGCGCGAGCTTTGCGGAGGCTGCCCTTGTGTTGCGCCAGACTTTGGCCGGCCAGGACATCCTGCCGTGGCCATATGATTTCTCGCGCAAGGTCGCATCGACCGATTCCGACGTTCGCGACCTGCCCGTGCAGCCGTCAGACGACAGCGCGTTTCCGCCCTAGATCCGGCCCAGCCTCGCTAGTCGCCTCGTCATCCAACGACGGCTGCAACGGCGGCGACGCCTCTGCCTGCGACGGCTTCAACAATTCGGCGAGATCGCGCGGCGGCAGCGGCCGGCTGAACAGGAAGCCCTGCATCTCGTCGCAGGCGTGGGCGCGCAGGAATTCCTGCTGCTCGGAGGTCTCGACCCCCTCGGCGACGATGGTCATGCCGAGCGCCTTGCCCATCGAGATGATCGCCTGCGCGATCGCGACGTCCTCGGAATCATTGGGCAGGTCGCGCACGAAGGAGCGATCGATCTTGATGGTGTCGATCGGGAATTGCTTCATCAGCGACATCGACGAATAGCCGGTGCCGAAATCGTCGATCGCGAGCCGAATGCCGCGATTCTGGATCGCGTCGAGCACGCGCACCGCGCGCGTCACGTTGCGCATCACCATGCTCTCGGTGACCTCGAGCTGGAGCAGCGCCGGCGACATGCCGCTCTCCTCCAGCGCCGCGTCGATGTCGTCGAGCAAATTCGGATCGCCGAACTGCCGCGGTGAAAGGTTGACCGCCATCGTCACGGCCTTGAGGCCGCGGCGCTGCCACGCCATGTTCTGCGCACAAGCTTCCTTCAGCACCCAGCGGCCGATCGGCACGATCAGGCCGATCTCCTCGGCGAGCGGAATGAACTGCCCCGGCGATACCTTGCCGAGCTCCGGATGGGTCCAGCGCAGCAGCGCCTCGACGCCGCTGATCGCTCCACTCGCCATATCGACCTTGGGCTGATAGTCCAGCGAGAACTGGTTGCGCTCCAGCGCGCGGCGCAATGCGCTCTCCATCGTCAAGCGCTCGATCGACTGCGCCCTGATCTCGTTGGAGAAGAAGCGGAAGCCGTTCTTGCCGTCTTCCTTGGCGAGATACATCGCCATGTCGGCATTCTTGGTCAGCGTCTGCACGTCCGAGCCATCGGCCGGATACATCGCGATGCCGATCGAGGCCGTGGTGTGGCACTCATGTCCGCTGATCGTCAGCGGCTGGCTGAGCGAGATCAGCAGATCGCCGGCGATGCGCTCGACATCGTCGCGTTCGGCGGTCTCCTCGAGGATGACCACGAACTCGTCGCCGCCGAGCCGCGCCACCACGTCGCTCGCGCGCAACGATCCTTGCAGCCGCTCGGCGATCGCCACCAGCAGCATGTCGCCGGCGTCGTGGCCGAGCGAGTCGTTGATCACCTTGAAGCGGTCGAGATCGATGAACAACACCGCGAGCTGCCGGCGATGGCGATCCGCCGCCGAGATCGCGTGATGCAGCATCTCGTTGAACGTCTCGCGGTTGGGCAGATTGGTCAGGCTGTCGTGCGAGGCAAGGTATTCGATGCGCTCGTCGGCCTTGTGCTTCTCATCGGCGCGGTCGAAGCTCTCGAGCGCGAACGCCAGATTGTCGGCGAGGCGCTGCAGCAGCTCGGCGAACTCCGGCGTGAAGGTGTCCTTGTCAAGCGCGACGAAGATCATGACCCCGACCACCCGCCCGCTGACAACAAGCGGAAACGAGGCGCTGGACTGCGTTCCATCGAGCCGGGCGCGCTCATGGAAGGCGGCGGTCTCCGCATCGGCAAAATAGTCGTTGATGACGCACGCCTTGCCCGACCGGAACGCCCGGCCGCAGGCGCCGCGGCCCTCGGGGTGGGCCTCGCTGGTCGAGAGCGTCACCTGGCGCGCGCCCTCGGCCGCCGGCCCCGCAATCGCGACGATCCGCAGATAGTCGCTTCCGGTCTGCGCCAGCGCGATCGTGGTCGAGGTGAACTTGCCGCCGGTCGCCGCCGCCGCGCAGACCAGTCGATACAATTCAGCGCGGGACTTCGCCCGCATGATCGCCTCATTGGTCGCGCTCAGCGCCGCGAACATCCGCGACAGCCGCTCCTTCTGCTCGTCGTCCCGCGCCTTCTCGTCGGCGCGATCGAAATTGGCCAGCGCAAACGAGACGTTCTCGGCAAGCCGCTGCAACAGCGCCATCATCTCCGGGCTGAAGGTGCCGAACTCGCTTGAGAGAAACACCAGCGCGCCGATCGCCTCGCCGTTCTTGAGCAGCGGCAGGGCTGCGCCTGATTTGCTGCCGCTGTCGCGCACGGCCGGATAGACGTGCGATTCGGAGCCGAAGTCGCTGAGATAGTCGTTGCTGATGCAGGGCCGGCGCGTGCGGATCGCAACGCCGGTCAGCGTCTGCCCCTCAGGACGCGTCGCGTCGGCCGACAGCTGAACCTCGCGGGCCCGCACCCGGTCGGGGCCCGAGGCGGCCACATTGTCCAGGAACACCTCGCCGGGGCGTACCAGCCTGATCGTGGCCGAGACGAACTGGCCGCCCACCGCTGCGGCATCGCAGACCATATCGAACAGCTCGCTGCGGGATTTCGCCCGCATGATCGCCTCGTTGGTCGCGCTCAGCGCCGCGAACATCCGCCGCAGCCGCTCCTTCTGCTCCTCGGTCCGTGCCTTCTCGTCGGCACGGTCGAAGCTGCCCAGCGCGTACGAGACGTTGTCAGCGAGCCGCTGCAGGAGCTCGGCGAATTCAGCCGAGAAGGTGTTGCGCTTGGCGGAGATGAACAGCATGACGCCGACCGGCTCGTCGTCGACGATCAGCGGGAATGCCGCGCCCGATCGCGCATCCTCGCGGTCGATGACGTCGCGGAACGGGTTGCTGGCAACGTCGCCCAGAAAATCGTTGTTGATGCAGGCGCGCCGGGAGCGGAACGCCCGGCCGCAAACGCCGCGCCCTTCGGGACGTGCCTCGCTGCGCGAGACGTTGAGGCGGCGCGCGTTTGCCGCGGTAGGCCCTGCGACCGCCATCATCTCGAGGAAATCGTCGCCGGGCTTCGCGATCAGGATGCTGGTGGAGTTGAACCCGCCGCCATGGGCCGCGGCCGCGCAGACCAGCTCGAACATCTCGAGCCGCGACCTCGCGCGCATGATCGCCTCGTTGGTCGCACTCAGTGCCGCGAACATCCGCGACAGCCGCTCGCGTTCGGCATCGGCCTTGGCCTTCTCGGTGGCACGGCCGAAATTGTCGAGCGCGACCGAGACATTCTCGGCGATCCCCGCGAGCAGCGCGATGATCTCCTCGTCACGCGCCCAGGAATTGCCGGTGAAGAAGATCAGGACGCCGACGCTCTTGCCGAACCGGGTGAGCGGCAGTGCGACGCAGGCCATCAGGCCGCTGCCGGCGATCGGCTCATGCGACGGGCTCATCGATATCGGGATGTCGTGCTCGACGCAGGGCCGCTGGGTCCGGAACGCCTCGCCGCAAATCCCCTTGCCGTAGACGTTGTCCGGATCGGTCGAGAAGCGCGTCTGCGTGATCAGGTCGAGCGCCTCGCCGGTGCCGGCGACGGGCTCGAACCAGTGCGTGTCGGGTTCGGCCAGCAGCACCACCGTGGCGAAGGACTTTCCGCTGAACACCGCGGCATCGCAGACCCGCTGATAGAGATCGTGCTCGGTCTTGGCGCGAAGGATCGCCTCGTTGGTTGCGCTGATGGCACCGAACATGCGGTTGAGCCGGCGCATCGCCCGCTCGCCGCTCTTGCGCGACGCTTCGTGGTCGAAATTGTCGAGCGCAAAGGACACGTTCGCGGCCATGCGCTCCAGCAGCGAAACGATCTCTTCGCCCAGCGACTGGGCCTCGCGCCGCGTCACCATGAAGACGCCGACGCTGCGCCGGTTGCAGACCAGCGGCAGGGCCGCCGCCGCGCCGACGCCGGCCGCCGCGGCACCGCTGCGCCAGGCGGCCGAACGGGCGTCGTTGACATAATCGTTGGCGACGCAGGCGTTCTGATCGCGGAACGCCCGGCCGGCGACGCCTTCTCCCTCCGGGGTGTTGGCGAGCGCGGAAATGGTGATGCTGCGCAGTCGCGCGACATCGTCGCCGAAGCCGGCCGCGAACTTCAAGCGACCGGTATCCGGCTCCAGCAAAAACACGGTCACGGCCAGGAAGCTCCCGCTCGAGAACGCGGCTTCACAGACCTTGCCGTACAATTCTTCTGGTGATTTCGCGTACAGGATCGCTTCGTTGGTGGCACTCAACGCCGCGAATGTACGCCCGATGCTCGACTGCACGATTCCTGAAGGCCCCGGGGCCAACCCCTCCAATCTGGCGGGGAACATTGCCCGCGAGAGGCCTAAGTGGTGGTTAGCGTATCCGGCAAGTTGCACGACAAAGTAAACGGCTGACGAACGCGGACCGCGGCTTTCCGGGATATTACGGACACCAGTGTGCCAGCCTGAGGCGGAGGGCCGTACTGCCGGGATTCGCGCCCTGCCGGCGCCGCCGGAGCGACCAAATTCCGCATCGCGACCGCGCCCGTTCCACTCAGTGAAAACATCGCCGTGAGCACCCTGCTGGCGGTATGGCCGCCCGGATTTTCTGCCCTTGCTCGCCCTGCTGCGCTTTGAGAGCATGACGCCGACAACAGCAAGCACGACCCGCGCAGCACGCGGGCAGACCGCGAGGAAAATCCCATGCCGATCGTCCAGGCCGACCGTCTCACGCGCATCGGCGCGGCGCTCCTCAAGGGTGCCGGTGCATCGGAGGAGGAGGCGAGCGCCGTCGCCTCCGGCTGCGTCAACGCCAACCTCGCCGGCCACGACTCCCACGGCGTGATAGCCATCCCGACCTATATCGACCGCATCAAGGCCGGCCACATCGTGCCCGGCGCGAAATGGACCGTCGTGCAGGAGACGCCGACCACGACCGTGATCGACGGTCATTGGGGCTTCGGCTTCCACGTCAACGCCAAGGCGATGGAGATGACCATCAACAAGGCGAAGACCGCCAATGTCGCGGCCTGCACCGTGTTCCGGCAGAGCCATGTCGGACGTCTCGCGCATTACCCGATGATGGCGATGCGCGAAGGCATGATCGGGATTGCGGCCGCCGATTCCGGCCGTTCGCCGAAACACGTGGCGCCGTTCGGCGGCCGCGAGGCGCGGCTCGGCACCAACCCGCTCTCGATCGCGGTGCCGTCCGACCTCGAGGCGCCGTTCTACCTCGATATGGCGACCTCGGCGGTCGCCGCCGGCAAGATCCAGCTCGCGGTGGCGCGCGGCGAGAGTATCCCGAAGGGCTGGATCATCGATGCCGACGGACGCGACACCACTGACCCTGCGGACTATCGCAAGGGCGGCGCGCTGCTGCCGCTCGGCGGCAGCGAAGGCTACAAGGGCTCGGGCCTTTCCGCGATGGTCGAGGTGCTGTGCGGCCTGCTGACCGGGCTCGGCTTCGGCGTCGAGCCCACCGGCCGGCATAACGACGGCTGCTTCATGGCGGTGTTCAACGTCGCCGCATTCCGTCCGCTCAAGGACTTCAGGCGCGAAGTCGCCGACTTCGCCCGCTATTTGAAATCGACGCCGCCCTCGGAAGGGAGCCGCGGCGTGTTCTATCCCGGCGAGATCGAATATCTGCGCGAGCAGCAGCGGCGCAAGGACGGCATCGAGATCGAGGATGCGACCTGGGACAAGCTCAAGGCGCTCGCCGCCGATTACAAGCTCACCGACCAGCTCGACCTTCGCTGATAGTTCCGAACACAGGAGAACGACATGACACGGCAAATGGCGCTGGTTGGCTTTTTGCAGGCGCAGAACTGCACCAACCTGCCCGGCTCCTGGCGCCACCCGGAATCGCGCGACGATTCGATGTCGGCGGACTACTATCAGGAGATCGCGCGCATCCTGGAGCGCGGCAAGTTCCACATGGCGTTCTTCGACGATCGTCTCGCAATGCCCGATCGCTACGGCAACGATCACGCCCACACCGTCGAATACGGCATCCGCTGCGTGAAGATGGACCCGATCGTGGTGCTGACCACGATGGGCATGGTCACCACCAAGCTCGGCCTCGCCTCGACCGCCTCCACCACCTATTTCGAGCCGTTCGACGTCGCCCGCCGGTTCGCCACGCTCGACCTGATGACGGGTGGCCGCGCCGCCTGGAACGTGGTGACCTCGGTCAATGACGGCGAAGCGCTCAACATGGGCCGCAAGCAGCATCTCGAGCACGATCACCGCTATGACCGCGCCGACGAGTTCATGGAGGTGGTGCTCGGCCACTGGGACGCCTGGGAAGACGGTTCGCTGGTGATCGACAAGAAGAGCGGCCGCTTCGCCGATCCGACCAAGGTGAAGCGGCTCGACCACAAGGGCGCGTTCTTCACCTCGCGCGGCCCGTTCACGGTGCCGCGCTCGCCGCAGGGCCATCCCGTCGTGATCCAGGCCGGCGCCTCCGGCCGCGGCCAGCGCTTTGCCGGGCGCTGGGGCGAGGTGATTTTCACCGCGGCGCGCAACCTCGCCAATGCCAAGCAGGGCTATGACGCGATCCGGGGCGAAGCCGCCAAGGCCGGACGCGATCCCGACCAGATGTTCCTCTGCAATCTGATCACGCCGGTCACCGGCGCGACCAAGGCCGAGGCCGAGGACCGGATGGCGGTGATCCAGAAGCTGCCGCTCGAGATCGACGCGCTGTCGCTGCTCGCCGAAGGCCTCAACTTCGATTTCGGCGCCAAACCGATCGACGAGCCGCTGACATCAGAGGAGCTGCAGGGCATGCAAGGCATGCTCGGCATCCGCGACGGCGTGCTGCGCACCTCCGGCAAGAGCAATCCCTCGACCCGCGACTTCATCACCTTCTCCGGCCGCGGCCAGGTGCAGGACGCGATGGTCGGCGGCCCGAAGGAGATCGCCGACCGGCTGGAGGAGATGTTCGAAGGTCGCGGCTGCGACGGCTTCGTCGTCGCGGCGAGCTACGTGCCGGGCTCCTATGCCGACTTCGTCAACCACGTGGTGCCCGAGTTGCAGAAGCGCGGGCTGTTCCACAAGGACTACGCCGGCACGACGCTGCGCGAAAATCTCGGGCTCGAGCGCCCGGCCGCGGGCGCCTGGAAGACCCGCGCGCAGGCCGCGGAATAGAGGGACATCATCATGCGCTGGCTGAAATTCACCGCCGCGGGTACGACTTCCTGGGGCCTCGTCGAGGGCGACACCGTCACCACCGTTAGCGGCGATCCGTTCGGCGAATGGAACAAGACGTCGAAGACCCACGCATTGAAGGACGTCAAGATCGAGCTGCCGCTGATCCCGCGCACCTTCTACTGCGTCGGGCTGAATTATCAGAAGCATCTCAAGGAAGCCGCCGACAAGGCCGGCACCGTGCCGAACGTGCCTGACCGTCCCGAGATCGGCTACCGCGCGCAGAACGCGCTGATCGCCCATGACGAGAACGTCGTGATTCCGGCTGGTGCCACCGAGAAGATCCATTACGAGGGCGAGCTCGTCGTCGTGATCGGCAAGAAAGCCAAGCATCTGACCGAAGCCAACGCGATGGACTGCGTGTTCGGCTACACCATCGGCAACGACGTCTCCGAACGCAGCTGGCAGAAGGCCGATCGCGGGCTGTGGCGTGCCAAGAACGCCGACACCTTCAAGCCGATGGGCCCGTGGATCGAGACCGATGTCGACCTCGACCGCATGGAGACCGCGATCCGCGTCAACGGCAAGGAGACCGGCCGCTTCCGCACCAACGAGATGATCTTCGGCATCGTGCCCTTCCTCGTCGAGCTTTCGAAATACTTCACGCTGTCGCCCGGCGATGTGATCTGGATGGGCACCGACGGCGCCTCGCCGGACCTGAAGGACGGCGACGTCGTCGAGATCGACATCACCGGGATCGGCACGCTGCGAAACAGGTTCGTGAAGGAGAAGGTGTGAGATTGCGCCTACGCGCGCGCCTCATTCTCAATGTCGTCCCTGCGAAGGCCGGGACCCATAGCCACAGGGTTGAATTGTTGAAGAAAGCTGTGGCCACGGCGTCGCGCAACAATGAGCATCGGTGGTTATGGGTCCCGGCCCCCGTGCGCAATTGCGCACTAGGCCGGGACGACGGCGAGTTTGTGGCGGCGCTTGTGGATCATACATCCGCATTCTCGCGACATCATTTGCCCGACGGGCCATCGTGACGTGATCACACAGCCGTTCGCATCGTGACAACACAGGGCGAAGCGCAATAAGGTCCGCGCGCACTCATCAGACAAGTCAGCCATGCCACTTTCACGCCGAACGTTGCTTCAGGGCACCCTGCTGTCGGCCGCAGGGATCATCCGCGGGCCGTCGACCGCCCTTGCCGAGCAGCCCGCGGAGCTTCCGACATCGGAGCAACGCAAGCAGATGGCTGACCTGGCCGCCGGCTTCATGAAGGACTACGACGTACCGGGTCTTTCGATCGCGATCGCAATCAAGGGAAAGCCGGCTTATGTCGAGGCGTTCGGCGTTGCGGATCGGGAGACCGGCGAAGCACTGACCCCGCAACACCGCTTCCGGATCGCGAGCATATCGAAGCCGGTGACCTCGACCGGGATCTTCACCCTGGTCGAGGCCGGCAAACTGCGGCTCGGCGACTATGTGTTCGGCGCAAGCTCCATTCTCGGCAACGATTATCCGACGACACCCACGCTGCAAAGCCTGATGCCGTCAGGCGCGTCTCGCTCCCATGTCGAGCAGATCACGGTCGAGCATCTCTTGACCCACACCACCGGGACCTGGGGAAACCAGTCTCGCGATCCGATGTTCATGAACCAGAACCTGAAGCATCGCGAACTGATCAGCTGGACGCTGGAGCATATGCCGCTCACCAGTCCGCCAGGCGAAGCCTATGCCTATTCGAACTTCGGCTATTGCATCCTCGGCCGCGTGATCGAGAAGCTGAGCGGCCGGAGCTACGAGCAATACATCAAGGACGCCGTCCTGAAGCGATGTGGCATCACCGACATGCAGATTGCCGGCAATACGCTGAGCGAGCGCGCAAGCAACGAAGTGAAGTACTACAGCCAGACCGGCGATCCGTACCGGATGAACGTCGCCCGGATGGATTCGCACGGCGGCTGGATTGCGACGCCGGGCGATTTGACGACGCTGTTCGTCCATATCGACGGCTTCAAGGACACTGAGCAGCTGCTGACCGACGACGCCTCCGCGTCATGAGCACCCCCAGCGCCATCAACCCCCGCTACGCCAAGGGCCTGTTCGTCACCGCGAACAACAATTGGTGGCACAACGGCCTGCTGGACGGAACGACGACGATCTCGGTGCGAACCAGCGGCGATTTCTGCTGGTCGGCGTTCACCAATACCAGGTCGCGGGAAGGCATGACCCGCGCCCTCGACCTGCTGGTCTGGCACATGGTCAAGACGGTGCCTGACTGGCATCCTCAGAAGCGCGCCTAGACCCTCCCGTCATTCCGAGATGACCTGAACGAGCAATGCAAATCCGGGCTCCCCTCACCGCCCAGCCCGCGGCCTGCTCTTCACGTGATCGATGAAGGCGCGCAGCTTCGGCATGATCTGGCGGTGGCCGGGATAATAGAGAAACACGCCCGGCGTGGTCGGCGCGAATGCATCCAGCACACGGACGAGCTTCTTCTCCTTCACGGCGCCTGATACCAGCGGTGCGGGCACTTGCGCCAGTCCCACACCTTCGACCGCGGCGCCGACCAGCGTCGGGAAGTCATGGCCGATGAACGACCCCGAGACGGCAAGCTCGATCGAACGGCCGTTGTCGTTCAGCGACCATGGCGCGAGCCCGCCGTTCGATCGCCGGAGCCGCAGGCACGCGTGTTCGCGCAAATCGTCCGGACGCTTGGGGCGGCCGCGGCGCGCGAGATAGTCCGGGCTGCCGACGATGGCGAACGGAAACGGCTTGGTCAGGCGCACCGCGACCATGTCCGGGTTGATGAACTGGCCCATGCGGATGCCGGCATCGAAGCCTCCGGCGGCGAGGTCGACCAGTTCCTCGCTGGCGGCGAGCTCGACCTCGATCTCGGGATAGGCCTTGCAGAACGAGGCGATCAGCGGCTCCAGCAGGATCGGCACCACCGAGCGCGGCACGGTGAGGCGCAACAGCCCGGCCGGCTTCTGTCCGAGTTCGCGCGCCGCCCCGCTCGCCGCGACCAGCTCCTCGAATGCCGGTCTTGCGCGCGCCAGAAATCGTTCGCCGGCGTCGGTCAGCCCGACGCTGCGGGTGGTGCGAATGAAGAGCACAGCGCCGAGGCGCGCCTCGAGCGCGCGCACCGCCTGGCTGATTGCCGACGGCGTGACGCCGAGCTCGGCCGCCGCGCGGCGAAAGCTGCGGTGCTGGGCGACGGCCAGGAATGCCTCGACGCCGTCGAGCGCGCCCTGCCGGACTGTGAAGTTTTGCTTCATGGCCTGTGAACATTATCGCGAATAGTCGCTCGCGGAAAGCCGCCTTACATCGGAGCCACAAGCAGCGCGAAGCGCGCTGACCCACGCGATCACGACATCCGTCGTGAACGGAGACATGCGACCGATGCAAGCAATCCGTCACACAATCCTGGCTCTCACCCTCACTTTGACAGGCACCACTTCCATGACCGCTCCCTCCTTTGCCCAAGCTCAAGCACAAGCCCAAGCCACCTCCACTGTCACCACCGGTGTGATGGTCATCCTCACCGCGAAAGCCGGCGTCACCCGCGATCAGGTGATGGCCGTGATGCCGGACGAAATCCGGCAGACCGTGCAGCTCTATCTCAACGGCAAGATTCGCGAATGGTATTCGCGGTCCGACGGACGCGGCGTGGTCCTGCTGCTTGACGCCAATGATGCCGCCGAGGCGCACGCGATCATGGAGGGTCTGCCGTTGTCCAGGCTCGATCTGATGGATCACGAGTACATCGGGGTCGGCCCGCTGCTGCCGCTCCGCCTGCTCGTCGCCAGGCCCTAAGCGCGTTTCGAGCGAACCCAATCGACAACAGAAGGGAATCCGCCGATGCCCCCGGGCTTCAATCTTCCATTCGTCCTCAGCGTCGCCGGTGCGTTTCTGACAAGTGCTGTCGTGGCCGTCACCTATGTCTGGCCGGCGGTCCGCGCGATGCCACGTGACAACGCGCTCAGGCTGCTCGCAGCGTTCCATGCGTTCAGGTTTCTGGGCATGAACTTCATGGTCGCCGGGTTCGTGTCGCCGCAGTTGAGCGCGGATTTCGCGGGCGAGGTCGGATGGGGCGATCTCACCGCCGCCGTTCTCGCGCTGCTTGCCATGGCCGCGCTGTCTTGGCGCTGGTCGATCGCGATTCCGATCGTCTGGGTGTTCAACGTCTGGGGCACGCTGGATCTGCTCAACGCCTATTACAACGGCGTGAAGATCGGCGATCCCGGCCTGTTCGGCGCCGGCATCTACATTCCGGCGCTCTATGTGCCGCTGCTGCTGGTCAGCCATGTCATGGTGTTCATGCTGCTGATGCGCGCCAAATCGGCAGAACAGGCGGCATGACCCGTATCCTCGTAGGAGGGGTAGAGCGAAGCGAAACCCATCAAGTCGAACCCGCGGCACGAATGATGGGTTTCGCTGCGCTCTACCCATCCTACGAAGCGCTGCAACGAGCTAAAACGGCAGCGCCACCCCGGTCTTGATCTCCTTCAGGATCACGTTGGTGCGGACGTGGCGGATGCCGGGGATCCGGAACATGAACTCGTCGAGGAATTTGTTGTAGGCGTCCATGTCGCGCACCACGACGCGGAGATGATAGTCGGCATCGCCTGTTGTCGCGAAGCATTCCAGCACCTCGCGGCGCTTCATGACACGCGCGACGAACTCGTCGACGAACTTCACATCGTGCCGCTCCAGCGAGACGTGCAGGATCGCCGAGGTCGCAAAGCCGGCGCGTTCGCGCGCGACCAGCGCCGAATAGCCCGAGATGACGCCGGATTCTTCCAGCGCGCGGACCCGGCGCCAACAGGCGGAGGTCGACATCCCGACGGTTTCCGCAAGCTGCTGGTTGGTGGCGCGGCCGTCCTTCTGCAGTTCGGCGAGGATTTTCTGGTCCTGCTCTTCAACCATCGCGAACCTCCGGTGGTTTGGTAAATTCTACCGATTTATATCACTTTCAGCAACATCCTGCCGATTTTTCTGCGACGAATGAATGGATAGGTAAGACCTACCAAGCCCACAGGCATAGCCTTGTCGGATCAGACATCGCGATTCCCGGAGGGGTCAGTCATGGGCCAGATGCCGTTGCTCGACGCCTACCAGCTGTCCGAGCGCTACAGCCGCGACCGCGGCCGCGTCTTCCTCACCGGCACGCAGGCGATCGTGCGCATCGTGCTCGACCAGGCGCGGCGCGACCGCGCCGCCGGCCTCAACACCGCAGGTTTCATCTCCGGCTATCGCGGCTCGCCGCTCGGCGGCGTCGATCTCGAACTGTGGAAGATCGGCGAGCAACTCAAGGACAGCCGCATCGAATTCCTGCCCGCGGTCAATGAGGACCTCGCGGCGACCGCGGTGCTCGGCGCGCAGCAGGTCGAGACGCAAAGGGATCGCGAGGTCGATGGCGTGTTCGCCCTGTGGTACGGCAAGGGCCCCGGTGTCGACCGCTCCGGCGATGCGCTGAAGCACGGCAATGCCTATGGCTCCTCGCCACATGGCGGCGTGCTTGTCGTCGCCGGCGACGATCATGGCTGCGTCTCGTCCTCGATGCCGCACCAGTCCGACGTCGCCTTCATGAGCTGGTTCATGCCGACGCTGCATCCGGCCGATGTCGGCGAATATCTCGCCTTCGGTGAATATGGCTACGCGCTGAGCCGATTTTCCGGCATGTGGGTCGGCTTCAAGGCGATCTCGGAAATCGTGGAATCCGGCGCCTCGGTCGAGCTGCGGCCGACGCGCCGTTTCGTGCAGCCGGATTTCGTGCCGCCGCCCGGCGGCCTGCATTATCGCTGGCCGGATCTGCCGGGCCCGCAGATCGAAGAGCGGCTGGAGGCGAAGAAGCACGCGGTCTACGCGTTCGCGAAAGCCAATCCGATCGACCGTCATATCTACGACATCAAGGATGCGAGCTACGGCATCGTCACCACGGGCAAGGCGCATCTCGATTTGATGGAGGCGCTGCGGCTGGTCGGCCTCGACGAGACGGCCTGCCGCCGCTTCGGCATCGACATCTACAAGGTCGGCATGGTGTGGCCGCTGGCGCTGCACGATGCGATGGAGTTCGTGACGGGCAAGCGCGAGATCCTCGTGGTCGAGGAGAAGCGCGGCATCATCGAGAGCCAGTTCAAGGAGTATTTCTACGACTATCCCGGCGCCAAGCCGGAGCGGATGGTCGGCAAGCATGACGAGAGCGGCGCGCGGCTGATCTCCTGGACCGGCGAATTGTCGCCGCGCATGCTCGCCGACGTGCTGGCGCGCAGGCTCGATCCGATGTTTCCGGAGTTGCAATTGGCCCGCCGCGTCACCGCGCTGGCACCCGAACAGGATCGCATGATCGCGGTGCCGGGCGCGACCCGCACGCCGTATTTCTGCTCGGGCTGCCCGCACAACACCTCGACGAAAGTGCCCGAGGGCTCCAAGGCGCTGGCCGGCATCGGCTGCCACTTCATGGCAAGCTGGATGGACCGCGAGACCTCGTCGCTGATCCAGATGGGCGGCGAAGGCGTCAACTGGGCGGCGTCGTCGAAATTCACCGGCAACAGCCACGTGTTCCAGAATCTCGGCGAAGGCACGTATTATCACTCCGGCTCGATGGCGATCCGGCAGGCGATCGCCGCGAAAGCCAACATCACCTACAAGATCCTATTCAATGACGCGGTGGCGATGACCGGCGGCCAGCCGGTCGACGGCCCGGTCAGCGTGCAAGCGATCGCGCACTCTGTCCGTGCCGAGGGCGTCGCGCGGATCGCGCTGGTGTCGGACGATCCCGCACATTTTTCGCCGGCCGACCTGCCCGCCGGCGTCACCATCCATCCGCGCGAGGAGATGGACGCCGTGCAGCGCGAGCTGCGCGCGATTTCCGGCGTCACCGTGCTGATCTATCAGCAGACCTGCGCCACCGAGAAGCGGCGGCGGCGCAAGCGCGGGCAGATCGAGGATCCCGCGCGCTTCGCCTTCATCAACGACCTCGTCTGCGAAGGCTGCGGCGACTGCTCGGTAGAATCGAACTGCCTCAGCGTCGAGCCGAAGCAGACGCCGTTCGGCCGCAAGCGCCGGATCAACCTCTCGACCTGCAACAAGGATTTTTCCTGCCTCAACGGCTTCTGCCCGAGTTTTGTGACGATCGAAGGCGGCAAGCGGCGGGCGAAGACGGCAAGCGCGATCGATCCACTCGCGCGCGCGGCGGCGCTGCCGGTGCCGGAGCTCGCGGCGCTCGAGCGTCCCTACGATCTCCTCGTCACCGGCGTCGGCGGCACCGGCGTCATCACCGTCGGCGCGCTGATCGCGATGGCCGCGCATCTCGAGGGCCGCGGCGTCTCGGTGCTCGACTTCACGGGCTTCGCGCAGAAGTTCGGCCCCGTGCTAAGCTATCTGCGGCTGGCGGCTACCCCCGACGCGCTGCATCAGGTGCGGATCGACCAGGGCGCGGCCGACGCGCTGATCGGTTGCGACCTCGTGGTGAGTTCGTCGGCAAAGGCGTCCGGCACCTATCGCAAGGGGATGCGCGCTGCGGTCAATATCGCCGAGATGCCGACCGGCGACGTGGTGCGATTTCGCGATGCCGACCTCGCCTCGCCGGTTCGCTTGCGCGCGATCGAGCGGGTGATCGGGTCGGGCAACCTCACCGTGATCGACGCCAACGCGCTGGCCGAGCGGCTGCTCGGCGACAGCGTCTTTGCCAACATCATGATGCTCGGCTTTGCCTGGCAGCAGGGCCTGGTGCCGGTCTCGCTGGAGGCGCTGACCCGCGCGATCGAATTGAACGGCGTCGCGATCGAGCGCAACAGGCAGGCGCTGACCTGGGGCCGCATCGCCTTTGCCGATCCGGATTTCCTGCCGAAGGCCGACGGCGCTGCGGCCGGTGTGCCCGAAACGCTGGAGCAGATGATTGCGCGCCGCGCGGATTTCCTCAGGGAGTATCAGGACGAGGCCTATGCCGCGCGGTATCGGACCACGGTGGATCGCGTCCGCCGCGCCGAGGCCACGCTCGGCAGCGATCGCGAAGAAGGTGCGCCCCCTCTCCCGCTTGCGGGGGAGGGTCGGGGTGGGGGTTTCTCCACGAGTCACATCGCCGAGAGAGCCCCCACCCGGATCGCATCTGTCGATGCGATCCGGCCTCCCCCGCAAGCGGGAGAGGCGGACGGGGCACGCGGACAGATCGAATCAAGCAGACAAGATCTTCCCCTCACCGACGCCGTGGCGCGGGCGCTGTTCAAGCTGATGGCCTACAAGGACGAATATGAGGTGGCGCGGCTGCATATGCAGTCGGGCTTCCTCGGCGAGCTCAGCCAGGAATTCGACGGCGACTTCACGGTGCAATATCACCTTGCACCGGCGTTCCTCCCGGCGCGACGCGATGCACGGGGACGGCCGAAAAAGCGTGCGTTCGGCCAATGGATCCAGACGCCGCTGAGGTTGCTCGCGGGCTTGAAAGGGCTGCGCGGCACGCCCTTCGACGTGTTCGGTTACAGCGCGGAGCGCCGCGCCGAGCGCGAACTGATCACCTGGTATGAGGCGCTGATCGAGACCATGCTCGGCAAGCTCGACAAGACACGGCTGCCCGACCTTGTCGCGCTGGCAAAAGCGCCGATGGAGATCCGCGGCTATGGGCCGGTGAAGGACGCCGCGATCGAAAAGACCAGGGCGGAGGTCGCGCGGCTCACCGCGCGGCTTGCCTCCGCCCCGTCAGACCAAGGCGACGGCTCAGGCCGCCGCGCGGCGCTTGGCGGGTGATATCAGGCCGACCACGACGGTCGCGAGCACCGCCACGACGATGTTGAGCAGCAGCGCGCCGAGCCCGACATAGAAGCTGTAGCTGGAATCGCCAAACGAGATGCTGGCGAGCGGCTTCAGCCCGTTGCTCCACGCCGTATACGTGCCCCAGCCGATGCCGACCGCCCAGCCGAGCAGCAGCCCTTCGGCGCGGAACCAGGCGGTGAACAGCCCGAACACCAGCGCCGGCAGCGTCTGCACGATCCAGAGGCCGCCGAGCAGTTGCAGGTCGAGCGCATACTGCGTCGGCAGGAACAGGATGAAGGCGAGCGCGCCGACCTTGACCACCAGCGAGGTGATCTTCGCGACCGACGCCTCACCGGCGTGCGAGATGTCCGGATTGACGTAGGACTTCCAGACATTGCGCGTGAACAGATTGGCGGCGCCGATGCTCATCACCGCCGCCGGCACCAAGGCGCCGATCGCAATCGCGGAGAACGCGAAGCCCGCGAACCACTCGGGAAACAGCGTCTTGAACAGCATCGGCACCACGTCGTTCGGCGACGTCACCTTGATGTTGGCGGCATAAGCCATGTAGCCGAGCAGC
Organism: Bradyrhizobium sp. Pha-3; assembly: GCF_042258325.1. NCBI lineage: Bacteria > Pseudomonadati > Pseudomonadota > Alphaproteobacteria > Hyphomicrobiales > Nitrobacteraceae > Bradyrhizobium > Bradyrhizobium sp. Pha-3. The sequence goes on along the minus strand of NZ_CP170151.1, from coordinate 1,553,291 downwards.
GCGATCAGGCCGAGCAAGAGCGTATAGGCCGGCAGCAGGATCGCGTTCTTGCGGATGGTATCCGCCGACTTCGAGGCGAAGATGCCGGTCAGAGTGTGCGGATACATGAAGGCCGCAAGCGCCGAGCCCAGCGCCAGCGTCGCGTAGGGCAGATATTGTGAAGGCTTCAGCGTCAGACCGGTGGCGCCGCCCTTTGCCGTGAAGGCGTCGTTGGCGGCCGCGAACACCGCGCCATAGCCGCCGAGCTTTGCCGGCACCACGACCACGGCGGTCAACACCACGATGTAGATCATGATGTCCTTGACGAATGCGATCAGCGCCGGCGCACGCAGGCCGGAGCTATAGGTATAGAGCGCGAGGATCACGAAGGCGGCGATGATCGGCAGTTCGCCTGACAGCCCCATCGCCTTGATCACGACCTCCATGCCGATCAGCTGCAACGCGATGTAGGGCATGGTCGCGACCAGGCCGGTCAACGCCACCGCGAGTTCTAGCGCACGCGAGCCATAGGCGCCGTGGACGACGTCCGCGGCGGTGACGTAGCCGCTCGCATGCGCCTTCTTCCACAGCACCGGCATGACCGCGAACACGAAGGGATAGACGATGATGGTGTAGGGCAGCGCGAAGAAGCCATAGGCGCCGACCGCATAGACCAGCGCCGGCACCGCGATCACGGTGTAGGCGGTGTAGAAATCGCCGCCGACCAGGAACCAGGTGATCCAGGTGCCGAACTGGCGGCCGCCGAGACCCCATTCGTCGAGATGCTCGCTGACCGGGCCGGATTTCCAGCGCGCCGCGAAGAAGCCCATCACGGTGACGAGCGCAAAGAAGAAGATGAAGACGCAGAGCGCCACCCAAGCGATGTGATCGGTCATGGCTGTCCCCTCACCGCGGCTCGTCGGCATCAGGCCGGCGGCTGCGATAGACCAGCCAGATCAGGAGCGAGGAGATCGGCACCCAGGCGAGCTGGTACCAGTAGAAGAAGGGAAAGCCGAACAGGGAGGGCTCGACGAAATTATAGAACGGCACCCACAGCAAGCCGATGAACGGCAGCAGCAACAAAATCCACATGGCCTACTCTTTGACGCAAGACACAGCTCAAGGCGACAGGTTCCGCTGATCATGGCAACGATCCAGGAACCGGTTCGTTGCGTCTAGAATCACGGTTACGGCAATGCGACGCAAAAAGATGTGATCGTCACCTGGCGCATGCCGCCTATTCGGCCTTGATGCCGGCGTCCTTTATCACCTTGCGCCAGCGCGCCTCCTCGCCGGCAAAGTAGCGGTCGAGCTCGGCCGGCGGTGAGGCCACCATCACAAGGCCTTCATTGACGCTGAGCTTCTTGAAGGCCTCCGCCTGCACCGCCTTGGCTGCCGACTTGTTGAGGCGGTCGATGATGTCCGGCGGCGTGTTGGCCGGCGCGTAGAGGCCGTACCAGGATTCCGCGACATAGCCGGATGCGCCGGCTTCCGACACCGTCGGCAATTGCGGGAACGCGGCCGAGCGCTCAGTCGATGTCACCCCGATCGCGCGCAGCTGCCCGGCCTCGACCAGCGAGGCGCAGCTTGCCACCGTGGTGAACATCACCTGGATCTGGCCGCCCAAGAGGTCGGTGATGGCGGGCGCCGCGCCCTTGTAGGGAACGGTGGTAAGATTGACCCCGGCCATGTGCTTGAACAGTTCGCCGGCAAGATGCGCCGAGGTGCCGGTGCCATAGGTGCCGTAGGACAGCTTTTCCGGGTCGGCCTTCGCGGCCGCGATCAGATCGGCGATCGACTTGATCGGCGAAGCCGGATTGACCACGACGACGTTGAACGAGCGCGCCACCAGCGCCACGGGCGCAAAATCCTTGTGCGCGTCATAGGGCAGCTTGCTGTAGAGACTCGGATTGACCGCATTGGCGAAGGTCGCCATCAGCAGCGTGTAGCCGTCGGCTGGGCTCGCCGCGACGCTCTGCGTGCCGATGATGGTGCCCGCCCCCGGCTTGTTCTCGATGATGACGGTGACGCCGAGATCCTTCTGCATCTCCTGTGCCAACGTCCGCGCCACGACATCGGTGCCGCCGCCCGGCGCGAACGGCACTACGATCTTGACGATGTGATCGGGATAGGCGGCGCGCGCCGGCAGTTGCAGCAGAACACTTGCTGCAAGCGCGAACAGGAGTGATGCGAGAAGACGAAGCGGCATGGCAGGCCCCAGCGGCAGACGGTGCCGTCTTCATACACGCGAACGCCATGCAAGGGATGCCGGACCGTCATGATGCGGAAGGAACGTCGCACTATTAGTCCCGTCATCCCCGCGCAAAGGCTTCGCCTTTGTCGCTGGAGGTGCGAGCGGAGCGAGCCTCGAAGGATGAACGGCCAGCAGCCGGGCCGTGCATCCTTCGAGACGCCGCTGCGCGGCTCCTCAGGATGACGGTGATGAAGGGCGCACGCGTGCCATCATCGCAAGCATCCGCGCACCTTCGCTCACGAATACGGATTGATCAGCTTCTGCTGCTCGGTGGCGTGACGGACCAGGAGGTCGATGAAGGTGCGGACCTTCGCCGAGAGATGATGGCGGTGCGGATAGACCGCGTTCATCGTGAGCTCGACCGGCCGGTATTCGGGCAGCAGGCGGACCAGTTGTCCCGATTCCAGTTCGTCGCGGACCAGGAAGCCGGCGGCGAGGAAGACGCCGACGCCGGCCAGCGCCGCGAGCTTCAGCGTTTCGCCGCTGTTGGAGATCAGATTTCCGGAGACCCGCACCGCGGCCGGCGTGCCCTTGCGGTCGGCGAAGCGCCACTCGTCGCCATAGGGGTAATTGGCGTGACGCATGCAGTTGCGCGCGGAGAGGTCGGCCAGCAGCGTTGGCTTGCCGTGCTGTTCGAGATAGCCGTGCGAGCAGCACAGCACGTGGCGCCAGGTCGCGATGGTGCGCACGATCAGGCTGGAGTCCGGCGGCGGCACCATGCGCACGGCGAGATCGTAATTCTCGTCGATCAGATCGGCATTGCGCTCGCCTATCGTGAGATCGACCTTGACTTCGGGATAGGTGGCGAGGAACTCGGCCACCGCCGGCGACAGGAACTGGACGAGATGGGTGTTGGTGAAGATGCGCAGCGTGCCGCGCGGCACCGATTGCTGGGCGCCCGCGATGTCGTCGGCCTGCTCGATATCGGCGAGGATCTGGACGCAGCGGTCGTAATAGGCCTGGCCGACCTCGGTGAGGCTGACTTTGCGCGTGGTGCGGTTGAGCAGCCGGGCGCCGAGCCGGTCCTCCAGCGACTGGACGTGGTTGCTCACCATGGTGGTGGACATGTTGAGCTTGCGGCCGGCAGCGGAGAAGCCGCCGGAATCCACGACCCGGACGAAGGCGGTCAGGCTGGTCAGGCGATCCATTCGGCAAGGTCCGGATTATCAGCGCTGGCTTGATAATGCTTCCAGTTTTATCGGGATTATCACAGCGGGAAGGACATTGCATCTAAGGGGCCATACTGGGCGCCCTTTCTGGAAGGACGCGAATGTTCGAGCCGGAGGATGGCATGTCGACCACCACTTATGTCCCTGAAGAATCGGCAAAAATCGGTCTCCGCCCGTCGCGGAAAACGGTCAAGCGGGTGGCGCTCGGGCTCGCCGCGATCATCGGCGCCGCTGTGGCAGCCGACTTTGGCTACGACTACCTCACCACCGGCCGCTACCTTGAAGCCACCGACGACGCCTATGTGAAGGCGGACTCCACGATCATCGCCCCGAAGGTCTCGGGCTACATCGCCAAGGTGCTGGTCACCGACAACCAGCCGGTGAAGGCCGGCCAGCTGCTGGCTGAAATCGACGACCGCGATTACCGCACCGCGGTCGGCCAGGCCAAGGCCGATGTCGACGCCGCCATAGCCTCGGTGCGCAACCTCGATGCCCAGCTCGAACTGCAGCAGCCGATCATCGACCAGAGCACGGCCGACGTCACCGCCGCCGAGGCCAATCTGAAATTCGCCCAGGAAGAGCAGACCCGCTACGACGGGCTGATGAAGTCCGGCTCCGGCACCATTCAGCGCGCGCAACAGACCGACGCGGCGCTGCGCGCCAACACCGCGCAATTGCAGCACGCCAAGTCGGCGCTGTCGGCGGCCCAGCGCAAGGTCGACGTATTGACCACGCAGCGCGCCCAGGCTGTTGCCCAAGCCGACAGGGCTCGCGCGGCCGAACAGCAGGCCGAGCTCAACCTGTCCTACGCGCGGATCACCGCGCCGGTCGACGGCACGGTCGGCGCCCGCACGCTCCGCGTCGGGCAATATGTGCAGGCCGGCACCCAGCTGATGGCGGTGGTGCCGCTGGACGCGGTCTATGTCGTCGCCAATTTCAAGGAGACGCAGCTGACCCATGTGCGCAACGGCCAGCCGGTCGAGCTCACCGTCGACAGTTTTCGCGGCACCACACTGAAGGGCCATGTCGACAGCCTGTCACCGGCCAGCGGCCTCGAATTCGCGCTGCTGCCGCCCGACAACGCCACCGGCAATTTCACCAAGATCGTGCAGCGCGTGCCGGTGAAGATCGTGCTCGACGATCACAGCCTCACCGGACTGCTGCGCCCGGGCATGTCGGCGCTCCCGACCGTCAACACCAAGGCAACCGTGCTGGCCGAACGCGAAGAGAAGCGGCGGCTGGCGTCGGCGACGCGGGCGAACGGCGGGTAACGCCGAGAGCTACTTCGACTATTCTCACGCGATCGATCACCCACGCGGTGGTCGATCGCGTTTTGCCGTGCCCTTCTTCGCTCCGCGCACACCGGTGGAAGGGCTCCCTCCCCCCTTGCGGGGGAGGGTTGGGGAGAGGGGTGCCGCTTGGGTACAGACCGGATAGATACCCGACAGTTTGGACCGGCATGATTGCCGACAGGTTTCTAGAAGCATCGGCGGGAGGGCCCGACGATGCCGTTCAGAGAGACCAGTCGGATGGAAGAGCGTATCCGGATGTTTATGGAGTACGAGAGCGGGAACTGGAGCGTGTCGGAGTTGTGCCGCCGTCACGGTATCTGCCGCGACACGTTTTACGCATGGCGCCAGCGGAAGCAGAGCGGCGATCCGGAGTGGTTCAGGGACCGTTCGCACGCGCCGCAGCAATGCCGACAAACGACCGACGCAGCGATTGCAGAGAAGGTGATCGCGGCTCGGCAGCGCTTTCCCTATCTGGGACCGCGCAAGCTGCTCGCCTTGCTCGACCGCCAGGCGCCGGAGATCGATTGGCCGGCGGCGTCGACGATTGGGAGCATTCTCAAGCGCGCGGGGCTGATCTCGCCGGTGAAGCGCCGTCGCCGTCCGCTCGACCAGCGGCGTCCCTGCACGCCGGTGCAGGAGCCGAACGACGAGTGGAGCGTGGACTTCAAGGGTTGGTTTCGCACCCGCGACCAGTGCCGGGTCGATCCCCTGACGGTGGCCGACAGCCACAGCCGCTTCCTGATCGAACTGCAGATCGTCGCACCGACGACCGAGGGCGTCCGCCCCCGCTTCGAAAGAGCTTTCCGCGAGCATGGCCTGCCGCGGGCAATCCGCTGCGACAATGGTTCGCCGTTCGGCTCGCGCGGCGCCGGCGGTCTCACCACATTGTCGGTCTGGTGGCTGAAGCTCGGCATTACGCCGCACTTCATCCGTCCGGCCTCGCCGCAGGAGAACGGTCGCCATGAGCGCATGCATCGCACCTTGAAGGCGCAAACATCGAGCCCACCGGCAGATAATGCGTCGGAGCAACAGGCCCGCTTTGATGCTTTCCGAGAGCATTACAATAGGGAACGTCCTCACGAAGCGCTGGGCCAACGGCCGCCGGAGGACGCCTATCGAGCATCTCAACGCACCATGCCGGATCGCGAGCAAGACCCCTGGTATGACGCCGATCACCAGGCCCGCCGTGTTCGCGGCAACGGGGAGATTAAATGGAAAGGCAAGTTCGTCTTTATCGGTCAGGCGCTGGTGAACGAACTTGTCGGCATCGCCGAACTCGATACCGGTGACCACGTCGTCCGCTTCTGCGACCTCGACGTCGGTCTCATCGACCGCCGCGGCCTGTTCACCCGGTTCGCTCCGCCTCGTGAGGGGCTGCGCGAACCGGGTGAACAGACCGCTTAACCCAAACTGTCGGGGATCATGCCGGTCCAAAATGTCGGGAATCATGCCGGTTGAACATTGTGCTGACGTTTGTTGGTTAGCGGACGCTCCTGCTGAGAACGCGTACGGCAGCATTGAAGCAGTCCGCGCAAATCTTTGACGTCAGCGCCCTGGGCTTACCCCTCTCCCCACCCTCCCCCGCAAGGGGGGAGGGTGCCTGAGAGGCGTGCTCACCTCACCGGTCGTCATCATGCAGACCAAGCGCTGCGTCGTGCCGCTGGCCGCAGCGCAGCCGCGATTGCCGCCACCACTCGATTATCAATCGTTACCTGACAATCCTTCCACTCTTTCCCGGATTATCGAAAGGCGCCGCCTAATACATCTTGCGTGGGCCAGCAAGGACGACCCCGATGACCGCACTTCAGCCCACAGCCGACGCAGCGAACGCCGCCGCGCTCCCCGCCCCCGCCACGCCGGCGACACCCGCGATCCCGACAAAAACCTGGATCGCGGTGATCGGGGCGACGCTCGGCGCGTTCATGGCGGTGCTCAACATCCAGATCGTCAATGCCTCGCTCGCTGATGTGCAGGGCGCGATCGGCGCCGGGATCGACGACGGCGGCTGGATCTCGACCTCCTATCTGATCGCCGAGATCGTGGTGATCCCGCTCTCCGGCTGGCTCGCGCAGGTGTTCTCGGTGCGCATCTATCTGCTCACCAATGCCGCCCTGTTCCTGGTGTTCTCGGCGGCATGCGCGCTGGCGCAGGACCTGCCGCAGATGATCGCGCTGCGCGCCGTGCAAGGCTTCACCGGCGGCGTGCTGATCCCGATGGCGTTCACGCTGATCATCACGCTGCTGCCGAAAGCCAAGCAGCCGATCGGGCTCGCGCTGTTCGCGCTGTCGGCGACGTTCGCGCCGGCGATCGGCCCGACCATCGGCGGCTATCTCACCGAGAACTGGGGCTGGCAGTACATCTTCTATGTCAACCTGGTGCCGGGCGCGGTGATGATCGCGATGCTGTACGTCTCGCTCGATCCGAGCCCGATGAAGCTGTCGCTGATCCGCCAGGGTGACTGGCTCGGCATCATCACCATGGCGATCGGCCTCGCCGCGCTGCAGACCGTGCTGGAGGAAGGCAACAAGGACGACTGGTTCGGCTCGCCCTTCATCGTCCGCCTGTCGGTGATCGCGGCGGTCGCGCTGGTCGCCTTTCTGATCGTCGAATTCACCGTCGAGAAGCCGCTGCTCAATCTGCGCCTGCTCGCCCGCCGCAATTTCGGCTTCGGCATGCTGGCCAACTTCCTGCTCGGCATCGCACTGTACGGCTCGGTGTTCATCCTGCCGCAGTATCTGTCGCGCATCCAGGGCTACAACGCCGAGCAGATCGGTATGGTGCTGGCATGGACCGGGCTGCCGCAGCTGGTGCTGATCCCGCTGGTGCCGCGGCTGATGCAGCGCTTCGACCCCCGCATCATCATCGGCGTCGGCTTCGCGCTGTTCGCCGGCTCCAACTTCATGAACATCTTCATGACCAACGACTATGCCACCGACCAGCTGTTCTGGCCCAACATCGTCCGCGCGATCGGCCAGGCGCTGGTGATGGCGCCGCTGTCGGCGGTTGCGACCGCGGGCATCGAGCTGGAGAACGCGGGCTCGGCCTCCGCGCTGTTCAACATGATGCGCAACCTCGGCGGCGCCGTCGGCATCGCCGTGCTGCAGACGCTGCTGACCAAGCGCGAGCAATATCACTCCAACGTGCTGATGCAGTCGGTCTCGCTGCTGGAACAGGCCACGCGGAACCGGATCGAGCAGCTGACGCAGTATTTCATGAACCACGGCGTCGCCGACCAGGCCGCGGCCGCGCACCGCGCAATCGCGGCGATCGGCAAGGTCGTGCAGAAGCAGGCCTATATCCTCGCCTTCAGTGATACCTTCTACCTGCTCGGCGTCGCGCTGATCATCGCACTTGCGGCGACACTCTTCCTGAAGAAGCCGGGCCAGCTCGCTGGCGGCGGTGCGCACTAACCAAACCACGACCAAGGAGAACGACCATGAAGCCCCGTATGAATTTCTGCCAGGCCGCACCCGAGACCATCAAGGCGCTGGTCGCGGTGGAGAACCAGATCGCTGCGAGCGGCCTCGAGCAATCGCTGATCGAGCTGGTCAAGACCCGCGCCTCGCAGATCAACGGCTGCGCCTACTGCATCAACATGCACACCGAGGATGCCCGCAAGCACGGCGAGACCGAACAGCGGCTCTATCTGCTCAACGCCTGGCGCGAGTCGCCGCTCTACAGCGAGCGCGAACGCGCGGCACTGGCCTGGACCGAAGCGTTGACGCTGGTTGCGGAGACGCATGCGCCCGACGCCGACTATGAAGCGGTGCGCGCCCAGTTCTCGGACAGCGAGCTAGTCAACCTGACGACGCTGATCGGCGCGATCAACGCCTGGAACCGGATCGCCATCGGCTTCCGCGCGGTGCATCCGGTGAAGGTGAAAGTGGCGGCGTGAGCGGCGCGGACGATCCATCCCCGTCATCCTGAGGAGCCTGCGCAGCAGGCGTCTCGAAGGATGCACGGCCACAGTCGGGCCGTCGACCCTTCGAGGGCCGCTGAAGAAGCGGCCACCTGAGGGTGACGGTGCCAAGGCGATGCGCAGACCGTAGGTGGGTTCGCCGAAGGCGTAACCCACCATTCTCTCCGCGGTGAGCAAAGTCGGTGGGTTACGCTGCGCTAACCCACCCTACGCAGTGTCAGACCGCCGTCGCGCGGGCGAACTCGATGTAGATCTCGCGCAGGCGGTCGGTGATCGGGCCGACCTTGCCGCCTCCGACCTTCTTGCCGTCGATCGCGACCACGCCCTGCACGAACACCGAGGCGCTGGTGATGAAGGCTTCCTTGGCGGCGAGCGCTTCCTCGACCGTGAAGGCGCGCTCCTCGATGCGCAGCTGGCGCTCTTCGGCGAGCTTGACCACCGCCTTGCGGGTGCAGCCCGGCAGGATCTCGTTGCCGTTCTGCCGGGTCACGATGACATCGTCCTGGGTGACGATGAAGGACGAGGACGAGCCGCCCTCGGTGACCTTGCCGTCCTCGATCATCCAGGCTTCGCCGGCGCCGGCCGCGACCGCGGCCTGCTTGGCCAGCACCTGCGCGAGCAGCGCCACGCTCTTGATGTCGCGCCGTTCCCAGCGGATGTCGGGCACCGTGATGACGTTGATGCCGGTCTTGGCCGAGGGCGCGTTGATGATGTCCTTTTCCGAGGTGAACATCACGAGCGTCGGCTTGACGTCGGCCTTCGGGAACGCGAAGTCGCGACCCTTGTCGGCGCCGCGGGTGACCTCGAGATAGACCATGCCGTTGACGAGGTCGTTGCGCGCAACCAGCTCCTTCTGGATCTCCTCGATCCGCTCCAGCGTCTCCGGCAGCGCGAGCTGGATCTCGCCGACCGAACGCTTGAGCCGCGCCAGATGCGAGGCGTTGTCGATCAGCTTGCCCTCCAGCACCGCCGCCACCTCGTAGATGCCGTCGGCGAACAGGAATCCGCGGTCGAACACCGAGACCTTGGCCTCCGAATGCGGCACGAACGAGCCGTTGATGTAAGCGATCTTTTCCACGCGAGTTCTCCTGCGGACGAAGGGGGTTTCAGGCCTTCGTATACGCAAATTGTTAACGGGGGAAAACCCTCCCGACGGCGCCCGTGAAGTGCGTAAATCCACTACCGTCACCCCCGCGCAAAGGCTCCGCCTTTGTCGCTGGAGGAGCGCGCCCTTGCGCGCGTCTCGAAGGGTCGACGGCCCGGCTGGTGGCCGTGCATCCTTCGAGACGCGCTACGCGCTCCTCAGGATGACGGGTTTGGCCGATGCGCAGCGCCTCAGTGCTGCAGGATCTTCGACAAGAACTTCTGCGCGCGGTCGCTGCGCGGCTTGCCGAAGAAGTCGGCCTTCTTGGCGTCCTCGACGATCTCGCCGCGGTCCATGAAGATGACGCGGTCGGCGACCTTGTTGGCGAAGCCCATTTCGTGGGTCACGACCATCATGGTCATGCCCTCGCCGGCGAGGTCGACCATCACGTCGAGCACCTCGCTGATCATTTCCGGGTCGAGCGCCGAGGTCGGCTCGTCGAACAGCATCGCGATCGGGTCCATCGCCAGCGCGCGTGCGATCGCGACGCGCTGCTGCTGGCCGCCGGACAACTCCGCCGGAAACTTGTTGGCATGATCCTTCAGGCCGACGCGCTCCAAAAGCTTCATGGCCTTGGCGGTGGCGTCCTCAGCCTTGCGGCCGAGCACCTTCTCCTGCGCGAGGCGGAGATTGTCGATGATCCGCAAGTGCGGAAACAGCTCGAAGTGCTGGAACACCATGCCGACGCGCGAGCGCAGCTTCGGCAGGTCGGTCTTGGGATCGTTGACCTTGACGCCGTCGAGCGTGATGTCGCCGCCCTGGATCGGCTCCAGCGCGTTGACGCATTTGATCAGGGTCGACTTGCCCGAGCCGGACGGGCCGCAGACCACCACCACCTCGCCCTTGGCGACGCTGGTGGTGCAATCCTTCAGCACCTGGAAGGACGGCCCGTACCATTTATTGACGTGGTTGATCTCGATCATGCGTGACTCAGGCGTTGCAGCGAGCGCGCTTCCACCTCTCCCATCGGGAGAGGTCGGCGCGCAGCGCCGGGTGAGGGATTGCGGTCTATCGATGGAGCAAAACCCCTCACCCGGATCGCTAATGCGATCCGACCTCTCCCGATGGGAGAGGTGAAGGGGGCCGTGTCTCGAATGTTCGAAAGCATAACTGGCTACCGGACAATCGCAATGCGCGCCTGCAGGCGGCGAACGCCGTAGGACGCGATACAGGAAACGACGAAGTAGACCAGCGCGGCGAACAGGTACATTTCGACCAGGCGGCCGTCGCGCTGCGCGACCTTGCTGGCGGCGCCGAGGAAATCCGGGATCGACAGCACGTAGACCAGCGAGGTGTCCTGGAACAACACGATGGTCTGCGTCAGCAGCACCGGCAGCATGTTGCGGAACGCCTGCGGCAGCACGACGTAGCGCATCGACTGCGCATAGGTCAGGCCGAGCGCGCTGGCCGCGGCCGGCTGGCCCTTCGAGATCGACTGGATGCCTGCGCGCATGATCTCGGAGAAGTACGCCGCCTCGAACGCGATGAAGGTGATCAGTGAGGAGGCGAAGGCGCCGACCGTGATCGGCCGCGACGCGCCGGTCAGCCACTGCCCGATATACGGCACCAGGAAGTAGAACCAGAAGATCACCAGCACCAGCGGCAGCGAGCGGATGAAGTCGACATAGAAGCCCGCGATGCGCCCGAGCACCTTGTAGCTCGACAGCCGCATCAGGGCGATCAGCGTGCCGAACACCAGGCCGCCGAACGCTGCGAGCGCCGTCAAGGTCAGCGTGAAGCGCATGCCCTCCAGGAACAGGTAGGGCAGCGAGCGGCGGATGACGTCGAAATCGAAACTGCCGATCATCGTCATTTGCCCGTGATGTAGCCGGGGATCGCGACATAGCGCTCGAGGAAGCGCATCGCGGTCACCACGACGAAATTGAGGAGCAGGTAGAGCACGGTTGCCGCCGTGAACGCCTCGAACACCTGGAACGAGAACTCCTGCATCGAGCGGGCCTGGCCGGTCAATTCGATCAGGCCGATGGTGATGGCGACCGCGCTGTTCTTGATGGTGTTGAGGAATTCGGAGGTCAGCGGCGGCAGGATGATGCGGAATGCCATCGGCAGCAGCACGTAGCGATAGGTCTGCACCGTGGTGAGGCCGAGCGCGGTCGAGGCCTGCTTCTGCCCGCGCGGCAGCGAGGTGATGCCGGCCTGCAATTGCACGGCGACGCGCGCCGACATGAAGAAGCCGACGCCGATCGCAGCGGTCCAGAACGGCGCGTTCGGCAGTTGCTTCAGCCACAGCCCGGCCGACCGCGGCAGCAGTTCGGGCAGCACGAAGAACCACAGGAACAGCTGCACCAGCAGCGGCATGTTGCGGAAGAACTCGACCCAGCAGAAGCCGATCCACGACGCGGTCCGCGACGGCAGCGTGCGCAGCACGCCGATCACCGAGCCGGACACCAGCGCGATGATCCAGGCCAGCACCGACACCTTGATGGTGACCACCAGTCCCGCCAACAACAGGTCGAGATAGGTGCCGGTCCCCATCGGGTTCGGCTCAAGGAAGATGTGCCAGTTCCAATTGTAGTTCACAGGTCCCCCACGCGGCCGCGCCGGTCACGGCATTACGCCGGCATCGCGCGCGGCGTCCATGCAAATGTCCGGCCATTCTCCTCCAAAAATGGCCGGACATGCAAACTCTCAGGACCCGCCGCCGCGAGGCGGCAGGCCATACGCAGCAATGCGATCAGTTGACCAGATACGCATCCGGATCCGGTGAATCCGACGGCTTGGCAAGCTGCTTCTTCATCTCCGGCCCGAGCGGCACGTTGAGGTTCAGGCCCTTCGGCGGGATCTTCTGGTTGAACCACTTGTCGTAGATCTTCTGACCCTCGGCGCTGGTGTAGAGCGCGGCGGTGGCGGCGTCGACGACCTTCTTGAACGGCGCATCGTCCTTGCGCAGCATGATGCCGTAGGGCTCGGGCTTGGAGAATGCATCCTTGGAGATCACGTAGTCATCCGGCGACTTCGAGCCGGCGACCAGGCTCGCGAGCAGGATGTCGTCCATCACGAAGGCGACCGCGCGATCGGTCTCGACCATCAGGAAGGCCTCGGCATGATCCTTGGCCGGGATGATATTGACGCTCAGCCCGCGCGCAAGGTTGGCCTCGGTCAGCTGCTTGATGTTGGTGGTGCCGGCGGTCGAGACCACCGTCTTGCCCTTCAGATCGTCGATCGAATTGATCTTGCTCGCCTTCTTGGTGACGTAGCGGCTGGCGGTCAGGAAGTGGCTGTTGGTGAAGGAGACCTGCTTCTGGCGCTCGGCATTGTTGGTGGTCGAGCCGCATTCGAGGTCGACGGTGCCGTTGGCCATCAGCGGGATACGCGTCGCCGAGGTCACCGGGTTGAGCTTGACCTCGAGCTTGTCGAGCTTCAGCTCCTTCTTCACGGCATCGACGATCTTGTAGCAGATGTCCATGGCGTAGCCGATGGGCTTCTGGTTGTCGTCGAGATAGGAGAACGGGATCGAGGAATCGCGGTAGCCGAGCGTGATCGCGCCGGTGTCCTTGATGTTCTTCAGCGTGCCGGTCAGCTCCTGGGCTTGCGCCTGGCTCGCGCCGACCGCGGCGGCGAGCGCGAGGCCGATGAAATACTTGCGTGTCATACGTCTACTCCTTGCGTGGAAACGGTCGATTTACTGTGTGAGAATATCGGCGAGGACGGGTGCGATGTAGCGGCGAAACTGTTCCGGATTCTCGCTCATCGGAAAATGACCGAGCTTCTCCATGATCGTGACGCTGGCGCCCCCTATTGCCGCTGCGGTCCGCCTCGTGTCCTCGGGCGTGCAGGAGAAATCATACTCGCCCGTGAGGAGATAGAGCTTGCATACTTTAGTCTCGATTGACGCGACCCGGCCGCGCAGGTCGCCGTCGACACGGTAGAAATACAGATCGCCCTTGAACACGCCGGGGCCGCCCTGCTTGTAGGCCCACAGCGTTTCCATCCGCGCAGGCTCAGGGCTTTGCGGGGCGATCAGCCCGGACACCAGCGCGGCGCAGACTTCGCCGCCGTGAACGTCCGGCCGGTTCAGCCAGTTGGTGTCATACCACGGCGCCTGGAAATCGGCAGCCTCGAGCCCGATCAGCGCGCGGAACTCGGCGGCATATTCGATCGCAAGGTTAAGCACGATGCGGCCGCCGATCGAGCAGCCCATCACCACAGGCTTCTCCAGCCCCAACGCCCGACAGAAAGCGCGGATGGTCTCGGTATAGCGCGCAGTGGTGAGTTGGTATTCATCGCCGGTCCAGCTCATCGGCGGATTCGACTTGCCATGCCAGGGCATATCGAAGGCAATGATGCGGAAATTTTCGGCAAATTGCGTATCCGCGAGCAGATGGCGCCACTGCCGCGCATCTGATCCCGCGGTGTGCAGGCAGACCAGCGGAATGCCCTTGCCGTTTTCCTCGAAGTAGATGCGGTGCAGCTCGCCGCCGATCTCGACGTGCACGTAGCGGCCGACCATCGGCTCGATATGACCGTTCATGATCGCGCCGCTCATGACACGGCCGCCGCGAAATGCTGCCGCGGCAGCGCCAGCAGGTCCTTGAAGTATTGCAGATGCGTCATGAAGGGATGCAGGTCGCCTTCCAGCACCGCCTCGCCGCGTTTGGTCAGCGCCAACAGGTCGTGCCAGCCGGGCTTCGGCTCGGCCTGCCAATAGGCGGACCAGGCCTGCGGCGTCGCGCGATAGGAAAAGCGCCAGGAGCGCATCAGGACCGGCGACGGCGCAAGCTCGACGATGCGCCCGCCGCGGATCGCGGCATGAAACGGCCGCGCCATCGGGCCGATCAGGCAGTCGCAATCGAGCAGTCGCCCGCGCGCAACCAGCCGAGGGGCCTCGTCGAGCAATGCGGGAAGGCCGGCAAACGCCCTCGTCACAGCGTCGTCGGTGGCGTCAGGCGATGGCGTCATCTGTCGGGCGGCGTTCCTGCAGCGGGCGGCGCCATGATGACGGCAAGCGCGCAATCCCGCAAGGCGCCGATGCCCTTGGGTTCCCTTCATTATTCGCTTGACCAAACCCGGCTTGCCGGTCAGGCGCACACACCCCGCGCCCTCCTCGCTCGCTGCCGGGAACGGCCAATCCGTCAGACCAAATGCCGATTGAATTCCGCCGCTCGGCAGGTCGCGGCAGACCAATTGTCGCAGCCGGCGCTTCGAGCGCAATTCGCGCTTCCGTTGCCCGCCCCGTTCTGTCCAATGCGCCCTCGGTCCCAGCATGACGGGGACGATCATTGCCAACACCGAACAAGACGCGGCCACGATCGAACGCGGCCACAAGGGAGAGATCGAGATGTCGCACCGCAATCGCTTGATGGTCCTGCTCGCCGCCGCCGGCATGCTGGTGTCAACAGCGGCGCTCGCGCAGGATTATCCGACCAAGCCGATCACGCTGATCGTGCCCTGGCCGGCGGGCGGCTCGACCGATATCTCGATGCGTGCGATCGCCGAGAGCGCCTCCAAGGTGCTGGGCCAGCCGATCGCGGTCGACAACAAGGCGGGCGGCGGCGGCACCGTGGGCCCCGCGACGATGGCCGCCGGCGCCAAGCCCGACGGCTACACCATCGCCCAGATCCCGATCACCGTGTTCCGCCTGCCCTTGATGCAGGAAGTGTCGTGGGATCCGGCGAAGGATTTCTCCTACATCATTCACCTCACCGGCTACACCTTCGGCGTCACCACCAACGCGGAGTCGCAGTTCAAGACCTGGCAGGACGTGGTCGATTTCGCCAAGAAGAACCCGGGCAAGGTGACCTATGCGACGCCCGGCACCGGCACCTCGCTGCATGTCGGCATGGAGCAGATCGCGCTGATGGCCGGGATCAAGTTGACCCAGGTGCCGTTCAAGGGAGGCGCCGAGACCAATGCCGCCGTGCTCGGCCAGCACACCATGCTGCAGGCGGATTCCACCGGCTGGCGGCCGCTTGTCGACGCCGGCAAGCTGCGCCTGTTGATGGTGTGGACCGGCGCGCGCTCGCCGAACTATCCCGACGTGCCGACGCTGAAGGAGCTCGGCTACCCCATGGTCTATGACTCGCCGTTCGGCATCGCCGGCCCCAAGGGCATGGACCCCAAGATCGTCGCCAAGCTGCACGACGCCTTCAAGAAGGCGATCGAGGACCCGGCGGTGATCGCAACCCTCGCCAAATACGACATGGTGCCGAACTACAAGAACACCGAGGACTACAAGAAGTTCGTGGGCGAGGTCACCGAGTCCGAGCGCAAGGTGATCGACACGCTCGGGCTGGCGAAGAAGTAGAGAAATCGAGCTAGGCTCACCACGAGCACAGGCGTCATCCTGAGGTGCGCGCTGTTGCGCGCCTCGAGGGATGGACACGGGCACCGCCGCCCTTCGAGGGCTGCGCTTCGCCACCTCAGGACGACGGTGATCTAAAGGCCGCTTCCCATGACAGACCAAACCAACGTCAAATTCCGCCTCAACAACTCCGAGCTCTGGGGCGGGCTGATCGGGCTCGGGCTCGGCGCCTTCGTGATCTGGTCGGGCCTCAAGCTGAAGCTCGGCACCATCAACGATCCCGGCTCCGGCTACGTGCTGTTCTATACCGGCATCCTGATGTGCGTGTTCGCGGCCTCGATCATGATCGCGGCGGTCACCGAGGGCGGCCCGACCTTCGCCTCGCGCTGGGAGCATGCGCGCTGGGGCAAGCCGGTCCTGGTCATCGTCTGCCTCACGGCGTTCGCCTTTGCGCTGGAGCCGCTCGGCTTCCTGCTGTCGGCGATCCCGCTGATGCTGTTGCTGCTCCGCGTGATCGATCCGGTGCGCTGGTCGCTGGCGATCCCGCTGTCCATCCTTGCCCCGCTCGGGATGTGGTGGGTGCTGAAGCATCTGCTCGCGATCCAGCTGCCGAGCGGCATGTTCGAGATCGGTTGAGCGCCCATGGATACTCTCGTCAACGTCGCCCACGGCCTCGGCGTCGCACTGCTGCCGATCAACCTGCTCTACTGCTTCATCGGCGTGTTCATCGGCACGCTGGTCGGCGTGCTGCCCGGCATCGGCCCGATCTCGGCGATGTCGCTGCTGCTGCCGGTGACGCTGTCCGGCACGCCGGAATCCGGCATCATCATGATGGCCGGCATCTATTACGGCTCGATGTATGGCGGCTCGACCACCTCGATCCTGGTCAACATCCCGGGCGAAGCGGCTTCCGTCGTCACCTGCATTGACGGCCACCAGATGGCCAAGCAGGGCCGCGCCGGCCCCGCGCTCGGCATCTCCGCGTTCGGCTCGTTCATCGCCGGCACCTTCGCGCTGATCGCCCTGATGCTGGTGGCGCCGTCGCTTGCCAGCGTCGCGATCGCGTTCGGACCGGCCGAATATTTCAGCCTGATGGTGCTCGGCCTCGTGGTGCTCACCTTCCTCACCCAGGGCTCGATGGCCAAGGCGCTGTTGATGGCCTGCATCGGCGTCGTGCTCGGCCTGGTCGGGCTCGACAGCATCACGGCGCAGCCGCGGCTGACCTTCGGCCGCCTCGAGCTGATCGACGGCATCGGCCTCGTGCCGGTCGTGATGGGCCTGTTCGGCGTCGCCGAGGTGCTGCTCAACACCGAGCAGGCGATCAAGCGCGACATCATCAAGACCAGGATCAACCAATTGCTGCCGAGCAAGGAGGACTGGAAGGCCAGCGCCGGGCCGGTGGCGCGCGGCACGGTGCTCGGCTTCTTCCTCGGCATCCTGCCCGGCGGCGGCGCCGTGGTGGCATCGTTCGCATCCTACGCGCTGGAGAAGCGGCTCTCGAAGCATCCGGAGCGCTTCGGCCACGGCGCCATCGAGGGCGTCGCGGGGCCGGAATCGGCCAACAATTCCGCGGCCGGCGGCGCCTTCATTCCGCTGATGACGCTCGGCATCCCGCCGAACGTGGTGATGGCGCTGCTGCTCGGCGCTTTCGTGATCCACGGCCTGCAGCCGGGACCGCTGATGATCTCGCAGAACCCGACGCTGTTCTGGGGCATCGTCGCGAGCATGTATATCGGCAACCTGATGCTGCTGGTCCTCAACCTGCCGATGATCGGCATGTGGGTGCAGCTGCTGCGGCTGCCCTACAACGTGCTGTTCCCGCTGATCATCCTGTTCACGATCATCGGCGTCTACTGCTCCAGCAACAACGTGTTCGACGTCCACGTCATGATCGCGTTCGGCGTGATCGGCTATTTCATGCGCAAGCTCGGCTATGAGCCGGCGCCGCTGGTGCTGGCCTTCGTGCTCGGGCCGATGCTGGAGAACAATCTGCGCAAGTCGCTGATCCTCTCGCAGGGCGATCTCATGACCTTCGTGGAGCGGCCGATCTCGGCGATCTGCCTCGCCTTCGCGCTGGTGCTGCTGGTCGGCCCGCTGCTGCCCTCGCTGCGCAAGAAGCGCGAGCTGGTGGCGCTGGATGAGGGGGCGTAGCGCGCGACGAGAGCGAGTTGAGTCGCATCAAGTCGGTGGTGCGCCCCCTCTCCCGCTTGCGGGCAGGGGAATCGCATTTCGTGGCGGTGCCCTCGTGGCCATCCTTCGAGACGCCCGCCTTCGGCGGGCTCCTCAGGATGAGGTCTTGTTTTGCGGCACAATAGTAGACCCTCATGGTGAGGAGCGCCGCTTGCGGCGCGTCTCGAACCACGAGGCCCAGCACTTGCGCGGTCGCCAAGGTGCATATGCGATAACCCTGCGCTCGCGGGGGAGGGTTGGGGTGGGGTATCTCCACGAGTCACATCGTGGATAGAGCCCCCACCCGGATTGCGTCTTCGACGCAATCCGACCTAAGAGCGAGCTTCGCTCGTCTCGACCCCGCAAGCGAGGGCTTTGCGCAATCGGGCGTGCGCGAGTGCAGGCCAGTGTCAGGCCTTTTTTTGCGTGGCTTCTGGGGGCGCGGGGGAGTGGACAGCTTGGTTTGGGCGGCCGATTGACGGCATTGCGGAGCGGCGGTCACAGCGCAACTCCCGCTGGACGCAGCATTGCCCATCGTTTGAGGTTCATGGCGAGGCAGAGAAGATGCAGATGGGTCTGATTGCGTGCCAAGCCCAGATAGCGAGCGCGCGCCCAGCCATAGACGCCCTTGAGGCGCGCGAAGACCTGCTCGACCGGGGCGCGGCGCCGTCCCACGGCGTCGTTGAAGCGCTTCTGACGCGCGGTCAGGGGATGATGCTTGTTGGGCCGGAACATCAGCCGCGGCTTGATGCCCCGGGCCGCGAGGAGGGCGCGGCGCTCGTGCTTGTCATAGGCCTGGTCGGCGTAGACCGCCTTCTCGTCGCCGCAGATCAACTCGTCGGCCGGCACCGTGTCGTTGACCGCGGCGTCGGTCAGCTTGCTGCGACGGATGATCGCCGAGCCCTGGTCGACGCCGACATGCGCCTTGTAGCCGAAGTACCGCTTGCCACCCTTCTTGGTCCATCGCGCATCCGCATCCCGCTCGCTGTTGACCAGCTTGCTCGGCGCACGGCCGTCCGGGCCGAGCGGCAGCGGGTCTTTCGGCGGCTTCGGCGGCTTCACCGCCGCCGGGATCAGGCTCGCATCGATCAAGGTGCCCCGGCGCAGCACCAGCCCGCGCGCGTCGATCTGGCGCAGGATCTCGCCGAACAGCCTCTCCTCCAGAGCGGCCTGCTGCAAAGCTTCGCGGAAGCGCCAGATCGTCGTGTGGTCGGGCGTCTCGTCACCGAGCACAAAGCCGCAGAATTCGCGGAACGAGGCCCGATCATCGAGCGCCTCCTCCAGCTCCGGATCAGACAACCCATACCATTGCTGCAACAACAACGCCTTGAACATCACCAGCCGTGGATAGGGCGGCGCTCCACGCTCCGGTTCAGCAAGGCTGCGCAGCACGCACTCCACAGCCGCCCAATCGACCAGCTCGCCAATCCGCCTCAGCACCGAACTCCCTTTCCCCCGCCGCGACACCAGCGCATCTGCGAAGCTCGCTTGACCAACCTGCCGATACGCCATCCCCGCCTCCCCCTTCAGATCGGTCCTAGAGAATCGCAGATTCGCCTTTGCGCAAAGCCCTCGCAAGCGGGAGAGGTGAAGCCAGTCCGCGGAAGGTCTTACTCCCGACCGCTCAACCCATCTTCGCCGCGCGCCCGTTCTTCGGCGCCTGGGCCAGCGCGCGGGCCAGCACCTGGGCTTCCTTCTTCAGCATGTCGGCGAGCTCGCCTTCGCGGCGGCGGATGCGGTCGGACGCGGCGCCGATCGAGAGCGCGGCGACCACCTCGCCGGCATCGTCGCGGACCGGCACGCCGACACCGCCCATGCCGGGAAACGCGGCGTCGATCAGCACGGTGTGGCCGGCCTTGCGCGCCATGGCGATCCGCTCGCGCAGGAACTTTGGCGTGATGCGCGGCGATTTCGCCAGCCGCGGTACGATCACCTCGATCACAGCCTCGATCTCGGCATCCGGCAGCCAGACCAGCAGCGCCAGCGCGCCGGCGCCGACGCCGAGCGGACGGCGGCTGCCGATCTGCAGATAGTTCGGCTGCAGCGGATGGTTGCCGACCGAGCGCGCCAGATAGAGCGCCTCGACGCCGGAGCGCACCGACAGCAGCGCCGTATCGGCCGAGCGCTCCGACAGCCGGAGCAGGCTCGGCTGCGCCAGCTCGGCGATGTCGACCGAACGGCGCGCGCCGACCGCCATCACCCGCGCCTCCTGGCCGAGCTCATAGGTCTTGGCGCCGGCGACGCGGCTGACGAAGCCTTCCTCGATCAGCGAGTTGAGGATACGCAGCGCCGTCGCCTTGTTCAGCGAGGTGGTGTCGGCGATGTCGGTGAGCCGCAGCGGCGAGCGCTGCGCCAGCACACGCAGGATCGCGCAGACCTTCTGGATCGCGTTGAACTTGTCGGGTTGGCCGGGCTCCGGCAGTGGCCTCTTGCGGCTGGTCCGTGCGGTCGCAGTCGTGGAGGCATTCATGCCATGGCCTTCCTTGCCGTCAATTCCAGATCCTGAACCGGGCACGACGAAGAGAGGCGCCCGGCGGACATCATCCTAGGACGGATGACGTGCGCCGGACACCGTATACTTTCGTCAGATGAAACTTTCATTTCGACTATCTACGTTGCTGTGCAACAATAAGGATATCTGAATTTCGCATCACGAAATCTGATGCGATTTGCGCATGATCATTTCGAAAAACCGCTTCGCACTTTTTCGGATCATGCACTACGCCAGCCGCATCCTGCGGATCGTGAACAGCGCGCAGAGGCTGAGGATGCAGACCGCGGTGAGATAGTAGCCCGGCGCGAGCTCGCCGATCGCCGCGAAGCCGCCCAGCCAGGTCATGATCGCCGGCCCCATGCCGCCGAACAATGTGACACCGATATTGTAGCTGAGACCGAGCCCGGTCGCACGCGTCGCCGCCGGAAACAGTTCCGACATCAGCGCGGCGAGCGGCCCGTAATACAGCGACTTGAGGACGCCGAGCCAGAGCACGCCGATCAGGATGATCACAGGCGTCGGCTTGCCGGTGAGCAAGAGGAAGGCCGGGAAGATCGACACCAGCAGCAGCAGCGCAAACAGGATCATGTGGGTGGTGCGTCCGATCTTGTCGGAGACCATGCCTGCGATCGGCGCCAGCAGCGCAACCGCGGTCTGCGCGGCGAACGAGGCGATGAAGCCGACCGACGGCGCGAGGTTGAGCGTCTTCACCACATAGGTCGGCATGTAGACGATCAAATAGTTGACCGCGGTCGACACCGCGAGCGCGCCGATCGCAAGCATCGTGGCGAGCTTCTGCCGCGCGAACACTTCCCTGACCGGCGATTCCTGCTTCGCGGCCGGCGGCGGGGTCGCATCGTCGACATGGTTGCGGATGTAGATGCCGACCGGGCCGATCAAGACGCCGAACAGGAACGGCAGCCGCCAGCCCCAGGATTGCAGATCCTCCGGGCTCATCAACGAGGTCAGGAGCGCACCGAAGCCCGCGCCCAGAAGCCCGCTGACGCCTTGGCTCGCGAACTGCCAGCTCGCCACGAAGCCGCGCCGCTCCGGCATGTGCTCGACCAGGAACGCAGTCGAGGAGCCGAACTCGCCGCCGGCGGAAAAGCCCTGCACCAGCCGCGCCAGCAGCACCGCGATCGGCGCCAGGATGCCGATGGTCTGATAGGTCGGCATCAGCGCCAGCACCAGCGTGCCGAACGTCATCAGCACGATCGACAGCATCAGCGAGGCCTTGCGGCCGTGACGGTCGGCATAGGCGCCGAGCATGATGCCGCCAATCGGGCGGATCAGAAACGACAGGCCGAAGCTTCCGAAAGTCAGGAGCAGCGAGGTGGTCGGATCATTGGCCGGGAAGAACGCCTTGGAGAGATACACCGCGAAATAGGCGTAGACCGAGATGTCGTACCATTCGAGCGCATTGCCGACCGAGGTCGCGACGATCAGGCGGGTGATGTTTTTCTTGGTTGTGGCGTCTGGGCCGGACATTGCGGTCGGCGTCGGTAGCGTCATCAGATTTCCTTTGCCAGTGCAGGCACCAGCCTTCAACTCGTCATAGCCGGGTATGGCTATTCAAGAACGGCGTCGCGTCCGCTCGCCTATGTGCTGACGATCCTCGTTTCCCCCCGTCATCCTGAGGTGCGAGCGGAGCGAGCCTCGAAGGATGCACGGCCCCGCCGGTGGCCGTCGATCCTTCGAGACGCGCGCAAGAGCGCGCTCCTCAGGATGACGGGGAAAATCAGGATGACGGGGAACAAGCGAGCCTCGCTCCTCACCCCTTGTGCGGCGCCTCGCCGAGGTCCCAGAACAGGCCGGCCATGATGGTCAGCGCCTCCTCGGTCACCGGCAGCAGGATGTGCTCGTCGGGGGCGTGCTGCGAGCAGCCCGGATAGGAATGCGGCACCCAGATCGTCGGCAGGCCGAGGCCTTCGGAGAACACGTCGTTCGGCAGCGAGCCGCCGAAGTTCGGCAGCACCGCCGGCGCCTTGCCGGTGGTGGCGCGGATCGAGTTCGCCGCCCAGTCGATCCACGGGCTGTCCATGTCGGTGCGCGAGGCGGCAAAGCGCTGCGTGCCCGAGACCTCGACCATCGGGAAACCGTTGTTGTGCAGATAATCCCGCACCGCGTCGATCACCTCGAGATGCCGGGTGCCGACGACGAAGCGAAGCTGCAGCACGGCATTGGCCTTGCCGGGAATCGCGTTGGCGGGCTTTTCGATATTGCCCGACGACATCGCCAGCACTTCCAGCGTATTCCACGCATAGAGCCGCTCCGCCGCGGTCAGGCCCTCCTCGCCCCAGTCTTCCGCCAGCGCCGGTTCGTCTGCCGACGGCTTGACCTCGACGTCGGCGAGCGCGGCGCGGACGCGGTTGGAGATCGGCGGGGGCTTGAGGATCTCGAGCTTCATGCGGCCCTTGCCGTCGACCAGGCTCGCGATCGCGCTCGCCAGGATCGTCGCGGGGTTGGCGAGCACGCCGCCCCAATTGCCGGAATGGTTGCCGCCCTCGCGCAGATTGACGTCGAGATGGATGCGGTTGCCGCCGCGGCAGCCGAGGAAGATGGTCGGCCGCTCCGCCGACAACCGCGGCCCGTCGGAGGCAATGAACAGGTCGGCCTTCAGCTCCTCACGATGCGCCTCGCAGACCTCGCGCAGATCGGGCGAGCCGATCTCCTCGCCGGTCTCGATGATGAATTTGGCGTTGAAGCCGAGCTTGCCGCCGCGTGCCTGCTTCACCGCCCGCAGCGCGGCCACGTTGATCGAATGCTGGCCCTTGTTGTCGGCGGTGCCGCGGCCATAGACGCGATCGCCCTTGACCGTGGTCTGCCAGGGATCGAGCCCGTCGCGCCATTCGCCGACCATGCCGTCGACGACGTCGCCGTGACCATAGGTCAGCACGGTCGGCCGCGAAGCGTCTTCCTGATAGTCGGCGATCAGATAGGGCCCGCGGCCGGTCGGCGACTCGATCAGGTGGGTCTTGAAATCGAGCTCAGCGAAGGCCGGTTGCAGATTCTCCACCAGATAGGCGCGCAGCGCAGCGGCCTTGTCGGCATTCAGGCTCTCGGTCTGGTAGCCGACCCTGCGGTCCAGCTCCTTCAGGAACTGTCCCGATTGAAAATGCTCTCGCACGTTTGCGATTGCGTCGGCCCGTGTCGCCATGATTGTTCCTTCGTCCGGTCGTGTCTTGGCATGATCCCACCCGAACGCGACGCTTTGCGCCCCGATCATGCTTCTGGAGAGGCGCAACCTATCGGGATCGGCTCACGACCGGAAGGGCGCGAAATGCGAATGGGCCTTGCCAAAACGTGGGAAGTCGCAACAAGTTGATGCGGGACGCCCGGCATCGACCGGGCAGCAATCGAAGCGGCGCGCAAGGTTTCGACCAAGGTTTTCGACAATGACAAAACAAATCCGGCTCAACGCCTTTGCCATGAACTGCGTGGCGCATCAGTCGCCGGGGCTGTGGACCCATCCGCGCGATCGCACCAAGGACTACAACAAGCTGTCCTACTGGATCGATCTGGCGAAGACGCTGGAGCGCGGCCGGTTCGACGGGCTGTTCCTCGCCGACGTGCTCGGCGTCTACGACGTCTATGCCAATAGTCCGGATGCAGCGCTGCGCAACGCGGCGCAGACCCCGGCCAACGAACCGTTGATGCTGATCCCGGCGATGGCCGCGGTGACGGAAAATCTCGGCTTCGGCGTCACCAGCAATCTCTCCTTCGAGCCGCCCTACCCGTTCGCGCGGCGGATGTCGACGCTCGACCATTTGACCGGCGGCCGGGTCGGCTGGAACGTGGTGACCGGCTATCTCGATAGTGCCGCGCGCGGCGCCGGCAAGGACAAGCAGACCGCGCATGACGACCGCTACGAGCTCGCCGACGAATATATGGAGCTGGTCTACAAGCTCTGGGAAGGCAGCTGGGAGGACGACGCCGCGATCCGCGACGTCGCACGCGGCATCTTCACCGATCCGAGCAAGGTGCATCCGGTACACCATGACGGCAACAACTACCGGCTCAACGCGATCCACCTGTCGGAGCCTTCGCCGCAGCGCACGCCGGTGCTCTACCAGGCCGGCACCTCGCCGCGCGGCCGGCAGTTTGCCGCCGAGCACGCCGAATGCGTGTTCATGTCGGGACCGTCGGCGAAGGTGATCGGTCCGCGGGTGTCGGCGATCCGCGAGCTCGCGGCCGCGAAGGGCCGCAACCCGGCCGAGATCCTGATGTTCTCGATGATGTGCATCGTGGTGGCGCCGACCGAGGCGGAGGCGAAAGCGAAGTACGCCGAGTATCGCAGCCATATCAGCCATGAAGGCGCGCTGGCGCTGATGTCGGGCTGGACCGGCGTCGACTTCTCGACCTATTCGCTCGACCAGGAGGTGCGGCACGTGCAGAACGACGCCGGCCGCTCCGCGATGGACAACGTCACCCGCGCCGATCCCGACCGGGTCTGGACCGTGCGCGAGGTCGCCGAGCATGTCGGCATCGGCGGCGCCGGGCCCGTGGTGGTCGGCACGCCGGAGCAGGTCGCCGACAAGATCGAGCAATGGTTCGAGGACACCGACGTCGACGGCCTCAACGTCGCGTTTGCGATCTCGCCCGGCGATTTCGAGGACATCGCCGACATGCTGGTGCCGGAGCTCGTCAAGCGCGGCCGCTACAAGCGGGAGTATGCGAAGGGCACCTTGCGCGAGAAGTTGTTCGGCGAAGGGCGTGCGAGGCTGGACGCGACTCATCCGGCGACCCGATATCGGGTGAAGCGTAGCGCTGCGGCGGAGTGATCCGCGCCGTCATTGCGAGCGAAGCGAAGCAATCCATCGTTCCGCATATGCGGGATTATGGATTGCTTCGTCGCTTCGCTCCTCGCAATGACGCGGCACACACATCTGCCCATCCCGTCATCCTGAGGAGCGCGCTCTTGCGCGCGTCTCGAAGGATCGACGGCCACCAGGCGGGCCGTACATCCTTCGAGGCTCGCTTCGCTCGCACCTCAGGATGACGGTGATAGAGGCGCCCGGTGCGCTCAATTCACCGCATTGCTCACCACCACCTCGATCAGCTTAGCGCCCGGGCGGCTGAACGCCGACTTCATCACGCCTTTCAGCTCCTGCGGGTCGGTGATCCTGATCGCCTCGAGCCCGAGCGAGCGCGCGACGCCGGTGAAGTCAACCGGCGGATCGATGAAATCCATGCCGACATAATTGTCATCGCCGTGGAAGGCGAGCAGGCGCTGCTTGATGATGCGGTAGCCGCCATTGTTGACGATGACGAAGTTGAGCGGCAGCTTGTGATTGGCTGCGGTCCACAGCGACTGGATCGAATACATCGACGAGCCGTCGCCGGAATAGCACACCACTGGGCGCTGCGGATTGGCGAGGCTGACGCCGACCGCGGCCGGCAGGCCCCAGCCGATGCCGCCGGAGGCCAGCGCGTGATAGCCGTAGCGATCGCGATGCGCGCGCAGCGCGATGATCTGGCGCGACGAGGTCAGGCCCTCGTCCACCAGGATCGCGTTGTCGGGCATCGCCTCCACGACCTGCAACGCGAGCCAGTCCGGATCGATCGGCGAGGTCTGGCCCGCCTTCGAGATCTGCTCGACCAGCGCCTTGCGCTTCGCCGCCCAGTTCTTGGTCGACAACGCCGCGAGTCCCTGCCTGGCACGCGTCTCCAGCGCGCCGCCGCCGGCCTCCTTCAACGCAGGAACCAGCGCGCGCAGCGTTTCCTTGACGTCCGCCTTCACCGCGATCTCGGCGCCATAGTTCCTGGCGAGGTCGCTGTCGACCAGGCCGACCTGCACGATCGAGAGCCCGTCCGGCAGCGGATCGACCTCGCTGTAAACAGACATCCGCAGCGGATCACCGCCGAGCGCGATCAGAAGATCATGCGGCGCCAGCACGTCGCGCGCGACCTTCTGCAGCCGCGCGATCGCGCCCATGAAGCTCGGGCTTTCGGACAAGAAGTGCGAACCATAGGGCGTCGGCGACTGCCAGGCCGGGCAGCCCAGCGTCTCGGCAAGATCGGCCGCCTCGCGCAGCGCATCGCTTTTCACGATCTCGTCGCCGACGACGATGACGGGACGCTCGGCTTTCAGGATGCGCGCGGCCAGCGCCTTGAGCGGCTCCTCCGACGGCCGGACGCGCGTGTCGATCCGGGTGGAGCGCCCGAGCTCGATGCCGGCTTCGGAATTGAGGATGTCGCCGGGCAGCGAGATGAACACCGGCCCGGTCGGTGGCGTGGTCGCGATCTTGGCGGCGCGACGCACGATCCGCGGCAGGTCTTCGAGCCGCGTCACCTCGACCGCCCATTTCACCAGCGGCGTCGCCATCTGCACCAACGGGCCATAGAGCACCGGTTCAGTCAGACCATGGCCCTGTTCCTGCTGCCCGGCAGTGAGGATCAGCGGCGTGCCGGTGAAGCTCGCATTGTAGAGCGAGCCCATCGCGTTGCCGAGGCCGGGTGCGACATGGACATTGCAGGCGACCAGCTTGCCGGAGGCGCGGCTGAAGCCGTCGGCCATCGCGACCACCAGGCTCTCCTGCATCGCCATCACATAGGTGAGATCCGGATGATCCTTCAGCGCGTGCATGATCGGCAGTTCGGTGGTGCCGGGATTGCCGAACAGATGGGTGACGCCCTCATCCTTCAGCAGCGCCAAAAATGCCGAGCGGCCGGTAATGCGATTCTTCATGTTCCCTCCAGGCCTGTCGGCGCGTTGGCCGACGGGGATCAAGGGAGATGACCAAACTTGCGCAGCTGGGGCAATCGAGCGAGCGGTCATGGCCGCATTCCGCAGGCGCGCGCCTGAGGCGAAGCGCTCGCTAGAACATCCCCTCGCGCGCGCTGCGCTTCTTCTTTTTCGAGCGCTGCCAGACCACGCCGGGATAGCCCTTCAGCGGCACCAGCGGCTCGCCGGTATAGGCCCATTCCTGCAGTTCCTCGATCGCGATGTGATAGAGCGGCTGCCGGCCGGTGCGCCCCGAGAACAGCGCGCGCGGGATGTTGACCATGTGCGGCGACCGCGCGCGCTCGTAAGAAATCGGCGTGCCGCAATTGGCGCAGAAGCTGCGCGCCGTCTTGCTTTTCGCGTCCTCGTAACGCGACAGCTCGCTTTCGCCTTGCGTGATGCGGAAGCGCTTCTTCCAGCTGCCGACATAGGTCGCATAAACCGCACCATGGGCGCGGCGGCTGGCGGCGGTGTGATCATGCCAGGCCCAGCGCGCCGGCACATCGATCTCGAACCGCACCTTGCCGCACAGGCATTGGCCGGCCGCGGGCTTCGCCAACGCCACGGGTTTTGGTTTCTTGGTCGACTCGAACTCGTCGTCCGGAAACATCGCGGTCTCCCGGTTTTGCTGGCCGAGCTATCGTAGCCCGGATGCAGCGAAGCGTAATCCGGGGATGCTTGATCCGCTGATTGCAAGGCCCCGGATTTCGCTGCGCTGCATCCGGGCTACGAAGACCTACGCCTGCGCCAATTCGTCGTGCACCGGATAATCCGTGTAGCCCTTCTCCTCGCCTGCATAGAAGGTGGCGCGGTTGTACTTGGTCAGGGGATAGCCGCGCTGCAGGCGGCGCGGCAGATCCGGGTTGGAGATGAAGTAGCGGCCGAACGCGATCGCATCGGCATGACCTTCGGCGACCGCGCTCGCGGCGGTTTCGCCGACGAAATTGCCGGCGGTGATCAGCACGCCGCTCCACATCGGACGGTACAGCACCATCGCGGACGGTACGTTCTGCCAGTCGACCTCGGCGCGCCCGGTGCCCGAGGCGCGCGGCTCGATGAAATGCAGATAGGCGAGCCCGAGCTTGTCCAGCGCTGTGATGGCGTGGCTGTAGAGCGGCATCGGGTCGGCCTCGCCGCTGCCATTGGCGATGCCGTAGGGCGAGAGCCGCACACCGACGCGGCTCGCGCCCCAGACCTCGGTCACCGCCTGCGTCACCTCCATCAGGAAGCGGACGCGGTTCTCGATCGAGCCGCCATACCGGTCGGTGCGCAGATTGCTGCGCGACTGCAGGAACTGCTCGATCAGATAGCCATTGGCGCCGTGGATCTCGACGCCGTCGAAACCGGCGGCGAGCGCGTTCTTCGCGCCTTGCCGGTAGGCCTCGACCATCAGGGCGACCTCGTCGGTCTCGAGCGCGCGCGGCGTCTCGTAGTCGACCACCTTGCCGTCCGCCGTCATGCACTTGAACTCGGACGGGATCGCGACCGCCGACGGCGCCACTGGCAGCGCGCCGCCCGGCTGGAACGAGGAATGCGAGACGCGGCCGACGTGCCAGAGCTGCAGGAAGATCAAGCCGCCCTTGGCGTGCACGGCATCCACCACCTCGCGCCAGCCCGCGATCTGGGCCTCGCTGTAGATGCCGGGAACGCCAGGATTGCCGAAGCCGGTCCCAACCACCGGCGAGGCCTCCGCGATCAGCAAGCCGCCGGGCGTGGCGCGCTGCGCATAATATTCCGCGTTCATCGGCCGCGGCGCGAGGCTCGGCCGCGCCGCCCGCATCCGCGTCAGCGGCGCCATCACGACGCGATGTTCGAGCTGGTAAGGACCGATCTTGAGCGGAGAGAACAGCGACGGAGGATTCATGCCTGCCCCAAATATTCTTATGTGGTTTCCGTTATGGTGTGGGCACGATCCGCCCAGAAAACCGGTTACCACTTTTCCGGATCATGCCCGTTATCTAACGGGTTCATCTTGTTCATGAAAGCGGGTAGTGGCAATCTGTTGCCACGAGAACAGGTCTCCCATGTCGAAATCGAGCGCCTCATCGCTCCCCTCCCTCAGCGTCCGCATCGACCTCGATGCCGAGGACCGGATCGGGCCGGGCAAGATCCTGCTGCTTGAGCGGATCAGGGAATGCGGCTCGATCTCCGCCGCCGGCCGCGCCATGGACATGAGCTACAAGCGCGCCTGGGACCTGGTCGACGAGATCAACCGCATCTGCCGGCAGGCGGCGGTGGAACGGCAGACCGGTGGCAAGAATGGCGGCGGCGCGGTGCTGACCCCGTTCGGCCTTTCTTTGGTGGCGCGCTACCGCAAGATCGAGCGCGATGCGGCAAGCGCCGTGCGCAAGGATCTCGAGGCGCTGCGCAGCGACATCGGCAAGCCGAAGAAGGCCGCCGGGCGGTAAACGCAGGGACCGGCGGCCGCAGCAAGGGGCGCTTACGAAAATATCGAAAACAACCCCATGCAAAGGAGCCGGCGGTGGCCGGCGCTCGACGAGGCAACTTGACGCGTCGGGCAAATCAGGGGTACTCTTCTAATATTCCGAAATCGTGCAGGCGTTGGGGCGAGGGCTTCCCTCCGCGAGCGCGCCGAGCGTTGAGACCTGTACCCCCCACCCGGATTGCATCTTCGATGCAACATAGCCGAAGCTTAGCTTCGGCGTCGATTTCATGGACGGCCGCCGAAGGCGGCCTATGTCTCTCCCCGCAAGCGCAGGGCTGTCGCATTTCGTGGCGGTGCCCTCGTGGCCATCCTTCGAGACGCCGCCTTCGGCGGGCTCCTCAGGATGAGGTCTGGTTTTGCGGCAAAATAGTAGACCCTCATGGTGAGGAGCGCCCGCTTGCGGCGCGTCTCGAACCACGAGGCCGAGCGCTTGCGCGGTCGCCAAGACGGTAGATGCGATACCTCTCCCCGCAGGCGGGGAGAGGTGAAGAGAAACAGCGGGACCAGCCCTAACCCGTCTTGATCCAGACCGCCTTGACGTTGAGATATTCCTCGACGTGCTGCTTGCCGGACTCGCGGCCGTAGCCGCTCATCTTGTAGCCGCCGAACGGCACCGCGGGGTCCATCGCCTGGTAGCAATTGACCCAGACCGAGCCGGCGCGCAGCGCCTTGGCGACCTGGTGCGCCTTGCTGACATTGGTGGTCCAGACGCCCGAGCCGAGGCCGAAGGTGGTGGCGTTGGCGCGCTTGATCAGCTCTTCCGGATCCCTGAACGAGATCGCCGAGATCACCGGGCCAAAGATCTCCTCCTGCGCGATGCGCATGTTGTCCTGCACATTGGCGAACACGGTCGGCTGCACGAAATAGCCCTTCGACAGCGCGCCCTCGGTGAGGCGGCCGCCGCCGGCGAGCGCCTTGGCGCCCTCCTTCTGGCCGATGTCGAGATAGCCTGAGACGCGGTCCATCTGCTGCTGCGACACCAGGGGACCAATCTGGGTGTTGGGGTCGAGGCCGTTGCCGACCTGCAGCTTCTTGCCGAACTCGGCGACGCGGCCGACGAATTCGTCATAGACCTTCTGCTCAACGAACAGTCGCGTGCCGGCGCTGCAGATCTGGCCGGAATTGGCGAACACCGCCATCGCAGCTCCCGGCACCGCGGCGTCGAGATCGGCGTCGGCGAACACGATGTCCGGCGACTTGCCGCCGAGCTCGAGCGAGACGCGCTTGAGGTTGCCGGCCGACGCACGGATGATCGACTGTCCCGTGATGTGCGAGCCGGTGAAGGCGACCTTGTCGACATCCGGATGCGATGCGAGCGCGGCGCCCGCGGTCTCGCCATATCCCGGCACGACGTTGACGACGCCGGGCGGAATGCCGGCCTCCATGCAGAGCTCGCCGATGCGCAGCGAGGTCAGCGGCGATTCCTCGGCCGGCTTCAGCACCACGGTGCAGCCGGTCGCGATCGCCGGGCCGATCTTCCAGATCGAGGCGGTCAGCGGCCCGTTCCAGGGAATGATCGCGCCGACCACGCCAATCGGCTCCTTCAGCGTGTAGGAGAAGATCTCGCCGGGCAGCGAGTTCTCGATGGTCTCGCCATGGATCGCGGTCGCCTGTCCGGCATAGTAGCGCAGCATGCCGAGCGCGCGCAGCCGGTTGCCGCGGGTCCGGCTGATCGGCGCGCCCATATCGAGCGTGTCGAGCTGGGACAGTTCCTCGAAATTGGCTTCGACGAGTTCGGCGAGCTTGAGCAGCATGTTCTGCCGCTCGAACGGCTTCACCTTGCTCCAGGGCCCTTCGAACGCGCGGCGCGCCGCCGCGACCGCACGGTTGATGTCCTCGGCATCGCCCTCGGCGACCGACGCGAGCAGCTCGCCGGTGGCGGGATTATGCGTCTCGAATTTCTTGCCGGAGGCGGCGTCGACCCATTTGCCGTCGATCAGCATCTTCTTGTAGGAGCCATCGGCATAAGGATGGCGCGTGATCGGAATAGCCTGCGAAACAGCCATGTTTGCACTCCCTGTAAAATGTCGGCTGAGGTCTTTTGGAGGCGTTATATGCCGAATTCTACAGCGCAGGCGCGAAACCGTAAAGCCGAGCCGGCGTTGATCAGGACGGCACGTACGGAAACCTCCCATGCACGCGCGTGCATGGTGCGTGCGGTATGCTCGATCACGGCCTCGTGGTTCGAGACGCGCGGCGTTACCGCGCTCCTCACCATGAGGGTCTGATATAAGGCCTCATCCCCGCGCAAAGGCTTTGCCTTTGTCGCTGGAGGAGCCGCGAAGCGGCGTCTCGAAGGATGAATCCACCGAACTGCACTATGCCCTCAGCCATATATGTGTCCGGAGACCACCGATGCCCCACCCCGTGATATCAACCAATCATGTTGCCGTGATCACCGGCGGCGCCTCTGGAATCGGACTTGCCGCCGCATTGCGGTTCGCGCAGGCCGGCATGAAGGTCTGCATCGCAGACCTCGGCGATGACCGGCTGAAGGCGGCTGCGACAAAACTGTCATCTGCAGCACCCGGCGGCGCTGATGACATAATGACAGCAGCGGTAGATGTCAGCCGCGCCGACGCGGTCGCAAGCCTCGAGGACACGGTCGCGAAAAAGTTCGGCGGCACCGACATCCTGATGAACAATGCCGGCATCCAGCCCGGCAGCGCGATGTTCGGGCCCGCGGACAATTGGCAGCGCATCCTTGGCGTCAATTTGTGGGGCGTGATCAACGGCACGCAGGCGTTCGCGCCCAACATGATCAAGCGCGGCCGGCCAGGGCTGATCATCAACACCGGCTCCAAGCAGGGCATCACCACGCCGCCGGGCGATCCCGCCTACAACGTCTCCAAGGCCGGCGTGAAGGCATTCACCGAGGCGCTGCAGCACGAGCTGCGCAACACCGACGGCTGCAAGATATCGGCGCATCTCTTGATCCCGGGCTTTGTCTTCACCGGGCTGACCGCCCGCGGCCGCACCGAGAAGCCGGCTGGCGCCTGGACGGCGGAGCAGACCGTCGACTTCATGATCGAACGCCTCGAAGCCGGCGACTTCTACATCCTCTGCCCCGACAACGACGTGCCGCGCGCGCTCGACGAACGCCGCATCCTGTGGGCCGCCGGCGACATCGTCGAGAACCGCCCGCCGCTGTCGCGCTGGCATCCGGATTACGGCGACGCGTTCGCCGCGTTCGTGAAGGGGAAGTGAATTTGTAGGATGGGCTAACCCACTCTACGGACTTTCCCCATTCGTGCTGTCATCGCCCGGCTTGACCGGGCGATCCAGTATTCCAGAGACTTCAGTGCTTGAACCGAGGGGCCGCGGCGTACTGGATGCCCCGCATGAAGCGGGGCATGACAGCGGAATATATGGCAGACACTGCGTAAAGTGGGTTGGCGCAGCGAAACCCACCAACTCTGCTCATCGCCGAGAGAATGGTGGGCACGCTTCGCTTTGCCCACCCTACAAGCTAATTCGCGCGCACCCGCAGCGGCGCTGCCGGCGTCGCCACCAGCGCTTCACCGAGCTCGCTTTGTTGCGCGCGCGGGATCGAGAAGCAGACGCTGAATCCGTCCGAGGTCTTGAGCGTCATCATGCCCTGGGCCGGATCGGTCGACTGCTCGATCACCCATGAATCCAGCGGATAGGCGTAGCGCAAGGTCTGGTCGCCGAAGCGCGTCTGCAGCGCCTTGCTGATCAGCCCGGGCAAGGTCATGACCAGCGCACCGACCTGGTTGATCGACAGGCGGATGGTTGCGGGCTCACCCTTGCCGTCCACGAAGCCAAGCGAAATGGCGCAGCCATCGGACGCGACTTCGCAGGTGGTGAGCTCCTGGGTTTCGATCTGTATGCCGGCACTCCGGATCGCCGTTATATTCCGTTCAATATATCGCGAAGACGACCAGCGTCCAGCCCTTAAAAGTATAGCCGCGGCGGCGACCGGCAGAGGCGCACGCGGCATTAGAATCTATTGAAGCCCGCGGTGCCCCGATTGACGCCGGGCGGGCAACCGCGAATAAATCAGCACGAAGCCCAGGCTGATTTTTCTTCACGATTTTCCAGAGAATTCATTCGGTTCGGCAGTGCCGCGCGCGTGCCCTGAATGGCCGTGGCGTCCGTGCCGCAGCCGTGATATACACATGAATATAGCGAGGTCCGCGAAGGGCCCGTTTGACCAGGGAGAGCAAGGCCAATGAGTGATTACAAGCTTATCATCGACGGCAAGATGGTACCCGGCGACCAGACCATGCCGGTGCTCAATCCGGCGACCGAAGAGGTGGTGGCGCAATGCCCGCGCGCCTCGAGGGAACAGCTCGACAAGGCTGTCGCCGCCGCGAAGGCCGCCTACCCGGCCTGGGCCGCCACGCCGATCGAGGAGCGCCGCAAGCTGATCATCAAGATGGCCGAGGTGATCGAGGCCAACGCCAACGAGCTCGCGCATATCCTGACCAGCGAACAGGGCAAGCCGCTCGCCGACGCCACCGGCGAGGTGATGGGCATGGCCGGCTTCTTCCGCTATCTCGGCTCGCTCGAACTGCCGATGCGCGTGATCGAGAATTCCGGCGACCGCAAGGTCGAGGCCTATCGCCGCCCGCTCGGCGTGGTCGGCGCGATCATTCCCTGGAACTATCCGCTGCTGATCCTGGCGTTCAAGCTGCCGTCGGCGCTGCTCGCCGGCAACGCGCTGGTGGTGAAGCCCGCGCCTACCACGCCGCTCGCCTCGCTGCGCTTTGCCGAACTGGTCAAGGACATCCTGCCGAAGGGCGTGCTCAACTTCATCGCCGACGCCAACGATCTCGGCGACCACATGACCAAGCACCCCGACATCCGCAAGATCTCCTTCACCGGCTCCTCGGCCACCGGCCAGAAGGTGATGGCGAGCGCGTCGCAGACCTTGAAGCGGATCACGCTCGAGCTCGGCGGCAATGACGCCGGCATCGTGCTCGACGACGTCGATCCGAAGAAGGTCGCGCCCGGCATCTTCGAGGGCGCGTTCCAGAACTCCGGGCAGGTCTGCCTCGCCATCAAGCGGCTCTACGTGCATGAATCCGTCTATGACGAGATCTGCAACGAGCTGGTCGCGATCGCAAAGAACACCGTGGTCGACGACGGCTCCAAGCAAGGCACCAAGCTCGGGCCGCTGCAGAACAAGATGCAGTACGAGAAGGTGAAGGCGTTCCTCGACGACGCCCGCAAGAACGGCAACGTGATCGCCGGCGGCGCTGCGATGGATCGCCCCGGCTATTTCATCGAGCCGACCATCGTGCGCGACATCAAGGAAGGCTCCAAGCTGGTCGACGAGGAGCAGTTCGGTCCGGTGCTGCCTGTCATCAAGTACTCCGACAAGGATGACGTGATCCGCCGCGCCAATGCCACCACTTACGGCCTCGGCGCATCGGTCTGGTCGTCCGACATCAAGCGCGCGCACGAGATCGCGACCCGGATCGAGGCCGGCACGGTGTGGATCAACAAGCATCTCGACATGGCCCCGAACATTCCGTTCGGCGGAGCCAAGCAGTCGGGCATCGGCACCGAATTCGCCGAGGAAGGCCTCGCCGAATTCACCCAGCTGCAGATCATCAACGGCCCGCCGGCCGCCTGATCTCTAAGAAATAGGCGATCGCGACGCGCTGGCGCCGCGGTCGCCTGCCCCATCCCACAACGAACAGGGCCCATCATGTTCGATGCCCAATGCGACCTTGCCGCCGTGGTCTACGACGCCACTGACGATCCCGATGCCATCCTGCGCGACTTCGCCTGCGATCTGAGAGCCCACGGCGCGCGCGTCGTTGGCATGGTGCAATCAGGCCAATGCGCCGATTCCAGCCTGTCGGCCGTGCTGGTGCATAGCGGCGAGACGCTGCGGCTGGCGCAGCCGCCGAGCCAAAGTCCTACCAGTCCTGGCGCCACCGGCTGCAAGCTCGATCTCTCACGGCTACAGGCCGCCGGCGTCCGCGTCGCCGACGCACTGGCTGAAGGCGCCGATCTCGTCATCATCAACCGCTTCGGCAAGCGGGAGCGCGACGGCAAGGGGCTTGGCTTCCTGATCGAGCGCGCGCTCGGCGCCGACATTCCGGTCGTGATCGCGGTGTCGCGCGCGAGCTTTGCGGACTGGATCAAGTTCGCCGGCGGGATGAGCGTGAAGCTCGCCTGCGACCGCCACGCGCTCGATGCCTGGTGGCGCAGCATCTCGCTGCGGGCCGCGGCCCGGACCGCACCGGATCACAGCACGGTCTGCGAAGTATTCAAGTAGACCTGCTTCGTAGGATGGGTGGAGCGCAGCGCTACCCATCATCTCGCCGCGCCGACGCAATTGATGGGTATCGCTTCGCTCCACCCATCCTACGCGACTACAACGCTATCACCGTCATCCTGAGGAGCGCGCTCTTGCGCGCGTCTCGAAGGATCGACGGCCCGGCTGGTGGCCGTGCATCCTTCGAGGCTCGCTCCGCTCGCACCTCAGGATGACGGTACAAGCAGAATCGGAGGATGGATTCGCAAACCACCCTCCAGACCACGCACGCGCTTACAGCGTTTCCTGAACCCAACCCGCAAAGCAGCAATGCTCAGAGCGTCTCCTGCTTGTGGTCGCAATTCTTGCAGGTGAACTTGACGCGGGACTGGCCCTTTTCCGCCTGCACCCGGTTCGGTGCACCGCATTTGCCGCAAACGGCCTCGATCCGGGTCATGCCCTGCTTGATGACGAGGTTCCGCTTTTCCATGGTCTCGCGGATGAGGCGTTCGGCCTCCTCGCGCAGCGATTGCTTCGACATCATCTCCACCGGTCGTTGGTTAGCGGGCGGCGTCATAGCACGACCGCGTGAAGTTTTGACAGCGGGGATTGCAGCTTAATTTTCAGACAATGAGCCGGTCAACCGGCAACCGAAAATGCCGCGGTTTCAACGGTTTTGATGGCCGGCCGATGCGGAACACGTTGACGAGGCGCAGATCGGCGCCAATTTTGCCGAGCTTTCGCAGCCGGTCGTTGAAGTCAGGATGATCTGATAGCGCCGAGATCGGGCACGCCGCGAAACCGGCGCGATCGATCTCCAGCCAGGCGCGGTAGAAATGCCGTCCGGTCGTGAGTGGATCCTCACCGACGGGGCGACAAAACAGAACGATCGCCGGCGCCGACGCGGTCTTGGCGCAGTCGGCAAGCAACGACGCGGCGAGGCCGAGACGATCGAGCGGCTTGAACAGGCTGCCGAGCACGTAGCGCGCGGCGGTGGCCTCGACCGCATTCATGGCGAGCGCATCACGGTTGAGCCCATCGAGCGGATAGCGCGGATGGCCAGGCGACAGCCGCATCCATGCGAGCAGCTCAGCCCGGTAGTCGTCGCCGTGGACAAAGGAGAATTCGGCCTGGTCGGCCCAGCCGGCGATATCGGCAATCGCCCCGCGATCGGCAATGCAGATCACATCGTCGCGCGCGGCAGCCAGCTGCGCCAGCGCCGCCGCATCGTCAGCCGACGCCACGAACTTGCCGCGCCACGACATGCGGCGTGCCACGAGGTCCGCCAGCGGATCGGGCTCGGCTCCTTGCCTGATCGCAAAAGAGCAGAGCACGGAGAGTTGCGGCGACAGCGGCTGCTCGATCGTGGTCATGCCCGTGATTGCGAAGCCACGGCGGTTGAGCGCGAGGCTCATGCCCTCCAGCGCCGCGCCGTGCGACACCCGAACGTCGTGCCCCGCGGGGTCGGCGACCGGCGCGCGGACGCCGGTCGCGTCGACCAGCGCCAGTCGCGCATCGTCGAGCAAGCGCCAGCGGGTCGGCTGGATGTTGTGGACGCTCGGCGCCAGCCGCGCCTCGGCGACCAGCTCGCGCAGCAAATCCGGCGTCAGCTCGCTCATGCCGCGGCCAGCCGCTTGGTGAACAGATGCAGCCGGTGCAGCGGCGTTGCGCCGACCTTCTCGACCTGGCGCAGCGAGGGGCCGTTGATATCGGCGATCCAGGTGCCGCCCAGCGTGCGGTAGCCCGCCTCCTGCAACGCCAGCGCGGTGCGGTAGAGCATCGCGCCGTTGAGGCCGCGATTGTGCAGGTCGCGGCAGACCGACTGATAGATCAGCACCGCGCGCCTGTTCATGATGCGGTGCTGCACGAATTTGACCGGCGCTGACAGTCCGACCCGGCCACCGATCGCCTTGATCAGCGGATTGAGGTCGGGGATCGCGATGATCGCGCCGGCGGGCCGGCCGCGGTGATAGACCACGGTCGAAATCCGCTTGTCGATGATCCACATCATGTCGCCGGCCTGGAACAGATATTCGGCGGCGGTCGGCGGCACGAACATCGGGTTGTCGGCAAAGCCGTCATTGAGGATCAGCCGCGCATCCTCCAGCCGCACCTTGAAGGCGGAACGCTTGATCGGCTGCCAGACGAAATCCGGATCGGTGAGCACCGCGCGCTGCTTGTCGCCGAGCAATTGCTCCGGCTTGCCGCCATCGAGCGCGATCTCGAACGTCGTCATCGGAAAGGTCGCGGCATAGCCGGCGCGTTCGAGATGCGTTGCAATGTGCGGCGGCGACCACATCATGTCGGTGAACGGCGCATGGTCGAACCCGTCGGTCATCACGCCGATCTGCTGCATGGCGGTCAGATTGAAATTGCCGGCGACGCGGCTCATGCCGCGCGCCGACAGCCATTGCTCGGCGGCGCGCAGCAGCGCATCGGCCACCTCGACGTCGTCGATGCAATCGAAGAAGCCGAATGCGCCATGGCGGGTGCCGTGCTTGCGGTTGGACGCGTCGTGGATCGAGGCGGCGATGCGGCCGACCGGCCGGCCATCGCGATGCGAGGAGAACAGCGCGTAGCGGCCGTGGCCTTCGGTGACGAACGGGTTCTTCGCCGGATCGAACATCCGGTCGAAATCGCTCCACAGCGGCGGCACGTAGAGGCTGTCGCGCCCATAGGCATTGAGCGCGGCGTCGAATGCCGCCCTGCGGTCGCCCTCGCGGATCTCCGATGTCATTTGGCCTCCGGGGTCAACGCCAAGAGCCGGCGTACCAGCGCCAGCGCGGTTTCAGTGGCGGGATCGGCCGCGGTGACGGGCACCGCGAGCACGATCAGGTCGAGCGGATCATGTCCGAGCACGATGACGTGGGAGGCGTTGTTGGCTGAGATCAGCGACACCATGCGCTCGGCCGCGGGATCGGTCGGCGCCAGTCCCCACGGCGCATCGGACCGCCGCAGCACGCGCCGCGTCGACAGGAAGTCGTGCAGCAGCGGCGGATCGTAGAGCGCGAGCTCGTTCTCGCGGAAGCGCCGCGCGCTTTCGAAGATCGGATGCCGCGCCAGCTCGGCGATCAACTGCTCGCGGGTCTGCGCCGGCGATGCCGCGACCGAATTGAGCACGCCCGGCTCCTGCGATTCGAACAGTGCGCGCAGCGCGTCCGTCATCAACCCGATGGTCAGGACGCCGGCGATCGCAACCGCGACGAAACGGACCATCTGCGCGGCGTCGACGTCGGGCGCCATGAAGGCAGCGGCGAGGCCCAAGAGGCCCGACGAGATCAGCCGCAGCGCCATCATCGCAAGGCCGTGCCGGCGCGTCTCGGCGCCGCCGCCGGCGATCAGCATCACGGTCACGGTGAGCAGCGCGCCCAGCGCGCCGAGCCGCACAGGGATTTCAGGAAATAGCGTGCGGAAGTCGGTCAGGATGAACGGGATCACGACCAGCGCGCCGACCGCCATGCGGCCGATGCTGCGGTTCTCCGAGGCCATCAGCGCGGCGCGATCCCGCGTCGCCAGCAGGAACGCGCAAGTGGCGAAGCCCAAGAGTTGGAACAGCGCCAGCGCGATCGCGTAAGGCATCGCCAGCCGTTGCAGCCCGAACAGGCCGCCAAGGCCGAGCAGGAGGCCGCCCGCGAGCGCCGCGATCTTGACCGCGCGCGGCGCGTGGCGCCGCAAAATGCCTTCGGTGACGATCAGGGCGCCGAGCGGAACCAGCGAGGCCGGGATCACCGAGAGGCGGTCGAGCAGGCGGCTTGCGGTCCACCAGGCAAGGCCGCGGTCGAGGAACAGGATCGCGATCACGCCGAGCGCGAGCAGCAGGCGGCGCGTCAGCGGGCTCCTCGGATCGCGCCGGTAGAACGTCATCATCGCCACGGCGAGCCCGATGGCGCCGCACAGATTGACGATGGAATCGGCGATCACCCCCGAGGTCATTTGCTGCCAATCAGTTCATCGATGGCCCGCCGCACCAGCGGACGCATCAGCGCGGCGACGAGCGCATTGCGCGGCCTCTCGATCGCGGGCCGATGCGGGTTGAGAAACCAACCGCGACAATCGGTGCCGGAGGTGCGGCCCAGGATCAGCGCGACCGCCTCATAGGCCATCAACATGCCGGTCGAGATCACCATCGGCGCGAACGACATCCGGCTGCGGCGGCCGGCGGCGACTTCGCCGGCGATGGCGAGGTCGACATAGTTGCGCGACGAGGAGTGCAGCATCACGTGCTCGATCTCGGCGCGCATCGCGGCGCGGCGGTCGTCCTCGGTGATCTCGGTCCAGTCCTTGCCAAGGGTTGGAAAGCCGAGGCGCTGCTCGGGCCGCGGATCGTGCGGGCGTACCACGATCACCGACGGCAGCGGCGACATATAGGCGTCGATCACGGTTGCATCGGCGCGCTTCGCGGTCCGGTACAGATGCACGCCGGCGGCGATATCGTCCATGCCGTTGACGATGACCGGGCACTGCGCGGCGATCTCGGCCAGCTCGCCGGTCCAGTTCTCGCCAAGCACCTCGATCTCGATGGTCGGATTGATGCGCCTCGCCGCTTCGGCGGCAACCGCCGCCTTCTCACGGCCGACCTCGTCGGCGAAAGCGAACACCTGGCGGTTGAGGTTGGAGACCTCGAAGCGGTCGATGTCGGCGATCGCGAATTTGCCGACGCCGGCGCGCGCCAGCGCCATGAAGGCTGCGCCGCCCATGCCGCCGACGCCGCAAACGAACACCCGCGCCTGACGCAGCAGCTGCTGCTCGTGCTCGTCGATGAAGCCGATATTGCGGCCGGTGAAGGAGTAGTAGTCGAAATTCATCGCGCGGCCCCGCTATCCTGCTTGCGCGGACGCAGCGTGCCGAAGGCGCGGCTGTCGTCCATCCAGTAGACCACCGGCAGCACCAGCCGCTGCAGCGCCAGCATCGCGGACGCCGCGAGCAGCGACGGCAGCGAGCCCGAGGGCACCTCACTCATGAGATAGCGGCGCGCGCCGGCAAGATCGACGCGGCCGATCTGCAGCACGTCGTCGCCCCGCGCGTAGTCCAGCTCGCGCGCGCAAAACTCGTTGTATACGGCATCGCGGTGCTTCGGTGCGATCTCGAAGGTCTTCTTCAGCGCGTCCGAGCCGCCGGTATAGGCGTTGGTGATGACCGAGCGCGCCTCGTCGAACCCGGCCTCCTCGCCGACGCCGAACACCGCGCGATGCCGCGTCATGATGCCGCGCGCCAATTGGAGATGCGCAAAGCTCTGGCGCGCGCCCGGCAAGGGCGACGGGTAGACGTCCGAGAAAGTGTCGCTGACCATGCCGACCACCGCCGGCACCTGGGTGATGTTGGAGATCCATTTCGGCCGCAGCCCGTCGCGGGCGAACAGCACCAGCGCGGTCAGGCCGTAGAGCACCCAGGAGAGCCCCTGCCCGCGCACATCGGGATCGACCATGACGAGGCCGAGATGGGTGACCTCGGCCGGCTCGCCGTCGAGCGGCACGTCCATCACCGACAGCGCGTTGAAAGCGATCGGCCGCCCGGTGTCTTCATCCGAGATCAGCGTGACGATGGCGCGCGACAGCCGCTCGGGTTCGCCGGAGAAGATGCCGTAGGTCAGGCTCTCCTCGGGCAGCGTCTTGGCGGCGACGATGCGCAGCTGCCCGACCAGCGCGTCGAGCTCGTCCCTCGGCAGCGACAGGCCCGGCGATTCAACGATGCGGGTGCGCTGGCCGGCCTGGGTGCGCAAGCTGAGATCGATGGTCGGCTGCGACAGCGCCTTCAGCCAGAAGCCGCCATGGCTGCGCAAGCCGTCAAAGGCGGCGCGCGCCTTGCCGAGACTCTTGGCAAGGCTCTTGCCGCCGCGCGAAGCCGGCGTGGGATTGTCCGTGGACGCCATTTCTCTGTCCCTCGGGCGCGATCTCTGCACTCGCCCCTGTTAAGGAGCCATGAGCGCAACCTGACGCTGTTAGCCGCAGGGTAAACAAGGCCTTCCGGAAACGGAACAAGTTGGTCCGAACGACGAAAGCGGCGGGTGCATGACACCCGCCGCGTCGCGTTGGCTCGGCCCGCCCGCTCACCCTGCCTTGGAGACTTCCATCAGCAGGCGCTCGGCCTTGGCGTCCTCGATGCGGTTCACGAACTTGCTGCTCTCGTAATTGTCGCGCACCGTCTTGGTCAGCGTGACGCAGGTCTGGATCAGCATCACGATGCCCATCGTGAGATAGCCCTTCATCCAGAGATCGATCGGCAGGAAGAACACGCCGACGGCGACGAGGAAGGCGGAGGCTGCAAAGGACGCGTAGGTGAAGGTAACCCAGCTGCCGCTGTGGGGTTGGATGGTCTGGTTCACGGTAATCTCCTTGATGTTGCGAAATTTGACGAAGGATCAGTTTCAGGCTTGAGGTTTCAGGCTGCGTTCGGGCGCTTGGCTTTCAGCCGCGCCAGCACGTCGTCGGCGGTCGATTTCATGCGCGGGCCAAAGCCCTGCTCGGCGAGCTTCTCGGCGGTGGCTGATGGTCCCGCGGCGGCGTCGATCTCGATCAACGCCTCGTCGGCGGCCTGGATCTCCATCTGCCGCTCGCGCAGCCGCTTCAGCGTCGCCTCCGCTTCCGGCAGCGTCGACTCGTAGGGGCGCGCTGCCTCGATGCCGCTCCGGCGCAGCGAACGCACCGCTTCCGATGCGCGGGCGAGGCGCCGGCCGCGGTCGAGCTCGGCGATGCGCGCCTCGGCGTTGCCGACATGGCGCTTCAGCCGGGTGATCTCGGAGGCGAACAGCGCGCGTGCGGTCATCGCGGCGTCGCGCTCGGCTTCGAGATTGGCGATCGCCTGCGCGGCTTCGCGGGCGAGGTCTTCCCGGCCGCCCTCGAGTGCCGCCGACGCGCGCACCTCGAGATCGGCGATCCGGGCGTTGGTGGCGTCGAGCCGGCGGCCCTCCTGCTGGTCGCCGGCGATCGCCAACGCCAGGGTCCGCTTCGAGCGGTCGACGGCGGCGGCGGCATCGCGCATCTGCTGGTCGAGGATGACCAGCGCTGTCCGGTCTTGCAGTTCCTCCTCCGCTGCTGCCACGCTGCCGCGGAAAAGAGTGAAAACAGTTTTGAACATTTGGTCGCTCCCTGTTATGAGCATCGCTCATGAATCTCTTGTACCACATAATGAGCGACGCTCAAGAATTATTTGAGCATCGCTCAAGGTGGTGGTTAACGAAGGATCAAAGATGTCCAAGGCATTGGAACGACGAGCAAAACTACGGGAAGCGCTGATCGAGGCGGCGGAACGGGCGATTGCGGCAAAGGGTCTCGGTGGCCTGAAAACCCGCGAACTGGCCCAGGAAATCGGGGTCGCCAATGGCGGCGTCTACAATCTGGTCGAGGATGTCGACGAGCTGATCCTGCGCGTCGGCTCGCGCACGCTGGCGCGGCTCGATGCGTCGCTGTCGCTGGCCGAGATCGGCGGGGCTGCGGCGCCGCGCGAGATGCTGGTGCGGATCGCGGTCGCCTATTGCGACTTCGCCGCCGACAATCTCGAACTGTGGCGCGCGCTGTTCGAGCATCGCATGCAGCCCGGCAAGCCGGTGCCGGAATGGGCGATCACCGAGCAGATGGAATTGTTCCGCCACATCTACAAGCCGCTCGCCGCATTGTTTCCGCAGCGTTCGCCGGCGCAACTCGGCGTCACCGCACGCAGCCTGTTCTCCGCCGTGCATGGCATGGTCGCGCTCGGGCTGGAGCACAAGCTGATCGCGGTGCCGATCGGCGCCTTGCGCAGCGAGATCGCAACGTTGACGCGCGCGATGGTCGACGGGCTGACGGCGAAGTAGGATTAGGGCGTGTGCACGTAACCGCGATGTCCCTGCTGCGCGGTCAGGCAGGCTTGCCGCTGCGCTCCATGAATTACAACCATTCACAGGGGAATGGAGCGGTCGAGGTCAGAAAGGGAGGAAAGCCACTTGCGGAATGATCGAACTGTAGCCATATACCTCGGATGGAGTTTCGGCCGAACGACTTGGCCTCGCCGCTGATAGCGTGCCTGACTGACGACCCTCACCCCCTGAACTTCGAATTCGCCTGCTGCGCTCTTCAGTGCGGCTCCAAACACGCATCTATAGGACGATTTTCCATGAGCATGGGAACTGTGAAGTGGTTCAACAGCCAGAAGGGTTTCGGCTTCATTCAGCCGGACCAGGGAGGCCAGGACGTTTTCGTTCATATCAGCGCAGTCGAACGCGCTGGCATGAGCACCCTCAACGAGGGACAGAAGGTCTCTTTTGAGATCGTTGCAGACCGCCGGACCGGCAAATCTGCTGCGGACAATCTGCGCGCGGTGTAAGCTGCGACAATCGGCCATGCTGCTTTGACCACGGATGAACTGGCAAAGCCTCTGGTTACGCGACCCCGCGACTGGTCACCCGGCCGCGGGGTTCTCTTTGTCAACACCGCGCGTGATGCCCGCCAGGATCAGGACTTGAACCGTCCGCCTGCGAAACGGCCTGCGCATTGAAGCAGCCGAGGTCGCGAGCGTGTCCACCAATATCGATCTAGATCAGCAACACGACGACATCATGTACCCGCAGGTCCTCCCGTTTCTGCTGGTGCACGCAGGATGTCTGGCGGCGGTCTGGACGGGCGTCTCATGGCAGGCGACTGCAATTTGCGTCGCCCTGTACTGGCTGCGCATGTTTGCGATCACCGCCGGCTATCATCGGTACTTCTCGCACCGGGCTTACTCAACAAGCCGGACGTTTCAATTCATCCTTGCATTCCTTGCCCAAAGCAGCGCTCAGAAAAGCGTCCTTTGGTGGGCCGCGAAAC
This sequence comes from Bradyrhizobium sp. Pha-3, assembly GCF_042258325.1. Lineage (NCBI taxonomy): Bacteria > Pseudomonadati > Pseudomonadota > Alphaproteobacteria > Hyphomicrobiales > Nitrobacteraceae > Bradyrhizobium > Bradyrhizobium sp. Pha-3. Next base: position 1,508,427 of record NZ_CP170151.1, on the reverse strand, counting down.
ATCGACATCACCATCTTCATTCGGATACCGAGCAGGATGTGCATTCGCCGGGGCATAAAGGCTTCGTGCACAGTCATCTCGGCTGGATCTTTTATCGACAGCACGATGCAACGGATCTGACGAAAGTTTCGGATTTCGCCTCATATCCGGAGTTGATGTGGCTGCACAGATTGGAGGTCTTGCCGGCGATCGTGGTCGCAGGTCTGTGCTTACTCATTGCCGGATGGCCCGGGCTCGTGGTCGGTTTCTTCTGGAGCACCGTGCTGCTGTATCACGCAACGTTTTGCATCAACTCCCTCGCACATGTTCACGGACGCAAGCGGTATGTTACGGGCGATGACTCCCGCAACAATTGGCTGCTGGCTCTGTTTACGATGGGTGAGGGTTGGCACAACAATCATCACGCCTATCAAAGTAGTGCGCGGCAAGGCTTCCGGTGGTGGGAGATTGACGTTACCTATTATGTCTTGGTGGCCTTGTCCTGGCTCGGTATTGTCCGGGATCTGAAGGCGCCGCCCATGCAGGTCCTCCGCAACGAGCAGCGCTTGGGATCGCGTGTGATCAAGCGAACGGCTGAGCAGCTCGCTGGTCGCTTCAATCCCGAATACATCGCGCTGGCTATCAAATCGTCGGTCCACGAAACCGGACTGTCGGTGCGGGAAGCGCTTGCTTTGTTGCAGCATCGTGCCGACTTGCATCTGCCCAGCATACCAACGCGTGACCGGTTGTTGGCTGAAGCCCAGGCCATGTTCGCGAAGACGAGTTCGTTGGACGACATTGTCGACCGTGCACATGAACTCCTGGTGGAATCGGTTTGCCTCCTGCTCGCCGTTCCACCTCCGCTGGCTGGCGCAAACCCGAAACCTCAAGCGAGCCAGCGGTAGTATTTTGCCTCCGGCCTTTTCGCAACCTCACGGCTCCATCGTGTAGGCGCGCCCGGGCTCGAGCGCGTAGATCGTCAGGAAGCGCAGCGGCCGTTCCGGATCGCAATTGCGAAACAGCGTGTGCGGAACGTCGGGTCGATCCTGCAAGGTCTCGCCTGCCCGATACTGGCGCGGCGCCTCGTCGCCATAGGCGGACTCGGCAACGCCTTCGACGATGAAGACCACGCCGCCAACGGGGTGGCGGTGCAGCGGAGCAACCCCGCCGGGCGGATAGGTCACCTCGGCAACGACAAGCTCGCGATCATCGCCGGGCAAAGCGAGACGCTCAAGGGTCTTGCGGGTGACGCCGGCAAATCCGGCTGGTTGAGCTTTTGCCTGACCGTCGTTGCTTTCAGCCATTGGAACCCTTCCTTGTCACGCGCCTTTGCCCCGATCGGATCAAGGCTGCGATGACTATGGGGGCGCTTCAGCGACGCAACAAGCGCCCAGGCATTTCAACACATGTCGCGCGGGCGAGGCGAAGCCCTTGCCACCCCTGCTCCCACGTTGCAGGATTCCTGCGCCGAGAACCTTCAGCAGTGGGCCTTGCATGAAAACGAGTATCGTCACGACACGGTTGTCGACGGCAGCCGCTTCGGCGTTCATCTTTGCGGCATCAAGTGTCACGCCAGCGTCTTCGGCGCAGCCCGTGCCGGAATGCTCGATGTCGGTGACATTGGCGGATTGGGGCGAGAATTCGTCCGGCGATATCGACGTCGCGTCAGGCCAAAGCTGCCAGATCCCGATCGGAATCCGCGGCACGGTGACGGACTCGTCGATCTCGCAGAAGCCGGCCTACGGCAAGCTGAAGAAGATCAACGCATCGACCTTCGAATACAGGGCGAAGGCCAAGTACAAGGGCAGCGACACGTTTGCCATCAAGGCAACAGGCCAGGGGCCGAAGGCATCCGGCACCTCGGTCATCACCGTGCACGCGACGATCAAGTAGTCACTCGCTCGCACGCCGCACAAGCGACGCGCGAGCATTCCGTGGTCGCGATCGCACCTCCTGTCGTATCGGTACTTTTTTCACCCTTGGCTCGTCCTGACGTTCTGTTAGCCTCGCCACGCTTGGGAAAGAACCTCAATGCTGACGTTGATGTTCGCCGGCGTCTCGCTGCTCTATGCTACGGTTGGTCAAGCTGGCGGGACAGCATTTCTTGCTCTCATGGCGTTCGCCTCGTTCCCTTCGAACGAGATGCGTCCAACGGCGCTGCTGCTCAACATCATCGCAGCCACCTATTCGACCTGGCGCTTTCATCGCGCGGGCTTGGTTGATTGGGCGAAGCTAAGGCTGCTCCTCATTGCGTCGCTCTCGACCGCTCTTGTTGGCGGATTCATCGTTCTTGACGAACGTCTGTATAACGTCGCGACCGGAGTGGTTCTTCTCGCTGCTGCGGCTATCCTTCCCTTCCGTCGTCCTAAGGCTGGTGAGCCGGATCGACTGACGCCGGTATGGGGCGCGGGCGCAGTAGGCGCGGGTGTCGGCCTTGTCTCCGGGCTAACTGGCGTCGGCGGAGGGGTCTTTCTCGCGCCCATCTTGGTCGCATTACAATGGGCGTCACCCAAGCAGACAGCGGCGCTGTCAGCGCCGTTTATTCTCGCGAATTCGGCAGTCGGATTGATCGGGGCTGTTTATGCGGGCCAAATGCCTGCCAGCGGCACATGGCTTTACGCATTGGCAGCGCTGGCTGGCGCCATGATCGGGACGACGATAGGTCTGCGGTGGCTATCGCAAACCGCTACCAGATATGTCTTGGCCTTCATCCTGGCCGCGGCAGGAATTCAACTGCTGCTCTTCACCGGTCACAAGTCGTGGTTCGGATAAAATTCAGAGACCACCCGCGATTTGTAAAACCGATTTGCGGCCGCTATCCCCCGCTGCGGCTTCAAAGCCAGCACGAAGCACACGAGGCCGGGCGGATCCGATACCTATGACATTTTGCCGCACGCGACCTGAAGGATGGGTGTGACACCCATCATAGATGCTGCATTGAAATTCTGCGATCCTGAATTTGATATTAACGATTTCTTTGGCGCTGATCCCAGCCAAACGACACTTGACCAAGACTGGCCCGCCTCACGGGCCAAATTGATTGCCTTGCACCTTGGAAATTAGCCGGATTCGACCGGCGCACCCCACGAGGACGCAAACCATGGCCAATACCGCACCGGTCGTCACGATTGGCAACCACAGCCTGTTGTCCAATCACTGGCAAAAAATACAGCCATGGCTCACTTATTCCGACGCCGATGGCAATTCCGCGGTCAGCTATCAGTTCTTCGACAGCGGTACGTCCGCGACCAGCGGCTACTTCTGGACTCCAACCAATTCCCACTGGGACGCCAACACCGTCATCGACGTCGCGGCGTCTGACCTCTCCGAGGTGTGGTTGCGTTCCGGTTCGGTCAGCGGCTCGGAAACGCTGTGGGCACGTGCGTTCGACGGGACTGCCTGGAGTGCCTGGACGTCGTTTACCTTCACGACGATTCCAAACAGTACGCCGGTTGCCGCGATCAGCGACCAGTCGCTGCATATCAACACATGGGTGCAGGCCTCGGATTGGCTGAATTACACCGACGCCAACGGGGATGCCGCCACCAAATATCAATTCTGGGACAGCGGCACGTCCGCAACCAGCGGTTACTTCTGGACTCCAAGCAATTCCCACTGGGCTGCCAACACGACGATCGAGGTATCGGCGGCCGAGCTGGCCGATGTCTGGATCCGCGGCGGTTCGACGACCGGCTCCGAGACGCTGTGGGTCAGGGCGTTCGACGGATCGGACTGGGGCAACTGGGACAGCTTCACGTTGACGTCAACGAACTCGACCCCCGTCGCGACGATCGGCGATCATTCCACGCACATCGATCAGTGGGTCACCATCAGCAGCTGGCTGACGGCGACGGATGCCGATGGCGATGCGATCACGAAGTACCAGTTCTGGGACAGCGGCACGTCTGCCACCAGCGGCTACTTCTGGACTCCAACCAATTCGCACTGGGACGCCAACACGACGATCGACGTCTCGGCGGCCGACTTGGCCGACGTCTGGGTGCGAGGTGGCTCGACGACTGGTTCCGAGACGATGTGGGTCAGAGCATTCGACGGAACGAACTGGGGCAACTGGGACAGCTTCACGTTGACGTCGACGCCGAACACGGCGCCGGTCGCGACCGTCAACGACCAGTCGCTGCACGTCAATCAATGGATCAAACCCCAGGGCTGGCTCACTGCCACCGATGCCGAAGGTGACACGATCACCAAATACCAGTTCTGGGACGGCGGCGCGGGGACGACCAGCGCCTATTTCTGGACGCCCGACAATTCCCACTGGGCTGCCAACACGACGATCGACGTTTCGGCATCCGATCTGGCCAATCTGTGGATTCAAGGCGGCTCGACCACCGGTTCCGAGACGATGTGGGTGAGGGCGTTCGACGGTGCCGCCTGGAGCAATTGGGACAGCTTTACTCTGACGTCGACGAATACGGCTCCGACCGCGACGATCAACGATCATACCTTGAACGCCGCGCAGTGGGCGCAGCTCGTCAACTGGACGACGGCATCCGACGCCGACGGCGATGCAATCACCCAATACCAGTTCTGGGACGGTGGTGGGGCTGCGACCAGCGCCTATTTCTGGACGCCGGCCAATTCACACTGGGCAGCCAACACGGTGATCGACGTTCCGGCGTCCGATCTGTCCAGCATCTGGGTGCAAGGCGGCACCGCCGGCGGCTCCGAGACCATGTGGGTCAGGGCGTTCGACGGCACCGCCTGGAGCAATTGGGACAGCTTTACCCTGACGTCGCTGCCAAACCACGCACCCGATGCCTCGGTCAGCAATCAGACCTTGCACGTCAACGAGTGGAGCCAGGTCGGCAACCTGGTGTCCTATGCTGACGCTGACGCGAATCCCGCGGCCGCCTATCAGTTTTGGGATGGCGGCGGCAACGCCAACAGCGGCTATTTCTGGACCTCTGCGAATTCCCATTGGGCAGCCAGCACCGTGATCGACGTCAGCGCCGCCGACCTCGATGATGTCTGGATGCGTGGCGGCGCCGCCACCGGCAGTGAAACGATGTATGTGCGCGCGTACGATGGCATTGACTGGGGTGCGTGGCACGCGTTCACGCTCTCGACCATCGTCTAGCTGCCCCGGCTTGCCGCGATTTCGGTCCACCTCTCCCCCTCGGGGCGAGGTGAACCTTCGACGCGGTTTACAGCTCAACCTAATCTCATCGTGCTCTAGCTTGGCGTGAAGATCACCTTGCCCTTGAATGCCGCTGCCTGCGCGATCGCCTGCGAAAAATCCTCCAGGCGATAAGTCCCGACCACCGGCGCGCTGATCGCGCCCGATGCGACCATCGGCACCAGATGGTCGTACATTCTGGCCAACGCTTCATCCGTCGCAGTCTTGCCCCAATGGCCGAGCCAGAAGCCGCGCACCGACACCTCGTTGAAGATCACGCTCAAGGCCGAGCCGGAGAACGGCTGGCCGCTCATCGCGCTGTAGATCACCAGCACGCCCTTTGGCGCGAGGCAGTTCATCAGGTTCAAGGCGGATGAACCGCCAACGACGTCAAGCGCCAGCTGGATCGGCGCCCGACCCGTTTCCCTGGCGACGCGCTTGGCGAGATCCGGCCCGTCGAGCAGCACGATATCGCCGCCGATCGCCTTGACCTCATCCACGACCTCCTCGCGCCGGACGATGTTGACGGTCTTGAGCCCGAGCGATCTGGCGATTGCGATCACGGCGCGGGCCGTCGCCGAGTTGGCGCCGTTCTGGATCACCCAGCCGCCGGGCGCGACTTTCACGAAATCGGTCAGCAGCAAATAGGCGGTGGCCGGGTTGACCCCGATCATGGAGAGCTGCCGGACATCCGCATTCTCGGGCAGCGGACGCTGCCATGACGCCGTGAATTTGACCCGCTCGGTCCAGGTCGGGACTGTGAACGGAATCAGCGTGCGGTCGCCTTCCTTCAGGTTCCTCACCTGTGATCCTCTGGCGACGACCCTTCCAACGCCCTCGATCCCGAGCGTGGCCGGCGGCGACGGCAGATAGCCGTATCGCCCGGCGATGATCATGAAATCCGAATTGTTGATCGGCGCGGCCTCCACCGCCACCACAACCTCGTCGGGGCCGGGGCTGCCCACGTCCGGCACCTCGTTGAGCTTGACCACCTCCGCAGCACGTCCGAACGCAACGACCTGAACAGCTTTCATAGCGTGACCTCCCGATTTCATTGTTTACTTCTAAGTACAGAATAGAGATTACGTCAATAGCCGGACCTGCCTTCACGGCAAGGTGAAGGGTTCACATCCGACGCGAGAGTACATAAAAGACGGATATGGCAAGGCCGCGCAGCTTCGATCCGGACGATGTCCTGGAAATCGCCCGCCAGATGTTCTGGCAGAAGGGCTTTCAGGCGACCTCGCTCGACGAGATCACGGCGGCGAGCGGCGTCGCGAAACCCAGCCTTTACGCGGCGTTCGGCGACAAGAACGCGTTGTTCCTGAAGGTGCTGGACCGCTATCACGACGGCATCCTCGGCTGGGCCGAGCGCGTGCTGGCGCAGCCGGGGCCCGCGCGGGACATCATCAAGCAGTGGCTTACCGGCTTCATTCCCTATTGCTCGGGCGAGAAGGGACAGCGCGGCTGCCTGTCGATCAACTCCGCGACCGATGGCTCGCTCGACCAGGTCGAGCTCCGCAAGAGCATCGTGCGCTACAACCGGCGGCTTGAAGAGCTGCTGCGCACGCGGCTGCGCACCGATCGCGCCCAGTTCAGCAAGGGCTTTGACCCCGACGTCACCGCCCACACCATCATGGTGGTGCATGCCGGCCTGCTGGCGCTTGCGCACCAGAGGCCGGATTCGAAACAGGTGAAGGCCGTGATCGACCAGGTGATGAGCCTGCTCGCCTGAGCTTGTCAGCTCCCGGCCTTCCGGCAGTGCCCCGCGCGCCTCTCACGAATGTGATAAAATGACGATCATCATCTGATTGATGTCCTGATCTCGATGACCATGTCCGGGTTGGCTGTCATGGGCTTTCCGGATTTGAGGATCAGATGAACAAACGGTTTTGGCGTGCGACGCTCGTTGCAGTCACGGCCCTCTTGGCGAAGCCGGCGATCGGGCCGGCGCAGGCCCATGATCACCAGCAGCCCGAGTTGAACGGCTGGTATGAGAGCCTGCGCAGCGTCAAGGGACCCTGCTGCGACGGCAGCGACGCGAAGCGTGTCGATGACGCCGATTGGGACACCAGGGACGGCCACTATCGTGTGCGCCTCGAGGGTGAGTGGGTCGACGTTCCCGATGACGCCGTCGTCGCCGGACCGAACCGCGCCGGCCGCACCATGGTCTGGCCGTATTACCTCGACGGACACCCGAGGCCACGCTGCTTCATGCCGGGCAGCACGGGCTAAAGCGGGATGAGTTTTTGTTGAATCTGCTTGGCGCGGTCTCGGTTCACCTCTCCCCGTTGGGGAGAGGTCGGATTGCGCCTGGCGATGCGAAGCATCGTCCAGTGCAATCCGGGTGAGGGCTCTTGTTCTCTCGATAGACCGTAACCCCTCACCCGATTTGCTGCGCAAATCGACCTCTCCCAAGGGAGAGGTGAATTTCGACGCCGTTCCAGCTCAACCCAATCTCATCAGGCTTTAACCACCGCGCAGTCCCAGCGCGGCTGATCAGAGATCAAGCTGGATCCGATCCTCGCCGTCGGCCTCCGGCTTCGCCGGCACCGCGCAGCAGATCAGCACCTCGTCGTCGGCCACCTCTGCGGTGGGCTGCTTCACATAGGTCACGGCACCTGCCAGCAATCTGGTTCGGCAGGTTCCGCAATTGCCTTCCCGGCAGCTGAAGGCGGGGCTGAGGCCGCGCACTTCCGCCAGTTCGAGCAGCGTCCCCGCCTCGGGCGTCCAGCGCGCCTCCTTCAACGAAGTGGTGAAGGCGACCGGGATCGGCATCGTCGCCGGCGGCCGCCGCGGCGGCGCGGCGGTGACGAGGTCGGGCTTCCGGACCAGCGATGAAGGACCGAAGGCTTCGGCGTGAATCCTGCCGTCGGCAATGTTGTAGCCGCGCAGGGCGTCATAGAGCGATTGGGTGAACTGCGGCGGTCCGCACAGATAGAAGTCATAGTCGTTGAACGGCAGGACGCGCGACAATATCGCCATGTCGATCCGTCCCGCAGCGTCGTAGTCTGTGCCCTGCTCGGCGCCGTCGACATCGCCGAGGACGCGGATGATCCGCACCGCGCCGCCGGCGGCATCCACCAGCTGCTGCAATTCATCGCCGAACGCGCGGTCCTGCTTCGCATGCGCGGCCTGGATCAGGGTCGTCGGCCGGATGCCGCGGGTGCGCAGCCCTTCATAGACCACGTGGCGCAGCATCGCGAGCAGCGGCGTGACGCCGACACCGCCGGCGAGCAGCACCGCGGGCCGCTTTTCGCGCGCATCGATCGTGAAGCCACCAGCCGGCGCGCGCGCTTCGATGACGTCGGCGACATGGATGGTGTCGTGGAGATGTTGTGATACGACACCATCGCGCTTCACGCTGATGCGGTACATGCCATCCGACGGCGCGACCGACAGGGTGTAGGTGCGGATGACCGGCTTGTCGATACCGGGCAACGAGAGACGGATCGGCAAATGCTGTCCCGCCCGGTGCGGAAGCAGCCCCGCGCCATCGTCCGGCTGCAAATGAAACGAGCGGATCGATCGGCTCTCGTCGACGATCCTGGTCACCTTGAACGGCCGCCACTGCGTCGCGCGCTCGGCCGCGCGGATCCGCTCGGCGGTCTGCGCCCAGTCGCCGGTCATCAGCGAATTCGGCGACCAGCCTTCGGCCCGGAACGCCCAGCGCAGCGGCAGCGCACCGCGCCTGCGCACGACGCGGCGGGCACGGAAACTCCAGAGCCGTTCGGCGCCCTGAAACGCCGCGATCTCCGGCGAGTCCAGCGTCACCTCGGCGTCACCGCTCAGCTGCAGCAAGTCGCCGGTTTCGAAATCGACGAATACCAGCCCGGCCTTGCCGTTGACGAGGATGTTGCCGAGCGTGTTGAAGAACAGATTGCCGGCAAAATCGGGAATCGTCAGCGTGCCGTCGTCGGCGACGCGGACGAAGCCCGTCCGGCCGCCGCGATGCGAGACGTCGACCTGGCGACGGTCCTCACGCTCGGCATAGGACGCCACGAAGAACGTGTCGGCCGCCTTGATCGTGTCGCGCGCGGCTTGATCGAGCGTCGTGCTCGCCTCGATCTCTCCCGCAAAAGGTTCATCCGGCGCGCGCACGAAGGCAAAATCCCGCAGCTGGATATACTGCGCGCAATTGCCAAAGCTCTGATCGAGCTCGAAGCTGAGTGCCTTGCCTGATGCCGCGCGCAGCAACCCGTTCGCACGGTTGCGCCGCCGCGTGTGCAGTTCGATTCCCAACAGTCCGATCGCATCGCCCTCGCGCATGCCTTCGCTGACGGGATCGCTGGCGTCAGGCCGCGCAACGATCTCGAGGCTGCGCGGTGTCGGCGAAGAGATGAAGCCGGGCTTGCCGGCCAGCAGCGAGGCCCAGGCGTCGCCGCTTCGGTCGACGCTGCCGACGACGATGAAGGGAATCTGCGCGAAGAAATCGCGGTGCTGGTCAGGCATGAAGTCGCGCACCGCGCGCTGGCCGACGGCGTCCATCTTCTCGGCGACGCCGACCTTTTGCTGGATCGCCTTTTCGCCGGCATGCCAGGTCGCGAGCTTGCGCTTGGTTCGTCTGTCGCTCATCGTATCGCCCTCCCCTTCGGGGTTGGACGGGCGCGCCCGACGGCACGCCCGGTCAGCAGGTCACGCAGCCGCCAGACCGACAGGGGTCCTGGCGAAGGCCACGAAGCCCGGCAGCGCCTCGATCCGGCGCAGCCATGCGTTGACGCGCGCATAGGCGGAGAGATCGACATTGCCTTCGGGCGCACTCGACAGATAGCTGTAGAGCGCGACGTCTGCGATTGTCGGCGCCGTACCGACCAGCCAGTCGCGACCGGCGAGATGGGCCTCGAGCCGCTTCAGCAGGACATGCGCCCGCGCGATCACGTCGTCCGGATTGTGCTTTGCGCCGAACACGGTGATGAGGCGTGCCGCAGCGGGCCCAAACGCGAGATCGCCGGCAGCAACCGACAGCCAGCGCTGGACCGCGGCAGCGCCCTTTGCATCCTGCGGCAGCCAGTCGGTGCGGCCGAGCTTGGTCGCGACATAGACCAGGATCGCGTTGGAGTCGGAGATGATGACGCCGTCATCGTCCAGCACCGGCACCTGGCCGAACGGGTTGAGCGCGAGATATTCCGGCCGCTTCTGCGCGGCGGACTTGAGGTCGACGTCAACAAGTTCGTGCGGAATTCCCAGCAGGGACAAAAACAGCCGCGCGCGATGCGCGTGGCCGGAGAGAGCGAAGTGATAGAGCTTCATGTGCCGTTCCTGATGTGGTGGACGGGTTCATTCCCGACCGCCAGCTCAAGGTGGCCCATTGCAGCGGTTATTATAATTGCCGTTGACGGCACTTCATTATTGCATAATCCGCAATAACCTTATCTGAGTCATGGCCGGGCTTGTCCCGGCCACGACGAGGGCCGCGGCAACGCGCACGGTCGAACGAACTGCGCCAACGCGCCGGCTAGACCTCAACGATCACGTAATTGTCTTCGATATGCACCGGGAACGTCTCGGCGACATACGGCCCCTTCTGCAACTCGGCGCCGCTCTCGACCGCGACCGGATAGGAGCGGATCCTGAACCGCTTGGGATCGAACCAGGACTGGCCGTTGCGCATGTCGAATTCCCAGCCGTGCCACGGACAGCGCAGCATCTCGCCGACGCGGTCGCGCTGATAGATGCCGGGCTCCGGCGAGGTCAGGCGCGCGACGCAGGCCGCCTTCTCCAGCGGCGCGCCTTCATGCGGACAGCGATTGAGCAGCGCGAAGAACTCGCCATTGACGTGGAACACGACGATGTCGCGGCCCTCGAGGCCGAACACCTTGTTGCCGCCGGCCGGAATCTCACTGGTGCGCGCGACGATGTGACGGGTCATCGGAATCCTGGAGCGGGGTGAGGTCAGGTTGAAACGGTCTCGCAACAGGCGCCCTGCACCTCTCCCGCTTGCGGGGGAGGTCGTATCGCATCGTTAGATGCGATACGGGTGGGGGCTCTCCCCACGTGAAGAGTGTCGCGAGCGGCGACACCCCCACCCCAGCCCTCCCCCGCAAGCGGGAGAGGGAGCGCAATTCCGTCGCGGTTGCTGCTCGATCCAATCTCATCATACTCAGAACTTGTAAACCGCGCGGGCGTTGCTGTTGAAGATCTTGCGACGCTCGGCGTCCGTCAGCGGTGTCTTGAAGGCGTAGCGCGCGTCGTCATAGTCCCAGTGCGGATAGTCCGACGAGAACAACAGCCGGTCGATGCCGACCCATTCGATCAGCTGCCGCAGGTGCCTGGCTTCATCCGGCTCGTCGATCGGCTGGGTCGTGAACCAGAAATGCTGCTTCACATATTCGCTCGGCCTGCGCTTCAGATGCGGCACCTCGCTGCGGAAGCGTTCGAAGTGCTGATCCATCCGCCACATCGTCGCGGGGATCCAGCCGAAGCCACCCTCGATGAACACGATCTTCAGCTTCGGGAAGCGCTCGGGAACACCCTCCAGCACAAGACTGGTGAGATTCGAGGCCACCGTGTGCGCGTTCGACTGATGCTCCTCGCAATAATAGGACGGCCAGCCGCCGCCGGTCGGCGCATGCCCGCCATAGCCGCCGACATGGATGCCTAGCGGCAGATCGAGCTCCTGCGCGCGTTCATAGATCGGCCAGTAGCGGCGGCGGCCGAGCGGCTCGTTGGCACGCGGCGAGACATTGATCTGGATGTATTCGCCTGATTTGGCGCAGCGCTCGATCTCGGCGAGGCCGAGGTCGGAGCCATCCTGCCCGACCAGGATCGAGGCCTTCAGGCGCGGATCGCGATGCGCCCAGAACGCCAGCTGCCAGTCGTTGATGGCGCGCTGGATCGCGGCGCCGAATTCCAGATTCTGCTGCGAGAAGATGAAGAGGTCGAGCACCTGCAAAATCCCGAACTCGACGTCGAAGGGGTCGAGGTGCTGCTTGCGCATGAAATCGAGATCGGAGCCGGGCACGCCGCCGGTCGGCGGCCAGGCATCGCGCCGCGCGATCAGCGGCGAGGAGCGCGGATACGGCGTGGTGCCGATATAGGGCGTGCGCAGATGGCTGCCATATTCCTTCAGATGCTGCTGCCAGCGTTTTGGCAGGAACTCGTTGAGGTCGCTGTGCGCGTGAATGCTCGGATGGATGTCGCAATCGATGATTCTGAGCCGCGACGCGGCGGTCTTCTCCTGGTCGAGCATCGGGCGGTCGATGACGTCACTCATGCGATCCTCCTTCTTGTTTGCGCATCATCTTGTCGGAAAACCGGTTTCCACTTTTCCGGATCATGCGCTACGAATTCAGCTTGAGACGCGGAAATGTTTCCAACGGGTTGTCGGCACACATCCGCCCGACAAGACTTTTCGGCAGATGCGGCGGGATCGGATCGTCGCCGTCGAACTGCCAGTGCGGATAGTCGGATGCGAACAGGAACATCTTGTCGGAGCCGATCTGGTCGATGATGTCGGCAACGCTTGTTGCATCCATCGGCGCGTCGAACGGCTGCATGGTGACGCGGAAATGGTCGCGGATGATCGCGGTGGGCTCGCGCTCCACCCACGGCACCTCGACGCGCACGCCGCGCCAGGTCTTGTTGGCGCGCCACATGAAGGCCGGCAACCAGCTGACGCCTGACTCCATCAGCACGACGGTCAATCCGGGATACTTCCCGAACACGCCCTCATAGATCAGGCTCAATGTCTGCGCCTGGAACGCCTGCGCCTCGGCGAGATAATACTCGTAGCGATAGGACGGCCAGCCGATCGAGCTCGGCGCGCCGCGGTAGGCACTGCCGGCGTGGATCGCGATCGGCAGCTTGTGCTTCTCCGCGGCCTGATAGATCGGCCAGAAATGCCGCCGGCCGAGCAGTGTCTCGCCTTGCGAGGGCACCAGCACCGAGACGAAGCGATTGTCGCCGGCCCTGCGCTCGATCTCCTCGACCGCAAGGTCCGGCGCCTGGATCGGCACCACGATCGAGGCGCGCAGCCGCTTGTCCCTGGCAAGCCACTCGGCCGCGATCCAGTCGTTGATCGCCCTGCAGAAGTCCGCCGCCATGTAGGAATCGAACACCGCCTGCGCGCCATAGACGACGTTGCAGATCGCGTGGCTGGCGCCGAGCTGGTCGAACGCGCCGCGCTGCACCATGGCGAGATCGCTGCCGGGCTTGCTGCCGTCGGCCGGCCGCCAGTCGGCGCGGCCGGACAGCGGCATCGACGGCGGATAGGAATTGAGGTCGAGCCCGTCGATGGCGCGGCTGACGACCTGTTCCTTCCAGTGATCGCTGAGATAGGGCAGCAGCGTGGTGCGCGTTCCCCCCACCGCGGGATGGATATCGCAGTCGATGCGCGTGGCCGCCATGGCGTTCCCCGGATTGATCTTCTTGTCGTCATTGTTGGCGGCATCGCTGCCACGGATCGGACTGTGCCGCCGATGGCGCGATCGTGCAAGCGGGTCCACGCGGGGCCGCCCTGCCCTGTGCGCATCCGCGCCTCACGTGAAGTTGCGGGATCGCGTGTGAATCAGACCGCGAGACGTGCTAGCGATTCCGCGCCGCGGAAAGCGCAGACACAGGAGATGGGAATGAGACTGGGCCGACTGACGATCCTCGCATGTTCATTGTCGCTGGCCTCGTCAGCCGCATGGGCCGCGCCCGCGACCACCTCCGGTTCGGTCGCGCTGGCGCTCGCCGGCGTCGTGGCGCCCTACTCGCCGTTGCCGGCCAAGGAGAAGAAGGCGGTCGCCGCGTTCTTTGGCGGCGACAGCGATGTCCCCATCACCAGCAAGATCACCGTCACCGCCGACAAGGTCGTCTGCCGCGCCAGCAATGTCGCCATCACCTCGCGTTCATGCGAACTGAGCTTCGGCAGCAGGACCCACACGGTGAGGGGCAGCGAAGCCAACGCGATGTTCGCGACCGTGGCGCTGGCCGGCGTGCCGCCCGACGGCGCCGCGGGCACGATCTACGAGGCGCTGTCGAAACTGTCCTGCACGCTCGATCCAACGGTGATCAAGGACAAGACCGGCGGTGGCGCCGACTGCAGCTTCGAGCCGGGAAACTAGTCCACGCTCAGACTCCCTGCACGACGACGCCCAGCCTCGCAGCCACGCGGCGCGCTGTCTCCTCCCGCTGCGCCGTGATCGCGCGCACGGCTTGCCGGGCTTGTTGAAGGATCGCGGGCGGCGCCGTCTCCGGCGTGCCGCTGTCGAACGGCGGCTCCGGTGCATAGGCCATGTAGAGCTGGATCGCCCGCGCGGCATCGTCGCCACGCAATTCAGCGGCCAGTCGCAACGCTCCGTCGATGCCTGAGGTCACGCCGGCGGCAAAGATGTAGCTGCCGTCGATCACCACACGCTCATTCACGGGAACAGCGCCGAAGAACGGCAACAGATGCAGCGATGCCCAATGCGTCGTCGCCCTGCGCCCCTTCAACAGGCCGGCTGCTCCGCACAGCAGGGCGCCGGTACAGACCGAGAAGATGCGGCATCCGCCCGCCGCCTGCCGGCTGATCCAGCCGAGCACCTCCGCATCTTCCATCAAGGCTTCCTGACCGAACCCGCCGGGCACATGCAACACATCGAGCGGCGGCGCATCGGCCAGCGTCGCGTCGGGCAGCAGCTGCAATCCCTTGAGATCCCGCACCGGCGCCATGGTCCTGGCATAGATGCGGCAGGTCGAATTCGGAATCCGCGACAGCACCTCAAACGGCCCGGTCAAATCGATTTGATCGACGCCTTCGAACAGCAGCGAACCGATCCGCAGATGAACATCGTGAGCAATCATCGAACTTCCCTCGAACTTCCCTTGCGCTATGGACAAAGCGAATCTAGCGCGGCAGGTTTCGGCGATGACGCCAACCAGCCCACGTTTTTCGCCAAACCGCCGCCGCTCGATCGAAGTGCTGGCCTATCCGGCGGTGCAGTTGCTCGACGTCACCGGGCCATTGCAGGTGTTCGCGTCCGCCAATGCGTTGGCGGCCAAGGCAGGCAACGCGGAGCCATATGACGTCCGCGTCGTTGCCAAGGCTGGCCCGAACGTCGAGTCGTCCGCAGGCGTCGGGCTCGCGGTGCATCCACTGCCCGCCATCGGCACCGCGGTCGACACGCTGGTGATTCCGGGCGGCGACGGCGTCAACGCGGCGGCGAACGATCGCATGCTGGTTGACTGGGTGTGCAAGCGCGCCGGGCAAGCGCGCCGCACCGCATCGGTCTGCACCGGCGCGTTCCTGCTCGCGGCGTCCGGCGCCCTCGATGGCCGCCGCGCCGTGACCCATTGGCAATTTTGCGCAGAGCTCGCCGAGCGCTTTCCCGATGTCCGCGTCGAGCCCGATCCGATCTTCGTGCGCGACGGTTCGTTCTGGACGTCGGCCGGCGTCACCTCCGGCATCGATCTGGCGCTGGCGCTGGTGGAGGAGGATCTCGGCCGCACGGCGGCGCTTGCCGTCGCCCGCTATCTCGTGGTGTTTTTCAAGCGGCCGGGCGGACAGGCGCAATTCAGCGAAATCCTGTCGCTGCAGGCAACCGACGACAGGTTCAGCGCGCTGCACGACTGGATCAGCAACCATCTGGCCGGCGACCTCTCGCTGTCGACGCTGGCGAAACAGGCCGGCATGAGCGAGCGCAGCTTCAGCCGCCATTACGCTGAAGCGACCGGCCTGACGCCGGCGCGCGCGATCGAGCGGCTCCGGGTCGAGGGCGCGCGGCATCTGCTCTCGGAAACGCGCCTGCCGATCAAGCGCATCTCGCAGCGCTGCGGCTTCGGGTCCGAGGAGACGATGCGCCGCAGCTTCCTGCGCCTGCTCTCGACCACGCCGCAGGACTACCGCGCCAGATTTGCGGTCTAAAGCGCACGCCGGCCGCATGGCCGACGTGCATTGTCGCTTGGGCGAAAACCGGTCAGCCGTTCCAGGCATGGTCCTGCAATCCCGCCTCCAACGGCGGATTGGTGACGCTGCCGGCGTAGTTGGTGATGGTCGACGCCGCCACGATGGTGATGACTTCGAGCACGAGGTCCTTGTAGAATCCGGCCGCCAGGAATCGTTCGATCTCCTCTTCGTCGAGCCGCCCGCGCTTCTCGATCAGCGACCGCGCCAGGGTCGAGAGCGCACCGAGGGTCTTGTCGGCAGGCGAGCGGCCGGCACGCATCGCATCGACATCGGCCGGATCGAGGCCGGCCTGCAAGCCGAGCGCGGAATGCAGCGCGACCGCCCAGGTGCAGCGATTGGTCACCGCGTCGGTGAGCAGCACGGTCTGGATCTGCTGCTCGGTGAAGCTGCCGCCGTGAACCTTGTCGAAGATGCCGATGAAGCTCTGGATCAGCACGGGTGAGGTCGCCATCGCCGCCGCAAGGTTCGGGATCATGCCAAACCGCGCCTCGACCTCGCGCAAAGCAGACCTCGAGGCTTCAGGAGCGGAGTCGAGCGTATGGACAGGAAAACGTGCCATCGGAGAATGCCTTTCGCGGTGTTGATTGAACCCGAAGCCTCCGGACGCAACTGAGCTGTCGCGGTCCACGCGCGGGCAACCGGATTCGATGAAGGCTATCTAGCCGCGCCGTGACGCGCGCGTTCGCCAAACTCCCCACATTCCGCGCCACCGGCAGCGGCGCCGGGATCCGCGCTCATGCCGGTTCATCAACCGCACAAATGCTCACAAATCAGCACATATCGGCACGCTGTCGCTGGTGAAGTGCCTGACTTTGCCGGCAATGACGCTTGCCGCGTGTCGGCGCGTGGCTGAGGATTTGGCCCGCCCGCACTCACGAAAACACATCGCCGAAAGTCCTTGATGGTCACTCCGACAGAACCGACGTCTCCGTGCCTGCGGCCCATGACCTGGTCGACCTGGCTCGCCTGGGTGCTTGTCTCCGCATCGGTCCCGGTCTTCTGCACGATTGCAGCATCGGCCATCGGCAAGCCGGTGACCCGGAGCGCCGGGTATCCGAAGTTGATCGTATTAGGTCTTTTCCTCCTCGTCGCGTTCTCCTTGATCGCCCCTCCGCTCATGCAGGGCTTCGTGCTCAAGCGCGTCCTGCCGAGGCTGAGCGTGACGGCCTGGTTCTTCTGCATCCTGCTGTCGGCCGTCCTGTGGTTTGTGCTGGCATTCGGCGAAGGAGTGACGCTGATCCAGGCTGGTGCGCGGATCCAGCGCCAGCTTCAGCTTGTTGCAGAGAGCCGAATGCGGGCCGGCACATTCGACATCTTCAGCCTGCCCTGGACCTCATTCCTGCAATGGGTCTTCATGAGCAGCGCGGTGACATCGCTCATCCCGAGCCTGGCGCTGGGAATGGCATCCCGCCGGCGCGGCGCGACGATGATTTTCTTGATCGCAGCGATCGTCGCCGCGCTTGTCTCTGCGGTCGTCGAACTGCTCTACGGCCTGAGCTACGATCGTCATCTTTTCAAGGACTGGGCGGCGCCGCTCAACGGCCTGTCGTGGATCGACCGTGTTCATGTGCTGATCGGCCGTGCCGGGATCGGCGCGGTCTGGGGCGCGACCACCGCGATCGCGATGGTGCTGGTAACGCGCCTCCGGGACGATACAAGTGCACCCAGCGCTTGGACCTTCGCCATCCATCGCCGTCGCAGATTGGCCTGCGTGCTCTGCGCCCCGCTGCTGTTTGCCCTGTTGGCGCCGTTCGCCGGCTACCTCGCCGGGCCGCGTGGCCTTGTTGCCGGCGCACCGGAGTTGCGCCGGACCGTATCGCCCACACCATCGAAGGACAGTTCGCAGGGCGAGGCGGTTCTCACCTACTCGCACGACGTCGCGTTGTCGATCGCCCCGACATCGGCGGTCAGGATGGCCCCTGACGGGCAAAGCGCGATCGTTCGCACCGCGGACAACGCTTTGGTGCAGGTCGATATCGCCACCGGCCGCAGCTTGCGCCAACTGGCCGGTCCATTGGACCCGTACGATCGTTACGCCATCGCCTGGAGCCCGGATGGCCGCTATCTGGCCCTTCGCAGTGGCGGTGCCGCGTCGCCGATTCCAAACACCAACTACAGGCATCGTGACAGCCGCGTGCGGCTCTATGCGTTGCCTGATCTGAGCCTGGCCGGAGAATTCGCGGGCAGCGAACAGACCTGTTTTGAATCTGACGCAAGCGAATCCCTGATGTTCTCCGCCGACAGCGGCAGCCTCTGGCTGATCTGCAGCCAATATCTGGCTCCGAAGCCTGACGATCCGATCGCCATCCGGATCGAGGTCCCCGCGATGCGCATGCGTGACGTCAGGCGTTACGGCGCGGGCAACGAGAGCGGCCTCGCCCACGGGCTGAAGCGGATCGGCGATGCCGTGTGGGCGTGCCAATCTCCGTACAGCCGGAAGCCTTTCAGGATCTATGATCTGACGCACGGTCGCCAGGTCGTCACGGTGTCGATGCCGCTGGAGCTGATCGGCAATCTGACGAGCCAGACGGCCGGAAGCTGCCAGCTGGACGAGAACAGCATCCGCCACGAATTCTGCGGCATACCGCCGCGCGTGCCAGCCGGCGCCGCGCCCGCATCGTCGATATGCCGAACGCTGACCTTCGACACACGAACGGGTTCGCTGATCGGGAGCGTCGACGCCGGTGATCGCCGCGCTCCGTTCCGGTCGCCGGGTCGGCCGAACAGCGTGATGTCCGATCGCGGCTTGAGCGTCGAAGCATTCTGGCAGGAGAACAGCAAGGCTGGTGAGATCGTCGTGCGCGACAGTGCGACCGGCCGCGAGCGCCAACGGATCGTCGCGGTTGCGCAACGGCCGTTGCAAATGTCCTCCGATGGTCGTTGGCTGATGACCGTGACAATCTATGGCAATGCGCTGAGGCTCTATCGGGTCAACCTCTGACCGCAGTGATGACGCGATAGCCTCAACCGCCGGCGCGGTCCTTCACCCGCCGCGAGACGATCCCGAGCAGGCGGCCGAGCGTGCCGCCGGCGGGGCCCTTCTTGCGCGCCAGCGCGAGCGGCGCGACGAGGCCCGTGGCGCGGTCGAGGCGGAGATAGGACACGCCGGCGGTCTCGAGCCGCGCCATCGATTCCGGCACGATCGAAATGCCGAGCCCCGCCGCGACCAGGCTGAGCGTCGACACCATCCGCGTCGCCTCCTGCGCCACCTTCGGGCTGAAGCCCGCGGCGCGGCAGGCGGCGATGATGCTGTCATAGAGGCCCGGTCCGGTCGGACGGCGGTACAGGATCAGCGGCTCGTCGGCGAGCGAGGCCAGCGAAATCCGCCGCCGCGTGTCCTTGCGGGCGCGCGGATGATGGTCGGGCAACGCGACCACCATCTCCTCGTCGAGCAGATGGGTGATCGTGAGGTTCTCCAGCCGCTCGCTTGGCGCGCGCACGAATGCGGCATCGAGCCGATCGGCCTCGACGGCTTCGATCAGCTCGCCGGTCGAGGCCTCCTCGAGCGACAGCGTGATCGCCGGCGCGCGCTCGCGCATTTCGCGCATCACGCCGGTGACGAAGGGATGGAACGCGGCCGAAGAGGTGAAGCCGATGGCCAGTTGGCCTTCCTGGCCGCGGCTCGCGCGGCGCGCGGCCTCCACCGCGAGGTCGGCGTCACGCAGGATCGCGCGCGCCTTGCCGACGAAGGCACGGCCGGCGGCGGTCAGCTCGACCCCGCGCGGCTGCCGGCGAAACAGCGGCGCACCGATCGCGGCTTCCAGCGCGCGGATCTGCTGGCTCAGCGGCGGCTGCTGGATGCCGAGCCGCGCGGCGGCGCGGGTGATATGGCCTTCCTCGGCCACCGCGACGGCATAGCGGAGATGGCGCAGTTCGATCATCGGGCAATCCATATCTGAAAGATATGCGAATTCCCATATCCATATATTGGATATTTGGCACGCGGCCAACTAGAGTCGTCGCAAAGAACAATCGAACCGGAGCCGCCCCGCCGATGGACGCCATCCCCGCCGCGCAAACCACCAAGCATCACGCACCTGATGTCGGCGAGTTGTTCACGGGCTTCTTCATCCTCGGACTGACCGGCTTCGGCGGCGTGCTGCCGCTGGCACGCCACATGATGGTGGAGAAGCGCGGCTGGCTCACCGGCGCGGAGTTCACCGACCTGCTCGGGCTGTGCCAGTTCCTGCCCGGCGGCAACATCATCAACATGTCGGTCGCGGTCGGGCTGAAGTTTCGCGGCATTCCCGGCGCATTCGCGGCGATCCTCGGCCTGATCGCGGTGCCGACCGCGGTCGTGATCGGCCTTGGCGTGATCTATGGCCGCTTCGCCGACGACCCGGTCGTCCGTCATCTGTTCGGCGGTCTCGCCGCCGCGGCAGCCGGACTGCTGATTTCCACCGCGATCAAGATCGCCTGGCCGCTGCGGCGCGATGTGCTCGGCCTGTTCATCGGCGCGCTCTGCGTGCTGGCGATTGCCGTGCTCCGCTTGCCGCTGCTGCCGACCCTGCTGACGCTGGCGCCGCTCAGCATCTTCCTAAGGTCGAGGCAGGCGTCATGAGCGCAACTCTCGTCACGCTCGCGCTGATCTTCGCCGAGCTCTCGCTGCTCGCCTTCGGCGGCGGCAATACCATCCTGCCGGAGATGCAGCGTCAGGTGGTCGACGTCCATCACTGGATGACGGCGCAGGAATTCGGTGCGCTGTTCGCGCTGGCGCAGGCAGCACCCGGGCCGAACATGATGGTGGTGCCGCTGGTCGGCTGGCATGTCGCGGGCTTCTCCGGCGTGTTGGTGACGTCGCTCGCCAAGTTCGGGCCGTCGTCGCTGGTGACAGGCTTCGCGCTTCGGCTCTGGGAACGCTTCAAGGACCGGCCCTGGCGCCGCACCGTGCAGGCCGGGTTGGTTCCGGTCACCGCCGGGCTCGTCACCGCCAGCGCCATCGTCATCACCCACGCATCGGCCTCGAGCTGGGGCACGATCCTGATCGCAGCAATGGTCGCGATCGCCACCACCACGACCCGCATCCATCCGCTTGTCGCGCTTGCTGCCGGCGCAGTGCTCGGCCTGTCCGGCATCGGACAGCCCTGACGCTCGGCCCGTCGGCGATGGCGCATCGTTCCACGCGGCCCGCGTGCGCGCTTTCGCCGCAATGGATGCGACGTCGCCAGCGGCTATGTTGATGGTGCCATGATCGACACGCTCCGCATCGACACCCGTATTGCGCGCCGCGAATTGCGCGCCGGACGTTTGCACGCAGGCAATTAGCCGGCCGGCGATCGCACGCCGTCCGGATTCCTCGACGCCATCAAATCATTTCAGTCCGTCGCGTCGCGAGATATCCGCGCGCCGGCGTTCGTGCGCCTCCGATCAACCACAAAGATCAACCGACATGACCCGAACCATTCAGAGCAGCTTTACCGCCCCGGCATTGCCGCCGATCGTGATCACCGCGAGCGAGGCGCATCGCCTCAGCGCGCTGGCCGATTCCAGCATGGCGGTGTTTCCCCGCGTCGCCCAGTTCCTCGCGCGCGAGACGGACCGCGCCCAGCTCGTTGCCGACGACGCCGATTTGCATGACGTGGTCCGCATGGGCTCGCTTGTGCGCTACCGTGACGACGAGACCGGCGACGTCAGGGAGGTCGTGCTCGTCTACCCGCACGAAGCCGACATCGCGCTGCGGCGCATCTCGGTGCTGACGCCGGTCGGCGCCGCGCTGATCGGATTGTCGGTCGGCCAGACGATCGATTTTCAGACGCCGAGCCACCAGACCCGTTCGGTGACGATTTTGGCCGTGGGGCATCAGGGCTAGCGGTCGCTTCGCGTTGGTGACTAACCTCTCGTAAGGGAGTCACTGGCGGAAGGGCTCCCTCCCCCCTTGCGGGGGAGGGCTGGGGAGAGGGGTGCCACACGGCACGCTCTCTCCATTCAGTCGAGCACACACGACGAGTAGCCGAGATTACGAGCGCTGACTTCACGTCGATCCTCTCGCCCGGAGCCACCCCTCTCCCCACCCTCTCCCGCAAGGGGAGAGGGAGCCTGTCCGGCGTGCTCACCTCACATGCGCTATCCGAGCGCCGCGCAAGCGTAGCTCACGCCGCCTGATGACACTGCCCCATCTCGAGCCCGTGCCGGCGCCCGCGCGCGATGCCCTCGGCGATCGCCTTCACGACGATCTCGGCGTCTTCAGGAGAGAGATGATCGAGCGGCTGCCAGGCGCGCATGATGTCGCGCGCGCGATCGAGGTCGCCGTAGATTGCAAGGAGAGGAAGCGATTTGCTCGGCATGTCCGTTGCTCCCAACCGCAGCTGGGCGAGTCTATCTCATCTGGACAGGTCGAGCCATGCGTCCGGCAACCGCGATTGCGCACATTGCAGATCGCCGATGCATGGCGAGGGCACGCATGCCCTCGCCAGCCCCATTCCGTCACTCCGCGCCGGAGCCGCCCTGCACGATCTTCTCGTTCAGCTTCTGATCGACGGTCTCGACCGTGCGGTCGATCTCGGTGCTCGGCGTGCCGAGCTGGTGCGAGATCAGCTTCACCAGCAGGTCGACGCGTTCGATGAAGGGCGCGCCGGCGGCGACCGCGCGGGCCGCCGATGACGGCTTGAGCAGGCTTTCCGCGGCCTTGGCGTATTTCGCGAACGGCACCTGATCCGCGGGGTCGGCGCCGAGCTTGCGCGCGATGGCGTCGACGTGATCATAGATCGCCTGCGAGCGCTTGAGGTCGCCGTGCACGGCGTCGCGGATCGACTGGGGCTCGGTCGGCGTGATGCAGCGATAATTGCCGGTCAGCAGCATCGACCACTTCGCCAGCGGCACGAACAGCGAGTCGAACACCTTCAGCTTCACCGGAACGTCCTGGCCGTCGAGCGTCACCGCGTCGATGTCGGCTTCGAGCTCGCGCAGCACCTTGTTGTGCTTGTCGTCGGCGAAGGCGGAGGCCTTGAAGTTGGTCGGCAGGCCGACATGCAGCACGTTGGCCTTCTCCTCCGGCGGACGGAAGGCCTGCGGATCGGGCGAGCACAGCGTGACGAGGCCCGGTTCGAAGCGCTCCCACACCTGCGCGTTGGTGTAGGCCTCCTCGAGGTCCATGCCGGCGAGTGCCGGGATCCGCTTCAGATACGGCAGCGGCGGCATGTTCATGATCGACAGGCAGGGCAGCTTCGCCGCCGCGATCTTGATCATCAGTACGCGAACCGTGTGGTTGGTGTATTGCGGCTCCTGCATCGCAAGGCCGACCATGTCGTAGCGCGACACGTCGACATCGGCGGGCGTGACGGCATCGAGCTTGCCCGGCAGATCGCGCGAGAAGATCGAGCGGTGCTCCTTCTCGTCGCGCAGCTTGATCCGCACCTCGGTGCCTTCGCGGTTGATCAGGTCGGCGGTGTTCTTGCGGCACACCAGGGACACGTTGTGACCCGCCATCAGCAGCTTGGTCCCCAGCAGGGAGCCGTAGGAAGCTCCCAAAATCAGAATGTTGCGCGCCATGCTCTCTCCAATAGCCCTCCTCACGAAAGGCTTGCTCTCCAAAATCCTGTCCGAAGCTGCTGCCGAACCGATGCCCGGTCGATATTGGCCGTCCCGCATCCACGGGCCGACGGTCGCCACATCACCAGACAATCAAGAACCGCTGGTGTATGGTATGCCACCGTCTATCGCAGATCGACAAGCGGCTGCCAAGGGGATTATCTCGCGTGCGGATTTTCGTTCCGCGATCAGGAAGGGCATTCGAGCTTGCAAGTCGCCGCCGACCCGACGGATCGGGCTGAAGAAATCCTCGTCTCAGCTTCCCGGCTGTTTGCCCGTCACTCCTATGCCAACGTGACGATGGAGCAGGTCGCAGCATCGGTGCAGGCCGTACCGGGCGCGCTGTACCACTATTTCCGCGACAAGGAAGATCTCATCTTCCACTGCTATCTGCGCGGCCTTGCAATCTATCGGCACGAGATCGAGGCGGCCGCCGAACCCGGCATCGACGGGCTCGAGATCATCAGGCGCTTCGTGCGCGGCAGGCTGCGGCCCGAAGGCCAGCGCATGATCCTGTTCAGCGATATCGATGCACTGGCCGCGCCCTACAGCAGCGAGGTTCATGCCAGGCGCTGGCAGAACGCCGCGCTGCTCGCGGACATCCTCGATCGGGGCATGGCGGACGGCTCGATCGCCTGCGACGAGCCGCTGCTCACGGCGGTGGCGCTGATCTCCATCCTGGATTGGGTTCCGTTCTGGCTGTCCGAACGCGACTACTACACGCGGCAACAGGCGATCGATGCCATCGACGACATCATCACGCACGGAGTCTACCGCCGCGAGATCGCGCTTCCCAAAATGCCCGAGGCGCTCAGCCTCGCCCCGTTCCTCGAGGCTCGCACAGCGCTGAACAAGCGGGCCGCAAAGTTCGACCGGATGCTGTCGATTGCCTCGGACAGTTTCAATCGCAGGGGCGCGTCGGGCACGTCGCTCGAGAGCATCGCCGTGGATGCGGGCATGACCCGCGCCGGCATCTACTATCACTTCAGCGAAAAGGAGAGCCTGCTGCTGGCCTGCCTGCGACGCGGGCTCGCCGGCGAGGTCGCCATTCGCGAGCATCTGCAAGAGCACAGCCTTGGGGCATTCGATCACATCGTTCAGCGAATCCGCCTGCTGTTGATGCTGCACGACACGCCCTGCGGCCCAAAGGCGACCTACCACAACATCAACTATCTCAACGACGCAGACCGAAAAGCCTATGTCGGAGACGTGCTGGCGACGATCCGGCAAGACCAGAACAGCTATCAGCGCTGGATCGACGAGGGCCGTTTCCGCCGCATCGATACCTATTTCGCGGAGCGCATTCTCACCGGGATGGGCCACTGGTATCCGATCTGGTTCAAGACCAGGCGTGACTGGTCTCCAGCCGAGATCGCCGATCATTTCGCGCGGCTCTTCCTCGCGGGCCTCAAGCCGCGCCGACATCCGGGCTAGAACGCCACGGTAGCGATCCAGTTTTCTCCTTCCCCCTGAAAGGGGGAAGGTCGGGATGGGGGTCAGCGGCAGGCTATGATGGATGCGGAGAGAGCCGATCCCCGCCCGCTTCGCTCTGACGAGCGAAGCGACCTCCCCCTTTTCAAGGGGAGGTTTCGAGGCAGGTCCCGGCCGACGTCAGTTCCAAAGGTGAACCGGCGCGAGAGCGGCCGCGCTTCATCCAAAAGTTTACCTGCAATTCAAAACAGCGCCCGATTTCGACGATAGATAGCCTATAACATCATGATACCTTCCGCTAAAACTTGACGCAGTATTCAAAGCGAAAGTTGCGAAGGCTCGGCGATTGGGGTTATGAGACGGCCTCGATCGCTAAAGATCAAGAAACACGAGCAAGGGAGAACGCAGGATGCATAGGCTGATCGTTGCCGCCGCGGCAGCGCTGACGGTGTTGGGAGGCGCGGCGTCCGCGCAGGAATCCATCAAGATCGGCTATATCGATCCGCTCTCCGGCGGCGGTGCCAGCGTTGGCGAAGGCGGCCTGAAGACGTTTCAGTATCTCGCCGACGAGTTGAACGCCAAGGGCGGCATCCTCGGCCACAAGGTCGAGATCGTCCCGCTCGACAACAAGACCAATCCGCAGGAAAGCCTGGTGCAGGCGCAGAAGGCGGTCGACGCCGGCGTCCACTACATCACCCAGGGCAACGGCTCGTCAGTCGGCGCGGCGCTGGAAGACTTCGTCACCAAGCACAATTCGCGCAACCCCGGCAAGGAAGTGCTCTACTTCAACTACGCCGCGGTCGATCCGGCGATGACCAACGAGAAGTGCAGCTACTGGCATTTCCGCTGGGATGCGAACTCGGACATCAAGATGGAAGCGCTGACCAACTACATGAAGGGCCATCCGTCCATCAAGAAGGTCTACCTGATCAACATGGACTATTCGTTCGGCCAGTCGGTGCGCACCACGGCGCGTAAGATGCTGGGCGAAAAGCGGCCGGATATCCAGGTCGTCGGCGACGAGCTGCACCCGATGCTCAAGGTCACCGACTTCTCGCCCTACATCGCCAAGATCAAGGCGTCCGGCGCCGACACCGTCGTGACCGGCAATTGGGGCCAGGACTTCGCGCTGCTGCTGAAGGCGGCGGCCGACGCTGGCCTCAAGGTCAACTGGTACACCTACTATGCCGGCGGCGCCGGTGGACCGACCGCGATCAAGCAGGCCGGCCTCGAAAGCCAGGTGTTCCAGATCAGCGAAGGCGTCCCGAACTCCGGCAACAAGGCGGCGATGGATTTCGAGAAGGACTTCCGCGCCAAGACCGGCATTTCCGTCTGGTATCCGCGCGCGGTCAACGAGATGCGGATGTTCAAGGCGGCCGCCGAGAAGGCCAATTCGATCGATCCGGTGAAGGTCGCGGCCGCGCTCGAAGGCATGAAGTTCGAAGTGTTCGACGGCGGCGAAGGCTTCATCCGCAAGGACGACCACCAGTTCTTCCAGCCGATCTACATCTCCTCGTTCGGCTCGCTGGCCGACAAGACCAAGGAGCCGTTCGACGAGGAAAACACCGGCTGGGGCTGGCGCATAGTGTCCAAGATCGACACCGCGCAGACGATGCTTCCGACCACCTGCAACATGAAGCGGCCCTGATCGGCCGTCTCAGTCATTCCGGGGCGATGCGTAGCATCGAACCCGGAATGACGGGTAAGTTCCTTTCGTTCGACAGGTTTTGATCACGTGAACCGTTCCAGTCTCAAGCGAGTGCGCCGTGGCTGAGCTGATCGTCATCTCGACGCTCAACGGCGTCCTGTTCGGCATGCTGCTGTTCCTGTTGTCCAGTGGGCTCACCGTCATCTTCAGCATGATGGGCGTGCTGAACTTCGCGCATGCCAGCTTCTACATGCTCGGCGCGTTTTTCGGCTTTCAGCTCACCCGCTGGATCGGATTCTGGCCGGCCCTGGTGCTGGCGCCGCTGCTGGTCGGCGCGGTCGGCATGGCGGTCGAGCGCTACGGCCTGCGCAACACCCACAAGCACGGCCATGTCGCCGAACTGCTGCTGACCTTCGGACTTGCGTTCGCGATCGAAGAGATCGTCTCGATGATCTGGGGCAAGAGCCCGGTCGACTACCGCGTCCCGGCGGCGCTCGACTTCCCCGCCTTCACCGTGTTCTCGACCAACTACCCCGCCTACAAGATCTTCATGCTTGTCGTGTCGGTCGTGATCTTCATCGCGCTGCTGGTCACCTTGAAGAGGACGCGCGTCGGCCTGATCGTGCAGGCCGCGCTGACCCATCCAAGCATGGTCGGCCATCTCGGCCACAATGTCGGACGCGTGTTCATGCTGGTGTTCGGCGTCGGCAGCGCGCTCGCCGGCCTTGCCGGCGTCATCGCCGGTCCCTCGCTGGTGACGCAGTCCGACATGGCCGCGCTGCTCGGCCCGATCCTGTTCGTTGTCATCGTGTTCGGCGGCCTCGGCTCGCTGCCCGGCGCCTTCATCGCTTCGCTCCTGATCGGACTGATCCAGACCTTCGCGGTCGCGCTGAACGGGTCGCTCGCCAGCGTATTCGGCCCGCTCGATCCGAGCCTTGGCCCCTCGCCGCTCACCGACATCTGGAACGTGACGATCGCGCAGATCGCGCCGATCCTGCCTTATGTGCTGCTGGTGCTGGTCCTGATCTTCCGCCCCATGGGCCTGCTGGGGACGCGCGAGTCATGACCAACGCTTCCACGCCCTCCATCGCTGCGGCCAAGCAGGAGCCCGGCAGCGCCCTGAGCTTCTATGCCGTCTGGCTGCTCGCCGCGGTCGCGCTGGTCGCGCTGCCGCTGGTTTTCGGCGCCGGCGGCTCGCTGACCTCGTTCTGCCTGATCGGCATCGCGATCATCTTCGCGCTGTCCTACAACATCCTGCTTGGTCAGACCGGGCTGCTGTCGTTCGGACACGCGGTGCAGTACGGCCTCGGCGGCTTCCTCGCCGTGCACGTCATGAACGCAGTCGCAAGCCACAACTGGCCGATCCCGCTGCCGGTGATCCCGCTGGTCGGCGGCATCGGCGGCATGGCGTTCGCCGTCCTCGTCGGCTGGGTGATGACCAAGCGCGCCGGCACCGTGTTCGCGATGATCTCGCTCGGCATCGGCGAACTGGTCGCCTCGTCGTCGCTGATCCTGCGCAGCGTGTTCGGCGGCGAGTCCGGCATCACCACCGACCGCACCTCGCTGATGCCGATGTTCGGCTGGACCTTCGGGCCGCAAATCCAGGTCTATTACCTGATCGCGTTCTGGGTGATGGTCTCAGCGATCGCGATGTACGCGCTGACCCGCACGCCGCTCGGGCGGATCTGCAACGCGGTGCGCGACAATCCGGAGCGCGTCGAGTTCATCGGCTACGATCCGCATGTGGTGCGCTATCTCGCCTACATGTTCGCGGGCTTCTTCGCCGGCATCGCCGGCGGGCTGACCGCGATCAATTTCGAGATCGCCAATTCCGCCTATCTCGGCGCGACGCAATCGGGCCTCGTGCTGTTCTCCGCGTTCATCGGCGGCACCGCCTATTTCTTCGGTCCGATCCTCGGCGCCATCCTGGTGACCTATCTGCAGCTTGGGCTAACCAGCGTCACCTCGGTCTGGCAGCTCTATTTCGGCATCATCTTCATCGGGATCGTGATGTTCGCGCCCGGCGGCATCGCCGGCATCCTGATGAAGCACCGTCCGCTGATCCGCGCCGGAACGCTTCGTTCCGTGATCCCGTCCTATCTGGTCGCGGCGATCCCGACGCTGGCGCTGGCGCTCGGCATCATCCTGACCATCGAGACCGTCGCGCGCTTCTCGGGCGGCGACGCGATCAATCTGCTCGGCATCCCGTTCATCGCCACGGCGCCGACGACCTGGGTCGCTGCGGCAGTCCTGCTCGTCGGCGGCTTCCTGGTCGCGCGCATCACCTGGCGGCGCGTTGCGGAAGCCTGGGATCGTGCCGCGACGGTGGCCCGTGACCGGGGGTATCTCGCATGACCGCAGCCATCCAAGTCAACGCCGTCGAGAAGAGCTTCGGCAATGTCGCCATCATCCGCGACCTCAACCTGAGCGTCGCCAAGGGCGAGCGCCACGCCATCATCGGCCCCAACGGCGCCGGCAAGTCGACGACGTTCAACCTGATCAGCGGCCACATCAAGCCGACCTCGGGCGAGATCCGCCTCAACGGCGAGGTGACCTCGGGCTTGCGGCCCTTCGAGATCAACCGGCGCGGGCTGTCGCGCTCGTTCCAGGTCACCAACGTGTTCGCCCGCATGACGGTGTGGGAGAACGTCCGCTGCGCCGTGCTGTGGGCGACCGGCCACCGCTACGCGTTCTGGAAGAACGTCGACAATTTGCCCGAGGTGAAGCAGCGCACCGCGCAGATCCTCGACGACATCCATCTCAGCCACCGCCGCGACGTGCCGGCGGGCCTCTTGACCTATGCCGAGCAGCGCGAGCTCGAGATCGGCATCACGATCGCGGGCGGCGCCAGCGTCATCATGCTGGACGAGCCGACCGCGGGCATGAGCCACGCCGAGACCGAGCGCGCCGTCGCGCTGATCCGCCGCCTCACCGAAGGGCGCACGCTCGTCATCGTCGAGCACGACATGAGCGTGGTGTTCGGCCTCGCCGACCGCATCTCGGTCTTGGTCTACGGCCACATCATCGCCTCCGGCACGCCCGAGGAGATCCGCGGCAACCCGAAGGTCAAGGAAGCCTATCTCGGCGAGGAGGTCGACTGATGCTCGAGGTCAGGAATCTTCACGCCTATTACGGCAAGAGCCACATCCTGCAAGGCGTCGATCTCGACATCGCGGCCGGCGAGGTGGTCAGCCTGCTCGGCCGCAACGGCGTCGGCCGCTCCACCACCGTCAAGGCGATCATGGGCGAGGTGCCGCCGCAGGGCACCATCCGCTTCAAGGGCCAGGACATCGCAGGCCTGCCGAGCCACAAGATCGCCCGCCTCGGGCTCGGCTACGTGCCGGAGCATCGCGACATCTTCCCCGGACTGACGGTGCGCCAGAACCTGATCCTCGGCATCAAGGACCCGCGCCGCCCAGGCAAGTGGCGGCTGCAGGAGATGCTCGACATGTTTCCCAACCTCGCCGCGCGCGCCGACACGCCGGCGGGCGTGCTGTCGGGCGGCGAGAAGCAGATGCTGACCACCTGCCGCACGCTGCTCGGCGACCCCGAATTGATGATGATCGACGAGCCGACCGAAGGCCTGGCGCCGCTGATCGTGCAGCAGGTCGGCGAGCTGATCGCACGGATCGCCAAGGCCGGCGTCGCCATCCTCTTGGTCGAACAGAAGCTGTCGATCGCGATGAAGATCTCGAACCGGGTCTACATCATGGGCCACGGCCGCGTCGTGTTCGAAGGCACCCCCGACCAGCTCAAGGCGAATGCCGCCGTTCGCGAGGAATGGCTCGAGGTGTAGGCGGGCAGCGGCGGATCGACAAAGCAATCGAACGTCGGCCTAGTAGCGCCATCAGTCAGTTCGCGAACACGATCCAGACCAGCGCGACCAAGAGACTGTGGAAACAAATTATCGAAGCCAGGAATAGCCAGTCGTCTCTGGTCATCGGGCCGAAGACCTCGGCCGAAGCGCGGCGACAGCGACGCGCGAGCTGGGAAAGGAGGTTCGACCGCATGGAACTGCCCTAGCGGAGGACGATCCGCCAGGTCTTGCTAGTCTGTGCCAGCTACTTGATACCTCGTGTCAGCCGATCACCGATCGCCATTCGAACTGCGATAGGCCCCTCGGCGTCAGGCCGGTCCAACGGACGAACGCATGTGTGAAGGAAGAGACCTCGCTGTAGCCCAACAGCCATGCGATCTTGGAAATCGGCAGTTCCTCATCTTCGAGGTAATGGCGGGCAAGTGCGGTTCGAAACGCCTCGAGAACGTCTGAAAAGCCTACCCCCTCCGACGACAATGATCGAGCGAGAGTCCTCCGGCTCATGCCAAGACGACGCGCGACCGCCTCGGCATTGGCTTTGCCGTGCGGAAGCAACTGGGCGATGTGTCCTTCGACGCGAGACCGCACGCTGCTTCGTCGTGATGCCCGGTTCCGAAGCGCTTCGTCGGCATATTGGAGCAGCATCCTGTTGAGATGCAGATCCGCACCCACGACAGGCAATACGCCGATCCGGGACGGAAACAAGAGTTCGTCCCTGTCCGCTGCAAATTCGATCTCGCATCCGAGAAGAGATCTCACATCCAACGGCGTTTCTCGTCTGGCGTGCCTCAACTTGATTTGCTTCGGGACCAGCCTGCCGTCGGTCAGTGCGCGGCAAATACGGATCAACGTAACCAGCCAGAATTCCGCATGGTGACGATCCGACGACCGATCGATGTTGACATATTCGAACCCGATGGCGAAGCCGCGATCCAGAGAGCTCCGCAACCGCACACCCTCGTTGTTAATCGCGCAGTAGCGTCCGCCGATTCGCAAGGCGTCAACCAGATGCTCCGATGAAGCCATGACGTAGTACAGAAGCCCGATCTCGCCCAGCTCGAAGCCTTGAGCCAGATGGAGTCCGAAGCACTCGTCCTGCAATTCCCTTGCGGCGAGTTCGAGCAGCCTGACCTGCGCTCGCGCATCGATGCGGCGCTTGCGGTCCTCGACGTCGTCGATTGCCAGGCCTGCAGCTGACACGATCGGGGCCGGATCAACCTGCGCATCCCGCAGCCGGGCACATGTGAGACGCGCGATCCCCCCGGCAGAGCTCGGTATCGACGGCAAGGCGCTTGCAAGGCGTGTGGCGGTTTTCATTCGGCACCGAACTGTGTTCGTGGCTCAGCGTCGGGAGCTTCCGGAATCGTATTTTGACCTATGTCAAACGAGCTCATGGGTTCGAGGCATCCGGTCTGACACCATCTCGCAAGTTAAAGACCCAGGATCACAAGACGCAACGGACGCAAATCATCTAGCCGATTGCTTCGCGGCCACTCCAGTTCTGCCTTAAACGACGGCAGTCGGCTTCCAATGGGCCCGAGCGGGGGCGAACTCGTCATGGGCTTGGTCAAGCATGCAAACTCGCTGGGACAGGCGATTGGCGCCGAAGCGAACAGCCATATGAGCTAGGTCGTGGTTGGAGAAACACGTGCCCAGCATAGCGGCATTCATCGTTCAATTCATTACATGATCATTGAAGGCGAGGCTGCGGGCACCTGGCGTTACTCGTTTTCCATCGGCGATCGCAACTTCTCGGGAACGGTTCAGGCGGTCCTGGGATTGCTGGCGGCACGCCGCGTAAGAATGAAGATCGATCGAATGTTAAGGCAAAACGCGTCAATTGATCATCAAGGTCGGCAGCGGCCGGAGAAAGAGGGCGAGACGCCCTCTCCACTCGTCCCGCCGGCCGATCCCAAGGACTAGCGCGGCCGGAGCAACGCCACGACATCCCCCGCGCGCAGCGTCTGGCCGGGCTTCACCGGCACCGACGCGATGCGGCCTGCCGCGGGCGAGAGCACCGAAATCTCCATCTTCATGGACTCGATGATCGCGAGAGTGTCGCCGGCTGCGACCTCGGCGCCCTCCTCGACCAGGATCTTCCAGATGTTGCCGGGCACTTCCGAGAAGGCCCCTAGCTGACCATCGGGAATACCGGTCGCGGCGACGCTCGCATCGACCGATTCCGCCGGCGCCTCGTCGAGCTTCATCTCGCGCCAGCGCTGCCGCTCGGCGTCGAACGCGGCCTGCTGCGTTGCCTTGAACGCGGCGATCGACGGCTGCGCATCGGCCAGCGACTTCGCGTAGTCGGCGTAGGAGAATTCGCCCTCTTCGATCCTGATGTCGTACTGCCCGTGCGGGAATGCGGCGCGTGCGTCCAGGAGCTCGTCTGCACCGACCGGGAAGAAGCGGATCCTGTCGAAGAACCGCAGCAGCCAGGGATGACCTTTTGCAAACACCCGCGTGGTGCGCCAGGTGTTCCAGACTTGGATGGTGCGGCCGAACAACTGGTAGCCGCCCGGCCCCTCCATGCCGTAGATGCACATATAGGCGCCGCCGATCCCGACCGCGTTCTCCGGCGTCCAGGTCCGCGCCGGGTTGTATTTCGTGGTCACCAGCCGATGCCGCGGGTCGAGCGGGGTTGCCACCGGCGCGCCGAGATAGACGTCGCCGAGGCCGAGCACGAAATAGTCGGCGTCGAACACGATGCGGCGGACATCGTCCTCGCCGGCGAGGCCATTGATGCGCCGGATGAACTCGACATTCGACGGACACCACGGCGCATCGGCGCGCACCAGCTCCTGATACTTGCGCATCGCAAGCTCGGCCTCCGGATCGCGCCACGACAGCGGTAGATGCACGGTGCGGCTCGGCACCCGCATCGCGTCGACCGGCGGCAATTCGCGCTCGATCCGCTTGAGCACGTCGAGCAGCTTCGTTCGCGACAACGCTGTGCCGTCATAATGGATCTGCAGCGAGCGGATGCCGGGCGTGAGATCGATCAGGCCGGCGACCTTCGCCTCTTCCAGCGCCTGCGCTAGCACATGCACGCGCAGCCGTAGCGCGATGTCGAGCTCCATCGGGCCATATTCGACCAGGAGATTGTCGTCGCCGGCGCGCCGATAGACCACCGGGATCGGGCCGTCCTCGTTGCGTCCGACCACGGCCGAGCCGAGTTCAGGCGCGCGCAGCACCGTGGGGCCGGCAACCGGATCGTCGCGTTTGACCGGCACGAAGCGGACGGTGTCGCCGGGCCGGAGCTGGCCAACCTTCCAGAGATCTTCGCGCGCGACGACGGCCGGACAGACGAAGCCGCCGAGGCTCGGTCCGTCGGGCCCCAGGATGATCGGCATGTCGCCGGTGAAGTCGATCGAGCCGACGGCGTAGGCGTTGTCGTGGATGTTCGACGGATGAAGCCCAGCTTCGCCGCCATCGGCGCGGGCCCAGCGCGGCTTCGGCCCGATCAGCCGCACGCCGGTGCGGGCGCTGTTGAAATGCACCTCATAGCTCGACGCGAACAGCGTCTCGATATCCTCGTCGAGGAAGAAGTCCGGCGCGCCGTGCGGGCCGTAGACGACTCCGACCTGCCATGCCGATGTGAGCTGTGGCCGCTCGTCCTCCGTGGCGCGCCGCGGCGCGACAAGGCCCGGCCGCTCGGCGCCGATATGCAAGACGTCGCCGGCCTTCAGCGAGCCCGTCGCATGGCCGCCGAAGGCGCCGAGCGCAAACACCGCCCGCGACCCGAGAATCTCGGGCACGTCGATGCCGCCGCGCACCGCGAGATAGCTGCGCTGGCCCGGCCCCTTGATGCTGCCGATCGCAAGCGTCTGGCCCGCGCGCACGGCGAGCGGCTCGTCATACGCGACATCGGCACCGTCGAGCGACGCCTTCATCCGCGCGCCGGAGAGCGCGACGATCACGTCGGTGTTGAAGCGCAAGGTCGGTCCGTTGACCGTCAGCTCCAGCGCCGTCGTTACTTCCGGGTTGCCGACCAAGCGGTTGGCGAGGCGAAACGACCGTTCGTCCATCGGGCCGCTCGGCGGCACGCCGACATGCCAGAGATGCAGCCGGCCGGGCAATTCCTGCACCCCGCTCTGCGCCCCCGGCGCGACGACATCGATGGTGCGCGGGCGGTAGGCGAACGCGCCGAGCACACTGGTTGCCACCTGGCCGCCGCGGAACACGTCGGAGGCTGCAATGGCGCGCAGATAGTCCAGATTGGTCTCGATGCCGGCTACGACCGTATCGTCCAGCGCCTTCGAAAGCCGCGCGATCGCGGCCTCGCGCGTCTCGGCTGAAACGATGATCTTGGCCAGCATCGGATCGTAGAACGGCGACACTTCGGTGCCGGTCTCGATCCATCCGTCGATCCGCGCATCCGGCGAAAAGCTGACCTGCGTCAGCCGGCCCGCGCTCGGGCGAAAGCCGGCACCCGGATTCTCGGCATAGAGCCGCACCTCGATCGCAGCTCCCTTTGGCGCGAGCGCGCCCGCCTGGCCGAGCACGTCCTCTCCGGCCGCCTGCCGGATCATCCATTCGACGAGATCGACGCCGGTGACCTGCTCGGTGACGGGATGCTCGACCTGCAGGCGAGTGTTCACCTCGAGGAAGTAGAAATCCTCGCGCTCGACGTCGTAGATGAACTCCACCGTGCCGGCAGATTCATAAGACACGGCCTTGCCAAGCGACACCGCGGCCGCATGCAGCCGCCGGCGGATGCCGGCGGACAGCCCCGGCGCAGGCGTCTCCTCAAGAACCTTCTGGTTGCGCCGCTGCAGCGAGCAATCGCGTTCGCCGAGCGCAACCACGTCACCCTTGCCATTGCCGAAGATCTGCACCTCGATATGGCGGGCCCGGGCGACGAACCGTTCGAGATAGACCCGGGCATCGCCGAAGCTTGCCCGCGCGGTGCGCTGCACCGATTCGAAGCGCTCGCGCAGCGTCGCCATGTCGTGGCACAGCTGCATGCCGATGCCGCCGCCGCCCGCCGTGCTCTTCAGCATCACCGGGAAGCCGATCGTTTCGGCCTGCTGCACCGCCTCGTCGATGGTCTCCAGCAGGCCGGAGCCCGGCAACAATGGCACGCCGCTGCGCTCGGCAATCTCACGCGCGCGGTGCTTGAGACCGAAGGCGTCGAGATGCTCCGGCCGCGGCCCGATGAATTTGATGCCGTGCTCGGCGAGCCGTTCAGCGAAACGTCGGTTCTCCGACAGGAAGCCGTAACCTGGATGCACCGCCTGCGCACCGGTGGCAAGGCACGCCGCCATGATCGCATCGACATTGAGGTAGCTCTCCGCGGCGGGCGCAGGACCGATCCGCACCGCCTCGTCGGTGTCGAGCACCGGCCGGGTGAAGCGGTCGGCGTCGGAATAGACCGCGACCGAGCCGATGCCCATGCGGCGCAATGTTCTGCCGATCCGCCCGGCGATCTCGCCGCGGTTGGCAATCAGGACCTTGCTGAACATGCCTCACGCCTCCGGATCGACGATCGTCGCGTCGAAGATCGTGACTTGCACCGGCGTCGGGAAGAATCCGTTGCAGGGATTGTTGATCTGCGGACAGTTCGAGATCAGGCACAGCACGTCCATCTCGGCCACCAGCTCGATGGCGTCGCCGGGCCTGGAGACGCCATCGACCACGGTGAAATTGCCGGCGGGATCGATCGGCACGTTCATGAAGAAGTTGAGATTCGGCACGATGTCGCGCTTCGACATGCCGTATTTCGCGGCTTCGATCACGAAATTCTCGCGGCAGGCGTGCTGATAGCGGGTCTGGTGCCCGAACCGCACGGTGTTGCTCTCGCAGGAGCAGGCGCCCGCCGACGTGTCGTGCAGGCCGCAGCTGTCTGCCGTCACGCGCAGCATCACGCGGCCTTCGTTGGACATGATCCTGGTGCCCAGCCCGACATAGGCCGAGCCCTGCGCGCGCAGCGTATCCTGGCCGCTGTAGCGCTCGCCGAAATCACTGGCGCAATAGAACAGCGTGTCGACCGCCTGCTGGCCATGGCTATCGGTGATCCGCAACGTCTGTCCCTTGCGGATGATCGCCGACCACGGTTTGCGCGCGGGAATTTCGACATCGAGGACGATGCGGCCGCCGGTGCGAACAGATTGAACGGTCATCGCACTGCTCCTTCCAGGGTTTCGCCGAGATACAGCGCGTTGTTGTCATAGGCGCGGACCGCTTCCGCGGTCGCGGTCCGGCACAGATCGTCGGCCGCGGGCGCGTCGGCGCGATAACGCACGATTTCCACGCTCGCTTGCGGATAGGCTTTGGCGGGATCGAGCGGATGCGGGCAGTTCGACAGCGCGATCAGAAGGCTCATCTCCGCACGCAGATCGACGAAATCGCCCTGCTGCCGCCGCTGCTCCGACCAGACAAACTTGCCGTCGGCGTCGATCGCGACCGGTGCGAAGAAGCTGACGCAGGGATGGACGTCGCGGCGATCAAGGCCAAGCTTGGCCGCGGCGAGAATGAAATTGTCACGTGTGTTGCGGAAATTGCCTTCGCCGTATTTGGCCAGGTTGGTCGCCGCGGTCGAGCCGCCGACGACGGCATCATGCGCGGCGCTGCTGTCCTCGGTGATCCCAAGCAGCGCGCGCCCCATGTCGGACAGCAGCACCCGTCCCTTCTGCAGCCGCGCCGCCCACTGCACCTTGATGGTGTCGGCGTGGTTGAGCCGCTCGGTGGTGTCGGCGCTGTTCCAGGCGAGCAGGCTGACGGTCGACGCCCCCGACGTGTTGACGATACGCAGCGTATCGCCGCGGTTCAGCCGCGTGGTCCAGTACCAGCCGGACGGGATCGTCTCACGGTGAATGACCGCGTCGGCATCGATCGGCGCGGCGTTGCGCGCGGTCGGCGCCGGCAGTGCCCGCGGCGCGTGCTCCTGCCCCGCCGCCTTCAGCTCGTTATACCGCCGGGTATGCGCCGCGATCTCGGCCTTCTGTTCCTCTGTGAGGATCATGGTTGCTCCTTCAAGACGAGAGCGCCGGGCCGTCCCGGCTGATGCTCCTTGCCTGACCGGGTCGTCCCGGTCGGAGCTGGTTGAACTGACGACCGCAGCTCTGCGCTGCGGCGTGGGAATATCTCGAGGTCGCGCGACACCGTGGCGCCGTAGCGGTCGCGCTCCTCCGGCCGGTTGCGCTGCCGCTCCAGCGCGATCACACGCGTCGCGAGTCCGAAGGCTTCACTGAGGTCATGCGTCACCATCACGACGGTGAGATGGGTCTCGTTCCAGAGCCGCTTCATCAGGAGGTGAATGTCGGCACGAATACCCGGATCGAGCGCACCGAACGGCTCGTCGAGCAGCAGGATCTTCGGGCCGCGCATGATCGCCTGCGCCAGCGCGAGCCGCTGCTGCATGCCGCCCGACAGCGCCGACGGATATTTGCTCTCCTGGCCGGCGAGCCCGACCTCGGCGAGCAGCGTCATTGCATCGTCGGTAGCGGCGCGGCGCGCGGCGCCGAACAGCCGGCCGGTGAATTTGGCGTCGCGCAGTTCGCGGCCGAGCATGACGTTCTGCAAGACCGTCAGATGCGGAAACACCGAGTAGCGCTGGAACACCACGCCGCGGTCGGCGTCCGGCTCGCCTGGCAACGGCTTGCCGTCGACCAGGATCTGCCCGCGGCTCGGCTGCTCCTCGCCGAGCAGCATGCGGAGCAGCGTGGTCTTGCCACAGCCGGACGGGCCGACCAGCGCAATGAAGGCGCGCGGCTCGACCTCCATCGTAATGCGCTCGAGCACGATGTGGTCGCCATATTCCTTCCACACGTCGTCGAAACGGATCGCGCTCATTCCGCCCTCACCGAGGCAAACCACGGAAACAGTTTCCGCTGCGTGACGCGCAGGCCGACGTCGATCAGGAACGCCAGCAGCGTGATCCAGGCGACGTAGGGGATGATGACGTCCATCGCGAGATAGCGGCGGACCAGGAATATCCGGTAGCCGAGCCCGGAATCCGAGGCGATCGCCTCGGCTGCGATCAGGAACAGCCACGCCGGCCCAAGCTGCAGGCGCAGCACGTCGATCAGCCGTGGCAGGGTTTGCGGCATCGCGACGCGCAGCGCGATCTGCCAGGTCGAGGCGCCGAGCGTCTGTGCCTTGACGATCTGCTCGCGCGGCAGCTCCTGCACCTTCATGGCGAGATCGCGGATCATGCAGGGCAACGTCCCGATCACGATCAGCGCGATCTTGGAATTCTCCCCGAGCCCCATCACGATGAACAGGATCGGCAACAGCGCCAGCGGCGGCACCATCGAGGTGACCGACACGAATGGCCCGAGCAGGGCATTGGCGCCCGGCAACAGCCCGATCACGATGCCGAGCACCAGCGCCGCCACCGTCGAGATCGCCAGCGCCGAGCCCAGCCGCCCCAGGCTGGCGACGGTGTCGGAGGCCATCAGATAGCTGCCGGTGCGCGGATCGACCTCGAACGCCATCTGCTTGACCGCCTGCACCATGCTCGGCAGCGCCGGCAGCAGCTTGTCGTTCGGGTTCTGCGCGAGCCGCGCGCTGGAGCCGGCGAAGTAGGCGATTGCGACCAACAGGAACGGCAGCGCGAGCAGGTAGAACCGCGTCTGCCGTCCCGGCCGTATGTTCACAAGTCGCATGGTCGGCTCCTGCCTGATGCGGCACTACATGGTCACAGCTTGCCCTTGGCGGCTTCGTCCATGTAGGTCGGGTCGAAGCGCAGTTTGACGTTCGACTTGTCACCCAGCACCGACTTGTCGGCGAGCTCGATCCCGACGGCGTCGGCGGATTTCGCGCCCTTGCCGAGCAGGTCCTTCTCGAACAGGAACTTGCGGACCCGATCCATGGTTGCCCCGACGGTCTTGCTGCGCGTGAAAGCTTCGGCGTCGGTCGCCTTGTCGAACAGTTTGGTGGTCGAGAGCTGGCTGTCGAAACCGGCGAGATCGGTACCGGAGGCCTTGGCCATCGCCTCCTTGGCGGCCTTGGCAGCGGGATCGTTCGCCGTCATCCTGGAGAGCGTCTCGTACCAGATGCCGACCAGCGCCTTGGCGAAATCCGGATTGTCCTTGGCGACCGCGGTGTTCACCACCATCAAGTCCATGATCTCGCCGGGGATCTGCGAGGAATCGAACACCTTCTTGGCATCGGGCGAGCCGAGGATTTCGGTCACGATCGGATTCCAGGTCACGACCGCATTGACATCGGGCGTCTTGTAGGCCGCGGCGATATCGGCATCCGAGGTGTTGACGACCTTGACGTCCTTCTCGCTCAGCTTGCTGCTCTCGAGCGCCCGGGCGAGCAGATAGTGCGACACCGAGAACTCGACCAGATTGACCGTCTGCCCCTTGATCGCGGCGAGATCCGACTTGTTCTTGAGGATCACGGCGTCGTTGCCGTTGGAGAAATCGCCCATCACGACCGCAGTGGTGTCGACGCCGCCGGCGGCGGGGATCGACAGCGCGTCCATGTTGGTGATGGTGACGGCGTCATAGCCGCCGGTGGTGTACTGGTTGATCGATTCGACGTAGTCGTTGAACTGCTTGACCTCGATCGCGATGCCGTATTTGTCGGCCCATTTCTTCACGATGCCGGTGTCGGCCGCATAACCCCACGGCATCCACCCGACATAGATCGACCAGGCGACCTTGAAGCTTTTCTTCGGCGCGGCGTCGGCCGCAGGCGCAGCCGCCAGCACGACCGCGCAGCCGATGACAACAGAGCGAAGGAAGAAAACGAATTTGTTCATTGCCGATCCCTCTTGCGAAATTTCACAAAAAGGGACTGGCGAAAAGACCATCGCTCCGCCAATCCCTTGGCTGACGAGGTCTCCCGGGCTTTTATCCCGCCGTGCACCTGCGGGGATGTCTCCCCCGCAAGCGGCTGCTCTCGGACCAGCACCTTGTGTCTCAAGGTCGGAACCCTAGCGGCCAACTCGGCGCCATTGATGCACGAGGCGTGCCACAGCACCGGCGTTTGAATCTCATGAGATTTTTTCGCACGCACCGCGCCGCGGCGACGGCGCCTTGCTTAAAGATTGCGCAGACCTGCTCAGAATTGGCTCTGTCCTTTCGTCACCGGCGTCAGCAGGATCACACGATGGCTGATGTCGAGGGGAGTTCGATGCGCAAGCTTCTGAGCATTCTGTGCGCCGGCCTCTGGCGCGGGCTGCACGGCCGGTTCGGCCTGGTGCCGAAGTCCGACGTGAAAGGCTGATCGCAACATCGCAAAAAAGAGCCCCGCTCTGCAGCGGGGCTCCTGCACAGAGATCCTATTTCCGATCGGAGTTTTGCGCCGGCGTCTGCGGGCTCTGGCCTGAGCCTGACGACGGCGGATTGTTGTTCTGGTTGGGCTGGCTGGACTGCGTGTCCCGGCCGGCGTTTGGCTGGTTGCCGCTGCCCTGACCGACGGTCGACTGGTTCTGCGGTGCAGCCTGGCCCGTCGTATTCTGCTGCGGAGCCTGCTGCTGAGCGGACGGCTGATTTCCGCTCTGGCCGGTTGTCGACTGGTTCTGCGGCGAGTTCGCCTGACCCGTGGTCTGCCCGGTCGTATTCTGCTGGGCAGGCTGCTGAGCACCGGTCTGGCCGGTCGACTGGTTCTGCGGCGCGTTGTTGGTCTGTCCGCTCGTCTGTCCAGTCGTGTTCTGCTGGGTGCGGCTCTGGCCGACCGTCGACGATGCGCCCGCGCCCTGACCGATCCGATCCGACAGGCCGAGTGCGGTCACCGTGCGCGTATCGACGCTGCCGCTGGTCGTGATGCCCTCCTGACGCTGGAAGGTGATCAGCGCCTCGCGGGTCCGCGATCCCAATACGCCGTCAGCCTCGCCGACCAGCAGGCCGCGGTCGATCAGCACCTGCTGCACCTCGCGGATCTGCTGCGGGTTCAGGTCCATCATCGCAACGCTACCGCCACCACCGCCTCCGCCGCGATGGCTGAAGCGCGTCCGCGGTCCGACCGGGACCACGTCGACGACGCGGCGCTCGCGATCGAGGAACACGACTTCATCCTCGACGACGAAGAAGCTGTCGTCGCGATAATAGGGGAACGCATCGATCAGCGCCGGGAAGGCGGCAACCGACACCGCGTTGAACCTGCGCGGCACCACCACGCCCGGATTGACCGCGAAGTTGATCGTACTGACATTGACGCGCGGT
This sequence comes from Bradyrhizobium sp. Pha-3, assembly GCF_042258325.1. Lineage (NCBI taxonomy): Bacteria > Pseudomonadati > Pseudomonadota > Alphaproteobacteria > Hyphomicrobiales > Nitrobacteraceae > Bradyrhizobium > Bradyrhizobium sp. Pha-3. Next base: position 1,466,898 of record NZ_CP170151.1, on the reverse strand, counting down.
GCGTTACGCGCCGACAGCACCGAGCGCTGGATCGTGCTCTGCTGCTGCGCGGTCACGGTGCGCCCGGCCTCGGTCTGGATCGTGGCGTTCGACTGGGCCTGGGTCTGAGCGGTTGTCCCGGCTTGTCCCTGAGCCTGACCGGTGGTCTGTCCGGAGTTCATCCGGTTTTGCGTCGTACCGGACTGCGGAGCGGCCGCGCCCGTGGTCTGGCCGGCTCGTGTATTCGGGGCCGCCGTTGTGCCTTGGCCGGCGGTCGTGTTCGCGCCCTTTGCTTGGCCCGTGGTCGTGCTCTGGCCGGTCGTCGTGTCCGCCTTGCCTTGAGTCTTGCCTTGAGCCTTGTCCTGAGCCGTCCCTTGGCCGGTCGTGGTGCCCTGGCTGCGGTTCGCGCTGTTGGCGCGATTCTCCTGCTGCTGGCTTTGCCGCGTCGTGGCGCTGCCGCGTTCGCGGGATTCAGATCGGCCCATCTGCTCGCGCTGGTTTCGGCTCTGGCCGACGGTCTGCTCCTGCTTGGTCTGGCTGCGCTGACCCTGCTCGGCGCGGCCGCTCTCGCGAGCCTGGCCGGTGCTCTGGCTGCGCTCGGCCGCACCGCGGCCCATCTGACCTTCAGCCCGACCGCTCTCTCGTGCACCTTGGCTCTCTCGTGCGCCGCCCTGGCCGCGGCCGGCCGTCATGCCTTCGCTTCGCGACGCCCCGGGACTGCCATGCATTGCACCGCCGGAACTGCCGGCCGACGGGCCTGCGGATCGGCCGTGTTCACCACCGCCACCGCCCGCGCCGACGCTTCCGCCGCCACCCACGCTGCCACCGCCGCCGCCCTCGCGCATGCCTTGCGCCGAAGCGAGACTGACGCCGGCCAACAGCACGGCCGTCGTCAGCAGAAACCTGCTCTTCATGATCTTGCTCTGCATTACCGATTCCTCCTGGAGTTTGGCGGCTACCCGGATTGCGAGGCCGGCGCCAATGGCCGGCACGCTCCGCACCGCGGCCGCATTCCAACAAAGCCGGCGAGGACGCGGCACAGCCGTGCGCGCTTTTCACCGGTGAACTGTGAGAAAACAGCGGCGCCGCCCGCACCGTTCCTAGATGCCGGCGCGACGCGACATTTCGCACCAAGGGAACTGCCGCGCGATCATCCTTCAGGAACCGATGGCCGCGCTTTCCCGTTTTGAAATGAAGCGTGGGTTCGCCGTCACGTCGATGTTCAGCGAGCTTGCGCGGATCATCATCCGCTGCGACCGGCGGAAGATCGGAACAGGTTCCGTTCGGCTTTGAACATTTGCTTCGCCGTCAACGGCAGCACCGTTGCGCCCATCTCGCCAGCCAGGCCTGTTGCAGGCCCGGGTTCGTTGCAGGCGCCGCCATTCGCAACCAATGCCCCCCCTGCGCCGTTGACCGGCTGGGCAACTATCATCGAGGAGGATCCCATGAGGAAGACAGGCCTTGTTCTTGCAACCGTCGGTGCGCTTGGGGTGAGCGCCATCGCAGCCCCGGCGCCCGCCGAAGCACGGTGGGGACACGGCGGGTGGGGGTGGGGTCCCGCGCTCGCAGGCGGATTGATTGCCGGCGCAGTCGTCGGCGGCCTCGCCTCGTCAGCCTACGGCTATCCGGGCTATGCCTATGGTTACGGCTACCCCGGCTACGGTTACGGCTATTCGCCCGCCTATTACGGCGGCGGCTATGCCTATGATGATGGCTATTACGCTGCGCCGTATCGTTGGGGCGGCGGCTACACCACGACATATTATAGCGGATACCGGCCGGCCTATTACGGCTACCGCTATCGTCACGTGGTGCGCCCGGCATACGCCTATTATCGCGGCGGCTACCCGCGCTGGCATCATCGCTGGCGTCATTGGTGAGATCGGCCGGACCGACGCGGCGCGGCCAGCCGGGCTGACCGGCGACGGCATGGGTCGACCGGGTTGAGCAGCAGCGCTACCCGGCGACCCGCAGCGCGGTCACCGCGATGCAGGCGTTGCCTAACGGAATCAGAACCACCTGCGCACCGTTCGGCAGCGCCATCGTCGCGAGTTCACCGAGCGCGCCGGTCTGTCCGTTGAGCTTGGCGAGCTCGGCGGCAACCGTCGAGCAATTCTCCGTCCGCGGCGTCACCCGCACCAGATTGCCTTCGCAGGACGATCCGACCGGCGCGGCAAACACGATGCCGGCGGCCTGCTGATTGGCGGCGGGGGTGGCTTGGCTGGGCTGGTTAGGTGCGAGCGCGACCAGCGACTGCACCGAATGCGAATTGCCGGCCTTGGCGTCCCACTGCGACTGCGCGGTGTAGTTGGAGTTCATCGCGAGGCCGCGGCCGAGCGTCCCGAACAGATTGGCGCAGGTCACGATGTTGCCCTGCCGCGCGTGCTCGTCGAACACGGTCGGTTGCTGGCCCGCCTGCTGCGGCGGAACGGATGCCGCGGCAGACGGCAGCGTCGGCGTTTCCTGCGGACGCGGCTGCGACTTGTGCGGCTGGGGCTTCGCGGCGGCGGCAGCAGGCTTCTTGGCCGGCGCAGGTGCGGCCGGCTGCAAGGGTACAGGTTGCGTTTGCTGCGCGTAGACCACGACGCCGGCGGCACCGAGCGCGGCTACGACGACCGCAACAAAGATCAATCCAAGGGTGCGCCGCATCGACAATCCGTCCTTTTCACTTCGCACTTCAGTTTCGTGCCGGATGCCGGAATTCCACATCCGCATGTCCGACCTCGCTTCATTTCAGTTTCGCCAGCACGCCGGATAGTCCGTCCAGCGGCGCTTCCAGCACGATCGGCCCTTGCGGCAGCTGATAGGACACGCGGCACGGCGTCGCCGCGCGGATGTGCCGCCTCAGCACGTTGCCGATCGCGACTGTGGCGAAGCAGAAATTGCCATCGCAGCGATCGGTCTGCGCGACGATGCGGTCCGGACTGTCGCCCATCGCGAGCTCGATCTCCGCGCCGACCCCGGCGGCTGCGGGAATCCGCATCGCCATCAGCGGTTTGCCGTCGGCGGTCGCGATCAGCGACCAGTTGAAGGCGATTGCACCCTGTACGTTGACGATCGATTGCGTGACGTTGCAGACGCGGCGCTTCGACTTGAGACTCTCGTCGCAAATCAAGGTCCAGTTCTTGAACGGCTGGATCATCCGCCTGAACTCGCCGAGCGTCTCGCCCTCCGGCACCGCGACGTCCGACGGCTTCACGGCGTAGGCGGCAGGCGGCGCGCCCTGCGCGGCGGCGTTCGCCGCCGCCCCGAGCCAGATCGCCAAAGCCAGACACGCCAGCCGCCTCGTCGACGTCAGGGTCAATTGAGCGTCAGGCTCACGCCGGCGCTGACGCCCCAGTCGCCGCCGGCGGTGGTTGCCGCCGCGTTGGTGCGCAGCTTGCCGTTCTCGCTGGTGTAGCCGATGCCTAAGGCGAGCGCGCCCTGGCTGCGCCAGACGCCGCCGCCCGCCGAGGCGCTCACCTTGCCGGGCCGGTCGTCATAGCGCAGCGATGCGGCGGCCATGCCGATCGCGGCCGCCCGCCAGGCGTCCTGCCGCACCTCGCCGATCTGGCCGTTGAGCTGCTGGAACGCGCTATTGAGCTGATTGACGTTGACCGCATCGGTGCCGAGGACGCCGGGCGCCACGTTGCTGATCCTCACCGGCGCGCCGTTGCCGCTGTTCAGCGTCAGCTTGTTGGTGGTGTTGCCGGAGCCGTCGGTGTCGTAGCGGATCGAGCTCGAGGCGAGTGCCTGGAGTTGGCTGACATTGACCGCGTCGGTCGCAGCCGAGCCTGCCGCGACGTTGGTGACGCGGCGTTCGGCGCCGGACGAACCGACCGACACTTCGCCGGTCGCAACCCCTGCGACACTCTTGCCGACCACAGGCGTATAGGCCGCGTCGCTCAGATTGGCCGTGGTGGTCGCGTTGGCGCCGAGCGCCAGCGAGTTGGCCGCCGTCGCCTTGGCGCCGGCACCGATCGCGACCGAATTGTCGGCCGATGCGGCCGAGCCGTTGCCCATCGAGATCGCATTGGCGCCGCTCGCGACCGACTGCGGGCCGATCGCAACGCTCTCCGCGCCGGTCGCGATGGAATCCGCCGCGGTCGAATTGGCGTGGAAATATTTCACGCCGCCACCACCGGTCGAGATGTTGCTCACCGTGGTGTAGAGAGCGGCAAGCGAGGTGTTGGTGGCCCAGAGCTGCGAGCCGTTGATCGCGTCGGTCGAGGTCTGGGTGATCTGGCCCGCGGCCACGTTGGTGATGGTGCGCTCCGCACCGGCGCTGCCGACACTGACGGTCGAGGTCGGCGTCGTGCCGGCGAAGTTGTAGGTGGTGCCGCCGATCGAGGTGCTCGAAGTCGCGACCACAGTGGAGGTGGTCGAATTCGCACCGAGCGCAACGTCGCCGGCCTGCGCCGTCGCCTTGGCGTTCGGACCGAGCGCGACGCTGGTCGGGTTGGTGGTCTGGGATCCGGCGCCGATCGACACCGACTGGACGCCGCTCGCCTGCGCGCTGGTTCCGAATGCGATCGAATCGGCGAAGTTGGACACCGAATTCTGTCCGATCGCGATGCCACCGGGTGCGGTCTGCGCCACGGTTGCGCCAAAGCCCATGCCGATGCCGTTGTCGCCATTGACCACGGTCGCAGGGCCCACCGCGACCGAATTGTTGCCGACCGCGAGCGAGTCGGCGAGCGTCGAGTTGGCGTGGAAGTATTTCGTCGTCGTGGTCGCGAACGACGTCAGTGCGCCGGTCAGCTGGCGCACGGTGACGGCGTCGCTGTCCTGGGTGCCGTCGGCCACATTGGTGATCTGCCGATAGCTCGTCGCGTTGCCGACCGACACCGCGCCGAGCAGCGCGAGGTCGGTGGTATTGAAGGGGATGATGGTGCCGCCGATCGTGCCGGACGCCGGCGCGAGCGCGCGGTTGGAGATCGAGCCCGAGCCGAGCGCAACGCCGCCATCGACCGTCGCCTGGGTGTTGAAGCCCAGCGCGGCCGAATTCGCGGCAGTTGCCGAGGCAGCAACGCCGGCCGCCATCGAGTTGGTCCCGGTCGCGCCGTTGTTGTTGTAGTTCGCCTGCTGGGTGCCGCCGTCGTTGACGCCATAGTAATGCGTCAGGCCGCTGGAGACGACGGTCGAGAGGCTGTCGATCGCCGAGGTCGCGGCGAACAGCTGCGAGCCGTTGATCGCATCGGTCGAGCCGTTGCTGACCCGCCCCGCCGCGACATTGGTGATGGTGCGCTCGTTGCCGACCGAGCCGACGCTGACCGTCGAGGTCGGTGTCGTTCCGGCGAAGCTGTAGGTATCGCCGCCAATGACCATGTTGGCGGTTTGAACCGCCGTGCTGGTCTGGCTGCCCGAGCCCAGCGCGATATCGTTGGCATTCGCGGCGTTGGCGCCGTTGCCGATCGACACCGAGCCGCTGCCGGTCGCGGTCGACACCGGGCCGATCGCAACCGAATCGGTGCCCACCGCGGAGGAATCCGCCAGCGTCGAATTGGCGTGGAAATACTTGATGCCGCCGCCGGTGTTGATGTTGTTGACGGTGGTGGCGAGGCCGTCGACCGCCTGGTTGGTGGCCCAGAGCTGCGAGCCGTTGATCGCATCCGTCGAAGAGTTGCTGATCCGGCCCGCCGCGACATTGGTGATGGTGCGCTCGGCGCCGAGCGCACCGACGCTGACGGTCGAGGTCGCCGTCGTCCCCGCGAAGCTGTAGGTGGTGGCGTTGATCACCGTGTTCGGCGTGTTGACGGCGGCAGCGGTGACGCTGCCCGAACCGAGCGCAACATCGCCGGAGCTTGCCGTCGCGGTGGCGCCGTTGCCCAGTGCGACATTGCCGGCAAGACCGGCGGCGCCCGCCGTCGAGCCGTTGCCGAGCGCGACCGAGCCCTGTCCGATCGCCTTGTTGTTGTTGCCGATCGCAACGGCGCCGTTGGCCTGGTTGGCGGCGGTGGCGCTGGCGGTGCCGTCACTGTTGGCGATATTGTTCGCGCCGCCGGTGAAGGCGCCGGTGCCGCTAGCATAGCTGGGATCGCCGATCGCCACGGCGCCATCGCCATAGGCGACGTTGTTCGCACCGATGGAAACCGCCTGGCCGCCGGTTGCGGTCGCGCTGGTGCCGATGGCGACCGCGTTGGCGGAACTGGCCGCGGCATTGTTGCCGACGGCGATGGCGCTCGTAGCCGACGCATTGGCGCCGATGCCGAGTGCGGTACTGGCGATTCCGCTGGCGCTGGCGCTGACGCCGGCCGCAAGAGAGTTGTCTCCTGTCGCGTGCGCTCCAGACCCGAATGCGGAGGAGTTTTGGCCGCTGGCAACGGCTGTGTTGCCAACCGCAGTGCTGGCGGCGGCACTCGCATTTGAGGCAGTGCCGATCGCCAGCGAACTTGTGCCGGCGGCACTGGCCCCAACGCCGGTCGCGAGCGAATTGATGCCGGCGGATGCCGCATTGTTGCCGATCGCGATGCCGCCCGTCGCCGCAGTGTTGACGACCGCGCCCGATCCGATCGCGACCGAGCCCCCCGTGCTGAGCGCCTGCGCCTGATTACCCACGGCCACGGCAAAATCTGCGGCTGCGTTGCTGGAGCTGCCTCCGGCGAATGAGTTGATCCCCGACGCGGTCGCCTGCTTGCCAAGCGCAGTCGCACTGTCCGCCGAGGCAACGGATGCCCAGCCTCCGGCCCACGAATAGTTGCCGCTCGCCAAGGAGCTGACGCCGACCGCAGTGGCATTGCCTCCGGTGGCATTGGCGAAGGTGCCCAAGGCGCTGGTGCCGGCGCCGGTGGCGATGGCTTGGACGCCGAGCGCGACTGAGTTGACGCCGCTCGAGACCGTGCCCTGGCCCAGCGCCATCGCGCCGCCGGTGCCCGTTGCCTTGGCATTCAGGCCGAGCGCCACGGAGTACTGCGCTGACGCAACGGATGAACGCCCAACCGCAATCGCGTCGACCTGGGATGCCGTTACGTCCGTGCCAATGCCGATGGCACTCGTAGCAAGCGCACCGGTTCCCGCGGCCGTGCGCGAGCCGAGATAGAGCGAATTTAGCTGTGAAGCGATCGACTGAAAACCGATCGCGATGGCGTTCTGGGCGCCTGCGCTGGTGCCGGTGCCCTGGGCAACGGCATCCAAGCCGGCCGCGTTTGCTCCACTTCCGATCGCGATGGCGCGCAGGCCGCTGGCTGACGAATTGGTATCGATCGCTACGGAATCGGTGCCGGTCGCACTTCCACCACCGAGCTGCACGCTTCCCGCGCTCGCGGCCGAGGCGGTCAGCACCGCGACGCCTAACGCAAGTGCCGTCGCGACGGCCGACCCGCCGATTCCCAGTGACCCGAGGCTTAAGCGATCCCGCTTCACGCCAAGGACACGGTGCGCCTGACGCAGCACGGCCAGCAGCCGTCGCCGCAGCGAAGTGCTGCCCGCATCGCCCGATGCGACCCAGCTCCGGACGAAGCCGGCGCGCCCTCGACGCTTCAGCGATTTTGTTGAGTTGTGTGCGACAGCCATGGTGCGCCCCTTTCGCGACATCTGGTCCAGACGCCGGAGGCGACGCGCCATGGACCGGGCCGACGCGCGGGCCCGTCGGCCGCACGCGCGAAAAAATAACGATGATCGTGCACACGATCATCGTCCCGTCCTGGCCAACGATGTGTCGAATTCAACGAGCGCATCTTGCCACCCGGCGCTCGCTCGACTGCCCCATCAATGTGCCCCGAGTCGTCATGTTGCAAAATGATAGACACAATTTTGCCAGCGTCACTCAGCAGGCCGTCCAAATAACACGCAGATCGTCTCACAAGTTGAAGGATTCGCTCGATGCACCATGAGTTGTTTGCACGCACCTCAACCGGTAGTTGATCGGCGGCGCATGCGTTCGCGCATCTCGCGCGGGCTGACGCCGAATTCGCGGCGGAAGGCGCGGGTGAAATCGGACGCCAGCTTGAAGCCGTGGCGATAGGCGATCTCCTGCACCTGCCTCTCGGCGGACGAGACAAGTTCTGCATGCGCCGAGCGCAGCCGCTTGCGCAGGATGTAGCCGGCAACGCCGCCGACGCTCTCGAATGCACGGTAGAGGGCAGAACGCGAGATCCGCAATTGTTGCGCAATGCGGTCCGGCGTCAGGTCGAAGTCGGCGAGGTGCGACTCTATATAAAGACGCGCACGCTCGAACAGCACCGACTCGATCGCGCCGCGCGCCTGCTCCAGTCGATCCGAGGAGAGCTGGATGCACGCGGCGATCATCTGCGCGGTCGCCCGCCCCGCCTGCCTCAACTCCTCCGAGGACATGAAGGTGATGCGCGTTTCGAGTCGGTCGAAATAATCGGCCAACAATTCGATCAGATTGCCTTCGAGTAGAATATTGCAGACACCGTCGAGCCGATCGGCCACATCGGCGAACGACTGGCGCGGCAAGCCCAGCACCAGGCCGTCATAGTCCGTGATGCTGCCGCGGAAATCCTCATCGAGCGAGATCAGGAACATGGCGCCCGGCCCGGCGTGAATCCGCCGCTCTGCGGTCTCGAAGCGGGCTTCGCCGGAGCGCACCCGGTACAGCCACCAGATATCGACGGGCATGCCATGCGACGGTTTGATGACACGGGCGAATGATTGCGCGGCGAATCGCCCCGACGTGAAGACGACATCGGCCATGTTGCAGGTCAGGTACTCCACCAGGAACCCGTTTGCAGGGCTATGACCTTCCGGTGGCGCAACGTCGACCAGCGAAGCCATCCGCGTCTTCCAGACCTCGAACTGCTCCGAGGGCGGATAGTGTCGTGTCGAGAACAGCCGCGGCGGCGCGGGGGTTACATCCCTGATGTTCCGCGGCTCGCGCGGCAAGGGAACGTGCTCCAGGAACTGCGCTGCGTGTGCCGGCGTCTTGTCGTCTTCTTGCATGTACTTTCGTGCCCCGTTGGCGCGAACGACGAACGTTGGCTCAACGGAAGCGCATTCCCAAGGTTGCGTCGCCGGCCGCTCACAGACCGGCGAATTTCGGGGAGACAAGGAAGAGGCATTTCGGGATGCGGACATCGACCGCTTACGCCGGCCGCTCCTGATAGGGTTGACGCAGGTTCCTCTGGCAGTCGTGCTCGCACATGGCGTTCATCATTGTCGCGTCACTGCCGTGTCAGGCTCGGATGCTCCGTCACGAGCAGGCTCGACTGATCTAGAGAACAATCTGCGCGAGAACCAGAGGGGCGGCAACACGCGGCGTGCAGAAATCCAAGATTGCGTTCATGCGATGCGATCGGGCAACGCATCATCGCAGAGTCTTCAGAAAATTTTCTCGATCTCCGCGCCTGGACGAAACGCATGTCGCGGCGAAGGCGCGACCTAAGCACGGTAGATGACATATCGAGAATCCCGTGCATGATCACATTGCGAACGCTCTTGCCCAATCATGCGGCAATCCACCGCGTGCGACGTGAATGCAATCCGTACGAATCGAACACGCGCGAGACGTACATGCGCGCGCAAGCTGCGGCATTCACATATGAGCGTCGAGATGACGAAAGTCACAAGTGCCCGTCGAATTTTTCCGCGAGCACAGCGCGCTGAGCAAAGCGATTGCGTCGCAGGCGGCTCGCGCCGTCCCGCGAGGTCATGCCGAGCGCAACGCGAGAGAAGGCGTTGCCGCTGGTGCTCAAGCCTGCATGCGCGCGGACTTCCTGTAATCAGCGGTTTCGGCGCGCAGCAGATCGCAGAATTGAAGTGCGAGACGGCTTCGCGGCCGCTGCGAAGGAAGCAGCAACATGGTGGCGATCTCCAGCCGTGGCACGAACGGCTTGAGTACGATTCTGGAGCTTGCAAAATCCCGGGCCACGATCGGGTCGACGATCGAGAAACCCAGTCCCTGCGCAACCAGGGCACAACGCTGCATGCTGTACTGGATCTCCGCAACCGTCTTGATCTCGACCTTGGCCTCATCGAGGATGCGTTCAAAGCGGGATCGATGCGGTGCGCTCGGGGAAGCTGCGATCATGGGCTCTCCCCGCAGATCTTGCGCTGCGATCGATCGCTTCGAGCGCAACCGGTGCTGGCGGGGCAGGACGCAGACCGCCTCCGTTGTCATGAGGAGCTCGTCGTCGACCGCGGCAAACCCCGCCTGCGGCCGCGCCAGCCCGACGTCGCATTGTCCGGAGGCCACCAGACTCCAGACGCGCTCGGGGCTGTGGACAGCCACGGATACGACGATGTCGGGATTCTTCCGCAGGAAGCTGCTGACGATCTGCGGCATCAACGAAAAGGTGAACGCCGGAAGACATGCGATCCTGAGCGTCCCGCTGCCGCGCTCGCGAATGCCACGCGCGGCGCGCGCCAGATACTCGAGGCCGGCCTGGTTTCTCTCGACCTCGCGCAGGAATATCTCGCCTTCCGGCGTCAGCGTGACGCCGCCTCGCCCGCGTTCGAACAACGCAAAACCGATCTCGCGCTCGAGACGTGCGATCGCGCGGCTGATGAAAGGCTGCCCACCCGAAGGCTCAAGGCGGCCTTCGTGATTCCGTTGTGGCGCACGACCTCTCGAAACAGGTCGATATGTCTTGGATTCAGGGGCATAACCAATTTGCATATGAACTGGCGTTCCGGTCATTTGACGGCATGCTGATCGGGTGCGTCAATAGGGCATGTACCCGTCGAGCAACCATGCGAGCCTCGCCACCGACCGCATCCTGTTGACCAGGATCACCGGCCCGGAGTCATCGCGCGCGCAGCAGCTTCGCGAGGCGGCCGTGCTGCGACGGCTCGATCGCGGCACATCTGACCGGCCGAACACCGCGCGCCTGGCGGTGGCCCGGGACCAGGTCGACACCGCAGCCGCGTTCGCAATCGAGGCCGCGGGATCGGGAGACCTGCTCGGCGTTTCCGGATTCGGCGCGATCGACCGGCACGAAAAGCGGGCTACGTTCGCCCCCATCTGGAGCATCGGACGACTGGACGAGGCCATGCTCGTCAGTCACGTTGCACATCTCATGACGCGGTATGCATTCGAGGTGCTCGACGTCGAGCGGACCGAGCTGCATCTGGACTGGCGCCTGAGGCACATGCTTGATCTCTACGCCGCCCTCGGCTTCCGCTGCGAAGGAAGGCTTCGCGCATATTTTGCCGCCGATGAAGGTCCGTCCGCCGATGCTGCGGTGCTGAGCATGGTTCGCTCCGAATGGCCCTCCGTTGTGCGTCGACAGCGCGGGGTGCTCGCCGGCGAAACGTGGCGCTACCGGCTTCCGTCCGACCGCCTGCCATAGCGGCGGCCAAGCTCGGACAAAACGATGTCACGCGAATGCGGGCGTATGACTCGCCGGCAGTGCCGCACACTCAGTGTCGTCCCTGCGAAAGCAGGGACCCATAACCACCGAAGGTGTCTGTTGCGCAATGACTGAACGACGAATCCCTTCAACAGCATCCGCCGCGGAGTATGGGTTCCTGCTCCCGTGCGCAATTGCGCACCAGGCAGGGACGACGCCTGGAGGGAGCCGCGGCCCCTCGGTTCAAACACTGCTGTCTCTGGAATACCCGCCTGCGCGGATGACATCGCGCTGTTTGACAGGTTGAAGCAGAAACCACGACTTCGTCGTTGTGACGCGTGGCCTGCCGAGCCGAAGCTCGCGGCCACAAGCCCGCCTCCGCCCGTCGGGCTTCGGCGCGGCATCCTTCTCTCGCTGCGCGAGCGAAGGATGGTGGGTGCGACAGGGATCGAACCTGTGACCCCTACCATGTCAACGCAGCGCGTTGACGGAAACTACAGGGAAATCCACTCGGGCGAAGCCTCGAATGTTCCTGTTCGTTCATGTTTGAATCGTGCCATTCATGGGCGTTTCTTGGGCGCAGAAGGCGGGCAGTCATGACCGCGAGCGCCCTCCCCCGCGCCCCCCTCGGGGCGGGCCCAGCCAAGCTCCCGCAACCCTCGCGAAAAACTCAGGCTCGCCGGCGCACAACGAAGGCGGAAATTGATCTGCTTCGCGTGACGTGGGCAGCCGCGGGTGAGAACGCCCGGCAGCAGTTTCTATCCGAGATTCTGTCTCCAGTTTGCAAGAGGCCTAAGCGAGGTGCAGTGGCATCCGCTCCTGGCGACGATGACGCAACAGTGGATCAATTTCTGAAGAGATGCGTCGTCCTCGACGTTGGCCACCGTGTGCGGTCAATGGTGCTGTACGAAGCTTATCGCGCGTTCAGCATCAACAGTGGCGCCGAACCGCTCTCGCACAAAAGCTTCACCCTTCGACTCATGAGACTAGGTTATAAGCGCCACACCTCGAATCTGGTTTGGTTCGTCGGGATTCGGCTCATCGACGTCGGCGGCAAGTCGTGAAAGGGCCGGTTTCATATCTTCTGGGAGCTTATAAGCTCCCATGGGAAGATAGCGGTGGGAGCTTTAAACCGCAGCAAAATCAACGCGTGGGAGGATATGGGAGCTTATTCTCGCGCGTACGCATGCATGCATGTGTGCGCGCGCGATGTGGTCCAAGGATAATTGAAAGCCTCTATGCATGCGTAGAGAAGCTCCCATTCTTCCCAAAACTTGATCAAGCTCCCACCAGCATTGATCCATCAATCTTTTTTAGAGCGGGTCGCAACCACCTAAGCTCCCGCCATCCTCCCGACATTCCTCCCATTGAGGTGTTGCTGAAATGGCACCGATGGTTTGCGATGGTTTGGCGAGAGTTTGCAAAAACTCTCGCTAGTAAGATTTGTAAATTCCATCAGGATGTTGGCCTCTCCTGCGCGAGGGTTCGAGGGTTTTCGCGCGCGCGTATAAGAATTCGAGGAGGGGCGACGGCGCACATATGTGGTCGGTTTATCAGGGAATATTGGAGTGACCTTGGCTATGCGCGTATAGGGGCAAAACCCTCGTACCCTCGCTATTTCTCGCCCATCCATCGGCCATCATTAACGTATTCCGCTATTCGAACCCTCTCCAAACCTTCTCCAAACTATCGCAAACCCTCGCAGAGAAGATTCAGCTGTCGGAAACTGGTCCTCAACACGAACAGTTTTGGAGAAACGGTACAGATTGCCGACCGTTTCTCGCGCCGTGCGCGGGTCCTTCCCCGATTGACCGCAAATGCGGGCGGACTACGCGCTCGGGTTCTCCAGTCATGCTGGGTTTTTGAAAGGCTGAAATTTAGGGGGCGTGAAATTCACCGACAGGGTGAAATTCAGGCGGGCGCTTGATGAGGACGCTGTCGAAGAAAAATTTTTCTCTTCTGCGAAACGTGTCGCCGGCGCGCGTGTCGCAGTGGATCGCCGAAGGCAAGATCGGCGCTGACGCGCTGGTCGGCACCGGGCATCGGGCGAGGATCAACGTCGAGCTTGCGACCGAACAGCTGAGGGCGCGGCTGGACGTCACGCAGCGAATGGCCAACGGCAGGGCCAATCTCGACGAGATGCCCTTCGCACCACCTACGGCTAACCCGTCGCTGATCGACGTTCCGCCGGGCAGATCATCCCTCGACGATGATTTCAAGCGCGAGCGCCTGGAGGGTTTGCAGCGCGAGAACCGCCGACGCGCCGCGGAGGAGGCCGCGCGTGCCGGGTGCTACGTCGATGCCGCGGCAGTTCGTGCCGAGTTGTCGAACGTCGGTAGTCGCGTTCTATCCGCCATCGAGGGCGGTCTTTCGGAGATGGCCGCCGCGCTCGCCGCCAATTTCGGCATGCCGGAGAGTGAGGTCCTGCAGATACTGCTTTCGGGGTTCGACGCGGTGCGGAGCCGCATTGAGAACGAAAGGCCGCAGCCGTGAGCACGCCAGCGAGCGAGTTGCAGCGTATCGTCGAGGCCATCGAGGCCGGCGAGGAGCTGACGCTCGAGCAGCGGCGCGCCGTAGCGGCAGCGCTGCGCCGAGACGTGCCGCGATTTGCCGAGCGCGATGCGTTGATCGTGGGCGTGCGAAGCCGGTTTTTTCACAATCGAGCCGACCTCGATGCCGCGCACGAGATCGCAGCCGGGCTCAACCGCTACGCATCGACCGCCTGGCTTCGCGATCGATCGGCACAGACGTGCCCGGCGCGAATCGCCGGCACCGAGAAAGGCGCTTTTTGGCAGATACTGAAGGTGGTCGACCGTCCGCTAAGTGCCGAGCGCATCAGGAAAATAGTTGGTCAGTTTGAAATGACCAACGCTCCGAACGACCGTCGCGGCAGTTGAGGCGAGAGAGGGGTGTTCCGAATGTCGACGATCAGGACCATGGGTGAACTGGGCTCGGAATTGCCGCAGGCCTTCAAGGGCCAGCCGAGCGCGGTGACTGCGATCGTGAGGGCGTTCCAGCTCGAGCATGGCGAAGCCGTTGCAGCGTCACGGGTCATCGAGGATCAAGTCCATCGAGTGTGCGAGCGGCGGGAAGAGGCCGCGAAACGCGTAGCGGAGCTGAGAGTGGCGGTGTCCAGGGGCATCGAACTCGAGCAATTGCACATCGCCAAGCTCGATCGCCAGATCGCCGAGGCCAACGCGGAGATCGAGAGCCTGCGGCCACGCGCCGAGTTGCTTTCAGCGACGATCTCGCAGACCGGTGTCCTGTTGCGGAATCTCGAAAACTACGCCAAGGCCGCCTTCAAGGGCATCGTGGCAAGCCTCCTGGGCAAGCCCGTGGAGCAGCCCCGGTTGGCGAAAAATGAAACTTGGATCGAAGCGATCGAAGGACGCCGGCGCCGGATTCGCGAGCTGCGCGCCAATGCCGACAAATTTCGCGCGGCGCCGCTGCGGAGCGACATCGTCCTGCAGCGCGAGATCGAACGGATCAATGATCTGGCCAAGCTCGGCGCTCCGGATGCGTTCGATGCGATCGAGCGCGGCGCCGACGTGAAGTGGCCGATGTTCAAGTACCTGGAATTCTTTCCAGTCGTCGGTCGTATCAAATTCGAGACGGGCGATGCGTTGCCGCTCATCGCGCACCTATTCCGCGACCAGATGATCGCCGCGGCGAAGGCTGCGATCGAGGCGGTGGCGGATGATGACGCGGCGCTCTCGGACGCGGATCGCGCCAGGCTGGTCGGCGAGGCCGAGCGTGACGCGCTCGCCGTCGAGCGCGAGGAATGCGCGCTGGTGCGGGGCGCGAAAGCAGCGGGAGCTTTGGTGCTGTTCCGGCCGGATGCGGATCCGCGCGCGGTGCTCGGCCTGGCCGACGATATGCCGCCGGCGGCTCAACGGTGAACGAGGAGGATGTCAAACATGACTAGGCCACCACTCAGTGCTGCGAATGAAGATGCCGCCGCTGCCGCGCTTGCAGCGTCAATCATGGCGACGTACCGCCAGTTTATGGCGGCGTCGGAGCCGACCGCGTCGGAACCGACCCATGGTCAGGCCGACGCGATGGCGGCGTCCATCGTGGAAGCGTACCGGACACACAAACAGAAAGGGGGGCGGTGATGTCGAAAGCGCCGCAACTGCAGCAGCCGGATGCGATCATCAGGAACCACCTGATCGCCGAGGGTCACAAAACCGGTAAGGCGGAGGGGCTCGCCGAAGGACACGCGGCCGGCAAGGCCGAAGGTCTAAAGGAAGGCGCCAGCCTGGAGCGCGATCGCATCAGTGCCATCCTCTCCTGCACGGAGGCCAAGGGGCGCGCTGACCTGGCCAACCACCTTGCGTTCAAGACTAACATTGCGCCGAGCGACGTTGCGACGATGCTGGCGGCGTCGCCGGTCGAGGATCTGCGGGCGAGCAATCCCTTCTTCGCCGCGATGAACGCGATTGCAAACCCGCAGGTTGGCGCGGACAACAGCGGCGACCTCGGCAACATGAATGATGAGCAGCGCGCTGGCGCCATGGCTGCCTCGATCGTCGAAACCTATAGGCGGTTAAACGCTTCAGCGGACAGCTGACGCTCGCGCGTGATTGTGGAATTCCCGCGCCTTTGCGCAACGGGGGCAAGTCGAAGCCAGCTCTCCGATCCTGGCGACGCGTTGCAGGGAAAACCTCCTCCGGCTCTCCGACTCCGGCCGGAGGAGGAAATCTCTAGGCAGAAGGGGGCTCCAATGAAGCTGACTTTCAGCTACAAGCCGGGCGAGTTCGCCGAGACGATCTTCGCAAACGTCACGAAGCCGATCGCGAAGGCTGCGACGGCGGCGATGCGCGACACCGCCGACATGGCGAAGGGAGCCGGCCGGCAGAGTATCGCGAGCGCCGGTTTCTCGTCGAAATGGCAGAACGCGCTCCGCGCTACCGTCTACCCGCGCGGTGCGGATTCGATGAGCCCGGCCGCGTTCATCTCGCACAAGGTCCCCCATGCCGGCGTGTTCGAAAACGGCGCGACCATTCAGGGGCACCCGCGGCTCTGGCTGCCGATCGAGGCGAACCTGCCACTCGCGGCCGGCGGCCGCCGTTTGACGCCAAAGCAATTTGCCCAGAGCGTCGGACCGCTTCGCCTGGTGATCCGCGCCGGCGGCAACCCGCTTCTCGTCGCCGATGTTCCGGTTGGTCCCGCCGGCGGCGTGCTCGCCCTGCCGTCGGCTGCAAACTCCCGCAAGGGTCGCCGAGCACGCGGCGCCTACGCCAAACAGAAGACGCGTCCGTTGCCCGTGTTCGTAGGCGTGCCCGCGGTTCAGATCAGCAAGAAGTTTGCGACCTCGGCAGCGGTGCGCACCGCCGCAACTTCGTTTCCCGCGCTCTACGACAGACATATCAAGGAAGGATGAGTTATGGCCGATACGATCAAACAGCGCATCGCGCTTGATGGCGCCAGCGATATCAAGAAGGACCTGCAGGATATCGGCCAGCAGGGCGAGCAGACGTTTAGCGGCCTCGCAAACTCCGTCAAGCAAGCCGACCAGGCGCTTCAACTGCCGAGCCTGAGAACGATCGAGGCGACAGCGAGGCGCGCCGGTGTCTCGGTCGACGAAATGAAGGAGCGGATCCTCGCCGCCAGCAGCGCCGTCAACCAGTTGACGACGACCGCGAGCGGATTGAGCCAGGTCGGCAATTTGTTCAGCAGCACGTTCGGCAGCCTCAACGATCTGTTTCAGCGCTTCAACAGCGGCGTCACGTCAAGCGCCTCCGGCGTTCAGAGCGTTGGGCAGGGCCTGACGGCCTTTGCAAGGCTAAGCGGCGTCGCCGCGACGATCGGCACGATTGCGGCCGCGATCGGCGAGATCGCGCTGCAGGGCGCGAAAGCCAACGAGGCGACGGACAAGCTCAGGGATCGACTGACCGGTCTCGCGGGCGCCGGTGCTGGCGATAAGCTCGCCTCCGGTCTTCAAAACATGTCGAGGCAAGTCGGCGCGCTGCCCGAGCAGCTCTCTCCCGCGGTCGAGTCGCTCACCAAGTTCGGGCAGCTCACGGATGCGCTGGGGCCGAGCACGAGCGACACACTCCGCGCGGTGAGGCAATTGTTTGAGCGTCTCCGGCTTGGCGGCGCCGACACCGAGCAAGCGGCAAAAGCGGTCAACGATTTCTTCAGCGAGGCGACCAAGAAAGGCGAAGTGACCGGAGACATGCTGCGCAAGATCAGCGATGTCGCGCCGGCCGCTGCGCGCGATCTCAGCAGGCTCCTCACCGGCTCGAACGTAAGCGCGGCGGAACTGGCGAACCAGATCGACAAGTTTCCGATTTCGCTCGACCGCTTCAAGGACAGCCTGGGAAGCGCGGCCACCTCGACCGACGCCAAGTTCAAGGATCTGCTGCAGCACCCGCGCAATCTGTCGGAGGCGCTGGAGAAGGTGAAGCTTGACGCGAAGCAAGTCTTCGACGCGCTCACCGGCGGGCCCGGGCGAAGCTCGGTTGGGCAGGCCCTCGTCGACGGGATCTCCAGCATGTCGGAGGCGATCAAGCAGAAGCTGCTTGGTGTCATCGCGGACGCGAAGAGTTTTGCCAGCCGGCTGGGCGCGGCGATCGGCGAGCTGCCGCGCCAGTTTGGCGACGTGGCGCGTGCGATCGGCAATGCGTTCTCCGCGGTCTGGACGGCGGTCAGCGAAGGCGCGCGGCTCACCTGGAACGACATCACCCGCGGCGCCCAGGCGGCCTGGCAGGGCATCCAGAACCTTGCTCAATCCGTCGCGGAAGGCCTCCGTCCGATCTGGAGCCTGATCTCGCAGGGTGCGCAGGGCGCGTGGGACGCGATCAAGAACGGCGTCTCCAGCCTGGCCGGCGCGATCTCAGGGGCATTCTCCGGGATGGGCGACCTCGTGTCGCGAGCGATCAACAGCGAGGCGGCGCAGCGTGCGTTCAGCGCCATCGGTGGGGCGGCGACCGGTGCCTGGAGCGCGATCACGAATGGAGCCTCGGCCGTCGCAGGCGGCCTGCAGGCTCTCTGGAATGCCCTATCGCAAGGCGCGCGGCTCACGTGGAACGATATCACCGGTGCCGCGCAGACGGCCTGGCAAGCCATCCAGAACGGCGTAGCGGGCCTTGGCAGCGCGCTCGGGCCGGTGTGGAATCAGATCGCGGATGCCGCCCAGCGCGCCTGGCAATCGATCCGGAGCGGGGTTGCCGGCCTGACCGGCGCGATCTCGGGGGCGTTCTCCGGGATCGGCGATCTGGTTTCCTCGGCCATCAACGGTGACGCGGCCCAGAGCGCCTTCAGCGCGATCGCGAATGCCGCGACCAGCGCCTGGAGCGCGATCACGAATGGCGCCTCAGCGGTCGCGGGCGGTCTGGCATCCGCATGGAGCACGATCAGCCAGGGTGCGCAATCGGCCTGGACCTCGATCACGACCAGCGCACAGTCGGCATGGTCGATGATCCAACAGGGCGCCTCCGCGCTCGCTGGTCAAATCTCTGGCGCGTTCGACGGCATTGCGCAATCGATCGGGTCGGTCTTCAGCGGAATCGTCCAAAGGGTTTTGTCGGCGATCGAGGCGATCAAGAGCGCCGCGTCCTCGATCGGCGACGCGGTGTCGGGTTTCGCGGGCGGCGGCCTGGTCGGCGGCGGCGCCGCGGAGCTCGCCGGTGGCGGCCCCGTGTCGGGCCCGGGCACTGGCACCTCGGATTCGGTCCCTGCCTGGCTGAGCAATGGCGAATATGTCCAGCCCGCCCACGTCGTGCGGCAGCCCGGCGTGTTCGCCTTCATGGAGCAGCTGCGCGCCGTCGGCGGCGATCTGAAACGCGTGTTCGCGAGCTTCGGCGTCATGCCCAGAGGCTACGCGCCTGGCGGTCCGGTGTCTGGGCCCGGCACCGGCACCTCGGATTCGATCCCCGCCTGGTTGAGCCACGGTGAATACGTTCAGCCGGCCCACGTCGTGCGGCAGCCGGGCGTGTTCGAATTCCTCGAGCTGCTGCGTCGTTTCCGCGGCGATCTTGGCCGGGTCTTTGAGAGCTTTGGCATGAAGCCGCGCGGCTTCTCGCTCGGTGGTGTCGTCGACTCGCTGTCGCAGAGACTGGCTTTCGATCCGCCGCGCTTTGCTTTCGCTGGCGGCGGTGTGGTCGCGGCGCGCCCGGCGGCCGGCGGCCAGCTGCATCCGGTCCATCTGCACCTGCCCTCCGGGAAGACGGTTTCAGGTCTGCTCGCGCCGCCGAGCGTCGTCGACCAGCTGAGCCGCGAATTGGCGCTCGAGCGCCTATCGGCGTCCGGCCGGCAACCGAGCAGAGGTCGTCGGTGATGGGCAAGTTTTCGGATCGGATCAATCGACTGGGGGGGCGGCGCAAGGAGCCGGTGCCGAACTGGGACCGCGCTGGCGAAGCAATCAAATACATCATCGCTCTGTCCGCCCACGATGAGGCGACCGTGGTTGAGACCCTCACCACTCAGCGCGCGGCCGTCCAGGGCATGCTGGAAAACATCCGGACCGTGGGGCAAGCGATGCTGGGCATCGCCGACCGCGGGCAAACGCTGCTCAGCAGCCTGACGCCAGAACAAGGGAGTATAAATTTGGATACCCTCGCTCAGCCGAAGTTGAAGCTTGTCAAGGGCGCGGACGACAATGGCTGACGACGAGCGCAAGACCCATATCTTCCGTGTGATTGGCAAGACGCTCGACGAGACGGGACAGGTTGTCGACGAGCCGAGCGCCTATCTCGACATCGAGCGCTCCGAGTACTTCAAATTGGTCGAGGGCGGCGGACCGGACTGGAAGCAAACCAATGTTCGCCTGAAGTGGTACATGGACGACACAGGCAAGGTCCCGAACCCGTCGCGTGAAACCACGACGCGCAAGATCATCCCGCCGGACGAGGAGGATCCCGACAAGCCGTCGGTCTGGTTCGAGGTCGACACGATCGACCGGATCAAGATTCAGGACGCCGATCAGGTGATCTATCATTCATTCGACAACAGCGCCGAGAACATGGGCCGCAAGGTCGCTGTGCGGCGCATCGTGAATTATGAAACCACGGTCGACGACGATTATCCAGAAGGTGGCGTGATCCCAAAGGAGGACTATCAAAAGAAGGCCTCCACCAAGGACAAGGAGCAATATCTAGACTTCGAGTTCGTGCAAAAGCGTGCCTTCCGCGACGCGGATCAGGTCTATGCGATCTCCTACAACAACCAGCCGTTGATCGATGCCGCCGAAATGCCGGACAGGTCTTATAGTCCCGGTCAGATCAATCCGCCCTGGCGGCTCGATCCACTGCAGAACATCGTCAATGTGAATTTCGGCTCGCTCGCCGTCGAGTTCTCCGATGAGAGCTTCATTGAGATCCCGCAAATTGTACCGCCTTCGAAGAAGATGCTCTGGTCTATCTGGTTTCGCGCGCCCGCGGAATCTCTGGCGGCGGCGAAAGCGGAGTTCGAGGCGTGGAGGGACAGCGGCATAGATCGCGCGCCGTTGACAGGCATCGTGCCGATTGCGGTGTTTGGCTCACCCCGCACAGCTCGCAAGTTCGATGTTGCTTTCAGGGAAGTCGGCACGATACCGGCGATTACAAACTACATCTGGGACACCAGCATATGCGGGTGGCGACAGAATGGCCCGACGACTCCAGCGCAGCCGGAACAAGTAGCCTACTACGTCTTCAATGATGAGACTCGAAATATCGATCCATCCTACATCGGCATCGATTGCAGCGGTGACGTTCCGAAGCTCTCCGTGAACATCGTGATGCCGAGCAACAATCTCGCTTCGTTCGAAGGCGCCTGGCCCGCGATCAAGACGACGGATAGGCCGGCTGCGATGGGACTCTACGGTACAGTGACGGCCACCGCCGAGTGCACGCCGCCGGTCAACAATCATGCTCCTGGCGACGGGTCGATTTGCGACCTCGAGCACAAGCCGTCAGTGCTGCCATTCAACGACATCACGAACACAGACACATACGAGAGCAATGCCGAGGTTGTCATGGGCTATCGTCCGGAGACGTTCCGGACGGTGCCCGCCGGTAATGTCGGCGAACTGTCGTTCGGAGAGCTCATGAGCAGCGCGGCGCTCGGTGGCGGTCAGAAGGTGACGCCGGATGAGTGGCATCACCTGCTGCTTTCGATCGACCTGACGAATTCCTGCTCTACGGACGGCGTTCTCAGCGACGGAACCACCTTCGGTACGTTGAACGACACAGAAGGACACAGGACGTCGAGTGCCTGCCGGATGTGGATCTCTTTTGACGATGTGAATCTCACCAAGAAGGCGTTGTCGAGTTACTGGCCTTCCGGCTACAGCGATCCAAACGCAATCCTTCCGGTGAACGGCTACTATGTCGCCGACGATGTGACGGTCAGCATGAGCAGAACGATCGACGACTGCTGGGGCAACAACATCACCAACGTCCAGGTTCAGCAGCAACCGAAGTTCAGGTACACGCCGGCGGCTTTCGCGCCGGGAAAAGTCAGCTTCCCCGCGGCCGCTCCCTTCGTTGACATGAGCAAGCGGATCGAGATGGGCGAGGCTCAGGTTTTTACCGGCGTCACGGTCGACTCCTCGCAACAGAACGTCCGGAGAGCTTTCATCACCAAGGATGGCAGCCCGGCTCCCCTGAAGAAGGCTAGCGACCTCCTGGGCAAGAAGCCCGAGATCCTGGTGCACGGCAGCGCCAACTGGAAGAAGGCACGCAACACCGGCACGCTCGCAGATCCGAACAACAATCTCGGCGGCGTAGTCGTCGGCCAAATCGAAAAATTCAAGCCCAACCCGAAGCTGGGCAAATGACCTGTCGCTGTGCCGAGCGCCGCGAAGCGATGAAGCGCGCATGGGACGCGAAGGAGCGCGGCGACATGGAAGCGATGAAGCTGGAGCTGCAGTTTATCGCCAGGTCCTCGATCGAGGACGTGCGGGCAGCGGCCGGTTGGAAAGGCCCCGCCGATTTCACGCGGCGAGGCCCTGGGTAGGGGGTCAGCTCTGCTGCACCCGACTATTTAAGCACAGCTACGCCTTGCCCCAAAAGGGGGCTTGGCAACCGGCTGCAAATCAACGATTCTGTTCCGTGGGCCTGATAACCCGGACCGAGATATAGCCGCACCATGCCTGGTCAGCATGCGTCCCGATTGGCGTCGGGATGACGGCGGCTGAAGTGGTAGCGCATTGGCGTGCGCTCCGACCTGGCCATTATGGCCGGGAGGGCCGCGCCATGTCCAGCCCGAAAGGGTAAAAGCGCCGCCGCCAGTCTCTCGGCTGGTTATCAGCTCCCGGCTGCCGGTCCGCCACCGGCGACGGCCCTGATAAGCCGAAAACCGAGAGCCCATTCTTCATGGCACATCAAAAGAACGTCGCATCGCGGGGCGAAGGTCGCGCACCCGCACAGTCTGTGTCGGGCGTAACCAGGAGAAGCGTTATGAGTTCAATCGCCGCGCTGCTGCCCCTCGCCACACTGCCCGCGCCCTCGATCGCGGCAGCCCCCGTTCCTGATCCGATTCTCGCCCTTGTGAGCGAATTGATCGAGACGGAGCGGTTGCTGGTATCGATCGAGGAGCGTCGCACCAAAGCCGAACGGGTCCTGCGTCGTTGGGACAGCCGAAATCCCAAGCCCGAGATGCGAGACGTAACGGTCGGCAGTGACGCAGAGTATCAGCGCTGGCAAAGGCTATGGTGGGACGCCGAAGAAGATTCGACGAGGGAAGCCCTCAGGCTGAGCGACCCAAATCGAGATCTAAAGCTGGCGATGAGTGAGGTTACGGAAGCGAGAAGGGTGTGGAAGAGCAGAAGAGACAACGCGGCGCGGCGGCTCGAGATTGACGACGTCGGCGACGCGGCGTTCCAGACGAAGGAACGCATCGAAGAGATCGTCGCAGACCTGGCCGATTTGCAACCCGTTTCCTTTGAGGGCCTGGCGGCGAAGGCGCGCGCCGCCCGAAAGCTCAGCCAGCGCACAGAAGACTGGGGCGACGATTTGAACTTCGCCCTGACCTTCGACATCGGAGTGATGGCCGGCGAGCTGGATGGGTGTTTGAGCGTTGCAGCTTGAAATGTTCGCAGATTGCGAAGTTTAGGAGCCGCGTGCGAAATTCCGCCAAATGGCGGAATTTCCTCCTGTGCCTGCGCAAATTTGCGCAGGCACAGAGTAGGGATGGGACGGCGAGATGGCGGCCAGATCATCTCAGTCAAGACAATTGTCGAGGGTTTTGGGAGGAAGCTCACTTTGCTCACAGGAAGGGGGGACGGGGGGCGTTCCCCCCTTCCGATGGGTCTGCTAGGATGCTTGCTGATCCCTGCGAGTCGCGAGAGTGCAGAGGGACGATTGCGTGGGCAAACTGGAGGCAACCCTCCTGACGCAATCTCTCCTCAGCTACGTCAGAAACAGTACCGACTGCGAACCGTTTCTGACGGGATGACGCCGGGGAGTTCGGAAGGCCAACAAATCGAGAGGACGATTGTGTTGGAGATTGGTCGTGTTGAAGCGACAGACTGTCCCAAGTGGAGCTCCTGAAAAGGCGCTGCAGATCGACCTTGCTGCAATTGATTTGAATACGCCACTGCGCCTCGATGTTGCGGCGCGCCTCGCATATCCTGATGGCTCAATGACAGCGAGCGGCTTGCGGCGCGAGATCTCGCGCGGCCGCCTCGAATGTGAGCGCGTGGCCGGCAAGCAGTACGTCACCCTGGCCGGTATCAAGCAGATGAGGGAGCTATGTCGAGAAAGTCGAAAGGTGCCCGCCTCTACCTTAGAGAACGACGGGGCCGCGAGCCGGTCTGGGTTATCCTCGACGGAAAAGGCGAGGTCGGCACTGGTTGCAGCTCAGACAATCGCCGAGGCGCTGAAAAAGCCCTCGCCGAGCACATTGCCCGTAAGCACCGGCCAGACTGGCAGAATAGTCACCCTGCAGAGGTAGCTTTGGCCGACGTGCTTGCCTACTACGGCGCCAACAAGGCGCCAAAGCTCGCGCATCCTGAACTCGTTGGCTATCACATGGTGCCACTGCTGAAGCACTTCGGCACCGGAACATGCTGGGACGTTAACGCTGACACGTGCCGCTCCTACACAGAGCTGCGCATGGCTGGACAACTCGGCCGAAAAGTGAAGGAGAGCACGGCGCGCCGAGAACTCGTCACTCTCAGCGCAGCCCTGACCTTCGCTTACGACGAGCGCAAACTATCCCAGCCTATTAAGGTGCCGTTGCCAGACGACAGCGAGCCTCGGCACCGCTGGCTCGAGCGCCGCGAAGCCGCAGCATTGATCGCCGGCGCATTGGGAATCACGTGCGTCGCGTGCGACATCAAATCGCGCAAGCCGGTAAAGTGGGGCCGGACGCATCAACCCTCCTACCACGTTGCGCGCTTCATTCTGATCGGCGTTTACACCGGCACGCGCCACGAGGCGAATCTGATGATGCGCTGGGGCGTGAACTCGAAGGGCGGCTGGTTCGATCTCGATCGCGGCGTACTCTATCGTCGGGGCCAGGGCGAAGCTGACACCAACAAGCGGCGCGTCCCGGCGCCGATTCCCGATCGACTGCTGCCACACCTGAAGCGATGGCGCCGGCTTACGACGAATGGACCAGTCGAGTACGCCGGCCGCCTCATTCTCAAGGAACGGACAGGATGGGCACGCGCTACAGAGCTAGCCGGCCTCGAAGACATCACTCCGCACGTGCTCAAGCACACGTGCATCACCTGGCTGCTGCAGAACGGCGTATCGACGCGACAGGTCTCAGGCTTCACCGGCGTGTCGGAGAAGATCATCGAAAAGGTTTACGGGCATCACTCGCCCGATCACCTGAACGAAGCCCGAACCGGATTCTCTGGGCGAAGCTTGGGCCACAGAAAATGAGGAAACAAATGACCACCGCTAAGTCATTGAAAGCGATGGTGGGTGCGACAGGGATCGAACCTGTGACCCCTACCATGTCAAGGTAGTGCTCTCCCGCTGAGCTACGCACCCAAAGCGTATTTGGA
Source organism: Bradyrhizobium sp. Pha-3 (assembly GCF_042258325.1). Taxonomy (NCBI): domain Bacteria; kingdom Pseudomonadati; phylum Pseudomonadota; class Alphaproteobacteria; order Hyphomicrobiales; family Nitrobacteraceae; genus Bradyrhizobium; species Bradyrhizobium sp. Pha-3. The sequence goes on along the minus strand of NZ_CP170151.1, from coordinate 1,441,749 downwards.
TCGGGTCCCTATAACGGACGGCGGCGGGGCAGGCAAGGATACAAAGTGAAGGTTTTTTGGCGAATCAGGCCGCCAGCAACTTGTTCACTTCGCTAACCAATTCCCTGAGGTGCACGGGCTTGGCCAGCACCTTGGCGTTTTTCGGCGCCTCCGAATCGGAATTGAGGGCCACCGCGGCAAAGCCGGTGATGAACATGATCTTGATATCGGGATCGAGTTCCGAGGCACGGCGCGCCAGCTCGATGCCGTCCATCTCGGGCATCACGATGTCGGTGAGCAGCATTTCGAACGGCTCCTCGCGCAGCCGCTGGTAGGCCGACATGCCGTTGTCGTGCGGCGAGACCTTGAAACCCGCGTTTTCGAGCGCCTTGACCAGGAAGCGGCGCATATCGGTGTCGTCTTCGGCGAGAAGTATTTTCGGCATGGCAGGAATCGTCGAATCCGGCTTGAGGGGCAGTCCGAACAGTTAGCCCGACAGACGGTAAATTTCGGGTGAAATTTGCGTCAAGCCAGCGGCAAATGCGCGCCACCCATTTGTGGACTGAACCGGACATCGAATCAACCGGGGGCCGCATTTGCTGCTTTTAAGACGCGTTCCAGCTGAAACCACACTCTTTTCACTTGGCAGAATGATCGCGATTACCGACAATGTCTGCCCATAAATCTCCGCTTTTCCGGCAGACTCAGTTGTTGCGGGGCGAGGCGGACGCAAGGGACGGCGCCAAGGGAATGACCGAATTTGCTGGCGAGTTGTCGCCCCCGTTCGAGATCGTTGAGCCGCAGGCCTGGCGCGCGCCCATCATCTTCAATTCCCCGCATTCGGGCTCGATCTATCCGGCCGAATTCCTCGAGGCGTCGCGAATCGATGTGGTGTCGCTGCGCCGCTCCGAAGACTCGTTCATGGACGAGCTGATCGCGGGCCTCAGCGATCGCGGCTTTCCGATCGTGCGGGTCAATTTCCCGCGCTCCTATGTCGATGTGAACCGCGAGCCCTACGAGCTCGACCCGCGCATGTTCACCGGGCGGCTGCCGAGCTTTGCCAATACGCGCTCGATGCGGGTGGCCGGCGGCCTCGGCACCATTCCGCGCGTGGTCGGCGACGGCCAGGAGATCTATCGCGAGCGGCTCGACGTCGACGAGGCACTGCGCCGGATCGAGGTGCTCTACAAGCCCTATCACCGCGCGCTGCGCCGGCTGATCAACAAGGCGCACCAGGCGTTCGGCGCGGTGATCGTGGTCGACTGCCACTCGATGCCGTCGGTCGGTGTGTCGCGCGACGAGCCGCGCCGGCCCGACGTCGTGATCGGCGACCGCTACGGCACCAGCTGCGCGCCGCTGTTGCCCGACCTCGTCGAGGAGATCATGAGCTCGCTCGGCTATTCGATCGGCCGCAACAAGCCCTATGCCGGCGGCTTCATCACCGAGCATTACGGCAACCCGGCGAGCGGCCTGCACACCGTGCAGATCGAGCTCAACCGCGCGGTCTATATGGATGAGCGGCGCCGCGAGCGCGGGCCGCGCTTCACGCAGGTGGCCGCCGACTTCGCCGCCCTGGCGGATGCGCTCGCGAAAATCCCGTTCGGCGATCTCGGCCCGTTCCAGGCGGCTGCGGAGTAATCAATCCTTCGTCGGGCACTGCGATCCCGACGAAGTCATGAACCGGGAATTCAAGTTGGCGGCGCGGTAAAGCGCCGAACGGGATTCTCAGTTCACTTGCGGAAACGACGGCCCAAGAAAAAAGGGCCGCTTGAATGAACAAGCGGCCCAAGTCTAGGGAGGAAACGCCCAAGGAGGGCAGCGATAGCGCGAGGCGCTACCGCACCGCAACAATATGCGACCGCGCTGCACAAAACGCAAGAACTTTCGAAACATTTCTTGGGTAATGTTGGAAAGTCTGGCGAAACTGCAACAGGCCGGCAGGAGCGGCTTTCCGTATGTAGGATCAATACCTTACAAGGGAAGCCCCGATCGGTCGGCGCTCCGCGCATAGCTTGTATACCAGAATTCGCAACTTCGTGATCGAGGCCGAGACCCGGGACGCTTTCGAATCCGAAGCCAAATCGAAAGTCCGGAACCGCGTCGTCAGGCTGGATAACACTCCGTTAATCGTGCGGGCCGCGCCGGATTGAGCTAGGCAGAACGCATCCGATTTCTACCGCGTCGTTTGCGCAGTTCAGGGACATGCCGTGACGGTCATCGACTTTACCGCCTTCATCGGCCGCCTCGCGACCGCATCCGGCGAAACCATCCTGCCGTTCTTCCGCACCTCGCTCTCGGTCGACAACAAGAGTTCGAACGATTTCGATCCGGTCACCGAGGCCGACCGGGCGGCGGAAGCCGTGATGCGGCGGCTGATCAAGTCGAACTTCCCCCAGCACGGCATCGTCGGCGAGGAGTTCGGCAATGAGCGCGAGGACGCCGACTATGTCTGGGTGCTCGATCCGATCGACGGCACGAAATCCTTCATCGCCGGCTTTCCGATCTGGGGCACGCTGATCGCGCTGCTGCACAAAGGTACGCCGGTATTCGGCATGATGCACCAGCCCTATATCGGCGAGCGCTTCTCCGGCGACAACGGCTCGGCGCATTACTCCGGCCCGTCGGGCGAACGGCGGCTCTCGGTGCGGCGCTGCGCCTCGCTGAAGGAAGCGACCGTCTTTACCACGAGCCCGCTGCTGATGAATCCGGATGACCGCGCCCGCTTCGGCCGCATCGAGAACGCGGCGCGCCTGTCGCGCTATGGCGGCGACTGCTACTCCTATTGCATGCTCGCCGCCGGCCATCTCGACCTCGTGGTCGAGACCGAGCTGAAGCCCTACGACATTGCCGGCCTGATCCCGATCGTCACCGGCGCCGGCGGCGTCGTCACCACCTGGGACGGCAAGCCGGCGCAAAGCGGCGGCCGGATCATCGCGGCCGGCGACCCGCGCGTGCACGAAGCGGCGATGAAGCTGCTGAACGCCTGAGTTCCTGGCCTGATTCTTGAGTTGCCGGGCGTCTGATCTGCGCCCATCCTGACCGCAACCAGAAAAGTCAGGGATGGGCGACATGACGATGTGCGGCAGGCTGCTGGCAGCCCTTCTCCTGCTTCTCGCGCCCGTCACGGCTTCGGCCCAGGATTTCCCGACCAAGCCGCTCCGGCTGATCGTGCCGTTCCCGCCCGGCGGGCCGAACGACATCATCGCGCGGGTGATCGGGCAGAAGATCTCGGAGCTCGCAAGGCAACCCGTCATCGTCGACAACCGCGCCGGCCAGGGCGGCGTGCTCGGCACCGACGCAGTCGCGAAGGCCGCGCCCGACGGCTACACGGTGGCGATCGCGAGCGCGGGCGCGCTGGCGATCAGCCCGAGCATGGAGAAGGTCGCCTACGACACGCTGAAGGACCTCGCGCCGGTGACGCTGGTCGCGACCGTGCCGGAGATGCTGGTGGTCGCCGCCAACGTGCCGGCGAAGAACATGAACGAACTGGTCGCGCTCGCCAAAGCGCAGCCGGGCAAGCTCAACTTCGCCTCCTCCGGCCCCGGCAGCCTGCCGCATCTCGCCTGCGAATTGTTCAAGCTGACGGCGAAGATCGACATCGTGCACGTGCCCTATCGCGGCGCCGCGCCGGCGGTGAACGACCTGCTGGGTCAGCAGGTGCAGATGACCTTCCTCGACCTGCCGGTGATCCTGCCGCAGATCAAGGCGGGCGCGCTGCGGCCGATCGCGCTCGGCGGCCGCGAACGCGCGCCGACCGCGCCCGACGTGCCGACCACGGCGGAAGCCGGCATGCCCGACCTGATTATCGAGAACTGGTACGGCATGGTCGCGCCGGCCGGAACGCCGCCCGCGATCGTCGCCAGGCTGAACCAGCTCGCCACCGCGGCGATGGCCGATCCGATGGTCAAGCAAAAGCTCGCCGAGCAAGGCCTGACGTTGGCCGGCGACACGCCGGAGCATTTCCGCGACTTCATCGCTGCCGACATCAGGAAATGGGCGAAGGTGATCCAGGACGCCGGCGTGGTGACGACGAAATGAGCCAGCCGTCAGCGCTGCGCTTCGGCGCGCAGATAGTCCACGAGCTGCTTGGCCGCCCGCGGCAGCGCCTTGAAGCTGCGCGCGCAGATCGTCAGCCGGCGGTTGGCCCAGGCGTCGCGGATCCTTATCGTCGTGATCGGCATCGACGCCGCGCAGCGCCGCGCCGCGGTCTCCGGGATCACGGCGATGCCGACATCGGCGGCGACCATCTGGCAGATCGCATCGAAGCCGCGCAGGCGGGCGCGGAAGCGCAGCCGCGCACCGAGCTTTGCGGCGTGCCGCGAGATATGAACCTGCAGCGCGGAGGTTGCCGTGAGCCCGACGAAATCGCGGCCGACCACCTCCTGGAAGTCGATCTGGCGGCGGCCGCCGAGATCGCTGCGCCGCGACGCCACCAGCATCAGGCGGTCCTCGCTGAACAGGAAGCGCTCGACGCTGTCGGGCAGCGCGTGTTCCGCGGCGAAGCCGAGATCGGCGGCGCCGCTGGCGATCGCGGTCGCGATATCGGTGCTCTCGCGCTCCTCGACGTCGACGCTGATATCGGGATGCTCGTGCAGGAAGGCCGCGAGCGCGCGCGGCAGATGCTCCGACAGGCCCGAGGTGTTGGCGAGCAGCAGCACGTTGGCGCGCACGCCGCTGGCATAGGCGGCGAGATCGCTTTGCAGCGCCTCGACATTGTGGATCACGATGCGGGCGTGGCCGAGCAGGCTCTCGCCCGCCGCAGTCAGTTCGACGCCGCGGCGGCCGCGCTTGAGCAGCGCGACGCCGAGCGCCTCCTCGAGGCCCTTGATCCGCTCGCTGGCCGAAGCCAGCGCAAGGTTCGCGCGCGCCGCACCCTGCGTGATGCTGCGCGCATCGGAAACCGCGATGAACAATTGCAAATCGGTCAGGTCGAACCGCATGACGTTTCCCGCCCTGTACCTTCGGACTACCCGAAGGCTAACTCCGTAACCTCCAGATTGTGCCGTTCGCATCGATCGGTCAATGTGCCGCCATGGTCGACCATCTCCTGATCTTCATCGCCTTCGCCTTCCTGCTCGCCGGCTTCGTCAAGGGTACGGTCGGCCTCGGCCTGCCGACGGTCGCGATGGGGCTGCTCGCAACCACGATGGCGCCGGGCCAGGCGATTGCGATCGTGATCGTGCCGGCGATCGTCACCAATATCTGGCAGACCTTTGTCGGTCCCTATCTGCGCGACATCCTCAAGCGGCTGTGGCCGCTGATGCTCGGCACCGTGGCCGGGATCTGGATCAATGCCGGGCTGCTGACCGGGCCTTACGCGGCCTACGGCACCGTGGTGCTGGGCGTGCTGCTGGTGATCTACGCGATCGTCGGCCTGAGCCGGTTCAGCTTCAAGGTCGCGCGGCGCGACGAGAAATGGATCGGCGGCATCGTCGGCGTCATCACCGGGCTGATCTCGGCGGCGACCGGCGTTCAGGTCATCCCCTCGATGCCGTTCATGCAGGCGATCGGCATGGAGAAGGACGAACTGGTGCAGGCGCTCGGCGTGTTCTTCACCACCGCGACCGTGGCGCTAGCCTTCAACCTCACGGCCTCGGGCCTGCTGACGGCGGCCACCGCGCTGCCGGGCGCGGTCGCGATGGCGGCGTCGTTCACCGGCATGTTCATCGGCCAGGCGGTTCGCACACGGATGCAGCCCGAGGTGTTCCGCCGCTGGTTCCTGATCTCGATGATCCTGCTCGGCACCTATCTCGCCGGCAGCGCGCTGCTCAAGATCCACGGCTAGAGTGGCAGAGCCAGAGCGCCAAGGCGCGAACTAGCGCGCCTCCAGCGTCGCGACGCGGACGCCGAGATAGATGAAGAGCGCGCCGAGCGAGCGGTTGATCCAGGCGATCACGCCGGCCGATTGCCTGATGCGGCCGGCAGCCCGCGCCGCGAAGGCCGCAAGGCCAAGGCACCACAGCGTGCCGCCGGTGATGAAGATCAGCCCGAGCACCAGGAAGGCGAGCGTCTTGTGCGGCGAATCGGCCGCCACGAATTGCGGCAGGAAAGCCAGGAAGAACAGCGCCACCTTGGGGTTGAGGATATTGGTCAGCGCCCCCTGCCAGAACACGCGCGAGATCGAGGTCTCGCCGCCCTGCCCTGTGATGTCAGCGATTGGCTTGGCGCGCGCCAGCAGCATCTGCAGACCGGTGAGCACCAGATAGGCCGCGCCGACCAGCTTGACGGCCAGGAACGCGGTCGAAGAGGCCATCAGCAGCGCCGACAGCCCGATCGCCGCACCCAGCACATGGACCAGGCAGCCGCTGCTGATTCCGATCGCCGCAGCGGCTCCGCCGCGCCATCCGAGCTGAATCGTGCGCCCGATGATATAGGCGGTATCCGGGCCCGGTGTGACGTTGAGCAGCAGCCCGGACAGGACAAACAGCCAAAGCTCGTGAATTCCCAGCATGTCAGCGACGTTAACCTATGCAAGTAACCGGCCGGAAAGGATGATCGGCCAGCCGGCGCCATCCCAGCGACACACGAATTCAGTAGAGAAACGACTGTACCATCCGTTGGTCGCGTGCCAATTCCTGCTACTATGCATTATAGGTGCCTGCAAACCGGGCTTCCGCCGGACCCGGCCTGTCTTGTAAGTATCGGATTCGGTCACCTCGGCTAAGTGGCCATTCCAGGGCACAGGAGACATGGAAAGACGGCTCGCTGCCATTCTTTGCGCTGACATCGCCGGCTATTCCCGCATGATGGGTGCCGACGAGGCGGGGACGCATGCCTCGTTCAAGGCGCACCGCAGCGCGATCTACCCGATCATCCTCAACCATGGCGGCCGTATCGTCAAAAACACCGGCGACGGCTTCCTGCTGGAATTTCCGAGCATCATCGGCGCGATCGAGGCCGCAGTCGCGATGCAGACCCTGATGGCCGAGCGCAACGAACATCTGCCGGCCGACCGTGCCATGCACTTCCGAATGGGCGTCCACATGGGCGACGTCATGGCCGACGAGGACGAGGTGTTCGGCGACGACGTCAACATCGCGGTCCGTCTCGAGACGGTGGCAACGCCGGGCGGCATCGCGGTGTCGGACAAGGCCCGCACCGAAGCGGGACGGCGGCTTGCCGTCACCCTCGTCGACGCCGGCCCGCACCGTTTCAAGAACATCGCCGAGCCGGTCAATGTCTGGACCTGGGCGCCGGCCGGGTCCGATGCTCAGGAGCAGGTTCCGGACGACGGCCCGCATCTGCCGGGGCAATACCGGACCGCAATCGTCGGCGTGCTGCCGTTCGACAATCTGAGCGGCGGCGCCGACGAATATTTCTCGGACGGCCTGACCGAGGACCTGATCCACGCGCTGTCGCTGCAATCCTTCTATCGCGTGCTGAGCCGCAACTCGACCTTCGCCTACAAGGGCAAGAACGTCTCGACGCGGCTGATCGCGCGCGAGATCGACGCAACCTATCTGATCCAGGGTTCGGTACGGCGCGCCGGCAACAAGATCCGCGTCTCCGCCGAACTCATCGCGCCCGAGAAGGGCGAGCAGCTGTGGACCGGCCGCTACGACCGCGACATGGGCGACCTGTTCGCGATGCAGGACGAGATCACCGCGAATCTCTCCGCCGCCGTCGCGCAGGAGATCTATCGCGCCGAGGCCTCGGCACCGGCGCGCTCGCCGAACGCCGAACTGACGGCGTGGGATCGCTTCCTGAAGGGGCTGTCGCACTACTACCACCAGACCAAGGACGATTGCGAAACCGCGATCGCGTTGTTCAAGGAGGCGATCGAGCTCGACCCCGCGCTGTCGATCGCGCGCGCCTATCTGGCGCTGATCCAGATCCAGAGCATCCAGTTCGGCTGGATTCCGAGCACGCGCGAATTGTGGGCCTCGTCGGTCAGCCTGGCCGAGAGCAGCGTGCGGCTCGACCCGCGCTCCTCGTTCGCGTTTTCGCTGCTGGCCTATCTGCATGCGATGCAGGGCCACTACGAAGCCGCGATGGACGCCATCAAGCGGGCGATCGAGCTCAACCCCTACGACATGGGCGCGCGCGGCGTGCTGGGAATCTGCCACATGGTGATCGGCGACCATCGCAAGGCGGTCGATCTGTTCTCGACGGCGGTCCAGCGCGGCAACAGCGACCCGCGCTACCAATGGGCGGCGCTGAACGCGTTCAGCCATTATCTGCTCGGGCAATATGACGCGTCGCTGTCGTGGTCGCGCGAGGGGCTGTATCTGAACCCGAACCATCTGCAGTGCCTTGCGGTGCGCACCGCAGCGCTCGCCCAGCTCGGCCGCGCCGACGAGGCCGCGCAGGCAGCCGAGGCCCTGCTCGCCAACCATCCCGAGCTGACGGTCGAGCGTCACTTGCGCAATTTCCACTGGAAGAACCCGGCCGACATCGCGCATTATCGCGACGGCCTCTTGAAAGCCGGCCTGCCGTTCGGCAAACTCGCTCTGGTTGCGTCCACATCGAAATTCGCCGTCGACTCCTGAGCGAATTCATCCACCGGTAATGGATGCTTTTTAGGCTGACGCTTTTCAGGATGTGGTTTGATGTCCGATACGGCTGCAAGCAGGGCGCCCGCGCCGCAGATTTCCCCTGACAATCCCTGCCCGTTCCTGCGGGCGCTCGTCGCCGGCAACTATGTCGGCGGCCATATCGTGCCGCTGCCTGAACTGACCGGCACCATCGGACGCGCAACCGGCAAGACCGGGTTCGAGGGGTTCACCGCACGGGCGAAGATCTTCATGGTGGCGCAGATCGCCAACGGCCTCGGTCCTTTCAGCCAGCTGCGCAGCCTGTTCCAGGGCGCCATTCTCGACGCGTTGCGCAACGGCCCACTCGACAAGCACGGCGCCGGCTCGCGCATCCTCGACCAGCACGCGGTGGTCCATGAGGACGAGATTGCGCGGCTCGCGACCTTCGGCAAGGATTACAAGGCCCCCGACGGCAGCGTCGAACGCGGGCTGTCGGCCGCCGAGATCAAGACCTTCATGGCGGCGAACTTCCAGCGCGCCAAGAACGAGCATCCGCCGTCTTACGGCATCCTGCACTGCTACTATCCGCTCCTGATGCTCGGCGAGTGGCCGGTGCTGCTCGACATCATGGGCAAAGGCGAAGGCAAGGACCGCTATCTCAGCGTAGCCGAGGTCAGGACGCTGTTCGTGGACAAGCGCTTTCCCGATCGGATCATCGCGCTGCTACAGCGCTAGATTTTTGTTTGACGCGTTTTCTTCACGCGAACCGGGATCCACTTCGCTCGAAAACGCCATGTTTCACTTGAACAGCGGCGTGCCCGGCACGAACGCATCGAACGCCGCCCAGAATTGGCCGCGGTAGCGGTCCTGCTCCTGCAGGATTTCGTGCTTGGAGCCGGCGATCACGAGATGCGAGCCGGCGCGCAAGTGATAGGCGAACTCCTCGATCGCGGCCGTCGACACGACCTCGTCATTGCTCGCCGCCAGCATCAGGATCGGCTGGCGGATTTCGGACGGATACGACATGCCGCGGAAAGTGCGCATCGCGGTGAACGCGGTGTCGGCCCAGGCGATCGTCGGCGCCGCGATGCCGAGCGTCGGATCTTCCTCCAGGATCGCCGCGTTGCGGGCGTGGCGCACCGGATCGCTGGTCACGGGATTGCCGATGAAGGGCGCGAGGCCGACCAGTTCGTCGCCGCCGCCGGGAACGTAGCGGCCGCCCTGCCCGGCCAGCCGCATGATCCTGAGCAGCGCGCTCGGGAAGAACGACACGCGGCGGCGCGGCAGGTCGATCATCGGCGCCGACAGCACCATGCGGTCGAACCAGCGCTTGCCGGCATGCGCGAGGCGCAGCATCACCGCACCGCCCATCGAATGCGCCAGCGCGAAATAAGGCGGCGGGCAATCCGGCAGCACCACCTGCTGCACGAAGGTCTCGACGTCGACCTCGTAGTCGGCGAAGTCGCGCACGTAGCCCTTGCGGGGATCGCGCAGCCGCCGCGACGAGTGGCCCTGCCCGCGCCAGTCGATCATCGCCACCGCAAAGCCGCGGTCGCGCAGATCGCGCACGGTTTCAAAATATTTTTCGATCATCTCGCCGCGCCCGCCGAACACGCAGACCGTGCCCTTGCGGCCGGGCGGCGGCGCCCAGCGTGCAAAGCGCAGCTCGGCACCATCTGGTGTCTTGATGGTGCCACTGACAACGTCGTCCGGAACCGGGTTGGCGGGAATCGAGACGAGCGTCATGAAGGGGACCGGAGTGGTGAGACAGGGTGGAGATCAAGGACGCCGGCGCCGAAAAATGCGACGCGGTTTCCGCCTCTTGAACGCGACGTGACCCCTCCCATATCACCTCCGTGCAGGCCGCTTCCAGTGTTTCGGAACCGAAACATCAGGCTGCACACATCTAAGCCCGGCCCGATGGCGGGCGGGTAACTGAAACAGTCGCTCAATGGAGGACTATTCCTATGCGTAGCTACGACCTCACTCCGTTTTATCGTTCCACCGTCGGCTTCGACCGCCTCTTCAACCTGCTCGATCAGGTGACCTCGGACGGCAGCCCCGGCTATCCCCCCTACAACATCGAGCGCACCGGCGAGAATGCTTACCGGATCAGCGTCGCGGTCTCCGGCTTCTCGCAGGCCGAGCTTTCGATCGTCGCGAAGGAGAACACGCTGACGATCAAGGGCGAGAAGAGCGCCAACGAGAATTCCGGCAACGGCTCCGAAGTGCTCTATCGCGGCATCGCCTCCCGCGCATTCGAGCGCGTCTTCCAGCTTGCCGACTTCGTGCAGGTGAAGAACGCCTCGCTCGAGAACGGTCTGCTCCACGTCGATCTCGTCCGCGAGATTCCCGAGGCCAAGAAGCCCCGCAGCATTCCGATCGGCGGCGGCGAGAAGGCTCCCCAGGTCGTCGACGGCTCGGCCGGCAAGGTCGCCGCCTGAGCAACAAACCCCGCGTCAGCAGATATTGGCTGATCGCGAAAACGCCCCGGGAAACCGGGGCGTTTTTTGTTGCGGCGGGCCGTGGCCCAGTTCAGGCCTTCGTAGCCCGGATGGAGCGAAGCGCAATCCGGGAAGGTCTTGCCGCCGAGACGTCCCCGGATTTCGCTGCGCTCCATCCGGGCTACGGATCTCACTCCAATCCCTGCACCTTGGGCATCGCCTGAGTCGGCAGGATCGCGGGCGCCGGCGGCGGAGCACCCTGACCGACGGTCGGAGCCTCAGCTTGCTGGACGACTTGCGGCGCAGCCTGGGCCTCGGCCGGCTTCGGGGCAGCTGCGGCTTGCTCGGACGGCGTGGGTGCGGCTCCCTGGGCAGGCTGCGGCGTGGCCGCCTGCGGGACGGCGGCCTGAGCCGCCGGGGCGGGAGCCTGAGCTGCCGCCGCCGGAACCTGGGCAGCCGGGGCCGGAGCCTGGGCCTTGGCCGAGAGCGGGCTGCGTTTGGGCACCGGCACGCGGCTGGCGACATGCGGGATCGGGAGTGGCGGGCGCGGCACCCGGGCCTGGATCGGCCGCGGCATCGGCCCGGCGGGACCGTCGGTCGCGCTCATTTCCTCTTCATAATTGTCGCCGAGTCGAGAGGCCGGCGTGAAGCGGATGATGTGGCCGTCGCGGGCATCGATCACCAGCCGGCCGTCGTCGCCGCCCTGGTCGATCACCGAGATCGTGTAGACGAACCCGCGCTGCCGGGGCGCGCCAAGCGGCAGATAGCCGTTCTCGCGGAGCACGGTGTAGACCTCGACCGGCGGCAACAGGCTCGGCACACGGCCGTAGCGCGGCGGCGGCGGAACCTCGGGCATGGCGGCATAGGGCCCGTCCATGTCGGATACCCTGACCAAAAGCGGGCTGCCGATCCGGGCGGGCGTCGCCAGCTGGGCCTCGGCCGCGGCTGCGCTGAGCGCGAGGGCCGCGGCAGCAACCGAACCTGTGAACAACTTCATCGCCGTAACTCCTGTCTGCCCGCCCTTGGGAGCGTTCCCGCTCTCTTGCCGGCTTGCCCCGGGGCAAAATTTCAGTTTCAAATTCGGCGGTCCTTGGTCGCTCCTTGGGCCAGATCACGGCGTGTTTGCTTCGAATCAGGGGCGCGGCGCGGCCCGCCGAGCCGTTCGATCCGAGCATGCGGGCGAGGACTTCCTCGCGCTTGTGTGATAGACAAAAATTTGGCAAGGTCGTAGTTAGGACAGCAAAGCTGTCTCAATTTCGCGGCCATCCCGGCATAGGGATTGCAACGAGACCTCGGCGCCCCGAGCTCCGAGAATGCTGCAGGCAGGGCCGTCCCTCAGGGGACGTTGAAACGCCCGTCGTCTGAATTTAGGAAAATGCGGCTCGCGGCGGACGAGCGGTGGCCCGGTGGGTGCCGCAACGTCCAAGGTGCGCCAAATACGGTGGGGCCCTTACGAAAGGGAGAGGACACATGAGCGGGTCGGAATTCGAGCGCGAAAACATCGTGGCAGGAACGCTGTCGGCGACCGCGGACTCGAAAGCCGCCGAGCCCGCGCGTGAGTTGCATACTTGGCGCCCGGAAGCCGAAGGCCTGTTTGATCCGAGCCTGGAAAAGGATTCCTGCGGCGTCGGCTTCATCGCCAACATCAAGGGCCAGAAGTCGCACCAGATCGTCTCCGACGCGCTGAACATCCTGTGCAACCTCGAGCATCGCGGCGCCGTCGGCGCCGACCCGCGCGCCGGTGACGGCGCCGGCATCCTGGTGCAGATCCCGCACGCCTTCTTCGCGCGCAAGACCGCGGAGCTCGGCTTCAAGCTGCCGCAGCCCGGCGAATACGCCATCGGCGCGCTGTTCATGCCGCGCGATGCCGCGTGGCGTAACGTGATCAAGAGCATCATCGCCGACGAGATCAAGAACGAGGGCTTCAAGCTGCTCGGCTGGCGAGACGTGCCCAGTGACAATTCCTCGCTCGGCGTCACCGTGAAGCCGACCGAGCCCTACCACATGCAGGTCTTCATCGGCCGCAATGGTGCGGCCAAGACCGAGGACGATTTCGAGCGCCACCTCTACATCCTGCGCAAGTCGATCTCGCAGGCGATCTATCAACGCCGCGACCGCGGCATGGCGGGCTACTATCCGTGCTCGCTGTCGTGCCGCACCGTGATCTACAAGGGCATGTTCCTCGCCGACCAGCTCGGCAAGTACTATCCCGACCTGCATGAGGCCGACTTCGACAGCGCGCTGGCGCTGGTGCATCAACGCTTCTCGACCAACACCTTCCCGACCTGGTCGCTGGCGCATCCGTACCGGATGATCGCCCATAACGGCGAAATCAACACGCTGCGCGGCAACGTCAACTGGATGGCGGCGCGGCAGGCTTCCGTGCATTCGGAGCTCTACGGCAAGGACATCAGCCGTCTCTGGCCGATCTCCTATGAAGGCCAGAGCGACACCGCCTGCTTCGACAACGCGCTCGAATTCCTGGTGCAGGGCGGTTACTCGCTGCCCCACGCCGTGATGATGATGATTCCGGAAGCCTGGGCCGGCAATCCGCTGATGGATGAGCAGCGCCGCGCGTTCTACGAATATCATGCCGCGCTGATGGAGCCGTGGGACGGCCCGGCCGCGATCGCCTTCACCGACGGCCGCAAGATCGGCGCCACGCTCGATCGCAACGGCCTGCGCCCGGCGCGCTATCTCGTCACCAAGGACGACCGCATCGTGATGGCGTCCGAAATGGGCGTGCTGAAGATTCCGGAGGACCAGATCGTCACCAAGTGGCGGCTGCAGCCCGGCAAGATGCTGCTCGTCGACCTCGAGCAGGGCCGCCTGATTCCCGACGACGAGATCAAGGCCGACCTCGCCAAGAGCCATCCCTACAGCGACTGGCTGCATCGCACCCAGATCCAGCTCGAGGAGCTGCCGGATGCGCCGGCCAAGGGCGTGCGCTCCAACCTGCCGCTGCTCGATCGCCAGCAGGCGTTCGGCTACAGCCAGGAAGACATCGCGATCCTGATGACGCCGATGGCGGCCACCGGCGAGGAAGCCGCCGGCTCGATGGGCAACGACACGCCGATCTCGGCGCTGTCCGACAAGCCGAAGCAGCTGTTCACCTACTTCAAGCAGAACTTCGCGCAGGTGACGAACCCGCCGATCGACCCGATCCGCGAGGAAATCGTGATGAGCCTCGTCTCGATCATCGGGCCGCGGCCGAACCTGTTCGACCTGCAGGGCGTCGCTTCGACCAAGCGCCTCGAGGTGCGGCAGCCGATCCTGACCGACGCGGATCTGGAAAAGATCCGTTCGATCTCCGACGTCGCCGAGACCCACTTCAAGTCGCGCACGCTCGACACCACCTTCCACGCCGGCTTCGGCGCGGCGGGCATGGAGCAGGTGCTCGACGAGCTCTGCGCGCGCGCCGAGGGCGCGGTGCGCGAGGGCATCAACATCATCATCCTGTCGGACCGCATGACCGGCACCGACCGGATTCCGATCCCGTCGCTCTTGGCCTGCGCCGCCGTGCATCATCACCTGATCCGCACCGGCCTGCGCACCTCGGTCGGCCTCGTCGTGGAATCCGGTGAGCCGCGCGAGGTGCATCACTTCGCCTGCCTCGCCGGCTACGGCGCCGAAGCGATCAACCCCTATCTCGCGTTCGAAACCATCCTCGCGATGAAGGACCGGCTGCCCGGCGCGCTCGACGACTACGAGATCGTCAAGCGCTACATCAAGTCGATCGGCAAGGGCCTGCTCAAGGTGATGTCCAAGATGGGCATCTCGACCTACCAGTCCTATTGCGGCGCGCAGATCTTCGACGCGGTCGGCCTGAAGGCGGACTTCGTCGCCAAGTATTTCGCCGGCACCCACACAAGGATCGAGGGCGTCGGCCTCGGCGAGATCGCCGAGGAGACCGTTCGTCGCCACACCGACGCGTTCGGCGACGGCCAGATCTACAAGAGCGCGCTCGATGTCGGCGGCGAATATGCCTACCGCACCCGCGGCGAGGACCACGCCTGGACCGCGGAATCGGTCTCGACGCTGCAGCATGCAGTGCGCGGCAATTCGCAGGAGCGCTACCGGGCGTTCGCCAAGATCCTCAACGAGCAGTCCGAGCGTCTGTTGACGCTGCGCGGCCTGTTCCGGATCAAGAGCGCCGAGGACGACAAGCGCAAGCCGGTCAAGCTCGAGGACGTCGAGCCGGCCAAGGACATCGTCAAGCGGTTCTCGACCGGCGCAATGTCGTTCGGCTCGATCTCGCGCGAGGCGCACACCACGCTCGCGATCGCGATGAACCGGATCGGCGGCAAGTCGAACACCGGCGAAGGCGGCGAGGAGTCCGACCGCTTCAAGCCGATGCCCAACGGCGACAGCATGCGCTCGGCGATCAAGCAGGTCGCCTCGGGCCGGTTCGGCGTGACGACGGAATACCTCGTCAACTCCGACATGATGCAGATCAAGATGGCGCAGGGCGCCAAGCCCGGCGAAGGCGGCCAGCTGCCCGGCCACAAGGTCGACGCGACGATCGCACGCGTGCGGCATTCGACGCCGGGCGTCGGCCTGATCTCGCCGCCGCCGCATCACGACATCTACTCGATCGAAGACCTCGCCCAGCTGATCTACGACCTCAAGAACGTCAATCCGGACGGCCAGGTCTCGGTGAAGCTGGTGTCCGAGGTCGGCGTCGGCACGGTTGCCGCCGGCGTCGCCAAGGCGCGCGCCGACCATGTGACCATCGCGGGCTTCGAGGGCGGCACCGGCGCCTCGCCGCTGACCTCGATCAAGCATGCCGGTTCGCCGTGGGAGATCGGTCTTGCCGAGACCCATCAGACGCTGGTGCGCCAGCAGCTGCGCAGCCGCATCGCGGTCCAGGTCGACGGCGGCTTCCGCACCGGCCGTGACGTCGTGATCGGCGCGCTGCTCGGGGCCGACGAGTTCGGCTTCGCCACCGCCCCGCTGATCGCGGCGGGCTGCATCATGATGCGCAAGTGCCACCTCAACACCTGCCCGGTCGGCGTCGCGACCCAGGATCCGGTGCTGCGCAAGCGCTTCACCGGCCAGCCCGAGCACGTCATCAACTACTTCTTCTTCGTCGCCGAGGAAGTCCGCGAGATCATGGCGCAGCTCGGCTACAAGACGTTCGACGAGATGGTCGGCCAGGTCCAGATGCTGGACCAGACCGCGCTGGTCTCGCACTGGAAGGCCAAGGGCCTCGATTTCTCCAAGCTGTTCGTGCGGCAGAAGGAGGAGAAGGGCCAGACGATCTATCACTCGGAAAGCCAGAACCACCATCTGGAAGCCGTGCTCGACCGCCGGCTGATCGGGAAGGCGCAGGCCGCGCTCGATCGCGGCGCCCCGGTCAAGATCGAGGAAGAGATCAACAACACCGACCGTTCCGCCGGCGCGATGCTGTCGGGCGCGGTGGCCAAGATCTACGGCCATGCCGGCCTTCCGCTCGACACCATCCATGTCGGCCTGAAGGGTACGGCGGGACAGGCGTTCGGCGCCTGGCTCGCCAAGGGCGTCACCTTCGACCTCGAGGGTGAAGGCAACGACTATGTCGGCAAGGGCCTCTCGGGCGGCTGCATCATCGTCAAGCCGCCGAAGATCTCCGGCATCGTGCCGGAAGAGTCGATCATCGTCGGCAACACCGTGATGTACGGCGCGATCGCGGGCGAGTGCTACTTCCGCGGCATCGCCGGCGAGCGCTTCGCGGTGCGCAACTCCGGCGCGGTCGCGGTCGTCGAAGGCGCCGGCGATCATTGCTGCGAATACATGACCGGCGGCATCGTCGTGGTGCTCGGCAAGACCGGGCGCAACTTCGCGGCCGGCATGTCCGGCGGCATCGCCTATGTGCTGGACGAGGCCGGCGACTTCGACAAGCTCTGCAATCTTTCGATGGTCGAGCTCGAGCCGGTGCTGTCGGAGGAGATGATCAACGCCGACACCTACCACCACTCCGGCGATCTCGAGGCACATGGCCGGGTCGACGTGTTCCAGAACCTGCTCGACTCCGATGTGGAGCGGCTGCACGTCCTGATCACGCGTCACGCCAAGCTGACGGGTTCGAAGAAGGCGGCGGAGATCCTCGCCGACTGGAAGAGCTGGCTGCCGAAATTCCGCAAGGTGATGCCGGTGGAGTACCGCCGCGCGCTGAAGGAAATGAAGGCCAACGCCGACGCCGAGCCGAAGATCGCGATCGGCGCGTAAGCCTGAAAGACCCTCATGGTGAGGAGGCGCGCAGCGCCGTCTCGAATCATGAGGCCGCCACACGGGCCTCCATCCTTCGAGACGCGGCGCACGCGCCGCTCCTCAGGATGAGGGTCAAACAGAACAGACGAACACATGATGCAGGGGCATCGGGTTTCAATGGGCAAGATCACAGGTTTTCTCGAGATCGAGCGGCATGACCGCAAGTACGAGCCGGTCGCCGAGCGGCTCAAGAACTTCAACGAGTTCGTCATTCCGCTGAGCGAGAAGGACACGCGCGACCAGGCTGCGCGCTGCATGAATTGCGGCATCCCCTATTGCCACGGCACCGGCTCGACCGCGCCGGGCACGCCGGGCTGCCCGGTCAACAACCAGATCCCCGATTTCAACGACCTCGTCTATCAGGGCAACTGGGAAGAAGCCTCGCGCAACCTGCACTCGACCAACAATTTCCCCGAATTCACCGGCCGCATCTGCCCGGCGCCGTGCGAGGCGTCCTGCACGCTCAACATCGACGACAACCCGGTCACCATCAAGACCATCGAATGCGCGATCGTCGACCGCGCCTGGGACAATGGCTGGGTGAAGCCGGAGATCGCAGCCGTCAAGACAGGCAAGAAGGTCGCCGTGATCGGCTCGGGTCCCGCCGGCATGGCCGCTGCGCAGCAGCTCGCGCGCGCCGGCCACGAGGTGCATGTCTACGAGAAATTCGCCAAGGCCGGCGGCCTGCTGCGCTATGGCATTCCCGACTTCAAGATGGAGAAGGGCGTCATCGACCGCCGCGTGGCCCAGATGGAAGCCGAGGGCGTCACCTTCCATTACGGCAAGGCTGTCGGCGGCTCGACGCCGGGCGCGATCGATCCGCAGGAGCTCGCCAAGCAGTATGACGCCGTGGCGCTGACCGGCGGCGCGGAAGCCCCCCGCGACCTGCCGATCCCCGGCCGCGAGCTTTCCGGCATCCACTTCGCGATGGACTTCCTGCCGCAGCAGAATCGCCGCGTCTCCGGCGAGCCGCTGAACGGCGCCGCCGACATCCTCGCCGACGGCAAGCATGTCGTCGTGATCGGCGGCGGCGATACCGGTTCGGACTGCATCGGCACCTCGTTCCGGCAAGGCGCCAAGTCGGTGACCCAGCTCGAGATCATGCCGGCGCCGCCCGAGCACGAGAACAAGGGCGTGACCTGGCCGAACTGGCCGCTGAAGATGCGGACCTCGTCGAGCCAGGCCGAAGGCGCGGTGCGCGAATTCGCCGTGCTGACGACGAAGTTCGAAGGCGCCGACGGCAAGGTGACCAAGCTGCATTGCGTCAAGGTCGACGACAAGTTCAAGCCGCTGCCCGGCACCGAGTTCACGCTCGACGCCGAGCTCGTGCTGCTGGCGATGGGCTTCGTCCATCCGGTGCACGAGGGCCTGCTCAAGACGCTGGGCGTCGAGCTCGACCAGCGCGGCAACGTCCGCGCCTCCCTGCAGGACTACCAGACCTCGCGCGCGAAGATCTTCTCCGCCGGCGACATGCGCCGCGGCCAGTCGCTCGTGGTCTGGGCGATCCGCGAAGGCCGCCAGTGCGCGCGCTCGATCGACACCTTCCTGATGGGGAAGACTGATCTGCCGGGGTAAGCACCCCGGCGATTTCGCCTAACTGCATCCCACAAACTCAGCTGTCATCGCCCGCGAAAGCGGGCGATCCAGTATTCCAGAGACGTCAGAGCTTGAACGGACAAGCAGCGGCGTACCGGATGCTCCGCCTTCGCGGGGCTGACGCCTCATTGAGATGCGACTCGCGCATCCCCACCGCTAGTTCTGCACCCGCACGCCGAGCATCACCACCGTTGACGCCGAGCTCTGTCCCGCCAAATTCGAATCCAGCCAGTCGCGGCGCACGGTGCCCTTGATCCAGAGGCTGCGGGTCATCTTGTAGATCAGGTCGGCGGACACCGAGTAGATCGTGTCGTTGCGGTTGTCGCCCTGGTAATCGAGCGTGCCGTAGGTGAACTTGCCGATGCCGGTCAGCCAGCGGCGGAAGTCGTGGTCGACCTCGACGGTGTAGGTGCGCGACAGCACGCCCGAGGTGCCGGGCAGCGTGGTCTCGCCGATCTGGGTGTCGGAATAGAATTTTGCGGTGGTCAGCGGCGTCGCGGTCCAGGTCAGCGAGGCGGTGGTGAGCAGGCCTTCGAGACGGTTGAGCCGCGTGTCGGCGTAATCGCGCATCGCGTAGCCGATCGAGACCTCGCCGAACAGCAGCCGCGTGAACTCGAACGAGGTGCCGGCCTTGACGTAGCCGCCCGAGGAGTTGCGCGCGTAACCATTGCGGTCGAGATAGAGATCGTGGAAGCGGCTGTCGCCCTGCACTTCGACGAACGGCTTCACCGCCGGATTGAGCTCGTAGCTCACCCGGCCGACGCCGCCATATTGCGTGAAGTTGCGATCGTCGTTCGACGACGAGGTGCCGTCGGTGAGCTTCGACCATTGGTAATCGGTGCGGTCGACAGTGGCGCCGAGCGAGACCTGCATGCGGTTGAAATTCTGGTCGATGCCGAAGGTGCCGCCGACGGCGGTGTAGATCGGATATCTGGCGAGGCCGGCCTGCACGTTCGGGCTGCCGGGATTGTCGGTCGAGACAAGCAGGCGGGCCTGCCCCAGGAGATGCGTGTCTCTTGAGACGTCGAGCCGGCCGTCGATATGACCGGTGAAGTTCGGACGGTCGATGTCGAGCGGCGCCGACAGCGGCGTGCCGTCGGCGTTCGGCGTCAGCCCGGAGCCATAGCCGGTGAAGGAGCCGCGCAAATCCGCGACGACGGCGTGACGCTCCCAGTCGGAGACCGCGAGGAATTCCGGCGCGACCATGTAAAACGCCTTGCCCTGCGGCGAGTAGAGCCGGCCCGGATTGGTGTCGTAGCCCGCCATCACCTCGACCGCGGTCTTGACCATGAACGAGCCGGCGTAGTCGCCGACCGCGCCGAACGGATCGTCGTCGATCTTGAGCCGCTTACGCGGCGGCTGGCCGACGATGGTGCCGGCCATCGACGGCGGCAGCGGCGTCTTGTTGGCGGTCTCCGAGGGCGGGATCGACAGCCGCAGCTGCCCCGTGGCGTTCAATGGCGTCGGCTGCGGCGAGCCGGGTCCGGCCGGCGGCTTCGGTTTGGCCTGGCCCGGATAATATTTCGGCTTCTGGCGTTTGCGGTTGAGCGAGTCATAGCCCGACGTCGAGGCGCCGTTCGCCGCGGGGAGCCCGTAGGTCGGGACCTGCCCGATCCGCGTCGTCGTCGATATCGATGAGGATGAGGAGGAACGGCGATCGCGATCGGCGTCGGGCAGCTTCAGGCCGTTGAGCGGATCCATGGCGTCGGCCGTGGTCCGGCGCAGCGGCGAATCCTGCGTGATCACCTGGCTCTGGCGATTGGGGCTGAACAGATCGGGCGTCACGGTCTGGGCCTGGGCGAGCCCGGTGGTCACGGTCAGCGCCAGAACAGTCACGGCAAGACATGGCAAAACCGCGCGGACAACGCATCCACGCCGGTCTGGGCCGCTTGCTGGCCGCCGCAACACGATGGAAATACTCCAACGAATTCATATACTTGTTGGACGCTCTCCACCGGGCGGCGGAAAACGTCGTTAATGGAGTTAAAACAATTATGGTTAATGAGCCGTTGAGGATCGGTCGCCGCGCGTCGCATCGCGGAATCGAACGTGCTAAGGGAGACGCCCGGGTGCAAAACCCCTCCCCTGGAATCCGTAATGGCCAAACCGAAACCGCTGATGACCAAATCATCCGGCCCCGATGACGGCGCCGTTCAATCGGCGCTCCGCACCCTCGATGCCGAAGCAAGCGGCGTCGCAGCCCTCTCCACGGCACTGAAGTCCGACCTGGGCGCGCCGTTCGCGGCAGCGTCCGAGCTGATCGGCAATGCAAAGGGACGGCTGATCGTCACCGGACTCGGCAAGTCAGGCCATATCGGGCGCAAGATCGCCGCGACCTTTGCCTCGACCGGCACGCCGGCGTTCTTCGTGCACGCCGCCGAAGCGAGCCATGGCGACCTCGGCATGATCACGATCGATGACGTGATCCTGGCGCTGTCATGGTCCGGCGAGCAGCCGGAGATGCGCAACCTGATCGCCTATGCCGCGCGCTTCGGCATTCCGCTGATCGCGATGACGGCCGACAAGGATTCGACGCTGAGCAAGGCCGCCGACGTGCAGCTGACGCTGCCGAAGGCCCGCGAGGCCTGCCCGCACAATCTGGCGCCGACCACCTCCTCGCTGATGATGCTGGCGCTCGGCGATGCGCTGGCGATCGCGCTGCTCGAGGGCCGCGGCTTCACCTCGACCGATTTCAGCGTGCTGCATCCGGGCGGCAAGCTCGGCGCACTCCTGAAATATGCCCGCGACCTCATGCATGGCGGCGACGCGCTGCCGCTGAAGCCGCTCGGCACCAAGATGTCCGACGCGCTGGTCGAGATGACCTCCAAGGGCTTTGGCTGCGTCGGCATCGTCGACCGCCACGGCCATCTCGTCGGCATCGTCACCGACGGCGATCTGCGCCGGCAGATGCGCCCCGACCTTTTGACGCTGTCGGTCGAGGAGGTCATGACCAAAACGCCGAAGACGATCAGCCGCGACACGCTGGCCGGCGAAGTGCTGGAGCTGCTCAACGCCTCGAAGATCACGACGCTGATCGTGACCGATGCGAAGAAGCCGGTCGGCATCATCCATCTGCACGATCTGCTGCGCGCGGGTGTGGCGTAGGTCCTTTGTCATTCCCCGATGCGCAATGGCGCATCTGAGGGCGCGCCTGTTGGCGCGAACCCCGGAATGACAGCGGTTACTTGGGAAATCTTGCCGCGGTCGGCTCCAGCGGCAGAGCCAACGCGTTGGCGAGGTAGGAGACCGTGCGGTAGAAGCCGCACAGCAGGATGATCTCCAGGATCTGGTCCTCATCGTAATGCGCCGACAGCGCCGCGAATTCCGCGTCATCCAGCGTCGCGCGGGCATGCAGCGCGTCGACCGCCGCGATCATCGCCTGTTCGGCCGGCGACCAGCAGTCGGCATCGGCCGCACCGCGCACGGTGGCGTAGACCTGCTGCTCCGTCAGTTCGGCGGCCGCGCCGAACGCCGTGACATGGACGCCCCATTCATATTCGCAGGCGTTGAGCGCGCAAGTGCGGTCGATCACGATCTCCCGCTCCCTGAGCGACAACGGCCCACGATCCAGCAGGCTGCCGCCGCGAAACTTCTCCCAGGCGCGCGGATGGCCGGCCATCATGCGGAACAGCAGCAGCGGCGGCTTGCCGCGCATGATGCGGTCGAAATGCTGTTGAACGTCCGCCGGATAGGGCGGATCGAGCGGCGCGAGGCGTGACATGGGCTGATCCCGTTGCTACATTTAATGTAGCAACACGCTACAGTATCTGTAGCGGATGACGCAAGCGGGATTCGAAGAGGGATTCGCGACATGCCGAAACAGGCTCCGGCCACCAGGCCCGGCGTTCGCGGCTCGCGGACCGGCCGCCCGATCATGGCGCTGCTCGATCTCTTGGGACGGCGCTGGACCTTGCGCATCATCTGGGAGCTGCGGGAGGGCGCGCTGACCTCGCGCGCGCTGCGCGCTGCCTGCGACGAGGCCTCGCCGACCATCCTGCAGACGCGATTGACCGAGCTGCGCGAGGCCGGCTTCGTCGAGCTGACGGAGGATGGTTACGGCCTCACCGCGCTCGGGCGGGAGCTGTTCCAGACCTTCACGCCGCTCCATCGTTTCGCCGAGCGCTGGAGCAAGCGGGGCGGCAGCAAGACCTCGGCGACCGTCAGTGTGTAGCCCGCATGAGCGGAGCGATATGCGGGAGCGGTTTCCCCGGGTATCGCGGAGCCTGTCATCGGGCGCGCATTCGCGCGACCCGTTGGCTCACCCGGGCTACGGATTACTCGTCCGAAGCAGCATTCGACGCTCGGGCCAAGTCGTCGTCGATGGCTCAGGTCAAACTAAGCGATCGCCACCGTCAGGCTAGCGCCGTCGGCGCGGACCACCTTCACCCGGCTGCCGGCCGGCGCATCGGGGCCGGCGACGCGCCAGACCGTATCGTCGATCCGCACCGTGCCCGATCCGTCGATGATCGGCTTCTCCAGCGTGAACTCGCGGCCGACCAGGGCTTCGTTGCGGCGGTTGAGGAACGGGTTGGTCTTGCTCGCCGCCGTCGCGCCCTTGGCAAAATGCCGCCATGCCGGCACCGCCAACGCGGCGAACACCGCGAACATCAAGAGCTGCATCTGCCAGGACGGCGTGAAAACGAACGACAGCAAGCCCACTAGGAGCGCCGCGAGCCCGAGCCAGAACAGGAATACCCCGGGCGCCGCGAGCTCCAGCGCCATCAGGATGAAGCCGAAGATCAGCCAGTTCCAGGTACCCAATGTCGAAAACATCTCGGCCATGACACGACCTCTACCATTGCGGGCGCGACGCCGTCACGCCCTCACCGCTGCGGCGGCACCGGCGGCGGCGCCGTCGGGCCGGCCGGCGGCACCGAGCCGCCGCGCCGCGCCGCGGCCGTAGCGGACGCCGCGCTCTCGCCAAAGGTGGCGCGGGCGATCTCGCCGATGCCGGCCAGCGAGCCCAGCACGCTGGAGGTCTCGATCGGCAGCATCAAGACCTTCTGGTTCGGCGATTCCGCGAGCTGGCCGAACGCCTTGATGTACTTGTCGGCGATGAAATAGTTCAGCGCGGCGACGTCGCCCTTGGCGATCGATTCCGACACCATCTGGGTCGCCTTGGCCTCGGCCTCGGCGAGCCGCTCGCGCGCCTCGGCGTCGCGGAAGGCGGCTTCGCGGCGGCCCTCGGCCTGCAGGATCTGACCCTGCTTGGCGCCCTCGGCGCGCAGGATTTCGGATTGCCGCTGGCCCTCGGCCTGCAAAATGTCGGCGCGCTTGACCCGCTCGGCCTTCATCTGCCGGCCCATCGCCTCGACGAGGTCGGCCGGCGGCACGATGTCCTTGATCTCGATGCGGTTGACCTTGACGCCCCAGGGCGACACTGCGGCGTCGACCACGCGCAGCAGCCGCTCGTTGATTTCGTCGCGATGCGACAGCACCTGGTCGAGATCCATCGAGCCCATCACCGAGCGAATGTTGGTCATGGTCAGGACGGTGATCGCCTGGTTGAGATTGGCGAC
This sequence comes from Bradyrhizobium sp. Pha-3, assembly GCF_042258325.1. Classification (NCBI taxonomy): domain Bacteria; kingdom Pseudomonadati; phylum Pseudomonadota; class Alphaproteobacteria; order Hyphomicrobiales; family Nitrobacteraceae; genus Bradyrhizobium; species Bradyrhizobium sp. Pha-3. The sequence continues at coordinate 1,417,488 of NZ_CP170151.1, read as the reverse complement.
CTCGTAGCTCGCCTTGGCGGCATCGAACACCTGGTAGAACGCGACGCCGTCTACCGTCACGGTGGCGTTGTCCTTGGTGATCACCTCCTGCTCGGGGATGTCGATCACCTGCTCCATCATGTTGATCTTGCGCCCGATGCGGTCGAAATAGGGCACGATCAGATTGAGGCCGGGCGACAGCGTGCGGGTGTATTTGCCGAACCGCTCGATGGTCCAGTCATAACCCTGCGGAACGGTCTTGATCCCGGCGAACAGCGTAACGATGACGAGAAGAACAAACGCGATCGCGAAGACGTCGAAGCCAGTCATAAAGTCCTCCAGGGCCGGCGAGACCGTCGCCAGTCACGGTCGTGCATTGGTCGGCAGGACCGCTCCGCCGGTTCAGCCGGCTGTTGTTCTCCCTAGCACATAGGAAGCTGCCGTCCGACTACCAGATGCAAATGAATAGCCGTGTCCGGTGTCACTGATCGTTAACAATCAGATCCAGCCCTGAAGCTCGCGCAGCACGAGCTGGCGGATCACGTCCATGCCGCCGTCGCTGTCGTTGAGGCAGGGGATCGCCGCGAACTGCTCGCCGCCATTGTGCCGGAAGATCTCGGCATTCTCCTGCGCGATCTCCTCCAGCGTCTCCAGGCAATCGGCGGAGAAGCCGGGCGTCACCACGGCAATGCGCCGCACGCCGTCCTTGGCCAGCTTCTCGACCGTCTTGTCGGTATAGGGCTGCAGCCACTCGGCATTGCCGAAGCGCGACTGGAAGGTGAGGATCAGCCCGTTGGCATCGAGCCCGAGCCGCTTGCTCAGCGCGTTGGTCGTGGCGATGCATTGCGCCTGATACGGATCGCCCTTGTCGACATATTCCTTCGGCATGCCGTGGAACGAGGCGACGATGATCTCGGGCTGGAACGCCAAAGTCGCAAGATGCGCATTGATCGAGACCGCGAGCGCCTCGATGTAATCGGGATCGTCGTAGTAAGGCGGCGTCACCCGCAGGATCGGCTGCGCGCGCATGCCGGCCAGCACGCGAAACGCCTCGTCGCAGACCGTCGCCGACGTCGCGGCGGAATACTGCGGATAGAGCGGCACCACAAGGAGTCGGCCGCAACCCTGTGCCGCCAGCGCCTCGATGCGCTCCTTGATCGAAGGGTTGCCGTAGCGCATCGCCCAGTCGACCACGACGTGGTCGTGATCGGCGATCGCCTCCGCCAGCTTGTCGGCCTGCGAGCGCGTGATGGACTTCAGCGGCGACTCGTTCTTCTCGGTGTTCCAGATCTTCAGATAGTCGCGCGCCTTGCGGGCCGGACGGACGCGCAGGATGATGCCGTTGAGGATCAGCTTCCAGAGCAGGCCCTGATCCTCGATCACCCGCGGATCGGACAGGAACTCCTTGAGATAGACCCGCACGCCGGCGGCATCCGCCGTATCGGGCGTGCCGAGATTGACCAGGAGCACGCCGACGCGTTCCGGCTTCGGCGCCCCGGCAGGCTTCGCGCTCTCGAAGGGGATCACCGTGCTCATGATAGCCTTGCGCTTGATATCCTTCGCTTGGGAGCTTTGGGCTTCGCGCGTTGCTCCAACCTTGTCAAGCCGAGTGCGGGTTGGCTACGTTCCCGTGCGGAATAAGGGGGAACCATGACGATCGCCGAATGGTGCGTCTTCGGGACGCTGATGCTCTCGCTGCTGACGATCGTATCGGTGAAGTGGACCGGCTTCCGCAGCTTCGACAATGCCAGGCCGCGCGATCCCGACTTCTACGACGATCCGATCCGCTCGCGGGCGCTCGGCGCGCACCAGAACGGCATTGAGGCCTTCCCGTTCTTCGCTTTCGCCGTGCTGCTCGCCGAATTCCGCGTCGGCCCGCTGCGGCTGATCGACGAGCTGGCCGTGCTGTTCCTGATCGTGCGGATCGCCTACGTCTTCACCTATATCGGCAACCGCCCGACGCTGCGCTCGATCCTCTGGAGCATCGGCTTTGCGATCAACATCGCGATCTTCCTGCTGCCGGCGATCAGGGGATATCTGACGAGTTGAGCCGCGAATCCGCTCACCTCCCCGTCATCCCCGCGCAACCGCCTTTGTCGCTGGAGGAGCGCGCCCTTGCGCGCGTCTCGAAGGATGCACGGCCCAGCTGGTGGCCGTCGATCCTTCGAGAGGCCTGCTGCGCAGGCTCCTCAGGATGACGGATCACTTGAAGTTAGGACCCTACAGGCAGGTCGCGCGCTCGGCCGCGACGTAGCCGAACAGCAGGCCGAGCCCGAACAGCAGCACGAGGCCCGCGGCGGCGAACTCCAGGCCGCGCATGATGACCATGCCGCCGCCGTCGCGCGCCGCGCTCAGCCGCTCCGCCACGCCGCGCGCCGACACCGCGACGAGCGCGATCGCCGCCACCGTGATCGCGGTGCCGAGCCCCATCACGAAGGTCGCGGCAATGCCGGCCCAGAACAGACCCTGCGCCAGCGCGAACACCAGCACCAGGATCGCGCCCGAGCAGGGCCGGATCCCGACGGTCAAGATCGCGCCGAGCCCCCGCCGCCAGCCGCCGGGACCGGCAAGCTCGGCCGGCGTCGGCCCGTGCGAATGGCCGCAATGCTCGTCATGGACGTGCTGCGCGTCGTGACCGTGCTCGTGGCCATGGTCATGATGATGCCCGTGATCGTCGTGCGCGTGACGATGATGGTGATCATGGCCGTGGTCGTGGCGATCGTGGTCATGCTGGCCGTGATCGTGATCGTGCTGATGCGCGCCGGCCATCGCCAGCGCCGGGCGCGGCATCTGCAGCGCGCGGAAGAAGCCACCGCCCTTGACCCACACCAGCCGGGCGCCGAACGCCGCAATCAGCGCGTAGCTTGCGATCTCGATCGCCTTCTCCGCCCCGCACATGGTCTTCGCCGTCGCATTGAGCAGCCAGGCGCAGACGCCCACGATGAGAACCGCGACCACCGACTGCATCAGCGCCGAGGCGAACGACAGCACGATGCCGCGCCGCGCGGTCTCGCGATTGGCGACCATGTAGGAGGAAATCACCGCCTTGCCATGGCCGGGGCCGGCGGCATGGAAAATCCCGTAGGCAAAGGAGATCACGAGCAGCGTCCAGACCGCCGAGCCGTCGGATTTTGCGGCGCGGATGGTCTGCGATATCTCGCGATAAAACTCCGACTGTTTGGCCAAGAGCCAGCCGACCAGCCCGCCCTGCGGCTCGGGCGCACGCGGTGCGCCGAACGGATTTTGCGCGAGCAGCGCATGAACGGCACCATCGAGCAGCGCGAATGCCGCCAGCACGGCCGCGGACACAGCGAAGCCGCGCGTCATGCGCAAGACGATTCGCGTCATGGGCACTCCACCGAGACCTTGTTGGCAAACATCATGCCGAAATTGCCGTGGCCGCCGTCGAGAAAGGTCTGCTCGCCGAGCTTCTGCGCGGCGGCGGTGCCGTCGCTGTTCGGCCGTTCGAACTGCATCTTGCAGTCCGCCGCGGCACCGACCAGTTTGACCGGCTCCTTCTCGGCATACTGGAAGTCGATGAAATAGGTCGGGTCGAACACTTCGAGCGAGAGCTGCCTCGCCTTGAACGGCGTCTTCAGCGGTAAAGTGAAGTGCAGCGTCAGCGCCGAATCCTTGTATTCGAGGAAGTAGTCGACCGGTTCGGTGAACTTCTGCTTCTTGCCGTCGCCCTTGGCGAAGGTGAAGTAGGCGTATTCCTTCAGCGACTCGACATTGGTTTGCGCCAGCGGCGCCAGCTCCTCGCGGCTGTAGGCGCCCTTCACCTTGGTCTCGATGCCCTGCAGCGCATAGGTCGAGAACATGTCGTCAAAGGTCCAGGCGTGGCGGACCCCCGTGATGGTGCCGTCGGGCGCGTAGATCAGCTCGCTCCTGGCGACGATCCAGACATGCGGATGGGCCTCGGCGGCCGCCGTGCCGAGCACGACGGACACCGCAAGCACGAGCCCAGCGATCAGGCGCTTCAACGACGGCCGCACCTTCAGGCCGCCTCAGGCGTCTCGAGCAGACCGCGACGGCGCAAAAGCGCGTCCGGCTCGGGCTCGCGGCCGCGGAAGGCGACATAGGCCTCCTCCGGATCGCGCGAGCCGCCCGACGAATAGATATCGTCATGCAGCCGCTTGGCGGTCGCGGGATCGAAGATGTCGCCGGCCTCCTCGAAGGCGCCGAAGGCGTCGGCGTCCATCACCTCCGACCACATGTAGCTGTAGTAGCCGGAGGCATAGTGGTCGCCGGAGAAGATATGGCCGAACTGGGTCGGCCGGTGCCGCAGCGAGATTTCGGTGGGCATGCCGATCTTCTCCAGCTCCTTCTGTTCGAAGGCGCGGACGTCCCAGCTCGCCGCCGCCGGCTGGGTGTGAAATTCGAGGTCGACCAGCGCCGAGGAGACGAACTCCACGGTGGCAAAGCCCTGGTTGAACTTGCGCGCGGCGAGGAAGCGCTTGAGCAGGTCGTCCGGCAGCGCCTCCCCGGTCTGGTAGTGGCGGGCGAAGCGCTGCAGCACCTCGGGCCGCTCCTGCCAGTGCTCGTAGAGCTGCGAGGGCAGCTCGACGAAGTCGGTGAACACGCTGGTTCCGGACAGCGACGGATAGGTCACGTTGGACAGCATGCCGTGCAGGCCATGGCCGAACTCGTGGAACAGGGTCCGCGCATCGTCGGGCGACAGCAGCGACGGCGCGCCGTCGGCGCCCTTGGCGAAGTTGCAGACATTGATGACCAGCGGCGCGACCTCGCCGTCGAGCTTCTGCTGGTCGCGCAGCGAGGTCATCCAGGCGCCGGAACGTTTTGACGGCCGCGCGAAGTAGTCGCCGTAGAACAGCGCCTTGTGCTGGCCGTCGCGACCCTTGACCTCCCAGACCCGGACGTCCGGATGCCACACCGGGACGTCCTTGCGCTCCTCGAAGGTGACGCCGAACAGGCGGGTGGCGCAGTCGAACGCGGCCTCGATCATGTGGTCGAGCACCAGATAGGGCTTGATCGCGGAATCGTCAAAATTGGCGCGGCGCTGGCGCAGCTTCTCGGCGTAGTAGCGCCAGTCCCAGGACGCCAAGGTGAAATTGCCGCCCTCCTCCGCGATCAGCGCCTGCAGCGCGTCGCGGTCGGCGAGCGCCCGGGCCCGCGCCGGCTTCCAGACCCGCTCCAGCAGGCCGCGCACGGCCTCCGGCGTCTTCGCCATGGAATCCTCGAGGCGGTAGGCGGCGTAGGTCGGGAAGCCCAGGATCTTGGCGGTCTCCTCGCGGAGTCTCAGGATCTCCACGATGGTCGCGTTGTTGTCGTTGGCGTTGCCATTGTCGCCGCGCGCCGTGAAGGCCTTATAGACCTTCTCGCGCAGATCGCGCCGCGACGAGCTTTGCAGGAACGGCTCGACCGAAGAGCGCGACAGCGTCACGATCGCCTTGCCGGGCATGCCGCGCTCTTCCGCCGCAGCCTTGGCAGCCGCCACAAATGTGTCGGAGAGACCGGCGCGGTCGTCCTCGCCGAGCTCCATGGACCACTCCTGCTCGTCGCCGAGCAGATGGTGGCTGAACGAGGTGCCGAGATGGGCGAGGCGCTCGTTGATCTCGGCCATGCGGGCCTTTGCCGCATCGTCGAGGCCGGCGCCGGAGCGGCGGAAGCGGGTGTAGGTGCGTTCCAGAAGCCGCATCTGCTCGCCGGTCAGGCCGAGCGCGGCGCGCTTCTCGTGCAGCATGGCGATGCGGCCAAACAGCACAGCGTTCATCATGATCGGATTCCAGTGGCGCGCCATTCGGGGCGACACTTCCTTGTCGATCTCCAGGATCGCCGGGCTCGAATGCGCCGAGACCAAATCGTAGAACACCGCCGAGACCTTCGACAGCAGCTTGCCGGAGCGCTCCAGCGCCGTGATGGTGTTGTCGAAGTCGGGCAGTGCCGGATCGTGGGTGATCGCAGCCACTTCCGCCGAATGATCGGCGAAGGCCTGCTCGAAGGCGGGCAGGAAATGCTCCGGCTTGATCTCGGCGAAGGGCGGCGTCTCGAGCGGCGTCTGCCATGCCTTCAGGAGGGGATTGGCCAAAGTCTCGACCTTGGCGTCTGCGCTGGTTCCTGACATCGAATGTCCCGTTTTTCGCCTTGAAAATGCTGCCCGATCTATATCACGCGATACGGCATTTTTGGGCCTTTTGCGCTTGATAGATGGGCACTTTTCGGAGAGATTGCGCCCCCTGAACAGGACCTATTCCATGACCATGCAGCCCTCCACCTCAGGCAACCGCACCATCGTCTGGCCGAGCGTCATCACTGTGATCTCGGCGGCGATCCTGATCGGCGCGGAAGTGTTCGGCGCGGCGTTCGCCGGCGGCTGGGCGCTCGCGATCCTGCTCGGGCTCGACGACGTCGCCGCGCACATCCTGCAGGCGGTGCTGTTCGGCATCGGCGTCTTGATCATGATCGCCTTCATCCGCGCCGCGCAGCGCGTCGAGCCGTTCACGCGTCGCGCGTGAGCTTTGAGCGATTCAAGAAAGCGCTGCGGCACAGGGCTAAAACGCACACACGCTTCGTTAGTCATTCTTAACAGCCGTTCATCTTCAGCGCCTCCGACGTGTGCTGCGCGCGACATCGCAAGCACGCGTTAGGGAAATTTGCCGCTATCGCAAAAAAATTCTTGCGCCGCGAAGTCAAAAGACTTATTTCCTGCCTTGCCCAATTTCGCACGTGCCTGTGGTCGTGTGTCAGTCGGTAGGTATCCGGACAAGAGGCCGGACAGCCGCCAAGGGGTGGAAGAACCGAGGGTCGCTTACGTCCATCAGGACACGAGGCGGCCAGCATCTCTCTCCAGGGATGCCGTTGAAGGTCTCACCACTCTTTGCAACCGTGACTGGCAGCCGGAGGCGAACCGGCGCACCCCGCTCTCAACGGGGGACGCGACTTAAAGCAACGACGGATCGGGCTTTTTTGGTCTCTACCGGCGGTCCAACGCCGGCCCGGGCTACTGAAAAGGCTTGTCCTTCATTGCCAGGTGAGCGGGCGGGAAACTCTCCCAACCAATCCACGGCAGCACAGTCTGGTTTGAGTCTCTTGGCCTCAACGCGCCTCCATCGCGCGATGTGGCCGAAGCGCTCTTACCCGACGTTACGTTGATGCGGATCCCGTCGCTGGGGCCGTTGGAGAGTGCCATGACTGAACGTATCCAGGAATTCCTGCGCAACCGCCGCCAGGATGGTCTCGACACCGAGCCGTGCCTCGTCGTCGACCTCGAAGTCGTGCGCGACAATTACCAGACCTTCGCGAAGGCGCTGCCGGACAGCCGCGTGTTCTACGCGGTGAAGGCCAATCCTGCGCCCGAAGTGCTCTCGCTGCTGGCCTCGCTCGGCTCCTGCTTCGACACCGCGACCGTCGCGGAGATCGAGATGGCGCTGGCTGCCGGTGCGACGCCTGACCGCATCTCCTATGGCAACACGATCAAGAAGGAGCGCGACATCGCGCGTGCCTTCGCGCTCGGCATTCGCCTGTTCGCGGTCGACTGCGCCGGCGAGGTCGAGAAGGTCGCCCGCGCCGCCCCCGGCGCCAAGGTGTTCTGCCGCATCCTCTATGACTGCGCCGGCGCCGAGTGGCCGCTGTCGCGCAAGTTCGGCTGCGACCCGGAGATGGCGGTCGAGGTGCTCGACCTCGCCAAGCGCCTGGGTCTGGAGCCGTGCGGCATCTCGTTCCATGTCGGCTCGCAGCAGCGCAAGGTGAAGGCGTGGGACCGCGCGCTCGCGATGGCGTCGACCGTGTTCCGTGACTGCGCCGAGCGCGGGATCAACCTCACCATGGTCAACATGGGCGGCGGCTTCCCGACCAAGTATCTCAAGGACGTTCCGCCGGTCCTGCAATATGGCCGGTCGATCTTCCGCGCGCTGCGCAAGCATTTCGGCAACCAGATCCCGGAGACGATCATCGAGCCGGGCCGCGGCATGGTCGGCAATGCCGGAATCATCGAGACCGAAGTCGTTCTGATCTCGAGGAAGAGCGACGAGGATGAGGTGCGCTGGGTCTATCTCGACATCGGCAAGTTCGGCGGCCTCGCCGAGACGATGGACGAGTCGATCCGCTACGCCATCCGCACCCCGCATGACGGGGCGGACATGACGCCGTGCGTGCTCGCGGGCCCGACCTGCGACAGCGCCGACGTGCTGTACGAGAAGCTGCCGTATCCGCTCCCGGTGACGCTCGAGATCGGCGACAAGCTGCTGATCGAAGGCACCGGCGCCTATACGTCGACCTACTCGTCGGTGGCGTTCAACGGCATTCCGCCGCTGAAGACCTACCACATCTGACCCGCCTCCTTTTCGAGGCCCGATAAACCGGGAGCCGGCCGCGCCGGCTCCTCCCCGATCATTTTTGATTTTCCTGAACGACGCTTGCCGCGGCGTACGACATGCCGTTGCAAGCGGGGACTGACGTGCCATGACTGCAAAACGGAACACCCCCGTTGCCCTCATCCGAGATGCCGCCCCGTTCGCGATCCGTGCGGAGCGTGGCTCGGACGTCGTCGCACGCGAAGCGCTGCTGGATGCCTGCTTTGGCTGCAATCGCCATACGCGCACCTGCCAGCGCCTGCGCGACGGACGCGCGCCCGCCGAAGGCCTGAGCCTTGCGGCCGTGCGCCAGGACGGCCGGCTGGTTGGAACCGTGCGGTTGTGGCACGTCAGCGCGGGGGGCCGCAGCGCGCTGATGCTGGGGCCGCTGGCAGTCGACGACGACTGCCGCGGCCTCGGCGTCGGCGCCGCGCTGATGCAGCGCGCGCTGGCGGTCGCGAAGGCGCGCGGCCACGGCGCCGTGATCCTGCTTGGCGATGCGCCCTACTACGCCCGCTTCGGCTTCACCGCGGCCAAGACCGGCGAGCTGTCGCTGCCTGGCACGTTCGAGCGCGAGCGGCTGCTCGGCCTCGAGCTTGTCGCCGGCGCGCTGGACGGCGCCTGGGGCATGATCAGGCCGACCGGCGCGCCGCTGCCCGAGGCCAAGGCATCGCGGACGCGATCCCGGACCCGGAAGGCACCGCTCGCCGTGCCGCACGCGGCGTAAGGCGGGCCGTCATGTCGGAGCACCTTCCCATCACCGATGGCGCGCGCCCGCGTTGGCGCGGCCTCGTCACCACGGTCATGCTGATCCTGATCTCGGTGATGATCGTCAGGGATATCCTGGTCCGACGCTGGACTGGCACGCCGCCATCGCCGCCGGACACCACGCTGCAGTCCCACTAGTGCCGGCCGCACCAGGCCTGAACCAAGGGGTTGCGCGGGCGGCAAAAATGCCCGTAAACCCCGCGCAAAGCCATTTTTCGTCGAGGTCCAGATGTCCCGCCGCCTGATTTCCACCGGCTCGCCCTTTGAGAAGACCGCCGGCTACAGCCGCGCCGTGATCGACGGCGACTTCGCCTTCGTCGCGGGAACCACCGGCTATGACTACGCCACGATGACCATGCCATCGGATGTCACGAGCCAGTCACGGAACTGCTTCAAGACCATCGAGGCCGCCCTCAAGGAGGGAGGCTTTGCGATGGCCGACATCGTCCGCGCGACCTACTACCTCACCGATGCCCGTGACGTGGATGCCCATTTCGCGGTCTGCGGCGAGGTCCTCGGCGACATCCGCCCGGCCGCAACGATGCTGATCGTCGCGGGGCTCTACAAGCCCGAGATGAAGGTCGAGATCGAAGTCACCGCGAAGCGTCGCAACCCCTGATCCACTCTATCCGCCGCTAGGCACTCTCCTGGAGAAAATGATGAGCCCCGCCTCGCAGATCTACGCGAAGATCACAGGTCCCATTGTCATGATCGGCTTCGGCTCGATCGGCAAAGGCACGCTGCCTTTGATCGAGCGGCATCTCGATTACGACAAGTCGCGCGTCACCGTGATCGACCCCAAGGACGAGGGCCGCAAGGCGCATTGCGAGAAGCACAACGTCAAATTCATCCAGAAGGCCGTGACCAAGGACAATTATCGCGACCTGCTGAGCCCGCTGCTCACTGAAGGCGGCGGCCAGGGCTTTTGCGTCAATCTGTCGGTCGATACCGGCTCGACCGACATCATGGAGCTCTGCAACGAACTCGGCGCTCTCTACATCGACACCGTCAACGAACCCTGGCTCGGCTTCTATTTCGATTCGTCGAAGGGCCCGGAAGCGCGCTCCAACTACGCCCTTCGCGAAGTGACGCTGGCCGCCAAGAAGGCGCGCCCCGCGGGCTCGACGACGGCCGTCTCCTGCTGTGGCGCCAATCCCGGCATGGTCTCGTTCTTCGTCAAGCAGGCGCTGCTCAACGTCGCCGCGGATCTGAAGCTCAATGCCCCGAAGCCGAAGACCAAGGCCGAATGGGCGGACTTGATGCGGCAGGCCGGTGTGAAGGGCATCCACATCGCCGAACGCGACACCCAGCGCTCCAAGTCGCCGAAAGAGCCTGACGTCTTCGTCAACACCTGGTCGGTAGAAGGTTTCCTGTCGGAAGGCGTGCAGCCGTCCGAACTCGGTTGGGGCACCCATGAGAAATGGATGCCCGAGAATGCCCATACCCACGAAGCCGGCTGCGGCGCAGCCATCTATCTGATGCAGCCCGGCGCCAATACGCGCGTGCGCACCTGGTGCCCGACCCGCGGCGCGCAGTATGGCTTCCTCGTCACTCACAACGAGTCGATCTCGATCGCCGATTACTTCACGGTGCGTGACGCATCGGGCACGGCGATCTATCGGCCGACCTGCCACTATGCCTATCACCCGGCCGACGACGCCGTGCTGTCGCTGCATGAAATGTTCGGCCGCGCAGCGAAGATGCAGGAGAAGCACCACATCCTCGACGAGAACGAAATCGTCGATGGCATCGACGAGCTCGGCGTCCTGCTGTTCGGCCATGACAACAATGCCTACTGGTACGGCTCGCAGCTCTCCATCGAGGAGACCCGCAAGCTCGCGCCCTATCAGAACGCCACCGGCCTGCAGGTGACGTCCGCCGTGCTCGGCGGCATGGTGTGGGCGCTGGAAAACCCGAACGAAGGCATCGTCGAGGCCGACGAGATGGACTTCGATCGTCTGCTGGAAATCCAGATGCCGTATCTCGGCCCCGTGAAGGGCTTCTACACCGACTGGACCCCGCTGACGGATCGTCCGGGACTGTTTCCGGAAGATATCGACACCAGCGATCCCTGGCAGTTCAAGAATATTCTGGTGCGCTGATCGCGCATCGCGCCTTGAGACGAAAATGCCCGGCCTTGTGCCGGGCATTTTGCTATTTGGCGCGGCTCATCTCGCCATGTAGTCGAACGCCACCGAGCCGAGGCCGAGCGTCAGGTCCGCCTTGAAATGCAGCGCCGAGACCACCTCGCGCACCGGCAGGCGGGCGACGTCGCACAGCGCGTGTGGAAACAGCCCGAGCGCGGCGGGACCGGTCCAGGCCTCCTTCAGCGTGATGTCTTCCAGATGAAACCGCACCAGCTCGCAGATCCGCGGGCTGCCGTCGACATGCGGGATGATTTTCAGAATGAAGTTCGGCGCCGTCATCGATTTCAAGACGGTGTCATGGTCGACCTTGCGGTGCTTGTAGCCCATGGTGGCGGAGGCGCAGAGCACCGAGCCGTAATGCAGCGAGCCGACCAGCACGTCGCTCTCGACCGCGATCCTGGGCTTGGCCAGCTTCTTCGGAAATCCCCACAGCTCGCGGCCGCCGGCGATCGGACCCTCGTCGTCGAGATACATCGCGTGGGTGTAGGCCCCCTCCTCGCCCCTGAAGCGAACCGGGATCACCTGCCCGGTCTCGGTGTAGTCGCCGAAGCCGGTCGAGTCCGGCATGCGGATGAACTCGTACTTCACCACCGGCTCGGCGACCTCGAGCGGCTCCGGCACCACGGCGGCGAGCGCTTCCGGGTCGGTCTTGTAGGTGATGATGAAATATTCGCGGTCGAAGAACCGGTAGGGCCCCGGCGGAAACGACGGGTTGGTGAGCGGCATCGAATAGGCGGTGCGCCGAACGTCCTCGATCTTCATGGCAGGCCCCATCTGTCGTTGGCAAGACGACAGATTATGGAGGGCGTCGGCGGCGGAGGCGAGACCGTATAATCGGCAGCGTCCGTCAAATCCGCGTCACAATGCGGGCCGCCGCGCGCTTACTTTTTCTCGATCGGCGGCGCGGTCTTCTCCGCGGGCGCGGGCGGCAGCACCGGCTTGGCGCCGGACTTCTGTGCCTCATCGTCGGGACGCGCGGGCTGCGGCGCCGGCGTGGTCGGCCGCTCGCCGCCCGGCTTCGACTCGGCCGGCGGCGCCGTCTTCTGCGGCTCCGGCGTCGGCGTCGGTTGCAGCGGCTGGGTCGCCTGCGCGATCTCCTGCGGCGGCGTCGCATTGATCGCGTGCAGCGAAAGCACTGCGATCGCAACGCCCGCTGCCACCAGCGTCGAGGCGATCAGCATGTCGATTCGCAGCCTGGTCCGATCCGCAGCCATCTCGTTCACCCCGTCCTGTCAGCGAGGTCAACGATCCTGCCACGGCATGGTTCCGAAGCTGCGCCTGCGGGAACCTCGGCTCAATCCGTGGTGCTGACCTCCCAGGTCGCGTGCCGAACGCCGGGCTGATGCTGCAGGTCGACCACCACGGCGTTCAATTCGTTGGGCTCGACCGCGGTCGAGACCAGCGTCGCCACGATCTCGAGGAAGTCGTCGCCAGCCTCGACCACGTCGACATCGGCGACCGGATAGTTCGCGGCCTCCAGCTTCTCGACCAGGCGGTCGCGCATGTCGGGCAGTGCCTCGGGAGTCACGGCGAGCTTGAAGTAGTAGGTCGCCTCCGAGGCCTTCTCGTTCAGCGGGATGCGGTTGATGGCGTTGACCAGCGGACGCAGCAGCGTGTTGCCGGCGATCACGAACACGGTCAGCGCCGCCGCCTGCGCCACGAGGTCGGCACCGGCGCAGGAGCCGACCGCGGCCGAGGCCCACAGCGTCGCCGCGGTGTTGAGGCCGCGCACGTCCATGCCCTGCTTCATGATGACGCCGGCGCCGAGGAAGCCGATCCCCGACACGACATAGGCGATCACCCGCACCGCGCCGTCGGCGCCGGCCAGATGCATCGCGAGGTCGACGAAGGCGGCAGCGCCGACCGCGACCAGCACATTGGTGCGCAGACCCGCGGTGCGCTGCCGGTACTGCCGCTCGGCGCCGATCAGGGTGCCGAACACAAAGGCCGTGGTCAGGCTGACCAGCGTGTCGATGAAGTCGGCGAGCTGGAACGTGGTGAGAAATCGCATGACGCTGCGGCCCCGGCGCGAGCTTCGTCTTTTGACGCGTTTTCTTCGCTCGAAAACGCCTCGTCTGCCGCGATCTCTTACATTTCCACGATGCCCGCGTCACCATCTTCCGTGCCGAAGGCGAGCAGCGTGCCCTTGGCATTCCATCCGAGCGCCGACACCGCCGTGCCGGCGTTCCGGCGCACCAGGATCTCGGCGCCGTCCTCGAGCCGGACCATCAGCACGGTGCCGTCGGCATAGCCGACCGCCATGATGTCGTTCTTCGGATGGCAGGCGACCACCGCGACCCGCGCCGGCATCGGCGCCAGCATCGCCGGCTCCTTGCCCATCGGCCCGTCCTTGCTGGTGAACGGCCAGACGATCACGGTATCGGCGCCCGAGGTCGCGAGCCCCTTGCCGCCGACGCTCCATGACATCGAGCGGACGCGGCCGGGATAGCCGCTCATCCGCATGTGCCGGTTGTCGGCGAGGCGCCAGCCATGCATCGCGGGTTCGTGCATCGCGGTGACGAGGAATTTGTTGTCCGGGCTGAACATGACGGCGAGATGCGAGCCGGCCCATTCCAGAAACTCCGGATTGGCCGCCATGTTTGGAAACCACAAGGTCACGCCGTTGTAATGCGCGATTGCGAGCCGCAGGCCTTTCGGCGCAAAAGCAAGCCCGCCGACGGTCGACGGTACCTCGAAGGTTTTCTCCTCGCCCTTGGGATTGCGCACGAAGGCGGTCTTGCCCGCCGACCATGCCAGCGTGCCGTCGCTGTGCAGGGCGACGTTGTCGATCCAGCGCCGCTTGGCGTCGGTCGCAATGACAGAGGTCTCTCCCTTGGCGTCGATCGCGATCAGCTTGCCGTCGTCTCCACCGGTGACGAGCCGCTTGCCGTCGGAGGCGGCGCACAGGATGGCGCCGAAATGCGTCTCCGTCCGTGTGATCTCGCCGTCGGCGGTCGCGATCGCAACACCCTCCTCGGCGCCGACGAAGAACGCGCGGTCGCCGAGGAAATGCACCGAGCTCACCGCCGCGCCGAGCGACAGCGGCTTGACGCGGTCAGTGATCGAAACGATGGAAGAACGGGCCTCGCCCGGATCGAACTCTTTCATCACGTGGTGATGCACTGCTCGAAGCCGTCGCGGATCGCCTGCTCGGGCAGTTCGCGACCGATGAACACGACGCGGCTCTCGCGCTTCTCGCCGTCCTTCCATTTCCGCTGATGGTCGCCCTCCAGCATCATGTGGACGCCCTGGAAGACGTAGCGGTCGTCATCGCCGGTGAAGGCGAGAATGCCCTTCGAGCGCAGGATCTTCTGGCCCTCGGTGGCGACGAGCTGCTGCAGCCAGGGCATGAACTTGGTCGGGTCGAGCGGCTTCTCGGAACGCAGCGACAGCGATTGCATGTCCTCGTCGTGATAATGCTTCAACCCGCCATGGCCGTGGTCGTGATCATGGTGGTGGTGATTATGGTCATGGTGATGATCGTGACCATGGTCGTGATCGTCGCCGGCCTCGAGGAAATCCGGCTCGATCTCCAGGATGCGGTCGAGATCGAACGCGCCGCGCTCCAGCACATCGGTCAGCCCGACCTGGCAACGCTCGGTGCGGTGCAGCTTGGCATAGGGATTGATGCCGCGAATGCGGGCTTCGACCTCGGCGAGCTCGGGCTTGGAGACCAGGTCGGTCTTGTTCAACACGATGACGTCGGCGAACGCGATCTGGTTCTTGGCTTCCGGCGCGTCCTTGAGCCGGTCGCTGAGCCATTTGGCATCGGCGACGGTCACGACCGCGTCGAGCCGGGCGTTCTTCTGCACGTCCTCGTCGACGAAGAAGGTCTGCGCGACCGGCGCCGGATCGGCAAGGCCGGTGGTCTCGACGATGATGGCGTCGAACTTGCCCTTGCGCTTCATCAGGCCGTCCATGATGCGGACGAGGTCGCCGCGCACGGTGCAGCAGACGCAGCCATTGTTCATCTCGAACACTTCCTCATCGGCGCCGATGATGAGGTCGTTGTCGATGCCGATCTCGCCGAATTCGTTGACAATAACGGCGTATTTCTTGCCGTGGTTTTCCGACAGGATGCGGTTCAACAGCGTGGTCTTGCCGGCGCCGAGATAGCCCGTCAGCACGGTCACAGGAATTTTTTGCGAAGCTTCAGCCATAACAACTCCGAAGGAACTTGGATCACGGCACTCAACCCCGGCAAGGAGGCCCCTGCCCTACTCGGCGAGCGCGCTGGTCAGGGCCTTTATATTGTGCCTGACCATATCAATGTAAGTGGGTGCATCGCCCTTTTCGGCCGTCAAACCGTCCGAATACAGGGTGCCGCCGACCCGGGCGCCGGTCTCGGCCGCGATCCGCTCGATCAGGCGGGGATCGCTGATATTTTCGAGAAAAACCGCCGGAATTTTCGCAAGCTTGATCTGGGCGATGATCGCGGCGATATCGCGCGCGCTGGGCTCGGAATCGGTGGACACGCTGAGCGGCGAGAAGAACGTGACCCCGTAGGCATCGGCGAAATAACCGAAGGCGCCGTGGGTCGAGATCACCTTGCGCCGCGCCTCCGGCACTTTCGCCACCGCTTCGTGTACCTCGCCGTCGAGCGCCTCGAGCTTGGCCAGATAGGCGTCGGCATTGGCCTTGAAGATAGCCGCCTGGTCGGGGGCCACGGCGATCAGCCCGTCGCGAATATTGACGACGTAGATCTTCGCATTGGCCACGGATTGCCAGGCATGCGGGTCGTCATGGCCGCCCATCTTCCGTGGCATGATCCCCTTGGTCGCCACTGCGACCAACGCCTTGCTGCCCGAGGCCTGCAGCAGCCGCGGCATCCAGCCTTCGAAGCCGAGGCCGTTGATGACCACGAGCTTGGCGTCGGCGACCTTCTTGGCGTCTGCCGGCGTCGGCGCGTAGACATGTGCGTCGCCGTCGGGCCCGACCAGCGCCGTCACGTCGACATTATTGCCGCCGACGTTGCGCACCATGTCGGCGAGGATCGAGAAGCTCGCGACGACATTGATGCGTTCCGCGGCGCGCGCCGGTCCGCTCGCCAGCAGTAGCGCCAGACCAATCAAACCGAACAATCGCCGCATCGTACTCATGCCTCGAGATGGCGGCCTGGAAACAGCTGCCGCACCAGGCCGCTGACATTGCCGAACAGCAGCGACACAATATAGAGCCCCGCCGCGACCAGGATGATCGCAGGACCGGATGGAATCCGGGTCTGGTACGACAGCACCAGTCCGGCATAACCCGACACAATCGCGCTCGCGACCGCGATGCAGATCATGGTGGTGATGTCGCGCGACCAGAACCGCGCGATGCCCGCGGGCAGGATCATCAGTCCGACGCCGAGCAGCGTGCCGAGCGCGTGGAAGCCGTTGACGAGGTTGACCACGACGAGTGCGAGGAAGGCGAGATGCGCTGGAGCGCCGGCCCGGCTCACGGTGCGCAAAAATACCGGATCGACGCATTCGATCACCAGCGGGCGATAGATCACCGCAAGCACCAGCAACGTGAGGGTGGCGTTGAACGCGATCACCAGCAGCGTCTGGTCGTCCATCGCCAGGATGTTGCCGAACAGCACATGCAGCAGGTCGATATTGGTGCCCTTGATCGAAACAATCGTGACGCCGAGCGCGAGCGAGACCAGATAGAAGGTCGCCAGTGAGGCGTCCTCCTTCAATTCGGTGGTACGGGCGACGAGGCCCGCGAGCAGCGCCACCGCGAAGCCAGCGATCAAGCCGCCGGTCGTCATCGCGAACAGATTGAGCCCGGACAGCAGAAAGCCGATCGCAGCCCCCGGCAGGATCGCATGCGCCATGGCGTCGCCGACCAGGCTCATCCGCCGCAGCATCAGGAACACGCCGATCGGCGCACCACCGAGCGACAATGCGATCACCGCCGCCAGCGCGCGGCGCATGAACTCGAATTCGGTGAAGGGCGTGACCAGCGCGTCGGATAGCATCGGCGTCAGGCGGCCCGCGGGCGCGGATCGGCGGCGCAGGCCGCGGCACTGTCGTCGAACGCCTCGCACATTCGCATCGCGACCATCAGATTGTCCGCCGTCAGCGCCTCGGCGGTCGGTCCCCATTCCACCGGGCCGCGCGCCAGCAGCAGCGTCTCCGGGAAATTGTTGCGCACCATGTCGAGGTCGTGCAGCGCCGCCAGCACCGTGCGCCCCTCGCCGTTCCAGCGCTTCACGAGCGCCAGCAAGTCAGCGGTCGTCTTGGCGTCGATGGCGTTGAACGGTTCGTCGAGCACGATCAGGCGGGCGTCCTGCAACAGCACGCGCGCGAACAGCATGCGCTGGGTCTGGCCGCCGGAGAGCGTGCCGATCGGGCGGTTCTCGAAACCGTTGAGGCCGACCGCGGCGAGTGCCGCCAAAATTTTCTCGCGCGCGGCCCTGCCGATGCCGCCGAAGAATCCGGTCGAGCGCCACAGCCCGGTTCCGACGAAGTCGAACACCGAGATCGGGAAGCTGCGGTCAATGTCGGCAGACTGCGGCAGATAGGCGATATCGCGATGATCCAGCCCGTCGAGATCGATCACGCCGGACAGCGGCTTGAGCACGCCGGCGATGCCGCGCAGCAGGGTCGACTTGCCGGCGCCGTTCGGGCCGATCACGGCGAGCAGCGCACCCGCCTCGACGGCACCATTGAGATGATGCACCGCCGGGTGGCGGTCATAGCCGAGCGTGACGTCGCGGAAGGTAACAAGAGCAGCCACGGGTCTCACCTCATCGCCAGCCAGACGACCGCCCACAGGCCGGCGCTGACCGCCAGCGCCGCGAGCAGCCGGGCCGGCACGGGCATGCGCAAGATCGACCAGTGCGCGGCCTGCGCCGGATGCGCCTGCGGGGCGTGGCTGTGCCCGTGGGGATGGGCGTGGCCGTGATGGTGGTCCTCGTGGGTGTGCGTATGCGCCATGGAACGACTGTTATATTATAACATAACGCGAGTCTACAAACGAGGAACTCATGGCCGACCCGCAAAACCGGGGAGATTTGAGCTGCGGCGGGGGTGCAAGTCGCTTGTCTACCAGCTTGTCCATGTGAGCCAGACCCAAAGCTGCCAATCCCGTCACCCTGAGGTGCGAGCAGAGCGAGCCTCGAAGGGCGACGGCCCGGCTGGTGGCCGTGCATCCTTCGAGGCTCGCAGGAGCTCGCACCTCAGGATGACGGGATGTAGAGCAGATTCAATTGTCAAACAGCCGAGCACGCGGTGTCATCACCCGCGCACGCGCAGGCGGGTGATCCAGTATCCCAGAGGCAGTGGTGCCTGAGCCGAGAGGCCGCGGCGTACTGGATCGCCCGGGGCGAGCCGGGCGATGACAGCATTAATGGTGACGCAGCTTCGCAGTCTCGCGGCATGTTTTCGATTGGCGCGTGAGGAAAATACCGGCGGAAGGCCTTCGGCGACCGAGAGACAGCCCCTATGCGACCAGCACATAGACCAGCACGGCAGCGGTGATCGCCATCCAGACGAGCGAGAGACGGAAATACAGCAGGTCCCGACTCATGGGCGCGAGCGTACACGCCCGCGCTGACACCAACCTTTCACCAGGTTAAGGCATCGCGGATTTGTTCACTAAGCACGCCAGCGGAATGGATTGGTGGTTGGCACGCCGAAAGACACAGCCCCGGCCCTCAATACAAGAACATGGCAATCGCCATGAGGATGACCGGGCTTAGCCCCATCAGCACGACAAACACGCTGTAAAGTAGGTTGCTCATAACGCCGCCCTACGTTGGAACGGGAAGCTATGCCGGGAGGAACTCGGCAAGCCAGTGCAGTTTGTGCCAGCGGTGTTCGGGCTTCGGGAATTAGCGAGTTATCTCCGGTACCTAGCTGGACGCTCCCGTAATACTACGGGGACGAAACAGCTCAGGCAGAGAAAAGCGCGACGAGCGCCACCACCGCCAAAGCGGTAGCGACGCACCCTGCGATCATGACCCAGTCCTGACGCTTCGCCATGCCGGACAGGCTCACCCTGGCCGGCGCAGGCCGCGTTGACCTAGGTCAACCGGCCAAAATCATTCGTCGGCCGTCGAGGCATCACGCAACGAGGCAGCCTCACGCCTCGCGCGCGTAACTTTTCAACCTTGCCTCGAGCACCGTGATCACCTGGTCGCGGACCGGATCGCGGGAGCCTTTCAGCCAGGCGGCGGCGAGCGGCAGGCGGCCGGCGCTGCTGCCGCGCTTCAGGCGGAGCGGCACAAAGCGGACGCCGGGGATCGCCATCCGCGCGGTCCAGCGCGGCACGATGGCAACGCCGAGCCGCGCTGCGACCATGTTGACGATGGTCTGCTTCTCGTCGGCGATCTCCTGGATGCGCGGCGTCAGCCCGGCCTCGTCGAACAGTTTTGTCGTCAGATCGTGGCTGTGCGGCCGCGAACGGCGCTCCGGCACGATCAAGGGCTGATCCGCGATGTCGGGCAGCACGATCTGCTTGCGCCGCGCCAGTGCGTGCTTGTGCGACAGCGCCACCACTGCGGTCTCCTGCAACAGCGGGACAAACTCGATGCGCCGGTCGGGCCGTTCCGGCGGGCGCACGAACGCAAGGTCGAGCGCGCCCGACAAGAGCTTCGGCAGCAGGCGGATGGTCTTCTCCTCGAGCAACTGCACCGCGACGTCCGGATAGGCGGCGCGAACGTCGCGCAGTAGCGGCGGCAAGAGGCCGGCCGCGGCGCTGTCGATCGCGCCGATCCGGAAGCGCCGCGCCTGTGGCTTGCGCAGGCGGCGGCGAAAGCCGTTCTCGATCGCCTCGGCGCGGCCGAGCAGCGCGCGGCCCTCGCGCAGCAGAACAGCGCCGTCCTCGGTCAACGACACCGCGCGCGTGGTGCGCGCGAACAGCCGTACCCCGAGATCCTCTTCCAAGAGCTTGATGTGGCGGCCCAGCGCCGACGGCATCATCTGCAGGCGCTGCGCGGCGCGGCCGAAATGCAGTTCCTCGGCAGCCGCGACGAAGCAGCGAAGCTGGTGCAGTTCCAAGCTGATTCCTGTGCGTTCCGAGCCGCCGTTGCCGGCTGCGGGGATTATATCATTTTTTTGTATAAACCGGCGCGGGTTGAAGCGAAAGGGCGCGAGCTTCTAGGCTTTCCGATGGCGCGCGACAGGCGCCGTCCCAACAAACAAGACGAACCCGGGGAAGAAGCCCATGGAAAGCGAGCTTGGCACGCGCGTATTGCGCAAGATCTCACTGCGCATCGTGCCGTTCATCATGCTGCTGTACTTCGTGGCCTTCATCGACCGCGTCAATATCGGCTTCGCCTCGCTGACCATGAACAAGGACATCGGCCTGTCGCCGACCGTCTATGGCTTCGGCGCCGGTATCTTCTTCTGGGGCTACTTCCTGTTCGAGGTGCCCTCCAACATCATCCTGCATAAGATCGGCGCGCGGATCTGGATCGCGCGGGTGATGATCACCTGGGGCCTGGTCTCCGCGGCGATGGCGCTGGTGCAGGGCGCGACCAGCTTCTACGTGCTGCGCTTCCTGCTCGGCGCTGCGGAGGCCGGCTTCTTCCCCAGCATCATCCTCTATCTCTCCTACTGGTTCCCGGCGCGGCAGCGCGCCGCCGTCACCGCGCTGTTCATGGCGGCGGCGCCGCTCTCGACCGTGCTCGGCTCGCCGCTCTCAGGTGCACTGCTGGAGATGGACGGAATGCTCGGCTTCAAAGGCTGGCAATGGCTGTTCGTGCTGGAGGCCGTGCCCGCCGTGCTGCTCGGCTTCGTCGTGCTGGGCTTCCTGACCGACCGTCCGGAGCAGGCCAGATGGCTTGCCGACGACGAGCGCGCCTGGCTGGTCAAGACCATGAAGGCCGAGACCGACGGCAAGGCCTCAACCGCCAGCCACAGCATCTGGCGCGGCCTCGCCGACCCGCGCGTGCTGGCGCTGGCGCTGGTCTATTTCGGCACCTCGGCCGGGCTCTACACACTTGGGGTGTGGGCGCCGCAGATCATCAAGGCGTTCGGCCTGTCGTCGATCCAGGTCGGCTTCCTCAACGCGGTGCCGGCGACCATCGCCGTGATCGCGATGGTGTTGTGGGCGCGGCATTCCGACCGCACCGGCGAGCGCACCTGGCACGTGGTGCTGGCCTGCCTGATGGCCGCGGCGGGACTTGCGCTTGCCGGGCTGTGGACCGGCCTTGCCGCCGTGATCGCGGCGCTGACGCTGGTCAATATCGGCATCTCCTCGTCGAAGCCGCCGCTATGGAGCATGCCGACCATGTTCCTGTCCGGCTCGGCCGCGGCGGCCGGGATCGCCACCATCAACTCGATCGGCAACCTCGGCGGCTTCGTCGGGCCGGCGATGATCGGCTGGATCAAGGAACGCACCGGCAGTTTCGACGGCGGCCTCTATTTCGTCGCCGGCCTCCTGGTGCTCTCGGCCGTGCTCACGCTGCTGCTGTCGCGCGCGCAGAGCGCACCGGCACAATCCGAACCGCAACCCAATCCCGTGCGAACCCGCTAACCACTCATCCGGAGACAACCCATGCGTACCCATTCCATCGCCGCCATCCCCGCCGACGGCATCGGCCCCGAAGTGATCTCCGCGGGCGTCCGCGTGCTGGAGGCTCTGGCGAAGCGCAGCGGCGACATCAGCTTCAACGTCAAAACCTTCGACTGGGGCTCGGACTATTACAAGAAGCACGGCGTGATGATGCCGGCCGACGGGCTCGCGGAGCTGAAGAACTTCGACGCGATCTATTTCGGCGCGGTCGGCGCGCCCGATGTGCCCGACCACATCACGCTGTGGGGCCTTCGCCTGCCGATCTGCCAGGGCTTCGACCAGTACGCCAATGTGCGGCCGACCAAGATCCTGCCCGGCGTCGCCTCGCCGCTGCGCAATGTCGGCGTCGGCGATCTCGACTGGGTGATCGTGCGCGAGAATTCCGAAGGCGAATATGCCGGCATGGGCGGCCGCGCACACAAGGGCCTGCCGGAGGAAGTCGGCACCGAAGTCGCTGTCTTCACCCGGGTCGGCGTGACGCGGATTATGCGCTATGCGTTCCAGCTGGCGCAGTCGCGGCCGCGCAAATTCCTCACCGTGGTGACCAAGTCGAACGCGCAGCGCCACGGCATGGTGATGTGGGACGAGATCGCCGCCGAGGTGGCGAAGGACTTCCCCGACGTCACCTGGGACAAGATGCTGGTCGACGCCATGACGGTGCGGATGACGCTCAATCCGAAGAGCCTCGACACCATCGTCGCGACCAATCTGCACGCCGATATTCTCTCCGACCTCGCCGGCGCGCTGGCCGGCAGCCTCGGCGTCGCGCCGACCGGCAACATCGACCCGCAGCGCCGCTACCCCTCGATGTTCGAGCCGATCCACGGCTCGGCCTTCGACATCACCGGCAAGGGCATCGCCAACCCGGTCGCGACCTTCTGGACCGGTGCGCAGATGCTGGAGCATCTCGGCGAGAAGGACGCCGCGGCGCGCCTGATGGCGGCGGTGGAGAAGGTGTGCGCCGCCGGCGTGCTGACGCCCGACGTCGGCGGCAAGGCGACAACCAAGGAAGTCACCGACGCGGTGATCGACGCGATCCATGGGTCGAATGTGTGAGGGGGCGGTCGCTTCGCATCATGCAGTGAGGCGAGCACGCTAGAGCATTTTCGGTTCTGATTGAATCAGAACCGAAGCTCCAGATTCTTGTTTTGACGCGTTTTCTTCACGCGAACCGGTGCCCACTTCGCTCGAAAACGCTCTAGTAGGGCTCCCTCCCCCCTTGCGGGGGAGGGTTGGGGAGAGGGGTACCGCTTGCTCCGCACTCAGTTAGAGCGGCGACACCTGCTGCGCGCTGATGCAACAGCATCATCCAATCTCTGACACCACGCCCGGGGCCCCCCTCTCCCCACCCTCTCCCGCAAGGGGAGAGGGAGCCTGAGAGAGTGCTCACCTCACGAAAGCGGCCCTGCCTCCGCGCAATTCGTTAGCCGCGCCGGAACGCCGACGGCGGTGCAGCCGGCGGGCACATCCGTCGTGACAAGCGCGCCGGCGCCGATTCTGGCGAAATCGCCGATCGAGAAATGTCCGATCACCGTGGCGCCGGCGCTGAGCAGCACGCCGCGGCCGATCTTCGGCGCGCGGCGCGGATCATCCTGATGCCGCGCGATGGTGACGTTCTGCAAAATCGTGACCTCGTCGCCGACCGAGGCCAGCGCGCCGATGATGATGCCGGTGCCGTGATCGAGGAAAACAGCGGTTCCGATCCGGGCCGACGGGTGAATGCTGATCTGCAACTGGTCCGCCGTCGCGCTTTGCATCATGAGCGCAAGGTCGGGGCGGTCCTCGCGCCACAGCCAGTTCGATACCCGCCAGGCTTGCAGCGCGACGAAGCCCTTGAAGTTGAGCAGCGGCGGCAGAAAGCCCGTGATCGCCGGATCACGGCGCACGATGACCGTGAGATCAGTGGCCGCGGCATCGACCAGCGCGGGCTCGGCCGCATAGGCTTCGCGGGCCGCACGCATAAACTGCGCACGATCCTCTTCCGCGCGGCCGATATGCCGGCCGATCAGAAAGGCGAGAGCGCCGCCAAGGTCGCCCTGATCGAGGATGAAGGCGGCCGACGCCTCGAGGAAGGGATCAGCCGCGATCGCGGCTGCCGCTTCGCGCCGGATCGCAAGCCAGAGCTCGCCAGCCGTCACAGTCACCGATCCCGCCATGGTCTTCACCTCATCGTCCGGATCCCAAACGATAGAGTGGGCGTGGCCCCGCCAAAATGCAAACCGCCCGCTTGCTCATCGCAAACGGGCGGCTCAGGGCCATCAGGTTCTATGGGGGCACATCGCCTGAAGGCTAGCTGTTGCCTCGCGTGATCAGCTCTGCGGCGGCTGGTCGGTCGGCGGGGTCGGACGGGTCTTGTGCTGCGCCATGAAGGCGTCGAACTCTTCCTTGTCCTTGGCGTGGCGCAGGCGATCGAGGAAGTTCTTGAACTCGACCTGCTCCTCCTCGAGACGGCGCAGCGTGTCCTGACGGTACTCGTCGAAGGCGCGGTTGCCGCTGGAAGGCGGACCGAAGCCGCCGAACGGGAAGCCGCGGCGCTCCATGCGGCTCTTCATCCGCTCCATCTTGTTCTGCCAGCGATCCATGTCGTTGTGACTCCAACAGGCCATCTTTCTGCTCCCGAGTGTGAAAAAGAGAAGGGCGAGGCCGATCGGCCACCAGATCATGAAGCCGAGGATGATCCCGGCGATCTTCAGGGGATGCCACGGCGTCGCGTAGAAGTAGGGACGGTAGGGCTCTTCGACGGGGCCGCGCCAGCGATTGACATCAGCGGTGTAGGCCATTTCCTTCTCCATCACGGCATCACGCCGTTGTGAATGTAAATAACATTTACATAGGTAGCCGATCCCTTGGGAAAGTCAAGCAGCGCGGATGACGCACTCTTCGGAATATTTTTGGCTCTGCCGTTGAACCTTATTTCGGCTTGCCCCACGGACCGGCCGGCTTTTCGTCGGCTGCCGCGGTTCCAGGCCTGCGGTCGGTCGGGAAGCCCAGCCCGCGCAGATAGATCAGCACTTCGGCCTCGAGCAGCTCCTCCGGCGACATCGGCAGCTTGCGCCGCGCGGCATCGCCGCGGCCGAACAGCGAGGCAACGCCGTGCGACATCGCCCAGATGTGCAGCGCCATCATCATCGCCGGCGGACGCGGCATGCCGGGCGGCGCCAATGCCGCGAGCCGTTCGGCGGCGGCGCGGATGATCGCGAAGGCGCGCTCGCTTGCCGCCATCAAGGTCGGATTGGAATCGACCGGCAGGCCGGATTCGAACATCGCCGAATAGAACGCGGGCTCCTCGCGGGCGAAGGCCAGATAGGCCTTGCCGACGCGCTCGAACGCCGTGACGGTGTCGGGGCGGCCGTCGTCCCAGGCCTGCGTCAGCAGCGATTCGAACTGCTCGAAGCCGCGTTGCGCGATGCTGGCGATCAACTCGTCACGGTCGCGGAAGTGGCGGTACGGCGCGGCGGGGCTGACGCCGGCCATCCGCGCCGCATCGGCGAAGGTGAAGCCGGCCGGCCCCTTCTTCGAGATCAGGTCGAGGGCAGCCTGCAGCAACGCCTCTTTGAGATTGCCGTGATGATAGCCGCGCTCGGCGCGGCCTTGGTCCTTGCGCCAGCTCATGTGAACGGCTTTTACATGAGCCTGCGGTAAAGGTCACTAGCGGGCGGCGGCGCGTCAATCAAGATTAACGGATAGATGGCTTGGGGCTCGCTGCTCTCGCCTGACCGGCTCAAGCCAATGGCTCCGTCTTCCCCTTCCCCCTGAAAGGGGGAAGGTCGGGATGGGGGTCTGCCGCAGGCGACGCTGCATGCGGGGAGAGCAAATCCCCACCCGCTTTGCTCTGGCGAGCAAAGCGACCTCCCCTTTTCAAGGGGAGGTGAATGCTCCTGCCTTATCGCCCCGGGGGCACTATCGCCCCGGGATCGGCAGCACCGGCATGATCTCCACGGCTTCGCCCGGGAAGATCGAAAAATGCGGATGGTCCTCGAACAGCTTTGCCGCCGCTTCATGCGAGGGCGCGCGCACCACCGTGAAGCCGGTCATCAGATTGGCGATGTCGGTGACGCCGCCCTGCCCGACCTTCTTGGTCTTGCCGAGCGGTCCGCCCATCTCGACGATCACGTCATGGTGCTTCTCGACCCAGGCGCCCCAGGCCGCCATGCCCTGCTGCTCCTTGGCGCGCCGCTCGGCCTCGGGCAGCGCGTTCCAGGCGGCCATGCGCGAGCCGGTGCTGCCGCCACCGAGATAGACGGCGAGGAAGGTGTTGGTGCTCATCTTGCGTCTCCATTGTAGTTGTTGCTGGTTGACGATGGTTAGTGATGCGATGCCGCCCTGCGGCAGCATCGCGACTTGGATCATGCGGTGTCAGCGCAGCGCCTTGCCCCAGCCGCCCTGCGGATGCTCGAAGGTCGCGGCCGCCTGCTGCACCTCTTCGGAGAAATCGGCCATCTCCTGCACCTGGCGGATCTCGATCATCTCGTTCGCGGTGGCCGGGCATTTCCTGGCCCATTCGATTGCCTCGGCGCGCGAGGCGACCTCGATCATCCAGAAGCCGCCGATCACTTCCTTGGCCTCGGTGAACGGGCCGTCGATCACGACCGGCATGCCGGTATCGAACTTGACGCGCGCGCCGGCAGCCGGCGGATGCAGGCCTTCCAGCGTGATCAGCACGCCGGCGTCCTTCAGCGCCTGATTGTATCGCATCATCGCGGCGACCCGTTCGGGGTCGAGCTCGAGCTTGGCCGGCGCGGACTCGTAGCCGAGCGGGATCATCAGCATCATGAAACGCATTGGTCGGATTTCCTTGCCTGTTGAATCACTCGCAATCCTCACCCTCGTCATGCCGGGAAGCCCCGCACGGCACCGGCCCGGAATCCATGACTTGCGACGGTGATCATGTATTCGGAGCGCATCGCCGGCGCGATATCGCGGAATGACGTCGGGTGTCATTTCTTGCCAACCTGCGCGCGCAGGCGCTCTCCCCGCTCGCGCAGTTCGGGCGTCAGCGCCTCGCCGAAATCCTCCGCGGCAAACACCTGGCGGATTTCGATCTCGGAGCCGACGTCGAACGGCGCGCGCTTCATCCAGTCGATCGCTTCATCGAGCGACCTGGTCTCGATCAGCCAGAAGCCGCAGACGAGATCGCCGGTCAGGCTGAACGGTCCGTGGGTCACGGTGCTCTGCCCGCCGGCATATTTGACCCGCGCGCCCTTGTTGGTCGGGTGCAGGCCCTCGCCGGCCTGCATGACGCCGGCCTTGACCATCTCCTCGTTGAACTTGCCCATCGCGGCGAGCAGTTCGGTGCTCGGCATCACGCCGGCCTCGGTATCCCTGCTCGCCTTCACGATCACCATGAACTTCATCGTCCTGCTCCGTTGTCTTGTTCAACTGCTTTGCCGGTATCTCCGGTGCTCGTCTCAAGGACGACGCGGGGCTTGCCACGCCGACAGGGTTTGCGAAATTATTTCGGAGGTCATTGCGTCGCGCGCCACAGCCCTCAGCGCTCCTGCCTGACGAGCTCTCCGTCCTGGTGCGACGGGCCGAAATAGACGTCGATGCGCGACACCTTGTCGCCGTCGAACACGAAGAACTCGGTGTTGCGAAAGCTCTTGCCGTCCCGGGCGACGCAGCGATAGGTGACGAAGGCCTCGACGCCGTCGACCATGATGCGCTCGATCTCGTGGCGGCCGATCCAGCCGGAGTCGCGCCAGCACTCCGCGAAATAGGTCGGCTTGTCGATGTTCTCGCCATTGGGCGTCGAGAAGCGGAAATCCTCCGCGAACGCCGCCTCGACACTCGCGCGGTCATTGGCGAGGTAGGCGGCGAAAAGGGAGCGGATGATCTCCGCCCTGTTGCCAGCTGCAGCCATGTCGTCCCCCACACGTATCGCCCGGGCCTCCGGAGCGGCCAGCGCTCCGGAAACCCGGGCCTCAGGGAGATGACGAGCGAGACGCCGCAAAAGCGACATCACGCCACAGTCTATTTTTGGAACCCGATCGGAAGCCCGCCTGCTTCAGGTTTCCTGCGGGAACATGCCGAAATAGGGCTCGGCCTCCTTCAGGACGCGCGCGAAGGACGGCCGCGCCATCAGCCGCTCGAGATAGGCGGCCAGTTGCCGATGCCCATCTCCGAACGGCTCGACCTTGTTGCCGTAGAACATCGTCGGC
This sequence comes from Bradyrhizobium sp. Pha-3, assembly GCF_042258325.1. Taxonomy (NCBI): domain Bacteria; kingdom Pseudomonadati; phylum Pseudomonadota; class Alphaproteobacteria; order Hyphomicrobiales; family Nitrobacteraceae; genus Bradyrhizobium; species Bradyrhizobium sp. Pha-3. The sequence goes on along the minus strand of NZ_CP170151.1, from coordinate 1,389,615 downwards.
GCAGCCGCGCAATCGGCCAACGAGAAATGCTCGCCCATCATCCAGCCGCCCTGCGCGCGTTGCGGATCCAGTTGCTGATCAAGGATCGCATAGGAGGTGCGGAGCTGCGCCCGCGCCTCGGCGACGCCATGGGGGTCCTTGCGATCGGCAGGCCGCAGGCGGTCGCCGACGACCTTCTGCATCGGCAGATGGACATAGAGATCGAGAAAGCGGTCGCGCAGCCGGGTCTGCAATGCGAGGTCCGGATCCTCGGGGATCAGCCTGACGGCACCGGGATAATGCCGGTCGAGATATTCGATGCGATGCTCGATTCCGGCACCGTCTCGTCCCGCGTCTCGTCGCGGAGCACGGGAAAACGGCCGATCGGCGACAGCGCGAGCAGCGCCGCGCGCTCGGCGGAATCGCCGAGATTGACCAAGTTCGGCTTGAACGGCGTGCCGTTCTCGTAGAGCGCAATCAGCGCCTTCCAGCAGAACGAGGACAGCGGGTGGTAATGCAGGGTGAGCGACATCGGAACTCCATCATGGAACCAGTGCCCGGAGGACGAATCGGAGGCCGCCCGGCCGACATCTCGTGCCACGATTATTTTGCGATCGCGGTGAGCAGATACTCGAACCTCGACGCGCCTTCATCGAGGACGCGAATTAGAGAGCGAGATCGATCGACGAAGCGGCCAGTAATATCAAACTTCGTAATAGGCCTATCAGCGCTGCTGAAGTGAACGCGATGCGATCATCCGCATCAGACGAAGGTTGTCATCGATTTTCGCCCGTAAGATTACGGTGAACATCGCATGCAGACTACGGATGATAACGTGCATACTGAAAAAATACGCCGCAAGTTGAAAGAGATGCGCGGATGCATCGGCCCATTATGCAGATCGTGCCAGGCGCGCGCGAGCAACAGGCTTTACCGATGCTAAACGGCTCGCTGCAACCTTTCCGTGAGTTGCCGCGATCCGCTTTTCCCCATCCCTTTCATTTTGGACCTTCACGGAGCCCTGATGTTCAGTTTCAGCAACAAGGCCAAGATCGAGAATGCGCTGGCGCAGACTGCCGCGATCGGCAAGTCGCAGGCGATGATCGAGTTCAAGCTCGACGGCACCATCGTCGACGCCAACGAGAACTTCCTCAATGCGATGCGCTACACGCTCGACGAGATCAAGGGCAAGCACCACAGCATGTTCGTCGATCCGGCCATTCGCGACAGCCAGGACTATCGCGCGTTCTGGGCCAACCTGAACCGCGGCGAATTCCAGGCCGGCCAATACAGGCGCGTCGCCAAGGGCGGCCGCGAGATCTGGATCCAGGCCTCCTACAACCCGATCCTGGACAAGGGTGGCAAGCCGGTCGGCGTGATCAAGTTCGCGACCGACATCACGGCGCAGAAGATCCACAGCATGGAGGATGCCGGCAAGATCGCCGCGATCGGCCGGGCGCAGGCGGTGATCGAGTTCAACATGGACGGCACCATCGTCAATGCCAACGAGAATTTTCTAAGCGCGCTCGGCTATTCGCTCGCCGAGATCCAGGGCAAGCACCACAGCATGTTCGTGCCGCCGGCCGACCGCGACAGCGTGACCTATCGCGACTTCTGGGCACGGCTGAACCGGGGCGCGTTCGAGGCCGGCGAATTCAAGCGGCTCGGCAAGGGCGGCAAGGAAATCTGGATCCTCGCCACCTACAACCCGATCCTCGACGACCGCGGCAAGCCGTTCAAGGTCGTCAAGTTCGCCACCGACGTCACGCAGCAGAAGGTGAAAACCGCCGACAATGACGGCCAGATCGATGCGATCGGCAAGTCGCAGGCGGTGATCGAGTTCAACATGGACGGCACGATCCGCACCGCGAACCCGAACTTCCTCGCCGCGATGGGCTATTCGCTTGCCGAGATCCAGGGCAAGCATCACAGCATGTTTGTCGAGCCCACTGAGGCGAGCGCGGCCGGCTACCGCGAGTTCTGGGGGGCGCTGAACCGCGGCGAATTTCAGGCCGCCGAATACAAGCGCATCGCCAAGGGCGGCCGCGAGATCTGGATCCAGGCCTCCTACAACCCGATCCTCGATCTCAACGGCAAGCCCTACAAGGTGGTGAAGTACGCCACCGACATCACCGCGCAGGCGATCGGCCGCAAGAAGGCAGACAGCGCGCGCGGCCTGATCGAGGCGGTCGCCGCCGGCAGCGAGGAGATGAGCGCCTCGATCCGCGAGATCTCGGAAACCATGACCAAGTCGAAGCAGAACGCCGCGGTCGCCACCGGCCGGGTCGAGGCTGCCGACGGACAGGCGCAGAAGCTCAATGCCGCAGCTCAGGCGATGAGCGGCATCGTCGAGATGATCTCGAGCATCACCGGGCAGATCAACCTGCTGGCGCTCAACGCCACGATCGAGTCGGCACGCGCCGGCGAAGCCGGCCGCGGCTTCGCGGTGGTCGCCTCCGAGGTGAAGAGCCTCGCCAATCAGGCCAAGCAGGCGACCGACACGATCTCCTCCGAAATCGACGCGCTGAACTCGATCGCCGCCGAAGTCGTGAGCTCGCTGTCCGAGATCAAGGCGGCGATCGCCGGCGTCAACGAATACATCACCTCCACCGCCGCCGCGGTCGAGGAGCAGAGCATCGTGACGCAGGACATGTCCACCAACATGCAGCGCGCCTCTGCCGAACTCGCAGCGTAAGCCACGGTGCGATCCTCGAAGGATGGGCGGCCCGGGCTGGGGGCCGTGCATCCTTCGAGACGCGCTCCCTTTCTCAGGACGCCATCGGGTTGACACGTCAGAGTAAAGGTCGCAGACGGTCGGGACTTCCCGCCCGAACCGATGGACCATCCAATGAATTCCGCTTCCCCCAAAGTCGCACTCGTGACCGGCGCCGCGCGTGGCATCGGGCTTGCCGCGGCGAAACGCTTTCTCGCCGACGGCTGGCGCGTCGCGCTGCTCGATATCGAGGGCGAATTGCTGCGCGCGGCGGTCGCGGCGCTGAGGCAGCCCGACGACACGCTGGCGCTCACCTGCGACGTATCGGATGCCGCTGGCGTGGCAGCCGCGATCTCTGCGATCACGGACCGGTTCGGCCGGCTCGACGCGCTGATCAACAATGCCGGCATTGCCGTGTTCACGCCGGTGCTGGAGACCTCGGACGCCGACTGGAGCCGGATCATGGCGGTCAACCTCACCGGCCCGTTCCTGTGCACCAAGGCGGCCGCGCCTGTGATGCGCGAGCATGGCGGCGGCGCGATCGTCAACATCACCTCGATCTCGGCGGTGCGCGCCTCGACGCTCCGCTCGGCCTACGGCACCAGCAAGGCTGGCCTCGCGCACCTCACCAAGCAGCTCGCGGTCGAACTCGCCTCGCTCGGCATCCGCGTCAACGGCGTCGCGCCCGGGCCGGTCGAGACCGCGATGGCGAAAGCCGTGCACACGCCGGAGATCCGCGCCGACTACCACGACGCCATTCCCCTCAACCGCTACGGGCTGGAGGAAGAGCTGGCGGAAGCGATCTTCTTCCTGTGCTCGGACCGTGCCAGCTACATCACCGGCCAGATCCTCGCCGTCGACGGCGGCTTCGACGCCGCCGGCATCGGCCTGCCGACCCTGCGCGGCGCGCGACGGAATGGCTGAGGACACGCAAGTCCTCCCGTCATTGCGAGCGAAGCGAAGCAATCCATCGCCCCTCGCAATGACAGAACCGACGCTACGCGCGCAATCTATCACCGTCACCCCCGCGCAAAGGCTTCGCCTTTGTCGCTGGAGGTGGCCGCTTCTTCAGCTGGTCTCGAAGGGTCGACGGCCCGGCTGGTGGCCGTGCACCCTTCGAGGCTCGCTTCGCTCGCACCTCAGGATGACGGAACTAACATTAGCGCAATTGGCTTAGCGCCCGTTCACCGCGACCACGCGCCAGGCATCGGCCAATCGGTCGATCCGCGTCAATGACAGCGGATCGATGACGAAGCGCAGCGCGAGCTCCGGCGCAAGCTCGAGCGCGATTGCCAGGATCGCGCGGATGGTGCCGGAATGCACGACCAGCACAACATCGCCAGCCGGCAGACGCGCGAGCCCTGCCCGCGCTCGCACGATCTGATCGGCAAAGCTTTCGCCGCCCGGCGGCCGGTTGCTGCCCGGCGATAGCCAGAACGCGCGATAGGCTGCGCCGAGCTCGGCTTCGATCTCGCTGTGACGCCGGCCGGTCCAATCGCCAAAATCCTGCTCGCGAAACGCGTCGTCCTCGGCTGCCGTCAGGCCGAGCTTTGCTGCGGTCTCGCGGGTGCGACGCGCCGGACTGCAGACCGCGAAGGCTTCAGCCGGCAGCCGCGCCTGCAACGCTGCGAACGCGGCGGCATCGCTGAGGTCCGCGGGCGCATCGGGGGCATGGATCACACCGCGCGGGCCGTCGACCGGCGCGTGGCGGATCAGCCAAAGACGCGTTTCACTGTCCATCGACGCTCTAACCTAACCGCGCCGCAAGCAACACCAGGATCGCGGTCTCCGCGACCTGCTCGGCGCCGCCGAGCACATCGCCGGTCTGGCCGCCGATCTGCCGCTTTGCCACGAGCACCATGATCAGTGCGCTCGCACCGGCCGCGATCGCCGCCAGCAGCGCGCTGCCGAACGGCAAGGCGAGGACTGCGATCAGCAGCGCCACGCCGGCTGCGACCACGGCAATTGTCCCATCGGGCCTTCCGGCATTGGCGGCGAGCCCGTCCTTGCGCGCATAAGGCAAGCTGATCGCGATCCATGGCAGCACGCCGCGGCCGAGCGCGTGCGCAGATATCAGGCTCTGCACCACAAATCCGTTCGGAAGTGCAGCCAGCGCCGCGAGCTTGGCGGCAAAGCTCACCACCAGCGCCAGCGCGCCATAGGTGCCGAGCCGGCTGTCGCGCATGATCTCGAGCTTGGCCGCAACATCGCGGCCGCCGCCGAACCCGTCGGCGACATCGGCGAGCCCGTCCTCATGCAGCGCGCCGGTGAGCAGCGCACCGCCGCCGAGCGCGAGCGCGGCAGCGGCCAGATCCGGCACACCGATCGCCCGCAGCAGCAGGCAAAACAGGCCGATCGCCGCCCCGATGGCGGCCCCGACCAAGGGAAACAGCCGCTGCGCCCGGGCAAAGCTCTCCGGCCGCGCGCCGCCCGGATGCGGCATCGGCAGGCGGGTCAGGAAGGCGGTGGCGGTCCTGAGTTCGTCGAGCCATTGATTCATGGTGAAGGCCTGGAAATTGGGCTAAAGCGCGACGAGATCGGGCTCGATCTCATCGCGCTTTAGCTTCCTGTTAGGGCATGATCTCCGCGCAAATGCCACGCATTTGTCGCGAGGAAAACCGCTTCACACTTTTCCGGATCATGCATTAGCTTGCGGCCCGCTCGACGAGGGAATCGCATGCAGTTCAGTACTCTAGACGACATCCGCGGCTTTTGTCGCGACCTGCCGCAGGGCGACGAGGCCAGTGCCGCGGCCGCCACGCAGCGCCAGCAGAACCTGACCAAGCCGCCGGGAAGCCTCGGCCGCCTGGAAGAGGTTGCGATCTGGCTGGCGCGCTGGCAGCGGCGCGAGATGCCCCGGCTCGATCACGTCACGATCGCCGTGTTCGCCGGCAATCACGGCATCGCCGAGCGCGGCGTTTCAGCTTATCCCTCCGAGGTCACCGCGCAGATGGTGGCGAACTTCGCCGCCGGCGGCGCTGCGATCAACCAGATCGCCAAGCTTGCCGGTGCCGAGCTGCGCGTCGAGCCGCTCGAGCTGGCGCGCCCGACCCGCGACTTCACGACCGGGCCGGCGATGGACGCCGCCGATTTCCTCGTCGCGCTCGATACCGGCTGGCGCACGGTGCCCGAGCAATGCGATCTGCTCGTGGTCGGCGAGATGGGCATCGCCAACACCACGGTCGCCGCGACGCTGTGCGCGGCATTGATGGGCGGGCGCGGCGTACGCTGGGCCGGCCGCGGCACCGGCGTCGACGATGCCGGGCTGATACGCAAGCGCACCACGATCGACGCGGCGCTCAAGCTGCATCGCGGCGTGATCGACGATCCGCTCGCCACCGCGATGTCGCTCGGCGGACGCGAGCTCGCGGCGATCGCGGGCGCCGTGCTGGCGGCGCGCGCACGCTGCATTCCGGTGCTGCTCGACGGCTTCGTGGCGACAGCCGCGGTGCTGCCGCTGGCGCGGCTTCAACCCGACAGCCTCGCGCATTGCCGCGCCGGACATGTGTCGGCCGAACTCGGCCACCGCGAATTGCTGCGCGAGCTCGAACTCGCCCCCTTGCTCGATCTTAACATGCGGCTCGGCGAAGGCTCCGGCGCGGGGGTTGCGATCCTTTTGTTGCGCGCGGCGCTCGCCTGTCATGGCGGCATGGCGACCTTTGCCGAGGCCGGCGTCTCCGGCGCGGACTGAGGCTCTCGGGAGAGCCGGAAGGTCCCTCAAAAAGCCGGTGCATAGCGTCGGCACGGGCCGCAATCTTCGCGTGTGCAGCATGACCTCCACGCGCTTAGGGCCTAACCTTCGCGGCGGTGGGGCGCCGGCCGGCGTCTCAGCCGTGCTGAACCAGATGCCGGGGAGAAATTACCTCATGTCGGGCGTTCTCATCAATCTGATCATTCAAGTCATCAGCGGAGCCGTCGGCGGCAATGTCGCGGCGGGAGCGGCCAAGAACATCGATCTCGGCACGCTCGGTAACACCATCGCAGGCGCCATCGGCGGCGGCGCGGGCGGACAGCTTCTGGGCATGCTGATCCCGCTGCTCGCCAATTCCGGCGCGACGCCTGACATCGGCAGCATCATCGGCCAGGTCGCCGGCGGCGGCGTTGCCGGCGCCGTGCTCACTGCGATCGTGGGGGCGCTCAAGAACCGCGCGGCCTGAGCCACCTGCTGTCGCGACCGGGACATCGGTCTTGACGATGCCCCATTCCGGCGCGAGCCTTGCGGCTTCAGATGCGGCACCTCGATCGCATCGTGGCAGGGATTGCGCGCATGAAAATACTTGTCGCGGCGGCAGCTCTCTGCGCAACGGTTAGCTGCGCGCAAGCCGATGTTCGTATCCTCGCCAGCCCCGGCGGGGAGGTCGGCCCGTTCATCGAACTGTTCGACAAGGTGCGCGAGTCGGGCGAGCGCGTCGTGATCGACGGGCCCTGCCTGTCGGCCTGCACCCTGGTGCTCTCGATGGTGCCGGGCGACCGCATCTGCGTGACGCGGCGCGCCGTGCTCGGCTTCCACGCCGCGCGCTCGATCGACCAGCGCGGCCGCACGTATGCCGAGCCGGAAGCGTCCGTCGCGGTGCTGCAAGCCTATCCGGCACCGGTGCGCGGCTGGATCGTCCGCCGCGGCGGCCTGACCTCGCGCCTCTTGCTGCTGCGCGGCCGCGAGCTCGCGGCGATCTATCCGCGGTGCAGGTAGCGGCGTGGATTGCGTCTTTCTTGACCCGCCGACGCTACCGGACCGTCATCCTGAGGTGCGAGCCCTTGCGAGCCTCGAAGGATGAACGGCCCCGCCGGTGGCCGTCGATCCTTCGAGGGCCGCTGAAGAAGCGGCCACCTCAGGATGACGGTCCAATCAGGCTGCTCGGGGTTACATCCCCTGCGGGCAGTTCACCATCCAGGGGATGCCGAACTGATCGACGCACATGCCGAAGCCGTTGGAGAAGAAGGTCTTGCCGAACGGCATCGTCACCGTGCCGCCCTCGGACAGCGCCTTGAAGCGGCGTTCGGCCTCCGCGGGATCCTCGACCTGCAACGCGACGTGAAAACCCTGCGACTTCTGGAAGTGGCCGGGCGGGGCGTCGGACGCCATGATGATCTCGCCGTCGATCGTGAGGCGAGCGTGCATGATCTTGTCTTTCCAGCCGGGCGGCGTCTGCATCTCCGCACTGCCCTCGCCGTAGGGGAAGGTTTCCTCGATCCGCGCGCCGAGAACCTTCTCGTAGAATTTCAGCGCGGCGCCGCAATTGCCGTCGTAGGAGAGATAGGGGTTGACTTGCATCGCACGCTCCCTTGGGTCATTCGAGCCTCGTCCGGATGGTATCGGAACGAGGGTTCTGGATTGTTATCTTGACACGTTTTCTTGACGCGAACCGGTAATCACTTCGCGCGAAAACGCGCTACTTTTCAGTCAGCTTCTTCAGATTGGCGAGACCGACCTCGAAATCCCTGCCGATCATGCGATCCAGGTTCATGAACACCTGCATCACCTTCGACATGAAGACGGCCGGACCATACATGGTCCATGTGACGCTGGTCGCATCTCCCTGCGGCAGCATTGTGAACTCGGCGGTGTTGTGGCCTTCGAACGGCTTGATGAAGTCGAGCTTGATGACGATCTTCGACGGCGCGGAGGATTGCAGGATCTCCATGCGGCCGGCGCCGACATTCTTGTTGCCGTCCCAGGCGTAGACTGCACCCTGCCCGCGCCCGGCGCCGCCATAAATCCGCTTCATGGCCGGATCCCGGTTCTCGTAGGGCGACCAGAGCGTCCACTGATGGAAATCGTCGATCAATGGAAAGATCCGCTCGGCCGGCGCGTTGATGCTGATCGCACGCGTGACGCGGAGCGTGCCCGGCTTGGTCGCCGCGAGGACGAGGATGACGGCGATCGCGATGCCGAGGACGATCGCGATGACGACAATGGTCTCCAACATGACAGTCTCCACAAGGATGGATTGAACAATACCTCACCGGCGAAATGGAAGCATTGCGCGCAGATTGCCGTCGCGCAGATAGAGCCCGCCCCACAACATCAGGCCGAGATAAAGCCCGAACAGCGTGTGGGTGAACAGCGGGCTGCCGATCCGCACATGTAATGCGATCGCGCCGCCGAGATAGCCGGTGAGCAGGATCGCGCCGAGGATCGAGGTCGGCGGCACCGAGTACAGCAGCGTGCAGACGATGGTGATGATGCCGAGGCTGCGCGCCAGCGCATCGCTCGCGCCGAAGCCCATCCTGTCCATGGTCTCGGTGACGACAGAGAGCGGCACTAGCTTGATCGCGCCGTCGAACAGCAGGAACAGGACGACCACGCCGCTCATGACGCGTCCGGTGATGCGGGCGGGCTTTGAGACTTCGGTGTCGACGATCGTCGGCATGACAGGCTCCGTAACGCTTGGTGATGCTCTGTCATCAAGACGTACGGCGGAATGCGAGGCCGACACCCCCGGTGAAGATTTTTGCATGTCGTCGCAATGCATGATCGAGGCTCCCGGTGCGGGAGCTCGAGTCACGGGCATCCAGCCAGATTCAATGTGGTTTGCCCCTTCAACGGGGTCGGCCCCGCAGTCCCTCGCCCTCAGTCACCTTGCGTGAAAAAGGCTCCCTCGTTGGGCAGCGAAGGCGGCCCGTGAGCGACCCCCTTGACCGCCGCGAACGCGTCGGCAAGAAACAGGGACTTGGCGCTCTCCCTGGCGAGTTGTTCGATGCGGGACTGCAGCTCCCTGACCTTCTGCGGATTGCTTTCGGCCAGATTGGTTTTTTTTCCGACGGGTCTTGCGGGATATTGTACAGCTGGGTCGCCGAAGGGAGCGGTGTCCGCCAGATCAGCTTCCAGTCACCTGCGCGCACACCGCCGCGGAACGGCTCGATGTTGTAGACCACCTCCTGCCTGGGCGAGGGGGCGCCTTTGCTGACGGTGGCCCAGACGTCCAGTCCATCGAGCGGCTTTCCCTTGCCCGGCTTGGCGAGGTTGGCGCCGGCGAGCGTCGGGAACATATCGACGACGTGCATCGTCTCCCTCACCTCCCCGGCTCTGATTTGCCCGGGCCAGTTCGCGAACGCGGCGACGCGCGTCCCGCCTTCGTACAACATGCCTTTTCCGCCGCGGTAAGAACCGTTGTCGGCCGGCAGCTTCAGCTTCGACACGTCGGCATCCCCGGCAAGGAGCGCGGTCTGGTTGCCGCCGTTGTCGCTCATGAAAACGATCAAGGTGTTCTGGCGCATCTTCTTCCGTTCGAGCGCGGAGACCAGCTTGCCGATCTCGTCGTCCATGCACGTGATCATGGCGGCGTAGGTGCGTCTCGTCGGATCTTCGATATGCCGGTACCTGTCGATGTATTCCTTCGGAGCCTGGTAAGGGGAATGCGGAGCGGTAAAGGCTAGATACAGAAACAGCGGTGTCTTTGGATCATGGGCGTCGATTTGCGCGACTGCATCCGCACCCCACAATTGAGTGACGTAGCCCGGCTCGTTCACCGGCTTGTCGTTGCGATACCAGTCGCGCACATTTGTAGATGAATGGGTGAAGTAATCGACCTCGCCCACCATCGATCCATAGTGGTAATCAAACCGGCGTTGACGCGGCCAGAACTTGCGGTCGGCGTGCCCAAGATGCCACTTGCCGACCATGGCGGTCCTGTAGCCCGGTTCCTTGAGCGCCTGCGGCAGCAGCCATTCATCAGTCGGCAATCCGTATTTGGCGGGCGTCGGAATGACCAGGGTTTGCAGGCCGTAGCGGCACGGATAACGGCCGGTCATCAATGCTGCGCGGGTGGGAGTGCACATCGGCTGGACGTAGAATTGCTCGAGCCGGGCCCCGTCCTGCGCAAGCTTGTCGATATTTGGGGTCTTGATGTCGGAGCCGTGAAATCCGACGTCCTTCCATCCGAGATCGTCCGCGACGATGCAAACGATGTGCGGGCGCGGCGCGGTCGATTGCGCGGCGGCAGACGTGGGGTTCGCAGTCGCAATTGAGGCCAACGCAAGCATGGCCAGGACCGAGCTGCCGTTCAACAGGAGATCGCGGCGATTTATTTGGCGATTGCCTTGCGGCTGAATGCATCGATTCATCGAGCGGGCGATCAATCATTTCATTCTCCGGGCAATGGTTTTGTGTGCAATTCATGCAGGCTACTGCGGAGGTGCGCCGCAGGGAAGCAGGTAATGGCAGCAGCGGCGTCGTTTCGACGCCGGGCGGCAATCGGGGCTTCGGGGGAAGCATCGTGTTCGGGGAGGAAGCGACGCAGAGCGTGACGGCCGCGCGACAGCCTGACGACTATTTCCCCGCCTTCGCGTTGCGCGGCTGGCTGTCGCGCATCAGGCGGTCGATATGCATGCGGATGTGGGCGGCTTCGGCGGTGGTGTTGGCGAGCGCGATGGCGCGGTCGAAGGCGATGCGGGCCTCCTCGTTGCGGCCGAGTTGCATCAGGAAGGCGCCGCGCACGCCGAAATAATGGAAGTAATTGGCGAGCCGCGGTGCCAGGGGCTCGATCATCTCGAGCGCGGCTTCCGGCCCCTTCACCTTGGAGACCGCAACGGCGCGGTTGAGCGTGATCACCGGCGACGGCTGCATGACCTCGAGCGCGCCGTACAGCAGATCGATCTGGGTCCAGTCGGTATCCTCGGGCTTTTCCGCACGGGCGTGCAGCGCTGCGATCGCCGCCTGCACCTGATACGGCCCGCTGCGGCGGTGGCGCATCGCCTTGTCGATCAGCGCGAGGCCCTCGGCGATCTGCTTCTGATTCCACAGGCTGCGGTCCTGGTCATCGAGCAGGATCACCTGGCCGTCAACGTCGAAGCGCGCCTCGGCGCGGGCGTGCTGCAGCAACAGCAGCGCCGTCAGCCCCATGATCTCGGGCTCGCTCTGGAACAGCCGCAGCAGCAGGCGGGCGAGGCGAATCGCCTCCTCGCACAGCGGCGCGCGGATTTCGTTGGTGTCGCCGCTCGCCGAATAGCCCTCGTTGAAGATCAGATAGATCATCGCCGCGACCGAGGCGAGCCGCTCGCTGCGCTCGACCGCACCCGGCGTCTCGAACGGCACGTTGGCATCGGCGACGCGCGCCTTGGCCCGCGTGATGCGCTGCTCCATCGCGGCTTCCGAGACCAGGAAGGCGCGCGCGATCTGCTTCACCGTGAGACCTGAGACGATGCGCAGCGCGAGCGCGATCTGCTGCGTCGCCGGCAGATCCTTGTGACAGCAGATGAACAGCAGCCGCAGGATGTCGTCGCGGTAGTGCGAGCCGTCGAGCCGCTCGGCGATCTCGTCCTCGGCGTCGTCGAGGTCGGAGATCGCCTGGTCGTCGTCGGGCAGCGGCTGCTGCTTCTTGTTGCGGCGGACCTCGTCGATCGCGACATTGCGGCCGACCATGATCAGCCACGCCGCGGGATCGCGCGGCGGGCCGTTCTGCGGCCAGCTCTTGAGCGCCCGCAGGCAGGCGTTCTGGAACGCTTCCTCGGCGGTGTCGAGATTGCGGAAGTAGCGCAGCAGTGCGCCAACCGCCTGGGGACGCGCGGACGTCAACGCAGCATCGATCCAGGCGGTGTCGGTCACGCTCACGCCTTGGTACCCCCCTGATTGAAGTAGCCGACCGGGCGAATCTCATAGGTGCCGCCGGGATTGGCCTCGCCGAGGTCGCGCGCGATGTCGAGCACCTCGTCGAGGTTCTTGCCCTCGACCAGATAGAAGCCGAGCAGTTGCTCCTTGGTTTCGGCGAACGGGCCGTCCAGCACCAGCGGCGGATTTTCCTTGCGCAGCGTGGTCGCCGCGGTGGTCGGCAACAGCCGCGCCACCGGGCCGAGCTTGCCCTGCTTGGCGAGTTTGTCCTGCACGACGGACAGTTTCTGCATGACGGAGGCGTCGTGTTCCTTGCTCCAGGAACCGACCATGTCTTCGTCATGATAGCAGAGGATGGCGTACAGCATCGAAAAGGCATCTCCGTTCATTGCAAGAACGAACGATTATGCCCGCTGCCGACAGGGGGCGCGAAAGAAATTTAGGTTCCGGATGCCGACGGTGGATTTTGATCGAGGCTCCATGGCGAGCTTCGACAAACTGGACCTCAGCCGCGGCGACGGCATGTCAGGCCGTCACCGCGACGATGAGCACGCTGTCACCAATAGACGCCGTAGCGGCCGTCGATCCGACGCGCCTTGGCTTCATCGCTCTCGCGATGGCGGACGTGGCTCCTCGTCGCCGGACGGGACGCCTGCTGCCGCGGGGACTCCACGGGTTGTGCCTGGGCCTGTGATGGGGCCCGCTGGGCCTCGCCCTGAGCTGGAGCAACGGCCGGTTGCGCCCGCGCCGGCGCATCAGCGCTTGCGAGCACGAGGCCGCGGCTTTGATCGGCGTGGGCCGTGGCGACGGCGGCGAGGATGAGAGCCGACACCAGGATCAGTTTGCGCATGGAAGTTCTCCCCTGTTGATGGCAGGAGATGAATGCGGGCTGGACCCGCTCTGTGACATACGTCACATTGATGTTGGAGGTATCGGGATGGGTAAGGGCGCACTCGCGCTGCTGATCAATGGCGGCTCGGAAAACTGGTCGTCGGCGCGCTGGAAGGCGCGGTTCGATGCGGTCTGCCCGGACCGCCGCGTGGTGCTGCTGCCGGACGGCGCACTCGATCCCGCCGAGGTGCATTACGCCGCGGTGTGGAAGCCGAAGCCGGGCGAGCTCGCGGCATTCAAGAACCTGCGCGTCATCTTCAATCTCGGCGCCGGGGTCGACGCGCTGATGGCCGATCGCTCGCTGCCGGACGTGCCGCTGGTGCGGGTCGCGGTCTCCGATCTCACCGACCGCATGACCGAATATGTCGTGCTGCATGTGCTGATGCATCACCGCCAGGAGCTCTATTTGCGCGAGTCGCAGCGGGTGAAGCGTTGGGCGCCGGATTATCAATGGGCGGCGAGCGCGATCACCGTCGGCGTGATGGGGCTCGGCACGCTCGGCGCCGCCTCGGCGCAGGTGCTGCGCGCGCTCGGCTTTCGCGTCGTCGGCTGGAGCCGCAGCGAGAAGCGGATCGACGGCATCGCCTGCTATCACGGCGCGGACGGGCTCGACGCATTCCTGCGCGAGACCAACATCCTGGTCTGCCTGCTGCCGCTGACGCCGGACACAAGGCACGTGCTGAACCGCGACGCGTTCGCAAAGCTGAACCGCGAGAGCCCGCTTGGCGCGCCCGTCATCATCAATGCCGGCCGCGGCGGCTTGCAGAACGAGGCCGACATCCTGCGCGCGCTCGATGACGGCACGCTGGGCGCCGCCTCGCTCGACGTCTTCGAGACCGAGCCGCTGCCCGAGGCGAGCCCGTTCTGGAGCCACCCGAAGGTGGTGCTGACGCCGCACAACGCCGCCGACACCGACGCCGACGAGATCTCGAAATATGTCGCGCAGCAGATCGCGCGTTTCGAGGCCGGCGGCGCGCTGGAGAACCTCGTCGATCGCAAGCGGGGGTATTAGCACCGCCGTCACCCAACACAGAGTGTCGTCCCGGCGAAAGCCGGGACCCATACTCCGCGGCCCCTCATTGGGGCATGCGGGGAAACCATCCTGCGCAACAACGAGGTCCTGTGGTTATGGGTCCCGGCTTTCGCCGGGACGACAAGTGGAGAGGCCGCTTCTCCCATCCCGGCAACGAGTTCGGCGAGCCGGTCGTAGGCGAGCTCGACGCCCTTCTGGATGCCGGAGTTGAGGTGGCGCTGCTGACGCAGGCGTGAGCGGTCTAGGATTTGCGCGCGAAGGTGACGTGGGTCGCGTGCGGGCTCGCGACACGCGAGACGACGGCATAGCCGAGGGCGGGCAGATCGAGGCCCGCGAACAAACTCTCGCCGGCGCCGAGTGCGACCGGCGGCAACACCAGTTGCAGCTCGTCGAGCAGGCGCGCCTGCAGGAATTGCCGCACCACCGAAACGCCGCCGCCGACGCGGATATCCTTGTCGCCCGCAACCGCGCGCGCCCGCTCGAGTGCGGCAAGCATGCCGCCGGTCACGAAGTGGAACGTGGTGCCGCCTTCCATCTCGATGTCCGGCCGCGCGTGATGGGTGAGCACGAACACCGGCGTGTGGTACGGCGGATTGTCGCCCCACCAGCCCTTCCAGGCATGATCCGGCCACGGCCCGCGGATCGGGCCGAACATGTTGCGGCCCATGATCCAGGCGCCGATCCGCTCCATCGACTTGCGGGCGATCTCGTCGTCGAGCCCGGTGGTGCCGCCGTCCTGGCCGGTCATCGCGCGAAAGGTTCGCGTCTCGAAGAACCAGGCGGCGGGCAGCGCCAGGCCGCCCACGCCAAACGGATGTTCGAGGCTCTGATTCAGCGCCGCGCCAAATCCGTCGATCGAGACCGTGAATACTGAAGTCCTGACTTTTCCCATGATGTTCCGCTTCCGTGAGTGGGGAGACCTTACGGAAGACGGGCGGGAAAGCCAGCGCCCGACATTCGCCGCGCGAGAAAGTTTCTTCGGCCGCTACTTCGCCCCGCACAGCACGTCGACGGCGCCCTTCACGATCGCCTCGAGCTCCTTGCGCGGCACGCGGGCACGGGCGCGGATCGCGATGGTGTGGATGGTGGCCGAGGCCAGATGCGCCAGCGCCGCCGGATCGGTCCCCTCAGGCAGTTCCCCGCGCTCCTTGGCATGGCGGAAGCAGATGCCGAACGCCTTGTCGAGCTCGGTCAGGCCCTCGACCACCATGGTGCAGATGTCCGGATCCGACACCGCCTCCGACGCAGCCGTCATCACGGTGAAGCAACCGCGCGGGCCGGATTCGCCGGAGAGATAGATGTCGAGCGCGATCCGATAGATGCGCTCGAGCCGCTCGCGCAGCGGCGCGTCGGCGCGGAAGATGTCGACCATCGCGGCGCGCGCGTCGTCGCGATAGCGCTGGTAGCTCTTGATGTAGAGCTCGCGCTTGTCGCCGAACGCGCCATAGAGGCTCGGCCGGTTCATGCCGGTCGCCGCGCTCAGGTCGTCGAGCGAGGTCGCGGCGAAGCCGTCGCGCCGGAACAGATCGAGCGCCTTGCCGAGCGCGACATCGGGCTCGTAGGCGCGCGGCCGCCCGCGGCGCTTCGGGGCGACCGGCGCCGCGATTTTGGCAGCAGATGGCGGCTTCCTAGTTTTTTGTACCATTTCGCATTTAATTCCTTGACGCCGCCAATATTATCCAAGACAGTACAAAAATCAACAACGGCCGGACACCCGCGCCAGACACTGGAGGCACCCATGGACCTTTATTTCTCGCCCCTCGCCTGCTCGATGGCGACCCGCGTCGCGCTCTATGAAGCCGGCCAGCCGGCCAATTATCTCGAGGTCGACCCGAAGACCAAGGCGGTGCGCAACGACGGCTCCGACTTCAACAAGGTCAACCCGCTCGGCCTGGTGCCGACGCTGCGCACCGACGACGGCGTCGTGCTGACCGAGAACGCCGCGATCCTGCAATATGTCGCCGACCAGTTTCCGCGGGCCGGCATCGGCACCGTATCGAACGCCGAGCGTTCAAAGCTGCATCAATGGCTGTGCTTCATCGGCACCGAGCTGCACAAGGGCTTGTTCCTGCCGCTGCTCGACAAGAAGGCGCCGCCGGAGGCCAAGACCTATGCGCTGGAGAAATACGTCTCGCGGCTCGACTATCTCGAGGATCATCTGAAAGGCCGCGACTACCTGCTCGATCATTTCAGCGTCGCCGACGCCTATCTCGTCACGGTGATCAACTGGACCATGGCGACGCCGCCGATCGAGCTCGCGAAATGGCCGGCGCTGAAGGCCTATTACGAGCGCCTGCGCACTCGGCCCTCGGTTGCGAAGGCGCTCGCGGAGGAGTTCGAACTCTACAAGGCCGAGATCGCGCGGCATAAGGCTGCGGCGTAAGGGACACTGAGATGCGACGGCTCCGAGCGCGGGGCCGTCCACCCTTCGAGGCTCGCTCCGCTCGCACCTCCAGCGGCCAGGGCGAAGCCTTTGCGCGGGGGTGACGGAGCGAGGATCCGCGCGCTTAACTCTAGCCGCGCACTCAATCTCATCCCCGTCATGCTGAGGAGCGCGGAACGCGCGTCTCGAAGCACGACGGCCCAGCTCCCGCCGTTTGTAAGTAGCCCGGATGGAGCGAAGCGCAATCCGGGGAGGGTCAGCCACAGACGAGACCGCCGCCCCGGATTTCGCTTCGCTCCATCCGGGCTACGCGC
Organism: Bradyrhizobium sp. Pha-3; assembly: GCF_042258325.1. Classification (NCBI taxonomy): domain Bacteria; kingdom Pseudomonadati; phylum Pseudomonadota; class Alphaproteobacteria; order Hyphomicrobiales; family Nitrobacteraceae; genus Bradyrhizobium; species Bradyrhizobium sp. Pha-3. Next base: position 1,372,755 of record NZ_CP170151.1, on the reverse strand, counting down.
CAGTCAGAACGGCTCCGGCCCCAGGCCCGGCACATCGGCCGGACGCGGGCCCGGGGCGGGCCAGTGGAAGCGGCGATCCTTCTCTGCGATCGCGATGTCGTTGATCGAGGCCTCGCGGCGGCGCATCAGGCCGTGCTCGTCGAACTCCCACTGCTCGTTGCCGTAAGAGCGAAACCAGTTGCCGCCGGCATCGTGCCATTCGTACTGGAAGCGGACCGCGATGCGGTTGCCGTCGAATGCCCAGAGATCCTTGATCAGGCGATACTCCTGCTCCTTTTCCCATTTGCGGGTCAGGAAGGCCACGACCGCCTCGCGGCCCTGAATCACCTCGGAGCGGTTACGCCAGCGGCTGTCCTCGGTATAGGCGCCGGCAACCCGAACGGGGTCGCGCGAATTCCAGGCGTCCTCCGCCATGCGCGCTTTCTGCGCGGCGGTCTCGCGGGTGAAGGGTGGCAGCGGCGGGCGTGACATCGGCGATCCCTCGCGGTTGTTTTGTCACGCGCAAATCTATCGCCGCCGGATGAAGAGTCGATAGGCCCTTTCCTATCGCCCCATAGTTAAGCCAGATCGGCCTTCATCAGCGCACGGATGGACTTCGGAATCGGCTGTGCCCTGCCCTGACTGACGAAGGCGACGCGCACATGCGCATTCACAAGCACGTCATCACCGCGCCTGACCTCCTGCGCGAGCATGATGGAGGCGCCCTTCACCGCGATCGGCCAGGTCACGACATCGAGCATGTCGTCCATCCGCGCCGGTTTGAGGAAGTCGAGCGTCATCGAGCGCACCACAAAGGCGAAGCCGCCGGTCTCCTCCTGCGCCTCTTCGAACAGCGCGTTCTGTTCGGCGCCCATCAATCGGAGATGATTGGTGCGCCCGCGCTCCATGAAGCGCAAATAATTGGCGTGGTAAACGATGCCGGAAAAATCGGTGTCCTCGTAATAGACGCGGACCTGCATATGGTGGCGGCCATCTCGGATCGCGCCGTCGATATGGGGTAAGGTCAATTGCGGCCCTCGATTGCGCTAGAGCGCGATGAATTCAGCTTGAAGCGTCATCGCGCTAAGGCTTCGTCGTTTGAGCATAATCTTTTCGGAAAACCGCTTCGCACTTTTCCGGATCATGCTCTGGAAGAACAATCGTGTTGCGCAAATCGCGCGATCACGCAAGCGCGATCAGGACAGCACCGGCCCCTTTGCGCCAAGCGTGATCTGGACGATCTCGGGCGGCACGCCGAGGCGGAACGGCATGATGCTGCAGCCGAGGCCGCCGGAGACAACGACGTCGCATTTCAGCTTGATATGGCCATAGGCGAGCCGCATGCCGTGCTTCACCGGCACCGCAGGCGACCAGCCGAGCAGCCGCACCTGTCCGCCATGGGTGTGGCCGGACAGCTGCAACGCGACGCGCGAGGGCACGCGGAGCGCGACGTCGGGCTCATGTGCGAGCAGGATCACCGGCGCGTCGTCGGTGACCTTGGCAAGCGTCGCGTTGAGATCGTCGACGCCGATGCGCGAGACCTGGCGATAGGGCCGCGCCGCCATGAAGGCGAGCTGGTCGCCGAGACCGGCGAGCCAGAACGGACGACCGTCCTTGGCGAGCCGCACCGCGTCGTTCTCGTAGACCGGAATCCCCGCCCCCTCCAGCGCGCGGCGCGCGAGCGGGATGCCGCGCCCCAAGCGCTGGACCGCCTTGTCTTCCCAGTAGTCGTGGTTGCCGAGTACGGCGTGCACGCCGAGCGGCGCCTTCAGGCCCTTGAGTACCGCGGCCCAGTCGGAGGCCGGAATGAAGCGCGTCACATGACGTAGCCCGGCGACATAGTCGCCGAGCAGCACGACGATGTCGGGGTTCAGGGCGTTCGTCCGCTCGACGATCTCAGCGATGCGATCGAGCGACATCCAGGGATCGCAGGCGTGGATGTCGGCGAGCGCGGCGATCTTGAGCGGAAAGTCCGCCGGCCATTGCCGCGGCGACAGATCGTAGCGCGTGAGCGCGAGGCGGACGACCGGTTCGCTCAAGCCATAGGCCGCGGTCGAAGCGGTGGCGGCGGTCAATCCGCCGAACCCGCGCAGAAAATGACGACGTGAAATCATGGATGTGTGATCGGTGATGCCTGGCGCTTGTCGAAAACACTCTGGGCTATCATAGGCCCTTTGATTGGAGCGAAATTGGGCCGCGTTTGTGCAGACGGCCTGCAGAGATGCCGCAATGGTTAGTAGGCAAGGTTACCGGTAAGCGCGACGCGCTGCATCAACACGTCATTCACGTCTTTGGGAGCGGAGGCCTTTTGTTCGAGCATGAAAACTGCTTCGCGCTGTTCCGGAGCATGCGTCAGTCCTCGTCGCCATTGCCGCCGAACAGGCCGAACTGCGAGGGGTCGCGGTTCGGCTCGGCGAGGCCGAGATGGCGGAAGGCGTGCGAGGTCAGGAGCCGGCCACGCGGGGTGCGCTGCAGATAGCCGCACTGGATCAGATAGGGCTCGATGATGTCCTCGATCGCATCGCGCGGCTCCGATAGCGCCGCCGCCATGGTTTCGACGCCGACCGGCCCGCCGCCATAGTTCAAGGCGATGGTGGTGAGATAGCGTCGGTCCATCGCATCGAGCCCGGCGCTGTCGACCTCGAGCGCGCTCAGCGCCCGGTCGGCGATGCCGCGGTCGACGGAATCGGCGTCCGCCGCAGAGGCAAAGTCGCGCACCCGGCGCAGCAGGCGGCCGGCGATGCGCGGCGTGCCGCGGGCGCGGCGCGCGATCTCGTTGGCGCCATCCGGGCTCATGCCGATATTGAGCACGCGGGCGCCGCGGGTGACGATCTTCTCGAGCTCTTCCTCGGTGTAGAAATTGAGCCGGATCGGAATGCCGAAGCGGTCGCGCAACGGATTGGTGAGCAGGCCTGCGCGCGTCGTCGCGCCGACCAGCGTGAACTTCGACAGCTCGATCTTGACCGAGCGCGCCGCCGGACCTTCGCCGATGATCAGGTCGAGCTGAAAATCCTCCATCGCGGGATAGAGCACTTCCTCGACCGCCGGGCTGAGGCGATGGATCTCGTCGATGAACAGCACGTCGCGCTCTTCGAGATTAGTCAGCAGCGCCGCGAGATCGCCGGCCTTGGCGATGACAGGGCCGGAGGTGGCCCGAAAGCCGACGCCGAGCTCGCGCGCGACGATCTGCGCCAGCGTGGTCTTGCCGAGGCCGGGGGGACCGACGAACAGCACGTGATCGAGCGCCTCGCCGCGCTTCTTCGCGGCCTCGATGAAGATCGAGAGATTCTTGCGCGCCTGGGCCTGGCCGACGAACTCCGTCAGCGACTGCGGCCGCAGCGCGGTGTCGCCGACATCATCGGAGCGGCGTTCGGGCGAGACCATGCGCGAGGGCGTATTCATGATGCGAGACTAACACGAGGCTGGTAGTTCCCCCTCGCCCCGCTCTTGCGGGGAGAGGTGAAGAACGGCTGGCACGGGTATCCACTGATCACTTCGATAATTCCTTCAGGCCCAGCCGGATCAGCTGCGCGGTCTCGGCCTTCTCACCGGCGCTGCGCGAGGCGGCGGCGATGGCGGCGGCGGCCTGCGGCTGGCCGTAGCCGAGATTGACCAGCGCGGAGATCGCGTCGGTGACTGGACGCGGCGCGCGATTGTTGTCGATCGCACCCGAGAGCTGCACCACCGCGGGATCGACATCGGCAAAGCCCGGCGCCTTGTCCTTCAATTCGCTGACGATGCGCTCGGCGACCTTCGGCCCGACCCCCGGCGTGCGCGCCACCGCCGCCTTGTCGCGCAGCGCGATGGCATTAGCGAGATCGGTCGGCGGCAGCGTGCCGAGCACCGCGAGCGCGACCTTGGCGCCGACCCCCTGCACGGTCTGCAGCAAGCGAAACCATTCGCGCTCATGATCGCTGCGGAAGCCGAACAGCTTGATTTGATCCTCGCGGACATAGGTCTCGATCGAGAGCACGGCGGCACCGCCTGGCGACGGCAGCGCCTGCAACGTGCGGCTCGCGCAGTGCACCTGATAGCCGACGCCGCCGACGTCGAGGATCACGTAGTCCTCGCCATAGGAATCGATCAGGCCCTTCAGCTTGCCGATCATAGGCTCGCCACCCTGAGCCGCAGCGCGGTGCTCTGGCGGTGATGCGCGTGGGTGATCGCGACCGCGAGCGCGTCCGCGGCGTCGGCGGACGGCGGCTCGGCTTTCGGCAGCAGGATCTTCAACATCACCTGGATCTGGTTCTTCTCGGCATGTCCGGCGCCGACCACGGTCTTCTTGACCTGGTTGGGCGCGTATTCGGCAACCGAGATACCGAACATTGCGGGCGCCAGCATGGCGACGCCGCGCGCCTGGCCGAGCTTCAGCGTGGCAACGCCGTCCTTGTTGACGAAGGTCTGCTCGACCGCCGCCTCCGCAGGCTTGTAGTCGCCGAGCACGGCGGCGAGCCCCTCATGGATCGCGAGCAGCCGGCTCGCCAGCGGCAGATCGTCCGGCGGCTCGACCGAACCGCAGGCGATATAGACGAGACGATTGCCTTCAGTCTCGATCACGCCCCAGCCGGTGCGGCGGAGACCCGGATCGATACCGATGATGCGGACGGGAGAGCGAATCGGCTGGGATGTCATGGGCTAGTGATACCGCCTGCGCCGGGAGAACGAAACACAAACGGAGCCTCATCCCCTGCCGCGGTCGTTGAACTCGGCCCACTCGTCATCCCCGCCTAGGCGCAATTGCGCACGGGAGCGGGAATCCAGTACGCCGCGGCTTCTCGGCTCGAATGCGGGTCTCTGCAATACTGGGTCGCCCGGTCCAGCCGGGCGACGACAGCAGTGCAAGCGACTAGAGCGTTTTCGAGCGAAGTGGATACCGGTTCGCGTGAAGAAAACGCGTCAAAACAAGAATCTAGAGCCCCGTTCCGATTCCATCGGAACGGGAAAAGCTCTAGCCGCCCATCTTCGCGATCAGCGCGTCGGACACCTCGAAATTGGCGAACACGTTCTGCACGTCGTCGTGCTCGTTGAGCAGGTCCATCAGCTTCAGCAGCTTTTCGCCGGTCTCGTCGTCGACCGCGACGGTGTTCTGCGGTTTCCAGGTCAGCGCCGCCTTGCGCGGCTCGCCGAACTTCGCTTCCAGCGCTTTTGCCACTTCGCGGAAGGTGTCCTGCGAGGCGTAGACCTCATGGCCGCCTTCGCTGGAGACCACGTCGTCGGCGCCGGCCTCGATCGCGGCGTCCAGCATGGCGTCGTCGGAGGCGACCTTGGCGTCGTATTCGATGATGCCGGTGCGGTCGAACATGAAGGCGACCGAGCCGGTCTCACCGAGATTGCCGCCCGACTTGGTGAAGAAGGAGCGGATATCGGAGGCGGCGCGGTTGCGGTTGTCGGTCAGCGCCTCGACGATCACGGCGACGCCGCCGGGGCCATAACCCTCGTAGCGGATCTCGTCATAGTTCTCGCCCTCATTGCCCGCCGCCTTCTTGATGGCGCGGTCGATATTGTCCTTGGGCATGTTCTCGGCGCGGGCCGCGACCACGGCGGCGCGCAGCCGCGGATTCATCGCCGGGTCCGGGGTGCCGAGCTTGGCCGCCACGGTGATTTCGCGGGCCAGCTTGCCGAAAAGCTTCGACTTCTGGGCATCCTGCCGGCCCTTGCGGTGCATGATGTTCTTGAATTGGGAATGGCCGGCCATGCGACGTCTCTTCGGAGCTTAGGGTCTGAACAGGGATGGAAAACGCGGCCTTATAGGCCCCTCACGGTCAAAATCAAAGGATCGGCGGGGCCTTCCGGCGGAGGAATACTACCGCAAGCCGGAATATGAGGCACTTGTTAACCATGACTTCATGCCCGGGTGCGAGGATCGCCCCGTCCCGCCGCAACTTTCCAGAGCCCCCAAAGAGCCCACATGGCGTTCGGTTTGTTTCGAAAGCAAGTGCCGGAGCCGGCTACGCCGGCCGTCGCGCCGCAGGTTCCAACCGCGGCCACGGCCCCTGGTGTCTCGACCGAGACTGATTCGGCCAAGGATTCGGCTAAGGATTCGTCCAAGGAGATCCTGGAATTGCTGGAACTCGAGCTCGGCGCGATGATCCGCCAGCTCGAGCGTGCCGCGAGCTCGGTCGCCGACGGCACCGAGGCGACCGCAGCCAAGCTCGCCACCATCCGCGCCCGCACCGACGCGCTGACCGGCCGCAGCAGCGATGCACAGAGCACCGCGACGACGTTCTCGGAAGCCGCTGATCGCTTCACCCACTCCGCCGAGGGCATCGGGGCGCAGGTGCGCAGCGCGAGCCAGCTCGCCGACGAAGCCGCGGCCGCGGCGCGCGAGGCCACCGCCAATGTCGATCGCCTGCGCGAGTCCTCAGCCGCGATCGGCAACGTCGTCAATCTGATCGCGCAGATCGCGCGGCAGACCACGCTGCTCGCGCTCAACTCGACCATTGAAGCGGCACGCGCCGGTGCCGCCGGCAAGGGCTTTGCGGTCGTCGCAACCGAGGTCAAGGCGCTGGCGGTGCAGACCCAGAGCGCGACCGAGGAGATCACCCGCAAGATCGAGGCGCTGCAGAGGGACGCCACCGGATCGGCCGACGCGGTGCACCGCATCTCGCAGGCGATCGAAAAGATCCGCCCGGTGTTCGAGAACGTCAACGGCTCGGTCGCCGAGCAGAATGAAATCACCGGCGAGATGGGCCAGAACGCCGCCTCCGCCTCGCACTTCATCATCTCGGTCGGCACCAGCGCCGGCGAGATCGATTCGGCAACGCGCGAAGCCGCCGCGCATGGTGACAATGTCGCCAAGGCCGGCAAGGCGGTGACCGCCTTTGCGCAGAAGCTGAAAGCGCGCTGCGCGGTGCTGCTGCGCCAGGACGAGCGCGGCGATCCGCGCAAGAACGAGCGCCTGCCTTGCAGCCTCAAGATCGAGATCACGACCGCGCGCGGCATCGTCATCGCACCGGTCTACGAGATCGCGATGGACGGCATCCTGATCGGCGGCCCCGATGCCGAGAAGCTGCCGGTGCAGGAGACCCTGAACGCGACCTTGCAGGAGATCGGCGCTTGCCGGATCCGGATCGGCGAGCGCTCCAAGGCAGGCAGCCAGGCCCGCTTCGAGGCGGCAACCGCCGAGCTGCGCGAAAAAATCGAAGACCGGATGTGGGCGATCCACGAGGAGAACGCCGAGCTCGTCACCCGCGCGATCGAAGCCGGCAGCGCGCTGAGCAAGATCTTCGAGAACGGGCTGGCGAGCGGCGCGATCACGATCGCCGACATGTTCGACACCGACTATGTCGAGATCGCAGGCACCAATCCGGTGCAGTACCGCACCAAAATGCTGGACTGGGCGGAGCGCACGCTGCCGGCGTTCCAGGAGGCGTTCCTCGCCAGGGACAAGCGGATGGCGTTCTGCGTGATGATCGACCAGAACGGCTATCTGCCGGTCCATAACAAGGTCTACTCGCAGCCGCAGCGGCCGGGCGACGTGGCATACAACACCGCCAACAGCCGCAACCGCCGCATCTTCAACGACGCCGCGGGTCTCGCCGCCGGCCGCAACCAACGCGCCTATCTGATCCAGACCTATGCGCGCGACATGGGAGGCGGCAACACGGTGATGATGCGCGAGATCGACGTACCGATCCGCGTGCGCGGCCGGCACTGGGGCGGGTTCCGCACCGCCTACAAGCTTTGAACACTTCGTAGCCCGGATGAAGCGAAGCGTAATCCGGGACACGTGTTTCCACGGGCAGGAGCCCCGGATTTCGCTGCGCTGCATCCGGGCTACACAGTGCGCGCTCAGGCAAGACCGGCAGCGCGAATCACGCTCTAGGATTGGAATGGGGAATGCTGCGGCGGCCGACAGGCCGCTGTAACGGAGGAAGCGTCGATATGTCGGCCGCGCAGCTTGCAGTTCTGGATACGTCATCGGACCGAACGCTGGCCGAGCGGCTGGTGGACCAGCTCGCCGACCGCATCGGCGGCCTCGGGGTGGAACTCGCCGACATCGCAGGCAACGTCCAGGAGGTCGCGAACCGCGTCAGCAGCCAGTCCGAGCGCTTCCATCATTTGCAGACGACGGCCGAGACGATGGTCGCCGCCAATCACGACATCGCCAATGCATCGCAGGCGGTGCAAACGACCGCATCCGCCGCGGTCGGCCAGATCGCGGAGTCCCGCCATGTGGTCGAGACGGCGGTCAGCCATATTGCCGAGCTCGTCGCCGCGGTCGGACGGATCGAGGCACGGCTCGCCGCGGTCGGCTCCGCGCTGAGCCAGGTCGCCAAGGTCTCCGGTTCGATCGAGGCGATCGCCAAGCAGACCAATCTGCTGGCGCTCAACGCCACCATCGAGGCGGCGCGCGCCGGCAATGCCGGCCGCGGCTTTGCCGTGGTCGCGAGCGAGGTCAAGAACCTTGCGGAAGCGACCCGCCAGGCGACGCATCAGATTTCCGACACCGTGCGCGATCTCGACGGCCAGATCGGCAGCCTGATCGGCGAGAGCAGCGATGCCTCGTTGCGCGCCAAAAGCGCCGGCGAAGGCGCGCAGCAGATTTCGGGCATCATCATGCGCGTGCAGGAAGGCTTTTCATCCGTCGGCGCCGAGATCGGCAACGTGGCGCGCGCCGCGACCTCCAATCTCGGCCATTGCGACAGCGTGATCGCCGAGCTGAACGAACTGGCCAAGGGCGTCGATCTCTCCTCGCGCGACCTCAAGCACGCCGACAGCCGCGTCGCGAAACTGCTCGAGCTCTCCGAGAGCCTGATCGTGACCATCGCCGACAGCGGCGTGGAGACCAGTGACACGCCGCTGATCCGCGTCGTGATCGACACCGCAAGGCAGATCTCGGACCTGTTCGAGACTGCCGTCGCGCGCGGCGAGATCACGCTCGCGCAATTGATGGACGAGAATTATCGCGAGATCGCCGGCACCAATCCGAAGCAGTACCTGACCGACTACGTCGCCTTCACCGACCGCGTATTGCCCGCGATCCAGGATCCGATCCAGAAGAGCGACCCGCGCATCGTGTTCTGCGTCGCCTGGGCGCGCAGCGGCTATCTGCCGACCCACAATCCGAACTACCGGCAACCGCAGGGGCCGGACCCGGTCTGGAACAACGCCAATTGCCGCAACCGCCGCCTGTTCAACGACCGCGCCGTGAGCAAGGTCGCGGCCAACACAAAACCGTTCCTGCTGCAGACCTATCGCCGCGACATGGGCGGCGGCAATTTCGTGCTGATGAAGGATCTGTCATCGCCGATCGTCGTGAACGGCCGCCACTGGGGCGCATTCCGGATGGGTTTTCGCCAGGGCTAGCCCAGCCCCTCGCCGGGATGGCGGGGTGCACGGCCAAAAAAATGGAAAACAACCCCATGCACAGTAGCCGGCGGCTGCCGGCGGTCGACACTGCACTTGACATGTCGGGCAACTCGGAATTATTCTTCTATTATTCCGAAATAGTACGAACACTCCTCGTCGCGGAATCCGCGGCTCCATCCCACGTCATTGCGAGGAGCTCGCGACAAAATTGCAAAGCAATTTTGCGCTGAAGCGAAGCAATCCATGCCGCCGCTTGTGGTAAGATGGATTGCTTCGCTTCGCTCGCAATGACGAAAAAATCTGCAGCGAGCGAGCGCTGAAACTCACTTCACCCAAAACCCGGCACCGCGGGCTCCGCGACATGGGCGGCGGCAATTTCGTGCTGATGAAAGACCTGTGTTCGCCGATCGTCGTGAACGGCCGCCACTCGGGCGCATTCCGGATGGGTTTTCGGCAAGACTAGAGTCCGTCCTACTCGATGACGCGATCGGCCCTCATGAGCAGGGACGGTGAGATCGCGATATCCAGGGCCTTCGCCGTGCGCATGTTGATGACGAATTCAAACGTGGTCGGCTGTTCGATCGGCAGATCGACCGGCCTCGCCCCCTTGAAGACGCGATCGACATAATAGGCGAGACGCCGGTAGGAATCAGCGACCTTCGGTCCATAGGTAAACAGCGCTCCGCTCTGAGCGAAAATCGGCCATCCGGATATGGCCGGGATATGCTTGCTCATCGCGAAATCAATGATCATCTGCCGGTTCTGGATCGCGAAGCCGTCGGCGAGAATGGAGACCGCCTGCGGAGGATCGTCGGCCATCGCTGCCAGCGCGGCTGTGAGCTTGTCCCGGGTCTGGGTTGGGAAGTAGTCGATCGTGATTCCGAGCTGGCGTCCCGTCTCTTCGGAAAAACCGCGCTCGAGATGCGCGCCGGGATGTTCGGGGTTGCCAATAACCGCGACGCGGCGAAGCTTCGGGATGATATCCTTGAGCAGGTCGAGGCGTTTCCCGTTGAGTTCGACCGCCATCAGGGTGAGGCCGGATTTATTCCCGCGAGGCTTCGCGAGACTGTCCGCAAAGCCGGAAGAAACGGGATCCGCGCTGATCACAAAGACGACGGGTAGATCGAGCTGAGGAAGCTCGAAGGCCGCCGTCCCCTGAGCCACGATCAGGTCGACCGGCTGCCGCACCAGCTCGCGAACGAGTTCCGACACGCGGCCGTCGACCCCCTCGCCGTAGCGATATTCGATCGCAAGGTTTCGCCCTTCAGTATAGCCATGCTCGCTGAGGCCCTGGCGGAATGCCTCGATATAGGGTGCAAGACTCGCCGCCGTCTGTGCGGTCACCCAGCCGATGCGACGAACCCTCTCCGAGGATTGCGCCACCAGCGACTTCGGCACGAACGTCGCGGCTAGTGTCGAAGCAAGGAACGCGCGTCGATGCATATCGCGCCTCCTCCCGAACGGACGTAGTAATAGAAATTTGTCCTTGCTCCCCCTGAAAGGTTCACTCGGCCTAAGGCGGCCGTCGCCGAACCTGCCTTGGGCTCGATGGCGTGATAGTATCAGGCGAGAAGTGGTGCTTTCAAAAGGTACTCCACGTGCCGAACCCGCACCGGACGCTTTTTGTCAAATATTTCTTCACGCTGTTCGTTGCCGTGGTTTTGCCTTTGGCATTGGGAGCGATGGGGGAAGCCTGGTTTGGCTATCGCGAGCAACGCGTTCATCTAACCGAACTCCTCCGATCCGAATCCCGATCAGCCGCCGACCGGATTCAGACCTTTACCGATGGCATTCGTGACCAGCTCGGATGGCTCGTGCAGTTTCCCTGGACGGACAGCCAGGACGAGCAGCACAAAATTGATGCTCAGCGCCTCTTGCGGCAGGTGCCGGCGATCTCCTCGGTTTCGCTGTTCGATGGAGCAGGTGTCCGACACGCGATGATATCCCGACTGGCAATCAACCGCGTTGGCGAAGACACGAGTTCTCGGAGCGACCCGGCCGTGGACAAACTCCGCGAGGGCGGCTCCAAGGTGTGGTACGGCCCCGTCAGATACCAGCGCGGCTCGGAGCCTCACATGGCAATCGCAATAAGCGGAAACCGGAACGCGACCGGGTTCGCCGTTGCGGACGTCAACCTGAAGCTGATCTGGGATGTGGTCACGGCCATCAAGATCGGCGAGACCGGAGACGCGTTCGTCGTCGACGACACTGGCCGGCTGGTGGCTCATCCCGACATCAGCCTTGTGCTGCGCGGTGACGCGACGGCCGACGCCTTCAATCGTCTGCGGCACGATATAGCCAAATCGGGCGACTCCGCCACCGAAACAGAAGATATCGAGGGTCGCCCGGTCGTTGCCCTGGCGGCGGAAATCCCCAGCCTGAGATGGACCGTGGTCGTCCAGCAGCCGGCGGCGGAAGCATTTGCTCCCTTCCGGGCCTCTCTGTGGCGCTCGCTGCTGCTGGCGGCGATCGGCACCTTGCTTGCCATCGTCCTGGCCTACTGGCTTGCAGGCCGGATGTCGGGACCGATTCGGCTGCTCGAAGAAGGCGCACAGCGGGTCGGTGCCGGTCAATTCGATCACCGCGTGACGATCTCGACGGGTGACGAACTCGAGCGGTTAGCCGTTCGCTTCAACGGGATGGCAAGGGAGCTTGGCCTCTCAAAGGAGAAATCAGATCGCATCAATCGATTGAAGCGCTTCCTCGCCCCGCAGATTGCCGAACTTGTCGAGAGTGCCGGCGACGATACCGTGCTCGAGGGGCAGCGGCGGGAGGTGGTGGCCGTTTTCGTCGACCTGCGCGATTTCACGTCGTTTTCGAATCGCAACGAGCCTGAGGTCGTGATGAGAGTCCTCGATGAGTATCACGCGGCTGTCGGAACGATCATCGTAAGACATGGGGCGACGCTGACCAATTTTACCGGCGATGGCCTCATGCTATTGGTCAACGCTCCAGTGAGTTGCCCGGATCCCGCGCTTGCAGCGCTCAACCTCGCAATCGAGATGCGATCCGTGGCGCAAAGCCTCGTGGCCGGCTGGCGCAAGCACAATTACGGGATCGGCATGGGAATTGGACTTGCGATGGGCCCGGCGACAGTGGGGCGCATTGGATACGAAGGTCAGTTTGCCTACACGGCAATAGGAAACGCAGTGAACCTGGCGGCTCGACTGTGCTCTGCCGCGATCGATGGCCAGATCCTTGTTGATCAGGCTGTTGCTACAGCGGTCGATGGACATATACCGCTGCTGGCTCTTGGGAGCGTTACGATCAAGGGATACGATGAGCAAGTGCCGGTTTTTGCCGTGGCTCCGGATGCGTCAGCCTATCGGGACGACCCTAACGCGGCTCCCCCCTCCGCGCACTAACGGGTCACCCAAAATCCCGGCACCGCGGGCTCGAGCCGCCCACCGGCGCGCACCGGCGCGACCTTCACCGCGAGCCCGGTCGCATCGTCGGTCTCGACCGCGACGCCGCTCAGCGTTGCCACACCGCCCGCCGGCTCAAAACGGCCGGAGGGAATGCCGGTGAGGAAGCGCTGCAGCGGCTCCTCCTTCTGCATGCCGATCACCGAGTCATAGTCGCCGGTCATGCCGGCATCGCTCATATAGGCGGTGCCGCCGGGCAGCACCTGATGATCTGATGTCGGCACATGGGTATGCGTACCGACCACGAGGCTGACGCGGCCGTCGCAGAAGAAGCCGACGCCCTGCTTCTCGCTGGTCGCCTCGGCATGGAAATCGAGCACGATGGCGTCACAGCCCTCGCGCAGCGGGCAGGCCTCGAGCTCGCGCTCGATGGCGCTGAACGGATCGTTCGAGGACGGCTCCATGAAGACGCGGCCGATCGCGTTGATGACCAGCGCTCGCTTGCCGCTCTTGGTATCGACCAGCGTGGCGCCGCGGCCGGGCGAATGGCGCGGGAAATTCAGCGGGCGGATCAGGCGCGGCGCGCGCTCGATGAAGACCAGCGCCTCCTTCTGATTCCAGGCGTGGTTGCCGAGCGTGATCGCATCGGCGCCGGCGTCGAGCAGCTCCTGATAGATCGCCTCGGTGATGCCGAAGCCGCCGGCGGAATTCTCGCCATTGACGACCACGAGATCGAGCGACCAGTCCCTGATCATGCCGGGAAGGTGGTCGGCGATGGCGGTGCGGCCGGTCCTGCCGACGACGTCACCAACGAAGAGAATTCGCAAGGCTAGCTACTCCGGAAATCGAACGTCTTGCGCTCCGTTAGCACATAATCGAGCGGGACGTCGTGCGACAGCGCCGGAATCGCCTTGGTTTCCTGTGCAGCAAAGGCAAGTCCGACCCCGATCACATGCTTGGCCTTGCGCAGATGCGCGAAGGTATAGTCGTAATAGCCGGCGCCGTAGCCGATGCGGTGACCGAGCTTGTCGAAAGCCGCGAGCGGCACCAGCATCACGTCCGGATGCACCTCGGCGGCGGCCGGCGACGGCTCGGGAATGCCGAGCGGCCCGAGCATCAGCCGGTCCTGCGGCGACCAGCTGCGGAAGATCAGCGACTGGCCGCGCGCGTTGATGCAGGGCAGCGCGAGCCGCGCGCCCTTGTCGGCAAGCTTCTTCATCAATGGCGCCGGATCGAGCTCGCTGCGGATCGGCGCATAGCCCGAGACGATCATGCCCTGCGCGATCTCGAACGGCGCGCCGCGCTTGGCGAGCGCTTCGGCAGCCGTCGCGCGCTGCTCGTCGCTCAGCGCATCGCGCTTGGCGAGAGCAAGTGCCCGGAGCTCGGCCTTCGATGGAGATGCGTGCATGATCCATCTTCCGCTGTCGTCGTCCGCGACAACGGACGATCCATCATTCCAGAGACGCTAGCTTTCGTTAAGGCCAGGCCGCGGCGCGCTGGACGCCCCGTATCGCGGGGCACAACACTGCTAGACAATTCAACCGCCGCAGCGCGACGACAAGGCAACAGCAAAAATCAGTGCGAAGCCGCAGAGGCCGTTGGAGCGCTCGATCCCGGAGTCCCTACGAAAGTAGGTGGGCACCATATGTCCGGGTCCACGGACCCGGCCAGGGACAGTTCCCTAAAGGATCGATAAGGCCCCGGGGATATATGGCTCCTGACGCACGACGCAGCTTCGCGGGGCTAATGTAGCCATCGTTGCCGCAATCCGCCAGCGGTAAGGAAGACGCAGTCGAGGCTAGCACGTCTCTTCACCCTCCCCTGGAGGGCAGGGCTATCGCATTTCGTGGCGGTGCCCCTCGTGGCCATCCTTCGAGACGCCCGCCTTCGGCGGGCTCCTCAGGATGAGGTCTTGTTTTGCGGCACAATAGTAGACCCTCATGGTGAGGAGCGCCGCTTGCGGCGCGTCTCGAACCACGAGGCCAAGCACTTGCGCGGTCGCCAAGGGGCATATGCGATAGCCCTGCCCAGGAGGGGGAGGGTCGGCTCGCGATGAGCGAAGCGAATGCGAGACGGGGCGGGGTGATCTCTCAACACGGCACTGCGCGCGTGGAGGGACCGTCACCCCACCTCGCCGCTCATTCCATGAGCGTCGATCCCAAGAGCGAGCTTCGCTCGTCTCGACCCCTCCAGGGGAGGATCAGATCACCCGATGCCGGGAAAAATAATCACCCGATCGCGATGCCGCCGCCGATGGTGCGGTTGAGCACCTGCGTGGTGCGCTCGATCCGCTCGGCGGCGGCGTTGAGCGCGTTCGAGACCGCGGTCTGGGTCGCGCGGGCGCGGTCGATGGCGGCAACGCGCGCATTGCGCAGCTGCTCGACCTCTTCCTCCAGGCTGCGGATGCGTGCGCTGGCGTCGACCAGTTCGTCGCAGGCGGTGAGCGCCGCCATCACCGTCAGCCGCGCATCGCCGATCTCGCCGAACTTGCCGCGCAGGGATTCCACGCGCTGCTGGAGATTTTCCGCGAGCTTCAGCAGCCGCACCTCCTGGCCCTCCTCGCAGGCCATCCGGTATTGCCGGCCATTGATGGTGACGTTGATGTGGCTCATCTGCTGTCTCCGCCATCGAGCACGGCGCGAATGCTGCCGATTGCCGCGTCGAGCTTTTCCGCGATCTCGCGATTGGCGCGCTCGAGCTTGCGCGTCTTCACCAGCGAGCCGTCGAGCTCGTCGGCAAGCCGCGAGCGATCGGCGCCGAGTGCCTGGATCCGGCTCGCCAATTCGTTCTCGTCGCGGTCGGCCTCGCGGCGCCGCTCCACCGAGCTCTCCAGCGCATCAAGCGCTGACATCAGCCGCTTTGTCGCAGCATCGATATCGGCAAGCGGTGCCTCGGTATTGCCAGACCCGTTGGCGAGACGATCACTCATGGCACGCGGCGTGGACCCTTCGGTTGGCTTGGTAGCCTGCTGCAGACAAGCCTGCCGCACGGCAAAACTGGCGGTTCGGCAAGCGTTTACGGGACGAAATTTACGTGGCAAGCGAGCCCAGCGCAACGGCGGCGCAGAACTATGCACCGTTGAATGAAATAGGGCGATTTCGGGCAACTTTTCCCCGTTTTGAGGCGTTTCATCGCCTTGGACTTGCGGAATTGAGGTGCTAATCCACCCGCAACCCGTAAGGCCATCCACGCGCGTATCGC
Source organism: Bradyrhizobium sp. Pha-3 (assembly GCF_042258325.1). Classification (NCBI taxonomy): domain Bacteria; kingdom Pseudomonadati; phylum Pseudomonadota; class Alphaproteobacteria; order Hyphomicrobiales; family Nitrobacteraceae; genus Bradyrhizobium; species Bradyrhizobium sp. Pha-3. The sequence goes on along the minus strand of NZ_CP170151.1, from coordinate 1,356,898 downwards.
GGCTGCCCGCCCCGATCCGTCCAGCAATCAGCTCCTCATTTTAGGCGGACTTTTCATCATGACGCAGGTCGATCACACCCGTATGGCCAATGCGATCCGTGGCCTTGCCATGGACGCCGTCGAAAAGGCGAATTCCGGCCATCCCGGCCTGCCGATGGGCGCCGCCGACGTCGCGACCGTCCTGTTCACAAAATTCCTGAAATTCGATGCGGCCGACACGGCGTGGCCCGATCGCGACCGCTTCGTGCTCTCGGCCGGCCATGGCTCGATGTTGCTCTATTCGTTGCTGTATCTCACCGGCAACAAGGACATGACGCTCGACCAGCTCAAGCATTTCCGCCAGCTCGGATCGCTGACGCCGGGACACCCCGAGAATTTCCACACCAAGGGCATCGAGACCACCACCGGTCCGCTCGGCCAGGGCATTGCGACCGCGGTCGGCATGGCGCTCGCCGAGAAGATGCTGGCCGCCGAGTTCGGCAAGAAGATCGTCAACCACCACACCTATGTGCTCGCCTCCGACGGCGACCTGATGGAAGGCATCTCGCAGGAAGCGATCGCGCTCGCCGGTGTCTGGCGGCTCAACAAGATGATCGTGCTGTACGACGACAACGGCATCTCGATCGACGGCCCGACCTCGATCTCCGATTCTGTCGACCAGGTGAAGCGCTTCAAGTCCGCAGGCTGGGCCGCCGAATTGATCGACGGCCACGATCCGCAGGCGATTGCCGCTGCCATCACCCGCGCGCAGAAATCCAACAAGCCCTCGATGATCGCCTGCAAGACCACGATCGGGTACGGCGCGCCGCACAAGGCCGGCACCGCCAAGGCGCATGGCGAGGCGCTCGGCGCCGACGAGCTCAAGGCCGCCAAGGAGAAGCTCGGCATCTCGCTCGAGCCGTTTTCGGTGCCCGACGATGTGCTGAAGGCCTGGCGCGAGGCAGGCGCCCGCGGCGCCGCCGAGCACAAGGCGTGGGACGAGCAGTTCGCGCAGCTCGGCAGCCGCAAGCGCGCCGAGTTCGAACGCCGCATTCGCCACGAGCGGCCGCAGTCGCTCGCCAAGGGCCTGCGCGCCTTCAAGAAGGGGCTGCTGGAAAATCCGCTCAACGTCGCGACCCGCAAATCGTCGGAAGCCGCGATCGAGGTGATTGCGGCTGCGATGCCGATGGAGTTCGTGGCCGGCTCGGCCGACCTCACCGGCTCCAACAATAACAAGGCGAAGTCGGCGACGGCGTTCGGTGCCAAGACGCCGAAGGGCCGCTTCATCCATTACGGCGTCCGCGAGCACGGCATGGCGGCGTGCCTCAACGGCATCTTCCTGCACGGCGGCTTCGCGCCGAACGGCGCCACCTTCCTGGTGTTCACCGATTATGCGCGCCCCGCGATGCGGCTGTCGGCGCTGATGGGCACCGGCGTCGTCTATGTCATGACCCACGATTCGATCGGCCTCGGCGAGGACGGCCCGACGCACCAGCCGGTCGAGCACCTCTCCGCACTGCGCGCGATCCCCAACATGCGCGTGTTCCGTCCCTGCGACGCGGTCGAGACCGCCGAGTGCTGGGAACTGGCGCTCAACCGCGTCGATGGACCGACGGTGCTGGCGCTGACCCGCCAGAACCTGCCGCAGCTCCGCACCACGGCGCCGAACGACAACCCGTGCAGCCACGGCGCCTACGAGCTGGTCGCCGCCCAAGGCGACGCAAAAGTGTCATTGTTCGCCACCGGTTCCGAGGTCCAGATCGCGGTCGAGGCGCAGAAGCAGCTGGCCGGGCGCGGCATCGCGACGCGGGTTGTCTCGGTCCCGTCGCTGGAATTGCTGCTGGCGCAGCCCGCCGAGCGGCAAAATGCCATTATCGGCAATGCCCCGGTCAAGATCGCGATCGAGGCCGCGGTGCGCTGGGGCTGGGATGCCGTGATTGGCCATGACGGCGAATTCATCGGCATGCACGGTTTCGGTGCCAGCGCCCCGGCGAAGGACCTTTTCCGGCATTTCGGCATTACCGCTGAAGCCGTCGTTAACGCTGCCACCAAGCGCGTCTGACGCTGGCCAGCCTCCCGCGGGTCAAGGTTGAGCTTGTCGCGAAAAAGGATTACCTAAGCTCCATCTTTTCCGTACGCGCCCGGCCGAACCGGGCGTTCCGCCGTAAGAACCTCGTGGGAGCCCCTCCCGCGGGGCTGACAACAGCTTTAGAGGAGACGAGCATGGCAATCCGCGTCGCGATCAACGGGTTTGGACGTATCGGCCGCAACATTCTGCGCGCCATCGCCGAGTCCGGCCGCAAGGACATCGAGGTGGTCGGCATCAACGACCTCGGCCCGGTCGAGACCAACGCGCACCTGCTGCGCTTCGATTCCGTGCATGGCCGCTTCCCCGGCACCGTCACCGTCGACGGCGACTCGATCAGCCTCGGCGACAACAAGATCAAGGTTTCGGCCGAGCGCGATCCCTCCAAGCTGCCGTGGAAGGCGCTCGGCGTCGACGTCGCGCTGGAATGCACCGGCATCTTCACCGCGAAGGAGAAGGCCGCGGCCCATCTCGCCGCCGGCGCCAAGCGCGTGCTGGTCTCGGCGCCCGCCGACGGCGCTGACGCCACCATCGTCTACGGCGTCAACCACGACACGCTGACCAAGGACCACCTGGTGGTCTCGAACGGCTCCTGCACCACCAACTGCCTCGCGCCGGTCGCCAAGGTCCTGCACGACACCGTCGGCATCGAGACCGGCTTCATGACCACGATCCACGCCTATACCGGCGACCAGCCGACGCTCGACACCCTGCACAAGGATCTCTATCGCGGCCGCGCCGCGGCGATGTCGATGATCCCGACCTCGACCGGTGCCGCGAAGGCGATCGGCCTCGTGCTGCCCGAGCTGAAGGGCAAGCTCGACGGCGTCTCGGTCCGCGTTCCGACCCCGAACGTCTCGGTGATCGACCTCAAGATCGTCGCCAAGCGCAACACCGACGCCAAGGAGATCAACGAGGCGATGAAGCGTGCGTCCGAGCAGCAGCTCAAGGGCATCCTCGGCTACACCAACGCGCCGAACGTCTCGATCGACTTCAACCACGATCCGCACTCGTCGACCTTCCACATGGACCAGACCAAGGTGCAGAACGGCAACTTCGTGCGCGTGATGTCCTGGTACGACAATGAGTGGGGCTTCTCGAACCGTATGGCGGACACCGCCGTCACGATCGGCAAGCTGGTTTAAGTTCGACTGTTCGTGATGCCGGGCCAAGCGCCGGGCATCTGCGTGTTTGCCCCCGCGTTCGCGACCTCAACGGCCGCGACATCGGCAAGCGAAAGCGACGCCGTCCTTCGGACGGCGGTGTCCGGCCGCACAGGAAACGCTCATGACAAAATCGTTCCGCACCCTCGACGACGTCGACGTGAAGGGCAAGCGCGTGCTGCTGCGCGTCGACCTCAACGTCCCCATGGAAAATGGCCGCGTCACCGATGCCACCCGGCTCGAGCGCGTTGCCCCCACCATCACCGAAATTTCCGACAAGGGCGGCAAGGTGATCCTGCTCGCCCATTTCGGCCGCCCCAAGGGACGCGATCCCAAGGAATCGCTGAAGCCGGTCGCTGACGCGCTGTCGAAGGTGATCAAGCGCCCGGTCGCCTTCGCCGAGGACTGCATCGGCGATGCCGCAGCCAAGGCGGTCGTCGCCCTCAAGGACGGCGACATCCTCTGCCTGGAGAACACGCGTTTCCATAAGGAAGAGGAGAAGAACGACGCCGGCTTCGTTGCGGAGCTCGCCAAGCTCGGCGACATCTGGGTCAACGACGCCTTCTCCGCCGCGCACCGCGCCCACGCCTCGACCGAAGGCCTCGGCCACAAGCTGCCGGCCTATGCCGGCCGTACCATGCAGGCCGAGCTCGACGCGCTCGGCAAGGCGCTGGAAGCGCCGACCAAGCCGGTGATCGCGATCATCGGCGGCGCCAAGGTCTCGACCAAGATCGACCTCTTGGAAAACCTCGTGAACAAGGTCGACGCGCTGGTGATCGGCGGCGGCATGGCCAACACCTTCCTGCACGCGCAGGGCGTCGCCGTCGGCAAGTCGCTCGCCGAAAAGGATCTCGCCCCGACCGCGCTGCGGATCATGGAGAAGGCCAACGCCGCCAACTGCGCGATCATCCTCCCCGTCGACGCTGTCGTCGCCAACCAGTTTGCCGCCAACGCGCCGTCGCATGCCTATGGCCTCGATGCTATCCCGGCCGACGGCATGATCCTCGACGTCGGTCCGCAATCGATCGCGCGCATCCATGCCGCGATCGACGACGCGGCGACGCTGGTCTGGAACGGCCCGCTCGGCGCCTTCGAGCTGACGCCGTTCGATCGCGGCACCGTGGTGTCGGCCAAGCATGCCGCCGAACGCACCAAGGCCAGGAAGCTGATTTCGGTCGCCGGCGGCGGCGACACTGTCGCTGCGCTGAACCAGGCGGGCGTCGGCGGAGATTTTTCCTACGTCTCGACCGCGGGCGGCGCGTTTCTTGAATGGATGGAAGGCAAGCCGCTGCCGGGCGTCGAAGTCTTGAAAAAAGGTTGATTTAGGTCACATCCGCGAACTTGCACTACAGGGAGAAATGGAAATGGCTCGCATCACGTTGCGGCAACTGCTCGACCACGCGGCCGAGCATGATTACGGTGTACCTGCCTTCAACATCAACAACATGGAACAGGCGCTGTCGATCATGGCGGCGGCCTCCGAGGTTGACGCGCCCGTCATCATCCAGGCCTCGCGCGGCGCGCGGTCCTACGCCAACGACGTCATGCTCAAGCACATGATGGACGCCGTCACCGAGATCTACCCGCAGATCCCGGTCTGCGTGCATCTCGACCACGGCAACGAGCCCGCCACCTGCATGACCGCGATCCAGGCCGGCTTCACCTCGGTCATGATGGACGGCTCGCTGAAGGCCGACGGCAAGACCCCCGGCGACTGGGACTACAATGTCGGCGTCACCAAGACCGTGACCGGCATGGCCCATCTCGGCGGCATCTCGGTGGAAGGCGAACTCGGCGTGCTCGGCTCGCTCGAGACCGGCATGGGCGACAAGGAAGACGGCCATGGCGCCGAGGGCAAGCTGTCGCACGACCAGCTGCTGACCAATCCGGACGAAGCCGTGAAGTTCGTCAAGGAAACCAAGGTCGATGCGCTCGCGATCGCGATGGGCACCTCGCACGGCGCCTACAAGTTCACCCGCAAGCCCGACGGCGACATCCTCGCCATGAACGTGATCGAGGAAATCCATCGCAAGCTGCCGAACACGCATCTCGTCATGCACGGCTCCTCGTCAGTGCCGCAGGAGCTGCAGGAGATCATCAACGCCAATGGCGGCAAGATGAAGCCGACCTGGGGCGTGCCGGTCGCCGAGATCCAGCGCGGCATCAAGAACGGCGTGCGCAAGATCAACATCGACACCGACAACCGGATGGCGATGACCGGCCAGATCCGCAAGGTGCTGAAGGACAATCCGGAAGAGTTCGATCCGCGCAAGTACCTGAAGCCCGCGATGGAGGCGATGACCAAGCTGTGCAAGCAGCGCCTGCAGGAGTTCAACACCGCGGGCCAGGCCAGCAAGATCAAGAAGGTGCTGACCACCGCGGAAATGGCCAAGCGCTACGCCGCGGGCCAGCTCGACCCCAAGGTTGCCTGACAAGCTCGCCTGACAACATATCGCCTGAAACATTACGGGGGGCACCGGCTCCGACGCAGTCGGAAACGGTGTCCCGAGGGTTTGATCGCCGGCTGCGACAAACACCGGCCGCGACGAACGTTTTCTAGGCATTTGCCCGAGAACCGCCTATTTTGGTTTGCAAAGGCAATGGCTCTGGAGGACGCCCCGATGAACCTCTCCGACCTCAACAAAATCGCGCTTGCCATGGTCACCCCGGGCAAGGGCATCCTCGCCGCCGACGAATCCTCCGGCACGATCAAGAAGCGCTTCGACGCCATCAAGGTCGATTCGACCGAGGACAATCGCCGCGACTATCGCGAGATGCTGTTCCGCTCGCAGGAGGCGATGAGCAAGTACATCTCCGGCGTCATCCTTTACGACGAGACGATCTGGCAGAATGCCAAGGACGGCACGCCGCTGGTCAAGCTGATCGAGCAGGCCGGCGCGATCCCCGGCATCAAGGTCGACGAGGGTACGCAGCCTTTGCCGAACTGCCCGGGCGAACTCGTCACCGTCGGCCTCGACAAGCTCGCCGAGCGGCTGAAGAAATATTACGAGCGCGGTGCGCGCTTTGCGAAATGGCGCGCGGTGATCGACATCGGCTCGGGTGCCGGCAGCCGCGGCACTGGCGGCCGGGGCATTCCGACCATGACCGCGATCCGCGTCAACGCCCATGCGCTGGCGCGCTATGCCGCGCTGTGCCAGGCCGCGCAGATCGTCCCGATCGTCGAGCCGGAAGTGCTGATGGACGGCGATCACGACATCGACCGCTGCTACGAGGTGACGCAGCGCGTGCTGAACCGCACCTTCCAGGAATTGCGGGTGCAGCGCGTCGCGCTCGAAGGCATGATCCTGAAGCCGAACATGGCGATCTCGGGCAAGAAGTGCCCGAAGCAGGCGCCGGTGCAGGAAGTCGCCGAGAAGACCATCCGCCTGCTCAAGAGCTGCGTGCCGGCCGCGGTGCCCGGCATCGCCTTCCTCTCCGGCGGCCAGAGCGACGAGGAAGCCACCGCCCATCTCGACGCCATGAACAAGATTGGCAATTTGCCCTGGCGCCTAACCTTCTCCTATGGCCGTGCGCTGCAGGCGGCGCCGCAGAAGGCGTGGTCCGGCAAGCCCGACAACGTGCCCGCGGGCCAGCATGCCTTCTCGCATCGCGCCCGGATGAACGGGCTCGCGAGCACCGGCAATTGGGAAGCCGGCCTCGAGAAACAGGCGGCATAGTTGGCGACCAAGCTCGTTCCGCCGCGGCCGGCGCCGCGCCTCTATCTGGCAACGCCGCCGGTCGATGAGCCCGCGCGGCTTGCGGCCGAGCTCACCGAGCTGCTTGCCGTGGCCGAGGTCGCGGCCGTGCTGGTGCGGCTGCGCGAGAGCGATCCGCGCAGCATGATCTCCACCATCAAGGCGCTGGCGCCTGCGATCCAGAACGCCGGCGCGGCGCTGCTGATCGACGGCCATTCCGATATCGTGGCTCGCGCCGGCGCCGACGGCGCGCATCTGACCGGCATCGCCGCGATGGAAGAGGCGGTGCCGTCGCTGAAGCCCGACCGCATTGTCGGCGTCGGCGGGCTCGCGACCCGCCACGATTCCATGGCCGCGGGCGAAGCCGGCGCCGACTATGTGCTGTTCGGCGAGCCCGACGCCAACGGACAGCGGCCCTCGCGCGAGGCCATCGCCGAGCGGCTGGAATGGTGGGACGAATTGTTCGAGCCGCCCTGCGTCGGCTTTGCAACCTCGCGCGAGGAAGCCGAGGCGTTTGCGGCGGCCGGCGCGGATTTCGTGCTGGTCGGAGACTTCATCTGGTCCGATCCGCGCGGCGCCAAGGCGGCGCTCGTCGAGATCGGCGACGCGATGGCGCAGGCGCATGCCGGCGCATTCGGCAAGGCCAAGGCCGACGGAAAGGCCGAGGGATGACGCCGGAATGAAATGCCTGCGTCCGATAGGTGTTGCGCTCGGCTGCACGATGCTGGCGAGCGGCGCGATGGCGCAGCTCTCGATCACGCCGCCGGCCCAGACGCCGCCGCCCGCGAAGAAGGAGGCTCCGAAGCCGAAGGTGCATTCGCCGGTCGCGAAGAAGCCGACGCCCAAGCCCGCCGCCTCCGCGACGCCGAAGCCTGCCGCATCTCCGACGCCCTCGCCGACCCCGACCCAGGCCGTCGACGATCCCAATGTCGACCTCGTCTACGGCGCCTATCAGCGCGGCATGTACAAGACCGCGTTCGACCTCGCGACCGTGCGCGCGCAGAACAACAACGATGCCAAGGCCATGACGATGCTGGGCGAGCTCTATGCCAATGGGCTCGGCGTCAAGCGCGACTACGTCAAGGCCGACGACTGGTACAAGCGCGCCTCCGATGCGGGCGACCGCGAGGCGATGTTCGCGCTCGCCATGATGAAGATCGCGGGCCGCGGCGGCGCGGTCGACAAGGATGCCGCGGTCAAACTGCTGGCGTCGTCGGCCAAGCTCGGCGAGCCCAAGGCGGCCTATAATCTCGCGCTGCTCTATCTCGACGGCCAGACCCTGCCGCAGGACCTCCGCCGCTCCGCCGAGCTCTTGCGCATGGCCGCCGACGCCGGCAGCCCCGAGGCGCAATACGCGCTCGCGACCTTCTACAAGGAAGGCACCGGCGTGCCGAAGGACCTCGAGAAGGCGGCGCGGCTGCTGCAGGCGGCCTCGCTGGCCGACAATGTCGATGCCGAGGTCGAATATGCCATCGCCCTCTACAACGGCTCGGGCACGCCGCGAAACGTGCCGGCGGCGGTGGCGCTGCTGCGCAAGGCGGCCCGGCAGAACAGCGCGATCGCGCAGAACCGCCTCGCCCATGTGCTGGCGACCGGCGCCGGCGCTCCGGTGGACAAGGTCGAGGCGCTGAAATGGCACACGGTTGCCAAGACCGCGGGCAAGGGCGACCCCGATCTCGACGACATCCTCGCCGATATGAGCCCGGAAGACCGCGCCAAGGCCGAGGCAGCCGCGCGAAAATGGATCGGAAACAACGTCAAATGACGCCTTGACGGCGCCACTTCCAGAGGGCACCCAGTCCGAAACCCAGGGCGCCACAGGCCGTTTCCCGTCATCCTGAGGTGCGAGCGGAGCGAGCCTCGAAGGATGCACGGCCCCGGACCGGGCCGCCGATCCTTCGAGACGCGCGTTCCACGCTCCTCAGGATGACGGGCAGGGTCTTGCCTACGCTGCCCGATCGATTTCCAACGCTCGAAAGCCACCAGCTTCCATCATGCTCTATTCCGCTCTCATCAATGTCATGGTCAAGGCCGCGCGCCGCGCCGGCCGCAGCCTCAAGCGCGACCTCGGCGAGATCGAACATCTCCAGGTGTCGCTGAAGGGGCCGGCGAACTTCGTCTCGCTCGCCGACAAGCGCGCCGAGGAGATGCTCTACACCGACCTCGAGAAGGCCCGGCCCGGCTACGGTTTCCTCGGCGAGGAAGGCGGCAAGCACGAAGGCAGCGACAAGAGCCACACCTGGATCGTCGATCCCTTGGACGGCACCACCAACTTCCTGCACGGCATCCCGCAATTCGCGATCTCGATCGGGCTCAAGCGCGAGGACACCGTGATCGCCGGCGTGATCTACAATCCCGCCAATGACGAGCTCTACATCGCCGAGCGCGGCAAGGGCGCCTTCCTCAACGACCAGCGGCTGCGCGTCGCCGGCCGCCGCCAGCTCAACGAATGCGTTGTGGCCTGCGGCCTGCCGCATATCGGCCGCGGCAATCACCAGCTGGCGCTGCAGGAGATGGCCGCGCTGCAGACCAAGGTCGCGGGCTTCCGCCGCTTCGGCGCCGCCTCGCTCGACCTCGCCTTTGTCGCTGCCGGCCGGCTCGACGGCTATTGGGAGCGCAATCTGCAGGCCTGGGACGTCGCGGCCGGCCTGTTGATGGTGCGCGAAGCCGGCGGCACCGTCTCCGGCATCCAGGGCAATGACGACCCGCTGCAGACCGGCCACGTCGTCTGCGGCAACGAGTTCGTGCATGGCGAGCTGATCAAGATCCTGAAGCCGCTCGGGCAGTAGCGCGAAGGCGCGATCTAGTCGTCGTCATCGTCATCCTGGTCGTCTTCCCCGTCACGAAATTCACCGCCGAGGGACAGGCCCTCGATGGTCGTGGCGCCCTTCGCCTTGATCACCCGGCGCAGCGGGACAGAGCTCTCGCTTCGCAACGCCTCCATCAGATGTTCCGAATGGGTGACGATCCAGATGTCGGCGCGGCGCGACGCCTTGGCGATCAGCCGCGCCAATGGCGCCAGCAGCGATGGATGCAGGCTGGTCTCGGGCTCGTTCAACGCGATGAACGGCGGCAGCCGATAGCCCATGAACACGGCGAGCAGGCAGATATACTTCAACGTTCCATCGGATAGTTCGTGCGCCTTGAACGGACGCGGCATGTCCGCCTGTTGCAGCTGGAATTCACATAGCCCATTTTTTTCCCATGCCCGCAGTTCGGCACCCGGGAATGCGTCCTCGATCGCATCCTGCAGATCGCCGGCATCCTGCCTGATCGTGAACAGGGTTACCAACACGGCAGCCAGATCGTGGCCATCGGCGCTCAGCGAAGGTGTCGTGATCGCGAGACACGGCTTTCGTATCGGCGACGCCGGATCGGTCCGGAAGTCGTGATAGAATCGCCAACTCAGCATTGCATTTCGGATCAGGTCGATCTCGGGACTTCCCTTACCATCCGAAAATCCGGCCAGCGCGGTTTCCGACGGCAGCACCGCATCCTTGTGCTGGCTCCAGGTGCCGTTCTCAGCGCGGACACGGACGAGTGAGTTGGTGCGCTCCATCATCAGTATTGTTTTCTTGCCGTGGGTCGCCTCGATCGTTTCGGACTTGATCATCGGCTCACCGGGAAATGCTGCCACGACCGGGCTTGGGAATCCGAGCTCGATGGAATATCTGACGTGGTCGAATCTCACAGCCAACCGCAGACGCGCATCGTCTCCGCGTCTGCGATTGCCGGACCAGAAGACGGAATACAATCCACCCTCGTCGGCGATCGTGCGCGTGATCCGGCCGGTCGCCGCGTCGCGCAACAGCGACAGGGACTTGTAGAGATTGGATTTGCCGACGCCGTTCTCGCCGACGAAGACGGACAGCGGCTGGATGGGCATGAAGAGCCGCCGGATCGAGCGATAATTCGAGATCGCAATATCGCTCGGCCGCATCGCATGCCCTCAATCCCGGGGTTGCCCAAATGCTCCCGTTCAATCCAGAGCTGCAATCTGGATTGCTCGGCTTGCGAAAGCAAGCCGCTGATCTGACCGGCGCCGGTCCTGATGTCAGTGACCGATCCTTGCCGGCGCGGGCGGGCCGTACGCCTCACCCTGCCCCGGCGCCGTCTCGCGGTCGCCGGCCAGCACGCGCTGCACGCTGACGAAGAACACCGGCACCAGCAGCAGCGCGAGGATCACCACCGCGATCATGCCGCCCATCACCGACGTGCCGAGCGCCTGCTGGCTGGCGCCGCCGGCGCCGGTCGCGATCGCCATCGGCAGCACGCCGCAGACGAAGGCCAGACCGGTCATCAGGATCGGGCGGAATCTGAGGCTGCACGCCTCGATGGTCGCCTCGACCAGCGGCTTGCCCTGCGCGCGCAGATCCTTGGCGAACTCGATGATCAGGATCGCGTCCTTGGCGGCAAGACCGATGATGGTGATCAGGCCGACGGTGAAATAGACGTCGTTGGAGAGCCCGCGCATCGTCGCCGCTACCACCGCGCCGAGAATGCCGAGCGGAATGGTGAGCAGCACCGCGAGCGGAATGGTCCAGCTCTCATAGAGCGCGGCCAGCAAGAGGAACACCACCAGCACCGACAGCGCGAGCAGGAACGGCGCCTGAGAGCCCGACAGCTTCTCCTGCAGCGACTGGCCGGTCCATTCATAGCCGAAGCCGCGCGGCAGCTTGTCGGCGAGCCGCTCCATCTCGGCGATCGCATCGCCCGAGGTGAAGCCGGGCCGCGCCTCGCCGGAGATGCGCACCGCCGGATAGTAGTTGAAGCCCGCGATCTGCGTCGGCCCCTTCGTCCACTCGATGGTGGCGAAGGCCGAGAACGGCACCAGCTGGCCGCGGCTGTTCTTAACGTTGTAGTTCAGGATGTCGTCCGCGTTCATGCGGCTGGTCTTGTCGGCCTGCACGATGACGCGCTGCATGCGCCCGCGGTTCGGGAAGTCGTTGATGTAGTTCGAGCCGAGATTGGTCGAGATCGTGTTGTTGATGTCCTCGAAGGTGACGCCGAACGCGCCCGCCTTCTCGCGGTCGATCATCAGATTGACCTGCGGCGCCGGCGGCAGGCCTTCGACATAGACCTTCTGCAGGATCGGGCTGGCATTGGCCTCCGCGATCAGGCGATCGGACGCGGCGATCAGCGCCGAGTAGCCCTTCTGGCCGCGGTCCTGCAGGCGGAACGAGAAGCCCGAGGAGTTGCCGAGGTTGTCGATCGGCGGCGGCTGCAACGCCGAGATCCTGGCGTCGCGGATCGACGACAGGTCGCGGTTGATGTCGGCAACGATGGCGGCGGCGGAATCCTTCGGGCCGCGCTCCGACCAGTCCTTCAGGGTGATGAAGGCCTGCGCGGTGTTCATGCCCTGGCCGAGGAAGCTGAAGCCGGTGAGGAACGTGACGTTCTCGATGCCGGCGCGGTCCTTGAGGTATTTCTCGACCTGCTCGACCGCAGCTTCGGTCCGGGCATAGGACGACTCCGACGGCGTCTGCACGTCGGTCGTGATGAAGCCCTGGTCGTCGACCGGCAGGAAGCCGCCGGGCAGCCGCACGAAGCCGTAGGCGACGCCGAGGAACAGCACGAGGTAGATCAGCATCAGGCGGCCGGTGCGCTTCAGCGAGCCCTGCACCGTGCGGGTATAGCCGGCGCGGCTGGTGTCGAGCACGCGGTTGAACCAGCCGAACACGCCCTTGCCGGCATGGCCGTGGCCCTTCTTGACCGGCTTGAGCAGCGTCGCGCACAGCGCCGGCGTCAGCGACAGCGCGAGCAGCGCCGAGAACGCGATCGCCGCCACCATGGTGACCGAGAACTGCCGGTAGATGATGCCGACCGAGCCGGGGAAGAACGCCATCGGCACGAACACCGCCATCAGCACCAGCGTGATGCCGATGATGGCGCCGGTGATCTGCGACATCGCCTTCTTGGTGGCCTCCTTCGGCGGCAGGCCTTCCTCCGCCATGATGCGCTCGACGTTCTCGACCACGACGATGGCGTCGTCGACGAGGATACCGACCGCCAGCACCATGCCGAACATGGTCAGCATGTTGATCGAGAAGCCCGCGATCATCAGCGTGGCACAGGCGCCCAATAGCGCCACCGGAACCACGATGGTCGGGATGATGGTGTAGCGGATGTTCTGCAGGAACAGGAACATCACGACGAACACCAGCACCACGGCCTCGGCCAGCGTCGTCAGGACCTTCTTGATCGAAGCCTCGACCACCGGCGTGATGTTGTAGGGGATTTCGTAGGAGATATTGGCCGGGAAGAAGCGCGACAGCTCCTTCATCTTGGCTTCGACCGCGCTCGCGGTCGCCAGCGCATTGCCCTTCGGCGACAGCAGCACCGAGAGGCCGGCGGTCGGCTTGCCGTCCAGGCGCGTATTGAACTGGTAGCTGAGGCCGCCGACTTCGATCCGCGCGACGTCGCGCAGGCGGACCGTCGAGCCGTCATTGTTGGCGCGCAGGATGATGGCGCCGAACTCGTCGGGCGAGGACAGCTGGCCCTTCACCAGCACCTGCGCGGAAATCTTCTGGGTATCGGTGCTCGGCTCGGCGCCGATGCTGCCGGAGGCGACCTGGGCGTTCTGCGCCGTGATCGCCTTGTTGACGTCGTCGGCGGACAGGCCGTAGCCGACCAGCTTGGCCGGATCGATCCAGATCCGCAAGCTGCGCTCGGTCGAATACAGCGTGGCGCGGCCGACGCCGGGGATGCGGCGCACCTCGCCCAGCACGTTGCGGATCATGAAGTCGCCGAGGCCCACTTCATCCAGCGAGCCGTCGGTCGAGTTCAGCGTGATGATCTGCAGCACGGCGGACGAGGCTTCCTCGACCAGGATGCCCTGCTGGATCACGGCGCGCGGCAGCCGCGCCTCGACGCGCTTGAGGCGGTTCTGCACCTCGACCGAGGCCTGGCTGGTGTCGGTGCCCGGCTTGAAGTTGGCGATGATCTCGACCTGGCCGAGCGAGTCGGAGGTCGATTCGAAGTTCAGGATGTTGGCGGCGCCGTTGAGCTCCTCCTCGATCAGCCGCGTCACGCTGTTGTAGAGGTTCTCCGGCGACGCGCCGGGATAGCTGGTCGAGATCGAGATCGAGGGCGGCGCGATGATCGGATATTGCGCGACCGCGAGCAGCGGAATCGAGATCGCGCCGATCAGACAGATGAACAGCGCGACAACCCAGGCGAAAATCGGCCTGTCGATGAAGAAGCTAGGCATGTCGGATCACCGCACTGCGTGCGCGGTCTGCTGCGAATCCGTCGTTGCTGCAGCAGCGTCGATCTCACGCCAGGCTTGCGGCCGGACCTTGTCGCCGGCGGCGAATTTCTGGAAGCCCTCGACGACGACCTTGTCGCCGGCCTTCAGGCCGTCGGTCACGAACCAGGAACCACCCTGCAGCGAGCCGGTGCGCACCGGCTGCACCGCGACGTGGTTGTCGGCCTTGACGACGAACACCTCGCTGCCGCCGCCGCCATTGCGCTGGATCGCCTGCTGCGGCACGGCAATCGCATCGCTGTCGATGCCCTGTTCGATCAGCACGCGCACATACATGCCCGGCAGCAGGATGCGATGCGGGTTCGGGAACTCGCCGCGCAACGTCACCTGCCCGGTATAGGCGTCGACCTTGGCGTCGGAGAACAGCAGCTTGCCCGGCAGCGGGTAGATCGAGCCGTCGTCGAGCACGAGGCGCACCTTCATCGCGTCGGGCGCGATGCGGTCAAGATCGCCGCTCTCGAAGGCACGGCGGAGCCGGTTCATCTCGGTCACCGACTGCTGGAAGTCGGCGTAGATCGGATCGAGCTGCTGGATGGTCGCAAGGCTCGCGGCGTCGTTCTGCACCACGAGGGCGCCCTCGCTGACCAGCGCAGCGCCGATGGTGCCGTCGATCGGCGCGCGGATCGTGGCGTAGTCCAGATTGAGCTTGGCGCGCGCGACTTCGGCCTCGCGACCCTGCACGTCGGCTTCGGCCTGCTTCAGCGTCGCGATCGCCTTTTCGTTCTCGGCTTCCGGCGCCGCGCGCTGGCTGGTCAAGGTGGCGATACGGCGGGCCTGCAGCGCGGCCTGTTCGAGCACGGCCTTGGCGCGCGCCAGCGCCGCCTCGGTCGACTGCAATTCGACTTCGAATGGGCGCGGATCGATCTGGTACAAGGGATCGCCGACCTTCACCTCGCTGCCCTGATGGAACATGCGGTTGACGACGATGCCCGAGACGCGCGGGCGGACCTCGGAAACACGGGTCGGCGCGATGCGGCCCGGCAGCTCGCGCACCATCGCGCGCACCTGCGGCTTCACGGTGACGACACTGACGTCCGGCTCGGGTGCTTGTACGGCGGCGGTTGCGGTGTTCGGCTCGTCGCAGCCTGCAAGCAGTGGCGCCGTCACGGCCAGCATCAATGCAATGCATGCCGATTGCGCGCGAAGTCCAGACATTGAGATAATCGCCCCTGAAAGATTTGAACAAACGAACGGCGGTGTCACGGCGACACCGCTCGTGTTGCTGCGATGAAAATAAAATCTGCTTGCTGCGACGCAATGCGTTTTTCGGCGGCTCAATGTCACAGAACGCTATCACCCTGATTTCGCGGCATCTTTTACCTTGTCACCGCATTGTGAGCGGGTTCCATCGCAGGCTGTGGGAATGCGTTAAGGTCTGCGTGAGCGGGAACCACGCCCTTCTGCCTGCGCAGAATGCCGCACCTCGCAACATCGAGACGATCGGACCGAATCACTGCGGGCCGCGCGCGCCTCATCCGAGGGTGCGTGCAAACCGAGCTCATCTCGCGATCCGCGAGTGGGACGCGCGGCTCTGTGGATGGTGATGCGCCGACCGGTCGGAAAGCCGTGCAAAGCGGCAACGGCCCACGAGATTCCAACCCAAGGTGCTGTTTGCTGCCCTTGGAATCGGCTTTCCTCACTCTGCCGCTGTGCCATATTGCTTGCAGATGCGGCCTTCGCGAACGGATGACCCGGCAATGCCCCCTTCCCGCTCCGACATGGAGATCGAATTGAGCAAGCTGTCCTCGCCCCGGATCTTCCTGGTGCGGATGCTGGTGTTCCTGGTGCTCTGCGGCCTGGTCGGGGTCGTGCTGTACAAGCAGATCGTCACCGCCTTCTTTGCAAATCCGGGGCTGAACGCCCTGATCGGGGCGGTGCTGCTGATCGGCATCATCCTGGCGTTCCGCCAGGTGATCCGGCTCTATCCCGAGGTCGCGTGGGTCAACAATTTCCGCATCGCCGATCCCGGCCTTGCGATCGAGCGCCGCCCGACGCTGCTTGCCCCGATGGCCGCGATCCTCGGCGGCGAACGCTCGGGGCGAATGTCGATCTCGCAGCAGACCATGCGACATCTGCTCGATTCGATCGCAACCCGCCTCGACGAAGCCCGCGACATTTCGCGCTACATGACCGGCCTGTTGGTGTTCCTCGGCCTGCTCGGCACTTTCTGGGGCCTGATCGAGACGGTGGGCTCGGTCGGCAAGGTGATCGACGGGCTCAAGGTCGGCGGCGACTCCGGCGCGCTGTTCGATACGCTGAAGGAGGGCCTCGCCGCGCCGCTCGGCGGCATGGGCATCTCGTTCTCGTCCTCGCTGTTCGGCCTTGCCGGCTCGCTGATCCTCGGCTTCCTCGACCTGCAGTCGAGCCAGGCCCAGAACCGCTTCTACACCGACCTCGAGGACTGGCTCGCCGGCACCGTGCGCGGCATTTCCGGCGATGAAGCCGGCATTTCCGGTAACATGCAGGGCGCGATCGACCGGCTCCGCACCGCGCTCGAGGAAGGCGGCGGCGGCCGCAGCACCACGGCCGCGATGGCCAATCTTGCCGAAGCGATCCAGGGGCTGGTTGCGCATATGCGCACCGAGCAGCAGATGATCCGGGAATGGGCCGACGGCCAGGGCGAGCAGAACCGCGAGATCAAGCGGCTGCTCGAACGCCTCGCCCGCCAGCCCGAGAAGAGCTAGCCGGGGAGCAAGCCCAAGGAGAGACCCATGGCCCTCGCCCGCTCGCGCCGCAGCGAATCCGGCTTCAACTACTGGCCCGGCTTTGTCGACGCATTGTCGACGCTGGTGCTGTCGATCGTGTTCCTGCTGTCGGTGTTCCTCGTCGTGCAATTCTTCCTGTCGCAGGAGGTCACCGGCAAGGACAAGGCGCTGGAACAACTCACCGCCAAGATCGCCCAGCTCAACGACCTGCTGTCGCTGGAGAAGCTCTCCAAGCTGACGCTCGACGACCAGGTGGCGCAGCTGCGCGCCGGGCTTGCCTCCGCGGAAGGCGAGCGCGACCGCATGAAGGGGCTCTATGAGGGGCTCGCGAGTTCCGGCAGCGACGCGCAGGGCCGCGCCAACGAGCTCAACAAGGCGCTGGAGTCCGAGAAGGCCGTATCGTCGCGCGCACTGGCGCAGATCGAGCTGCTGAACCAGCAGATCAGCGCGCTGCGCCGCCAGCTCGCCGCGCTCGAAGAGGCGCTCGACGCCTCCGAGAAACGCGACAAGGAATCGCAGAACCGCATCGCCGATCTCGGCCAGCGCCTCAATGTCGCGCTGGCGCAGCGGGTGCAGGAACTGTCGAAATACCGTTCGGAATTCTTCGGCCGACTGCGTGCGATCCTCGGCAACCGTCCCGATATCCGCGTCGTCGGCGACCGCTTCGTGTTCCAGTCGGAAGTGTTCTTCGACACCGGCCAGGCGACGCTGCTGCCCGAGGGCAAGACCGAGCTCGAAGCGGTCGCCAGCGCGCTGATCGATCTCGACAAGCAGATCCCACCCGAGATCGCCTGGGTGCTGCGCGTCGACGGCCACACCGACGTGCGGCCGATCAACAGTCCGCTGTTCAAGTCGAACTGGGAATTGTCCTCGGCGCGCGCGATCTCGGTGGTGCAGTACCTGGTCTCGCTCGGCGTGCCGGCGCAGCGCCTGGTCGCCGCAGGCTTCGCCGAATTCCAACCGCTCGACACCGCGCAGACCGAAGACGCCTACAAGCGCAACCGCCGCATCGAGCTGAAGCTGACGGAACGCTAGGACGACGGCGCCTGGCCGTCCAGCCGTCATTGCCGCGCTCGACTGTGTTTGCGTCAACCCGTGGGACGGGCACACGGCACTATCCGTTCGTCGTCCTGGCGAAAGCCAGGACCTATAACCACCGCATTTGACGATGGACGGGATCGTGGCCCCAGCGTCGCGCAACAATTCTCATTTGGGGTAATGGGTCCTGGCTTTCGCCAGGACGACATTGAGTGTGTGGCGAGGTCTGTGAGTCACACATCCGCATTCTCGCGACATGAATGTCCAAACTTCATGCCGAAAGATCCGCAACACCGGCGAGGCGTCGCCGTGATCGGTCGAGACCCTTCATTACACGGATATTTGCTTCGTCTTGGCGAGGCGTTCGGGAACGCATCAAATGCGGCTGACGTTATGCTGGTATCGCAATCTCGCGGGCTTGGCGGATATCTCGTCTCCGTCGCGGCTGTGCGTCCAGCCTCACCGCGCCATCTCGGACCTGCGCATGCTCAAGACCAAATTCGCCATCATCATCGCCGCCGGCCTCATCCTCGCACCGGCCCAGCTTCTCGCGCAGAACACTGGCGGCACCCCGCTGCCGCCGAGGCCAGGCGATCGCGCCGCACCGTCGAACGGCGTTGGCGGCACTGCGCTTCCGACCCAGTCCGGCCAGCGCGTCGCACCGTCTTCCGGCACCGGCGGCGGCAGCGCCGCACCGGCGCTTCCGGGAGGCCCGACCGGCACCACCGGCAATGCCGACAACCCGCAGCGGCGATGACGTGAGCCACACTTGCGCGGGAAGTCCTGGCGTGAACGCGCGGCCGATGCGATCGGCGATGGTCTGCACCGAACGTCCATCCGAACATTGATTGATGAACGCTGCGCTAGACCGCGCCGGCCGGCTCCGCGGCTGGTTCAACCGGCTCGACTTCGGCGGTCACGAATCTGAGCCCGTAGGTCTTGCCGCGACGCCAGACCACCTCGCAAGGGTAGCGCTTGGCGTGATCGGCGAGCAGGGTCAGCGCGAGGCGGTCCTTCACCTCGAACTCGACCTCGGTCGTGATCTTGGCACCGCCGGGCGAGATGTCGACCACGGCGCATTCGCGCTCGGTCACACCATCATCGAGCGTGATCCAGGCCGCACGATTATTGAGCTGGCGCCGCGGCTCGCGACTGACCTTGATCCGTGCTCCATTGCTCGCCATCGTCGCCGTCCTTGAAGCCGTTGGTCATTGAAAGACATTGCACACCGCGCACGTCGATCGACGCGCCTGGCACAGAACCGCAGCGGCCACAATGCCGGCCCCCCGTAAAGTCCGGCTTAGCGCGATCGCTTGAACTTTACCGGAATCTTGACCTGGCTTTTAGCGAACAGGGATTCTGCAATTCCATCAGCGGGATACCGGCCACGTGCGCAGCCGCCGGCTTGACACGGAGACTGCACTCTTGGTGAAGTGGCGGCCGTGGCCTTGGCCACGTCCCTGCAACAAGAGCGCTTCAAGCCGCCTTTTCCGACGGAAACGACCCATGCTGATCCCCCTCGCCGACGTGCCGCGCTGGTATGCCGAACGCAAGCCCACGGATGCGATCGCCATCAGTCATGGCGCGGATGCGTTGACCTGGCTCGAGCTCGAGCGGCGCGCCAATGCACGGGCGCGCGCCTTCGCCGCCAAGGGCGTCAAGCCCGGCGACTTCGTCGCGATCGGGCTGCCCAACAGCAACGCGTTCTTCGAGACGACCTTCGCGGTGTGGAAGTGCGGCGCGACGCCGACCTCGCTGTCATGGCGGCTGCCGCGCGGCGAGGCCGCCGCGGTGCTCGAGATTCTGAAACCGTCGCTGGTGGTCGGCGGCGAGGCCGACTGGAATGCGCCGAATTCGCTGCCGGTGAATTTCGTGCCGGATGGATTCTCCGGGGAGCCGCTCGATGGGCCGGTCGCGCGCTACTGGAAGGCCATGACGAGCGGCGGCTCGACCGGACGGCCGAAGGTGATTCTCGATCACAACCCCGCGGTGATCGAGACCACGGCCGAGGCGACGCTTGGCATTGCGCGCGACACCTCGCTGCTCAATCCTGGGCCACTCTATCACAATGCGCCATTCATCCTCTCGCATTTTGCGCTGTTCGGGGGCGGAAGGGTGACCGGCATGGTGAAGTTCGACGCCGAGGAGACGCTGCGGCTGATCGAGCGCGAGCGCGTGCAGTGGGTGAATTTCGTGCCGACCATGATGCACCGGATCTGGGCGCTGCCCGAGGAGGTGCGCAGGCGCTACGACGTCTCCAGCCTGAAGATCGTGTTTCACATGGCAGCGCCGATGCCGCCTTGGCTGAAGGAGAAGTGGATCGAATGGCTCGGCCCCGAGCGGATCTGGGAGCTCTATGGCGGCACCGAGCGGCAGGGCGCGTGCGTGATCTCGGGCACCGAATGGATGGCGCACAAGGGCTCGGTCGGCAAGATCGGCGAGACCGCGAAGCTGCGCGTCATCGGCGAGGACGGCAACGACGTCGCGCCTGGCGAGACCGGCGAAATCTATTTCCTGCCCAATGACGGCGCCGGCTCGACCTATCACTATCTCGGCGCAACGCCGAAGCGGCGGCCGGATGGCTGGGAGTCGCTCGGCGACATCGGCCGGCTCGATGAAGAAGGCTATCTCTATCTCGGCGACCGGCTCGCCGACATGGTGCTGCGCGGCGGCGCCAACATCTATCCGGCCGAGGTCGAGGCCGCGGTCAGCGAGCATCCCGAGGTGCGCTCCTGCGTCGTGGTCGGACTGCCCGATCCGGAATTCGGCCAGCGCGTGCATGCGATCCTCGAGCTCGCCGACAGCGTCGATGCACAAGCGATCGCCGACGGCATGGGCGATTTCCTGAAGGACCGGCTCAGCCGCTACAAGCATCCGGAAAGTTTCGAGCGCGTCGGCACCGCGCCGCGCGACGATTCCGGAAAGGTCCGCCGCACCATGCTGCGCGACGAGCGCGCCGCGTGGATCAAGGACAATCGCACCTTCCGCATCATGCCGGCGCGTGCGGCAAAAACCGAATAGGTTCAATTATCTTGCGAGGGGCAGGTCTGCACGCCACATGAGCTGTGCAGGCGGCCCTGCAAGGTATATCATTCCATCTTCCCTGCCGGCAGAACCTCGGTCTACCTTGAGGTTCCAGCGCCCTGCACGCCAGGAGATCCCTTGATGCCCTCCACGACCGAATGGAAAGTGCCCGCGGCCTTTCAGCCTCGCCCCGAAGATTACCGCTACGATCTCGATCGCGCGCTGATGAGTGTGGTCGGGCTGCATTCGATCATTCCGCCGGATGCTTTCAGCGCCGAGACGCTCGGCACCGAGCGCGCCGGCAATGGCGTCCTGATCGACGACGGGCTGGTGCTGACGATCGGCTATCTGATCACCGAAGCCGCCACGGTGTGGCTGCATCTCGGCGACGGCCGCGCGGTCGAGGGCCACGCGCTCGGCTTCGATTTCGAATCCGGCTTCGGCCTGGTGCAGGCGCTCGGCCGGCTCGATCTCGAACCGCTGCGGATCGGCTCGTCCGCGGCGACCCAGGTCGGCGACAATGTGGTGCTCGGCGGCGCCGGCGGCCGCACGCGCTCGGTCGCAAGCCAGATCGCGGCGAAGCAGGAATTCGCCGGCTACTGGGAGTATCTGCTGGACGAGGCGATCTTCACCTCTCCGTCGCATCCGAACTGGGGCGGCACCGGACTGATCAACAATGCCGGCGAGCTGATCGGCATCGGCTCGCTGCAGCTCGAACGCGAGCGCTCGGGCCACGCCGAGCATGTCAACATGATCGTGCCGATCGATCTGCTCAATCCGGTGCTGGACGATTTGCGCAAGTTCGGCCGGGTCGACAAGCCGGCGCGGCCGTGGCTCGGCATGTTCACGACCGAGATCGACAACCGCCTCGTGGTGGTCGGCGTCGCCAGCAAGGGACCGGCGGCGCGCGCCGAACTGAAGACCGGCGACGTGATCCTCGCGGTCGACGGCGACAAGGTGACGAGCCAGGCCGGCTTCTACCGCAAGCTCTGGTCGCTCGGCGCGGCCGGCGTCGACGTGCCGCTGACCATCTATCACGAGGGCGTCACCTTCGACGTCACGCTGACCTCGATCGACCGCATGAAGCTGTTGAAGGCGCCGCGGCTGCATTGATGATTTTCGGACCGATCCCTTTCTCTTCACCTCTCCCGCTTGCGGGGAGGTCGCATTGCATCGCAGATGCAATGCGGGTGGGGGCTCTTTCCATGCAAAGGTTCGCGCCTGCAGTGCCTCTGCGGCCACGAATCAAGCTCTCCTCTTCAAGCTCTAACCATCAAAGGACAGCAACGATGAGCGAGGCGGTGGTTGACGACATCGTGGCCGTGCTGCCGCCGCTGCTGCAGACGCTGGAGTCGCTTTCCTTCGTCGCCCGCAACCTCAACCCGCCGGACTTCGATCGCGTGATGCAGATCGCGGGCGAGCCGGAGGAGGCCTTGCAGGCGGTGCGGCCGCGGCTTGCCGACTGGCCGGAGAAATTCGCACATATCAAGACCGCGCTGGAAGCCGCGATCGAACCGGCGCTGTCAGGCTATGCGGGCCTGCGCGCGGTGCAGAACGGCGAAGGCGATCTGGTCAGCGTGTTCCGCGCGCTGCGCTATCTGCCGCGGGCGCAGGAGGCGCTCTATCCCTTGACCGAGCTGCCGCCGGTCAGCGGCTTCTTCATCGCGCCCGATCTGCGCGAGGACGCCGAACTGCAGGCGAAGCTCGCCGCCAAGCCCAGCGCCGACACCGGCATCTTCCATGAGCGCAACGAGCCGGGCAGCCGCAGCGGCTTCTCGATGTACGTGCCGGAATACTACACGCCCGATCGCGCATGGCCGCTGGTGATGGCGCTGCATGGCGGCAGCGGCAACGGCCGCGGCTTCCTGTGGAGCTGGCTGCGCGATGCGCGCAGCCGCGGCGCCATCCTGGTGGCGCCGACCGCGACCGGCCAGACCTGGGCGCTGATGGGCGAGGACACCGACACGCCAAACCTTAACCGCATCCTCGACCAGGTGCGTGCGCGCTGGAAGATCGACGAGACGCGCATGCTGCTGACTGGCATGAGCGACGGCGGCACCTTCAGCTATGTGAGCGGGCTCGACGGCGCCTCGCGCTTCACGCATCTGGCGCCCGTTGCGGCGACCTTCCATCCGCTGATGGCGGAGATGGCCGACGCGGAGCGGCTGCGCGGCTTGCCGATCTTCATCACCCATGGCCGGCTCGACTGGATGTTCCCGGTACAGACCGCGCGGCAGACCCAAGGCCTGCTGTCGGCCGCCGGCGCCAAGGTGATTTACCGAGAGATCGACGATCTCAGCCACACCTATCCGCGCGAGATCAATGCGGAGATCATGCAGTGGATGAATGGAGCAACTACTGGCGACACCTGAGGAAATCTCTTCCGTCACCCTGAGGAGCGCGAAGCGCGTCTCGAAGGGTCGACGGCCCTGCTGCGGCCGCGCGGCTGCATCGGGGCCGTGCATCCTTCGAGGCTCGCTCCGCTCGCACCTCAGGATGACGGTGAAAGGCGGAGTTACCCGTTCACCCGCGGCTTGAGCAGGTCGGAGAAGCCGACCCGGTGCAGCATCTCGTTGCGGACGCGGTCGATCACGCCGAATGCGACTTCGGCACCATCTTGCGTCGGATCGATGTGGACGCGGAACGGCCGCTTGCCGAACGGTGTGTCGACCACCTTCACGATCGCGTCTGCGACCGACGAGGCGTCGGCATCCTCGGGCACGATCGCCGCGAACGCCTTCATGATCTCCTCGCCGAAGTCGGCATAGGGACCGGCCTCGTATTCGGCGACGCGCGCCTCGTCGGCGGGACGGCCGGAATGCGCAAAGTGGTTGGTGCCGCCGGTGAAGGCGCCGGGCACGATGATCGAGGTCTCGATGCCCCAGCGCGACAGCTCGCGGGCATAGATCACGGCCATCGCATCCATACCGGCCTTGGCCGCGAAATACGGCGCGAGATAGGGCGGCGTGCCGCCGGCCGAAGAGCTGCTCGACACCCAGACCACAAGTCCCCTGCCCTGCTTGCGCAGCTGCGGCAGCGCCGCGCGATTGACGCGCTGGGTCGAGAGCACGTTGACGTCGTAGAGCTCGGCAAGCTGCTCGGGCGTGAACGCCTCTGCCGGGCCGAACACCATGTGGCCGGCATTGTGCATCACGACGTCGAGGCGGCCTTCCTCGGCGACGATCTGCGCAATCGCCGCATCGACCGACGCCTGCGAGCCGACATCGAGCTCGAGCGAGCGCAGGTCGACCTTGTTGTCGCGCGCGAACTCCTCGATATCGGCGACCGCGGCGGCGTTGCGGCCGGTGGTGTGGCGCATCGAGGCGTAGACGGTGTGGCCGGCCCTGGCGAGCGCGTTGGCGGTGAGGCGGCCGAAGCCGCTCGAGGCGCCCGTGATGGCGATGACCTGTTTCATGACAAATATCCTGGTGAAGTCAGTTGAATGCGAGTTGGGTTGGAGATGTGCGGGCGTCAGACCAGGCCGCCATTGGCGCGCAGCGTCTGGCCGTTGATCCAGGAGCCGTCGGGGCCGGCGAGGAACGACACGACAGAGGCGATGTCATCGGGCGTGCCGAGCCGCTCCAGCGGGACCATCTTGGCGAAGCGGTCGATCAGCTCGTCCGACTTGCCGTGCAGGAATAGATCGGTCGCGGTCGGCCCGGGCGCGACCGCATTCACGGTGATGCCGCGGCCGCGCAATTCCTTGGACAGGATCGCGGTCAACGACTCGATCGCAGCCTTGGTCGCGACATAAATGCCGTAGGTCTCGAGCCTGGTGCCGACGACGCTGGTCGAGAAGTTGACGATGCGTCCGCCGTTGCGCAGCCGGCGCGCCGCCTCGCGCATGGTGTTGAAGCTGCCCTTCAAATTGACCGCGACCTGCCGGTCGAACGCGGCATCGTCGCTGTCGGCGATCTTACCGAGCTTCATGATGCCGGCATTGTTGATCAGCACGTCGACGCCGCCGAAGGCGGCTTCCGCCGCATCGAACATGCCGCGCACTGCGCTGGCATCGCTGACATCGGCCTTCGCGGTCAGCGCCCGGCCGCCGGCGGCCTCGATCCTGTCGGCCACCGCCTGCGCCGGCTTGGCGTCGCCGGAGTAGTTGATGACGACGGTGAAGCCGTCCTTGGCGAGGCGTTCGGCAACCGCCGCGCCGATCCCGCGCGAGGCACCCGTCACCAGGGCTACCTTGTTGGTTTGGTTGGCCATTTTCAGTCTCCCATCGGGTTGTGCGGCCGCGCCGCGTTCGATGAGAGGACGCTACGCCTTGGCATTCACCGGATAATCACGCATCCTCCGGCATCACTATTCGCCATTTCCGGATAATAGATGGACCGTTTCGACGCGATGCGCGTGTTCACCCGGGTGGTCGAGCGGCGCAGCTTTTCGCTGGCCGCCGAGGACCTGGGGCTGCCGCGCTCGACGGTAACGGACGCGGTGAAGGGCCTGGAGGCGCGGCTCGGCGTGCGGCTGCTCGAGCGGACCACGCGCACGGTGCGCCCGACGCTCGACGGCGAGGCGCACTACCGCCGCTGCCTGTCGCTGATCGCGGATCTCGAGGACGCCGAGGGCGCGTTCGGCGGCGCGCGGCCGAAGGGACTGCTGCGGCTCGAGGTGCAGGGCACGCTGGCGCGGCACTTCCTGCTGCCGAACCTGCCGGGCTTCCTCGCCGAATATCCCGACATCGAGATCAGCATGAGCGAGAGCGACCGCTGGGTCGATCTGATCCGCGAAGGCGTCGACTGCGTGCTGCGCTTCGGCAAGCTGCCCGACAGCGACATGATCGCGCGGCAGGTCACGATGCTGGAGCGGCTGACTTGCGCGACGCCGGATTACCTTGCGCGCTTCGGCACGCCGGTCGATCCGTTCGCACTCGACGGCCATCGCATGATCGGCATCCGCTCGCTGACGACCGGACGCCTGCGGCCGATGGAGTTCGTGATCGACGGCGTGCTGAAACAATTTCCACTGCCGGCGCCGATGTCGGTGACCGGCCCCGAGAGTTATCTGGCGAGCGCCAAACTCGGTCTCGGCCTCGTGCAGGTGCCGCGCTTCCATGCCGAAACCGATCTTGCCAACGGAACGCTGGTCCCGGTGCTGCAGCAATGTCCGCCGCCATCGGTGCCGGTAAACCTGCTCTATCCGCGCAACCGCCAGCTCTCGCCAGGCGTGCGCGTGTTCATCGATTACGTGATGCGGGCGTTCGCGCGCAGCTGATCGATCGGCGGAACCACAGCGAGCCCCGCAACGTTATGCTTCCGACACCGGAGGGATTGAGCGATGCGGACCTTTTTCGCCATGATTTTGGGCGCGCTGCTGCTGATATGCGGCGTTTATGTCTATGACTCGATGCGGACGTCGAGCGTCGCCAATGGCGAGGTGGCGCAGGACACGCGCACCATTGTCAATTGGGACGTCGCGGCGCATGACTGGAACCTGCTGAAGACGCGCACCCGCGAGCAGTGGGACAAGATCGCGGCGAAGTAACGATTGCTTTCAAACCGACACAAAAGCAGATGGCCTCTCCGGCGCCGGAGAGGCCATTTTCGTCGCAGGAAGCGCGATCAATTCTGCTCGGTCTTGCGGCCCATATTGGCCTTGCGGGCGTCGGCGATCACCTGCTCGAACTGATCCAGGCTGAGCACGCCCGGCACGCGGTACTTGCCGACGATGAACGACGGCGTGCCGTTGAAGCCGAACGCCAGCGCCTGCTCGTTGTTGCGTGAAAGGATCGCGTCGATCGTCTTGGCGTTGGCGTCGTGATCCTTCTTCAGCCGGTCCATGTCGAGGCCGGCGCCCGAAAGCAATTCGGCGATGCGGGGCTCGGTGATGCGCGAATTGACCGAGATCATCGCCTCATGCGCGACGTCGAACTTGTCCTGGTACTTCGCCGCCAGCGCCATCCGCGCCGCGACCTTGGAGACCGGCCCGAGGATCGGCCAATCCTTCAGCACGAGGCGGACCTTGCCGTCGTCCTGCACCACCTGGCGCAGCTCCGGCGCGAGCTTGCGGCAATATGGGCAGTTGTAATCGAACCATTCGACGATGGTGATATCGCCCTTGGGATTGCCGATCACCGGAATATCCGGATCGCGCAGCACCTGCTCCTCGGTCAGGACATTGTCGTCCTCGGCGCGCGCGGCGCCCGCGGCCATGAGTGCGATGCCGGCACCGATCAGGCCGAGCGCGCCGCGGCGGGTGGCACCGGCGTTGATCAAGGGCGATTTCAGTTGGGTCATGGCTGGCTTTCGCAAGGGCTCGTCGCCCTTCTACGTTCAGGACACATTGATGTTACGCAGCAGCATATAGATCGCCACCACGATAATCACAGTCGCAAACACGATATTAAGCGCGCCGCGCCGTTCCGACAGGTGGCGGGCGCTGCTCGTGCCGAGCAGGCCGCCCGCGATGCCGCCGGCGACGAATAGCCCCGCCAGGCCCCACGACACCAGCCCGGACCACGCATAGCTCAGGGCCGTGGTCATGCCGAAGGCGGTGACGGCCACCAGCGAGGAACTCACCGCGTTCATGATCGGCATCCCGGTCGCCAGCATCAGGGCCGGCACGATCAGGAAGCCGCCGCCGATGCCGAAGAAGCCGGACATGGTTCCGGTGGCAAGCCCGAGGCCGATGATCGCGGGCATGTTGGACATCGATATCTTGACGTCGGTCAGCCCGACCCGCGCGCGGTTCTTCAGCATCAGGCCCGCGATGACCAGCATCACCAGCGAGAACAGCGCGAGCAGCTTCTGCCCCTCCAGCATCTTGCCGAGGATCGAGCCGCCGAACGCGCCCAGCATGCCCGACAGCGCGAACACCAGCGCGCAGGACCAGATCACGGTGCCGCCGCGGGCGTGGTTGGAGAGATTGACCGCGGCGTTGGCCGCGACCGCGATCGCCGAGGTGCCGATCGCGACATGGGGCTCCGGCACGCCGACCACATAGACCATCAGCGGCACGGCAAGGATCGAGCCGCCGCCGCCGACCAGGCCCAGCGAAAAGCCGACCAGCATGCCCGATGCCAGCCCAAGCATGCTTTGAGTTGCGGAGAAGACCAAGGGGAACAGACTCGCGTTTGAGGCGGCGACCCTAGAAGGATTTGCTGCTCAATGCCATACCAATAGCACAAAACTGTCCTGCAGCCAGGATTAGCGCAGTAGATATGTCACAGCCAGCGGCACCAGCAGCGAGGTGACCAGCGCATTCAGGCTCATCGCGATCCCGGCAAACACGCCGGCGACCTCGTCGACCTGGAAGGCGCGCGCGGTGCCGATGCCATGGGCGGCGATGCCCGCCGCAAAGCCGCGGGCGCGAAAGTCGGTGATGCCGGTGAAGTTCATCAGGGGCGTGACGATGATCGCTCCCATGATGCCGGTGAGGATCACCGACACCGCGGTCAGCGAGGGATCGGCATGCAGGGATTCGCTGATGCCCATCGCAACGCCGGCGGTGACCGATTTCGGCGCCAGCGACAGGATGACGTCGCGCGGCAGCCCGAACGCCCGCGCCAGCAGCACCACCGAGACGATCGCCGTCAGCGAGCCGATCGCGAGCGCAACCAGCATCGGCAGGATCGCCGCCGCGACCCGCCTGCGGTTCTCGTAGAGCGGCACCGCGAGCGCCACCGTCGCCGGCCCGAGCAGGAAGTGCACGAACTGCGCGCCGGCAAAATAGGTGGTGTAGGTGGTCCCGGTCAGCAGCAGGAACACGCCGATGATCCACACCGAATGCAGCACAGGATTGGCGAGCGGGTGCCGCCTCGTCTTCAGCGACACCGCGTCGGCCACCGCATAGGTCAACAACGTCACCGTCAGCCAGAGCAGCGGCGACTGCGAGAGATAGACCCAGAGCGAGAACGGATTGTCGTTCACGGCCGCTCCTCCTCGCGCGAAAGCAGGCTGCTCGCCGCAACGAAGGTCGCAACCGTCGCCAGCAGGGTGACGATGACCGAAACCGCGAGGATCACCAGGACCGCGATGCCGTGCTCGGCGAGCAGATCGAGCTTCTGCACCACGCCGACGCCGGCGGGAATGAACAGCAGCGAGAGATTAGCGAGCATGCCGCGGCTCGCGCTCTCGACGCCGTCATCGCCGAGCGGCCCGCGCGCCAGCGCCGGAAAGCGGTCGCGCACCACCAGCAGCAACAGCAGCAGCACGAGGCCAACCACCGGACCCGGCACCGGCACCGCCAGCGCGCGCACCGCGACCTCGCCGACCAGCTGGCAGAGCAGGATCAAGCTGAGGCTGGCGATCATGGCAGGAAGCTCACGCGACGCATCCGCCTATCAGGTCGGTGTGATGGTGGGTTGTCAATGCAGCGGGTCCAAGAGGATGCGCAGATATTGGGCGCCGCTGCTTTCAGTCCCGTCATCCTGAGGTGCGAGCGGCGCGAGCCTCGAAGGATGGACGGCCACTAGCCGGGCCGTGCATGCTTCGAGACGCCGCTACGCGGCTCCTCAGCATGACGGGATTAGCCTTCCGCCGCGACCACAGGCGACTGCCGCCGCTGCAGCGCCATCAGCGTGCCGCTCATGGTTGCGACCAGCGTCTCGACGCCGTCCTGGATCGCGTAGGCGCGGCCGTCGCAGACGGTCAGCGTGCGGCCGGGCTTGACCACGACGCCGCGGAACACGAACCGCTCGCCGCGGGCCGGCGCCAAGAGGTTGGTCTTGAACTCCACGGTGAGGATGTCGGAGCCTTCGGGCATCAGCGTGAAGGCGGCGATGCCGCAGGCATTGTCGAGGCCCGCGGTGATGATTCCGGCATGCACGAAGCCGTTCTGCTGGCAGAATTCCGGCGCGTAGGGCATCGCGAGATCGACCTCACCGGGCTCCATGCGCGCAATCGAGATACCAAGCGTCTGCATCGCGCGCTGGCGCGCGAACGTATCGGTCGCGACCGCGCGATAGTTGGGATTCTTCGGCTCGAAGCGGGACATGGCGGGTCAAGCACTCACGGGTTCTGACGGGACGAGATGCGGCATCGCGGCGTAGCGGATCGCGGGCGCAAACGGCGCCGCCTTGCGCGCGGCGCGATCGATATGCACGGCCGCGATCTCGCAGGTCGCCGCGACCTCGCCGGTCTCCGCGTTGCGCATCTCGTGCAGGATGCGGATCGACTTGTCGCGGAACTCGACCAGCCGGCTCTTGACCTCGACGAGGTCGCCGGCGAGCAGCTCGCGCTTGTAGGAGATGTTCTGCTGCACGGCGGCCATGCCTCGGCCGGACTCGCGCAGGTAGCTCGGGGTCAGGCCGAGCCGCGCGAACATGTTCCAGCTCGCCTCGTCGAACTTGCCGACATACCACATGACGTTCATGTGGCCGATATGTTCGCAGTGCCAGGGATAGACCGTGCCGCGATAGGTCGCCTCGCCCTCCATCGGATCCCTCCTTTCGATCTTGATACGGTAGCGTATCAAGGACGAAGCGGGCTAGCAATACGGTACCGTATCAAAGCATGGTCCGGAAAAGTGTGAGCGGTTTTCCGAAAAGACCATGCTCGAACAAACGATTAGTGCGTGATGACCCAATCGCGCATTGAGATACGCGGAGATCACATGACTGAAAGCAAGGGCGATGTCTGGGTCGCGGCCGGTTTCGCCGAACTCGCGCATAGCGGGGTCGACGGCGTGCGGGTCGAGGTGCTGGCGAAGAATCTCGGCGTCACCAAGGGCGGCTTCTACCGCCGCTTCAGGGATCGCGCCGCGCTGCTCGAGGCCATGCTGACGCGCTGGCGCGACGGCCGCATCGCATCGATCGAGAAGCACACCGCGCTCGACGGCGCCAGCGCGCGCGAGCGGCTGAAGGCGATCATCACACTGTATTCGGAGCGTATGAACACCGAGGCGATGGCGGTCGAGCTCGCGATCCGGCAATGGGCGCGCACCGATGAGGCCGCGGCCGCCGCCGCCGCGAGCGTCGATGCCGCGCGGCTGAAGAATGTCGCCCAGCTCTATCGCGCCACCGGGCTGCCGACTGAAGAAGCCGATGCGCAGGCCTTCCTGTTCTACTGCTTCATCTTCGGCCAGAGCCTGCTGTTTCTCGAGCGCGGCCCGCGCAAGCGCGCGCAATTGCTGGCGCAGTCGGCGGACAAGCTGCTCACGGACAGCCGATAGCTCCAGAGCTAGCGGCCATGGAAAAGCGGCCGGCTCGCGCCGGCCGCTCTCGTCGAACATCCGTACGGGTAAGGACTCAGGCGCCCTTCAGGCGCTTGTTGCATTCGCTGTAATAGCCGCCGCCCTTCTGGATCCACTTCAGGCCGCCATTGCCGCCGGTGGCCTTGTTGGCGTTGTACTGGTCGACGCAGGTGTGCATGCGTCCCTTGCCTTCGGACTCCTTGGCGTATTTGGGATCGATGGCGTTCGGAAACACAGCGGGTCCTGACGGCGCCGCCGGTGCCGCGGCGGGCGCCTGCTTGGCTTCCTTCGGCGCGGCCGGAGCGGGCGCCGCGGCTGCCGGCGGCGGAGCTGCTGGCGCCGCGGCCGGGGTCGCGTCGGCGCCGCACTGGGCCTTGCGGAAATCATTCCACTTCTGGCCGCCGAGGGTGCCGGCCGACTTGGCCGCCTGGTACTTGGCGCTGCATTCCTGCGCGGTCAGGGCCTGCGCCGGCGCGCTCGCCGCAAAGGCTGCAAGGCCCGACACCGCAATCACGCACAACAATCTGGTTTGAATGGTCATCCCTGGTCTCCCGTCATCCCTGGTTTCCCGTTGGTTTCCCGTGGGGGCATTGGCGTAAGACCATTATCCTAGCGCAACCCCGACTTGCGACAACGCGCCGGCGCGCCTGCGCGTTAAAATATTGTGGCGGCGGGACCACTGCATGTTCATCCACGGTTCAGCATCGTCGCGCGACGTTTCGGTCCTCTTTCCCTCACGAGGTGCCCCATGAAGACGATTTCCACGCTCGCGTCCGCAACCGCCGTTGCCTCCCTGCTGCTGATGGGCGGAGCTTTCGCGCAAACGGCCGCGCCCGCCGCCAAGGACGCCGCTCCGAAGGCCGAAACCAAGGCGCCGGCCGAGAAGAAGCCGCGCACCGCCCAGTCGCTGGAATGCTCGAAGGAAGCCGACGCCAAGGGGCTGCACGGCAAGGAGCGCAAGAAATTCCGCTCCGAGTGCAAGAAGGAGAAGTCGGGCGGCGCCGCTGCCGCGCCCGCGGCGACGAAGTAACGTCCGGACAGGCTTGATGCGATTCGCTCTCCCCATCGGGGAGGGCAATCGCACATGCGCTCGATCCCTCGACGAACCCGTCATGCCCGGCCTTGTGCCGGGCATCTACGTCTTGGCTTGCGCGTGGGAATGACGTCGATGGCCAGGAGACCTGCGAAGACGCGCTTCGCGCTTTGGCCCGGTCATGACGAGTTTGTGGCGATGCTGATCGCCATCCCCAGCTTGTTTCGAAGGGCGAAAATCTGTGCGCCGCGCGAGCCGGGGCGCAATGCTGCAATCGCGAGATGCATTTGTCGCGTTCACGCGAATTTGCCATAAGGCGGCGTGACCCTGATCCGCGCTTCGATGGCAACGGCCATTCCCGACCGCAGCAAAGTCCTGAACGGGCTCGAGACTCTCGTCATCGGCACCGTCGGCGGCTTGCTGTTTCTGTGGGCAGAATTGCCGGGCGGCCTGATCTCGGGGGCGATGGTCGCGGTCGCGATCGCCGCCTTGGCCGGACGGCCGCTCGCGGTGCCGGCGGTGCTCACGCAATCGGTGCTGCTGCTGCTCGGCATCTCCCTGGGCTCGCTGATGTCGCAGCAATTGCTGCAGCACATGAGCTCCTATCCGCTCACCATCGGCCTGCTGGCGCTGGCGACGTTCTGCTCGACCTTCGGCTCGAGCCTCTATCTGCAACGCGTTCATGGCTGGGACCAGACCTCGGCTTTCCTTGCCGGCAGCCCGGGTGCGCTGTCGCAGATCACGATCCTCGCCGCGGAAAAGGGCGCCGACGTCGCGGCGATCGCGGTGGTGCAGACCATGCGCGTGATCATTTTGACCGCGGCGCTGCCGCTGGTGCTGGCGCTGACCGGGGTGACGCATGCCGCGCCGCCGCCGTTGCCGACCTCGGTCGCCTCGCCGTTCGGCCTCGTCGCGCTGGTCGGCTTATCGATCGGCGTCTCGCTGCTGCTGCGCTGGATCAAATTCCCCGCCAGCTGGATGTTCGGCGCGATGCTCGCCTCCAGCCTGCTGCACGGCTCCGGGCTGGTCGATGGCGGCCTGCCGCCCTGGCTGCGCAACATCGCGCTGGTCGGCATCGGCGCCATCATCGGCACCCGCTTCGCGCGGATGAAAACCTCGACCCTGCTCAGCCATGTCAATGCCGGGCTCGGCTCGTTTGCGATTGCCATCCTGATTTCGGCCGTGTTCGTCGCGGTGATCGGCTTCACCACCCATGTGCGGCTCGCCGACGTCGTGGTCGCCTTCGCGCCGGGCGCGATGGACGCGATGCTGGCGCTGGCGCTGACGCTGCACATCGACCCGATCTTCGTCGGCGCGCACCACCTGTCGCGCTTCCTATTCGTCACCATCTCGACGCCGGGCATCATCCATCTGTTCGGCCGCCCGCAGGACGACGTCGACGATTAGGCCCGGCGCACGTATCGATCCCGTCATCCAGAGGAGCGCGTAGCGCGTCTCGAAGGATGAACGGCCCGGCTGGTGCCCGTGCATGCTTCGAGACGG
Organism: Bradyrhizobium sp. Pha-3; assembly: GCF_042258325.1. Taxonomy (NCBI): domain Bacteria; kingdom Pseudomonadati; phylum Pseudomonadota; class Alphaproteobacteria; order Hyphomicrobiales; family Nitrobacteraceae; genus Bradyrhizobium; species Bradyrhizobium sp. Pha-3. The sequence continues at coordinate 1,323,268 of NZ_CP170151.1, read as the reverse complement.
CCGCTTCGCGGCCTCCTCAGCATGACGGATCGAGAGACGGGCGGGCTTTATCCGTGGAAGCGTAGGATGGGTAGAGCGCAGCGAAACCCATCGGCTTCGTTCCGCAGCAAGGATGGTGGGTTTCGCTTCGCTCTACCCACCCTACGGGCTTATGCCCTCACGGCCTTCATCACGCCCCAACCGGCGATCGCGGCCATCAGCAGCGAAATCAGCACGTTGTAACCGGCCAGCGAAATGCCGAGGAAGCGCCACTGCACCTCGTCGCAGCGGACCACCTTGACCTTGTCGAGCTGGTCCAGCAGCGAGCCGGCCTTGCCGAAATCCACCATCGGGCCGGTGCAATCGGTCGGCCCCGGCCAGAACCCCCATTCGACACCGGCGTGATAGGTGCCGAGCCCGGCATTGGCGAGCGCGGCGAGGCCGAGGATCACGAGGCCCGCGAGCAGCACCGGACGCGGCGCGCCGCGGGCGGCCGCGAGCGCCACCAGGGCGCCGAGCGGCACCGCAAGGTAATAGGCATAGCGCTGCTCGAGGCAGAGCGGACAGGGCATGATCTCCAGCACGAGCTGGAAGAACCAGGCGCCGGCCAGCGTCGCCGCCGCGATCACGGCAATCGCCAGCGCCGAGGTCAGCGCCGGATTGCCGGCGGCGGAAGCATGCGACGGATGGGCGGTGGCAATCGTCACGTCGGTCCTCCTGCGGGCATCGTTCGGGAGGGTCATGAGCCCTGCTCCAAGGTCGTCGATTGCGGTCGTATCGCGTGAAAATACCGCTGTCGAGGCGCGGGACAATCACATCCGCGCGGGTTGACCGTGACGGCCGCCGTCCGCCGCGGTCAGATCGTGTTCAGTCGATGATGCGTGGGAACGCGCAGGCGCCACTGGGTCATCGCCGCTTGCAACTCATCGGAAAAGAAAAGACTCGGGTTGAGCAGCCTGCGTTCATGTGCGTCATCGAGATCGACGAACGGACAATACCGTTACGCTCGCGCCTCCGTCCCGGAAACGTTGCCGCAGCCGCGGCCGGGCATGGGCACGGTGGCAGGCGGCCGCCGCCGGGCAAACTGTTCTGTGACCGCCATACGGACGGCGACGGCGTTGCGTCGTCCCTGGGATCACACCCGCCGGAAATTCCGCTGCCGGGGCGCGGGACATCCCGCCCGCGCGGGTTGACCGTGACGGGCCGCCCGCTATAGTCCGCCGCGCTTCGCGACCCCGGCCTTCCCGGCCGGGACCATTGCGAATGCCCCTGTGGCGGAACTGGTAGACGCGCTCGACTCAAAATCGAGTTCCGCAAGGAGTGCTGGTTCGATTCCGGCCAGGGGCACCAACTAGGCTGTTCGCTCCCGTTCGCAAGCGTCCGCAGCCGTCCACGCGGCGCTTCAAACCCTTGAAAAATAGGCACTTCTGCATAGCTCGGTGTTCGTCACCGTTTGTTCTCATCCGATCCCAGCCGCTCGATTTGTTGGTATTTTTGTTGGTATCGGGAGAACAGACGTTCACGGCGACTTCCGTTATTCCTAACTAAGGAGTTGAGCAGATGGCCCGCAAGAATGACGGCGCCGGGGTCCGCGAGGCGCCACAACATCCGCCTTGTGCGGACGCAAATCCAAAGCAGATCAGGACCGACGTCGACTGCCGCGTTGCCCGACCGAAATTCGGCGGAGGCGCGTGGAGTCCGGCCAAGATTTCCGACGTGACCGGCGGCGGCCTCTATCTATTGGTCACGCCGGACGCGAGCAGGCCCGGCAGCGCTGCTTCCAAGCTCTGGCGGATGGGCTACCGCTTCCACGGCCGTCAGAAAACCTACTCCATCGGCCCTTACGGCAATGGCCACGACGGTACGTTCTCTCTTGCCGACGCGCGGCGCGAGCGCGACAAGGCCAAGGACCAACTCAAAGAAGGCAAAGACCCAAGCACTGAGAAGCAGCTGGACAAGCACAGGCAGGCGGCCGCCCGGTCTTTTGAGCAATGGGCCGACGAATGGCTCGCGAAGAAAAGGGTGGAGAAAGTCAAACGCGGCAGGATTGTAGCTGTGCGCGACCCCAAGACCATCGAGGTGCTCGAGTTGCGCGTCGGCTACGTCAAAAATCGCTTCGGCAAGCTGTGCAGGCAGGACATCAAGCGTCCGGACGTGCTCGCGTTCATGCGTTCATACGAAGCCGACGGAAAGCTTGAAACCCGCGACCGCGTGCGGAGCATTGGTGAGCAAATCTGCAATTATGCCGATGTCGAAGGCGACGGCTACAACCCATTCCGCAACCTGAATGGGCAGATGATTGCCAACATTTCAACGCCGCGTCCCGGCGTCACCGAACCACGTGACGTCACGCGCGTCTTCAAGCTCATCAGCGCACCGTGGACAAGAGCGAGATTTGGTGACGTTGTTGGCCTTGCTTTGCGCTTCGATGCGCTGACCATTCCCCGCCCCGGCATGGTCAATGAAATGGAGTGGAGCGAGGTCGATTGGGATACAAAACGCTGGACTGTTCCAGCCGCCAAGATGAAGACCGGCTGGGACCATGTCGTGCCGTTATCACGGCAGGCGCTCGCAATTCTGCGGAGCGTTCAGAAGCTGACGAGCCATCGCCGATACGCATTTTCCTGCTCGAAGGATGCGCCGCTATCAAACAACACGCTCAACAAGCGCTTGCGGCTGCTTGGCATTGACACCAAAACGGACCATTGTGCCCACGGATTCAGAACCACCTTCTCGACTCTGTCTCACCACGAAGAGATCAAGGACGCCAAGGCATGGGACGGCGACGTCGTGGAGCTGCAGCTCGCGCATCTCGATAACTCCACTGTGGAAGGTCTCTACAAGAAGCACGGACCACTCGCGCTGATCGGCTCGCGCACAAAGCTGATGCAGCATTGGGCTGATCGAATCGACCAGTGGCTCGATCCCAAGAAGGTGGCGCCGATCAAGGGAGGCGCGCAACGTTGAGTCAATTGTGCGGCTCATTGAGGTTTGGTCACGCCGAAATAGTTCGATCTATAAGTTCGAGAAGCGATCGTACTATCACTAGGCGCCGCCGCCCGATTGTTGTCGTGATAAGCTGGCCCGATCCTATCAACTCATAAAGCTTTGTGCGTCCCAAGCCGGTTACCGCGCAAGCTTCGTCCACCGTGCAGCTGAGTCGCTCGCGAAATGGAACCACACTCCCATCGCGATCATTCGCAGGCGAAAACGAACTTCCAGTTGGTCTTCGTCCGTCCTCCTCAGGTGGCCCGTCCGTCATAGTCTCTCCTTGTTGCAGCGTCTGGAGACTGATCGGATGATACAAAACGCAACGATGAAGACACTTCAACAGCTCTTAAGATTCACGAACTGAGCTTCGGCAGTTTCAATCGAGTTACGCCATATGCAGATCAAGCTCTGGCAAGCTTTGGCGCACGTGGTGAAGCTATTCAATAAGGCGTGAGCAGTACGCGCTCCATAAACTGCCTGCCTGTTCCGAGTTTGGGAGCGCGGAACGGCGAGAGAGGACCGAAGCGCGAGGATATTTCCAGGTCGCGTCAGGTCAACCGCTCATAACGGTCTAGTTGCAGGTTCGAGACCTGGCGGGCCCTGCGCGTCTCGGATATGACCAGATCGAATTGACCATTCATGGCCTGTGATCCACCGCCTCAACGCTCCCGAACGAAAGCGGCAAGTGACAAGCGGATGCGATTGAATTTCAACTTGTGCATCATGAGGCGAATGGAATCCGTGGCGCCTATAACCATGCCGCCGAATTCTGGCAGGAGCGCCGTGCGGATGATGCAGTGGTGGGCGGACGAGTTCGACCGGCTAAGGAGGCACGGTCATCTCATCAAAATGAGTGCCTGAATGGCGCGTTCAAAGTGGGGTTGTTCCCTTAATTCGCACGTCCATTAGTTCGACATGTTGGTGTCAAGGAGCGCCAGAAGTGAGCCCACCACTAAGTCGCCGACGTCCGATCGTGGTCGTGACGATATGCCCAGCTCCTATCAACTCGTAAAGCTTCGTGCGTCCCAAGCCGGTCACTTCGCATGCATCGTCAATCGTGCAGGTAAGCCGCCGGGCGAATGGCATCGTGCTCGGTTCTGCGGCTTTCGGAGCGGATAGACTGACGTGTGACTGTTGTCCGCCGGTTTTCTCTCGTCGATTGTATCTCACGTGGCCCTTCGCACAGGACAAGAGTTGATTGTGCGACGAGCAACGTCAATGCGAACATCCGAGGGCGCTCGCGTACGACAGCGCACGTGAGCGGCGGTTTGAATATTTCCGGACACCAAAGGGCGACGAGGAAATTTTTCGCGAATGCGCCAGCGACAGTGAGGCATCGCGGCGAGGCTATTTGGCGAATGAGGGCTACCTAAGTGCCTGAGTTTGCTGGCGCTCCCTAGGGAATCGAACCCCTGTTTCAGCCTTGAGAGGGCCAAATAATGAGTCAAGAAAAGCGCGGCAATCAGGAAGCCGCGGAAGCTGCTGCTCTCGCATCGGTGTATCTGCATGCCTTGAAAGAGGACGACTTGATAACGTGGCGTGAGGGTTTGCCGGAGGACTTAAAGGTCACGACCAAGCAGCGCCTCGTGAATGACCTCAAGGCCGCACTAAACGCCGCGTGGCCGCGGCTGTCGTCAGATAGGAAGAAACTAAACCCGACGTTCCTCGCCACTGTGAAGGCCGGCTTCAAAGCCGAGCGGATCGATGATGATGATGTAGCGTCGCTTGCTCGGGATAACCAGATCCTCACGAATGAGAAGGTTGGCGCAATCCTTCAAGCTGCGTATGAAGTCGATCAGGAGCAAGGATTTGATGGCGATCTATATCGGATCGTCGTCTGTCTGGCCGCGACCGGCGCGCGGTATGCCCAGGTCAGGCGAATGCGCGTGGGCGACGTACAGGTTTCTGCACGGCGTTTGATGGTGCCGGGCTCCTACAAGGGGCGCGGCGGCAATAGCGGCTCCGACCCGGTCCCAGTGGGCGACGATGTGATTGAGGTACTTTTGCCCGCAATCGCCGGGCGGCCAAGCGATGCACCTCTTTTCGAGCGATGGATCCATGAACAGGAGCCGGGGGGCATCACGTGGAAGAAGTCTGAGCGCGGTCCTTGGAAAAGAGCGGAACTTGCACGTCCATGGAAGGCCATTCGCGAGCGCGCCGGTATGCCGGAGGTGATTCCCTATGCTTTGCGGCACTCCAGCATCGTGCGTGGTCTCAGAAAGGGCTTGCCCATCCAACAGGTTGCCAAGCTGCACAACACCTCAGTCAAAATGATTGAACGGCACTACGCGAAATACATTGCGACCGCGTTGGAAGACCTCGCAAGGGCGGCAGTCGTGTCCCTGGTGCCGCGGAGTGGTGGAAACGTGTGCCAATGGGAAAAAGCGCGTAAGGGATCATCATGCGGTCTTGATCGTATTTATTCGTCTGATGACGCCGGTAGAGCGAGCGAGGGGCCTCAAACAAGCGACAAAGCAGCCGCAGGGGCATGAGCGTAGTGCCGCGAAGCGGGCCCCGCGTCTTGGCATTGGTGAGAGGCGATGTCGCAGGCGGATGCCAAACCGAGTGCCCCACTCGCACCAGCATCTCGACTCAGGCGGCGCTCAGGACCGGACCTACCTCGAGTTGCTGATCCGCGAGGATTTCGAGCGACGTCATCCTGACGAGACGCTGGAGGATCTCAAGCGGCGCGCCTCCTTTTCGAAGGAGGACAGAGGCCTGCTGTGGAACCGGATGGCGGTAGCGGCGGCTCGCGCTGCGGCCGCATGCACGCCCAAAGCATCGCCACCACGCTGACGATCCGCTCATCCGCCGCCCATCCTTGCGGGCCCGATCGAAAGATCGCTTAACAACGATCTCGGTTCAACCCGGCGAGCCCGTATCAAGTAGCTGCGAGACGGCGGCAGCCAATTGCGCCGGCGCAATAGGCTTCTCGATCAGGAGGCTGCCATCGACGCCTTGCGTTTTGCAGTCTGGCGCGCTGATCGTCATGTAGACCACAGGAAAGCCAGGGGTGATTTCCCTGATCTGCCGCGCCAGTTCCCATCCGTTGGTGCCATCACCGAGATTGACGTCCGTCAGCAGCGCCCGACATCCCTTGCCACCATCGCGAAAGGTGGACATCGCCGCGTCTCCCGAATGGACCACGCATGCCTCGAAGCCGCCGTCCGACAAGGCGTCCTCGATGAAGCTGCAGATCAGAGCTTCATCCTCAACGACCCAGAACACGAACGGCGTTCCTCACTTTTCAAATCTCCTCGGCGAACGACGCCGGTCGTCTCGCGTGACGGCGGGTGCGTTGGCCCTGGAGTGCCGGGCCGCTCCGCCATCCTAGCAGCGCGCTGCCGGCCGAGATCGGGCTGTCCCGGCCCGGATGAGTTTTCAAGGGCCGCCCGAGCGGCATGATCCGGTACTGGACTTGGTAAGGAACCTTCGCAAGTTTCCTGTCGTTTCCTGTGACAGGAGGAAGCCATCATGCGTGGTCTGACCAAGACTGAGGATCTGGCCAGTAAAGCCGCAGAATGCGCGAGAGAAGCACGCCACCAAGCCGCCCTTTTGCCGGAAGGTCCAATTCGCGACGCACTACTTGAAAAAGCCAAGCAGTACGAAGCACAGATCCCCACCGATTCAACGTATACAACTGTTGCACAGCGCTGAGGAAGAGGCGGGCGTCAGGAGCTAGTCGATCGCCTCATCGTTCGCCAGTTCGCGCTCGGCTTGCAGCCAGAAATCTAGATCACGGCCTACTGGCCGGCCCGCCTGTTCCCAAAGCTGACGCGCGCGAGCGCGGATTTCGTCTTGTCCACCCCGCCGGGACACTAACCGCTGGAGCCTTTGCCTGATGTCCTCGGCAAAATCGCGTATCCGCTCATAGGTCGTGCGATCCGTTGTGACCGCGGCAAGCCGTTTCGCCCTTTCGAGCTCGCGCTCCAATTCCAGGCGGTTGACTTTCTCATCCCTGAGCATCTTCCTTATACGAACTAGGACGCAAATTGTTCATAGAAGGTTTCTGACGTGCGAGCTTAGTCACGAAGCGGTCTCCGTGCCAGACTGAACTTGGTCGCCAGCTCGATGGCTTCAGCATCGCTGGCGCAGATCAGATCCTCGCGCCCAATCATATGGCCGTCCCTACCGACGAAGTAAGCTCAGTAACTCGATGCAGGTGAATTGGACAAAGCGTGATGCGGCCCGCCGCGGCTGGAACCTACCTCTCTCCGGGAGGAAGCCGCAACGGAGATTAATCAGGGCTGCGCTGCAAAATTCTGTCGTGTACTGGGCATGGAATTTCCGCACTGGCTTATGCTCGACGGAGCTGTGCTGGTAGTGGTCGGCCTGATCGGTTTTGTGATCAGCCGCCGGCAACGGTCGAAGGTCCAGGGCGATCTAGACACCGAGCCAAGTCCCGAGCTGCGTCCCCAATTGTCACCGCCGCCGGATCTTCTTGACTCCCGGCCACGAAAGGATCCGCGTGAGATCGGGGACACCCAATAGGATCGATCGCGGGCCAAAAGCGAAGTGTGGCAGGATCACTGGCTTGTAGCTGGCCACCGTCGGCGCATAGTCACCCAATGATCGAACAGCGACCGGCTTTCATGGCTTGCAAAAATCCCGGCACCGGCTGGAGGATCGATATTCTGTGGCCCGATGGCGAAACGGAAGTCATCAAGGGTTTTGTTACGGAGCATGACGCTGCCAAGTGGATTTCTGAGCACTCGACGACGTGGCAAGAAAATCCGGACCAATCGCGCTAGACGATTGACCCGCCATTGGTGATCGACATCCATAGGCGACCGATTCCTAGCGGCTTCTCTCCGCGCGCGATCGGCGCGATCACTTGGCCCTATGCGCCAGCGCAAATACACGAAATGGTCCGGCCGCTCCTTCCCGCCCGGTAGCCCCGCGGAATGGCTCGCTGGCGGCCACGTCACTTAACATCCAGTGCCACGGCGGCTGTGGCCGGATGGTGGACTTTCGGCTGGACACCCTACCTCAGGATCAACCGTGGTCACGCGTCGGCTGGCGCTTAGTGTGCACGCATGCGGCACGGTCGGCGCTGTGCACATCGTTCCAAATTGGCATGACATGGTGAGCCACGCGGTGCCATTCAGTGTGGGATGGAAGTCGTGATTCCCCGCCGAAACTCACCGCAGATCGTCCTACGCCAGTCCGGAGAAAGCCGCCCCGAGGCCATGGAGCACGCCAGAGCATACGAGCCGGTCCAGGATGGCCGCGTCTATATCGAGAAGATCAACGGCCCCTTCCTGTATCAGGACAAAGGCACGCCGGCCGAATACGGCGCCGGTCTCACGCCTTGGCGCAGGAGTGGCTGGAGATCCACGTGAAGATCCTGCAGGCTGGGAACGATCTTTTCGCATAAAAAACACCAGCACCGACGGTTGGCGTCGGTGCTGGTGTTCAAGGTCTGGGGACGTGTAGCAAGCGCCCCTTGGGATCATCTCGGCAAAATTCTCTTCGCCCGGCAATGCGCAATTCGTCTATTTCGATTCGCGAATCCGGGCCTTACCGAGGCGGCCGGTGTCCGCATTGGATCAAGATCAAAAACAGGAAGCACCCGGCGATGCACCGAGTGATGGAGGCTAAGGCGCGATGAAAGCCCACTTGGGCTCTACCGATCGAAACCTTGTCCACTTAAAGGTTATCAGGGGTTCGGAGCGGAGAAGATTTATCCTTATTTCGCAATTCTTGTTCGGCCAGCTCCCAAAACTCTTTGTCGCGGCCCTCCGGCCGTCCAGCCTTTTCCCAGAGCTGATGGGCGTACATTCGTATTTCTTCTTCTGTCGGTTCTGCCATCTGTCACCTCCCTCGGGATCCCGACTGGGGCTAGCGAGTCATAGTCGGCACGACCGCTGGGCGGATGACGTCCGCGACCTGTAGCGAGCCCGTCTCGCGGAGGAGCTTGGCGGGGCCACGTCGGCCGGAAAGATCATCCTAGGCCTTCATATAAACCATGCACCAGCCTTGCGGGGAAATAGTTCCATCCACGACTTTGCAGGCCGATGGTGGTTGGAACTGCTTGCAATTCTCACAGCGCTGGTCGCCCTTCGGAGTGTCTTGGTACTTCACGTTTTTCTGCGGCGTCTTGGCCTGCGCGCGCGCCACACTTACCCCGGCAACTGATGCGCCAGCAGCGCCCGCCGCGATAGTCAGAACTCGCCGCCGAGAAACACCTTGTTGCTCTGTCATGACGTTCAATCCTGAAATGCGCATCTCACGGAAGCAAGGCCACTTCATTGAAAGCCCACGGATGGGCGTCCGAGGTGTGATTGACGACGAGATCGATAATGACGTGAATGCCTCGTTGCTGGCAGCCGTGAGTGGATTCCACGAAGTCGCCGAGCGTGCCGTGTCGCGGATCGACACCATAATAGTCGGAGATGTCGTAACCGTCGTCTCTGCCTGGCGACGGCTGGAATAGCATCAGCCAGATCGCAGTCACACCCAGTCCGTGCAGATAGTCGAGACGCCGCAGCAGCCCATAGAACACGCCGTTCTTGTACCAAAGGTCGTCAATCATGAGCGATGCACCGGCTAGACGACGCAAGCAGCTGCGGATTAGAAGTCCCGATCGGACCTATTTTGGCTTCATTAGTCGATCGCTTCACTGAAACCGGCAATTTCAAAATGGTCGAGCTCGTGCTCGAAATATTTCAACGAGAAGGGGCCCAACCGGTTCCAAATCCAACCAGGCAGCGGTCGCAGAGCTTAGCAGTGATAGGAGCACGCGGTGATATGCCGTAGTAATTCCGCCGCAGACTGGATTTGCAACGCAATGCCCGCCGGAGCAGAAGAGGTCGGGGCTGGTGCTGCCCTGTTGGCGTACGAGGTCGTGACAGGGATCGCGACTGCGCGTCCGCGACCGTGATCATCGCGATCGCGACAAAGACCGCAGTATTTGAATGGGGATCACGACAGCGAGGTGGAACGATCTCAGACCGATTGCTGTCGACAGACAGTAATCCGCCAGCTCTGGGTCTCCGAACGAACGCGCGGCGTTTCGGCGTCTGCTCGGTCGGATGTCCTCTTCCGGATCAATTTGGGATGCGGACCTCAAGCCACCTGCCGGGGCGGGATCGAAGGCGCCTTGCGCTTGCGCAGCCAGCGTCCCATCAACCGCCTGCGGCCATCGCGCGGGATCAGATCAATGTCACTGACAAACCTCGCGCCACCCTTGCGGCGCTCAAGTGTGATCTTGCGGCTGTGGAACGCCTCCAGTTCGGCGCGATGGGCAACGCTGACAACGGTGGCGTCCTTTAGTTCCTCGTTAAGAAGCTCCATCAGTTTGTCCTGACTGCGATCATCGAGCGCAGACGTCGCCTCATCAAGCACAATGATATCCGGGCGATGAAGAAAGAGCCGTGCAAAGGCGAGCCGCTGTTTTTCGCCGCCCGACAACGTCTGGTCCCAGGGAGCCTCCTCTTCGATGCGCTCCTTCAGATGACCCAGCCCCACCTTGTCGAGCGCTTCCCCGATCTGATCGATGCTCCAATCTTCGGCGTCCGCGGGATAAGCGGCAGCGCGACGCAACGTGCCCGACGGCACATAGGGCTTTTGCGGCAACATGAACAGACGGCGATCCGCGTGGAAATCAACGCTGCCGCCACCCCATGGCCAGAGTCCTGCGATGGCGCGCACCAACGTGCTCTTGCCAGTCCCGGACTTACCAGACACCAGAACCCGCTCGCCAGGTTCGATCAGAATTTCCGTCTCGCCAACCACAGCGGTGCCATCATCAAGTGTAACTGACAGGTCATTCAAACGAAGCATTGTATCGCCCTCGGTTTCGCCGCGCTTGATGCGATTGAGACCCTCGCCAGTTTCGGCACGCTCAAGCCCATCGAGGGACATCATCAGCGATGCAATGCGGCGCGCTCCTGCATTCCATTCTGCCAGGCGGGGATAATTATCCACCAGCCAGCCGAAGGCGCTTTGAACAATGGTGAACGCCGATGCCGCCTGCATCACCTGGCCCAGCGTCATGCCGTCTTCGAGAAACTTAGGCGCGCAAAGCAATATTGGAACGATGGGCGCGATCAGGCTCGATCCCTGCGAGACGATGGTGGTGCGCATGTGCTGGCCGCACAGCCGCGCCCATTGCGTCAAGACTTTGCTGAACGATCTGTCGATGCCGGAGCGCTCCTCTTCCTCCCCACCCAGAAGCGCAATGCTTTCACCGTTCTCGCGCACGCGCATCAGGGCGTAGCGGTACTCGGCTTCAGTCTGATTCTTGCTTTCCGAAATGGTCACGAAATTTCGCCCGATGACGACCATCGAACCGCTCGCGATCGCTGCATACAGCACTGCGGCGATAACGAGAAAGCCTGGAATCGTCATAGTGGCGCCTGCAATTGTCAGCGTCAACGCACCACCGATCGTCCAGAGTACGATGATGAATGTCGTTGCCGAAAGAAACGCGGACGTTACGCCGGTGGCGAAATCAATCGGCGCGTCGGTCGCCACGCGCAAGTCCTCGGCAATGCGGTATTCCGGATTCTGGTGATCGCCGCTGACCAGGTTGAGCTGGTAGTAGCGACCGTTCTTCAGCCAGCGAGAGATAACTGAACCGGTTAGCCAAGCCCGCCATCGCCTCTGGATGCCCATGCGGATGTAGACCTGAATTACACCGAGCAGAACGCTGCCGATTGCCAGCGGGAAGAACACCGCCGTAAGACGCAGCACGACGGCTGCATCTCTCTTCTCGATGGCATCGAAGATCGCTCTGTTCCAGAGGTTGACGCCGAACTGGAAAGAGAGCTGCAGGAAAATCAGTACCAGCAATCCGCCGGTGAGAACCCAGGCCAGCCTGCCGCCAGCCACTCCCCAAAAACCCTTGGCGCTGATCCAGAACCGCTTCAGCAAGTAGTCACGGCGAATCTGCTCGGCTTCTTCCGGAGACAGCCCTGGATCCGTTTCGAGAATCTCTGGTGGTGGGGCGTCGATCGTCTTGCCGGTTTCAGCGACAACGTCCTCGATCGGCTGCCGATTCATGCGCGTCAACGCAATTGGAACCTGAAAGTTCCATTCAATATTTCGGGCACCAACTCTTGGCGGTTCGGCTGACGATTGCACGGGGCCGGACCGGCGAGGTCAGGCCCGCGCAACCCATCGATGTCGAGATCGCACGAATAATGGAGCTGGCCTTGCCATTGCCGGTCCACGTTTCGTGGCTACTCTCCGCTACTACAACAGATTTGTCTTACTCGCGATGATAGTGCGGTCAGCCGATCGAGGACCAGAACAGTGCCACAACGGTAACGGCCATGAGCGCCGTGCCAGCCCATCCGAAAAACGTGAGCGTCGGCCGGGCGCTAAAACGACCCATCACCGAAAGGCGCGTAACGACCACCATCATGACCGCCATGATCGGAACAGCAACAATGCCGTTGAGGACGGCGCTCCAGATCAGCATTCGGATGGGATCGATTGGCGTATAGCCGAGCGCGAGTCCCGCCACCGTGGCGGCGGCAATGATGCTGCAAAAGCCCACGGCATCCGGCGCTTTCGCCTCCAGGGTGGCGGGCCAGCCGAACGCCTCGGAAGCGCAATACGCAGCCGAGCCGGCGAGCACCGGGACCGCAAGAGTCCCGTGCCGACAATCCCGAGTGCAAACAAAACGACGGTCAAATCACCGGCAAGCGGCCGCAGGGCTTCAACCGCTTCGGCCGCGCTGTGGATGTTGGTCACGCCGCCGGCACTGAACACGGCTGCTGTGATTAAAAGAATAAAGAAAGCGATGATGTTCGAAAACGCCATACCCACGCTGGTGTCCAACGCGATGCGCTCAATTTCGGATTCGCCGCCACGCAATAGCTCCTTTAAAGGACGCCGTTCCTTTAACGGGCGCCGTGGCCGATTTTGCTTCATCTCCTCGACCTCCTGCGATGCCTGCCAGATGAAGAGGTAGGGACTGATGGTTGTCCCGAGCACCGCCACGACCATGAGCAGATAATCGCGGTTAACCTCGGCAGCCGGCCACACTGCGCGCGCAAGCGCTTTGTTCCACGGAATGTGGGCGGTGAATGCGGTGGCGACGTATAAGAATAACACCAAGGTAAGAAACTTCAGGGCGGGCGCATAACGCTGGTATCGCACAAACACCTGGAGCAGCACTGAGGATGCCGCGAAAATCAGGGCGTGCTCGTGATTGAGGCCGCCGACCACCAGCGAGAGCGCCTCACCCATTGCAGGCGCAAGCTGGCGGCGCAGCCTATGGTCCGCGCTATTTTTCACAACCTGCAGTTCGCCACCAGCGCCAATACCGGCGTCATCCAAGCCACGACATGACCTTGGCCGGTCCCGATGCTGGCCATCCTGAAGATCGTCTGTGAAAGGCTGCGCCCGTCAAAGGCCCTGGGGCATTTCTTCGCAGGGAATAGCGACATCGCCGCTGGCCATGATCCGCAGCAACGGAAACGTGCGTGACGGCTTGAGCTGGCGGTGTTTGAGAACGGTGGCGCACCCATACGGAGCCCGATCTACATTGATGACCGGGGTGCTGCGATCGAGGAACCTTCCGCAGCTCAACCGGTTGCCACTTGAGCCGGCTGGATCTGCTGGCACCGCCCCAATGGAGAGAACCAAGCGACGTCGGGAAGCGGGTGGCTACGCTCGCAAGCGGGTGCGAAAGTAGTTCTCCCTCAAAAAGGAACAACAACAATGACCTTTCGCATCCGTGGCCTACCGGCTGAAGAATTCGCTCATCTTTTCGGCCTGTCTGATCTCGACCTCGCGACCAGAGGAGCAGTTCGCCGGACAGTCGACGGCAATTATCCTTGCCGAGTTAGCCTCACGGACTCGCAGCCAGGCGAGGAGCTTTTGCTAATCAACTACGAACATCATCCAGTCGATTCGCCGTATCGAATGCGGTTTGCGATCTTCGTGCGCGAGGGCGATCAGACCTACGATAGAGTGAACGAAATTCCTGAACAGCTGCGCAAACGCACGCTCGCCGTCAGGTCTTTCGATTCGAAGGGAATGATGGTCGATAACCGGTTAGTTGGGGGCAAACAGATCGAACCAGTCATAGAAGAGCTTCTCGCGCCGCCGAACGTCGACTACTTGCACATCCACTTTGCGGCAGCTGGTTGCTACGCTGCAAGAGTGGAGAGAGGGCCTAATCACACAGGCGCCCGACTGACTATCTAATTCCAGAACCGCATTTGCATTGGGGTGCGAGCTTCACCGAAATGGCTTGGTTCACCGAGATGCCTTGGGCACCCTGCGGTCGAGGCCTGAGGTTTTGCGCCAGGCGGGTTCCATCGAAGAGCCATTGAAACGAACTCGGTAGCAACGAGTTGTCCCTGATGCCTAGTCACGATCCACTGGTCCCATGAACGTGCAGCCTATGAGTATAGCTCGACGCCGCCAGCCCATCAACTGGCTATGGTGCCAACGATCGGCGAGCAACACGCTCCCTAAAAAACAACAGGCAAGAGTGGAGGCGGTCCGCACTGCGAACGCAACGATTATACGGCGCAATTCCCTACGGGGCAGTGTCAAGTGCAGAGAGATCTCGGCCGGAAATGACATCCGCGGCCGGGCGGTGGGTTACCGTGCAGGACAGTGAAGGCCACGAGGTCGGCAAGTTTTCCGTCGACGCACTGGGCGATCAAAGGATGGAAAATGCCCGTCAATAAGGTGACGTTTCCTCCTAATCGATTCCTATTTTTTTGTACCTTCCCCTGCTTGACTGTTTTGAGCGGCTGCAGCGCTGGGCTCAAGTGCGATTCTATCGAAACTCGTAGTGCTTCGCCGTGGAATTTTTTCAGCGTAGCTGACTAACGGATTACGATGATCATCCGAGATAATTCGGAGTACAGCAAGCCGACCTTAGAAGACACAAGGCCGCTATCCTCCTTGGCGAAAATGTTGCATTCACCCTGAAGCGGCTAGACTCCCGCCATTGCGCGATATGAGAGGGCATCCCTAGACGAGTATGTTGCTCCGAATTGGAACGGATCGGAACACAAAGAGTCGGGTAAAACCTCCCGGTCCTTGCCCCAAAGCCTATCGGGAGTAGCGACCTTGCTCCAAACCTCCGCGCCGAGGGTCGTTTAGACTCCTCTGTGAAGGGCAGCGGAATTCTATGGAATCCACCTGAGCCGCGAAAACCCTATGCATCGGATGCGACCAAAGCTTGTGGTTTGGGCTCGGCCCAGAGTTCGGACGTGATTTTGCCTTGCAGAAAATCTTGTCCTCGGCATCCGCTGTCCGTCTGCTGCGCAACCTCACTTCGAGGACGGCCACGGGAACCGACCCTGCGGGCATTACACCGCAGGGCCGTGTGGGAGACTGTCCGGCTTCTCGCAAGATTCCGTCTCCATAAGCTAACCTCGCCGCTAACGTTTTCGTTCCTCCGCGCTAAGGAACGACCTTCATTGGATTTGCGCATGGAAACGACGAAATCGTTCGATCGCGCGTTACCCTCGCGAGGGCTTCTCTCGGTTCTCAGTCGCATTCCTGTCGTTGCTTGGTTCAGGCCGATCTTTGGGGATTGCCTGACTTTTACCGGATTGATTGCCGGGATTGAAGTGATACGTCCCTTCCGGTTTTTCACCGGGCTTTTTTCGTTCGGATTCTTGTTATTGTTGTTGTCTATAAAGCTCTCCATTGGACAACTCGGCAACAGCGGAGCACATGGTAGGTTCCTCACTAGTATCCTAATCATGATCGGCGGTCACTGTCGGCGCGAACATGAACGTCACCTGGCGTCCATTGAGTACGGGAGATAAGACGTTCGGCCAGTTTGTTATGGAGAGAACACCGGTCAGCGCATACAGCTCGTTCCGCGATGATTGGAACGAAAACTTGACTGCGCCGATTCTAGTACCGCGGCAACATTTCTCATTTTCCTGAGGCATCGTGCAGACCACCTGGACTACTGCGCATGGCATTTCCGCAAACACGCTCCTCCTCGTTACTGTCCGCCTGTCTGATCGCCTCCCGATACTGCCGAAGATCGCTTCGGCAGCTTGGAGCGGTAGAGCCGTTTCAGACGATCTTCTGCGTCGCTCAGCTCTTTCTGGATCGCAAGAAGCCGGTGGTCGGCAGATCGCTCTTCGCGGCTTGGCGTTCGATCAGCGACTTCAGAAGCTCCACAATGCGGTCGGGCGCCAATAGACGCGCTGCTTGAGATTCCTCAGCACGAGTCGTCCAAGGTTGCAGCCGGTATGTGGCGGCCCTCGCGGACCGTCTTGCTCTTCTGCTGGCAACCCGCACGAATAGTAGGAATAGGATCTACTCTGCCTGTTGGTCGTTCCCGTGCACGTTATTCCGGGGCCGCAAGAAGCGCAAACCGCAATGGAGCGAGGGTTCATCGATCACGCGCGGCGGTGTGGTCTTCGGATTGCTCCGGGCAAGTTTCGCCTGAACGCGATCGAAAACGTCTTACTCAATCAAGACGGGGACGGGAATTTGAATTACAGTCGACGGATCGTGCTTGCGGCCGTCACGAGAGCTACGCGCGCCGTAGGGCCATCGTCCCGACGCATAGCAAGTGTTGGTCAAAATCTTATGCACCGGGTCCGACGCCGAAGGTTGCGCAGCGCCGCGTCCGCCCTCTGTGGCTGTTCAGCCACTTCGAGCGGGCCAGTCTTCCCGTCGCCATCGAGGTAAAGATTGAAAATCAACCGAACCGTTTCAGCTTCGACGGCGTCCGCATCGAGCTTATTCTTAATCTTCCCGCGGCGGTCGATGAGGCGATGAGGCCGACGTCCAGGGCCGTAGAAGCGCACCACGTGGTCGCCGCTCTCGAATTCGACAATCCGTACCGGCTGGTCGACAAGCGCTTCGCTGACGAAGATGAACTTGACATTTGATCTGATCTCGCCGCTGCTGCGGACCCGGCGGGTCACCGCAACGACCCCGCGGTTGAGGCCGCCTCACGGCCGGGGTTGACGGAGGATCGGCGCCGCCGCAAGCGGCCGCTGCGCTCCCGGCCGCCGGCATTCAGGCCATCGAAATAAATCTGCCGGAGCAGCGATCGGAAAGGAACGACCCGCCGGCTGCGTCGTTATTTGTACGACTGGTATAATGGAGGAGAGATCCAACAGAAATATCAGATCAAGCCCCGTCAGATACTTCGGTAGCTGGCGGGGTTTTGATTAGGAGGCACCGAGGGCCGGGTTGGTCAACCTCCCGCCCGGCGCCAGAGTCCGCGAAGCGTAGCGCACGAGCGGATTGCAGCGGTAGAACCCGCCAGAGCACAGTGTACCAAAAAACCAAGAACTTGCCGACCCTTCGCCGCACGTCGCTCCCTACCGAGCGAGCGGCTTCCGGACGTCGAGCCGTCAGCCAGGTTTGGCCTGGACAGCGGACTGGACCCTGCGGGTACGCGACCCCCAATCCGGCGGCGGGCTCGAGCCGAAGAGCCTGATTATCCCTACGATCAGAGCGAGGCCCAGCATCGAGGAAACCATGAGCCCCAAGCTGGATTCCTCGCGCACGATTTCGCCTTTGATGCGGACGTTTCCGGGGCCACCACCCTCGCAATTGCGGAGCCAACTCCGATATCGCGACCAAAATATTCAACCTGCCCCTTGGCGGTCTTGCCATCGTTCGAATTGCGGCGATACCAACCGCGCCGTACGCAAAGCGCAACGACGGAACTCGCCTGACGGCGTCCAGAGCAGTTCGACCAGCGAATGAAGGGATTTCGGTGTCATCCGGGAAAGCTTGGCTGTGGCCCGCTCGTTCCGCTCGTCGGCAGCGCCTTTGACGCCGCTGCCGACGGGTCATGAAACACGTGGAAAACCGATACGCGTGATCTCGAGCCAGGCCTGAGCGAGCCGTATCCAGCGCTGCCGTTCGAAGCCATCGGCCTGCACGGCCTCCTTCATCGCCGCTCCCGCCTGTCGTCGAGGATCGCCGCCCTTGGCCGCCATGGGAGCCCGGCTGCTGGTCCTGACCGATCAGCTTTCCCTGCTTGGCGGCATCTTCGATGGCGACCAGGCCGGACCCGGTCCGGGCGATCCGCAGGAGCGCAACCGCTACGGCGTGAATTTCCGCGTCAACGATCCGCCTCTCCTGCTCGGACAGATGCAGTACGCCTGGAACAACAAGAAGGGCGATCCGAACCTGACCGGCCAGATCAAATTCGGAGGCTGGCAGCACTTCGGCTCCTTCGCGGACCAGCGGCTCGCGTCGAACGGCGTTTCACTCGCCGCTCCCGCCAGCAGCGGCGAGCCCCTGCTATTGTCAGGGGATATCGGCGGTTGGGCAGTCCTCGAGCAGCAGGTTTATCGCGTGCCTCACAGGCGACGATCGCGGAATCGGCGTGTTCGCCAGGGCCGCCGGCACCCGTGCCGACCGCAACCTGATCGATCTCTACGCCGATGCGGGCATCGAGTTCATCGGTCTGCGGGACGAGCGACCGAACGACAAGTTCGGGATCGCAGCGGGTTACGCCCACGTCTCGAACGGGCGCAGGCACTCGACGCGGATTATCGGACTTTAGTGGATCCGAACTGGCCCGTACGGAGCTTCGAGGGATTGCTGACTGCGGTGTATCAATATCAAATCAAGGACGGCTGGACGGTGCAGCCCAATTTCCAATACATCCTTCATCCCGGCGGCGGCGCCACGCTCCCGACGGGCCCGCTCGCCGGAAAGGCCCTCAGAAACGCGTCCGTGTTCGGTCTCAGGACCACGCTCAAGTTCTAGGACGATGCTCACAAGGCATCGTTTTCACGATCTTTTCGATTGACAATCCATCGCGGGAGCGCCGCTGAAGAACGGCCGTTCCGCCCGGGATTACG
Source organism: Bradyrhizobium sp. Pha-3 (assembly GCF_042258325.1). Lineage (NCBI taxonomy): Bacteria > Pseudomonadati > Pseudomonadota > Alphaproteobacteria > Hyphomicrobiales > Nitrobacteraceae > Bradyrhizobium > Bradyrhizobium sp. Pha-3. The sequence goes on along the minus strand of NZ_CP170151.1, from coordinate 1,304,525 downwards.
ATGCCGAATACTCCGCTCCTATGAGCGCAGCCCAACCTTTGGGACTTTTGGGACTTGGCGGCGGAGCTACGCAGGCCGTGCTCGCGCGCGGGCCTGCAGAATCAATCCGGTCCGACCGGGCTCGTTCCCTTTGGCGGAAGCGGCAGTAATAATCGAATACTCCGGCTACGGATGGCGTATGATCAGGCGACGGGGATTTCAGGGATGGCTGCCTCGACCAACGAGCGTCCGATGTGTCCGGTTTGCAAGCACCGCATGGCGTTGGCGCGCATCTCTCCCGGCCCGCGCTGATTCGAGGAACGCACCTTCGAGTGCTCGACCTGCGAGCGCACCGAGTGGTCCGCTTCGCCGTGGATCCGATGCAGACGGACGCGGTCGGCTGGCTGGCCGGCGAATTGAAGCCGCCAAATTGAAATTCGTTGTGAGTGTGGGGTGGTCGACGAGGACTACGACGTCGTCCAGGCGGCCAACGGCGAGAAAGGCACCGGCATGGTGCGGGAGCTGGGTTGCGGACGTGCTTGTCATCGACAACAGGCTGCCCGGACGCGTCGACCGATGGCAGATCGCAGAGCGTTGCCGGGAGCCGCGGCGCTGAAACCAGGGTGGGGAGGTCATGCCCTATGCCGGCGTCAGCAAGATCGCTGCCCCGAAAGCGTATGCGCTTCGATCGGGCCTTTCGCCAAACGAGCATTCTTCGAGGAATTGTCTTCGAGAGATTGTCGCAGCCGGTTCAAAGCGCCCCACGTACGCCTGTGCGTCTACCGGATTTGAGCCGAGGCAGAGCGCGAAGTCGATAGGCAATCCCAACAAGGAAACCGCGCCGGTCGAACAGCCGCTTCCGAAACTCTGGCGCTGGCAACTCCTCGCGTGACGGGGAAAGTATCATCGCCAACGTAAGAGACTTCAACCCGCGCTGACTGGTCATATCTGTCGTAACCATGCTGGTGATCGCCAGTACGTTCAACATAGCGCCCGATCTCTCCGTGATGGACTAAGCGCTCTCCCTCGTGATCGTCTTAATTACGAGCACGCCCTGATTTTCACCGCAACCTCGGTGTCGCTGGAGGTGTTTGTGCGATACCGGCGAAGCTTCTCACCTTGGTGTTATTCTTATGCACGCGGTCCCCAGTTTATCAGCTCTGCGCTGCAAGGGCCTCCTACGTTCATTCCTGGGCTAGGAATTGATCCAAATCGATGAGCAGGTCTCTGGCCGCATCGCCGCTTATCGCGAGACGAAGCACGCCATCTTCTGTCGCAATCTCCAGAACCCCAGCCAGCGGGCTTATGGAGGACGTCTGCACGGTCGTTTCCAATACCTTCAATAGAACGTCCGCGCGAACATAACCCTCGATCGGTTTACTCATTGGAATTTCCTTATTCGGGCTGCGCCTATCGTAAACTATATGTGTGCCCTAAAGATCGATACCACGAGCATGCAACAAGTCTTCACGGTACCAATCGAAGGCAAGTGAAGCCAGTTTCGCTCGAGTTTGCCGCGCGGGCGGACCTATGGCAGCGCTGCTGCGGCAGGGTCGCCCTTGAAGGTTCGTTCACCAACACAAGGCCGCGACGTCATGCGGCAAGACATGAAGACGAGAACGACCGAACGTCAGGCAACGGGTAGCGCCAAAGTGGTCCGCAGCGAGCGTCTGCCAGACAGCGTCGAGTTTGAGGAGTGCCCGGAGAGGGTAAATCGGGAGCCTCCTTCGCTGCGGTAGTGCCCATCCATCGCGAGAACCGCAGGTACCTGGTTGGCCCAGCCGAGCGCACGGTGATCGAAGAAATAACGACTGAGACGAATCTATCCCCACCTGTGCCGATCTGCCTGGCTTAGGGGCAACTGTTGCTGGACGGACGCTCGCTCGCGATCATTCGCAATCTGAAGCGACGAAGGCCTCACTTTTGAAACCGGGCGACGGTTACGTGGCCACAAAGCGTTGTTTGAGCCGCAGGACAAGGGTTATGTGGTCGGAGGCCAGGCGGCGTACGTCGAACAAATGAACGGCAAATGGCTCGTCTCGCAGATCGTTCGTGTTGTCGAAGGAGCTACAGCGCGCTCCCTAAACCGGCGAGAGTTTGGCTCGGACTCACTCTTGATGCAGTTCGGCGGGCGTGGCGTTTTTTTGGAGCAGAATCAACGTTATGCAGCAAGCATTCCACCGCCCGTGCCGCGAGGCCGTTGGTGCACCTGCCGAACCGACCCGGGAGCCTTTCGAGCCGGCAATAAATGTTAACCGCGGACAATGCGACTTTGCGGCAACCAACTTTTCGATCACGGGAGATCGGTCAAGCAGCGTTTGCCAACGCGGCACCGGCTTGCGCCATGCGTAACCGCGCCGCTGAATAACCCGCGCTCTGATGATCACCGCACTCAGGTTTCCCAAGTAACGGCGAGCATGGCCGAATCCGCCGTACGTCGTCTTCGGTAGACGTTTCTGATTAGCCACAGTCGAACCTCTAAACCGAGAAAATCGGGATCCCTTGTTCGCTCTGGAATTGGCGAGTGACGAGCAGTGTTTGAACCGGGGCAGCCGGTTCTCGAATTGCCTTCCTGCGAAATCAATTACTGTTCCGTCGCTGGGAACCAAAGTCACACCGCGTTATTGTTCCCAAAACATTGGAGGAACACCATGATTTCCAAATGTCTTGCAATAGCCTTCTTGACTATCACGTCGATGCTCGGTGCCGCGGCGGCGCAAACAGCCACGAATCAAGCGGCTTCAGCAACCGCTACCATGCACAAGGAAGGTGAATGGCGCGCGTCGAAGCTCGCCGGTGTCGATGTGTACAACGAAGCAAACGAGAAAATCGGCGACATCCACGACGTGATCCTGGATAGGTCAGGTAAGGTGGCCAATGTCATTCTGGCTGTCGGCGGCGTTCTCGGTCTAGGCGAGCACTACGTGGCAGTCGCCTTCGATAAGCTGAAGTGGGTTGACCAGCCGGTGACCTCAACAACCGCGTCAACCACGTCCGCACCGGCGAATACGCCTGCAACTACTTCAGCGCCAGACAGCACCACGCGGACCACCACCGGTGCCGCAACGACCACCACGACCACCACCACAACCAGCGCCAGTACGCGTTGGTATCCCGATCACGCAATGTATAACGCCACCAAGGATGAATTGAAGGCCATGCCGGAGTTTAAATACTAACTCTCGACATACGCGTTTTCTGACCGGAAGCGACATTTCGACCCTCGCATGGGTCGGAGCGTGTTCCAGGAGAATTCTCGATTTGGGGTCAACACTCCTTCGGTGGTGTAACGCGGCCATCTGGCGCGTCCAGTCGGCGCCATTCTCTTTCGGCGCCGAGCAGGCGGAGATAGGTGACAAGGAACTGGCCGTCTTGCCACCCATCAGATGGATTTCGCCCCGCGCATCCGCCAAACCTTTTCGCCAGCGGGTATTTGGCTCAACTGGCTGATGACGACTCGCCGCGAGATGCTCCCGCCGAGATGGACGAGTCCGGGCGGTCGATAGGCCGAAGCCAGCAGCATCAGAAGCGCGCGATGGGCTTGGTACCTGGCGGCGGTACGGCTGCTTCCGATCCTGCATGACAGCGCGACCCTCGGTCGTGCACAAGTACCACCTACAGGCGGCTGCCCTTTCTCAGGCGGATCTCGAACAGCGGCAGTTGATCGGGCATCTATCGTCTGTTTCACCTAGCAGCGCAGGTTCAAGTGTTCATGAAAAAGGTTCTGAAAGCCCAAACAATTGGGGAATAGCTTCCCCTCGTCGGAGCTCGGATTCTTGAACGAGTGCAAAGAATGCGAGTTAGCGGCAATCGCCAATGGCCGCCCCACCTCAACTCAGATCGCTTCGGTAAACAGAGCCCGTGGGGGTGCGCATGCCCGTACCGGACCTCCTTTTTGAGCCGCGCCAGAATGTCGCCCGCATCACCCAGGATTGCGCTCTTCATCGATGGCCCCAACCTCTACGCCACCGCCAGGACGCTCGGGTTCGACATCGACTACAAGCGCCTCTTGAGCGAATTCCAAAGCCGCGGCGCGCTGCTCCGCGCCTTCTACTACACCGCCGTCATCGAGGATCAGGAATTCTCCTCGATCCGGCCGCTGGTCGATTGGCTCGACTACAACGGCTACACCGTCGTCACCAAGGCGACCAAGGAATACGTCGACGCATCCGGACGCCGCAAGGTCAAGGGCGACATGGACATCGAACTCGCGGTCGACGCGATGGAGCTCGCCAGCCGGATCGACGAGATGATCCTGTCTTCCGGCAACGGCGATTTCCGCTCGCTGGTCGAGGCGGTGCAGCGCCGCGGCGTCCGCGTCACGGTGGTCCCCAGCATCGCCAGCCAGCCGCCGATGATCGCGGACGAGCTCCGCCGCCAGGCGGATACCTTCACCGACCTGATGGATCTGCGGGTCAGGGTGGGCCGGGACTCGTCCGAGCGCCCGCCGCCGCGCGAGCGAAGTGAGACGCACTCGCCGCAATTCCTGCTACCGCCGCAGAACCGGGCGGCACGTCGACGAATTCAATCACTAGTTTGGTTCGACTGCCTCTATGCCGCGATGGACCCCGTCAGGACGTCGGCCTGGACGACGCGGTTGCGTCCGCGATGCTTGGCCGCGTAGAGGGCCTGATCGGCCATGCGCATGACCTTGGCCAGTTTCGCCATGGCATTCGGTCAAGCCGATGCTGATCGTCACGCAGGCGGAGATCTCTTCACCGAGGATTTTCTTGGCCGCGCAGGCCTGCCGAAGCTCTTCTGCGTACGGAGCGGACCTTTCCTTGGACACCCCGGTCATCAGAACGGCGAATTCCTCGCCGTCGTGCCTTGCCACCAACATCTGCCTTCGCTCCGCGAAGCTGCGCAACACCTCCGCGATCGCGACGATCACCTTGTCTCCGAACTCATGCCCGAACTGGTAGTTGATCGCCTTGAAGCAAATCGATGTCGCACATCAGCACGGTGGTGGGCAGGTTCGCTTCGCGGGCCCTGTTCAAGGCCGACATGGCGGCGTCGTCAAAGCCCCGTCGGTTGAGCAATCCCGTCAACTGATCGGTGCAGGAAATCCGCAGCAGCTCGGCGCGCGCCAGCGCCAATTCGCGCATCACCAACGCGGATCGATAGCTCAGGCCTCCGGAGAGAACTGCCGACTCAATGATGCCGATCATGATCCCCCGACTTGGTCACGAAGCCGGCACGCACGGTCGCCTCCGGATCCGTCCCGAACTGCATGAGCGTCAAAGCCCAGGTCAGAAACTACCGTCAAACCAACGGCCAGGGCGACGCGTCCCGCCGTATGGCGCAGCGCATCCCGATGCGTGATGATATCGTTGGCCATGGGCTCTGCCGTCGTAAAGCGACCAGCATCGGCCTCCTCGCCTTTCACGGCAGGTTAAGGCAGGGTTTGGTCCGGGAGACGCCGTTAACGCCGCCATAGAACCAAGCTCAAATTGCGATAGTTGGGAAAGCGGAAGTGGCCCGTGCTCCTCGCGCTCACCCGTCTTTCAGGGCAGACCTGACTTCCTTCACCGGCCAAGCCGCCGGGGTAGCTCACCAGCACCGCCGCCAAAGGCAGCCCAAGGGCTTGGTCGGCGGTCAAGCTTTCAGATCGAACTGACTGCGCAGCCGATCGGCAATGGCTTCGATCATGTCGCAATGATCCGCGTCCCGCTGCGGCCCGTCCCTGATGATCTCGACTTTCCAGCAATCTTCGTGCGGCACGACCGAATGCCCAGGTCGGTCGGCGAGTCGCTGATGTGTTCCATCTCCAGCCTGATGGCGGACTCCAGTTCTTCACGGATTTTCGACGGCTTCTTCAAGCTGGTACTTTCACGGCGCGGAACGGGACCACCGCCTTTGGCTATCCGCGCGAGCGCATATCTTTGAACAGCGGGCGTTGGGCCTTGGCTATCCGCTACAGGCGCCGTACTCAAACGGCGGGCGGTGGTCCAGCGAGTCAAACGCTTTGCCGTGAGAATGTTCCAACAACCGGTTACTTTCGGCGGGGCCTCGATGCGGGATTCCGCTGCCGCGCAGCGGCCTATGCCGGGCGCAATCACCGCCCCTCATGGACCAAACCGCGCTCTACTTTTCGACCTGGTCCAGCACGTCGCGGACCTTGGCGGCCAGTTCATTGAAGCTGAAAGGTTTGACGATCAACTGCACACCTTTGTCGAGGCGGCCGTGATGGATGATCGAGTTGCGGGCATATCCAGTTGTGAACAGGACCTTCAAGGAGGGGCGGATTGCTTTGGCCTGAGCGGCGACCTGCGCGCCGGTCATGCCGCCCGGAAGGACCACGTCGGTAAACATGAGATCTACTCGGGGTTGACCGTCGAGGAGCCGCAGAGCCGCCGGACCGTCATGGGCCTCCAGCACGCGATAGCCGAGCTCGCGGAGGCTGTCGACTGAGTAGGCTCTAACGTCGTCGTCGTCCTCGACCACGATAATGGTCTCTTCCTGCGTGAGCGTCATGCAGAGACCACGCACTGAGGGTTGATCTGGTCGGCTAGGAAGATCTCGCGGAATGGTTTGTCGCGAGGTCACAATGTCCAAGGATAGTCGTAAGGATAGCGATAAGGATAGGCATATACCTATCCTCGAACACGGCGCTGACACGCTGCAGCGTGTCGAGATCATCACCGGGACGGGCCGGCGTCGGCGCTGGTCGACCGATGCAAAGGCGACGATTGTCGCGGAGAGTTTTGCGCCGGGTGCAAGCGTGTCCGCGGTGGCTCGGCGACACGACATCAGTCCAAGCTTGTTGTTCCTGTGGCGTCGCCAGGCCACGCGGTCGCAGGTCGCGGAGCACGGGGACAGAGGCATGCCAGTTGGCTTTGTGCCGGTCGCGATCACCGGCCGTAGCGGCCCGAGTGAGGAGCAGGCGACGATCGAGATCGAGGTCGGCGCGGTTCGCATCCGTGTTAGGGGGACAGTCGACCGGCAGGCACTGTGCGAGGTGCTGGCGGCGGTCGGGACGGTTGGTCGATGATCGGGCTTCGAGCTGGGTTGTCGATCTGGATTGCGACGCAGCCGGTCGATTTCCGCCGCGGCATGGACTCGCTGGCGATGCTGGTGAGCGAGGCCTTTGGAGCCGATCCGTTCGACGGCGGACTTTATGTCTTCCGCTCCAAGCGCCGAGATCGCGTGAAGATCCTGACCTGGGATGGAAGCGGCCTTGTCCTTTACTACAAAAGAATCGAGGGGCAGTTCACCTGGCCGCCGATCAAGGAAGGCGTCATGTCGCTATCTCATGCTCAGCTCTCGGTGCTGCTCGATGGCTCGGACTGGAAGCGTGTGCCGATGCGACCTGTGGATCAGCCGGTACGAGCTGGTTGATCATTATCAAGAGGCGTTCGTCACTCATGCGGAGTTGTTGTAGAATTACTCTGCATGAGTGATTTGCCTTCCGATCCAGCATTGCTCCGACAAACCGTGATGGCGCTATCGTCACGGCTTGCGGCGTTGTCGGAGGAATGCAGCACACTGGCGACCGAGCGTGATGCAGCGATCGCTCACCGCGACGCTGCGATCCAGGAGAACGACAAGCTCCTGATGATCCTGTCCCAGTACAAGCGCATGATCTTCGGTCCGCGCTCCGAGACACTGGATATCGGACAGCTGTCTCTCTTCACCATCAGCGCACAGGCGGCTCGTGCCGCTGCCAACGACGATGTGGCCGGAGGCAGGCTGCCTGACGGAGCGGAGGGCCGTGGAAAGCGACCGGCGCGACGCAACCGCGGGAAGCTTCCGGAGCATTTGCCGCGCATCGATGTCGTGATCGATATCGAGAGCCACAGCTGCCCCTGCTGCGGCGAGCAGCTGCACAAGATCGGGGAGACCGTCAAGGAAGCCTTCGACGTCATTCCGATGCAGTACCGGATCAAGCGCATCGTGCGTCCGCGGTACGGCTGCCGGCGCTGCCGCCAGGGTGTGGTACAGGCACCCGCGTCGGCCCAGGCGATCGACGGTGGAATGGTGACGGAAGCCTTGCTGGCCCACGTCGCGGTGATGAAATACGGCTACCAGCTGCCGCTGTATCGCCAGGAACAGATGTTTGCCGCCCAAGGCATCACGCTCGACCGGCAAACACTGGCCTCGTGGATGGGCCGCGTCGCCTGGTGGCTGAAGCCGCTTCACGCGCTGTTGCACCACGCGGTGATGTCCTATCCGCGGCTGTTTGCCGACGAGACGCCGCTGCCAGTTCTCGATCCCGGCCGTGGCAGAACCAAAATCTGCCAGTTCTGGGCGATCGCCACCGATGACCGCCCATGGGGCGGCCCGGCGCCGCCGGCGGTGGTCTACGTGTTCGCCGAGGATCGCAAGGCGATCCGCGCCAAGCGGCTGTTCGGGGACTATCGCGGCATCCTGCAGGTTGATGGCTATGCCGCCTACAAGGGCTTGATCAAGAGCGGCAGCCGTCTGATGCAGCTGGCGTTCTGCTTCGCGCATGCGCGGCGGAAGTTCTGGGACGTTCACGTCGCGACGAAGTCGCCGATTGCCGCGGAAGCGCTGCAGCGGATCGCGATGTTCTACGCCGTTGAGGATCGCATTCGCGGTTTGCCGGCGACGCAGCGAGCTGCGGTGCGACAATCCGACACCAGACCGCTGATCGAGGACTTCAAGCCCTGGCTCGAAGCGCGACTGCTGGAAGTCTCGAAGAAATCCGGCCTTGGCAAGGCAATCCGCTACACCCTCAACCATTGGGAAGGCCTGACGCGATTCATCGATGATGGGCGCATCGAGATTGACAGCAATACGGTCGAGCGCAGCATCAAGCCGATCGGGTTGGGAAAGAAAAACTATCTGTTCGCCGGTAGTGAAGGCGGGGCCGAGACGTGGGCCATTCTCGCGTCGCTCATCAACACGGCAAAACTTCACGACATCGACCCGCGGCACTATCTTACTGACGTTCTCGAGCGCATCGTCTCCGGACGCACCAAGATCAATCAGCTGAACACGCTGTTGCCGTGGCATTGGAAAGCCGCGCGCGACGGTTCCGAGGCAAAGCTCGCCGCTTGATCAGTTCGACGGCAAGGCGTCGGGAACTTCCTGCGCATCGCTGGCGTCGTCGTAAATCTCTTCGCGGATCACGCGCAGCGTCACCTCGTGCAGATACACTTGTAGCGCACCCTCAAGCTCTGTGAACTCCGGCAGCAGGACTCGATCAACGAAGCCCCGTGACGCACGGACCATCACCGTGTTGCGTCGCTGCCGGCGATAACGAAACGGCCGCAGCCCATATCGGCGGCAAAGTGCCAGAAACAGGTGCCGAGACCACTGGTCGGGAAGTGAGAATTGCTGTTCGATCGGTGGATCGTGGCGAGCAAGTTCCTCGACCCGGGCCCGCACCCGCTGCAGTGCGGCTTCCGCTGCAAGGCGCTCGCCAGCAGTTCCGGCACCCACGAACAACGCCTCGATCTTCCGAAGCTTCTCGCGCAGCTGCGACTCGCTGGTCATTCTGATCCCCGTCGCCCACTCCGAACCGGGATCAACCCATCATCGTGCGCCGGCGGCGTCAATCATCCCGACCGCGCTATCCAGAGCATTCCGCGCAGGTCAAGCCCGGGAACCGGTGATCCTCTCGTGACGCTCACCTTCCTGCGCGGCTTCCGGATTGAGCGTCTCTTCAGGTGCGGAGTCGTTCGATGCCTCACCTGCCAAGCGAGGAAGGTAAATTTTGACGGTGGTGCCCTGGCCAACCTCCGAATAGATTTTCACGTGGCCACCCGACTGCTTGACGAAGCCATAAACCTGGCTCAGCCCGAGTCCCGTGCCTTTGCCGACGGGTTTCGTCGTGAAGAAGGGCTCAAAGGCTTGCGCCACGGTCTGCCGCTCCATGCCGATGCCGGTATCGCTGACCGATATGACGACGTATTGGCCCGCCACCACTTCGCTGTGGGCCGCGACATAGGCTTCGTCGATATGGGCGTTGCCGGTCTCGAGCGTCAGCTTTCCTCCGTTTGGCATGGCATCCCTAGCGTTGACGGCGAGATTGAGGATGGCGGCCTCGAGCTCGTTCGGGTCGGCTTCCGCGCGCCACAAACCGGCGCCGAGCACCGTCTCTACGGCGATGGTCTCGCCGAGGGTGCGATGGACCATTTCGGAAAGGCCGTTGACCAGAACGTTGACGTCTATCGGCTTGGGATCGAGCGGCTGCCGACGCGAGAACGCCAGCAGGCGCTGGGTAAGTGAGGCCGCCCGTTGTGCGCCATTGGTCGCATGCCGTACGGCGCGCTGCAGGCGAGCGGAATCGGAGGGAATATTCCGCTGCAGCGTGTCGAGATTCCCCATTATCACCTGGAGGAGGTTGTTGAAGTCGTGGGCGACCCCGCCGGTCAGCTGTCCCACGGCTTCCATCTTTTGGGATTGCCGCAGCGCCTGCTCGTTGCGCCTGAGTTGTTCGGTGCGCTCGAGGACCTGCTTTTCCAGGGTGGCGTTCAATTGGACTAGCGCCTCTTGGGCTCGCTTGCGTTCTGCGATCTCGCGCTGCGACGCCTGCGAAAGACGGACATTGTCGATTGCAACCGCTGCTTCGGCCGCAAGCCCCGAGAGGCCTCGTTCCGAGCGCTCCGAAAAGACACCGGGCTTGCCGTGGCCGAAGAATAGTCCTCCGATCACTTCGCCCGTCCGCGAAATCACGGGGGACGGCGAGATAGCTGCGCACGGGCAGATGGCCTTCGGGCATACCTTTACGCGGCGGGTTCTTGCCGTAGCGGGCATCCTTGGTGATGTCGTCGGAGCGCACGATGCCCTCGCCGTTGAACGTCGGCGCGAATACTTCGGTGTTTCGCGGCATCGGGAATTTCGAGAACGCCTCCAGCGGAGCTCCCGAAAGCGTGTAGAGCATGTAGCTCTCGCCGGCAGCGTTGGTGAGATTGTAGAAAAACGCGCCAAACTCGGCACCGCTCAGCTCGACGCCAGCGTCCGTGACAATTTGCACCAGGCGCTGGAGATCGGTCTCGAGGGCAAGCGAGGATCCGGCGCGATTGAGCACTTCGAGCGCATGCCTCTCCTCGCGGATCGTTTCCTCGGCCTCCCGCTGGACCGTGCGGTCGCGCAGAATCTTGACGAAACCGATGATCCTTCCGCCCTCGCGGATGGGGCTCAGTTCGCCGACCGCCCAGAGGCGGCTCCCGTCCTTGCGGACGCGCCAGCCTTCCTCGCCGCCGCCCCTGCCGTGCGCAAGCGCATCTTCCATTTCCCGGCTCAACCGCGCCTGCCCGTCGGCATCGGCGAAGATGCGGGCCAGGGAGTTGCCGAGCATCTCGGGTTCGCTCCAGCCCAGAATGCGGCATGCCCCGCTGTTCCAGCTGGTGACGATGCCGCCTTCGTCCGTGCTGATGATGGCCGTGTCAGTCGCGCCGTTGACGATCTGACGCCACTGGGCGGCGCTGATTTCACCGGGCGCGCTCGCAAGGTCGTCAACTGCACTCATCGATGCTCCTGACATCTGCGGACGCATCATCCCGGACGGCAAGAGACCGGCCGAACCGATGCTCCAGACGAACTCGGCCCAGTCAGGCCGGCGTCAGTTGCTCGACGATTATTTGACGGCCCCCGACGGCTGTAGGAATTACCCTTGGCCAACGCAGCGCGCCAGCCGCGAGTTCCCCTTCCAGCCAGCGCTGCTCGCGGCGAAATTGCGTGTGGACCGCAAAAAAACCGGGAACAAAACTGCGCAGGTAGGCCACGGAGGACATCAGCCTGGCCCGTTGGAGTGGCGGCGCCTGCGGCCGGCAATCCAATCTTCAAAAGGGGATACGGGCTACCTGTCCTGACTCCTGATAGCCAGGAGCATGGCGGCAACAATACGAACCTGGCTTCGACCACCGGACCGTCGCTATATCCTGGACCTGTATAGGCATCAGGGAAAAGGGTTGGCTGTCGGCCTTGTCGCGGACAAAATTTGCCAGCGACCGCGCCGCCTCCATTTGGGCGGCCTCGACATGCGGAAGCTTGATCCCTTCGTCATCGGGTACTACGCAAACGCCGCCCGGGGCATCCGGACGGCGCTAGTGGTGGCAAGCTGGGCTATGAGGAACGCCGAAAAGTAGAGCTTGGGCGACTGGCCTACCCCACCCGCGGGTGCTCCGCCATCGCTCGATCTCGCTGACGTCGGCGGACAGCCTTGCCGGCATGTCGGTGGCACAGCTGCCAGTTCGACGGATTACCCATCACTCGAATCGGAGCCGCAATGTCGATGCGATCCTCCTTCGTCATGTCGATTCCGAGAGACAGCGACCACTTGCCGTCTACCGCGGCCGTCATGCGGACGCGCCAGCTGTCCGCCGCGATCCGTTCGGCCGTGGCCTTTACCAGAGCGATGTGCTTGTCCGGATTGGACAAGCACACAGAGAGCGCATCGACCGCGAGCGGCTTCTCATCGCCGTCCTTCAGCTTCACGTCGATCTCGACAGGCCCGCTGCGGCCGGGCGTGACCGTGACGTCAGCCATCACCCGCGTTCCGCAGATGAGGGTGAAGAAGGGCTCGCCGTGCGGGACCGCCTTTGCCACCAAGACCGTCAGCGGTGCTGGATCGCCCGAAACGATCTGCAGCCGCGGCCCCTTCGCGCCAACGCTGACGACCTCGAGCGTGACCTCGACCCTGCCTGCGCGTTCGAAATTCAGCGACACCGGGATACGTTGTCCCTCCTCGAAGGCGCGGTCAATCCGATGAACATGATGTGATCGCCGCCTGGCGCGAGAGTGACCGTCCCATCCGAAGGGATCGCCAGCCCGTCCTCGAGGGGACGCATCGTCATGATGCCGTCCTGCATGGTCATGCTGTGAATTTCGACCTTGCCGGCGGCGGCGCTTTCCGCCGAAAGCAGGCGATCGGCGCGAGTACCGCGGTTCTCGACGGTGAGATAGCCGCCCGCGACCTTGGCACCCTTCGGCGTGGCACGCGTCCAGGCCTGGCTGACGGCGACGCGTTCATGCTCAGCAAGCGAGGGAGCGAAGCTTACGAATGCGAGCAGCGCCACGGCGACTAAGGTTTGCTGCTTGCGACCTTCAGCATGGCGTTTCTCCCGTCAGGCGAGCGTGGCGAGCAGCGATCCGGCTCGATAACGTGATTGATGCCCGTCTCGATCTTCACGCGGCCGTAGCACGCAGCGCGCCTTCGATACGGACAACGGCGAAGCCGTGCCCTTCTTTTGCCAGTTCGCCGTCGGCAACTAGCCACTTCGTCACGAAGCCTTCAGGCAGCATGGTGCTGCGCCAGCGGGTCTCATCCGCCTTGATATCGATATTCATCGTCCATCTCCGTTGGGCTCACGCCGAAGCCTTCCTGAAGAAGGTCTCACATACCGTCCGACAACTTCTTGTTGCAGCGCAAATTCGTCTCGATATCCGCCGCCTGAACCGGTCGTTGACGAAAAGCCGAAGCCAGACGCCGTAGCAGGAGGATCGTGACGTTGCCCTTGCCGCTCTCGATCCGCGCGATCCAGCGTTGAGAGACTCCCGAGGCGCCGGCGAGCTCGCGCCGCGACATGCCGCGAGCCGTGCGGAGTTCGCGAAGACGTTCGCCCAATGCAGCCAGAAAATCGTGATCGGAACACGACCACGACAACGCGCTCGAGTCGAACGAGCGCACGCTTCGATATAGCGCCCGCGTTTCATCTTCGATGTTCACCGCCTCCGACATCCGAAGCGTCGGCTCAGTTCGTTACGAACTGCAACCGCGCGAGGCGGGCGTAAAGACCGCCGGCCGAAGACAACTCCTCATGGGTGCCCTGTTCGACGATCCTGCCGCGATCCATCACCAGAATGAGGTCGCAGGACAGGACGGTAGCAAGACGGTGCGCGATGACGAGAGTGGTCCGTCCCTTCATGAGCCCCTGCAGCGCGGCCTGGACCGCGGCCTCGCTCTCGGAATCGAGCGCCGACGTGGCCTCCTCGAGGAGCAGAAGGGGGGCATCGCGCAGCATCGCGCGCGCGATGGCGATACGCTGGCGCTGCCCACCGGACAGCATGACGCCACGTTCGCCTAGTCGCGTATCAAGTCCTTCCGGCAGCATGGCGAGAAGCCCGGAAGCTGAGGCCAGGTTCGGCGGCGCGCTCTACCTCGGCATCCGTCGCGGAGGGGCGCCCGAAGCGGATGTTGTCTCGGGCGGAGGCGGCAAAGATGACCGGATCCTGCGGAACCAGGGCGATGCGCGAGCGGATTTCTTCGGGGTCGGCCTCGTGGACGGCAGCTCCGTCGAGCGAGACCAATCCCGAACTCGGATCGTAGACCGCAAGAGAACTTGCGGCTCCGGATGACCCGACGATGGCGACTTTCTCACCGGAGCGCACGGAGAAAGCGACGTCGTCGAGCACCCGGACGTCCGGCCTTCCCGGATAGGCGAAGCTGACGCCTTCGAATACCAGGCTTCCCTGACCGGCCAGCGGCAGGTTCAACGGCCGGCTCGGGGCTGCGATCTCGGGCTTGAGGCGAAGTATCTTGAACAGGCGCTCCGCTGCGCCCGAAGCCGCGGACACCTCGCCCCAGACCTCGCTGAGCTGGCAAAGCGCGCCCAGATAACCTCGGCGATCAAACAAGAGAAGATTGAGGAAGTTACAAACGTGAACTTCAATCTCTCAATCGGAACGGCTGTGCCGGCGGGTGTCCGCTATCACCCGATCCCGTCACGTATCGTGGAGATCCATCCGGAATGGCGCGGATACGATTTCATCCTTGTGCAAGGCAAGTACGTCATTCTTCGCCCGCACACCCACGAGATCGTCTACATCATCGAAGGTTAAGCGAATTCGCCGAACGAACAACGACAAGTAAACCAGAGGGTGGCTTAGAAGCCATTGGCTAACCGCCGCCGGGCACCCTAATTGTCTTCTTCGAGAGGCGTCCGATTTCTTGAAAGCGAGCAATATTGACCAGCGTGGATTGAACCCAAGGCGTATGTTGGTTAGATCACCGCCCCTTCATGGCAACAATCGGTGACTGAGAGTGTCGCGCTCCCGCCTGATCTTAAGGGTAGTATCATGTTGTCGACTCAATACAATCCAATTTTTTGTGTTGCGGAGCTCGGAATTCTGAACTGCTCGAGATGCGGCAACCCGATGAGGTTGACCTGCGTCGAGCCGGACAAACCCGGTTTTGATCTGCGCACCTTTGAATGCGCAAGGTGCAGCACCGGAACAACCTTGCACGTTGCCATTTAGGTGGACTTTTTCCTCCGTTTGATTGCGCCGCTTGCAGAGCAGAGCACCAGCGCGACTTTCATGATAGTGGTGCCGCAGCGGCACCAGCGATTGAGGTTGACTCATGAGTGGAGAGGACTGACCTTTGAGGTTTCCGCCAGCAGGGTCCCGCGGGAAAGCCATTGAACGAACTCGGTAGCAACGAGTTGTTCCTCATGCCTGAACGCAGATCACCATCCACGGGCCCAATGAGCGTGCAGCCTATCGAGCACAGCTCGACGACGCCAACCCTGCTGGCTATGGTGCCAACGGTCGGCGAGCGACACGGGACGCCACTGTCGAAAAAACAACAAGCAAGAGCGGAAGCGGTCCGCACTGCGAACGCAAGAAATGCGCGGCGCAATTCCCTGCGGACGCAGCGTCAAGCGCAGAAGCGCTAGTCCCAGCCGGCAGGTTGCATGTTCAGTTCCTGGAATCGATCGCCCGGTCCAAGTCACGAAGGTACGATAGTCCGTGCACTGTCAATCGATGCTGATCTGTTTCGCCCGCAATGTACAGTTTCATCAGATGCCTGGAAAGTTGTTCACGGGCTCCCTTTGTCTCAGAGCGGTCGGCGAGGACGCCGTATATGCTTAGCGCGCGATCAACGGGGAGAATGTTCATTGAATAATTCATGGGATCGTTTCAGCTGAGTAGGTAAGGTTCGCTGCGTCGTATCGTTCCAAAAATAGCTCGTCTCATGATGAGCGTGAAAGTGATTGCGCCCTTGGATGATCATGATAACCACGCGCCGCTCAATAGCACCATACATTTCCTCGGCAGCTTTCGCGGCATCACCTTGGGACGACACGGACTCCAGATTAGGACGCGCGGAGCCGGTACGGACATTCGCTCTGTGATGCACAAACGCCGCCAGGCGGAAATGATACCCGACGGCGTTGCAAGAGGCTGAACGCTGAATCCCCGGCACGAGAAATGGCCCTAGGATCTTAGAAAAGATTCAACCGACCAAAAGCGACTTCACCTTCTGCCGGAACCAATGTAGGCGGCGTAACTTAGTGACGGGCGACCGGATGCATATGCTATGCCCCCATGCATCCGATGAAATGACGGCCTCAGCGCGCACCCTCGCTCTGGGCCCGTTCCTTGGGACCGCCTTTCTAATCGCGCTCTCTTAGCAGGGGCTTCTCATGCAAAACCGCACTCAACAGCGAATTGTGGACCTCAATGTGCCCATTATAGCTGATGAGGCCCAGCCTGCGAAACTTGTTCATGAAATAGCTGACCCGGGATCGGGTGGTCCCGATCATCTCAGCCAATGTTTCCTGACTGATGCTCGCGCTGATCGGCTGCGGGCTGCCTTCCTTGCCGAAGTTCGCGAGCAGCAACAGCAGCCGAGCAAGCCGCCGCTCACTCGAATTGAATAGCTGGTCGATCAGGTCCTCCTCAATCCGACTGTTCCGGGTCAGGAGGTATGACATGAATAGTTGTGAAAATTTTGGTTCGTCACGAATAGCCGCCATCATCGCTTCTTTGGTGATCGACGTGATAATGCAATCTTCCATCGCTGTTGTTGTCGCGATGCGTAACGGATGACCATTCATGCATCCTTCGCCAAAAAATTGGCCGGGCTCTAGAATTGCAACGACCGCTTCCTTGCCCTGCTCAGAAACGACCGTTAGCTTGACTTTGCCTCTTTGAATGTAAAAAACCGAGTCCGCGACATCGCCTTGCTGGAAGACATGCTGGTTCTTCGGAAGTTCGAGAATCGTTTTCCCCGCGCCCACCTTGGCGAGGAACTTTTTGGGGTCAAACATGTCCTTGGTTGGCTTCGCCACGGGAGCCTCCTTTGACTCAACGAATTTGCTCGATCTCGGTTGGCTGCCAAGCGCCAAGCCTTTCGAACCGAGCGGCGAGCTGCTGCCTTAGCCAGCTGATCACTTGCGGGGCTTGCGCCCTTTCTCATACATTACCTCCTGATTATCGGCAGTTCTACGGAAAAGGTCCGCTTTCCTGAGCGCCTCAGTTCGCTGAGCGCCGGGCGACATCACCCGCGCTTCCTCAAGCGCATCAATTGCTCTCGCGTGCAGGCTGCGGTTTTCACTCACCAGATCAGTTGCGACCGTCACGATGTGAGTGTGATCGCACTTGGCGCACTCAAATGTGCGTGTCGAAGCCGGATGGCCCCAGCGCAACACGCTCCAAATGCATCCTTTGCGTCGCATTTTGGACAATGCGGTTGCTGGCTCGCGAGGAGTGAGTCTCGGGGCGAGGGATGAGTCTTCCACGTGTGCGCGTCCAACCAACCCAGGGATCGGCGTGGGAATTGCGATTCCGAGTTGAGGACGCGTCCTATGGTCTTGGATCGCCGTCAGCCGGGCACTATCGGTGCGCCGTTGGGCTTTTTCGGTATCAGCCATTTCCTCATGTCAGCGGCAAAGCCAAGTTGTTCGGCTTTTCTGATGGCTTCGGATCGCTTCGATCCGGCCGGCAACTTTCTTGCTTGCGCCAGAGCCTCAGATGCCCGGGCAGCCCAATCGTGACTATCGAGATCGTTGCGCGGCAGTTCTGTCATGTCATCGTCCTCACTGTGGCCCTCGCAGGTGGCTGTCTTCCCAACCGACAGCGTCGGACTTCATCGGGTCGGCGGTGAGCTGCGCCTCATAGATGAGGCCGCAACTGAGGCATCGCAGGGTCAAGTGCTCGAACCCATCACGGGCCATCGCGATAAGGCGGGGTACTATCGAAGTCTCGGTCACCGATGGGTGCCAACGGCCGGGCGGTGATTGCACCAATATGATGACTCGGCAACGCGGCCCGCTGGTCAATATTGCTCACTCTTGGGAATTCGACGGGATCATTGCAATCAGCTGTAGCGGCCAACCTCTTTAAGAGACGCGACTGTTGGACGCCAAACAATACCAACTTGCGCGATCTCCTCGTGCCATCTTATTTGTACCCTGGGCTCGTTATTCGAACCTTTGATCCCCATGTCTATGTATGTCTGATCATGCCATCGAGGTTGGTCGGGATGGGCCGAGACTTTCAACGAAAGGGGCCCGGCATGTTTAAATCTCAGCAATATCGTGCAAAAGCAGCCGAGTACGGCGAACTGATGAAGCGTTCGATCGGTCCGGCTGAGATCCGTAAATTTCAAGAACTGCAGGACCGACTTGCCTCGCTCGCGGAGAATGAGCAGGGACTAGCGGACGACTATGACAATGCAGTGCACGTTGCGGAACAGGACGGATCGAGCGGCGCAACCCTTGCGGCCGAAGAAGAGCACGTTTTGCGGTGTCTAGGCGCGGCCATCGTCATGCAATGGAACGCCCTGCCGACGACTCTGCGGCGGGAGATCTTCGACACCGCCGGGTCGGTCGGCAAGTTATTGGAGACGCCGGCGCTCCGAGGGCAAATCGCCCGATTTCTTCACAAGCACAAGGATGATGCCGGTCGCGGCAAACTGCCTTTAACAGAAGACACGGCAAGTGATGCGAGATCGGGCGCTCTGGCTCTGTCACGGTGGGACAACGAGGGAGGCGCAGTCCGCGACGGGCTGCCGATGTAAATAAACGCCGATAACAGGAGGACTCCCATGTCACTTACACAGTTTCGAGTGGATGACGGACCGCACACTCTGGACGGTCTCCGACTCTTTGCTCAGGATGGAAATGAACGGGTTGAGGCGTTCATAAGCCGGAAGGTGATGGACGTTTGGGCGGAGTCTATTGAGCATCGTGGAGGACGTCAAAGTCTGTTCCGCGATCAATACAATGCGCTTGGCAGACTGAACCTTGCCGCACTTCAGCGGATCGTGAGCACGAAATACCAGCGAGGCGCCGCATTCAACCGCCAGCATCCCTTCGTCGAGGTTCTATTCTCTGACATTACGGAAAGTGGCGAGGCTTTAAATCTAAGTGAACTGGTTCGAGAGGTGTTGCCGCCAGCATTTCATAGGCTGGCCTGAGATCTGCACCACGAGAATGCTGCGACGTTCTACTTGCCGCTCATAATCTTCGAAGTTGCGAAAACATAAATGTACCAGCGGCATTTCTGAGCCGACAAGTTTTGAAAGGCTCGGCCAGCGTCCCGCTGGAACCGTCTCAAGGTTGGGCCGTTCCAGACTTGCATCAGATGTCAAAGTATTGAGGAGCGGCCGGTGCGAATACTTCTCGTCGAGGATGATCCACTTGTCCGCGAATTGGTGGTGGAAGCTCTGCGCGAGGAAGGTTATGAGGTAATTCACGCTGCCAACGGGGAACAAGCGCTGGCGTGGTGCAAGAGGCGGATTGCGGACGTTCTGGTCACCGACATCAGGCTGCCTGGTGGAGTCGACGGATGGCAGATCGCCGAACGCTGTCGGGAGCATGATCCCGAGCTCCAGGTGATCTACGCGACGGGCTTTTCGCCGGTCGAGGCCCGTCCGGTGCCCGGCAGTCTCACCTTGCACAAGCCTTACCAACCCAACCGCATCGTCGAAGCCGTCAGACAAATGGAAGAGAACGGCGACCCTCCTCGGACTAGATGATGGCACTCCTTGCGGTCAGGTTGTCGCCAATAACTGATTTGCCGGCACCTGCAACCGAGTTTGTTCCAGTCGAGCGTTCAGAACGATGTCGGAACCAATATTCGCGATCCGCGATTGAAACCGTGCAGCTCCCCGGGGCGAGGGTGACGCCGAGGGAGCCGAGGCTGAGGGGCGAGGCGAAATAGCCGTCCTCATCGCCAAGGAAATCCGTCAATGCGCGCAGACCTGCCCATAGGCTCTACATCCGCGAATGCTCAGCCGAACGGCAATTGGTTCGCTCGGCTGGCAGTTGCCACCTCGCGCATTTCCGGCCGACCGACGACGTTTCTACTGGCAGTTGCCGTCGTACTCGTGTGGGCAATCACCGGCCCCTTATTCGGCTTCAGCGATACATGGCAGCTCGTCATCAACACGGGTACGACAATCGTGACGTTCCTGATGGTCGTTCTGATCCAGGCGACGCAGAACCGCGACACGCTGGCCCTGCAGTTGAAACTCGACGAGCTGATCCTGGCGACCAAGGCCGCAAGCAACCACATCGCCGGCATCGAGGAGGCGTCGGATGAAGAAATCAAGAAAGCGAAAGTCGAGGTGCTCGAGCGCGCCGGCTAATCCTGATCGGAGCTCGCACGGCCGGACATCCCCATTGTGCATTCAGGCCTCGCAGACCGGGCCTCGGCCCAGCAATAACGGAAGGACTGCACGATAATGTGTGATTCAGGTAGTCCTGACGGCAGGCGTAATCGAACGAAATAACGTTCACGTTCGTGGCGCGGGCCACCGGGCGATGGTCTTCGCACACGGCTTCGGGTGCGACCAGAACATGTGGTGCTTCGTGGCTCCCGCGTTCGAAAAGGACTTCATGACCGTTGTGTTCGACCACGTCGGCGGCGGCGGCTCCGATCTGTCGGCCTAGGACAGGGCCAAATATTCGACCCTGTCCGGCTACGCCGACGACGTGGTCGCCGCGCGACAAGCCCCCGGCATGTTCGGCAAGCTCGTGCTCATCGGCCCGTCAGCCCGCTACATCGACGACGAAGGATACGTCGGTGGGTTCAGTGCCAAACAGATCGAGGAATTGCTCCAGTTTCTCGAATCCAACCACATGGGCTGGTCGACGCAGATGTCGCCGATGATCATGGGCAATCCCGACCGGCCGGAGCTGGGTCAGGAGCTAACGAATAGCTTCTGCCGCACGGATCCCGAGATCGCCAAAGCCTTCGCCCGTGTGACCTTCACCTCCGACAATCGCAAGGACCTCGCGGATGTCACCGTTCCTACCCTTGTCCTGCAGTGCAGCGAGGACATCATCGCCGCCCAGGAGGTTGGCGAGTTCGTCACCCGCAATATTCCAGACAGCCGGCTGATCGTTCTGGACGCGACCGGGCATTGTCCAAACTTCAGCGCGCCGGAAGAGGTCATCGCGGCGATGCGAGCCTTCGTCTCGTGAGCGCCTCCGGTCCAGACTTCGCGGACATGGTCAACAACGCACCGTGCGGGTACGCCACCCTGCACCCGAACGGCCGCATCGAGCATATCAACCTGACCTTGCTGGCCTGGAGCGGGCACCCGGCAGACCAGATGGTCGGCAAGCGTTTCAGCGATTTCCTGACCATACCGGGCCGCATCTACTACGAAACCCACAACGCGCCGTTGCTCCGGATGCAGGGATTCTTCAACGAATTCGCTATCGACCTGGTCACCGCTGCCGGTGAGCCGCGCAGCGAAGGATTTCGCCGGTCAGGTCGAAAGCACTGCCGGCGGTATCGCCGATGACGCAACGAGCCAGGCAGCGGGCCGGATCCGCCAAGCGACCAGCGCGGCGCAGAATCTCTACGGCCAGGCCAAGGACGCGGCGCGCGACGCTTCCGACGCCGCCGTCAGCTACGCCAAGGACGCTTACGAGAACAGCGGCGATACCTTCCGTGACGGCTCGCAGGCCATCGCGAAGAAGGTGCAGGAAAGCCCGCTCAGCGCGATGCTGATCGCTGGCGGCATCGGCTTTGCGCTGGCCCTATTGATGAGCCGCCAGCCGCGCCGCATGCCGGCGCGAACGCGCTACTACGGTTAGGGTGACCATCTCGAGACAGTTTTCGCGTTGACCGAATGCTGTTCTTTGCCTTGGAGATATGATCATGACTGAGGACAGCCCCTTGGCCCCTTACGCCTACGAAGGCCTGGATCCCGTCCCGGAGCCGAAATTCACCATTGCGGAAGTTTCGGAAGCTGTGAAGGGGACGATCAATCGCGTCAGCAGCGCGATCGAGGCCGGCCGCAAGCCCGGGATGCCGTTGAGCATGCGAGCAATATCGCGCGCGCACTATTGATTGCGCTCTTGTTGGGAGTTGCTGTCGCGCGTCGCCGATGAGCATTTGGCGACGATCGGAATTGTTTAGAATTGTGGAGTGCGGCAGGTTCGTGCTGCCTGGGGAACTGACAACCAACGAGGGATTTCATGGCCAGAGACGAACATAACAAGGCTGTCGAACATCACGAAAACGCTGCCAAGGAACATCGCTCCGCCGCCGAACATCATGGCAAGGGCGACCACGCTAAGGGCCGGGAGCACTCCGGGAGTGCCAAATAACACTCGCAGACCGCGAACCGGCATGGCACCCAGCCATCAAGCCGAAGAACAGAAGGTTTGCGCGGCCGTTTGACATTTCAGGCTTCTGACTGACAACGCCGTGCAAGCGCGCACGTTGCCTGACCTCGTGAGCTGGCGAAATCGACCCTGAACTTCGCAATTTATGCGTTGTACAACTCTTCTTCCGTCGCGCCTCTTCCGCGCGAAGCGGAACTTAGTTCATGACGGGCAGTTCCCTCTGAAGTCATGACAACCAAGGAGACTTCTTATTGAATTGATCCTCGTCATCATCGTTCTGGTGTTGTTGTTTGGCGGCGGCGGTTATTGGGGGCGTCGGCGAGGTCATTGGTAGGAGGCGCCCATCGCGCGCCAGATGGGCGACTTCGGCCAAATTCCGCTTCGCGACTACGCGTGCGTGTTGGCGAGTTCTCCACGCCGATCTCGGCCAGCCGCGCTTCCGTGACCAGGCCCGCGCCCCACATCAGCTCGACGGTCAGCCCCTCCCGCGGAAGTAGTTCGCACCGCCATTATCCTTCGAGGACGTGCCCCAGAGCTTTCAGCGGGCGCACCCGATCGCTGACGATCTTCAGGATGGCCAGCATTGGAACGGCCAAGATCGCGCCAGGCACGCCCCACATCCAGAACCAGAACACCAGCGACAGAATGACCAGCACCGGGTTGAGGGTGAAGCGTCGGGCAAGCAACATGGGTGTCAGGGTTTCGCCTTCGGCAAGATGGATGCAGAAGTAGAGGGCCGGCGGCAGCAAGGCCCACCACAAGCTGTCGAAGCTCAACATTCCGGCCAGCAGGAAGATGATGGTTCCGAACAGCGGCCCCAGAATTGGAACGTAGTTGAGCAGGAAGGCCGCGGCTCCCCACAGCAAGGGGTCTCCAAGCCCACAGAAATACATTGCAACCGCCGTGGCAATTCCCACCACAGCGTTCATGGTGGTGATTGTGAGCAGATAGGCGGATATGTCCGCTTCGATCTGCTGGGAGATCTCCACCGCTTGCCTTTTGTCGCCGAAGTTCGGCAGGACCTCGACGATGCGTCGCAGAAAAATGTCTCCTGCGACTAAGAGAAAATAGAGCACCAGAACGGTCGTAAACAGGCCGTCGATGACAGCCCGCGTTCCAGCGAAGAGCGCGCCGGTAAGGCCGAGATCGCTGCGGACCGAAACGGTGGCTGCTTTCTTCTCGGGAGCGTCGGCGACGTGCTCGGCCTGTTGGATAACCTTTTGCAGCGCTTCGATCGGGCGCTTCAGGACGACCAAGTGAGTTTCGAGGC
Organism: Bradyrhizobium sp. Pha-3; assembly: GCF_042258325.1. Lineage (NCBI taxonomy): Bacteria > Pseudomonadati > Pseudomonadota > Alphaproteobacteria > Hyphomicrobiales > Nitrobacteraceae > Bradyrhizobium > Bradyrhizobium sp. Pha-3. The sequence goes on along the minus strand of NZ_CP170151.1, from coordinate 1,280,999 downwards.
GAGGCAGGCCCTCGGGCAATTTCTCCGCCCACGTCGCAGCAGGTAGTGACAAGGCTGCCACAAAACCCACAAGCGCTCCCACGACCAGCAGGATTGCCAAGAGTGCTCCGACGGCACGGGGTAGACCGATACGCTCGAGGAGACGCACAGCGGGTTGCAGAATGAGCTGCAATACGAAGGCGAGCACTACCGGCAATATGATCGAGCTTGCCACGTATACGGCCGCCAAGACGGCCAGTGTTAACAGACTACCGAGAAAGAACGTCTGCGGACCGGACGGCAGCGGCATCTCGATATTGTCGACCGGCTGCGTTGGCAAGGCACCCGGTTCCGGTGCGCCGGCGTCCTGCCTCGGCGACGAGGGGGACTCCTGCGGCAACATTGAAAGCGAAACCACGGCGTTTTCTCCATCCCCGACGTGAGTCCGCCCCTGGGCCCGAACCCGATCAGTCAGCTTCAAACGGGTCGGAAGGCGATTTCACTGCCGCAGCCTCTAGTCCGACAAGCAATGGCTATTCCGCTTCGCTGGACTGTTCGATCGCGGCGGGCATTTTCGCAACGGACATCAGCGAACGTGCCACTTGATTAAGAAGCTGGTCGGCATTTTCTTCTTCAGCCAACGATTTCGACAACAGAGCGACGATGGCGGTGTGGCGAAGCTGCTGCGCGAGGTTTCGGGCCGTCGTATATCCGGAAATTTCGTAGTGCTCCACGCGCTGAGCAGCTCCGATAAGCGCCAGGTCAGCCGCCGCGGGTTGTTTCTTTTCCACCTCGTCCATGACTTCCTGGCCTTCCTCGACGAGCCCCATCATTCCACGGCAGGGTTTTGCCCGAGCCGTTTGGCCCAAGAGTTTCAAGCATTCGTTCAATCTCTCGACCTGACCTTCCGTCTCAGCGAGATGCAGCTCGAATAGCTCGCGAAGCTGATCGAACCGCGCCGCTTCAGCCATCTTGGGGAGCGCCTTTGTGAGTTGCTTTTCGGCATGCAGGAGGTCGCGGAGTTCGTTCACCAATAAATCGTCGAGACCTTCCGGGCTCTCGAGAGGTGAACTCTCGGCAACAATCGAAGGAGCAGAATCCCCCACCTGCAAGGCAGGCGAGTCGGTGAAGACCCAATCGGCGCCTTCATTCCAGGGTCCACGTGTATCGATTTCCCCGTGATCGCCGGTGCCGGTTGAATCGTTGAAGAACTGATTGACAAGGCCTGGTGTAGGCGCGATGCGCCCGATGCTGAACTGGGGCTTTCCCATGCTTTCAAGCGCCAGGGCGAACGCTTTCATGTGCGTGATCTCGCGCGTCATCAGGAACTGCAGCGCGTCTTTTGTCCCTGCATCGTCGCAGAAATTGAGGAGCCGTTCGTAGACGATCTTGGCCCGTGCTTCAGCGGCGATGTTGCTGCGCAAATCGACATCCAGCTCGCCGGTAATCTTGAGATAGTCGGCCGTCCATGCGTTACCCTGCGAGTTGAACAGATTGACGCCACCGCCCCCGGCAATGGCAATAAGCGGGTCTGCTTCCGCTGCTTGCCGATCGAATTTTGCCGGTTTCAAATGCATCCGGGCCAACGTTCCCACGACCTCAAGATGACTGAGCTCCTCGGTACCGATGTCCATCAGGAGATCCTTGCGGTCTGGATCTTCGCAGTTGAGGCCCTGGATCGAATACTGCATGGCGGCAGCAAGTTCACCGTTGGCACCTCCGAACTGCTCAAGCAGCATATTGCCAAAGCGCGGGTCCGGCTCGTCGACACGGACAGTGAACATGAGCTTCTTGACATGATGATACATTGACGACCTCAATTCGAAAATGGCGAACGTGAGAGCAACCAGTGCTCTGCAGGAACGTTCCTAAGCCTCGGCAGACCTTTGTGCGGCATCTCCGCTAATGCAGGTCTCGGCTGCGGCTTCGTCGATCGCCGCCATCAAATCAGGAGTGGCAGACTGTTGGATCATATGCCCCGCTCCGGCGATGCGATGCAATTTGCTCTGCTTGACTTCATCGTGCAGCCTGACCGATTGCTCATTGATATCGATCAGACGGTCGTCCTCGCCTGCAATTATGATGGTAGGCATGTCGAGTTCGCTATAGGTCTTCGAGGAAGCAGACGCAGCGGGAATCATCAACGCCGACTCCACCGCGCTGGCCCGGATCTGTGATGGCCGGAAGGCCATTTCCTTCGGAAAGCCGGCGAATTTCTCGGGAACAGATCGCGGGCCGAACACCTTGCGCAACATGACAGGCCACATCAAGCGGCCTGAGGATCGGTGAGATGGTGTAGCTGATGATATCCCCGAGCCCCGGTAGCGCAGGTACCGATGAGGCCGCCACGTCAGCGCGGGCAGTCGGGAAATAGTATCCCGATGCCAGCACCAAAGCTTCGACGAACGACGGATGTCTTATCGCCAGCGCCACGGCGACCGATGCCCCCCATGAATGTCCAAGCACAATCGCCCGCTGAACGCTCAGCCGATCAAGTGCCTTCTTGAACAGATCCGCTTGTGCTTCCGGGGTCCAAACGACGTTCCGAGGCCGCAAGCTATGTCCAAATCCCGGGCGGTCGAACACGATTACCCTGTAATTCACGGCCGCCAGATCAATTAGACCGCTCGACTCGAAATCCTGGATCATGCTGCCATTGCCGTGAAAGAGAATCAGCGGCCGGCCATTGCCCCGTTCCACATAGTGCAAACGGACGCCGTTGATGTTGACGAACCGCCCCTGCGGCGGATTATCGCGTAGCGCCTTCTTGGCAAGCTTCCGGTTTACAAGCGCGGTCGCCGCCACGAGGGTAGCTGCACCAGCAACGGTAGTGATTGCAGGATATCGCCTGAAGGCGACCAGACAGTCGGACAGAAACGAGGGGGAGCGTATTTGCGGAAAAGCCATGTGCAGTACCTCAGGTGGTCTGCACGATGCCTCAGTCAAATGAGAAATGTTGCAGCTCATCCTAAACGGGGGCAACTGAGCTTTCGTTCCAACCGCAATTTGCGACGGCATTACTGACATGGTGTCGCCAAGCGCGGCCGCCGCAATTACTACGAGGTTCTCATGCGTTTGTATTTATTCGCCATCACAGCCGCTATCGCTCTTCTCACGGGATCTGGCATCTTTTCGTCCTAGCCAGTTCAAGATTATCCCTACTGAGTTGCATGGCGCTGCTCCATACCAAATCAAGACAGGCCACTGAAACGGAGTGTTGGAACCTAACGACTTGGGTCCCGTTCAACATTGTTACCCTTCCAAAGGAGTGACGAGTCTGATGGCGAACAACAAAAACCCAAATGACAAGCAGCCCAGCGAGAATCCGGAAGGTAAGTACCATTTCAATCCCGGAAATATGGCCGGGAAAAAGCCCGCGGATGCCGAGCAGAGTGAGGAAAACCGTGGCGCGCCGCATGAGCACAAAGAAAAGCCCGCCGGTTAGGACTGTCAATGAGGCCGCCAACTGGCGGCCTTACTTTCGTCGTGGCGGCGGGTGCCTATAGGAACAGCTGGTGCAGGTGCTGTGGGAGAGCGCCATCCAGAAATAAAAGGCTATAATCAATGTTTGGGTCGGGTTGCGGCGAGTTGATGCCGATTGAAGGAAGAGAGAGCCCTTGACACTTTTCGATCTCAAGCAGTCGCACTCACTTGCAGCGTATGATGCGCTTGATTGGAATTGCGATCGTGCGGAAGTCTCGGCAGACTTCTTAATACACACAATAGACCCCAGCGTTGGATTAATCGGTGCGACTCGCCAGTCCCAAAGGTGAGCAATTTTGCTCAGACTCAAACTGACGACCGTTCTAGGCTGGTTGGCCTCTGCCGTGGGGAGATCAGCGGTTTGCCGAGTTGAGGTTACAGCGTGTCTACGATTACGCGTTTCCCAGGGGCTTCGCGCCCTCAGAACACCAGCCAAGAAGATTTCGAGCGTGAGGTCGCCGCGCGCTTTGGCCTTGTTCCGAATTTTTTCCGATCTGCACCGGATGCACCTTTGGTCATTCGCGAATTGTGGCTGTTCGCGAAGTCAGCCTATCTGGACAACCCCATCCCGACGCTGTTCAAGGAACGGCTCTTTGTCTATCTCTCCCGCTTTTGCGAAGTTCGTTACTGCATCACGCGACACTGCGGCTTCCTCTTGGGACTCGGTCGGTCTGCCGGCGATCCAGATGCACCGGTGATGACGGTTCCACAGGTGGTTCGTCTGCTCCAGCGCCCCATCCCTTCTGACGAACACATAGGGGCGGCGCTTGCCCGCTTGGAAGCCGTGGCAGAACCGATCAATTGGCCTTCACCCGAGACCGCCTACGATGAGGACCTGCTCACTTCGGCCACTCTGCTCTTCCTTCAGCCCGCGCGCGCCAACCGGGCAAAGCGGGCACTGCGCATTGCCCTTGGCGGCGAAAAATTCGAGTTGCTGGTCGCGTTTCTGACGTTTATCCGGTCAGCTCACTATTGGACATTGATGCATCCGGAGTTGGCCCTTGAAGACGACCTAAATGAGCTGCTGCGCGAGCATGAGCAACTCGCCCAGTTGCTTTTGGAAGATTCTGAAGCTGGTCGCTGTGAGATGGGAACACGGCTATTTGAGGAGCTGGCATCACTACGCGAACTCAACGAACGAAAAACGCTTGAAGACGCAATGCGTGCCCTTGAAGAAAGCGGACGGCAAAAAGACTTGCTGATCAAGGAGGTTGATCACCGCATCAAGAACAGCTTGCAGATTGTGTCGAGCCTACTGCATATGCACGCCACAACGGCAGGGGTCGCTGCAGGTCAATTCCACGATGCAGCCGCGCGCGTTGCGGCCATAGCAGCCGTTCATCGACAACTTCACATGTCTGACGACGTCGGAACGGTCGCGCTTGACCAGTATCTCGTCGAACTTTGCCGGGAAATCACAGCGGCATCGAGCAGCGCCGATCAAGCCTGGACGATCGCAGTCGACGCCGACCCGCTCGTCATCCGCACTGATCTTGCGGTGCCGCTTGGCCTTATCGTCAACGAACTGGTCACGAACGCCATTCAGCATTCGCAACCTTCGAGCAGAGGCGGGCGCGTGCAGATTGCGCTCAAAACGGCGCCGGACCGTTTTTCAATTAGTGTCTCCGATGAGGGCAACGGAACTCCGCTGCACGCCGACACGCAACCGTCTGGAATCGGCGCACGAATGATCGACGCGTTCGCTCGCCAAATCGACGCCACGATCACAAACGGGCGCAGTTCGGCCGGTTATAGCGTTAGAGTAACCGTCCCTCGTTGCGCCGATCGGGCGCTCAGAACGTAGGCGTTGCCAGTCTTTGTTGGCTCGCAGCGCTGCCCGGATTTTCGAACACGGGCGTCTAATTGCTGTGCGGGAAGGTTGCGCCATGCAAGACGTGGAGAAACGTGTCATTGGCAAGGTTATGTAGCGCCTTATTCCGCTCCTGATCCTCTGCTATTTCGTGGCTTATCTCGGGTCAATGTCGGCTTTGCCAAGCTGCACATGAACCAGACGCTCGGTTTAAGCGACGCAGCCTTTGGACTGAGCGCCGGCTTGTTCTTCGTCGGATATTTCCTGTTTGAAGTGCCCTCCAACATCTTTCTGGAAAAACTCGGCGTGCGCCTTTGGATCGTCCGGATCATAATTACGTGGGGATCGTCTCGGCGGCTTACGAGGTAAACGCAGAGAGAGGAGTGAAAAGATGGCTGACGACAAAACCAAAAAAAATTATCGCGACCGCACCCGCATCAACATCAACGAGGACTACGAAAAGGAATATTGGAAGAAGCGCTTCAATGTTTCGGGGCAAGCGCTCGCAGGCGCTGTTCGTGCCGTCGGAGTATCCGTAAAGAAGGTCGAAAAATATCTAAAGGAAAGATAGCAAGCGTTGCGCCATACTGCCGCTGCAGCGCCTGCCGGATAAGCGCAATGGTCTTATTGCTGGCGTCGCCCTGGAGACGACGGTGCTGCGCGTGTGTACCCAGCTAGGCGTATGGTGGCAGTTCCACTAGCGTCCCAATCAATCGCAAGAGGGCTTGATGCTCCGGGCCCTTCATATCCGCCCGCAAGAACTCGCCGAGTTCAATGTGCGAGAGCCTCCCCCCGGATGGCGCATTCGGCTGGTGGATGATGAAAGCGTTTCCGCTGGTTGGTTCCCGCCCCAGAAACCAAGCATCACCGTTGGGACTGCGATAAAGCTCGCGACGTTCCGACATTGATCAAGATACTCCTTTGTCCGAGGTATTCGCGATTTGAGCGCCTTCGCGAGCTAAACGTTCCGCCTTCAAGCGCTTTCGATTTGCATGGAAGGCATTCTGGGCACTGCTGTACTCTGACATTACAGCGGCGGCGCCGGCTTCTTTGAAAGCCTTTTGAGCTGCGCGTTGCACTGCCGTCGATTTTTTCCAATCCTGTGTGAGCGTCATGGCTCTCTCCAGTCGTATGTGGAAGTTTCGTTCCGCCGAGTTTGGCTAGGACATGCGGCAGAGATAGAGCTGACCACTCGTGAAGCAAAAGGTTCCAAGGGCTGTGTATAATGCAGTCGGACCAGGCCGTTCGTTCGGCTCTTCCTATTGCGCTTTTCGTCGGTCTTTTTCATCCCGTATGGCGATAGCGCTTCGTTGTTTATCCAAAAGGTAATTCAGCGTGGCTGAAATCGCGCCATCGCTCTTAGCCGCCATGCGCTTACGGAAGTTGGCTATCTTCTTGAAGCCAACGAGCACGTGGGAACGATAGCTAGTCATGTGGGCGCTCGCAGTCCCGGGGAAGTCAGCCACCTATTAAGTTCAGAGGCTGCATCCATCTGACGTGCTTTCCGTAGAAGCTCGGCGCGATGAACGCTGACGGGCATGCCTTCCGCTTGTGGGCTCAAACTGGCCGTTTTTTGGGTTAGACGATATTCGAGTGTCATGTTTGCTTGAAACGACGTCGCGTTTCCATGGCAGTGCTCCTGTCCAGTTGGGCGGGAGCGCAAATTCTCTCGGTCACCGATAGATGCCAGAGGCGGGGCGATGATAGCCATCACATAGATACTCAATCACGATCAAAACAGGCCCAACAGGAAAAACGTTCGTGTGCTGCGGCTGATTGAGGCAGCCAGAACCAGCCCACCGCCAACCGAGCTTTACCGCCGCAAGCGCCCGGCTCGCGGCTCTAGCTGGGCTAAGCCAGCCCCCTTCATCCTTCACCGCCGCCACAACGCGCGCAGGCAGTTCAGCATTGTGCTGCGCCGAGTTGATGGCAATCCGGCTCATCCAGCCCTGGGGAGGCGTCCCAGAGAGCTGTGGGCAAACCGGCAGTCCTGACTTGCGTCACCGCTTAGTCCGCTTGAGCATTCGTGCCGGGGCCCATCCTTGGAATACGACATGATCACCAAAGAAGTACTGTCGGAGCTGGTTTGGTCAAAACCTTTGGCCCAGGTTGCGCAGGAGTTAGGTGTCTCTCGTGGCTCCGTGACTAGCATGTGCAACACTCACGGCATCGCACAGACCCAAGCAAAGCTATTGGGCGAGGCCCCGGGGCGGAAAAAATCCGCCGACGCAGACTAAACTCCGGGTCCCGCACGCTCATACTCTGATCCGAGGTGCCAAAGAGCACCTCGAACACTGCAGGCCGCTCAATAACGACGGCATAATGGGGTTGTTCAAGAGCAGCTACTTAAAACCCGACAAAAAGCTCCTGGTCGATATAACGACCTCGAAGGACAGTCTCGATAAGGCGCTCAGATTTGCCAACGATCTCTTCTGCGGTATCGAATCTGCTGGTCATCGCGTGACGCTAGCTCCCCGTGGAGAGCACCTGACGCGAGGCACAATTGATGAGGCTCGCGGGAAGCGGCCCCGAAGTTATTTCGACAATCTTTGGTCAAGCGCCGCGCACAGCAGTCTATTAAAGACAGCCAAGAGCACCTTGGACACATCATTCAGCAGTGGGCAAACGTAGAGCGCTTCATCGCTGGGGTGGAGCAGCGCGTTTCCTGGCGGCCCCAGAACATACGTCACACAAAACACTCGATGGCACGATGACCGAGGTGGCCTTCCAGGCCTCGCGCGATCAGCGCGACTGGATCGCGCGCAAGCAGGCGATGTGGGACCGCAGCGAAAAACTGCCTTCTCAACAGCCGCCGTCGCTGATGCGCTGTCCCTGTGGCGCGACTTTTGATAGCCACCGGCCCCGAAAGCCAGATTCACACCCCCCACATCTACGCCGCGCAAAGGCGCGATGGAATTCGACGATGAAAATGAAGGAGGAGGCCGTGGGGCGGACCCGGAGAAAGCCGCGCGCCGGATCATGGAGCACGCCCGCGCCTTTGGAGTCGATCCAGGACGGCCGGATCTACATCGAGAAGATCAACTATCCGATGATCGACCACGACAAGGCGACGCCGGCCGAATATTGGGGCGGCCTGCAATTCGCGAAGGATCAGGGGTGGCTCGATACCACGAAAGCGGGACCTTCGTGAGGATACTGCCGGCTGGAAGCGACTTTTCGCGTGATATTGTAGGCGAACTGAGCGGAAGCTTTGCAGGCCAGAGCTCATGCCTACCTTGGATGAACAGATAACACTTGCCAAAAAGCACGTTGAGGATGGGCGCCGCGTTGTGGCGAACCGGCGCGAGCGAATTGCGGCTAGACTTACAATGAGGCAGAGGCTCGGGAGCTGCTCGATCAATTTGAGCGGGCGCTGGCATTATTCGAGAGCGACCTAAAGCGGCTCTTGGATCAGCGGGATTCAAACCGAAACGAATAAAGAAACGGCCCCCAGTGAGGGGACTGACCGGGGCCGAGTTTACACTTGGCGTCACAGCGTGGTTAGCACAGACCACGCGGGACGTGCGACAACTGCGGGCGCGCCGCGGCCGTTCCTATGGCGGCTACCTCTTCGGGGTCTTAAACTTTTTAACCCTTCGTGCAGACTTACTCTAGCCAGGATTTTGCAGATCCTTCTGGGGCTAGAGCCGACGCCGTCCGCATGCATTTTAAGCGGGCGGCGTTCGACATTCTGAGGCTTCGTAACCAGCAAAGAAGCCCCGACGGGGACTAGCGCGTCAGGGCTTCTTTCAGGATGCGATCCTCGCCCCGACCGCATCCCCAACGCGCGATCCAGCTGAGAGCGTCCTGAAGTCTACCGGGGAACGTTAGCAATACAGACCGCTCTCCCGGATTACCTCGACTTGACAAGTGTCTAAAATCTCAGCTGACCGTGTCCGAATTAGGACGGCACCGGTCGGTAAGTGTTGGCCTGTTTCGGTGTTCTCCGTGGGTGAACGGAGTTCCGTATTCCGGTGAACAAACCCGTTAGCACCTGCGCTCAAAAAAAGCCCCCGGCGCGCGGCCGGGGGTGATGGGAGTTTTTCGTATGCGTCAATCAAAAATCGCGGCGTGACCCGATGATCCAGGCTTGGCAGACGTCTTCGGAAACTGCCACTTTTTCCCGGCACTTGACGCCGCCATTGAAGGGAGTTTGAATTTATTGCTCGGCTCTCTCCAGGCCGAGAACCCCTACCGCACAAGGCGAAGCCCCGGAGAAGCGCCACACCGGGGCCATGCAGATTCGGAAATCCGGCCCTGGATACCTGTCTTCCGGGCGTGCCGATAAACCGAAAGCGGCGGCCCATCAGATGTTCTGGCCCCATCAGGTTGCATGAGGCGCCATTCGTTCTCCGGCTCACCGCCGTATTATTTCCGCCGCTGTGTGTGCACTTCTAGACAGAGCCAAGGGCGTTAATGGCGTTTAATATCTTCATCACCGCCCGACCCATGGCACCTATCGGTGATGAGATCGCTGTCACCGCGCTCCCGCCTTCCTCGAATGGAAAAGACGCCCGATGATCATCAAGCGTCGCCGTTTCAAGCAAACTCAATCGTTAGAAGAGCGTCTTGCTGACGAGGCGATACGCCTCCGTCAGCTAGCTGGCGTTCTCGCACCCGGCCCCGAGCGGGCATCCCTCTTGAAGAAAGCCCGACAAGCCGAGACCGGCTCGCATATAAGCGAGTGGCTGCGATCCTCCGAGCTTCAGCCACCGAGGTGACCCGGAATCGCCCGAGCAAGCAATTGAAACACTAGCGACGCCGCAAATCACCGGACCTGGCTGGGTTGTTTGCCGCCCCAAAGAATCGGCCTCAGCGAGGGCTAAATGAAAAGGGGCCGTGTCGCGAGACGGCCCCTCTACCGGACATCTGAAAATTGCTTCGGGATGAAATCTAGCCCCGGCAAAGACAAAATTAGCGCCAAATGCCGCAGACGTGGATTCCGTAAAATTCCGGGGTCACGAACGCGCCTCCGCGCGGGAGCCCAAAAGAAAACGCCCCAGCACCTCTGGGGGCCTAGAGGCCGGCGCTGGGGCCAGTTGTCCCTATGATGAATCGGGGCGTGACCCGCAGTTTCCAAAGCTAACACCAGTGTCAGAAATTGCTACGCCTTCCCGATGCGATTGGGTGTCTTAGTTGCGGATTCCGACGAAGTCGCCCGGGTGTACCGGGGATTCCGAGACGATGTCGCCCACCTTTCCGATTTGATCTCGCCCGGGGGCGAGGCGTTCTGGCCGGTGGATTCTCTGGCATTGGGCGAGCCGCGTGGTCAACCTGGAATCGCGGCTTGAACCTCCTGTTTTCTGCTGCTGTTGCTGTGGGCATGTGGGCAACGCCTTGGCGTTGTCCAAGCGCAGCGGCATGTCCACAGCGTCACGGGCTCAAGCCTTTCGGGCGGATTGCCGGGTTCGGCGCAGGCTCTCGCCGGTGAGGTCGAGCCGATGGGCGTTGTGGACGAGGCGATCGAGCACGGCGTCGGCATAGGTGGGATCTCCAATGAGCACATGCCACTGGTCCACGGGGAGCTGGCTGGTGACGATGGTGGAACGATGACCGTAGCGATCTTCGAGGATTTCCAGGAGGTCGTGACGGGCACCGGCGTCGAGCGGCTCGAGCCCCCAGTCATCGAGGATCAGCAGATCGACACGGCCGAGCCCGCGCAATAGGCGCGGATGGCGGCCATCGCCGCGCGCGAGAGCGAGGTCATCGAACAGCCGCGGAACACGTTGATAGAGCACGGAGCGATTGTCCCAGCAGGCCTTGTGGCCGAGCGCCGAGGCGAGCCAGCTCTTGCCGACGCCGGCCGGGCCGCAGATCAGCAGGTTGGCATGGTCGTCGATCCAGCGGCCTTCGACAAGCTTGGCGAACAGCGGGCGGTCGAGGCCGCGCGGGGTGCGGTAGTCGATGTCCTCGACGCACGCTTGCTGGCGTAGCTTCGCGTAGCGCAGGCGGGTGGCGAGCCGCTTGTCGTGGCGCAGCGAGGCTTCACGTTCGAGCAGCAGCGCGAGCCATTCGGTGTGGCCGAGGCTTGCGGCCTCGCCGGTTGCTTCGATGTCGGCGAAGGCCTTGGCCATGCCGTGGAGGCCGAGGGCGTTGAGGCGGTCGAGGGTCGGATGAGTGAGCAAGGATGGTCTCCTAATTGTAGTAGCGCGGTCCGCGGATGTTGGCATGCAGGATCGGCGCATCGTCCGCGGAGCGCTGATGAGCGGGACGACTTGACCGAGCCGTAGGTGCGCGCGCCAATGTCGATCGCCCGCGCAGCCGCGGCGTCCAGCCGTTCGCGCCCATAGGATGCGGCGAGCCTGAGGATGCCGAGGCAGGCGCGGAAGCCTTGCTCGGGGTGCGAGCGCTCGTCGAGAATGAGGTCGCACAACGCGCTGGTCGCCGGCCCGATCGCGGCAGCGTCCTGGCGGATACGCGCGATGGTCCAGCCGGCGTAGCGCCGATGGCTGGACGCCATGTGCTCCGGCACGGTGGTGTGTTTGTGATTGCCGCTCATGCGCTGATGCGCGGCGATCCGCTCGCCCTTGTGGAAGATCTCTACGGTGCGAGCGGTGAGCCGGATCTCGACTTCGGCGCGCACAAAGCGATGCGGGACGCTGTAGTAATGCTTCTCCACCTCGACGTGGTAATCGAGGCTGACGCGGCGGATCCGCCACTCCGCGAGCACATACGGCTCACGGGCAAGGGCTTGAGCGCCGGCCGGTCGATCTCCTCGAGGAGCCTGCGGCGCGTCACGCCGAGCCGCCGGATCGACCGCTCCTCGTTCAGCCTCGTAAGCAGCTCGCCAATCGCCGCGTTGACCTCGGCAAGGCTGTAGAAGGTGCGATGGCGCAGGCGGCCGAGGAGCCAGCGCTCCACAACGAGGACGGCTTGCTCGACCTTGGCCTTGTCGCGCGGCTTGCGCGGACGCGCCGGCAATATGGCAGTGCCGTAATGCGCCGCCATTTCCGCATAGGTGCGATTGATCTGCGGGTCGTAGAGGCACGCCTTGATGACCGCGACCTTGGTATTGTCAGGCACCAGCAGCGCCGGCACGCCGCCGATCGCCGCGAAGGCGCCGACATGGGCACTGATCCAGTCGGTGAGCCCCTGCGTCCACGTCGCCTGCGCATAGGTGAAGCTCGAGGCGCCGAGCACGGCGACGAAGATCTGCGCCATTCTCTGCTCACCGGTGAGGCGATCGACCACGACCGGCACGCCGTCGCCGGCATAGTCGACGAACAGCTTGTCGCCGGCCGCATGCGCTTGGCGCATCGTCACCGACAGGCGGCCCTCCCAGGCGCGGTAAAGTTCGCAGAAGCGCGAGTATCGGTATCCGCCGGGCTCGGCACCAATGTACTCCTCCCACAGGATCGACAGCGTCACGTGCTTGCGCTTGAGCTCGCGGTGCACCGCCGCCCAGTCGGGCTCGACGACGCGACGGTGCCCATGCCGGCTGCCGTGGCCGGTCTTGGCGAACAGGCGGGCTTCCAGGCCCGCGTCCGTGAGCTCGTCGGGCAACGGCCAGGCCAGGCCTGTAGCCTCGAACCGCCGGATCGTCAGCCGCACCGTCGAGGGGGCCGCGCCCACCCGTCGCGCAATCTCGCGGCTCGGCAGCCCGGCCGCCTTCATCCTGATCACATCGCGCACACGGCGCATCGCAAGCCTCTCCGTCGGCATCCAGGGTCCCCCTTCGCAAAGCCGAAAGGGTTGACCCTATGGGAGCCAGAAGAGGCCTCGTCACCCGGGCGACATCATCCCGGAATGGTGGGCGACATCAAATCGGAATGGTGGGCGAGATCATCTCGGAATGCTGGGCGACATCGAGCGGAATCCGCATCTTAGTTTGTCGCAGCAAGTTTCCTAACGCGTAATAAGAAAGGGGCGGCCCCAGCGGTGAAGCTGGGGCCAGTGTGTAGCTAGGCGTCTCGTGCCGGTAGCGGTGCGGCACAGGGCGACCAATGTTCCTGCACGCGCTTCGTTCCTGTTCAAAAGAAGGCCCCAGCATCCGGATCATGCTGGGGCCAAGCTGGATCGCCGAACCGCTGTCCACCGAGTAGCAGCGATCGTCGGAATAGGGCCGAAAAAACACGGAATGAAAATTACTTGCCCGTTGTTCGGATCATCCCAAACGACGCGTCGGTCCGAAAATAACCCGTGTGAATCCTGCCAGGAAAAACTTCCGCTTATTTAGCATAGGTCTATTCCTGCAGCGGGACGATTTCCCGTAGCTTCCCGGTGCAGGGACTGGATTAAAGCTTGCTAAATCGCAACCATGCCGAGCACTTTCGTTCACAGAGGTGTCACGTTCAAAGTGACACGGCAATACGACGATCAATTTGAAATCGCCATTGAGATGGACGGAGAAACAATGCGCGGCACCGCTCGAACCAGGCTGCGCGCTCCTGCGGACTGAGCACTAACGGCGCGATCGGCCGGCCTTTCGCACCTGCATTCCCCACAAGCGCTCTCCTCTACAAAGATTCGAGCTATCAACTAATGTGACGAACTTGCGTTCCAGATGACTAGCGGGCCACGTCACGTCGGCATGTAATTATTTCAGGCATTGCGCCATTTGGGGCTCAGCACGCTCGCCCGCTTTTCAATTTCACCTGTGTCGTTGCCCAATGGTCCACGCTCGCAAGCCAGCCGATATCATTGCCGAGGAGCTGCGGGATCACAACGACCCAAACAGCGCGGCCGAGGGCCGACGCTCAACCCGCTTCCGACTGGTGCCGACCTTCTTGACGGCCTTTCAGGCGCTAGAGCAAAGCGATTGGCGCTTGGTGTTTGAATCCGTAATGACGGCTTTCGACGTTGTACGGCACGACACTCGAGTATTTGCCTAAGTTGATCTCTTACGTTTCGCCGAAGAAGTTGAACTGACCAGCCGACAGGGATGGCCGGGCCTGTCCCCGCCCATCTCCCAACTGCTTTTTTTCCTTCGCCCCACCCTCATAACCCATGCACATGACCGACGCTGAAACAGCGATTGATGAAGGTGACCGAGGCAATCGTCCGCGAGCTAGACCGTCAGGGCGTCGCTGATACGCTTGTTAAAGCTCAGGCTCGATGCGCTTGAGAGAGCAAGGGTAGCAATTCGAGCGGCGGACGGGGATGTGGTGCCGTTTCGAAGGCCATAGACCTGAGACTCGCGCGCTGTGTTCTGATAGCCTGCGCAGATGGCAAACAACGAAAATAACGATCCTGCGCTCAACTTCACTAACGACTTGGAGGATATCCAAGTTCATGCCTCCGGAGTGCTGGCAATCGACGATGATTCAGAGACTGGCATATTCACGTGACCCCGGTCGGGCACTACGACTTTCTGATCAATCAAAAAACTGCCAATGAGATGGTGCAAAAACTTCGCGAATTCATCCGCGGAGACAGCACTCAATCTACAAGATGAGTGAGCCGGTGTCCCCCTTCTCCGCCCCATCGTCATGGCCGGTGCCCGCCATGGCTGAGTCCAAGATCACCCTGGGAGAAATGCGCCAGCCCGGCGCCCGCGGCCTCCTCGTCTTTTGCTCCGACCATCGCTGCAGCCATTCCGTCGAGCTGCCGCCGGACAAGGTCGATCAGTGGCCGGATCGCGCGCGCCTGTCCGACCTCGAGCCCCACTTCACCTGCATGGCTTGCGGCAGGCGCGGCGCCGATGTACGGCCTCACTTCCCGCAGGCCAGGATGGGAACGCGCTAAAGATCTGTGACGGGTCCGTTCAATCGTGACGATCCGCGGTGAAGCCTGGGCCAAAAAACAGCAATGAGCGCCAGCAGGGTCAGCACCATCCAGGCGCACACAGCCATAGTGCCCCAATCATATCGGGCGCGCATGTTTGGATGCTGGCCTCTGTGAAGCCCGGTCGCAGGATTGCACCGTCCAACTGTGGCACGGTCCTATAAAGATCGCCGAATATCACCCGAAGAACTAGCGAATGGCGATTAGGCGGCTAGGCGGATCTCAAGAGGACGCGGAAGGACGGTTCGGCCGATCTGAGGAACGCTGACTGAGCTTGATTGTTAAAGAGGCATTATGGCGCCTCCCGTCACCGTTCATTTCACCTGCCTTGGCTGCGGCATCGTCTATTCAGCGATCCAGGAACGAAGCGCAACCCATACCAATATTTCCGGGACCTTCGATTGCCGGCAATGCGGAAAGCTTGTTCATCACTGGGCTGGGCTCTACGACTATAACGAATGGAGAATCGCGTCCCTGCCCCGTCCAAGCCAACCTAAGATAAGAAATGAAATTCGTCGGTGACGGCCCCTACTCCGACCCCGAGAAAGCTCCCGCAGGATCATGGAGCACGCTCGAGCTTTCGAACCGATTCAGGATGGCAGAATCTACATCGAGAAGATCAACTATCCGATGATTTTCCAGGATAAGGCGACGCCTGCGGAATATTGGGCAGGCGTGCAGTACGCCAAAGATCAGGGCTGGTTCGAGTATCACGAGAGCGGGACGTTCGTGAGAATGACCGCAGTCCGGGAAAGACCTATTCGAATAGTCGTCAAGGCTTAGAACATAACATCAAGTATCAGCACTGCGGCGGCAATGCCCAGGAATACGGCGATGAGAGTCCAATCGCGGTGTTCTTCCGTCACGGTCGACCTGGAAAGGACGGCCCCAGGGCCGGGGGGAGCACTGGGGCCGTAAGTAATCCCACTCCATCGTAGCGGAGAATTAAACTTCGTGGACTGCTGCTTGTTCCCGGAAAGAAACGGGCCCAGCTATGAAAGCTGAGGCCAATGTGTAGCTGGGCGTCTCAGCGCCGGTAGCGGTGCGACACCGAACACGGCGATCAACGCCACTGCACGCGCTTGGTTGCTGTTCAAAAGAAGGCCCAGCATCCGGATCATGCTGGGGCCAATCTGGATCGCCGAACCGCTGTCCACCGAGTGGCAGCGATCGCCGTTACTAGGGCCGAAAAAATACGAAATGAAATTCACCTGCCCCGTCGTTTGGATCATCCCAAACGACGTGCGGTCCCGAAAATAACTCATGTGATTCCTGACGAGACAATTTGCCGCTTTTTCCCGTCCCCTGACCAGATTGCCGAAGAGAGTTTTATTTCAAGTCTCGGCTCTATCCAAGCTGAGAACCCCTACCGTGCAAGGCAAGGCCCCGTGCACCCACCACCGGGGCATCCGCTGCGGATTCGTAAGACCGGCCCGGAGGTGCTGTCCTAGTTAGGGCACTCCTTGCGTGGAACTAGGACACTGTTGCACGCGCGCTATTGCACGAGGATCAGTGGGTAACGCAGTATCGAGGCTGCCGACACCTCCAAGAGATAAATCGGCGGATCAAGTGACCGGCCCCAGCACCGGCCAACCGGGCCCCCAAAGGTGCTGGGGCCGTTTCTTTTGCAATTTCGGAGCGCGTATTGCCTGCGAAGTCGTGGTCACCAGAGGATGAGGAGCGATTGTTACGATTGGTTCGAGAGACAAGTTTAACGCAGCGGGAGATCGCCCAAAGGCTAGGACGAACTGAGGCTGCGGTGAGCGCGCGACTAACGATCATCAGGAGGCGAGCTAAGGACGGGGATTAGATCCACTCAGCGGCGCAGTGAGACGGCCTCAGCGTTCGTTCCAACGCGCTGGGGCCGTTTCTATTAGGAAGGTGGGCGGGGCGATCAAGTTTGCCGTATGTGGAAAAACGCCACCCGCTTAATGTGTCGCGGGCAGCGGCTTCCCAGCCCCGGGTGGGTTTGCAAAACCCCGGTGATTCATGAATTGCATACCCGCAACGTGGTGTCTGAGCAAAATTGCTCACTTCCAAAACAGGCCACTCCCAAAAGCGACCACAATCGGTCCCGGATACCTATCTTCCGGGCATGCCGATAACCTGAAATTCCGCCCGAGATGGCCCGCCAGTTCGCCGCCAAAGATGCAGGTGTTCCATGCCGAGTACAGCCGTACGCATGCGGCGAAGGCCCCGGCTAGGCTGTTTTAGGCAGAAGATGATCGCGCTATGCGGCGTGGGTGAGTTCTGAGATCGCCAATTCCAGGGCATAAGTTCGTCAATGCGCTTGGCGGGATGATCCGGTATCGGTGTGGCTGGTCGCAATCCACACCCGCACGTCCAACGCAATGGGATCACCGCGGCCGTCCATCTGCCAGCGCTGCCACGGCGGCCTTCAGTGTCGCCGCGTCGACCGCACCCATGATCCGTATCCGAACTCCGGTCGCAAACTCGATCTCGATCGACCCGCCGCTGCTGGCCGGCGCGACTGGACAAGGCGTTGGACCTGATTCCGCGACCACCATCGCCGGTACGAAGCCAGGCTGATTGGCCGCATCCTTTGGCTCCGGCCGAAACGAGCGTCGCCATCGCAGCAGCAATGAGTGCGAAACGCCATACCGACGCGCTGTTGCCGCGACCTGGCGCGGCGCCTGCAAGCTCTCCAGGACGATCTTGAGCGTCTCATCCTCGGACCAGCGCCGCCGGCGGCCCGTGTCCACCACCTCAAGCTGTTCGACTTGGGCACTGCGCCTATCACTGTCCATAAGGACAGTTCTCAACAACACGCATCATTCGGCAAGGCGGCCTTTGCCGGACGGATACGAGCATTCGAAGATCAAGCTGCATGCGCCTGCCCAGACGAAATGCTGGGCTCACGCGCTCGGTGTCTCGAACTAGGAGCTTCGTATGGTCATCGATAAAGTCGGGAATTCGGCCGCGTCTGTACGCAAGGAGCTGGAGGCGAACGGTGACGAAAGAACAGGAACTCAGCGCTGAGTGCGCACAGGAAGTGCGAAGACAGGCCGCTCTTCTTCCGTCCGGTCCAGTCAGAGACGCGCTGCTGGAGAAGGCTCGCCACTACGAAATTGCCTCAAAGACTGATTTGCATCACAATGCCAAAGAACCGCCCCTGGGATCCTGCTGAAGACAGCATTCTGCTCATCGCGGAAGGCCGTTACGCTGTCGACGTTGCCGTTGAAACGAACCGCAGCGAAGCCGCGATGCGGCTCAGAGCAACGCTTCTTGGTCTAACGTTTGCCACCGCGCCGCGGGTCCTAGGCCAAGGTAACGCGGGTCGCCACAGCCGAACGCTGAGACGACCCGCAAACCGGTTACTTCGACCTGGTCGAACCACCTGAGTTCATTCCAGAGCTGGACCCAGTCGTTTGACCAGGCGCGTATCCCGATGCTCCGGGGCTGCCAGCCTTCGAGCCTTTTGCCTGCATCTCCTGTCCAGGCGAATAGCCTGAAGCACCGGGGTTACCTTTTTTGGAGCCCTTGTCCTGCATCTCATGACCTGGTGACTTGCTCGAGACTCCCTGCGCGAATACGGCGGTACTCGAAGCCATAAGGCAGGCTGCAGAAAGGGCGATGATTGTGCGCTTCGTTTAGTCCTCCAGAGTGAGCCCCGGCAACCAACTGGATGATCCGAACGACGTTCATTAATATCGCTCACCAGGTCCCGACCGCCATTCTTGTAAGCGTCTGGTAGGCTATACGAGTGCGCCGAGGCGCAGCATCATGAACCGTAGGTGAACGCACCGTTCACGGAGCATTACAACACGCGAATGATAATCTGCTTGGTTATCGCTCAAAAAAGGGAGGACACTCTTAATGAACAGGCTCTTGGCAATCGCATTTATCGGTTGTGCTTTTTCGCTCGCGCCGATGTTGTCGGCGTCAGCCATGCCGATGGCAACGCCACATGCACTGGGTAGCGCCGACGGTGAAGTCATTCAGGTCAGAGGCGGACAGGGACATGGACACGGCTGGGGTCATCACGTCGGTCGCGGCCATCATTACGGTTGGGGCCGCGGTCGTCACTATGGCTGGTACCGGGGCCATCACTACGGTTGGCGGCATCATCACCGCCACTGGTGGTGACTTTGCTGAATCAAAGAGAGAGGGCCGCATTAAGTCTGCCGCCTCTCTTTATCGACTGATTGCTGTCGCCGGCCGCCGACTACTCGAAGCCAATGCAAACTGAATTGCCCTGAGGCACAGGCGTCATAGGTCCGGATTCGCCCATCGGGAATTATGGAATACGAACCCTTCTGCCCATGACTATGCAGCACCAAGCACCGCTTGCGGCGAACCACGTAGGGAACTCCATAGTCCTGTAGATATCAGTAAGGCCACCGCGATGGCCGGCTCAAGTCCACAAGCCACCGTCGAGCAGCAAGCGTGGGGAGCCTGCATTGCCCCGGGAGCCGGTGGAGCGTCCACGGCCTAGCCGAGTTGTATGCGAGGGCCCTTCGCTCCGTTGAGTAGCCGCTTGAGGTGAAAGCCAGCGAGGGGTCGTCGGCATGCACTCCGACCAGCGCGGCCAAGGCCGGCATGGCCGAAGCGTCGGCCTCGAGCTTGGCGAACGCCTGCGCGTATTGTGCGGTTGCTGGCGCCTCGAATTACGCCGGGGTGAGCGGTTCATAGGCACGCAACGGTTCGCTGCGCCCGCACAGCAGGAGATCGCCGACCAGCCAATATCGGAAACATCACGGAACTCGGTTCAGCAACCACAGTCGCACTGTTCACTGATCTACGATCTCTTCGACCAGCCGCCCCTGGCGGGCCAGTTCGGTCAATAGTCCTCCATCATAGACAACAGCGCGATCAAGCGGCCTGGCAAACTACCGCCGCGTTGCTCGAACCGATCGTCGTCCACTACTACTCCTTCAGGGATCGCAAGGCAGACACGGCCGGTGCATTGATCGGTTGCCCATTGGGCGCAAAAATCGAGCCGTGGCACGGACAGTCCCAACAGGTCTCAAAGCTGTTCCAGTGGAGATGACAACCGACATGGGTGCAACTGGCCGAATGAAGATGGAGTTCACCGCCCTTGTCCCGGTAGGCGGCGACCTTCTCGAGACCCCGACGCAGGATGGCGCCCCTACCCTGCTCAAGCTCCTCAAGCGAGGTAATCTCACCGGGAGCTACATACTCAGCGAGATTTTGCAAGATGGTCAGGTTCTCGCGCAGAAAATTCCTGACGGCCGCGAGAGGTTTACGATCCGGCGCATATACGGACTTCCAGGCGTGATCCCCGCCTAGAATAAGGGCCGTGTTCAGCATCGCGCCCATCACACCATGTGTCAACCCTTGACCTGAATCGCCCATCGCGAGGTGGATGCGCTCGCTGCCGGGTTCGCGGCCGATGAAGCCCGCATAGTCGATCGTATCGAGAACCTGGCCTGACCAGCGGTGCGTGATCTTGCCAAGCGCGGGGATCAGTTCGCGCGCCCAGCCCTCCAGCCGCGCAAAACGCTTCTCCGCATCATCGGCCGCGCCACTCTTGTGATCTTCGCCGCCGACAAGAACGGCATCATGATCATCCGACTCCGTTTGCAGCCGCACGTAGTGATAGGGATCCTCAGTGTCCCAATAAAGCGCGTCCGGAAGTTCACCGCGCGCAATCGCAAAAGCAATCACATAAGTGCGATAGGGGGCGACCTTTGAATGAAGCTGAAAGCGGTCGGCAATCGAGGCATTGGTCGCGATCACGGCATGACCGGCCGTGATCTGCCCGTGTGCGGTTCGCAGCGTGACGGCGCTGTCATGTCCCGCAACCTCTTCGACGGGACTATTGGCGAAGAAACGGACGCCGCTGCGCTCGCAAACTGCCGCAAGTCCAGCGAGATACTTGAGGGGGTGGAATCTTGCCTGCCGCGGATAGCGCAGGACGTGGCGTTCCTCGCAGCCTTTGAGCGGCACTCCGACCAGTCGGTGAACCGGCGCGCCGACAGCGCGAACCGTTTCCAATTCCTCATCGAGTACATCGGCCGGCATGCCGTTGCCCTGAAAGAGATACCCATCGACACGAAGAAAGTCGCAGGCGATGTTCTCGCTTGCCTGGATTTCCTCGATCCGATCAACGGCGGCAGCCTGACTTTCGTAGAATAGCTTGGCGGCTTCAATGCCGCGCAGTTTCTTGAATTCACTCATCAGATCGTCGCAAAGAGGGGCCAGATGCGCCGAGGTGCGCGCCGTCATGCCGCTGCCGATGCCCTTGCGGTCGATAACGATGACCGACTGGCCGCGCTTGCAGAGTTCGTAGGCGGTCGAGAGCCCGGCAATCCCTGAGCCGACGATGGCTACATCGCAATGTGCATCGCCTTTGAGCGCACCCGCCTCCGGCAAGATTTCTGTCTCCATCCAGAGCGAGGTGCTGACCATGCAAAAACTCCGCAAAAAAGCAAAACGATTGCTTGGTAGCAAGGTTCCTTTTGTCCCAGGCGCGCCTGTGGAAGGCATACGAATTGCGCGGCATTAGTTGCGACAGTTGGCGCATAGGAACCAGCGCCTCGAGCGTGCGTTCCCTCGCTTTAAGAGCGAGGAGCAACGCTATGGGACTTTTCACAAAAGACATCAAGACGATGGATGACCTCCTGCTGCATGGCTTCAGGACATCTATTACGCCGAGCAACAGATCACGAAGGCATTGCCCAAAATGATTGAGAAGGCGACCAACCGTGATCTGGCAACCGGGCTCAAAAATCATCTCGAGGAAACCAACAAGCAGATCGAGCGTCTTGAGAAGGCCTTCCAGAAGCTCGGCAAGGCGCCGAGCGGAGCGCAATGTCCCGCGATCGACGGTCTGATCGAGGAGGCGGACGAAACAGCCGGCGAGATCGAGGATAAGACCGTGCTCGATGCGGCCATCGTGGCCAACGCGCAAGCCGTCGAGCATTACGAGATTTGCCGCTACGGTACCCTGATTGCCTGGGCGGAAGAACTCGGCCACGACGATATCGTGCGTTTCCTGACCACGAACCTGAACGAAGAGAAGGCGGCTAACACCAAGCTGAACACGGTTGCCTTGCGCAAGGGCGTCAACAAGAAGGCCTCCACCGCCGCTTGATCGCCGCCGGTCTGGAGGAGAATTCGCCAGGCCCATTTCCTCTGTCTGCACCAATTCGTAGTTGACGGTCGCCATGACCGATTTGACAAAACTGCCGAGTTGGGCCGACAAGGACAATATTTTTTCCGTTATCGAAACGCCACGCGGAAGCTCGTGCAAGCTCGATTTCGATCCCAAGCTTGGCGTTTTTGCTCTAGCGAAGCCGCTGATGGCGGGTTTGACCTATCCTTACGATTGGGGCTTCATTCTCTCGACGAAGGCCGAGGACGGCGATCGGCTGGACGTGCTGATCCTGCATGACGCAAACCTATCCGGGCGTCGTGCTGCGCTGTCACCCGGTCGGCATTCTTGAAGTCGAACAGAAAGGCAAGGGCAAGAAGGAGCGGAATGACCGCGTATTTGCAGTGCCAGTTCGCTCCCCGCTCGAAACAGATCTCAGGGATATCCGTAAGCTCCCTTCCCATGCGCGCGACGATCTCGAGCAATTTCCTCGGGCGACGAATGCGCTGGAGAACAAGGATCTGAAATTTCTCGGATGGCATGGCCCCGGCCGTGCGGCAAAAACCATCAAGCGTTTGGCTCGATAGTCGGCCTGGCTTGCCGATGCAGTGCCGGTGACGACCTGCTGATGCCGGGATTGCCCTCGGAGCCATGAGCAAGGAGGAGCGGTGGACTCCGCGCTGCGTTTTCTGCTTGGCGGTCTGGTCGTCTCCCTGTTTGCAATCATAGGCGACGTATTGCGGCCAAGAGTTTCGCAGGGTTGTTTAGTGCCGCGCCCTCCGTTGCACTCGCAACGCTCGGCCTTACCTTCTGGAAACATGGTGGTGACTATGTTGCGATCGAAGGACGCTCGATGATCCTCGGTTCGATCGCGCTGCCAGCTTATAGTTTGGTTGTTTGAGAGTTGCTGATACGGGCTGACTGGTCAGCGTCGAAGGCCACCCTCGCCGCCCTCGCGATCTGGCTTGCGGTGGCGATCAGCCTTAAGCAAGCCGTGATCGGGTGACGGTCATGGTTGTCCATTCAAGTTATCCGCGCTCAAGCAAGGACGGCCTTACGAACATCTAGTGCGTTTTGCGCTCGGCGGATTGGCGACCGTCATGGCGTGCCTAAAGGCCCAGCAGTGCCGGATCTGCGACGGAAGCCTCAACGGCATATGAGGCAGCCCCCGAACCATTACTCGCCAGAAGGAGCCGTTTGCGAGGATTTCGGGTTCGGTGATCTCAAGTGGTTTGCAATCGAACACCGCTTAGACGTCGAGCGTCGCGTCATAGAGGACGTTTACTCGCTGAGTTTCACGAATCCGAACACAGAGTGCTGAGCCTACCCGTGCGGCGCGGGCTCAGCAGCCGTGCCATTGCGATCGATGACCTGGCAGCCAGAGGCTCGTGCCCGCGACTAGCTCTCCAGGCCGGAGCCTTGGGCGAGAAACCTTGAAATGCCCGAGTTTGCTCCTATCGTCTTTGTGAGCAAGCTTCACGTTGCTGACGGATCTTCGGTCGGAGGCAATTGACTATGGACACGAAACGGGGATCGAGCTTTGCAGGTGCCGGAGATCTTGCGACGCACGCTGAGCGGGCTCGTCAGTACCTTGCCGAGCTGAACGCCGCCTGCGCGAACGGTGACAAAAGCGCGGCCCGCACGGCGCTGCGCCAGGCAATTAGTGAACTCGAGCTCGCTCGCGCGATGTTACGGACTGGAATCGACTGACCTGGAGTGCTGATGGTAGGCATTTCGCCAGGGATCTCGTCATGACGGCGCAGCTTCACGATTTACTCACTGAGGCACTTGAAAGCATCAAGTCGGGCGGCTTGATCCGCAAATACAGCCTCGTTTGGACCGGTCGTAGCGAGGCGCCACGGATCATCGTATGGAAATCCGCTGACGTTTCAGACGAAGCGTTGCGTCGTACGATGATGAGTTCGCTGGCTGGCCTCGCGGCTGAGTCGCAGATTGCCATCGAAAGGGATTGAGGGGTGCGGGGCGCGGCTTCTCCGCGGTGGACCACGACCATGCTTTGGAATCAGTTCATCGGAATCACGATGCTGCTCTACGCGCTGACGAATTCGGTCGGGGCCATTCCAATCTTTCTGGCGATCACGCGGCAAGCCGGAAGCGCGAATATCCATCGCATTATCGTTTTGGCCTGCACGGCGGTCGCGGTTTTCTTCGTGGGCGCGGCCGTGCTCGGCAAGGAGATCCTGGGTTTTTTCAACGTCGGTCTCAACGACTTCCGTATCGCGGGTGGGTTGCTCGCGCTGGTCATCGCGCTCGAGATGTTTCAGGCCCAGTATGGGAAATTCATACAATCATCCAGCGGAGTGGACCGCAGTGAGGTGGATATTCATGGAATGGCGATAACGCCGTTTGCATTCCCGTTGCTGGTCGGCCCAGCCGAAGTGAGCATCATCATCACCCTCTCCAATGATAATCCTGGCTGGCTATCGAAGGCCCTGCTTGCCGCGGCTTCGATCAGTGCAACATTACTGATTGGGGTAACACTCTGGTCGGCAGCGGCGATTGAGCGATTCCTGGGAAAGACCGGAATTAACGTCATAACCCGCATCATGGCGCTCATCGTAGCGGCGATAGGCGTGAACTTCATAATGACGGGCCTTCGGAGCGAATTGCCCGGATTGGCGGGCTGAGATTCTGTCACGGCCAGCTGCCGGCAGGGACTCCGACGGGCAGGAAAACCCTCGCGCAACCGGCTGGAGAGCTTCCCGCCGAGGCTACTATGCGGGCTGATCGTCCGACCCTTGCCATTGTCGCGCATGACCGAATCCGGCATATGACGTCGAACGAAATTCGAGACAAAGCCAGGGAATACAATCAGTTGGGCGGCTCAGCTTTGCCCATTGAGCGCAAGCCGGTCCGCTGGTTCTGACGCGGGCCGGAAGCCAAAAATTTTTCCAGCTGCCCTTGAAACTGAATGCCGCTTTTCTAATTGGATTTTTGCCGCCTTCGGGCGGGTGCCGGGCGCCAGGTTGGGCTCGGCAGAGCGAACAGGGCGCCGGACAGGTGTCTTGCACCGTGTGTCTTGCGCTCCTTCGTATCCATTTTGCTCTCAGGAGGACTTGGCTATGAGGACATACGATTTCACTCCCCTGTGGCGTTCGAGCATCGGATTCGACCGCCTCTCCGATCTTCTCGACGAAACCCAGCATCGGTCCGAAGACAATTACCCGCCCTACAACATCGAGCGACTCGGCGAGGACCGTTACCAGATTTCGGTGGCACTGGCCGGCTTCAGTCAGGATGAGATTTCCGTGACGGCCGAGCAGAACGTACTGACTGTAGAGGGGCGCAAGAGCGACAACGACCAGCACGAATTCCTCTATCGGGGAATCTCGGCGCGCCCGTTCAAGCGGCGGTTCAACCTTGCCGACTACGTCCAAGTAAAGACCGCGATGTTCGACAACGGTCTGCTGCGGATCGAACTGGTGCGCGAAATCCCCGAGGCCATGAAGCCTCGACGCATCGCCATCGGAAGCGGCACTCCTGCCGGACAGATCACGCAGAAGGCGGCCTGAGCCCGCTTCATGTCAATCACGCGCGGGACAATAGGCGTCCGCGCTAACCACCTGCTTGTCAAGTCAAGGAGGAATCATGGGTATTCGGGATCTTGTTCCCTGGACGAAAAGTCAAGAACTCTCAACCAGACGCGAGGAGTTCGATCCGTTTCTCGCTCTCCACCGCGAGATGAACCGCCTGTTCGATGACGCCTTCCGCGGCTTCGACTCATTCGGCCGCGTCAACACTCCGTTGATGGAAGGTCGGTTTAGCTGGCCGCGCCTGGAACTGAGTGAGATCGACAAGGAGGTCGCGGTTTCTGCCGAACTCCCCGGCCTTAGCGAAAAGGATGTTCAGGTTGAAATCGCCCATGGCGTCCTTTCGATTCGCGGTGAACGGAGAGCCGAACGCAACGACGATTCCAAGTTCGTCAGCGAGCGATACTACGGATCTTTCGAGCGACAGATTTCGCTTGATGGCGTCGAAGAAGACAAGGCGAGAGCCGAATTCAAGAACGGCGTCCTCACCGTCACGCTACCGAAGTCCGAGCAATCGAGATCGAGCGTCAAGCGTATTGCGATCAATAGCAAATGACATCTGAGGTCGGTGGCGCGTAAACGTCGCCGACCTCATCCTAAACTCGTATCAACCCGTCTCTGGACGAAAGGAGAAATAGGAGACACGACATGAGCCATGTCAATCGGAATGCCAACATCATTGATCCCCTTTTCCATCCGGTATCTCACTACAATTCACCCGGAGATGTATTGCAAGATGCTCGGCTTTCGACAGACGAGAAACGCGTCATCCTCTCGTCCTGGGCGTCGGATATGTACGCCGTCGAGTCCCAGCCGGCTCTTCGGGAGGTGCCCGGCATCCCACATAGGTTGTGCCTTGCCGACATCCTGGCCGCGCTGAAGCGTTTGGACGAGGAGAATGACCCGCCGCCTCGCGGCGGAATGGCGATGCCGCCGCCTCGTTTCAGCAAACTTGTTTGCGCTGTTTCCGATCCGGAACGGCATGCTGCGACGAGGCGGCGTCGGCCGTTGAGAATATCTCGCGCCGATGCTCGGTGGACACGCGAAGCAAATGTTCGGCGGTACCGGCGGCTGTTGGACACTCAACTGACTGACGCCGAACGCAACTTCATCAGGCGGCGTCTTGTCGAGGAATTAAAGGGCTTGATCGCCTCCAAGAGCGAGCGTCGTCACACAAACTGAGTCCGGGGTTCCGACGGTATACCACCGCGAAACTGTCGATGAAGGCAAGAGAAGATGGCAGCAGATCCGTTAGCTCAAGCGAAGATGGGTACGGAAGCCCTTGCGCTGTGTATCGCAGGGGTCTTGTGCGAACGGGACCCATCGCTTTTGACCCTATTCCAAGAGAGTGCAAAGACGCTTCATCGCATTCTCGATGATCGTGGAGATCATGAGGCGGCAGCAATGATCGGCGCATTTGGTCGAGCACTAATCAAGAGTCCTCCAATCCCAAATTGACAACAATGACGAGCCAGAAGGATCCAAAGAACGCTCGACCTAGGCGGGCAAGTTGGAAAGGACGGTGTTGAGCTTGAACAGAATGTCGATTGGAGGGACGTTCGATTTGTGATTTTATCTCCATGTCTCTCATGTTGGGAGCCGCGCAGTTGCGTCGCCGCCAAGGCCCCTAGCGCAGTGCAACCTAATTTCTTCCGAACGATGAAACGCTACTTCTTCGACATCTGGAGGGCGATGAACTCGCAGTAGACGAGGAGGGCATCCTCGATCTTCAGCGTCCGGCGCGAAGGCATTGACTGACATTAGGCCGCTCACGCGACTACGTGAGTCTGCTTTGCGTGGGCGCTGCTCCGCTCCGCGAGAGGATGGCAGGAGCGCAATCGATCGTTCTCCCATAACTGCTGGGTCATCGCGGTGATGAATGCGAACCTATACTTTGTTACTTCGGCCGCTTTTCGGGTCTTACGCTCCCCTTGAAACAAAATCGCCGCATCCTAGTTTTTTTTGCGGCCACGCGCAGCGTGGCGCCGGATGCCTCTTCGGGTCCGGCAGAGGCCATCGGGCAGAACCCGATGTTGCTCCTATCCATATTGCTCAGAGGAGGATGTGGTATGAGAACCTACGATCTATCACCCTTTTGGCGTTCGACCATCGGGTTCGACCGCCTGTTAGACCGGGTGAACGACACGGTAGACAACGGCGACACTATCCGCCGTACAATATCGAGCGCACCAGCGAGGACCAGTACCGGATTTCGCTGGTGCTGGTTGGCTTCACCCCGGACGACGTGGCGATCACCGCAGAGCGCTCGACGCTCACGGTCGAAGGCCGCAAGACCGACGAGGACGAACGCGACTACCTGTATCAAGGAATCTCCGTCCGGCCCTTCCGTCGTTTATTCAACCTGGCCGACTATGTCCAGGTCAAGAACGCGACGTTCGAACACGGCCTGCTCAGGATTACCCTGGCTTGGGAAGTGCCGGAGTCGCTGAAGCCACGTCAAATCGCGATCGACGTTGCCGGCAATGACCACCAGAAGAGCGATCGGACGCAGGCGGCCTGAGACTGGCTGGCAGCCAGCGAACCGCTGCGCGGCTGGTCGATTGACGATCAAAACCAAGAAATGAGGACCACAAATGGCACTACGCGAACTCATTCCATGGAACCGCGACCCCCGCAATCTGCCTGCGCGACGTACCGGGGGAGATAACCCGTTTCTCTCGCTGCATCGCGAGATGAATCGGCTATTCGACGACGTATCCCGCAGCGTCGATATCGGCCGGTTCGCCCCGCCGGCGGCGATGGGGTGGCCCAGCGTCGAGCTCAACGAGACCGACAAGGAGGTGAAGGTTATCGTCGAGCTTCCCGGCATCGAGCAGAAAGACGTCGAGGTCGAACTTGCCGACGACGTGCTGACGATCAGCGGCGAGAAGAAGAGCGAAGCGGAAGACAAGGAGCGTCGCTTCAGCGAACGCCACTACGGGCGTTTCGAGCGGCGCATTCCAGTCGACGACGTCGAGCAGGATGAAGTCGCCGCGTCCTTCAAGGACGGGATCCTCACCGTCACGCTGCCGAAGTCAGCTGCGGCACAGCGCAAGGTGAAAAGGATCGCAATCAACGGAAAGTAAGATGAAGCGGACGGGGGGCCGCCCCCCGCCCGCCTGGTTCGAAGGAGGCGTTCATGAACATCGCGCGTTTATCGGCTCGTTCGGACTTTGCGGCGCGTCGGCCCGTTCCAGAGACGCCGGTGACGAAGTCGGTATTTCCGGCGGATGCGCAGGCCGTGATCTACAAGCCTGCCCCCTCGCCGATGACTTCGGGACGTGCGCGCGCCCAGCGCTGGACGCTGCGTTTCGAGCGCCACTCGGCCCCGTACATCGAACCCCTGATGGGTTGGACCGGCGATGACGATACTCTCTCTCAGGTCGAACTTTCGTTCCCGTCCGCCGAAGCCGCCATAACATATGCGCGCCGCCACGGTCTGCAATACAGGGTGCACGGCTTGGCGGCGCAGGGGTCGAAGCCGCGCCTGGTTTCGGACAATCCGAGGTTGAGGGCCGAGCCGCCAGCCAGCAGCGCCGCCGGCGGCCGGAATGGGCCGAGCGGACACTTGGACCGGAGATGATGCGCCACGGGTTCGGGCCTGGAGCTGAACCTGCCGAGAGCTACGCAGATCCGAAACAGGTGCTGCTGGATAGCAATCTGTCGCCGACGCGAAAGCGCGACATCCTGTGGCGCTGGGCTCTTGATGCCTATCAGATTGAGACGGAGTACTCGAACGGCAACTTGCTGGGGACGCCTTCCCATCTCCAGGAGTGATCGACGCGCTACTCGATCTCGGGGAGCCGCAGATTACGGCAGCATCCTTCGAGCATGTCGACAGAAAGGCAGGCTGACTTCGAGCGGTGGTCGGCCTGCTCACGGCGAGGCGCCTCGCCTATCTTTGCGAAACAGAGGTAGCGTGATCATGGATCTTGAAGGATAGTCAGAGTTTGATGTTCATTCGCGGTGCGGGGTTCGCCATGGCAAAGGCAACCAAATTCTTGCGCAAGCAGGCCGACAAAGCCGAGCGGAGGCGAGAGTGACCGCTGATGCGGAAATCTCTGAAAGCCTCTTGAACTTGGCAAAGGCTTATCGCACTCAAGCGGACGTGATGAAGGCCAAGCGAAAGCAGGAAAAGAAGCAGCGCTGATCCCATGGCTTTCCGTAACGACTTTGAACTTCACGTCCGGAGGATCGGCAACGATGTCGCGCTTTCTGATTACTCTCGGCGTTGTAAGTTTGGCGGCCGGGCCTGCTGTGGCCCTATCTCAGCCGGATTGGTTTGGGTCGCTTGCCCGGGGACTTCGTGATCGAACGCGAAAGTATGACGTTCTATTTCCCGTTGATGACGTGTTTGATTTTGAGCGCGGTGCTCAGCCTGGTCCTTTGGGTCCTGAACCGCTGAAGAGCGCAGCCCCAAACGGAGCTAAGTTCGATATCGGTTAGCAGACCATGCGTTTATCTCGCCGGTGCTTCATCCCGTCGCCACGTCTCGGTTATGCCTTCATCTGAAATTGGCAATCGAACGGTGCTTCGCCGGCGCCATTTCCAAAGGACTCGATGCAGCGATTTGCGGGCTTGGCGGGCCAATCTCCGCCGGTTTTGACCCATCGGTCGAACCCAGAATGAACAGGAGGCCGGCGACCAACATGAGACTTGCACACAGCACCGCCAGACCAGCAATCCCCAGGTCGCGATAGTCGTCCATGTTCGTGGTTCTTGGTGGTGTTCTACATTGGGCAGACGCCTCAAACTGCGGTCAGGTGCGGAGCGAAGGCCAAGAAATGCAAGACGCTTTCCGATTAACTGGTCGAGCCAAATGGGCCGTTCAAACCGCGGTTGGCACTCGAACGGCCGGAGTGACAAAAATTTTTCAAAGACCTCTTGAACGGCCGTTTTTCGGATCCTACGTCGTTTTCGCCCGGGGGCCGGTTGCCCGGACCCGGTTTTTGGACATCGCTGAACTGACATGGAGGATGCGCATGCATTTCCGCCCACTGCACGACCGCGTGCTCGTGCGCCGCATCGATGCCGAGGAAAAGACCGCCGGTGGCATCATCATTCCCGACACCGCAAAGGAGAAGCCGCAGGAAGGCGAGATTATCGCCGCTGGCCCCGGTGGCAGAAACGAGCAGGGCCAGTTGATCCCGATCGACGTCAAGCCGGGAGACCGGGTCTTGTTCGGCAAATGGTCAGGCACTGAAGTGAAAATCGACGGTGAGGACTATTTGATCATGAAGGAAAGCGATCTTCTGGGCGTAGTCGACAAGACCGGCTCGGTCAAGAAGGCCGCCTGAGCACAACTTGCGAAGCCGACAGTCATTGAGGAGAGAGGAGCAACGAACATGGCTGCCAAGGAGGTGAAATTCTCCACAGACGCCCGTGACCGGGTACTGCGGGGAGTGGATACGCTGGCGAATGCGGTCAAGGTCACCCTCGGCCCCAAGGGGCGGAATGTCGTGATCGAGAAATCCTTCGGTGCGCCGCGCATCACCAAGGATGGCGTGACCGTCGCCAAGGAGATCGAACTGGAGGACAAGTTCGAGAACATGGGCGCGCAGATGGTGCGAGAGGTCGCCTCCAAGACGAGCGACCTCGCGGGCGACGGGACCACCACCGCGACCGTGCTGGCCCAGGCCATTGTCAAGGAAGGCGCGAAATCCGTCGCCGCCGGCATGAACCCGATGGATCTCAAGCGCGGCATCGATCTTGCCGTCGAAGCCATCGTCAATGATTTGAAGGCGCATGCCAAGAAGGTCACCACCAACGAGGAGATCGCCCAGATCGCGACCATCTCGGCCAATGGCGATATCGAGATCGGCCGCTTTCTTGCCGACGCCATGCAGAAGGTCGGTAACGACGGGGTCATCACCGTGGAGGAAGCCAAGAGCCTCGATTCCGAGCTCGAGGTGGTCGAAGGCATGCAGTTCGACCGCGGCTATGTGTCGCCCTACTTCGTCACCAATGCCGAGAAGATGCGTGTCGAGTTCGAAGACCCCTACATCCTGATCCATGAGAAGAAGCTGTCGACCCTGCAGTCCATGCTGCCGCTGCTCGAAGCCGTCGTGCAGTCCGGCAAGCCGCTGCTCGTCGTTGCCGAGGATGTCGAAGGCGAAGCGCTCGCGACCCTCGTCGTCAACCGGCTGCGCGGCGGGTTGAAGGTCGCGGCCGTGAAGGCGCCGGGCTTCGGCGATCGCCGCAAGGCCATGCTGGAGGACATCGCGATCCTGACCGGTGGCCAGGCGATCTCGGAAGATCTCGGCATCAAGCTCGAGAACGTTACGCTCAAGATGCTTGGCCGCGCCAAGAAGGTCGTGATCGACAAGGAGAACACGACCATCGTCAACGGTGCGGGGTCCAAGAAGGACATCGAGGCCCGCGTCACCCAGATCAAGATGCAGATCGAGGAGACGACCTCCGACTACGATCGCGAGAAGCTGCAGGAGCGGCTTGCGAAACTGGCCGGCGGCGTCGCCGTGATCCGCGTCGGCGGCGCGACCGAAGTCGAGGTCAAGGAGCGCAAGGATCGCGTCGACGACGCGATGCACGCGACCAGGGCGGCGGTCGAGGAAGGCATCCTGCCCGGCGGCGGCGTCGCGCTGCTGCGCGCCCTGAAGGCGCTCGATGGCATCAAGACCGCGGATGCCGACCAGAAGGCCGGCGTCGACATCGTGCGCCGCGCGATCCAGGTGCCGGCGCGGCAGATCGTGCAGAACGCCGGCGAAGACGGCTCGCTGGTGGTCGGTAAGCTGCTTGAAAACCCCAGCTACAATTGGGGCTTCAATGCCGCCAGCGGCGAATACCAGGACCTGGCGAGGGCAGGCGTGATCGATCCCGCCAAGGTCGTTCGCACCGCGTTGCAGGATGCGGCGTCCGTAGCCGCGCTGCTGATCACGACGGAAGCGCTGGTCGCCGAGAAGCCGAAGAAGTCCGAGCCGGCGCCCGCAGCGCCGCCGATGGATTTCTAGTCCAGATCGAGCCCGGCCGCCACCGGCCGGGCCCCCATCCACTAAGCAAAAGAGAAAGGAACGCAAAGCACAAGGAGACCCAGATGAGCACACGCATGCAATCTCGATCGCGCAAGAGCGGGGCGACTGTAATGCATTGGCTCATGTTCGCCCTCAGCCTTCTCACGATCGCCTGGATCAGTATTCGACCGATTGGAGGATGAGATGATCAGAGATCAAGCCATCGTCTCCGCTCATGCGGAGAACCGCAAACAAGCCTTCGGACAGCGCGTGGTCCGCGGGATTGTCACGGCCTCGATGACAGCGGTCCTGATCCTGCCGTCGCTGCGGTTTGGGGGGTGGATGGCCCGCGCAGCAAGCCGGAGTCGGGGCAGGTTTTCGGGACAATCGCGCTGCCGCCGATCCCTTATCTGGATTCGATGCCCTGGTTGACGCGGGGCGCCGGTGTGAACACGTTGAAGGTCGACATACTCCTTTCACCGACCCTGGACCCATCGGGAATCAAGCTTATACCGAAAGACCGCAATAGGGAGAGACCAGCAATCAGCTAGTTTCATTTCACTCACCGGGATGCGATCTCGATCGATTGCGATGATCGCATCCCCCGGCCGGCTCCCCTCGCTATTCGATCATGTCTGGCGTACTGACCAGCGTCCGTTTCCCGCCTGAGACGCTCGTATTTGAGCGGCCCCCCAGGGTCCGATCCTTCATGGTTGAGAGCCCAACGCAGAGTAATCGAGCATTGCAGGCGACTTTTCAAAGCACAGGATCTCGCTGCAGAACATCGCCAACGGCTCACCCGATTGGTCGAACTAGCCGAAGCGGAATTGCAGCGCTTACACGCCTGACGATCGAAACCCAGCCACGATATTGCCGCGGCGTATTTACCGACGTTGCGACGGGTCTGGTGGGGCTTTGGAGACGTTTCCCACCGCTCCCGTTGACTTTGCCCAACTTTGAAGACCTGCCCCGCGCTCGGTAACCATGGGTTAGTCCTCGGACAAAAATTTCCGGTTTCCAGCTTGAAACCAAAAGTCGATTTGCTAGTTTTTTGCTTGCCGCGACAAGCGGTCCGGGCGCCCTTGGGGGCCCGGCGGAGACGGGCGCCGGAGGTGTCCGACGCCTGCTCGTACCCATCTTGCTCCTTGGAGGATTTGGCTATGAGGCGTTACAACATCAGCCCCCTGTGGCGATCAACGATCGGCTTCGACCGCGTGTTCGATCGGGTCGACGCGGCCCGGCAC
Source organism: Bradyrhizobium sp. Pha-3 (assembly GCF_042258325.1). Lineage (NCBI taxonomy): Bacteria > Pseudomonadati > Pseudomonadota > Alphaproteobacteria > Hyphomicrobiales > Nitrobacteraceae > Bradyrhizobium > Bradyrhizobium sp. Pha-3. The sequence goes on along the minus strand of NZ_CP170151.1, from coordinate 1,247,163 downwards.
CCCGCCGGCGAAGGCAACTATCCACCCTGCAACGTAGAACGCCTGTCTGACGACCGGTATCGGATTTCGCTGGCTTTGGCCGGTTTCTCCCCCGATGAGATCACCGTGACGGTCGAACAGAGCGTGCTCACCATCGAAGGTCGCAAGGGCGAAAATGGACGGCGGGACTTCGTCTTTCGAGGCATCTCGTCGCGACCTTTCAAGCGGCAGTTCAGTCTGGCTGCCCACGTCCGGGTCGAGGGAGCACGATTCGACAACGGTCTGCTGCAGATCGAGTTGGTTCGGGAGATTCCGGACGGCGTGAAGGCTCGCCGGATCCCGATTGACGATCTGGCCGCACCCGACGCCCAGCAGATCGAGCGCAAAGCGGCCTGATAGCTTTGTTGTTTGACGGCTCTCCGCAAGGCCGAGCCGCTTACTGGCAGTCGCACCTGTGCCGCGCGCGTGCCTCCTCGGCTAAGCGAGAACGAGCCGGTCGATCGAGGCCAGTTGGAATCTGTCCAAATTTGGGGTTTATAAGATGTTTAACATTACCGCTCTACCTTCTCCGTCTGTCGACGCTGGGCTGTCGAAATATCTCGTCGAGATCCGTAAGTTTCCCTTGCTCAAGCCCGAGCAAGAGCTCGCCTACGCAAGGCGCTGGCGCGAACACCGGGATCGCAACGCAGCGTACCACCTGGTCACCAGTCATCTCAGGCTGGTCGCCAAGATAGCGATGCGCTATCGCGGTTACGGCCTCCCGATCGCGGAAATCGTCTCGGAAGGAAACATCGGCTTGATGCAGGCTGTGAGGCGGTTTGATCCGGATCGGGGCGTTCGCCTTGCCACCTATGCGATGTGGTGGATCAAGGCCTCCATCCAGGAGTACATCCTGCGGTCCTGGTCGCTGGTCAAGATCGCCGCGAGCGCGAGCCAGAAAAAGCTTTTCTTCAAACTGCGGAGAGCCAAAAGCGCGATCTCCGCGCTGCAGGACGGCGATTTGCGTCCGGAGCAGGTCAGGCTGATTGCGGAGCGTCTCAAGGTGGCTGAGCGAGACGTTGTTACCATGGATCGGCGCCTGCGTGGAGATGTTTCTCTAAATGTGCCTGTCCACGACGAGGATGAAACCGGACAAACGTTGGACTGGCTTGTGGATCCCGCGCCGACCGGTGAGATCACCTTGGCCGAGGAGCAGGAAACCAAATATCGTCGTCAGGCCCTCGCTGATGCCCTCGCCAAGCTCAACCCTCGCGAACGTAACATCTTCACAGCGCGCTGGCTGAACGAGGAGTCGACGACCCTTGAAGAACTTGCCGCGGAATATGGAGTATCCCGCGAACGGGTTCGTCAGATCGAGGAGCGAGCGTTTCAAAAGGTAAAGGCTGCGATGCTGACAAGCCGGCATGAAGCCAATGGCCCGCCCTCTTCCCGCGCGAAAGAAATGAAGCGGGGGGAGGCGCGGGCCTAAGCCTGCAAAAAATCACTGGGACCGGTCGCCATGTTTACTCCGTCGGTCATTCTTCTCGTGATGGCAAACACACTCGCGGCGACTGGAGCAGTCCTTGTCGCCTTGCAGGCTGCGATGTTCGAGACAGGGCGTGCGGCTTCGCCCGGAGTTCACGATGAGGGAGCCGAATCGCTAACGCCGACTGATCTTTGCAACTGGCAACTGGGTGAGGTTGCGGACGCAGCATGAGAGGTGGATCCCGGATGCCCTCCAATTCGCCGGACGTCGAAAGCCGGACACGCTGTAGCTGTTTCTGCGCGTACCTGGCCGGAAGGATACCGGGCGGCCGCGAGCAAAACCATATCGGCGGATTCCCGGTCGCTCAAAATCGTTGAAACGAACTTGATCGCCCACTTGAAATCGAATCTGCTTTTTCTACTTTTTAGCGTGCCGCGATGAGCGGTCCGGGCGCCCTTCGGGGGCCTGGCGGAGACGGGCGCCGGAGGTGTCCGACGCCTGCTCGTACCCATCTTGCTCAATGGAGGATTTGGCTATGAGGACTACCTACGATTTTGCTCCCCTTTGGCGCTCGACCATCGGCTTCGACCGCCTGTTCGACCTGGTGGACGCCGCGCAACAGGCCGGCACGGAGGACAACTACCCGCCCTGCAACGTCGAGCGCCTGGGCGAAGACCGCTACCAGATCTCGCTGGCGGTGGCGGGCTTCTCGGCCGATGAAATCGCGATCACCGCAGAACAAAGCGTGCTGACGGTCGAGGGCCGGAAGTCGGAAAAACAGCAGCGCGAGTTCCTGTACCAGGGAATTTCGTCGCGGCCCTTCAAGCGGCAGTTCAATCTGGCGGACTATGTCCAGGTCAAGGGAGCCGCATTCGACAACGGCCTGCTGCAGATCGAGCTGGTGCGCGAGGTCCCCGAGGCCATGAAGCCGCGCCGGATTTCGATCGACGGCTCGCCCGCTTCGAACGTCCGGCAGATCGACGGCAAGGCGGCCTGACCGCGAGGTAACGCTCGCATCAGCGAGAACAGACTTCCGCGGCGGTTCGCGGCGGAAGTCGCTTGAATCGAGGAGAACACATCATGGGTATCAAGGATCTCATTCCCTGGAATAACGGCGGGCGCGAGGTCGGCATTCACCGCGGTGCCGACGTGAATCCGTTTTTTACATTACATCGCGAGATGAACCGCATGTTCGACGATGTATTCCGCGGGCTCGATCTTGCATCGTTGGGATCGACCCGGGGACTCAGCGGGCTCGGCTGGCCCCAGCTCGACATCGATGAGACGGATAAGGAGGTGCGCATCACCGCCGAGCTGCCCGGCCTGGAGGAGAAGGACGTCAGTCTCGAAATCGCAAATGGCGTTCTTTCGATCTCCGGCGAGAAAAAATCGGAATCGGAAGACAAGGCACGTCGTTTCAGCGAGCGGTACTATGGCCGATTCGAACGGCGTATCCCGCTGGAGGGCATCGACGAGGATAAAGTCTCGGCCGCGTTCAAGAACGGCGTCCTGACCATAACCGCGCCGAAATCCGCCGAAGCCAGAAATGTCCGCCGTATCGCGATCAATCGCAATGGCTGACACTTTCCAACGTCCGAGCGTGCGATCGTCCGGACGTTGGAATTCCGCCTCTACAGCTCGTTTACTCACCATGTCGAAGAACTCATCAGTAATAAAGGATCGACGGTTCGCCGCAGTCTTGCTCCTTTGCGCCTCTATCGCGTGGTCGCCCCTGCGCGCACAGGTCCCGGATATCAGGGGCGGCCAAATTCCGACCCTTGCGCCTGTGGTAAGGGAAACCACCCTTTCGGTCGTCAACATTTCGGTGCACGCCCGGGTCAAGGAGGACAATCCGCTCTACCGCGATCCCGTCTTTCGAGAGTTTTTGCCGCTTCCTGCAGATGTGCAGCCACTATCTGGTTGAGCCGGTTGCCTGCACGCCAGCCTCGGGCTGGGAGAAGGGCCAGGTCGAGAACCAGGTCGGGTTGGTCCGGGAGCGCTTCTTCACGCCGCGGCTGCGGTTCAAGAACCTGGACGAGCTAAACGCCTGGCTGCTCGATAAATGTATCACCTATGCCAAGGCACATCGTCACCCGGAGCTGGCCGAGCAGACGATCTGGGAAGTCTTCGAAGCCGAGCGCCCCAAGCTCGTTCCCTATGCCGGCCGGTTCGACGGCTTCCACGCGGTGCCGGCGTCGGTCTCGAAGACCTGCCTGGTGCGCTCCGACAACAACAAATACTCGGTCACGGCCAGCGCAGTTGGGCGCCCGGTCGAGGTCCAAGCCTATGCCGACCGCATCGTGATCCGTCAGGATGGAAGGATCGTTGCGGAGCATCCACGATCCTTTGGACGCGGCGAAACGACCTACGATCCCTGGCACTATGTGCCGGTGCTGGCTCGCAAACCCGGCGCCTTGCGCAATGGCGCTCCCTTCAAGGACTGGGTGCTGCCAGCCGCGATCGAGCAGATCCGGCGCCGGCTTGCCAGCACCGACGATGGCAATCGGCAGATGATCGACATCCTCAACGCGGTGCTGACTGACGGTCTGCCCGCGGTGGAAGCCGCCTGTGCCGAAGCGCTCGGTCACGGCGTCCATTCCGCCGATGTCGTTCTCAACATCCTGGCCCGGGAACGTGAGCCCACCCCACCGGCCAACATCATGACGCCGGCCGCACTGACGCTCCGCCATGCGCCGATCGCCGATTGTACCCGCTATGACAACCTCCGGAGAACCATCTGATGAACGAACCCAAATCTTCGATCTCATGGGCGAGCTCAAGCTTTACGGCATGAAGGCTGCCTTCGACGAGATCGTGGCGACTGCCGTCAAACGCCAGCATGAACCCCAGCGCATCGTCGGCGACCTGCTCAACGCCGAGATCAACGAGAAGCAGGCGCGATCGATCAAATACCAGCTCACCATCGCCAAGCTGCCACTTTCCAAGGACATCGCCGACGTCAAAGATCTAGCCGGCGGCGGCTTCATCGCCCAGCAACGCAACGTCGTGCTGGTCGGCGGATCGGGTACTGGCAAAGACCCATCTGGCCATTGCAATCGCCAGAAGCTGCATCCGATCCGGTGCCCGTGGCCGCTTCTTCAATGCGGTCGACCTTGTCAACCGCCTCGAGATCGAGACCCGCAACGGACGTCAGGGCCGTCTTGCTGACTGACCCGAATGGACTTCATCGTCCTGGACGAGCTCGGTCCGGCGGCCAGCTTCTCTTCCATCTCGTCAGCCGGCTCTACGAGCGTGCTTCCGTCATCGTCACCACCAATCTCGCCTTCGGTGAATCCCAGCGTGTTCGGCGACGCAAAGATGACCACCGCGCTGCTCGACCGGTTGACCCATCACTGCGACATCGTCGAGACCGGCAATGACAGCTGGCGATTCAAGAGCCGCGACGACGATCACGCCACCCGCGCTCGTCTCGTCTCCGCAATCCCGGCCAGCTCCGACGAGACGAGCGCTACCGTCAAACCCCGCCGCGCGAAGGGGTCAAAATTGGACGCCGATGAGGGGACAAATTTGGAAGCCGATTGACACTGCTAGGGATGAAGCATCAGAACGTGTCGAAGGTGATGCGGGCCGACGATTACGTCTCGGTCTATAAGCTGATGTGCATGCTGACAGGCTTTGACCTGGATGTCGAAATCACCGTCAAACCTTGCGAGGGCGGCAAGACCGGCCGGGTTACATTTGTCGGGATGTGGCCGGGCTGGCCTCCCGGCCAATTCCCACCTTCATCGCCGGCGTCGATCACATCGGGACATTCCTGGCCTACATGCGCAGGACGGAAGTTCACGCAAAGCCCGCCGAAACCGGTCTCGTACTCGGCAGGCCCTGAAACGATGCCGTAGCGGTGAGCCAGTACGTTGGCGGCGCGTCTCACAGCGGCTTCCACGGCGCCAATCAGGATGCGTTGCGTGGAATCGTCCAGTGTCGAGCCACAGATCGCGTCGCAAAGGTCGTTGACGTTGAGGATCTTGGTCATGGCCGGGCCTCCTAGTACTCGTCGGCCCGCATGATGGTCATCACGCGCTGCGTGACAGCGGGGTTGGCCGGATCGGGCGAGGCAGCTGTCTTGGACAGGTCGTAGTAATCGATCTTGAAGAAGTACCGGTCGCCGCTGAGTTCAATGGCGCCGAAATCATGCTCGCCGTACGGGTCGTTGTCGGGCGTGAACCTGTCGAACGCGCGGACGAGGTCCAGCAAATCTGCCAGACGGTCTTCCGGCAAACTGGTGACGCCGGGCGTGAGAAGGACTGTGCGCCGAAGACGAGGCGCTTGCGGAAGCTGTCGTTCAGGCTGCGGACTGTTGCGGTTGTATCGGTCATTGGATTTTCTCCCGTTGTTGTCGGCTGCGCCAATCGCGGCCGTCGGGAGAATTTCTGGGCCGGCAGGTCCGAGCGGGCAGGCAAGGAGGTCTCCGCCCGACGGGCTCCCGCTTGCGGGATACGGGTGGATGCCTTGCAGGCCCGCGCTGCCGGCCTATTCGCACGACCTCAATGGCCGTGTTGGCAGCGCCAACGAGAGGAGGAGCCAGATCGATCGACCAAATCGCTTTAAACGGCTGCTGAAGGCGTCTCGCTGGTGCGTAAGACGGTCAACCTGTCGGCGATTGCCTTGTCCGGAGAAGATCGGCTACGAATGAACCACGGCAGGATGACGTCGGAGGGGACATGTCCGCGACAGGCTATGCACTGACAGGCTTCGTTGCGTGGGCACTCCTGCTGCTGGTCGTGATGGAAAGCGTCCGAACCTATTTCGTCCTGACCGGAAAGGTCGCCGCCAACGCGTTCACGCCAGATAACGCCGGATTGTCGCCGTTCATGCAGCGCCTTGCCCGCGCTCATGCCAATTGCGTTGAAGGTCTGCCAATTTTCGGGGGCTTGCTGACGATTGCCCTCATGACATCAAAAACAGGAATCACCGACCCTCTGGCGATCTGGTTTCTCGGCGCGAGGATCGTGCAGTCGCTTATCCATCTCGCCTCGACCAGCCCGGTCGCGGTAAGTCTCCGCTTCACCGCCTTCGCCGTGCAGATGGCGATTGGAGTCTATTGGTCATGGAAGCTGATGATTTGAGGCTCGGCGAGCTTCCCTCCCGGCTTTAGTTGGCATGCGCGGGATTAATCCATGTATCCATTTGGACAGTTCCGCGCGTCGAGTTCGGCTGATGGGCTCTTCGCCGCACGTTGGAACGTCTTTGCCTCCGCCCGGTTGCTTGGTTTTCAACCATGGAGGATTAGATGGCTACAGAACAACGCGAGACCGGCAGCCTTATCGGCAGCGACAAGGTTGAAGGCACCGCCGTTTACGGCGCCGATAATCAGAAGATCGGCTCAATCGAACGGGTGATGATCGACAAGCAGAGCGGCAAGGTCTCCTACGCCGTCCTGGGTTTCGGCGGCTTCCTCGGCATCGGCGACGACCACTATCCCCTGCCCTGGCAATCGCTGAAATACGACACCAGTCTGGAGGGCTACCGCACCAACCTGACGCAGAAGCAGCTGGAAGGTGCGCCAAAGTACGCCGACGAGACCAGCTGGAACTGGAACGATCCAGGGCGGACCCGGACCGTTAACGACTACTACGCTGGCTTCTGAGTGAAGCAGAGAGCCTGGCCCCCGCGGGACCGGGCTCCTTCATCAGGCCGGCACACCGAATGGGCGGATTCTCAACCGGCTTGCGGCGAGTTCTACGCTGCCTGGCCGCCGCCGTATCGGCGGTGTGCGGCGCGCTTACTTCCTTGTTAGAAGCCGCAGCCGTGTATTCGGCTGGGCCACCGGCAGCCGAACCAAAGGGTCATTGAGCCATGCCTCCAGGCATTGAGCGACCTTCAGGCTGGCCAACAGGCTGCGGCTGTGGATCTCGTCGGTTACCCAGATGACGCCATGGACCTCGCATCCCTTGCCGACGGCCACGTTGCGAAGCTCGGCGTCACCGCTGAGTAGAATCGAATTCTTGTTGTCTTCCGCCAGTACCAGCGAGAAACAATCCCCGGCCGTCGAGCTGCTCAGGAGCGGTCATGGGTCCCGGCCCTCAGGCGGAAATTGCCCATCCGGTACCACCCGGATCCTGGTCGCTCGAGTCGGTCCGTATAGCCACGCTCAGGGACCTCTTCTCCGAGATGAGGGCACGAGTAGTAGCTTGTCCGGTGTCACGTTCAGAGCTTTTGCGATTTTCGCCAGGACCACGATTGTCACGTTTCTTTGGCGGCGTTCGACCTGGCTAATATAGGTCCGATCCACCCCCGCCTCATGGGCTAATCCTTCTTGCGACAGCCCAGCCGTCTTTCTGAGCGACCTGACGTTGTCAGCCACGACTCCGATTATTCCTTGATCGTCCTTCCCGACCGCCATCGCCCCACAGGACGTCGGAGAAGACTATCGATCCACGGACTCCGAGTCCCATTTTTGGCCGCAAATGTTGACTATCGTCTACATTATTGATCTAGTCTGCTACTCGAGGATCCATGGCCAACTACAAGATCGCTTTCCACAATAGCGGCTTAGCTGCCGAAGCCTGGGCGCGATGACTGATAGAGTAGAAGCGTTTTGGGAGATTGGCGAATTGGGACCATTGGGTCCCACATCGTACCGCGCCGGCTATCGCCTCCGGACGGCTGTTATCTGCAATGTGGAGCTACCTGCAGCGACCGTTGAGGCCGCCATCTTAGCTAAGTCAATTCTTGCGATGACGATCACACCCGACGGACACGTTAGATCGAGCGTCGGTGGAAGCGCAGGCTCCACGTCGAGAGCAGAACCAATCGACCAGCTCATCGCCCAGATGCTTTCAGTCGAAAATCTGCACCTAGAGGAGACCTCGGCGGCGGATTTGGCGTTGCTATTGGAGCGGCTTGAGCGGTCGGTAGAACTTGTCCGACAGGTTGTGAAGCATGGGTCAAGTTAGCAAACCCTCGTGTCGGCGAAGCGCGTTGCGGTGAGAATTGCTGTTGTGGGAAGGCGCCGCCGCGCCGATTGGAACGCGGCATGGTGGCTGCTTACGCGACCCGATCCAAGTTGACTGGATTAGGGACTACCTCGCCACGGGCCAGAACTGGCCACGGCGGCGACGTCAGCAAGCTCGCTAAAGAAGTCAGCGCGGTGTGGGTAACCTCTTGTTCTTTCCGACATCAACCCTGTGCCTGCTTCGACCACCAAGCACGCGCACGTGCATTTCCTCAAGGCGCGGCCTGCGCTCCTCTGGGCTTACGAGAGGTCAGGGTCGCGAACTCAGACCTAAGCCGATTGGTAGCATCCGCCGCTGGTCGCGCAACGGTTAAGCTTTTAAGCGACGGGGCCGCGACGACAGGACGCCGTCTAAGTCGCCTGCGAGCTCGGCCGGTACCGGTGCTGTACTTCAGACTTGATCGTGTCTTCAGTCACCAGGTGCTTGCTGCCGATCCTCACCTCTTCGATGAGGCCGGTAGAGCCGCGGATGAGGCGGCAGACCTCACCGAGATCGCCGAATGCCTGCGCCGACGCAACGATCGCCTCGTCGATACCGGACGGCTTAAGTTCGGTCGCATCCAAGAAAGGGGACAGTTGGCCCGGCGTCGCAACTAACACCTTGTCCTTTCCGGGCACCAGATCCAATGGCCCCCACAGGGTCCACCAGCGTCCACACCAGTGAGCGGTTTCGGGTCCAGGGGCGCCGAGGTCGTGAATGGTCTTTAGGATGTGGATCACGCTCTCGAACCAGACGTTTGCGAGGCCGTCGATGGCATTGGTGAGGACGCTGATCGAGATATCCTGCTCCGGAAGAACCACCGTACGCGTCAGCGTTCCCTGGAAACCACCGGCATGACCGACCCAACTCCACGAACCTGGCGGGCCGGAAATCGTGCCCAGACCGTAGTAGCGCTCCAATTGTGAGTGGGCGTCGCGCCAATGGCGTCGCGTCATCTCGCGGCGGCTTGCCGCCGTCAAAATGCTCGATTGGGCGCTGGGAGAAAGCTGGCCGAAAAACAGCGCGAGGTCGCCAGCGGTTGCCGAGAAGCCCGTCGCCGAGGCCATGTCATTCGTCGCATTGTGTCCTGGGATGACGAAGCGCCGACCATAGGGTTGGCGGGTTGAGTGGCCATGGGCGAATGGACGACAGACGATCGGATCGAAGTCAGGCGTCGTCTCTCTGAGACCCGCCGGGGCGACGACGTGATCGTAGATCCAGCGGCCATAGGGATCTCCGGTGACCTTCTCGATGACTTTGCCTAGCAACGCGAAACCGTGATTGGAGTATTTGAACGTGACGCCGGGCGCGAGAGGCTGTGACGCGGAGAGATCGGCGCGAAATTCCGCCTCACTGAGGAACGGCCGGCGGTCCGAGAACTGACCGCTGTCAGGCCCGTCCCGGGTCAGGCCGGCTGCATGCGAAAGCAGTTGCGAAATGGTGACGTCAGAGACCTCCGGTGTCAGATTTGCCAGATACTCACCCAACCGGTCGTCAAGCCGAATCTCATTGCGCTCGCGCAACAACATGATCCCGGCGGCCGTGAAAGTCTTCGAATGCGAGGCAACACGAAAGCGGTGACGCGAGGTGAGTGGTTCGCCGGTTGCAAGATCGGCCATGCCGCTCGCGTGTTCAAGCAGCACCTGACCTTTGTGAGCGATCGCCAGCGACACACCGGGCTGGTCGAATAGTTCCCGCTGATAGTCAATCCATGTGGGGATGTAGTCGAGAGCAGAAGTGAGCCAGTCTGACATGGATGCTTAGAACCTATCGGAAGTGAAGCCTTCGGGCCGTTCTGCGACACATTGCAGGCTGGATCGAACGCGCGGTCAAGTCCTCGATTCAATCCCGCATCTTATCGCCCTACTTCGCTCGTCCCCTCAAAGAACGCCCGCACGTCAACTCCGAGAAGCTTCGAGCGTTGCCATACGGTAGCGGCCGATCGAACGGTCCTGAGAACAATTGGACGTGACTTGGAAGCGACCGTTGCGCGGCGGGCTCCGTCGACATGAACGCCCATTCCGAGATATTCGCCTGCGTCGCTGCTGGCGAGATTCCGGAATTCTCCGCACGACAAACCCCAACGGAGCATGCAGACGAATTTCACGAAAAGACTGCGCCACTTGAGCACGTTGTGGTGACACGTAGAGCGCCAATGGTGACAAATCTTGGACGTGCAGACAATCACTTGGCCGCCCTACGGTGACAGTGCTTTTATCTTGCGCTCTCTTCCTCTTCAAACTCACCTCGCTCAAGCTTCCTCTCTCTGCTGTAACAAGGTCCTTGCGCAGCGTCGCTGACCGCTGAAGTCCTGGTGCACGTGCAGGTTTCCGCGCTCAGCGATGGCATAATTTTCGCTGCAACAAGGGTGCGCGTGGCTCTTGGAAGCTGACGAAATAGCCCCCTCCGAGAACGACAATCCGAGCTCAACACGGCACGAATTTCCGATCGATCAGCCCCAAACACCGCCCCAAATCCTGTCCGATCGATCGCATTTTGACTCGCTGTGAAGACCCTTCTCCGAGCACAAAACGCCCTTCCGCTTCCTCCCAAAGCGGCGCAAGAAACGCAAATAAGCCCCGCCTCCGAGGAGGCGAGGCTTATGATCCGGGGCGATCAGTCGCCGTTGCGGCGCGACCAGATCAGGCTGAAGCCCTCGTCGCCTTCGACCTTGACCAGCGAGGCGTAAATCGGCGCCGGGAAGCTCGGATCGTCGAGCTTGACCAAGAGATATTCGCGCCCGCTTTCGCGGGCGGTCTTCTTCCAGGCGGCGCCGAATTCGGTGCTACCCGCAAAGATGCGGTAGTCGGGAGCCTTGTCGTTGTCCTTCTCGGATGCGACGAGCTTGGCCTTGATGTTGAGCGTCAGCGTCTTGATCGAGCCGGTGTAGCCGGTGTCGGAGGCGGTGAAAGTGCCGATGGTCGCCATGGTGATCTCCGTCTGTTTTTGCTCGGGCCGCGCTTCGCAGCCTCGATGGCGATCCCTCGCCCGGGGAGCGATCGGCCTGCAGCCGCAAGGCCCAGAGCGCCAGCGGAGGACGGCGACAAGCCTGCTTTTTTGTCTTCCCGCGAGGAATGCCGCGGCTTGGCGGCAGGAGAAAAAAGCAGGCGTGAGCTGTTGCGGGAAGGCGATCGAGGCTCTTGCCGTCCCCCTGGCTTGATCAGCCCAATCGTGACTGCGTTGGACGCGAGCCCACAACGGAACTGACGGAGATGATCATGGCGACTGGCCCCGTCACAGCATCAGACATCGGCTGGATCGGACGAAGATGAGCGAAGCCCCTGCATCAATCGCCGCGAGGAAGCAGCGAGATCGACGCTAGGAACCCAACCGCATTTGCACGCAAGGAACCGATCGCGCCGTTAGAATTGTCCGCACCAATGCGCGCTGGATGCGTACGATCAAGATCAAGATCCGCGCTTCCCGGGCTCGATCTCCACCTCGCTGGTGAAGGTCGAAGGAGGCGCGATAGAGTCACCCTGGCTGCAGCAATCGGCGTTAATCGGACGGATCGTGCCCCCCGATCGGAGGGGGCGCTTGCGTAGGGGAATCGCCGCTTTGCATCTATGGAATCGGCCGCACACTATCTGGGTGCGCGGCCGCAATTTCGAAGCCCGTAAGGACCGCCTACTCGGCCCCGGCGCTGGTCTCACTCGGCGGCTTCCGCCCGGAGTTCGCTGCCTTTCGCTTCGCTTTGGAGATCGGTTGCCCCCTGCGGAGAGGCCGTCCGCAGCAGCCACGGCAGCCAGTCAGTTGGGGCCAACAGCTGCTCGGCGGCTTGCGCCATGTCGGCCTTCTTCATGTCCGTTAGGCGCTCGGCCGCCTCCTCGCCGACGCCTTCGCGGACCGCCGCCAGAATACCCGCCTTGGTGACCCGGCCGAGATAACTGCGCACCGTCGGGCGCCAGTAGGCGGTCATGTCGAGGGCCACGGCCGCGGCCAGACGGCGGCCCGCCGCCAACGCGCGCGGCCTCCGGTCAAATGGCAATTTGACCGCATTGACCGTCAGGGAAGCGCAATGCGCGAACAACGCCATGCGGCTGTCGTGGTCGAGCTCGGCCACGAAATCCCACAGTCTGGTGACGTCCTTGGGCATCTGCCTTGCCCAATTGGCATGGCGATCCGACCACGTTTTCCCGGCCGGCGTGTCCTCGATCCCGTCCGCGTGCGCGGCCAGATCGGTCTTCACCGGCTGGATGCCGACCACATGCGCATTGGCCCCGAAATAGAAAATCTGGGCCGCGAGTGCATGGGTGACCGCCACGATGGCGACATCGGGCTGCTCACTCAAATTGAGGCGCAGCCCCAAGGTTCGGTGCGCGGTGAGGTCGCGAACGAGAGCGTCAGATAGTTGCTGGTCCTCGTCCTCCTCGTCGCTGGCGCCCTCGTCGTCTTCGCCATCCCGGGCGGCCTCCTCGCCTCCCCGGTCGTCCTCATCCCGCGCCTCGGCATCGCTTTCCGGGCCGGTTTCAGCCTCGGGCTTCTCGTCTCCGGGACGAATGAACCCACGCTCGATCCGAACGGTGCCGTCGTGATTGAGGACCACAAAGGCGCCGCCGCGCGCGACGTCGGCGGGATCGTAGGCCTGCCGTTTCGCTTCCAGCCGCTCGATTTCGGCTTCCAGTTCGCCAAACCGCGCGTCCACGTCGTCGGGCAGTTCCTCGGCCGTCTGATGCTGTTCGGTCAGCCGGTCGAACTCGCTCTGGACCGCCTGAAGGGCGCCCTGATCTTCCGCCGAAAGCTCGACCGGATGCGGGTAGGCGCGGCGCATGCCGTGGGCATGCGGGAAGTCGAGATGGGCTTCCGTCCACCTCCATCCCTCGGCCGCCCGCAAGGCATCTGCCTCGCGACCGAGCCTTGCGGTCACCAGCAGATCGAGCAGCGCGACGTCTTCCAGATAGCCGCCGCGATCCTCGGTGAAGAGGTCGCGCAGGATCGTACCGCCCGCTTCCGTATAGGCCTCAAGGCCGACAAAGCGCGCCCGGCGATCCGTGGCCGCGACATGGGTTTCGGTGAGCAGACGGCGGATGGTCGAGGCATCCGGGTCGAAGGGCAGGCGCTCATAGACGGCTTCCTGCCGGGCATGATCATCCGTGATGGCAAACGCCATCAGCTGCTCGAGGGTCAGATCGCCCTCGCGATAGAGCTGCACCAGTTTGGGCGAAACCGCGCCCAGCCGCAGGCGCTGCCGCACCACATGCGCCGTCACGCCGAAGCGGGCCGCGATCTCCTCCGCTCCGAGCCCGCGCTCGTCCGCGAGCTTCCTGAACGCCTCGAACTCGTCCGCCGGATGCATCCTCTCCCGGGTGACATTCTCGTCCAGGCTGATCTCGTGCGGATCGTTCGCGGTATCGACGATGCACCGGATCGGCTCGTTTTTCCTGATCTCCTTGCGCTGCACCCGCAGCAGCTGGGCCAGCCGCCTGCCCTCGCCGATGGTCACGCAAAAGAACCCTGTGGCCGCCCCCTCGCCATCGACCTCTGGTTCAACGACCAGATTCTGCAGGATGCCCTTGGCAGCGATGCTCGCCGCCAAGGCCTCGATCGCCGCCTCGCTGTGCGCGGTCTTGCGCGCATTGTTCGGCGACTTCTTGAGCTTGCTGAGCGGAATGCGAACCTCCGTTCCGCTCGGTATTCCAATTGATCTGGCCGACATGATCGATCTCCTTTGACTTCAAGGGTGCATGGCGCACTCCGCGCCTGCGCCCCTGCCCGTCGGCGAGGCCGGGGGTAGCAAGTGCCAGGGCGACCCGAGCGGAGGGGGATCTCCCGCCCGATGAGGGCCGCTTCGCGAGAAGCGGGTCTGCACAAGCGCATCCCAATTCGTCCAAGGTCGGCAAATGAACGAAGCGCGGAAGACCGGGGAGACCGCTCGGGGCGGCGCCGGCATAGCCGGCGCGCTACCCTGGCGCGCGCGAGGGGCGGAGCCCCGTAGCTCTCGACGATGAGAACGCTGAGCAACCCGGAAGAAGTGAAATCAAGCCAAGAGTGACAAAATCAAAGAGGCAGCCGACGAGAGGGCAGTGATAGCGACGCGGGCATGCAATGCCCGCGGGCACCGAGGCGACTGCGGTCGCGAGACCGGTGAACAAGGCACCCGAACGCGGGACAGCGATAGCGACGCCGGCATATAATGACGGCGGGACCCGCGAGCGAGTGCCTCCGGCGAGCGACACATTATATCTGTGTCGACCTGCGCGAGGGATCGACGCCGAACGGCCGAGACGCCGCGCGGCTCGGTTCACGAGAGCCCGGTGCGGCTCCGGCCGCACGCGCCATGCAATAACAACGTTTGAGGACTCTGGATCTCGTCACTAGCTCTTGTCAGCGGTGACGACCATAGCGCCAACGCCAGGCTGGGCCCTATCCAGGCTGTTGCCGGCGACCGGAACTCCTCAGCAGCGAGAATTGCGATAACGCGAAGATGATCGACCAGGCCAAACCGTCATCGGCAATGCCGAGCTGACGCAAACGTCCCGGTCAGGGCGCAGGATGCCGCAACCTTGCCTGACCTGGGGTTGAAGGCGCGACCCGATCGCTGCGTTTCATGGTGACCGACAAGCGCGCAGTCATGCCGGAACTTTCGTGGGCTCCTCACGATACTCTCTATGTTCCGCGAGCCGTCCACCTTCACCACTCCCGCGTCGCGATGGGCTGCATCACGCGACGCCAACGCTCTGAGTCATGCTCTCCCATCCACGCTCGAACATGTCCCGCATCGTCATATTGAGCCTGGAGTCACAAAAGGGATGTTGCGGAGGTAGACCTCTGAAATGTCCGGAATGGTTCCCGCGAGCGCAATGGAAGGAAGCAGATCGTCGAGCACGATGTCGGCTTCAACGACATATCGCAGAGCGCATTATTTCAACATTTGCTTCTCGGCTGCGGCGAGCACCACCGAAGCCTCAGTGGCCAGCACCCGGAAGGTGAAGGTCTCCTGGAAATAGAGGTCGACGGTTGTGTCGGTGTGGTTGAGATAGCCGATCGAAAGATCCTGGCCGATATCCAGTTTCAAAATCACCTCCTCGCGTCGTTAGGACAAAAGCGCCGCTGATGGCAGGCGCCCAGACAACGCCGCCGTCGACGATCCGTTCGAGGTGGTGAAAAACGGGGTATCCTTCATCGCTTCCGCCGTTGGCGGCGGTGTACGCCTCTGCTCCAAGGACGAGGGCATATGGCCCATTGCACCCGGCAAGTCTGAGCTCACTGACCGCTTGCACGACGGCACCTGGATAGGCTTTCGCATTTGTCGGAAGAATGAGCGCTGCATTGCTGCTGGCCTGACGAATGCCCTCGATCTCTGCAGCCGCATATCCATCGAAAATCGCACGGTCTTCAGCAAATGCGATTCTGCGGGCAGCATCCTTGACCGGTGTCCAGTCGGCGTCCAGGGCGCCACGTTCAACGTCATCGATCTGCTGGCGCAAGAGTTGGAATGGAACGCGCAGTTCGACGAGCGTCTTCACCTCGCGCTGTTGGGCCGTCATTCCTTCGCCTGGAGCCGGGAGCTGTTTGACATGACCAGTGCCCACCGCCGAGAAGCCACTCCCCTTGACTTCGGGGACGTCGACCACACGCCGGCCGGCAAGGTGTCGCTTCAGGGTACGGGAAGCTTCCTCCTCGATTTGAGCCTAGGCCGCGTCGGATATGGGAGCGAGTTGGCGGTGAAGATTATTCATGGTTCGCCTTCTTGTTTTAGAGAGCCAATTCCAAGCGAGCCGTCGTTGACGGGCGGATATTTACGAGCGGTATCTGGCGAGCCTGCGCCACGCTGCTCAGCGTCGACCGGCGCTTCCCCGCTGGATGCCGTGGCGCCATCGTCTTCAGGCGAAACGTTGTCGAGAAATGTCGCCGACGGCACGAAGAACAGCGTCCCTGTAACGGCGCGGCTGACATCCAGCAGCCGGTCGTAGTTGCCGGGCGGCCGACCGACAAACATGTTCTCGAGCATCTGCTCGATCCGGTGGGGCGAGCGCGCGTAGCCTATGAAATAGGTGCCAAATTCACCCTTGCCGATCTCACCGAAAGGCATGTTGTCGCGCACGATCTCAAGCTGCTCGCCGTCTTCGACGATCGTCGTCAGAACATTGTGCGCGTAGGGCGCCTTGGCCGCATCGTCCTGCTCGATGTCCGACAGTTTGTGACGACCGATGATATTCTCCTGCTCCGAGGTGGATATCGCATTCCACCGCTGCAGATCGTGCAGATACTTCTGGGTGATGACGTAGCTTCCGCCGGCGAATGCAGGGTCCTCTTGTCCGATGGTCGTCGCGTCAACCGCGTCCTGATCGGACGGGTTCTCGGTTCCATCGACAAATCCAAGCAGATCGCGATCGTCAAAGTATTTGAACCCATGAACCTCGTCGATCGTCGTCACGGCTTTGCCCAGCCGGGACATGATCTGTGAGGCAAGCTCGAAGCATAGGTCCATGCGAACCGACCGGACATGAAAAAGGATGTCGCCTGGCGTGGAGACTGCGTGATGCACCCCATGGATTTCCCTGAAGGGATGAAGATCTTTGGGCCGCGGATCACCAAACAGTCGGTCCCAGGCATCGGAGCCGAGAGCCATCACGCATGACAGCCGCGCTTCCAGATCACGAAATCCGACGGCTCGCAGGAGAGCCGACAGATCGGCACATAGACCGCGCACCGCAACTTCGCTGTCCTTTCCAGAATTGATCCGGACGACGAGAAATATCGCGGCTCGCGTCAGTTTTACGACGACGGGTTGTGGAACGACAGCTGGCACAATCACTCCTTGGCGGCCTGTTCGGCGCACCTAATGCTCCGGGCTGGCCGGCCCGGCTGAACACCGGCCGCGCGGTCGGTGCAGCCCGCCGGCACTCGGCATCGACGAGCCTCTCGAACGACGCATCGTGCGGAAATCACCGGCAGCGCGATCGGGATAACGAACACACAAGGCCGCAGCCATCCCTTGAGATGTTCACCCCGACCAATCAAACCGAGACCTGGTCAATCCATATCCCGAAAGGCATGGCCATCGGCCTTGACACCTTCGATCACGCTCGGCGGCAAAAGATCCTGAGCGGAGGTCCCGTCAAAAACCCAGTCGCCCTTGTCCGCGAGGTCCGGGAGCTGCGCGCCCTTGCGGACGTAGATCCCGATCGCCGGCTTCTTCACATTGATGTAGAGATCGTATTCTTCCATCGCGTCGATGCTTTCCCTCTTGCTCTATCGAGCCATTCATCGGCTACGGAGCAACCGCCATGCCAATTTGAGTGCATCGAGATCTCAAGAGCTTACGCCGACCTGACCGACCGGATCTGACAAACTGTCCGATCGAGCACGGACAAATTGTCCACGCTGCGGGCGTGGCTCGCGCAGCGTCGAGCCCGATGTCGCTGCCGAAATCGAAACGTCTTGCCCCAGACAACAGCGGGCGCAGGGATCCCGCCGCACTATCCCGGTTATCCAAGATCGACAGGACGTCCTGATGGCTCTTCTTCCAGTGTCACCGCAATATCTGCGTTGGCGGACAAGCGCACCTTGTTGCCCTCGACGCCGGCGATGAATCCCAGCTCGATATAGTGCTGATGTCCTTTGTGGTGCCCGAAACTGTCGCTCTTCTTGAGCTTGATACGATTACCTTCGATCTGATCGACCGTGCCGACATGCACTCCGTCAGCGCCGATTACTTCCATACCGCCGGTGATCTTGTTCATGGCCGTACCTTTCTCCTTGGAATCCATTGCAGCACATCACAGGAGCGATGATCCACATCGACTGCGTGACCGCGAACCACTCACACCAATCACTTGACCGGGCGGCCCGACTTTTCTTCCTCAAAGAGTTCGACGATATCGGCGTCAGAGCAGAGCCGCACCTTGTGATCCGTGACGCTGTCGACAAAATCCGTGCCGATATAGTGGTGATGTCGTTTGTGCCCTCTGCCGCCAGTTTCGCTTTTCTTTAGCCTGATACGGTCGGCCTCGATGCTATCGACGACACCGATCTGCACACCGTCAAACCCGACGACCTCCATACCTTCCTTGATCTGATGCTTCTTCATGAATTGCACCTGCACGTTCCTTGTCTTTCCCAAGCCTGACGCTCAGATCGCTTCGTCCTCATCCGGAGGCTTCACTGTCTTCCCGTTGAACGTCAGACCGTCTTTCCCGGAGGAGATCTGCACGGTCGATCCGTCGCGGACGTCGCCCGCGAGCAGCATTTCGGCCAGCGGATCCTGTACATATCGCTGGATGACCCGCTTTAATGGCCTGGCGCCATAGGCGGGGTCCCAGCCCTTTTCGGCGAGCCAGGCCTGGGCCTTGGCGTCGAGCGACAGTGTAATTTTGCGATCGTCGAGGAGTTTGCGGAGACGCGCAAACTGAATGTCGACGATTCGGCCCATATCGTTCTTCTGCAGCCGCTGGAACAGGATAATCGCGTCGACGCGGTTGAGAAATTCCGGCCGGAAATGCGCGCGGACCATCTCCATGACCTTGTCGCGAACGGCACTCGTCTTTTCGCCTTCCCCCTGATTGACGAGGTATTCCGCCCCGAGGTTTGAGGTCATGATGATAAGCGTGTTGCGGAAGTCCACCGTCCGCCCCTGACCGTCGGTCAGGCGCCCGTCATCCAGCACCTGCAGCAGCACGTTGAAGACGTCCGGATGCGCCTTCTCGATCTCGTCGAACAGTACGACCTGATACGGCCGTCGCCGCACTGCTTCCGTGATCACGCCACCCTCGTCATAACCGACATATCCTGGAGGCGCGCCGATGAGCCGCGCGACCGAGTGCTTCTCCATGAACTCCGACATGTCGATGCGAAGGATGGCGTGTTCATCGTCGAACAGGAATTCCGCAAGGGCCTTGGCCAGTTCCGTCTTGCCGACGCCGGTCGGACCAAGGAACATGAACGAGCCCATCGGCCGGTTCGGGTCCTGCAGTCCCGCGCGAGCCCGTCGCACGGCCGTCGACACCGCGCGAACGGCTTGTGTCTGCCCGACCACGCGTTTGGCGATCATCTCCTCCATCTGAAGCAGCTTTTCCCGCTCGCCCTCCAGCATCTTGTCGACCGGAACGCCGGTCCAGCGCGAAACAACTTGAGCTATGTTGTCGGCCGTGACCGTCTCGCTGATCGAGCTGCTCTCGCTGGCCTCGACGGCAGCCAGTTTTTTCTCGAGTTCGGGAATCGTGCTGTAAGACAGCTCGCCTGCCCGCTGATATTCGCCCTTGCGTTGCGCGTTCGCCAACTCGGTGCGCAGCTGCTCGAGCTGCGCCTTCATCTTCTGGGCGTCCGAGAGCTTGCTCTTCTCGGCCTGCCATTTCGTCGTCATGTCGGCGGAGCGCTTCTCGAGATCGACCAGATCGCCGTCGAGCGTCTTCAGACGGCTCTTCGACCCGGCATCACTTTCCTTCTTGAGCGCCTCCTGCTCGATCTTGAGACGCACGATTTCGCGGTCAAGCGAATCCAACTCCTCCGGCTTGGAGTCGACCTGCATCTTGAGTCGTGCAGCAGCCTCGTCGACGAGATCTATCGCCTTGTCGGGAAGAAACCGGTCGGTGATGTAGCGGTTGGATAACATTGCGGCAGCGACCAGCGCTGCGTCCGAGATCCGCACGCCATGATGCTGCTCATACTTGTCCTTGAGGCCGCGCAGGATCGAGATCGTGTCCTCCACCGTGGGCTGCGACACGAATACCGGCTGGAAGCGGCGGGCAAGTGCGGCATCCTTCTCGACATGCTTGCGGTATTCGTCGAGCGTAGTCGCACCCACACAGTGCAACTCGCCGCGAGCCAGCGCGGGTTTGAGGAGATTGGAAGCATCCATCGCGCCATCGGTCTTGCCCGCACCAATAAGTGTATGCATCTCATCGATGAAGAGGATGATTCCGCCGTCCGCCGACGTCACCTCGGAAAGCACCGCCTTCAGTCGTTCCTCGAACTCGCCGCGGTACTTGGCGCCCGCGATCAGAGCGCCCATGTCGAGCGCGAGCAGCTTCTTGTCTTGCAAACTCTCGGGTACGTCACCGTTGACGATCCGCAGAGCGAGGCCTTCGACGATGGCGGTCTTGCCGACACCCGGTTCGCCGATCAGGACCGGATTGTTCTTGGTCCGGCGTGAGAGAACCTGGATTGTACGACGGATCTCCTCGTCGCGACCGATCACCGGGTCGAGTTTGCCTTCGCGCGCGGCCTGCGTCAGATCGCGGGCGTACTTCTTCAGTGCGTCGTATGCATTCTCGGCCGACGCGCTGTCTGCGGTGCGACCCTTCCGGAGCAAATCGATCGCGGTGCCGAGAGCCTGGGCGTTGACGCCGCCCTGCGCCAGGATCTTCGACGCTTCGCTGCTCTTGTCCGTGGACAAGGCCTGCAGCAGGCGTTCGACGGTGACGAAGCTGTCACCCGCCTTTTCCGCCAGCTCCTCGGCAGCGGTAAATAGGCGCGCAGTATCGGACGCCATATAGACCTGCCCTGCACCCGAGCCAGACACCTTCGGCAGTTTTGCCAAAGCCGCTTCCGTGGCGTGCAGGATCGCCCGCGAGTTTCCACCCGCCCGATCAATCAGACCGGCGGCCAGCCCCTCGTTGTCGTCGAGCAACACCTTGAGCACATGGAGAGGCGTGAACTGCTGGTTACCCTCTCTTGTTGCCAGAGACTGCGCCGACTGGATAAAGCCCCTCGCGCGGTCGGTGAATTGTTCAGCATTCATAACGCCACCTTTCAGACTCGCGGTCTGTCGTCAGAATTTTTCGAAGCGGAGTTACGAGCGGACTTCGCCCGGCGCAGCAGGCGGTGGCGTCGCCGCCAAGGCGTCCCGCAGAGCTTGCTCCTTGGTGTGGTCGAGCGAGGTCTTGAGCACCGTGCCGCCCGTGCCTTTAAGTGCATCAAGTACCTTGTCCGTGGTCATTCGACGAATGAGCACGAAAAGAGCGGCGTTGCCGGGCTTCAGATTTACCGACAAGTGCTTCATGAACTCGTCGTTGATGCCAACGTCGGTCAATGCACCCATGAGCGCACCGGAGGCCGCCCCGAGAGAAGCCCCGAGAAGCGGCGAGAGAAAGATCGCGCCGATCAGCAGGCCCCAGAAACCGCCGGAAACGGCGCCAGCAGCCGTGGTGTTCATAAGCTGAATGAGCTTGACCCTACCGTTGTCCTGCTTGACGGCGATCACGGCGTCGGAAAGCTCGATCAGGTATTCCTGCTGCATACCCAGAAGCTTCTGTCTGATCTCTTCAGCCTTGGCTTCGGTGGGATAGACGATGACAACGAGATCGGACATGGCGATTACTCCCTGCTTGATTCTCGATCCTTATTCCAACACGTGACGAGCGAATTGACGCCGTTTCAGCGCCGCGCCGTTCGGATCGCCTCCGATCGCGCAATTTTTGCATCGAGGCGCTGCTGTAGCCTAGTGAGGTTGACAACCATCCGTTCGTGGGTCCCTTTGCCGATTTCCTCGATCTCATCGGAGGCGCTGATGGCAAACACGATCCGGCGCCCCTCAACTGCGGTGACCTCGGCCGTGGCGGTGACCGTCTGCCCGATTGCGGTCGCAGCAAGATGCCGCACATTGACCATGGTGCCGACCACACTCTCGCCTGGCTCGAGATAGCTGCGAACGGCATTCAAGGCAGCATTCTCCATCGCCATGATCATGACCGGTGTCGCCAACACCGGCGGCAGGATGCTGTCTTTGAACCGGTTGGCCAGATGTTCGGGTTTCACGACAAGCGTGAAGCGTCCGGTTGTGCCGGTCGATATGAGCTTCATCGGTCACGCCGTCTTCTTGAAGAGATCCTCGACATATTCCCAGTTCACCAGGAATTCGAGAAACGCCTTGATGTAGTCGGCCCTTCGATTGCGATAATCGATGTAGTAGGAATGTTTCCAAACGTCGCAACCCAGTATTGGCTTTGCGCCATGGACGAGCGGGTTCTCGCCGTTCGGCGTTTTCATGACGATTGTCTTGCCGTTCTTGATCGCCAGCCAACACCAGCCAGAGCCAAACTGTCCGACCCCGGCGGCAACGAACTCTTCTTTCATCTTCTCGATCGAGCCGAAGTCGGCCTTGATTTGCCGCTCCAGGATTCCGGGCAGCGTGCTTCCGGCGTGCGGCTTCATCCATTTCCAGAAGTAGGTGTGGTTCAGGTCCTGGCTCGCATTGTTGAAAACGGGAACGTTCTTCCCGAACGAGCCGATCACGACCTCTTCCAGGCTCCTTCCCTCCCATTCGGTGCCTTTGATCAGGGCATTGAGGGCATTCACATAGGCGGCGTGGTGCTTGTCGTGGTGATATTCCAGCGTTTCCGTGGACATGTACGGAGCGAGCGCATCATGCGCGTACGGCAGGTCGGGAAGTTTGAACGACATGGACATCTCCTCTGGAGGTGCGTCGCCGCGGATGGCGTGGTTCAGATGCCGCCGTTACACACCCGCGGCTGGGGCCCCGGCGACCATCGCTTCAGTTCGCACAACTCATCACTCCCTCAGGGCCACAACGCTCTGGCTAAACTTCTGAGCAACTCATGTGCCACACGGAAAACATTGCGATATCAATCAGTTGGATCGCGAGAAGGAGCCGGCTTTGGACAATTTGTCGAAAGCAACGCGGACAAAATGTCCCACGCGACTCCTGAGTGTCGCCAGGTCGAGAACGAACGGATCGCTTGCAACACTCGGAGCCAGGTCGAAGCCGCATGAGGGCGACCGACGGAGATGATGCTCACCGTCAAAGTCGGCTTTCGCAGGTAGCGCTTCTGCAAGCAGTTCGCCTTTTGCGGCCCTAATTCTCCTGATCATACATGACCGCAAGGGCGGCAAGGGCGAGCAGGATGTAGCTGCCATCGTAGTCTGCGTCGTCATCAGTCGAAAGATCGAATTGCTGCCACACCCCGTCCAGCTTTCCCGCATCACGTTCGGCGATGACTTTGACGGCGACCTCGCGGATGGCATCGAACTGGGAAAAGTCGAAGTGCAGCCCTTCGTCGTCCATGAAAAGCCCGTGGCTTTTCAGGAAGGCCGCCATCGGCATCGTCGTCTCACTGATGTAGAAGAGCAGGTCCTCGGCTTGCAATGGCCGATCCTGCGCCTGCGGCACGAGACCGACCTGATTGATGAGCAGATGCCCCTTGGCCTGCATATCCTTCGAGAGCTGCTGCGTGGACACAACGGTCATCTCTGAAGCTCCTCGCTCTCACACATCGGTTGATGCCTGGCCGTCAGAGCCGGCCGAGACCTATCGCTCGACCTGGCGTCACTTAGCGCGGCGCCCCTGAAAGTAACCCGCGTTGGTCGTGTTCTCGCGAATGTTTGCTGTATCGCCTTGCTCCGCGTAGTTTTCTTCGCGCTTCTTCGACGACGTATCCTTGCTAACCTCGGGGTCGCCGCCGGTGCCCTTGGGGCTACGATTGGCGGGCGGAACAGGCGGCATCTTCCCATGATGACGTGGCATTGCTGCGGCTCCTATGTCTGAGGCTCAACGTTTCCACTCGGTTGAAGCTCCAACCGCTGTTCGCGATTCCAGCAACGGTCGTGCCAAGCCGAGCATAGCACGATATCAATCGCTTAGCGGGCGCGACGAAGAGCCGGCGGACAATTTGTCCTTCTGGCAAGACGAAATGTCGCCGGCTCTTCGGGCCGCCATCAGTCCTCAGCGGGTAACCAGATCGTAAACGTCGTGCCCTTGCCGGGTTCACTTTCGACGGAAATCTTGCCACCTTGGCGCGTCACAAGCATCTGGCTAATGGACAGCCCCAGACCTGTGCCTTCCCGCCTCTTGGTGGTGAAGAATGGATCGAAAATCCGCTGCATCACGTCCGTTGTCATCCCGCCACCTGTGTCCGTCACATCGATCACAACTCCAGGTCGCCGTCCCTCGTCTCGATCGAAGGTTCGAAGCGTCAAACGTCCACCTCCGGACGTTGCATGGATCGCGTTGACGAGGAGATTGACAAGCACCTGCTGCAATTCGGTGCGATTCATCGAGATGAGACGTGAGGCGTGATATTCCGTCTCGACACTTATCGTTGTCTTGTTCAGCAGATGTTGAACCAGCGGCAGCGTATCTGTGACGACGGCGGCGGCATTGTACTGATCGGTAAAGCCGGCATACTCCTGCGGCTTGGCAAATTGCAGGAGCCTCGTCACAATCTCGCTCACTCGATGCAACTGTTCGTCGATGAGTCTAAACTCCGTTTTTGCTTCATCGGCCCTGGAGCCCATCATGTCCTTGATGATCTCCAGATTGCCTTGCATCACCGCGATGGGGTTATTGATCTCGTGAGCTACGCCGGCGGTGATCTCGCCGATAGCGGCGAGCTTTTCGGACATGATGAGTTGCTTTGTGGTTGCCTCCAGCTGCTCGTTCGCGTGTACGAGCTTGCTCGTTCGTTCCTCGACGCGCTGGTTGAGCTCCTCGTTCCATTGTCGCAGCTGAGCGTCGCGCTCGTGAATCTGATCCAGCAGTCGATCCAGGTGAGTTGCGACCTGTTCGATCTCGTCACGACCATCAACGGGTCCGGTGCGTGCTTCCAGTTCGCCCCTTTCAACTTTCGCAATCGTGGTCGTCATCCGCTCGAGTGGCTTGAAAATGCCCGCAGCCCACCTCAGAAAGAGCGGCACGGTGGCTGCCACCGCGATGAGAAAGGCCAGCGCGATTTGTAGAAGCGTATCCCGCTTGGCTTCGGTGAACGGCTTCTGCAGATAGCCGGCATAGAGCATGCCGACGCGGCGGTCATAGCTGTCATTGAGCGGCTCGTAGGCCGAAATATACCAATCGTCGACGACGAACGCGCTATCCAGCCAAGTCCGGCCACGATCGAGAACCGCATTGCGAACGTCCGCTGAGACGCGCGTGCCGATCGCTCGCTGTCCTTCGAACATCCGCACGTTGGTACTGATGCGGACATCATCGAGGAAAAGCGTAACGGTCCCACGACTGCCTTCCGGCAAGCCCGACCCATGGAAAATCAGATCGTTGATCGTGTCGACAAAGGCAAGATTCTGGTTGAGCAGTATCCCCCCCACCAGAGCCGCGCGGTGCCCATTCGGCAACGAAACCGGCGTCGCTGAGTGCAGCACCAACCCTCGATTCTCTTGCCTTCGCGTGGTGGGCGTGCTTCCGGGCGTCGCGATGATGTCGATTTGCGCGCGTTTCGGAAGGTCCGCGGAGATCGCAGCAAGTTCCGCGGATTCAAACACATCAATCGCCGTTCGCGCGCGCCCCTCAAGCGCGGCGCTGATGACCGGCCAATTTCGGCGTGGAGTGGACGCCATTTGAGATTCGCTCGCGACGACCGCGCCGTCGTCGGCGACAATATAGAGAAAATCGAAGCCCCGCGCCTGCGCGATATCCCTGAGGTAGACATTCAGCGCCCCGACCTCAACGCCTCGCGTTTGCACAATCGACTGAAAGCGCGCGGAGCTGACTGACGATGCCAGCTCTCCCTCTGTGTTCTCCAGAATGCGTGCGAGGTATTGTCGGGCGATCGTCAGGTCATCATGCACCTTGGACGTCAACGCCGCGTCGAACTTCGCGTTCCAGCGATAGATGGTGATCCCGAGAAGCAGCGGGAGGATGACGAGCATTGGCAGGAGCGCCATCGCCAGCAGCCGATAGCGCACCGAGATCTTATCGAGAGCAAGAGCCGATATCAGAGGTGCCAGCTTGCGCATTTGCGGTCGATGGTTTTACGCGAGATGCCGAGCCGGCGCGCCGCCTCCTCGCGGTCGCCGCCCGTCTCGCGCAGCACAAAAAGGATATGTCGTCGTTCCACATCCGCGAGCGTGACATCACCCGTCGAGCTATCAATACGTGGCGGCAGATAGTCCTCGCGAAATTCGCCGAGGATTACGGTTCGCTCGATCAGGTTACGCAGCTCTCGAATGTTACCCGGCCAGTCGTACCGCGCCAGAAACGTACGCATCCTGGCATCGATCGGTACACGTGGCATGCCAAGCTGCTCGGAAATCTCGTTCATGAAGACCTCGGCGAGCTCCAGCACATCCTGATCCCGATCCCGAAGAGCCGGAAGATTGATCTGCATGATGTTGATGCGGAAGTAGAGGTCCGCCCGAAAGGTACCCGCCGCAACCCGCTTCTGCAAATCGGCGTTGGTCGCGAAGACAAAGCGAGCGTCGACCGGCACTTCTCGTTCTGAGCCGACGGGGCGCACCCGTTTGTCCTCCAGCACGCGCAGCAGCTTACTCTGCAGGTGATGCGGGAGTTCACCGATCTCGTCCAGGAAGAGTGTGCCGCCCTGGGCGAACATGAATAGCCCCTCTCGCGCTTTCCCTGCGCCGGTAAACGCACCCTTCACATGACCAAAGAGTTCGCTTTCGATCATCTCCGCAGGAATTGCTCCGCAGTTAACCGGCACAAAAAGCTTGTCCGCCCGACTTGACAGCGAATGGAGCGATCGGGCGGCAACCTCCTTGCCGGTTCCGGATTCGCCAGTAAACAGAATTGGCGTCGGCAAGGGCGCCACCCGGGCGATGGTGTCGCGCGCTTTTTGAACCGCCGCCGATGCCCCAAGCAGTTTGCTACGCAGATACAAGGGACGCGACGACGACTTCAGCTCATGGTGCAGCACAAAATTTTCACGCTGCAGGCGCGCCCGATCAAGGCAACGTGCGACGGCGTTTAGCAGTTGATTGGATCGGAAGGGCTTGATGACAAAGTCGATGACGCCGATGCGCAATGCACCGATGGCTGTGTCGAGATCGGCATAGGCGGTCATAAGGATGACGTCGGTAAAGAAGCCGATCGCCCGCTGTTCCGCAAGCCAGTCGAGGCCGCTCCTGCCGGGCATGACATTGTCGAGAATCACGACATCGAAATGTTGCCCGTCGAGTTTGCGCGACGCATCCTTGGTGTCCGCGGATTCTTCAATCAGTTTGCAGCGCGGTCGCAGTAGCTTTACGAGGAAGTTGCGTATCCCCGGTTCGTCGTCGACGACAAGGATCGAGGCTTGCGCAAGCCAGGGGCCAAATTCCGGGTCGATCACCGGCTCGGCGACTTCAGGGCGGGTCTCCTTGGACATACAGGTCTCTCCCGACTCCGGCTCTGGCGGCGATTATCTCAAAGCAGAGCGCTAACTTTCTCCAGCGCGATGCAAAGACCGAGGCTGACCGAATGTCTGCCGTGAGCCAACCCAGACCCTTGATCCCGGCAACCGCCCAGGCGCTGTTCAGGGCGCCATCGGTGACGCCTGCCGTCTGTGTCCCGATCATATTTGCAAGATAGGCCGGAACGGCCGCAATCGTCCAGAATATCGCGCAGCACACATTCTGAAGGGGCCAGATGACTACCGGGAAAGGCCAGGTGCCGATGTTCGTCGACGATGATTTTCGCCACCTGCGGCGTTTGCGGGCCGCCTTCTATGTCGAGCCTTGTCGCCGCATCGAATAGAATCGCATTTACGTCATCGACCGTCTGAACGTTCCTTGCGACGAGCTTGCGGACCGGGGCCTGCAGGATAAGCGCATTGATCGATCCATCTCCGGGCGATGTCGTACCTGCCATCAAAGTGCTCCTTATGGCCCATTCCAAACGACGTAGGTTCGATCAGACGTTCCCCGACATGTCGTTGAACGTGGCACGCAGCAGCGCAAAAGCCTGCCGAACGCCGTGGAGCTGATCGATCAGATGCAAGATCACGTCGATTCCCTCGTCGTTGACTCCGAAGTCGCCTTTGAGGTCCTGTATCAAGCGCGCACGCGCCACGTCTCCATCAGAGAACAGAGCACCCGAAGCGGACTCAGTCGGAACGAGCCACCGTTGCTCCAGCCATAGCTCGAGCGTCCGCACGCGCAGTCCGGCCGAGGTCAGGAACTCCTGCTTGTTCAAGGTCATTTCGAACTACCTTCGCGCGGATTGAAATCCTTGCCCTTGCTCCAGCTCTCGACAAATGCCTGCAACTCCGGATCCGGCGATTGCGGCAACGTCACCTTCAGTTTCACAAATTCATCACCGCTGCCGCCACCGGCGCGCGGCGCCCCCTTGCCCTTGAGGCGCAGCGTGGTGCCCGTGTTCGATCCCTTCGGCACGGCCATTGTCACGTCACCGGTTGGCGTCGGAACGCGGATGTGACCTCCCAGCACGGCTTCGGTCAGCGAGATCGGAAGTTCGAGAAGAATGTTGTCGCCGTCGCGCGTGAACCGCCGATCCGGCGTCACCTCGACCTCGATGAGAGCGTCGCCCGCGGCGCCCTTGCCAGCCCCGGGTGCTCCCTTTCCCTTCAAGCGCAGGACCTGTCCGTCAACCATTCCCGGAGGAAACTTCACGTCGAGCGTGCCACCGCCGGGCAGAGTGATTCGCTTGCTCGCGCCATTAATCGATTCGACGAATTCGATCGGGAGACGGAAATGCAGATCTTCCCCGCGTCGGTTCGCGCGCGCGCGCTGGCTGCGTCTCAGCAGGTCCGCGAACGCGTCGTCCGAATCCATGAAGTCGGCAAAACCGGCGCCGCTGGTGTAGACATCAGGATCGCCGGCATCGGCGTAGTCGCGATAGAAATGATGTTGCGGACGCTCGGTACCCGTCGCATCGATCTCGCCGCTATCGAAGCGCTTGCGCTTGTCGGCATCGCCGAGGAGGTCGTAGGCGGCGGTAACCTCCTTGAATTTCTCCTCGGCCGCCCTGTCCCCGGGATTGAGGTCGGGATGCAGCTTCTTCGCGAGCTTCCGGTAGGCCTTCTGGATGTCGCCTGCCGAAGCCGAGGACGCCACTCCCAATATGTCATACGGATTCCTGGCCACTCACCGCTCCCGACGACGAACATGCTTGCACATCGCAGAAACCGCGCCTGTCATTGGCAAGCAACAACCAAGCTGCAACTCCGAATTATTCAACATGCCCGGGATCCACATATTTTGGGTAGTTCTTCAGTTGTTGAGGCGTCATTCGTGCGGGATCCGGCGCTCCCGGAACACCGCGCGGACCGAGTTTGGCCCGCGTAATGTCGTCTTCCGTCAATCTCGGCTTGCCGTCGTCGAGTTGCCCATCGCCACCGAGACTTGCTGCCATGGTCTTCCGATCTCCACATGCCGTTCTGAACGAAGCAGCAAGAGCCACTTGCCGAACAAGGATGCGAACGATTGTCAGTTCGGCGTCTCTATCGACCCGGCTGAAGGGTCATACTCTCCAATCCTGCGGCGACGATCAGGCCGGTTTCCGCTTGTACGCTCAGGGGTTGCAGCGCGATGCTGTTGTTTGAACCACCCAGAAGTACATTGCCGCCGACACCGACGATGGCCGCAGCCATGGCATCGACGCCGACATAGGTCCCTGCGATATCGCCACGGCCGGGCTGGGCGATCGGCGCGAACACCGACCAGGCAAGCGCGGTGCTCTCGGTGATGCCGATGTCGAGACCGATCCTTTGGATCGTCGCGATGTAGTAGTCTTCGGGCAGCCCGTTGACCCGCAGGACACACGCCAGATTGGTTACCGCGCCCACGATAAAGCCGATGCTCGGGCCGCCCTTGCATTCAAGGACGCCTACCTGCACCTTTTGGACCGGCTGCTGGGCTTGCGTGGTGGATACCAGGGCGGCCAGCATTGCTCCGGCAAAGGCAGTGAGGACCGCCGAACGTCGTCGCATAAGAAAGCTCCTACAAAATGAAAGCGGAATGCCTTCAAGACTTCTGATTGATGTTTATGCAAAAAGAAGCAGTCGGGATTTCATTCCAGCACGTGAGAGCCGGCGTTTCGTCCCGACAGCGGTGCAAAGCCAGATCGGCAGTCGCAGGCTCGCGCCTGCGCTGGCGGAGGCGCGCTATTTCGAGTTCTTCTTGTCGTCGTCGATTTCGGTGAATTCGGCGTCAACCACATTGTCGCCACCCGAACTCGGCGCAGAGCCAGGAGCGGCCTGCGCCGCGCTGGCTTCCGCAAGCTTCATTGTATGCTGCTGCAAGGCGTTCACTTTCGTGTTGATCGCAGCGGCATCGTCGCCCTTCAACGCCTCGCGCAAGTCAGACATTGCGCTTTCGATCGCGCTGCGATCTGGTGCCGCAAGCTTCGATCCGTGTTCTGCGACAGTCTTCTCCGTCGCGTGCAGAAGTGCTTCGGCGGCGTTCTTCGCCTCGACTGCTTCCTTTCGCTTCTTGTCCTCGGCGGCATGAGCCTCCGCATCCTTGACCATGCGCTCGATATCGGCCTCCGAAAGGCCGCCCGAAGCCTGGATCTGAATGTTCTGTTCCTTGCCCGTGCCCTTGTCCTTGGCCGAGACGTTGACGATACCG
Source organism: Bradyrhizobium sp. Pha-3 (assembly GCF_042258325.1). Classification (NCBI taxonomy): domain Bacteria; kingdom Pseudomonadati; phylum Pseudomonadota; class Alphaproteobacteria; order Hyphomicrobiales; family Nitrobacteraceae; genus Bradyrhizobium; species Bradyrhizobium sp. Pha-3. The sequence goes on along the minus strand of NZ_CP170151.1, from coordinate 1,216,548 downwards.
TTTGCGTCGATGTCGAAGGTCACCTCGATCTGCGGCATGCCGCGCGGTGCCGGGGCGATGCCGACGAGATCGAACTGACCGAGAAACTTGTTGTCGGCTGCCATCTCGCGCTCACCCTGGAAGACCCGGATCGTCACGGCATTCTGGTTGTCCTCCGCGGTCGAGAAGACCTGGCTCTTCTTCGCCGGAACCGTCGTGTTCCGCTCGATCAGCCTCGTGAAGACGCCGCCCAACGTCTCAAGTCCGAGCGAAAGCGGCGTCACGTCGAGCAGCAGCACGTCCTTGACGTCACCCTGCAGCACCCCGGCCTGGATGGCCGCACCGACGGCGACGACTTCGTCGGGATTGACGCCCTTGTGCGGCTCCTTGCCGAAGATCTTCTGAACAACCTCCTGGATCTTCGGCATGCGGGTCTGGCCGCCGACGAGCACGACTTCGTCAATGTCCTTGGCTGTGAGCCCGGCGTCCTTCAGGGCGTTGAGGCACGGCTCGATCGTCCGCTGAACGAGGTCCTCGACCAGCGACTCGAATTTGGCGCGCGTGATCTTGACCTGAAGATGCTTTGGGCCGGAGGCGTCCGCCGTGATGAACGGCAGGTTGACTTCCGTCTGAGTGACCGTGGAAAGCTCGATCTTCGCCTTCTCGGCCGCTTCCTTCAGGCGCTGCAGGGCGAGCTTATCCTTGCGCAGATCAATACCCTGCTGCTTCTGAAACTCGTCGGCGAGGTAGTTGACCAGCCGCATGTCGAAGTCTTCGCCGCCGAGGAAGGTATCGCCGTTGGTCGCCTTCACCTCGAACACACCGTCGCCGATATCGAGAATGGAGATGTCAAAGGTGCCGCCGCCGAGATCGTAGACGGCGATCTTGGCCTGCTTCTTCTTGTCGAGACCATAGGCAAGCGCAGCGGCAGTCGGCTCGTTGATAATCCGCAGAACTTCGAGCCCGGCGATTTTGCCGGCGTCTTTGGTGGCTTGGCGCTGTGCGTCGTTGAAATAGGCGGGAACGGTGATGACGGCCTGGCTGATCTTCTCGCCGAGATTGGCTTCGGCCGTTTCCTTCATCTTCTGCAGGATGAAAGCCGAGATCTGCGAGGGCGAATACGGCTTGCCCTCGGCCTCGACCCAGGCGTCGCCATTGGACGCCTTGATGATCTTGTAGGGAACGAGCGCCTTGTCCTTCTCGACCGTGGGATCATCGTAGCGGCGACCGATCAGGCGTTTCACCGCAAAGATGGTGTTGGTCGGGTTTGTCACCGCCTGCCGCCGGGCCGGCTGCCCGACCAGACGTTCGCCATCGGACGTGAACGCCACGACGGAAGGTGTCGTGCGCGCACCTTCTGCATTCTCGATGATGCGCGTGTTCTTGCCGTCCATGACAGCGACGCATGAATTGGTCGTCCCGAGGTCGATTCCGATCACTTTTGCCACGTCGCGCTCCTCTGCTTCTTCGTTGATCGACGATGTTCGGTTTGCGTCCCTGCGCCACTCCTGTTGAGCAACACATGTGCCAAATCACGACCCGCGGGATTTCAACGACTTAAGCTGCGCTGTCACGACTGGTCGGACATTTTGTCCGAAGCACTCCGGACAAAGTGTCTATTGGTTTAAGCGCGTATGATGCGTCAGCCTGTCCGGCCATTGCCGGCGACTGCGGAAGGCTTGTCCATTGTCGCCGGACAGCTGTCCGTCGCAGGTCGGGCCAGGTTGGAGCGGCACGCCGGAAGTTACCCCGGACGTCCGCCACCCAGCAAGGCGGAATCCCAGCCCGCTGCGGTCGCGCCAGCAACGTAGGCTGATTCCAGGAAGGCGAGCAGGTCACCGTCAGGATTGCCGGACTGGCGCAGGTCGTCGTAGTCGAGAAGGAACTCGCCCATGCCGGCGTCCCATCGTGCGGCGCTCGGACCGATCTTCGCCTGTTCGATACCCGGCGGTTGGGGATAGGTGAAGGAGTAGAATGCGGGCCTGGGATACGAGGGATCGCCCGACCACCACCCCACCTCCACCAACTCCGCATTCATCGCATTGCGCCGGACGTAACCGACATTCGGCGCCGGCGAAGCAGGCTTGCCGTTGTAGAAGGGCACGCGAATATCGAACGTCCCCCACATCAGGCCGATCGGTTGCGTCTTGCCCGTGAACCGTCCCTGGAAGACCCGCAGGACGCGTTGAGTACTAAGGAGAATGCGCCACCAGGCGTTGACCATGTCGCGGTCGTACGGGCGTAGTTGCTTGTCCTCGTCGAACGGGATCGGGTTGGACACTTCCTGCGGCATGAGGGTGATCGAAGCGTTTATCCCCGCACGGCCAAGCTGGCCGAGGAACGTCTCGACCAAGGTCGCGACGGATGTCGGGCCCAGGGGCAATTGTCCCGATCCGCCCGAACTCGTGAGCCACTGCAACTCGTGCGAGACGAAGTCGGCGCGGACCTCGTAGGCTCCGCCGGCGTAGGGGATCGGGCCAGTGGTCAAGCCTCTCGCGCCGAGCCAAAGCGGGACCCCGGCCCATTGCGCCTGGAAAGGCTCCGCCAGCTTGAGCTTGCCGACGGCCTGCAACGCCATGTGGAGAAGATACCGCGTCGGCTCGAAGGCCTGGCAGGACAGAGCCGGCCAAAGATCGCCAGACGAGGGATTGGAAGATGACTTGCCGGTACTCATGGCCTGTCCTCGTACAAACATCGCGTAAGAAGAACTCGCACCGCTATTCCAAGAGAGAATCTGGTCATGGCGAGCCCGATTCGGACAATTGAGATTCCAGAACGGGGCTCCTCTCGACTATAGCAGTTCAGCTTGCGACGCCGACCTTCGCCGGCCTCAACGAGCGCGAGCCGATCGAATAGCCGGGCTGCACCACAGTCGTAACCGTACCGCTTCGCACTGACGGATCCTGAACTTGGAACATCGCCTCGTGAAAGCGAGGATCAAACGGGCTTCCCGTCGGGTCAAGCTTCTTGACGCCATGCGCTTCCAGCGATCGGAGCAACTCCTTTTCGGTCAGCTCCACACCTTCCACAAAGGTCTTGAACGGTCCGGCGTCGTTGCGCAACTCGGCGGGCAGGCTGGACATGGCACGCTCCAGATTATCCGCGACATTGACCATATCGCCCGCGAACCTGGTCACGGCGTACTGCCGCACATCATTCAGATCACGCTCCGCGCGGCGGCGTACATTCTCGGCATCCGCGAGTGCACGCAGGAGCCGGTCCTTGAGATCGGCATTTTCCGCGACGAGCCGCGCAATCGCGTCATGCGTCTCTTGCGCGGATACGTTTGGCGTCGGTTCAGCGCTCACAGCGGCCGGCGATCCGGAACCACCCTCCCTTGAAGGATCCTCGGGCGTCGCCTTCTCTACGTCCTTCCCCTGATGCGGCTCTTCCTGAGACTGCTGAAGGTAACCCTGCCTGTTGGCGTAAGGATTCCTGGGTGGGACGTTGTTGGACATGGCAGCTCTCTTATGTCTCGCTATGGTATGTCGCTCGAACCGCATCGGGTCGAGCCGTTTTCCAGGCCACGAAGCCGGCCATCTACCGTGTACTGCGAAGCTGCAAGCCGAGGCCAATCAGCGCACAGCCCTGGAAGACGAGGTCGACCGACAACAGCAAGCCAAGCAGCCAAAGACTGTTGAGTGGCCATCCCAAAAGAAACGCCAATCCCGCGACCGCTGTGAGCAAGCCGGAAGCACATAGCCAGCCCCAGCCACGGTCGTCCCTCGCTCTGAAGCCGAGCAGCAGGCGCATCAGACCGGATGCGATCGTGAAAACGGCCAGCATCAGAGTCAGAACAAGCGAGGCGATCACTGGATCCAGAATGATTGTCGTGCCGGCCACGGCGTAAGTTAAGCCACCCAAGCCCCAGAGGAAGCGCCCGCGCCAACTCTCGACGCCAAACGCATGGATGATCTGGAAAATGCCCGCGACGATCATCAGAGCGCCGATGTAGAAGATCGTCGTGACGGTCGCCAACAGCAGATTGCTGACAGCACCGAAGCCCAGCAGGACAAAGAGAATGCCGAGGGCGACGAACCAGCCCCACTTCGCGCGCGCCTCGCTCAATATCCCCGTGAACGCTCCCCGCGGCTCTGACGGTGCAGTTGTGTGCGTCATAAGTGAAATGCCCAGAGATTGTTCGTGGCCGTACGTCCTGTTACTGCCGAGCCCAGGCTGGCCCTGCGTTGCAGACGACGACGTTCCTGCAACCGACGACAACGCAATCGACGTGCCAGACTGCAAATGTCGCGATTTCAACGAGTTAATGACGGCCCACGTCGCTTGAAGGTCATTTTGTCCGGAATCGTTCGGACAAAATGACCTCAGCGCGGTGGGCCGGCTCACCGGATACGAGAGATGAATTAACGTAGCCACAGTCTGATCACGCCCGCGACGAAGCCAAGCGCCGCAACGCTTGCGATCCAGATCGCGGCCATCCACATGAGCCGGCGCCATAGCGGAAGCCGCGCCTGCATCAATGATAGCCCACGATGCCTGCCTTGCCGCGAAACACCCAATAGGCCCAACCGGTGTAGGCAAGGATCAGTGGAATGATGACGCAGGCGCCCACCAGCATGAACAGTTGGCTTTCGACTGGTGCCGCGGCATCCCAGATCGTAATCGCGCGTGGAACAGCGTAAGGATAGATGCTGATTCCGAGCCCGATGAAGCTTAGCAGGAAGAGTGCCAGCCCCATGAGGAACGGCAGCCGCTCGAACTCTCGCTTCAGACTCCAGAAGAAAGTTACCGCGCTGATCAGCACCAACAGCGGCACCTGGGCCGTCAACAAGACGCCGGGCATTGCGAACCATCGCCGCCAGTAGTCATAATCGAGAAACGGCGTCACCGCGCTGACGGCCCCCAGCGCCAGAAGCGTACCGGCGCCGAGCCAGAAGGCGGCACGGCGCGCGTGACGTTGGCTCGTCCCCTCCGTCTTCCAGATCAGCCACGTTGCGCCGAGCAGCGCATAGCCGATCACAACCGCGACGCCGGTCAGGATGCTGAATGGGCTTAGCCAGTCGAGCCAGCCGCCGGCATAGGCATCGTTGACAACGTGGATACCCTGCAGAATTGCCCCGAGAGTCACGCCTTGCGCAAAGGCGGCCACCAGGGAGCCCAACCAGAACGCAATGTCCCATAATGGTCGATGCCCTGGATCGCGCCAGCGGAACTCAAAGGCGACGCCACGGAAGACGAGCCCAAGCAGCATGGCGACCATCAACGGATAGGTGGCCGGAAGGATGATCGCATAGGCGAGCGGAAACGCCGCCAGCAGGCCGCCGCCACCCATCACCAGCCACGTCTCGTTGCCATCCCAGACCGGCGCGATCGAATTCATGGCCTGGTCGCGCTCGTCGCCGACCGCGAAGCTCGGGAACAGAATTCCGATGCCGAGGTCGAACCCGTCCATGACGACGTAAGCCATCACCGCAAAACCGATAATGGCAGCCCAGAAGGTGGTAAGGTCGATGCTGTACATAGGCCTCACTCCGCCGCGGTCAGAGGCACGCCGACGCTGCCCGCCGGGGTAATACCTGCGGCGCGCTGCGGTACCTTGGGCGGCTCTTTCTCGCCCGGAGCGGGCGGCTTCGCCATCAGGCGCAGGAGATAATAGGTGCCGGCGCCGAAGGCTGCGAAGTACACCAGCACGAAAGCGACAAGCGAGGCTGCCACAGCCGGCGCCGCCAGCGGCGAGTGCGATTCCGCCGTTCGCAACAGCCCGTAGACGGTGAACGGCTGCCGACCGACCTCCGTCGTCACCCATCCAGCGATCACGGCGACAAAGCCGGCCGGTCCGAGCGCGACACAGGCGCGATGCAACCAGGCCCAGTCGTAGAGCATTCCCCGGAAGCGCGCGAGCAGGCTCCAGAGACCGACAGCGAGCATCGCAAATCCAAGGCCGACCATGATCCGGAACGACCAGAACACGATCGGCACCGGCGGCCATTGATCCCTGGGGAAGTCGCTGAGCCCCGGCAGGGGTGCATCCGGATCGTGCTTGAGGATCAGCGATCCCAGGCGCGGCACCTCGAGCTTGTAACGGACCTGCGCTGCCTCGTTGCTGGGGAAGCCGAAGAGGATCAGCGACGCGCCATCGGGACTGGGTTCGTAGTGCCCTTCCATGGCCAGAACCTTGGCGGGCTGTTGCTCCAACGTGTTGAGCCCATGAGCGTCACCCGCGAGGATCTGGATCGGGGTCACGATCGCGGCCATCCACATCGCCATCGAAAACATCTTGCGCGCGCCGGCATTGGTGCGGTCCCGCAGCAAATGCCAGGCGCCCACACCGCCAACCACGAACGCCGTCGTCAGATAGGCCGCGATCACTGTGTGGACGAGGCGATACGGAAAACTCGCAGTAAAGATGATCGGGATCCACGATCCGGCGGGCACGAACTGGTCCTTCGCATTGATCGCAAATCCCGCTGGCGTCTGCATCCAACTGTTCACGGCAATGATCCAGGTTGCAGAGATCAGCGTCCCGAGCGCGACCATGCACGTTGCGAAGAAATGAAGACCTTTGCCGACCTTGCTCATGCCGAACAGCATGACGCCGAGGAAGCCCGCCTCCAGAAAGAAGGCCGTCATCACCTCATAAGCCATGAGCGGCCCGATGATCGGTCCCGCCCGCGTGGAGAATACCGACCAATTCGTACCGAACTGATACGAGAGCACCACCCCCGAGACGACACCCATCCCGAACACAACGGCGAAGATCTTCAGCCAGTAGCGAAACAGGTTGGCATAGACGCCCTGCCCCGTCTTCAGCCACAACGCCTCGAGCACCATCAGATAGCTCGCAAGCCCGATCGAGAACGACGGAAATATGAAATGGAACGAGACGGTGAACGCAAACTGGGCACGCGCCAGAATCACCGCATCGAGATTGTCCAGCAATGTCCCCTCCTTGCTTCAGGATATGAGTCCCGGCACTTCGCACCGGCATCCGGCCGATTAAGCGGCAACAACACGTACCGGAATGGACTTGGCTGCGGGCGTCCCGCTGATCTTGTCGTAGTAGTCGAGAGGCAGCAGCGGATTGAGCTCGGGGTAATATCCCGCAACCGATCCGCGCGACATCGGATAATCCAGCACCTTCAATCCGCTCACGCGCCGCTGTATGCCATCATCGCTGATCGTCTCGAGCGCAATGCTGGAGCCGTCCTCGAGCCCTCGCGCCGCTCGATCCTCGGCGTTCATGAAGAGAACCATTCGATCATTGTAGACACCGCGGTAGCGGTCGTTGTTGCTGTAGATCGTCGTGTTGAATTGATCGTGCGAGCGAATGGTTGCCAGTCGCAGCATGTCGGGATCCGAAACGGATGCGTTCACTTCCAGCCCCGGCAGAAGCAGAAAGTTCGCCTTGCCATTCGGCGTCGGCCACACCAGTTCGCGCGGCGGCACGTCGAGGTGAAAACCTCTCGGGCTTTCGATGCGCTCGGAGAAGTCGCTGTAGATCTCCGGATAGACCTCCGCGATCTTGTCGCGGATCAAGCCGTAATCCTCGCTATACCTCTTCCAGTCGACCTTGCTGTTCGGCAACGTCGCCTGCGCGATGCGGCAGACGATTTCCACCTCGGGCAGAAGATGCGGGCTCGCCGGCGACAACACGCCGCGAGACGCCGTGACATTCGACATCGAGTCCTCGATCGTCACGAATTGCTCGCCGGCTGCCGTCTGGATGATTTCCGAGCGCGCGATGACAGGCAGCATCAAGGCGTCACGACCGTGAACCAGATGGCCACGATTCAGCTTGGTCGTGATTGCGACCGTCAGCGCAAGCTTTCGCATCGCTGCGTATGATCGTTCGGTATCGGGTACCGCGCGCACAAAATTGCCACCGAGACCGATGAAAACCTTCGCCGTCCCCGCCTGCATCGCGGCGACCGATTCAATGGTATGATGACCATGTTCGCGCGGAGGTTCGAACCCAAAAACATCGCGAACGCGATCGAGATAGTCCTGGCTCGGCTGTTCGTCGATACCGACAGTGCGATCTCCCTGCACGTTGGAATGACCCCGAATGGGTGAAATTCCGGCGCCCGGCTTGCCGAAATTGCCTTTGAGCAGGAGCAGATTGACCAACTGCTGCACCAGCCGCGATCCCTCCTGATGCTGTGTAATGCCCATCCCGTAGCAAATGATCGTCGCGCGCGAGCGAATATAGATTTCGGCGCAGCGGCGGATTTGCGATTGCTCAAGTCCTGAGACTCGCTCCAATTCCGACCATGTCTGCGCCAGCGCGTCGCCCCGGACCGCATCCAGACCGACGGTATGCTCACGAATGAACTCCCAGTCGATGATCTTTTCGCCACGTTCCTCTCGTTCGAACATGACTTTCATGATGCCCTTCAGGAGGGCAAGATCGCCTCCGATGCGGACATGAACGAACTCGCTGGCAATCTTGGTCGAGCCAAAGGTCGCCATCTGGATGATATCTTGCGGATCAGCGAAGCGCACCAACGCACGTTCGGGCATCGGATTGACGGCGACGATCGGAACCCCGCGCTTGCTCGCTTCGACCAGATTGCTCATCATCCGAGGCGAGTTCGTGCCCGTGTTCTGCCCGATGACGAATATCGCTTCAGCGTGCTCGAAATCATCCAGGACAACGGTGCCCTTTCCGACACCGATGGAGGGTGGCAAGCCCCGACTCGTCGGCTCATGGCACATGTTCGAGCAGTCGGGGAAATTGTTCGTCCCGAACTCCCGGACGAATATCGAATAGAGAAACGCCGCTTCGTTGGGCGTACGGCCGGACGTGTAGAATTCCGCTTCGTGGGGAGTGTCGAGAGACCGCAGATGCTGACCGATCAGCGCGAACGCGTCGTCCCAGTTGCACGGCACATAGCGATCCGACGATGAGTCATAGCGCATCGGCTCCGTCAAGCGTCCTTGCATCTCGAGCCAATAGTCGGACCGCTCCATGAGTTCGGAGACGGTGTGCCGTTCAAAGAACTCCCGTGTAACTCGAAACTTTGTTGCCTCAAACGCCAGTGCCTTGGCGCCGTTCTCGCAGAAGTCGAGCGTCTTCTTGCATTCCGCGTCGGGAAACGCACAGCTTGAGCACTTGAACCCGCCGGGTTGATTCATTGACAAAAGCGCGCGGGATCCCTTCGTCACCACACTCTGCTCGAGAAGAATCTTTGCGGTCGCTGCGGCGGCACCCCAACCGCCAGCGGGATGATGATACGTCTTAAAGCGCGGCTTACCGTCCAACATAAATCAACTCCGCAATTGTCAGATCTTCCGTAGGGTCTTCAGCGGGGTGACCTGAATAAGATCACCCGCAACACGCTGGACCGTGCTACCAGCTGCTTTATCGATCCTGGTCGAGGCTAGCGACGATCACCTTGTCGATCATGCCTTCGTTGTGCCGGATGAAGTCATCACGCGTCATGCCGGATGCGCGCCACGCATCCTGGAGGCCGGCGTCTCTGTGAAGCCACTCGTTGCGCGTTTGATGATCGATCTTGTGACGTCGCGCGTCCTGCGATCCGTGTGACGCCTTGTCGTGATCCTTGGACATTGTATCTCCTTGTGTATCCTGTCCTGGCTGGTGCTCTCGCCGGGGCACAAATCGCAGCAGTCCAGGAGACTCTTGAGGCCGGGCTTCGCCGACCCAGGCTCTGCGCAGCTTTGCGATCCGCTGTGATCGTCCGGTGCAGACGATGAATGTAAATCGGGAGTCGATGCTGCCTCGCAGCAGCCGTCGATCCGCCGGGGGTCACTCAATCAGGATCAATCCCAATTTGCTTCCCTGGCCCACTTGTCGACCTCTTTGCGGACCTGGTTCTTGTCAATGCCGTAGAGACCTTGCAGCTTGCCCTCCAGCCGCTCCCTGTCGCCATTGATGATGTCAATGTCGTTGTCGGTCAGCTTGCCCCATGTTGCCTTGAGTGCGCCCTTTGCAGCCTTCCAGTTTCCTTCGATGCGATCCCAGTTCATTTCTATCTCCTTCTTTTGCCTAACCGTGAAACGTGCATCGAGGAGAGGTTAGCAACAGGCGTGCCAGCCTGAGTGCATCGTCATATCAATGAGTTAGGCGGCGCGGGCCAGCGGCGATGGACAATTTGTCACGACAGATTTGGCCAAGTTGTCCGCCGCGGCAGATTGCGGCATGCGCTTCCGGCCGCGGCTTGATCTCCATGATGCAACGCCTGGGGCGGCGGCCTCGACACCATTGCCGCATCGACTCGCCGTCGACGTCGGAATGCATTCGACGGCACCGACGTTTGGTTGGCACAATGGACGGCATGACGAACGCGATGGCGAATGACTTCACCAACGCCTTCGTTTACTTTCCCGAACGTTGAGGCACCGCGTTCATGCGCAAGGACGCTTCGTAGATTATTCGTGCTACTGGGGAGATCAGATGAAGCGCGATCCGAGAGGCCGACGACCGATTCATCACTCGCCCATCTTCTGGGTTGGCATCGCCTTGTGCCTGGCAGCCATAGCCATCTATGTTTGGTCCAACGATCTTTCCTGGCGACCCGCTGCAACCCCGCACTGAGCCGTTAACGCGGCCAGGGTCCGCTCCTCTCGGCAGCCTACGGGAGTTACATCAGCATATTCTGGCGAGGCTTTATCGGAGCCGGCAAATCACGCTCTCCGAGCAGAGCAAGCATCTCGCGTTCGATCGCTCGCCGCATTGCGTCAAGCGGAAGGGCATTTGGCTCCAACCCAAACGGAGACTCAAGCTGATGGCCGAGCGCATCGAGGCCGAAAAAAGTGTAGGCGACGAGCAGTACGGGCAGCAGCGTCCACCAATCGAGCGATCCGGCAAGCGCGAACGGCAACGTCACACAGAAGATCAGTGCGGTCCTATGCAGCAGCAGCGAATAAGCGAATGGCACTGGAGTTGACGCGATGCGCTCGCACCCGCCTTGCACGTCGGAGAGAGCGGTGAGCTGACCTTCCAGGACCGCATAGTGAATTGGTTCGATCCGGTTGCGTTTCATCAGCATCAAGCAGTGCAGCCCGATCTGGCTAAGCATGGCATTGGTCGGGTTGGGGCTACCTGAACCGGCGCCGATCTCGTTCCATGGCTCGATCGCCGCCACCTCGTCCTCACCCCGCAGGCGCGCTGTTAGTCCGGAGCAAAAGCCGCACAAGCCGCGGAGCAGGACACGCCGGTCGTCGTCTTCGAGGGTGGAAGTCTGACGTGCGAACGAGCGGCAGGCGATAATCAGCTTGCCCCAGAGTTCGCGTCCCTCCCACCAGCGGGCGTAACACGTGCTGTTTCGGAAGCTCATGAAGACCGACAGCGCGATGCCGATCAACGTGAACGGAACTGCACTGATGCGTGCGAAAATCCCCGGATGCTCCATGGCAGCAAAGATCGCGAACACACTGATCAGTGCAATCGCCACCAGATGCGGCGCAATCCGCGGCAAGATCGAGCCGTTGACGGCAAACGCGACGTCCCAAAAGCCGGGCTTGGAGCGTACGATCATTGCAACCTCCCCGGTATCCAGGGTTGATTGCCGTACCCGTCTTGCAATGCCGCGCAGGTCTCAACTTCGCTGCCGCACGCAAGCCACAGCAGGTATTTTGCCGATCGGGAAGTTGGATTGGCTCTGAAAGCGCCCGAGAGCACTCCGAACGACCACCAGCTGGAACTGGTCGCCGTGGACATAGGCGCTTCGGAGCCGTGAGAATTTTCCTGTGACGGAGCAGAGAATGCGGCCGCTGTGTCGGGTTGCAACATCATTTATAAGACTAAGTTTGGCTCAAAAATCCACGTCGAACCGATCGAGCGAGACCACGCCGGTGACGCTGGACTGACGATTTTCAAACTTGTCGCTGGCGGCACGTTCGATACACGATCGGCGCATGAGGAAGAGTTCTTCGGCGCTCGGAATGGGATGAAATCGCACGCGCATCACGTTGAGCGCTCTGCGCGCGATCATGCACGTGACCTCGGCACTATCATGGTACATCACGAAATATATTCCATGACGGTGAACCTCATATTGACCATCGGGATCTCGAGCGAGCGCCATCTAACGGTCCTCAAACGATGGTCGCTCCGGATCAACCCGGACCGAGCGGCCATACGATCATTGACTCTGTTGCTCCCAGAGCAAGGAGCAGGCCAAATCCCAAGACGACGCAAATTCAATGAATTAGAGCGCGATCACCGCCCTTAACGCAGACATTTTGTCCCCAGCGACGGACAAGTTGGGATCGGAGGCCTATCCAAGACACCTAACCATCGGTGAATCGTCGATGCCCAGGGAGGAAGGGCGGTGCAACAGCCGAGGCCGGGAGCGACTTCATAACATCGCTTCATAGATCCCGAACCATGAGCGTTGCATCGACGCCCCTCCAGTTGGTGCGATCAACGATTGACCATCCGAGCCGCGCATAGAAGCCGGTTGCCTCTGATGTATACAGGTTTAACCGCGAGAATCCGCGCTGGCGCGCTTGATCCTCAATCGCCCGCACCAAGATGGAGCCCACTCCTTCGTTGCGATGTTCGGGGACAACGAACAGACCTGCGAGCCATGGTGCGACATCGTGGTTCGGCTCGAACTCGGACTCAACCAAAAGGCAGGCGCCTATCGGCGCACCATCTGCTTTCGCGACGAGCAGCACGCCAAGGCTCCGATCGGCAGCAAATTGCTGCAATGATCTTAGCTCTTCCTCGAAGGAAGTACGAAGCATTGAAAATGAATTGACGCGCCAACGCGCGCAGATAGCCAATTCGATCGCTCCTGGCTCCGCGGTGAGTATTCGAATATCTGTCATCGCGAAAACGATCAACTTCGTGACGTGATCGAAGGCGTTCCGAGCAATAGATGTGCCATTTCCGGTGTGCAACAATGCCGGCAGCTCCAGAAAGAGCATCGAACGACAGCGGACAATCTGTCTGTGTTGTTATGGACAATTTGTCTATCACCTTTGCGTGGAGCACCCCGCTAGCCGCACTCAGTGAGTCAAGGCACGACTGCGCCACATGAGATGTTCCGCCAGATTGGAGCAAGCGGCTGATCTGCCGACGAAGTCCGGACAGATACTGCGCCCAAGCAACACGTTGCGTATGCAACGGACTTGAAGGACGATCCTGGTTCGACGAGGGAGGCGCAATCACCGTGTTCAGCACAACACAGACTTCGGAGTCGCGGCATCGCGCTGTCGACTCCGAGCCCCAGTACATCGATGCGCCCATGACCGCGTCGGCGGCCTTTCTCGTGCTAGCGATCGATCCTGGCGATCAGGCTCTTGAGGCGGTTCGCGCCGCCGTCGGTTCGACCACCGATCTCATCAAGGATATCCGAGGGCGGGCCAACAGTGAGACGTTCACCGCCAATGTTGGAATCGGTCACCGCGTCTGGCTGACTCTCACCGGCAAACCGGAGCCAAAGGAGCTCACTACGTTCAGGGAGATCAAGGGAACCAGGCACACCGCGATATCGACGCCGGGAGGCCTTCGGCGACGCAGTGACCGCCGTGGATGATGTCGCTGGCTTCCGGTATTTCGACGGCCGGGACTTGCTGGAGTTCGTGGACGGCACGGCGAACCCCGATGGTCTCGATCTTCCGGCCGCGACTCTTGTTGGCGACGAAGACCCGGACTATGCCGGCGGCAGCTATGTGGTTGTCCAGAAGTACCTCCACAATCTAGCTGCCTGGCGGGCTCAAACTACCGAAGCGGTCGCGATCCGCGTCGAAACAGATACTGGGGAAGGCGTCGCCAAATGATCAGTATCTTGAGGGTTTCGGTTGAGTCTCGCTCACAGGATCAGAGGCCGGAAAAGTCTCTTCGAGACCTTCCTCGAGCTTGGTTTGCTTCATGTCTGCCTCGATTGCCTTCTTGGGATCGACCGCGAGCTTGTCGACGGGAGCAGGATCGAATTTTTTCTTCATGGGCGTTTCTCAATGGTGGACTGGTCCGCGCGGAACAATGAACCTCATGAACGAGCGGTAGCCAAGATCGTTCAAGGCAATTCAGCGAGAGCGCGCTCCGCCTTCAGGCGGATGCACCAAACGGGATGGGCGGCGCTGGTTGCCGAGGAGCCCGTATTTTTATTTATACCGGGCGTCGCCCTGTTGGTATTTCGGTTGGTATCGGCAGCAATTCACGACAAAAACCACAGTAAATTCAATTGATTATGATAGTATGCGATTGCCGGCCAGGGGCACCATTCAGCGCAGCCGTAGCCGACAAGCCATCCGCACGAAGGCTCGTCCCGGCGTAGCCCGAAGGGCGAAGCCGAATCCCGCCCCGGGGCGCTATTCGCGTGCGATCTAGCTGTAAGCATTCGAAAGACCTCCCCTCTGGCTAGAGGGGGGCCGGTTTCCTGCCGCGCCCGAGCGCGAATTGACCGACCGGGCTCTCCACGTGGAATTCAAGCCCCGTCATTTTTGCAAACAGATCGATGTTGCAGGTGCCGATTGCGCAGCCACCAAGGCCCATGTCGGTCGCCGTCAGATAGAACGTCTGGATCAGGTTGCCGACGTCCTTCAGGATCAGCGAATATGCGATTGAGCTGTATTTCCAGGAGATCCGCCCAAAGCGCGCGGCGATCGTGATCAAGACCTGCGGTGGACCGGATGCGTCCATGGCAAACTCGGCCGCCGTAGAAAGCGCTTGGAGTTGTTGGGCGGAGGCGTCGATCGCGACAAGCGCGTGGCTGCCCGCGTCATAGTGGTAAAGTCCACGTGCAAGCTCCCCGCAGTTCAAGACCGCCAAGTATAGTTCCAGCTCGTACGCGCCGCCTGCCGACGGATAGGGTCTTGCGCTGTAGGTGACCTCGGGATCGCCGTCAAAATCTGGGCCGATCTTCCATTCCGACAGCACGCGGGCTGTCGTGTCGAGAAACTGCGCGAGCTCGGCGAGCGTGACCGGATGCTGGTCGTCGAAATCTCGTATTGAATGGCGTTCGCGCAACAGCTTCGCGAAGTGCGAGACCGACCCCGACGTGGAGAATTTGCCGAGGTCGATCTTCTTGCCGGGCCAAGGCGGACGCACCGCGGGTAGCGGTGGAACGACGCCCGCATGGGTGAACGCGCCGCCAACTGGATTGGTGTGCCGGCCCTCCGTGCTCCTCGTATGAAACACGAGATCGTGGAAGTCCCAGAGAACGAGATTGCCGTCGCCTTCATTCACCCGAAGGCCGTCGCCGTCTTTCGCATTGAGCTTGATCAGCATGTTGCTGTCGATCAGCAATCCGAGCAGATCGAGGTTCGCGGAGGCCGCATGGCGGCGAAGCTTGCTGATCTTCTGAGGCCGCGACAGGGCAGCGAGGGTGGCAGCGATGGCGGGATCGAAAATCCGAAACAGCGCGCCGGCGCGCGGCGATTCCAGCACCATCTCGCTGCCGCGCCGGCGCAGATAGGCGAAGCGCGACAACACAATGGTATCACCGTTCCCCAGCTTTGCGCGTTGTGGCCAGTATTCGGCGACCTGCGGCTCGATGACCACGAGGTCTTGCTCGTCACGCGGAGAGTATAAGCGGTATTCGAGAAATCCATGCCCTGCCAGTCGCCGCACGAGGGCATGAACCTGCCTCGCGAGGACGCCTTTACCCGCAAAGGAGGTGAGCGGCAGGCCGCTGGTGAGATGTCCCGCACGGTCGACCGCTGCCGCACTGAATTGTCCCAGATTGATCGAGTAGCCGCCCAAGCCTGCAGCGATGCTTCCGTCCGCCTGCATGTGAAGGGAGCAACGACCGTTCAATCGGGCGACGATGACGGGTGCGATCTTCCTGAGCTTCGTTTTCCGGAAGTTGCGCAACGAGCCAGCCTTCAGGTGTGTGGAAGGAATGGCGTGAGCTCGCTTTCCAGTCGCGGACGATTCAGCAATCCGAGCTTCATCGGAACATCGTAAAGTCGGCCGGGCGCGAAGCGGCGATAGAAATGTCGCAACCCCGGAACGAGCACTCTGACGACGGGCACCTGGACATCGGGCCGCGTCTGGTCGAGCACGAGGAAATCAAATCCCGCGCCGGTGGCAATCTCGATGCAGGCATTGACCTGGTCGCGCGCGTTGTCGTGAACCTTGAGGCTCGGCGCCGACGGCACGATCGGATTGTCGCTGGGGATCAGGAACGGATAATCGTCCAGCCGCAGCGGCGTGACACCGTCCAGCGTCGGCTTCTCGCCACTTCCGCCGCCCATCATGCCAATCGACATGAACTGGGTCAGCTCAGTGAGGGAACGCAGCAGGGCTATGCGGCGATCGAAATGCGAGCCGGAACCGAATTCGATATTTTCGTGCCCGTTCTGCGTCCAATGGATGATCGCCACGTAAGAGGGAATGCCGAGATCGCTGGTGATGTCGAGCACCCAAAGCCTGCGCCCCGCATCGGCAAGCTGGGCTTGCAGATCCCGCACATAGGGATCTTCGAATTGCGCGAGGTCGACTTCTGCACGTTGCAGCCGGTTGTACCACCAGATCGCGTAGGCGTCGCGCTCGACCAGTTCGAGGAAGCCTTGAACGATGGCTTCCTCCCGGGTGTTGCCGGCCGCGCATCCGTTGGAATCCGTGTGGAAGCCGCCATAGAAGAAGTACAAGAGGCCCGTTGGAAGATGTTTGAAACGCTTGTCGCGTAACGACCAGACCGGCGACCACTCCGTCTTGGTCGAGGGATCGAGCGGCTCAGGCACCAGATGTGAATCGTCCGGCTGCGAGGTATGTCTGCTTTGGAACTGCGCGTCGCTGAAAAGCTGTACTTCGTTGGGAAGAAGAGCGTCGCCGGGAGCGAAATCGACAAAGCGGCGCTTCGTCCTGATCTCGTCCCCCTGGAAAATACCCGAATAGCGCTCGATCGCCTCCATCAACGCGCTTGCCTCGCCCTGCTCGGCTGTGGAGCCCTTGCCGAAGCTGCCGCCGCTTAATCCGGATCTGAGTTGGTCGACGTTCCAGGCCGGCGCCGAGAAATTGTGGTAGGCGAAAAAATTCGTGTTCATCGGCAGATCGGCCTCGATCCGCTCAAGCCGCGAGACGACGCCGGTCAGCGGACTGACGTGCTTGCGGAACCGTGCAACGGTGGCTCGCGACGTCACGGCGCGGTAACCGCCGCTGGTCATGACGAGCTTTCCGCCCTCCGCGATCTCGATCGGCGCTGCCGCCCGGCGCGGACTCTGCAGCTTTCTGCTGCCACAGGTAGGACACTGCGGGCGTCGCGCGACGTAATGCTTGGCAATGACGGCACCGGTCAGGTCGAAGCTTGCGATGTGATCGCGCAGATCGGTACGAAATCCCGAGGCAATCGCTTTTGCGATTTCAACAGCAGCGAAGTGGATGCCGATCTGTCCGACGGCGTCGCCGACCAGGGGCGATACGGCGACCACCTGCGCCGCTCTGCGATCGAGAAATCCCTTGATCTCCCGATTGCGTATCATGCGATCGAACAGGCAAGTCCAGCAGGCGCTCTCGCCCGGCTTGAACACGGGTCCCACCAGCGGAAACACGCCGGACGGCTGCGCCAGCAGCCAGGGCGTCCCATCGCCAAAGCGCTTTCCGTTCAATTCGACGAGCCGCCGGTCAAGATAGTCGTTCGCCAGTGTGATCGTGAGCTTGGGCGACCGCTTGGTGATCCGAACACCGAGCTTGCTCAAGGCCGCGGCAAGTTCGTTGGCGCCTTTGACATCGATCGCTTCGACCCGCACGGGGCAATCGCGGAGATTCTGTTTTGCGACCTCGGGAGGGAGGCCGAGACTCGCCCAATATCCATCGACGGCGCCTGCGAACGCGTGCGGCGCTCCGCTTACGACATATCGGCGCTCTAGCAGCCGCCTGATCGCTTCCTCGATCTTGTCGGCGGGAAAACTCTTTGAGAGCTGGCGAACGATCTCTGGTGCAGCCTTACCATTTTTGCCGATCGCCGCGGCCACCGCACAATAGAGATCACCGTGCAGGAAGAATTTGCGGTTCTCGGAATAGAGGCAGACCACATCGGGAGGAATCACATAAGCGGTGAAGTTCGGCGCGAATCGCAAAATGCCCTTGCGGCTCTGCCTCGCGATGCGGCTCTTGCCATTGACTGTCATCGGGGCGGCACGCTGATCCTGTTGCTGTCACTTCCGATCGCCGGCGCGGGGCCGACCATTGGCATCGCGCGGCTTGTGCGCCGCGTTCGGCCACCGGCATTCTGCGAGCAATTTGGATCACACTCGTCCACCATCGGCAAGCTGATCAGCCAGGCGCGGCGAATGTATAGCGAAAGCAAAAAATTGGCCGGGTCGTTCGGGCGCCCGGCCAATAAAATCGCGACGTGTCGACGCCCAGCCAGTGAGCGCTAGCACCAGCGGCAGCGGCCCCAGGATGCACAGCAGCCTGCGCATGAGACCAATGGCACGCCTACGCCGATCCAACCAACGCCGCAGCCGCCACATCCACCGCAACCGACACCGCAGCGGCAGCCTCTGCAGGCCCTGCATCCTCCGCAACCCCTGCAGCCTCCGCAAGCTCTGGCGCCTCCGCAGCCACGGCAACCACCGCATCCCCGCGCGAGCAGCACGCGGCCTCCGACGCTTTCATCGTCGATGAGATTGAGGTGGAAGGTGGCGAGACTGACGTCGGCGAGTTCTTCCTCGCTGAGCGTCGTCATATGGCCCGGCGCGAAGCTCGGCTTGTGTTGAACGTCGCCGGTGGGCACGGCGGAGGCATATGCGCTGCCCGCCAGCGAAAAAGTCAGACCGGCTAATCCCAGCGCCGGTACCGCGGCGTTGGTCGTTCGCTTCTGTCTCGAAGCTTGCTTCGCTCGCTGCACGGCCGCATCCTCCCAGTTTGGAAGAAAGGACTTCCGAACCACGATCTTACGCCGAGCGAACGAGGCAGACAAGAATTACGGCATACACAAAATGTAATAGAGCTCGTTCAGATTGCATTCATCTTCATGAACGATATCGCGCAATTTCGTCGATTAAATCGAGAATCCGCGCCCGTGGAGCGGATTGCAACGGGTGCAATTTGATGCAGTGCGCAATCGTCGGCCCGCTTGAACGGGGAAATTAGCTTGGTCGATCAACTCGGACGCTTCGCCTGGTATGAGTTGCTGACGACGGACATGCCGGCAGCAGCTGCTTTTTATGGCAAGGTCATCGGCTGGGCGGTGGAAGATGCGTCGACTCCGGAATTCGCCTACACGCTGCTTACTGCAGGCGACGCCCCGGCAGTTGGACTCATGCATCTCCCGGAAGAGGGGCTGCGATTGGGAGCGAGGCCGAGATGGGTCGGCTACATCGCCGTCGATGACGTGGATGCGAAAGCCGTGCAGATCCGCCGCCGTGGGGGCGCCATTCTGGTAACGCCGACCGCCAGCAATATTGGCCGAATTTCGGTGGTCGCCGATCCGCAAGGAGCGACGTTTGCACTGGTTTCCGGGCTGACATATGGCCAACGGCAGTCCAGCGGATTGGACGAGCCTGGACGCGTGGGCTGGCACGAGTTGCTGGCTGAAGACCGGAACAAGATCTTCCCGTTTTACGGCGAGCTTCTTGGCTGGCAGAAGGCTCACGCTGGGACCGGGCCGGCCGACCTGTATGAATTGTTTTCGGCGGCCGGCCAGACGATCGGCGGAATGCTCACCAAGCTTCCGAGCGTATCGCAACCCTGCTGGCTCTATTACTTCAATGTCGACGACATTGGCGCGGCTGCCAAGCGCGTTGATGCTGGCGGGGGCCGGGTCCTCCAAGGTCCAATCGAGTTGCCCGACGGTTGCTGGATCTTGCGATGTGCCGATCCCCAAGGCGCTCTATTTGCGTTGCAGGGAGCCTGGGATCAGAAAGGCACTGAGCGCCCCTCCGCCTCGGAACTCAATTGGTCCGCCAAGTGGGGTGATGTCGCTTCACGGGGCAAATTGGTCCTTCACAAGTCGAAGCGCTAGGTCGGGAACGCTTCGACCTTGTCGACAGCGAAATTATATAGATATTTCAATTAGATATAGGTTCACAATTGTATTCTGAATGGTGCACCAGCCTTCGCTGCTTCGCAGCTACGGCTTGCCGAGCCAGATGCAATTCTGTCCATGCGAAGCAGCGAAGGCTGTCCCGCCGAAGCCTTGGCGAAGGCGGACGCCCATGACACAGCTACGCGTGGCGCGGCCACGCGAAGGCTGCAAAGGCGAAGCGTGTCCGGCGAAGCTTGAGCAACGCGAAGACGGACTGTTTACAATCACCACACCTCACTGATTCAAGATCGGCAGCCGATCCTAGGCTGGCCGGCTCGGCAGCGCGTCGTTGTCCAACAGCACATCCGCGATAATCAAATTACCGGCCATCGCGCGGACCACGCCTGAGCTCTTCGGCAGTGTCGCGGCCGCTGGACGAGACGTACCGGCCATATTTTGGCCATAGCCCGTTTCTTAAACGCCTGCGCGGGCCATGCCCCGCCTTCGTTTTGCGTCGCCTGACCGATGCGGTCGCTTCGCGAGCCAATCGCAGATCATCGCTGCGCTTCCCCCACAACATGGATGGTCTGCCAACAGCAAGAAGGACTTTGTAATGCGTAAACTTCTAGCCGCTGTGGCGGTTCTTTTGGCGTTCGCTTCAACTGCCGAAGCCCGCGGCCGTCACCATCACCATCGGCACTATGCACATTCCGGTCGCCCCGCCGCGTGGTGCGGCTGGTTCATGCGCACCCAGGTCGGCAGCGATCCCGGTCCGCAATTCAATCTGGCCCGATCCTGGGCGCGCTACGGCAGCAATGCCGGCGGCCCTTCGGTCGGCACCATCGTGGTTTGGCGTCACCACGTCGGCAAGATCGTGGGTCAGGAGAACGGCCAGTGGATCGTGCAGAGCGGCAACGACGGGCATGCCGTGCGCACGCGGCCGCGCTCGCTGGCCGGCGCCATCGCATTTCGAAATGCCTCCGCTTCGTTCTAAAGCGCGATGAGATTGGGTCGAACCGTCATCGCGCTTTAGCCTCTTGTTTGAGCATGATCCTTTCGGAAAACCGCTGGGCACTTTTCCGGATCATGCCTTAGGGAACCTCGACGCTTCAGCTGACATGCGAGCTTGCGAAGCCCGGCGGTATACGAACCGTTCATGATCGCGGCTTACGCTGAAGCGGGGTTTCGCCCTGAAGCCCTCAGACGGGCGCCGTCATCTGTGTTGACCAGATGGCGGCGCCTTTTTTCAGGAGCGAATTGGCTTGCCCCAGAAATCGAGAAAAGTCGCGACGCCCTCCCAGACGGTTTCTTACTGGTCGGCCGCTTACGTGAGTTTCCGCAACGGCGTGACGGTTTTCGCTGTGACCGGCGGCGTGCTCGGGTTTCTGCTGGTCGCCAAGCACTATCTGTGAACTTCAGCGCTTTCCGAGACTCTTCAGATACGCGCAGAACATGTCAGCCATGGCGTCGGCATAGGCTTTGATCTCCGCGGGCGCTCGCGGGCTCTCCGAAAAATCCTTGCCCACCGTGCTCAGCGTCGTCGTGATCAGATCGCCCGCTGTCGCGCGCACAGCGTCTGACGTCTTCGGCAATGCCTCGCGCATGAAGGCTTCGACGATGCGCTCGCCCGATGCCCGCGCTTCGCGCGCCTCGGGCGCATCGCGATAGAGCGGCGCGGCGTCGCTGAGCGCGACGCGCACCGCGGCCTCCTCGCATTCGGAGCGGATGAAGGCATGCACCAACGAACGCAGCCGATCCAATGGCGGCCGCTTGGCATCCTCGAGGATGTCACGCAGCAGGCGCGTGGTCTGCCGCCACTCGTCGCTCTGCAACCGGAACAGGATCGAGGCCTTGTTCGGGAAATACTGGTACAGCGAGCCGACGCTGACGCCGGCCTTCTCGGCCACCCGCGCCGTGGTGAAACGCTGCGCACCATCCTTCGTCAAAACCTGAACAGCCGCATCGAGAATCGCCGTGACGAGCTCGGTCGAGCGGGCCTGTTGCGGCTGTTTTCGCGAGGAAATTGAGGAGCTTCGCCGTTCGGTCATGGACGTCCTGGGGAATGCGATTAGCGAATGCGAATAATTATTCGTATTTGTGGCGGGGCGCAAGGACGCGCCGCTTTCACACCGGAGACCGATATGACCACCCTCATTTCACCTGAGCTCGCGGGCCTGCTCGAGCGCCTGTTCGCGCAAGCCTCCGCTGCGGTCGAAGAAACCCGGCTCGCGGTGGCCGACCTTTCCGACACCGAACAGGCGCGCCTGATGCGGAGCAAGACCGACTACCGCGCGCTGTACGGCCGGCTGAACAATCTGCCGCTCGCGGTCTCGCGCGAGACCGGCGCGCTGCTCTACATGCTGGCGCGCGGCAGCCAGGCGCGGAACATCGTCGAGTTCGGCACGTCATTCGGCATCTCGACGCTGCACCTTGCTGCCGCGCTGCGCGACAATGGCGGCGGGCGCCTGATCACCAGCGAGTTCGAATCGTCCAAGGTGGTGCGTGCCCGGGACAATCTCGTCGCCGGCGGGCTCGATGACCTTGTCGAGATCCGCGAGGGCGATGCACTCCAGACGCTGCGCACGGGTCTGCCCGATACGATCGACCTCGTGCTGCTCGACGGCGCCAAGGCGCTCTATCCCGATATCCTCGATCTCGTGGAGAGCCGTCTGAAGCCGGGCGCCTTCATCGTCGCCGACAACGCCGACGACAGCCCCGACTATCTGGCGCGCGTGCGCTCGCCGGCGAACGGCTACATGTCTGTACCGTTCGGCGACGACGTCGAGCTGTCGATGCGGCTCGGCTGAGGCGGATGACGAGAAAAGTGCGCGGTCAGGCCGTCTTGATCCTGTCGATGATGGCGGACAATCGCGCGCGCTTTGCTGGGTCGGCGACGTATTGGAGACTGGCTTCGAGGTCGCGAAGGACACTGCTCACTTTCCATTTCGCTTGCCCCTCGGCAACCACCTGCATTGCCAGTTCCTCGGCCTTGTCGGAATCGCCAAGGTCAAAGGCCGCGGCAAGCTGCGTCGGGCGCAGCCATTCGTCGGCAAGTTGCAATCGTCTGGCCCGTTCGCAGGCGGCAATCGCGACCCGCACAGTGGCCTGCGCAAGATCCTCGTCGCCCGGGTTTCCCCGGGCACGATAGAGACGGGGCAGGTTGCTGGAGCAATAATAGGCGTTGAGATCGAGTTCCATACCCTGCTGATAACAGTCGATCGCCTTCTCGAGCTCCTCCTTGCGGCGAGGAGAGTCGGCTGGCGCGCCTCTGGCGAGGCGTTTGTGGCGGCCACCCATCAAGCCGAGCCGTTCCGGCGTCAGCCCCGCGAAATCAATCAATGTCTGTATCTCGGCAATGGCCTGGATGTCGTCGCCGGCCTGGGCCGCGGCAAATGCGCGATTTTCCTGCACTTCAGGCTCGTTGGCGAAGCGGTCGGGAAGCCTGCCGATGAAATCCAGCACGATGTTCCAGTCGGCAGCATTATTGACGCAGTCGCGCAGCATCAGCAACAAAGCGAGCGCCTTTGCATAAGTGGCGGGCGGACTTCCCTCGGTCGCGATCAGCGCTTGGGCCCGCGCCATGCGCTGATCCGTGGGCGCCGCGCGCACCGCGCGTATCTTGGTCTGAAACGCGGCTTGCTCGGCGAGCTGGCTCCGCATCGTCATCGCCTTGCGCGGGTCGACATTGTCTGGATAGCCCGGGATCGACTGGTGCATCGGCGAAATCCCGTCAGCAAGCGCCTTGATGGGATCCTTGATCGCGGCCTGCATGGCTGCCGCGGTCGCCTCGGTGATCTCGCCCTCGGGCAGCGGATAGCGGACGGTTCGCATCTGCACGACATCGAACAATTGTTTGGACCAGTCGGCCGCAAGCAACACGCACCCGGTCTTTTGCGATGCGTGGCGGATACCGACCTCGTAATAGACATTGCCGTTCGGAATCGTCATGTCGGCCAGCACGAGATCGGCGAAGTAGATCCGTTCCAGCATTTCACTGACGATCAATGCGCTGGTGTCCTGGTCGGCGCGCACCGGGTGATAACCGAGCGCCTTGATGGCGGGTACGTAGGCGCGATCCCACAATGCGTTAAAATCGATCTCGGCTGGACCAAACTTGGGATCGGCCTGGGTCGGCTTTCGGCCATAGGGCATGATCATGAAACACGACGGCATATCGCAATTCCTTCAGTCCCATAATTTCTTCGTATCCAGCCAGTAAACCCACGTCGTCTTGCGCCCGGCCTCATCCATCAGGTGCTTGGCGCCGCCGGGACCATCGCCGCCTTCGCCATTCCACAGGCAGACAAAGGCGAGCTTGCTGTCGCCAAATCGGGCGGCGCGCTCCAGCATCCATTGATTGTCGCGCTCATAGGCGTTTTCACCGGCCGGCAGCGGCCCCAGTTCGTCGGGCGTGACATGGAGCGTGGCTCGCGATTTCGCCGCGAGATAGCGCGCGCGCCAGTTTCCGCCAGCGAAATCGACCGAGCCGGCAAGGAACGTCGGTTCGTCGAACGGAATATAGATTTCAAGCTGCATGCCCTTCGCGAGGGCAGCTTCCGCAAACAACAGATCGCCGCCGCAGGCGCCGCCGCAAATGGCGAGATCACCTTTGGTGACACCGATCTTCGCAAGTGCGTCGGCGATCGCAGCGGCCGCAACAGGCTCCTTGTCCGGCGGAAAGCGTGGCGTTTTTCGATCTGGCGCATCGATCATGTGACCGCTGAAGAGAACCACTGTGTTTGGCGATCCGGCGCTTTGCTCTGTGGTCATCGTGACACCCAGCTCGTGATGGGATCATTGTGTCTCGATGACGAACTTATCTGAAGGCGAATTCCTTGTCGAAACCGGGATCCGAGTGGCGGGACGCCGCGCTGTGCGGCATCACGTGAGATCGAAGGCCGGCGGGAAGTGTTCCGGCTTGAGCTGCCTGACGGCTGCGAGCCGTCCGATCTCGGCAAGCTCGTCCATATTGTTCGGGTCATCCATCGCGGCGATCTTCGCCAGCGCGTCCGGCGTCCGGTCGATCGCGACCGTCTTCTTCAACCAGGTGGTTTCCAGCAGCACGTTGTAGCGCGCATAGGTCGCGAGTTGCGGTCCGCCCCGACTGTCCGCCACCATATCTTCCACCGCACGATCGATCGACCAGGGCGTCAGGCAGTTGGTCAGCCATTGCAGCATGCCGTGATTATGCTGTCCGCAATCGTCCATGAGCGATTGCAGCGAGCGCAGGCCCTGCTCGGCCGCCGGCATGTGAACGATTTCTTCCGTCGAGAAGGTCGACTTGAACACGCCGGTGCCGGCCGAGATCAGCAGGAGATTGTCGCTGCCGGTTGGCCAGCGAAGGCCATGGCCATGGAGCGACGCCAGCATCAGGAGCTGCAGCGCAGGATCGTTGAACGGGCTGACGCCGCCATCGACGAAGGCGCCGCTGACCGTGCTGCCGGAGCGCGACGAGATCGTGATCTCCTGGGGACTGAAATAGGTCGGCGCCGCGGTGCTGGCGCGCACCACTTGCGTCAGCCGCAGCCCGCCGTCCTGCTTTGCAAAGATCGCGTCCGGATGGTTGTGCAGCGGCCACGGGCTGCCGGTGTCGAGCCGCTTGGTCATGATCATCAGGCCGGTACGGATGCGATCGCCGCCGAGCGAGGTGTCGGCGCCGAGCTGCGCGTCGAGTGCGTGCTGCAAGGCATCCGACTTGAATTTCGGCGCCAGCAGCCCGCGCCGCCAGAACGAACCCTGGAAGACGTCGGTGCCGATGCCGCGATAGAGCTGCTTCAACGCGTCGGCCGTCATTCCGCAGGCCAGTCCGGCAGCGATGATCGATCCGGTCGAGGTGCCGCCGATCAGATCGAAATAATCGCAAAGCAGGAGATCGCTGTTGCCAAACCGCTTGCGCAACATCGCCTCGATGGCGCTGACATATTCGAGCGTCAGGATGCCGCGGATGCCACCGCCATCGAGCGCCAGTATCCGCTTCGGCCCGAGTGCGCGATCGAGATGCTGCTGCTTGGTCTTCGGCATAACTGCCCCCCGACTATGACTTTTGCTGATCTTGATACGGCCGACCGATCACGGCCGAAGGCTCAATTGGTCGCGCGCCCGCGCAAACGGCGCCAGGGCATAAAATGAAGCGATGCGTTCGACACATCAGCTGAGTTTCGAAAAATTTTAGCCAGTCCATCCCGGAGCTCGATCGCGCTCCGGGTCCCTGGGTATCTTGCACATGGCACACCCTAAGGTATAGTGAGATAAATCACTGGCAGGCGGTTTTTCTTTTTCGCGCCCGGCGATCGCAGATTTCAG
The DNA here is from genome assembly GCF_042258325.1 of Bradyrhizobium sp. Pha-3. Taxonomy (NCBI): domain Bacteria; kingdom Pseudomonadati; phylum Pseudomonadota; class Alphaproteobacteria; order Hyphomicrobiales; family Nitrobacteraceae; genus Bradyrhizobium; species Bradyrhizobium sp. Pha-3. Next base: position 1,190,419 of record NZ_CP170151.1, on the reverse strand, counting down.
AGACGAGCTATCATTGAGCTCGCGGCAGGATGTGCAGCCGCGGCATTCGGCCGATGAGACACGGCCAGCCGTCGCATAAGATTCATGCAGATCGGGTTTTGCCATGCCAAATGATTTCTCGGTCTTTATCAGCCATCGCGCCGAAGACAGATTTCTCGCGCGCCTGCTCAAGGCGCGGCTCGAATATCTCAGCAGCCTGGACGGCCAGCGTCCGGTGGAATGCTTCGTCTGCGAGGAAATTCCCGGCGGCTCCGAATGGCGGCAATGGATGATCGACAACACGGCGAAGGCCGATTGCCTGATCTTCATCCACACCAATGCCGAGCACAATTGGACCTGGTGCGCATCCGAGATTGCCCAGTTCGACGGTTACAAGCGCGCGCTGAAGCTCATCTCCAAGGTGCTGTGGTTCTCGGTCGACTCTTCGCCTTCGTTTCCGATGCTGGCGGAGAACGAGTTCTACGGAATCGGCGAGGACGACGTCCGGCGATTCCTCGAAGACCTGTTCGTGAAGCCGATCTTCGGTCCTGCGCCGCTGCGGCCGCGACTGAACGCCAACTACGCGCCCAAGTTCAACGAGGCGGCGAAGGACATTCACGCGCAGTTCCTGCAGATCACCCGGCCGGAAGAGCTGTTTCGCCTGCGGCTTCGCATCGTGTTCAGCGACGAATTGTCGTTCCGGCAAAAGGCCGAAACGCTCAGGCCATTGCCCCCCGCCGATCGCGCGCGCGGCTTCCTGAAGGATGCCGTGCTGGAGGCGGATGCCGGCACCACCACGCTGTTGTCCGGTCCCGACACGGCGGAGCTCGACTGGGAGGATCTGCTCCGCGCGCAAAACCGCTACGACAGCGGGGCCTGGCTCGACGAGCTGACGAGCTATGTCGCGAACTCGTTCGCCGACGTGGATATCGCCAGCCGGCGCAGCCGCGAGCAGGTCCTCAGTCCGATCTTCCGCGATCTGAAGCTGTATCAACCTGTCATCGCCCGGCTCGAATATCTCGATAGCACGCCGTTCTCGATCGTCATCATCTTCGTGCCGATGCCGCCATTCAGCGAGGATCCTCGCCTGATGGTCGCGCAGAACATGCCGAAGGACATCGTCTTCCTGTCGATCCTGCTGCGACTGGCGCGACGCTTCCGGTGGTCGTTCCTCGAGCCGCTATACAACGCCGTCGAGGGCCTGGACGATGACTTCAGCGCCAAGCGATGGGACGATCTGCTGGAGCGCTACCACGAATGCCTGGAAAACCTGGATTCGATCCTGCGACAGGGCAATATGCGCGAGCTCGAAACCGTCGGCGACATCAAGTCGGCGATCAACATCTCCGACGATGCGCTGCTGAAGGAGATGTTCAAGGATTGGGGGACGTTTCAGACCCGGCTGGCGCAGGCCATCGAGAAGAAGTCGCCAAGCGACGTCAGGCAGACGCTCGAGCCCTGGCTGAAGCGCAACAAGGACTTCATGAAACAGCTGCTCGTCGAAACCCAGGGCAAGGTGGAGAAGCTGCGGCCGCTGGAGGCCCGCTAGAGCATAAGGAGCGCAGATCCGGTTCGGCCGGAGCCTGCCGCTCAGATCATCGCAGCGACGCGTTCCAGGCCAATCAGGCGCGCCAGCGAACGGACCTCGTTCTTCTGATCCTCGCGGAGCTGAAACAGCAGCGGCATCGCCGCCGACTTCAGCTGCTGGACCTCCTCGGAGTCCGGATCGATCGGTATGTTGCCCACGGCGGGATCGCCCTGGCGCTTGGCGTGGATCTTGCGGGCGACGGCGCGCAATGCGGTCTCGACCGCCGGCCAGTAATATTCCTGCGACGACGACAGCTTCAGCCGGTCCTTGATGCCGGCGATCTGGGCGTCGCTCAGCAGCGCGTAGGTTTTCTGCGGCGCCGGCTTGGCCGCAGCCTTGGGCTTCGGCGGCGCGGGGGCGACCAGCGCGGGTGCGGGCTCGGCGATCTTCGGCTGAGCCGCATCGACGGGGTCGGTGATCTTCGGCAGGCCGATATCGGCGGGCTCGACGGAGGCATAGGCCTGGCGCACGGTATCGGTCGCGCCCGGAATCGCGGCTTGCGCCCGCAACAGGAGCGGAGACGGATTGGCGGAAGGCTCAATCGGCTGGGGCGCCTCAAACGAGGCCGCGGCAAGCGTGCTGACCGCGAGCTTGTCCTGCTTGCTGGCACGGTTGGCGACCGGGCCAATGTCGGCCTGCGCCGCCGGCAGGCTGTCACGGCCCAAAATGGCTGTTATCGCGACGCCGGCGAGCAGGAAGCATGTCAGCGCGGCGAGGGTGATGGCTCTGGTCAAAAACTACTCCATTGCCGGCCGGTGTCACTGCAAACTGCGCGTGAAATGCGGCGGTACCGTGCCGTGACGACGCCAAATAGGTGAAATTGTCCCGAAACGGCCGGAAAATCAGGCCGCGGCATCAAGCTCATAGGCCTCCTGGATGTCGGCGACGATCTCGTGCGCCGTCCAGAGCGCGCCGGGCTGGACCGTGTGCAGGCTGACCGTCCAGTTGGTGCGGCGGGTGCGCGGCGTGCTGACAATGTCGAATTCGACCTGACGGCACAGCGGATGCCGCTGCAGGGCGTAGAACACCCGGGTCCGGAGCTCGTCGAGCGTTGCCGGGGTCTTGGAGAGCGCCTCAAGGGCCATGTCGCATTCCCACAAACTGCCGGGCGGCCAGCCGTGGCGGCCCGTGACTGTATTGTTGGGACTGGCATGGTTAATGCCGCGTTAAGGGGATAGGCGGGATTTGAGCGGCTGCGGTTTCGCGGCGGATCAGGCGAGCCGCACCCGTCCGCTCGCCGCCTCATACTCCGCGATCGTCTGCGCCACGAGCTCGTCGACGCCGAGCACCCCGGCGACCCCGGAGGTGGAATGACCGCCGCTCCAGATATCGCGCCAGCGTTTGGGGCGGCTTTCGCGGGCGCCGATGTCGATGTCCTTGCCGATGTCGATCGCGCCGCGTGCCGGCAGGTCGTCGGGATCGAGACCGGCGGCCTCGATCGAGGGCCGCAGCATGTTGGTCTGCAGGCCGGTGAACGCCGTCGTCAGCAGGATATCGTCGGCGGTGGAGTCGACCAGCATCTGCTTGTACCTGCCATCCGCCATGCTCTCGCGCGTCGCGATGAACTTGGTGCCCATATAGGCGAGGTCGCAGCCGAGCGCCTCTGCGGCGCGCAGCGCGTGGCCGTCGCTGATGCCGCCGGCAAGCACGATCGGTCCATCGAAGAAGCCGCGCACCGCCCGGACGAACACGAACGGATTGAGCCAGCCGGTCTGCCCGCCGGCACCCGCAGTGAGCAGCACGAGCCCGTCGGCGCCGGCCGCGACCGCGCGCTCGGCATGGCGGATCGAGGCGACGTCCGCGAAAACCAGCGCGCCGGCATCGTGCAGAGGGCCAAGCACCGGCGCGGGCGAGCCGACCGAAGTGATCACAAGCTCCGGCTGGTGCCGCAGCAGCACGGCGAGATCCTGGGCCAGCCGCGTGTTGGAGCGATGCACGATCAGGTTCGGGCAGATCGGCGCGGCCGCCTGGCCGCTTGCATCGGCATGCGCCTGCAGGCGGCGCGCGATGTCGCCGAGCCAGGCATCGAGCTGTTCCGTCTCACGGCAATTCACCGTCGGAAACGAACCGATCACGCCGTTGCGGCAGGCGGCTACCACCAGCTCGACACCGGAGACCAAGAACATTGGTGCTGCAATCAGCGGCAGCCGCAGGCGATCGCGAAGACGCGCGAGAAGATCGGCGGACAAGTTGTTTCTTCCCATCATCATTGTGTTAGCGTTGCCGCCAACATTGGCACGACAAAAGCCAAAGACAAAGGCGGGAGGGACAACGAGATGAGCAATCCGCTCTATGCATTTCCGGCAGTGTGCGAACAGACCTTGCGGGCGCTGGCGCGCTATCCGTCGCGCACCGCCTTCGCATGGCCGGGCGGCTCGCTCAGCTATCAGGGCGCGACCGACCTGATCGGACGAATGCAGAGCGTGTTCATGCGGCTCGGCTTTGCGCCTGGCACCCGCGTCGCGCTGCTCACCGCCAACCGCGCCGACAGCTGGTGCGCCGGCGTCGCCGCGCAATTGTCGCGGCTCGCGATCACCTGGCTGCATCCGCTGGGCTCGCTCGACGACCAGCTGTTCCAGATCGAGGATTCCGAAGCGCAGATGCTGATCGTCGACGGCATCACGTTTCGCGATCGCGGCGGCGAGCTCGCGACGAAGGCACAGGGCCTCAAGACCGTGTTCACGCTCGGCCCGGCGGATTACGGCGCCGACCTGTTGCAGGTGGCTGAGGATGCCGGCAGCGCGAGCGCGAAGAGCTTCGCCCGCGAGGACGACATCTCGACCTTGAACTACACCGGCGGCACGACAGGCAAATCCAAGGGCGCGCTGCGCTATCACCGCGAATATGGCGGCTTCGCCGCCGCCATCCTCGCCGATTTCGAGATCCCGGAGACGCCGCGCTATCTCACGGTGGCGCCGATCAGCCATGTCGCCGGCACCAAGGTGCTGCCGACGCTGATGCGCGGCGGCACCGTGCACATGCTGAAAGGGTTCGACCCGGAGGCCGTGTTCACGACCATCGCGCGCGAGAAGATCAACTTCACGCTGTTCGTGCCGACCATGATCTATGTGATGCTGGATCATCCCGCGCTCGACAAGACCGACCTCTCCTCGCTCGAGCTCCTGCTCTACGGCGCCTCGGCGATGTCGCCGAGCCGGCTGGTCGAAGGCATCGAGCGGATCGGCCCGGTGTTCTCCCAGCTCTACGGCCAGACCGAATGCTATCCGGTCTCGGTGCTGCGCAAGGCGGATCATGACCCGAAAACGCCGGACCTGTTTTTGTCCTGCGGCTTCCCGATCACCGCCTGCCAGGTGAAGATCCTCGATCAGGACGACCAGGAGGTCGCGATCGGTGAGGCCGGCGAGATCTGCGTGCGTGCCACGCATGTGATGGCCGAATACTGGAAGCGGCCCGACATCACGGCGGAGACACTGAAGAGCGGCTGGCTGCACACCGGCGACATCGCGCGCAAGGACGAGCGCGGCTACATGTTCATCCTCGACCGCAAGAAGGACATGATCGTCTCCGGCGGCTTCAACATTTTTCCGCGCGAAGTCGAAGATGTCTTGTCGCAACACGCCGACGTCGCGATGGTCGCCGTGGTCGGCGTGCCCGACGACAAATGGGGTGAGGCCGTCACCGCCGTCGTGGTCGCGCGCGAGGGCGCTGCGCCCGACGCCGACGAGCTGATCGGACTGGTGAAGGCGAAGAAGGGCTCGGCACACGCGCCGAAGCAGATCCAGTTCGTCAAGGAGCTGCCGATGACCGGCGTCGGCAAGGTCGACAAGAAGGTGCTGAAGGCGCGCTTCTGGACCGGCCGCGACCGCATGGTGGGGTAGGATGCTCGTACGACCATTGCTGGTCCCGTCATCCTGAGGTGCGCGCTCTCGCGCGCCTCGAAGGATGCACGGCCCCGATGTTTCAGCGCGCGCTATCTCCGCTTGCGGCACCAGCCGGGCCGGCGCCCTTCGAGGCTCGCTCCGCTCGCACCTCAGGGTGACGGGGAGAGAGTGGAAGGCGCGGCAAGACTGTCGGTGCCAGCCGCCTCCGGTCGCTTCACACCCTGCGACAGCAACCGATCGAGCCGGTCGCGCAGCTGATCCTGGTGGTAGGGCTTGGCCAGCCGCGGCAGGTCGACCTGGGTGCCGTCGGGCAGTTCGGCATAGCCGGTGGCGAGCAGGACCAGGAGCTGCGGCCGCACCTTGCGCGAAGCCGCGGCGAGTTCGATGCCGGTCATGCCGGGCATCACGTGATCGGTCATCATCAGGTCGATCTCCTGGTCGCTCCTGAGGATCTCGAGCGCCTGCGGTCCGGAATTGACGCCGATCACGCGGTGACCGAGGTCCTCCAGCATTTCCATGGTGGACATCGCGATCAACGGATCATCGTCAACCAGCAGGATCACCGCCGAGCGCTTGACCGTCTGCGCCGCGGGCGCCGGGCTCTCGACTTCCGGCACCGCCGTTGCAACCGGCAGCACCAGCGCAGCCGTGGTGCCCTTGCCGACCGCGCTCGACAACTGCAGCTCGCCGCCCAGCTGCACGGCGAGCCCATGCACCATCGACAGGCCGAGCCCGGTGCCCTTGCCCACCGGCTTCGACGAGAAGAACGGCTCGATCGCACGCTTCAGCACGTCCGGCGACATGCCGGTGCCGCTGTCGATCACCGAGAGCTTCAAATAGTCGCCAGACTGCAGCGTCGGATCATTCTTCGCCTGCCAGGTCGCGAGGCGGATCTCGATCACGCCGCCATCCGGCATCGCGTCGCGTGCATTGATCGCAAGGTTGAGGACCGCAAGCTCAAGCTGGTTGCTGTCGACACAGGCCAGCGGCAGCCCCTCGGGAATGTCGAGCCGCAGCATGATGCGAGGTCCGAGCGAGCGCTCGAGCAGATTGCTCATATCGCGCACTAGCGCGCCGAGATCGACCGGCACCGCGCGCAGATCCTGCTGCCGCGCAAATGCCAGCAGCCGCTGCGTCAACGACGCGCCGCGCTCGGCGCCCTGCAATGCGCCGTCGACCAGGCGACGCAGGCGCGGATCCTCCGGCATGCGCTTGCGCAGCAGATCGAGATTGCCCATCACCGCCATCAGCAGATTGTTGAAGTCGTGCGCGACGCCGCCGGTGAGCTGGCCGATCGCCTCCATCTTCTGCGCATGGCGGAGCTGTTCCTGCGCCCGCTCGCGCGCGGCGACCTCCTTCATCAGGTCGGCGGTGCGTTGCTCGACCCGCTGCTCCAGCGTCGCGGTGAGTTCGGCGAGTGCAGTGCGCTCGGCCGCAAGCTGCGCCAGCAACGCCTCGCGTTCGATCTCCGCGGTCTTGCGCGCGGTGATGTCGGAGCAGACGCCGACCAGCGAGCGGAGGACGCCGTCGGGCCGCCGCACCGCACGGGCGCGGACGTCGACCCAGTGCTCGGTGCCGTCGGGCCAGATGTTGCGGTATTCGATCCGATAATCCGAGCCGGTGCGCAACGTTTGTTCGACGATCTCGCTCCGGCGGGCGCGGTCGTCGGGATGCACCGCGTCCAAGAGATCCTGATAGGTGAAGGGATCGCCCGGCCTGCGCCCGAAATAGGTCTTGCAGGTCGGCGACGCCTCGAGCTCGAAATCCGGCAGATGAAGCTCGAGCGCGCCGAGATGACCGGCATTGAGCGCGGTCTGCAGCAGCCCCTCGCTCTCGGTCAGATCCTCGAGGATCTGGCGGGTCTGGTATTGGCGGCGGCGGCCGCGCACCGTCGCGGCGACCAGGCTTACCAGCGTGGTCGGATGAAACGGCCGCTCGATGAAGGTGACATTACCGAGCGCCCGGCCGAGCCGCGCGGCTTCGGGATTGCGCTCGGGTCCCCCCTTCTCGCTGATCAGCACGATAGGAAAGTCCGACCAAGACGGCTGCTCATTCAGCCAGTGCGTCAGGCCGGCGAGGTCGGCGGCCCTGATCACCTCGTCGGCAATGATGGCAAGGCCCGCCCCGTTTGCGATCTGGCGTTCGAGCTCGGCGAGGTCACCGCAGATGTTGGCGTAATAGCCGGCTTCCTTGATCAGGTGGGCAGTCTTGACGGCGTCCCGCTCGCTCGCGGCGAGGATGACCGCGCGTTCCGAGGACGGACCAGGCTTCATCGCGTCTGTCCCTGCGGCGGCCGGCCGTCGACACCGGCCGGCACATCACACAACCGCCGGACGGCCATGGCCACGATGCCGGCGGCGGGATCAATACGCATCATGGGACCCCCTAACGGGAGCGAAACTCTCACGTGCCGCCAACCGTTCCCGGGAAGCGGAGTTATTTTTGCCGCAGGGGCAGTCGCTTGGCGCTCCTGCACTGCGAATCGGTGAAACAACCCCATGCACCGTAGACGTGACTGGACTTCACCTTCCCCCCTGAAAGGGGGAAGGTCGGGATGGGGGGCAGCCCCGGGCGATGCCGCAAGTGGAGAGAGCTGATCCCCACCCGCTTCGCTCTGGCGAGCAAAGCGACCTCCCCTTTTCAAGGGGAGGTCGAAGAGACATAGCCCGAGCTAGCGCCGTTCGATGACCAGGCTCTGGACCGCTTGGCCGAAATAGCCGCGCTGATCGGCGAGCCGCGACATTGCAAGCCCGGCGCCGTCGGACCCGATCCAGGACTGGCCGTCGAGCAGAATCCAGTCGCCGACCGGCTCGCGCGCGAGACTCACCGAGAGATCGGCATTGATGAAGGTCCATTGGCTGAAATCGAGCGCCGGCGAGGTGCCGTTGGAGAAGTCCGAGGCAACCACTGCCCGCATCGCCTGCGAGACGGCGGCGCCCGCAATCAGCGGGCGTTCGACGCGGAACCAGATCGCGCCGGGTCCCACCACGCCGAAGCGGCCGCGCGCGGCCCGCATCGAGATGCATTTCACGAACGGACTGTTCGCAAGGTTGCCCGGCTCGATCATACTTTCGTCGGGGCCCGGCAGATCGACCGCAAGCGCGGCGACGTCGGGCGGCAACTCGGCCGCCTGTTGCTTGATCTTCAGCACGCTGGCCGAAACGACCACGACACCGTCGGCAAGCAGCCTGACGCCGCAGAGCTGGATCTTGCGGCCGTCGCGCAGGATCTCGCTCGAGACCGTCAGCGGCGCTACCGGCACCGGGCGCATCAGGTCGATGGTGACGCGCGCGATCCGCATCGGCACCGGCGTCGGAATGGCCTCGGCCGCCCACACCACCAGCGCCGCCGGTGCGGAGCCATGCTGCATCCGAGGATCCCAAGGACCCGCGGCATCGGGACTGGTGACGACGCGGTCGCCGTCGACGCGAAAGATCGGCTCCATCAGGCAAGCGCCGGATCGATCGCTTCCTCATACTCTTTCCTGAACCGGGCGATCAGCTCGGCTGCAGGCACCACCTTGGAGATGCTGCCGACGCCCTGACCCGAGCCCCAGATCTCCTTCCAGGCCTTCGGCTTGGCGCGCTCGCCGGACGAATCGGTGCCGAAGCTCATCTTCGAGGGATCGGAGGTCGGCAGGTTTTCCGGATCCATGCCGGCCGCGACGATCGACGGCTTCAGGTAGTTGCCGTGCACGCCGGTGAACAGGTTGGAGTAGACGATGTCCTCGGCGGACGAATTGGTGATCATGCTCTTGTAACCCTCGACCGCGTTTGCCTCTTTGGTCGCGATGAAGGCGGAGCCGATATAGGCGAAGTCGGCACCGATGATGCGGGCCGCGCGGATGGCGCGGCCGTTGGAGATGGTGCCCGACAGCGCGATCGGCCCATCGAACCACTGCCGCGTCTCCGACACGAACGGGAACGGCGACAGCGTACCGGCATGACCGCCAGCGCCGGCCGCGACCAGGATCAGGCCGTCGGCGCCTTTCTCGATCGCCTTGTGTGCGAACTTCTGATTGATCACGTCGTGGAACACGATGCCGCCCCAGCCATGGACCGCCTGGTTGAGCTCCTCGCGCGCGCCGAGCGAGGAGATGATCATCGGCACCTTGTGCTTCTCGCAAAGCGCCATGTCGTGATCGAGCCGGTTGTTCGACTTGTGCACGATCTGGTTCACCGCGAACGGCGCCGATGGCCGCTCCGGATGCGCTTTGTCATAGGCGGCGAGCTCTTCCTTGATCCGGTACAGCCATTCGTCGAGCAGCTCCGGTGGCCGCGCGTTCAACGCCGGAAACGAGCCGACCACGCCGGCCTTGCACTGCGCGATAACGAGGTCGGGCACGGAGATGATGAACAGCGGCGCCCCGATCACGGGAAGAGACAGGCGGCCCTTGAACAGAGCAGGCATGGACATTGGAAGCGGATCCTCAAGTGTTGGTTGGTCTCGAATGCTGACCGTCATACCAACAAGGCAATCTTTCCAGTGTCAAGGATTGCGTTTTGGCGCTGCAAAAAGGATGACAAATCCTCATCCTGAAACCGTGTTTTCGCAAGCGCCTGGCATCCCAGACGCAAGGCTTGGTCGCCGCTATTGGCAGACGGCCCGTGTCACGAAATTTTCCGTCCTGCAGTCGTTCGGGCCGCGCTTGTGGCCCGGCAGATAGACCAGTGGCGAGCATTTCTCGGAGGCGTCGGTGTCGATGCTCTTGCCTTCCCGAAACCCCTTGCTCTGGCACAGCCGGTCGGCGCCGATCTTGCAGTCCGGCGCACCGTTCGAGGCCAACACGCAGGCCGCGCGTCCGGTCACCACCGTCGAGGGGCGCGCGATGTTCGACAGGTCGTTGATGGTCTCGCCGGGGCTCTTCAGCGGCGGCAACGCCGATTTCGACTTCTCGAACAGCTTTCCGATTTCGTTGATCAGCCCGGGATTCTCGCGCTCGACCGGCGCCGGCGGCAGCTCGATCTGCTGCTGAGGCGGGATCGGCTGCTGCGCCGGCGACTGCACGCCAAGCGCCGACGGCGCTGTCTGGGCCCAGCTGCTGTCGAGGGTCATCAGTGTCATCGACAGCGCAAGATCCGAAAGCACAAGACCTGACAGCACAAGACCCGCCAGCGCAATGCGCGCCTTTGCACGCGTGAATCTGACGAGCGTGAGCCCGGCAGGATCGAGCAGGTCCGCGATTCCATCAGCCATCGCGGCAAGCGTAACCCGAAGCCGCGCGCAGGCAAAGCCGCAAGCGGTCCGTCGCTAGATCAACTTGAATGCGACAACAAAACCCAGCACCAGCACGATCGCGCCGATCGCGACCCACAGGCCGAGCCGCTTCTCGAGCTCGGCGCGGATGAAATCGCCATAGCGGTTGAGCAGCACCGCAACGAAGAAGAAGCGGCCGCCGCGCGCGACGATCGAGCACAGGATGAACAGCCAGATGTTGTAGCCGGCAAAGCCCGAGGTGATCGTCACGAGCTTGTAGGGGATCGGCGTCAGTCCCTTCAGCAGGATGATCACGGCACCCCATTCGGCGTAGGAGGCGCGGAACGCGTCGACCTTGTCGGAGAGGCCGTAGAGATGGATCAGCCATTGCCCGAGCGAGTCATAGAGCAGCGCGCCGATCGCGTAGCCGAGCACGCCGCCGGCAACTGACGCTGCCGTGCAGACCGCGGCGAACCACCACGCCCGCTTCGGCCGCGCCAGCGACATCGGCAGCAGCATGATGTCGGGGGGGATCGGAAAGAAGGAGCTCTCGGCGAAGGCGACGGCCGCGAGAATCCACAGCGCATAGGGCTTGTCGGCCGCCTCGACGCACCAGTCGTAAGTCCGTTTCAACATGGGCGCGATGAACCATCATGGAGCGGATTTGTCCATGGCGGGATTGAGCTGAATTTGGTTGATTTACGGCTACCGTTTGCGCAGCCGGTTCTCCAGCGCGACAATTCGGCGCCGAACCACCGGGACCGGCGCCGGTTTGGGCAGCTTGACCGGCGACTTCGGCAGCTTCTCGGCGATCCCGAGCAGCCGTTCGCGCCGCTCCATCTCGCGCCAGACATCCTCCGGCTTCACGCCGGCCGACGCCCAGAGAACGGCGAGGTTGTAGAACAGGTCGGCGCTTTCGCGAATGACGGCATCCGACTTGCCGCTGACGGCGTCGATCACGACTTCGATCGCTTCCTCGGCGAGCTTCTTGGCCATCTTGGCCGGCCCGCGCTGGAACAGCCGTGCCGTGCGCGACGTAGCCGGATCAAGATCCTTGGCCGCGATCACCGCCTGGTAAAGCCGCTCGATCGAATCATTCATGCTTCGAGCCTAGTCGAAACGCGTCGCCAGCGTGTTAACGGCGACGACGAAAAAATCCACCGGCCCGCGGCCGGTGGATCGGATGCTTTGTGACAGTTCCGAGAACCGCCGACGGCGGTCAGTACGGCTGATACGGCAGTTGCGACCGCCGCCCGTAATAGCCGCGGTAACCATAGTACGGTCCGCCGCCGTAATAGACCGGACCGCCACCATAGTAGACGGGACCACCGTAGTAGCCCGGGCCACCATAGTAGCCGTAGGAGTCGTAATAGTCGCGGCGGCTCTGGGCTGCGGCGATCGCGAGACCTGTGCCGACGATCCCGGCGAACGCAGCCGCAGCGGCTGCGCCACCGCCGCCATAGTAGCGACGGCGGGCACTGATGTCGGTCGCGCCGCTCGTGCCTTGTGACGTCGTCACAGCGGTTGCCTTGCCTGTCTGAGCAGAGCCTGCAAATGCCATCGTCGGCTCGACGGCCGTCAACGCCACCGCGGCAACCGTTGCCAATGTGGCTGCGCGGCCAATGGACGAAAAAACACCTTTTCGCGCAAACATTGCAGTCATCCTTTGTGGAAACCGGCCCGACGGGCCTTGGTTAGCTAACCCACTGCCTCCAGATTAGGTTCCCCAAACCGAATGCAAGCTGAACGACCTGAGGTGAAAACATGGCAAGCCGAAGCTTGGCAGTCATCGACCGTTCACCTTGCCTGGGGCAAAATGCCTGCAAATAACGCTTGAAATTGATGCTTGCTCTGGCGCATTCGATGTCATGAAGCAGGCGCGCCGGCGCGGCACTTTGTCTCGCCTCCCGGATGTCATGATGCAGGTAAGTCGGACCACCGTTCTCCGCTGGATACTGGCCGGCATGATCGGCCTTTCGGGCGGCGTGTGGCCGGCGTTGACGCCGCTGCGCGCCAGCGATCTGCCGCCGCCGCTCACCATCCAGTTCACGCTCGACCGTCCGCTTGATGCCGCCGCAGCGCCATTCGTGATGGCGTCGACCGGCGGCCTGTTCAGCGCCGAGGGCCTTGCGGTCGGCACCAACGTCGCGACCAGCTCGGCGGATGCCATCGCGCGCGTCGCCGACGGCTCGAGCGATTTCGCCCTCGTCGACATCAACTCGCTGATCCGCTTTCGCGACAAGCCTGGCGCGGCCGCCGTCAAGGCGGTGTTCGTGCTGTTCAACCAGGCGCCTTATGCGATCATCGCGCGCAAGAGCCGCGGCATCCGGACATTGACCGACATGCAGGGCAAGAGCCTCGGCGTCGCCGACGGCGACCTCTCGATCCGGCTGTGGCCCGCGGTCGCGAAGCAGAACGGCATCAAGCTGTCGAGCGTGAAGCAGAGCACGATCAGCGCCGCGGTACGCGAGCCGATGCTCTCCGCCGGCCAAGTCGATGCCGTCACCGGCTTCTCCTATCTCTCGGCGATCAATTTGCGCGATCGCGGCGTGCCCGCCGACGATCTCGCGGTGCTGCGCTTCGCCGACTATGGCTGCGAGGCCTACGGCTTTGCCGTGATCGTCAGCCCGCGCCTTGCCGCCGCGAAGCCGGATGCGGTGAAAGGGTTCGTGCGCGCGGCGATCGGCGGCACCAACCTCGCGGTCAAGGATCCGGCCCGCGCCGCCGGCGAGGTCGCGAGCCGGATGGATGGCGGCTCGCGCGATCTGGAGCTGGAGCGGCTGAACGCCATCATCCGCGACAACATCCTGACCAGCGAGGTGAAGCGCGACGGCATCGGCGGCATCGAGGCGGAGCGCTTCGAGCGCTCGGTCGACCAGCTCGCGGAGGACTTCAAATTCCAGAAGCGGCCGCACGCCGCCGACATCTTCGACGAGGCTTTCCTGCCGCCGATCGACGCCCGCCTGGTGAATTGAGAGCATGCGAATGGATGACTGACGAGCGGCACCAACGCTCAGTGTCGTCCCTGCGAAAGCAGGGACCCATAACCACCGAAGGCCATTGTTACGTAGCGCTGGGGCTCCAGCCTTCCTCAACGATCCAAGCCCGCGGTTATGGGTCCCTGCTTTCGCAGGGACGACAGCGGATATGTTGCACCACTGTTCAGCCCGTCACCCTGAGCATGACGCGCTGTCACCGCTGGCCCTCGCTGGCGAACCCTGATTAAATTGCATCCCGCCTGACCGGGCGCCCACCGCTTACGAGTGCCGCCGGCATGTCCATGCTTCGCCTCTATACCCGCGTCCTCGAACTGCTCGGCAAGGAGGCGCGGCTCGGCTGGATCCTGGCCATTGCCAACGTGCTGCTCGCCGGCGCGCAATTCGCCGAGCCTGTGCTGTTCGGCAAGATCGTCGACGTGCTGTCGGGCCGGCCGGTCACCGGACTGTTCGCGACCTCCTCGGCATGGCCGCTGCTCGTCGCCTGGGCGGCGTTCGGCCTGTTCACGATCGGCTGCAGCGCGATCGTGGCGCTGCAGGCAGACCGCCTGGCGCACCGCCAGCGCCAGGCGGTGCTGACCGATTATTTCGAGCACATCCTGCAGCTGCCGCTGACCTTCCATTCCGGCACCCATTCCGGGCGGCTGATGAAGGTGATGCTGAACGGCACCGACGCGCTGTGGCGGCTCTGGCTCGGCTTCTTCCGCGAGCATTTCGCCGCGATCATGTCTCTGATCGTGCTGTTGCCGCTTTCGCTCTACATCAACTGGCGGCTGGCGATCCTGCTGTTCGGGCTCTGCGTCGTGTTCACCGTGCTGACCACGCTGGTGGTGCGCAAGACCTACGGCATGCAGAGCGAGGTCGAGGCCTATTACAGCGACCTCTCGGCGCGCGCCTCGGACGCACTCGGCAATGTCGCGCTGGTGCAGAGCTTCGTGCGGATCGATTCCGAGGTGCAGGGCCTGCGCTACGTCGCCGACAAGCTGCTCGCGGTGCAGATGCCGGTGCTGTCATGGTGGGCGCTGGTCACCGTGATCACGCGCGCCTCGACCACGATCACGGTGCTTGCGATCTTCACCGTCGGCATCGCGCTGCATAACCAGGACCTCACCACGGTCGGCGAGATCGTGATGTTCGTCTCATTCGCCACCATGCTGATCCAGAAGCTCGAGCAGGTGGTGAGCTTCATCAACAACGTGTTCATGGAAGCGCCGCGCCTGCAGGAGTTCTTCGACGTGCTCGATGCGGTGCCGGCGGTGCGCGACCGGCCCGGCGCGGTCGATCCCGGACGGCTGTCCGGCCTCGTCGAGTTCGACGACGTCTCGTTCTCCTATGACGGCAAGCGGCCGGCGATCGAGGATCTCAGCTTCACCGCCCTGCCGGGCCAGACCATCGCGCTGGTCGGCTCGACCGGCGCCGGCAAATCCACCGCGATCGCGCTGCTGCACCGCGCGTTCGATCCGCAATCGGGCATCATCAGGATCGACGGTATGGACATACGCGCGCTGAAGCTGACGGCGCTGCGTCGAAACATCGGCGTGGTGTTCCAGGAGGCGCTGCTGTTCAACCGCTCGCTCGCCGACAATCTGCGCGTCGGCAAGCCCGACGCGACCGATGAGGAGCTGCGCACCGCCGCGGCGCGCGCACAGGCGCTGGATTTCATCGAGCGCAGCGAAAAGAAGTTCGACACCCATGCCGGCGAGCGCGGCCGCATGCTGTCCGGCGGCGAACGCCAGCGGCTGTCGATCGCGCGTGCGCTGCTGAAGGATCCGCCGATCCTGATCCTCGACGAGGCCACCAGCGCCCTCGACGCCGTCACCGAGGCCAAGGTGAATGCCGCTCTCGATGAAGTGATGAAGGGCCGTACCACCTTCGTGATCGCGCACCGCCTCTCCACCATCCGCCACGCCACCCGCATCCTGCTGTTCGACCAGGGGCGGGTGATCGAAAGCGGAACTTTCGATGAACTGGTGGCGAAAGGCGGGCGTTTTGCCGAGCTCGCGCGGGCCCAGTTCATGGTCCAGGAACAGGGGCGCGCCGGCATCGAGACACCATAATTCCCGCCTTTCCAATTGAGGCGGCTGCCGAAATTCAGCCGATTTCGTCCACGATATAATTCCCCGGCCTCTGTTCTCTGCTGGCAAGCCGGTATAGGGTTTGCATTGCCGCAATGCGGCGCCGGACACGCTTGAAACCCGTACGTCACAATCGCAAGACCTCCTTTTTTCAAGGCGGGTCTCAAAGGACCGGAACCGGATTCGTGCACCTTCCTCGCCCATCATTGAAATGGATTCTGGCCGTTGCGATGCTCGCCGTCGCCGCGCCGCAAATGGCGCAAGCCGAGGCGCTGCTGGTTGTCGAGGCCGATTCCGGAAAGGTGCTGCAGGCCGATAATGCGACGATGCCGTGGTACCCGGCCTCGCTCAGCAAGATGATGACGGCCTATGTGACGTTGAAGGCGGTCAAGGACGGCCGCGTCTCGCTCGACACGCTGCTCACGGTGTCGCCGACCGCGTCGTCGCAGTCGCCATCGAAGATGGGCTTCCGGCCCGGCACCCAGGTCACCGTCGACAACGCCCTGAAGATGATGCTGGTGAAGTCGGCCAACGACATGGCCGTGGTGCTGGCCGAGGGCCTCGGCGGTTCGATCGACGGCTTTGCCGGGATGATGAACCAGACCGCGCAAAAGCTCGGCATGACGCAAACCAGCTACGTCAATCCGAACGGCCTGCCGGCCGACGGCCAGATCACCTCGGCGCGCGACATGGCGATCCTCGCCCGCGCCATCATCCGCGACCTGCCGGAATACGAGTATTTCGTCCACATCCCCTCGATCCGCTTCGGCCGCCGCATCACCCAGAACTTCAACAAGCTGATCGGCCGCTATCCCGGCGCCGACGGCTTCAAGACCGGCTTCATCTGCGCCTCCGGCTACAATCTCGTGGCGTCGGCGACGCGCGACGGCAAACGGCTGATCGCCGTGGTGCTCGGCGCCTCCTCGGGCCGCATGCGCGCGATCCGCGCCGCGCAGCTCCTGGATCGCGGCTTCGCCAATAACGGGCTGGCGTGGCTGCGGCCCTCGCTCGGCACCGTCGACAATCTGGTGCCGATCGATTCCACGCCGCCGAACCTGCGCGAGGAGATGTGCGGCCCCAAGCACAAGCGGCCCGCGAGCGACGAGGACGCCGAAGACACCGTCGCCAGCGCCGGAAGCTCCAGCATCAACGGCGACGGCGGCGTCAGCTTCTTCGCCTCGGGCCTGCAGGCCGCGATGCCGACCAAGCCGGCCGACATGCTGGCGCAGCCGGCGGCGGTCTCCGAACCGGTCGTGGTTTATACGGGGCCGACCAAGACCGGTGCTGCGTTGATCGCCGCGGTCGAGGCCGACACCGAGAAGATGCAGCCGGTCAAGCGGGCCAAAGGCAAGCACAGCCGCGTCGCGGGCAAGAAGCCCGATGCGGCCGATGACGCGAAGGCCGACGCCAAGAGCGCCTCCAAGTCGGACAACAAGCCGGCGGCCAAGCCCGTGCGTCACGCCAACGCCAAGCCGGATGCCGCAGCTGCGAAGTCGGCCGCGGACAAGCCCGCCGCCGCAAAGCCTGCCGGCAAGCCGGCGGCGGCAAAGCCGGCTGCCAAGCCCAAGACTGCGGCCGACAAACCCAAGGCTGCCGACAAGCCGAAAGCCGACGCCAAGCCGGCCGGCTAGCAGGGCGCCCGCCCGTCATTTTCCGACCGTCATTTCCCCCAATGCGTCGATAACGCGCAGCGGCTTGCCATTGGCCGCGGCATCGCTCAATACTGCCTGAAATAACGCGGCCAAACGTCGGAAAACCCGGAAGCAATCCGGGACATCAGCCAAATTTGAGAGAGGGGATTGACCATCATGGAGCGCATCTGGCTCAAGCATTATCCGGCCGGCGTGCCCGCCGATATCGACGTCACGCAATATTCGTCGCTGGTCGAACTGCTCGAAGAGAGCTTCAAGAAATTCGCCGATCGCAAGGCGTTCATCTGCATGGACAAGGCGATCACCTATCGCGAGCTCGACGAGATGTCGGCGGCGCTCGGCGCCTACCTGCAGAGCAAGGGCCTGCAGAGGGGCGCGCGGGTCGCGCTGATGATGCCGAACGTGCTGCAATACCCGGTCGCGACCGCCGCCGTCCTGCGCGCCGGCTTTGCGGTGGTCAACGTCAATCCGCTCTACACCCCGCGCGAGCTCGAGCACCAGCTGAAGGATTCCGGCGCGGAGGCGATCATCGTGCTGGAGAACTTCGCCACCACCGTGCAGAAGGTGCTGCCCAACACCGCGGTCAAGCACGTCATCGTCGGCAGCATGGGCGACCTGCTCGGCTTCAAGGGCGTGATCGTCAATCTGGTGGTGCGCCGGGTGAAGAAGATGGTGCCGGCCTGGTCGATCCCCGGCGCCGTCGGCTTCAACGAGGCGCTGTCAGCCGGCCGCGGCCTGAAGCTCAACAAGCCCGCGCTGACGCTCGATGACGTCGCCTTCCTGCAATATACCGGCGGCACCACCGGCGTCTCCAAGGGCGCCACCCTGCTCCACCGCAACATCCTGGCCAACGTGCTGCAGAACGACGCCTGGCTGCAGCCGGCGCTGGCGAAGCCGCCGATCGTCGAACAGATGGTCATCGTCTGCGCGCTGCCGCTCTATCACGTCTTCGCGCTCACCGCCTGCTATCTGCTGGGCATGCGGGCCGGCGGCACCAATCTGCTGATTCCGAATCCGCGCGACATGGCGGGCTTCGTCAAGGAGCTGTCGAAGTACCAGGTCAGCTTCTTCCCGGCGGTCAACACCCTCTACAATGGCCTGCTGAACACGCCCGGATTCGACAAGCTCGACTTCTCCAAGCTGAAGATCGCCAACGGCGGCGGCATGGCGACGCAAAGGCCGGTCGCCGAGAAATGGTTGAAGGTCACGGGCATCTCGTTGTCGGAAGGCTATGGCCTGTCGGAGACCTCGCCGACCCTGACATGCAATCCTGCGACGATCGAGGAGTTCTCCGGGACGATCGGCCTTCCCGTCCCCTCGACCTGGCTCTCGATCCGCGACGACGACGGCAATGAGTTGCCGATCGGCGAGGCCGGCGAAATCTGCGCCAAGGGCCCGCAGGTGATGGCGGGCTACTGGAACAGGCCTGACGAAACCGCGCGCGTGATGACGGCGGACGGCTATTTCCGCACCGGCGACATCGGCGTGATGGACGAGAAGGGCTACACCAAGATCGTCGATCGCAAGAAGGACATGATCCTGGTCTCCGGCTTCAACGTCTATCCGAACGAGATCGAGGAAGTGATCGCGAGCCATCCGGGCGTGCTCGAATGCGCCGTGATCGGAGTGCCCGATGCGAAGTCCGGCGAAGCGGTGAAGGCCTTCGTGGTCAAGAAGGACCCGAACGTCACCGCCGAGGACATCATCAAGTTCAGCGCCACCCAGCTCACCGCCTACAAGGTGCCGAAGCAGATCGAGTTCAGGACCGACCTGCCGAAGACCAATGTCGGCAAGATCCTGCGTCGCGAGCTGCGCGACGAGAAGAAGGCCGCGGCTTAAGGCGTGAGTGGACTGACGTTCGATGTCTGACGCAAGCCTCGCGACGCCGGCTGACGTGCTTGGCTTCTGGCGGAATGCCGGCCGCGACCGCTGGTACAAGCACGACGACGCCTTCGATGCCGAGATCCGCAGCCGCTTCCTCGCCACCTGGCAGAAGGCGGCTGCCGGCGAATTGTCGTCATGGGAGGCGAGCGATCAGGGCGCGCTGGCGCTGACCATCGTGCTCGACCAGTTTCCGCGAAACCTGTTTCGAGGCGACGCCAGAACCTTCTCCACCGACAAGCTGGCGCGCGAGGTTGCAAGCCGTGCCATCGACCACGGCGTCGATGCGCGGACCGCCCCGGTGCTGCGCGAATTCCTCTATCTGCCTTTCGAGCATTCGGAGGACCTCGACGACCAGCAGCGCTGCGTGACGCTGTTCCGGCAATATGACTGCCATCCCGACAACCTGAAATATGCCGAGGACCACGCCGACATCATCCGCCGGTTCGGCCGCTTCCCGCACCGGAATCGCGTGCTGGGCCGGCAGACCACGGCCGAGGAGAAGGCCTTTCTCGACGCCGGCGGGTTTTCCGGCTGATGACGGAACGGTGACGACGGTCGGGCATTGCCGTTCTTCGGCGAGCCCGTATTGTGCCGTGCTGTAGCCAGGTTTAAGACAGTTCCGCTTCACCGAGGGAGAACAACGATGACGATCAATGTTGGCGACAAGCTGCCGGAAGCCAAGTTTCGCGTGATGACCGCCGAGGGTCCGCAGGTCAAAACCACCGACGATATTTTCAAGGGCAAGAAGGTCGCCCTGTTCGCCGTGCCCGGCGCCTACACCGGCACCTGCCACAAGATGCATCTGCCGAGCATCTTCCTCAACGCCTATGCCCTGAAGAACAAGGGCGTCGACACCATCGCGATCGTCTCGGTCAACGACGCCTTCGTGATGAACGCGTGGAAGCGCGACACCGACCAGCGCGACGAAGCAGTATTCCTCGCCGACGGCAATGCCGACTTCGCCAAGGCGATCGGCATGGAGCTCGACGCCTCCGGCAACGGCCTCGGCATCCGCTCCAAGCGCTACTCGATGCTGGTCGAGGACGGCGTGGTGAAGAAGCTCAACCTCGAGCCCGCCCCGGGCAAGGTCGAGGTCTCCGGCGGCGACACGCTGCTCGGGCAGCTCTGAGCCGACGCTTTCGCCGCAAACATAGCTGTCGTCGCCCGGCTCGACCGGGCGACCCAGTACGCCGCGGCCTCTCGTTTCAATCACCATGGTCTCTGGGATACTGGATCGCCCGCTTTCGCGGGCGATGACAGTCATGGGCATGGTGATAGCCGGGGTCGCGGCTTCGTAGGATGGGTAGAGCGCAGCGAAACCCATCGCCTTGGTGCCGCGGAACGAATGATGGGTTTCGCTGCGCTCTACCCATCCTACGCAGCTACGCAGCCAACAAGCGGCACCCTAACTCTTCAACTTCGCCATCGCCACGCCCTCGCGCGCCAGCTCGTCGGCGCGTTCGTTCTCGGCGTGGCCGGCGTGGCCCTTGATCCAGTGCCAGCGCACCTCATGCGGCTTCAGCGCGGCATCGAGGCGCTGCCACAGCTCGACATTCTTGACCGGCTTCTTGTCGGCGGTGCGCCAGCCGTTGCGCTTCCAGCCATGGATCCAGCCGGTGATGCCCTGGCGGACATACTGGCTGTCGGTGGTGAGATCGACCACACAGGGCTTCTTCAGGGCTTCCAGCGCCGAGATCGCCGCCATCAGCTCCATGCGGTTGTTGGTGGTGTGCGGTTCGCCGCCCTTCAATTCCTTCTCGACCTCGCCGAACCGGAGGATCGCGCCCCAGCCGCCCGGCCCCGGATTTCCGGAGCAGGCACCATCGGTGAAGACAATCACATGCGGCTTGTCGCTCACGCCGCGCACCCGGCCGGCGTGATGCCGTAATCGCGCAGGCTCGCGACGTTCTGCTGGAAGCGCAGCTTGCGGACATATTCCAGCGGGTCCTTCGGCTGCACCAGCGCGCCTTCGGGCACGTTGAGGAAATCGACCAGCCGCGTCAGCAGGAAACGCATCGCGGCACCGCGCGCGAGCAACGGCAGCGCAGCCTCTTCCGCCGCCGACAGCGGGCGCTCGCGGCCGTAGGCGTTGAGCAACGCGCGCGCCTTGGTGACGTTGAAGGAATGATCCGGCTCGAAGCACCAGGCGTTGAGGCAGATCGCGACGTCGTAGGCCAGGATGTCGTTGCAGGCGAACGGGAAGTCGATCAGGCCCGAGAGCTTGTCGCCCAGAAAAAAGACGTTGTCGGGAAACAGGTCGGCATGGATGACGCCGACCGGCAGATCGGTCGGCCAGGCGGCTTCGAGATGATCGAGCTCGCGCGCGATGAAGTCGTGCAATCCGGCCTGCACGCTGTCGGCCCGCGCGGCGGCGAGATCGAACAGCGGCCGCCAGCCGGCGACCGACAGCGGATTGTTGCGGACCAGCGGGAAATCGCGGCCGGCAACGTGCATTTTGGCCAGCGCCTCGCCGACGCCGGAGCAATGCGCCACGTTCGGCCGCCGCGGCCACACGCCCTCGAGGAAGTTGATGATCGCCGCGGGCCGGCCGGCGAGCCGGCTAGTGACCTCGCCCTTGCGGTTGCGCGCCGGCTGCGGGCACGACACGCCGCGCTCGGCGAGATGGGCCATCAGCGACAGGAAATACGGCAGGTCGTCCTCCGCCACGCGCTTCTCATAGAGCGTGAGGATGTAGGCGCCCTGGCTGGTGTGCAGCAGGAAGTTCGAATTCTCGACGCCCTCGGCGATGCCCTTGTAGGAGAGCAGTTCGCCGATGTCGTAGCTTTTGAGGAATTCCGCGAGGTCTTCGGCGGCAACGTCGGTGTAGACCGCCATATGGTCTATTCCGCCGCGGCAGCGTCGGGCCGCAGCGAACGCGGCAGCGGGAAGAACTCGTTCTCTTCCGCGGCCGAGACCGTCTCCACGTGCAGTTCGTAGCGCTCGGCGAAGGCGCCCATGATCTCCTCGACGATCACCTCCGGCGCCGATGCGCCCGCGGTGATGCCGAGGCTCCTGATGCCTTCGAACCTGCTCCAGTCGATGTCGCTGGCGCGCTGGGCGAGCACGGCGATCGGGCAGCCCTCGCGCTCGGCGACCTCGCGCAGGCGCTGCGAGTTCGACGAGTTCGGCGCGCCGACCACGATCAGGGCGTCGACCACCGGCGCCACCTTCTTCACCGCGAGCTGGCGGTTGGTGGTCGCGTAGCAGATGTCTTCCTTGTGCGGACCATTGACGTTCGGGAAGCGCTGCTTGAGCAGCGCCACGATCTCCGCGGTGTCGTCGATCGACAGCGTGGTCTGGGTCACGAAGGCGAGGTTGTCGGGGTCCTTCGGGACGAAGGTCTTGGCATCCTCGGCGGTCTCGATCAGCGTCACGGCGCCGGCCGGCAGCTGGCCCAAGGTGCCGACCACCTCGGGGTGATGGGAATGTCCGATCAGCAGAATCTCGCGGCCGCGCTTGAAATGGATCGCTGCCTCGCGGTGGACCTTGGTCACCAGCGGGCAGGTCGCGTCCAGCGAGAAGAAATTGCGGGATTTGGCCTCGGCGGGAACCGATTTCGGAACGCCGTGGGCGGAAAACACCACCGGCGCGTCGGTATCGTCGGGGATTTCGGCCAATTCCTCGACGAAAATGGCGCCTTTGGTCTTCAGGCTGTCGACCACATACTTGTTATGGACGATTTCGTGCCGGACATAGACCGGCGCGCCATAAATGGTGAGGGCACGTTCGACCGTGTCGATGGCGCGGACCACCCCGGCACAGAAGCCGCGGGGGGAACAAAGCACGATTCTAAGGTCGGGTTTTTTCGCTGACATGGGGGCTGTCTTGGGGCTGTCTCGGAGCAATCTCGGGACCGAATCACCCCTCGCCGGCGGGCGGGGAACGGCCAGTTACGGTAAGGACTTGGGACTGCTTTCGGGCGCTGTCAAGGCGATTTTGCTGGCCCATTGCGCCATTCCCCCCGGAGGGCTTATATAGGCCCTATAATTCCCGTCATCGCCGATGACTACCAGCTTCGCCTCGACAGAGGTGGGCGAAGCACAAAGGAGATTTGCCATGAGCAACGCACCGCTGATGCCGAAGGCGACTGCCGTGTGGTTGGTCGACAATACCGCCCTGACCTTCGATCAGGTGGCCGATTTTACCAAAATGCACCCCCTCGAGGTCCGCGCCATCGCCGACGGCGACGCCGCCCAGGGCATCAAGGGCATGGACCCGATTTCCAACGGCCAGCTGACCCGCGAGGAGATCGAGCGCGGCGAGCGCGACCAGAACTACCGCCTCAAGCTCCAGGAGAGCAAGGTGGTGCTGCCCTCCGCCGCCAAGAAGAAGGGCCCGCGCTACACCCCGGTGTCGCGCCGCCATGAGCGGCCGAGCGCGATCCTCTGGCTGGTGCGCAACCACCCCGAGTTGAAGGACGCCCAGATCATGCGTCTGGTCGGCACCACCAAGACCACGATCGCCAGCGTGCGCGACCGCACCCACTGGAACGCCTCGACCCTGACCCCGATGGACCCGGTGACACTCGGCCTGTGCTCGCAGATCGAGCTCGATTTCGAGGTGCAGCGCGCCGCCAAGGAGAAGCCGACCACCACCGTCTACGGCGGTGCCACGCTGCTGCCGGCCTCCGAGACCACGCGCAAGGACGAACTGGACGACCAGCCGATCGAGCGCCACGACGATCTCAACGTCGACGCGGTGTTCGCCAAGCTGAAGACGATCGGCGGCAAGAAGCCCGACGACGAGGAGGAGTAAGCGCGGATCGCGCAACTCGAAGCGCAGAACACGAAACGCGGCAGGGCAACCTGCCGCGTTTTTGCTTGGTAGCGCACGCAACGGACGTGACGGCGACCGTCGGCGCAGCTCAATGCCTGTCGGGATTGTTCATCATGTATTCGCCGAGATAGCGCTGCCGCCGATCGGTGCGGGCCTCGGCGTTCTGGCGCTGCACGTCGCGGTTCTTGCGGCAGGCGACATAATCAGGCGAGCCGACCGCCACCTTGCCGCCCGCCTGGCAGTACTGGTCGTCGTCGCCCATGCTCTCCGCGATCGGCGATCGGCCGCGCTCGAGACAGCCTGCAAGCAGCGGCAGGGCGAGCAGCAAGGCGAGTGGCGCGCGTGCGGAAATGGATCGCATCCGTGGGGTCCGTATCTCGTGGCATATGACAGGGAAGGCCGGGATGACCCGGCAATCCATCAAAATCAAGGCCGTTTTGCTTCCGATGGGTTTCGCGGGTGCGCGGCCGGATTGCGCTATGGTGCCCTCATCGTCCATCGCGCCCCGGGGCCACCCCTCTCCCCAGCCCTCCCCCGCAAGGGGGGAGGGAGCCTGACGAGCGTGCTCACCTCACGTAACGCAGCGCAAACTGCTTGCCAGCCAGCTCGTCTTACGTGATGGAGCCACCAGCGGAAGGGTTCCCTCCCCCCTTGCGGGGGAGGGTTAGGGAGAGGGGTGCCACACGACATGCTGTCTCAACAGCGAGCCAGCAACACGACGACGAGCTACTACGCCTTCCCCTTCAGCGCCTCGCCGATTTCGTCGAGTACCTTCGGGTCCTCGATCGTCGCCGGCATGGTCCAGGGCTCGCCGTCGGCGATCTTCTTGATGGTGCCACGCAGGATCTTGCCTGAGCGGGTCTTCGGCAGCCGCGCCACCGTGATCGCGAGTTTGAACGCGGCGACCGGGCCGAGTTTGTCGCGCACCAGCGCCACGATGTCCTTCTCGACCTCGGCGGGCGCCTTGGTCACGCCGGCCTTCAGCACCAGGAAGCCGCACGGCACCTCGCCCTTGATCGCATCCTTGACGCCGAGCACGGCGCATTCGGCGACGTCGGGATGCGAGGCGAGGATCTCCTCCATGCCGCCGGTGGAGAGCCGGTGGCCGGCGACGTTGATGATGTCGTCGGTGCGACCCATCACCCAGACATAGCCGTCCGCATCCTTGTAGCCGGCATCCGAGGTCTTGTAGTAGCCGGGGAATTCCGAGAGATAGGCGTCCCTGAAGCGATCGTCCTGCTGCCACAGCGTCGGCAGGCAGCCGGGCGGCATCGGCAGCTTGATCACGATCGAGCCCATCGTGCCGGCCGCCACCGGCTTTGCCGCCTCGTCGACGATGTCGACCTGATAGCCCGGCATCGGCACCGTCGGCGAACCGTGCTTGACCGGCAGCTGGCCGAGCCCGACCGGATTGCCGGCGATGCACCAGCCGGTCTCGGTCTGCCACCAGTGGTCGATGACCGGCACCTTCAGCTGCTGCTCCGCCCACTCCACCGTCGGCGGATCGGCGCGCTCGCCGGCGAGGAACAGGGTGCGGAAGCTCGAGAGGTCGTAATTCCGGATGAACTTGCCCTCGGGGTCTTCCTTCTTGATCGCGCGGAACGCGGTCGGCGCGGTGAAGAAGGCGACCGCCTTGTGCTCGCTGATCACGCGCCAGAAAGCGCCGGCATCCGGCGTGCCGACCGGCTTGCCCTCATACATGATGGTGGTCGCGCCGTGGATCAGCGGGCCGTAGACGATGTAGGAATGGCCGACCACCCAGCCGATGTCCGAGCCGCACCACCAGATCTCGCCGGGCTTCACGCCGTAGAGATTGTGCATCGACCATTTCAGCGCGACGAGATGACCGCCATTGTCGCGCACCACGCCCTTCGGGATTCCGGTCGTGCCCGATGTGTAGAGGATGTAGAGCGGATCGGTGGCGGCTACGGGCACGCACGGCGCGGCCTTGCCGGCGTCGAACGCGACCTGGCGCAGCGTCGCCCAATCATGATCGCGGCCCGCGGTGAGCTCGCAAGCCTGCTGCGGCCGCTGCAGGATGATGCAGGTCTCGGGCTTGCTGCCGGCGAGGCGAATCGCCTCGTCGAGCAGCGGCTTGTATTGCACGATGCGCCCGGGCTCGATGCCGCAGCTCGCCGAGAAGATCAGCTTCGGCTTGGCGTCGTCGATGCGGGTCGCAAGCTCCTTGGCCGCGAAGCCGCCGAACACCACGCTATGCACCGCGCCGATCCGCGCGCAGGCGAGCATCGCGACGACGGCCTCCGGCACCATCGGCATATAGAGGATGACGCGATCGCCCTTGGTGACGCCGAAATCCTGCATCACCGCGGCCAGCGTCTGCACCTCCGCCAACAATTCGGAATAGGTGAATTTGGTGATCGTGTTGGTGAGCGGCGAATCGTGGATCAGCGCGACCTGACTGGCGCGGCCGCCTGCGACATGGCGATCCAGCGCGTTGTAGCAGGTGTTGACCACGGCGCCGGCGAACCAGCGCCCATAGGCGCCCACGGAGGGATCGAAGATCTTCTTGGCCGGCTCGATCCAGTCGATCTCGCGCGCCGCTTCCGCCCAAAAGCCCTCGGGGTCCCGAAGCGAGCGGGCATACACCTCATGATACCGGCTCTGCTGGATATTCATCGCGTTTCTCCCTCGCGCGGTCGCGCGTCATTTGCCGACCATTGTCACGGGAAGTGGCGCCGTTTCAAGCCGAAATGACCGCGACCTTCGGCCCGGTCGGAGCAAAGCGTTTCGAGAGAAGTGGGTACCGGTTCGCGTGAAGAAGCCGCGTCAAGACAAGAATCTCAAGAATCTAGAGCCCCGTTCCGCTTCAATCGAAACGGAGCACTAGTAGCCGTCGACGCCGTTGATCCGCTGCAGACGCTCGCGCATCGCCTTTTCCAGGTCGTAGCCCGGCTTGCCGAACTCGGAATTGCGGCGGGCGACGAACTGATCCTGCGCGCGCTGCAGGTCGCGCGCCTGGTGCGGATTCTGCGCCTCGCGCACCGTGCGGAACGTCGATGCGACGATCTCGCGATCGAGATCGGCAAGCGTGGGATTGGCGCAGATCGCCTTCTCCACCGGTCGGCGCGCCTTGCGGCAATCGAAGCTCGGCTTGCCGGCAACCGCCATCATGGCGCCGATCCGCTCCAGCTCCAGCGACAGCGATTTGTAGTTGGCCTTGGCCGCGGCGTGATTGGGGTCGAGCTTGACGGCGGCGCCGAAATCCATGATCGCCTTCGGCCGGTCGCCCTTGCGGCGCCACAGCTCGCCGCGCGCATTATGCGCATCGGCAAGCGATGGATCGAGCTTGAGCGCGGTGTCGTAGTCCGCGATCGCGCGATCGATCATCTGCTTGCGGTCATAGGCGCCCGCCCGCGCCATCAGCGCCTTGACGCGATCGGGCCGCGCCGCCTTCTCATTGTCGATCAGCGCGCCGCAGACGTCGATGATCTTGTCATCATCGGCCGCCGCTGCCGCCGCGATGCAGGGGCCGGCATTGGCCTGCACATCCTCGCCCGGCTCGCTGCCGGTGGCGCGCGCAACGCCCGACATCAGCCCGCCCGACAGGCCAACGCAGACCAGCATCACGGCCAGATTTGCGCGTTTGTGTCGCATCCCGGTCGCCGACAAGACATCCCTCTCTTGCGCCCGAACCACAGGCCCCTGATGCCCGGCAGCGCGCCATTTGCCGCAAAACCACACGCTGGATTATACGTCAATTGCGACGATCAGCTGCATCGGGGGTTCGGCTTGCTCACATTCGAATGGATCATCGGCCTGTTGCTCGCAGCGGTGGCGCTGTCGGCGCTGGCGCGGCGGATCAAGGTACCCTACCCGACCTTCCTGGCGCTCGGCGGCGTGCTGCTGACGCTGTTGCCGTGGGCCCCGACCTGGGCGCTGGAACCCAAACTGGCGCTGGCGCTGTTCGTCGCGCCGGTGCTGCTCGATGCCGCGTTCGACACCTCGCTGCGCGATCTCCGCAACAACTGGCTGCCGGTTTCGACGCTGGTGGTGGTCGCGGTCGGCGTCACGACGGCGGCGGTCGCGGTGGTCGCGCATTGGCTGCGCCCGGACATGCCGTGGGCGGTTGCGATCGCGCTCGGCGCCATCGTGGCGCCGCCGGATGCGGCCGCGGCGACCGCGATCCTGCGCCAGGTCAACCTGCCCTACCGCATCCAGAAGATCCTCGAAGGCGAAAGCCTGCTCAATGATGCCAGCGCGCTGCTGATCTATCGCGTTGCGGTCGGCCTCGTCGCCGCCGAGCACATGAAGATCCGCGAGTTCATGCCGTCCATCACGATTGCGCTGGTCGGCAGCCTCGCCGCCGGCTTCCTGTTCGCACAAGTCTGGATGATGATCACGCGCCGCATCACCGAGGCGCCGAGCGCGATCATCACGCAGTTCGGTGGCACCTTCATGGTGTGGATCATTGCCGAGCATCTCGGGCTGTCCGGCATCCTCACCATCATCGCCTATGCGATCACCATCTCGCGCACCGCGCCGGCCCGCACATCGGCGCGGCTGCGCGTGTCGTCCTACGCGGTGTGGGAAACCGTGGTGTTCGTGCTCAACGTGCTCGCCTTCATGCTGATCGGCCTGCAGTTGCGCCCGATCTGGTCCGGGCTCGACGACGAGGTGCGGTGGAAATATTGCAGCTTTGCCGCCGCGATCCTCGCCGTCGTGATCCTCGCCCGCATCCTCTGGGTGATGCCTTACGGCGCGCTGCTGCGCACACTGAAGGCGCGCAACCTGCTGCCCGCCCATGTGGTGGACGCCGTGCCGACCTTGAAGCGCGGCTTCATCGTGTCGTGGTGCGGAATGCGCGGCATCGTCACGCTGGCGGCGGCGTTTGCGTTGCCGGAATGGTTTCCGTATCGCGATCTGATCCTGCTGACGGCGTTTGCCGTGGTACTCGGTTCGCTCGTGATCCAGGGGCTGACGCTGCGGCCGTTGATCCTGGCGTTGAATTTCGCCGACGACGATCCGGTCGGACGCGAGGCGGCCCATGCCCGCGGCGTGGTGTTTCGCGCCGCGCTCGACGAGATCGACGCCGACCCGTCGGAAGAGGCCGAGATCCTCCGGCTCGAATATCGCGCCGTGCTGCTGCGCGCCGAGAATGATCCCGATGGCGGCCTGACCTCGCGCGAGCTGCCGTCGGATCCGCTGCGCCGCCGCGCCATCGCCGCGGCGCGTCAGGCATTGCTCAATCTGCGCCGCACCGAGGCGATCGGCGACGATGCATTCCATCTGGTCGAGGAAGAGCTCGACCGCGCCGAGCTCAGCGTGGAGGCGTAGCGCCGGGCCGCAATATCCTTTGAACCATCACAGGGTTTGTCAGACCTAACATCATGACAATCCTCATTGATCGCAATTCCCCGCGCGCCGCGGCGAAAGTCGAGGCGAAGTTCTTCTATTTCTATATGGCGCTGTCCTGCATGGCGGTTGCCTTTCTCGGCTTTGCACCGACCTACTGGATGCCGATGGCGAGAGGCTCGCTGTCGTCGCCGCCCGTGGTGCACCTGCATGGGCTGCTGTTCTTCGCCTGGACGCTCTATTTCGTGTTCCAGAGCTGGCTCGCCGCCTCGGGACGGATTGCACGGCATCGCAGCGTCGGATTGATCGGCATCTCGCTGGCGACCGCGATGACCATGATGGGCATCGTGGCCTCGATCAGCGTCATGAAGCGTTCGGCTGCGATCGGACAGGCCAATGAGGGCCTTACGTTTGCCATCGTTCCGATCAGCGGCATCCTGTTCTTCGCCGTCATGTTCGCGCTCGCGATCATCTACCTGCGCGACCGCGAGACGCACAAGCGGCTGATGCTGCTGGCGTCGATCTCGATCCTCGATGCGGCGGTCGCGCGCTGGTTCCTGACCTTCCTCGCGCCGCCGGGACCGCCCGGCCCACCGCCGGTCCCGGTCACGATCGCACCGGCGTTCGTCGCCTATCTGCTGCTGGTCGTCGCGATCGTGTTCGACTGGCGCACCCGCGGCCGTCCCCACCCGGTCTACGTCTATGGCGGGCTGGCACTGGTCGCGGTGAAGCTGTTGAACTGGCCGATCAGCACCTCGGCGGCGTGGCATTCCGTTGCCGGCGGCATCCTGGCGCTGGCGCAATAGAGCATGATCCGGAAAAGTGGGAACCGGTTTTCCGAAGAGATCATGCTCGATCAAGAATGTGAGATCATGATGCGGTCCCATCCGAACGCATCATGATCACCCTTCACGCCCCCGACTTGGAGGTGATGCCGCCGTCGACCACGAGCTCGATGCCGGTGACATACTTCGATTCATCCGACGCCAGGAACAGCGCGGCGTTGGCGACGTCCCAGGCGTCGCCCATATGCCCCATCGGCACCTGCGCGTCGCGGGCACGCCACATCGCTTCGACATCGCCCTTGGCGTAGCTCTGCGCCAGCCCGGCCGAATGCGCGACCATCGGCGTCTTCATCAGCCCGGGCAGGATCGCGTTGACGCGGACATGCTTGGAGGCGAACTCGACCGCGGTCGAGCGCGTCATCTGGTTCATCGCGGCCTTGCTCGCGTTGTAGCTGACATAGGAAATGCCGACATGGCGAATCGAGGCGATCGAGGAGATGTTGATGATCGAGCCGCCACCCTGCTTGATCATGACGGGAATGACGTGCTTCATCGACAGATAGGCGCTCTTGAGGTTGACCGCGAAGACGCGATCCCACTCCGCTTCCCCAACTTCCACCACGCTGCCGACCTCGGCGATGCCGACATTGTTGTCGAGCACGTCGATGCGGCCATAGGTCTTGAGGCAGGCCGCGACCATCGCCTCCACCTCGCCGGCGCGCGAGACATCGGCGGTGAATGCGACCGCCTTGCCGCCCTCACCGGTGATGATGCCGACGGTCTCCTCCGCCGCGGCGCCGTTGCGATCGACGCAGAACACGCTGGCGCCCTCGCGCGCAAAGGTGACGGCGGTCGCCTTGCCATTGCCCCAGCCGGGCCCGATCGAACCCGCGCCGACCACCATCGCAACCTTGCCCTTGAGCCGATCCATCGGTCTTTCTCCCTTGTTGTTCTTGCTGCCGGACCGTAGCCCGGATGAGCGAAGCGATATCCGGGGCACTATCCCCGCATATCGCTTCGCTCATGCGGGCTACGGATCCCTACGGATTTTTGCAAACACTCATCGTCGTGACATTAGCACCGATCGGATGGCCGAAAATCTCCGATAGCGTCTGGCAGTGTCCCTCCTGGCACAGGTGCCATTCACCCGCGGCGCTGGAATTGCCGAGCACGACCTCCGGCCTTGGCACCGGCGGGGGCGACCATTGAAACCAGCCACCAATGAGGCGCGCCTCCGGCGGCGGCTCCATGCCGGCGCCCGTGCCCTTGACCCGCGCCTGCTGCAGCGTGAGCCCGGCCGGCGTGACCAGCCAGTCCTCCTGCCAGGCGCTCTTCTCGATCGAATGCGTCCAGGCGAGCGTGAACGCCGCAATCGACAGCGCCTTCACGACACCCGCGGAAGCGAGGCAGAGGCTCAAGCCGCCGCCACCGCATTGCGCGGACGCTGCCGCCATTGCCACAGCACGACAGCAGCGGCGAGCGTGAAGCCCGCCGTATCCGAGAACGGGAAATCGCCGAGCAGGCAGAGCGCGGCGCCGAACGCGACCAGGATCTCGATGAAGGTCAGCCGCGTGAACAGGAATCCGATCGCGACGATGCCGAACAATCCGATCGCCACCAGCGCCTTGAAGGTCGCCAGCGCTACCGCGCCGTAGAAGCCGAGCTGCGCCTGCATCGGATCCCCGGTCTGCAGCATCAGCGCCGGCGAATAGACGAAGATGAAGGGAATGACGTAGCCGGCCAGCGCGATCCGCATCGCCTCCCAGCCGATCTTGTCCGGATTCTCCTTGGCGATCGGCGCCGCCGCCAGGGCGGCGAGCGCGACCGGCGGCGAGAGGTCGGCCATGATGCCGTAGTAGAACGCAAACATGTGGCTTGCGATCAGCGGCACGCCGAGCTTGGCGAGCGCCGGCGCGGCCAGCGCCGCGGTGATGATGTAGGTCGGGATCGTCGGGATGCCCGTGCCGAGCAGGATCGACAGCAGCATGGTCATAATCAGCGCCAGGAACAGGCTCTTGGCGCCGAGCCCGATGATCCAGCTGCCGAAGATGGTGCCGACGCCGGTCTGCGTCATCATGCCGATGATGGTGCCGACGATGGCGCAGGCCATGCCGACGGTCAGCGCCGACTTGGCGCTGTCGGCGAGCGAGTCACGGCAGGCTTTCAGCGTGGCGCGGCCGCCGCGGGTGATCGCCGCGATCACGATCAGCCCGGCGACGACGCCGGCGACCGGAACGATCTCGATGCCGTGGCGCGAGACCGCGGCGACCACCAGCGCGAGGCCGATCCAGAAGATGTAGCGCAAGACGGTGTTGGAGAAGCCGAGCGTGATGCTGGCGCCGAGGATCAACGCGACCGTGAGCGCAAGTCCCATGCTGCCGGCATAGAGCGGCGTGAAGCCCTCGAACAGCATGTAGACCAGCGCCGCGAGCGGCAGCACGAGATACCAGCGCGCCACCAGCGCCTTCCAGGCGCTTGGGATCTCCGCGCGCTTCATGCCGACGAGGCCGTGCTTGCCGGCTTCCAGATGCACCATCCAGAACGCCGAGGCGAAGTAGAGGACCGCCGGGATCACCGCGGCCTTGACGATCTCCGAATAGGGCACACCGAGTGTCTCGGCCATGATGAAGGCGACCGCGCCCATCACGGGCGGCATGATCTGGCCGCCCATCGAAGCGGTGGCCTCGACGCCCGCGGCGAAGGCGCGGCGATAGCCGAACTTGATCATCAAGGGGATCGTGAACTGGCCGACGGTAACGACGTTGGCGACGCCCGAACCCGAGATCGTGCCCATCATGCCCGAAGCGAACACCGCGACCTTGGCGGGGCCGCCGCGGGTGCGGCCGAACAGGCCAAGCGAGACGTCGGTGAACAGCTGGATCATGCCGGCACGTTCCAGGAACGAGCCGAACAGGATGAACAGGAAGATGTAGGTCGCCGAGACGTAGATCGGCACGCCGTAGAAGCCTTCGGTGCCGAACGAGAGATGGGTGACGATCTGGTCGAAGTCATAGCCGCGGTGATTGAACGGCGACGGCAGATATTGCCCGAAGAACCAGTAGAGCAGACAGGCGCCGCACATCAGCGGCAGCGCCGCCCCCATCAGCCGCCGCGTGCCTTCGAAGATCAGGACCGCAAGCAGCGTGCCGACCGCGAGGTCCATGTTGGTCGGATCGCCGTCGCGGGCGATCAGGTCGGCATAGAAGATCCACTGATAGAGCCCGCAGAGGAAGCCGGCCACGCCGACGATCCAGCTCACAGCGCGGCCGAAATCGGTCTTGGCGGTGAAATTGCCGATCAGGCCGAAGGTCAGGAGGATCAGGAAGCCGACATGAACGCCGCGCACCACCTGGCTCGGCAGGTAGTTGAAGGCCGCGACATAGAGCTGGAACACCGCAAAGGCGAGACCGATGGCATAGGCCAGATGCCCCCAGGCGCCCGGGCCGAAGCCTTCCGGAAAGCCATGCTCGAAATTGTCGAATTCAACCTTGATGGGCTGCTCGCCCTCAACCTGCTGCTGCATCGAATTAAGTCCCCCGCCGTGCCCATGGCGCTTATAGCGCCCCATCGCACGTCATGCGCGGGCTCGACCCGCGCATCCATCGAAAAATCACCATCTCTAGAAAGATGGATGGCCGGGTCATCCCCGTTCAAGTCGGGGACGGGCGCCCGGCCATGACATCCTCGAAGCGTAACTGGCCCTACTTGATCAGGCCCTTCTCCTTGTAATAGCGGATCGCGCCGGGATGCAGCGGCACCGGGCTGCCGGTCGCGGCGGCCTCGAGCTTGATCTCCTTGCCCGCAGCGTGGGCGTTGGCAAGTTCCGGCAGCGATTCGTAGACCAGCTTGGTCATCTGATAGGCCAGCTCATCCGACACCGCGCTCGAGGTCACGAGGTAGTTCACGACCGCGGCGGTCGGCACGTCCTTGTCCTGGCCGGTATAGGTGTTGGCCGGGATGATCACGGAGACGAAGGGCGGGCCGATCTTGTCGACGGTCTCCTTCGGCACGGCGACGACGGTGATCTCGCTCGAGGTCGAGAGGTCCTTCAGCGAGGCGACGCCGAGGCCCGCGGACTGCAGCGTGGCGTTGAGCTGGCGGTTCTTCATCAGATCCACCGATTCGGCGAACGGCAGGTACTCGACCTTGCCGAGATCCTTGTAGCTCATGCCGGCGGCCGCGAGGATCGCGCGAGAGTTGAGCTCGGTGCCGGACTTCGGCGCGCCGACCGACAGGCTCTTGCCCTTGAGATCGGCCAGCGTCTTGATGCCGCTCTCGGCGGTTGCCACGATCTGAATGTAGTTCGGGTAGATCGCGCCGATGGTGCGCAGCTTGTCGAGCTTGTTCTTGAAGCCGGCCTCGGTGTCGCCTTCCCAGGCCGCCTTCAGCGAATCGCCGAGCGTGAAGGCGATCTCGCCGCGGCCCTGCTGCAGCAGCACCAGGTTCTCGACCGAAGCCTTGGTCGCCTGCACCTGGGTTTTCACGCCGGGGATCTTGTCGCCGTAGATCTTCCCCATCGCGACGCCGAGCGGATAGTAGACGCCGGAGGTGCCGCCGGTGAGCACGTTAATGAACTGCTCGGCCTGTGCGACAGGCGCGGACAAAACGCTGGCTGCCACGATCGCAGCAGCCATCAACTTGGAATTCATGAGTATTATTCTCCCCTTAGGCCGGCCGGAAATTGGCCGGACGCCCCCGCCGGGTCAACCCATCCAAATGACGCATGCGCGGCGGAAATCCCTGATAGCAACACCACTTTACCTGCGCGGGAACTCTCCGCCCGCGGGCGGGTTGAGATGCGCAATCCCGCCGCGAGGTATGACTTGCAGCCGTCCGGGACGACGACCGTTGAGCGCGCGCTTGATGCGTTGAACTTCTTCCTCGCCGACGTGCGGGACGGGCTTGGCCCCTATCTTGCGATCTACCTCCTGACCGAACGGAAGTGGGACGAGGCCTCGATCGGCTCGGTGATGTCGATCGCGGCCACCGCCGGGATCCTCGCCCAGACCCCGGCCGGCGCCCTCATCGACCGCAGCCCCGCCAAGCGCGGATTGATGATCGCGGCCGCCATTGCCGTGACCGCCGCGTGCCTCCTGCTGCCGCTGCTCGACCGGTTCGAACTGCTCGCCGCGACCCAGGCACTGGCGGCCGCTAGCGGCTCGGTGTTCGCGCCGGCGATCGCCGCGGTGACGCTTGGCATTGTCGGGCCCAAGGCGTTCGCGGCACGGACCGGCCGCAACGAAGCGTTCAATCACGCCGGCAACGCGGTGGCCGCCGCAATCGCCGGCGGCACTGCCTACTGGTTCGGTCCCGTGGTCGTGTTCTGGCTGCTCGCGGCGATGGCGCTCGCCAGCATCGCCGCGACGCTGTCGATCCCACCCACCGCCATCGATCACGAGGTCGCACGCGGGCTCGACGACATGGAGGAGCACGGCGCGTCGCAGGACCGGCCATCCGGCTTTCGCGTGCTGCTGACCTACAGGCCGCTGCTGATCTTCGCGGTCTCGACCGTGATCTTTCATTTCGCCAATGCGGCGATGCTGCCGCTGGTCGGACAGAAGCTCGCATTGGTCAACCGCAACCTCGGGACCTCGCTGATGTCGGTCTGCATCATCGCGGCACAGATCGTGATGGTGCCGGTCGCGATGCGGTCGGACGCAAGGCTGACGTCTGGGGTCGCAAGCCGATCTTCGCTGTGGCGCTCGCGGTGCTGGCGATCCGTGGCGCGCTCTATCCGTTGTCGGACAACCCGTACTGGCTGGTGTCGGTGCAATTGCTCGACGGCATCGGCGCCGGGATCTTCGGCGCGCTGTTCCCGCTCGTGGTTGCCGATCTCACGCACGGCACCGGGCATTTCAACATCAGCCAGGGCGCGATCGCCACCGCGACCGGCCTCGGCGCCGCGCTGAGCACGGCTGTCGCCGGATTCATTATTGTCCATGCCGGTTACCGCGCCGCATTCCTGTTCCTGGCAGCCGTCGCTTGTGCCGGGCTGATCGGCTACTGCGCGCTGATGCCGGAGACGTTGCGAGCGGCAACGACGACGTCACGCACAACTGCGTTGGCATCGCTAAACAAGTGATCTGATTCGCCATCGGCGCTCTGCTGAGCACTCTGCATGATGCGATCCGATGTCCGACAATGACGCAGTTCCGCGGCTGCATCGACGCGACAACACAGTCATTAACGCCGTCTCTCGATGACACACGCGCACAGTATTTCTGCCGATGTGCAAAGTCGGACGCGATCGCGCTTATGAATGTCAGATGACGCATTTGTTGCACGTGTAACAGCGGTGAGACGTCGCGATTCCAGCGTGATTTGAATCGAATTGAATCCTTTAAGGTTAGCGAGGCAATCAATGTATGAACCAGAAATTTCCATGATTGCCGCCGCTCTAGGATGTACGAGTCAAGCCGGGGTAATTACGGATAAGGCGGGGCATGAATCACATCAGTCACATCGAACGCACGCGAGCCGGCTGGTTCGGACATCGCAAGCTGACCCCACGCGCATGCATTGCGGACAGCAAAAAACACCTTCGGACCTTCCTCGCCGAGGCGCTGGATGACCTCGGCTTCATCACCAGTGAATGCAGCCAGGCTTTGGAACTCGACACTGTTCTGGACGCGGAACGGCCCGATCTTTTGGTGCTCGGCGTGTCCGTGGACGGCATCGAAGTCAGTAAAATTCTCGAGACTTTGGTGAGAAAGGACTATGGCGGCAAGGTCCTCGTCATCGGGCAGCCGGACTCGATCATCGTCAAGGCGGTCCGGCAAATCGGCGATGAGTACGGCATCGCCATGCTGCCGGCGCTGTCGACGCCGTTCAGCGCCGGAACCCTTCGCGACAGTCTTGCGTCATTGATGCCGCTCGAACCCGCCCCGAGCCCGGCGGTGGACGTGCCCGAAGCGCTGAAGGCCGGCTGGCTCGAGCTGTGGTATCAGCAGAAAATTCATCTCCGGACGCTGGTGCCGAGCGGCGCCGAGGCGCTGATCCGGATGCGCCATCCGGCCTGGGGCGTCGTGCCGCCGGCCTACTTCATCCCGGACGAAAGCGATCCGCATTTTCATGCGCTGTCCGAGTTCGTGATCGAGCGCGCAATCGAGGACTGGCGCTATCTCCTCGAGCAGACCGGGCCGGTCAATCTCTCGATCAACCTGCCGATCTCCTTCCTCGCCGACGATCATGCCGTGCGCGAGCTCTGCTACCGAATGCCGGATCATGCGGCCTTCGCGGGCCTCTTGATCGAGATCGACAGCACCGAGGTGGTCGATAATCTGGATCTCGCGATCGATGTCGCCCGGCGCGTTCGGCTGCACAATATCGGCATCTCGATCGACAATGTCGGCGCGAACTGGCCGTCTTTGCTGGGACTGCCGAACTTTCCGTTCGTCCAGCTCAAGGTCGACCATCAATTCGTCACCGGCTGCGCGGATCAGCGCCTGAAGCAGACGGTATGCCGGCGTGTCGTGGAGCTGGCCCACGACAATGGCGCGCAGGTCGTGGCCCAGGGGGTCGAGACGCGCGCGGACTTTCTCGCCGCGCACGAAATGGATTTCGATCAGGTCCAGGGCTACCTGTTCGGCAAGCCGATGGGCGTCAAGAAGTTCGCCCGCTCACGTATGCACTTCTCGGAGAAAGAGTCGGCCTCCTGAGGCATCGCCTCTGGTCCGGCTCATGCGTCGCGATCGATCGCGCGCAGCGCTTCGCCGCGCGCGATCAGGCGCTTTGCGTTGGAATAGGTCGGGACCTCCAGCAACGAGCCGTCAAGCTCGACGCGCCCAAAGCCCTGCGTCCGCGCCGCTTCGAACGCCGCGACGATCCTGCGCGCCCGGCGCATCTCCTCCTCGCCCGGCGTCAGGACGCCGTTGACGATCGAGGCATGCGCGGGATCGACCAGGCTCTTTGCGGTGTAGCCCAGCCGTCGCGCCCAGATCGTGTCGCGCTCGACGCCTTCAGCGTCGCTCCAGGTGTAGGGACAATCGACCGCGACGACGCCGGCGGCGCGACATTCGACGATGAAGCGCTGCCGCGCGTAAGCCAGCTCCAGGCCATCGCTGCCGCGCTCGGCACCAAGATCGGCGGCGAGGTCTTCGGAGGCCATCAAGCAACCGATGATGCGCCGGCTCGCCATGGCGATCGCACCGGTCTGCACCAGACCGCGCGCGAACTCGATATTCGGCAGCAGCGACGTCGATCCCTCGGCGATACCGTAGTCGCGCTCGAACCGCGTCACCGCCTCGTCAAGCCTCACGACATGGTGCGGCTCGGCGACTTTCGGCAGCGCGACGATATCGGGACGTCCGCGCATCACGGCGGCGAGATCATCCATGCCGTCCTGGTCCAGCGGATTGACGCGGACCGCGACCACCATGCTTCGGTCACGCCATGCCGCGTAGAGCTCGGCGGCCAGGGCCCGCGCCTTCGGGCGCAGCGGCGGCGGGGTAAAATCCTCGAGCTCGTGGATCAGCACGTCGGCGCCGCTGGTGGCCGCGTGCTGCAGCACGTCCTCGTTGGCGCCCTCGAGAAACAGCCAGGAGCGGCACAGCGGGGCCGGACGCAGCTTGCGCATCACGCGACCCGCGCCGCCGTCACTGGAACGTCATGTCGAGGCATTTCGAGATGTCGGAGCCGAGGCCGGACGAGATGGTGATGCAGCCGCGGATCTTCTGGGTGTTGACGTCGCTCGCCCAGATCGCATAGCCGCCCGGACCGAAGAACGAGTTGGTGTTCGGCGGCTCGGTCTCGGTGGCGTCGAACGTGTAATTGCCGTCGGTCTCGAAGATGCGCGGCTTCTTGGTGCAGCCGCCGTCAGCCTGCACATTGATGACCTCCTTGTTGTCCCGCGTCAGCGCCAGCGAGACCTGGCAGCGGAAGTATTCCGAGGTCTTGGCGTTGAACAAATAGGCGTAGGACTTGCAGGTCGCGGTGTTGAGCTTGCCGGCGGACAGGCCGCGGCTGCAGGAGATCCGCTGGTTGTTGGAGAGCTTGAACTCGTCCGCTTGCGCGACTGACGCCAGCGTCATGAACGACAGAGCGACACCGATACCGATCTTCATGACGTGGTTCATCCTGATCATCCCAAGGTCGTGTTTCCGGCAATCAAAGCGTTTGTAAACGGTAACGCGAAAATAGTCGCCAAGCTTGATGCGGGAATTCACAAAGTCGCCGATCCGCGCGAGCGGTCGCGCCGATTGTCGTATTGACGCGCGAATATCGTTCGTGATTTGTTCAGAAACGTGGGGACGACGCCGTTTTCTCGGCCGGAGGTGGATCATGACGCATTTTTTGACCAAGACTTTTATTGCGACTGCAGCGTTTGCCGCGATGACGACCTGCGCATTCGCGCAGGAGGCTGCGCCCTGGGAGCTGAAGCCCGACATGGGCTACGCCTATGACAAGGACGGCAAGACCTGGTCCTACAAGATGGGCACCAACAACGCCGGCACGCTGCTGAAGGGCGCCAAGAAGGTGCCGAAGGGGACGCTGTTCTTCATCGGCCAGAACGGCCAGCTCTACATGCGCTCCGGGCCCTATCTCGAGGGCGACGGCAAGTTCAAGTTCGGCTCGAACTAACGGGTTTCGGCAGGCATCAGAACGCTGCGGCCAATTCCTTCGCGCCGGGCTTGTTGCTGTTGAAATCCATCCGCTCATTGGTGACGGCAAGCAGCCTGGCCACCGTGTTGTGGCGGATGGCGACCGGGTTGCGCTCGTAGCCTGAGCGCTGGAAGAAGTTCGAGGTCGGCACCTGCTCGCGCATCGCCTGCGGCATGGTCACCATGTCGAGCCCGGTGCCGTCGCCGGTCAGGTTCATCATCTCGAGCTCGGCCGCGGTCAGCGGCCGGCCGTAGCCCTTGTTGCGGGCGAAGATCACCGAGGTCAGCAGCTTGTGGGTCTGCAGCATCGGACCGACATCAATGTCGAGCACCATGGCATGGCACGCCCAGCCTTGCGGCGTGTCGGCGAGGCGCTGATGCGCCGACCAATCGTCAGGCACGGTGCGCGTGAACGCGACCATCTTCTTCAGCACCGCAAGCTTGTGCTCCATCGCCTTGCGCGCGGGCCCCTGCGTCCTCGCAACCCGCTCGGTCAGATCCCGCACGAATTCATGGCCCTGCTCGGCCAATAGCTCGACGGTGTTGGTGGTGAGCAGCTGGTTGTAGCCCATCGCGGTGGAGATGGCGCGCTTGCCGCCATGCTCGATACCCGCCTGTACATCATAGGTGCCGGTGCCGCCGGTCTCGAACGAATAGACCCGCACCGCCTGCTCCGGCGTCAGCCCCGCCGCGCGCGCGTAGCGGGCATAGGCGCGCTTGAACTCGACCTCGCTGGCCGGCCGCTGCGGCGTGAATTGGAATTGCTCGGCCGCCGCCCTGACCAGATCGGAGGCCACCGGAAGCGTCTTGGGCGGACGCGGCGGCTTGCCTTCCTCCTCTTCCGGAGCCGGATTGACCGGCCGCTTCGGACCCTCATAGACCGGCGGCTGCTGCAGCACGTAATCGTCCAGCGAGATCTGCACGCGGTCGCGGCGCTTGGCGTTGCGGCCGCGCCTCTTCTCGGCGACCGCGTTCCAGTAGGCGCTCGCGTCCTGCTCGAAGGCGGCGCGCGCCTCCTGATATTCCTGCAGCTTGCGGCGATATTCCATGATCGCCTGCGGCGATGCCTGCGCCATCGCATTGGCGACGGAAGGCGGCAACGCGCCGGCCTCGCCAGCATAGACGGACGGCGCACTGGCGGCGAGCGCGAGCGCGACAAATCCCGGGCACAGGCGAATCAATTGCGGGCGCATGGCCTCGTTGTAGCAAGCACGGCTGCGAAGTCAGCCCGGAATTGTCCGGATCGCAGCGGCCGGATGCCGCGATCAGTGCAGAATATTCGCCACAATGCGGTGTTTTCGGAACGAAGCAGTGGAGAGACTGCCATGAGGATGACCGTCTGGCTGGTTGCCGCCTGCGCGTTGACGCTCGCCGCACCGGCGCGCGCCGAGCGTCCGGACTGCGGGTCGTTCCCGGATACGCGTTCACGCTTCACCTGTTACGAGAATGTGTCGCGGGCGCCTCCGGAACCGGAGGCCGCGGCGCATTCGCCTGGTGCGCAGGGGAAATCAATGAAGATGAACGCCCGCAAGCGGCGTCACAAATAGCGTCATCGTCGCTACTTCCATGCGAACACCGGCTGCTCCAGTTCGGCGACGCGGGTGCTGCGGCCGGCCAGCACCTCGCGAAATTGATAGATCAGCGCAGCAGTCGGCGCATGGATCTGCTGGCCACCGAGGCGGAAGCGGATCACGCGCCGCGAGCTCTCCGGGATCGTGGCGAAGCTGAACGCGTCCTCGAGCTCGATCGTATCAAGGCCGATGCGATGGACGGAGGCGACCTCATCCGGGTTCGGCGTGATCGCCGCATGCGCGCCGGCCCAGACCACGACCGGCGTGATCAGATAGCCGGACCGCGTCGGATAATCGTCGAGCATGCCGAGCACGTCGCGCTCCGACAGTGCGAGCCCGAGCTCCTCATGCAGTTCGCGCAGCGCGGCCTCGGCCTGCGTCTCGCCGGCATCGCAGCGCCCGCCCGGCAGCGCCCATTGCGCGCTGTGGGCGCGCAGGCGCGCGCTGCGGCGGGTCAGCAGGAAGGCCGTGCCGTTGCCGTCGTCGCCTTCGGTCAGCGCGATCGCGACCGCCGCGCGCTTCAGCGTCGGCGCGGCGTCCGCCGGCGCCAGGCGCGCGAACGCGGCACAGAGCTCTGCGATATTCCGCCGGGTGGCATCGTCAAATGTGCGGGCCATTGACCTTGACTACAACACAACAGCGTTTGATGAAATGACTGCTACCACATGCCTCCTGCGATCAATCATCAGCAAGCAACGGACCCCACCTCATGACGGCCAAGGCCGCGGACAAGCTCAAATCCGACGGCTGGAAGATCGCCGAAACCACGGGATTCCTGACGCTGATCGGCCCGTTGTGGGAACGGTTGAAGGACGGCGCGCTTGAACTCGCGCTGATCACCGAGGACAAGCACCACAATCGCCGCGGCCTCGTGCAGGGCGGCGTGATCATGACCTTCGCCGACCGCGCCTGCGGCATGGCCGCACGCTTCGTCTCGGGCAAGCCGACACTTGCGACCGTGCAGCTCGACACCCATTTCGTCGAGGCCGGCAAGATCGGCGAGATCCTGACGACGCGGCCGCGCGTGGTACGCTCGACCCGCAGCCTGATCTTCATCACGGCCGAGGTGACCGTCGACAAGCGCTGTATCGCGATGGCCAACGGCGTGTTCAAGATCCTGAAGAACGACAGCTGACGCGTCATTCCGGAGGAACGATCGATGCAATATCGCCAGCTTGGCCGTAACGGCCTGAAGGTCTCGCCGATCTGCCTCGGCACCATGATGTTCGGCGGACCGACCGACGAGGCGACCTCGGCGCGGATCGTGGCGAAGGCGCGCGAGGCCGGTATCAACTTCATCGACAGCGCCGACGCCTATAATGGCGGCAAGTCCGAGGAGGTCGTCGGACGCGCGATCTCGAACAGCCGGTCGAACTGGGTGCTTGCGACCAAGCTCGCCAATCCGATCGGCGACGATCCCAACCACGGCGGGCTGTCGCGGCGCTGGGTGTTCCAGGCCGCCGATGAGAGCCTGAGGCGGCTCGGCACCGACTACATCGACGTCTATTATCTGCACAAGGAAGATCACACGACGCCGCTCGACGAGACCGTGCGCGCGAT
This sequence comes from Bradyrhizobium sp. Pha-3, assembly GCF_042258325.1. Taxonomy (NCBI): domain Bacteria; kingdom Pseudomonadati; phylum Pseudomonadota; class Alphaproteobacteria; order Hyphomicrobiales; family Nitrobacteraceae; genus Bradyrhizobium; species Bradyrhizobium sp. Pha-3. Next base: position 1,147,603 of record NZ_CP170151.1, on the reverse strand, counting down.
GGGCGACCTGATCCGCGCCGGCAAGGTGCGCTATTTCGGCGTCTCCAACTACCGCGCCTGGCGCGTCGCCGAGATCTGCAACATCTGCGACCGGCTCGGCATCGATCGTCCGGTCGCGAGCCAGCCCTATTACAATGCGATGAACCGCATGCCCGAAGTCGAGCATTTTCCGGCCTGCGCCTATTACGGGCTCGGCATCGTGCCCTATAGCCCGCTGGCGCGCGGCGTGCTCACCGGCAAATACGCCCCCGACGCGGCGCCGGCCGCGGACACGCGTGCGGGGCGCAACGACAAGCGCATGATGCAGACCGAGTGGCGGCCGGAATCGCTCGAGCTCGCACAGGAGATCAAGCGCCACGCCGAGAGCCGCGGCATCACCGCCGGGCAGTTCGCGGTGGCCTGGGTGCTGAACTCGTCGTTCGTCAGCGCCGTCATCGCGGGGCCGCGCACCGAAGCGCAATGGGACGACTACATCCGCGCGCTCGATTATCGCTTCACCGCCGAGGACGAAGCGCTGATCGACCGCCTCGTCGTCACCGGCCATCCCTCGACGCCGGGCTTCAACGACCCCGCCTATCCGATCGAGGGGCGCCGCGCGCGGACCGGATAGCGCCCAGGCTTCGGCGCTCGTCTCGGCAGCGCCGAAGTTACGTTTCGTAGCTTCCGAATTGCGCGAAGCCCGACTCGGCTGCAGCATCAGGACATGGAAATGCTGATGCTGGTGCTGCAATGACGGCATCCAATGTACTGGACTGGATCGTGGCCCTCCTCGTCTGCTGGGCGAGCCTGACTGCAATCTTCGAGCCGCGGCGCGGCGTCTGGCAATGCGACGTGTCCACCGCGACAAGCAGCGCCCCGCAAGCCTCACTGGCGACCCCGACGCAAGCGGAGTTCGAGGAGATGATCCGCGACATGAAGCTGCATGATTGAACGGAATCGGCAAACCGCGAAAATCCTTCCTCGTCGTCCCCCAAATGAAACAGGGCGGCGCCGAAGCGCCGCCCTGCCCTGATTGCCGTTTGCTCGCCGCTTACTTCGCGAGGTCGAAGCGGTCGGCGTTCATCACCTTGGCCCAGGCCGCGACGAAGTCCTTCACGAACTGCTCCTTGGAGTCGGACTGGCCGTAGACCTCGGCGAACGCCCGCAGCTGCGAGTGCGAGCCGAAGATCAGGTCGACGCGGGTGCCGGTCCACTTCACGGCCTTGGTCTTGCGGTCGCGGCCCTCATAGACGCCCTGGCCGGCATCGCTCCACACCGTGCCCATGTCGAGCAGGTTGAGGAAGAAGTCGTTGGTGAGCGTCCCCGGCTTGCTGGTGAAGACGCCGTGCTTCGACTTCTTGGCATTGGCGCCGAGCACGCGCAGGCCGCCGACGAGGACCGTCAATTCCGGTCCGGTCAGCCGCAGGAGCTGCGCACGGTCGACCAAGGCCTCTTCCGGCTGCAGGAACTGATGCTTGCCGCCGATATAGTTGCGGAAGCCGTCAGCCCGCGGCTCGAGCGGAGCAAAGGACTCGACGTCGGTCTGGTCCTGCGTCGCATCGGTGCGGCCCGGCGTGAAGGGGACCTTCACATTGGTGCCGCCGTCCTTCGCCGCCTTCTCGATCGCAGCCGCGCCGCCGAGCACGATCAGATCGGCGAGCGAGACCTTCTTGCCGAACTCCTTCTGGATGGCCTCGAGCTTGGACAGCACAGTCTTGAGCTGGGCCGGCTCGTTGACGTCCCAGTCCTTCTGCGGCGCAAGGCGGATGCGTGCACCATTGGCACCGCCGCGCTTGTCGGAGCCGCGGAACGTGGAGGCCGACGCCCAGGCGGTCGACACCAGTTCGGACACCGACAGACCCGAGGCGAGGATCTTCGCCTTGAGCGCCTCGATATCATTGTCGTCGATCACGGCGTGATCGAGCGTCGGCACCGGATCCTGCCAGATCAGCGTCTCCTTCGGCACCAGCGGGCCGAGGTAACGCTGGATCGGACCCATGTCGCGGTGCGTGAGCTTGAACCAGGCGCGAGCGAAAGCGTCCGCGAACTGATCGGGATGCTCGTAGAACCTGCGCGAGATCTTCTCATAGGCCGGGTCGAAGCGCAGCGAGAGGTCGGTGGTCAGCATGGTCGGGACATGCTTCTTCGACGGGTCGTACGCGTCCGGAATGTCGGCCGCCGCGCCCTTCGCCTTCCACTGCTTCGCACCTGCGGGGCTCTTCGTGAGCTCCCATTCGTACTTGAACAGGTTATCGAAGAAGTGGTTGCTCCACTTCGTGGGCGTCTGGGTCCAGGTGACCTCGGGGCCGCCGGTGATCGCGTCGGCGCCGACGCCGGTACCGTGCTTGCTCTTCCAGCCGAGGCCCTGATCCTCGAGCGCGCCGCCTTCCGGCTCCGGCCCGATCAGCGACGGATCACCTGCGCCGTGGGTCTTGCCGAAGGTGTGGCCGCCGGCGATCAGCGCAACGGTCTCCTCGTCGTTCATCGCCATGCGGAAGAACGTTTCGCGAATGTCCTTCGCGGCAGCGACCGGGTCCGGATTGCCGTTCGGGCCTTCCGGGTTGACGTAGATCAGGCCCATCTGCACCGCGCCGAGCGGCTCGGAGAGCTGGCGCTCGCCGCTGTAGCGCTCGTCGCCGAGCCAGGTGCCTTCCGGACCCCAGTACAGCTCTTCCGGCTCCCACACGTCGGCGCGGCCACCCGCAAAACCGAACGTCTTGAAGCCCATGGATTCCAGCGCGACGTTGCCGGCGAGGACCATCAGATCGGCCCACGAGATCTTGCGGCCGTACTTCTGCTTGATCGGCCACAGCAGCCGGCGCGCCTTGTCGAGGTTGGCGTTGTCGGGCCAGCTGTTCAGCGGGGCGAAACGCTGCTGGCCGGCGCCGGCGCCGCCGCGGCCGTCGGTGGTGCGGTAGGTGCCCGCCGAGTGCCAGGCCATGCGGATCATCAGGCCGCCGTAATGGCCGAAGTCGGCCGGCCACCATTCCTGCGACGTCGTCATCAGGGCCGTGAGATCCTTGATCACGGCGTTGAGATCGAGACTCTTGAATTCCTTGGCGTAGTCGAAGCCCTCGCCCATCGGATCGGACAGGCTGGAGTTGCGATGCAGCACCTGAACGTCGAGCGTCTCCGGCCACCAGTCACGATTCGAGTGCCCGCGAGGCCCGCCTGTGAATGGGCATTTGCCCGCGCCTTCGTCGGTTTTTGCGTCCATGTTTCTTCTCCGAGGTGATGGATTCTGGAATGCGCTGGAGCTCTTCCAAGAACGATTCTACGCAACCCAATCCATCAGAGGAAATTGACTTTAGTGATCGCGTCGATAAGATTATCTGATGATAAATGTCACACTCCGGCAACTCAGGTATTTTGATGCTCTGGCCCACCACCGCCATTTCGGGCGTGCCGCGGATGCCTGCGCGGTGTCGCAGCCGGCGCTGTCGATGCAGATCCGCGAGATGGAACAGGCGGTCGGCGGCGTGCTGATCGAACGCAATGCGCGGCAGGTGACGCTGACGACATTCGGCGAGGACCTGCTGCGCCGCGTGCGCGACATCCTGCGCTCGGTCGACGAGCTCGGCGACTTCGCGCGCGCCTCGCGCGACAAGCTTGCCGGGCGGCTGCGGGTCGGCATGATCCCGACGATTGCACCATATCTGCTGCCGAAGGTGATCGAGAACCTGGCGCGGCTGCATCCCGAGCTCGACATCCATGTCCGCGAGACGCTGACGCCGAAGCTGATCAAGGAGGTCGCCGAAGGCCGGCTCGACACCGCGATCGTGGCGCTGCCGGTATCGGAACCGTCGCTGACCGAGGTCGCGCTGTTCTCGGAAAACTTCCTGCTGGTGCGGCCGGGCGAGGACGCCAAGACGCCGGTGCCGAGCGCGGAGATGCTGCGCGAGATGCGGCTCTTGCTGCTCGAGGAGGGCCACTGCTTCCGCGACCAGGCGCTGTCGTTCTGCAACATGCAGTCCTCGCCGCCGCGCGAGGTGCTGGACGCGAGCTCGCTGTCGACGCTGGTGCAGATGGTCGGCGCCGGCATCGGCGTCACCCTGATCCCCGAGATGGCGGTGACGGTGGAGACGCGCTCCGCGCCGGTCACGGTTTCGCGCTTCAAGCACCCGCAGCCGTCGCGCACCATCGGCATGGTCTGGCGCAAGACCTCTCCGCTCGCCGCGCAGCTCCAGCAGATCTCCGAGGTCGTCAGCCTCGCCGCCCGCGCCCTGCGCGCGCCGAAGCAGGACGGCGCCAAGGAGCCGGCGAAACGTGCGGGGCGAAGGAAGGTGGCGTGATCTCGGCTGTGCAGTGGAGACGATGCCGTCCGTGTTTACCGCACCAAGCGCGCCACGCTTACAGCTGTCGTCCCTGCGAAAGCAGGGACCCATAACCACGAATGCTCATTGTTGAGCAACGCTGGAACGACGAGTTCCATTTACCACGCCTGCTGCGGAGTATGGGTCCGTGCTTTCGCAGGGACGACATCGAATATGTTGCGGTGTCTGTGAATCATACGTCCGCATTCTCGCGGCGAATGACGAGATGAGGCAGCGCCCCTACTTCTCCAGGTACTTCTTCATCTCGGCGATCAGGCCATCGCGCAGTTCGGGGCGCTTGAGGCCGAAGGCGATGTTGGCGCGGAGGAAGCCGGGCTTGGAGCCGCAATCGTGACGCTCACCCTCGAACTCCACGCCGTAGAACTTCTGCGTCTTCGCAAGACCGATCATCGCATCGGTGAGCTGGATCTCGCCGCCGGCGCCGCGCTCCTGCGTGGCCAGGATGTTGAAGATCTCCGGCTGCAGGATGTAGCGGCCGGTGATCGACAGGTTGGACGGCGCGGTGCCCTGCGGCGGCTTCTCGACCATGCGGTCGACCTCGAAGATGTTGCCGGTGCGTTTGCCGACGCTGCAGATGCCGTATTGATGGGTGAGTTCGTCGGGCACCGCCTCGACCGCGATCAGGTTCGACTTGTCGCCAAGCCTGCTCGCGGCGTCGATCATCTGCTTGAGGCAGCCCGGCGTGTTCAGCACCAGCTCGTCCGGCAGCACCACCGCGAACGGCTCGTTGCCGACGATATCGCGCGCGCACCACACCGCGTGGCCGAGCCCGAGCGGCGCCTGCTGCCGGGTGAAGCTCATCGCGCCGGCCTCAGGCTGGTTCTGCGCCAGGATATCCTGCTCGGTCTTCTTGCCGCGCTGCGCCAGCGTGGTGTCGAGCTCGAACATGCGGTCGAAGTGATCCTCGATGACACCCTTGTTGCGGCCGGTGACGAACACGAAATGCTCGATGCCGGCTTCCCGTGCCTCGTCGACCACGTACTGGATCAGCGGCTTGTCGACGATCGTCAGCATCTCCTTCGGCATCGCCTTGGTGGCGGGCAGCACACGGGTACCGAGACCGGCGACGGGGAATACGGCTTTGCGGATCTTCATGGGATTATCGGAAGCCTTGAAATGGGTGGGACGGCGGCACGAAATGAATCATGCCTTTGGTACCCCGTTTTGCAGCCGCCAACAAAGGCGGATGTGTGGTGCGGCTTAATTCCGCCGTTCCCGTCAGCCAATGCGGGCCGCAACAAAATCTCGCCCCTGTTAAGTTATTGGAAACCGTGCCGGGGCCTTCTGGAACAGCACGATTTTGACAGGCACACGACAAATGCGCGCGATGGGAACATCAAGGACCAAGCTTTTCGGCGCGAGCCTGATCGCGCTGGCCCTGCTGCTGCCCGGCAGCACGCAAGCCCAGTCGGCGGGCAACGGCCTGACCAACCTGATCGACAGCATCTTTTCCGGACCGAATGCGACGCCGCCGCAGGCCGCCACCGGACAGGATGGCGCAGCGCCGCCGTGGAGCGGTGAAGACGGCGCCTCCGGCCATCCGCTGATGACGGCTGCGGCGATCCGCCAGGCCGCGTCGGACTTCCCGAACTGCGTCGCAGCGATGTGGCCAGATGCCGCACGACGCAACATCAGCCAAGAGAATTTCGAGCGCTTCACCGCCGGCCTCACGCCCGATCTGCGCATCATGGACCTGATGGATTCGCAGCCGGAGTTCACCAAGGCGATCTGGGATTATCTCGACATCCTCGTCAGCGACACGCGGCTCGCCAAGGGCCGCGAGGTCCTTGCGAAATACAAGCCGCAGTTCGATGCCACCGAGAAGGCCTATGGCGTCGATCGCTACATCATCGCGGCGATCTGGGGCATCGAGTCGAACTACTCGACCCAGATGGGCGATCGCAACGTGGTGCAGTCGACCGCGACGCTCGCCTGCATCGGCCGCCGTCAGGCCTACTTCAAGGACGAGTTCCTGTCGGCGCTGGAAATCCTCAACCGCGGCGATCTCAGGCCCGAGCAGATGCGCGGCTCCTGGGCCGGCGCGTTCGGCCCGACCCAGTTCATGCCGACCGCGTTCAAGCGATATGCCGTCGACGGCGATGGCGACGGCCGCCGCGACGTCGTCGACAATCCGAGCGACCTGATCGCCTCGACCGCCAACAATCTGAAGAAGGACGGCTGGCAGACCGGCGCGAGCTGGGGCTATGAGGTCGTGCTGCCGCAAGGCCTCAACTACATGCTGGCCGACCGCGCCAAGGCGATGTCGCTGTCGCAATGGGAGCATCTCGGCCTCAAGCGGCCAGGCGGCCAGCCGTTCCCGCGGCCGTCCGACAAGGCCTATCTGCTGGCGCCGGCCGGCGCCGAGGGGCCGGGCTTCCTGATGCTGCAGAACTTTCGGGTGATCATGAAGTACAACCCGGCCGAGGCCTATGCGCTCGCCATCGGCCATTTCGCCGACCGCCTGCGCGGCGACCAGCCCTTCGCGCAGCCCTGGCCGCGCCAGGAACGGGTGCTGTCGCGCGCCGAGCGGCTGGAACTGCAGCAGCTGCTCGCCCAGCGCGGCTTCTACAAGGGCACGCCCGACGGCCAGTTCGGCGGCCAGACCCGTGAGGCGCTGCGCGGCTTCCAGGTGTCGATCGGGGCGCCGGCCGACGGCTTTGCCACCGCCGAGGTGCTGGAGCGGCTGCGGGGGCGGTAGGGCCGAGCCGCAGGGCTGCCTCCCGTAGCCCGGATGCAGCGCAGCGAAATCCGGGGTTCTCCGTGCGGCTGGTCTGGTCCCGGATTACGCTTCGCTCCATCCGGGCTACGGCGCTCCCTCCCCCTCCGCGAGCGGGAGAGGGGGCGCAGTTCCGTCGCTGCGACCGCTCGGTCCTCCCCTCCAAAAGTAACCGTGAAATCCGATATTTGCCGGCTGCCTTGACGACGGCCGGAGGCACCCGATTTATGGTGGAAAAGCGGCCCGCTTGCGGCCCGATTCCGCTAGTATGCTCACGTACTTCCAGATCATTTGCGACCGAACGCGATGCGAGAGCCAAAGTCCTTTTTGCGCATATTCACCGAAGCCGGCCCGCTGGTCGCGCTGACGGTGGCGCTTGCGCTGTTGATCGGTATTGCCCAGCCCGCCTCGGCGCAATTCTTCGGCTTCCCCGGCTTCGGCGGCGGACCGCCGCAACCACAGCGCCGCGCTCCACCGCAGCATGGCGGTGGCGGCTGGTTCGGCGGCGATTTCTTCGCGCCGTTCCAGCAGCAGCAGCCCCAATCATCGCAGCCGCAGCGGCCGCGCGAGGATTTCTCGCGTGCTCCGGCACCGGCCAAGCGCGAGGCCGCCGCCGAGCGCAACGTGCTCGTCATCGGCGACGCCATGGCCGACTGGCTCGGCTACGGCCTGGAGGATGCCTATTCCGACCAGCCCGACATGGGCGTGATCCGCAAGCACAAGACGGTCTCCGGCCTGATCCGCTATCAGCCCAAGGGCGACCCGGCGGATTGGGCCGCGGCCGCGAAGGGCATTCTCGCCACCGAGAACCCCGACGCCATCGTCGTGATGCTCGGCCTCAACGATCGCACCGCGATCCGCGAATCCGTCGTGGAGAAGAAGGTCGACAAGAAGGACGAGAAGAAGGACGCGCGCGGCAAGCCCGAGGCCAAGCCGGGCGACAAGCCCGATGCCGCCGCCAAGACGGACGGCAAGCCGGTCGAGGCCGAGCCGCCGGCCGACGACGCCGACAACGATCAGCAGGCCGCACCGGAAAAGACCGCGCGCTCGCCCAACGGCCTCTATGAATTCCGCGACGACCGCTGGGTCGAGCTCTACGGCAAGAAGATCGAGGAACTGATCAACGTGCTGAAGAGCAAGGGCGTGCCGGTACTGTGGGTCGGCCTGCCCGCGATCCGCGGCCAGAAGGGCACGTCGGATATGCTGTTCCTCGACGCGCTCTATCGCGACGGCGCCGGCAAGGCCGGCATCACCTATGTCGACGTCTGGGACGGCTTTGTCGACGAGGCCGGCCGCTTCATGCAGAAGGGCCCGGACTTCGAAGGCCAGCCCCGCAAGCTGCGTACCGATGACGGCGTGTTCTTCACCAAGGCCGGCGCGCGCAAGCTCGCGCATTATGTCGAGCGCGAGGTGACGCGCCTGCTCGCGGTGCGCTCCGGGCCGATCGCGCTGCCGAGCGAACCGGCGACGCCGGATACCAGCGCCGAGCCCGGCAAGCCCGCGCCGCGGCCGCTGGCAGGCCCGGTGCTGCCGCTGGTCGCCTCCACGGTCGGCACCGATCAATTGCTCGGCGGACCGGGCTCGCGGCCCGCCGCCGTCGATGCGCTCGCCGCGCGCACGCTGGTGAAGGGTGAGGCGCTGGCGCCGCCCGCCGGCCGCGCCGATGATTTCGTCTGGCCGCGCCGCGAGATGGGCCGCGAGCAGGCCAAGGGCGATGTGCCGGTTGCCGCCACCGCGCCGGCAGGCGGGCCGGCAAATCCGCCACCCTCGACCACGGCGATCGCGCCCGACGGCTCGATCATCACCGCGCCGAAGCCGCCCAGGCGCGTGTTCCGTCCGGCCCAGACCCAGGCCCAGCCGCAACAGCAGCCGCAGACACAGCCCTGGCTGCGCGATCTGTTCGGGTTCGGTGCGCCGCAGCAGCGCCCGCTGGTCGCTCCACCACCGCGCCCGCCGCGCGGTGTCGGACAGCGGGCCGCAGGGCCGGGGAATCCGTGGCAGTAAGCCGCGCACACGCGCGACTAGAGCGTTTTCGAGCGAAGTGGATACCGGTTCGCGTGAAGAAAACGCGTCAAAACAAGAATCTAGAGCCCCGTTCCGATTCCATCGGAACGGGAAAAGCTCTAGCTGACCGATGACTGGAAATTTGAGAGCGGGTCAGGCGAAGCCGTAACCCGCCGATGTCTTGCGCGGCGAGATGGCGGGTTACGCTGTTGCCAACCCGCCCTGCGATTTCATCGTATGGCTCAGCCGTAATAGCGCCAGCGCGACGGCGGCGGACGGCGCGGCTGGCGCGTCATCAGGAGCGCGAGCGCAAAGCCGATGCCGCCGGCGATCAGCAGCGATCCCAGCGGGTTCTCCTGCACCGCATGTGCCATCGCCTTTTGTCCGCTGCGAACCGTCTCGCCGCGATGCTCATAGGCGTCCTTGGCGTAGTTGACCGCGGTGTCGGCGGCGTCGCGCGCGGCGTCCTTGGCCTGGCCGTAGAGATCCTGCACCGAGCCTGCGGCTTCGCGCACGCGGCCCGAGGCCTGGGTCTGCGCATCGCCGGTCGCATCGCCGACCGCGCCCTCGGCCTTGCCCGCGAACTCCTTCGCTGTTCCGAAAATCCGATCCTTGTCCATCGTCACGCTCCCTGATCTGTCCGGGAGCTAACCGGGAAACGGCGCGCAGGTTCCTGTGCGCCAAAGCGCAATACTCGCGCTTTGGCCTCCCTATTCGAGCATGATCTCCGCGCAAACGCTCCGCGTTTGTCGCGAGGGAAAACCGCTCCACACTTTTCCGGATCATGCTCTAGAGGATCAGCCCGCCGTCGACCACGATGGTCTGGCCGACGATGTAGGAGGCAAGCGGCGAGGCCAGGAACAGCGCGGCGCCGGCCATGTCGGCGGGTGTGCCGAGACGCTTCAGCGGAATGCGCTCGAGCGCGCCTTCGAGACGCTTCGGATTTGCCGTCGTCGCCTTGGTCATCTTGGTGTTGACGAGGCCGGGCGCGATGCCGTTGACGCGGATGCCGTTCTCGGCCCAGGCCTCGCCGAGCGTGCGCGTCAGCCCGACGGCGCCGGTCTTCGAGGCGTTGTAGGCCGGATTGCCCATGGTGGAATGATAGGCCGCGGTCGAGCTCACGATGATCAGCGAGCCCTTGGCTGCGCTCAGCATCGCCTGGAATTTGGTCGCGCAGGCCATCAGGCTCATCAGGTTGACCTCGAGCACCTTGCGAAAACCCTCCATTTCGAATTCCCCGCGGCGGTAAATCACCGCGCCCTGCGCCAACACCAGCACGTCGAGCCGGTCGAACGACGGCCTGAAGGCCTCGATCGCCTGCGGGTTGCTGACATCGAGCTGCGCGTAGGCGAGGCCCTCGAGATGCGAGCCTTCCTCGGTGGAATAATCGCTCGCCTGCGCGCGGGTGCCGCAGATCGCGACGCGCGCGCCCTTGGCGCGGAACGCCTGCGCGATGCCGTTGCCGATGCCGCTGGAGCCGCCGACCACTAATATTTGCTTGCCGCCGAAATCGAGCTCGTTCATCGCGCGTTCCTCTCTCGTGCTGTTGTCTTGATTGAGCATGATCATTTTCGGAAAGCCAACCGGGAAACTTGCGTTAACGCGCTGCGCGCATGCCGATATCGGGTCGGTGGTTTGACGTATCTTGCGATCGGTGCCAGCGTTGCCGTCTCTTACAACGCAAAAAATCAACGGGGGGTCCGTCATGTCCGAATACAAGCAGCTCAGCCGTTCGGTGAAGGGCCTCACCGTTCTCGTCACCGGCGCCGCCAGCGGCATGGGCCGCGCCACCGCGCGGGTGTTTGCCGAAGAAGGTGCCAATGTCGCGGTCACCGACCTGACCGAAGAAGGCACGCAGGCGGTGGCGAAGGAGATTTCGGCAAGCGGCGGCTCGGCGAAGGCCTGGACGCTCGACGTCGGCGACCGCGACGCCATCACCAAAGTCGTCAACGACGTCGCCGCGCATTTCGGCGGGCTCGACATCATCGTCAACAATGCCGGCATCTCGGTGCGGGTGCCGATCGACGATCCCGCTTACGAGGACGCCTGGGCCAAGGGCATCGCGGTGATGCTGACGGCGCATCCGCGCATCATCCGCGCGGCACTGCCATACCTGCGCAAGTCGCGCTCGCCGCGCATCGTCAACATCGCTTCGACCGAGGCGCTCGGCGCGACCGCGCTGCACAGCCCCTACTCCGCGGCGAAAGGCGGCGTCACCAGCCTGACGCGCTCGCTCGCGGTGGAACTGGGACGCGAAGGCATCACCGTGAACTGCATCTGCCCGGGCCCGATCCGCACCGCGATCACCGACCGCATCTCCGAGGAGCACAAGACGCTCTACGCCAAGCGCCGCACCGCGCTCGCCCGTTACGGCGATCCGGAAGAGGTCGCGCACATGACGCTGAGCCTGTGCCTGCCCGCGGCATCGTTCCTGACCGGCGCCGTGATTCCGGTCGACGGCGGGTTGATGGCGCGGAATGCCTGATCCGCGCGCGGCCGCGAAGCGTTGACAGCGCGCGCGCGGCGAGTAGCCTTCCTGTCAAACGAAGCGGGAAAACCGCCCGCGACAGACGGGGAGATACGCCAATGACGGTCCTGATCCGGCAGCTTCACAAGCACTTCGTCGGCGAGGTCTCCGGCGTCGATCTGCGCAAGCCGCTGACGAAGCAGGAAGCGATCGACATCGAAGCCGGCATGGACAAATACGCCGTGCTCGTGTTCCACGGCCAGGACATCACCGACGACCAGCAGATGGCGTTCGCGCTGAACTTCGGCGAGCGCGAAGATGCGCGCGGCGGCACCGTGGCGAAGAAGGAGGACTATCGTCTCTCCGCGGGGCTCAACGACGTCTCCAATCTCGGCAAGGACGGCAAGCCGCTGCCGAAGGACCACCGCACCCACCTGTTCAACCTCGGCAACTGCCTGTGGCACTCCGACAGCTCGTTCCGGCCGATCCCGGCGAAATTCTCGCTGCTGTCGGCGCGCGTGGTCAACCCGAAGGGCGGCAACACCGAATTCGCCGACATGCGCGCCGCCTATGACGCGCTCGACGACGAGACCAAGGCCGAGCTCGAGGACATGATCTGCGAGCACTCGCTGATGTATTCGCGCGGCTCGCTCGGCTTCCTCGACTACACCGACGAGGAGAAGGCGATGTTCAAGCCGGTGCTGCAGCGCCTGGTGCGGACGCATCCGGTGCACGGCCGCAAGTCGCTTTATCTGTCGTCGCACGCCGGCGCCATCAGGGGCATGAGCATGCCGGAGGCGCGGCTGCTGCTGCGCGACCTCACCGAGCACGCGACGCAGCCCGAGTTCGTCTATGTGCACAAATGGACGGTGCATGACCTCGTGATGTGGGACAACCGCCAGACCGTGCACCGCGTCCGCCGCTACGACCAGTCGCAGCCCCGCGACATGCGCCGCGCCACCGTCGCCGGCACCCAGCCGACGGTCGCGCAGGAAGCGGCGGAGTAACCCAACTCACCGCTGTCGTCCCGGGCAAGCGTAAGCGCGACCCGGGACCCATAACCACAGGGCGCCGTTATTGCACGACGCTGTGGCCCCAGCGCGGCATCACAACCGCATGCGGTGGTTATGGGTCCCTGCTTTCGCAGGGACGACACCTCCTGGAGGAGGTGGAGGCGGCGGAGTAACCCAAACCTCCGCTGTCGTCCCGGGCAAGCGAAGCGCGACCCGGGACCCCTAACCACCGGGTGCCGTTGTTGCACGACGCTGTGGCCCCAGCGCGGCATCACAACCGCATGCGGTGGTTATGGGTCCCTGCTTTCGCAGGGACGACACCTGGAGGAGGCGCAGGAGGCGGCGGAGTAACCCAAACCACCGCTGTCGTCCCGGGCAAGCCAACGGGTCGGCGCGAAGCGCCGCCCGATGACAGGCTCCGCGCGACCCGGGACCCATAACCACAGGGCGCCGTTGCTGCGCGACGCTGTGGCCCCAGCGCGGCATCACAACCGCACGCGGCGGTTATGGGTCCCTGCTTTCGCAGGCACGACACCGTGAATGTGGACGGATGGTCGACGACGTCAGCGGGGCGCTACGCGTGGCCCGCGTCGTTCGACAGCATGCCGGCCTCGATGCCGATCTTGCGCAAGGCGCGCGCGTACTTCTCGTCGACGTCGGTACCGAAGATCAGCTCCGGATCGGCGTCGCAATGCAGCCAGCCATTGTGCTGGATCTCGTTCTCGAGTTGGCCCGGCGCCCAGCCCGCATAGCCGAGCGCGAGGATCGCGTGCTTGGGGCCGGCGCCCTTGGCGATCGCCTTGAGAATATCGACGGTCGCGGTGAGCGAGATGCCGTCGTCGATGTTCAGCGTCGCATCCTGAATGTAGAAGTCGCTGGAATGCAGCACGAAGCCGCGGCCGGTGTCGACCGGCCCGCCCTTCATCACCTTCATCATCTCGGCATTCTCGGGCAGCTGGATCTGGTCCGACTTCTCGATGATGTCGAGCTGCACCAGCAGCCCGGGGAAATCGATACTGCCGGCCGGACGGTTGACGATGATGCCCATCGCGCCCTCGGAGGAATGCGCGCACATGTAGATCACGGAGCGTTCGAAGCGCGGGTCGTTCATGACAGGCATTGCGATCAGCATCTGGCCGTCGAGATAGCCGCCTTCGGCGGCATGGGCGCCGACGGCCGGGCTTCTGCCGGCGGTCTTGCGAGTCTTGCCTGTTTTGCCTTCAGGGCGCATCCGCAAAGGCCTTTCCTGCTGATTTGGCATCCTGATATCGGGTGGCGGTTCTGTCAATCAACCATCGACCGCCGTGCGGCGATGCATCACAAGCAATTCAATGGTTTGCACCGAAAGTTGCAGGTAAAGACGTCTCATGATCGTCATAGTTCCCTTGCGTGCCGCATTTGGCGTTGCCGCCCTGTTTTCCGTCGCATGTATGGCAACGGAGGTGCGCGCCGACGACGCCTCGCCGTGGCAAGAGGACACGCATTCGGCGGTGCGGCTGCTCGCCGGATCGCGCAGCGGCGCGGTGCTGCTTGGCGGCATTGCGTTCCAGTTGCAGGACGGCTGGAAGACCTATTGGCGGACGCCCGGCGATTCCGGCGTGCCGCCGCGGTTCGATTTCTCCAGGTCGGATAACGTCGAGGCGGTCACCGTAATGTGGCCGGCGCCGCGGCAATTCGACGACGGCGCCGGCGGCACCTCGCTCGGCTACAAGCACCAGGTGGTATTGCCGCTGCGCATCGTGGCAAAGAATCCCGACAAGCCGCTGGTGCTGCGCGCCGACATCAACTACGCGGTGTGCGAGAAGCTGTGCGTGCCGGTGGAGGCGAAGGCCGAGCTGGCGTTCGCGAGCGTCGCATCGACCGAGGACGCCGCGCTGTCGGAAGCGCTCAACGCGGTGCCGAAGCACGCCAATATCGGCGACGCCATCCCGTTTTCGATCCGGGACGTCAAGCGCGACGGCAAGAACAACGTGCTGGTCGATGTCAGCGCGCCCGAGAGCAAAGACCTCAGCTTGTTCGTCGAGGGGCCGACGCCCGACTGGGCGCTGCCGGTGCCCAAGCTCGTCGCGCACGCGCCGCCGGGCGTGAAGCGCTTCTCTTTCGAGCTCGACGGCCTGCCGCCCGGCGCCAAGGCCGACGGCGCCGCGCTGAAGCTGACGCTGGTCGGCGGCGACAAAAGCTACGAATTCAATATCAATTTGAATTGAGCCGTCGGGCGGCGCTTCAGCCTATCCCGTCGTCGTCCCGGCGCAGGCCGGGACCCATACTCCGCGGCGGCAGTTTGAGGCGCGCTGGAGATCAGGCTGTGCGCACCAACTGTTCCCTGTGGTTATGGATCCCGGCTTTCGCCGGGATGACGCAAGATGGGAACATCCGTCACCCAACCCAATCTTAACGTTTCGTTGATAGATCGGAGGCCATTGCCGCCTCGCGGCGCTTTAGGAATTTTTCCGCCTTGGCTGTGATGGAGACACAATCCGCCCCCCCTGCCGCAACCTCCGCGCCATTGGGCCGGGCCGCACGCCTGCGTGGGCTCGCCGCGCGCGCTCTCGGCGGCACTAAGGAGGCGTCGGTCACCAAGCGCCTCGCCGGCATGATCTTCGCCATCCGCGTCATCAGCGCCGCCATCGCCTATCTCGCGCAGATCCTGCTGGCGCGCTGGATGAGCGGCTCGGACTACGGCATCTATGTTTATGTCTGGACCTGGGTGCTGCTGCTCGGCAGCACGATGGATTTCGGCATCGCGCCCTCCGCGCAGAAGATTATTCCGGAATACCGCGCGCGCGGCGACCTCGCGGCGCTGCGCGGCTTCCTCTCCGGCGGCCGCTGGGTGGTGCTGGCGACGTCCAGCATGGTCGCGCTGCTGCTCGCCGGCGCGATCCACCTCGCCTCGCCCTGGATCGATCCCAACGCAATCGTGCCGCTCTATATCGGCTGCCTGACCTTGCCGCCCTTCGTCGTCGCCAACACCCAGGACGGCATCTCCCGCGCGCATGACTGGATGCAGCTCGGCCTGATGCCGCAGTTCATCGTGCGGCAGGGGCTGATCATCGCGCTGACCGCCGGTGCGCTGGCGCTCGGCCTCAATCTCGGCGCCACCGCGGCGATGATCGCGAGCGCGGCCGCGGTGTACATCGCAGCGATCGGCCAGATGGTCGTGCTCAACCGCCGCCTCACCGCCCATCTCGGGGTCGGCGAGAAGAGCTACGACGTCAAAGGCTGGTTCGCGATCTCGCTGACGATCATGCTGGTCGAGAGCTTCTATCTCCTGCTCGGCTACACCGACGTGCTGATGCTGCAGCAATTCCGCTCGTCCGAGGAGGTCGGCATCTATTTCGCCGTGGTGAAGACGCTGGCGCTGGTGTCGTTCGTGCACTACGCGATGGCGGCGACCACAGCGCACCGCTTCGCCGAATACAACGCGCTCGGCGACAAGGACCGGCTGTCGGCCTATGTCGCGCACGCCATCAGCTGGACGTTCTGGCCCTCGCTGCTCGCGACCGTCGCCCTGCTGGCGTTCGGCAAGCCGCTGCTGTGGCTGTTCGGCCCGAAATTCGTCGACGGCTACAGCATCATGTTCGTCGCCGCGATCGGGCTCGTGGTCCGCTCGGCGATCGGCCCGGTCGAGCGCCTGTTGAACATGCTCGGCCACCAGAGCATCTGCGCCACCGCCTATGCGGTGTCGTTCCTGATGAATGTCGGGCTCTGCATCGCCCTCGTCCCCCGCTACGGCGGCATGGGCGCCGCGGCCTCGACCTCGCTGTCGCTGACCTTCGAGACGATCCTCTTGTTCTATGTGGTGCGCTCGCGCCTCGGGCTGCACGTGCTGGCGTTCGGCAAGCGGCGGCCGGCGTCATAGCATTCCACCGGACGCGGCCCAATGCGATGGCATGACCGCCGCTGGACTGGAAAACCTGCCTGACCGCGTTCAGCCTTGCGCCTGTCAGGCGCGCCTGACGTCCGCCTGCTGCCAATCGTGGCCGGCAACCATACGGCGGAAGAACCACAGCACGGCCGGGCAAGCCAGGAGCACGGCGGCGCCGAAGTCGAGCGCCGCGCTCGCGGAGCCGACCGCGGTGGAAAGCTTTCCTCCGATCGCAGGTCCGGCCAGCATGCCGGCGTAGAACACGGTGTAGAATATTCCCATTCCGATCGGCCGCGTCTTCTGCTCGAGCACACGCGCAGGCAGGCTCATGATCGGACCGGCCGGCAGGCCGCAGAGGATTCCAAGAGCAATGACGACGGGAAGCACCGTGCCGCTGCGCGACAGGAGCAGCGTCAGGAGCGCGAAGGCGATGCAGCCCGTGACCAGGATGACCTCGCCGCGCCTGGTCCGATCGGCGAGGAAGCCGCCCAACGGCACCGAAAGGGCGGCGAGCCAGAGCACGATACTGATGGTTGATCCGGCTGCAGCTCCGGACCAGCCGTGCTCGACCAGCATCGACGGACCGAAACTGAAGATCATCGCAAAACCGATGTTGTAGAGACACCAGATCAGCCCGGCGGCAATCACGGCGCAGATCGTGTCGGCGGTCAGGCCGCTAGGCTCGCCTTCAACCGCGACGGCCGCTTCCGGCGCGCGATAAATCAGAGCGATGAAGCCAAGACCGATCAGGATCATCCCGGCGACGGCAAGATTGACGGCATGGAGCCCGAGCGTGGCTCCGATTGCCGGCAACAGCATCAGAGCGACTGCGATGCCGGCCGGCCATGAGTTGATGAAAATGGCCATCGCGGTGGCGATTTCCCGGCCGGCAAACCAGTCCGCGACCATCTTGGTCATCAGAACGTTCAGGAGGACGCCGCCGATGCCGGCAGTCAGTCGCCCCGCGATCTGCACGCTCCACGACGTTGACGCGGTCATCAGCAGTTCGCCTGCCAGCATCATCAGGAGACCGGCAACGACCACCACCTTGTCGCCATAGCGGCGGCCGATCGCGCCGCCAGGCAAGGCAAGCAGGGCGCCCGGCGCAAAATAGAGCCCGATCAGAACGCCGAGATCGGCCAGGCTCGCGCCCAGACTCTGGCTGAGCTGTGGCGCGATGGCCGCGACGCTCTGAAACTGAAAGGCGATGGCGGCACGGGCGACGAACAGGACCGCAAGCATGGTCCAGCGGCTGCGCATCTGGTTTCCTCCAGTTCCAGTTATCATGATTGTGTCGTCGGCCTGATATTCTGGTTCAGGCGGAAGAAATTGGTCGGATCGTATTTGGCTTTGAGCGCGACGAGACGTGCGTAATTTTCGCCATAGGCGTCGCGCACCCGGTCTTCGCCCTCATCTCCCAGGTTGTTGGCATAGACACCGCCCGTCGAATAGGGCCTGACGGCACTCCACAGCTCGCGGGCCCAACGCATGTTCGCCTCGTCACCGGCTGGATCGTCCCAGATCGCGACCGGAAAGCAGTCGAACGCCGCATCGCGGTTTGCGTAGGGCGAGTTCGATACCGGAACCCGTGCAATCGCGCCGCCGACATGCTGGAGGACCAGCAAGGACGAGGTGTTGGGGGCTCTCGCATAGGCGTCGAGCAGCGCGTCGATCGCGCCCGCACCGATCTCGCGCAGGAACTGCGCCTTCCAGTAATAGCGACGTCCCCGCGGAAACAGGGCATCGCCACCCGACTGAATCTCGAGATAGGGGACGGTTGCGAGGCGCGTCTCAACGGGCGAGCCGAACTTGACGATCGGCGAAAGCGCGCGCTCACCGTCATGATGCGAGCCGACATAACAACCGGAGATGTTGAAGAACCGGTCGCCCGACGGCAGCGTCACAAGGGCCGCATCGACGTTGATCTCATCGACAGCGTTTCGGGCGAATTCATCGTAGAACTGCATGGCCTCGCGCGCCTGATCGTAAGGATAAAGCGTTGACGCGACGGGCAACGACGTGCCGATCGGATGCAACTGGTATTCGAACGCAGTCACGATGCCGAAATTGCCGCCGCCGCCTCTCAAGCCCCAGAGCAGGTCGGGGCGTTCGGTCGCGCTGGCCCTCAAGACCTGTCCCTCGGCCGTCACCACTTCGGCGGCAATCAGGTTGTCGCAGGTCAACCCGTATTTTCGCCCGAGCTTGCCGAAGCCGCCGCCAAGCGTGAGCCCGGCGATGCCGGTGTCGCTGTTGACCCCCATGGTGGTCGCCAGGCCGTGCGCCTGCGTGGCACGATCGAATTCGCCGAGATCGAGGCCGGCCTCCGCGCGCGCGGTGCGCCGGACCGGATCGATGTCGATGCGTTTCATCCGCGACAGGTCGATGACCATGCCGCCGTCACAGACCGAGAGGCCGGCGACATTGTGGCCTCCGCTGCGAACCGCCACCGGGAACGTGCGGGACTGCGCGAACGTCACCGCCTCGACCACGTCCCGGGTATCCGCGCAGTAAGCGATCATGGCCGGCCGCCTGTCGACGGCGCCGTTCCAGACCCTGCGCGCCTCGTCGTAACCGGCGCTCCCGGCGAGGACCACCTCCCCCTTGAGCCGTAGCTGGGAGGCGGGCCGACGCTCGGAATGCGATTTGCCCGTCACCTCGTCATATGGCTGCCGCTGCTCCATCCGATTTGCTCCTCGCCACGAATGCCCATGCCATCATCTCACGGCGTGCCAAATCGTCCTGAATCCGATCGGAAAAAGTTGCGAAATTTCGCCGGAAAAGGGATGGCTCCAGGCGCTGGCGACGATCTGCGAGGTCGGTCCATTTCGTCTCGAGGCACACGCCGACACGCGCACGGCCTGCGATGTCGTCCACCCTGGCTCGCTGCCGCAAAACAAAAGCCGGCCCTGATCCAATCAGGGCCGGCTTGTTCTGAGGCCGCCAAATCCCGCCGGGAAATTACTCCGCGGTCCAGCCGCCGTCGATCGAGTAGTTGGAGCCGGTGATCTGCGCGGCGTCGTCGCTGCACAGGAACAGCGCAAGCGCTGCGACCTGATCGGAGGTCACGAACTCCTTGGTCGGCTGCGCGGCGAGCAGCACGTCCTTGATGACCTGCTCCTTGGTCATGTTGCGCGCCTTCATGGTCTCCGGGATCTGGTGCTCGACCAGCGGGGTCCAGACATAGCCCGGGCTGATGCAGTTGCAGGTGATCTTGTGCTGCGCGAGCTCCAGCGCCACCGTCTTGGTGAGGCCGGCAATGCCGTGCTTGGCCGAGACATAGGCCGACTTGAACGGCGAAGCGACCAGCGAATGCGCCGAGGCGGTGTTGATGATGCGGCCCCAGCCGCGCTTCTTCATGCCGGGCACCGCGGCGCGGATGCCGTAGAACGCCGACGACAGATTGATCGCGATGATCGCTTCCCACTTCTCCGGCGGGAATTCCTCGATCGGCGACACGAACTGGATGCCGGCATTGTTGACCAGGATATCGACCGAACCGAAGGTCTTCTCACCGAGCGCGATCATCTCGGCGATCTCGGCCGGCTTGGTCATGTCGGCCGGCGAATGCACCGCCTTGACCTTGAAGTCGGTCTCGATGCCGGAACGCTCCTTCTCGATATCGGCCGGAACGCCCATGCCGTTGAGGACGATATTGGCGCCGGCGCCGGCAAAGGCGCGGGCATAAGCCAATCCGATGCCGCTGGTCGAGCCGGTCACAACGGCGGTCTTGCCTGTCAACGTACCCATTGTTCTTCGCTCCTATTTGCTTGCCGGGGGCTTGGGTTCGTCCCCCGTGAGATCGTAAGTCACCATGGTTTCCCCGGACTGAGGCCGTTCTAGCCATTCTTTGTGACGCATCGACAAATGCACGTCGCGCACGCCGGCGCCCCAGTGCTCGACCATCGCAACGTGGGAGAAGTCGTAATCCTTCGAGGAGCTCTCGTAGTTCTTGCTCTTGTAGATCAGGTGAACCACCGTGACGGTGTTCTCCTTGGACGCCTTGCGCAGCAGCTCGACCGACGGATCGTTCTTCAGGTAATCGGGCAGCTTGCCGATCAGGTCGCGCACCGCCATGCGGGCGTTGTGGATCTGCCTGTTCTTGTCGGTGTTCATCCGCGTCCGGCTGGAATAGCGGATGTCCTTCTCGCGCTCGGCGGCCTCCAGCAGCGTCTCCGGCAACGGCCCGCGTGCGCTGAACAGATCGACCTGGAAGATCAGGAGATCGCGGCTGGTCTCCTCGTCGAGCACGAAGTCGAGCGGGGTGTTGGAGGCGATGCCGCCGTCCCAGTAATGCTCGCCCTCGATCACCACGGACGGAAAGCCCGGCGGCAGCGCGCCCGAGGCCATGATGTGCTCGGGGCCGATCTTCTTGCCGAGCTTCCTGAACTCGTAATTGTCGAAATAGCGGAAATTACCCGAGGTGACGCTGACCGCGCCGACCGACAGGCGCGTCTTCAGATCGTTGATGCGGTCGAAATCAACGAGGCGCTCCAGCGTGTTCTTCAGGGGCGCGGTGTCGTAATAGCTCAGCGATTGCGAGCTGCCGGGCGGCCACAGCGGCGCCGGCGGAATCCGCGGCGTGAAGAAGCCGGGCACGCCGAAGGTCGCGATGATGGCGGCGCTGGTCTCGTTGAACAGCGAGCGGGCGCGCTCATGCTTGGAGACCGGATTCCACGGCACCGGCGCCGACACCATCTCCCAGAATTCCTTCAACCGCGGCACGCGCTTGGCCGGCTCGTTGCCGGCGATGATCGCGGCATTGATGGCGCCGATCGAGATGCCGGCGATCCATTCCGGCTCGAAGCCTGCGTGACAGAGCGCCTGAAAGGCGCCGGCCTGATAGGAGCCGAGCGCGCCGCCGCCCTGAAGAACCAGCACGCGCTGCGCTTGCGCGGGCGTCGAGGCCGGCGCGGAATCCGAAGTATCCATGCGTAACCGTTGGGTCAGGAAATGACTTGAGGCGCACCGTGGCGGCTGTTCGCCGCGGCGTCAATCAACGAGATGCGGGGCTCTTTGTTTGAGCATGATCTTCCCGGAAAACCGCCTCACACTTTTCCGGATCATGCTCCAGATCACGCGGAGTTTATCGAGATCAGGTTGCCGCCAAAATGAGCGTCCAGAACACCTTGTACTTGGTGTTGGGTGCATAGACCGCCGCGATGCCCATTTTTGTGACACCGCCTTTCAGCATATTGGCCTTGTGCGGCGGTGAATCGCGCCAGCCCGAAAAGGCTTCCGCCAGCGTGTGATAGCCGGCCGAGATGTTCTCGACCGCCACCGTCGCAGGATAGCCCCCGGCCTGCAGCCGCTTGCCGAGCGGGGCCTTCACGTCATGGTCCATCTTGTTGCGGGCGGCCATCGCCTGCGATTGCTGCTCGGCGAGCTTGGTCAGGTCCGGATCCACCACCACGGTACCAAGACCATTGTTCTGGCGGTACTGCGAGAACATGATCGCGGCGGCCTGGCTATCCAGCACCGCGCCGGGCTGTGCCATGTTGAGATACATGGCCGGTTCTTCCGGGAGTTTGGTGTCGGCGGCGCAGCCGGCAAGCACCAGAAGCCCGAACAGGGCGACCGTCGTCCGTTTCACTTTTGAGAACCCCCAAGGTTGGCCCGCCGTTGTTGCATACCAACCGTGGCTGAATGGTGAACAGGGGCTAACTTTTGGCCATCAAAGGCCACCGACCCCCGGGCCCCGTAGCCCGGATGGAGCGGAGCGCAATCCGGGAACGGTCGATCCGCGGAACGAAGTCCCGCATTACGCGGAGCCTGTCATCGGGCGCGCGTTCGCGCGACCCGTTGGCTTCTCCGGGCTACGGAGCCTCGGTGATCGGCCCGCTTCCCCTTCCCCCTGAAAGGGGGAATGTCGGGATGGGGGTCGGCCACAGGCGACAGCGATGCTGCGGAGGCAAGATCCCCACCCGCTTCGCTCTGGCGAGCCAAGCGACCTCCCCTTTCAAGGGGAGTTCGGATAGAGCGGTTGGGCCCTACTCCTGCGCGGCAAAGATCCGGTAGCGGCGGGGCTGCAGGGAGACGATTTCGCCGGCCTGGAGCTCGCGGTCGCGGGGGGCGTCGATCTCGATCACGGTCTTGCCCTCGCTTCCCGACAGGGCCACCTCGGCGCGCTGGATCGGACCGAACGAACGGACATGCCGGATGGCGCCTTCCAGGGCGCCGGTTCCAGCCGGGCCGACCGCCATGTCGTGGCGGCGGACGAACAGTTTGGCCGCGCCCGATGCCGCGCCGAGCGCCGGAATGTTCAGGGGACGGCCGTCCAGCCGCACCGCATCGCCGGCGACGTCGACCGGCAGCACGATGGATTCGCCGATGAAGCCGTGCACGAAGGCGGTCGCCGGATTGTCATAGACCTCGCCGGGCGAGCCGATCTGCTCGATCTTGCCCTTGTCCATCACCACGACGCGGTTGGCGACTTCCAGCGCTTCTTCCTGGTCATGGGTGACGAAGATCGAGGTGACGTGGATCTCGTTGTGCAGCGAGCGCAGCCATTGCCTGAGCTCCTTGCGCACCTTGGCATCGAGCGCGCCGAACGGCTCGTCGAGCAAGAGGATCCGGGGCTCGATCGCGAGCGCGCGCGCCAGCGCGATGCGCTGGCGCTGGCCGCCGGACAATTGGCTGGGATAGCGGTTGGCCAGCCAATCGAGCTGCACCAGGTCGAGCAGGTTCTTGACGCGGGCGCGGATCGTCGCCTCGCCCTTGCGGATCGCGCGCGGCTGCACCCGCAGGCCGAAGGCGACGTTCTCGAACACCGTCATGTGGCGGAACAGCGCGTAGTGCTGGAACACGAAGCCGACCTGGCGCTCGCTGGCGCCGCGCGAGAGCGCATTCTCGCCGTCGATCGCGACCTCGCCCGAGTCGGGCCAGTCCAGGCCCGCGATGATGCGCAGCAGCGTCGTCTTGCCGGAACCCGACGGACCGAGCAGGGCTAGCAACTCGCCGTCGGCGACCTTGAGATCGACATTATCGAGCGCGGCGAAGCTGCCGAACGTCTTTACGATATTCTTGACTTCAATCGCCATCGGGCACCTCTGCCTCGTCGAGCCGCCGCTCGAGAACGGTTTTCGCCACCAGGGTGATCAGCGCCAGCATCGCGAGCAGCGACGCGATCGCGAACGAGGCGACGAACTGGTATTCGTTGTAGAGAATTTCGACCAAGAGCGGCATCGTGTTGGTCTCGCCGCGGATGTGGCCGGACACGACCGACACCGCGCCGAACTCGCCCATCGCGCGCGCGTTGCAGAGCAGGACGCCGTACAGCAGGCCCCATTTGATGTTGGGCAGCGTGACGCGGAAGAAGGTCTGCAGGCCGGAGGCGCCGAGCGAGATCGCCGCCTCCTCTTCCTGGGTGCCCTGCTCCTGCATCAGCGGGATCAGCGCGCGCGCCACGAAGGGGAAAGTGACGAAGATCGTCGCCAGCGCGATGCCGGGCACCGCGAACAGGATGTGGACGTTATGCGCCTGCAGCCACGGCCCGAAATAGCCCTGCGCGCCGAACAGCAGCACGAAGACCAGGCCCGAAATCACCGGCGAGACCGAGAACGGCAGGTCGATCAGCGTGATCAGGAAGGTCTTGCCGGTGAACTCGAACTTCGAGATCGCCCAGGCCGCGATCACGCCGAACACGAGGTTGAGCGTGACCGAGATCGCGGCGATCAAGAGCGTCAGCTTGATGGCGGCGAGCGCCTCGGGCTCCGCCAGCGCCGCGAAATAGGCGACGACACCTTTCGAGAACGCCGACGCAAACACCACGACCAGCGGCAGCACGACGAAGATGCTGAGGAAGGCGATCGCCAGCGCGATGATGATGAAGCGGACCGGGCCGGGCTCGGTGCGCAAATTGCGCTGCGCCGTCCCCGGCTCCGCGCGCGCGATCTCGAGCCGCGGCGCCGGCGCCGCCACGCTGACATCGGTCGCGGGTGCGTAGGTCCGCAGTTGCGTGGTCGAGGTCACCAATCCCGTCTGCATCGACATCTTGAGCCTCAATGCACGGGGATGCGGGCTTGCGCCCAGCGCTGCAGCCGGTTGATCAGGAAGATGATCAGGAACGAGGCCACCAGCATCACGACCGCGATCGCAGTGGCATCGGCATAGCGGAATTCGGACAGCCGGATCACGATCAACAGCGGCGCGATCTCGGAGACATTGGGCAGATTGCCCGCGATGAAGATCACCGAGCCATATTCACCGATGGCGCGGGCGAAGGCCAGCGCGAAGCCGGTGAGCAGCGCCGGGATCAAACTCGGCAGGATGACGCGAAACACGGTGTGCCAGCGATTGGCGCCCAGGCTCGCCGCCGCCTCCTCGATCTCGGGATCGAGATCGATCAGCACCGGCTGCACCGTGCGCACCACGAACGGAATGCCGATGAAGATCATCGCGATGAAGATGCCGATCGGCGTGAACGCGACCTTGATGCCGAGCTCGGCGAGCGGCGCGCCGAGCCAGCCCTTCTGGGCGAACAGCTGCGTCAGCGCGACGCCGGCGACCGCCGTCGGCAAGGCAAAGGGAATATCGACGATGGCGTCGAACAGCCGCCGGCCCGGAAAACGGTAGCGCACCAGCGCCCAGACGATGATGGTGCCCATCACCAGATTGACGCAGGCGGCCGCAAACGAAAGCCCAAACGAAATCTTCAGCGCGTTCAGGGTGCGGCGACTGGTGATGATGCCCCAGAACTGGTCGAGGCTGAGCTCGAACGTCTTGAGGAACAGCGCAGCCAGCGGAATCAGGATGATGACGGAGAGCCATGTCAGGGTCAGTCCCATGGTGAGACCGAACCCCGGCAGGGTACTGCGCCGTGCAACCGCTGTGCTCACATATCCCCCTGATAATCCGATCAGTTCTTGTAAATCTGATCGAAGATGCCGCCCTCGGCGAAGTGCTCCTTCTGCGCCTTGGTCCAACCACCAAAAACGTCGTCGATGGTGAAAAGTTCAACCTTGGCGAAGGATTTTTCGTACTCCTTGGCGATCTCGGGATCGCGCGGCCGGTAGGAGTTGCGCGCGGCGATCTCCTGGCCTTCCTTGGTGTACCAGTACTTCAGATAGGCTTCGGCGACCGCCCGGGTGCCCTTCTTGTCGGCGACCGTGTCGACGACGGCGACCGGCGGCTCGGCCAGGATCGACTGCGGCGGGGCCACGATCTCGAACTTGTCCGCGCCGAATTCGCGCAGCGCCAGAAAAGCTTCGTTCTCCCACGCCAGCAGCACGTCGCCGACGCCGCGCTCGACGAAGGTCACGGTCGAGCCGCGCGCGCCGGTGTCGAGCACCGGCACGTTCTGATAGAGGTCGGCGACGAATTTCTTCGCCTTGTCCGCCGAGCCGAACTTCTTCTGCGCATAGCCCCAGGCGGCGAGATAATTCCAGCGCGCGCCGCCCGAGGTCTTCGGGTTCGGCGTGATGACGCTGACGCCGGACTTGATCAAATCGTCCCAATCCTTGATGCCCTTGGGATTGCCCTTGCGCACCAGGAACACGATGGTCGAGGTGTAGGGCGAGGCATTGAGCGGCAGCCGCTTCTGCCAGTCGGCGGCGATCAGGCCCTTGCCCGCGATCGCATCGATGTCATAGGCAAGCGCCAGCGTGACGACATCGGCCTGCAATCCGTCGATCACCGAGCGCGCCTGCGAGCCCGAGCCGCCATGCGACTGCTTGATCTCGACGCTCTTGCCGGTTTCCTTCTGATAGGCCGCGGCGAACGCCTTGTTGAAATCGACATAGAGCTCGCGCGTCGGATCGTAGGACACGTTCAGCAGCGAGTAGTCGGCCGCAAAGGCCGAGCTCGCCCACAACAGTCCCGCGACCAGCGGCAGGATACGACGGATCATTTCTGTCTCCATTCAACCTGAGAAATGTCAGGGAACACGCAAGACATAACTCACGGCGAAGTGGTCTTAAGTCAACGAAACCGGTTTTCTTTGTTTTCGGCGGCGCAGCGCGCTTGTGCTACGAAGTCGCCGCACTGCGAAGGCTTTGTCGCGTCGCCAAATCGCGATGACCCGTCATCGCGATCGAGCGCCCTGCTCCATGCTCTATGACATCTTCATTGTATGGATGCCGCATTCCGTCTTGGCCCGGCCGCGCCAGCGGCCGTCGCGCGCATCCTCGCCGGCAGCGGACCGGCTGCTGCAAGGCATACACCCGACCGACTGATATCCCGATGCGACAAGTGGATGCGGCGGCAGCTTGCCGAGCGTGTAGATCGCCTCGATCTCCTCGCGGGAGACATTGGCGAACGGATTGAATTTCAGCCTGACGCCGTCATCCTCGACAACCGGGATGTCGGCGCGGGCACCGCCCTGGAAACGCTTGCGGCCGTTGATCCAGCCGGCGAACGGCTTCAGCGCGCGCGCCAGCGGCTCGACCTTGCGGATGCGGCAGCAGGCGTCGGGATCGGTGAACCACAATTCGCGGTCCGGATCCTGTCGCGACAGCGCTTCCTCATCGGGCTTGATCGAACGCACGTCGGTGAGGCCGAGCGTCTTGATCAAAGTGTCACGATAAGCCAGCGTCTCCTCGAAGAGCCAGCCGGTGTCGAGAAACACCACCGGGATAGCCGGATCGACGTCCGCCATCACCTTGAGCAGCGCGGCGGACTCGGTGCCGAACGACGACACCAGCGCCACCTTCTCGCGGCCGAGCGTCTTGACCGCGGCCGCGATCACCTCGGCGGGTGACGCCGTGCGCAGCGCGCGATCGAGCGCATCGGCCGCGGGCAATGCGGCCGGCGCCACTGCGAGCTCTGGTGCAAGCGTGCTCACTGGCCGGCGCTCTCCGAGTGACGCAGCTGCATGCGGCGGTTGAGTGCGGTGACGCGGCCGTCGCCGGTCGGCTGGTAGAACACCGAATAGCGCTTCATGGTCGCGGCAAACGCGTCGGCATCGGCATCCTTCTTCACCTCGAAGGCGTCGAAGCCGGCGCGCGTCATGAACACGAACTGGTCACGCAGGATCTGGCCGGTGGCGCGCAGCTCGCCGTCATAGCCATAACGCTCGCGCAGCAGGCGCGCCTGGCTGTAGGCGCGGCCGTCGCGGAAGGTCGGAAACACCAGCGCGACCGAGGCCAGCCGGTCGAGATGCGGCACGAGATCGTCGAGGTTGCGGTTGTTCGGCCAGATCACCCCTAGCTTGCCGGGACGGCGCAGCAGCGCCTCCGGATCGGCGAGAAAGCGCTCGGCGCTCACCAGCACCGCGCCGTCGCCCGGCAACTCGGCGCCGTCGGCGACATGCACGAACAGATCGGTGGTGATTCTTCCCTGCTTAACGAGTGGCATAGACCCGCTCCCTGATAGGCTCGACGCCCAGACGCTTCACCGTATCGACGAACAGTTCCTCGGGACGGTCCCGCAGCGCGAGATAGGCTTCGACAATGTCTTCGATCACATCGGCAACTTCCGCATATGGCACGGCCGGGCCGATCAAGGTGCCCAACTGCGCGTTCTCGTCGGCGCGGCCGCCGATCGTGATCTGGTAGAATTCCTCGCCGTTCTTCTCGACGCCGAGAATGCCGATGTGGCCGACATGGTGATGGCCGCAGGCATTGATGCAGCCGGAGATGTTGATGTGCAGCCGGCCGATCAGGTCGGCGGTGTCGTGGTTGGCGAAACGGCGCGTCAGCTCCTGCGCGATCGGGATCGAGCGCGCATTGGCCAGCGAGCAGTAATCCAGCCCGGGGCAGGCGATGATGTCGGTGACGAGGTTGACGTTCGGCGTCGCGAGGCCGAGGCGATCGAGCGCCTTGAACAGTTGCGGCAGGTCGCGCTTGGCGACGTGCGGCAGCGCCAGGTTCTGCTCGTGGCCGACGCGGATCTCGCCGAACGAATATTTGTCGGCGAGGTCGGCGACTGCGTCCATCTGCTCCGCGGTGGCATCGCCCGGAGGGCCACCGACCGGCTTCAGCGACAGCGTCACGATCGAGTAGCCCTGCACTTTGTGCGCCGACACCGAGTTCTTGCGCCAGCGCTCGAACAGCTTGTCATGCGCGGCCTGCTTCAGCTCGTCCGGCATGTGCGGCAGCTTCTCGTACGGCGGATAGGAGAAGCGTGAGCGGACCTCCTCGATGGCGGTGTGATCGAGCGTCAGCCCGACATCGCCCATCGCCTTCCACTCTTCCTCAACTTCCCTGGCGAACTTCTCGATGCCGAGCTCGTGCACCAGGATCTTGATGCGCGCCTTGTAGATGTTGTCGCGGCGGCCGTACTGGTTGTAGACGCGCAGGATCGCCTCGATGTAGCTCAGGATATCGCGGCCCGAAACGAACGGCTTGATGGTCTTGGCGATGAACGGCGTGCGGCCGAGGCCGCCGCCGACCAGCACCTCGAAGCCGGTCTCGCCGTCGGCATTCTTGTGCAGGCGCAGCCCGATGTCGTGGATCTTGATCGCGGCGCGATCGTGCTCGGCGGCGGTGATCGCGATCTTGAACTTGCGCGGCAGGAACGAGAATTCCGGATGCAGCGTGGTGTGCTGGCGGATCAGCTCCGACCAGATCCGCGGATCTTCGATCTCGCCCGGCGCGACGCCGGCCCACTGGTCCGAGGTGACGTTGCGCATGTTGTTGCCGGAGGTCTGCATCGCATGGATGCCGACTTCGGCAAGATCGGCCAGCGCGTCGGGCAGCTCGGCAAGCTTGATCCAGTTGAACTGGATGTTCTGCCGCGTGGTGAAGTGGCCGTAGCCGCGATCGTAGCGGCGCGCCACATGGGCGAGCCGGCGCAGCTGCTTCGACGACAGCGTGCCGTAGGGGATCGCGACGCGGAACATGTAGGCGTGCAGCTGCAAGTACACGCCGTTCTGCAAGCGCAGGATCTTGAATTCGTCCTCGGTGAGCTCGCCGGAAAGGCGGCGCTTCACCTGGTCGCGGAATTCCGAAACACGCTCGTTGATCAGCGTGCGGTCGAGTTCGTCATATGCATACATGATGGATGAGCCTTACGCCGGCACCTGGAGATCGATCGTGACGCCCTTGGCGCGGATATGTTCGCGAAGATTGCCCGGCTTGAGCTTGCCGCCGTCCTTGAGCTCGACCGGCGCGATGTAGGGGCCGACCGCGCCGACATCGTCGGCGGTGGCTTCGGCCAAGAGAGCGCGCGCGTCGTCGGAGGTGCTGACGACGGCGGAATCGGACAGTTCGGTGGACCAGCCTTGCTTGGCGGTTCGGTACACCACGGCACCATCCCAGGTGCGGTTGGCGGTCACCACCGAGGGGCCCGTGATCCTGATTTTCTTCTGTTCAAGCGGAGAGGTCATTCGGCAGCTTTCAGCAGTTCGGAGAACATCTGGTTGGAGAAGAGTTGGGTGACGTTGGACCGGCTCCACGGCGCGGAATGCGCGACCACGTCGCCGATGATGAGAATGGCGGGACCGCCATCGACCTGTTTGACCAGTTCGGGCAGCCGCGCCAGCGTGCCGACCGCGGCCTTGGCATCCGGCCGCGTCACGCGCGCGAACACGCCGACCGGCGTCTCCGGCGAGCGGCCCGCGGCAAGCATGCCTTCGCGGATCGAAGGCGCCGCGGTCATGCCCATATAGACGACGACGGTCATCTTCTTGTCTGTCAGCACCGACCAGTCGACGACCTCGGCATCGCGCGCCTTGTGCGCGGTGAGGAAGGTGATGCGCAGCGCCTCGTGCCTGAAGGTCAACGGCACTTCGAATTGCGCGGCCGCGCCCAGACCGGCCGAGACGCCCGGAATGATGGAGTAAGCGACGCCGGCGTCGCGCAGCGCCTCGATCTCCTCGCCGCCGCGGCCAAAGATAAAGGGATCGCCGCCCTTCAGCCGCACCGCGCGCTGGCCCGACTGCGCGGCCTCGATCATCAGTGCATTGATGGCGTCCTGGCCGATGCCGGGCTTGCCGACACGGCGGCCGACCGGGATCCGCGTGGCATCGCGTCGGATGCGATCGAGAATTTCCGGCGACACCAACTCGTCATAGAACACGACGTCGGCATCCTGCAGCGCGCGCAACGCCTTCACCGTGAGCAGATCCGGATCGCCGGGACCGGCGCCGACCAGCGTCACGTGACCGATGGCTTTGCCTTCCGCGCTCGCGCCGGCGAATGCGGCGGGATCGGTGATCGCGTTCAGCGCCCGCTCGGCCTCGTCCTTGCGGCCGGCCAGCACCAGCGCGCCGATCGGGCCGTCGACGATGCGCTCCCAGAAGCGGCGGCGCAGCGGAAACTCCTCGATGCGGGCGTGGATCGATTTGCGGACGCCGCCGATGAAGCCGGCGAGATCGCCGATCCGCGCCGGAAGCACCGCCTCGATCTTCTCGCGGATGCGGCGCGCCACCACCGGCGACGTGCCGCCGGTGCCAACTGCGACCACGACATCGCCGCGATCGACGATCGCCGGCATGATGAAGGTGGAGTGTACGAGGTCGTCCATCACATTGACCGGCAGGCCGATCGCTTTGGCGCGCACCGACATCGCAACACCGATCTCGCCGGCGCCGGCACAGAGGACGGCGATGACATCGGAGAGATCGGCGGTGAGCGGATCGCCTTCGGCGCGCTCGATCCGCACGGCGTCCTCCGTGGCGAGACCGGCAATGTCATGATCGCCGTCAGTCGCGTACCAGCGCACTGCGGCGCCGGCGGCTGCAAGCAGCCGCAACTTGGCGCGCGCGAGATCGCCCGCTCCAACGAGCAGCACCTTGCCGCTTTGCAGATCCAGAAACACCGGCAGATATCGCATCAGACACTCGCTTCCCCAATTTGGGGGTTGACTGAAATTATTTTCTATTTATCTCTCGATCAAGCCCAGCAAAGAGAAAATTATTTCTTCTCTATTGCAGCGCAACTTTAGAATTTTCAACTCCACAGGCCAAGGCCAAGAGATGCATCTTCTCGACAACGAATCCGTCGCCGCCAGGACGCGGTCCGCAGCCCTTAGCAATGCATCTTCCGTGCCGGGGATTCCCGCCAATCAGGCACCGCCGTCGATGGATCATCTCGACGAGCTGGAGGCCCAGAGCATCTATATTTTGCGCGAGGCGTTCGCCCGGCTGAAGAAGCTCGCGCTGCTGTGGTCGCTCGGCAAGGATTCCAACGTGATGATCTGGCTGGCGCGCAAGGCGTTCTTCGGCCGCGTCCCGTTCCCCGCGCTGCATGTCGACACCGGCAAGAAGTTTCCGGAGATGTATGCGTTCCGCGATCGCTTCGGAAAGGAATGGGACCTCGACCTGCGCGTCGAGCCTTGCCCGCCGATCGACAGCGTCGACCCGACCCTGCCGCCGGCCGCGCGTTCCGCCGCGCGCAAGACCGAGGGGCTGAAGCTCGCACTCAATAAATTCGGCTTTGACGGACTGATCGCAGGCATCCGCCGCGACGAAGAGGCGACGCGCGCCAAGGAGCGCGTGTTCTCGCCGCGCGGCCTCGAGGGCGAATGGGACGTCCGCGACCAGCCGCCGGAGTTCTGGGACCAGTTCAACGCCTCGCCGCCGCAAGGCGCGCATTTGCGCATCCATCCGATCCTGCATTGGACCGAGGCCGACATCTGGGCCTACACCAAGCGCGAAGGCATTCCGATCATCCCGCTCTATCTCGCCAAGGACGGCAAGCGCTACCGCTCGCTGGGTGATGCCGACATCACCTTCCCGGTCGCCTCCACCGCCTCCAACATCGACGAGATCCTCACCGAGCTCGACGGCACCAAGGTCCCGGAGCGCGCCGGCCGCGCGCTCGACCACGAGACCGAGGATGCGTTCGAGCGGCTGCGCGTCGCCGGCTATCTCTGATCGACACTCGAAGCAACACCTGACTCCAAGCAACTTGGCTTCCCACTTCGTGCGAGCGTTCCGATGAACATGATCCTTCCCACCGCCTCGATCTCGGCAACGCCCAACGGCACGACGCGGCCGCAGGTGCGCATCGTCATCGTCGGCCATGTCGATCACGGCAAGTCGACGCTGGTCGGGCGCCTGTTGCATGAGACCGGCAGCCTGCCGGACGGCAAGCTGGAAATGCTGAAGGCGGTGAGCGCGCGGCGCGGCATGCCGTTCGAGTGGTCGTTCCTGCTTGATGCGCTGCAGACCGAGCGCGACCAGGGCATCACCATCGACACCACCCAGATCCGCTTCCGCACCCGCTCGCGCGACGTCGTGCTGATCGACGCGCCCGGCCACGCAGAGTTCTTGCGCAACATGATCACCGGCGCCTCGCAGGCCGACGGCGCGGTGCTGATCATCGATGCGCTCGAAGGCGTGCGCGACCAGACCAGGCGGCACGGCTATCTCCTGCATCTGCTCGGCGTGAAGCAGGTCGCGGTCGTGGTCAACAAGATGGACCGCGTCGAGTTCAGCGCCGACCGCTTCAGGGAGATCAGCGACGAGATTTCCGCGCATCTGATCGGCCTCGGCGTAACGCCCACGGCGGTGATCCCGATCTCGGCGCGCGACGGCGACGGCGTCGCCGAGCGCACGGCACGGATCGACTGGTACCAGGGACCGACCGTGGTCGAGGCGCTCGATGCGCTCGAGCCGGCACGCCCGCTGGCCGAGCTGCCGCTGCGGCTGCCGGTGCAGGCGATCTACAAGTTCGACGACCGCCGCATCGTGGCGGGCCGCATCGAATCCGGCAGCCTGAAAGCCGGCGACGAGATCGTGATCATGCCGACCGGCAAGATCGCGCAGATCAAGACCGTCGAGAGCTGGCCGGTGACGCCGGTGGGAGGCCCGCAGGGCGCCGGGCGCTCGGTCGGCATCACGCTCGACCGCGAGCTGTTCCTCGAGCGCGGCGACATCATCGGACATTCCGGGCAGAGCCCGCGCGATACCCGCCGCATCCGCGCCCGGATCTTCTGGCTGCACGACAAGCCGCTGACCAAGGGCGAGCAGATCCTGATCCGGCTCGGCACCAAGGAAAGCCGCGCCACCGTGGTCGCGATCGAGAAGGCGATCGATCCCGGCGCGCTGTCCAACGAAGAGAATACCGCGATCGCACGCAACCATGTCGGCGAGATCGACATTTCGCTGGCGCAGCCGGTTGCAACCGATCCCTACACCGACAATCCGCGCACCGGCCGCCTCGTCATCGAGGTCAACGGCCGGATCGCCGGCGGCGGTCTCGTGCTGTCGGTCGACGCCGGCCGGCCGGCGGTGCCGGTCGATATCGTGCCGGTGGAGTCCGCGCTGCGGCCGGACGAGCGCTCGGCGCGCTACCATCACAACGGCGCGGTGATCTGGCTGACCGGCCTGCCCGGCTCGGGGAAGTCGACCCTGGCGCGGGCGCTGGAGCGGCGCCTGTTCGGCAATGGCGGCTCGCCGATCCTGCTCGATGGCGACACGCTGCGTGCCGGGCTGAACGGCGATCTCGGCTTCTCGCCGCAGGACCGCGCTGAAAACATCCGCCGCCTCGCCGAAGTCGCGACCCATCTGGCGCGCAACGGCCATATCGCGATCGTGGCCGCGGTGTCGCCATCGTCCGCCGACCGTGCGGCCGCACGCCGCATCGCCGACAGCGCGTTCCGCGAGATCTATGTCGCGACGCCGGCCGAGGTCTGCGAGACCCGCGATCCCAAGGGCCATTACGCCAAGGCCCGCTCCGGCGGATTGCCATCTTTCACCGGCATCACCAATGACTACCAGCCGCCAACCGGCAATGAACTGACCATCGACACCTCGAACCGCTCGGTCAGCGATGCCACCGACGAGATCGAGCGGATGCTGGCCACGACCGGCATCCTGTTCGACGAACTGACCGACCTCGCGGCGAATATCTAGGCGGCCTGGCCTCCTCCTCTGGGGGGCCTTCTCAGAGCCGGGACTTTAGGGCTAAAAGGGCCGTGAACGCGGCCCTTTGGCGCGTTTTTTGCTGATTTCTTCTGAAAACAGCCCCTAAACGCCCCATTTCTTTGAGAAAGCCCATCATGACTCGTGTCGATGCCCATGGATTGAAGATCGCCCCTGTCCTGTTCGATTTCATCGCCAAGGAGGCGACGCCGAAAACCGGGATCGCCCCGGATGCGTTCTGGGCCGGACTTGCCGCCATCATCCAGAAGCTCGGGCCGAAGAACCGCGAGCTGCTCGCGGTCCGCGACGCGCTGCAGGCCAAAATCGACGACTGGCATCGCGCCAACAAGGGCAAGGCGTTCGACATCAACGCCTACACCGCGTTCCTCAAGGACATCGGCTACCTGCTGCCCGAGCCCGCGACCCACAAGGTCGAGACATCAAATGTCGACGAGGAAATCGGCAAGATCTGCGGCCCGCAGCTGGTGGTGCCGCTCACCAACGCCCGCTACGCACTGAACGCCGCCAACGCGCGCTGGGGTTCTCTGTACGACGCGTTCTACGGCACCGATGCGATCCCGCAGGATCCGAGCGAGGCTGGCCGCGGTTACAACAAGGCTCGCGGCGACAAGGTGATCGCGAAGGCGAAGGCGTTCCTCGACGCCGCCGTGCCGCTTGCGACCGGAAGCCACACCGACGTGACCTCCTACGCCGTGATCGCGGGCCAGCTCTCGGTCAAGCTGAAGAGCGGCAATTCGACCGCGCTGAAGAACGCCGCCCAGTTCGCCGGCTATCAGGGCGACGCCGCCCAGCCTTCCGCGATCCTGCTCGTCAACAACGGCATGCATGTCGAGGTCAAGATCGACCGCAACAACGTGATCGGCAAGGATGACCCGGCCGGCGTCGCCGACATGATCCTGGAATCGGCGGTCTCCACCATTCTCGACATGGAAGACTCGGTCGCCGCCGTCGACGCCGAGGACAAGGTTCTGGTCTATCGCAACACGCTCGGCCTGATGAACGGTACGCTGTCGGCCGATTTCGAGAAGGGCGGCAAGACGCTGACCCGCTCGCTCAATGCCGACCGCGTCTACAAGAAGCCCGACGGCAGCGAGCTGAAGCTGCACGGCCGCAGCCTGCTCTTGATGCGCAATGTCGGCCACCACATGTTCACCGACGCCGTGCTCGACGCCAAGGGTGAGGAAATCCCGGAAGGCATTCTGGATGCCGCGGTCGCCGGCCTGCTCGCGATCCACGACCTCAAGGGCAATTCGAAGGTCAAGAACAGCCGCACCGGTTCGGCCTATATCGTCAAGCCGAAGATGCACGGCCCCGACGAGGTGACGCTGACCTGCGACCTGTTCGCCGAGGTCGAGAAGATGCTCGGCCTGCCGGAGAACACTCTGAAGGTCGGCATCATGGACGAGGAGCGCCGCACCACGGTCAACCTCAAGGCCTGCATCCAGCGCGCCTCCAAGCGCATCATGTTCATCAACACCGGCTTCCTCGATCGTACCGGCGACGAGATCCACACCTCGATGGAAGCGGGTCCGATGATCCGCAAGAACGACATGAAGGCGCAACCGTGGATCAAGGCCTATGAGGACTGGAACGTCGACAACGGCCTGATCGACGGCCTGCCCGGCCATGCCCAGATCGGCAAGGGCATGTGGGCCGCCCCCGACAAGATGGCCGACATGCTGGCGCAGAAGATCGGCCATCCGCAGGCCGGTGCCACCACCGCCTGGGTGCCGTCGCCGACCGCAGCCACGCTGCACGCGCTGCACTATCACCAGGTCAACGTAATCGCCCGACAGCAGGAACTCGCCAAGGGCGGGCCGCGCGCAAAGCTCTCCGACATCCTCACCATCCCGGTGTCGCAGTCGAACTGGGCGCCCGACGACGTCAAGCAGGAGATCGACAACAACTGCCAGGGCATCCTGGGCTACGTCGTGCGCTGGATCGACCAGGGCGTCGGCTGCTCCAAGGTGCCCGACATCCACGATGTCGGCCTGATGGAGGACCGCGCCACGCTCCGCATCTCGAGCCAGCACCTCGCGAACTGGCTGCATCAGGGCGTCATCACCAGGGATCAGGTGATGGAGTCGCTGAAGCGCATGGCCGTCGTCGTCGACAAGCAGAACGCCGGCGATTCGCTCTACAAGCCGATGGCGCCCGCGTTCAATGGCACCGCCTTCAAGGCGGCCTGCGACCTGATCTTCGAGGGCCGCACGCAGCCGAACGGCTACACCGAATACATCCTCACCGCGCGCCGCCGCGAGGCCAAGGCCGCGGGCTGATCCAATAGCCCGACGACAAGCAAAAGCCCCGGTGCGAGCCGGGGCTTTTTTGTTGGCGCCGCGAATGACGCTGGAAAATGCGATGGCCCGCCGTCGCAGGGGCGCACTGCCAAATTATCGAAAACAACCCCATGCAAAGGTGCCGGCGGCTGGCTGCGGACACGGCAACTTGACTCGTCGGGCAAATCAGCGGCATTATTCCATTATTCCGAAATCGCAATGTGAGTCTGCGGCTCCTCCAACCCGTCGTCCCTGCTCCCGTGCGCTATTGCGCACTAGGCAGGGACGACGATGAGGATAGTTCTCGATTCAAGGCGTCACACCACGCGGTGCCATCACCCGCCACCGGGTCTCGCCTTCGGCAGCGGACCGGCTGTTTCGACCAAAAACCATCGCGCTCTAAAACACCGCCAAATACTTCAGCAGCGAGATGATGCCGATGATGATGACGACGGCGCGCGCGATCTGCTTGGCGCGGCCGTCGAGCGGCAGCATGTTGATGAGATAAAGAACGAGAATAACGACAAGGAAGGTGACGAGTACGCCGACGAGCATGCGGGGCCCCCTGATGGCATCGGTGAATGTGCTGTTCGCCCTTTGCTAACGTGCAGGAGGCAGGCCGGTTCCGCGCCAGGAACCGAAAGCGGCCGCCGCGGTGCGGTCGACGCTACTCGCGCGCCAGCACCGCCGGCCGGCCATATTTGGCGCGGATGCGATCCGGCGCCGGCGTGAAGTTGAGCTGCGCGCCGCGCCGGTCCGGACGGCTCACCGACATCAGCCCGTCCTTGCCGGCAACGATGTCGCCCTTGCGCAAGGTCGGATCGTCCTCGATTTTCACCGCGGCGAGGCCGACCGAGTCCTTGCCGTTGCAGGTGCAGCCCGAGACCAGCTCGTCGCGATAGCGGAACGCGTTCGGCAGCTCGGAATACGGCTTGCCATCTTCCGTCGCGGCGTTGTCGATATTGCCGCCATAGACCACTTCGGTTGCGCTCGCCGGGCAGAAGCTGTTGCAGCTTTCCGCCTTGCTCTGGTTGCCGGTCGCAGCAAGCGGGAAATAGCGGCCGTCACAGGTCCGCACGCAATAGGCCTGGCCGACGTCATAGCGCGGACGGCGCTCGACCCGCGGCGCCATCGGCGCCGGGCCGTCGTCGAACGGCATCCGGATCACCGGCGGGCGGCCATGCATGAAGCCGCCGAACAGTTGCGAGAAGAAGTCCTGAGCTTGCGCTGCAGGCGCAAGGGACAGGCCGAGCAATGCCGCCGTCCCGAACGCGCAGCGCCTTACGTGCCGTTTCACCATCACCGACCTCGGTACAATACCGATCGCTGGAACCCCGTTTTGAATCGGAACGCGGCTCTGGATTCTTGTTCTGACGCGTTTTCTTCACGCGAACCGGTATCCACTTCGCTCGAAAACGCTCTAGTGTCCCGAATCCGAAGTTCGCATCATTTGCCGCACCTTCGGAGCGAACTTCGGATTCGATAAGGACACTAGGAAACTTATGATTCTAGTGTGCTTTATGAATGCGAAGTTCGTGAAAGCGGCTGCCGCGAAATCGCACGAACTTCGCATTCAGCACACTAGTACAACGAGGAAGCCGTCGGGATGTTCATCGCCTGACGCCCGGAAGGCAGCGTCGTCATCGCGGGTCGCGGCCGTGCCGCGGCCGGCCGGACCGAAATCTGCGTCGTGGTCGGGCCGATCTCGCGCGCGGCGAGGTGCGGCGCGTTCTTCGGCAACACCACGACCCTGGTGCCGACATCGACCCGGCTGAACAGGTCGGAGACGTCTTCATTGGTCAGGCGGATGCAACCGGACGAGACGAACTTGCCGATCGTCGAGGGATCGTTGGTGCCGTGGATGCGGTACTCGCTGGAGCCGAGATACATCGCGCGCGCACCGAGCGGGTTGCCCGGGCCACCGGCCATGAAGCGCGGCAGATAGGGCTGGCGCTTGATCATCTCGGCCGGCGGATGCCAGTCCGGCCATTCGGCCTTGCGGCTGATGGTCTGGATACCCGCCCAAGTGAACCCCTCGCGGCCGACGCCGACGCCGTAGCGGATCGCGCGGCCGCCGCCGAGCACGTAATAGAGCGCGGTGTTGCCGGTATCGATGATGACGGTGCCGGGCGCCTCTGACGTGTTGAGTACGACGGTGGTGCGGCGCAGCCGCTCCGGCAGCGCGCCGTCCTCGGTCGAGGGATCGCTCATCACCTCGTCGGAGGGGAATCCGCCTGGCTGCGTCGACGCATAGCCGAGCGCGGAAGAGCGGACTTGAGCGCTGGCCGAACTGGCGACAATGAACGGCGCCGCGAACAGGACGCTGGCGAAGGCAACGATGCGCGCGGCGCGCGACGCTAGCCGGCGGCTGGAGAGAGACTGCTGTGTCATGTGCTGCCCCTGAACGGGATGCGCATCATGGTGATGCGATGCCAAGCCAACGCGCGTGGCCGCAAGACGGTTCCGCCGCGAATCGTCGCGAAGCCGCGATTGTCAACCCGTCACGTCTCACGAAGCCGCGATGGAACCTTTGCCGAGGCAACGCCGTTGTCACGCGCAATTTAGTGCGAAATTCATTTGTCCTCGTGCGGGAGGAAACTGGTGCGCGCCTTTCCGGGTGAACGTATGCTTGGCAACGCGCCCGAAGGCACGCCCCTCCCCGACAGCAAAG
Organism: Bradyrhizobium sp. Pha-3; assembly: GCF_042258325.1. Lineage (NCBI taxonomy): Bacteria > Pseudomonadati > Pseudomonadota > Alphaproteobacteria > Hyphomicrobiales > Nitrobacteraceae > Bradyrhizobium > Bradyrhizobium sp. Pha-3. Next base: position 1,108,511 of record NZ_CP170151.1, on the reverse strand, counting down.
CCGAAACGCCGCCGATTATCAGCCGCGCCGAGGTCGTGGCCTTCGCGCTGGTCGCGCTGCTGGTGATCGTCGTGGTGGCGGTGCTCTATCTGGCGCGCGCCTTCTTCCTGCCGATCACCATGGCCTTCATCGTCGGCACCATGCTGTCGCCGGCGGCGAGCCTGCTCGAGCGCTACCGGATTCCGCGCGCGCTCGGCGCCATGCTGATCGTGGTCGCGGTCGGCGCCGCCGTCGCCTTCATGGTCGGACTGATCGCCTCGCCTGTGATCCAATGGAGCTCGCGGCTGCCCGAACTCGGCGCGATCCTGAGGGAGAAGCTGCATGTGTTCGACCGGCCGCTCGCACTGTGGCAGGAGTTGCAGAGCATGGTCGGCGGCACCGATACGCTGGCGACGCTCCAGATACCGAAATTCGAATGGGTGCAGCCGACGCTGGAATTCCTGTCGCCCACCTTCGCCGAATTCCTGCTGTTCATCGTAACCTTGATCCTGTTCATCGCGAGCTGGAAGGATCTGCGCCGCGGGTTGGTGATGACCTTCCGTGACCGCGCGGCGCGGCTGCGCACGCTGCGAATCCTCAACGAGCTCGAAACACACCTCGGCAATTATCTGCTGACCGTCACGATGATCAATGTCGGCGTCGGCATCATCACCGGCGCGATCTGCGCGGCGACCGGCATGCCGACCCCAGCCGGGCTCGGCGCGCTCGCCGCAGCACTGAACTTCATTCCGATCATCGGCCCGGTCGCGATGTTCGTGGTGCTGGTTGTGGTCGGCATCATCTCCTCGCCGACCATCGGCGCGGGGCTGATCGCGCCGGCCTGTTTTGCCATCGTGATCTTCATGGAAGGTCATTTCGTGACGCCGACGATCGTCGGTCGCAGGCTGTCGCTGAATGCGCTCGCGGTCTTTCTCGCGCTCGCTTTCTGGACCTGGCTGTGGGGCCCGATGGGCGCCTTCCTGTCGTCGCCGCTGCTGATCGTGGCGTTGATCGTGAAGGAGCATTTGATGCCGGACAATTCGCCGCAGCTGCCCGAAGATTAACCTCGGTTTCGCATCTGGAACCTTTGCATGGTGCGAAGCGTTTTTCTCCAGACGCACACGTTCTCCGGGAGCTTTCGATTTCGAGCACGGACAGCGCATTTGGGATCAGGACCATGACGGATAACGCGACCTACGAACGCCTCGAAAAGGATGTCACCGCCGTGAAGAACGATATCGCAGCCCTCACCGAACAGATCACCGACGCGCTGAACTCGTTTGCGAACAACGCAGGCAAGCAGGCCCGCCGCCGCTACAAGGATGTGCGCGCCAACGCGGAATCGACGCTCGACGACATGTCGGAGCGCGGCAGCGCGATGATGGGCGCAGCGCAGGATGCCGCATCTTCGATCGAGGAATCGCTGGAAGATATGATCACGCAGCGGCCGCTGGCGACGGTCGGCCTTGCGCTCGGTCTCGGCTTCCTGATCGGCGTCAGCTGGCGCCGCTAGGCAATCTGCAGTCTCCGGGGGATGAGCCCCATGGTAGCGGCCATGCGGAAACCGCCCTTCTGGACGCGATGGCGGCGCTGGCGCGCCGCCGCCGCGTTTGTTGATGCGCTCTTCAGGGCAAGGCTCAGGGCAAGATTCAAGGCAGGATTCAAGGCAGGGCTGGTCGATGCTTCAGCGGCTGATCAATGACGTCAAGGATTCCACCGGCAACGCGCTGCGGCTGACGTCGCTGGCCGCGGCCGCTGCGATCGCGCTGTTCATCACCATCGCCTTTCTGTGCGCGGCCGCCTTCGTCTACGTGCTGCAGCACTACGGGCCGGTGGAAGCGTGCCTCGCCGGCGCCGCGCTGTTTCTTGTCGTCACGGTGATCGCCGCCAGCGTCTACGTGGTGCGCAAGCGCGAGATGCGCCGCCGCGCCGAGAAGGCGGCAAAGGCCGCCGCGGCCAATGTGTTCGCCGATCCGGTGGTGGTCGCCACCGGCCTGCAGATCGTGCGGGCCATCGGCGTGAAGCGGCTGATCCCGCTCCTGGCGGTCGGCGGCCTCGCGCTCGGCCTGATGGCAAGCCGCAGCGCTGCCCGCAGCGGCGAGGCGGACGAGGAGGAATAGCCTGCGTTGCCCGGTAGGGTGCAAACCGCAACCAACGATGTCATCGCCCGGCTTGACCGGGCGATCTAGTATTCCAGAGACGATTGTGATTGAGCCGATGGGCCGCGGCGTACTGGATCGCCCGGTCAAGCCGGGCGATGGCGCCGTCGATATTAGACGACTGTGCGCCCTTCTCAGGTCACGCAGCGGCCGGGCTGCAGCAGCTTGGCCACTTCGGTCAGCACGCTGACCACGGGCTCGCAGGCCACCTTGCGGGTGTCGCCGGGCCGGGCCCGAGCCGGCGCTGCGGGGCGATGGCGCGCCTCTTCCTTGGCCACGGGGACGCGGACCAGCACCGATGTATCGGGAAGCCGCTCGACCTTCAGCGCAACGGTCCGGCTCGGCAGGCCGGTGACTGGAACCGTGGCACGGTCGGTCTTGGCGGCGCGATTGACGGCGCTCTCCGGCGCCAGTGCGGTGGTGACCTGCTGGCCGCCGATGAGATCGTGGCCAGATGCCAGCTGGACGGCGCCAAGCGTCAGCCCAGCCGCCAGCGCAGCGAAAATTCCCATCTGTATCTTTGACATGATGATGTCCCTCGCCCCATGGAAATTCGCTCGGAAATTCGCTCGACGATCCCTTGGCGATCCCGGACACAACGCGAACGAAACCTGCGGGGTTCTCGCGTCCAGCCATCACTTAACCGTGTACGAAAATATTTTCACTTGCGCGGAACGACTCAGGGGGTCTGCGAGTCATTGGAAGAGCCGGTTATTCCCCCTGCCCCATTGACCGGCGACGTAGGGCGCGACCGTGGTGATGCCGGTCGCGCCCTGCTCTTTTTCTGGTGTGCCTCAAACGATGCGTCAGCCGGCCTGTCGCTCACCGGTCGCAATCGAAAACCTGAAACCAAAGGTCCGGTGCTCGCACTAGCGAGAGGTCCGTCCGCGTCAGACATTGTCGTTCGCTGGCATGTCCTGGGATCGAACAACCGTCACTTCACGGCATGACGGGCAACGACCGACGTGAAACTTGATTCCGGTTGTCTGGTCGTCGACGAGCATCAATTCGCTCAAGGGCTCACCGCATTTGCATGTGACCGTTTTCTGATCGGCAAAGTACATCTGACGTCCTCCATAAGCCTGGAGATTTCTCGTCTTCGGGGCGAGCTCGTTTGCGCCGTGCTCGCCCCCTCGCTTCCGCTCCTTCTCGGTCGGTCAGATCCGGGCCATCCGGATGGTTGGTGTGGCTCCTGGCGCTTATTTCGAAGCGGATTGCGCCTTCCGTGATTCCGCGGCTTCGCGCGCCTGCCGCTCGGCCTTGAGGCGCTGGAAGTTGTCGTAGAACGCCTTCTCGTTGGCGCGATGCTCCTTCATCGCCTGCGATGCGTCTTGCTGACGCTGCGCATCACGGTCCTTGCGCTGCTGGGGAGTAAGATTCATACGGCCTCCGACTAAGCTCTTGAATCAACGCTGGATTCAACGCACAAGGCCGGAAAAGGTTGCACCTTGGGAAGGAGCTGGGTCTATTTGCGCAGGCTCGCCCAGACACCGCCGAGGATCAAAAGACCGCCAACCAGATGGATCAGCTTCGGCGGCTCGCCGAGGATGATCCAGGACAGCAGCGCGCTTGCGATCGGTGCAACGTAGAGCACCAGCGAGCTCCGCACCGAGCCGAATCTCGCGCCGAGCCAGGCGAAGCCGGCATAGGCGATCAGGCCGGGCACGAGGCCGGCGAAGACATAGGCCTCGAACGCCCGGGTGTTGAACACCTCTGCCGGGGTGGCCCACATCTCCTGGAGCGCCGGCGGCAGCGAGCACAGCGCGCCGGCCGCCGAGAACAGGCTGACCCGCGCCAGCAGCGAGGCGCGCGGCGCGACGCGCGACTGCAGCAGCGTGTAGCCGGACCAGCCGAGCATCGCGCATACCACCAGGAGATCGCCCCAGGCCGCGCTCGATTGCGTCAGCGTTTCCAGATGACCGCCCGAGACGATCAAGAGCGCACCGCCGAGCGCCAGCGCCGTGCCGAGCCATTGCAGCGGGCCGATATGCTCGATGCCGAGCGCCGCCGAGATCAGCAGCACCATGATCGGCGACAGCGCGAAGATCAGCGCGATGTGGATCGCCGTGGTCGTGATGCCGGCGATGTAGACCGGGGCACCGCACAGGAACATGCCGAGGAAACCGGCGGCGAGGATCGGCCAGAGGTTTTGCGCCAGCGGGATCTTGCCGTCGCGGATCGCTGCGATCGCAAACGGCGCGAGGCCGATGGCGATGATGCTCCAGCGAAAGAAGGCCAGCGAAAACGGCGGCACCGAGCCGGCAAGCCCGCGCGCCAGAACCTGGTTGGAGGCCTGCCCGACCGCGACCAGGATGAAGCCGGTCAGCGCGACCGCGTCCTCCCAGCCTTTGGCGGGGCGGCTGACCTGCGCTTTCGGCGGCTCCGCATCCATCACACCGCCCCCCTCGGCCGGCACGCGATCGGCTCACACGTCCGCTACTGCTCGGCCGCCTCGCGCTCCATGTCGCGGCCGGCGAGATCCTCGCCCTGCATGTTGGCGTATTCGCGCGCCATCTCGCGCATCAGGAATTTGGCGGGGACGTCGTGATAGCTGCCGTGGTCGCTGACATACTGCATGTAGGCGCGCCCTTCGCCGTCGAAGGGATGCAGCAGCGCGTCGACGTGGCCGTCGAAATCGAGCGGCTTGACGCCAAGCTTGGCGCACAGCGTGTCGTTGAAGGTCGGGGTCGCCTTGCGCCAGGCGCCATCGACGAACACGTCGGTGAAGCCGTGCCAGGTGAACAGGTCCGAGCCCATGCTCAGGCGCAGCTTCTCGGTGGTGAGATGGTTGCGCACATCGGCGAAGCCGACACGCGCCGGGATGCCGTGGACCCGGCAGGCAGCGGCATAGAGCGCCGCCTTGCCGACGCAGTAGCCATTGCCGGCGGCGAGCACGCTGGAGGCCCGGTAGCTCTCGGGCGAGCGCATGCTGACATAGGGGTTGTAGCGGATGCCGTCGCGCACCGCGGTGTAGAGCCGGCGCGCCTTGTCGCGCACGCTGGCGTCAGACGGAACGGCGGCGCGGGCGAACGCCTCGACGGCGGGATGGTCGCTATCGACATATTCGCCAGGGTCGGTGTAGAGGCGGCTGATCGTATCGGGAAGATGCTCGGTCATGGCATAAGCTTAGCAAGCCATCTGCGCAGTTCAATGCAGCACGTGCGGCCCCGCCCGCAGCCCTGCCCCGCCGAAGCCCTGCTCCGATTAGATCGAAACGGGGCTCTGGATTTTAGTCTTGACGAGTTCGCTTCACGCGAACCGGCGCCCACTTCGCTCGAAAACGCTCTAGTTCTCGAAGTGTTCGTCCAACCGCGGTGACGGGTAGCTGCGCCGCTTCGCCTTGAAATATTGGCGTGCGAAATGGATGCCGATCCCGATCAGGAACGGCGGCGCAAGCGCTGCCGCGATCATGAGCGCGGTGATCGACTTCGGCGTCAGGATGTCCAGCACCATCGACGCCAGCAGCCACAGCGTGGCAGCAATCACCGCGACGTCGACATGCTTCATTCCCCGGTCTTTCCCTTGGTCCCTGGCTACCATCCGGGTTCCATCCTACCGGCTGGTCCCTGACGCGCCAAGGATTCCGGGCGGCAGACGGTACCTTCGGCCCTTCACTTTTTTGGAACGGCGCTTGTTTGGAACGGCGCCTGCGCGGGCCACGTTTATCCAGATCAGACCTTGATCAACCGAGTTCGGAGGCCGCGATGGGCAACTCCAGTGACATCCACAGCGGCGTCGACCGTCCCGCCAGCCGGAACGGCGTCAACGACCCCGTCGACGGGGTCGATGTGAAGCGAACCTTCAACGACAACCAGACGCCGCACGAACGCGCGCAATGGGCCGCCGATGTGCGTGCCGACCCCTCGCCGAAGCGCGGCGAGCCGTTCCTGCCCGAGGCGCTGCGGCGGCGCCCGACGTCGCCGATCAATCCGCGCACCGGCCGCCATCCGACCGATTAGCGTCTGGCGAGACGACCCGTCACCCCCGCGCAAAGGCTTCGCCTTTGTCGCTGGAGGTGCGAGCCTTGCGGCGCAATTGCGCCGCTGGGCGAGCCTCGAAGGGTCGACGGCCGCTAGCCGGGCCGTGCATCCTTCGAGACGCGCGTTCCGCGCTCCTCAGGATGACGGAAAAGCGACCGCTTAGCTGACCATCAAGTCGTGAACGCCCGCACCAGCAGCAGACCGCCGAACAGCGCGAGAATCGAGAGCGCGACGGAGGCTGTGACGTAGGCGCCGGCCGCCCACAGCTCGCCGCGCTGCATCAATACGATCGCATCGAGCGAGAAGGTCGAGAAGGTGGTGAAGCCGCCGCAAATGCCGACGGTGAGAAACACCCGCATCGCCTGGCTGGCATTCCAGCTCAGCGCGAACGACTCCGCGAAGACGCCGATGAGGAACGAGCCTACGATATTGATCACCAGCGTGCCCCAGGGAAATTCCGTGCCGACCAGGCGCCCCGCGCCGATCGCCACCAGATAGCGCGCGACCGATCCCAGCGAACCGCCGATCGCGACCGCCGCCAACAACTGAACGTTCAATGCTCCGCCTTTCCGGCTCGCCATTCGACGAAGCCCGCCAGCACCCCAAGCACGAAGGTCGCGGCAACCAGCTCGCCCGGCGCGCCGACCAGCAGGGCGACGACACCGACGAGCCAGATCGACCCGACCAGCGACAATGCGATTGAGAGTGAACCAGGAAGACCCGACATGCGCTGTCCCTTCTCATTCGCGGGACACGGCGGGTCGGCGGGGGCGCATGCTCCTACCGACGCTGTCGCGCCCGGTAGGAGTCATCAGCCTTGCGGCGGTTATCGGGGGACTCCATCCCCATCAACACGGGGATGGTAGGCGAGCGGAACCGCGGGAGCAAGTGGGCATCCCCGTTCCAGGTGTCGGCTCATGCATTCGCCGACAGCATCGCACTCAGCTCGACGGCTGTGCGGAGCTGCTCGATGCGCGCGGCGACCTGCTCGCGTTCGGCGCCGCGCGGCAGCTGCGCGAGCTGGCTCTCGAGCCGCGCGCGATGTTCCTCAAGCCGTTGCTCGAACGTATGGGGCTCAGATCGCTTCCGTTTCTGAATCGTCTTCTGCATTACTCACCCTTGGCGGTTGCAGACCGGGACTGTTAGCCCAACGGTCCAGTTGATCGATGACCTGCGCGTGGCTCGGACGTCGCGGTTTCGGGGCTTCCGGCTCCTCGGATAGCTTGCGGGGAAGCTTGACGTGGTTGGTCATGGCATCACTCCCGCAAGATAACGAGAAGGCCAGCCGGATCGTTCCCTTAGTTTTTCATCTAAGCCATTGATATTACTTAATAAACTTACTAAATCGATGTTTTTATCTCAACCTGGGGAACACACCCCGAATTGGTTCGTTTAGCAAGTTACTCAACAAGCTAATTCTAGGCGGTTTGCGATGAATGAGCTTCGCGCTGAACGTCTTCAAGTCATGCTCTCTCCCGAAGAATTATCGGCCCTCGACGATTTCCGATTTAAGCACCGCATGCCGACCCGCGCTGCGGCGGTCCGCGAGCTGCTCAAGCTCGGTCTGGCCGGCGGCGCCACTGATGGGGCGGCAGGAGTGAAATCGAGCGATTATGGAGTGTTTGACCGGGGGCCCGATGGGCACACCCAGAGCGACGCGCCGCAAGAGGACTGACGGCGCGTTGGCGCAGACGCTGCGGTTCAGCCGGCGGCGAACAGGTCCACAATCGCCTTCAGGATGCACACCACGAGGGCCGACGTGAACATCGCCGTGCCGAGATCTGCGAGATAAAGCAGTTGTGCCCTCTGCTCAGCATCAAGCCGCGCGATCGCTTTGCGCATGGCCAAGCTCCCTTTTCGGGAGAACGCAATGCGCCGATGTCCGTTCCCTCCTTTGCATCAGGCCCGCTGCAGCGCCAGCGTCACGCCGCCGAGCGTCAGTGCCATGGCGCCGATCTCGCGCAAGCCCAGCGGCTCACCGAGAATGATCGCGGCCGACACCACGCCGATGACCGGCACCAGCAGCATGCCCGTTGACGCCGATGTCGGCGGCAGGCGGCGCAGCGTCTCGAACCAGGTGAGATAGCAGATGCCCATCGGCAACAGCGTCATGTAGGCAAAGCAACCGAGGCCGAGCGGCGTGATCGCGGCATAATTCGGATGCTCGAAGAGAATGCCGAGCAGAAGCATCACGAGACAGCCGATGCCGACCTGCCAGGCTACCACCGCGAGCGGCGGCATCGGCAGCGGCTTGCGGTTCAGCACGTTGCCGAGCGCGAACAGGATGGCGCAGGCGAGCGCCAGCGCGATACCGGTCAGCTTGTCGGCGCTGAACGCAAAGCCATTGCCGCCGAGCAGGAGCGCAACGCCGGCGACGCCGAGCACCAGCGCCGCAAGATCCCGCAGCGTCGGGCGGCTGTGCAGCACCGGCCAGGCGAACAGCATCGCCCAGATCGGCATCGTGTAGGCGAGTAGCGCCCCCTCGCCGACCGTGACGAACTTCATCGCGATGGTGCCAAAGCCCATCCAGGCGAAGACATTGGTGAAGGAAGCGAACAGCAGCCGCGGGATCGCCTCGCGCGGCACGGCGAGCGACTGTCCGCGGGCCAGCGCCAGCGTGCCCAGGATCACCGCCGCGCAGGTGCCGGCAAGCCCGCGGGCGAACAGCGGCGGCCATTGCTGCAGCAACAGCTTCATCAGCGGCCAGTTCAGGGCCCAGCCGAAGGCCGTCACCACCAGGCAGAGAAAGCCCACCGTTCTATCGCGCTGCGTCGTATCCATGGGCCGCGCTTAGCAGGCGAAGGCCCGCGATTCCACATCGCTTGGCGTATGAGGGGCGCGGCGCGTATGCAGGGACGCGTGGCACGCGCGAATAACCGGGCGTTGACCTTCGGATATCGCTCCGTCAGGCGAAGGTGCCGATCGTGACCCGCGGCCAGCCGTCGGTTTTCCGCGCGGCGGCAAGCCTGGCCGTCCAGGCATCGATCAGGCTTGCGATGAGCAGGCGGCCGGTGCCACGCATGTCGGGCAGTTTCATGGTCGGCGTGCCGAGCGTCAGCGCGACCACGCCGTGGGTCGCCGCCAAAAGCGCGGTCGCGAGCCGCTGCGGCAGGCCGGGCGCCGGCTCGGCGCCATGTGCCGCCAGAAATTCCCGCACCGAGATCACGAACAATTCGTAGCTGCGGCGCGCGATCTCGGTCTCGCCGAAATAGACGCCGTCGGGAAAACGGCGGTCCTCGATCGTACCGGACATCGAAAACAGCGAGCGGAAGTGATCGGGATTGTCGGCCCAGTAATCGAGATAGGTTTCCATCACGCGCCGCAGCCGCAGATCGCTGTCGGCCGTCTCCGCGTGGACCCGCTCGAGGCGTTCGGCGACCGCCTCGAGGTTCTGCTGCTTCACCGCGAGCAGCAGCAGCAGCTTGGTCGGGTAATATTTGAGGACGGTGCCCTTCGAGTAGCCGATCGCGTCGGCGATCTTCTGGATCGAAACGGTCTCCAGCGTGCCGGCGGCGAACTCCGTGCGCGCGGTCTCGAGGATCAGCGCCTTCAGCGCCTCCTTGTCGGCCTCCTGGCGCGCCCTGCGCTGAAAGCGCCGTGCGCCTTTGGCTCGCTCCACGATCGACATCCCCATCCGCCTCGCGCCTCCATGCCGCGCACCCGCCCCGATGGCAACCCCGCCCTTGCAATATGCAAGTTAATTGACTATGGTCAATTAAATAATGACAAGACGGGAGGATCCGATGAGCCCCTTTGTAGGCGAAATTGTCCGCAGCGATTTCGATCCGTTCAGCGCGGCGACGCGGGCCGATCCCTACGGCACCTATGCGGAGCTGCGTGCCGCGGCGCCGGTCATCCGCCTGACCAAATATGACATCTGGGCGGTGCCGCGCTTTGCCGAGGTCAAGACGATCTTCGGAGACCATGTCAATTTCAGCAACGCCGGCGGCGCGGGGCTTGCGAACCACTTCAAGGACAAGCCGTGGCGGCCGCCAAGCATCGTGCTGGAAGCCGATCCGCCGCTGCACACGCGAACCCGTGCGGTGCTGGCGCGGATCCTCTCGCCCGGCGCGATGCGGCGGCTTGCCGATGACTTCAAGGCGACGGCGACGCGGCTGGTCGACGGGCTGGTCGAACGCAAATCGTTTGACGCCATCAAGGACATCGCCGAGGTGTTTCCGGTCAGCGTGTTTCCCGACGCGCTCGGCATCGACCAGGAGGGCCGCGAGAACTTCCTGACCTATGGCGCGATGGTGTTCGCCGGCTTCGGGCCCGAGAACGACTATTTTCGCGATCTGATGCAGCAGGCGCCCCGCGTGCTGCCCTGGGTCGCGGCGCGCTGCCAGCGCGAGGCGCTGCGCCCGGGCAGTTTTGGCGCGCAGGTCTATGAGGCGGCCGACGCCGGCGAGATCAGCGCGGAGGAAGCGCCATTGCTGGTGCGTTCGCTGCTCTCGGCCGGGCTCGACACCACGATCAGTGCGATCGGCATGGCGCTGTACACGCTTGCGCGCCATCCCGAGCAATGGTCGCTGCTTGCAGGCGATCCGTCGTTGTCGCGCGCGGCATTCGACGAGACCCTGCGCTTCGATTCACCGGCGCCGTTCGTGTTCCGTACCACGCCGCATGACACCGAGATTGCAGGCGTCAGGATCGGCAAGCACGAGAAGGTGCTGCTGCTGCTCGCCTCCGCCAACCGCGACGAGACGCGCTGGGAACATGCCGACCAATTCGACGTCAGACGGCGGCTCTCCGGACACATGGGCTTCGGCGTCGGCATCCACGGCTGTGTCGGGCAGATGGTGGCGCGGCTGGAAGCCGAGGCCGTGATCACGGCGCTCGCCAGCCACATCAAGCAGTTCGAGATTGCAGGCCCCACAGCCTTCCGCGACAGCTCGGGCCTGCGGGCGCTCAGCACAATGCCGGTCCGCGTGATGCCGAAGTAACGTCGCTATCGAAGGCTCGCTCAAAAAAAGCCGGCGTACCTTTCGGCACGCCGGCCTGGATTTTGCCGCTTGCGTAAATTCAGCTCATGCCGATGCCGCGCGCGGCGTGCGGTTGCGCGAGTTGCGCTGGAAGAACAGCGCCTGGCTCGCCACCGCCGACACCATCGCCGGCTGGAACGGCTTTGAGATCAGGAATGCCGGCTCCGGCCGCTCGCCGGTCAGGAAGCGCTCGGGATAGGCGGTGATGAACACCACCGGCACCTCGAAGGTCCGCAGCAACTCGTTCACGGCATCGAGGCCCGACGAGCCGTCGGCGAGCTGGATGTCGGCGAGGATCAGGCCGGGCTTCTTGTTCTTGGCGAGCGCCACCGCATCGGAATGCGTGCGCGCAACGCCGATGACGTTGTGGCCGAGATTCTTCACCAGGCTCTCGAGGTCCATGGCGATGAAGGTCTCGTCCTCAATGATCAGGACGTCGGTGGCGATCTCGGCGGCCATCTCGCGGCCGGCGGCATCGGTCAGCTTGCGCGTCTCGGCGATATCGGTGCCGAGAATGTAGCCGACCTCCTCCTCCGAAAAGCCCTCCAGCGACAGCAGCAGGAAGGCCTGGCGCGGCAGCGGCGTGATGTTGGACAGCCGCCGCTCCGGCGGCAGCGACAGCGTCGCCACGTCGGCATTGTCGTTGTTGTTCACCGACACCGAATTCCAGATCTGGGTGAACAGCCGAAACAGGCCGGCGCGCGGCCCGTGGGTCTGGTCCAGTAACGATCCATCCTGCAACAGGGCCTCGAGCATGGCCCCGACATAGGCGTCCCCCGACGCCTGATTTCCGGTCAGTGCGCGAGCGTAACGGCGCAACAGCGGAAGGTGTTCGGCAACGATCTGCGATCGGGACATTCCCACTCCATCCTTGTTCGTGAGGCCTGGTGGCCTGAAACCCGTTGTCTGGGGGCGCCAGAATCCAGTTCTGGGGCGCCCCCGGTTCCCCTGCATGCCCGACTACGCGCGAAAGCCGAAAAAGTTCCACGAAATAGTTCCAGCATTCCGGAACTTTCTGCGCAACTTTGCATTAGCTCCAGACCGACGAGGCAACGCGGCCAGCCTCTTTTTTCGAGGAAACGACTTGGAAATCAGAGACTTAACTCCCGGGGAAGCGTGGATCACATCATGAAGGAAGTAAAGAAGCAGGGCGGTCTCAACGCCGAGATTCAATCGAGAATCGGCCACCAGCTTCGCGCCATGTACGATGACGTGGTGCGACAGGGCGTACCCGACCGCTTTGCGGAGCTGATCCGCAAACTCGACGGGCCGGAGGCAGCGGCGGCGGCCGTCGCCGGGGGCGATACCGACAAGAACAATGGAGGGGACTAATGCCTCTCACGAATGAACTTCGCGACGATATCCTTGCGTCGGTCCCGAGCCTGCGCGCGTTCGCGATCTCGCTCTCCGGTAATGGTGACCGCGCCGACGATCTGGTGCAGGAGACCCTGCTGCGCGCGATCGCCAACATCGACTCGTTTCAGCCCGGCTCGAACCTCCCCGCGTGGCTGTTCACCATCCTGCGCAACCTGTTTCGCTCCGACTACCGGAAGCGGCGGCGCGAGGTGGAGGATGCCGAGGGCAATTATGCCAAGACGCTGAAGAGCCAGCCTTCGCAGGCGGCGCATCTGGAGTTCGAGGAATTCCGCGCCGCGCTCGAAAAGCTGCCGCAGGACCAGCGCGAGGCGCTGATTTTGGTCGGCGCGTCCGGCTTCTCCTACGAGGATGCCGCGGCGATCTGCGGCTGCGCGGTCGGCACCATCAAGAGCCGCGTCAACCGCGCGCGATCGAAGCTCTCCGCGCTACTTTATGTCGACAGCGCCGAGGATTTCGGCCCCGACAACACCGTGCGCGCCGTGATCGGCGGCAATGGAGGCTAAGCGCGACCACAACAATAAATGAGAAAAGGCGGCCCGCGGGCCGCCTTTTTATATTGGCCTGCAAGGCCCGGTGACGCTCAGCGCGCCATCAGCTGGCCATCGCCGTCTTGACGGAGGCCGGCTTGAAGCCGTTTCTCAATTCGAGGATCTTGGCCGCGATTTCGGTCACCGGGACCGGGTGACTGAACAGGAAGCCCTGCGCCTCGTTGCAGCCTTCGGCCCGCATATGATCCAGCTGCTCGACGGTCTCGATGCCCTCCGCGATCGTGGTCATGCCGAGGCTTCTGCCGAGGCTGATGACGGCGCGGACGATCGACTTCGATCCATGCGTCGCGGTCGCGTCGCGCACGAAGGATTTGTCGATCTTGAGCTTGTCGAACGGGAAGCTGCGCAGATAGCTCAGCGACGAATAGCCGGTGCCGAAATCATCCAGAGCGATGCGCAACCCCTGCGCCTTCAACTTGTGCAGCGTTGCAAGCGTCTCGTTGCTGTTCGCGAGGAACACGGACTCGGTGATTTCGAGCTCCAGCCGGCGCGGCGACAATTTTGACGCCGCGAGCGCGTTGACAACGACGTCGATGAAGTCGGCATCACGAAACTGGACCGCGGAGACGTTGACCGCGAGCTTCATCTCGCCGGGCCAGGTCGTCGCCTGTTCGCAGGCGCGATTGAGCACCCATTCTCCCAGCGGGCCGATCAGGCCGATCTCTTCCGCGATCGGGATGAACTGGTCCGGCGACACCAGCCCGCGCTTGGGGTGATGCCACCGCAGCAGCGCCTCGAAGCCGCAGATGCGGTCGAGATGGAGATCGTAGAGCGGCTGGTAGAACAACGAGAACTCGTCCTTGGCCATCGCCTCGCGAAGGTCGAGCTCGATCGCCCGTCGCCGCTGCAGGCTGGCGTCCATCGCAGGCTCGAAGAAGCGCCAGGTGCCGCGGCCTTCCATCTTGGCGCGGTACAAAGCGACGTCGGCGTTCTTCAGCAGCTTCTCGCCGGTGGTGCCGTCGCCCGGCGACATCGAGATGCCGACGCTGCATCCGACGACGACGCGATGCCCATTCAGCTCGTAGGGCGCACCCACGCATTCCACGATGCGGCGCGCGAGGCGCTCGGCCTCGTCTCCGCCCTGGACGCCACACTGGATGACCGCGAACTCGTCGCCGCCCAAACGCGCGACGGTGTCGACCTCACGGACGCAGGCGTTGAGCCGGTCCGCGACCGCACACAGCAATTCGTCGCCGACCGGATGCCCGAGCGTGTCGTTGACCTGCTTGAAATTATCGAGATCGAGGCAGAACACCGCGAAGCCGAGTCCGCGGCCGACCTGCGCAACCGCCAGCTCGATCCGTTCGGCCAGCAACGTCCGGTTCGGCAGCTTGGTCAGCGCATCGTGCCGGGCCATGAACGCGATCTGCGATTCCGCCCGTTGCTGTTCGGTGACGTCCTCGCAGGTGACGAGCCAGCCGCCATCGGATGTCGGCCGTTGCGCGATCGCAATGATCCGTCCATCGCTGAGATGCTGCAGATAGTTGCCGTCGTGCTGGGCCATCGAACGCTCGCGCTCCGCCAGCAGGTCGGCGACGGTCCGCTCGCCGTGATTGCCGGCGGCGATGCTCAGGTCGAGCACCTCCTCCATGGTCATTCCGGGAACGACAAGCTCCGGCGATATATCGAATATCTCGCAGAACCGGCGGTTGGCGACCTGCAGCCGCGCCTCGCTGTTGTAGAGGCACAGCCCTTGCGACATGTGCGTGAGCGCCGCGTCGAGCCGCAGATTAGTTTCATGCAGCTCCGCCTTCTGCTGCTTCAGCGCGGAGATGTCGCTGTAGACGAGAACGACGCCGCCTTCCTGCGTCTCGCTGCGGCTGACGCGCAGCCAGCGTCCATCCGAAAGCTGCGCCTCGCTCGCAAAGCCGTCGATGTCACCGTCGGCCGGCGCCAGCCTGGCGGCATCGAGCGGATTCGACTGCAGAAGCTGCGGCGAGAGACGGATGAATTCACTCGCGCGCGAGTTGGCCAGCGCGACCTGGCCATCAGCGTCGAGCAGCACGACGCCCTCGCGCGACGTTTCAAGCGCATCGGAAAGCCGTGCCTGCGCCGAGCGGCGTTGCGACACCTCTTGATTGACCATCCGCCGGATGTTGTCGCGCATCGTTTCCATGGCGGTCAGAAGCGTGCCAAGCTCGTCGGTACCGCCCTTCGGGATGGTCGCGTCGAGGTCGCCGCCGGCGATGCTTCGCGCGGCCCGCGATGCGATCGCGACCGGTCCGATGATGCGGCGCGCCAGCAGCCACGAGAACAGGGCCGACAGAAACAGCGCGACGGTCAGCCCGGCCACGTTGAGCTGCAGGTCCCGCTTGATCGTCGAAAGCGCCTTTTGCCGGAACAGAAAGCCATCGCCGGCCGTATAGTTGACCAGCAGCTCGACCTGCTGGCTAACGATCTTGGAGTAGCGATCGACATCGCCGACCGTCGCACCTGGTGCGCGCGGATCGGCCGCCGCGCTTCCCTCTGTGGACGATCCGATCGCGCGTCGGTGCAGCGCCATCCAGGCGTCGGCGGCTTCCTGGACCTTTGCGGCGGCTTGCGCGGCGCGCGAGGATTGCGACCGATCGGCGGCAATCGCCAGGTCTTCCGAGAGCGTCTTCGCGAGCTTTTCAATCTGGCCATCGAGATTGGCGCGGATCTCCGGATCCGTGGTCAGCAGGCGCTGCGACGAGGCGACCCGCATCGTGGCGAAATCCGCACCGGCCGCGCGTGCATAGTTGATCGACATCAGGGATTCGTCGAACGTCTTGGCCACCAGATCGCCGGCATGGCGGATGCCGAGGATGGAGTACCCGCCGAGGGCGACCGCAACGGCGCTCATCGCAAGGCAAAAAATCAGAATCTGGCTGCGGATCGAACCCTTGGTCAGGGCAAGACGCGAAAGCCGGCCGGTTGCGAACCGAAAGGCCGCACCGCTCTTTACCTTGAGGTTGCCAAATAGGCTGTCCATGCCCGCGTTTCGCCGTAGTGCTCGATACTCAGCTACGCAGAAACGCGCAGCACTGCGGAAAATAACTGTCTGCTCAAAATTGCCTTAGTAGTGACTGGAACTCATGCTGAAATCGTTAAGATCAGCTGGCGATAATCACCCTTACAGGTAATCCGGGACCCACACTTGCAGCCCGGGATAGCCGATATTTGGTGTTCGAGGTTCAGCGGGGGTCTCATGCAGTCAGGCTTGTTGCGCGCCTTGCGCCTGGGCCAGTTCGGCCGCCTGCCATTTGCGGCGGCGATCGTCACTGGAGCGCTTGCGGGAGCCGCTTTGGGCGCAGCCCCTTATGTCATTTCGCAGAAGGATCGTGAATTCAAACCCGCGCAGATCTCGATCAAGCGGGGTGAGGTTTTACGATTCGTTAACGATGACGGTGAACTGCTGCATCACGCTTATTTGAGCACCGATACGTTCAGTTTCGACTCGGGCGACCAGCAGCCGGGCAGCAAGTTCGACGTCACCTTCTCGGTGCCCGGCGACTACACGGTGCTGTGCGGTATTCATCCGAAGATGAAGCTCGCCGTCCACGTCGCCAAATAACCGCCCCAGGCGGCGGCGATTTACAGGACCGACGTCTTGAAGATCGCGGCGTGGCCGAAATAGTAGACGAACAGGGTCACCGACAGCGCGGCACAGAGCGCGACCGGGGCAAGCCACGGCGCACGACGGTCGCGCGGCAACACCTTGTTGTCGGCGACGATCGCAAGCAGGACGGCGATGATCGCCGAGTGTCCGATCGTGTCGATCTTGCCGAATTCGAAGCACGCGCTGATGAACATCCCCGTCAGCACGGTGGCGGCGCAGCGCCGGATCAGCGGGGTCCAGATCAAGGCAAAGGCGAGCGTGAATTCCACCATGCCGGCAGCGCGCATGTAGAACTCGTTGTCGAAGCCCAGCGTCATCGCGGAATGCTCGATCAGCAGCGGGAAGCTCCACTCCGGATAGGCCCATTTCTCGACCGAGGCCCACATCAACGTCACCGCGGCGGCGTAGCGCATCACGTCGATCGGCCGGATTCCGAACAGATCCTTGTTCAGCCCGACGAGCGCAAGATAGGCGGCAACACCGAGAAAGATCGGGTAATCGGCGAGGTGAAAGACACCGTAGTCGCGCACGCCGATCCCGAACAGGACCACCATCCCCGCCGCCGACAGCGGCAGCGTGCGGCGTGACAGCATCCCGGCAGCGATCGCAAGTTGCAGCGTGCCCACGAACGGCGACGTCGTCTTCAACTCGGGCGTCAGCAGGATGCCGCCCACGGCCCAGATCGAGATGAAGAAGAACGCGCATACGGCGCGCATCATCAATTCGGTGCGCAGCCGTAGTCCCTCGGTGACGCGGTCCATCACCCGGATCGTGGCATCACCCAGCGAGGTGGGCTCGATCAGGCAACCCGCAAACAGCCAGAAAATGGCGACGCCGAGCAGCAGCTCGAAATCCAGGCAAAGAACATTCTCGAGTCCGCGGGGCTGACCGGCGACATCGTAGGCACAAAACCATTTGACATGTGCCTCGGCACTGCGCGCGGCTACGACACAAAACAAAACCGCTGCAAGGCACGTGGCGAAAAAGGAGCGCACCGCCGAGACGGTATCTCGCGCCCATCCACTAAACATTGAACCAACCGCCCACACACTTAAGGACTTGTTTAACTTATATCAAATTTTACGCTTTGCGCCTGCCGGGACACCCCGTGGTTGCATTGTGGTTAATCATGGCGGGCGAGCCCCCGGCCTGTCCCTTAGTGCAGTCTTTACAGCCGGTTCCCTCAAATTTTAGCTAATTCCGGCACGGGAGCTCAATTCAACTGTCGTAGTGAAATCCGGACAAAATCGGATCGGGAGGCCGGTACAGTGTTCGGAGCGTTGAGCGTCGTAAGTATCGGGGTGGGGTCGGCCCTCGCCTACATGACAAGATCGTCCGCTGCGCGCGCAGCGACCCTCGAGACCTGCGCGGGCGCATTCGTGATCGTCGGGCTCGGCCTGCTGGGCGCGGCGCTGCCGCATCTGTCCTGAACGAACCTCGTTCTGAACCGCGCTGGGCCGAGGTCAGCGCGGCAGTTTGGGGACTCCTGCCACCGGCGGGGCCGTTGCAGTCAGGGTTTGCAGGAAGGCGATGAGGTCGTTCTTCTCGCCTGCCGTCAGGGACAGCGGCTTGATGTCGGGCGATCGGCTCGGCCGATCGATCCCGCCCTTGTTGTACAGCTCGATGACATCTTCCAGCGTCGCCACCGATCCGTCGTGCATATAGGGCGCGCGGCGCGCGACGTCGCGCAATGTCGGCGTCTTGAACGCGTATTTCAGCTTCGCCGAGGTCGGAAAGAAACGGCCGCGCCCGATGTCATGGCCCTTGGCGGTACCGATATCCTGGAAGGATCCGTCGGAAAACGACGGGCCGCTGTGGCAAGCCGAGCAACGCGCCTTGCCGTTGAAAAGCTCAAAGCCGTGCTGGGCCGACTTGCTGATGGCGGTATCGTCGCCTTTGATCCAACGGTCGAACGGAGCCTCGCCTGCGATGATGGAGCGCTCGAAGGTCGCCAATGACGCCTCGATCCTCGGCCGCGTGATCGCGCCGTCTCCGAACGCGTGGGTGAAGGCATCGACATAGCCGGGGATCGCCGACAGTCGCGCGATCAATTCCGGCTCGGTCATGTTCAGGTTCGCCGGACTGAGGATCGGCCCGAACGCAACGGATTCCAGATCCTTGAACTTGCCGTCCCATCCCAGCGGCTCGAAGAAGGCCACATCGATCAATGTCGGCGAGCGGATCGGCAGGCCCTTGGGATCCTCACCGATGGCGCGCGGAAGGCCGTCGGCCCATGAAAGGGATGGCCTGTGGCAGCTCGCGCAGGAGTGCGTCTTTGACCTCGACAGCAGCGGATCGAAGAACAGCAGCTGCCCAAGGGTGGATTTCGCCTCCGAATAGGGATTGCTGCTCGGGAACGGCACGACGTCCGGCCGCCGATAGCTGGCGCGGATTGTCGCAGGGTCGCCCGGCGCCGTCGCCGGGGTCAAGGCAAGCGACAGCCCTACCGGCAAAACTGCCGCGAGCAAGGTCAGGCTGACCCAAAGCCTCATCGGGGTCCTCAGACGGTATCCTGCTCGGTATATGCCCAAGCAAGTTCAACGAAGTTTTAACAAACGGTTGCGGCCTATTACGGATACCGGGCATTGGTCACGATGGCGCGGGGGCTAGCGCGCGCGCTTGATTTCGATCAATCCGCGCGGCGGTCTGGTCACACAACCTGAGGCAGCCGCTACTTCTTCACCGGGCGCAGCGGCGCGGAGAACTGTTCGGTGCGGTCGCGCTCAGTCATGTCGACGACGGTGTCCATCGGCGCGGTCAGCTCATAGACATAGGAGACGTCGGTGAAGTAGCGCTTCGCGGTACCGCCGAGCGCCTCGGGCGCGACACGGTCGAGCAGGATCAGGCCGAAGTCACTGTCGACCCGCCGCGTCGCCTGGCTGGTGTTGAACTCCTCCCAGCGGAAATGGAAGACCGCGTCGGCATCCTCGCCGACGACCTCCCAATTGGCGACGATGTGCGGGTGCTTGCCGACCAGCGACAGCCCTTCGTCGGAATGCGAGGCGAGCTCGAAGAACAGCAGCGACAGCGATTGCGCGGCGCGAGCGCTGACCGTGATGTCGGGACCGTTCACCGCGATCCGGTCGGCATGCGGGATCGAGCGCGATTCGAACAGGCCCTTCAGCTTGACGCCCTGCCACTGGCTCTCGCTGAGCAGCGTGACGACGTTCGACATCGCGTGGATGCGCCCGATCAGGAGCTCGCGCGCGACGTCGATATCGGCGCCGTGCCGCAGCGTGCGGGTCACGATCGACTGGATCACCGCGAGGATGTTCTTGACGCGATGGTTGAGCTCGTCGATCACGGCGGTCAACCGGCGCTCGAAGCCGATGCGGACCTCGATCTCGCGGCTGAGGCGCAAATTGTTGTAGGCGACATATCCGAACAGGCCGCAGACGATGCCGGTCAGCGCGAGGCCGATCGCCGCGACGATAGTCGCGGTCTGCTGCGCACGCACCGTGGCGTTGCTCTTGGCATAATAGTCGAGCGACCAGTCACGGCCGCCGAACGTCACCGTGCGCACCATCGACGGCAGCGGGCCGTCCTGGCGCACCGCGCGCGAGGTGACGATGCCCTGCTCGTTGGCGGTGAACTCGTCATTCGAATCGCGCGGGTCCTTCAGCGCCACCGCGAACAGCGAGCTGTCGTCGTTGGTCAGCATCAGCGACGACAACTCATAGGAGAAGGTGATGAAGCCGGCCGGCTCGGATGCGCCCTCCTGGAACACCGGCGCGGCGAGCACGACCCCGACCGGGCCGTTCTGCCGCAACAGCGGCACCGGATCGGAGGCCACCGGCTTGGCGTTGGCCATCGCCCGCGCCAGCATCGGGCCCACCACCGAGTGGCGGTCGAAGGCGCGGCCCGGAATGCTCAAGGTCTCCGGATTGCGCGGCTCGACGTCCATCAGCACGTTGATCGGCTTGTCGAGCGCCTTGAGGTCGAGCGCCTGGTCGTCGAAATCCCGGATGGTCGGATTGGTGAAGCCGTTGGCCTTCAGCTCGGCCTCCGCCGCGGCGAGCTCGTCCGGCTTGAGCCGCGCGATCCAGGCGGCGACGACGAAATCGGTCTTGAAGGCGTAGATCGCCGAGCGCAGCGGCTGCAGCATATTGGCCTTCACCATCGACGGCGCCCGGAACAGCCCCGAGGCGACCCGCGCCAGCAGCTCGCGCTCGGTCAGGCGGTCCTGCACCAGGCTGGCATGGACGTCGATCGCCCGCGCCAGCGCGATGCCGTCGATCGCGAGCTCCTGATCGTGCACCCGATAGGCGGCAAGACCGGAGAGCAGAACTCCGATCAGTGCAATCAAGGCAACGATGAAGCCCAGTCGAACCACACGCTTACTCGGCAATCAGGGGGTGGCGAAAGGGGACGGAAGGCATCTGGCTTCTGCGAGGGCGGCGACAAATCAGGATGCGATGAAAGCCCGCCGCAAAGTAATATGGAATAGCGATCATCGGTCCGCAACAGGAGCCGGTCGGCAACATTAACGACGACGCCACCCGGCGGTCTTTGGCGGCGCCAACGGTTGCTAATCGTCAAAGTTGGAAATTGTTCCGGCTATTGCGCAGCTTTTTTGCGGCGAGGTGCGCGCCCCTCTCATCGACCGTCACCCTGAGGAGCGCGGCACGCGCGTCTCGAAGGGTGAACGGCCCGACTGGTGGCCGTGCACCCTTCGAGGCTCGCTACGCTCGCACCTCAGGGTGACGGGACCCGTGCCACAATGATTAACGCCTAACCCGCCTTGACCTTGCCCTGCGACCGAAGGCCGCCCTTGGTCTCGATGAAGCTGATGATGCGATCGAGGCCGTCGCTCTTCTTCAGGTTGGTCATGACGAAGGGCCGCTCGCCGCGCATCCGCCTGGCGTCGGTGTCCATCTTCTCGAGCGACGCACCGACATGGGGTGCGAGATCGATCTTGTTGATCACCAGCAGGTCGGATCGCGTGATGCCGGGACCTCCCTTGGAGGGGATCTTGTCGCCGGCGGCAACGTCGATGACGTAGATCGTCAGGTCGGCCAATTCCGGCGAGAAGGTCGCCGCCAGATTGTCGCCGCCGGATTCGATCAGCACCAGATCGAGGTCGGGGAATTTCGCCCGCATGTCGGCGACCGCGGCGAGATTCATCGAAGCGTCCTCGCGGATCGCGGTGTGCGGACAGCCGCCGGTCTCGACACCGGCGATGCGGTCCGGCGTCAGCGAGCCGGAGCGCACCAGAAACTCGGCATCCCATTTGGTGTAGATGTCGTTGGTGATCGCGGCGATGTCGTAGCGCTCGCGCATCGACTTGCAGAGCAGGTCCATCAGCGCGGTCTTGCCGGAGCCGACCGGACCGCCGACGCCGACGCGAAGTGGGCCGTGGGAAGTGGGCATATCAACAAGTCCCTCTATCGTCGTCCCGGCCGAGTGCGCAGTTGCGCACGGAGCCGGGACCCATTACCACCGAATTCAATTGTTGCGAAAAGCTGGGGCCGCAGACTTGCATAACCACGAAGGCCGGTGGTTATGGGTCCCGGCTTTCGCCGGGTCGACGGCGGAGGGTGCATCATGACCGGAACAGCCTCGTGTACTGCGTCTCGTGACGCAGGCTTGCGAGATCGGCGCGAAAGGTCGCGCTGCCGAGATCGTCGAGCGAGGCCGCGTCGGCCCGCGCCGCGGTCGCGGCCACGACCGGCTCGAGATCGGCCAGCACGCGCTGGCTGTCGGTCTGCCCGAGCGGGATCAGCCGGCTGCCCGCGGAAATCCAGTTGGAGAGCACGGCATGCAGGAAGGCGTGCAGCACAGGCGGAAGCCGAATGCCGTGCGCGGCGCTGACGAGGCCGACTGCGACCGGGTAGACGATCGGTCCGTCGCAAGCCGCGATCATCGCGTCGAGGCCGGGCGAATTCCAGGCGGCACGGGCAATCTCGATGAAGGCGCGCCCCTGCGTCGTGGTCTCGAGTTGCCGCTCGCGCGATGGTACGAAGGCGGTCGCGAGTTCGGCAATCTCCTTCAGTCCGGCGGGATCATGCTCAGACGCCGCGCGAAAACTCTGCGCGAGAAACACGGCGTCGCAAAATCCGCTGCCGTCGGCGAGCATCGTGGCGAGCCAATCGCGCAGCGACGCGGCATCCGTGATGTCGCCGGCCTCGACCGCCCATTCGATGCCGCTGGAATAGGCGAATGCTCCGACTGGAAAGGACGGCGACAGCCACGTCATCAGCCGGTACAGCACGGCCGCCTCGTCCTCCGCCATCCCGCCGCGCAGCACGGCGGGATCAGGCTCATTTGTGGTCATGAGCATGGGAGTGGTCGTGGTGATGATGGGCGTGCTCGCAATGCTCATCATGATGATGGTGGTGGTCATGGTCAGGCCCATGATCATGGCCATGGTGGTGACCGTGATCATGCGCATGGCTATGGGCATGATCGTGCCCGGTGTGACCATGCGCGTGCTCGTCGGCATGCGCATGCTCGGCATAGGCGCCGCCCTCGGGATCGAACGGCGCCTCGATCTCGATGACACGGGCCCCCAACCCCTTCACCATCGCCTCGATCACGTGATCCCTGCGGATGCGCAGGCCCTTCGGCATGATCTGGGTCGGCAGATGACGGTTGCCGAGATGCCAGGCGACCCGGATCAGATGATGCGGATCGCTGCCGCGGATTTCCGCGAGCGGCTCGGGAGCTGCGACGACCTCGACGAGGCGGCCGTCCTCCAGCACCAGCGCATCGCCGCCGCGCAGCGCGACGGCGTTTTCGAGATCAAGCAGGAATTCGAGCCCGCGCGTCCCTGACATCACCATCCGCCGCCGGTGCCGGTCGTCGAAATCGAGCACGACGGTGTCGGCCGCCGCTTCCTTCCAGCGATGCTGTCCCAGGACTTTGGTGGCGCGGATCATCGATGCCTCAGAGCTTCTCGACCTTGGCGTCGCTGATGATCTCGATCACCGTCGGCCCGGTCTTCATGTTAGCGGAATATTCGCGCCATACCTTCATGTGCGGCGCCCTGGCATGGCCGTTGAGATCCTCGCGGCTCTCCCAGCGCTCGACCACCACATAGAGGTTGGGATCGTTGACGCTGACATTGCCGTCATAGGAGATGCAGCCCTTCTCCTTGCGGGTCTCGACCGTGCAGGCCTTGTGCCCCTTGATGAAGTCGTCCTTGTTCTCCGGCTTCATCGGCGTGGTGGCGATGACATAGATCATGGATTATCTCCCTTCTTTTTCTCGTTAGCGGACGTCGACCTTCTCGGGCGTGATCACCTCGATCTTCGGCGGCGCGGCCATGCATTTCACCGCGACCCGGCCGAACGTCTTCATGTGCTCGGCGGTGCGATGCGGCACCAGCGCCTCCGCGTTCTCCCACTGCTCGACGAACACCATCTTGCTGTGGTCGGTGACGCTCTCATGCAGATCGTAGGCGATGTTGCCGGGCTCCTTGCGGGTTTCCTTGATGCAGGCCGTCGCCGCGGCGATGAATTCGGCGCGGGTCTCGGGCTTGATGGTCAGCGTGGCAACGACGTAAATCACGGAAATTCCTCCCGGTTTTCTCTTTTGGCGCGAGTCTTGTTTGGCGCGCTTTCTTTCCGCGAACCGGAAATCCGCTTCGCTCGAAAACGCCCTGGTTACCGGGACGGGTTTTAGAACATAAAATAGCGCTGTGCCATGGGCAGCACCTCGGCCGGCGCGCAGGTCAGCAGCTCGCCGTCTGCGCGTACCTCATAGGTCTCGGGATCGACCTCGATCTCGGGCGTCGCGTCGTTGTGGATCATGCTCTTCTTGGAGATCTTGCCGCGGGTGTTCTGCACCGCGTAGAGCTTCTTGGCTGTGCCGAGCTTGCGGGCGAGACCGCCGCTCGCCGCGGCCTTCGAGGTGAACACCACCGAGGACGCGGTGAGCGACTTGCCGAAGGCGGCGAACATCGGCTGGTAATGCACCGGCTGCGGCGTCGGGATCGAGGCGTTGGGATCGCCCATCGGCGCCGCCACGATCGAGCCGCCCTTGATGATGCAGTCCGGCTTGACGCCGAAGAACGCCGGCGACCACAGCACGAGGTCGGCGAGCTTGCCTTTCTCGACCGAGCCGATCAGTTTCGACACGCCGTGCGCGATCGCGGGGTTGATGGTGTATTTGGCGATGTAGCGCTTGACGCGAAAATTGTCGTTGTCGTTGCCCTTGTCCTGCGGCAGCGTGCCGCGCTGTTTCTTCATCTTGTCGGCGGTCTGCCAGGTACGGATGATGACCTCCCCGAGCCGGCCCATCGCCTGCGAGTCCGACGAGATCATCGAGAGCGCGCCGAGATCGTGCAGGATGTCCTCGGCGGCGATGGTCTCCTTGCGGATCCGGCTCTCGGCGAAGGCGAGGTCCTCGGCGATCGACGGATCGAGGTGATGGCACACCATCAGCATGTCCAGGTGCTCGTCGATGGTGTTGCGCGTGAACGGCCTTGTCGGATTGGTCGAGGACGGCAGCACATTCTTCAGGCCGGCGACCTTGATGATGTCGGGCGCGTGGCCACCGCCGGCACCTTCGGTGTGGAAGGCATGAATGGTGCGGCCCTTGAAAGCCTTGATCGTATCCTCGACGAAGCCGGACTCGTTCAGCGTGTCCGAGTGCAGCATCACCTGGACGTCGTAATCGTCGGCCACCGAGAGACAGGTGTCGATCGCGGACGGCGTGGTGCCCCAGTCTTCGTGCAGCTTCAGCGCGCAGGCGCCGGCCTTGATCATCTCGACCAGCGCCGCCGGGCGTGAGGCATTGCCCTTGCCGGAGATGCCGAGGTTGACCGGGAAGGCGTCGAACGACTGGATCATCCGTCCCATGTGCCAAGGGCCGGGCGTGCAGGTGGTGGCGAAGGTGCCGTGCGACGGGCCGGTGCCGCCCCCTAACATCGAGGTGACGCCACTCATCAGCGCGTGCTCGATCTGCTGCGGGCAGATGAAATGGATGTGGCTGTCGAAACCGCCGGCGGTGAGGATCTTGCCCTCGCCCGCGATCACGTCGGTGCCGGGGCCGATGATGATGGTCACATTGGGCTGGATGTCCGGATTGCCGGCCTTGCCGATCGCCGCGATCATGCCCTCCTTGATCGCGACGTCGGCCTTCACGATGCCCCAGTGATCGACGATCAGCGCATTGGTGATGACGGTATCCGCCGCGCCTTGCGCGTTGGTCACCTGCGACTGCCCCATGCCGTCACGGATCACCTTGCCGCCGCCGAACTTCACCTCCTCGCCATAGGTGGTGAGATCCTTCTCGACCTCGATGATCAGGTCGGTGTCGGCGAGCCGCACCTTGTCGCCGGTGGTCGGGCCGAACATGTCGGCATAGACGGAACGCTTGATCTTCACGGACATGTCAGCCCCCAGTTTCAGCCAGCGCGGCCTTGGCGCGCGCAATCGTGTCGTCGAAAATGCGGTCGAGCCGCGGATTGATGCCCCGGCAACCGGCAACGACCTTGTCGGCCCAGGTCGCATAGTCGGCGAGATCGTCGCGATCGTCCTTGCTTGGATGCGGCACGATCCGCGCGCCGATATTGCTGATCTTGTCGGCGATCTTGATCAGCTTTGCATCGGGAGATTTGTGCGGAGCATCCTCGATCTGCTTTTGCCGGCGGACCGACTTCGAGAGACTCATGTCGTCGGTGCACTCGACCACCAGCGAGGCAACGCGCGCGCTGAACTTCTGCGCGAGCTCCTCGCGCGTGGTCTCGGTGTCCTCGATGGTGTCGTGAAGCCAGCCTGCCGCCACCAGCTCGGCATCCGCGCCATCGGTCACGGCCGCAAGCAGGCTGGCGACCTCGGCGAGGTGGTTGATGTAAGGCTCGCTGCCTCGCCCCTTGCGCGCCATGCCGTTGTGACGGCGCGCAGCAAGCTCGGCGGCTTCGGAGACGAGGCGGACTGGAGGGAGCATCGGTTACGGCGCTCCTCTGCGAAGGCACGCGTTGCAGATCCGCGCTGCACCGGATTGCCAAGCCTCCCCGGTCAGCGCCCGGGGCTTACCCCTCTCCCCAACCCTCCCCCGCAAGGGGGGAGGGAGCCTGACCGGCGTGCTCACCTCACCTCGTATCACAACTGCTCCTGCTTGCGTCACGACTGCACCTCGCCATCAGATGTAAGGGAGCTACCAGCGGTAGGGTTCCCTCCCCCCTTGCGGGGGAGGGTTAGGGAGAGGGGTGCCGCTTGCTCCGCAGCTTCCGCGATGCTGAGAACGACCCCTTCGAGATTTTTGGTCACGTCGTCGTTGGTGAAACGAAGGACGCGATAGCCGCGCGACTTCAGCCATGCACCCCGCCGTTCGTCGTGACGGATACGCTCCTCAAAATCGTGGCTCTCGCCGTCGACTTCGACCACTAGCTTGCACGAGTGCGCGACAAAATCGGCGATGTAGTTGCCGATCGGCGCCTGGCGGCGAAAGTTGAGACCCGCAAGACGATCGGCTTTCAGATGACGCCACAGCAGCGTCTCCGCGCGCGTCATCGCTCGGCGGAGCTGCTTGGCGCGATTGCGCTGAACGTCGCTCACTTGAGTGTGCGGCATACCCCTCTCCCCACCCTCCCCCGCAAGGGGGGAGGGAGCCTGACCAGGGTGCTCACCTCACGACGGATCACAGCTTCCCCTTCACCTCGGCGCGGAAGCCGTAGATCACGCGCTTGCCGGCGAGCGCGACGAGGTGGACGTCGCGGGTCTGGCCGGGTTCGAAACGGACGGCGGTGCCGGCGGCGATGTCGAGGCGCATGCCGCGGGCTTTCTTGCGGTCGAATTTCAGCGCCGGATTGGTCTCGAAGAAATGGTAGTGCGACCCGACCTGGATCGGACGGTCGCCGGTGTTGGCGACCGAGAGCGTCACGGTCTTGCGGCCGGCATTGAGCTCGATCTCGCCGTCCTTGATGAAGAGTTCGCCGGGGATCATGTCGCGCTCCTATCGGATCGGCTCGTGCACGGTGACGAGCTTGGTCCCGTCGGGAAATGTCGCTTCCACCTGAATGTCGTGGATCATCTCCGGGATGCCATGCATCACCTGCGCGCGGGTCAGGACCTTGGCGCCGGCCTGCATCAGATCGGCGACGGTGCGGCCATCACGCGCGCCCTCGACGATGAAGTCGGTGATCAAGGCCACCGCTTCCGGATGGTTCAGCTTGACGCCGCGCTCGAGCCGGCGCCGCGCCACCATGGCCGCCATAGATACCAGGAGCTTGTCCTTTTCGCGGGGAGACAAATTCATGCGAGCACTCTGATCGTTCTGAAAGGATTAGTTGAGCCACAGCCGCGGCAGCGGGACAGTGGAGGCGCGGCCGAGCACCGTCATCATGTCGGCGCGCAGCCGGGCCGCATCTTGGGCACAGAAGCGGACCATTGCAAAGCCATTCCAGGCGGAGATGCCGACCTCGCCGCCGAAGCTGTCCGACGCCTCGCGGATGCGCTCGACCAAGGCCTCGTCGCCCGGCACGATCAGCGCCGTGCCGATCGCGCAGCCGCCTTTGGCAATCGCCGGCCTTGCCAGCTTCTCGCCAATCTCGCCGTCGAGCCTGACCGTCTCGGCAAACACCAGCCTGCCGCCACGCCGCATCCGCCAGCGATCGACAAATTCGCCGTGGCGCATGGTCTCGCCCATCGCGGCGCGGCCGAACACCACGATCTCGCAGAGCAGGAGCGAGGCACCCTCGGCAAGGTCGATATCAAAGCCGCGGTGAATGCGGGCACGGTCGAACAGGATGGTTTCCTGCGGCAGCCAGGCGAGATGCGCGCCTGCGGCAACGGTCAGCGCGATGTCGAGCCGTGCCGCCGCTGCCGGTGCGCGGTAGACTTTCTCAGCCGCCGCCGTGGTCAGCGTCAAACGCGCGCCCTCGCCCGCCGCGATCGCGATCTCGAAATGGTCCCCGCCGGCAATGCCGCCGGCGGTGTTGACGAACATGGCGGAGAGACCGTCGTCCTCCGGCGATGGGAAGCGGACGCGCAGCGAGCCCGACTCATGCAGGTCGCCGCGGCGGGTGGCGCCGTCTTTCAGATGCACGCCGAACCGGACCGCACCCTGGGCGCGGTTTGCCGCAAACGTCGCCGCTGCCGCGCCTGCGATCCCGGTCCGCATTCCCCCGACGCTCCCTTCACGCGCCACAACAGGCGGCGTCACATCCTGTTCACAGCGCCATCTGGCGGCTGATCTCGGCGGGATCGAGGCTTGCGCGGTCGCAGGCATATTTCACCGCACCCCGGTCCATCACGGCAAAACTGTCGCCGAGTTCGCAGGCAAAGTCGAGATATTGTTCGACCAGCACGATCGCGATGTTGCCGAGGTTGCGCAGATAGGAGATGGCGCGGCCGATATCCTTGATGATCGAGGGCTGGATGCCCTCGGTCGGCTCGTCGAGCAGCAGGAGCTTGGGCCGCATCACCAGCGCGCGGCCGATCGCGAGCTGCTGCTGCTGGCCGCCGGAAAGGTCGCCGCCGCGGCGGCCCAGCATGGTCTCCAGCACCGGAAACAGCGAGAACACGTCGTCGGGAATGTTGCGGTCTTCGCGCTTCAGCGGACCGAAGCCGGTCTTGAGGTTCTCTTCCACCGTCAGCAACGGAAATATCTCGCGGCCCTGCGGCACGAAGCCGATGCCGCGACGCGCCCGCTCATAGGGCTTTAGCGCGGTGATGTCCTTGCCGTCGAAATTGATCGCGCCGGACGCAATCGGATACTGGCCGACCATGGCGCGCAGCAGCGAGGTCTTGCCGACGCCGTTGCGGCCGAGTACGCAGGTGACCTTGCCCGGCTCGGCGGTCAGCGACACGCCGCGCAAGGCCTGCGCCGCACCGTAGTAGAGGTTGATGTTGTCGATCTTCAGCATCGCCCTAGCGCCCCAGATACACTTCGACCACCCGCTCGTTCGACGACACCTGGTCGATCGAACCTTCGGCGAGCACCGAGCCCTCATGCAGGCAGGTCACCTTGACGCCGAGCTCGCGCACGAAGGTCATGTCGTGCTCGACCACCATGATGGTGTGGTTCCTGTTGATCTCCTTCAGCAGCTCCGCGGTCAGATGGGTCTCGACATCGGTCATCCCGGCGACCGGCTCGTCGACCAGCA
This sequence comes from Bradyrhizobium sp. Pha-3, assembly GCF_042258325.1. Taxonomy (NCBI): domain Bacteria; kingdom Pseudomonadati; phylum Pseudomonadota; class Alphaproteobacteria; order Hyphomicrobiales; family Nitrobacteraceae; genus Bradyrhizobium; species Bradyrhizobium sp. Pha-3. The sequence continues at coordinate 1,078,855 of NZ_CP170151.1, read as the reverse complement.
GCACCTTCGGGTCCTGCGCCAGCAGCATGCCGATCTCGAGCCACTGCTTCTGGCCGTGCGACAGGCTGCCGGCGAGGCGGTTGCGCGCATCGGTCAGGCGGATGGTCTCGAGTACCTTGTCGATGCGCTCGGACTCGGCCTTGCTGCCGCGCCAGAACAGCGTGCCACGCACGGAATGATCGACATTGAGCGCGAGCAGGAGATTGTCCTGCACGGACTGGCTCTCGAACACCGTCGGCTTCTGGAATTTGCGGCCGATGCCGAGCTCGGCGATACGGGTCTCGTCGAGCCGGGTCAGGTCGACGGTGCCATCGAACAGCACCGTGCCCTCGTCGGGCTTGGTCTTGCCGGTGATGATGTCCATCATCGTGGTCTTGCCGGCGCCGTTCGGGCCGATGATGGCGCGCATCTCGCCGGGCTCGAGCGCCAGCGACAGATTGTTGATGGCGTGGAAACCGTCGAACGAGACGTGCACGCCGTCGAGGTAGAGCATGGCCGAAGTGGCGCGGGTATCCATGACGTTCATCTGCCTACTCCGCCGGGTTCGGTGCGCCGATGCCGTCTTCGCGCGCGGCACTCTCGGCGTCGGGTGAGTTGCGCCGCGCTTTCAGCGGCTCCCACCAGGCGTTGAAGGTACCGACGATGCCCTTGGGCAACAGCAGCGTGACCAGGATGAACAGCGCGCCCAACATGAACAGCCAGTACGGTGCGAGCGGCCCCGAGGTGAAGAACGTCTTGGCATAGTTGACGACGACGGCGCCGAGTGCCGCGCCGATCAGCGTGCCGCGGCCGCCGACCGCGACCCAGATCACCGCCTCGATCGAGTTGGCGGGCGCGAACTCGCTCGGATTGATGATGCCGACCTGCGGCACGTACAGCGCGCCGGCGACGCCGGCCATGCACGCCGACAGCGTGAACACGAACAGCTTGTAGGATTCGACGCGATAGCCGAGGAAGCGGGTCCGGCTTTCGGCGTCACGCACCGCGATCAGGACCTTGCCAAGCTTCGAGGTCACGATCGCGCGGCAGATCAGGAAAGCGATGATCAGCGCAAGGCAGCTCAGCAGGAACAGCGCGGCGCGGGTGCCTTCGGCCTGCACGTTGAAGCCGATGATGTCCTTGAAGTCGGTCAGCCCGTTGTTGCCGCCGAAGCCGAAATCGTTGCGGAAGAACGCCAGCAACAGCGCGTAGGTCATCGCCTGCGTGATGATCGAGAGATAGACGCCGGTGACGCGCGAGCGGAAGGCGAGCCAGCCGAAGCAGAAGGCGAGCAGCCCCGGCACCAGCAGCACCATCAACGCGGCGAACCAGAACTTATCGAAGCCGTACCAGTACCAGGGCAGCTTGCCCCAGTTCAGGAACACCATGAAGTCGGGCAGGGTCGGGTTGCCGTAGACGCCCCGGCTGCCGATCTGGCGCATCAGGTACATACCCATCGCGTAGCCGCCGAGCGCGAAGAACGCGCCGTGGCCGAGCGAGAGGATGCCGCAATAGCCCCAGATCAGATCGATCGAGAGCGCGAGGATGGCGTAACAGACATATTTGCCCCACAGCGCCACCAGATAAGTCGGCACCTGGAACATCGAGCCCTGCGGCAGCAGCAGGTTCGACAACGGGATCAGCACGCCGATCGCGGCGACGATCAGGACGAACGCGGTCGACGCGCGGTCGAGCGAACGGGTGAGGATGTGCGGCGTCATGCTTCCACCGCCCGCCCCTTGAGCGCGAACAGGCCGCGCGGCCGTTTCTGGATGAACAGGATGATCAGCACCAGGATCGCGATCTTGCCGAGCACCGCGCCCGCGACAGGCTCGAGGAACTTGTTGGCAATGCCGAGCGTGAAGGCGCCGACCAGCGTGCCCCAGAGATTGCCGACGCCCCCGAACACCACGACCATGAAGCTGTCGATGATGTAGCTCTGGCCGAGATTCGGGCTGACATTGTCGATCTGCGACAACGCCACGCCGGCAATGCCGGCGATCCCCGAGCCGAGGCCGAAGGTCAGCGCGTCGACGCGCGAGGTGGCGATCCCCATCGAGGCCGCCATGCGGCGGTTCTGGGTCACCGCGCGCATCTCGAGTCCGAGCGCGGTGTAGCGCAGCATCGCCAGCAGGATGGCAAACACCGCGAGCGTGAAGCAGAGGATCCAGAGCCGGTTATAGGTGATGGTGATCTGGCCGAGCTCGAAGGCGCCGCTCATCCAGGAGGGGTTGCCGACCTCGCGGTTGGTCGGACCGAACGCGGTGCGTACCGCCTGCTGCAACACCAGCGACAGGCCCCAGGTCGCGAGCAGCGTCTCCAGCGGACGGCCGTAGAGGAAGCGGATGATGGTGCGCTCGATCACGACACCGATCAAGCCGGCGACCAGGAAGGCGAGCGGCACCGCGATCAGCAGCGAGTAGTCGAACAGCGCAGGATAGCGGCTGCGGATCACCTCCTGCACCACGAAGGTGGTGTAGGCCCCGAGCATCACCATCTCGCCATGCGCCATGTTGATGACGCCCATCACGCCGAAGGTGATGGCAAGCCCGATCGCCGCGAGCAGCAGCACCGAGCCGAGTGACAGGCCGTACCACGCATTCTGCACCATCGACCACATCGCCAGATTGCTCTGGATCGAGGACACCGCGCTCGCGGCGGCGTTGGCGACCAGCGGCGGCTGGTCGGTGCCGAGGGCGGTGAGCAGCGCCAGCGCCTCCTGATCGCCGCGCGCCTTGACCACGGCGACGGCGTCGAGCTTGTCGCTGTCGGATGCGTCCGACTTGAACAGGATGATGGCGGCGCGCGCCTCGGCGAAGGCCTGCTTGACCGACTTGACGCTCTCCTTGGCGAGCGCAGTCTCGACCGTCGGCAGCAAATTCTCCTCGTGGCTCTTGAACACCGACTGCGCGGCGGCGAGGCGTTTGGCCGGATCCGGCGACAGCAGCGTCAGGCCGCCGAGCGCGGCCTCCACGGTGCGGCGCAGGCGGTTGTTGAGGCGGACGGCGGCGGCGTTGTCGGGCAGCTTGTCGACGGCAGCACCCGTGGCGGCGTCGACGATCTTGCCGTCGGTCCGCGTGACGAAGACCTTCTTGCTGTCGGGATCGGCCGAGAGCCGGCCGTCCTGCAGCGCGCTGATGATGGGCGAGGCCAGCGCATTGCCCGACGCGGCGACCTCACCGATCGCAGCCTCGGTGTCGGAGAACTCGTCATTGGCGAATTTGGCGACCGAATCCTCGAACGGACCGGCCAGCGCCGGCACAGCAAGGCAGCTCAGCAGCACGATCGAGAGAAACAGCGCACGAAAACGATCAATACAATTGGCGAACACGTCAGTACCCCGGCAGGAGTGTGAGGAGAAGGCGGCGAGCTGTGCCGCCTTCTCCAGGTTCTTGGATGGTTGTGTTGTGTCGTTGATCAGGTCAGGAGCTCAGGAGCCCTGTTGTCAGGAGCCTTTTTATCAGGAGCCCTGGCCGCCGCACTTGTTGGTCTTGGTGTTGTAGTTGCCGCACTTCTTGCCGACCCAATCGCCGATCAGGTCCTTGGAGCCCTCGAGCTCCTTCGACCAGGCGTCGCCGGCCACCAGGCCCGGGGTCTTCCAGACCACGTCGAACTGGCCGTTGCCCTTGATCTCGCCGATGAACACCGGCTTGGTGATGTGGTGGTTCGGCAGCATCTGCGACACGCCGCCGGTCAGGTTCGGCGCCTCGATGCCGGGAAGCGCATCGATCACCTTGTCCGGATCGGTCGACTTCACCTTCTCGACCGCCTTCACCCACATGTTGAAGCCGATGTAGTGCGCTTCCATCGGATCGTTGGTCACGCGCTTCGGATTCTTGGTGTAGGCCTGCCACTCCTTGATGAACTTCTCGTTCGCCGGGGTCTTGATCGACTCGAAGTAGTTCCAGGCGGCGAGATGGCCGAGCAGCGGCTTGGTGTCGATGCCGGCGAGTTCTTCCTCGCCGACCGAGAACGCGACCACCGGGATATCGGTCGCCTTGATGCCCTGGTTGCCGAGCTCCTTGTAGAACGGAACGTTGGCGTCGCCGTTGATGGTGGAGACCACCGCGGTCTTCTTGCCGGCCGAGCCGAACTTCTTGATGTCGGCCACGATCGTCTGCCAGTCGGAGTGACCGAACGGCGTGTAGTTGATCATGATGTCGTCCTGGGCGACGCCCTTCGACTTCAGATAGGCTTCCAGGATCTTGTTGGTGGTGCGCGGATAGACGTAGTCGGTGCCGGCCAGCACCCAGCGCTTCACCTTCTCTTCCTTCATCAGATAGTCGACAGCGGGGATCGCCTGCTGGTTCGGCGCCGCGCCGGTGTAGAACACGTTGCGCTCGGACTCCTCGCCCTCATACTGCACCGGATAGAACAGGATGTTGTTCAGCTCCTTGAACACCGGGAGCACGGATTTGCGCGACACCGAGGTCCAGCAGCCGAATACGACCGCGACCTTGTCCTTGGTGATCAGCTCGCGGGCCTTTTCGGCGAACAGCGGCCAGTTCGAGGCGGGGTCGACCACGACGGGCTCGAGCTTCTTGCCGAGCACGCCGCCCTTCTTGTTCTGCTCGTCGATCAGGAAAAGGATCGTGTCCTTCAGCGTGGTTTCGCTGATGGCCATGGTGCCCGACAGCGAGTGAAGGATGCCAACCTTGATGGTGTCGTCGGCCGCTTGCGCGGGCGCGAACGGCGAGGACGCAGCCAGGCCCAAAACCAGGCCGGCCGTCGCCGCGAGCGCGCGGCGGCGGGTCATCGTCGTTATTTTGTGAGAAAGGTGAGTAAGCATGAAATGTCGTCTCCCTGACGCAGGCGTGGAACGCTGCGAACGGCCGCTTGGCCGCCTGCGGTTAAGGAATCGCAAGAACTGTGCCACGGTGCGTAGGCCCCGTAAGCCGATGAACCGGCTGGATAATTTCATCGGTTCCGGGCAAATACGGAAGCCGCTTGCTCAATCATTGAGCTGCCAACTTGACTGCCGAAAGAGCAATCAGATTATTTTGTAGGCAAAATCGCCGTCTTGGCTAAATTTACGGCATCGATTTGTGACAGTTTGCGCGATGGTTCAGCGAACTCCAGGCACCAAAGACGGCGATCTCATCTTGAAACCGCCCAGTTCCTGGTCCATATCCTCGCCATGCCCGCGACATCGCGGTGCCTTCGCGAGCTGCGTGTTCAAGCTGCCCCAAGCGGCTTCTGGTTCGCCTTTCAGCTAACCCAGCTTGACGCCCCAGACACGCGGGTGTCCCCGAATGCCTCCTGTGTTTCCGGCCGATGCGGGCCGGGACGACGACGGCTTTTATGGAAAGAACCACCTTTTGACCTCCTTTCAGGATTTCGGCCTCGCCGATCCCATCGCCCGCGCGCTTCGAGAAGAAAATTATCTCACGCCGACCCCCATCCAGGCCCAGACCATCCCGCTAGCCCTTGCCGGCCGCGACGTCGTCGGCATCGCCCAGACCGGTACCGGCAAGACCGCCTCCTTCGCGCTGCCGATTCTGCACCGGCTGCTTGAAAACCGCGTCCGCCCGCAGCCCAAGAGCTGCCGCGTGCTGGTGCTCTCGCCGACCCGCGAACTGTCCGGGCAGATCCTCGACAGTTTCAACACCTATGGCCGCCACATCCGGCTGTCCTCGACGCTCGCCATCGGCGGCGTGCCGATGGGCCGCCAGGTCCGTTCCCTGATGCAGGGCGTCGAGGTGCTGGTCGCCACCCCCGGCCGCCTGCTCGACCTCGTGCAGAGCAACGGACTGAAGCTCAACCAGGTCGAGTTCCTGGTGCTCGATGAAGCCGACCGCATGCTCGACATGGGCTTCATCAACGACATCAGGAAAATCGTCGCCAAGCTGCCGATCCGGCGCCAGACGCTGTTCTTCTCGGCCACCATGCCCAAGGACATCGCCGAGCTCGCCGAGGCGATGCTGCGCGACCCGGCCCGCGTGGCGGTGACGCCGGTGGCCTCGACGGTGGATCGCATCGCCCAGCGCGCGATCCAGGTCGATTTCGCGGCCAAGCCGACGGTTCTCGCCCAGCTGCTGAAGCAGGAACCGGTCAACCGCGCCCTGGTCTTCACCCGCACCAAGCACGGCGCCGACAAGGTGGTGAAAAGCCTTGCCAAGGCCGGCATCGAGGCCAATGCGATCCACGGCAACAAGTCGCAGAACCACCGCGAGCGCACGCTGGCGTCGTTCCGTTCCGGCGAGATCCGCACGCTGGTGGCGACCGATATCGCCGCCCGCGGCATCGACGTCGACGGCGTCAGCCACGTCGTCAATTTCGACCTGCCCAACATCCCGGAGACCTACGTCCATCGCATCGGCCGCACGGCGCGCGCCGGCGCCGACGGCGTCGCGATCTCACTGATCGCCGGTGCCGAGGAGATGGGCTATTTGCGCGACATCGAGCGGCTGATCCGAATTACCGTGCCGCGGGAAGACCGCCGCACACAGGGCAGCTCCTCTGGCGGCCGCGAGGCCGCCGCGCCGGCGCAGGCCACCCACCCGCACCGGGGCGGCCGTTCTGCGCCCCGCGCACATAATGTCCGTGGGAATGAGGCCGCTCCGGGTGCAAAAGGCCCTCGCCGCCGCCGCCGTCGAGGTGGTAATAATGGCGCGCCGCAGACGAGCCGGGGCGAGTCGCCGCGTCCGTCGCAGGCCGGCAACAGCGAAGGCATTCAGGGCGTCGCCTTCTTGCATCGCGAGAGCCGGCCGAATCCGCAACACAACCGCAACAACCGACCGAAGCACTAGCCGTCGCTCGATCTGGAGAAACATATGGCTAAGGAAGAGCTGATCCAGTTCGAAGGACTGGTGACCGAAATTCTCCCCGACGCTCGTTACCGGGTGCAACTCGATGCCGGGCACGAGATCGTCGCCTACACCGCCGGCAAGATGAAGAAAAACCGCATCAAGACGCTGGCCGGCGACCGCGTTACGATCGAAATGTCGCCCTACGATCTCGAAAAAGGGCGCCTGATTTTCCGGCACAAGGACGAACGTCCGAGCGGCGCGCCCGGCGGCCCGCCGCGGGGCGGAGCGCAGCGCGGCGGCCAGTTCCGCCGCCGATAAGCGGGGTATTGCAACCGCTGCGGGCATGACGTCCTGATGTCCTGCGCACAATTGGCCGGCGGCTGCGCCGGCCAAAAAATCGCGCACGTCAGGATTGTTTTCAGGATTGTTTTGAAGCCTTCTATCGAATAATATCCTACCCATCGATTTTCGGCCGGACGACATTAGCCAATACCGGTACAGCCGGTTCAGACGCTGACGACCCTTCCAAAAATTCGATCTCACCACCCCGCCGATCAGCGGGTCTTGAACTTGTATATCTGAGAAGGGACTACCCACGTGAGCATGGGAACCGTGAAGTGGTTTAACGCGACCAAGGGCTACGGCTTCATCCAGCCGGATGAAGGCGGGAACGACGTGTTCGTGCACATCAGTGCAGTCGAGCGCGCCGGCCTTGGCACTCTGCGTGAAGGCCAGAAGATCTCCTACGAGATCGTGGCTGACCGCCGTTCCGGCAAATCCTCGGCCGACAATCTGCGCGCCGCCGGATAAGCCGATTTCCCGGGAGCGCGAAGCTCCAGGAAATTGTCGCTAAAGCATCAAGGGCCGCATCTTCGGATGCGGCCCTTTTTGTCTGGATTGCCAACCGGCGTCAGCGTCGTTCGAAAAGCTCTAATAGGTCGAGCAGGTCGTCGGCATCGTGGCGGACGTCGGGGCGTAGAACACGCAAACCGACTGCCGCGGCCTTGTGAAGGCGACATCGGTGAGATTGATGCCGCTCTTGGCCATCACATAGCCGACCGTCGGAACGTATTTGTAGCTGACTTCGCTGAAGATCAGATAGGTGCCCGCAACCAGCAGCGCCGCCGGAACGACGCTGGTCACGACATCGCCCTGACTGCGGCTCGAGGCCGTCAATGTGGCCTGCGTGGCGCCCGTGGCCATCACCCCCGCCTTGCTCCACTGGATCCGCGCGACCTTCGAGGCATCGACGTAGATTTCCGACAATGTGACCTTGGTCGGCGTCGGATCGTACGGCGTCATGATGCCGACGCTGGCGCTGAAGAAATTCTGCAGGTCGGCATCCACCACCTGCGTCGACTGCGAAGTCAGGTCCGACGCGGCGCGCGCCATCAAGGTGACCTTGCGGTCGACCGCGACACCGGATGAAAACTCGACGGTGCCGAAGAACAGCACCAGCATCAGCGGCAGAACGAAAGCGAACTCGACCGCGGCAAGGCCCCGGCGGTCATTGCAGAGGGCCGCGAGCGAGCGCAGCAAGGCCGCTGCCCGGGTTTTCATGACGTTGCTCATGAGCACGTCGCCCCGGCGGTGCCGGATGGCTCGTTCTTGAATGTCGCGGTCGCGGTCAGCAGCCGCTTGCCGTTGGCGAGGTTGGCGACATTGAAGCCAAGCTTGGTGACGAACAGCGGCCACTGATAGAACAGCCGGACCACCACGACGTCGCCGTCCTTGCCGGGACACCATTTCATGGTCGGAATGAATGCGTTGTTGGAATCGATCGGAGGCGCGATGTTGACGCTGCTGAAGCCCGTCGCAGCGGGATAGCTGCGCACGTCGACCGATATGCCGTTGGCGCAATCGAACAGCGCGCTGACCTGGCCGCAGACGAAGTTCTTGAACTGCTGCTGGGTATAGCTTGCGCCCTGCGCCTGACCGGTCATGATCATGCGCGCGGAATCCTGCGTCACCGTCTCCAGAACTTGGCTCGCGAAGAAGATCATCGCGACTTCGATGATCGCAAACAGCAGTCCGAAAAACAGCGGCGCGACCATCGCGAATTCGACCGCGGTCGCGCCACGGCGGTTTCGGCGAAAGCGATGGAGGAGGCGCGCAAAAGAATGAGCGGGCAGCGGCATCAACGACCCCGGATCAACATGGCGACAACAACTACCCAAGACTCATTGTCGAAGTATTTCGCCGGATCGAGACAGAGCGACCCGATCCGTTAGGCTTTTCTTAACCATGTCGGATGAACCGCCTGCGGCCGGCGGCTGCCCCGGCGTGTGAAGCGCCGGCGCGGACACGCGCTAGTTCTGCGGCTTCGCGGCCGCGCCCGAGCCGGAGGCCTGGCTGTTGAGCGAGCCGGCCTGGTCCATGGTCGACTTGAAGTAGGTCTCGCCGTCGCCGAGGGTGATGCGGCGCTGGCAGACCGGCATGCAGCTGTAGGTCTCGCGATCGACGCCGCGATAGACGGTGACAAGCTGGTCGGTCGGACCTTCGACCTGGATCTGGCGATCCACCAGCACCTGGCCGGTGCGGTCGAGTGCGATGAAGTTGGTCGCGCCGTAGCCCTTGCCGGTCACGACGACAACGCCGCCATTCTGCAGGGTGACGTCGGCGATCAGCGGGTTGCCGACCACGATCGTGGAGATGCCGCCGGGCAGCTTGACGAGCTTGGCCTGATCGACATTGACCGCGATCCGGTCGGGATCCGGCGCAGCCGTTGCGAATGCGGGCCACAGCAGAACGGCTGCGGCCAGCGAGATGAATCCAATGCGCGCGACGGCGCGAATACGCTGGGACTGAAACGACATACCTTACCCCGGGACGTTAACAAGCCGGCAAAAGCGATACGCAGCGGACCGGCGCCCGACGCAGGCAAATCTGACGGCAATTCATTTAAGAAGAGCAAAAATCGATCGCCGAATTGCGCGGATGTCACGACTTCCGGAACGGATCGGCCAACGGCCCGGTGATCCCGCGGAAAAACGCCCCTGCGGGGATCGCCGCCTAGCCGGCGTCACGCACATGCACCACCACGCGATCGTCGGCGTAGAGGCGCTGCCATCCATCGATGTGATCGAGAAATTTGGAGGCGGGCGTTGCCGGATCGAGCATCACCGCATCGATTCTGTAGGTCTTGAGCAGATCGAGGAAGCCGTCGACGTCCTTGAGCTGGAGCGCACGGTAATAGGCCATCTCGAACTTCTCGCCGTAAAGCTCGGCGCGGCCGTCGACGAACACCGGCACCTGGCGCCAGATCAGATAGCCGCCGAACTGCAGATCATTGAGCACACGCTGCACGTTGTGAGCCTTCAGCGCGTCGACGGCGGCGGCGGGCGAATGGATCGGCGGCGGCGACATGTCCCGACGCGCCGCAACGAACCAGGTCGAGACGCAGAGCGCGGCGATCAGCATCGCGGCCGGCGTGGCCTTCAGCCGGACCACGCTTGCGGCACGCAGGCCGAACTGGGTTGCCACCGGCGTCAGCACGGCCAGCGGCAACAGCAAAGCGAAGAGCTCGAGATTCCTGACATGGGATAGCGCCATGTGCAGCAGGCCGAGCGCCAGGGCGATCCGCGGCAGCGGCAGCTTCACCCCGCAATAGAGCGCCCCGCAGATCAGGCCGAGAATGGTCAGCTCGAACGCATCGACGTGGCTGAAACTCGCCGGCATCCATTCCGCGATGAGATGCAGCAGTTCACCGAGGCTGAGAATCCTCAGCGAGGCGAGGATCGTCCCCCAGCCATAGGGCGTCGCGCAGCACGCGGCCAGCGCGCCGAGGCCGAATGCGGCCCAGCGCAGCGCCAGCGGCAATCTTTGCGCCGGCGCGGCGTTCCACAGCGCATCGAGCGCGAAGGCGCCGGCCAGCACCAGGCCGAACAGAAAGCCGCCATGCAGATTGGCCCAGAGCGCGATCAGCGGCAGCAGCCAGAACGAGGGGGCCTCGCGGCGTTCGCTGGCGACCATCAGGCCGTTCGCCCAGACCATCATGATCGGCAGTGCAAGCACATGCGGACGGGCCAGCAGATGCCCGCATGTCAGCACCAGCGCCGCCAGCGCGATCAGGCTGGCGTAGATCGCCGGTAGCGCGCGGCTGAGGATGGCGGTGAGCAGTGCGAAGGTGGCGGCGCCGCAGGCCGCGGCCAGCGCCGCGGGCCCGGTCCACCCGGCAAGGTCGTAGGCCTTCGCGAACAGCACCTGCGCCAGCCAGGACGACGACACCCAAGGCTCACCCGCCTTGGTGAAGGAATAGATATCGACCGACGGCAATGCGCGGTGGTCGAGGATCCACCGGCCGACGGCAATCTGCCAGTAGGTGTCGGAATCGGCGAGCAGCCTGTCGCCGACGACCAGCAGCAGCGCATAGACGCCGCACGCCATCCAGAACCAGGCCGGGACTTCGGCGAACACCGAGGCCCGCGCCTGTGGGACGGTTGCGGTCTCAGCACTCATGCGCGCGCGTCCGGTCAATGACGGAACGGATAGGCCAGCTGTCCGCCGATTTCGGCCGGCACGCCCTGCTCGGCGTCGACGCCGTAATCATCCGGAAGCTTGCCTTCGTGCATGCGGAATGTCCCGAACAGAATGTCCCAGAGCGGAAACGTGCCGGCGAAATTGGTGTCGCCACCCTCCTCGAGCGCGGTGTGATGCCAGCGATGAAACACCGGCGTGGCGATCACATATTTGAACGGACCGAGCGTCCAGTTCAGGTTGGCGTGTACGAATGCGGAGTGGAATGTGGTGAAAGGACCGACCCATAGCATGATGTTCGGCGAGATGCCGGCCATCAGCAGGATCACGTCGACCGAGATCGTGCCGATGAGCAGATTGACGGGATGGAAGCGCGCCGCCGAGATCCATTCGAGATCCTCGGAGGAATGATGAATGGCGTGGTACTTCCAGAAACCGCCGCCGTGAAACATCCGGTGCAGCCAATACAGCATGAAGTCGGAAGCGACCAGGAAGATGATCGATTGCAGCCAGAGCGGCAGCTGCGCCAGCGGGCCGTGTCCGTTCTCGTAGAACGAGATCAGCTCGTCGGCACCGTGCACGTCGAACACCGCGGCCGCGCCCACCACCAGCAGCCCGATGCGCAGCACGCGGGCGAATACCGGCACGAAGAACCAGTAGCAGATGTCCGTGACCAGCTCGCGCTTCTGCCACCACGGCTTGCCGGGATTGCAGGCCCAGAAGTGGGTCAGCACCGTGAAGAACAGCGCGAGGCCGATCGTGATCGGCACCACCCTCATCATCGTCTGGCCGAGCATCTCGATGACTTCGATCGGAAGGGTGGACATGGCAGCCTCATACTACGGAAGCCCCATGGGTATAGATGTGCGCTTAAGGAGCCGTGAATAGGCCCCAAGCGCCCGATCGCAGCAACACTCTGCAATTTTAGCGCACCGCTTAATGCCAAATTTACTGTGCGCAACAACAGCGGGTTCCCGCAGAGTTTATGCGATCAAATTAACTGCGCCGAAATCGTCCAACACTAGGGTGCCGCAATGGTCACGGTGCTGAGAACGCCGGCGAGACCAAATCTAGTTCGACCAGCCACGTGTACACAGGAGTGATTTATGAAGAACCTCGTTTCGCGCTTCGTGAAGGACGAATCGGGCGCGACCGCCATCGAGTACGGCCTGATCGCCACCGGTATCGCCATCGCGATCATCGCTGCAGTCAACGGCGTCGGCACGAAGCTCTCGGGTACCTTCAACTCGATCTCGGGCTCGCTGAAGTAAGCCGGCTTCGACGAATTCGCATCAAAGGTCCCGGCAATCCCGGGACCTTTGCTATTTGTCGGGGGCCGATCGGCAGCCTCCGTTGATGGTGCCGGCAATCCTTTTCCGATTGTTCACCATTGGCCGCTAGCGTCGGGTCTCGACCGCAGCTCCAGCTTGACGGCATGAATTCATGATCCTCGACATCGCACGCTTGATGCTGTTTCCGGCCCTGATGGCCTTTGCGGCGGCGAGCGATCTGTTGACCATGACGATCCCGAACCGGATTTCGCTGGCACTGGTGGCGGGCTTCTTTGCCCTGGCGCCGCTGACCGGGATGGGCGTCCACGATATCCTCACCCATGCCGGCGCAGGCGCGCTGGTTCTCGTGGTGGCGTTCGGCATGTTCGCGATGGGCTGGGTCGGCGGCGGAGACGCCAAGGTCGCTGCCGCGGCCGGCCTGTGGTTCGGGTTCGAGCATCTGCTGCCCTATCTGGTCTTTGCGTCTTTGTTCGGCGGTGCGCTGACCGTGCTCTTGCTGCAGCTGCGGCAATGGCCCCTGCCCTACCCGCTCGCGTCGCAGGCCTGGCTCAGCCGCCTGCACGACAAGCAGACCGGCATTCCCTACGGCATCGCACTCGCCCTCGGTGCCCTGCTGATCTATCCCGAGACGGACTGGATCAAGACAATCGATCTCGCGCACTTCGCGATGCGCTGAGAAGGCAGCGGTAACCGCCCGTTAAGGCGATTTAGATACGCCTCATTAACCATGCTTTGACGAATAGCTGGTCAACTCCCATCACGGCGGCGGCAGCGTCGCGGCGTCATGTGGAAAGTGAAGCGTAATGGATAAGGCCCGCATTCTGGTCCTGGCAATTGCAGGCTGCGCCGGCCTTGCGGCGCTTTATTTGGCGAGCGGAAGCGACGACAAGCCGGCGGCTCCTCCGCCAGTTGCGCAGCTGCCGACCGTCGACATCCTGGTCGCGCGCGCCGACATCGGCCTCGGCCAGGCAGTGAAGGCCGAAGATCTGCAATGGCAGACCTGGCCGGCGGCGACCGCCAGCGCCAGCTTCATGCGCAAGGACAGCCACGCCGACGCCATCAAGGACGTCACCGGCTCGATCGCGCGCGCCCCGTTCATCCAGGGCGAGCCGATCCGCGAGCAGAAGCTCGTCAAGGCCGACGGAAGCGGCTTCATGGCCGCGATCCTGCCGACCGGCATGCGGGCAGTATCGACTGAAATCTCTCCCGAGACCGGTGCCGGCGGCTTCATCCTGCCGAACGACCGGGTCGACGTCCTGTTGTCGAAGCGGGACAAGAATCCCGACCGCAACGCCGCCGACATCGTCAATTCCGAGGTCATCCTGACCAATATCCGCGTCCTTGCGATCGACCAGGCGCCGAAGGAAAAGGACGGCATCAACGCACTGATCGGCAAGACGGTGACGCTGGAGCTGAAGCCTGACCAGACCGAGACTCTGGCGCGCGCGCGCCAGAGCGGCGTCCTGTCGCTGGCGCTGCGCAGCATCGCCGACAACAACGGGACCGACGTCAGGACCGATGACAACCACCAGAGACGCGGTGAGACCATCAACGTCATCCGCTTTGGCGTTGCCAACCAGGCAACGATGCAGAAGTGACCATGAGGACACAGGTGATGAAGGGCGGGGCAACTCAACGGACGATGCGGGCCTTCATGGTCCGCGCATTGTCGTTCTCGGCCGTCGCGGCGCTCACGCTCAACCCGGCACTGACGCCGGTGGTGGCGGGCGACTACCGCGCCGCTCCCGCCGCGGCCGACGGCCAGATGAATGCCCGCTTCCTCGCACTCGGTGTCGGCAAATCGGTGGTGATCGATCTGCCGAGGGACATCAAGGATGTGCTGGTCGCCGATCCCAAGATCGCCAATGCCGTGGTCCGCTCGGCGCAGCGCGCCTACATCATCGGCGCGACGGTCGGCCAGACCAACATCGTGTTCTTCGACGCCGCCGGCCAGCAGATCGCGGCCTATGACATCGCGGTCAAGCGCGACCTCAACGGCGTGCGCGCGGCCCTGCGCGCAGCACTTCCGAATGCCGATATCCAGATCGAGGGTGTCGGCGAGGGCGTCATGCTGACCGGAAGCGCGGCGAGCCCGATCGAAGCGCAGCAGGCCGGCGAGATCGCCACGCGGCTGGTCGGCAGCGCCGACAAGGTCGTGAACTCCATCACGGTTCGCGGCCGCGACCAGGTGATGCTGAAGGTGACGGTCGCCGAAGTCTCGCGCAGCCTGATCAAGCAGCTCGGCATCGACCTCACCGCGAACCTCAATTACGGCACCACCGTGGTGAAATTCACCAACAACAACCCGTTCACGGCGAACAACGCAGCGCTGGTGCCCGGTAACGCCCTCACCACATCGTTCGGCGCGGCTCCGTCGGTGTCGGCGACGCTGCGCGCCATGGAAAGCGCAGGCGTGGTGCGGACGCTCGCCGAGCCGAACCTGACCGCGATCTCCGGCGAATCGGCGACCTTTATCTCGGGCGGCGAATTTCCAATTCCGACCGGCGTGACCTGTCAGACCACGACGGGAGGCGCGATCGGGAATTGCGTTCAGACCGTCAGCTTCAAGAAATTCGGCATTTCGCTCAACTTCACGCCGGTGGTGCTGACCGAGGGACGGATCAGCCTGCGCGTGATGACGGAAGTGTCGGAAGTCTCGACCGAGAACTCGCTGACCGGCGGCGCCGGCGGAACGACGATCCCCTCGATCAAGACCCGGCGCGCCGAGACCACGCTGGAAATTCCCTCGGGCGGCTCGATGGCGATGGCCGGCCTGATCCAGGACCAGACCAAGCAGGCGATCAATGGCCTGCCCGGGCTGGCGTCGCTGCCGGTGCTCGGAACGCTGTTCCGCAGCCGGGACTTCGTCAACAACCAGACCGAGATGATGGTGCTGGTGACGCCCTATGTCGTTCGCGCGGTGGCGCAGAAGGACCTGTCGCGTCCGGATGACGGCTTCGCCAACGCATCCGATCCGCAGGCCGATCTGCTCGGCAGCATCAATCGCGTCTACGGCGTGCCCGGCCGCACCGAGCCGGCGCGGAATTACCGCGGCACTTACGGCTTCATTACGGACTGAGGCGGACGATGACACAGACCACATCCAGGACATCCGCCGGTTACCAGCGCGGCATCGCTCTCGCCGGAGCGCTCGTCAGCCTCGCGGTGACGCTCGGCGCCTGCCAGCACGCCGCCGACAACAGTTTCGCGATGGTGAACGCGCCGGCCGACTATCGCCAGCGTCACCCGATCGCGGTCACCGAGGCTGATCGCTCGATCGTGGTCTTCGTCGGCCGCAGCCGCGGCGGCCTGACTGCGGAGCAGCGCGCCGAGGTGATGGGGATGGCACAGGACTGGATGCGCGAGGGAACCGGCGCCGTCACCATCGACGTTCCCGCCGACACGCCGAACGCACTGACCGCCCAGGAATCGCTGCGCGAGATCCAGGCTACGTTCACCGCCGCCGGCGTGCCGCCGCGCGGGATCCTCGTTCGCAAATACCGCCCCGAGGATCCGCGCCAGATGCCCGCGATCCGCGTGAACTATCCAAAGATGAAAGCGGTCGCCGGGCCGTGCGGCCTCTGGCCGGAAGATCTCGGCCCGTCGATCCACAACGGGTCCTACATCGAGAACAAGCAGTATTACAATTTCGGCTGCGCCAATCAGCGCAACCTCGCAGCCATGGTCGAAGACCCGACCGACCTCGTGCAGCCGCGCGCGGAGACCCCTGCCTATACGTCGCGTCGTAACATCGCCTTCGACAAGTATCGCAAGGGCACCACCACCGCCACGAGTTATCCCGAGTCCGACAGGGCCAAGCTAAGCGACACAGGAAAATGATCACCTACGCGCAGCAAAACTCCGAAGAGCAGACGGACGCCCCGCCGCAGGCCGCGGACGACCATATTGCTCCGGCGCCACGGGTTTCGGTCCAGGCGTTCTGCGAAACGGTCGAGACCGCTGCCGCCGTGCAGTCGGCGGGCGAGGACCGCCGGCTGGCCAAGGCTCATCTCAAGATCCAGATGGGCGGCATGGCGGCTGCCATCGAGGCCTATCGCTCGGCGCCGACGCCCAACGTCATCATCCTCGAGACCGAGGGCCGCGGCGACATCCTGGCCGGCCTCGATCAGCTCGCAACAGTGTGCGACGCCGGCACCCGCGTGGTCGTGATCGGCCGCGTCAACGACGTGACCCTGTATCGCGAGCTGGTGCGCCGCGGCGTCAGCGATTACGTGATTGCGCCGGCCCATGCGATCGACGTGGTGCGCGCGGTCTGCAACCTGTTCTCGGCGCCGGAAGCCAAGGCGGTCGGCCGCATCGTCGCCGTCGTCGGTGCCAAGGGCGGCGTCGGCGCCTCGACCATCGCGCACAATGTCGCCTGGGCGATTGCCCGCGATCTGGCCCTTGATTCCGTGGTCGCCGACCTCGACCTCGCCTTCGGCACCGCCGGCCTCAACTACAACCAGGATCCCGCGCAGGGCATCGCCGATGCCGTGTTCTCGCCGGACCGCGTCGATACCGCCTTCGTCGACCGCCTGCTGTCGAAATGCACCGACCATCTGAGCCTGCTGGCGGCGCCGGCGACGCTCGACAAGGTCTACGATTTCGGCGCCGAGGCGTTCGATGCGATCTTCGATACGCTGCGGACCACGATGCCCTGCATCGTGCTCGACGTGCCGCATCAATGGTCCGGCTGGACCAAGCGCGCGTTGATCGCGGCCGACGACATCCTGATCGTGGCGGCACCCGACCTCGCCAATCTGCGTAATGCCAAGAACATGTTCGACCTGCTGAAGGCCTCGCGGCCCAACGACCGCGCACCGCTGTACTGCCTGAACCAGGTCGGCGTGCCGAAGCGTCCCGAGATCGCAGCCGGCGAGTTTGCCAAAGCGATCGAAAGCCAGCCGATCGCCGCCATCCCGTTCGATCCGCAGATCTTCGGTTCGGCCGCCAACAACGGCCAGATGATCGCCGAGATTTCCGCCAATCACCGCGCGGTCGAGATGTTTCTGCAGATGGCGCAGCGGCTGACAGGCCGCGGCGAGACCAAGAAGCCGAGGGGGTCCTTCCTGTCGCCCCTGCTCGAAAAGCTGCGGTCCAAATAGTGGTCCGCGTGGAGTCACGACGTCGTGTTTGGTAAGCGTAGCGGAAACGATGGGGACGTGCGGGCACCCAAGCCTGCGTTTCAGACGCCGGAGCCTGCCGGCGCGCCGGCGATGTCGCGTGAGTCCGCCGCACCGGCGATCTCGTCGCCGCCGCTGGCACCTAGCAAGCCACCGCCTGCCCCCGCCGTCGAAGCCCGCCGCTCGGACAACTACTACCAGGTCAAGGCGACGATCTTCGGCGCCTTGATCGAGGCGATCGACCTTGCCCAGCTCGCCAAGCTGGACAGCGAATCGGCGCGCGAGGAAATCCGCGACATCGTCAACGAGATCATCGCGATCAAGAACATCGTGATGTCGATCGCCGAGCAGGAGGAGCTGCTCGACGACATCTGCAACGACGTGCTCGGCTACGGCCCGCTGGAGCCGCTGCTGTCGCGCGACGACATCGCCGACATCATGGTCAACGGCGCAGGCACCGTGTTCATCGAAGTCGCCGGCAAGATCCAGCGCACCGGCATCCGCTTTCGCGACAACCAGCAGCTTCTCAACATCTGCCAGCGCATCGTCAGCCAGGTCGGCCGGCGCGTCGACGAATCCTCGCCGATCTGCGACGCCCGCCTCGCCGACGGTTCCCGCGTCAACGCCATCGTGCCGCCGCTGGCAATCGACGGGCCCGCGCTCACCATCCGCAAATTCAAGAAGGACAAGCTGACGCTGGAGCAGCTCGTCAAGTTCGGCGCGATCACCCCGGAAGGGGCGACCATCCTGCAGATCATCGGCCGCGTCCGCTGCAATGTGATCATCTCCGGCGGCACCGGCTCGGGCAAGACCACGCTGCTGAACTGCCTGACCAACTATATCGAGCACGACGAGCGCATCATCACCTGCGAAGACGCCGCCGAGCTTCAGCTGCAGCAGCCGCATGTGGTGCGGCTGGAGACCCGGCCGCCGAACATCGAGGGCGAGGGCCAGGTGACGATGCGCGAACTGGTCCGCAACTGCCTGCGTATGCGCCCGGAACGCATCATCGTCGGCGAAGTCCGCGGCCCCGAGGCGTTCGACCTGTTGCAGGCCATGAACACCGGCCACGACGGCTCGATGGGCACGCTGCACGCCAACAATCCGCGCGAAGCACTGTCGCGCTGCGAATCCATGATCACCATGGGCGGCTTCTCGCTTCCGTCTCGCACCATTCGCGAGATGATCTGCGCCTCGGTTGACATCATCGTGCAGGCGGCGCGCCTGCGCGACGGTTCGCGCCGCATCACGCACATCACCGAGGTGATGGGCATGGAAGGCGACACCATCATCACCCAGGATGTCTTCCTCTACGACGTGGTCGGGGAAGACGCCAACGGCAAGATCATCGGCATGCACCGCTCGACCGGCATCGGCCGGCCGCGCTTCTGGGAACGTGCGCGCTACTACAATGAAGAGAAGCGGCTTGCGGCGGCGCTCGACGCCTCCGACGCGCCGGCGCCGGTCTAGGGGAACGCAGGATGCAGACGCAAACTCTGGCTCTCGCCTTCCTCGCCGCCACGACGGTCGGCGGCATCGCCTGGGTCTTCCTGTATCCCTACCTTTCGGGGGAAAAGAAGGCCGAGTCGCGCCGCGCGTCGGTGGCGCGCAGCGAACCCACGACGACACGAAATGCCGACCGCACGCAACGCTCCCGCCGCGAGCAGGTCGAAGGATCGTTGAAGGAGCTCGAGGCGCGGCGTCAGAAGGACAAGAAAGTCCCGCTCGGCCTGCGCATCTCGCAGGCCGGACTGGACTGGTCGGAGCAGAAGTTCTGGATGATCTCCGGCGCCCTCGGACTGTTCGGGTTCGGCGCGGCATTCCTGGCCGGCGGCGGCATGCTCGGCGCGGCCGGCATCGGCTTTGCCATGGGTCTCGGCGTGCCGCGCTGGCTGCTCGGCTTCCTGAAGAAGCGGCGGGAAAAGGCGTTCCTGAAGTCGCTGCCTGACGCCGTCGACGTCATCGTGCGCGGCATCAAGGCCGGCCTGCCGCTGTTCGAATCGCTCAAGGCGGTCGTCAACGACGCGCCGGAGCCGCTGCGCAGCGAGTTTCTCGCCATCATCGAGACCCAGGCGATCGGCATGCCGCTCGGCGAAGCCTGTGCCCGGCTCTACGAGCGGATGCCGCTGCCGGAGGCCAACTTCTTCGGCATCGTGATCGCGATCCAGCAGAAGTCCGGCGGCAATTTGTCGGAAGCGCTCGGCAACCTGTCGAGGGTGCTGCGCGACCGCAAGAAGATGGCCGAGAAGATCCAGGCGATGTCGATGGAAGCGAAGGCCTCCGCCGCCATCATCGGCTCACTGCCGCCGATCGTGATGATCCTCGTCTTCCTGACGACGCCGGACTACATCGCCCTGCTGTGGACCAATTCGATGGGCCAGCTCATGCTGGTCGCCTGCGCGATCTGGATGTCGATGGGCGTGCTGGTGATGAAGAAGATGATCAACTTCGATTTCTGACGGTGCAGCATGATTGATATTCTGGTCGCCAAGCTCCACGACGTCAGGTTCATGACCATGCTGCTTGCCTTCTTCGCGGCAAGCGCGACGGTCTACACGCTGGTGATGCCGCTGCTCGCCGGCGGCGATCTCAACAAGCGCATGAAGGCGGTCGCCAGCGAGCGCGAGCGCCTCCGGCAGCGTGAGCGCGACCGTCTCTCCAAGTCGGAAAAGGTGACGCTGCGCCAGACGCCGAAGCAGGCCGTCTCCAAGATGGTGGATGACCTGAACCTCACCAAATGGCTGGCCCAGGAAGCGGCGATCGAGAAGCTCGTGATGGCGGGCTATCGCGGCCACGCTCCGTATGTCTATTTTCTGGCAGCGCGGGCGGTCACGCCGATTCTGATGCTGATCGGCGCGATCATCTATACGTTCTTCATTGCCGGCGCGAACTGGTCGCTCACGCTCAAGATCGGCATTTGCGTCGGCGCGGCCTATGCCGGCCTGCAGGCGCCGATGCTGTTCCTGAAGAACGCAATCTCCAAGCGCCAGCTCCAGATCAAGCGCGCGTTCCCGGATTCGCTCGACCTGCTGCTGATCTGCATCGAGTCGGGCATGTCGGTCGAGGTCGCATTCCGGAAAGTGGCCAACGAGATCGCCGGGCAATCGGTCGCGCTGTCGGAGGAGTTCGCGCTGACGACCGCGGAACTGTCCTACTTGCAGGATCGCAAGACCGCCTACGAGAACCTGGCGCGCCGCACCGGCCTCGAAGGCGTGAAGTCGGTGTGCATGGCCTTGCAGCAGTCTGAACGCTACGGCACGCCGCTCGGCCAGAGCCTGCGCGTGATGGCGCAGGAAAACCGCGACATGCGGATGAACGAGGCCGAGAAGAAGGCCGCGGCACTGCCGCCCAAGCTGACGGTGCCGATGATCCTGTTCTTCCTGCCCTGCCTGTTCATCGTGATCCTCGGCCCGTCCTACATCAAGATCGCCACAATGCATTGAGTTGCGCAGCAGCGGACTGCGTTACTGCTTTTCCTTCCCCTGAAAGGGGGAAGGTCAGGATGGGGGTCGGCCGCAGACGCCGCTGCGCAATGGAGAGATGATCCCCACCCGCTTTGCTCTCGCGAGCAAAGCGACCTCCCCTTTTCAAGGGAGGTTTGGAGTATGCATAGCCCAAATGACGGCCTGCCTTCTCCTTCCCCCGGAAAGGGGGAAGGCCGGGATGGGGGTCGGCCGCAGACGCCGCTGCGCGTGGAGAGATGATCCCCACCCGCTTTGCTTTCGCGGGCAAAGCGACCTCCCCTTTTCACGGGAGGTGGAGCTGCCACGTTTGGTTTAGTCGTCCTTGGCGACGACCGGCGCCGCACGCGACGCGGTCCGCGGGCCGTCCTTGCGGTTCAGCATGTCGCGGAGATAGGCGACGTTGGCCGCGGCCTCATCCGACGGCAGGTCGGCCTTGACGATCGTTTCGGCCTCCGCGAAGCGGCCCTGCAGGCCGACGACCAGCGCAAGGTTCTGCCGGATCCGGGTGTCGGCGCGGGCGCTGGCATAGGCCTGGCGCAGCGTCTCTTCCGCTTTCGGCAAATCCTTGGTCAGCATGTAGGACAGGCCGAGATTGGACAGCACCGACGGCTCGTCCGGTGCCAGCCTGAGCGCACTGGCGTAATAGCGCCGCGCCTCGTCGTGCCGGTTCATCTTGTCGAGCGTGGTGCCCTGCACCGACAGGATCCGCCAGTCCGGATTGTCCGGGCTGTGCGCGCGGCTCAGCACGTCGAATGCAGCCTGCGAATTGCCGTTGTCGGCCAGCGCGCGGCCATAGGCGGCGAGCAGCGCCTTGTTGCCGGGGTTGGCGATCGTGGCCTGCTCGAGCACGGCGCAGGCCTGCGAGCGCTGTCCGGTCATGCGCAGGGCCTGGCCATAGCCGACCGCGGCGGCGACATCCTTGGGATTCTTGCGATAGCGCTCGCCGTAGACCTCGACGGCGCGGCGCGGATCATCGGGCGTGGGATCGGACCGGGACGTGATCGATCCCGCCACGTCGGACATGGTCTGGCAACCGCCAAGCCCTGCGGCCAGGACCGCCAGGAGGGCTGCGGAAGCGAGATGCCGGGTCAGATTGGACTGTCGACGCATGGCACTGTGACTCACGAAATCGGGCGAACGGTTCCAGCCGAGCGTGCCAGCAATAGACTGTTAACCCTAACGTCTGGTTAACTGGCGGCACCGGCAGCCGCCTCTCCGGTTCCGGTCCTGCACGGCGCGTGAACCGTTGGCGCGCTACCATCCGTCGCGAAAGGCGTGTAGTAGCCCACCAACGACGCCAGAACAGCCGAGAGCCGCGCATGCCATCCGTGTTCGAGACTGCCCCCACGACCGCCGCCACGCCGATCACCTTCGTCACCAAGGCGACATGGGATGCGATCCGGAGCGAGCTGCCGGCGCCGGCGTGCCAGTTCGCGGCGGCCAATGACTTTGCGGCCAAGCCCGGCAAATTGCTCGTCCTGCCGGGGGCAGACGGCGGCATCGCGCAGGTGCTGTTCGGTCTCGAGGACGCCGACCACAAGGCGCGCGATCCGTTCCGGCCCGGCGCCCTGCCCGGCCTGCTGCCGCCGGGCGTCTATCGGTTCGCCAATGCACCGCATGACACCAGACTTGCCGCACTCGCCTTCGCGCTCGGCTGCTATCGCTTCGGCCGCTATCGCGCGAACAAGGTCCCCGAGGTCCGCCTGGTGCCGCCCGACGGCGTCGACACGGCGGAGATCACCCGGATGGCGGATGCCGCGGCGCTGGCGCGCGACCTCATCAACACGCCGTCCAACGACATGGGGCCGGCCGAGCTCGCGGACGTGGCGCGCGACCTCGCGACGCGGTTCGGTGCGGCCTTCAATTGCATCGACGGTGACGAACTCGCGCAGAACTTTCCGCTGATCCACGCCGTCGGCATGGCGTCGACTCGGCCGCCGCGGCTGGTCGAGCTGAGCTGGGGCGACCCCGCCCATCCGAAGGTGACGCTGGTCGGCAAGGGCGTCTGCTTCGATACCGGCGGGCTCGATCTCAAGCCTTCGAGCGGCATGCTCATCATGAAGAAGGACATGGGCGGCGCCGCCAACGTGCTGGCGCTGGCCCAGATGGTGATGGACGCCAAGCTGAAGCTGCGGCTGCGCGTGCTGATCCCGGCGGTCGAGAACGCGGTTGCCGGCAACGCGTTCCGCCCGCTCGACATCTTCAAGTCGCGCAAGGGCATCACGGTCGAGATCGGCAACACCGACGCCGAAGGGCGGCTGGTGCTCGCCGACGCGCTGGCGCTCGCCGACGAGGAGACGCCCGATCTTTTGGTCGACCTGGGCACGCTGACCGGCGCCGCGCGGGTGGCGCTGGGCCCGGATCTGCCGCCGTTCTACACCAATGACGAGGCGCTTGCCGGCGACGTCGCATCTTGTGCGAAGAGCGAGAACGACCCTTTGTGGCGGATGCCGCTATGGCCGGCCTACGACGCCTGGCTCGACTCCAAGACCGCCGACATCACCAACGCTCCGTCGGGCGGTTTCGCGGGCTCGATCACCTGCGCGCTGTTCCTGCAGCGCTTCGTCGAGCACGCGAGGAGCTGGCTGCACGTCGACATCTACGGCTGGACGCCGTCGGCAAAGCCCGGCCGTCCCGAAGGCGGCGAGTGCCAGGCCGCGCGCGCGATCTACAAATTGCTGAGCCAGCGCTATGCATGACCCCCGTCTGACGCCGGCCCGCGACGACCTCGCGGCGAAATATCTCGAGGGCAAGGTCAAGGCCTTGCGCTTCGTCGAAGGCGAGACGCTCGAGGTCGGCGAGGCCATTGCGCCGCTGCGCCAGGCCCCCGCGGCCGATGCCGAACAGATGACGCAGGCGCTCCGCGGCGAGCGGATCACGGTCTACGATCGCAACGGCGAAGGCTGGGCCTGGGGCCAGCTTGCCGATGATGGCTATGTCGGCTGGATTCCGGAGGCCGCGCTGACGACGCCCGGCGCCGCCCCGACGCACAAGGTGACGGCGCCGCGCACGCTGGCGTTTCCGGGCCCGTCGATCAAGCTGCCGCCGGTCGAGGCGCCGGCGCTGGGGACGAAGCTTGCGATCGTCCGCGAGGACGATGCGTTCGCGATGACCCGCGAAGGCTGGCACCTGCCGCGCCAGCATCTCGCGTCGCTCGACACGATGGCAGGTGATTTCGTCGCGATCGCCGAGCAATTCGTCGGCACTCCGTATCTGTGGGGCGGCAAGTCGAGCCTCGGCATCGATTGCTCCGGCCTGGTGCAGATCGCGCTGACCGCCGCCGGCACCGGCTGCCCGCGCGACAGCGACATGCAGCAGGACGGGCTCGGCCGCGAATTGACGGCGGCGGAATCCAAGCAGCTGCAGCGCGGCGACCTGATCTTCTGGAAGGGCCATGTCGCGATCGTGCGCGACGCGACGACGATCGTGCACGCCAACGCGCATCACATGGCAACGGCGGTGGAGAACACGCACGCCGCGATCGCACGGATCAGAGCGGCCGGCAGCGAGGTCCTCGCGATCAAGCGGCTTTAGGCAATATCCACCCCCGTCATCCTGAGGAGCGCGCCCTCGCGTGCGTCTCGAAGGATCGACGGCCCCGCTCGGGCCACGCATCCTTCGAGGCTCGCCCAGCGGCGCAATTGCGCCGCAAGGCTCGCACCTCAGGACGACGTGGGACTAGAAGCGAGATGCCGTAGGATGGGTAGAGCGCAGCGAAACCCATCAAGCTGCTTCCGCGCGGATGAATGATGGGTTTCGCTTCGCTCTACCCATCCTACAAGATTACGTCGCCACCGCCCCGTCGCCGGCCGCTTCGATGCGGAACGCGGCGGCGAACAGCGCGCGGGTGTAGTCGCTCTTCGGGTTCTTGAACAGCTCGGAGGCCGGTCCTTCCTCTTCGACCTTGCCGGATTTCATCACGATCAAATGGCTCGCCAGCGAGGCGACCACGCGCAGATCGTGCGAGATGAACATGTAGGTGAGGTCGCGCTTGCGCTGCAGGTCGCGCAGCAGGTCGACCATCTGGGCCTGCAGCAGCATGTCGAGCGCGCTGGTCGGCTCGTCCAGCACGACGAAATTCGGCTCCAGCACGACCGCGCGCGCGATCGAGATGCGCTGGCGCTGGCCGCCGGAGAATTCGTGCGGATAGCGGAAGCGCCAGTCGGGATCGAGCCCGACATCCTTCAAAGCCTTGATCACCCGCGCCTCGCGCTCCTCGCGCGACAGCTGCTTCTGGTGCACCTCGAGGCCCTCGGCAATGATGTCGGCCACCGACATGCGCGGGCTGAGCGAGCCGAACGGATCCTGGAACACGATCTGCATGTCGCGGCGGAACGGCCGCATCTGCTTGAAGCGCAGGCCCTGGATGTCGTTGCCGAGGAACACGATCGGACCATCGGACGAAATCAGCCGAAGCAGCGCGAGCCCGAGCGTGGTCTTGCCGGAGCCGGATTCGCCGACCACGCCGAGCGTCTCGCCCTTGCGCACCGCGAGGCTGACGCCATCGACCGCCTTGATGTGGCCGACGGTCGAGCGCAACAGCCCGCGCTTGATCGGAAACCAGACCTTGAGATTGTCCGCCGACATCACGACCGCTGCGCCCGGCTGCGGCGGCGCCGGATCGGGCTTCGGCTCGGCCGCGAGCAGCGCCTGGGTATAGGCGTGCTTCGGCGCGGTGAAGACCTGCTCGACCGGACCCTGCTCGACGATCTTGCCGTTGTTCATCACGCAGACCGTGTCGGCGATGCGGCGGACGATGCCGAGGTCGTGGGTGATGAACAAGAGGCTCATGCCGAGCCGCGCCCTGATCTCGGCCAGCAGCGCCAGGATCTGCGCCTGCACGGTGACGTCGAGCGCGGTGGTCGGCTCGTCCGCGATCAACAGATCGGGCTCGTTGGCAAGCGCCATCGCGATCATCACGCGCTGGCGCTGGCCGCCGGACAATTGGTGCGGATAGCTCTTGAGCCGCGTCTCCGGCTCGGGGATGCCGACCTGGCCCAGTAGCTCCAGCGTCCGCGCCCGCGCCGCCGCGCCACTGACGCCCCTGTGCAGCGACAGGATCTCGCCGATCTGGGTCTCGATGGTCTGGAGCGGATTGAGCGAGGTCATCGGCTCCTGGAAGATGATCGAGATGTCGTTGCCGCGGACCTCGCGCATCTCCTGATCGGACGCGGTCAAGAGGTTGCGGCCGCGGAAGCGGATCGCGCCGCTGGGATGCGATGCCGTCGGATAGGGCAGCAGCTTCAGCACCGACAGCGCGCTGACGGATTTTCCCGAACCGGATTCGCCGACCAGCGCGACGCACTCGCCGCGCTTGATCGAGAACGAGATGCCGTCGACCGCAAGCGCGCGGCCGAAGGCGACCGAGAGATCGCGGACATCGAGCAAAGGCTGGTTGATCGCGTCCATGCCTCAGCCCTTCGAGAACGTCTTGCGTGGATCGAAGGCGTCGCGCGCGGCTTCGCCGATGAAGATCAGGAGCGACAGCATGATCGCGACCGAGAAGAATCCGGTGAGGCCGAGCCACGGCGCCTGCACATTGGCCTTGCCCTGCGACAGCAACTCGCCGAGCGAGGGCGAACCGGGCGGCAGGCCGAAGCCGAGGAAATCCAGCGCCGTCAGTGTCATCACCGAGGACGAGACGATGAAGGGCAGGAACGTCATGGTCGCGACCATCGCGTTCGGCAGCAGATGGCGGAACATGATCACGCCGTTGGAGACGCCAAGCGCGCGCGCCGCCTGGATGTATTCGAAATTGCGGCCGCGCAGGAACTCGGCGCGCACCAGGCCGACCAGCGAGACCCAGGAGAATAGCAGGAGGATTCCGAGCAGGATGAAGAAGCCCGGCGGCAGCACCGCCGAGATGATCAGCAGCAGATAGAGCGAGGGGATCGCGGTCCAGATCTCGATCAGCCGCTGGAAGAAGAGATCGGTCCAGCCGCCGAAATAGCCCTGCACGCCGCCGGCGGCGATGCCGATGATCGAGGACAGGATGGTCAGCGTCAGGCCGAACAGCACCGAGATGCGGAAGCCGTAGATCAGCCGCGCGACCACGTCGCGGCCCTGATCGTCGGTGCCGAGCCAGTTGTATTCGAGGTCGCGGCACCCGGTCAGTCCCTTCCGCTTCACCACGTCCTTGCACTGCTCTTCGGTCAGGAGCCAGGTCGGCTTCGACGGCACCGCCGTCGGCGGGTCGAGGTTGCGGCTGTCGTAGGAGTAACGGATCGGCGGCCAGATCATGCTGCCGCCCTTGGCGGCGATCTGCTTCTGCAAATAGGGATCGCGATAATCGGCCGCGGTCTCGAAGTCACCGCCGAACGTGGTCTCGGCGTAGGTGAAGATCACCGGCCAGTAGAGGCGGCCGTCATATTTGACCATCAGCGGCTTGTCGTTGGCGATGAAATTGGCGAACAGCGACGCCACGAACAGCACGAGGAAGATCCAGAACGACCAGTAGCCGCGGCGATTGGCCTTGAAGTTCTGCCAGCGCCGCCTGTTCAGCGGCGACGGCGAAAAGCCATGCCGCGTCGCGGGCACCGCCTCGCCGAGCGGCGATTGCGTCGAGGTCTCGACCGGTTGGGGCGCGAGCATCGTCATCAGACCTCCCGCGCTTCGAAATCGATCCGAGGATCGATCCACATATAGGCGAGATCGGAGAGCAGATTGACCACCAGCCCGACCAGCGAGAAGATGAACAACGTCCCGAACACCACCGGATAGTCGCGGTTCAACACGCTCTCGAAGCCAAGCAGGCCGAGCCCGTCGAGCGAGAAGATGGTTTCGATCAGCAGCGAGCCGGAGAAGAACGCGTGGATGAACGCGCCGGGGAAGCCGGCGATCACGATCAGCATGGCGTTGCGGAAGATGTGGCCGTACAGCACCTGGCGCTCGCTGCAACCCTTGGCGCGCGCGGTCATCACATATTGCTTGCGGATCTCATCGAGGAACGAGTTCTTGGTCAGCAGGGTCATGGTGGCGAAGGCGCCGAGCGCCATCGACACCAGCGGCAGCGTCAGGTGCCAGAAATAGTCGATGATCTTCCAGTACCAGGGGAATTGCGCCCAGCCGTCCGAAGTCAGGCCGCGCAGCGGGAAGATATTGAGGAATGAGCCGCCGGCAAACAGCACGATCAGGAGGATCGCGAACAGGAAGCCCGGTATCGCAAAGCCGATGATGATCACCGCCGAGGTCCAGGTATCGAACCGCGAGCCGTCCTGCACCGCCTTGCGGATACCGAGCGGGATCGAGATCAGATAGGTCAGCAGCGTCATCCAGATGCCGAGCGACATCGAGACCGGCAGCTTCTCCTTGATCAGCTGCAGCACGCTGACACTCCGGAAATAGCTATTGCCGAAATCGAACCGCGCGAAATTCCACACCATCAGCGCGAACCGCTCCGGCGCAGGCTTGTCGAAGCCGAACTGCACCTCGAGCTTCTTGATGAAATCAGGATCGAGGCCCTGCGCGCCGCGGTATTTCGAGTTGATGGCCGCGCCTGCGCCCGCGCCCTGGCCGCGCTGCGCGCCGAAATCGCCGCCGCCTCCCGACACGCGCGACGTGCCGCCGGTGTCGGCGCCGTTGATCTGCGCGATGACACGCTCGACCGGACCGCCGGGGGCAAACTGCACGACCACGAAGGAGACGAACAGGATGCCGAGCAGCGTCGGCAGCATCAGGAAGATACGTCGGGCGATATAGGCGCTCATCGGCTACTTCGCCTGCTCGAGCTTCGCGGCCTTGGCCGCATCATACCACCAGTTCTCCGGGGCGCCGACGCCCTGGGCGTATTTCGCCAGCTTCTCGGTATGGCCGAACTGGTCCCAATAGGCGATCGGATGCGTGTTGCGGTACCATTGCGGCACCCAGTAGCGGCCGGCGCGGAACACGCGGTCGAAGGCGCGGCAGGCGATCGTCAGCTCATGGCGGCTGTTGGCACCGATGATCTTCTCGATCAGCACGTCGATCGCGGGATTGGCGATGCCCGCGAGATTGTAGGAGCCCTTGGTCTTCGCGGCGTGCGAGGAGAAGAACGGCCGCATGCTGTCGCCGGGCGTCGCCGAGAAGCTGAAGCGCTGCATGGTCATGTCGAAATCGAAGTCTTCCACCCGAGCGCGGTACTGCACCGCGTCGACCAGGCGGAACGTCGCCGCGATGCCGAGCGTGCCGAGGTTCTTGATGTAAGGCCCATGGTGCGGCTGCAGCGAGGGCTCGTCGTTGAGGAACTCGATGGTGATGGGCTCGCCGTTCGGCAGCACGCGCTTGCCGTCCTTGACGACACAGCCGGCCTCGTTGAGCAGTTGCACCGCCTTGCGCAGCAGCGCGCGATCCTGGCCGGAACCGTCGGACATCGGCGGCACGAACGGCAGGCCGAACACCTCGTCGGGCACCTGGCCGCGGAACGGCTCGAGCAGCGCCAGCTCCTCCGGCGAGGGAGGCCCGTCCGCCACCATATCCGAGTTCTGGAACGGCGAGACGGTGCGCGCATAGGCATCGTACATGATGGTCTTGTTGGTCCACTCGAAGTCGAAGGCGCAGATCAGCGCCTCGCGCACGCGTGGATCCTTGAACTTGTCGCGGCGCGTGTTGATGAACCAGCCCTGTGCGCCGGACGGCGTATCGTCGGGCAGCGTCTCGCGCTTGACGCGACCATCCTTCACGGCGGGGAAATCGTAGCGTGTCGCCCAGACGCGCGCGGTGAACTCCTCGCGAAACAGATAGCTCTTCGAGGTGAAGCCCTCGAACGCCACATCGCGGTCGCGATAGAATTCGTAGCGCACGGTGTCGAAATTGTAGCTGCCGCGATTGACCGGCAGCTCGGCGCCCCACCAGTCCTTGATGCGGTCGAATTCGACGTAGCGGTTGACCTCGAACCGGCCGACCTTGTACGGCCCCGAGCCGAGCGGCGCATCGAGCGTCGAGTCCTCGAAGGACCGGTTCGCGTAATAGGCCTTGGAGAAAATCGGCAGGCCCGCAACATAGAGCGGCACGTCGCGCGCGCGCCCCGCGGCGAAGGTCACCACCACGGTCGCGTCATCGGGCGCCTCGGCCTTGACGAAGTCGCGCAGCTGCACCTGGATCAGCGGGTGGCCTTTTTCCTTCAGCGTATTGAGCGAGAAGGCGACGTCCTGCGCGGTCAGCTTCGAGCCGTCATGGAAGCGCGCCTCGGGGCGCATGGTGAAGCGGTAGGTCAGCTTGTCCGGCGAAATCTGCACCGACTTCGCGGCATAGCCGTACATGGCGTCGGGCTCGTCATTGGCGCGCGACATCAGCGTCGCGAACGTCATGTCCATGCCCTGCGCGCCTTCGCCCTTGAGGACGTAGGCATTCAGCGAATTGAAGGTGTAGTAGGACTGGTTGTAACCGCGCACCCACGGGATCACCGAGAACGCCCCGCCCTTCGGCGCCTTCGGATTGACGTAGTCGAAGATCTTGAAATCCGCCGGATATTTCAGGTCGCCGAACACCGACATGCCGTGCATCTCGGTTCCGTTGTCGGCCACCGCCGGTGCAGCACGCAAGCCTGCAGCACCCAACGCACCGATGCCGAGACCGAGTGCGTGCCGACGGGAGAATAGCGCCATGCGCGAATCCTTGAGTTCTATGAACGCTTGAGCTTGGCCGCCTTGTCGGCGTCGTACCACCAAAGATTTGGGAATCCCGAAACAGCGTATTTCGGCAGCGGGTCGGGATGGCTGAAGCGATCCCAGTACGCGTAGCGCTGCTTGTCGTAATTGAAGTGTGGAACAAGATAGAAGTTCCAGAGCAAGACCCGGTCCAGCGCCTTGGCGGCGGCGACCTGATCGGCGCGGCTGGTGGCGAAGATGATGCGCTCGATGATGGCATCGACCGCCGGATTCTTGATGCCGGGAAGATTGTTGGAGCCTGGCCGGTCGGCCGCCTGCGAGCCGAAATTGTCGCGCTGCTCGTTGCCGGGCGAGATCGACTGGCCCCAGACCTGGGTCACCATCTCGAAATCGTATTCGCGGACCCGGTTCTGATACTGCACCGTGTCCACGGCACGCAGATTGACGGTGATGCCGAGGCGCTCAAGGCTCGGCTTGTAGAACAGCGCAATCCGCTCCATGCCGGAATCGCCGCTGTTGCCGAGTATCTCGACCGTGAACGGCTGACCGGACGAATCGATGAGCTTGCGATCGCGGATCTCGAAGCCTGCTTCCTTCAACAGCCGCGTCGCCTCGCGCAGATTGGCGCGCACGTTCTCCGGCGTGCCGCCGACCGGATCCTTGTAGGGCGTCGTGAAGACTTCCGGAGGCACCTTGTCGCGCACCGTCTCCAGGATCTCGAGCTCCTTGCCTTCCGGCAGGCCGGTCGCCATCAGATCGGGGATGCCGTCGAAATAGCTTGAATCGCGATGATACTCGCCGGTCGAGAGCACGCGATTCATCTCTTCGAAATCGAACGCGTAGTTGAAGGCGCGGCGCAGCCTGGCATCGGCGAATTTCGGGCGCCTCAGGTTGAACACCCAGCCCTGCATCCGACCCTGGTTGCGAACGGTGAAGAGCTCCTTGAGCAGCCGCTTCTCACGCACCGGCGACACGTCGTAGGCCGACGCCCATTCCTTGGCGCTACGCTCGTTGTACCAATCGAACTGGTCGGCCTTCAGCGCCTCGCGCGCGACGGTGTCGTCGCGGAAATATTCGTAGCGCAGCTCGTCGAAATTGTTCTGTCCGATCGCGATCGGAATGTCCTTGCCCCAGTAGACTTTGACGCGCTCGAGCACGACCGACCGCCCGGCGACGAACTCCTTGATCCGATAGGGACCCGAGCCGAGCGGCGGCTCCAGCGTGCTCGCGGTGATGTCACGCTTCTTGCCCTGCGCGTCGGTGCCTTCCCACCAATGCTTGGGCAAAATAGTGAGCTGGCCGGTAATCATCGGCAGCTCGCGGTTGCCTGCGCTGTCGAATGTGAACTTGACGTCGCGATCGCCGATCTTCTCGGCCTTTACGATATGCCGGTAGTAGGCGCTGAACATCGGGCTGTTCGCCTTCCACGCCTCGAAGGAGAAGATCACGTCCTCCGGCGTGACCGGCTTGCCGTCGTGCCAGCGTGATCCGGGCCGCAGGCGGTAGATCACGTATGAGAAATCATCGGGAAAGGCTGCCGCCTCGGCGAGTTCGCCGTAATAGGTATCGGGCTCGTCGAGCGAGGCCTCCATCAGCGAGTCGTAGATGCGGGCGACAGCCGCCGAGACGGAGCCCTTCAACCCCGCAACGACGAGGTTGAAGCTGTCATAGGTGCCGGGCTGGAACAGCCGCACCACGCCGCCCTTCGGCGCGTCCGGCTTGACGTAGTCGTAGCGCTTGAAGTCGGCGGGATATTTGATTTCGCCGTAGGTCGAGAGGCCGTGCCGCCATTTCAGCCCGTTGGGGGCATCGTCGGCGAAGGCCGGCGTGATCGCCGACAGGCCGGGGGAGAGTCCGAGCGCCGGAGCCATTGCCGCCAGTGCGCTGCCTTGAAGGAGGTGTCGTCGGGTGATCGCCAAATTCGGTCTTCCTGCTTGCGGCCCCGCTTACATGGGACCCAATATAAGGCAACGGTTCGACAAATTACGTTGCTTTTTCCTCATGATATTGGCCCGGGAACAATATCGGTGCGGCGAAACGTCCCGATAACAACCCCGCGACAGCGGATTCCCCATGCGAAAACGGCCAGGCATTGCCTGGCCGTTTCATCCGCATGCTTGCGCGAAGCAAATCGTTACTTCGAGGCGGTCGGGAGCGGAGCCGGGTGCTCCGAGTTCGAATTCAGATAGGCGATGATGTCGGCGCGCTCGCTGTCCTTCGGCACGCCGGCGAAGCCCATCGCGGTGCCCGGGATGAAGCCCTTCGGGTTGGTCAGGAACTTGTTGAGGTCGTCGAACGACCATTCGCCGCCCTTGCCCTTCATCGCGGCCGAGAAATTGAAACCGCGGCCCTCGCCCTTCTTCTCGCCGACGACGCCGAACAGGTTCGGGCCGACGCGGTTGGGACCGCCCTTCTCGAAGGTGTGGCAGGCCTGGCACTTCTTGGCGGCCGCCGCGCCCTTCTCGACCGAAGCGGTCTGCAGCAGCTTCTCGATCGGCTCGGATGCGGCCGCAGCGGCCTCGCCGCCACCGCCATGGGACTCTTCCTTCACCGCGATCTCAAAACCCGGCTTCTCCGGCAGCTTCGGCGCGAATTTCGCGCTGGCGGCAAAGCTCATCACCAGGACGACGATGCAGGTGCCGAGAACCGCACCGAGGATTTTGTTGAGTTCGAAGGAGTCCATTTTGGGTCAGGCTCCGGGCCTTGAATGTCGACTTCAGGCCGGGAATACGGCCGCGGGGAAAGACCTGGGAATCGGCCTTATCGCACCGCCCCAAGCAGGGTTGAGATATCGGTTTGCCCGCGCTCTGGCAACCCGTATAAACGCGCCGAATTCAACCTCCTCCCCGGCAATTTCCGCAGGCCGGACGGGCCCCGACACGAATGACCCAACCCCGTACCTTGGTGCTGATTCCGGCCCGCATGGCCGCCACCCGGTTGCCAGGAAAACCGCTGCTCCAGATCGCCGGCGTGCCGATGATCGTCCATGTGCTGCGGCGCGCCGAGGCGGCAGGCATCGGCCGGGTTGCGGTCGCCACCGACACGGCCGAGATCGCTACGGCGGTGAAGGCTGCCGGAGGCGAGGTCGTGATGACCCGCCCCGACCACCCGTCCGGCTCGGACCGGATTTATGAAGCGATGACGACCCTCGACCCGGGCGGCCGTGCCGAGATCGTGGTCAATCTGCAGGGCGATTTTCCGACCATCACCCCCGAGACCATCCGCAGCGTGATGCCGGCGCTTGACGATCCCGCAGTCGACATCTCGACCCTGGCCTCGCGCATCCATAGCGAGGAGGAGGATCAGGCGCCCAGCGTCGTCAAGGCGGTCGGCTCGCCGATCGGGCCGAACCGGTTGCGCGCGCTGTATTTCACCCGCACCACCGCGCCTTATGGCGACGGGCCGCGCTACCATCATATCGGCCTGTACGCCTATCGCCGCGCCGCGCTGGAGCGGTTCGTAGCGCTGCCGCCCTCGCCGCTGGAGCAGCAGGAAAAGCTCGAGCAGTTGCGCGCGCTGGAAGCCGGGATGCGGATCGACATCACCATCGTCGATACCGTCCCGCGCGGCGTCGACACCCCGGCCGATCTCGAAACCGCCCGCAGAATACTTTCCAAAGCCTGACCGGCTGGTAAAAGGCCACCCATGACCAAGAAGCTGAAAATCGCGTTCCAGGGCGAGCCTGGCGCCAATTCCCATATCGCGATCGTCGAGGCCTATCCCGACGCCGAGCCGATGCCCTGCCCAACCTTCGAGGACGCGCTGGCGGCGATTTCCTCGGGCGAGGCCGATCTCGGCATGATCCCGATCGAGAATTCGGTCGCCGGCCGCGTCGCCGATATCCATCATTTGCTGCCGGCCTCGGGCCTGTTCATCGTCGGCGAATGGTTCTTGCCGATCCGCCACCAGCTGATGGCGATCAAGGGCACCAAGCTCGCCGACATCAAGAGCGTGGAGAGCCACGTCCACGCGCTCGGCCAGTGCCGCCGCGTCATCCGCAGGCTCGGCATCAAGCCGATCGTCGCCGCCGACACCGCCGGCAGCGCCCGCGACATCTCCGAGCGCGGCGACAAGAGCGTGGCGGCGATCGCCTCCCGCCTCGCCGCCGATATCTACGGCCTCGACATTCTCGCCGAGGACATCGAGGACGAGGCCCACAACACCACCCGCTTCGTGGTGCTGGCGCGCGAGGCGAAATGGGCCGCGCAGGGCTCGGGACCGCTGGTCACGACTTTTGTCTTCCGGGTGCGCAACTTGCCCGCCGCGCTCTACAAGGCGCTGGGCGGCTTTGCCACCAACGGCGTCAACATGACCAAGCTCGAAAGCTACATGGTCGACGGCAATTTCTTCGCCACGCAATTCTATGCCGATGTCGACGGTCACCCCGACGACCGCGGGCTCGCCTTTGCGATCGAGGAATTGAAATTCTTCTCGCGCGAATTCCGCATCGTCGGCGTCTATCCCGGCCACCCGTTCCGCGCCACCTTCAGCGAGACGCAGGATTAGACCAGGCGAGCGCAGCCTCTCTACGGGGTCGTCCCGGCGAAAGCCGGGACCCATAACCACCGATGTTGGTAGGCAGCAAAGGCGACAACCAGTTTGCGCAACAACGGGGGCCGCGGCGTATGGGTCCCGGCTTTCGCCGGGACGACGATCACGAAACGGCCGCCCTCTTCGCAAGCCCGAACGCCTCGGCGAGCAGGCTGTACGACTTCTTCCGCGCCGCGTGGTCGTAGACCGCTGATATCACCATCAGCTCGTCGGCCTGGGTCGCCGCGATCAGCGGCTGCAGCTTCGTCATCACAGTTGCAGGGCTGCCGACGAAGAGGCGGGCGCGGTTGCGCGCGATCGAGGCGCGCTCGGCGTCGGTGTAGGGATAGGCTTCTGCCTCCTCGACGCTAGGCAGCGGCAGATACTGGCCGCGGTCGCGGCGCAGCCGGTTGAGATCCATCGACATCGCAAGCCGCTCGGCTTCCGCGTCGGTCTCCGCCGTGACGACGGCGACTGCCAGGATCGACTGCGGCGTCGCGCGCCAGCCCGACGGCTTGAAATGCGCGCGGTAGTTCGTCATCGCCGCAATTGCGTCGTGAGTGGCAAAATGATGCGCGAACGCAAAGCCCATCCCGACCTGTGCGGCGAGCTCGGCGGAATAATCGCTCGAGCCGAGCAGCCAGATCGGCGGCAGCGGCGAGTCGTCCGGCATCGCCACCACATTGTTGTAGGGATGGCCGGGTGGGAAATCGCGCGTCTCCCACAAGGTCAGCTCGTGCAGCCGCTCGAGGAAATCATCGCCCTCGCGGCGATCGAGCCGGCTGCGCAGCGCGTAGGCGGTGGCGCCGTCGGTGCCGGGCGCGCGGCCGAGGCCGAGATCGATGCGGCCGGGAAACAGCGCCTCCAGCATCTTGAAGCGTTCGGCGACCACCAGCGGCGCATGGTTGGGCAGCATCACGCCGCCGGAGCCGACACGGATATGCTGCGTCACCGCCGCGATCTGCCCGATCATCAGATCGGGCGCCGGGCTCGCGACGGAAGCGAGGTTGTGGTGCTCGGCGAGCCAATAACGTGTGTAGCCGAGACCATCGACATGGCGCGCCAGATCGATGCTGTTGCGGAGCGCAGCGGCCGGCCTGGTGCCAGTGGTGACGACGGACAGGTCGAGGACGGAGAGCGGAATCATGGCCGTCAACCTAGTGTGGTGCCACGAGGCGACAAAGGCCCCGGCCGCGCAGACCAGTCCCGCAGCGAAACGTCGGCGCCGGCAGCCGCTGATTTTGGGACGATATACGACGATTCATTGATGCACCAAGCTACCCACTATCGATTTCGACCTCTAATCACTTGGAAATTCGTTATTATATCAGTATTTTCAACATATTAATTCTATTGTCGTGGAACCAATGACTTGCCCACCTGACGTTCTCGATAGTCAGTTTTTGTCGAATCTACGCCACGAATGGGCAATTTCCCATATCCGATGGGCTGTTTGATCCCACGCGTTTGGCTTATCTTAGGGCCTTCATATCCAGGCCGGACGTCTGCCCTCCAGTTGCGGAGCCTTTGCGTATC
This sequence comes from Bradyrhizobium sp. Pha-3, assembly GCF_042258325.1. Classification (NCBI taxonomy): domain Bacteria; kingdom Pseudomonadati; phylum Pseudomonadota; class Alphaproteobacteria; order Hyphomicrobiales; family Nitrobacteraceae; genus Bradyrhizobium; species Bradyrhizobium sp. Pha-3. The sequence continues at coordinate 1,042,122 of NZ_CP170151.1, read as the reverse complement.
ATGACCGAGACCATTTCCTCCGTGCATAACGCACCGCGTGCGCCCAAGGCGCCGAAAATCTCCTTCGAGTTCTTCCCGCCGAAGACCGAAGAGATGGAGCGCAATCTCTGGGAGACGATCAATCGCCTGGCGCCGCTGACGCCGAACTTCGTCTCGGTCACCTACGGCGCGGGCGGCTCGACCCGCGAGCGCACCCATTCGACCATCACTCGCATCCTGCGCGAGACCGATCTGCTGCCGGCCGCGCATCTGACCTGCGTCAGCGCCTCGCGCGGCGAGATCGACGACATCGTCGACCGCTATCATGAGGTCGGCGTCCGTCACATCGTCGCGCTGCGCGGCGATCCGCCCGGCGGCATCGGCACGCCGTACTTCACCCATCCGGACGGCTACCAGAGCTCGGCCGAGCTCGTTGCCGGGATCAAGCGGCGGCACGCCGACATCGAGATCTCGGTGTCCGCCTATCCGGAGAAGCATCCGGAAGCGAAGGATTTCGACGCCGATATCGACACGCTGAAGGCCAAGGTCGACGCCGGCGCGACGCGCGCGATTACCCAGGTGTTCTTCGACAACGACCTCTACCACCGCTATGTCGACCGGGTGCGCGCGCGCGGCATCGAGATTCCGATCGTGCCGGGCATCATGCCGATGCACAATTTCAAGCAGGCGCGCAATTTCGTGACCCGCGCCGGTACCAGCGTGCCGGACTGGCTCGCCGAGAAGTTCGAGGGCCTCGACAACGACGCCGAGACCCGCAAGCTGGTCGCCGCCACCGTCGCCGCCGGCCAGGTGCAGAAGCTGTTCAAGCACGGCGTCGACACCTTCCACTTCTACACCATGAACCGCGCGGACCTCGTGTTCGCGATCAGCCACCTGCTCGGCATCCGGCCGAACGGTGCCCAGAAAGCTGCCTGACACATGTCCGTTCCCGTTTCCCCCAAGCGTAACGCTTTGCTCGCGGCTGCCCGCGAGCGCATCCTGGTGCTCGACGGCGCCATGGGCACGATGATCCAGGGCCTGCAATTCGATGAAGCCGCTTTCCGCGGCGCGCGCTTTGCGGACTTCCACCGCGACATCAAGGGCAACAACGATCTGTTGATCCTGACCCAGCCCGCTGCGATCACGGACATCCACGCCGCATATCTGCGCGCCGGCGCCGACATCGTCGCGACCAACACCTTCTCCTCGACGTCGATCGCGCAGGCCGACTACGACATGTCGGACCTCGCCTATGAGCTGAACCTGCAGGGCGCCCGCCTGGCGCGCACCGCCGCCGAGCGGGTGAGCGCCGAAGACGGCAAGCCGCGCTTTGTCGCCGGCGCGCTCGGCCCGACCAACCGCACCGCCTCGATCTCGCCCGACGTTTCCAATCCCGGCTATCGCGCGGTCACCTTCGACGATTTGCGCAAGGCCTATGGCGAACAGGCCAAGGGCCTGCTCGACGGCGGCGCCGACCTGCTGCTAGTTGAGACCATCTTCGACACGCTGAACGCCAAGGCCGCGCTGTACGCGATCTCCGAGATCATCGAGGAGCGCGGCATCGACGTGCCCGTGATGATTTCCGGCACCATCACCGACAAGTCCGGCCGCCTGCTCTCCGGGCAATTGCCGGAGGCGTTCTGGCATTCGGTGCGGCACGCCAAGCCGATCACGATCGGCTTCAACTGCGCACTCGGCGCCGAGGATCTGCGGGCGCACATCGCCGATATCGGCCGCGTCGCCGACACGCTGGTGTGTGCTTATCCGAACGCCGGCCTGCCCAACGAATTCGGCCAGTATGACGAGACGCCGGACTACATGGCGCGGCTGATCGGCGAATTCGCCGCCGCCGGCCTCGTCAACATCGTCGGCGGCTGCTGCGGCACCACGCCCGACCATATCGCGGCGATCGCCAAGGCCGTCGCCCCGCACAAGCCGCGCGTGGTGCCCGAGATCGCACCGCGGCTCAGGCTGTCCGGCCTCGAGCCGTTCACGCTGACCGACGCCATCCCGTTCGTGAATGTCGGCGAGCGCACCAACGTCACCGGCTCCGCACGCTTCCGCAAGCTGATCACCGCCGGCGACTACACCGCCGCGCTGCAGGTCGCGCGCGACCAGGTCGAGAACGGCGCCCAGGTCATCGACGTCAACATGGACGAGGGTCTCCTCGACTCTGAGGCGGCGATGGTGACGTTCCTCAACCTCGTCGCCGCCGAGCCCGACATCGCGCGCGTGCCCGTGATGGTCGACTCGTCGAAATTCCACGTCATCGAAGCCGGCCTGAAGTGCATCCAGGGCAAGCCGATCGTGAACTCGATCTCGATGAAGGAAGGCGAGGAGAAATTCCTGCACGAAGCGACGGTCGCCAAGCGCCACGGCGCCGCCGTGGTGGTGATGGCGTTCGATGAGACCGGCCAGGCCGACACGTTCGCGCGCAAGACCGAAATCTGCAAGCGCGCCTATGACATCCTGGTCGGCCGGCTCGACTTCCCGCCGGAGGACATCATCTTCGATCCGAACATTTTTGCGATCGCGACCGGCCTCGAGGAGCACAACAATTACGGCGTCGATTTCATCGAGGCGACGCGCTGGATCCGCCAGAACCTGCCGGCCGCCCACATCTCCGGCGGCGTCTCCAACCTGTCGTTCTCGTTCCGCGGCAACGAGCCGGTGCGCGAGGCGATGCACTCGGTGTTCCTGTATCACGCGATCCATGCCGGCATGGACATGGGCATCGTCAATGCCGGGCAGATGATCGTCTATGACGACATCGACCCCGAGCTGCGCCAGACCTGCGAGGACGTGATCCTCAACCGCGATCCCGGCGCCTCCGAGCGGCTCCTGGCGCTGGCCGAGAAGTTCCGCGGCAAGGAGAAGCAGACCAAGGAGCAGGATCTCACCTGGCGCGAATGGCCGGTCGAGAAGCGGCTGTCGCACGCGTTGGTGCACGGCATCACCGAGTTCATCGAAGACGACACCGAGGCCGCGCGCCAGAACGCGTCCCGTCCGCTCGATGTCATCGAGGGCCCGCTGATGGCCGGCATGAACGTGGTCGGCGACCTGTTCGGCGACGGCAAGATGTTCCTGCCGCAGGTCGTGAAGTCGGCCCGCGTGATGAAGCAGGCGGTCGCCTATCTGATGCCGTTCATGGAGGAGGAGAAGGCCCGCAACCTCGCCAACGGCATCACCGGCGGCCGCAACGCCGCAGGCAAGATCGTACTCGCGACGGTGAAGGGCGACGTCCACGACATCGGCAAGAACATCGTCGGCATCGTGCTCCAGTGCAACAATTTCGAGGTCATCGACCTCGGCGTCATGGTGCCCGCCAACAAGATCATCGAGACCGCGAAGGCCGAGGGCGCCGACATCATCGGCCTGTCCGGCCTGATCACGCCCTCGCTCGACGAGATGAGCTTCCTCGCCGGCGAGCTGCAACGGCAGGGCATGAACCTGCCGCTCCTGATCGGCGGCGCCACCACGAGCCGCGTGCACACCGCCGTGAAGATCGACCCGAACTATCCGGGCGGCCCGGTCGTGCATGTCAACGATGCGAGCCGCGCCGTCGGCGTCGCCTCCTCGCTGCTGTCGGCCGAGAAGAAGCAGGCCTACGCCGCCGAGGTGCGCGCCGAATACGCCAAGATCTCGACGGCGCATTTCCGCGCCCAGGCCGACAAGAAGCGGCTGAAGCTGGGCGACGCCCGCGCCAACAAGGTCGCGATCGACTTTGCGGCGGCGCCGCCGAAGAAGCCGGCCTTCTTCGGGCTGAAGAGCTTTGATGCCTACGATCTCGCCGAGCTCGCCGACTACATCGACTGGACGCCGTTCTTCCAGACCTGGGAGCTGACCGGCCGCTTCCCGGCGATTCTCGACGATCCCAAGGTCGGCGAAGTCGCCCGCTCGCTCTATGCCGACGCGCGCAAGATGCTCGACACCATCATCAAGGAGAAGTGGTTCACCGCCCGCGCCACCGTCGGCTTCTGGCCGGCCAACGCCGTCGGCGACGACATCGAGGTGTATGCCGACGAGAGCCGGGCCAGGAAGATCGCGACCTTCCATACGCTGCGCCAGCAGCTCGAGAAGCGCGAGGGCCGCTTCAACGCCGCGCTGTCCGATTTCATCGCGCCGAAGGAAACCGGCATCGCCGACTATATCGGCGGCTTCGTGGTCACGGCCGGGATCGGCGAGGATGCGGTCGCCGACCGCTTCAAGAACGCCAATGACGACTACTCCTCGATCCTGTGCAAGGCGCTGGCCGATCGCCTGGCGGAAGCCTTTGCCGAGCGCATGCACCAGCGCGTGCGCAAGGAGTTCTGGGGCTATGCGCCCGACGAGGCGTGGTCGGCGGACGAATTGATCCTCGAGAAGTACGATGGCATCCGCCCGGCGCCCGGCTATCCGGCGCAGCCCGACCACACCGAGAAGCGGACGCTGTTCGCGCTGCTCGATGCCGAGAACACCGCCGGCGTGAAGCTGACCGAGAGCTTTGCGATGTGGCCGGGGTCGTCGGTCTCGGGCCTGTATTTCTCGCACCCCGAGAGCTTCTATTTCGGCGTCGGCAAGATCGAGCGCGACCAGGTCGAGGACTATGCCGCGCGCAAGGCCATGACGGTCGCCGAGATCGAGCGCTGGCTGGCGCCGGTGCTGAACTACATCCCCGCGCAGGACGGCGCCAAGGGATCGGCGATCGCGCCCGCCGCGACGCCTGCCAACGACGCGGAGCTGGCCTCGCATCCGCAGGGCTGCACCTGCGCGGTGCACCTCGCCTGGCGCAAGAAGAAGGTGGGGGCGGGATAGCTCTTTCTTCCCTTCTCCCCTTGTGGGAGAAGGTGGCTCGCATCGACAGATGCGAGCCGGATGAGGGGTCTCTATCCGCGGAGGCAGACCCCTCACCGTCCGCGATGCTGCCGCATCGCGTCCACCCCCTCCCACAAGGGGAGAGGGGAAGAAATGCGGGGTGCACTCCATGCAATTCTTCTCCTTCTGGCGATCGCTGGCGAGCTTTCGGGTGCGGATTGCGCTCAACCTCAAGGGCGTGGCCGCCGACGTCGTCTTCGTCGATCTCGATGCGGACGCGCATCGCACCGACGCCTATCGCAAGATCAATCCGCAGATGGCGCTGCCGGCGCTCGTGACCGACGACGGCACGGTGCTGTTCCAGTCGCTGGCGATCATCGACTGGCTCGACGAGACTTTTCCGACGCCGCCGCTGCTGCCGGCGGATGCGCTCGGCCGCGCCCGGGTGCGCGGGCTGGCACTGATCGTCGCCTGCGAGGGCCATCCGCTGCTGACGCCGCGCCTGCGCCGCTATCTCGACCGCGAGCTCGATCTGCGCGACAGCCAGCAGAACGCGTGGCGGCGGCACTGGACGATCGAGACGCTGGCGGCGCTCGAGGGCCACCTCGCCGGCCACAAGGCAACCGGCCGGTTCTGTCATGGCGATGCGCCGACCCTTGCCGACATCTGCCTGGTCGGCCACGTCACGGCGGCGATCAACCAGCAGATCAGCCTGTCGCCCTGGCCGACCGTGAAGCGCATCCACGAGACCGCCATGGCGCTGCCGGCGTTCGCGAAGGCGCATCCGTCCGTGCAGCCGGATACACCGGAAGCGATGCGGGCGAAGTAGGTTGCGGACGCGTTGCAAAGGACACGCAGAGGCGCAGACGCGTGCGCGGTTCTCTCTCGACCGTCGTCCCGGCGAAGGCCGGGACCGATACGCCGCGGCGGATGTTGCGGATGGGACTGGCCGTTCCAGCATCGCATAACCATTTGCAGCGGTGGTTATGGGTCCCGGCCTTCGCCGGGACGACACTGAGTGTGTTGCGGTGCGCAATTGCGCACCGGGGAATGACGACGGAGAGAGATGACGCTACGCCGCCCTAACCGCTCGGCGGCGCCAGCGGCTGCACGATCTCCTGGAACGGCGGCAGCGCCTCGCAGCGCGCGGCGTGGGCCTTGAGCGCCGGATAGCGCGCGTCGAACAGATGCGGATGCGCCTCGCCGGTGAAGCGCAGCGCGCAGGCCACCGCGATGTCGGCATGGCCGATGCGATTCCCCAGCCAATATGGCGACGGCACCGCCGCGCGCTCCTGCTCCAGCACCGCGAGCACGCCAGCGATCTGCGCCTCGCAACGCTCGACCCAGAGCTTCAGCTGCTCCTTGCGCAGCACGCGCTCATAGACAAGGCTCACCGCCTTGTCGGCGAGCCCGGTCGCCAGCGCCGTGATGCGCAGATGCTTGCGCCGCTCGGGCCCCGAGCGTGCAATCATCGCCTTGTCCGGCCCGACCAGCTCGTCGAGATAATCCAGGATCGCGCCGCTCTCGATTAGCGCCTCGCCGTCATCAAGCACCAGCGTCGGCACCCGCCGCACCGGATTGTAGGCCGCAACCTTCTCCGCATCGCCGAACGTCGACCACGGCTTGTGCTCAAACGGCAATCCATAAAGCCGCAGCGCGATCGCGGTGCGGCGGACAAAGGGCGAGTCGTACTGGCCGATCAAAAACATCTGTCATCTCGTCGGTCATGCCGCGGCCAGCCGCGCCGCGAAGCAAAAGCATTCGAGGGGAGCGGCCACGCCGGGTCAAAGGTTGCGCTTTGCACCATCCTAGATGGGTTGCGTCGCGTTGCAACATGCGGAGTCATTCCGGTAAGGCATTGCCTGCCATTAATTCCGCTGAGGCAGCCGTGCTCGCTCAGCGTGCCGTTCCTGCCTGGTGCGCAACGGGTCCCGGGTCGCGCTTACGCTTGCCCGGGACGACGGCAGAGCAGCTACCCAATCACCGGCACGTGCCTCGCCGCATCGCGCGGCAGTTTGCCGTCGAGCCTCGGATCGTCCGCCACCTCGATCTGCCGCAGGAACGGACGAAAGCCGGAGCGCTGGTAGAACGCGACGGCCGAAGGATGGTCGAAGGTGCAGGTGTGCACCCAGACGCGGCTGACGTCGCGCGACCAGGCGATCTCGAGCGCGCGGTTCATCAGGAAGCGCGCGGCGCCGGTGCCGATGAATTTTGCGGTGACGCCGAAATAGAGCAGCTGGCATTCGCCGGGCACGCTGAAATCGAGTTCGAGCAGGCCCTCATCCTGGCCGTCGACGGCCAGCCCGTAGAGCTCGTTGCCGGGGGCGTGGATCCTCGAGGCGAGATCGGAATCATCGAGCGCGGTGCGGGTGAACCACAGCCATTCCTCGCCGACGCGGCGGTAGAGATCGCGATACCAGTCGAGCGCGGGCGGCTCGACCTTGCGCAGGCGCCACGCGCCGGGCGGATCGTCGCGCCGCGCCGGGCGCGCAGTCATTTCCAGATGTGTGACGACAGCGGCGATTTTGCCGTGTGGGATGTCGGAATAGCCGTCGGGCAGCAGCATTAAGCGACCTTTGGTTCCATATTGCTGTCGGGAAATATCGGCATGTCACTGCGCAGATGCAATGCAACGCCGCGCAACAACGTTACCGATTTGTCAGTGGGGATTTGCGCGAATCAGGCGCTCGATGTCGAGAGGCCCCCGGAGCATCGACCGTGTCGCGCCATCACACGCTGCCGCCGATCATCACTACGCCGCCACCACCGAAGCCGAAGCCCGCGCGGCGCCGGCGTGGCGTCGGTTACGCGCTGGGTGTGCGTGCGGCTGACGAGGCCGCAGACATCGAGGATGGTGCACCAATGCGCAGCACGCCGGTTGTTCCGCAGCATGCGCGCCCGGTCGAGACCGTCGAGCGGCGCGCGCCGTCGCCGAACGGCAAGCTCAGCGACGACACGCTGCGCGCGATGCTTGAGGTGCAGGAGAAGCTTGAGAGGTAGGGTGCGCCGGCGCTTGCTACACACTCGCTGTCGTCCCTGCGGAAGCAGGGACCCATAACCACAGGGTTGCGTTGTTGAACGGCGCTGTGGTCCCGGCACCGCAAAGCAATCGGCATTCGTGGTTATGGGTCCCGGCCTTCGCCGGGACGACGGTGGAGTTTGTGGCGCAGCCGGTGAGACGTACTCGCCCTCTCACCTCGGCGTCAGCGTGATCGCTTCCGCGGTTGCGGCTTCGACGGCGCCGCGGCTGTAGAGTAGCGGCACATACTGGCCCGTCGCCCACAGCGGCGCGAGGTCGCGGTAGTGGCCGCTGAAGGGATCGCCGGATTGACCCGGCGTGTTGACGGCGCGGCTCGCATCCCAATTGCCGACATCGAGCACCATGCGGAATGAAGCGCCGGAGATCAGATGATAGTCGGAACGGCGATAGGTGGCGGCGCGCGGCACGTTGGCGGCGCCGCCGAATGCAAGTTGGCCGACCTGCATCTGCGCCGCGGTCGCCTTGTCGGCGAGCGGCATCAGCGCGTGATTGAATTGCGCGACATGCAGCCGGCCCCAGCGCCAGGTCGACGCATCGGGACCGAGCTTGTCGGCAACGTCGGCGACGGCCTCGCCGAGGCTGTCGCGCAGCACGCGGTCGCGCTCGGCTGAGGGATCGCTACCGAGCGCCGCGTCCGGCTTTTCGAGATAGCCGACAATGGCGGAGATGCTGGAGGCCTCCGGCGCGATCAGCTCGGCCGCCTTCGGCGCGGTGGTCTTGAGCAGCACCGGGCCGAGATGGTTTGCGATCCACACCTCGTAGACCGCGGCGGCCGCGCTGTCCGCCGCGTCGCGCGCATCCCACGCCTTGAGCAGATCGAGGCCCTTCCTGACGTTCGCATCATCCGACGTGAGCGGCTTCAGCAGCGCGACGAGGCGCCGCGCGAGCATGCCGGTGTCGTCGTTCTGCAGCGCCATCGCGTCCGCCAGCGTCACCTTGCTGTTGGCCTGCAGCACCTCGGTGATGCGCTGCCAGCGCGCGCTGTCGGCCCATTCGAATCCGACCCTGCGCTCACCCACCGGATAATCCGCCGGCAGGTTCATCTGGTTGGCGGTGGCGATAAAACCCTGCTTCGGCTGATAGAGCTTCGGCAATTCGTCGAGCGACAGAAAGCCCTGCCACTCATAGCGGCCGTCGCCGGGCACCGGCATCAGGCCGTCGAAACTGGCGCGGCGCGGCGTCTTGCCGGCGGCGACCCAGCCGATATTGCCGCTGATATCCGCATAAACCTGGTTCTCCGACGGCGCGCCCCAGCGCCGCATCGCACCGAGGAAGCCGGCCCACGACTTCGCGGTCATGTAGTCGGACGAGCCGAAATAGGCCGAGGTGCCCGGCTCGAACCAGATCGAGCGCACGGCGAAGGCATGCTTCCTGTCGGCATCGACGAAGATCACCGGGCCGTGGCGGGTGAACTTCAGCTCGAGGTCGCGGTCGGGCTCGCCCTTCACCGCCTCCTTCTCATGCACGATCCGCATGTCCTCCCAGCCGGTGCCGTAGCGGTACTGGTTCGGATTGTCGGGGTTGAGGTCGTAGACGTAGAGGTCTTCCTGGTCGACGTTGAAGATGGTCAGCCCGAACGCGATGGTGTCGTTGTGGCCGATCGAGATGCCCGGCAGCGCCGGCTCGCCGGCGCCGATCACGGAAATGCCGGGCGCGTTGAGGCCGACGATGTAGCGCAGCGACGGCACCGAGTGCTCGCGATGCGGATCGTTGGCGAGGATCGGACGTCCGGTCGCGGTGCGCGATGCCGCGATCACCCAATTGTTGGAGCCGATGGTGTCGCGCTGCTGGTCGGCCTCGGCGAGGTACGTGTCGGGATCATGCGCCAGCGCCGCCTTCTGGTCCTTCGGGGCGGCGAACTTCACCGGCCGCGTGGCAAGATCGTAGGCGGCGAGCACCGCCTTCGGCACGCTGCAGGGATCGAGGCCATCGGGAATCCTGGTGGTCCAGGTCGGCTCCAGCTTGACGCGGAAACGATCGGCATCGAGGCCGGCAGCGCAGGCCACCCGCGAGCGCTTCACCTCGGAGGCGACGTTGCGCGTCAGACCATGGCTGCGGACGCGCACGACATCCTCTGCCGACCACAAATCCGGCATCGTACCTGCGATCCTGAACTCGATCGGCAACGCGCGCTTGCCCGCCTGGACGTCGGCGACGTAGGCGTTGACGCCGGCGACGAACGCCTCCGCATAGGATTTCGCCTTCGGGCCATAGGCGGCCCATTCCGCATTCATGTCGCCGCGATAGAGGAACAGACGCAGCGCCTTGTCCTGCTCGGCATAAGCGGGGCCAAAATCCTTCGCCAGCAGGCCCAGCCCGCGCTTGCGCCAGAGATCGATCTGCCAGAGCCGGTCGCGCGCGGCGTTGAAGCCCTGCAGGAAGAACAGGTCGTGCTCGTTGCCGGCATAGATGTGCGGAATGCCCCAGACATCGACCAGGATCTGGCCCGGCGCCTTCAGCCCCGCGACGTCGGTCTTGACCTCGCGCGCTGCGACGAGCGGGCTCGGCTTCTCGCGCGCGGTGGCGGGAGCGGTGAGTATTGCGGCACAGAGCGCGGCAGCGAGTAGCTTGGCGACGCGGTTGAGATCCGTGTTCATGTTGTTCTCCGATGGTTGTTATTGATTGTTGTGCGCACTTGACGAGATTGAATTGAGCGGCAGCGACGCTGCGCCCCCTCTCCCGCTTGCGGGTCGCGACGAGCAAAGCTCGCGCTGAGAGGGCTGGGTTGGGGGTTTCGCCGCGATGGGACTAGTCATGATGCGGGGAGAGCCCCCACCCGCATTGCATCTCCGATGCAATGCGACCTCCCTCGCAAGCGGGAGAGGTGCAGCGAGCTGCCGCAGCGTCAGATCATTACTACTCCCCCTCGTCGCTCGCCAGCACGCCCTTCACGGCGCGGGCCCAGCCGGCGAGCTTGCGCTCGCGCGTTGCCTGGCTCATCGCCGGCCGGAAGCGGTGCTCGAGCCGCCAATTGTCGGCGAACTTCGCGGGCTCCGGATAGACGCCGGCATCGAGGCCGGCGAGATAGGCGGCCCCGAGCGCCGTGGTCTCCTGGATCATCGGGCGATCGACCGGGGCGTTGAGCAGATCGGCGAGGCGCTGCATGGTCCAGTCCGAGGCGGTCATGCCGCCGTCGACGCGCAGCACGGTGTTGGCGGCATTGGCCTCCGGCCAGTCGGTGCGCATCGCGGCCCACAGATCGAAGGTCTGGTAGCAGACGCTCTCCAGCGTGGCATGCGCGAGCTCGGCCGGACCGGTGTTGCGGGTCAACCCGAACAGCGCGCCGCGCACGCGCGGATTCCAGTACGGCGCGCCCATGCCGACGAAGGCGGGCACGAGATAGACGCTCTGCATGCTGTCCGACTTGTCGGCGAGCGGCCCGGTCTCGGCGGCATGCTTGATGATACCGAGCCCGTCGCGCAGCCACTGCACCGCGCTGCCGGCGACGAAGATCGAGCCCTCCAGCGCGTAGGTGCGCTGGCCGCCGAGCTGATACGCGATGGTGGTGAGCAGCTTGTTCTTCGAGGCCACCGGCGTGGTGCCGGTGTTGAGCAGCGCGAAGCAGCCGGTGCCGTAGGTCGACTTCATCATGCCGGGCTCGAAGCAGGCCTGGCCGATGGTCGCGGCCTGCTGATCGCCGGCAATGCCGGAGATCGCGATCGGGCCGCCGAACAGATCGGCGGCGCTCTCGCCGAAGCGGGCGGAGGAATCCTTCACTTCGGGAAGCATCGAGCGCGGCACGCGCAAGAGGTTGACGAGGTCGTCGTCCCAGGCGCCGGTGTGGATGTTGAACAGCAGCGTGCGCGAGGCGTTGGTGGCGTCGGTGGCGTGGACTCGCCCGCCGGTGAGCCGCCACAGCAGATAGCAGTCGACGGTGCCGAACAGCAGTTCGCCGCGCTCGGCGCGCTCGCGCGCGCCCGGCACGTGATCGAGGATCCAGGCGACTTTTGTGCCGGAGAAATAGGGATCGATAATGAGACCGGTCTTGGCCGAGATCGCCGGCTCATGGCCCTCGGCCTTGAGTTTTGCGCAGATGTCGGCGGTGCGGCGGTCCTGCCAGACGATGGCGCGGTGCACGGCCTGTCCGGTGGCGCGGTCCCAAACCACGGTGGTTTCGCGCTGGTTGGTGATGCCGATCGCGGCGATGTCTTTCGCCTTGAGGCCGGCCTTCTCCAGCGCATCGCGGCACACCATCACGGTCGAGGTCCAGATGTCCTCCGGCTCGTGCTCGACCCAGCCGGAGGCGGGGAAATGCTGCGGAAACTCCTGCTGCGCGACGGCGGCGATGGAGATGTCGCCGCGAAACACCATGGCGCGCGACGATGTGGTGCCCTGATCGATGGCCAGCACGAAAGACATGAGCGTTTCCCTTAAAGAGCTTCATCCCAAGAGGGATTGGTGCAGGCGCAAAGGGAGCGGATTACCGCGGCGAGGTCAAGATTGGTGCTAGCGTTACCGCTAAGGCAAATGACGGCAATGCTGCCAGCCCCGTCATCCTGAGGAGCGCGAAGCGCGTCTCGAAGGATGCACGGCCACAGTCGGGCTGTCGACCCTTCGAGGGCCGCTGAAGAAGCGGCCACCTCAGGGTGACGGTGATCGAGCGAAGAGAGCGTCCGATCACATCGGCCGGTAGGTCCTGACGTCGGCGGGGACATTGACGCCGATCTTGATCGCGCCGACCGAGCGGATGATGTCGTCGCCGAGCAGCTGGGCGAAGCAGGCGTAGCCCCAGTCGTTCATGTGCAGGCCGTCGGCGGTGACGAAATCGGTGATCGGGATCGCCTGTTTCTCGTGCCAGTCGCGCATCACCTCGAAGCGCGGGAAGATGCCGACATGGCGCAGCGCGGCGATGCGGCCGAGCAGCTTCACCATGCCGCGCGCGCTTTCGGGACGCTCGGTGACGCGCGGCGAATATTGCGGATCGACCAGCACGACGTCGGCGCCGGACGCCTGAAGGCGCGCCACGCCGTTCTCGACCTGCTTGGCGGTCTCGGCAGGGTCGAGGTTGCGCAGCACCGCGTTGGTGCCGACCTGCCAGATCACCATGTCGGGATGTACGTCGATCACTTCGGTTTGCAACCGCGCCATCATCTCGGGCGCGTCCTCGCCGCCCTTGCCGCGATTGAGCACGGTGATGTCGGCGGAGGGATACTGCCGGCGCAACTGTCCGGCGAGCCGGTTCGGATAGGTGAATTCCGGCGCCGACGATCCATAGCCCTGGGTCGAGGACGAGCCGAACGCGATGATGACGACCGGCTTGCCGGCGGCGAGCTTGGCCGCGACATGCGGCAGCGAGCCGGTGCTGTTCGGCACGCCCTTGGGCTGATGACAGGGCACGCGGTGGAAGATGTCGCTGGCGGATTTCGCGGCCTGCTTCACCTTGTCGAACGCCTTCGCGGCGGCGCCGGGTTGCGGCGGATTGGCCGCATCGGCCGTCGCAGCGGGCTGCGTCGCGTCAGGCTTTGCAGCCTCGCCCTTGCCGTCGGACGAAAGCGCCGCATGCTGGTCGGCCTGCCCGGTCTGCGCGCGCGACGGCGCGACCGCGAGCAGTGCAAGCGCCGCAGCGGCGCACAGACTCCGCCCTGCGGAAGCGCGAAAAGGGAAGGCAAAACGCATTTACTCTGCTTCCTCTAATTCTGCTGCACCGGGCCCAGATGGGCCGCATCGATCACGAATTTCGCCAGTGCGCGGCCGAGACAGGCATGAACCTTCTTGGCCAGATCGACACCATGCGAGGTGCTGAACAGGTCAAAATATCCGGCGTCGCTCCACTGCTTCATAATCGCGAACCGGTCGAACAGCGGAACGTCGTGCTGCTGCGCCACCACCTTCATGTTGTCGAGATATGGCGGCGCAGAGATCATCGTCTCCGTACGCGGGCTGTATTGCAGATTGACCAGCACCACGTCGGTCCCGGCGTCCCGCAACGCAACAACGCCTTCGTTGATGGCGGTACGGAAATCGTCGGGATCGACTGCTCGCATAGCATCGACCGTTCCGGTCTGCCAGATAACCAAAGTAGGCTTTTTTGCTTCAACAAGCTTAACAAGAGTTCCCGCGGTCTCCTCGGCGGTGCTCTTTCCCTGTAATTCTACGGATAGATCGATCGTCGACGACGGCAACGCCTCCTTCAGCGCCACCTGCAGCGTGGCCGGATAGGCGCTCGCCTCGTTGCCCTGGATGGTCGAGGAGCGGCTGCCGACCACCAGCACGTTGAGCGGCCGGTTGGACTTGATGGCGTCGGTGACCTTGGGCAGCGAGCTCTCGCTCGAAAGCAGATAGGCGGGCACCTCGCAGGGCGGCGGCGGTGCCGGCTCCGCCGTGTCGCCGGCGCGCGCGGGCGCCGCCGCCAAACCGGCCGTCAGGCAGGCTGCGAGCAGCGTCTGGCCCAGCATCGTCCGCGCGGACTTCATGCTCCCCCTCCCGCCAGATCGGCGTTGCCGGCGGCGCCTTTTTTCGAGGCGCCTTTGTCGGCGGAGTGCTTGTACCACGAAATGATCCACGCCATGCCGCACATGATGAGGATGCCGCAGACGCTGATCAAGGCGTGCAGTGCGGCACCGCCAGATACTTCGGCAAGCACGAAGTGACCGGCAAAGGCGAGGAAGACCCCGAGACAGAATATCTCAAGCGAGTGCTGGCCACACAGGATCAAAGGTCGCAGCCAGGGCGATTTCAGCCCCGGCCAGTCCCTGGGCAGGAAGCGCACGGTGAGCGCGGCGAGCGCCAGGAAGTGCGCGAACCGCAACACGTCCAGGTCGGTCTTGTTGATCGGATACATCCATTGCTCGATCACCTTCGGCATGATGTGGCCGAGCTGCGGCACGTACCAGGTCAGCGTCACGAAGAACGCCGCGACCAGATAGACGATGCAGATCCACATCGTGATGTTCGACGACAGGATGCGCGACATCCGCCGCGCGCCGCCGAGCGCGCACCAGGCGCCGAACACGAACAGCAATTGCCAGGCGAACGGATTGAATGCCCAGAAGCCGTTCGGATAGGCCGAGAGATAGAGGTCGAACTGCCAGGTCAGCGCGTAGAGCACGACCGAGAGGCCGAGCGTGACGTCGGGCTTCCATTTCATCAGCCACAGGATCAGCGGCAGGAACAGCATCAAGACTATATAGAGCGGCAGCACGTCCATGTTGACGGGACGGAAGCGCAGCAACAGCGCCTGGACGATGGTGACGTCGGGCTGCTTGAGGAAGTCCATGATCCCCATTTCCTCGCTGTAGAGCGGGTTCTCGAACGAGGTCGCGACATAGGAGATCTCGGCGAGGAAGATCGTGAACAGGAAGACATGCGCGACATAGATCTGCCAGACCCGGCGCAGGATGCGCGCGGTCGCGATCACGAAGCCGCCCTCCAGCATCGCGCGGCCGTAGACGAAGGCCGCGGTGTAGCCGGAGATGAAGATGAAGATCTCGGTGGCGTCGGAGAAGCCGTAATTGCGGATCGTCAGCCAGGTCAGAAGATTGGTCGGCAGATGATCGATGAAGATCAGCCACAGCGCGAGCCCGCGGAACAGATCGAGGCGGAGCTCGCGCTCGCCGGTCGCCGGCAGCGTGATCGCGGGCGCAGCAACCTTCGCCTCGGCCTCAGCCTTTACCTCGGCCTTGGCGTCAGCGACCGGCGAACCGGCTATGGGGTCGGCAATCGAGCTCATCAAACACCGTGTCGGCCGCGGACGCCCCGCACGCCGTGCTGAAAAGATAATATCGGTCCGCGAGTTGCCGACAAAGCACGGAGTGCGGCGGCATGCGGCCGCGCTTTAGAGCGGAACTATGTTGAAACCACGATGAACGGACCGCCCTTGGGCCGCCTTTTCGCGGCCTGGCAGGCGATTGGTTCCGGCGGCTCAATTGGCTATGATGGCGCCCTGTTCGAGCATGATCCGGTCGAAAACGGACCATACGCCAGGACCATCGGATTGAGCCGCATGTACCGCGCCGTTACCCGCCAGATCGAAGTCACCGTCGAGCCGAACTTCATGCCGGAGCGCTCGTCGGTCGACCGGCGCGAATATTTCTGGTCGTACAAGATAGTGATCGTCAATTCGAGCCCGGAAACGGTGCAGCTGCGGACGCGGCACTGGATCATCACCGACGCCACCGGCCGCCGCCAGGAGGTGCGCGGCGAGGGCGTGGTCGGCGAGCAGCCGGTGCTCGCGCCCGGCGAGCGCTTCGAATACACCTCAGGCGTGCCGCTGCCGACCGCCTCCGGCTTCATGACCGGCAGCTATCAGATGGTCACCGAAGCCGGCGAGCGCTTCGACATCGACGTGCCGACCTTCTCGCTGGATAGCCCGAGCCCGGGCGGCAAGCGGGTGCTGAACTAGCCGTGCCGTCGGTGTGCCGCCGCACCCCACGCAGTCATACCCGTGAACTCGGGGCAGGATAGTTCTGAAAACTAGCAATAGTTCCGGTTTTTCTGATCGACCCGACGGGCAAACGCGGCACGACTGAGCTCAACTCGTCATCATTCAGTGTGCAATTGCGCATTCGACAGCACGGCCGCCACGCAATCAATACAATCGACCGGTCGGCGCCAGGAACCAATGTCTCCCGAGACTCTTGGCTCCCTGACACACAGCACCTTTTGGAGGAGCAAATGAAGAATCTCGCGATCTATTTGGCAGCCGGCGCAAGCGCACTTGTCATGACTGCCACAACCACTGTTTCTGCCGGACCGCTTTCACTCGGCCCGTCCGTCGCGCCGGAGAGCAACATCCAGAACGTTCGCATGGTTTGCGATGAAGCCGGCCGTTGCTGGCGCGCACGTGGCGAACGCCGCGTCATCGTCCGTGAGCCCGGTGATTCATACGGATACGCGCCTCGCGAGCGCTACATCGAGCGCCGTGGCTATGAAGAGCGTGATGGCATCGGATTCCGCGCTCCAGGCGTGAGCATCGGAATCGGCACCGACCGCTACTGAGGAAGCGGAAAAGCGTCAGAACGGCCGCGGAGAAATCCGCGGCTTTTCTTTTTGCAGGCGCGGCATCTCAAACGGCGTGGACCTGGGTCCACCGGCCGCCTGCCCCACCTTCACAAGCGAGGGGCACCGGCGCCTCGCATGCGCTCCAGGAGCCAGAAAGCCCCGATCGCAACGAACGAGAGAACGAAGATTGCTCCGCACGCCAGGAAAGTCTGTAGGAAACTCGTATCCATGACATCCTCCTTTTGATCGCTTGCAAGCCCGGCGTGCGACTAACGCGCTCAATCTGCCAAATTGTCGCGCGAGATCAGATCGAAGCCGCTGGTTTCAGAAATTCGCGGCGACCAGATCGTAAGAACCTCTGCTTCCGCGGACATAAACCCTGGCGGCAGCGGCACATATCAGATCGCGGTTGGCATCGAATGCGTGCAGAAGACCAGGCTCGTCGAGGTAGGCATCCGATTGAAGCCGTTTCAACGCGCCTTCGGTAACGAAGAACGATGCCTCAATAGCACTGTCGTATCCCCAAAACCGCACGGCGCGCCGCGTTTGGTCGTATGAACGACTATGATTTGGAAATTCAATCATGGGTAAGGCCTATCAGGTTGTTGCCACAGCTTGTCGTGATCCGTGACGCGCACATTCAGGCGACGTGACGTTTGGTCGATCGGTTACAAGATTTGGCAGCTAAGGGTTCGCGCTTCCGCAAAGGGGATGCTGTAACGATACAGTTGCGCTGCTGATCAAGTGGCTACCGCACCAGCAAATGACAAGCCCATTCGCACCAAGCCCCGACAAATAGATGCAATTCGTCCCGTGTTTGGCGGAAAGGTCTCCGCGTGCGCGATATCACCGCGGGCTTCAGGCTGTCGTCGCTCACCGAGCGTGTTGCGCTCCTCGCGCTAAAGTCTGGATATGCCCCCGATTGCGAATTGAGTCGACTACCGGACGTAAGGGGTATCTACTGCGGTCATCACTGCTCCGCCTCTGGCCGATATCGGTGACTAAGCTCCCGCCAGTGACCAGGAGAGTTTTATGCCGATTGCTCAACACAGCCAGCCTGAACCGCCGCCTCATGATCTGCCGGCGTTGGAAGCCGTGAGGACAAGGGATGCTGCGAAGCCATTCCTTCCTGGCCTTCAGCGTGACGCGATGCTTCGCAAGGCGCGCCTGGTCGAGACCGCCTCGCACATCGATGAATGGCTGACGTCTCCCGGCCTGCGAACGCCGCGCTAACTGCGATCTCGAGGAGAAGCGGCTCCAGTACGGGGCCGACGGAGGCCATCATTCTCCCGATACCACCGGGGCATGGCCTCCGGTCGCCTCTCACCAAGCGATGGCTTCGACATTGCTTTCAACTGTGCTTGAGGAACAGGCGACCGCGGTGAACGTTGTCGCGGTACAGATATTCGCGCGCGCCATCCGATTTGCTTGTGCCCGGTGATTTGTGGCCTTGGTGCTCGTTATTCGACCCTTTGCCTCCCATATACAAATCAATCCTCGTCAGCCATCGAGATTGGTCGGAATGCGCGGAGACCTCCAAGGAAAGGGCCTGCCATGTTCAAGTCTCAGGAGTACCGCGCCAAGGCAGCCGCATACGGCGAACTGATCAAGCGTTCGAGCAGTCAGGGCGAAAGCCGCAAGGTTCAAGAGCAGCAAGACCGCCTCGCTTCGCTCGCGGATAATGAGCAAGGATTGGCGAACAATTTCGACAACGCAATAAACGTTGCGGAGCAGGACCGTTCTCTCGGCGCCGCCCTTGCCGCCGAAGAGGAGTACGTTCTGCGGTGTCTCGGCGCGGCCATCATCATGCAATGGAACGTCCTGCCGAAGGCGCTGCAGCGGGAAATCTTCGACACCGCCGGATCAGTCGGAAAACTGTTGGAGACGGCGGCGCTCCGCGGGCAGATCGCGCGCTTCCTACACAAGCACAAGGATGATGCAGGTCGCGACAAGGTTCTGGAGGCGCGTCAGGATGCGAGATCGGGCGCTGCGGCTTTGTCCCGATGGGATAATGAAGGAGGTGCAGTCCCCGATGGACTGCCGATGTGAGCCAACTACGACAACAGGAGATTCGCCATGTCACTTACCCAATTTTGCGTCGATGACGGACACCACAGCATGGGCGGGCTGCGGCTTCTCGCCCGTGATGGAAATGAACGGGTCGAGGCATTCATCGGCCGCAAGGTGATGGACGTCTGGGCCGAGTCTATCGAGCACCGCGGCGGACATCAGAGCCTGTTCCGCGATCAATACAACGCGCTCGGCAAGCTGAACCTGGCGGCGATCGAGCGGATCGTCAGTGCGAAATACCAGCGTGGTGCTGCGCTCAACCGCCAGCATCCCTATGTCGAGGTATTGTTCTCGGACATTACCGACAGCGGGGAAACCTTGAATCTGAGCGGACTCGTGCGCGAGACCCTGCCGCCCGCGTTTCACCGGCTGAGTTGAGATCGATCCAGGAGGAATCCCATGACGAAGAAATCCCTGCTCTCCATTGACGAACCAGAGCCGAAGAAACCACTGCGCGCCGACCGGCCGCCAACCGAAGGTTTCGTGATCATTGTCGACAAGCAGTTTAAGTCGGAGTTCGACACCGCCGAGGCTGCTGAAACCTCTGGCCGACAACTGAAGGCGGCTTATCCGATGCTTCAGATCGAAATCTATGACGCCGCCAGCCAGACCCGCATCTTGCTGAGCTGACAGGCCTGGTTACCGGGCCTCGTGGTCGGTTTCCCGCCTACTCCACGCCGGCTTCCTGCGGCGTGAACTCATACACCGACGAGCAGAACTCGCAGGTCACGACGACCTTGCCGTCCTTCACCATCTCGGCACGGTCATTCGGCGCAAAGCTCTTCAGCATCGACGACACCGCATCGCGCGAGCAGGAGCACTGCGCACGCAGCGCTTGCGGGTTGAAGACGCGAACGCCGCGTTCGTGGAACAGGCGATAGAGCAGCCGCTCGCCGGACAGATCGGGATCGATCAACTCGACGTCCTCGACGGTCGAGATCAACGACTGGCCCTCGACCCAGGCATCATCGTCCGGCACGCTATGCGTGGCGGTGCCTTCCGGCGCATCGCCGGGATGCAGATCGGCCTGCTTGGCGCGCTCGGGCGCCTTGGGCAGGAATTGCAGCAGGATGCCGCCGGCGCGCCAGTGCAGCTTGCCGCCCTCGCCGCCGCGCATCTCCTCGCCGACCGCAAGCCGCACCCGCGTCGGAATCTGCTCCGAGCGCAGGAAATATTCATGGGCCGCCTCTTCCAGACCGCCGCCGTCGAGCGCGACCAGTCCCTGGTAGCGGCTGGTGTTCGAGCCCTGATCGATGGTCATCGCGAGGTGGCCCTTGCCGAGCAGTTCGCCCGAGTTCTGGCCGTTCTTGAGGCGCGATGCGTCGTAGCGCGCATAGGCGCGCAGCCGATCCGGCGCCTGGAAATCGACGATCAGGAGCGACACCGGACCGTCGGTCCGGGTCTGCAGGATGAAGCGGCCCTCGAACTTGACCGACGAGCCGAGCAGCGTGGTGAGCACGATGGCCTCGCCGAGCAGCTTGCCGACCGCGGGCGGATAATCGTGCTTGTGCAGGATCTCGTCGAGCGCGGGGCCGAGCCGGGTCAGCCGGCCGCGCAGGTCCAGCGCGCCGACCTCGAAGGCCAGCACGGCATCGTCGACAGGAACCGCTGAGGGCGCGCGAACCGGCGCTTCGGGCGTGATTTTGATGTCGGGGGATTGTGAAACCATGGCGCTCTATCTGAGGTCTCGGACCATGAAATAAAGGGGTTCACTCAACGAGAGATCGTCGTCCCGGCGAAGGCAGGGACCCATAACCACCAATGTGAGTTGCTGCATCAAGCTGGTGCCCCAGCCTTCGCAACAATTGACAGCGGTGGTTATGGGTCCCGGGTCGCGCTGCGCTTGCCCGGGACGACAACGCTTACTGGTCTACGACTACGCGACCGCGTCGAAACACCAGGCCAGGATGCCCTTCTGCGCATGCAGGCGGTTTTCCGCCTCGTCGAACACCACGGATTGCGGCCCGTCGATCACCTCGTCGGTGACCTCCTCGCCGCGATGCGCGGGCAGGCAGTGCATGAACAATGCGTCCGGCTTGGCGAGCGACATCAGCTTGGCATTGACCTGATAGGGCCGCAGCACGTTGTGGCGGTGCTCGCCCTCCTTGTCGCCCATCGACACCCAGGTGTCGGTGACGACGCAGTCGGCGCCGCGCACGGCGGCTTCCGGATCGGTGCCGAGCACGATCGGCGCGCCGGTCGCCTTGATCCAGTCGCGCATCGGCTTCTTCGGCGCCAGCTCCGGCGGGGTCGCGACATTGAGCTGGAACTTGAACCGCTCGGCGGCATGCGCCCAGGAGGCCAGCACGTTGTTGTCGTCGCCGGTCCAGGCCACGGTCTTGCCCTCGATCGAGCCGCGATTTTCCTCATAGGTCATGAGGTCGGCCATCACCTGGCAGGGATGCGAACGCCGGGTCAGGCCGTTGATGACCGGGACGGTGGCGTGAGCCGCGAGCTCGAGCAGCGCGTCATGGTTGAGGATGCGGATCATGATCGCATCGACATAGCGTGACAGCACGCGCGCGGTGTCGGCGATGGTCTCGCCGCGGCCGAGCTGCATCTCGGCACCGGTCAGCATGATCGATTCACCGCCGAGCTGGCGCATGCCGACGTCGAACGACACCCTTGTGCGGGTCGACGGGCGCTCGAAGATCATCGCCAGCGTCTTGCCTTCGAGCGGCTTCCTGCCCTTCTCATGCGCCTTCAGCTTCGCCTTCATGGCGGCGCCGGCGGACAGCATGTTGCGCAGCTCGCCGAGCGGCAGTTCGTTGATATCGAGGAAGTGGCGGACCGGCTTGCTCATTATCCAGCCGCCTTCTTCGGCTGCGCCGCCGGCAATGTCGCGCAGGCGCGCTCGAGCGCAGTGATCGACGTATCGATCTCGGCCTCGGTCACGATCAGCGGCGCCAGGAACCGCACCACATTGTCGCCGGCACCGACGGTGAGCAGCTTCTCGCTGCGCAGTGCTGCGATCAGGTCGCCCGACGGCACCACCGCCTTGACGCCGATCAACAGCCCCTCGCCGCGCACCTCCGACAGCACGCCGGGATAGCGGTCGACGACGGAAGCGAGCTTCTGCTTGAGCAGCAGCGACATCTTCTGCACATGCTCGAAGAAGCCGGGTTTCAGCATGACGTCGAGCACGGCATTGGCGGCGGCGACCGCGAGCGGATTGCCGCCAAAGGTCGAGCCGTGCGAGCCGGGCGCCATGCCTTCGGCCGCTTTCGCGGTCGCCAGCACCGCGCCGATCGGGAAACCGCCGCCGAGCGCCTTGGCCAGCGACATCACGTCCGGCGTGACGCCGGTGCGCTTGTAGGCGAACAACTCGCCGGTGCGGCCCATGCCGGTCTGCACCTCGTCGAATGCCAGCAACAGGCCATGCTCGTCGCAGAGCGCGCGCAGTGCCTTGAAGAACGCCTGCGGCGCCGAGCGCACGCCGCCCTCGCCCTGCACCGGCTCGATCAGGATGCCGGCGGTGTGCGGGCCGATCACCTTCTTCACCGCCTCGATGTCGCCATGCGGCACCTGGTCGAAGCCGTCCATCGGCGGGCCGAAGCCCTCGAGATATTTCGCCGAGCCGGTCGCCGCCAGCGTGCCCAGCGTGCGGCCGTGGAAGGCGCCCTCGAAGGTGATGATGCGGTAGCGCTCGCCATGGCCCTTGGAGAAGTGATAGTGGCGGACCAGTTTGATCACGCCCTCCATCGCTTCCGCGCCGGAATTGCAGAAGAACACGAAGTCGGCAAAGCTCTGCTCGCACAGCCGCGCGGCAAGCACCTCGCCGTCCGGGCTCTTGAACAGGTTCGACATGTGCCAGAGCTTGGTCGCCTGTTCCTGCAGCGCCTTGACCAGATGCGGATGCGCATGCCCGAGTGCGTTGACCGCGACGCCCGAGGTGAAATCGAGATAGCGGTCGCCGTTGGTTGCGATCAGCCAGGCGCCCTCACCGCGCTCGAAGCCGAGATCGACCCTGGCGAAGACGGGGAGCAGATGCGACGTGGCAGCGTTGGTCATGGCGTTCACTGACGGTTTTTAAGCCGACAATTGCCGCTGCGCCTTGACGCCAGCGCAGCAACGGCCAGCTTCGGAAAACAAAACGGCCGCCTTTGCGGGCGGCACGTGGCGGGCATTCTATGCTGCGGTCAGTAAGTGTCAATCGCCACGAAGTGGCCTTCCTGCAATGCGAAACGAGCGCAATCCGGAGCATTCCGGTGCGGTGGAAAAGCCTCATCGCAATGCTTAACTGTGTGGGAACATGTGGACGCACGGCCGCGGACTCTTGCGCCAGAGTCACGCCATATTGTAGCGTTTGGCCTGTCGGGTACGACATCTCGTGCGGCAGTACTGGACCCTCTAAGTAGCCTTCGTATCGCGCGTAAACGTTCGGGCGCAAGACCGCGCCCGGCGAGGGCTAAGGGATTCTGGCCGCAGGGATATTTGTCCAGATTGGCTCGCAGCGCCGCTCCAATGATTGGCCGGCGCTACGCGAAGGGAAGAATGCGATGACTGTATTGACCTGGTCCGACGATCGCGTCGAGCAGCTGAAGAAGCTCTGGGAGTCCGGCCTGTCGGCCAGCCAGATCGCGGCGGAACTTGGCAATGTGACGCGAAACGCCGTGATCGGCAAAGTGCATCGGCTCGGCCTCTCTGGCCGCGCCAAGGCACCCTCCACGGCCGCGCCGCGGCAGCGCAAGGCCCGCCCCGCCCAGCACATGATGCGGGTGGCGCGCCCGGTCTCGCGCGGCAACACCGCGCTGGCGCACGCCTTCGAGGTCGAGATGGAGCCCGATCCGATCTCCTACGACAATGTGGTGCCGATGAGCCAGCGGCTGTCGCTGCTCGAGCTCAACGAGGCCACCTGTCACTGGCCGGTCGGCGATCCCTCGAGCCCGGAGTTCTTCTTCTGCGGCGGCAAGGCGCTCGCCGGCCTGCCCTATTGCGCGCATCACTCGCGCGTCGCCTACCAGCCCGCCGCCGATCGCCGCCGGCCTTCGGCGAAGCCGCAGATCAAGTGAGCACTCGGGAAACTACGGACGAACTCAAAAACAAATCCCCGCGAAAGCGGGGATTTTTTTGTGGCGCGTAGCCCGTTACATCACCGCCGTCGTCCCGGCGCAGGCCGGGACCCATACGCCGCGGCCGGCGCAATCGGCAAGCGGCCAGACGGCTTTCTAACAACACCCATTCGTGGTTATGGGTCCCGGCTCTCGCCGGGACGACGCCATGTTACGGCTTGCGATGGCCACACGCCCGTTACGGCTGCGGCTCGGCCTTGGCGAAGCGGTCGTCGAGCGCGTAGCCGGCGCCGCGCACGGTGCGGATCGGATCCTGCTCGCGGCCGGGATTGAGCAGCTTGCGCAGGCGGCCGATATGCACGTCGACGGTGCGTTCATCGATGTAGATGTCGCGGCCCCAGACACTGTCGAGCAGCTGCTCGCGGCTGAACACGCGGCCGGGATGCTCGAGGAAGAATTCAAGCAGGCGATACTCGGTCGGCCCGAGATCGATCGGGCGGCCCGAGCGCGCCACGCGGCGCTTCTCGCGGTCGAGTTCGATGTCGCCATAAGTCAGCACGGTCGCAAGCCGCTCGGGGCTCGCGCGGCGCAAGAGGCCCTTCACCCGCGCCAGCAGCTCCGGCACCGAGAACGGCTTGACGATGTAATCGTCGGCGCCGGTGGCAAGCCCGCGCACGCGCTCGCTTTCCTCGCCGCGCGCGGTCAGCATGATGATCGGAAGCTGCTTGGTCTCGGGCCGCGCCCGCAGGCGGCGGCACAGCTCGATGCCGGACAGGCCCGGCAGCATCCAGTCGAGCACCACGAGGTCGGGAACGCGCTCCTTCAGCCTCGTGTCGGCATCGTCGCCGCGCCCCACCGTCTCGACATCGTAGCCTTCCGCATCGAGGTTGTAGCGCAACAGCGTCGTCAGCGCTTCCTCGTCTTCGACTACCAGAATGCGTGCGCTCATCGGTTTAAGTTCTTTCTCTGTGGTGATCCGTTGCCCAGACGCAAACCGAAACGCTTACTTCCTTGAACATAGTTCCCGCGGAAACGATTTGTCGCGAGGATCGTCCAGTTTCACTCTTGCCGGTTCCGCGCTTGCCGATCATGCCTCAGTTGCCCGGCACCGCGGTGGCAAAAGTGGTCATGTCCCCCTTCGGGCGCTTGTCGGTGATCTGCTGGCCCTCGATCATGTAGAACACGGTCTCTGCGATATTGGTGGCGTGATCGCCGATCCGCTCGATGTTCTTGGCGCAGAACATCAGATGGATGCAGAACGAGATGTTGCGCGGATCTTCCATCATGTAGGTGAGCAGTTCGCGGAACAGCGAGGTGCAGATCGCATCGACCTCCTCGTCGCCCTTCCAGACGTTCATCGCCGCCGGCAGGTCGTGCGCGGCATAGGCGTCGAGCACCGACTTGACCTGCGACAGCACGAGGTCGGTCATGTGCTCGAGGCCGCGGATCAGCTTCAGCGGCTGGAAATCGCTCTCCAGCGCCGCGACGCGCTTGCCCATGTTCTTGGCGAGGTCGCCGATCCGCTCGAGGTCGGTGGCGACGCGCATCGCGCTGACGATCTCACGCAGGTCGATCGCCATCGGCTGGCGGCGCGCGATCGTCAGCACCGCGCGCTCTTCGATGTTGCGCTGCAGATTGTCGATCTCGATGTCGGCGGCGACCACGCGCTTGCCGAGCGCGACGTCGCGACGGATCAGCGCGTCGACCGACTCGGTAATCATCCGTTCGACCAGGCCGCCCATCTCGGCGACCAGGCGGGTCAACTCCTGCAGGTCGCTGTCGAATGCCTTGGCGGTATGTTCAGAAGCCATCGCTTGTCTCCCTCAACCATGATCCCGGGGATTATGGTTTCGTTTCCTGAATTTTAGCATGACCTGATTGGAAAACCGGTTTCCACCTTTTCGGATCATGCCCGGTCAACCGAACCGGCCGGTGATGTAGTCCTGGGTGCGCCGATCGCTCGGTGAGGTGAATATCTTGTTGGTGTCATCGAACTCGATCAGCTCGCCGAGATACATGAAGGCGGTCTTGTCGGAGACGCGCGCCGCCTGCTGCATGTTGTGGGTGACGATCGCGATCGTGTAGTCCTCGGAGAGCTCCTGGATCAGCTCCTCGACCTTGGCGGTCGAGATCGGGTCGAGCGCCGAGCACGGCTCGTCGAACAGGATCACCTCGGGGCGCACCGCCACGGTGCGTGCGATGCACAGGCGCTGCTGCTGGCCGCCGGAGAGCGACAGGCCGGAGGCGTTCAGCTTGTCCTTGACCTCGTTCCACAGCGCGCCGCCGCGCAGCGCCTTCTCGACCCGGTCGTCCATCTCGGACTTCGAGATCTTCTCGTAGAGGCGGATGCCGAAGGCGATGTTCTCGTAGATCGTCATCGGGAACGGCGTCGGCTTCTGGAACACCATGCCGACCCGCGCGCGCAGCAAGTTGAGGTCGAGCTTGGGGTCGAGAATGTTGGTCTGGTCCAGCATCAGCTGGCCGACCGCGCGCTGGCCCGGATAGAGGTCGTACATCCGGTTAAAGATGCGCAGCAGGGTCGACTTGCCGCAGCCGGACGGGCCGATGAACGCCGTGACGCGGTTGGTGCCGAGCGTCAGGTTGATGTTCTTCAGCGCGTGGTGCTCGCCGTAGTAGAAGTTGAGGTTGCGCACCGTGACTTTCGGCGGCGCTTCCGGCAGCGGAACCTGGGGAACGTGGCCCGCGGCAGTCGTGGAGACGGAAAGCTCGGTCATTTTGCGGCCCTTTCGGCACCAAGGATACGCGCGCCGATATTCAACGCGAGCACGGTGAATGTGATGAGCAGCGCACCGCTCCACGCCAGCTCTTTCCAGTAGGCGTAGGGGCTCTGCACGAAGTTGTTGATGGTCACCGGCAGGTTGGCCATCGTCTTGGTCAGATCCAGGCTGAAGAACTGGTTCGACAGCGCGGTGAACAGCAGCGGCGCGGTCTCACCGGCGACACGGGCGGTCGCCAGCAGCACGCCGGTGATCAGACCCGATCGCGCCGCACGATAGGCGATCCGCTTGATCACCAGCGAACGCGGCAGGCCAAGCGCGGAGGCGGCCTCGCGCAGCGGATTGGGCACCAAGAGCAGCATGTCCTCGGTGGTGCGCAGCACGACCGGGATCACGATCACCGCGAGCGCGAGACTGCCTGCGATCGCCGAGAAGCCGCGCATCGGCACCACCACCGCACCATAGATGAACAGGCCGATGATGATCGAGGGCGCGCTGAGCAGGATGTCGTTGATGAAGCGGATCACCGAGGTCAGCTTGTCGTGCTTGCCGTATTCGGCGAGGTAGGTGCCGGCGAACAGGCCGAGCGGCGCGCCGATGCCGACGCCGATCACCGTCATGATGAGCGAGCCGACGATGGCGTTGAGCAGGCCGCCTTCGGTCGAGCCGGGCGGCGGCGTGTTTTGCGTGAACAGCTGCACGCTGAGGCCGGCGATGCCGTTATAGAGCAGCGTGATCAGGATCAGCGCCAGCCAGGTGACGCCGAACAGCGCCGCGCCGACACAGAGTGCGCGGATGATAATGTCGCTGCGGCGGCGGGATTTGTAGATCGGGTTCATGGCGTTACTTCCCCGCCTTCTTTTCGAGCCGCATCAGCATCAGCCGCGCGCCGGCGAGCACGAAGAAGGTCAGCACGAACAACAGCAGGCCGAGCAGGATCAGGCCGGACTGATGCAGGCCGTCGCTCTCGGCGAATTCGCTAGCGATCGCCGCCGAGATCGTGGTGCCCGGCGCGAAGATCGACGACGAGATCCGGAACGAATTGCCGATGATGAAGGTCACCGCCATGGTCTCGCCGAGGGCGCGGCCGAGCGCCAGCATGATGCCGCCGATCACGCCGACGCGGGTGTAGGGGATCACGACGTTGCGGACGACTTCCCAAGTGGTGCAGCCCATGCCGTAGGCGGCTTCCTTCAGCACCGACGGCACGGTCTTGAACACGTCGACCGAGATCGCGGTGATGAAGGGCAGCACCATGATCGCAAGGATCAGCGCGGCGTTGAACAGGCTGAGATAGGACGGCGGACCGGCGAACACCGCGCCCAGCACCGGGACGCCCTCGAAGATCCGGATCATGAAGGGCTGGAAGGTGTTGGCCAGGAACGGGCCCAGCACGAAGAAACCCCACATGCCGTAGATGATCGAGGGAATGCCGGCGAGCAGCTCGATGGCGATGCCGATCGGGCGGCGCAGCACTTGCGGGCAGAGCTCGGTGAGGAACACGGCGATGCCGATGCCGACCGGAATGGCGATCATCATCGCGATGACGGAGGTGATCAGCGTGCCGTAGATCGGGCCGAGCGCGCCGAGCACCGGCGGATCGGCCGAGGGCGCCCAGCGCTGCGTCCACAGGAAGGCGAAGCCGTATTCCTTCATCGCCGGCCAGGCGCCGACGATCAGCGACAGGATGATGCCGCCGAGGATCAACAGGACCGAGATCGCCGAGATGCGGGTGATCCAATAGAAGGTGAGGTCACCGAGCTTGAAGGCGCTGAGGGCCTTGGCGCGATCGTAAGGTCCCGCGGCTTCCATCACATCGCTCTGAACAGCCATGTCTGCCACGCCAATCCCCTCTTTAGTATGCAAAAGCCACGCAAACCGCTACGCCCCGAAGCGATCTTCACCGACGCATTTGGCCGGGCGTCGTCGTTCCAGCCACGCCCCTTGAGGCGCGAACCCCGGCCTCGATCCCGCGCTTGTTGCCGCGGTGATGGAGACCGGGTCTTGGTCGCACAACCTGTGCCGCGATCGAGTCGGCGCAGGTCCTGCCGCAACGTCGGACTTAGCTCTTGATGTCCGAGGACCAAGTCTTCTCGATCAGCTTGACGACCGCGTCCGGCATCGGGATGTAGTCGAGCTCTTCGGCTGCCTTGTCGCCCTTCTCGAAGGCGTACTTGAAGAACTTGAGCGCTTCCTGCGAGGCCGCCTTGTCGGTCGAGTCCTTGTGCATCAGGATGAAGGTCGCCGCAGTGATCGGCCAGGAGGCTTCGCCCGGCTGGTCGGTCAGGATCACGTAGTAGCCGGGAGCCTTGGCCCAGTCGGCGTTCGACGCGGCAGCCTGGAAGGCAGCGATGGTCGGCTGCACGGTCTTGCCGGCCTTGTTGACCAAGCCGGTGTAGGTCAGCTTGTTCTGCTTGGCATAGGCGTATTCGACATAGCCGATCGCGTTCTTGGTCTGGCTGATGTTGCCGGCAACGCCTTCGTTGCCCTTGGCGCCGACGCCGACCGGCCATTCGACCGCGGTGCCGGAACCGACCTTGGACTTCCAGTCGGCGTTCGACTTGGAGAGATAGTCGGTGAAGTTGAAGGTGGTGCCCGAACCGTCCGAACGGCGCACGACGGTGATCGCATCGCCCGGCAGGGTCAGCTTCGGATTGAGCTTGGCGATCGCCGCGTCATTCCACTTGGTGATCTTGCCGAGATAGATGTCGCCGAGCACTTCGCCCGACAGGATCAGGTCGCCCGGCTTGATGCCTTCGAGGTTCACGACCGGGACGATCGCGCCCATCACCATCGGCCACTGGACGAGGCCGTCCTTCTCGAGCTGCTCGTGCTTGAGCGGCGCGTCGGTGGCGCCGAAGGTCACGGTCTTGGCCTGGATCTGCTTGATGCCGGCGCCGGAGCCGATCGACTGGTAGTTCAGACCGTTGCCGGTCTCCTTTTTGTAGGCGTCGGCCCACTTCGAATAGATCGGGAACGGAAACGTCGCGCCCGCGCCGGTAATATCGGCAGCGAAGGCCGACGTCGAAGCGGCGATCATGCCGGCTGCGACGATTGCTTTGATGAAATTCATGGGTTGTCTCCATCCAGTGAGCGAAGCGCCGAATGCGCCCGATCGCGCTCACGCCGGTCCATCTAGGAGCGGTCGGTGCTGCTTTTACGAAGGTTGGATGACAGTTGGATGACAACGCTAAGCAACTGAAAATGCTCAGCTTTGGGTTGGTAACGGGGTCTTCGGCCGGGGAAAACAGGCGGTAAAAGTGGCGCCGTTCTTCGGCACGCTCTCGATCAAAAGACGCCCGCGATGACGGTTAAGAATATGTTTCACCAGCGATAATCCAAGGCCCGTTCCGCCCTGGTTACGGCTGTCGCCGACGTCGACCCGGTAGAAGCGCTCGGTCAACCGCGGCAGGTGCTCCGGGGCGATGCCGGGGCCGAAATCCCGTACCATGACCCGGATTTCGGGGGTCCCCTCGCCCGATGCGCCCGAAACGGCCTGATTCAGCGACACTATGACGCGGCCCCCGGAGGCGCCGTATTTGAGGGCATTCTCGATCAGGTTCTCGAACAGGCGGAGCAGTTCCTCGCGGTCGCCCGCGATCATGACCGGGGCCTGAGGCAGGTCGACCTCGATCTCGACCTGGCGCTCGCTGGCCAGCGCCTCGAGCCCGTCGGCGACCTGGCGGATGATCGGCACGATGTCGATCGAGGCCTCGGGCCGCACATGGGCCGACAGCTCGACCCGCGACAGCGACAGCAAGTCGTCGATCAGCCGCGCCATGCGGGTCGCCTGGGTGTGCATGATGCCGAGGAAGCGCTCGCGCGCCCGCGCGTCCTCGCGCGCCGGCCCCTGCAGAGTGTCGATGAAGCCGGACAAGGCGGCGAGCGGCGTGCGCAGCTCATGGCTGGCATTGGCGACGAAGTCGGCGCGCATCTCCTCGACCCGGCGTAGCGGCGTCAGGTCGTGGAAGGTCATCAGCATGCACTTCTCGGTGCCGCCGAACTGGGTCGGCACCGGCACCGGCGTGATCACCAGTTCCATCCAGCGATCGACCGGAACGTGGTCGGTATAGGTGGCGCGGCGGGGCTCCGTGGTCGCGATCGCCTCGCGCAGCGCGGTGATAATCTCTGGCGAACGCAGGGCAAATTGCGCCAGTTCGTTCTTGCGCAGCGCCGGCGCGAGCTGCGCCGCGGCGGTGTTGAGATGGATGACGCGGCCGGCGCGATCGAGCAGCACGGCCGGATCCGGCATGCCGGCGACGACCGCGCTGACCGCGGCGGCCTCGACCGGATTGACGCCGCGGACATCCTCGCGCGAGGTTCCGGCATCATGCAGCCGCCATGGCACCAGCGCCGCGGCCGCGATGCAGACGAACACGGCGCAGGCACGCACCAGCGACAATTCGCCGAGCGCGACCACCACGCTCAACGCCAGCGCTGCGGCAAGCAGGATCAGCGCGGAATGGCGCAGCCGGTCGGGCCAGGGCGAGAAGATGGAGGAATGCGAATCGTCAATTGCCATCGCGGCGGCTTTCATCCCGTCGGTTCATGTCTCGCCCAGGCGCGGTCATATCGACCTACCCTCGGGAGGCATCCGGCCGCTTCGTCAGACCCCGGAGTCACCGCGCTTGCGAACCAGAACCGCCTCATGGTGCGGCTCGGCGCGGGGACCCGAATCAGCCTGCGGCAGCCGTTTGAGTCGGGCGCCGACGATAACCTCCCGAAACGTCAGCAAGATTACAGATATGACGAACGGCGCAATATAGTAGAGCAGCCGGAACAGCAGCATACCGCCGAGCAGGTCCTCGCGGTCCATCTGCCAGAGGCCGACCAGCATGGCGGCGTCGAACACCCCGAGGCCGCCGGGGGAGTGGCTGGCGAAGCCGAGCAGGGTCGCCGACACGAAGATGACCGCGACCACGACGAAGCCGAGATTTGGCTCGTCCGGCACCAGCACGTACATCGCCAGCGCGCAGAAGCCGAGGTCGAGGATACCGATCGCGATCTGCAGCAGCGTCAGCGGGCCGCCAGGCAGGGTCACGGTCCAAGGGCCGCGGCCGACCACCCGCGGCTGGGTCCAGACCCAGACTACATAGGCGACCAGCGCGGTGATGATCGCGAATGCCAGCGCCCGGTTGAGCCAGGGCGGCAGCTGGTCGATGTTGGCGGCCGCCTCCGGGTGGTAGGCGATGCCGAGCCCGAGCACCGCGGCGTTGCCGAGCCAGAAGGTGAGCCCGGCGAGAAAGCAGATCTTGGCGACGTCGATCGCGTTCAACCCCCACGCCGAATAGATCCGGTAGCGCACCGCGCCGCCGGTGAAGACGCTGGCGCCGACATTGTGGCCGATCGAGTAGGAGGTGAAGGCCGCGAGCGCGTTGATGCGGTAGGGCACATGGGCGTGGCCGATCGCGCGCACAGCGAACAGATCGTAGAAGGTCAACGTGAAGTAGCCCGCCGCGACGAACAGTCCCGCCAGGGCAATCTGCCGCGGCTCGGTGCTCTTGATGGCCTCGAGCACCTCGTTGGTGTCGATGCCGCGCAGCATGTGATACAGGACGTAGCAGGCGATGCCGATGACGGCGATGCTGATGACAACACCCAGCCGATGCAGGATTTGCTTCTGGCGCAGAAACGCCATCGCCCTGCGTATTGCTTCCAGCATCTAGACCTCGAATTGCGATCCCGCGACGACGGCTCCCGGGCGAACTCCGCCGGCGCTTCGCTGTGCCCTGGCCCGTGTAGCGCGTTTTAAACCGGAGTGGAATTCGTCAAAAGACAATAAAACGCGCATCTTCAAGATATTACGGATGATTCATGACAGCGGGTGCACAAATATGCGCGTTTCTCGCCGCCTTCGACAAGACTTGACATGCGCGTGCGGCAGTTAGCTAGCCCGCCGAACGGTCCGCAAGGCCATCCGGAAAACTACGGTGAAGCACCAGCACGGCCGAATAGAGAATGATCTTCCGTACCCGCCGGGAGGCGCTCGGCTGATCGTCAATCCCGCGCGGCCGTGACCGCGGCGACGATCTCGGCGGCATCGGGAAAATGTCCCTTGGCGCGCCGGGCGACGACCTCGTCGTCAAGCTTGACCTCGAAGATGCCGCCCTTGCCGGGGATCAGCGTCGCATCGACGCCGAGGCGCTCGCGCAATAGCGCCGCGGCCTCTTTCGCACGCTTCTCATAGCCGCACGGCCGGCAATAGGTGATCGAGACATTCCTCATGTCGCGCCCTCCTTGCTCTCATGCGGCATGGCGTTGCGCGGAGGCGGCCTCGACGCCGGCGATCCAGCCGGCCACAGAGCGGCCGATCGCCTCCGGATGATCCTCCTGCAGATAGTGCGCGCCCGCGCCGAGTTGAATGACCGTGCAATGCTTGAGCGTCTTGGCGAATTCGGCGGCAAAGGCCGGTGACACCAGCGCCCCGGGCGACCCCGCAAACAGCAGCTTCGGATAGGTCGATGCCGCGAGCGCCGCATGCGCCACCGTGAGCGCCTCTGCGACATCGGCCGGCTCGCCCGCGATCGGCAGTTCGCGCGGCAGCATCAAGGTCGGCTTGCGGCTCTCTCGCGTCGCAAACGGCGCGCGGTAGGCGGCCATCTCCTCCTCGCTGAGCGTGCGCAGGATCGAGCCGGGCAGCACGCGTTCGACGAACGCATTGTTGTCGAGGACCATCGCCTCGCCCACGCCCGGCGTGCGGAATTTCCGGAACGTCTCCCGCGCGGCGTCGTGCTGATGGAAGTCCGACCAATCGTGCATCGGGCGGATGAACTCCATGAAGGCGAGCCCGCGCACCAGCTGCGGACGGCGTGCCGCGAGGTGGAAGGCGAGCGCCGTGCCCCAGTCCTGGGCGACGAGATAGGCCGAGGTAATGCCGAGCTCGTCGATCAGCGCGTCGAGATAGTCCGCCTGGTCGAAGAAGCGATAGCCGATGTCGGGCTTGCCGGACCGGCCGTAGCCGATCAGGTCGGGCGCGATGCAGTGCCCGACGGGAGCGACCAGCGGCATGATGTTGCGCCAGATGTAGGACGACGTCGGATTGCCGTGCAGAAACAGCACGTGCGGCGCGTCGCTGCGGCCGGTCTCGCGATAGGCCATCGTGCTCCCGAGCACGGCGCGATGATGCAGGCTGATATCGGCGGATATGGTCATGGCAACTCCTTGAACACGGTTTGGAATGCGATCGTCTTGAAACGCGTCAGCGCGGCTTCGCTGCGTTCGACCTTCATGCGCAGCATCGCGCCCTGCCAGGATGCGAGCAGGAAATCGGCCAGCTGATCGGGATCGAAGTCGGAGGCGATCTCGCCCGTGGCCTGAGCCTCGGCGATGCAGGCGGCAAACGGCGCGCGCCATTCCCGGAAGATGTCGTCGAGCTGCTCGCGCAGCATCTCGCTCGAGCCCGACGCCTCGAGGCTGAAATCGCCGATCAGGCAGCCGCGCGTGAAGCCGTCATGCGCGAGCTTGCCGGTGATCAGATCGAGATAGCTTCTCAGCCTTTCGCGCGGCGTCAGCGTCAGGTCGCCCAGCGCCTCGGCGACGAGGCCGCGCACATAGAGGAAGTAGCGGTCCAGCACCTCGGACGCGAACAGCTCCTTCGAGCGGAAATGGTTGGTGAAGGAGCCCTGCGGCGCGCCGGCGGCGGCCGTGACGTCGCGAACGCTGGTGCCGTGATAGCCGGTCCGGAACATTTCCTTCAGGCCGGCGTCGAGGATGGCATCGCGGAGAGAGGGTTTTGGCATAGACGCCATTTAATACGTACGCACGTATTGATGTGAAGCGCTAAAACGAATGCGGCTCGCCCGGCGCTTGGCGACGCCGCTCAGGCCTGTCGGATCCAGAGGTTGAAGTCAGCTCGCGGGCTTGCTGCGCGAAACCACCCAGTCGCGCAGCCAGGAGCCGATCGCGCAGCCGACGAGATAGAGCGCGAACATGACCAGGAAGAGATCGAGCCAGTAGCCGAACCGGCCGGGCACGATCCGCGCGAACGACGCCGCCACCAGCGCGGCGGCGAGCAGTGCCAGCCAGCGCATCCAGACCTTCGAGACGCCCTGCGCCCGATGCACCACCGCGATCCAGCCCATGCAGAAGCCGAGCAGCGCCGCGCCGAGCAGCCAACCCCAGAAGAATGTCGCGAGCACGGTCATCGCTACTTCACCACGAATTCGATGCGGCGGTTCTGCGCCTTGCCGTCTTCACTCTCGTTGCCGGCCAGCGGCTGCGTGCTGCCATAGCCGATCGGCGTGAAGCGGCTGGCGGGCAGACCGGCGCGCACGAGGTAATCCACCACGGCCTGCGCGCGCCGCTCCGACAGCGCCTGGTTGGCGACCTCCTCGCCGTCGCTGTCGGTATGGCCGGCGATCTCGATCGTCGCATTGGGGCAGCGCAGCGCGGTCTCGATCAGGCGGTCGAGCAGGCCGGCGGAATCCGGCACGATGTCGGCCTTCCCCGACTCGAAGCGGATCTTGCCCTTTGAGAGAATTTCGGAAAACAGCTGCTGGCACACCGTGGGATCGACCGGGGCCGCCGCCGGCTTGACCGTGACCTCGGCCTTGTACTGCCAGCCTTGCGGAAAATCCCTGCCGAGCCCGTCGCGGATCTGGCCGGCGGCGGCATCGTAGAGCGCATCGCCCGACAGCTTCACCTCGCGGTCCGATACCACCAGCGTTCCGGTCGACAGCCGCGACAGCGCGCCGAGCGCGGGCACCACCGCGGCCGCGAAACCCGACGGCGCGCCGATGCTGGCCTTGAGATTGTCGACCACCTTCTCGCTGAAGAACTTGCGGCCGGCGGCCGCGACCAGCGCGGCATGCACGTTGTTGTCGGGGACGTAGCCGGTCAGCGTCAGCGTAACCGCGACCGGGTCCTTGTAGGCCTGGAACACGTAAGGCGGCGCCTTGATGTCGTTGGCGGCGATCGAATAGCCTTCCGGCAGGTTCTTCAGCGCCGCGGCGACCGCTTCGCGTCCGCCGAGCTCGCGCGCCATGCCGGCGAGGGCAACCTTGTTGTCGGTCAGCGTGATCTTGCCTTCCTTCAGCTTGCCGATCTGGTCGAGCAACAGCAGCGCCGCCGCGTCGAACCGCAACGGCGCGCCGCGGGCGAGCACCATCTGATCCACCACCTCGACACCGCCGAGACTGGCCTTCGCGGCCTCGGTCAACTTGCCCTTGCTCGACGGCAGCGGTGCATTGCCGCCGAGCGTGACCCGCACCACGTCGCGTTCGGCGGACCAGACAAAGGGCTTGGCTTCGGGAACAAGGCGGGTCTCGTCGTTCACCAGCCGCACGCCGGGCACGGCTTCGACCGACGCCACCGCGCTGAGGCGGCCGTCTTCGGAGAAGGCGTTGGCCGCGAACGTCACGTCGCGCCCGTCGACGCTGATGCGGCGCTTGTCGAGGACAGTGTCCTTCAGTGCGGTATTAGAGCGCGCGGCAAGGTCCGCTTCGACCGTTGTGGTGCTGGTCCAGGCCGCAACACCCCAAAGCACGACCAGTGGAATCACCCCCGGCCACCACTTGCTACTCCACTTGAAAAG
This sequence comes from Bradyrhizobium sp. Pha-3, assembly GCF_042258325.1. Taxonomy (NCBI): domain Bacteria; kingdom Pseudomonadati; phylum Pseudomonadota; class Alphaproteobacteria; order Hyphomicrobiales; family Nitrobacteraceae; genus Bradyrhizobium; species Bradyrhizobium sp. Pha-3. The sequence continues at coordinate 1,006,017 of NZ_CP170151.1, read as the reverse complement.
TCCGTGCATTCAGCGTCCTGCGGGTCGGGAACCAGAGAGAAAACAAACCCTTGGCTGACTGTCAAACCCCAAATGACGCCCATGGCGGGGGCGCCATGTCGGACCGGGATAACAGTTTCTTCAGTGGTCTTTCGCTAAGTTTGCCGCGGAATGCAAATCGGCCGGCCGCGCCCTCATGAAACAACTCCGCAACACTGTGATCCGTGCCGGCATGGAGGCGTTGTATTTCTCGGGTGCGCATATCCTGCTGCGGCCGATCTTCGCCGGCGTCGGCGCCATCTTCATGCTGCATCACGTCCGCCCGCGGCGCGGCGACGCGTTCCAGCCGAACCATCATCTCGAGGTCACGCCGGACTTCCTGCGCGCGATGCTGACGCATCTGCGCGCGCTCGACGTCGACGTGATCAGCATCGACGAGGCGCATCGCCGTCTCAGCGAACGGAATTTCGCGCGACGCTTCGCCTGCTTTACCTTCGACGACGGCTATCGCGACAACCGCGATTTCGCGCTGCCGGTGATGCGCGAGTTCGGCGCCCCGTTCACGGTCTATGTCGCGAGCGATTTCGCCGAGGGCTGCGGCAGATTGTGGTGGATCGCGCTGGAGCGGGTGATCGCGGCGGCGTCCGCGATCGAGGTGCCGATCGACGGCACCATGACGCGGGTCGACACCGCGACGGCACCGGCCAAGCGCACTGCTTTCGGCCGCATGCACGACTGGCTGCGTTCACTGCCCGGCGAGCAGGAGATGCAGGCCGAGATATCAGCGCTGTGCGCCCGTCACGGGGTCGACGAGACCGGCATCGCGCGCGAGCTCTGCATGTCCTGGGACGAGTTGCGCGGCTTTGCCGACGACCCGCTGGTGACGATCGGCGCGCACACCATCACCCATTGCAATCTCGCCAGGCAGAGCGAGACCATCGCATCGTTCGAGCTCGCGACCAGCCGGGCGCGGATCGAGGATGCGCTGCAGCGGCCGGCATTGCATCTCGCCTATCCCTATGGCGACCGGATCGCCGCCGGGCAGCGCGAATTCGCCCTCGCCCGGTCGATCGGCTTTCGGACCGCGGTGACGACGCGGCCGGGCATGCTGTTTCCCGAAAGCGCCGACCATCTGACCGCGTTGCAGCGGGTCTCGCTGAACGGCAATTACCAGGACGCGCGCCTGCTGCCGGTGCTGACATCAGGCGCCGCCACCGCGGTGTGGAACGGCTTTCGCCGCATCGACGCGGCATGATCCGCCTTCCGTAGCCCGGATGCAGCGAAGCGTAATCCGGGACAGTCGCATCCGCGGATAGCATTTTCCCGGATTTCGCTTCGCTGCATCCGGGCTACCGATCCCTTCCCTCTCCTTGACTCGCTCCCCGACCGCGCCCAGAACCACTGGCAACGCAATGGAGGAGCGCATGTTCAAGGATCTGTTTTCGCTGAAGGGCCGCGTCGCACTGGTGACCGGGGGATCGCGCGGCATCGGCAAGATGATCGCGGCCGGCTTCCTCGCGCAGGGTGCCGCCAAGGTCTACATCACCGCGCGCAAGGCCGGTCCCTGCGAGGCGACCGCGCAGGAGCTGTCCGCCGCCTATGACGGCGAATGCATCGCGCTGCCGATCGATATCTCGACCGTCGAGGGCTGCGAAAAGCTCGCGGGCGAGATCATCAAGCGCGAGCCGAAGCTCGACATCCTCGTCAACAATGCCGGCGCCGCCTGGGGCGCGGACTTCGACGAATTCCCGGAGAGCGGCTGGGACAAGGTGATGAACCTCAACGTCAAGTCGATCTTCTTCCTGACCAAGGCGCTGGCCAAGCCGCTGCGCGCGGCGGCGACGCACGACAGGCCGGGCAAGGTGATCAACATCGCCTCGATCGACGGCATCTTCGTCAACCCGATGGAGACCTATTCCTATGCCGCGAGCAAGGCCGCGGTGATCCATCTGACGCGCCGCATGGCGACCCGCCTGGTCAAGGACAACATCAACGTCACCGCGATCGCGCCCGGCGCCTTCAAGTCGGACATGAACCGCGCCGCGCGCGACCACGCCGACGAGGTCGCCAAGCGCGTGCCGGCGAAGCGCGTCGGTACCGACGAAGACATGGCGGGCACCGCGATCTACCTCGCCTCGCGCGCCGGCGACTATGTCGTGGGCAACACCATCGCGGTCGATGGCGGCGTGGTCTACGCGACGGCAGGGCTGGAGATCGCGGGCTAAGCGGGCCGCGCGACCGACCTACGGCAACGGCTCCGCCGAAGGGCGGGACCGTTTTTGTCGCTGGTTCACCTGCTTCCATAGAGCCGCCCCTCTGGCGCATGTCATTCAAATGCATTACATTGGATGCGAGTGAAGGAGATCGCTATGGCTTCGAATGCCCTGGTCCAGACCCGCATCGATGCGGAGGTAAAGGAAAAGGCCACCGAGGTTCTGGAGAACATGGGTCTCACGGTGTCCGACGCCGTGCGGATCCTGCTGACACGCACGGCCAATGAAGGAATGCTTCCACTGGAGCTCGTGAGCAACAGCCAGGCTTACGACAGCTGGTTTCGCGAGAAGGTGCACCAGGCGTTGGCGGATACCCGGCCCGGTCTCGATGATTCCGAGGTCGAAGCGCATTTCGCGCAACGCCGCGCCGCTGCGCTTCGAAAAGCGACAGGGCGTAAGCGGTGAAACTCGTCTGGTCGCGCTTCGCGTTATCCGATCGCGACGACATTTTCAGCTACATCGAGGCCGAGAATCCTCGTGCGGCGGTCCATGTTGACGAACAGATTGCCGATGCTGCGCGGCGCCTGCTCGACTTTCCTGACAGTGGCCGGCCCGGGCGCGTCGCCGGCACGCGCGAGTTGGTCATCCCGCGCACACCTTATGTCGCAGCGTACCTTGTCGACTGCGAGACTGTTCGCATCTTGCGCGTGCTTCACGGCGCGCAGATGTGGCCCGACGAACTTACAAATGACGATTGAGGCCGGGCTCCGTACCGGCATCTGACCAAAAGAAAGGGACGAGCCCGGGACCTTTTCGGCTCGCCCCTTCCTGTTCTCTCCCTGCGGAAAGAAACTCTTAGGTCACGATGCGATTCTCGCATCGCGACCTAATCTGTCGCTTGAGCATGATCTCTTCGGAAAACCGCTTCACACTTTTCCGGATCATGCTTGCGCCGATCAGCTCTCGATCCTCACATATTCGAAGTCGCCCGGCTTGTTGTCGATGCCGACCTTGGGCGGCGAGATCCAGGAGGCGAACTGGCCGGGTTCGGTCACCGGCTTCATCAGCGAGGCGATGAAGTCGCCGTCCGCGGTCGACGGCAGCCAGTCGTTCTTGCGCTTGGCCCAGGTGGCGTCGTCGATCAAGAGGCCATCGGGCGTCGCATGGACGTCCTTGAACTCGCCGATCTGGCGGTGGAAGGCGGTGTTCGGCACCGCGAGCTTGTAGTCGATGCCCGCGGTCGAGATCACCTTGTTCCAGCGCAGCATGCCCTTGACGCAGTCCTGCGTGTAGTCGTCGCGCAGCCGCATATTGAGCGCGGTCAGCGCCGGCTCGTCGACCATCTTGATCTGGCCGTCCACCATCTTCATGACCGGATAGGTCGAGCTCTTGAGCTGGTGATCGTCGTCGATCGTGGTCTCCTTGTAGCGGCCCTTGATGCCGGCGTTGAAGGCATTGGCCGCATTGGTCGACACTTCCGAGCCGAACAAATCGAGCGACAGCGAATAATGCAGGTTCAACTTCTTCTGGATAGTCGGCAGGTCGATCACGCCAAGCGCGCGGATCTTGGCGATGTCGTTGGGATCGGTGATACCGGCTTCCTTCATCGCATCACAGGTGCGCTGCACGACGCGGGTGATGCCGGTCTCGCCGACGAACATGTGGTGGGCTTCCTCGGTCAGCATGAAGCGGCAGGTGCGCGACAGCGGATCGAAGCCCGACTGCGCCAGCGAGTGTAGCTGCATCTTGCCGTCGCGGTCGGTGAAGTAGGTGAACATGAAGAACGACAGCCAGTCCGGCGTCGCCTCGTTGAAGGCCCCCAACATGCGCGGGCTATCCGCGTCGCCCGAGCGGCGGCGCAACAAATCATCAGCCTCCTCCCGGCCGTCGCGGCCGAAATACTTCTGCAGCAGGTAGACCATCGCCCAGAGATGGCGGCCTTCCTCGACATTGACCTGGAACAGGTTGCGCATGTCGTAGAGCGACGGCGCGGTCTTGCCGAGATGGCGCTGCTGCTCGACCGAGGCCGGCTCGGTGTCGCCCTGGATCACGATCAGGCGGCGCAGCATCGCGCGGTGCTCGCCCGGGACTTCCTGCCAGGCCGGCTTGCCGTAATCTTCGCCGAACGGGATGACGCGGTTCTCTTCCTGCGGCGCGAGCAAGATGCCCCAGCGATATTCGGGCATCCGCACATAGTCGAACTTGGCCCAGCCGCGCGGATCGACCGAATAGGCGGTCCGCAGATAGACGAGCGATTCCTGGAAGCCGTCCGGACCCATGTCGCTCCACCAGTCCATGTAGCCGGGGTGCCAGCCCTCCAGGGCTTTGAGCACCTGGCGGTCCTCGGCGAGATTCACGTTGTTCGGAATCTTGGTCGAGTAATCGACGTTCATGATGTTCATGTTCATGGCAGCCTCCTTTTCATCCTGGCTCGCATCTTGCTCCGCCGTCATCCTGAGGAGCGCGTAGCGCGTCTCGAAGGATGCTTGTCTGGCGGTCTTGCTTCCAATCATCCTTCGAGGCTCGCTCGCGCTCGCACCTCCAGCGACAATGGCGAAGCCATTGCGCGGGGATGACGGCGGTGTTTGCTCTAAACCCTCGTCATGTCGAATTGCGCCTTCTGGCCGGTGCCGTAGCGGCGCAGCGCGCCGTCCTCACCGACCGCGTTCGGCCGCTGGAAGATCCAGTTCTGCCACGCGGTGAGGCGGGAGAAGATCTTCGATTCCATGGTCTCGGGACCGACGAAGCGCAGATTGGCTTCCATGCCGGTGAGGCCGTCGGGCGAGAACGAGGTGCGCTCCTCGAAGAACACGCGGACCTCGTCGTCCCAGTCGATGTCGTCGAGCGCGAAGGTGACGAGACCGAGCTCCTCGGCCTCCTCCGCGTCGAGCGCCTTGCCGATCAACGCCTGCGCGCGCTCCAGATCCGACGGGTCGGCCTGGAAGCGCGATTGCAGCCGGGTCAGGCCGTGGCTCATCGGATAGGGCCCGAAATTCATCGCCGTCAGTTCGATCGCCGGCGGCGGGCGGTTGTCGCCCTGCTTCTGGCCGATCAGCATGTAGGAGCGGTCGGCGGCGAACACGAGCTCGGCCAAAGTGCCGACGAAGCAGGAGCCGGGCTCGACCAGCGTCACCAGCGTGCGCGAGGTGACGTCGATGCGCTTGAGCACGCGCTTCCAGTAATGCCTGACCTCGTTGACCAGCCAGTGCGCCTTGTTGGCCTCCAGGAACGCGTCGTAGGACACGACATTGGCGCGGTCGCCATGGCTCTTGAACACCAGCATCGCGATCTCGAGCTCGTTGATGCGCAGATGCAGGATCGCGTCATCGAGCTCGCGGGCGACCTGCAGCGGCCAGAACGAAGCGCCCTGCGCGATCATGCCGTCGATGTCGGCGGGCGCCGTGATCTCCGGCGCCTTGATCGAGATAGTGGCGATGCGCGCGGCGCGATCGATGTCGACGCTGACGAAGCCGTAGCGGATGGCGCTGTCGTCGATGGTGCGCGTCAGCGGCGCCAGCGCAATGCCTTTGCCTGCGCCGTTGCGCTTCGACCTGGCGGCGAATTCCTTGACGCGCTCGGCCAGCTTGCTCTCAAGCTTGGAGTTCGGCGCAATCTCGTCGACCAGGCGCCAGGAGACGGCGCGCTTGCCCTTGATGCCTTCCTCGATGGTGCAGAAGAAATCGGCATGGTCGCGGCGCACCTTGCGCTTGTCGACGACGCGCGTGAGCCCGCCGGTGCCCGGCAGCACCGCGAGCAGCGGCACTTCGGGCAGTGCGACGGCGGCAGCGCCGTCATCTGCCATCATGATGTGGTTGGTCGCGAGCGCCAGCTCATAGCCGCCGCCGGCCGCGGTGCCGTTGACGACGGTGATGAAGCTCTGCCCGGAATTCTCGCTGGAGTCTTCCAGGCCGTTGCGCGTCTCGTTGGTGAATTTGCAGAAGTTGACCTTGTGGGCATGGGTCGAGCCCGCCAGCATGCGGATATTGGCGCCGGCGCAGAACACCCGGTTCTTGCCCGAGCGCATCACCACGACCTTGACCTCGGGATGTTCGAAGCGCAGCCGCTGCACGGCGTCCGCAAGCTCGATGTCGACGCCGAGATCATAGGAATTCAGCTTGAGCTGATAGCCCTCGAACAGGCCGGCATTCTCGTCGACGTCCATGGTCAGCGTCGCGACGTCGCCGGCGACGTCGAGCTTCCAGTGCCGGTAGCGCGACGGATCGGTCTGGAAGTCGATGTACTTCGCCCCGCCTGCAAGGACGCGATCGTCACCAGCCATGGGCCACCCTTATCTGTTGTCTTGCTGTTGTTCGTTTGAAGGTTCGTCGTCGAGGTCTTCATGCACAATAATGCATGTTTTCGATCTGGTCTAGTTCAAAACGCAAAAACATGCATTTTGTTTCATGTTCACGAAATTCATTTGCTCGGCCAATGGCCTGGCACCGGCACCAAAGGTCAGGCGGCCAGTGCCCGGTCGTCGCGGAGCGCCGCCCTGGCGAATTCGGTGACCGCTTCGAGCGTGACTGAGGGCGCCTCGCGATGCGGCGAGTGGCCGGCGCCAGCGATCGCCACGACGTCGACCGGGCAGTAGCACTCGTCCTGGGCGATCCCGACCTGGCGCATCGTGCCGTAGTGGTCGTCCGCGCCCTGCACGATCAGCACTGGCACGCGGATATAGGCGAGATATTCGGAGATATCCCAGTCGCGGAATGCCGGATCGAGCCAGGCGCCGTTCCAGCCATAAAAGGCGTTGTCGACGTCCTTGTGCCAGCGCGCCAGCTTCTCCTTCAGATTGGTGGTCTCATACGCCGTCTTGATCTCGGCGATCGACTTCACCGAAATGTCCTCGACGATGAAGTGCGGCGCCAGCAGCGCGAGGCCGTGCAGGCGATGATCCTGATGCGCGCCGGCATAGATCGCCGCGATCGACGCGCCGTCGGAATGACCGAGCAACAGGCCGCGGCGGAAGCCGATCCGGTCGAGCAGCCGCGGCAGCACGTCGAGCGCCTCGCGATGCATGTAGTCGACCGGACGCGGCAGCTTCGCCGGCGACGACGCGCCGTAGCCCGCGCGCGAATAGGCAAACACGCCGGCGCCGGTCGCCGCCTGCAGCTTCTCGGGAAAGTCGCCCCACAGCCCGACGCTGCCGAGGCCTTCGTGCAGCATCACGATGGTCGGCGCGGTCTCGGGTGAGGGACCGATCATGCGGTATTCGAGCTCGGCGCCGTCGATGCTGAGGAAGCCTGTGGGGTTTAGGTTTTGCATGATGGACCTTCCTCGTCGTCGTCCCTGCGAAAGCAGGGACCCATAACCGCAGGCTTTAGTCGTTGCACCAAAGCCGTCGAACAGCATCTCTCAAAACAAAGGCCGCGGCGTATGGGTCCCTGCTTTCGCAGGGACGACGGCTGGAAATGCTATTGCGCACCGTCGCGCAACTTGAATCGCTGTATTTTCCCGGTCGCCGTCTTCGGCAGATTGTCGACCACATCGATCCAGCGCGGATATTTCCACGGGCCGATCTTCTGCTTGACGTGCTCCTTCAGCGCCTCGTGCAGGCCGGCGGCCGAGCTCTCGGGCCGCAGCACCACATAGGCCTTCGGCTTGAGCAGGCCTTCCGGATCGGCCTCCGGCACGACCGCCGCTTCCAGCACCGCGGGATGGGTGATCAGTGCGCTCTCGACTTCGAACGGCGAGACCCAGATGCCGGAGACCTTGAACATGTCGTCGGCGCGGCCGCAGAAGGTGTAACGGCCGTCGGCATCGCGCGTGTATTTGTCGCCGGTGCGGGTCCAGGCGCCCTCGAAGGTGGCGCGGCTCTTGGCGCGTTGATTCCAGTAGCTCTCGCCGGCCGAGGGCGCATCGACCAGCAGCTCGCCGACCTCGCCGTCCGCGACGTCGGCACCAAGCTCGTTGACCAGCCGCACCTTGTAGCCCGGCACCGGACGGCCGGACGAGCCGTATTTGATGTCGCCCGGCGCATTTGACAGGAAGATGTGCAACAGCTCGGTCGAGCCGACGCCGTCGAGGATGTCGACGCCGAACCGCGCGCGCCAGGCATTGCCGACCGATTCCGGCAGTGCCTCGCCCGCTGAGGTGCAGACGCGCAGGCGATTGCCGCCACTCTGCGCCTTGGTCGCTTCGTCGTTCAGCATCGCCGCGAACAGGGTCGGCACGCCGAAGAAGATGCTGGGGTGATATTTGTTCATCAGCGCGAACATCACCGCCGGCGTCGGCCGCTCGGAGTTCAACACCGTGGTGGCGCCGACCGACATCGGGAAGGTCAGCGCATTGCCGAGTCCGTAGGCGAAGAACAGCTTTGCCGCCGAGAGGCCGACATCATCCTCGCGGATCCCGAGCACCTGTTTCGCGTAGGTCTCCGCGGTCGCCGCGAGATTGGAATGCAGATGGCGCACGCCCTTCGGCATGCCGGTCGAGCCCGACGAGTAGAGCCAGAATGCCGGCTCGTCGGCATGGGTCGGCGCGGTCGCGAACGCGTCGCTCTCGCGCGCGATCTCGTCGGACAGCTTGCTGTGGCCGTGCGCGTCCTTGCCGGAGACCACGACATGCTCGAGGTCGGGCATGCGCGCGATGATGTCCTTGACCACCGGCAACAGCGCTTCCGAGACGAACAGCACGCGCGCGCGGCAATCACCGAGGATGTAGGCGTACTGCTCCGCGGTCAGCAGCGTGTTGAGCGGCACCGGCACCACGCCGGCGCGGATCGCGCCGAGGAACACGATCGGAAAGTCGACCGTATCCAGCATGATCATGGCGACCCGCTCCTCGCGGCGGACGCCGAGGCGGCGCAGCATGTTGCCGACGCGGCGGGTCTGCTGCTGCAACTGGCCATAGGTGATTTGCGACACCGTATCGTCGAACACGACCTTGGCGCCGCGGCCTTCATCGACGTTGCGGTCGAGCAGCCAGGAGACCGCATTGTAAGTCATGCTCCGCTCCTCGGACCCGGACGTGCCACGCTTCCCTCTCCTGCGAATTTAAGAATTATAATTCATACAAAGCCACCACGTTGGCTTGCTGTCAATCCTTATCGGCACTATGTTTCCTAGAACATCGGTCTGATTCAGTCAGGACCGCGCGTCGCACAGGGATCATGACCGCAGCCAACGACCCGGAAACCGACTTCCTTGAGCAGCTCGGCCAGCGCGTGCGCACGATGCGCGCCCTGCGCGGCATGTCGCGCAAGGTGCTCGCCAAGGTTTCCGGCATTTCCGAACGCTACATCGCCCAGCTCGAAAGCGGCAAAGGCAATGTCTCGATCGTGCTGCTGCGCCGTGTCGCAGGCGCGATGGGGGCGCATCTTGAGGACCTGATCCCCTCCAGCGAGCCCGTGCCGGACTGGGCCGTGATCCGCGATCTCCTGCGCAAGGCGTCGCCGAACCAGATCGCGCAGGCCAAGGATATGCTGGCCGGCAGCAGCCCGCTGGCACCACGCCGCGCCTCCTTCTCCGGCATTGCGCTGATCGGCCTGCGCGGCGCCGGCAAGACCACGCTCGGGCGGATGCTGGCCAAGAAGATCGGCTGGAGCTTTGTCGAGCTCAACAAGGAGATCGAGGCGCAGAACGGCCTCTCGGTTGCCGAGATCATCGCGCTGTACGGCCAGGAAGGCTTTCGCCGCATGGAGCAGGCCGCGCTGACGCAGCTGCTGGCGCGGAAGGAATTGATGGTGCTGGCAACCGGCGGCGGCATCGTCTCCGAGGCACTGACCTTCGACCTGATCCTGTCGTCGTTCTACACGATCTGGCTGAAGGCCGAGCCGGAAGAGCACATGGCCCGTGTCCGCCGCCAGGGCGATCTGCGCCCGATGGCCGACGATCGCTCGGCGATGGCGGAATTGCGCAACATCCTGGTCAGCCGCGAGCCGCTCTACGCGCGCGCATCCGCCGTGGTGGACACCGCCGGCCTCTCCGTCGACGCCGCCGCCGCGCGGCTGATCGATTCGGTGCGGCCGGTGCTCCAGAACGAGGCGCGCTCGTTCGGGCTGCGCAGTGTGGCGTTGTAAGCGGACAACCACTACCGCGTCACAACCGCTTCATCCCCTCATCCTGAGGAGCTTGCGCAGCAAGCGTCTCGAAGGACGAGGCCACTAGCCGGGCCTCATGGTTCGAGACGCGCTTCGCGCTCCTCACCATGAGGGATTTCCAACGCAATGGACCTACAGCAACCGGCTCTTCACATCATCGGCGCCGTCGCGCAGCAGCGGCAGGAAACGGTCGATCAATTCCTGCATCGGCACCCGATCGACATGCGCACCCATGTTGATCGCGGCGACGATGGTGCCGTCGTAGCGGTGCACCGGCACCGAGATGGAGCGGAAATGCGGCTCGGCCTCGCGGTCGACGAGGGAATAGCCCTGCGCGCGATCGGCGATGATGGTGGCGAGCAGCTTCTTCGGATCGGTTGTGGTCTGCGCCGTCACCGGATCGCGGCGCATCGTCTTCAGCCGCGCCGCGAGCTCGGCATCGGTGAGCCGGCCGAGCATGGCGCGGCCGACCGAGGTGCAGAACGCCGGCAGCCGGTAGCCGATGTCGAGACCGGCGGAGAACACCCGGGTCGGGCTCGAGCGCGCCACGAACACGACGTCGTCGCCGTCGAGCAGTGCGAGTGAGGCAATCTCCTGCGCTGCCGTCGCGATGCGATCGAGCACCGGCTGCAGCACCGTCACCACCTGGTTGGATTGCAGGAACGAGCCCGCGAGCGTCAGCACATGCGGCGTCAAGGTGAACAGCTTGCCGTCGGTGGCAACGAAGCCGCCATGCGCGAGCGTGAACAGGATGCGGCGCGCGGTGGCGCGCGGCAGATCGGCGGCACGCGCCAGATCACTCAGCGTTGCCGGGCCGGACACGGTGCCGAACACCTGCAACAGGCGCAGGCCGCGATCGAGCGCCTCGACGAAATCGGTGGCGCGCTCGTCCTGGTCGGTCCGCTTCAGCTTGGGCATGGCGTTTTAGGTTGGGTTACGGCTTTGAACGGTTCAAAAATTGCGCTTGCTGTCCGAAACAGACATGGCATAATTCGCACATTCGTTCAATAGGCGAACAAATCCAAATCCGGGAGACGCCGCCATGATGAGCCAGGAAGCGAACGATCTGATCACCCGCACGGGGCGCAAGGACCCCTGCGGCAGACTGATGCGGAGCTACTGGCAGCCGACGGCACTGGTCGACGAGCTAGACGGGCCGCGCCCGGTCCGGCCGGTGCGGCTGCTCGGCGAAAACCTGGTGCTGTTCCGCGGCGAGGACGGAAGCTACGGCCTGATCGATCGGCATTGCGCGCATCGCGGCGCCGACCTCGCCTTCGGCCGGCTGGAGAATGGTGGGTTGCGCTGCGCCTTCCACGGCTGGCTGTTCGACACATCAGGCCAATGCATCGAGACGCCGGCGGAGCCGACCGGCTCGCAGCTCTGCAAGGGCATCAAACAGCGTTCCTATCCAGTGGTCGAGAAGAGCGGCATCCTGTGGGCCTGGCTCGGCGAAGGCGCCCCGCCCGCGTTTCCGGAGCTCGACTGCTTCGTCGCGCCCGGCAGCCATACGTTCGCATTCAAGGGCCACATGAACTGCAACTGGCTGCAGGCGCTCGAGGTCGGCATCGATCCGGCGCACGCCTCCTTTCTGCATCGCTTCTTCCAGGACGAGGACACCTCGGCCGCCTACGGCAAGCAATTCCGCGGCGCCTCGGCCGGCAGCGACATGCCGATGACCAAGATCCTGCGCGAATATGATCGCCCCATCATCAATGTCGAGCACACCGAATACGGTCTGCGCCTGATCGCGCTGCGCCAGCTCGACGACGAGCGCACCCATGTGCGCGTCACGAACCAGCTATTCCCGCACGGCTTCGTGATTCCGATGTCGACCGAGATGACGATCACGCAGTGGCACGTGCCGGTCGATGACGAGAATTGCTACTGGTATGCGATCTTCACCAGCTATGCGGCGCCGGTCGACAAGCAGAAGATGCGCGACCAGCGGCTCGAGCTCTATACGCTGCCCGATTACAAGTCGCGCAAGAACAAGAGCAACGATTACGGCTTCGATCCACACGAGCAGGCGACCGAGACCTATACCGGCATGGGCACCGACATCAACGTGCACGACCAGTGGGCGGTGGAATCGATGGGTCCGATCCAGGACCGCACCAACGAGCATCTCGGCCAGAGCGACAAGGCGATCGTGCAGTATCGCCGCCTGCTGCGACAGGAGATCGAGAAGGTTGCAGGCGGCGAGAAGCCGATGCTGTTCCTCGACGAGGCCTCCGCGCGCAGCATCCAGGGCCCGGCGACGATGGACGGCATCGGGCCAACCCAGGGCTGGGAACTCTACTGGATGGAGGTCGACGTCAAGCGCCGCCGCGGCGCGCCATGGGCCGCTCCGGTGCCGCGCGAGATCGCCGGCAAGGTGCATCATCTGACGGCGGCGGAGTGATGATGGCTTCTGTCGTGCAGCGGTCAGACAAGGAGTGACGCGGTGAGCTTCGTCGAGCGTCATGGCCTGTGGTCGGATGAGCAGAAGGAGGCTGCACAACGCCTCCGCCGCACCGTCGAGGAGAAGAACCTCGAAGTCATCCGCCTGTCATTCCCCGACCAGCACGGCATCCTGCGCGGCAAGACGCTGATCGCCGGCGAAGCGGTGCGCTCGCTGGAGGGCGGCTGCTCCATCACCACGACGATGCTCGCCAAGGACACCTCGCACAAGACGGTGTTTCCGGTGTTCACATCAGGCGGCGGCTTCGGCATGAAGGAGATGGAAGGCGCGGCCGACGTGTTGATGGTCGCCGATCCCACCACGTTCCGCGCGCTGCCCTGGGCGCAGAACACCGGCTGGCTGCTCTGCGACCTCTATTTCAGCGACGGCCGGCCGGTGCCGTTCGCGACCCGCAACCTCTATCGCAAGGTGCTCGATCAGCTCGCCGGCCGTGGCTACGATTTCGTCGCCGGCCTCGAGGTCGAATTCCATCTGTTCAAGCTCGACGACGCCCACATGGCGCCGGAGGATGCCGGCCAGCCCGGTCGGCCGCCGTCGGTCAGCCTGCTGTCGCACGGCTATCAGTACCTCACCGAGCAGCGCTACGACCTGATGGAGCCGGCGCTCGAAATCATCCGCCGCGACATCATCGCGCTCGACCTGCCGTTGCGCTCGGTCGAGGTCGAATTCGGCCCGAGCCAGTGCGAATTCACCTTCGCGCCGACGGTCGGGCTCGCGCCCGCCGACACAATGGTGCTGTTTCGTTCAGCGGTGAAACAGATCGCGCGCCGCCACGGCTATCACGCGACCTTCATGTGCCGGCCGAAACTGCCGAACGTGTTCGCGAGCGGTTGGCACCTGCACCAGTCGCTGGTGTCGCGCGCCAATGGCGAGAATGTCTTCATGGCTAAGGAAGCCGGCGAGCCGCTGAGCGCGCTCGGCCGCGCCTGGCTGGCGGGCCTGATCGAGCACGCGCGGCCCTCGACCGTGTTCACGACGCCGACCATCAACGGCTACAAGCGCTACCGCTCCTACTCGCTGGCGCCGGACCGCGCGATCTGGGGCCGCGACAACCGCGGCGTGATGATCCGCGTGCTCGGCGGCACGAACGATCCGGCAACGCGGCTGGAGAACCGGATCGGCGAACCCGCCGCCAATCCCTATCTCTACATGGCGAGCCAGATCCTCTCCGGCCTCGACGGCGTCGACCGCAAGCTCGACCCCGGCCCGTCGGCCGACACGCCCTACGAGACCAAGGCCGCGCTGTTGCCGAAATCGCTGCGCGAGGCGGTGTTCGCGCTCAACGACGATCCGTTCTTCCGCCAGGCGCTCGGGCCGGAGTTCGTCGACTATTACGTCTTCATCAAGAACGCGGAGATCGAACGCTTTCAGGCCGAGGTGTCGGACTGGGAGCACCGCGAATATTTCGAGATGTTTTGACGGAAGCGTCGGCGCAGGCGCCCCGCTGCTCTAGAGCATGATCCGGAAAAGTGTGAAGCGGTTTTCCGAAAGGATCATGCTCAAACAAAGAGCTAAAGCGCGATGACGATTCAACCCAATTTCATCGCGCTTTAGACGCTTGCAAGGTGAGCCGCAACGGCCGCTTCGTTCCATTCCAGACCGACACCAGGCGTGTCGGGAATATGCAAGAAACCATCCTTGATTTCATATGGCCGTTCGAGAATCGGATCGGCCCAGTCCTGCCACTCCAACCAGTGTGCGGTCTCGGTTGCGCGCATGACGTGAGCGGCGACTTCCGGATAAAGATGCGTTGAGATGGGGATGCCCGCGGCGCCGGCGATCGCAGCCGCGCGCATCCAGCCCGTCACCCCGCCGATGCGCATGAAATCCGGCATCACCAGGTCGCAAGCCTTTTGCGCGATCGCTTTATGCATCTCCCTCGGGCCGTAGAAGTTCTCGCCGATCTGGATCGGCGTCTTCAGCTCCGCCGCCAGTTGGGCGTGCCCGCCTCGGCAGAAGTGAACCGCGCGAGGATCTGGCGACTCTTGACGCCGTTCGAAAAGCAGTCGGCGATCGCATGCATTTGATAGTGGACTACAACCAGGGGCTAAATCTCGCCGAAGCCATCGAGCGGTGCCATGCGATCGATGATTATGGCCTCGACTGGATCGAAGAGCCGGTCGTCTATGACAATCTTGACGCAATTTCAGGGCTGAGAACCCTCCTTCGTCCCGCAATTCCAAAGCCTCGGCTGCGACGGCGGCCGGCTCCTTCAGCCAAAGACCGTTGCTGTTGTAGGATCTCACGGCGCCGACCGTCGCCCCCAACAGCACGCACAGCGGCTTGTTTGCGGCTTTCGCCAACGCGTCCCACGCGGCCATGTCGAGGCCCGACGCGGCGATCAATGACAATCCCTCATAGCCGACAAAGTGAAGCGATTTGCGCGCCGCCGCGAACAGCTCGACAGGCGCCACGCTCCGACCTCTGAGCAATTCGCCGAGATCAAGCAACGCCGGAACCAGATATTGCAGCGATTTCACGATGTAAGGTTCGAGATAGCTTCGCCCGACAATGCCCTCCTCCGTCACCAGATCGACGAGAACGAGCGGCCACTCCGACAGCGTGGCAATGCGCGCGACCACGGGCCGCTTCAGCTTGAGCACCACCGGACGAGCTTTGATCTCTCTGAGTGTCAATGAATCGGGCATGGCATTGCCTTTCGCAGCGCGAGGAAGCTGACTGGCGCGGGCCGAACATTCCCGGAAAGCCAGTCCAATTGGTTTTTCAACCGATGTAAATTCACTACCCGGTATATTTATGAGGTGACTGCATGGCGCGATCTGCAGAACCGACCCGGCGGCGCATCCTTGCTGCCGCATACGTCCTGTTTCGCCAGCGCGGATACAGCCGCGTGAGCATGGACGAAATCGCATCGGCGACGAGGGTTACGAAGCGCACGCTCTACAATCATTTTCAAAGCAAGGATCAGCTGCTCGCCTTCGTGCTCGAAGCCCAGAACGAGCTGGCCCTGGCCGCGTTCGCGACGTTTGGCGACAAGCTGTCCGGCTCACCGGCGGCGATCATCGACGGCCTGTTCCGCGACCTCGCGGTCTGGGCGGACAGGCCGCGATGGGCCGGCTCGGGATTCACCGGGCTGGTCATCGAGCTGGCCGATCTCCCCGGCCATCCCGCACGCGCAATTGCGCGCCGGCACAAGGCCTTGCTCGAAACCCATCTCGGCGCGCTGCTGAAGCGGGCCGGCGTCCGCGAGGCCGACCGCCGCGCACGCGAGATCTGGCTGCTCTCCGAGGGCGCGATCTCCCTGATGCTGGTGCATGGCGATCGCGCCTATGCAGCAGCAGCGGCCGACGCAGCGAAACGACTGCTGCGAGGCTCTTCACGGTAAGCCGCGGCAGCCCGCCTCTCTGATCCGTCATCCTGAGGAGCGCGTAGCGCGTCTCGAAGGATCCACGGCCACCAGCCGGGCCATCGATCCTTCGAGACGCCTGCTACGCAGGCTCCTCTGGATGACGGCGATACGGCAATGCTTGCTGCTCAAATCCCGAGATACTTGTGCTGCAGATCCGGTTCGGCAAGCAGCTGCTCGCTGGTGCCGCTCCACACGGTGCGGCCGCGCTCGATGATGTAATGGTGATCGGCGATGCGGGCGAGGTTTCCGACGTTCTTGTCGATCACCAGTACCGACTGCCCGCGTCCCTTCAGCATCGACAGGCAACTCCAGATCTCGTCACGGATCAGAGGCGCAAGGCCTTCGGTCGCCTCGTCGAGGATCAGCAGCTTCGGATTGGTCATCAGTGCGCGGCCGATCGCGAGCATCTGCTGCTCGCCGCCCGACAGCGTGACGCCCATGTTGCTCGAGCGTTCGGCGAGCCGCGGAAACAGCGCATGGATCTTGTCGATGGTCCAGGGGTCGGAGGCACTGAAGCGATTGCCCGACGCGGCGACGAGATTTTCGCGCACCGTGAGGTTCGGGAAGATCTGGCGGCCTTCCGGCACCAGGCCGATGCCGAGCTTCGCGATCTTGTAGGACGGCAGGCCGCGCACCGCCTCGCCGGCGAATCGGATGGCGCCTGATCGGGCGGGCGTCAGGCCCATGATCGAACGGATCGTCGTGGTCTTGCCCATGCCGTTGCGGCCCATCAGCGCGACCATCTCGCCCGACTTGATCTTGAGCGACAGGCCGAACAGCACTTGGCTCAGCCCGTAGCAGGTCTCGATCGCGTCGACTTCGAGCAAGGTATCAGCGGTTCTGGTATCAGCCATCCTAGCTTCAGTCATGGCGCGTCACCGCATGCTGTTCGCCGAGATAAGCGCGCTTGACCTCGTCATGCTTGCGGATCGCGTCCGGCACGTCGCAGGCGATGACGCGGCCATAGACCAAGACCGTGATGCGGTCGGCCAGCGCGAACACCGCCTCCATGTCGTGCTCGACCAGCACGATGGTGACTTCCTTGCGCAGCTCCTTCAGCAGCGCGACCATCCGCGCCGATTCGGTGACGCCGAGCCCGGCCATCGGCTCGTCCAGCAGCAACAGCTGCGGCCTGGTGGCGAGCGCGACCGCGAGCTCGAGTTCGCGCTGCTCGCCATGGCTCAACTGCGACACCACGATATCGGCGCGCGCGCCGAGGCCGACGCGCTCGAGCGCCGCGCGCGCGGCCTCGCGCAGATGCCGCTCCTTGCGCGCATTGCCCCAGAAGCGGAACGAGTGGCCGTCATGCGCCTGCGCGGCGAGCGCGACATTGTCGATCGCGGAAAAGTCCTTGAGCAGCGAGGTGATCTGGAACGAGCGCGCCAGCCCGAGCCGGCTGCGCTTGTAGGACGGCAGGTTCGTGACGTCGCGGCCGGCGAAGCGGATGGTGCCGGAGTTCGGCATCACCTGCCCGGTGAGCTGGCTGATCAGCGTGGTCTTGCCGGCGCCGTTGGGGCCGATGATCGCGTGCAGCTCACCTGGCACCACCTCCATCGAGAGGTTGTCGGTCGCGGTGATGCCGCCGAAGCGGCGGACCAGATTGTCGACGCGGAGCAAGGGATCAGGCAAGGGATCGACCACGGCGCATCCTCCCAAGCAGGCCCATGATGCCGCCGCGCGCGAACAGCACGATCAGGAGCAGCACCGGGCCCAGGATCAACCCCGAATATTCGGTGAACTGCGACAGCAGCTCCTCGAGCAGGAGATAGACGATCGCGCCGATGACGGGGCCGAACAGCGAGCCCATGCCGCCGAGGATCACCATCACCATGAGATCGCCGGAGCGGGTCCAGTACATCACGGCGGGGCTGACGAAATCGGTGTTGTTAGCAAGCAGCGCGCCGGCCAGGCCACAGATCGTGCCTGATATCACGAAACAGACCAGGCGGTAGCGATTGGCATGGAAGCCGATCGCCTGCATGCGCTGCTCGTTGGAGCGGACGCCCTGCACCACGAGGCCGAAGCGCGAATTGACGATGCGCCAGATCAGGTAGAGGCCGCCGAACAGGCAGGCCAGGCAGAGGTAATAGAACTGGTTGCGATCCGCCAGGTTGATCAGCCCGGCGAAATCGCTGCGCTTGTAGACGGTGAGTCCGTCGTCGCCGCCGTAGCGCGACAGCGCGGAGGCGATGTAGTAGGCCATCTGCGCAAAGGCCAGCGTGATCATGATGAAATAGACGCCGCGGGTGCGCAGTGAGAGCGCGCCGATCAGCAGCGCAAACAGCGCCGAGACGGCGAGCGCCACCGGCCACTGGATGAAGCCGGAGCCGATGCCCTCGGCGGCGAGGATGCCGACGGCATAGCCGCCGATGCCGAGATAGGCGGCGTGGCCGAAGCTCATCATGCCGCCATAGCCCATGATCAGATTGAGGCTCGCGGCGGCGAGCGCGAAGATCACGATGCGGGTGAACAGCGTGAGGATGAAGATGTTGCCCGTGACCGCCGAATAGAGCGGCAGCAGGATCAGGGCGGCGCACATCAGCGCCGCGACCGCGTTGGAGACGTTGAGCTTTCGCATCATCGTTTGGCCGCCGGGAACAGCCCCTCCGGCCGCAGCACAAGGATGATGGCCATCAGGAGGTAGATCAGCATCGAGGACAGCGCCGGCGCCGCGGTGGACGCCGCCGCCCCGCTCAGCACCTTGCGCAGCAGGTCGGGCAGGAAGGCGCGGCCCATCGTGTCGATGATGCCGACGAAGATCGCGGCCATGAACGCGCCGCGGATCGAGCCGATGCCGCCGATCACGATGATGACGAAGGCCAGGATCAGGATGTTCTCGCCCATGCCGATCTGCACGGTGAGGATCGGCGCCTGCATCAGCCCGGCGAGGCCGGCGAGCGCCGCGCCAAGGCCGAACACCAGCGTGAACAGCAGCTTGATGTTGATGCCGAGCGCCCCGATCATCTCGCGGTTGGAAGCGCCGGCGCGGATCAGCATGCCGATGCGGGTGCGCATCACGACGAGATAGAGCATCGCTGCGACCGCCAGCGCGACCACGATGATCATGAGGCGGTAGGCCGGATAGTAGACGCCGGGAATGATCTGCACCGGCACGGTGAGCCAGGCCGGCAGCGGCAGCGCGAGACCGGCCGGGCCCCAGATCAGCCGGACGGCGTCGTTGAAGAACAGGATCAGGCCGAACGTCGCCAGCACCTGGTCGAGATGGTCGCGGCCATAGAGATGCCTGAGCGCGACATATTCCAGCACGATGCCGAGCAACAGCGTGGCGCCCAGCGCCATCAGCGCGCCGGGCACGAAGCTGCCGGTCCAGGCCACGAAGGTCGCCGCGAAATAGGCGCCCATCATGTAGAGCGAACCGTGCGCCAGATTGACGAAGTCCATGATGCCGAACACCAGCGTCAGGCCGGCCGCCAGCAGGAACAGCAGGAGGCCGAATTGCAGGCCGTTCAGCAGTTGTTCGACGACGAGATACATCGTGAGGCTACGTCACCTTTAAATGAAACAGCGGCAGCGCGCACGCGCCGCCGCTTATACGGCTTGTTGTTCTCCCTCGCCCCGCTCTTGCGGGGCCGGGACGAGCAAAGCTCGCCCTGAGAGGGTTGGGGTCAGGGGCTCTTTCTGCGAGCCGAATTCGCGGAAAGAGCCCCTCACCCAATCGCTTCGCGATTGACCTCTCCCCGCAAGAGCGGGGCGAGGTAAAGCGAAAGCAAGCCGCGCGCCAAAAAGACGCCCGACAATCACTTCATCGGACACTTGTCGTGGAAGCGATCCTGGTCGTCCTTGACGATGGTCGCGACCGTCTTCAGCGACAGCTGGCCCTCGGCATCCTTGACCACGTCCTGCAGGTAGAAGTTCTGGATCGGAATGTGGTTGTTGCCGTACTTGAACGGTCCGCGCACCGATTTGAAGTTCACCTTCTCCATCTCGGCCTTCATCGCGTCTTTCTTCGTCAGGTCGCCCTTCACCGCGACCACGGCGCTGTTGATCAGGTTGGCAGCGTCGTAGGACTGCGCGCCGTAGAAGGTCGGCCGCAGGCCCGGATACTTCTTGCGGTAGTCGGCGACGAACTTCTTGTTCTCCTCGTTGGGCAGGTCGTTGACCCATTGCTGCGCGCCGGGAACGCCGAGCGCATTGTCCTTTTGCAGCGGCAGCGACAATTCGTCGATCGTGAAGGCGGTATAGAGCGGAATCTGCTGCTTGATGCCGGCCTGCGCGTACTGGTTCAGGAACTGCACGCCGGCCGCACCCGGATAGAACACGAAGATCGACTCGGCCTTGGAGTTCTTCGCCTTGGTGAGCTCGGCGGAGAAGTCGAGCTGGCTCGGCCACACCGTATATTCCTCGCCGACCACCTGGCCCTTGAACGTGCTCTTGACACCGGCCAGCATGTCCTTGCCCGCGGCGTAGTTCGGGCCGATCAGGAACACCGACTTGACGCCCTTCTGGTTCATGTAGGTGCCGACCGCCTGCGGGGTCTGGTCGTTCTGCCAGGAGGTCGAAAACACGTAAGGCGAACACAGTTCGCCGGCGAGCTGCGACGGACCGGCATTGGCCGAGATCAGGAAAGTCTTCGAATCGACCGCGGTCTTCAGCGACGCCAGCAGCACGTTCGACCAGATGTAGCCGACGATGAAGTCGACCTTGTCGGACTGCACCAGCTTCTCGGTCTTCTGCTTGCCGACATCGGGCTTCTGCTGGTCGTCCTCGTAGATCACCTCGACCGGCTTGCCGTCGATCTTGCGGCCGAGATGGTCGAGCGCGAGCTCGAAGGAATTGCGCATGTCGTTGCCGATCACGGCGGTCGGACCGCTGAAGGTCGAGACGAAGCCGATCTTGACGCTGTCAGCCGCCGTCGCGGGCTGCGCCAGCGCCAGAGCCATGGCGCCTGCCAGCCAAAATGCCTTTTTCATATTCACTCCCCTCCTCAACCAAAGATCCCGCCAGGCTCGATTACGAGGGCCCGGGGGTCACGCTTTGCGCGCGTCGTTCTGTGACGTATTTTGTGCGCGATATCGCAAGCCTGCAGCAAGCATGAACCGACGGCGCTGACTTAGAACCTTCGGCGCATACCCCAGCACCTTGCATCATAATTCGTCTAAATCGACCATGGCAAGAAATATAATGCCGGTTGCGTGGGCAACGATTGTCGCAAGCGCCGGCCGCCTGCACCGACCCACGCCCGCACTGCAGCAGGCTTTAACGATCCGGTAAAGCACCCGGAAACCACGGGCCGGCAAGCGCCTGCGGGCTTCATGGTCCGGAAAGCATCCCTGGCCGACGATGCCGCCAAAGGGGTGCGTCACATGCTGAATTACATCTTCGGCTTCAATGCCCGGATGGGCCGACTGGCCTTCTTCTTCTGCACCTTCGTGGTGGGCCTCGGCTTTATGATGCTGGTCTACGGCGTCACCGGCAACGCACCGGCGAGCGGCAGTATGGACGTGCTGCTGGCGCAGGCATCGAGCAACCCCGTGCTCGTCATTGCCTTCTACGGCATGCTCGTCATCTGCTTCATGCTGCAGTCGATGCGGGTGCGCGACATGGGCTGGGATCCGGTCTGCGTGATGGCGGCATGGATCGCCCTCCTCGTGCTCGACAGGGCCATCGCCGGACGATTTCCCGAATATGCGCTGACCTATCAGCACACCGAAACGGTGGTCGGCGCGGCCGTCAATGGCGCGATGAACATCGTCCTGCTGGTCTGGCGGAGCGGCGGCTATTTCGAAGAACCGCCGCCATTGCCGCGTGAGACCAGCGGCGACGGCCTGTTTCAACGAAACAGCACACCGGCCGCAGGCGGCAGCCGTGTTGCGCGGATCGCCAACGGTGAGTTCGGCGGAAAGACGCGCTAGCCGCCCTCCTGTCGTCCCTGCCTAGTGCGCAATTGCGCACGGGAGCAGGGACCCATAACCACCGTCCTGTGTCGTCGAAGCGAGCTGTGGCCCCAGCATCGCACACCAATTGCCATTCGTGGTTATAGGTCCCGGATCGCGCTTCGCTTGTCCGGGACGACGCGGAGTTTGTGGCGCGATCACCAAGCCACAGGCTGGCGGCGAAAGCCGATCACCCCTTGTCCACCGCCCATTCGGCGCCGTCGATCGCATAGGACGCGTGGCGGAAATCCCTGATCGTCCCGACCTTGTCGGCGGACCAGTCGAGCAGCATGAACGATCGCGGCGGCGCGCCCTGTGCGTTCGGGTCGAACACCAGGATCGCGGGGCGTCCCTCGACCTGTCCGGTCACCAGGTGCCAGTCGTCGATTTTCGAATAATTGCCGAAGTAGCGCGACACCTCGGCCTTGCCGTTCAGCCGTGTCCGGTTGACGAGTTCGAGCCTGATGTCATCGGCGATCATGGCGCGGATGGCATCGAAGTCGCGGGCGTTGAAGCGGCTGACATAGGCGTTGAGCCTGATGCGATCGGTCGGCGACAGGCCGGGCCGCGGCGCATCATCCGGCTCGCTCGCAAACTCGCGCAGCTGCGTGCGTCCACGGTGCAGCGCGGCTTTCACCGCGGGCAGGCTGAAATCCATGATGCCGCAGATCTCCTGCAGGGAGCAGCCGAGCACGTCCATCAGGATCACGCTGGAACGCTGCGCCACCGGCAGGCGCATGAAGGTGCGCAGGCCGGTCGCGGCGATCTCGCGGCGGCCTACGTCATCGAGCTCTCCGGCCATCATGTCCACCTCCTCCGGCGCGTGGAGCGCTTCCTGGCGGTTGCGCCGCCTGAGGAAATCGAGCGCGGTGTTATGCGCGATCCGGAACAGCCAGGCTTGCGGATTCTGGATCGGCGCGGCGGCCCCGAAGGCTTCCACCGCCTTGATCAGCGCGTCCTGCAGCACATCCTCGCCGTCGATGACGGATCCGACCATGCGGGCGCAGTAGCGATGCAGCCTTGGCCGCATCGCCGCCAAGAGCGCGTCGACGTCGGTCGCGGCCGGCGCTTGGTGTGGTGACGTCATGATGGCTCCGCCAGATCGGTGCACTGCCCGCCGGTTCAACGCTTGTCGGTTCACGGCTCATCCAGCATACGATAATTCCCGACAATCACCGCACTGCGAACCAGCGGCGGCTCGGCGCAACGATCGCGGATGCCGTCCTGGAAGGCCTGGAACGCGGCCAGTTTCGGGATCGGGCTCGAGCCGTCTTCGGCCGCGGTCTCGACCATGTGGATGAAGGTATCGTCCTCCAGCCGCAGGGTCAGATAGCGCACGCCGTCGGGCCTCGCCGCCTTCAGCTCGGCGAACACGGCCGACACTAGCGCGGCATTCTTCTCCGCCATCTCCGGCTTCGCCTTGTACCTGATCAGGGTCCGTCTCATCGCAGCCTCCTTGGCCTGGTTCTGCGGCCTGAACCGGCCGCGTCAGACCCAAGGACGTTCGCCAACCGCCAAAGGATGCGGTCCCGCAAAAATAAATTTCGGCCGCATCCTTTGCCCGTTCCGGTTCGTCCTTGCCGGCGAAGCGCGCCGCAACCTCGCGGCGCGGCAAGGGAGAACGACCATGCAGACCCCTCAGCAGCGCGCCGAACAGCGCTGGGTGCTCGGCCTCACCGCGCTGGCATCCTTCATGATGGCGCTCGACGCCATGATCATGACCACGGCCTTCGCCACCATCCGCGCCGATTTCGGCAGCCGGGTGGAGACACTGCAATGGACCGTCAACGCCTTCAACCTGACCTTCGCGGTGCTGCTCCTGACCGGCGCAGCGCTTGGCGACCGGTTCGGGCGGCGCAGGATGTTCGCGGCCGGGATCGGCCTGTTCGTCGTGGCATCCGCGGCCTGCGCGCTGGCCGGCAACGCCGCGGCCCTGATCGCCGCCCGCGCCTTGCAGGGCGCAGGCGCGGCGCTGGTGATGCCGCTGGCGATGGCGATCCTGAGCGGCGCCTTCGGCCGCGAGGAGCGCGCCCGCGCGCTCGGCATTTTCAGCGGCATCACCGGATGCGCGTTGATCATCGGTCCCGCGATCGGCGGCTTCATCACCGAACATCTCGGCTGGCGCTGGATCTTCTGGATCAACCTGCCGATCGGCCTCGTCGCGATCGCCCTCGTGATCGCCCGCCTGCGCGAAAGTTTTGGGCCGGCTGCGCCGCTGGACGTCACCGGCCTAGCGCTGGTCGCGCTCGCGGCGCTGGCACTGGTCTGGGGCCTGTTGCGCGGCAACGGCGTCGGCTGGGCCAGCGCGGAAGTCTCGGGCGCGCTAATCGCCGGCGTCGCGTTGGCGGCGATGTTCGTGCTGTGGGAGCTGCGCGCCACAAGTCCGATGGTGCCGATGCGGCTGTTCGCGGCACGGCCGTTTGCATCCGGCATGGCCGCAAGCGTGCTGTTCTACGCCGCGATGTATGGCGTGCTGTTCCTGCTGCCGCAGTTCCTGCAGATCGCGCTCGGCTTCGACGCCTTCGGCGCCGGGCTGCGTCTGCTGCCGTGGACGGCGACGCTGTTCGTCACCGCGCCGATCGCCGGCGCCGCGGTCAACCGGTTCGGCGAGCGCACGCTGGTCGTCACCGGCCTCCTGATGCAGGCGATCGGGCTCGGATGGATCAGCGAGATCGTGAGCCCCACAGTGCCCTATTCCGCGCTCGTCGTGCCGCTGGTGCTTGCCGGTGTCGGCGTGTCGATGGCGATGCCGGCCGCGCAGAACGCGGTGCTGGGCGCGGTCGCCGTCAGCGACATCGGCAAGGCGTCGGGCGTCTTCAACATGGGCCGCTTCCTCGGCGGCATGTTCGGCATCGCGGCGCTGGTGGCGAGCTTCACCGCCAATGGCGCGGCCGATTCATCCGGACATTTCGCCAACGGATTCGCGGCGGCGATGAGCCTTGCCGCAACGCTGTCATTCGCCGGCGCGGTCGCGGGACTGTTCCTGCCGATGCGGCGGCGGGCCGTCGCCGCGGCCGCGCCGCAGGATGCGTGATGCCTGCGGCGATTGGGTTTTGCTATCGGGCGATCGGGCATTTCGTGTTGGAATGAGGCTGCGAATGAATACATAATCAAACGACGAAGCCGTTCGAACCCGAGGGCGACATCAGATGACGCAAGCGCCGGCCAAACCTCATCGCGTGGTGATCGTCGGCGCCGGCTTCGGCGGCTTGGAAGCCGCCTTCGGCCTCGCGGGCGCGCCGGTCGAGATCACGCTGATCGACCGCCGCAATCACCATCTGTTCCAGCCGCTGCTCTATCAGGTCGCGACCGCTTCGCTTGCGACCAGCGAGATCGCCTGGCCGATCCGCTATCTCTTGCGCGACCGGCCCGAGGTCACGACGCTGTTCGCCAATGTCTGCGGCGTCGACGCCGCGGCGAAGCAGGTGCAACTCGACGACGGCGGCAGTATTCCCTACGACACGCTGGTCCTCGCCACCGGCGCGCGCCACGCCTATTTCGGCCATGACGAATGGGAGCCGTTCGCGCCCGGCCTGAAGACGCTGGAGGACGCGACCACGCTGCGGCGGCGCATCCTGGTCGCCTTCGAGCGCGCCGAGCGCGAGACCGATCCGGACAAGCGCGCGGCACTGCTGACCTTCGTCATCATCGGCGCCGGGCCGACCGGCGTCGAGATGGCCGGCACCATCGCCGACCTAGCCAAGGACACGCTGCCGCAAGACTTCCGTCACATCGATACGCGCAAGGCGCGCGTGGTGCTGATCGAGGCCGGCTCGCGCGTGCTGGCAGGATTTCCCGACGATCTCTCGGCCTATGCGCAGGCGTCGCTGGAAAAACTCGGCGTCGAGGTAATGCTGGGCGAGCCGGTCACCGAATGCTCGGCCGACGGCGTGGTGTTCGGCGGCAAGAAGCTGGAGGCGCGCACCATCGTCTGGGCCGCCGGCGTGCGCGCCTCGCGCGCCGCCGAATGGCTGAACGCGCCGGCCGATCGCGCCCATCGGCTGCAGGTCGAGCCGGATCTGACCGTGCCGGGCCATCCCGATGTCTTCGCCGTCGGCGACACCGTCACGATCAAGGACCCCGACGGCAATCCGGTGCCCGGCATCGCGCCGGCCGCCAAGCAGGAGGGGCGCTACGTCGCCGCGCTGATCAAGGCCCGGCTCGACGGCAAGACGCTGCCGCCGTTCCGCTACAAGCATGCCGGCAGCCTCGCCCAGATCGGCAAGAAGAAGGCGGTGATCGATTTCGGCTGGCTCAAGCTGCGCGGCTCGCTGGCATGGTGGATTTGGGGCCTCGCCCACATCTACTTCCTGATCGGCGTGCGCCATCGGATTGCGGTGGCGATGAACTGGCTCTGGATCCACACCCGCGACCAGCGCGCCGCACGGCTGATCACGCAAGGCAGCAGCAAGGTCGCGCAGTAGGGACTCGGCACTGCGCTATCCTGTTATCCGTCATCCCCGCGCAAAGGCTCCGCCTTTGTCGCTGGAGGAGCGCGGCACGCGCGTCTCGAAGGATGTACGGCCCCACTAGTGGCCGTACATCCTTCGAGGCTCGCCCAGCGCCGCAATTGCGCCGCTAGGCTCGCACCTCAGGATGACGGATAACAATCTGTCTTAGCCTCTCAGCGCTGTACGCATTCTCACCCCATCACCTGATGCGGCGAGCGGCCGAACGCGGCCTTGAAGGCGCGGCTGAAATGCGAGACGTCGCTGAAGCCGAAGCTCAGCGCAACATCGGTGACATGGCTGAAGCGCCGCTCGGCCAGCGCCTGATAGGCGCCGGCGAGGCGCTGCTGCCACAGCCAGCGGATCGGCGTCGAGCCTTCGCGCGCGAACAGGCGATTGAGCGTGCGCGGCGCCATGTTCTGTGCGGTGGCGATCGCATCGAGATCGAGCCCGGGATCGTCGAGATTGGCCAGCATGTAGGCCTTGACCCGCACCAGCCGTTCGTCGCCGCGCTGTGGCCCTTCGTCCGTCAGCTCGGTCTGCAGCGTGGTCGCGAAAATATCGAGTGCCGCCGCGCCTAGCCGTATCGCCGCAGGTCCGGCCGCATCGTCGAGCCGCGTCAGGCGGCGGATCAGCGATCCCGCCAGCGCTCCCACTTTCGACGCGTTGCCGACCCGCCGCGCCGTCAGCCGCTGCGCATCCGGCAGGCGTGCGAGCAGCAGCGGCCGCGGGATCGACACCATGATCGCGCGCGCGCTCGGGGCGAATTCGAGCGTGAACGGCTGCGCCTGGTCATGGAGCATCAGATCGCCCCGGCGCATGCGCACATCGCGGCCGCCTTGTGCAAAGCTGACCTCGCCGCGCAGCGTGAGCCACAGCATGAAATAGTCGCGCGGATCCCTGCGGACGTCGCTCGCACTGCGCATCACCCGGATGCGGTCGGCGGCCGGCGTCGAAGACCAGATGTCGTTGATGGCAAGCGGGCCGAGATGGCGGATCGAGATCGATGCCTGGAACGCCTCGTCGGCGACGCGGCGGCATTCGGTCAGCGAGAATTCGCGGCAGGTGACGTGATGCCAGCGGTCGAAACTGTCACCCGGCGCAACAAGCGTTTGCGCGACGACTGTGTGATCTGGGGTCTGCATCGGACCTTGCTCCCGCCAACCCGGCAGCAAGATATTCTGCGTCCAGCCCCCCATTCTGGCAAGCAGAGACCAGCGGCTGGCCGGCGCAGCCAAGAACGGCCGCTGCGGCCGGTGTAGAAAACGTCTCCGACCAGGAGAGGAGACACCACATGGGCTACCAATGCGAAATCATCGATCCCGCCCGCACCGTCATGATCGTCGTCGACATGCAGAACGATTTCGTGGCCGAGGGCGCCAAGCTGCGTTCGGCGCAGGCCGCCGCCATGGTGCCGCGGCTGGCGCAGACCCTGAAGGCCTGCCGCGACAAGGGCATCCGCGTCGTCTACACCGCGCATGTGCATCGCCGCGACGGCAGCGACATGGGGCTCTATGACGATCTCTATTCGCCGATCGCCGACCGGTCGTCCCTGGTCGACGGCACCGAGGGCGTCGAGATCTTCAACGACCTCGCGCCCGCCCCCGGCGAGCACGTCATCAAGAAGCACCGCTACAGCGCGTTCTTCGCCACCGATCTCGATCTCATCCTGCGCGAATGGGGCATCACCACGGTGATCATCTCGGGGACCACGACCGAGAACTGCTGCCACGCCACCGCGCGCGACGCCATGTTCCACAATTACAAGGTCGTCTTCCTGTCGGACGCGACGGGCACGTTCGATTATCCGGACGTCGGCCAGGGCACGCTGTCCGCCGAGGAGGTGCATCGCGCCACGCTGACGATCCTCGCATTCTCAACCGCGCATGTGATGACTGCGGCCGAGATGCTGGCGCGGGTGAAGGTCGCGAGCCCGAAGGCGGCGTAGCGAGTTCACGAACAGCGCGCCGCACATTCGGTCCGCCTCTCCCCTTGTGGGAGAGGCCGGAACGCAGGTCCTAACCGGCTAGATAGGTAACAGAATAGACCGGCGACATGGGTAACAGGTCAACTGATCGGCGAGGAGGAGCTTGCCGATGGGGTGGATGGAGACCTGTGCTGTGGATGAGCGGATGCGGTTTGTGGTGGCGGCGCAAAAGCACGAGGAGTCATTTGCGGCGGTGTGTCGGCGATTCGGAGTGAGCCGTCGGGTGGGCTACAAATGGCTTGCGCGGTTCGAGGAAGAAGGCGCGGCCGGACTGTTCGATCGTCCACGAGCTCCTTTGCATCGTCCGCAAAGCGTTGCGGAAAAGATTGCCGAGCGCTGCCTTGAAGTGCGTCGGGCGCATCCGACCTGGGGGCCGATCAAGGTGCTGGCCTTTCTCGAACGGAAGTCACCTCGGACGGCATGGCCCGCGGCAAGCACGATCGGCGAGCTGTTCGATCGTGAAGGCCTGACGGTGAAGCGCAAGCTGCGCCGACGCAGCCCGCCCTCGAGCGCGCCCTTTGCCGGTTGCGATGCAGCCAACGATACTTGGTGCATCGACTTCAAGGGCTGGTTCCTGACCGGGGACGGCATGCGCTGCGAGCCGCTGACGATCACCGATGCCTATAGCCGCTACCTGCTGCGCTGCCAGGTTTTGGCGCGCACCGACACGGATCATGTCTGGCCCGTGCTGGACGCGGCGTTCCGCGAATTTGGGTTGCCGCATTACATGCGCTCGGATAACGGCTCGCCGTTTGCCTCGCGCGGCGCTGGAGGATTGTCGCGGCTGTCGGTGAAGCTGATCAAAGCCGGCGTGACGCCGGAGCGCATTGCACCGGGCAAACCTCAGCAGAACGGCCGCCATGAGCGCATGCATCTGACCCTGCTGCAAGACGTCGCCAGCCCGCCGGCTCCCACCATGCGCGAGCAGCTTAAGCGCTTGCACAGCTTCCAGTATCTCTA
The DNA here is from genome assembly GCF_042258325.1 of Bradyrhizobium sp. Pha-3. Classification (NCBI taxonomy): domain Bacteria; kingdom Pseudomonadati; phylum Pseudomonadota; class Alphaproteobacteria; order Hyphomicrobiales; family Nitrobacteraceae; genus Bradyrhizobium; species Bradyrhizobium sp. Pha-3. Next base: position 976,664 of record NZ_CP170151.1, on the reverse strand, counting down.
CAACGAAGAGCGCCCGCACCAGTCGCTCGACAACGCCACGCCAGCCGACCGTTACCAAGCCTCCTCGCGCCGCTTCCACGGTGTCTTGCGCGAGCCGGAATACGCTGACGATCAGGAGGTCCGTTCGGTCCGGCAGAACGGAGAGATCAAGTGGCTGGGCAACACGATTTACATCAGCGAAGCGCTGATCGGTGAGCCCGTCGGCTTGGCCGAGGACCACGACGGCTGGACCGTCAGCTATGGCCCGATCGTGCTCGGCACGATCGCTCGCCGCGGTGACCAACTTCGCAGGCCGAGACGCAAAGCAAGCGGCTGTGGACTTGAGGACAACGCTGCCCGTTGCCCTCAGGGTCCACAGCCTCAACAACAACAGACCTGAACGAAACGAGAATTGTGTTACCTATGTTGTCGGTCTGAACTGTTACCTATGTTGCCGGTTGCTCACGCATGAAGCGAAGCGAAATGCGATCCGGGTGAGGGGTCGCGGTCTCTCCGCGCAGCACGCCGCATGGAGAGATACCCCTCACCCCAACCCTCTCCCACAAGGGGAGAGGGGGCGCAGCGGTGTTCGCGGCGCGCGGCTCACTTCACCAGCGAACATCCGCCGTCGGCCAGCGGGCGGAACGCCTGGTCGGCCGGGATGGTCGCGATCAGCTTGTAATAGTCGTAGGGGTACTTCGACTCCTCCGGCTTCTTCACCTCGAACAGATACATCGGATGGATGACGCGGCCGTCCTGGCGGATCGTGGTGTCACCGAACAGCTTGTCCTTGCCCTTGAAGGTCTTCATCTGCGGCACCACCGCCTTGGCGTCGTCGCTGCCGGTGGCGGCAACCGCGTTGAGGTAGGCGAGCGTCGAGGCATAGACGCCGGCCTGGTTGCCGCTCGGCATCTTGCCGTTCATGCCGGGACGCGCGGCAAAGCGTTTTGCGAACGCGCGGGTGTCGTCGTTCATGTCCCAGTAGAAGGCTTCGAGCAGCTGCAGGCCCTGCGCGACCTTCAGGCCCATGCCGTGGATGTCGTTCACGAACAGCAGGAACGCCACCATGGTCTGGCCGCCCTGCTGGATGCCGAACTCGGCCGCCTGCTTCACCGCATTGATGGTGTCGCCGCCGGCATTGGCGAGCCCGATCACTTTTGCTTTCGAGCTCTGCGCCTGGAGCAGGAAGGACGCGAAGTCCGACGTGCCGAGCGGATGCTTGCTCGAGCCCAAAACCTTGCCGCCGTGCTTCTCGATGTAGTTCGTCGCCTCGGCTTCAATGCCTTTGCCGAGCGCATAATCCACGGTCACAAAATACCAATCCTTGCCACCGCGCTGCATCATCGCGGCCGCGGTGGTGTTGCCGGTCGCCCAGGCGTCATTGACCCATTGAATGGTGTTCGGCGAGCAGGCCTTGCCGGTGAGATCGGAGCTCGCGGTCGACGACGCCAGGAACGTCATCCGGCTATCGCGCAGGATGGTGTTGATGGCGAGCCCGACCGCCGAGTTCGGCACGTCGACGATGGCATCGACGCCTTCGACATCGAGCCATTTGCGCGCGATCGCAGATCCCACATCGGCCTTGTTCTGGTGATCGGCATAGACGATCTCGACCTTGATGCCCTTGCCGCCGCCGCCGAAATCCTCCGCGGCCATGCGCGCGGCTTCCACCGAACCCATGCCGTTGGTGTCCTGGAAGATGCCGGAAATGTCGTTGAGCACGCCGAGGCGCACCACGTCGCCGGAAATCTCCGCGCGTACGCTGCCCGCAACGCAGGCCAATGCCAGCGCAAGCCCAATCCTAAATCGCCCAACCCCGAAGCCCCTCATCGTCTCCCTCCCATGTTTCCTCAATCGACCTTTTGCTGGTCTTGAGCGTCTCGTCAGGCCGGCGTGATCTCGACCGGCAGGCTGCTGAGCCCGCGCAGCGTGTTGTTGAAAAGGCGCTTCGGCTCGCCGGTGATGTCGATCCTGGCGACACGACGCGCCAGCGCCGCCATCATCACCTCGCCTTCGAGACGGGCGACGAGCTGGCCGACGCACATATGGATGCCCGAACCGTAGCCGACGTGACCCGACGTACGACGGGTGATGTCGTAGCTGTCGGGCGCTTCCCAGCGGCGCGGATCACGATTGGCCGCGGCGAGGAACATCAGCACCTTCTCGCCTTCGCCGATGCTGGCCCCACTGAGCTCGACGTCGCGCGTCGTGGTACGGAAGAAAGTCTGGACCGGACTTTCGAACCGCACGGCTTCCTCGAAAGCGTTGCGCGCCAGCGTCGGATCGTTGCGCAGTTTCTGGAACTGTTCGGGGAAGCGGGCGAGGCAGTAGACCGCGGCGCCGATGCCGTTGACGGTCGTGTCGAGACCGGCCGACAGCAGCGAGCGCACCAGCAGCGGCGCTTCGGTCGCGGTAATGGCGCCGCTATCGACATGGGCGTGAATGCAGGCACCGATGCCATCAGGGGTGAGATTGTCGCGCTGGCATTGCTCGGCAACATAGGCCTGATGCGGCGCCGAGCGCTCGATCGCCTCCTTGCGGAGCTCGTTCGGCGGGCCGAAGGCGTTGAACACCAGACTGGCATAGGGCAACAGATGCTCGCGGCCCTCCGGCCTCAGGCCGAGCGCATCCGGGAAGATCGACAACGGATAGGCTTCCGCAAGGTCCGCGATCGCGTCGAACCTGCGCTTCTCCAGCAGCGCGTCGAGACAGGCCTCCGCGGCGGCGGCAAATTGCCCACGAAGCTGCTTCATCACGGTCGCCGACAACACCGTGCTCAGCACGGCGCGGGTCCGGGTATGGGCGGGCGGGTCGGCCTCCAGGATCAGGCTCGGCGGCCGCCACGGCTTCTCCTTGGAAAAGTCGCTGAGGCCGACGCCGCGGCTGGAGCAGAAGGTCGCGGGATCGTTCAGCACCGCATGGACCTCGGCGTAGCGCGCCACGCCATAGACATTCCACTTGTCGAGATAGACCACCGGCCCGGCCTCGCGCAGCCGCTCATGGGTCGGGAATGGATCGGCGAAGAACTCGAGCGCGAACGGATCGACGTCGAGATGCGGGACGGACGCAGCTTCTGTTGCAGTCATCGGGACCTCCCGAGGTTTGATCTTGTCAACACGGGCCGCATATCTATTGCTCCCGAACGGTTTCGCAGCGATGATTTGAGAGATGAGCAGCCAGCCCCTCCCCCGAAAGCCCCGCCGGCCGAGACCGGCCGATCCCGCAGACGCCAGCGACGGCCCGCTGCTGGACCTTGATCGCTATGTGCCGGCGTTCATCACCTTCATCGGCAACAAGCTGTCGAACAGCGCCACCGCGTTTTACCAGAAGAATTTCGGCGTCAACGTCACCGAGTGGCGGATCATCTCGCAACTGGCGATCGAGCCGGGCATTCCCGCTTCCCGGATCTGCCAGGTGATCGGCTTCGACAAGGGGCCGGTCAGCCGCAACCTCGCGGCATTGCAGAAGCGCGGCCTGCTGACTATCCGCACCGCGCCGGACGACGGCCGCACCCATTCGATCACGCTGACCGCGCGCGGCCGCGCCATCCACGACAAGGTGATCGTCGCGGCGCTGGAGCGCGAGCGGCGGCTGCTGGCGTGCCTGAAAAAGGACGAGCGCGAGGTGCTGATCGAGCTGCTGCGCCGGCTGCACGAGAATCTCGGCGCCGTCACCGGGCAAAGCACGACCTGACGGCGAAACCAGGCCACGGGCGGCGCCCGCCGCCGCCACGGTCTTCGCCCGATCCTCCATGCGTGCCGCTCGCGCCGTGCTGCGCAACATTCTCCTCCCAAACGCGTGGCCGTTGACCGTCCCTGTCCCGATTGGGGTGGAAATTCGCACAGCTTAGTTGCTCTGGCAACTAAAAATCCGTGATGCACTGCGTCGTCGGTCGCAAGCAAAGCGATGTGGCGCGGCCATCAAGTCAGGTGAGCACGCCGCCCAAGCTCCCTCCCCCCCGGGTGAGATGATCGAGGGGAACGTCGCTTCGCAACGTCGGGGCTTTCGTCGTCAAAGTACGAATATTGAGAGCACGCCGTGCGGTACCCCTCTCCCTAGCCTCCCCCGCAAGGGGGGAGGGAACCCTTCCGCTGGTGCCTTCCTTACGTCCGCCTTTTCTACCCCCAATCTCAGCCCGCGCAGCGGATCGCCTCACCCGACCCGTCGTCCTCCAATACCGCCACCGCTGCGGCGCGGCGCGTCAGCACGGCGCGCTGGTTGATGTAACCCTTGTCGGTGATCTCCCCGCCATCGACCGAGGCGGGCTCGGCCAGCAGCAGCGCCCGGGTGGCATGGCCGGAGGAATGGCCGCCTTGCGCCTTGAGCCGTGCCAGCCCCTGCCCGATCGCGGAACGGACCGCCGGATGGCCGATCACCTCGCTCGCATCGGCGCTCTCGGGCAGGCCTGCCAGCGAACGGCAGGCGGCGAGGTTCGGAAACACCAGGAAGCGCACCTCATCGCGGCCATGGCCGGTGACGACGATGTCCTGCGCGAGCGGCGCCAGCGCCGCGATGCCGGCGACGCGCAAGGTGCCGACGCTGACCCAGGTGCCGGAATTGAGCTTGAAGTCCTCCGCCACGCGGCCGTCGAAGAACAGGCCGAGATCGGGCCTTACGGGATCTGCGAAGGTGACGGCGTCGCCGATCTTGTAAAAACCCTCGGCATCGAAGGCCTCAGCGGTCAGCTCGGGCGCCTTCCAGTAGCCCGGCGTGACGTTGGGCCCGCGCACGCGGACCTCGAGCTTGTCGCCCGACGGCACGAGCTTGAGCTCGGTCCCGGGGATCGGCACGCCGATATTGCCGGAGCGTTTTGCCAGGAAGTGGCAATCGGTCGCGAGCGGCGAGGTCTCGGTCGAACCCCACGCCGACACCATCGGCAGCCGGCGGCCGACGGTCTGCAGCGACAATTCCTCCAGCGCGTCCCACAGATTCTGCGGCAGCGCGGCGCCGGCATAGAAGGCGAATTTGGTGCCCTCGAAGAATTTTCTGCGCAGTTCGTCGTCGGTGCGCAGCGCCGCGATCAGCATGTCGAAGCCGCGCGGCACGTTGAAATAGACCGTCGGCACCACGCTGCGCAAGTTGGCGAGCGAGGTCGCGAACAGGCCGGGCGCCGGCTTGCCGCCGTCGATATAGAGCGTGCCGCCGTTGCGCAGCACCAGGTTGAAATTGTGGTTGGCGCCGAAGGTGTGACTCCAGGGCAGCCAGTCCAGGATGACCAGATCATCGCGCGACTGCTCCAGGAACGTCCAGGTCTGCGCCTTGGCCTGCTGGCTCGAGGTCAGCATGCGCTGGGTGTTGATCACGGCCTTCGGCGTCCCCGTCGAACCTGAGGTGAACAGGAATTTTGCGATCGTGTCCGCCGTCACCGCCGCGAACGCCTTGGCGACCCCGGGCGCTTCCGGCGTGGCAGCGACGGTGCGGAACGGCAAAGCGTCGGCATCGTCGGGATTGCCGCTGACGATGGTTGCGCGATGCAGCGGCTTGATTGCGCCAAGCGCCGCCGCGAACGGCCTTGTGCTCGTGACATAGATCGCGCCGGGGTCGAGCACCTCGATCATGCTCTTCAACTTGTCGAAATCTTTCGACATCAAGGAGTAGGCCGGCGAGATCGCGGCCGAGGGCACGCCGACATGCTGCGCGGCGAGCGCAAACAACGCGTGATCGATGCCGTTGTCGGAGAGGATGACGAGCGGCCGTTCCGGGCTCAGCCCCTGCGCGAGGACCCACGATGCGGCCCGCCGCACCGTGGCGAGCGCGTCGCGATAGCTGACGGTGTTCCAGGGCGCGTCGGCATTGGCGCGCTCGCCGAGAAAGATGCGATCCGGCGCCTGCCGCGCCCAATGCTCCAGCCAGTCCCCGACGCAGCGGGCGCCTTGCTTCAGCGGCGTAGTGGAGCGGACCAGGATGCTGCCGTCGTTGCGGCGATCCGCAACGATCGCGGGCGTCGCGAACAGGCTGCTCGGATTGTCTCCGCTGGCGGCGGCCATCGTCATGGTTTCCTCCTCGCCCAAGTCTTGTCACCCTTGTCTCATCGGGATCGCGCCGCAACATGGTGCGGCGCCGCGGTCCCGGCCGGGCTCTTTGGTGATAATGTTGCGGACATCAATTGTTGTCGTCAACAACAATCTTTCCCTCCCGCCTTGGGCGCGCTAGCCTTGCGGTCATGGCAGGCCAGCAAAAGACATCGCGCAAGGCGGCAGGAACGGCAGCCGCAATGCGCCGCCCCCGGTCGCATGGAGCAAATAGCGGCACGCCCAACGGCGACGCCGGCAACGACATCGGCCTCGACGCGCTGGTCGGTCACGCCGGCTATGCGGTGCGGCGCTTCCAGCTCTGGATCTTTCAGGACTTCATCAAGACGCTGGCGACGGTCGATATCCGCCCAACCCAGTATTCGGTAATGACCGTCATCGGGGCCAATCCGGGTCTCAGCCAGATGGCGGTGGCAAAGCGGCTCGGGATCGAACGCGCGCGGCTGGTGCATTTGCTCGACAGCCTGGAAGAACGCGCCTTCGTCAGCCGCGTCCCCTCCGCGACCGACCGCCGCTCCCACGCGCTGCATTTGACCGCGCGCGGCAAGACCGCGCTGGCGCAGTTCAAGCGGCTCGCCGCCGAGCATGAGCGGCATGTCGCCGAGAAGATCGGCAAGGAAAACCGCGAACAGCTGCTGCGGATCCTCGCCTGCTTCACCTGACCTTTCGACCGAGATTTCGGCTTGATCAGACCTGCCTCCAAATTGGGCAGGCGCTCTCTCATGCGAGCCCGCGTTCGTTCCGACAGGCATTTCAAGCAACTGATATTGTGTAATAATCCATCTCGCGACGGGCGCGGGCGAATTGTACACAATGGCATATTGCTTGCTTCGCTCAGGCTGTAATTCCCTTGCGGATGGCATCCGACGCCTCCCGCTCACGAGATGAGGCCAAGCACGTGACTGAAACTGTCGCCGCGATCGTCGCCGCGCACCGCGCCGGGACCATGACGCCGGCCCAAACCGTGGCGCGCAGCTACCAGCGCATCCGCGAGCACAATGATCCCGCCATCTTCATCAGCCTGCGCGACGAGAAGGGTGCGCTTGCCGAGGCCGGGCGGCCCGCCGATCCGACGTTGCCGCTCTACGGCGTGCCGGTCGCGGTCAAGGACAATATCGACGTCGCGGGACTGCCGACCACCGCCGCCTGCCCGGCGTTCTCGTATGTGCCCGCACAGGACTCCACCGCAGTGGCAAAACTGCGTGCGGCCGGCGCCATCATCATCGGCAAGACCAATCTCGACCAGTTCGCCACCGGTCTGGTCGGCGTGCGCTCGCCCTACGGCATTCCCAGGAATCCGGTGCGCGGCGATCTGGTGCCGGGCGGATCGAGCTCGGGCTCCGCCGTCGCGGTGTCCGCAGGACTGGTGCCGCTTGCGCTCGGCACCGATACCGCGGGCAGCGGCCGCGTCCCGGCGATGCTCAACAACATCGTCGGGCTCAAGCCGAGCCTCGGCCTGATCTCGACCACCGGCGTCGTGCCGGCGTGCCGGACGCTCGACTGCGTCTCGATCTTCTCGCTCACCGCCGACGACGCGCTGGCCGCGCTTGCCGTGATGGCCGGGCCGGATGACGCCGATCCGTACTCGCGCGACCGGCCGCTGGCCCCGCTGGCGAGCTTTCCGGCGAAGCTGAAGCTCGGCATTCCCCAAACCGGCCAGCTGAAATTCTTCGGCGATCATGAGGCCGAGAAGGCCTATGGCGAGGCGTGCAAGCGCTGGCAGGCGCTCGGCGCCGCTCTCGTCGAGTTCGACCTCGCGCCGTTCTACGAGACCGCACGGCTGCTCTATGAGGGCCCGTGGGTCGCGGAGCGCTATCTCGTGATCCGCGACCTGTTGGCGTCGTCACCCGAGGCGGTCCATCCGGTGACGCGCGAGATCACCGTCGGCGGATCGCGCCCCACCGCCGCCGATACTTTTTCTGCGCTGTACCGCCTCGAGGCGCTGCGCCGCGTTGCCGAGCGCAGCCTCGCACACCTTGATGCGATCATGCTGCCGACCGCCCCGACCGTCTATTCCACCGCTGATGTGCTCGCCAATCCGATCGAGCTCAACTCGCGGCTCGGCACCTACACCAATTTCGTCAACCTGCTCGACATGTGCGGCCTGGCGCTGCCGGCCGCGATGCGGCCCGACGGCGCGCCGTTCGGCATCACGCTGCTCGCCCCCGCCGGCCGCGACGCTGCGCTTGCCGGCATCGGCCGCGTCTTCCATGCCGACACCGAACTTCCCCTCGGCGCCAATTCACTTCCGCAGCCGCCGCTCGCCGCCGCGCCGATGCAGGCCGGCTCCGGTGAGATCACCATCGCGGTGGTCGGCGCGCATCTCTCCGGCATGGCGCTGAACCACGAGCTGACGATGCTCGATGCGCGCCTGCTGGAAGAGACGGTCACCGCGCCGGACTACAGGCTGTATGCACTCGACACCACGCCGCCCAAGCCCGGCCTGCTGCGCATCGAGGCCGGTGCGGGCGCATCGATCAAGCTCGAGCTGTGGGCGATGTCACCGGCCGCATTCGGAAAATTCGTCGCCGCGATCCCGCCGCCGCTGTCGATCGGCACGATCAGGCTCGCCGACGGACGGCAGGCCAAGGGCTTCATCGTCGAGCCTGCCGCGATCCATGGCGCGACGGATATTTCCACCTATGGCGGCTGGCGGGCGTTCATGGCGGAAAGGGCGAAGGCCTAGCCGCTCAGGCGGTGCGCTCCCTCGCCCTGCAAGCGGGGCGAGGTAAGAAGAAGCTACACCGACACCGCATAGGTCTCGTATTCCCCGCGCACCTGCTCGATATGGGCGCGCATCGCCGCGGCGGCGCCTGTCTTGTCGCCGCGCATGATGGCGACGACGACGCGGTCGTGCTCGGCGTGGGATTTTGCCAGACGCCCGAGATTGCGGAACTGGGCGCGGCGGAACGGCTGCACGCGCACCCGCGTCGCCAGCGTGATCTCGGCAATATAGGCGTTCTGCGAGCCGGCATAGATTGCGTTGTGGAAGCGCTCATTGACCTCGTGGAAGCGCTCGGGATTGCCGGTATAGCTCAGCACCCGCAATTCCTCGTGGATCGCTTCCAGCGCGTGGCGCTCCGCCGGCGTCATCCGCTCGGCGGCAAGGCCGGCGCAGATCGCCTCCAGCTCGGCCATCGCCTCGAACATGCCGGTGAGCCGTTCAAGCGAGGGCCGCGCCACCACGGCGCCGCGATGCGCGCGGGCATCGATCAGGCCGCTGGCGGCAAGCTGCCGCAGCGCTTCGCGCACCGGGGTGCGCGAGACGTTGAATCGCCGCGCAAGGTCGGTCTCGTCGAGCCCGGCCCCCGGCGGCAGCGTGCCGCGCACGATCTCGTCGGCGAGTTGCAGCCGCAGCTCTTCGGCGCGGGTGACCTTGTCGACCAGCGACGACGGCCGATCGATGCGGCGCACCGTCATCTCGGATTCTGCGCCCTGCGGCAGATCGTCCAGGCTCATCCTCGATCGCCCTTCAAGCACCTTTGGGTTCATCGATGACGCTGACATGGGCCGCGACGATTCTCCAGCCCTCGGGGAAACGAATCCAGGTCTGCATCTGCCGCCCCACTCTACCCGGTGCGCTGTCCCGGTAGAACAGCGTCGAGGCGATCGCGGTGTCGCGGCCATAGGTCGTGATCACGGTCCGCTCGATCTTGCGCATCAGCCCGACCGGCGAGCGTCCGGCGCGAAACGCCATGATCTCGGCATAGCCATAGAGGTTCTCGCCAATGCCGTAACGCAGCGTCCGGCGGTCGTCGCGGAACAGCTCGTCGAGCACGGCAACATCGTTCGAGACCAACGCTTTCTCATATCGCTGGAACTGCGCGGTGACCTCGGCGACCACATCGGGAAGATCGATATCCATATCAGAGTCCTCTCGGCGCAGGCGCGGCCGCAACGCCCATCTGTTCCAGCGCGTAGGCGACCCGCAGCGCGACGTCCTCGCGCCAGGGCGCCGCGATGATCTGCACGCCGATCGGCATCGGTTCAAGCGGCACCGGCACGGCGACCACCGGCAGGCCGATGAAGGAGACCGGCTGGGTGTGGATGCCGATATTGGCGCGCACCGGAAGCTCGACGCCGTCGAGCGTGAAATTGGCCTGGCCGATCTTCGGCGCGGTGCACGGCGTCGCCGGCGCCAGGATCACGTCGACCGACTGGAACAGCTCCAGCACCCTGGCGCGATACCAGCGGCGGAATTTCTGCGCCCTGTCGACATAGACCGCCGGGACCATCGCGCCGGCAATGAGACGGTCGCGCACCGCCGGATCGAAATCGTTGGGACGCTCGCGCAGGCGATCGAGATGCAGCGCGGCACCCTCGGTCGTGGTGATGATGTAGGCCGCGGCGCGGGCACGCGCCGCTTCGGGAAGCTCCACGGTCCGCGTGGCACCGAGCGCCTTCGCGACGCGCGCGACCGCCTCTGTCGCCTCCAGAAACAGATTCTGCTGGAAATAGCCGCCGGCGATCGCAACCCGCAGCCCGCCAATATCATTGGCAAGCAACGGCACCGTCGGCTCGACCGACTGCACGATGCAGGCCGGATCATCGGCGTCAGGTCCCTGCATGGCGTCATAGGCGAGCGCGAGATCCTTCACGCTGCGCGCCAGCGGGCCGAGATGATCGAGGCTGGCGACGAACGGATAGGACCGCGCGCGCGACAGCCGGCCATAGGTCGGCTTCAGGCCGAACGTGCCGCAGAACGACGACGGCACGCGGATCGAGCCGTTGGTATCGGAGCCGAGCGCGATCGGCACCAGCGCGCCGCCGACGGCGCTGCCCGAGCCGCCGGAGGAGCCGCCGGTCATCCGCGCCGGATCATGCGGATTGCGCGACGGGCCGTCATGCACGTTCTCGCCGGTGAAGTCGTAGGCGTATTCGCCCATGTTGAGCGCGCCGACCAGCACCGCACCGGCCGCTTCCATCCGCTCGATCAGCGTCGCGTCGCGCGGCGACGGCGGCAGGTCGCGGTTGATCTTCGAGCCGGCGCGGGTCGGAAGACCCTGCACATCGAACAGGTTCTTCACCGCGAACGGAACGCCGGCGAGCGGGCCGACCGGCTGACCAGCGGCGATCGCAGCATCGACCGCTTTGGCCCTGGCATGCGCGCGATCGACGGTGATGTCGGTGAAGGCATTGAGGACCTTGTCATGCGCCGCGATCCGCGCGAGCGCAGCCTCGGTCGCCGCAAGAGCCGTGATCTTGCGGCTCGATACGGCCTGCGCGATCTCGGCGGCCGACATGGAAGCGGGAGTTTCGGGCATCGCGATCTCAGGTCGAATAGACGGCAGCCGACACGACGTCGTCCGGCAGCGGGGAGTCATCGACCAGCCGCGCCAGCCGCAGCGAGACGTCGAGATTGGCGCGCACCGCCGGACGCCAGGCGTCCTCCAGCGGCAACGCCATCGCGCGGGCGACGGCGTTCATATAGTCGTCGAGATGATCGGTCATTTCGCTCCCAATAACGATTTTGCGCATGATCTATTCGGAAAACCGGTCCCCACTTTTCCGGATCATGCGTCAAGACACCGGCAGAGGCGGATGGGGGATCGCCGTCAGCAGTTCCCTTGTATAGGCATCCTGCGGATTGCCCAAGACGTGTTCGGATGTGCCCTGCTCCACGATGCGACCGGCGCGCATCACGATGACGCGATCACACAGCAGGCGCACGACATTGAGGTCGTGCGACACGAACAAATAGCTCATGCCCATCGACTGCTTGAGGTCCTGCAGCAAATTGAGCACCACCGCCTGCACCGAGACGTCAAGTGCCGCGGTCGGCTCGTCGAGGATCACGAGCTTCGGGTGCAGCGCGATGGCGCGCGCGATGCCCACGCGGGCCTTCTGGCCGCCGGAGAGCTGGTGCGGAAAGCGATCCAATAGATTGACCGGCAGGCCGACCAGCCGCGCGAGCTCCTCGCAGCGGTCGCGGAGCGCGTCGCGCCCCCTGATGTCGCCGAGCTGCATGATCGGGTCCGCGATGGCGCGCGCCGCGGTGAAGCGCGGGTTGAGGCTGTCGGTCGGATCCTGAAACACCATCTGGATCTGGCTGCGCCGCGGCAGTCGCGCGAAGGAGTGCGGCGCGATGCCGCCGATGTCCTCGCCGTCGAACATGATGCGGCCGGAAGTCTGGTCCAGCAGCCGCATCACCATCATCGACGTCGTCGACTTGCCGCAGCCGGATTCGCCGACCAGCCCGACGCTCTCGCCATGGTCGATCGAGAAACTGATGCCGTCGACCGCGCGGAAGGTCTCTTCCTCGACCGGCGGCTTGCGGCCGAACAGCTTTGCCAGCACCCCGCCCGCGCCCTGGCGCGGATAGTCCTTGACGAGCTTTTCGACTGACAGGAGGGGCTGCTTCTGCTCCCTCTCCCCGCCCTTCGCGGGGTCGAGACGAGCGTAGCTCGCTCTTAGAGGGTCGGGGTGAGGGGCCGTATCCGCGCGTGCAGTATGCGGAGAGTCCCCCTCACCCGCTGCGCTGTGGCGCGCAAGTGCGCTGCCGAGCGCGTCGGCCTCTCCCCGCACGCGGGGCGAGGCGGAAGAGTCTTCCTCCGGCAACAGATCCCGGAGCGACACCCCGAGCCGCGGCGTCGCGCGCATCAGCTTCCGGGTGTAGGCATGCCGGGGCGCAGCGAAGATGTCAGCCGACTTTGCGGTCTCGACCACGCGGCCCTTCTCCATCACCACGACGCGGTCGCAATAGGCGGCGGCGAGGCCGAGGTCATGCGTGATCAGGATCGTCGACATCGAGCGGCGCCGGGTCAGTTCGACGATCAGATCCATCACCGCCTTCTGGGTGGTGACGTCGAGCCCGGTGGTCGGCTCGTCGGCGATCAGAAGCTGCGGATTGCAGGCCAGCGCCAGCGCGATCACGACGCGCTGGCACATGCCGCCGGACAGCTCGAACGGATAGGCGTGGTAGCGCTCGCGTGCGCGCGCGATCTTGACCTGCTCCAGCGCCTCGATCGCCGTCTCGCCGCGATCGGTGACCTGCGCCTGCTGCACATGCTGGCGCAGCACGTCCTCGATCTGGTGCCCGACCTTGCGGATCGGATTGAGCGCGGCGCGCGGGTTCTGGAAGATCATCGAGACTTCGCGGCCGCGCAGATCGCGCATCTGGCTCTCGGTCGCCGCCTTGACGTCGATGCCGGAAAACATCACCGAGCCCTCGGCGATCCGGCCGGCGCGATCAAGGATGCGCATCACGGCATAGGAGGTCACCGACTTGCCGGAGCCGGACTCGCCGACGATGCCGACGGTCTCGCCCTTGCCGACGGATATGTTGACGTGCTGCACCGCCTTGACGATGCCGCGACGCGTCGTGAACTCGACCGTGAGGTCTTTGACGTCGAGCAGCGGCTGGGCGGTCATGCGCACCTCCCCTCACGGGGGGCGTCATCGAAAAATCCGCAAAACAACCCCATGCAAAGGAGCGGAGAGGTAATATGACACCGGACCGGGACAGGCATCACGTCCTCCGCTGCGGGTCGACGATGTCGCGCAGGCCGTCGCCGAGCAGGTTGAAGCAGAACACCGCGATCATCAGCGCAAGGCCCGGGAACAGCGCGATCCACCATTCGCCGGACACCATGAACCCTGCGCCCTCGGCGACCATGATGCCCCACTCCGCGGTCGGCGGCCGGACGCCGAGACCGATGAAGGACAGGCCCGCGGCGTTGAGGATCGCATAGCCCATCGTCAGCGACATCTGCACGATCATGATCGGCATGATGTTCGGCAGGATGTGCCCGAGCAGGATGCGGTATTCGCCATTGCCCGAGAGCCGCGCCGCCTGCACGAATCCGGCATTGCGGCGGACATTTGCCTCGGCGCGCGCGACGCGGGCGTAGAGCGGGAAGTTCACGATCGCGGTGGCGATGATGATGTTCTGCACGGTGTTGCCGAGCGCCGCGACGATGCCCATCGCCAGCACGAACAGCGGAAATGCCATGATGGTGTCGGCGATGCGGCCGACGATGCGGTCGGTCCAGCCGCCGAAATAACCGGCGGCGATGCCGGCCAGCCCGCCCATCAGGAACACCAGCACCACGGAGGCGACCGCGATGAAGGTGTCGAGCCGTGTCGCGACGATGACGCGGCTTAAGATGTCGCGGCCGAGCTGGTCGGTGCCGAACCAGTGCGCGGCCGACGGCGGCTTCAATGCTGCCGCGGTGTCCGACGCAAGCGGGTCGTAAGGCACGACATAGGGCCCGAACAGCGCGGCAAACAGGATCAGGACCAGCAGCACGAAGGCAAAGCCGGTGACCTTGTTTTCGCTCAAAACGTAGCGGGTCTGCTCAAAAGCAGCGGCAAGCCCCGACGTGCGGGCGGGACCTGCGGGCTCGACGGTTGGAGCTACGGTACTCATCCTCTAGCCCTCCAGCCTGACGCGGGGATCGATCACGCCGTAGAGGATGTCGATCAGGAGATTGAGCAGCACGTACATGACCGCCATGGTCAGCACGAAGCCCTGCACCGGCGCGAAGTCGGACGCGATCAGTGCCTCGACCGCGTAGGAGCCGATGCCGGGCCAGGCGAACACCTTCTCGACCAGCACATTGGCCCCTAGCAGGAACGAGAACACCATGCTGAGCGTGGTGATGACCGGCAGCATCGCGTTCCGAAACGCGTAGGTGACGATCACCTTGCCGGGCGACAGGCCGCTGGCGCGCGCGGTGCGGACGAAGTCGGACGCCAGCACCGCCAGCATCGAGGCGCGCGTCATCCGCGCAATCGGCGCCAGCGAGAAGATCGCGAGCGTCACCGCCGGCAGGATCAATTGGCTGAGCGCAGAGCGAAACGCCTCGAAGTCCCGCGCGATCAGCGTGTCGATGAGATAGAAGCCGGTGACGGTCGGCGGCGCGCTAGCGAACACGTCGAGCCGGCCGAGCGGCGCCGGTGACCAGCCGAGCCGGAAATAGAACACATAGACCAGCACGAGCCCGGTGAAGAACACCGGCAGCGACACGCCGGCCGTGGTGGTGACGCGGCAGAGATGGTCGATCCAGGAGCCCGGCCGCGTCGCCGCCAGCACGCCGAGCGGGATCGCGATCACGATGGAGACGACAAGGCCGAGCAGGGTAAGCTCGGCCGACGCCGGCAGCCGATTGCGCAGTTCGGCTGCCACCGGCTGGCCCGTGGTGAGCGACGTGCCGAGATCGCCATGGGCGAGATCGTTGGTGTAGCGGACGAACTGCTCGATCAGCGGCTTGTCGAAGCCGAGCTTCTTCCGGATCTGGTCGACCGCCTCCTTGGTGGCCGCGGGGCCAGCAAAGTACGCTGCGGGATCGCCCGGCAGCGCGCGCGTCAAAAGGAACGTCACGATCACGACCCCGATCAGCGAAGGGATCGCGAACAGCAGCCGCTTGCCGATCAGGGTCAGCATGGCGTGCTCCTAAGCACATCGCCAAGAGCCACAACGGGACTGGAGGGGCTCCCTCCCCCACAAGGCGGGACAATCGCATATGGGACGCACGAGCTTATCGGCTGGCTTACTTCGCCTCTCCCGCTTGCGGGGGAGGCCGACGCGATCGAAGAGCGCGGCGGGTGGGGGCTCTCTCCACTCAGGGATTCCCAATGTGGAAGCACCCCCACCCCGCCCTCCCCCGCAAGCGGGAGAGGGAGCCTGAGAAGCGTGCTCACCTCACTAACGAGGTCGACACACGCGAGTGCGTCGCGCGCGCTCATCATGACCTCACCCCTTCGCCATCGCGCGATAGTCCAGCCGGCGGTGGAACCAGTATTCGTAGCCGGTCACGTTCTTCTGCATCGCGACGTTGACGAAGGGCTGATAGAGCGGGATGCGCGGGATGTCGGTGAAGGCGAGATCGACGAAACCCTTGACGTCGGCATCGTAGGCCGCGGTGTCGCCATTCGCGGCGGCAATGCGTGCGCCGTCGATGAGCTTGTCCATCTCGGGCGACTTGTAGTTCATCGTGTTGAAGATCGAATTGTTGCCGTGGTAGCACCAGTAGAAGAAGTACTCGGGGTAATCGAGCCAGCCCGAGAACACGTTGGTGAACAGCGGCATTTCCTTCTTGGTGAGCTCGGTGCGCCAATTGGCGCCGGGCACCTTGTTGATCGTGGTCTTGATGCCGAGCTGCGCGAGGCTCTCCTGCACCAGCACGCAGAGCGGCTCGTTGACTCCCGCGAAATTCAGGTCGAACGAGATCGTGGTCTCGAAACCGTTGGCGTAGCCGGCCTCAGCGAGCAGCGCCTTGGCCTTCTCCATGTCGGTGTAATATTTCGTCGGCTGCGGCCAGGCGACCTCGGTCGGCTTGTCCTTTGCCGCGCCGAACATCGGGTTGGCGAGACCGAACAGCACCGCATCCATGATCTTCTGATACGGCATCGCGTAGGCCATCGCCTGCCGTACCTTGGGATTGTCGAACGGCGGCTTGGTCACGTTCATGCCGATATACTGGATGCCGTTGGAGAACGGCAGCGAGACCACGTTGAGCTTGCCGTTCGCCTTCATCTCCTGGAAATCCTTGAACGGCAGCTCGTAGGAGATGTCGGCGTCGCCGCGCTCGAGCAACGCGCGGCGGTTGCCGGCCTGCGGCACCATGCGCCAGATCACGCGCTTGATCTTCGGCAGCGGACCGCAGACCCAATCGTCGTTGCGTTCCATGACGACTTCGGTGCCGGCGGTCCACTTGGTCACCTTGTAGGCGCCGGAGCCCGCGGTCTGCTGCTTGGTGAATTCGAGGCCCCAGGGATCCTTTTCGCTGGCGTTCTTCTTCACCAGCTCGGAGTTGACGACACAGGGCACGATCACGGCGAGGTCGGGGATCGTCAGCTTGTCCTTCTTCAGGAAGTCGACGCGCACCGTGGTGTCGTCGACGATCACGAACTGCTCGGGCTTGGTCAGCGAGCCCGCGCTCATCTGGAAGGTCGGGAAGCCGCCGACAGAGACGGCGCGATCAAGCGACCATTTGACGTCCTTCGCCGTGACAGGCGCGCCGTCGTGGAATTTGGCGTTCTTGCGCAGCTTGAAGGTGACCGACATGTCACCGATGTTGATGTCCTCGGCGAGCTCGGGCTTGAACTTGTCGCGGTCGTAATAGGGCACGCCGCCCGGACCGCTCTTCATCTCGTGGCTGATCAGGCGGTCGTAGCAATTCCACGACACCTCGTAGCCCGGCACGTTGGTGCCGATGCCGTGGATATCGAGATTGTTGGGACCGCCTTCGGATACGATGAGCAGCGTCTCGGAGCGGGCGTCGGCTTTGGCCGGCGACCAGATCGCGGGCGCGGTCGGCGCCAGGGCGCCCGCTGCCAGCCCGGACACCGATTTGAGGAAATCGCGACGCTTCATGTGATGCTCCAACGCCCTTGGGAACGGCCTTGGAACTCAGATCGCAAGGATTGTGCCAACCCTTAACGAAATCTTATGTCCTGCTAATGCCTTGCCGGGGCGAGAGAAAATTCCGACGGTATCCCGGTCGGGCAAAATCTCCCATCGCCAATTGCATACAAAGACAGGCGATATGCTCAATGAATGAGCAAGAAACGACTCCTGCTTGCTTTGTGGCCGGCAATGGATGTCGCGCGCGGAAGAGCGCTAATCTGGCCAGACCAACTCCTGCAATTGCACGAAGTCATCGACCCGGTCCGGCCAACGCTCGATGCAGATGTGCCGGAGCGGATCGCTGGCCGAGTGCAGCATCAAGAGCGCCATCAGCCGCCGCTTCAGCGTGAACGTCACCTCAGTGCGCGGGATGCCGAAACCATCGAACAGGCTGCGCACCCGGCGGGGATGCCCGGCGGCCATGAAGGCGCTGGGGCCGAGCAGGTCGTACTCACCCCACCCCGTCCGGACGTCGCCGAAGTCGAACAGGCCGGCGACGTGCCAGCCGTCGGCCCGGCGTCCCAGCAGAAAGTTCTCCGGGATGTATTCGCCGGTCAGGATCACCGGCGGCGCGTTCATCGGGATCAACTCAGTGGCGTCGCGCAGCAGTTCGCCGAGCGAGGTGAGGAATTTCGCCGGCAGGCCGAGCCGCTCGTGCCGCGCCCGGCACTGCGCGATCTGGGTGCGCATGAAGGCGTCCCAGCGCGGCTCGATCGCAAGCAGGTTGCCGGGTGGCACGCGCTGCACCTCGGCAATCACGGCGCCGATCTCGGCGAGCACGCGCTCCCGCTCGGCTTCCGGCAGCGCCGGCCACACCTCCGAGCCGACGGTACCGGCGAGGCGCGTGATGACGAGATAGGGCCAGCCGTCACGCTCGCCCTCCGCGACCAGGTCGGGAATCGGAATGCCGAGCCGTCCGCGCAACTCGGCAAGCGCGCCGCGCTCGGACACGAATTGCGGGCGCAGAAACGGCGGGAAGAGTTTGAGGATCAGGCCTTCGTCGAGCCCGACAACCAGATTGGTGCCGGTCGAGAACACATGCGGCGCATCGCATGACAGCCCGTGGCCATCGGCAATATCGCGCGCGACCGGCAACCAGCGCGACGCGGCGCCGCGCCAGGCGCGGTAGGTGTCGTAGTCGGTGAGGGAAGGAAGGGATGTCATTTCAAGGAATCTCGTAGCTTAAATCCATCCCCGTCATCCTGAGGTGCGAGCGGAGCGAGCCTCGAAGGATGAATCGGCCCGACTGGTGGCCGTCGATCCTTCGAGACGCCGCTTCGCGGCTCCTCAGGATGACGGAGAAACAGTTGAGCAGCCTGGATGCCCCTCACCGGTCCGGATTGGCGCGCTCGAACTGGCGCAAGAGGCGGTTGCCGCGCTCGACGGCGTTGTCCATCGCGGCCTGCGCCGATCGCTTGCCGGCGAACACCTGCTCGAGCTCCTCCTCGATCACGTCGCGGATCAGGACGAACGAGCCGAGGCGGATGCCCTTCGAATGGTCGGTCGGCGGCTTCAGCGTCACCTCCTCGATCGAGATCGAGGCGCCGGGATTGCGATCGTAGAAACCCTGCGTGCGGGTCAGATCGAATGCGGCGCGGGTGATCGGCAGGTAGCCCGTGTTCTGGTGCCAGGCGGCCTGCACCTCCGGCCGCGACAGATAGGCGAAGAACTTCGCCACGCCGGCGTACTCGGCGCGCGGCCGGTCGCGCAACACCCACAGCGTCGCGCCGCCGATGATCGAGTTCTGCGGCGCGCCCTGCACGTCGGGTTCATACGGCATCATGCCGTAGCCGACCTCGAATTTGGAATTGGCCCTGATGTCGGCGCGCGTGCCCGACGAGCCGATGAAGATGCCGCACTCGCCTTTCTGGAAGCGCGGCTCGGCCGCCTGCCCGCGGCCGCTATAGTCGAAGGTCTTGTCGGCCTGCCATTGCGCGAGCTGCGCGATGTGGCGCACCACCAAAGGGTTGTTGAAGATCAGCTGTGCGTCGAGCCCGGAAAACCCGTTGGCCTTGGTTGCGATCGGCAGATTGTGGAAGGCGGAGAAGTTCTCGACATTGATCCAGGACGGCCACGACGTGGTCACGCCGCACATCGCGCCCGCCGCGCGCAGCCGCTTGGCCACGACGCCGAGCTCCGGCCAGGTCCTCGGCGGCACACTCGGATCGAGCCCGGCAGAGCGGAACATATCCTTGTTGTAGTAGAGGATCGGCGTCGAGGCGTTGAAGGGGAACGACAGCATGTTGCCGTCGACATCGGCATAGTAGCCGGCCACCGCGGGCAGATAGGCCGACGGCGCGAATGCCTCGGATTGATCGCGCATCAGCTCGAACACCGGATAGATCGCGCCGCGGGCCGCCATCATGGTTGCGGTCGCGATCTCGTTGACCTGAACGATCGCCGGCTGGCTGCGCGATCGGAAGGCGAAGATCGCCGCGGTCACGGTCTCGGTATAGTTGCCCTTGTAGGCGGGCACGATCCGGTAGTCGGATTGCGAGGCGTTGAAATCGGCGGCAAGCTTCTCGAGCTGCTTGCCGAGCTCGCCCGACATCGCGTGCCACCACATGATCTCGGTGGCCGCTCGCGCCGGCGACACAAGCAGAAGAGCCGCGACGACGAGGTGCAAAAGCTTCAAGGCGAGCTTCAAAGCGAACTTCACGACGAGCCGTTCCCGGATGCCAACACGCCCTCATAAGGCGCTACAACCGCAGATTCAACCGACACCACAGGTTGCACCGCGGATTTAACGTTTGGCCGATGGCGAACCAGCGCCATTCTGCTAAAAATGCGTTGAACCTTTTCTTCCCGCCCTGGACACAAATCACAAGGGGAATTGTAGCCTGTGTACCGCCGCGCCGGCCTTTCGCGGATAACGATGCTTGCCGTCGCGCTGTCATGGGCAGCGGTCCCGGCGAGCGCTTTTGCGCGCGAATTCCGCACCGCCGATACCCAGAATGAGGACTATCCGACCGTCCAGGCGCTGAATTACATGGACCGCCTGATCGCCGAACGCACCGCCGGCCGGCACCGCATCGTGGTCTTCCATTCCCGCCAGCTCGGTGAGGAAAAGGAGACGCTGGAGCAGACCCGGGCCGGCGCCATCGACCTGAACCGGACCAATGTCGCGCTGATCGGGACAATGGTGCCGTCGGTCAACGTGCTGGCAATGCCGTTCCTGTTTCGATCGCCCGAACACCTGCAGAACGTGCTGGATGGACCGATCGGCAGCGAGATCCTGAACAGTCTCGGAGCTTACGGCTTCGTCGGGCTGGCCTTCTACGATTCCGGCGCCCGCTCGATCTATAACAGCGTCCACCCGGTCCATTCGCTCGACGACGTCAAGGGACTGCGGCTGCGCGTGCAGCAATCCGAACGGATGTCGGACATCATGCGCGCGCTCGGCGCCCAGCCGGTCCAGATGCCCTACGGCCAGGTGCTGACCGGATTCGCCACCGGGCTGATCGACGGCGCCGAGAACAACTGGGCGTCCTTCGTCACCACCGGTCACTACAAACATGCCCGCTACTACACGTTGACCCAACACACCTTCAGTCCTGACGTGCTGCTGATGTCGCAAAAGGCCTGGGCCAGCCTCTCGCCGGAGGAGCAGGCGATCTTCCGCGAGGCCGCGCAGCGCTCCAGCGTCTACATGCGCGAGAGGTGGCGGGAGCTCGAGGCGCGCTCGCGCAAGCAGGCGGAGCTGGCCGGCGTCGAGATCGTGACCGACATCGACCGCAAGCCGTTCGAAGCTGCAATGGCCGGCATCTACGCCAGGGCCGAGCGCGATCCCGCGATATCGGCGCTGATCGAACGCATCCGCAACATGGAGTAACCGGATCTTGGACGCATCAAAGCAGGACGGGACGATGCGACGGCGGGCGGCCTTCGGGCCGCAGGGCCGTTTCCGCATCGTCCAGCTGCTGCGTGCGGTCCCGATCCGCTGGCGCATCCTTTCGATCGCCCTGCTCAACTCCGCGGTCGTGATCGTGCTGGCGGTGCTGATCTGGAACGGCTCGAAGGTGCTCGGCTCGGCCTGGGAGGATGTCCGCCAGGTGCGGGAATCCGACAAGATCCTGGCCAAGCTCGAAAGCGAGACCAGCCGCCTGCAGAACCTGATCCATCGCTACATCAATCAGCCGAGCCCGGACCTGTTCGCCGAAATCCTGCTGCTCCGCGAGGCCGTGCTCGGTACGCTGACCAACCGGGCCTCGACCGACCCGATGCTGTCAGGCTCGGTCGAGGAGCTGGAGCGCGTCACCAGCCGTTTCCTCGACGGCTTCGGCGAGCTGCGCACCGTGCAGACCAGGATCGCCAAGACCTATGACGAGCAGGTGCTGTCGCCGACCAAGGACATGGCCGGGCTCTATTCGATCATCGAGGGCGCGACCGGCCATCGCGATGCACTGATCTGGCCCGCGCTCGGCAAGTCGCGCGAAGCGTTCACCTCGCTGCTGGTCGCCGCCAACGCCTACTATCTCTCGCTTGCCTCCTCGTCGGCCGAGGAAGCCCGCCGCAACATCGATACGATCGAGAAGACGATTCCCGTCATGACCGATCTGGCCGAAAACGATCTGCAGCGGATGGCGCTGGCGCGGCTCAAGGTCAAGACCGCCGAGCTGCGCGACGGGCTCGGCAAGCTCAGCGAGCAGCTCACCAACCGCACCGATCTGCTGCGCAACTCGATCGACGCCAGCCAGGCGGATGCGATCGGCGCGATCGACGATCTCTCGGTGAAGATGCGCCAGCGCGAGCAGAAGGCGCAGGAGACGTTCGACAAGACGCTGACCTCGATCTCGCGCCGGGTGCTGTCGATTGCCGTGATCTTCCTCGGCGTCATCATGTCGGCCGGCGTCATGATCGCGCTGTCGATCCGCCTGCCGCTGGCGCAGATCATGGCCGCGATGCGCACCATCACCTCGGGGGATCTCGACCGGCCGGTGCAGGGCACCTCGGCCAAGGACGAGGTCGGCGCCATGGCGCGTGCGGTCGAAGTGTTCCGCGAAAACGCGATCGCCAAGCGCAAGACCGAGGACGAGCTGCGCACCGCCAAGGAGGAAGCCGAAAGCGCGCTGCTCGAGCTCAATACCGCGCAGCAGAACCTGATCGATGCCGAGCGTCTCGCCGCGCTCGGCGGCCTCGTTGCCGGCGTCGCCCACGAGGTCAACAATCCGATCGGCATCAGCCTGACGGTAGCCTCGAGCTTCGCCCGCCGCAGCGAGATGTTCGAGAACGACCTGAAGACCGAGCCGCTGCGCCGCTCCAAGCTCGACGAGTTCGTGCGCGCCTCGCGTGACGCATCGCAGCAACTGGTCGCGAACCTGCAGCGCGCCGGCGAGCTGATCCAGTCGTTCAAGCAGGTCGCCGTCGATCGCTCGCATGCCGAGCGCCGCCAGTTTGCCTTGAGCGAATCCACCGACCAGATCGTGGCGAGCCTGCGGCCGGTGCTGAAGAAGGCCGCGATCGCGCTCTCGGTCGATGTGCCCGAGGGGCTCTTGATCGACGGTTATCCCGGCGCCTATGGGCAGATCTTAACCAATCTTTTCCTCAACGCCGTCAATCATGCCTTTGCCGATGGCCGCTCCGGCACCATCACCATCTCGGCGCGCGGGCGCGGCGCCGACGATGTCGAGATCATCTTCGCGGACGACGGGGCTGGCATGACGCCGGACGTGCAGCGGCAGGCGTTCGACCCGTTCTTTACGACGCGCCGCAACGAAGGTGGTACGGGCCTCGGCCTCCACATCGTCTATAACCTCGTCACCCAGCAGCTCGGTGGACGCATGATGCTGGAGTCAAGGGTAGGACAAGGCACCACTTTTCGCATTATCATGCCCAGGATCGCCAAAGGACAGCCCATGGGCCAGCCCACGATCACTGACGCAGCAGCCGACGGAACCAGTCAATGGCCGAACAGGACGATGTCCTCCAACTGATCGACGATACCGAGAGCCCCCCGGAGGACTCGTCGGCCCGCAAATGGAAGATCGCCGTCATCGATGACGATCACGCCGTCCATGAAGGCACCCGCTTCGCCCTGAGCGATTACAACCTGAACGGTTCGACGCTGGAGATCCTCTCGGCCTACTCTGCGGCCGAAGGCCGCACATTGATGCGCGACAACCCCGACATCGCAGCCGTGCTGCTCGACGTCATCATGGAGACCGACGTCGCCGGCCTCGAGCTCGTCGAGTTCATCCGCAACGAGATCAAGAACGAGACCGTGCGCATCATCCTGCGCACCGGCC
Source organism: Bradyrhizobium sp. Pha-3 (assembly GCF_042258325.1). Taxonomy (NCBI): domain Bacteria; kingdom Pseudomonadati; phylum Pseudomonadota; class Alphaproteobacteria; order Hyphomicrobiales; family Nitrobacteraceae; genus Bradyrhizobium; species Bradyrhizobium sp. Pha-3. Next base: position 953,058 of record NZ_CP170151.1, on the reverse strand, counting down.
AGCCCGGCCAGGCGCCGGAACGGCGCGTCATCGTGCAATACGACATCAACGACTACAAGGCGAAGACCGAGCTCACCGCCGACAAGCTGTTCACGTCGCTGACGGCCGCGCTGCGCAGCTACCAGCAGCTCGAACGCATGGTGCAGACACGGCGCGGGCTCGAGATCATCATCGACGCGGCCTCGACGCTGTACGATTTCAAGTCGATGCAGCGGCTGGCCGAGGGCGTGCTGACCCAGCTCGCGTCGCTGCTCAACGTCGACTGCGCCGGCATTCTGGTGCTGCGCGACGACGGCAATTCGGCCGCGGCCGATTTCTCGGTGCTGGCCTGCTCGGGCTGCTACAGCCGCTTCATCGGCACCACCTCGTCGAAGGCGCTCGATCCGGACCTGCGGCACATGGTGGAGGAAGCATTCCAGCGCCGCAAGAACGAGTTCGCCGACCACCGCAGCGTGCTCTATTCGCGCACCGGCAGCGGCCGCGAGGTCGTGGTGCTGCTGCAGGCCGAGCGCCAGCTCTCGGACACCGACCGTGCGCTGGTCGAGATCTTCTCGAGCCGGCTGTCGATCGCGTTCGACAATGTGATCCTCTACCAGCAGCTGCACGAGGCCAACACCCAGCTCGAGGACCGCGTCGCGCAGCGCACCCGCGCGCTGATGCAGGCCAACCGGCGGCTCTCGGCGCAATGGCTGCGGCTGCAGCGCGCCAACGGCTTCAAGAACGAGATCCTCGGCACCGTCGCCCACGATCTGAAGAACCCGCTCGGCGTCATCCTCGGCCGCACCGAGATGCTGACCGAGCTGATCGGCGCCGGCTCGCCGAAGGAAAACGTCACGTCGCAGGTCGAGCACATCCGGGACGCCACCAAGCGGCTGACCTCGATGGTCGACCATCTGATCTCGGACGCGATGGCCGATGCGTTCGACATCACCATCCGCCGCGAGCCGGTCGACGTCGCGGCCCTGGTCAACGAGGTCACCGAGGCGAATTTGCCCTCGGCGGTCAACAAGCAGCAGAGCATCTCGGTCTCGGGGCCGCAGCAGTTCGTCACGATGTGCGACGCCGACCGGATCCGCGAGGCGATCGACAACCTCGTCAGCAACGCCATCAAGTACTCGCCGATCGGCGGCAAGATCACGGTCACGGTCAGCCATGAGGGCGACGACACCGTGATCCGGATCGTCGACCAGGGCCCCGGCCTCAGCCCGGAGGATCTCGGCCGGCTGTTCGGCCGGTTCCAGCGGCTGTCGGCCAAGCCGACCGCGGGCGAGAGCTCGACCGGCCTCGGCCTTTCCATCGTCAAGCGCATCATCGACATGCATGGCGGCCATGTGACCGCGCAGAGCCCGGGCCCCGGACAGGGGTCGACCTTTACGGTTACACTGCCGGCGACAGAGACATCATGAGCCAGAACCCGCACATCTTCATCGTGGACGATGAGGCACCGGCCCGCGAAATGGTCGGCGATTACCTCAAGATGCACGGCTTCGGCGTGACGCTGTGCGACGGCGGCAAGAGCCTGCGCAAGGAGATCGAGGGCTGCACGCCCGATCTCGTGGTGCTCGACCTCAACATGCCCGAGGAAGACGGGCTGTCGATCATTCGCGACCTCAAGAGCAAGATCAACGTCCCCGTCATCATGCTGACAGCTACTGCCAGCCCGATCGACCGGGTGGTCGGGCTGGAGCTCGGCGCCGACGACTACGTGGCAAAGCCCTGCGAATTGCGCGAGCTGATGGCGCGCATCCGCTCGGTGCTGCGGCGGAGCGGGCCGGCGAAAACGGCGGCGGCGGAACCGGCAAGCGCGAAGGCCGAAAAGGAGCAGCTGGTGCGGTTCGGCACCAAATGGCTCGATCTCGAGGCCCAGGCGCTGCGCGACGACGAGGGCAACGAGCATCCGCTGACGGCCTCCGAATTCGGCCTCCTGAAGGTGTTCGCGGCCAACCCGAAGCGGGTGCTGTCGCGCGAGCGGCTCCTGGAACTCGCCAATGCGCGCGACGCGGAAGCCTTCGACCGTGCCGTCGACCTGCGCATCATGCGCATCCGCCGCAAGATCGAATTCGACCCGACCAAGCCGTCCGTGATCCGGACCATCCGCGGCGGCGGCTACCTGTTCTCGCCGACCGGGGACAAGGCGTAGCGCTGCGAAAGCTGTCCCGCCTCTCAATGTCGTCCTGGCGAAAGCCAGGACCCATAACCACGACTGCCCGGGTTGGGTAGGCTGGACCCACAGCGGGCTCAAACAACGATCATTTGGGGTAATGGGTCCTGGCTTTCGCCAGGACGACAAATCGTTGTGTGGCACCGGCGGATTCAGCGACACAAAGGCTGTCAATCCGCGCAAAAATCCCTAAGTTTCGGCCATGCCGAAAACAGCCTCCAAAGCCCCCGCCAAGCCCGCATCGAAGACCGACCCCAAGCCCGTTGCCGCCAGGGCCACGGCGAAGGGCGACCATGTCTTCCTGGTCGACGGCTCGTCCTACATCTTCCGCGCCTACCACGCGCTGCCGCCGCTGAACCGCAAATCCGACGGGCTGCAGGTCAACGCCGTGCTCGGCTTCTGCAACATGCTGTGGAAGCTGCTGCGCGACATGCCCGAGGACAACCGGCCGACGCATCTGGCGATCGTGTTCGACAAGTCGGAGATCACGTTCCGCAACAAGCTCTATCCCGACTACAAGGCGCACCGGCCGCCGGCGCCCGACGATTTGATCCCGCAATTCGCGCTGATCCGCGAGGCGGTCCGCGCCTTCGAACTGCCCTGCCTCGAGCAGGTCGGCTTCGAGGCCGACGATCTGATCGCGACCTATGCGCGGCTCGCCAGCGAGCGCGGCGCGACCACGACGATCGTGTCATCGGACAAGGATCTGATGCAGCTCGTCAACGACAAGGTCGTGATGTACGACACGATGAAGGATCGCCGCATCGGCCGCGACGAGGTGATCGAGAAATTCGGCGTGCCGCCGGAGAAGGTGGTCGAGGTGCAGGCACTGGCCGGCGACTCCACCGACAACGTGCCCGGCGTGCCCGGCATCGGCATCAAGACCGCCGCGCAGCTGATCATCGAATATGGCGATCTCGATCAGCTGCTGTTCCGCGCCGGCGAGATCAAGCAGCCGAAGCGGCGCGAGGCGCTGCTCGAGAACGCCGAGAAGGCGCGCATCTCGCGCCAGCTCGTGCTGCTCGACGACAAGGTCGAGCTCGAAGTACCGCTCGACGACCTCGCCGTGAACGACCCCGACTCGCGCCGGCTGATCGCCTTCCTCAAGGCGATGGAGTTCACCACCCTCACCCGCCGCGTCGCCGACTACGCGCAGATCGACCCGGCCAATGTCGATGCCGATCCCGGCAACAAGAGCGGCGCGAGCGTGTTCTCGCCATTGCCGCCGTCCGATGTGACGCCAGCGCCCGGAGACGCCCCGACATCGGCCGCGGCACCGCTGCCGAAAGCCAGGCCGACCGGTGCGCGTGACGACAAGAACTCGAGCCTGAAGGGCACGCCCGCGACGCTGGCCGAGGCCCGTGGCGAGGCGATCCGGAAGACCGGCTTCGACCGCAAGGCGTATCAGGCGATCGGCAGTCTCGATCAGCTCAAGGCCGTCATCGCCCGCGTGCCCGACACCGGCTATGTCGCGATCGAGGCGATGTCGGAATCGATCGACCCGATGCAGGGCGAGCTCTCGGGCCTTGCACTGGCGCTGGCGCCAAACCATGCGTGTTACGTCCCGCTCAGCCACCGGCAGGCCGGCGGTGGCGCAGGCCTGTTCGATGCCGGCCTCGCGCCCGGCCAGATCAAGACCGCCGAGGCGCTGGCGGCGCTCAAGCCGCTGCTGGAGTCCGTCGGCATCCAGAAGGTCGGCTTCGACGTCAAGTTCACCTCGGTGATGCTGGCGCAGCACGGAATCACGCTGCGCAACATCGACGATGCGCAGCTGATGAGCTACGCGCTCGATGCGGGCCGTGGCTCGCATGCGCTGGAGGCGCTCGCCGAGCGCTGGTTCGGCCACGCCGTCGTCAATTACGGCGGCCTCGTCGGCAGCGGCAAGGGCAAGCTGACCTTCGATCAGGTCACGATCGACAAGGCCGGCGAATATGCGGCCGAAAGCGCCGACGTGATCCTGCGGCTGTGGCGGGTGCTGAAGCCCCGCCTCGTCGCCGAACGGATGACGACGGTGTACGAGACGCTGGAGCGGCCGCTGGTCTCGGTGCTGGCGCGGATGGAGCGGCGCGGCATCTCGATCGACCGCCAGGTGCTGTCGCGGCTGTCGGGCGATTTCGCCCAGACCGCGGCGCGCGTCGAGGCCGAGATCCAGGAGATCGCCGGCGAGCCGGTCAATGTCGGCAGCCCGAAGCAGATCGGCGACATCATCTTCGGCAAGATGGGATTGCCCGGCGGCAGCAAGACCAAGACCGGCGCATGGTCGACCACCGCGCAGGTGCTCGACGAGCTCGCCGAGCAAGGCCACGAATTCCCGAAGAAGATCCTGGAGTGGCGCCAGGTCTCGAAGCTGAAATCGACCTACACCGACGCGCTGCCGACCTACGTCAATCCGCAGACCCATCGCGTCCACACCACTTACGCGCTGGCCGCGACCACCACGGGCCGGTTGTCGTCGAACGAACCGAATCTGCAGAACATCCCTGTTCGTACCGAGGACGGCCGCAAGATCCGTCGCGCCTTCATCGCGACGCCGGGCCACAAGCTGGTGTCGGCCGACTACTCCCAGATCGAGTTGCGGCTGCTGGCCGAGATCGCCGACGTGCCGGTGCTGCGCCAGGCATTCCGCGACGGGCTCGACATTCACGCCATGACCGCCTCCGAAATGTTCGGCGTGCCGATCAAGGACATGCCGAGCGAGGTGCGCCGCCGCGCCAAGGCGATCAACTTCGGCATCATCTACGGCATCTCGGCATTCGGCCTCGCCAACCAGCTCGGCATCGCCCGCGAGGAGGCCTCGGCCTACATCAAGAAATACTTCGAGCGCTTCCCGGGCATCCGCGCCTATATGGACGAGACCAAGGATTTCTGCCGCCGCAACGGCTATGTGACGACGCTGTTCGGGCGCAAGTGCTACTACCCCGACATCAAGGCCTCCAACGCCTCGGTGCGCGCCTTCAACGAACGCGCCGCGATCAACGCGCGCCTGCAGGGCACCGCGGCCGACATCATCCGCCGCGCCATGATCCGCGTCGAGGACGCACTCACCGAGAAGAAGCTCTCGGCGCAGATGCTTTTGCAGGTGCATGACGAACTGATCTTCGAGGTGCCGGACGATGAGGTCGCGGCGACGCTGCCGGTGGTGCAGAAGGTGATGCAGGACGCACCCTTCCCGGCGGTGCTCCTGTCGCTGCCGCTGCAGGTCGATGCGCGCGCGGCGAATAATTGGGACGAGGCGCATTAGCGTCTCAAGAGCGAGGCTCATGGGTGACGCAACGCTATCGCCGCGTGCGCGGCTCCGCTCCAAGTAAGGTAAGCACCGGCAGTCGGGCTCCCTCCCCCCTTGCGGGGGAGGGTGGGGAGAGGGGTATCACACGACGTGCTCTCAACAGGACCGTCGATGACGCGCGGTTCGATATTGCACGAGCCGCGCGTCCATTGATCATCTCGCCCGGGACTACCCCTCTCCCCACCCTCTCCCGCAAGGGGAGAGGGAGCCTGACCGATGTGCTCACCTTACTCGCCATGTGCGATCAGCCGTTCCGGCCGAAACTCTCGCACCACCGCGGCCGCGACATTGCTCCGAGAGCAATTCCAGCATGGCCGCGCCGCGGACGACACGCTAGAAGTGTGCGCATCCCCTCGCGAGACCCGTCATGCCCCACACATCCGCTTTGCTCGGCTTTGCGCTCGTCTGCCTCGGCATGGTGCTGACGCCGGGACCGAACATGATGTACCTGATCTCGCGCTCGATCACGCAGGGGCCGGCGGCCGGCATCGTCTCGCTCGGCGGCGTCGCGCTCGGCTTCGTGTTCTACATGCTGTGCGCGGCGTTCGGCATCACCGCGCTGCTGTTCGCAATCCCCTACGCTTACGATGCGCTGCGCTTCGCCGGCGCGGGCTATCTGCTCTGGCTGGCGTGGCAGGCATTGAAGCCCGGCGGCCGCTCGCCGTTCCAGGTCAAGGCGCTGAAGGTCGACGGCCCGCGCAAGCTGTTCGCGATGGGCTTCGTCACCAATCTCCTGAACCCGAAGATCGCGATGCTCTATCTGGCGCTGCTGCCGCAGTTCATCGATCCCGCCGGCGGCAGCGTGCTGACGCAATCGCTCGCGCTCGGCTCGATCCAGATCGTGATCAGCGTCAGCGTCAACGCGATGGTCGCCCTCGCCGCCGGTTCGATCGCGGTGTTCCTCGGCACCCGCCCGACCTGGCTGCTGGTGCAGCGCTGGCTGATGGGCACGGTGCTGGCAGGACTGGCGATGAAGATGGCGCTCGAGGCACGGCGGGCCTAGCGAGTACCCTCTCCCCTTGTGGGAGAGGGTGGCTTCGATGCTTCGCATCGAAGCCGGGTGAGGGGTTGTTTCCACGAGTTCGTCTGCGGGGACAACCCCTCATCCGGCGCTTCGCGCCACCTTCTCCCACAAGGGGAGAAGGGAAGTAAGCGCGTAGGATGGGTAGAGCGCAGCGAAACCCATCATGACCGCCGCGGATTCGAAGTGATGGGTTTCGCTTCGCTCTACCCATCCTACGGTTCAGCAACCCTCAATCCAGCTTCGCGTCCATTCCCCGCTTCGTGGCGGGGCGGGCCATCAGCGTCTCGTACCAGCGCTTGACGTTGGGGAAGTCGGCCAGATCGACCTTGTGGCGCGGATGGCGCCAGGCCCAGCCGAGGATGGCGAAATCGGCGACCGAGAGATCGCCGGCGACGAATTCGCGCCCATCAAGCCGGCGGTCCAGCACGCCGTAGAGTCGCCGCGTCTCGGCCATGTAGCGCTTCAGGCCGTAGGCGCGGTCCTGCTCGTTCTCCAGCGCGATGAAATGGTGCACCTGGCCCGGCATCGGACCGAAGCCGCCCATCTGCCACATCAGCCACTCATAGACCGGAATCCGTTGCGCCAGCGGCTTCGGCAGGAACTTGCCGGTCTTCTCGCCGAGATAGAGCAGGATCGCGCCGGACTCGAAAATGCTGACCGGCTTGCCGCCGGGCCCATCCGGATCGACGATCGCCGGGATCTTGTTGTTCGGGCTGATCGCGAGGAAGGCGGGCGCCATCTGCTCGCCCTTGCTGATGTTCACCGGGATCACCTTGTAGGGCAGCCCCATTTCCTCCAGCGCCACCGAGATCTTGCGGCCGTTGGGCGTGTTCCAGGTGTGCAGCTCGATGGTCATTTCCGCTTCCCGTGCAAGTGTTTGGCCGAGTGTTTGGCGCCTGCTTACGGGGAACGGAACGGCCGCACAACCGCGCTTTCCGGAAAGCACGCCCGCGGAAATCGCGGCTTGGGCACTGTTGACGGCCCGATTTCCACGCTGGAATGTGCCGGTAAGCGTGGATAGATTGCCGCCCGCCTCAAACCCTCAAGGGAAAAAGTCTTTGTCCAAATCAGCCTCCCGCGCCCGCCTCGCCGAGATCATCCGCAAGCGTTCGTTCGGCCGCGGCGAGATCACGCTGGCGTCGGGCCGCAAGAGCGACTTCTATTTCAACCTGAAGCCGACGATGCTCGATCCCGAGGGCGCGGCGCTGCTCGCCGAGCTCACCTATGAAGCGCTGAAGGACGACAAGCTCGATTTCGTCGGCGGGCTCGAGATGGGCGCGGTGCCGCTCGCCGGTGCGATCGCGCAGCTATCCTGGCTGAAGGGACACCCGATCGCGGCGTTCTTCGTGCGCAAGAAGCCGAAGGAGCACGGCGCGAAGCTTTCCGTCGAAGGGCTTGCGAAGGGCGAGAGCCTTGCGGGCAAGCGCATCGTCATCGTCGAGGACGTCACCACGACAGGCGGCTCGGCGCTGAAGGCGGTGGAAGCCGTGCGCGAGGCCGGCGGCGAGATCGCGCTGGTCTTCACCATGGTCGACCGCGAGGAAGGCGCGACCGAGACGTTTGCCGAAGCCGGCTTGCCGTTCCGCGCGCTGTACAAGGCGGGCGAGTTCCTGAAGGACTGAGGCTCTTTCGCGGCTGACTCCCGCCGTCGCGTATCGCCGCGCGGTGCGCGCTTCATGTGACGTCGTCACCCCCAAATCAATCGCTCGTTTACCATCCCGCCTTAAGGTGAATCCGCCGGGGCAGCGTGTCGCCGCGGCGTGGCGCGTCGGGTGGAGTTGGCGTTGCGTACAGAGTTGAGTGATCGGCGCATGCGGCGCCGCGTGATGCTTGCCGCCGCAGCCTTTGCGGGTTCCATCCTGGTGGTGCCCGCGCCTGTGTCAGCCGAAGGGCTGCTCGACTTCTTCTTCGGCGGCTCCCAGAAGCAGCAGAGCCGGCAGGCACCGCCGCAAGCCAGTTTCTTCGCCGACCCGTTCGGCCTCAACCAGCAGGCTGAACGGCAGCCGTCCGCGCCCATCTCGGCGCCGCGCGTGGCCGGTTCCGGACCGGCGTATTGCGTGCGCAGCTGCGACGGCAAATATTTTCCGCTGACGATGCGCGGCAACGCCACGCCGGCGCAGCTTTGCCAGGCGTTCTGTCCCGCGAGCGCGACCAAGGTCTATTACGGCAGCCATATCGACAGCGCCGCATCGACCGCCGGCGAACGCTACGCCGACAGCGAGAACGCCTTCGCTTATCGCAAGGCGCTGCGCGCCGACTGCACCTGCAACGGCCGCGACCCGGCGGGGCTCGCACCGGTCGACCTCGCGCTCGATGCCTCGCTGCGTGCCGGCGACGTGATCGCGACCACCGACGGCCTCGTCGCCTATACCGGCATCCGGGTCGGCAACGAGCAGTCCTTCGACTTCACGCCGGTTGCCTCCTATCCCGGATTGACCTCGGCGGTCCGCGCGCGGCTCGGCGAAATGAAGGTCGCCCCCGTCAGCGCCGAGATCGCGGGCGATGCGCCGCTGCCTGAAACCGGCCGCGATGTGGCGCCGTCGGCGCCATCGTCTGTTGCGCCGAAGGGCAACGCCGCGAAGCCCGCCAAGCGGGCCGAGGCGAACTGACGGCTTCGAGCTGAGCGCCTGTCAGCGCGCCACGATCACGCCGATCACGTTCGGCGCGGCCATGTATTTCTCCTCGATCGCGGCCCGCGCGGCCGCGCGGTTCTCCGGATTGAGGATGCCGCGCTTCTCGGCGAGGATCATCCAGCAATAGCCCCACCAGTCCGTCAGCATGCCGTGATCGTCGACGAGATCATAACCCTGCTCGCCGGCAAAGATCCGCGCATGCGCTTCATCGAGCGAATCGAGCCAGGCGTGATCCTCGTCCGAGAACAGCTCGTCACTGAAATCATCCGTGGTGTAGCCCCAGATCGACATGCAGACCGCGTTGAACTCGCGATCGAGCTGGTCGTCATCGATCGGCTGGCGCCGCGAGGCCTGGTGCAGCCGCGATAGCGACCGCGCGAAATCGGCAATCCGGGTCAGAGCGAATTGATCGAAGGCGATGGTGGACATGTAGTCCTCGCAGAGACTGAAAGACCATAGATATTGTGTCGGCGCAGGCGCCGAATCACAATGATATATCAAAGACTTGCTAAAGTGTTCTTAATTCGTTCTGATTGGTTTATTGATCGTTCCAAGACGTCGTCCTGGTGAAAGCCAGGACCCAACCCCAATAGGCCGACATCTCGCGAGCTTGGGCCACGAATGAGCACCGCTGGCAGCTATTACGTCTACATCCTCGCAAGCCGGCATCACGGCACGATCTATATCGGGGTCACCAACGATGTCGGCGCGCGGCTTGAATTGCACCGTTCCGGGCGAGGCTCCAGATTTGTGCTGAAGTACAAAATATTCGCCTCGTTCATGTCGAGGAATTCGCCTCGCCGCAGGAAGCGATCGCACGCGAGAAGCAGCTGAAGTTCTGGAAGCGCGATTGGAAGATCAAGCTGATCGAAGCAGAAAATCCGGATTGGAACGACCTGTCCGGCCTCATCTGACTATTGGGGTAATGGGTCCTGGCTTTCGCCAGGACGACGACTGAGGCGCGAGCGAGCATCATCGCTCTGTCACGCATAAGCTGCCCCCAAAGCAATTCGGGCCGCTGACCAGGTCAGCGGCCCGTTGAAAATGGCTTCGGAATGAAATGCGTCGGAGCTGAAAAATGTGCCCGCCCCACGAGCGACAGCTGTGTTTGTAAACGCTCCGTTAAGCCTTGGAAATCCGTATCACCACGGTGTTTCGGATTGCGCGTGAAAGCCCGTTGCGCGGCCGCTCAATTCGCCGCCGAGAGCAGCTTGTCGCCGCAGGCATTTGCGTAGAACTTGCCGCCGCATTGCCGCTTGATGGCGGCGCAGCGCGCGGCGGGCGATGCGTTCTGCGCCACGCTGAAGCCGCAACTCAGGCCGTCGGCGCTGCGGCCCGGTCTGCCCGCTGCATCGGCTGCGCTGGTCGCCGTGATGCACACCACGAGCAACGCCGCGGCCGCGATCTCGATCAAGAGTCTCATCACGCATCCTCCGGTCAATTGTCGCGAAATCCCGGCTTCTGCAGCGCCATCGTAGCACCCATGACGGCTGGTCCGGAAGGTTCCCGAAGCGGCCCGGTCCTTGCATAAAATCACGGCAGCGCTGTGTATGGCATCGTCCCTGACGGTTTCGATTGCCAAGCAACGCGGGTATCATTGCGCCGGAGCGTGATCGGAAGGCCGCGGAACCAGGATTTCCGGGGGAACCATGCTCCACCAATGAGATGGGGTCATGATGCGCATCATCGCATCATGTTCCGGTTCGAACGGCAGGGATTGGGCGCGTTGCAGGAACAGACAAACTACCCGGCATTGAACCAGCCGATCGATGAGCTGGCGCTGACCGAGATCAAGAGCGCGATCCTGGCCAAGCTCCGGCTTGCGATCGGCAAGGACGCCACCGTTGCGACCAGACGCGACTGGTACAAGGCCGCGGCGCTGACGCTGCGCGACCGCATCGTGCACCACTGGCTGACGGCCGAGAAGCAGAGCTACGACGCCGGCGCCAAACGCGTCTATTATCTCTCGCTCGAGTTCCTGATCGGGCGCCTGTTCACCGACGCGCTCAACAATATGGGACTGCTGCCGCTGTTCGAGGCGGCGCTCGGCGACCTCGGCGTCGATCTCTCGGACCTGCGCAAATGCGAGCCGGATGCGGCGCTCGGCAATGGCGGCCTCGGCCGGCTTGCGGCCTGCTTCATGGAGAGCATGGCGACGTTGGCGATCCCCGCGACCGGCTACGGCATCCGCTACGATTTCGGGCTGTTCCGCCAGATCATGAACCATGGCTGGCAGCAGGAATATCCCGACGAGTGGCTCGCCTTCGGCAATCCCTGGGAATTCCAGCGGCCGGAGGTGGTCTACAACGTTCACTTCGGCGGCCATGTCGAGCATGTCGACGATCGCGGCCGCGACCGCGCCACCTGGCACCCGGCGGAAACCGTCGAGGCCATGGCCTACGACACGCCGATCGTCGGCTGGCGCGGCCAGCACGTCAACGCGCTCCGCCTGTGGTCGGCGCATGCGCCCGACCCGCTCGAGCTCGACGTCTTCAACACCGGCGACTACGTCTCGGCCAGCGCCGAGCAGGCCCGCGCGGAAGCGATCTGCAAATTCCTGTATCCGAACGACGAGAGCGCGGCGGGCCGCGAGCTCCGGCTGCGCCAGGAATATTTCTTCGTCTCGGCCTCGTTGCAGGATCTCGTGAAGCGGCATCTCGCCTCCGACGGCGGCCTGCGCAACCTCGCGCAGAAGGCGGCGGTGCAGCTCAACGACACCCATCCGAGCCTTGCGGTCACCGAGCTGATGCGCATCCTGGTCGACCTGCACAATTTCCGCTGGGACGAGGCCTGGAAGATCACGGTCGCGACGCTGTCCTACACCAACCACACGCTGCTGCCCGAGGCGCTCGAGACCTGGCCGGTCGAATTGTTCGAGCGGCTGCTGCCGCGGCATCTCGAGATCATCTACCGCATCAATGTGGCCCATCTTGCGCTCGCCGAGGAACGCTTCCCCGGCGACATCGAATATCGCGCCTCGGTCTCGCTGATCGACGAGCGCAGCGGCCGCCGCGTGCGGATGGGCCAGCTCGCCTTCGTCGGCTCGCATCGCATCAACGGCGTCTCCGCGATGCATTCCGACCTGATGAAGGAGACCGTGTTCCACGACCTGCATCATCTCTATCCATCGCGCATCACCAACAAGACCAACGGCATCACCTTCCGCCGCTGGCTGATGCTGGCCAACCCGCGGCTGACCGCGCTGCTGCGCGAAACCTGCGGCGAGGCCGTGCTCGACGACTTCTCGCTGCTCGAGCGGCTCGAGACCCATTCGAGCGATCTGGAATTCCAGAAGCGCTTTCGCGACGTCAAGCATCACAACAAGCTGGCGCTGGCGCGGCTGATCCGCGAGCGCAATGGCATCCAGGTCGATCCCTCGGCGCTGTTCGACGTCCAGATCAAGCGCATCCACGAATACAAGCGGCAGCTGCTCAACATCCTGGAGACGATCGCGCTGTACCACGCGATGAAGGACGATCCGCGGCGCGACTGGGTGCCGCGCGTGAAAATCTTCGCCGGCAAGGCGGCGGCGAGCTATCGCTACGCCAAGCTGATCATCAAGCTGATCAACGACGTCGCCGAGGTCGTCAACAACGACGCTTCGCTCGGCGGCAGGCTGAAGGTCGCCTTTCTCGCCGACTACAATGTCAGCCTCGCCGAGGTGATCATTCCGGCCGCCGATCTCTCCGAGCAGATTTCGACCGCCGGCATGGAGGCCTCCGGCACCGGCAACATGAAGCTCGCGCTGAACGGCGCACTGACGATCGGCACGCTCGACGGCGCCAATATCGAGATCCGCGACAATGTCGGCGAGGAGAACATCGCGATCTTCGGCCTCGAGGCCGGCGACGTCATGGTCCGCCGCAAGCAGGGATTGGACGCCAGCGACGCGATCCGCAACTCGCCACGGCTGGAGCGCGCGATCCGCGCCATCGAGAGCGGCGAGTTCTCGCCCGGCGATCCCGCACGCTTCGCCTCGATCGGGCACGCGCTGCGTTATCTCGATCACTACATGGTCTCGGCCGATTTCGATTCCTACTACGACGCGCAGCGCGGCATCGATGCCCGCTGGCGCGTGCCTTCCGCCTGGACCCGCGCCTCGATCCTCAATGTCGCGCGCATGGCCTGGTTCTCCTCCGACCGCACCATCCGCGAATATGCCGAGGACATCTGGCACGTGCCGGTGCATCCGGGCGCCTCGCCGCAGCTCGGCGCCCAGCGCGAGGCGAAGGGATAATCCCGGGACGCGGAAATCGATTACGCCCGACGTCATTGAAATCAACGCAATTGCTCGCGATATTGCATGACGGACGTCATTGCTCGTCATTGCGTATGGCGATACGGAAGCGCCAGTCGATATTGAAAGATCCGCATGCTCACCAAGACCCCGCACCTTTTCGATGAAGCAACCGCCGTGACCGCCGGCGACAGCCGCTGGCAGGGACGGACCAGCCCGGATTACTGGGCGTTCGTCGGCCCGTTCGGCGGCTGCACGGCCGCGACGATCCTGCGCGCGCTGATGCAGCACCCGCAGCGCGCGGGCGATCCGCTGGCGCTGACGGTCAACTACTGCGCGCCTGTCGCCGAGGGCGTGTTCGATCTCGATGTCCGCCTGGTCAAGGCCAACCGCTCGAGCCAGCACTGGTCGGTCGAGATGACGCAGGGCGGCGGCGAGGTCGCGACGCTGGCGACCGCCGTGTTCGCCGAGCGCCGCCCGTCCTGGTCGCACCAGCCCGCCGGGTTTCCGGGCGCCGTGCCGTTCGAAGAGCTGCGCTCCTTTCCGAAGCTCAAGATGACCTGGGCCAACCAGTACGATTTCCGCTTCGCCGAGGGCGAGCCGAAGTTCGCCGGCGGCGGCGGCGCGAAACAGCCGTCGAGCCCCTATTCAAAGCTCTGGATCGCCGACCGTGTGCCGCGCAAGCTCGATGCGCTGTCGTTGATGTCGATGTCGGACGCGTTCTTCGGCCGCATCTTCCACGCAAGGCACGAGCTGGTGCCGTTCGGCACCGTGTCGCTGACGACCTATTTCCACGCCGACGCCGCCGACCTGGACGCGGAGGACACCACCCGCGTGCTCGCCACAGCCGACGCCAAGACCTTCCACAAGAGCTACGGCGACCAGCACGGCGAATTGTGGTCGCCTTCCGGCCGGCTGCTCGCGACCACGACGCAGATCGCTTACTTCAAGGCGTAAGCGTATCGAGCGGATCGGCCACCGGCACGCGTGGAGCCGTAGCCAAATATCCACATTGGTCTGTTACGACTGCATTGCCTATTTCAAGGGTTGAGGGAACATTGGCACGTCGCTTCTGTTCCACACCTTTGGGAGCACTGCTGCATGTCCGAAGCCGACACTTCAAAGCCCTCGCGCATCGCCCTGCTTGGCGTTCCCATCGAGATCGGCGCGTCGCAGGCCGGCCCGCTGATGGGACCGGACGCGCTGCGCACCGCCGGCATCGCGCGCCTGCTCGAGCAGCTCGACTTCCAGGTCGACGACCACGGCAACCTTGCGATCCCGCAGGTCGTCGCCGACGGCCCGGTGCCGGCCAACACCAGGTTCTATGACGAAGTGAAGACCTGGACCCGTGCGCTCACCGAGCGAGCCTATTGGCTGGCGCATTCCGGCGCGATCCCGATCTTCATGGGCGGCGATCATTCATTGTCGATGGGGTCGATCAACGGCGTCGCACGCTACTGGCAGGAAAAGGGCCGGCCGCTGTTTGCGCTGTGGGTCGACGCGCATGCCGACTACAACACGCCGGCCACCACCATCACCGGCAACATGCACGGCATGTCGGCTGCGTTCCTGTGCGGCGAGCCCGGTCTCGACGATTTGCTCGGCGGGCTGCCGCGCGCCTCGATCCCGCCCGATCAGCTCGACCTGATCGGCACGCGCTCGGTCGATCCGCTGGAGCGCAAGCTGCTGCGGCAGCGCAACGTGTCGATCGCGGACATGCGCCAGATCGACGAGTTCGGCGTCGCGGTGCTCACGCGCCGCGTCATCGAACGCGTCAGGGCGAAGAACGGCGTGCTGCACGTCTCGTTCGATGTCGACTTCCTCGATCCGGCGGTGGCGCCCGGCGTCGGCACCACGGTGCCGGGCGGCGCGACCTATCGGGAAGCCCATCTCATCATGGAGCTGCTGCACGATTCCGGGCTGGTGCGCTCGCTCGACATCGTCGAGCTCAATCCCTTCCTCGACGAGCGCGGGCGCACCGCGCGCGTCGCCGTCGAATTGATCGGCAGCCTGTTCGGCCTGCAGATCACCGACCGCCAGACGCCGAGCAACGCCGTGCTGCCGGAGATGGGGGAGTAGCGAGTCGCGAAGCGCGCTCCGCTCCGCCCCGTCCCGTCATCCTGAGGTGCGAGCGGAGCGAGCCTCGAAGGATGCACGGCCCGGCTGGTGGCCGTCGACCCTTCGAGACGCGCGCGCTGCGCGCTCCTCAGGGTGACGGAATTAGCAGTCGCGCGCGCTCGCCAGGCATCAAAACAAAAAGGCGGCCACGGGGGCCGCCTTTTCAAATCGCGTATCGCTTGCGCGGCTTACTCCGCCGCCAGCTTCACTTCCGGTGCGGCGGCGCGGACTTCGGCGTCGACCTGCGCTTCGAACTTGGAGAAGTTCTTCTGGAACATGCCGACCAGCGCACGCGCGGTCTTGTCGAACTCGACCTTGTCGGCCCAGGTCTTGATCGGATCGAGGATGTGCGGCTCGACGCCCGGCAGCGAGGTCGGCACCGCGAAGCCGAAATACTTGTCGGTGCGGAAGTCGGCGTTGCGGAGCGAGCCGTTCAGCGCCGCGGTGAGCAGCGCGCGGGTCACCTTGATCGGCATGCGACGGCCGGTGCCGTATTTGCCGCCGGTCCAGCCGGTGTTGACCAGCCAGCAATCGACATTGTGCTTGGCGATCAGCTCGCGCAGCATATTGCCGTAGACCGACGGATCGCGCGGCAGGAACGGCGAACCGAAGCAGGTGGAGAATTCCGGCTGCGGCTCGTTGCCAAGGCCGCGCTCGGTGCCGGCGACCTTCGCGGTGTAGCCGGACAGGAAGTGATACATCGCCTGCGCCGGCGTCAGCTTGGCGATCGGCGGCATCACGCCGAAGGCGTCGGCGGCGAGCATCACGACGTTCTTCGGATGCGGCGCGCAGCCGGTGCGCGAGGCGTTCGGGATGAAATCGAGCGGATAGGCCGAGCGGGTGTTCTCGGTCTTCGAGCCATCGTCGAAATCGGGCACGCGATCATTGGCGCCGAGCACGACGTTTTCCAGCACCGCGCCGAAGCGCTTGCTGGCGGCGTAGATTTCCGGCTCGGCTTCGCCGGACAGCTTGATGCACTTGGCGTAGCAGCCGCCTTCGAAATTGAAGACGCCGTCCTCGCTCCAGCCATGCTCGTCATCGCCGATCAGCGTGCGCTTGGGATCGGCCGAGAGCGTGGTCTTGCCGGTGCCGGACAGGCCGAAGAAGATCGCGGTGTCGCCGTCGGCGCCGACATTGGCCGAGCAGTGCATCGGCATCACGCCCTTCTCGGGCAGATAGAAGTTCAGCGTGGTGAACACGCTCTTCTTCATCTCGCCCGCATATTGCGAGCCGCCGATCAGGACGATCTTGCGGGCGAAATCGATCGCGACGACGTTCTCCGACTTGCAGCCGTGACGCTTCGGATCGGCGCGGAAGCTCGGCAGGTCGATGATCGTGAGTTCGGGCACGAAGCTCGCGAGCTCCGACGCCTCGGGGCGAATGAGAAGCGTGCGGATGAACAGCGAGTGCCAGGCAAGCTCGGTGAAGACGCGGGTCTTGATGCGATGCTTCGGATCGGCGCCGCCGTAGAGGTCCTGCGCGAACAGCGTCATGCCTTCGGCATGCTTGAGGAAGTCGGCATGAAGCGCAGCGAACTGCTCCGAGGTGATCGACTGGTTGCCGGCCCACCACATGCTCTTGTCGGTCAGGCCGTCGCGGACCGTGAACTTGTCCTTCGGACTGCGGCCGGTGAACTCACCGGTATCCGCGCAAAGCGCGCCATCGGCCGACAGCACCGCTTCGCCATTACGCAGCGAATGCTCGTAAAGCTGAGGCGCGCCATAATTCCAATGCACGCTCTTGAGATTTTTTAAGCCGAATTTGTCGGCGCCGAAGGCACCGTTATGCACGCCCGTCTCTTGCACGAAGAACCTCCTCGAACCCGCGTATCCTTGTTCGCGCGAATATCGCTAGTCGCGCCCCGCCGCGGTGACCGTGATCAGAATATAGCCTCTCGGCTTCGGTCCGGCGACCTAATAGTGGGGATCGCCGGGCTTGCCAAGCCAATCGAACGGCTTTTGGCTGATTCCAAGGCAGGCCCATCATCTGGCGCAAATACCGCAGCGCGAAACCCTTTCGTCTTGCTTTCGTTTTCTCGTTGTTTTGCCAGCAGTCGGGCGACGTTTCGTCGCCTTTCCCGCCGCGCACGGAGCTTTGCGATGCACAAAAAGTGCCAGCCGGCGGGCGGCGCCTTCGCCGATCGAGGCGAACGGCGCGGAGAATGCCGGGTATGCATTTCGCGCTGAGGATGTGTCGTTGAGATGAGCCGCCGCGCATTGACGCAGCGCTGCAGAGCCGAGCATGACCACCATCGTGTTGCACGCGGCACCACCTGATCGGCATTGAGCTGGCAGATGAGAGCTGCTGACGAGCAGCTTCGATTGCGCTCAACACGCCTTCGTCGAAGCCCGACTGTATCAATGCTCAACTGCGGTGAATGTTCCGCAACGCGTGGCTTTCGGCGGCGAGACGGTCGCTGACCTGGCCAGCGATGGTAACGCAATCAGCGCGGTCGCATGCGGGCGTCATAGCGGTCGACATCGCGATCCGGATGATTTTCCGAGGCAGCCGCGCCGGACATTCTTGCACGCACATCGAGCCGACGGGCGATGACGAGACGCGCTGGCGCGAAATGATCGCGCTGTCAAACCTTGCGCAAACAGCAAGCGACGCGCGGTTGAAGGACAGCTCGCCTCGACGACCGCGCAATCGCGCCGCCGCGGCCGTGCGACACCATGCCTCGCCACGGCCGCAGCACCGCCGTGCGGACAGGTGGTTTTCCCCTATCGCTTCCTATTCCTTGGCGCGCGCCTCGCCGGCGAGCCGCACCAGCATCTTGCGCAGCTCGGTGCCGGTGGTGACGCGCTCGGGGAAATCCAGCCGCAGCGTGTCGCGGCCGGCCTGCATGTCCATGCCGTCGGGGTCGCAGCCGGTGCAGAGCCATTCGGCACTTTCCGCACCGAGCAGCCGCGTGGCGTAGAGGTTCATGGCCTCGCGGTGATCCTCGTTCATATGCGCCACCGCGCCGGGCTCGGCTTCGAGCAGCTCCTCGGCGCCCCCGAGATCGGTCAGGAATTGCGCGGGTTTGAGGTCGACGATGCGGCCGAACCCGGCGACCAGATGGGCACCGCTCGGCTTGATCCGGAAGAACGAAAAATCCTTAAATTCCACAAAGGCTTCCGCTGACGGATGGGCACCGAGATAGCGCCCGCGGACGAGCTCCCGCCCGGCCTCGGCGACCTCCTCCGCCTGACCGGCCAGCATGATCCTGGCGCCCTCCAGCGGATCGCCCTCGGCGCGCTCGTCCAGCATCAGCGACACCCGGTGATCGGCCAGGATGTTCTTGGTATGCAGCGCCAGCCGGGAAATCAGCAGGATCGGCGAGCCGTCGGGATGGCTGGCCAGATTGACCAGCGAGCAATAGGGATCGCCGGTGCCGGCCATCAACGTGGCGAGGGCGCCCTGGCGGCTGCGGTGGAGCAGCGAGCGGGCAAGGTGGGCAGGATCGAAGTCGGCGGTCGGTTGCATGGGCCTATCGGGTCATTTTATGGACGAATCGGGCGGGTTCCCTATGAAAAAAGGGCCTTTTCTCATGGTCCAAGGGTGCTATATGGGGACCCATCGCGTGGGTCGCAGAAGCGGATTTTTGCGGAACTCGGTCACACTTCAGCCCAGCTTGCATTGCTCGTTGACCGCGTTCGAAGCCCAATTCTACGGCGCGTCGCCAGAGTGCCCGCCGTCTAAGCCACTCTCATTGTGAAAGCAGCACATGCCCACAATCGCCCTGGTCGACGACGACCGCAACATTCTCACTTCGGTTTCGATCGCGCTCGAAGCCGAAGGCTATCGCATCATGACCTACACGGACGGTGCGTCGGCGCTGGATGGGTTTCGCACGTCGCCGCCCGATCTTGCGATCCTCGATATCAAGATGCCGCGCATGGACGGCATGGAAACGCTGCGCCGGCTGCGCCAGAAGTCCGACCTGCCGGTGATCTTCCTCACCTCGAAGGATGAGGAGATCGACGAATTGTTCGGCCTGAAAATGGGCGCCGACGATTTCATCCGCAAGCCGTTCTCGCAGCGCCTGTTGGTCGAGCGGGTCAAGGCCGTGCTCCGCCGCGGCCAGCCGAAGGATCCGACCGCCGCGCCGAAGGAGCCCGACGCCCGCGCACTCGACCGCGGCCTGCTGCGGATGGATCCGGAGCGCCACACCTGCACCTGGAAGAACGAGCCGGTGACGCTCACCGTGACCGAATTCCTGATCCTGCAGGCGCTCGCCACCCGCCCCGGCGTCGTGAAGAGCCGCAACGCGCTGATGGACGCGGCCTATGACGACCAGGTCTATGTCGACGATCGCACCATCGACAGCCACATCAAGCGGCTGCGCAAGAAGTTCAAGGTGGTCGACGACGACTTCGAGATGATCGAGACGCTGTACGGCGTCGGCTATCGCTTCAAGGAAGCCTGATCTGCACTTCCGGAGCGGCTTGTTAACTGACAGGCTCCGCACGGCTGGGGTAAGCTCGGGCGATTGTCTGCTTCGCGGGACGACATCCATACCAACCGGCAGCTTTGCCAGTGCTTGATCGAACGCAGCTCGAGCAAGGCCAAAACACCGAGGACGCGTCGCAGCTCCTCGATCAGGAGGCCGTGGCCGACGAATTGGCGCAGGACAAGGGCTGGCGCCGTCCGCTCGGCTGGCTGCGCCGCGCCGGCCAGTTCTTCTTCGCGCTGTCGTTCTCGAGCCTGACGCGCCGCATCGTCTCGCTCAACCTTGCCGGCCTCGTCGCGCTGGTCGCCAGCATCCTCTATCTGTCGCAGTTCCGCGCCGGCCTGATCGAGGCGCGCACGCAGAGCCTCCTGGTCTATGCCGAGATCATCTCTGAGGCGATCGCGGCGTCGGCGACCGTCGAAGGCAATACCGTCACCATCGATCCCGACCGCCTGCTCGACCTCAAGCCCGGCGAAAGTTATGGCCAGCCGGATGAATCGGCGGACTTCCCGATCAATCCCGAGCGGGTCGCGCCGGTCCTGCGCCGCCTGATCGCACCGACCAAGACGCGGGCCCGCATCTTCGACCGCGACGGCGGGCTGATCCTCGACAGCCGCAATCTGTTCGCGCGCGGCGACGTGCTGCGCATGGAGCTGCCGCCGCCGTCGGAGAAGCCGTCGCTGTATGAGAAGACCAAGGCCACGATTAAGACCTGGCTCAACCGCGGCGACCTGCCGATCTACCGCGAGCTCGGTCCCGAAGGCGGCAAGGGCTATTCCGAAGTCGCGCAATCGCTCGAGGGCATGAAGGGCAGCGCGGTGCGCGTCACCGAACGCGGCGCGATCATCGTGTCGGTTGCGGTCCCGGTGCAGCATTTTCGCGCCGTGCGCGGCGCGTTGATGCTGACCACCCAGGGCGACGACATCGACCAGCTGGTGATGTCCGAGCGCCTCGCCATCCTCAAGATCGGCGGGGTCGCCTCCGCCGTCATGATCATGCTGTCGCTGCTGTTGGCGAGCACGATCGCAGGCCCGGTGCGGCGGCTCGCCGACGGCGCCGAGCGCGTCCGCCACCGCATCCAGACCCGCGTCGAGATTCCCGACTTCACGGGGCGCCGCGACGAGATCGGCCATCTCTCCGGCGCGCTGCGCGACATGACCAACGCGCTCTACAGCCGCATCGAGGCGATCGAGATGTTCGCCGCCGACGTCGCCCATGAGCTGAAGAACCCGCTGACCTCGCTGCGCTCCGCGGTCGAGACGCTGCCTTTGGCGCGTAACGAGAACAGCCGCGCGCGGCTGCTCGCCGTGATCGAGCATGACGTCAGGCGGCTCGACCGCCTGATCTCCGATATCTCCGACGCCAGCCGGCTCGATGCCGAATTGCAGCGCCAGGACATGGCGCCGGTCGATCTGCGGCGGCTGCTGACGACGCTGACCGGCGTCGCCAACGAGACAAGGCTCGGCCACGACGTCGCCGTCGAAGCCCGCTTCGAGGGCCGCGGACCGACCGATACGCTGTCGGTGCCCGGCCATGATTCACGGCTCGGCCAGGTGATCTCGAACCTGCTGTCGAACGCGCAATCATTCTCCAAGCCGGGCGACAAGGTGCGCATCGTCTGCCGCCGCAGCCGCGGCGAGGTCGAGATCGTGGTCGACGATGACGGGCCCGGCATCGGCGAGGACGCGCTGGAGCGGATCTTCGAGCGCTTCTACACCGACCGGCCGCACCAGGGTTTTGGCCAGAACTCCGGCCTCGGGCTTTCGATCTCCAAGCAGATCATCGAAGCACATGGCGGACGCATCTGGGCCGAGAACCGCTTTGGCCCTGCGGACGCAGACGGCAAGCCCACCGTCGCCGGCGCGCGTTTCGTGGTCAGGCTGCCAACACTATGAGCGACAATTCGAGCGTGCACGCATCCGCCGTTCTGGTCGGCGAGCGTGCGGTGCTGATCCGCGGCCCGTCGGGCGCCGGCAAGTCGCGTCTCGCCTTCGACCTGATTCTCGCCGGGCGCACCGGAGCGCTTCCGCCGGCCATTTTGGTGGGGGATGACCGTGTCCATCTCGACACAGCCGGCGAACAATTGTGGGTTCGTCCGGTTCAGCAATTGGCCGGTCTGATCGAGATCCGAGGCCTCGGAATCCGCCATTGTCCGTTCGCAGGCGAGGCCGTGGTGGGGCTGATCGTCGACCTCGCCGCTGACGACGCCGAGCGGCTGCCGTCGCCCGAAGCGCTCACGATTCGCCTTAATGGTGTTTCAATACCGCGAATTCCCGTCGGCATCGGCTTCCAACCCCTGCCGCTGGTTGTCGCTGCGCTGACGACAACCTGAAAGTTCATGTTCCCGTAATCTTGCGGCCAATTGTGGGAAGGGAATTGGTAACCATATCACATCCACTATCGCGTCGGATTTTGCCGGCGCAGCCTCCCCTCTCTACCGCCAGGAACCGGGAGACTAGCCAAGATGCCCTCTTGCGCAGGGCCTCTGGATGGTCAAAGTGGCGCGTTCGTGCGGTGCACCAAAGGGCGCCCGCGAGGAGTTTCCGATGATTGGTCTAGTGCTGGTGACCCATGGGCGCCTTGCCGACGAGTTCAGAGCGGCGCTCGAACACGTCATGGGTCCGCAGAAACAAATTGAAGCGATTACGATCGGGGCCGAGGACGATTCCGATCTCTGTCGAAGCGACATCATCGAGGCGGTGAACCGCGTCGATAGCGGCGACGGCGTTGCGATTCTCACCGACATGTTTGGCGGCACGCCGTCCAACCTTGCGATCTCCTGCATGAGCCGCCCGAAGGTGGAAGTGCTCGCAGGCATCAACCTTCCCATGCTGGTCAAGCTTGCCAAGGTTCGCGAGGAGCGTTCGCTGCCCGACGCGATCGCGATGGCCCAGGAAGCCGGCCGCAAATACGTGACCATCGCCAGCCGCGTTCTCGCAGGCAAATGAGCGACGAGGCTCCGGGCGGAAATCAGATCGGCCCGGGCGTGCCAGCGGGCGCCATTTCCCGCGAGCTGCTGATCGTCAACAAGCGCGGCCTGCATGCGCGGGCATCGGCCAAGTTCGTCCAGTTGGTCGAGCGCTTCAACGCCGAGATCTGGGTCACCCGCGGCACCGAGACCGTCGGCGGCACCTCGATCATGGGCCTGATGATGCTCGCCGCCGGGCCCGGCACCACGGTCGTGGTCTCAGCAAAGGGCGAGGAAGCGCAGCAAGCACTCGACGCCATCGCCGAACTCGTCGCCAGCAAGTTCAACGAGGAAGGCACGTAAGTGCAGTCATCCTCTCCCGCCGCGGAAGCGGTCCGCTCCCTCGCCCCGCCCTTGCGGGGAGAGGGTTGGGGTGAGGGGCTCTAACCACCATGGCAGTCTATCGATAGACCTGTACCCCCTCACCCGGATCGCATCATTCGATGCGATCCGACCTCTCCCCGCAAGCGGGGCGAGGTAAAAGGAAACTACTTCGCCGGCGGCACCAGATAGACCTTCCACACCGTCGACGGACCGGGATGGCCGTTGAAGAAGCGCATGGTGGTCATCACCAGCGGCTCGGCATCCTTGGCGTGCTCCGCCATCCACGCCTCACAGGGCTTCAGGAACACCGGATCGGTGGTGTCGCAGACGCCGATGAAGCCGAGACGCTTGGCTTCGTCGAGCGACGTCAGCCCCGACGACCAGGCTTCGCCCGGCACCAGCGATGCCGGATGATCCGGACTGTAGAACGTCATCGGCTCGCCGATATCGGACCGCGCGACGACCACGGCCCAGCGCGAATGGAATCTGTCCTGCCAGGTCTGGGTGAGTTCGCGCGCGAGCTCGGAGCGCGCGGCATAGGTCGAGCCGCCGATATGGTTGGACGCGATCTCCTGCGTCGCGATGCTGGGCGCGGCGATCAGCGTGACAACCGTGGCCACGAACCAGATCGCGGTGATCGAGAACAGCGCCATGCGCGGAAAGCGGAGCGAGGGGATCGCGACCAGCGCAAGCGGCACCAGGAAGAACAGCGGGATGCCCCAATCGGTCTTGATATAGACGGTGAATGCCAGCGCGCCGAGCGGCGGCCCGATCGCGACGATCAGCTGGATGATCCAGACGTTGAGCGCCTGCGGAAGGTTGACGGCCGGATTGGGTCCGCGCGACCAGATCCGCGCCAGCACGTCCGACGGACGCCACGGCACCGAGCCCAGCAGCAGCGCCACAAGGCCCAGCACGACGGGAATCGCGAGCAGCCCGACATTGTGCACGACATAGCCGATCACGAGCTGCACATTGAGTGCGCGGCTCGACAGCGCGTAGACGTCACCGGCATAGGTGAACGGCACGAAGTCCACCTCCTCCAGCCACACCAGATGCGGAATCATCGCCACCGCCATCGTGCCGATCGCAACCCATGGCGCCGGCGAGCGCAGGAATTGCGTCCGTTGCGGATGGATCAGCGCGGCGAGCCCGACCGCGCCGATCATCGTCACCACCCAGTACTTGGTCATCAGCGCCAGCATGCCGGCAAAGCCGAGCCAGAGACCCGATTTGAAGCTGCGCTTCTCGAACGCGTTCAGATAGGCCAGCACCAGCAGCGGCAGCGGCACCAGCTGCGCGAGATCGGCGTTGTATTTGAAGCCCTTGAAATTGAAGATCGGGTAGAGCGCGAGCATCACCACCATGAAGAACGCGCGGCGGCGATCGACGACGCGCAGCGCGATCAGCCAGCACACCACCAGCGCGAAGCTGACCGTCGTCATCGCAAGCGCATAGGTCGACCAGTTGGTAACGGGAAAAATCCTGAACCAGACCCCGGCGATCCAGCCCGACAGCGGCGGGTGCTTGCCGTAGCCAAGCAGGAAGCGCTGGCCCCATGCATAGGCTTCCGCAACATCCATATGGATGTCCTGCGCGGCCTTGAGCTTGACCAGGATCAGCGTCCACAGCACCGCATGAACCAGCGCGAAGCCGATCACGAACCACAGGCTGGTCCTGGAATCGGTGGCGCGCGAGGCGATCCAGGCGGCGATCCGCCGGATCGTCAGCTTGCGGTTGGTGCGCCGGGCGGCGGGGAGCGTGGAGGCGGTCGACATGGCCTGTGCCTGAGGCATGCCCCGGAAAAGTGGAAAGCGGTTTCCCGGAAGGATCATGCCCGAATGGAAGCGGAAACGCAGATGGTGCTCATCTGCATTTCAGCGCGCTTTAGCGCGTTTTTGTGGCCAGTGAAATCAGCTTGGCGTGAGAACGCCTCCAGCCAGCGGATTCACTTTCCGGGAAGTCCGGCCGGGACTCGAGATGCATGGTATCGTAGTGACACCGCTTGCCGCCCCAGATGAAGCCGTGGCGCGCGAAGATGTCGACGATCTCGCGCGGCATCCGGTTCTTGCAGGGGATGTCTTGCCCTTGCCGGCCACAGCCGATCATTCGAAACTTTCAGGTTGAGGTCGATGGCGGCGGCGTCGCCATGCATGCTCATCCGCCCGGTGCCGGCAAGGCGAAAGACGATTTTCGGGCCGAAAGACCTGGCAGGAACATGCCCGGAAATCGGTCACGGCAACCCTGCCGGAAACGGCGCCGTGATTCGCCGTCACACCCCTGCGAAATACCGCAATTTGGTTGCCCGCGCGGGGGTGCGGATGCTATCCCGCGCCCATGACAACTGCCCCGATTTCGAACATCCGCAACTTCTCCATCGTCGCCCATATCGACCATGGCAAATCGACCCTTGCCGACCGCCTGATCCAGATGACGGGCGGCCTGTCGGATCGTGAAATGGCGGGCAAGGAGCAGGTGCTCGATTCGATGGATATCGAGCGCGAGCGCGGCATCACCATCAAGGCGCAGACCGTCCGGCTGAACTACCGCGCCAAGGACGGCAAGAATTACATCTTCAACCTGATGGACACGCCCGGCCATGTCGACTTCGCCTACGAGGTCTCGCGGTCGCTGGCAGCCTGCGAGGGTTCCCTGCTCGTGGTCGACGCCAGCCAGGGCGTCGAGGCGCAGACGCTCGCCAATGTCTATCAGGCGCTCGACAACAATCACGAGATCGTGCCGGTCCTGAACAAGGTCGATCTGCCCGCCGCCGAGCCCGAGAAGGTCAAGCAGCAGATCGAGGACGTGATCGGCATCGATGCGTCCGACGCCGTGATGATCTCGGCCAAGACCGGCGTCGGCGTACCCGACGTGCTGGAAGCGATCGTCACCCGCCTGCCGCCGCCGAAGGGCGACCGCGACGCGACCCTGAAGGCGCTGCTGGTCGACAGCTGGTACGACGTCTATCTCGGCGTGGTCGTGCTGATCCGCGTCGTCGACGGCGTGATGAAGAAAGGGAGCCGCATCCGCATGATGGGCACCGGCGCCGCCTACGACATCGAGCGCGTCGGCTTCTTCACGCCGAAGATGGAGCAGGTCGAGGAGCTCGGCCCTGGCGAGATCGGCTTCATCACCGCGGCGATCAAGGAAGTCGCCGACACCCGCGTCGGCGACACCATCACCGATGACAGGAAGCCGATCAGCGAGATGCTGCCGGGCTTCAAGCCGGCGATTCCGGTCGTGTTCTGCGGCCTGTTCCCGGTCGACGCCAACGACTTCGAAACGCTCCGCGCGGCGATGGGCAAGCTGCGGCTGAACGACGCCAGCTTCTCCTACGAGATGGAAACCTCCGCCGCGCTCGGCTTCGGCTTCCGCTGCGGCTTCCTCGGCCTGCTGCACCTGGAAATCATCCAGGAGCGGCTGTCGCGCGAATTCGACCTCAATCTGATCGCGACCGCGCCGAGCGTGATCTACAAGATGAAGCTGACCGACGGCACCGAGCTCGAGATACACAACCCGGTCGACATGCCCGACGTGGTCAAGATCGCCGAGATCGAGGAGCCGTGGATCGAGGCCACGATCCTCACCCCCGACGAGTATCTCGGCAGCGTGCTGAAGCTGTGCCAGGACCGCCGCGGCTCGCAGAAGGAGCTCACTTATGTCGGCTCCCGCGCGATGGTGAAATACGACCTGCCGCTCAACGAAGTGGTGTTCGACTTCTACGATCGCCTGAAGTCGGTCTCCAAGGGCTACGCCTCGTTCGACTATCATCTGACCGACTACAAGCCGGCCGACCTGGTCAAGATGCAGATCCTGGTCAACGCCGAGCCGGTCGACGCGCTGTCGATGCTGGTGCATCGCACCCGCGCCGAGGGCCGCGGCCGCGCCATGGTCGAGAAGATGAAGGAGTTGATCCCGCCGCACATGTTCCAGATCCCGATCCAGGCGGCGATCGGCGGCAAGGTGATCGCGCGCGAAACCGTCCGCGCACTGCGCAAGGACGTGACCGCGAAGTGCTACGGCGGCGACATCACGCGCAAACGCAAGCTTCTGGAGAAGCAGAAGGAAGGCAAGAAGAAGATGCGGCAGTTCGGCAAGGTCGACATCCCGCAGGAAGCCTTCATCGCCGCGCTCAAGGTGGATAGCTGAGGCGGCGCCGCCGGCGCGACTGTTGCGCATTCTTGTCCCAGCAACAAAACGCACCATGATTTGAATCGCCACTGCATCGCGCTCCGACTAGAGTGCGATCATGTTGCGCATCCTCTCCTTCTCGATCGTCATCCTCGCACTGCTGCAGCCGGACCTGAGCTCGGCCGCTTCCTCGAAGAAGCGGCATGGCAGCACTCGCTGGCATGGCTATGGCTTCCTGCCCGGCTACCGGCAGCCGCCGAACCAAACCATTCCGGTGTTCGGCCCGCGCGGCGCCGCGCGCGGCTACCCGGACTATTCGCCGCAATATTGGTATGGCGGGGATTGGTACTATTTCGGCCGCCCCGGATTCTATCGCGGCCGCTACAATGGCGGCAGCTTTGGTCCGTGCTGGACCTGGACGCCGATCGGGCGGGCCTGGCAGTGCGGGTAGAGCGTTTTCGAGCGAAGTGGCTCCCGGTTCGCGTGAAGAAAACGCGTCAAAGCAAGAATCTAGAGCCCCGTTCCGATTCTATCGGAACGGAAAAGGCTCTAGCCGCGCCTCGCTGCGACATCTTGCGCACGCAACTCACAATCCGCTGATCCCGGAATGCGAGGCATGTTGCCCGTCATGTTGCCCCTGGACCTCGGATAGGCCACCATCTTCCCTGCGCGCACCACAACAACAACAGCGCCGGGGAAACGCATGAGCAAGGCCGCTCGGTTCGATTATGGCTGGGTCGTCGTCGGCGCGGGCGCGCTGATGACCTGCGTCGGCTTCGGCACCATGCTGTCGCTCGCGGTGTTCCTGCAACCGATCTCGGATGCGATGGGCTGGTCGCGCGCCGGCATCTCGGCGGCGGCGACGCTGGATTTCCTCTGCATGGGTTTTGCGGCGTTCGCCTGGGGCGCGCTGTCCGACCGCTTCGGCACCCGCGTCGTGGTGCTGGCGGGCAGCCTGCTGCTCGGGCTTGGCCTCGTGACGGCAAGCCAGGCGCAGAGCCTGTGGCAATTCCAGCTGTGCTTCGGCGTGCTGATCGGGATCGCGGCCGGCAGCTTCTATGCGCCGATGATGGCGCTCGCCAGTGCCTGGATCGACAAGCATCGCAGCCTCGCCGTCGCGCTGGTGTCGGCCGGCATGGGCGTGTCGCCGCTGACCGTCGCGCCGTCGGCAAGCTGGCTGATCACGGCCTATGACTGGCGCTTCGCGATGCTCGTGATCGGCATCGCCGCATGGGCGCTCTTGATCCCCGCGTCGTTCCTGGTGCGCCCGGCGCCGCAGGGAACGGATGTCGCAATCCCGACCGCCGCGAACGCGCCGCAAACCGAATGGACCGCAGCGCAGGCGCTGCGCACGCCGCAATTCATCACGCTGGCGCTGGCGCATTTCGCCTGCTGCGCGGCGCATTCCGGGCCGATCTTCCACATGGTGTCCTACGCCATGGTCTGCGGCATCGCGCCGCTCACCGCGGTCACGGTCTACAGCCTCGCCGGCTTCTCCGGGCTCGGCGGCCGGCTGCTGCTCGGCGTGCTCGCCGACCGGCTCGGCGCCAAGCCGGTGCTGGTCGGCGGTCTCCTGGTGCAGGCATTGTCGATCGCGACTTATCTCGCGGTCGCGCAGCTCGGCGAATTCTACGCGCTGTCTGTCGTGTTCGGCCTCGCCTATGGCGGCGTGATGCCGCTCTACGCCGTGCTGGTGCGCGAGTTCTTCGGCGCGCGCATCATGGGCACGGTGTTCGGCGCGGTGTCGGCCTTTGCGAGCCTCGGCATGGCGCTCGGGCCGTGGGCCGGCGGTTACGTGTTCGACACGTTCCACGGCTATACGTGGCTGCACGCCGGTTCCTTCGCGATCGGTCTCGCCGCGGTTGCGGTGGCGTTGAGTTTTTCGACCAAGCGCCAGCCGTCGCTCGATCTCGGCCGCGCTGCCGCCTGAGCGCGGCGGCGTTCATCGTTCGCGCGCGCCGGTGATGGATGGCTGATCTGCATCGGCGCTGCCCCGCCTTGCCCTCCTTTCCCGGATGCGTCACCATTACGCACCCGCCCAACAAGAATGACAGAAGGCGCCGAGGACACGCATGAACAAGCCGCAGGGATTCGACCTTGTCGAGCGGGCGCGCGCGCTGGCGCCGCTGATCACAAGCGAAGCCGACGAGATCGAACGGACGCGGCGGCTGACGCCATCCGTCACCGCGGCCTTGGTCGAGAACGGACTCTATCGCGCGCTGCTGCCGAAGCGTTTTGGCGGCGCCGAGGCGACGCTGGACGCGTTCATGCAGATGCAGGAGGAGATCGCCATGGCCGATGCATCCACGGCGTGGTGCCTCGGCCAGTGCAGCGTCTGCGCCATGACCGCGGCCTATCTCGAGCCCGACGCGGCCCACGAGATCTTCAACACCGCACCCGGCATCCTCGCCTGGGGCGCGATCGCCCATGAGGTCCGTGCCGAGCCCGGCGGCTACCGCGCCAGCGCGCGCTGGGATTTTGCCTCGGGCTCGCGGCAGGCGAGCTGGCTCGGCGCCCATGTCCGTGTCGTCGAAGCCGACGGCTCGCCGCGCCGGAAGGCCGACGGCGCGCCGGAGATCCGCACCATCCTGTTCCCGATGTCGCAGGCTACGATGTACGACGTCTGGGACGTGATCGGCCTCAAAGGCACCGGCACCGATTCCTATTCGGTCGACAATCTCTTCATTCCGGAAAAGTTCGCCGCGCTGCGCGACGATCCCAGTGCGTGCCGCGAGCCGGGTCCGCTCTACAAGCTCTCCACCAACATGGTGTTCAGCATGGGCTTTGCCGCCACCTCGCTCGGCGTCGCGCGCGCCATGCTGGATGCGGCGACCGAGCTTGCCCGCGGCAAGACCCCGCAAGGTCTCAAGGCGATGCGCGACAACAATGCCGTGCAGGGCCAGATCGGCCGCACCGAGGCGAGCCTGCGCGCCGCGCGCGCCTATCTGTACGCGACGGCCCACGACGTCTGGAGCGATCTCGTCCGCGGCGATCCCATCACCGAGGCGCATCGCGTCGCAATCCGCATCGCCTCGACCTGGACCATCCACCAGTCCGCCGCGGTGGTCGACATCGCCTATCACATGTCGGGAGCAACCGCGGTGTTCGCCAAGAACCCGTTCGAGCGGCGCTTTCGCGACATGCACGCGATCGCGCAGCAAATCCAGGCCCGCGACACGCAGTATGAGGACGCCGGCAAGGCGATCCTGGCGGGCAATCTCGGCGCTCCGCCGACGACGCGATGAAGTCAGATTGAACCAGGGCGTGTACCCGTAAATCCGCCATGTCGGTTCTACTTCCCTAAAACCTGATATCTCCGGGTGACCACGGCACGTCGGTTTTGGGCCAACAGTGGGCATGACGCCTGGCGGCCCTCGCAATCTAAATTTCTGTCCCCGACTGTGCAAAAAGGATTCTGTCGACTGCCCGAATTTTT
This sequence comes from Bradyrhizobium sp. Pha-3, assembly GCF_042258325.1. Taxonomy (NCBI): domain Bacteria; kingdom Pseudomonadati; phylum Pseudomonadota; class Alphaproteobacteria; order Hyphomicrobiales; family Nitrobacteraceae; genus Bradyrhizobium; species Bradyrhizobium sp. Pha-3. Next base: position 922,305 of record NZ_CP170151.1, on the reverse strand, counting down.
CAGCGGTGCGATAGCGCATTGAGCTCGCAGGGGGCAGCCGTCGCGCTTGGTACAGCCAAAATTCGCAATCTTGGTGCTGTTTTATGAGCCGGCGCAGCGCATCTATTCGTTGGCATTAAGCAACCGAACTGCCTTGGCAGTTGTTGGAAAGTCGGCGCGTCCGCCCGCTCTGCAGCAGTTCCACCAAGAGGCAAGGAGTATTCCCATGAAGGCGATCGTTGTAACGGACCAAGCCGCGGGAACGGCCGGGATGAAGCTGGTGGACCGGCCCGAGCCGCAGGCAGCGATAAACGACGTCGTCGTTCAGGTTTATGCGTCGAGATTTGTCCCGACTGAGCTGGCGTGGCCCTCGACCTGGACCGATCGCCTCGATCGTGACCGAACACCGTCGATCCCGGGGCACGAGCTGGCCGGAGTGGTCACCGCTCTCGGATATGGCACTACAAGGCTGTCGGTGGGACAGCGGGTGTTCGGTCTAGCGGACTGGTATCGCGACGGCACGCTGGCCGAGTATGTGGCGATCGAGGCACGCAACCTCGCGCCGCTTCCGGGCGACGTCGACTTCACAACGGGCGCAAGCCTTCCGGTCTCGGGCCTGACGGCATGGCAAGGGCTATTCCAGCACGGCCGCCTCCAGGCGGGGCAGAGCGTCCTCGCACACGGCGCGGCCGGCGCAGTCGGGTCGATGGTGACGCAACTCGCACGAGAGGCCGGCGCGTATGTCATCGGCTCCGGGCGGTCCGCCGACCGTCAGACTGTGCTCGACTTCGGCGCGCAGGAGTTCGTCGATCTCGACAACGACGTCCTTGAGGACGTCGGTAAAGTCGATCTGGTGTTCGACGTCATTGGCGGTGAAATCCAGAAGCGGTCGGTAAAACTGATTCAAGGCGGAGGAACACTGGTGACGGTCGTTGGGCCGGCCGAGGCGCGACCCTCCGACGGCCTGGCGGTCGACTTCGTCGTCGAGTCCGATCGTTCCCAACTGACTGAGATCGTCCAGCGGGTGCGGGACGGACGCCTGCGGACGAACATCGGCAACATCTCGACTCTCGACGAGGCCGTCGCCTCCTTAAATCCGACCGCGCGAAGCAAAGGGAGTACGATCATCCGCGTTCGCCCCTGAGCGACACATGCCTATTGATGCGCGCAGCTGGCCGGCCCTGTCAGGCCAGACGTTGAACAGTACGAAAGTAGCACCGGCGACACCGGTCTCGGCACGAATACCGGCGGCGCAACATCCGGTTGTTAAGCTTTTTCTGGGAATTTGCGGACGGCGCTAATGCCTGGAGTTCCGCTGGTCCCATGTTCACGCTTCGATCGATTGCCGCCCGCCTCATTCTGGCGATTTCGCTGACTGTCGCGGTCGCCTGCGCCATCCTCGGCGGCTTCTCCATCAGCCAGCAGCGGGCGCTGACGCGGCTCGCGCTCGATCAGCAGCTCAAGCTGCAATATGACAGCGTGATTGCAGCCATCGACTACGAGGGGCGCGCCGCGCTCGCGGTCTCGGCTGTCATCGCCGCTCTGCCGCCGGTCGAGGATGCCATCGCCAAGGGCGACCGCGACGGCCTCGGAAGGCTGCTCGGCGCCTCCTGGGCGTCGATGAAGGCGCAGGGCATCCCGCTGATCTCGTTCTGGCAGCCCCCGGCGACCAGCTTCTACCGGGTCCACGCGCCGAAGACTTTCGGCGACGACGCCTCGACGCGGCGCACGACGGTGGTGGAATCGAACAGGACCGGCAAGCCGATCGTCGGCGTCGAGCCCGGCCGCGAAGCGCTTTCGATCTTCGGCATGACCCCGATCATGCACGAGGGCAAGACGCTGGCCAATGTCGACGTCGGCGCCGCCTTCGGCAAGGAATTCGTCGACCGCGCCAAGAAGCGCTTCGGCATCGACCTCGCGGTGCATTCCTTCGACGGCCAGAGCTTCAAGCGGCTGTCCTCGACCTTCGGCGACACCGCGGTCGCGACCCAGGACGAGCTCAAGCGGGTCATGAACGGTTCGGCGCTGCTGCGCGACGCCGTTCTCGACGGCCATGCGGTGGAGCTCTATCTCGGCCAGATCAAGAACTATGCCGGCGAGCCGGTCGCCGTGCTCGAGATCGTCAAGGACACCAGCGACTATGAAGCCGCCGCGGCGAGCGCGCAGCGCAATCTGATCCTCGGCACGGTCGCGATCCTGGCCGCAGCCGTGCTGCTCGCGTTCCTGCTCGGCCGCGGCCTGTCACGGCCGCTCACCGCGATCACCGCCGTCATGAACCGCCTGTCCAGCGGCGACACCAGCGTCACGATTCCCGGCAGCGAGCGCCGCGACGAGCTCGGCACGATGGCGAAGGCGGTCGACGTGTTCCGCCGCAGCATGGTCGAAACCTCCTCGCTGCGCGAGGCGCAGGAGGCCGACAAGGTGAAGGCGGAGGCCGACAAGCAGCAATTGCAGCGGCAGATGGCCGACCGTTTCGAAGCCGACGTCAAGGGCATGGTCGCCGCCGTCGCACGGTCCTCGGGCGACATGCAGCGCGTCGCCAACGAGATCACGGCCAGCGTCAACGGCGCCTCCGAACGGACCTCGGCGGCAGCCGCCGCGTCCGAGGAAGCCTCCGCCAGCGTCAACGCGGTCGCCGCCGCAACCGAAGAGCTGGCGTCGTCGATCACCGAGATCGGCCGCCAGGTCACCCATTCCAGCCGCGTCGCCGACAGCGCCGTGACCAAGGCCATGGAGACCACCGAGATGGTGACGAGCCTTGCCGCATCGGCGGAGAAGATCGGCGACGTGCTGCGCCTGATCAGCGCGATCGCGAGCCAGACCAATCTGCTGGCCCTCAACGCCACCATCGAGGCCGCGCGCGCCGGCGAGGCCGGTCGCGGCTTTGCCGTGGTCGCCGCCGAGGTCAAGGACCTGGCGAGCCAGACCGCGAAGGCGACCGAGGAGATCGCCGGCCAGGTCGGCGCGATCCAGTCCGCCACCGGCAACTGCGTCAGCGCGATCGGCGACATCAGCGGCACCATCCGCGAGATCTCGGGTATCGCCACCGCGATCGCGGCCGCCGTCGAGCAGCAGGACTCGGCGACGCGGGAGATTGCCCGCAGCGTGCAGCAGGCGTCCACCGGGACCGTCGAGGTCTCCGCCAATATCGCGGGCGCGAGCGAGGCCGCCGGCCAGTCGCGGGCCCTCACCGGCAATGTGCTGGATACGTCCGGCCAGCTCGGCGATCACGCTGCCGCGCTGTCGCACAGCGTCGACACCTTCCTCGCCGGACTGCGCAACGCGGCCTGATCTTGCCTTGTCATAGGCACAATACCCGTCATCCGTCACCCCCGCGCAAAGGCTTCGCCTTTGTCGCTGGAGGTTGCCGCTTCTTCAGCGACCCTCGAAGGGTCGACGGCCACCGGCGGGGCCGATCCATCCTTCGAGACGCCGCTACGCGGCTCCTCAGGATGACGGGACAGAAAGCATACGCCTCGGAGCTATGACGCAGCAGGACCAGGCCGCGATCATGGCCACGGCAAAATGGACGGCGGAGCGGATCGATCCGTCTTGTCCGGCGCGGACCCTGACCGCCCCCCAATCGCGCATGAACGGCATCTTCAGCAGTCCGCGCAGCGACTGCTTCTCGGGATCATCAAAGCCGTCGAGGCCATAGCGCAGCTCCGCGAAGCGCGGAGACCGCGATTATAGGTGCCGCCGAGCCGGTCCCAGATCGAGAGCAGGTTGGAATAATTGCTGTCGGTCTCCGGCTGATGACGCGAATGATGCATCTTGTGCATGTTCGGCGTCACGAAGACGAGCCGCAGCCAGCGGTCGAGCCGCTCGGCAGGCGGATATTGGCGTGCTCGAACTGGGCGTTCAGCGCCGACAGCGTCAGATAGCTGACCAGCACCCAGGCCGGCGTTCCGAACACCACCACGCCGGCGATGTGCCAACCGATCCGCCACAGCGTCTCGCCGGGATGTTCGCGGAACGCAGTCGTGACGTCGACGAAGCGGTCGGCATGGTGCATGCGATGGAAGCGCCACATCCAGCCGAGCTTGTGCATGGAGACGTGGGCGAAATAGGCGAACAGGTCGAGCCCCACGATCCCAAGCAGCAGCTGGCTCGGGGGTGACAGGCCGAGCCACCAGGACAGGCCGAATTTCGCATCCAGCGTCCATTGCGCGGCCAGCGGCGACAGCGGGCTGAGCAGCAGGTTCACGCCGACGAATATCACGGTGATGGCGGCGTTACGGCCGATATTGCGCAGCCGGTCGCTGCGGCCACAGCTGAACAGCGGAAACGCAGCCTCGAACAGCAGCACGATGGCGAACGACGCGAGCAGGAACGCGATGCGCGCGCCGGTCGACGGTAGCTCGACGTGAGCAATCTCAGCCGCGCCCGGATGCCACAGAAGCTTTGCAAAGCCGATCATGCCGAAGTCTCCTCTTTACAAAACGAATATTCGTTCTTTATAATGACAACGAATGATCGTCAAGCCGGCCGCATCGGCCGGCTGCGATCTGACAAGGACCCGACAATGCCGAAGGTGAAACCCGAAACGCTGGCGATCCGCCGCGAGGAGATCCTGCAGGCGGCAGAAATCTGCTTTGCCCGCCAGGGATTTCACCAGACCACGATCCAGGACGTGATCAAGCAGTCCGGGCTCAGCGCCGGCTGCATCTATGGGCATTTCACCGGCAAGGTGGAGCTGATCCAGGCGATCGGCGAAAGCCGCCATGGCCGCGACAGCGCGCTGCTGGCGCTCAAGGATCCATCGGACGATGTGTTGCAGAGCCTTCGGTCGATCGCCCGCGCCTTTCTCGGCGACCTGCAGAAGGAAGAAGGCCTGCGCACCCGCCGCGTCGCGTTGCAGCTCTGGGCGGAGGCACTGCGCGACGACGTGGTTCGCCACCAGGTGGTGAGCGGTATCCGTCAGCCGATCGCCCTGATCGTGGACCTGCTGCGGCGCGGCCAGAAGAGCGGCGCGATCGATCCTCACGTGCAGCCGCGCGGTGCGGCGCGGGCGATGGTCGCGATGTTCCAGGGCATCGTGCTGCAACGGCTGTGGGGCGAGACCGTCTCGACCGCGGAGGCGATGCACGCCTTCGACATCTTCCTCGCCGGCCTTGCCGCCAGGCGCTGACGGGGGATGCGGTGATTGTCCACGACCTCCTCGCCGGCATCGCCACAGGCCTTGCCGGCGGCCTCACCGCCGGGCTGCTCGGCGTCAGCCCCGGCGGCGGACTGGTCGTGTTCTCGGTGCTGCTGCTCGGCGCCGGGCAGCATGTCGCGCAGGGCATCTCGCTGGTCGCGCAGGTGCCGCCGACCAGCCTCACCGGGATCCGGCGCTATTGGCAGAACGGCAACCGCACGCGATTGCGCTGGATCGCGCTGCTGACAGTCGGCTTCGTCGCCGGCGGCGCGGCCGGCGCACTCGCCGCCAACCATGTCGCCGAGCCCGCGCTGCGCTGGACCTATGTGGCCTATCTCGTCGTGCTCGACGCGATGCTGATCCTGCGCGGCGGACGCGATCAGGCGAAGCACGACGACAAAGTCACCGCGCGCGAAATATCCTGGCCGGCGCTGCTCGTAGTCGGGCTGCTGGCAGGCCTGTCGTCGGGCTTTCTCGGCATCGGCGGCGGACTGGCGACCGTGGTCGGACTGAGCGCCGTGCTCGGCATGCCGCAGCATCAGGCGCAGATGGCCAGCCTCGTGATGTCGCTGATCCCGACCACGATCCCCTCGGCCTGGATCTATTGGAGCGAGGGCTCGCTGGCGTCCTGGCCGGTGCTGGCGGGCGTGATCGCCGGCCTGCTGGCCGGCACCGATCTCGGCGCCCGCGCCGCCAACCGCATCGACCGCGCGCGGTTGCGCCGCGCGATGATCGTCTTCGTCTCGCTGATGGCGGTCTATATGACCTTCAAGGCGCTGTGGTAGATAGACGTGGCACGTCCTCCTCGCGGAGCCCACATGCGCAAGCCGGCAACATCGACCAGCAAGGCGGCATCACGGTCGCACGCGAAACCGGCAGCTGCGTTGTTCGACGCCTACCCTGCCCCGGTCAAGGCCAGGCTGCTGGCGCTGCGGCGCCTGATCTTCGAGACCGCGAAGGCGACCAAAGGCGTCGGCGCGCTGGAAGAAACGTTGAAATGGGGTCAGCCGAGCTACCTCACGCCTGAGACCGGCAGCGGCAGCACGGTCCGGATCGATCAGGTGAAGCCGGCCGCCGACCGGGTCGCGGTCTACTTCCACTGCCAGACCAATCTGGTCGAGACCTTCCGCGAGCTCTATCCCGAGCTCAGCTACAGCGGCAACCGCGCCATCCTGCTCGATGTCGCGGGCAAGCTGCCGGAGCCCGCGCTGCGCCACTGCGTGGCGCTGGCGCTGACTTATCATTTGAGGCAGAAAGCCGACCGCTGATATCTGTTCATCGTCATTGCGAGCGAAGCGAAGCAATCCATGCTTCAGCGTATGCGGGACGATGGATTGCTTCGTCGCTTCGCTCCTCGCAATGACGCTGTTGCAACGGTCCAGCCTACGCCACCAGCGCCGTCGCGACGCACTGCGCTTTCAGCAGGCTGATGACCTCGGCGTTCGGCCGGGCGCGGCTGAACAGAAAGCCCTGGCCCTCGTGGCAGCCTTCGGCGCGCAGGCAGCTCAGCTCCGCCTCGGTCTCGACGCCCTCGGCGGTGATGGTGACGCCGAGCCCGATGCCGAGACTGACGATCGAACGCACGATCGCCTGCGCGTCGGGGTTCGCGCCGAGGTCGCGCACGAACGACTGGTCGATCTTGATCTTGTCGAACGGAAAGCTGCGCAGATAGCTGAGGCTCGAATAGCCGGTGCCGAAATCGTCCATCGACATTCGCACCCCGAGCGCACGCAAGGCATGCAGCGTCGCCAGAACCTGGCTGCTCTTCTCAAGCAGCAGCGTCTCGGTGATCTCAAGCTCAAGCCGCCGCGCCGGCAGGCCGGATTGCCGCAGCGCGTCGGTGACCAGCGCCAGCAGATTGCCGGTACGGAATTGCAGCGGCGACAGATTAACTGCGACGCGCACGTCGTCAGGCCATTGCGCCGCGTCCATGCAGGCGCGATGCAGCATCAGCGCGCCCAGCGGATTGATCAACCCGGTCTCCTCGGCCACCGGGATGAACTCGCCCGGCGAGATCATGCCGCGCTCCGGATGCGGCCAGCGCACCAGCGCCTCGAAGCCGGTAATGCGCCCGGTCGCAAGATCGACCAGCGGCTGGTAATAGGGCCGCAGGCCTTCGTTCTGGATCGCATCGCGCAGGTCGATCTCGATCTTGCGGCGGCTTTGGGCGCGCGCGTCCATCTCCGCCTCGAAGAAGGAGAAGGTGCCGCGGAATTCGCTCTTGGCGCGCGACAAGGCCATGTCGGCGCTCTTCAGGAGCTTTTCGGAATCCTCGCCGTCGCCGGGCGACATCGCGATCCCGATGCTGGCGCCGATCACCACCGAATGCCCCTCGAGCAGATAGGGCTCGCCGATCGCGTCCAAAATCCGCCGCGCCAGCAGCACCGCGTCCTCGGGCCGCATCACGCCGCCCTGCACGATGGTGAACTCATCGGAGTTGAGACGGGCCAGCGCATCTTCCTCGCGCAGCGTCGAGCGCAGGCGCTTTGCGACCGCGCGCAGCAGCTTGTCGCCGATGCCGTGACCGAGCGTCTCGTTGACCGCCTTGAAATTGTCGAGGCCCAGCATCAGCACCGCGACCTTGTCGGTGGAGCGGCGGGTGTGCTGCAGCATCTCGTCCATCTGCTGGCGCAACAGATTGCGGTTGGGCAGGCCGGTCAGGCTGTCGTGCTGGGCCATGAAGGCGAGCCGCGCCTCGGCGCGCTTGCGTTCCGTGATGTCCATCAGCGCGAGCAGCATCGCCGGCTGGTCGCCATGCATCAGCTGGCGCGAATAGATTGCAAGGTCGATCAACGTGCCGTCGGCGCGCACATGCTTCCAGGTCCGCGCCGCCTGCTCGTCGCTGCTGCGACCCGCCGCCCAAGGCAGCTCGGCATCGAACGCCTGCAGGCTCCTGATCGTCATCCGCTCGAATTCGGCGCGGACGTAGCCGTAATGCGCGATCGCGGCGTCGTTGACGGCGAGGATCCGCTCGCCATCGAGCGCGCACAGGATCATCGGCACCGGATTGCCGTCGAACAGCAGGCGGAACGACGCCTCGCGCTGCTTCAGTTCGGTGATGTCGACGCGTAGGCCGACGATGCCGCCATCCGAGGTCAGCCGCTCCTCGATCAGCACCACACGGCCGTCGGCCAGCACCTGCTCGTGCCGCTCGCCCGGCTGGTACATCTTCTTGAGCCGCTCGGCGATCCACTCCTCCTCGCGGCCGGCAGCCTCGGGATAGTCGCCGCGCGCGACGCCGACGCGGATGGTGTCTTCCAGGCGCGCGCCGTGCTCGAACAGATCGGAGCTGCGCTTGTAGATTTCCGAGTATTTCTTGTTCCAGAGCGTGTAGCGGCCTTCGGGATCGAGGAACACGATGCCCTGCGGCAGAATGTCGATCGCCTCACGCAGCCGCGCGTTGGATTTGCGCGCCTCGGCGATCGCGGCCTCGGCCTGCGCGCGCTGGCGCACCAGTTCGCCGATCTCGACCGCGGGGCGGCGCGATCTGCCCGACACTTTCGGCATCGGTGCGGGCCGGCGGCCCCGAGGCCGGGACAGTTTGGCCTGGTTCGGTTTCTTGGTGTTTTTCTTCGGCCGCATCATCGGTATCGCACGCCCCACGCGCATTCCAGTTCGGCGATATATCTGCGATAAGTCTCTGAAAAATTGGTATCTCTTGGCGAGTAGCTGCGCTGCCCGAGAAGCCCTTGCATGCCTGCTTTGCAGGCGAATTCACGCCGGGCGCGAGTTTGCTTCCGGCGCGCCAGCGGCGCACGGCACAGATTCGCAGCATGGAAGCGCCGGCGCTTGGTGAAGGAAACGTAAACCGGCGCGCGATTGCACAATGAATGCGCCGAAGACGCTTCAAGCGCACCAATGTTTGTCAGCGTGCGACAGGGTTATCGCGCGGTTAAGCCGCGGTGCGCCTAGGCCTTCGCATTTTGCCGGATCATGCCTTTAGTTGGTGATCTCGATCCGCGTGCCGCCGCGGCCATTGCGCTCGACCAATCCATAGAGCATTGCGGCGTGCGAGGGATGCAGGCGCACGCAGCCATGCGAGGCCGGCCCGCCAAGGCGCGTGAGTTCGTATGTTCCATGGATGGCAAACCCGCCATGGAAGAAGATCGAATGCGGCATCGGCGAGTTATAGTACTTCTTCGAGTACCAGCGGCGCGCCAGCATCTGCGGACGGAACACTCCACTCGGCGTGCCATAGCCGCGGCGGCCGGTCGACACGGGCCAGTTGTAGCGTCTCGCGCCGTCGACGCTGACCGCCATGCGCTGCGATGATTTATCGATGTGAACGACGACGTCGGCCCGCGCCGGGGAGAGCGCCAATATCGACGCAGCTATCGCGGCGGCAAATGCCGGCCGTACGCACGATACGCTCGTCACAATAACGCCTACCCTGAAATTATTGCGGACATGATGTCGCCCACAACGTGCGCTTGTAAAGTGGCGTGGCTCACATCGGAGCCTGGAAGCCGCGGGTAATCTTAATCCACCCTGTGGGCGATCAAGCGAATGGGATGAAAGCGCGGTCCGCCTGCTCCGAATCCATGCTAGCCTTGCGCCGACAGAGTGATCCGAATGACACCCCGCCTGCGTCTGTTCCCACTCCTGATCTTAGCCCTCGTCGCCTGCACCATCTCCGCGCGGGCGCAGGACAGGGGCTCGCTCAATCCGCAGCCGCTGCCGCCGCTCGCCAACCCTGACGATCCAAAGATCGGGGCGAAGCAGCTGTTCGCGCGCAAGGTGCTGCCGGCGGCGCTGCCGACCCGGTCGATCGGCGGCTACACCAAGGGTTGTCTCGCCGGCGCCGCGCAGATGCCGCTCAACGGCGACACCTGGCAGGTGATGCGGTTGTCGCGCAACCGCTACTGGGGTCACCCCAACATGATCGCGCTGCTGAAGCGGCTGGCGGCCAACGCGCACAAGGACGCCGGCTGGCCGGGTATCCTGGTCGGCGATATCGGCCAGCCGCGCGGCGGCCCCGCGCTCTCCGGTCACGCCAGCCACCAGATCGGACTCGACGCCGATATCTGGCTGACGCCGATGCCCGATCGCAAATTGTCGCGCGAGGACCGCGAGGAGATGTCGGCGGTGATGATGGTGCGCGACGACCGGCTCGACATCGATCCACGCGTCTTCACGCCGGGCCACGTGCTCGTCATCCGCGACGCGGCGCGGGAGCCGGCGGTGCAGCGCATCTTCGTCAATCCCGCGATCAAGAAGGCGCTGTGCCGCGAGGCCAAGGGCGATCGCGGCTGGCTGTCGAAGATCCGGCCGTGGTGGGGCCACGACTACCACTTCCACATTCGCATGCGATGTCCGGCCGGCAGCCCTCGCTGCGAGGGACAGAAGCCGCAAGCGGAGGGCGAAGGCTGCAAGCCGTCCGATCTCGCCTTCTGGTTCAAGGATTCGGTGCTGCACCCGAAGCCGCCGCCGAAGCCGCCGAAACCCCGCCCGCCGATGACGCTGGCGCAGATGCCGGCTGACTGCAGGACGGTGCTGAACGCCCCCGACGCCAAACAGCAGCTGCCAGGGCAATAACATCTTCGTCAGGCGGCTATGCCGGCCGGCTCGAACTGCGATATGATCTCGTGCCGTCGCGCCGTAAGCGCGTTCGGGCGATGGATCGGGGCCGCTGATCTATTCATCCGTCATCATGAATGGACCAGACATGCGCAAATCGCTCCTCGCCGCATCGCTGCTGCTCGTCTCGGCTCCCGCTTTCGCGGCGGAGGAGCCGAGCGGCTGTGACAAGTTCAAATGGTCGATCGAGCGCGCACGCGCCGCGCTGACCGCGCCCGATCGTGCCAAGGTCGTATCGGGAAGCGAGCAGACGGCGCTGCCGACGACCGCGATCACGCTGGCGCTGGTGGCCCCCGGCGACGCCAAATTGCCGACCCCGCCGAAGCGCGCGCCGAAGGAGGGCACCTTCGCCGGCTTCACCAGCTTCAAGGCCGCGCCGAAGGCCGGGCTCTATACCGTCAGCCTGTCGGCCGGGGCCTGGGTCGACCTGGTACAGGACGGGCATTTCCTGAAGCCCAAGGCGTTCAGCGGCGCGACCGATTGCGACGGTATCCGCAAGACCATGAAATATGACCTCGCCGCCAGCCCCTTCGTGCTGCAGGTCAGCGGCTCAAAAGAGAACTCGCTGTCGGTCGCGATCCAGCCGGCGGATGAATAGGACGATCCGTTAGTCAAAGGGTCGCCTTTACCGCAAGCCTCAGTCTGCTATGTTTGCAGTGCGATATTCCTGAGGACCGTAAGTCCGTCGGGGACCAGCGGAACAGCGCTTCCGTCCGTCGCAGGCCAGACCTCACCCAACGCCTGATTTGCGCGCCGGTTCGCGCGTGAACTCGCACGGAGCGCTTTCCATGTCACGACTTGCCGGACTTTTCACCGCTTTCGTCATCCTGCTCGGCACGCTGCATTCGCCCGCGAGCGCCGAGGACAAGACGCTCACCGTCTTTGCCGCCGCGTCGATGAAGAACGCGCTCGACGACATCGACGCAGCCTATACCGCCAAGACCGGCGTCAAGATCACCGCCAGCTATGCCGCGAGTTCGGCACTGGCAAAACAGATCGAGCAGGGCGCGCCGGCCGACGTGTTCGTCTCCGCCGATACCGACTGGATGGACTATGCGATCAAGCAGAAGAACATCAATGAGCCGACGCGGGTGAACCTGCTCGGCAACTCGATCGTGCTGATCGCGCCGAAGGATTCCAAGATCGACAACGTCAACATCGGACCCGGCTTCGATCTCGCCAAGCTCGCCGGCGACGGCAGGATCGCAACCGGCGACGTCAAGGCCGTGCCGGTCGGCAAATACGCCAAGGCCGCGCTGGAGAAGCTCGGCGCCTGGCAGGCGGCCGAGCCAAAATTCGCGATGGCCGAGAGCGTGCGCGCGGCGTTGACTCTCGTGGCGCGCGGCGAAGCCGTGCTCGGCATCGTCTACTCGACCGACGCCAAGGTCGAGCCGGGCGTCAAGATCGTCGGCACCTTCCCGGCCGACACCCATCCCGCCATCATCTATCCGGTCGCAGCGACCACGACCGCGAAGGGCGAGACCGCCGACTATCTCGCCTTCCTGCGCTCCTCGACGGCGAAGACGATCCTCGAGAAGTACGGCTTCAAGTTCCTGATCAGCCCGACGACGTAAGCCCAGCGCCGCCGATTTGACGTTCCTCCAGTGATAGCCGCACGTACCGTGAGGAACGTCAAATCGACCAGCGGCACTGGCCTATTGACTCTTACTAGTGTCTGTTCCCGAAGTTCGTAACTGAGGAGCCGCACTTGCATACGAACTTCGGGAACAGACGCTAGTGTTTGAGATCTCGCCGGCCGAATGGACGGCGATCCTGCTGTCGCTGCGGGTCGCCGTCATCGCAACACTGGTGGCGACCCCGTTCGGCATCGCGCTCGCCTGGCTGCTGGCGCGGCGCGATTTCTGGGGCAAGTCGCTGCTCGATGCCGCCGTGCATCTGCCGCTGGTGCTGCCGCCCGTCGTCACGGGCTATTTGCTGCTGCTGACCTTCGGCAAGCGCGGCCTGGTCGGCGGCTGGCTGGCCGACCATCTCGGCATCGTGTTCGCTTTCCGCTGGACCGGCGCTGCGCTCGCCTGCGGCGTGATGTCGTTTCCGCTTCTGGTTCGGCCGATCCGTCTCTCGATCGAGGCGGTCGACCGCCGCCTCGAGCAGGCGGCCGAGACACTCGGCGCCGCGCCCTGGCGGGTGTTCGCGACGGTGACGCTGCCGCTGGCGCTGCCGGGCGTGCTGGCCGGCATGGTGCTCGGTTTTGCCAAGGCGATCGGCGAGTTCGGCGCGACCATCACCTTCGTCTCCAACATTCCCGGCGAGACCCAGACCATTTCGTCGGCGATCTATTCGCTGATCCAGACGCCGGATGGCGACACCGCCGCCGCGCGGCTCGTGATCATCTCGATCGTGCTCGCGGTCGGCGCACTGGTTGCGGCTGAAGTGTTCGCGCGGCGCGCCACCGCGCGCCTGCATGGGCAATAGAGCATGATCCGGAAAAGTGTGAAGCGGTTTTCCGAAGAGATCATGCTCAAACAAGGAGCTAAAGCGCGATGACGATTCAACTCAATCTCATCGCGCTTTAGCCATGCTGCGCGTCGACATCACCAAGCAGCTCGGCGAGTTCTCGCTTGCGGCCTCGTTCAGCAGCGAGGGCCGCGTCACCGGCCTGTTCGGCGCGTCCGGCTCCGGCAAGACCTCGCTGATCAACACCATCGCGGGGCTGTTGCGTCCTGACCGCGGCACCATCGTGATCGACGGCGAGACCGTCGACGATACCGCGACCGGCATCCACGTCCCGACCTGGCGCCGCCGCATCGGTTACGTGTTCCAGGACGCGCGGCTGTTTCCGCATCTCGACGTCGGGCAGAACCTCGACTACGGCCGCCGCATGAACGGCCTCACCGAGGATCCCGCGCAACACAGGCGCGTCGTCGACCTGCTCGACATCGGCGCCCTGCTCGACCGCCGTCCCGGAAAGCTCTCCGGCGGCGAGCGCCAGCGCGTCGCGCTCGGCCGGGCGCTGCTGTCCAAGCCGCGGCTGCTGCTGCTCGACGAGCCGCTGGGCGCGCTCGACGAAAGCCGTAAGCTCGAGATCCTGCCCTACCTGGTCCGGCTGCGCGACGAAGCCGGCGTTCCGATGGTCTATGTCAGCCATGACGCCGCCGAGCTGCGCCAGCTCGCCACCCAGATCGTGATGCTGCGCCGCGGCCAGGTGACCGCCTTCGGCGGTGTCAAGGTGCTGACGGCGGGCGGGTAGCTGGCCGTTTTTCCGAAAGTCGGCATAAGATAGCCTATCTTGTCTGCTAGGCCCGCGTCGGGACGTCCGATCGGGCATGGGGAAGGGTGAACTGTGCGACTGACTGGCTGGGTGTTGCTGCTGATCGGCGGGCTGCTGTGCGCCACGATTTCGTGGGCCGCGCTCGGCTTCCTGCTGATGGGCGTCGGCCTGATCGCGCTGCAGGTCGACGAGCGGCGCCGGCGTCCGGCCGATGCTGCCGTGCCGGCCGGCGTCTCGGGATTTACCCCGCCTCATCTCAGCGACGGGCTGCAGCCGCCGACCCTCGACCCGGTCGCAGGCCAGGATACCGGGCAGCGTCAGCCGCGCCGGGTGGCCTGGCCCGACAGGAACAACGACGCGCCCTACGACCGCGAGGCGTGGCGGCGGCTGGTCGACAGCGATCCTGACCTCGCCCAAATCGCTAATGTGCTCGCCGATTACGGCCCGCAATATGTCGACGAGCTGGCGGCGAGCTATCTGGCCGCCCCCGACAAGGGCCGCCTGGGGGCGATCGTCGACCGCATCATCGCGCGTGCCCGGGACGGTCAGCCGATCCCGCCGCCGCCCGCACCAGTCGAAGCATCTCGGCCACCGCCGTTGCCGCCCCCGCCAGCGCCGAAGCCGCTGACCGCCCCTGCCGCCAAGCCGGCGACTGCGCCGAGCAATTCCGCCGATGCGCTGGAAGCGTCCCTGCTCGCCACGGTCGAGGAGGCTTCCGCCAGGATCGCCGCCGAACGTGCGGGTCTCTTCAAGCCTGCCAAGGAGATAAACAAGGCGCTTAACAAGGAGCCCGGCGAGACAACCGACAGCCGGCCGCAGGCGGCGGGCCAGCGGCAACCGCTATTCGGTCGCGCACCCCGGGACGCGAAGCCCGCGGAGCCGCCGCCGGTGCCAGCCTCGCCGCCGCCAATGCCAGCGGCACCGCCGCCGATGCCGGCCGAGACGCCCGCCGATCTCGAAGCATCGCTGATCGCCGCCGTCAGCGAGGCCGCCGTCCGGCGGGCGGACGCCAAGGACGCCCCCAAGCCGGCGCTGCAGCCCGCGCCGTCGCCGGCGAAACGCGAGCCCGAGATTGGTAGCGTCGCGCCTGCCCCTCCACCACCGGCACCACCTGCGAAGACACCACCTGCGAAGACACCTGCCGATCATCTCGACGAGACGCTACTCGCGGCGCTGGCCGAGATTTCCGGTCAGAAAATCAAGAGCGAGACCAAGCCGGACGCAGCGTCCAAGGGCCCATCCGGTCCGCCGGACGACGGGCTGTCCGACATGATCAAGAAGTTCGCCCCGGATTCGAACTTCCTGCGCAAGACGTAACGGCGCGGCTCAGACGCCCGCCACCGACGCCCAGATATCGGCGAGCTTGCGCTTGACCATCTGCATCCGCGTTTGCGGCGCGACCTTTTCCTCTTCCTCCGGCAGGCGCAGGCCGACGACGTTGACGCGGCCGCCGCTGATGCTGCGCGCCACCAGCACGATCTCGTCGAGCGCCAGTTCGGCCCCTTCCTTCGGCGCGCGGTCGAGATTGACGTCGAAATAGTCCGCGAGCGTCAGCTTGGCCTGGTGCTCGTCGACCTTGACGCCGTAGATCTCGGCGAGTTCGCCGAGCGTATGCTCCGCCGACACCATGAAGTCGCCGAGCAGATGCGGATCGGGCGCGCTCGACGGCGCCATGTCGACGAAGAAGCGGTCGAGCGCCTCGGCGCGCTCCGGCGGCGCCAGCAGGTAGATGTAGTCGCCGGGCGCGACCGGATCGGCCTCGGTCGGCGTCAGGATCCGCTCGTCGCGGATCACCAGCGTCGGCTTCGACCAGGACGGGATCAGCCCGCGGCGGAAATACAGGCTCTTCGGCCGCACCGGATAGCCGACCAGCTGCTGCTCGAGTTGGCCGGGCAAATCGAGCTCGACGCGGCGCGGGCCGCGTTCGGCGCGTGGCAACGCGACATGCAGCCGCCGCGCCGCCGGCGCCAGCGTCCAGCCCTGCAGCAGCAGCGAGATGATGACGACGACGAAGGCGACGTCGAAATAGAGATAGGCCTTCGACAGCCCGACCAGCATCGGGATCGAGGCGAGGAAGATCGCGACCGCGCCGCGCAGCCCGGTCCAGGCGATGAAGACCTTCTCCCGCCAGTTGAACTTGAACGGTGCGAGGCAGATCAGAACCGCCAGCGGCCGCGCCACCAGCATCAGCGCGAACGCCACCAGTACGGCGCCCCCGGCGCTGGAGAGCAGGCGATGCGGCGAGACCAGGAGGCCGAGCAGCACGAACATCACGATCTGCGCCAGCCAGGTCGCGGCGTCGAGGAAGGTCACCACCGAATTATGCGCGCGGGTCGGCCGGTTGCCGATGATGATACCGGCGAGATAGACCGCGAGGAATCCCGAGGCATGCACGATCTGCGAGCCGCCGAAAATCACCAGCGCCGCTGTGGTGACGAACGGCGCATGCAGGCCCTGCGGCAGCGCGACATAATTCAGCGCGATCACCACCAGCCGGCCGCCGATCACCCCGATGATAGCGCCGAACACGGCCTCCTGGATGAACTCCAGCGCGATGTGCGAGGCCGAGCTCTGGCCGATCGAGATGAACTCGACCAGCATCAAAGTGAGGAAGATCGCGAACGGATCGTTGGTGCCGGATTCCGCTTCCAGCGTCGCGCCGACGCGCGGGCGCAGGCGCAGGCCCTGGGTGTGCACCAGCAGGAACACGGCAGCCGCGTCGGTCGATGCCACGACGGCGCCGACCAGCAATGACTCGGTCCAGTTGAGGTCGAGCACAAAGCGGGCGACCGGCGCCGTGATCAGCGCGGTCAACAGCACGCCGGCGGTCGCCAGCACCATCGAGGGCACCAGCACGGTGCGGATGCTGGCAAACCGCGTCTTCAATCCGCCGTCGAACAGGATCAGCGCCAGCGCCACCGAGCCGACCAGATAGGTGGTGCGGACGTCGTCGAACTGCAGCCGGCCGGGGCCGGAATCGCCCGCCAGCATGCCGACCAGCAAGAACACCAGCAGCAAGGGGGCGCCGAACCGCAAGGCCAGCAGGCTCGACAGGATGCCGGCCATCACCAGCACCGCGCCGAGCAGGATCGCTATACTGACGGAGTCGAGGGATGCCATGCGTCTTCGGAGGTCTCAAATACTTGCAATTGCATCCTTATCGTCGCCACACTGGGACGCCAACCGATTTCTGACATGAGCGGCAATGTGCCCGGTCAGCCCTAGGTCGCCCCGACACTGTGTTGTATCGATGGTCGCGTGAGCGCCTTTGTGGGATTCTCGCTGGGCATTCGAATCACATTTGGCTGACCCGCACTGCAAGTTGAGAATTTTGCCGATGGACATGAGCCTGAAGGACGTCCTGGAATCGATCCAAATGGCGGCGCGCTCGGTTGGCGCCGAGGTCGCCTCGCCCTGGTTCTATCTGCAGTTCGGCATCATCCTCGCCGCCGCGGGCCTCGCCTACGCCGCCGACACCGCCATACATGCGCGGGTCGACATGGCGTCGCTGGCGATGCGCTGGCCGCTGCCGCTCCGGCACTTCGCTCGCGTGATGGTGAAGAGCGCCTCGACCGCCGTGTTCGCGGTCCTGATGATCATCTCGCGCATCGTGATGTGGCACGCGACCTGGCCGAGCCGCAGCTATCTGATCGCGGTCTCCGCCAAGCTGGCGCTGGCCTGGCTGGTGATCCGCCTCGTCACCTCGGTGATCGACAACGCCTTCATCGTCAAGCTGGTCTCGATCGCGGCCTGGGTGGTTGCCGCCCTCAGCATCATCGGCCAGCTCGACTGGGCCGCCGAGACGCTGGATTCGTTCGCCGTCGTGGTGGGCGGTCTGCGGCTGACGCCGCTGCTGCTGATCAAGGCCGGCGCGTTGCTGATCGTGGCGCTGTGGCTGAGCAATATCGCCAGCAATTTCATCGACGGCCAGATCACCCGCTCGACCGACCTGACCCCGTCGATCCAGGTGTTGTTGGTCAAGATCATTCGCATCGGCCTGATGGTGGTCGCGGTCGCCATTGCCCTGAGCGCGGTCGGGATCAATCTGTCAGCGCTGGCGGTGCTGTCCGGCGCCGTCGGCGTCGGCATCGGTTTCGGCCTGCAGAAGATCGTCGCCAACTTCATCTCGGGTATCATTCTGCTGGTCGACAAGTCGGTGAAGCCGGGCGACCTCGTCACCATCGGCGACAGCCAGGGCCGCATCAGCGCGATGAAAACCCGCTACATCTCGGTCGCCGCCGGCGACGGCCGCGAGTTCCTGATCCCGAACGAGGACCTGGTGACGCAGAAGGTCACCAACTGGACCTACACCGACAAGAATACGCTGGTGAAGATCGCTTTCGCCGTCAACTACGACGCCGATCCAAGGCTGGTCTGCAAGCTCGCGATCGATACCGCCGCGGCCCACGCTCGCGCGCTCAAGGGCAAGCCGCCGAACTGCATCCTCACCGAATTCGCCGAGCTCGGCATGAAGTTCTCGCTGACCTTCTGGATCGCCGACCCCGATGGCATGGACAATGTGAAGAGCGACGTCATGCTAGCGCTGTGGGACGCCTTCAAGCAGCAGGGCATCCGGGTGCCCTACCCGGTACGGGAACTCCGCATCCGCGGCGGCGCGCTGCCGGTCGAGAGCGTGGTCGAGGTCTCCAACTGACCCTCGAGCACAATCTTTTTGCAGGACCGGTGGCCGCTGTTCCGGATTGTGCCCGGAAATCAAGCCGTTTGGACATGTCCCCATGCCCAAGCTTGGCTTGCGCCGGGCGCGCCGATCATTAAATTAGGGCCTGAAATCAGCCCCTTGTCCGCAGAAACAGCCCGCCCATGAGCTATATCGACGCCACCGACACCTCGCTTCGCAAGACCGGCCAGATCAAGCTGCACGGACCGAGCGGCTTCGCTGGCATGCGCAAGGCGGGCGCCCTGGTGTCGAAATGCCTCGACGCGCTCACCGACATCGTCAAGCCGGGCATCCCGACTTCCGTCATCGACGAGTTCGTCCGCAAGTTCGCCTTCGACCACGGCGCCTATCCGGCGACGCTGATGTATCGCGGCTATCGCTACTCGACCTGCACCTCGATCAATCACGTGGTCTGCCACGGCATGCCGGGCGACCGGCCGCTGAAGGAAGGCGACATCGTCAATGTCGACGTCACCTTTATCGTCGACGGCTGGTACGGCGATTCCAGCCGCATGTATGCGATCGGCGCCATCGCGCGGAAGGCCGAGCGGCTGATCGAGGTGACCTATGAGGCGATGATGCGCGGCATCGCCGCGGTGAAGCCCGGCGCCACCACCGGCGATATCGGCCATGCCATCCAGAGCTATGTCGAACCGCAGGGCATGAGCGTGGTGCGCGACTTCTGCGGCCACGGCCTCGGCCGCCTGTTCCACGACGAGCCGAACATCATCCATATCGGCCGCCCCGGCGAGGGCGCGCCCTTGAAGCCCGGCATGTTCTTCACCATCGAGCCGATGATCAATCTCGGCAAGCCGCATGTGAAGATCCTGTCCGACGGCTGGACCGCGGTGACCCGCGACCGCTCGCTGTCGGCACAGTTCGAGCACTCGGTCGGCGTCACCGCCGACGGCGTCGAGATCTTCACGCTGTCCGAACGCCATGGCGAGAAGCCCTGGGTGCAGGTGTAGTCGGGTTCAGGTGTAATCGGATCCAGGTCCAGTCATCCTCGGCAAGTTCAGTAGTCGCTCCGCGTGCGCTCGACGATCTCCTCGGGCGTATGGTTCTCTCCGATCGACATCGCGCAGATCCGCGACAGATGCAGATAGGACAGCCCGGTCTCCTCCGCCCAGGCGTTGAACTGCGCCTGCACCTTGGCGAGATCGCGCTTCGACTTGACCTCCTCGGCGATATCGAGGCCGGCATCGCGCAGGCAGGCGACGACGTCGCGCGAGGTGACGAAGCCGTCCCAACCGAGGAAGCGCAGCAGCATCTGTCCGGTGTTGCCGCCGAGCCGGCTGCCGCGCTTGGCCAACAGCTCCAGCAGTCCGACCTCATCCGATGACGGCCAGGCGCTAAGGAATTTGCCGAAGCTGCCGTGCTCGCGCGCGATCTCCTGCACGAAGCGGCCGTTGTCGCGCACCGACATGATCTTGGCGCCGTTGCGCACGATCCTGGCGTCGCTGACGAGCTTCTCCCAGAATTCGTCGGGCTTGAAGGCGAGCTTGGCGGGCTGAAAGTCGAGAAACGCCTCCTCGAAGCCCGGCCATTTGGCGTCGATCACGCTCCAGGCAAAGCCCGCGCAGAACACGCGCCTGGTCATCTCGGCCAGCACGCGGTCGTCGCCGAGCTTTGCCAGCGCCTTGGCGCCCGCCGGCGGCCGCAGCAGCTTCTCCAGCGCCTTCGGCCCGCCCTTGCGCTTCTCGGCGCGCGAGCGGATCACCTTGAATGATGTCACGCCGCCCTCCCCCTCTTTGCTCTCAAACCGTTGCAGCCGACGGTAATTCGCCGGTCGCGTCGTGGCAAACCGGAACGGCATCGCCCCTCCGGCATCGGCCCTTGCAAAATGCGGCAGGCACGGCATGGTTGTGGCCGATGCCCGCCAAGCCCGATACCAGCGACGACGAAGCCAGCGAGACGCCACATTATCACGGCCATCGCGAGCGGCTGCGCGAGCGCTTCTATGCGGCCGGGCCCGACGCGCTGACCGACTACGAGCTATTGGAAATGGCGCTGTTCGCCGCGATCCCGCGCCGCGACACCAAGCCGTTGGCCAAGGCGCTCTTGAAGAAGTTCGGCTCCTTCGCCGAGGTGGTGCACGCGCCGGTGGCGCGGCTGCGCGAGGTCGAGGGCGTCAGGGATGCCTCGATCAACCAGATCAAGCTGCTCGCCGCCGCCGCCGGCCGGATCGCCAAGGGCGAGATCAGGCGCAACATCGCGCTGTCGTCCTGGAACGACGTCATCGACTATTGCCGCACCGGCATGGCGTTCGCCGACAAGGAGCAGTTCCGCCTGTTGTTCCTCGACAAGCGCAACCAGCTGATCGCCGACGAGGTGCAGCAGACCGGCACCGTCGATCACACCCCGGTCTATCCGCGCGAGGTGATCAAGCGCGCGCTGGAATTGTCCGCCACCGCGCTGATCCTGGTGCACAACCACCCCACTACCCACCCTATGATCACGTTGGATCACGTTCAATACCGATGAATCATCAACGATATATCCGATTTTTTCTTCATTGCACACAGGGGGCGGCTATGGCAAATTGGGAGCGGTAAGAGGGGTTGAAAGCGGCTTTCCGATCCCAGCAAACGATCCCCGTTTCTCCTCGACCGATCCCAGTTGCGGCACAGGAGGAAACGCCATGCCAAGCCTGACCGACACCGCGATCCGACATGCGTTGAAGCGGGTGGAGCTAAGTCAGAAACAGGAAAATCTCGCCGACGGTGAAGGGCGCGGCACCGGCCGCCTCGTGCTTGTCCTCAAGCCCATGCCGAAGCGCGTCACCGCCGACTGGATGGCGCAGCAATGGCGCGATGGGAAGCGGACCAAGAAGAAGCTCGGGGCTTATCCCTCCATATCGCTCGCCCAGGCACGCGAAATATTCAAACGCGACTTCGCCGACGTCATCCAGAAGGGTCGCAGCATCAAGATCGCTACCGACACGCGCCCCGGCACCGTCGCTGATCTGTTCGAAGGCTATGTCGCCGCGCTCAAGGATGCGAGCAAGCCGTCCTGGAAGGAAACGGAAAAAGGCCTTAACAAGATCGCCGACACGCTCGGACGCAACCGCCTCGCTCGCGAGATCGAGGCCGAGGAAATCATCGAGCTGATCCGCCCGATCTACGAGCGCGGTGCCAAATCAATGGCCGACCATGTGCGCTCCTATCTCCATGCCGCCTTTAGCTGGGGCATGAAGTCTGACAACGACTATCGGCAGCAGTCTTCCAGACGCTTTCGACTCCCTTTCAATCCGGCAACCGGCATTCCTACCGAGCCTAAGATCCAGGGCACGCGCTGGCTTGACGAAGACGAGTTTGTGCAACTCTATCGCTGGCTGGAGAGCCCCGACACGCCGGTCCACCCCTCCTATCCCCGCGCGGTGCAACTCATCATGCTGACAGGGCAGCGCGTCGAGGAGATCGCGCGGTTTCATGTCAATCAATGGGACGCCAGTGAGCGAATCATCGACTGGTCGAAGACCAAGAACCTCCAGCCGCACGCTGTCCCAGTGCCATTGCTTGCCGCCGAGCTGATCGAAAAGATCAAGCCGAACGAGTATGGCTGGTTCTTCCCCTCCGCCAAGGACCCCTCGAAGCCTGTCAGCCACGGCACTCTTTATAGCTTTGTTTGGCGGCAGCGAGATCGCGGCGTGATTCCATATGCGACAAACCGCGATCTCCGGCGCACGTTCAAGACGCTCGCCGGCAAGGCAGGCGTGTCGAAGGAAATCCGCGATCGCCTCCAGAACCACGCGCTACAGGATGTCAGCTCCAAGCACTACGACCGCTGGCACTATATGATCGAGAAACGCGCTGGCATGGCGAAATGGGACAAATTCGTGCGCGCCATGCTGGCGAAGAAGCGACTGAAAGAGGCCGCATGAGCTCGCGGCCGCGAAAGCCCCCTCGCCGCAGCGATGCGCTCGGTTCCGCTGGCGAAGTGGACGCGCAAAGCTACACGGCGTTCG
Organism: Bradyrhizobium sp. Pha-3; assembly: GCF_042258325.1. Taxonomy (NCBI): domain Bacteria; kingdom Pseudomonadati; phylum Pseudomonadota; class Alphaproteobacteria; order Hyphomicrobiales; family Nitrobacteraceae; genus Bradyrhizobium; species Bradyrhizobium sp. Pha-3. The sequence continues at coordinate 899,735 of NZ_CP170151.1, read as the reverse complement.
TCGGGGATCTGAAGCAGAAGATCGCGGCGGCACGCCACCGAGCCAGCTTGTCGATCAACCGCGAGCTAGTGACGCTCTACTGGACGATCGGGCGCGACATCCTGGAACGGCAGGAGCGCGAAGGTTGGGGTGCCCGGGTGGTCGACCGTCTGGCTGGCGATCTTCGCCTGGCTTTCCCGGAAATGACCGGTTTATCGCCCCGGAATCTGAAATACATGCGCTCGTTCGCCGAGGCCTGGCCCAACGGCGAATTTGTGCAACAGGTTGTTGCACTATTGCCATGGGGGCATAACGTCCGTTTGCTCGACGCCGTCAAAACGCAGGAAGAGCGCACCTGGTACGCGCGGCAGGCAATTGAACACGGCTGGAGTCGTAACGTTCTTGTCCATCAGATCGAAAGCAAGCTTTTTGCCCGGCAAGGAAGCGCCCTCACCAATTTCTCGCGAACCCTGCCCGCAGAGCAGTCCGAGCTTGCCCAACAAATCCTCAAAGACCCCTACACGTTCGACTTCCTCTCGCTTGGCCCAGACATGCTGGAGCGCGACCTCGAGCGTGGTTTGGTCGAGCATCTGCGTTCACTCATCCTCGAGCTCGGCAAGGGCTTCGCATTCGTCGGCAGCCAATATCACCTCGAAGTCGGCGGGCAGGATTACTACTTGGACCTTCTTTTCTATCATCTGCGTCTTCGCTGCTTCGTGGTGATCGAGCTGAAGATCGAAGACTTCAAACCCGAATTTGCGGGAAAGATGAACTTTTACCTCTCGGCCGTGGACGAGCAATTGCGCCATCCCGACGACAAACCGACCATCGGCATCATCTTGTGCAAAGGGCGCAACGAGGTGATCGTGGAATACGCGTTGCGAGACTCCAGCAAACCGATGGGGGTCGCCCAGTATCAGCTCTCGGCTGCGTTGCCGCCACAACTCGAGGATGCCCTCCCGACGGCCGCGGAGTTCGCGCGAGAATTTCCACTGATGTCCGTGGTCAAGCTACGCATCGAAATCGAGCGCGCGGTACGCGATCTCGCGGACAAGCGAGGCGTCGCTTTCGACCGGCCGACCGGCATCATGAAAATGCTCCGTGATCTGCATCGAAATGGATCGGTGCCAAGTAGCACAGAGCAGATGCTCGACGCCCTCCACACCATGAACGAAGCTACGCATGGCATGGATGTGGACCCGGAGACCGCTGAACGCGCCGTCGAAATCGGCACGATCTTCCTTGGGGAACTCCAGAAACTGAATACAGACGAGTAAGGTGCTTTTCGCGGCAAATCCGACACCGACAAAACCCCAGAAAGCACAGGACAATCTCGTGGAAGACAGCTGGCCGACGTGGCTCAAAATTATGGAGAACGGCGCCGTCGGAGAAGCGCGTACGCGTTCTTTTCTCATCGACCGGTTCTGGGTTCTCGAGCGGAGCGTAGATACCGACGGGGCCGATTTTCTCATACAGCGACGCACCACCACGCAGCGATTTACCGATAGAGTCCCGCCGCGCGTCGGAGTGATACAGGCAAAATATTTTCAGGATCGCCGCACAACGCACTACATTCCCAAAAGCTACGTGGTTGACGACAAAGGAATGCCGCTCGAAGGCTTCTTCGCGCTTCTTCACGTCGGCCGGGAGGACGACGGCGAGATGTACCTGCTGTCGGCCCGGCAAATCGTCAACACGCTATCCATCAGCAGCACCCATTCACCGGAAAGCTACGTCGTCGGCACGACTGCGCTCCAAGGCACTTTTAGAATTAATGCCCGTAAGCTCGCACTCGATCAGATCGAGCATAGCTTGAAGAGCCAGACCTACTACCAGTCGGCCGCCTTCCTGGACAAGCTCAACATTCCCTATCGGCGCTTCAGCGAAGACGACATCGACTTTCCTTGGACACTTCCGCTTCCGAACCCCGTCGGTGAAATCCCGAAGATGTTTGTTGAGCAAAAAGAGGAGCTCAGAAAGATCGTTTTCGACATGGAGGAGGTGTTGGGAGCCATCGACGCGGTCCTTACAGAAAAAGACCCGCGTCGAGCGCTCGAGCTGATGGACGCGCTGCGTTACCATGTCGATGGTTACGGCAAGATCACCTTCGGCGGCCGGGGAGACTTCAACTGGGGCGATTTTCCAGACGCCCTCGACACCCACGACCGCTGGCGCCAAGGCCTCCAGACAGACGGACTGCTAGAGCCTTACATCGCAATGGGCGATAAACTGCAAGTGGCTCTTGTATCCCATACAGCCGCTCATCCGCTAACCGATAAGGGCAGCTTCCTCCAGGCGATCATTGAATATGATCGGGATACGCTCAACGTCATTGAGCTGTCGGTCAAATCGGGCACGGCCGCCGAGAGGGAACCGGAAATCAAGACCCCCGGGCATGTCCGCATGGCAAGCTCGCTCGGCGAGTGGGTCCCACGCAAAATCAAACCGATGGACTACACGATCGAGAACGTCTGGTGGAATGTCATGCGCTACGTCATCGAAGAGCGCTATCCCGACCCACACTTCGACTAGCTTGCGGCAACTCCCTGCACGCGCAACGCCAGGGCCTTCGGCCCTGTTGTTGCTTGATCGCGAGATTGTCGCGTAGCCTCCGTGAGTCGCTTAACGGCGATCTAACCGGCGATAGTATCGCTTCTGTCCGTTACTCGGATCAACGTAGGTAAAGCAGTCCGCGAGACTATCAATGCTCTGCAACACCCCCAGCAAGGCGTAGGCGTTGAAAGGCGTCCCCGCGCCGGTCTCGTAGTGGCTGACGAAATTCCCAACGATCGATGGCACATGATGGTTTTGGAGATCGGCGATCTGCTGAGGCGTCAGCACACACCGATTGGCCGCATGATAAAGCTTCACGGCCTCGCCGATTGCGTCGATGTAGGTCGAAAGCGTCCGCTTGTCACCACGGGTGGCATAGTCCGGTGGAACAGGGATCTCCAACTTGGCGATAATCTGTCCCAGCTTGTATTCGAGATATTGCCGCAGGATCGGCGCACCAATATCGATCTGGCCAGCATTCAGGTGCTGCAACGCCTGCGCCTTGAGACGATCCGCCTCCTGGGCCGATACCATGAGCCGCCCCTTTGGAGGCATGCCTTGGAGCTTCTGGTGATGCCAATCCGCAGTGCCATTGAGCTTGTCGAAGTACTTCTCCAGGCTGGTGTCATGGCTCAGGAAAATGAACTGCAGCCCGTCCGGCACAGCGCCATAGCGTAGCAACGTCCGCACGGCGTCCATCAACGCGAACTGGTGACCAGCGTCAAAGCTCGATGTCACGTCGTCGAGCACCATGAAGCGCGGAACACCGCTGTGCTTGGTCGCGGCCGCGAAGAAAATCGCAGCCGCCACAGCGTTCCGATAGCTTTCCGAGAGTAGAGCCCGGGCACTGAGGTCCTGTAGGCCGAAGAAGTCCGCGAGCTTTAGATCAACGTTTTCGCTGTTCTGCGCGCGGCTCAGGGTCGGCTTCACATCGGGACCGCCTCGCACGAACCGGCCGAACAGATCCTGACAAGCGGTCTGAATCTCGCCAATCCGCTCGTTGGCCAGTTCGGCTTCGGCATCAGCAAAGCTTTGGCCGGCGCGCGTGATGAATGTCTTCCAGCGATTCAGAACCTTGAGCTTGTCCTGTTTCACCTTGAGCACCGGCTCGCCGCTCTCGTATTCCAGCACGGCATCGCGGAACTGCTTTGCGAAGCTGAGGATGCGGGTTACCTGCACCAATGAGGGAGGCAAGCGCGCCTGCAACGCGTCGGCCTCACCTCGCACCCGAGCAAGAGTTTCGCCACGCTGCGTTTCAAGAACCCCGAGGCGCGCCTTGATGATCTCCAGGTCGGAGGTCGCCAAATCCCCCTTCTTGGCGGCCAAATCGAACGCTACGTGCAAGCGATCACCCGTCGCGATCGCCATGGCCGGCGCCTCTTCAAGCTTGCGTAGCTTCGCGATCCCAGGCGCTGTGGCGACATCGTTGATGAGTTCGGCCCCGAGCTGAGCGGCTACATCGTATTTAGCGATCTTGCCTTCCAGCCGCGGCTTTAGAGCATCACTACCTTTCGCCTCGCAAACTGGGCATTGATTCGGGTCGTGCCAATCGGAGCCGGACACCACAGCCAGCGCATCGCGCAAAAGGGCGTGCAATGCTTCCGCGCCGACGCTGCGCACGGCCTCGTCTCTTCTTCCGGCCAACTCGAGCAGCCGATCAACGTCGGCCAATTCCTCTACCGTGACCTCAAGCCCCGCCAGCGACGTGGCGGAGGTCGTTAGCGTGTCCAGCGTCTTTCGCGCTTCGCCGCCTTCCTGTTTCTCGATCGCCAACTCTGCCGCTTCGAAATCGAGATCCATTACCGAGGCCTCGCCGATCAATGGCTTGAGCAAGGCGATGGCGGATAAGGCGGCGGTTACCGCCGCCTTCAGATCGGAGAGTTTATCGACGGCGGCGCTTCCCGCTCCGGCGACCTCGTCATGCGCCGCAATGACACGCCGCTCGATCGCACTCAACGCGCGCGCGCCTGTGGTCACCTCGGCATCAAGCGCGGAGAGGCCCAGATCACTGTTGACGTTCTGCGTTCGCTTGGCGCCGTCCAGAGCCTGACGTAGCCGGGAGTATCGGCTCAGTCCCACGAGCGATGCGAAAGAACGTCCCCGCTCCAAGGCGGAGATATCGATGAGCTTTGCGAACCGATTATAGTCGACGAGGACGAAATCCTCCTGCAGGCTCGCGAGGAACTGCTGCGGGTCGGCATGACCGCTCGGCGAAGTCACTAGGCGCGCACCGTTGGCAGCCCGCACCACCTTGATCGCCACATCTGGCGAGGCGTCATCGCTGGCGAATATCAGATCAACCGTCGCTTGCTGCCCGGGATGGAAGCGATTCACGATATAGCTGTCGCCCTGCTCGGCTTCCTGGAGCGCCTTCAGGCGCGGGACAATGCCGTGGATCGCGAAGCAAACGGCTTCGAATATGGAGCTTTTACCGACGCCGTTCGGCGCATGCACCGAGTTGACGGCGTCAGATTTGAACTTGAGGACGAGCGGGTCACCGTCATTATTGATCCCACGAAAACCCTCGATGGACAGGCTGCCCAGGAAATACCGCGTCATGCCTTGTCCTCGCCCAGAGGGATGGACATGCCATCAAGCGCATCCAGTACCGCCTTATGAAACTCGCCGATTGTTGCCCGGCTTGGCGCGGTGTCACCTCCCGAATCCAGCAGATGCAAATTGTCGAAGAGGATCTTCGCGCATTCGGGATCGATCTGTACAGCCTCGGCCCTAAACAAAGCGAGATTGTCCTCGAAAGTATTTTCCAGCTTAAACTTCATACGCTCCCCCGACTTCCGCCCAATGCACTTCTATTTGATTTCAGTGCGCGCGTGCAATTCTGCGACGATCAAGCGATTGCGTCTCATCATCAGGCTGTCTCTGTTTCGTTGTCGCTCTTGCGAAGCTTCCGCCATGCCGGAAGGATGAACGGCTGCCCATGATCGATCGGCACGCGCATGGTGGTCTCGCCATATTCACCCGGCGGCCCTAGTGCTACGACCTGACGGCTTTGATAGGAGAACGGCTCGTCCGGCGGTGCGACCGTGTAGCGCTCCGGCAATCGCCTCAGAACCGAGGTTCGATAAATCCAGATGTCGTTGCCCTTGAGAAGGACGATGAGCTGTCGCAGGCGCCGGCGAACCGCGATCTCCGTCGCGGGGGGAATGTCGACGAGAATATCTCGCTGCGACCAGGACAAGCCAACGAGGATATCGAAAAGCTCCTGCGCATAGGCTCCAGTTTCCTCATCGAGCGTTGTCTCGATAATGCAGGCCACGTCGTGCGAGCGGGCCGCCTCCGTATAGAGCGCGCCCTCGTCCGCTGTCGCACTGGCGATGTCATAGTCGTTGCGGGGGATGAGCCGGTCCTCATCTTCCATCAGCGCGGAAAGGACTTCCGGCGCACTTACGGTCGGCGTCATTTCCGAAAGCTCGGAGCCAAGGATAATGCGTTCACGATGAACTTGCAGCGCTTTTGCCAACCGTTCAGCCGTTGTCACTGCAATTGGCGCATTCTCATTCTCGATCATACGAAGCATGCGAATGCTGACACCGATTTCACTCGCCATTTCCTTTTGGGTCGACAGCCTTTCAAGCTGCTCCCTCAGGGCTTTCACCGCCTTCCCGTTCGGCACGACCTTCCTCATCTCAACCTCATCCCGTGTATTCGATGACTCAAAATTTACATGAGGGAGCCTGGCAGCGTGAGGCAGCCGACCGGAATCGGAGCGGCACACTGGCGGCAAACCAGCAAACTGGGCAATTCAACGTGCAGTACCCTTGACTAGGCATTTATGACCGGCCATTTATGACCGGTCAAGGAGACCTTTATCATGCTTCGTTACAATCCGGAGAAATTCGCCTCGCTCTCGGAGTCCGACATCGGTCAGCGGATTTGGTCGTTTCTTACGAAGCCCGCCACTATCGCTCGCTTGGAGACGGCCTCGGAGCTCGGAAAGCCTGCCGTCGAGGGCATCGAGGAGCAGCTTCTGGAGGAGTTTCGCGAAGATGTTCTGGTTGACCGCGTCAAGCAGATGGTCGGCCACATGGTCAGGCAGATATTGGAACAGCGCGATTGGGTTCTCGACCAAAGCGACGTGAAGGTTCAGTCGGTGCCCTTCAGCAAGGCGGCACGTTACAGGCGGCCCGATTGGATCACCTTCCATGCCTTCCGCAATACCAAAGACCCGCGCGACGTCGTCATCACCGACCGTCGGCAGAACGCGCCTCTGCCGAAAGACGCTCGCTGGACCTTCTACGCAACCTTTGCCAGCCCCTTGAAGGCGGCGGTTGCGTTCGGCGTCAATGACACCCCCAAACTTCGCCGACAAGTGCAGACCCACGGTTTTCACCGTGTCCACATCCCGCGAATGCTGCGACGCGCCTAATCCAGGAGAAATTGAAGGCATGATGCAGTTCAACGACAGGTGCGACAGAGCGGATACCCATCGCCGAACGCGAGCGGCCATCGCACGCTTTTATTGAGCCATAACGAGACCGCCAGATATGGAAACGTTCAACCTTGATCCCCGTCAACTTGCCCGGATCGAAGCCGTTCATCGCGGGTTCCTCTATCAGCACCTCTATGCCGCCGCGTGTCTGTTTGATGCTGCCCGGGCCGGTGTGACCCATGTCATCGTCGAGAATGATGAAGACGTCGAACTCGTCCAGCCTGACAGACGAATCTACCTACAAGTCAAAACTCGGGCATCTAACCTTATTCTAAGCGACATTGATGGCGCACTCTCAAGGTTCGCGGCTATTAGACAGGAGCACGAGGAAGGTCGACGGAGCGGTTCATGCCAGTTCGTCATAGTATCGAATAGTGCGCCTGGGCCGGAATTTGCCAAGCTTATCACAGGTAAAGAATGGCCGTCCGACACCAGGCTCCATTGGCCGCAATCACCGGCGGTAGACGAAGCCCTTCCCTTGCCGTGGAGGACCATCGCGGATGGTTTCGAGGCGTGCCGAGCGGCTGCCGAAACGCTTCCTTTTTCCGTATTGGCTCCAGAAACCCTCGTCTGGAAAATCGCTGGCCGGATGATGGCAGCAGCGGGTGGGATTGAGCCAAGCTCCAATCACACGTTCACGGTTGAGGAATTACCGGCACTCTTCGAGCAGCTTGTTGTCCAACTCCAAGATTTTCCTGCTCCGACGCTTCGATATCGTCCGCAGGAACATGAACCAAATCTGGCAAATGGCCAACGCGTGCGGCTCGTCGTCGGCCTCTCCGGTGCAGGAAAGACGTCCTGGGTTTCTCAGACAGCTCTGCATACTTCTGACCGTCTGGCATATTACGATATTGCCGAGATATCCGGCCCTGCGCTGGCCAATGCCGTCGCACGCGAACTTGCAGCTCGCATCTTCGGATCGCGTGGCGGCAAGCTAGGCGAGATCTTGTTACCGGGCGCAAGCGGCACCGAAATCCTGTTTGCGATCGGTCGCCACCTAGCCGAGGACAAACTCACCGCGACTGTGGTGTTGGATAACGCGCATCGCATTGCAGCCGCGGATTTGGTTTCGCTGGTCGGGGCCTCCGATCAGCTGCAGTTTGTGCTTCTCGCCCAGCCCAGCGCAACGATCGCCCGAATCGAGGCAACGCTTGGCGTGAAGGCGGAGTTGCTTCTCGGCTGGTCCAATGAGACGGCCGCGGCCGAGGGAGCGTCGCTCGGATGCCGTGGGGATTTCTCAGACTATGAGCGCTTGTTGAAAATCACTGGTGGGCTGCCGCTCTACGTCCAGAATGCGCTGAAAATTGCGGCTGAAAGCTACGAGGGGGTGGTCACCCGAGTCTGCGCGGCGCTTGAGGACCGCACCCATATTGTCGAGACTGCGCAAGAACTTATTCTGTCAGATGTCTTCGACAGATTTAACGACCCTGAGCGCCGCGCTGTCGCGGCGCTCAGTCTCAGCGACGTCCCACTGACTCAATCCGAAGCCAGTGTCGTATTGAAGCGCGCCTTCGACCTCGAGCCGGAGATCGCGGCCACGGCATTCAGGCGATTGCGAACAAGCGGTACAATCCAGATTTTCGGTGTCGATCGTTTCAAGATTCACGATGCGATGAGACCGCTCGGCCGCACCTACCTGAGTGACGCCGGGGGTGAGCATCTGCAAAATGCACGCGAGGCCATTCGCGACCTCCTTATAAAGGCACTACCCAACGATCACGACCGTCAAAGAGTTTTTCTTCTCCTGAGGATGTTTGTCGCTCTTGGGAACGTGAAGCCTCTCGTTGAGATGGCCACCGACGAGATATTTCACGAACTAGTCATCTGGAACGGAAGTTCGTGACATTAGTTGATCGCTCGGATCTCTAGAGAGGAGAGCGCTCGTGGCGAATGCAGGTGTGAAAGGCCGGCCGATCGCGCCGTTGGTGCTGAGTTCGCAGGAGCGGGCGTACTTGGAGAGGCAAGTTCGTCGTCATCGTGTAGCCCGATCGCTATCTGAGCGATGCCGCGCGATCCTGCGGTGTGCAGATGGTCTGCCAAGCAAGTCTGTGGCTGCCGAACTTGGCATCCATGAACACACCGTCGGCAAGTGGCGCCGCCGATTCTTGAAGGATCGTTGTGATGGCCTGCTTGACGAAGCCCGCCCGGGCCGCCCTCGAACCATCGACGATGATCAGGTTGCCGAGGTAATCGAGCGGACATTGCGTACGACGCCGCCCGACGCAACGCACTGGTCGATCCGCTCGATGGCTGCGGATACTGGCTTTTCTCACACCACGATCCGCCGAATGTGGACGGCGTTCGGCTTGCAGCCGCACCGCAGCCAGACATTTAAACTATCGAGCGATCCGCTATTCGTCGATAAGGTGCGCGATATTGTCGGGCTTTATCTGTCGCCGCCTAACCGAGCCGTTGTCCTCAGTGTCGATGAGAAAAGCCAGATCCAGGCACTCGATCGCGAGCAGCCGGTCTTGCCGATGATGCCTGGGGTGCCGGAACGTCGCACGCATAGCTATGTGCGGCATGGTACGACCACGCTGTTTGCCGCGCTCGATGTCGCTTCCGGCTTCGTCATTGGCAAATGCTACAAGCGCCATCGGGCGCTCGAGTTCTTGAAGTTTCTCAAAGAGATCGACGCTCAAATCCCTGAGGGGCTCGCTGTCCATATCGTCATGGACAACTACGCTACCCACAAGACCCCCAAGATTAAAGCGTGGCTCGCTCGCCGGCCGCACTATCATGTCCACTTCACGCCGACTTCCGCGTCGTGGATCAATCAGATCGAGCGCTGGTTCGCTGAACTCACCAGAAAGCAGATCCGGCGAGGTGTTCACACCTCCGTCAGGCAGCTCGAAGCCGACATCCGTACCTTCATCGAATTGCACAACAACAACCCGAAGCCCTTCAAATGGACCAAGTCCGCAGACCAGATCTTGGCTTCCGTCAAACGCTTTTGCCACAAAGCCCAGCAGACTTTATGTGGCGAACTTTAGATTCATGTGACTAGGGCGCGGACTCATAACGAGCGGCGAGCCATAGCCGGATAGATGCAAGTTGGATGAAGGCAAGGTAGTTTCCAGCAAGCCTGTCGTAGCGCGTCGCCACCCGACGGCATTGTTTGATCCTGTTGAAGAACCGCTCGACGCGGTTGCGGGCGCGGTAGAGATACGGGCTGAAGCAGATCGGATCGGTCCGATTGCTTTTCGGCGGGATATTGGCCCATGCGCCCTTTTTCATGGCAAGCTCCCTGATCCAGTCAGCGTCGTAGCCGCGGTCGGCGAGCAGCATTGATCCGGATCTCAAACGAGAGAGCAGTTTACCGGCAAGTCGAACGTCGTGCGCCTCGCCAGGACTCAACGCAAGTTGTACCGGTAGACCATTGCTGTCGACCACCGCGTGGATTTTGCTCGTCAGACCGCCGCGTGACCTTCCCATCGATTGACGCCAGTTTCTTGTGATGCAGGCCCCATGTTGATGTACGCGAACAATGGAAGTGTCGATCATCTGCACGGCAGCATCATGGGCGCCGGCCAGTGCGCTCATGAGCTTGGCCCACACGCCGGCCCGTCGCCAGCGAACGAATCGATTGTAGCAAGTGGTGTACGGACCGAAGTTTTCTGGCAGGTCGCGCCATGGCGCTCCGGATCGCAAGACCCAGAAGATGCCGTTGAGGACACGACGGTCATTCACCCGCGGCACGCCGCGCGACTTATTCGGCAACATCGGCTTAATGACGGACCACTCATAGTCCGTGAGTTCGTAGCGCATGATTCGGCCCCTTCCGTTGTGTGGCTTGAATCATGGCTCGGCTGTCGGGCTCAACTGGTCGCTATGCACTCGAAAGCCGACCGATTATGCTCACCTTGAGTTTTGTCGTTCCTGACCCAATGTATGGTCCGGCCGTGCGTAGCAAGAGGTTCGTCGATCAGGTGGTGAGTGGTCTTGCATCAATGTATCCGGCCTTTGATTGGAGCATTCTCTCCGGGCCATCATGGATATCAGCGCGCGTGCGTTCTCATTAGCGGACAGGCCTCGATTGGGCCATTTGGGTCACCAGTGTTCGCATGCGCCGGGAAGACCGAACCTCCATCTCGTCTCATCCTCTCGCAGACCTTGGCTGGAACCTGTTGATGGGGTTACGTCATCGCTTGCTCCTCCTACCTCGCAGTTCCTGTGTTCGAGCCGGGGGCCGTTCCTTCGTCCCGGCCCGCAGGACGTGCGTCGCGTCGCGCGCACGGGCGGTCAAGGCCGGCCGTTGCGCTTTGCTTGCGGCTGGCTCCGGCGTTGCCAGGCCGCGCCTTGACCGCCCCGAGCACGGCGCGACGATCAAGCGGATTGGACGTCTGCATCGTTGGTCCTTGTCAGCTCGAAGGCGCGTCCTTTAGCCAGCACCGCCCAGGCGATGCGGGCAAGCTTGTTGGCGAGTGCGATCGCTAGCACGTTGTGGTGCAATCGCTTCTTGGCGGCTTCGATCCAGGATCTGAGTCCGTAACGTTCCCAGTTCTTGATCCTGACCAGCACCACCCATGCCGCCTGCACGAACAGAACGCGCAGGTAGCGATTGCCGCGCCTTGAGATTTTGCCGAGGATCGTGCGGTCTCCCGTCGAGATCTGCTTGGGCACCAGTCCGAGCCAGGCGCCGAAGTCACGGCCTTTGGAGAAGACGTCTCCAGTGCCGATCGCGGCTACCATGGCGCTCGAAATGATCGGCCCGATGCCAGGCACCGTCATCAGGCGCGAACATGCCTGATCTTGACGGGCCAGTGCTTCGATCTCGCCGGAGAGGCTATCGATGCGCTGATCCAGCCGGCGCCAGTCGCCTGCCAACTCCTCGATGACACGCAACATGCGTGGCGACAGGGCATCGGTGCGCGTGGCAAGGATGGTGGGCAGTTCTGTGCGCAGGAAGCCGATACCCTGGCGCACCGCGATCCCGCGTTCCAGCATGAAGGCGCGAATCTGGTTGATGATGCCGGTGCGTTGCGACACCAGCCGCTCGCGCACCCGATGCAGCGCCTGCAGATCCAGTTGCTCCGCGGTCTTGGTCGCCACGAACTTCATCGTCGGGCGTTGCACGGCTTCGGCAATCGCTTCGGCATCATTGAAGTCGTTCTTCGGTCCTTTGCTATAAGGGCGGACATATTTGGCCGGCATCAACCTGGCATCGTGACCTAGCGATGCGAGTTTGCGGCTCAAATGATGTGCGCCGACGCAGGCTTCCATGCCGATCAGGCAAGGCTGCATATTGGCGAGCCGCGCCTCCACCTGGCCACGCGACCACTTTTGCCGCAGCACGATGGCGCCGCGCGTATCGTGGCCCACGACGTGGAACGAGTTTTTGCCGATATCGATGCCGATCACGGCGATCGCAGTACTGGGTGTCTGGGACATGGCGTGCTCCTTGTCTTGGCGCCCCTGGCCAGCTTATCGCTGGCGGGGCAGGAGCACGGCCGGACCATCCCATTAGCAGATCTGAGGCGTTGCGCCGAGCCCCGCGAAGTAGCCAACGTGGTGATCTTTCTCGATAGGACGGCGCCAGCGCGATGGCTGGGCCGTCCTGACGGCTGATGCGGGGACCATCAATCGGCTAACCGGCGGTATCGAAGACAGCTGCCGGTCCTTCATGATGAAGGTCCGTCAAACGTGTGCTACGCAGTGGTTTGCACAGAAGAGCGACGCAAGCCGGTGCTCCATAGCCAAACGGCCGAAACCATAAAGTAGAAGGCACCGAACGCGGCGTAGCCGGCAACGTCACTAATCCCGACATTGGTAACAACCCCCGCCCGGTAGACGAAGAAGCACCCCGCCAGCGCCGACTGTGCGCCGCTGAGGATCATCGCCCATTGTGCGCCGGCCGATCCCCAGCGGCCCACGCCGGTCGCAAGCTGAAGAAGCCCCGCGACGACCGCCCATGCCCCGAAGATCAAAAGCACGGCATTCATGCTCCGCGTCAGCGCGATGGTGACCGCTATTGCAGTAATAATGCTAATGATGACATTGACCATCTGGCTCTTGCTCGAAGCAAGCCCACTGCTGCGTTGCGCGTCGAGATAGTTGGCGAGGGCATCCCACAAGGGATAGGCAACCAGCAGGATGGCCGCGAGATGGGAACGGTCTCTGGCGATCGTCAAGGCCGCAACCGCCCATAGAGCCGCGACGGCAGAGCGAATGAAATAGTAGCGCTTGAGCCAGGCATTGGCTTTCGGAGAAGGACGTGTAGTGCTGAGCGTCATGTGGTCTCTTCCTGGATGGCAGTTACCCGTCCGCCTGGTCATTATGTTTTCACGCCACGGCGTAGCAGAGGGGAAGCATCATGATTGTCGTTTCGCCTCCTTTGCGAGGCGGCGTCGGACAGGATGTAACCAACTACGAGGCGATGCCGGGAGCCGTTACTGAGGCCGAACGAAAATTTTGGACGGTCCTCACAGCCTGAGCAACGCAGGCCTGCATATAAATCGACTATTGCAATTAGGAACCGTTTGGTTTATATTGCCCGTATGATGACCATCAATACCAAACTTCCTGTGGGACGCCCCCGTGAATTCGATCTCGACGAGGCGGTGAGGCGAGCGATGCAAATCTTTTGGGATCGTGGGTTTCACGACGCATCGTTGCCTGATCTGCTTGCCGGAATGCAGCTTTCGAAGGGCAGCTTCTACAAGGCTTTCGGTGACAAGAAATCTGTCTTCCTGCGCGCCCTCGAGTTCTACACCGACGATGGCGTACGAAACGTCCAGGAGGTTCTGCGATCAGCCCCCTCGCCGAAGGCGGCAATCCGCAACGCGTTGGTGCGGTATGCGGATTTGTCGTCTGGGAAAAAAGGGGTGCGCGGTTGTTTCGGTGTGTTGACGGCTGCCGAGATGTTGCCGGGAGATCCCGACATCGCAGAGGTGATCAAGCGTCTTTTCTCCAGGCTTCAAGCCCTGTTCGCTGCAACGATCGCGAAAGGACAGGCCGCCGGCGAAATCGCCAATAGGTCCGATCCTGAAGTCATCGCGCACTTTATCGTCTCACATGCACAAGGCATGCGGGTGCTTGGTAAAGTTGGATCACGCCGCGACGAGATGCTGAAAGATGCCGATCTCCTGATGGAGATGCTTTTTTAAAAGCAAAATTAGGAACCAATTGGTTCCTATTGCAGTTGTGCCGATGGCACGCTTGGCTTTCCTGGGAGCTTCAATGTTCGGATATCAGCAACAGAGTCACCGATTGGACTGCGGCGAAGGTTACGGTTCGATATGAGGAACTCAGATGCCAGGCGCTCTATGCGGTTCTCGGTATTCGGTGCAATGGCGATCGTTCTCTCGGGTTGTGCCAGTCGCAGCGGCCTCGTCGAGGCCGATATCATCAGCACGCCGAGTGAGTACGCGCAACTCGTCGACGGAGTTTACACCTTACCAGCCGTCGACATATCCGGCGTCGATCCGGCGATGTTGCGCCAGCGCGTGGACTATACGACGAATGAGCCTGTCGGGACGATTGTCATCGATACGGCTGCTCATCAGCTCTATCTTGTCGAGGGCGACGGAAAGGCCATGCGCTACGGCATTGGCGTTGGCAAGGATGGTCTCGCTTTCGCAGGCACCGCGACCATTAGGCGAAAGGCGGAATGGCCGCATTGGACTCCGACCAAGAACATGATGAATCGGGAGCCTGCGCGCTATGGCCATCTCGCCAGCGGAATGGCCGGCGGGCTTGGCAATCCCCTTGGACCACGCGCGCTGTACCTCTTTCAGGGCGAACGGGACACGATGTTCCGCATTCATGGGACGACCGAGCCGGAGACGATCGGTCGCGCCGTTTCGAGCGGATGCATTCGACTCATCAACCAAGACATCATCGATCTCTATAGCCGGGTCAAGATCGGCAGCCGCGTCGTCGTCATCCAGGGCGGCCGAGCGGTGAGTTCTTGAGCATGGCCTCTGATCGCAGAGAGTCGGTCGGCCTTGGCCGATATCACGGGTCGCAATAGCGGCGAACGATTTGCATCGTCTGATAACAACTCGGAGAAGAAAGCATGAAGACTTGGCTCATCACAGGCTGCTCAAGCGGCTTCGGCCAGCGGCTCGCGCTCGCGGCGGCGGAGCGCGGCGATCAGGTCGTCGCGACGGCCCGCAGTGTCAAGACGATCGAGGATATGGCCGAGCCTTTCGACGGCCGCATGATCACCGTGCCACTGGACGTGACCGATGCGGCGGCAGCCAAGGCCGCGGTCGCAAAAGCGGTCGAGACCTTCGGCGGGTTCGACGTGCTCGTCAACAATGCCGGATACGGACTGCATGGCGCGATTGAGGAGGGGACGTCTGACGAATACCGGCCGATGTTCGAGGTAAACCTCTTCGGTTTGATCGAAGCCACCAGAGCCGCCCTGCCCGTCATGCGGCGCTCGGGCGGAGCGATCGTCAATATGTCGTCCGTCGCCGGCATCTCGGGCGGCGGAGGCGGCGGTTACTACAACGCCGCCAAGTTCGCCGTGGAAGGGATTTCCGAAGCGCTCGCCAGCGAGTTGAAGCCGTTCGGCATCCGAGTGCTGATCGTGGAGCCTGGGCCGTTTCGCACCGATTTCCTCGGCCGTTCGATCACAGTCGCCGCCAACGAGATGCCGGAATATGCCGGGACCTCGCGCAGGCACTATCGCGAAACCAATAACGGCAATCAGGCGGGCGACCCCGACAAGGCGATCGCAGTGATCCTGCGCGCCGTCGACGACGACGACGCCCCGCTTCACCTGCCGCTCGGCCCGGTCGCGCATGCTGCCGCCGAGCGAAAGCTGGCTGCCTTCCGCAGCGATATCGACGCCTGGCACGACATCACGATCGCTACCGATTTCGACCCGCCCGGAACGCGGGTCGCGAGCTCCGATCGAACGTCAACATCGACGGGACAGCGACCATGATCGCGACTCTGAAGGGTTTTGCCCAACAGCTGGTGCCGGTGAACGGCATCAAGATCAACGCCGTCACGGGCGGCTCAGGCCCGTCGATTCTTCTGCTGCATGGCTGGCCGGAAACATGGTGGGAATGGCACCATGTGATGCCGCAACTGGCCGCGCATTTCAGCGTGGTCGCGATCGATCTGCGCGGCGCCGGCTTTTCCGACTGTCCGCTCGGCGGCTACGACAAGGCGACAATGGCGCGCGACGCGCACGAAGTGATGGCTGCCCTTGGCCATCAACGCTACGCAGTGTGCGGCCATGATATCGGCGGAATGGTGGCCTTGCCGCTGGCTGCTGTCTATCGAGAGGCCGTAACCCACCTGGCCGTTCTGGACGTTCCGCTTCCCGGCTGGAGCGGATGGGAGGCGACGATCGCAACGCTCTGGCACTTTGGTTTCCACATGAGCCGGGATCTCCCCGAGCGCCTGATCCATGGCCGTGAATACGACTATGTTTCGAGCTTCATGGCCGAGCGGTTCTACGATCACAGCAGCTTCGATCCGGCGGATGTCGAGATCTACGCCAAAGCAATGGCGCTCCCCGGCCGCACCCGCGGCGGCATGGAATGGTATCGCACCCTCGCCGCCGACCACGCAGCGGCGCTTGAGTACAAGAAGCAACCGCTCGAGATCCCGGTGCTGGCTCTCGGCGGGGATCATCGCTTTGGTCCGCATATGGTGCCGATGGTCGAGGAATTCGCCAGCAACGTAACGGGCGGCTCGATCGCCCGCTGTAGCCACTATGTCGCGGACGAGCGGCCGGATGCAGTCGCAGCCGCTCTGATCGAGTTCATCGGAGCCCATTGAAACTCGGCGCCCGTGTCGTTGTGGGCCGGAGAAATCGCGACACTGCGGCAACAGAGCCCCGCACTCATCACGATCGATCAATTCAATCAGAAAGGACAACCCGTCATGACCACACCTATCATCCGCGGCGTCAACCATATCGGCATCACGGTGCCCGACATAGAAGCCGCGAAATCGTTCCTGGTGCAAGCTTTCGGCGGCCAGGTGATCTATCAGTCCTTCGGGCCGCAGGATCCGCCGCGGCAAGGCCCCGAATTCGAGCGGGCCGTCGGAGCGTTCCCGGGAACGGTCGTGCGTGGACAGGCGATGGTCAAGATCGGCACCGGACCCGACATCGAGCTGTTCGAAATGCACGGCCCCCAACAAGCCCAGCCGATCCGAGCGAGCGACTTCGGCATCACGCATTTCGGTGTCTACACCGACGACATCGACGCCTCGGTCACGCGCTTCGAAAAGGCCGGAGGCACACGCCTCACCGCGCCGCGCGCGATTCCTTACGCAACCGAGAAAGGTCTTGGAAACAAGGTCTGTTACTGCCGAATGCCATGGGGCACCACGATGGAATTCATCACCACGCCAGATCGCATGCCTTACCACGACCAGACGGCCTTGCGGAGGTGGCAAGACGAGGATTGAGATGAGCGGGACGGCGCCGGCTCGCGCCGTCGACATGCAGGTTGCACGGCACCGGCTGGGCGCTCGGTCCTCCGCGCGTCTTTTCGAAACAGAGTCCAAGCCGCCGTCTCATCCTCGATATGTGCCCGAATCGGCGGGGCAGCGCGATGCCGGACGATTCACACGGTTCGCGTAAACCGGGCAAGGGCCGTCCGGCGGCCGACATACATATCGATCGCAATCATAAACAGCGGACGCGCGCTGAATGCGAAGGTTCTGTAGAAAGTCGTCTGATGGCAAATGCAACAATGGTCGTGACCTGCAGCGGCGGCACATACTTCGATCGCGACTATTATGTCGACGTGCATCTACCGTTGGCGCTCGCATGCTGGCAGAAGCATGGCCTCGAAAGCGCCGCCGCCTTCTTCCCTCGAGACGTCAATTCGGTAGATGTTTCCGTCGGGTTTTATCGGTTTCGCGATGAGGCTTCGCTTCACGCTGCGCTTGCATCCGCCGACACCGACGCAATTATGGACGATGTCCCCCGATTTACTGACGCCAACGTTACCCGAATGATCGGAGCCCCGCTCTGACGGGCGGATGTCGCGATGCATCCCGTTAACTCGTCAATTCCGACTGGCAGGATCATACGCCTTACCAGTGGACGAAATTCCTGACATTGACGCCGGTCGCGGCCAAGCGTCGACCCATCTCGGAAGTCCGACAATGTCCGCTTTCGCGCCGTTGTTGGGGGACAAGCGGACATAGGTGCGCCTACTCTCAGCGGCAGAGTTTATGAGTACGCACCCTAGTTTACAAATGATCGTTTTACGTTCTTGCGGCGCCCATGGTTGTCTTTGGGCACGAGAGGGCGATCGGCGGACAGTCGAAGCGGATCTCGTAGTGCGGTGGCCAGAAAGCGACATCGCAAATACATAGGAAGAATCCGGACATGAACAAAACCCAGATACATTCCTTCGTGCTTCCCGATGCAGCAAAAGCATTTTTGCAGAAGGAACTAGCTCCCATCAAATATCCTGCCACCGCCTACGGATCTTATCTTGCGCAGATCTCCGCAGTGCGGTCGAAGATCGCCGTTGCGTTGACCGATATCCTGCCGTTTCTCTCGGAGCAGGTTCCTCCGTCAGCTCGCCCCGCGGCTATCGAGATTACGAATCTGCCGGTCGATGCGAACATCGACCGCCCTCCGTCCAATGGCGCGAAGCTAAAGCATATCCCAAAGGCGTCGTACTTGTCTGAGAATCTACTCGTTCTCTTCGCCGGGCTGTTCGGCACTCCCTTCTCGATGTCGTTCGAAAGCGAGAGCCTAGTGAACAACGTCATTCCCTTGCCGTCCGCCAAGTCGGACTTTAGCGCCCTCAGCTCTTCGTCGGATCTGAGCTTCCACATCGAGAACGCGGCCTTGAGATTTCATGACAATGGCCGCGACTGTGCGCCAATGGCGCTGTTCTTCACTGGAGTTGTAAGGCGCGGCTGCCTTGCCCTTGCCGATGCACTCCACCTCCGGGGCGTGGAAAGAATAATGCTTCCAGCCACGCTGACGCTGCTGTTGCGAGCGGATCTGCGAAGCGCGGCTGAGCGGGAGGACGAAGGCGTTCTCGAGCACAGCTCGACCTTCGATCTTGCGGCCGATATCGCGGATGATCGTACGCCTCCGACGGGGATCTCGTCGTATGCGTACGGATGATCCGGCCCAGCCGGCTGTGCAGGATGCGCAACTGCCGCTGATGCCGCCTGAATTGCTTGGCATGGGCGTAGCGTCCCGCCATCATTGCCGCGGTCTTGGCGACGCGAAGATAGGACTGCCGCAGCTTGACCCCGTGCTTCCTCGCCATGCGGTTGAGCCCCTTGATGGCCGCGTGCAGCAGCTTAGCATCGGTCGGAAAGGTGATCGCCTTCGGCTGCACGGTGGTATCGACCGTGACACGCTTGAGGTCCTGGCTGCGTAACGCGCCGGCTTCGTGCGCCACCCGCAGGCTCTCGGCCAACAGCAGCTCCAGCTTGTCGCCGAGCCGCTTGCGCCAGTGGCTCAGGTCCGAGCGCTCGTGCGGAAATGAATGCTGGAAGAACTCTTCGCCGGTGAAGTACTGGAAATACGGGTCGTGGACCCAGCGCTCGCACACCCCTTCGTCGGACAGGCCGTAAATCTGCTTGAGCAGCAGCAGCCCAATCACGAAGCGGGTCGCGATGCCTGGCCGGCCGTTCTCGCTGTAGAGCGGGGCGATCTCCCCATCGATCCAGTCCCAGTCGACCCTGCCGGCGAGCTGAACCAGCTCGTGCTTCATATTGATGATCTGGTCCAGCCTGGCCCGGAACAGATCGCCCGATCCCGTCGCCTTCTGCTTCTTCGGCCGCATCACCCCCTCCGATGCGACCACGGAATCATGACTGGCGATTCGACGGAATCTTGAAAATGAAATTGGAAGGTTCCGATCCCTGAAGCATCAAAACCCTGCAATCGCAAAAAAGCCGGTCTGTCAGATTACGATTCCACATCAGTCGCTTGGTCGCTCTTAACGGACGACTGCCTACTTCATGTTCACGCCGATGATGCGGTTGCTTTCAGCGATTATCCTGCGGAAGGGCTGAACCGCCATTTTGCAAAGCATTCACGTTATCGTACCCCGTCGTCGTGACGGCCGCTAAGCACATCGCTGTCCTGGGCCTGGTCGCCGATCTCCGCAGAACCGCTTCCAGAATCCGGCGCGTCGCAGTAGGCTTGCGACCGGTCGTCTATCGATAGCGCGCTCCTCCAGAAAGTGATTGCGGATGCGTTCCCGTTGCTCATCCGTCAGCCAAATCATTCTTTTTAGCGTCCTCGTCGTCGAAGGTTTCGGTCGCGCGACTAAGCCGAGATTAGGAATATATCCGTAACGAAGATTAGCCAGTACGCTACTTACAAGCCACGAACTTCTATAAACGCTTGGTCCATTGCTAGCATGACTTTGTCGAAGGCCGAATGTCCCTTGAGGTCACTTCGCATGGAACGACGCCGCCCGACAGCCTCAGCTTGCCGCTTACACTATTTCTTCTTCCTGCGACGTGGACGCGCCGGCTTGCGACCTCCAGGCAGGGTCTTGGGAGTCGTCGCACTTTTAGACGGCCGAATAAACAACTCGGACAAATGAACGTCCAGCGTCTCGGCGATGCGTTCGAGAAGATCAATTGTCGGGTTCTTCGATTGCCGCTCAAGAGCCCCCATATACGAGCGGTCAACCCCCGCTTCGTAAGCCAATTTCTCTTGCGAAATACCTCGCTCTACGCGGATTCGACGCACATTCCAGGCCACAATCGCACGAGTTTTCATGCGTAAAACATGTCATGAAGCCGGGGCTTCAAACCACTGGCTATAGTCCCGCTATTAATTTCTTCGCGAAAGCCGCCTGCAGCGCACACTCGCCTAAGCTTCCTCCGACCACGGCTTCGTATTCGGCAAGAGTGCGTATATAGCGCGACAATCAGGATGAGAGTCTCACCCTGATCGCCGCCGCGCATGCGTAACAACGACGGCGGTGGGGACGCCGCCAGCTCCGCCGCGATCTCAGCCGGGCGGACCGCGCCATTGCGACTAACAACTCCATCGAGATGAGCGGAGTCGACGACCCGCAGCCGGCGCCCATCCGATTGCAGTGTGGACGGCAACCTGGTGCAATCCATGGCGGATCCGCACTTCCCCGGCCACGATCGTCACCGCCATGCGCTCGCCAATAAGGCGCCATGGCACGGAGTAGCTGTTCGCGTCGATCTCGACGGCGCAATCATTGCCGACGACGTGGGTCAGTTCACGCAAGGGTCCGAACGACGGCTGTCCGCCGAGCGGTTTCAACCGATGTATCTCATCACGCGCAAAGCGGATGATCGGGGCGCCTCGCCGGTCGCGCCCTGGATGCGAACGTTCGCAACATCACGCTCCCATCTGTCGAGATGCGCCTCGAATGCTTCCCAACTTGGGAAGGAATGACCGGCGATCGCGTTCTTCTTCACGTAGCCGACGCCATTCTCCGTCTCGCCCTTCGTGCGCGCCCGATACGTCTGCAAACAATCTCGGCGTCGACCGCCCGATGGCGCGCAGGCTCGATCAACCATCTGAGCGTGTCTCGCTCACCGGCCTCGAGGACGGCCAGCCGCTCACCTGCCGCATCAGATTCGTTCTCCACGGCTGAGAGCCCACGGCTGAGGCTCGAGGCATCGAGCTTCAGGAGACCGGCGAGCAACAGGCCGAGCGCACGCCAATCGTCGAGGAACGACATGATAATCGGTGCACCTGCGGATTTCGCAAAGACGACGAGCGGCGCTTTGTCCGCCTCCGACAATCGGACGCACCACTCAAAGCTGCCAAGCCGGAAGTCGGGCGCTGTGGCAGACGCCGTGAAGACCGAAGAACTGTCGAGACGGCCATAGACCAGTCCCTGGTTGTGGACGGCTTCAAGCGCCTTCGCCAGACGCTCGGCGTTGCGCCAGAGAACGATGCGCGAGCGCGGGACATCAAGATTGTTCAGCCAGTGATCGGGGCGCGCATGCTTGACCATGGTATCGAGTGGCGCGAGATCTCGCGGCATGGCCAGAAAGAAGGCATCCGACGCCTCGCCGTACCGCAGCAGTTCGACGATGACCTTGTCGGCGCCTGGATAGGCGAGCACACGCTGTGCCTGGCGCATTTCATGCTGCCAAATTTCACGAAGATCATCGTCGACCGCTGAGCCGGTCTTTTGCCAGTATTTGAGCACGACTGGCTGGTCGTCGCGCTTGTCGTGGGCCGAAATGATCGCCGATTTGAGCGGCTCACCACCGGGGGCCGAGAGGTATTGGTCCCCAAGGTCGAACTGATCCGTCAACGGCCGCAGTTTTTTCAATGTGCTCGGCATCAACTATGAGCTCAAATGGAGCATCTGCTTTGGCGCGGCGGGCGTTTGCACATGCAATGATTTTCAGTATTCGCAGCCAACTAACGATGGTATCGAAATTTGCGTCGGCAACGTCCCGAGCAGCGGGATAGCCTGATTCGGCGAGCTGAATTTAACAAGAATTGTCACCGGCATCCGCCGGTCGCAGCAGTATGTCTGAAATATCCCCTGCGAGCCCTTCCGCGTCCGCACCCGCTCTGGTAGCTACCCGCCTTGCCGGGGCCGCCGCAGGCAGCCACCCGGCACCGGTTCAGATTAAGCCAGAAATACCGCAAATTAACTTTTTATATCAACCACTTATAGCTATACTGCCTGATTCTTCGTCGCCTTGGATGAGCTTCTTTGGGGAACGGAACGTCCGAAAAATGCTGCATAGTTCGGACGGACAAATCTTGCCGACGACCGAAATTTGCATCATATTTCGGACATGCTTGATCAACCGACCACAGACCTCCGCCCGCGGCTCATTGCCCGCATCGACGCAACGCCGACAGAGGTATGGACACCCGGTGATTTCGCTGATCTCGGCAGTCGCGCGGCCGTCGACAAGACGTTGCAGCGTCTCGTTGCGGCTGGCGAGTTGCGCCGCATCGACCGCGGGCTCTACGACCGGCCGCGAAAGAGCAACCTCACAGGCAAGCCGATGGTCCCCGACTATCGCGCGGTCATCAGGGCTGTGGCGCGCCGCGACCAGGCCCGCGTCGTGGTCGACGGGATGACTGCCGCGAATGATCTCGGCCTCACCACGGCCGTGCCGGCGCGCATCGAGGTCCTGGTCGACGCTCGCCTGAAGCCGATCAAACTTGGAAAGCAGGTCATCAATTTCAAGTCGGCGGCACCTAGCCGTCTTTATTGGGCCGGACGTCCGGGCATGCGCGTCGTTCAGGCGCTCTATTGGATGCAGGATATGATGGCGGGGAAGGACGATCGACAAGCGGTAGAGAACGTCCTCAGCAAGCTGTTCGCAAACCCGCAGCATGGAAAGGAGATTCGCGACGATCTCCGTGCAGGTCTTTCAGCTATGCCGATCTGGATGCAGGACTTTCTCAGGCCCTTGCTCGAACCTGACGACGCGGCGGAGGATCACGCGTGAGTAGCGCAGCCTACAAGGAGGTCATCTCCGCCGCACCCGGCGAGAAGCTTGATCTTTTCCTGACGACGGCGAACCGGCTCGGTGCGCCGATCGGAAACGTCGAGAAGGATTTTTGGGTCTGCTGGACCCTCAATGCTCTCTATCACGAACGGCCCGCAGGAGGTCCGCGCCTTCTCTTCAAGGGCGGGACGTCGCTGTCGAAGGCATACGGGCTGATCGAAAGATTTTCCGAAGACATCGATATAACGGTGTTTCGCAACGATCTCGACGAGTCTGCTTCAGTCGAAGAACTCGAGATCGATCTTGTCGAATAAGAAACGCCGCGCTCGATTGGATGCGATCCGGGACGCTTGCCGCAGCTATATTAGCGGTCCGCTATACGCCTTCCTGACCGAACATCTCGCCGAAGCGACGAGTGGACGCGGACGCCTCGAGATCGACGCGTCGGATGCCGACGGGCAGACGCTTCTCGTCTGGTATCCCGAGGTTGAACCGCGCGACGAGGCCTATGTGCGGCCGGCAGTCCGGATCGAGTCCGGAGCGAAGTCGGCGCTTGACCCGAACCACCTGGCGAATATCCGTCCTTACATTGCCGACGACGTGGCAGGCCTCGAATTGACGGTGCCGAACGTCACGACGATCGACGCCGAGCGCACGTTCTGGGACAAAATCGTGATCGCTCACGGGCTGCGCCGCTGGTTCGAGCGCCGCGGTGAGCTGCGCCAGGAAGGCCAGCGCATTTCGCGGCACTTCTACGACCTGTATTGCCTCTTCGCCTCCGACATCGGCCGGTCGGCGGTCAAAGATGCCGAATTGGGGGCCGACTGCGTCCGTCATGCTCTCATGTTCTTCAACCGGCCTGATTACGATCTCGTCTCGGCCGTGACCGGATCGTTTGCGCTTGCGCCGACTGCGGCAATGATCGACGCGCTCGCGCGTGACTATACGAACATGACGCCAATGATCTTCGGCGAGGCTCCTCGGTTCGAGCAAATCCTCGCGTCGATGGAAAAGATCGAACGCGCGGTGAATAGGACGCGCTAGCAAACGAGCAGAATTCGACAACCGCCGATGATAGGATCATGGCATGGCTGACGCTCCAGAGAACATCCCAATGCGATTGCCCGATCCCGCCTCGATCGAGGCGGTTCTCGCACGTCTTCCGACCGGATCTGACGAAGCGGCGCTGGCGGCCGCGCTCACAGAGGCGTTTCCGGGATTTCCGTTTTCGACATCGGGCATTGACGAGCAGTATTGGCGCGACACGCGCTCGGTGGTCGCCGCCGACGGGACACGGATCGCAGAATACCGGCCGTGGATGGAAGCGGAGCTTGCCAAGGACAATGGCGACATTGGCGCGCTCTGGACGCGACTGCGCGAGAGCGACCTTCAGATCTCGGAATGGCACGGCAACAGTGTGTATGCCTTCGCGCCAACTGGACCGGGCGCGGCGGACTATGTGCAAATCCGTCTCGGTCTGGAAGTTGAATGGCGTGCCGGGCCGATCGTCAATCCGACATATCGCCCTTGGGGCAAGGGCGAATTACTCGATCCGTCATGGATCACGCACGAAGATATGTCCGACGACAAGGTAATCGCTGGTCCGCTCTATCGGATGCTTGGGCGCCCAGGCAGCAGCGTCGTCCATGTCCGGAGCTTCCTGACGCGGTGTGCCCGCCTCGAGCGCGAGAAGCGCGAGGCGCAGCGGCCAGAGATGGAACGCCGTGTGGTACGTGAAACGACACGCGAGGGCACGACCGAGACGCCGTTTCTTGAACTGGTGCCGGACTGGTTCGAGTTCGTGCCGCGGGAGACGCGCTTCTTCCAGGATTGGGAAGAATCAAGCGCTTCGGCCGAGCGGGTCTATGTGCACTGGGCGCTCGACATTTACGACTACGACGATAAAGGCACACGCGAGATCGGATTCGTGCCGCGCCCGCGGCATCTGCCGGAAGAGAGGCTGATCGCTGGCGACGCCTCGGTTCATATCCTGATGGATCGCGTCGAAGCCATCGACCGTGAGGTCGGCGTCCCATTTGGTTGGTTCTTCTTGATGACCCATGGTAATCGAGTTGCGCCAGAGGTTGGCCAAGCGATCGCCAAGGGCCTGCGTAGTCAGCGCGTGGTCTTACCCGATCGGGATGCGCGTGTGCTTCTCCGCTGGGCCGAACGGTCCTATGGATTCTAGGAAGACAGGGCCGCGGCGGAAGGCCTCAGTAAACCTAACGCCACACTATCGGAGCTCTGGAAAGAGCGTCGCGACCAATCTGCTTGAGGTAGTCAGGCCTCCTCTCACCTGTTGTCGCCGCTTCCAGAAGCCGGCACGCTGCGGGCTTTCGTTCGCTACGTCGAGCGATCTCAGCTGGGTGCGCCCGCCACCCGGACGATGGCGCTGGACTTCGTCCTGTCGTTCGGTGGCGCCGCCGACAGCCGCGCGGTCCGTCACGGCGTGCTCCGCCGATTCTACGAGTACCTGGTCGTCTACGACCCCCAGACCGAGGTCTTGGAGCGCAGAGCTTTCCCGTGGTCCAGGGCGATTCCGCCGCCGCGCATCCCTAAGTGAGGCTGAGCTGACGTCGCTTATCGACGCATGCAGCTTCATTTCGCCAGGGACCCCTCTCAGGGGCCGCACGATGGCGACGCTAATCGGATTGTTGGCCAGCACGGGGTTACGATCGGGCGAAGTGGTCAGGCTTGATCGCGGCGACGTCGATCTGACCAACGGGGGCATCCTCGTCCGTAAAACCAAGTTCCGTAAAGACCGCCTGATTCCTGTTCACCCAACGACCCAGGCAGCCAAACTTCGTCGATACGCCCGTGAGCGCGACACCGTGTTTCCCAGGCCCAAAGGCGAGGCGTTCTTCCTCAGCTCGCGAGGCTGCCGTCTGTCGGCAACCGGCTTGCAAAGCAACTTCGCTAAGGCCCGCAAGCTCGCGGGCCTTGACAATGGCAAGCCTCTGCGACCGCACGATCTCCGGCACCGGTTCGCGGTGACCAGGCTGAGGCTGTGGCACCACGAGCGCGCGGACGTCCAAGCGCTGCTGCCCTTACTCGCCACCTACCTCGGCCACGCCAACTATAGCGACACAGCCTACTACCTCACCGGCTCGTCGGATCCCCACCAAACGGGCCCACATCGAGGTGACGCATCATCTCACCAACGCCGAGGTGGAGGCTATCATCGCAGCCCCTGATCAGACGACGTCCCGCGGTCGGCGCGACCGGGCCTTTCTGCTCTTCTTGGCGAGAACCGGCGCTCGCGTGTCCGAAGCGACCGGCGTCAACGCGAACGACCTTCAGTTGGAGCGAGGACGCCCGCAGGTGCTGCTTCATGGCAAGGGACGCCGAGATCGCGTCGTTCCCATTCCTCAGGATTTGGTGCGATCGCTGACCAACCTATTGAGCGAACGCGGCCTCGCCCATCATGAACCGCGGCCAATCTTCGTCGGGGTCCACAACGAGCGCCTGACGCGTTTCGGCGCGACACACATCGTGCGGCGTGCCGCCTCCCAGGCCGGGTCCACGAGGCCAAGCTTGGAGGGCAAGCCGATATCGCCGCACATCTTCCGGCATTCCCTCGCCATGAAGCTTCTCCGGTCAGGCGTGGACCTCCTGACGATTCAGGCTTGGCTTGGCCATGCTCAGGTCGCCACGACCCACCGATACGCCGCTGCGGATGTCGAGATGATGCGCCGGGGACTTGAGAAGGCGGGCGTCTCAGGCGACGGAAGCGCTTCTGGCCCAGATCGCCGTCGCCAAATATGCCGATGGCCTGCCGCTCTACCGGCAGGAGGCTATCTACGCCCGCGACAAGGTCGAGCTCGACCGCCAGTTGATGGCGCAATGGATGGGCAAGCTCGGCTTCGAGCTCGAGATCATGGCCGACTACATCTTCAGCGAGGTCAAGAAGGCCGAACGGGTCTTTGCCGACGAAACCACTTTGCAGACGCTCGCTCCGGGCTCCGGATCGACAAAGACGGCCTATTTATGGGCCTATGCCAGGGATGATCGAACGTTTGGCCGCAACGGTCCCCCGATGGTGGCTTATCGCTTCGAAGACAGCCGCTCCGGTGAATGCGCGGTCCGCCATCTCAATGGTTATCGCGGAATCCTGCAGGTGGATGGCTACGCCGCCTATAACAAGCTCGCGCGATCCGATCGCGGCAATGATTGCATCACAGGCTGGCTGCTGGTCACACTGCAGACGCAAGTTCTACGAGCTGCATGTTGCAGGGAGCTCAGAAGTGGCAACGGCGACGGTCGAGCGGATGGCGAAGTTCTGGCAGGTCGAGAAAACGATGCGCGGTCAAAGCCCCGACACTCGCGTTGCCGCGCGCCAGCAAGCCTCCGCGGCGATCGTCGCAGATCTCTTCGATCTCTGGCAGCAGACCTTGCGTCGGATCTTCGGCAAATCAAAACTGGCTGAGGCGATCCGCTATGCCGTCTCGCGCCGTGCCATCTTCGAACGATTTCTGACCGATGGTCGCATCGAGCTCGGTAGAGTCGACGACTGACGCGGTGGCTACAGGTTCCGAGGAGTTGCCGTTGGCCGGCAGCTTTCGCTGAGTGCCGGTGGCTCATTTCGGACCATGGCTCCGTTTCCAGTCGCCGCTCGTCAAACCGGACGTGCGGATTTCCCGCATCCGGCTTTCTCTCAACCCATCAAGCCTTCGCTCTCGGCACGTCGGCACGCGCTCTTGGGAGGCGGTAGAGGCCAAGCGTTTCATGCAGGTATTCCTGCGAGTAACGGTTGAAGCCCCGGCCACGTGCCCCGGTGCGCTGGACCAACCAATGACGCAGACGACGGTCGACGTATTGCCGAATGAGGTTGTAAGTTTCCACCACTGGACCTTGGTCGAAGTAGCCGCACCAGCCGCGTAGGAAGCGGTTGATGACAGCGACTGTGTTCTCCGGTGAGTCCGGATACCACTGACGTGTCGTGCGGTCGTGGACCTGTCTGAGCAATCGTCGAACGGCTTTCTTGGAAGGTCTTGTGCCAAGAAAGGCTTGACCTCCCTTTCCATAGAAGCGTCCGATCGTATACCCGAGGAATGTTACGCTATCCTCTGGGACCCGAGCGAGTCGCGTCTTGGTATCGTTCACCTCCAACCCGAGCCTGTTCATTAGCGTCTGCATCCGCGCCATTGCCGTCTCGGACGAACCGGGGCGACAGCAGATCACGAAGTCATCCGCGTAATTCACGATATGCGCATCGAGTTGATCTTGGTGTCCGTGTTTGCGCCAAGCCAGCAGAAACCGACGAAAGTAGAGATTCGCCAACAACGGGCTCAAAGGTGAGCCTTGTGGAGTTCCTCTTTTCTTCGTCCGAGCCTCCGCCGTCCTTGTGATCCGCCGGCCGTCCTTCTCGATAACCGCGACTGTCAGCCAGCCTTTGATCATCGAAAGAAGCCGACCATCGGCGATCCTGCGTGTGAGGCATTTCATCAGTGGTGCATGCGGAATCGAGGTGAAGTAATCCCTCAGGTCCGCATCGACGATCTCTGATCGCCGATGATCTCTGATGTGCCAGAACACGCGGCGCACTGCCATCTTGGCGTCCACCTTCGGGCGGAAGCCATACTGGTTCTCCAGCAGGTCCGCTTCGAAGATGGCGCCGATCACCAGCATCGCCGCCGTCATGACCGTTCGGTCTTTTACGGTTGGAATGCTGAGCGGTCGGCGTCCGCCATTGCTCTTCGGTATCCATACCCTCAGAAGGGGCTGCGGTCGGTAGTCACCCGCCGTCAGCTCCTGTCTGACATTTTCCAGCCATCGTTCGCGTCCCTCGGTTTCGATCTGAGCAAATGTGATGCCATCCGCCCCCGGCGACCCCCGGTTTGCTCGGCAGCGCCTGTAGGCTTCCTCCAGCACATCCAGTCTGCAGATTTTGTCCCAAAGAGAGTAGAATCGATAATCTGGTTCAGCCTTAGCTTTCGCCTGCAGCGAGGTCTGAAGTTTCTGAACGGATATTCTCGGTGTTACTAGGTTCATCACCAATCGCCGTGTTCTCGACTACCGAAACCGGCAGCTTTACGTCTTGCCTGCCGAAATCGAAGTAGTCATACTCAACTTTGGCTGACCAGCCGGGCAGGAAGGCATACTCGATGCCCGCACCCAATGTGCCGCCAAATATGTTCTTGGTCGCTCGGCCATCGGCAGCACCGTTAGCAGCAAAGCCAGCCCCCAAGTTCGATGTAACGGCAAAGGACTGGTTGATGCCGATGCTGGAATCGGCCCAAGCTGCGCCGCCCTTGATGTAGACTAGGCCGCGGTCGCCCACCGTGACGCCGACCCGTCCGGTGATATCGGCAATCCATTTGGTGTCGTTCGTGCAGTTCAAGACCACAAAGCAGCCAGTGCGCCCCTTGATACCACTCCATAAAAAATCGCTTTCCACGCCGTAGACCATCACACCGGACTGGAAATTGTAACCGGCTTGTACGCCGCCGAGGAAGCCGTTCAGCTGCACCTGCGGCAATGGCACATTCAAATCGGCAGTGCCGCCGATGAGCTGGTTTACGGTCTGGTTGACGGGGGCGCCAATGAATGTATTGCCCACAGCGAGGTCGGTCTGGCTGGTACCCCAACCCGAGCCTACACTGCCGCCGATGTAACCTCCAGTCCAGCTGAAGAGAGGATAAACGGGAGCCGGCGCTTTGACGACAGGTGCCGCAGGCAAATCAGCAGCTAAACTTCCGCTCCCAAAAGCGATCGTCCCGAACGCAATGATGCTCGCGAGCGACAATTGCTTGTTGCACTTCATCCGAGAGTCCTCCTGCTGAGCACGGAAAAATATTGCGTAGCTTGTCCCCAAGTTGTGGTTAGCTCGATAGTTCGAGCTGGCAGGCAGATCACCTCTCCAATCTGGTAGGAGGCAGCATCTTGCTGCAACTGCGACAGCCGCTTCTTGCCGTGTCCATTCCAGAGAGGCGAGCAGGCTCTGCTTTCATGCTTGTACGACGGTGCTCAGCAATCCTTTCGCGAAGATCCGTGACACGGCCGAATAATGGGCTATTTTACAAAGCCACGTCGTGGTGATTCTCGCGGCCCTTGGCCGACGTATTGCGCGGTATATCGTTAATGGCTGGGCCTCGATTTGGCTGCGATTTCCACGTTCGCTCTTGATGCGACCCACCATCGGGAAGGGTAGGCTCGATGTCGACGACTCGTGCGTTTCATGTCGTTGTCGTCCGGGACGCGTAGAAGATGTATGTCCTTGCTCTGGTCACCCAAAAAGGCGGAAGCGGCAAGAGCACGCTGGCGGTCGGAATTGCAGTCGCAGCGTTGGGGAACGGGGAGCGCGTCGCAATTGTCGAGGCGGATCCACAAGGCACGATTTCAAAATGGAAAGAGCGGCGCCGCCATCCCGATCCCCGGGTCGTTCGGGTCGCTGATTCGGCCGAAATAGAACGGGCGCTCGTCAGCCTTGAAGCCGAGGGGATCTGGCTTACGGTTATCGATACCGCCGCCACGAACAATGCACTGGCCATGCGCGCCATCGCGAGGGCCGATCTTTGCCTGATCCCGGTGCGTCCGAGTCCCGCCGACATCGAAGCTGCGATACCGACGCTGATTGCTATTCGTAGGCTCAACCGCCGATTTGCTTTCGTCCTCGCTCAGACGCCACCGCGGGGCTGCCGCGTGAGTGAAGCCGCGACGTCGCTCAATTCGCTCGGGGTGCTCGCGCTTCCCTATGTCGGACAGCGCAATGACCATCAGGACGCGCTTGGGGCAGGATTAGGCGTGACGGAGTTTGCACAAGAGGGAAGAGCCTCGGAGGAAGTTCGTGAGCTGTGGCGCTGGATCTTGAAGAAGCTTGTCGAGGGGTCGTCAGATCATGAACCACACGCAAGAAACGAAAAAGCCGCGTACTAGGCAGACGCGCTGCGCGCGACGCTCGCTCGTGGAGCTTACCGCGGCGGCGAGCCGAGCCGTTGACGATGGCCTGTTTGTGCTGCCCCGCGGGATTGCTGCTTCCAATCTGCGATCGGAGCACTCAGGCCCGAATACGTCTGATCAAACAATTCTTGCAAGGCAAGCGACGGCTCCGAGTCCCGTTGCGGTGCTTGAATCTCGGAATGCGGCGGCGCCGCGCAAGGACGAACTCCTAGATTCCGACACTACCACCGAGATGATGGTGAAGGTTGCCGAAGACTCTCAAGACAGAGCTTCTGAAAACATCAAAGCCAGCCTGAATGCTGCCTTGGACCATGCAAACGGCCTCGTAGAGACGCGGGTGGGAGGCGAAGCGGCGTCGAAAACCGTCGTCGCTTCCGGACTTGAAAGCAATTTTTTGACCGTTCTCAAAGAAGCCGCAACGGGGTTTCGCGCGGATGCGGCCGAATTAATCATGCAGAAGGAACCAGCCGACAGCGCGGGACAGTCGCAACCGCGATATATGCGGCGGCTCACCGACGAGGCGGTCAGATTGCTCGACGATCTTCGGAGCGGCAAGCTGGAGAACCAGGCGAACTTCATCCTGAGCGAGTGCTTCAGGGAAGCCGCCAGCGCGTTCTCTATCATCAATCAGCAGCTCAAGCGCGACGGCTATCCCGCGAGCATTGATCCATCAATCTTCATTTGGCTTGCCAATATCACCGAACCGGAGACGCGTGACACCGGGACCAAGCGACTTGAGATCGTACCCAACCACCGAGGTCGTCCGAGCACGTACACGCGCCAGGTCGCTCAGTTCATCTGGCACCTTGTCGAGGGACAGGGCTGCGGGCGCCAGGCCGCATATCGGGCGGCGCTCACGAAGTTCTCCGTAACCGCGAGTTTCGTCGAGAACGCCTATGCGTTTTGGGAGCCGGTCTTCAAACGGGCGGGACCGCACGTGAGGATGCTGACCCGCATTTCAGATCCAGAAGTGTAAAGTGTCAATCGGCTTGCAAATTTGACCCTTCATCGGCGTCCAATTTTGACCCCTTTCCGCGGCGGGGTTTGCTGGTAGCGCTCGTCTCGTCGGAGCTGGCCGGGATAGCGGAGGCGAGACGAGCGCGGGTGGCGTGATCGTCGTCTCGGCTTTTGAACCGCCAGCTATCGTTGCCGGTCTCGACGATGTCGCAGTGATGGGTCAATCGGTCGAGCAACGCTGTGGTCATTTTGGCGTCGCCGAACACGCTGGGCCATTCGCCGAATGCGAGATTGGTGGTCACGATGACGGAGGCGCGCTCATAGAGCCGGCTGACGAGGTGGAAGAGAAGCTGGCCACCGGACTGGGCGAAGGGCAAATAGCCGAGTTCGTCCAGCACGATGAAGTCCATCCGGGTCAGATGCTCGGCAAGCCGTCCCTGCCGTCCATTGCGGGTCTCGGTCTCGAGGCGGTTGACGAGGTCGACCACGTTGAAGAAGCGGCCGCGGGCACCAGATCGGATGCAGCTTCTTGCGATGGCAATGGCCAGGTGGGTTTTGCCTGTGCCGGTGCCGCCGACCAGCACGACGTTGCGCTGTTGGGCGACGAAGCCGCCGCCAGCAAGATCATTGACGAGCGTCTGATTGATCGGCGTGCCGTCGAACTGGAAGTCGGCAATGTCCTTGGCAAGCGGCAGCTGGCAATGGTGAGCTGGTATTTGATAGATCTGGCTTGCTTCTCGTTGATCTCGGCGGAGAGTAGATCGCCAACGATGCGCTGGGGTTCATGCTGACGTTTGACGGCAGTTGCCATGATCTCGTCGAAGGCAGCCTTCATGCCATAGAGCTTGAGCTCGCCCATGAGGTCGAAGATTTGAGTTCGTTCCATCAGTTGGTCCTCCGAAGGTTGTCGTAGCGGGCACAATCGGCGATTGGTGCATGACGGAGCGTCAGGGCGGCTGGCGTCATGATGTTGGCCGGCGGGGCTGGCTCACGTTGACGGGCCAGGATGTTGAGCACCACATCGGCGGAATGAACGCTGTGACTGAGCGCTTCGGCACAGGCCGCTTCCACCGCAGGCAGACCGTCAGTCAGCACCGCGTTGAGGATGTCGACCATCTGCCGATTGCCATCGTCGATGCTGGCAAGCTTGCGCCGGATCCGCTCGATCGCGGCCGGCAGCACCCAGTCCTTGAAGGGAGCGCCGTTGCGTAAGGCGCCGGGGTTGCGGGCGAGCACCGGCACATAATGCCAAGGGTCGTAGACGGTATCGCCGCGGCCAAAGGATCGCTGATGCTCGGCAACGATACGTCCATCCTGGCGGATCACGATGCGATCGGCATAGGCTTGAACCTCGACCGGTCGTCCGACTGCACTGGCTGCGACCGAGTACTTGTTGTTGTCGAAGCGCACCAGGCAGGTCTTCGAGACCGACGCCGTCACCGCATGGAAGCCGTCAAATCGCCCTGCATAGGGAACGAGCCTAGGGCGTTCGACTTCGAACACGTCCCAGATCGTCTGATCGACCAGTTCCGGATGGCGATGAGCCTTGGCGTAGGTGATGCATTTGTCGAGCAGCCAGGCGTTTAACTCGTCGAGGTTTTTGAACCGCAGACGCGGCGTGAAGAAGCGTTCCCTGACCAGCCCGACCTGGTTCTCAACCTGCCCCTTCTCCCAGCCAGACGCCGGCGTGCAGGCGACTGGATCGACCAGATAGTGGCTGCACATCTGCAAAAACCGGCGATTGTAAAGACGCCCTTTACCGACGAAGATCGTCTCCACGGCGGTCTTCATGTTGTCGTAGATGCCGCGGGTGCAGGTGCCCTTGAACAGCGCGAACGCTCGGTCGTGGGCGTCGAACACCATCTCCTGCGTCTCTCGCGGATACGCCCGGGCAAATAGCATACGGCTGTGGCAGAGCCGGACGTGAGCAACCTTCACGACCACGGTGGTTCCGCTCAACAGCACCACCTCATGGCTCCAGTCGAACTGGTAGGCTTCGCCTGGCGCAAAACTCAGCGGGACATAGGCCGCCGCGGTCGATTGCCCGCGTTCCTTGCTCCACCGCCTGGCGTAACGTCGCACCGCATCGTAGCCGCCGTCATAGCCGCGACCGCGCAGCTCTTCGAAGATCCGGATCAATGTCAGCTGCTCACGAGCCGATTTAGCCGCGTTCGCCGCAAGCAGCCCGTCAAGTTCGACTGCCCATCGTCCGAGCTTTGGCCGCGGCTGCACTTGCCGCTCATACTCGAAGGAGGTCTCTCCCGACCTCAGCACCTTCCGAACCGTGTTCCGTGACACCTTCAGGTCACGGGCGATCTCCTTGATCGTCTTGCCCTTGATGAAGTGCTCGCGCCGAATCCGCGCAATCGTCTCCACGACCAGCATCCTCCACCACCTGCTTTGTTACGAAGCAGGCAGCGCAACAGACCAACCTGTAGGGGGGCAATTTTGGACGCCGATCCCCCGGCTTAGGGGGTCAATATTGCAAGCCGAATGACACCATCGAAGGCAGCTGTGACTTTCTTGGCGTGAACGGCTGGAAACGAGGATGGCAGAATCGTATCATCGGTCATGGCGGGCGTGGTTTAAGGTGATGGGGTGGCTTCGCAACCGAATCCTACGCCGCATCAGCGCTTTACACCACGCTCGCCAGCCCTCAGGCGCACTCTTACGAATAAGACGGGCTAGCGCTCCATCTCGCCCATAAGAATTTCATCTGAGACGTATCGTGGATTGGAAATGACAGTCCGCATTTCCGCATTCTTGCCCTCGTCCGCAAACCGGAATCCCTTCTTGTAGAAAAATGCTGAAGCTCCTTCATCTTGAGAGAGAAGGGATAGCTTGGAAAGGCCCGCGGACTGCCTAGTATGATCGGCGACTTCAATCATAGCCGTCCCGACCCCTTTGTACCTCGACCGGCCGAGATTTTCTATGCTGAGAATTCGCAAACTGTTGCGCCCCGGCGCCACGGTCATCGCTCCCACCTTATTGCGTTCATTGGCATCAGTAAACAAAGAAACACTTTGGGCGTTGCCAATATTGCTACTTACTCTGTGTAGGCGGACTGACACACCTGTCCTCTTGTCAAAAGCGGAAGACGCTGGTCCAGCAGCTAAAGCGGCCGTAAAAGCAGCACCATCTGCGCCAGAAGTGCCGGCCAGCGCATCGCGCTGCTGGTCCACACTTTGCCCGTCGGAGGGCCAGTTGTTGTAATTGGTTCTCATCACAACGAGCTACTATTTGGACGAGCTGACAGAAAGCTGACAAAGCCGACGCATGAGCCGGTCCTTTACGAATAAGACGGGCTAGACTGCCGCTGGGGGTCACTCCGATGGGTGAAGCCAAGCGCAGACTTGAGGAAATGAAGGTGGCACCTTGTCGTTGTCGATCGGGGCGACAATCGGCTTCCTGCTGTTTTGATGGTGTTCGATGGCACAAGCCGGCTTCAGGGCTTGACCTTCGATCCGGCTCGCCCAGTACGACACTTGAACGCTGTTACATGCAGGAGCTGGGAAATTGCGAAGCGCCAATCTCCGGCGAGCATCTGATCAGCGAGGCTGTGATCGAAATACTTCGCGGGGACGGTAATTTCACGGCCTCTGGACTGCCTTGGCTCGAAGCAGGCGAAACAAAGGCGCTGGCTCCAAAGAATCTCACCGCGAACTGCCTTTGTAGACGACACAACAGCGCGCTGTCGCCGTTGGATGCCGCTGCCAAGATATTCTTTGCCGGCCTCAGGGACTGCTTGGAATCGAGCGAAGCCGTCTTGCCGTACTTGCTGTCCGGTCATGATGTCGAACGCTGGCTGCTGAAGACGCTCAAAGCTAACGAAACGGCCGCAGCCCATATCGGCGGCAAAGCGCCAGAAAAAGGTGCCGAGACCACTGGTCGGGAAGTGAGAATTGCTGTTCGATTGGTGGATCGTGGCGAGCGAGTTCCTCGACCCGGGCCCGCACCCGCTGCAGCGCGGCTTCCGCCGCATGGCGCTCACCAGCAGTTCCGGCCCCCACGAACAACGCCTCGATCTTCCGAAGCTTCTCGCGCAGCTGCGACTCGCTGTTCATTCTGATCCCGTTGCCCGCTCCGAACCGGGATCACCCCATCACCGCGCCCCGGCGGCGTCAATCATCCCGACCGCGCTATCCAGAGCATTCCGCGCAAGTCAAGCCCGGGAACCGGTGATCCTGTCGTGACGCTCACGTACAAGCTGCGTTTGATGTAGGGCAGAAGCGACTGCCTTGGTCGTGAACGCGTCCGACCGGAATTTTCGCAACGATTTCGACAAGAGCTGGTCGATCGACGTTGCAAACAGCGAGCTTGAGTGAGCGCGCGGCCTTTTTGGCCGCCGCCGCCTGGCGCTCCGGAAACCGGCCGGCCTTCGGCTTGCCGGTCGCGTCGATCCCGTAAACGATGATTGCCGAGGCGGAGAGTGTCTTTTGGTTCGTGAGATTGGGCTTGGCCATTTTGCCCTCCTGAAAAGCCGAAGGGGCCCGATTTGGGCCCCTTTCTGAAACGGCGTTGTCGCTGGTCCTGCGGGATGCTCCCGGCAATGGCGGTCTTGTCATTGGACGACTCCTTTGCTGAAGACGAGAAGAGCGTTCAAACAATCTCGTCGTAAGTATAATAAAGCATATCATCCAAAAGCGCAATGATTGCAATAATTTAGCTGCAGAAAAATTGCGCTTAAATAGAAGATAATTACTGTAATTTCCGCGCTTTTTTGGCACAATTACTGTAAACAATACACGACGAAAGATCGCATGACTTGCGATCATCAATATTGTTGCCGTTGCAGACGTTCAAACCGTCAGCAGCGCAGTAACGCCAAAGAGCGTGCTGAACAAAGCGCGGAAAATCCGCCGGAAAATTACGATCAAACTGGCGCGCGTCGATCTGTGCCGAGACGCGCCGCAAGACCTCGGCGCAGCCGCCGTCTGCATAGCAACGGGGACCGTACGGATGAACCATGCCAAGTTGCTCCAAAATCCCGGTTCGGACCAGAAAGTTGTGAACCAGCCGATCCACGACGATCATGGCAATGCCAACTGCATACCAATCAGGACGGGCCTCGCGATCCGCCATCAAAACGGATGAAAGCGTCATCGTCAGAACCTTGTCCGAAACCCCAAAAACATGACGGGTCGGACCGACTAACCTGTCTTATTCGTAAGAGGCGCCCGAGAGGCTGGCGAGCGTGGTGTAAAGCGCTCATACGGCGTAGGATTCGGTTGTGAAGCCAACCCCATCACCTCCAACCGCGAACGCCACGCCCGCCATGACCGACGATACGATTCCGCCCTTCTCGTTTCCAGCCATTCACGCCAAGAAAGTCACAGCTGCCTTCGATGGTGGGCGCCTAACCTCGAACGGGGGCGTGATGCTTCTGGCGATGGCCGAGCGGCGTCTCGGCTTGGCCGACAATCTGGCCCGGGTGTTCCCGGATCGGCGCGATCCGACGCGGGTCGTGCACAGCCTTGTCGATATGAAGGAGGAGCTTGGACTTGATCACTTCGAAGGGCGATCATGGCAAGGTCTTCATCGCCACGCCCTTATGACAATGATTGCCTACGCCTTCCTGCAACATCGTCGCCTCGCATACGCGGGGCGGAAAAAAAAGAATCAACGGGCCTCCGCCTCAACCAACCATGCCCGCCGCACGCCATGCCATCGTCGATCTCATCCTTCGGCCGCCGCCTCAGCAATGCCCATATTGCCGAAAGCAAATCCTTGAAAAGCAGTGGCGCAAACGCATTCTGTTCGCGGTAGGGACACCCATCACTGGGCGCCCCCCGCGCAGATCCCGGCGAGCCCAATTAAGGCACCGGGCTCCTACCTCGGGTGTTTGACGGCGAAGCGCAGCTTCGGCCATGGATGAAGGATGCGAGCCTTGGGGAGCCAGTCATCGGTGATCTGCGTTATGCGATCCCAGGTCAGACAGGTCCGCTGACTGCGCCGCCGAAGCGTCCGCCTCCAGAGATCGGTCAGATAGAACCGAAACGCATTGAGCGCTCGGCCATTCGTCGGGACAGCAAAGTACGCAAAGTGGCCGGTCAAGACCTGCCTCAGCCATTTCCCTTGTGCAGGGATCGGCCAGTGCATTCGGCGCCTTAGCTCCTCCTTGATTTCGCGGAGTTTGGTTCGCAAGCGGTCGCTACGGGTCTTCCGTTGAAGCTGGAAGCGCCCTTGGCGTGATTTGCCGCAGATAAACGTGAACCCCATGAACGCAAAGGTTTCCGGCTTTCCGAGTCCGCGCTGCTTGCGTTGAGCCGCCGCATGGCGACCAAACTCAATCAGGCGGGTCTTGGCCGGATGGAGCGTCAGCTCGAACTCCTCCAGTCTCGCGCGCATCGCGTCAAGGAAACGACGTGCGTCATCCTCGCGCTCAAAGCCGACTACTACATCGTCCGCGTAACGCACGATGATCATGCCGCCGGAGACCTCGCGCTGTCGCCGGCGTTTGGCCCACAGGTCGAGAGCGTAGTGCAGGTAGATGTTGCCGAGAAGCGGTGAAATCACCGAACCTTGACCCGTTCCCCTGTCATCAGCGGCTACGACGCTGTCTTCGAGAACACCCCCGCCTTCAGCCATTTCTGAATGAGGCGGATGATGCGCTTGTCGCCGATCCTATGTTCCAAGAAGCGAACCAGCCAAGGTTGACTGACTGCGCCAAAGAAGTTTTGGATGTCGGCGTCAATGATCCAGTTCACGTTCCGCGTCTCGATCGCTGTGCAGAGCGCGTCCAACGCATCATGTGGTCCTCTGCCGGGCCGAAACCCGTAGGAAAAGCCACAGAAGTCTCCTTCGTAGATGGCGTTGAGCACGATGACGGTTGGCGCCCTGGACGATTTTGTCTTCGAGAGCCGCGATCGCTAACGGGCGCTGCTTGCCGTCTGCCTTTGGTATGTACGTCCGGCGAGACGGTTGCGGGCGATACGCTCCTCGTTGGACCCGTTTGTGCAGATCGGCGAGCCGGGGCTCGAGATCTTCCTCGTAGTCCTCCCACGTCATGCCATCCACTCCGGGAGCAGCCTTACGCCTGAGCGCAAAGAACGCCGCCCGCAGTGTATCGACATTGATGTGGTGAAAGAGCGCGGTGAACCGGTCCTTCTTCCTCAGCCTTGCGGCTGTCCGTACGCGGTCCAGCGACTGGGTCATGCGAGCCCGGCCCTGTGTCCGGTGCATGCGCTGCTGTTCCGCGTTTCCCTTGGTCCCCGGCCTTGGCTCCGCCCACTCCGCCGCCAGTAATCCGGCTTTGTTCGTTGGCTTCTCAGCTACTATGCCAGAGTCAGACTTCTCCGTGTCGTGCATCAGCGGCTACAGCTCCTCGCCTTCCCGCTGCGGACCATCTCCTCCGAGAAGGAAGATGGCCGACCCGGAGATATCCCGGTTCCCGTACAAGGAGCTTCCATACATGCCAGGGTCTACGACCACGCCGGGTTGGACGGGTGCTCGCGTTTGCGCACTCGCCCATATTGCCTTCCGCTCTTTGGACAGCGTCGGCTCCCGAGATAACACTGTTTCGCGGCTCAATGGCTGGCCTGCATGCTCCCCTACCGACGCTTCGCCGACACCCTCGCGGACGCCTGCGCACGGCTCGGGGCCGATGTGGTTCGCTACACCTTCATCGCAATGGACTTCCACCATCTATTCCTTGCCGGTCTCCCGGCGCACCCAAAGTAGTGATAGGGCTTCAATATCGCTGCGCGTGCGATTGTAGACGATGAGATGATGGCTAGCCTTTAGCAGGTTCCGCGCCATTGGCGCACCCATGTGGCCAAGCCCGATGAAGCCGAGGTCCATCGCAGGCATCGTCAACTAATCGATCGCCGAGCTGAAGGAGGCGAGTCTCAGAGGTCGAGAGTCGGCGATAGCGCTTGTCCTGGAGATCTCGCGCCAAGTCGCAAAGGCTCGTTCGCGCGAAGCTCGACGGAAGTCGGCCGTGACGGCTCCGGGATAGGGGATGTGGAAAAGGTTCGCGACCTGATCGTGAACTGACAGAAACCGTTGAGCCTGATGGGGACGATTTTAAACGCTTCATGATCCGCTCGCGTCGCCGCGTCGGCTGATGAGAATTCTCGGCCCGATTGTTGAGAGCTTTGTGCTGGCGATGTTCGACGTGAAAGCCCATCTTCGCCCTCGCAGCGCCGTACGAACGCAGCTTATCCGTGATCATCACGCGCGGCGGCGTGCCGGCGGATTTCAAGAGCTTCTTCATGAGCCGCTGGGCAGCGCGCGAGTCTCTCTTCGGCGCTGGATCAAGACGTCGAGAACGAAGCCATTCTGGTCGACAGCGCGCCAGAGCCAATGTTGTTCGCCCGCGATCGAGATAACGACCTCGTCCAGATGCCATTTGTCACCGCGGGTGGGAGCGCGCTCGACGGATCCGATCGGAGAACAGCTTGCCGAATTTCCGTCCCCCCTGGCGCACGGTTTCATAGGTCATGCCAATGCCACGCGCCGCCAGCATTTCCTTGACCAAGCGCAAGCTTAAGGGAAACCGGAAATACAACCACCGTTCATGATGAAGGATTTCGCACAAAACCCGAATGCGCAAGTGGCAGGACTGGCGATAGCAGGACCACTCCGAACACCGTCATCCATGGGCGGAGGTCAAAATCCATCCCTGCAACGAACCTGCTTGTCTTGTCATGCATTTCCCCTGTCGTGACATGCTTGTTGTCGGCCAAAATGCTACAGAGTTTACCTTCAGTCCACGGATGTGGCCGATCCACCGCGGTAGCGACGTCCGTCAAATTCCCATGTGACTTCGCCTGCTTCTAATCAGACGGGCGCAGCCAGAAACGCGTAGCCTTCACGAAGAAGGCCCATCGAATAGTCGCGGCCATGCTCCGGTTTGCGCTCTTCCCGGCAAATGGCGTATGCAATGTCGTATACGCGCCCGACTCTTTCTTCGCGGCGTCGGCAATAGGTCTTGAGCGCAGTCTCCAGATCGTCGTTGCGATTCAGTTCCTGGGCCAGAACCAGCGCATCCTCGATCGCCATTCCGCCGCCGGATGTCATTTGCGGCATCAACGAATGGGCAGCATCGCCGAGCAGCACGACACGGCCACGGTGCCAGGGGGCTGGCATCATCAAGACATCAAATGGGCGGTAGCTTATGTGCTTGTCTTCGCCGATCACCTTGGCAGCCGCGACCAGTTCGGGCGCCGTAAAGGGGGCGAGCAGGTTACGGAGATAGTCGCACACCCGATCTTGCGGAATACGAAGCTTTTCGTCCGTGCTTTCCAGGAAGAATAGATAGCACAATTCCTTCGATAGCGGCAGCGCGCCAACTACGCGGCCCGTCGGAAGGCGGTACAGGACGAAGCCATTCATCGCCTCGGTGCGAGAAACCGTATAACGCCATACCCCTTGGCCGGCGTAGTGCGGCTTGAACTCGTCGCCGAAGATGCTCTGGCGGATCTTGGAATAGACTCCATCCGCAGCGATCAGCAGATCGGCGCGATCTGTCTCGCCGTTCGATAGCTGAACCGTCACCCCTCGATCGTCCTGATCAATACGGGTGATCGTTGTGTTGAAATCGATTTTCGCGCCGCTCTTCGTCGCAAAGTCTTCCAGAATCTGTCCCAGACGTGGCCGCATGAGTCCCAGTGCGGCTGGACGATCAGCGTCCCAAATTCTTGGTGAGGACTGTTCGCTCAGAATCGTTCCCGCGCCATCGCGTACCGACACGGTATCCCAACCAAGGCCGCCTTCGAGGCAGGCATCCACCAATCCCAATTCGGCAAGTGCCCGCAAGGCATTCCCCAGCAGCGTGATACCGGTGCCGATCCGGTCACGCTTATCTCCCATCTCAATGACTCTGGTAGATACGCCTATCCGCTGAAGCGCATGGGCGACCGTCAAGCCGCCAATCCCGCCACCTACGATGAAAACCTTCTTCACCGCGCCCATTTCTCCTCCTCCACTTGTTGGTATCTTTTTTATTTCTTGGCGATCACCCCCCGGGGGCCGCCGCGTTCTATGAAAAGCATTGTATTCTGTAACCTACCAATCCTGCTCTCGCCGAGCACCACCAAGCGCAACACCGATCCCGCTTACATCCATTTCAATGACGTCGTCGGGCTCGATCCGCTCGTCCAAAGATCGGCACACGACTACCCATCGCGCGCTAGAGCGAGACCGCAATGTACTTTGGTTTCAAGGTATTCCTTGATGCCTTCGGTTCGAGCCTTCACGACCGAGGCCGCTTGCCTTGCTGCCACCGAAGGGCGCCGCCCGATCGGACGCAAGTCCTCTGTTCAGCGCGACCATGCCGCTCTGCATTTGCCCGGAAAGGCGCAAACCACGCTTCAGGTCCTCGGTGTAGACGTAGGAAATCGGCCCAAATTCGGTGTCGTTGGCCAACTTCACGGCGCGCGCCTCATCGTCGAAGGGTGTTCGCCGT
Organism: Bradyrhizobium sp. Pha-3; assembly: GCF_042258325.1. Lineage (NCBI taxonomy): Bacteria > Pseudomonadati > Pseudomonadota > Alphaproteobacteria > Hyphomicrobiales > Nitrobacteraceae > Bradyrhizobium > Bradyrhizobium sp. Pha-3. The sequence continues at coordinate 857,115 of NZ_CP170151.1, read as the reverse complement.
CAGGACCTGTGAGACAAATTGAAGGATTTTGCGGAGGGAGGATTTCTGGTTCATCGTAGCCACCAGGAGCGAAGATGAAGCAGAAATCCGTACCGGGCAAAGTGCCGCAGAACAAGTTCTAAAAGACATTCTGCGACAAACCCGCCGGCATTATTCGTCGGAGGAGAAGATCCGCATTGTGCTGGAAGGATTGCGCGGCGAGGAAAATATCTCCGAGCTCTGTCGCCGCGAGGGCATTGCCGCCTCGATGTATTACGGCTGGTCCAAGGAGTTCCTCGAGGCCGGCAAGCGCCGCCTGGCGGGCGACACGGCACGAGCTGCGACCTCCGGCGAGGTGAAGGATCTCCGCCGGGAGACTGTTGCCCTGAAGGAGGCCGTAGCCGATCTGACCCTGGAGAACCGTCTGCTCAAAAATAGCATGAACGGGCTCTATAGGTGAATGCTCCGCATTCACCTGTCGGGTGAGAGAGGGGGAGGACGAGGCATGAGGTATCCCGCCTCTGAGAAGGCCGAGATCATCCAGCAGGTCGAGCAATCGCATCTTCCCGCCAAGCGCACGCTGGACAAGCTCGGTATCCCGCGCGCCACATTCTATCGCTGGTATGATCGCTACCGCGAGGGAGGCGTTGAAGCGCTGGCCGATCACCGGTCTCGACCAGACCGGGTCTGGAATCGCATCCCCGACGATGTGCGGGGTCAGATCATCGACCTGGCGTTGGAGTTGCCTGAGCTGTCGCCACGCGAGCTGGCCGTGCGGTTCACCGACGAACGAAAGTACTTTGTATCCGAGGCCTCGGTCTACCGGCTGCTGAAGGCAGAGCTGGCCCCGCAAATTCGGACAGTAGCTTGAGTGGATTTTCTGCCTGACAGCGGCGAGGATTCTTGCTGCGAATCAGGAGCGAAGATGACGAAGAAGAGCCGCCGGACGCATTCTCCGGCATTCAAGGCGAAGGTTGCTTTGGCTGCGGTCAAAGGCGACAAGACACTGGCGGAGCTGGCGCAACTGTTTGATGTTCATCCGAACCAGATCACGATCTGGAAAAACCAGCTCCTGGAAGGCGCCGCCGGCGTGTTTGGGCATGACAAGACATCGGCCGAGACGCCGGTCGATTTGAAGGCGTTACATGCCAAGATCGGCGAGCTGGCGTTGGAAAACGATTTTTTGTCCGGCGCGCTCACCAAGGCGGGCCTGCTGAGCGCAAAGCGATGATCGACCGCGGTCATGATCTTTCTATCGTGCGCCAGGCGAAGGTCCTGAAGCTGGCTCGCAGCACGGTCTACTATGAACCTCGGCCAGTTTCGGCCGAGGACCTTGCCTTGATGCGTCGGCTCGATGAGCTGCATCTCGATTATCCCTTCGCGGGAGCGCGTATGCTGCGATCGTTGCTGCGGCGGGAGGGCGTATACGCCGGTCGCCGCCACATCGCGACGCTGATGAAGCGCATGCGGATCGAGGCGGTCTATCGTCGCCCGAACACGAGCAAGCCGGCTCCGGGTCACAAGATCTACCCGTACCTGTTGCGCGGATTGAAGATCGAGCGGCCCGACCATGCGTGGGCAATGGACATCACCTACATTCCGATGCGGGTGGCTTCGTCTATCTCGCGGCGGTCGTCGATGTGTTCAGCCGACGGGTCCTGGCCCATCGCGTCTCGATCACAATGGAGGCGGCCTTCTGCGTCGAAGCGGTCCAGGAGGCGCTGGCGAAGCACGGCAGGCCCGAGATTTTCAACACGGATCAGGGCAGCCAGTTCACCAGCCTCGAGTTCACCGATGTGCTGCTGGACGTGCGCGTTTCGCGGGATCGTGAGCGCGGATTTCAGGGGATCGTGAGCAGAGATTTCAGACGATCGTGAGCAACGATTTCGCGGGATCGTGAGCAAGGCTTTCGGAGCCTTGCAGCGCTTCGGCCGACAACTCAACCGGCTTAGGGATGACCTCGTGGTTAACGAGGAAGCCCAATGCCTACCCAGAGATTGTCGATGCGCCGGATCAAGGAAGTCCTTCGGTTAGAACATTTTCAAGGCCTGCCAGAGCGGGCCATCGCGCGGAGCGTGGGCGTCAGCAACGGCGTTGTGCACAGCTACCTGAGCCGCGCCCGCTCTGCTGGGTTGAGCTGGCCGCTTCCGGAGGGAATGACCGATGAAGACCTGGAGCTTTTGCTTTTCCCAGCCCCACGACCAGCGTCTCAGAGCCCGCAGCGGCCGGTGCCCGACTGGAGCTACATCGATAAGGAGCTCCGCCGGCGCAACGTAACCCGTCGCCTGCTCTGGGAGGAGTATCGCGCCGTTAATCCCGACGGTTTCGGGTACACGTGGTTCTGCACTACCTACGAGGCCTGGAAGGGGCGGGTCCGACCTTCGATGCGGCAGATTCATCTGGGCGGCGAGAAGGTGTTCGTGGATTTCGCCGGCGACACCATCGACATCGTCGATCCCCTGACCGGGGAAGTGCAGCCGATGAAGCTGTTCGTCGCGGCGATGGGCGCTTCGAACTACACCTACGCCGAGGCCTGCCCCAGCGAGAGCTTGGCCGACTGGATCCGGGCCCACGTCAACTTGTTCACGTTTTTGAGCGGTGCGCCGACGTTCGTGGTCTGCGACAACCTCAAAGCCGCCGTCAGCAACCCCGACCGCTACGATCCCGGCCTCAATCGCACTTATGCCGAGATGGCGAGCCATTACGGCACGGCCATTCTCGCCGCACGGCCGCGGCGCCCAAAAGACAAGGCGAAGGTCGAGGTCGCGGTGCAAATCGCCCAGCGCTGGATTCTGGCCCGGCTGCGCAATCAGCGCTTCTTTTCCCGGGCCGAGCTCAACGCCGCCATCAAGACACTCGTCGACGAACTCAATGCTCGTCAAATGCGTGGCTTCGGCTCAAGCCGCGCCGAACTGTTTGCCGAACTCGACAAACCCAAGCTAACCCCGCTGCCAGATCAGCCTTATGCCTTCGCACGCTGGAAGCGCTGCCGCCTCGCTCCCGATTATCATGTCGAGGTCGACGGCCATTGGTACTCCGCGCCGTATCGTCTGATTGGCGAGCTGGTCGATGCCCGTATCGACGATCGGACGGTCGAGATCTTCCACAAGGGCCAGCGGATCGCCAGCCATGCCCGCGCGCCCAACCGACGCGGACACACCACCATCGCCGACCACATGCCCAGCGCCCATCGCCGCTACGGCGAATGGACCCCCGCCGCGGTGATCGCCGCCGGCGAGCGGATCGGTCCTTCGACAGCAGCGTTTTTCCAGGCCGTGATCGACGCCCGGCCCCATCCAGAACAAGGCTTTCGAACCTGCCTTGGCATTCTGGCGCTCGTCAAAAGCTACGGCGCCGAACGCCTCGACGCAGCCTGCCGGAGGGGCATCCTCATCAAGGCGCGCTCCGTCGCCTCGATTAGATCGATCCTCCAGAACGGCCTCGATCGCACGTTCTTCGACGAATCTTTCGAGCACCAGCCCCTGCGCCACGGCAACATCCGCGGACGCGACTACTTCCACTGAAGCAAGGAGAGACCCGGCATGCTTAACCACCCAACCCACGAACGGCTGATCGAGCTTGGCCTGACCGGAATGGCCAAGGCCTTCGAGGAGCAGCGCCGATCGCCCGATCTCGAAGCCCTGCCGTTCGAAGATCGCATCGGCCTGTTGGTCGACCGCGAAGCCGCCGAACGCGACACCAGGCGGCTCACCACGCGCCTCAAGATCGCCGCACTGCGCCAGACTGCTTGCGTCGAGGACGTCGATCTGCGCACCCCGCGGGGCATCGACCGCGCCGTTTTCGCCAAACTCGTCGAAGGTCGCTGGATCGATCGCCACGAGAATTTGCTCGTCACCGGGGCAACCGGCCTGGGCAAAAGTTGGTTAGCCTGCGCGCTCGGCCACAAGGCCTGCCGCGACAACCGATCAGTCCTCTATCATCGCGTTCCAAGGCTGTTCGAGGCGCTCGCGCTCGCGCGCGGAGACGGACGTTACGCCCGGCTCCTCAAAAGCCTCGGCCGCGCTCAGCTTCTGATTTTGGATGATTGGGGACTATCGGTGCTCACCGCCGCGGAACGCCGCGATCTGCTCGAAATCCTCGAGGACCGACATGGCCGCGCATCCACCATCGTCACAAGTCAGCTCCCCGTGGACACCTGGCATGGAGCCATTGGGGACCCCACGGTCGCCGACGCCATTCTCGATCGCCTCGTCCACAACGCCCACCGCCTCCAGCTCACCGGAGAAAGCATGCGAAAACGCAGCGCCAAAACCATCACCCTTGACGGCCAACCAGAACACTGACTCTATCTCCCATCGGCCGTAGCGGGCTGCTCACGATCGTCTGAATTCAGTGCTCACGATCGCGCGAAATCGATGCTCACGATCCGTGAAATCCGCAGCTGGACGCGAAGATCGCCATCAGCATGGACGGCAAGGGCGCCTGGCGCGACAACGTGTTTGTCGAGCGGCTCTGGCGCACGGTCAAATACGAAGAAGTTTATCTCCGCGCCTACGACAGCGTGTCCGAGGCGCTAGCGTCAATTGCCAAGTATCTGGCCTTCTACAATCAGGGACGCCCTCACTCGAGCCTTGACGGGCGCACGCCCGACGAGGCTTACTTCGGCACGCAAGCTATGGTGATGGCCGCATGACCGTCGCCGACGGTTTTGTCGTCGCTCTGGTCGGGCTACGCCCTCCCGACGCAACGACAAAACCGTAAAGCCTCGCGTTCAGCATAACCCGGCAGGAATCCACTTAAATCCAGCGGGGCGCTGTCCAAACAACCGGGGCCAGCTCTGGCGCATGACCTCATCACCAGCCCGGCCTATGTGGTGATCAAGGCCGCGAACGAGTTCAAGGACAAGACGACGGCCGTCAGTCAGCTCTGGCAGACCGACTTCACCTACCTCAAGATCACCGGATGGGGGTGGTACTATCTCTCGACCGTGCTTGACGACTTCTCGCGCTACATCGTGGCCTGGAGGCTTGGTCCCACCATGTGCGCTTCCGACGTCACAGCCACCCTCGACCAGGCACTCGCTGTATCCGGCCTTGACCACATCGCCGTCGCGCACCGGCCAAGGCTTCTCAGCGACAATGGTTCGAGTTACGTGGCGGACGATCTGGCCAAGTGGCTCGACCAGAAGGGCATGCAGCATGTGCGCGGCGCTCCGTACCATGACCCAGGGAAAGATCGAGCGGAAAGATCGAGCGCTGGCATCAGACGCTGAAGAACCGCATCCTGCTCGACAACTACTACCTGCCCGGTGATCTCGAACGTCAGGTACGGGCCTTCGTCGAACACTACAATCACGTCCGTTATCATGAGAGCATCGACAACCTCACAGCAGCCGATGCCTACTTCGGCAGGGCCGAGGCGATCCTCGCAGAACGAAAACGCATCCGAGGGAAACGATCCATTTTTCCATCATGACCGTGATCCCAAGCTCTTTTTCCGTCTCTATCCTTGCTGCGTTGAGTGCTGCGACCGCTTGCGTTTGGTCGACAAACGAACCCTCCAAGGTGGTGTTCGGAAGAGTAAATAGAGTGTCGTCATGGTCCAGAATCCAGGGAAACCAGCCGTACTCGATCGCATTTGTAAGAAAGTGTTCGTGCGGGTCTGGCCTAGCCTCTTTTAGATCGTACGAGGCAATAAATGTGGGCATCATGGTTGCTCCACTCTGCGGCGCACACGCGGACTTGGAGGCACGCGGACATGACTCGACGCCGTGGAGAGTGAAAACCCGCCGCTGTTCCTGCCGCGCCCACGCTGCCAGTGAAGTTGGCGGCGGTGACTCGGCGCTCACGGCTCCGGAAGCGCTGTCCCCACCACGCGCTGCAAACTTCGGTGGCCAGCCTTCGCCCTTGGATTAGCGAGACCGACCACCTCCCCGAGAGGCTCAATTCCAAGGGCGCTACCAGACAGTATCGCTGAGAACGACTGGAAGCACCTACCAAGATTGGTTGGTGCCGATCTGATGTGGCCTGGGGCAAATGCGCCATGGCGACTGAATTAGATACGATTTTTGATGTGATTGAGCGTCACCGCGAGCTTTCCGCGCAGCACTATAGCGCGACGATCTGGGTCGGAAGAGCGCGGCGATCAGGATGGCGAGTCAGTGTCGCGGCGCGATGATGATCGCCGCGATGATTGTCGCGCGCAAGAGTTTTGTTTGCTTTGATTGTCGCGGAGCGTCAATCAAGCGAGCGTTTTTTGTGTCGCGTGCTCCGGTGGCCGCCCTGGACCACGCTTTCGCTCGAGGGCAGTCCGCCTGCGATAGCTCTCGACGTTCATCTCGACGATGGTGGCGTGGTGAACAAGGCGATCGATCGCCGCGAGGGTCATAGCTGGGTCCGGAAAGACCTTGTTCCATTCTCCAAAGGGCTGATTGGCGGTGATCAGCAAAGAGCGTCGCTCGTAGCGTGCGCTGATGAGCTCGAACAGCACACTGGTCTCGGCCTGGTCCTTGGTGACATAGGCAAGATCGTCAAGGATAACGAGATCGAAGCGATCGAGGCGGTTGATGGCACCCTCGAGGTTGAGTTCGCGGCGCGCCACCTGGAGCTTCTGCACGAGATCGGTGGTGCGGGTGAAGAGGACGCGCCATCCGTTCTCGATGAGAGCCAAGCCGATTGCTGCTGCCAAGTGACTCTTGCCGCCACCGGGCGGACCAAACAGCAGCAGATTGGCGCCCTTGTTCAACCAGCCGTCGCCGGCGGCGAGCGCGGTCATTTGCGCCTTGGAGATCATCGGTACGGCTTCGAAGTCGAAGCTGTCAAAGGTCTTTCCGGTGGGCAGCCGCGCCTCGACGAGATGGCGCTCGATGCGGCGACGGCTGCGTTCAGCGATCTCGTGCTCTGCAATGGTGGCGAGGAAGCGCGCCGCCGGCCAGCCTTCCTTATCGGACTGCTCGGCAAATTGCGGCCACAGCACCTTGATGGCGGGCAGCCGCAGCTCGTTGAGCAACAGATTGAGGCGCGCGGTGTCGACTACGTTGGTTGTGCTCATGCGGCACCTCCGATCTCGGCAGTACCGATGAGGCATTCATAGGTGGCGAGCGGTGCGAGGCGCACCACGACGTTCGGCATCTGGGCGGGATCCGGGGCGAAGTGAGTACGTAGCCGGTTGAGGTCGGGCAGCCGGCCGTCGTTCAGGTCGGCCGTGAGCTGATCGGCGAGTTCGGCCTCGCAACCGCGCTCATGGGCGAGTGCGAGGAGATCGACCATGATCCGGCAGGCCTTCTTGTCCGGTAAGCGTTTGCGCAAGACGTCGAAGGCTCGGCGGTAAGCTTCCCGGGGGAACAGCTGGTCGCGGTAGACCAGGTTGAGGAGCGCCATCGGCTTGCGCCGCAAGGAATGGATCACGTGCCGATAATCGACGACCTGATCGTGCTTGCCATTGGGATGCGGCCGCCCGCGCGGCAAGGTGAGGAGATGCGTGCCGCCGACAAACACGTCGAGGTGATCGTCATACAGGCGCACCCGCAGCCGATGGCCGATCAAGCGCGACGGCACCGTGTAGAACACCTTGCGCAAGGTGAAGCCGCCGGACGATGTCACGTGGACGATCACCTCTTCATAGTCCGACGTGCGGCGGTCCGGCAGATCCTGAAGTGCGGTACGTTCGCTGTCGATCCGCTTGGCGTTGCGGGCATTGCGGCGGCTGACGATCTCATCGATGAAGCCACGATAGGCAGCGAGATCGTCGAAGTCGGCGGTGCCACGCAGCAACAGCGCGTCGCCGACCGCCCGCTTGAGATGGCCATGCGAACTCTCGATCGCCCCGTTCTCGTGGGCGATGCCACGATTGTTGCGGGAGGGGCGCATGCCGTAATGGGCACAGAGGTCTTCGTATCGCCGCGTCAGATCGTCTTTGGCGTCGCGGTCGAGATTGCAAAAGGCGGCCGACAGGCTGTCGGTGCGATGCTCCCGTGGCGCTCCACCGAGTGACCACAAGGCATTCTGCAGGCCTTCGGCCAGAGCGATGAAGCTCTCACCGCCGAGCACGACATGGGCGTGCTCAAACCCGGAATAGGCCAGCCGGAAGTGATAGAGACGATGGTCGAGCGGCACGCCCGCGATCGTGACACCCAATTCGCCCATGTCGGTGAAGTCGGACAGGCCGCGCTGACCGGGTTCGTGGGTCTGCCGGAAGATGACCTCCTGCTCCTCGCCGTGGATCGCCCGCCAGGCCCGGATCCGGCGCTCCAGCGTGCGACGGATGCCGGCGCCGAGCTCAGGATGGCGTCGGAGCAACTCCTCGAAGATCGTGACCGGCCGCACACCGGGGGCGGCCTTCAGCATCGGCACGATCTCTGTCTCAAATACGCGGGCCAAGGGATCTGGCCGGCGACGGCCGCGAGGAGCCTTCTTCTGCGACGGAAGGCGTCGATCCTGCTCGATCCGGTAAGCGGTCGAGGTGCTGAACGACGCCTTGGCGGCGGCCACGGGCGGGCTATCGGTCTGACGGTACTTCATGTAGAGCCTCATTTGGTGATCGGTAATGTGTCGGCCTGGCACGCGAGTGATTCCTCTTGGCGGAAGAACCACTTGCATAACCAGCCGGCCGCGATCACCAGTCGGCGCGGTCCGCTGTGGATCGCGCCGACGCCGGGCTCGTAACTCCGGTCGGGCTACGCCCTCCCTGCGTCACGAGCCCGGCGTAGCCCTCTCATCATGGTCGACGCTCCACTTCCATCCTGTTCGCCGCGCGGCACAGCACGCCGCCGCGGCATCGGTATCCTCGAAACTTGTCGCAGGTCCCGAGTTTGATGCCGCCGACGCGATCAGCGAGGAAAGAGGGTTGGCTCTCGAGGAGTATGCAGACGTGCTCATCCACTCCAAGCCTACTACGCTTGCGGGCGTAATCGCCCTGAGCCGCTACGTAGCCAGCCTACCGGCTTGGCTGCTGTCTGATGAAAATGATTGGCACCAATCGTTTCTGAGGACGCTGGCGGACGCGGTGGATGAGATCGGTGTGAGGTAGCGCCACCTCTGGAATTGAACCGGCCGGTGCGCGGGAAGCGCAAGAGAGCTATCGCTGAAAGTTGGTGACGGCGGAATCGCAAAGGCGGCACCCCGTGGGGGGGCTTGACGCCTCCACTTCTCCACCGAAGGAGCGATATGCCGTGTCCAACGATAACGTCATCCAGCCGATTCAGCCAGGAATCGTTGACGATCAACTCACAGAAGTCTTGCGCAACGGGGCACGTGCCTTCTCGCCAAGGCGGTCGAGGCCAAAGTCGCAGACTTTCTCGGCCAGCATGCCGATTTGAAGACCGCGGACGGCCACCAGCGCATCGCGCGCCACGGTCACCTGCCGGAGCGCGAGGTGATGGCCGGCATCGGTCCGGTCGCCGTCCGCCGGCCGCGTGTACGCGCTCGCGAGGCGGCCGCTACCTGGGCGCCGGTTCTCTCCGTCGATGCTGCGGCCAACATGCGCCACTCCAAGTCGATCGAGACACTGCTGCCGATCCTTTACCTGAAAGGGATCTCGACCGGCGACTTCTCCGAGGCGCTGCCGGCGCTGCTCGGCAACGATGCTGGCGGGTTGTCGGCATCCGCGATCGGCCGGCTGCAGGACGTCGGATTGACGAGCACGCCGCGTGGCAGAAGCGCGATCTGTCGGCGAAGCGCTACATCTACATCTGGGCCGACGGCATCCATTCCAAGCACCGCCCGCACAGCGCTTCGTCAGACAGATTGTGCATATGTTTGAGGATGAACAGCCCGGCCACGAGCCTCGTTGGCAGCGGCGGCTGGCCCGGCCCGGTGCGACACACCGAGCTGAAGCGCTTCGCCAGAAAATCCCAATCAATCTCCGCCGCAAGCCGCACCAGCGGATGACGAAGGTTGATGATCGCATCCAGAGAAGCCCGAAATAGGTCGTCCTGGCGATCGTCGCGCGGCTGACTCACGGCCCGTTCTCCAACAGCGAATCTTGCCGTCAAAGGAATCACGATCCACCAAAATCCGGTATCCCAAAACGCAAGAAACCGACCCTCCCCCCGGCTTTCTTGCAAAATCGAATACTTGCTCAGGTTAAATCATCGCGACGTATCAATCGCTTCCGAATTCTTCACGGGCGGCTAGCGAAGAATTTGAGGAGCTGATCTCGTCGCAGCGTCTTGCGAAAGATGACGACTCCTGAAACATCCGAGCCATGCACCTTGCCAGTCTCCCGGCGCACCAACTGTAAAGCTAAGATAACGAGGCAGTCGGTACCGGTCGTTATCGCGGTCTGCATATGTCGCCGCATTTCCCGCCAGGTCCTTTCGCGCACGCAAGCCGTTTCCGCCCATCCCTCCGGAAGTGCCGGCACCAACAACCCGAGCGCACAGCTTCAGCGATCGTCTGCATCATCAGTTTCGAGTCCGGCAGGAAAACCGCCCTCCATTTGCCTGTGCAAACATCGCTATTGTTGCTCCGCCGAACCATACGATCGACAAAAAGTGACAGCTCTCAACACACTACCCAGCGGCATAATAAATCCGCTCGCGATTTGACGGTTGTTCGGCCTGGGAAATGCCAGTTCCGAAATACCGCGCGTGGGCGACGTCGAGGATACCGTTGACCAAACTCGAGAAGGTGTACCCGGCGGCTTTCGCGGCCAGGACATAAGACGCGCCGATACCGAGTGCGGCCATCGAGTTGATCTCCAGGACAAAGGGGTGCCCGGAGCGGTCGATCCGGATGTCGACGCGGGCGTAATCCCGGCAGCGGCAGGCGCGGAAGGTCGCAACCGAAATATCCCGCAGTATTGTCGCGAGATTGCTCCCGACCTGCGCCGGGCAAATCTTCTGGGGCTCCACGACCGCCATGTGCATCTTGTCTTCCCAAGTGATAAGACGCGTCTCGCGCTCGCCGAAGTCCTGCTCCACCAGAGGCAACGCCTCAAGCTCTCCGTTTCCCAGCAGGGCAACGCAGATCTCCCGCCCTTCGATGTATTCTTCTACGAGTGCATCCTGCGCATATTGCGTGACGATCACTTCTACGGCCTGTCTCAACTGGGCGGGCTCATATACGAGCTGCAATCCGAAGCTCGTGGATTCATGACGCGGCTTTACTACCAACGGGAAGCACAGATCGCCGGTACTCTCGGTGCCCCTACGCATCACACGAAAGTTCGGCGTCGGCACGCCGCAATCGCGGATGAGCTGTTTGGTAATGGCCTTGTCGAGCGCCAGTGCGTGCCCGAGCGGGCTGGAGCCGGTGTACGGAACGCCAGCCATCTCGAGCATGGCCGGAACGTGCGTGTAGCGGCACTCGCCCTGAATTCCGTACGCCATGTTGAAAACGATCCCTGAAGGGCGGGCTTGCGAATCGGGTGGCATGAACCGCTCAAGCGTCGCGAGCAGTCCTTTATCACCTTCGCACAGCAGCGTGTCGTGGTTACCCTCTTGCAGTGCCGCCACCACGCTTTCGACCGTCTTGCGGCCGTATTTCTCCGGGCAAGGTTGACCGAAGTGGTTGATCACGCCCCTATGATCATCGTTCCACACGACGGCTACCCGCATGAGCTGCTCCCTGTATGTTGCCGGCTTTCACGTTCATTCGCCTGGATTTGGCAGATCGAGAGGGACGGCTCGCCTGGAGTGCCCGCGCCCCAAGGCCAGGCGACGAGCGGGTTCACTCCTTCCAACAAGCGGAAATCGAGATACTTGTTGATTAGCAAAATGCACCCGGCCTGCACCAACAGCAGTTCCGGGAATCGCAGGAAGAGTTCCAACGTGCCTGGCAAACTCGATAGAGCCACGATGATGAGGGCGGCCAACACCGTCGTGAAGGCGCGCCAGATCGCTTCACGGACTCCATTTTGGTCGAGCACTTTTGCGAAGCTTTCGCAGGTCAAACACAAGGCGATAACCGGAAAGAACGCAATCTCACGAAGCCAGGCGATATGCCACCATTCCCCCGCGGTCAAAGGCGCAAACAGCAGCGCTGCCGCCAAGCTCAACAGCACAGCCACTCGCGCGTAACTGTGGTCTGTCTTGAGCAGCGGCCGCAAGGCGACAACGACGAGGAGTACGAACAGCAGGAAGGCAAGGCTGATCGGGATGCTGACGGTATCGAAAGCCATCGCCAACAAGATCGGCCGAAGAAGCCCCAGCACCCTGACGCCAAGAGTGAGGCGAAAGAGTACGACGAAGACAGCTCCCAAGGAGACGAACACCACGCTCTCGGCTGACTTGTGGAACTGGGCCGGTAACTCTGTGAGCGAAACAAAACTCGCACTGATGGACGAAGTCGATAGCATCGGCAGTTTGGCGAGCGCTACGCCGAGCGGCAGGACAAAGAGGCCCACGAGCAACCAATCGGTCTTTGGCGCGGCGTCCGCCGAGGCATTCTTATTTCTGCACGTTTCACTCAAGAGAGCACCTCCACCAGGCCATCACGCCGGGGATCGGCAGCGCCTTTCGCGCTTCCGTCAGTCATGAGTTGGAGCGCGTTGACCGAACCCATCGCAAAATTGAGTCGTGATTTGACGATTGGGATGCGGTTACGGGCGCGCAATCTTGCCAACAGGGCATTGCTGGCTGCCGGCCGCTCGATCCAGACTTTGCGACCGACCAGTCCATGTACGCGAGGCGCCGCCACAGCGTCCGTGATATCCAAGCCCAAGTCGATGACTCCACTTAGGACATGGAGAATTGCCGAAATGATCCGTCGACTGCCGGCGGCGCCCAGTGCCAGGAGCGGGCGGCCGGTGGCGCCCTGTAACACCAGCGTTGGGGCCATGTTCGAGCGCGGTCGACAACCTGGTCCGAGCTCATAGGGGTGAGAAAGGCGGGGACACGTGCACAGATAATTGTTGTAGAGGAAACCCAGATCCCGGTGTGCCACCTTGGCGCCGAACACCGATTGGATAGACTGTGTCAGCACTACAATGATGCCATCTCGATCGCAGACCGAAAGATGGGTCGTATCGCCCGGTTCTTCGGCACTGTCGGTCGCGAGCTCTTTGGTACTTTGCGGCGCCAGGATGCTATCTGCGACTTGCCGCGCGTAATCTTCGCTCAACCGCCCTTGACGCGATTGCGGAATGAGATCATCGGGCAGCAACGGGCGGAGCTCCCGCTCGCGAAAGACGGCGGATGACGCGAGCGCGATCGCTTCGTGCCAGCTATCGTCGGATGACTCCGAGTTTGTCGCTGATATCTGCGCGATGATGTTAAGTGCAAACAAGAGTTGCAGTCCGCCGCTAGGCGGCGGGATGCTGAGAATCCGATGGCCGCGATAGGACGTCGAAACCGGCTCCACCTGTGCGGGCGGACCGCAGCTTGCTAGATCTTCTTCGGTGATGAGACCGCCGGCCGCTCGCATATCGGCTGCGATCTGCCGGGCAATTCCGCCGTGATAGAAGTCCTCGGTGCCGAAATCGGCCAACCGGCGAAGCGTGCCCGCGAGCTCCGGTTGTCGAAACATGTGGCCGATTTCCGGTGGCAGACCGTCTTGGAGAAACAGCTCACCGGCCGGCGATGCTCGCAGATCATCGGCCACCCATCGGGCTTGTCGGTGCTGCAATGGCGTGATCGGATAGCCTTCTTCCGCAATGCGGATCGCTGGCGCCATCACAGTTTCGCGGCTGAGCACGCCGTATTTCCTGTGCGCCCAGTCCAGCGTCGCGGGAGTCGATGGAATCGTGCAGGAGCGATACCCGCGCCGCTGCTGGCCCGCTTTGATCGTGTCGAGCGAAGCGGCTGCGGGCGCACGGGAATGTCCGTCGATGATCCGAATTCGATCATCCGCAAAACGGACGAGCAACACGGTCTGCCCGCCCAGACCCGATGCACTGGGTTCGCACACGCAAAGCGCCCAGGCGGCGGCCACAGCGGCGTCGATCGCGTTTCCGCCGGCGCGCAGGATTTCCACCCCGGCTTCGGTAGCGTTCGGGAAAGCCGTCACCACAGCCTCGTGGCGCTGCCCTACGGAAGCGGCAGGGCCGTCGAGCTCCACGCGCTCCAAGTTGGGCATCAGCATCGCGCGCATTTCGATCTCAGCCTTCGGGCAAATCGTCCAACCAGCAGGCGCCCTCGACGTGCCGCCGGGAAAAGACCTTTCCGAGTTCTTCGGGAATCTTGTTTTGATGATATCGCATATACACGCGGCCATCGGCACCAAGGTCGAGAACCTCGATCTTCCCCGTGTAATGGGACATGATGTATTTGAACGTCTTCTGGATACCGCTGAGACGTCGGTTGATGCCGCGCGCGATCTCTATACCGCGCCGCAGCGAGACCTGAAAGTGCGATGCGCCTTTCACCGGCCTGCCTTGAAAAAGATAATAAGGGCGGACGCCCATTTGGTGACACTTTGCAAAGGTCGCCGCCAAGATTTCGGGATCGTCGTTGACTTTCGCCAGAAGCACGGACTGATTCAGAAACTGCACGCCCTGTGCGCGTAGCGCGCGAATGTTGCGCTCCGCATCGACCGAGATCTCGCCGATGTGGTCGAAATGCGCGACGATCACTGCGGTCTTTCCCGCTTCACTGATCCGCCGGAACAACGCCGGGAGTGCGGGATCCTCAAACCGCCTGGGTGCGAAGGCGACTATTTTTGTGCCGAATCGAATTGACTCCAAGTGCGGGATCGGTAGCAGATGATCAAGAATCTTGCCGAGCTTAGCGGTGCTGAGCACGAACGGGTCGCCTCCAGATAGCAGCACGTTCGTCATCTCAGGATGGCCGGCGATATACTGCGCGACCCGGGCGAAATCGGGCGCGATCTCATCGGAGTCCTTGCCGACGATGCGTTTGCGAAAGCAGTAACGGCAATAGGACGCGCAACGGTCCGTTACCAGCAGCAGACCGGTCTGCGCGTATTTGTGCTGAAGCCCGGGCACGACGGTATTGTCATGCTCGCCGCTGGTGTCAAGACTTCCGGGACTCTTGAACTCAGCAATTGTGGGCTCTACAATGTATTTAAGCTGGTCGTAGTAGCCACTGTTGGTGATCTGATCGCGATAAAAATTTGTGGCGTGATACTGCGTGATGTTGTTGGCTTGCAGCTCACTCTCGGTAATGGCGCGCGCGCCCTCGATGAAATTCATGACCGCGGTGTGCGGCCGCAGGCCGTGCGCGATAGGCCGTGATGAGGTGCGCAAACCCGCGCCTCCGGGGTTGTCAGCATGAACAACTCCTTGTTGATCTTGTGATGAGGACGGTATCTCGACCACCGGACGTCTTCCGGTGGCGACGCGAGCTTGCGCAGATCGGCCTAGCATCTTGTTCGTCATAGCTGATTCTCCCCAGCGCGTGGACCGGAACTGATCCCCGGGCAAAGTCTGGACTAGCAATTGATGTGCCACCAGAGACTCTGTGTAGTTAAGCTTCAATGACAATAGGATGATGCGTCTCTTCTGCGCAGCACGAGACGCAGAGTCGGGTTGCCGACATTGTGTCACCAGCCGGACGCGAGTGAATACTAGTACCCACTTTTCTTGGAACGTGAGTCGTGATTCAAGGTCGGGATGATACCCGAAGCAAGAGAAGTCCACCTTTCGAGGAAAGATCGCAAGGTGCTTGAGGCGTGCTGTCGCTCACCGGTGACGTTGCAGCGCGATTTGAAGCGGGCGCGGATAGTTCTGTTGGCGGCGGATGGGCGCAGCACCCGGTCGATCGCCAAGGAAGTTGGGGTCCAGCCGCGGATTGTCAGCCTTTGGCGGCATCGCTATGCCGACCATGGCCTTGAAGGGCTGCAAGACAAGCCGCGGCCTGGCAAGCAGCCGATCTATACGAAGACGACCGACAAGCGGATTCTGAAGCTGCTGGATAAGCCGCCACCGCAAGGGTTTGCGCGCTGGACCGGCCCCCTGCTGGCCGAGGCGCTGGGCGATGTCGATGTCCAATATGTCTGGCGGTTCCTGCGCAGCCACAAGATTGACCTGGTGGCTCGCAAGTCCTGGTGCGAGAGCAACGACCCGAACTTTACGGCCAAAGCCGCCGATGTTGTCGGCCTCTATGTCGCGCCGCCGGCGAAGGCCATTGTGCTGTGCGTGGACGAGAAGCCCTCGATCCAGGCTTTGGAGCGAGCGCAGGGTTATCTGAAGTTGCCCAATGGCCGCGCCTTGACCGGCCAAAGCCACGATTACAAGCGGCATGGCACCACAACATTGTTTGCGGCGCTCGAAGTCGCCACCGGAAAGATCATCGCGACCCATTCAAAACGCCGGCGCCGCGTCGAGTTTCTCGATTTCATGAACAGCGTCACCGCGGCTTTTCCGAACCGCAAGCTTCACGTCATCCTCGACAACCTCAACACCCATAAAAAGAACGAGGACTGGCTCAAGGCCCACCCCAACGTGCAATTTCATTTCACGCCGACAAGTGCGTCATGGCTCAATCAGGTCGAAGTATGGTTTTCCCTTGCAGGGGCAGTCGCTCAGCGGCACCTCCTTCACGAGCCTCAAGCAGCTTCAGGAACACATCGATGCCTACGTCAACGCATACAACGACAGAGCCGAGCCCTTCGTCTGGACCAAGAAAAAGGTCCGTCAACGCCGTTTCAAAGGCCGCCGTATCACTCAGCTCTGATTCCGGGTACTAGAAGGATTGCGCGGCGAGGAGAACATCTCCGAGCTTTGTCGCCGAGAAGGCATTGCCGCCTCGATCTATTACGGCTGGTCCAAGGAGTTTCTCGAGGCCGGCAAGCGCCGCCTGGCCGGCGACACGGCACGAGCTGCGACCTCCGGCGAGGTGAAGGACCTCCGCCGGGAGGCCGGCGCCTTGAAGGAGGCCGTCGCCGATCTGACGCTGGAGAACCGTCTGCTCAAAAAAAGTATGAACGGAGATGGGGAGGACGAGGCATGAGGTATCCCGCCTCAGAGAAGGCCGAGATTCATCCATTTGGTCGAGCAATCGCACCTCCGGCCAAGCGCACGCTGGACAAGCTCGGGATCCCGCGCGCCACATTCTATCGCTAGCATGATCGTTACCGCGAGGGCGGCATCGCCGCTCTGGCCGATCATCGGTCTCGACCAGACCGGGTCTGGAACCGCATCCCGGACGATGTGCGGGGCTAGATCATCGACCTGGCGCTGGAGTTACCTGAGCTGTCGCCACGCGAGCTGGCCGTGCGGTTCACCGACGAACGAAAGTACTTTGTATCCGAGGCGTCGGTCTATCGGCTGCTGAAGGCGCATGACCTCATCACCAGCCCGGTCTATGTGGTGATCAAGGCCGCGAACGAGATCAAGGACAAGACGACGGCGCCGTCGCGCACCGGCCAAGGCTTCTCAGCGACAATGGTTCGAGTTACGTGGCGGATGATCTGGCCGAGTGGCTCGACCAGAAGGGCATGCAGCACGTGCGCGGCGCTCCGTACCATCCTCAGACCCAGGGAAAGATCGAGCGCTGGCATCAGACGCTGAAGAACCGTAAGCGACGTTCGCGTCCCATTCGCAAAGGTTTGGCGTGGGGATTGCAGTCTGTTGATCAACGTGTTTGCAAATCGTTGGCGGGGGGTATGGAGGCGGCAACGACGGAGAATTACGAGGTGCGGCCGAACGACCAGCTCGTCGATCCGGGACTGCGGGTGACCGGTTGCGATCGCTTTGAGCGTCGCTTTCATCCAGACGTAGGGCTCCACGCTGTTGATTTTGCAGGTGGCGATGAGCGAAGCTATGCGCGCCCATGAACGACCACCTTCGTCGTGACCAGCAAATAAACTATTTTTACGCGTCAGAGTCAGCGGCCTGATTTGATTTTCGACGGGATTGGTGTCCAACTCAACGCAACCATCGTCGAGAGAGCTGGCCCCGCAAATTCGGACAGTAGCTTGAGTGGATTTTCTGCCTGACAGCGGCGAGGATTCTTGCTGCGAATCAGGAGCGAAGATGACGAAGAAGAGCCGCCGGACGCATTCTCCGGCATTCAAGGCGAAGGTTGCTTTGGCTGCGGTCAAAGGAGACAAGACACTGGCGGAGCTGGCGCAACTGTTTGATGTTCATCCGAACCAGATCACGATCTGGAAAAACCAGCTCCTGGAAGGCGCCGCCGGCGTGTTTGGGCATGACAAGACATCGGCCGAGACGCCGGTCGATTTGAAGGCGTTGCATGCCAAGATCGGCGAGCTGGCGTTGGAAAACGATTTTTTGTCCGGCGCGCTCACCAAGGCGGGCCTGCTGAGCGCAAAGCGATGATCGACCGCGGTCATGATCTTTCTATCGTGCGCCAGGCGAAGGTCCTGAAGCTGGCTCGCAGCACGGTCTACTATGAACCTCGGCCAGTTTCGGCCGAGGACCTTGCCTTGATGCGTCGGCTCGATGAGCTGCATCTCGATTATCCCTTCGCGGGAGCGCGTATGCTGCGATCGTTGCTGCGGCGGGAGGGGGTATACGCCGGTCGCCGCCACATCGCGACGCTGATGAAGCGCATGGGGATCGAGGCGGTCTATCGTCGCCCGAACACGAGCAAGCCGGCTCCGGGTCACAAGATCTACCCGTACCTGTTGCGCGGATTGAAGATCGAGCGGCCCGACCATGCGTGGGCAATGGACATCACCTACATTCCGATGCGGCGTGGCTTCGTCTATCTCGCGGCGGTCGTCGATGTGTTCAGCCGACGGGTCCTGGCCCATCGCGTCTCGATCACAATGGAGGCGGCCTTCTGCGTCCAAGCGGTCCAGGAGGCGTTGGCGAAGCACGGCAGGCCCGAGATTTTCAACACGGATCAGGGCAGCCAGTTCACCAGCCTCGAGTTCACCGATGTGCTGCTGGACGCGAAGATCGCCATCAGCATGGACGGCAAGGGCGCCTGGCGCGACAACGTGTTTGTCGAGCGGCTCTGGCGCACGGTCAAATACGAAGAAGTTTATCTCCGCGCCTACGACAGCGTGTCCGAGGCGCGAGCGTCAATTGCCAAGTATCTGGCCTTCTACAATCAGGGACGCCCTCACTCGAGCCTTGACGGGCGCACGCCCGACGAGGCTTACTTCGGCACGCAAGCTATGGTGATGGCCGCATGACCGTCGCCGACGATTTTGTCGTCGCTCTGGTCGGGCTACGCCCTCCCGACGCAACGACAAAATCGTAAAGCCCCGCGTTCAGCATAACCCGGCAGGAATCCACTTAAATCCAGCGGGGCGCTGTCCAAACAACCGGGGCCAGCTCTCTCGTACTCCTTCACGAGCAGTTCGAGGCGTTCGACGCTCTCTTTGGACGCAGCCAGTTCACTCTCGACATGAAGGCGCGCCGAGCATTCATCGTCTGCGCGACGACGCTCGGCTTCAATCATCGCTTCCTGCGCGCGGAAGAGCGCGCGCAAATCGGCGGGCAGCGCTGCAAGACGGGCGGGATCAATGGGGGACGGCGGCACATCCGCAAGCTATCATCCCAAAGCCCCGCGCGAAACAGGTTGTCGGGTCTGAGTCAGTTCGCCGCAGCTGGCGTCGCGACAATCCGTTCGCCCACTCGCTTCCAGTTCAGCCCTTCAAACAGCGCTTCGAACTGCACGCGCGTCAGATGCATGACGCCGTCGCTGATCTGCGGCCACTCGAAACGACCATCGCGGCCAAGGCGCTTGTAGACCAAAACGAGGCCCGTGCCGTCCCATAGCAAAATCTTCAGCCGGTCGGCGCGCTTCGAACGAAAAACCACGATCAGGCCCGAATGCGGATCGAGCCCAAGTGTGTTTTGCACAAGACCGGCCAGCGCGTCGTGCCCGCACCGGAAGTCAACAGGACGCACAGCAAGCACAATCCGCAGTCCCTGCGCCGGAATGATCATGCGCCGCGCTCGATCGCAGTCACCATCTCCGCGATCCGCACCGCCGACACGTCCGCATCCAGGCGGACCGAAACCTTGCCAATCGTAATCTCGACGGGCCCTCGCTCTTGCCTGGCGCCACTGGATCGCTCAGCTCGATCGACACGAAATCCGCCGCGTCGTCCGTGACCAATGCGAGCCGGCCAGCACGCGCCAATCTGCGCCACGTCGTCAACTGCTGGGCCTTCACACCATAACGCCGTGCGACATCACATACCCGGGCGTCGGGCTTCATGCTCTCGAAAACAGCGCGCCCCTTGATCTCCGCAGACCATAACCGGCATCCAGAACGCGTCCGGCGCGTAAGCTTCCCCACAAAGCCATCAGCTTCGGCTTCCTCCCCCGATTGTTCCATCGCCTTCAGTCTCCTCTCGGCTCTCTGACAAGCCAAGGATCGCAGAGCGAAAGCCGAAGCGAAACCAGTCAATCAAATGGGAGAAAAGCTCCGCTTACAATTTTTGCTCGTTCAGACCGACACAAATTGCTCAAAGATTCGTGGAGAGAAAAGCAGATGAGCGATGAGCCCGACCTCGAGAGCAGAGTCGTTGCAGCGATACGACACTATCGTGCGGCGCTCGACGTGGCGGAAAACCTGGAACGAGAGGACGCGTGCGCGCATCGAGCGCTGACGAGCACCCTGCTCGATTTGGAGCGTGCCCTGCGAGGCGAAGCGGCCCCGCATCTCAACAACAACCTGTTTGAGACCGGCTCCACGGCGGTTGCACGGTCGGATAAAACATGGGCCGACCTGGTCGAGGCGACTGCGAGATTGGATTCGGCCCGTCGAACCTTAGCTGCTCTGGAACGGCAGTTGGGATATCTTCCAAAAGTCTCGAGGGGAGCGGATCACAAGTGAGGTTAGATAAGAGTCTCGCACGATCGGAAGGTTTCCCGACCATTTCAGAGCGACGGCGGCAACGCTCTGACGGGCTCGTGTCCCAGCCAAAATCCCGCGCCCAAAACAGACCTCTCTGCGTCCTCGTGTTTGGGACCGCCGAGGTACAGCGCGCGAATCGGGACCTTGCTGGATCCCAACCTTCCAACTTTCCCGCCGCCTCGCCGCGTCCTCCTATGCAGGAATAGACCTCGACGCACTGGCTCGATCGTCCTGTCGAGCGTGCACAGTTTCTGATGACGCTGACCAGCGCGAGTCCTGGTTGAGTTTCTTCTGCTTGTGACTCGGCGTGGAAACGGCATTGCAGCCTCTTCGATCTTCGGCGCGGCTGCGATCATGTGATCAAGCTCTAAAAAGTGGTTCGACGACAGGCAGGCGCTTGAGGCCAGCGTCAACGTTGTCGGAAAAGTGGAAGCCGTGCCGGCTCACACCGTAATCAAAACAGACGTCAAGCGCCAATCCAAGGGCCAGAGCTGCGCTTACGATCAACGTCGAACCGATGCGTTCGAACCACCAATCTCATTGGTGGCGCCTGCTCCGGTGCGATCGATGACCCAGGCCACCATGTAGCCCTTGGCCTGCTCGGTCTGCACCTGCCGGAGGGCCTCAGAGTAGGTTAGTAAGGGCTCTTGCGCCGGGTAGACGGCGCGGTCGGTCGGGGTGACAAAGTGATGGCAGCACACGCGATAGTCTTTAGCCTCGAACATCGGAATCCTCCTCTCGCCTCAGGTTGCGCGGCCATACGCGCTTTCAGATACTGCCCTACCACAGAGAATGCGGCCTTTAAGAGGCCGCGCGCTTCTTCAACACCCCATAAGGTTGGTCGGGCTGCCAGACGCAGGTCGGCGATGTCCGACCACATCGCGCGCTTGATTCTCTGCAGCAGCACCGGCAAAGAAGTGCCCGGGTGTCATTCCATAATTCACCCGTGTCCGGACTTCGATTTCCCGTTCGTCCGCAATTGCTCCGTCGATCGCTCAACGGCTGCACCGATGTCACCTAGTCAGCTTTCAAACCTTGCTGAGGCTGCTGGATCGACAATGCTTGGACCGAGCTCCGGCGCGATTCAGTGAGCTTCTCGATCAGTTCAGACTGCGGTCTCGGTTTTGCCGCGAGACGGTGGGGTTCAAATCGGGCCGTGGAGCCTCCACATCATCGCCACAGTCCGAAGACACCCGCCTGGTGCAATTGATGTAGCGAGAGAATGAATCGTTTGGCCCTGATCGATTCATAGAAAGCATTGGACCTCGCTTCCACAGGAAGCGAGAATCCATGCATGCCGAACCTTAAGCTAGGGCCGCTTCACCTTCGCCGCATCGACACCACCCGCAACATGCGGCGGTTTTACTTGCTTTCGATCCAACCGACCTTGTTCGGCGGGGTCTCGCTGATCCGCGACTGGGGCCGGATCGGCACGACCGGCCAGACGATGGTGCAGACTTTCGATGCCAGCGCTGAAGCGGGCGAAGCATTCGGACGGCTGGAGCGCGCCAAGCGCAGGCGCGGATACACCTCTGCTGAGGAGAGAGTCTGAGGTTTCGTCAATTTCCCGGGGATTACGGATCCACTTACGATGCCTGGAACGTGAAGTGACAGAAACCGTTGAGCCTGACGGGACGATTTGAAACGCTTCATGATCCGCCGCGTTGCCGCGTCGGCTGATGAGAATTCTCAGCCCGATTGTTGAGAGCTCTGTGCTGGCGATGTTCGACGAAAAAGCCCATCTTCGCCCTCGCAGCGCCGTGCGAACGCTTGTCCGTGATCATCACGCGCGGCGGCGTGCCGGCGGATTTCAAGAGCTTCTTCATGAGCCGCTGGGAAACCGGAAATACAACCAAACGGCATAGCTGATCACTTCCGATGGGAAGCGATGGCGGCGATAAAGAGGGTCCCGGGCGGTCGGCATGCCGGTCGTCTACCCCTCGGCCGCTCCAATTCGTTAACTTGACGGTACCCGCTGCTCGTCGACAGCGATGGCACGATCATCGCGGGCGAAGGCCGATACCTGGCCGCGCGAAAGCTCGGTCTCCTCGAGGCGCCGGTCAGCTGACCGGTCTTTCCGAAGCGCAGCGTCGCGCGCTCGCCCTTGCCGACAACCGCATCGCGCTGTCGGTGGTCCGGCGGCTCGTCGGATACGGGCGCTTCGACGGGGGCGAGACGGCCCGCGTGATGGCACGTCTCTACGCCGCGGCGCGCCTGCTGGTGAACTTCTTCCAGCCGTCATTCAAGCTCAAAGAGAAGCGCCGCGAGGGTCCGCCCACGGCGACATCAACCCCTGAGTCGCGCTTGCAGTGCCTGCCGATTGGCAACGACGTTGCTGAGGTTCAGCTGGTCTGGCTCCCGTCCTTGCGCCAATTGCCTAACCAGCTCCCGCGTGCCGTCCACGACAAAGACGCCGCAATCATAAGTGTTCTGCTGCTGGGCCATGCCGGCGGGCTGCAGGGCGAGGTTCAGCCTTTCTGCGAGTTGTCTTGCATGCGTCTCGTTGTATCTCCCGTAGGAATCGTAGTGATAGGCGACAGGCCGTTGCCGGTTGCTGCGATCAACGAACAGCAGCGACCAATGCCTGCCGCGGTCCGTAGCACTGGCATCGTTCACTGGCAGCAACAGGAAGTCGGCTGTATCGTTATCACGCCGATCATGGACGATGCGATGGAATACGCGTAGCACGTCGCTCTCCGCGCCCAGGCGCAGCCGCAGCGCTTCGAGGGGATCTACGAACCGCGTCCGGGCGGCGAGATCCGAATCGCTCCTCTGCAAATCCAGCTCCTGAAGCTGGTAATCCCTGAGGATATGCTCGTCGCCCAGCCATTCCGTGTCCTCGAGCACCAGCCCGCGGTTGTGGGACAAGGCTATCGGATTCAACGCCCCGATCTGAGCATCGGAGGAGGTGATCGGAAACCGCCGCACGATATCGTCGCGCAATGGGGACGGTGCGGGCGCGGTCAGATCAACCAATGGAAGACCGTCGTAGGTGTCTGAACGAGCCCTGGCAGAAGGCGCTGGCGCAAAGTGAGCACTGTCATCCAACTCGGCCGCATCCGGATCAAGCAGTGCCCCAAACCCACGATAGAGATCCTGAGCCCTGGCAGTTGATGGTGATGCCGGTTCTTGCATCTGCCGCGCAAGCTCCTCGCTCAACCACGCCAAAGCGTCATCGTCCGAGTGGGCGGACACCGGAGAAAGCCCCTGCGGCGAGCCGAGCTGTCGAGCGCCCTGGTGATGCCCCGGTACCGGCCCGGCAAACGGCGGCGGAAAGCCAGGCGCCCGGCTCCAAGCATTGTCGCGCAACTCAAATGATGTGGGCGAATTCGGATTAAACGATACCTCAAGACCGCCGTAGGTGTCTGAGCAAGCCCTGGCAGAAGGCGCTGGCGCAAAGTGAGCACTGTCATCCAACTCGGCCACATCCGGATCAAGGAGTGCCTCAAATCCACGATAGAGATCCTGAGCCCTGGCAGTTGATGGTGATGCCGGTTCTTGCATCTGCCGCGCAAGCTCCTCGCTCAACCACGCCAAAGCGTCATCGTCCGAGTGGGCGGACACCGGAGAAAGCCCCTGCGGCGAGCCGAGCTGTTGAGCGCCCTGGTGATGCCCCGGTACCGGCCCGGCAAACGGCGGCGGAAAGCCAGGCGCCGGGCTCCAAGCATTGTCACGCAACTCAAATGATGCGGGCGAATTCGGATTAAACGACACCTCAATACCGCCGTAGGTATTTGAGCGAGCCCTGGCAGAGTGCGTTGGCGCTGCTTCCACGGTCGGCCGGGCAGGTTCCTGCCCAGCTTGGACTATGTCCTGCGCCTGCTCAGGAGGAACCTCGGGCCACGATGGGCCGTCTTCCACCATTAAGCGCAGATCCTGATCGTAACCTTCCGGGAGGACCAATGGCCGACTGACAGCTCGCTGCCGCGCGCTGTGCTGCGCAGCGGCGCCCCCGACGTACATCGCGACCGCATGCGGCGCCGTGACATCTTCGTAGCCGCTCCGCAGCAGCATCGGCTGCGTCTCCCATGACGACGTACCCTGTTGATGGGTAGGCGCCGGTGTCGGCTGGCCGCCTGAATTGGCGATCTCGCTCAGCTGCCGCTCGCCGGCAACGCCTTGCGGATTGTTTAGGGTCCTCTGCCTCTTCGCTGGCCTCAACTCAGCTGTGTCATGCTCATCGTTGATGAGGACCTCCTCGCTTGGCAGGCGGTTGCTCCTGGCAAGCGCAGCCATCGGCTCGTCCGGGGACTGCTGGCGGTCGGGCTCTCCGGGATCCGGTGCCTGGTCATGGCGCGCGGCTGGCTCGAGAGATGACGACGAGCGGGGTTCGTCCATCAGCCCCAAAAGCAAATCCTGATCGCGGCCTTCCGCGGGAAGCTCCTCTGGCCGACGGCCAGTTTCCTGCGACGCGCTGTGCTGCGCAGCGGCGGCGTCGACGCGCCTCGGCTCCATCAGTACCGTGTCTTCGGGATTGATAAAGGCCACGTTCTGGGGGTGAGGATTCAGCTTAGCGCGTCGTGAGATCGGCACTTCGCCCGTCGACCGCAAGGTCCGGAGATAGTCGATTGCCTGAACGAGTCTCTTTGGATTACCCTCTCCGGTGAACTCGAGCACCTCACCGCCATCGGTCAGCGACTTATTGTCGAGCCGATCACGAATGCTCGGTTTTTCTTTTGCGAAAAGCCAACGGCTAAAGCTACGAAGGGAACCTCCGTGCTGCTCGGCAGCGGATTTGCTGAACCCGCCCTTGATGAGGGCCCTCTCAAGCCCCGAAATAAGGGGAGCATCCACGGAATAAAGAGGCTGCTTCCTCTTCCCTATCACAATCCAAGTTGACTGAGCCGACTGCGGCGCCGAGGACGACGGGCCGGGTTCATCCATCAGCCCCAAAAGCAAATCCTGATCATGGCCTTCCGCAGGAAGCAATTCCTCTGGCCAACTGCCACCCTTCTGCGACGCAATGTGCTGCGCAGCGGCGTCGCCGACCCGCCTCGACTCCCTCAGGGCCGCCTCTTCGGGATCAATATGGCGCTCGTGCTCCATCGCCTCAGCGCCGGCCTGCGATTTTCGGAGACGAGCCAGTGCGGCACCAATCCTGGAATCAGCACCGGCGACCTTCCTATAGCTCTCGACATCTCCATCAAACGACGTGCCGAGCCCAGCAGCAATGCCCGGCCTGTTGTTGTCACGCAGGTAGTCGCTGAAATTGCGAAGAGCAGTTGCATCCCTCTTGCCGGCATCTGTCGCTACTTCGTTTTTGTACTCTTTGATGAGTGCCGCGTCCTGGGGATAAGGATGCAACTCAGTGCGGCCTGCGATCGGCACGATTCCGCCCGTCGACCGCGAGGTCCTGAGATGGTCTATTGCCCTATGGAGTGTCGCGGGACGCTTTTCGAACAACTCGCGCGCATCAGCGGTCAGTGACTTTTCGTCGTCGAGCCGAGCAGCAATGGGATCTTTGTTATTTGCGTAGAGCCTCTGGCCAAAGCTGAGAAGAGTACGTACATGGTCCTTGGCGGTGCCTTCGGCGGCCCCGCCCTTGATGAGGGCCTTCTCAAGCCCCGAAATAAGGGCAGCATCCTCGGGATAAAGAGGCCGTCTCCTCCTCCCTCTCAAAATCCCAGTTGACTGAGTCGGCTGCGGCGCCGAGGACGACGCGCCGGGTTCGTCCATCGGCCCCAAAAGCAAATTCTGATCATGGCCTTCCGCAGGAAGCAATTCCTCTGGCCAACTGCCAGCTTTCTGCGACGAACTGTGCTGCGCAGCGGCGTCGCCGACCTGCCTCGACTCCTTCAGGGCCGCGTCTTCGGGATCAATATTGCGCTCGAGATCCATCGCCTTAGCGCCGGCCGACGATTTTCGGAGACGATCCAGCGCGACACCGATTTTCGAACGAAAAGCGGAGACTTTCTTATAGCTCTTAACATCTTCATTTAACAACTCGCCGCGAAGCCGACCAACAATACCCTTCTTGTTGTTGTCACGCAGGTAGTCGCTGAAATTGCGAAGAGCGGTTGCATCCCTCTTGCCCATCTCTGACGCTACTTCGTTTTGGTACTCTTTGATGAGTTCCGCGTCCTGCTGATAAGGATTTACCTCAACGTGGCGTGTGATCGGCACGACTTCGCCGGTCGACTGCGAATTTCGGAGATGACCTATTGCTGTAAGAAGTTTCCAGGGCTCACCCTCTCCGCTGAACTCGCGCGCATCTTGAGACAGCGATTTTTTGTCGTCGAGCCGAGCAGAGATGCCCTTTTTGTTATTTGCGGAGAGCCAATGGCCAAAGCCGCGAAGAACACGTAAATAGTTATTGGTGGTGCCTTTGGCGGCCCCGCCCTTCGTAAGGGCCTTCTCAAGCCCCGAGATAAGGCGAGCATCCTCGGAGTAAAGGATCTGATTGCACTGCCTCCCTATCAAAACCTCCGTTGATTGAGCCGGCTGCAGCGCAGCGGCGGCCGGCATTGCTCCACCACCCACACCTGAACTGCTGATCTCTCTCAATTGCCGCTCAAAGGTCGCCGCGGCTGCAGACGGAGCCGCGGGTGAGCTCTCTTGCGGACCCGTGCTGCCCGATTGTTCATGCACCGACTTGGTCAAGGGGAAATCCATCCGTCCTCTTCAAATATGAACCTGGGCTATCGATCTGACATGCCGGGCAATCAGCAACAAACCGCCCTTTACAGCGCCGGCAGGCACGCACCGTGAGCATCGGCAGCGGATGTTCTTCCAAGGGGATCAGCCCTGTATGTTTGTTAAACTTAAATGGGGAAGCTGTCGAGAACCTGATGACGACAATTGCCGCGCCAAGACAGCATGGCGCATGTGCCTGCGCGCTTCGCCGTCAACAGCCGATAGACCGAAGATTCAGAGACAAAATACTGCTCCTCATCGGTGAGGCGTACGGCCAGCTTTCGCGGCGAGGACTATCTCCAGCCAACATCTTTGTGAATCGACGCTGAACATTGACCCATCAAGCACTTGGGACGCCGATCGGCGTCCGGACCCCATATGGACCCCGCCCGATTGCAACGACCGACTTGATCAGGATCGACGGCCACAACTACTGACGTATATCCGGCTTCTTGATGCGGCTGGACAACGTCTTCGCCGCGAGCCTCGATGGTTTTCGCATGCTTCTGTGAATCGGCGCGGGGGTCCGACGCCGATCGGCGCCGGGGTCACTTTTCCGGCACTTGAAAAATCAAGACGTTAGCCCACGAGATAGACTGATTGAGGGGTCAAATTTCGATCCGCATTCACATACGATCGAGCCACTCCTGCTCGTAGGGCAATTCGTCGAGCAGCAGCAGGGCTTTCTTGCTCAGATCCCGCCAGTCTGCGGCGGGCGCCTCAAGGATCCTCTCCGCAATTCCGCATGCGGTGTGGGTCATCTCCTCAACGATCTCGCTGGGAAGCGGCCCACGGGCCAGGTCGGTCAATCGGCGATGGGTGTAGAGAAACTGCGAAAGGGTGGTGGGTCGTTCAGCGGACGGAAATGAGGCGGCTTGCAGCATTGGGCGGGTTCCTTTATTGTGCATCTATCACCTCTATGGTGACAAATGCACTATACAGGAATTAACCATGGTGACAAGTGCACAAATTAGGGCGGCGCGCGGTTTGTTGAACTGGACCGTTCGAGACCTTGCGGAGAAATCGGGTGTGCACAGAAACACCGTGACGAGGGTTGAGACCGACGCGACGGCACCGGGTCATTCGATAGCCGCCATCCGCGCCGCCCTCGAATCTGCCGGCGCCATCTTCCTGGCAGATGGTCAATCGATCGATGGCGGCCCTGGTGTGAGGCTGGCGAAACCGAAGGCCTAGCTGCCCACACCTATCGGGGCGCTTCGGCGCGTCCATAGGGATGTGGGTGCTGCCCTATTGTAAAGCCACACTCCCATTCCAGCGTGCGGCGGCAGCAACGATTCGGTGGCGCCCGTGTCGACCGTTGATCTCAACGCCCTCGCGACAGATCAGTATCTCAACGCCAAGCAAGTTCGCGAGCGCTACGGCAGCGTATCGAACACTTGGCTATTCCGGCGCATGCGCGATGCGGCCTTTCCGCAACCGTCGACGCGCCTCGGTGGCCGCACCAGGTTCTGGCTTCTATCCGAGTTATTGGAGTGGGAGCGGAGCAAGCTCCCTATTGACGCGGACAGCGTAGGCGAATGATGACCAAACGGTTCGCGATCCGCAGTGACGAACCAATCACGGTCGATACACTGGAGCGTTGCTTGGATTGTCTTGCGATCCTAATGGATCAGTCGCCACAAGGCGGTGAAGTCTATCTCCCGATCTTCGAGCGGCTTGAATCAGAGCTTGCCACTGCGAAAGCGAAGGAAGACATGATGGAGCGAGCGCGCGTTAGGGCCGCGCGGTTTATGCAAGAGCACTCGATTAAGAAGTAGCCGCTACGTCTTGGCTGACTTACGGAATTTTTCCGCATTCTCCGCAGCTACAGCTAAGGCCCGCGACAACTCAAGCGCCTGCTCCACTGTCACTTGGAAGTGAACGCCGACAATGCTTGCAATGACGAGCGTGATTTCGTCGTCCATCTGCTCAACACAGATCGCCGCCGATTCATTTAGTTCGATCTCAGCAATTAGTCGTCCGTTAAGAAGCCGGATTGATCGAGGCTGGCCGGGCGAGCGTGCGCCATAGCTGGGCCAGGAACAGGCACAAGAGATATCTCAGCCAGGCGAGGATGCGGCGGAAGTTGTGTCCGACGGCTGAGAGGACGACGTTGGCGGCATCGCCGGCGCGGCCTTTGAGGTAGCAGCGCCCGAGGTGGCCTTCCGCCTTCAGGTGTCCGATGATGGGCTCGATGGCGGAGCGGCGGCGCAGCTCGCGCTTGATGACACCGAAAACGCCGCGCTTCTGGCCGGAGATGAAGACGCGACGGGGATTTTGTGCGTCGTGGCCGCGGTATCCCTTGTCGACATAGGCCCGCTCGATCGGACAGCCGGTGAGTGTCTCGGTGCGGTCAATGACGTCCCGCAAGGTGTGACCGTCGTAGGGGTTGTCGGGCAGTGCGCTGGCGTGCAGCACGAACAGGCCACCGGGAGCCCGGCGGTTGTTGGTGACGATGGAGGCCTTCACGCCGAACTCGTAAGGCGCGCTGGCCTTGCCCTTGCCGATGCACTCCACTTCCGGGGCATGGAAGGAATAGAGCTTCCAGCCGCGCTGGCGCTGCTGCTGCGAGCGGATCTGCGTGGCCCGGCCGAGCGGGAGGGCGAACGCCTGCTCCAGTGCTGGCTGGCCTTCGATCTTGCGGCGGATGTCGCGGATGATCCGGCCCAGCCGGCTACGCAGGATACGCAACTGCCGCTGATGCCGCCTGAACTGTTTGGCATGGGCGTAGCGGCCGGCCATCATCGCGGCGGCCTTGGCGATGCGAGCATAGGATTGCCGCAGCCTGACGCCGTGCCTGATCGCCAGGCGGTTGAGCCCCTTGATGGCCGCATGCAGCAGCTTGGCATCGGTCGGAAAGGTGATGGCCTTCGGCTGCACCGTGGTGTCGACCGTAACCCGCTTGAGGTCCTGGCTGCGTAATGCACCGGCCTCGTGCGCTACCCGCAAGCTCTCGGCCAGCAGCAACTCCAGCTTGTCGCCAAGCCGCTTGCGCCAATGGCTCAGGTCCGAGCGCTCGTGCGGGAACGTGTGCTGAAAGAACTCTTCCCCGGTGAAGAACTGGAAGTATGGGTCATGGACCCAGCGCTCGCACACCTCCTCATCGGACAGCCCGTAAATGTGCTTGAGCAACAGCAGACCGATCATGAAGCGCGTCTCGATCCCGGGCCTGCCGTTCTCGCTGTAGAGCGGCGCGATCTCGCCGTCGATCCAGTCCCAATCGACCTTGCCGGCGAGCAGAACCAGCTCGTGCTTCATATTGATGATCTGGTCGAGCCGAGCCCGGAACAGATCGTTCGATCCCGTCGTCTTGTGCTTCTTCGGCCGCATCGTTCCCTCCGATGCAGACAAGGAATCATGCTTCCCGCTTCGAGGGAATCCACGAAAACCAAATCGCAAGGTTCTGACGCCCAAAGCATCAAAACCTTGCAATCTGGAAATGCCCCTTAGCCCAAATCGAGATTCCCGATCAGTGGCTTAGTCCTTCTTCACGGACGACCAATTAGTTCGATCTCAGCAATACGTCCGATGAGATCATCCGGTTCATTCGTCATGGCTACAATCCATCCGGCGATTGGGCTCGCGACTGGCGTAGGGTCCGCTCGACAGCAATTCGAGCCCAGAGAACACGAACTGGTCAACTACAAGAATTTGTAGTCGCACACCTACCGCAGTGACCGGCATGATTGCGGACCGTCGCAGCGGAGGCCGCAGACGCAATTTCGGAGGGGGATGTGCCTGCGGCCTAGGGGGAACTGATGAGCGAAAGCTTTAGGGTTGGTTTCGCGATAGCCATCACGGCAGCCGTAGTCGCAGGGGCGTTTTTTGCTATCCGTTTTTTGATTGGCTTTTACGGATAGGATCTCGCCGCCCTACTTCCACCCGAACCTGTCGCAAATCGATGCGATGATTTTGTCGATCGCTATCGCGATGTTCTCATCAGCATATTTTCTGGCCAGGGCGGCAAGTGCGACTATCTGAATCAGAAAAATGCAGATGACGGCCACAAATCCTAAGTGGGGAAATGTGGCCAAATCAATTAGCGTAATGCGCGCGCATATCCAGTAGAATCGTTCCTCGCGGCGCTCATCGGCCTTTTGAGCCCAACAGTCCTGGGGGGGGCGCGGGGGCGACTCGGCGTCGCGAAACATGCGAAACGACGCTGTCCCTGCCACACCCGCGCCGCGGTGAAGTTAGCGGCCACGTGACTCGGCGCCTCCATACCGAAGAAGCGCTGTCCCTATCGCGCGCGCCACTAACTTCCGTGGTCAGCCTTACCGCCTTGAGCTGCAAAACTGACCGCCCCGCCCCCGAGGGGGGGCATCAACCCGCGGGGGGCCCTCGCGTTGTATCGGCGAAAAGCCTCCCGGGCCCCTACCAGGATTGGTTGGGCTGCCTGGGCCGCCACTGAACGCTAAACTGGTCACCCAGCCTTTGCAGCACGAAGGAGAGAGCCCTGTGGTTAAACTCGCACGCGTTCGCTGCATCAATAAGACCGACAGGATGAATCCCCACGAGAGGATTGAAAGTGTCGGAGGTGAATATTCAAACGGAAGTCAATGGAAGCAGTCTGTCGTTCAGACGATCAGAGACATTGAAAGCGGCGAATGGGAGTTCTATGTCGAAGAAGACGGACTCATGGCTGGCGTGGTCGTGGCCGAACACAACGGGCACAAATACATCAAGACAACGGCGGACGGCGTTCAGCCAGACAATCTTCTTTCACTGGCTGAGTGCCCGTGATCCCCACTAGCGACGGCCTCCACGGCTAAGACCCCCCTTCCGCGAGCTAACGCTTTTTCCTTCCGGCCGCCCTGCGCATCCCGACACGGAGCTTCAGGGCCGCCAGCGCGGCGGCGCTCGTCAAACGATTTGCGCTCGTTCCAATCGGCTACGGCGCGGAGACTCGCCGCACCGGCACCAGTGGAGATGGCCTGCTGCAGATGCGAATTGTTTATTCCCTCGGCCCGTTTCGGCTTCGATAAAGTGCGAGAAATTCTCGCACTTTCTCCAACGGCCATTTCTGCCTGCACCTGCTCCCAAATCTCCTTACGTCGCTTGATGTAAAACCTCTCGCACCTAGCCAACCACCGGACATTTGCGGAGAGCGAAGCCGTCTCTTTCCGGTGGACAGCCTTTGGTTGCGATAGCAACTTGGTCGTTTTTCAGGACGTGAGATTTGCTTATGCGCGATTAGCAACTGCCGTTTTCTCGCGTTTGCTCGGATTGCACCTCAAAGCGCGAACGAAGATCCTACCGCCGATTACTGTCATGCAGTGCGATTTTGACCGGTGCGTGATGCTGCTCTACATTTACACGGTCATAATGATCGAGTCGTGGCTCGATTTCTGGCTCGCGTCAGCCCAACGTCTCGCCCCAGCATGCTGCCCGTGCTGGGGTCTCTCTTTCGGAGACTGACTTGGAGTCCTGGCAGCCTGTCGGTCGTGATTGAAGCAAGACAGTCCGTCACCCTTTCGTCAGCTATCGCGAGCGCACCCAGTGCCTTTTATGACTAACCCGCACACCGCAAGCAGCGCGGGCGCGCTGGCGAAAGTCTCACAGGCATGCCACCCGAACCGGTTGGCACACACGCGGCTCTCCTAGAAGAGCGCGTATGCGTGCAGCGATCTTCCGCGCCTCCTTCGGCCCGAGGTTGGGTTTCAAGCTGTCGAGCCTCCTCGGCATTAGACGTCGCGATTTGGCGATCTGCTTGGCTCAAAGACTGATCGGCCGCGCTGGCCTGATTGGCTGCAAACACCGCAAGCGCTTGGGACCGCAGGGACGTGATTTGCTGCTCGAATATGTGCATCCATTGGCCTGTAGCTACCCTGTGTGGTGACGTCGCAAGCGATGGTGGCCAGCCTTCGCCCCTTGGATTGGCAGGGCTGGCCACCTTTGCTCCCGAGGGGCCCAAAATTCCCCCCTGGTGCCACCAAGGAGTATCGCTGAGAAGGACTGGAAGCACCTACCAGTACCAGTGGGTTGTCGCGCCCCCGCGTGCATGCCATATCAAAGTGCTCGGCCTGCAAATGTTCGAGCTGGCTCCGCTCATAGGAGTAACCGCCGTGCCTAGGACCGAAGTGGTAGCGGCAATCCAAGCATTCACGGACTACGTCCGTAGGCCAAGCCATACACCGGCAGAAGACACGTACGCGCCACAGCGAACTGAAGAACAGCTGGCCGATTGGCGATCCCGGGTTGAAGTTATCTGCTCAAAAATGGACGCGGTGGCGGATTGCCCTCTTTCGACCTTATCCGAATTCGAGGCGCTCAGACGCGAGATGGGGACAGATTTTCCCGCAACACCACCCGCTTTACTAAACCGTGTAGCGGACGCATTTTTACGCTGCGGGTCGGCGGATGCCGGCCCCTTAATCAGGACGGAGCCGGATGATGCCTAGCACATTCTCGCTGCACAAGATCGACGAAGCTATACGCGACCTCGAAGAAAAAGTTGCTCACGGTGCAGAAATCAGCCGCGAGGAGCTCGCGAGCGGCATTCTGCGGATTACGAAGCGTCTTCGAGATGAACTCGAAGCCGCGCTCAAGGTAATCGATAGCCTCAAGGATCACACCGGGCTCACGGTGGCAGCCGCGCGACCTAAACAGCGGGAACGTTAGCGGCCACGTGACTCGGTGCTTTGGGGTGGACCGATAAAGCGCTGTCCCTATCGCGCGCGCCACTAACTTCGCCCGGTCAGCCTCAAGGGAGGGAGAAGCTGACCGGGCAACGTATCCTCCGGACGAATGCCCTAGAGCAACTACCAGGATTGTGGGCGGTGACTTGGCAATCAGTCTCGGATCGCAGGCAGCGCCGTGGCGAGTCGCCATCGGCAACTTACTACC
Source organism: Bradyrhizobium sp. Pha-3 (assembly GCF_042258325.1). Classification (NCBI taxonomy): domain Bacteria; kingdom Pseudomonadati; phylum Pseudomonadota; class Alphaproteobacteria; order Hyphomicrobiales; family Nitrobacteraceae; genus Bradyrhizobium; species Bradyrhizobium sp. Pha-3. The sequence goes on along the minus strand of NZ_CP170151.1, from coordinate 823,016 downwards.
AAGGAAGGTACAGCGCGACGAACAGTACCAAGAGGATTAGAGCGCACGCCCACGCGAACAATAGCGCCTTATCCATCGGCCGATTCCGATCGATCTCCTCGGCCGCCCGCAGCGGCGTACCACTGCGGCCTTTCTGTTGAGCAACACAATGGGTGGTGCATCACTCGATTCGTAGATTTTCCGCCGACTCCTTTCCGCGATTTTTCACGATGTCGAAGCTGACTTTTGCGCCCTCTGCGAGCGAAGTAAAACCAGCCTTCTCAACCGCGGAGATGTGGACAAAGACGTCATTGCCGCCGGAATCCGGTTGAATGAACCCATACCCCTTTGTTGGGTTGAACCACTTCACTGTCCCAATTGCCACCTTACTTCTCCATTTTTCAAAAATGAAAAGTAGTGCGCGACTCCGACAAAAGAATGGCTTGTCGCGACGCGCGTCCGCAGGCCATACGGGTGGCACCGATCTTACATCCTCGCCAGGACGCTAAGCGCGTTCTGACCTGCCACGTTGATGTTGTTGGCGTTGGTGCCATCGCCCTGTTCGTTGGCTGAGAACACGTGCAAACCCAATAGTGGCGGAGCCGCGTACGCGGCTGCTCCACCGACCTGAGTAGTATTCGTCCGCCTGCAAGAACCCCCTGACCAATGAAAACGTTGGTCGCATCCACGCCAATACCGGAAACCGCGGCTGCTGAGTTCGTGACCAGACCAATGCGTGATGCATACGAAATCTGCGTCGCATCTTCGGCCAGCCCGAATACAGCCGACACCTGATTGCCTGCGGACGCTCTCGCCTGCCTCACGGTCGCGCTGGAATAGGTGTATGCGAGGCCGCTATCGATCGCCGCTGCGGATGCCGTCACGCGGTTATAGGCATTCCACACGCCGAGGTACCCAGCCACACCGCCAGACCCCGAACCGCCAAGAATCCAATCAAGTTGCGACGATGCATTGCTGCGCGTGGTGCCTCCGCGCCACGCTGCCGGCCCATTGGTGATGGCTTGATTGTTGAGCCAGATACCATTGACCTGGCCCAACGCCGTTCCAGCCGAGCGCACCGTGTCGCTTGTCCAGTCGGGACCGTGAGGCAGCCGCAGCGTACCGCTGTCGTTCCAGACAAACCAGTCATTGACCTTGCTGGCGCCGATCGCCGCGGGGTTCTTGGTGATGTCGGTCGTCGCGATCGACAACTCGGCAAATGTCGTCATCGTGAGTTTGGTGCCGTCATAGATTGGCACCTGATTGCCGTTGTAGAGCGCATAGTACAGCGTCGTTTTGGCGCTCTGCGTCGTCGTCATCACGGGCGTTGCGCTCACCAGGGTCAGGCGACCTTGCGGCGGAGACAGAACCCCGAGATTGCCACGTGACGTTTGAGCACTCGCCACGTCCGACAGATTGTTGGCGCTCGACAGATCACCAGCCCCAGGCTGGCCCACCACGTTGAAGTTCCAGTCCGCGAGCGTGCCGCTGCCGCCGGTCTTGTCGGACGTCATGGTCAGCGTCGTGCCGCTGTAGGTGACGAGGCCTTCCATCCAATTCGCCGTGTTCGCCGCCGAGCTAGCCCGCACGCGAGCGCCATTCTGATAGGCGAGGCCGGCCTGCGTGGTGAACGCTTTGGATCCGGTGCCGATAGCGAGCGACGTGGTCGAAGTGCCGCCATACGTGGGGGCGTTGGCCCCCGCAGCACCGGTTGAGCCCGTGGCGCCAGCATCCCCCTTCGACGCCAGCAATTGCCAGTATGTCGCATTCGGAGGCGTGTGGTTGGTGTGGCCGAGATCGGAGGTCATTCGATCGATCGAGAACGGGACCAATACATTCTTTACGTTGGTCGGCGGTAAGCGCGCGGACGTTGGCGTCGTTAGCGGCCCGAACGGAAAATATGTTCGAACTCACGCTGACGGCTACTACAACGATAACCTACTAGCTCTGCCGGAGTGTCCGTGAGTTTTAGTCAAGTAAATCGTCCGCCTCCTCTGCCGGCGCCCAACTGATCTTGCTCGCATCGGCCGGTGTCGCGCCCATACTGCTTAGGCACAGCCTCAGTAGGCTGAGCGATTTTGTACCCATCTCCGCGCCGCTTTGCAGGCGAGCGCGCAAGACTGATGCGATGGAGACAAGACAACGGTGAGATGCATTGAGCCATGGCAACTCGCTGGCGAATTCACGCCATGCATTGGCCTGTTGCTCGTTTAGCCAAGTGGGTGGAGCGCCGATTTCGGCACCGGTTGGATCGTTGCGTTTATAGCGGCCAGCATTGATGATGTGCCGGCCTTCAACCAGCGCCTTGGCGGCCGGCTTTCTTGGTCGTGGCATTTTGCCCCTGGGGGTCCGAATTGCAGATGCGCGTGAAATGGGGGGCCGCCGGTAGCTAGTGGCGGCAGTGGGAGGGATCTGACCCACCCCTCCCCCTGCGCTTAAAGGATGCCGCGGGCCCGCATCTTCGCTTCAACGCGCCGTCGTGCTGCCTGGTTGTTGCTGGATGCTCGACTGATCTGAGCTGAGGTGTCCTTGCCGTAGGCTCCCCACAGGACCAAGCTGATCTCGAAAAGTTTGGCCTCGGTGATGAGGCGCTTCGGAATGTCGCCACCGTCGTCCCACTCCTCGACAACTGGAGTAAACGACACGCTCACCTCGTTGACAGTGCCAAGGCCTCCTGCCCTAAAGGCGCATCAGGATGCGGCTCTAACGAGTAGTAGAGTCCGACGTTATCCGAACGTAGTTTGAGGGTGCCGTTGCTGATGCGCCCCAGAGGCCTGCTGACATCATGACTGCAAAGCGCGGCGACGTCTGGATTTTGCGCGATGTGCTTGTCGAATGCGCCGCGCGCGAAGCGTTCCTCGAAGAGCCCCGCGATGATGGCCGGCCGATTCCAGGAAATCGCGAATCCTGAGATGGTTTCAGCCATTGCGTTGCGTCACCCGCAATCGTTTCTCGCGTTTCGCTTGCATCAACTTGCGCGCAATCACGGCTGGTGAGTCCGAGCACTCGGAGTGTCGGCTTTCGCCAGGCATCTTTACACGGCGCCGAACTGGCTTTCGGTCGGCCACATCGGAAGTGCGTTCGGATCCCTTAGACATTGTGGCCCGCCTCCTTCACTTCCTTCAAAAAGTAAAAAGCGCGGCCTTCGCGCCGATCGCCCAAGAAGTGCGCGCGCACTGGCCGCAGATAACCGAGGCGCACATCCTCGCGCTCCAGATCGTCCAGCAGCGCGTCGTGCTTTTCTCGGGCTTGGCTGCTTCCAACGCGCGAGCGGCCTCACATACCGCACCCAAACGGCGCTGGTACTCTGGCATCACGGTGAAGCACACGAGCTTGGAGGCTACGTTCCGCGCTTCGTCTGTGCGCCTATGCAGGACCTCCCGCGCTGACTCGATGTTTGCTATCTCCGTGGTGACTTCGCGGAGCTGCCGCGACAGATCGGCAATGCTGTCAGTAGGATCGTCACCAAGCAGCGCGGCCACGCCGGGCGAGATATGTTTCCCAAAAGCCGCCCTGCCCGCCTCGATCTTACCGCGCAGTTTCGAGCGCTCGCTGTTGAGCTTAGAGTCTCTCTGCTCCAATTCCACGCGTTTCGCGATCAGGTCGGCGTACGAGCTGTCGGCCTCCGCGAGGCTGGGGACGCGGAATTCGTCGGTGGTCTTCGTCTTCAACGGAGCCATTAGGCAACAACCTTTCCAAACAATGCATCAATGATACCGGCCACAGCGGCGACGTTGATGGTGACTGACTTGTGATGGCCATTGGATTGCCAGTGAGCGCAATGAGCGCCCGGCTGACTGAAGCGACTGACCGACCCATCAGGTTTGTGAATCGCGACGGCTCTACAATTGCAGGATACGGCAACCTGAGATTTTCGCGCCTCCGCGACGCCAGTGCGTGCGTCCTCGACCAAAATCGCAACAGCGATCGGCGCGTTGGGAATCGACTGCGGGGCCCCATCCAGGTTGACACTACCGGGTGTCATCGCGTGGTAGGCGCGGACCGCGTCAACAGCGGTGTGCAACTCGGTGTCAGAGGCGAGCGCAACAACGAGGTCGAGAACATTGTCCTCGTCTAGCTCAGGCGCAACGCCCGGTGCGCCGGAAGGCAAGATTCCGGCTTCCTGCAAACGCCTGGCGATTCCGGTGCTTCGCGAGCGCGGGAAATCAAGATGACGCTCGATCGCGTCGAGCACGTGATTCCAAGTGGCCATTGGGGCCGCTCTCCTTTCAGGATTGGAAATTGCGATTGGAGGGTTAAATAAAACGCCGCATGCAGCGGCTTCGCGGCTCAGGGCCGGGAAAAAGTGGCGACGCCGGGTGGTGGCCAGCGCGCCGAGTGCACGTCACGTCAGACCACAAATCGTGGTCTTCAAGGTGATACGTTCCCAACTATGGCGAAAACTGGATTTTAAGCCGCCAGCGCGATTTTCCTCCGGCGCGGCCTGTTCCTGCGAATGTCGGGCTCATTATCATTGGCCACCTGCGTCAGGAATCGCTTGGCGTCGATTGCCCGGATCATGGCGTCCTCAACGGCACCGAATTGCATGAGCCGAATGCCGCTTGTCGCCGGGGCGGTGCGGCCCGCAAGAAATTCAGCGCCCTCCGCAACTGCATGCGACCACCTGGAGTACGGTGCGCCCACGTCCTGCTGCCAATCCAGTAGCTCTGGCCTGGCGGGCTTGCCGGGCTTGTTGGGGGTGGCCGCCTGTTTGGTGCGGCGCTTGCCTTTGCTCTGGCGATATTGCTCGGCAGTTGAATGCCATCGCCCGTCCAAACCAAACCACTTGGACATATCCGCATTAAACGTCGCCCTCGCCGCCGCATCCAATTGCCAGCCATGGGCCGGCCCCATACCGGGGAAGCGGCGGTGTAGAATGCGGTTCAGCTCGCCAGGGCGCGGGCGGACCTCGGTAACATGGTCGGCTGCTATGGGTTGGTCGTTGTCGTTTGCGTGTTGCATTGGTTGTCTCTCGTGACGAGCGTACCTGACCGCTTCTGCGGTCTTGTGCGTCGGCATCTGCGTGCCGATCGAATAATCAAACAATCAAAAAAAGTTATACGTAACTCGGCCACTGGTTCGGGCGGCTCGCGGGATCCAAGGGATTTGCTATATCCCCGCCCCATGTTTTGGTTTTCATTTTGCACTCGGAGATGTTTTCCTGGGGGCGCGGGTCCCTATGTGAACGGCGGGAGAGATCAGCTAGACCCCGCCGCCGTGCGCGGTGTGCGCGATGTGCGTGATTTTCACGTATGACTCTCTACACGCGCGCGCGAAGCGCCTATAATGGAAAAATCGCGCACATGTCGCACACGTAGCACCGACCATTGAAATCATTTCGTTTTCCCGTGCGCGATCCGTGCTCAATCGCGCACGCTAGGTTCTTTCTCGGCCTGCCTAAGCAGTTGCAGTCCGATATAGAGTTGTCCGCCGCGTACCCTTTGCCCCTTCTTGAAGCCACTCTTGGTCAGCGACTGGACAAATCCCTTCTGGCTTCCGGGGCGCTCGCCAGATGCTTCAGCATAATCGGTCCACGATTTGAACAGATCCGCGACGAAGTCTGAGATGCTACGATTGTCCGGCTCAACTCGGCAAGCATCCTTCAGCCACTGGCCGAACGTGTCTTGCTCGGCAAAATACGTTTCGGTCGCCTCAACAATAGATGCAGGTCGCACCAAACCATTGCGCTGCCAGTCCCGGCACCCATCAACCATCCACCGCAGAATGGCGGGCGCCTCACCGCGAAGCTTTGCTTCAAGTTCACGATCCGGCTTCGTCGGCTTTCGCGTGAACGGCACGATGTTGAATCGCCGCCGGGCTGCGGCGTCGACGCTATGCAGTGCTGGCTGGTGGTTTCCAACCACAAACAGTTTGAATTGCGGCTGGAACGTAAAGAAGTCCTGCCTCATAAAGCGCGCTGAAATCGCATCGCCGCCCGTCATCTGTTTTATTCGCGACTCGGCCCAAGCCCTGCCCTCCTCTGTCTCGCTGGCGCTGACTAGACGCGCACCGCGCAACATCGCCAAGTCTGTCGGGTGTCTGTCACTGCGGCTGGCAACGAACGTGTCCATTGACGCCGTAGTCGCATAATCGTGCAGAATATAGCTAGTGGTGTTGAGAAAAACCGATTTCCCATTACCGCCGTCGCCATGCACAAAGACAAGTGCATGTTCGCGCGTGTCGCCCGTAAGGCAGTAGCCGCACCACTGCTGCAGAAAGCGGATCATTTCACCGTCGCCGCCAGTCGCGTCTTGAAGAAATCGCAACCAAAGTGGACAGTCTGCCTGGGCAGACGGCGCGGTGGACGTTAGTTTGGTAATGCCATCTGCAGGGTCGGCAGCGCGCATTTTCCCTGTACGCAGATCAACGGTGCCGTCTGGCGTTCCGAGCAGAAACGGGTCGCGGTCCCAAGCCTCGATCGTGACGGCGAAGGTTGGGTCATTGCGAGCGAACCCCTCGACTCCTGAAGCGAATGAACGCTTTCGTATAGTCGCGAGCGCCTTCGGAGACAGGCCCTGTGACATATCGCGGGCCATCACCCTAACATGGTGAGCCGCAAGGCCGACTTCGTTCCTGCGCCAGTACGAACCATCCCATTCAAACCACGCGCCAGTGGAGTGGCAGAAGCGCAGCGTGTCTCGATAGGTGCTCGCGAATATATACGCAACACTATCCTCGGTTACCGAAGTGCCGGGATTAGATGCGGGTTTGTTGTCGTTGGCTGCGACAGGCTCCTCATCGCGGGCTTCAACGGTTGAATTGGACGCGTCGGTTTTAATTGCATTTTGCATTCAGCAATCGCCCTTCAGGACAAAGTTGATGTTGATCGACGCGCTGCGGCACGCCTGGCGGGTTGAGTAAGAAGACGAGCAACGCTGACTGGCTTGGTGTCATCGCCGCCGCCAACTCGTTTACGCAGCCACTCGGCGGCCTCTGACGCGGACATGCTGAGGCTGACTGAAACCATGTTGATCGGCGAGTAGCCGGCGTTTCCAGCCGAATAATCGACAATACCACTGGGCTGGATATTCAGCGCGCGGCCTCGCTTCTTCACCTTCGAGTTGATCGAGGGGCGGAAGGATGCAACAGCGTGGAAGCCGCCCTGGTACTTGCGCAGATCTTCGAGTCCAAGCTCCGGCACCCATGCATCGAGGCTAGCCAACGCGCGGCGTTGATGTGTCAGCCCACGGGTGGTCACTATCGACTACCACCGGGCCGCGGTCACTGGCTTTGCTGGCTGGCTTAATCAGCGTCCCGCGCTCGGCGAAGTACGCCTCCGCCCGAGCCAACAATTCGTCGATCGCCTCTGGTGTGATTTCCGGAAGCTCGGCCAACGGTGTTTCGGCCGGCGAACCGTTGAACCATTCGTAAGGTCGGCCCGTATCGGGATGCGTTCCGAACGCCACGAATTGCGTGCGTTCACCAAACGCCTCGACCTGACACTTGGCGCCGTTGATCAGGTAGGCGCCTGTTGCGCGCTTCTCGCGAGGCTCGGTGGCGCGGAATGCGAACAGGGTCTTCGGTGCCTTGCCCATCCGATACGGCGCTCTGTCCGACCCCGGCAACTCCATCACCATCGCGCGGATAGCGTCGGCAGTCTCAGCGTCCGGCGTGTCGACATCAAGCCCCACAAGTTCGCCGCAGAGCAGACCCGTATTTGTGGCGTCCGGATAGTTGCGAGCGATGCCTTCCATTTGCGCAGCGGACCACCGCGAGCGCTGCCAGTTACCCATGACAGCGGCTTTGCCACTACACGCGACGGGACGGTATCCGTAAGCAATAAGGCTGCGACGAAGGTGGATAATGCGCTTAAGCGTGGCCCGCATGTTGGCAATCGCCCTCTAAAACGAGAGATGAAATTGATTCGACCATCGCGGGCGAAAGCGCAGCCCCGCGCGCGTAAGCTCGATGCGATCCATCGGCCGCACGCACAATGCGCACGCCGAACAACTTCACCCCTTCGCAGACTTCGACGTCCGCAAGGGCAACGTCAGCACCGAGCGGCGAATGAGTGGCGAGGATTTTCATATTCCGGGTCTCCCTCGATCAGAAGCTTAGTCAGTTGCCGGTCGACCTGAACCGGATCGTAATACAGGTTGAACGAGCCGGGGATCTTGACCGGCTCTCTGAAGTTGTGGTGGAAATTGAGTTGTGGCTGCACACAATTCCTCCGTTCGTAGTGTGTGATGAGTAGTGAGATTTTTCGGGCGTGACACTAAAGGTCGCGCTGCAGATATTTGGCGGGCGACGCGGGGCTGTTGTTCACGCAGCTACCTTGGACTTGCCGTTATCGTTTGCGCCGCGGGCAGCAAGCCGCCGCCGCGCGCGTGTCATCACGTCATCCTTCGACTGCATAGCGGCAAGCTCCCGCTCCAGGCGTTCGACGTAGGGCGCGAAGCCCGGCCGGTCGTGCAGCACCATCACCTCGGCGATGAGAGAGCTGGCCTCGCAAATTCGGACAGTAGCTTGAGTGGATTTTCTGCCTGACAGCGGCGAGGATTCTTGCTGCGAATCAGGAGCGAAGATGACGAAGAAGAGCCGCCGGACGCATTCTCCGGCATTCAAGGCGAAGGTTGCTTTGGCTGCGGTCAAAGGAGACAAGACACTGGCGGAGCTGGCGCAACTGTTTGATGTTCATCCGAACCAGATCACGATCTGGAAAAACCAGCTCCTGGAAGGCGCCGCCGGCGTGTTTGGGCATGACAAGACATCGGCCGAGACGCCGGTCGATTTGAAGGCGTTACATGCCAAGATCGGCGAGCTGGCGTTGGAAAACGATTTTTTGTCCGGCGCGCTCACCAAGGCGGGCCTGCTGAGCGCAAAGCGATGATCGACCGCGGTCATGATCTTTCTATCGTGCGCCAGGCGAAGGTCCTGAAGCTGGCTCGCAGCACGGTCTACTATGAACCTCGGCCAGTTTCGGCCGAGGACCTTGCCTTGATGCGTCGGCTCGATGAGCTGCATCTCGATTATCCCTTCGCGGGAGCGCGTATGCTGCGATCGTTGCTGCGGCGGGAGGGCGTATACGCCGGTCGCCGCCACATCGCGACGCTGATGAAGCGCATGGGGATCGAGGCGGTCTATCGTCGCCCGAACACGAGCAAGCCGGCTCCGGGTCACAAGATCTACCCGTACCTGTTGCGCGGATTGAAGATCGAGCGGCCCGACCATGCGTGGGCAATGGACATCACCTACATTCCGATGCGGCGTGGCTTCGTCTATCTCGCGGCGGTCGTCGATGTGTTCAGCCGACGGGTCCTGGCCCATCGCGTCTCGATCACAATGGAGGCGGCCTTCTGCGTCCAAGCGGTCCAGGAGGCGTTGGCGAAGCACGGCAGACCCGAGATTTTCAACACGGATCAGGGCAGCCAGTTCACCAGCCTCGAGTTCACCGATGTGCTGCTGGACGCGAAGATCGCCATCAGCATGGACGGCAAGGGCGCCTGGCGCGACAACGTGTTTGTCGAGCGGCTCTGGCGCACGGTCAAATACGAAGAAGTTTATCTCCGCGCCTACGACAGCGTGTCCGAGGCGCGAGCGTCAATTGCCAAGTATCTGGCCTTCTACAATCAGGGACGCCCTCACTCGAGCCTTGACGGGCGCACGCCCGACGAGGCTTACTTCGGCACGCAAGCTATGGTGATGGCCGCATGACCGTCGCCGACGATTTTGTCGTCGCTCTGGTCGGGCTACGCCCTCCCGACGCAACGACAAAATCGTAAAGCCCCGCGTTCAGCATAACCCGGCAGGAATCCACTTAAATCCAGCGCGGCGCTGTCCAAACAACCGGGGCCAGCTCTGAGGTCGAGGGCCGCGTCAAGGCGATCAGCGGTAACCGCAGACGCATTTAAAGTGGTCATGGGTGTGGGAATTTTCGGTTAGCGTTGCCGCTGAGCGGCTGCATTACCTCGGCTATGAGCCGATGACGGACAAGGTGTCCGTCAGGCAGTCACGGGCGCGCCCTCGAATCGCGCAACGTCGCCATGAGTGGTACATAGCAGAACGGGACCTCAACCGCAATACGAAAAGTCAAATCAAGTTTTGTTACAAGTTGTATAGTTATGGGTTTGCGCTCTACCGCCCCTCATCGACTCGTTAGTTTCGGTAGCCGAGTCGGCTACCGACCCAAAAAGTAGATACACCGCGTAGATACACGTCGAAACGGCAAGATTTTAACATATTGAAATATAATAGGAAATCTCATCATTACCTGTGGTTACATTCCGCTAGGGAGCGCCATTTAAAGAAAATAATACAATAAAATCAGCTAGATAGCCCCAGAGGGCCATTCATATTACACACCTGTTTGCACATCATTGGCATGATGACCGCAATGCTCTTTCTGTCGTCAGCGCCGCGAAGCGGCGGAATGCCGCCATTAAAAGCAGCCGATCTCCGAGTTGGGGCAGTCGCTCTCGAAATGGAGGATGGGGAGAAGCGGTAGTGGCACGTCAAGCTGCATTGCCGCCAACTCTGCCGCCGCGCCTAATCGATCGTGAGGCCTCCGCAGCATATGCCTCGGTTAGCCCGAACACGTTTGACCTTCTCGTGACGGCGGGAAGCATGCCCAAGCCGCGGGTCATTCCGGGTACGAGACGACTGGCTTGGGACGTTCGCGAACTCGAGCGCGATCGACGCTCTGCCTCACCACGGGGAAGAGCACGCGACCGGCGTTGACGCCGATGTTGGTTGGGAGAGGTAGGCCATGCCTCGCAAACTGCCACCAAACGTCGAGCGCAACGTCGTCAAGGGGCATGCGTATCTGTCGTTTCGGATCGGAAAGGCTTGGCATCTGCCACAGTACGGGGACGCCTCAACACCTGCCGGCGCGACGCGGTTCAACCGCAAGGTTCGGCAGCAACAGAGATATGCCAAACAGCGCGCCGAGCGCCTGGCCGCGATGACGCCCCGACAGCGAGCGACGCACGACGCCTGGCACCGAGCCCGTCGCCCGGGCCTATGGGAGGCTATTTGGTTTTTTCTGAGATGAAGTGTCGACTATGCCTGTTCGGCCGAATGGTGGGATTGTCCCAACGACAGCCGCCGAATTAGAAGCGATGTTGGTTGGGGATCCTATCCGATGACGCGAAGACGCTCTTCGACGTCATTGTGTTCGACGGGTCAAATCCTGCGGCCTCGGTTACGCGAAAGTCTCGTAAGAAGGCTCGCAAATGAACCGTGGCTCGCTTCGCAATCGTCAGGCCGTCGCGTGGGCAATACTTCTTGCCGGCCTCGGGCTGTTCGTCGCGCTCTATCCTCCTTGGTAAGGGCCTTTGGGGAGGCCCTGCAAACGCCCGTTGATGTGGCCGAGGAAGCTGTCACATTACTTTGACGTACAGGTGCCAATTTTGTAGGCGCTGGGATTTCGGAGCCCAGACCGGAATACGCGGCGAACGCTGCCAAGCGAATATATTCCGCTTGTGCAGCGTTCAGGATCCTCTCAATTTCGGGAGTTCGGCGTGTTTGATGCTGAAATGACTGCGCTGCTCAGGGCGGTGCTCGACGAAGTTTGCGAAAATATTCCTGTAAGCGAAACGGGCGCCAGAGCGTACGTTGCTTCGAAGCTGCTCGATGCTGCGGCACATGGACAGCTCTCAACCGACGCGTTGAAAGCGGCGGGTCGCAAGGCCTTGAACCCACCAACGATGTGGCGCTGATTATCCGCTCCACATCACTCGATCACATCGTATTCGAAGGCGACGCCCTCCGGGTCGTTCTCCTCGAACCATCGTTCCGCGGCGTCCACCGTCGCGAAGACTTGATGTGATCGACGTCGCCGACCTGCTTGGCGGTGTTCACATAGACGCCCACCGTTGTGTTCCTTTTCAAAACTCGAGCCGGCGCTGTCCGTATCTAACCCAGTGTCCGAACCTGATTTAAGGGCCTAACATGGTAGAAGGCAAGCCAGCGGGGAAAGGCGATCCCACGTCCCGCGCGGGCAACAGGAAGGCTGAGCCATTGATCAACATTGCTGAGTGCCGCGAGCAGGCTAACCACTACAAGAGACTTTCTGGCGTGAGCGGCATTTCCAAGGATCGCGCCGCCGCCCTGAAAAACATCGCCCGAAGTTTCGTGGGTTTGGCTGGCCAGCTGGATAGACTGGCTTCCCGTGCGAGGAACGAGCAGAGGTAAGCAGCCTCAGCTGATGGCCTTAGTTACCAAGGTCGGCGGTTCTTTTTTTTGACCTTGGGAAATTTACGGTGGGCGCCGGTTCACGCTGGTGGGCCTAGCACTCCCGGCGCTCAAATCCGCAATTGGATCGGCAACCGGGAGCATTGGGGCTGGAATTGCCATGCCCAGCCATGTCGGCCCTCCAAGTGACAATACGTAGAAAACCGAAGTCCGGTAGTTGTCCGGACTCCATTTTCGGAACGGGGTGTTCTACTGAAGGAACACCGGCGCGATTTGAGCACTAATTTTTTTGTTATTCCGGGAATGCCGCAGTGGGGCTGGAACCACGCTGCGGCTTTTCCCATTCGGGGCGTACTGGTCCCAGCTGCGTTCCGTCGGGCAAACACTAACCTTTGACCCCTGCGGTAGCCTGCATCATAACTGTCACATGAAGAAAGGCGACGTGACGTGCCCTGATTGTTCGGCGGGATCTCGCCGGATCGAACTTGAATCCCGCAAGGGCAACGCCGGGCACTACAAGTGCCTGATCTGTGAGCGCGTCCTAGAGGTCTTCGACGGCTCCCGGGAGATTGCTTATCGGCTCGCCGTACAGCCGTCCGACTTGCATCCTGTGAGAGAGTAAGGCCGCCTCAGTTGGCGGCGCCTTATTGGTCCCTCTTCAGCTTGCGCCGGCCCCAGTGAGGCTCTTTGCCCTTCGGGTTAAACTCCGGGACGTGGTGGCGGTTCAATGCCCGCATGACCCCGATGCTGGCAAACATACTCGGGCCTCCACCTTCATCGCGGCTTGCCATTCCGATGCGGCGTGCTCTTTCTTCGGCGACGCGGCGATGTACTCGCCGGCGTCGAGCTGCGTCACCAGTATGCGATCGCCGATCGTGATCGGATCCTCGAAACGCCGACCCCAGCCTCGTTCCGTCATTCCTTCCGCTTCAGCTCAGGTCTCGCGGCAGCAATGGCGCGTTCAACCTCGTCGGCCAGAACTGTCAGATGCTCGGCCAGCCTTGTGAACATCTCGCTTCTTGGGTTCAGTAGCAAGATCGCGGATCAAGGCGCACTCGGCAGCATCCGTGCGGAGCTTTTCTAACTGAGCCTGCATGTCCTTCATTGCGACCGGTTCCGTTCCCGATGAGGAACTATACCGCTTTGGGCACAAGTGGACAGAACTGATTGCCGGTTTTTCCTATGCTCGTCACCACCTGGCGACCCCATTACCGCCAAGGTCACCTCCAACGGCCCCGGCCTCCACACTTCAAAAGCCCCCATGGCCGGGGCCGTTTTTAAGGTGGCTACCGATAGCCCATGTCGCCGATCGGCCCTTTTGCGTTCCAGTTGAAATCCGGTCGTACGTCTGCGCCGCGCCCGGCGCAGGCGGTGCAGACGAAGCGCGGCTCGACATCTGACAGCCGAACATCGTCGGGCCAGCGATCGGTGCCGAGCGCAACGTGACGGCCGCAGGGGCAATACATGAGGACGCCGCGCAAGCCCATCTCGCGCATCTCGCCAAAGGTGATCTTGATTGGCCGACCCTCGGCGTGCGTGGGCGTGTGGCGGCGGGCAGGGTGAGGCATGCCGAGATCCAACCGCTGCGCGGGCGACAGTCAAATTATCGATTACTGGTGGCTCGGACCGCGCGCGAGCTACTGCGCGTCGTGGGTGTGGAAAAGCGCTCACTGCGATCGACAGCGGTTTTGCGCCCGCCGGCCGAGGCGGTGAACGACGAGAGCGCGGGGCTTCGGTCCCGCGCCCAGATCAGCGGAAAATGGTTGTTCCTATATTGAAGGGCTGACGGATCCGCAGGGCTCATGGGTTAGGAGCACGTGCCCGTGCCAACATTCACGGTGCGTTTGGGCGAAGCCAATCAAGGCCAGGATAATCAAAGCCACTGCGACGCATCCGGCTACAACGTTCTGCATCATGGCTGCCACTCCAGGTAAACTGTGACTGGCTTACTCGGCCAGGCTCCGCCTCGCTGCCGCGCACCGCGCTGGGCGCCCGGTCACCGAGTGATCACCGCGGACGGTGACCGGGCGGACAAGCTATCTGGCGGGCCTTCTCAAAGCGGCGTGAGAATCTGCCAGATGACCACCAGCACCACGACCACCATCATGACGTAGATAATCCTACGGCCGGTCTGGTTTATTTGGCTCATCGGATCACCCTGCACGGTTTGCCCTTCTTGCGCAGTGGCCCGCCATCTGGTGTCGGCCCTCCGAGGTGCAAGGCCCACATGATGCCACCCCCCAGCTTGCGCCCGTCTACCTCGATCGGATCATCCTCGAACGGGCGCCCCAGCCTTGATCGGTCATTGCCACGGGCTGACACCGCCTGCGCTATCTGGCGAAACCGGAGTCTAGAAGCTTCAGAGTCGAAATCGGCCACTTGCCGTCGTGGCCACCGATCGAGATCCGGAGCCCGTGCACCTCGTCAAGGAAGACGTGATCAACCGTCCCCGCCTTACCGTCGGTCAGGATAGCCCCCCTGCCGATTAGCTCCGTCTCGGCAGCATGAAGTTCTCGAAGGATGTTCGTCGCTCGTTTGGTCCAGTCATCGGACATGGTCATGCCCTACGCGGCTGGCGGATTAGTGAAGATCAGTCAGAGCGGCAGATGCATTGAGGCCATCGGCGCTTCGCGCGAATCAGTGCCGCCAACCGTCCTTGTCGAGCTCGACCCTGAAACCTTCCGGCAGCCGCGGCGTCTCGCCTTCGGTCACGACTTGCAGCGCGGCTTACTTCGGTGGGCGCAAATCGCCTTGAAGCCACCGGCCATTGGAATGCATGGAATCTTCATGCGCTGCGAATGTCGTAAGTGCGTGATTGCAGACAGCGCAGCGAAACCTGTGCAAGTCCACGCTTAGGCTTGCTGACTGCGAATGTCGAGTTCGGCCGCGTCGATCAACGCTTTGGCGGCGGCAAATTGCCCAATTAGCGTGTCGAGAACGGCGGCTTGGGCTTGGATGGTGGCGATGTTGGCAGCGATTGTTGCCATGATGGAGCATTTCGTTTTTTGCTAGGTGGGATCGTAGTCGGTCGCAGCGAAGCCGCCGAACGACGGCCACGGTGCTGCGGGTTCAGGCGCGGGCATGATCGGCTTGTAAGCCGGCTTCGGCAGCGGCGGTGGTGGTGACGGCGGCGCAGGTGGTGCGGCTGGCGCTGGCTGCTCTACACGCGAAGGGAGAGGAGCAGACGCGACCTTCACGATCGGCGGAGCCGGAAGCGCTGGAAGAGATGCTGCGCGAGCCTTGGCGCGATCGATGCGCTCTCCCAGTCCTTCCAACAGGCTAAACTCAACCCGCTCCTGGAACGCATTGACGCGAACATGCTTGCCGATCAGCTCCAGGCGGCGCAGTCGATCACTCAACCTGATCTTCTTGACGTGACCGACTTGCCTACGCTCCTCGCCCGCCCCTTCGTATAGCGCGTCGATCTCGACACCGGCAACGAGGCCTTGCCGCCAAATTTCCGGCCAAGCGTCTATGGGCTTGAGGTCGCCGCGCTCGTCGTACAGGTCAGCAAGGTCGGCTTCAGCTTCATCGGCTAGCGGCGACGATGACGAGCAGGGCCCGTGAGTGCCTCGGGCAAACGAACAGCTCTCAGCTAGCGATCGGGCTTTGCGCGCCCCTCAGAATGTCTTGCTTTCGGCAGAACAGGGCGCAACATCTGGCTTGCCATATTCACTGTCCGGACGGCGCCCGCTGGATTCATTGTACGTTACGTACAGAAGCGGCGCGTTACGAACCCAATTGACCCTTCAGGGCTGTCCCTAGAGAAAGGACATCAAATCACAGCGCTCCGCGGAGTCAGCTATGCTCCACCGCAGGCACGCGGTTAAGGAGGAGAGGATTTGATTTCGAATGAGATTCTGCCGATGATCAGCGAAACGCTCGCCGCCATGCGAACCCACCGTAACCGCATCCACCGCTATCGCCGTTTGCTTGAAACAGAGGTCGCGGGGCTTGACCGCCAGTATGTCGAAAGACGTCTGTCCGAGGAGCGATGTGCTCTCGACGCGCTAGTCTCGGCTATTTTTCCCTTGGT
This sequence comes from Bradyrhizobium sp. Pha-3, assembly GCF_042258325.1. NCBI lineage: Bacteria > Pseudomonadati > Pseudomonadota > Alphaproteobacteria > Hyphomicrobiales > Nitrobacteraceae > Bradyrhizobium > Bradyrhizobium sp. Pha-3. The sequence goes on along the minus strand of NZ_CP170151.1, from coordinate 806,869 downwards.
TTTCAAGTTCCCAAAGGCATCTACGCCTCCTAGGGAGATCGAAAGCAGTGGCGTACCAGAGCCCGGAGCCACTCAGGGTGAAGCCCGCTCTGCGTTAGAGGGTTCGCGGCGCGAGGCAAAATCAGGAGGCGCGTTCAAGAGAGCCTGCCGTGATCAAATTCAGCACAAAAATGGGAAAGTTCGCCGGATTTGTGCAGGCAGGACTGCGAAGATCAGCGGCTTCTTCCTATGACTAGTTAGATTTTCACTTTTGCATCGATCGCGCAGCTCGAATGCCGGCGAAGAAGCGCTGAATTCGAACGGGCAAACGCAGCGAGCGCTTATTCATCGCGCGCCCGAAAGGTCCGTAGCCTACGGACTCAGTCTGAAACTCTAGAAATTAGTGCGAAACATATCTCAAATGGGACTGTCCACTTTGACGCACGCAGCTATAAGTTGAGACATGGGACGATGGCGTTTTCAGCATTAGTTATGCGAACCATTTTTTGAACTGTTGCTATGCTTGAGGGTGACGAGAGAACGGGGGCAGGTCCGAAAGGAGCTTTGTTTTGCCCGAGTGAATTGCGCATCGCTCGTGGGGAACGGCCCAGTATGATTGGTACGCTTGATCTATTGGGCCGGCCTGCGATTTTGATCGATCAGAATGGCTTCGTGGCGGCTGTCAACGACAACGCGTCGAAGCTTTTCGATGACGATCTATCGGTGAAGGGACGGCGTCTGTTTGCAGCGGATGCTCAGTCACGACTGAGGCTGGACCGACTGATCACTCAGGTCCGCTTTTTGTCTGGCAAACCGGGCCGTAGCACCTTGCAAACAGTTGTCACCCGGAGTCAGCGCCGGCCGATTGTCATTGATGCCATCGTTCAGGACTGGGAAAGTGCAGGCGATCCCCTCCTCCCGGACATGGGCGCCCTTCTGATCCTGACTGATCTGAATGAAATACCTCGCGTCTCGCAGAGCTCTGTCATGGAGATCTTTGGATTGACTCCCGCGCAGGCTCGTCTCGCATCGCTGCTGGTGGAGGGAAAGTCGCTGGAAGAAATTGCATTTTATATGAACATTTCGTCGGGGACAGCGCGAAACCATCTGAAAGCTGTCTTTTTGCGAACCGGGACCAGGCGGCAAGCTGAGCTAGTCTCGCTATTGTCCCGGCTTCTATAACCCCGCCCATCCAAACTGGCCGGCCGGCTGCATTCTTCTCGCTGTGCAGGTCAACGTTTCCTGGTTTTCGATGACGGAAAGCTGACCAAGACTTAGCCAACAAGCCTACCTTGTCCATTGTGTGATGCCCGCGATACCTCGGCCTGGGCATTCGCTATGGCGGCGGTCAATTCCTCGCATTTCTGAGATTGTCTCAATGTTCCCCAAGCCGAAATCCGTCTTGTTGCCCAACACCTATGCCTTCGAATCCGAGCCGATGGTGAAGGCCACGGGTTTTCGCGAATACGACGCGCGCTGGTTGTTCCAGAAGGAAATCAACCTGATGGGGATCCAGGCGCTCGGCATGGGGCTGGGCGCGCTGATTGCGGAGCTCGGCGTCAAGCAGGAGATCGTCACCGGCCATGATTTCCGCGGCTATTCGGCCTCGATCAAATATGCGCTGATTTCCGGCCTGATGGCTGCGGGCTGCAAGGTGCACGACATCGGGCTCGCGGTGACGCCGATGGCCTATTTCGCGCAGTTCGACCTCGACGTGCCCTGCTGCGCCATGGTCACGGCCTCGCACAACGACAATGGCTGGACCGGCGTGAAGATGGGCGCCAACCGCCCGCTGACCTTCGTCCCCGACGAGATGACGCGGCTGAAGGAAATCGTGCTCAACGCCGAATTCAAGAACAAGGCCGGCGGCTCCTACCAGTTCCACGAGAACTATCCGGCGCGCTACATCGCCGACCTCACCAGCCGTCCGAAGCTGACCCGCAAGCTCAAGGTCGTCGCGGCCCGCGGCAATGGCACGGCCGGCGCGTTCGCGCCGCAGGTGCTGGAGGCGATCGGCTGCGAGGTGATCCCGCTCGACACCGAGCTCGACCACACCTTCCCGAAATACAATCCGAATCCGGAAGACATGGAGATGCTGCACGCGATCCGCGATGCGGTGCTGCATCACAAGGCCGATGTCGGTCTCGGCTTCGACGGTGACGGCGATCGCTGCGGCGTCGTCGACAACACCGGCGAGGAAATCTTCGCCGACAAGGTCGGCGTGATGCTCGCCCGCGACATGTCGGCGATCCACAAGGACGCGCAGTTCATCGTCGACGTGAAGTCGACCGGCCTGTTCGTCACCGATCCCGTGCTGCAGAAGCAGGGCGCCAAGGTCGCTTATTGGAAGACCGGCCATTCCTACATGAAGCGCCGCACCCACGAGACGGGTGCGCTCGCGGGCTTCGAGAAGTCCGGCCACTTCTTCTTCAACAAGCCGTATGGGCGCGGCTATGACGACGGCCTGGTGTCGGCGCTCGCGATCTGCGACATGCTCGACCGCGCGCCGGGCAAGTCGATGGCCGATTTGAAGAACGCGCTGCCGAAAACCTGGTCGTCGCCGACCATGTCGCCGCATTGCGCCGACGAGACCAAGTACGGCGTCATCGACCAGGTGGTGAAGCATTTTGAAGGCTTGCAGGCCAAGGGCGCCAGGATCGGCGGCCAGGCGATCCGCGATCTCGTCACCGTCAACGGCGGACGCGTCACGGTCGAGGACGGCAGCTGGGGCCTGGTGCGCGCGTCCTCGAACAAGCCCGAGCTCGTCGTCGTGGTCGAGAGCCCGGTCTCCGAGCAGCGCATGCACGACATGTTCGAGATGGTGAACAGCGTGCTGCGCACGCATGCCGCGGTTGGGGAATACAATCAGAGGATCCAAGGTGGCCTTGCTGGGCCGATCCGGCAGGCGAGGACCGATACCGAATTTGACTAATTAAGCTCGTCCAAGTTTCCGTAATCTATTTGGAGCAAGCCGTGACAACCAATCTTGTTTCTTCAGGCACGACCACGCTCAGTTCAAACTCCTCCAACAACTATCTCGTCTATGGTTCTGGCGCGCTTGTAATTGCTGCCAGCGTCATGCTTCCGGGACAATCCCTAGCGGGGATGACACCGCCCCAGTCGCTGTATCCAACCGTTCGCGCCAGAAGGGTGGAGCAGATGAGAGCGTTTCGGGCAAGATTCATCGAATAGCCGCGAAAAACGGCGTGCGTCCTTGGCATTAATCCCTCCTGGGCTCTTCGACCCGTAATCCGCGCGCCCCTCCTCTTCCAGGGGCCGTAGTACTGAAAGGCTAATCGCCATTTTTTGGTCTCAAGCGCCCTTTCACGCTGAAGTTGGGTAAGATTGAGTTACCCCGAAAATCGGTAGCAGAAAAGGAATTGCGGATTAGAAGAAAGGCAAGGCGGGCAGCTAGGCCTTAACTTGGATAGGTGGGAGGCTTTCATCCCGATGATTCAGTTATACTTCTAGTTCGCTCAGGCCGCCTGAACTGTCGTCAAAAACCTGTCGACTTCGATCCTCAGTTGCGCGCCGTTGGCGGACAGCATTTAGGCGGACAACCAAGCTGACCTGAAGCTCAGTCGGTTTCTGTTGCCCTGTCGCAAAATTACCTCGTGTAGGATCACACGCTCGGTCACAAAAACGGATTTTCCCCGTTCTACCCATTTCAATCGAAAAGACTGCTTCTCGGGTCGTTCGGGAGGCTTTTTCATGATCGGGTTGGGTTGGCGATTGGTTCACTGTCATTTGGAATCATAGCAGTTTACCCGAAACATGAAGTTAGAAGAGCTTGCGCTTCTCGTGCCTCCAGCGAGCCTAGGTACCGAGCAAATGGCGGCAGGGTCTTAACCGGCCCGGAGGGCGGATGTCTTTTGATGGCCCTTTCGAGGCCGAATTGGCGGGTTGAAGCAGCGCAAGCAAATGAAAGGCAAACTTGCCAAACTTTTTTGGCTCCAGCCTCGCCCATTTTTGCGCTTGCCAAATTGGAAGATCCAGAAGCAGCGCAAGCAAATGGCGTGCGCCATTCAAGACAAAAATTGGTCAATTGGTCACCGGCAACTTACCCTAGGGTTTCGACCGTGCCTGTGGAATTTCGAGACCTGCGCTGGGCGATCGTCGCGTCCAAGCACCGAAGCCTCCGCCAAGCGGCAGAGGCGCTCAGAATCAAGCAACCCACTCTTAGTCGCGGCCTGCGCAATCTCGAATACAGGTTGGGCGTCACTCTGTTTAAGCGTACCAATGGCGGCACACGACCTACCGTTGAAGGGCAGGAATTCCTCGAAGCTGCCCGGCGTTTCGTTGATGAGACGGAAGCAATCACGGTTCGTGGCAAGAACCGCTCGCGTGGTGAGAGCGGCCGATTGACCATCGGCATCCACACTTCCCTGTCAGCCGGCAATCTCCGGGCCACTCTCATCGAGCACCGGCACCGCTTCCCCGATGTCGACAGACAACTGGTTGACGGAGCGAGCGACCATCTGATTTCGGATCTCGCCAGCTCCGCGATTGACGTCGCCTTTGTGGCCGGCCTCAGTCCAAGGTGGAGCGACAGGTCATTGTTGCTCTGGAGCGAGCGTGTCGTTGCCGCCCTCCCCGCGAACCATCCGCTGACAGGTCGTGACGTAATTCACTGGGGCGAACTGAGGCACGAATCGCTTTTGATGTCGCAGCGAGGCCCGGGACCGGAATTCCTGAAGCTCCTTGACAGCAAATTGGGGTCTTCCGATCCTTGCCCGCTGGTTCGCCATGATGTGGTGCTCGACCGTCTTCTCTCCTTGGTCGGCGTGGACTGGGGCATTCTACTGGTATTGGAAAGTGCGACGGGCGCAGTCTATCCGGGTGTCACCTTCCGCGAGGTGCATGATGCCGAGGGGCCGACGCGGCTGAGCTTGCGCGCTTATTGGCGGCAGGACAACGCTAATCCATCGCTGCGTCCGTTGCTCGACCTGCTTCGGGAGCGCTATCCTGATATTTCCGCTGCCCCAGATGCGAGCTGAACAGCATTTCGTCGGGCCTTCGCAAAGGCGCGGTCGGTTGCGATAAAGCGCCCAACCATTGGCGATCAACTTGGCAGCCTTGGTCGGCGTCGTCGCGCCGCCGCTACGCGTCAGAATCGGCATAGCTTTGAGATCCCTGAAGACTGCAGCATCTGTTCGAGCATCGGCATCGGGGTGTCACGATCACCCCTGGGGGGCGGCATTTCCTGGACGAGGTGCGTCGCGGTGTCGAACATTCGCCGGTGCTTGCTGTGATCGCTCACAGTCCCGGCAGGCTGAACCTTGGCTGCCGCCGACTCGCGCCCCTAATCGCTGAACCTAGCGCTCGTCGACGGCCGAAGCACCCACGGGAAAGCGAACCAGACCCATGCGATGATCTGAAGGACAAGATTGAGGAAAAAGGCTATCTGGTACGCGATCTCCGGATAATGCCCCGCCTGAGGCGTCCAATGTTCAAGGACGACGCCAGTGGCATATTGCAGGACAAACGCTCCACCGATATGGAACACGTTCAGCGCAGCATTGGCCCGTCCGGCAAGCTCTTTCGGGAAATAACTAGCCAGGATCGCATAGCTAAGCACCGTAGCTGCGCCGACGGCGGCCACAGCGGCCCACAGGACGTATGATGACAACGGCCATCGCAGGATAATCGCGAATTGCACGGCAATGAACATAAGGCCGACGACCGCGAGGAGCGCCTCTGTTCCAATGCCATAGCGACGCAGCCGATCAGCCAGAACGCCTAGCAGGAGCGCACCCAGGCTGAGCGCGACGGTCATGACAAGCAAATGTTGCACCAAAGCAGCGCGATCAAGTCCCTCGACGTCAGTGAACCACTGCGCTGCCCAAAGTCCCTGCAGCGCCCAGGCGGTGCCGACGGAAGTCGCTGATAGCGGCGCCAGACGCCAGAAATGCGGATCGGTATAAATCTTCTTCAAGCTGGCCACGGCTGTTCCACGCAGGACCGGCGTTGCCGATGCACTCTCCGGCACCAAGAGATAGATCATCGAGATAGATCATCGCCGAACAGCCGGCCGTGAAGACAGCTAACAATGCGAAGAGCGTCCTCCACCCAACCCAAGCCAGCAACCACTGCGCCGGCGAGGTCGTGGTGACTGCTCCCAATGCACCGAGCATGACCATCAGGCCGTTGAGAAACGGAAGACGGTCCTTCGGAAACCAGAGAACGAGGGCTTTCAATCCGGCGGTCAGGCTCGCGGCGACGCCGAGACCGAGTAGCGCCCGGCCTAGAAGCAGCATGAGCAAATTGTCTGACGTAGCAAACAATGCGGCGCCGACCGCAGCAGCAACCAGCAGCACGCTCTGGATCAGCCGCGGACCATATCGATCCAGAAGGATGCCGACGGGTATCTGCGCTACCGCGAAGGTGAGAAAATAGACCGAAGTCAGCAAGCCAAGATCACCAGCGTCGAGCCCCAATTCCGATGTCAGGGGAGCGGCGATCAAAGCGTTGATTGTCCTGAAGAGGTACGAGAGGTAATAACCGACAGCAAAAGGTAGAAACACCCGCATGACAAGTGCGGAGACACCCATCACGTCTGCAACTGATCGTCGCGGCACGTAGGTGCGGCTTGGGCTAGGCGGCCGCGAATAAGGCGTGGTTTCAGCGCCGTTAGATCTCTCGCTGTAGCGGGATGTTGGTCCGGTCTGGAAAGGTTCGAATGCTGCCGCCCTCCCGCACGGCAGCATTCGGCTCTGACCCGCCATCAACCGTGTCGGACAGACGACGGTCTGGTTCTGAAGACCTGCAATTCGTGCGGCGATCCGCGCTTGCCGCAAGGTGGCTCGCCCAGCGGTTCTTATTCGTCACGAGGCGCCGGTTCATCGTCTCCCGGAGGAGGGATGTCCCCCGCTCAACACGACGTCCTACTTGCGCAGCGAACTCATCGAAGCGTTCTGAGCCCACCACAGTCGCCATATGCTGCTCTGCCGCCGATAACGAGGGCGTAACAGCCAAGTGAAAGCGCGCGTGAAGGGCGACGGCCTCATTCACCATCTTGAGATCGGCACCGAGACGCCCGATCTGATCGTTCAACTCAGTGAGGCGGCCTGCCACGATCGCGAAATGTTCAGCAGCGTTATCGGATTCGAGAAAGCTATCGAGCGCGGCTTCAATAAGTTCTGACTTTGTGACTCCCGTGCGTGTAGCCGCGGCGGTCAACCGCGTTGACATGGATTCGCTGAGATGAACGCCGGTCCGGGATTTCATGAGAGGACTCACTGTGAAGCGCCTGGAGTGTTGCAGTAACGGGCCACTGCCTTCGTGCGTGTATCGCACGTCATCTCAAGTTTCAGATCGGATTCAGCCTCAATTTCCGGATGCCCGCGGCGCCAGCTCCCACGCTCGACGGCGGCTAGAAAGCTGTCGAGCTGAGCATTGAATGCTGTCGGCTCTTCCAGATTGATGGTGTGGCCGGTGTTGGGACAGATCCAAAGACCGGCGTTGGGAAGCACTGCTTTCAGCATCAGGTTAGTCTCAAGGCAGGGCGCGTCTTCATCGCCCAGGGCCAGCAATACCGGTGTTCGCATCGTTGAGAACTGATCGGCCAGATCATGCAATGGCGGTCGCACCCCCTGACAGCGCGCCATCGTATTCGACATACCTAGCGGTGAGTGGTGACGCAGGCGTTCCTGGAACTCTTCCCAGCTCCGTGTGTCCTTGTATTTGAGTTGAATACGAGTCTGACCATGCGCCATTCTCCGGGCCATCGCGTCCATCCCGCGCTCGATGAAAGCCCGCGCGAGAATGGAGGTTTCTCTCGACCAGGCGTCCTGCTGGGAAGGAGCCGATCCGGATCCCACACCGGCCGCGACAATCGCGCTGGCTCTCTTCGGATAGCGTAATCCGAACTGCAAGGCGGCATATCCGCACATGCTCAATCCGACCAGGTGTGCGTGTTCGACAGCGAGGCCACGCATGACGGCGGCGATGTCGTTCACAGCGAGCTCCCAGCCATATAGCGTCGGATCGTCAGGAACGTCGCTGGGGGCATATCCGCGAGCGTTGAAAGTGATGCAGCGATAGGCACGAGAAAAGTAGCGAACCTGGGTTTTCCATCCGCGGCTATCTGAGCCGAACTCGTGCAGGAAAATGATCGGATGACCTTCCCCGGCTTCCTCAAAATAAAGCTTCACACCCGTGGCATCGATATATGGCATCTGACTTCCTGTTCACCTGAACGCGTCTACGTGAGCAAAATGCTGGTCTATGACCGGATTTGACTTGATGGGCTTTCGTCCCGGCCGTTTCTGCAAGGCAACGCTGAACGATCGTCCCCTTATCAATTTGTTGCCGCGCGTTTCACCTTTGAAAACCCCTTGTCTGTTGCCATGAATCTTTGGATCATCGGAGCGATGAGCTTGGCGGGATCGGGTGCCGGCTGTCCGCTCTCGCGCGCGATCGCCTCGGCATAGGCGAGGAGATTGCGATGGACGGCAGCCGGCAACTCGACGGCGATCTTCACCGGCTTATCGTCGAGGATGGTTCCGAGCTTCAGCTTGCTCATCGGCTTGCCTCCTGGCGGTAGGGAGCCAACACCAAATCCCGCGTAACGATGACCCGCACCGGGAAACCTGGCCGGATGGTCAGCGTCGGCTGGATGTTGAGCTGGCGCTGCACGATCTGCTGGCCGGTCTGGCTGATGCTGTTGGACGCGCCGCTACGGATCGCTTGAACGAGGTTGTTCTCATTCTGGCTCGTGCCCGCCTCGCCTCCGACGCTGAGCATGGTCGAGAGGACGGCAGCCTTGAACAGCATGCCCCAGTGGTTGTCGACCTCATCCTCGAGACCGGCATAACCACCGGTGTCGGCGCCGGGCTGGCGCTCTAGCACGATCGAGTTGCCATCCGGCATGATGATGCGGGTCCAGACCAGGAGGATGCGGGACTGGCCGAACGCGACGGAGCTATCGTACTGACCTATCAGTTTGGCACCCTGCGGGATCAGAAGATATTTGCCAGACGGACTGTCCCAGACCGCCTCGGTCACCTGTGCGGTGACTTGGCCGGGCAGATCGGAACGAATGCCCGTGATGAGCGCAGCCGGAATCACGGTGCCCGCCTGCACGACGTAAGGTGAGGCCTTGGCTTCGAGCCGTTCCGGACTGACCGTGCGCTTGTCTGTCGGAGCAGTGAGGAAGGCCGTCTTGCGGTCCTGCATGTTCTGGGCAGATCCGGCATCGACGGGCGGTGTCGCGGCCGGAGTGGCCGTGGCGCCAGCGGAGGCATTCGGGATGAGTTGGCCGACGCTCTGCGGTTGCTGAGCAGTTTGGGCAAAGAGGCGGCTGACCCGCGCCGCCTCGATTTCCTGGCCCCTGCGCTGCGTCTCGGGATCTGACGTCGCCGCCATCGTGTTCGGTGCAGCGCCGGTGTTGAGGATCGGCTTGCCGAGATCGCCGGGCAGCGGCGGCCCGAGCGGCGGTGCTTGACGCGGCAGGCCGGTATAGTCTTTCGGCAACCCGGCCAGACCCTCGGCCGAAGGCCGGTTCTGGGTGCTGAGCAGTTCTTGGCCGCTCTGCGCCTTGTTGCCGGTCTGGAGCGCGTAGCCGAGCGCGCCCGCGACCGCGAGGGCAGACAGCGCGCCGAGGCCGACAAGGACCTTGCGCGAGAGCCGTGTGACACGGGGCCGCTCGCCTCGGAGCCGCAGGTCCGGCGGCGCGACGGGCGGAATGTCGCCCTGACGTTCGTCTTCGCTGTCTATCGCCATGCGCGCGGCCTTCCGTCGGTGCGGACGATGCGCACGCGCCGCTCACTATCCTTGTCGCCAAGACGCAATTCGGCGGCGGCGAACAAGCGGTCGACGATGTAGTAGTTACGGTTTGCTCGGTAGTTCACCAGTTCGGAGCCGCCGGCTGGACCTATCACGAACAGCGGCGGCATTTCACCCTGGGCGATACCGCTTGGGAACTCGATGTAGACCTTGTTGCCGTCATCAAAGGCGCGCAGCGGACGCCAGGCCGGGTCGTCGCCCTCAATAGAGTAGCGGAAGTTGATCGAGGCGAGATCGACGCCAGCCGCAATTGGCGCCGCAGTTTCAGCGGCCGCATTCTGCCGCCGAAGCGCAATCAGCTGGTCCTCGGGATACTGCCAGGAGACCGAGGCCATATAGGTCTTTTCCGTCGAGCACAGCTCGAGGAGATAGGTCCGCCGATCGGTGTTGATCACGAGATTGGTGACCAAATCCGGCCGCGTCGGCTTGACGAGGATATGAATCTTCTTGGTCGCGCCCGCGCCGCTCTCGGTATCGCCGATGATCCAGCGCACAGTGTCACCGGCGGCAACCGGACCGGAGCCGACGAGTTGCTCACCCTCCTGGAGGGCGACATCTGTGATCTGGCCGGGCGCCGTGTAGACCTGGTAGAGGGCTCCGCCGGAGAACGGATAGACCTGTACTGCGTTGATGAAACCATTGCGGACCGGCTGCACCCGTGCCGCGGCGTTGGCCTGTTTGACGCGAACCTTTGGATCGGCGGCTTCCGGGACGCGTTTGCCGGCGGCGAGCGGCTTCAACTGCCCGGGCAGTGGCAGCGGCTGGGGCAACTCCACGATTTTGACGGGCGGCGCCGGGTCGACGGTGAGCGTCGCAGGCTCCGCAGTGTCGTAGCTGATGTCGGGTGGGATGAAATTGTGCGCGCAGCCGCCAAGGGCTGAGACGGATATCAGCAAAGCCGTCAAAGCGGATTTACGGAAAGACGTATCGCCGTCCTTCCGGTTTTGATGAACGATGGAAAAACGCGAAGCCGGACCGCCGGCTTTTGCGAAAATCGGCGGGGTCATTGTCCCAGCTCCTTTGACCAGTTGATGGCGTTGACGTAGATGCCGAGTGGATTCTTGCGCAGCCGATCGGCGTCGGTGGGCGGCTGAATCGCGATGGTGAGGATCGCGGTCCAACGCGTGGTGCCGGCGAGCGCCCCGTCCTGAAAGCGGTGCTCAACCCAGGCCACGCGAAAACTGTCGGGCGAGGCGCGGATGACGCTGGAGACGTCGATCGCGACCTGCTGCTTGCCGAGATTGGCGAAGGGGTCGTTGGCGCGGGCGTAGTCGTTCAGCGCCGCCGCGCCCGCCGTGGTTGTGAAATCATAGGCCTGCAGCCAGTTGTGCCGCACGATGATCGGGTCGGCCGGAAGCGAGCGAACGATCTGAATGAAGTGGGCGAGATACCAGGCGATCTGTGGGTCGTTCGGCCTGTAGTCGGCGGTAGCGGGCGCCATGACTTGCGCTTCGCCGAGCTTGTCGACCTGCACCACCCAGGGAACGACAGTGCCGTGCGTGGATTGCCAGACGAGTCCACCGGCAAGGCCGCAGGACAGCATCAGCGAACCGAAGGCCATCAGCCGCCAGTTCCTGGCCTGCACCCGGGCGGATCCAATGCGCTCATCCCAAACTTGCGCTGCGCGCTGGTAGGGGGTTTCTGGTTCGGGCGTGCGGCCGTAACGAACCGACGATCGCCGGAAGACTGACATTCGTTATTCTCCTCCCGAGAGGTCGACGGAGTGGCCGCCGCCATGGCTGTCGCCGGATTTGAGGGCTTGCGCGGTGGTCTGAGCGCCGTGAATGACGGTCTGATTGCGCTTGACGCGTTGGGCCCAGGCGGGCGGACCGCTCTCGCTCGGCACTTGAGATGCGGCTCCATCGTTTGCGGCCGCGCCGCTCCGAATGGTCCCCATCGTCGAGGAGCCACCCGTGTTGGCGACGCCGGCACGGGCGCCAGAAGTGAAGCTCTCCGTCATTGTCCCTGCCGCTTGCGCAGCGGCGCGTCTGACGGGAGCTGCCGCGTGACTAGCCGCCGCACGGCCTGCACCGCCGAGACCGGACGCGACGCCGCCGGCGCCGGACCGACCGGCTGATGCGAGGCTGTAGGCGGAGGACATGCCGCCCGCCATCGCCGCACCGCCGCGCGCGGCAGCCGCAGCACCAGAGCTGGCTGCCATCGCTCCCCTTCCGGCCAAACCGAGCGCCGCGCCGCCGACCATCGCTGTACCGGCAACAGCCAGACCCGTGCCGACGGTAGCGCCCGCACCAAGCTGCGGCGCGCCGGAAACAAGCCCGGTCGCGATGCCGGGCCCGAAGATGCCGAGGCCCAGCATAGCGAGCGCCGCGAGCACGACAGAGAGCGCCTGCTCGATCGTCGGCTGGCCGCCGGCATAGGCGGTGGTGAACTGCGAAAAGAGCCCGGTGCCGATGCCGACGATGACGGCGAGCACCATGACCTTCACGCCGGAGGCAACGACATTGCCCAGCACCTTCTCCGCGAGAAAGGCGGTCTTGTTGAAGAGCGCGAACGGAATGAGGATGAAGCCGGCGAGCGTCGTCAGCTTGAACTCGATCAGCGTGACGAAGAGCTGCACCGCCAGAATGAAGAAGGCGATCAGCACCAGCAGCCAGGACACCATCAGCACGGCAATTTGTACAAAGTTGGAAAAGAAGCTGGTGAAGCCCATCATTTGGCTTGCGGAGTCGAGCAACGGCTGCCCGGCGTCGAGGCCGACCTGCGCAAGCCGGCCGGGCCGCAGGAAGTCCGCCGTCGAGATCGACGAGCCGCCGGCCTTCAGGCCGAGGCCTGCGAAGCTGTTGAAGATGATGCCTGAGAGCTTGGTGAAGTTAGTGATGATGAAGGCAAAGAAGCCGATGTAGAGGGTCTTCTTCACCGGTCGCTGGAGAATGTCTTCGTCTGCGCCCCAAGCCCAGAACAGGCCCGCGAGCGTGATGTCGATGACGATCAACGTCGACGACAAATACGTGACCTCGCCCTTGATCAGGCCGAAACCCGAATCAATGTAGGTCGTGAAAGTATTGAGAAAGGTGTCGATGACGCCGACGTTGTTCACGGCTTCTCTCCCTTTGGAACAGCCGTCATCGGCTGAGTGGCCGGCGCGGCTTGCGGCAGACGTGGCCGCGCCGGCCTGCCGAAGAAGCGCGCGCGGTTCTCCTTCCAAACCGCCTGGCAGTGCGGATCTTCGGCATCCTGGGGTCCAAGCTCGGCGCAGCGGAGCAGCTCGGCCGAGAGGTCATCGGGAGCGGAGACAGAGGGGGCGTCGGATACCGGCCGCTCGGCTGGACGCCGATGGATGACGTGCAGCGCGGCGAGGAAAATCACGAACACGACGATCATCGCGCCTGCGCGAAAGATATCCGAGCGCTCCATGATCGGTGCCTCAGTTGCCGCTGAACATGGTGACGTTGCCCGGCTGATAGCCGCTGCGTGTCGAGAAGATTTTGTATTGCTGCTGGCCCTGCGACTCGGTCGCCGTTACGCGCGCCTGCTCCAGCGCATCCGCCCGTCCCTTCGCGGCGAGCACCGCGACGAGATCGGATAGCTGCTGGGATTGCAGCGCGAGGAGTTGGTTGCCGGCTTGAGCGGCTTGCAAAGCGCCACTTGCCGACTGACTGGCGGTAACCAGCGTACTCATTGCGCTGGAGTTGGTCGAGATATTGCCGACGACGCCGGCCTGCACCTTCAGCGAGTCTTCGAAAGCGCCCACCGAGTTCTGCCAACGACTTTGAGCCGCGGCAAACATTGTTGCATTGGAGCCCGTCGCCGCCGCCGTGCCGTAGGTGCTGGAATACATCGTCTGGACGCGCTCGACGTTGAAGGCGATGTTCTGGGCCTGGCTCAGCAGTGACTGGGTCTTGGCAATCGATGACTGAAGCTGGGTCAGCGTCGACAACGGCAGGTTGGCGAGGTTCTTTCCCTGATTCACCAGGCTTTGGGCCTGATTGGTCAGCATCTGGATCTGATTGTTGATCTGCTGCAGCTCGCGCGCCGCGGTCAGCACGTTCTGGCTGAAGTTGGTGGGGTCGTAGACGATCCACTGCGCAAGGACCGAGGTCGTCGAAAGCGGCGAGATCGAAAAGGCGAGCGAGAGAGCCGTCGCAGCGGCCAAGCCAGCGCGCCGCACTTCGAGAGCGGTCATGATTGCACCTCCAGGTTTGTCAGGTCAGGGATGAGATCGGCGGCCCACAGCAGTTCGTGATCGGCGAGCCAGGCGGCCGTGAAGTCGTCACGGCCGTGCTCGGCAAGCAGCCGTTCGATTGCGGCATGGTCGGTCTTGGAGGAGGCGGCGCAGAAGGCGAGCGCAACTGGCCCAAGGCCGAGCTCGAACAGCCGATTGCCGCGACGAGACTGGCAATAGTAGTCGCGCTTCGGCGTCGCCCGCGCGATGATCTCGATCTGGCGGTCGTTCAAGCCGAACCGCTGGTAGATGGCGGTGATCTGCGGTTCGATCGCGCGCTCGTTCGGCAGGAATATCCGCGTCGGGCAGCTCTCGACGATCGCTGGCGCGATGTTGCTGCCATCGATGTCGGAAAGCGATTGAGTGGCGAAGACGACGGAAGCGTTCTTCTTCCGCAGGGTCTTCAACCATTCCCTGAGCTGTTGCGCGAAGGCTGGATCGTCGAGGACGAGCCACCCCTCGTCGATGATGAGGAGGGTCGGCCGGCCGTCGAGCCGGCCCTCGATGCGATGGAAGAGGTAGGTGAGGACGGCAGGCGCCGCGCCTGCGCCGATCAAGCCCTCGGTCTCGAACGCCTGCACCGACGCAAAGCCGAGCTGCTCGGCCTCCGCGTCGAGCAAACGGCCGGAGGAGCCGCCGACGCAATAAGGTTGCAGCGCCTGCTTGAGTGCGGTCGATTGCAACAGAACCGTCAAACCGGTGATCGTGCGTTCCTCGGCCGGTGAGGACGCCAGTGACGTCAATGCCGACCAGACGTGCTCCTTCACGGTCGGATCGATGGTGACGCCCTCCTTGGCGAGGATTGCCGTCACCCATTCGGCCGCCCAGGCGCGCTCGGCCGCATCGCCGATACGTGCGAGGGGTTGAAGGGAGACTGAATCTTCGGCGCTGTTGGACAGACTTCCGCCGAGGTCGTGCCAGTCGCCGCCCATGGCAAGGGCCGCCGTGCGGATCGAGCCACCAAAATCGAAGGCGAAGATCTGGCTTTTCCGGTAGCGCCGGAACTGGATCGCCATCAGCGCCAGCAGCACGGATTTGCCGGCGCCGGTCGGGCCGACGATCAGGGTGTGGCCGACGTCGCCGACATGCAGCGAAAACCGGAACGGCGTCGAGCCTTCGGTCTTACCGAAGAAGAGCGGGGAGCTGCGGAAATGCTCATCCCGATCTGACCCGGCCCAGACCGCTGAAAGCGGAATCAGGTGAGCGAGGTTCAGTGTCGAGAGCGGCGGTTGGCGAACGTTGGCGTAGGCGTGACCCGGCAGAGAGCCGAGCCAGGCTTCGAGCGCGTTCACCCCTTCCGGCATGCAGGTGAAGTCGCGCCCCTGGATCACCTTCTCGACGAGGCGAAGCTTCTCAGTGGCGAGACCGGGGTCCTCGTCCCAGACGGTGACGGTCGCGGTGATGTAGGCTTGACCGACGTCGTCGGTGCCCAGTTCCTGCAAGGCGAGATCGGCGTCAGTGGCCTTATTCGCCGCATCGCTATCGACCAGTGTCGAGGCCTCGTTGGTCATCACCTCCTTGACGATGGCTGCAATCGACTTGCGCTTGGCGAACCACTGCCGGCGGATCTTGGTCAAGAGTTTCACCGCCTCGGTCTTGTCGAGGAGGATCGCGCGGGTCGACCAGCGGTAAGGAAAGGCAAGCCGGTTCAGCTCGTCGAGGATTCCGGGATAGGTCGCGGTCGGAAAGCCGACCACCGTGAGTGTACGAAGATGATGGTTGCCGAGCCGCGGCTCGAGGCCACCGGCAAGCGGTTCGTCCGCGAGCAGCGCGTCGAGATGCATCGGCGTCTCGGGGACGCGCACGCGCTGTTGCCGGGTCGAGATCGTCGAATGCAGGTAGGTCAGCGTCTCGCCATCATCGAGCCACGCCACCTCAGGCATGAACCCTTCGACAAGTTGCAGGACGCGGTTGGTCCGATCAACAAAACCACGCAGCAGCTCGTGGGGATCGACGCCGCTCTGCGCGCGGCCCTCATAGAGCCAGCCTTCGATCCGCGAGGCGTCCTCAGCCGGCGGGAGCCAGACGAAGGTCAGGAAATAGCGGCTCTCGAAATGCGCGCCCGCCTCCTCGAAAGCGTCCCGCCGCTCCAAATCGACCAGCGCTGATGCGGCGTCAGGAAAAGTATTGTGCGGATAAGTCTGGGCGGCGATGCGCTGGGCCTCGACGAAGATCGCCCAACCTGAGCCGAGACGGCGGAGCGCGTTGTTGAGTCGGGCCGTTACGCCGACCAGTTCGGCAGGCGTCGCGCTGTCGAGATCCGGCCCGCGGAAGCGCGCCGTGCGCTGGAACGCGCCGTCCTTGTTGAGGACGACGCCCTTCTCGACCAAAGCGGCCCAGGGCAGGAAGTCGGCAAGACTGTGGGGCCGGTTGCGGTATTCGGCGAGGTTCAGCATGGAAGTCTCACACGCCGAGGTAAGAAGGATAGCGGAGGTGGCGTCGAACGACGTCCACGAACTGCGGGTCGCGCTTGGCCGCCCAGACCGCCGCGGCATGGCCCACGGCCCAAATCAGCGCGCCGGGGATCCAGAGGTGGAGGCCGAGCGCTATTGCCGCGGCCAACGTGCCGTTGGCGATCGCAACCGTGCGGGGCGCGCCGCCCATCAGGATTGCCTCGGTGAGCGCGCGATGAACCGGCGCGAAGAAGCCCGGCACGTCTAGATCGATGATGCCGGCCATCACACCAGCGCTCCGCCGGAGAAGCTGAAGAAGGTCAGGAAGAAGCTCGACGCGGCGAAGGCGATCGACAGACCGAAGACAATCTGGATCAGCCGGCGGAAGCCACCGGAACTATCGCCGAACGCAAGCGTCAGGCCGGTCACGGTGATGATGATGACCGACATGATCTTCGCGACCGGCCCTTGCACCGACTCCAGGATCTGATTGAGCGGCGTCTCCCACGGCATCGACGAGCCGGAGGCGTAGGCCGCGGGCGCGATTGCAATGGAGATGACGGCAATTGCGGCGAGGCCCGTGAAGCGGAGTCGCACGCGACGGATCGCGGGAGGAAACTGGATCATGAGGGGTCTCCGGGAAGTGAGGATGGGCCGCCCGCCGCGGCAGAGTTGACGCGGTAGTCGCCGGTGGCGGGATCGAGGCCGGCGACGAGAGCAAGTTCAGCGAGGCGGCGTTCGCTGCCGCGGCCGCGCAGAACCGCGACGAGATCGATGGTCTCGGCGATCAGCGCCTTGGGAACAGTGAGGACGGCTTCCTGGATGAGCTGCTCGAGGCGGCGAAGCGCGCCCAGAGCCGTGCCGGCGTGAATCGTTCCGATCCCACCGGGGTGGCCCGTGCCCCAGGCTTTGAGGAGCTCCAGGGCTTCGCTGCCCCGTACCTCGCCGATCGGAATCCGGTCGGGGCGTAGGCGGAGGGAAGACCGAACCAGATCCGACAGGGACGCCACGCCGTCCTTGGTGCGCAGCGCGACCAGATTCGGCGCGCGGCACTGCAGTTCACGCGTGTCCTCGATCAGGACCACGCGATCGGTGGTGCCGGCGATCTCCGCCAGCAGCGCGTTTGTCAGGGTGGTCTTGCCGGTCGACGTGCCGCCGGCGACCAGGATGTTCTTGCGGGCCGCGACGGCTTCGCGGAGCATGCCCGCCTGCCCGGCCGTCATGATGCCGGCCGCCGCGTAGTCATCCAGGGTGAAAACAGCCACCGCAGGCTTGCGGATCGCAAAGGCCGGCGCCGCAACGACAGGCGGGAGAAGCCCCTCGAACCTCTCCCCCGTCTCGGGAAGCTCGGCCGAGACGCGGGGCTTTTCGGCATGCACCTCAGCGCCGACATGGTGCGCGACCAGGCGCACGATCCGCTCGCCGTCGGCGGCGGACATCGTTCGTCCGCTATCCTCCAGCCCGCCGGACAGCCGGTCGACCCAGAGCCGACCATCGGGGTTGAGCATCACCTCGACGATCGAGGGGTCTTCCAGGAAGGTGGCGATCGCGGGACCAAGCGCGGTGCGCAGCATGCGCGCGCCACGCGAGAAGGCTTCCGAATGGAGTGAAGTGCCCGCCACGATCGTCCCCCGTCGAGTACCAATCGCGGCAAGCGATCAGCAACGGGGATGGATAGAAAAGGCAGGAAACGGGTTAGTTCAACAAGTATTCAGGCGTCGTAGGAAGCGGGCGTAGAGCGGCGAAAAAATACTTGCTGCGTCGAAGCATGCTGATCGACAGTAAGCGCGAATTTCCCTCCACCTTTTGCTTTTGAGTACTCTGATGCATGAGGTGTCCACCAAAATAGGTGGGCACCTTGTGATGGCAGACGATGATCAGAAATTGCGAGTGAGGCTTGTTGGCCGGAACGGTCGCCGGCGCTACGAGGCGGCATCGAAGGAGCGTCTTGTCGCGACCTGTCTTGAGCCTGGGGTTTCGGTATCGAGACTTGCGCTCGAACACGGGGTCAACGCGAACCTGCTTCGGAAGTGGATCAAGAAGCACACCGCGACCAGGTCTCTGCCGCCATCTTCACCATCGGCGTTCATCCGGGTTCAGCTTGAGGAGACCGCCGATCGAGCCCTGTCGCGACAAGACAGCGTGGCGACGGTTGATTTGCCGGCGACTTGCGATGAAGTGCGCGGGTCGGAACCCAAGGGGACTACAGCTTTTTGTTCTCTAGCTGTGGAATCTCAACAGGTCGTCCTTCGGGAGGCCGAGGCGGCTGATGGGTGGTTTGGCCTGCAGGCTGCCGTGCGGGCGATGCCAGTTGTAGTGATGAAGCCAGATTGGCAGGTTTTTGGCGCGCTGGTCTGAGGTGTCATAGGCGCGAGCGTAGGCCCATTCGCGCAGCACTGTCTGGATGAAGCGTTCGGCCTTGCCGTTTGTTTGCGGTCTGTAGGGTCTGGTGAAGATGTGCTTGAGGCCGAGCTTCCTGCACGCTCTGGCGAAGGCCTTGGCGCGGTAGCAGGAGCCGTTGTCGGTCATGATGCCGGTGACCTTCATGCCGAGGCTGCGGTAGTAAGTGACGGCCTCCTTGAGGAAGGCGATGGCGCTCTCCTTTTTCTGATCCCGCCGGATCTGGGAGAAGGCCAAGCGCGATGCATCGTCGATGGCCACGTGGACGAACTCGTGGCCGGCGCCGCGGCTTCGCCTTTCTGGCGATCGTGTGTGATGCGGTGGCCTGGTCTTACGAACCTGCCGAGCTTCTTGATGTCGATATGGATGAGCTCGCCGGGGTGCTCGCGCTCGTACCGGCGCACCGGCTCGGCGGGCTCCAGATCGCGTATCCGGCTTAATCCCAAGCGGCGAAGGATACGGCTGACGGTGGCCGGTGACACCTCGACCTCGGCAGCAATCTGCTTGCCGGTGTGGCGCTGCCGGCGCAACGTCTCGACGGCGGCGCACGTGGCCGGCGGGGTTTGGCTCGGCGATGAACGAGGTCGCGACGAGCGGTCGCGCAAACCATCCACGCCTTCTGCGCGGAACCGCTTGACCCATTTGGCCACGGTTTTCGGTGTCGTGTTGAACTGATTTGCCGCATCAGCCTGGCTCAGCCCGCCCTCGACCACGCCTCGCACCATCGCCTCTCGACCTTTGAGCGTCAAAGGCGCATTCTTGTGGACGTTCATCTGCCTTGGAACACTGAAGCTTCGCAACCTCAGCTTCCTCGGTTCAGACCAGATGGACAACCTCCTGAGAGACCAAATCTAGCCCAAGTGAGCGCGTCCCTGCCGAACGGCGTGAAGCTTGCGCTGGAATGCGGCGATGTGGATGCATGACGGCGATCATCGGAGCACTGGGCCATGTTCAGACTGGGCGGTGAGCTTCAGGTCTATCTGCACCGTGAGCCGATCGACTTCCGGGCTGGCATCAACAGCCTTGCGGTTCTGGTCCAGGAGACGATGGCGCTCGATCCGTTCGCTCTTGCGGTTTTTGCGTTCTGCAATCGCCGTTGCGACCGGATGAAGCTGCTGTTCTTCGATCGGTCCGGCTTTGTGCTGGTCCTGAAGCGGCTAACCGAGGACAAGTTCCGATGGCCGCGCCGCCAAGAGGCGGTCGTCACGCTGACGACCGAGCAATTGCACTCGATCCTTGACGGCATCGATATCGATGCGATGGTCCGCCATCCGGTGCGGCAATATCAGGTTGCCGGCTGAGCCCCAAAGCCGCCACGGCCTGAACAGCCCAGTATCGCCAGATACGAACGCCATCCGTCAAAAGCCCGCGCGTCAACGTGCGAGGAAAATCGTGCTTACGCTCAATCAACGCCCTTTGCGCGTTCTTTACTGCTTCACCTTTCGAGCCTAGCTCGATGAGTGGCCCGTTCTTTAATCGCGGGCACGGTATCAAGTGGCCGTTCCGTCATGGAGATTGCCAAGCTCCGAGGGGAGAACGACGAGCTCCTGAGGATGGTCCGCCTCGTCACCCTGAAGCTTAACGAGGCCCAAAAAGAGATGAGAGACGCCGGCGTGGCCGCACGCGAGGCGCGCGCAATCGCTCGCCGTTTCAGCCCCTGCGCTGTACTACAAACGCAAGATGCCGGAGCGCGACCATGCGCTCATGCGCTCCGGCGGCAGATCGAGGAATTCTTGCGCGACCCGCTCTCGGCAATGCGCTCCTTGCGCACGGCCGTCCCGCGATCTTCCGCCCCGACAACGGTGCCGAGTACAACGCGAAAGCCGCCCGCGCCTTCCTTGTGTCGCTCAATATCGCCATCTCCCGCTCGAAGAAAGACCGTCACTGGGAGAATGGGTACCGGGAGAGTTTCTACGACAAATTCAAGATCGACCTCGCGATTCCGGTCCGCTTCTCTTCCCTCGGCGAGTTTGTCGCTGAAATCTACAGACAGATTCACTACGACAACAATGATCGCATCCGACAGCGCACGGCGAGCGGCCGGTCGTGCTCGTGGGCATGCCGGGTGCCTGAAACTGGGCGTCTTACGAAACGGCTGCGGCACTCTTCGTCTAAGTCACTGACAAGGCGCAGTCGGTCAGATCGACCACGACGTCGCTCGTGGAGATGACACCTCTCCGATGAGTGATCGCTAGCACAGTCACATCCTCAGCTAGCGTGCGTATATGGTCCATAACGTCCCGTTCGGTTCGTTCGTCGAGCGCGGAGCTAGCCTCGTCGAGAAGAAGGATCGCCGGCTGTCCATAGAGCGCGCGGGCAATAGCAACGCGCTGTCGCTCCCCGCCGGAAAGCTTCAAGCCGCGTTCTCCAACGGTTGTTTCAAATCCTTCCGGTAGCGCCTCAATCAACGGGAGAATAGCGGCTTCTTTCGACGCATCGCGAAGGCGTACCTCGTCGCGGGGCCGTCCTAACAAAATGTTGTCAGCTAGCGGCTCATTGAGCAACATCACCTCCTGCGGCACGAGAGCAACTGCGGCATACCAATCCGCGCGATCGACGCTCGCTATATCCGTTCCATCGACGAGAATTCGGCCGTAGTCGGGCTCAATCGATTTCAGGGCGAGCTTAAAGATCGTGGACTTCCCCGATCCGGTTTCACCGACAAGAAAAGTAATCCCGCCGCGCCCGGCCTTAAACGAGACGTCGGTAACGCCGCGACCGTTGTCGTAGGCATAACCAATGCTCTCGAAAGAGAGCTGGTCAGCGGAGGGCTTGAAATCGTGAGCATGAGATGCTTGCCGCTCTTCTGGTGCGGCCCACAGTCTACCTAGAGGGATGAGGTCGGCTCGCGACCGCGCCACGTCAGAGATCGCCCTCGCGACCGTCTCAAAGGGCATATTGAGCTGAAGCAGAAGCGTATTGAATAGCACCATATCGCCAATGGTGATCGCGCCGGCGTGATATTCAGGTATAAGAAGGAGAAGCGTGACCGCAAATTGCAGC
This sequence comes from Bradyrhizobium sp. Pha-3, assembly GCF_042258325.1. Classification (NCBI taxonomy): domain Bacteria; kingdom Pseudomonadati; phylum Pseudomonadota; class Alphaproteobacteria; order Hyphomicrobiales; family Nitrobacteraceae; genus Bradyrhizobium; species Bradyrhizobium sp. Pha-3. Next base: position 785,125 of record NZ_CP170151.1, on the reverse strand, counting down.
GCGACGGCAAGGCCGAGCACGGCGATGTAGGCCAGTCGTTGCAACACGTAGGCTCGCCAGTTATCACGCACCTCCCGCGCCCTTATCATAAAGCACTCGTTGATCCAGGAGTGACTGCCGAAATGGCGCAACGTGTCCATCGCGTTCATGACGTTGCCGACGAACCGAGCATTCTCCTGTCCGGCTTCGATCGCCGCATCCAGGAGCGCGCGTGCCTGACGCGTGGAACTCCAGGTCAATGCAATCGCGATTGCGGTCTTCTTCACCTCGGTCAATGTGGTGAAGCAGCGCTTGCGCCTGGCCTCGGTCTCGCCCGCGTTGCTCGACATCTATGCCGAGGACGGCATGTCGCTTGAGCAGTTGATGGCCTTCACCGTCACCGCGGATCATGGACGCCAGGAACAGGTCTGGCAGGCCATCTCCGGCTCCTGGCAGAAGGAGCCCTATCAGATCCGCCGCATGCTGACGGAGAAGACGGCGCGCGCCTCCGACCGGAGGGCCGTGTTTGTCGGCCTCGACGCCTACGAGGCGGCTGGCGGTGTGGTGCTGCGCGACCTGTTCCAGTCCGACGACGGCGGTTGGCTCGAGGACGTCGCTCTGCTCGACCGCCTGGTCGCCGAGAAGTTGAAGGCGGAGGCAGAAACGATCGCTGCCGAAGGTTGGAAGTGGATCGAGGTCGCGATCGACTTCCCCTACGGCCACACGCGTGGCTTGCGCGAGCTGGACAGCGTATCCGCCGGTCTCACCGCCGAAGAGCAGGCGACCATCGAGGCGCTCAAGGCCGAATTTGCCAGGCTGGAAGCCGAGCATGACGGCGCGGATGAGCTGCCCGACGAGGTTGACCAGCGACTTGGCGAAATCGAGACGGCTCTCGCCGTCTTTGACGATCGACCCATCAACTATCAGCTTGCCGACATCGCCCGCGCGGGTGTGTTCGTCGGCATCGACGCCGAAGGCACGCTCTTGGTTGATCGCGGTTACGTCCGCCCTGAGGACGAGCTACCCGTGGCCGAGCCAGAGCAGGGCAGCGATGGCGAACCCGCTGCCGCGACCTTCGACGGCGCCGAACCATCAGCGCCGGGAATCCAGCGCGCCGTCATCACCATCGGCGGGCAGCTCGCGGAGGCAGAGGATGAGGATGATGATGCGGTGAAGCCGCTCCCCGATCGCCTGCTGACCGAGCTCACGGCGGAGCGGACTTTGGCGCTGCGCGACAGGCTGGCGATCACGCCTTCGGTCGCCTTCCAGGCGGTGCTGCACAAATTCTGCCTCGACGTCTTCTCCCGCTATTCCTCCTACGGGACGGCGATGGAGGTCTCGGTGCGCAGCGTCAGCTTCCCGGTGCAAGCGCAAGGGCTGAAGGACACGCCAGCGGCCAAGGCGATCGACGCGCGCCACAAGACGTGGGAGGAGCGCCTGCCCAAGGAGAAGACCGAACTCTGGGATTGGCTGACCGGCCTCACCGGCGACGAGCAGGCGGCGCTCTTCGCGCACTGCGCCTCATTCGGCATCAACGCGCTCTACGAGAAGGGCGACCGCTACGGCGGCGGCATCACGCCGCACACCGTCGAGCACCGGATCACTGAGGCCGATCGCATCGCCCGGGCCGTCGACCTCGACATGGTGGAGTCCGGTTGGCGCCCGACCGTCGAGAACTATCTCGGCCGCGTCCCGAAGCTCCGCATCCTGGAAGCGGTGCGGGAGGGGGCCGGCGAGCGGGCCGCGCAGCTCATCGATCATCTGAAGAAGGGCGACATGGCCAAGGAGGCCGAGCGCCTCCTCGCCGAGGCCGGCTGGCTGCCCGAGCCCCTGCGGATGCCCGACGCCCAATTGGCGGCGGCTGTCGATGCTGCGGAGCCCGAGGGCGATGGCGAGGCGCTGCCGGAATTCCTCGCCGGCGACGACGAGGAAACTCCGGCCGATGAAGCAGACGAGTCGCGCATGATCGCGGCCGAATAGCTCGAGCACGCGGGGCGGCTTCGGCCGTCCCGCGTCTTTTCACTGCCATTCACACCAAAGCCTGGCGCGAGCCGGGCTTTTGCATTCTGGAGGCTATCGTGCCCTTCTTCACCATCGAGACGACCTATCATTTGCCGATCTATCGGCAGCGAACCTACGAAGCCGAAACGCTCGACCAAGCCTGCGATCTTGCGATCGCCGACGAGGGCTGGGACGACAACAGGTCGGACGTTGAAACGTCTGGCGATACCTATGTTACCGGTGCCTGGGAAGGCCGCGACGCTGCCTATAGCGGCCCACGCCTGGCGTTTCCCTCACGTTTCGGCGAGCAGGTCCAGCGCAAGGCCGGCCATTTCGAGTTGCTGCTCGGTCTGCTCAAAATACTCATCCACGTTCCGGAGGAAGGCTCAATGGATGTCGAGCTTTGGCGCCGGCGGGCAGACGCCGCCATCGCGAAGGCCGAGGCCATTCTCGCGGGCGAAAATGATCCGATCGAAGGAGCTGCGTCGTGACGAAATACGCCGTCACCGTCGTCGAAGGCGATGCGAGCTACCTCGCGGAAGCGGGCGCCGCTGACGAAGGCCAGGCGTAGCCGTCCTGGCAGTTCGGATACTGACGAACGCTTTGTACACGGCGCGCCGCCAACCCGGTGGGGCGCCGTTTCTCATGTCGGGCACCGCCTTGATGCTGAGAGGGAGAGGACGGCCGGGACGGGTTTGAGCCGGCGCGGTCAGAGAGAGCGCCGATCGGCTCGCCCATTCCCGCTCTCCTGAAGGCTTCCTCCATGAATGACCATTCCCCGATCGCGGCCGACCCGGCCGCTCCGATCTCGCCTGTTCGCGCTCCCGAGGGCGCCAGTATCATCATCGCTGCCGCGAGTCATCTCCTTCCGCATCTCGAGCGTGGCCGACGCATCGACGCCGCGCTTCTCCGCGCCGCAATGGAAGTGGCCTCCGGCGCATCCGATGCGACGGGCGCCTGGGACTGGAAGATGGCCTATGACACTTGTGAGGTCGCCACCGTCCTGTTCTTACGCAAATACGGAAAGGCGCTCTTCCGCAAAGCTGATTCTGCGGCTTCACGACTTTCCGCTTTGGAAAAGATCGCAAGGCTTCTGCCGACCCACACGCGCCGCTCTGCCGAGAGCGAAATCTTCCAGCAATTCTCGACCCCGATTCCGCTCGGCCTGGCTGCGCTGACTGCGGCCGCCATTACTGCGGCGGATCGCGTGCTGGAGCCGTCCGCCGGCACCGGGCTGCTCGCCATCCTCGCCGAGATTGCCGGCAGCGGGCTTGTGCTGAACGAACTGGCCAAGACCCGGGCCGTGTTACTTTCTTCTCTCTTTCCGGCCGTTTCCGTCACGCGCTTCGACGCGGCCCAAATCGACGACCACCTCGATCCCACGGTGGTCCCGAGTTTCGTGCTGATGAACCCGCCGTTCTCGGCGATGGCAAACGTTTCGGGCCGGATGGCCGACACCGCGTACCGTCACATCGCCTCGGCCCTGGCGCGTCTCGCCGATGGCGGCCGGCTGGTCACGATATCAGGCGCAAACGTCTCACCCGAAGCCTCAGCCTGGCATGACGCCTTCGCCCGACTGCAGGAACGCGGCCGCGTGGTGTTCACTGCGGCGATCGCCGGCGCGGTCTATGCCAAGCACGGCACCACGATCGAGACGCGTCTCACCGTCATCGACAAAGTGCCTGCCGCGGATCCGAGCGCGTTCCCGGCGTCGCCGGGAATGGCGCCCGACGTTGCGACACTGCTCCGCTGGATCGGCGAACACGTTCCACCTCGTCTGAGCGTCGCATCGACCGGTGTGCTTCCCGTGTCAGCCTCGCCGGCGCGTCGCACCGTGCGCGGCTATCTCGCGAGCGCCGCTGCACAGCCGGTTAAGGCGTCGGTCGCCGATCCCGAAGCCGTCGACCTCGCTTATGAGGCGACAGATTGGGCGCCGCCCGAGGGCGCGCGCCTCAGCGACGCCATCTACGAAGAATACCGGCTCCAATCGATCCGGATCCACGGTGCGCAGGCGCATCCGACCAAGCTGGTGCAGTCGGCCGCGATGGCCTCGGTCGCGCCGCCGAAGCCGAGCTATCGGCCACGGCTGCCGGCAAACCTCGTCAGCGATGGCATTCTGTCCGACGCCCAGCTTGAGACGGTCATCTATGCTGGCGAGGCGCATGGTAACTATCTCGCTGGCGCCTGGACGGTAGACGAGACCTTCGACCTCGTCGCGGCCGCCCGCGACGACGCACCGAACGCCGTCCGCTTCCGTCGCGGCTTCATGCTCGGTGACGGGACCGGCGCCGGCAAGGGTCGCCAGTCCGCCGGCATCATTCTCGACAACTGGCTCCAGGGCCGGTGCAAGGCGGTCTGGATCTCTAAGTCCGACAAGCTGCTCGAGGACGCGCAGCGCGACTGGTCGGCGCTCGGCATGGAGCGTCTGTTGGTCACGCCGCTCTCGCGCTTCCCTCAAGGGTACGACATCCGGTTGGCCGAGGGCGTCCTATTTTTAACCTACGCTGCGGTCCGACGACCGCGGCGAGAAGCTTTCGCGCGTCCGGCAGATTGTTCAATGGTTGGGCTCCGACTTCGACGGCGTCATCATTTTCGACGAGAGCCATGCCATGCAGAATGCCGGTGGCGGCAAGGGCGAGCGGGGCGATGTCGCGCCCTCGCAGCAGGGGCGTGCAGGCTTGCGTCTTCAGCATGCGCTGCCCAATGCCCGCGTCGTCTATGTCTCGGCGACCGGCGCCACCACCGTCCACAATCTCGCCTACGCCCAGCGCCTCGGGCTGTGGGGCGGCGAGGATTTTCCGTTCGCCACCCGCGCCGAGTTCGTCGAGGCGATCGAGGAGGGCGGGGTCGCTGCGATGGAGGTGCTCTCTCGCGATCTTCGTTCGCTCGGTCTCTACACCGCCCGCTCGCTTTCCTACGACGGCGTCGAGTATGAACTGGTCGAGCACCAGCTCTCCGACGAGCAGCGCCGGATCTATGATGCCTACGCCGCTGCCTTCAGCGTCATCCACAATCACCTCGACGCGGCAATGGAGGCCGCCAACATTACCGGTGAGAACGGCACGCTCAACCGCCAGGCGAAGTCGGCCGCGCGCTCGGCCTTCGAATCGGCCAAGCAGCGATTCTTCGGTCATCTGCTCACCAGCATGAAGACGCCGACCCTGGTCCGCTCCATCGAGCGGGACTTGGCCGAGGGCCATGCCGCGGTGATCCAGATCGTATCGACCGGCGAGGCGCTGATGGAGCGTCGGCTCGCCGAGATTCCACCTGAGGAATGGAACGACGTGCGCGTGGACATCACGCCCCGCGAATACGTGCTGGATTACCTCGCCCATTCCTTCCCGGTGCAGGCCTATGAGCCCTTCACCGACACCGAGGGCAATCTCTCGTCGCGGCCCGTCTTCCGCGACGGCCAGCCGGTCGAGAGCCGCGAGGCCGTCGCCCGCCGCAATGAGCTGATCGAGCGGCTCGCGTCGCTTCCGCCTGTTCCCGGCGCGCTCGACCAGATCGTGCAGCGCTTCGGCACGGACCTCGTGGCGGAAGTGACCGGCCGTTCGCGGCGCGTGGTGCGCAGATGTGACCGCCTTACCGTCGAGAACCGTGCAGCTTCCGCCAATCTCGCAGAGACCGCCGCCTTCATGGATGACCTGAAGCGCGTGCGTGTCTTCTCGGAGGCTGGCGGCACAGGCCGCAGCTACCATGCCGAACTCTCGGCGCGGAATCGCCGGCTTCGGGTCCATTATTTGCTCGAGCCGGGCTGGAAGGCCGATGCCGCGATCCAGGGTCTCGGCCGAACGAACCGCACCAACCAGGCGCAGCCGCCTCTATTCCGCCCCATTGCGACCGACGTGAAGGCGGAAAAGCGCTTCCTCTCGACCATCGCGCGCCGGCTCGACACGCTGGGTGCCATCACGCGCGGCCAGCGCCAGACCGGCGGCCAAGGCCTGTTTCGGCCTGAGGACAATCTCGAGAGCCACTACGCCCGCGATGCGCTGCGCCAGCTCTACCTGCTGCTCGTGCGCGGCAAGGTCGAAGGCTGCTCGCTCGAGATGTTCGAGGACGCCACGGGCCTGAAGCTCGTCGACGAAAACGGCATCAAGGACGAGCTACCGCCGATCACGACGTTCCTGAACCGGCTGCTCGCGCTCACGATAGGCCTGCAAGCTTTGCTGTTCACGGCCTTCGAGCAATTGCTGAACGCCAAGGTCGAAGGCGCCATTGCTAGCGGCGTCTACGACATTGGCCTGGAGACGCTACAGGCCGACAGCTTCGTCGTCACCGGTCGGCATCCGATCTACACGCACCCTGCGACCGGCGCGGAAACCCGGCTGCTCACGATCACCGAACGCCGGCGCAACCGTCCCATGACGCTGGATCAAGCGCTCGATTATCTCGCCGATGCTCGGGCGGTGCTGCTGGTCAACGAGCGCTCGGGTCGCGCCGCGGTGCAGATTCCGGCGCCGAGCTTCATGCTCGATGACGGCGAGATCGAAAGTCGGGTGCGGCTGATTCGTCCGATGGAGCACCATCATGCTTCGATGAAGATGATGGACGAGAGCCACTGGCAGCCTACGGATCGCGAGACATTCGCCGCGGCATGGAACGGCGAAGTCGTCGACGTTCCCGAGTTCGCTGAGAGCACGCTCCACATCGTCGCAGGTCTGCTGCTGCCGATCTGGAAGCGGTTGCCGAACGAGTCGACGCGCGTCTATCGGCTCCAGACCGATGCTGGCGAGCGCATCATCGGTCGCAGGGTCTCGCCAGCTTGGGCCGCGAGCGCTTGCATGACCGCGACCTGCAGCTTGACCCCGAACGAAGCCTTCTCGGCGCTGATGGAGGGGCGCACCGTCCTTGAGCTCGCCGAGGATCTGCAGCTCCGTCGTGTCCGCGTGATGGGCGCCCATCGCTTCGAACTGTCCGGCTTTACAGATGTGATGCGTGACCGGTTGCGCGCATACGGCCTCTTCAGCGAAATCATCTCGTGGAAGCTGCGCATGTTCGTGCCATCAGATGCGACCGGCGCCGCCGTGTTGGCAAAGGTGCTCGACCACTATCCGATCGTGCGCATCGGCGAGCGGGAGGCCGCCTGATGGCCCGCGACAACGCCTCCGAACTGGCCCGCCGTCTTGCGCGTGACGCCGAGGCCGTGTGCCGCCATTACCTGTCCAACGGGCGGCGCCAGGGCCGATATTGGACGGTGGGCGACGTCCGCAATACGCCCGGCCGGTCGATGTTCGTCCGGCTCAGCGGACCGGAATCCGGACCCGGCGCCGCTGGGCATTGGCGAGATGCTGCCTCGGCCGAGCATGGCGATCTCCTCGACGTGATCCGCGAGAGCTGCTGTTTCACGAACTTTCGCGACGTCGCCAATGAGGCACGACGCTTTCTGAGCCTGCCGCGTCCAGAACCGGAGCCTGCGCCAAATCGCCTCCGGTCGAGAACGTCGCCCGCGCCCCTCGGATCGCCAGAGGCGGCGCGGCGGCTCTTCGGCGTGTCTCAGTCGATCGCAGGCACACTCGTAGAAGCGTATCTCCGCAATCGCGGCATTACGGCTTTGCACGAAACCGGAAGTCTGCGCTTTCACCCACGTTGCTACTACAGGCCCGACGACCACAGCGCGACCGAGACCTGGCCGGCGATGATCGCCGCCGTCACCGATCTCCGCGGCCACCTGACCGGCGCGCATCGCACCTGGCTTGACCCCGGAGGCTTCAGCGAGACGACGCTCGGCAAGGCGCTGATCGACACGCCGAAACGGGCGATGGGCGACCTGCTTGGTCACGCCGTTCGATTTGGCCTAGCGGGTGAGGTCATGGCGGCCGGCGAGGGCATCGAGACGATGCTGTCGCTCCGCAGCGTGCTGCCGACCATGCCGATGGTCGCGGCCCTATCGGCGGCGCATCTCTCAGCCATCCTTCTCCCGGACACGCTCCGCCGGCTCTACATCGCCCGCGATGACGATCCTGCCGGTGACGGCGCCATGGCGACCTTGATCGATCGGGCGCAGGAGGCCGGGATCGAGGCGATCGTGATCTCGCCACGGCTTGGCGACTTCAACGAGGATCTTCGTCTGCTCGGATTTGACGCCCTTCGGGCCGCGAGCCGCGTGCAGATCGCGGCGCAGGACGTCGCGCGCTTTATCGAGCTGGCGGCATAGCCGGAACGGGGATGAGGTGCGACGCAGCCGCTTCGTTATCGCGAGGCCGGTGGTCCTGCTTCCCCTCGGCGCCGGAGAGGACCGCCCCACGGCCTTCCGAGAGGGCGATCGGGCGGCAAGCGGCCCGGACCGGCAACCTCGTGGACCGACTATTTTCCGTCGGCGGCAGAGCCGCCTTTACATCGCGAGGCAAAATAGTCGGCCCCCTTCGTTCCTCCGCTAACGCTCCGGCCCTCCGCTGCGCTGCGGGTGCAAGTCCGTTCCGCCCGCCGCTTTCGTCGCCATGAAGATCCTATGAGTGGCGACGGCGGTCCGTTTCGATACGATCGGCATTGCCAATCGTCGAAAAGGGAGCGATCAGATGAAATTAAATGGAGATGCTAACAAGACGACGAACAAAGTACTGAACGCAATCTTCGTCTCTGTCGAATTGAGCCGGAAGACTTGGCTCGTCACATCGCTGGTGCCGGGAACGGGGGAGAAGCTGTCACGTCACACAGTGATGGGTGGTGACATTGCGGGGCTTTTGGAACGTCTCGCCCGACTGAAGCAGAAGGCATTGGACAGAACCGACCAATCCTATCCCATCATCGTCATTCAAGAAGCTGGACTCGACGGCTTTTGGGTCCATCGGGTTCTGCAGGCCCAAGGGCACGAGAGCCATATTGTTGACGCCGCCTCGATCGCAGTTTCGCGGCGTCGTCGCCGGATCAAGACAGACCGGCTGGATGGAGAGACCCTCATCCGAGCCTTGCTGGCCTTTGAGCGAGGCGAGCCGCGTGTTTGCTCGATGCTGCGTGTGCCCTCGCCCGACGACGAGGACCGTCGCCGCATAACACGCGAACGCATGGTGCTGATGCAGGAGCGAATCCAGCATAGCAACCGAATCAAGGGCCTTCTCTTCTCGCAGGGCGTCACCGATTACGATCCACTCCGGCGTGGTCGGCGCGAGCGGTTCGAGGCTGTGCGAACCGGTGATGGACGAGATCTCCCGCAGCATATGAAGCGCCAGTTCGACCGGGATCAAGGAATCGGAAAGTCCGGAAACACGCGCCTGCGCTCCACACTGCTGGAGATGGCTTGGCTTTGGTTGCGTCATCAGCCCGGCTCGGCGCTCAGCCGATGGTTCAACGAGCGTGTCGCCCAGAATGGCGGCCGCTTCAAGAAAGTCATGATCACGGCATTGGCGCGCAAGCTCATCGTGGCTCTGTGGAAATACGTTAGCGCCGGAGTTGTGATCGAAGGCGCCATCGTTCGGCCATGACAACATCGCTTCCCAGTTCGGTCCGGGCCTAATCAGCTCGCCCGGAACCAGGGTGGACGACCGGATCGCGGCTTGGCTCGCACGCCGTCACGAAGAATGGTCTCGTCCTCTTGAGCCTTTGCCGCCGTAGGCGGGATTTTGGTGCGGCCGCATGCGCGGCGACCGGATGTGAGGTTGATACGTGCATTGGCGCGGATCAGCAGATCGGCTCAGACCTTGGGTTCGAGAGCGGGAAGCAGGCCGGTAAGGGGCAGCGCCGACGATATCGAGGTGCGCCCAATGCCAGCGTCGTTCTCGGCAGACTTGCCGACGAAGCCACCGTGCGGCCTCTCTCTTGGCTGGTCTGGCGCTGTCCGGCCTATGCCAGCAACGGCTTCGCCGACCTTCTTCCCCGGCGTGTGCCACGCCTTCCTCGCGAGACAAGAAGCTCGGCTATCGCCGTCCTCCGCTGTGCTGCGGCCCTCCGGGTGCAAGCCGGCCGTCCATCGCCTCTCGACCGCCATCGAGACCGCATCGGGTGGCTTCGAGGAACAGTCAGGAGAAACGAAAATGGCTCAGATCGGTACGTTCAATCACGGCGAAGATGGCTCCTACACCGGCACCAAGCGTCCGATTTGTACTCCACAATAATCTCGAGTTCACCACCGCTCATTCTTGCCTTGACCAAACAACTCTCATGTGAGGCCGCGATGGGCGCGGTCGATCCGACCAGGGAAAGCCGCAATGACCACCGACCACGACGACGATCTCGAGCCGCACCAAAGCTCATCCCCAACCGACCAAGTGCTCCAGGAACTCCAGCTCTTTGGCTACCGTCCCTTCCACGATGAGCCCGATCCCCGGCGGCTCCCTGAAGCGCGAGTCCTCGCCGGCAGCATCGTCGACATCTTCGATGCCCTCGTGGTGGAGCTGTCCGATACCCGTCTTGAGCCCGACCTCGAGGACCTGCTCTGGTCGACGGTGAACGTCTTCCACCGCGCCAGCGACAGGATCGAACGAGAGCTCGACGGCAATGAACTGGCCCAGCAGCGCTCCCAGCGCGAACAGGACGGCAGCGAGGTGAAATCCGTCGAATTGGAGCGCCTGACGGCGGAAGGTCAAACACTGATCGAGCGACGCAACGCCTTCGAGCTGATGCGCGACCAGGCCGCCGACGAGTTCGAACGCCACACCCATTCCGTCTGGCGGCCGCGCAACGGGTCGAGGGTCAACCACCGCAATCTGACCTCCGCGATGATCGACAGCCGCGACTTCCTGGTCGCGAAGAAGCGCGCCGACAATCAGGTGCTCATGCCGCCCGGACCGAAAGTCGCGCTGACCGGTGGTCTCGACTTCAACGATCACCGGTTGATCTGGGCCAAGCTGGACCAGGTGCACGCCAAGCATGCGGACATGGTGTTGCTGCACGGCGGATCCCCCAAGGGCGCCGAGTTGATCGCCGCCAAGTGGGCCGGCAATCGCAAGGTTCCGCAGATCGCCTTCAAGCCCGACTGGACGAAGCATGCCAAGGCCGCGCCGTTCAAGCGCAACGATGCGATGCTGGAGACGCTACCCATCGGCGTGATTCACTTCCCCGGTACCGGTATCCAGGACAATCTGGCCGACAAGGCGAAGAAGCTCGGCATCCCGGTCTGGAGGTTTGGCGGCGCGTAAGCGCTGCCGCAAACACTAACGGCTAGAAGCCTGCGGCTCGCTCAATGCGGCTGATTGTGCGATTTGAGCTGCGGCCCCGACGCGTCGGCCGCAGCCTTGCACCGGGTTTGCTCGGATCTTCGTTCAGATCACAATTTCGAGCAAGGCCCCCACTCTCGTCCCCGCGCGCGGCCTTGATCACCTCTCCGACGTCGAGGGCGGTGTTGGTAATTGTCCATCCTTGCAGAGCGGAGGTCTGCCGTACCTCCTCATCGCTCGCGGCGAGGATTTCCTCGCTCAGCGCTCCGAGCAGGCGGGCCAGATCGAGACTGGGGTGCTAGCGTGTCACTTACTCCAGTTTTGTTGATGGCGCAGCAGGGTGCGCCGCATCCGCCGTCGCGTCGTGTCGTAGTCGAGCTCGGACATATCATGGACCTTGCAGATTTCTCTGGCCGTCAGGCCATCGGCCATGCCCGCAATGATCTTCAGCGCCCGGGGATCGGCTTCGAACAGCCGATAGACGTTGGCCAACTTCTGGGCGGCGGCCAGGATCCGCTCCGGATCGGGCTCCTCATCGGCCTCGTCACCGGGCCAGCTTCTCTGGTCCGGATCATCTCGGCTCACAAGCAGCCTTTGCTCGAGCCGCGCACGCCGCCAATGGTCGTTGCAGATACTGCGCATGACACCCGACAGAAACGCAAGAATGGGTACGTCTGGCGGCCAGGGGCGCGAGCCGTCGAGAACGCGTGCGATCGCCTCGTGGAGGATGTCGTTCCAGCCAACTCCTCCCGGCAGCATGCGTGTTTTTGTTGAGGCTCGCACAATCGTGACGACCTCGAGGCTGCAGTCGTAGGCGGGAAGTCAGCTACCGTAAGAATCGCAATTCCTGAATAATATCAGGGCAAGCCTCACAAATCCGAGGCTCTCTTTTTGCCGCGGTAATTGCCTATGGTGTTCGGAGACGGTGACCCCGATTGCGCTGCGGATCTGGCGCATCGATTTGTGGACGGCATCGAGGAAGGCTCGACTGGCGTTCTCCATCAACGATCTGCGACCTGAACCGCGTGCGGCAGGGCCTTTGCCGCAGCTTCGCCATATCCCCCGCCGCGATCGCGATCGTGGGATGAGGGCGAGCCGGGCTTGGATCCGGCAGCAGGGTGACGATCCGGTGCCTTTCCAGGTTACAGATGATGCTGGCGTATCAGGTCGCGAGATCTTGAGTGGCGATCATCCACTGCTCGGCGTGATATCCCCGCTGCTGTTGATCCACAAGATCGACGACGAAGTCCGCGGACTGGCAAAACTGGACGAGACCGCACGCCGCCTGATGACGGTTCCTGGTGTCGGCGTGGTGACGGCCTTAAAGATCCGACATACGATTGATGACCCATCCCACCTTCGATCGGCATCAGCCGTCGGCGCTTATCTGGACCTTACACCGCGGCGCAGTCAGCCCGGCGCAACCATTGGCAAGATCTCTCGATGGGGTGGCCGGCTTCCCCGAACCTACTTGTTTGAAGCCGCGGCCGTCCTGCTTTATCGAACGAAGAAATGGTCCTCCCTCAACGCCTGGGGCATGAAGCTCGCAAAGCGGATCGGCATGAGGAAGGCAAAGGTCGCCATTGCGCGGAAGATCGCCATAGTTCTTCACTGCATCTGGGTCAATGGCACATCGTTCGACTGGGGTCAGGCGAAGGAAGCCTGACCCGGTTTGTCAGCTCCTGGTACGGTCCGCCGAACTAGCGATGTCCCGCTGGGACGGTGCTTGTGACGACCTCGTTCATTCATTCGGCTGGTGGCGGCTCGACCGTACTCCGCTGCAGACGTTGAGGCGTCCGCCCCGGACCTCATCATGAGGTGCTGCGCGACCTCGGAAAGGACCATGATCTCAGCGATGGCATCCGCAGGTCCAGGGCGCGTGCAATGCTTGGCCGACGATCATGTATCAGCTGCGCTCGCACCATCTCCACAACCCCGGCCAACGGCGCGAGCGCTACCGTCGTGCCGCAGGCGAATCCAGAAGGATTGCTTGACATTGAACTGCAAATTAAAGGGCCGAATGATAGTATTGCGCTAGGAAGCCGTCGATAGCACTGGGGGCCGGCGCGCCTGCCAGCCTTACTTACCTGGCATAGAGAACTCGTCCCGACCGGTGAGCCGCTTCTCGTAAAAGATCACCGCATATCCGTCCAGTATCCCTTCTCTGCGGCGAACATAGCCAGTGCTCTCATAGAGTCTTTGAGCCCCTACCTGGATCGTTGTCGTGTCGAGCACGATCTGCTTGAATTCCAGCGCAACGGCTCGCGATTCCAACTCACGAAGAATCCGTCTTCCAAGCCCCCGTCGTTGAAAGGAGGGATGGACCCGCATGCGCTTCAATTCTACGACGTCATTGTCAAGCGGTTTCAAGCCACCCATGGCAGCGAAATCGGAACCGATATGCGCAACCATGAAGTCGCCGCCTGACTTGATGTAGACCTCCCCGATATTCCGTAGATCATCGCCCCATGTCCCTTCCGGACTACATACACCAACATCCTGCGACGCGGTTGTATGCAGATGCCAGACATTATCGGTGTCCGCTGGCGCGAACCGACGAAAGATCACTTCGTCCTTAGACATCTATGATACTTTATCCTTTGGCATCGGACGCCGGTGCTCCGACACGATCCCGGGTTCTTCCGAGCAGATACTAATCCTCGGCCTACGGAGGCAGTGTCAATAGCCGCTGGCAAAGCACGACCTCAATACTCTCCGACGCCTCAACTCCGACAAGTGGTCGACCTGGCTCAACCGTGTGCTTCAGGGCCGCACGACGATGCATCCGGGTAAATCGGTCCAGCGCGCAAACACAGGCCTCGTGTAGTCTCTCGATTTCACGGCCGCCGCGCTCGACCACGGGCGAAATGGTTGCAGACCTTGGAAAGTCCGCTTTCCCTTCGAGCCAGGCTGGCTTGAGCCATGCATCCCTGTTGTCTGGCGACAGCCAACAGAACACCTTGCCAATGCTCGTCTGCGGATAGTATTCGGACAGCCGATATAGATCCCAATAAAATTGAGGTTTTTGACGAAATAGCTCTTCGCCGACCAGCAAAACCGAGACCGCGACAACGCGAGCCGAGAAACGGCCGCTTGGACCAAGCGTATTCCTATAAGGATTTTTTCCGTAGAACGCGCGAAACTGGCTGAACAGTTCTGGCGACATATGGTCCTCGAAACGCGTCAAAACATCTTGTGCGGACTCAAGCCGCGCCACGCATTGCGTAAGACATCGAGAAGCATCCGCGCCACCTAAGTCTCGCAAGTCGAGCAGCGCATCCATTGCTGACTGCAATTCGCTCTCGATCAGTTGATGGCCGGCGCAAAAATCACGCTCCTCGACGCCAACTGCGCCAAGGCAATACAGGCGGGGGTCGCTCTGTACCGGATTCGTAAGGATCATGTCTTCGTAGGAGAGGACACCAACGCTAGGCTGACGCTGGCACGTCAAGCTCGCCAGGCGGCTTAATTCCGCTCCCACGGTCAATTCGGCGTCAGAAGGATCGAGGCCGGCAAAGGCCGACATCTGATAAGTGCAATTGACGAGATACTGGATGTCTGTTTTGGCTATTTCGAAATCGCACTGCGGCAGCCTCAACAGCAGCCCGCTGTAGTCTGCCTCACCAATCATTGCGTTGACGCTACGCCCGAACGCCTTTATCGCTCCATTTGGTCGTTCACTACGTTGGATCTCCGCAACACAATGCGGCAGTTGTTCGACGGTAAAGTTGCTCACTGGTCCAAGCGGACGCTTTCGTTCACTTCGATCAATGCTATCAGTTAGATGAGAAAAAATGTCCTCCGAACGGTTGGGCGACCGTTCAGGGGCGACTGGCGAACCACTATCGACCGCAGTCGGGCGCACCACCGATGTCATTGAAAGACCTCTTTCATCTGAACACTTGAGCCGTATCTCGCCGCCGGCGAGTAATCATGTTTTTCGATAAGATCCGTTCGTTTGTCTGCTATCCGACCGTCATTGTATGCGACCTGCTCAAGCACATTATTCGAGAAGAACAGCAGTGACACTGCACCCGAATTGATAGTGCCGGCATCAGTTAACGAAAGGACGCCATCCTTCGAAATGCAGATGAGTCCTGCCTCCTTCAAGGCCCTTAGCTCGCGAGCAAAGTATACTTCAAGGGATACGCCAAATTCCCGTTCGAAGCGGGAGAGCAACACGCCGCTGCTTCGCAGGGCGAACATTAACGTCCTGCGCATGAGATCATCCTGCGATAGGACGACGCCTTTCCACACCGGTTTCTCGCCCGCTTCGACCCTGGACAAGTAGCGATCCAAATCCACTTCGTTGTAGAACTGACACTCGCTCATGAAACCAAATCCGCTGACCCCAAACGGGACCAGATTATTATCGTTCCAGGAATCGTATTTTCGGGCTTGTTGAAAGGAGTGCGGTTGCGACATCTTAGTCCAATAGAAAATCGGTCCATGGCGGTAGCCGAGACTCGTGAGCATATGCTCGGCCATAAAATGCATCATGACGCGCTCCTTCGCCCCGGCGAATTGATATCGTCCGCGCGCCAAGTGACGAGCTATGGGGTCGGTCGATTTGAACATCAATGGAAATATATTGAACTTTTCAACTTCCATATCGAGGAGGCCGATCAGAGAGCCGTACCAGCTCCGGAGCGTCTGCTGCGGCAATCCGTACATCAGGTCGAGCGACAGGTTCTCGACACCCATCCCCTTCAGCAACTTTACGGTTTGCATCACCTCGTCCACACCATGCCCGCGGTTGAGTATCCGCAAAATATCTCGATCTAGAGTCTGAACACCCAGCACGAAGCGGTTTACGCCGCCTTTAAGGAGAGTAGATATGCGATCGGCAGCGTCTGCCTGCTTGGCAAGAGACGGATGTAACTCGAAACTCACCTCCGAATTGGACAAGTCAAAGCGCTTCCCAATCATACCGAACAATGCTTTGAGCTGATTGTTCGTCAAGAATGAGGGAGTGCCGCCTCCAATGAAGGCTGTCTCAATTGCGCTGCCGGCCAGCGCCGCGTCTGACCAACTCATCTCCTTATCCAGGGCCGCCAAGTAGCGTTCGACTCGTCGGGGAGGAGGATTGATCTCCTTGCCGAAGTGGCAAAAGGTGCAGTTCTGATGACAGAAGGGGATGTGGAAATAGAGGTCAATCGACGGCGCAATGCGATCCAACAATATGTCTGGATTGATCTCCCCCATGGCCTTAAGGGGGGGATATGTGCCGACCAGGTAATCGTTAAACGTGTCGAGGTGCAAATTGCGCGACCTTAACATGTCAATGTTGATGTCGTACGAGCGGTCGATCGCGAATTCCAGGGCCTCGGAATAGGTCGGCGTACTCATCTTTCGTGCTCCTTAGGATTTTGCGTTAAGGCAAAGGTGCGATGGCAGTTCTGTTCGTTCGGCGACGACGTAAGGATGTCGCTGTCGGTGCGAACATTGTGCGCGCGGCGGCGCCGACGGGCGCGAGCATTCGTCGAGAGAATGATGCGCTCCCCACAGACGTGTTGGAAGCGGAGGTGGTCTCGGCGAATTCGCTCCGAGCCACGAAGCTTTCGCGCGACCTCCCTTCGCTCCTTTCTCCGCAGCCGCCACTTTCGCAGGGCGCCAAACCTCGTTTGCCTCTTGGGCGATGCCGAGATTGCCCCTGCAGGATCCTCCGCATGCCGCATGACAGCTCCAGCCAGCCACACTGGTTCGGGCCTGCTCGGGACTAATTGAGCCGAATGGTAGGTCGATCCGATCGTCTTGAGCGTCAGCCAATTTGGATGACGGCAACGACTCCGGCGTTGCGCCCGGCAAAGTTCGGGCCGCCCCCAACTCCACGTTGTCGCGGCAATTGCACTTATTCTGATCAGTCGAGCAAGTCTCATCTAAATCCCTGGGCCGACGACGGAGAGACCGCCACGGTCGGGCGGATCGGTCACCGTGTTCCAGCAAGCGACGTGCCATCAAAGATGGGCAACGCTTGCTTGAAAACAGGCGCAAACACGCGCTCCGGACCGCGAGGAGGTGAGGCTTGCGCTTCGGTGTCCAGTCTCGAACAAAAGAGCTTGAACCAGACACACCTGTGCAGCGCCTATCGTGACTGACGGCGACTAGTCTCTCTCAATCCGACGGTCGCCATCTTCAAGGAAGGCAGCGACGACGACGAAGAGGAATTCAGGCACGTAACTTGCGCGGTTGCGGCCACCGATCCGTTGGCAGCCGGGAAGTTGACCATGAAAGACTGCGGCGCCAAGGCTGCAACCCTAAACTGCCCGATCGAAGAGGAACAGTTGCAAAGGCTCGGCTTGGGCCCGATGAGCTGATAGCTATACAGGATGACGAGATCGCTCCAATCATCCCCTGACCCGGACGCCACTAAGCGCTGCACGGCGGCATCGCGGTGGGCCTCGTGGAATCGCCCAGATAGCGATACCTTCACCCGCCTCGCAGACGATTTTCTCGGTCGTCGGGGCCATTGCCGTCAGCATCACGGCCTTCGTCCGACTCACCGGAATGGCCGCAGGCGGACCAGCCAAACACCGCTTGACGCGCGGCTGATATCGGTAGGACGGTGGGGCCGCTCCAGGCATCCAGACTGGCACCAAGCCTTCATCATCGAGCCTGCGCTAACCGCGGCTTTAGCGCCGATGGTGCGAGCTCGGAAACAGAGATCATGGAGGACACCGTGGCGACCATCAGCATCTTCCGGAAGACCGGCAACAACGAGTTGACCGGTCCGATCCGCACGCTCGCCTTCAACGTCAAGGCACGGCCCGTCTCGCATCGAGAACCCTCGGACAAGGGGGCCGGCCTGCGCTCCTGCCTTTAGCCGTTCAGCACATCCTTGAGGGCCTTGGCCGGGGCGAACGTCAGCTTCTTCGCCGCCGCGATCTTGATCGTCGCGCCAGTCGAGGGATTGCGGCCTTCGCGTTCCGGGGTGTGCTTCACCTTGAACTTGCCAAAGCCCGGCACATTGGTTTCAGCGTCGCTCGCTGCTGCATCGGCGATAGACTTGAAGACACCGTCCACGATGGCCTTGGCTTGCGCCTTTGGCAGATTGTACGCCTTGGCGATCTCGTCGGCGATTTCAGTGGCGGTGGTCATGGTGTGACGTTCCTCGGGGATGTCGGTTGCAATTGGCTGCGCGCAGCCTCGGCGCTCTAAGCATAGAGGAGCGCGCATCGCAGCCACGTCAAGACGCGGCCTGGCCGCTTGCGCGAATTATCCCATGGATTCGGCTTACGTGAGCAGCTTTCGCGAACGGGTCTGGCGCGCAAGCCGGCGATTGGCTGCATTCTTCTGGGTGATGGCCGGAGCGAACTCGTCATAATTAGTCGTCCGTTAAGAAGCCGGATTGATCGAGGCTGGCCGGGCGAGCGTGCGCCATAGCTGGGCCAGGAACAGGCACAAGAGATATCTCAGCCAGGCGAGGATGCGGCGGAAGTTGTGTCCGACGGCTGAGAGGACGACGTTGGCGGCATCGCCGGCGCGGCCTTTGAGGTAGCAGCGCCCGAGGTGGCCTTCCGCCTTCAGGTGTCCGATGATGGGCTCGATGGCGGAGCGGCGGCGCAGCTCGCGCTTGATGACACCGAAAACGCCGCGCTTCTGGCCGGAGATGAAGACGCGACGGGGATTTTGTGCGTCGTGGCCGCGGTATCCCTTGTCGACATAGGCCCGCTCGATCGGACAGCCGGTGAGTGTCTCGGTGCGGTCAATGACGTCCCGCAAGGTGTGACCGTCGTAGGGGTTGTCGGGCAGTGCGCTGGCGTGCAGCACGAACAGGCCACCGGGAGCCCGGCGGTTGTTGGTGACGATGGAGGCCTTCACGCCGAACTCGTAAGGCGCGCTGGCCTTGCCCTTGCCGATGCACTCCACTTCCGGGGCATGGAAGGAATAGAGCTTCCAGCCGCGCTGGCGCTGCTGCTGCGAGCGGATCTGCGTGGCCCGGCCGAGCGGGAGGGCGAACGCCTGCTCCAGTGCTGGCTGGCCTTCGATCTTGCGGCGGATGTCGCGGATGATCCGGCCCAGCCGGCTACGCAGGATACGCAACTGCCGCTGATGCCGCCTGAACTGTTTGGCATGGGCGTAGCGGCCGGCCATCATCGCGGCGGCCTTGGCGATGCGAGCATAGGATTGCCGCAGCCTGACGCCGTGCCTGATCGCCAGGCGGTTGAGCCCCTTGATGGCCGCATGCAGCAGCTTGGCATCGGTCGGAAAGGTGATGGCCTTCGGCTGCACCGTGGTGTCGACCGTAACCCGCTTGAGGTCCTGGCTGCGTAATGCACCGGCCTCGTGCGCTACCCGCAAGCTCTCGGCCAGCAGCAACTCCAGCTTGTCGCCAAGCCGCTTGCGCCAATGGCTCAGGTCCGAGCGCTCGTGCGGGAACGTGTGCTGAAAGAACTCTTCCCCGGTGAAGAACTGGAAGTATGGGTCATGGACCCAGCGCTCGCACACCTCCTCATCGGACAGCCCGTAAATGTGCTTGAGCAACAGCAGACCGATCATGAAGCGCGTCTCGATCCCGGGCCTGCCGTTCTCGCTGTAGAGCGGCGCGATCTCGCCGTCGATCCAGTCCCAATCGACCTTGCCGGCGAGCAGAACCAGCTCGTGCTTCATATTGATGATCTGGTCGAGCCGAGCCCGGAACAGATCGTTCGATCCCGTCGTCTTGTGCTTCTTCGGCCGCATCGTTCCCTCCGATGCAGACAAGGAATCATGCTTCCCGCTTCGAGGGAATCCACGAAAACCAAATCGCAAGGTTCTGACGCCCAAAGCATCAAAACCTTGCAATCTGGAAATGCCCCTTAGCCCAAATCGAGATTCCCGATCAGTGGCTTAGTCCTTCTTCACGGACGACTAATTAGCGCGGCTCTTTTGTAGCGCGCGTTTGGCATCGGCGAGTTCGATTTCAACGGCCAATCCAAAATGTCTTGCAGTGGCAGACTTTCGAACTCCCTGAAATCGGGATAGGGGGAAGCCTCGCGGCTCCGCCCACCGGGTCACCGGAGGCGGTCGCCCGCCCCCGGTTCCCACAGAACGTGGCGTGCGGATTTCCCGCACCGACGCTCTTCGACAGTTGGTTCACAGCACCGCAAGCGCCTGCAGCTCCCGATAAGGGAGGCGCAGCTTAGGCTTCAGCAACGGTGTCCGTTCTTTGATTTGGTTGAAGGCGTCCCAAGTGAGGCGTCGGCCTGCCCAGCTGCGGCTGCGCAGCATTCCGCGCCAGTAACGCTCCACTGCCCGATAAACTTTTACGAGGCTCCGGAGATTTCCGGCGACGCCGTAATAGCCATAGTGGCCGCGCAGGACGACGTTGATTTCATCGGCCTGGTCACTGATCTTGTAATGCCGTATTCGCCGCATCAGCTCCTGCAGAGACATGAGGCTGCGCTTTAGCCGAGATTTCTCGGTACGCATCCCAACCTTGAAGTTGCCTCTTTGGTTTCGCGTGCAATAGAGCGTCAGCCCCAGAAAGTAGATTGTTTCCGGGCGGTTTCTGCCGCGTTTGCCCGCGTGTCTTTGCGCGAACCGACCAAACTCGACCAACTTGGTCTTGGTCGGCTCTAGAGTGAGGCCGAACTTCCCCAACCGAAGACGCAGGGCCTCCTGTACGCGGATGGCGTCCGATCGATATTGGAAGCAGATCACAAAGTCGTCGATATAGCGCAAAAGTCGGGCTTCGCCCCGCAACCGACCCTTCACCACGCGTTCGAACCAGAGGTCGAGAACGTAATGAAGGTAGAGGTTGCTCAAAAGCACACTGATCGATCCGCCTTGTGGCGTTCCTTGTTCGCTCGGATGCACTGCTCCGTCTTCCAAGACACCCGCTTTCAACCAGCGCCGGATCAAGCTGATCAGGCGCGGATCACCGACTCGATGTTCGACAAACCGGAGGACCCAATCATGATCGAGACTCCCGAAGAAGTTCTTCAAGTCCGCCTCCAACACCCAGCTGATCATGCCGCCGGCGATGACCTCATTGAGGGTCGCCAAGGCGTGATGGGCGCTGAGCTTCGGCCTGCCGC
Source organism: Bradyrhizobium sp. Pha-3 (assembly GCF_042258325.1). Classification (NCBI taxonomy): domain Bacteria; kingdom Pseudomonadati; phylum Pseudomonadota; class Alphaproteobacteria; order Hyphomicrobiales; family Nitrobacteraceae; genus Bradyrhizobium; species Bradyrhizobium sp. Pha-3. The sequence continues at coordinate 764,034 of NZ_CP170151.1, read as the reverse complement.
CGAACGAGCTGGGCAAGAAGTCCTGCTCGTAGATGGCGGACAACACCTCAGCCGTGCTGCGCTGGAGGGCCCGGTCGGCGACAGTTGGAACCCCGAGGGGGCGCTTCTCCGTCTTACCGGGCTTGGGGATATAGACACGCCGAATGTTCGGCGCCCGATATCCCTGTCGGTGGATGGATTGGAGCATCGGCTCGATCCATCCGTCGAAGCTCTCCCTCGCCGCCTCCACCGTCTGTCCGTCCACCCCGGCGGCGGAGCGCTTCGGAATCTGTAATAGATTCTTTTGCACTCGGTCGCGCGTGATGTGATGGGCCAACGAGGTGAAGCGAAGATTTGGCTCGCGCCGAGCTTTCACTGCTATTTGTTCAAGTTTCGTTTCCATGGTCAGCTGATCTTCTCTTAGGATAGAAGGCCGTGACTCCCGTTGAATGGAGCCCATGTCGCCCAAGAACAATTCAACTACCGCTGACCGCTTCCCCATGTAGTCGGCTCTCCCGACCTCCGAGTACTATCAGTCAGTCTGACTTCCACCCGGTCATCAGACCCTTCTCACCTCATCGGCTTGGCAGGTCCTACAAGCTTGCGCTTGAACCGGACGGATCTCCCTTGTTCACGTCAATCCCCTTGGTTGCATGCTGGCGGTACGAACCCCGGGAGCACCTCAGCCCGCTCGCGATGACGCGGGTTGCGATTCCGCCTTCCCCTTTGAGAGACAGGGTCGGCTACTCCGATCACGTTCGATTTCGGGGCTATCTTCCCGTTCACTTCATTCCGGCCTGCAACCTCCCTGTCTACGCTTCGTAGCGACCGTTACCGGACGCCACGCAAGACTTGGTACACGGCCGCTCGCTAGGCTTTGCCGTGGCCGTCATCTCAGACGGCAGATTTCAACGCGCTTGCAAGGCGCAACTCCCACACCACCGGACATACGGGTCCGTATCCGGCGGTTCAGCGGATTATGCGGGTCGCCGTGCCGCGACGGAAGCCAAGCCGAGTGAGGCAAAGAAGCCGTTTGGCAGAGCAATGGTGAGCGCGGGGCTGTTCGCGAGCCGCCAAGGGCCACGTGGGCTGCCGGCGGTTTGCGCCGCCAGATCCCGGCCGACGCCGCGGCGTCGCAACTCGGCAAAGCGAGCGGGTCCATACTTCCATTGCTTCCAGGCAACGGCGCGCAACCGTCGCCTGATCCACTGGTCAAGCACGCGCAACACCGACGGGGTTTGACAGAAGCCGAAGTAGCCGTGCCACCCAATCAGGTAGGTCGACAGTTCTTTGGCGATCTGCACGAGGCATCGACCACGCGTGCGTCGCGTGAGCTCCCGAACCTTCGCCTTGAAGCGGGCGAGTGCCTGCGGCGCGATGCGCCGCCGCGGTTCTTGCCCGCCGGTGAAGCTGAAGCCCAGGAACTTGCGAACACTCGGTTTGGCAACCGCGCTCTTCGCTTTGTTGATCTTGAGCTTGAGGCGCTTTTCGAGGAACCTCTCGACGCCAGCCAGCACCCGTTCGCCCGCCCGCTGACTGCGCACGTAGATGTTGCAGTCGTCGGCGTAACGCACGAAGCGGTGGCCGCGCTTCTCCAGTTCCTTGTCCAGCACATCCAGCATCAGGTTCGACAACAGCGGCGAGAGCGGACCGCCCTGCGGCGTGCCCTCTTCCGTCGGACTGACCAGCCCTCCTTCCAACACACCCGCATTCAGGAAGGCGCGGATGAGCTTCAGGATGCGCTTGTCAGCAACCCGCTTGGCAACCAGTCCCATCAGGATGTCGTGGTTGACCCGGTCAAAGAACTTCTCCAGGTCGATGTCCACCACGATGCTGTGGCCGGCCGCAATGTACGCCTGCGCCCGTTCCACCGCCCGATGTGCCGAGCGCCCCGGCCGAAAGCCGAAGCTCGTCTCGGCGAACGTCCTATCCCAATCCGCCTGCAGCACCTGCATCACCGCCTGCTGGATCAAGCGGTCGAGCACCGTCGGAATGCCGAGCGGCCGCAGGCCGCCCGACGCCTTCGGTATCTCCACCCGCCGCACCGGCTGTGGCTTGTAGGTGCCGTCAAGCAACTGGGCTCGGATCGCAGGCCAGTGCTCCTTCAGGTGGGCTGACAGCTCGCCGACGGTCATCCCGTCGACGCCCGCCGCGCCCTTGTTGCGCTTTACTTGCGCCAACGCTGCCTTCAGATTCTCACTCTCGACAACGTCTTCCATCGACGGTCCTGCGACCGCCGGGCGTTCGAGACAGACTTCCGCCGCACGCGCTTCAGGCTCTCGGGCGCCGGCGCTTCGGGCTTCACCCTCCGCTCCGGGGCTCAAGTTCAGCTCGACCTGATTCTTCTGCCGCATGGCTCGCACGAGATCGCCGCTCTACTGACCACTTCCACCGTTCAGGCCTTCAGCGGCGCGCTGCCGCCTACTACGCCCTCGGCTGACTTCTGCGCTGCGGTCAGGCCGTCTTGCGACGGTCTCAGTCTCGTTGCCGAGACACAGCGCAGACCTCCCGAGGTAAGACCGACCGCCTTCACCGCACGCCCGCCGAATTTACCACCCCGACCTTTGATGACCTTGGACTTCGCGATCAATTGCTCGCTCGTCCGGCCGGGTAGGCCTCGTTATCCGGTGTTTGTCCATCGGGCCGCGGCTTTGCTCCACGCTTTCTTCAGACCCCACCTCACGATGACGCCCTTGCGCTTCGCTAATCCTTCGCCGCCATCAGGCTGGATAGAGGACTTCCACCTCCAAGCTGTCGCTCATACTCGGCACACAACGAAAAACCCCGGCATGAAAGCCGGGGCCCCGTGATGCCACGGCGTACATCCGGCCGTGACGATCAGGCGACAGATTGCATTTGGTTCTTAAAGAAAATGTGACCTTTTGCGGCCGTCGCTCTTGAATGTCGCGCCAATCAATCGCGATCACACACTGTTCCATCCGCGCGTTCACCCTGTCCGGTATAAGATATCCGTGTCACGAAGGGTATTCGTGAGGTTACGTCGAGCCCGCCACCGACGCCGGCACGGCGTCACGTATGGAATCGTCCAGATGGCGATGCCTTCACCGACTTCGTACACAATATCTGCGGCCGTCTGCACGATTGCCGTCAGCACCACGGCGTTCATCCACTTCACGGGCTGACCGCGCCCTAGCCAACAGGGCAGATCTTGCCGCGGAGCTGCTAGCGTCACACCGAAGGGGCTGGACTGGATCAGGCACCCCGAGTGCTCGCGGTCCTCGTCTTTGAAGCTGGACTGAGAGCGACCTAAGCGTCGAGGCTCGACCGATCATCGCAGACAGGCAGGTTCGTGGCGGTCATTGTGAGGGGCATCGACCAAGCGGCGGCGGATCACAGACACGGCCAACGACTCTCGTGAGCGCGGCGTGTTGCCGAGGCTTGATCGCGGAAGCGGAGATTCGCAATCGCCGGGTCAGAGAGCCAATCACCATTGAGTTCGTTGGGCCGGGCTCTCGGTATAGCGCGACGATCTGGGTGGGAAGACGTATTGCCTCACATATCGATGCTCCCGGGCGCGATCAGTTGCCTCATTTATTTTGCTCCTGGCCTGAGTTGAGGAGGAGGCCGGGTGCGGAGATGGCCGGGGTTTCGGAGCGCCCGGCCTCCTCCGCTGGCACCTCGCACGTCATTGGGGTGTTGTGACCTCATGCCCTGGCGGCATTTTTTCTGAAGCAAACAGCAGCGCATTCGCTTGCTCGCTGCGCCAGGATTTCAACCGACGTTGAAGGGTTCGAAGAAGCTTGTTCGGATAGTCTCCAGGATATTCCACCTGCAGGCGCGAGAGCAGTTCGCTGCCGGTCCGCCAAGGCTCGGCTTCAAACCATTTTCTCAAATCTGACGTTGCCCGGATAAGCGGATCGGGACGACGCCGGCCCCTTTTAGCCTTCACGATTGGCCGATCCGTCGGGCGCGTGGCGCCGTCCTTCCAGGCCGTTCGCAGGCTTGCCAGGAAGCGATCAATCGATTGTGATGCCGCAGCAGGATGGGCGGATGGTTGGATATCCGCGAGCGCCGCGAGGCGCTCCTGCACGTCGCGGATGTCGCGCAACAACGTGACCGGATCGAGAGCGGTATAGATTTCCTGGAGATGGTGGCGGACCGCATCAGGCGTGCGGGCGTCCGCTGACAGGCGCTGGTGGGGTGTTGCCGGCGCGCTGTATGTCTTACGTACACGAGCACCGTCGCGCTGCTTGGCTAACAGTTTGAACGAAGGTTGGAAGAAGTTTACGAACAGCCGCGCTGACCGATAGAGTTCCGCCAGTAGCTTGGCCGCCTCCAGGCCTTCGAACCTACGATAGCCGACCATCCTGCGCACGACGGCGCCGTTCTTTTGCTCGACGAACGCCTGGTCATTCTTCCGGTAGGGACGGCAACGCGTGAAGACAATGTTGGCCGCCTCGCAGTAGGCCTTCAACGTCTCATTCATGAACACGGTGTCATTGTCCGTGTCGAAGCCGAGCAGCGCAAAAGGCAATTGCTTGCGCAATTCCGTCAGCACCGTGCTCACCAGCGTCTGTTCGCGCACGATCAGAGGTGCGCACTCTGTCCAGCCGGTAGCAATGTCGGTGAGCACGAGGGTCTGGATGAAGCTGCCGCGCGCAGATGGACCGCTATGCGCTACAAGGTCGGCCTCGACGAATCCCGGCGCCGGATCATTCCAATCTGCCGAAGTCCGTATTGGAATACTGCGACGCAGGGAATGCCCCGCGTGCCGCCGGCGCTTGCGACCCAATTTTTCTCGAACCCGCACCAAGGCGCGGTCGATCGTCGCAGCGCTCATCGCCAAAAGTTTGGTGCGAATCTCAGGGGCAAGGTCGAGGTGCCCGTACCGTTCCATCGCCTCAATCAGCGCGGGCATTAATGCTTTCAGTCGCTTCCCGCAGATGCGGTCTGACGCCTCCCAAAGCAGCACGAGTGCGGTGTGTTCTGCTTCATTATATATCCGACGTCGCGCCCGTCGGCCCGGATGTACGCCTTCCTGGTTTCGAAGTAGACGCATCGCATGCTTCCGATGGAATCCGGTGATGTCGACGAACTCGTCCAATATCCGCGCCTTCTTCGCGCGATCCGACCGCCGATAGCGCACGCCTGCCGCCGCCGTCAGTTCCTTCCGCGTTGCCATGCTTAGCCACCCCATCTCCGCCCCTCGCTCGTTCCCGGTCCAGGGGAGCAATTTACGTGAGGCAACGGCTTAGGATCCGGTAACAATTAAGGCGAGGCAATGCGGAATCGAGGGCGATTGTCGCCCGCCATCGGTGAAGTCGGACAGACCCAGGCGCGCAGAAGAAGACGCCGAGGGGCCGGCGCCGGTCCGATCCGCTCGCGCAGTATTGGGAGGCCGAGATCGTTCCGATCCTGAAGGCTGCGCCCGGCATCCGCGTGATCGGCGTGCTGGACGAGTTGCGCCGACGGCATCATGACCTGAACCCGAACATCCGCCGCACGCTGGAGCGGCGCATCAACGCCTGGCGGGCGCTCAACGGCGGGCTTGCAGAACGCGCTGTGGGCGCTTGGCGGCGTGCCGCGGGAGCATCGCAGCGACAGCCTGTCGGCAGCGTTCCGCAATCTGGCCGCCGACGCACGGGAGGATCTGACGCAGCGCTACGCCGGGCTGATGGGCCACTATGGCATGGCGCCAACGCGCAACAATGCGGGCATCGCACATGAGAACGGCTCGATCGAGAGCGGGGAACGCGTCTTCACGCACCAGAGCATAGCTCAACGGCTTTGGGACCAATATAGATGGGCCTCCCGCACGCGCCGTCGCCCCTACACTCTCAAACAACACTAAGAACCTTCTAGGCCGAACGAATCCGTTGGTCGGGCGGGCGGGCGGGCGAGTCTATTTGGTCGAAGAGACGTGGGAGCCGGGAGTGTCTGAAATCGTGACGCCAATCGGCCGTAAGCGGGCAATAGATTGGCTGAGCGCCAATCCGACCCGCCGTCGTGATGCGGCTGCCACTGATCGTAAGCGGGCCGAACGCCTTTTTAATGCGGCCTGATCGATCTGCAAAAGACCGAGGCTGAAATACTGGCAGGCTGAGCGGCGTTAAGTCGCTCAGTCTGGCCTATCAATTTAGGTAGGCCACGCACGGCGGCTTTCTCGCTAAACCGCACTTCAGCTCCCAGCGGATTAAGGTTCATGGGAAAGCAGGGTGTGGGTTAGCCTTTATGATCCGAGGGGCTAACTTCACGGGGCAGTGCGGATGCCGCAGGGATAGCGCCTCTATCTAAGCCCCCCAGCCGATAAAGGCGCCGAGTCGCATCCGCGCGGCTCTTGAGCCGACGAGGAAATCATGGCACCAAAGGCTAAGCCTTTAAGGCATTTGCGCGCGCGGGACATTGCTGAAGCGGTCCATTTCGCGACGCGAGTATCCTATAAAAGGTGGCCGACGGGCGTGTGGTTTGAGCTAAGAGATCGGATGGTCAGAACAGCCGACGGGCAATTCTATCTTATCGAAGATCACCCCATTAAGCTTGACGGCCATGAAGTCGCACGGCCTTACAGTCTAGCGAGCGTCTTTGCGTGGCTGCATGATTGCCCACAACAGATTGAGCTTTGAACGGCCCAAGCGGGCCGCTTTTCGTTTGTAAATTTTCCGCGCGGATCTTTGTCAGCTTTTGGAAAGCTAGCCCGAATACTCAGCCATTGAGCTTAGCGGCGCGTGGCAGGGACAGTGCGTGCCCCGGTGTACGCGAGGGGGCTAGAGCGCCGAGTCACGTCACCGCTAATCTCAATTGCAGCGCGGGCGCGGTAGGGACAACGCCCGATTCTTATCCTGACCTGGCGCCGAGCCGTGCCCGCGTTGCTTCCGGTCGCTGAGACTGATCGCCCAAGCGTCTGGCGGCAACCAGTCCTGGTAGTTGCGCCACGGGCTTTCCCGGACGATACTTTCCGCCGTCAGCTTCAGTCGCTTGACGCTGGCCATGTTGAAGTTGGCGGGGCGTGGTAGGGACAGCGCCTCTAATTCCAGCTCGGGCGCGGAGTCACGTTGCCGCTAACTTCTACCATAGGTCGTCGTCCGTTAAGAAGCCGATTGCAGCGGTGAACGGTCGCTGATGGCTGCGATGAGGGTGGCCAGGAAGAGGCGCCAAAGACCCCTCAGCCAGGCGAGGATGCGGCGGAAGTTGTGGCCGACGGCTGAGAGGATGACGTTGGCGGCGTCTCCGGCGCGGCCTTTGAGGTAGCAGCGGCCGAGGTGACCATCGGTCTTCAGGTGTCCGATGATGGGTTCGATGGCGGAGCGGCGGCGCAGCTCGCGCCTGATGATACCGAAGACCCCGCGCTTCTGGCCGGAGATGAAGACACGGCGCGGGTTCTGTGCGTCGTGGCCGCGATATCCCTTGTCGGCATAGGCCCGCTCGATCGCGCAGCCGGTGAGTGTCTCGGTGCGGTCGATGACGTCGCGCAAGGTATGACCGTCGTAGGGGTTATCGGGCAGCGCCCTGGCGTGCAGCACGAACAGGCCACCGGGAGCACGGCGGTTGTTGGTGACGATGGAGGCTTTGACACCGAACTCGTAAGGCGCGGCTGCTTTGCCCTTGCCGATGCACTCCACCTCCGGGGCGTGGAAGGAATAGAGCTTCCAGCCGCGCTGGCGCTGCTGCTGCGAGCGGATCTGCGAGGCCCGGCCGAGCGGGAGGGCGAACGCGTTCTCGAGCACGGCCTGACCTTCGATCTTGCGGCGGATATCGCGGATGATCCGGCCCAGCCGGCTGCGCAGGATACGCAACTGCCGCTGATGCCGCTTGAATTGCTTGGCATGGGCGTAGCGTCCCGCCATCATGGCCGCGGTCTTGGCAATGCGAAGATAGGACTGCCGCAGCCTGACCCCGTGCTTCCTCGCCAGGCGGTTGAGCCCCCTGATCGCCGCGTGCAGCAGCTTGGCATCGGTCGGGAAGGCGATGGCCTTCGGCTGCACGGTGGTATCGACCGTGACCCGCTTGAGGTCCTGGCTGCGTAACGCGCCGGCCTCGTGCGCCACCCGCAGGCTCTCGGCCAGCAACAGCTCCAGCTTGTCGCCGAGCCGCTTGCGCCAGTGGCTCAGGTCCGAGCGCTCGTGCGGAAACGCGTGCTGAAAGAACTCTTCGCCGGTGAAGTACTGGAAATACGGGTCGTGGACCCAGCGCTCGCACACCCCCTCATCGGACAGGCCGTAAATCTGCTTGAGCAGCAGCAGCCCGATCACGAAGCGGGTCGCGATCCCCGGCCGACCGTTCTCGCTGTAGAGCGGCGCGATCTCGCCGTCGATCCAGTCCCAATCGACCTTGCCGGCGAGCTGAACCAGCTCGTGCTTCATGTTGATGATCTGGTCCAGCCTGGCCCGGAACAGATCGCCAGATCCCGTCGTCCTTTGCTTCTTCGGTCGCATCGTCACCTCCGACGCGACCACGGAATCATGACTGGCGATTCGACTGAATCCTGAAAATGAAATTGCAAGGTTCCGAGGCTCGAAACATCAAAACCTTGCAATCCAAAAACAGTCCACACCAGCAAATGCGATTCTGCCTCAATCGCTTAGCCGATCTTCACGGACGACTAGGTCCAAATGGACGGTGATCATCAGCGTGACAGACCTTCGCCCGCAGAGCTGAGACGTTCGGAGCGGATACTACGCGCCGATCAGATCGCACCTCGGGGCCTCACTAAGGCCAACGCAGCCGCCTATTGCGGGTGCTCCAAGGACGCGTTCAACACGTGGATTAAGAAGGGCTTGGTACCGGAGGCTATCCCCGGCACTCAGCGTTGGGATCGCAAGGCGATTGATTGGTATCTGGACCGGGCGTCCGGTCTGCCTACCGGGGAGACCGCATCGAGCGATCCGCTCCCAGCCTGGCTGACCTCAGAACGGAAGGCTGGCAGATAGGAGCGTACACGTCCAACCTTTTCAAGTGACTCTCGGGAGGCGCTCTATCAAAATTATACTACTGATCAGCCGGATCGCCAATGAACTTTATCCTTGCGACAATTAGGGGCACTCAGGGAGTGAAAGCAAATTGTCCGGTTGAATGCCGTCGGCCTTCGTCTTGATGTACTTGTGCCCGTTGTGGACGGCCACAATCACATCGGCCGTGCGCTTTTCCTCGACATAGAACTCCCATACACCGTTTTCGATTTCTTTGATCGTGTGATCGACGGATTGCTTCCACCTAGACCCGTCCGGGTTTACTCCGCCAACGTTTTTGATTCGCTCGTGAGGGTTCTGCCTGTCAGTCTTGTTGATGCATTGAATTCGTATGCGGCTGGTCACTCGGGTCTCTCCCATCTGCAAGAAAAAAGAGCCTCAGTGTGGACCTCGGCCGTGGGTTAGTGTGCCGACCAATCCCAGTAGGTTGCCTTGCATCCTTCTCGGCGCCGAGTCGCGCCCCCATTGCCAGGCGACCGTGACTGTGATGCGGCAACCAGTTCTGGTAGTTGTGCCACGGCTTTTTGCGGTGGATGTATCCTACCGACAGCCTTCTTCCCTCCCGAAGCTGGCGGTGGAGTTAGCGGCGCGCGTGGTAGGGACAGCGCTTCTTCTTCTCTCAGATTGAGCGCCGAGCCACGTGGCCGCTAACTCCCAACCATGGGGCCAAAGGATGCATATATTCGAGCGGCACATCACGGCCCTACGGTCGCAAGCGCTTGAGGTGCTTACAGCCAATCAGGCCCGGGCGGCCGATCAGTCTTTGAGCCTGGCAGATCGCCAAGTCGCGACATTTGATGCCGAGGAGGCTCGGGCAGTGTTAGGCATCCTCGACAGCGTGAAGCCCAATCTTAGGCCGAACGACGCGCGGCGGATCGCTGCACGCATACGCGCGCTTCTAGAGTGGGAGGGTTGAGTGCCGCACGACTCTCTCGGGGACAAAGGCGGTCAGCCCCGGTCTTCGGCGACGGTCTGGTCAACAAGGCCTACTTAAACTCGTGAACATCAGCGGCGAAGGAGTTCGACTAGGCAGCTCTCCGGCAATTCATGTCCTGTAGGGTAGCCAAAGTCATTTCGATGAAACGTCAGCTTTCTTGACCAGCACTTTAACGTACGTATCCATCAAGTACACCGAGCGCCTGGCTGAGGCTGGCGTCGAGCCGTCTGTCAGCAGCGTCGGAGATTCCTATGACAACGCTCTTGCCGAAACCATCAACGGTCTCTACAAGGCCGAGGTGATCCATCGGCGCGGGCCATGGCGCAGCTTCGAGGCCGTCGAGTTCGCCACTCTCGAATGGGTCGACTGGTTCAACAACCGGCGGCTCCTGGAGCCCATCGGAAACATCCCGCCGGCCGAAGCCGAGCAACGCTACTACGCCATGCTGGAACAACCAGCCAAGGCGGCATAACTTAAACCAAATGGCCTCCGGCAAACCCGGGGCCGTTGACTATGATTGCCGGAAAGAGCTTCAGCGAGCCTGCGAACAAACCCCTTCGCCTTTTCCTTGGGTATCGTCGTGACGACGGACATGCGCCCGTGCGACTCTTGCTTGCGGGTGCTCAACTTGGGCGCCGCTCGAGCAGGATAGCGCCGATGAGACGCAACCTTCGCTTGCAGCATCGAGTGCAGGCCGCTTAAACTCTAGCCCCTGAGGAGCCCGACGCTCCTTTCGCCAGCCGCCTAATCAGCCTCAAATCATTTGACAACGGACAACGGTTGCCCCGCTTGTGCGGTGCCATCAACCGGTCGGCCCTCTGCTGAGATGTTTCGTTGTCGTGCAGAACTTCGAGACTACAGACGCGAGCGATCGCCACGACGCGGCGCGAGATTCGCTGATGGTTCATGGATTTTGCTTTTAGCTCTGATGCCGGTAGCGGACTGGCTGCCGGGGTTCAGAAACCGTAATCGTGACCGGCCAATGTGCTTTTGGGGTGCCCTTGGACACGGGCGCACCGTCCCCGCCGAACGGGGCTGTTAGCACGCTGGCCCATTGATGGCCACTGATGCTGTCTTCGGTTTCTGAGACCCAAGCCTATGGTCGCACACAACCTAGACGGTTGCAATGTTAATATTCTACTCTAGGCGCGACGAAACCGCGCGCTTCCGTTGCAAGGCTCGACGCTGAAAGAACTTGGCCTTCCATTTGTAGATGCTGGCGTCGCTGACGCCGCCGATCTTGTTGACCTGCGACGAACGCCTTGTTCCCCACGCAGACCAAGGGCACGCCCGCTGCAGAACCTGGCACGGCAGCGCTCGACAGGGCCGGCCTCAGAAGCGCGGTCGGAAAGTGGATAAGTGTTCGGTGTGAGATTCCGCCCTGCTGATGCCACGCGCTTTGGTGTTGCGGGGCGGGCGTGGCGGGAAAGGTCGGCGCCGATCTCATGTGGTCAGCGATTAGCTGGCTGGTGGGGGTATGGGTCGTGGCCATATGTCCACTCGATTCTAAATTGGTGGTTTCCCTTTGAACGAGAACCTGAGCGACGTGCCCTGCCGCGGCGTCGACGGCGACGCGGTCGCCTCTTCCTCAGTGGCGTAGGGGCCGGAGTACTCAAAATTGAGCGCAACCTTCCACCGGCCTTTATGGCGCGACACGAAGTATTGAACGCCAGCCATAAAGCTTGCTCCGGCCTCGCCCCTGTGATCGACAGATGGCCTTACTCTGCAAATCTGCCGCGGTCGCCTCAACTACCGAATTTGGTGGGCTCGGAAGGAGCAGCGCCTTGTAGTGATAGGGCTGGACTGTTGCTGTGACCGGGGAGACCAACTGCCGGGCCTTGGTCGCTTCCCTTATTCACGAGCGATCGCGGCTGCAATCGGCGAGATCGAGTGTCGAGAGCGAGATGTCGCCTAGCTGCTAGCCAGTCTTTTCTCTCTCGTTAGAGTCAAAGGCTGGATTGATGACGGATTGGGAGACGATCCACTTTTCCATTATGACCGTGATCCCAAGCTCTTGTTCCGTCTCAGCCCTCGGGAAAACATGCGTTCGATCGTCAAACTCGTCAGGGTCCCTCACGGTAGCAGCACGATTTGAGCCGAACCGCGTTGCCGCGCCCTTTCTATTGCCCCCCTGCACGCCCTGGGGAACGTCATTGGGATCTCCGTTCTTAATTAATAGTCTTTGACTGCAATACTGGGCGATATGATCCGGAAGCGCCGATAGCGGCGCCCGCTTGGCTTCTTCCCGTACTCGCGCTCCCACGTCGAAGTGTCAATCCGCACATCCGTCATGTTCGCTGATCGCCTCAAAGATTACAACCTTGCCCTAGCGACCGTGCTTCAGAGCGTCAATTCCTTCGAGCTGGTCGGGGTTGGGCTCGTCCTTGATGTTCCAACGGATATCGCAAGCCGCCGAATCTTCTCCAATCGAACAAGCGCCTCTTGGAGTAACGAGGCTCGGAATTTGCAAGTCGTCGGCGCGGGGTGGCGCTGCTCAGCCGTCCTTCGGAAATCCCTCCGTTCAATGCAGAAACACCATAGCGGCGGCACGCCTGACAGCTCTTTATTTCCGTCAGCTACAAATTCTTGTAGTTGACCCGCGCGGTGTCCTCCGGGCTGAATCGCGATCAACCCCACAGGAGAGCAAAGCTATGTCTCCACTAGAAGCAATCACCCGTTGGCTGGACTCACAAGATTTGGGCATGCAACTTGAGATCGCCGGTTTCGCGACATTCTTGGTTTTCGGGGATGATGACACTTTCACGCTCGGCGACTCGGAGCAGCTCGAGTCTCTTTACCGATGGTTGAACGAGCCAAGCTTGGCATCGGGCATCGCCGCCGAACGTGCCCTGACCTTTCGAGTGTACTTCGCTTCCTTGGCCGAGGATAGATCGACGGGCGCCGGATGGAAGCGAACCGAAGTGTTGGTGCGGAGAATTCTGAAAGACGCTACGCGAGACGGGAGGTTTGCCGCTGCCCGCAAGGCGCAAAGGATGCTTGAGCTCTTGCCCGCCCGAAAAGAGAGCTGGAATCAGGTCGTGAGATCCTGGAATGAATTGGCCGCGACGTATCTAACACACGAGGCTCTCAGTAGTTGGAGCGCCGCCGAGAAGCTCCGAGGCCTGAGGGCGATTTCAAGCACCAGCGTTCCTGTTGCTGGGCTTGGGTCGCCTCATCGAGGCGCTGCTTAATTCTGGTAAAGCCGCAATTCCCCTGTGCTGCGGGGCGAGCGTCTGCATGCACCTGTCGGATCCATGGCGGCCACGCTAGCCGCTTAAAAGCATGACAGCGCATTGAAACTGACCGTCAGGGCCACCGGAGGATATCTCCACCCGACCGGCGGCCCACTTGCGATGCTGTAGCACAAGAGCCGAAACCGGCATCTCAATGGCAGGCACGGCTTCGCGCTTTTCTTCGAACATATGCCAATGCCAGCGGGCCTAACACATCGAGATGAACGAAAGTCTCCGGATAGGCTATATCGTTTCGGTAGCTTCATTGCTCGAGAGCCGCTCAGGCCGATGTTCAGGGCCGTAAAAGGTGGTACGTCCGCCTGCCTTCGGCGCAGACGTGGCTGCTGCTCGACATGATGTCGCGGCGGCGTCAGTGCCGCTGCGAACGAAAACCGACAAATATCGGACAAAATCCGCAATTGGTGACGAAAAGTCCGGATTGGCTATATAATATGAGATCGTTGGATGGGGGAGCCCGATGTCGATCTATAACCCTTTGAGAGACAAGCTGGTCGCAAACAGCTCTGCCTCGCTCAAGATGACCTTTGCCGACATCGAGATGCTTATCGGTCGCTCCCTCCCGAAATCAGCGTATGAATATGATGCGTGGTGGGCCAACGAAGACCCCGTCAAAACAAATCACAGTCACAGCCTTGCGTGGACAGTTCCGGGGTATCAAGCCGAACCAAATCGATTGCAGCGGACAGTAACATTTCGGCGCAGGGGGTAGCATTTTCCGCAAAAGCGAATGCCTTGAACCTGGTTCGCTAATTCGACAATCGAGGATGCGTCGTGAATGAAAATGATCACGCGACACGACTAAGCCCGTATCGACAAGACATGATATTTCTTATCGCAGTAGCCTCTCCCTCCGTTGGCAGCAAGCAAGGGGCGGCCGGGCGCCGATACGCGTGCCGAGCTCGATCTTGGCGTCCCTCATCTCCGCCAGCAGAGCCACGGGATCGAGCGTGCGATAGCTCTCGAAGGCGCCGTTCGTTTGACGCCTTTGCTCAGCTTCGGATGCGCGAGAGCGCACTCAGGGATCATCGCCGCTTCGAGTTTGGGACGGAGCGGATCGGCGACCTTGCCGAACTGCGCCGTTGCAGCTTCTGCATCGAACTCGGTGACGATGAAGGCGAAGACGACACGGCGCCCGGTCTTCCAGCAACCGGCTCACGTGGCTGTTGGAGATGGGTGCCGTAGTCGGCCGCTCCGAGCGCAGTCGTTCAATACCGAACTCGGCTGGGAGTTCTGTGAGAGCTCCTGGAATAGCCAGTTCTCGGGATGTCGCTCGGCCTGTTTCGCGGCTCAAATTTCATGTATCGAAGAGGGTACTGGCCGTGATCGAGAAGGCCAGCCGCAGCAAGAAATTCTGGACTCTTAACTCGATGCGGCGCCGAGCCTTATCGCCGGCCCCTACACACGCCTCCGTCTTACTGCGGATGCATCGTCCGCCCGGAACGAAATGGATTGAATGCGGCTCGTCCGTCGAAGCTTCGCCGTAAGCGGGAACACTTGCATCCAATGGCCGACGAACGGTCGATACGGGCGGAACGAGGACACGCGGAGCAGCTGCAATCAGGAAACTGACTCGCTGTCGATGCGCTGACTCTTGTCATGCTGATGTGCTCGAAGCCGCGCAGGACGGGTAACCGCGATTAGACATTTTCGGGTCAAGCCACTTAATCAACAGTCGGCGGACAGCATCCGCGACCGACCCGACATGCACTTTGCCCATCGACCGGCCGCTCAGGCGGCGCTTGCGACCCCGTCAACTACCAACCCTTGCAGTTGATGGAGGTGGCGGAAACGTGGCAATCGTCGTCAATATCCCGTCGGGGGCGTCGAATTCGAAACTGGGATTCAGAAGAATAAAAAAATTGCTAGCGGGCACGGTAGCCCTCAACACGCTGGCTGCTCCTGCCTCTGCCGTTGATCCGGCCGCGCGGCCTTACTTCAAAGCGCCTCCGGCGGTCATTCCGATCTATGATTGGAGCGGCTTCTACGTCGGCAGTGCTGGGACGTGGTCAACGCCGGCGGCGTGGTCGTCGCTCCGCCCGTTGGCATGGGGCGCCATCATGCGACGGGAGGCACGGTGGGCGGTCACATCGGCTACCGCTGGCAAATAGCGAACTCGGTGTTCGGTCTGGAGACGCAGGGCAATTGGGCCGATTTCAAGGGCTCCAACGCGAACCTTGCTTTCGCAGGCGTCCGGGATGACTCCACGCTTGATGCATTCGGCCTGTTCACGGGCCAAGTCGGCTATGCTTGGAATAACGTGCTGCTCTATGTAAGAGGTGGGGCTGCAGTCGTCCGTGACAAATACCGGGTCTCCGATTTTGCGACCGGGCTCACTATCGACAACGGCAGCGAAACTCGTTGGGGCGGCACGGTAGGGGCGGGCCTTGAATTTGGCTTTGCTCCGAACTGGTCCATCGGCGTTGAATACGACCACCTGTTCATGGGTCGTCGGGATGTGGATTTCTTTTTTTCACCCGGACTCGTGGGTGTTCCGGTGGGCACTTTTGCAGGGACTGCCCGTATCGGTCAGGACGTCGATATCGGCTTGGTCCGTGTGAACTACCGGTGGGGTGGCGTGATCGCCACGACCTATTGATCGATCTTCGCCAAAATGGCGCGGGTTCGCACCAATATCCTGAGCCGCATCGCGGCATAGAAACCTTGGCAACAGGGACTCGCATCAATAGCGCTATCGGCTTCTTGTCGGTACATCGGCTCGAGCTGGTTAGGCGTGGTTCAAAGGAATCTGGCTGATCTGGTTATGACGCAGCGCCACGGCGAGATCGCGGCGAACTCAAGCGTGCTGCCGTGGTCGAACGCCAGCCGCTTAGTGGCTGGCTGCGCCGATTTCCCGGCCCCGTGCCTCCACCTGCATCACCGTCGGCTTTCCGGCCGTCGGAGAATGATGAGGCAAAAAATAGTTTTGTCGACCGTCGTAGTTAACCCGGCCCTCGCTTAGGGAGACACAGGTCATCGATTACAATCGTTCCGGTCGGCCGCAGCACGCTCATCGCACAGGCAGCGCACTGAAATGCGAGCCGAGGTGCGAGCCGGGCGCACCTTCGTGCTACGACTTGGTCGACCAGGTCGAGGCCGCACTGGCCACCTCGGACGAAAGGCCGACGAGCGGTCGAAGCGGCGCTCGTGCGAGGGTGGGACATAACGTCGACGACGTGATGGCTTGCGTCATCGTCGCTGCCGATCTCTGCGCCCGATCAGCCTGCCGAACCCCCGCTGGCGCGGATCAATTGGGAGCGCCTCGGAGAGCGGATGCAAAATCTCGAGAGGTGGATCGGCAGCGCTGAAGCGGAACTCTTGTGTTAGGACAGAAACGCGGCTGTCATCCGAGCCGCATTGCCAGCGTCTGCTCGTAGTAGATCACCTCCGCGAAGCCACGGCCGAGGAAGACCGCCAGTGGGTCGGCGACGAAATCAAACGCGAAGGGGGATGAAGAACAAATCGGTTTGCCTGATCCGACCGGGCTGCAATGAAGATGACCCCCTTTGACAGGGTTGCCCCTCTTTACAACTTCCGATTGCGTGATAGTAATCCCCTCTAGCCCTAAGAGGGGGGCGGCCGTGGCGATCATCGAGAACATTCGTCTGCTCAAGGGCGTAGCCGTGTTGCGCTGATTGACTTCATGAAGGTGGTTGACGAGACCCACCTCACCGACCTGCGGAAATACTGTAAACCCTAGCCGCCATCAGCAATGGAGCGCATGTACCGGCTTAACCCAACAAACCATCTGTGTGTCCGGCTTTGTCGCGCTGCAATCAAGACGCCACGATGAGGAGGTCCGGTTCTATGCCTTTGTCATGCTGGCGGGTGACGGCGACGACTATCGGCGCCTGCCGCTGTCAATGCCGCTAGCATGAATAAAATGGGCTAGATACGGCCGAAAGTCGCCCACACCCCGTCTTCGCCGTCCCAGCTGCCGCGGCTCGCCGCCTTGGAGTACTCCGTGGCGCGCTGCTCGAAGAAATTGGCGTGCTCGACGCCATTGAGAATCTCGACGAGCCACGGCAGCGGATGCGCCTTGAGCTGGGTGAACCCGCCCTCCTTCGCCTCGAAGAAGCCGAAGACCGGGGCAATCCGGAGTTGGGCCAGTCGCCAGTCGGCGACGTAGCGGACGTAGGCGTGGATATGCTCAGGCAGCATCCCCTCGATCTTGCCAAGGCCGAAGGCGAGCTCGACGAAGTTCTCCTCCAGCTTCACCATGGTCTTGGCTACGTCGACAATGTCGTCGCGGACGGGGCGCGTCACCGCGCCGGTTTCGCGGTGCCATTCGTGAAATAGCTTGATGATGCCCTCGCAGTGGAGACTCTCGTCGCGCACTGACCAGCTTACGATCTGTCCCATGCCGTTCATTTTGTTGTGGCGTGGGAAGTTGAGCAGCATGGCGAAGCTGGCGAACAAGGCCATGCCTTCGGTGAAGGCGCCGAACATCGCCAGGGTACGGGCGACATCCGCCACGCTGTCGACGCCGAACTCGTGCATGTAGTCCGCCTTGGCGCGCATCTGCGCATAGCCGCGGAATGCCTCGAACTCGGTCTTAGGCATACCGAGCGTCTTGAGTAGCAGGGCATAGGCGTCGATATGAACCGTCTCCATGTTAGTGAAAGCGGCCATCATCATCTGGACGGTGAGTGGCTGGAAGATCGGAATGTACCGCTTGAAATAGTTGTCGCCGACCTCGATGTCCGACTGAGTGAAGAAACGGAAGATCTGGGTGAGCAGCGCGCGCTCGCTGTCGGTGACGCGGCCCGAAGCCCAGTCGTTGAGGTCGGCGCCGAGCGGCACCTCCTCGCCCATCCAGTGGGTCTGCTGCTGGCGCTTCCAGAACTCGTAAGCCCAGGCATAGCGATCGACGTCGTAGCTGCCGGTCGAGTCAAGGAGGCCGACGCGTCCCTTGCCGATCAACGTGCGCGGATCGGCGCGCGATAGATCGATCACTGACATGCGAGGCACTCCTCATAGTCGGTGCGCTGCCGCGCCGGCTGCTGCGTCGGCGTTGCATCCCCGGCAATCTTGCCGGCGAACGCCGCGCGCGAGATCGACTTTGATCGACAGTAGTAGAGGCTCTTCACCCCACGCTTCCACGCCGTCCAGTGCAGCATGTGGAGGTCCCACTTATCGACGTCGGCCGGCAGATAGAGGTTGATCGACTGGCTCTGGCAAATCAACGCGGCGCGGTCGGCGGCAAGCTCGACGATCCAGCGCTGGTCGATCTCGAAGGCGGTGCGAAAGATCGCTTTCTCGTGCTCCGACAGGACGTCGAGATGGGCGACCGATCCGTCGTGCGCGATGATCGACTCCCAGGTCGCCGAGGTGTCGGCGCCTTTCGCGGCCAGCACCTTAGCGAGGTGCGGATTGCGCACCGAGATGGCGCCGGATAGCGTCTTGTGGGTGTAGATGTTGGCCGGGATCGGCTCAGTGCAGGCGCTGGTGCCCCCGCAGATGATGCTGATCGAGGCGGTCGGCGCGATTGCGATCTTGTGGCTGAAGCGCGCCATCACGCCGCGTTCCAGGGCATCCGGGCACGGGCCACGCTCGCGAGCGAGCGCCACGGATGCGGCGTCGGCTTCGCGACGGAGTTTTCGGAACATGTTCAGATTGAATGACTTGGCCAAGGTACCCTCCATTGGAATGCCCTTGGCCTGGAGAAACGAGTGGAAGCCCATGACGCCGAGGCCAACGGAGCGCTCGCGCAGGGCGGCGTAGCGGGCACGCTTCATTCCGTCCGGCGCCACCGTGATGAAGTGCGTGAGCACGTTGTCTAGGAAGCGCATGACGTCCTCTATGAAGCCGGGCTCCTCATTCCACTGGTCCCAGGTCTCGAGGTTGAGCGACGACAGGCAGCAAACCGCGGTGCGCTCCTCGCCGCGATGATCGATGCCGGTCGACAGGGTAATCTCGCTGCACAGGTTGGAGGTCGAGACCTCGAGGCCGAGCTCGCGCTGGTGCTTGGGGAGCGCACGGTTCACGGTGTCGATGAACAAGAGATAAGGCTCGCCGGTCTGCAGCCGGTTCTCAAGGATGCGTTGCCACAGCTGGCGGGCGTCGATCTCGCGGACGACCTCGTTAGTCTTCGGGCTGCGCAGAGCGAATGCGGTGCCGGCGCCCACGGCACACATGAACTCGTCGGTGACGTTGATGCCGTGATGTAGGTTGAGGCTCTTGCGGTTGAAGTCACCAGACGCCTTGCGGATCTCGAGGAACTCCTCGATCTCGGGATGGTGGATATCGAGATAGACCGCCGCCGAGCCGCGCCGCAACGAGCCCTGGCTGATCGCCAGCGTGAGGCCGTCCGTGACGTGGATGAACGGGATGATGCCCGAGGTGACGCCGCCCCTCGCCTTCTCGCCGATTGAGCGAACATTACCCCAGTAGGTGCCGATGCCGCCGCCATTGGAAGCAAGCCAGACGTTCTCGTTCCAGGTGCCGACGATGCCTTCGAGCGAGTCCGACACTGAGTTAAGGAAGCACGAGATCGGAAGGCCGCGCGTCGTGCCGCCGTTGGAGAGCACCGGTGTGGCCGGCATGAACCACAGCCGAGACATCGCATCATATAGACGTTGGGCATGCGCAACATTGTCCGCGAAGGCGCAAGACACTCGGGCGAACATGTCCTGGAGGCCTTCGCCGGCGAGCAGATAGCGGTCGGTCAGCGTCAGCCTACCAAACGAGGTCAGCAGGTCGTCGCGCGACCGATCGAGCGAAAGGTCAGACGGAGTTGGCGATCGCGCGGGGGGCCTCGGCAGGGGAGCCGGCAATGCTGGGGGCTGCACAAGACACAGTTCAGGTGTGGTAGGCTTTGCCTGCGCTGAGGGCTGCCGCACACTCGGCAGCTCAATGAGATGACCATACTGATCGAAATCGTAAGACGCCGACATCGGCAACCCCGTGATATTTGGGGGCTGGGACCGTGCGGACGACTTGCGAGGGGACCGGGCAAATGTCCCCGGCTGCAAGCGACCCACCGGGCACCCCGCCCGAGGACATGGGTTCTGTCGCGGTAGGTTTCCTGGCTCGCGGGTCGCTGCGGCTGTCGGCCTTCCCAGCGCTG
The DNA here is from genome assembly GCF_042258325.1 of Bradyrhizobium sp. Pha-3. Lineage (NCBI taxonomy): Bacteria > Pseudomonadati > Pseudomonadota > Alphaproteobacteria > Hyphomicrobiales > Nitrobacteraceae > Bradyrhizobium > Bradyrhizobium sp. Pha-3. Next base: position 743,871 of record NZ_CP170151.1, on the reverse strand, counting down.
TCGCGCTAATGCCTCGGAATAGCCGCTGCCGACACAATGGGTTCCCCCCTAACACCGTGCCACCATATATGCGAATTTAAAACCACTACGACACCACATATAGAAGCCTTTGCCCAGACTCGTCAAGACGGCACAGTCAAGTTAACCAGTTGGAGCAGCCCCGAGGTCGAGGTTCGAAATTCGCCGAGCGCCTGTCCTGAGAGCCTCACTCAAAAAACATAGATGTCTCAAGGCCTGGCCAATCGGCGAGTTAGGAGCCTCAGATGGGCGACGAGCGGCCAGGCGAGCTCGGTAGCGGCGGAACCTTCGAAGTCTTTGCAGAGATGCCCACATCTGCCGAGCCACGCAAAGGTGCGCTCGACGACCCAGCGCCTGCGATCGGCCAAGATGTGCTCAAACCTTTGGAAGTGGCGTCGCAAATTCTCCAACAGGGGAACAGCAACCCTGGACATCCTGAATGTTGGCATCGATCGGTTCGCGGTCCGCGAATTGAGTTGGGCCGGATCGGGTTTCGGTAGCCATACGCGTCTCGCCATTCATCGCTTTCTGTGGCCTTAGATCAAAAATTGTCTGGAGCCCGACCGCAAATCGATGCAGCCGCCCGTGGCAATATCCCAGCTTAGTGGATTTGACCCCGCCAGCTCTCACATCAGACGTGCCAACTTTGCCGAAGAGACGATTGGTATGCTTTTCGCAGGCCCGGCGAGCCGCCTCACGTGCTCAGTTGTCTGGCCGCGAACATAAGCCGTCCTGACCGAACGCGGTCATGTCAGGTTATTGGCAATCAATCCTAACGGGATGAGGCGGAGCTATGCTTGAGTCTGGGTGACGAGCCGATCCGGCGGCGCGGCCTTGCTGGGTCGGAATGAAGCCGTTCGCAACATTGGCGTGAGCGGCGGCGAAGAACCGTGTTGTATCTCACCAACGACCTTGAAGCCGTGACGTTGGTAAAAGGGAATGTTTTCAGGGTTCGAACTTTCGAGGTAGGCAACAATGCCGTCCTCATCGCATCGTTGAAGGGCGTAGTTCATCAGCAACGTGCCAAGCCCTTTTCCGACCCAGTTCGGATCGACGGCAATGAGTGGCAGATACCAATGTGGCTCGTGGGGACGATGTTCGGCCATTCTCCGCCGCAAGTGTGCCATATCCTCGGTAATCTCCGGGCGCAGGGATAGCGCCATGATTGCATCCAATGCCTCCTCATCTTGCTGCACGTTGGGAGGCAGCCACAGGGCCGCGCCACGAATCTCTCCCGCGACGTAGGCTGTGCCATGTGCAAATGCTCGGCCCCCACAGGCGTCAATGAACTGAGGCATGCTTCTAAGGTATTGCCTTGGGTCAGGCCAGCTCCAACGCATCAACGGATCCGCGGCAAAGCCGAGCACAATTGTCCAGACAGTGCTTGCACGAATGTTTGCGTTCGCAGATCTGATATCTGATTCTTCTGTCATGAAGTCGTTTCGGGGCTCTGTTTTGGCATTGGCCTTCCAAGGAGGAGCATGGCATCGACACATCTGACGGTGAGCGGAATGGATGCACCGACGGGGACTCGCCGGGTGCATTTGGTTTCCCTTCCGAGATCTCCGCCTGTCTCAGACGGCTGACTTTGACGGCCACTTCGGACGAAGGCTCCTTGGTAGGCAATGCTTGGATCTACATATTCCTGGCGGGCTTCTGCGCTTCCACGCCCTATCTGGAACCCGCCCCGCCCTTCCCAAGGAAGCTCCGACGTTCTCAAGGTCGACACGGTTCGGCAGCCTGCAACCGTCCGCGAAGGGAATGACATGAGGACGCCTTTGATATTGCAAGTGCGAAGAAGTCAGGGCATGGCGAACATCGGGCGATGGCTGCCTGAACCGGGCTCCGGCACGAGCAAACAGCCAGCCAAGTGTCGCGCGTCGAGGTCCAGACTAGGCAAGGAATCATCACCTCGTCTCGTATTGAGCGGTTCTCGTAAGTTTCTTGGTCAAAACACATGCTAAGTGCGAAACCTCCATTGCCAACGTCGTGTCCGCGGTCACCGGCAGAGAGAGCTTTCGTCTGCGAGACTCATATGCGTAGTACAGCGGCTTTCCAATTATCGCATGTTGTCCGCGCTCCTTGATGTTCTTGTCTCGGCGCATCATCGCCGCGATTCGCGATTGTCGGATCAAGGCAACGGGACTGGATACCACGACGCTGCCGCCGTCGACCTACTGAACAACGCAACTTGGGATCGCGCGAGAGCTTTCGTGCATTGATTGATCGTCAGGCGTGTCGATCGCTCGCACAACGGCGTTAGCTCTATCGAGCGAAAACGTTGCTGTCGTGCCCTCGTCGTACTTGACGCCCAGGTCAGTTGTATCCGCCGCGATCCTTGCCATAGTGGGAAAGACAGCAGGCTGACGTAGTTGCGTGAGTAACTCTCGTAAAAGAGGTTTTTGGCCACAAGCGTTGATGGCTTCGTAGGACTTGTTCCAACTCACTCCCTGATCGGAACGGTTTGGAAGATTTCTTGGCGCTGGTATGCTTGCCACACCAGGTCCGAGATCCACGTGGTGAGTCATGTTGTTTCGTTCTGTCTTGGAAAACTGTAGTCGTCGGGGCAGCATATCAGAAGGCAATGTAGCGAAGACCTCCCCAGAATAGGTAGGGATCTATCCGCCCTTGATGCTGAGTTGGCCCGGGTTCAACCTTGAGCATAGTCTGTCGAACGCCATCCGGAACTGCCCCCTTTTCGTCATGAAGAACTGCCCCCACCATCGGACGTTTGATGGTCGCTTCCGCCGGTGACGGGACGGAGGGAGGCGGAGCCGACCGGACGGCCGTCACCGGCGGTCGGCGGTTTGATGAAGCCACTCTTGGCGCGGAGTCGGTAGCTGTCGCCGCGGATCGTCAGCACGTGGCGGTGGTGCAGGAGCCGGTCGAGGATCGCGGCAAGAAGACGCGCCTCCAGTAGACGATCCACCGGAAGCGGCGGATCTGCTTTGAGGCCGTCGTCTACGTTCGCCAGTCGACGGCAGACCAGGTCATCAACAACCGCGAGAGCGAGCGCCGCTAGTACGGCTTGGCCGACCTTGCCCGGCAGCTGGGCTGGAGCGAGGTGGCCGCAATCGACGACGAACTCGGTCGCTCTGGTGGCGGCACCGCGCGTCCCGGTTTCGAGAAGCTGCTCGCCGCCATTTGCGAAGGGCAAGTTGGCGCTGTGGTCTCGAGTGAGGCCTCTCGGCTGGCGCGCAACGGCAGGATTGGCATACGCTCCTGGAGTTCTACGGGCTCGTTGGAACACTGATCGTCGATGAGGATGGCGTCGACGATCCTCGCCATCCCAACGATCGCCTTCTGCTGGCATGAAAGGCACGATGAGCGAGATGGAGCTGTCTATCGTTCGGCAACGCTCGCTTGAAGCCTTGGAGCAGAAGGCACGCAGGGGTGAGCTCTTCCTCAACGTCGCCATCGGCTATCTCAAGGTCTCCAACGATCGGATCGACAAGGACCCTGATCGGCGCATTCAGGAGGCGCTCGCACTCGTGTTCACCAAGTTTGCCGAGATGCAGACACCGCGCCAGGTCCACCTCTGCTTACGGCAGGAGCGAATCACTTTGCCCGGGGGGCGGCCATGGCCCCGAGGGCCGCCACGTCGAATGGAAGTTACCAGTGTACAATACGATCTACCACATCCTGACCAATCCCGCCTATGCTGGCGCCTATGTCTTCGGGCGCTCGGGCAGTCGGGTGACGATCGAGGCCGGCCGCAAGAGGATCGTGCGGGGCTTCCGGCGCGAGCGCAACGACTGGGAGGTTTTGATCAAGGACCACCATGAGGGCTACATTACGTGGGCGGAGTTCGAGAAGAATCAGGGCCTGATCACCGACAACGCCAACGGAAAACGCTTCATGAGTCGAGGCTCGGTTCGCAGCGGCGAAGGCCGGCTCGCGGGTTCTTCGTTGCGGCCACTGCGGCCGCAAACTTCACGTTACCTACAGCGGTACGCACAGTACTGTCGGGCGGTATCATTGCCGCGGTAGCCAGATCAACCATGGTGGAGACCCGTGCATCTCATTAGGCGGTCTGCGCGCGGATCGCGCGATCAGCGCGGAGGTCATCGCGCGGCTGCAGCCGCTGGGTATACAGGCAGCGCTGGCGGCCATGGAAGCGCGCGGCTGTGAACACGCCGACAAGCTGCGTCAGCTCGAGTTGACTCTGGAGCAGGCACGCTACGAGGCAACTCGCGCTCCTCGGCGATACGAGGCTGTCGATTCGGACAATCGCCTTGTTGCCGGCGAGCTGGAGCGGCGCTGGAACGAACGCCTGGTCGCTGTCCGCGAGCTTGAGGGCAAGCGCGACACGTTGTTGGCTACGCCGGAGATGACGTTGAGCGACATCGATCGCGATCGGTTACTTGCGCTTGATTCCGAACTCAAGAGAGCTTGGGAAAGTCCGGGTGCAACAGCTGCGACGCGCAACAGGATCATCCGAAGCTTCATCAATGAGATCGTTGTGCGCATGCGCGACGAGGTGCTGGACTTGATTGTCCACTGGCATGGCGGCGATCACACGGCATTGCAGGTGAGGAGGAACCGCACCGGCGAGCACCGCGGCGGATGTGGTCGATCTCGTTCGTGTCCTCGCGCGTCAGATGCCCGACAGCATCATCGCCGCGGTTCTCAACCGCGCCAGTAGGTCGACAGGGCGTGGCAACAGTTGGGCCCGCGTCCGCGTCCGCGTTCGCAGTCTGCGCAACCAACACGCCATCGCGGCCTACCGAGAGGACGAGCGCGCCCAGCTGCGTTGAAAGTCAGTCCTTCGACGGCTCGCCGTCTGATCGAAGAACAGAGCTTGCCTGCGCAGCAGCTGTGCAAAGGCGCACCGTGGATGGTCAAAGCGGTTGATCTGGAACATCCCCAAGTCAAGGGCGCGGCGGTTCCGGCGGCCATCGTCTGGCGATCCGGGTCAAAAAGAAACTCAACTCCAAGGGGGTAGCGAGGTGGGCAGCATGAACCTGACTCGAGCGCGCGAGCAGCAGCACGTTCTCGCCGTTGGCGATCCAACGTGACGGCGGCCAGGTCGCGGATCTGCTTCGGTCGATCGACGGCTGCGTCTATGATCCTTGCGCACGACCTCGCGCTCGCACAGTAGGATCAGCGTCTCACGCGCCGACAGGTTCACGCGCGCCGTCTCGTCGGGCAGGTTGTCGAGCTGGTCGCGGATGCCGGAGAGCTGCGAGCGCGCCAGCATGGCCCCCAGCCAATCGATTGGTGCTTCGGTGACCTTCTTTGTACGCACCATCAGAAGCTCCCTCCGATCGTAGCTTCGTATTCGGCAAGAGGACGTAACAACGAGGGCAGTGGTGAAGGCGCCGGCACTGTCGGTGTCGCGGTTGCTGGTTGGCAGACCGCGCCATCGCGACAGGCAACCCCGTCGAGGTGGGCGAACTCGACGATCCGCAGCCGGCGATCCTCCGATTGCCTGTGACCGCAACCTCGCGCATGCCATGGTGGATGCGCACCTCGCCAGCCGCGACCGTCACCGCCACGCGCTCGCTGATCAGCCGCCAGGGTACCGTAGTTGTTCGTATCGATCTCGACAGCACAATCGTTGCCGACGACGCGGGCCAGTTCGCGCGGCGATCCGAGCGACGCCGAGCGGCTTCGACCGGTGTACCTCGTCACACGCAAAGCGAGTGATCGGCGCCACGCCCGTCGTGCCGTGGATACGTACGTTCGCCACCCCGCCCTCCCACTCGGCGAGATGCGTCTCGAATGCCTCCCAGCTCGCGAAGGAATGCCCCGCGATCACGCTCTTCTTCACGTAGCGGACGCCATTCTCCGTCTTGCCCTTTGTGCGCGCCCGATACGGTGCGCAGGCGCGAGGACGGAAGCCCCAATGCTTCGCGAACGTGATGAGCTTGTCGTCAAACTGAACCGACCGGCTCACCTGTCGTGGCGCACCACGAGCGCGCGTGGATTGTCCTTCAGCACTTCCTCCGGCAAGGTCGTGAATGCGCTCTCGAGCCCAGCGAACCAGTGCTCTTGCTTTTCGGCGCGGGTCGCCACGAACACAAATGCTTTGACCTTCGCCCCGCCGATATCGACCAGACGCTCGCCGAAGTCGATCTGTAGCTGCCGCCCCGGGGGCGTCTCGAACCGGGTCGTCGCCAGAGCTTCGGCCTTCAGTGCCTGGCGGTAGGGCTGCACGGCGCGTCGCAGCGTTCGCCGGCTGACCGCCAAGCCGTTTTCGGCCAACAGGTCGTGACGGACCGCATCCGCATTGCCGCGATGTCGAATGAACCTCTCGCGCAGCCAGCCTTCAAGGCCATGACCCGCTTCGCCCGCTCAGGCGACTTGAAGGCTTCACCCACCCGCGCCACGTAGTCCTTCACCGTCTGCAGCCCAGCTGGCGCGCAATCCGCTTCAGACCTCACCCACACACCCTCAGGTGCAACATCTCCGTCACGTCATCCGGCGTATTCATCACCTGCCCCTGTGAATTACTCCACGACAAGCCTTTGATTCGTTAGAGCTGGCCCCGCAAATTCGGACAGTAGCTTGAGTGGATTTTCTGCCTGACAGCGGCGAGGATTCTTGCTGCGAATCAGGAGCGAAGATGACGAAGAAGAGCCGCCGGACGCATTCTCCGGCATTCAAGGCGAAGGTTGCTTTGGCTGCGGTCAAAGGAGACAAGACACTGGCGGAGCTGGCGCAACTGTTTGATGTTCATCCGAACCAGATCACGATCTGGAAAAACCAGCTCCTGGAAGGCGCCGCCGGCGTGTTTGGGCATGACAAGACATCGGCCGAGACGCCGGTCGATTTGAAGGCGTTGCATGCCAAGATCGGCGAGCTGGCGTTGGAAAACGATTTTTTGTCCGGCGCGCTCACCAAGGCGGGCCTGCTGAGCGCAAAGCGATGATCGACCGCGGTCATGATCTTTCTATCGTGCGCCAGGCGAAGGTCCTGAAGCTGGCTCGCAGCACGGTCTACTATGAACCTCGGCCAGTTTCGGCCGAGGACCTTGCCTTGATGCGTCGGCTCGATGAGCTGCATCTCGATTATCCCTTCGCGGGAGCGCGTATGCTGCGATCGTTGCTGCGGCGGGAGGGGGTATACGCCGGTCGCCGCCACATCGCGACGCTGATGAAGCGCATGGGGATCGAGGCGGTCTATCGTCGCCCGAACACGAGCAAGCCGGCTCCGGGTCACAAGATCTACCCGTACCTGTTGCGCGGATTGAAGATCGAGCGGCCCGACCATGCGTGGGCAATGGACATCACCTACATTCCGATGCGGCGTGGCTTCGTCTATCTCGCGGCGGTCGTCGATGTGTTCAGCCGACGGGTCCTGGCCCATCGCGTCTCGATCACAATGGAGGCGGCCTTCTGCGTCGAAGCGGTCCAGGAGGCGTTGGCGAAGCACGGCAGGCCCGCGATTTTCAACACGGACCAGGGCAGCCAGTTCACCAGCCTCGAGTTCACCGATGTGCTGCTGGACGCGAAGATCGCCATCAGCATGGATGGCAAGGGCGCCTGGCGCGACAACGTGTTTGTCGAGCGGCTCTGGCGCACGGTCAAATACGAAGAAGTTTATCTCCGCGCCTACGACAGCGTGTCCGAGGCGCGAGCGTCAATTGCCAAGTATCTGGCCTTCTACAATCAGGGACGCCCTCACTCGAGCCTTGACGGGCGCACGCCCGACGAGGCTTACTTCGGCACGCAAGCTATGGTGATGGCCGCATGACCGTCGCCGACGATTTTGTCGTCGCTCTGGTCGGGCTACGCCCTCCCGACGCAACGACAAAATCGTAAAGCCCCGCGTTCAGCATAACCCGGCAGGAATCCACTTAAATCCAGCGGGGCGCTGTCCAAACAACCGGGGCCAGCTCTGTTCCTCGTTCATTCGCTCTCTCCTCGGCTATCCAAGGAGGGGGCAATTCCTCGTGACGTCGAGGGGGCAGTTTTCGATGGCGCGCGCGACAGCGAGCCGACTTTGTTGTATCAGTCTGGCTCTGCCCTTTGGCAGAGCCAGAAAGCCAAACAAGCTCGGCCGAAGCTGTCTCGATGGGAGAACTCCAGCCATCTTGGGACGTCAAACAGCACGCGCCATGTTCGATGCGGAGCGCGTTTTCGTACGATCGCTGTCGCTACTGTCGATCAGGTTGGCAGCAGCCATGTGCACTCCACGACAACATACTCCGGAATGCTGTCCAGCGAGGACTTGCCGACGGCCCGAATTTGACGCGTCTGAATGCCAACGGGCGATCGAAGCGATTACCCCTTCTGGGAGTAAAGAGTCGGAATTCGGTGGAGGAGCTCGCCCGGACCTCAACGACGAAAAATCAATGGGGCCGCGAGACGATGCAGTCCCGCGGCCTCGCCACCGGAATTTAGTGAAAAGACAGTTTAAGTATAAAATCCCTCAGCCGGTGTTCTTTCAAGTAGAACACCGTGTTCCAACACTTGCCAATCCGGACAGCTACGGGGAAACGCGTGCAACCGCAGACCAATGCGGCCGCGAGATCGATGAAGAAGCCGGTAAAATTACGGTTCGCCTGTCCTATTCGCCTGTCATAACGGGTGCCAAGCGTCGAAAGAGTGTATCAGCGAGCAGAAGCAGCGCTCGATGCTATGCGCTGTTTGTAGTCGTCGGCGTCGTGCGTAATGGTGATCCTGCAGGTGCCGTTTGAGCGTATCATTGCTGTTGCGCTGATTGCGCGATGTTCGTGCATAACTGCCGGTTGCCGAGGCCCGCTTCAGCGTACGGCTTCCGTTCGCTTAAACCATTTCCTCGGTAAGCCAATGTAGTAGCCGCGCATGCGAAGCTCTGCCTCTCATCTATTGATGTGTTTCGCAAGCGGAACACACCACCGACACGATTGATTATTGCCTCACGCATCTCACGCGCATCGCGTGACGGAGACTTCGCGACGACCGACCTAGTGCTGACGCCAGAGGCCGCCACGCCAGCGGCCGGATCGGTACTCGCGGCTCGTTGCTGGGAAGTCCGGCCTTCAGACCGGCGTGTCGTAGGTGATGGGATAACGCTCTGGAAACGGCCCTCCTGCGTAGTCAATCTCCGCGGCGGGACGGACGCCCCGGATTTGCAGGATGCGGCGAACGATTTCCGGAACTTGGATGCGGCTGATCTGGTCGCCGAGGCAGGTGTGCATCCCGTAGCCCAGATGCATGTAGACCGACTCCGGCCGGTCGATCGCGAAGCTGGACGGCGCCGGCAGTTGCAAGCCATCGCGCATCGCCGACCGGGTCGAGATCAGCACCGTGCTGCCGGCCTTGATTGTCGTCGCGCGCAGCGAGCCCTTGGCTATCCGGTAATCGGTCCGGCAGTGGCGCACCACGAACGGATTGATCGGGTTGAAGCGCAGCGCTTCCCAGCAATAGCGATACATCAGATGGTCGTTGTTGCTGCTGGCGACGTCGATGGCCTCCTTCAGGATCCTCGGGCGCTTGAACAACTCGTCGAGCAGCTGCACGATGGCCGCCGATGTGGTCTCAATCCCGCCGACCAGTGTGCCCATCATATTGGTAATAATGCGTTCGTCGGCGAAGCCGATCGAATCGTCAAAATGGCTATTCAGCAGGCGGCTGAACACGTCCTCGAGCGGCGCCCCATTTTTCAGCTGCTCGCGCCGCTGCGGGAGCAGTTGTGTCAGATAGGCGCGCATCTCCTGCCCAGCGTCAATGTTGTCCTGGTGCACCTTCGGATCTTTGTCCAGGTTGTGAAACATGTCATATTGCGTCGCGCGCGACCAGCGGAACATCGAGGCCAGATCGGGGCCGGGAAAGCCGAAATATTCTCGGGTCAGCTGAATGGGCACCAGGCGCGACAACGTGCTGACCACCTCGATCTGGTTCTGGGTATAGATCTGCTTTTCGACAGACGCATTGGCGAGGCTGCGCACCTTCTGGCGAATTGCCGGCAGATCCTCCATGCGCATGAAGGCGCGCATGATACCCTTGTCGCGCTGGTTTATTTCGGTGCAGTCGCGGCCGAGCATGAAGGGGCCGACCGAAGGGTCCATCATTGGCGCATAGGTGACGTTGAAGATGTCGGGGCGGCTCAGCGCTTCCTGCACGTCGGGGAAGCGGGTGATGAACACCGGCCCCGCGGCGCCCAACGCCAGGTTGGGCCTGACGCGCCGGATGAATGCGAACAATGCATCCGGATGTTTGGCGATCATCCATTTCAGGAACTTCGCCGCCGGCCCCTGTTTCTGTTCCGCCATTGCTGCCGCACCCTAACTCCGAAAAGCTTCGCCTGGTCGGTCGATCCGGGCTTCCGTCCACCTTTCCCCCTGCGGGAGCGAGATGGTCTTCGCTATTGCTCCAGTTGGAGCTGACCCAATCAATTTCAGATCGACTTGAGGAACTCGATGATTGCGTTGCGCTCCTCCGGAGACAGCGCAGGGCCAATGACGCCCTCATGCTTCTCGTTCGAGAATTCGTGGCCGGTATTGCGATTGGCGGGCCTCGACGTATCGATGATGAAGTAGCCCTTGCTGTCGTAGGTCCTGCCTTCAGGAGCGACCGTCCGTGTCACGATACCGACGCGGACAGGATCGAAGCTGGGCTCACCGAGCAGGAAGACTTGTGGGCGCTCCGCAACCGGGCTGAGCAGATCGTAGATCGTCGGCACCGAGCCGTTGTGCAGGAACGGCGCAGTCGCCCATACGCCGTTCAGCGGACGCGCCTTATAGCCGAAACCTGCCGCTAGACAGTTCGGCCGATCGCCTTCGATCTCCGCTTGGACCGTCCCGGTCGACCGAAGCCATTCGTCGATGCCGGATTGGACCACGGCGCCGAGCGCAAGCGCGTAGAGTTGCATCGCATGGTCCGAGAGGTGGATCGTATCCAGCGTGTTGTCAGCCTTCCGTTGGCAGACATCGATGTCGAGGCCGAGCCCTGGGCTGCTCTGGCCCGCCCTGGCCAGTTCGCTGCCGGCGGTGTCCACGGTGCGATTGCGCAGCACGTCGCCCTGGGCCGGATCGGTGCCGATATGGCTTTGCTTGATGATCTTGACGTTGAGTACGGATTCCCTCGTCTGCTTCTCCTGCCCATCGCGACCGCGCCAGCGGATAGGGCCGAAGTTCTTCCAGAACTCCGCGTCCGGGGCCTTGCCGTGCACGATGTCCGGCGTCAGCGCTGGAAGATGGCAGCCGCTGCAATGTTTGTCGTAGAGTTGGGCTCCCACGGCGGCCTTGGCTTTGTCGATCGCAGGAAAGCTGTCGGGCCAGGCTGGCGCATTCAGTCCGGTGAAGGCTTTCGCCACCAGCGGCAGGTCCTTTCCAGCGAGCTGTTGTTCGATCCAGTGCAGATTATCGAAGGGGATGCTGCTGGCAAAACGTCCCCCCTTGGGCGGGGCGGTGAGGTTGAGCTCCGCCGAAACCCCCATCGCCTCGCCGGCATTGCGCACCAATGGCTGCATAATCGAGCCGTCGTACTGCACCCAATCGAACCATGACGATGTCCAGATGTGCGGGTAGCTGACAGGGGCGTTGAGGTTGACGTAGTTGCCGTAGCGCTTGGGGTCGAGTGCGAACACCTGGTTGCCGATGCGATTGAGCGCATCGAGGCGGGTAAACCCTTCCGTGACGTCGATCCCAGCGGGCTGATCGATCAGAGCACCAAGTATTCCATCGAGCTCCTTGGACAGTTGGACGCGTGTAAGATCGCTGTACTCGGTTCCTAAAACGCGCTTCGCGAACCGCCCGAAGCGACCGTCGAAGAAGGGTAGCTTTGCCGACAAAGCGGTCTGTGCGAGCGCAGCGCGGAGCGCATTTGTCAATTGACCGAGATCGGTCACGGCGGGGCCGCCTTCAATGACATAGCGCTTCTCTTTGAAGATCAGTTGGCCGGTATGGCACGCGGCACAGGTCAATCCAACGGCAGTCTCCTTACGCGAAAGTCCGCGGATCGACTGAAACGGCGAATATGCAAAGCCGATCGGCAAACCGTACTCATTGTTCTCGCTTTCGGCAGACTCTATGAATCCAAACCGCAGTAAATAGCGGTTGTCAGAAAACCGTTCTCGTTTGAAAAAGGGGATAGCGAAAGGCGAGTTCAGCGGCGCTTCCAGGGCGAGAAACCATGACAGCGGGATCGGTAAGGTCTGCGTGCCCTGGGCTTTATGATGGAATCGATCGGCGTCTTCGGCGTTCCAGCCCTGATCGAGCGAAACCTGCTCGCTCGCGGAAACCGGTTCAGGGAGACCAGGCGGCGTCAGAGCTTCGATTGTCGCGCCAAGCTGGGAGCTGGTCATGACTGCGATCAAAGCAATGACCACGATGATCGCCAGAAGAACAAGAAAGCGTCGCCACCAAAGGCGCCGAATTGCGCTGGTAACTGTCGACATGGCTCCCCCGTGTCAGCGAACGGCCTCCAGCAGAGAGCCGTGCAAACAGTAATACTACAACTACATGATCTTGTAGGCTTACCCCTGCTGTTGACGTCCTTGAGACGCGATCACTATTCTTTCTGACGTCACAATCGGTGGTCTGTGGAATGGGCGAACTTGACCGCATAACAAGAACATCTAGAGCGTTCGGACGAGCTCTTGTTCGAGCCGCCATCCCATCCTCGCGATCGAATTTGCAGTGACGTTGGGTCCGCTGTGGGAGATCGGGGGGCTGTAATCCGCGGGAACGCGAGCGAACGGAATTGGCCGGGCGCCTGAGGGCAATAGGCTCGCACTCGGAGATCAGGACTCCGTAGGGCGCAATGACCATGAGCATACATCCGGCCACGCCGATCACGATGATGCAGACGGCGAATTCGAGCCAAGCAACGCGGCTACCATTTAACGGCTTCGTTTGGCAAGCACGATGACGGCGCGGCTGACCTGAATTAGCAGCATCGGCGTCAGGCTGTAGCCCGCGACAATGCTCCACATCGTGAGCGTCGGTGGCAGACGTGGAAGACCTCTGTCATCGGCGGCCAGTAGAGAGGGACTGCGAGCAGAGGGCCGTACAGGCCGAGCGCAGCCAGACCCATGGATTGCGCGTGAACTCGTTGAAAACGGTACCGGAGCGGCTGCTGCGCATGGCGACGACGCGCCAGAGTTGTGCGAATGCGACGGCGAGGAATGTGGTGGTGACTATGGCCTCGCCCGTCCAGCCGGGCCGAAACCGCCAGTGTCCCCGCGGTTCTCGCGCTTACGAAGGAAGGCCTCATATCCCTCCGGGTCAACCTCCTTCAGGCGGTTCAGCGCGCGCTTAGCTTCCAGATCGGCGGACTTGCTATGACGCTGTTTGATCTTTTTACTTTTGCTTCCATCTCTGCGAGCTGTCCCGTTGCTGTTGGTACACTCTCGGGTATTGTCTCGAGCTTCGCGCTTGGTCGCGTCTCTTCGAGGCCTTCGACGCACCGATTGGGATGACGAGATGCTGCGGCTCGAATTGAACGACCTTCTCGAAGGTGGGTTTGAGCCGCTCGACGATCTGCACGAGGCCGTCCAGGCGCTGCTCGACCATCCGCGGCGGCGGCGGCGGCGGCTCCGGCGGCCTGCTGCCCGCAGGGCTGATCCAAGCGACCAAGTTTGCATCGTCGCTGTTGAAATGGTTGAAGTCGAGTCGACGTCAGCATCGTCACCTCCGGAGACGTCGGCGTCGCGGCACCGGAAGCTCTGGCAGTATTCCGAGAACGGCACGATCCCCGGCACCGACGACACCTAGCAAGGGATCGACTGCATGGCCCATCCTTCCGCGCAAACGCTCGGGTACCCACGCTAGTAGCCGTGTGCGAGCAGTAACGCCGTCGTGGTCTAGTCATCTGGAACGGAAGTTCGTGACATTAGTTGATCGCTCGGATCTCTAGAGAGGAGAGCGCTCGTGGCGAATGCAGGTGTGAAAGGCCGGCCGATCGCGCCGTTGGTGCTGAGTTCGCAGGAGCGGGCGTACTTGGAGAGGCAAGTTCGTCGTCATCGTGTAGCCCGATCGCTATCTGAGCGATGCCGCGCGATCCTGCGGTGTGCAGTTGGTCTGCCAAGCAAGTCTGTGGCTGCCGAACTTGGCATCCATGAACACACCGTCGGCAAGTGGCGCCGCCGATTCTTGAAGGATCGTTGTGATGGCCTGCTTGACGAAGCCCGCCCGGGCCGCCCTCGAACCATCGACGATGATCAGGTTGCCGAGGTAATCGAGCGGACATTGCGTACGACGCCGCCCGACGCAACGCACTGGTCGATCCGCTCGATGGCTGCGGATACTGGCTTTTCTCACACCACGATCCGCCGAATGTGGACGGCGTTCGGCTTGCAGCCGCACCGCAGCCAGACATTTAAACTATCGAGCGATCCGCTATTCGTCGATAAGGTGCGCGATATTGTCGGGCTTTATCTGTCGCCGCCTAACCGAGCCGTTGTCCTCAGTGTCGATGAGAAAAGCCAGATCCAGGCACTCGATCGCGAGCAGCCGGTCTTGCCGATGATGCCTGGGGTGCCGGAACGTCGCACGCATAGCTATGTGCGGCATGGTACGACCACGCTGTTTGCCGCGCTCGATGTCGCTTCCGGCTTCGTCATTGGCAAATGCTACAAGCGCCATCGGGCGCTCGAGTTCTTGAAGTTTCTCAAAGAGATCGACGCTCAAATCCCTGAGGGGCTCGCTGTCCATATCGTCATGGACAACTACGCTACCCACAAGACCCCCAAGATTAAAGCGTGGCTCGCTCGCCGGCCGCACTATCATGTCCACTTCACGCCGACTTCCGCGTCGTGGATCAATCAGATCGAGCGCTGGTTCGCTGAACTCACCAGAAAGCAGATCCGGCGAGGTGTTCACACCTCCGTCAGGCAGCTCGAAGCCGACATCCGTACCTTCATCGAATTGCACAACAACAACCCGAAGCCCTTCAAATGGACCAAGTCCGCAGACCAGATCTTGGCTTCCGTCAAACGCTTTTGCCACAAAGCCCAGCAGACTCTATGTGGCGAACTTTAGATTCATGTGACTAGCTGCTGTTGTTAGTTGGTAAACTCACCGCCGTTTGTCGTGCTGGTGATTGCAACGCCGTTAACGCATGTTGTCAACAGCCGTTAACGTAAGCGGATCAACTTTCCGGACACGATGCAACCGCAGGCATAAATACACGTTCGTCTGCCTATTTTATAAGGCAGGCCGATCGTCGCAGCCAAAAACCTTTCCGAACATCGAATAGCGGCGAACAAGCGTAAACATCGACACGCACTGCTTTTGGCGACAATCAAAACGACCATCGACTCGTGCTCGTGACGATGACGAACGATGGTCAATCAAGCCACATCGGCATGGGATTCTGAGGAGGTGTCGCTTCTGCAATGCATGTGGAGCGCGGGCCACTCGGTGTCTGCGAGGGGTGGCGATGCGTATCTCGCAACGCCATCATCGGCAAGGTCAAGCGCATGAGAGCTCGCCGAGGCCAAGCAACGCAACAGGGACAAACGACGGCAAAGTCAGCAGCAGTCGCTATCGACTTTGATCCGGCGCTCGTGCAGGAGATGCTCGCCAAGATCGATGGCTATCACGCCGATCTCGCATCCGAACGCGGTTCGTCGATGGCGCGGTGTCGCAACATCCGCGATGTCGATCAGCAACGTCTACAAGGAAGTCAAAGCGCGGAGCTCATCGGCAACCCAACCATCGGCCGTCGCCCCGCGCGAGGGCAAGCGCCTCGAACAGCCGCGGCAGCCGCTGACAGAGCACGGAGCGGTTGTCGCGGCAGGCCTTGTGGCCCAAGGCGCAAGCAATCCAGCTCTTGCAGACGCCGGTCGGGCCGATGATGAGCAGGTTCTGATGCCGGTCGATCCACTCGCCGGCGACGAGCTTTTGGAACAGCGGCTTGTCGAGCCCGCGCGGCGCCTTCATGTCGATAGTCGATCCAGTCCCAATTGATCTTGCCGGCGTGCTGAACCAGTTCGTGCTCCATGTTGATGACCTGCTTGAGCCTGGCCCGGAACAGATCACCTTCGTCCGTCGCCTTCGGCTTCTTCGGTCGCATCGGCTCCTCCCGATACGAGCGCCGAATCATGCCGTGCGATTCGAGGGAATCTCAAACTGCAAATTGCAGGTTCCGAGCTACCGCACTGTCAAAGCCTGCAATCACAAAATCGCCGCAGCCGAAAAACAACGACTCCAGATCAGCCCCTTACCTGTTCTTCACGGACGACTAAGGAGGCACGGATGAATCGATCCATGAGTCAAAAACCAGGCGCACGCTTTACCGAGAAGCAGGGCCATTATCTGGCGTTCATCTATACCTATTCGCACATGTCCGGACGGCCACCCGCCGAATCCTGCATCCCCAGAAGCATCGAAGTCCTTGTGCCGCCAGAAAACTTGCCTATCCTAAGCTGGCCGGTATCAAACCATCAAGATCACTGTGACGAGCCACTAGCTAGTTTCGCCCTCACCTCGTGGCAAGAGGTTAATCGGATGCGTGTGGCGAGAATAACATCAAGCCGAAAGAACACCGAATTCCAGAGTACGCCTAAAGGTTGCCTGGAAGATCGGCGCGAACGTTTGATCCGCGCCTTGGCGAGTCCGAGCCGTCACGGCGCAGGACAGCGCTTCTCTATCCGAGCGAAGCCGCAGCGTCCGCTGCCTTAATCACCTCAGGTGATATTTATTGAGTAGTTCGCCAAGCTCAGTCGCTTCAATCTTTTTTAGAATGAGCTCGCGCAGGAACGCAGGTCCCGGGATCTCAATTTCATTGCCGTCGCGCAGTCTACCCATTGCTGCAAGCAGCTTGCGAATATCATAGGTCGAGTTGAATACCTCGGGCACGCCACGTTCAATCTTGAGGAGGATATACACGGCTTCCATCGCGGTCCGAACGGAGTATTCCGTCGTGAAGATACAATCCCGTTCACCCGACTCCGCGAACTGGCCGATGAAGGCGAAATTGACCGCATCTTTCGGCACAACATCTGGCCGGTCGCCCGCCTGCCGCGGCATGAAGAAGGAAGTGACGTAGGGCATCATCACCGGGACCGTCTTGGCGGCCCCAGCGGCGAGTTCCGGTATACTCGCAACCGGCACACCGAGGTGATAAAGCCATTCTTGCGTGATTTCCTCGCCCGTACAATCTTGCATCGGTTTCCTCACGTAGTCGCCGGCTTTATCGACGAATAGCGAATAGACCCAGACGACGACTTGATCGCTGGGCTGGCGCTTGAAATGCGGCTGGCGATTTGTGGTCCAACTGAGCAACCAGCTCGAATCTTTCACCGTAACGATGCCTCCTGTGACAACCTTGCCGCTGAACGGATCGCGTTTGGCGATCTTGCGGATGTATGCTGGAATGCGTTTGTCCAGGGTCGTGATCGTCGCCGATTCCCATTTGCTTGCAGGAATATTGCCGCAAAAGACATTTGGGCGTCCAAAGGCCGCATCTTTGGCCGCAATACGCCGCCACAGATCCCAGGCGGGCGCCGGTCCTTCGTTGAGCCTGGCGGCCGTGTGATGGTCCCCCATGTCCGAGTTTTCGGTCAGCGACCCGATCGTCATGAAAACAAGATCGTCGGCGCCAATAATGAGACTGCCCTCAATGCCATTCTCCAGCCAGCGGATGGCTGTGGCTTGCTTGCGGCCACGCTTTATGTCGAAATCGATATCGGTGACTCCGACCCCGTAGCGAAAGTTGACGCCTTGCGCCAACAGCCATTTGGATAACGGCAGAACGAGCGATTCATATTGATTGTATTTGGTAAACTTCAGCGTACTGAAATCCGGCAGGCCGCCGATATGGTGGATGAATCGATGCAGATAAAGTTTCATCTCGAGGGCTGAATGCCATTCTTCAAAGGCGAACATGGTCCGCCAATAGAGCCAGAAATTGCTGTTGAAGAAATCTCTTCCGAACACTTCGTCGATGCGCTTGGTCTCCATCTGCTTACGAGTGGCAAGAAAAAGGGCAATCAGCTCTTTCTGGGCCTGTTCGCTCAGTGTGAAGAGGCCATCGGTATGGGCATCCTGCCCCTGCTTCACCGTCGCCCGCCGTAGTGTGTAGTTCGGATCATCCTTGTTCAGCCAGTAAAACTCATCGAGCACGCTGGCGCCTTCAAGTTCGAGCGATGGGATCGAACGAAACAGATCCCAGAGACACTCGAAATGATCCTCCATCTCTCTACCACCTCGAATCACGAATCCCCTTTCCGGATCCTGACAACCGTCCAACGCGCCCCCCGGAACCGTCTGTCGTTCGAGGATGGTGATACGGTCGCCACGCAACTGCCCGTCGCGGATCAAGAAGGCCGCGCCGGAGAGCGCAGCCAACCCCGAACCAACGAACCATGCTGTCTTGCTATCCACGCCGGCGGGTTTGCGGGGCCGAGCAAAAGCTTCGTAATTTCCACTGGTGTAATACATCGCGACATTCGATCTCGTTTGATGTGACAATCCGTCCGCTGATAGTCAGAAGATGTTTTCGACCGCCTGACCCTTCTGCGGGACGCCGATCGTCAGACCGCCATCGACGACGATTTCGGAGCCGGTAAGATAAGAGGACTCGTCGCTAAGCAGGAACAAGACTGCCTGTGACACTTCCTGCGGCTCGGCTGGCCGCGCGAGCGGAATTGGAAAACTGGAAAGATCGATGTTCTCTGTCATCCGAGTGTTGATGAAGCCCGGATGGATAGAGTTTATGCGAACGCCGGACGCGGCGGCCTCCAAGGCAGCGGACTTCGTTATGCCCCGCACGCCGAACTTGGAAGCAACATAGGCGTGAAGCCCAGGACTACCCCTCATCCCCTCGACCGACGAGATGTTGACGATCGAGCCTCCGCCCGCGCGGCGCATCGCAGGTAGGGCAGTCTGCATTCCCAAGAATACACCGGTGAGATTGACAGCCAGGGTCTTCTCCCACTGCTCGAGCGGGAACCGCTCGATGGGAGCCATACTCGCTATGCCTGCATTGTTGACGAGGCCGTGCACCGCGCCGAACTTGCCCTCCGCAGCCGCAATCGCCTGGCACCATTCCCCTGGCTGAGCGACGTCTTGACGCACATAGATCGCGGATGGGCCAAGTTCGGCCGCGAAAGTCGCTCCTTCATTGTCAAGAATATCGGTGATCACGACTTTCGCGCCCTCGGCTACCAGCAGGCGCGCATGAGCGGCCCCCATCCCTTGAGCCCCGCCGGTTACCAAAATGACTTTTTCGCTCACACGTCCCATAACTCTTGGTTCCCTCGATCAGTGGCGGTGCAGGGGTTTTCAGCATCAAAAAGGATGACGGGCGTGTTGATCAAAATGGTTGAGAACGAGCATTGAAAGTCGGGCAAGCCAAGAGTTGCGGTCTGCACCACGCCCCGGACTCTTGGCGATCTGCCCTCTGCTACGTATCATCTTTGATTCCCAAAGCCTGTGCGCAGTACCCGTGTAAATTGGCGCTAAAGCACTTCGATAACGATTTCACGTCGCGAACATGCTTCCGCCGCTCAGGCGTTAGCCATCCTTTGGATTATTGCATTGGCTTTGCCGAACTACCCCGCCTTCTAGACGCCGACAATTTGCGACCGAATTTCCTCCGGTTTCGGAGATAGGATCGGTACCCGCGAGCGGAGCGATACCGGTGCCGAACGGTGCTGAGCTCCTTGTGGATCGAAAAGTGGGGCGCAGAACGCATGAGGTTCTCCTTAGTCTTGCGAATTGGAGTATCCATTCCGTGCAATCGGCGCGCCGAGACTCTGATGGGAAGTCAGCCTCACGTGACTCTTGCACAGGCGCCGGAGGTCTTCCGACTCTCCACCGAGACGGCGATGTCAGGGCCTGCGTTTTCGACCATGCGCAGCGACAATGTTACGCTGATCTGGTTTAATCGAGGCTGTTGCGAAAACTCGTGAGAGAGCCTCATCGACTTTCTGTCCGGATACTTGATCATGTCGGGCTTTCGACATCGCGTCGTCAATCGGACAAGCGAGGAAGGCAACAGAACAAGGGTCGAAAGTTGTCGGGTCACTCGTACCCAATTTGACGTCAGCCAGTGAGCCGTATAAACCGCACGAGGTGCCTGGCATCGACGTTGCATAACGACTGATAGACAAATAGGAATCACCCACTCGCCTTGACGTCATCATCGGTGAGCAGGCTCCGCCGGAATGGATGCACAATCAGGCGCATCCGGCAGCACAGGACAGCTGCCGGCTTCTAGAATGGAAAAGGTCAAGCGTGTCGGATGTTTTCGGATCGTTTAATCCGGCGGATTGAGGTGCAAGGCGCAGAAACGGCACTGCGGCCTCGCGTAGCGAAGATCGCTATCACCGGATCGATGTGCCGCACGGACTACCGAACCCACATCGCTGCCAGCGCAGTACAGTCGCTTCAGGGGCGCTTCAACAACCGGAGAGGCGCGGTGAGATGAATAGCTCAATCTCCAACCGCGCGAATTGTTCTGAGATCAAGGAGGATGCGATGCCCGACGTCAAAGGCATTCCGCTTGATGCGCCTCTTTACCATGGGGGCAAAAATCGTGGCGGTGCGTTTCTCGGCTGCCAAGCCATAAACCTTATGTTCAGCGTGGGGCACGAGGCGAATTGTTTATTGCCGAAGGAACTAGCACCTGCAGCAAACCCTGCAATCGCCATTGTGGGGGTCGCGAGCTATCGCTCAAGCACTGTCGGGCCATACTTGGAGTGCTATTCAGGAATTCAAGTTCGTGATCCCGACGGCGAGACTGGCTACTACATCCCTTACATTTACGTGACGGTAAATGATGCAGCTCTCGCCTCGGGACGAGAGGTTCTTGGTGCTCCAAAAAAGCTGGCGCACATTAGACTGATCAGAGAAGGCGGTCTAATTCAGGGTACGCTCGAGCGTCCGAAAGGCAAGCGCCTGCTGACCCTTACCGCTCAACCAGACGAGCGCATGAGCTCGGATTCGCGGCAGATGTATTCTGCGCGGACGAATTTCTACTCGGTTCGGCAGCTGCCGCCCATCATTGAGTCCGGGAAGGGAGAGGTCACGCAACTCGTCAAATGGTGTACGGACCGAACGTTGCGACGCGACGAGCGTGGCGAAGAAGTTCTATTTACTGGACCAACCTCCCTAACTTACGACTCCCCCTCGATTATCGATCCCGTGCACAACTTGACAGTTGGCCAAGCCCTGCTCGGCACATACGAGGAGTATGACGCAAGGCTCGAGGCCATTGATATCCTTTCGGAGGAATCAAACCCGGTAAACGATGATCGACGAGCTTGAAGAATTCATCCAATCCTAAATTGCTGCCAGCGCTGTCGGTTTGCCAGCTGACGGGCGGTATGTGGGGTTCACCTCCCCGGCGACTCATTCTGGAAGATGGTCGACAAGGCCGGCTTCAAGACCCACGTCTACAACAAGAATAGCGGCAATAAGGAGAAGAAGGCCGACGTGGCGATCGCCACAGCCATGATGGATGGGCGTTCAACATCATCGACAAGGACAACGACGATATCCTGCTGGTTGCCTCGTCAGAAGCAGACGAAAGAGCTGCGCCGGACATGTCGGCTACGGGCCCAAAAGCGCAAACCCGCATTTCTCTGCAGCTCGCTTCGCCCGCCGCAACGTGCTTTCAAGAAAAACGACATAGCAGTTGACTCTTTCTGAATACACTTTCCGATGGCGCGGACTTGATGATGCGCCTAAATGGTTTGCGATGCGCAATACAGCGCGGCGCGATATAGCCGCGGGGAGGCAACATGGGGAACACCCTTGTTGTACACGCGAAACGTCTGCCTCAGTCGCAGAAAGCGCGACGGGCGGCGCAGTATGTCCGCATGTCGACGGATTACCAGCAATACTCGATTGAGAATCAGGCAGTGGTCATCGCGACCTACGCCGAACTTCACAAGCTAACCATCGTCCACACCTATCGTGACGAGGGAGAAAGCGGCCTCAGAATCGAAAACCGGGGGGGCCTTACCGAACTGGTTGAAGACGTGCAATCGGGACGCGCTGACTTCGCTCATCTGCTTGTCTTCGACGTGAGCCGATGGGGACGCTTTCAGGACGTTGGAGAGCGCGCACTACGAGTTCATCTGCCGCAGGGCGGGCGTCGAGGTTGCTTATTGCGCGGAGCAATTCGACAATGACGGAAGCCTTCTCGCCAGCATCATGAAGAATATTAAGAGAGTGATGGCGGCTGAGTTCAGTCGGGAACTCTCCGCCAAAGTTTTCGCAGGGTCAGTCCGGCTGACGCATCGCGGCTTCAAAATGGGCGGCCCTACGGCTTACGCGTTCCAACGACGTCTCGTCGACGATCAATGCAGACCGAAGGGCATTTTAACGATCGGCCAGCGCAAATCTTTGCTTACCGACCATGTCAAGCTCATCCCCGGTGCGCCCGATCAAGTCGAGATCGTGAATTGGATTCTCCACGAATATCTCCGTCACAAATCGCAGGCCACCATTGCCCGAGAGCTCAACCAGCGAGGGATCTTGAATAGCCAGGGAAGACCGTGGCTTGGAAAGGCTGTCGGTGACCTCCTCCGGAACGAAGCTTATATCGGCGTTCTGACCTACAATCGCAAAAGCAGAAAACTTGGCGCCAAGGTGACGCGCAACCCAAGGGAGCTCTGGATCAGAAAAGAGAATGCCATCGAACCTATCGTCCATCGCGACGCATTCCGGCGCGCGCAAAAGATTATGGGTGAGGGGCGCGTCAGCATTCCCGAAGAGGAAATGTTGCTTCGGCTCCGTAAGGTCCTGATGAAGAAAGGCAAGCTTAGTAAGACGATTATCAATTCAAGTCCGGGACTGCCGTCCATGTCTATAGCGCGACGATCTGGGTCGGAAGAGCGCGGCGATCAGGATGGCGAGTCAGTGTCGCGGCGCGATGATGATCGCCGCGATGATTGTCGCGCGCAAGAGTTTTGTTTGCTTTGATTGTCGCGGAGCGTCAATCAAGCGAGCGTTTTTTGTGTCGCGTGCTCCGGTGGCCGCCCTGGACCACGCTTTCGCTCGAGGGCAGTCCGCCTGCGATAGCTCTCGACGTTCATCTCGACGATGGTGGCGTGGTGAACAAGGCGATCGATCGCCGCGAGGGTCATAGCTGGGTCCGGAAAGACCTTGTTCCATTCTCCAAAGGGCTGATTGGCGGTGATCAGCAAAGAGCGTCGCTCGTAGCGTGCGCTGATGAGCTCGAACAGCACACTGGTCTCGGCCTGGTCCTTGGTGACATAGGCAAGATCGTCAAGGATAACGAGATCGAAGCGATCGAGGCGGTTGATGGCACCCTCGAGGTTGAGTTCGCGGCGCGCCACCTGGAGCTTCTGCACGAGATCGGTGGTGCGGGTGAAGAGGACGCGCCATCCGTTCTCGATGAGAGCCAAGCCGATTGCTGCTGCCAAGTGACTCTTGCCGCCACCGGGCGGACCAAACAGCAGCAGATTGGCGCCCTTGTTCAACCAGCCGTCGCCGGCGGCGAGCGCGGTCATTTGCGCCTTGGAGATCATCGGTACGGCTTCGAAGTCGAAGCTGTCAAAGGTCTTTCCGGTGGGCAGCCGCGCCTCGACGAGATGGCGCTCGATGCGGCGACGGCTGCGTTCAGCGATCTCGTGCTCTGCAATGGTGGCGAGGAAGCGCGCCGCCGGCCAGCCTTCCTTATCGGACTGCTCGGCAAATTGCGGCCACAGCACCTTGATGGCGGGCAGCCGCAGCTCGTTGAGCAACAGATTGAGGCGCGCGGTGTCGACTACGTTGGTTGTGCTCATGCGGCACCTCCGATCTCGGCAGTA
Organism: Bradyrhizobium sp. Pha-3; assembly: GCF_042258325.1. Classification (NCBI taxonomy): domain Bacteria; kingdom Pseudomonadati; phylum Pseudomonadota; class Alphaproteobacteria; order Hyphomicrobiales; family Nitrobacteraceae; genus Bradyrhizobium; species Bradyrhizobium sp. Pha-3. The sequence continues at coordinate 720,195 of NZ_CP170151.1, read as the reverse complement.
CCGATGAGGCATTCATAGGTGGCGAGCGGTGCGAGGCGCACCACGACGTTCGGCATCTGGGCGGGATCCGGGGCGAAGTGAGTACGTAGCCGGTTGAGGTCGGGCAGCCGGCCGTCGTTCAGGTCGGCCGTGAGCTGATCGGCGAGTTCGGCCTCGCAACCGCGCTCATGGGCGAGTGCGAGGAGATCGACCATGATCCGGCAGGCCTTCTTGTCCGGTAAGCGTTTGCGCAAGACGTCGAAGGCTCGGCGGTAAGCTTCCCGGGGGAACAGCTGGTCGCGGTAGACCAGGTTGAGGAGCGCCATCGGCTTGCGCCGCAAGGAATGGATCACGTGCCGATAATCGACGACCTGATCGTGCTTGCCATTGGGATGCGGCCGCCCGCGCGGCAAGGTGAGGAGATGCGTGCCGCCGACAAACACGTCGAGGTGATCGTCATACAGGCGCACCCGCAGCCGATGGCCGATCAAGCGCGACGGCACCGTGTAGAACACCTTGCGCAAGGTGAAGCCGCCGGACGATGTCACGTGGACGATCACCTCTTCATAGTCCGACGTGCGGCGGTCCGGCAGATCCTGAAGTGCGGTACGTTCGCTGTCGATCCGCTTGGCGTTGCGGGCATTGCGGCGGCTGACGATCTCATCGATGAAGCCACGATAGGCAGCGAGATCGTCGAAGTCGGCGGTGCCACGCAGCAACAGCGCGTCGCCGACCGCCCGCTTGAGATGGCCATGCGAACTCTCGATCGCCCCGTTCTCGTGGGCGATGCCACGATTGTTGCGGGAGGGGCGCATGCCGTAATGGGCACAGAGGTCTTCGTATCGCCGCGTCAGATCGTCTTTGGCGTCGCGGTCGAGATTGCAAAAGGCGGCCGACAGGCTGTCGGTGCGATGCTCCCGTGGCGCTCCACCGAGTGACCACAAGGCATTCTGCAGGCCTTCGGCCAGAGCGATGAAGCTCTCACCGCCGAGCACGACATGGGCGTGCTCAAACCCGGAATAGGCCAGCCGGAAGTGATAGAGACGATGGTCGAGCGGCACGCCCGCGATCGTGACACCCAATTCGCCCATGTCGGTGAAGTCGGACAGGCCGCGCTGACCGGGTTCGTGGGTCTGCCGGAAGATGACCTCCTGCTCCTCGCCGTGGATCGCCCGCCAGGCCCGGATCCGGCGCTCCAGCGTGCGACGGATGCCGGCGCCGAGCTCAGGATGGCGTCGGAGCAACTCCTCGAAGATCGTGACCGGCCGCACACCGGGGGCGGCCTTCAGCATCGGCACGATCTCTGTCTCAAATACGCGGGCCAAGGGATCTGGCCGGCGACGGCCGCGAGGAGCCTTCTTCTGCGACGGAAGGCGTCGATCCTGCTCGATCCGGTAAGCGGTCGAGGTGCTGAACGACGCCTTGGCGGCGGCCACGGGCGGGCTATCGGTCTGACGGTACTTCATGTAGAGCCTCATTTGGTGATCGGTAATGTGTCGGCCTGGCACGCGAGTGATTCCTCTTGGCGGAAGAACCACTTGCATAACCAGCCGGCCGCGATCACCAGTCGGCGCGGTCCGCTGTGGATCGCGCCGACGCCGGGCTCGTAACTCCGGTCGGGCTACGCCCTCCCTGCGTCACGAGCCCGGCGTAGCCCTCTCATCATGGTCGACGCTCCACTTCCATCCTGTTCGCCGCGCGGCAATCTACCGTCTTATTGGGTACAACGGCAATCAAGAATGGTTTGACAAATACGCGTCGCACCAACGGTGGGCCGCCCTTCAGCTTAGCAATGCTGCTCGCCTTCGAGACGCCTTCGAGAGACTTGGTCGCAGTGCCACCCTCAATGCTTCGACTGAATGTCTTCGAATCGACAATGTCGTGAATGTCGTCTTTCGGGTCGCGAGATGCCGCAACTATGAAAACCGGCCCTTGCGCTGGACGCTGCAATACCGCGTGAGGTGGCCGAAGGGATGGGTTGTCGCGGTTCGGCTGGACGAGAAGAACGAAGCGATCTTCGACTATGTCTTGATGCCCCGGCGTGGCTCACCTTCAGTCGTCGCATGTTCTGGTTCTCAAAGGAAGTCTATAAGGGCCGCACCATAAACCGATTTGACACGTTCGAAGCGCTGTCACGCTTCCTCATCGAATGCGTCGGCAAGGAAAAGCCTTCGTGAGTCTAACACCGCAGATGAAGAAGCCGTTGAAGGCGGCAACTCGCCACGCGACATCGCAACTGCCTTGAACAAGAAAGGCGTACCCGGGCCACGTGGCGGCGCCTGGAACGCCTCGACCATTGACGGTAGCCGCAAGCGCTTGAACGGCATCCTTCAGTACGCCGGGCGGATCATCTGGAACCGCCAAAGGTTCATAAAGGTCCCGGAGACCGGCAAGCGCATCAGCCGCGAAAACCCGCGCGAGCAGTGGATGACTGCTGAGGCAAACGATCTGCACGCGCATGAAGGAAACTGGTTTCTGTGATAACCGGCGCACGGTGCCGCTCGAAGCGATTGAAGCCACGGTTCTAGAGGGGCATCGAGCAGATACTCGCGGTCTGCTGAGATCATGCGTCGGTTTCTTCCAGCTCGGCGATACGCTTGCGCAGCGCGGCGACTTGGCGGCCCAGCTTCCATATCTCGTCGCCGGCCCAGTAGGCGCCGCGCTGGGCGATTTCCTTGCGAACGTCGTCTGCTTCCGCGATCTCGCAGCGGATGACGCTGTCAAAGGCTTCGATGATCAGGTCTCGCACGGGTTATTACCACCTTTTCGGAGCGTGCCGGGGCCATCAGATGCCGGCTTTTGCCGGCCGCGTTGCTCAAATACGTAGAGCGCTCCCTACGGAGCGCTCTACGATCGTCAGTTACGCCTTCGGCAAACTGCCGGCGCGCAAGATGGCTTACGCCTGCCGTACGAGGTTTTCTGGATGCGACGATAGGAAATACCATTCGGCCATGTCAACGTTTAAGTTGTATTCTTTTGTATAACACGTATTGAGTCATTAATTATATCGACACACAAAGGTGCACCGTGTTTGAATCGCGCGATGAAGCGTAGAATCAAACCGAACTCGCAGATGGCGGACTATGAAGTCGTCCTCACCTTCGATGACGGACCGCGGCCGCCGAACACGGATAAGGTGTTGGCTGCGCTCGCACAGGAATGCGCGCGAGCCACGTTCTTTCTGGTGGGCCGATCCTCGGCGGAATTTCCCGAGCTCGTGCGGCGTATGGCCGCCCAGGGCCACACCGTAGCGCACCACAGCTGCCGATCGACGTGATAAGCAGATTGCCCATCCCGGGCCACGAAAACACCGTCTCAACAAGGATTGAGCCCGTGACCACTCCCCCAACAAGCAACCCGAGCACCGTCAATATGGCACGGCCGCGTTCGGCAACGCATGATGGATCAAGATACGCCAGACCGGGATGTCGCGTAGCGGACCGAGTTTGAGCTTCGTCATGGCGTTCCTCCCTTGCCGTAGGGTGCCAATACCAAATCGCGGGTAACGATGACCCGCACGGGGAAACCTGGCCGGATGGTCAGCGTCGGCTGGATGTTGAGCTGGCGCTGCAGATCTGCTGGCCAGTCTGGCTGATGCTGCTAGGTCGTCCAGCGACTCGGCATAGACGACGTATCGCTCCGGGGAGGACCGCCTTGTGCGGTTTGATGGAGGATGAAGACATAGGCGTATGACTGACCATATGCCTATGCCGAAGGTTTCCCGACTTGAAGTCGTCTCGACAGGCGCTCGACGTCGTTGGACATTGGAAGAAAAGCAGCGAATCGTCACCGAGAGCTATGGCGGGCCACGTCTGGTGTCGGTCACGGCACGACGTAACGGGCTGTCGACAAGCCAATTGTTCACGTGGCGCCGGTTGGCGCGGGAAGGCAAGTTGAGCGGGGATGCCGCGCCGGTGCTTGTTCCGGTTGAGATGACGCCTGCGGCGGCTCCGATCTCGAGTGGCGCGCCACAACCGGTGTCTTCACCGCCTGCGCAACGTGCACGGGCCGGCATTATCGAGATCGAGCTTGGGGGCGGCTGTCGCGTGCGCGTTGACCGGGACGTGGACGCGGAGGCGCTGCAGCGGGTTCTTGAGCTTCTGAGACGGCGATGATCCCGATCCCGAGCGGCGTCAGGGTCTGGATCGCCACCGGCCACACCGACATGCGCCGCGGGATGCAAAGCCTGGCGCTTGCGGTCCAGGAGAGCCTGAAGCGCGATCCTCATGCTGGCGATCTCTACATCTTCCGGGGTCGCCGCGGCGATCTGGTCAAGATCCTCTGGCATGACGGGCTGGGCATGTCGCTCTACGCCAAGCGCCTGGATCGCGGCAAGTTCATATGGCCTTCGGCGTCGGACGGCGCAGTATCGATCTCGGCGGCGCAGATGGGTCCAGAAACTAAAGGTCCCAAACGTGAAAATCCTAAACATCTCGAATTTTTCAGAAGGACTCTTGGCTGTCGATAGCGATCGCGCCGACGCGTTTTGTTCGGACGACGCGATCCTCTACACTTTGCGACAAAAGCCGGCTCGCGACCGTCTGGAGGTCGTCGGCCGCCCGCTCTCCTTCGAGCCGTACGGGTTAATGATGCGCCGTGACGACTCTGCGTTTCGCTTGGCTGTCAACAAGACGCTGGCCGAGCTCTTTCGCTCGGGAGAGATAACATCTCTCTACCACAAGTGGTTTGACCAATTTGGAATTCCACTGAGCGAGAAGCTCGAGACCGTTTTGCAAGCGCAAGCAGTCCCTCAATAGCGGCTGGGTCGAATGCTCTCCTACAATTGGAACTGGAGTATTCTCTTCCAGCAGCCGCAGCTTGGATGGCTGCTGGAAGGTCTGCGTCTCACAATAGTCATGGCGGTGGTGAGCTTCCTCCTAGCGCTTGCGATCGGAACCTTAGTCGGTACAGCCCGCACTGCTCGATCGAGAGCGGTGCGTGGAATAGGCTTCGTCTACACAGCTCTCTTTCGGAACGTGCCATTGCTGATCCAGATGTTCCTGTGGTTCTACGTCTTTCCGGAGCTCCTGCCCTCAAATCTTGGACGCTGGGTGAAGCGGGATTGGGCGTGCTTGTCGTCCCTTATGGCGATCGATACGTACGGTTGGTCATCTACGCTGGAATAGGACGGGATCAGATCGATGCGGTCTTGAGCGCTTTTTCGGAGATAGGCCAAAGCTTAGAGGCGAAATACCCCGATACACTGTCGACATCCTAAGCCGCGGGCATCGTGCGAAGCGCGTGGGACGCCGACTGCCCACGTGCATCGATCACGGTCCCGGCCGCGTTTGAGGCTAGATCACGTCGAGGAACACCGACCAAGAAATAATAGCGGGATTATAGCCAGTGTTTTGAGGCCTAGCACCATGGCATGAGTTGACGTATGAAAACTCGTGCGATTGTAGCCTGGAATGTGCGTCGGATTCGCGTGAATCGGGGTATCTCGCAGGAGCAATTGGCTTGGAAGGCCGGGATCGACCGCTCCTACATGAGTAGTCTTGAGCGGCAATCGAAGAACCCGACGATTGATCTTCTCGACCGCATCGCCGAAACGCTGGACGTGCAGTTGTCCGAGTTCTTTGTTCTGCCGCCCAAAGGTGCTAGGTCTCCGAAGACCTTGCCTAAAAGCCGCAAGCCAGCGGGTCCACGTCGCAAGAAAAAATAGCGAATTTCAACGGCTTCTACGTAGCCAATTGAGGGACTTAGAACACCAATTTCGCCCGACAAGCCTTCTTTGCCGGCCGAACAGGGCTGTGATTAAATTGGAGTGCGTTTCACAGCACGGGAGTGAGTGACGACTGGTTGCCGGATGCAGGTTCGCGAAATGCATTGGCGGGCGCGGTCGCATCGGAAGAGGAGACTTCGATAATCGCAATTGCCTCGACTTTTTCAACCATTTGTACGCAGCCGATTGACCACGGCAACCGGGTTCATCCCCACTGGGGCGATCTTTCGTAGTCCACGTGTGATGTGTCCGGAGGCGCAAAGGCGCGGAGATTACGCCTCATCAGGCAAGTCTATTGGAGCGCCAATTGAGCTTGAAGAATATCTGATCGATTCGCCGTGATCTCGGGATGCCCCGGCTGTGGGAAGTCCACGCTGCTGACCGAACTCGGCCGACGCGGCTACGCGACGATAGATGAGCCTGGACGCCCGGTCGTAAGGAAGGAATTGGAGTCGGGCGTTCCCGCGTTGCCCGGGACAGGTATTGAAGCGCGCCTGCACAGTGCGTTTGATCTTTCCCTTGAAAACCTGACGCGAGCGAGTGCGTTCGACGGCTGGGTTTATTCGATCGCGGCCTGATCGACGCCGCAGCGGGTCTCGAACGCGTGACAGGCGAGCCGGCGACAAGGAACTCGGACAGGCACGCCACTATCATCGACGCGTGTTCATCGCTTCCGCCTTGGCCGGCCATCCACGCGACCGATCAAGAGACGCGTCATGATTTCGAGGATGCCTGTCGAAAACGAGCATCTTCTGAAGGTTTTCCCGATGCTCGGCTATGAAGTGGCACTACTCCCAAACTCAGCGTGGTGGAAAGGGCCGATTTCGTTCTTTGAGTGCCGACGTCCAACGAACATCACCAATTATAAACACGTGCAGTCGAACGGAAAGTCCATGGCAAGGGCCGCTATGGCGAATCAATTGTCAGCCTGCTGCCGTGAATCTGCCGAACGGGCACTGAAAACGGATCGAAGTCCTTCAGGCAACGCACGTTCACTGCCCATCCGTCGAACGGCCGAATGCCGGCTTCGCGTTCTGCTGCGGTGGGCTGGCTTGGTTTGCGGAACGGCAAAATACCGCAAACCGGGCAAAAATAGTCAGCCGCAGTGAATAAACCCCAGCGATAGACCGACAACTCCTGGAGGGGCGTCAGGAGCCGGAAGTCGCCCTCGGCGACGCGATAAATCAGCGCGCCACGCTTCGAGCAGATAGAGCAGTCGCAAACCCGCACATGGTCGATATCGGCGTCGATCTCGAAACGGACGGTGCCGCAGTGACACGAGCCGGTGTACGTCTTCATCATCGGCGGTTTGTCTCTAGAAGCCCGACCGAAGATAGATCAACGGATGGGGCCTGACAAAATCTCGTTGATCCTGTTCGCAAACACATAATAGCCGCAACTCCGCCAGCAAGTCACGGGCGCGGCGCGCTGATTGGCTCCTGGCTTACTCGCTCGATTGGAGTCGAGAAGAACTCGGGTGGAAGAAATGCCAGTCGTCGCCTTGAGACACACACCGTCTAAAGATACGCCCGCTTCAATGGCGAGGTCATTGGTTAACCAGTCTGGGAAATCGAGCGTGAATGTGCGAACACTATCCGTGTCTTCGACTGAGGCAATCTTGGCAACGCTTGTACAATTGTCGCAAACACAGGATCCCCCCTCATCCCGTTGACATCACTCGCTAGGTCGCAGTCGATCCTGGCAGGCCGTCGAGGGATATAGCTCGCATCAGACGGTCGCATACGGGGCCAGGGGGTCGCCTCTGATCGAGTTGATCCAGGGGAGGGCATGCATTTCGCAGTTGAGCACGCGGGTCGCCTAACACTTTTTGGATGGTCCACGATCCGCTCGCCGTCGGCGGCGGACATCGTTCGTCCGCTATCCTCCAACCCGCCAGACAGCCAATCGATCCAGAGCCGACCGTCGGGGTTGAGCATCACTCGCCTGGGGACGAGTCAGTCTGCTGGGCATCCTCCGGGATTTCTTGCCGCAGTTTCGGCCCTTGATTGAGCCGGCGGCCCAATGCGGCAAGGAAATTATCATAACGCGCTCCGGCCTGTGCTCTCGCGGCCTTGGCGGCGGGTTCGGGGAGTGATGGTGTTGTCGTGAGCCAGAAGCGGATGAAGAGAGCGATAGTCTCGACCGAAATCCCGACATCCCGCTCAAGGCGCGCGATCCGGCGGTCGATCTGGTCAAGACGCTTGGCAGTAGCAGCCTCTCGCCGTTCATCGGCGTCCGGCGACAGAAAGGAAGCGATCGCGGCTTCCGCGATAAGCGACAGCGACTGCTCGCGCCGGGCGGCGTAGGCCGATAGCGCCTTCATGACATCAGGATCGAGATAGACCGACAGCTGAGCCTTCTTTTTTGTCCCGATCATGGCTACCTCACAATCCGAGATCGTCGCCGGGATCGAGGGAGGCTTGGCGCGCCACGCCCTGCATCATGTCGTTCATGCGCCTGATCCGCGGGACATCTTCATCGAGCTCATCCACGAGGTCCGAAGCGAACTCGTTCTCGAGTGGTTCCTTATTCTCCACCGTGTCTCGATCGAGTTCCGGCTGCTGCCTGCGGTCGGCGGCCTTTGGATCTTCGTCATCCGTCTGGTCGTCGTTCAACGTCTCCAATGCCCTTGGGCGCGGCGGCAATGGCCTTGAGCTCCAATCGTCCAACCGGCCGCCATTGGATTTCGTCAGCATCGGCGGCGCCATGATGCGCTCCTGGAAACGTCTATCTTCGTAATAGCGCGCCTTCTTCGCCCGAATCGGATGGAGGCCCGACATCATGACGATCTCGTCGGAGGGCGGGAGCTGCATCATCTCGCCGGGCGTGAGCAGCGGGCGGGCGGTCTCGGACCGCGACACCATGAGGTGGCCCAGCCAAGGCGCCAGCCGGCTGCCGGCATAGTTCTTCATCGCCTTCATCTCGGTCGCCGTGCCGAGCGCGTCGCTCACGCGCTTTGCGGTGCGCTCGTCGTTGGTCGCAAAGCTGACCCGGACGTGGCAGTTGTCAAGGATCGAGTTGTTGGGCCCGTAGGCCTTCTCGATCTGGTTCAGCGACTGAGCAATCAGGAAACTCTTGATGCCGTATCCGGCCATGAAGGCCAGCGCAGACTCGAAGAAGTCGAGCCGGCCGAGCGCCGGGAATTCGTCGAGCATCAGGAGGAGCCGGCGCCGGCCGGCCTTGGCTTGCAGATCCTCGGTCAAGCGGCGGCCTATCTGGTTGAGGATCAGACGGATCAGCGGCTTGGTGCGATTGATGTCGGAGGGCGGCACGACAAGGTACAGCGTGGTCGCTCGCTCTCCGCCAACGATATCGGTAATCCGCCAGTCGCAGCACCGCGTCACCTCCGCCACCACGGGATCTCGGTAAAGGCCCAGGAACGACATGGCGGTGCTCAAGACACCGGAGCGTTCGTTGCCGGACTTGTTCAGCAACTCGCGGGCAGCGGACGCGACGACGGGATGAACACCGGCCTCGCCGAGATGCGCGGTTCGCATCATTGCGGCAAGCGTCGTCTCAATGGGCCGCTTGGGATCGGACAAGAAGGCTGCGACACCGGCGAGCGTCTTGTCTTCCTCGGCATAGAGGACGTGGAGGATCGCGCCGACCAGCAGGGCGTGACTGGTTTTCTCCCAATGGTTCCGCTTCTCGAGGCTGCCCTCCGGGTCGACCAGAATGTCGGCAATGTTCTGGACGTCGCGCACCTCCCACTCGCCGCGGCGCACCTCGAGCAACGGGTTATAGGCCGACGACTTCGCGTTGGTCGGATCGAACAGAAGGACACGGCCGTGTCGGGCGCGAAAGCCGGCAGTGAGCTGCCAGTTCTCCCCCTTGAGGTCGTGGACGATAGCCGAGCCCGGCCACGTCAAGAGCGAAGGGATGACGAGGCCGACGCCCTTGCCCGATCGCGTGGGTGCGAAGCACAGGACATGCTCCGGTCCATCATGGCGAAGATAGGTGCGCTCGAACCGGCCGAGCACCACGCCGTCGGGTCCAAGCAATCCAGCCTGCTCGATCTCCTTTGCCTTCGCCCACCGCGCGGACCCATAAGTCTCGGCATTCTTCGCTTCGCGGGCGCGCCAGACCGACATACCGATCGCGACCGCCGCAGCGATGATGCCGCCGGATGCCGCGATGAAGGCGCCCTCGGTGAAGATTGAGGGCGCGTAAGCATCGTAGGCATACCACCACCAGAAGAAGGCAGGCGGAAGGTAGAACGGAAAATGGAGCAGCTCGAACCAGGGCTGCCCGAGCTGCGGCTGAAAGCCGAGGCGCCAAGCCGTCCATTCCGTCGCGGCCCAGATCGTGAGCAGGACGATGCCGAAGACCATGATGACCTGCCCCCAAAGAATCTTGGTCGCCGACATGGCGGCCGCCCTCTCCTGACGTCGGTGATTGGAAGGATCACTCACAAGCCGAGCCCCCGGTTGCGCCCAAAACCCCAATCGATGCCGCCATCCGCGCGCGCGACGCCAGAGACATGCCGGCCGAGCTGTTTATCGAGTGAGGGCGTCCAAGGCACGAGCTGGAAGCCGAGACCGTCGTCGATCATGGCGAAGCGGCCGGAGGCGAGCGCGAAGCGCTGCCGATAGGTGCCTGCCACATACTCGCCGCTAGCCGACGGGTTGAACGGCTGACCGGTCTCGGCGGCGAGCTGCTTGCCGAGATCCTCTAACTCCCGACGGCGCAGCGTGCCGATAAGGTTTTTCGCGAACACCAGTCCACGCGCCTGGCGTTCGGCGAGCCCCTGCCCGATGAGCTGCTCGGGCCGCCGTTCCATAGCGTCGCGGACCTCGGCGCCGAAGCCGCCCTGGCCAAGCGCCACAGGGTCGCGCGCGACGGCCTGCCGATCGAGCCATGTCGCGCCGCTCGCGGTCACCTGCGCTTCGATCGAGAGATCGGAGCGGACGGCAAGCGCCACGCGACGCTGCCCTCTTGCGTCATCGAATTTGCGAAGCTCGACGATTGAGCCTGGCGCGCTGTCGCCGGCAGCGTCGAGGTCGGGCAGCCGGATGTGGTGGGTGCGGCCGTCGACCCCGTCGACCACGGCATAGGCGGTCGCCTTGAGCTCGTCGTCGAGACCGCGATCAACGAGACGCCCGATGACGGGGACGTCAAGATTTTCGCCTGATAACACGTAACTCGCGCTCCCGCGCTCGATGCCGCGTTCGGTCAAGCTGCGGTGGATACGCTTGATGATGTCGCCGCGTTCGCCGAGCTCGCGCAAGGTCGTTTCGGCGGCCTCGTCCATGGACCATTGGCCGGGCCCGAGTTGATGAGCGAGGCCAAGACTTTCCAAGTGTCGCAGCCGGCCAACCTTCAACGCATGGAATTGATCGGGCTGCTGCTCGGGACGCGGCGCAAGGTCGATAACACCGTGCTGGTTTGCATCGCGAACAAGCTGGCGATCGAGCTGCGTCCAGCGCTCGGCTCCGATCTGGCTCTCGAGCGAGCGACGAATGTCGAGATCGGAGCGCAGTCCAAGTTCCTGGGTGACCAGGTCCTGGGCGCGGGCGCGCATCCCTTCCTTGATGTAGTCGCGGGAGATGACGAGGTCTTGGCCGTCCTCTGCGACGCCGCGCACGATGATGTGGACGTGGGGGTGCTGGGTGTTCCAGTGATCGACCCCCACCCAGTCGAGCTTGGTACCCAGATCCACTTCCATCTGGCCGACCAATTCGCGGGCGAAACCCTTGAGGTCGGCCATGTCAGGCGCGTCCTCGGGGGAGACGATGAAGCGGAAATGGTGGCGGTCATTCTGACAGCGCTCGGCGAAGGCCTTGGGATCGGCATCCTCGGTGCCCGGGCCGAACAGGTGGGCCTTCTCCCCGTCCCGGGTCACGCCTTCGCGCCGGAGATAGCCGAGATGCGTCGCGAGCGGCGCCGACCTCGCCCTGTGCCGGACGACCCGGGTCTTGATGGTCACCAGACGCGAGCGGCCGGTGAGCAGACGGTTTGCCCGCACGCTGGCGGCTCGGCCGCGGCCGAAGCGCGAATGACGGTGGCTGACGAGCTGGCCGGCTCGCGAAATGCCGCCGCCAGCGCGTTGAGCGGCGGCAAGCGCCTGGGCGATGAAGGGCTTGGCCCGCTGGCTCCTCGAGGAGCGGATGCGGCCGGGCCGTGGTTGAAAATCGCTGTCTTCAGCCATGGCCAGCCTCGACAATGTGCGGAATGCAGAATCCCTGCAACGGGTTGATAGTCGAGCGCACATTGCGCGCCGAAGCCGCACATTGCGGACCCGAGGAAAAATAGCAGCACAAACAACCAACCGACCGAGCCGCACATTGCGGCCTTTTATCTCGCCATCGTTCGGTCGGTACTCGCGGAAGCCCCCACTGTTTGCGAGTGTTTGCGATAGCGATCGTTACGCGAAGGGCCGAGACACCCGTAGGGTGGCTCGGTGAGGAGCGAAGCGACGAGTAGAGCGCGGGCCGAAGGCATCGCCCGTATGACTGTGTTGCAGCGTTTCGAATGCAAACCGAATGTTCGTCAAGGGGCGCCAGCGAACCTGGAAACTGACAGCTGATATCGCGAGCTGCCCGATGTGCAGCCGCCGCAACAAGGGTGCCTGCAGACGTACCGCGATCCGCGCATTGACGTTGAAGATGCCGTGCAGTCATTGCGATCGCCCCATGGCCGAGAGCGCGACGAACAGGCCCTCCGACTGCGGCGCAATCGCCGAAATATCGTGCACCGTAGTGCCGACTGAGCCGCCGTGCGCGGGTTGATCGAGCGCCGCTCGCGCGCCAGGGGACGGCCCGTCAGCGTGGTCGAAGAACAGCGGCGCCCGCGTCCAGGATGAACGAGAAGAAGCCGCGAGGAGAAGAGGTCCTGGCGCTCCCTCCGCGTCGACAAAAGGGACGATGGCCGCGACATAGGCTGTCGTCTCCGCGGGCAGTGGACGGTGTCTATCCCGAAACTCCTCGTAGCGGCCGGGACCTGCATTATAGGCCGCGAGAAAGCCCGGCGAGCCGTAACGGTCGTGCAGTTCGCGAAGAAAGGCGGCGCCGGCGAGGATGTTGTCACGGGGATCGAAGGGATCGCGCCCGAGACCATAGCGCGCGCGCATGTCCGCCCAAGTCTTGGGCATGAGTTGCATCAGGCCGAGTGCGCCTTTGGGTGAGACGGCACGCCGATCGCCATTGCTCTCGACCCGCATGACGGCTCGTATCCATGCAGCCGGAATGCCAAAGCGCTGCGCGGCCTCTGCCACATGAGATGCGTAGTGATCGCTCGCCGGTTGACTTCGTGCCGGTGCTCTCTGCCCGGACACTGCTGCCGTTGGCCCGCCAATCACCAGCAGGCCGGTAAGGAGGAGAACGGCAAGGCTCGCCCTGTCTCCGCCATCATGGCGAGGCGTCTTGCTGCCTACCGGCGGTGCGCACGGACCACCGGTTTGACCGCCGCTGTGCGTGGCGGCCGCCCGACGGTTGCGTGGACCCGAGTTATGAGAGGGCTTTTCCCCGAACAAGGGGGTGGACCGTTGATGCGCCTGGTTGGCGGCACGCGCGACAGGATCCTGCATGCAATCAGTCCCGCTCGGCGCGTTGGGGCTGACGATTCCAGTTCAGCGTCCAGGCCGCTTTGTCGTTGCCCGACTGGAAGAGATTTGCGCGGATCGGCCGCGGCAGCGCCGGGTCGTCGATGACGAGCGAAACGTAATCGCCGGCCTTCTCGCCGGTCCGCTTCCAACCTGCGCCGATCTCCGGGCCATCGGCATCGCCGAGGCGGATACGGTAGTCCGGCGCGTTCTCGGCATCCGAGGATTCGGCCGGGACGAGGGTGAGAATCCGCTCGAAGAACAGCGTTTCAACGCGACCGGTGAAGCCGGACTTATCGCGCGTGAACTGGCCGATTTGTGCCATGGGAAAGCTCCTGGGTTGCTGGGTTGGAAACGGGTCAATGAGTGGCGGCGCGCCAGACGAAACGGCCGTCGGCGGCTTCGTCCGTCCAAAGCGGGACTGCGCGCGCGACGATCGAGCTGACGGGGAGCGCGCCGAAATAGCGGCCGTCCAGGCTGTCTGGGACGGTCGGGTTCATGAGAAAGACCTCGCCCGGTTCGAGGGTATGGCAACCGCTCCAACGCGGCAGCGGACGGCCGCGATGATCGTGCTCGTGTGCGGCGCCGACATCGACAGCATCGACCGTGATGGCATCGCCCGACCGGCACACGGTTTGCCCGGGCAGCGCCATCACACGCTTCAGCAGCGGCAGACCTTTTGGAAGAAAGCCGCCATCGGCAAGGAAGCTGGCGATCGGTTCCGGCAGCCGTACCGCGACCAGTTCCAAGTCGCGCAGCTCTCCGAGCGGATGCAGCGCGTAGAGCCCTATTGGCGTGCTCGCGGTAGCGTTCCAAATCAGCCGCGGCGCAGGATGAACGAGGGCCAGGGCGCCGGCGACCAGCGCCGCAAGGTAGGTCAACATGAGATAGCCGAAGCGGGTCATGGCGTGACGCTCCGGCGCTTGAGCCAGGCGATATGCTGCTCGCGCGTGTAGGCGCGCGGCACATGGTCGGCGGCGAGACGGTTGTGGAGATGCCGCCAGTATTCGGGTGCGGCGTCAGCCGGATCGATGGAGAGCGCCTCGATGGCGTCGATGGCCTGCAACACGCGCTCGACCTTCGGCCAGCTATCAACGCGCAGCAGGATTTCGCCACCGGGGCGGACGAAGGGCAGCGTCTGATAGCGCTGCCCGGCTTCCACGGCACGCACGATGTCCATGCGCGACACCACGGTGCCATAGTCGTTCGATGCCCAGCGGACGAAGCCGAAGATGCTGCCCGGCTCAAAGCTCGAGATGCTGCGGCGACGGTCGAGAATCTTCTCCTCCGCGCGGCGGCCGAAGCGCAGCCAGTGCTCGATCCGCTTCTCGATCCAGGTCAGCTCGACATGGGTGAGCGCGACATCCCGTCGATGCGAGGGCGGCACTGCACGCGGCGGCAAGGCTTCATTGTCGTTCATGACGGTTCTCCGGGGCGTCAGCGGGGAACTCTCGCGCCAGCAATTCGCGCAGCATGTCGGCGACGGTCACGCCGCGCTGGAACGCGGCGACCTTGATGCGGCCGCGCAGCGTGGGCGTGACGTCAATCGTCAGGCGCGCGGTGAATGCGGCAGCATCATTCACGCTGCGTGGCGGCGTATCACTGGCTTTGATCCAGCTCTCGGCATCGCCCGGACGCGAGGCGAAGCCGCGTTTGATAGAGCGGTCGCTCATGGCGCGAACCTCGCAACTTCTGCCGCGAGCGCGGCGATCTCGCGGGCGGCGGCGCTCTGCTCGACGAACTCGAAGACGAGCCGTCCGGACTGAGCGGCGTCGGCGAAGACAACGCGTTGGCCGATGGTGCTGGCGAGCACCGGCGGATCGTGGTCGGCGAGAGTTTCGGCAGTCTCGCGGGCGATGATCGTGCGCGCGCCGCAGCGGTTGAGCACAAAGCGAGCAGGAAGCTGCGGACGATAGATGCGAGCCTCTCGCAGCAGAGCGAGCATCTCGGCCGAGGCCCAGCCGTCGAATGGCGACGGCTGCACGGGGATCAACACGAGATCCGCCGCCAGCAGCGCCGAACGCATCAGTCCCGCGACGCGCGGCGGTCCGTCAATGACGACATGATCGGCGGTGCGTGCGATTTCCGGCGCCTCGCGGTGGAGCGTATCGCGCGCGAGGCCAACGACGCCGAATAGCCGTGCGACATTCTCCCGCGCACGCTGCTGCGACCAGTCCAATGCGGAGCCCTGGGGGTCAGCGTCGATCAGCGTCACGCGCTTTCCGCGCAGCGCCCATACGCCGGCGAGGTGCAGGGCGAGCGTGGTCTTGCCGACACCGCCTTTCTGGTTGAGCACGGCGACGATCATCGCATGCCTCCCGTCTTGCGACCTGAAAGCGGCAGAGATGGTTGGCTTGGGTGCTCGGTTGGCGGCTGAGCGCGGATGTCGGTGTTATCCGCAAGACGCGCGGCCCCACTACAACAGTTAGATTCTAAGTTAGACTCTAAGTTAGGGCAGGCGATCGTGTTTCCTGGCCAAAGCGTTAGCTGTGGTTTGCACTCCCGGAATCCCGATACCGGCACGCCCGGAGTCCCGATAGTGTGAACGCCCGAAGTCCCGAGCTGATTCACAGCGCCGTCCACAGGAGCTGTGAATGACTTCGATGGCAGGATGCGCAATAGCTCTCGGCGTTCCCTGCGTTCGATGCTCAGGCAGTAGCCTGGCAGCGGTTGACGTGCCGCGATCCGGCGGAGATCAAAGGCGAAGTCTGCAGGCTTGGCGAGGCTGCCGGATTTCTCATGGAGGTGTGCGACCTCGAACAGCCAACCTCTCGGCTGGCGGCCAGCATGCTTGCGCGCGACGCGGTAGAGCCAGCGCTCGATCCCACCAGTCAGGCTGAAATAGGCCGGATCGATCGTGAGAACGAGTGAGCGATCGATGACGCCGCGATAGAGCCAGTCGGGAAGGACGAATTCCATTCCCTGCACCCGACCGTCGCGCGTCGCGCATTCCTCCCATTCGTTGATCCATGAGAACTGGTGGCGCCGCCAATGCTCCCCCTGCCGGATGCTGGTGCGGATGACGGTCGCCTGCAGGCGGGCCAATGCCCCCTTCAAGAGCTTGTAGTCGCGGGCGCCGGTCTGCCGGCCGACTGCGGTCAGAAGCTGGTAGGGTGTGAAGCGCAGGAAGCGCGAGGTCTTCAGACCGAGGTTCTCGGCCTCGACAATCTGGCTCGCCGCCCAAATCAGCACGTCGGCATCCCAAATGGTCGCCATACCGTGCTCAGGAACTGCATAGACTTCGACACACACGTCGCCGGTCTGGTAGAGGATCGGTCTTGTTCGCTTGGCCTTGGCGAGCGAAAAGAACGGGCGCTCCATCAGGTCGCGTTGATCACGCGGGCTGGCATCACCGGTGGCGACAACGAACGGGTCGAGCTTGCTTCGCTCGCTGGGTGTGATGAGGCGACGCGACGACATGACGAGCGTTGCCTTAGCGATGCGCGTTGCCGGCGGCGCGCGCTTCGAGGTAGCGCGGATCCGACGTTGAGCTGCAGGCGGCCTGATCGGCCCAGGCTTCGAGATCGCCGATGGCGTAGACAACGCGGCCGCCGAGCTTGCGAAAAGTCGGGCCATTGCCATGGCAGCGATATTTTTCAAGCGTGCGCGGCGAGATGCCGAGGAGGCGCGCGGCCTCGGGGGTGCGCACGTAACGGGTGGCGAGTTGCGCAGGCCTGTCGAGCATGGGAGATCTCCGTCTTGCCTCGAAGTGCCGCGGCCAAGTCGCGGCATGTCCGGGCCAGAGTGGCGGAGAGTTCAGGCGTTGGGGGTGGACGAAAATTGACGTACGTTTGTGTCCCCCCATCGTCGCAACCAGGCGAAGCCAGGCGTACTACCGGGGCGCAACTAACTCATCAGGTCGATGGCTTGAAGGAATCGGGGAGCCGATCAGAGGCCGCGTAGAAGTTTCAGATAGCCGCGCTCGACCAAAGCGATTGAATCGTGAATGAGCCGGTTCGCCTTGCGGCGGGCATGAGAATCCTTCCACTCGACCGAGCGGCGCTGAGCGTGGTCGGAGGCGAGCACCTTCGCTGCCACGTCTCGCGGGCCGCCACCCAGGTCGTGGACGTCGAAGGCGTGCAGGAGCTGAATCAGTCGCCGTTTCTGAAACGACGTCAGCCGCAGCGCCGCCGGGAGAAGACCGGTGCGCTGGCCGCTGAGGCGACGCACGAAGTGTAGCGCCACGTCGGCCCGCAGTTCGCCCATGCCGTCGAGCGGCACAAGCACGGCGGGACGGCGCGCGGCCTGCTCGTCGCGCAAACTGACATGGAGCTCACCCGAGCCGTCGGCGACAACCAGCTCGCGACCGTCAGCATCTGTCCGCCCGACGATCGACAGTCCGAAAGCGTTGCGATCAATCGAATGAACGGTCTCGAAGTCCGGCGGCGCGGGCGTCAGGATCAATGTTCCCGGTGATGCCTCGGGCAGCCAAATGGCTGGTTCGGGCCAAACCGGAGAGGCGGGGTCATGGGCGACACCGCAACCTCCATCGACGTGCGAAACTGGTTCGGATGGTGTTGGGATCGGATTCGCCGCGCGCGATCTGTCGCTCAGTGCGGGCGAAGTCGCGGCGGTAGTCGGCATTGCGACGAAGGAATTCGAGGGCAAAACCCGGGCGCTCAAGACGATTCAGGCGTTCGATGGTCTCCGGCGAGCGCCAGTACTGGGTCGGCATGGTCTGTCTTCTCGTCTTTTTGTTCTGTGCCCCGCACCACGATCCCTAAAGACGCTACAAGAGACCAGACCCGGAGGTTGCATCACGCGAGATCGCAATTTGCGTGATTGGGGCGCAAATCACTGCATCCGCGGTTCCAAAAGGCCCTGATATCCGGCTTCCACCATCCATCGCGCGCGGGCGAGATGGCTATCATGGACATTTTTGGCACGATCTGGTTCGCGCGTGGGGTCGAGGCCGAAGATCACGCTGACCACCTCGCGCCAGTCGGCGCCCTCCTCTTCGGCCATCAACAACCGAACGTAGATAGCAAGATGTTTCTCGTCATAGGCGTTGACGCGATCCGTTATTGGCGGCCGGTCCTGGAATGGCGCGCCGTTCATTGCAATTGCCCCTCAGCATTGATGCAGCGATTAGAATTCATCTAAGCTCCAGAACTTTGCAAGCTGGGAAATCGTCACACTCGAATTGTGCCGTGATGCGCAGATCGCATCGCGGCGCTCCCCGGAAGCGGCACACCAGGGCCTAGCCAGACGATATGAATAGCACAGTGACGCACGAATCGGAACGATCGTTCCTGGAACGATCATTCCGATGTGAGTTCCCTTGTTGCCATGGATCTCAAGGAGGTCATGGCGGTCAATCTGCGTCGGATACGTCATGTGAAGAAAATGACGCAGGAAGAGTTGGCCGATGGCGCTGGACTAAGCGTCCGTTACGTCGGCGCAATTGAACGCGCAGATGTGTCGGCCAGCGTGACCGTGCTTGGCCGAATCGCGGAGGCGCTCGGCGTCGAAGCAACCGATCTCGTCAAGCGAACGACGGTTCATTCCCATCGGGCTCGATGACGCGACAATTTTGTGCCCCACCGCAACACCGGCACGTCGTGAATCAACTCCGCATTGCCTCACGCATAAGTTGATAGTCGGCTTTACGTAAATCTGATCTGTCTCCAAAGCGCATGCCTAGTTCAGAAACGGACGAGCATGCTGGGGAGATGGAGTAGGCCTCATGACTCTGTACGAGCACTTGCCAGCCGACATTCGCGAGACAGTGGATGCTCTGGTCACGGAACTCAGGCCGCAACCTTGGCCAACGCGGTTCTTTGCGCTGATTGGCCTGCTCGGAGAGAAGTTGGAGGCGCGGCGCGAGGCGGAGCCGTGGCATCTGATCCAACAGTGGACCGGCATAGTGACGGCAACGATGGAGCACTTGCTCCCCGACAGTTCGGTTGTCGAATGCCTGGGACTGATGAGCATTAGTTTCAACGACCAGTGGCGCGCTCAGGCGCTTGGCCAGATCGAACGGGATCCCACAGTGCTGGATCGTCTCGTCGCCATTTGTCCGGACTGGGAAGACATCGTCGAGAGCGTGATCGAGGCCAACCAAAGACGTCCAATCAAATCGGCACGCGGCCGCTGATCGGCATCGGTTACGCCCTTGCCGCTTGCGCCGTCACGGCAAACGAGGTGCCTTCGCGCTTCCTCAGCGTGGCGGTGCCCCGCCCGGGCCAGCCGGGCGGGGCATTGCGGATCGGCTCAGTCGCCGTTGCGACGGTTGGGGCGAGACCAGATCAGGCTGAAGCCCTCGCCCTCTTCATCGGCGAAGAGGTTGGCGAAGATCGGGGCGGTGAAGCTCGGATCGTCGAGCTTGAGGCCGAGATAATCGCGGCCTTCGTTGGAGCGCTTGGACCAGGCGGCCCCGATCTCGACCCGGCCGACATAGATCCGGTGGCTGGGGGCGTTGTCGCCCGAGCGGCTGGTTTCGGGGACGATGCGGACGTTCCTCGCCTGGAGCGAGAGAGTGACGATCTCGCCGTTGAACTCGTTGTTGCCGGTCTTCTTGAAGGTGCCGATGGTCGCCATGGTAGTTCTCCTTGATCTCTGTTTTCGAGCCCGCACCTTGCGGCCTCGATGGTGATCGACAGGCCGGAGGCGATCGACGGCGCACCCCGAAGGGGCTGGACAGCAAAGGAGGAACTTTCTTGTCTCGCGCGAGGAATGGCGGCGCAGCCGGCAGGGGAAGAAAGTTGTGACGCCGCTGTTGCGCCAAAGGCGGTCGAGGCTTCAGCCGTCCTTCGGCCAGATCCATCCATCGAAGAGGCCGTTGGTGCGCTCGATCCAAACAGAGCTGACATCAAGGAGAACGTGGCGATTTGGGAGCCCACCGAGAGAGCTGGCCCAACGAATCCAATGCTGCTTAGCCCTCTGTAATCGAGACGGACGGATCTCCGCTTCCGCGATCGCGCGTCGGCAGCACGCCCCATTCACGAGAGCGGCTGGCCGTAGTTGTGATCCGTCACCGTTTGGTCGATGCCGCACAACGACTGCCACGAAACTGCCACTCTGCGATGATCGGTCGTGTCTCGATGCTTGGCCGCTCTGTGTGAAGCTCACAGACTAGAATGCGAGCACGCTGGATGTCTGATCGAGTCAGCCCCTTCCAATGGACGCTGCCGGCTTGCGCCAGGCCTTCCCGCCCCTACAGGGGTTACGACAATTCGCCGCGCGGACCCAGAGGAGGATCTCGCGCAAATGATGACCGCTAAGAGCTCGAGTGAGAAGAGAACCGGATGAGCGACAAAAGCGATCTTGAAAACAGAGCCATCGAAGCGATATGGAACTATCGTGAGGCCTTCGCCGTGGTCGGCCGCCTGGAGCGAAAAGAACGTTCCGCGCATCGAGCGGTGACCAGGATACTGCCTGAATTGGGGCGCGCCTTACGCAGCCAAGACACGCGGTGTCTTAAGAATAGCATTAAGATCGGCTCGGCAGCTGTCTCGCGGCAGAACGAAGCGTGGGCCAACCTAACTGAGGCGACCGCACGTTTGGATTCAGCCCACTCGACTTTGGCCGCCCTCGAGCGCCAACTAGGATATCTTCCAAAGGTCTCAAAACCACGAGATTCAGGCTAGCTCAAAGTATGCCAGGACGTCGAGCTGCGCCTTATCCTAGGCGGAGATTTTCTGCGGCTTGTTTGCCGCTGCGGTTCATCACCAGCTCGTAGCTGACCTTCGCGCCTTCAACAAGCGAGGTATAGCCGGCCTTCTCTACCGCCGAGATGTGCACGAAAACATCGTTGCCACCGTCGTCCGGCGCAATGAACCCATAGCCTTTGGTCGGGTTGAACCACTTAACAGTCCCTAACGCCACGTCATTTGCTCCAAAAAGAAAAAACACCTTCCCATCTAAATCATTGAACGAGCCGATCGCAAGTCTCCGCGCGAAAGCGGCTCGATGGGATCCGTTGTCCCGCCCGTTCGTAGGTCTTGGACAGAAGAAATAGAGTGCCCCACTCGATGAAATGAACGAGCACGCTGAAATCGGCCGGCATTCAAGAACGACGAGGCGAAGGTCACATTTTCTTCGAAAACTCCGTGCTAACTGTCGCCTGCTTGTCGCGGCCGGATGTACGTCGTGGCATCACGGGAGCCCCGGCTTTCATGCCGGGGTTTTTCGTTTCCGGCGCGAGAAGCAGCTTGACCGGATAGGCTCGTCAAATGGCGCAGCCCACTGCGACAATTCGACTTGGATGCGTAAGAATCATCCGGAGCGGCACAGAGCGAAAAGCCGAATAGCAGGCAGATATGGCGCAGAATATCTACGACAATCCCGATTTCTTCGCTGGCTACAGCCAATTGCCCCGGCAGGTGCATGGGCTGGACGGCGCTCCTGAATGGCCGGCGATCCGGGCCATGCTGCCCGATTTGGTCGGGAAACGTGTCGTTGATCTCGGATGTGGCTTCGGCTGGGCCTCGCGCTGGATGCGCGAGCAGGGCGCGGCCTCGGTTCTGGGTCTCGATCTGTCGCAGAACATGATCGAGCGTGCCAGGGCGGACACAGCGGATACGGCCATTGAGTATCGCATCGCCGATCTCGACACACTGGACCTCCCTGAGGCGGCTTTCGACCTCGCCTACAGCGCACTGACCTTTCACTATGTTCAGGACTTTGGCCGTCTCGTACATGTGATCCGCAAAACGCTCGTTCCTGACGGGCATTTCGTCTTTACGATTGAGCATCCGATCTTCATGGCCGCGGCACATCCGCACTGGATTTCCGATGAGGAGGGCCGCAAAACCTGGCCGGTCAATCGATATTCCGTCGAGGGCGAACGTCGGACGGACTGGTTTGCCAAGGGCGTTCTGAAATACCACAGGACACTTGGCACTACCTTGAATACGCTGATCGGCGCAGGCCTTCAAATTCGGCGGATCGAGGAGTTTGCCCCAACACGCGAGCAGATCCAGCAGATGCCGCAATTGGCCGAAGAACTCGAACGCCCCATGATGCTGATTGTATCTGCGTCCACATCGATCGGCGGTAAGCTTCGAAGCCTTCGTGATATCCGGCCGGATTAGGTTCCTGCCGGGCCCGCCCCGGTATTGATATCAGCCCGGCGTCAAGCGCTATCTTGCCGGCCCGTCTGCGGCCATGCCGGTGAAGCGAGCCAAGGCCGTGATGCTGACCGCAACGGCCCCGGCGATCGCGAAGACCGTTTGCCAGGTGGGCGAAGACATCGCCATCTGGGCGATTCCATGCGTCGCGCTGTAACCGGCGACGGTCGCGGGCGCGACATAGAGGATGATGATTAAGAGCCGCAGCCAAGCCCATGTCACGAGGGCGAGCGCGAGTTGGCCGATGCCGAAGGTTACGGCGCCAGCCGCGAACGCAACCGCGATTCCGCCCAGAGCGCCAGCCCCTGTGTGGAAGGCCCGAAGACCAATCGTCACGCCGGCGAAGACGGGCACCGCGAAGACCGCAAGCGTGAAGAGTAGCCAGGCGAAGAAGCCTATGGCGAGGAAAATAAGCAGTGGTCCCAAGGCAATCATGGTGGTGGGCTCCGTGAGATAGGGGTCTGACGGTCGCGCCTTCCACCACCACCACGGCGCAAACGCAGTATAGCAGCAAATGCCAGCGACCGGAATCGTCACAAATCCGGTTGCGGGCGAATGACAAAATGACCATATTGAGCGTCAGGAGCCGATCGCCCGGGCTGCAAGCGACCCAAAAGGCGGCATCTCGATTTCCCAATCGAACACCCGAACGGCAACCATTCTGCCGGCGCGCGGTGGTCATGAAGCGCTTGTGACTGCCACTAAGACGCCGGTGTGAAATGGATTTGCCATGTCTACCATCCAAAAGAAGTGCGCAGACTTTCTGCGTATGACCTTCAACGATCTGGCCGGCGGCAAGCTCGGATCAGGTCACGCCCACGAGATCGTGGCTGCGTATTTCGGCTATGGTACCGCGGCGGCTCTAAGGGCCGAGCCGAAGTATCAGCTTGCGGCTTTGGATAAAGCCGCGATCCTGATGCCTGATCTGCGCTTGATGGATCAGCGCGTGCAGCACCTCAATGGTCTCCCTGCAGGTCTACCCAATGTTGACGAGCTGGCTTCGCTGCTCTCGAGCTTTCTTAACGCAAACGGCTACTTTTCAGGTGAGGTTTGGTACACCCGAGATCTCGAGGAGTATATCGATGTATCCTTCATTCAAGAAGATCCCATGATGATCGAGGACGCTCTCTCGGGTGAGATGGCTATGACGAATGCTTTTTTTGACGAGCTTTACATAGACAAAGTAAGCCTAGACGTCGGAGACGATGTGCTCGTGGCAAATGTCTCAGGTTCTCTCAATGGAGAGAACGATCCGGATAAGCCGTTCCACGGGGATTCGATCGCTTTCACGACGATGATAACATTTGAGCGTGTGGCCGGTCGAACCGGCTATATGCGGCCGGAGCTGGAGACGTCGGGCGCCATTGATGACTCACATTACTATGATCAGGACGCCTGAGGGCAGCTAGGCATTTCATGGCACGATTGGGCTCTCATTTCGTCTGTCGTTCTGCACGACAAGGTACGGCGGCGCTCACGAGCCGCCGTACCTCCAGACCGGGATGCCTAGCTTCTTCGCTTTGTCAGCGAGATTGTCTTGGATGCCGGTGCCAGGAAAGTGCATCACGCCGATGGGTAGCGTCTCCAGCATCGCATCGTTGCGTTTGAACGGCGCGGCCTTGGCGTGCTTTGTCCAGTCGGGCTTGAAGGCGATCTGCGGGACCTTGCGATTGTCGGCCCACTTGGCGGCAATCAGCTCGGCGCCCTTGGGCGATCCGCCGTGCAGCAGCACCATGTCCGGGTGCTTGGCGTGCACCTGGTCGAGCTTAGCCCAAATTAGCCGGTAGTCGTTGAAGTCGAGTCCACCGGTGAGCGCGACTTTCGGTCCGCGTGGCATGAGCACCTGATTTTCGGCGCGCTTCTTCGCGGCCAGGAAATCGCGGCTGTCGATCATCGCTGACGTCAGATTGCGGTGGTTGACCTTCGATCCGTTGCGCGGCCGCCATGCGGAATGGGCGTGGCGTTCGAACTCGTCGGCGGCCTGGTCGCGCATCAGCTCGAAGGCGTTGCGTCGCTCGATCAGCGTTTGCCCTTCTGCCGTCAGACGCTCCAGCTCGACGGATTTGATTTCGCTGCCGTCCTGCTCCCGCTGCGAGCGCTGCTGGGCCAGCTCGTTATCGTCGAGCTCGCGCTCGATCCTGTCGATCGCACGATGGAAGACGTTTACCATCGACCAGAGCAGGTCGTCGAGGTCGGGCTCAAGACGGGTATCGGACAGCGCCACCACCAGGGCATCGAAGATGTCGGCGACGCTGCCGGCGAGGATTCGCGCTTCAGGAAGCCCCCGGGGATCGGGATCATCGTGGAAGGGACGGTAGCCATGGAGCTGGAGTTCCTGGAGGACCTGGTCGGTCGGGGATGAGCTGTGGTGCGGCTCGAAATCGTTGTCGTGGTCGGCGGTCATTGCGGTTTTCCCTCGTCGGATCGACCGCGCCCATCGCGGCCTTCATGGCGACGAAAGCGGCAGGCGGAACGGACTTGCACCCGCAGCGCAGCGGAGGGCCGGAGCCTTGGCGGAGGACCGAAGGGGGCCGACTATTTTGTCTCGCGATGTAAAGGCGGCTCTGCCGCCGACGGAAAATAGTCGGCCCACGAGGTTGCCGGTCCGGGCCGCCTGCCGCCCGATCACCCTCTCAGAAGGCCGTGGGGCAGTCCTCTGGCGCCGAGGGGAAACACGTTCACCGACCGTGCGGTAACGAAGCGGCCGCGTCGCCCCTCATCCCGTTTCGGCTATGCCGCCAGCTCCATAAAGCGCGCGACGTCCTGCGCCGCGATCTGTACGCGGCTTGCGGCCCGAAGGGCGTCAAATCCGAGCAGGCGAAGATCCTCGTTGAAGTCGCCAAGCTGTGGCGAGATCACGATTGCCTCGATGCCGGCCTCCTGCGCCCGATCCATCAAGGTCGCCATGGCGCCGTCACCGGCAGGATCGTCGTCCCGGGCGATGTAGAGCCGGCGGAGCGTATCCGGAAGAAGGACGGCGGAGAGATGCGCTGCCGAGAGAGCTGCGACCATCGGCATGGTCGGCAGGGCGCAGCGGAGCGACAGCATCGTCTCGATGCCCTCACCGGCCGCCATGACTTCACCAGCGACGCCAAATCGAACAGCGTGACCAAGCAGGTCGCCCATCGCCCGCTTTGGCGTGTCGATTGGCGCCTTGCCCAGCGTCGCCTCGCTGAAACCATGCGGGTCGAGCCAGGTGCGGTGTACGCCAGCCAGCTCGCCGGACAGATCGGTGACGGCGGCGATCATCGCCGGCCAGGTCTCGGTCGGGCTGTGGTCGTCGGGCCGGTAGTAGCAACGTGGGTGAAAGCGCAGGCTTCCGGTTTCGTGCAAAGACGTAATGCCGCGATTGCGGAGATACGCTTCTATGAGTGTGCGTTCGATCGGCTGCGACATGGCAAAGAGCCGACGAGCGGCCTCCGGCGATCCTCGTGCCGCGCTGGAATTGCGGAGCCGCGGCTGATTGGGCTCGGGCTCTGGATGCGGCAAGCTGAGAAACAAGCGCGCCTCGTCGAGGACGTTCTTGAAGTCGACCAGGCGGCAACTCTCGCGAATGACATCGAGCAAATCGCCATGTTCCCCGGTGGCGGCATCGGTCCATTTGCCGGCGGCTCCCTTCGCCGACTGCTTGAGCCGCACGAACATTGAGCGGCCAGGCGTATTGCGGACGTCGCCGACGAGCCAATAGCTACCTTCCCGTCGTCCGGCAGAGAGGTAGTGACGGCACACGGACTCAGCCTGCCGGCCGAGACGCCGTGCGAGATCGTGTGCGTTATCGGCCATCGTCATCCCCAAAAAGAAAAGGTCCGCCGTCGCCAGCGGACCTTGTTGTTGCTCTCGACGGCTTATTCGGCTGCCATAATCTGCTCACCGGCTCGCTGATTGTGGGCGGTCCGCTCTTCTTCGTCTTCCAGTTTGTTTTCGCTAGGCTGCTCTGGAGTTTCCTCGACTATAGATTCGACCGCCGGTTCGTCGCCAATGGCTCGGCCCAGCGTGCGAAGCGGTTCGGGCAGCCAGGCCGTGTCGGTGAGCAAGGTCTGCGCCTCGGCAGCCATGTCACCCTTCTTCAGATGCTCGATCCGATCGGCGGCGCGCTGCCCTTTTGCCTCCACCACGGCCTGGAGGATTCGCGTCTTCGTCACCCGACCGAAGAAGTTGTCTACGGTCGGTTTCCACCCCGCCGCAGCCATGTCGAGATCGACAGCCCGGGCGAGACGGTCGGCGTGAGCGAGCGCACGCGGCCGCCGATTCCAGGGTTCATGCACGGCGTTGACCGACAGGCTGACGACATGGGCAAAGAGCATCGCCTGGCTGTCGCCGTCCCACGCCTGAAGTGCGTCCCAGAGGTCGGCCGATTCCTTCGGCAAAGCCTTCGCCCAGCGCTCGTGCCGAGCGCGGATCGCCTCGGCTAAGGCGCTGTCGTTCAGGCCGAGCGCCTGGGCGCCGAAACTCACGCTCTTCAGATCCAGCTCCAGGCAGCTATCCGAGCCGTAGTGGTAGAAGGTCTTCAATGTCAGAGCATGCAGGGCCGCATGAAAGGCGACCTGCGGCTGCTCACCGAGGGCATGACGCAGGCCGAGTGTCCGATGGGTGGTGAGCTCGGTCATCAGCCGGTCGGAGATGGGCGAAAGGCCCTCGTCCTCCTCCTGCTCGGCGCCGGGCTCGACCGACACGTTGCGCTCGCCGCCTTCGTAGCTCGCGGCCTTGGCCCGTTCGGCCTCACCATCTTCTTCAGCAAGACCGGGCTCCGGCTCCGCCGACGGTTCGTCTTCGGGCCGGACGTAGCCGCGCTCAACACGAAGCTCGCCTTCAGCGCCAATGCTGACGAAGACGCCTGCGCGCACGATCTCGGCCGGGTCGAAAACAACCGGCCGGCTCTCGAGCCCCTCCAAAGCTGTTTCCAGCTCGGACAACCGTTCGTCGACCTCGTCGGGCAGTTCATCGGCGTCCGCGTGTTTCTCAGACAGCTGATCGAACTCTGCTTGCAAGGCGTTGCGGGCCGCTTCCTCCTCGGCAGTGAGGGTGACGATCTCGCCGCGAAGTTGTCGCAGACCGAAAGCGTGGCCGTAAGCGAAATCGGGGGCGACCTCGGTCCACTTCCAACCCTCGGCGGCAATCGTCTCGGATTCCGCCTTCAGCTTGTCGGCCACCATCTGGTCGACGAGCGCGACATCCTGCATCCAGCCGCCATCGTCGCCCTGAAACAGATCTCGCAGCACCGTGCCACCGGCGGCAGTATAGGCGTCAACCCCGATGAACAGCGCCCGCTTGTCGGAAGCGCGGACCGCGCCTTCTGTCAGCATGCGGCGGATGACGTAGGGCTGCTTGTCGTGGGACGCCTTCAGCCGCTCGAACACAACTTCCTGACGCTCGTGGTCGCCAGATACAGCGAAGGCCATGAGCTGGTCGAGCGTCATGCCGTCCTCCGCATAGACGTCGAGCAGCGTCGGCGAAACCGACGCGAGCTTGAGGCGTTGCTTGACGACGTTGACGGAGACGAAGAAGGCGGCAGCGATCTCCTCCTCCGACTGGCCCTTTTCGCGCAGCGCCAGGAATGCCCGGAACTGGTCGAGCGGATGAAGCGGAGCGCGCTGGACGTTCTCGGCGAGCGAGTCTTCCTCAGCGATGCCGCTATCGCGGACGACGCAGGGCACCGGGGCGGTCTTGGCGAGGCGCTTCTGCTTGACGAGCAGCTCCAGCGCGCGGTAGCGCCGGCCGCCAGCCGGGATCTCGAACACGCCGGTCTCGGCGCCGACCTGGTCGACGACGGGCCGGACACTGAGGCCCTGCAGAAGGCCCCGGCGGGCGATGTCCTCTGCTAGCTCCTCGATCGAGACGCCGGCCTTCACGCGCCGGACGTTCGACTGACTCAGCACGAGCCTGTTGAAGGGGATATCGCGCGAGGGCGAAAGGGTGATCTTGCGAACGGTAGTCGCCATGGGATGATACTCCGCGACGGGCGCCGAGAGCCTCTCTCTCGACATCAACTCGTCACGAAGCGCAGCGCCGCCCTCTCACTTTGGAGGGCGGCGTCGCAAAGCCAACGAACAGGAAAGACGGAAAGCCTCGGAACCGGAAAAGCACCGTTCCGTATCTCCGGTTGTCCGGGAATCAGGCCGCGCGGTCGAGCAGCTTCTTCGCCCGTGCCTCCATGTCGAGTCGTGCGTCCTGATGAGTCTTGTCGCGCGCGACGGCTGTGATGCCCTGGACGAAATCAAACACGCTCTCGGGCTTCCGGCCTTCCTCGGACAGAACTGTGTCGATGATCTTCGCCGTCTCGGTCTTGGAGAAGCCGCCCTTGCGCAGAAACTCGCTGCGGTCCTCGTCGGTCCGGGCGACGATCCGCTCCCGCGCCGATTTGATGCCGTTGACGAAGGGCATCGGCGAAGAGTTCGCGAAGCGTGTCAGCGCCGGCGCCGCCTCATGGGCGAAGCGCGTCGCGGCGTATTTCGAATGGCGGATGGTGATCTCCTCGAAATCCTGAACACCCCACAAATTCCGATTCTGACAGACGGCGCGAAGATAGAAGCTCGCTATGCCGAGCGTCTTCGCGCCCACCTCGGAATTCCAGCAGTAGAAGCCGCGGAAGTAGAGGTCCGGCAAGCCGTCGGGCAGCCGGCCGGCCTCGATCGGATTGAGGTCGTCGACCAGAAACAGGAAGACATCGCGATCGGAGGCGTAGAGCGTCGTCGTATCCTGGGTGATGTCGACGCGCGGGTTGTAAACGCCAGTCGACCAATCAAGCACGCCTGGGACCTTCCAGCGCGTGTCACCCGTGCCATTGCCGGCGATGCGCTGAACAGCTGCCACGAGTTCGTGGTCAAATATACGCCCATATTCCGGACCCGTCGCGGCGCGAAGCTCGAGGCGACTGCCCTGCACCTCAAGCGTTTTTATCTGCTCGGCTCGATGAAAGCTGAGGCCGAACTGCAGGTTGATGCCAGCGAGCGGTGCCGGAAGCTGACGGAGGTAAGCCGCCGGCGCTCCGACCAAGCTGGCAAGTTGACCGAAGCTCCAATGAGTCGGCGCGATCGGCGCGTCGCAACCGGGTAGCATCAGCGTCAGGCGCTCGGCATCGTCGCGGTTGGCCTCCACTCGGATCGCGGTGCTCTCGACCGTTCGGGTCCGGCTGCGCTCGCTCCGGCTGCGCACGGCGGAGTAGAGATCCGACAAGGACAGATAGCGTTCGTCCGCCGGCCGCGAGAACCATTCGGATGAAACGCGGCCGATGCGCTCGCCGCGACTCACATCCACCTTGTAGCCGCCGGCGCAGTCGTGGGCAGCGATCAAAACTTCTGCTTGGGTCATGGGACAATCTCCATGACGGGCGCCGGAGGCCTCTCCTCCGATCATCAACCCGTCACGGCGAAGCCGATCCGTCCTCTCACTCTAATGGGGGCGTTGCGGGGTCTCCCCGCAGAAGGGGGTGCGTCGGCGACCGCGGCGCCGACCAGGGGGAAGGCTTTCCCCTCAAAGGCGCACCGCCGGAATTCGCCATATCATCGGAGCAACAGGCTGCGTAACCCGATGGACCAGCTCGGAAAGTTAGTGCGCGCGCAAACAAGGGGAACTGAACATCGGAGCCAACTGGCGGGTGCTTTCGCCATTTTCATACGACAGCTTGACTTGACGTCCCACACACCGGCAGAACGATCCTCCACAGACCACAACGTCAGCGATTGAAACGAAAATGACGTTCGATATCAGGGGCAGCATCAAGAATACGAAGATCAGCTCGAACCTGTATGTCGTTTTTGAGGAACCGATCTCAAATGCGACCGACTCATTCCTTATCCGCAAGCACGAAGACGCCTCTGAAACGGACATGCTGGTTGAAATCGACGTCTAATTTATTCGAGCTGACATGCTCGACGACCGAGAGTCCATGATCGTTTCCTGCAAAGACAACGGATACGGGTTGGGAGACGATCAGCTCAAGGCATTTCTAACCAAAGACACTTCCTACAAGGACGACCTTCCGATCTTCGCGATTGGTCAGTGTACCTGCGGCCGAGAGCCGCAAGTATTTTTGCTACGCTCCGTTACGCTATCTTGCGGCTATCAACGCAGGCTGACGCGTTAACTCGCTCGCGTTTGACGCGAGCTATGCGGGGTCATCGAGAATATCGTTTTCTTCCGTCATTCTGGGTGCCAACATCTCAGTCATCTCGACCGTGACGTTTCGTGCGGCGGAGTGATGGAGAAGACGAATGACGGAGTCCAAATTCCTGACACCGGAGGAAGTGTCTGCACGATACCGTGGCGAGGTCTCCGTGGGTACGCTGCGGAATTGGCGCGCAATGCGAACTGGGCCTGCATACATCAAGATCGGCAAAGCCGTCTTATACCCGGTGGACGAGCTTGACGCATGGGATCGGGGAAATCTGGTGATTTGTAGTGCGTCGAAAGAACTGAACGTGAGCTAGCTTGAGAAAAACAAAATCGCGCTCTAATATGATGACTCAATCCGCTGGCACGCTCGAGACAACGACTCGGTTGCTGTGCTCGGAATGATAGGGAGCTAAAATCGCGAACCGCGCTGCGTTTCCCCTGTTCAGCGGTGCACCGTCAGACCACCGCTTTCATCATAAGTCGGCTCAACACTGACGCCATGTCCTCGCGGCACTCCGTCCGTGACCAAATACTCAGCGCAGAGAAGGCGACGTTGAGTTGAGCGCTCCGAACCGGTCGGTTCAGGCAATCAGCCGTGTCCGATAGGCCTCAAGCCGCGCCAGTCGATCCTGCAGATACGTGCGATATTGGATCAGAAGATCATCTGGACTGGCGAACTCGCCAAGCACCCTTTCCGTCTCTGCCATCGCCTGATCGATGGTGAGGCAGCCCGAACCGTCGCCTGTCATCTGATCGGTCAAGTAGCGCTCGACCTCCAATCGAGTAGGTTCGGGGAGAACCGAGCGCGCTTCGAAATAGATCAACCGGAGCCCGAACCAGCGCAGTCGCTCGTCCTCCATGCCCTGGACGATCGCGAGGCGGTCCTCCCATCGCGCATCGTGGAACGCGGCAATGCGTGCCTCATCAGCAGGACCGGGAAAGCCGCTATAGATGCGCTCTTCGAGGTGCGGAGATAATGCGTAGGGCTCGCGCGCAGCCATGTAAGCAGCCACAAGCCGCGCGCACAGACCAGTGTCCGCCTTCATGAGACAGGCCCGGTCTCCGGTGGCGCCCATCGAACCGCCATCCAGCATATGCTCGGGAGCGTCGTAGAACGCCGTCAGCGTGGGCGCGGCATTGATCCTGAAGCGACGAATCGGACTTGGCTTCTGCGTCAGATGAACTTGCAGTTCGAGATCGCTCATCGCGGCAAGCCGGCCCATGTCTTCGTTGAGACTCAAGCAAAGCCGGCCATTGGCCTGATCGGGATCCCTGCCGATGCAGACGACCGACGTATGATAAGCTTGGCCGCCGAAAAACTCGGTCAACACGAAGCCGTCTTCGACCTCAATGAAATCCGCGACGGTCGCTTTGTTCGAGAAGCGCACGAAGCGCTGCCACAACTCCGGAGACCTTCGATAGACCAATCGGCTCAGTTCGAGCGTCGCAAGCACATCGGACATCGCGTCGTGTGCCCGAGCATGTGCGACGCCATTTGCCGCCGCCAACTGTTGCAAGCGAAATGTCCGCCGCCCTTCTTCGCTGACCGGCACAACTAGTTGCGCAGGCGACACGGCATCGGCGGCCATCACCAGACTGAGCGCATCGGCGCGGCAGTTTCGATGATTACTTGTCAGATATGCCGGATATAGGCACTGGAAGAGGGCGTGGCGCAGCATCTCCTCGTCGAAGCGGATGGAGTTGAAGCCGACGAAAACCGCAGGGCTCCAGGAAATCAAGGTCCGGCGAATATCTCCTACCATGGTGTAGTGCGACGGCAGGCTGGAATCAGTCAACGACTCGATCGGCAATCCGTTCGTCCGAAGCGCCGAAGGATGGGGAAGCACATGTGGCTGAAGGCGCGAGCGCGTCTCGAACCGAGCCACCTCGTTCAGGTTTTCATCGGTGCGAACAGCGGCGAAGTGGAGAATCTGATCGAAGCCACGCTTAAGCCCCGTCGTCTCGGTGTCGAAAAAGACGAAGCTCATGGGTGTGCTACCAACGAGTCAACCGGAAACGCATCGCCGCCGGGCTTACCCTAAACCGGCGCGCGAGACCCTCAATCGCTGCCTCGTCCTCGAGATCCACACCACCGCCTTCCAAGACGGCGGCTAAGAGGTCGCCGGGGATCAACAGCTCTGAGGCGAAGGCGTTGGCTTCGATCTCTATCGGTTCGGTTCCGAGCGCTGAGATATCATCTCGGAAGAGAACGCGTATCCCCTTGTCGACGTGAACGGCTTGTCTGATGTCTTCGTCGTGCAGCACATGATGGGCGAGTTCATGGGCGGCGGAAAAACGCTGGCGGTTGGGATGATGTAGCGCATTGACGCCGATGATGCCGATGCCGTCCTTGATATAGGCCATGCCCGAAAGATCCTCCTCCAGCGGTGCGTACTGAAGGACGATCTTGCGCGATTTAATGATGCGTTCGACAGGGACGGGCGGCGCTGAAACGCCGAACTCCCGAAGGATCGAGCGCGCAGCTTCGCGCGCTCGACCTGGATCAGCGTCCCTCACGATCCGACCTTAGAGCCGCGGCGTGGCGCGAGCGCGCTGCTGATCAAATCAGCGACCTGGGCGCCCGCGTTCTCGGACAGCGACTCCTTCGAAAGCTTCTCATTGACCAGCGTCATCTTCAATTCCTCCCCGATGGACTTATGCGGCATTGGCGGCAGCAGGTCGGCGACCTTCGCGAAATCAAGCGCGGTGGCGAGGGCATAGACATGGTGCAGCAATATGTTCTGCCGGCCGCTCTCGATGTTGGCGATCGACGCGCGAGACATCTTAACTTTGCTCGCCAACTGGGCCTGGGTCAGCGAAAGAGCCTTGCGCCGCGTCGAGACCGCGTTGCCGAACGCTATATAGACCGGATTGCCCGCCATCGCCGATGTTTGCGCTGCTTCGGGCATAATGTCAATCCCGCAAACATTATGTGCTTATTACAAACTTACTAGTGTGATCATTACTTGACATATTGGCCAATCTCAGGAATCCATATCCCGCCGGAGAGCGCGACGCTCACCGACGAGGCGAAGGAACCGAGATGTCGAAGCGCATTCATGTCGTGCCGCACGAATCAGGTTGGGCAACCCGACGTGAGGGGGCGTTGCGGGTGGGGTCCACCCATCACACCCAAGCCGAGGCGACGGAGGCGGCGCGTAGCACTGCGCTTCGCGAGCACGGCGAAGTCGTCATCCACCGTCCCGATGGCCGCATTCGCGACGCCAACTCCTACGGAAACGATCCCTTCCCGCCGAAAGGATAACCCAACGGATCGCTCACCAGGGCGATCCGGTCGGATCGGCGCGCGGAGGTCATTCAAAGAAGAGGACCAATATCGATGTCGAATTTTCCGTCCCTGCGCCGCGATGATCGGCCTGATGATCCCTTTGCCGACCCGCTGGACGCGGTACTCGCCGAGCTTGCCATCAATATTCAGCTTCCGCCCGGCCTGCATGCCAAGGCGGTCGAGCGATATGAGGCGGTCCGACGCTACATCGAACGACCCGGTAGTCCGCTCGAAGGCAGGGTCGCCTGCTTCTATCCCCAGGGCTCCATGGCAATCGACGCAACCACGTCGACCCGCGGCACGGACGACGAGTACGATCTCGATATCGTCGCCGAGATCGAAGGCCCCGACCTCGGTCCCGAGGCGCTGCTGGATGACCTGGAAGCCGCACTCGAGAGCTACCCGGTAAGCAAGGTCGTGCGCCAAACTCGGTGCATCACGCTCTACTACGCCGACGGCATGCATCTTGACATTACGCCGTCGCGGCGGCGGGCGCCGAAGGAGAAGGAAGGCGAGATCCCGCATGCGAAGAAGGGGACTCGCAGCGACCCGGCGCGCTATGTGCCGATGAACTCATATGCCTTCGGGAAGTGGTATTGCGCCCGAACGCCTACCGAGGAGCGGTTCGCGCTGGCGCTGAATCGTCAGCTGTACGAACAGGCCGGAATCGCCTTCGCCGCAGCGGACGTCGAGGACGTTCCGCCGCAAACGCCGCTCATCATCAAGAGCGTGACGACGGTCGCGCTGCAGCTAATCAAGCGGCACCGCAACATCGCCTACGCGACCGAGACGGGCCGGATCCCGCCATCGGTGATGTTGTCGTGCCATGCCGGCCATGCCGCCCGTCCGGGCATGAGGCTTGCGGAAATGCTGATCCGGCAGGCGCGCTGGACGGCCCGCGCGATCGACGACGCCGCGAAGCGCGGCCAGCTCCTGGTCGTGCCCAACCCCGAATTTCCGGTCGAGCGTTTCACCGACCGTTGGCCAGAATCTCAGCTGCAACAGACAACCTATTCTCGCCACCTGCACACCCTCGCTAACGGGCTCGAAGCCGCCCGCACCGGCGACGTGCAGCTGGAGGACTTGCAGGAGTGGTTGCGCGGGCAGTTCGGGGACCGGGTCGTCACGCGTTCTGTCAAAGCTTTCAACCAGCGGCTCGGGCGCCAAGTTCAATCACGGCAGCATGGTTATACGCGCTCCGGCGGCCTGTTCGTTCCCGCCGCGCCGGCGATCATCGGCGCGGCGACCAGCCTGGCGCCAGTCGCGGCTCGCGCACACACCAACATGGGAGAGCGCCGATAAGTGGTGATGACGGTCGACGCCCAGATCACTGACATGGCTTCCTTGTGGCCGAACTTGAAACTCATCGGCCGCCACGGCGCAATCGCGGCGTGGCAGGGCCCTCTCCGGCCTTTGCTTCAGACGTTTCAGGTCGAGATCACTTATCGAGCGCCGCTGGTGATCGAACGGCTCGACGTGCGCATTCTCCAGCCACGCGTCAAAGTCTTGTCACCGCCGTTACGGCACCGTCCGGGCGACCCGGAGGGTAGGCTCCCTCACGTGTACTACGGTTCGGATGGCGAAGTGACGCTATGCATGCTCGATCCCGATTCCGACGATTGGTCGCCGTTCGACAGCCTCTCGCAGACAACTGTGCCCTGGGTGATCGAGTGGCTTGCCGCTTACGAGGGCTGGCGCGCAACGGGTCAATGGACAGCGAGCGGCCGCCACGTCGTAGCAGGTGGCGTCGGTGTCTAAGAGCAGCATTCCGCAAAAGGTCCAATCGGCGCTGTGGGCGCGGGCTGCTGGCCGCTGCCAATATCGTGGATGCAATACTGATTTGGTCGGCGACCTGGTGGCCGGGCGGCAAGACGGGATCTTCGGCTTCATCGCACACATCGTGGCTGACGTCGAAGGCGGCCCGCGCGGCGATCCGATCCGGTCGACTCAGCTCGCGCGTAGTCTGGAAAATCTAATGTTGATGTGCGCCCGACATCACAAGCTGATCGATCTTGACGCCGTCGCCGATCATCCGGAATCTGTTCTGCTAACTATGAAAGCCGAGCACGAGGGCCGGATCGCGATCGTTGCCGGCATCGACGAAGACCGGGCATCTCACGTCATCAGGTTTGGGGCGAGCATTTGTGACAACGAGGCGCTTGTATCGACGCAGGCGATCTTTTCGGCGATGCCGCCCGACCGCCACCCAGCCAGCGGCCAGAGGTTGGATCTTGAAATGGTAGGCTGTGCGTTTCGAGACAACGAGCCTGCCTATTGGACGGTCCAGCGCGAGAACCTGAGACGCCAGTTCGAAGCGAAGGTGCGAGGCCGCGTAGAGCGACAGGAGATTAGGCATCTAAGCGTATTCGCACTCGCACCGCAGCCGCTGCTGATCGAGCTTGGCTGGCTGCTCTGCGATATCGTTCCGGCCGTCGTTCATCAAAGGCATCGCGAACCCGCGAGTTGGCGATGGGCGTCCGATGGCCCCCCGATCACATTCCAGGTCACCGAACCGGATATCGGGCTGTCAGGCTCGGTCGCGCTAAAGCTCGGTGTCAGCGCTACCGTGACCGACGCGCGACTCCAGGCGGTTCTCGGCGACGAAGCCGCGATCTGGTCGCTCTGCGCGGATCAACCTCACAACGACGTCTTGCGGCGAGCTGACGATCAGGCCGCATTTCGGCGCGAACTCCGACGGCTCTACGACCGCATCAAGGCTCGGCATGGCGAGGGAACGCTGCTGCATGTTTTTCCCGCGCTTCC
Source organism: Bradyrhizobium sp. Pha-3 (assembly GCF_042258325.1). NCBI lineage: Bacteria > Pseudomonadati > Pseudomonadota > Alphaproteobacteria > Hyphomicrobiales > Nitrobacteraceae > Bradyrhizobium > Bradyrhizobium sp. Pha-3. The sequence goes on along the minus strand of NZ_CP170151.1, from coordinate 683,716 downwards.
CGCCTCCCTGGCGGTCGAGGTCGGCCGCGTCTGGATGCCCAAATCGGATCTTTCCCTCCGGCTCTACGACAACAATCGATCGCACGGGTTCATACGGACCTTCGATATTCCCTAAACCCGATGCGACAAGCGCGCGGACATCTTCCTGTCCGCAATCCTCCTCGCCGCTGCGATTACCTGGTGGATCAATTAAGTCCGGACCCAAGCCCTCTCTCGTAGAGGCATGTATCCGAACGGGAGAAGCCTATTTTTTCAGGAGGCCACCAAGCCACTTTTGAAGGCTGTCACCGTTCATCAATTCGAGACGCGTCGGCAGAAAGGGAGTTATGAACGGATCAGATATTAGCCTTGGCGGAAAGTCCGACGTTGTAGTCAGGATTCCCTTAGAGGCATTCTGCTCCCCGCTGAGTACGCCCAGCAATGCACGAATGTCATCATATGAAACCTCGTTCCTCGGCTTATACGCCTTCACCGATCCTATGATCTTGATGCAACCAACCCCCTTCGAACAGCTATGACATCCCGTCCGTGATCCCCTGAGCGTGGCGTTAATGTCACCTCGTCGAACCCCGCTTTATCGAAGGCACCAGCGACGATCTCTTCCCAACGCGTCGCAGAAAGTGAATACGCTTGGCTCCAATCCGATTGCAGGCTTGCTACAATTTCATACCAAACCGCTGAGTTTGCCTTTATTAGAAATCCCTCTGCCGTTTTACGATCTGCCAGGACGATCTTGTGATCTGGTGTAATGATTCCCGCTACTCGCAACTCCGCTTGCTTATTCCCCTCGGAAAACCGCCGAGCGATAAACGACTCGAACACTGACGGAAGCCTGTCTTCGTAGATCAAGTCAGTAATTTTGATCTTCTCTGGTGGAATTTCCAGATTCCTAAAATCCACTAGTCGTGTGAACTCTAAAAGAATCGGAAACGCTAATTTCTGCGCAATAGGAAACAGCTTAACGGGCATGTAGAATATCAGTTGCTGCGCTAGGCGAACCCTTACCTCTTCCATCTGCTGCAAAGTAAGCATGGCACGCGCTCTTTACTACAACTGCGCATAGGTTAGCAGTCAGCCGGCTGTCGGGCCTTAACAGCCGGAATAGCCAAATCGCAGTTTCGAATACCGACTCCGTGATCAGCGCCTGCTAAGTTTGACAGATCACGTATCCATGTGCGTTCATTTCGGTACACGCCGAGAAGAATGACATCAACAGCCAATAGAGCTGAACGAAGTATGGGTCTGGCGCTTGGCCGGCTGCGACTTCCTTTAGCGCCTCTTCAACAGCACCGCGGCTCAGCGAAGAGGTCACGATGAAGACCCGACGAATTGCATCCGGCGCAAGCCGCACTTGAGCGAATTCGTTCATTAGCTCGTCGGCATCGCCTCGGACAATCCTCTTGATCCGGGTTTTGACTCCGCTACCGCTTACATACTTGCTGTTCCAACCACGAATTTTCGCTTCCATCGATTCCGGCGGAAGGCTCATACGCTGCAAGTTCTTAATTGCTTGGCTCACGGAGATATGGAACGGCCCAGCACCGAGCGATAGTGGACCATGCTTTGCGTGATAAAAGGTAATTCTAGGCGGGCTGCTGGAGTTGTTTAGCCCAATATAGTCCGCCCATTCGTCGCCAAGATCGTCGCACACAAGCACATCGTCCCCGTCCGCAACACTCGCTTCGATCACACCGAAAGTGGAGTCAGCATCAAAGGTGGCCTTTCGCGTCGAAAAGTTACCCTTTTCATCAGTCACTCCGTCTAGGAGCGGATCAGAGCGCAAATGGCGCAACAGGGCTGCGCCACCATCTACAAAGCCTTCGTCGCGGAACAAGGTCCCGTCGATGTAAGCTAAAGAGAGGGCGTCGAACAGCAATATGAACTTATCCTCGCGATCGATGTAGCGTCGGAGCGAGATCCGATTTGGATCGTGACCGAGAGCATACTCTGTACTTTCGACCTCGATGCCGGCAGTGATCGGCAATTGCAAGTCACGCAATGCTACGCGAGCTTGGTTGATTGCAATTGCTCCAACCGAATCAGCACCGTCGAAGATATCCATCCTCTTTCCGTCGCCGCTGACCCTAAACGCACGATCGAGCTCATTTAACGCTGCATCGATTTCATGCTTGGAGAGTTGAGTGAGTCTACCGCTATCTTCATGTACAAGTCTGATTTCGCGATCGACATGGATCGCATCAACAAATCCCGCAACGTCGACGGCAAAACTTGTTGGACGCGCGGTGCCGCCAATACTCGCCAAATCGATAGCGCGGGCTAAGGTACGGAGAAAGCTGGCAGGTGCAGCTCTTCCACCTACCAGCTCGTCAATTACAGATTTCGCGTACTCCACAAGTGCGAGGTGATCGACCCGATCAGACCGCTGCCCTATCCTGCCGGTGCTAGGAGTTGTAGAATAGTGGTCAGTTCCCGACCGGACCGCGTACGCCTGGGGCACATACCGGTTTGCGCCAGCAGGCCCGACAACATTTTGTAGGTCATCGGCTTCGAACGTTTTACTCCTCATCACGTGCTTGGAGACCGACATGTTTCGAAGCCGAATCTTTTCGAACACCGCTCCCTGCCGTGCGACCGCACGATCCACGCGTTCGGCTGATACTCGACCGAGATAGCGGGTGAAAAATCCTGCCGGAAGATCGAGCTTGGATTTAAGAATCGCGAGATGATCGCGATATTCGATCAAAAGAATAAATCCGCAGATTCGTTCTCGGATTCCTGCGTCTTCGGTTAAGAATGAAGGCGAGCGGTCATAGAGGAAGGAGATCGCAGACCAACGCGCGCGCCCAGCTTGGACGCGCCGATGGTAGAATATGTTTTGGGAGGCCGAGGGCTGGCTTGCCCGAACTTGGCGAAAAAGGTCATCCAATGCGGCATTGCTCATCTGCCGCTTAAGAATGTGAAAATTTGCTGTTTTTGCAACGCGAAGAGAGTCGATCATCCATCCCCCGTCGCGTTTCCGCGCGGAAGTACGCCATGTCAATTAAGACGGACCTTCAATATGATCAACTTAAGCGCGAATGCCTCCACGATGCAAATGGAAAGAACATGCCCCCCGCAAAGAAGAGTTAGAAGGCTACTCGATGTCGCGCAGCTCTAGACGGCCTGCTCAATAGCAACGTTAGCCACAAAGTGTCGGCTTATCGACACGTATCCGGTTGATGGGCGTTGAAGGCTATGATCTCTTGACTACGGGGCGACGGCATGCGGAGCGTGCTTGAGGTGCTATGCGACGACAACCCAGTGATCGTTCGATAAAGATTCTGTTCGCTTCTTCGGGGGGCCTATGCGCTTTCCCGGGATGTACAACGCAGCTCGTTCAGCCTCAATCTCGCGCATTACTGGGCGAACTCTGCCACATTCGTGCGGCCTCTCCCGGGGGGCCGAGATTCGATCCCGCGCAATCCGAAGAGTCGCGCAACGACGCAGACAACTTGATCATCCTATGTCCAACGCATCATCGTTTGGTCGATCAGGATCCGACCACTTACACAGCGGATTCGTTGCTTCTCATGAAACGGCGCCATGAGAGCCGCGTCGCAGCATTTCTCAGCTCGGTTGCTGTCGAGCTTACTGACAAGCAGGCTACCGACCTCTCGCGACAGGTGGAGGACGAATCAGTCGACTTCGCAGTTGTCGTCGCGTTGCGGAAGGAATTGGCTGCGCTTAAGCATTATTTTCCTGAGCTGGTACCGATTTCGTCGACATCGGATTCGACCCGCACGTACCTTCGCGGAACGATTCCAACAAGACGCGGCGGCTCGTATCGAGTTGTTGCCACTCTCCTTCATTCGATGGGAAATCTCGATGCCGCACATGCGACATCGGACCTCATCCACAAATGGAAGCCGCGATTTGTACTTGTGAATGGAATTGCTGGTGGAATCTCTAGAAAGGATCAGGGCTTCGGCGATATCGTGGCCTCGAACTCCATTTTCTATTATGAGCTCTCGAAGGTTCGACCCAATCATCAGGAGCATCGAGCTCGGCAATTTCAGGCGGACCCCATCCTCGTGGATGGAATACTGAACTTGACCGACTCAACGTGGCGCGCACATTTGCCTTCAAGGCCCGATGGGAAAAGCGCGAGCGCCATCGAGCCGAGAATTCATGTCGGACCAATTGCCTCTGGAGAGAAGGTGATTGCTTCAAGCGAGGCTGCCCAAGAGCTTCGGTCGTTGCAACGCGATCTCATCGCAATTGAGATGGAGAGTGCAGGAGTCGCTTCTGCGGCATTCAGCGCTGTCAAGAAGGTGGGATTCTTGACGATCCGAGCCATCTGCGACTTCGCCGACGGCAAAAAGAATGACATGTGGCAAGAGTACGCAGCGTATTCCGCGGCTTCGTGCTTGCGAAGCTTCATTGAGTCGCGCCCAGTTTCCCTCTCGGAGGGGGCGTGGCCGAAGTCCGTTGCTTCGGTAGCGGCAACGAAGTCGCGTATTTCGATAGCTCAACGTAAGAAATTGTTCGATGAGCTGTGTACGGCGTTCGATATGGAAGAGTTTAAGAACCTTTGCTTTCTCCTGGGCGTGGACATTGACGAAATTCCCGGCGACCGCAAATCGGCCCGGGTCAGAGAGCTAATTTTACTGTTCGAGCGGCGCGATACGTTGCACGTATTGGAGGAAGCCGTCGATGAAAGGACACGTTAACGGAAAACCTGAGCATTCAGGCTGATGCTTTCGGCGGTGTCCGTAAGCCGTCGATACGCACTGAAATGCATGTCACGGACAGATCGGGCATTGAAACAAGGACTCCAATCGAAGCGGCCAGGACCGAGCGTGAACTCTCGTGACTATCACGAACAATCACCCACTACATGCCCCAGTCTCCGCCTCCTACAGCTCGATCAGAATCTAAAATAACAGCAAACTCAAATAGATAATAGACGCCGCAGGCTCATGCACAACCACCCCTCCGGCGATCCGACACCGTCGCAGGCCGACATCCAGATGACCAAAGCGATCGTCGAGATCGCCAAGCCGCTCGGGATCGCCGTGCACGATCACATCATCGTCGGCAAGAACGGGCATACCAGCTTCAAGGGCATGCGGCTGATTTAGCATTGCACTCAACAAGCCCCCCGCTGTCGTCCCGGCGAAAGCCGGGACCCATAACCACGGGGTGAATTGTTGAAGCAGGCTGCGGCCCCAGCATCGCCAACCAACTGATATCCGGGGTAATGGGTCCCGGCCTTCGCCGGGACGACAGTGAATATGTTGCGCGCTCAGTGAGTCACACATACGCTTCGTATGCCCCGAATGGCGAACGGAGAGAGCGGCGTCGCGTTTGAACCGTCACACAGGCCAGGGGCAAACTCTCCTAAAATGGCCCATGCAACGTTTTCCGCGCGGCGGCGTTTGTTGCAGGTTGATCTCATGGCTGGGGGACCGATGTCCGATTACGTCATTGAGGAGGGGCTGCCCTATCCGCTGGGCGCCCACTGGAGCGGCCACGGCACCAATTTCGCGGTGTTTTCCGCCAACGCCACCAAGGTCGAGGTCTGCCTGTTCGACGGCGAGCGCGAGACGCATCGCTTCGAGCTGCCCGAATATACCGACCAGGTGTTTCACGGCTTCATCAACGGCGTGCAGCCGGGGACGTTCTACGGCTATCGCGTTTACGGCCCCTACCAGCCGGACGGCGGCCACCGCTTCAATCCGAACAAGCTGCTGCTCGATCCCTACGCCTGCGCCCATGCCGGCAGCCTGACGTGGAATCCGGCGGTGTTCGGCTACAAGATGGAAAGCGGCGACGACCTCACCTTCGACGAGCGCGACAGCGCGCCGTTCATGCCGAAATGCGTGGTGGTCGATCCCAATTTCGACTGGATCCAGGAAGCGCAGCGGCAGGACGTGCATTGGGACGAGACCGTGGTCTACGAGACCCACGTCAAGGGTTTCACCAAACAGCACCCGGGCGTCGACGAACATTTGCGCGGCACCTATGCCGGCTTCGGCTCGAACGCCGCGATCGACCATCTCAAGGCGCTCGGCATCACCTCGGTCGAACTGCTGCCGGTGCATTCCTTCATCAACGACAGCAACCTCCTCGACAAGCGCCTCACCAATTACTGGGGCTACAACACCATCGGCTTCTTCGCGCCGGATCCGCGCTACGCCGCCGACGTGCCGAACAGCCTGCGCGAATTCAAGGAGATGGTGTCGCGGCTGCATGGCGCCGGGCTCGAAGTCATTCTCGATGTCGTCTACAACCACACCGCCGAAGGCAATGAGCGCGGCCCGACGCTGTCGTTCAAGGGCATCGACAATGCGAGCTATTACCGGCTGCTGCCGGACAAGCGGCGCTACTACATCAACGACACCGGCACCGGCAACACGGTGAACCTGTCGCATCCGCGGGTGATCCAGATGGTGATGGACAGCCTGCGCTACTGGGCCGGCCACATGCATGTCGACGGCTTCCGCTTCGATCTCGGCACCATCCTGGCGCGCGAGGTCTACGGCTTCGACGAGCAGTCCGGCTTCCTGAAGGCGATGAACCAGGACCCGCTGCTCGCGACCGTCAAGCTGATCGCAGAACCCTGGGACTGCGGCCCCGGCGGCTACCAGGTCGGCGGCTTCCCGCCGGGCTGGGCGGAATGGAACGACAAGTACCGCAACGTCGTGCGCGATTTCTGGCGCGGCGAGGCGGCGCCAGGCAGCCTGGCGCCGCGGCTGCTCGGCTCGCACGACGTGTTCAACCGCGAGGGCCGCCGCACCTGGGCCAGCGTCAACTTCATCACCGCCCATGACGGATTCACCCTGAACGACTGGGCGAGCTACAACAACAAGCACAATGAAGCCAACGGCGAGCACAACAATGACGGCTCGTCGGACAACCACTCCTGGAATTGCGGCGCCGAGGGCCCGACCGACAATCCGGATATCCGCACTTTGCGTGAACGCCAGAAGCGCAACATGCTGGCGACGCTGCTGGCTTCGCAGGGCACGCCGATGCTGCTCGGCGGCGACGAGTTCGGCCGCACCCAGCGCGGCAACAACAATGCGTACTGCCAGGACAACGACATCTCGTGGTTCGACTGGAATTTTTCCGACGACGCCGGGAAGCTGCTCGCTTTCACCAAGCGGATGATCAAGCTGCGGCGCGACTATCCGATCTTGCGCCGCAGTCGCTTCCTCTCCGGCGATCGCGATCCGCAGCTCGAGATCCGCGACGTGGTCTGGATCAGCACCGCAGGCACGGAGATGACGCAGGCCGACTGGACCACCGGCTGGATCAAATGTTTCGGCGTCGTGCTCGACGGCCGCGCGCGCAAGACCGCGATCGCGCGCGAGGCCGAGGACGACACCGTACTTGTCATCCTCAACAGCTATGACGGCGAGGTCGACTTCAAGCTGCCGCCGACGTCGGCGGGGCCACAGTGGTCGCTGCTGCTCGATACCAACGCGCCGGAAGAGCCGCCGGGCGCGCAGTTTGCGTTCGACGGCACGTACAAGGCGGCGGGGCGTTCGTTCGTGCTCTTCACCGCCGGCGATGTTTCGTGCTCTTCACCGCCGGCGATGTGAAGTCATCCCCGTAGCCCGGATGCAGCGAGCGCAATCCGGGGCTGGACCATCCCCGGCTAGAGCAGCCCCGGATTACGCTACGCTCCATCCGGGCTACGGTCTGCCTTCTCCTTTGCCCGAAGCGGATCCCCACCCGCGTTGCTCTGCCGAGCAAAGCAACCTCCCCTTTTCAAGGGGAGGTTGGAGCCGATCCGCTCGGAATGGCGGATTACGCTTCGCTGATCCTCTGGACAGAGCTGCCTCCCCCCAAATGCTCCCCACCCCGCGACCCCGTCGGCCAATTGACATTCGGCCATGGGCTGCCAGACTTCGCGGAAAATTAGGGGTGGAGACCTCTGGATGGCCAATCTTTCGGCCTCAAATCACGTTGCCCGTGTTTTGTCGGCGGCCAACCAGGTGGCCGGCGTCAACACCGAGACGCGGATAGCCGCGTCCTGGCGGCGCTGCGTGGTCAGTCACAACCTCGATCCGGCCCGGCGCGGCCCGCCGCAGACCCTGACCGAGGCCGAGGTCCGGCACCTCGCCGAGCCGATGGAGGATTTGATCCAGGTCGCGATCCCCGAGCTCGAGGACCTCGCCCGCGTGCTCCACGACTCCGGCTACTGCGTCAACCTCGCCGATCCCAACGCCACCATGCTGGTGAGCCGGCTGCCCGGGGGCGACTACGCGCGGATGTTCCTGGAATGGAAGATCTATACCGGCTCGAACTTCGCCGAGACTTTCGAGGGCACCAACGGGCTCGGCACCGCGCTCGCCGAGCAGCGTCCGATCCTGGTGCATGGCGACGAGCATTTCCGCGAGCAGTGGCACATGTTCACCTGCGCGGTGTCGCCGCTGTTCGATCATGCCGGGCGGCTCGCCGGCGCCGTCAACATCACCTCGTGCCGCAGCGACCTCGGCCGCAGCGCGCATGAACTGGCGCTCGCCGTCACCACGGAGGCGACGCGGCGGATCGAGCAGTCGTTCTTCCGCCGGCGCTACCGCGCCTCCTGGATCGCGATGCTGCCCGGCGACGGGCACGGCATGCTGGCCTATGACGACGACCGCCGCGTGGTCGGCGCCTGCCGCACCGCGCGCGCCGCGTTCGGCCTGACGGACGCGATGCTCGACGACGGCATCGACCTGTCGCATCTCATTCAACTGGACGATCGCGCGACGCGGGCCACGGACGAGCCGGTCGCGCTGCGCCGCGCCGACGGCACGCCGTGGGGCCGCGGCCATCTGGCGCCGCCGGTGCGGGCGCGATCGCCGCGTCCACCATCCACGCCGCCGCGCGAAAAACCGGCCGGACAGTTTTCGGGCCTGCACAGGCTGGCGGGCCGCGATCCCGTGCTGATCAAGGGCGTGAAGCGGCTGATGACGGTCGGCAATCTCGATCTGCCGATCCTGCTGCATGGCGAGACCGGCGCCGGCAAGGACGTGTTCGCGCGCGCCATCCATGCCGCGAGCAATCGGGCTGGCCGCAACTATGTGGCCCTGAACTGCGCGGCGATGCCGGAGAGCCTGATCGATGCCGAGCTGTTCGGCTACGAGGCCGGCGCCTTCACCGGCGCGCGGCGCGAGGGATCGAAGGGGCTGATCGTGCAGGCCTCTGGCGGCACGCTGTTCCTCGACGAGATCGGCGACATGCCGCTTTCGCTGCAAACCCGGCTGCTGCGCGTGCTGGAAAACCGCGAGGTCTGGCCGCTCGGCGCGCTGAAGCCTGTCGCGGTCGACATCCGCCTGATCAGCGCCACGCACCGTGATCTGGCGCGGATGGCGGAGGACGGCAGCTTCCGCTCCGATCTGTATTACCGGCTGCGCGGCATGGAGATCCGCCTGCCCGCGCTGCGCGAACGCGCCGACCGCAGCGACGTCATCGCGCAGATCGCCGACGAGGAAGCGCCGCACTGCCGCATCGCGGCCGACGCCTGGACACAGCTGATGGCCTATCCGTTCCCCGGCAACATGCGCCAGCTTCGTCACGTGCTGCGGCTCGCCGGCGCCACCGCCGAGGGCGGCGTCATCACCGAGGCCGATCTCGATCTGCCGCCGTTCAGCGCGCGCGGTGTGGAGGCCGATCACGCAGCGAGCGAGCGCACCGCAATCGTCGATGCATTGCGCGCCAATGACGGAAGAGTGACGGACGCCGCCAGGGCGCTCGGGCTCAGCCGCGCGACGTTGTACCGGAAGATCAAGGCGTTAGGGATCGCGCTGGACAGCTGGACCAGAACGGCCCCTGCTGTTCCGGCGGTGCGGGAAAGGTGATATCGTACGGTTTTCGCCTTCAACGCCACGGAGCGGGTCCCATGACACGGTTTCCCCTCGCTGTGGTCGTTGGCCTCATTGCCGCGACCATTTCGCAGCCTGCCGCCTCGGATTCTACTGAGCAACGATTGGGCAAAGTCCATTTTGTAACATCCTGCAAGCCTGAAGCGCAGGAGCTGTTCGATCGCGCCATGCTGTATCAGCATTCGTTCTGGTACAGCGCGTCGCGACGCACCTTCGAGGAGGTGCTGCAGGCCGACCCGCAATGCGCCATCGCCTATTGGGGCATCGCGCTCAGCTATCTCTACAATCCGCACGCGCCGCCGCCGCCGGAAAACCTTCCGCTCGGTCTCGAAGCTGCGAAAAAAGGCCAGGCGCTGAATGCCAGCACCCCGCGCGAGCGCGAATACATCGATGCCATCGCGGCGATGTATGTCGACTACGACAAGGTCGATCACCGCACCCGCGTGCAGCGATTCCTCGCGGCCGAAGAGCAGGTCGCGACGCACTATGCCGACGACGACGAGGCGCAGATCGCCTATGCGATCACGCTCAACGTCGCGGCCTCGCCGGGCGACAAGACCTATGCCAACCAGCTGAAAGGCGCGGCGCTGCTCGAACCGATCTTCACGCGCCAGCCCGAGCACCCCGGCATCGCCCATTATCTGATCCATCTCTACGACTATCCGGCGCTCGCGGAGAAGGGCCTCCCCGCGGCGATGCGCTATGCCAAGATCGCCGAACACGCGCCGCATGCCCAGCACATGCCGTCGCACATCTTCACGCGCGTCGGCTACTGGAAGGAGTCGATCGCCTCGAACAAGGAATCCGCGCGCATCGCCAAGGAAGACGGCGAGCAGCAGGACCAGGCGCACGCGATGGACTATCTGGTCTATGCCTATCTCCAGCTCGGCCAGGACAAGGAGGCGCGTGCGGTGGTCGACGAGCTCGGCAAGCTCCAGTTCAAGCTCGACCGGTTCGCAGGCCCCTTCGCGGTGGCGGCAAGCCAGGCCCGCTATGTCTTCGAACGCGGCGACTGGAAGGGTGCTGCCGCGCTTGAAGTGCATCCGACCAAATACGCCTATGCGGACGCCATCACCTATTTCGCCCGCGCGGTCGGCGCCGCACGCTCCGGTGATCCCGCCGCCGCCAAGGCCGACGTCGCCAAGCTGGTCGAGCTGCGCAATAAGTTGAAGGACACGAAGGACGCCTACTGGTCCAACATCGTCGACATCCAGCAGCAGATCGCCAGCGCCTGGGTGCTGTACGCGGAAGGCAAATACGACGAGGCGCTCGGCGCGATGAACGCCGCCGCGGAGGCGGAAGACAAGACCGAGAAGCATCCGGTCACCCCGGGGCCGCTGGCGCCGGCGCGTGAGCTCTACGCCGCGATGCTGCTCGACCGCGGCATGGCCAAGGAGGCGCTCGCCGCCTACGAGGCCGTGCTCAAGAAGGAGCCCAACCGGCTGGCGACTTATCTCGGCATGATCAAGAGCGCCAAGGCGGCCGGCGATCAGGCCAAGACCCAGGAATGCGCTGATCAGATCGCCCGACTCACGGCCGACGCCGATCTATCGCGGCCGGAGCTGATCGAATTGCACCAGACGACCGGAAGCAAGCTGTGATGCCACTGACGACATGGCGCAACGGTGGTGCGGCGCTGCTCGGCGTCGTTGCGCTATCGCTTGGCCAGGTGCCGCCGGTTGGCGCGATGGAGATCCTCGGCCAGGCCGGCGTGCTCGGCGAATGGGAGCTGACCGGACATCTCACCGAAAGCACGCCGGGCACGCCCAGGCAGTTTTCCGGACCGCTCAAGATGAAGCATGTGGGCATCTGCACGCAGGACGGGCCGGACGAACGCGCCGGAGAAATCAAGCTGCAAATCACGGGTGCGGATTCGCAGGTCACCGCCGAGCTGGTGCTGGACGGCGCGCCCTGCACCTACAGCGCCCGCAAGACGCGCAATTACGAGGGCACGCTGTCCTGCGAAGGACGCGCGCCCGTTCCGCTGCTGGTGTGGCTCAAATAGCCGATACCGTCACGCCGCCGGTCGCGCGCGGCGCAGCCATTCGTTCAGATCGATGCGGCCGAGGCGCGCCTCGCCGAGCGGCACCAGCGAGTGCTGCTCGACCCGGCCGCCCCAGTAGAGCGCGTCGGGATCTTTGACCACCTCGCGCGGATCGCCTTTTGCCTTCAGGTAGCGCGCCACGATCTCGTTGAACGGCGCGCGGTCGGGACCTGCGATCTCGACGATGCCGTTGCGCGGCGGCTCGAGCGCGATATCGGCGACGAGCGCGGATACGTCTTCCGCCGCGATCGGCTGGAACAGTCCGGGCGAGAGCCTGACCGTGTTTCCAGCTACGCTCGCATCGGCAATCGCGCCGACGAATTCCATGAACTGGGTCGCGCGGATGATGGTGTAGGGAATTCCGGACGCCTCGATCAGCTTCTCCTGCGCGACCTTGGCGCGGAAGTAACCGTTCTCGGGCGTGCGGTCAGTGCCGACGATCGACAGCGCGACGTGGTGCCTGACGCCGGCCGGCTTCTCCGCCGCCAGCAGGTTGCGGCCGGAGGTCTCGAAGAATTCCATCACCGCCTTGTCCTCGAACGAGGGCGAATTGGCGAGGTCGATCACGACCGCCGCGCCGGCCAGCGCCTCCTTCAGCCCCTCGCCGGTGATCGCATTGATGCCGTTTTTCGGCGAGGCGGCGACGACGTCATGGCCGCCCTGGCGCAGTATGGCCGTGGTCCTGGAGCCGATCAGTCCTGTACCGCCGATCACAACGATCTTCATGGTGATACTCCTTGTCGGTGACGAGGTTTCTCGAGACATGCTTGCCGGATTTGCCCGCGGCAATCGTCATGGGTATGTCGATCCGCTGCAACTTCGATGGTTGCCGCGCGCGGCCGACCACGGCAGCGGGGAGAAGAACTGATGAGTTCGCGCTCCATCCTCGGTCGCTCGCTCGCATGCAACCACACTATAGCATGCCACGGCTGTTCTGATGTCGCGGAACCTGCCATTTGATGCGCACGAGCCGTCGGTGGCTATGCTTGCTGAACCTTCTACCGTCGCGTAAACTAATGCGTGCGTTCCAGCCAGCGTGCTGGGGTACCGAAAGCTTCGGCCGCTGCCGGGATATCACCGCGGGCTCTCTTTCGTGCTGCAACGCAAATGCTGGGCATGACGTTTAGCCCGCTGTGCACTCCTTGATTTGATTTCAGCAAACGCAGGAGGAGTCTATGCGGAATTTTATCACCTTTTTCGTTTCCAGCCTGGCAATCGTCGTTGCGGGGTCGACCGCGTTAGCGGGTGAGAAGGTGCTCGAGTTCAAGCTCGTCACCAAGCCTGTCGACCTCAAGGTCATCGAGGCAGCAAACGTCGATGGGCAGACGGTCGTTTCCGGCAAGTTCTTTGGTGTCGCCGTCTTCAGTGACGGCCATATCGGGGTGAAGGAGTTCGTCCATTCAGGAGACATGCTGAAGGGCTCGGGCTCCTATTACGGTTACAGCACCTACACGTTCGAGGAAGGCGCGATCACCGCGCGTTACACCGGCGCGATCAGGGACGGAAAATCAAACGGCGAATATACGATCCTTTCGGGCACGGGCGCCTATGCGAATGCGACGGGCACAGGAACGATCGAAAGCGCGCCGAACCCGTTCAAGGGGGTCAATCTCCTGAACATCAAACTGGTCGTGAGAACGCCGGGGTCATAGCAGCGCAGCGTCCGCGGGACCACGGCAAGGACAGCGACGCCTCACATGAGCGTTGGCCCGGCCAGCGGTCGTATGGCCGCGCCGGGCCCACGCCATCAAACGGCGCCGCGGTCAGCCCCGTGTTCAGGTTCTGCCACGGCCGGCTCACCATGACAGCGGCAGCGGCTTGCCCTTTTCAAGCCGGATCAGACGGCCCGCCAGATTGAACTTGGCGAAGACGTCCAAAAGCTGGTCCTGGCTTTCGCGCAGATGGCCCCAACCTTCGTTGTGGACCGCGACAAGGGCTGCGTCGGGAAAGGCGTGCGCAGCCTCCAGCGCATCCTCGCTGCCCATCGTCATATGGAAAACGGCCACGGGGCTCCGCGGCGCCCGTGAACAGCACAACGAGCTTGGGCGAAAACCGCCTCGCGACCTCGGCGGTGCCTTCGAACCAAAGCGTATCGCCGGTGACGTAAAGCAGGTCTCCCGGCTGCTCGGCGCCGAGCGCAAATCCAACCACGTCGCCGGCGTCGACCCCGACGGGTCCATGGCGGGCCGGCGTGGCGGTCACAAACAACTTCTTGCGATCGCTCTCGAGGACGCGGGTCTCGAATGGAGCAAGGCCCAATGCGTTCCCGCCGAGACGCTGCGCGCCGGAATCCGTCGTGTAGGTTATGCCGACGTGCGGAAGAAGCGCGCGGCCGGCATTGTCGAGATTATCGAAGTGGTGGTCGTGACTGAGCAAGACTGCGTCGAGCTTGCCGATCCGTTCGACCGAAAGGGCCGGCCCATCCGTCTTCCTGTGCCGCACCGGGCTGTACGCTCCCTGATACTCGCCATGAGGGTCGAAGGTGGGGTCCGTCAGCAGACGAAACCCGTCGTACTCGATGAGCACGGTCGGACCGCCGACCAGGGTCAAGGTGAGATTCGGTGCCGCCATGAACTGCTCCCGCGCAATTGTCAGCCCAAATAACCAGCTCCCGTCCTGAGCGGAATTCGCTATTCTTTCTCAATGGCTGATCAAAATCGCACAGCGATCGATTGGGAGGATGTCCGGCTGTTCGCCGCACTTGCCCGCCACGGCAGCCTGTCGGGAGCCGCGCGTGCGCTCTCGGTGAACCATGCGACCGTCGCCCGCCGCGTGAAGTCACTGGAGACCGCGATCGGCGAACGGCTGGTCGAACGGCGTCCCGACGGTTACGTCCTCACCCGGAGAGGCGCGCGCATGCTCGATGCCGCCAACGATATGGAGGCCGCGGCAGCAAGGCTTGGCCACAGAGGTACGTCGGGCGCGCCGACCGGGCTTGTCCGCATCAACGCGCCCCGAGCCTCTCGCAGAACTTCCTCGTCCATCGCCTCGCCAGGCTGTCCAGGCAGCAGCCGGGACTCGACATCGATCTGGCAACCGACTTTCGAACCGTCAGCCTCGAAAGGCGCGAGGCAGACATCGCCCTGCGATTTGGCCGTCCGGAGGATGGCGATGTCATCGCCAGGCGACTCGTGTCGATGGGTTTCGGCTTCTACGCGACCGCCGATTGCCGCCGCAGGATCGACGCCGGCGACGAGCCCGTGTTCGTCGGTTTCGACGAGGCCAATGCCCATCTTCCCGAAGCGCTGTGGTTGTCCCGGAAATTTCCCCATGCGCGCATGTCCTTCCGGACCAGCAACCGGGCCGCGCAGGCCGCGGCCGCACAGGCCGGCGCGGGCATAGCCCTGCTTCCGCATTTCATCGGCCGAGCCGAACGGAAGCTGTGTGCCTGCAAACTCGCGCACGCCCCGCCGCCACGCGAACTTTGGCTCATCACCAGGCGCCGCGACCGAAATGACCCTCTCGTCGGCACCGTTGCCCGGCATCTCGCGGACATCTTCGCCAATGAGCGCGCGCTGTTCGAGGATTAGACTCGCTGCAGAGCCGCAGAGGTACCCGAATTACTGTCGGCGAGATGGCCCGCGCGCAGATCATTGAGGAAATGCCGGGGAAGGCCCTAAGCGCAAGCCTTACGAAAACTCGTTCCAGCTCACACGCCGCGCGTCGAGGTCGCCGAGCTCGATCGGATCATGGATGTTGCGCACGCTCTGGAAGCCGCTGCGCAGATAGATCAGCGGATCGACCGTGGTCGCGGCGCGGACGTGCTGGACCTCGCCGATGAAGATCGAATGGGTCTTGGTCTCGAGCTCCTGCGCCAGCACGCAGTCGAATGCCGCGACGGCATCCTCCAGCACCGGGGCGCCGGTGGCGCCGGTGGTCCAGCGCCCAAACGCAAAACGGTCGTCGCCGTTGACGCCCTTCTGGCCGGAGAAGGTCAGCGCCAGCAGCGCGTGGTCCTCGTTCAGGAAGTTGATGACGAAATGGCGCTCCTCGCGGATGCGCTGATGCGCGCTGGCGTTACGGTTAACGCAGACCAGCAACGAGGGCGGATTGTCCGACAGCGAGCAGGCCGAGGTCACGGTCAGGCCAGTGCGCTGCCCGGTCTCCGAGCCGACCGTCACCAGCGCGACAGCGCCCGCGCAATGGCGCATCGCCTGCTTGAAACTCTGTGCGTCGACCGTCATGCCGCAAACCCTGTTTGAGCATGATCTTGCCCGGAAAACCGCTTCGCACTTTGCGCTAACGCGGCCCTCCGGGTCCGGATCATGCTTCGGTAAAAAACACTCCGTTCAAGATATGCGAGGCGGGGTGCGAGGCAAGCCCCGCACCCCGCGCAGCTGTCATGCAGCCTTCTCGAACTCGGCGCCGAGATGCTTGAGCCGCGGCATCACCTCGTTCTTGAGCAGGTCCAGCGAGTGTCGCCAGGCTTCCGGCTTGTGCTTGTAGTCGAAGCCGAACACACAGAGGACGCCGAAGCCGCCGACCTCCCGGTAGATCTTCTCGATCTTCTCGGTGACCGTCGCCGGCGAGCCGACGATCCAATTCCGGCGCGCGCAATATTCGACGGTGACGTCGCTATCAGGCACGTCGGGCGCATGCTTCAGATAGTCCTTGAAGCCGAAGTGGCCGAGCAGCGGCAGGAAGTACTCGCTCATCATCCGGCCCATCATGTCGCCGGTCGACAGCTTCCACGCCTCCTCGTCGGTATCCGCCACGAACACTTCGCGCACCAGCCGCCAGTCCTTGCGGCTCGGCTTGCGGCCGGTCTTGGCTGCACCGGCCTCCACAGAATCCCAGTGGCTGCCGACATAGGCCGGGTTGAGGTTGAGGCTCATCGGGATGAAGCCGCGCTCGCCGGCGAGCTTGAGCGTGTCGGAGTTCTTCGACAGGCCGGCGACGCCGATCGGCGGATGCGGGCCCTGCAACGGCTTGATGTGCGGCTTGAGGAAGTCGAACATCGTGTCCGGCTTGCTCACCGTCCAATATTTGCCCTTGTGCGTCCAGGGAGCCGGCTCGGACCACATCTTCAGGATGATCTCGAGCGCTTCGCGGGTCATGTCGCGGTTCTGGCCCGACATGCCGTCGACATTGAACATCGCCCAGTCGCTCGGCAGGCCCGAGGCCGCGACGCCGAAGTTGAGGCGCCCGTTCGAGAGATGATCGAGCATCGCGACGCGGTTGGCGAGCTCTGCCGGGTGATGATATGGCAGCAGGAAGCCGCCGGGCCCGATGCGCAGATTCTTGGTCTGCAGCAACGCCTGCGCCACCAGCAGGTCGGGCGACGGATGCGGCTCCCACGGCGCGGTGTGGTGTTCGCCGATCCAGGCTTCCTGATAGCCGAGCTCGTCGAGCCAGCGCAGCGTCTGCAGGTCCCAGTCGTGGCCCTCCTTCAATCCGCACTCCGGCGGATGCGAGGGCATGGTGAAGTAGCCAAGCTCCATGTGCGTTTCCTTCCTTCGCGTTGGGTTCAGTCATGCAATGCGTCTTGCCGCGCACTGCATGACGATCAGCAAGCGCTGTGCCAGCGGAGGAAGTCGCAGGGAATGGGTGAGAACGGCCGGATTTCGGCCGGCTGCGCGCCGGTCTTCGGGCTCAGGAGCGCCGCGACCGTCTCACGGTCGCGAGACGTATCGCAATCGTGAGACGGATAATGCCCCTCATGGTGAGGAGCGCGAATGCGCGTCTCGAACCATGAGGCCCGTCTGCGGCCTACATCCTTCGAGACGCCCGCTATGCGGGCTCCTCAGGATGAGGGTCAGGAATCAGCCCGCCGCGCGGCGCGGCTGGGCGTTGGTATCGGGCTCGGAGGGTGGAGGAAGCTGCATCAGGATGGTCTGGCCCATCGAGGCGATCTCGATGCCCTCCTCCTGGAAGCGCCGCTTCATGCGGCGGTTGAACTCGCGTTGCACCGCCCAGCGCCCGCTATCGGTGCAGCGGATCTGGCCGACGATGGTCACGACCGAGCCGTCGACCTTGTCGACGCCCCACAATTCGAGGTCGCCTCGAATGAATGCGCGATACGCCGTCTCCTGGCGCATTTGGGCGACGATGTCCTTCAGCACCTCGCCGGCGCGGTCGGTGTCCTCCTTGTAGGACACGTTGACGCTGACCGCGGCATTGCCGGCGCCGCGGCTGGAGTTGGTGATCGTCGTCACCGCGCTGAACGGCACAACGTGCACCGAGCCATCGCCGGCGCGTAAGCGCATGGTACGGATCGAGACGTTCTCGACCACGCCCGACAGGCCCGACACCGTGACGTTGTCGCCGACCTGCACGGTGTTCTCGATCAAAAGGAACAGCCCGGTGATGAGGTCCTGCACCAGCTTCTGCGAGCCGAAGCCGATCGCGATGCCGACGATGCCGGCGCCGGCGAGCAGCGGCGCGACATTGACGCCGATCTCGCTGAGCGCCGTGAGGCCGACCACCGCGACGATCATGCAGAACAGCGCGGTTCGCAGCATCGGCTGGAAGGTGCGCAGGCGCGCGGCGCGGGCGTAATGCCCGTCGCGCGACAGGGTGTCGATCTGCCGGTCCATCAGCGCATTGGCGACTTCCCAGATCACGGCCGCGGCCAGCGCGGCAATGCCGATCGTCACCAGCGCCGAGATCAGGCGGCTTCCGATCTGGCCGCCATAGAACCAGACGATGGCGTCGACGCCCCAGACCTCGAGCAGCGCGACGAAGCCAATGAAGGCGATCACCGCCGTGACCACCTTGCGCAGCAGCGGCAGATAGCGGTTGGCGCGCGTCTCGAGCCCCGGGAAGCGCTGGATCAGCTCCGGGCTGATGCGAAAGCCGCGATCGATCAGGCTCAGCACCACCATGGTGACGAGGCGGGTAACCAGCAGCACCGCGATGGTGCCGACGAAATATTGCAGCAGCAGCGAATAGCCGTTGCGGATGTTGAGCGCCCACACCGCCCACAGCGCGAGGTCGAGCGCGATCGCCAGCACATGCCAGAGCGCCGCGAGCCGGTTGCGCGTCCGCGCCGCAAGCCCGGTGCGATCGGCCGGCGCGCGAATGGCGTCGGCGACCTGGCGGCGGCACTGCAGGATGATGACGACGACGAAGAGATGCACCACCAGCATCACGAGCCGGATCAGCGCGGCATAGCCGGCGCGATGCAGCCCGAGCAGCAGCGCGACATTGGCAAAGGCGATACCCGAGACGCCGACGGCAACGATGCGCCGGGCCCAGATCTCGATATAGGCCGCGGTCTCGGCACGGACGCGGAACAGGCCGAACGGCCCCGCCAGCGCGCGCACCGCGCAGATCAAGACACGCGAGAACACATAGGCGTTGACGACGGCCAGGATCACAAGCCGCGTGGTCGATTGATCGCCGATCTCGGTGCCGAGCAGCGCGGTGGCGATGCCGCCGAACACGACGACCGGCAGCAATTCGAGCAACAGGCGCCCAAGCACGAAGGGCAGCCGGACCAGCGACTGCCAGGCCCGCGCCAAGCTCAGCCGGCGCCGCTGCAACTCGGGCGCCGGCGTGACGTCGGCAACCGACGACGGCGGATCGACGCTGGCGAGCGTCTGCACCGGCACGCGCGCGGTCTGCGGCAGCCGCGCTTCCAGGAACGCGACCGGCCGCTTGATCAGGCGGAACACCACCCATTCGGCGGCCAGCGCGCAGCCGAACACCAGCGCCAGCTTCCAGGCGATATCGATCAAGAGGCCATAGGCGACCGGATCATTGGCGGTACGCACGAACCAGTAATAGAACGCCGGGAAATGCGTCAGCGTGCGCGCGACGTCGGCGACCTCGCGCGACATCTCGCCGACCTGCTCGGACACCATCAGCAACAGCTGCGCACCGAGGCTGTCGGCGGTGAGCGGGATCGATGATTGCGGCTGCTCGGGCGCCGGCTGCGCCGCCGCCTGCGGCGACGCATTGGCGATGGCGCGCAGCGTGTTGATGATCTCGCCGCGCTTCTTGTCGTCCTGCAGCGTGTCGAGCGCGCGTTTCGCCTGCTCGGGCGTCAGCGCGTCGCTGGTAACGGTTTGCGGCGGCGCCGGCTTGGCGGCCGGCTGCGCGAACGCGGGAGAGACGAACAAAGTGAAGACGAGAAGCAGCGCAAGGCGAAGTTTGTGCGACACGAGGGCCTCATAAATAACTGCGCGACCGCAAACCCTTGGAGGAATCTGCTCTCGCGCTCGCGCCATGTCGGATACTCCTTTTCGCCCCGATCGTGTGTCGGAAGTTTGCCGCTGTGACGGCCATCTCTTGGCATTACCGCAACACAATCGTCACAGGCGTTGAGCCGCGTTTACACTTCCACTGCGCGTTCCCGGCCGATCGGCTCACTACACGTCAGGGATGAGACGGCAGAATCTTTCGCTTGACGCGCAGGAGAAGCCGTGATGTTCTTATTTTGTTCTTTTGTTCCCAATTGCGTTTCGGGGGTCTCATGCACGACGTGTTTAGCGACGACGGTCCGGTGCGGCTCTTCATTCACGACGACGATGAGACCCCGCTGGAATTCGTGCAGGATTTGTTGCGCACGGTGTTTGGGAAATCCGAGCAGGAAGCCATCGCCTGCGCTGCCTTGATCGAGGCCAAGGGCGCCATTCCGTGCGGTCCCTACCCGGGACCGGTCGCACGGGCAATCTTCAACTCGGCGAAGTGGCTGATCCGCCCCAACGGCCAGCCGTTGATGATCACCACCGAATCCGCCGACACCAGCCGCCCCTGCGATCTCTGCGAAGCCCCGAGGGCCGTGACGGAGATTCTGATCCCCGGCACGACTGCATCGCTGTGCAGCGACTGCCTGCTCGCTGCACGCCGCAGCTCGGAAGAATTGCCGGGCGAGACGTTTCGGTCCGCTTACGTTGCGCTCGACTGGCATTTCGCCGGCGTTCCGCGCAACCTGATCGTGACACGGGCGCGACAGTTTCCGGGCCACATGCGCGCCGACGTTCAGGTCGCGATCGACAAGCTGCTCACCGATCCCATCCATTTCTTCGGCATCCATGAGGAATATCGCTACGAGACGCTCGACTTCGCGGCGCTGATGAAGGCCGGCCGCAATGCGCCGGCGATCGCGCCGCCGCAATATCGCGACGTCGATATCGGCGAGGCCGAGCCGGTAAAATGCCTTGCCAATGGACTATGGCTGTGCCGAACCGGCGAACTGCGCTACGCCGTGCTGCTGACGTTCCATCGCGAGTATAATCACGAGCCGTCGCTGCGAATCGAGCTTGCGTTGCCCGCCGGGGCGACCGGCAATGCTTTCGTGCAACGCACCTTCTCCGAGCTGGAGGCCGCTGTGCATGCAGCGCGATCCTATCGCGGCAAGATCCTGTCGCTCGAGGATGGCGCCAACTATCGCGGACGTTCGCGTGGCTTGACCGTGCATCGCCTGCCGACGGTCGCTCGCGATGACGTGATCCTGCCGGACCGGACGCTGCGGCTGCTCGACCGCAACGTGCTCGGTTTTGTCGAGAGCCGCGATTTGCTGCGCAAGCTCGGCCAGTCGACCCGCAAGGGCATCCTGCTGTATGGCCCACCGGGCACCGGCAAGACCCACACCATCCGCTATCTCGCCACCAACCTGCCAAACCACACAACGCTGATCATCACCGCCGAGCAGGTCGGCCTGCTCGGCGCCTATATGAGCCTTGCCCGGCTGCTGCAGCCGACCATGGTCGTGATCGAGGATGTCGATTTGATCGCACGCAACCGCGAGGACATGGGCGGACCGTGCGAGGAATCGCTGCTCAACAAGCTGCTCAACGAGATGGACGGCCTGAAGGAGGATTGCGACATCCTGTTCGTGCTGACCACCAATCGGCCGGAAGAGCTGGAAGGCGCGCTGGCCGGCCGGCCCGGCCGCATCGACCAGGCCATCGAGGTGCCGCTGCCCGACGAGACCGGACGCGGCAAGCTGATCCGGCTCTACGGCAAGGGCCTGCCGCTCGAACTGCCCGTCGTTGATGCAGCGGTGCAGCGCACCGCCGGCGTCAGCGCCGCCTTCATCAAGGAGCTGATGCGCCGCATCGCGCAGGCCAGCATCGCCCGCGGGGGAGGCCAGGATGTCACCGCTGACGACATCGACGGCGCGCTGAACGAGATGTTGTTCGACGGCGGCCGGCTCAACGTGAAGCTGCTCGGCGGCGCGCAGGGGATGAGTGCGGGGTGATCAGAATGGCTGCGCTTCCAGCCGATTTGCTGCTTCTCTCTATCTCAAAAATGAGATACCCTCACGATGTCCTGGAGCGTCGAAATCCTCAACGAGGTCGTCGTGGAAGAGATCGCGGCGCTGCCAGCCGACATGCAGGCGCGTTTCATCCGCCTTTCGGAGCGCATTGCTGCCGCTGGGCTCGAAAGCCTGGGCGAACCGCATGTGAAGCATTTGGTCGGCAAACTTTGGGAGTTGCGATTGACCGGGCGCGATGGAATCGCAAGGGCACTCTATGTGACGGCCTTCGGCCGGCGCGTTGTGATCGTCCGCGCGTTCGTGAAGAAGTCTCAAAAGACGCCACCGAGTGAGATCGAGTTAGCGCTGCGGCGAGCAAAGGAAGTCACATGACTGTACCGTTCGAAAAGCTCAAGGCGCGGCTGTTGGCCAATCCGAAGGTCCGGGCGGAATACGATGCGCTCGCGCCTGAGTTCGAAATCGCTGCCGAGTTACTCAGGGCGCGTCAGCGCGCGGGACTGTCGCAATCCGAGCTGGCGGCCAAGATGGGCACCAGCCAGTCAACCATCGCCCGCCTCGAAAGCGGCCAGACGCTTCCAAGCACCAAAACGTTGCTGCGATTTGCCAAGGCGACTGGCAGCAAGTTCCAGATCCGGCTTTCAGCCGCATAAGGCCTGCCAAAGCAGCAGACAGCACGGCTGGCCGATCATTTCATCGTTTGCGGCAGCAGCAGCGCGCCCTCGCCGGCCGCGACGCAGGCAAGCTCTTCCGACACGCGGGCCAGCACGCCCTCCCAGGCCTGCGGCTTGTCCTGGCGGAACAGCCGCATGGTCGGATACCAGGGCGTGTCGGCGCGATCGCGCAGCCAGCGCCAGTCGAGCGCATAAGGACACAGCATCCAGACTGGACGGCCCAGCGCGCCGGCGAGATGCGCCACCGAGGTGTCGACCGCGATCACGAGATCGAGCGCGCAGACGGCCGCCGCGGTGTCGGCGAAATCGCCGAGCATCGGCGCAAGGTCGACGATACCTGCGCCAAGGCCCCGCAGCACCGGAGCATCGTCCGCCCGCGGCTCCTTTTGCAGGCTGTAGAGCTGCACGCCTGAAGTGATCAGCCGCGGCAGCACGGCGTCCGCCGGCAGCGAGCGCTGGCGGTCGCCCTTGTGCCTGGGATTGCCGGCCCAGACCACGCCGACCCTCAGCGCAGTCACGCCGGCGAGCGCCTCGCGCCAGCGCGCGAGCTTGCCGGCATCCGCCCGCAGATAGGATATCGCGGCAGGAATGGTCTCGACGGTGGTGCGGAAGATCCGCGGCAGGCTCAGCAGCGGCAGCTGCAGATCGAACGGCGGCAGCGGCTCGCCGCGCGCGAACACCGCGACATCGGGCAGCATCGGCCGCAGCAGCGCGACCAGCGCCGGCTGCACCTGCAGAATGATCCGGCCGCCCCTGCCCGCCAGCATCGGCACATAGCGGACGAAATTGATGGCATCGCCGAGGCCGTATTCGGCGAACAGCAGCAGCGTGCGTCCCGCCAGCGGCTCACCCTGCCATTCCGGCTCGTCGAACACGGGATCGCCGTCGCTGAGCATCCTGGTCTTGCGGCGCCACTGGTACTCTTCAAAGCCCTCCTCGAACTCGCCGTTCATCAGCAGGAAATGCGCGTGGTTGTAATGCGCCAGCGGCTGCTCTGGATCGAGCGTGATGGCCCGGCGCGAGGCCACGAGCGCCGCATCGATGTCGCCGGCATTGCGCAGCGCGACCGCGAGGTTGGCGTGGCCCTTGGCATAGAGCGGCTCGAGCTCGATGGCGCGCCGATGCGCGGCGACCGCGGCCTCGACCAGATTCTGCGCCTCGAAGATGATCCCGAGATTGGTGTGCGCGGCGGCGTAGTCCGGCTTCAACGCCAGCGCGAGCTCGGCGCAGGCGATGGCGTCGTCGACCTCTCCGAGCTCGAACAGGCAGGCGCCGAGATTGTTGAGGATGACGTGATCGGACGGGTCGCGGGCCGAGACCTGCCGATAGATGCGCACGGCTTCCTCGCGCTCGCCCGCCTCGTGCAGCACCATGGCCAGCAGGCGCTGCGGCGCGACGTTGCCGGGATCGAGTGCGATCGCGCGGCGGTAGTGCGGGATTGCGTCCTCCAGCAAGCCCTGGCGATAGAGCGCCGCGCCAAGGCCGCAATGCAGCCCGGCATTGTCGGGATCCGCGGCAAGTCCGCGGCGATAGGCCGTGGCGGCCGCTTCGTGCCTTTTCTGATCGGTCAATACATTGCCGAGGTTGAGCCAGACGCCGCGATAGACCGGATCGCGCGCGATCACCTCGCGATAGGCCTGTTCCGCCTCGACCGGCCGTTGCTGCCCGGCCAGCGCGACGGCGAGGTTGAACCGCGCCCGCGTCAGGCCACCATCGAGCGTAATCGCGCGGCGGAACGCGGCCTCGGCCTCGTCGAAGCGCGACAGATCGCACAGCGCAACGCCGAGCTTGATGTGCAGGCCGGCATCGTCCGGCCGCAGCGTGACGCCGCGCAGGAACGCCGCCGCCGCGCCTTCGTGCTCGCCCTTCACGGCGAGCGCGTCGCCGAGTGTGGCGAAAGCCGGTGCATGATCCGGATCGAGGTTGAAGACCCGATTCAGCAGCAGCGCGCCTTCCGCGGCACGATCGGTCACGAAGGCGATGACGGCGGACAGATGCAGCGCCGGAACATGGTCGGGATCGGCGGTGAGGATGTCGCCGCACAGCGTGCCGGCCTCCGCCGCGCGGCCCACGCCGTAATGCGCCACCGCATCCCGCAACATCCGATCGACCGCCACACTGCCCACGATACCGCCCCTGCCAAAGACCCCGATGCGGATTAAACGGGCGGCGCCGCGAAATCCGGCACGCGAATCCCGGTTGAACAATCAAAGCCAAGGTGCAGGTCCTTGATGTCTTCTCCTTCCCCCTGAAAGGGGGAAGGTCGGGATGGGGGTCAGCCGCAGACGACGTTGCAAGTGGAGAGAGCTGATCCCACCCGCTTTGCTCTGACGAGCAGAGCGACCTCCCCTTTTCAAGGGGAGGTGAGAGGGCGACCAGGAGAGACGATACCCGCCATCGCGGCTCTTGACGGCAATCGGATCATGTAACATATGAAGTTACATGATCCGCGATAGCCGCCTGTCCAGTGTCCTGCATGGCCTGCTCCACATGATCGGAGCCGGCGAGCCGGTCACGTCGGAGCAACTTGCACAGGCGATGGCCACCAACCCGGTGGTGGTGCGCCGCGTGATGGCGGGGCTGCGCGAGCAGGGTCTGGTGCATTCGGAGAAGGGCCATGGCGGCGGCTGGACGCTGGCGCGCGATCCCGCCGACATCACGCTCGCCGACATCTATCGCGCGGTCGGCGCGCCCGCGATCGTTGCGATGGGCCATCGCTCGGAAAATCCCGGCTGCCTGGTCGAACAGGCCGTCAACGACGCGCTCGGAGACACGTTTCGCGAGGTCGAGGCGCTGTTCCTGAAGCGTATCGGCACGGTGACGCTCGATGCGCTCGCGAGGGATTTCAAGCGCCGGCTCGCCAAACACAAGCAAAGCCTCGAGGACCAGATTCATGCAGTCAATTGAGCAGGCGAAACCTCTGCCGTACAACGATCCCGCGCACTGGGACAAAATGGTCGCCGCCTACGAGGCGCAGTCGCAGCCGTTCACGACGCTGTTCGCCGACGCCGCAGTCGCAACGCTACCGATCGACCCGTCATCCAGGGTGATCGACGTCGCCACCGGCACGGGCGCCGCGGCGCTGGCCGCCGCCCGCACCGGGGCCCAGGTCACCGCGATCGACTTCTCCGCCGGCATGGTGGCGCGGGTCCGCGCGCATGGTGCGGCGAATATCGAGGCGCGGCAGATGGACGGCCAGGCGCTCGATCTGCCGGATGCCGCCTTCGATGCGGCGGTGTCGGTATTCGGCGTGATGCTGTTTCCGGACTGGCGCGCCGGCCTCTGCGAGATGGCGCGGGTGACACGACCGGGCGGATCGGCGGCGATTGCGGTCTGGAAAAGCGCCGATGGCGCCGCCGTGCATCTCTTGCTCTCGCAGATCATCCGACGGCTCTATCCTGACAACGTCACGCCGATGCCCTGCACCGGCCTCGCCGAGCTCGCCGATCCCGGCCGCCTCGCCGCTGCGCTCATCGCCGCCGGCTTCTCCGATCCGGCGATTGCCGAGATCACCCACGACTTCAAGCTCAATGTCGCCAATCCCGGCGACGTCGACAAATTGTTCGAGTTCATGCCGCATTGGAGCGGGCTCGACGCCGAACAGAGCGCCGCAGTCGCGCGCGCCTTCCGCGCCGAGATCGAGCGCAGGCGGGTCGGCGACAGCTTCGCGATTCCGTCGACCGCGCTGATCGCAACGACCCGGCGGGCTTGACCGCAGCTGGCGTGATCCGACTACGTTTGCGGTCGCCTGCCGGCGCTAGCGCTTGTCGTCGTCCGGCGTTTCTTGATCGCTCGGCGGCTGCAGGCCGGGGCTGTTGGCCCAGCGATCGAGTTCCTCGATGACCCGCCGGTGGCTCGGCCGTAGCGGCTCTGCACCACCGGGCTCTTGCGACAATTTTCGAGGCAGCTTGACCTGATCTGGCATGGCTAGGCTCCAGAGCTGGGGGCTGTACGCAGTGGCATTCGCAGCGATTGCTACGCGCGCGACTTGAGGAGATCGCGGATCTCGGTGAGCAGATCCTGATCCCTGGTCGGCTTCGGCGGCTCGGCCGGCGCCGCGGGCGCTTCGCGCTTGAGCTGGTTCATGAGGCGGACCACGATGAACAGCACGAAGGCGACGATCATGAAGTTGAGCGTCAGGGTCAGGAAGTTGCCCCAGGCCAGCACCGCGCCCTGCTTCTTGGCATCGGCAAGGTTGGTCGCCGTCACCGACTTCGACAGCGCGGTGAAATAGTTGGAGAAGTCGAGCCCGCCGCTGACCGCGCCGATGGTCGGCATGATGATATCGGCCACCATCGACGAGACGATCGCGCCGAATGCCGCGCCGATGATCACGCCGACGGCGAGATCGACGACGTTGCCCTTCATGGCGAATTCCCTGAATTCCTTCAGCATGTGATCTCCTGTTTTCCAAATGAATGCGATGGCACGGCGCGGCGACTGGGTCGCCGGCCGCTATAAGCGCGACGAAAGACTATTTGCGATCGGCCGGCTTCGCGGGCGCCGCGACCGGCTGCGCAGGCGCGGCCTGCTCCCATGGCGCCGGCAGGATGACCCGCGCCGGCGGCAGGTTCTGCGCACCGTGCTGCACATTCGCATTGGCCGGGTGCAACTCGTCGCCGGAATTATCCGCGCGGGCGATGGCGACATGGATGCCAAGCGCCAGCGCAACGAATCCAATTCCCGCAGCAAGCGCCGCGCCAAACCGCAGCATGGCAGGCCGCGGCCTGTTCAGGATCGCAAGATGAGATGAGGTCATCGCAACTGCTCCTCACGCAATACACATCGTTCGGAACCGCGCGGGGCGCGAGCGCCGCGCGCGGCTGGAGGCAGGACGTCAAGTCTTGATGTCGTCCGGCAGCTTGCCGCCATTGGCGGCGAGCTTGGCCATCACCTGCTGATGCAGCCAGACATTCATGGTGGCGGTGTTGCTGGTGTCGCCGGTGTAGTGCAGCTCCTTCGCGAGCTCCTTGCGCGCCGCAAGGCTGCTGTCGAGACCGAGCGCCTTCATCAGGTCGACGATCGAGCTGCGCCAGTCGAGCTTCTCGCCGGTCGCAGCAGCCGCCTTGTCGACGATCGCGGCGACGTCGACGGTTTGTGCCGCCGCCGTGCCGGGCGCAGCGGATGCAGACGTCGATGCCGATGGCGCTGCGCCGGGCGCTGCCGCCGTCGTGCTCTCAGCGGTCTTGGCTTGGGCGCCGTGGCCGAAGATTGCACCCATGATGCTTCCAAAAATGCTCATGATCTCTCGCTCCATGCGCCCGAGACACCGTTCGTCCCGTGGCTGTTTCCAGTGACGGGGCGGACGATAGGCAGGCCATTGGCCGAGCGGAAGATGACCATCGTCACTATCGGAGTGTGGGACGGCGTGGTGCTGTCGGCGGGGAAAGCGTGCGGCTTTCTGCGGCCGCGCGAGAGCCTTTCATCGTACGCCCCACGTGCGATGAAGTCAGCCGTCCCGGCCCGATTCGCCAGCCCCGAGAAGTCGGGACGGCTGACACAGACATGCGTTCGGTATCGCGAGCTAGCCTAGCGCTCAGGATCACCTCGCCCCGCGTGCGGGGAGAGGTCGCAACGCATCGTTAGATGCGTTGCGGGTGAGGGGGAGTCTCCGCAAACGCCGCTATCACCGTATTTGTGGAGACGGCCCCTCACCCCAACCCTCTCCCCGGGAGAGGGGGTGCAGCGTCATCGCGATCGCTATTCGAGCTAGAGCTGGCGGCGGCGGATGGTCCGGGCGAGTTCGACAAAGCTCTCGGCAATGCCGACGCCGGTCTTGGCGCTGACCGATTTGACGCTCGACTTCGCAAGCTCGGCAATCGCGCCCGCGCTGCCCGCGGCTTCCGGCAAATCGATCTTGTTCAGCAGCGCCCGGTAGGGCCGGCCGGGGAAGCGCTCCTCGAAGCCGCGGACCAGTTCGACCATGCGGGTCACCGTCTGCGGCCGCGTGACGTCGGACACGATGATGGCGGCAGATGCGCCGGTGACATAGACGGTGTCGAAGATCTGCGTGCCGAAATCGCCGTCGGTGTCCCACAGCACGAGGCGCATCGGATCGCTGCCGTCCGCCGGCACCACGTCGTGGCTCAGGATCTCGACGCCCAGCGTCGATTTGTACTGGCCCTCGAACCGGTTGTAGATCAGCCGATAGAGGATCGACGTCTTGCCGACCCCCATATCGCCGAGCAGCATGACTTTCGCGGTGAGCATCAGCGGGCCACTTCGCCTCGATAGACCGTCTCGAACGCCACGCGACGATTGCCGCCGACGGTGGCGTCGACCCGGTCGGTGATCGGCATCGTCGCCGCGCGCGAAACCAAAATCAGCCGCGACGGATCGACCCCCAGCGCGGTCAGCCTGCGCTGGACCTGCTCGGCCCGCTTGCGCGCCAGCGTCCGGTTGGTGCCTTCCGTGCCGCTCTGATCGGCATAGCCGACGATGCGCAGCCTGAGATCGTTGTTCGCCATTAGTCCGGCGAGCTCGCGCAGCTGCTGCTCGGCCTGGTCGTTGTCGAGGACTTCGTCTGAATTGTTCGCGAAGAAGATCGCGGTCGTGGCGATGAAGCGGTCGAGCCGCGCCGCCGGACCGTCGACGACGGATTGCAGCTTCGCGTATTGCTCGCCCAGTTTGGCGTACTGCTCGCCGAGCTTGTCATATTGCTCGGTCAGGACGGCAGATTTCTGGTCGCCCGACTTCGCCTGCGCACCGATCGCCTCGCGCATCTGGTCGAGGCTCGCCTGCAGGCGCGTCAGGCTCTGCTGCAGGCCCGCGATGCCGGCCTGCGATGCCGCGATTTGCTCCGGTGCGGACACCAGACCGATGCGGTTGACGATCTTGTACGGTGCCGCGGCCGCGGCGAGCGCATCGATCAACGGCGCGGTCTCCAGCTGGCTCGGCTCGATGCCTGAAACGGCCACGCTTCGACTGCCGTGATCGAAGTCGAGCCGCAGCGGGAACGAGGCCAGCAACGGCTGCTTCGCGGCGAGCTGTTCCAGCGCCGCATGGGTCCGCCGCTCCACAAGACCGCGCGTCACCGACGTCGCGGCAAGCCAGAGCAACAGCGCGGCCACTGCCGCGAGCAAGGCGAAAAGGATCACCTTGCCGCGCCGGCTCGCGATCCTGGGTGGCGTACCGTCGGTCTCGATCGCGGCTGCCAGCGACGCCAGCATCGGCCCGTCGCAGTCCGCGCCGCGGTCGATGCGCTCGATCGCATCGAAGAACAGCGAGTTGATCCTGGCATTGTCGGCGGGCCGCAGCGGTCCCAGGCACTCCGCCGCCAGGATGAAGCGCGGCGAGGCGCGCAGCGCGAGCTGCCGTCCGCCGAAATCGAGCGTCTGCAGATTGCCTTCGCCGGCGAGCGCTTGCACCGAGAACTCCAGGATCGCCGCGACCATCGCGCTGAGCAGGTCGGCGCGCTCGTCGGCGGTCGCATCGCGCTTCCAGTCCGCGATCAGGCGGCCATTGCCGCGTTCGATGATCAGGAGCCGGTTGATCTGCGGCGGCTGATCGGCAAGCACGAATTCGCTGATCGGGCGTCCCGTCACCAGCGACTTGACGCGGCCGACCCACAATTGCGCCGAGGTCAACGCATTGATGCGCTGCTCGAGCGAGGCAACCAGCTCCCTGAACGAATTCGCCACGGCGGCGCTGACCAGCCGGCCGACGATCGGATAGAGCGCCTCGATCATCTGCTCGCGCGAAATCTTGATCTCGTTGCGGATCGCCGAGACCACGACCGGCGCAATGGCGCTGGCGAGCTCGCGCGGCCGGTTGACCTCGGCGCGCTCCAGCGCCTCGACCAGGATGCCCGCGGTTGCCGTCTCCAGGCGGTCGGCGTTGCCGACATAGCGCTGCAGCGAGTCGAGGTCGGCCTCCAGCGATGTCAGACGCGTCGCCTCGGGCTGAAACAGCAATGTCTTGAGCTGCTCGATCTCGCGGTTCTGGCCGGCAGCAGCTGCCATGCTATTTGCCCGTGCGGCCGGATCCCAATCCGCTGATGACCGAGCCGAGCTGGGTGATCGCCGCGCCGACATCCTTCAGCGAGTCGAGCCGCTTCTGCTCGGTATCACGCTCGAGGTCGGAGAGCCGCGCAGAAAGCGCGGTGAGCTCGTTGGTGAAGTCCGCCTGCATCTGCTTGAGCGATGCCTGCATCTCCTCGCGCAGGCCCGAGAGGTTGGTCTCGAGCGAACGTTGCGCGCCGCCGAACAGCAGGTCGCGAACCTGATCGATCGCCGCCATGCCATGCGCCGCGGCGTCCGCGCCGTTGCCGGCCGCCGGAGCGTCCGCCGGTCCGTCCGTACCTTTGGTCTGGCGCTCGATACCCTTCATGGTCATTTCCCGCTTACTCATAGCTGCGCAATCCGGACCTGCGGTGTCAAAAAGCAAATCCGAAACAACCCTATAGCCAATTTTGCGGGCGCGGCCCAGAGAAAGGCGAGCAATCTCAGCCGGATCAACCGCGTGGTTGTGTGATCGCGGCCAATTGTTTCTAGTAAGTTATTGCCTTTATTGCGAGTTCTGTACGGTTCTTGACCTGGCATTTCTCCAGAATCGTGCTGACGTAGTTCTTCACGGTTCCTTCCGCCAAATGCAGCTGCTCGCCGATCTCGGTGTTGCTCTTGCCCTCGACGATCAGCGTAAGAATTTCATTCTCCCGCGCCGTCAGCCCGTCACGAACCGGCAGCTTCGCCGAGACGCGCGGGCCGCGCAGCCGCTTGAACTCGTCGAGGATGCGCGCGGCGACGCTGGGCGAAAGCCCGGACTGGCCGTTGATCACCGCGCGGATCGTCGAGGCGATCTCCTCCATCCTGGCGTCCTTCAGGAGATACGCCTTGGCGCCTGCGCTCACCGCCTCGAAGATCAGATCGTTGGTCTCGAACGTCGTCAGCACCACGATATGGGTCTGCGGCAATTCGCGGAGAATCCGCTGGGTCGCGGCGATGCCGTCGACCCGCGGCATCTGCAAATCCATCAGGATGACATCCGGCCGATAGCGCCGCGCGAATTCGATGGCCTGCTCGCCATCGGCTGCGCCGGGAAGGATCTCGAAATCGTCGTTCTGCTGGGCAAGCAGCGTGGCGATACCTTCCCTGATCAGGGTCTGATCCTCGGCGATCAGCACCCGTATCTTCTCAATTCTGCTCACGGGCTTTCCGTCTTCCTCTCGAACACGCGTTGAATGCGCGGCAACGAATTCAATCGGCCAGCACGCCGGCAGATGCTGCCGGCGGCACCGCCACGGGGAGCGAGATCCGGACCAGCGTTCCCTGCCCGGGCGCGCTCTCCACCGCGCAGCTGCCGCCGACAAGTTCAGCAAATTCGGCCATTCCAATCAATCCGAAATGTCCTGGCGTCGGGACCGCGAGATCGAAGCCGCGGCCGTCATCGCGGATCTCGACAATCAGCTTGCGGCCGACCGCGGCCGGTTCGTCGAAGGCGTGAAAGGAGACGCGGCGCGCCTGCGCATGCGTCTGAACATTGCGCAGTGCCTCGCTGAGAATGCGCTGAACCGTCAAGCCGCAATCGCGCAAGCCGGGGCGCGCCGCTTCGTCGATATGGATCGACACCCTGACGCCGCTGCGTGCGGCGAAGTCGCTGAGCAGCCCCTCGACGTCGGGATCAAGCTTCAGATCGTCGGGCGTGCGCAGGCGATCGATGGCTTCGCGAGCGCGCGAAAGGCCGCTCGCGGCCGCATCTTCAGCGGTCGCAAGGCTGTCCGCCACACGGGCGGGATCGGCCGACAGATAATGCCGGATCAGCCGGATCTGGGTCAGCAGCGCCACGATCGAGTGCACCAGCGTATCGTGCAGATCGCGCGCCAGCCGCAGCCGCGTTCGCGCCAGCGAGGCAAAGCGCACCTCCGCGCTCGCCGCCTCGAGCTGCTGCTCCATCAGGCGCCGGGCCCGGCGCTCGCTGCCGAGCAGCGTTTCGACCTGACGGCCGGCAAAATCCGGCATGGCGATGACGAAGTAATGCGACTGCGCGCCATTCCACAGCACGACCGCCGTCATCGGCTGCGTGATGTCAGGCGACGCGCCACGCACACCGGCCAGTGCGATCATGTCCCGCTGGCCTTGGGCGAGCGCCGCCAACTCGGCTTCCATGCCGACCAGCAACACACACTCGCAGCAATCGACGCCGGTTGCGGGAAGCCACTCGACCAGCCGGCCGATCTTCCGCTGCATGCTTCGATCGGCGCCGATGACGGCGAGACCGATGACGTCGGCTTCTGCGGCCGCAAGCAAATCCGCGCTCAGATCGATCATGCGTTGCCCATCAGCTCAGCGAGCAGCCCACTCTGGCGTAAGCCGGCAGCGGTCGCAAACGAATATGACTTTCGTCACAACCGGTCCTGACCTTCGTCAGATGCCGCCGCTGCTCGAAATGCGGTTCTGTCTCACGAATGAGCAACAGCGCAAGCCATGATGTGCCACATGCCGGCGTCCATGGCGATGCCGGCCGGGCGCCAGGCCTCGCGGAAGGTCGCGCCAGTCGGCCGGAATGTGAGCTGACAATGAAGGGCGCACCACGGAAACCGTCGGGCATCGAGCTGCGCATGCTGGCGGAAGCAAGCAAACCCGCGCGGCGCCGGCGCCTGAGCGCAACCCAGAAGGTGGCATTGCAGGAAGCGCTCGCCGGCCGCCTGCAGCTCTATCCGCGCGGATATGCCGCGAGCAAGACCGGACCGTTCCACTCCCGACGCGCCATTCTCGGACTGGTGCGCGCCGGCCTGATGAGCCTCAGCGCCACGGCGCGCTATGCGGCCGTGACCAGGCGCGCGCGCGAGATGTACGAGGCCGCGGCAAGCAGCGACGCTGCGCCCGAGTAAGCGCGCGCGATCGCGCTGAGGCACTCGAAGCCCTCACCATCCATTTCATTTCTCCGCTGAGGCCTGGCCGGCGTCACACGCGCGCGCACGCTCTCGCATGCCGCGCCGATTCCGGCCGCGAGTAGCGTCAGGCCAGCCGGCTGGCTGCAGCAGGACACGTATGCAGATAAACTGCGAAGATAATCTTTACAGTTTACCTTCATATATGCTATCCGATACGGCATGAGCAATGCACCGGCCCGTCCCGGCTCGGCGCGCACATCCGCGCTGGCCGAAGATCTTCGCCTGTTGATTGGAACGCTGAAGCGGCGGCTTCGCGAGCAGGGGCAGCGCGAGGACCTCCCGCCTTCCCAGGTCGCGGTGCTGCTTCGCCTCGAAAAGGACGGCCCTGCGACCGTGTCCAGCCTGGCGCGATCGGAGGGCATGCGTCCGCAGTCGATGAGCTCGGCGATATCGGCGCTCGAGGCTGCTGGCCTGGTCCGCGGCGCGCCGGATCCGGACGACGGCCGGCAAACCATCATGTCGCTCACCGATAGCTGCCGCGAGCGGCTGCGCACCGGCCGCGCCGCGCGGCAGGACTGGCTGTCGCGCACCATTGCCGCGCGGCTGTCGGCGCGGGAGCAGGACGAACTCGCCGCCGCCGTCGGCTTGCTGAAACGGCTGGTCGAGGATTGAGGCTGGCCGCGCCGCGACCGCTTGCGAGAAAGGTAACGACCATGGCCTTGACCACGCTCGATCCCATCACCGCATTGATCGTCATCGATCTACAAAGCGGCCTCATGGGCTGGCCCTTCGCCCATCCGATCGGCGACATCGTGGCTCGTGCCGCCGCGCTTGGCGCTGCGTTCCGGCGGCGCGGTCTGCCGGTCGCGCTGGTCAATGTCGACGGCAGCTCGCCGGGACGAACCGAGCAGCCGCCGCGCCATGGAAATCCAATCGGCGGCGCGCTTCCCGACGGATGGACCGATCTCATTCCGGAGCTCGACCGACAGCCCAGCGACATCGTGGTGACCAAGCGAACGCGAGGCGCATTTGCCAGCACCGACCTCGAAAGCCTGCTGAGAGCCCGCGGCGTCACGCAAGTCGTGATCGCCGGCGTCGCCACCGCCGGCGGCGTCGAATCGACGGCAAGACAGGCCTATGAAGCGTGTTTCAACGTCACGCTCGCGATCGACGCCATGACCGATGCGCGGCCGCACGCACATGCCTACAGCGTCGAGCACGTGTTCCCGCGGCTCGGTGAAACCGGCTCGACGCAGGCGATCATCAATCTCGTTAAAAGGACCAACGCGCATGAACTGGCTTGATCTCGTCGCCTATTTCTTCGGCGGCGCCTTTCTCACCAATGCGATCCCCCACGTCGTCGCCGGCATGATGGGCGAAGCGTTCCAGAGCCCGTTCGCCAAGCCGCCCGGCGAAGGCCTGTCCTCATCGACCGTCAACATCGTGTGGGGCTTCTTCAACCTCGCGGTCGGATATCTCCTGGTCTGCCGCGTCGGCGACTTCGGCTTGCGAACCACCAGCGACGTCGCCGCGCTCGGTCTCGGCGGTCTGCTGATCGGCCTGTTCCTGGCGCGGCGGTTCGGGCGGTTTCACGGCGGGAATGAACCTCAGAGAACATGAGACGCGTATTTCGATCGCTCGCGAGCTTCAACTACCGGGTCTGGGCGGCCGGCGCGCTGGTATCCAACATCGGCACCTGGATGCAGCGCGCGGCGCAGGACTGGCTCGTTCTCACCCAGCTGACAAATCACAGCGCGTCCGCCGTCGGCATCGTGATGGCGCTGCAATTCGGGCCACAACTATTATTGATGCCGTGGACCGGCTTTGCCGCCGATCACCTCAACCAGCGCAAGCTATTGATGGCGACCCAGGCGACGATGGGCGCGCTCGCACTCATCCTCGGCATTCTCACCGTCACCGGGCTGGTGCAGCTCTGGCATGTCTATACCTTCGCGTTCCTGTTCGGCTGCGCGGCAGCGCTCGATGCTCCGGTGCGGCAGACCTTCGTCGCCGAGCTGGTCAGCGATACCAATTTGTCGAATGCGATCGCGCTGAATTCGACCTCGTTCAACGCCGCGCGCATGATCGGCCCGGCCGTTGCCGGCCTCATCATCGCCTCCGTCGGCACCGGCTGGGCATTCCTGTTCAACGGCGCATCGTTCCTGGCGGTGCTGACGTCGCTGACCCTCCTGCGCACCTCCGAGCTGCGCCCGAACGCGCGCGCCCTTCGCACCAAGGGCAGCGTGATGCAGGGCTTCCATTATGTCTGGTCCCGGCCCGATCTCAGGGCGACGCTGATCATGCTGTTCCTGATCGGGACCTTCGGACTGAACTTTCCGATCTTCATCTCCACCATGGCGGTTGGCGTGTTCCACACCGATGCGCGCGGCTTCGGCCTGCTGTCGTCGATGATGGCGCTCGGAACGATGTCGGGCGCGCTGCTTGCCGCGAGCCGCGAGGAGCCGCGCTTCGGCTCGTTGATGCTGGGCGCCGCGATCTTCGGGCTGGGCTGCACGCTCGCCGCATTGGCGCCGAGCTACTGGCTGTTCGCCGCGGCGCTGGTCGTGATCGGCGTCGCCGCGCTGACCGTCACCAACACCTCGAACGCGCTGATGCAGCTCTCGACCGAGCCCGCGATGCGCGGACGGGTGATGGCGCTGCGGCTCGGCGTTGCGCTCGGCGGCACGCCGATCGGCGCACCGATCGTCGGCTGGGTCGCCGATCACCTCGGCCCGCGCTGGGCACTCGGCGTCGGGGCCGCCGCCGGCTTTGCCGCCGCGATCGTGGCGATCGGCATGCTGTCCAGATCGGGCGGCGAAGCCGAGCGCCGCAGCCAGGAGGCGCGAAGGAGCGAGGTCAACCTGCCGCAGCAGCGTTGAGCTGGCGCCGCCGGCCGGCGCCCCTACCCTGTGTTTGGACGTGTGTCCGTCACGCGAACCGAAAACGCTAATAGGCGTAGGACGGCTTGCCCGGCTGCACGGTCAGCCGAAAGGCGACATCAGTCGAACCATCCATCAGCTCGATGATGTGGTCGCACACCAGGCAACGAAACTCACCGGCGACGCCGCCCTTCGACGTCAATTCGATCCGGCGATAGCCGGCCTGGCAATGGGGGCACGTCACGTCAGATTTTCGCATCGAATCAGCAAGCCGTTGCGCTCTTGAGCTTCCCACACGCCCATCATCGGAATGTGACGGCCGTCTAACCGGCATCCTGGTCGACCAGACTATCTGGAATTTGTGCAGTGCTTTCAGCGCGAAAAGTTCCCGACGATGGCCGGAACGACGCCGAGCCCAAGCCGGGCAACCAGGTTGCGGACCAAAAAACGAGCGAGCGCTCTCTCAGAAAATTTCGTCATCCCCCTTTTCCGAGCGCCGTTTCGTGGGCTAGGAATTACGCAAGGGCGTAAAGCCCAGCCCGGACCAGCAACAAAATGAAATGGTCCGGGAGCATAGCCAGGGAGGCAACGTGGGTCTCGCGCGTCAGCGACCGGGGACGGCGAATGCGTTCGCGATGGACGTGCTTTGCGCGCGCATCCTCGAACGTCATCGGAATTCCATCCGGGTCCAGAAAACCCATCTCGCCGTTCCGAATCTCACGCGCATCATCGGCGCCACGCTCACGCTTTCCAACAAGCACGGTTTCCACGCCACCACGCTGCGCCAGCTCGCGGAGGCCTCTGGCCTCAGCATGGGCGGCCTTTATACGTACTTCGACAGCAAGCCGACGCTGCTGTCGATGATCCTCGGCGAGGTCGCCGAGACGGTGGCGGAGGTTCTCAACTCGCCGCCCGCCGACGTGAAGCAGGATGCGCGCAAGCATCTGCACTGGATCATCGCGACCCATGTCCGCATGAGCGAGGCGATGCAGCCCTGGTTCGTGTTCTGCTTCATGGAAGCGAAGTCGTTTCCACCCGCGGAGCGCCAACGCGCCATCGAGATGGAGGTGATGACCGAGAAGATCATCGCCGGCGTCCTCAAGCAGGGTGTCGCCAGCGGCGTCTTCGCGATCGACCAGGTCACGCTGACGGCATCGCTGATCAAGCCGCTGCTGCAGGACTGGTACGTCAAACGCCCGAAGTACCGCAGGCGGGGCACCTCGATCGAAACCTACATCAACGTCGTCGGCACGTTCGTCGATGCCGCGGTCGCAGCCAGGACGCGGCCCGGCCGCATCGCGACCGGCTCCCGCACAAGATCCAGGCAGACGGCGCACCCATAGCCGCAGGAAGGACGAGGCAATGAAGCGATTGCGGTTCAATCAACAGGAGATCGTCTTCGCCGTCTTTGCCGTGCTGTTCCTGGCGTTCTCGATTTTCCTGCGCGGCTTCCTGACGCCGGAGAACATGCTGACGCTGCTGCAGAACGTTGCGGTGCTCGGCATCCTCGGGCTTGCGATGGCGATCGTCGTGATCGGGCGCGGCATCGACATCTCGCTGATCGCAGCCCTCGCGGTGCCGCCGGGGCTCGTGCTGCAGATGGTGCAGAACGGCCACTCGCTGCCGACCGCGCTGGTGACGGCCGTACTGCTCACGATCGCCTTCGGCCTCGTCAATGGCTGGCTGATCGCCTACGCCGAGGTCCCTTCGCTGTTTGCGACGCTGGCGACCGGCCTGCTGCTCGCCGGCCTCGGGCAGGCCGCGCTGTTTCAGCTCGACGTCGTGCAGTGGAGCGACGGCATGAAGGGCTTCGAGCGGCTCGGACAGGGCACCATATCAGGCATTCCGACCTCGATCGTGATGTTCGCGATCGCCTGCGTCGTGGTCGCGTTCCTGCTGCGCCAGACGCGCTGGGGCGCCTATATCTACGCGATCGGCGATAATCCCTACGCCGCCCGCGTCACCGGCATCCCCTCTCGCCCGATCATCGTGCTGCAATATGTCGTCGCGGCGCTGATCGGCTGCTTCGCGGGCCTGGTGATGGCGGCATCGGTCAACTCGATGCCGACCCGCATCTTCAATTCGACCCTGATCTACGACGTCATCCTCGTCGTCGTGCTCGGCGGCATCGGCCTGTCGGGCGGCCGCGGCGGCGTCCTCAACGTCATCATCGGCACGCTGCTGATCGGCACCATGCTGAACGGCATGACCATCATGGACATTTCCTACGCCGGACAAAATCTCGTCAAGGGTGTCGTCCTGCTGCTCGCCGTCATCACGGATTCGTTCCTGAATCCGCGCAACGAAGAAACGGCACAGCAGGGCGACATCTGAACCAAGCCACAAGAACATTCAATCACGACCAAGGAGGAAGCAATGAAATACGCTGTCAGGACTGCAAAGGTGATCGCCGCAGCGCTCGGGCTCGCAGCCATCGCCGCTCCGGCTCTGGCCCAGCAGGGCCTGGACGAGCCGTTCCAGAAGCCGTTCAGGGAAGCCCTCGCCGGCAAGACGGTGGCCTACGTCCCGGTCGCCATGAACTTCGACCTCACCGAAGGCTGGTACGCCGGCATGAAGAAGGAGCTCGAGCCCTTCGGCGTGAAGTTCGAGATCCGCGATCCCAACTGGAACACCAATGCCGGCGCGCAGGCGGTAACCTCGCTGATCTCGGAGAAGCCGGCGGTGATGGTGATCCACAATCCGGACGTGCAGACCTACGCCAAGTTGCTGCAGCGCGCCGAGAACGAAGGCATCTACGTCATTCAGATCAACATGGGGTCGGCCTATCGCTCTTCGGCCTTCGTCGGCGCCAACTGGATCGAGATCGGCGAGCGGGACACCGAAGCCGTGGTGAAGGCCTGCCAGGGCAAGTCGAACAAGATCGCCATCGTGCAGGGCGCGCTCTCGGCGGCCGCCAGCGCCTACACGCTCAAGGGCGTCGAGAACGTGCTCGCCAAGCATCCGGAGATCAAGGTGGTCTCGAGCCAGGCTGCCGACTGGGATGCAGCGAAGGCCAAGGCGATCACCCAGACCGTGCTGAAGCAGAATCCCGATCTTTGCGGCATCGTCGGGTTCTGGGACGGCATGGACATCGGCACCGCCGCCGCGGTGAAGGAAGCCGGCCTGACCGGCAAGGTGTTCGTCGCGACCTCCGGCGGCGGCGAGCGCAAGGGCGCCTGCGAGCTCGTGAAGTCGGGCGCGTTCGATCTCAACATGAGCTACGACGTGCCGACCCAGGCCGCGCAGATGGCCGGCACGATCAAATGGCTGCTGTCGTCGGGCGCCAAGGCCGGCTCGATCAAGGGTTCGGAATACACGACGCTGATTCCGATCACCAAGGAGAACGCGGACAGCCAGACCGCGTGCTGGAATCTCAGTGACCTGAAGAAATAGTCCGGCCATTCCCGCTCGACGTCCCGGGCGATTTCACCTCGGGACGTCGATCTTCCCAAATCGAACGCCTTGCTGGAATGCCGATGCGCGACACCCTGACGAGCCTGCGTTACCGCTACTGGCCGGATCATCTCCTCGGCGAGATCCTGTCCAAGCGTTGGACCGAGACCGCAATACCGGTGATCCTGCTTTTGATCGTCGGCTTCGCGCTCAGCCGTTCCATCGATCACTTCCTGTCGCCGTCGAGCCTCGCCGACACCGCGCGGCAGGCCGGCGAGATCGGCTTCATCGGCCTCGGCATGGCGCTGGTCGTCATCGTCGGCGGCATCGATCTGTCGGTCGGCTCGATCTTCGCGCTGACGGATTTCTGCGCGCTTTATCTGCTCGACGTGCTGAACTGGCCGGTGCCCGCGGTGGTGGTCGCCACCCTCATCTGCGGCGCATTGCTCGGCGCCGTCAACGGCGTCCTGATCGGCTATTTACGGCTACGCGCCTTCATCACCACGCTGATCACCCTGATCATCTACCGCTCGGCGTTCGATCTGTTGATCCAGCGCTACTCCAATTCGATCGCCGCGGCCTTCCCCGACATCCCGTCCTGGAATTTCATCGGCGGCGGCGACGTGTTCGGCATTCCGAGCGTCGCCCTGGTCTATATCGCGATCGCGATCTTCGGTCATATCTTCATGACGCGGCTGCGCCCGGGCTGGCACATCACCGCGATCGGCGGCTCGCGCCGTTCCGCCTACAATTCCGGCATTCCGGTCCGCCGCACCATCGCGCTCTGCTATGTCGCAAGCGGCGTGCTGACCAGCATCGCCGCGCTGTTCTTCGCGGCCCGGCTCGGCACCGTCGGCGGCGACATCGGCGTCGGCCTCGAGGTGATCGTGCTGACCGCGACCGTGCTCGGCGGCATCACGCTCGGCGGCGGCAAGGGCTCGGTCGCCAAATCGCTGGTCGGCGTGCTGATCGTGCTCCTGATCACCAACGGCCTGACCACGCTCAACGCACGGGGCGGCATCAACCGCATGGCGCTGGCGGGCATCCTGCTGGTCGCCGCGATGGTCGACATCCGCTGGCAGAAGAACCGCACCCGCATCATCAGCAAGGTCTATGTCGCGCCGACCTATCACGCCTTGCCGCCGCCACCGGCCACCGAGATCGGCCAGGGCGGCCCGTTCGAGCAGAACGACAAGCTGCGTGACGTCGAACTGATCGGCCTCGGCCGCATCGAGGCGCCGGAGGACGTGATCCTCGATCGCAACAACAATCTCTACGCCGGCTCGCGCCATGGCGACATCATCCGCTTCCATGCGCCCGATTATCAGCGCATGGAGGTGTTCGCCCATATCGGCGGTCAGCCGCTCGGCATGGCGTTCGACCGGCAGGACAATCTCTATGTCTGCATCGGCGGCATGGGCCTTTACCGCATCACGCCTGACGGCACCGTGGAGAAGGCGACCGACGAGACCAACCGCAGCATGCATTCGGTGAACGACGACAGCCGGCTGCGGCTGGCCGACGACCTCGACATCACCGACGATGGCCTGATCTTCTTCTCGGAAGCCACCGTGCGCTACGAGATGGACGAATGGCCGATCGACGGCCTCGAGGCGCGCGGCAACGGCCGCATCATCTGCTACGACACCAAGACCGGCGCGACGCATACGGCGCTGCGCGGCCTCAAATTCCCCAACGGCATCTGCGTCGCCAGCGACGGCCAGTCGATCCTGTTCGCCGAGACCTTCGGCTGCTCGATCAAGCGGCTGTGGTTCGCGGGACCGAAGAAGGGCCAGGTCGAGGTCGTGATGGACAATCTGCCGGGCTACCCCGACAACATCAATCTTGCCTCCGACGGCAATTACTGGCTGGCGCTGGTCGGCATGCGCAGCCCCTCGCTCGACCTCGCCTGGAAGATGCCGGGCTTCCGCCGCCGCATGGCCAAGCGCGTCCCGGTCGACGAATGGCTGTTCCCGAACATCAACACCGGCTGCGTGGTCAAGTTCAACGAACAGGGCAAGATCCTCGAATCGTTCTGGGACCTGCGCGGAGAGAACCATCCGATGATCACCTCGATGCGCGAGCATCGCGGCTATCTCTATCTCGGCGGCATCATGAACAACCGGATCGGCCGCTACAAGCTGGAGAACGCGGACCCGAACTTCGTGCAGTATGACAAGCGCTGGGGGAAGCTGTCGTGATCGCGGCCGTCAGGGAATTCGCCAACCGCTTTCTCGGCCGTGGCGAGGCCACCATCACCGTGCCGTCGTTCGACGGCGCGCTCAAGCCGAACCAGAAACTGGAATCTGCGACCACCTTGCTGGAATGCGAGGCGCTAGAGGATCTCGCAACCGACGGCCGCAACCTCTATGTCGCCGACGGCCGGCGTCTGCTGCGCCTCGACGGCGGCGGAGCGGCCGAGCTGCGCAGCTTCGAGCAGCCGATTTCGGCGCTCTGCGCGCTCACCGGCGGCGGCATCGCGGTCGCGCTCGGCGGCCGCGAGGTGCGGCTCTATGCCGATCCCTCGTCGCGCGAGCCGAGCGCGACGTTCAACGACGCCGCCTTCAACGCGATCAACGCGCTGACGCAGGCCGGCGACGGGACCCTGATCGCAACCGACGGTTCGGCGACCTGCGGCATCGATGATTGGGCGCGCGACCTGATGGAGCTCAACCGGAGCGGCCGCGTGTTCCGGCTCGATCCCAGGACCAAATCGGCGCAGCCGCTGGCGTCGAAGCTCGGCTACGCCTTCGGCGCCTGCGCGCGCGGCGACGGCGTGCTGGTCAGCGAGAGCTGGCGGCATCGTCTCGTCCTCGTCTCCAATGGAAGGCCGCCGCAGGTCGTGCTCGGCCACCTGCCGGTGTATCCGTCGCGGCTGTCGAAGGCCGCGGGCGGCGGCTATTGGCTCACCGCGTTCACCGCACGCACCCAGCTGATCGAGTTCGTGCTGCGCGAGCCGGCCTATCGGCGTCGCATGATGGCCGAGATCGACCCGGCCTATTGGGTCGCGCCGCGGCTGCGCTCGGGGTTCTCGTTCAAGGAGCCGATGCAGGGCGCCCACATCAAGACGATGGGCGTGATCAAGCCGTGGGCGCCGCCGCGCTCCTATGGCCTCGTCATCCGGCTGAGCGAGGACGGCAAGCCGCTATATTCGCTGCACAGCCGGGTCGACGGCGTCAATCACGGCATCGTCGCGGCGCTCGAGCTGGGCGGCGACCTTGTGCTGATCGCCAAGGGACCGGGTCGCGTGCTGAAACTGCCCCTCGCCGGGCTCGCCGAGGAGGTCGGCTCATGAGCGACACCGTGCTTTCCCTGCGCAAGGCCACCAAGCTTTACGCCGGCGTGCCCGCCATCGAGGGCGTCGACTTCGATCTGCGCCGCGGCGAGATCCACGCGCTGGTTGGCGAGAACGGCGCCGGCAAGTCGACGCTGACCAAGGTGATGGCCGGCGTCGTGACCTTGACCTCCGGCGGCATGAGTGTCGACGGCGCGGAGGTCGCGCCCCGCACGCCGCTCGAGGCCCGCAATCTCGGCATCGCCATGGTGTTCCAGGAGAACAGCCTGGTGCCGACCATGACGGTCGCGCAAAATCTGTTTCTCGGGCAGGAGAAATTCTACAACCGGCTGCGCGGCATCTACATCGCCGCCCAGCAATTCCTGCAATCGCTGAATTTCGACGTGACGCCGACCGCGACCGTGAGCGGGCTCGGCGCCGCCAAGAAGCAGATGGTGGAGATCGCGCGCGCGGTTCTGCACAAGGCAAAGGTCATCATCTTCGACGAGCCGACCGCGTCGCTGACGCCGGAAGAGAAGAAGTATTTCTTCGACCTGGTCCGCGACCTCAAGAAGCGCGGCGTCTCGATCATCTTCATCTCGCACGCGCTGGAAGAGGCTCTGCTGCTCGCCGATCGCATCACCGTGCTGCGCGACGGCAAGCACGTCATCACCGACGACGCCGCGAAATTCGATCGCGCTGCGATCGTGCAGGCGATGGTCGGGCGCGACCTCTCCAACACGCTGTACGGCGCGCGGAAGAGCAGCGTCCGGCCGGCCGGGGCGCGCGTGCTCACGGTGCAAAACCTCAAGATGGCGCCGATGGTGAAGAACAATTCGCTATCGGTGTTCGCCGGGCAGATCACCGGCGTGTTCGGCCTGGTCGGCGCGGGCCGCACCGAGACCTTCAAGATCGTCTCCGGCGTGTTGAAACGCGACTTCTTCCACGGCGGCGAGATCCTGCTGCACGACAAGCCGGTGCGCTACCGGGTTCCGGCGCCGGCGGTCAAGGCCGGCATCGCCTATGTGACCGAGGATCGCAAGGTCGAGGGCTTCTTCGAGACCGCCTCGATCGCCCGCAACATCTATCTCGGTCTGCTTTCCAAGTTTCCCGGGGGCCGCATGATGTTGTCGCGGCGCGAGACCAATTCGGTCGGCAAGACCTGGACCCAGCGCCTCAAGGTGCGCGCCATCGGCGACGAGGCCAAGGTGGTCGAGCTGTCGGGCGGCAACCAGCAGAAGGTGGTGATCGCCAAATCGCTGGTGCAGGAGCCCGAGCTGATCATCTTCGATGAGCCGACCCGCGGC
Organism: Bradyrhizobium sp. Pha-3; assembly: GCF_042258325.1. NCBI lineage: Bacteria > Pseudomonadati > Pseudomonadota > Alphaproteobacteria > Hyphomicrobiales > Nitrobacteraceae > Bradyrhizobium > Bradyrhizobium sp. Pha-3. Next base: position 639,334 of record NZ_CP170151.1, on the reverse strand, counting down.
GTCGACGTCGGCGCCATTGTCGAGATCCACGAGCTGATCAACCAGCTCGCCGACGAGGGCAAGGCGGTGGTGGTGATCTCGTCTTATCTGCCGGAGATCATGGCACTGTCCGACCGCATCCTGGTCTCGCGCCAGGGCAAGGTGGTCGAGGAATTCTCCGCGCTCGAAGCGACCGAGGAGAAGATCATGTACGCGGCGATTCATTGATCGCCGCAGCGGACATGCGTCACGGCCGGCTCGCCGCGCGCAGTGCATTCGTGCAGGCATCGCTCAAGCAGGTGTGTGCGGGAAGCCGCCTGCTGCAATCCCGGTCGCGCGCTACTTTGGCCCGACCGTTCCAGTCACCTTCAGTCTCGCCGACCTCACCCAACCCGAGACGTCGTTGCCCGTCCCCGGATTGAGGTACATCACCGACGACCAGCCGTCACTGGTTTGCGCATACGCGATCAGCGCGTCGTTTGGAATGACGAACACCCCGCGGATCGGACAGTGCAGGTTCGGCGCCGAGTAGAATTGCAGCCGTCCCGTGCCCGTCACCACATTGGCCAGCGGCGGCGACAGCATCGGGACGCGGCTGGTGCCGGTCTGCGGCTCCTTGCAGCTCGACGGCGTCTGCGCGTGCACGGCCCCCGGAGCCCCCAGGACCAGGACACACCAGACCATGCAGGCGACGACATACCTGTCCGACATCGCTGATCCTCCTGATTTCGCCAGTTGCGGCAACCGGCGAAGGGATTGATTCAGTTCGTGCCCGCGATGATGACGAGATTGTTCAGGACAGGCGTGGAGCAGAAGGCGACGACGAGAGCGATGTTGTAAACGTTGTTGCTCCGCCAAAGCAGCCACGTGACCACGAACGTCAGGCCAAGCTTGGGCACCAGCCACCATACGCCGAACCATGTCTGCGCCAGATGCATGAATGGGTTCAACTCACCCAGTCCGAGACTCAGGATCACATTCGTCGACACGAGGTCGGCGTAACCCAGCAGCAGGGCGAGGAGCACCAAGAGACCCTTAACCCAATTCATTCCGAGACTCCCGATGCCAGTAATGCCGAAGATGCCGGATTGGCCAGATCACGCTATTGATGATGTCCACGCGCTCGGCAGGCACGAGGCCCGTTGCAGGATATTCGTCCGGCGTCGGTACCCAGGCCGTGCCGAACAGAATGTCGAGGAGCGGAAAGCAGGCAGCGAAGTTTTTGTCCCTGTGCTCGGGAAGGACCGAGTGATGGATCCGGTGCCATTGCGGATTGTTGATCCATGTCACGTACCGACCGAGCGGAATGCGGACATTGAGATGGGCACACGCATCGGGCATGAAGAAGATAAATCCCACCGCTATCACCATGTCCGGCGGGATGCGGAACAGGATCGCCATGATCGGAAGGAAGGCGTCGGACAACACCCGCTCCAGCCAGAAATGCCGGCCGCCGGTAATGAACGTCACGCCGTTCGCGCTGTGATGGAAGGAATGCATCGCCCATAGAAAGGGGATCGCATGTTGCAGGCGATGGTATGCGTACTTGTAGAGATCGAATGCGACCACGATGATTGCGAGGGAGACGTACCACCAGTAACCGTCGGTCGGCAGCTTGATCCAGCCGAGACCGGTATAGCTGGCAATTTTCCCCGCGCTGATCGCCGCGATCGGAGCGAGCATGGACGACAGCCCGAGGCTCACGATCACCGCGAGCCAGTCATCGCGAAACTCGCCGTAGGGAACGTCCGCGATCGGCCATCTTTTTTCCAGGATGCGACTGGTGTAGACGATGCCCAGGAATACGGCCGCATAAAATACGGCGTTCGCGATGTCACTCTGCATGAGGGATGACTCGCCGGTTCAAAGGGACAGACAATAAGAATAAAAACATTTGTGTGCCTATAAGCTAAAAAAGCTTATTTTTTCTCAACGTTCCGGCGGGGGCAAGCAGGGTTTTTACGGGGGGCGGGTCCGAGTGGGGGCCCCGGGACAGGTTGCATCCAGACGCGCTGGGGCCCTATTTCTGGTCTGAAGAAGCCGACCGGCGTCGCCTTTCGAACCCATTTCGGAAGTTTTCGCTGGCTCAGGCGCAGCCCGCCGTGCTTTGATCGCTGGCATTATTTTGAGAATATTTTGAGGGCATGCCTTGGCCTCCGATCGCATCGAGCGGCGATTGGCTGCAGTGCTCGCGGCTGACGTCGCTGGGTACAGCCGGCTGATGGGACGGGACGAGGAAGGCACGCTGACTTGCCTGAAGACCCTTGTAGAGACCATCGTTGATCCGACGATAGCCGCCCATCGGGGCCGCATCGTCAAGACGACGGGAGATGGCTTGCTCGTCGAGTTTGCAAGCGTCGTCGACGCGACACGCAGCGCCGTTGAAATTCAAAACAAGTTGGCGGCACAGACGATCGCCGTGCCCCTGGATCAAAAGATAGAATTTCGCATCGGCATTCATGCCGGCGATATCATCATCGATCGAGGCGATATTTTCGGGGATGCCGTCAACATCGCCGCTCGACTCGAAAGCATCGCCGAACCGGGCGGGATCTGCGTATCCGACGACGCTTACAGACAGATCAAAAGCAAGGTCGACATTGTATTTGAGGATATCGGCCTGCAGTCTCTGAAGAATATCGCAGAACCAATTCAGGCTTGGCGATCCCGGTTGAGCACTCAAACGTCATCCGGCGAAAGGTCAGCTTCGGCCCATCCGCAGCCGCTCACTCTTCCTGACAAACCTTCGATCGCGGTCTTGCCGTTTCAGAACATGAGCGGCGATCCCGAGCAGGAGTATTTTGCCGACGGGATGGTTGAGGAGATCACGACGGCACTATCGCGCAGTCGCGCCCTTTTTGTCGTCGCACGCAACTCCGCCTTTACATACAAGGGAAGGGCGATCGACATAAGCCGTGTCGGACGGGAGCTCGGAGTCCGCTATGTCCTCGAGGGCAGCGTGCGAAGGTCGGCCGACCGAATAAGAATAACGGGACAATTGATCGAGGTGACAAACCAGGCCCATATCTGGGCGGATCGCTTCGACGGATATCTAAACGACATGTTCGAGCTGCAGGACACGGTTGCGTCAAGCGTAATCGGAGCGATCCTTCCCAGCATCGAAAAGGCGGAGATTGCGCTTGCAGCTCGCAAGCCGCCTGCGAGCCTCACCGCCTATGACCACTACCTTCGCGGCCTCTCGTCCTTTTATCTGTTTACAAGAGAGGCGCATCGCAGGGCCTTGCCTCTTTTTGTGCGCGCCACCGAACTCGATCCGGGCTTTGCACTTGCGCACGCAGTTCATGCTGGATGGTACATCACGGCCAAGGCCTTCGACTGGGTTAGCATCGGACGCGTCGAGATAGAGCATGCCGAGCGAATCGCGCGCGAAGCATTGCGGCTGGGCGATGACGATCCGCGAGTGCTCGCTTTCGCGGGTCAAGTCTTGAACTATGTCGTGAAGAAGGTTGCGGAAGGCGAGGCACTCCTCTCGCGCGCAGTCAATCTGGACCCTAATCTTGCGACGGCGCGATTATGGCTCGGCGGAGCCAAGAATTTCCTCGGCGAGTATGATGAGGCGATCGAGCAGTTGCACCTTGCATTGCGATTGAGCCCGCTCGATCCACGAACTTTCCTCGCCTATCAAGGATTGGCGAGTGCACACTTCCAGGCAGGACGGTACGACGAGGCTTTGGTATGGGCATCCGACGGCGTCCGGCGATGGCCTGACTTTGTTCAACTCCATCGTCAGATGATGGCGGCTCTCGCGATGCTGGGCCGGATAGACGAAGCTACCAAATGCAGCGATCAGGTCCGTCGATTGAGCCCGGGCTTGACGATCGCGGAATACAAGAGAACGACGCCCTTTGTGCGCAGCGAGGATGTCGAGAAGGTCGCGGCGGCCTGGCGACTGTCCGGCATGCCCGAATAGATCCTCTGAAGCGCCCGACACCGACAGCCGATTCCCGGCCCGATCTCACCCCGCATCCTGACCATCTTTTAACGTCGGCTTGCGACCCGGCGCCTCGGTCCGCGCCACCATCGCAGGCAACCGGGTCGAGAACGGCAATGTTCGTGATTTTGAACGAAAATGGCGCGCCCGGAACGATTCGAACGTCCGACCCTCAGATTCGTAGTCTGTTTATGTTGATTTTCATGGATTTCAGTAGTGTACTGTGCACTACTGAAAATGCTTACAGATTGGCTTTTTTCTTTGCTACAACGTTCGAGCGCCTTCCATCGATTTCTATGTTTCCTGCTTGCACGGTGCTTGCACGGCTTGAACCATCTGGCACGCGAATATGTATAGGCGATGCGGCAGTGTGGCCTATGGCCGCGAAAGGCCGTCCGAGCCGTCCGGCGCCGCCCGATCTCAATGGCTGCAAGTACTTGCGGCGCAACGGTGTTGCCGCCCGTGGCCGTCCAGCTGCGTCCAAACGTTTGAGGAGAGCTATGCGCCAGGCCAATGACCGCGCTCTGACAAAACGGTACGTCGAAAGCCTCAAGCCCGGGGCACGGCCAGTGGTGGTTTTTGACGCCGGCCTGGCCGGGTTTGGTGTCAGGGTGATGCCGAGCGGCCATCGATCCTATTTCGTCCAGTATCGGAATAAGGAAGGGCGTTCCCGCTGGTACACGATCGGCGCTCACGGCAAAGTCACTGTCGATCAGGCGCGCACCATCGCCAAGCGCGTGCTCCATAGCGCGGCCGATGGCAAGGACCCTGCCGCCGAGCGTGAAACCTTCCGCACGGCGCCGACTGTAAGCGATCTATTGGACCGCTATCTCACGGAGCATGTCAAAAAAAGGAACGCCGCGACCACGCAAGCGTGAGCGTCATGCAGAGACCACGCACTGAGGGTTGATCTGGTCGGCTAGGAAGATCTCGCGGAATGGTTTGTCGCGAGGTCACAATGTCCAAGGATAGTCGTAAGGATAGCGATAAGGATAGGCATATACCTATCCTCGAACACGGCGCTGACACGCTGCAGCGTGTCGAGATCATCACCGGGACGGGCCGGCGTCGGCGCTGGTCGACCGATGCAAAGGCGACGATTGTCGCGGAGAGTTTTGCGCCGGGTGCAAGCGTGTCCGCGGTGGCTCGGCGACACGACATCAGTCCAAGCTTGTTGTTCCTGTGGCGTCGCCAGGCCACGCGGTCGCAGGTCGCGGAGCACGGGGACAGAGGCATGCCAGTTGGCTTTGTGCCGGTCGCGATCACCGGCCGTAGCGGCCCGAGTGAGGAGCAGGCGACGATCGAGATCGAGGTCGGCGCGGTTCGCATCCGTGTTAGGGGGACAGTCGACCGGCAGGCACTGTGCGAGGTGCTGGCGGCGGTCGGGACGGTTGGTCGATGATCGGGCTTCGAGCTGGGTTGTCGATCTGGATTGCGACGCAGCCGGTCGATTTCCGCCGCGGCATGGACTCGCTGGCGATGCTGGTGAGCGAGGCCTTTGGAGCCGATCCGTTCGACGGCGGACTTTATGTCTTCCGCTCCAAGCGCCGAGATCGCGTGAAGATCCTGACCTGGGATGGAAGCGGCCTTGTCCTTTACTACAAAAGAATCGAGGGGCAGTTCACCTGGCCGCCGATCAAGGAAGGCGTCATGTCGCTATCTCATGCTCAGCTCTCGGTGCTGCTCGATGGCTCGGACTGGAAGCGTGTGCCGATGCGACCTGTGGATCAGCCGGTACGAGCTGGTTGATCATTATCAAGAGGCGTTCGTCACTCATGCGGAGTTGTTGTAGAATTACTCTGCATGAGTGATTTGCCTTCCGATCCAGCATTGCTCCGACAAACCGTGATGGCGCTATCGTCACGGCTTGCGGCGTTGTCGGAGGAATGCAGCACACTGGCGACCGAGCGTGATGCAGCGATCGCTCACCGCGACGCTGCGATCCAGGAGAACGACAAGCTCCTGATGATCCTGTCCCAGTACAAGCGCATGATCTTCGGTCCGCGCTCCGAGACACTGGATATCGGACAGCTGTCTCTCTTCACCATCAGCGCACAGGCGGCTCGTGCCGCTGCCAACGACGATGTGGCCGGAGGCAGGCTGCCTGACGGAGCGGAGGGCCGTGGAAAGCGACCGGCGCGACGCAACCGCGGGAAGCTTCCGGAGCATTTGCCGCGCATCGATGTCGTGATCGATATCGAGAGCCACAGCTGCCCCTGCTGCGGCGAGCAGCTGCACAAGATCGGGGAGACCGTCAAGGAAGCCTTCGACGTCATTCCGATGCAGTACCGGATCAAGCGCATCGTGCGTCCGCGGTACGGCTGCCGGCGCTGCCGCCAGGGTGTGGTACAGGCACCCGCGTCGGCCCAGGCGATCGACGGTGGAATGGTGACGGAAGCCTTGCTGGCCCACGTCGCGGTGATGAAATACGGCTACCAGCTGCCGCTGTATCGCCAGGAACAGATGTTTGCCGCCCAAGGCATCACGCTCGACCGGCAAACACTGGCCTCGTGGATGGGCCGCGTCGCCTGGTGGCTGAAGCCGCTTCACGCGCTGTTGCACCACGCGGTGATGTCCTATCCGCGGCTGTTTGCCGACGAGACGCCGCTGCCAGTTCTCGATCCCGGCCGTGGCAGAACCAAAATCTGCCAGTTCTGGGCGATCGCCACCGATGACCGCCCATGGGGCGGCCCGGCGCCGCCGGCGGTGGTCTACGTGTTCGCCGAGGATCGCAAGGCGATCCGCGCCAAGCGGCTGTTCGGGGACTATCGCGGCATCCTGCAGGTTGATGGCTATGCCGCCTACAAGGGCTTGATCAAGAGCGGCAGCCGTCTGATGCAGCTGGCGTTCTGCTTCGCGCATGCGCGGCGGAAGTTCTGGGACGTTCACGTCGCGACGAAGTCGCCGATTGCCGCGGAAGCGCTGCAGCGGATCGCGATGTTCTACGCCGTTGAGGATCGCATTCGCGGTTTGCCGGCGACGCAGCGAGCTGCGGTGCGACAATCCGACACCAGACCGCTGATCGAGGACTTCAAGCCCTGGCTCGAAGCGCGACTGCTGGAAGTCTCGAAGAAATCCGGCCTTGGCAAGGCAATCCGCTACACCCTCAACCATTGGGAAGGCCTGACGCGATTCATCGATGATGGGCGCATCGAGATTGACAGCAATACGGTCGAGCGCAGCATCAAGCCGATCGGGTTGGGAAAGAAAAACTATCTGTTCGCCGGTAGTGAAGGCGGGGCCGAGACGTGGGCCATTCTCGCGTCGCTCATCAACACGGCAAAACTTCACGACATCGACCCGCGGCACTATCTTACTGACGTTCTCGAGCGCATCGTCTCCGGACGCACCAAGATCAATCAGCTGAACACGCTGTTGCCGTGGCATTGGAAAGCCGCGCGCGACGGTTCCGAGGCAAAGCTCGCCGCTTGATCAGTTCGACGGCAAGGCGTCGGGAACTTCCTGCGCATCGCTGGCGTCGTCGTAAATCTCTTCGCGGATCACGCGCAGCGTCACCTCGTGCAGATACACTTGTAGCGCACCCTCAAGCTCTGTGAACTCCGGCAGCAGGACTCGATCAACGAAGCCCCGTGACGCACGGACCATCACCGTGTTGCGTCGCTGCCGGCGATAACGAAACGGCCGCAGCCCATATCGGCGGCAAAGTGCCAGAAACAGGTGCCGAGACCACTGGTCGGGAAGTGAGAATTGCTGTTCGATCGGTGGATCGTGGCGAGCAAGTTCCTCGACCCGGGCCCGCACCCGCTGCAGTGCGGCTTCCGCTGCAAGGCGCTCGCCAGCAGTTCCGGCACCCACGAACAACGCCTCGATCTTCCGAAGCTTCTCGCGCAGCTGCGACTCGCTGGTCATTCTGATCCCCGTCGCCCACTCCGAACCGGGATCAACCCATCATCGTGCGCCGGCGGCGTCAATCATCCCGACCGCGCTATCCAGAGCATTCCGCGCAGGTCAAGCCCGGGAACCGGTGATCCTCTCGTGACGCTCACACGCAAGCTGAGGTGGAACGGTTGGTGACAATTCACATCCGCCCGGCGCTCGGCGGCCTCAAGGTGGCGGCCGTGACTCGCAACGATATATCGAAACTCCATCGCGCCCTGTCAGGCACGCCCCGACAGGCCAACTTTGCGCTATCCGTTTGCTCAAAGGCATTCTGCCTCGCCGAACTGTGGGACATGCGCCCGGATGGCACCAATCCCTGCAAGCGGATTGAACGCAACGCCGAAATGCACCGAGAGCGCTTCCTTTCGGGCGACGAATTGTCTCGCCTCGGCGCTGTTTTGCGTCAGGCCGAAACCACTGGCTTGCCTTGGAAGGTGGACGAATCGAAACCCAACTCCAAGCACTTGCCCGGTGCAGAACATCGCTTCACGGTTTACTCCCGTGTCACCACGGCGGTAGTCGAACTTCTGCTGTACACCGGATGTCGCCTTTCGGAAGTTCTGTCGCTTCGATGGGACCAAATCGATTTTAATGCCGGCACGATCCTGTTGCGCAAGACAAAGGCCGGTAAGCCGCAAACGGTGACGCTCAATGCACCGGCACGGCAAGTGTTGAACAGCCTCAGCCGTGACAAAGATTGCCCGTGGGTGCTTCCCGGCAAGCGAATATCAGACAAAGATCAATGGAAGCCGCTGGCAAAGGACGCGATGGAGGCCGCATGGCAGAGGATACGCGCTGTTGCCAACATCAACGATGTAAGGATGCACGATCTTCGTCACACGGTTGGCACCTACGCGGGGCAGTCCGGCGCCAATGCCTTCCTCGTCCGTGACCTTCTCCGGCACGCCAACGTAGCAATGACTGGCCGATATGTGAACAAGGCCGACGATCCGGTGAGGGCTCTTAATGATCTTGTCGGCGAAAGGATCGCGGCCAGCCTTGAAGGGCGTCCGGCCGCTGAGGTGATCCGGCTGCGGAGCACATTCAAGGGATAGTGCGAACTATTATTGTTCGACTTAGCTCTCGCAAGCCACACCAAGGAAAACTAAAGCTTAGGAATTGGCCTGGGGATCATCGTCAAAAAGATCGGCCTGCCTAACGTCCCGCTGGCGAGTTTGCTCATCCGATGGTGTGGTCTTCACTGTAGAGGACAACTCCGCTACCGCCATGCGATAGCCTTCCGCGAAGATTGTCAGCATTTCCAATTTTATCTCGTCGCTGACACGGGGAATATCACGAGCATCAACGACGCGAAGTTGCCGGGGTGGCTTCTGCTCGCCGGGCTTCGTCTTCACCTTCGGCACACTGAAATCCAATATCTGGAAATCGGCCGCCGCGAGATCGGGATCATCCGCGAGAAGTTCATCCACCAAGCTGGCAAACAGCGATAGCCGCACATCCGCCAACGGATTTGAACGCCAGAAGCTGAACCAGGGAAAGATCAGCTTGCCGCCAACTCCGTAGAGCAGAGGTGGATCGAAGGGCACCCTCAAGCCGCGCCCGATAGAGTAGTAGCGACGATCGATAGCTTGCACAAAATCAGGAGATACGTTGGCAAAGTGACTCCTGATCAATGGAAGGACGCCTAGCAAATTCTCTCGAACATCAGATCGTTTGATGTGCCGGCGGACACCTTCCACAATCTCATCGTACGGCTGATTGAACACCAGCATGTCCCGTACGGCGCCGAATAATGGATTGTAATTGAAGCTGGGAGGACTTTCGGCCAGTGAAACAAGCTTGCGACAAATCCGCTCGGGCGAACTGCGCCAATTCCGTGCGAGGTGCTGTACTGATGGCACTTTGAGCTTTGACACGCCGTCCCCTCTTCATTGCAGAATGAATTTTGGCACGCGCTTAGAGTAGAAACTTACGATTTGGTCGTCGCTGATCTTCATGCCGGGGTTTATCGCCCCTGAGTGATTCCACACAGTGTACCACGGCCCACCTACAGCATGGGTAAGTTCGACTAGGTCACCTGGCCGGAGGCGCGAATAGAACTCAACAACTTTTGTGAGCACATCTGTTGTGGCGGGGTCAAAATCGTATTGCACAACTTCGCTACGTCCGCTTATCGGATCGATTCGCTTGGCGCGCCCACCGATTGGCAACCGATCAAAGCTCTTAAATTCCCGATAAAGATAAGGAAGAACGGGGCCGTATTCCCAAGCTTCGAATCGGTGAGCGATAAGTGGAGACTTTAGCTCGATCAACGACCAAACGTGGCAGAAGTACACGATTTTCTGCAAGGCAAGGTTCGAAACCTCCGCCCCGCGTTCAGCGCATTTGTCGAGCACGAAATTTGCGACCGCTCGGCCATCATACGGCATGTTCAAGTCCGTCCGTTCCCATTTCGTTCTAGTTGATTATCTTGGTCCTCACAAGGCAGACGCTCGCAAAGAGAGGCTTATGAACAGCAGTACAATGCTGGCAGCCTTTGCCGGCCATGCTGTACCTCCCGATTGCCGTTATACACCGCTCTCGGCATCCAATCGGCAGCAGCGAAGGGCCGTTTCTGGTGAGTTGAGCCGAAAAACGGCATTATCGGCTGTCCTTCACGGGCAAGTTGATTATCACTATAGGCATTCATGGGCGCATCACGCTGCCCACCGGTTGTGCGGCAACGTCAAAACCCTTGGAACGCATTCATGAAGCTAAAAGCCTTCATCCAGTCAGCGGAGAACCATCCAACCACCTTGGCTGAGCTTCGGCGTGCACACGAGTGGGCCGAAACCGAACAATTCTTGGGACTGTATGCATACGCCACACAGTCAGGAGCAATTGCGTTCGATCTAGCATTTGGAAGCGACTTTTGGGATCAAGTCCCTTCTCAATGGCTGTTCGGAATCGATTACGGCCGGACACAGCCACAAGCTCTGAGATTTTTGATCGAGAGATCGAACGTGGAGGTCCGCATACACGATGGCGCGTGGGTGGTGGAGAGGAACGGCTTCCTTCCAAGGCGTGATTTCCACATGAAGGCGGGATTTCTGACAAACTCGACGAAAAGCCGTTTTGGCATGGTTGTGGGTTCGGGCAACTTCTCATCCAATGGGCTTCGGCAATCTGCGGAGTGTGGAGCAAGCTTGCATGCAGCGACCACGATGGAGTTCAAAAAGACATTCCGATCAGCGTTCAGGGCAGCCAAGGACCTCTGGGAAGCCGCCACGCCAGTTGAGGACATATTGGACTCATATGAGGAAAGGTGGGCGGCATCGGCAGCACTAGAAGCGCCCGAACCCGAGGCTCCTGCTCCTAATTACGATGAACTGGAGGTGTTCTGGATCGAGGCTGGGTACGTTACTCGCAACAGAGGGCCTGATAAGCCTGGAAATCAGATCGACATGCCCCGCGGCATGAATCGGTATTTCGGCTTCAATGCTCCAGACAATCTGGCGGTGAATTCTGTCATCGGCGAAGTCACGTTCGAGCCTCCCGCTGGAGGGCCTGTCACCAACAACCTAAGGCTCGGAAACAATATGATGGAAAAGATTTCTCTTCCGATACCCGAGACGCATGGCTTCGACATGTACGATGGAAAGGTTCTCGTCTTCTCCCCCCAGGGCGGTCATTATCGAATGTGGGCCTTGGAAGCGGAAGATTTCGAATCAGCTTTCGGCCACCGACTGGCGTCAGTTCGGGTCACGAAAAGCGGCAGAAGGTATGGCCACATAGAATGAGAATCTTAGCAACACCGTCCCGTAAGGGCATTGAAAAGCATGAACGCCGTAGAAATTGAAGAGGCCATATCGGCCCTCGCCGAGCAGCCATTCGACCGCGAGGAGTTTCCGTTCGCCTTCCTGCAAGCCTTCGGGAACAAAGAGACGACGCTCAAGCGTCTGCGCAGAGGAGAGTCGAATAGGTCCGACCTTGCCGGCGTTCTTCAGACGAACAACATTCATATTGCTGTAGCCGCCCCTGGCGAAGTCACGAACACGCTTGCCGCCCTTAAAGCCAGTCCCGCAACGACTAGAGCCAAGGCGAAGTTCATTCTGGCTACTGACGGAGATACGTTCGAAGCCGAAGATTTGCTCAGCGGTGAGACTGTCGCCTGTGCGTACGCCGAATTTCCAGATCACTTCGGTTTTTTTCTGCCGCTCGCCGGCATTACCACTGTCAAACAAGTCCGCGAAAGCTCATTTGATATCCGGGCTACAAGCCGTCTCAATCGGCTGTATGTCGAGCTTTTGAAAGATAATCCTGAATGGGGAGTGGCCGAGCGCCGCCCCGACATGAACCATTTTATGGCCCGGCTCATCTTCTGCTTCTTCGCCGAAGACACAGACATCTTCAATGGAAGCAGCCTGTTCACCGCCACAATCGAGCAGATGAGCGCGCGAGACTCATCGAACACTCATGAGGTGATCAGCGCATTGTTCCGCGCTATGAACACCAAGATCGAAGACCGTGGACTTACGGACTTACCGAGATGGGCAATCGTCTTTCCATATGTGAATGGCGGGCTCTTTTCCGGCAATGCGGACGTTCCTCGCTTTAGCCGGATTGCGCGGTCTTACCTCCTCCACATCGGCAATCTCGATTGGACTAAGATCAATCCCGACATCTTTGGGTCAATGATTCAGGCGGTCGCAGAAGACGAGGAGCGAGGTGCGCTTGGGATGCACTACACTAGTGTTCCCAATATCTTGAAGGTCCTAAATCCTCTGTTCCTCAATGATCTTCGGTTGCGCCTAGAGGAGGCCGAAAACAACTCCCGCATGTTGTTGAACTTACGCAAGCGTTTGTCGCGGATCAGGGTGTTTGATCCTGCCTGCGGCTCGGGCAACTTCGTTGTTATCGCTTACAAGGAAATGCGTGCCATCGAAGCCGAAATAAACAGGCGCCGTGGCGAGCTAGAGCGTCCATCGGAAATTCCACTTACTAACTTTCGCGGTATTGAGTTGCGTGATTTTCCTGCCGAAATCGCGCGACTTGCCCTGATCATCGCAGAGTTTCAGTGCGATGTTCTCTACCGGGGCCAAAAATTGGCACTCGCCGAGTTTCTGCCACTCAACGCGCAGAATTGGATCACCTGCGGTAACGCCCTGCGACTGGACTGGTTGAGTATCTGCCCGCCGACAGGAATTGCCGTCAAGCATCGCGCTGACGACCTTTTTCAGACACCGCTCGACCAGACGCAGATAGATTTCGAGAACATAGGAGGCGAAACATATATTTGCGGAAATCCACCATACCTTGGTTCCAAATGGCAGACCGACGAGCAGAAGGCCGAACTGGGATCTATCTTTGGTGGACGTGCAAAGAGTTGGAAGTTCCTCGACTATGTCGCTGGATGGTTCATGAAAGCAGCCGATTACGGCATGGAAACCAACGCCGTCGCCGCCTTTGTGACCACTAACTCGATATGTCAGGGACAGCAGGTACCGGTTCTGTGGCCGTTGATCTTCAACACCGGCCACGAGATTGCGTTCGCACACACTTCATTTAAGTGGTCCAACCTAGCCAGCAATAACGCTGGAGTAATTGTTGCGATCGTTGGTATCGGCCGCCAGCCAGGCGCGTCTCGACGGCTCTTTTCCGTGAACGAGGAGGGATTGCTTGTTGAGCGAAGCGTGCCGCACATCAATGCGTATCTTGTTGCTGGACAAAACTCGTTTGTCGAACAACTACGCAGCCCACTATCGTTGACGTCCCAAATGCTATTCGGCAACATGCCGCGAGACGGAGGAAGTTTTATTCTGAGCCGCGACGAGCGTGAAACGGTGTTGCGTGAGTATCCCGAGATTAATCGGTTCATTCGCCCATATCTTGGATCGGAAGAAATGATCCAAGGTAAACTTAGATGGTGCATATGGGTCGAGGACGAAGATGCGGATTTCGCTCATGAGCATCCCTATCTGAAGAAAGTATTGCACAAAGTAAGATCATTCCGTCTGGAGAGCGTGGCAGGTTCGACTCGCGACTTCGCTTCACGTCCCCATCGCTTCGTGCAAATAGCAGGTACAGCAAAAGAACACTCGCTCGTGGTCGCTAAAGTGTCCTCCGAGCGACGGTCCTACATTCCGATCACTTTGCTGGGGAGAGACGCCATCGCGAGCGATCTGCTGTTCGCGCTTTACGACGCGCCTCTTTGGAACATGGCACTAGTCGCATCTCGCCTGCACATGATCTGGATCGCAACGGTATGCGGAAAACTAAAAACAGACTTCCGCTACTCTAACACCCTCGGCTGGAACACTTTTCCGGTGCCGCCGCTGACCGAAAAAAACAAAGCTGATCTGACTCACTGCGCTGAAGACATTCTTCTCGTGCGAGAGGCGCACTTCCCTGCAACCATCGCCGATCTTTATGACCCGGAAAGAATGCCGGCGGACCTTCGCGAAGTGCACGAGCGCAATGACGAGGTTCTTGAGCGTGTTTATATCGGCCGAAAATTCCGCAACGACACCGAGCGTCTCGAAAAGTTATTCGAGTTATACGTAAAGATGACTTCGAGGCCTGGTGCAATCAAGCGCAGCGCGGAGGTTCACGCGTGACGAGCCAAATCAAATCCGTCCCTTCTGTCTCGGTATCCTATGCGCGCAACGGCAGTTCGACGAAGGCCAATGCCCTCGGGATGCGGCCGATGCAAGAGCGCGCCTACGAGAAAAGGGGCGAACAGTACCTTCTAATCAAATCGCCGCCGGCGTCAGGCAAAAGCCGCGCCCTCATGTTCGTCGCTCTCGACAAGCTCCACAATCAGGGAATCCGCCAAGCGCTAATCGTAGTGCCGGAGAAGTCGATCGGAGCGAGCTTTGACGACGAGCCGCTGACCCGATTTGGATTTTGGGCCGATTGGACAGTCGAGCCCAAGTGGAATTTGTGCAACGCGCCCGGCTCGGATAACGGCGGTAAGGTCAATGCAGTGGAAACCTTCCTTAAGAGCGATGACAAGGTGCTAGTTTGTACTCATGCGACTTTCCGCTTTGCGGTGGAAAGGCTTGGCGTTGAGGCATTCGACAATCGGTTGATCGCCGTTGATGAGTTCCACCACGTTTCTGCTAATCCTGACAACAAGCTGGGCCTCCACCTCGGCCAGTTCATCGCCCGAGACCGGATACACATTGTGGCTATGACTGGCTCCTATTTTCGAGGCGATGCCGACGCGGTCCTCTCTCCGCAGGACGAAGCGAAGTTCGACACCGTCACATACACTTACTATGAACAACTCAATGGCTACGAACATCTGAAGCAACTCGACATCGGCTACTTCTTCTATGCCGGCTCTTATGTCGAAGACATACTGAAGGTACTGAAGCCGACCGAGAAAACGATCATCCACATCCCGAACGTAAACTCGCGCGAGAGCACAAAGGACAAGATTCGCGAAGTCGAGCACATTATCGAGGAGCTAGGTGAGTGGCAGGGGACCGACCCGGAGACGGGCTTCCAATTGGTCAAGACAGCAGAGGGGCGTGTCCTTCGAATCGCCGATTTAGTTGACGATGACGAAGCGAAGCGAGACCGCGTGTCCTCGGCGTTGAAAGAGCCTGCGCAGAAAACTAACCGTGACCATGTGGACCTTATCATCGCGCTCGGTATGGCCAAAGAGGGATTCGACTGGATTTGGTGCGAACACGCGCTCACGGTCGGCTACCGCTCCAGTCTCACCGAGATCGTGCAGATCATTGGCCGCGCCACTCGCGATGCACCGGGCAAGACCCGTGCACGCTTCACCAATCTGATCGCGGAGCCCGATGCGTCCGAGGAGGCCGTTACTGAGGCCGTAAACGACACGCTGAAGGCCATCGCAGCGAGCTTGCTTATGGAGCAGGTGCTCGCCCCCCGCTTTGAGTTCAAGCCGAAAAATCCGGCGAACGGTCCGATGGAAGGGTTCGATTATGGCCAGGACGGCTACGATCCGAACAAGTGCAATGTTGGCTTCAATGAGGAGACAGGCCAGTTCCAGATTGAGATCAGAGGCCTTGTTGCGCCGAAAAGCGAGGAGGCGCAGCGCATATGTGGGCAGGACCTTAATGAGGTCATTGCTGCCTTCGTCCAAGACAAGGCGACGATTGAGCGCGGACTGTTCGACCCTGAGCTTATCCCCGAAGAGCTGACCCAGCTCCGTCTGGGCAAGATCATCAAGGACAAGTATCCCGACCTGGACGAGGAGGATCAGGAGGCTGTCCGGCAGCACGCCGTCGCCGCACTCAACCTCACCCAAAAGGCCAAGGATGTCGCCTTGGGGGCAGCCGAAAGGAATGGTGAATCGACGCCAAACACCGCCTTCGTGGATGGTGTTCGCAGGTTCGCCATGGATGTGCGCGAGCTGGATATCGACCTTATCGATCGGATTAATCCCTTCGGGGAAGCCTATGCTATTCTTGCCAAGACCATGAGCGAGGAAAGCTTAAAGCAGGTCGCGGCCGTGATCGGGGCCAAGCGCGTCAACCTGTCGGTCGAGGAGGCGCGGGAGTTAGCTAGACGCGCCTTAAAATTTAAGCAGGATCGCGGCAGGTTGCCCTCGATCACCTCGCCGGACGCCTGGGAAAGACGCATGGCCGAGGGCGTGGCCTTCCTTCAACGAATGAGGGCGGAGGCCGCGCGTGGCTAGAGGCTTCACCGAAGAGGATGATGCGCTTCTTGCCGAACTTGGCGTCGAGGCCGAAGCGAAGAAGGAATCCAGCCGGACACCGCGCGAGGAGCGGGTCGTCGCTGGGTTCGAGGACATTCAGCGTTTCGTCGAACAGCACGGTCAATCCCCGCAGCATGGAGAAGACCGCGACATTTTCGAGCGGATGTATGCTGTGCGCCTTGATCGTCTTCGTGCGCTGGCCGACTGCCGCGCCTTGCTTGAACCCCTCGATCATCAAGGGCTTCTGGCGGGCGTAGAGCCGTCTCGAGTCAACCTCCCCGACGAACTGGACGATGATGAGCTTCTGACGCAGCTCGGAGTGGATGCCGCCGCGTCAGCCGACATTACGGAACTCCGGCATGTCCGATCGGCCGCCGAAAAGCGCACGGCCGAGGAGATCGCCAATCGCCAGAAATGCGAGGATTTCGGCCAATTCAAACCGTTGTTCGAGCAGGTGCAGAAAGAACTCAGCACTGGCCTTCGGGAGACCCGGCGCTTTGAACGCAAGTCCGAGATCGCGCCGGGCCGGCTCTACATCCTAGGAGGCCAGAAAGCCTACGTTGCGACGATGGAGGAGCCCTTCACAAATGAGCACGGGAACATAGACGCACGCCTTCGCGTGGTCTTCGACAACGGGACCGAGAGCAACCTACTCATGCGGTCTTTTCAGAAGGCACTCCAGCAGGACCCTGCCGGCCGGCGGATCATCGAGCCGTCTGCTGGTCCGCTATTCGCCGATCAGAGGGAGGAGGGAGACGAGGCAAGCGGCGTGGTGTACGTGCTGCGGAGCAAATCCGATCACCCAACTGTCGTGTCCCATCGCGATGTCCTGCACAAGATCGGTGTTACCGGCGGCGATGTCGCACGCCGTGTCGCCGATGCTCGGCTCGATCCGACGTTCCTCATGGCAGATGTCGAGATCGTCGCAACCTATGAGCTATTCAACATCAGCCGCACCCGACTTGAGAACCTGATCCACCGCATTTTCGGCACGGCCCGCCTCGATGTCGAAATCAAGGACCGCTTTGGGCAGCCGGTCACCCCGCGTGAATGGTTTCTCGTACCACTTTTCGTGATCGATGAGGCTATCGAGAAAATAAAGAACGGCACTATTACCGGCTACGTCTATGATCCGAAGACTGCCTCGCTTGCACGTGCAGCAGGATAGAAATGCTCCGATACAGGGATACCTGAAGCTACTTTACGCTCTTCGCATGCATGCCGGCCTTGTCGCTTCTCGCGTTGATTAGCGCGGCCAGCGGATAGGCTAAGTGCGCTATTAAGCGTTGGCGATTCTTGCGAGCGCAATACAGGGCGAACGTCAGTGTCTAGCCTCGATCAGTCCCGGGCTGATCGCTTCCGAGTCATCGCATCACCCGTCGTCGATCGAGAGACATTCTACGCGCGCACCGATGTTGCCAACTGCGTTGAATTGCTTCGTCTCGGCAAAGAATTGCTTTTCACGATTGCCGAGGGGAGCTGAGACGCTAGTGAAGCGGGCTTCTTCCAAACGATGAGGAATTTAGAAAGTGATGGATGAAGCCCACGAACGCTTAATGCAGAGCAAAATCGCCTACTACTACATAAAACAACAGTTTCGTCGCTGAGCGAGCGCTCGGCTCGTGATCACAATTTACCGAACTCGCTGCTTTGATTTTCTCCGCAATGCCTTTGGCATGAGTGCAGCAACTCGCGCGTAATCGGACGCTTCGGAGCGCGGCACGCTGGGAGCCGGCACGCTGCTCGATTTCGAAGGACTTTCCATCGCCTCATAGAGCTGCAAGATGTCCTGATCGGTAAAGAGTTTTGCGCGGCCAATTGTCCGATAAAACGGCTTGTCGGCTATAAAGCCGGCAAAGACCCGCTTGGAAACGCGGAAAATCGCAGCGGTCTCGGCAAGAGTGTATAGTTTTGGGGGCATCGTCTGTGTACCGCTAAGCAATGCAGAAGTGACGGGCGGTCCGCTGACGGAGCGCAATTAGGTAGCATTAAGTTCGCCTGCCTGCGGGAGCGGACCGTCGCTCGTAATGAGATCGCGGATGATCGAGTCTGATATGCTTTCGTAGCCGAACCGGCGCAATATATCCGCTATGGTGGCCTTTGCCTTTAGGTAGTGTGGACACTAGCGCATCCATAGGACAATGGCTGCGAGGGTGACGACGGCGCGATAATTTCGGGCGGTCTTTTCGAAGCGGGTTGCGACGCGTCGGAACTGCTTGAGCTTTGAGAAGCAGCATTCCACGAGATGGCGCTGGGCATAGAGATGCTTGTCGAGCGGATATTTGAGCGCGCGTGACGGGTTGTTGGGAATGACGGCGAGCGCGCCCTTGGCGGCGATGGCTTGGCGCAAGTGATCGGCATCATAGGCCGTGCCGGCTATGACGACCTCGGCGGATAAGCCCTCAATCAATGCGGCGGCCTGCGGTGCATCGCCCTTCTGACCTGCGGTAAGCGTGAACCGCACGGGACATCCCAAGCCTCGAACGGCCATATGTATCTTGGTGCTCAGGCCCCCGCGCGAGCGGCCGATCGCTTGATCTTCAGACCCCCCTTTTTGGCCCCGGCGGCGTGCTGATGTGTCCGAACGATGGTGGAATCGACGATCAGATATTCGAAGTCCGGGTCATCGGACATCGCCTCGAATATCCGCCACCAAACACCCTTGATGCTCCATCGGCTGAAGCGTCGGAACACGCTGTTCCAATCCCCAAAGACCTCAGGGAGATCGCGCCAGGGAGACCCCGTACGCACGATCCACAGCACACCTTCCACGAACATCCGGTTGTCGCGCCCGGTAGAGCCCTTCTGATCGGGGCGCCCTATGATCAGCGGCGCCATCCGCTCCCACGTCGCGTCGCTCAACACCAATCGGTCCATCGCACCCAAGGCTGCCTCCCAAAAGCAGCCTTGAATCTGATTTGCTCCTAAAAGGGAATCCTTAGAGTCCACACCACCTAGCCCTTCAACGGTGACCGCGCGGCATTTTGCGATCCGTTCCTCAAGGCGATCGAGATCGGCAGCAATCTCAGTCGCCTGGGCGTCCACCATTTCGGCGCCGCTTACAGAGTGTTGTTCGGGGCCGGCCCCGCGAGCCATCCTCTCATCGAGTGGGCCCAGCTCCGAACAACGCTGGGCAATCTCAGTTGCCAACGAAATGATTTCCGCGTCCGGGTGACTATGGATGGCAATGCCACTCTGTATGCATGTTCCGGATGTCTTGACTGGTGAGCCCGGCATCGTCCTTATCTCTCCCTTGTGGCGTGGATTCGAGTTACCTAAAATAGGTCAAGCAACTGAATCTTTGTCAAACTGAGATCGGGGGCCTTTGGGTGTTTACAGACGGACAACCGCGCATGGCGCGCGGATTTCTAAGGGGTCCGCAAGGAATTTGGTGGAACGCTAGGGTGTCGTTGACTCCACAATCAAGCGCATGGAACTTGTAGATGGCGAACCGTCTGCAAAGCGAGAAAACATAGAAGCCGTGCTTCGCGTGCTCATGGCCGCCGGCATCGACTTGATTCCCGAGAACGGTGACGGCGATGGCGTCCGATTGCAGAAGCGGAAGTCAGCCGGCAAGCGACGGTGACGACCTTGGCAAGAACTGTCAATATCGAGCAAGCCCTTAACCGTCTATTCGGCGTATCCCGCGTTGAGGATATTCCGGCACGAGAGCAATGGCCGCCTGGAAAGCGGCCGAAAGCATCATGCGCAATCGATAGTTGGATTGACGTTCTAAAGAGCAAGGGACGCCGAGTGAAACTCGTGCCGCCTCATGCATATGAACGGCAAAAAACGCCCTTCGGCGCGACATTTTGCCCTTACTACGATTCTCGGCTTTATCTCTTGCGATCGGTAGGCGGAGCGGGATTGGTGCTCAACAGAGGCCACGATCTCGATCAATCAAAGGCGCAGAGTGCGACAGTAAAGCGGGAATTGGACGACGTCGTCTCGCAATTTGAAGACTGGTTGAGGACTTCTAGTAGCGTTCGATGGCCGCGAACTCTAGTTTTGGGAATCGTCAATCGCCAAACCGGAATGATTGATCTTGACGAAGAGCGGGCGCGCGTTCGGGAGGTCTTTGACCTTTTAAGTCGCGTGAAGCGCGCGGCCAGTGAGGCCGTCAAAGAGGCCAAATTGTTGTCCGAATTTATCGACAAGGAAATAAAGAACGTAACGCATAAGGGCACGCCTCTTCGCGTCTGGGATCATGCCTTTATCGAGGGCGCGGCCGAACTCTATCAGCTGCTGACAAATTCTCCCCCTACCCGATCTGAAGTGTTCTCTTCGTTCGTCAAGGCCGCCTATGAGAGCGTCGGCTTGTATACCGACCCAAGCCGACAAGTCGCGATGGTGCTTTCGAAGTGGCGAACGCGTGCCGCCGAGGCGAAGTCTGCGATAATCATCGCAGGCGATGGCGAGGTCTTTAAGCTGGCGAAATAGCTGCGCCCTCTGGGCGGCTGAGATCGACCCCTCCGGTCAAAAGCCGCAAACGTTACGAAACTCGGTCCAAGTCTCCTGTCTTTTCGTACTCTTACGGCTGCAAAAATCAGGAGTATGTGCACCCCACTGAAACCCGGTGGGATGCCGAAGAATCCATTGGCACTCCACTGTAACAGCAACGTGCGGGCGGGATGCCCGCCGATGATGCATGGAGCGCGGCAATGACAGACGACGATCTTATCAACGAAATCGAGGCGGCGCAGATGCGCTGCCAGAGCGTGCGAACGCTGCAAATGGAAAGGTTGCGTGGGGCGGGATGCCCTTACGTGAAACTGGGCCGGTCTGTCCGGTATCGGCGTGGCGACGTTCTCGCATACATTAAGGCGCGGATCGTCACCTCGACCAGCGAGGCGGACGCGCGGAGGTCCGCGCATGTCTAAGCCGCACTTCGAGCGCTCTGAGAGCGATAGCAAACCGACCGGGCGGGAGGCTCGGCCTTCGGTGCTGCCGTTGCGACCGGCCCTCCGCGTGGTCGGCCGGCACTACTTCGACGCCTTGAGTGGCAACCTGATCAATGACGGCGTGGTCGAAGTTCTCGGGAATGTCGGTGTGGGCGAGGGCTTTGTTTGTCCGCATAGTGGCGCGTTGCGCTCGGTGAAGCGCGGCTGCGGACGCGGTTGCGTTTGTTTGCAGTGTGATGCCGAGCCCCGACGCGATGGGAAGCCGTCGAAGGCGAGCGTCGCGACGTGCGGTTGCGCCAGGTGCCGGCTTCGTCGGGAGCGCCGGGCATGAAAGCAGCGTACCGTGA
Organism: Bradyrhizobium sp. Pha-3; assembly: GCF_042258325.1. NCBI lineage: Bacteria > Pseudomonadati > Pseudomonadota > Alphaproteobacteria > Hyphomicrobiales > Nitrobacteraceae > Bradyrhizobium > Bradyrhizobium sp. Pha-3. The sequence continues at coordinate 617,617 of NZ_CP170151.1, read as the reverse complement.
AGACTTGATCCCCGCTTACCGCATCAAACGAGACGATGGCGGGACTTCGCTGATGTTCCGGTGCCCGCACTGTCAGGCCGTGCACTCTCACGGCGAGCCGGATGGTGAGCCGGCGGTGCTGACTGGACGTGCGGCTCATTGTTCTAATCCGCAGTCTCCCTGGCAGGGGAGCGGCTATCGCCTGATGATTGTCGGCAGCGTTCGTTCCTCCAAGCAACTGCCTTCAATCACGGCGACCGACATCGTGGCCCTCAATGAGGCGGTGACGGGCTCATGACAGCGCGAAAACTCATCGCTTTCGCGCGTATCGCATCGGCGGCGCGCGCTCAAGCCGAGTCGATCGTTTCGCGTTGGTTGCCGAGCGGACGGCGCGAAGGCGCCGAATGGATTGCGCTCAATCCGACGCGGGGCGACGCGAAGCCCGGGAGCTTCAAGATCAACCTCCGCACCGGCTCGTGGGCCGATTTCGCCACCGCCGATCGTGGCGGTGATCTCGTCTCCCTCGCCGCCTATTTGTTCCGCTTGAAGCAAGCTGAGGCCGCGTTGCGGGTGGCCGGCATGCTTGGACTGAATCCGTATGAGTAGTGATCCGTTTGCGCCGCTTCGCGGCAAGCCGGCCGCCCCGTCGACGATCGAGCCCGAGGCCGGTCGCAGCATCGTTGTTCCAATTCCTGCCGACGCGCCCGCGCCGCCCGAGGGCCGGCTCGGCCAACCGTCTGCCACTTGGCGATACACCGACGCGACCGGGGCATTGCTTGGCTACGTGCACCGCTTTGATCGGAATGGCGACAAGCAGTTCCGGCCTCAAACCTTGTGGCGTGATGATGCGGCCGGCGCGCTCGAATGGCGGTGGGAGTCGTGGCCGGCGTCCCGCCCGCTCTATGGCCTCGATCTTCTCGCAGCGAAGCCGAGTGCGCCTGTTGTCGTCACGGAGGGTGAGAAGGCCTGCGACGCTGCTCGACGCTTGTTGCCGGCCGGCTTCGTGGCGATCACGAGTCCGAACGGCTCAAAGAGCGCGAGGAAAGCCGATTGGTCGCCGCTCGCCGGGCGGCGCGTGATTATCTGGCCCGATGCGGACGACGCCGGACTGGCGTACTCTCAAGCCGTCGCATCGATCGTCGCGCCAATCGCGACATCCGTGCGCATCATGTCGCTGCCCGAGTCCTGCACTGAGGGATGGGACGCGGCGGATGCCGAGGCCGACGGCTGGGGACCGGATCGCATCGCGTTGTTGATCGACGGTGCGCGCACTGCCCAAGATGACAAACCGGATCAAAGCACTGAACCGGGGGAGCGCAAGCGCCGCGAAAGCCGTAGCGATGCATTGTTGGCCGCGCTTGACGGGCTCGATCTCTGGCATGATGCCGATCTTGTTGCTTACGCCACGATCGAGATCGCCGGGCACGCCGAGAATTGGGCGCTCAAATCGCAAGCTTTCAAGCGATGGCTGGCAAATCTCTCTCGCCTGAAAACCGGCCAGGTCCTTAGTAGCTCCACGCTCGATGACGTGATCCGAACGCTGGAAGCAATCGCGATCAACGAATGCCCTCGCCACATCGCTTGCTTACGGACGGGCCGATATGGCGAACATATCTATCTTGATCTCTGCGATGACGCATGGCGCGCCGTCGAGATCACAGCGCACGGATGGCAAGTGGTCGAGCGCCCGCCGGTGAAATTCATCCGGACACCGGCGATGCGCGCGTTGCCCGAGCCGGAGGCTGGCGAGGGGATCGAGATTTTTCGCGATCTCGTCAACGTCAAGGATGACGACAGCTTCAAACTTGTGGTCGCGTTCATGGTTGCCGCGTTGCGCGACCGGGGACCGTATCCAGTCCTCGTGGTAAACGGGGAGCAGGGTACCGGCAAGTCGGTATTCTCGCGCATGGTGCGCGGGCTGATCGACCCGAGCGCCGCGCCGATCCGCGCTGCCCCAAAAGACGATCGCGACCTTATCGTGTCGGCGATGAATTCAAAGGTTCTCGCTTTCGACAACCTGTCATCGGTGCCGAATTGGCTGAGTGACGCGCTCTGCCGAATCGCGACGGGCGGCGGCTTCGCAACCCGTATGCTGCATACTGATCGCGACGAGGTGATCTGTGAGGTGCAGTCGCCCGTTATCCTCAACGGCATCCCATCATTGACCGATCGGGCCGACTTGGCCGATCGCGCGCTCAATGTGCACCTTCGCGTCATTCCCGAGTCGGGCCGTCGGCCAGAAGACGCGTTGTGGCAGGTTTACCACGAGCGGCAGCCGCTGATTCTCGGCGGTTTGCTGGATGCCGTCAGCGCGGGACTGCGAAATGTCGCGAGCGTCAAACTGGATCGGCTGCCTCGCATGGCTGACTTCATGAAGTGGATCACCGCGTCCGAAACTGGCCTTGGCTGGGAAGCGGGGGACTTTGTTGCCGCATACAATCGAAACCGGGCCGATGTTGCGGACGGCGCCTTCGAAGCTGACGCGGTGGCGGTCGCGATCCGGGATTTCATGAGTGAGAGCACCGAGCAGGTTTGGACCGGCACGGCAACCGAATTGCTTAGTCGATTGACCGGCCATACCAGTGAGACGGTCCGGAGGTCGCGCGCCTGGCCGGCGACGGCATCAGGGCTCGGTAATCGCCTCGATCGCGCCGCGCCGCTTTTGCGCGCCAAGGGCTTCGTGATCGACCGGAGGAAATCAGACGCTCGATTGATCTCGATCATTGCGCCCGGTGACATGCCGGTCGCGCCCGGGCGCAGCGTCGCTCTGCCGTCACAAGCGGCCGACGACGACATCGCGCCGGTCTGACCCTGGCACCAATTCAAAGGAACCTTCAATGTCTCAAACATCATTCGATAGCGAATTGGATTCCGGCCTGTGGCTTTCCGTTGCCGAGCTTGCGCGACTAAAGAATCTATCCCGCCAAAGCGTTCATGAACGTGTTCGGCGGCTCGCCCAGGCCGGCAACATCGATACCCGTGGCGAGGGCCGCTCGCTTCGCGTGAATCTCGCGCAATATGACCTTGCGGTGGGCTCGACCGGCGATGCTGCCCGGGAGGCTGGTACAGCAACGAAGGCGATGGCCGATATCGATGCACCAACCTCTTCCGCCTTCCGTGATGCGCAGACGCGAGAGAAACAATACACCGCCGATTTGAAGTATCTCGAACTTCAACAACGGCTCGGCGAATTGGTGCCTGTTGCCGAGGCGAAGGCGGGCGCACGCATCATGGCCGAATCTGTCCTTAAGGTCATAACGCGCCTTCCCTCGCATGCCGATGCTCTCGCGACAGCGTTCACAAAGGCAGGAGTTTCGCAACTGCGATCCGAATTGAACGCCATCGTTCACAACATGCGTGTGGAGATAGCAGACGCCTTCGGCGTCATCGCAGAGAACGCCGAGCCGTGGATCGTCGATCCCGTTCACGGAATTAAACCAACCAAATCAACGATGGACAAAATTGACGATGACAAAACGGACGACTGCCACGACTAGGATGCAGAGCGGCGCGCGGGTAACTGACTGCACCGCAACGGCGGATCGAAATTCACCCCTTGGCGACGCCGGCTTTGCGCTTCGCGTCATCGCGACCGCCGTGCGGATGAAGCTTCACGAGCGATATTTGCTCGACGAAGGCGGCGCGCATCAGAGTGTCGATCCACGGAATTGGAATTGCGCGCCGGTGAACGATTGAAACGGCCACCGCAACAGTAACCAAGAACTTGTTACTCTTCGGCGCGCCTTGTTGATGTCCGCTATGCTTGAATAGCGACCAAATTCCGCAAGCCAGTGCCGCGATGGACTAGGAGGGACATCGCGGGGACGCGCGGACGTTCGCTCCCACCCACGGCTTGTTGAAGAGCACGTGATCGATGCCGCCGGCTGTTACGTCCGCATTTTGCAGACAAAGAAGTAGTAAGGCATTTTGTCTGCGCCGCGCGTTGGCCACTTCTGCCAACCCGCGAGGACGCAAAGCGCCGTGGTGGCGAATTGCTGGAAGCTCGCTTGCATTGTCCAGTTCGATGCGCCCAGCGAATAAGGCCGAAGCCCGCGATTTTGCCGTGCCTTAGGTCGACTTCTTTGCGATAGTCTTGACGCCCGCGCTGTTCAGCAGCGTGTACAGCGGAGCGATGCCGGCGCGATTTCCTCTCGCAGCGCAGTAAGAGAAAATGACGCGTTGCTTTGCGCGCGTGAACGCGACGAAGAACCCGCACATTTCTTCCTTGGTCTGCGACTGAAATGCAAACCATGCATCATCGTCGAGACCGACAAAGATCACCGTGTGATATTCGAGCCCCTTACTCTTGTGAATGGTCATGAGCGGCACCGCGTGTTCGCCCTCGTAGACGTCCAATGCGATGGTCCAGTTCGCGGCTGCCTTGCACGATATCTCAAGATGAACCGTCACGGCGTCAATTACCTTGGCCAACCAATCACCTTGCCGGTAGTCTGGCGACGACGCAACGATGTGCTGGCGACCAACGAAATCTATGAGCATCCTCACGATCGCTTCCGCTTCGGCATGCGATGCAGCCGGCTCCGAATGAATCGCAGCAAAGTCCGTTGACAGCTTATCCAGGCCCGCTGCGACCTTGGCGCGCGCATCGTCGTCGTCCAGCGCGAGACCACGCATGAAACACACGGCGTCGAGGCAGTCCGTCCAGAAGCGCCCTGCCCGCTTCGCGCTCACTAGGCGCAAGAGATCGATCACGATTTCCGAAATCGGCTCTCCCAGCAGTTCCTGCAAGGCAACCTCACCGACCATCTCCGACTCGTTGCGCAGCTGAATTCCTGCGCCTGCGAAGATCGGGGCGAGGATCTTCATGTAATTAGCAGCACGGACCCGCACTAGAATGCAGAAGTCTCTCGGCTTTAGCTTGTATGCCTTCATTTCGCTCGCGACGTAGCCTGCAAGTGCAGCGCCCTCTGCCGCTACACTGTGAAAGTCCCACACTTCACAGCTGCTACCTGTGACGGATGCAGCCGTCTTGGATGCTGGCTTGATAGTATTGGTGTCGATGGCACGCGCTAGAATCTCCTGAATGCGGACGAGGTCGGGTGACGATCGATAATTGTTTTGAAGCGGCGTGCGCTGAGCTTTGAAATCCGCCTCGAATGCCGCGAATGGGTCGTCCATTGCCATCGCAAAGCGCATAATCTGTTGCTTGTTGTCACCAACGGCCGTCACGATCGTGTCGGAACCAAGGAATAGCGCCTTCACGAGGTCGTACTGAACCTGCGTGGTGTCCTGAAATTCATCCATGAAGAGATGAGAGTAGGTCAGTTGGACCGCCTGCCGCACCATCGGATTCGTGTGGACAAGGTGAGCTGCAAGCCGACCGATCATGGCGAAGGTCAGGTAGCTGCGCGCGCTGCCATGAAGCCATGCCTGCCAGAACTGATCGGCCGCCCAATCGCCGGGCGGTGGGTTTGGAACCGGGCGTGTTGATAATGGACGTGACACGATCCAGCGCTTCTCGAATGTCTTGACCGATAGGGCCATGATGTCGGCCGCAGTGCCCACCGAGGCGGGTGGCGTGAGAGAGCGGAAAAAGTCGCGAAAAATCGGATCGCGACTTTGGGTCACAACGTCGTAGTCCGGAGTTGGTCGCCACTCTGGCGGAAGCGCTTGCCCGAACCGGTCGACGAGGCTCTTGGCGAAGGCATCGATCGTGAATGAATCAAATCGGTGCGCCTGTTCCGCATAGCAGCGTGCCGAAACACGCTTAGCGATGTTGAACGCAGCATCGCGCTTGTAGCTTAATGCGAGAACGCGCTGAGGTCGGGGCGATACGCCACATTGGAGAAGGTAGGACGCGCGCTGCGCAAGCAGCTCGGTCTTGCCCGAGCCGGGTCCCGCGATGACAGACCGATGGTTGTTGGAGCGCACGACCTCCAAAGCCTTATCCTCAAGCCCATCGAGACCGGCAGGCGTCCAGTCCTCGGGCCTGATGTAACGGCGCAGCAGCGTCATGTCAGTCCCGCTTGAGATTATTGCTGATGTGTTTCAGTAGGCTCCGATACGTTTCCGGCATCGCCGTCTCAAGCTTCTCCTCGGAGAGATGCGCGAACGCACGTAGGTGCGTCGCCGGTTTACTGTGCGTGAGGAAGTGATAGCGGTACGCTGGCATTTGCGCGTCGTAGCCGGGATAGGCAGTCTTGTAGGCGTCAAGTCCAGGCCCGGCCTCACCGAGCACGACCTTTGCGGCGTTTTCGGGCGTCATCTTCGGGCCGCCGCCCTTCGGGATCGCGGCCTTGTAGGCTTCGGGATATGCTTTCAGCATGGCCATGTCGAGATCGAGTGGTGCGGAGAAATAGACGCCGTAGGAGGCAATGAAATCAATCCACCCGGAAAGGTTCTCGTACTCGTCCCACTCATGCATTTCCTCGAATTCAGCCGGCGTCAGCACAGAGCCATCATCGACTTTCAAAAGCTCATTGCGATCAGCCCCGCTATCGATGAGGTGCCCAAGAGCAGTCTTGATGCGGCCAAAGCCACCCCCTTCGCGGCCGAGATCTAGGTCGAGCAGCGATGCGAACGGAATGTCGAGACCGTTGAGCAAACGCCAGAAGTGCTGTACGTGACGCCCCCCGAGCGGCGCGATTGCGACGAACGACGGGTCAAATAAAAACCCATCTGCCTCGGCGAGCTTCGGCAGAACGAGCCGCTCGGAATCGCCTTCAACCAGCAGCACAAACCGCGCGAAATAGAGCTCCGGAAACGCGAGCATCGCTCCGCGCACGAACTTGATGGCTTCTTCGTCTTTTTCCGGCAGCTTTACAGCCTTCACCGTCGTCAGCCGGGTCTTCTCGTCGCAGCGGCAGTATCGGACCTCTGTTGGATCGACGCGGCTCAGCACGGCCGGCGAATGACTCGTGATAATGGCTTGAGCCGTGTCACTTTCAACGATCGACCGCGTCTGACTCACGATCCGCGAGAGGTAATAAGGTGAAAGATGATTTTCCGGCTCTTCCATTGCGAAGATGCTGAGCGCCGGAATTCGCAAATCATCCGTGCGGAAGCCTTTGATCTTCCCGGCGACAGCATCCTTTTCGAGATCGAAAACGGCCGCGACCAAAGCGAAGTAGAACAACGACTGCTGACCATCACTAAGCGCGTCTAAGCCGCGCTGGATCGATGCCGGCCCTTTATTGAAGAGCACCTGAATACGCGCAACGACTTCCTCAAAGCGATGGCTGGTCAGCGTCAGTGCCGGATCGGTGTCGGTCTTCTCGTCGTGAAGCTCTTTCCACCGGTCGGACAGCGCACCGCTGATGGCCTTGATCGCGGCTTCGCCGCCAAAGGCCGCTGAAAGGGTCTTTGTAGCGGATTCGACCGTGCCCTTAGTCTTTGCCGACCACTCGATGGCCCGTAGCAGTCGGGCGGCAAGCGCGCCCGTCGAGGCGCGGATTTGAGCTTCGGCGTCGCGAGTTGCGGGTGTGTAGTAGACCTGGATGGTGCCACGATCGAGCGGCGCGACAACACGCTTGTCCGCATCGGTGATCTTTTCGTCGAGCTTATCGACCCAGTAGAGATTCTGCGTCACCTCCCCCTCGGCCGTTCCGTCATATTCCCACTGCGCTTCGAGGCGCATCCGGCACACAGGCGTTGCGCCGGGCCCGGCCAGTTGCATGTGTTTGAACGCGGGCGCTGTGGTGTGCGCGGTCGCTGATCCTTTGGCGAGTTCGGGGAGCGCGATGATCACGTCGATGGACATGGTTCGCGTTGTCCGATCATCCGGGGGGACGTCGGGTGGCAAATGAAAGTCGGACCGCCGCACCGTTCGTTGCGCGCGCGTGACCCCGAACAGCTTGCACAGCGCCTGAAGAACGGCCGTTTTACCTGATGCGTTCGGGCCGACTATGGCCAGTAGGTCGTTTCCGATTTCAATGGTGTGCGGGTTGGACCCGAAGCAGCGGAAGCCGGCAATAGAAACAGACTGGAGGCGCATACACCCGCTCGTTCTCGTTGAAGGCGGGCACAATACAATCTTTTCGAAGTTACGGAACCGGGCGTCCAGTGGATGTCCACTTTGACTTGCAAGCGACCAAGCTTTCCAGGCGGCGCGCGGGACTACGACAGTTGCAACAGAAGGCTGATAGGCTTCGCAGCGGGACGCATCCATGCGTCAAAAGAGCATAGTGAAGCAAATACAGCCCGCCACGTTGAAAAAGGTCTCCATTAGGCCGCTACCTTGTTTCGTACGATACAAATGCTCCGTGACCCGGCGCAACGTTCGGGGTGTGGCTTACCTCTCGCCGCTCGCACTTCGGCACGCTAGCATTGGGTATCGGACGATCGAGCAATGCATCGTTAGCGCCCTCCATCGAGGCCTCGCATGGCGCGCGCTTCGCTCGTGGCGCGCCGCGCATCGCTCGCGTCCAGCAGAGGGCGATGCCGAGAAGTTTCACCGTTCGCTGGCTGCACGTGCCCCCCGCCGCCCCCTTGCCGCTCGCGCTCGGCACGCTGCCCGTGCATGTCGGCGATCATGGCGACGCATCGTTCATGCCCTCGGTCGTGGCCTCGCGAGGCGCGCTTCCCTTCGAGGCGCGCCATCCGGCCTGCGGCACGCTGCCGAGGAGCGGGTCCTTCCCGGGGGCCGCCCCTCTACGGCACAAGCGCGCCCCGAAAACTCGCCAGCCGCTAAGTTGGGATTCTCACCTGACAACCCTGACGTATCGCACCTAGCGCGCGTCACAGCGTCAGGACCGTGGCCGGCGCTCCTGACGACCTCGATTTTTCGGACGGTTCCGGGCGGCACCGGACGGCAAACCGCACGCATGAGCAACCCGCATAGCTATAGCGTTTCGGACGGCTTGGGCGGCTTGGGCGGCCCGATTCCTTATCTAAAAGAAGAAGGCTCCACGGAGGGGTGCGTGCACCGGATACCATGCCACGATCGCATGGCTCGCTCGGCTCGTCAGCCCCGGCCAGCGGTGCGGCAAAGATGTGAGCAAGGGCGCGGGATCAACTTCCGACGAGCGCGAATTTCGACCGTCAGCTTGCACAGCGCTTGCACGGGCAACGCGAAAATAGCCAAGCCTTTTGGCCCTAGCGATAAGACCCTAATCTGTAAGGGAAAAACTGGCGCGCCCGGAACGATTCGAACGTCCGACCCTCAGATTCGTAGTCTGATGCTCTATCCAGCTGAGCTACGGGCGCATTTTCGCGGGAGGGCTTGAGCCCGCATGGCTCCGGGAGCCCCGGAACGTCGCGAAAGAGCGCTCTAGCTACAGGCTCCGGCTCCAGTTGGCAAGGTCTGGAAGTGCCAATTTCGGCGCGGCTTTAGCCGCCCCGGAGTACCGGAAGGGCCCCTATGCCCTCGCCCGCTCGCTGCGGACCGACAGCAGTTCCACCGGACGATCCGGGATCGAAATCCGGAAGGTGGCGCCGATGGTGCCCTCGACCAGATGGATGTGGCCGCCGTGCGCCCGGATCAGCTCGGCGGCAATCGCAAGGCCGAGTCCGCTGCCGCCGGGGCGCCCGGAGGTCTGGAACGCCTCGAACAGGTGCTCGCGCGCCTTGGCCGGAACGCCCGGACCGGTGTCGGAGACCTCGATGATCGCAACCGTCCCCTCGCGGCGGCCGGTGATGCGGATCTGCTGCGCGCCGCCGTCGCTGGCCGGCCGGCTTTCCAGCGCCTGCGTCGCGTTGCGCACCAGATTGAGCAGCACGCGGAACAGCTGGTCCGGGTCGGCGTCGATGGTCAGGCCGCGCTCGATCGCGCTGATCCAGGTGATCGAGACATCGGTCGCAAGCCCCGCCGACTCCCGCACCTCGGCAACCGCGGGCTCCACCATGATCACGCGGCGATCAGGCGCCGCCTCCTGCGCGCGGCCATAGGAGAGTGTCGACTGGCAGAAGGCGATGGCGCGCTCCAGCGAGCGCAACAATTTCGGCGCAAAGCGCTGCACCCGCGGGTCGGGCACGCTGGCGAGCTGATCCGACAGCAATTGCGAGGACGCCAGCAGATTGCGCAAATCATGGTTGATCTTGGAGACGGCGAGCCCGAGCGCGGCAAGCCGGCTCTTCTGATGCAGCATCGAGACGAGGTCGCGCTGCATGTCCGACAGCTCGCGCTCGGCAACGCCGATCTCGTCGCCGCGCTGGCTCGGCACGATGATTCGCGCCGAACTCTCCGGATTCTCGTGGAAGCCGACCAGGCTCGCGGTCAGCCGCCGCATCGGGCGCACGAACAGATAATGCAGCGCCAGATAGACCAGGCCGGCGGTCAGGCCGGCAATCAACAGCGCGACGACCAGGACGTTGCGCGAGAAGCGGTACATCGCCTGCCGCAGCGGCTTCTCGTCGATCACGACCTCGATGAATTGCGCCTGGCCCGGCGCGGGTCCGACCACGCGGATGGTCTGGTCGCCATGCTCCAGCATGATCTCGAAGGCATCGACGATCGCCGACCACACCGTCATGGTCCGCATGTCGACGTCATGGTCGATCGCGGCCGGCAGGTCGGCGCTGGCGAGCAGCCGGCGCTGCTGTCCCAATTTGATGGCGACGGCACGGGCGCCGATGCTGGTCAGGATCTGCCGCGCCAGCGAATCCGGCACCAGGCCGGACGGGGCGGCATCGAGCACCAGCGCCGCGGTATTGGCGGCGGCCAGGCGGTCGTTGAGCCGGTTCATCCGGAAGTTGGCGATGGCCGGCACGTAGATCAGGAGCCCGGCGATCATCACCAGGGGAATCGTCAGCAGCAAAAGCTTGCCCGACAGCCCGAGCCGGGGGGACGGCTTGGGCCGCTGCTTCTGCGCGGTCGCCTGATCGTCAGTTAGAGCCACAAGATAAGGCCTTGTTTGGCTTAGGGGTCGGAAGATGGGGCCCGGCCCCCAAGCCGGTCAAATTACGGATCGCTAATGTGGGCGGTTCCCCGAACGCCCCAAAGCGTCTCCATACCGTCAAATACCCCGCGAAATCAGATATATTCGCCCCAATTGCGACGTTTCGAAGAAGCCTTTTTGCGACGGCCTGTGACATTGACGAAAACAGGGCGCTCCCTTATAAGCCGCGCCAACTGTCCGCGATGGCCCGGTTCTTGACCCGGGGGCGGCTCCTTGGGGCCGTCAACGGCTCGTTTGGGCCTGCCAGCATCACCGGACTCCATCTCAATACAACGGCAAATTGCCCGGTCAGCGGAGAATTACCCGTGAAGCGGACTTATCAACCCAGCAAACTGGTGCGCAAGCGCCGTCACGGCTTCCGTGCCCGTCTCGCCACGGCCGGCGGCCGTAAGGTCCTCGCTGCGCGCCGCGCGCGTGGCCGCAAGCGCCTGAGCGCCTGAGCCCGGACGTCTCCTCTCCGGAGATACCCATTATGGATCGGCTGAGGCAGCGGGCGGATTTCCTCGCCGTTGCCAATGGCGCACGGGCGAATACCACAGCTTTTGTGCTGCAGGGCCGCCGCCGCGACGATCAGGGCCCGATCCGCGTCGGCTATACCGTCACCAAGAAGAACGGCACCGCGACCGAGCGCAACCGCATCCGCCGCCGGCTTCGCGAAGTGATGAGACAGGTCGACGCCGTATTCATGCGGCCGCACCATGATTATGTGCTAGTGGGCCGTCGTGACGCGCTGACCCGCGACTTTGCGACCATGCTTGACGACCTGCGGTCGGCGCTGCGCCGCCTCGACCGGCCTGCGCCCAAGACGGGTAACAACAAGACGGGTAACAAGAGCGCGCCCAATCCGAATGGAATGACGAGACCCTAAGAGATGTCCGACAACCGCAACACGATCCTTGCCGTCATTCTGTCCGGCCTCGTCCTGATCGCCTGGCAATACTTCTACAATGTGCCGCAGATGGAGAAGCAGCGCGAGGCGCAGCGCCAGGCGGAGTTGCAGAAGCCGGCGCCGCAGGCGACTCCGGGTGCTACTCCCGGCGCTGCTCCTGGCGCCGCTCCGGGAACCTCAGCGACTCCCTCTCCGGCCCCCGGCGCGCCTGCTGCTGACGCTCCGGTAGCGAGCCGCGAGACGGTGCTTGCCTCCGGCCCGCGCATCAAGATCGAGACCCCGCGCGTCACCGGCAGCATCGCGCTGAAGGGCGCCCGGATCGACGACCTGGCGCTGGTCCAGTTCCGCGAGACGGTCGATCCGAAATCGCCGGCTGTCGTACTGCTTTCGCCGTCGGGCACGGCCGAGCCTTATTATGCCGAGTTCCTGTGGCTGACCGCCAACGGCTCATCGGTGAAGACGCCGAACGCCGAAACCGTCTGGCAGCAGGAGGGATCGAACAGCCTGTCGCCGAGCGCCCCGGTGATTCTGAAATACGAGAACGGCCAGGGCCTGACCTTCCGCCGCACCATCTCGATCGACGATCGCTACCTCTTCAGCATCAAGGACGAGGTCATCAATCAAGGCAGCGCGCCGGTGACGCTGTATCCGTTCGGGTTGATCTCGCGCGGCGGCAAGCCGCCGGTCTCCGGCTACGCGATTCTGCACGAAGGCCCGATCGGCTATCTCGGCGAACACGGCCTGCAGGAATTCAGCTACAAGAACATCGACGAGGCCAAGACCTCGACCGGCGGAAACTCGCGCGGCATCGTGTTCACGAAGGTCACCGACGGCTGGCTCGGCATCACCGACAAATACTGGGCCACGGCACTGCTGCCGGAGACCACCGCAACGCTCGAAAGCGCCCGCTTCACCACCGGCGACAAGCGCTACCAGACCGACTACATGCTCGGCGCGCAGACCATTCCGATCGGCGGCACCGGCGTTGCCAACGGGCGGCTGTTCGCCGGCGCGAAGGAGGCCGCCACGGTCGGCCTCAACTTCCCGCTGGTCGGCTTCGGCGGCTACAACAAGCAGCTCGGCCTCAACCATTTCGATCTCCTGATCGACTGGGGCCATTTCTACTTCATCACCAAGCCGATGTTCCTGGCGCTCGACTGGTTCTATCGCCTGGTCGGCAATTTCGGCATCGCGATCCTCTTGGTGACCGTGATCGTGAAGCTCCTGTTCTTCCCGCTCGCCAACAAGTCCTACGCCTCGATGGCGAAGATGAAGTCGGTGCAGCCGCAGCTGCAGGCGCTGAAGGAACGCTATCCTGATGACCGCGTGAAGCAGCAGCAGGAGATGATGGAGATCTACAAGAAGGAGAAGATCAACCCGATCGCGGGCTGTCTTCCCGTCGCCTTGCAGATCCCGGTGTTCTTCTCGCTCTACAAGGTGCTGTTCATCACCATCGAAATGCGGCACGCGCCGTTCTTCGGCTGGATCAAGGACCTCTCGGCGCCCGATCCGACCAACCTGTTCACGCTGTTCGGCCTCATTCCGTTCGATCCGATCGCGCTGCTGGGACCGCATTTCGGCTCCTATCTGGTGATGGGTATCTGGCCGATCATCATGGGCATCACGATGTGGGTCCAGATGAAGCTCAATCCGGCGCCGCCGGATCCGACCCAGAAGATGATCTTCGACTGGATGCCGCTGATCTTCACCTTCATGCTGGCAGGCTTCCCGGCGGGTCTCGTGATCTACTGGGCCTGGAACAACCTGCTGTCGGTGCTGCAGCAGAGCTACATCATGCGGCGCAACGGCGTGAAGGTGGAGCTGTTCGACAATCTGAAGTCGACGTTTCAAAAAAAAAGCGTGACGACTGAGACAAAGAAGGCGACGTAGCTTCCAGCAACAGCGCTTCGTCACCATGTCATGCCCGGCCTTGTGCCGGGCATCGACGTATTGGAGCGCGGCCAGCGCGTTTTCGAGCGAAGCGGACGACGGTTCGCGGGAAGAAAACGCGTCAAAACAAACAGCTGGAGCTTCGATTCAATCAGAACCGAGGCTCCAGACGTTGACCTGGACGGCCGGGTCGTCCTACGCCAAGGACCCGCCTTGGGCCTTTGCCCGGCCGCCACGAGATGGAATCCTTCGCATGAGCACCGAACCCGATGCGGCGCTGATCGAGCAAGGCCGAAAACTGTTCGCCGGCGACTGGCGCTTCATCTGGGCCTCGCCCTCGATCGAGACGCTGCCGCCGATGGCCGGCCTCGAGGTCGCCTTTGCCGGCCGCTCCAATGTCGGCAAGTCGAGCCTGATCAACGCGCTGACCGGCCGCAGCAACCTGGCGCGCACCTCGCACACGCCGGGGCGAACCCAGGAGCTGATCTTCTTCGAGGGACCGGAGAAGGCGGGCTTCCGCCTCGTCGACATGCCCGGCTACGGCTACGCCTCGGCGCCGAAGACCAAGGTGGCGTCATGGACGGCGCTGATCCACAAATTCCTGCTCGGGCGCGCGACACTGGCGCGGGTCTACGTGCTGATCGACGCGCGCCACGGCATCAAGGACGTCGATCTCGACGTGCTGAAGACGCTGGACAAGTCCGCGGTCAGCTATCAGGTCGTGCTGACCAAGGCCGACCAGGTGAAGGCCGGCGAACTCAAGACCGTCGTCGCCGACACGTCAGCAACACTCGCAAAACATCCCGCCGCCTTCCCCGAAATGCTGGTGACCTCGTCGCGCACCGGCGACGGCATGCCGGAGCTGCGTGCCGCCATGGTGCGCCTGATCGAGGAACGGCGCTGATGAGCGGCGCATCCCGCCTCCTGATCGGCCTTGCCGCCATCATGGGCGCCTGCGGCGTGATGCTGGCGGCGGCTGCAGCCCATCTGCCAGATGCGACGCGGCTGGCGGCGGCATCCTCGATGCTGCTGTTCCATGCACCCGCCGTAGTTGCGACCATCGCGGTCGCGGATCGCGCGATCATCCATGCCAAGCTCGCAGTCGTGGCGGCGGCCGGGTTCGTCATCGCGGCGTCATTGTTCGCGGGCGACCTCGTGCTGCGCCAATATGCCGGCCATGGATTGTTTCCGATGGCCGCGCCCGCCGGCGGAACGCTGTTGATCCTGAGCTGGCTGGTACTGGCGGTCGCGGCGGTGTGGCCGAAGCGGTGACCCGTAGCCCGGATGGAGCGCAAGCGAAATCCGGGAATCGTGCCGCGGCTGCAAACCCCGGATTGCGCTTCGCTCCATCCGGGCTACAGATACAAGCGAATACCTCTCCCGCTTTGCGCCCTGCCCGCCAATCAGATAGAACCGCGCCATCCCTCCGCTGACGACGAGACCAGCCCCATGACCGACCAGCACATCAGCCCGCTCGATCAGGCCCGCATCCTGTCCGAGGCGCTGCCGCACATGCAGGAATATGACGAGGAAACCATCGTCATCAAATATGGCGGCCATGCCATGGGCGCCGAGGACACCGCGAAGGCGTTCGCGCGCGACATCGTGCTGCTCGAGCAGACCGCGATCAATCCGGTGGTCGTGCATGGCGGCGGGCCGCAGATCGCGACCATGCTGAAGCGCCTCGGCATCCAGTCGGAATTCGCCGCGGGCCTGCGCATCACCGACGCCGCCACCATCGAGATCGTCGAGATGGTGCTGGCGGGCTCGGTCAACAAGCAGATCGTCGGCTATATCAACGAAGCCGGCGGCAAGGCCGTGGGCCTCTCCGGCAAGGACGGCAACATGGTGAAGGCGTCGAAGACGACGCGCACCATGGTCGATCCGGATTCCAACATCGAGAAGGCCATCGATCTCGGCTTCGTCGGCGATCCCGAAAAGGTCGACCTCACGCTGCTCAATCAGCTGATCGGCTATGAGCTGATCCCGGTGCTGGCGCCGCTCGCGACCTCGCAGGACGGCCAGACCCTGAACATCAACGCCGACACCTTCGCCGGCGCGATCGCGGGCGCGCTGAAGGCCAAGCGGCTGCTGCTGCTGACCGACGTGCCGGGCGTGCTCGACAAGTCCAAGAAGCTGATTCCGGACCTGTCGATCAAGGAAGCCCGCAAGCTGATCGCCGACGGCACGATTTCCGGTGGCATGATCCCGAAGGTCGAGACCTGCATCTACGCGCTCGAACAGGGCGTGCAGGGCGTCGTGATCATCGACGGCAAGACGCAGCACGCGGTGCTGCTCGAGCTCTTCACCAACCAGGGCACCGGCACGCTGATCCATAAGTAATGGCAGAC
The DNA here is from genome assembly GCF_042258325.1 of Bradyrhizobium sp. Pha-3. Classification (NCBI taxonomy): domain Bacteria; kingdom Pseudomonadati; phylum Pseudomonadota; class Alphaproteobacteria; order Hyphomicrobiales; family Nitrobacteraceae; genus Bradyrhizobium; species Bradyrhizobium sp. Pha-3. The sequence continues at coordinate 601,652 of NZ_CP170151.1, read as the reverse complement.
GCGGGACACACGGCGAGGATCCCTCGCCGGTCGCCGGCGGCGCGGCTCGCGATGGCGCTGCCGGCCGCGCTGGTGTCGTTCCTGTTCTCGTCGGCGCCGGCGCATGCCGATCTCAAGCTCTGCAACCGCATGAGCTATGTGATCGAGGCCGCGATCGGCATCGACGACAAGGCCGCGACCGCGACACGCGGCTGGTTTCGCATTGATCCGGCGACCTGCCGGGTCGTGGTGCAGGGCGCGCTCACCGCCGACCGCGTGCTGCTCAATGCGCGGGCGCTCGGCGTCTACGGCGCCTCGCCGATCCCGCAGAACGGCACCGACACGCTCTGCGTGGCTCAAGACAATTTCGTGATCGCCGCCGCGCGGCAATGCCGCTCCGGCCAGATGCCCGCGCAATTCACCCAGATCACGCCGACGAAGACCGACGACGGCAATCTGGTCGCCTATCTCGCCGAAGACAGCGAATATGACGACGAGCAGGCGCGCCTCGCCGGCATCCAGCGCCTGCTGGTGATCGCGGGCTACGATGCGGCGCCGATCGACGGCGTCGACGGGCCGAAGACCCAGAGTGCGCTGTCGGCGTTCCTCAGGAGTCGCGGGCTCGCCGGCGACATCGTGCAGTCGCCGAATTTCTTCGCCACCATGATCGATGCCGTGCAGAAGCCGTCGCCATCGGGGCTGACCTGGTGCAACGACACGCCGCACAAGGTGATGGCCGCGGTTGCGACCGACGACGGCAAGGTGGTGACAAGCCGCGGCTGGTATCGCATCGACCCCGGCAAGTGCCTGCATCCGGACGTGACAGGCACGCCGAAGCAGATCTATTCGTTTGCCGAAGCGGTCGACAACGACAACCGGGCCATCCGCATCAAGGACAAGCCGCTGAACTGGGGCGGCGGGGTCCAGCTCTGCACCCGCGAAAGCAAGTTCGAGATCAACGAACAGGGCGACTGCGCCACCCGCGGCCTCGCCGCGCTCGGCTTTACCACCGTCGACATGACCAGCGGCGGCAAGACGCTGCGCTTTGCGATGCCGTGATGAAGACAACGGCGCCACAAATACCACAGTCGTCCTGGCGAAAGCCAGGACCCATAACCACAGGATTGCGTTTGGCGAAGAACGACGAGCACCGTGCCACATTGATAGATTCCGCGGTATGGGTCCTGGCTTTCGCCAGGACGACGGCGGAAGACTGGGCGATCGCGCCGACACGCGGAGAAAGCCATGACTAAAACTGCCCGCAGCTTCGGCCATGTCGAGACCTGGGTGTTCGACCTCGACAACACGCTGTATCCGCATCACGTCAACCTGTGGCAGCAGGTCGATGCGCGGATCGGCGAGTTTGTCGGCAATTGGCTGAAAATCTCGCCCGAGGAAGCACGGCGGCTGCAGAAGGACTACTATCTGCGCTACGGCACCACGATGCGCGGCATGATGACCGAGCACGGCGTGCAGGCCGACGACTATCTCGCTTATGTGCACAAGATCGACCACTCGCCGCTACAACCCAATCCGGCGATGGGAGCCGCGATCGCAAAACTGCCGGGGCGCAAGCTGATCCTGACCAACGGCTCGGTCGACCATGTCGATGCGGTGCTGGGCCGGCTCGGCATCAGCAACCATTTCGACGGCGTGTTCGACATCATCGCCGCCGATCTCGAGCCGAAGCCGGCGCCGCAGACCTACCAGAAGTTCCTCAGGCTCCACGACGTCGATCCGGCGAGGGCTGCGATGTTCGAGGACCTCGCGCGCAATTTGGTGGTGCCGCATGAGCTCGGCATGACCACCGTGCTGGTCGTGCCCGACGGCAGCCAGGAGGTGGTGCGCGAGACCTGGGAGCTCGAAGGCCGCGACGCCGCTTATGTCGACCATGTCACGGATGATCTCACCGGCTTCCTGCAGCGGCTGAAGCCGTAGCCTCTCAACACGCGTCGTCCCGGCAAAAGCCGGGACCCATTACCACCAATCCGCGCTTGGCTACTCGCTGTGGCCCCAGCGTGCCGCAACGCTGGCATTCGTGGTTATGGGTCCCGGCTCGCGCTTCGCTTGGCCGGGACGACGGGAGGAGAGAGTCGGCTTGGCAGGAAGGAGTTTGCCTTGACTCGGCGGCCCCAAATTCCGAAAAAGCCCTGCAAAATTCCCGTCATAATCCCCGATACGCCCAAGGATTGTCCTGATGTCGCTGTCCGCCCTCGAAACCACCGTCAACACCGCGTTCGACGCCCGCGAAGGCATTTCGACCTCGACCAAGGGTGAGGTCCGCGAGGCGGTCGACCACGCGCTGGAGCTGCTCGACAAGGGCGAGGCGCGCGTTGCCGAGCGCGAGGCGAGCGGCAAGTGGAAGGTCAACCAGTGGCTGAAGAAGGCCGTGCTGCTGTCGTTCCGCCTCAACGATATGGGCCAGATCGCGGGCGGCCCGGGCAAGGCGTCGTGGTGGGACAAGGTGCCGTCGAAGTTCGAGGGCTGGGGCGAGAACCGTTTCCGCGACGCCGGCTTCCGTGCCGTGCCCGGCGCGATCGTGCGCCGCTCGGCCTTCATCGCCCGCAACGTCGTGCTGATGCCCTCCTTCGTCAATCTCGGCGCCTATGTCGATGAAGCCACCATGATCGACACCTGGTCGACGGTCGGCTCCTGCGCCCAGATCGGCAAGCGCGTGCACATCTCCGGCGGCGTCGGCATCGGCGGCGTGCTCGAGCCGCTGCAGGCCGAGCCGGTGATCGTCGAGGACGATTGCTTCATCGGCGCGCGCTCGGAGGTCGCCGAGGGCGTGATCGTGCGCAAGGGCGCGGTGCTGTCGATGGGCGTGTTCCTCGGCGCCTCGACCAAGATCGTCGACCGTGAGACCGGTGAAATCTTCGTCGGCGAGGTCCCGGAATATGCCGTCGTGGTGCCCGGCACGCTGCCGGCCAAGCCGCTGAAGAACGGCCAGCCGGGACCTGCCACCGCCTGCGCCGTGATCGTCAAGCGCGTCGACGAGCGCACCCGCGCCAAGACCAGCATCAACGAGCTGCTGCGGGACTGATCGGTCTTTCGCCGCGAGATCAGTCCATCACCGTCACCCTGAGGAGCTTGCGAAGCAGGCGTCTCGAAGGGTCGACGGCCACCAGCGGGGCCGTGCATCGTTCGAGGCTCGCCCAGCGGCGCAATTGCGCCGCAAGGCTCGCACCTCAGGATGACGGGTCTGGACTGATCGAACCAATTTCGATCTGACGCCGACATATCTCCGGGCCGCGAAGAATTGCCGCAGCCCGGAGTTTATTTTCATGGACTGGGCCAATTACCTGTTCGGCTTCAAGGGCCGCGTCAACCGGGCCAAATTCTGGCTCGCAGGGCTGATCATCGTCTGCTGGATGATGTTCCTGGCTTTACTGGCGGTCTCGGCCGGCCTTGGCGGCAAGAACGGGTTCAGCTTCAATGTCGACGACATCTTCCGGGCCTTCGACCCCGACAGCTACAGATCGCTGAGCTGGGCCGGATTGCCGGCATTGCTGGTCAAGGCCTGCGGAACGTTCTTGTTCGTTTGGGTCTATGTCGCTGTCTCGATCAAGCGCCTGCACGACCGCGACAAGAGCGGCTGGTGGATGGTGCCGTTCTTCGCGATCCCGGGTCTCATGAGCCAGTTCTCGGACCGGCTCCCCGATGAATCCTATTGGGTGGTGGCCGCGGGAACGATCGTCTTCGTGCTCTATGTCTGGGGCTTCATCGAGCTCGCCTTCCTGCCTGGCACGCGCTACCCTAATCGCTACGGCCCCAATCCGCTTGGAAAATCCCATGTGCGGCAAGGCCGCGACAGCGGGTCGCGCTCCGTGCACGGCTGGGATCAGCAGAGCGAGCTTGATACCGTGCCGCACAAAGCTGGTCCACCCGCCGGGTGACGTGTTAAGCGAGGCGCATGAGTGATGCCGTCTCGATTACCCGCGATCTCGTTCGCTGCCCCTCCGTCACCCCGGCCGACGCCGGCGCGCTTGGCGTTCTCGAAAACCTGCTGAAGACCGCAGGATTCGAGGTCCACCGCGTGACCTTCTCCGAGCCCGGCACCGCCGATGTCGACAACCTCTATGCGCGCATCGGCAGCTCGGCGCCGCATATCACCTTCGCCGGCCACACCGACGTGGTGCCGCCCGGCGATGAAGCCGCGTGGACGCTCGGCGCGTTCTCCGGCGAGGTGAAGGACGGCTATCTCTACGGCCGCGGCGCCGTCGATATGAAGGGCGGCATCGCCTGCAGCGTCGCTGCGGTGCTGCAATATCTGCAGGACCATGGCGGCAAGCCACAAGAGAATGGCAACGGCACGATCTCCTTCCTGATCACCGGCGATGAGGAAGACGTCTCGATCAACGGCACCGTCAAGCTGTTGAAATGGTGCGCCGGGCGCGGCGAGAAATTCGACCATTGCGTGCTCGGCGAGCCCTCGAATGTCGAAGTGCTGGGCGACATGATCAAGATCGGCCGGCGCGGCTCGCAATCCGGCACGCTGGTCGTCGACGGCGTGCAGGGCCACGTCGCCTATCCGCACCGCGCCTCCAATCCGGTGCCTGATATCTCGCGACTGATCGTGGCGCTGAGCGACGAGCCGCTCGATCTCGGCAGCGCGCAGTTCCAGGCCAGCAACCTCGAATTCACCACGGTCGATGTCGGCAACACCGCGAGCAACGTGATCCCCGGCCAGGCGCGGGCAAAATTCAACATCCGCTACAACGACAACCATACCCAGGAGAGCCTGCGGCAGCTGGTCGACGAACGGCTGGTGAAAGCCTGCGGCAACCGGATCCGCGCCCATATCGATTGGCAACCGTCGAACTCGAACGTGTTCGTCACCCAGCCCGGCCCGTTCACCGACCTCGCGGTCGCCGCGATCGAGGAGGTCACCGGCCGCAGGCCGGAGCTATCGACCTCCGGCGGCACCTCGGACGCGCGCTTCATTTCCAGCTATTGCCCGGTGATCGAGTTCGGCCTGGTCGGCCAGACCATGCATCAGGTCGATGAACGCACGCCGGTGACCGATCTGGAGAAGCTGACGAAGATCTATCGCGGCGTGTTGGAACGGTATTTCGGGTAGGCCAGCCGCCCGGCTGGACAAAAACATCGAAAACAACCCCATGCACAGTAGGGGTTGGGGCTACGAGCCATCCACCCGCACCAGATACAGCGTGGTATTTCGGGCAGGCTCACATCCGTAGGATGGGTAGAGCGCAGCGAAACCCATCATGGGCGCCGCGGATTCGAAGTGATGGGTTTCGCTTCGCTCTACCCATCCTACGAGATCATTCACACCGCCTAGTATTCCACCCGCATCAGATAGAGCCCGTCCGGCGGCGCCACGGGGCCGCAGGCGGCGCGGTTGCGGGCGGCGAGCGCGGCGGCGAGGTCGTCGGCGCTCCAGCGGCCCTCGCCGACCCAGACCAGCGAGCCCACCATCGAGCGGACCTGGCTGTGCAGGAACGAGCGCGCCGACGTCACGATGTTGACGGCGGCGCCGTCACGGGTGACGTCGAGCTGATCGAGCGTCTTCTCCGGCGACTTGGCCTGGCACTCGGTGTCGCGAAAGGTGGTGAAATCGTGCTTGCCGAGCAGGCGCTGCGCGGCGGCGTGCATCGCGTCAGCATCGAGCGCGCGCGGCACGCGCCAGACCCGGCCGATGTCGAGCGCGAGGTTCGCGCGCGTGTTGGTGATGCGATAGAGATAGTGCCGCTTGGTCGCGGAGAACCGCGCCTCGAAATCGTCGGGCACGATGTCAGCCGCGAGCACGCCGATCGGATTGGGCCGCAGATGTGCGTTCAGCCCGTCACGAAAACGACCGGGCGGAAAATGCTTGGCGATGTCGCAATGCGCGACCTGGCCGCGCGCATGCACGCCGGCGTCGGTACGCCCTGCGCCATGGACGCGCACGTCCTCGCCGCAGATCGCCTTGACCGCCGCCTCCAGCGCGCCCTGCACGGTCGGCGCGGTGTCCTGGATCTGCCAGCCGGAAAACGGCGTGCCGTCATATTCGATGGTGAGCTTGTAGCGGGGCATCAGCTAAGCCGCGCAGGCGGCTTCAACGGCGTGCCGCGCAAAAAGTCCGCTGCCTTCATCGGCGCCTTGCCGGCGCGCTGCAGTTCGAGGATCCGGATCGCGCCGTCGCCGCAGGCGATCGCAAAATTTTCGTCGAGCACATCGCCCGGTGCGCCCGAATCCCTGGCCAGCTCGCAGCGCAGGATTTTCAGCCGCACTGGCTCGCCTTCGCCGGTGAGCTCGCACCAGGCGCCGGGGAACGGCGAGAGCCCGTGAATGTGCCGCAGCACCGCATGCGCCGGCTCCTTCCAGTCGATCCGCGCCTCGGCCTTCTCGATCTTGGCCGCATAGGTGACGCCGTCCGCGCTCTGCTTCGTCAGCTGCAAGCCGCCGCGCCCGAGCGCCGCCATCGCGCGCACCATCAGGTCGGCACCGAGCGGCGCCAGCGCGTCGTGCAGATCGGATGCCGTCATGCTGTCCGATATCGGCAGCCGCTCGGCCATCGCGACGTCGCCGGTGTCGAGGCCGACATCCATCTTCATCACCATCACGCCGCTCTCGGCATCGCCCGCCATGATGGCGCGGTTGATCGGTGCGGCGCCGCGCCAGCGCGGCAGCAGCGAGGCATGCAGGTTGAAGCAGCCGAGCCTGGGCGCGTCGAGAATGGCCTGCGGCAGGATCATGCCATAGGCGACGACGACGGCGGCGTCTGCGTCATGCGCGCGAAACTCTTCGAGCGCTTCCGGCGTTTTGAGGGTCTTCGGCGTCATCACGGGAATGCCGAGGCGGCGCGCCTCCTGCTCGACCGGCGTCGGCTGCAGCTGCAGGCCGCGACGCCCGCCCGGCTTCGGCGCGCGGGTGTAGACCGCCACGACCTCATGGCCATGAGCCACCAGCTCCAGCAGCGTCGGCACCGCGAAATCGGGCGTACCCATGAAGATCAGGCGGAGAGGCATGACGAGAACTCGGTCTGTTCCTTCCCTTGCGGGAAGAGGAATCGCATATGAAGCGCGCGGGTCTATCCGCGAATTCGGTTGGCCTCCCGCTTGCGGGGGAGGCCGGATCGCATCGAAGATGCGATCCGGGTGGGGGCTATCTCAGCGATACGACTCGTGGAAAGACCCCCACCCCAACCCTCCCCCGCAAGCGGGAGAGGGAGTCGAGTGCCGATGGCGATCCTACTCCGCCGCGCGCTTGGCGGCCTTCTCGAATTTCTTGAAGACGCGGTCGCGCTTCAGTTTCGACAGATAGTCCACGAACAGCACGCCGTTGAGATGATCGATTTCGTGCTGGATGCAGGTGGCGTAGAGCCCCTCCGCATCCTCCTCATGCACCGTGCCGTCGAGATCGGTGAATCGCACGCGCACCCGCGCCGGGCGCTCGACCTCCTCGTAATATTCGGGGATCGACAGGCAGCCCTCTTCGTACACCGACAGCTCTTCCGAACGCGCAATGATCTCGGGATTGATGAAGACGCGCGGCTTCGCCGTGGTCTCGCCGTTCTCGTCGCGCTTGGCGAGGTCCATGGTGATCAGCCGCAGCGGCTGCGCGACCTGGATCGCCGCCAGCCCGATGCCGGGCGCGTCATACATGGTCTCGAGCATGTCGTCGGCCAGCTTGCGGATCTCCGGCGTCACCTTCTCGATCGGTTTCGACACCAGCCGCAACTGCTTGTCCGGCAGGATGATAATTTCTCTTAATGCCATGGCGGCGATTTAAGCTGCTGACTTCATGGGGTCAATGCGCTCAGGAACCCGTTAGGACAACGTTAACCACGTTTCTTCACCCCGCATTAACCCGGAAAATCAGGGATGCATTTGCCATAAACGTTCCCTCTTCGTTCGCGCCGGGCCGCGAATCGGCTACAACTGCCGGCATGAACGAGATTCTGCTGACGATTGGCGACCTTCCGGTCCGTGTCTCCGACGCATTGATCGGCCTGGGGGCGCTGGCGCTGATCCTGCTGCTCGCCATTGCGCTAGTGATCGCACGCGCCAGCCGGCGCGGCACGGAACTCGCGATGGCCCAGGCCATCCGCGCCGACGAGCTGGAGGAGCGGCTCGCCGACATGCTGCGGGCCCAGAGCGAGTCCTCCGGCCGCGTGGACGCGATGGCGCAGGCACTGGCCGGCCGGCAGGCGGAGATGGCCCGGGCCGTCAACGAGCGGCTCGATTCGGTGACCCACCGGGTCGGCCAGTCGATGGAGCAATCGACCCGCAACACGATGGATTCGCTGCGCGTGCTGCACGAGCGGCTCGGCATCATCGACCACGCGCACAAGAACCTCAACGAGCTCACCACCCAGGTGACGACGCTGCGCGACGTGCTCGCCAACAAGCAATCCCGCGGCGCCTTCGGCCAAGCGCGGATGGAGGCGATCGTCCAGGATGGCATGCCGAAGGGCTCGTTCGAGTTCCAGTACACGCTGACGTCGGGCAAGCGGCCGGACTGCGTCGTGTTCCTGCCCGACCAGCGTCCGCTCTGCATCGACGCGAAATTCCCGCTCGAGGCTATGACCGCGCTGCACGATGCGCGCAGCGACGAGGAGCGCAAATTCGCCAGCCAGCGGCTGCGCGCCGACGTGCTGAAGCATGTCAGCGACATCGCGGAGAAGTACCTGATCCCGGGCGAGACCCAGGACACCGCGCTGATGTTCGTGCCGTCGGAATCGGTCTATGCCGAGATCCATGACGGCTTCGACGACGTGATCCAGAAGGCCTATCGCGCCCGCGTCGTGCTGGTGTCGCCCTCGCTGCTGATGCTGGCGATCCAGGTGATGCAGCAGATCCTGAAGGACGCCCGCATCCGCGACGCCGCCGACCAGATCCGCAACGAGGTGATGCATCTCGGCGACGACCTCGGCCGCCTGCGCGAGCGCGTGCTCAAGCTGCAGACTCATTTCGGCCAGGTGAACGAGGACGTCAGGCAGATCCTGATCTCCGCCGACAAGATCGAGAAACGCGCCGGCCGCATCGAGGAACTCGACTTCAGCAAGTCCGAGACCCCGATCGAGGTCCCCCGCTTCGTCAAGCCCAGCACGTCCGACCTGTTCCCCGCCCCGCGCAAACTGCAGGCGGGGGAGTGATCGTTGTTTCTAGAAGTTGTCCGGCGTGCACCACCCAATCGATGTCATCGCCCGACTTTATCCCGAAATAGCCGCAGGTGGCGGATAGGCCTCTGGGATACTGGATCGCCCGGTCCATGTGCGCAATTGCGCACAGGCCGGGCGATGACAGTCTTTTTGGGGCTGATTCTGGTAACAACTTCTCTATGACCGCACCTAGTGATGTTGCTGACCAAAGATCGCACCACATAATCAGCTGTCATCGCCCGGCTTGACCGGGCGATCCAGTATCCAGAGGCGGCAGATGGGGGCACGCAGCTACTACGTCTACATCCTCGCCAGCCATATCGGCGGCACGCTCTACATCGGTGTGACAAATGACCTCATTCGTCGCGTCGGCCAGCACAAGTTGAAGTTGGTCGAAGGCTTCACGGAAAAGTACGATGTCGTAAGGCTGGTCTATTTCGAGCAGTTCGATGATCCTGAGAACGCGATCCGACGCGAGAAGCGGCTGAAGAAATGGCGACGCGCTTGGAAGATTTCCCTAATCGAGAAAGACAATCCGGACTGGATCGATCTTTACCCGGAAATTGCCGCAGGTGGCGGATAGGGCCTCTGGGATACTGGATCGCCCGGTCAAGCCGGGCGATGACAGACTTTTTGGGGCCGAATCTGCTACCAACTCCTCTATGACAGCACCTGAAGCGACGTCAGACGCGTCTGCAAAGCCGGAGCCAAAGCCCGCCGCCACCTCCTGGCGCGACAGTTTTGCGTTGTACCTGCAGCCGCGGGTGCTGATCGTGCTGTTGCTGGGCTTCTCCTCGGGGCTGCCGCTGGCGCTGTCGGGCTCGACGCTGCAGGTCTGGATGAAGGAGGCCGGGGTCGATCTCGGCACCATCGGGCTGCTGGCGCTGATCGGCACGCCCTACACGCTGAAATTCCTCTGGGCACCGCTGGTCGACGCGCTGCACGTGCCGCTGTTTACGCAGATGTTCGGCCGCCGCCGCGGCTGGCTATTGTTCTCGCAGCTGCTGCTGATCGCGGCGATCCTGGTGCTGGCGCTGGCCGATCCTGCGCGATCGCCATGGTTCGCGGCCTTTGCCGCGCTGCTGGTCGCAACCGCCTCATCGACGCAGGACATCGTGGTCGATGCCTTCCGCGTCGAAAGCCTGCCTGAAAGCGAGCAGGCCGCCGGCATGGCGTCCTATGTCGCGGCCTATCGCGTCGGCATGCTGGTCTCGACCGCCGGCGCGCTGTTCATCGTCAGCGGCTTCGAGTCCGCTGGCCTCGCGCGTCCGTCGGCGTGGATGTGGGGCTATGTGGTGATGGCCGCGCTGGTCGTGATCGGCATCGTCACTGCGCTGGCGGCGACCGAGCCGGCGCAATCGAAGGGCGCGGAAGCGGCCACGCACGCACAGAACGCCGCTGAACGCGTGTTGCACGCGGCACTTGGGGCGTTCTCCGAGTTCCTGAGCCGCAAGGACGCCTTCGCCGCGCTCGCCTTTGTGGTGCTGTTCAAGTTCACCGACGCGTTTTCCGGCACCATGACCGCGCCGTTCGTGATCGACATCGGCTTCTCCAAGGTCGACTACGCGGCGATCGTGAAGGGCGTCGGCCTCGCCGCGACCCTGATCGGCGGCTTTGCCGGCGGCTTCGTGGCGCGGCGCTATTCGCTGGCGACCAGCCTCTGGATCGGCGGCGTGCTGCAGGCGATCGCCAACCTCTCGTTCTCCTGGCTCGCGCATGTCGGCGTCGATCAATGGGCGCTCGCGCTGGCGATCACCGCGGAGAACTTCACCAGCGCGATCGGCACCGTGATCTTCGTCGCCTATTTGTCGGCGCTGTGCCGCAATCCGCTGCACACCGCGACCCAGTATGCGCTGCTGACGGCGCTCGCCGCGGTCGGCCGCACCTATCTGTCGTCGGGCGCCGGCTATGTCGCCAAGGCCGTCGGCTGGCAGATGTTCTTCGTGATCTGCGTGCTGGTCGCGATCCCGAGCCTGATCCTGCTCGCCTGGCTGCAGCGGCGCGGGCATTTCGACGAGCTGGGGCCGGTGCGGGTTTAGCCCAGCCGCCGTAGCCCGGATGGAGCGAAGCGCAATCCGGGGAGGTCTTGGCCCGCAAAACTGTCCCGGATTTCGCTTCGCTCCATCCGGGCTACAGGCTGTCATCACCCGGCTCGACCGGGTGATCCAGTATTCCAGAGACGTTCGTGATTCGGCGGAGAGGCCGCGGCGTACTGGATCGCCCGGTCGAGCCGGGCGATGACGTCGCAATCGTGGCACGCCCCTACTTCGCCACCACGCTCCACTTGGTGACGATGGCTTCGCTCATCTCGCCGGCATCCTTGGCGCAGGCGACCTCGTCGACCTTCACCGAGATTTCCTTGCCGGAGAGGCTTTTGAGCTGCGCTGCCTGGGCATCGTTGGTCGGAATCAGCTGGAAGGTTTCCGGCCCGGTCTCGAGATTGCACAGACCGCTCGGCGGCGGCAGGCGGCGCGGCTCGCTGGTGATCTGGTAGGTCGCGACGCGCTTGCCGCGGTTCTTGGCGTCGCGCACCTTCATGACGCCGAGTTCGCCTGACAGCACGTCGCCGGCGTGGATCATCTTGCCGGGCTTCTGCGGCGCGTCGGCCTGCTGTGCGATGGCGCAAGGCGCGGCGAACGTTGCCGCCAGAAGCGCAAAGCCCAAACGTACGCCGAACAAGCGTACGCCGAATCGGTGTGCCGTCATTGTCAGTGGTTCCGTATCTTGATTCGTCAGAGCGTGAATGACCGTCCCCGAATCGGCATCCACCCTACCATTTTGTTTCGGTGCGATTGTAACCGATCGCTTGGCGCCCGACGCCGTGCTCGGCGCCGGCATCGCGCACTAGAACAGCGTCCGCTGCCGCATGGCTGCAGATAGCGTACCTTCATCGAGGTAATCAAGCTCTCCGCCGACCGGCACGCCATGCGCCAGCCGCGTCACCCGCACATTGGCCACCGACAACAGGTCGGTGATGTAATGCGCGGTGGTCTGGCCATCGACGGTCGCATTGAGCGCCAGGATGATCTCGCTGACCTCGGGTGCGTGCGCGCGCGCCACCAGCTGATCGATGGTGAGATCCTGCGGACCGACGCCGTCGAGCGGCGACAGTGTCGCGCCGAGCACGTGATAGCGGCCATTGGTCGCATTGGCGCGTTCCAGCGCCCAGAGATCGGCGACGTCGGCGACCACGACGATGATCGAGGGATCGCGGCGCGGATCGGTGCACACCGTGCAGGGGTTTTGCGTATCGATGTTTCCGCAGGTCTTGCAGACCTGGATTTTCTCGATGGCCACCTGCAGCGCCGCGGTCAGCGGCGTCATCAGGGCTTCGCGCTTCTTGATCAGATGCAGCGCCGCGCGCCGCGCCGAACGGGGCCCGAGCCCGGGCAGCCGCGCCAGCAACTGGATCAGGCGTTCAATCTCGGGGCCGGCAACGCTCGCAGCCATTCAAGTCGGACCAAATCCCGGCGGCAGGCCGAGCCCGCCGGTCAGCGCCATCATCTTCTCCTGCATCGCGGTCTCGGCCTTGCGGCGGGCATCGCCATGCGCGGTGACCAGGAGATCCTCGAGCACCTCGCGTTCCTCCGGCTTCATCAGCGACGGATCGATCTTGATGCCCTTCACTTCCATCTTCGCGGTCATGCGCACCGCGACCAGGCCGCCGCCGGAAATGCCTTCGACCTCGACATTGCCGAGTTGTTCCTGCATCTCCTGCATCTTGGATTGCAGCTGCGCTGCCTGCTTCATCATGCCGAGAAAATCAGCCATGCGTGCGTCCCTGTAGCCAGATATCAATCGTCGTCGCTGTCGGAAGTTTCAATCGGGTCTTCGCCGGTGGCATCCGAGACCGGAACCTCGGCGGCAAGGCGGCGGACCTCGACCACCTTGGTGCCGGGGAAGCGCGCCAGCACCTCCTGCACGCGCGGATCGGCTTCCGCAGTGCGCTGATGCTCGCTGCGCGCCAATTCGTTCCGCGAACGGACGGTCGGCTGGCCGGCCTCGTTGGAGATGATCACGGTCCAGCGCCGCCCGGTCCATAGTTCGAGCTTGCGCGACAGGTCGGTGACGAGCGCGCGTTGCGCCTTCGGCTCGAGGGCGATCTCGAGCTGGCCGTCCTCGATGCGCACCAGCCGCACATCGGCCTCCAGCGCACTTTTCATCATGATGTCGCGCTTCTCGCCGGCGAGCGCGATCAGCTGCGGAAAGCTTGATATCCGGAGCGCCGGCGCGGCATCGGCGGCGGGCGCGGCCATCTGCGGACGCGCGGCGAAATCGGCGCGCGGCGCGGCCTGCGGCGCGCGCACCGGCGCGGATGACATCGCAGGCATTGCCGAGGATGGTGCGCCGCGCGACGGTTGCGAGGCGGCGGATCCCGACGCCGCGGGCGCAGCGCCGCCGCCATTCTGCTCGATCATCCGGATCGCCTCATCCGGGGTCGGCAGATCGGCGACATAGGCAATCCGCACCAGCACCATCTCGGCGGCCGCGGCCGGGCGCGTCGCGGTCTGCACCTCGGCGATGCCCTTGAGCAGCATCTGCCAGATCCGCGACAGCACCCGCATCGACAGCTTGGCGGCGAATTCACGCGCCCGCACCCGCTCGGTCTCGCCGAACGCGACATTGTCTGCCGTCCCCGGCACGACCTTCACGCGGGTGACGAAATTGACGAACTCGGCAAGGTCGGACAACACCACAACCGGATCGGCACCGACGTCATATTGCGCGCGGAATTCGGCGAAGGCGCTGGCGAGATCGCCGCGCGCCAGCGAATCGAACAGGTCGATCACGCGGGTGCGGTCAGCGAGGCCGAGCATCTGCCTGACCGCGTCGGCCTTCACATTGCCCGCGGCATGCGCGATCGCCTGGTCGAACAGCGACAGCGAGTCGCGCACTGATCCCTCGGCCGCGCGCGCGATGATGCCGAGCGCCTCGGGCTCGACCTCGACGCCTTCCTTGGCCGCGATATTGCCGAGATGCTTCATCAGCACGTCGGCTTCGACGCGGCGCAGGTCGAAGCGCTGGCAGCGCGACAGCACCGTGATCGGAACCTTGCGGATTTCGGTGGTGGCGAACACGAACTTGGCGTGCTCCGGCGGCTCCTCCAGCGTCTTCAGGAAGGCGTTGAAGGCCGCCGTCGACAGCATGTGGACTTCGTCGATGATGTAGACCTTGTAGCGCGCGCTGGCCGGCGCGTAGCGTACGCTGTCATTGATCTGGCGGACATCGTCGACGCCGGTGTGGGAGGCGGCGTCCATCTCCAGCACGTCCATGTGCCGGCTTTCCATGATCGCCTGGCAGTGGATGCCGAGATCGGGCATGTGGATGGTCGGCCCGTTCACCGAGCCGTCCGGCTTGGCGTAGTTCAAGGCGCGGGCGAGGATGCGCGCGGTGGTGGTCTTGCCGACCCCGCGGACGCCGGTCAGGATCCAGGCCTGCGGAATCCGCCCGGTCTCGAACGCGTTCGAGACGGTGCGCACCATGGCCTCCTGGCCGATCAAATCCTCGAAGCTGGAGGGGCGGTATTTGCGGGCGAGAACGCGGTAGGGCTTGGCGGCGTCCGGCGCGGCGCCGAGATCGAAACCGCCGTCAGGGCTTGCTTTGCCTGCGCCATCGGACGGTTGGGAGGGGTCGCCAGCGTCATTCATGCATCGATCCGCAACTTGGGAATTGTCTCTTCAGCCGGCGTGCGGATAGGAGCCGAAATCGAGCGCCGGGCGCGGAGACCGCCGTTCCAGCGCGATTCGCTCGGAAAAACAGGTAGGAGACTGACGAGCGACCCGATCCGGACCTCGTTAGGGCTGCTTCCTTCCGGACCTGACCCGGTTGGCGAGTGGCTCGTCCACCGCCAATCTCCCGGTCCCTATTTGGGGCCAAAACCGCCGGAAAGCAAGCGGCCTGACCCGGCTTTGTAAGGCTGGCTTTGTGGGACTTGTCTGGGAACACGGAAAGGCATTATTTGCCCGTCATGCCCGCCTCCAATTGGTCGCTGCATTCGCAGCTCAAGAAAGACACCATCGACATCGGCGACCTGCCGCTGTGCAAGGTGCTCGTCATCAAGGATGCGCATTATCCGTGGCTGCTGCTGGTGCCGCGGCGCGACGGCGCGGTCGAGATCATCGACCTCGACGAGGTCGCGCAGGCGCAGCTGATGACGGAAATCACCCGCGTCTCGCGGGCCCTCAAAGAGGTCACCAAGTGCGACAAGCTGAATGTCGCCGCGCTCGGCAACCTCGTCCCGCAGCTCCACGTCCACGTCATCGCGCGCCGCACCAGCGACGCTGCATGGCCGCGTCCCGTTTGGGGCGTGATGCCGCCGCTGGCGCATGACGCCGAGGAAGTGCAGAATTTCATCAGCGCGCTTCGCCGCAAGATCTGGTTGGGTTGAGATTCAATGTCTGCATTCGATTCCTTTCCGCTCGGCCAGCCGGCCTTTGTCACCCATGTGCTGGACCGCGCCGCGCATCTGCGCACCAATGACGAGAAGCTGTTCGCGCTGGAAGGCCACCGCGAAGCTAGAGCCTATGTGATCTATCGCGACTCGCTGGTCGTGAAGCAGGAGGATGGCGGGGCCCGCGCACTGCTCTCGCTGGAGGAAGCCCGCAACTACGGCGCCAACCCCGGCACGATTTTCCTGGGGCTGCGCGACGCCGCGCCGATCTTCGGCATGGGGATCGCGCCGCAGGCAGCCGAGAAGCTGGTCGGGCGCACCGACGTCGCGATCACCGAATTGCGCGGCATGGCGATGCAGGGCGTGGTGCCGCCCGAGCAGCTCTCGGCCATCGCGATGGCGAAATCGATGGTAACCTGGCATCAGCGCCACGGCTTCTGTGCGAACTGCGGCACCCGCACGGCGATGAAGGACGGCGGCTGGAAGCGCGAATGCCCGAGCTGCAAGGCCGAGCACTTTCCGCGCACCGACCCGGTCGTGATCATGCTGGTCACGTACGGCGACAAGGTGCTGCTGGGACGGCAGAAGCAGTTCATGCCCGGCATGTATTCCTGCCTCGCCGGGTTCGTTGAGGCGGCCGAGACCATCGAGGACGCCGTGCGGCGCGAGATTTTCGAGGAGTCCGGCATCCGCTGCACCGACGTCAATTACTACATGACGCAGCCCTGGCCCTATCCGTCATCGCTGATGATCGGCTGCACCGCGCGCGCGACCAACGAGGACATCGTGGTCGACCGTACCGAGCTGGAGGATGCGCGCTGGTTCGACCATGCCGAGGCGTCGCTGATGCTGAAGCGCCAGCATCCCGACGGGCTCGCCGGCCCGCATCCGTTCGCGATTGCCCATCATCTGCTCGGCCGCTGGGTGCATCACGAAAACCCGTTGGACAAATAGCGGGAACCGGACATCGTTCTGCCGATTAAAGCTGGACACAGTTCTGGCAGTAACGGAACCATTGCGACGGATCCCCGCATGAATTTTCAGAACGGCGCCCCGAAAGTCCCGCCCCGCATCCTCTGCATCGGCCTGCCGGTGCGCGACCTGACCTTTCGGGTCAGCGTTCCGGCGCGCGGCTCCAAGGAGAACGCGACGCATTTCGACGAGATCTGCGGCGGCAATGCGCTGAACGCCGCGATCGGCATCGTCCGGCTGGGCGGGCGCGCTTCGATCTGCGGACCGATGGGCGATTCGCAGGAGACCTCGAGCCGCTACATCTTCGACAAGCTCGCCCAGGAAGGCATCGAGACCAATCATCTCATCCACATGCCGAACCTGGTCACCCCGATCTCGGCGATCATGATCGACGACAGCGGCGAGCGCACCATCGTCACCTTCCGCGATCCGGAGCTCTGGAAGGTCAAGCTGCCGCCGACCGAGCTCTTGCTGGAGGATTGCGCGGCGATCCTGACCGAAAGCCGCTGCGCGCCGTTCTGCACCGAGCTTTGCGCCGAGGCGGTCAAACGCGGCATTCCGGTGGTGGTCGACGTCGACCGCGCGATGTCGATGCGGGAGGGGCTGCTCACCGCCTCCTCCCATCTGGTGTTCTCCAGCGAGCCGCTGCAGGAGACCGCCGACGTCACCGACGACGGCCAGGCGCTGCACAAGCTCGCCAAGCTCACCCCGTCCTTCCTGGCCGGCACCCGCGGGCCGATGGGCACGATCTGGCTCAACGAGAACGGCGAGCTCGAGGAAACCCCGGCCTTCCCGGTCCATACCGTCGACACGCTCGGGGCCGGCGACGTCTTCCACGGGGCGTTCGCCCTCGCCATCACCGAGAAACAGCCGCTGCGGGACGCGCTGCGGTTCGCCTCGGCCGCTGCAGCACTGAAATGCACCCGCTTCGGGGGTGCTTATGCCGCACCGCAACGTACTGAAGTTGAAGAGTTTTTGGGTCAGCACGCCGACGCCAAGCCGGCCTGAGCCGCCACGAATCGCTTGATTTGGAAGATTATTCTCTATATGAGGGATATTGAACTTTCATATGGAACTTTCTTCTATGCCCGATGTCGCCATTCAGCTTCATGACAACAGCCGCCGCCTCGACGCGATCGATCGCAAGATTCTGACCGTGTTGCAGGAGGATGCGTCGCTCTCCGTCGCCGAGATCGGCGACCGGGTCGGACTGTCGTCGACGCCGTGCTGGAAGCGCATCCAGCGGCTGGAGGCCGACGGCGTGATCCTGCGTCGCGTGGCGCTGGTCGACCAGAACAAGATCGGGCTCGGGATTTCCGTGTTCGTCTCGGTCGAGAGCGCCGACCATTCGGAAGCCTGGCTGCGCAAATTCGCCGACGCCGTCAGCGCCATGCCCGAGGTGATGGAGTTCTACCGGATGGCCGGCGACGTCGACTACATGCTGCGCGTCGTGGTCGCGGACATGCAGGCCTACGACGTCTTCTACAAGAAGCTGATCAGTGCCGTGCCGCTGAAGAACGTCACCTCGCGCTTCGCGATGGAGAAGATCAAGTCGGTGACGGCGCTGCCGGTGCCCGCGGCGTAAGCGCCGCCGCACACCCCGCACGAGACGTCGATACGCTCCCAGGTAGTTCGCCTGTTCGGCATTTACCTGAAGTTAGCGCCGGCAGCGGTATTCTGCTGCGATGGAGCCGGGGGAGATCATCCCAGCGAAACGACCGCCTGCCTGGCTGGGCGCGGCTGCATTGCTGATTGCGAGCTGGATCGCGGTCGCAGTGCTGTCGCTCAAGGTGCGTGCGGGCAGCGACGTGGTGGCCGTGGCCTTTCCGCCATGGTGGCGCGCCGAGCGCGCGCTGATCGCCGCCGCGTCCGCCGATGCGTCGATCGTTCGGATGACCGCGATCCCGGCCCTGCTGGTGGTGCGGCCTGACCCAAATGGCGGGCTGAGCCGGCTGTACGAGGCCGGCGCCTTGCTGACCATGGATCCGCAGGCGATCGCCGGCTGCTTCAGGACGGATGACGATCTGGGGGTTGGGAATGACCTTCGAAGGCGATGAGATGGCCGCCCTGCGCGAGACGGCCAGCAAGATCCTGCTCGTGGTGCTCTGGCTGCACGTTCCGATCGCAGTCATCGTCGGCATGACGCTGCACACCGACTGGCTGATGCCGGCCGGCTTCATGGTCGCGATGGCGCTGGCCGCGACATTGTCGTGGCGCATCTCGGGGAACGGCGTTTCAACGCGCCTGATCGTTGCCGTGGCCCTGATGGCCGGCGTGTCGATGCTGGTCTACCAGTTCGCCGGCCACCGCTGGCAGGTCGACATGCACATGTACTTCTTCGCCGCGCTGGCGTGCCTGGTCGCCTATTGCGACTATCGGCCGATCGTCGCCGGCACTGCGGCGGTTGCCCTGCATCACCTGACGCTGAATTTCATCCTGCCGGCCGCGATCTATCCCGGCGGCGCCGATTTCGGCCGCGTGGTTCTCCACGCCGTGATCCTGCTGATCGAGGCCGGCGTGTTGATCTGGCTCGCGCACACGCTTGCCGAACTATTCGAGAGAGCGGCGCAAAAGGCGGCGGAGGCCGAGGCCGCCGGTGCCGCCGAAGCGCGCGCCAACGCCGAACGGATCGAGGCCGAACAGGCCAAGCGCGACCGTGACGCCGCGCGGCGCGAGCTCGCCGCCGGCTTCGAGCGCAAGATCGGCGAGGTCGTCGAGGCCGTCGCGGTGGCGGCGAGCGCGATGCAGGGCCTGTCGACAACGATGAACGGCAGCAACGCGGAAACCATTCGCCAGGCCACGGCCGCCGCCTCCGCATCGACGCTGGCGTCGAGCAATGTTGAAACCGTGGCGTCCGCGACCGAGGAGCTGACGGCCTCGATCAACAGCATCGCCGAGCAGGTGACGCGCTCGGCGCGGATCGCCGCCAAGGCCGCCGACGAGGCACGCCGCACCAGCAGCGTCGTCGAAGGCCTTGCCGCCGGCACGCAGAAGATCGGCGAGGTGGTGACGTTGATCCAGAGCATCGCCAGCCAGACCAATCTGCTCGCCCTGAACGCAACCATCGAAGCGGCGCGCGCCGGCGAGCATGGCCGCGGATTCGCCGTCGTCGCGAGCGAGGTCAAGGCACTGGCCAACCAGACCGCCAAGGCGACCGAGGAGATTTCGTCCCAGATCCAGGATATCCAGAGCGCGACGGGTGCTGCCGTCAGCGCGATCGGGACCATCGGGACCACGATCGCGGAAATCGACCAGGTCTCCGGCGAGATCGCGGCCGCCGTCGATCAGCAGGGCGCGGCGACCCGCGAGATCTCCAGCAATTTGCAGCAGGCCGCCGATCGCACGCGGGATGTCAACAAGGGCATCCTCAACGTCAACCGCGCCTCCGAACAGGCCGGCAGCGCGACCGCACAGCTGCTCGATGCGGCGAGCGGCCTGTCGTCGCAATCGGAATGGCTGAAGACCGAGCTGGATCGCTTCCTGGCCTCGCTGCGGGCAGCGTGAGCACCACCTCCTGAGCTGTCATCGCCCGGCTCGACCGGGCGATCCAGTACGCCGCGGCCTCTCGGCTCAATCACGACCGTCTCTGGAATACTGGATCACCCGCTTTCGCGGGTGATGACACCATTCTTCGCGGCGAGCACCCAGCTCAAATCTTCTGATTGTACTCGCCGACCTCGGGATGCGTGCGCAGCACGGCATCCATCGCCTCGAACATGTCACGCATGCGCCGCTCGCTGACCGGGCTTTCCACCACGACCACGAGCTCCGGCTTGTTCGAGGACGCGCGCACCAGGCCCCAGCTGCCGTCCTCGACCGTGACGCGCACGCCATTGACGGTGACGAGGTCGCGGATGTTCTGGCCCGCGACCTTCCCGCCCTGCTGCTGCAACGCCTCGAAGTGCTTCACCACGGCGTCGACGACGCCGTACTTCGCCTCGTCGGCGCAATGCGGCGACATGGTCGGCGACGACCAGGTCTTCGGCAGCGCATCCTTCAGGTCAGCCATCGACTTGCCGGGCGCACGATCGAGCATCTCGCAGATCGCGATCGCCGACACCAGGCCGTCGTCATAACCGCGACCGAACGGCTTGTTGAAGAAGAAGTGGCCCGACTTCTCGAAGCCGGCGAGCGCGCCAAGCTCATTGGTGCGGCGCTTCATGTAGGAATGGCCGGTCTTCCAGTAGACGGTCTTCGCGCCCTGCTTCTGCAAGACGGGATCGGTGACGAACAGTCCGGTCGACTTCACGTCGACGACGAACTGCGCGTTGGCATTGATCGCCGACATGTCGCGCGCCAGCATGACGCCGACCTTGTCGGCGAAGATCTCCTCGCCGGTGTTGTCGACCACGCCGCAGCGGTCGCCGTCGCCGTCGAAGCCGAGGCCGACATCGGCCTTGTGCGCCAGCACCGCATCGCGGATCGCGTGCAGCATCTCCATGTCTTCCGGATTCGGATTGTATTTCGGGAAGGTGTGATCGAGCTCGGTGTCGAGCGGGATCACATCGCAACCGATCGCCTTCAGCACCTGCGGCGCGAACGCGCCCGCGGTGCCGTTGCCGCAGGCCGCGACGACCTTCAGCCTGCGCTTCAGCTTCGGCCGGCTGGTGAGGTCGGCGATGTAGCGCGCCGGATAATTCTCGTGGAATTGATAGGAGCCGCCGGCCGTGTTCTTGAATTCGGCGTTGAGCACGATTGCCTTCAGCCGCGACATCTCGTCGGGGCCGAAGGTGAGCGGACGGTTGGCACCCATCTTGACGCCGGTCCAGCCATTGTCGTTATGCGAGGCGGTGACCATGGCGACGCAGGGCACGTCGAGATCGAACTGCGCGAAGTAGGCCATCGGCGTCACCGCGAGCCCGATGTCATGCACCTTGCAGCCCGCCGCCATCAGGCCCGAGATCAGCGCGTATTTGATCGACGCGGAATAGCCGCGGAAGTCGTGACCGGTGACGATCTCCTGGCGGACACCGAGCTCCGCGATCAGCGCGCCGAGTCCCATGCCCAGCGCCTGCACGCCCATCAGGTTGATTTCCTTGTTGAACAGCCAGCGCGCGTCGTACTCGCGAAACCCGGTCGGCTTCACCATCGGCTCGGATTCGAAGGCATAGGTGTTCGGAACCAGCACGGATTTCGGCTTGGGAAACATGGGTCGGCCTTATGGTCGTATGCAGAAAAACATCGTCGCAGCCTTTAGCGAATGCGCGGGCCGGGCGAAAGCAGAGACTGGGGCTGGTGACCGACAATTACGGCAGAAATGGCGGCAACGAGGCTACCGCCTGTATCCCGAAAAAGGCTGGATCTATTGCTCCAGCAACAATTTGCCGTTGGCGTATTCGAAGCGCTTCAGCTTCGACAGGAAGGACAGGCCGAGCAGGTTTTCCGACAGCGCCTCGTCCGGAAGCACCAGGGCGTCGACGTCGCGCACGGTGAGGCCGCCGATCTCGATCATGGCGATGCGGGCGCGTGCGGCCTTGATGGTGCCATTCGCAGTGGTAACGCGCGAGGTGTAATCGCCCGGCACCGGACGCAGGCCGAAGCGTGCGGCCGAGGCCTCGTTCAGCGCAACCACCGAGGCGCCGGTGTCGACCATGAAGTTGATGCGCTGGCCGTCGATCCGGCCGTCGGTCGCGAAATGACCGCGAGGATCGGGCGCAATGCTGAGCGTGCGGGCGCTGGCCTGCGCCACCGTGACGGCTGGGGCGACGGTCTGCCTTGTGGTGGTCGCGGCGGCGGGCGACATCTTGCTGGCCATCTGAGCCATGAAGGTGCCCAGCCCGATCAGGATGGCCGCGAAAATCATCAGGTTACGCATGACACCATACTCGGAAAACCGAACACGCAATTTCACCACGCCGCCCGCCCCGCCGCGAGCGAGGGCGGCGGCACGAGCCTGCCATTTTGGCGAAAAGGATGAGCGAAGCGTTAATGCGAGCCCAGCGAAGCGGCCGAATGACATCGGCCGGCTGCCCGGGCAGCAATTTGCCGTCCTTTAGGCCGTCTTTCAGGCCGTCCTGGCGACGGGGCTCGGCATCGCAACGCGCAGCGCGTAATAGACCGCGCCGGCGATTCCGACACCGAAGAACCAGCCATAGACCGCCCACCACGCCGGCAGGATCGAGGTAAAGTTCGGCAGCACCGACGAGAACAGCGCGCCGATGCCGGCCGCGATCAGCGCGCTGACGTTCCAGCCGTTCTGGAAGCGATATTCGCCGTTCTCCTGATACAGCGCCGGCACGTTCACACGGCCTTTGGCGATCAGATAATAGTCGACCATCATGACGCCGAAGATCGGCCCCATCGTCGCGCCGATCAGCCCCACGAACGAGGCGGCGCTGCCTTCCCAGGGCGCAAACGGATACAGCGCCAGCGCGATCAGCGCTGCGATATAGCCGCCCTTCTTGAAGTCGATATGCCGCGGAAACACGTTGGAGAAATCGAACGCCGGCGAGACGAAATTGGCGACGACGTTGATGCCGAGCGTCGCCACCGCGAAGGTAACCGCCGCGAGCAATGCCAGGAACCAGCTGTCGAACTTCGCCGATATCTGGTCGGGATGCAGCAGCACCTCGTGATAGACGTTGAACGCCGCGATCGTGGTGACACCGGCAACCAGCGAGAACAGGATCAGATTGACCGGCAGGCCCCAGATATTTCCCTTGCGCAGCGC
This sequence comes from Bradyrhizobium sp. Pha-3, assembly GCF_042258325.1. Lineage (NCBI taxonomy): Bacteria > Pseudomonadati > Pseudomonadota > Alphaproteobacteria > Hyphomicrobiales > Nitrobacteraceae > Bradyrhizobium > Bradyrhizobium sp. Pha-3. The sequence continues at coordinate 578,534 of NZ_CP170151.1, read as the reverse complement.
TTTCACGTCGGGCGCATAGCGTGAGAAGTCGCAAAAGTTGAGATAGAGCGCGGCGAAATAGGTGATCCATGTGGCGGCGACGGCGCAGAGCGCCGGGAATGAGCCGGGCACGCCGGGCACGCCGGCTTCCTTGGTCTTTTCCAGCAGCACGTCCTGCGGGATCGGCGCGGTGAGCGAGATGCCGCCGGCCGCGATGCAGAGATAGATCGCAAGGATCAGCATCATCAGCCATACCGCAGGACCCGCCCAGTCCTGGAAGCGCCGCACCGTTTCCATGCCGCGCTGGATGATCAGCAGTTGCAGCGCCCAGATCACGACGAAGCAGATCACCTCGAGCGTGGAATGGCCGAGCATATGGCTCGACTGATGAAACGCCTTGAAGCTGTCGATGCGCGTCAGCAGCGCGACGATCGCGCCCGAGGCCGCCGCGGTCTGCGCCCCGTACCAGAAGCAGGCGACGACGGCACGGACCAGCGCCGGAATGTTGGCGCCCCAGACCCCGAACGAAGCGCGCGCCAGCACCGGATATGGCACGCCGGTCCTCACACCGGCATTGCCGATCAGGCTCATCAGCACGAAGATCACCAGCGAGCCGACGCCGATCGCGAGGATGAAGTTGACAAAGCTGCCGCAGAGCAGGAACAGGCTGGCGGCGAGGTAATAGCCCCAGAGGCTGTGGACGTCGGAAGTCCAGACGTTGAAGATGCTGAAGGCGCCCCAGTTGCGTTCCCTGGCCGGCGCCAGATCTTCGTTATACAGCGACGGCGATGCGTTCTTGATCTCCATGGCAGCGTCCCCAATGTGCGAGCCCGTGATCCCATCCCAGCGCGCAAATCTAACCACCGTTTGCCGGCGCTCGCCAGCGCAACTGATCAGCATGATCCGGAAAAGACAGACTCGGTGTCGTCCCGGCGAATGAGAGAAATGTGACCTTCGGGCGCAACAAGCGCTGCGCGGTTGCGCAGAGAGTCAGGTGCCGCGCGGTTTCACGCGCCTGGTCGGCATCGCGCTGGCGGGATCTTCCGGCCAGGGATGGCGCGGATAGCGGCCGCGCAGGTCGGAACGCACCGCGGCGTAACTGCCGCGCCAGAAACCGGGCAGATCGCGGGTCACCTGCACCGGCCGCTGTGCCGGCGACAGCAGTTCCAGCACCAGCGGCACCGCGCCCTTGGCGATCGAGGGGTGGGTGTTGAGCCCGAACAGCTCCTGCAGCCGCACCGCGATGGTCGGGCCCTGCTCGGCCTCGTAATCGATCGCGAGCTGCGTTCCGGTCGGCGCCTCGAAATGCGTCGGCGCCTCGCGATCGAGCCGCGCGCGCAACTCCCACGGCAGCAGCGTCATCAGCACGTCCGACAGGTCGCCGGCGGACAGATCCCTCAGCGCGGTCTTGTCGTAGAGCGCCGGCACCAGCCAGTCGTCGGCACGCGCGGCGAGCGCTGCGTCCGACAGGTCGGGCCAGCTCTCGTCCTCGGCCTTGCGCAGGAACATGACGCGGTCGCGCCATTGCTTGGAGTGCTTCGACCACGGCAACCGGTCGAGCCCGGCCGCGATCAGGCCGTCGGCGAAGACGCGCGCGGTCTCGGCGGAGGGCGACAGTGGCATCGGTGCCTCCGACAGCGTGATCGCGTGCAGCGAACGCCGGCGGCGGGCGCGCAGCGCCATCGCACCGCGGTCGAACGTCACCTCTTCCACGTTCTCGATCTGGTCGGCGAAGCGCTGCTCGATCTCCTCCTGGGAGATCGGCGCCGCCAGCAGGATGCGGCCGCTCGCGGCCGTGCCGGTCAGTTCGGCAACCGCGATATAAGGCAGCCGCGCCAGCGCCGCGGTCTGCTCGACGGCGGCGCCGCGACCATTGGCCAGCACGAAGCTGCCATTGCCGCGATTCCTGGCGACGCGATCCGGAAATGCAAAGGCCAGCATGACGCCGGTGGAGAGATCCTTCTCTTCGCCGGCCGCCGCCTTCACCTGCGCGGCCCAGCGCGCCGCCATGCTGCGGGCGCTCGATGCGCGCTGCGAACGGTCGCGGCGGAACTGGTCGAGCCTGACGTCGAGATCGACACTGTCGCCGCCGAGCCCGCGCTCGGTCAGAACAGCGGCGATCTCGGCCGCTTCCTCGCCCATACCGAAGCGGGCGGAATCCACGATCATGCGCGCCAGCCGCGGCGGCAGCGCCAACGCGCGCAGGCTCTGTCCTTCCTCTGTAATGCGGCCATCGCCGTCGAGCGCCCCGAGCTCTGACAGCAGCGACTTGGCTTCCTTCAGCGCCGGCCCCGGCGGTGGATCGAGGAAGGCAAGGCCAGCCGGATCGCTGACGCCCCATTGCGCGAGGTCGAGCACCAGCGAGGACAGATCGGCGGAGAGGATCTCGGGCGCGGTGTAGGCCGGCAGCGACGCGGTCTGCGGCTCGTCCCAGAGCCGGTAGCAGACGCCGGGCTCGATGCGGCCGGCACGGCCGCGCCGCTGATCCACCGCCGCACGCGAGGCCCGTACGGTCTCAAGCCGGGTCAACGCAATGTCAGGCTCGTAGCGCGGCACCCGCGCCAGGCCGGAGTCCACGACGATGCGCACGCCCTCGATGGTCAGCGAGGTCTCGGCGATCGAGGTCGCCAGCACCACCTTGCGGGTGCCCTTCGGCGCCGGCGCGATGGCGCGATCCTGCACGGCGGCATCGAGCGCGCCGAACAGCGGCACGATCTCAACCGCGGCGTCATGTACGCGCTCGGCCAAAAAAGTCTGCGTGCGGCGGATCTCGGCGGCGCCCGGCAGGAAGGCCAGCACCGAGCCGGTATCGGCGCGCAGCGCGGCCGCGATCGTCTCGGCCATCTGCCGCTCCAGCGGCGCGTCGACCTTGCGGCCGACGTAACGGGTCTCGACCGGAAAGGCGCGCCCCTCGCTTTCGACCACCGGCGCGTCGCCGAGCAGTTTTCCGACGCGTGCGCCGTCGAGCGTTGCCGACATCACGAGGATCCGCAGGTCCTCGCGCAGGCCGGTCTGCGCGTCGCGCGCCAGCGCCAGCCCGAGATCGGCATCGAGCGAGCGCTCATGGAATTCGTCGAACAGCACCGCGGCGACGCCGTTGAGCTCGGGATCGTCGAGGATCTGGCGCGAGAAGATGCCTTCGGTGACGACCTCGATCCGCGTCGCGCGCGACACCTTCGAGCCGAAGCGTACGCGATAGCCGACGGTCTCGCCGGCACGCTCGCCGAGCGTCTTCGCCATCCGCTCGGCGCTGGCGCGCGCGGCGATGCGGCGCGGCTCCAGCACGATGATCTTCTTGCTCCTCGCCCAGGGTGCATCGAGCAACGCGAGCGGCACGCGCGTGGTCTTGCCGGCGCCCGGCGGCGCCACCAGCACTGCGGCGTTGTGACCATCGAGCGTGCGGTCGAGCTCATCGAGCACGGCGTCGATCGGCAGCGGACTATCGAATTGGCGCGGCAAGGATTCTCATCACCGCAGCGGCGCTCGGGCCGGGCTGCGTCCCATGGTTAACAAACCGTCTCGGATTCCTTTTGGATTCCTGTTGGATTCTCTTGGGTTCTTGGGCCTCTTAGACCATTCGCCGGCCACGGGAAACCCGCGGAAAGGTCCGGTTCGATGGCACATCGCTTGTATCAATAAAGGAGAAAGCAACCGATCGGGCCGATGATAGGCCCGATCACGCCGGAACAGGACAAAGATGACCACGAACGGCACAGCCGCTGCGACAGATCGTTCCGCCCCACGCGCGAGCGGACGCGTCGATTGGGTCGACTATGCCAAGGGCATCTGCATCATCATGGTCGTGATGATGCATTCGGTGCTGGGGGTCGAGAAGGCCGCCGAGCAGACCGGCTTCATGCATTATGTCGTGATGTTCGCGAAGCCGTTCCGGATGCCGGACTTCTTCCTGATCTCGGGCCTGTTCCTGTCGGTCGTGATCGATCGCGACTGGCGCACCTATCTCGACCGCAAGGTGATGCATTTCGTCTATTTCTACGTCCTCTGGGTGACGATCCAGTTCGGCTTCAAGGCGCCGTCGCTGGCCGCCGAGACCGGCTGGGCCCAGGTTGGGCTGCAATACCTCGAGTCCTTCATCGAGCCGTTCGGCACGCTGTGGTTCATCTATCTGCTACCGATCTTCTTCGTCGTCACCAAGCTCACGCGCAACGTCCCCCCGTTCGTGATCTGGCTGATCGCGGCGCTGCTGGAAGCGGCGCATGTCGCGACCGGCTGGACCGTGATCGACGAGTTCTGCTCCCGCTTCGTCTATTTCTACACGGGCTATGTCCTCGCCGATTACGTGTTCGCGCTGTCGGACCGCACGCGGGCACGGCCTGCGTTGGCCCTGCTCGGGCTTGGGCTCTGGGCGCTGATCAATGGCGGCCTGGTTGCGCTCGAGGTGAGCGAATGGCCGGTCGTCTCGCTCGCACTCGGCTTTGCCGGCGCCTGCGCGATCATCGTGACCGGCACGCTGCTGGCGCGCGCGCACTGTCTTGGCTTCCTGCGCTTCTGCGGCGAGCATTCGATCGTGATCTATCTCGCCTTCTTCCTGCCGATGGCTGCGACACGCACCCTTCTGCTGCGCTTCGGCATCATCCACGACATCGGCCTGATCTCGCTGATCGTGACCGCGGTCGGCGTCGCCGGCTCGCTCGTGATCTGGCGGCTGGCACTGGCGGCGCGGGCCAATTTCCTGTTCGAACGGCCCGATGCGTTCTGGATTGCCCCGAAAAAGGCGGCGCCCTCGCTGCAGGCGGCCGAATAAGCCCCGACAGTGCCAGAAGTCATGACCGCCGGATTCGTTCCGAGGGCGGGAATCCGGCCGTTCGAATTTTCCACACATTGAAATTATTGGCTTTTTGGTCCCGAATGTTTCGTCGTCCGGCCGGCGACGAAACAATTCTCCCGGTCACGAAACCATTTTCCGCTTTTCGCGCAGACATCCGGAAACGGGCGCTAACTAACGTTTCTCCCAACGAACCGCCGCCCAACGGCGAACTGGGAGCCTGTCATGCCGAACGTCATCGCCATCAACGCTGCAGCCACGAAGCATATCGACGCTGCTCGCGCGACCTCGGATGAAACGCTGCTCGCGCGTATCGCCAAGAATGACCGCACCTCGATGCACACGCTCTATGCCCGTCATAACGTCCGGGTCTACCGCTTCGTGCTCCGGATGGTGCGCGACACCACCATGGCCGAGGACCTGGTCAGCCAGGTGTTCCTGGACGTCTGGCGCACCGCGGCCCAGTTCGAGGGCCGTTCGCAGGTCTCGACCTGGCTGCTCTCGATCGCCCGCTTCAAGGCGCTGACCGCGCTGCGCCAGCGCAAGCATGAGGACATCGACCAGGACGACGTGCTGGAGATCGCCGACGGCGCCGACACGCCGGAAACCTCGCTCGATCGCGCCACCACCAGCGAGATCCTGCGCGCCTGCGTGGCCAAGCTGTCGCCGGCCCACCGCGAGATCATCAATCTGGTCTACTACCATGAGAAGTCGGTCGAGGAGGCCGGCGAGATCATCGGTATCCCGCAGAGCACGGTGAAGACCCGCATGTTCTATGCCCGCAAGCAGCTCGCCGACCTCCTGCGGGGTGCCGGCGTGGATAGCGTCGCCGCATAAAGGATAGCCAATTCAATAGCTTAATCGGAGATCGCGCGATTCAGGCAATTGTCCACGAAGCCGAAAAAGTCAGGCGACGAAACAATTGAAACAATCGACGACATCACCCGGAAAAACACGATCTCTATACCCATATCCAACGACGCGACCCCAACCCCATTTACTGAACCGGTTTCGATACCTCTTCGTTCTAACCTCCCAAGTAACCTCCAACGACCCGGCCGGGATGCCCCCCAGCCGGGTCGCTCTGTTTTTGGCGTGGCAACTTGCGGCCTCAAAATGACTGTCGTCGCCCGGCTTGACCGGGCGACCCAGTATTCCAGAGGCCTATCCGCCACCACCGGCAATCTCCGGGGCCGCGTCTCGCGCTTGATCGCGTTCTCTGGATCATCGAACTGCTCGACGTGTCTCCAATTGCGCGGCCTCTGGGATACTGGATCGCCCGGTCAAGCCGGGCGATGACACCGATTGGGTGGCACGAGCCGCGCAGCGCATGACATGGACCTCACGCTGACGTGACGTCGGCCGCGACCGGCCCGCCGTAACGGCCAAACCGTCCTCGCGAAGAACATCAGGCGTACCCGGCACGGCCCTCTGGCGCGTCGGGACTCTGATGGACGGACGACGATGCTCAGCCTTGCCCTTGCCCTGCTTGCCGGCGTCGCCACCGTCGCCGCCCCTTGCACCCTGCCGATGCTGCCGATCCTGCTTGGGGTATCGATAGGCCAGACCGGCAAGGCGCGGCCCGCGATGATCGCGCTCGGTTTCGTGATGTCATTCTCTGCGGTGGCATTGCTGCTGAGCGCGATCACGCGCGCCTTCGATTTCGATCCGAACGTGCTGCGGACCGGCGCGGCCGTGCTGCTCGCGGGCTTCGGCCTCCTGATGATCTGGCCGGCGCCGTTCGAATGGCTGTCGATCCGGCTCACCGGCGCCGCCAAAGCGTTTTCGAGCGAAGTGGATACCGGTTCGCGTCAAGAAAACGCGTCTAAACAAGAGGGCAGCTTTGGTCAGGCCGCGCCGTCGCACAGCCTGTTCGGCGGCTTCGTGCTCGGCTCTACGCTCGGCCTGGTGTGGACGCCGTGCGCTGGACCGGTGCTCGGCTCGATCCTGACCATTGTCGCGACCTCGAAGGACACGGCGTGGGCGAGCTTGCAGCTCGTCACCTACGCGATCGGCGCCGCGATCCCGATGCTTGCGATTGCCTATGGCGGACAGGCCGTCACCACGCGCGTGCGCAGCATGGCGCGGATCGCACCGCGCCTGCAGCAGGGCTTCGGCGTCGTGATCGTCGCATTCGCCGCGCTGTCCTACCTGCAATACGACACGCTGATCGTGGCGTGGCTGACCCAATTCTATCCCAACGGCCAGATCGGCCTGTAAGCCCAAAGGAGATATCGATGTCCCTGCGCTTGATTGCCGTATCCGCTCTGGTGGCGGGCCTTGGCCTCGGCGGCGCCGTCATCCCCGGCCTCTGCACCGAGTCAGACGCGCCGGCCCAGCCGGTACCGCGGACGATCGCCATGACAACCGAACAGAGCCAGACCGCGCCCGAATTCGTCGGCATCAGCAACTGGTTCAATTCGCAGCCGCTGAAGCTGGCCGACCTGCGCGGCAAGGTGGTGCTGGTGGATTTCTGGACCTATGGCTGCGTCAACTGCATCAACACGCTGCCGCACGTCACCCAGCTCTATTCAAAGTACCGGGATCGCGGCCTCGTCGTGATCGGGGTCCACACGCCGGAATTCCCGTTCGAGCATTCGGCCTCCAACGTGCAGGCGGCGCTGAAGCGGCACGGCATCCTCTACCCGGTGGCGCAGGACAACAATTCGCAGACCTGGAACGCCTACCGCAACCAGTATTGGCCGGCGCAATACGTCATCGACCAGAACGGCAAGATCGTCTTCCAGCACGCCGGCGAGGGACAGTACGACGAGATCGACCGCACCGTCGCGCGGCTGCTCAACGCCAACAGCTAAGGCCTGATGAGATCAGGTTGAGCTGGAACGGCGTCGAAAGTTCACCTCTCCCCAGCGGAGAGAGGTGAACCGAGACCGCGCCAAGCCGATCCAGCCAAAACTCAACCCGCTTTAGTCGGACAATCCGCCCTCTTTGTCGTCACAGCTGACGTGGTAAGGTCCACGCCAGGTCGACGATGGATGGTGCGTGATGTTCGAAGGCTGGGATGCGGTCGTACTCGCCCGCGCGCAATTCGCTTTCACGATGTCGTTCCACATCGTGTTTCCCGCATTCTCGATCGGGCTTGCGAGCTATCTCGCGGTGCTGGAAGCGCTGTGGCTTGCCACCAAGCGCGAGGTCTACATCAACCTGTTCAATTACTGGCTGAAGATCTTCGCGGTCGCGTTCGGCATGGGCGTGGTCTCGGGCATCGTGATGTCCTACCAGTTCGGCACCAACTGGTCGGCGTTTGCCGACAAGACCGGGCCGGTGATCGGCCCGATGATGGCCTACGAGGTCCTGACCGCGTTCTTCCTCGAGGCCGGCTTCCTCGGCGTGATGCTGTTCGGGCTCGAACGCGTCGGCCCCAGGCTGCACTTCGTGGCGACGTTGATGGTCGCGATCGGCACGCTGATCTCGGCGTTCTGGATTCTGTCGGCCAATTCCTGGATGCAGACACCGACCGGCCATGCCGTCAACGCCGACGGCCAGTTCGTCGCCGCCGACTGGCTCAAGGTGATCTTCAATCCGTCGTTCCCCTACCGCCTCGTGCACATGGTGCTGGCGGCGTATCTCACCACTTCGCTGGTGGTCGGCGCGGTCGGTGCCTGGCATCTGCTCCGCGACCAGCATCTGGCGGGCGCGCGCGTGATGTTCTCGATGGCGATGTGGATGGCGACGCTGGTGGCGCCGATCCAGATCCTCGCCGGCGACCAGCATGGCCTCAACACGCTGGAGCACCAGCCCGCCAAGGTGATGGCGATGGAAGGCCATTACCAGAGCCACAAGGACGGCGCGCCGCTGATCCTGTTCGGCTGGCCCGACCAGCGTGAGGCGAAGGTGAAGTATGCGATCGAGGTGCCGAAGCTGTCGTCGCTGATCCTGAAGCATTCGCTCGACGCGCCGCTGGCCGGCCTCGACACCGTGCCGCGCGAGAACTGGCCGCCGGTGCCGATCACCTTCTGGTCGTTCCGCATCATGGTCGGCCTCGGCTTCCTGATCATGGGGCTCGGCCTGTTCAGCCTTTTGATGCGCTGGCGGGGGATGATGTACCAATCGCCGCTGCTGCATCGCTTCGCGGCGCTGATGGGCCCGGCCGGCTTCATCGCGGTGCTCGCGGGCTGGATCACCACGGAGACCGGGCGGCAACCGTTCACCGTCTATGGCCTGCTGCGCACGGCGGACTCAGCGTCGCCGCTGGCGGCGCCGGCGGTGGGCTCGTCGCTGATCGCCTTCATCATCGTCTATTTCGCCGTGTTCACCGCGGGCGTGATCTACATCCTGCGGCTGATGGCGCAGCCGCCGCATCCCGGCGAGCAGGGCCCGACAAAAGATCTTCCCGCCCGCGCGGCCGGCATCACGCCGGCGGCAGGTGCTGCCGTGGAGGGCGCGCGATGATCGATCTCGCCACGATCTGGGCCTTCATCATCGCCTTTGCCGTGTTCGTCTATGTCGTGATGGACGGCTTCGATCTCGGCCTCGGCATCCTGTTTCCGCTGTTTCCGCAAAAGACCGACCGCGACGTCATCATGAATACGGTGGCGCCGGTGTGGGACGGCAACGAGACCTGGCTGGTGCTCGGCGGCGGCGGCATGATGGCGGCGTTTCCGCTGGCCTATGCGGTGCTGATGCCGGCGCTCTACACGCCGATGATCGCGATGCTGCTCGGCCTCGTGTTCCGCGGCGTCGCCTTCGAATTTCGCTGGCGGACCCAGAAGGCGCGCAACAAATGGGATCTCGCTTTCGCCGGCGGCTCGCTGCTTGCGACACTGGCGCAGGGGATCGCGCTCGGCGCCATCCTGCAGGGCATCCATGTCGAGGGACGCCAGTACGCCGGCGGCTGGTGGGATTGGCTGACGCCGTTCAGCGTCCTGACCGGCGTCGCGCTGGTGATCGGCTACGCGCTGCTCGGCGCGACCTGGCTGGTGATGAAGACCGAGGGCGAGCTGCGCGACCGCGCCTACCATCTGAGCTGGATGTTGTTGATCGCGATGCTTTGCGCGATCGGCGCCGTCAGCATCGCAACGCCGTTCCTCAGCGTGCAATACACCCAGCGCTGGTTCGCCTGGCCCAACATCATCCTCACCGCGCCGGTGCCGATCGCGGTCGCCGCCGTCACCGCGCTGCTGCTGCGCGCGCTCAGCGACAAGAACGACCACCAGCCGTTCTTCCTGACGCTGGCGCTGTTCGCCCTGTCCTATGCCGGGCTCGGCATCAGCATGTATCCGTACATCGTGCCGCAGAGCATCACGATCTGGCAGGCGGCGGCGCCCGCCAACAGCCAGATCTTCATGCTGGTCGGCGTCTCGATCCTGGTGCCGCTGATCCTCGGCTACACCGCCTGGGCCTATTGGGTGTTCCGCGGCAAGGTGCGCCCCGGCCACGGATACCACTGATGCCACCAGAGCGTTTTCCAGCGAAGTGGATCCCGGTTCGCGTCAAGAAAACGCGTCAGGACGAGAATCTAGAGCCCCGTTCCGATTCCATCGGAACGGAAATGGCTCTAGTGCCGAATCAGCGGCCGCTCGGCCAGCGCCTGCTGTGGTTCGCGGTGCTCTGGCTCGGCGGCGTCGGCACCGTGGCCCTGATCTCGTTCGCCTTGCGACTCTGGATCGCGCCGAAATGAGGCGGCCCGCGCAACGTGCCGCGACAAGCAATGACAAAAAACAGAAGCATTACAGGGATATACCTGTGATGCCGCCCCAAGCTTGCCATCAAGCTGCCGCTGAGATTTGATGCTGCCTGATTTGCGGGTGGAGCAACCATTTGGCCGCGCGCCAACAAGGAGAGCTTTGCATGACGAAACTTCGTCACCTGGTCTGGATGTTGATCGCGACGGGCGCGCTCGTGCTATCGACGTCGCAGGGCTTCGCCCAGAGCCGCCCGGACGCCGACGAGCCCGGTCTTGTCGCCGACGACAGCTACGAGCTCGACCCGGAATGGCAGAAGCAGGTCGTGTATTACCGGACCAATGAGGCGCCGGGCACCATCATCGTCGCGACGGCCGAGCGCCACCTTTACCTGGTGCAGGGCAATGGCCGCGCGCTGCGCTACGGCATCGGCGTCGGCCGCGAAGGCTTTCAATGGCAGGGCCTGGTGAGCATCACCCGCAAGGCCGAGTGGCCGGACTGGGTGCCGCCGCCGGAAATGATCGCGCGCCAGCCCTACCTGCCGCGCTTCATGGCGGGCGGCCCGGGCAATCCGCTCGGCGCACGCGCGATGTATCTCGGCACCACGGTCTACCGCATCCACGGCACCAACCGGCCCGACACCATCGGCACCGCCGTGTCCTCCGGCTGCTTCCGCCTGGTCAACAACGACGTCGCCGATCTCTACAACCGCGTTCCGGTCGGCACCAAGGTGATCATCCGGCAGAAGCCCGAACTGTAGCCTTCAGCCTGCTTCGATATCCGTCCCGCTTTCCCCCCGATCATTCGCGAGAGAGAACCCATGCGTACATTTCGAGGCGGCCTGACGATCGGGCTCGCGATCGCCGCGCTGGTTGCGGCCGCCGCCATCACCTATGAGCGCTACGACACCCGCACGCTGAAGCGCACCGTCCGCCGCGGCGACGTGCTGTGCGGCGTCAACAAGGGCCTGCCGGGCTTCTCGATCCCGGACGACAAGGGTAACTGGACCGGCTTCGACGTCGACTTCTGCCGCGCGGTCGCGTCGGCGATCTTCGACGATCCGTCGAAGGCGAAGTTCGTGCCGCTCGACGCCAGCGAGCGCTTCAAGGAGCTGCAGAACCGCAAGGTCGACATCCTCTCGCGCAACTCCACCTGGAGCATGTCGCGCGAGACCAATTACGACCTCTATTTCCCCGCGGTCGCCTATTATGACGGCCAGGGCTTCATGTTGCCGCGCTCGCGCAACATCGATTCCGCGCTCGACCTGAACGGCAGCAAGGTCTGCGTGCAGGCCAACACCACGACGCAGCTCAATCTCGCCGACTATTTCCGTGCCAACAACATGAAGTACACGGAGATGAAGTTCGACAAGCTGGACGACGTCGTGAAGGCCTACAACTCCGGCCAGTGCGATACGCTGACATCGGACGCCTCGCAGCTTTATGCGCTGCGGCTCAACCTCGCCAAGCCGAGCGACCACACGATTCTCGCCGACATCATCTCCAAGGAGCCGCTGGCGCCGGTGGTGCGCTTGCGCGACGACGACTGGATGATGATCGTGAAGTGGACGCTGTACGCCATGATCAACGCCGAAGAGCTCGGCATCACCTCGAAGAACATCGACGAGGCGCTGAAGTCGAAGAAGCCGGAGGTGATGCGGCTGGTCGGCACCGAGGGCTCCTATGGCGAGGATCTCGGCCTGACCAAGGACTGGGCGGTGCGCATCATCCGCCATGTCGGCAATTACGGCGAGGTCTACGACCGCAACGTCGGCGCCGACTCCAAGCTGAAGATCCCGCGCGGCATGAACCAGCTCTGGAACGCCGGCGGCGTGCAGTACGCACCGCCGATCCGCTGATCGACAGCGCGGCTTAAACCACCGCTGTCGCCGCACTCTCAACTGTCATCATCCGCGAAAGCGGATGATCCAGTACGCCGCGGCTTCTCGACTCAAGCGCAACGGCCTTTGGAATACTGGATCGCCCGGTCGAGCCGGGCGATGACAGTGCGCGCGATAACGACGATGCGGCGGCTCAGTACCCCTTGCCGCTCGCCAGCTGGTCGGTGTGGAAATTGCTGTCGCCGAACAGCTCCTGGCAGACCCGGGCGCGCTTCATGAAGAAGCCGATGTCGAACTGGTCGGTCATGCCCATGCCGCCGTGCATCTGCACGCCCTCCTGCACGGCCAGCGTCGCGGTGGTGCCGGCGCGGGCCTTTGCCACCGCGACCGCGGTTGCGGCCTTGTCGGCATCCGTATCGAGCGCCTGAAGCGCCTTCAGCACCGCGGCGCGGGTGATCTCGATGTCGATATAGAGCTGGGCGGCACGGTGCTGCAGCGCCTGGAATTCGCCGATCGCCTTGCCGAACTGCTTGCGTTCCTTCAGATAGGCCACGGTGCGGCCGAACACCTCGTCGGAGAGACCGACCATTTCGGATGCCACCGCGCCGCGGCCGATGTTGAGCACGCCCTCGAGCAGCCCAAAGCCCTGATCGACTTCGCCGAGCACGCTGTCGGCGTCGACCTCGACATTGTCGAACACGATGCGCGCCGCGTTGTGCGAATCGACCATCGCGGTGCGCTCGACCGCGAGCCCCTTCGCCTTCGGATCGACCAGGAACAGCGTCAGCCCGTTCTTGTCGCCGGCACTGCCGGCCGAGCGGGCCGCGACGATCAAGAGATCGGCGGTGTGGCCGTCGACCACGAAGGCCTTGTCGCCCGACAGCTTGAAGCCGTTGCCGGAGCGCGTGGCCTGCAACTTCGTCTGCAACGGGCGATGCTTGGCGCCCTCATCGATCGCGAGCGCCGCCAGCAGCGAGCCGTCGGCAATTTTGGGCAGATGCTGCGCCTTCCGCGCCTCGCTGCCGCCGCGCGACAGCGCCGAGGCGGCGAGCACCGAGGTCGCGAGGAACGGCGACGGCATCAAGGTGCGGCCGATTTCCTCCATGACGATGCCGGCCTCGACGCAGCCGAGCCCGCTGCCGCCGAACTGGTCCGGCACCAGGAGGCCCGAGAAGCCCATCTCCGCAAATGTCTTCCAGAGATCGCGCGAGAAGCCGGTGGCATCCTTGGCATCGCGCAAGGACCGCAGATGCGCCACTGGCGCCTTGTCGCTGATGAGGCCGCGCGCACTGTCGCGCAGCATGGATTGTTCTTCGGTGAGGACGAGGGCCATTGGATGGATTCCGCTATAGAGATCTTCGTTTGATTTCGCTGTTGCCCCTCATGGTGAGGAGGCGCGCGAGCGCCGTCTCGAACCATGAGGCTGGTGTCCGGGCCTCATCCTTCGAGACGCGCGTTCCGCGCTCCTCAGGATGAGGAATTCCAATCACGCGCCCGGCAGGTCGAGGATGCGCTTGGCGACGATGCCGAGCATCACCTCCGAGGTGCCGCCCTCGATCGAATTGGCCTTGGTGCGCAGCCAGGCGCGCGGGCGGGCGCCGCCCCTGGAGCGCTCGCTCTCCCATTCCAGCGCGTCGATGCCACCGGCCGACATCAGGATCTCGTAGCGGCGCTTGTTGAGCTCGGTGCCGTAATATTTCATCGCCGAGGAGAACGCCGGATGCGATTGCCCGGCCTTGGCGAGATCGACCGCGCGCTCCGCGGCAGCCGCGAGCGCGGCCTCGTCGACCTCGAAGTTCGCGATCTGGCTGCGCAGCTGCGTGTCGTCGAGCTTGCCTTGCGCGTCCGCACCAACCGAGTCGGCGGCGATCTGGCCGAGCGGACGGCCGACGCCGCGCTCGCCCATGCCGGAGATCATCGCGCGCTCGTGCTGCAGCAGGTATTTCGCGACATCCCAGCCGCGATTGACGGTACCGACGACATGCGACTTCGGCACGCGAACATTGTCGAAGAAGGTTTCGCAGAACGGCGAATAGCCCGAGATCAGGAGGATCGGCTTGGTCGACACGCCCTTCGAGGTCATGTCGAACAGGATGAAGCTGATGCCGTCATGCTTCTTGGCCGCCGGATCGGTGCGCACCAGGCAGAAGATCCAGTCGGCGTAGTTGGCGTAGGACGTCCAGATCTTCTGGCCGTTGATGATGTAGTCGTCGCCGTCGCCGACCGCGCGGGTCTGCAGCGAGGCGAGGTCGGAGCCGGCGTTCGGCTCGGAATAGCCCTGGCACCAGCGGATCAGGCCCGCGGTGATCTTCGGCAGATGCTCCTTCTTCTGCTCCTCGGTGCCGTATTTCAGCAGCGCCGGTCCGAGCATCGAGATGCCGAACGAGGTCAGCGGCTGACGCGCGCCGATCGCCGCCATCTCCTGGCGCACGATCTTGGCCTCCTCGCCGTCGAGGCCTCCGCCGCCATATTCCTTCGGCCAATGCGGCACGGTCCAGCCCTTGTCGCGCATCCGCTCGAACCAGACGCGCTGCGCTTCGGACGAGAATTTCGTGTTGCGGCCACCCCAGAAGGTGTCGCCATCCGAGGTCATCGGCTTGCGCATCTCCGCCGGGCAGTTCTGCTCCAGCCAGGCGCGGGTCTCTGCGCGGAATTTCTCGAGGTCAGCCATGGTGCGTTTCCAGTCAAAAAATCGTCGAATTGGATTCGACCTTAGACCTACGCAGCCGCCGAATTCAATATGCCTCGCGGCCGCGCCATGCTCTGGCGTCGCTACTCACTGCGCGCGATCGGGTGTATCGCCGAGATGGGGTAACGCTTGAAAAACAAGAGGAAACGGACATGCGGCTGAAGCTGCTTTCGCCTAGCGAAATGAACGCCGCCCAGAAAGAAACCTACGACGAGTCGATCGCCGGCAAGCGCGGCGCGCCACCGGCGCCGATGATGGCCTGGCTGAACAGCCCGGAGATGGCACGGCATGCCACGCGGCTCGGCGAAGTGCTGCGCTTCGACACGATCTTTCCGCCAAAACTGTCGGAGATCGCGATCCTCGTCACCGCGCGGCACTGGACCGCGCATTACGAGTGGTATGCCCACAAGCGCCTGGCGCTGAAGGGCGGCCTCGATCCGAAGATCATCGAGGACATTCGCGTGCGCCGGACGCCGACCTTCGACGATCCCAAGGCCAGGGTGATCTACGACGTCGCCAAGGCGCTGCACGAAGGTCATGGCCTGCCGAAGGCACTGTATGACGAGGCGGTCGAGGTGCTGAGCCAACGCGGCCTGGTCGAGGTGATCGGCCTCTGCGGCTACTACACCATGGTGTCGATGACGCTGAACACGTTCGAGTTCCAGCTGCCCGGCGGCGAGCTGTCGGAGCTCTGCTAGGCCCGGCGACCGTGGCGCCTTTCGGAAACCTTGCGTTTCCGGATCGATCGCTCCGGCGTCGGCAAATCCGGACTATATCAGGCGGCGAACCTCGCCCCTGATGGCAGGGGCATTGACGTCAACGGAGTCCGCTCATGCCAGAGAATCCCCCCATCATCGCCGGCACGCGGATCGGGCATGTCCATCTCAAGGTGGCCGATCTCGAGCGCGCGCTCGGCTTCTATTGCGGCGTCCTCGGCTTCGAGCTGCAGCAGCGGCTGGGCGCGGACGCGGCCTTCATCTCGGCCGGCGGCTATCACCACCACATCGGCCTCAACACCTGGGAAAGCAAGGGCGGCCATCCGCCGCCGCCGGGCACCACCGGCCTGTTCCACACCGCCATCCTCTATCCCACCCGCCCGGCGCTCGCCGATGCGCTGCACCGGGTGCTGTCGGCCGGCATCGAGCTCGACGGCGCCAGCGACCACGGCGTCAGCCAGGCGCTTTACCTGCGCGATCCCGACGAGAACGGCGTCGAGCTCTATTGGGATCGCCCCGAGGCCGAATGGCCGCGCAGCGCGGACGGCAAGCTCGCGATGTTCACGCGACGGCTGGACGTTGAGGACCTACTGATGCAGCGGGCGGCGTAATTCCGCAACCCGGGAGAAGCGTGTAGCCCGGATGAAGCGCAGCGAAATCCGGGTTCGCTCCATAAGGTAATACTGTTCCCGGATTACGCTTCGCTTCATCCGGGCTACGGGTTCTACAGGTCTTTATTCCCCTTCCCCCCGAAAGGGGGAAGGGGATGGGGGTTAGCCGCGGGCTCTGCTGCTAGTGGAGAGAGCAGATCCCCACCCGCTTTGCTCTGCGAGCAAAGCGACCTCCCCTTTTCAAGGGGAGGTGAAGAGGTAGCCCGGATGGAGCCAACGAGTCGCGCGAACGCGCGCCCCATGACAGGCTCCGCGAAATCCGGGGTTCGCGCCGTAAGGTGATGCTGTCCCCGGATTGCGCTTCGCTTCATCCGGGCTACGGGTTCAGGAACGGGTGCACGAGCCAGCCGGCCGCGTAGAGCCCAAAGCCGAACACCGCATGCGTCACGAGGCTCTGCAGCCGCGCCGCCCATGGACGGGGCGTGCGGCTCGCGGCGATGCCGGCGCCCATCGCGGGCTGCATCACCAGGAACGGCGCGGCCACGCTGCCGATCCCGACCATCAGGGCCGGAGCGATGGTGGGCTGCCGCAGCCAATCGAGGCCGAAGATCGCAAGCAGCACGCCGGCAAAGCCGATCCCGATCAGATAATGCGCGGCCCATCCGATGACCCGTTCGCCCGCGACCTGCGGTGACGCGGCGATGCGGTCGTGGCGCAGGCGAGCGGATACGAGATGGCCGAGCCAGCGGCCGAGCAGGGCATAGTCCAGCGACGGGATGCCAAGCAGGCGCATTCGAACCATCCCCCAGATGTCCATCACGACGGTCGCACCGGTCCCGATCAGCACCGCACTCGCCACAAATTCCGCGGCTTCAACCATGCGCGGCCGCCGCTCGTGCCGCGACCATCCAGCAGGCGGCGGTGAAGCGAATCTCGGTCCCTTGGATGTAGCGATCGAACGCGCCGCGCACGGTCTCGATCACCTGCGTGCGGCGCGCCTCCTCCATCGCCTGCAGCATCGTCCCGACCGGGCCGAGCCAACTCACATAGCGGGTCAGCTCCGATGCCGGAAAGCTGAGGGCGACATCGACCGGCTCGATCGCGATCGCGTCCCAGCCGCTATCCTCCAGGATAGTTTCGACCCGCTTCCGGTCGGCGAAGCCGAATTGCCCCGGCGCATCGGGACGCCGCGCCGGAAGATCCGGCAGCAACGGCTTCGCCGCCTGTTCCGCCGTCGTCATGAACGGATTCTCGGCGGCGCCGCGCCACGCGATGAAGCGGAGCGCAGCACCCGGCCGGGCCGCGCGGCGCAGATTGGCGAAAGCCTGCACCGGATCGGCAAAGAACATCACGCCGAGGCGCGAGATGATCATGTCGAAGCTCGCGGGCGCGAACGGACAGATCTGCGCGTCGGCGCAGATGAAGCTGACCGGCCGCCCTTCCCGCTCCGCGCGGGCGCGCGCCGCTGCGATCATCGGCTCGGAAATGTCGATGCCGGTGCAATGCCCTTGACGGCCGAGCACACCGGCAACAGCGAAAGTCGTGGCGCCGGTGCCGCAACCGATATCGAGCACGCAGCTGGCCGCGGCATCAGACACTGACCGGACGAGCAGCTCTTCAAGCGGCTTGAAGATCCCTTCGAGCACGTCGCGCGTCTCGACCCAGGCGCGGCCGGCGGCGCCGTTCCAGAGTTTGACTTGCTCGTCGTCGACTTGCGGTGCGATACCCATGATTCTCGTCCTTGTTGATGCTTGCCTTACGCAAGCGGTAGGCTGGATACTGCCAGTTCAAGTGAACTTGAGGTCAAGGGCCATGCGGGACATCGATATCGCGGAGGTGGCGGAGCTGTCGGGCGTGCGCGCCTCGACCTTGCGCTTCTACGAGGAGAAAGGTCTGATCGCCTCGCATGGACGGCGCGGGTTGCGCCGCCTGTTCGATCCGGGCGTGCTGGACCGGCTGGCACTGATCGCGCTCGGGCGCGTCTCCGGCTTCTCGCTCGACGAGATCGCAAGAATGTTCGCGCCCGACGGAAGGCCGCGCATCGACCGGAAAATGCTTTCTGCCAAGGCCGACGAGCTCGACCGCACCATCCGCAGGCTGAACGCGATGCGCGACGGCCTGCGCCACGCCGCGGTCTGCCCCGCGCCGAGCCACATGGAATGTCCGACCTTCCGCCGTCTGCTGCGGGTCGCGGCCGCCGGCAAGATCGGCGAGCCGAAGAAGGTGCGGAAGTCACGCCGCAAGTCGTAGAACGTAGCCCGGATGAGCGAAGCGACATCCGGGGGTCTGGCGCAAGTTCAGGGACGGGTCCCGGATATCGCTTCGCTCATCCGGGCTACAATCTACTTCCCCTTCGTCATGATCGTCGCCGCCGCGATCAGCTCGAGGCCAATGCAGCCGTAGAATGGCAGTGCGTAGCTGCCCGAGAGATCGTGCAGCAGCCCGACCACGCCGGGGCCGAAGGCGTAGGTGATCTGGTTGATCGCGGTGATCAGGCTGACCAGCACGCCGAACGCACGCGGATCGAACTCGCGCTGCACGATCAGCGCCGGCAGCGTGATCAGATTGCCGACCGAGAAGCCGAACAGCGCGCAGGCCGCGATCTGCGCCACGTCATTGTGCACATTGATGATGACGGCGAGCGCGACCGCCTGGCTGACAAAGGACAGCGCCGACGCCAGCCGCTGGTTGAGCCGATCGATCACGAAGGAAAACGAGACACGGCCGACCACGGCCATCGCGGTCAACAGCGCCATCGCCACCGTGGCGCGCTCGCGGCCGATCACCTGATCGAGATAGGCGATCAGATGCACGATGAAGCCGACCTGGGCGAACAGCACCAGCGCGAAGGCAACCGACACCGAGAGGAAGCGGATGTCGCGCAGCGCACGGGCGCGCACCTGGGTCGCCGACGGGGCATCGGCCGCCGCTGCCGTCACCGCGTGCAGGTGCATCGGCGGCCGCCCGACGAAGATCAGGATGACAGGCACCATCACCACGACGAGCAGCACCGCGGCCGCGATCATCGCGCCTGAGAAGCCGAAAGCGCCGATCCCCGCCACCAGCAGCGGCACGCCGACGATGCCGCCGAAGCTCGCGCCGTTCAGCGCCAGGCTGATCGCCATGCCGCGTTTCTTGTCGAACCACAGGCCGAGCGTGTTGGTGATGATGCCGAGGCTGGTGCCGGCCCAGCCGAACGCCAGCAGCGCATCGGCGAGATAAAGCTGCCAGGGCTCGCGCACCTCGCCGATCGCGACCGCCGCGATCGCCATCGCGAAGGTGCCGGCGATCAGGCAGCTGCGCGCGCCGAACGCCTTGATCGCCTCGCTGACGAAGGCAACCAGCGCCGCGCCGAACAGGTAGAAGAAGGTCGTGCCCGAAGAGATCAGCGACGCCGGCCAGCCGTGCAGCCGCTGCAGCTCGGCGACATAGACGCTCTGGCCGTAGAAGCCCAGCCCCCAGCCGAAGGTCGCAAGCAGGAAGCAGACGACGACGATGCGCCAGCCCTCATAACCAAGCGAGGATTCATCAGGCAGCGTGGCTGAGGATGCGTCCATTTCTTGCTCTTGCTTCTCACATCGTCATGGCCGGACTAATCCGATCCCATGATGTGAACAGCGTTGCAAGCGGATCATTTCGAAGCTGATCGAAGTGTCAGCAACTGGCAGCAGGAGACCCTTTTGGGCATGATCTTGCGGAAAACCGCGCCACACTTTTCCGGATCATGCCTAGATGCTGGGATCCGGGATTTCTTCCACCGCGCGCAATTTCGTGCGTCGCTTGGCGAATGAAGCGAACGAGAGCACGGCAAGGCCGAGCAGCACAGGCGGGAACACCACCCAGTTGACGGCATTCCAGCCGTAATGCGCGAGCAACTGGCCCGACGAGAACGAGCCGATCGCCATCATGCCGAACACGAGGAAATCGTTGAACGCCTGCACCTTGTTGCGTTCCTGCGGCCGGTGCGTTTGCAGCACCAGCGCGGAAGCGCCAACAAAGGCGAAATTCCAACCGATCCCGAGCACGAACAGCGTCGCCCAGAAGTGCGGCGCGGTGACGCCTGACAGCCCGATCATCGCGGCCACCGCTTCCAGCGCCAGCCCGAGCGCGACGATAACCGGCGCGCCGAACCGCGCGATCAGCGAACCCGTGAAGAAGCTCGGACCGTACATCGCAACGATGTGCCACTGAATGCCGAAATTGGAATCGCTGACCGACAGCCCGCACATCTTCATGGCGAGCGGCGCCGAGGTCATCACCAGATTCATCATCGGATAGGCGATCACGCCGCACAGCGCCGCGGCAATGAAGCGGGGCTGCTTTGCGATCTCGAGCAGCGGGCGGCCGCCATGCAGGTCCGCAGCCGCAGGCTTCGGCGCGTCGACGCCCGAGAGCACCGCCATCGCCACCAGCGCGACCAGCGCCTGCATCACGAAGGAGAACGCGAACAGATAGGGCGGCCAGATGTCCATGGTCCATTGCACGAGCTGCGGCCCGAGCACGCCGGCGAACACGCCGCCGGCCATCACCCAGGACACCGCCTTGGGCCGGAACGCGACACTGGCGCCATCGGCGGCGGCAAAGCGGTAGGACTGCGCGACGGCGCCGTAGAGCCCGCCGAGGAAGGTCGCGCCGCAGAACAGCCAGAACGATGAGTGCAGGATCGCCCAGGCGCCGAGCGCGCCGGTGAGCGTGCCGCAGAAGGTACCGATGATAAAGGCGACGCGTCGTCCATAGGCGCGCGAGATCGCGCCGGTCGGCAGCGTGCCGGCGGCAAGCCCGAGCACATACATCGAGAGCGGCACCGTCGCGAGCGAGACGTCGGGTGCCAGCGTCGCGCCGACGATCGAGCCGGTGGCGAAGATCACCGCCGAATTGGCGCCGGTCAGCGCTTGCGCCGCCGCGAGCCGCCACACATTGCTGCGCGCCCGCGCGTCGTCGCTCACCTCATCCGCAGCTGTCACGTCGATCATTGGTAGTCCCGCCTCGAAGCCCCGGCGGGAGCTCCCAATCGCCGGCACTATGGAGAGCGGGTCGAAGCCGATCAACCGGCGCAAACGGACCGAGGCCATGCGGGAGGCGCACGAGGGTTAGCCCTGCTCTCATGTCGCACAGGCTTGGCGCCTCTATTAATCCCGTCATCCTGAGGAGCCCGCGTAGCGGGCGTCTCGAAGGATGCACGGCCACCAGCCGGGCCGTCGACTCTTCGAGACGGCCGCTATGCGGCCTCCTCAGGGTGACGGTGAGAAAGCTTGTCGCTCGATGATCAACCACTTACCGCTCAGGCTTCTTGCCAGGCCGCTTCTCGGCGCGCAGCGCGCCGGTCTTGTGCACCTTGGAGCGCGGCCCGACGAGGTGCGGTTTGTGAACGTGCCATTCAAGCGCGAGCGTCGCGGCGAAACCGAAAAAGCTGGAGCGGCTCATGCCGAGTCCGGCGGCGTGCTTGTGGATCCGTGTGATGAGGCTCTTCGGCAAATAGACGTTGACGCGCTCGGACGGGTCGGGCGGATCGACGCCGACCATGAAGAAGGCCGCGACGTCCGAGCCCTTCGGCGCCACGATGCGCTCGATCGGCGTCGGCTCCGGCAATGGCTTGCCCTGCTCGACCCAGCCGTCGACGGTCTGCGCCAGCGTGTGCTCGGCGCGCTCGATCGCGTCTTCCTGCGATCGTCCTGCGGCGACGCAGCCGGGAAAATCCGGAAACCACGCCCCGAACGCGCCGCGCGGCCCGCGCTCCAGCACGGCCGGATAAAGCCGTCTCTTCATTCTGGCCTCCGTCGTCTGAGTATGCTATTTCACACACCTTCGTGTGTCAAATCACACAACACGCGACATCGTTGGAGACCGCGGCAATGGACCCGCAAGCCGAACTCCGCATCATCCGCGCGGCCTATGCCAAGCAGATCCTGGCCGCCGCCAACATCGTCGATGCGCGCTTGGCCGCGGCCTTCGCCGCCATTCGCCGCGAGGACTTCGTCGGCCCGGGACCATGGATGATGCTGCGCTGGTGGAGCCGCGACTATGCGCCGACGCCCGATGCCGACCCGGTCTATCTCTACACCAACGATCTCGTCGCCCTGCGCCCCGAGCGGCGTCTCAACAACGGCCAGCCGTCGCTGCACGCCCATCTCATGCACCAGGCCGCGGCCGCCGCCGGCGAGCACGTGGTGCATGTCGGCACGGGCACAGGGTACTACACCGCGATCCTCGCGCATCTGGTCGGACCGTCCGGCCGAGTGACCGGCATCGAATACGATCCAGACCTTGCGGCAGACGCTCGCGCCAATCTCGCCGCTTACGCAAATGTCGAGATCATCCAGGGCGACGGCACGATTGCGCCGTTCGAGTCCGCCGACGTGATCTATGTCAACGCCGGCTGCACCCGGCCTGCCGCGCGATGGCTCGACGGGCTCACCGCCGGCGGCCGCCTGATCTTGCCGCTGACGTCGGATGAGGGATTCAAGGGTGGCGCGCCGGAGCAGGTGGCGCGATCCGGCGCCGTGTTCCGGATCCGGCGCGAGGGCGCAGAGTACCAAGCTGACTGGATATCGGCGGTCGCGATCATTCCGTGCGACGGCGGCCGGGACGAGACGTCCGAAAAAACGCTTGCCGAAGCTTTCGCCCGCGGCGGCTGGCAGAAGGTGACCCGGCTCTACCGAGACGCCGGGATCCCCGACGAACGTTGCTGGCTGCGTGGGCCAGGCTGGTGCCTGGCTTACGACTGAGCGCGGCTACTTGCGGGCGAAGACCAAAATCATGTTGTTGGCCGGCATCTCGAAGCTGCCGGCGAGCTTGAGCCCGACGCTTTCCGCAAGCGTCTCGAGATCGGCGATGTCGCGCACGCCCCACTCGGCGTCGCGCTCGCGCAGCGACGTGTCGAACACGGCATTGCTGAGCGCGGTGTGCTTGCCGCCGCGCTTGAACGGGCCGTAGAGCAACAGCCGGCCGTCGGCGCGCAGGTGCCGCGCGGCGCCGGCGAACAGGCCCTCGGCCACGCGCCATGGCGCGATGTGGATCACATTGGCGCAGAAGATCGCGAGCAGCTGGTCCGGACCTTTGCCGTCCGACGGCACGGGCGACCAGGCCGGGTCGGACAGATCGATCGGCTGCGGCGGCCGGATGTTGGCAAGGGCGGCATGCGCCCGCCAGGCCTCGATGCTGCGCAGATGCGCCGCATGGAGGTCGCTCGGCCACCAGGTGATGTCGGGCGTCTGAGCGGCGAAATAGACGACATGCTGGCCAGTGCCGCTGCCGGCTTCCAGCACGTCGCCGGATTGGCCGGCGAGGTAGTCCTTCAGGACGGTCCAGATCGGCTGATGGTTGCGATGGAACGCCGGCGCATCGAGCCGCCCGTCCGCCTCGACCGGTTGTCCGTCCTTGCCGAACTCCGCCACGAATTCCGCCACCGCGCTTCTCCTTACCGCTTCTAGATCAGCCCGCTCCATCAGCAAAACCGGAACCGGGATGCCGACACTGCTGATCCGTCATCCTGAGGTGCGAGCTCTTGCGAGCCTCGAAGGATGAATCGGCCGCGGTCGGGCCGTCGACCCTTCGAGGCTCGCTCCGCTCGCACCTCAGGGTGACGGGTCTAATCTCGTCTATGTCGCCCCTGACATTAACCCCGTCGCAACACGCCTATTCTCCGTGTTGCCAGCCGATGGCCTTTGTGCTTTCCACTCTTTATATTGCGATGGGATCATCGAGATTGAAGCCCGGGAAACGTCCTTGATCGCCACTTTCTCCAAGCCAGCCTTCGTCCTGGCGCTGCTGGCAGGCACCGCCATGGCCGCGCCCGCGCAGGCCCAATCCGCCGCCGAGGGACAAAAGCTCGCCTTCGACCGCGGCAAGGGCAATTGCCTGACCTGCCACGTCATCAAGGGCGGCGACCTGCCCGGCACGATCGGCCCCGAGCTGACCGGCCTGAAGGCCAAATACAGCCGTGACGAGCTGATCGCGATCGTGACCGACGAGACCAGGCGCAATCCGCAGACGGTGATGCCGCCGTTCGGCCGAAACCGGATTTTGAGCGAGAAGGAAATCGACGCGGTGGTGGACTTCCTGCAGACGCTGTGACGCCGCGACCGTCGCTTGAGGAGTTTTTTTCGATGAACATCACGACCAGCGAATTTTTTGATGCGCGCCGGATGGTGCTGAAGGGCGCCGGCATCGCCGCGCTGATTGGCCTCGGCGTCATTCCGTTCGACGTGCCGCAGGCGCTCGCCAACGACAAATATCCCGAAGACGCATTCAAGCAGAAGACCGAGGCCGACGCGATCAAGGCGCTCTATGGCAAGACCGCCGAGCCGTCGGACAAGGTCAAGATGGATGCGCCCGAGATCGCCGAGAACGGCGCGGTGGTGCCGATCTCCGCCACCACGACGCTGGCCGATGTCACCTCGATCTCGTTTCTGGTGAGCGAGAACCCGATCTCGCTGGTGGCGTCGTACAGGATTCCGGCCGGAACGCTGCCGACCGTCGTCAACCGCATCAAGATGGCGAAGACCAGCAACGTCACCGTGATCGTCGAGGCCGGCGGCAAGCTCTACAGCGCCAAGAAGGAAATCAAGGTCACCGTCGGCGGCTGCGGCGGCTAGTGCATATATGAGCGTCGATCGAACCCGCGAACTCGCTGTGCCCCCTCTCCCGCTTGCGGGGGAGGGTTGGGGTGGGGGTATCGCCACGATGGACATTCTTCGTTTGGAGAGAGCCCCCACCCGGATCGCATCTAGCGATGCGACGCAGCCGAAGCCTTGCTTCGGCGTTCTTCAGAGACGGCCGCTGAAGGCGGCCTATGCTCCCCCGCAAGCGGGAGAGGTGAAGCGAGCCCGTCGATGGGCCGTCGCGACAACAGAGGACTAAACCGATGGCATCGAGCATTCGCGTGCGCGCCACGTCAAACGGCGACACCACCGAGGTGCAGGCGCTGATCCAGCACCCGATGGATTCCGGCTTCGTCAAGGACGCCAAGGGCGAGATCATTCCGCCGCATTTCATCCAGCAGCTCACCTTCGAGTATGACGGCAAGCCGGTGTTCGTCGCCGACTGGGGCGGCGGCGTCTCCAAGGACCCCTATGTCAAGTTCGCCTTCAAGGGCGGCAAGAAGGGCGAAGATCTGAAGGTCAGCTGGGTCGACAACAAGGGCGCGACCGATACCACCACGGCGAAGATTCAATGACGCGGCGCCTCGCAATCCGCGCAACAATAGCCACGCTCGCGCTCGGCTTGCTGGCGTGCGCACCAGCGCGCGCGGCTGACACCGTCGATCCCGCCGCCGACAAGGCCGCGTTCCAGAAATTCTTCACCAGCAAATTCCCCAAGCTGAAGCTCGAGGATTTCGTCAACGGTCCCTATTCGATGAATGAGGACCTGCACAGGCAGTGGGAGGAGAAGGAGCAGTTTCCGCCCTACGAGTTCTCGCTCGAAGCCGGCAAGGAGATGTTCGCCACGCCGTTCAAGAACGGCAAGACCTACGCCGACTGCTTCCCGAACAAGGGCATCGGCATCCGCCAGAACTATCCCTATTTCGACGAGAAGGAAGGCAAGGTCGTCACGCTCGAGCTCGCGCTCAACCGCTGCCGCGAAGCCAATGGCGAGGCGCCGTTCTCCTATGTGAAGGACGACATGGCGGCGCTCACCGCCTACATGGCCTTCACCTCGCGCGGCAAGCCGATGGACATCAAGATCCCGAACGATCCGCGCGCGCTGGAGGCCTATCAGAAGGGCAAGGAGTATTTCTACACCCGCCGCGGCCAGCTCAATTTCTCCTGCGCCACCTGCCACATCCAGAGCCCGGGCGAGCGGATCCGCGCCGAGGTGCTGGCGCCGGCGCTCGGCATCCTGAACGCGATGCCGATCTACCGCTCGGAATGGAGCGGCATGGGCACCACCAGCCGCCGCTTCACCACCTGCAACAGCCAGATCCGCGGCGTGCCGCTCAATCCGCAGGACGACGAGTACCGCAATCTCGAATACTATTTGTCCTATGTCAGCAACGGCCTGCCGATTTCGGGGCCGGGAGCACGGCCATGAGCGCGGCCATCAAAGCTGTCCTCGCAGCATCAGCCCTGCTGATCGCAACCGCGACCGGCACCCTCGCCGCCTCCGAGGCCGACTACAAGGCCGCCTACGCGGCGGCCGAAGCCGCCAACAAGGAAGCAGGCGCCCTGCGCAACCAGTGGACCACCACCGCCTCGACGCTATCTGCCGCAAAAAAGGCCGGTGAGGCTGGTGATTTCGACACCGCAGTCGCCAAGGCCACGGAGGCCGAGGCACTGGCAAAGGCCTCGATCTTCCAGGCCACCAGCGAAAAGGAACGCTGGAAGGACATGGAAGTTCGTTAAAAGCGCGCGGGCCAGGGGCCGCGCGGAGAGAATGATGATCATCCGCCGCCGGGAATTCCTGAAAGCTGCGGCCGCCGCAACGCTGACGGCCGGCCTGCCGCGCCTTGCGCGCAGCGCCGACACCGCCAGCGTCTACGACCTCGAACGGTTCGGCAACGCCCGCATCCTGCACATGACCGATACGCATGCGCAGCTGAAGCCGGTGTTCTTCCGCGAGCCCGGCGTCAATCTCGGCGTCGGCGCGATGGCCGGCCAGCCGCCGCACCTCGTCGGCAAGGCGTTCCTCGACCGCTTCGGCATCCGGCCCGACAGCGCCGACGCCTATGCCTTCACCTGCGTCGAGTTCGAGAAGGCCGCCGGCCGCTTCGGACGGCTCGGCGGCTTCGCCCACCTGAAGACGCTGGTCGACAAGCTGCGCGCCGATGTCGGCGAAAAGCGTTCGATCCTGCTCGACGGCGGCGACCTCTGGCAGGGCTCAGGGCTCGCCAACGCCATGAACGGCGCCGACATGGTGGAGGCCGCCAATCTGCTCGGCATCGAGGCGATGACCGGGCACTGGGAATTCACCTATGGCGAGCAGGTGCTGCGCGACAACCTCTCGCGCTTCAAGGGCGAGTTCCTGGCGCAGAACGTGTTCCTGACCGAGGAAGCCGCGTTCAACGACGCCAAGGCGTTTGATCCGGCCTCGGGACGGGTGTTCAAGCCATCCTTCATCAAGGAGATCGGCGGCCATCGCGTCGCGATCATAGGCCAGGCTTTCCCCTATGTGCCGATCGCGCATCCGAAGCGCTTCACGCCGGACTGGAAGTTCGGCATCCGCGACGAGGAGTTGCAGAAGCTCGTCGACGGCCACCGCAACAACGATAAGGTCGAGGCGGTGATCCTGCTGTCGCATAACGGCATGGATGTCGACCTCAAGCTCGCCAGCCGCGTCACCGGCATCGACGTCATTCTCGGCGGCCACACCCACGACGCGATCCCGATCCCGATCACGGTGACCAATGCCGGCGGCGTCACGCTGGTGACCAATGCCGGCTCCAACGGCAAGTTCATCGGCGTGCTCGATCTCGATCTTGCCAAGGGCAAGGTTGCCAATGTCCGCTACCGGCTGCTGCCGGTGTTCGCCGAACTGCTGAAGCCCGATCCTGCGATGCAGACGTTGATCGACAGGATGCGCGATCCGCATATCGACGAATGGAACAGCAAGCTTGCCTCGGCCGACCGGCTGCTCTATCGCCGCGGTAATTTCTCCGGCACCGTCGACCAGTTGATCTGCGATGCGCTGCTGAACGAGTTCAACGCCGAGATCGCGCTGTCGCCTGGCTTCCGCTGGGGCATCACCACGCTCGCCGGCCAGCCGCTGACCATGGAAGACGTGCTGTCGGAAACCGCGATCACCTATCCGGAGACCTACGTCGCCACGATGACCGGCAGCCAGATCAAGGATGTGCTGGAAGACGTCTGCGACAATCTGTTCAACGTCGACCCCTATTATCAGCAGGGCGGCGACATGGTCCGCGTCGGCGGCCTCGCCTACACCTGTACGCCCGGCGAGACCGTCGGCAAGCGCATTTCCGAGCTGAAGCTTGGCAACGGCAAGCACCTCGAAGCCGGCAAGCACTACAAGGTCGCAGGCTGGGCCTCGGTCAACCAGCAGAGCGGCGCGCCGATCTGGGATGTCGTCGCCAGGCATCTGCGCTCCGGCCGGCCGCCGAACCGCGACGAGCCCGGCGTGACGCTGAAAGGCGTCGAGGACAATCCGGGCATCGCGAGGCACGGATGACGCGGCGCACGATCATCGCCGCGCTCGGCCTTGCGGCGATCGCGCTGGCGACGCCGCTCGCCCGCGCCCAGCTGGCGCCGTTGCAGGACAAGCCGTTCGCCGAGCACAAGGTCGTGCTGCAGCTCTCCGACAACGATCCGAGAAAGCAAGGCCTCGTGATCAGCGTCGCCAACAATCTGATGAAGCACTACGATCCCGACAAGGTCGCGGTCGAGATCGTCGCCTTCGGCCCGGGCATCGACCTGCTCAAGCCCGACAACCCGAACCGCAAGCTGGTCGAGAGCCTGGTCGCGCAAGGCGCGCGGGTCGACATCTGCCTCAACACCGTCGATACGATCGAGCGCGACAGCGGCAAGCGGCCGGACTACATCGCCGCCGCCACCCCCGTGCAGGTCGGCGTCGCACAGATTTTGCTGCTCACCGAGAACGGATACACGCTGGTGAGGCCGTAACCCTAATCGCCGTCGTCCCCGACGCCACCATCGTACCATCGGGAGTGGTGCACCTGATGCAGCTGCAGGAGCAGGGCCGGAGTTACGTGCGGCCGTAGTCGCGCCGCCCAAATTGCGAAATATGTCCCGTCGTCCTGAAGGCGCGAGCGGAGCGAGCCTCGAAGGATGCACGGCCCCGCTCCCTCCGCGCGTCCGCCCCTCATTCCCTGAAATATCCGGGGCCGTCCACCCTTCGAGGCTCGCTTCGCGAGCACCTTAGGGGTGACGGGACAGGAGTCGCACGGGGATGGATTTGCTTTGAATGGACCCTATCTATGGAATAATATCCTCCATGTGACTCGGACCGGAGAATAGGTAAGCCGTCATGATCTTTCGCCAGCTCTTCGACAGCGTATCCGGCACCTACAGCTATCTGCTCGCGAGCCGCGCCGGCGGCGAGGCATTGATCCTCGATCCGGTGCTGGAGAAGGCCGACCGCTACTGCAAGCTGCTGCAGGAACTCGACCTCAGGCTGGTCAAGGCCGTCGACACCCATCTGCACGCCGATCACGTCACCGGCCTTGGCGAGCTGCGCGACCGCACCCAGTGCATCACCATCATGGGCGAGCAGAGCAAGGCCGACGTGGTGTCGATGCGCGTCTCCGACGGCGACAAGGTGACGATCGAGGGCCTTTGCCTCGAGGCGCTGTACACGCCCGGCCACACCGACGATTCCTATAGCTATCTGATGGGCGACCGCGTCTTCACCGGCGACACGCTGCTGATCCGCGGCACCGGCCGCACCGACTTCCAGAACGGCAGCGCGCGGGCGCAGTACGATTCGATCTTCAACCGCCTGCTGAAGCTGCCCGAGGAGACCATGGTATTCCCCGCGCATGACTACAAGGGCGACACCGTCTCCACCATCGGCGAGGAGAAGCGCTACAATCCGCGGCTGCAGGTCAAATCGATCGACGACTATGTCGAGCTGATGAACAACCTCAACCTGCCGAACCCGAAGCTGATGGATGTCGTGGTGCCCGCCAACATGCATGTCGGCCTGCACCAGGACGAACTCGCCAAGGAAGGTCTCTCCCTCAACGCGCGCGACGCCATCGCGAGCCTCGGCCGGCCCGATATCCTCCTGGTCGATTTGCGCGAGAGCGGCGAGCGGGCCAAGCACGGCACGCTGGAGGGCGCGCTGCACGCGCCCTATCCCGGAATCTGCGCCACCTTGCAGCCCGGCGGCATGCTGCGCGAAGTCGCGGCCGCAACCGGCCGCCGCGTCGTGTTCTTCTGCGCCTTCGGCGAGCGTTCGGCGATGGCGGTGGCCGCCGCGAAGAAAGCCGGACTGGTCAACACCGCCCATATCGAAGGCGGCATCGATGCGTGGAAGAAGGCTGGCGGGCCCGTGGTGATGGGATGATCCCGTAGCCCGGATGAAGCGCAGCGCAATCCGGGATCAGCCCATCCGCGGATTGAGTGGCCCCGGATTGCGCTTCGCTTCATCCGGGCTACAAGGTCACCGCGTCACTCGCTGCAACTCTTCCGTCAGCCGATCCAGCGCATCCGCCAGCATCACGCCGCCGCAGACGGTGAGCCGCTCGGGCAGCACGATGCGCTTGCTTTGCGGATAGAAGCGCTCCAGCGCCGGATGCAGCAGGACGGCGCGACCGTCATCCTCGGCGCGGTCGCCGGCTTCCGACACCAGGATGAAATCCGGCCGCAGTTTTACGATCGCCTCCAGCGAAGCAAACCCGCCTGCGCCGACGCCCAGTTCGCCGGCGGCGTTGGAAAGGCCGGCTGCCGCCAGCAGCGAGCTGACCAGGCTGCCGTCGCCGGGCACAAAGCCACGCCGCTCCAGCGGCAACACGCGGTAGTGATGCGCGCTCGCCGCCGCCCGCGCCCGGGCGGTGGCCGCATCGAGGCGCGCGATCTCGGCCTCCGCGCGATCGGGGTGCTGCACCACATCGCCCATCGCGCGAATCTGCTCCTTCACTTCGTCCAGCGTGCGCGGCACCGTGAATTCGACGAGGTGCAGCCCGTTGGCCTTCAACAGGTCACGGGTCGCGCGCTTGTCGAACAGGCTGACCACGACGAGGTCGGGCTTGAGCAGCAGCACGTCCTCGGCCTCGCCGGACAGGCGCGGAAAATTTCGCGCCTTCTCCGCGGCCCAGGATTGCCATGCATCGCGCGAGAAGCGGCTGAGGCCGATGATCTGGTCGGGGTCGGCCAGCGACAGCACGAGCTGGTCGCTGCAGACATTCATCGAGACGATGCGCGGCCCGGCGGCGAGCGAGGTGTCGGCTGACGCGAGCCACACGAGAAGTGAAAGCATCAGGGCGACGCAAGATGACGCAACAGAGCGTCCGCGCGAAGACAGCGCCCCCTCTCCCGCCTGAGGGGGAGGGTTGGGGTGGGGGTGTCGCCGCGAGTCATCTCGTGGAGAGAGCCCCCACCCGCTGCGCTCTTCGAGCGCAGCGACCTCCCCCGCAAGCGGGAGAGGTGAACTGAGCTCGTGGTGAGGCCGTGGCCACATCAGACGTCCGCCCACGGCACGATGACGGCTTCGCGCCGAAATTCGGCACGATAGGCGCTGACCCGAAACACGCTGGCGAGGACGCTCTCCGACAGTGCCTCGACAGGCGCGCCCTGCGCGGCCAGCCGCCCCTCCGCGAGCACCAGCACGTGATCGGCGAAGCGCGCGGCGAGCCCGAGATCGTGCGTCACCACGATGACCAGCACACCGGTGTCGGCGACATTGCGCAGCTTCTGCATCACGTCGATCTGGTGGCGCGGATCGAGCGAGGCGGTCGGCTCATCGGCGAGGATCACCGGCGCCTCCACCGCGAGCACCCGGGCCAGCGCGACGCGGCTGCGCTCGCCGCCGGAGAGTTCGGTGACGCGCCGATCGCTGAATTCAGTGACGTCGACCGCCTGCATCGCCCGCAGCACCGCCTCAATATCCGTCTGCGACAGCCGCGCCGGATCGGTCGCGCCGTGTGGGTAGCGGCCGAGCGCGACGATGTCGCGCGCCGGCAGCGGCCAGTGCACCATGTGCCCCTGCGGCAGATAGGCAAAGCGTTTCGCGCGCTCGCGCAGCGGCAGCGACGCCAGCGGATCGCCCCCGATCCGGATCTCGCCATCGGAGGGAATCAGCCCGGCCAGCGCGCGCAGCAGCGTGGTCTTGCCGGCGCCGTTCGGCCCGACCAGCGCGACCAGATGGCCCGATGGCAGCGACAGCGAGATATCGCGCAGCACCTCGCGGCTGCCGAGCGAGGCATTGAGAGCGGCGGCGGAGAGCAGCGTCATGCCACGCCTCCGCCGAGCGCGCGGCGTTCGCGCATGATGAGGTAAAGGAAGAACGGCACGCCGATGATCGAGGTCAGCACGCCGACCTTGATGTCCGATGTCGAGGGGATGATGCGTACCGCGATATCGGCCGCGAGCAGCAGCGCCGAACCGGTGAGCGCGCTCGGCACCAAGAGCCGCGCCGGATCGTGACCGATCAGCGGACGCATCAGATGCGGCGCGACAAGGCCGATGAAGCCGATCGTGCCGGTGACCGCGACCGCGCCGCCGACGCCGAGCGCCACACCTGTGATCACGAGGAGCCGCAACCGCCCGACGTCGACGCCGAGGCTCTGCGCCGCCTCCTCGCCAAGCGTCAGCGCGCGGAAGGCGCTCGCCTGGCTGAGCAGGATGGCGGCGCCCGCGACGATGAAGGGCAGTGCCAGCGCCACGTGCTGGAAGCTGCGGTCTTCCAGCGAGCCGAGCAGCCAAAACGCGATCTCCAGCACCACAAACGGATTGCTCGAGAGATTCATCACCAGCGCCGTCGCCGCCCCCGCAAAGCTCGAGATCGCGAGCCCCACGAGGATCAGGATCAAGAGCCCGGCATTGCGGCCGGCGATCGCAAGCAGCGCGAACACCGAGCCGAAGGCGGCGATGATCGCCACCACCGGCAGCGCATAGGAGCGCACATCGGCGAGGCCCAGCGCGATCACCAGCACCGCGCCGAAGGCCGCCGATTGCGGCGCGCCGAACAGCGACGGCGAGGCCAGCGGATTACGCAGCAGCCCTTGCAGCGCCGCACCGGACAGCCCGAGAATAGCGCCGATCGCGAATGCCAGGATGGTGCGTGGCAGGCGGATCTCGCGCACGATCACCTGCGCCACGTCGCTGCCGCCGCCGAACAGCGCCTCGATCACCGCAAGCGGCGACAGCCGCACCGGCCCGATGCCGAGCGAGATCACCAGCAGCAGGACCACGAGCGCGAGCAACGCCGCGGTGGCGCCCCACCGGCGTCGCGCCGCGACCTCGGCCGCCAAGGCAAAATCCTGCACGCTCATTGAACCCATGGTCTTACAGCGATCGCCGTGGCAGACAAGCGACACTCGACAAAAACCGTGGCCGCCCGGCCGCCGCCCGACTTCGGCCGGATTGACTTTGCTGCCCGGCCGAACCCTAGATGAACATGACGGTTCTTTCATGAGATGAAAAGGGAATGCGGTACGGGGAAACTTCCCCAACGCCGCGGCTGCCCCCGCAACTGTATGCGGTGAATCCTTCGTCACAGGCCACTGGGAATCTCGGTCCTGGGAAGGCGACGAAGGGTAACGACCCGCGAGCCAGGAGACCTGCCGTCAGCCGTGGTCACACGCGAGGATGCCAGTCGGGGAGTACAGGCATGAGCTTCACCTGATGCCGTGAGCACGATGGTGAGACTGGTTCGCGGTGACGTGCCACTGACGTTGCCGAGGCCTCGCTTATGTTTTCCTTCCCTCTCGATCGGCGGCACCGCGCGCTTCTGCTCGCGTCGACGATGATCGCGCCGGCAATCCTTGTCTCCGCCGCGCGGGCGCAGCAGGCACCCGCTCCCGATCAGTTGCCGGCGATCGAAGTCACCAAGCCGGGCGACCAGAACGTCACGCGCGCCAGGCCGGCCGCTGACGAAGCGCCGGCGCCGCGCCGCCCGGCGCCGGGCACCACGCAGAGTAACAATACGGGCAGCGGCAGCGGATCGGGCACGACGGGGAGCGGCGTGGCCACCGGAACGGGTGGCACCGGCGGCGGCCGCCAGTTCGCCGGCATTGTCGGCGCCTCCTCGGCCGTGATCACCGCCGACGACATCGCGCATTCGCCGGTGCAGTCGTTACCGGAGATTCTTGCGCAGGTGCCGGGCGTGCAGCTGCAAACGCCCTATGGCGGGCCGAACGGCGCCAAGACCTCGGTCGACCTGCGCGGTTTCGGCGCATTCGCGACCGACAACACGCTGTTCCTGCTCAACGGCCGCCGCCTTAACGACGTCGACAAGGCCGGCTTCGACCTCACCACGATCCCGCTCGATTCCATCGAGCGCATCGAGATCACGCGCGGCAACAGCGGCGCCGTGCTCTACGGCGACAACGCGGTGGGCGGCGTGGTCAACATCATCACCAAGACGGGCGTCGGCGGCCCGCCGACGACGATGCGGGCCGAGGCCGGAGTCGGCTCGTTCAACACCCGCATGGCCGCGGTCTCCGCTGCGCTCAATTCCGGACCGTGGTCCACCTCGTTCTACGGCAACGGCATCAAGTCCGACGGCTACCGCGTCAACAATGCGCTCGACCAACGCAACGCCGTCGGCAACGTCAGCTACACCACG
This sequence comes from Bradyrhizobium sp. Pha-3, assembly GCF_042258325.1. Classification (NCBI taxonomy): domain Bacteria; kingdom Pseudomonadati; phylum Pseudomonadota; class Alphaproteobacteria; order Hyphomicrobiales; family Nitrobacteraceae; genus Bradyrhizobium; species Bradyrhizobium sp. Pha-3. The sequence continues at coordinate 544,067 of NZ_CP170151.1, read as the reverse complement.
CCTGATCTCACCGCCTTCCTCACCGTCACCGGCAGCGACCAGAAGCTCGGCCTGCCCGGAGGACGGCTGGTCGATCCGTCGATCGGCGTCAACGAACTGCTCACCGATCGCCGCGGCGCCGCGACGCCCTTCGACTACGCCAACCAGCAAACCGCCAGCGTCACCGCCGGCTTCACCAGGACGCTGATCAACGGCGTCGACCTCATCGTCGACGGCGGCTGGCGGCAGCGCGAGACGCAGAGCGGCTTCTTCGGCACGGTGCCGACCATCAGCTTCGCTTCGACCTACAATGACGCCGCGCTGCAGACCTGGTCGCTCACGCCGCGGCTCAGCGTCAAGAATGTGATGCTGGGGATGCCGTCGACGATCTTGACCGGCATCGACTATTACGATTCGACCTTCCGCGAGGCGCGCGGCGCCTATCGGGGCGTCGACCCGTTCCACATCTACAATATCGAGCAGCAGAGCGTGGCCGGCTACTGGCAGCACACGATCGGCGTGCTGCCGACGACGGACTTCTCCTACGGCGCGCGCGTGCAGAACACCAGCGTCTCGGCGCGCGATCGCTACGACCCGAACGCGCCGTTCGCGTTCGACGCGCAGGCGGCGCCGCTCGACAGCAACGAGACGCAATACGCGCTGCATGTCGGTGTCGAGCATCGCCTGACCGACACCTTCTCGGTGTTCGGCCGCGCGGCCCGCGCATTCCGCACGCCTGATGTCGATGAACGCGTCGCGTCGGGTCCGTCATTCGACCCGCTGACCTTCGCCCCGATCCCGCAGACCTTCCAGCTCAAGACCCAGACCTCGCAGGACGTCGAGGGCGGCTTTCGCCTCAGGACCAACCGCTTCCAGGTCCAAACCAGCGTCTATCTGATGGATCTCGAGAACGAGATCCATTTCAACCCGGTGCTGTTCTTCAACACCAACCTCGACCCCACCCGCCGCTACGGCTCGGAGACCAGCGCAGCGCTCAAGGTCAGCGGCAGCGTCACCCTGCGCGGCGGCATGGCGATCACCCGTGCGGTGTTCCGCGAAGGCATCTGGGCCGGCAACGACGTGCCGCTGGTGTCGCGCTACACCGGCAATCTCGGCGTCACCTGGAATATCTGGCAGAACTATCTGGTGTTCGACGCCACGGTGCGGGCCTGGAGTTCGCGCATCATGGACAACGACCAGGCCAACACCCAGAGCCGGATTCCCGGCAATGCCACCGCCGATATCAAGCTGAGCGGGCAGTATGACCGCTTCTTCTGGTCGCTGAGCGTGAACAACCTGTTCAACGCGCTCTATTACGACTACGCCATCGCGAGCACGTTCACGGAGGGCCGCTTCTCGGCCTATCCGCTGCCGGGCCGCACCTACATGGTAAAGGCCGGCGCGACGTTTTAGAGCTATCCGGTGGGGCGGGGTGCGACTCCGCCGTACCCTCTCATCACGTTACAAGCGTCCGCAAACTGGAGTAGAATTCCGCCAGCTGATTTGACCCGTGCAGGGGAAACGCATGGCCAAGGCCGGAAAGACGAGCAAGGACGGCGCCAAGACCAAAGACAAGACCGACGATAAGTCGAAGAAGCCTCCGCCGCCCGCAGCGCTGCAGGACGATGACTATTACGAGGATGGCGACATCGCCACGCCGAAGCTCGACCGCTACGGCAATGATGACGAGCCATTGTAGGTTAACGCAACAATTCATCCCCACGTCGTCCCGGCGAAAGCCGGGACCCATTGCCGCAGGGTAGTTGTTGAAGCACGCTGTGGCTCCAACGCTGCGCAACAATTTAATGTCTGTGGTTATGGGTCCCGGGTCGCGCTTCGCTTGCCCGGGACGACGGGTTGGAGTTAACCGAATTCCTCGCCCTCGATCGCCTTGATGCTGCCGCGATCGAGCAGATGCGCGCCAAAACCGCCGCGCGCGAGCGATGAGGCGATCTGCGGTGATGCGAGCAGCAACGCCGTGGTCATCGCAAGCGGCACGGCGCTGAGCCAATCGAGCCGCACCGGCGTCAGCTCTTCGCTGCTTCCCCGATAGTGCCCTTCGCCCGTGGCGATGCGGCCGCATTCCCGGATCAGGTCACGCCGCGTGCCATCGCGCGACGCACTGCCGAGCAGCGCCTGCATCGCCAGATGCGTCCGCACCCCGGCGCGGCCCTCGGGCAGCGGCGCCGGGGTCTCGCCGCGCGAGACGCGCAGCAGCAAGTCGACCAGATCGACGCCCGACTGAAAGGCGTTCATCGGTTCGACCAGCCGCGGATTGCAATCGATCAACAGCGGCGTCGCGCTGTCGAGCGGCATGATGACGTCGACCGAGAGCGCACCGTGCCAACGAAGATGCGCGCCGATGGTCTCGAGGCCGGCGCGGATCGCCGGCCTGCTCACGCTCTCCTTGATCGCCTCGCCGCCGCCGACACCGGCCGCAATCTGGCGGTACGCATGGAAGCCGACAAGCGTGCCGTGGCAGAACACCGACTGCGCCTTCTCGACCGTGCCGGTGATCAGATCCTGCGCCAGCACCTCGCCGGCAAAATCGTCTGCGGACTCGAGGTCGTAGAGCGCGCGATTGAGATCGCCGGTATCGCGCACGAACCAGACGCCGCGGCTGGCGGTGCCGACCGACGTCTTGACCACGGATGGAAACCGCACCGCCTCGCGCAGTTCCTCGGCCGAGCTCACGATCCGGGTCGGCGGCTGCGGCAGGCCGAGCCGGGGGAGCAGACGGCTGAAGCCGGCCTTGCTGTGCACGGCGCGATAGCTGGCGAAATCCGGCAGCGCGAGGCCGGTACGTGAGGCCAGCCCCGCCGCGGCGCGGGCGAACAGAAACCCCTGCTCATGGGTCGGCAGCAGCACATCGAAATGCCGCGACGCCAACAGGCGTTCGACGAAGCGCAGGAAGCCGGCCGGATCTGACCGCAGCGGCGGACAATGGTGGTATTTGCGGACGAAGCGGGAGTAGCGCGCCAAGCACCAGCGCGAGGGGTCGCAAACCTCGACGTGATGGCCGGCCAGCCCCAGGATCGTGATCGCCTCGCGGCCGGAGGTGCTGGAGCCCTCTGACACAAGCACCTTGAGCTGCTTTTTGGCGTCGATCATGACCGATCATCGCCGTGCCGCCGCGCTTTGTCGCCGCATTTAATGCCGCATGTGTCGATCCGGCACGCCCGTGCCGGGGGCAGCCATGCGCCCGCGTTCATGGACAATTAGCGGCCAATCTCTATTTTCGGCGGGCCCTGCCGGGCATTCTGTTTGACGCGTTTTCTTCACGCGAACCGGTACCCTCTTCGCCTGAAAACGCTATGGAACTGGGGTTTTCGAGAACATGGTCGACGTTCTGGCCGCACCGCAGCAAGCGAAAGCTGACAGCGCGCTGCGCACGCTGACGGGGATTTCGGTCGCCCATTGGGTCAGCCATTTCCATATCTTCGTGCTGCCGATGCTGTTCCCATTCCTGAAGCAACAGCTGGGCGTCGGCTATGTCGAGCTCGGCCTAGCGCTGACGGTGTTCGCTGTGGTCTCCGGGCTGACCCAGGCGCCGATCGGTTACCTCGCCGACCATATCGGTGCGCGCAAGATCCTCTTGATCGGACTGACCGTCGGCGGCTGCGCGCTGATCGGGCTCGGCCTGCATCTCAGCTATACGTCGCTGATCGTCTGCGCGGTGCTGCTTGGCCTTGCCAACAGCGTCTATCATCCGGCCGATTATGCAATCCTCTCGGCTCATATGGACGAGGCGCGGATGGGCCGCGCCTTCTCGATCCACACCTTTGCCGGCTTCCTCGGCGGCGCGGTGGCGCCCGCGATCATGGCAGCGCTCCTCGCCTCGATCGGCGGCCTCGGCGCACTGATCGTGGCCGGCGCGGTCGGTCCGCTGGTGGCGCTGTTCCTGATCGTGCTCGGGATTCCCGATGCCGGCGCCAACAAGAACAAGTCAAAGGACGACGCGGCGCCGAAGGCGAGCGTGATCACGCCGGCGCTGATGGTGCTGACGGCCTTCTTCACGCTGCTCAGCCTGTCGACTTCGGGCATCAACAATTTCGGCGTGGTCGCGTTGATGGGCGGCTACGGCGCGTCGTTCTCGACGGCCAATATCGCGCTGACCGCATTCCTCGGCGCCAGCGCCGCCGGCGTGCTCGCCGGCGGCTATCTCGCCGACTGGACCCACCGCCACAGCCAGGTCGCTGCGGCCTGCTTCGCGGTCAATGCCGCCTTCGTGCTGCTGATTGCGCTGCTCAACCTGCCGCCGGTGGCGCTCACGCTGGCGATGGGGCTCGCCGGATTCCTCGGCGGGGTGATCGCGCCGTCCCGCGACATGATGGTGCGCAACGCGGCGCCGCCCGGCGCCGCCGGCCGCGCCTTCGGCATCGTCTCCACCGGCTTCAACTTCGGCGGCATCGTGAGCCCGCTGCTGTTCGGCTGGATCATGGACCAGCACATGCCGCACTGGGTGTTCGGCGCCTCCGTGGTGTTCATGGTGCTGACCGTGCTGCTTGCCCTGGTCACCGAGCGCAAGCCACAGGCTTCGGGATATCAGGCCGAGGCCGCCAGCCCGCGCGCCTGACGCGCGAAACGTCGTGCACGGGGCGCGGTCATTCCGACCGTCGCGACAGCACCTGCTTCAGGAGCGGCTCGATCCGCGACAGCTCATCGAGATGGACAGCCGACAATTCGGCGAGATGATCGGCTGCAAGGCCGGTTAATTTCAGCAGCACCCGCCGCTGGTCGGCGGGATCAAGCACGCGCTCGACCAGCCCGGCCTCGGACAGCCGGTCGACCAGTTCGACCGTGGTGTGGTGACGAAGCCGCAGCCGTTCGGCCAGGTCGCCGACCGCAACCGGCCCACCGCCCGGATACCCCCTGATCGCCAGCAAGGCCTGATGCTGCCGCGGCGTCAGGCCCGCGGCCTTCGCGGCATCCTGGCTGAACTCCAGAAAACGGCGGATCAGATAGCGAAATTGCGACAGCGCCTCGTAATCGGCCTGGCTGGGAACCCGCTTTGGGTCCTGCCGCGGCGATTTCGACGGTCCTTTCAACGCTGCCATTCGATGTCTCCCGCTTGTAATTATATCGCAATGCGATATGACGCCACGCGTCCACTTCACCCGAGCCTTACGCCACCAATGAGCGTCATTTCCACCAAATCGAGCGCCTCCGCCAAGACCAGTGCCAAGACCAACGCCAAGATCGGCGACAAGGCCAGCCACCTCCTGAGCGACTTCACGACCGATCCCCGCGTCGTGGTGATCTCGGCGATCGCCGTGTTCGTCTCCGCCGCCGGCGTGCTGGCCGGCGCGGGACTGCTGCAACTGATCAAGCTTGCCACCAACATCGCCTATTTCGGCCAGTTCAGCTTCGCCGACCTGAAATTGCAGGATTCGCCGCTCGGGCTCTGGACCGTGCTGGTGCCGGTCGCAGGCTCGCTGATCATCGGGCTGATGGCGCGTTTCGGCAGCGAGAAGATCCGCGGGCACGGCATTCCGGAAGCCATCGAGGCCATCCTGCTCGGCCGTTCCCGGCTCGACCCCAAGGTGGCGATCCTGAAGCCCTTGTCGTCGGCGGTGTCGATCGGCACCGGCGGCCCGTTCGGCGCCGAGGGCCCGATCATCATGACGGGCGGGGCGATCGGCTCGCTGATCGCGCAGATGCTCCCGGTCAGCGACAACGAGCGCAAGACCCTGCTGGTGGCGGGCGCCGCCGCCGGCATGACCACCGTGTTCGGAACGCCGATCGCCGCGATCATGCTCGCGGTCGAACTGTTGCTGTTCGAATGGACGCCGCGCAGCTTCATTCCCGTCACCGTCGCCGCCGTGGTGGCGGCGGTCGGGCGCACCTTCCTGCACATGCCCGCGCCGCTGTTTCCGTTCACCGGCGGCGTCGACATCTCGGTGCTGCAGCTCGGCGCCTGGATGTTGATCGGAATCCTCTCCGGGCTTCTGTCGGGCGTGCTCACCCAGCTGGTCTATGGCTGCGAGGACATCTTCCTCAAGCTGCCGATCCACTGGATGTGGTGGCCACTGATCGGCGGCCTGGTCGTCGGCCTCGGCGGCTTGATCGAACCGCAGGCGCTCGGCGTCGGCTACGACAACCTCGCGTCGATGCTGAGCGGCGACGTCGTGCTGAAGGCCGCGCTGCTCCTGCTCGTGGTGAAAGCCGTTATCTGGTCGGTCGCGCTCGGCTCGGGCACGTCGGGCGGCGTGCTGGCGCCGCTGCTCATCATGGGCGGCGCGATGGGAACGGCGCTGAGCGGCTATTTGCCCGAAGCGAGCCCCGGCTTCTGGGCGCTGCTGGCGATGGCGGCGACGATGGGCGGCACGATGCGCTCGCCGCTGACGGCAACCTTCTTCGCCGTCGAGCTCACCGGCAATACCCATGTGCTGCTGCCGCTGATCGCGGCCTGCGGCACCGCGCATGGCGTCACCGTGCTGCTGATGCGGCGCTCGATCCTGACCGAGAAGGTGGCGCGGCGCGGCCATCATCTGGTGCGCGAGTACCGCGTCGATCCGTTCGCGCTGACGCGCGTGCGCGACGTCATGACCAAGGCGGTCGAGACCGTCTCCGACACCATGACGCTGCACGGCGCGGCCACCTTCCTGACCAACCCGAAGACCGGTCACCCGAGCTTTCCCGTCGTCGACGCCAACCATCACGTGCTCGGCGTGATCGACCCGCCCTCCGTGCTGCGCTGGCGTCGCGCCGGCAAGCATCGCACCGCGACGCTCAAGCAGCTGCTGGCCGGCAGCAAGATCACCGTCGCCTATCCCGACGAATATCTCGACCGGCTCGCCGACCGCCTGATGCAGGTCAACGTCTCGCATCTGCCTGTGATCTCGCGCGAGGATCAGCGCCTCGTCGGCTATATCGGCTGGAAGGACCTGATGCGGGTGCGCGCGAGGCTGCAGGCCGAAGAGACCCAGAAGACGGCCTTCTTCGGCGCGCGATAGGTTCGCGGCGAGTTGCCCGGCGGAACAAATTTCCGCCGGGCGGCAACGCTCGATCCCATTGTAAATCAGCGTCCGCGCATCCCAGAGCTTCATCGGTGCTGGTTGACAGCATCAGGGGCTGACCCATGATGCCGTCAACCAAAAACAGCCTCGGGATGAAATGCCATGACCTCGACCCCAGACCTCGTGATCCGCGGCGGCACGATCGCTGACGGCAAGGGCGGCGACCTCTATGAAGCCGATGTCGCGATCTCAGGCGGCAAGATCACCGAAGTCGGCAAGGTCTCGGCAAAGGGCACGGAAGAGATCGACGCACGCGGCAAGCTCGTGGCGCCCGGCTTCGTCGACGTCCACACCCATTACGACGGCCAGGTGACCTGGAGCCAGGACATCACGCCATCGTCGCAGAACGGCGTCACCACGGCGATCATGGGCAATTGCGGCGTCGGCTTCGCGCCGTGCCGGCCGAGCGACCACACCAGGCTGATCCAGCTGATGGAAGGCGTCGAGGACATTCCGGAGCCGGTGCTCTCCGCCGGCATTCCCTGGGCGTGGGAGAGCTTTCCCGACTACATGGAGTGGCTGTCGAAGCGCAGCTTCGACATGGACATCGGCGCGCAGCTGCCGCATGCGGCGCTGCGGGTCTATGTGATGGGCGAGCGTGGCGCGCGCCGCGATCCCGCGACGGCTGAGGACAACAAGGCGATGGCGGCGCTCGCCGGCGACGCGGTGCGTGCGGGCGCGCTCGGCTTCTCGACCTCGCGCACGCTCAATCACCGCACCTCGACCGGCGACTACACACCGACGCTGAAAGCCGGCGAAGATGAACTGACCGTGATCGCCGGCGCGATGCACGGCGTCGGCCGCAGCGTGCTGCAATTCGTGCTCGACCAGAGCACCGTGCACGAAGACCTGCCGATGATGCTGCGGGTCGCCGAGAACACAAGATGTCCGATCTCGTTTTCGGTCGCCCAGGCCGACAAGGCGCCGCGGCGCTGGCGGCAGACCATGGACACCATCAATGAAGCCGCCGCCCGCGGCCTGTCGATCACGACCCAGATCGCGGCGCGGCCGGTCGGGCTGCTGCTCGGGCTCGAATTGTCGCGCAACCCGTTCCAGACCCATCCAAGCTACCGCGAGATCGCCAAATTGCCGCTGGCCGAGCGGCTCACGCAGCTGCGCCGGCCCGAGGTGCGCGCGGCGATCCTGAGCGAGAGCGCAACGGCAACCGACGATCCACTGTTCTTCCGGCCGAACTACGACAAGATGTACCTCCTGGGTAATCCGCCGGACTACGAGCAGCCGCCGGAAAACGCGCTTGGCCCGCAGGCGCGCCGCCAGGGCCGGCAGCCGGAAGAGCTCGCCTATGACGCGATGCTGACCGACGAGGGCCGCGGCATGCTCTACGTCCCGTTCCTGAACTATGCCGACGGCAACCTCGATGCCGTGCATGAGATGCTGCGCGAGCCGAGTGCCGTGCCCGGCCTCTCCGACGGCGGCGCGCATTGCGGCATCATCTGCGACGCCAGCTTCCCGACCTATCTCTTGACGCACTGGACGCGCGACCGCAGCCGCGGCGAGAAGCTCTCGATTCCGTTCGTGGTCGCGGCGCAGTCGCGCAAGACCGCGCTGTCGGTCGGTCTGCATGATCGCGGCGTGATCGCTCCGGGCTTCAAGGCCGACGTCAACGTGATCGATTACGACCGGCTGCACCTGCACCCGCCGAAGGTGCATTACGACCTGCCGGTCGGCGGCCGCCGCCTCTTGCAGCAGGTAGACGGCTATGACGCCACCATCGTGTCGGGCATCGTGACCCAGCGCGAGGGCAAGGCCACCGGCGCACGCCCGGGCAGACTGGTGCGCGGCGCGCGGGGGATGAATTGAGAGACGCAGCGATCGGCGCGTAGCCCGGATGCAGCGAAGCGCAATCCGGGGCAGGCCCATCCGCGGATAGAGTTGCCCCGGATTTCGCTGCGCTTCATCCAGGCTACGGGCGACCTTGTTATGTTGGCCGCAACATCGAGGTCCGCAGATCCGATCCCACCGGCATCAGTTCATACGGTGGCTTCCAACCCGGCAGCGCCGCGAGGCGCTCGCGCCAGGCATTGATCGCCGGAAAATCCGCCGCGATATCGAAACCGGTCTCCTCCTTGGGATAATAGACGTATCCCGCCAGGGAGAAATCCACGATGGTCGGCTTGTCGCCGAGCATGAAGGCGCGATCCGCGAGATGCTTGTCGACGATCGCGAAGCTCGACTCCGACCGCCCTCGCAAGAACGCGAGAATGGCCGGATGCACCGGCTCTGGCATGAATGACCGCTGAAACCGGTGCATCGCATGGTTGCTGGTGAACTTGTGATTGTCGAACATGATCCAGCGTAACGCCTCGAAGCGCTGGTCGTCGCGAGGTGCAAACTTCCCCGTGGTTTCCGCGAGCCAGACCAGGATCGCGCCCGACTGCGACATCAACTGCCCGTCGACTTCGAGCACGGGCACCTCGCCCATCGCGTTGGTGCTGGCGCGCCAGCCCGCGTCTCGCATCTGCCCGCCGGCAAAATCGACTCCGACCGGCTCCCAGTCGAGGCCGGCGCAGTTCAGATAGAGCGCCAGCTTGTAGGAGTTGCCGGAGGCGCCGATGCAATGGAGTCGATATCGCGCCATTGTCTCACGCGAATTTAGGTTGTCCGGCAGCCTCACCGGTCAGCCGCGCCCGCTCGGTATTCGGCCACAGCAGCAGCAATCCGAGCAGGCCGGAGCCGGCCATGATCGCCGCGTTGATGGTGAAGCCGGACATGTAGCCGGCCATCGGCGTGGCCGCGTGCTGGATCACATTGCCCATTACCATCGGCGCCAGAATGCCTGAGATCGTGTACAGCGCGCCGTAGATCGCGATGATCGCGCCGCGCTGCGACACCGGCGTGAACTCGCCGAGCATCGGCGGGCACACCACATAGATCGAGCCACACAGGCCGGAGCCGATCACCAGCAGCGCGATCATGATCCCGCCGGGCGGCGCATAGGGCAGCATCGCGAGAATGGCGCCGCCGACGATCAGCGGCACCGAGCCGAGCACGCCGCGCGCGCCGCGGGTGGTGAAGCCGCGCGCCAGCATCAGCTGCGAGATCCAGCCGGTCAGCAGCACGATCGTCGCGCCGAAGATCCAGGGCAGGATCGAGACGAAGCCGGCCTGGTGCTGCGAGAAGCCGAGCCCCTCGATGATGAAGGACGTGAACCACGTGAGCCCGAGCGACAGCGCCCAATAGGCGCCGAAGGTTGCCACCACGCAGCCGATGAAGGTGCGCGAGGTCAAAAGCTTCAGGTAAGGAATCCGCGGCTCGTCGGCCGTCACGGCAGACGTCGACACCAGCGGCCCTTCCTTGCCGAGTGCGAACCAGGCGACGGCCCAGATCAGGCCGACGATGCCGAGCGCGCCGAAGGCGTGATGCCAGCTGTGATTGACGATGATCCAGTTCAGCGCGGGCACGGCGAGGATCACGCCGAATGCGGAGCCCTGCGACAGGATCGCGGTCGGCAGCGTGCGCTTCTCGTCCGGAAACCATTTGTAGATCGCGTGCGCGGCGACCGAGAACGCAGGCCCCTCGCCGGCGCCGAGGATGATGCGGCAGATCACCAGCGTCGTGAAGCTGACGGTGCCGACCATCGGAAATTGCGCCAGCGACCAGATCACCGCCAGGATCAGCAGCACCCAGCGGGTGGCGACGCGGTTGACGATGAAGCCTACCACGATCGCCGAGATCGAGAACAGCAGGAAGAATGACGAACCGAGATCGCCGAACTGCTCCTGGGTGAGGCCCATTTCCTTCTTGATCGGCACGCCGGCGAGCCCGACCACGATCTTGTCGGCAAAGTTCACCACCATGAACAGGAATAGAAGGAAGGTGATTTGCCAGGCGCCCTTCGGCGTCCCCTCTGAGATCGTCTTGGACGTCGCTTGCGTCGTCATGTCCGGCTCCCCGTCGTTTCGTTTTTGGCTTCGTAAATCGGCCCCGTCCGGCGATGCTAGCCACGCCTCGCCGTGCAACGCAACACCGCATTTCCTCGGGGGTCACGCGCCCCAGAGCGCTTCCAACGGCCTGATCACGATCGCGTCGGTCGCGCCAGTGAAGCGGTGAACTGTCATGTCCCGGCTGCTATGTTCGAGGCCAACGAAAAGCCCGGGGTTATTTCATGAACAGATCGATCCTACGTGCGGCCGCTTGCATTGCACTGGTATCCGCCGCCCTGCTTGCCGTCCCTCAGGTTCGCGCGGAAGACGCCGCCAATCCCGACTACGCCGCAATCGTCGCCGCGCCCGATCGCAGCGATGCGGATCGCCAGGTCGACCAGCGCCGGCAGCCGGCCAAGATGCTCGCCTTTGCCGGCGTCAAGCCCGGCATGACGATCCTCGACATGGCGGCAAGCGCGGGCTACAGCACCGAACTGTTGGCGCGCACCGTCGCGCCGTCGGGCAAGGTCTATGCGCAGGATTCCGCGACCGTGCTCGAGCGCTTCGTCAAGGACAAGTTCGACACCCGCGCCAAGGCGCCGGCGATGAAGAACGTCGTCCATGTGGTGCGGGACTATGACGACCCGATCCCGCCCGAGGTCAAGAACCTCGACATGATCACCTTCTTCTTTTTCTATCACGACATCACCTATCTGCCGGTCGACCGCGCCGCGATGAACAGGAAGATGTTCGCCGCGCTCAAGCCGGGCGGCTTCCTCGTGATCGCGGATCACTCCGCCAAGGCGGGCGAAGGCACCAGTGTCGCCAAGACGCTGCACCGGATCGAGGAGAGCACCTTGAAGCAGGAGATCGAGGCGGCCGGCTTCAAGCTGGTGGCCGAGGGCAATTTCCTGCATCATGCGGAGGACCCCAAGGACATTCCCGTCTTCAAGGCACCTGTGCCGATCGACGAGTTCGTCCTGAAATACCAGAAGCCGCAATGAGGCCCGGCCATCGCTTCATCTGACCAGACCGCCGCGGTGCTTCGCGTCACCGGCCTGACCAAGAGTTACCGCTCTGCCGGCGAAGACGTCGCCGTGCTGCGCGGCGTCGACCTTGCCGTTGCAACCGGCGAGAGCGTGGCGCTATCAGGCGAATCCGGCAGCGGCAAGAGCACGCTGCTGCATCTGATCGCGGGACTCGATGCCGCCGATAGCGGCGAGATCGCCCTCGCCGACATCGTCGTCTCCCGCCTCAACGACGCCGGCCGCGCCGAATTGCGCCGCGACCGGCTCGGCCTCGTCTTCCAGCAGTTCAACCTGATCCCGAGCCTGACGGTCGCGGACAATCTGGTGTTCCAGTCACGCATCGCCGGCCGGCATGACGCCGCCTGGCACGACGAACTGGTCGATCGCCTCGGGCTGAAAAGCCTGCTCAGGCGCTATCCCGAGCAATTGTCCGGCGGTCAGCAGCAGCGCGTCGCGATCGGCCGCGCGCTGGCGCCGAAGCCGCTGTTGCTGCTCGCCGACGAGCCGACTGGCAATCTGGACGAAGACACCGCCGACGAGGTGCTGGCACTGGCGCGCGATCTCGTGACCCGCACCGGCTGCGGCTTCCTGATGGTCACGCACAGTGCGCGGCTCGCGGCGACGCTCGACCGCCAGGTCACCCTGCATGCCGGGATCGTCGCATGAGGCGCGCGCTGTGGATCCTCGCCGTGCTGCTCAGCCACTGGCGGCGGCATCCGATGCAGCTTGCGACGCTGTTGATCGGGCTGATCTCGGCCACCGCGCTGTGGAGCGGTGTGCAGGCGCTGAACCAGCAGGCCCGCATCGCCTATGACCGCGCCGCCGCGACCTTCGGCGGATCGCGCACCGCGATGCTGGTCGCCACGGACAGCGCGACCTTCCCGCAAGCACTGTTCGTCGATCTGCGCCGCGCCGGCTGGCCGGTGTCGCCGATGCTGGAGGGTCGGGTCCAGATCGACGGCCGCAGCTTCCGCCTGCTCGGCGTCGAGCCGGTGACGCTGCCGTCCGAGGTCGGCAACGCACCGACGGTCGGACGCGGCAGCCTGCAAGCCTTCGTCACGCCGTCGGGCGAAATGCTGGTGGCGGGCGAAACGCTACGCGATCTCGGCCTCAAGGAAGGCGAGCGGCCACAGGCCAACGGCACGAGCTTGCCGCCGCTGCGCGTACAGGCCGAGCTCGCGCCCGGCGCACTGATCGTCGATATCGGCATCGCGCAGGACATCCTCAAAATGCCCGGCCAGGTCTCGCGCCTGCTCGTCGGCAAGTCCAAAGTGCCGCACGCAGCGCTGGAAAGCGTGGCGGGTGACAAGCTCCGCCTGGTCGAGCCGAGCGCCGAGAGCGACCTCGAACGCCTCACCGACAGCTTCCATCTCAACCTCACCGCGTTCGGCCTGCTGTCGTTCTTCGTCGGCCTGTTCATCGTCAACTCCGCGATCGGGCTGGCGTTCGAGCAGCGGCTGCCGATGCTGCGCACGCTGCGCGCCTGCGGCGTCTCGGCGCGAATGCTCAACACCGTGCTGGTGATCGAGCTGGTGTCGCTGGCGCTGGTCGCCGGCCTCATCGGCCTCGTCTGCGGCTACTTCATCGCGGCTGCCTTGCTGCCGGATGTCGCGGCCTCGCTGCGTGGGCTCTATGGCGCGCAGATCCCCGGACAGCTTTCGCTCAAACCCGTCTGGTGGTTCGCCGGCATCGCCATCAGCATTCTGGGCGCGCTCGCCGCGGCGGCCGCGAGCCTTGCCAAGGCGATCCGGATGCCGGTGCTGGCGACGGCGCAGCCGCAGGCCTGGCAGCAGGCGCAGCGGCGCTGGCTGATCATCCAGAGCGCGGCGGCACTCGCGGTGTTTGCGGTCGCCGCGGGCCTGATCTGGTTCGGCGATTCCCTGATCGCGGGATTTGCCGTGCTCGCCGCGCTGATGCTCGGCGCGGCGCTGATCCTGCCGATGGTCCTGCAGATTGCGCTGGCCTTCGGGCAGCGCAGCGCGCGGGCGCCGGTCGGCATCTGGTTCTGGGCAGACAGCCGCCAACAATTGTCGGGACTGTCGCTGGCGCTGATGGCGCTGCTGCTTGCGCTCGCGGTCAATGTCGGTGTCGGCACCATGGTGGAAAGTTTCAACCGCACCTTCCTGGTCTGGCTCGACGGAAGGCTCGCCGCCGACGTTTACATCAGCGCCGCCAGCGATCAGCAGGCAAAGGAGATCAAGGCCTGGCTGCGCGACCGGCCCGAGGTTGAGGCAATCCTGCCCGGCGGCCGCGCCGACACCCAGCTCGGCGGCGCGCCGATCGAGGTGCTCGGCCTGCCCGACCACGCCACCTATCGTGACAACTGGCCGTTGCTCGAGAGCGCTGCGAATGCGTGGGTTCGGCTGCGGCCCGGCGACACCGGCCTCGTCAGCGAGCAGCTGTCGCGACGGATGAAGCTGGCGATCGGCGATCATATCGAGGTGCCCGTCCCCGGCGGCAACTGGCCGCTCGAGATCGTCGGCATCTATGCCGATTACGGCAACCCCAAGGGCCAGATCGCGGTCAACTTCGCCGCGCTGACCCGGCGCTTCCCGCAGACACCAATGACGCGGATGGGCCTCCGCGTGGCACCGGACAAGATCGCACCGCTGATCACCGCGCTGCAGGAGAAATTCGGCCTCCACGACCGCAACGTCGCCGACCAGGCGAGGATGAAAACGGAATCCAGGCGGGTCTTCAATCGCACCTTCTCGGTAACCGCGGCGCTCAACGCCTTCACTCTCGGTGTCGCCGGCATCGCCCTTTTGACCAGCCTGCTGACGCTGGCCAACTCGCGGCTGCCGCAGCTGGCGCCGCTCTGGGCGATCGGCCTGACCCGGCGGCGGCTCGCCGCGCTCGAACTGTTGAAGACCATGGCGGTCGCGCTGATCACTGCCCTGTTCGCGCTGCCGCTCGGCCTTCTGGTCGCGTGGTGTCTGCTTGCCATCGTCAACGTCAAGGCGTTCGGCTGGCGGCTGCCCTTCCACGTATTTCCCTTGCAGCTGATCGAGCTGCTCGCGGTGGCGCTGGCCGCCGCGTTCTGCGCGGCGGCGCTCCCGGTCGCCAGACTGGCGCGCATGCAGCCAGCCAGCCTGATCAGGATCTTTGTCAATGAGCGCTAGCGTCACCATCACCCGTCGCGCCTTTGCCGGCAGCGCGCTGGCGCTGGCGCTCGGCGGCAAGAGCCTTGCGCAGGGCTTTGCCGGGCTCGGCGAGACGGCGGAAGGATTTGCCGCCGTCTCGCCGGGCAAGCCGTTCACGTTCCCCGCGGACCACGGTCCGCATCCGGAATTCCGGATCGAGTGGTGGTACGTGACCGCCAACCTGTCCGACACGAGCGGCGCGGCCTATGGCGCGCAATGGACGCTGTTCCGCCAGGCGATGAAAGCGGGCGGACCGGCCGAGGGCTGGGCCAATCGGCAGCTCTGGATGGGCCACGCCGCCGTGACCAGCGCCGGCACGCACCGCTTCAGCGAGACCTTTGCCCGCGGCGGCGTCGGGCAGGCCGCCGTCGAAGCCACGCCGTTCCGCGCCTGGATCGACGCCTGGGAGCTGCGCGGGCGCGATGCGTTCGATGCGCAGCGCGTCGCGCCGCTCGAGCTCAAGGCCTCCGCCGCCGACTTCAGCACCGCGCTGCGGCTCGAGGCCGACCGCGCGCTGGTGCTGCAGGGCGACCACGGCTACAGCCGTAAGTCGGATCGCGGACAGGCCTCCTATTACTACAGCCAGCCGTTCTACAAGGCGTCCGGCCGCATCGTGATCGACGACAGGCCGGTCGACGTCACGGGCTGGGCGTGGATGGATCGCGAATGGAGCAGCCAGCCATTGGCGGCCGACCAGACCGGCTGGGACTGGTTCTCGTTGCATCTGCCCGGCGACGAGAAGCTGATGCTGTACCGGCTGCGCCAGAAGGACGGCCGCGAAAACCTGTTCGGCAACTGGATCACGCCGGACGGCCGCTCGGCCGAGATCGCCGCCGGCGGCAACAGCATCGCGCCGCTCGCAACCACCGAGATCGACGGCCGCAAGCTGCCGACGTCATGGCGCGTCAGCCTGCCCGCACGCGGCCTTGCCATCGAGACCACACCGCTCAATCCGAAGGCCTGGATGGGAACCAGCTTCCCGTATTGGGAAGGCCCGATCCGCTTCTCAGGCAGCCACGCCGGAATCGGCTATCTTGAGATGACGGGGTACTAGGACGTGACGGAATTGGTCCGAATGGGGCCGCGGCACTGTGCTCCCTCGCCCCGTTCTTACAGGGAGAGGGTTGGGGTGAGGGGCCGTCTCCGCGTACTCGGTGACAGCTGGTCTCGCCGAGGTCCCCCCTCACCCGGAACGCATCTGACGATGCGTTCCGACCTCTCCCCGCGCGCGGGGAGAGGTAAGGCACGGCCGCATGTCACACCGGGCTTCGCTGTCCCGTCATGACATCGGGGTCAATGGAAAGAGGACACGCCTGACATGTACCACTACACCGCCATCGTCACCTGCCTTGCGGTCGCGCTGCACTTCTTCTTCGCGCTGCAGGTCGCCCGCGCCCGCGCGGTCTACGGGGTCAAGCTGCCGGCGATCACGGGCAATCCGGATTTCGAGCGCATCTACCGCATCCAGATGAACACGCTGGAATGGATGCCGATCTTCCTGCCGTCGCTCTGGCTGTTCGCGATCTATGTTGGCGATGCCGCGGCCGCGGCGGTCGGCGCAATCTGGGTGATCGGCCGCATCGTCTATTTCATCGGCTATCGCGAAGCGGTGGCGAAACGCAGCCCCGGTTTCGCCATCCAGGCGCTGGCCTGCGTCATCCTCTGGGTCGGCGCGATCGGCGGCGCGGTGTGGCGGCTGGTCCACGCGTAACGCCGCCACATATTGAGCCGTCGTCCCGGCGAAGGCCGGGACCCATTACCACAGGCAGATGTTTTGCGAAGGCTGGAGCTCCGGCTGCGCACAACAACCGACATCGGTGGTTATGGGTCCCGGCCTTCGCCGGGACGACACCGATGTTTGTTTCGCCAGCCCCGCCTCACTTGGTCAGCGGGCAGCCGCTTTCCTTGGCGGTGAAGAAGGCCTTGTCGCCGGGCACCACGGCGATCTGCTTGTAATAGTCCCACGGCTTCTTCGACTCCGAGGGCTTCTTGACCTCGAACAGATAGAGGTCGTGCACCATTCGGCCGTTCGCGAGCACCTTGCCCTTGGCGAAGGCGTCGTCGACCGGCAGCTCCTTCAGCTTGGCGGCGACCGCGTCGCTGTCCTTGGTGCCGGCGGCCTTCACCGCCTTCAAATAGCTCAGCGTCGCCGAATAGGTGCCGGCATGGATCATGCTCGGCATCCGGCTGGTGCGCTTGAAGAAGCGTTCGCTGAAAGCGCGCGAGGCATCGTCGTGATCCCAGTAGAAGCCCTCGGTGAGCACGAGACCCTGCGCCGCCTCGAGCCCGAGACCGTTCACCTCCGACAGCGTCATCAACAGGCCGGCGAGCTTTTGGCCGCCGCGCACGATGCCGAACTCGGCCGCCTGCTTGATCGAATTGGTGGTATCGAGTCCGGCGTTGGCGAGCCCGATGATCTTGGCCTTCGAGCTCTGCGCCTGCAGCAGGAAGGACGAGAAGTCCGACGAGTTGAGCGGCACGCGGACCGAGCCGACCACCTTGCCCTTCTTCGACACGACGATGTCGCTGGTGTCCTTTTCCAGCGCGTAGCCGAAGGCGTAGTCGGCGGTCAGGAAGAACCAGGTGTCGCCACCCGCCTCCGTCAGTGCGCCGCCGGTCCCGACGGCGAGCGCGCGGGTGTCATAGGCCCAGTGGAAGCTGTAGGGCGTGCAGGCATCGCCCGTGATGCGCGAGGTCGCCGCGCCGACCACGATGTCGATCTTCTTCTTTTCCTTCGACAGCTCCTGCACCGCGAGCGCGACCGACGAGGTGGTGAGCTCGGTGATCATGTCGACGTTCTCGACCTCGTACCAGCGTCGCGCGATCGCGGTCGCAAGGTCCGGCTTGTTCTGATGGTCGGCGGTAACGATCTCGATCTTCTGTCCCAGCACCTCGCCGCCGAAATCCTCGACCGCCATCCGCGCGGCTTCGAGCGAATATTTGCCGCCGTAGTCGGCATAGACGCCGGACTGATCGTTCAGGATGCCGATCTTGACGCCCTGGGCCATCGCCGGCGCCGCAAGCATCAGGCTGCAAGCCGCGACGGCGGCCAAAAATCCGGACTTCATGTTATGCTCTCCCAGCAGTTTCTATCAGGAAAATCGGCGCGACATTATTTTATAACCCCACGCCTGCCCATCTCTTTCCGCTCAGCCAAAAGTATGGGCTGCGTCGACAGCACTTGCTACTTTCCCGTCACTCTGAGGAGCGCGGAACGCGCGTCTCGAAGGGTCGACGGCCCGGCTCGTGGCCGTGCACCCTTCGAGACGCCTGCTTCGCAGGCTGCTCAGGGTGACGGACACAAGTGTAGGCTGCTCAACCCGCCACGGTCGCCTTGGGCTCCGCCGGCTTGCCCTCGTTCTTTCCTTCCGCAAGGTTGCGCACCACCATGTAGAAGATCGGCGTGAAGATCAGGCCAAACAGGGTGACGCCGAGCATGCCGAAGAACACGGCAACGCCGACGGCCTGCCGCATCTCCGAGCCCGAACCGGTCGACACCACCAGCGGCAGCACGCCGAGGATGAAGGCGAACGAGGTCATCAGGATCGGCCGCAGACGGAGCCGGCAGGCCTCGATCACCGCGTCCAGCCGCGATCGGCCCTCGAGCTCGATGTCGCGCGCGAACTCGACGATCAGGATCGCGTTCTTGGCGGCCAGCCCCACCAACACCACGAAGCCGATCTGGGTCAGGATGTTGACGTCCTGGCCCATCAGGCGCACGCCGATCGTGGCCGCGAACAGGCACATCGGCACAATCAGGATCACCGCGAACGGCAAGGTCCAGCTGCCATATTGCGCGGCCAGCACCAGATAGACGAACAGCACGCAGATCGGGAACACGTAGAGCCCGGCATTGGCGCCGGTAACCTGCTGGTAGGACAGGTCGGTCCACTCGAAGGAAAAGCCGCTTGGCAATGTCTGGTCGGCGAGCTGCTTGATGGTGTTGAGCGCCGTCGTCGAGCTCACGCCCGGTGCCGGCTCACCCTGCAGTTCGGACGCCGAGTACAGATTGTAGCGCGCCACGCGGTCGGGTCCCGAAACGTCCTTGAAGTCCACGATGCTGCCGAGCATCACCATGTCGCCGGCGACGTTGCGGGTGCGCAGCCTTGCGAGATCGGGGCTGTCTTTCCGGAACGGCAGATCGGCTTGCGCGGTAACGTGATAGGTGCGGCCAAACAGGTTGAAGTCGTTGACATAGGTCGAACCAAAGTAGGTCTGGATCGTGTCATTAATGTTGGCGATCGGCACCCCAAGCTTCTGCGCCTTGACGCGATCAATGTCGACGAACAGCTGCGGCGTGTTCGCGGTGAACGGCGAGAACACCGATGTGAGAGACGGCGATTTGCGCGCGGCTGTCACCAGTTCATCGGTCGCGGAAGCCAGCAGTTCGGGTCCGCGCCCCTGGCGATCCTGGACACGGATGGTGAAGCCGCCACCGGTGCCGATACCGGGCACGGCCGGCGGCGGAATGACGATGATGAAGGCGCCCTGGATCACCGACAGACGCTTGCGCAATTCGGCCGTGATCGCGTTCGCCGTCAGCCCCTTCTTCAGGCGCGCCTCCGGCTCGTCGAATACCGGGAACAGCGCCGCGGCGTTGCCCTGCTGCGTGCGCGTCGCACCGGAGAAGCCGGCGAAAGCCGCGACGCGAACGATGCCCGGCGTATCCAGCGCGATCCGCTCGATCTCGCGCACAACAGCGGTGGTCCGCGCCAGCGACGCGGCGCCCGGCAGCTGAGCCGAGATGATGACGTAGCCGCGATCCTGCGCCGGAATGAAGCCCTGCGAGGTGGTCGCGAGCAGCCAGCCGGCGCTGCCAATCAGTACGAGGTAGAGCGCAAGCATCACCACCGTATGCCGGATCACGAAGTCGGCCACCGATGCATAGCCGTGCGCGAGCCGGTCGAACACGCGGTTGAACAGCGCGGTGAAGCTATCCCAGCCGCGCGCGATGATGTTCCAGCGCGCCGGCGGGCGTTTCTCCTCATGCGGCACCAGGATCTGCGAGGCCAGCGCCGGCGACAGGGTCAGCGAGCAGAAGCAGGAGATCGCGGTCGCGACCGCGATCGTCACCGCAAATTGCTGGAAGAACTGCCCGGAAATGCCGCCGAGGAAGGCGGTCGGCACGAACACCGCGCACAGCACGAGCGCGATCGAGACCAGCGCGCCGCCGACCTCCTCCATGGTCTTGAGCGCAGCGTCGCGCCTGCTCATGCCGTGCTCGAGATGCCGCTCGACATTCTCGACCACCACGATGGCGTCGTCGACCACGATGCCGACCGCGAGCACCAGGCCGAACAGCGTCAGATTGTTGATCGAGAAGCCGAGCGCGGCCATCACCGCGAAGGTGCCGACCAGCGACACCGGGATCGCGATGATCGGGATGATCGCAGGCCGCCATCCCTGCAGGAACACCAGCACCACGATGACGACGAGCGCCATCGCCTCGTAGATCGTCTTGATCAACTCGTGGACCGATTGGGCGATGAATTCGGTCGGGTTGTAGCCGATATTGTAGTCGAGCCCCTTCGGGAAACTCGCCTTCATCCGCTCCATCGTGTCGGAGATGCTCTTGGCGGTGGCGAGTGCGTTCGATCCGGGCCGTTGCGTCACCAGCAGCGCGACGGCGGATTTGCGCAGCAGGAAGCTGTTGGTGGCGTAGGACAGCGCGCCGAGCTCGACGCGGGCGACGTCCCGCAGACGTACCGTGCGGCCGTCGGAGCCGGCCTTCACCACGATATCCTCGAACTGCCTGATGTCCTTGAGGCGGCCGGTGAAGACGAGGTTCGGCTGGAAGGCGCGATCGGCGATCGGCGGCTCGGCGATTTGTCCGCCGGCGATCTGCAGGTTCTGCGCCCGGATCGCCGCCAGCACCTCGGTCGATGTCAGACCGAGATTGGCGATCCGGTCGGGATCGAGCCACAGCCGCATCGAGTAATCGCGCGCGCCGAACATCTGGATATCGCCGACGCCATCGAGCCGCAACAGCTGGTCGCGGACCTGCAGCAGCGCGTAGTTGGAGATATAGAGCTGGTCGAACGTGTCGTCGGGCGACAGCATGAACACGACCATCAGGATGTCGGGCGAGTTCTTGCGCGTGGTCACGCCGTTGCGCTGCACCTCTTCGGGCAGCCGCGGCTGCGCGATCGCGACGCGGTTCTGCACCAGCACCTGGGCCTTGTCGAGGTCGGTGCCGAGCTTGAAGGTCGCGGTGATGGTGAGCTGGCCGTTCGACGTCGCCTGGCTGTAGAGATACAGCATGTCCTCGACGCCGTTGATCTCCTGCTCGATCGGAGCGGCGACAGTGTCGGACACGGTCTGCGCCGAGGCGCCCGGATATTGCGTGGTGACGACGACGGTCGGCGGCACCACTTGCGGATATTCCGAGACCGGCAGCGTCGGATAGGCGATCGCGCCGACGATCAGCAGCACGATCGACAGCACCATCGCGAGGATGGGCTGGTTGATGGAGAGCCTGCCGAGATTCATGGTTTGGCACCTGCGGCGGGCTTGTCAGCGGCCGCCGGCTTGTCGCCTGCCGCGGGCTTGGAATCCGCCGGAGCCTGCGCCATTTTCGGCGTCACCTTGGCGCCGACGCGGGCGCGCTGCAGGCCGTCGACGATCACGTGATCCTCCGCCTTGAGGCCTTCGCGGACGACGCGCAGGCCATCGTCGAGCGGCCCGAGCGTGACTGCTCTTGCTTCCACCGTGTTGTCGTCCTTGACCACGAACACGATCTTGCGCGACTGGTCGGTGGCAACCGCGCTGTCCGGGATCAGCAGCGCCTCATAGGGCGAGGAGCCGATGATGCGGACGCGGCCGAACTGGCCGGGCAGGACCGACAGATCCTTGTTCGGAACGACCGCGCGGCTGCGCAGCGTCGCGGTCGAGACGTCGAGCCGGTTGTCGAGGAAGTCCATCTTGCCCTCATGCGAGGGCTTGGTTTCGCCGGTCAACGCGATCTGCACCGGGTTCGCCGTGTCGCGCGAGCTCGGCCGCCTGCCTTCGAACCACAGCTTGCTGTTGCGCTGATAGGTGGCCTCGTCGACGTCGAAATAGATGTAGATCGGATCGAGCGACACGATCGAGGTGAGCAGCGTCGCGCCGCCCTCGCTGCCCTGCACCAGATTGCCCGGAGTCACCAGATGCCGGCTGACGCGGCCCGTGATCGGCGCCAGCACATGGGTGAATTCGACGTTGAGCTGCGCGGCCTTCAGCGTGCCTTCGGCCTGGGTCTCGGCGGCGCGCGCCGCCTGCAACGCCTGGCGGCGCTGATCGACGACCTGCTCCGAGACCGCGCTGGTCTGCACCAGGTTCAGCCCGCGCTCGAGATCACGCTTGGCAAGTTCGCCCTTGGCGCGCGCGTCGGCGAGCTGGCCCTCGGCCTGCAGCACGACCGCCTCGAACGGCCGCGGATCGATGATGTAGAGCAGATCGCCGGCGTGGACGATCGCACCATCCTTGAACTCGACGCTGTTGACGAAGCCGCCGACACGGGCGCGGACCTGGACCTCCTCGATCGCCTCGAAGCGGCCGGTGAACTCGTCCCAGTCGGTGACGGTGCGCTTGACCGGCTGCGCGACGGTCACGGGCGGCGGCGGAGGCGCGGCCTGCGATTGCGCGCTCTTGTTGTCGCAGCCGCCGAGCGCCAGCCCGGCCAGCAGCCCGATCGGCGCGAGGCCGAGCCAAGGCCTGAGCGACGGTCCGCGCGAGGCATGGCGGCGAAGCGAATGACGCTCGACGCCGGTCACCGGAGCCACACGTCCCGTTCTGTCAATCGAACTCAATTCCCTCTCCCCCAGGATCAGTGCAGGGCTACCAAAGTCGCAATTGGACTTGCGGTGATTCAACGCGGATGGACCACCGCAATGTCGCGGCAGCGGACGTCACAGATGTAGCCGCTCCCCAGTCTGTTCAAGATGGCCGCCGGATCAAGCAAATAGTTGCGTAGTCTGAAAGCCTTACGACGTGATCGCGAAGCCGTGACGACGGGAAGGGACAGATTCACTGGCCTTTTGGGTGAGGAGAGATCACAGAGGGTTCGCCGGGATTCAATCACAAGGCGAATCACCGACACATATCCGTCACACAACGCCAATTCGGTCTGCGGCACAGAAACCACCGGGGGTCGCACAAGATTAAAAATGGTCGAATCCCCATACTCTACCTCCCGCTGCATGGCCGAATCGTGGTTAACGACGCGGTGTCACGTGGACACACATTGACACTCGGAAACATCGACAATACGGTCGTGGTTGCCAACCGGTAAATTTTCTTGGCCGCCGCGCTTTCCTCGAACATTCACTGGGCTTTTCTCGCGGCGAGTGTGAGTGGAAGCGATTACGTAATGGCAAGCGCATTTGAACTTGCTGATGTCGGGACTCCGCAACCGTCGCGATGTCCGCATATTGCGAGCGAACCGGTGCGATCTCGGGTCACCGATGATCAACCTCAACGTGTGAAATGCTTCACACGTCATCGTCCCCAACAAATGTAGTTATTGATCGGATTTCACGCCGCTCGCAGGAGTGCTTATGTCGACCATACCTGCCTATACAATCGGTGGTTTAACACGCCCCGAACTTCATCTCGATCCGAGCGGCAATATCATTCTGGATCCGGCCGCGCAGGCGTTCGTCAATACGTATGGTCTGCAATATCTTTACCTGGGCTGCCCTCCCGGCACGCCGTATCCGCCGGTGCCCGGCTTCCTGTCGCCTCCGACCGACGCCAATTCCGGCGCCAACACGGTCGTTGAGGGCGCCGCAGCCAATACATCGGTCGGCATCACCGCGCAATCCACCAGCCTGATCGGTCTTCCGGTCACCTATTCGCTGGTGTCCGATTCCTCGCATGGCGGCTTCAAGGTAGATCCGCATACCGGCGTAGTGTCGATTGCCGATCCGTCCAAGGTCGATTTCGAGAGCTCCGGCGGCAGCTACGTCGTCAATGTGCAGGCGACCGACGGTATCTTCGTCTCGTCGCAGAGCTTCACGATCGCGGTCAGCAATGCGCCGCCCTCGACACCGACCGACGGCAACGCCACCGCCAACGCCGTCAACGAGGGCGCCGCGGTCAATACCCTGGTCGGCATTACCGCGTCGTCGGCCGACGTCAACGGCCCCGGCGTCACCTACTCGCTGACATCGGACTCCTCCAATGGCGGCTTCAAGATCGATCCCAACACCGGCATCGTCACCGTCGCCAATTCCACCAAGATCGACTTCGAGACCGCGCCGGGCCACGCCTACACCATCACGGTCCAGGCCAGCGACGGCCATGGCGGCGTCAGCTCGCAGAGCTTCACGATCAACGTCAACGACGTCGCGATCAGCACCCCGGTCGACGTCAATGCCGCCACCAACAGCGTCGTCGAAGGCGCCGCCGTCAACACGCTGGTCGGCATCACCGCCTCCGCGGTCGATCCGAACGGCCCCGCAACCACCTATTCGCTGACCGGCGACACCTCCGGCGGCGGCTTCACCATCAATGCCACGACGGGTGTCGTCACCGTCGCCGATCCGAACAAGCTCGATTACGAGAGCGCGCCCGGCCACGCCTACACCATTACCGTCCAGGCCACGAGCGGCGCGACCTCGACGACGCAGACCTTCACGATCGGCGTGACCGACGCTCCGCCGTCGGCGCCCGCCGACTCTGACGCCGCGACCAACTCCGTGGTCGAAGGCGCCGCCATCGGCACCACCGTCGGCATCACCGCGCACGCCACCGACATCAATGGCGGCACCGTGACCTATTCGCTGGTCGGCAATGCCCACGGCCTCACCATCAACGCCGCGACCGGCGTCATCACCGTCGCCGATCCCACCCAGATCGATTTCGAAACCGCGCCCGGCCACGCCTACACCATCACCGCACAGGCCAGCGACGGCACGCAGACCAGCACGCAAACCTTCACCGTCAACGTCACCGACGTTGCGCCGTCGACGCCGGTCGACAACAACGCTGCCGCCAATACCGTCGTCGAAGGCGCGGCCGCCGGCACCACGGTCGGCGTCACCGCATCCTCGACCGACATCAACGGCCCGGGGGTGACCTATTCGCTGACCGGCGACAGCTCCGGCGGCGGCTTCACCATCAACGCGACAACGGGCGTCATCACTGTCGCCGACCCGAGCAAGCTCGATTACGAAAGCGCGCCCGGCCACGCCTATACCGTCACCGCGCAGGCCAGCGACGGCACGCTTGCGACCTCGCAGACCTTCACCATCGCCGTCACCGAAGCCCCGCCCTCGGCCCCGGTCGATAGCGACGCCGGCACCAATGCGATCGCCGAAGGCGCGGCCAACGGCTCGACCGTCGGTGTCACGGCGTCGTCGACCGACGTCAACGGTCCGCCGGTGACCTATTCGCTGATCGGCGACACCTCCGGCGGCGGCTTCACCATCAACGCGACAACGGGCGTCATCACCGTCGCGGATAGCACCAAGCTCGATTACGAAAGCGCGCCCGGCCACGCCTACACCGTCACCGCACAGGCCAGCGACGGCACGACGGCGAGCTCGCAAACCTTTACGATCGCCGTCACTGACGTCGCGCCATCGACCCCGGTCGACTCCGACGCCGGCGCCAACACCGTCCTTGAAGGCGCGGCCAACGGCTCGACCGTCGGCATCACCGCGTCGGCGACCGACATCAACGGTCCGGCCGTGACCTATTCGCTGATCGGCGACAGCTCCAACGGCGGCTTCACCATCAATGCCGCAACCGGCGTCGTTACGGTCGCCGATTCGAGCAAGCTCGATTTCGAAAGCTCGGGCGGCAGCTACACCGTCACCGCGCAAGCCAGCGACGGTACGCTGGCGAGTTCGCAGACCTTCACCATCAACATCGCGGATGTTGCGCCATCGACCCCGGTCGACGGCGATGCCGCCGCCAACAGCGTTGTCGAAGGCGCGGCAGCCGGCACGGCGGTCGGCATCACCGCGCACGCGACCGACGTCAACGGCGCGGCCGTGACCTGGTCGTTGGTCGGCGACACCTCCGGCGGCGGCTTCACCATCGACCCGACGACCGGCGTCATCACCGTCGCCGACTCGACCAAGATCGATTACGAGAGCAGCGGCCCGACCCATTCCTACACGGTGACCGCGCAGGCCAGCGACGGCACGCTGGCGAGCTCGCAGAGCTTTACCATCGCCGTCAATGACGCCGCACCGTCGACCCCGGTCGATGCCGACGTCGGCACCAACTCGATCGCCGAAGGCGCTGCCAACGGCTCGACCGTCGGCATCACCGCGGCGGCAACCGACGTCAACGGCCCGGCCGTGACCTGGTCGCTGATCGGCGATACCTCCGGTGGCGGCTTCACCATCAATGCGACGACGGGCGTCATCACCGTCGCGGACAGCTCCAAGATCGATTACGAAAGCCCGGCCGGGCACGCCTACACCGTCACCGCGCAGGCCAGCGACGGTTTGCTCACGAGTTCGCAGACCTTCACCATCGCCGTCACCGACGTCGCGCCGTCGACCCCGGTCGATGCCGACGCCGGAGCCAACCGCGTTGCGGTCAACGCGCCGGTCGGCGCGGGAACCGGCGTCACGGCATCCTCGACCGACGTCAACGGCCCCGCCGTGACCTATTCGCTGGTCGGCGACACCTCCGGCGGCGGCTTCACCATCGATGCGACCACCGGCAAGATCACGGTCGCCGATCCCAGCAAGATCAACATTGCCGACCCGTCCTACGACGTCACGGTCGATGCGAGCGACGGCACGCTGCACAGCCAGCAGACCTTCACCATTTCCGTCGTGGTCGACCAGGCGCCGGTCGTCACCGGCGGCCACACGCTGAACTACACCGAGAACCAGGCGGCGAGCGTGATCGATTCGACGATCACCGTCACCGACGGCGACGACGCCAATCTGGTGTCCGCGACGGTGCAGATCACCGGCAACTATGTCAGCGGCCAGGATGTCCTCGGCTTCACCAACCAGAACGGCATCACCGGCTCGTTCGATGCCGCAACCGGAACGCTGACGCTGACCGGCTCGTCCAGCGTCGCGAACTACCAGGCCGCGCTGGCGTCGGTGACTTACATCAACACCGGCGACAATCCGTCCGGGCTGGCGCGCACCGTTACCATCACGACCAATGACGGCACGCTCGACAGCTCGCCGGTCACCGACACCATCAACGTCACCCCGGTCAACGACCCGCCCGTCGTCACCGCCGGTCACACCCTCAATTACACCGAGAACCAGGCCGCGACCGCGTTCGACCCGGCGATCATCGTGTCCGACGTCGACAACACTACGCTGACCGGCGCGACGGTGCAGATCACCGGTAACTACGCGAACGGTCAGGACGTCCTCGCCTTTACGTCCCAGAACGGCATCACCGGCTCGTTCAATGCGGGAACCGGCATGCTGACGCTGACAGGCACCGCCAGCGTCGCCGATTATCAGGCGGCGCTCGCCTCGGTGACCTATCAGAACACCAGCGACAACCCGTCGGGCTTGGCGCGCACCGTCACGATCGTCGCAAACGATGGCACGGCGACCTCCACACCGGTCACCGGCACCATCAACGTCACGCCGGTCAACGATCCGCCGGTCACGACGGCCGGCGGCACGCTGAACTACACCGAAAACCAGGCCGCGACCGTGATCGACGCGTCGGTCAACGTGACCGACATAGACAGCGCCAACCTGACCGGCGCGACGGTGCAGATCACCGGCAATTTCGCCGCCGGCCAGGATGTGCTGGGCTTCGTCAACCAGAACGGCATCACCGGCTCGTACAATTCCGCGACCGGCGTGCTGACGCTGACCGGCTCCTCCAGCGTCGCCAACTACAAGGCCGCGCTCGATTCAATCACCTATTTCAACTCGAGCGACAACCCGTCCGGGGCGGATCGCACCGTCAGCTTTGCGGTCACCGACGGCACCGACAGCAGCAACACCTCGACCTCGACCATCCATGTCACCCCGGTCAACGATGCGCCGGTCGTGAGCTTCGGTGCCATCACCGGCTTCTCCGAGCCGCCGAACGGCACGCCGGCAGCGAACTCGACGCCGGTCACGATCACGCCGAACCTGACGATCACGGACGCCGAAGGCAACAACCTGACCGATGCGACCTTCGTGCTGAACAATCTGAAGCCGTCGGATGCGCTGTCGATCGCCGGCCACGCCGGCAACAGCGGCGATATCGGCGGCATCCACTTCGAGATCACCAGCACCGCGGGCACCGAGACGATCAGTTTCACCGGTACCGACACGCTCGCGCACTACAATGCGGCGCTGGACCTGATCCAGTTCAACAACACCAGCGAAAACCCCGATACTACCGCGCGGTCCTACAGCCTGACCATGCACGATGACGGTGGCACCGCGAATGGCGGCAGCAACACCGGGACGGGATCGACGACGGGGAGCGTCACCGCCATGGACGACGGACCCACCGCGTCGGTGCCGGCGGACAATTCGATCGGAACAGCGTTCTCGCACACCAACTTCGCGATTTCAGGCCTTTCGGTCGCCGACATCGATGCCGCGAGCGGCAACGTCACGGCGACGATTGCCTCAAGCCATGCGAACCTGACCTTCAATACCGCCGGGCTCGCCAGCTTCACGAACAACAGCAGCCACACAGTGACGCTGACCGGCACCGTCGCGCAGGTCAACACCGCGCTGGCGACCTTGACCTACAACAGCGACGACGGCTTCACCGGCTCGGATACCGTCACGCTGAACATCAACGACAACGGCAACACCGGCACCGGCGGGCCGCTCACGTCGGGCGCCCAGACCTTCCATGTCGGCGTCGTGCCGCAGGTGTTCTATATCGACAACTCGCCCACGGCGCTGGCCAACAGCGCCAATCTCGGCACCGCGGCCGACCCGTACACCTCGATCGCCGCCTACAACGCGGCGAATCCGGCGGGCTCGGGCGACTATGTCGTGCTGAGGTCCGGCACCTATACCGAGGCCAACGGCATCAATCTCGCCAACGGCGTCAACCTGGTCGGCGGCAGCCACAGCCTGACTTTCACCAATCCGGTGACCGGCGCCGTGGTGACCGCGAACACCGCGACCGGCACCGATCCGGTGATCAAGGTGACCGGCGCCGACAACGGCATCGACCTGCTCGGCACGTCGGGCCACGGCATCAGCGGCGTCAGCATCGATACCTCGGCCTCGACCGGCATGGGCATCAGTGACGACAACAACAATGTCGGCACCGTCACGATGTCCGACATCACGATCAAGACCGCCAGCGGCGCGGGCATGAATTTCACCCATGGCGGCACCATCACCGTCACCGGCACCAATCACCTGACCACCACGACCGGAACCGCGATCAACATCTCAAACACCACAATCGGCGCCAGCAACGTCACCTTCCAGGACATCTCGTCCAACGGCGCCGCCAACGGCATCGTGCTCAGCAACACCGGCACCAGCGGACATCTTGCCGTCACCGGCACGGGCGCTGCCGGCACCGGCGGCACCATTCAGAACACCACCGGCGACGGCGTCAGCTTGACATCCACGCAGGACGTCACGCTGAGCAACATGAATATCACCAACAATTTCGGTGACGGTATCGGCGGCTCCAACGTCAACGGTATGGTGCTGAATCGTCTCACGATCACCGGTAATGGCGACGATCCCGCCACCGACGAGTCGGGCATCAACATCGCTGGGCTGACGGGCACCGCCTCCAACGGAGCGCATGCGACCTCGATCAGCAATTCGACGATCGGCAACAACGAGGAATTCGAGATCCAGATCAGCAACAGCAGCGGTACGCTGACCAACCTGCAGTTGACCAACAATACGGTCTCGGCCAACGGCGTCGCGATCCACGGCAATGCCAACTCGCCGCACGGCAATCTCGTCAACTTCCTCGGCACCGGGACATCGGTGATGGGCTTGACCGTCAACGGCGGCAGCTTCACCGGCAATACCGTCTCCGATGCAACGCATGTCATTACGGGCACCGGCGTCTTCGCCAATTCCGGCGGCACCGCCATGACCGCGAACATTTTCAACGCCACTTTCACCAACAACAACGCCGGCGTTGATGTCTCCACCGATCCAGTGGCCACCTCGCTCACTTTCGACATCGAGGGCAACACATTCCTCGGGCAGCGGTCGACTGCGATCAACCATTTCGACAATGGCAACCCACCGTTCAACCGGACGGTCAACGGAACCATCAAGAACAATATTATCGGCGACGATGCGATAACCAATTCGGGCTCATTGGTTGGCAACGGCATCAGCATCCAGAATGAAGGCGCGATCAACAGCAAGTACCTGATCGATGGCAACACCATCTCGCAGATCGCGACCGCGCTGGGCATTTCCGTCAATGTGGGCCTCGGCGGCCAGGCCACCGGCGGCGGCGAAACCGATCTCACCATCACCAACAACACGATCCAGCACATCAATGGCAGCCGCGGGATCGCCATCCAGGACAATCAGGTTACCGATATAGCCAACCCGCCCGGGGCTGGACCGTTTCCGACCATTTTCTTGAGCATGGCGGGAAACAGCTTCTCGAACATCGCGGGTCAGGCCGGCAATGGCCAGTTTGTGCGGATCAAGGAGTCGTTCGGGACCGTCAAGGTTACGCAAGATGCCCCGACGGCCGGCAATGCAGGGACGGAACTGGACAACGCCAACGGCTCAACCGATCCGACCAAGTTCAGCATCAGCGGGACCGTTGGTTTCACCCAGGGCACGCCGCCGCTGCCGACGACAAACACGTTGCCGCTGCTTGCCGAATCAGGCGGCGTGCAGGCGACGACGCCTAGCGCAGGCGAGATGCACCTGACGCAGAGCCAGCTCGACTCGGTCGTGTCGGCGGCCATCGCCCAATGGGCGAAGGCAGGCGCCAGTTCCGATCAACTCGCCGCGCTGCATGCCGTCACCTTCAGCATCGCCGACCTTGTCGGTCAGACTGTCGGCGAGGAAGGCGCCGGCCACATCACGATCGACATCGATGCTGCCGGCCACGGCTGGTTCGTCGATCCGACCCCGTCGGACAATTCGGAGTTCAAGCTGGCGCTCAATGCGTCCGGCACCGATCTCTTGACTGATCCGTCTACGGCGGCGGCAGGCCATCTCGATCTCCTGACCACCGTGGTGCATGAATTAGGGCACGTGCTCGGCCTCCCCGACTTGACCTCGTCTTCCAATGCCACCGACCTGATGTATATCGGTCTCGCCGACGGCGAGCGTCGGCTCCCGACCGCGACTGACGTGGCTCAAGCCAATGCGAGCTCGCATCCCGTCATGCCCACGCAAGGCGGTACACCCCTCAATCAGCAGACGACCGGCGCATCGTCGGTCAGCTTGCCCATCCGCGACAACTTCGACTTCTCGTCGTTCACCCAGACGCCGACGCAGACCAACGCAAATCATGTCGACCTGGCCGCCAACACCCAGACCTTGTCCGACTTGTTCAGCGAGCATTCCAATGCCGGCACGCCGTGGTGGGTCGGGCACGAGACGGTGTTAGCCGCCATGGGGGGCACGCCGTCCGACAATCACACCCAGACCCAGTTGCACCATGACCTGATCGCCTGATCGGACGCCCCATCGACCAGGAAATATCGACCAGGAGAACGGCTGCCGAATCGCTTCGGCAGCCGTTGTTGATCGGCGCGATCGAATGCGGATTGCCCCTCAAGCATGATCCGGAAACCTGCCGAACCGACTTTCCCTCGCGACAAGCGGGGCGTTCGCGCGAAGATCATGGCGCGCTCGCGGATGTTCGATTCATGACATGGCCTGCGCCGCCAGCGATCGGCGGCTCTCCGGCGTCGTGTTCAACCGATGATTGAAGAAAAATTCCCCGCACGACACAATCGTTAAGGTTGCACTTGGCATAAAACACGCTATCGTGCAGACGCTGTCGACACAGCATCATTGTCTCGCATTTTTCACAAATCATACGACGCATTTGCGGAGGACCGATGGCCGATCCGTATATTTCCGAAATCCGCATGATGTCGTTCAACTTTCCGCCGAAGGGCTGGGCGTTCTGCAATGGCCAGCTGCTTCCCATCGCTCAGAATCAGGCGCTGTTCTCGTTGCTGGGCACGACCTATGGCGGCGATGGGCGCGTCACTTTTGGCCTGCCCGACCTTCGGGGCCGGGTACCGATCAGTATGGGTGCTGGCCACACCCTCGGAGAGCGCAGCGGCGAGGAGGCACATGCGCTCTCGACAAACGAGATGCCGACCCACATTCACACCCTGAGCGGCTCGAGCTTGGAGGGAAACTCGCCCAATCCCAACTTCGGCAATGTTGGTAACGTTTTGGCGCAGGATCCCGGCAATGCGTATGGTCCGCCGAACAACCTCACCAACCTGAAACCGGGTTCGATTGCCAATGTTGGCGGCGGTCAGGCGCACCTCAACATGCAACCTTTTTTGACCCTCAATTTCAGTATCGCCCTGCAGGGCATTTTTCCGTCGCAGAACTGAGGACAAGCCCTATGGCACAACCCTTTGTAGGCGAGATCCGCATGTTCGGCGGCAATTTCGTCCCGGTCGGATGGCATTTCTGTGATGGAAGCTTGCTGGCGATCTCCGAGAACGAAACCCTATTTCAATTGATCGGGACCACCTATGGCGGCGACGGGCAAAACACCTTCGCGCTACCGGACTTGCGCGGTCGCCTGCCGCTCCACATGGGCACCGCCAGCAGCGGCACGACCTACCAGATCGGGGAGAATGGTGGTGCTGAAACGGTGACTCTCACCACGCTGCAGATACCGTCGCATACGCACGCATTGATGGGTTCGAAGAATAACGGCTCGCAGCCGGGCCCATCGAACAACGTGCTTGCCTCGTCGACTCTGATGCAACTGTATGCGGTGGAGAACGCGGATGCTCCGATGGCGGCCTCTTCAGTCTCGTTTGTCGGCGGCAGCCAGCCACATACCAATTTGCAGCCGTTCCTCTGCGTCAGCTTCATCATTTCGTTGTTCGGCATTTTCCCGAGCCAGGGTTAGGAGCGCGACGACATGTCCGATCAGTTTCTCGCCGAGATCCGCATCTTTCCGTTGAACTTCGCCCCCAAGGGCTGGGCCTTCTGCAGCGGTCAGCTGTTGCCGATTTCGCAGAATACGGCGCTGTTCTCGCTGCTCGGCACCGTCTATGGCGGCGACGGCAAGTCGAATTTCGCGCTGCCCAACATGCAAGGCAACGCGCCGATGGCGCCGGGGCAGGGTCCCGGGCTTTCGCTATATGATCTCGGCGAGAACGGCGGCTCTGGCAACGTGACGCTGCTTCAAACCGAGATCCCGTCTCACACCCATCAGATGTTCGGGACCGTCGAGAACGGCACCCAGGGCACGCTGACGACGAACATCACGCTGGCAACATCCGTCGGCGGAACACTGTACCAGACCGGCACATCTGCAAATCTGGTCCCGACCAACACTAATGCGGTCGCGCCCGCCGGCAACGGCCTGCCCCATAACAACATGCAGCCCTATCTGACGCTGAATTTCTGCGTCGCGCTGCAGGGTATCTTCCCGGCACGGGGCTGAGGTCGCCTTGGTTCCCGACACGTCAGACAGCATCGCGACGGCATTCGGCTGGGCACGCGCGGCCGCTTCCGGCTGCCGCTTTCGCCGCATGGCGGAGGCCGATCTGCCGTTCCTCGCCCGGCTCTATGCCTCGACCCGCGCCGAAGAACTGGCGCCGGTGCCGTGGAGTGAGACGGAGAAGGCTGCCTTCCTCGAACAGCAATTCCGCGCCCAGCATGCGCATTACCAGCAATATTACTCGAGCGCCGACTGGCTGCTCATTACCCATCGGGACAAGGACATCGGCCGGCTCTACATCGACCGCTGGCCGAGCCAGCACCGCGTCATCGACATCGCCTTCCTTCCCGAGCATCGCGGCAAGGGATATGGCGAAGCGCTGTTGCGCGACGTGATCGACGAGGCCGATGCCGCCGGCAAGGACGTCTCGATCCATGTCGAGAAGTTCAATCCGGCGATGCGGCTCTACCGGCGGCTCGGCTTCATCACCGAGGAAGACAAGGGCGTCTACGACCTGATGCGCTGGCGCGCGGCGGGAGCTTCCGACCGTCAGGTGAAGACCGCCTGATAGCCGTTGCCATCCGCGAGCGGACCGACCGGCACCAAAAAGATGTCCATCACGCCCAGCGCGGGATGCCGCACCGGATAGATCGCCTGCGGCAGCCACGCGCCCTTCGGCCCCGCGAACAACAGCGAGAACGCACCGCCCGGCCGGCCGCTGTTGCCCGCGGGCTCGACCTTGGCGAGCTTCAGCGCCACCGCGCGATCCGCCGTCTGCATCTCGAACTCAGCATCCTGATGCGGCGTGAAGTCGTCAATGTTCAGTTTGGCGAGATCGACGGTGGATGTCATGCGCACGTCCCTGTTGCTTTCGAGATGTAACACACGCCGCGATGTTGCCGTCAAGATTTCTGCCGGTCATCCGATTTCGACCTGAAGCTTTCACCGTCATTCCGGGGCGCCCTCTGCTTCCAGTGGGAGGCAAGTAAACGCAAGACTCGGATGCAGCGCGCCGCGAGGATGCGGATGTATGACTCACGCGAGCGCCACATATTCGATGTCATCCCGGGCAAGCGCAGCGCGACCCGGGACCCATAACCACCGATGCCAATTGTTTAGCCAGCGCTCGGCCACAGCTCACTTCAACAACGCAACCCTGCGGTTATGGGTCCCTGCTTTCGCGGGGACGACAGCGGAATGGGCGGCGCGACCGCATCAAACCACCGGCAGGACCCTGATGACGGCCTCGATTTCCTCCGCTAACCTCGCCGCTAAGTACCGCCGGCAAGGCGGACCGTGTTGAGGGAGGACAGGCGCGTGCATCGAGGCCGTGTCGTATTCGGCGCCATGGACGAGGTCGTGTTCGGGCGGCCCGCGCGTGAGGCCATCGTCGAGCAGTTGGACCGGCTGGGCGCCGAGCGCGCCTTTCTGATGGTGTCTGGCACGCTGAACCGCGAGACCGACGAGATCGAGAAGGTTCGCGCGGCGCTTGGGCCCCGCTGCGTCGGCACCTTCGACAAGATGCCGGCGCATACGCCGCGCGCCGCGGTCATCGCGGCGGCGGAGCAGGCGCGCGGCGAGAAAGCGGATTTGATCGTCACGATCGGCGGCGGCTCGATCACCGACGGCGCCAAGGCGGTGCAGCTTTGCCTCGCCAACAACGTCACGACGTCCGACGGCATCGAGACGATCCGCACCCATGGCGGCGTCTCGCCCGCGATGAATCCGCCGACCGTGCGCCAGATCAGCGTGCCGACCACCATCGCCGGCGGCGAGTTCTCGTCGATCGCCGGCGTCACCAACGAGGCCAAGCGGCAGAAGGAGATGCTGCGTCATCCGCTGGTGATGCCGCGGGCTACCATCCTCGATCCGGAACTGTCGGTGCACACGCCGGAATGGCTGTTCCTGTCGACCGGCATCCGCGCCGTCGATCATTGCGTCGAAGGCATCTGCTCGCGCGAGGCACATCCTTAT
This sequence comes from Bradyrhizobium sp. Pha-3, assembly GCF_042258325.1. Classification (NCBI taxonomy): domain Bacteria; kingdom Pseudomonadati; phylum Pseudomonadota; class Alphaproteobacteria; order Hyphomicrobiales; family Nitrobacteraceae; genus Bradyrhizobium; species Bradyrhizobium sp. Pha-3. Next base: position 508,506 of record NZ_CP170151.1, on the reverse strand, counting down.
GGCGACGCGCAGGCGCTGAAGGGGCTCGAGATGCTGGCGGCCGGCCTGCCGCGCGTGAAAGCCAACCCGAAGGATATTTCGGCGCGGATGGATTGCCAGATCGGCACCTGGCTCTCCACCGGCCCGCTCGCCTCGGGCGTGCCGATGGGTGCGAGCCACGGCATCGGCTACGTGCTCGGCGCCGAGTTCGACGTGCCGCACGGCTACACCTCGTGCGTGATGCTGCCCGCGGTGATGCGCTGGAATAAGCGCGACAATGCCGACCGGCAGGCGCTGGTCGCGGCCGCGATGGGGCATGCCGGCGCGGACGCCGGCGACGTGCTCGACCGCTTCATCCGCGACCTCGGCATGCCGCGCAGCCTGCACGAGGTACGCGTCGGCCCCGAGCATTTCGACCGCATCGCAATGCAAGCGATGCGAACGCCCTGGGTGCCGCGCAATCCGCGCAAGATCGACGATCCATCCCAAGTTCGCGAGATTCTGGAGATGGCTGCATAGAGCGTTGTCGAGCGAAGTGGGTACCGGTTCGCGTGAAGAAAACGCGTCAAAACAAGAATCTAAAGGGGGATGTGACGTTCGATGTACACCGGCAAGCATGCTTACCTGCGCCCGCTGCAACCCGCCTTCATCATGGCCGAGACCGGCGAGACCGTCACCTATCGTGAGCTCGAGGCGCGCTCCAATCGTCTCGCGCATCGGTTCCGCAAGCAGGGGCTGCGGCGGCTCGACCATTATTCGATCTTCATGGAGAACAACAACCGCTACCTCGAGGCCTGCGGCGCCGGCGAGCGCGCCGGGCTCTACTTCACCTGCGTCAACTCCTACCTCACCGCGGGCGAGCTGGCCTACATCCTGACCAACAGCCAGTCGCGGATCCTGATCACCTCGAAGCTGAAGCTCGACATCGCGCGCGAGGCGCTGAAGGAGTGTCCGCAGGTCGAACTCTGCATCGTGGTCGACGGCGAAAGCGAGAGCGATCGCGTTGTCGGGCTGCGAGCGGCCACCGCGGGCCTGCCGTCAACGCCGATCGCGGACGAATATGCCGGCACCGCGATGCTGTATTCCTCCGGCACGACCGGCCGGCCCAAGGGCATCGTGCGGCCGCTGCCGGAGCAGCCGCCGTCGCAGAACCTGCCGCTGTTCGACTTCCTGACCAAGCTCTGGCACTACCGCGAGGGCATGGTCTACCTCTCGCCGGCGCCGCTCTACCACTCGGCGCCGCAAGCCGCGGTCAATCTCACCATCCGGATGGGCGGCACGGTCGTCATCATGGAGAGTTTTGATCCCGAGCGCTATCTCGAGCTGGTGCAAAGATGGGGCATCACCCACAGCCAGCTGGTGCCGACCATGTTCTCACGCCTGCTGAAGCTGCCCGAGGAGGTTCGCGCCCGCTTCGATCTGTCGACCCTCGAGATCGCGATCCACGCCGCCGCGCCCTGCCCGGCGCTGGTCAAGGACGACATGATCAAATGGTGGGGTCCCATCATCCACGAATATTACGGCGCGACCGAGGGGCTCGGCTTCACCGCCTGCAACAGCGAGGAGTGGCTCGCGCATCGCGGCACCGTCGGCAGGGTCCTGCTCGGCGATCTGCATATCCTCGACGAGAACATGCAGCCCTGCCCCAAGGGAACGCCGGGCACCGTGTGGTTCAAGACCGCCACGCCATTCGAATATTTCAACGACCCCGCCAAGACCAGCGAGGCGCGCTCGGCCGACGGCAGCATGAGCACGGTCGGCGACGTCGGCTATGTCGACGACGACAACTTCCTTTATCTCACCGATCGGGCCACCTTCATGATCATCTCCGGCGGCGTGAACATCTATCCGCAGGAATGCGAGAACCTCCTGATCACCCACCCCAAGGTCGCCGACGCCGCCGTGTTCGGCGTGCCCAATGTCGATCTCGGCGAGGAGGTGAAGGCGGTGGTGCAGCCGGTCGACGGCATCGCGCCGGGGCCGGAGCTTGCCGAGGAACTAATCGCGTTCTGCGCCAGCGCGCTGTCGCGCCAGAAGGTGCCGCGCTCGGTGGATTTCGAGGCCGAGCTGCCGCGGCTGCCGACCGGCAAACTCTACAAGCGCCTGCTGCGTGACCGCTATTGGGGCAACAAGACCTCGCGGATCGTGTGAGCGGCATCCGGACTGATGCTGCCAATCCAAGCCGGCGGACGCAACGGACTCGCCGGTCGCGCGGATTTCGCGCTATGCTCCGGGATCGCAAGCCAGCTTCGCCGGAGGCCGCCATGCCATCGCCCCAGCCGCGCGAGCCGGAGCCGGTGCAGGCCGGAAGGCTCGAATTCACTGCCGCCGAGATCGGTGCACTCGCCCATCTCTATCGTGGCGAGGTCTATCGCAGCACGGTCTGGCGCACCCGTCTCGACAGCTCGACCAACTGGGCGGTGGTCACGACCGGGATCGCGCTGTCGGCGACCTACAGCAGTGCGGAAGCCTCGCCCTTGCCGATGGTCCTGGTCGGACTGCTGGTGACCGTATTCCTGCTATTCGAGGCGCGGCGCTATCGCTATTTCAACGTCTGGCGCGCCCGGGCGCGGTTGCTCGAAACCGATTTCTACGCACCGATGATCCGCGGCGAGGGGCTGTCGCCGAATGCGGCCTGGACCGACCTGCTCGCCAACGACTACCGCCGCCCCAGCTATCACATCAGCTATGTCAGAGCGATCGGCCGGCGCCTGCGACGGACTTATGGCTGGATCTTCGCGATCCAGGCTATCGCCTATTACGGCAAGCTGGCGATCCACCCGCTGCCGCTGACCACGATGAGCGCGATCTTGGACCGGGCTTCGATCGGTCCGATCCCCGGAACCATCGTGATTCTGGCCGGTGTCGCCTTCCATTCCAGCTGGGCGCTGTTCGCCTTCGTCACACATCGCATCGAGGTCGCGGACCGGCGCACGCGGCACAATCTGATCGCAATGGGCTGAGGCGCCGCGGGCCGCGTTGCCGATCGCGGGCTTTTCCCCTAACCTCGCCTCAACAACAAAGAAAAGGGAGGACTTGCGATGGAAGTGATCCCACTGCGTCCGGGATTCGGTGCCGAGCTGCGCGGCGTCACGCTGTCGGACGTTGCCGCCAGCGATGCCGCCTATGCGGCGGTGCGCGCGGCGTTCGAGGAACATTCGGTGCTGGTGTTCCGCGGCCAGGAGGTCAGCGACGACATCCAGCTCGCCTTCTCGCGCCGGTTCGGCCCGCCCGAGGTGACCAAGGTCGGCTCGATGGGCACCGGATCGCATTTCGTGATCCTCTCGACCTTCGGGCCCGACGGCAAGGTGGTTCCTTCCGATCACCGGCAGCAGCTGCGCGCCAGGGCCAACCAGCTCTGGCACACCGATTCCTCCTTCAAGCGCGTGCCGGCGCTGACCTCGATCCTGTCGGCGCGCATCATTCCCGAGCATGGCGGCGAGACCGAATTCGTCTCGATGCGGCTTGCCTTCGAGCGGCTCGACCAGGACACGGCGAAGCGGCTGGAGAACGCGTTCGCCTGGCACTCCTACGCGCATTCGCGCAGCAAGGTGGCCACCGGCCTCGCAACGACCGAGGAAGTCGACACGCTGCCGCCGGTGTGCTGGCGCATGGTTTGGCGCAATCCCGTCAATGGCCGTGGCGCGCTGTATCTGGCTTCCCACGCCTATGGCGTCGAGGGCATGGATGCCGAGACCGGCAAGGCGCTGATCGAGCAATTGACCGAAGCCGCGACCGCGCCCGGCGTCAGCTATCTGCACCAATGGAAGCAGGGCGACGTCGTGATGTGGGATAACCGCGCCACCATGCATCGCGGCCGCCCCTGGCCGGCGCATGAAGGCCGTCTGATGATTCGCACCACGATCTCGGCGACCGAGACCGATGGCGTCGCCAACATGCACCTGCCCTCACCGCAGGCGGCGGAGTGATCGTGATGTTCCCAGTGAACCGTCATCCTGAGGTGCGAGCGGAGCGAGCCTCGAAGGATGCACGGCCACCAGCTGGGCCGTCGATCCTTCGAGACGCGCTTCGCGCTCCTCAGGATGACGGAGAGCGTGTGCAGTGCGCGGCTTACATCGGCGACATACTGTCGCTGATTGCGGCGCGCTTCACGCCATACGCGTCGGCGTCGGCAACCGAATTCGAACGGAGATTCGCCGCTGCATAGCAAAACAACCCGGGTTCCCCGCAATCACAGGCATTATTCCCGATCCGCGGAAATTTTAATGTTGTGGGGTCATCCGAATTGCCAATCCCCACGCGATCCTCGCTGGTTGCCCGACAGCCTCACCGTGGTATCGTCGATGCCAATCGGCCATTGAGACCGAAATGTGGGAGGGGACCATGCGGAGCGTGCAAGCGCTGGCCGTCGCGGTGTTGTCTGTGCTGATCATCAGCGACGTTTCACGCGCAGCCGAGCCGAAACCGGGCGGCATCTTCAGGATCTATCACCGCGACAGTCCGGGCAGCGCCTCGATCCACGAGGGCGCGACCTACTCGCTGAACGTTCCGTTCATGCCGATCTTCAACAATCTCGTCATCTTCGACCAGCACATCGCCCAGAACAGCGCCAGCACGATCAGGCCCGAGCTTGCGGAGAGCTGGGCCTGGAGCGACGATAACAAGACGCTGACCTTCAAGCTGCGCAAGGACGTGAAATGGCACGACGGCAAGCCGTTCACCGCGGCCGACGTCAAATGCACCTTCGACATGCTGATGGGCAAGTCGCAGCAGAAGTTCCGGCAGAACCCGCGCAAGTCCTGGTACGAGCAAGTCGAAGAGGTCACGACCAACGGCGACTATGAGGCGTCGTTCAAGCTGAAGCGGCCGCAGCCGGCGCTATTATCGCTGCTCGCCTCGGGCTATTCGCCGGTCTATCCCTGCCATGTGTCGCCGGCCGAGATGCGCACCAAGCCGGTCGGCACCGGCCCGTTCAAGTTCGTCGAGTTCAAGGCCAACGAGTCGATCAAGCTCACCAAGAACCCGGACTACTTCAAGAAGGGCCTGCCTTATCTTGACGGTATCGAGTTCACCATCATCCCGAACCGCTCGACCGCGATCCTCGGCTTCGTCTCCGGAAAGTTCGACATGACGTTCCCGACCGAGGTCTCGATCCCGCTGCTCAAGGACGTCAAGTCGCAGGCGCCCAATGCGGTCTGTGTGGTGGAACCGAACAACGTCTCCACCAACATCATCATCAATTCGACCGCGCCGCCGTTCGACAATCTCGACATCCGCCGCGCGCTGGCGCTGGCGCTCGACCGCAAGGCGTTCATCCAGATCATGTTCGAGGGCCAGGGTGACATCGGCGGTACCATGGAGCCGGCACCGGACGGGCTGTGGGCGATGCCGAAGGACATGCTGGAGCAGATCCCCGGCTACGGTCCCGACATCGAGAAGAACCGCGAGGAGGCCCGCAAGCTGATGCAGAAGGCGGGCTATGGCCCGGACAAACACCTGCAGATCAAGGTCTCGACCCGCAACATCGCGGTCTATCGCGATCCCGCGATCATCCTGATCGACCAGATCAAGAGCATCTACATCGACGCCGAGCTCGACGTCGTCGACACCGCGCAATGGTTCCCGAAGATCGCCCGCAAGGACTACTCGCTCGGCCTCAACCTCACCGGCAATGCCGTCGACGAGCCCGACCAGTCGTTCTACGAGAACTATGCCTGCGGCTCGGAGCGGAACTACACCAATTATTGCAACAAGGAGATCGAGAAGCTGTTCGACCAGCAGTCGGAAGAGACCAATACCGACAAGCGCAAGAAGCTGGTCTGGGAGATCGACAAGAAGCTGCAGGAAGACGTCGCGCGTCCGATCATCTTCCATGCCCGCACCGGCACCTGCTGGCAGCCTTACGTGAAGAATGTCACGATCATGTCCAACAGCTCCTATAACGGCTATCGTTACGAAGACGTCTGGCTGGACAAGTAGGCGTAGCGTTTTCGAGCGAAGTGGATACCGGTTCGCGTCAAGAAACGCGCCGGAAGACAAGACACAGGCGGGATCAGGGAGAGAGCCAGGGTGTTTGCCTATATCGTGCGGCGGCTGTTCCTGATGCTCGTGACCCTGTTCGGGATCTCGGTCATCATCTTCGTGCTGCTGCGCGTCGTTCCCGGCAACATCGTCGACATCCTGTTCGACGCCGCGGGCTTCGTCGATCCCGCCGACAAGGCCAATCTCGAGCGCGAGCTCGGCCTGAGCCAGCCGATCGTGATCCAGTACCTGCACTGGATCGGCGGCCTGCTGCACGGCGATCTCGGCTATTCCTACGTCTCGGAAAAGCCGGCGCTGGAGGAAATCCTGCCGCGGATTCCGATCACGGCGCGGCTTGCCGGGCTGGCGCTATTGTTCTCCGCCTCAATCGGCATTCCGCTCGGTGTCATCAGCGCCGTCCACCAGGGCTCACGGCTTGATTATGCGCTGCGCGTCGTCAGCCTCAGCGGCCTGTCGCTGCCGTCATTCTGGCTCGGCCTGCTGATTTTGATGGCCTCGGTCTCGCTGTTCGGCACCATGCCGATCTTCAATCCGAACCCGAAAACCTGGATCGAGGCGCTGACCATCTATGCCGTGCCGGCGATGGCGGTCGGCTTCCGCAGCGCGGCGCTCACCATGCGCATCACCCGTTCCTCGATGCTGGAGATCCTGCGCCAGGACTATATCCGCACCGCGCGTGCCAAGGGCGCCTCCGAGGCCTCCGTGAACTATCACCACGCGCTGAAGAACGCAGTGCTGCCGGTCATCACCGTGATCGGCATCGAGGCCGCGTTCCTGATCGGCGGCCTGATCGTCACCGAGACCGTGTTCAACATCCCCGGCATCGCCCGCTTTCTGGTCGAGGCGCTGCGCTGGCGTGACTATCCGATCGTGCAGAACCTCGTGATGTTCATCGCCGTCGTGGTGGTGGTTGTGAACTTCATCGTCGACATGCTCTACGCAGCAATCGATCCACGTATCCGGTTCGGAGACTGAGCATGATCCGGAAAAGTGAGAACCGGTTTTCCTTGCGACAAACGCGAAGCGTTTGCGCTGAAATCATGCTCAACTAAAGAGGCCACGTGGCAACGATCAATTTCGACAGCGAATTGCGACGTGCCGGGGCCAACGCCACCGGCGGCTGGGGACGGTTTGCGTTCCTCGCGCAACGCCACGTGCTCGGCACGGTCGGCCTCGTCATCATGCTGCTGTTCGTGCTGACCGCGATCTTTGCCAACGTCATCAGCCGCTACGATCCGCTCAGCGTCGATTCCGCGCACCGGCTGGCTGCGCCGTCCGCGCTGCACTGGTTCGGCACCGACTCCTTCGGCCGCGACGTCTGGAGCCGCATCATCCATGGTGCGCGGATCTCGCTTGCGGTCGGCATCGGCTCGACGACGCTCGGCGCCACGCTCGGCGTGATCGTGGGCCTCGCCTCCGGCTATCTCTCCGGCTGGGTCGACCTCGTGTTCCAGCGCGTGACCGACATCCTCCAGTCGCTGCCGCTCTTGGTGCTCGCGCTCGTGATGACCGCGGCGCTCGGTCCCTCCCTGCCGAACGTGATCCTGGCGATCGCAATTCCCCTGATCCCGACGGTCGCGCGCGTGATCCGCGCCAACACGCTGGCGCTACGCGAGCAGCCGTTCGTGGAGGCCGCCAAATCGATCGGCATGAGCGAGACGCGGATCGCGTTGCGCCACGTGCTGCCCAACACCATCGCGCCGCTGATCGTGCTCGCCACCGCGCAGCTCGGCTCGACCATCCTGACCGAAGCGTCGCTGTCGTTCCTTGGCCTCGGCATCCCCGAGCCTTATCCGTCCTGGGGTCGCATGCTGTCCGAATCCGCCGCCGAATATGTCCGCACCGCGCCATGGCTGGTGATCTTCCCCGGCATTGCGATCAGCCTCGCGGTGTTCGGCACCAATCTGTTCGGCGACGCGTTGCGCGACATTCTCGATCCGAGGCAGCGCGGCTGATGAGCGAGGCCAAGACGCTCGATACGATTCTCGACGTGAAGAACCTGCAGACGGTGTTCTTCACCAACTCCGGCCTGTTCCGCGCGGTCGACGACGTCTCGTTCTCGGTCCGTCGCGGCGAGACGCTGGCGATCGTCGGCGAGTCCGGCTGCGGCAAGAGCGTCAGCGCGCTGTCGATCATGCGGCTGGTGCCAGATCCGCCCGGCCGCATCGTCGGCGGCTCGGTGACGCTCGAGGGCACCGATCTGCTGAAGCTCGACGATGCCGCGATGCGCGACATCAGGGGCAACCGCATCTCGATGATCTTCCAGGAGCCGATGACCTCGCTCAATCCGGTGATGCGGATCGGCGACCAGATCATCGAGGCGGTGCGCCTGCACCAGAAGGTCAGCAGCAAGGAGGCCTGGAAGCAGGCCGTCGACATGCTGCGGCTGGTGCGCATCCCGGAACCGGAGCGTCGCGCGCAGGAATATCCGCATCAGCTCTCCGGCGGCATGCGCCAGCGCGCCATGATCGCGATGGCCCTGGCGTGCCGGCCGGCGCTCCTGATCGCGGACGAACCGACCACGGCGCTCGACGTCACCATCCAGGCGCAGATCCTGGCGCTGATCGTCGATCTGCAAAAGCGGCTCGGCACCGGGCTGATCCTGATCACCCACGACCTCGGCGTCGTCGCGCAAACCGCGCAGCGCGTGATCGTGATGTATGCCGGCAAGAAGGTCGAGGAGGCGACGGTCGAAGCTTTGTTCGAGACGCCGCTGCATCCCTACACGCGCGGGCTGATGGCGTCGATGCCGGCGGTGATTGCGCTCGGCGCGAAGACCGATGCGCGGCTGACCGAAATCCCCGGCATGGTGCCGTCGCTGACCAAGCTGCCGCCCGGCTGCGCCTTCGCGCCGCGCTGCAAGCTGGCAGTCGACCGCTGCCGTCAGGAACATCCGCCGCTCGACGAGATCAAGAGCAATCACTGGGCCGCGTGCTGGCGCGCCGGCGAGATTGCGGAGGCGTCATGACCGAACAGCGCCCGCTCCTCGAGGTGACCGACCTCGTCAAGCACTACGCGGTGCGCGGCGGTGTGCTGCGCCGTCAGGTCGGCACCGTGCATGCGGTCGACGGCGTCAGCTTCGCGCTCGGCGCCGGCGAGACGCTCGGGCTGGTCGGCGAATCCGGCTGCGGCAAGTCGACGGTGGCGCGCACCGTGCTGCGGCTGGTCGAGCCGACCAGCGGCGCCATCAAGCTGGATGGCGAGGACATCGCGCCGCTCAGCAAGACGGCGCTGCGGCCGTACCGGCGCTCGATGCAGATCGTGTTCCAGGATCCGTTCGCCTCGCTCAACCCGCGCATGACGGCCGGCGACATCGTCGGCGAGCCCCTCACCGTGCATGGCCTTGCCACTGGCGCGAAGAAGCAGGAGCGTGTCGCGGAGCTGTTCCAGCAGGTCGGCCTGCGGCCCGACCAGATGAAGAATTTCCCGCACCAGTTCTCCGGCGGCCAGCGCCAGCGCATCTGCATCGCGCGTGCGCTGTCGCTCGGGCCGCGGCTGATCGTCTGCGACGAGCCGGTCTCCGCGCTCGACGTCTCGATCCAGGCGCAGGTGATCAATCTGCTGATCGACCTGCAGCGCCAGCAGAACTTCTCCTATCTGTTCATCGCGCACGATCTCGCTGTTGTCGCCCATATCAGCCACCGCGTCGCGGTGATGTATCTCGGCCGCATTGTCGAGATCGCCGACAAGCACGAGCTGTTCGCCAATCCGCGCCACCCCTACACCCAGGCACTGCTCGCCTCGGTGCCGATCGCCGATCCGAAGGCGAAACGCACCGCCCCCCTGATCGACGGCGATGTCCCGAGCCCGATCAATCCACCTTCAGGCTGCGCCTTCCACACCCGCTGCCGCTACGCGATGGATCGCTGCAAGACCGAACGCCCGGTGCTGCAGGGGGCCGGCCCGGCGCATCAGGTCGCCTGCTGGCTGAATGACGGCACGGGGCGCGAGCAATGACTCCCCTGTCGTCCCTGCGAAAGCAGGGACCCATAACCACAAATGCTCGCTGTTGCGCCGCGCTGTGGCCCCAGCCTTTTTTGAATCACCACGTCCTGTGGTTATGGGTCCCGGGTCGCGCTCCGCTTGCCCGGGACGACGGCGGTTAGGCGACAGCCTCGATCTCCACCACGATCTTCCCCGTCGTCACCTGCTCGCCCTCGGCGACATCGATCGACGACACCGTGCCCGCGACGCCGGCGGTGTGGACGTGCTCCATCTTCATCGCTTCCAGCGTCATCACCGGCTGGCCGGCCGCGACCTTGTCGCCCGGCTTCACCAGCACCGCGACGACCCGGCCGTTCATGGCGGCGCGGACCTTGCCGTCACCGCCGGCCGCCGTCGCGCTCTCCGGCGGCGCCAGCGTGAGATCGCACACCGACAGCGTGACGCCGCGATGCAGGATGTAGAGCCGGTCGCCATCGTGCAGGAATTGGGCATGCTCCATCACCCCATCGTGGTGGAAGCGGATGCTGTCCTGGCTGAGCTCGTCGATCACGAAGCTGAAGCGATCGCCGTTGCGGGTCGCGATATAGCTGCCGTCGCGCTCGCGGACAATCTCGATCTCCTGCACGCCGTGGCCGAGATCGATCCGCAGGCCGAGCGGGAATGTCGCTGCGAGCGACCGGCCGCGCTGCCATGGCGGGGCGTGCGGATTGGTGACGTAGAGCAGCAGCGCCGCAAGCGCGAGGTCGCTGCCGCGATCCGGCCGCGGCGCCAACAGCGCGTCGCGGTTGTCGCCGATGAAGGCCGTGGTCGCCTCGCCCCTGGCAAAGACCGGATGGCGCAGGCAATCGATCAGGAAGCCTTGGTTGGTGGTGACGCCGAAGGCCGTGACCTGCTCCAGGGCGCAGATCAGCTTGCCGCGCGCTTCATCGCGGGTCGCGCCGCGGCTGATGACCTTGGCAATCATCGAATCATAGAACGGCGGAATCTCCGATCCGGACTGCAGCGCATGCTCGACGCGGATACCATCTGGCATCTGCCACCGCGCCATCGTGCCGGATTGCGGCATGAAATCATGCGCGGCATCTTCCGAGCAGAGCCGCACCTCGATGGCATGTCCGGAGAACTTGACGTCCTGCTGGGTCAAGCCGAGCGGCGCACCACCGGCGACGCGCAGCTGCAATTCGACCAGATCGAGCCCGGTGATCGCCTCCGTGACGGGATGCTCGACCTGCAGCCGCGTGTTCATCTCCATGAAGTAGAAATTGCCGGCGCGATCGAGCAGGAATTCCAGCGTGCCCGCACCCTCGTAGCCGATCGCCTTGACCGCCTGCACCGCGACCGCGCCCATCCGCGCGCGCAGTTCCGGCGTCACCGCGGGCGACGGCGCCTCCTCGACTAGCTTCTGGTGCCGCCGCTGCACCGAGCAATCGCGCTCGCCGAGATGGATGGCGTTGCCGTGGCGGTCGCCGAACACCTGGATCTCGATGTGGCGGGGATTGACGATCGCGCGCTCCAGAATGACGGTCGGATCGCCGAACGCGCCCTGCGCCTCCGACCGCGCGCTGCGCAGCGCGTCGGGAAATGCCGCCGCATCGGCGACCAGCCGCATGCCGCGGCCGCCGCCGCCGGCGACCGCCTTGATCATGACCGGAAAACCAATGGTCCTGGCTTCCGCCAGCATCACGGCATCGCTCTGGTCGGCACCCTGATAGCCAGGCACGCAGGGCGCGCCGGCCCGCTGCATGATCTCCTTGGCGCCGGCCTTGTTGCCCATCGCAAGGATCGCTTCCGGCGACGGACCGATGAACACCAGACCCGCATCGCGGCAGGCCTGCGCAAAATCCTCATTCTCGGCGAGGAAACCATAGCCGGGATGCACCGCGCCGGCGCCGCTCGCCTTGGCCGCGGCGATGATCGCGTCGATCTTCAGATAGGATTGCGCCGGCAGCGCCTCGCCGATTCGCACCGCCTGGTCGGCCTCGCGCACATGCAGCGCATCGCGGTCGGCGTCCGAATAGACCGCGACGACGCCATGGCCGAGCCGCCGTGCCGATCGCATGATGCGCAGCGCGATCTCGCCGCGGTTGGCGATCAGGATGTTGAAGAACGGCGTCCGCTTCACGATTGCCCCGCTCATGGCCGCGCCACCGAGAACTGCATGCGCTGCGGGCTGCGGACCTCGGCCTCGCGGCAGATCGAGAGCACCTCTGACAGCACCGTCCGCGTGTCGCGCGGATCGATCACGCCGTCGTCGAGCACGCGGGCGCTGGTCGAGAACACGTCCATCTGGCTGTCGAATACGCCGGTGATCTGCGCCTTCATCGCGTCGAGCTTCTCCTTCTCGATCGGCTTGCCGCGCCGCGCGGCGGCAGCTTCGGTGACGATCGCCATGGTTTCCGCGGCCTGCTCGCCGCCCATCACGGCGGTCTTGGCGTTGGGCCAGGAGAAGCAAAAGCGCGGGTGGAAACCGCGACCGCACATGCCGTAATTGCCGGCGCCGAACGAGGCGCCGCAATACAGCGTGATCTGCGGCACGGTCGCCGAGGTCACCGCCTGGATCATCTTCGAACCGTGCTTGATCATGCCGGCCTCTTCATAGGCCCGGCCCACCATGTAGCCGGTGGTGTTGTTCATGTAGAGGATCGGCGTGCGCGACTGGCAGCAGGCCTGGATGAAATGTGTCGCCTTGTTGGCGCCGGGCACGTCGAGCGGGCCGTTATTGGTGATGATGCCGATCGCTTGGCCCTGGATACGGGCATGGCCGCAGACCGTCGCCGGACCGTAATTGGCGCCGAATTCGGTGAAGTCGGAATCGTCGATGAAGCGCGCGATCGCCTGGCGCATGTCGACGGGGCGCTTGTGGTCCATCGGCATGATGCCGAGCAGTTCCTCGGCATCGTAGCGTGGCGGCTTGAACGCGGCCGGTTCGCGGTCCGGACGATCCCAAGGCAGCTTGGCCATGATGTCGCGCGCGATGCGCAGTGCATCGCGGTCGTCCTCGGCGAGATAATCGCCAAGGCCCGAAATCGAGGTGTGCATCTCGGCGCCGCCGAGTTCCTCCTCGGTCGCGATCTCGCCGGTGGCGGCCTTGAGCAGAGGCGGCCCGGCGAGGAAGGCGCGGGTGCGGCCGCGCACCATCACGATGTAGTCGGACAGGCCCGTCTGGTAGGCGCCGCCCGCGGTCGAGGAGCCGTGGGTGACGGTGACGACAGGAAGCCCCGCCGCCGACAGCCGCGCCAGGTTGCGGAAGATGTTGCCGCCACGGACGAAGTCCTCGACGCGGTAGCGTAGCAGGTTGGCGCCGGCGCTTTCGACCAGCTGCACATAGGGCAGCTTGTTCTCCAGCGCGAGTTCCTGCACCCGCAGCGTCTTGTCGAGGCCGTAAGGCTGCAATGCACCCGCGTCGATGCCGGCATCATTGGCGCTGACCATGCAGCGGATGCCGGAGACGAAGCCGATGCCGGCGACCAGTCCGCCGCCGGGCACGCTCTTGTCCGCATCCGCCACGTCGAACATGTAGCCGGCGAGCGTCGACAGTTCGAGGAAGGGAGAGCCGGGATCGAGCACCAGCGCGACGCGTTCGCGCGGCAACAGCTGGCCGCGCTTGTGGAAGCGGTCCTTGGCCGCGGCGGAGGCCGCGCGCGTCCGCTCCTCCAGGGCGCGCATCCGGGCGATCAGCGCCAGCATGCCGTCGCGATTGCCCTGGAAGGCGGCGCTGCCGGTGGAAATCGTGTTCTCGATGATGGCCACTAGGCGCGCTCCACAAAATGCCCGCTGTATTGCTGCCGCAACTCGACCTTGCGCAGCTTGCCGGTCGCGGTCATCGGCATCTCCTCGAGGATACACACGAGCTTCGGCACCTGGAAGCCGCCGAGGTGCTTTCTGCAATGCGCCTCGATGCCGGCCTCGTCAGCCGCCGCGCCGGGCTTCAGCTTGACGAAGGCGGAGACCGCCTCGCCCCATTGCGGATGCGGCAGGCCGACCACGGCGGCGTTCTGCACGGCGGGGTGCGCCAGCAACGTCTCCTCGATCTTGACGGAGGCAACGTTCTCGCCGCCCGACTTGATCATATCCTTCTTGCGGTCGAGGAACAGCACCTCGCCATTGCCGTCGATCAAAGCAAGATCGCCGGTATGGTGCCAGCCGAACTTGCGCGCCTCCTCGGTCGATTTGGGGTCCTTGTAGTAGCCCATCATCACATTGGGCCCGCGATGCACGAGCTCGCCGATCTCGCCGCGCGGCAGCAGGTTGCCATTGTCGTCCATGATCGCGGTCTCGTTGACGATCAGCGATTCGCCCCAGTAATTGCCGAAGCGATCGAGCTGCACCTCCGGGCGGGACATCGTCGTCGCCGGATACATCTCGGTCTGGCCGCTGGACAGCACGAAGTTCGGACAGAGATCGGCCATGGCGCGCTCGAGCAGCGGCTTGCCCATCGGCGCCATGGTGTAGATGCAGCAGCGCAGGCCCGACAGGTCGTAGTCGCGCCGGCGCGGATGGTCGAGAATCGCCTGGTACATCAAGGACAGGCCGACGAACACGGTGAGCTTATCGCGAACGATCGCCTCCATGCAGGCAACCGGATCGAAGCCGCGCATCAGCGCCATGCGGCCGCCGACCGAGAGATAGCTGAGCAGCAGCACGTGGCCGGCGCAGTGGAACAGCGGAAACTGCCCGGTGATCCCGTCATCGCGCGAGAGCTGCATCTCGATGCAGTTGCTCATCACGGCCATGACAACGGCGAGGTGGCAATGCATCGCGCCCTTTGACCGCGAGGTCGTGCCTGACGTATAGATGATCATCGCGAGGTCGCGGTCATTGATCTCGATGTCAGGCTCGATATCGGACTGTCCTTCCAGCAGACCGTTGAACTCCTGCAATCCGGTCTTGCCGGCATTGCCGGTCAGGTCGATCGCGATCATCTCCATGCCGCGCGCTTCCAGCGCGGCGCGGCGGTCGGCCTGGGCATGAAGCGCGTCGTGGATGACGGCGAAACGCACCTCGGCATGGCCGAGGATGTAGTCCATGTCAGACGGTCCGAGCATGGTGTTGATCGGCACCCAGACCAGGCCGGCGCGGTGAATGCCGAACAACGCTTTGACGAACTCGACCGAGTTGTTGCAGACGGTCGAGATCTTTTCGCCCGGCTTCAGCCCGCGCTGCACCAGATGATTGGCGAAGCGATTGGCGTCGCGCTCGAGTTCGGTGAAAGTGACCTGCCGGTTGCCATCGGTCAGCGCGATGCGATCCGGGAACCGCCGCGCGGCGCGCTTCAACAGATCGCCGATCGCGACCCGGCCGATACGACCTGGCCCGGTGACACCGCCGGTTGCTGCGAGATTGTGCATGTATGTCCTCCTGCCTCATCATTGCGAGGAGCCCGCGACAAAATTGCAAAGCAATTTTGCGCTGAAGCGACGAAGCAATCCATACTTTCCAAACGGCAAGATGGATTGCTTCGCTGCGCTCGCATTGACGGCTGGCGCGGCCTAGTGCCTGACCCCGAAAATCTGCCGCGCTTCCGCGGGGCTTGCGATCTCGCGGCCGGCGCGGCGCGCGCAGGCGGCGAGCCCTTCGACGAGCTGCCCGTTCGACGTCACCTTGGTGCCGTCGCCGAGATAGAACGTATCCTCGAGTCCGCTGCGCAGATGGCCGCCGAGATCGGCGGCGCGCTGGTGCAGCGGCCAGATCTCGGCGCGGCCGATCGCGGTGACCTGCCAATGCGCCTCCGGCGCCTTCAGCTTCAAGAGGATCGGCAACAGCTCCGGATCGGCCGGCATGCCCGAGGCAACGCCCATGACGAAATTGTATTCGAGCGGCCCGGAATACATCCCGGTCTGCCGGTACATACCGACGCAGCGCACGATGCCGACATCGAAGCACTCGAATTCGGGGATGGTGCCGGCCGCCTTCATCACATCGAGATAGTCCTGCACCTTCTCGACGGCGTTATCGAACATCATGGGCGGCCAGGCCCAGGTGTTGTCGGCCTTCACCTTGAGATAATTCAGCGAGCCGGCATTGCAGGCGGCGATCTCGGGCCTGGTCTCGCGCACGCAATCGAGCGCGCCCTGGTAGTTCGGGCCGGAGGTGCCGGTGGTGTGGTTGATGATCACGCCGGGGCAGGCCTCGCGGATCGCCTGCTGGATTTCCTTGCTGACGCCAACCTCCCACGACGGCAGATGGCCCCTGTTCGGCTCCTGCTGCCGCAGATGGATGTGCATGATGCTGGCGCCGGCGTTGAACGCGGCCTTGGCCTCGCGCGCCATCTCTTCCGGCGTCACCGGAACGTTGTGCTGCTTCGGGTCGGTAAGCACGCCGTTCAGCGCGCAGGTGATGACGGCCTTGTCGCTCATGGGTCTCTTGTCCGCTTTGCGGCGCACATGCGCTGCTGATCGCCCCATGATGAGAACTTTGTCGTCGCGTCATCTTGCGTTGACTGGCTAAGTGGATGCGCTCACGACGCAATCCGTCGCCAGCCGGTTAACACAAGACGCGACGCCCGCATCACGCCTAACCTTGCCGCCAAGCAGAAGCGGCGCAACAAGCCGGCATCACGGGGAGAACGTTATGGTCTCGATCAACCGGCGCACATGGCTTACCGGCGCGGCAGGCGCGGGAGTTGCCGCGGTCGCGGGGCTTAAGCCTTCGTTGGCCGAGGACACGCCCGGCGTCACCGCAATCGAGATCAGGATCGGCAGCACCACCTCCCTGAGCGGCCCGGTATCCGCGCTCGGCGTGCAGGCGCGCTGCCAGGAAGCCTATTTCAAGATGCTGAACGAGCAGGGCGGCATCGCCGGCCGGCAGATCAAATACATCTACTACGACGACGCGTTCAATCCGGCGAAGACGGTCGAGCAGGTGCGCCGCCTGATCGAAAGCGACAATGTCGCCTTCCTGTTCAACATGCTCGGCACCGCGCCGAACTCGTCGGTCGTCAAATACATCAACGCCGCCAAGGTGCCGCACCTGTTCCTGTCGGTGAACGGCGACAAATGGGGCGACTACAAGACCTATCCCTGGACCATGGGCTTTGCGCCGAGTGCGCGGACCGAGGCGCAGGTGTTCGTCAAATACGCGCTGAGCCAGAACAAGAACGCGAAATTCGCGGTGCTCTACCAGAACGACGACCTCGGCAAGGACTTCGTCGCCGGGGCCAAGGACGTGCTCGGCGAGCGGTTCGCGACCGCAGCCGTGGTGGCCTCGCACGAGGTCACCGATCCCACGATCGATTCCCAGATCGTGGCGCTGCGCGGCGCCAATCCCGATGTGCTGATCTCGGGCACCACGGCAAAGTTCTGCGCGCAGTCGATTCGCAAGATCTATGAGCTCGGCTGGAAGCCGATGCACTTCATCGCCAGCGGCGCCGCCTCGATCTCATCGACCATTGCGCCTGTCGGCCTCGACAAGTCGCAGGGCACGATCTCGTCGGCCTATGTCAAGGACGTCGCCGACCCCGCCTGGGCCAATGACCCCGGCGTGAAGAACTTCCTCGCCTTCATGGAAAAGTACTTCCCCGACGGCAATCCGAAGGAGGGCTACAACCTCTACGCCTACACGGTGGCGCAGGTGCTGAAAATCGTGCTCGAGCAATGCAAGGGCAATTTCAGCCGCGACAACATCATGGCGCAGGCCAACAACCTGAAGGACGTCGAGGTCCCGACGCTGCTGCCCGGCATCCGCGTCAACACCAGCCCGACCAATCATCACCCCTTGCAGCAGCTTCAGCTGCAACGGATCGAAGGGCCCGGCTGGCTGCGGTTCGGCGAGGTGATCCAGGGCGCGAATTTGTGAGGCGGAGAATCCCAGGTGTCGTCCCGGCGAAAGCCGGGACCCATACCGCGTGATCTATTTGTGATGCGGGATGGCAGCGGCCTTTTGAAAACAATAACCGGTCGTGGTTATGGGTCCCGGCTTTCGCCGGGACGACAGTCTACGTCAACGCGCGCTCGGTCGCGGCCTGCCCGGTGCGGTAGATCGCAAGATCCCGCGAGCCGGAGAAGATCGCGCGCGGCTTCAAGCCATAGAAGCGGCGGATCGAATGGCTGAAATGCGTCGAGTCGGGATAGCCGATATCCTGCGCGAGATGCGCGAGGTTGATGTCCTGGTTGGCGAAGTGCAGCAGATGCCGCGCGCGCTTCCAGGCGCGGAAGGAGCGGAACGAGATCCCGGTCTCCTCCTTGAACAGATGCAGGAAGCGCGAGGGCGATAGCCCGGCCTCGGCGGCGCAGCCTGCCGCGGTCACCGGCTCGCCGGAGAACTGCCCGATGCGGCCGATCGCGCGCACGACACGCGGATCGAGCACGCGCTGCGGCAGCGCGTCGCCGAAGCACATGGTGTCGAACTCGGCATTCGCGATCGCATCGCGATGCTGCATCTCGGCGAGCGTCGCATAGGCGTTGCGAATCCGGTTCGCGAACAGATGAGAGTCCGGTCCTTGCAAACGGCGGGCGACCGCCTCAAGCGTGCCGTCGGGCACACTCTCCGGCTCGATCGCGACGCAGATCGCCGAGCGATATTCGCTGGTGATGGTGTGGCGCAGGTTCGGCATCGTCACCGCGAGTTCGCCATGCGACTCGCGGCCTTCGCTGGTCGACAGATGCAGCCCGTCGCGGATCGCGACATAAACATGGAATGCGCCGGGACAGCGCTCGCGCGGGCGTCCGAGCAGCCCGGCATAGAACACCCGTTCCGGCGTAATCAGCATCCGGTGACCGGATTGCTGGCTGGAGCTCTGGCACTTCGCGTCCACGATCGCGTCCATGGCGGTTCCTCCTCGCGCGGCTCTTTGGGCCGCTGCGGCGGAGCTACCATAACGCAAATTCGCAAGCTGTCACCGATCTGCTGGATCAATTCCGGGACACATTGCCTTCGGCGAGATCAAGGCCGCGCCCGCGGCGCAACGTTCTGTTCTTGCCCGGCTTTTTGCTCCGCCGCTACCGCGCGCATGTAGCCGTCGCGCTTCTGCAGCCGCGCCCAATAGGCCGCGACATTCGGCCCGAAATCCTTGGCGAGGCCGATATTGCTGGCAAGCCGCAGCGCATAACCGTTCGTAATGTCGGCCGCCGTGAAGCGTTCCGCGCAGAGGAATTCCGACTTCGCGGCGGCGGCTTCCACTGCACGCAGCCGGCCCAGGAACCATTTTGCATAATCACCCGAGACCTGCGGGTTGCGCCGCTCCTCCGGCTCGAGCTGGCTGTAGCGGAGCACCAGCGTCTGCGGAAAGGTCAGCGTCGCGTCGGAAAAATACATCCAGTTCAGGAACGCGCCATAGGCCGGCTCGTCAACGCCGACAACCAGCGGCGTCGGACCGTATTTGGTGCCGAGGTAATGGCAGATACCTGACGACTCCGTCATCCTGGTTTCGCCATCGATCATGAACGGGATGGTGCCGAGCGGATTGATGCCGAGATATTCCTTGGCGAACACCCGCGGCGGGAACGGCAGCATCTTCAGCTCATAGGCAAGCCCGAGCTCCTCCAGCATCCACAGCGGACGGAACGAGCGCGCGGCGTCGCAGTGATAGAGCGTGATCATCAGGCGTTTCCCTTTTGCTTCAGGCCAGGCAGCGTGCCCATCATCTTGCACAATACCATGAGCATCACCTCGTCGGCGCCGCCGCCGATCGAGGTCAGGCGGCTGTCGCGATAGGCGCGGCTGACCGGCGTCTCGTTGGTGAAACCCATGCCGCCCCAATATTGCAGGCAGGCATCGGTGAGCTCGCGGCCGAGCCGGCCGGCCTTCAGCTTGGCCATGGTCGCGAGCCGGGTCACGTCCTCGCCTGCCACCAGCGCCTCGCCGGCACGATAGATCAGCGAGCGCAGCAGCTCGACCTCGGTCTGCATTTCCGCGAGCTTGAAGTGCACCACCTGATTGTCGAGGATCGAGCCGCCGAACGCCTTGCGGTTGCGAGTGTAGTCGATGGTCTCGTTGATGATGAATTCATGCGCCTTCAGGCAGGCGGCGGCGCCCCACAGCCGCTCTTCCTGGAACTGGATCATCTGGTAGGTGAAGCCCTGGCCCTCCTCGCCGATCCGGTTGCGCTTCGGCACCCGGACATTGTCGAAGAAGATCTGGGCGGTGTCGGACGAACGCATGCCGAGCTTGTCGAGCTTGCGCGCGACCTGCACGCCCCTCGTCTTCATCGGCACGCAGATCAGCGACTTGTTGCGGTGGACCTGACCGTCGCTGGTGTTGGCGAGCAGGCAGATCCAGTCGGCCTGGGTGCCGTTGGTGATCCACATCTTGCCGCCATTGATGACGTAGTCGTTGCCGTCGGAACGCGCATTGGTCTTGATCGAGGCGACGTCGGAGCCGGCACCGGGCTCGGAGACGCCGATGCAGGCGACCTGATCGCCGGCGATCGCAGGCACCAGGAATTCGCGCCGCACCTCGTCGGAGCCGAACCGCGCCAGCGCCGGCGTCGCCATGTCGGTCTGCACCCCGATCGCCATCGGCACGCCGCCGCAGGTGATGGCCCCCAGCTCCTCGGCCATCATCAGCGCGTAGGAATAATCCAGCCCCTGACCACCGAACTCGACCGGCTTGTTGAGCCCGAGGAAGCCGAGATCGCCGAGCTTCTTGAACAGCTCATGCGCCGGGAAGATGTCGGCCTTCTCCCATTCGTCGACATGAGGATTGATCTCGGCCGCGATGAACTTTTGTAGAGCGTGGCGCGGTTCGTCGTGGTCGGCGGTGAAGAGCATGTTGATCTCGCGTTTCCTCGTCTCTTTCCTCACCTCCCCCGGAAAGGGGTCGGCACGCTCGGCTATGCCGAGCGGGCCGGGTGGGGGTCAAACTAGCAGTCGGACTCGCGGCGTGACCCCCACCCTGCCCTCCCCCTTTCAGGGGGAGGGTGTTCCTCGCTCGCAGCCCTATCCAGCGCGTTCACAATCCCATCTGCCGGCTCGCGAGATCCTTCATGATCTCCTCCGTGCCTCCGCCGATCGCGTTGACCTTGACCTCGCGGTAGATGCGCTCGACCTTGACGCCGCGCATGAAGCCGGCGCCGCCGAAGATCTGCACCGCCTCGGAGGCGCAGTGCGCCATGGTCTGCGTCGCCTGGTTCTTCATCATGCAGATCTCGGCGACCGGGCTTTCGCCCTGGCCGAGCCGCCATGCCAGCATTTCCAGCATCGCCTGCGAGGCCGCGACCTTCTGCGCCATGTCGACGATCTTGTGCCTGATCACCTGGTGCTGGGCGATCGGCTTGCCGAACGTCTTGCGCTCCTTGGCATAGGCGATCGCCTCGTCGAGGCAGACGCGCGCATAGGCGGTGCAGCTCGCCGCCATGCCCATGCGCTCGCTGTTGAAGTTCTGCATGATGATCTTGAAGCCCTGGCCTTCCTCGCCGATCAGGTTCTCGACCGGCACCCGGCATTCGTCGAAATGAAGTGTCGCGGTATCCGACGCCCACCAGCCCATCTTCTTCAGATTGGTGCGGGACAGGCCCGGCGTATTGCCTTCGATCAACAGCAGGCTGACGCCGCCGGGGCCCTCGCCGCCGGTACGCACCGCGACCGTCAGATAGTCGGCCCGCATGCCCGAGGTGATGAAGGTCTTCTCGCCGGAGACGACATAATGATCGCCGTCGCGCCGCGCCTTGGTGCGCAAATTGGCGACATCGGAGCCGCCGCTCGGCTCGGTGATCGCGAGCGCGGAGATCTTCTTGCCCGCGAGCACCTCCGGCAGCACCCGCGCCTTGACCTCGGGCCGCGCGGCGCGCGCGATCGGCGGCGAGCCGATGGTGTGGCTCATCAGGCTCGAGGAGACGCCGCCGGCGCCGGCCCGCGCCAGTTCCTGCGAAGCCACGATCTTCATGAACTGGTCGGCAGCGATGCCGCCATATTCTTCCGGGAAACCAAGACCGAGCAGCCCGATGGCGGATGCCTTGGCATAGAGCTCGCGCGGAAACTCGCCGTCTTCGTCCCATTGATGGGCATAAGGCTCGATTTCCCTGGCAACAAAGCGCCGCATCACCTCGCGAAAGGCCTCATGCTCGCCGGTGTAGAACGGGTTTGCCATCCGCGTGCTCCGTTGATTCTTCCCTCCGACGATGTCCGGATTTCTCCCGGTTCACTTGCGTCGAGTGGCTGCCATCGGTGCCGACGCCCGGTCCGGCGATTTGTCAGCCACTAAACGCAAGACAGTATCCTTATACGCCGCCTCCACTGCCATTTCATGGCATCAATCGAACCAGGAACAGGCGGCGCAAGACTGCCGTTCCGGAGGAGGGAAATTTGCCGGTTCGTTATTACGACTGGATCGCGCATCATCGCCGGCGCACGCCGGACAAGATGGCGCTTGTCGATCTCGCCAGCGATCGCCGCTTCAGCTATGCGGAGCTCGACGCCCGCGTGTCGCGGCTCGCCGCCTGGCTGCGCGACGGGCTCAAGGTCGCCCGTGGCGACCGCGTCGCGGTACTGGCGCTGAACACGACTGATACGCTGGAGGTGCAGTTCGCCTGCTTCCGGATCGGCGCGATCTTCCTGCCGCTCAACACGCGCCTCACCGTTCCCGAGCTGCGCTACATCACCGGTGACGCCGCGCCGAAGGTGATGGTCCACGACGACGACCTCGCCGAGACTGCGCTTGCGGTGGCAAAGCTCTGCAATGTCGCCGCGACCGTGAGGCTCGGCCCCGGCTCCGCCTATGAGGCCGGCATTGCCGCAGCCACGCCGCTCGAACGGTTCGAGGAGGTCATGCTCGATGACATCTCGACCATCATGTACACCTCGGGGACGACGGGCCAGCCCAAGGGCGCGATCATCACGCATGGGATGACGTTCTGGAATTGCGTCAATCTCGGCGGCCCCGCCTACATCTCGCCGGCCTCGGTGCTGCTGACGGTGCTGCCGCTGTTTCACACCGGCGGGCTGAATTGCTACACCAACCCCGTGCTGCATGCCGGCGGCACTGTGCTGATCATGCGCGCCTTCGATCCCGGCGAGGCACTGAAGCTGATCGGCGATCCCTTGCAGGGCATCAACGTATTCTTCGGCGTGCCCGCGATCTACCAGTTCATGGCGCAGCATCCGGCCTTCGCATCAGCGGATTTCAGCCGCCTCGTCATTGGCGGCGTCGGCGGCGCGCCGATGCCGGTGCCGCTGCTCAAGACCTGGGAGGCGCGCGGCGTGGCGCTGCAGCAGGGCTACGGCATGACCGAGACCTCGCCGGCGGTGATGGTGCTCGACCGCGAGGATGCCGCGCGCAAGGCCGGCTCGTCCGGCAAGCCGGTGCTGCACACCGAGGTCCGCATCGTGCGGCCCGACGGCAGCGACGCCGCGGTCGGCGAGCTCGGCGAACTCTGGGTCAAGGGTCCGAACATCACGCCGGGCTACTGGAACAGGCCGGACGCCAATGCCTCCTCCTTCACCGACGGCTGGCTGCACACCGGCGACGCCACGCGGATCGACGAGGAAGGCTTCTACTACATCGTCGACCGCTGGAAGGACATGTACATCTCGGGCGGCGAGAACGTCTATCCGGCCGAGGTCGAGAGCGTGCTGCATCAATTGGCCGCCGTCGCCGAGGCCGCTGTCATCGGCATCCCCGACGAGCAATGGGGCGAAGTCGGCATGGCAATCATTGCCGTAAAGCCAAGCCATTCGCTGACCCCGGCCGAGGTCCACGCGCATTGCCAGACCAATCTGGCGCGGTTCAAATGCCCGCGTCTGATCGAATTCATCGAGGTCCTGCCGCGGAACGCGACAGGCAAAATTCATAAGCCGACGCTCCGGCAACAATTCAGCCGGCCGAAGCCAACCGATACCGCGGCGTGAGTCAAACGCGCGCCGCGCGTTCCGGATTTCGCCGCGACAAGGATTACCCCGTTGCCGTCTGCCGGGACCGGCTGCGGGTTCGTTGCGTAAGTCCCCAACCAAAATCAATCGAGGAAATTTCCTTTATGAAAACAACAACACTGTCGCTGCTGGCAGCCGCCACGGCGCTCTGCCTGCTCTCCACCCAGGCCGCCTTTGCACAAAAGAAGTATGATACCGGCGCCTCCGACACCGAGATCAAGATCGGCAATGTTGAGGCCTATAGCGGTCCCGCCTCCGCCTACGGCGTCATCGGCAAGACCGAAGAAGCCTATTTCAAGATGATCAACGACCAGGGCGGCATCAACGGCCGCAAGATCAACTGGATCTCCTATGACGACGGCTACTCGCCGCCGAAGACCGTGGAGCAGATCCGCAAGCTGATCGAGAGCGACGAAGTCTTCCTTGTGTTCAACGCGCTGGGCACGCCGACCCAGACCGCGGTGCAGAAGTATCACAACGCCAAGAAGGTGCCGCAGCTCTTCCTCGCCACCGGCGCCAGCAAGTGGAACGATCCGAAAGATTTCCCGTGGACCATGGGTTTCCAGCCGAGCTATCGCGTCGAGGCGCGGATCTTCGGCAAGTACATCCTGAAGGCCAAGCCGGATGCCAAGGTCGCGATCTTCTACGCCAATGACGATTTCGGCAAGGACTACCTGGTCGGCTTGAAGGAGATCCTCGACAAGTCGAGCGTCAAGATCGTCGCCGAAGAGAGCTACGAGACCACCGAACCGTCGATCGACTCCCACATCGTCAAGCTGAAGGACACCGGCGCCGACGTGTTCGTCAACATCTCGACGCCGAAATTCGCGGCGCAGGCGATCAAGAAGATCGCCGAGCTCAACTGGAAGCCGATGCAGGTGATGACCGACGTCTCGATCTCGATCGGCGCGGTCATGAAGCCCGCCGGGCTCGAGGCCTCGGAAGGCGTGCTGTCGGCCGGCTATCTGAAGGACGCGTCCGATCCGCAATGGAAGAGCGACGAGGGCATGAAGAAGTTCATGGCCTTCGCCGAGAAGTACATGCCGGGCGCCAACCTCGCCGACGCCAATCTGGTCTATGGCTACGCTGCGGCCCAGACCATGGTGCAGGTGCTAAAGCAGGCCGGCGACAACCTGACGCGTGAGAACGTGATGAAGCAAGCCGCCAGCCTGAAGGATTTCGCGCCCGACACGCTGATCCCCGGCATCCGGATCAACACCAGCGCGACCGACTTCGCGCCGGTCGAGCAGCTCAAGATGATGCAGTTCAAGAACGGGCAGTGGGAGCTGTTCGGCGACATCATCAGCGCCGAGACCGGCGGCTAGCGCCCCGCGACTCGAACAGCGAGCAACAGGTATCGCGAAGCCGCCCATTCCGGGCGGCTTCTTTTTGCGAGGTGTAGGCTGGATAAAATCTAACAGGGTGATGCGCACCTATCTCACCGTCACCCTGAGGAGCCGCGAAGCGGCGTCTCGAAGGGTCGACGGCCCGACTGTGGCCGTGCATCCTTCGAGATGCGCTACGCGCTCCTCAGGATGACGGGATTGGCATCGTGGAGTTGACGTAAGCCGGTCGATTACCCCGGCAGGAAAATCGCAAACGGCTCATCGATCGTGCGACGCAGATGCTCGCGATAAGCGGCGTAGTTCGCATCATCCGCCGACACCCGGCCGAGGCTGGGCTTGGGCACGTTCTTCACCGGCAGGAACGCGATCGGCGCGGCGACCGGCGTCAGCAGCGAGCCGCGGCCGGCGAGCAGCGTCGTGATGATGCCGTACATCTCGCCGGAATTGCGCGGGCGCGACACCGTGATCACGCGATGCTGGCCGTGCCGGTTGGTGACGAGGTAGACGAAGCCGGATTCATTGGGCACCGCCACCTCGCCATACTGGGTGTAATCGGCATCCTGCCGTTCGCCTTCGCGGAAGCCGAGCGATGACGACGACTCGTCCCAGGTGATCTCCGTCCGATAGGCATAGAGCGCGCGCTGCTCGCCGAACGACGGACGCACCGTGATGTAGGTGCCCTCGATCCGCGCCACCGCCCGGCGCGAATAGGATCCGAGGCTGTCGGGCGCGATCCCGCCATTGGCGGGTGCGGTCACCGTGATCGTCTCCGGCAGCTTGCGCAGGGACACACCGAGCGCCTGCTCCAGCCGCACGGTGGTCGCCAGCGTGAACGGGCGACGGCCGCCGAGCACCTTTTCCAACGTCGAGAGGCTCAGCTTCGCCTGCTCGGCCAGCGCCTGCCGCGAGATTCGGCGGCGCGCGATTTCCTCGCGAATGGTCTCAGCGACCTGCCGGCTCTGCTCGGCGGACAGCTGCTTGTCAGGCGTCGGCATCCAGATTCCTGCCCGGTTCCCCTTGATTCCGCGCAGTCTAGCAGACCGCACAACACCGGGTCACCGGAGGCGGTCGCCCGCCCCCGGTTCCCACAGAACGTGGCGTGCGGATTTCCCGCACCGACGCTCTTCGACAGTTGGTTCACAGCACCGCAAGCGCCTGCAGCTCCCGATAAGGGAGGCGCAGCTTAGGCTTCAGCAACGGTGTCCGTTCTTTGATTTGGTTGAAGGCGTCCCAAGTGAGGCGTCGGCCTGCCCAGCTGCGGCTGCGCAGCATTCCGCGCCAGTAACGCTCCACTGCCCGATAAACTTTTACGAGGCTCCGGAGATTTCCGGCGACGCCGTAATAGCCATAGTGGCCGCGCAGGACGACGTTGATTTCATCGGCCTGGTCACTGATCTTGTAATGCCGTATTCGCCGCATCAGCTCCTGCAGAGACATGAGGCTGCGCTTTAGCCGAGATTTCTCGGTACGCATCCCAACCTTGAAGTTGCCTCTTTGGTTTCGCGTGCAATAGAGCGTCAGCCCCAGAAAGTAGATTGTTTCCGGGCGGTTTCTGCCGCGTTTGCCCGCGTGTCTTTGCGCGAACCGACCAAACTCGACCAACTTGGTCTTGGTCGGCTCTAGAGTGAGGCCGAACTTCCCCAACCGAAGACGCAGGGCCTCCTGTACGCGGATGGCGTCCGATCGATATTGGAAGCAGATCACAAAGTCGTCGATATAGCGCAAAAGTCGGGCTTCGCCCCGCAACCGACCCTTCACCACGCGTTCGAACCAGAGGTCGAGAACGTAATGAAGGTAGAGGTTGCTCAAAAGCACACTGATCGATCCGCCTTGTGGCGTTCCTTGTTCGCTCGGATGCACTGCTCCGTCTTCCAAGACACCCGCTTTCAACCAGCGCCGGATCAAGCTGATCAGGCGCGGATCACCGACTCGATGTTCGACAAACCGGAGGACCCAATCATGATCGAGACTCCCGAAGAAGTTCTTCAAGTCCGCCTCCAACACCCAGCTGATCATGCCGCCGGCGATGACCTCATTGAGGGTCGCCAAGGCGTGATGGGCGCTGAGCTTCGGCCTGCCGCCGAACGAGCTGGGCAAGAAGTCCTGCTCGTAGATGGCGGACAACACCTCAGCCGTGCTGCGCTGGAGGGCCCGGTCGGCGACAGTTGGAACCCCGAGGGGGCGCTTCTCCGTCTTACCGGGCTTGGGGATATAGACACGCCGAATGTTCGGCGCCCGATATCCCTGTCGGTGGATGGATTGGAGCATCGGCTCGATCCATCCGTCGAAGCTCTCCCTCGCCGCCTCCACCGTCTGTCCGTCCACCCCGGCGGCGGAGCGCTTCGGAATCTGTAATAGATTCTTTTGCACTCGGTCGCGCGTGATGTGATGGGCCAACGAGGTGAAGCGAAGATTTGGCTCGCGCCGAGCTTTCACTGCTATTTGTTCAAGTTTCGTTTCCATGGTCAGCTGATCTTCTCTTAGGATAGAAGGCCGTGACTCCCGTTGAATGGAGCCCATGTCGCCCAAGAACAATTCAACTACCGCTGACCGCTTCCCCATGTAGTCGGCTCTCCCGACCTCCGAGTACTATCAGTCAGTCTGACTTCCACCCGGTCATCAGACCCTTCTCACCTCATCGGCTTGGCAGGTCCTACAAGCTTGCGCTTGAACCGGACGGATCTCCCTTGTTCACGTCAATCCCCTTGGTTGCATGCTGGCGGTACGAACCCCGGGAGCACCTCAGCCCGCTCGCGATGACGCGGGTTGCGATTCCGCCTTCCCCTTTGAGAGACAGGGTCGGCTACTCCGATCACGTTCGATTTCGGGGCTATCTTCCCGTTCACTTCATTCCGGCCTGCAACCTCCCTGTCTACGCTTCGTAGCGACCGTTACCGGACGCCACGCAAGACTTGGTACACGGCCGCTCGCTAGGCTTTGCCGTGGCCGTCATCTCAGACGGCAGATTTCAACGCGCTTGCAAGGCGCAACCATCACAAAACCGCACAAACCCGCCTCCCGCGGCGGCGGGCCGCGCCGGACGGCGGCCAATCATTGCCGATCATTCTGCTCGCGCCAAAACCGCCGTTCTCCATGATCGCGAGGCAGCGAAAATCTCGCTCGGGAGTGACGAAAATGACGATTTACGATGCATGTGAGAGCAGCCCGCAGATCCGCCTGTCGCGCAGGATGCGCATTGCGCTGTTCTTCCTGGTGGAAGGTGTGGTCGCGCTGGTGATCGGCTTTGCGGCCTTGTTCGTGAGTTTCGATCCGGTGTGGTCGGCCGAACTGCCGCAACAGGCGGTGCTGCGGCCATCAGATGCGCGTTCCGGCTCGCTGCTGTTCAAGACCGACGATGGCTACAGGGATGCGCTCAGGCTCGGCGTCGATGTCGACCTCACGGTGTCGGGCCCGACCGTCCGCGCCCGCGTCACGCAGATCTTCCGTAACCCGACCAAAGAGTGGGTGGAGGCGACCTATGTCTATCCGCTGCCGGCTGGCGGCGCGGTCGACACACTGAAGATGGTGGTCGGCGACCGCGTCGTGGTCGGCGACATCAAGGAGCGACAGCAGGCTCGCGCCATCTATGAGCAGGCCAAGCAGAATGGGCGGAAGGTCGCGCTCACCGAACAGGAGCGGCCCAACATCTTCACCAATTCGGTCGCCAATATCGGCCCCGGCGAAACCGTGCTGGTGCAGATCGAGTATCAGGAGCCGGTGCAGCAGAACGGCAGCGAATTCTCGCTGCGGGTGCCGATGGTGGTCGGTCCGCGCTACAATCCGCGCCCGGTGGTGCAGAGCGTCGACCTTCGCGCCGATGGCAACGGCTGGGGCGCCACGTCAACCGATCCCGTGCCGGACCGCGACCGCATTGCGAGCGAAGTGCTCGATCCGGCGGAGAATGCGCCGGTCAATCCGACCAACATCACCGTGCGCCTCAACGCCGGCTTCCCGCTCGGCGAGGTGAAGAGCCATTTCCACCAGGTCAAGATCGAGAGCCCCGACAGCACCACGCGCATCGTCAAGCTCGCCGAAGGCCCGGTGCCGGCCGATCGTGATTTCGAGCTGACCTGGAAGCCGGCCGCCGAGAAGGCGCCGTCGGTCGGGCTATTCCGCGAGCATGTCGGCAATTCCGACTATCTGCTCGCCTTCGTCACCCCGCCGTCGGTCGAGCAGGCGCGGCAGAAGCCGATGCCGCGCGAGGTGATCTTCGTGATCGACAATTCCGGCTCGATGGGCGGCACCTCGATGATCCAGGCCAAGGCGAGCCTCACTTACGCGCTCGGCCGCCTGCAGCCGACCGATCGCTTCAACGTGATCCGGTTCGACGACACCATGGACACGCTGTTCCCGGCGCCGGTCGCCGCGAACAGCGCCAATATCGGCAATGCGACGGCGTTCGTCAGCGCGCTGCAGGCCCGCGGCGGCACCGAGATGGTGCCGGCGATGCGCGCGGCGCTCTCCGACACCAACCGCGACGACGCCAACTACGTCCGCCAGGTCGTGTTCCTGACCGACGGCGCCGTCGGCAACGAGCAGCAATTGTTCGAGACCATCAGCGCGCTGCGCGGCCGCTCGCGGGTGTTCATGGTCGGCATCGGCTCGGCGCCGAACACCTATCTGATGACGCGCGCCGCCGAGCTCGGTCGCGGCACCTTCACCCATATCGGCTCGGTCGAGCAGGTCGACGAGCGCATGCGCGGCCTGTTCGCCAAGCTGGAGAACCCGGCGGTGACGAACCTCTCGGCGAAATTCTCGGAGGCGACGGCCGACCTGACGCCGTCGGCGCTGCCCGACGTCTATCGCGACGAGCCGCTGGTGCTGGCCGCAAAGCTCGACAAGCTGGCCGGCTCGGTCGAGATCAAGGGCCGCATCGGCGACCGTCCGTGGAGCGTGACGCTGCCGCTCGCGAATGCCGCTGAAGGCAAGGGCCTGTCGAAACTGTGGGCGCGCCGCAAGATCGCCGATGCCGAGGTCGCGCGCACCACGCGGCAGCAGAGCCCCGAGGAAGCCGACAAGACCATCCTCGCGCTGGCGCTGGAGCATCAGCTCGTGACGCGGCTGACCAGCCTTGTCGCGGTCGACAAGACGCCGAGCCGCCCCGAAGGCGAGCCGCTGAAACTCTCCGAGTTGCCGCTCAACCTGCCCGCCGGCTGGGATTTTGCGAAGCTGTTCGGCGAGCGTCCGAGTCTGCCGGCCGCACCGGGCGAGCGGCGCGCCGGCGGTGGCGACGGCAAGGTGCAGCTCGCTGCGCTGAAGCGGTCACCGGTCGCCACACAAGGTCCCGGCACGATCCAGCTGCCGAAGACCGCGACCGATGCGGAGCTGAAGATGATCGCGGGCGTGATCCTGCTCACGGTCAGCCTTCTCCTCCTGGTGTTCAACCGGCGTCAGACGTCGCCCCAATGACGTCGGATGAAAGGAGGAGGTGCCCCCCCGAACCTCCTCCTTCAAGAGCGCGCGCGGCCTTCGACCCGTCCCCCAAGGGCCGCGCGCGCAACTTCTCTCACCCGAGGAAGGCATCGCGCGAATTTTTTACCCTCACCCTGAGGAGCACGCGAAGCGGGCGTCTCGAAGGGCGAGGCCACCGGACCGGCCTCATCCTTCGAGACGCACCGCGATGAGGGTCAGACAGTCGCTTCTCGCAATGGCCAGAGCAGAACAACATGCGCCGCTTCATCCTACCCCTCGCCTTCGCCCTCATCGGCCTGATCCTGTTCGGCCAGGGCGCCTATATCCACGCCAAGGCGCTGCTCGCGCAGGTGCTGCTGGAACGCGCCTTCACACAAAGCATCGCGACCGGCCAGCCGGTGAAGCCGTGGAGCTGGGCCGATACCTGGCCGGTGGCGCGAATCGAGGTGAAGCGCCTGCACGCTTCCGCAATTGCGCTTGCCGGCAGCAGCGGCCACGCGCTGGCGTTCGGCCCCGGCCATGTCGAACAGACCGTCGATGCCGGCGAGTGGGGTGTGGCGGTCTATTCCGCACACCGCGACACGCATTTTCGCTTTCTCAGGGATGTCACAATCGGTGACGAGATCGACGTCACGCGAAGCGACGGCAGGATGTTTCGCTATCGGGCCGATCGCAGTTCGGTGGTCCGCTTCGATCAATCGGGGATCGATCCGCTCACCGACCGACATGAACTGGTGCTGTCGACCTGCTGGCCGTTCGATGCGCTGACATCGGGGCCCGAGCGTTATCTGTTGCACGCGACTTTGGTCGAAACGGATTCACGCCCGGGCGAATCGGGTTCCTGATACGCAATCAATTTTGCGCCTGCCGGGATATTGCGCGCGGTGCCCTGACCTGCGCCAGCATGAGTTGCTCCCCCCTTTCCCTCGCCATAAAAACAATGAAAAATCACGCGCCTCACGGTGATCCGCCGTGGCCAGAGGAAACAAAGACAACAAGGATAAGGGCAGGCTCCATGGAAGCTTTCGCAAGCACCGCGTCTCATGTGTCCCACAAATGGGCGCCGCCCGCTGACGCCAGCGATATCGTCAAGAGCATCCACGCGATGCTGCATCCGAGCAACATCGTGCTGGTCGGTGCCACCGACAAGCCCGGCAATTACGCCGAACGAATCTGGAACAATCTGGTCAAATACGGCTACGCCGGCGGCCTCTATCCGATCAACGCCAAGCGCGAAGCGATCTGGGGCGTCACCTGCTACAAGGACTTCGCCAGCCTTCCCGAAAAGCCCGACCATGTGCTGGTTCTGGTGCCGGCCCGGTTTGCGGTACAGGTGATCCGCGATGCGGCCGCGGCCGGCGCGCGCTCGGCGACCATCGTCACCTCCGGCTTCAGCGAATTGCAGGATGAAGAGAGCCAGCGGCTCGCGGTCGAGCTGAAGCAGGCGATCAAGGAGACCGGGCTTGCGGTTACCGGCCCGAATTGCCTCGGCA
Organism: Bradyrhizobium sp. Pha-3; assembly: GCF_042258325.1. Lineage (NCBI taxonomy): Bacteria > Pseudomonadati > Pseudomonadota > Alphaproteobacteria > Hyphomicrobiales > Nitrobacteraceae > Bradyrhizobium > Bradyrhizobium sp. Pha-3. The sequence goes on along the minus strand of NZ_CP170151.1, from coordinate 476,526 downwards.
ATCTCAGCGCCGGCGAAAACCTGTTCACCAATATCGACGACCGCATCGTCACCATGGAGCAGGGCGCGGTGGCGATCGCCGGCCAATCCGGCGCGATCGTGATGGCGATCCGCCAGGCGCTGGAGGATCGTGGCGTCGGCGTCGGCTACATGGTCACGACCGGCAATGAATCCGGGCTCGAGACCCCGGACCTGATGAGCTATTTCGCCGCCGATCCGAGCATCCGCGTCATCGTGGTCTATCTCGAAGGCGTCAGGAATACGAAAGTATTCCGCGATGCCTGCAAGGCCGCGCGCGCCGCCGGCAAGCCGGTGATCGCGCTCAAGCTCGGCGCCTCCGAAGGCGGCCGCGCCGCGGCGATGGCGCATACCGGCGCGCTCGCCGGCTCGATCGAGACCTTCGATGCGATCTCGACCCGCGAAGGCGTGATCCGGGTGCGCGGGCTGGATGAACTGATCGAGACCACCGAGTGCTTCGTCCATGCCGATCCGCCGAAGGGCAATCGCCTCGCGGCGGTGTCGCTGTCGGGCGGCAAGCGCGGGCTTTTGATCGACGCGTTCTATTCCGCCGGGCTGAATTTTGCACCGCTGAGCCCGAACGCCTCGGAGCAGCTGGCAAAAATGCTCGGCCCGGGCAGTATCGTCGGCAATCCGCTCGACGCGGGCTTTGCCGCGGTGGTCGATCCCTCCGTCTACATGAAGTCGATCAAGATCATGATCGACGATCCCGACACCGACATCGTCATCATCGATGCCGAGCTGCCGAAGGCGCCGCACGAGCTGCGCGAGCGCAATTTGCGCATCGTCAACGAGATGGCAGGCCAGGCCAACAAGCCGGTGATCTATATCAGCGCGATGTCGATCGGCTTCACCGAATTCACCAAGGGGCTGCGCAAGTCGTTGCCCGATATCGCCGTCATGCAGGGCCTCGACCGCGCGGTCGGCGCGATCAAGTCGCTGATCGAATATGCCGGCCTGCGCAAGGAAGTACCCGATATCGCGTCGAGCTCGAAGGCATCGGCGCGCGCGGTGCTGGAGAAGACGCTGAAGGCCGCCAACGGTGCCGCCGCACTCGACGAGGTCGCCTCGAAGAAGCTGCTCAAGGCCTATGGCATCCCGATCTCAAAGGAAGAGGTCGCGCAGACCGCCGCGGAGGCCGTGAAGATCGCCAAGCAAATCGGCTTTCCAGTGGTCGCCAAGGTGGTCAGCCCCGACATCCTGCACAAGTCGGACATCGGCGGCGTGGTGCTGAACCTTGCCAACGCGGCCGAGGTGAAGAAGGCGTTCAACGACATCACCGCGCGGGTGAAGAAGCTGAAGGGCAAGCCGAAGCTCGAGGGCATCCTGATCGCACAGCAGGTCAACGCCGACCTCGAGCTCGTGGTCGGCGCCTCGCTCGACGCCGAGATGGGCCCCGTCGTGCTGTTCGGCACCGGCGGCGTCGATATCGAGCTGATGAAGGACGTCGCCCTCGCCGGCGCACCGCTCGACGCCGCCGAGGCCAAGGAGCTGATCGCCAGGACCAAGGCCGGCGTGAAGATGAAGGGCTATCGCGGCAAGCCCGCGCTGCACGAGCCTTCGGCGGTGAAGGCGCTGGTCGGTCTTTCCAACCTGATGGCAGACGCCAATGGCCGCATTGCCTCGATCGACGTCAACCCGTTCCTGATCAACAGCAAGCTCGGCGTCGCCGTCGACGGCCTGATCGTGCTGAACAACGCCGCCGCGAACAAGGCCGCGGGGCATTAGGGTTCGATACTCGCTTTCTCCTTCCCCGTCATCCCCGCGCAAAGGCTTCGCCTTTGTCGCTGGAGGTGCGAGCGGAGCGAGCCTCGAAGGATGCACGGCCCGGCTGGTGGCCGTGCATCCTTCGAGACGCCGCTTCGCGGCTCCTCAGGATGACGGAACTCTGAGCGCGTCAGCGGTTCGACCGCCATCGCGCTAAAAGCTCGCACCCCACTGCCGCGCGGTCTGCATCACCCAGTCGCGATAGAGTGTCAGCGGCGTCACGCCGGTGATGCCGCCGCAGCCGGCGGCGCCGTTCGGCCCCGTGGACCAACTCACCACGCCGACGATGGCGGGGCCGCCCTGCTTGTCCTCGAACACCGGCGCGCCGGAATCGCCGGTGCAGGCCCCGAGCCCTTCGCGCAAACCCTGCCCGACCGGATCGACGAGACGGATCTGCAACGTGCCGGGCTTGCCGCTCGCGATCAGGCCGGCGACGCGGGTAGCTCCACCGCTCTTGCCGTCACCGCGCACGGTGACGCCGACGCCCGCGATGGTGAAGCGGCCGCCGACCTGGATCGGAATGTTTGGCATGCCGAGCGCGGCCGGCGCCTTGCCTGCGGCCGGCGCCGCAAGCTGCAGCAGCGCGACATCGGCGGTCGCGACATGACTGGTCATCGCCTGCATCCGAAAGCCGGGATGGATCGCAACCGTCCTGACGTCCTGCAGCGTCGGCTGCCTGTCCGCGCCATATTCGACGATCTTGTAATCGGCGCCAGGCTGCACGCAATGCGCCGCGGTCAGCACGACCTTCGGCGCGATCAGCGCACCGGTGCAGAAATTGCCGCGCGAGCCGACGATGGTGACGACGGAGCGCGCAACGCCATCCGTCGACGGCGCGCCGCCGCCGACGATGGCCAGCGCCGGCGTCGCCACCAACAGGGTCAGAAAAGCTGTCGCTCGAATCACGCTCGTCATGAAACCCCGTCGGTCTGCTGCTGAATCGAGCCTATCCGAGGCGCGGCATTGCGTCGCTCGCACCAGGCTCTGGAGAACACGCAATATTGTACAGAGCATCCAGACCTGCACGCGTCAATTGTCTAAATATCTACGCGTCGATCACTACGACGTTGAAGTCGCCGCCGGAATCCTGCAGCGCCATTGCGTTCACGCGCCACACATCGCCGTCTTGTCGCCATACGCACACATCGAATCGCGCGTCCGGCGCGCGGGCGACATTCGAATGTGAACTGCGTCTCTTGATCGTGCCTGCATCAGCGCCGTAATTTCGATCCGACAATCATACAACCTCCGGCAGCATATCGCATACTTACCTTCATGACTTTTCTGGATGCCGGCGCCGATCTCAACACGGCGTTCCATCCGTCATTTCGTTGAGTTAGAGGATAATGATGAGGATAGCGGTCGTCACGCCGATCAGGCTGTTCAGCGAGGGGCTTACCTCGAGTTTCCAGAACCACGCCGAGTTTGCGATTGCGGCGGCGGTGTCCGATCTCGCCGGCCTGCGCGAGACCCTCGGGACCGGCAGTGTGAATGTTATTCTGATCGACGTCACACAGGGCATCGATCTCGACGAAGTGCGCGTGATTGCGAGCGAGCATGCGGATGTCGCACTGGTGGCGCTCGGCCTCAACGAGGACCGGCGCGACGTGGTCCGCTGCGGCCGGGCCGGATTCAGCGGCTACATTTCCCGGAACGCCAGCTTCAATGAGCTCTGCCGCGCGCTGTCGGACGTGGCATCGGGGCGACTCGCCTGCAGCGCCGAGATTTCCGGCGGCCTGTTGCGCGCGCTGTTTTGCATGGAACGTCAAGCGGATACGATCGACGCGGACCAGGGACTGACGCGCCGCGAAAGCGAGGTTCTCAAGCTGATCGGACACGGCCTGTCGAACAAGGAGATCGCGCGCGATCTCAATCTCAGTCTTGCGACGGTCAAGCACCACGTCCATCACGTGCTGCAGAAGCTCGGCCTGCCGCGCAGGGCCCAGGCGATGCGACGGGTGCGCGAAGCACCGTGGATCGCATCATCGGCAGCGATCCCCGATCGGGCCCGCGAGCTCGACTGACACCGACATCCTGAATTCCGTGTTCGGCCGATGCGCGGGTCGCGTTCGCGCACCGGCGCGCAGATGCACGCGCATGTCTGCCCAGGCACGCACAATGGTGCGGTGAAATCGGTCCCGACTAAACCCTTCGATCGATCGTTCGAAACGCAGGATCGATCTCATGGACCGATCGATCCGTATCGTCGGCTCGATCCTTTCTGATCCACCGCGGCGAATAGGCCTTTCGCGTCACAGCTGCCACAACTGCACCAACGCAACGACATGCGGTTCTGCTGGTTCGCTGCGTGAAAGCAAATTGCCGCGGAAGACGGATCGGCTGCACGGATTTGCGGCAGGCCGGTCGGGATTGATTTCATGAATCCAGTTGCCAACATCGCTGGTCTCGCTGCCTTGTGGCAGAGAACGTCGGGCGGCGACCCCGCGGTGAAGATCGCGATCATCGACGGCCCCGTCGATCTCAATCATCCTTCGCTCAGGCAGGCCCGCGTCGCCAGGGGCGGCGAGTTCGTCGCACCGGCTTCGCCGATGATCCAGTCCGAGCACGGCACGCATGTCACGAGCGTGCTGATGGGCACGCCCGGCAGCCCGGTGCTCGGCGTCGCGCCGAATTGCAGCGCGACGGTGTTCTCGATCTATCGCGAGGACGCCTCCGGGCAGATCGAGCCGTCCTCGCAAAGCACCCTGGCGATCGCGATCAACCAGGCGCTCGCCGCCGGCGCCGACGTCATCAATATCAGCAGCGGCCAGCAATCCGCGACCGGCCAAGCCGACCGCATTCTGGTCGACGCGGTCCGCGCCTGCGAACGCGCCGGCAAGCTGATCGTCGCCGCTGCGGGCAATGACGGATGCCGCTGCGTCCAGGTGCCGGGCAGCCTCGCTTCGGTGCTTGCGGTCGGCGCGTGCGATCCGGCCGGCAATCCGCTGCCCTTCAGCAATTTCGGCGACGCCTATCTCGAAAACGGCATCCTCGCGCCGGGCGAAAACATCGCCGGTGCCTCGCCGGTCCGCAATATCAGCCTGCGCTCCGGAACGAGTTTCGCGGCGCCGATCGTCAGCGGCGTCGTCGCCCTGCTGCTCTCGTGCCTGCGCCAGACCGGACGCAAGGCCGATCCGCAAGCCGTCCGTGCCGCGCTGCTCGAAAGCGCGGCGCCCTGCCGCAGCGACGGCAGCGCCTCGCGCTGCCTCGCCGGACGGCTCGATATTCCCGCGGCTGTCGCCGCCCTGCTTGGCGAGCAGGCGGACGCCGTCATGCCGTCGGGTGCCACGGCCGCGTCTCCCCGTTTCCGGGGAGTGTCCGCGCGCCCTTTCGTCCAACCGTCATCCGCCGCTCAGCCAACTGCAACCAGAGAGGGTTCCATGGGAGATCTATCAGCAATGTCTGCACCATCGGCTCCGCGCATATTCGGGCCGGACGGCTCGGTCCTGCGCAGCAGCGCCGGGATCATGCCAAGCGAAGCGCAGCCTGCTGCGCCCGCAGCGCCTGCGGCCGTCGCCGCGCCCGTTGATCACGGCGTCGCCGCCGCGCCGATCGCAGCGCCGGCGCCGTATCCGTATCACGCCCCCCACGCGGGCGGCGACATGGTCTGGATGCCAACGCCGGCGCCGCAGATAGTCATGCCGCCGATGATGATGCCGCAGATGGCGATGCCGGCGGCCGGCATGATGCCGCAGGCCTGGCTGCAGCCGCAGCAACTGCCTGCGCTGATGCCGAGCAACGCGCTTCCCGTCGCGATGCCGCAGGCGCTGCCGATGTACGAAGCCCCCGCGGTTCGGACCAGCGAGAAGAGCTGCGGCTGTGGCGGCGGCATGCGTCCGCAGGGCGCCGCGGCGGAATCCACCGGACAGCTCGCGTTCCCGATCGGCCGGCTGTTCTACGATTTCGGCAAGGAGGCGCGCCTCGACTACTTCGTGCAGGCCATCGCCAATTGGCGCGACAGCCTGATCGGACGCGGCGATCCGGCGTTCGGGCCGGAGCGCGACCGATCCGGCGATACCTCGGCGCCGTACAATCCGGCGATCATGGCGCGCTATCTGTTGAACCAGGCCGAAGGCGAGAGCGCGACACCGAGCGGCTCGGGCAACAACTTCCCGGATGCCGATGCCATCATCTGGACGATGACGATCGACTCGATCCCGATCTATGCGGTCAAGCCGCTCGATGTGTTCGGTCTCGGATTCTTCGCCGCGCTGATCCTGGCGCTCTGGCATCAGGAGGTCTCGCATGACGATCCATCGAACACCCGAACCGTGGTACCGGCAGCGCGCGGCGGCGACGATACGCCACCGACCACGCCCCCGGCTTTCCCGCCGCGCGGCGGTGTTGCGCGGATTTCGATGGCCGGCTGGGTTGACAGCGCCAACACGACCAAGCTCCTGAACGGGACCGTCGTGCCGACGCTGGTGACCGACTGGCGCGGTTTCTATCAGTGGGATCTCTACACGCTGTTCGGACCCGATCCCGACACCTGGCCGGCCGGCGCGGAAGGCTTCCTCGAGCGGATTTACAACGAGTTCCGCAATGTCGGCCTCTCGCCGCAGGATCGCGCGCTGAACTATTCCGCGATGAATGCCTACAACACGCGGAAGATATTCACCGACGTCGCCAAGAAGGGCTTGCGGCTCGATACCGTCGAGGTCGACCAGAGCGTCATCTGCCGCCCGGACTCGGTTTGTCACGACGTGACTTACCGCTTCTTCAATCCGACCCAGGTCCTGACCCAGGCGCGCGAAGTCTATCAGTACACGATCGACGTGAGCGACGTGGTGCCGGTGGCGGTCGGACCGCTGCGGCAGTGGCAGGTCTATTGACGCGATTGCTCCTCCGCGTCTGGAGGAGATCAGAACGTGGCGCGAATGCGTCACGTGGTCCGGGGGATCGACGCGATGAGCGACCCCCTGGGCGACGTCCAGCGACGGCTGCCCCGGTCGGTGCCCACCTCCCGTAGTTGCCGTCAATTCAAACCGAAAGAAGGAGCTGAACATGTACGCAAGGAACGACTTTGAGACCTTCGGCAGCGTGCGTAGCCCGATCCAGTGTGAGGGCATCGAGCGCGGTCCGAAGCGGATTGCCGACGTGGCGACCAACGGGTCGGTCAACCCGCAGGGCTGGGGAGAAATCCTCGGCGGCGTCGCGCAGGCGCTGCCGGGTGTCCTCGGCGCCTTCGGCATCTGATCGCCAAACTCGGGGCCCGGCGCTGTCGGGCCCCACCCCACCTTCGAGGAGGCCGACGTGATGCAGAAATCCACCGCCAGGAGCCCACAGCAACAGCAGCAGAACGGTCGCCGGATCGAACCATCCGGCAAGATCGTCGTGTCGTCAGTCGTGAGCCACGCCTCGCTGATCGCCGCGATCAGCGACCGCAACCCGATCATCGCCAAACGCACCACATCCGACGAAGACAAATCCTGACGTCGTCGTCATCACCGAACCTATGGAGCCGATGCCATGGCAAAACCGCCCCGCAAATCCGGATCCGACAGCGCCGCCTCGCCGCCGCCGGCGGAAGCACCTTCCGCAGCGTCACGCATGGCCCAGGCGCGGCGCCCGATGGAGGCGGCTGTTGTCGCCCGTCCGAAGATCGCCACCACCCCCACTCCGCCGACAACGCCGACCTATCTGGCGCCGCCGCAGGGCCCCGGGGCGCCGCAGCAGATGCGCCATGATGGCTCACCGCATTCGGAGGAGCGGCTCAACACCGCGATGAAGATCCTGCTCGATCCCACGGCGCGCGCGCTGCCGAGCAAGGTCTATTCCGGACAGGCGCGAAACTGGACCCGCAGACCGTAATCGGCTTTGCGCGCCGAGCAGGCCGCGATCCGCAACCGCGCACGCAACGGCCGCCCGATCCGGCGGCGCGGCCGTTGCCGTCCGCCGGAGAGAAACATGAACGAGAACGGCAGTCCCCCTCGCGTCAATCTGCGCCGCGCCGCCTTCACTTGTGTTGGCCTCGGCACGTTCCTGTTTCTCGCGGCCGGCACGCTGCGATGGGCCGGCGCTTGGGCGTTCCTGCTCGAGATCACGATCGGTGGGCTGATCACCGAAGCCTGGCTCGCCCGGCACGATCCGGGGTTGCTGGCCGAGCGGCGCACCGCGCGCGGCCAGGCCGGATGGGATCGCGTAATCACGACGATCATGCCGCTGTTGTGGCTGACATGGCTGCCGCTGATGGCGCTCGACGCAGCCCGCTACCAGACATCCATCGTGCCCTTCTGGTTGCAATGCGCCGGCGCCGTGATGATCGCGGCATCGTTCTACATCGTCTACCGGACCTACCGGGAAAACAGCTACGCCGCGCCGGTCGTGAAGATCCAGCGCGAGCGCGGGCATGCGGCGGTGACCACCGGACCCTACGCCTATGTGCGGCATCCGATCTATGCCAGCGGCCTCCTGACCTATGTCGGCACGCCGCTGCTGCTGGGATCCTGGTATGGCCTTGCCATCGTGCCTGTGATGGCGGCGCTGCTCGGCTTGCGGTCGCTGATGGAGGAGCGGATGCTGACCGCCGAGCTCGACGGCTATGCCGAATATCTCGCGCGGGTGCGCTATCGCCTGGTGCCGATGGTCTGGTGAGCTGGTTCCGCGTGGTGGATTTTGCCGCGAACTGGCGGCTTGCCTGATCGGCGGCAATTCCAATAAAGAAGGCTGGACGCGCGTTTCCCTGTTGTCCTGCAATCGGCCGGACGATCCGAGGCGAAGCCGCCGCTTTGCAACGGGCAGGACTTTGATGATCGAGACTTTGCTGATCGAGGCAGTGATCTGGGATTTCGGCGGCGTGTTGACCACCTCGCCGTTCGAGGCATTCGCGCGCTATGAGACCGAGCGCGGCCTGCCGATCGACATCATCCGCCGCACCAACGCCGCCAATCATCTCGAGAACGCCTGGGCCAAGTTCGAGCGCGCCGAGATCGATATCGACGCATTCGACGCGCTGTTCGCCACGGAATCAAAGGCGCTCGGCGCCGAGGTGCGCGGCAAGGACGTGCTGCCGCTGCTCTCCGGCGACCTGCGCCCCGAGATGGTCGAGGCGCTGAAGCGCATCAAGGCGAAATTCAAGACCGGCTGCATCACCAACAATCTGCCGGCGAACGCGATCGGCAGCCGCAGCGGACGCACGCTCTACGTCGCCGAGGTGATGGCGCTGTTCGACCACGTCATCGAGTCCGCGAAGATCGGCCTGCGCAAGCCCGACCCGCGCATCTACCGGATGATGGTGGAGACGCTGCAGGTGAACCCGAAGAACTGCGTCTATCTCGACGATCTCGGCGTCAATTTGAAGCCGGCGCGCGAGATGGGCATGACCACGATCAAGGTCGCGAATGCCGCGCAGGCGATCGGTGAGCTTGAAGCCGCGACCGGTCTCACGCTGAGGTGAAGCGGTTTCGCAGCCGGCACGACCAGATGCAGCTCTGCATGGCGCATGCGTATCTGGACTGCCTGAAGTAGGCGATCGACCAGAAGATCGTTGGCCCGCAGCGCAAGGAATTCGTCGAGAGCTGCGCGGGTTGACGGTAGCCGGGCTACGAGACTGTTCTCCTTCCCCCTGAAAGGGGGAAGGTCGGGATGGGGGTCAGCCGCAGACACCGGTGTTAATGGAGAGAGTAGATCCCCACCCGCTTTGCTCTGGCGAGCAAAGCGACCTCCCCTTTTCAAGGGGAGGTTCGAACCACACGCTAACAACTGTATTTGCGCTTGGCGGAAATACCCCGGAACCCTTGCGCTAACGCCATGCCTTTGCGGGCCAAACGAGCCTTGTGCTTTGTCCGCAACGGGCGCAGAACAGGTCCGAGTTCAAGGCAAATTCGGAGCTGATCCTCGTGGCTGACACCAGGCCCACCGCCTCGATCGAGGCCGTGGAAAGCGGCCTCGCCGCGCAAGGCTATATTGCGAGCCGGCAGATCGCGACCGCGGTCTATCTGTCGCAGCAGATCGAGAAGCCGATCCTGGTCGAGGGCCCTGCCGGCGTCGGCAAGACCGAGCTGGCGAAGGCGATCGCCGCATGGCGCGGCATGAAGATGATCCGCCTGCAATGCTATGAGGGCCTCGACGAGGCCAAGGCGCTGTATGAGTGGAAATACGCCAAGCAGCTGCTCTACACCCAGATCCTGAAGGACAAGCTCGGCGAGGTGCTTGGCGGCGCGCAGTCGCTGGCCGCTGCGCTCGACCAGCTCCACACCTTCGGCGACGTGTTCTTCTCCAAGGAATTCGTCGAGCCGCGGCCGCTGTTGCAGGCGCTGGAGCAGCCCGCCGGCTGCGTGCTGCTGATCGACGAGATCGACAAGTCGGATGCCGAATTCGAATCGCTGCTGCTGGAAATCCTCTCGGACTTCCAGGTCACGATCCCCGAGCTCGGCACCGTCTCCGCGGTGGCGCCGCCGACCGTGATCCTGACCTCGAACAGCGAGCGCGATCTTGGCGACGCCTTGAAGCGGCGCTGCCTGCATCTGCACATCGGCTTCCCCGAGCAGAAACTGGAGGAGCGCATCGTCGAGAGCCGGGTGCCCGGCATCTCGCAGACCCTGCGCAAGCAGATGGTCGGTTTCATCCACGAGATCCGCTCGCTCGACCTGAAGAAGCTGCCCTCGGTCAGCGAGGCGATCGACTGGGCGCGCGTGCTGGTGCTGTTGCAGGCCAGCGAGCTCGACCACGAGATCGTCAAGGACACGCTCAACGTGCTCCTGAAATACGAGGCCGATATCGAGGCCGCGACGCCGCAGATTTCGTCCTTCATCGCCAAGGCGTCGCGCCAGGGCGTGTTCAGCTAGACCAAGATGCGCGAGAACCTGCATCGCTTCTTTCGTGCGGCGCGGGGGGCCGGGGTCCGGGTCTCGCCCGCCGAAAGCATCGATGCGATGCGGGCGGTCGCCCAGGTCGGCTTTGCCGATCGCGACATCCTGCGCGACACCTTCCTGCTGACGCTTGCCAAGACGCAGGACGAGAAGCGCGCGCTCGGCGAATGCTTCGACCTGTTCTTCAGCCAGCCCGAGCCGCAGCAGAACAACGCCGAGCAGAGCAAGACCGACGACGGCAGCGAATCCGGCGCCAACCCGTCGGCCGACGAGCATGGCGATGCCTCGGCCGGCGCCGCCAGCGAGAATGTCGGGCCGCTGGCGCAGATGCTGCTGTCGCAGGATCGCTCCGCGATATCGAGCGCGATCGCCAACGCCTCCGGCGCCGCCTCGCTGCCAGATATCCGCTACTTCACCCAGCGCGGCATCTTCCAGACCCGCATCCTCGATGCGATGGGAATCCAGCGCCTGCGCGACGACATCGACGACCTGACCACGCGCAATCCCGCGCTCGCCGAAAGGTTGCAGGAGGCGCTCAACGGCCTGCGCGGCACCGTTCGCGATGCGGTCTCGCAGGCCCTGCTGCTGTACGGGCGCGAGGAAGCGGAGAATTTGCGCAACGAGATCCTGCGCAACGCGCCGCTGGCACGGATCGAGCCGCGGCAGGTCGAGCAGATGCGCACGCTGATCCGCCAGATCGCGCGCCGGCTGCGCGAGCGCTACTCCAAGCCGCGCAAGCGCCAGCGCCGCGGCCATCTCGACGTCCGCCGCACGCTGCGCCGGAATGCGGCCTGGGGCGGCGTCCCCTTCCTCACCGCCTGGAAGCGCAAGCATCGCGACCGGCCGAAGATCGTCGCGCTGTGCGACGTCTCGGGCTCGGTCGCCCGCGTCTCGGACTTCTTCCTGCTCCTGATCCACAGCCTGCACGAGGTCGTGGACGACGTCCGCTCATTCGCCTTCTCGGGCCACCTGATCGAGGTCAGCGACATCCTGGAGTCGAATTCGCCGGAAGAGGCGATGAAGGAGATCATGTCCAAGGTCGGCTTCGGCTCGTCCGACTATGGCAATTCCTTCGCCGATTTCGAGGACAATTGGATGAGCGCGATCACGCCGCAGACCACGGTGATCGTGCTCGGCGACGCCCGCAGCAACAATCTCGATCCGCGCGCCGACATTCTGCGCCGGATCGGCGAGCGCTCCAAACGGCTGGTCTGGCTCAACCCCGAGGGCCGCATGGTCTGGGGTTTTGGCGATTCCGAGATGCCGCGCTACGCGACCTTCTGCAGCGTGGTGCGCCAATGCGCGACCGCGCAGCAGCTCGAGCGCGCCGTGTCGGATATCGTTGCGACGTATCAGTAAGGCCGCCGGCCGCGCTTTAGATGGCAAGCGACTCGCCGTGGAACAGCCACCCGACGAACGCCGCCAATGTCAGCGCGATCGAGGCGAAGATGCCGACCAGCTTGATCGTCGTGATCGCCTTCAGGATCGAGACCGATCGCGCCGCCGCATGCGGGTCGCCTTGCAGCAGCAGCCATGCCAGGAGACAATCCTCGATCAGGTCGCTGAGCAGGTACACTGCCGGCACCACCAGGCCGAGCCACGCCGCGGACGGATAGATCCAGCTGAGCCAGTGCGATGATGCCGCGCCCATCGCGCCCGCCAGCGCCAGCATCACGATCAGATCGAACGGAAACAGGATCGGAAAGACGTACTTCATCCGCAGATCGGACTGCACCAGCTCGCCAAGCTGGTCGCCGGTGTAGCTCAGCGTCTTCTCCGGAAAGCGGGTGCGAAACCTGTTTGCGAACACGCGATCGGAATAGCTGCCGACCCACCAGAACAGCCCGAACGCCGCCACCACAAGTCCTGAGAGAATGGCCGTCACGAGAGCTTGAGGGCTCATGCCGACCCGTTCCTGTTGTTGTTGAGGAAGCTGCGGGAGGCAGCAGGAAAGATGATCGCGTGCACCGCGGAGTCCCTGAAAGGGAGAGAATGTCGACGCATATAGCAATGATCGACGGGCAGATTTTCACCTTTTCCAAAGTGTTGCAATTGAATTCTGGGAGCGCATTGGCGGCCGACCCGTAGCATCGCGAACGCAATTGAGTCTCTCACGAAAATTTCGTCACGGCCGGGCATCGGCGAGTTGAGCGACGCCGTCCTTGGCGCAGCCGTTGCGAGATTCAATTCGATCCAAAGGCAGGCAACGTCGGCGCGCATCGCGCTTCGGCGTCCCGGAACCACCGGCGATCACGCCGCCGCCACAGAACCGTCTTCAATTGGAGATTGAATTTTCACCGCATTCTGCCGTACATAGAAGCCGCGAATTTTCACGGCGACCGCGAGGGTAACGGATGCCGAAGGATATTGTGATTTGTTGCGACGGCACCGGCAACGAGATCGGTGACAATATTTCCAACGTACTGAAGCTATTCCGCGTCGCCGACAAGAATGACCGGCAGCGGATCTATTATCATCCCGGCCTCGGCACCATCGGCCTGCAAAACGCCTGGGGCCGCTTCAAGCAGCAGATGCGCGGCTTGTTCGGGCTGGCCTTCGGCGCCGGTCTCGACCAGGACACGCTCGGCGCCTACCTGTTCCTGTGCCGAACGTGGGAGCCCGGTGACCGGGTCTGGATGTTCGGCTTCAGCCGCGGTGCCTACACGGTGCGCGTGCTCGCCGCCTTCGTCCATGTGATGGGCCTGCTGCCCGTCGACCAGCTCGACCTCGCGAGCTACGCCTTCGGCACCTACAAGAAAGCCAGCTCCGACGCCCAGAAGTCCGACGGCTCGTTCGACTATGCTCCGTTGAAGGAAGCCTGGCATTTCAGCCAGATTGCCGGCGGCCGCAACATCGACATCGAGTTCGTCGGGGTCTGGGACACCGTGGCCTCGATCATCGTGCCGCGGCAGGACAACTTCCTGTTCGACCTGCAGACGCTGCTGTTCACCCGCACCAATTCCAGCGTCAAACGGTTCCGCCAGGCGATCTCGATCGACGAACGCAGACGCATGTTCCGACTCAATCGCTGGATCGAGCCGCAGAAATTCCGCTCAGATCCGTTCGATCCGGCAACGGAGGTGGAGCAGGACATCCGCCAGGTCTGGTTTGCCGGCGTGCATTCCGACGTCGGCGGCGGCTATCCGGAAGACCAGAGCGGGCCGTCAAAGTTTCCGCTGATCTGGATGCTCGAGCAGGCCAAGGCGGCCGGGCTGCACATGGATCAGGCGCTGATCGATCATCTCGCCTGGGGGATGCCGTTGCCGCCGCACAAGCACGACTATGTGCCGCCGAGCGCGACCGCCCCGCTGCACAATTCGCTGACCGCCGCCTGGGAAATCCTGGAATGGATTCCGAAGAGCGACAAATGGAAGGAATGGCCGGAGCGGAAATCCTTCGTCGGCTTCTATCTGCCGCGCGGCGAGCCAAGGCCGATTGCGGACGGCGCGACCATCCATGCCTCGGTGCTGGAGCGCATGGAGAAGGATCCGGCCTACAAGCCGATCAACATGCCGACGACCTACAAGGTCGAGCCAATGACGCTGCCCCCGGCGCCACCCGCGCCGACAGTCTGACAGCCTTAGAGAATGATTTAGCAACCGAGAAGGCAGCCTGCTCCCTCTCCCGCTTGCGGGGGAGGGTTGGGGTGGGGGTATCACCGCGAGTCACATCGAGGAAAGAGCCCCCACCCGCATCGCATCTTCGATGCGATGCGACCTAAGAGCGAGCTTCGCTCGTCTCGACCCCGCAAGCGGGAGAGGTGCAACGAGTTTGCGGTGAGATCAATCCAAATCAACTTCATTTCACGCGTCGATCGCGTCCTTGATCCGTTTGCGACTGAGCGGTAGGTCGCGCAGCCGCCTGCCGGTTGCATGCGCGATGGCATTGGCGAGCGAGGCGGCGGCCGGCCCCTGCCCGGTCTCGCCGCTGCCGAGGAAGGGCTGGCCGGGGCGGTTGATGATGTGGACGGCGATGCTGTCGGGCACCGCATTGAAGCGCAGGATCGGGTAGGTCTGCCAGTCGATGCTGGTGATCCTTGTCTCATCGAAGGTGACGCTTTCATACAGCGTCCAGCTCGTCGACTGCACGATCGCGCCCTCGATCTGGTTGGTGATGCCGTCCGGATTGACGACCTGGCCGGCGTCGACGGCGGCGACCGCGCGCACCAGCCGGGCCCGCCCGGTTTCGCGATCGACCTCGACCTCGGACGCGATGGCGCAATAGGCGGCGAGATTCTTGTAGCGCGCGAACGCGAAGCCGTAGCCGCGATTTCGCGGCGGCGGCTGCCCGCGCGTCCAGCCGAATTCCTCCGCGGCCTTCTCGACCACCGCGCGGCCGCGCCGGTCGTCGAGATGCCTGAGGCGAAACTCGACCGGATCGGCGCCGGCGAGAGCGGCCAGTTCATCCATGAAGCTCTCGGTCGAGAACACGTTGTGATAGGCGCCGAGCGCGCGCATCGCGGAGATCCGCAGCGGCATCGCGGGGATGAAGTGATGCATCACACGCGCGTTCGGAAAATTGTAGATCGGGATCGCGTTGCGATCGCCGCCACCTTCCGGCAGCGGCAACGGCTTTGGTGCGGGCACCGCGAATGATCGCGCCATGTGCTGGGCCGCAAGCAGCGCGCCGGCGCCGCCCGGCCGCATCGAATGGGTGTTGCTCCACACCGCAAAATTCCAGTCGGCAATCTTGCCGTCGGCCGTGAGCGACGCGCTCAATTTCGTCACCATCGCCGGGCCATAGGGCTCCCAGCCGTGCTCCTGCTCGCGCATCCACTGCACCCGGACCGGACGCCCGGGTAGCACGCGGGCAATCAGCGCCGCGTCGGCCGCGGCATCGTCGGCGCCGTTATGGCCGTAACAGCCGGAGCCCTCGACATGGATCAGGTGGACGCTCGGCTGCGGCATGCCGAGCATCTCGGCGATCGCCTGGCGGTCCGGATAGACGCCTTGCGTGTGCGTCCACACCGTCATCGCGCCATCGACGAACTGCGCGACCGCGCAGGACGGCCCGATCGAGCCGTGCGACTGGTAAGGCCGCGTAAAGGTCGCTTCGAGCGACCGCGCGCCGCTCACCGTGGGATCGCTACGCTGGAAGATCGCGAAATCCTGTGAGGGCAACGCAGTCAGCACGTTGGCCAGATCATGCTGGTTCGGCAGCTTCGCGCTCTCCCGCCACTTCGCCGCGGCGGCCAGCGCGTGCATGGCCTTGACCGTCGAAAATTCCTTCTCCGCCACCACGGCCAGGAAGTTGCCGTCGCGCACGATTTGAATCACGCCGGGCATTTTCTCGATCGCGGCCGTGTCGCATTCCACGAGCTGCGCGCCGTAACTCGGCGGGCGCACCACGCGCGCATGCACCATGCCGGGAAGCCGCATGTCCTGCACATAGGCGGCGCCGCCCGTGACCTTAGCCGGAATGTCGACGCGCGGCACCGGCTGGCCCATCACCTTGAAGCTCGCCGGATCCTTCAGGCTCGATGTCGGTTGCGCCTGGACGTGCAACATGTCCGCGGCAACAAGCTCGCCATAGCCGAGATGCCGGCCATCGGGAGCGACGACGGCCGCATTCTCGGTTCGCAAGCCGTCGGGCGGCAAGTCGAAACGCTTTGCCGCCTCGGCCACCAGCAAAATGCGCGCCTGTGCTGCGGCATGCAGGATCGCCGTGCCGCTGTCCTGCATCGAATGGCTGCCGGACGTGTAGCCCTCGTTCGCCGTGAGTTTGGTGTCGGCGGTGATCACCTTCAGCGCATCGAAGGGAATATCGAGCTGCTCGGCCGCGATCTGCTGGAACGCGGTGCGGAATCCCTGGCCGAGTTCGGCCTTGCCCGTAAAGGCTGTGACCTGGCCATTGGCATCGATACGGATCCAGGAATCCAGATTGGGCGATTTCGCCAAGCTGCCCGGCAACTCCGGGCTCTGCGCAGCCTTCTGCTCCTGCGCCACCGCATGGCGCAGCGAGAAGCTGACGATCAGCGCGCCGCCGCCGGCCAGCACACTGCGGCGATCGAGAACCACCGGCGCGGTCATCGGACGCTCCTGTCGCTTGCGGTGTCGGCCGTATCCATCAACCTGGCGGCGCGGTGCACCGCGCGCAGGATGCGCATATGGGTGCCGCAGCGGCAGAGATTCGGCTCCAGCTCGGCGCGGATCTGCGCATCCGATGGCTTCGGGTTGCGCATCAGCAGCGCCTGCGCGCGCATCATCATCCCGGCGATGCAGTAGCCGCACTGCGCCGCCTGCTCCTCCATGAAGGCGCGCTGGATCGGCGCCGGCGCGGCCACGGTGCCGAGCCCCTCGAGCGTCGTCACCTGCTTGCCTTCGACCAGGACCAGCGGCGTGACGCAGGACAGCACCGCCTTGCCGTCGACGATCACCGTGCAGGAGCCGCATTGCCCGAGCCCGCAGCCGAACTTGGCGGCATTGAGCGCCAGATCATTGCGCAGCACATAGAGCAGTGGCGTATCCGGTTCCGCATCGACCTGATGATCCCTGCCATTGACCTTCAATGTCATCATGGCTTGCCTCGCTGTCTGGATTCTTATGGCGTGTCGCGCGCCGCAAGCGACGCGGCCTGCACCGCCCGCGCATCGCGCACCGCCTTGTCGAGATTGGCCCACGCCGGCCGCTTGCCGAATCGGACGCGCAGATAGGCCGTGAGCGCGACCATCTGCGCATCATCGATGCTGGCGGCGAAGCCCGGCATGATCGGGCTGCGCTCGCCTTCGACGGCGCCAACGCCCGACAGCATGATATTGAGGAGGTTGCGCGGGTTGGGGCTTGCGATCGCCGTGCTGAGCGCGAGATTGACACCGCCATAGGGCAGCGCGCGGTTGCCCTCATGGCAGGAGGCGCACGCCGCGGCATAGATCGCCGCGCCGGCCGCATGGGCCTGTGCCGCATCATCCGAAGGCGATTGCGCCACGACGTCGGCTGGCCGTTTGCGATCCGGCCCCGGCGCGCCCGAGATATCGGCCATGTACACGGCGATGGCCCGCACGTCGCTGTCGGGCACTGTCGCCAGATTACCGACCACTTCAGCCATCGGCCCGCGCGCGGTGCCATGATCGACCTGCCAGCCGTGGCGCAAATAGGCGTAGAGCGCGTCGGCGGTCCACTGCACCGGGGCGTGCGAGGTGTCGTTCAGCGCGTAGGCGTGCCAGTAGTCGACCTCGCCGCCGGAGAACTGCGCATTGACGCGCTCGGCGCCAAGGGCGTTGCGCGGCGTGTGGCAGGCGCCGCAATGCGCGAGCCCCTCCACCAGATAGGCGCCGCGGTTCCATTCCGCGCCCTTCGCCGAGTCCTGAGGGACATCGCCGCTGCGCAGATACAGCAGCTTCCACCCCGCAATCAGCGGTCGATAGTTGAGCGGAAACGACAGCTGATTCGCCGGCGGCGACGCGTGGACCGGCTGTCGCGTCATCAGGAACGCATAAAGTGCCCGGTCGTCCGCATCCGAGACCTTGGTGAAATGGTCATAGGGAAAGGTCGGGTAGAGATGCTGGCCATCGCGCGCCACGCCCGAGCGCATCGCGCGGACGAACGCCTCCTCCGGCCAGCGCCCGATGCCGGTTTCGGCATCCGGCGTGATGTTGGATGAGAAGACGATGCCGAACGGCGTTGGAACCGGGAGCCCGCCGGCATAAGTCGCGCCGCCCTGGACGGTGTGGCAGGTGTTGCAATTGCCGATCGCGGCGAGTTCGCGGCCGCGTTTGACCACATCGGGGTCGAAGGTATCGGCCCGCGGCGGCGCAATGGCGGCAATCTGCGGTCGCCAGGCGACCGCGAGGCCCACTGCCGAGCCCGCGACCAGCACGATCGCGGCAATGCCTGTGATGATCCGCAGCTGACCAGTCATGCTGAATTGAGTTTGTTGTTGGGACGTGTATTAACACCTTTCGTTCCGGTATCGTTCGGCCAGAAGACCTCGATCACCGCCTGTTGACCCCAAGGAAATCCTGGGAAATTTCAAAGGGATCGCGCAAGGGATCATGACCGCCCAGCCCGCCCTCGATCGCGCCTCCGCCCCGTCTCGCGATGCGCTGTCCGTGCTCAGTTCCGTGTTCGGCCTGTCGGGCTTCCGCGGCGCGCAGGAAAAGATCATCCGCCACGTCACCGATGGCGGCAATTGCCTGGTGCTGATGCCGACCGGCGGCGGCAAGTCGCTGTGTTACCAATTGCCGTCGCTGCTGCGCGACGGCTGCGGCATCGTGGTGTCGCCGTTGATCGCGCTGATGCGCGACCAGGTCGCGGGCCTCACTGAAGCCGGCGTCAACGCCGCAGTGCTGAACTCGACGCTGTCCTATGAGGAAGCCTCCGAGGTCGAGCGACGGCTGCTCGCCGGCGATCTCGACCTGCTTTATGTGGCACCGGAACGGCTGCTGACACCGCGCTGCCTCAATCTGCTCGGCCAGGCGCAGATCGCGCTGTTTGCGATCGACGAGGCGCATTGCGTCTCGCAATGGGGCCATGACTTCCGCCCGGAATATATCGGCCTGTCCGCACTCGCCGAGCGCTTCCCGAAAGTGCCGCGCATCGCGCTGACCGCGACCGCAGACGCGCTGACCCGAAGGGAGATCGCCGAGCGGCTGCAGCTGACCGACGCACCGCAATACGTCGCGAGCTTCGACCGGCCCAAT
Source organism: Bradyrhizobium sp. Pha-3 (assembly GCF_042258325.1). NCBI lineage: Bacteria > Pseudomonadati > Pseudomonadota > Alphaproteobacteria > Hyphomicrobiales > Nitrobacteraceae > Bradyrhizobium > Bradyrhizobium sp. Pha-3. Next base: position 457,294 of record NZ_CP170151.1, on the reverse strand, counting down.
ATCCGCTACGAGATCGTCGACAAGCAGAATGCGACCACGCAGCTGAAGAACTTCATCAAGGAGCGGCATGCCGGCGACGCCGGCGTGGTCTATTGCCTCTCCCGCGCCAAGGTCGAGGATGTCGCGGCGGCGCTCAGCGAGGCCGGCATTGCGGCGCTGCCCTATCATGCCGGTCTCGATGCCGGCGTGCGCGCCCGGCATCAGGACCGCTTCCTCAACGAGGACGGGCTCGTGATCGTCGCCACGATCGCCTTCGGCATGGGGATCGACAAGCCCGACGTGCGCTTCGTCGCGCATCTCGATTTGCCGAAGAGCATCGAAGCCTACTACCAGGAGACCGGGCGTGCCGGCCGCGACGGCAAGCCGTCGGCGGCATGGATGGCCTACGGCCTGTCCGACATCGTGCAGCAACGCCGCATGATCGATGAATCGACCGGCTCCGACGCCTTCAAGCGCGTCTCGGTCGGCAAGCTCGACGCCCTGGTTGCGCTGGCTGAAACGGTGCATTGCCGCCGGCATCGCCTGCTCGGGTATTTCGGCGAGGCCCGCGCGGAGGAAAGCTGCGGCAATTGCGACAACTGCCTGACGCCCCCGCGCGTCCGCGACGGCAAAGTGCTTGCACAAAAGCTGCTGTCCTGCGTCTACCGCACCGGGCAGCGTTTCGGCGCCATGCACCTGATCGACGTGCTGGTCGGGCGGCTGACCGAACGGGTCAAGCAGTTCAACCACGACCAGCTGTCAGTGTTCGGCATCGGCCGCGAGCTCAACGAGAAGCAATGGCGCGCGGTGCTGCGCCAGCTGGTGGCGATGGGCCATCTGCGCGCCGACAGCGACGCGTTCGGCGCGCTTGTTCTGACTGACAGCGCCCGCGGCGTGCTGAAGGGCGAGACCGCGGTGATGCTGCGCGAGCAGCCGGAAGGCGCGCGCAACCGCGCAGTCCGCGGCAAGTCGCGCCGCGGCGAGCTTGTGCCCGCGGCCGACAGCCCAGGCGGCGTCGCAAATCCCGCGCTGCATGCGGCGCTACGCGCCTGGCGCTCTGACGTCGCGCGCCAGCGCGGCGTGCCGGCCTATGTCGTTCTGCACGATTCCACCATCGACGGCATCGCCGCGATGCGGCCGGACACGCTGGGCGAGCTGCGCAACATCGCAGGGATCGGCGACAAGAAGCTCGAGCATTACGGCGATGAGCTGATCCGCATCGTGAAATCCACCGACGGCTGAACAGCCCGGTCGACGACTGCCGCCTGTTGGTGACGACATCGTGACACCGGCGCGATGCGGCCGCGCCTTGTCTCGTTGACGGCCGCTGGATGCCCGCTCATCCTGACCGCGTTTCCTTAACCGATCCAGCAGAGGAGCCGAACATGAGCAGCAAGCCGACGATCGTTCTGGTTCACGGATTCTGGGGAGGCGCGGCGCACTGGAGCAAGGTGATCGTCGCACTCTCGCGCAAGGGGCACACCGGCCTGCAAGCGGTCGAGATGCCGCTGACCTCGCTCGCCGACGACGCCGAACGCCTGCGCAAGATGGTCAAGCAGCAGGTCGGCCCGACGCTGCTGGTCGGCCATTCCTATGGTGGCGCAGTCATCACCGAAGCCGGCGATCTGCCAAACGTGGTCGGCCTCGTTTACATCGCGGCCTTCGCGCCGGACGCCGGCGAGAGCCCCGGCGCCATCACCGCGGGCCTCCCACCGGCGGCGATTGCCAATGTCGCACCGGATAGCGACGGCTATCTCTGGATCAAGCCTGACAAGTTTCACGAGAGCTTCTGCCAGGATCTGCCCGCCGATGAAGCGCTGGTGATGGCAGTCACCCAGAAGGCACCGCTCGCCAGCACGTTCGGAGACAACGTCACCGCGCCGGCCTGGAAAAAGAAGCCGGTCTGGTACCAGATTTCCAGCGAAGACCGGATGATCAACCCCGACAATCAGAAGCGGATGTCGGAACGGATGAAGCCCCGCAAGATCATCACGCTCGCTGCCGGCCACGCCTCGCTGGCCTCGAAGCCGGACGAGGTGACGGCCTTCATCGACGAGGCCGCGGCCAGTCTCGCCGGAGCGTAAGCACGCGCCTCCAAGCGATTCGGTGAGTTCGAAAGCGGCGTTACCGCAGCGCTGACCGGCACCATCCCTGCTGCTTTGGATCGGCGGCATCGGCACGGTCGTGTGGTTCTGTTCCAAGGTCCAGCGGCTGGAGTGAAGCAGCGCCCGGATACCGCAGCCCTTCGCCTCGCGGCATAGGAGCCATACCCGACGGAGCAACGCCTGCGCTTGCGGGCCGCGCCGCCCTCGCCCTAATCTTTGCCCACCGCGTCCAACGAGGCGCGGACAGACATAACGATATAGGGAAGAGACGGCCCATGGCTCAGGAGAGCACCGCGCGCAAGGCTGCGCGCCCTGCCGAAACCGGAACGTTCGATGCCGTGGTGATCGGTGCCGGGTTCGCCGGCATGTACATGCTGCATCGGCTGCGCGGACTCGGCTTCAGCGCGCGGGTCTATGAGGCCGGCGGCGGGGTCGGCGGCACCTGGTACTGGAATCGCTATCCCGGCGCGCGTTGCGACGTCGAGAGCCTGCAATATTCCTTCTCGTTCTCCGAGGAACTCGATCAGGACTGGAGCTGGTCGGAGAAGTATTCTCCGCAGCCCGAGATTCTCGCCTACGCCAATCATGTCGCCGATCGCTTCGATCTGCGCAGCCAGATCGTGTTCGACACCTGCGTCACCGCGGCGACCTTCGACGAGCAGGCAGGCACATGGCTGATCGAGACCGACCGCGGCGACAGGGTCACCGCAAAGTTCTGCATCATGGCGGTCGGCTGCCTGTCGGCGCCGAACCGGCCGGCTTTCCCAGGCATGGCGGATTTCCGCGGGCCGATCTATCACACCGGCGAATGGCCGCATGAGGGCGTCGACTTCACCGGCCTGCGCGTCGGCGTGATCGGCACCGGCTCATCGGCGATCCAGTCGATCCCGATCATCGCGCAGCAGGCCTCCGAGCTCACGGTATTTCAGCGCACCGCGACCTGGTCGGTGCCGGCATGGAACGAGCGGCTGTCGGCGGAATATCTGAGGGAAGCCAAGGCGCATTATCCGGAGCTGCGCGCCAAGGCCCGTGCGCGCCCGACTGGCTTCTATTTCCAGTTCAACGCCCAGCCCGCCTTGCAGGCGAGCGAGCGGGAGCGCGAGCAGCAATACGAAGAAGCCTGGCAGCGCGGCGGCCTGCCCTTCCTCGGCGCGTTCGGCGATCTCCTGTTCGAGAAGGCCGCCAACGACACCATCGCCGATTTCGCGCGCGAGAAGATCCGCGGCATCGTCAAGGATCCCGCCACCGCCGAGCTGCTGTGCCCGCGAAACGTGTTCGGCTGCAAGCGGCTCTGCGTCGACACCGATTATTTCGAGACCTACAATTTGCCGCACGTGAAGCTGGTCGACGTGTCGACGACGCCGATCGAGCGCTTCACGACCGAAGGCATTATCGTCGACGGCACCGAATACAAGTTCGATGCGATCGTCTCCGCCACCGGCTTTGCGGCTATGACCGGCTCGTTCGACAAGATCGCGATCACCGGCCGCGGCGGGCAGACGCTGGCCGAGAAATGGCGGGCGGGCCCGCGCGCCTATCTCGGCCTTGCCTCCGAGGGCTTTCCGAACCTGTTCATGATCACCGGGCCCGGCAGCCCATCGGTGCTTGCCAGCATGATCCAGGCGATCGAGCAGCATGTCGACTGGCTGGCGGATTGCATCAGTCACATGCGCGACATCGGCGCCGGCACGATCGAGGCGGTCCGCGACGACGAGGACGCCTGGGTCGCCCATGTCAACGACGTCTCCACGGTCTCGCTGCGCTCGACCTGCAGCTCCTGGTATGTCGGCGCCAACATCCCGGGCCGTCCCCGCGTGTTCATGCCCTATATCGGCGGCTTCCCGATCTATGTGCAGAAGTGCAACGAGGTGATGAACTCGGGTTACGACGGCTTCGTGCTGCGGGGCGGGCGCAACGGCAATGCACCGCCGCAGGTGCGCTTCACCGAGCGCTGGCAGGTGCCGCTCGACATCGAGGTGATCTCGCCGGCCGCGGTCGCCGCGAAGCGGGTTCCCGTGGTCTGAGTGCCGGCGGTATCCCCACCGGGATTGCGCATGATAGTGTCGCGCCGGTCCGCGCTTCAAACCGCGGGCCGACGGGGAACATGGCCGACACGGCATTGCAGGGATTGATCGAGCGGATCGGCGCCGACCATGTGGTGCGCCGGCTTGGGATCGAGGCCGCGCACGAGAAACAGCTGTTCGGCCAGGGCACGCTGGTGTTCAATGTCGAGAACTGGAAGCTGGCGCCGCGGATCATCGAGTCCGCGCTCAAGGTGACCGGCCTGCACGGCCGCGCGCGGCGCAACGCCGACCGGGTCGAAGTGCGGCGCAATCTGGTGACGTCGGCGCGGTTGCCGGCGGCCTTCGACGGCTTCACCATCCTGCATCTCAGCGATCTCCACGCCGACATCAGCCAAGACGCGATGCGGCATCTGATGGACATCGTGCGCGATATCGCCTGCGATATCTGCGTTCTCACCGGCGACTACCGCGGCAAGACGTACGGGCCGTTTGAAACGAGCCTCGCGCTGATGCGGGATCTGTGCGCGCGGATCAAGCTGCCGCGCTACGGCATCCTCGGCAATCATGACAGCATCCGCATGACGCCGGCGCTGGAGGCGATGGGCATCAGGATGCTGTTCAATGAGCAGGAGCCGATCACGCGCGATGGCGCGGCGATCCACCTCGCCGGGATCGACGACGCGCATTTCTATCGCACCGACGACATCGCAAAGGCTGCCGTGGCGATCCCGCGCGATGCATTCTCGATCCTGCTGGCGCACACGCCGGAATCCTATCGCGCGGCGGCGGCGGCCGGCTTCGACCTGATGCTGAGCGGCCATACCCATGGCGGCCAGCTCTGCCTGCCCGGCGGTATCCCCATCAAGCTGGAGGCGCGGCTGCCGCGCCGGATGGGCAAGGGCGCCTGGCGCTTCGGCGCGCTTGCCGGCTACACATCGACCGGCGCCGGCACCAGCCTCGCGCCGGTGCGGCTGAACTGTCCGGCCGAGGTCACCGTGCATACGCTGCGGCGGCTCGGTTGAGCTCACCCCGCCCGTACGTCGCAGGCGCCCATTGCCAAAATATCGAAAACAACCCCATGCAAAGTAGCCGGAGGCTGCCCGGACGTCGCAAGGAAAGACGCGCGGCCGGTACCCAGATGCAGTCGTCCTGCCGTAAGGACGGGAAGAAGGCGTAGCGGAGGTCTCAATTTCCCCGCTTCGCGTTCGCGCTCTGCTCGTTCACCGTGCAGGTGATCAGCAGCGTGTAGCCGCGCGCATCCTTGGCGATCTCGGCGGTTTCCTTCTTCATCTCCTCGCGCCACTCGGCGGTCCGGTACGCCACCGCGCTGTTGTCGAGAAAGTCGCGCAGCGCACCGGTCTTGATCGCGAAGTTGATGTTCTCCGGGATGGTCCCCGTCGCCCGCGCCATCCTGACCGCGTCGAGCTTGGCAGCCACGACGCCGACCACCGCGCCGGTGAGATCGAACAGCGGACCGCCGCTGTTGCCGGGCTGCACGGCGGCGCTGATCTGCAGATGACGGGTATCGTTGAGGATGCCGCTCAACGAAGAGACAATGCCCGTGGTGACCGTGAAATCGGATGTCAGCAATCCGTGATAGGGATAACCGATCGCCACCACGCCGTTGCCGACCAGGATGGGGTTTTGCCTGAGGCTGACGACATCCTTGAACGGGGTCGGCGCCTGCAGCAACGCGAGATCATTGGTCTCGTCATCGGACACCAGGCGCAGCTTGACCGGCGCCTCGCCGCTCAGGTTGCCCGTGATCTCGCTGCAGCCGCCGACAACATGGTGATTGGTGACGACGTGGCCGCTGCTGCTGACCACAAAGCCGGTCCCCGTCCCCGATCTCGCCTGTTTCTGCGTGGGCCCCGGAGCCGCCTGCTGCGGCGGCACAGCCGCGGGCTTTGTCGCGACCGCGAACTCGCCGGCATTGGCGACGCCGTTCTTCTTCACCGAGACGACGCAGTTGAGCAGTGCCGGCAGCAGCTGCGCGGTCTGATTGAGGTTGAACTGAAACAATTGGCCCTGCGCGAAGGCGGTCATCTGGCGCGCCTTGCGGAACTGGTTGATCAGCGCCGAGTTCACCGGCATCTCGACGTTCACGAGCTGCGTGCCGAGCGGCAGGCCGTGGACGTTGAAGGCCGGCTGGCCGTCGAAGGTCAGCGCGAGCGGAAAGGCCTCGCCCGCCGTCAGGCGCCAGCTCTCATGTGCAAAGCCGAGCCGCCAGCTGCCATTCTCGGCGATCGACACCATGAAGAAGATGCCGCTTTGATACGTGGTGCCCGCCGAGCAATGGGTGAAGGCGCCATTCTTGTCGTTGGTGAAGGCGCCACCCTTCCAGTTGCCGACGCTGATCGAACCGTAGGGACCGCGGGCATTCGACGGAGTTGCAGACGCAAACAGCCACGCGGCCGCAACGGCCGCCCAGATCGCAACTCTCATGAGGCACACTCCCCAACCACAACCTATCATAGGAGGCGAAGAAATTCATCCGCAAGTGGAGCGCGGCTTGGACTTTGGTCCTGCAGCCACGCAAGGCCGCCGCGGATGAGGCAATCGCCACACCCTCAGGTTACAGAACCTATGTTCTTATTTTGTTCCTATGTCAATCGGGGTGCTGTCCGTATTTAAGCCCCCGTGTCCTAAGTTGATTTTCGGAGTGCCCAAATTCGGATTAAGCGAATGGAAACCAAGGGTTGGCCGTTGTTCTCGGTAGAGCTACTGAGGCGGTTTGGTGAATGTTCTGCCTACGGCGAACATTTATACGTCCATCAAATTTGACTATACAGTTTATGCCAGTGCGGCAGAATCAGAGGGGCGAAATGGCGGGAAGAGAGGGGGCTTTCCGGCCCAAGGTGTTCTCCGTGGGTGAACGGACCGGAATGATCCGGATAGGCTCATCAAGAGTTCTTTAAAGTGGCCCTGCGACGATCTTCAGCATTGGCTGAATGAGCTTAAGGATTGCCCATTCATGAAAGGGCTGTTCATTGCAATAGGCGTCATCGCCGGCCTTTTCATCGGCGATCAACACTTCAACCACGGTCAATACACGGACACCGTGCAGCGCATGGTGGCTCAGATGAGGCATTCCTTCGGAATATAAGGCCGCCTCAGTTGAACGGATGCCAGTCGCCGTTAGTGCGATTTATATGCCGTGATGATTTGGGCGAATTCGTCGTCATCATCGACTGTCACTAAACCGATGATCATCCAGCCTGCGCACAAGCCGAGAACCATCAACGTCATCTTTAGCCACGGTCTCATAGAAGCTAATATGCTCCGAGAACCAGCTATTTTCCATCCCACCGGTCGTTTGGCGCTCTCCGTATTAGGCCCCAGTGGGCCATTGGATGTTTTGGCCCCATCAATTTCCATGGTCGCCATCTGTTCTTGATTTAGCTCAACGAGCGGAACAACGGCGGCATCCGGGGATTCACGTAGGTGAACCGGGTTTCCTTGGCCTGATTTTGATTTGAGCGCTAAAGTGCGCACGCTCGCTCGAAACACCTTTGAGGGGAGAGTCATGAAGTCAATTTTCAGAATTGCTTTGGCCTTAGCTATTTTTGCCGGTTCCACCGCGACCTACGCGCAGACCCCAACCACACAGAAGGCCGCGACCGGCCAAAAGGGCGCCGCTAAAAACGCGAAACGAACTTCCATGCATGATGGCTGCCATAGCAGGGCGGCCCAAATGTCGGGAAAGCCTTGCCATTAACGTAAAGGAGGCCGCCTCAGTTGGCGGCCTCTTCCTCGTCCTGTTCGGCCAAAATCTCTTTGTCGAGTTCGAGTTTCTTAATCAGCCGTTCGATTTCCTTGACGCCGATCTGTCCGGTCACGAGCAAGCGGAAACTGGCATCCTTCGCCAAAAGCCCTGTTGTTAGTTCGCGTTCGCCAGCCATCAGCATGACCTTTTCCTTGACCTACTGGCGCCGCTTGGAGGTAAGCGTCGTTCCGCTCCCACCTTCTCGCGGCACATGGGATAGGCGAGTTTCACGATCTCTTTGAAGGGATCGGCTTGTGTCTATGTTTGACCATACGCTTAAGTCGGACGTGACGGCGCGCCGGCTGGAAGTGATCACGGAGACGGGACGCCGTCGTTGGTTCTCCAAGGACGAGAAGGCCCGGATCGTCGAGGAGACGCTGGTACCAGGCGCGGTCGTTTCCGAGATTGCCCGGCGACACGGGCTGACCCCACAACAAGTGTTCACCTGGCGCCGGCAAGCACGCCGGTTGCCGACGCCGATGGCTGACGATCCGCCGTTTGTACCGGCGGTGGTAGACGCCATGGTACCGGCCGTGGCTGTTGGCCATGAGCGCAAGACAGCGCGACGCAAGGCCAAGCCGGATGTCGAGGGCATCGAGATCGAAGCCGAAGGCGTCACTATCCGGGTCGGCCGAGGCGCCGACGTGACGATGATTGCGGCCATCGTCCATGCGCTGAAGGCAAGCCGGTGATCGGCCCGTCCGGAACTGTCCGGGTGATGGTGGCAACCAAGCCGGTCGACTTCCGCAAGGGAATGGAGGGGCTTGCGATGTTGGTACGCGAGCACATGAAGGCCGATCCGTTCTCGGGTGCTGTTTATGTGTTCCGTGCCAAGCGGGCAGACCGGATCAAGCTGATCTTCTGGGATGGTACGGGTTTGTGCCTGTTCGCCAAGCGGCTCGAGGAAGGCGTCTTCCGCTGGCCGAAGATCGAGGATGGCGTGATGCGTTTGTCGGCGGCGGAATTGTCGGCGCTGCTCGAAGGACTTGATTGGCGGCGTGTCCACGCGGCACGGGAGACGGTCGTGCCGACGCAAGCCGGATAATTGTGGGCCGCGCTGCGGCGAAGTGAATCAGGGGCATCGAGCACGTCGTCAGGCGGGCGCGAATATGCTCTGATTTGCCTGTGAGCGATAACCTTCCTGATGATCCCGAGACGCTGAAGGCGATGCTGCTTGCCGAGCGGCACGAGAGCGAGCGGCTGCGCCAGATCATCAAGGAGTTGCAGCGTCATCGCTTTGGCCGGAAGGCAGAGTCGCTTCCCGAGGAGCAGATGCTGCTCGGTCTCGAGGACGTCGAGCAGGTTGCGGCCTGTACGGAAGCCAGCCAAGACGAGACAGCTCCGGAAGGCCGGGCGGAGCGCGCACGCAAGCGCCGCAACAATCGCGGAGCACTACCGGCGCATCTGCCGCGGATCGAGGTCGTGGTCGACCTCGATGCCAAGACCTGCCCCTGCTGCAAGGGCGACCTGCACCAGATCGGCGAAGACAAGAGCGAGCGGCTGGACATGGTGCCGGCGCAGTTCCGCGTTGTCGTCACCCGACGTCCCAAATACGCCTGCCGAGCCTGCGAAGATGGCGTCCTGCAGGCCGAGGCTCCGGCCCGGTTGATCGAGGGCGGACTGCCGACGGAGGCAACCGTCGCCCAGGTTCTGGTGTCCAAATATGCCGATCATCTGCCGCTCTACCGGCAGGCCCAGATCTATGCCCGCCAGGGCATCGCTCTCGATCGATCGACACTGGCGGACTGGGTTGGGCATGCCGCCTTCCATCTGCGCCCGCTGCATGAGCGCCTTCTCACGGTGCTTCGAGCGAGGTCCAAGCTGTTCGCCGACGAGACGACGGTGCCGGTGCTCGATCCCGGTCGAGGGCGTACCAAGACCGGCCAGCTCTGGGCCTATGCCGCCGACGACAGGCCCTGGGGCGGCCTTGATCCGCCCGGCATCGCCTATGTCTATGCACCCGACCGCAAAGCCGAGCGGCTGTTCAGCCATCTTGCCGGCTTCAAGGGCGTCCTGCAGGTCGATGGCTACAACGCCTACCCAAAGCTTGCCGGACGTGGCGAGGTCGAACTCGCCTTCTGCTGGGTGCACATGCGGCGCAACTTCTACGAACTCGCGACAGCCGGCCCCGCTCCGATCGCGAGCGAGGCGCTGAAGCACATCGCCGCATTCTATGCGATCGAGAAGGAGATCCGCGGCCGCAGCGCGGAGGAGCGTCGCCTCGTGCGGCAGCAGAAGAGCCGACCACTGGCCGATGCCTTCGAGGTATGGCTGCGCACCAAGCTGGCTCTCATCAGCCAGAAGATCAAGCTCGCCGAGGCCATCCGCTACGCCCTCTCGCGCTGGCAAGGCTTAACGCGCTTCATCGATGACGGCCGCATCGAACTCGACAACAATACTGTCGAACGATCAATCCGTGGTATCAAGCTCAGTCGCAAGAACGCGCTGTTTGCCGGATCCGACGGCGGTGCCGAACATTGGGCTGTGGTCGCGTCCCTGGTCGAGACTTGCAAGCTCAACGACGTCGATCCGCTCGCCTATCTCACCGACGTCCTGACCAAAATCATCAACGGGCATCCAAACCGCGACATCGACCAGCTACTGCCCTGGGCCTACCGCGCTCAAGCCCTCAAAGCCGTGGCCTGAGAACGACGCTTACGCTTGGAGAGGGGACGCGGACGATGGGCGCTGCGACGCAGCCCCATCCATTTCGCTCTCTTCCCCGGCCACACCCGGCCTCAACCTCGTTGATCACAAGTCGCCCGGCGATCTCATCTCGTAAAAAAGAAACGGCCCCAGCGAGGCATCAGGCGTAAGCATCCGATGAGGACCGCGTAGCGGTCACTCAGGCTGCTTTTTCGGCTCGCTTGTTTCGGTCACGCCAATTCCACGGAAGCAGTTCATCGAGCTTTTGGGCTGGATGTGCGGCGATGCGCGCCAGGACGTCGGCGAGCCAGGCTTGAGGGTCTACGTCGTTCATCTTGGCAGTGACGATTAGGCTGTACATCATTGCGGCACGGTCGCCACCGCGGTCGGAGCCGCAGAACAGCCACGACTTCCGTCCCAGGGCGATGCCGCGCAGGGCTCGTTCGGCGGCGTTGTTCGACAGGCAGATGCGGCCGTCGTCGAGGAAGCGGGTGAACGCACTCCAGCGCTTGAGCATATAGTCCATCGCCTTGGCGACATCGTTGCGCCGCGAGAGCTTGGCGCGTTGCTCACGCATCCAGGTTTCCAAACCGGCGACCAGCGGCGCGCTGAGCTCCTGGCGGACGGCCCGGCGCCGTTCGGGCGTCTCGCCGTTGATGCCTCGCTCGATCTCGAACAAGGCGTCGATCCGGCGGACTGCTTCCAGCGCCAGAGGCGAGATCACCGCTGGCTTTTTGCCCTGCATTTTGCGGCGCGCATTCTCCGCCAGATCAGCCATCACGAAGAACGGCCGTCTGGCATGGACCCAGCATGCGGCTTCCAGGATCGGACCTGCGTTGCGGCCCGAGTTGTAAAGCTTGCCATAGCCGCCATAGGCGTCGGCCTGGAAGATGCCGCTGTAGCCGGCCAGATGGGCCTGGGGATGCTCGCCGGCGCGATCGCGTGAGTAATAAAACACTGCCCCCGGTGGGGCCTGCCCGCCAAAAGGCTTGTCGTCGCGCACATAGACCCAGATTCGGCCGGTTGAGGTCTTGCCTTTGGCCAGGACCGGCACCGTAGTGTCGTCGCCGTGCAGTCGCTCGGTACTCAGCACATGGGCCTCGAGGCGCCGGAACAGGGGCGTCAACGCGACCGTACAACCGCCAACCTGGTCGGCGAGGGTCGACAGGCTGATCGGCACGCCCTCCCTGGCATAGCGTTCGGCCTGCCGGTTCAGGGGCTGGTGCTGGCCGAACTTCTCGAACAGCACCATCGCCAAAAAGCTCGGACCGGCCCAACCACGAGCGATGACGTGGAATGGCGCCGGCGCCTGACTAATCTTCTCGCAATCACGGCAGGTGAACTTCTCCCGGACGTGCTGGATCACCTTCCAGGACTTCGGGATCACCTCCAGCGTCTCGGTAATGTCCTCGCCGAGCTTGGACAGCCGCGAACCGCCGCAGCAGGCGCATGAGGTCGACCCTGATACAATCACACGCTCGCGGGGCAGATGATCCGGGAATGGTTTGCGGGATGGCCGCTGGCGGGTGAACGACGCCACGGTGGTGGTATTCGTGATCCTGGATGCGGCCATTTCGGCGGCCAGTTCATCTTCGGTCGCTGAGGCCTCGAGCTCCTCCAGCGTCATTTCAAGTTGATCCAGCAGCCTTGCGGTACGCTCCGAGCGAGGGCCATGACGATCACGGTTTAGCTTTTCGATCTGCAGCTTCAGGTGGGCGATCAGCGCCTGGTCGTCAGACTGTTGGGCGCGAACGCCGGCAAGTTCGGCGCGCGTTGCCAGCAACGCCGCCTGCAGCGCCTCAATGTCTTCCGGCAGCTTCTCGGCACCGTCACCCATGCACCGATGGAATCACAAAAGCCGCGATTTGGCGCGGGCTTTTTGCAATCTCACGGGATTATTGCGTAACCTATCCGGCGCTCTGCGGCCGCCAGCTGTGTTGCGGGTTGCGCCAGTCGATCGCCTCCAGCAAATAGCCCATCTGAGCTACGGTCAGCGACACCACGCCATCCACCGTCGCTGGCCAGATGAAGCGCCCACGGTCAAGCCGCTTGGCGTAAAGCGATAGCCCGACCCCGTCGTGCCAAAGCGCTTTGATCAGTGTGCCGGCACGACCACGGAACACAAAGACGTCGCCGGCAAAGGGATCTCGCCCCAAGCCCTCCTGCACCAGCAATGCCAGACCCTGCATGCCTTTGCGCATGTCAGTATGACCGGTTGCGATCCAGATTCTCGCCCCCGCTGCGATCGGGATCATCGCCGCTCCAGCAGATCCAACACGCGAGACAACGCGGTCATATCAACGCCGGCATCTACGATCACTCGATAAGCTCTAGCCGAGACAATTTCGATGCGCCCGCTCGCTGACGTCGCTAAAGCTGTCGGCTGCGCTGGCGGCTGGTCCGGCATCACCATCGCCGGCACAAAGCTAGGCTGAGGCTCTTCATCACCGCTCGCTTGGGCCCCAAACGATCGCCGCCAAGTCAACAGCAGCGAGCGCGAGATGCCGTATCGCCGCGCTGTCGATGAGACGGACCGTGGGGTCTGCAGGCTCTCCAAAACGATCTTGAGCTTCTCATCATCGGTCCACCGACGACGCCGGCCAGTCTCAACAACCTCGAACCGTTCAACCTGAGTACTGCCCTTATTGCTGTCCATAAGGACTGTTACACAGCACTCGACTTAAGCCGACAAGGCGGCCCTCACCGGAGGGAGACCATCAGGCCGGGGCCGAGTTGCACTTTGTCGTCCCAGCGCTCGTCCAGCGCCGGGCATGCGGCAACGGCAATTGCCCTTCCCGTATTCCAAATGAAACGGCCGCAGCATCCCGTGTGAATCAAAAGGGGGCCGCACCAAAATGCGGCCCCCGCTGAACAGCCACTCAAAATGCCCCTACCTCTCAGCAGAGGGCTGTAGCTCTCGCCAATATTTAGACTTTTAACGATGTTGTGGATTCCGGGCCATTACGGACCTGTTTTCAAGTGTCCTAATTCCCCGCTGCGAGTGTCCTAACTAGGACAGCACCTCAATCGGGTGCTGTCCGTATTTAAGCCCCGTGTCCTGAGTTGGATTTCGGAGATTACTGAGCAAAATCCCCAAAGAAACGGCCCCAGCACCCTTGGAGGGTAATGCTGGGGCCGTTCTCATTCCTGTCCGAGCCGCCGCCGTCGGTAATCGGGCTAGCCCCTCTGGGCCTCAAAAAATTGTCCTTAATGAAACCTTCCCTGCCCAGTGACGCGATGATCCAATCAAAGCGTGAGCCAGTCAATTAACTTGGGTAAATCAAAGGTAAAGAAATCGTCCGGATGCTTAACGGGCCGGGCCGGGTGTCCTAATTCCCGGCTGCGAGTGTCCTAACTAGGACAGCACCTCAATCGGGGTCCTGTCTGTTTTCAAGCCCCCGTCCTAAGTTGGATTTCGCAGTCCTGATTCGGATTAAGCGAACTGAAACCGCAACTCGGTCAATGTTCTCAGTGGGACAACCGAGACAGCCATCGGATGTTCTGGCCCCATCAATGTCCATGGGACACCATTCGTTCTTGATTTAAGTCAATGAGCAGAACAGAGGGGCATCCGGGGTTCTCCGTCGGTGAGCGGAGTTCCAGCCTGTTCGCTGCTTTCGTCCCCCGTCGCATTCCACACGGAATACCCCGCCATCGCAGGGGTTGGAAGCTGAGGGAGGTCGAGCACGCCATGGAAAGCGAAAGCACGCCTTCAAGGCCGGGTGAAGCCGCATGGGAAGCGTTGACATTCGATGAGCCGGTCAACGTCGCGCTAGCCATCTGGGCGGCGCTATTGGTGGCCCACGTCATCGCGGCGTCGGTGTATTATTGGCGGGAGCAGCGCAGCCCGGAATGGTTGGCCGCCCTTGCGATTTTGGCATACTTGCCGATCTTGGTGCCGATCATCTGTCTTGGCCTTGCCTTTAAATATCTGATCCGGCCGACGATCGGACAAACAAGACTGTTTCGGCGAAGGTCCGATATCAACGGCGTCGTTGAGCAAGGCCACCTCAGTCATGGCGTCCCATCTCCAGACAAATCGCTACAAAGGCGCTCAGGCTCGCCACTTCCATAGAAACACGGCCCCAGTGCCGGGGGACACTGAGGCTATCGCAAGGTGCACTTACGCGAACAGAAGCCACGCTATGCTGGCAAGAAGCCCGATGAACGACATTGCCAAAACGCTGGCGAAGGCAATCTCCACACCATCTATCCGCTCAGAATGCAATCGCATCAAACCGCCCCTCCGGCGAAAAGGGATTGAAATTCTGTAACGGATTGCAGGCGTCCTGGTTCCTTGCAGCGAGTGTCCTACACCAGGACAGCACCTCAATCGGGGACATTTCCCCTTCGCCGCGAAGGCGGACGCTATTGCGGCTCCCCAACCGAGGAGCGCGCCGGCGGATTTGGTTCGCTGAACCAGTACCAGGATGCGAGGGCATGGACGCCGACGCCGATCAGGAAGATGCCGGCGTAGAGTTCGACCGCGTGATTCATCGCCAGCAGGCGGGCATGCGGCGTGGCACCCTGGCCCTGGTAGACCCAGAACCAGTGCCCCACGGCGACGATGCCAACGCCGAGCGCGGCGGCGGCTCGGCCGAATGCATTCATCCTCACGCGATGGTCTCCCAACTCGCCCGGCCCGGCAAAAATACCGGGCGAAGCTGACGCGGACCTGACGTGGGACATGGAACGTAGCCCGGATGGAGCGCAGCGAAATCCGGGATAGTCCCCGAACGGCACGGGCCCCGGATTGCGCTTCGCTGCATCCGGGCTCTTCTCCTTCCCCCTGAAAGGGGGAAGGTCGGGACGGGGGTCAGCCGCAGGCGACGCTGCAAGCGGAGAAAGCAGATCCCCACACGCTTTGCTCTGCGCGCAAAAGGGGAGGCGAGAATGCGTAGCCCGGATGGAGCGAAGCGAAATCCGGGATAATCCCCGAACGACACGGGCCCGGATTACGCTTCGCTGCATCCGGGCTACGGCTCTTCTCCTTCCCCCTGAAAGGGGGAAGGTCGGGATGGGGGTCAGCCGCAGGCGACGCTGCAAGCGGAGAAAGCAGATCCCCACCCGCTTTGCTCTGGCGAGCAAAGCGACCTCCCCTTTTCAAGGGGAGGTGAGAATGCGTAGCCCGCCTCACCCGTTCCTGAACGCGTAGGCGTAGCCGTTGAGCGCCGGCGCGCCGCCGAGATGGGCGTAGAGCACTTTCGATCCGGCCGGGAAATAGCCCTTCTGCACCAGGTCGATCATGCCCTGCATCGACTTCCCCTCATAGACGGGGTCGGTGATCATGCCTTCCAGCCGCGCGCTGAGGCGGATCGCCTCCTTGGTCTCCTCCGACGGCACGCCGTAGGCGGGATAGGCGTAGTCCTCGATCAGCACGACATCATCCTCGACGATGTCGCGGCCGAGCTCGACCAGCTTTGCGGTGTTCTGCGCGATCGACAGCACCTGTGCCTTGGTCTGCGCGGGCGTGAACGAGCCATCGATGCCGATCACGTTGCGCGCGCGCCCGTCGGCGGCGAAGCCGACCAGCATGCCGGCATGGGTCGAGCCGGTCACCGTGCAGACGACGATGTAGTCGAACTTGACGCCGAGCTGACGCTCCTGCGCGCGCACCTCTTCGGCGAAGCCGACATAGCCGAGCCCGCCATATTTGTGCACGGAAGCGCCGGCCGGAATCGCGTAGGGCTTGCCGCCCGCCGCCTTCACTTCCTCGATCGCCTGCTCCCAGCTCTTGCGGATGCCGATGTCGAAGCCTTCGTCGACCAGCCGCACATCGGCGCCCATGACGCGCGAGAGCAGGATGTTGCCGACGCGATCATAGACCGCGTCCTCATGCGGCACCCAGCTTTCCTGCACCAGCCGGCACTTCATGCCGATCTTGGCCGCGACCGCCGCGACCATGCGGGTGTGGTTCGACTGTACGCCGCCGATCGAGACCAGCGTGTCGGCGTTGGAGGCGATCGCGTCGGGGATGATGTATTCGAGCTTGCGCAGCTTGTTGCCGCCATAGGCGAGCCCGGAATTGCAATCCTCGCGCTTGGCATAGAGCTCGACCTTGCCGCCGAGATGCTTTGACAGCCGATCGAGCTTCTCGATGGCGGTCGGCCCGAATGTGAGCGGATAGCGCGCGAACTTCTCCAGCATGCTGGCATCCTCTTTGGTGGTCTGGAACGGCGGCCACAGCTATCACCCCTGGAGCGAAAGGTGCTCTCTAACTCAGCTTGAGGAATTACCGGAAATTGCTGGATTTGCCACGGATGATATGTTTTCTCTCACAAAACCGCTCAACCGCGAGAGATTCTTTCATGGCCGCGCGGCTCGACCGCATCGACCTCAAGATGTTGAGATTGCTGCAGAAGAACGGCCGTCTCAGCAATGCCGAGCTGGCCGAACAGGTCGGCGTCAGCCCCGCCACCTGCCATCGCCGGACGCAGGCGCTGTTCGACGACGGGTATCTCAGCGGCGTCCGCGCCATGGTGGCGCCGCGCAAGCTCGGCAAGGGCACACTGGTCATGGTCGGCGTCGTGCTCGACCGCTCGACGCCGGAAAGCTTTGCGAGCTTCGAGCAGGCGGTGGCGAAGCTCAAATGTGTGCTCGACTGCCACCTCGTCGCCGGCGATTTCGACTACTTCCTCAAGATCCGCGCCGGCGACGTCGACGACTTCAAACGCATCCATGGCGATCAGCTGATCGCGCTGCCCGGCGTGCGGCAGACCCGCACCTTCTTCGTCATGAAGGAGGTGGTGGACAATGCGGCGCTGGAGTTCTGAACCTGACGGGATCCCGGCGCGGGCGAGCGCCGTGAGCCGCCAGGTCGGCCGGCCTGCCCGAGAGAAGTAATCCCTTCATCCGACTTGATGGCCGGCGCAAACCGGCGCAGTCTGTTCGGGAATCCCCGCGGGGTGCGGGATCGCGCGCGCGGACGCGCGGGGGCATTGATCCGCGGATGACAATCATGAACGCCACGGCGATTCGACTGGTCATACCGTTGCTGGCACTTGCCGCCGGCGGCACGGCGGCGCTCGTCTTCGGCATCCGCCAAACCCAGCAAATCCTGGGCGGGAACACGCCTTTGACGGCGACGGCACCATCCGCACCGGCCGCTCCCGCGCGAAATCAAGACGCACGAAACCAGGACAAGACTGCGCTGGCAAAGGCGCAAAGCGAGACCGCTGCCTTGGCCGGAGCGCTGGCGGGGCCGCCGCCGGCACCAGGCGGCGGCGCGGTGCCGGAATTCGACGTCGTCAACATCGAACCGACCGGCGAGACCGTTGTCGCCGGCCGGGCGCACCCGGGCACGACGGTGGAACTGCTGCGCAATGGCGAAGTGCATGATCGCGTCGTGGCGGACAAGTCCGGCCAGTTCGTCATGGTCCCGCGCCCGCTTCCGCCGGGAAACTATGACCTGACCCTGCGCATGACGCGTGACGGCAAGCAGGTGACCTCCACCCAGAGCGTGGCAGTGGCGCTCGAGGCTGCGACAAGGGAGCGGCCGATGGTGGCGCTGATGGCACCGGACAAACCGGTCCGCGTGCTGTCGCAACCTGCGGCCACGGCGCCGGCGGCTGGGAAAGTGGCCATCGAGGCCGTCGAGACCGAACCGGACGGCAAGCTCCATGTGAGCGGTCAGGCAGCTCCCGGCGCGACCGTCAGGCTCTATCTCAACGGCAGTTTGATCACGTCCGCGACAGCCGACGAGAAGGGGTACCTCTCGGTCACGATCAACAAGGGCGTGACCGCCGGCAATTATCAGGTGCGGCTTGACGACGTCGACCCCACCTCCGGCAAGGTCCGCGCGCGTGCCGAGGTGCCGTTCAACGTTCCGGACACGATGACGACCGCATCGATCCCGGCATCGCAAGCCTCGTCCGCCCGTGCGGATATGGCCAAACCGCAGCTCGCCGCAGCGGCAACCGCCACCGCATCTGATGTGAAGTCCCCCTCCGCCGTGATCGTGCCGAAGATCACGACGACCACCGTCGCCCGCGGCGACAGCCTGTGGCGGATCAGCCAGCGCGCATTCGGCGCCGGACAACGCTACGCCGTGATCTATCGGGCCAACTCGCAGCAGATCCGCAATCCCAATTTGATCTATCCCGGACAGGTCTTCGTCGTGCCGGCAAGGTGAGACCGGCGTTCCGCCAACGGTCACTTGCCGGGGGATTTCAGGAACGCCACGATCCTGGCGCGATCCTCCGCCGAGCGCACGCCGGTATACGGCTTCATGCCGTTGCCCGACACCACGGCCTCGGGATCCTCGATAAAGCGCAGCAGCGTGCTCTCATCCCAGACGATGTCGGATGATTTCATCGCCTCCGAATAAGAAAAGCTCGCAACCGATCCCGCCTTGCGGCCGACGACATTGTGCAGGTTCGGGCCGACGCGGTTGTCGCCGTCCTTGACGGTGTGGCAGGTGCGGCAGGAATTGTTGAACGCCTGCTCGCCGGACACGCCCGCATCCTGACCATGGGACGGCGACAGCGCCAGCGACATCAATCCGCAAACGACGACGATGAATCCCGGCCGCATCGATCACTCCGTCGGCAATTGCGCCAACCCAACAAGCAGGCGCGCGCAGCACCACGTCTCGGGTGCCATGCGGTCAACGCAGAGGCCGCGTGAAAGGTCCTCTCGCGGCAGACCCCACATCTGGCGCAGGCGCGCGCGCCGCACTAGATGTGCTGCCATGCAACACCCCGCCCTGCAGGATTTCGTCGCCGGCCACCAGCGCTTGTTTGTCCTGACCGGGGCCGGCTGCAGCATCAATTCCGGCATTCCCGATTACCGCGACAGCGACGGCAACTGGAAGCGGACCCGCCCGGTCACCATCCAGGCGTTCTTGGGCGAGGCGGCGACGCGGCAGCGCTATTGGGCGCGCAGCATGGTGGGCTGGCGACGGTTCGGCCGCGCGGCGCCGAATGGCGCGCATCGCGCGCTGGCCAAGCTCGAACAACAAGGACGCTGCGAGCTGCTGCTGACCCAGAATGTCGACCGCCTGCACCAGGCCGCCGGCAGCCAGCGCGTGATCGACCTGCACGGCCGATTGGACGTGGTGCGCTGCCTCGGCTGCGGCGCGACGATGCCGCGCGAACAATTTCAGGACGAGCTCGCGCGGCTGAACCCCGCCTGGCTCACGCTCGATGCCGCTGACGCACCCGACGGCGACGCCGATCTCGAGCAGGATTTTTCGTCGTTCGTGGTGCCGGCCTGCGAAGCCTGCGGCGGCGTGCTGAAACCCGATGTGGTGTTCTTCGGCGAGAACGTACCGCGCGATACGGTCGCGTCAGCGCAGGCGCATCTCGAGCAGGCCGACGCCGTGCTGGTGGTCGGCTCCTCGCTGATGGTCTATTCCGGCTTTCGCTTCGTCCGGATGGCGGAGCAGCGCGGCCTGCCGATCGCCGCCGTCAATCTCGGCCGCACCCGCGCCGACGAGCTGCTCACCCTCAAGATCGAGGATAGTTGCGAGACGGCGCTGTCGTTCTTGCTGTAGCCAATCGTCATTGCGAGCGAAGCGAAGCAATCCATCGTGCCGCACACGTTGAAGCATGGATTGCTTCGTCGCTGTCGCTCCTCGCAATGACGGTGCCTAGACTTGGTGTCCTGTCACGCGCGGTGGCGCGACGCCTTGGCCATCGGCATGTTGGCGTTCCAGTGCGTCCAGCTGACGCTGGCGAGGCTGCCGAGGTCGGTCGCCAACGGACGACGGGTGCGGCGCTCGTACTCGGCGATGCAGCGGCCCGACTCGCCGATCTTGCGCTGCAACTCGTCGATCGTCATCTGCGTCGCGCGGCCGCAATTGGCCTTGCCGAGCTGATCGACCTCGATCGCCTTCAACGCCGCCCGCAGCTTCTTGAGCTGCGCGCGCTGCCAGGCAATGTGACTATCGCTGTCTGCCGTCATGTGGCCGCCACCATCTTTGATCGTTGCACGCCATTGGGAACCTCGATGTCGACCTCGAGCATCGAGACAAACTTGCCGCGGTCCATCCGGACCACGACCTTGTCGGGGTCGACGTCGATATGCTTGGAAACCACGCTCAGGATTTCCGAGCGAAGTGTCTCCAGGAGATCGGGCGCGCCGGTCCGGCCACGCTCATGCGAAAGCAGGATCTGCAACCGCTCCCGCGCGACGGGCGCCGATGCGGCGCGGCCGCCGAACAGCCGCATTACGTTCATCATGCCGCCCTCCGTCGCAGTAGCCGATCCATCAGCCCCTTGCGTTGAACCGGCACGGTCATCTCCACCGCCTCGCCCATCAGGCGGCGTACCGCGTCGGTATAGGCCCGCGCCGGCGCGCTGCTTGCTGCGTTCAGCGTGACCGGGCAACCGACATTGGAAGCGCGCAGCACGTCCTGGCTTTCCGGGACGATGCCGAGCAACGGGGTCGCAAGGATTTCCAGGATATCGTCGATCGAGAGCATCTCGCCGCGCGCCGCGCGGCCGGCATCGTAGCGGGTGACCAGAAGATGCTTCTCGACGCGCTCGCCGCGTTCGGCGCGGACCGTCTTGGAATCGAGCATGCCGATGATGCGGTCGGAGTCGCGCACCGACGACACTTCCGGATTGGTGACGATGACGGCTTCGTCGGCGTAGCGCATCGCGAGCGTCGCGCCGCGCTCGATGCCGGCCGGGCTGTCGCACAGGATCCAGTCGAACTTGGTCTTGAGGTCGGCGATCACGCGCTTGACGCCCTCCTCGCTCAGCGCGTCCTTGTCGCGGGTCTGCGACGCCGGCAGCAGCCAGAGATTCTCCAGCCGCTTGTCGCGGATCAGCGCCTGCGGCAGCTTGGCGACGCCCTGCACCACGTTGATGAGGTCGAACACCACCCGACGCTCCGCGCCCATTACCAGATCGAGGTTGCGCAGGCCGACGTCGAAATCGATGACGACGACGTTCTGACCCATTTGCGCGAGCGCCGCGCCGAGCGCGGCGGTTGAGGTCGTTTTGCCGACCCCGCCCTTCCCAGACGTCACGACCAATACCTTGGCCATTCTCTCTCTCCTTGTGGTCGGTCAGTTCAATGGTGTGATGCGCAGCATTTCGCCCTCGAGCCACGCCTGGGCGGGCCGGTTGCGCAAGCTGTCGGCGATTTCTTCCGCGGTCTGGTAGTAGCCGTCGATGGCGAGAAGCTCGGCCTCGATCCTCTGGCAGAAGATGCGGGCCGCCGAATTGCCGTTGATGCCGGCCATCGCGCGGCCGCGCAGCGTGCCGTAGACATGGATCGAGCCGCCGGCGACGATCTCGGCGCCGGAGCCGACCGAGCCGAGCACGGTGACGTCGCCCTCGGCGAACACGATCGACTGGCCGGAACGGACCGGGCTCTCCAGCAGCAGCGATGGCAACTTGGTCTTGTCCTTGTCCTTGTTTTTTTCCTGCACCTGCGGCTTCTGCGGCTCGACATGGGTGATCGCGCAGGCCCGGCCGCCGGTCAGAAGCGGCGGCATGTTGGCGCCGAGCTTCGATTCGTCGACGCCCTCGATCCCGAGGATGCGGATGTTGCGCTCACCGAGGCTGCCGATCAGATGCGCGATCGCGGTCTGGCTGAGGTCGACCGCCGAGAGGTCGAGCACGATGGGCTTTCCGGTGAAGAAGCCCGGCGACTTCGCCAGCGTCGCGTCGATCTCGGCCAGCCAGGACACGACAGGCACGACCGGCGAGAAAACGAACGCAACGTAGGAACGGCCGCGCATGCGGACCTGCTGACGTGCGACCTGTTGAGTTGCGTCCATCGCCCCTGACTCAGTTGTCTTGTCGAATGGTTAACAATCGGACCGCATGGTTAATCAAAGGTTAACGCGGTCAGGGTTTTCACCGATTTGGACAGCACTCGCCCCGGGACCTCGAAACGCGCTTCGGCGTTTGAACAGGTGGAATTGGGGGAGATACGACCGCATTTTTGAGCTGGATCAATTTTCTTCGCGCCAGACGGGGCTATCATTCCGGCAAGCGTTTACAGACCACGTCATGACCCACTCCAGCTGGATTGAGATCCTGCGGTGCCCGAAATGCCGACGCACGGGCCACGCTGAGCTGTCCGAGGTCGCCCCGCTTCGCAACCGAATTGTCCGGGTCTCGGAGGAATTCGAAGTGCGCCCCGACGAGCGCGGCGACGATTTCCAGTGCCGAGCTTGCAAGCTGCCAGCCCTGCCATGACAGATGCCTTGGCGCGCAGCTGCCCGTCACGTCAGAAAACGTCATCGAATCAAATAATTGCAGCTATTCCGCCTTGATATTCGCCGATTTGACGATCGGCCACCACTTCTCGACCTCGGCAGCCTGATGGCTGCGCAGCGCGTCGGGGCCCTGTCGGTCGGGCGGCGGGATCTCCTGGCCGAGCTCGGCGAAGCGTTGTCTGAGGGCAGGCTCGGCAAGCGCCGATATCACCGCATTCGACACGATCGACACGACGTCAGCGGGCGTGCCTTTCGGCGCCCAGATGCCGTGCCAATAGGCGATATAGAGACCCGGCAATCCGGCTTCATCGACCGTCGGAATCTCCGGCGCCGATGCAAGCCGCGACGACTGGGTCACCGCAAAAGCCTTCACGGTCCCGCTCTTCACCTGCAGCAGCGAGTTCGAGGCCTGATCGAACATGATGTCGATATGCCCGGCCATCAGATCGTTCAGCGCCGGACCGGCGCCGCGATACGGCACGAAGGAGAAGTTCGCGCCGGTCAACTGCTGGAAGAACACGCCGGCGACATGCGCGCCGGATCCCGGGCCCGCGGTGCCCGCCGTCGCCTTGCCGCCATTGGCCTTGAGCCAGGCGATCAGCTCCTTCAGATTCCGCGCCGGCAGATCGGGCCGGCCGATGATGAGCTGCGGCCCGCTGGCGATCAGCGCGATCGGCGCGAATTCGCGCACGTCATATTGCAGCTGATAGATCGCGCCGTTCAGGCAATGCGTGCCCCAATGCCCGATCGTGATCGTGGTGCCGTCCGGTGTCGCCCGCGCGGCGCGCAGGCCTGCAACGGTGCCGGAGGCGCCGGTGACGTTCTCGATGATGACGGGATGGCCGAGCGTGCCGCGCATATATTCGGCGAGGATCCGCGCCAGCACATCGGTCGGCCCGCCCGCGGCGAACGGCACGATCATGGTGACCGGGCGCGCGATGGTTTCCGCGCCGACACCGATCGACGCAAGCGGCAGCGTCGCCGCGCCGAGTGCAAGCCGCAGGAATGGCCGGCGGGATATGTTGGGCATCGGCGTTCCCCCTCATCTGTCATAGAGCCGGCATCGTCGCGCGGTCCAGCCTGAAGACGCGACGTCCGACATGCGCTCGCTAGAAGCTCCAGCCCTTCGATGTGGCCCAGTCCAGCATGAATTGCTCGGTCTCGCGCCCGGCATCGGCGAGCCATGCGGTGAAGTCGGCGATGGCCCCGGCGCTTTCATTGTCGGCGAGATAGAACGAGCGGTATTCGCGCTTGCGCAGGCCGAGGTCGCCGAACGGCAGGCAGAGCTGGCCCGCCATCAGCTCGTCGATCACGAGAAACAGCGGAAACAGCCCGATCCCGATGCGCTCGATTGTCGCCTGCAGCGCGAAGAACATCTGCTCGAACCGCAGCGTCTCCTGATCCGCACTCATCTCGGCGCCGGCCTGGGCGAGCCAGCGCGGCCAGTCATAGGGCTCGGTCAGATAGGTGATGAGGGTGTGATGCCGCAGATCATCGGGGGTGGCGAGCCGCCCGCGGCTCAAGAGATCGACATGGCAGACCGGCGCGATCAGCTCGGTCATGAAGTGCTGCGACATCCAGCCGACCGGCTCGCCGACATTGCCGCGGATCGCGACGTCGAATGAACGGTCGTTGACATTGAGCGGTCCGATCGAGGTCAATAGCCGCAATTCGACATCGGCACGCATCCGCTGGAACGACGCGATGCGGCGGATCAGCCAGCGCATCGCAAAGGTCGGCGGCGCGCTGACGCGCAGCACCGACGGCGAGCCGTACGCCTTCATGTCCATCGAGGCGAGCGCCAGCCGATCGAGGATGGCCGTGACCTCGCGATAGTAGATCTGCCCGGCGGCGGTCAGCGTCAGTTGCGAGGGGGCACGGCGAAACAGCTTGACGCCGAACCAGTCCTCGAGGAGCGCGACCTGGCGGCTGACGGCGCCGTGGGTGACGAGCAGCTCTTCGGCGGCCTTGGTGAAGCTGACGTGCCGCGCGGCCGCCTCGAATGTTCGCACCGCATTGAGCGGTGGCAACTTTCTCATGGTCGTGTCGCGTCTCCGGAAAGCTCAGGAAGATAGCGTGGCGGCGTCCGGATTGTCGAGAGCGCGGACGAATTGGGCGCGGTCGAGGTCGCCTTCCCAGCGCGCCACCACCACGGTCGCCACCGCGGTGCCGATGAAATTGGTCAGCGCACGCGCCTCCGACATGAAGCGGTCGATGCCGAGCAGCAGCGCGATGCTTGCCACGGGAACATGGCCGATCGAGCCCAGCGTCGCGGCCAGCACGATGAAGCCGCTGCCCGGCACGGCAGCCGCGCCCTTCGACGTCAAGAGGCAGACCACCACGAGGCCGATCTGCTGGACCAGCGACATCGGCGTGTCGGTAGCCTGGGCGAGAAACACGGCGGCCATGGTCAAATAGATGCAGGTGCCGTCGAGATTGAAGGTGTAGCCGGTCGGGATCACGAGGCCGACGGTCGATTCCGCGCAGCCGGCGGCCTTCATCTTGTCGATGAAGCGCGGCATCACCGATTCCGAGCCTGACAGGCCGAGCACCAGCAGCAGCTCCTCGCGGAGATAGCGGATCAGCTTGAAGATGCTGAAGCCGGCAAGACGCGACACGATGCCGAGCCCGACGATCACGAACAGCACGCAGGTGAGATAGCACACCAGCATGAAGTGCGACAGCGCGACGATCGAGCCGACGCCGTATTTGCCGATGGTGAAGGCCATGGCGCCGAATGCGCCGATCGGCGCGATCCGCATGATCATGCCGATCAGGATGAAGAGGATCTTCGACAGCCTCTCGATCGCCTCGAGCACCGGCTTGCCGCGCTCGCCATAGCGTTGCAGGGCGATGCCGAACAGCACGGCGAAGAACAGCACCTGCAGCGTGTCGCCGCTGGTGAACGCGCCGCCCACGGTCGACGGAATGACGTTCATCAGGAAGCCGACGACGGACTGGTCGTGCGACTGCGTCACGTAGGAGGCGACAAGGTGGGAATCCAGCGTATCAGGCGAGACATGCATGCCGACGCCGGGGCGCGCCAGGTTGATGACAACAAGGCCGAGGATCAGCGCCGCGGTCGTGGCGATCTCGAAATAGACAAGGGTTTTGACGCCGATCCGTCCGGCCTTGCGCATGTCGCCGAGGCTCGCAATGCCGTGCACCACGGTGAGGAAGACGATCGGCGCGATCGCCATCTTGATCATCTTGATCAAGGCGTCGCCGAGCGGCTTCAGCGCCGCGCCGATATTGGGCCAGAGATAGCCGACGAGCACGCCGAGCGCGATGCCGATCAGCACCTGGACATAAAGACGCGCGTGCCAGGGCGCAGCGACAGCGTCGAGACGGGCGGCGCCGTCATTGGTGATCGTGGACATGGGCGTCGATCCTCGGGAGTCTTTGGTGTTGGCCGCGCGGGAGAGATCATCGGCAGACGCCGATGCGGCAGCGCTGGAACGTTGGCGGGCGATTGGCCGAAGCGCAAACGAGTTAAGCTCAGGCAGCGTGACCTCAGCTCACAGGCCGACCGCCGTCTCGATCGGCGATGGCGGCGCGAGGCGCGAATGAGGCCATCCCGCGTGAGCCCACCTCACGCTCCGTCAGCATTACTCGTTTGCGGGCGCCGCCGGCTTTGGCCGACAAAAGCGGAGAGGCCGGTCATCAACCGGCGCAAGCTGTGAGGAACGACAATGAGCAGACTTTCGGTGGCGGTGATCGGCGCCGGCATGGGCGGGCTTGCCTCCGCCGCGGCGCTGACCCGCGCAGGGATTGATGTGACGATGTACGAGCAGGCCCAGCGCTTCACGCGGCTTGGCGCCGGCATCCAGATCGGCTGCAACGCCATGAAAGTGATGCGGGCGTGGGACCTCGAGCCGCTGCTGCGCCGCGAGGCGTTCTATCCGCGCTCCTGGAACAACAAGGAGCACGACACCGGCGAGGTGCGCTTCGACATGGTGTTCGGCCCTGCCGCCGAGGAGCGCTATGGCGCGCCTTATCTGCTCGGGCATCGCGGCGATCTGCATGCGGCGCTCGCCAGCGCCGTGCCGGAGAAGCTGGTTCGTCTCGACCACAAGCTGACCGCGATCGAACAGCGCGCGGACCGCGCGGTGGCGCTGAGCTTCGCCAACGGCCACAGCACGACGGTCGACGCCGTGGTGGCAGCCGATGGCGTGCATTCCTTCGTCAAGGAGCGACTGTTCGGCCGTGATGAACCGAACTTCACCGGCCGCATCGCCTATCGCACGGTGTTCCCGGCATCGCTGCTCAACGGTTATCCGATCGACGACTGCACCAAATGGTGGGGACCCGATCGTCACATCGTCATCTACTACGTCAAGCCGGACCGCAGCGAAGTCTATTTCGTGACCAGCCAGCCGGAGCCTGGATTTACCGTGGAATCCTGGTCGGCCACCGGCGACGTCAACGAATTGCGCAAGGCGTTCGAAGGCTTCCATCCGCAGGTCCGCAAAGTGCTGGAGGCCTGCCCGTCAGTGCACAAATGGGCGCTGGTCGACCGCGATCCGCTGCCGCGCTGGAGCGACGGCAACATCACGCTGCTTGGCGACGCCTGCCATCCGATGACGCCTTACATGGCGCAGGGCGCGGCGATGGCGATCGAGGACGCCGCGGTGCTGTCGCGCTGCCTCAAGGGCGTCGATCGCGACGGCGTTTCCGACGCCTTCCGCCGCTTCGAGGCGACGCGCAAGCCGAGAACATCGCGCGTCCAGGCGAGCTCGCGCACCAACACCTGGCTCAAGAACCCGACCGATCCGGACTGGGTCTACGGCCATGACGCCTGGACCGCGCCGCTCGCCGAGCCGGCGCTGGCGTGACCACAGTTCAAGAGGAGACGATGATGACCGACGCAAATCCCCGCGGCGAGAAGTTCGAGCGCGGCCTGCAGACCCGCCGCACCGTGCTCGGCGACGCCTATGTCGAGCGATCGCTGAAGGCGGTCGACGATTTCAACTGGCCGATCCAGAAGCTCGCGACCGAATATTGCTGGGACGAGATCTGGAATCGCCCCGATCTCGACAAGCGCAGCCGCAGCCTGCTCAACCTCGGCATGATCGCGGCGCTCAACCGGCCGCATGAGCTCAAGGTGCATATCCGCGGCGCGCTCAACAACGGACTGAGCAAGGCCGAGTTGCGCGAGGTGTTCCTGCAGATCGCGGTCTATTGCGGCATGCCGGCCGGGCTCGACAGCTTCCGCATCGCCAAGGACGTGTTCGCGGAGATGGGCCTTGTCGACTGAACCGGCCCCGATCGAGATTGCCGCATGGCAGGGCTTTGTCCGGCACGATGCGCCGGGCAAGGCCGGGCGGCTCAGCGTCCGCAGCGGCGGCCCCGAGCGCGGGACGCCGGTGCTGCTCTGCCATTCGATCCTGACCAGCAGCGCGATCTGGCATCGCCAGGCACTCGCGCTTGCTGCCCGCGGCCATCGCGTGCTCGCGCTCGACAGCAGGGGTCACGGACAATCGGAGGCATCGCGCGGCCAAGGCGGCATGACGGCGTTCGGTCTCGGCGTGCGCCATCCCCACCGCCTCCTCAGCCTCTGTGCGACCGCCGCACGGGCCGATGCACCGCCACCATTCGCCGCCGCTTGGGACGACCGGATCGCGCTGGTGCGCGAACACGGCATTGCGGCGCTGGCGGCGCCGACCGCCGAGCGCTGGTTCGGACCCGCCTTTCTCACGGCATATCCGGCAATCGCCGCGACGCTGCTCGACTGCATCAACCAAACCGATCCCGAAGGCTTCATCGGCTGCGCGCGCGCAATCCAGTCCCTCGCCTATCTCGACGGCGTCAAGCAGCTGCAGGTGCCGCTGACGATGATCGTGGGCGCAAACGACCAGCTGCTGGTGCAGCCGATGACGGAGCTTGCGACGCTGCTGGGTTGCCGGCTGGCGATCATTCCCGGCGCCGGGCATCTGCCTCAGGTCGATGACCCGGACGAGGTCGACGCCGCAATCAAACTGCACCTGCGCGAGTTTGGGCCAGTGGCGTGAGGCGTGTCATCCGCCCGGGAACGCCGCTCCAATAATTATTGGCGGTGTAAGGTGCTTCACATGCAACTCACAAGCGATGAGGTTGAATCGTGCGGACTACTTGTGCAGGAGGAGAACTCTATGTCCACGTATGTGACAGGCTTCACAAGAGACGCCAAATCCCAAAACGTCGTCGAGTTCGCGTCTGACCTGGCCCCGGACACCTGGATATCGATACCACGGGGCCTGATCGAGAATATCAAGGAATTGCCCGGCAAGGCGGCACAAGGCGCTTACGTCAGGGTGGGCATCAAGCTCGCGGAGCCGACCTCGCCTGAGGGAAAAGTCTTTGCAGCACTGACCGACGGGCTCAGCATCGCGATCGTCTCGCTTTCGCGGAAGGTCGCCCCCGCCCTGGACAGCAGCGGCAAGGCAACGCACGCGAGCGACGCATGCATCCGTTGTCTCGAAGCCTGCAAGCTGATCGTCCTTCCTCCGGACGACCCATTTGCTCAGATCACTTGCATGTTGGGGTGCGCGGCTTGCCCATGAGCCGCCGAAAGGAAGGCTGGCTGTCCGATCGGCATCTACTCGATCGGCATCTACGCGGGTTCAACCAATCGACATGACGCTTGCTGTCCGCCGCCAGGCACCACCTCGCGGCGGCGAGCGGCACGAGCCTGCGTCGAACCTGCTGAGCGCGATCTATTTTGATCTGCGGGGATTCGCCCGAGGAAGGCCCGCGACTTCGTCGCGGGCCTTCCGGGTATGGGCTTTCCAATCAGTGGACCGAACGGTCGGTGCGGGCAGCGGCCCGCGCGGTCGTCATCTTGTTGCGGGGCGTCAGAACGCTGAGCTGATGCGGC
This sequence comes from Bradyrhizobium sp. Pha-3, assembly GCF_042258325.1. Taxonomy (NCBI): domain Bacteria; kingdom Pseudomonadati; phylum Pseudomonadota; class Alphaproteobacteria; order Hyphomicrobiales; family Nitrobacteraceae; genus Bradyrhizobium; species Bradyrhizobium sp. Pha-3. The sequence continues at coordinate 427,743 of NZ_CP170151.1, read as the reverse complement.
GTCGCTGATGTCGTCGCAACGGGCGCCTGCTCGCGGGCGTTGGCGGCGCCAATGACGCCGGCCTGCACCGCCGAGATCGGCAGGCCCGCGGCCTCATAGGTCGGAAGCTCCGCGGCGGACACGGCGGTTGCGCTCGCGATCGCGAGAGCGGCGGCAATGGTGGAGACGGAAATCTTGATCACGGAAGGCTCCTCAATGGCACGTGAGAAGCAGAGTTAGTCAGCTATTATTGCAATGCAATATCAATATTGCCGCACCGCACAAATAATTGATCACCGGCGCGCCAGGCGGGCACCAGCGGCCGTCGTGAGCCGCTGCTCGTTAGCTTCGGGTGTCAGGGATTGCCGCGCGCTTCCTTGACCGTCCGAGAGAGATCTCGGCGCGTCCGGGCTTGTCCCGGGCATGAGGGCGCGGAAGAATCGGTTCATTCCAAATGCGATTGCCCTGCTATCGACCCGATGCGTCGCTCGACCTTCCGAACCGCTGATGATGCAGGTCCACGTCGGGGTACTTAACAATGATGATCCGGCCCTCCTAGAATAGCGGCTTGCTGTCCGCCTCACTGTGGTGCGATGACACCATCCTGATGCGTAGAGCTCGGTGCAGTCGTCGGAATGCTCGCCTGGTCCGGAGACACCCATGCCGCGGTATTTTTTTCATATCCACGGCGGCCATTCAGTGCTCGATGATGTCGGCTTGGATCTTCCCGACATTTTCGCCGCACGGACGACGGCGATTGAACTGAGCGGCGAGATACTCAAGCACGACGTGACGGAGCCATTCCTGCGTCATCTTCGCTGGCATGTCGAAATCAGCGACAGCCCCGAACCGGGCGGCCAGTCACTGTTCGTCCTTCGGTTTTCCATTGCGGTTTGAATAGCGGCGACGCAGCGCTCGCCTGGGACGCCTCGTGGCCATCTTAAAACTTCGCGATCGAGCGAAGCGTGCAAGCTTGATGTCCAGTAGGAGTACTCAGAACGCACCGGAGACACGCTGAGCGAAAGCTGCAATTCCAGTCCATGGTGGACGGACCAGCCGCCGGCTTGCCTTGGCTCGCAGAAACCAATCACCACTACATCATGGAGAAGAAGCTTTCTGCCGATCCGCTTTCAAACATCACCGCCTGGTGTCTCGAATTTGTTCTCGCGCCTAGACCTGACCTCGGAGGTCCCGCATGACAGCAAGGCACATCTGGTACGTCTCCTTCGTTGATCAACGCGATGCTCCTCCCGACAGGCACGCACGAAGGACCGCGACATTCGTATCCGAACAGGATGCGAAGCAGTTCACAAGGAAACTGGCGGAGGACCGGCGCATCGAGAGACTTTCGGCCGGAACAATCAACCCGTACCGGCCAAAACAGGTCATCGGATCCAGGGAAATTGGCCAGTGGCTTGGCAAGACTTAGCCCATCATGGCGATCCGCAGTTAGGCTTGCCCCCATCGTGGAACGACGATCCATCTTTCAAACGGCCGCGCCTGAAGAGTAATTGCGAATGCGAATGATGAAACCAAGTTGCTCCGTTCTTGCTGACTCACAAGGGATGACGCAAACCGTATTCCGATGTCTGGCATGGGGATTAGTCTTGGGCCTCTTCATCGTCACCGATACACCGCTGGCATTCCGTCCGCACACGTTGGTATCGGCGAACATCGATCGTTTTGCAGCTCTGTTCATTATCGGGGTCGCCTTTTCGTTCGCCTATCCGAAGCGCGTGCTGCCAATACTGCTCGTCCTGCTAGCTATGGTCGTCGGCTTCGAACTCATCCAAAGACTGCTCCCCGACAGACACGGATACGTGAGGGACATGCTCGTCAAAGGCGCCGGCTGCTGTGCAGGCGTTTTCATCGCAACTGCCTTGAGACGCTCGTTCTCTGTGTTCTCCAAGCGTACAGGCAGCCCGTTGATCTAGCGGGAATGATCATCTCGCGCGAAGCTCGACGAAAAAATGCCGTCGCCGCTATTCGGCGGATGGAACGCCGGTCGGCCCGGAATATGAGACGGCCAGCGTAGCAAGCACGGTCCTGTTGCTGATCTCGAGCTTGCGGAAGATGTGGTGCAGATGGACCTTGATGGTACCGTCGGCCACCTTCAGACGGCGGCCAATCTCCTTGTTCGATAGGCCCTCCGACACCAAACGCATGATCTGACGCTCGCGGTCCGTCAGCACCGCAAGATATTTCTCCGGGATCGTCGTTTGCGCATAAGGGATGGCTTCTTCGTACGAGGGCGGAGGCAACGTCTTCTGACCGTCGGCGACTTGCCGCAACGTCTGCAAGAGAGTTTCAGGCTCCTCCTCGCTCAGAAGAACACCGCAAGCTCCCGCTGCTGCGAGCATGGCGAGATCGCGATCCTCAACCGAGGCGGCAAGAAACACGAGCCGCACACCGAGCGCCCCGGAATTTGCGACCTCGAGCATGGCCTGCCCAAAAATGTCGGGCATCGACATGTCCAGAATGGCGATGTCCGGCGCAAGGCTCTGCATTGCCTTGAAGCAGCTCGCAATGTCATTGCAGCGAGCAACAACTTTGAAATCGCGCTCTGCTTCGAGCAGGCAGTTCAGACCCAATAAAACGACTGGATATCTACTGGCAATTACAACACGACTGAAATGCATTTCCGATCAACCCTCAGTCCCCCTCCAGTTCAGATCGGCGCCCATGTCATTAATAAGTTACTCTAATATGCGACATGCTAGTAAGGTTTTGTTGTCGTGTGGCCCCGTGAATCTACCGCCTGGAGCGCGCCGATAAACATGATTCCACAACGCGTAATCGCAGCGACGATCCGACACACCCTCAGCGAGCGTCCGTCGACCAGGACCCGGCGACCGCCCTCGTCAAGTTGACGGCCCCAAATGCCCTATAACCAACGGTATATAGGGATATTGGGGATTAGCATCTAACATTCGTAAATATTTTCTGAGTGGGTTAAGCGCTTTTCGTCCCGGGTTTGTTCCATCGACCAAATCTGAGGAAGCTTGTTTTTACGTCGTTCTTTTTAGCTGGGCGGGCCACCGAAAATGAACCGGGTTCAACCGTTCAACCGCTTGTATCATTGTAGCGTCCGGGAGAGTTTCCATGAGACGGCGATATCCTTTTGCCATTGCGCTGGTTGGTGAAAATAGTCTTCGCAAAGAAGGCCTTGCAAGAATTCTAAATTCGGAGAATTTTGTCCTAGCCTCAATAGACGATGCCGATGATTGGCCGAGCGACGAGGCGCTTCAGAACGTCCCCGCCAGTCAGGCATTGTTCCTCATTGTTCATAGCGGCGATGATTTTCGCTCGACAGTCGAGCAGATCGAATCGTTCAAGGGCCGCTGCACGGATGCACGTGTGGCAGTTGTCGCGGATCACTTTCACCTGAGTGATCTGGTTGCCGCATTCCGGGCCGGCGCCACCGGATATTTCATCGACGTGATGAACTGCGACGCGTTCATCAAATCCATCGAACTCGTCATGATGGGTGGGACGGTATTCCCGCCCGCATTCTTGACGTCCGCCCTCGATACCGAGAAACGCGAGGTGGACGATGCTCCCGTAGCCAACGATGACGATCGCGCCGTCGCAACGGCAGATGACACGCTGGCTCAGCAACTTTCGCCGCGGGAAGTTTCAATTGTGCAATGCCTGATTGAAGGCGATTCCAACAAGTGCATTGCGCGCAAGATCAAGATTGCCGAAGCCACGGTGAAGGTTCACATCAAGGCGATCCTTCGCAAGATCCGGGTTCAAAACAGAACGCAGGCAGCAATCTGGGGATTGAACCATCGATCTGCGGCTTGGTCGAGAAGCAGCAGTTCGGCGCATCAGGTCGTCGACGTAACCGAGCGGCTGCTCCCGCCTGGCCGGGAAATTTCCAAGATCGCGAGAGCGGGCCGGCCGGCGCCACTTGGCGCGATCGACCATGCAGAAAACTACTTTGAAGCCTCCCTCGCCAACGGCCATACCCGCAAGGACATGAGTTCAAAAGCCGACGGGGCGATCCGACTGCGAAAATAGCCAAGACTCATCCGGTCTGGCGCATCGGCATCACCGCGCGGGATGATTTCCCGCGCGCGGCGGGCAATGACCACGCAGACGCGAAACGGAAGCGGAAATGATCTTGTTGACCGGCGGCGCCGGCTATATCGGGTCCCACATCGCTGTCGCGCTACTCGACGCCGGGCTCGATGTCGTCGCGGTCGACAATCTTTCCAACAGCAACAGCGCCTCCCTCGAACGGATACGAGCCATCTGCGGACGATCGGTCATTTTCCGGCATGCCGATATCCGCAATGAAGAGGCGATCTACCAGATCCTGCGCGCCCACGACGTGACCGCGGTCATTCATCTCGCAGGCCTCAAGGCGGTGGGCGAGTCCAGCGCTCAACCCATCACCTATTACGACAACAACGTCGTGGGAACGATGCGGCTCGTGTCGGCCATGACGCGAGCATCCGTCAAGACGCTGGTCTTTAGTTCATCCGCAACCGTTTACGGGACACCCGCGTACCTGCCGCTGGACGAGAAGCATCCTGTCGCACCGATCAATCCGTACGGCCGCACAAAATACTTCATCGAAGAAATCCTGAAGGATCTTCATGGGTCCGACGAGGATTGGCGGATTGCCATCCTGCGCTACTTCAATCCGGTTGGCGCCCACGAAAGCGGACTGATCGGAGAAGATCCTCTGGATGTGCCGAACAATCTGCTGCCGATTGTCGCACAAGTGGCGATCGGACGGCGTCCGAAGGTGCATGTTTGGGGAAACGACTATGATACTCCGGACGGCACCGGGATCCGTGACTACATTCACGTTGTCGATCTTGCATCCGGACATCTGAGCGCCCTGAGCCAACTGAGGCAGCCCGGCCTTCTGACTGTCAATCTCGGAACAGGAAGCGGCAGCAGCGTCATGGACGTGATCCAGACATTCAAGGAAGTGAGTGGCCGGCCAGTTCCGTATGTGATCGACCAACGCAGGGTCGGCGACGTCGCGATCTGCTATGCCGATCCAGCTCTCGCGAAGAACCTGTTGGGCTGGACGTCAAAGCGATCCCTGACACAGATGTGTGCCGACCATTGGCATTTCCAGATGAAGAACCCGAATGGCTATCGCGGCGCGTAGTCGGCGAGAACCGTCTGCGTCTTGCGCGGTCATGACGATGACCTGGCGGCTGCCAAGACCGCCCGATACCGTCTCGCTGGCCGATCCGGCGTGGCCCAAACCGCTGTTCTCCGCTCACGCAGGCAAACGAAATCGAGGCGCCTTTGGCGCCTTAGGGTTCGATGAGGATTTCATCAACGATTTCAAGTAGCGACGCTGCCTGATTTAGCTAAGTCACCACCCTCACCAATGCTCGCAATCGGCGGGATGGCAGGATGCCGCACTGAATATTGGCTAATCCCTAATTGCTGCCTTCACCTTCTGTACAGCAAGGCATCTTCGGGAGCGGCGCGTTATGGTTGTGCGAGCCGACTTGCGTTGTTCAAGGTAGGACGGAATGCTTCTGGACGACGAGACGCCTGCCGCCACCATGTGTTCCGAGAGCGTCTGCGCGCGCGACAGTGGGGAGTCGGAAGCCCGACTCACATTGGGCCAAGTCATCGGTCGAACTGCCAGTCGTTTTCCGAACCAACCGGCGATCGTCTCGAGCGCTTTCGAGCCTCTGACATACAGCGGTCTTGAACGCCAGTTGAATGCATTCCGCCGGCGGCTGCGCTTGGCCGGATTCGACTGCAATACCCGGATCGGGGTCTTGATGCCGAACGGCCCGGAGGCGGCTCTCACCATTGTGGCGGTCGCCTGCTGTACCGTCGCGGTGCCCCTCGACCCACGCCTCTCCCAGCCTGAAATCGAGCAGCGACTCGACATGCTGAACCTGAGCGCCCTCGTCGTGCTGCAGGGCAGTGCCCCTGAAGCTCGCCAGGCCGCAGCCCGCAGAACGCTTGCCATTATAGAAGCCGCTCCGGTCGGACAGGGGCAGCTTGGGCTCGAGATCGACGTGCAGGTTTCCGGCTCCCCTGCCATCGACGCCGAGCCGGATCCGCGCTCCTCCGCCTTCATCCTGCAGACGTCGGGCACGACCGCGCAGCCGAAGCTCATTCCGTTCAGTCATGACAATATGCTGGCGGCGGCCGAACGCCTTCGGGCCTGGTTCGGCCTCACGTCCCGGGACCGATGCTTGAGCGTGTCGCCCCCGTACTATTCTCATGGGCTGAAAGTGACGGTCTTCACGCCGTTGCTGACGGGAGGCAGCATCGCCATCCCGGCGAACAGTGCCATCGTCGCACTCGATGAGTGGTTCGATGTCCTGCGACCGACCTGGTACTCGGCGGGCCCTACGCTTCACGCCACGGTGCTGGACAAGGCGCAGAGCCTCGAGAATGCAGGGGCTGCGCACACCCTGCGGTTCGCCATGTCAGGCGGCGCGCCGCTGCCGAGGACCGTGCGGGAAGGCCTGCAACACGCTCTGGGCGTGCCGGTGCTGGAGCATTACGGCTCCAGCGAGGCGGCACAGATCGCCGCCAACCAGCTGCCGCCCGGTCCGAACAGGCCGGGCACCTGCGGGAAACCCTGGCCCGATACCGTGGCCATCATTGGTGAGGATGGACATCCCCTGGCAGCCGGCGAGCACGGCGAGATCTGGATTCGTGGACCGACCGTGACGTCGGGCTATCTCGATGCGCCGGAACTCAATCAAGCCGCTTTCACGAAGGGTTGGTTTCACACCGGCGATATCGGCAGCCTCGACGAAGACGGCTTCCTTTCGCTGCACGGCCGCCTGAGCGAGCTGATCAATCGCGGCGGTGAGAAAATTTCTCCCGCCGAGATCGAAGCCGCGCTATTGCGACATTCGGCCATCGCGGAAGCCGCGGCCTTCGCGATCTCACATCCGCGCCTGGGCGAGGACGTCGCAGTCGCCATCGTCCCTCATCGCGGCGCGCAGCCGACCGCTGCCGAGCTTCGCCAGTTCCTGCAACGCGAGTTGGCCTCGTTCAAGATTCCGAGACGCATTCTGACGCTCGACCATCTGCCCAAGGGGGTGACGGGAAAGGTTCAGCGGCGACGTCTGCGCGAGCTGGTCGACCGGCCACGGGGTTATCTGGCGCCGATGCCGGCGCCCGTCGCGAACGGGCCGTTGAATCTGGAAGCCGAGTTGCTGACGCTCTGGCGCAGGCTGCTCAAGAACCAGACCGTGACCGTTGACAGCGATTTTTTTGCCAGCGGCGGAGACTCCCTTCTCGCGATGGAGATGCTGCTCGAGGTCGAGCGGCTCGTCGGCTATCCCGTGCCGGAAACCATCATGTTCGGGGCGGAAACCATCCGGCAATTTGCCGCAAGGGTTTCCGCACCAATGGACACGCGGGCGACGGCGTTCTTCCAGCCCCATGCGTGCGGCACGCGGTCTCCGCTGTACTTTTTTAACGGCGACCTTGTCAGCGGCCACGCGAGTGTGCGGCGATTGGTAGAGCTTCTGGGGCCGGATTATCCGATCATCTCGATCAACCCCCACGGTCTTCATGGGGAGCCGATTCCGGTTTCGATCGAGGCAATGGCCGCCGACCGCCTGCCGTTCATCCTGGCAAGGCAAGCGAGCGGTCCCTTTCTTCTGGGCGGCAAGTGCAATGGCGCCATGGTGGCGTTCGAAGTGGCCCGCCAGCTGATGGCAGCCGGCCACACGGTTGATTTGGTTACGATGGTGGACCCGCCGACTGTCAGTGCCCGTCCGATGCCACGGGCGATCCTGGGGCTGCTAAAGCCGCTGGTTTCCCCTTATCTCTTGCGTTGGACCTTCGAGCAAATGGTGAGACTGGAGCGATACATGAAGCTCCCCGCGAACGGACAGACTGCGAGCGCCAAGGTCGAGATTCCCGCGGCGTTGTGGGACGCTCATTCAATCGCAATGGCGCAGTATTGTCCGGCACCGCTCGAGATCCCTGTGGCCTTTTACGCGGCCGACCACGATGGCCGAGCATGGCGGCATCTCAGCTCTCAACTGGAATTGATACAGGTGCCTGGCGGACATCCAGGCTGCCTGTTGATCGGCGCGGAACTGCTCGTGGATCACCTGCGGCGGAGATTTGAAAAACTCGCCTCGGGATCGAGCGCCACGTGAGAAACCGGACGTCAGCCATGGCAGGCCCTGGTGAGCGGGCGGGGGATCAAGGCCGTCGGACGCCGAGGGCTGGAGCGCGCTGCACCAGCCTTGAGCCCGGTCGATCACAGCTTCACCTCGGCACAGTTGCTCCGCCGGCACAAGAGGCTAGCGTGGGTACTCAGGAAGGGTCCGCACCTCGATCGAATTCCGGATATAGTTCGCGTTATCGGCCTCCGCCGAGACAATCGTCGGAGACGCCCAACCACGACGTGTCCGTCAGAGGGATGCCTGTGTGTGACCAGCCACCCGTCATCGGATCTTGCATCGGATCTTGCGCGAGAATTGCAGCTTGGTCCTTCGGTCTTCCCGTCGCGGCGCGCGTTCGGTCCTCTGGCGTTGGAACGGGAAAGCATGCCTGAGACGGTTACCGATGTCAGCCTGGATGCCCTGGAGAGCATTGCGTGGCTTGAAACCTCATGGAAGGAGCTCGAAGCTCGAGTGACTCACTCGTTCTTCCTGTCCTGGCTCTGGATCGGCACCTGGCTCCGGCACATCCCGAAGGGCGCGCAACCACACGTCCTCGTGGCCCGGTCATCAGGCAAGATCGTTGGCTTGGCGATTATTTGCCGGCGGCGGGCGTGGAGTCTCGGGCCGCATGCACGAACGCGCTGGCTGCTCAATGAAACGGGGGATACTCGTTTCGACCGATTGTTCATCGAGTACAACGGTATTCTTGCAGAGCAATCCGATGCCATCATGTCGGCGGGCCTCAATGCGTTGACGTCCCGCTTACGCCGCTCGGATCAGTTGGTGCTCTCCGGAATTGATCCGGACCTTGAGGCGACTGCCAGTCGCGCCGCAGGCCTGGCTGGGCTCGTGACCGAGGTGAAACAGGCTGATGCGGCATTGTGGGTTGATTTTGTCCCAGTCCGCCAGCGCGGGGGCGATTATCGCGCCACATTGGGCCGCAGCACGCGCCAGGCCGTGAGCCGTGCCATGCGGTTATACGCCGAACGCGGCCCCGTTGAACTCCGGATCATGGAAACGACGACGGAGGCCCTCGCCGCGTTCGATTTGCTGAGCGACTTTCATCGGTCGCGATGGGGACGCAGGGGAGCCTTCGCCAATCCCGGCTTCCGTCCGTTTCACGAGGACCTCATTGCGCGCGGCGTCCCTACGGGGGCCGTTCGCATCTCACGGACGTTGGTTGGGAAAGAGACAATTGGGGTCGTGTACAATTTCGTGCACGACGGCCGTGTCCTGAACTACCAGAGCGGCTTTCTCTATGAGAGCGATAGCCGGCTCAAGCCCGGGCTCGTCAGCCACGTGCTGGCTATTGAGGACAGCATTGCACGCGGGGAAAGCGGCTACGACTTCCTGGCTGGTGGCGGCGGGCACAAGTCCCATCTGGCCAATCGGGAACAAGCCATGACGTGGATCGCTGTAGGCAAAGACAGTCCGGAGCGCCACATCGAGGCCAAGCTCCGCAGCGCCAAGCGGATGCTACGAACCATTGCTACGAATCTTCCAAAAAAGACCGCGGCTCTGTATTCCATATTCGGGGGGCTAGTTCCTGGTCGATCGGTTTGAGCTCTTTGGCGAGGACCAATGTCGGGGTCGGCGATGCGGCCATTGTCGGTGCTGCCCCTTTTTGGCTGCCGGACCGGGTCGCGCTTACGCCCGGACTACATCCGTTGACAGTTTAGCGGCCCAATTCCCCTAGGAATATTCCCCCGCTTCCGCTCTGGCGGAACGACGCCGCGCTTTGCCGCCGAGTCGCTCAACTCAAGCACTCCGATCCGGGGCACCGGATGGGAACTGGCAAAAAATGGGTAATTACGATGGTCCATTGAGCCATGGCGGTGCGCGACTAAAATTTCAATCGGCAGTCCGCTCGAATGCCCATCGCAAGACCCGTTCGCAATCTACCGGCGGCAATCCGGATCAAGGCCAATAGAAAGCAAGTTGTGATGGCTTTTCGCATAGGTGCCTGTGAACAGAGCGCGTGGGAAAATAGTCGTTCCTTTGACGGGCAAGGCTATCGCAAACTTGAACGCGGGACTCGCGGAGCCGGCCCCGCCCCCTCGAGCTTTTTGGGCAAAGCCGTTGAGCTGAGGCGAGGGATCATCACGCCGGTTCTCGAGAATGATGGTTTGGAGGTCCTGGCATTCATGCTCCATGTGGAGCAGGACGTCATCCGGGAGCTAAGCGTTTGCCTCAACGAAGAGGAACATCGGCGCGCCGGGGGATTGAGATTGGAGCGAGACCGCCGGCGCTTTATCGTCAGCCGCGGGCAGCTGCGCCACGTCCTCGCGTCCAGACTGGGAATTTCGCCTTCGGAGATCGAGCTGGAATATGGACGGCTGGGTAAACCCCACCTCTCCCGCCGCATGCCCGCCCGCGACTTGCGCTTCAGCGTCTCACGATCCGGAGAAGTCGCGGTCATCGCCCTCTCGATCAGGCAGGAGGTCGGGGTGGACATCGAGGCAGTTCTTCCTGTGCCCGAAGCGGACGAGATCGCGCTCTGCCTTTCCACCTCCGAGTACGAATCCTACGCCGCCCTCGATCCGGAAGACCGGCTGGAAGGCTTCCTCCAGCGCTGGACCCGGCTGGAGGCTGTCTCCAAGGCGCTGGGGTGCGGCCTGGGACAGCCCATTTGCTGGGATGAGAAGGATTGGGCTGTCCGAAGCTTCGTACCGCAACCTGGATATGTCGGGAGCGTGGTCGTCCGGAAATGAACTTGTCATCCGGGGTCGAAGATACCGCGATGGCGCACGGAACAGGAAATGTCAGCTTCATCCATGAAAAGCCCGATGTCAGCGCCGGTGATGCAGTTTTCTGAGCTGCTCGCAGACCTCGCGGTCAAGGACATCAAGGTTTGGGTCGAGGGCGACCGGCTGCGCTGCAACGCCCCGGCCGGCGCGCTGACGGCGGAGCTTCGCGATCAGTTGCAGGGTCGGAAGGGCGAGATCATCGCGTTTCTGAACATGGCCACGGCCGCCGCCACGCAATCGCCTGCAATCGTTCCGTTGCAGTCTCGCGGAACACGCACGCCCATTTACGCCGTACCCGGTCATGTCGGGGCACCGTCCTCATTCCTGGACCTCTCGAAGAACCTGGGCGGCGATCAACCGTTCTATGCACTCCAACCGCCGGGCTTCGATGGGCAGAGCGAGCCGATGGACCGCGTCGAAGATATCGCCGAGTACTTCGCCCGCCAGATCGTCGAATATCAGCCGACCGGTCCGTACATCATCGCCGGCTATTGCTCCGGCGCTTCAACGGCTTTCGAACTGGCGCAAATCCTGCGACAACGCAAATCGGAGGTCTCATGCGTTGCGCTGTTTGGCCCGCTTCACCCCACCACCTATGGGGAATGGCCGCGCCGGCTGTATTTCCTTGCCCGGGGCAAGGCGGAATCGTTCCTGCATGAGACAGCGAAGCTGCCGACATTCAGCGCCCGTCTCCGATATTTCGGCAGTCGCCTCCGCGAGCACTTCCGCGCCCTCGTCCCTCTCGTTGGCAAGAGCAAAGAGCCTGTCGCGACAGATCCGGTGTTGGCGAGCAGGGCTCTGCTCAAATCCACGGCGATCGCGGCCTTTCAGCGGTACGCTCCCACCCCGTATTCGGGTCGGGTTTGCATATTCCTTCCCAACAAGGCCTGGCTGCGATCGGGCGCCGCGCCCCACCGATGGCTACCAGTAGTGCCGCATGCCGAATTTTACTTCGGGCCCGATGACTGCAACGAAGCCACGATGCTGATGGAACCTGACGCACCTGCCATCGCAGACCTCTATCGCCAGGCAACCCAAAAGCAGAACGATTGACGTGATTTGATTTTTTAGTTTTCCCGACGGGAGCGTATTTCATGAACGAGGTCCTACCTATCGCGCCGGAGGGCGTAGCGCTTACCCTGTTGAAGGATTCCGATCATCAGGCGCTGGTTGTCGATTACAACGCCACGGCAGCACGCTATCCGTCGGACAGGACGATCATCGATCTCTTCCGCGATCAGGCGACGCGCAGTCCTGACGCTGAAGCGATCCGCTTTGGCAATGTAACGCTGACCTACAGGCAGCTCGACGAACGCTCCAACCAGATGGCCGCGCATTTGAGCTCGATCGGCGTCGGCCCGGGCCGGATTGCCGTTGTTTTCATGGAGCACTCCATTGAAGTCGTCGTTGCGATCCTGGGTGTCCTGAAGTCCGGCGCAGCCTATGTGCCGGTGGATGCGGCAACGCCGAAGGGGCGTATCGCAACAATCCTGCAGGACATTTCCAACGGAACCGACGGGCGGGCGCCGGTGGCGATCACTCAGTCGCGCCTGCGCTCCGGCATTCCCCCGAACCTTGCCGACATTTTCGTGCTCGACGCCGATTTCGATTCGATCATGAAGCAACCGGCCTCGGCCCGACCGTCCGCTGCCACGCCGGACGGCGCCGCCTATATCATCTTCACCTCCGGCTCGACCGGCACGCCCAAGGGCGTCGAGATCGAGCACCGGAGCTTGGTGAACTACATCTGGTGGGCCGCCCAGGTGTACAGTTCCGGCGAGAGTCTCGCATGGCCCCTCTTCTCATCTCTCGCATTTGACCTGACCGTCACAACGCTCTTTACGCCACTCATCACCGGCGGCCGCATCGTGGTCTATCTCGGCGATCCCGGAGTGCAGAGCATGGTCGCGCTCAAGGTGATCGACGACAATGCGGTGGATATCATCAAGCTGACGCCGGCGCATCTCGCGATGATCCGCGACCGCAATCTTGAGACCACAAGACTGCGCAAGTTCATCGTGGGCGGTGAGGACTTCAAGGCCGCGCTGGCTCGCGACATCACCAACGCTATTCCCCATCCTATCGAAATCTACAACGAGTATGGACCAACCGAAGCCACGGTGGGCTGCATGATTCACCGGTTCGACACCGACCGGGATCAATCCGCATCGGTGCCGATCGGCGTTCCGGCCGCGAATGCGGGAATCTACGTCCTCAGCAAGGAATATCAGCCCACCGGGCCCGGGATCATCGGTGAGATGTTCATTGCCGGCGACGGTCTCGCGAGAGGTTATTTCAATCGCCCTGATCTGACCGACGAACGTTTCCGCACGGTCGCCGATCCCCGAGATGGGCGCTCGAAGCTGCGGCTCTACAAGACGGGCGATCTCGCCCGCTGGAACTCGGAAGGACGCCTGGAATTTCTCGGCCGCGCCGATCATCAGGTGAAGGTCGGTGGCACCCGTATCGAGCTGGGCGAGATCGAGGCACGGCTGCTCAAGCACCCGGACGTTCAGGAATGCGCCGTCGTCGCCACCACCACCTCGATGACGAAAGCAGCGACACAGAAAACGAACGGCCATCCCGAACCGTCGACGCCCGAAGACGGCATCGCACGGCTTGTGGCCTACTATGTCTCGTCGAAAGCTCCGACCGTGGCGGATCTGCGCACGCACCTCGCCGAAGAACTCCTGGAGTCCATGATTCCGACGCATTACGTTCGCCTCGAGCGGATGCCGCTCACGTCCAACGGCAAGGTCGACCGCCCGTCACTTCCCGAGCCGACGGCGGAAAACATCCAGCCGGCGCAAGTCTTCGCTGCCCCCTCGACAGAGACCGAGAAGACCCTGGCCGCGCTATGGTGCCAACTCCTGAAACTCGAGTCGATCGGACGCCACGACAACTTCTTCGACCTGGGCGGGGAGTCGCTCCTGGTGGTACGGGCGGTGTCGCGTATGCGAAAGATCTTCGGCGTCGACGTGCAGCTTCGCAACCTCTTTGAGCGCCCGACACTGGCCGAGCTGGCGGAAGTCATCGACGGCATGCGCTGGGTGGCCGGTTCCAATACCCCTTCCCTCTCGGAGGGACCGAGAGAGGAGGTCGAACTCTAGCCGGAAGGCCTCTGCCCGGTCTTGGGCATCGGGACAGGAGCCTTTGAGTCAGCTCATAGCAGATCGGATGAAGACGATGGACAAAGCTTGGATGTCGGCGCGAGAGCCGGAGCTGCCTTGGATGGCGGCGGAGTATGAGCTCTTACGGGACCAGGTCCGCCGGTTCGTCAAGGAGGAAATCAAGCCCCACGCGGATCGCTGGGAAGAGAACGGGTTCATTCCGCGTTCGATCCTGCGCCGCATGGGCGAACTCGGTTTCTTCGGCATCCGTTACCCGGCTGAGTATGGCGGCGCCGAAATGGACTCCGTCGCGTCAACGGTCTTCGCCGAGGAGCTCGGGCGCTCGACCTATGGCGGCGTCGCCGACGCGATGCTTGTCCATGCCGACATGGCTTCCTTGTATGTCTTTCACGACGGGACCAAAGCCCAGCGGGCCCGCTGGATGCCGGGCATTGTCAGCGGCGAGGTGATCACCGCGGTCGCCATCACGGAGCCGGATGCGGGCTCGGACGTGAAAGCCATCCGCACGCGCGCGGTCCGAGACGGCGACTCCTACGTGCTCGACGGCACGAAGCTCTACATTACGAACGGCGTCCACGCGGATCTCTACTGCGTCGCGGCCAAGACGGATCCCGCGGCAGGAACCAACGGGATCACGATGTTCCTCGTCGAGAAAGGGACGCCAGGCTTCAGCGTCGCGCGCGAACTGGACAAGCTCGGCTGGCGCTCCTCCGACACGGCGGAACTTGTCTTCGACGGTTGCCGCATCTCCGCCGAGAACCTGCTCGGCGCGGAGGGACAAGGCTTCTATTCAATCATGCGCAACTTGCAGAACGAGCGCCTCGTCCTCGCCGCCATGTCGATAGGCATGGCCGAGGCGGCGATCGATATGACCGTCACATACGTGAAGACCCGCCGCGCATTCGGGGGCGTCCTTTGGGACATGCAGGCGATCCGTCAACGTCTCGCGATGCTCTCTGCGAAAGTGGAGGCAAGCCGTCAGTTTCTCTATGCCACTGCCTGGCGCATGGCGGCCGACGACGATTGCCTGCGCGAGACCTCGATGTTGAAGGCCATCTGCGGTGAACTCGTCAACGAGGTCGCGTATGCTTGCGTGCAGTTCCACGGCGCCATGGGCGTCATGCGCGAGAGCGCGATCGAGCGCGTAGCGCGTGACGCGCGCGTCCTCTCGATCGCCGGCGGCGCGACGGAGGTGATGCTTGAGGTGGTCGCGTCGATGTCATGATCCTGATGCGGCGCCAACGACGTCGCTCTGGCATTGGTTGCAGGAAGGCTGAGTGCCGGCTCTTCGGGCGACGGGCCGGGCTTGAATGGTCTCGGCATCCGGGCCGCCCGTGGCGACCGACGCAGCAAACGGCGCGCCGGATTCACCCACAACGGCAGGCGATCCGCTTGAAGGAGGATTTCACTCCGCCGCTGCAACCCGTTCGCTCGATGGGGCCTCCGAACTGCCGAGGCTTCCAGCTGATTGAACATGATCAATGGCCTGAACGTGGATCCCTTTCACTGCCCTTCCAGATGGGTCATTCATGCTCGCAAATTGCTGAGACCAGAGAAACGCGGTCGGCGTGGAGCATGCGATCGAAGGACCGACGGGCACAGTTAGGCAGGCTGTCGGGTTGTTGAAAATGCCATCAAAGATGGTTCTGTAGAAATATCCTTCCTTGGACGTCGGCGTTTGCCGCGGAAAGCGCTTGCTCGCCTCTGCGAGCATCTGATCCGAGACTTTATTCTCGGCTTGATGTTTCAAGCTCTCAATCCAGCTGTACCCTACCCCGTCGGAAAACTGCTCCTTTTGACGCCACAAGATCGCTTGCGGCAACAGATCGGTAAACGCTTCCCGCAATATGCCCTTCTCGATTTTCTCGCCAGGGCACATTTTCTCGGCCGGGTTTATCGACATTGCGTAGTCCAGGAATTCCTTGTCCAGGAAGGGCACACGAGCTTCGACCCCCCAGGCCGCCATTGCCTTGTTCGCGCGACAGCAATCATACTTGCTCAGTGCAAAGATCTTCCGGACAGTCTCCTCATGGAATTCTTCTGCCGATGGTGCCATGTGGAAGTAGAGATAGCCGCCAAATACCTCGTCAGCGCCTTCTCCGGACAACACCATCTTGATGCCCATCGATTTGATTTTGCGCGCCATGAGGTACATCGGCGTGCCGGCACGAATGGTGGTGACATCAAAGGTCTCCAGGTGCCGGATCACGTCCGGCAATGCGTCCAACCCTTCCTGCACGGTAAAGACAATCTCATGATGGACCGTGCCGATGTGAGCCGCCACGTCTCGCGCATGCTTCATGTCAGGTGAGTTTTCGAGGCCGACGGAGAACGAGTGCAGCCTCGGCCACCATGCTTCTTCGGTTTCTCCCGACTCGATCCGCTTGAAGCGGTGGCGCGCCGCGAGCGCCGCGATAAGCGAAGAGTCGAGCCCCCCGGAAATAAGCACCCCGTAAGGCACATCGCACATCATTTGCTGCTTGACCGCAGCTTCGAGCGACGTTCGGAGCTCCTGCAGGGACACCTTCCTCGTTGGAAGAGTATGCGCCCACTGGGGATCATACCACTTGACGAACTGTCCGGCTTTGCCGCTGTAATGATGTCCCGGAGGAAACTCCCGGATCTTCTCGCATACGCCATCGAGAGCTTTCATTTCGCTCGCGACGTAAGTTGTGCCGTCGCTTCCCCATCCGATGTAGAGCGGAACAATGCCGATGTGGTCTCGGGCGACGAAGAAATCGCCACTGCGCTCGTCGAAGAGGGCAAATGCAAAGATTCCACTCAGCATATTGCACACGGCAGGGCCGTACTCGTCGTAGAGATACAGGATAATTTCGCAGTCGGACTTCGTCTTCCAAGCGTGCGGCAGCTTCAGTGCCTCGCGCAAAGCGACATGATTGTAGATCTCTCCGTTCACGGCCAAAGCCCGACCCGCGGTGACGTCGAGAAGGGGTTGAGCGCCATGCTCCACGTCGACAATGGAAAGGCGCTCGTGCGCGAGCACTGCGCCGTCGCTGGAGTAGATGCCACTCCAGTCTGGCCCGCGGTGCCTGACCGTCTTGGCCATCTCGAGCGCCCGGCTGCGCACCGTCTCGATCGAATCCTTAAATCCAAAGATGCCAACGAAGCCGCACAAGGAGGTCACCCTTCTGTGAGTTCTAGATCGCAGAGAAGCGGAAGAGCGGATCGAGAACGGTCAAGGTCACAAAATATTCAAGGCTCAGATCAGGCGGAATTACCCTATGCTTAGGCGGCGCCATCGTCGGATAGGCCATAAAATATGCGGATGAGCGGCATCGAACTCCATGGCTGCTCGTGTCTTCCGATTCCAGGTAGCCCCGGATGCGGGCTGACCGGCCGCTTCATGCGATCGACGAGAGCGCAAATTCCCGGCCTCGCGTGATGGGCCGATCGCTTCCGGCTTTGTCACCTGCTGTCGCGCCGCGAGTCTGCCGCGGTCACCTCAGACCGGCCTATCACGACCGGGGCATTTGAACTGCTCAGCTTTCGGGGCGGCGCGTCGGGACCATCCTGGTATCGCAGCGAGACCTCGATGGTGTCGCCCGGCTGCAACTCGGCGTCCTCGTTCACGACAATCCGTTCCGGTCCTTTCTCGCTCTTTCTAATAATGACAATATCCGGCTTACTGCCGGCGCCCCGTGCGAGCTGCGATCGAACCATCGAAGTGTACTGAAGCTTCTCGCCGACGCTCTGCAGTTTCTCGCGAATCTGATTGAGCTTTAAGCTGGTCTCTTGCAGCTCACGAAACAGATCAAGCTTCCGCTGATCGTCGAGCTTTGCCAACCGTCTGGCGTACTCGTCCTGCAATTTCTTGACCTGTAGCAATTGCGCAGAGGTCTGCAGCCTCCGGGTCGCCGACAGCAGAACCGCGCGACGGGCATCCGTCACGCGAGGGCTGATCAACGATCCCTTGCCGAACAGGTCGGTCGCTTTCTGAAGGTCCTCGACGTCGGATTGAAGTCCCTCTTCATCTTTCTTTTGCTGCTCCGATAGTACGCGGACCTCATCGTCTCCCTGCCGAACGCTGCGCTGCAAGTACGCCTTTTCCTGCTGATAGTCACTCTGCTTCGTCTTCAGATATTCGGCTTCCGCATTGACGATTTCCGAAACCGCCGACCGGGCTATGGGCACGTCGGCAAGAGAAGCGCTTGGATTGATCTGCGTCCCCTCCCCGAGTTCGCTCTTGATGCGCCACATACGCGCCTGTTCCTTGGCGAGTTCTGTCCAGAGCGATCCATACTCGCTTCTCAGGTCGGCTGACTCGAGATACGGGTTATTCATCCTGATATGCATGATGTCGTAGCCACCCGCCATGGCGATGAGCTGGCGCGCGGTGCTCGCCGGACGATAAGGGTACTCGCCCGGCTTCGACACGTCCCCGTTGACGTAAACAGGCCTGTACTCCGCCACGATCGCCGTGACCTGATCTGCATCGATCACGACCACGACCTCTCGGCCGTCCACGGTCCTCTGTCGAAAGACCTTGCTCGTCAGTGCGGCCCCGACCTTGGTCCGAATCTCTTGCAACGGCAGGCCGGCGACCGGGACCATCCCAACCAGCGGCAACGAGATATTGCCATCGACCTGGACCGGAGCACGCTGCCGCAGCTCCGGCACGCCGGCTACCGCGACCTCCAGAACATCTCCGACGTTCACTCGATATTCGGCTTTCGCCTGAGCGGAAATCGTCAGGCCAACAGCCACCAGGCCCCATCTGACACAACTGCCTGATTGACCGCTACGGTTGTCAAGATGAAAGAATTTACGCAGCTTGGCGTTCGGCATGGCGTGCTCGATGGCTCGGTCTCACTGATTGATCGACAATCTAAACCCGCAGCGCCTCGGCTCAACTGACCATCGTAGTTACTCCCGGCTACCCATTTATTGCCAGTCCGCCTCCTGACCCGAATGCTATTGTTTTTGTCAGGGGGACGGACTGCTTGACGGACTGCTTGGGAGTAACCGGTGAGTTATGCGTCTTTCACCAATTCGCCGGCTCCTACCGAGCGTTCGGCGCATTCGGTCACTGGCCGCAAGGCAATTCCGGCTGACGTTGGCAAGAATCGATTGGCCGCCTTGCTGGTATTGGCGGCAGGCGCCGAGTTCCTCCTCGTAGCTGTTGGGGCTTTTGCCGCCGCCGTCCTCTATTACCGACTGGGCCTTCAGCTCGACTATCCGGACACTCCAAAATACATCCTGGAATCCATTCTGATTGCCACGTTGCAGCTGCTCGTATCCGTTGGGCTGCGGCAATATTCGCGGATCCAGACGCAGCCCCGGCACATCTTCATGTGGAGCGGCGTCAGCGCCGTCTTCTTCGTATTCTCCTTCTTCATCTCGACGATATTTCTTCTCAAGATCTCGGACGGCTACTCGCGCGCGACCGTGATGGCCCAGGCAGCAAGCGTCATCGTCATGGTGCTCTGCGCGCGGGCAATATGCTTCTCGTTGCTGCAACCTGCCATCGCATCCGGACTGATCGACGCCAGGCGCGTCATCCTCATAGGTGAACCGAGCCACTGCTTGAATTTTTCCGGACGAGTGAGCGCCACCGGAATCCGGACCATTCGCTCGTTCGAGTTGCCGACCTTTCGCACTGGCGCTTCGGCACCGGAGGTGCGATCCCATGTCCGAGAACTGATCGCGGAGTGCCGGCCGCTGCGAGCGGATGACATTGTCATTCTGACTTCGGAGTCGGATGTTCCGGCTGCCCTCGCGCTCACCGGCGCCCTGTCGGAGCTCCCGGTTGACGTTCACGTCGTCCCGGTCGGTGCAATCGACCTCATGGCTGTGTCGCGCATCACGCAGTTCGGCAACATGGTGACGATGCGGATCTTCCAGTCTCCCCTGACGCCGTTCCACCGGGCAATCAAACGAGCTTTCGACATCGCGGCCGCAATTGTCGGACTTATCATCATCAGTCCCCTCTTCGTCATCCTTCCGCTCGCAATCAAGCTCGATTCCCCCGGGCCGGTGCTATTTCGTCAGACGCGGCACGGCTACAACAACGAGACTATTCGCGTGCTGAAATTCAGATCGATGACCGTGATGGAGGACGGCGACAATTTCAAGCAGGTGACCAGGCACGATCCGCGCGTGACCCGGTTGGGACGCTTCATGCGCCACAGCAATATCGATGAGCTTCCACAGCTCTTCAACGTGCTGGTCGGCGATATGTCACTCGTCGGACCTCGTCCGCACGCGACCTCGCAGAACGAGAGCTTCGCCCGGCTGATTTCGTCATTCTCCCGCCGCCACAACGTCAAGCCCGGCATTACCGGCTGGGCGCAGGTCAACGGCTATCGCGGCGAAACCGACACCTTGGAGAAGATGCAACGTCGTGTCGAGCACGATCTGTACTATATCGACAATTGGTCATTCCTTCTCGATCTCAAGATCATCGTCATGACCCTCTTCTCCAGAAAGGTCTATTGGAATGCCTGTTAACGCGATGTCGACTGCTGCGTGCACGCCGTACAGCAAGACCGCAAGGGCATTGCAATCGATCCCGTTCCCGTTTGATCGGCGGAGGCTTCGGTAGGCCACCAGTAACTGCAGGTTCGAGACAAATGCTGCAAACTCACAGAACAGACAATTCGGCACCTCAGGACCCGATGCCGCCTGAATTTGGTTCGCCGGCCGAATTCGTGGCGGAGGGCTTCGCTTTCTTGCGCCGCCGCCTCTCGATCATACTGCTGACGTGTTTTCTGATGTTTGGCGCCGGCTTGCTCTATCTCGTTGTCACCGTTCCGACGTTTACGGCAACCGCGCAGCTCATCGTCGACGCCAAGGCGGCTTCTTCCAACGACACGGCGTCGGCAACGACGGCCGTCGAAAGTCAGGTCGCAATCCTGAAGTCCGAGAGCGTCGCTCGCGCGGCGATCGCGAAGCTCGGTTTGGCGGGGGATCGGGAATTCTCCAGCGGCGCCCTGCACCGTTTCAGTCGGTCGATATCAGGGATGCTCGGCTGGAGCAGACCGGACACGGACGTCGTCACGCGTGATGCGATGGAAGCATTCGCGCGCAAGCTCTCGGTGAAGCGCGCCGGCCTCACCTACATTGTCGATCTCGCCTTCAACTCCGCCGACCCCGATCGGGCAGCGCAGGTCCTGGACACCATCGTAGAGACCTACATTACGACGCAGATGGACGCGAAATACAAATGGGGTCTGCAAAACGAGAAATGGGTCAAGGATCGTGTCAACGAATTGAGCAGCCAGGCGTCGGCCGCCAAAAAGGCCGTAGCGGATTACAAGACTGGCATGGCGGCTCCCGCGAACACCGCCGCGGCAGGTCCACCCTCGCCGCAATCGACCGGACCGACGCAAGACGAACTCCGCGAACTGGAAGCTACGGCGGACGCCGCCGCCAAAACGTATGACAGTTTCCTCCGGATGTTGCGTTACATGGACGCCATGCAGCAGCAATCCGCGCCGGTGTTCGAGGCTCGTCTGCTCACCGGGGTGTCTCATCCCTACACGGCCAGTTCGCCAAACGCCCGATTGATACTTGGTTCAGCGATCCTCGGCGGCATGCTTCTGGGGATTGGAATAGGATTGCTGCGCGACAGGTCTGACCGGGAACACGCGCCCGCGCGCAGGTCTGCAGGCACCGCATCCGGAGGAACTGCAGTGGTCCAGGGGCTCAAGGCGAGCGGCGTCAAGCCCCATTTCGATGGTTCGTTCAAGGTCGAGAAACAACACACGTACAAGGAGGCCAATCCTGACTTATAGTCGCATGAATTGGCTCCCGATCGCGATACCGCAAGCTCGATTGAAATGCCCCCGTACATCACCGCCGAACAGTGCGCGTCGGCGAACCGCCTTCATCGCGATGAAGGCAGCATGTTTCCCGCTGCGGCCACCGGAGTGGGTAATCCAGAAGGGCCGAACGCTCTCCGCAGCCGTGGGGTTATATTCGCCCCTGCGACAATGTGTCGATTTGACAATGAGTCGCCTTTGAACGCTCAGCCTCCGCGCAGTCCGCTCCTCCGCCCACGAGGTGCGCCGAACCGGGAATTTCGGGCAAGAGCTCGATCACAATTACTGGGCGCCGCGTGGCGTCCACCAACGTTGGCTTGAGCAATGACGAGCTTTACCCGAGCGCCCGGCGGACCGGCGACCATGTTCAGCAATGTCTTCCGGCAGTCATGGCTGGCCTTGGCATACCGATGCTCGGGCGCCGTCGTCTCCTTCCTCTTCGGTGTAAGCTTTGCGCGGATGATGAACATAGAGGAATACGGAGCGCTCATGTCGTTGATGACGTTCGCGCTCGTCGCCTCCACGGTCGGCCTCGTCGGTCAGCAATTTCGCGTGTTGCGGGAAATACCAAGCATCGCCGCCCGGAAAGACTACCCGGAGATCGGCTCGATCGTCGCGAAGCGGCTTCGTGTGGCATGTCTGGGCAGCGTTGCCGTGACCGTAATCGCCCTCCTTCCGTTCGTCGCCGCTCACGGCCGCGACGGAATATTCGGAAGCTGGCAATATGCCACGAGCGTGCTTCTGATATTGCCGTTGTCCTTGATCGAAATGCAGAGCTCGCTAGGGCGCACGCTCGGCTCCGTCAATCTCGCGCTCGTTTCGAAGGATGTGTTGTGGCGGTTTCTCATCATATTGTTGGGCGCCGTTCTCTTCGCGACGTATGGCCATCCGCTGCCGGCGCAAGACGTTCTGCTGATTGCGACTGGAATCCTGGTCGTGTTGATCGCCGCTCAGAACATTTACCTACGGCATCTCGCGGAGGGATGTAAGGTTTTCACCATGGCGGTGAGACGATCGAATGACCGGCTTGGCGACGTCCTTTCCAGTTCGGGACCGTTCTGGGTAACCAGCGTCACCAGTATCATGGGCGGCACGGTCGACCTCGTCGTCATCTCGGTCATGGTCGGCCCGGAAGCCGCTGGATATTACTACGCTGCCAGCCGGATCGCGCTCCTTCTTGATTTCTTCCTGGCGACCTTCTGTATTCCCGCGGCGCCCCTCATCGCACGTCTGTTCGATGAGAATCGCCATGCGGAAATCACACGCGTCACGTCGGGAGCGTCATTGGGTGCGTTTGTCGCCGTCCTCGGCTGCGTTGCGACGCTGGCACTTGGCGGCGACCTCGCGCTGATGGCGTTCGGAGAGACTTTCACCCGCGCCTACAGCGTCCTGATGGTCCTGGCAATCGGCATGTTGGTGTCGACATACTTCGGGATCGGCCCCATCGCCTTGAACATGACGGGGCATCAGCGCGCCGCGATGCACATCGTGGTGACCACTTGGGCGGTGGGGATCCTGGCCATGATCGGCGCGACCTTGGCCTTCGGGACAATAGGAGCGGCGGTTGCCGGCGCCTGCGCAGGCATCGC
Source organism: Bradyrhizobium sp. Pha-3 (assembly GCF_042258325.1). NCBI lineage: Bacteria > Pseudomonadati > Pseudomonadota > Alphaproteobacteria > Hyphomicrobiales > Nitrobacteraceae > Bradyrhizobium > Bradyrhizobium sp. Pha-3. The sequence goes on along the minus strand of NZ_CP170151.1, from coordinate 404,384 downwards.
AACCAGGACGTGGACAGCGGCCTACATGTATTCGGCGGAAGGGATCGATATCACAGCCACCACGGCGCTCCTCACGTTGGTCAGGCGCGCAACGGGGAGAGGTGCATCCGAACCGCATACCGAGGCAATACGGCCGGAAGCCAGCGCCACCATTCTTGACCTGCAGCCTGTTCGCGGCAGTCGGGACACGCGTACATGAATTGGGGAGGTAGTTGAATGCGTTCGCTGTCATCCGAGGACGCGGCTGCTGCAATCGGATTTACGCACGGGAGGCGGTACCTGATGGACCGGGGTACATTCGAATACGAGGTGTCAGGAAGCCGGCTTTCCATGGGCCTGGTGAGGCTTCTGCACACCGTTGTTGCGCGGAGTACCGGGCGCGGTATGGGACTTGCCATGCGGGCGGTCAAGCCGCTTCTGCATTCCCAGTTGTCTTGCGTGCATTTCGCCGACGGCAGCCGTTTGTACTTCGAGCTGAACGACGTCTACTGGAATGCGTTCTTCATCGGCCAACCCGATATGACCTACGAGCCGGACATAGCGATGCTTCTGCTGCGGCTGAAGGATACCGACTATACGTTCTTCGATTGCGGTGCGAACATCGGATACTGGTCCGTTCTCGTTACGTCGGAAATGCTGGGTCGCAAGCGCGCGATTGCCGTCGAGGCTTCACGGGAGACGCTTGCAATTCTCGAGCAGAACCGCGACGCGAATGATCGGCGCTTCGAGATCTGCCGCAGGGCATTGTTCGAGTACGACGGTCGCAGCCTGTTCTTCTCCGACGACGGACCTCATTCGGCCCGACACATCGTAACGTCGCAGAGCAACCGTCCGTCACACACCGAACCCGTCATGTCGATAACGATCGATGCGTTGGCAAGGGACCAGCAGCTGACCGACAGCGATCGGCTCGTCATCAAGCTCGACGTCGAGGGCCAGGAGGTTGCCGCCCTGAAGGGCGCCCGGCAGGTTCTGAAGCGCGACACGCTGATCATCTACGAAGATCATGGCCAGGATCGCAGCCACGCGACCACGAGGTATGTGTTCGAGGCACTCGGACTTCCAGTGTTTTCTCTTGCTGCAGACGGGTCCGTCACGAGAGTCAGCGACCTTGGCACACTGGATCGCCTGAAGGTGAACCCCAAAATCGGCTACAATTTCGCGACCTGCCCGCCCGGATCCGGCTTCCACCGCTGGATCTCAGGAATCGCCAGTCACGCATGATCGTGTGGAGCGCTGTCGGCGGCCGATCCTGACCCACGAGATCGCCGGCCGCTCGACCCGCTTCTCGTGCCCGAGCCGGAATTCGCGTGCCCTCGGCTCTTCGACGCGATCGGAATGCACGATATCAATTGCTGCGACCGAACAGCATCTCGACCGCCGACTGGACGCCATTCATTCGCCCTTCGAACGGCACTCTGTCGTCGGATGGACCTCCGACCGCGATGCGGGGAAGCCCAAAAACATTCGGCTCGCGATCAGATATCTGTCCATGCCGAGTTGTGACTGCAGTCGAAAAACCGACTTCCACCGCGAGATCTTGTTCTCGAGGACCGCATGCCCTGGAGTTGCCGTAGGGAAAAGCGACGTGCCGGACCGGGCGCTGAAGCAGTCCCTCCAGATAGGTGCGATTACCCGCCATTTCGGCGCGCGCTGAAGCTGCATTCAGGTACGCGAGTGCCGGATGTGATTCCGTGTGTCCGCCAATCGAAGCCAGGGGGTGTCGTGCCAGAGCCTGGAGCTCGCGCTCATTGATGAAATAGGTGTCGTTCAAGGCCTCCAGCGATAGATCGGCCTTGCTGAACGTAGGGGCGAGCATTTCGACCCGCTGGTAATCCTCATGGACCCAGTTGCTCACCTTCTCCAGGGCCGATGCTTTCTCGTCAAAATCGCGACAGCTGAATCTCATGTTCATTGCGTCGATCGCAAGACTGTCTCTCGAGCGGAACAGGTCGCGCAAGCCCAGCCACCACGGTTGCATCGTTCGCGTCACCGCACCCGTTGGAACATAGACGGTGAAGGGCGCGCTATTTCGCTCAAGGATTGGCAATGCAGTCGTGACGTTGTCCTTGTAGCCGTCGTCGAAGGTAAGCACCGCATAGCGGCGGGGTTGCGGATCCACCGCCAGCCGCTCGAGACATGCATCGAGACTGACGATCTCCCATCCTTGCTGGCGCAGCCACTTCAGAGTGTATTCGAGGAAATCAGGCGATGCACCGGTCTTCAGCTCCGAGCGCCAGTCCTGCTGAATCTCATGGAACATCAGGATAGCGGCCCTGCCGGCAAATGCCTTGCGCAAGGCAGGTGCAAGTCCAGCCCAACTAGCCGCATGGAATATGGTTCGGCTGAGAAGTCGCTTCACGCGAAGCCACCACCGGACAGGCTGATTGCGTGCAAGCCGACCAAGCGGCTTCGGTGCTCATTTGATTGCGTGTGCGATCTCCCCATGCTCATCCTCAAATTGCCGTCGTGAATGCAGCAATGTTTCCGATGGGAAACAGCCCTCCATTTATCAACAAACCGCGTCGCTCTGGCAACCACGGCGCTGGTACTCACTACTGGGTACCCCAGATTTCATCGCCGCCACTCTGAATGCGCCGCCTGCATCGAACTGCTTTCACGGTAGCTTTTCGTCGGACACAGAGTGCACCGGCCACTGTTGATGCCGGCCTTTGTGATGTGCATGTCGAGGGCCTTAATGAAAGTACTGCTCGCCAACAAGTTTCTGTTCAACAACGGTGGCGCAGAGGCAGTGCTGCTTCAGGAACGGATGTTCCTGACGAGCAGCGGGGCAGACGTCATTGACTTCGCGATGCAGCACGAGCGGAACATCGAATCTCGCTATGCAAATCACTTCGTGTCTCGCCAGGAATACCGGACCGGCGGCCATCTCGCCAAGATCAAGAGCGCGCTCTCGTTGATTCACTCGCGCGAAGCCGTGAGCAAACTCGCATCTTTGATCGAGGAGACCCGGCCGGATCTGATGCATTGCCACAACATCTATCACCAGCTGACCCCGTCGATTGTTGGCGTCGCCAAGTCGCGTGGGATTCCGGTCGTGCTGACACTGCACGATTCGAAGCCGGTGTGCCCGGTGCACACCCGCATGCGAGAGGACCAGTTATGTTCGTCGTGTCTCGCTGGAGATTTCCGTCACGTGCTGATGCACCGCTGCGCTGACGGCTCGATCGCGCAGAGCGCCACGCTTTACATGGAAGCGGTCATTCAGCGCTGGTTCGGCAGCTACGAGAAGGTCGATCGCTTCCTCGCGCCGAGCCAGTTCATGCGGGAGTCGGTGTTGCCTCGGTTCGCATCGGACCGGGTCCAGGTGCTCTACAACGGCGTGGATGTCACCGGCATTTCGGCGAGCGATCGGGACAAGGGATACGTGCTCTATTGCGGCCGGCTCGCGCCGGGAAAAGGTGCGGAGACGCTGTTGCGCGCCCACGAGGCAGCGGACTGCCGGTGGCCTCTCGTCATCGCAGGCTCCGGCCCGCTGGCGGATAATTTAAGGGCGCAATTCACCCGGAACGTGCGTTTCGCGGGCCAGCTATCCGGCGAGACTTTAAACGAGACGATCGCCGAGGCTTCCGTGGTGGTTGTGCCTTCGGAGTGGTGCGAGAACTGCCCAATGTCGGTGCTGGAGGCGATGGCCTATGGCAAGGCGGTCATAGCGACCCGCGTCGGCGGCATTCCGGAGCTCGTGGACGATCGCGTGACGGGGCTTTTGTTTGAGCCCGGCAATGCGGACGAGCTTCGACGTCACCTCGATTGCCTGATGAGCGACGCCGCACGCCGTGCAGGCATGGGAGCGGCAGGAAGAAGCCGCGTCGAAGCGGACTTCTCTCTCGAGAAGCATAACACCGAACTGATGGCCGTCTACCGATCACTGGTGAGCGAGCGGCATTCATCGCATTGAGGATTGCAAATGGACCTCACCGTCATCTCCACGTTTCGTTGCAACTCGAGATGCCAGATGTGTTACATCTGGAAGAATCCGACCGATCCAAAGGAAGAGGTCACGCTCGAGACCCTGGCGAAGCTTCCTGGGGGGTTCGATAATCTCAATATCTCCGGCGGAGAACCGACTCTGCGGAAGGATCTGGCCGAGATGGTGGACCTGCTCCACCCCAAAGCCCGAATCATAGAGATCAGCTCGAACGGCCTGCATCCCGAGCGTCTCCTCCCCATCATCAAGAAGCACCCGAAGATCAAGGTTCGTTTCAGCCTCGAGGGTGACGCGACCACCAGCGACTGCATCCGCGGCGAGAAGGACGGCTATGCCACGAAGGTAGCCGGACTTCGCATGCTGCAGGAGGCAGGCGGGCAAGACCTGGGATTCGCCTTCGTCATCCAGGATGAGAATGTGGCTCAGCTCGTTCGAACCTATGAACTGGCGCGTTCGATGGGGTTCGAACTTGCGACCTCGACGCTGCACAACGCGTGGCAGTTCTACAAGAACGACAATTATTTCTACGAGCGCGTCGCGGTGGCCCGACAGGTGGAAGGGCTTATCACTGCAATGCTCAAGAGCAACAAGCCGAAGAACTGGTTTCGCGCCTATCTGAATCTGGGCTTGATCGAAAAGATCCTCGGCCACCCGCGGTTGATACGCTGCAGCGCGGGCACTGACTTCGCATTCATCGACCCCTGGTCCGATGTATGGGCCTGCAATGTGCGGTCGGACCTGCCGCTGGGCAACCTGGCGCGCCAGTCCTGGAGTGAGATCATGGCCAGTGACACGGCCAAGAACTCCGTCGCCAAGGTTCACGCTTGCCAACAAAACTGCTGGATGGTGACGACCGCGCGCACGGCAATGCGCTCAACGCTGATTCCGCAGGCGCCGAAGATGGGGCCGCTCATCTGGGTGCTGAAGAACAAGCTGAAGGTCGAGCTCGGCCGGCCGATCTGTTTCGATCAATACATCGATTATTCCAACGTCGCGCCTACTCCGCGTGTCCAGCGAACGTCGTTCCTCAACGAAAAGCAAAAGGCACGATTGGTGCGCGGGAGAGAGACGGTCGACGCCCGATATCCGCTCAAGGAATTCATGAATAACTAATTTGACAGGAGGGTGCAGTGAGTGCGGATCATCTGGTACTGCGGGTGATCATGCTTGGCTTGCGTGGATTTCCCAATGTGCAGGGAGGAGTGGAAGTTCACGCAGAGCACCTCTGCCCTCATCTCAAGGAACTGGGCTGCGATGTCGAGGTGATCGTTCGCTCCTCGTATATGCCGCCTGATCGCGGCGACGAGTGGCAGGGTGTGCGTTACCAGCGCGTATGGTGCCCGAAGACCTCGGGTCTCGAGACAATCGTCCATTCGTTCCTCGGAGTGCTTGTCGCCGCATGGCAGCGGCCGGACGTGTTGCACATCCAGGCCATCGGGCCGGCCTTGATGGCGCCACTCGCGCGCTTGCTGGGACTGCATGTTGTCGTGACGCACCACGGCCCGGATTACGAACGGGAGAAGTGGGGCCGATTGGCCAGGATGGCCCTGCGCGCCGGCGAGGCGTGGGGCATGCGATTTTCCGACGGCCGCATCGTCATCTCCCAGACCATCCGAAAGCTGGTGCGGGATAAGTACGGCCTGAATTCGGACCTCATTCCAAACGGCGTCACCTTGCCTGACGTGCCGAAAAGCACTTCGGTGCTGGAGAAGCTTGGGCTTACGCCGGGACGATATGTGTTGATGGTGGGCCGGCTGGTACCAGAGAAGCGGCACACCGACCTGATTCAGGCCTTTGCCGATGCCAGGCTCACCGGATGGAAGCTCGTGTTCGTCGGCGCCTCCGAGCATCCAAACGCATATACCGAAATGCTTGCGGCGCGCGCGGGGGCAACCGCTGGGGTGATCATGGCGGGCTTCCAGTGCGGCCTCGCATTGCGGGAGCTATACGCCCACGCGGGCATTTTCGTTTTGCCATCCTCGCACGAAGGCCTGCCAATCGCGCTGCTGGAAGCTCTGAGCTTCGGTTTGCCCGTGGTAGCCAGTGACATTCCTGCTCACCTGGAGATCGGATTGAATGACGCGCACTATTTTCATGTGGGAGATGTATCAGGGCTCGCGGATCGCCTGGCATCGTTTGCACACAGTCCGTGGCCGTTGGAACTGCGCGAGAAGACACGCAACTGGTTGGCTGAACGGGAAGACTGGCGCTCTATCGCAGAGCGCACTCTCGGATGCTATCGCAGAGCAATCGAGCCTCATCGAGGCGGTCCTCATGTGCGGCCTCGCACGGTGCCGCCCAGCGCCACCTAGCGGGCTGCTCGCGCGGCATGGCGGCGAACGCGCCACCCCCGTCCCGCGGTTGGGGTATAGCCTCAAACCGATCGAACCAGGGCGCCGTTCAAGATGAGTGCACTCCTGCTGTATTTTCTTATCTATACGTTCTTTCGATCAATCTCTAACGGCGTCGATCGTTTGTCCGGGACGAGCTTTTCCATGATCCTATCGATCACCGTCATCGGGATCGGTGCTGTGGCGATCTGGTACATGCGGGACGTCAGGATACACAGACGAGTTTTCACACTGTTGATCTGCTTGTCCATCTTTATTGCCGCTTGCGGACTGTCACTTATCGTCAGCGCTGGAGCCGGCAAGATAATCGACCAATATTCCGCCTGGTACGAGATCTTCAGGTATCTGCAACTGATCATGTTCGTGGCATTGCTTTCGTCCCTCTACCGACATCCAAGTTTTTGCCTCAACGTCCATCGCGTTTATATGTCGCTGCTGTTCATCATTTCCGCCGTCGGACTAGTGCAATACCTGACCGGTCATGCAGAGCTTGTCACCCAATACGACAAGTTTAAGCGGGTGGCGGGTCTTTCTTCGCACCCCGTACCCTACAGCCTGGAGATCGTGCTGACCTTTTTCGTTTGCGAGCTGTCGCGCCGGAAAATGCGGCTTCCCATTCAGCACTTTCACCTCGCGGTGTACTCGCTGTTTGTTGTTGCCCTGGTCCTTTCCGCTTCAAGGACCGGTGTCGCGCTGCTCGGAGTGACCCTCAGCGTATACTTTTTTGTCCAGCGGCCTGCTCTCCTTCCGGCGTTCGCGGCAGCATTCGCGATCCTCATGTGGGCATCTCCATTTGGAGAGTTGTTCTCGGACCTGAGCACCGTTCCGGAATACATCATGAACGGCGAATATGCGGTGTGGGACTGGCGCACCGCGCCGACGTCGGTCCATTGGCGCATTCACCACTGGTACTATCTGTCCACACTTGGATTGGAACGAGCGTGGACCGGATATGGCCCCGGTCAAGTAGGGTTCTATAGTCCGTTTCTTCTTTTGGCGCATAGTCAGTTCGTAGAAATATTCTTCGATTCGGGCGTGGTCGGCCTGATCACCTTTGCCGTGTTTTGGTTCAGTCTTCCGCTGGCCGCGATGTCGGACCGGCGGCGGCTCGTTTCCTCATATGGAAAGCGGTCAGCAGAAATTGGAATCCTGCACTTGTGGCTTGCGATGTTTGCCGGCGTGACGCTGGTTGCATCGTTCGATGCGAGCTTCGACAGGGAAACGGTGGCGTTTTCGCACTTGATCGTCAGCATGTTTGTGGTGCTGGCTCAACCTGAAGCCGTCACCGAACGAGACCCAGGATCGCGCTACTCGCACATCTCGATGACTGCTGGTTCGCGGATTGAAGCATCGGCGAGCCGAGAAACCATCTGAACAGCAACATGGCCGCTGTTGGCATCATCGGCCGATATTGGTTATGAGCACCTCCCATGAACGAGTATCTTGCCATTCCGCTCACGGCTCTCATGTTACTCGGCGCCCTCGTCTCATTGGCGAGCGCCGCGACGATAGCGCCTCCATCCCAGTACGGACGATGCAGCGACAACGGCAAGCTCTTGTTAGAGATCGGCTCTGCACCGCACATGACGCAGCGGGGAGTGTGTCATCACAATCCAGTGCTGCAGGTGCAACTACACAAGCCTCCGGCGCTCGAACCCATCTGCACGTCTTTGTCGATCGATTGTGTGGTTTCGCAAACTTCCGGATATGACAACGGAATATATCCACACGGAGTCAGGACCTATTTCTCGTGGTACGCAGGTGGCCCCGCCGCCACCGGGAACATTGCTTCTCCTTCCGACTTCTCTTCACTGACGGGTTGGGGACAGATATATCCGCAAGTCGGCGTTCCGAACGTTGCTGCCAACGTCTATTTGAAGGACTTTCGCGTCTATGTGCACTTGACGAGTGGCGGTTGGCAACTTGTACAAGATCAAGCGACGAATACCATCGGTGGCGGGCGTTTCGTGGCAGACTTCTCCAACAACTCCTCTTCGGAAATGAGTCTCGTTGTTGAGTCTGACGGAAGCGTAAGAATGGACTCGCCGGCATCCGGCTACAATAATCATTTCTGGATTGAGCCGAGAGGATCGTATGCTCCCGGAACAGTCGACGGGGTGTTCTCGCTGGCACAGCTACGCACCGATGATGCAAGTGCAAACCTGATCGCAAACTTTGGAGCTGACTGGTGGAGAAACACCTCAGCTCCGTACCTCTACGTAAATGGAGTGTTTGTAAATAATCCCGGCATCGGCATGGGCACCTGGGTCAAGTTGACGACGACGTACCAGTACTTCTTCTTCACGACCATGACCAAATCGCAACTGCAAGCCGAGCCGCCGCCCTTGAGATAGCTGAACAGTGCTTCAGTGCTCGACAGATCCGCTCGGGCACCAGGCGCGCGGCGCGCTCGCCAAGGATCATCGCATGCGCGGCGGCAAGATCTGAGGGGGTGGTTCAGCAGCGGTCACGATGGCGATGGAAATCCAGAATATCCCGTTCAGCCCTGAGCTTGTTGACCTCACGCCTGAGCCGCGCGATTTCCTCTGCTGCTCGGGCTTCATCTGGCCGTGACCCGGCAAAGGCCTGCACAGGATCGGAGCCGAACTCCTTCACTCATTTTCGCAAAACATTCTCATGAACCTCCCAGGTGTCGGGCGGCTTGCGCCGCCGATACCCCGCGTTCTAGCTTGCGAGAACCATCAGTGATGCCCCGCCGAGCAAGCGCACAGACAGGTCCTCTCCGGCAACAGTCCGGACAATGCGCCGCCCGGCGTTAGCGAGGAGGGTTTTCGTGGTTCGCAATTCGGGATGGAGATGGAGGAAATCTTCAAGCCTGGTGTACTGACTGTCAATGATCTCAAAGCCGGTGTCGCGCAGTGTCGCCAGAGCTGTTGCCTGATCAAAGTAATGCAGGTGACCAACCTCCTTGCGTTTCTGAAGGGGCTGATCGCGCAGAACGCTGAGGACATTAAGGTCGAGGGGGATATGAAACACATAGTATTTCGAACGCCCTCTGAGCCTTCGCAGAAAGCCCATATAGTCATCGATGTGCTCGAAAACATCGATGCACAATAGAAGATCGTAGCTTCCGCTGGTTTGCGAGAAGTCTCCGCAGTGGAAGCGCAAATTGTCCCGTTCGCGCGGTTTGGCGGCAGTGATGGCATAGGGGGCGATATCGTAGCCAACGGCGGTTGAGTCACGGAAGACGTCGTGCTCAAGCAGGGCGTTCAGAACGCCTCCCACTCCGCAACCGACGTCGACGATCGTCCGGCAGGTGATGTTGTTGGCACGCACGATCCTGGCGATCTTCGCGGCCTTGGTTCCGGCATCCTCGTCATGCCAGCCCGGATGGGCTTCGGCATAACCTTCCCCAGTATAGAGATCGTCGGACGCGAGCCCTGCCCCTCTGACGACAGCCATTGTTCTCTCCCTCAATTGAATGGCGACCTGGACGACCGATCGGGACGCCAGAGTTGCAATCAGCTCTTGCGAACCGGCACCTGAAGTGCCGTGCGGTCACGTGATGGCGACGGGAGCGCTCGCCGCGGCCAGCGAACCGCAGCCGATCCGAGAGCCTGCGTTCGAATTCGTAGTGTGCGATCGGACGACCAAGCGGCCGCGTGTCCTTCCGGCGCCGCTGGATGGCCAAATAGTCGGGCTTCAGATTCGTCAACCCACGAGCCGCCATTCAAGAGAACCGATCCGTCTCCACCGGCAAGTGTGTTCTTGATCTTGAGGTCGTCGCAATAATCCTTGCGGGTTACCCCGGAGCGCAGAACTTAATCCGCGCTTGAATCGACAAGCATCCGTCGCTGCAACATAGGCGCGCCGGGAACAAGGGATTGGGCCGATATACGTGTGTATAAATCACACTTTGAGAGTTTTTTTGCCATTTTTGATTATTAACCAACCGGCTCAGCAGTCGGGGGGGCAACTTCCAAAAATCCCACTGCTTGAAATCTCCTCGCGGTTCGAGGCTGCAATTCTTTGGAATCGGAATCTGTTCGCGGCTGAAGTCGCGAGCATGCAATCTGTCGCACATCTCTGATGCGCGGCAGCGGAATTCCTCGTCCTTAAATTTGGTCTGCAATGGAGAACTAAAGTGGCGCTGACCGATGTCATCTATCAAAACACGCCTGGTAACAGCGAAGGGTTTCCGCTTGGCGTCCCTTCAAGCTATTCCTGGTACGGCGGGAGCACCGGCCATACAGGCAGCACCCCGCCCTCCAATTTCACCTCCGTCACGGGATGGGGACAGGTCTATCCCGAATCCGGGGCAAGCAACGATTCCAATCCGGCCAACGTTCAGATCGCGGACTTCCAGACGTGGGTGCATCTGAAAACTGGCGGCTGGGTTCTCGTGCAAGATCAGGCGACTGACCCGATCGCCGGATCTCAGTTTCTCGCCGACTTTTCCGGAAACACGAACTCTGCCTGGAGCGTGACAAGGCAGGCGGACGGTAGCGCGATGGGCGCTGCGCCCCTCAGTGGATACAACGACCATTTCTGGCCGGGCTCACGCGGCAGCTATTCCGCCGGAACGGTCGATGGCGTCTACGTCCAGGCCAATATGAGGACCACTGATCCGAACGAGCATCTCGTTGCCGATCTGGGAGCTGATTGGTGGTCGACCCCAACAGCCGCATACGTCGACGGGTTCTCCAACAATCCCGGTGCCGGGATGAGCGATTGGGTCGAACTGACGACGAGCTACAAGACCCTTTACTTCACCTCGATGACGTCTGCGCAGCTGCAGGCCGACCTTCCGCCTCCGCTGAAGGGCACCTCTTCGCCGACGACACCGACGACGCCTACGACGCCGACCGACCCGACGATACCGTCGCAGCCGACGACGCCGACCGACCCCACGACGCCGACAACCCCCACGACTCCGAGCGTGACTGCACCGGTGCTCGACGTCGCGGACAAGTCGCTCTGGGTGGCCGGCAGAGGCGGTCAGGTCGACCTGGGGACGACTCTTACAACGACCGACCCCAACGATAACCTCAGCCTGAATATCATGGGACTGCCGCGATACGAGACGATCACGACCGGCGATGGCACGACGCTCAGGGGCAACAACATCACCCTGACGTCCGCGCAGGTCGACAGCGGACTGACGCTGACATCGTACTACAAGGGCAATGCTCATCCGGTCGCGAACCTCACGCTGACCGCGAGCGCTATGGATCCGACCACCGGCGCTGTGATGTCGTCGGACCCGCAGACGATCCGCGTGACGGATCCCCGGCCGTCCAGCTCGACTGGCGGAAACACCGGCAACTGGGCAAACCACGGCTTTGCGCAGTGGCAGCAGCAGATGGGCGTGGACACCGGCACCCTGGCGAACACGGCATCGCAGATGACCGGTTGGGGCGATCAAGGCACGCGAGCATCCCAGGCAAGCCAGGGCTTTGCGCTGCTGAACCAGTATCTGGCCGGTAGCTCCGGTCGGGTCGACGGTGGTCAGATCGCGGCGGCCATGTCGAATGGGACCGGCTGGACGCACAACTCGTTCCTGAGCAAACCTCAAGGTTGATCCGGCTACTGCACCCGGGGGCTCTGCGCCCGGGTGCAGTACCCATCAACGTGTTGGGAATTGGGAACGGACAGTCGATCGCGGACGGTAACGGCGAAGGGACTGTCACGCGGCGGGTCTTGATCCCGGTTGGCTTCATCGCCCGCATCTGTTTCCGAGCGATCGAAACGCGTGCTGGCGCAACAGCTTCGGGTATGCGGCAAATTTGCGCGCAATTTACCGGTGCAAAAATCAAGATTTGAAACTTTTTTCGCCATTTTTGCGCATTAACGAACCGGTTCAGCAGTCGGGGGGCAGGTCTAAAATCCCACTGCTTTGAAATCTCCTCGCGGTTCGAGGCCCTAGTGCTTTGATGTTGCTTGCGCCTTTTTGGCTGCAAGCAAGCGGTATGTCGCATGCTCTGTCGATGCGCGGCATTGGAATTCCCAGTCTTTGGAAATGCATGAGAAGGAACACAAACGCGGCCGAGTAGCCGCGAAGGGTTGAGTAAGAATGGCGATCCAGAACGGAAATGCCCCCGCCGCAGATCTAGGGCTTCGCGCGCTAGCTCTGTTCCTGCGCCTCCATGGCGTGAATACTGTGCCGGACCAGCTCCGCGATCGTTGCGGGAGCGACGAGATCGGCATTCGCGCGATGCTTCGCTGCGCGCGCGAATTCGGCGTCAAAGTCCGTTCGCGGACAATGGATTGGACCCGCCTTGCGGGTATCCAGCTGCCCGGAATCGCCTCGCTGCGTGACGGCGGATTTCTGCTGCTGGGCAAGATCGACGACCAGGTGGCGCTTGTGCTGCACCCGACCTCGCCGCATCCGAGCCGGATGACGCGCGCGGAATTCGAAGCGATCTGGGATGGCGGTTTGATCTGTGCTGGATCACAGAGCCTCGCACAGCGCGCACGTCATGCATTTGCCGACATCCGCACGCGCTCGTTTGACCTGGGCGCCGGCCTGATGCACCGCGCCGGCGAGGGCCTGATGCGCGCCCGTGACGGCCTCACGAAGAGCTTCTTGGCGATGAGACCTGGCATCCTGATGCGCGGGCCTCGCGACGATGCCGCAATCCATCCGGCAAACACAAACACCGAATCCCCGGCCGCCGGCGTCGAATCCGAACATGACGATGAATCCGGGCTCATTGCGCTGGCGATCTTGCTGCGTTGCCATGGAATCGCTGCCGACCCCGGCCAAATTCGCCACCGGATCGGCGCAGCGCGCCTCGGCGTTACTGAGATCCTGCGCTGCGCCAAGGATTTCGGGCTCAAGGCAAAGGTGCAGAGGACGAGCTGGAACAGGCTTGCCGTCACCCCGCTGCCGGGAATTGCGGTGCTGCGCGACGGCAGCTTCCTGATCCTCGGCAAGGTTATCGACGACAAGCTTCTCGTTCAGCGCCCGCTGTCTTCGCGCCCCGAAGCAATCACCCAGGCCCAACTCGAGGCGATCTGGGACGGCGGCATCATCCTGATGGCCCGGCGCGCCAGCCTGACCGATCTCGCGCGGCGCTTCGATATCTCCTGGTTCGTCGGCGCCATGCAAAAGTATCGCCGCCTGCTCGGCGAGGTGCTGGCGGCGTCGTTCTTCCTTCAGATCTTCGCCGTTGTCTCACCGCTGTTCTTCCAGGTGGTGATCGACAAGGTGCTCGTGCATCGAAGCATGAGCACGCTCGACGTGCTGGTCGTCGGGCTTGTCGTGCTGACCGTGTTCGAGGCCGTTCTCGAGACGCTGCGCGTCTACCAGTTTGCGCATACGACAAACCGTATCGACGTCGAGCTCGGCGCCAGGCTGTTCCGTCACCTGTTGGCGCTGCCGATCGCCTATTTCCAGACCCGCCGCGTCGGCGATTCGGTGGCGCGCGTACGTGAGCTCGAGAACATCCGCCAGTTCCTGACCAGCTCGGCGCTCACGCTGGTGATCGATCTGCTGTTCACCGTCGTCTTCCTTGCGGTGATGTTCTATTACTCGACGACGTTGACGTGGATCGTGCTGGCGTCCTTTCCGCTCTACATCGGCATCTCCGCCGGAGCCGCGCCGCTGTTCCGCCGGCGCCTCGACGAGAAATTCAATCGCGGCTCCGAGAACCAGGCCTTCCTGGTCGAGAGCGTCACCGGTATCGAGACGCTGAAGGCCATGGCGGTCGAGCCGCAGATGCAGCGCCGCTGGGAGGAGCAGCTCGCCGGCTATGTGTCCGCAAGCTTCCGCGTGCTCAGCCTGAACAACACGGCGAGCCAGGCGGTCCAGATGATCAACAAGCTGGTCATCGCCGCGACCCTTTACTTCGGCGCCCGCCTGGTGGTCAGCGGGGACCTGACTGTCGGCGAGCTCGTCGCGTTCAACATGCTGGCCGCGCGCGTCAGCGCGCCGGTTCTGCGGCTCGCACAGATCTGGCAGGACTTCCATCAAGCCCGCCTGTCGATTGATCGTCTCGGCGACATCCTCAACACCATTCCCGAGCCGAGCTTCACGCCGGCCCGCGCAGCGCTGCCGCCGATCCGCGGCCAGGTCACATTCGAGCACGCGACTTTCCGCTACCGCATCGACGGCCCCGAGGTGCTGCACGACGTGTCCTTCAGCGTCGAGCCAGGCCAGGTCATCGGCATCGTGGGTTCATCGGGCTCGGGCAAGAGCACCATCACCAAGCTGATCCAGCGTCTCTATGTCCCGGAGAGCGGACGCGTGCTGGTCGACGGCGTCGATCTCGCGATGGTCGATCTGAGCTGGCTGCGGCGCCAGATCGGTGTCGTGTTGCAGGAGAACGTACTGTTCAACTGCACGGTCCGCGACAACATCGCGCTGGCCGATCCGGCGATGCCGATGGAGCGCGTCATCGAAGCGGCGGAGCTAGCCGGCGCCCACGACTTCATCCTCGAACTGCCGGAGGGTTACGACACCGTCGTGGGCGAGCGCGGCAGCAGCCTGTCCGGCGGGCAGCGCCAGCGAATCGCAATCGCGCGTGCACTCATCACCGATCCACGCATCCTGATCCTGGACGAGGCGACCAGCGCGCTGGACTACGAAAGCGAGCGCGCGATCCAACAGAACATGAGGCGAATTTCCGCCGGACGGACCGTGTTCGTCATCGCCCACCGGCTGTCGACGGTGCGCAATGCAAACCGGATCATCACCCTCGAGCATGGCCGCATCGTCGAGGACGGCAGCCATGACGAGCTGATCCGCACCAACGGCCGTTACGCCAACCTCCATTATCTGCAGGCCGGTATCCATGACGTCCGCTAGCCGCAATGTCGTCGCGTTCCCGAGACGCGAACCTCGCCGCCGCGAGCAAGAAATCGCCTTTCTGCCGGCGGCGCTCGAGATCGCCGAATCGCCGCCGTCGCCGATCGGGCGCGCGATCGGGGCCTGCATCATCGCCGCGTTCTGCATCGCGCTGTTGTGGGCGACGCTCGGCAGCGTCGATATCGTCGCCAGCGCGACCGGCAAGATCGTGCCGGGCGGGCGCACCAAGCTGATCCAGCCGTTCGAGACGGGTGTGGTCCGCGCCATCCGCGTCCGCGACGGCCAGAGCGTCAAGGCCGGCGACGTCCTGATCGAGCTGGACCCGACAATGACGGAAGCCGACCAGGAGCGCCAGAAGAGCGATCTGCTTGCAGCCGAGCTGGACGTCGCGCGGCTGCGCGCCGCGCTGGCCGCAGACCCGCTCGCGGCCTTCCGGCCGCCGCAAAACGCAAGTGCGGCCGAAATCGAGATGCATCGCCAGTTCCTGATCAGCCAGCGCGCCGAACAGAGCGCAAAGCTTTCCGAAATCGAGCGCCAGCAGGGTCAGAAGGAGGCGGAACGGGCGACCACATCGGCGAGCGTCGACAAGCTGGAGGCGACGATCCCGGTACTGAAGGAGCGCGTCGACATCCGCAAAGGTCTCGTCGAGAAGGCATTGGCGTCGAAAGTCGTCTATCTCTCCGAATATCAGGAGCTGGTCGCCATGCAGCAGGATCTCGTCCTGCAGCAGAGCCGGCTGCGCGAAGCCGATGCGGCGATCGCGCTGCTGAAGGAGACCAAGGACAAGACTGCCGCGGAGTATCGCCGCGCGACCTATGATGCCCTTGCGAAGGCCGAGCAGAAGGCTGCGAGCGCCGCCCAGGAGGTGGTCAAGGCGGAACGGCGAACGAAGCTGCAGAGCTTGACCGCGCCGGTCGACGGCGTCGTGCAGCAGCTTGCCGTTCATACGGTGGGCGGCGTGGTGACGCCCGCTCAGGCGCTGGCCGTCGTGGTCCCGAGCGAGAGCCAGCTCGAGATTGAGGCCATGCTCTCGAACCGCGACATCGGCTTCGTTCATCCCGGCCAGAAGGCGGAGATCAAGGTCGATACGTTCAACTTCACCCGGTACGGGCTGCTTCATGGCGATGTGCTCAGCGTGTCGACGGATGCCATCACGCGCGACAAGCAACAGGGCGGCCCCAATGACCGGACACTGGGCACGGCACAGAGCAGCAGCGAGCCTAAAGGTCAGGAGCTGGAATATGCCGCGCGCGTTTCGCTCGACCGGACGCACATGCAAATCGAGGACAAGCTCGTCAAGCTCGGGCCGGGCATGGCGGTGACGGTCGAAATCAAGACCGGCACGCGCAGAATCATCAGTTACCTGCTTTCGCCGCTGGCACGGTACCGGCAGGAGGCCCTGCGCGAACGGTAAAGCGAAGCGCGTCGCCGGACATTGCGGCCGAGCGACGCGCCACTCGCTTCAGAGCGACGCTGATCGCGTTGGTGCCAGTCGTTAAGACGGTTGCGGCGAAACTGCCGGTGGATTGGCACATGCGCTATCGGCGCAGCGCTTCCAGACG
Source organism: Bradyrhizobium sp. Pha-3 (assembly GCF_042258325.1). Classification (NCBI taxonomy): domain Bacteria; kingdom Pseudomonadati; phylum Pseudomonadota; class Alphaproteobacteria; order Hyphomicrobiales; family Nitrobacteraceae; genus Bradyrhizobium; species Bradyrhizobium sp. Pha-3. The sequence goes on along the minus strand of NZ_CP170151.1, from coordinate 387,752 downwards.
CGATTTCGCCTCCTGGACTCCCGCGGCGTTGGCCTTGGCATAGAGGTCTTGTGCCCTGCGCTCGTCACCGCGCGTGCCGTAAGTCCCCCATTTCGCAAGAATCAGGGGATCGTAGGTTTCTGCCAGCGCGAAGCTCGCCTGGGCGCTGCCCATTTCCACGGCGCGCTCGAGTACAAGCCGCGCCGCGCCTATGTCGCCCTGACGCAGCAAGGAGCTCGCCCGCGCAACCAACCCCCCCGCTTCGGCCGCCTGCTCGGGAGCAGGCTGAGCAACCGCGCGAGCAGGCGCCGCTCGTGTCTGTTCGGCGACTGGATTGGTGGCCACTTCGATGGACTTGTCGCGCGCGGTCGCGCCGGTCGTCAACGCCGCGCCGTGCGCTTTGCGATCCTCGACCTCATAGGCATGGATTGCGCTCCGCGACAAAGGGAGGTGCTGCGCCTGCACGTCGACCCTGGCGCGCAATTGCCTCAATTCGGCAGCGCTGGCTTCCGCTGCCTGCTTCTGCAGCACGATTTCCTCGCCTGCCTTTGCCGCCCGCGCCGTCTGCGTCTCGCTGTCGCGATGCGCTGCCGCCAGATCCTGCTCCAGCCGCGCGGACCGCTCACGCTCCTTTTGCAGGTCCGCCGCGCTGCTCTTTCCGGCCGCTTGCAGCCGGGACGTTTCTTTGCCCGCTTCGGTCACGAGCACGGCCTTGCTCTCGATATCGCGTCGCGCTGCCGCAAGATCCTGCTCCAGCCGGGCGGACCGCTCTCGCTCCTTTTGCAGGTCGGCCGCACCGCTCTTTCCCGCCGCTTGCAGCCGGGACGTTTCTTTGCCCGCTTCGGTCACGAGCACGGCCTTGCTCTCGATATCGCGTCGCGCTGCCGCCAGATCCTGCTCCAGCCGGGCGGACCGCTCGCGCTCCTTTTGCAGGTCGGCTGCGCCGCTCTTCTCCACCGCCTTCAGCCGGGACGTTTCCTCGTCTGCTTTCGTCACCAGGGCCGTCTTGGTCGCGACATCGCGTCGCGCTGCCGCGAGATCCTGCTCCAGCCGGTCGGCCCGCGCCGCTTGCAGTGAGTTCTGCAACTCCGCCGCACCGCTTTCCCTTTCCCGCTTCAGTCGGGCGGTTTCCTCGCTTGCTTTCGCCGCCAGCGCGGTCTGCGTCTCGACATCGCTGCGGGCAGCCGCAAGATCCTGCTCCAGCCGCGCGAGTCGCTCACGTTCGTCCGGTGTGGATTTGTGAACCGAAGCTGCGCCGGTCTCAGCCGCCTGCCTGAGCTCCTCCGCTTCTTCACCGGCCTTGCGTGCCTGCGCCTCGAAGGCGTAGATCGTGCTTCGCGTCTGGGAAAGCTCCTGTGCCAGCGCGTCGGCCTTGGCACGCGATTCCCGCAGCTCGGCGGCCCCGGCCTCCACCGTCCGCTTCTGCCGCAGGGCTTCATCGGCCGCCTTTGCCGCCAGTGCGGTCTGGGCCTCGACATCACGCCGCGCCACCGCGAGATCCTGCTCCAGCCTTGCGGACCGCTCTCGCTCCTTTTGCAGGGAGCCCTGCGACTCGGCCGCTCCGCTTTCGCTTTCCTGCTTCAGTCGGGAAACCTCCTCGCCTGCCTTGGTCGCCAGCGCGGCCTGGGTCTCGACCTTGCTGCGGGCAGCCGCAAGATCCCGCTCCAGCCGCGCGAACCGCTCACCTTCGTCGGGTGTGAATTTGCTGACCGAAGCCGTGCAGCTTGCAACCGCCTGCCTGAGCTCCGTCGCTTCGTCTCCGGATTTGCGGGCTTGGGCTTCGTATGCATAGATCGAGCTCCGCGACAGGGAGAGGTCCTGCGCCAGCGCCTCGGCTCGTTCGCGTGATTGCCTGAGCTCGGCAGCTCCGACGTCCGCTGCCTGCTTCTGCCGCAGAGCTTCTTGCTTTGTCGTTGTCACCAGCGCCATCTGGGTCTCGACATCGCGCCGCGCTGCCGCCAAATCCTGCTCCAGCTGCGCGCTCCGCTCGCGCTCCCTTTGCAGGGACGACTGCAGCTCCGTAGCGCCGCTTTCACGCATCCCTTTCAGCCGGGAGACCTCCTCGCCTGCCTTTGCCGCCAGCGCAGTCTGGGTCTCGACGTTGCGGCGCGATGCCTCGAGATCCTGCTCGAGCCGCACGGACCGTTCGCGCTCCCGTTGCAGATCCGCCACGCCGCTTTCCGCCGCTGCTTTCAGCCGGGACGCTTCCTCACCCGCCCTTGTCGCCAGCACGGTCTGGGTTTCGACATCACGCCGCGCTGCCGCCAGATCCCGCTCCAGGCGCTCCGCCCGCTCACGCGTCTCTTGCAGGGAGTTCAGCAACTCCGCGCCGCCCTGCGCGGCCTGCTTCTCGTCGGCCGCTTTGTCCGTCAACGCGGCCCGGGCCTCGATATCGCGGCGCGCCGCGGCGAGACTCTGCTCCAGCGACTCGGCCCGATAGCGCTCCTGCTCGAGACGCTGCAGCAACTCGATGTCACGCCTGGCATTCGTCAGTTCACAGGAGAGCGCCTCCGCCCAGTTGTATTCCCGTTTCGAAGCCTGCCCCGGGTCGCCGACTGTCGCTTGGGCAACCTGCACCGGCCTGTCGTTGCCGCCTCGACCCGGCGGCAAGGCTTCGGGAGCGCCGTTCCTTGACGCTTCGATGAAACCGGGACTGCGGGTAGCCGCCGAATGCTGCGGTTGCGTCGAAGGGCGGGCCGGATCCGGGGACGCCCGTGTTTCCGGCGTGCACGCCATTGCGAGCACGGCAGCAGTCGTCCACGACAACGCGGACCGTCCCGCCTTGGGCAGCAGCCGGCGCGACGCATCTGCGATGTCGCGGCCGGCAACTGCTTTGTCCTTGAGCATAACCGGACCCATCCGCAATCACCTGTCGCACGGCGACACGATCTGTTGAGGTGCGGTATTATGCGCCGTACCGCAGCGCGAAGCCTACAGCCCGCATGGAGGACCCACCCACCCCTTTCGGGTTAGGCCACAGGTCACGGCTTCACATAGGACCAGCCCTTCTCCTGCAGTTCCATCACGCGCACGACGCCTGACTTCACCACCTCCGCCTGCCGAACAATCGGGATGTCCTTGTTCTCGGCCTTGTGCATTTTTTCCTGGGTATTGCCGCAGGCCTTGAACGAGACCTCCGGCGTGCTCAGCGCCATTTCCTCGAGACGGGCTTTCACCGGCGACGTGTCGTCGCGCAGCATGTGCAGGCCGGGTCCGAAGGTGACCACCTCGATCTTCACCTTCTCGCCGAGATCCTTGTAATATTGCGCAACGTTGACCGCGTTGTTGAGCGCGAGATTCATGGCTGCGGGATCGTTCGTGTTCACCTGCAGGATCAGGTTGTGCGACTTGGTGTTGGATGGAAGCCGGGCGTTGGCGTTAAGAGGAGATCGTTCCCTCTTGTGGGTGGTCGCCTTGCGCGAGACATGAACCCTTTGGACCTTTTCTGAAACGTGCCGATAGTCCGCGGTGGGGTTCGTTGTTGTCGGTGTCCAATACCGTCCGCCGCCTTGCTCCGCCGCAGCGAATGAAGTGGACAGGAGCACCGTTGCGGCTCCGATGATGGCTGCCTTCGCAATATGCTGAAACACGCGCATGGATGACTCTCCTGTTAAAGACACGTTATTGAAATCCCTACCCGTTGGGCTTTGCGGTCGGTTGTGGCCACCTGCAAGCAGCGGTGATCTTCGCGCGCACCACATCCATCCCGCCCAACGGGAACACCGCATCCAGCGCCGGTCCGGTACGGGGTGCGAGGTGAATATTGAGACCGCCGCCGTCCGGAAGGGACTGCAGCAAGCGAATCACGTCGCCACCGAACGCAACGCCGATCCCGGACGCAGGCACGGCTGCCGCGACCTGCTGCGGCGGACCGTCGTTGATACGGTAGGAAATCGCATATCCATCGCCGCGACCGGACACGCGGGATCCGGCGACGATCAGTTCGCTCCGCCCGCCATGGCAGCGAATCGAGAGCGTCATTCCGCTTTCGCCGGCACCGTCGCGCGATGACGTCGTGGCGGTGGCGACCGGTGAATAGTCGAGCGGTGAAGTCGTCAGGCTGACGACCCAGCTGCTAGCCTGGCTCGCCTGGGGCAGCGCTGACGCCCGCGGCGTCTTCTCGGAGCACTCCGGCCGTTCGGAGCGCTCCTTGGCGGAGCAATCGCGCAGCTGAGCGATCTGACGAAATCCTGCCTCCTGCGCCGAAGCAATACCGCTTGCGAGCAAAACTCCAGCCACCGCGCAGGTCGCCGCGCGTCTCATTGCGATGGATTTGCGGCGGTGCGCGGCCCGCGATCGAGCCACGCCTGCGCTGCGGGGAAGCGCGTCAGGCCGGGAACAGTCGCGGCGAGATTGATCGTCTTCCACTTTTGGTCGAAGCCCGGCTGCTGCAGCTTGTCGATCCGCGAGAACAGATACTCCACGAAGCGCGCGAGGCGCTCATAGCGGTTCGATTTGGCCGGAAAGTTGAAAGCCACCAGAGCGGTCGGCACTGCGATTGTCGTGACGCGCTCGCCCTGCTTGATGAGATTGGGATACTCCGTGGCCTCGAGCGAGGCGGGAAGATAAAAGTCTTCGAACCTCCTGTCATAGGGAACAGGCAGGAACTTGAATCCCGGCTCCCAGCGGCCGCGCACGAAAGCATCCACCGGCTTCGAGGTGATGAAGACGACCGCGGCCATCTCGCCCTTGCGCATCTGCTCGAGCGCGACCTGATGAGGAATGAAGGTTTTTTCCACATCGAGGCCAAGGCGGCTGAAGATCAGCGGCCCCGAATAGGCCGCCGCAGTGCCTAGATTATTGAAGTTCACCTTCCTGCCGGCGAGATCGCTCAGGCTTTGGATCTCGGGACGAACGAAGATATGCAGTTCGGACGGAAACAGATTCAGCACGAAAGCCAGCCGTTGCTGGATATCCGGCACCTGGCTTCTGTATTCCTCGAGCACGTCGGAATTGATAATGGCGGCATCGATGCCACGCAAATACAGCAGTGAGTTCACATTCTCCGTCGGCCCGCGCGTCACGACCGGCAACACATGCAGCTTGTCGCCATCGTCTACGACGCGGGCGATTTCGGCCGCGAGACGAATGGGCGCGCCCTCGAGCAGGCCCCCGGCGAGGCCGACCGTCCAGGCATTCATCGTCACCTGCGGCTTTTGCGGCGGTGGCTCGCGTCGCAATTGACGCGCTGCAGCAGGCTGCGCCTGTGCATCCACGTTGGACAGCGGAACGGTCGTGAGCAGCGGAATCAGCAGCGCCAGCATGCGCAACGGGTGCAATTCACTTTTTGCGGTCTGTCCCATGGGATCTCCGCCCTCGCCGATCGGTCATTTCGTCGTAGTTTCATGCAGTTCATCGGCGCGCGCCATTTCTCCGCATGGGGGAGCCCCCTACCCCTTCCGGATTATCCACTGCGCCTGCCCCCACGCCGCAAGCAGCGAGGGATCGACGTCTCGTACGGCTCTATCGCGGTTTGAAATTCGGCCGGCATCGGCGATGGCGTCTTGCCGCGTTGTTGTCGTTACGACAGGCGGCTTCGGTGCGGCGATTCTTCACATTCCGCCCCGACCAAGTCTTATGAACGGCTTCTGTTGTTGCCCTGGCCGTTGGCGTGCATTCAGCACAACTTGCGAACGCAAGCAGACGTAATCGTCGTTTGGCGTGCAAGGATCAAATGGCGGAGGGAGAGAATCTAGAAAAAAATTTGCTCATCTGCTGCGGCTGAGGCGCTCTCGCTAGGGAGAACATCCGAAGCTCCGGAGCTCTCGGTATCACGTAGGTCATGCAAATGAGCCCGAACCGCCCGCCCCGGGGCAGGCGCTGACCCTAAAGGAATGCGCTTACAGTCCTGTAAGAGCGACCCAAATCCTGGGATGGCCGCTTTCGAGGGCAAAGCCGACACGGCGCCCGCTCCCCAGGAATGTCGCCTTGACCCGATCCGGACATCCGAACGCGCCTTTTTGCACTGCAATGTGCAGGGCCGCTTATGTGACTATGACTGTGGAACTGAACGCCGGGGAACTGCATATTAGGATTCGTGAAACCCAAACCCAACGGTTAGGACCCGTAAGCAAGACGAGGTAGGTGTCATGAAGCGACGACGCAGGGTTGCTCAGATTATCCCCCTTGAAGAACGTCTCACCCAGGAAGCCAGAGAGCTACGCCAACGAGCTAGAAAACTTCCCCCAAGTCGAGAGCGGGAAGCCTTGCTCAGAAAGGCGCGGCACGATGAGACCACCGCTCATTTAGCCGAGTGGCTCATGTCCCCCGGTCCACGGGCTCCCATCTAGCTATGGGAGGCAACGATGCACACGGACCAACACCAATTCGATAGCGTTGAGATTGCCTTTGTCGGCGCTGCGGCAGTGTCGCTTGTGGCCCTGATCGCCAGCGTGGCTTGGCTTTTTCTGGGATGACTTACGCGGTCACAACAATGACCCAGAAGCCGCCTTTGATTATTCTCAACGTATCGAACCCCGCAGCGTTTTCGGGGAAAGGCAGCATCATCGTGCTCGAATACACAGACGAGGATGCCGCCATGAGGGCGGCCCGGAAAATCGCTGGAGAGACCGGACGCGCCGTCACTGTCCGCAGTGAGGATACGCGCGTGATCGGTTCGATACCGCCGCCGCCGACTCATTGAGGTAGGGTATGTCTCCGGAAGTTCTCCATGGGTGAGCGGAGTTCCGGTCAAACCCTTGCTTGCCGGCGAATTCTACAGGAACGCATCCATGGCCGCCCCTGTTATCGCGGTATCACCGACCAACTACACCGGGCGCCGGTGGCAGAGAGACCGGTTTGCGCTCCCGCCTTTCACGGACTGGGAGCGAGTCATGTGCGAAAAATGTGTCGAACTGGATGGCAAGATTGCGCATTTGAGGGCGCTCTCCACGAATGTAACCGATGAGCTGACGTTGGCGGGGATGGCCAATCTGACCAAGCACTACGAAGACCAGAAGCGCGATTTGCATCCCGAACAGGAGTAAGGGCGCTTCAGTTGGCGGAAAATGGAAAGTGGGCCGACATCCCAGTTTCGGGACTTCGCGCAATCGGTTGCTAGAAACGAACCCGCGAGAGTTTCGTTGTAAGGACATCACTGGCACGAAGTCCTTGGGCGCCGGTGGCTGAGAGACGCGATGCGCTCCCGCCTCTAACGGACGAGCCATGGTCCGCTATTTCTTCGACATCCGAGACGATGGACATCTCTACCCTGACGAAGAGGGCCTGGATTTGAATGATCTGCGAGACGCCAAGATGGAGGCAGCACACACAATGGCCGACATCGCACGAGACGCGGGGCGTTCTGGCGACGACCATGACGTGACAATCGAAGTTCGAACAGGCAAGGGCCTGCTGTTTCAGGCCGCCTTCGTGTTCCACGGATTGAAGCAGTAAGGCTGCCTCAATTGCGGCCAGTTCGAAAAGGGCTGAACCTTTGCTCGCCCCAGCAGGACGCATCAATATCCGGGATTTTGTTAGTTCCCTCTCGGGCTGGAAGGCCGCGCCGCCTGTAAGATTTTCAAACGGGCGGCGTAGCTTTGTCTAAGCCCCTCAGTTGTTGTCCGTGACTTTGCCTTTACCTTCGCAGGTCTTGCGTTTGACCGGGAGTTCGGACCGGATGTTCCACTTCATGGTTTTCAATTGTGGGCCTATCGCTGCCAGACGGTTGGGCGTATGGTTTGTACATCACCGCTCCGCCCGTGGCTTCTATCGGTGATGAGAACGCCGATTGCGCTTTCGCCCCACGCAGGGAGTAGCGCACGGTCAAATGATCAGTTTGCCTCGAATCTCGGTATTTTTTTCCTGCCAGAGCTGTAGCGCCACATATAACGCCTCACAGGATCACGACAATCGGAGCGGTCAGTTTCACTGCGTTCACTGCGCCGGATTGGTGCACCAATGGTCGAGCCCTTATAGTTATTCGGGTTGGCAATTATTCCGTGTGCCCGCCGGTCCGTCATGATGGCTCACTGCATCCGCTGCGATGACACGCGTTGGGTCTGTGAGAAACATGAGGACCAGCCATGGACAGGCCCGGACGCCTGCACTTGCAGTGGCGCCGGGTCGCCATGTCCTCGTTGCAACAAGCCTGACGGCGAGGCGCGGCTGCCGCGAGGCTTCCGCAACATGTTCGACAACGGAGCCGGGCCATGAAAGGCTCGACATAGTGCTCTCTCCCGCATTGACCATATCACCAAGCTCAGAGCGAAGAACTTCTGCAATCAGCAGCGCGTAATCGGCGACCAACGCCTCAAAGTCTGCCAGAAGAGATCTACCCGCTTTAGAAGGCATTTTTCCACCGAGGTGGCCTATATTCGTCTACGCCCACATCAAGCCGCATCGTGACAGCGACGCCTTGGACGATGAGTCCGAGCAGCATCCGGCAGGTCGACCTGCTCCGACGCCCGCTGTCTTTGAGCTGTTGCTTCTCTGTTGAGCGAGAGAGATTCAAAATCAGCCCCCATAAGGGCCCTGTTTTTCGCCGAAACGCCGTGCTGTACCAATTCCCGCCGTTCTAGGATTCGGAGAAAAACGTGTTCTCCAGCCCCGTTCACGGCTCATTTTTGGTACGGCCGGCATTCTCCGAGACGACAAAATGCACGAAAACGGCCGAGTTTTCGGGCCCGTTTCCGCTTCGAGGTACGAAATTTTAGGGCGAAGTGGCGGAGAGAGTGTCAGTCAATCTGCATTTACGTACAAGCGGTTTTTCATCTCAGCAAGTGGGCACCTACGGTCCTCGCTACCAGTAATTGGCTCATCAGTGCGCCCGCTTGCTGCCTCAAGCATCTGTAGGATCGCATAAGAATTAGTGAGAAGGAGTAGCAGAGGTCTGCTACTCCGCTAGTCCGCTATGGATTTACTCACCGGCAGGCGAACGCATCAGGCCTGAACGCAGCACACCGCCTAGCCGGAGGCATTTCAGCAACCGCGGCAGATATTCTTTATCTTGGCAGCTGTCCGAGCTTCATCTGCTGCAAACGGGTCTTTGTATGGAGGCCGCCCGGCGTCGCTTTCAACGATTGCGGGTTTTTCCAATTTCGGAGGATAGGCTGCGTCGTAGCAGGCCAGGCGTGCGGTCGTGCCTCCGATGGCGCGACAGTCCGGCCCCTTAGCCATGGCGCTTTGCACGCACGTAGACAAAACTATTACGGCAATAATACTTCGCATCGAATTTCCTTTGCGCATATGGTCGCTTGACGCACGGATATGAAACCAAAATCTACTTCCAGGCAGGCCACGTCGACCCGACACCTCGCGAGAAGAGCCAACGGGCATTATGTTACTTGTACTGTTGCAGGCTCCTGCATTGATCGCTGCGTCACCATCTCGCTAGAATCGAGTTAGCTGCCATGCTTCGATCTTTCGGCTCGGCGCCGCCGCAATCGTTCTCATCTTTCGACTCAACCAGAGAGCCCGCCGGTCTTCATTGCTGAAGCAATGACGCAAAACAGATATCAAGGCATCGAATCAAATTCAGCAGGCACCCTGCCTGCTCGAAAGAACACAGTCGGCTGGTCGTCGTAATCACCCGTCTCGGGATCCGAGCTCGTCGAGAAGGCAACGACGCCTGCCTTACTCATGACAAGCCTTTCGGCAGTTCGACGCGCACTTTCCTCGCTCCGGCACACAATTGGCGCACCGGCATTTAGCTGATCGCCTTTCGCAGGGTCAAAGGATTGAACGAGAAAATGCGTCTGGCGCGACATCATGACCGCTTTTCAGGACCGTGGTCCGACCAGCTACGCATTTCTTGATGCGCCGTTTCGGTCCGACCAATCGAGCTAATATTGAGACACCTACGCCGCCGCGGGTGCCTCTGCTTCGTTGGCGCGCAGAATCGAGCCGGCGTCATCCCGACCCCATGAAGCGCGAACGGCAATCTCGGAGCGCGTGATCCTTGACCCGGCTTGCTTGTACGCTCGTCAACTCTTTGTTGCTGCGTTTGCGAGCTCCGTTTCGATCCCGGTGGCACAAGCCTTGGCAAACGAGTAATCCATGCTCGTGGATGCCACATTCTTCACGAATTCTCTGACGACGTTCTCTTTGGAGTAAATGCTTGCCGTCTTGAATTTGGCGAGAGCGCCGTCCGCGGCTGTGAACTGAGCGACGCAAAGCGGTACCAGAACGGACATCCGGCCGCTGGTCTCCGCCGTGGTGCGCATGATTCTTGCGCTTTCCTCCGTGACCCAACCGCCCCAGATAAATCCAATCGCCATGGTTGCCACCGCGCCGAACGCGATCCCTTGAAGGAAGCGGGTCCGTGCCTCGCCTTGCAGGATTGCAGGAATTTTCATGAAGGTCGCCTTTCTTGAGCACGCGCAGAGACGCGCCTGCGACGCTGACGCTCCGTGATAAACACAATGTTATGATTGCGCCTTCCGATGGCACGTGAGCTGCTGCTACGACGACTGGCGGCGACTTCGGAAGTCGCTGCTTCATGGGTAGCTTCGAGGTAAGCATTTTGCTAACCTGTATTCGGACGCTATATGGCTAGCTTGATGGTGTAAAGGGCGTTCTGTTCTGCGGCGGACTGCGCACACAGATTGTCGCTCGTGTCGTGAACGCTACTGGTAGCGTTCTGCGTACGAACGGCGCGCCATGATTTCCTTGGGGTGGTCCTTCACGCTGCGACCGACGTGACTTGGAACTGCGCAAGCGTTAGTCGAACGTCGCATATTTCCGGGGCGAACTGCCGGAGAGGGATTGCGACGGTTGGCTACTTCCACTGCCTATCGGATAAGATCCTCGACGATTGGCCCCGCTTTGCGACGCACGATGTGGCATGGCCGGTCAGTGACGGCCATCCCGACGAAATCCTCCTCGGCAGCGTGCAATTCGCGAGGAATGGTCATGGCCGCTTGTCGTTCTTTCGCGGGAGTGACGTCACGGTATTAACACCTGACATTTCGAGCACTGAAAGCTGCTGGTCTCCGGATCAATGCAGGCAAAGCCGACCGGCACATGGTCGGCGCGGGTAGCGGTGTCCCCCCTCACATAGGCGTAGCCGTCCGCCTGTGAGAGCCGTGCCACGTCCAGCCTCCCACAACGTGGGCACTCAATATCTACGGTCCATTCGTCGCGCGTGGTCATTCGCGGCTTTTGGGGACAGAACCACGCGACCCCAACTCATCGGCCTGGCCGGAATCAATAAATTCCTGAGCCTGCGCCTTGGTGGCGAAGGTGATGAGTCCATTGCCGACTACACCACCCTCGAGGAGTTCGGCCACTGCGTAGTTGCCGCCAATGGAGGGGCAAGTCGTCCAACCGATGCGGTTCTTCATTCGTCGAGTATGCGCCGTGGCCGGTCAACATGCCAGCCAGAACCTCGCCACAATCGAACTGACCCATCGTCTAAGATTGAGGAATGCTTGGAAGTCGGCTAGCTTAGCAACTATCACCGATCCGATCTGGGCATTCTCCGGTGACAGAGAGACGCTACAGCGCTCCCGCCTTATTCGGGAGCAATCGCATGCGTAGGTACTTTTTCGATCAGCGCGAAGGTGACGAGATGATCCTCGACGAACAGGGGATAGATCTCATTTCGTTGGAGGCCATGCAGCACGAAGCAACCTTGGCGCTGGCACACTTGGCCAAGGATGAAGTTCGACGTTGCGTTATCGATGCTCCTGCACGCCGTCTTGCAATCAACGTTCGCGACGAAGATGGACCGGTCTTACGGGCGACGTTCACCTTCGAGATTAGACGTTTCCAGTGAGGCCCCTTATCCGCCTCTCGCTCGGCGCGAGAGGTCGACCACCGCCCGATGTGGCTGCGACAGAGCCCTCACAGTAGTCAAAAGCAGGAGAAACAGTGGGGCGACGCTCCTCGTGGGGCATCATGACGCGTCCGCCGGGGGAATAGCGAGCGCTTGAGGCGTCCTGGCCGCGACATCGGACCGCGAGAAAGCGGTGGCTAATGCCGTCGAAAGAGCGCATGGTGGCTTATGGGCGAGCCGACATCGGCGCCCGAGCGTTGGCAAAAGGCGGGCGTACATGAAAACTCGCTCGCGACGGGAAGTCGTCACCTTCAAGCATTCGTTCCAGATCAGGGGCATCGATCACCCCCTGCCCGCCGGACGCTACGAAGTCATCACAGACGAGGAGATGATCGAAGGGCTTTCCTTCGCGTCTTATCGCCGCGTTGCGACCATGATGATCGTGCCGGCAGCCTCGCACGGCGCCAGGATGGAGATGTTTTCCATCGGTCCGGTCGACCTGGCGGATGCACAACGGATCGACGCGAGCATGCCAGATGAGTGACGAACCGCTCGATCTGGATAAACATCGCGGGATTGCAGCGCAGAAAGCGACGGAAATCCGCCGCGCAACGACAGATGTCGAGAGTCGTGCGCGGGAGCTGCGCGAACGGCAAAGCGTGCTGGAAAGCGGACTAATGTCGGTCGCTGCGACCTCATGGCCGGAAGCGGCCGCCAAGGCACGATACGTGCTGAACATCTACGCTGCGAGCCTGTCGCCTGACGACACAAGGCATCGCGATCTCGTCGCGTCGATTCTGGCGGATTTTGCCCGGCTCGATGGGCAGGGCTGAAGCTGTGCCGGCTTCAGCCAACGGCAACGGGTTTAGTCGCATGGCACTTGAACAAGCTTGTTTCACCAGTTTCGAATACGACCGCATGATCGTCCAGTTCTCGATGCGCGACGGCACGAAGGTCGTCCCCTGCGCGATCTCGACCTCCGCGATGGATGAGCTAGAAGGGGCAGGACGCGCACGATCGAGCGAGCGCGAAGCGCAGTTCATGCGACTGCGAGAGCGCATTGAAGCCCGCGCCACCGTCAAATACATGGCGGGCGAGTTCGAAGGTGTGCCCGCCGGGATCATCCTAAGAAGCATCGACTTCAGGAAGCAGTAAGGGTCGCAGGCCACCGAGGTCGCGAAAGCAAGGGAGACCACGCTTGAAGGGCGACATAGTCAACAGTGATGGCGTACACGTCGCCGTGGTGATCGATTCCGCTATTTTCGACCTTAAAGGCCGAAAGCTTTACGATCTGAAGGGCAGCAGGATCTATCGGCTATCCGGTGAACTGGTGGGTCACCTCAACGAAACCGGCGGCTCCTTAAGACGGCTCGACAAGTCGACAGATAGTTTGTTCTAGCAATTTCCGTATGGGAGGCGTCGTCGCAGGAACCGGAATGACACCAGGACGTTTGACGAAGGCGGCGAAAGATCATGAATCGTAAGGCCGCCGCCAGCGACGGACGAACACACCGAGGCCTAAGCCGAAATCGTGTCTCCCGAGACTGTCTCATAACTTAGGGAGGATCGAGTGCCAGGGATGATTAGAGACCGAGGCTTCGGACGCCAAGGCTCTACCGCCGCGGCGCGAGAAGCCAACAAGATGTTCCGAAAAGTTGAGGCCGCGCCGAGCGAGCATGCCAAAGCCGACAAAGCGTTCCAAGCCAACCGCGCGCGTCTCAAAGCCGAGCGATTGGCGCGAGAATCCGAGCGTCCCGTCAAACCGCCAACAAGGCCCGCTAAATGACGTCGCATCATCGCGAAGCGAGGCAGGCGATCGTTCGCGAATGGGACCACTGGATCAAGACGCAGCCGCTTGATGGAAAAGCCTGCGCACGCGACGCGCGGCGGTTTTTCCTCGAGATCAAAGCCAGGCGCGAGCCAACATTACTGGATTTTCGGTCGGGCGCCGATGACAAATGGCAGATCGTCCATCAATGGCTCATGGCGGAGCGGCTGATATCAAACTAAGACACCGCTTTCTTTGCTGTACTCGACTGAACTGCACGAATACAGGACTTTCACGGTGGCAGCACAACGGGATGAATGCGCACTGCTCGATCAGGACTATACGAGCGTTTGCTCCAGGTCTTCGCTGCGCACTGACTTTAGCATCGCGACCGTCGCACGCGTTTTAGTGCTCGCTATTGGCCAGCCACAGGCGTAGGGTGGCTGGCATCACCGTATCATCAACGGCATCGACCGGTGACTGAGGGTCACGTGCGCTCCCGCCAATGGACTAGCAGGAGCGTTCGATGACGCGTTTTCGTGCCTCGGAATGGATCGTTCCGCCGGTAATCGTGCCGCTGTTTCTTCTGCTTCTCGTATGTGCTGCGGCCATCCTCAACGGCTAGCACGGCTCCTTGGCCTGCTTGGTGACAGGGAGAGCCTATCACGGCAAACGCCACTTTCGACGCAGTCGCGGCTAGATCGTTGTGATGCGCCTTGCGCGAACTCGGCACGAGGGCAACGTGTGCGTCCGCATCGTTACGTCGCCCGCGATGCTTATTGCAGCCGAATGGGCTGGAAGAACTCAGTCCCCAATTGGAGATAGACATCATGGCTAAGGGACAGCAACGCGGCAATCGCGAAGCCAAGAAACCGAAAAAGGAAAAAGCAAAGGTGATTGCAGCGGCGCCCAGCCGCAAAGAGGCAGGCTGGCAGCCGGACTTCGGTCCTGCAAAGAAGAAGTAAGCAGAGTTGAAGCTTTAGCTCGATTGCTTCCAATATCCCGAGCGAGTGGCGCTGGCAGTAGCTCGTCAATTCCCTCTATCGGTCCTGGAAAGTCATTTTCGTCATCACGAGCGGCACAACGCCGTCAGGCGTTGAAGCGATCGCTGGGGACTGAGCTTCTCCTTGATGCATATCGACGGCGGTACTGAGGACGACAGGCGCTTCCGCCGCCTAGCTGGAGACTCTCCATGTGCGAGAAGTGCATCGAACTCGACAAGAGAATCGAGCATTATCAAAAGCTCTCAAGCTGCGTAACCGACCAGACCGCGCAAGAGGGAATCCGCTTTCTTATTGCAAAGTACTGCGCGGACAAGAAAGCGATACATCCAGATCAGGGATGAAGCCGGCTTCAGCTGCCGACGAGGCAATGGCCGCCAGACTGCATAGTTTTGCGACCAAAGGCTGACGGCCGAGCGGTCGAAGAGTATCCGGCCGCCTCCACGATACCGTCTTAGCCGCTGCCGAAACCCGGAGTTCGCGCCGCTTCCGACCCGGCGGCGTGTTAGCGCGTTAGAGGTCGCAGCCCTCACCATGAGGATCCCACGAAAGGTCGTCGTACAGGAAGGATATCGCATGTACGACAACGCAAGTTGCTTGCCGAGGCATGATTTCGACATCAGTAAAGGTTCGCGAAATGCGCTCGGAAAAGCGAAGGCCTACGGCGCTGGCGCAAAGCGCTTGCAACGGTGGCGTTCCGCCGCCATTGAGGGCTCGAAATCGTAGTTTGGCGTGCAAAATCGTACAAATGGCGGAGAGAGTGGGATTCGAACCCACGGTACGGTTTCCCGCACACACGCTTTCCAAGCGTGCGCCTTAAGCCACTCGGCCATCTCTCCGGGAGGCCTCTCTTGAAGGGCTGAGGCGGATTTTGCAAGGGAGCGCGGGCCGGGAGTACGAAATTTCCACAACAGATTGAAAACGTTGGGTAATTTTATAGATATGGCAGCCGCTCGCCGTCGCCGCGCGCGATTTTGGCCGGTGGTCGGTCAAGGACCGGCGCAAATCAATAGATGCATCCGGTCAGCCCGCCTCTTCGTCCGGAGGCTCGCAGGCGCGAGCCCGGAATCTATTGGGCCGCATCGCTCTTGGAAGAACGGATGCCGGGTTCTCGCTGTCGCGAGAACGCGAAGTTATGACCACTGGCCGCGCAACACACTCAGTGTCGTCCCTGCTCCCGTGCGCAATTGCGCACTAGGCAGGGACGACAGCACGGCGGATGGGCGAACTAACGCACCCATCCTGCATCGTCATGATCGCTCAGTGATATCGCGCGGCAAAACCCGCCGTGCGGCGCGGCCACAGGGTTGGTGGCTCGGGCAGCGCCGCGTTTCCCGCACTGTGCGTATCCTGCAGCGCCTCGATGAAATCGGCGAACCATTGCTGGATGGTGCCGCTGTTGAGCTTCTCCATCATCGCTTCCCAGCGCATCCGCCGCTCGGTCAGCGGCATCGCGAGCGCCGTTGCCAAAGTGCGCGCCATGCCGTCGATGTCGTGCGGATTGACCAGCAGCGCGGCGTCGAGCTCGTTCGCCGCACCGGCGAATTTCGACAGCACCAGCACGCCCGGGTCCGCCGGGCTTTGCGCGGCGACATATTCCTTGGCGACCAGGTTCATGCCGTCCTGCAGCGGCGTCACGACGCCGACCTGCGCCGTGCGGTAGAGGCCTGCGAGCACGCCCTGGCCAAAGCCCTTGTTGAGGTAGCGGATCGGCGTCCAGTCGACCTCGCCATGCACGCCGTTGACGTCGGTGACGAGCTTCGCCACCTCGCTCTGCAGATTGCCGTAGGCTTCGATCGCGCCGCGCGAGGGCGTTGCGATCTGCAGCAGCGACACCGAACGCTTCAGATTCGGATGCAGCGTCCACATCTTGTCGAACGCCTTGATGCGGTTGACGAGGCCCTTGGAATAGTCGAGCCGGTCGACGCCGATCGCGAGCTTCTCGCCGTTGAGGCTGCGCCGCAGCCGCGTCACGTCGGGATGCGTCATCGCCTTGGTCGCCTGCTGCGCGAACTTGCCGGGATCGATGCCGATCGGAAACACCGCGGCGCGGGTGCGGCCGAACGACGAATTGATCACGCCGTCGCGCAGCTCGAAGTCGAGATCGTGCTGCACGTAGCTCAGGAAGTTCTCGCAGTCCTCATCGGTCTGGAAGCCGATCAGGTCGTAGGACAGCATCGCCTCGATCAGCTCGCGATGATTGGGCACGCCCGCGATCACCGCGCGCGCCGGCCATGGCGTGTGCAGGAAGAAGCCGATCGGCTGCGTGACGCCGAGATCGCGCAGCTCGGCGCCGAGCGCCAGGAAATGATAGTCCTGGACCCAAAACACGGAATCCGGCTTGCGGAAGCGCAGCAACGCGCGCGCCATGAACGCGTTGACTTCGCGATAGCTCGCGTAGTCCTCGCGGGACGCACGAATCAGATCGGCGCGCGAATGCATCGCGGGCCAGAGCGCCGAATTGGCAAAGCCTTCGTAATAGCCGCCATAGTGCGCGGCCGGCAGATCGAGCATCGCCAACGCGCCCGCCCCGAGCGCTTCGACCTCCGCGAAAGGTTCCTTCAGGTTCCCGTCGCGGACGCGTCCACTGGAACCAACCCATATTGCCCCTGTCTTTTCCACCACCGGCAATAATGCCGCTGCCAGCCCCCCCGTCATGGGTTCATTGGGTTTTCCGCGCGAGACGCGGTTCGATACGACGACGAGGTTCACCAGGTCCCCTCCTGTTGGTCAACTCGCGTATTAACAACCATTCATCAAGATGGTTCCTGATCAAGGAATCTCCCAATTGAAACCAAATTCTGGCAAACACGCGCGGAACTCGCGGGAACTCGCGAAAAGAAAATTGCGCGCGAGGTTGACGCCACGACGCAAAAGCACCGTATTCGATTCGGCTGCGATGAATGCGCTTCGGTTAGGACAGGCTGACGTCCCTATCAACGTCGAGCAGATGCGCGAGGAATTCGCGCACATCGCTCGGTCCGTCGAAATGTCCGGCAACGCCGGTTGCGCGACGGCCGACGGAGAACGCGAGACCGTCGAAATCAGGCATGATCGCGAATACGGTCTCGTCGGTGACGTCGTCGCCGATGAAGAACGGACGCCGTCCCTTGAACGGCTCATGCGTCATCAGCTCGAGCACGCCGGTCGCCTTGGTGAAGCCGGAATGCTTGATCTCGCAGACGCTCTTGCCCGGCAGCACCTCGATCGGCGCATTCGGCAACTCGGCGCGGATCAGCGACACCGCTTCATAGATCGCCTTCTCCGCCTGCGGCGCCAGCCGATAGTGCAGCGCCAGCGAATAACCCTTGTCCTCGAGCAGAATGCCGGGGCTGAGCTTTGCGATCGCGGCAAGACGGCGCTTCAATTCCTTGTCGAGCGGCGGCGCGTGTGCGGCGACCGCCTCGCTGTCCGGCTGCAGCCGCATCTCGGCGCCGTGACCGCCGATCGCAGGAAACACTTCCGGCGCGAAGATCAGGTCGATGTCATTGAGGGAGCGGCCGCTGACCAGCGCCAGCGCGCCGTGGGTGCGCTCATGCAGCTGCTTCAGCGTGGTCGACAGTTCCGGCGGCACCCAGACCTCGCGCGGCGTCGGCGCGAAATCGAGCAGGGTGCCGTCGATGTCGAGCAGCACCGCGGTCTGGCGGAGCGGCGGAATCAGCGACGCCTGCGTCGGCACGCTGTCCGTCTTGGCGTCAGGGGCGATGTCATCATCCATGGGCATCTCGGCCACGTCATGCTTCGTCATAGTCTACTCCACACATGCCAGTGGTCGCGCGACAGATTCGAGCGATTTCCGCTCGGCCGCGACGGCATAGCGCCATGCGACCACTGCGGCGACCATCATGAGTGCCGACCCCAAGAGGTAGCCGGCGAAGACGCTGTTGCGCGATCCGGTGTCGATCAGCACGCCGAACAGAGCCGGCCCGATCACGCCGCCGATGCCGGTGCCGATCGCATAGAAGGCGGCGATCGCGAGCGCGCGGACCTCCAGCGGAAACGTCTCGCTGACGGTGAGATAGGCGGCGCTCGCGGCCGGCGAGGCGAAGAAGAAGATCACCATCCAGGCGATGGTCTGGGTCTGCGCGCTGAGCACGCCGATCGAGAACAGATAGCCGGACAGCGCCAGCAGCACCCCCGAGACGCCATAGGTCAGCGCGATCATGGTGCGGCGGCCGACCGTGTCGAACAGGCGTCCGAGCAGCAGCGGCCCCAGGAAGTTGCCGGCAGCGAAGGGGAGGATGTACCAGCCGACATTGCTGGCGGCGACGCCGAAGAAGTCGGTCAGGATCAGCGCGAAGGTGAAGAAGATCGCGTTGTAGAAGAACGCCTGCGCGGCCATCAGCGTGAGCCCGACCAGCGAGCGTTGCCGGTAGGTGGAGAACAGGGTCACCGCGACCTCGCGCAGCGGCGTGTGATCGCGCATCCGGAGCCTGATCTTCTCAAAGTCTGCGCTCGGCTGCTCGTGACCAAGCACGGAGGTCTCGATGTCGGCCACGATCTTGTGGGCCTCCTCGGGACGCCCGTGAATCATCAGCCAGCGCGGGCTCTCCGGAATCCACATCCGCATCAGCAGCACGACGAGGCCGAGCACCGCGCCGGTGAAATAGGCGATCCGCCAGCCGTGATCGGGAGCAAGGAACGCAGGGTCGAGCAGGATGATGGCGCTCAGCGCACCGATCGCCGCCCCTATCCAGAAGCTGCCGTTGATGACGAGATCGGTCCAGCCGCGATAGCGCGCCGGCACCAGTTCCTGGATGGTCGAATTGATCGCCGTATATTCGCCGCCGATGCCGGCCCCGGTGAGAAAGCGAAACAGCGCGTAGCTCGCGACATTCCACGACAGCGCGGTCGCGGCGGTCGCCGACAGATAAACCGCGAGCGTGATGAAGAACAGCTTCTTGCGCCCGATCCGGTCGGTGAGCCAGCCGAAGCCCAGCGCGCCGAGCACGGCGCCGGCAAGATAGGCGCTGCTGGCAAGCCCGACATCGGCGTTCGAGAAGCTCATCGTCGGGCTGTCCTTCAGCGCACCCGCCAGCGCACCGGCCAGCGTCACTTCCAGCCCGTCGAGGATCCAGGTGATGCCGAGCGCCAGCACGACGCGGGTGTGAAAGCGGCTCCAGCTGAGATTGTCGAGCCGGACCGGGATCGAGGTCTCGATGATGCGGTCGTCGTCCGGCGTGACCGGAGCCACGGCCTGTTGCGTCGCGGAGTTCAACTGTGTCGGCTGCAGTGTCATCAGAATCGACCAATGAGAAAAGCCCCGGAACGATCTGTTCCAAGGTTCACTCACCCGGAATTGCGGCAAACGGAGTGCCCGCCACGCGACGTCAACGCCGCAGGCCGGCAAGGGTTCCCGCAATGCGGCATAGGAACCGCGATTGCGGCGAACTGTTCTCGGCTCAAAAAACACGGAGGCATCGATGCCCGCACACAAGAAAGCAAAACGCAAGACGGCAAGGAAATCACCGGTACGGTCTACGAGCACGACGCGTCGCAGGCGTGGCGCAAGCAAGACGACGGCGAAGCGCTGGTCGCAGCGGGTGACGAAAGAGAGCGACGCGCTCGATCTCAAGCGCGGCGTGTTCAAGCAGACCAGCGCGAAGAAGATCGCATCATCGCTGAAGCAATCCGCCGAGCACAGCGCGCGTCGCAAGAGCGGCGCCTATCGTTCCGCCCTGTCGATGCTGACCTTCTATATCAACCGCGCCGGCAAGACCCTGCCGAAGACCGAGCGGTCACGGCTGGAGCGCGCCAAGGTCGAGTTGAAGCACCAGTTCGGACGGGACTGACCCCACCGTCTCGTCAACCGAGGCCGTCGTCCCGGCCCAGGCGATTTGATTCTGTCGTCCTGGCGAAAGCCAGGACCCATACGCCGCGGCGCACGCAAAGGGCACGCGGCCAGTTGTGCTTACACCAATAAACAGTTGTGGTTATGGGTCCTGGCTTTCGCCAGGACGACGATGGATAGACCAGCGCGCGCCTTACGCCGCGCGGATATTCGCCATGAAGCGGTCGAGCTCTTCGCGCAGCCGCGAGCTCTCGACCGACAGCGAGCGGGCCGAGTTCAGCACCTCTTCGGAGGCAGCTCCGGTCTCGGTGGCGCCGCGATTGACCTGGGTGACGCTGGAGGCCGCTTCCTGCGTACCCTGCGCGACGTTCTGCACGCTGCGCGCGATCTCCTGCGTTGCCGCGCTCTGCTGCTCGACCGAGCTTGCGATGTTGGTCGCAATCCCGGAGATCTGCCCGATGGTGCCGCCGATCTCCTTGATCGCGGCGACCGATTCCTGCGTCGCCGCCTGCATGCCCGAGATATGGGTGGAGATCTCGTCGGTGGCCCTGGCGGTCTGGCTCGCCAGCGACTTCACCTCGGCCGCAACCACCGCGAAGCCACGGCCGGCGTCGCCGGCGCGCGCGGCCTCGATGGTGGCGTTCAGCGCCAGCAGATTGGTCTGCTCGGCGATCGCGGTGATCAGCTTGACGACGTCGCCGATCTCCTGCGCGGCGCGCGAGAGCTTGCCGATCCGGGCGTCGGTCTGTTCGGCCTGACGCACGGCGGAATCGGCGATCTGGCTCGACTCCTTGGCGCGGCGGCCGATCTCGTCGACGGACGCCGACAGTTCCTCGGTCGCGGAGGCGACCGATTGCATGTTGCTGGAGGCCTCCTCGGAGGCGCCGGCGACCTGGCTCGACAGGTTCTGCGTGATCTCCGCCGTCCGCGTCAGCGTACCGGCCGCGGATTCGAGCTGCACGGCGGAGGCCGACACGTTGGAGACGATCGAGCCGACGGCGGATTCGAATTCGTCGGCAAAACGGATCAGCTCGTTGCGCCGCGCGGTCGCACTCGCCTTGTTGTGCGCTTCCTGGGTCGCGGCATCGCGTTCGGCCTTGGCGATCGCCTGGACCTTGAACTCCTCCACGGCGCCGGCCATCTCGCCGAGTTCGTCGCGGCGGCCGAGGCCCGGCAGCACGACGTCGAAATTGCCCGCCGCGAGCTCGCGCATCGCCGCACACATCGCCGCGATCGGTCGCGAAATGCCCTTGCCGAGCAGGAACGCCCAGACCAGCCCGAGCACAAAGCTGCCGGCGGCGAGCATCAGGATCAGCTGCTCGGTCTCGCCGATCATGGCGTGGGATTCGTTTTCAAGCCGCTTCTGGTCGGCGAGCAGATCGGACTTCATCGCCGCCGCGCCCTGGCTGATGGCGGCCGCGGACTCGGTCATCTCGACGGTCAGTTCGTCGATCGACTTCGCATTCGCGATCAGCTTGGCGAGCGCCTCGCGGTACTCTTCGAGCAGTGCGGTGATGTCCTTCACGCTCTGGGTGATCCGCTCGTTATTCGAGGTGATCGCCTTCACGAGATTGTCGGCGAATTTCAGCCGGGCGAGCGCGCTGGAAGCAACCGTCTTGTCGCCGTTGACGACGAAGGTGTTGACGGCCCCGGTGATCGACTGGAGCTGGTCGGCCACCTTCTTGGCGCCGAACTGGATCGACTGCAGCTCGGAATCATCGGCATTGCTCGGCAGATCGTCGAGCTTGTAGCGCATCGAGGTCGCGCTGCGGGTCAGCTTGTTCTGCGCGGTCTGTGCGCTGTCGTCCTTGATGCGGACGATCTCGGCGAAGATCTTGGTGAAGGCGCGGAATTCGCGCTCCAGCTTGGTGATCTGCTCGAGCCGGGCCGGATTGGTGGTGCCCTTCATCGACGCCATGATGGCGTCCTTCAGGCTGCCCTCGGCGGCGAGCGCGGCCTTGGCGTCGTCCTCCTTGCCGGTCGCGACGAAGTAGCGCGCCAGCGAACGGTAGGAGATCAATTCGCGATCGATGTTGCGGGCCAGATCGGCTTCCGCGACGCTCTGGCGATAGGAGCCGACACCGGCGGAGACCCGCTCGAAGCCCATATAGGCAAAGCCCATGGTGGCTGCCGACAGCGCCAGCGTGACGGCAAAGCCGAGCATGATCTTGGCGCGAAATCGGAGGGTTGGGATCCTGATCGACAACGATCGCTTCAGCCCCGGCATTCCAACCCCCGTCTTCATTCTGAAAACCACGCGAGGTCCAGCAGCAACCCGCCCCAGACCCCGGAGCGCAAAACTAAGGCAGAATCGATAAGGCCCGGTAAATGGGCAGCGGCCGCCCGGTCCGGCGCGCTACTACCTTGGTCGGGCTAGGAGGGTGGGTAAGGTGATTGACGCGCGGGTCCGGCCCGATAGTTTAGAACCGATCAAACTTGGCCCTGCCCGGGCCAGGAGAACACATCGGGAGGTGTCCCATGTCATCGCGTCGACCGGCGCCATCGGCGCTTGCGGCGAGCGTAGCTGCCGGCGCGGTCGCCCGGCCCATGGCATTTCCCCTCACGACCTGAAAGACACGGGCGAGCCGGAACGCGAGCCATCGCGGCATGGCCCGGATGCCCTCACGACCCGCGCGGGCTCAACCGGCCGCGCCAAGAAAAGCAAAAAAATTCTGGTCAGGGAGAGCGCCTTTGGCGAAGCAGAACGGTAGCGCCGCCGACAGTATTGTCGTGGTGCAGGCAAAGACCGACGGGCCGCGGGAAGCAGCCGACGAGATCGCACGCCAATTGGCGGCGGCCGATCTCGCGATGCTCGTGGTGTTCGTGTCGCCGGTCTATGAGCCGCAGGCATTCATTGCGGAACTGTCCAGCCGGATGCCCGACGTTCCGATCTTCGGCTGCACCACGGCCGGCGAATTGTCGCCCAGCGGTTGGGACGAGGACAGCGTCGTCGCGATGGGCTTCAACGCGGCCGATTTCGTCATCGCGGCGCGGCCGCTGTTCGACCTTTCGACATTTCGGGTCGACCACGGCCGCTCGATGTGCACCGAACTGCAGAACGAATTCGCGCAACGCACCGAGCATTGCGATCACACCCATGATTCCTTCGGGCTGCTCTTCATCGACGGCATGTGCCAACGTGAGGAGACCATCATGTCGGCGATCTATGCGTCGCTCGGCGATATCCCGGTGGTCGGCGGCTCCGCCGGCGACGGCCTGCGCTTCGAGAAGTCCTGGGTCTTCCATGGCGGCGAGGCCTTTACCGATGCCGCGGTCCTGATCCTGATCCGGACCCGGCTGCCGTTCCGCCTGTTCAAGTGCGACCACTTCGAACCGACCTCGACCAAGATGGTGGTGACCGAAGCCGACATCGAGCACCGCATCGTCAAGGAATTGAATGCCGAGCCGGCCGCGCTGGAATATTCCCGCGCCGTCGGCCTCAGCGACAGCAAGCTCGAATTGTTCTCGTTCGCCGCGCACCCCGTGCTGGTTCGCGTCGGCGGCGCCTATTACGCGCGGTCGATCCAGCGCACCAACCCGGACGGATCGCTGCAATTCTTCTGCGCCATCGACGAGGGCATGGTGCTGACGGTGGCGCGCGAGCGCGACCCGATCGACGTAACGAGCCGCCTGCTCAAGGAGCTGACCGAGGATCTCGGCGAGGTCTCGATGTTCATCGGCTTCGAATGCGTGCTGCGCCGGCTCGACGTCGAGCAGCGCCAGCTGTCGCGGGAGATGTCGGAGCTCTATCGCCGCAACAAAGTGATTGGCTTTCAGACCTATGGCGAGCAGTATCGCTCCATGCATGTCAACCAGACGCTGACCGGCATCGCCATCGGCAAGCGGGCACTCGCGCCGCAATGACGGATACCAAGACCACGCGAATTGCGGCGCTCGAACGCGAGGCCGAGAAGCTGCGCAAGATCAACGCGGCGCTGATGTCACGCGTCGAACGCTCGACCGATCAGCAACTCAACGCCTTCTCGCTGTTCGAGACCGCGATCGCGCTGGACCAACAGGTGCGCGACCGCACCCAGCAGCTCAAGCACGCGTTGCAATCGCTGGAGAAAACCAATGGTCGCCTGCTGCAAGCCAAGCACCAGGCCGAGGCGGCGAGCTCGCTGAAATCGTCCGTGCTGGTCTCGGTCACGCACGATCTGTTGCAGCCGCTGAATGCGGCGCGGCTGACGCTGTCCGCGCTGACCGAGATGGCAACCGAGTCCAAGAGCGTCGCGCTGACCGATCAGATCGATCGTTCGCTGGCGACGCTCGAGGACATGCTGCGGACGCTGCTCGACATCTCCAAGCTCGATGCGGGCGTGCTCAGGCCGGAATTCGGACCGGTCGCGATCGCCTCGCTGTTCGAGCCGCTGGAGCAGGAATTTGTCGCGACCGCCGCCAAGCGCAATCTCGGCTTCCGGATCATGCCGTCGTCCGCGGTGGTCCGTTCCGATCCGCTGATGCTGCGGCGGATCCTGCAAAACCTTGTCGCCAATGCGCTGCGCTACACCCAGCGCGGCAGCGTGCTGATGGGATGCCGGGCCAGGGGCGATGACATCTGCATCGAGGTGCACGACACCGGGCCGGGCATTCCGGAAGCGCAGCGCGAAGCCATCTTCGTCGAGTTTCAGCGCGGCGAGACCAGCGCCGGCGACAAGGCCGGCATCGGGCTTGGTCTTTCGATCGTGCGCCGGTTTGCCGACCTGCTCGGCCATGACATCAGGCTGAGCTCGCGCGCCGGCAAGGGCTCGGTGTTCTCGGTCACCGTGCCCCGCACCCAGGATCCGGTTGCGATCCCGGTGCGCGAGCAGGCCAGCGTCGACTATCGCTATGGCGGCATGGAGGGCGCCAAGATCCTGCTGATCGAGAACGACCTCTCGAGCGCCGAGGGGCTTGCCCACTTGCTGGAGAAATGGGGCTGCGACGTCGCGGTGACGATCTCCAAGACCGAGGCGCTCGAGCGCATCCACGCGCTGGACGGCATTCCCGACGCCATCATCGCCGATCTGCATCTCGACAATGGCGAGACCGGCATTCAGGCCGTCGATGTCATCCGCGGCGCCATCAAAGCCAAGGTTCCGGCAATCATCGTGACCGCCGACTACTCGGCCAAGGCCGCCTCCGACGTCTCGGCCTTCGGCCATGAGCTGTTGAAGAAGCCGATCAAGCCCGCCGAGATGCGCTCGCTGCTGTCGTTCCTGCTGGCGGCGGAGCAGTCGGGCGCGCGGTTATGATCAAAGCGTTTTCGAGCGAAGTTGATGCCGTTCGCGTCAAGGAAACGCGTCAGACAAGAACTTAGAGCCCCGTTCCGATTCCATCGGAACGGAAAGGCTCTAGTCGCCATGCGACGACGGCGAGGCCGTCACCGGCGCGTGGTCGTGCTTGCCGAAGTCCAGCTTCGACAGCGCGATGATGGCCTCGGTCCGGCTGCGCACGCCGAGCTTGCGCAGGATCTCCGAGACATGCACCTTCACCGTGGTGACCGAGATATCGAGCTCATAGGCGACGTGCTTGTTCTGCAGGCCGCGGCAGATCATGTCGAGCACGCGAAGCTGCTGCGCGGTGAACTGGCCGAGCTGCTGCACCAGCTCGCGCGTCTCGGCTTGGGCCTTCCGCGCTGTGGCGGTATCGCGGAAGCGCGTCGGCAGGCACACCGCGCCTTCGAGGATGCCGCGCAACAGCCGCGCCAGCTCGAGCTTCGGCGTCGACTTCGGGATGTAGCCGGAAATCCCGAGCGAGATCGCGCCGCCGACGATCCGGGGATCGTCATGCGCCGACACGATCACGAGCGCGCTGCGCGGCGCGGCGGCGCGCACCCGGTAGGCGCCGAGC
The DNA here is from genome assembly GCF_042258325.1 of Bradyrhizobium sp. Pha-3. Taxonomy (NCBI): domain Bacteria; kingdom Pseudomonadati; phylum Pseudomonadota; class Alphaproteobacteria; order Hyphomicrobiales; family Nitrobacteraceae; genus Bradyrhizobium; species Bradyrhizobium sp. Pha-3. The sequence goes on along the minus strand of NZ_CP170151.1, from coordinate 361,665 downwards.
AGGCCCGTGGTCCCGGGCATCGACAGATCGAGCAGGATCAAATCGAGGCCGTCGCGCGCGGCGATCACGTCCAGCGCACCGTCGATCGAGGTCGCCTGCAGCACCTCGGCATCGGGAAATTCTGCCCCGATCACGCCGATCAGGGCGGCACGGAACAGCGGGTGGTCCTCGACGATCAACAATCGAGGCGCACCCGCCTTGCCGGGCGGCGGCTCGTCCGCCAGGGGCGCGGTCATAGTCAATGCTGCGCCGTCCTCCCTAGGATGCTCTCATGACAGCCATTGTGCGCACGACGTTATCTCAAAGCCGGGTGGCAGCCTATAGGCAGGATTTCCAATGCGCGCGCCTCGCAGTGCAGCACGGCTAGACTAGGGCGCCTTCTCCGCCTTTGCGCCCGAACAGGCCTCCGGGACCGGAAGCGGAATCTTGCCAAGCTCGATGATCGCCTTGTTGCGGCTGAACAGCTTCAGCTTGCGCAGGATCTCGGTCACATGCGCCTTCACGGTGGATTCCGCGAGCTTGAGCTCGGCGGCGATCTCGCGGTTCTGCAGGCCGCGGATGATCAGATGAAGCACGCGAATCTGCTGCGGCGTCAGCTTCTGGATGCGTTCGCGCAGCGTCCGCGCCGTCTCGGACTGTTCCAGCGCGCCGACCGCGACGAAATCCCGCGGCGCCGAGACCGACCCGCTCAGCACGCGCGCGATCGCCTGCGAGAGCTCGCCGAGCGAGGTCGACTTCGGCAGATAGCCGACCGCGCCCATCTCGAGCGCCTCGCGGATGGTGTGCTTGTCCTCCTCGCTCGAGACGATCGCGATCGGCAGCCGCGGATAGCGATCCCTGATCTTCTGGAAGCCGGAGAAGCCGACCACGTCGGGCAGCAGCAAGTCGAGCAGCGCGAGGTCGATATTCGGCTCGCTGGCGAGGATGCCGAGCGCCCCCTTGATCGAGGTGGCCTCATAGATCCGGGCATCGGGATGCGAGATGCGGATGGCGTTGCCAAGCGCCTCCCCGAACAGGGGATGATCGTCGATGATCAGGAACCCCATCATGAGGACCCTCGCACTGCTCAAGCCTCCGTTCCGATTGGATCGGAACGAGGCTCTCGATTCATGTTCTGACGCGTTTTCTTCACGCGAACCGGTATCCACTTCGCTCGAAAACGCTCCTATTGCGGATCGCAGCTTCTAGTTCGATCCACCGGTATCCTGCACGCTCTGCAGATAGACATATACGTTTCTGAGCTCGTCGTCGTTGAAGACGTCCTTCCAGGCCGGCATGCCCTTGGCCGGCCGCCCGTCATGGACCGTCTTCCAGAATGTCGATTCCATGTCGTCAGCATAGCGCTTCTTGAGCAGCCTGAGATCGATCTTTCGCTCGGCCTGCACCGCGTCCGGGCCGTGGCAATGCGCGCAGGTCCCGTTGAAAACCTCCCGCCCAGCGGTGGCATCCCCTTTGGCATCGCCTGCGGTCGCGGCGGTCTGAACCGGCTTCTCGGCCGCGGCCGCCTGCCCGACCGTGACGGGCTCGCTGGCGCCGACGGACGATGTCGTCGCCCGGTCAGCCTCGCCGAACTTCACCGGTGCGCCGTTCGGCACGCCATATTTGGCAAACAGGTCGGAAATCTCCGGCTGGAGCGCCGGCAACACGCCGTCGACTTCATCGCGCAGCGCACCAGACGCCTTGGCGAAACCGATCGCGGTCGCCCAGAGCAGGCCGTCGCCTTCGGTTGGCACGATCTGATATTTGTCGCCGTAGCTGGTCTTGTTAAGCCAACCGGCCACCGGCGCCCAGATGAAGGCGATGTCGACCTTGCCCTGTTCGAGCGCCGTCATGCCCTCCTCCGGGCTGAGCACGGTGACCTTGCGGATGTCGTCGCGCAGCGCGAGCAGGTTCTGCGGCGTCGATTGATACTGCACCGCAACCCGCAATCCCCTGAGGTCGTCGATGCCGGCAAGCTTGCGATCCCTGCTACCGACCAGTGCATAGCCTTCATGGGCGATCGGCTTCGAGAAGATCACCGCCGGCCCCATGAAATCGTCGATCAAGGGCAGGCCGACCATGGCGTCGCACTGCTTGCTCAGCAGCGTCTCCCGCACGGTGCGCTTGCCGAAATAGGACTTGTACCAATTGGTGCTCACCGTCCGGCCGAGCTTTTGCGCCACCGCCTGGCCGATCTCGAGATAGAGGCCGGGCTTGCCCGGGTCGTCGCTCGAGAACGGCAGGTTGGTCGGGTCGGCGCAAAGCCGCAGCGGCGGTTTTGTCTCGTCGGCGCCGGCCGCCAGGGCCGGCACCATAAGCAGGGCGGAGAGCAGCACGGTCCGGATTGCATGTTCCAACCGCGTGTTGCGCGAGGGGGTGCGCAGTTCGTTTCGGGCGATGCAAGACACGGACAATGCTGCCTCCTGGACGATCGTTTACTGCAGGGCGAACACGAACAGCGAGCCGCCTTCGGGCGCCGCGGCGACCATCTTCTTGCCGATGTCACCGAGGAAGGCCGGCAGCGCCGCGGTGCGTCCGACCACGATCGCGACATACTGCTTGCCATCGACCGAATAGGTCACGGGACCTGCACCGATTCCGCTGCCGAGGTTCTTGCTCCACAGCACCTTGCCGTTCTTGGCATCGATGGCGCGGAAGTCGCCGTGCAGATTGCCCGAGAACACCAAATTGCCGCCGGTCGTCAGCGTGCCGCCGTTGAAGGGCAGGTCTTCCTTGATGCTCCACACCTTCTTGTTGGCGATCGGATCCCAGGCCACGAGCTCGCCGAGGAAGCCGCCGGGGCCCGGCTTGGTCGGGAATTCGGCGCCGAGATAGAACACGCCGCGCTTGTAGTTCACGTCAGAGACCGACCAGTCCATGCAGACATTGTTGCTCGGGATGTAGACGAGGCCGGTCTGCGGGTTGAACGACATCGGCTGCCAGTTCTTGCCGCCGATCAGGTTCGGGCAGATGTCCTTGGCGGGATGGCCCGGGCCCGGACGCTTGTCCGGATCCTCTTCCGCCCGCATCGTGTTGATGTCCCACTTCTTGGCCCAGTTGGCGAAGACGTATTTCTCGGCCGATATCACCTTGCCGGTCTCGCGGTTGGCCACGAAGAAGAAGCCGTTGCGGTCCGCCTTCATCAGCACGGGCGTCTCGGTGCCCTTGATCTTGAGGTCGGCGAGGAGCAGCTCGTTGACGCCGTCATAGTCCCAGGCGTCGGCCGGCGTGCCCTGGATGTGCCACTTGATCTTGCCGGTATTGGGATCGATCGCCAGCGTCGAGGCCGTGTAGAGGTTGGTCAGCTTGCCGAAATTGCCGTCGCCGGTGGAGCGCACCGCGGTATTCCACGGCCCCGGATTGCTGGTACCCCAGTAGACCGTGTCGGACTTGGCATCGTAGGAGCCGACCAGCCAGGCGGCGCCGCCGCCATGCAGCCCGGTGTCGCCCTTCCAGGTGTCGCTGCCGGGCTCGCCCGGTGCCGGCACCGTGTAGGTCTGCCAGAGCAGCTTGCCGTCCTTGAGCGAGAAGGCCTGCAATGCGCCGCGGACGCCATATTCGCCGCCGCCGAAGCCGGTGATGACCTTGTCACGGACGATGAGCGGCGGCGAGGTGATGACCGAGCCCTGCTTGTAGTCGACGACCGTCGAGGTCCAGAGTTCCTTGCCGGTCTCGGCGTCGAGCGCGGTCAGCTTGCCGTCGAGCCGGCCGACGAAGATCTTGCCGTCGGCATAGGACACGCCGCGATTGTTGACGTCGCAGCAGGCGTATTGGAGCACGTCATCCGGAATGTCGGGCTGCCAGGTCCATTTGCGCGCGCCGGTCGCGGCATCGATCGCATAGACGTATTTCGGCCCCCACGAGGTCGACACATACAGCGTCTTGCCGATCACCACCGGCGACGACTCGTTGGAGCGGAGCGAAGCCAGCGACAGCGAGTAGACCAGCTGCAGCTTGCCGGCGTTCTCGGAGTTGATCTGCTTCAACGGGCTGAAGCGCGTATTGCCGTAGTCGTGGCCGGCGATTGCCCATCCGTTCGGATCGGACGCCGCCTTCACGACGGAATCATTCGCTTTCGACGCACCAATGCCTGCCAGCACCATGGCGACCAGCGACACGCCGGCAAAGAAAATCCCGCTCCTCAGCTTCATTGGCTTCCTCCAATATGGTTTTGTTGCCGCGATGGATGCATCGCGCGCGCGGATCGCTACCGAATTTCATGAACCAGCGATCTTCTGCCGCTGCGTCGGCGATGAAAATGACAGCAACGCCTTTGCGTCGTTATAGGCGGAAGGTAGTAGCGATCGCGGCGACGATTTTTGCGCGCCGCAGGCTCCAGCGGATTGCCGAAAACCGCTTGCGCTGCCGGGCAATTTCGTCGCGCCGGAGTGCGCCGCCGGCAGCTTGCAAATTGCCCATTGAACGGCTGCCTGCTAGGATCAGAGCCACTGCCCGGCGCCTTCATGACAGGGCCGCGACTACGACTTTGATCGCGGTTACGACCCACATGAAGCGTGGTCTACTGGGCCTATAACGAAGCTATTGGGAGAAACGCGTGTCTACAGTCAAACTGACGGTAAACGGCAAGGCGGTCTCGGTCGACGTTGAGGACCGAACCCTCCTCGTGCACCTCTTGCGCGAAAACCTGAACCTCACCGGCACCCATGTCGGCTGCGATACCAGCCAGTGCGGCGCCTGCGTCGTCCATGTCGATGGACGGGCGGTCAAATCCTGCACCATGCTGGCCGGCCAGGCCGCGGGCTCCAACGTCACCACGATCGAAGGCCTCGCCAAGGGGGACGAGTTACACCCGATGCAGGCGGCGTTCCGCGACAATCACGGCCTGCAGTGCGGCTATTGCACCCCCGGCATGATCATGTCCGCGGTCGACATCGTGCACCGCCATGGCGGCAAGCTCGACGAGGAAACGGTTCGCCACGAGCTCGAAGGCAACATCTGCCGCTGCACCGGCTACCACAACATCGTCAAGGCGGTGCTCGACGCTGCCGGCCGCATGAAGGTTGCGCAGGCCGCCGAATAGCGCGCCACGCAGCGCGCACGATCAAGCTCACCACCGCCGGTCTCGATGGAAACGGCGGCAAATCGAATCTCCGGTCGGGAGGACTAGACAATGGGTGTTGAAGGAATTGGCGCACGTGTGGTGCGCAAGGAAGATCGCCGGTTCATCACCGGACAGGGACGTTACGTCGACGACGTCAAAATGGTCGGCATGAGCTACGCTCACTTCATTCGCAGCCCGCATGCACATGCCAAGGTCAAGGGCATCGATTCCGCCGAGGCCATGAAGATGCCCGGCGTGATCGCGGTGCTGACGGGACAGCAGATCGTCGACGACAAGGTCGGCAATCTGATCTGCGGCTGGGCCATCACCTCGAAGGACGGCTCACCGATGAAAATGGGTGCGTGGCCGGCGATGGCGCCGGAGACCGTGCGCTTTGTCGGACAGGCGGTCGCGGTCGTGATCGCCGAGACCAAGAACCAGGCCAGGGACGCCGCCGAAGCCGTCGTCGTCGATTACGAAGAGCTTCCCGCTGCGGCCGACATCAAGGCCGCGATCAAGCCGGGCGCGCCGCAGCTTCATCCCGAGGCTCCCGGCAACATCGTGTATGACTGGCATCTCGGCGACGAAGCCGCGGTCAAGGATGCGTTCAGCAAGGCCGCCAATGTGGTGACGCTCGACCTCACCAATAACCGCCTGGTGCCGAACGCGATGGAGCCGCGTGCGGCGATCGCGCATTACGACCAAGCCGAAGAGCACTACACGCTCTACACGACGTCGCAGAACCCGCACGTCGCCCGCCTCGTGCTGTCGGCGTTCTACAACATCGCGCCCGAGCACAAGCTGCGCGTGATCGCGCCCGACGTCGGCGGCGGCTTCGGCTCCAAGATCTACATCTATCCCGAAGAGATGGTGGCGCTGTGGGCCTCGAAGAAGGTGGGCCGCCCGGTGAAGTGGACCGGCGACCGTTCCGAAGCCTTCCTTACCGACGCGCATGGCCGAGACCATGTCTCGAAGGCGGAGCTAGCGTTCGACAAGGACAACAAGATCCTTGGCCTGCGGGTGAAGACCCACGCCAATTTTGGCGCCTATATGTCGCTATTCTCCTCGGCGGTGCCGACCTATCTCTACGCGACGCTGCTGTCGGGCCAGTACGTGATTCCGGCGATCTATGCCGAGGTGATCGGCGTCTACACCAACACCACGCCGGTCGACGCCTACCGCGGCGCCGGCCGTCCCGAGGCGAGCTATCTGATCGAGCGCATGATGGAGACGGCGGCGCGGCAGTTGAAGGTCGATCCGACCGAGCTGCGCAAGAAGAACTTCATCACCCAGTTCCCGTATCAGACGCCTGTGATCATGGCGTATGACATCGGCGACTTCCACGCCTCGATCGACGCCGCGATGAAGGCGATCGACTATGCCGGCTTCCCGGCCCGCAAGGCCAAGGCCAAAGCCGACGGCAAGCTGCGCGGCATCGGCATCTCCTGCTACATCGAGGCCTGCGGCATCGCGCCGTCGAAGGCGGTCGGCAGTCTCGGCGCCGGCGTCGGCCTGTGGGAGTCGGCTGAGATCCGCGTCAACCCGGTCGGCACCATCGAGGTGCTCACCGGCTCGCACAGCCACGGCCAGGGCCACGAAACGACGTTCTGCCAGATCATCGCAGAGCGGCTCGGCGTGCCGATCAGCCAGGTCTCGATCGTCCATGGCGACACCGACAAGGTGCAGTTCGGCATGGGCACCTACGGCTCGCGCTCGCTCGCGGTCGGCGGTACGGCGATCGTGAAGGCGATGGAGAAGGTCGAGGCCAAGGCCAAGAAGATCGCGGCGCATGCGCTCGAGGCGTCCGAGAGCGACATCGTGATCGAGAACGGCGAGTTCAAGGTCACCGGCACCGACAAGTCGATCGCGCTGCCGATGGTCGCGCTCGCCGCCTACACCGCGCATAACCTGCCTGACGGCATGGAGCCCGGCCTGAAGGAGACGGCGTTCTACGACCCGACCAACTTCACCTTCCCGGCCGGCGCCTATATCTGCGAACTCGAGGTCGATCCGGGCACCGGCAAGACCTCCTTCGTCAACTTCGTCGCAGCCGACGATTTCGGCCGGCTGATCAACCCGATGATCGTCGAAGGCCAGGTCCATGGCGGCCTTGCGCAGGGCATCGGCCAGGCACTGCTCGAAGGCGTGGTCTATGACGGCACCGGTCAGCTCATGACCGCATCCTTCATGGACTACACCATGCCGCGCGCGGACGACCTGCCCTCGTTCCAGCTCTCCCACACCACGACGCTGTGTCCGGGCAACCCGCTCGGCGTCAAGGGCTGCGGCGAAGCCGGCGCGATCGGCGCCTCTGCTGCCGTGATCAACGCGATCACGGACGCCATCGGCAACAACAAGCTGGAAATGCCGGCGACGCCCGATCGCGTCTGGCACGCCATTCACGGTTGAGGGAGGAAGAGCCATGTATGAGACAAATTATCACCGCGCTTCCTCGGTCGCTGACGCCGCCGCAACCTTCGCCAAAGGCGCGGAATCAAAATTCCTCGCCGGCGGACAAACCCTGCTTCCGGTGATGAAGCAGCGTCTTGCCGCGCCTTCCGACGTGATCGACCTCTCCAAGGTGCAGGAGATGATCGGCATCGAGGTCTCGGCCGACACCGTCACCATCAAGGCCGCGACGCCGCATTACGATGTGGCGCAAAGCGACGCCGTGCAGAAGGCGATCCCGGCACTCGCCAATCTGGCGTCGATGATCGGCGATCCCGCCGTGCGCTATCGCGGCACCATCGGCGGCTCGCTCGCCAACAACGATCCGGCGGCGGATTATCCGGCGGCGGTGCTGGCTCTGGGCGCGACGATCAAGACCAACAAGCGGTCGATCGCGGCGGAGGACTACTTCAAGGGCCTGTTCACGACGGCGCTCGAGGATGGCGAGATCATCACCGCGGTATCGTTCCCGGTCCCGGCCAAGGCGGGCTACGCCAAGTTTCCCAATCCCGCCTCGCGTTTTGCCCTGACCGGCGTGTTCGTCGCCAGGACCAAAGCTGGTGACGTCCGCGCGGCGGCAACCGGTGCGTCGCAGAGCGGCGTCATGCGGGTGCCGGCGATCGAGGGGGCGTTGAAGGCGAACTGGGCGGCCTCGGCGCTCGACAGCGTCAAGATCCCGTCGAACGGACTGCTCGCCGACATCCACGGGTCGGCAGACTATCGCGCGAACCTGATCAAGGTGATGGGGCAACGCGCGGTGACCGCTGCCGGCTGATAGCGCCTAAACACAAGTCCGGAACGGCGCGCAGCGATGCGCGCCGTTCGCGTTTTACCGCCGCTCCAAGGCAAAAGACGCTTGCCACATCCCGCATTAGGCGAGACAATTTAGCTAATCAGCTAATTAAAAATACCGTCCCACGGACGGCTGGGAGAACGCATGAAGTTCGGCACCAAGCCAGCCGTGACATCTCAGCCGCCTAGCGCCCCGCAACCAACGGAATAACAACGTGCTCGATAAACCCGCCTCCCAGACCGCCGCTCGCACCTCGGGCCCGCTCGCCGGCTTCCGCATCGTCGAATTCGCCGGCATCGGCCCCGGCCCGTTCGCCTGCATGCTGCTCGCCGACATGGGCGCCGAGGTCATCACGCTCGATCGGGTCGGCGCGGGCAAGAATCTGAAGGCGGTCGCAACCCGCGGCCGCAAGGTCATCGAGCTCGACCTCAAGAACAAGGCGGCGATTGCCGAAGTGCTCGACCTGCTCGGCCATGCCGACGCGCTGATCGAGGGCTTTCGTCCCGGCGTGATGGAGCGCCTCGGCCTCGGCCCGGATGTCGTGCTCGCGCGCAATCCAAAACTGGTCTATGGCCGCATGACCGGCTGGGGCCAGGAAGGCCCGCTGGCCAATGCCGCCGGCCATGACATCAACTACATCTCGATCACGGGTGCGCTGGCTGCGATCGGCACCAAGGAGAAGCCGGTGCCGCCGCTCAACCTGGTCGGCGATTTCGGCGGCGGCGCGCTCTACCTCGTGGTCGGCGTGCTCGCCGCGCTGCTGGAAGCGCAGAAGTCCGGCAAGGGACAGGTTGTCGATACCGCGATGTGCGACGGCGCGGCGTCGCTGATGTCGATGTTCTACGACATGGCCGCGCAGGGCCGCTGGAGCGGCGGTCGCGACCAGAATTTCCTGGACGGCGGCGCGCATTTCTACGGCGTCTACGAATGCTCTTGCGGCAACTTCATCTCGATCGGCTCGATCGAGCCGCAGTTCTACGCGCTGCTGCGCAAGCATGCCGACCTGACCGACGCCGATTTCGACGCGCAGATGGACCGCAAGGCCTGGCCGGCGCTGAAGGAGAAGCTGACCCGGGTGTTCAAGAGCAAATCGCGCGCCGACTGGTGCACGATCATGGAAGGCACCGACATCTGCTTCGCGCCGATCCTGACCATGGAGGAAGCCCCCAAGCATCCGCACATGGCAGCCCGCCAGGTGTTCGTCGAACGCCACGGCGTCACCCAGCCCGCCCCCGCGCCGCGCTTCTCGCGTACGCCGTCCGCGATCCGCGAGCCGGAGCTGGCGAGCATCGGGGACGTGACGGCGGCGTGGAAGGCGGGGAAGTAATTCGCCGTCGTCCCGGCGAAGGCCGGGACCCATTACCCCAAATGCCGGCTATTGTGCGACGTTGGGGCCGCTATCCCTTCTACAACTAGACTCGGTGGTTATGGGTCCCGGCCTTCGCCGGGACGACGACTGAGAGTTTTGAGCGAACGCGCTCCCCTCCAAGGGCCTACGCCGCGTGATCGACCTTGAGTACGCCGCGGCGGATCTGGTCTTCCTCGATCGATTCGAACAGCGCCTTGAAGTTGCCTTCGCCGAAGCCGTCGTCGCCCTTGCGCTGGATGAACTCGAAGAAGATCGGCCCGATCGCGTTCGCCGAGAAGATCTGCAGCAGCACCTTGGTCTGACCGCCGTCGACCACGCCCTCGCCGTCGATCAGGATGCCGTTGGTCGTGAGCCGGGCGACGTCCTCGCCATGCTTGGGCAGGCGGGCGTCGATCCGCTCGAAATAAGTGTCGGGCGGCGACGGCATGAACGGCAGGCCATCGGCGCGCAGCCTCTCGACGGTCGCGTGGATATCGCGCGCGCCGCAGGCGATGTGCTGGATGCCCTCGCCGCGATAGACGTTGAGATATTCCTCGATCTGACCGGAATCGCCGGCGTCCTCGTTGATCGGGATCCGGATCTTGCCGTCCGGGCTGGTCAGCGCGCGGGAGAACAGGCCCGACGCGCGGCCTTCGATGTCGAAGAAGCGGATCTGGCGGAAGTTGAACAGCTTTGCATAGAAGCCGGTCCAGACGTCCATGCGGCCGCGATGGACGTTGTGGGTGAGGTGATCGACGTAATACAGGCCCGAGCCCGCGGGGCGCGGGTTGGCCGCGCCGAGCCATTCGAACTCGGCATCATAGGCCGAACCCTTGGCGCCGTAGCGGTCGACGAAGTAGAGCAGGCTGCCGCCGATGCCCTTGATCGCGGGCACATCGAGCGTCTTCGCTGCGGGCAAGACATCCGCCGGCTCGGCGCCGAGCGCGAGCGCGCGCTCATGGGCATGCTTGGCGTCGACGACGCGGAACGCCATCGACGGCGCGCAGGGGCCGTGCGCGGCGACGAAGTTGAAGCCGTGGCTGCCCGGCTCCTCATTGACGAGATAGTTGATGTCGCCCTGGCGATAGACCGTGATGGCCTTGGTCCGGTGGCGGGCAACCGCGACAAAGCCCATCAGCTTGAAAAGCGCGTGCAGCTCCGCCGGATTCGGGTGGGCGTACTCAACGAACTCGAAGCCGTCGGTGCCCATCGGATTGTCGGCGCTGATTTCGGCCGGCGGCGCATCGTGCGGAAACGGACCCATGGCGGTAACTCCCTGATATGTCTGGAGATCAGTTTCCGTCACTTCCTGCGCAACGTGCGTGCAAAATAGATCCCTTTTTGCTATTCTCGCGCACGGTCCGTGCATGAAATGGACATTCTGCGCATGCCTGAAGTCGATGCCTTCGACCTGAAAATGCTCGCCGCGCTGCAGGACGACGGCCGGCTGACCAACCAGCAGCTGGCCGACCTCGTCGGGCTGTCGGCATCGCAATGCTCGCGGCGGCGGATGCGGCTGGAGGAGGAGAAGGTCATCGCCGGCTACCACGCCGAGCTCGCCGGCGAGGCGCTCGGCTTCGGCCTGATCGCCTTCATCCACATCACGCTGGCGACCCACTCGCCCGACAACGCCAAGCGGTTTCGCGAGTTGGTCAACCGCGTCGACGACATCCAGGAGGCCTATGCGCTGACCGGGGATGCCGACTACGTGCTCAAGGTGATGCTGCGCGACCTCAAGAGCCTGTCCGACATCGTCAACAACGTGCTGATGCCGCACCAGAGCGTGGCCCACGTGCGCTCGTCGATCGTGCTCGACCGTCTGAAGGAGAGCACCAGGCTGCCGCTGAAGTCGCTATCGGTGTGATGGCTCGAATCGAGGGAAATCCGCCATTCGCTTTTGCGGCTTGGCTTGCGATCATTCCAACAACGGCAAGAGAGACGAACCATGGCGCTGCAGCTGCGACCGAACTGCGAATATTGCGACAAGGATCTGCCACCCAGCGCAACCGACGCGCGGATCTGCTCCTATGAATGCACGTTCTGTGCGGATTGCGCGGAGACCAAGCTCGGCAATGTCTGCCCGAACTGCGGCGGCGGTTTCGCGCCGCGGCCGATCCGCCCGGCCAAGCCGTGGCGGCCGGGTGTCTGCACCGTGAACCAGCCGCCATCGGACAAGCGGGTGCATCTGAAATACAGCCTTGAGGACTGCGCGGCGCATACGGCGCGGCTGAGGGATGTCAGGCCGGAGGAACGGTGAGGCTTGCACGCGTGCCTGGCTCCTTCCCCCTGAAAGGGGGAAGGTGGGATGGGGGTCAGCCGCGAGCGCTGGCGTCTACGGAAAGACCAGATCCCCACCCGGCTTGCTGTGCAAACCGACCTCCCCTTTTCAAGGGTGAGGTGAAGCAGCGGAATACGCGGAGAGCTACTCCGCCGCGACGATGGTACCTTCGACCTCGCCGAAGCCGACACGATAGCCGTCGCCCTGGCACCAGCCGCGCATGACGAGCGAATCGCCATCCTCAAGGAACGAGCGCGTGACGCCGCCGGCAAGCTCGACCGGCTCGGTGCCGTTCCAGCTGATTTCCAGGAGACTGCCGCGCTGATGCTTTTCGGGGCCGGAGATCGTGCCGCTGCCTAAGAGATCGCCGACGTTCATCGCGCAGCCGCTGGAAGCGTGGTGCACGAGCTGCTGCACCGACGACCAGTACATGTATTTGAAGTTGGTGCTGCAGATCGTCTTCGCCTCGTTCATCGCACCGGCGCGCAGCGCGACATCGAGCTGCATGTCGTAATTGTTCGGCTGGGTCTGCTTCAGGTACGCGAGCGGCTCGGGCTGCTGCGCCGGGCCCTGCATGCGGAACGGCTCCAGCGCCTCGCGCGTCACCACCCACGGGCTGATCGAGGTCGCGAACGCCTTGGCCTGGAACGGGCCGAGCGGCACATATTCCCACTGCTGGATGTCGCGCGCGCTCCAGTCGTTGAGGATGACGAAGCCGAAGATCATCTCCTCGGCCTGCTTCTCGGTCAGCATCTCACCCATTGGCGAGGCCTGGCCGACCACCACGCCCATCTCGAGCTCGAAGTCGAGCCGCTTGCAGGCCCCGAAGCTCGGCACCTCTGATGTCGGCGGCTTCAGCTGGCCGCGCGGACGCCGCACCTTGGTGCCGCCAACCACAACGGTCGAGGCGCGGCCGTTATAGCCGATCGGCATATGCAGCCAGTTCGGCTGCAGCGCATTGTCCTTGCCGCGGAACATGACGCCGACATTGGTGGCGTGCTCCTTCGACGAATAGAAATCGGTGTAGCCCGAGACCGCAAACGGCATGTACAGCCTGACGTCAGCCATCGGCACCAGCGCCCGCGCCCGCAATTCCCTGTTGTCGCGCAGTTCCGGATGATCCGAGCGGAGCAGCTCGCTGATCCGTGCGCGCGTCGCCGACCACACTTTCGGCCCGAGCGCCATGAAGGCGTTAAGCGACGGCTGCGAGAACACGCCGAGCGGCCCGACATCGAGCCGCGAGTCCTGCTCGAGCTCCCAGAGGTCGAGCACATAATCGCCGATCGCAACACCGACGCGCGGCGCAAGGCCATCCTTCGACGAGAACACACCATAAGGCAGGTTCTGGATCGGGAAGTCGGAGGTCGGAGCGACGTCAATGAAGGAGCGGAGCTTTGGGTCGTTGGGGTGGGTCATCGTTTTCTCGATGCAATAATGTGGTGCCACTTTAGCCACCCTCCCCTGGAGGGGGAGGATCGGCTCGCATGGAGCGAAGCGAAATGCGAGACGGGGTGGGGTGATCCCTCCACTCGGGTACCGCCTCAAAGGAGAGACTGCCACCCCATCCCGCCGCTCATTTCATTCGCGTCGACCCTCCCCCTTCAAGGGAGGGTAAGATCACGGCTTGTTCGGGTCGAACTTCTTCTCCAGGCCTTTCCAGCAATCCGAGTAATCGTCCTGCAGCGTCGACGACTTCGCCGCATGTTCGGTCACCCGCTGCGGGAAGCGGGTCTCGAACATGAAGGCCATCGTGCCGGTCAGCTTCACCGGCTTCAGCTCGCTGTTGCTGGCGTGCTCGAAGGCTTCGCGGTCGGGGCCGTGCGGCAGCATGCAATTGTGCAAGCTAATGCCACCGGGCACAAAACCCTGCGGCTTGGCGTCGTAGACTCCGTAGATCAGGCCCATGAACTCCGACATGATGTTCATGTGGTACCACGGCGGACGGAAGGTGTTGTCGGCCACCATCCAGCGCTCCGGGAAGATCACGAAGTCGATATTCGCGGTGCCGGCGGTCTCCGACGGCGAGGTCAGCACCGTGAAGATCGACGGATCAGGATGATCGAACGCGATCGCGCCGACCGGCGAGAAGGTGCGCAAATCGTATTTGTAGGGCGCGTAGTTGCCGTGCCAGGCGACCACGTCGATCGGCGAGTGCGGCAGCGTGGTCTTGAACAGCGAGCCGCCCCACTTGACGTAGAGCTCGGTCGGCGTGTCCTTGTCCTCGTAGCTCGCCACCGGCGTCAGGAAGTCGCGCGAATTGGCAAGGCAGTTGGCGCCGATCGGGCCGCGCTCCGGCAGCGTGAACGCGCCGCCGTAATTCTCGCAGAGATAGCCGCGCGCCGGGCCGCCGGGAATTTCGACGCGGAATTTAACGCCGCGCGGGATCACCACGATTTCGCCCGGCTCGGCGTCGATGCGGCCGAACTCGGTGACGAGGCGCAGATTGCCCTGCTGCAGCACGAACATCATCTCGCCATCGGCATTGTAGAAATGCTGATCGACCATCGATTTGGTGATGAGATAGATGTGTGCCGCCATGCCGGCCTGGGTGTTGGCATCGCCCGCCGTGGTCATGGTCTGCACGCCCTGCAGGAAGGTCATGTTCTCCTTCGGGATCGGCGCAGGGTCCCAGCGCAGCTGTGCGATCGGCATGTCGTATTCGTGGCACGGCGCGGTGCGCCACAGCCCGGCATCGGCCTTGGCGAAGCGGCCGGAATGCCGCACCGACGGGCGGATGCGATACAGCCAGGAGCGCTCATTGGTGCCGCGCGGTGCCGTGAACGGCGAGCCGGACAATTGCTCGGCATAAAGCCCGTAGGCGCAGCGCTGCGGCGAGTTGCGCCCCATCGGCAGCGCGCCGGGCAAGGCCTCGGTCTCGAAGCTGTTGCCGAAGCCGGACATGTAGCCCGGGGTGACTTGCCCTGAGCTGCGAACGATCTGATCAGGCGAGGTATTGATGTTCATCACTATCCTCCTTGCAGGGCGGCCCACATTTCCTGGTCGCGCTTGTCGGTCCAGATCACGGGATCGTCGATCCCCGACGCCTCGTCATAGGCGCGCGAAACGTTGAACGGCAGGCAGTGCTCGTAGATCGCAAAACTCGAGAACTTCGGATCCATCACCTCGCGCGTCGCCGCCATCGATTCCTTCAGGCTGCGGCCCTTGGCGACGGAGGATTCGGCGGCGCCATAGAGCGTGGTGACGAAATCGCGCGTCATCGCGATCGCATCGCGGCCCGTGGCGAGGCCCTTCAGCGCGTCGCCGCGGCCCGGCGCGATCGCCTTCGGATTGAAGGCGCGGATCTCGTTCAAGGTCGTCGGCCATTCGCGCAAATGCGCATCGCCGCAATAGCAGGCCGAGTGGTATTCGATCAGATCGCCCGAGAACATCACCTCGGCATCCGGCACCCAGGCGACGATGTCGCCCGAGGTATGGCCGGCGCCGAGCTGCATCAGCCGCACCTCGCGCTTGCCGAGATAGATCGACATCTCGCCCTCGAAGGTCAGCGTCGGCCAGGTCAGGCCGGGAATGCTCGCGGCATCCTGGAACAGGCGCGGGAAGCGGCCATATTCTGAATCCCAATCCTGCTGGCCGCGCTCCTCGATCAGGCGATAGGTTTCCTGCGAGGCCACGATGCCCTGCGCGTGATAGGCAGAGGCGCCGAGCACGCGCACCGCGTGGTAGTGCGACAGCACGACATATTTGATCGGCTTGTCGGTGACGGTCTTGACCCGCTCGATCACCTTGTTCGCCATCGCCGGCGTCGCCTGCGCGTCGAACACCAGGCAGCCGTCGTCGCCGACGATCACGGCGGTGTTGGGATCGCCCTCGGCGGTGAAGGCATAGAGATCGGTGCCGATCTCGGAGAAAGTGACCTTCTTCTCCGCGAGATCCGTGGTCGATGCGAAACCTTTGGCCATCAGTTCAATCCTGTCCGTTTGCTCAGTGCTATTGTTGTTGCTGTTGTTGCTGCTGGCTGGCGTCCAGCATCCGCCGCTTCGCCAGCGCGATCGCCTCGCGCAGCACGTCGAGATCGCCGATATGGTTGGCGAGCACCAGAACCAGCGCGGCATCGAGATCGGCGCTCTGCGCCTCGGTGAGGCCGCGATGCGCCTCGACGATGGCGCGGAAGGCGTCGTCGGGCTTTGCGAAGTTCGAACTGGTCGACAGCGCCATGACTGCTCCTCAGTTCAGGCCGGCTGCGCGCGCCAGCGCCGCATCGAGTGCCGGCCGCGCCGCGTTGCGGAAGCGTGCCGCGACATAGCCGTCCGGCCGCAGCAGATAGGCGGTGCCGGGCTCGGCATCGTAGCGCTTGCCGGCAAGGCCCAGCGCGTCGACCAGCCCATCCTCGCCGCCGATCCGGATGCTGCCGACGCCGTCGGGCACATCGACAGCCGCGCCATTGCCAAACTCCAGCAGCGTGAAGCGCGTTCCCTGTCTGATGAAAACATCGGTCAAATAGGTGGAACCGCCGCCCTGCTCCGTCACCGGCGCATCCGGCATCGAAGAGCCCGGCCGCGGGCCGCCGCGCCAATCGTCGCGATCGCCGCTCGACAGCGGCGTGTCGTAGACCGACGGCACCGAGAGCCGCCCGCCATTGACCATGCGCTTGCCGAACTCGGTGTCCTTGGCGAGCGACAGCACGGCCTGACGCAGCCGCGCTTCCTGTTTCGTCACCGGCGCCATGAAGTCGGTCGAGCGGGTGGACTCGCGGATGTTCTCGTCCGCCGCCGCGCTGCGCTCGATGTGATAGCTCTCCAGCAAGCCCTCCGGCGACAGCCGGCGCAGCACGCGGTCAAGCTTCCACGCCAAATTCTCGGCGTCCTCGAGCCCGGAATTGGCGCCGCGCGCGCCGAACGGCGAGACCTGGTGGGCGGAATCACCGGCAAAGATCACCCGGCCGTGGATGAACTTGGCCATCCGGCGGCACTGGAACTTGTAGAGCGAGATCCATTCGAACTCGAACTTGTCGTGGCCGAGCATGCGCTCGATCCGCGGCCGGACATTCTCGGGCTGCTTTTCGGCCACCGGATCGGCATCCGGGTTGAGCTGCAGATCGATCCGCCAGATGTCGTCCGGCTGCTTGTGCAGCAGCGCCGAGCGTCCGGCATGGAACGGCGGATCGAACCAGAACCAGCGCTCGGTCGGGAACGCCGCCGTCATCTTGACGTCGGCGATCAGGAACTGGTCCTCGAACACCTGGCCTGCGAACTCCGCGCCGACCATCTGCCGCAGCGGCGAGCGGGCGCCATCGCAGGCGACGACAAAGGCCGCGTGCACCTGGTAGGAGCCGTCGGGAGTTGCGATGGTCAGCGCAACGCCGTCGTTGCGGCTCTCCAGCGCGATCACCTTGTTGCGCCAGCGCAGGTCGATTTCGGGCAGTTGCCCGACCCGATCGACCAGATAGGCCTCGGCGTAGAATTGCTGCAGGTTGATGAAGGCGGGCCGCTTGTGGCCTTCCTCCGGAAGCAAACTGAACTGGTAGAGCTGCGAGGCGCCGTGGAAGATCTTGCCGACGCTCCACACCACGCCTTTCTCGACCATGCGGTCGCCGACGCCGAGGCGATCCCAGAACTCCAGCGAGCGCTTCGAGAAGCAGATCGCGCGCGAGCCTTCGCCGATCCGGTCGGCATCGTCGAGCAGCACCACGCGCTGGCCGCGCTGCGCGAGATCGATCGCGAGCGACAATCCCACCGGCCCGGCGCCGACCACGACGACGGGATGCTCCGCGACGTTGGCGCCCGAGCGCTCCTGGTCGGGATGACGGCGATAGCCGAACTGGGTTTTGGCCTGTGCCGTGTTGGCGTGTGCCATTGCGTGACCCTGGATGTTTCCCTTGCGCCGCCGGCCTTTAATCTGTGGCTTGGGCTGCGGTCTTGTGTGACTGCTTGCGACCTGGACCTTGCGAGCCGGCCGCGACCTTGCTAAATTAGTCTCACTTGCAACTATCTTAAACCCCCAGTCGGGGCTGCCGTCAACTCAAATTGGAGGGATTTTTGGCACGGACCTCTGCAAGCCAGCCTCCAGCCCGCCCGCGCAGTGCCGTGGAAGCGGAGGTGCGCGACACGATCGCGCCGACCAAGAAGCGCCTCGATCTCTTCCATTTCATGCCGTTCCGCCTGAACCGGCTGGCGGCCGAGGTGTCCTCGGCGCTGTCGAGCGAATATCAGGCGCGCTACGGGCTCGACATTCCGGAGTGGCGCGTGCTCGCAACGCTCGGCTTCCGCAGCGATCCCTGCAGCGCGCAGTATATCGCGCACTGCACGCGCACCCATAAATCCACCATCAGCCGCGCGGTGTCGGCGCTGATGGAGCGCGAGATCGTCGAGCGCGTCGAGAACGCCGACGACCGCCGCGAATTCCGCCTGCGACTGACCAAAGCGGGCCAGGCGCTCTACGAGGAGCTGATCCCGCGCCTGCTGCGCAAGGAGCAGGAGATCTTGTCCTGCCTCTCCGCGCAGGAGCGCCGCGACCTCGGCCGCCTGCTCGGCAAGGTCGAGAGCAGCCTCGAGCTGGTGCAGACCAGCGAAGAGGCCGACGCCAAGGACGCGTATTAGGGCGGCCCTCTTTCGCGCACAGCTACCAAACCCGTCATCCTGAGGTGCGAGCGGAGCGAGCCTCGAAGGATGCACGGCCACAGTCGGGCCGTCGTGCTTCGAGACGGCCGCTGCGCGGCCTCCTCAGCATGACGGTGATAGGGTTACGCACACTGATGCGGGGCGAAATATTGCACTAGCCGCGATCGATATGCTTGGCGATAACCGGGAAATAATTGTCCTTCGATCCCTTGTCGATCGCCTCCTGCAGCACCGTGCCGATCAGCTCCGCACCGCGGATCTTGATGCCGGCGTCGGCGGCGAGCTCCAACGCGTAGGACAGATCCTTCAGCGCATATTCGGTCGAGAATGCGCGCTCGGGAAACACGCCGGGCACGATCGCCTTCATGCCGTGGTTGCGCAGCGCAAAGCTGTCGGCCGAGCCCTTGGACAGGGTCTCCAGCAGCAGCTTTGGATCGACGCCGTTATGCTTCGCCACCGCGACGGCCTCGGCCAGCGCGTTCACTGTCTCGAACAGCACCATGTTGTTGAGGATCTTGGTCACTTGCCCGGCGCCGACATCGCCGCAATTGGTAACGTCGGTGGCAAAGCAGCGGATCAAGGGCTCGATCGCGGCATAGAGCGCGGGCACCGCGCCGACCATCACGCTGAGCGTGCCGTGCTGCGCCGCCTGCCGCGTACGCGCGATCGGCGCGTCGGCCCACGCCGCGCCCCTGGCCTGCAACTGCGCGGCGAAATCGCGGGTCTGGCTGACTGAAGACGTGCCGAGATCGACCACGATCTGGCCGCTTCTCGTGTTCTTCAAGATGCCGTCGCCTTCGAACACCGCGCGCACGTGCCTGGCGCTCGGCAGGCAGAGGAACAGCACATCGCTCTGCTTGATGACGTCGGCGACCGACGCTGCAACCTCGGCGCCGTCGGCGCGCAACCGCTGCAGCGGTTCGGCCGAGAGGTCGAACACGACAACGCGCTTGCCGCTCTTCTTGACGAGGTTGCGGCAAATCGGTTCACCCATCACGCCGAGGCCGATGAACCCGAGAGTCTTGGTGTCAGTCGTCTTGGTGTCAGTCATATCGCTTCTTTTTGACGTTTCTTGACGTGTTGCAGACGTGCCTCGCCCAATCGGCGAGGCTATTTCGCGAACGATCGCGACGGCGCCAGATGCAGCGCGAAGGCATCGACCTTGTCGCTGGCGCGCGGATAGATCTCGCTGACGATCGGATCGTGACCGGGAATGAAGCGGTCGGGATGACCGGCGAGCCGCTCGACGGTCTCCCAGCCCTGCGCCATGTCGCCGACATTGTAGACGATCGGGAACGGGCTGCGCTTGTGCAGGTTCGCGTAATAATGCGCGGCATCCGACGCCAGCACGACCGGGCCGCGCGCGGTCTCGATGCGCACCACCTGTAGGCCGTCGGAATGACCGCCGACGCGATGCACGGTGACGCCGGGCGCGATCTCGCCGTCACCGGAGTGGAAGGTGACGCGCTCGCCATAGACGTGGCGTACCATCTGCGTGACGTGCTCAATGGAGAACGGATGGCGCAGCATGCCGTTGCACATGCAGCGGCCGGTCGCGTAGCTCATCTCGCGTTCCTGCAGATGGAATTTGGCGTTCGGGAAGCGATCCAGATTGCCGGCATGGTCGTAGTGCAGATGGGTGACGATGACGTCCTTGATGCTGTCGGCACTGACGCCGAAGCCGGCCAGCGCATCGACCGGGTTGAGCGTCAGCTTGCGGGCGCGCGCCTTGGCCTCCTCGGCGTTGAAGCCGGTGTCGACCAGGATGTCACGGCCATGACCCCGCACCAGCCAGACGAAATAGTCGAGGTCTTGCGCGGTGGTGTCGTGCGGATCGGGCACCAGGAAGTTGAGGTGGGGCGTGCGCGGCGACATCGTCGCATAGCGCAGGGCGTAGATCTCGTAGGCGTTTCCCATCGGTTTCGCTCTTGTTTGCAAGGCCTGTTTTGAACGGCTTGTCTTTGAATGGCTTGCCGTCCTGAACACAAAGCCATCGGCTCGCGCAAAGGTCAAACCGCGCGGCGTGCGACGAGCGCATGACAGGGTGGCGACAGCCGTTGTGAGTGCAAGCACATTATCGGCTCACAGGAACCAGCACCCCGCCGTGACGGCGATGGCCGCCATGAGCGTGTGCTGTTGCACTGCGGTCTCACCAGTATCACGGCGATAAACGATGCTGCCGCAAGCCGTTGACGGGGGTTTGGCCGTGGTTTGATAATGGATTTTCGCTAGAGTAAGGTCCCCAAGGCGCAGGCTGGAAGCGGCGCCGTTTCATTGGAATGTCGCGATCTGGATTTGCTGCGATTATGAAAATCCGCCTTGCCTTGCTCGCCACGCTGATTTTTTCAATCGCGGCGCCCACTTTGTCCTTCGCCGCCGGCGACCGTTTCGCGCTGGTCATCGGCAACGCCAAATATCCCGACGCCGACGCGCCGCTGAAGGAGCCGGTCAACGACGCCCGTGACGTCGCCGACGAGCTCAAGCGTGACGGCTTCACCGTCGAGGTGGGGGAGAACCTGACCGGCGACGGCATGCGCCGCGCCTTCGACCGGCTCTACGGCAAGATCAAGCCGGGCTCGGTCGCCCTGATCTTCTTCTCCGGTTACGGCATCCAGTCGAACCGGCAGAGCTACATGATCCCGATCGATGCGCAGATCTGGGCCGAGGCCGACGTTCGCCGCGACGGCTTCAGCCTCGAGACCGTGCTCGGGGAAATCAACAGCCGTGGCGCCGGGGTGAAGATCGCCTTGATCGACGCCTCGCGGCGCAACCCGTTCGAGCGGCGCTTCCGCAGCTTTTCGGCAGGGCTCGCCCCGGTGATCGCGCCCAACGGCACATTGGTGATGTATTCGGCCGCGCTGTCGTCCGTCGTCTCCGACAATGGCAGCGACCACAGCCTGTTCGTGCGGGAACTCCTGAAGGAGATCCGCACCCCCGACCTGATGGCCGAGGAAACGCTGAACCGCACCCGTGTCGGCGTCACCCGGGCCTCGCGGCAGGAACAGGTGCCGTGGATCTCGTCGTCACTGGCCGAGGATTTCTCGTTCATTCCGGCCGGCACGGCCGGGCCGTCGAACACCGCGCCAATACCCGCCGCGTCGCCGTCACCCGAGGTGGCAACGGCGCCGCCGGTCGCGCCTCCGCCGGCTCCGCCCGCAGCAACGCCGACACCGCCCGCGGCAACCCCGACGCCACCAGCGGCAACAGCGCCGACACCACCGCCGGTGCCGCCGACGCCTCCGGTTGCGGCAGCGCCGACCGCACCGCCACCCCAGCCAAAGGCGCCCGAGATCGCCCTGCCGCCGCCCGCCGCTCCCCCGCCGGTGGTGATCCAGCCCACGCCGGCGCCGAGCAATTCGCCCGTGCTCGCCGATGATCCGACGATCAAGAGCCTGAGCGAAAAGCTGGACAAGAATCCCGACGACGCAGCGGCGCTGTATCGCCGCGGCCAGGTCTATGCCAGCAAGGGGGCCTACGACCTTGCGGTGAAGGACTTCACCAATTCGCTGCGGCTGAACCCGAAGGATGTCGAGGCCTATAACAACCGCTGCTGGGTCCGCACCGTGATCGGCGACCTGCAGGCGGCGCTGAAGGACTGCAACGAGGCACTGCGGCTGCGTCCGAACTTCGTCGATGCGCTCGACAGCCGCGGGCTGATGAACCTGAAGGGCGGGCAGAACAAGAACGCGATCGCCGATTTCGACGCCGCGCTGAAGATCAACCCGCGTCTAACCTCGTCGCTGTACGGGCGCGGGCTCGCCAAGCAGCGCAACGGCGCGGTCGCGGAGGGCGATCTCGACATCGCCAACGCCAAGGCGATGGACCCGAACATCGTCAAGGAATTCGCCGACTACGGCGTGCAGTGACAGATCGACGAAGGCTCTGCCCGCGGCTCGAACCGCGGATGGTATTGCGCGACTAATCAGAGGGTGCGTGCCGGGCAGCAGTGCCGGCGATCAATCTGAATAGTTGCCTCGAACCGCGCCAGCTTGCGCAGGAGGACCGAAATGTTCAAGCCGTCGGCAAAGGCCGCGATCGTTTCAATCATGACCGTTGGCGCCGCGCTGTCGTTCGGCATGGCCGTCGCCCGCGCCGGCGACGTCACCGAAGATCAGATCATCAAGGCGCTGACGCCCGACAAGAAGCCGCTGACCCGCGGCCTTTCGGCCGGCCCGCAGGCCACCTCGCCGGAGCTGAATGCCGACCAGGCCAAATTCGTGCAGAGCGTCCGCGGCCGCGCCACCCGCTCGCTGTCCTCGGCGGAACGCGAGGAAATCGCGACCATCGTCCAGGACAAGCCGAAGATCGATCTCGAGATCAACTTCGACTACAACTCCGCCGACATCAGCGCGAAGTCGCTGCCGTCGGTGCAGGCGCTCGGCCGCGCCTTGACCAATCAGGACCTGAAGGGCTCGACCTTCGTGGTCGCCGGCCACACCGACGCCGCGGGCGGCGAGGACTACAATCAGGGTCTCTCGGAGCGCCGCGCCGACGCCATCAAGCGCTATCTCGTCGACAAATACGGCATCAACGGCACCGATCTCGTCACCGTCGGCTATGGCAAGAGCAAGCTGAAGGACCCGAGCCACCCGATGGCGGAGGTGAACCGGCGCGTGCAGGTCGTGAACGTGGAAAACAAGGCCACCGCCGCCAAGTGATGGGCGGTGGCGTGGCCCCTTTTTGAGGTTACAATGCGCCCCGCACCCCGGCGGGGCGCATTGCTTTTGGGCCAATGCCGTTGGGCCGAGACCCAAAGCGGCCCACAGGTGACCCGCCTCACATGACGTCAGGGCATGATCCGGAACAATGGCACCGGCCTTCCGAATGCCCAGGCAATACGATAACGAGCGTGATGAGACTTCGACCAACACCCATGATGCGCCAAGCTCTGGATTGATCAGGCGATGAATTTTTCCCAATACCTCAAGCCTGCGCTCGGCACGGTGTTTTTCCTCGCCCTCGCGATCGCCTATTACGCGTTCGAGCACCGCTCCCATCCGGAGGAGAAGGAGACGCCGGGCCAGGCGCTGGTCGTGGTGACGAAGTCGACCAATGCCTGCTTCTCCGACATGGTCCGCGTCACCGGCTTCATCGTGCCGCGCCGCGAGGCGCAGGTGAATGTCGACCAGGACGGCTCCAAGGTCATCGACGTGCTGGTCCGCGAGGGCGACACGGTCACCGAGAACCAGGAGCTCGCGCGGCTGACCCCGCCGCCGCAGCAGGCCGCACAGGCCAATGCCAAGCCGCTTGTGCTGCGGGCGCCGGCGGCCGGCCTCGTCACCGAAGTGCGCACCGCGCCCGGCGCGCCGGCCTCGCCGCAGGCTCCCCCGATGTTCAAGATCTCCATCAACAACGAGATCGAGCTCGACGCCGAGGTGCCGGGCTTCCAGCTCCTGAAGCTCAACCCCGGCGCCAATGTGCGGATCAGCCGCGACGATGCGCCCGACATGGTCGGCAAGGTCCGCCAGATCTCGCCGCAGATCGACCGCACCACCCAGCTCGGGCACGTCCGCATCACCATCAACAACAATCCGACGCTGAAGGTCGGCATGTTCGCGCGCGCCAATATCGACGCCAAGCGCTCCTGCGGGGTCGCGGTGCCGCGTACCGCGATCGACCGCCTGACCCTGCAGGTCGTGAAGGGCAACACCGTCGAGACCCGCAGGGTGCGCGTCGGGCTGACCTCCGACACTTCGACCGAAATCCTTGAAGGCCTCGACGTCGGCGAAATCGTCGTGGCCGACGCTGGCACCTCGCTGCATGACGGCGACCAGATCAAGACCATGTTCGCCGACGAACTCGATCGCACGCGATCACGGTAATTCGGGCACGCTAATGGCTTTGAACATCTCGGCATGGTCGATCCGGAACCCGCTTCCATCGATCGTCTTCTCGATCATCCTGCTCGTGCTGGGCTGGGTCTCGTTTACCAAGCTCGCGGTGACGCGGCTGCCGAGCGCCGACATTCCGGTGATCTCGGTCGCGGTCTCGCAATTCGGCGCCGCGCCGTCGGAACTTGAATCGCAGGTCACCAAGACCATCGAGGACGGCGTCTCCGGCGTCGAGGGCGTGCGCCACATCTCCTCCTCGATCACCGATGGCCTGTCGGTGACCACGATCCAGTTCGCGCTGGAGACCAACACCGACCGCGCGCTCAACGACGTCAAGGACGCTGTGACGCGCGTGCGCGCCAATCTGCCGCAGAATGTCACCGAGCCCCTGATCCAGCGCGTCGACGTGATCGGCCTGCCGATCGTGACCTATGCTGCAATCTCACCTGGCAAGACGCCGGAGCAGCTGTCCTATTTCGTCGACGACGTGGTCAAGCGCGCCCTGCAGGGCGTGCGCGGCGTCGCCCAGGTCGAGCGCATCGGCGGTGTCGAGCGCGAGATCCTGGTCTCGCTCGATCCTGACAAGCTACAGGCGGTGGGACTGACCGCGGTCAATGTCAGCCAGATCCTGCGCGGCACCAATGTCGACGTCGCCGGCGGCCGCGCCGAGATCGGCAAGAACGACCAGGCGATCCGCACGCTCGCCGGCGCCAAGACGCTGAACGAGCTCGCCGGCACCATGATCCCGCTGTTCGGCGGCGGCGAGATCCGGCTCGACGATCTCGGCACCGTCACCGACACCATCGCCGACCGCCGCACCTTCGCCCGCTTCAACGGCGAGCCGGTGGTCGCGCTCGGCATCAAGCGCTCCAAGGGCGCCAGCGACGTCGTCGTCGCGGCCGCGGTGCAGAAGCGGATCGACGCGCTGAAGGTGGCCTATCCCGACGTCGACCTGAAGCTGATCGACACCTCGGTCGAGTTCACCAAGGGCAATTACGAGGCCGCGATCTCGACCCTGTTCGAGGGCGCGATCCTCGCCGTGATCATCGTGCTGCTGTTCCTGCGCGACATGCGCGCCACGATCATCGCGGCGGTCTCGCTGCCGCTGTCGATCTTCCCGGCATTCTGGGCGATGGACCTGCTCGGCTTCTCGCTAAACCTCGTCTCCTTCCTCGCCATCACGCTCTCGACCGGCATCCTGGTCGACGATGCCATCGTCGAGATCGAGAACATCGTCCGCCACATGCGGATGGGCAAGACGCCTTATCGTGCCGCTCTCGAAGCCGCCGACGAGATCGGCCTTGCGGTGATCGCGATCTCGCTCACCATCATCGCGATCTTCGCGCCGGCGAGCTTCATGTCAGGGATTGCCGGGCAGTTCTTCAAGCAGTTCGGCATCACCGTGTCGGTGCAGGTGTTCTTCTCGCTGCTCGCCGCGCGCTTCGTGACGCCGATGCTGGCAGCCTATTTCCTCAAGCATCACGACCACGACGATCCGCCGCCCGGCCCGATCCTGCGCGGCTATCACAGCCTCGTCACCTGGTCGGTGAAGCATTACTTCGTCACCGTGCTGATCGGCTTTGCGATCTTCGCCGCGTCGATCTGGAGCATCACGCTGCTGCCGCAGGGCTTCCTGCCGGCGCAGGACACCGCGCGCTCGCTGCTCGCGATGGAGCTGCCGCCCGGCTCGCAGCTCGCCTACACCGAGAAGGTCACCGAGGAGATCGTGGCGCGGCTGCGCAAGCGGCCCGAGGTACGAAGCGTGTTCGTCGACGGCGGCCGGGTGCCGCCGGGCCTCCAGGAGGTGCGCCGCGCTGCGCTGATCATCAACTACACGCCGAAGGCCGACCGCAAGATCACCCAGCGCGAGCTCGAACTGTCGATCGGCAAGGAGCTCGATAACGTTCCCGACATCAGGTTCTGGTTCCTCGACGAGAACGGCCTGCGCGCGATCTCGCTGGTCGTCACCGGTACCGACAGCAACATCGTCAACAACGTCGCCAGCGAACTCGCGACGCAGATGAAGCGGATTCCGATCATCGCCAACGTAATCTCGGAGACCGCGCTCGACCGGCCCGAGCTGCGCATCCGCCCGCGCGCCGAGCTCGCGGCCCGGCTCGGCGTCTCGACGGAAAGCCTGTCACAGACCATCCGCGTCGCCACCATCGGCGATGTCGGTCCGGCGCTGGCGAAGTTCGACGCCGGCGACCGCCAGGTGCCGATCCGCGTCCAGCTCGAGGACAATGCGCGCAGCGACCTGCAGATGCTGGAGCAGCTGCGGGTGCCGCTCGGCCAGCGTGGCGAGCGCGGCGGCGTGCCGCTCTCTGTGGTCGCCGACATCCAGCTCGACCAGGGCCCGACCAGCATCAACCGCTACGACCGCGAGCGGCAGGCCACCGTCGCGGCCGATCTCGTCGGCAACGCCGCGCTCGGCGACGCCACCAAGCTGATCTACGACCTGCCGGTCATGAAAAGCCTGCCGAAGGGCGTGAAGGTCAGCCCGTCCGGCGACGCCGAGAGCCTCGCCGAACTGTCCGACGGCTTCGCCACCGCGATCACCGCCGGCCTGATGATGGTCTATGCCGTGCTGGTGCTGCTGTTCGGTACCTTCCTGCAGCCGATCACCATCCTGTTCTCGCTGCCGCTCTCGATCGGCGGCGCGATCGGCGCGCTGCTGTTGACCGGCAAGCAGCTCACCACGCCGGTATGGATCGGCATCCTGATGCTGATGGGCATCGTCACCAAGAACGCCATCATGCTGGTGGAGTTCGCGGTGGAGGCGATCCGCGACGGCAAGGCGCGCGAGGAAGCCATGATCGACGCCGGCATGAAGCGCGCCCGCCCGATCGTGATGACCACGATCGCGATGGCCGCCGGCATGATGCCGTCCGCGCTGGCGTTCGGCGCGGGCGGCGAATTCCGCTCGCCGATGGCGCTCGCGGTGATCGGCGGCCTGATCTTCTCGACCGCGCTGTCGCTGGTGTTCGTGCCGGCGATGTTCATGGTGATGGACGACATCGGCAGCCTGATCTGGCGCTTCGGCAAACGGTTCGTGGTCTCGCATGCCGACCATGAGCTGGCGCTGAACGAGAAGCAGGCTGACGAGACCAAGCGGCCGCCCGGTCCACCGAACATGATCTCGCCCGCCGCGGAATGATCTGAGGCGGCGCCTCGTCAACGGTGCCGCTAAAGCATGGTGAAGTCAGGTTCGGCAGCAGTCGCGAAGGCGGCCGTCGCAGGGCGCACTGCCAAAATATCGAAAACAACCCCATGCAAAGCAGCCGGTGGCCGTCGGCGTTCGACACGGCAACTTGATTCGTCGGGCAAATCAGCGGTATTCTTCCATTATACAGAAATCGTGCAGACGCCCCGCGGCTATGGCATATGGGAAAGCCCTGGCGCGTCGCTTCCCTGCGGCCGCCCGCCGTTGAGTCCGCGGCCCCTCCAACACGTCGTCCCTGCCTAGTGCGCAATTGCGCACGGGAGCAGGGACCCGTACGCCGCGGCGGACCTTGTTGCAGGGGCTCGTCGTTGCAGCATCGCCCAACAATTGGCAGTTGAGGTTATGGGTCCCTGCTTTCGCAGGGACGACGATGAGGATGGTTCCCGATTGGTTTCATCAAGTTCTAGTACAGCCTCGTGCGATAGGCCTCTTCCATCGCCTTCTCGGCGACCTCGACCTCGATCGCGGCGGTCTGCTCGGCGATGATCCGGCCGAGCGTCGGAAAGCTGTGGCGCTCGACTTGCGCGGCGGGATTCCAGAGCTTCGAGCGCATCAGCGCCTTGCCGCAGTGGAAGTAGGTCTCATCGACATGCACCTTGAGGCCGATGATCGGCGTGACGTTCTGCACCGTCAGCGGCGTCAACAGATCCGGCTCCTGCGAAATCTCGGCGCGCCCGTTGACGCGCAGCGTCTCGTTGATGCCGGGCACCATGAAGATCAGCCCGATCCCGGGCGACGCGATGATATTGCCGAACGTATCGACCCGGTTGTTGCCGCGCCGATCCGGGATCAGCAGCGTCTTGTCGTCGAGGACGGAGACGAAGCCCGGCGCATCGCCGCGCGGGCTGGCATCGGCATGCCCTTTGCCGTCGCTGGAGGCGATGACGAGGAACGGCGACAGCGCGATGAAGTCGCGGCAGAACTTGTCGAGATGGTAGAGCACCTTTTTCTCGGCGAGCGGGCTCAATTGCCCGAAATGCGCACGAAGATCCTCCTGCGATTTGACCGGCGGCTTGCCGCCTGCATTCTGGTCACCCATAGCGAACCTCCCGTTTGGTTTGTCTCAATTCATTGAGCATGATCTTGTCGGAAAACCGCTTCGCACTTTTCCGGATCATGCTCTATCGACACCGCACCAGCTCGCGACGAAGAGGGCGTAGGCCTTGGTGACCTTCTTCAGCGAATCGAGCTGGACCCGCTCATTGAAGCCGTGCGCGTTCTCCATCCTGGTGCCGAAGCAGAATGCGGGAACACCATAGTCCAGGCCATAGAAGCGCGCATCCGTCAGCGCGGTCGAGGGAAAATCCGTCAGCTTGCGCCCGAACACGTGCTCGTAGACCGAGCCGAGGACGGCCTCGCTCTCCTGCACCTCGGTCGCTTCATAGCCCGGCGACAGGAAGCCGGACCAGACGATCTCGGGCGGATTGTTGGCGAGGAACGGATGGGCCTTTGCGGCCTTGGTCACGCACTCGACGATCTCGGCCTGGCAGTCGGCGATTTTCCATCCCGGCAGGATGCCAATCCGGCAATCGACGTCGCACCAGGCCGGCACGCTGGAGGCCCAATCGCCACCCTTGATGATGCCCGGATTGAAGTTGAGCGGGTGATGCACCGCGCCGAAGTAGCGATGCGACTTGGCGCGCTCGTTCCACTTCGCCTCCAGCGCGTCGAGATGGCCGATCAGATGATAGGCGGCGCGGATGGCGTTGGAGCCGGTGCCGGCGCGCGCGACATGGACCGGAATTCCGCGAACCCTGAGGCGAAACCAGATCACGCCGACCTGGGCGCGCATCAACCGTTCCTCGGTCGGCTCCGGCAGCAGGCAGGCATCGGCACGGTAACCTCGCTGCAACGTCGAGAGCGCGCCGAGACCGGTGCTCTCCTCTTCGATCACGGATTGCAGATGGATGCGGCCCTTCGGCGCAAAGCCCGCGGCCTTCACCGCATCGAGCGCGTAGAGCGCGGCAATGGTGCCCGACTTCATGTCGCCGGTGCCGCGGCCATAGAGCCAGCCGTCCTCGACCACCGGCTGGAACGGCGGCCGCTCCCACATGTCGAGCGGCCCGACCGGCACCACGTCGCAATGCCCCTGAAGGATCAGCGAACGTCCCTCCTCGCGCGCCGGCCGATAGGTGCCGACGACGGTCCGCGCGCGGGAGAAATCGGTCTCGACCGGCCCGTAGCCGGGCAGCGTCTTCAGTTCATCCTGATTGATGACCCAGTCGTCGACCTCATAGCCGCGCTCGCGCAGCAGCTCCGCGAACATGTCCTGACAGGGACCTTCCTGGCCGCGCGTGCTGGGAATCGACGAGAAGGCGATCGTGGTCGCGAGCTGCTGCTCGAAGGCGGCGTCGACAGCCGCCTCGATGCGCTCGCGCGCGCCGGCCGGAAGGGGGACTGAACGGCTGTCGGTCATGAATTGATCCTTGCTGTGGGGCGTGCATCGGCCGCGGCCGCGAAGCCCGGCTGGTCGAAGAAATCGCGCCCGGGAATCGCGTCGAGCAGATCGCGAGTGTAGGCCTGGCGCGGCGCGGTGAACACGTCGGCGGTGGTGCCTTCCTCCACGATACGCCCCTTCTGCAGGACGATGAAGCGGTCGGCGATCTCGGCGGCAATCCGCAAATCGTGCGTGATGAAGATCATCGCAAGCCGCATCTCCTGGCGCAACTCGGCGAGCAGCGCCAGCACCTGGGCCTGCACCGAGACGTCGAGCGCCGACACCGCCTCGTCGGCGATCAGAACCCGCGGCTTCAGCGCCAGCGCCCGCGCGATGCAGATGCGCTGGCGCTGGCCGCCCGAGAATTCGTGCGGGTAGCGATCGGCGGCGGTCGCCGACAGGCCGACCCGCACCAGGAGCTTGTTCGCCTGTGCCATCGCCTCGGCCCGCGACGTGCCATAGGCCATCGGACCGCGCGCGATGGCATCGCCGACCTTCTGGCGCGGATCGAGACTGGCAAACGGATCCTGGAACACGATCTGGAGTTGGCGCCGCGCCTGGCGCAACGCCTCGCCGCGCAGCTGCCGGAGATCCGCGCCGCCAAAGCGGATGGCGCCGGCATCAGGCTCGGTGAGCCGCATGATCATGCGCCCGAGCGTCGACTTGCCAGAGCCGGATTCACCGACCACCGCAAGCGTCTCGCCCTCGTGCAGCGTCAGCGAGACGCCATCAGCGGCGATCACCTCGCGTGGCGGCTGCAGCCAGCCGCGCTTGACCCGAAAGGTCTTTTGCAGGCCGATGACCTCGAGCAACGGCTCGGGACGCACGATGGCCTCATGGATGTCGGCAAGGCGCGCCTTCGGCACCGCGTCGATCAATTCGCGCGTGTAGGCGGCCTGCGGATTGCGAAGCACTTCGCTGGCCGTGCCCTGCTCGACCACCTTGCCATGGCGCAGCACCACGACGCGATCGGCAACGTCGGCGACAACGCCGAAATCATGGGTGATCAGCAGCACGCCCATGCCGCGCTCGCACCGGAGATCGTCGATCAGGCGCAGGATCTGGCGCTGGGTCGTGACATCGAGCGCGGTGGTCGGCTCGTCCGCGATCAGAAGCGCGGGGCGGTTGGCCATCGCCATCGCGATCATCACGCGCTGGCGCTGGCCGCCGGAAAGCTCGAACGGGTAGCTCTTTTCCAGCAACTGCGGATTCGGAAGCCCGACCTGGGTTAGCAGCGTCAGCACCCGCTCGCGGACTTCGGCCACCGAGGGCGCTGGCCGCTGGTGCGCCAGGATCATCTCCTCGATCTGCCTGCCGACGCGCTTCAGCGGATTGAGCGAGGACAACGGCTCCTGAAAGATCATCGCGGCGTTGCCGCCGCGCAACTTGCGGAGGGCGCGGCCATCGAGCTTCGACGGATCCTGCCCTGCGACCGTCACGGCGCCGGACGCGATGTCGACGCCCCGCGGCAACAGCGACAGCACCGCATGCGCGATCATCGACTTGCCGGAGCCGGATTCGCCGACCAGGCAAACCACCTCGTTTGGCCTGATTTCAAACGACACATTCTCGACCGCGAAGGGCCGGTCACCGCCTTTGGGCAGCGCGATGGAAAGGCCCTCGACGGCAAGGACGGGCGCGCCGGACTGCATGGCTTCGCTCATGACCGGCGCCTCGAGACGCGCGGGTTGAGGACGTCAGACAGTCCCTCGCCGAACAGGTTGATCGCCAGCACCGTGACGAGGATGGCAAGGCCGGGAAACACGCTCATCCACCACGCGTTCCGGATCACGGTGCGGCCCGCGCCGATCATGAAGCCCCACGACATCAGATTGGGATCGCCGAGCCCCATGAAGGACAGCGCGCTTTCCAGCAGGATCGCGGTCGCGACCGTCAGCGACGTCACCACGAGGATCGGCGAGATCGCGTTGGGCAGGATATGGCCGAGCACAATGCGCCAGGTGCGTTCGCCCTGGCACAGCGCGGCCTCGACGAATTCGCGGTGCCGCAGACGGAGGAATTCGGCGCGCGTGAGCCGCGCCAGCGGCGGCCAGCTCACCGCGCCGATGGTCAGGATGATCGTCAGCAGCGATGGATTGAAGGTCGCGACCAGCAGGATGGCCAGCACGAAGGCCGGAATGGTCTGGAACAATTCCGTCATCAGCATCAGCACCAGATCGATCTTGCCGCCGAAATAACCGGAGATTGCGCCAATCACGACGCCGATCGCCATCGCCGCGAGCGCCGAGGCGATGCCGATCAGAAGCGAGACGCGTGCGCCATAGGCGACGCCGGCGGCGACGTCGCGGCCGAGCGTATCGCCGCCGAGCCATAATCCATCCTCGCCGGGCGGCGTGAACGGCGCGCCGACCATCTCCCAGGGCGAGACCGGAAATGCGATCGGCGCGATGATCGCGACGACAACAACGACGAGCAGCAGGACGAGGCCTATCATGCCGCTCGGATGACGCAGGAAGGCGCGCACCGTGTCCATCACGCCGCCCCCGTGGTCATGCGGGGATCAATCAGCCGGTAGACCAGATCGGTGAGCAGGTTGAGCGCGATCACGACGATCGAGAGGATCAGGAAGATGCCGAGCAGGACCGGATAGTCGCGCTGCAGCAGTGCCTCGAAGGTCAGGCGGCCAAGGCCCGGCCAGGCAAACACCGTCTCGATCACCACGGCGCCGCCGACCAGCGCGCCGGCCTGCATGCCGGCGACGGTGACGACCGGCACCAGCGCATTGCGCAGCATGTGGCCGACCACGATCCGCGTTCCGGACAAGCCCTTGGCGCGCGCGGTCTTGATGAAATCCTGCTGCGCGACCTCGATGATCGAGGATCGCATCAGCCGCGCATAGATCGCGAGGTAGATCGCCGCCAGCGACATGACCGGCATGATCATGTGTTTCATGATGTCGAGCGCATGCTCGACCGGCGAGAGCTGGACGTTGATGGTCTCGTAACCGAACGGCGGCAGCCAGCCGAGGGTCACCGAGAACACCAGCACGAGCATCAGGCCGAGCCAGAACACCGGCGTCGCGTAGAGCACGAGCGAGAGCACGGTGAACACCGTGTCGAGCACGCTGCCGGCCGCGAGCCCGGCCAGCGCGCCGAGTGCGGTACCGATCAGGAGCGCGAGGCAAAAGGCCGTCACGGTCAAGAGAAGCGTCGCCGGAAGCCGTTCGAGGATCAGATCGACGACCGGACGGCGCTGGCGATAGGAATAGCCGAGGTCGAGCCTGACGACACGGCCGAGGTGGCTCGCAAGCTGCACAAAATACGGCTTGTCGAGGCCATATTCCTTGCGCAGATCGTCGAGCAGCTTTGGATCGGACGCGCCGGATTGCCCGGCCATGACCTGGGCCGGATCGCCGGGCGCGGCCCGCACCAGCACGAAGTTGAACGTCGCGATGACGAGGATCACGGCGACGAGCTGGGCGATGCGGCTGACCGCCTGAAGTCCGATCGCCGCTGCGCTCCCGAGCCGGGTCACGATTTGTAGACCGACCCGAAGGTTTCGTGCGAGCCGATACCCGTCGTCACGATGTTCTTGAACGCCTTGTCGTAGATGATGGGATATTCGATCTCGAGCGTCCAGGCCACCGGCACGTCCTCGACCAGGATCTGCTGCACCTTGCTGTAGAGCTCCTGGCGCTTGGCTTCATCGAGCGTCACCGCGGCCTCGTCGAACAGTTTGTCGACCTCGGGATTCGAATAGCCCTGCGTGTTGGAGAACAGGATGCCCTTCTTGATGTTCGACGAAATATAGGTGCGGGCGACGCCCAGCGCGGGATCGCCGAGCTGGTAGAGCAGATTCTGGGTCATCTCATAATCCCAGTTGCCGACCTTCTCGGCCCATCCAGCCATGTCGGTGCCGACAAGCACGAGGTCGATGCCGACCCGCGCGAAGCTCTGGCGGAAGAATTCGCCGGCCCGCTGATAGGACTCGCCATAGGGCGGCACGATATACTTGATCTCGGCGCGCTTGCCGTTGGCGCCAGGCTTCAATCCCATGTCGTCGAGCAGGGCCTTGGCCTTGTCGACCGAAAACTCGTAGCGCTTCACGTTCGGATCGTAGAACCGCGTCTTCGACGAGATCGGTCCGGTCGCCACCTTGGCATTGCCGAAATAGACCCGCTTGCTGAACGCCTCGCGATCGATCAGGTGCATGACCGCCTGCCGGAACCGCTTGTCGTTCATCGGCGCGATGCGGTTGTTCATTTCGAGCCACTGATGCGGCGCGAAATACTCGTAGCCCCTGGTGGTAAATTCGAGGTTCTTCTGCGCCTTGAAGCGCTGCACATCGTAGAATTCGACGTCAGACCATTGCACGAGCTGCACCGTGCCGTTCTCGAGCGCCAGCGCGCGCGAGGCCGCATCCGGAATCACGCGGTAGACGATCTCGTCGAGATAGGGCTGGTCCTTCTGATAGTAGCCGTCGTGGCGAACGAGATGAACATGCGAGCCGCGCACCCACTCCTTCAGCTTGAAGGGACCGGTGCCGATCGCCTTGTCGTTCTCCGGGTTCTTGCGGTAGTCGGTGCCGTCATAGATGTGCTTGGGCACGATCGGGGCCGACGTGCAATCGAAGCAGCCGATGAAGGGCGCGAACGGCTGCTTCAATTTGAACACGACGGTGAGCGGATCGGGCGCCTCCGCCGACGCCACGCGGGCGAAGTTTTGCCGTGCGCGCGGATGCGTCTCCACCAGCAGCTTCATGCAGCTGAAGACCACGTCCTCCGAGGTCATTGGCTTGCCGTCGTGGAAGGTGATGCCCGGAAACAGCTTGAACGTATAGGTCAGGCCGTCGGGCGAGATCTCCCACGACTGCGCCATGCCGGGCATCGGCTTGAGATCGGCGCCGTATTTCAGCAGGCCTTCGTAAATCTTGCCGCCGAGCGTCAAGGTCGGCTGCTGCTGGTTCAACGCCGTCACCAGAACCGGCGGCTCGGGCTGGATGATGGTGTTGAGCGTTCCACCGCGGGTCTGGCCCGCCGCCCGCGTGATGCCGAACGGGATGGCTGCACCGCAGGCCAGCATTGCCTTGGTGAATTCGCGTCTGTTCATCGGACCTCTCCGTCTCCGCGCTCTCACATTCGATTTCGGCGAATGCCGCGGGGTGAGGCATTGTTGCCAAACGCCATAGCCCGCGCTACCTGAAGGGGGACAACAACCATCGCGATCGGGCCAAGTGGCCCGGAAGATGCATGAGCACCCTGCGAAAACGACGATCGATCAGGAGCTCACGACACTTGAAAGTCGCAGCGCGACGAAATGACACCACCGGCTTGCGCGTTTGTCGCAAGCAATCGGGTCCCGCAGCCGCCGCGCACTATGCCGGGCAGCTGCAACAGGTCGAACGGCCGCTCGCGGCGATGGCGGCCTCCTATCCGAACGAAAGCACCAGTGCACGACACGCGCACCGACGCGATCAATTCATCCTGCAGACCGCGGGCGTCACCTCGATGATGACCGAGCGCGGCCATTTCGTCGTGCCGCCCGGCCACGGTCTGTGGATTCCGGCCGGCGTTGCGCACCAGTCGCGGGCCTGGGGCGAGGTCGAGATCCAGACCATCTATGTCACGCCTGACCGGATCAGGAATGCTCCGGCGACGTGCCGCCTGATCAGTGTCTCCGCGCTGGTCGAGGCGTTGATGGAAGAAGCGGTGCACATGCCGACCCGTTACGATCCGGAAGGACGCGACGGCAGGCTGGTCGATTTCCTGCTCGACGAGATCGGCAGGATGCCGGAGGTGTCGCTGCATGTGCAGGTGCCGCCCGATCCGCGGCTCGCCGCGATCTGCGAAGCCGTGCTGGTCGATCCGAGTTCCGATCTCACGCTCGACGAATGGGCCGATCGCTGCCAGCTCAGCCGGCGGACGTTGACGCGTCTGTTCCGGCGCGAGACCGGCCAGAGCTTTGCGGCCTGGCGTCAGCGGGTGCGGCTGCTCGAAGCGCTGGCGCGGCTCGGCGCCGGCGAGGCCGTCACCTGCGTTGCGCTCGACGTCGGCTATGAAAGCCCGAGCGCTTTCGCCGCGATGTTCAAGCGCGAGCTCGGCGCCGCGCCGCGCCAGTATCTGCGCTGGGCCGATCCCGAAGTGGTGTTGAGGTAGGCGGATTCGCGTCACGCATCTGCCGGAACGCAAAACCCCTGCGGTCAACGGGAGAGACCGCAGGGGTTTGCAGGTGGATGGCGTGAGGCCAGCAAAGGCTGGGTGTCACCCCAAGGACCGGCGGCCGGATGAAAGCGGTACCGGCCTCATCATGCAAGCACGTCTTTTAGGCAGGAGTGCGTCAACATTCGCAAGCAGCGCGCGCGAGAAAATTTCACATTCCCGCGCGCGTTGCATGCGGTCCGCTTCAGTCGTTGCGCGCAACCGCGGTCAGCTTGGTCATGTTGTGCAGCATGATCCGGCCGCGTTGCAGGTCGACGATGCCGTCCCTGCGCCAGGTCTGCAGCTGCCGGTTGACGCTTTCGCGCGCGGCACCGACGAAGATGCCGAGCTGTTCCTGCGAGATGTGCACCTCGGAACCGAAATCCTCGGCCAGCGCGCACAGCCGCCGTGCGAGGCGGACCGGCAATGGTTGCAGCACGGATTCTTCCATCCGCTCGCTCTGCCAGCGGATGCGCTGGCACAGCAATTCGATCAGCCTGACCGCGACCTTCGGCTCGCGCTCGAGGAAGCCGAGGAAATCCTGCCGCCGCAACACGAATAATTCGCTGGGCTCGCCCGCGGTCGCATCCGCGGTGCGGTCCTGACCGTCGAGCACCGCGACTTCGCCGAACAGGTCGCCGGATCCCATGAAGTTCAGTGTCAGCCGGCTGCCATCGGAGGCACCGGTCTCGATCCGGATCTGGCCACGGCGGACCCCAAACAGGGCATCGCCGGGATCGCCTTTCTGGAACAGCACCTCGCCGGTCGCGAGCTGCTGGGTGTGGCAGAGGCCGGAAAGCCGCTGCAATTCGTCCGCACCGAGATCGGCGAACATCGGATTCATCTTCAGAATGACCGCAAATTCGGCCTGTTTGCTCATTGTACTGCTGCCTTCCAAATCCATCCGAGCCGATCCCCTGACGCCCGGTTAGCAAAAATCACCCTCATAAGAGTGTGTGAGAGGTCACATAAGTTCATGCGGTAACGGATTATTTTTCCGGTCATTGGAGCCAGATCCCGTTGCGGGATAAACTCGTGTGATCGGCCGTGACTTTCTGCAACGGAACCCCGCTTGCCGGCCTGGAACAACGACATGAGAGCACTGAAATTCGCCGGGGCCGCCATCGCTGCCGTGATCGTGATCATCGCATTGGTGACTGTGGTCGGGATCCCGTCCTCGTTCCTCACATCTGCGATCACCGATCGGGTCGAGCGCGAGACCGGCTACAAGCTCACCATCAACGGCGGCGCCAAGATAGGCCTCTGGCCGAGGGTCAATCTGACGCTGAGCGACGTCGTGTTGCAGGACCCGCGGGGGCGCGACGTCAACAACCGGTTCGCAGCAAGCAGCGTCGAGGCTGAGATGACGCTGTCGAGCCTGTGGTCGGGCCAGCCCGACATCACCGACCTTTCGATCGTCAAGCCGGTGATCAACCTGCCGCTGCAGCGCGAGCGCACCCGCGACCACAATCCGCCGGCGAAATCCTCCGCGTCCGATAACGGCGGCATCACGATCCGGCATGTCCGCATCACCGGCGGAACCATCGTGCTCTCCAATGTGCGCGACCGGGTCGAGAACCGGATCGAGACGCTCAACGCGGACGCGGCCATCGGCGACGACCGCAAGATCGTCGTGACGGGTGATGCACACGCCGGCGACAAGCCGCTGAGGTTCGAGATCCGCGCGACCGCG
Organism: Bradyrhizobium sp. Pha-3; assembly: GCF_042258325.1. Lineage (NCBI taxonomy): Bacteria > Pseudomonadati > Pseudomonadota > Alphaproteobacteria > Hyphomicrobiales > Nitrobacteraceae > Bradyrhizobium > Bradyrhizobium sp. Pha-3. Next base: position 323,838 of record NZ_CP170151.1, on the reverse strand, counting down.
CCGCAAGCGCCGCTGGAGCGTCAGAGCGTGCCGGCCGAATTCAGCGTCGATGCGCCCGGCCTGTTGCCCGCGGCGATCAAGGCGAATGCGGAAGCGCGGTTGAACGGCACGGTGGTGATGTTCAACGGCGTGTCCGGCACGCTCGGCGATGGTGGCTTCACCGGCTGGGCCTCGGTCGATTTCGCCAGCAACAAGCCGCTGGTGAAGCTCGATCTCGACTTCCAGCGCATTGCGATCGCGATGCCGACGGCCCAGTCAGGCTCCACGCAGCCGCTCGGCACCAATACCTGGAGCAACGCGTCGATCGACCTTGCCGGGCTCAACTATGTCGACGCGCAGGCGCGCATCTCGGCGACAGAGCTCGTGATCGGCGACGGCCGCTTTGCGCAGGCGGCGATCGATGCGTCCATCGACAGCGGCGTGCTGAAGGGCCGGCTCGCCAATCTCGGCGCCTATGAGGGCACCGCCAATGGCGACGTCACCATCGACGCGCGAGCTACGAATCCAACCTACGCGCTGCGGCTCGACCTCGCCGGGCTGCGCGCGCTGCCGGTGCTGAGGAGCCTCGCCGAGTTCGACAAGCTCGACGGCAAGATGCAGGCCAAGATCGCGCTGACCTCGCAAGGCAGCAGCGAGCGCGCCATCGTCGGCAATCTCGCCGGCACCGCCTTCGTCCTGTTCCAGGACGGCAAGATCCTCGGCCTCAACGTGGCGCAGATGATCCGGAGCCTCACCACCAGCACCTTGTCGGGCTGGCAGGAGAGCCAGGAATTGTCGACCGATCTCAGCCAGCTCTCGGCCTCGTTCAAGGTCGACAAGGGCCAGGCCGTCACCACCGATCTCAATCTGATCGGCCCGCTGGTGAAGATGACCGGGGTCGGCACCATCGACCTCAACACCCGCCAGATCGGGTTCCGCGTCGAGCCGCAGCTCGTGATGACCACCGAAGGCCAGGGCCGCACCGGCAATCCGGTCGGCCTCGGCATCCCCGTGATGCTCGAGGGACCCTGGGTATCGCCGCGGATCTATCCGGAGATGCAGGGCATCCTCGACAATCCGCAGGCGGCCTATGCCAAGCTCAAGGAGATGGGCAAGGGCCTGTTCGGGGCGAACGGCCAGGGGCTGAGTGAAGGCCTCAACGGGCTGACCAACCTGCTCAACGGCGTGCAGGGCGGCGCGCAGCCCGGCACCGGCCAACCACCGGGCGGCGGCGCCGGCCAGAGCAACCCGCTCGGCGGGCAGCTTGGCGACACCATCGGCAATTTGCTGCAGCAGGGCCTCTCCACCTTCAATCAAGGCAACGCTTCGCGGCCGAGCCGCAGCCTGGCCAAGCCCGAGGCGGACGCGCCGCCGGCCGCCGATCCGGCCCCGCCACCGCCCCCTCCGCCCGGCGAGACCGCCGAGCAGCACGACAGTCCGGCGATGAAGGACGTGCTGCGTCAGCTGTTCAATCGCTGATATTCCCGGACATTCCCCGCCGATATGAAGGGATAACCATGCGGCCCGAGCGGCCGCCCCGCCTCGCCGATCCGTGCTAAACAGCGGCGGATCATGCGGCGCACCCGATTGATGCGAGGGGGCGGACGAGGCTGGATGAACGCGGCTACGGACAAGGGCAAGAACTGGTTCCTGCGCGGCGGCCTGTTCGCCAAATATGTCCTCGCGCTGGTCGGCCTCGTCGTATTCGTGCTGGCGGTCAACGGCGCGCTCGAGACCTGGATCAGCTATCGCGGCATCAAGGGCACGCTGACGGATGCGATGAGCGAGAAGGCGGACGCCACCGCCAAGCGCATCGAGCAGGCGATCTCCGACCTCGAGCGGCAGATCTCCTGGGTGACCCGCGCCTCCTCCAACACGATCGAGCTGCGCCGCGCCGACTATGCCCAGCTGCTCGGCCAGGTGCCGGCGGTGAGCCAGCTCACCTTGATCAGCGGCCAGGGCCGCGAGCTGCTGCGGCTGTCGCGCCAGACCACCACCGTCAACTCCAACGCCGACTTCTCCCGCGATGGCAGGTTCACCGAGACCATCGCCCGCGGCACCGCCTATGCGCCGGCGTATTTTCGCGACGGGCGGCCGTTCATGTCGATCGGCGAGCAGCATTCCGGCTTCAATGCCGGCGTCACCATGGCCGAGATCGACCTGCGCTTCCTCAATGATTATTTCGGCGATTCCCAGGTCGGCCGGCTCGCTCATGCCTATGTCGTCGACGGCAAGGGCCGCGTGCTGGCGAGCTCGTCGAAAGGTCCGGAGGTCGGCAAGGAACTCGCCGCGCTGCCGCAGGTCGCTGCGGTGCTGTCGCCGAGTGGCAGGCCGATCGCCTCCGGCAAGGATGTCGACGGCAACGCGGTGCTGACCACAGCAACGGCCGCGCCGAACCTCGGCTGGCACGTGTTCTATGAGCAGCCGACCGCGCAGGCGCTGTCCCCGATCCGCGACCAGCTGGTGCGGATCGCGCTTTTGATCGCGCTCGGCCTCGTGGTCGCGATCATCGCCGGCACGATCCTGACGCGGCGCATGCTGGAGCCGATCACGGCGCTGCGCACCGGCGCGCGGCGGTTAGGGGCCGGCGATTTCGGCCATCGCATCGAGGTGAAGACTTCGGATGAGCTGGAGGAGCTCGCCGGCCAGTTCAACAGCATGGCCACCCAGCTTGCCGAGACCTATTCCGACCTCGAGGCCAAGGTGAAGGAGCGCACCCGCGACCTCGCGCAATCGATCAACGAGCTGAAGGTGCTGGAGGAGGTCGGCCGCGCGGTGGCGTCCTCGCTCGACCTTGCCGCCGTGCTCCCGACGGTCGGCGCCCGCGCGCTCGAGATCACCCATGCCGACGCCGTGCTGATCTATGGCTATGACGCCGCGCAGCGCAGCTTCAACCTGACGCAATCGATCGGCATCGACGCCGCGACCGATGGCCGTCATCGCGCGATCGATGCGGCGGGTAGCCCGCTCGGCAACGCCGCGGCCAAGGGCGAGCCGCTGGCCTTCCCCGATCTCGCGGCAAGTACCGATTATCCGCCCGATCATCCGCTGCGCGACGTCGTGGTCGGCGCCGGCTTCCACTCGGTGCTGGTGGTGCCGCTGGTCGACCAGCAGGGCGTGCTCGGCGCGCTGGTGGTGCTGCGCAAGGCGGCCGGCGATTTCGCAGGCAACATGATCGGCCTGATGAAGACGTTCGCGCACCAGGCGGTGCTGGCGATGCGCAACGCGCGGCTGTTCACCGAGGTGGACCCAGAAGAGCCACGCGCTGGAAGAGGCCAACGCCACCGTGCGCGAGCAGGCCGACAAGCTGCGCGAGCAGACCGAAGCGCTCAAGGACTGGAACAAGTCGCTGGAGCAGCGGGTCGAGACCCAGCTCGGCGAGATCGAGCGCATCCGAAGGCTCGAGCGCTTCCTGGCGCCGCAGGTGGCGCAGCTGATCGCCTCGTCGGACAATCCCGAGGGCCTGCTCGACAGCCACCGCCGCGAGGTCACCGTGGTGTTCTGCGACCTGCGCGGCTTCACCGCCTTCACCGAGGCGACCGAGCCGGAAGAAGCGATGAACGTGCTGCGCGAATATCACGCCGCGCTCGGCAAGCTGATCTTCAAATATGAAGGCACGCTCGACAAATATGCCGGCGACGGCGTGATGATCCTGTTCAACGCGCCGATCCAGCTTGCCGACCACACCGCACGCGCCGTGAAGATGGCGGTGGAGATGCGCGACACGGTCGGCCCGCTGACCGAGAAGTGGCGCAACCGCGGGCATAGCCTCGGTTTCGGCATCGGCATTGCGCTCGGCTATGCCACGCTCGGCCAGGTCGGCTTCGAGCAGCGGCTGGAATATGCCGCGATCGGCAGCGTCACCAACCTCGCCTCCCGCCTGTGCGGCGAGGCCAAGGCCGGCCAGATCGTGGTAAGCCGCCGCGTCTACGGCATGGTCGAACCCTTCGTCGAAGGCCGCGCCATCGACGACCTCGTGCTGAAGGGATTCAATCATCCCATCCTCGCCGCGGAGATCCTCAGCTGGAAGGGCGAGCCGAGCGCGGAGGCAGCGGCGGAGTAAGCAACACACTCCCTCCCCACGTCGTCCCGGGCAAGCGAAGCGCGACCCGGGACCCATAACCACAGGGTGAAATTGCGGCGCGACTCTGTGGCCCCAGCGAACTCCCACATGCAAAGCGGTGGTTATGGGTCCCTGCCTTCGCAGGGACGACACCGGAGATGAGGCGCCGTTCTGATTCAACCATCAAACAGCCGAGGGGAGAAACACACGCCGGTATCCTCGCGACGCCACCGCGCCCGAGTCATGCGATCAGCGCACGTCGTCGCACGCGCCGCCAGGTGATTTGGGGGCAACAGCCGCATGTCCGCGAAATCTCGCGAACCTTAAATCACCATCCAGTGAATCTGGTTGCCTCCCCAATCACGATCCCGACCCCTCCCACCCCTCCCAGGAATAACCCCTCCCCCACCTCGCTCGCGTCATGACGGGCGCGTGCGAACGCGCGTCCGGCGATAACAAGAACAAGCAGGATGGGTTTGATGACGGGTTTGGATGGGACGCACGCGGCGGCGTCGGTGGTGGCGCTGCATTGCTCGCTGGGGTCGGGACGGCAATGGACCAAGCTTGCAGCCGCGCTCGGCGGTGACAGGTTCATAGCGCCGGATATTTCCGGCTATGGCGTTGCCGCCTGCGGGCGAGACTGGCCGCGGACGCTGGATGGCGAGATCGCGCGGCTCGAGCCCTGGCTCGCCAAGGCCGACGGGCCGATCCATCTGATCGGGCATTCCTATGGCGGGGCGATCGCGTTTCGGCTGGCGACCACGTCGCCTTATGCGGAGCACGTTCGCAGCCTGACGCTGATCGAGCCGGTGCTTCCAACGTTGCTTCGCGACACGCCTGCCGACGCGCGGCTGTACGACCGCTTCGCGCGGATCGCGCAGGTCGTCTCAAAGGATATTGTCGACGGCGCCGTGCTGGAGGCGGTCGAGGCGTTCACCGCGTTCTGGGCCGGCTCCGGCCCGCGCGAGCAGTTCTCGCCGAGCGGCCGGCTGCGGATGATCGAGCAGGCCGACAAGCTGCCTTGCGATTTCAACGCCGCGCTCGATCTTGACGGGGTGGCGGAAGCCGCGCGTGCCTTGAAGGTGCCGACGCTGCTGATGTCGGGCGGGCTGTCGCCCTATGTGACGCAGCGCATTGTCGCAAAACTCGCCGCGCTGATCGATGGCGCCGAGCTGCGGCATTTGCCGGCCGCCGGCCACATGCTGCCGGTGACGCATGCCGATCGGGTCAACCCGGAAATCCTGCGGCACATCTGGCGCGCCCAGGAGCTGGCGAACTTGGAGCTGACGAAGCTCGAGCTGGCGGCGGATGCGGGACCGGCCGACGCAGCGCAGCCGGCTGGCTCGGCCAGGCGGCATCTGGTATTCAGGAAGCCCTCATTTTGGGAATAGTTTGCCGATGATTTTGCCTCGCACGCGCGCCTCAACCCTTGCCGCCTCCGCGCTGCTCGTGCTCGCAGCCTCTCCTGCATCTGCCGCGGGCGAAGCCGACGCCGTGCCGAAGGGCGCGGCGGTGACGGTGCTGAAGGCCGCAAAGTTCTGCTTCGGCAATATCGTCGAGGTCTCCGGCATCGTGCTGCCGCGCGACGAGCAGCAAATCCGGCCCGACCGTTTTGGCTTGAAGGTGGCGGAGGTGCTGGTCGATCCCGGCGACACCGTCACCGCCGGCCAGGCGCTGGCGAAGCTGACCGACGGCGCCAACTCGGTCAACGTCACGGCGCCGGTGGCGGGCACGATCTCGGCGTCGTCGGCGATCGTCGGCGCGCCGGCATCGGGCAAGGACGCGCTGTTCTCGATCATCGCCAAGAGCGAGTACGACCTGGTCGGCATGGTGCCGACCCGCGACATCGCCAAGCTGAAGACCGAGCAGACGGCGCAGCTCAAGGTCCTCGGCGCCGGCGATCTCGACGGCAGGGTGCGGCGGATCGCGCCGACGGTCGAGCCGAACAGCCAGCTCGGCCAGGTATTCATCGGCATCGGCGCGAACAAGCGGCTGCTGGTGAATTCGTCCGGCCGCGCCCAGATCAAGACCGGGCAGAGCTGCGGCGTCGCGGTGCCGCTGACCGCGATCCTCTATTCCACAGCGGGCACCGTGGTGCAGGTGGTGCGCGGCGGCCGCGTCGAGACGCGGCGGGTCGAGACCGGATTGATGTCGGCGGGACAGGTCGAGATCCGCGACGGCATCCAGGAAGGCGACATCGTCGTCGCCCGCGCCGGCGCGCTGCTGCGCGAGGGCGATCCGGTGCGGCCGGTCGGCGCGAGTGCGGATGCGAAGTAGGCGCGCGGGCGATGCGTCACTCAGCGGAGCAAGCGGCACCCCTCTCCCTAACCCTCCCCCGCAAGGGGGGAGGGAACCCTTCCGCCGGTGGCTTCCTTACGCGAGCCGCCGATAGAGGCGGTGCCTAGATTGCCAATGCCCGAAAGGTGCCGTCACGCGACGTGAGGTGAGCACGCATGTCAGGCTCCCCTTGCGGGGGAGGGTTGGGGAGAGGGGTTCTCTCCACACAGCAAGCTCGTGATGTTAGGAACGAAATGCGCGGGCCCACGCCCGCGCAGAAGAGTCCGGGCTCAGCCGCCGAGCTTGATGTCTTCCAGCAGCGAGGACGACACGCTCGGCACCTGCTCGCCTTCGCTGGCGCGCGAGATGGCGACGCGGGTCTTGTTGAAGGCGGTTTCGGCGCCGGCCTGGGCGTTGAGGTTGTTGAGCAGCTCGGAGACCAGCACGCTGTTCGGCGCCTTGCTGTCGTCGGCGACCTTGCCCGGCGTCGCCGAGCTCAGCACGATGGTGTTCTCCGGCGGGCTGATCGGCGCGAGGCCGTGCGAGAACGCGCGGAAGCGGCGCTCATAGGGATTGCGGCGCGAAGCATCGAGTACGACGAGCTTGGCCTTGGCGCCGCGCTCCTTCATCGCATCGAGCACGGACTCGACGCTGACGCCGGTGCGCTTGACGTCGGCTTCCTTCCAGATCGTGGCGTCGACCGGGATCATGTAGCTCTCGCGGCCGACCTGCACGCCGTAGCCGCCGAAGAACAGCATCACGACGGTGTCGGGACGAATCTTGGCCTTCATGCGCTCGACCGCGCGGAACATGTCGTCCTTGGTCGCATCCTCGACCACGTCGACGTCAAAGCCCTCGCGGCGCAGCGCCGTCGACAAGGTGCGGGCATCGTTGATCGGCTGAGCCAGCGGCGCCGCGGCGTCCGGGTAATGGCCGTTGCCGATGATCAGCGCGAGGCGGGAAGTGCCGGTCGGAATGCCGCCGGTCTGCTCTGAGGTGACGGCTCCGACCGCCCCCTTGGCGACATCGAGCGTCCGCTTGTTGAGCGCGGCATGGGCGCCAATCGCCAGCGACACCGTGCCGGCCACCGCCACGCAGACGGCAATGGTGCGGCGGGAAATGCGAAGCTGCCTAAGGTCCATAGCGTTCCTAAGTCCCAATTCTTATCCCGATGGCGCTCAAGCGAAGATCGCGCCAGTTAGTCGCGTCAAAGACGTTCAGGTTTAATGGGGTTGAGGTGTGTGTGCCGTTGAATTGAACTCAATTTGCGGCGCCGCAACAAACGCTCCTTTAACCCGGACGGCCGCTCGGGGCAACCCGAATTGCCGCATGCTGCCGCCCGGCAGAGGCCATTGACGCCGTTAAAATCCCGTTACGTGATCTTAGTCACATTTGTGTTTTGTAGGGATTCATGTAGCTTTCCAAAGGCTTGCGAGTTTGGGGCAGAGCGACCGGAAACACCGTCGGGCGGCGGCGTTAACCGGTTCCTCGGGAAAGGGGATTCTTTGAGCTTCTTGGGCCTTCACGAGATCGCAGGCGCGGTGTGCCGGTCGCTGACCGTCAAGAAGGACGGCCCGTCGCTGTACGAGGTCTGCGACCCCGTGCTGCAGGCCTATCGCGGCGGCGATGCCCATCTCGGCAAATTCTACCGGACCGCACTCGGCAACCCGCCGCTGCGCGCGCTGCTCCGCCGCACCGGCCTGCCCGCGCTCAACGATCCCGACCGCCTCGCTGGCCTGCGCGCGGCGCTCACCGCGGCGCGCGACGTCGCGGCGCCGGACTGGGCCGCGATCGGCACGCCCATCGCAGCATTGATGGACGGTATTGGCGTGCGCCACCCGGCCCCGCCGGCCGCGACCGCACCTAGCCGCCCGCCGGAGATCGCCGAGATCGACCGCGTGATCCGCCTGACCGGCGCGCATCTCCTGCGCTCGTTCGGCAGGAACGGCTTCATTCCGACCTATGCCGCCTTCAACCTGATCGGCGACCCCGACCTCGGCGGGCGCGAGCTGCTGATGGCGCTGACGGGGCTGAACGCACGCGGCTACAAGAATTCGACCTTGCTGTTCAACCTGGCGCGGATCTTCATCGCGCATTCGCCGGCGCGGGCGCTGATCAACCCGGCCTGGCGCGGCATCGCCGAGCCGATGTGGGAGCCGGTGCAGATCCGCCACCGCTCGGCCTATTACGACGCCTTCTTCACCGAGGCGCTGCTCGGCTTCGTCGAGACCGGGCTCGCCGCGCCGGATGAAGCGAGCGCTGCGCGGCGCGCGATCGCCGACATGGTGGACTTTTGCCTGAAGACCAGCGCCGAGGACGTGCCGTCGCATGACGGCTCGACGGTGAAGGTCATCACCGCGCTGGCGCCGGGCCGGCATCCGCGCTTCTCGCGCTTCTTCGCCCAGATCAAGCAGGATCTCGGCTTCGGCATCTATGTGCCGGACTGCGACACCACGGCCTGCTCGTTCTCGGCCGCGACCCAGGCCGGCTCCGACGATCCGATCCTGCAGCAGCCGCTGCTCGACTTCTACCGCGGCTACCAGGTGCGATCAGGCGCCAACGAGCCGCGCGTCACCGTGCCGCTCAACGATCACCTTGATTACGATGGCGGCGTCGTCACCTGGATCGACAATCTCGCCGGCGAGCGGCCCTATGGCAACGACCTCGATCCGACGCTGAACCTCGACATCCTCGAGGTCTCGTTCCGCAACCTCGCCCGCTGGCAGATCATCGAGACGCCGCAGCGGCTGGAGACGGTGCATCGCATCATCGCCTTCCAGAAACATCTGGTCGAAAGCGGCGCGTTCAAAAATCCGCGCTCGCACATCTATTATCTGCCCGAGCTCTATTCGGCCTATTTCGGCCGCTGCTACGCCGCCTTCGTCGCGCTGCCGCTGGCGGCGCAGCGCATCATCGACCCCGGCAACGTGTTCGCGCTGATCCGCGCCCGCGTGCTCGGCTACGTCACGCACGAGCTGATCGCCCACGAGATGAACCCGTTCGACGCCGCGCTGGCGCTGATGGCGCTGGCGCATCTCGGCGCCGAGGTCTCGACCTTCACGCCAGCGCTGCACTGCATTGTGCAGGGCCTCGGCGAGGGCGGCCGCAAGGGGCCCTACAAGGCCTATGAGTGGAATAAGATGAAGACGCCGACCCGCATCCTGGTCGGCGGGCCGGAGGTGACCTCGGCTTTCGTGCTGATGGCGCTGGCGCTGGCGAGGAAGCGAATGGCGAACGTTTCGTAGCCCGGATGGAGCCAACGGGGCGCGCGTTCGCGCGACCCGTTGGCTCCATCCGGGCTACGGGACCTCGAAGGCGAATAGCGCATTCGCAGGGGGATGACGCGAAGTTGAAACTGGCGGAAACGCAACAGCACTGGCACGGTTGCCCAATTGCCCGCACAATCGTTGGGCACTGACCACTGCACGCTAAAAGCCATTTGAACGACAAGAACCTGGCCGGGAACGCCGATGTTCAAGACGCTGCTCACCGCGGGCCTGCTGCTCTCGCTGCCGACGCTGGCTGTCGCCGCCGACATCACCGGCGTGCCGAAGATCCGCGACGGCGACCAGCTCATGATCGGCAGCGTCCGCATCCGGCTCGCAGGCATCGACGCGCCGTCGACCGACCAGCTCTGCCTCAACACCAAGGGCGAGCGTTGGACCTGCGGCGTCGCCGCGCGCGACGAGTTGATCAAGCATGCCGGCAACAAGAGCTGGACCTGCCACGCCCGCTCGGTCGATCGTCGCGGCCGCACCATCGCGCGCTGCGAGGTCGACGGCGAGGACATCCAGAAATGGCTGGTCGCGAGCGGCTGGGCGCTGGCCTACACCCGCGCCTCGCATGACTACGAAGCCGACGAGAAGGCCGCGCGTGAGGCAAAAGCCGGGATGTGGCAGGGCGCCTTCATCGCGCCCTGGGACTGGCGGGTGCGCAACAAGAAGACCACCGTGCTCGGCGCGGTGAAGCCGCCGGACGGCGCCAACGCGATCCTGCTCGCCTCGGCCTCCGGCCCGGTGGCGCCCTCGCCCGATTGCACCATCAAGGGCAACGTCAACCGCTCCGGTGAATGCATCTTTCACCAGCGGACCAGCCGCTGGTACGCCAAGATCGAGATGAAGATCAGCAAGGGTACGCGCTGGTTCTGCTCGGTCGAGGAGGCCGAGGCCGCCGGCTGCCGCGAGACGCGGCGCTAGTCGGAAGTCTGATTGAATTGTAGCCTCATCGGCACCGCGCTCCCTCTCCCGCTTGCGGGGGAGGGTTTGGGGTGGGGGTGTCACCGCTTGCGACGCTCCTTATGAGGAGACAGCCCCCACCCGGATCGCATCCTCGATGCGATCCGACCTCCCCCGCAAGCAGGAGAGGTAAGGAGACCGTCGCCGTGACTGATAGCGAAGCCAATCCGCCCTCCGTGCGCCGGCGCAGCCGCCTCCGGCAGGCGCAGATGCTGTTGCTGTTCGTCCTGGCGATCTACCTGATCGCGGCCTATCTGCTGCTGCCGGCGTTGTGGACGCATTACGAGCATCAGAAGGGTCTCGCCAATCTGCCGATGGTGACGCGCACCGCGCAGGGCATTCCCGGCGATCCGATGAATGTCGGGCTGATCGGCGACAAGAGGGACGTGGTCTGCGCGATGCACGAGGCGGGCTGGTTTCCGGCCGATCCGGTGACGCTGAAATCCTCGATCGAGATCGTGGGCAGCGTGCTGCTCGATCGTCCCTACAAGGATGCGCCGGTGAGCAACCTGTTCTATCTCGACCGCCGCGAGGATCTTGCCTTCGAGCGGCCGGTCGGATCGAGCGCGGATCGCCGCAACCATGTCCGGTTCTGGAGGGTGCTCGATCAGGGCGAGGAAAAGCGTCCGGTGTGGCTGGGCGCCGCGACGCTCGACCGCAGCGTCGGCATCAGCCACTACACCGGCGCGGTGACGCATCACATCGCGGCCGATCTCGACGCCGAACGCGCGCTGCTCGCCACGGACCTCGAGTCCGCCGGCATGGCCACCGCGAAATATCAGGTGACCGGCATCGGCCCGACCTTCAACGGCCGCAATGGCGGCGGCGATCCCTATTACACCGACGGCGAAATCTGGGTGCTGCGGCTGGTCGAGGCCTGCCGCAAGAACAACGGCACCGTCGAGCAGCTCCCGAGCCCCGCCGCGACCGAGTTCAAGGACCAGATCTGGCACGCGGTCGTCGAATCGATCGGCAAATAGAGGCTAAAACCGCTTCGCACTTTTCCGGATCATGCTGCCCCGCGGTTTTGGAAACGCTGGATTGCTTCGTCCTGCTCGCAATCGAAGCCGCGATGGAATATTCTCCGCGCCTGATCCCTCACACGCATGATTTGCGCGCTTTATCCAAAAGGAACAGGACGATGACCGTTCGCGCGGGCCGGGAATTTCTGGCCATCCCCGGGCCCACCACGATGCCCGATCAGGTGCTGCAGGCCATGCACCGCCCGGCGCTCGACATCTACTCCAACGAGATGGTCGAACTGACTGACAGCCTGCTGCGCGACCTCTCAAGGCTGTTCGCCACCCAGGGCAAGTCCTACATCTACATCTCCAACGGCCACGGCGCCTGGGAGGCGACGCTCTCCAACGTGCTGTCGCGCGGCGACAAGGTGCTGGTGCTGGAGAGCGGACGCTTCGCGATCGGCTGGGGCCAGGCCGCGGCCGCGATGGGCGCCGAGGTCGAGGTGCTGAAGGGCGACTGGCGCCGCGCGATCCGTCCGGCCGAGGTCGAGGAGCGGCTGAGGCGCGACAAGGAGCACACCATCAAGGCGATCCTCGTGGTGCAGGTCGACACCGCGTCGGGCGCCTATAACGACATCGAGGCGATCGGCAAGGCGATCAAGGCCGCCCGCCATCCTGCATTGTACATGGTCGACACCGTGGCCTCACTCGGCTGCATGCCGTTCGAGATGGACAAATGGTATGTCGACGTCGCGATGAGCGGCTCGCAGAAGGGCCTGATGACGCCGCCCGGCCTCGGCTTCGTCGCCGCCAACGACCGCGCCTGGGACGCCCACAAGAAAGCCGATCTGCGCACGCCCTATTGGGACTGGACCGAGCGCGAGGGCTCGGAGCACTACCGCAAATATGCCGGCACCGCGCCGGTGCATCTGCTGTTCGCACTGCGCGAGGCGATCAACATGCTGCACGCCGAAGGCCTGGAGAATGCGCATCTGCGGCATCGGCTGCTCGGCGAAGCCGTGCGCCGCGCGGTCGCCGTCTGGGCCGAGGGACAGGTGCTCGGCTTCAACATCACCGAACCCGCCGAGCGTTCCAACACCGTGACGACGGTCACCGTGAAGGGCGCCGATCCCGCCGCGATCCAGCGCTACGCCAAGGAGAAATGCGGCGTGGTGCTCGGCACCGGCATCGGCGATTTGCAGGGCCAGGCCTTCCGCATCGCGCATATGGGCCACGTCAACGCGCCGATGATCCTCGGCACCCTCGGCGTCGTCGAGGTCGCGCTGACAGCGCTGAACATCCCGCACGGCAAGGCCGGCGCCGACGCCGCCATCCAGTGGCTCGGCGAGAACGTGAAGGCTTAGGCCGAGGCGGTCTGAGGTGTTAGATCCGTCATCCTGAGGAGGCCGCGGAGCGGCCGTCTCGAAGGATCGACGGCCGCGCTCCCGCCGCGAGAGAATCGGAGAACGCCGCGATATCCGGACCGTGCATCCTTCGAGACGCGCGCAAGAGCGCGCTCCTCAGGATGACGGGACAGGCTGTTCGCGGGATGATGGACCGGCACTTGCCCATTGACCGCGACTAAGCTTGCTTCATGATCGGGCCGTGCGTTACGCGCGGACCTATCGCCATGGGCATCTACGTCTACATGCTTCGCTGCGCCGACAACTCGTTCTACGTCGGCAGTGCCACGGGCGACGATCTCGCGCCGCGCATCGGACAGCACAACACGGGTGCTTTCCCAGGCTATACCTACAATCGTCGACCAGTGGTCCTCGTCTGGTCAGAGTATTTCGATCGCGTCACTGACGGTATCGCTGCGGAACGGCAGATCAAGGGCTGGAGTCGAGCGAAGAAAGAAGCTCTGATTCGGTCGGATTGGGCCACGATCAGCCGACTGGCTCATCGACGCAGAACGACCCCTTCCCCGTCATCCTGAGGAGGCCGCGGAGCGGCCGTCTCGAAGGATCGACGGCCACGCTCCCGCCGCGAGAGAATCGGAGCACGCCGCGATATCCGGGCCGTGCATCCTTCGAGACGCGCGCAAGGGCGCGCTCCTCAGGATGACGGAAGAGTGGTCGGGATAAACGCAACGAAAAGGTGCCACGACTTTTTGACAGGGCATGAACACTTTCCGTCGTCATCATTTTCCGCTTTACTGCCGGCAACAGCCGGGCACGGATCCCTGCGACACAACAAAATGGAGGGACCGCTTGGCATCGGTGGAATTGCGCGGCCTGGTCAAGCGGTTTGGATCGTTTGTCGCGGTTGATGATGTTTCGCTCACGATCGATCATGGCCAGCTGGTCTGTCTGCTCGGACCGTCCGGCTGCGGCAAGACCACGACGCTGCGGCTGATCGCCGGGTTCCTCGAACCATCCGACGGCGAGATCCGCGTCGGCGACCGCGTGGTGTCGTCGAAGGCGCGCACGCTGCCGCCCGAGCAGCGCAACATGTCGATGATCTTCCAGAGCTACGCGCTGTGGCCGCATATGACGGTGGCGGAGAACATCGTCTACGGCCTGCGCTTGCGCAAAATGGATCGCGACACCATCGCCAAAAAGCTCGCCGCGATCCTGGCCACAACCAAGCTGGAACCGCTGGCACAGCGTTATCCGGGCGAGCTCTCCGGCGGCCAGCAGCAGCGCGTCGCGCTGGCGCGCGCGCTGATCGTCGGCCCCGAGACGCTGCTGCTCGACGAGCCATTGTCCAATCTCGACGCCAATCTGCGCGAGGAGATGCGGTTCGAGATCCGCCGCCTGCACGACGAATATCGCTACACCACGGTCTACGTCACCCACGACCAGTCCGAGGCGATGACGACAGCCGACCTGATCGCGGTGATGAATGCCGGCAAGATCGACCAGCTCGGCGCGCCTGAAGATATCTATGCGCGGCCGGAATCCGAATTCGTCGCGCGCTTCATCGGCGCCGCCAATGTGATCAAGGGCACCGCGCGCGATGCGAACCACGTGGAGTTCGCCGGCGCAACGCTCGAGGTGGTCGGCGCCACGCTGACGGCCGGCCAGAGCGCGCCGGTGGCGATCCGCCAGCATGAGATCCAGCTCGCGACGCAGGCACCCATCGCGCAGCAGAACACACTCAAAGCCGTCGTGACGCGGCAGGTCTATCTCGGCATGAATCGCGACTACATGGTGGAAACCGCTGACGGCACATCGCTGCGGGTGACCACGCCGACCGAAACCGCGGTCGAAAAGGGCAGCGAGGTGTGGCTGACCTTGCCGCCCGCGCGCTGCCGGGCGCTCAGCCGATAAGCAACAAGAAACGGAGCGACGCAATGCGGAAGCCGGTTTCCAGACGCGACGTCCTGAAAGGCTCTGCGGCGCTTGCGGCCGGCACGGTGTTCGCGTCACCGGTACGCGCCGCCGCACCTGCGCCGGTCGCGATCACGCCCGATCTCGTCGCCGCCGCGACCAAGGAAGGCAAGCTCGTGTTCTATTCGTCGATGGACCTGCCGGTCGGCGAAAAGCTCGGCAAGGCGTTCGAGGCCGCCTATCCCGGCATCACCGTGCAGATCGAGCGCTCCGGCTCGGAGCGGCTGTTGCAGCGCGTTGCGCAGGAATTCGATTCCAACATCCATGCCGCCGACGTCGTCAACAGCGCCGACGCCTCGCATTTCATTCCCTGGAAGAAGAGCGGCTGGCTGATGCCGTTCGTGCCCGAGGACGTCGCGAAACATTTTCCCGACAACTATCGCGACCCCGACGGCATGGCCGTGACCACGCGGCTGTGGCTGTCGTCGATCGCCTACAACACCAACCTGGTGAAGGCGGAGGACGCGCCGAAGAGCTTTGCCGACCTGCTCGACCCGAAGTGGATGGGCAAGATGGTGAAGGGCCATCCGGCCTATAGCGGCACCATCATGACCACCACGTTCCAGATCGTGCGCGAGCTCGGCTGGCCGTATCTGGAGAAGCTTGCGAAACAGCGCGTGATGCAGGTGCAGTCCTCGACCGATCCGCCGAAAAAGCTCTCGCTCGGCGAGCGCGCCGTGATGGCCGACGGCAATGAATATGGCATCGTGCTCTTGAAGGAAGCCGGGCAGCCGGTCGAGCCGGTTTATCCGACCGAGGGCACGCCGACGATCTCGGGTCCCACAGGCATCTTCGCCGGTGCGCCACATCCGAACGCCGCAAAGCTGTTCCAGGCCTGGCTGCACACCCGCGAGACCCAGCAATTCTTCGTCGACTTCACCGGCCAGTATTCGCTGCACACCCAGGTGCAGCCGAAGGCCGGCCGGCGCAAGCTTTCCGACATCAAGCTGATGAAGGAGGATCCGGCGGGGGTGGAAGCGATGACCGAAGAGATCAAGACGCGCTATGCGCGGTTGTTTCGGGTGTGAGCGATGAAGGTCGCGGCGCACGCTTTCTTGCCTCGCCCCGCTTGCGGGGAGAGGCCGACGCGCATCGCAAGATACGCGGCGGGTGAGGGGGACTCTCCGCGCATCCGGTATCCGCGGAAGCGGCCCTTCACCCCACCCCTCTCCCCGCAAGAGCGGGGCGAGGGAGCTGAGACAGTTCACCGCGGGTCAACATGACAACAACAACTACCTCCCCCGTCTCCCGCCCCCGCATCGACTGGACGCGGCCGGTGCTGTGGCTGTTCGCAGCCGTGCTCATCCTGCTGATCCTGCTGCCGCTGTCGTGGCTCGCGGTGTTTGCCTTCACCGACAAGGGCCGGCATCCGACGCTGCAAAACTTCGTCACGCTGTTCAGCAATCCCGATTTCCTCGATCCGCTGCTGACGACCGCGATCATCGCGACCACGTCGGCGCTGATCTGCTGCATCGTCGCGGCGCCGATCAGCTGGCTGGTGTCGCGCACCGACATGCCGGGCCGGCAGACCATCCGCGCGCTGGTGACGGCCTCGTTCGTGACGCCGCCGTTCCTGGGCGCGGTCGCCTGGGAGTTGCTGGCGGCGCCGAATTCGGGGCTGCTGAATCAGCTCTACCGGCTGTTCGCCGGCGAGGACGCCGACGCGCTGTTCAACATCTATTCGATGACCGGGATCATCTTCGTGATCTCCTGCTACACGTTCCCGTTCGTGTTCGTGCTGGTGGCCAATGCGCTCGACACCATGCCGGGCGAGCTGGAAGATGCCTCCGCGATCCTCGGCGGCAATGCCTGGACCACGGCGCGGCGGGTGACGATTCCGCTGGCGCTGCCCGCGCTGGTCGCAGGCGCCCTGATTGCGTTCCTGCAGGCGATGACGCTGTTCGGCTCGCCGGCGATCCTGGCGCTGCCGGCCGGCTTCCACACCATGACGACCAAGATCTGGAGCCTGTTCCAGTATCCGCCGAAGCTCGAGCTCGCGGCCGCCGCCGCGGTGCCGCTGCTGGTGCTGACCATCCTGCTGCTGCAAGGCCAGAAGGCGCTGCTCGGCCGCCGCGGCTATTCGGTGATCGGCGGCAAATATGGCGCGCCGCGCCGGGTCGAATTGCGCGGCTGGCGCTGGGCCGCGCTCGGCTTCTGCCTCTTTGTGCTGCTCAATCCGGTGTTCCTGCCTTACCTCGCGCTGCTCAACGCCGCATTCTCGCCGAACGCGACCACGCTGGTGACGCCGTCGACGGCGACGCTGCACAACATCGTCTTCGTGTTCACCGAGCTGTCGTCGACCCAGCTCGCACTCAAGAACACCGTGATCCTCGGCACCGCGACCGCGACGATCGGCACCATCCTCGCGCTCGTCATCGCCTATGTCACGACGCGGAAGGTGATCGCGGGCCACCGCGTGCTCGGCTTCCTCGCCACCGCGCCGGTCGCGGTCCCCGGCATCGTGCTCGGCGTCGGCCTGTTCCTGAGCTACACGCGGCCGCCCTTCGTGCTCTATGGCACGCTGTGGATCCTGCTGCTGGCGTTCCTCACCATCAATTTGCCGTCGGCCTATCAGCAATTGCAGGCGGCGTTCGCGACCATCCATCCCGAGCTCGAGGAGGTGAGCCGCATCCTCGGCGCGACGCGGCTGCAGGCACTGCGCCAGATCACCGCGCCGCTGCTGCGCACCGGCGTAATCGCTACCTGGTGCTTCATCTTCATCGGCGTGATGCGGGAACTGTCGGCGGCGATCGTGCTGTTCACCTCGCAGACCAAGGTGCTGTCGGTCCTGATCTACGACCTCAACGAAGGCGGCGACCTCGCCGCGATCGCGGTGCTCGGCATTGCGATGCTGGTGATCACCTTCGCCGTGGTGCTGGCGGTGAACCGGATCCCGATGTCCGGCGGCAATGCGGGGGCGAGGCTACGCAACGGCTAGCTCGCTCTGCCGCGTGCGGGCGCGCGAATAGGTGCGCCATCTGGCAATCGCCACATTCATCCCGATATAGAGCGGAACCCCGCACCATGAGGATCGTGTGACCAAATCCGCCATCACAACATCGCCCCCGGTCGCGCCGCGCCGGCCGCATTCCTTCACCACCCACGGCATCACGGTGACCGACGATTATGCGTGGATCAAGGATCCGAAATGGCAGGAGGTGCTGCGCGATCCCTCGACCCTCGATTCCGATATCCGGAGCTATCTCGAAGCCGAGAACGGCTACACCGAGAGCCTGCTCGGCCACACCGACGGCTTGCAGAAGCGGCTGGTCAAGGAGATGCGCGGGCGGATCAAGGAGGATGATTCCAGCGTGCCGTCGCCGGACGGCCCGTTCGCCTATTTCCGCAAGTTCCGCGAGGGCGGCCAGCACGAGCTGTACTGCCGTACGCCGCGCGACGGCGGCGACGCCCATGTCGTGCTCGACGGCGACGCGCTGGCGAAGGACCACGAATATTTCAAGTTCGGCGGCAGCCGGCATTCCAACGATCATCGGCTGCACGCCTGGAGCGCCGACACCAAGGGCTCCGAATATTTCTCGATCCGGGTGCGCGACTGGGCCACTGGCGGCGATCTCGACGACCTCGTCGAGGAGACCGACGGCGGCGTGGTGTGGGCCGCGGATTCAAGGAGCTTCTTCTACGTCAAGCTCGACGACAATCACCGGCCGATGCAGGTGTGGCGGCACAAGCTCGGCACCCAACAGGCCGACGACACCCTGATCTATGAGGAGCAGGATCCCGGCTGGTTCACCCATCTGCACGAGAGTGCGAGCGGCCGCTTCTGCGTGATCGCGGGCGGCGACCATGAGACCTCCGAACAGCGGCTGATCGATCTTTCCAATCCCGACGCGCCGCCGCGCCTCGTCGCGGCACGCAAGGAAGGTGTGCAATATTCGATCGCCGACCGCGGCGACGAGCTGTTCATCCTGACCAATGCCGACGATGCCATCGACTTCAAGGTCGTCACCGCGCCGCTCGCCGCGCCCGAGCGCGCCAACTGGCGCGACCTGATCCCGTATCGCGAGGGCGTCTATGTGCTCGACGTCGAGCTCTATGCCGGCCACATGGTGCGGCTGGAGCGCGCCAATGCGCTGCCGGCGATCATCATCCGCGACCTCAGGAGCGGCGAGGAGCACGCGATCGCCTTCGACGAGGCGGCCTATTCGCTCGACACCATGGGCGGCTACGAGTTCGACACCACCAACTTGCGTTTTGCCTATTCGTCGATGACGACGCCGTCGGAAGTCTATGACTACGACATGGCGACGCGGACGCGGAGCTTGCGCAAGCGCCAGGAGATTCCGTCCGGCCACAACCCGGCGGACTACGTCACCACCCGCATCATGGCGACCTCGCATGACGGCGCGCAGGTGCCGGTCTCGATCCTGCATCGCAAGGATTTCGTTCGCGACGGCAAGGCGCCGCTATTGCTGTACGGCTACGGCTCGTACGGCATGGCGATGCCGGCATCGTTTGCCGCCAACCGGCTGTCGCTAGTCGACCGCGGCTTTGTCTATGCGATCGCGCATATCCGCGGCGGCGCCGACAAGGGCTGGGGCTGGTATCTCGACGGCAAGCGCGAGAAGAAGACCAACACGTTCGACGATTTCGCCGCCGCCGGGCGCGCGCTGATCGAGGCGAGATACACCGGTGCAAAACGCATCGTCGGCCACGGCGGCTCGGCGGGCGGCATGCTGATGGGCGCGGTTGCCAACCGCGCCGGCGAGCTGTTCGCCGGCATCGTCGCCGAAGTGCCGTTTGTTGACGTGCTCAACACCATGCTCGACGACACGCTGCCGCTGACGCCGCCGGAATGGCCGGAATGGGGCAACCCGATCGAGAGCGAGAAGGATTTCCGCACCATCCTGTCCTATTCGCCCTACGACAATGTCGCGGCCAAGGACTATCCCGCGATCCTGGCGATGGGCGGGCTCACCGACCCGCGCGTCACCTATTGGGAGCCGGCGAAATGGATCGCGCGGCTGCGCGCCACCATGCGCGGCGGCGGCCCGGTGCTGCTTCGCACCAACATGGGCGCCGGCCACGGCGGCGCCTCCGGCCGCTTCAACCGCCTCGACGAGATCGCGATCGTCTATGCGTTCGCGCTGTGGGCGGTCGGGATGGCGGACAAGGCGGAGGTGTAGGGCACCGTTGGCTTGCGCGCTCCCTCCGCATCGTCGTCCTGGCGAAAGCCAGGACCCATACCGCGTGATCTATCCAGCAAGGAGGTCGCAGTACTGGGGCACACAACGCAACTGCCAGTCTTCGCCAAACTCCTCCCTGTGGTTATGGGTCCCGGCCTTCGCCGGGACGACGGCGGAATGCGTGGCGATCATTTGTCCGCGACGACAGCGGTGGTTGGGCAGCTACCGCCCCTTCGCCTTCCGCCAGGCTGCAAAATCCTTCAGCGTCTGCTCGTCGGTCGCAGGATACAGGCCGAAGATGCCGCGACCCTTCTGGACCTGCTCGGTGACGAAATCCTCGAACGCGGTCATCTCGAACGTCTCGTCGGCGATCTCATCGGCGAGATGCGCCGGGATCACGATGACGCCGTCGCTGTCGCCGAGGATGACGTCGCCGGGAAACACCGGCGCATCGCCGCAGCCGATCGGCACGTTGATCTCGATCGCCTGATGCAGCGTCAGGTTGGTCGGCGCGCTCGGGCGATGATGAAAGGCCGGGAAGCCGAGCCGCGCGATCTCGGCCGAATCGCGGAAGCCGCCGTCGGTGACGACGCCGGCGCTGCCGCGCTTCATCAGCCGCGTCACCAGGATCGCGCCGGCCGACGCGGCGCGCGCATCCTTGCGGCTGTCCATGACAAGCACGCTGCTGGCCGGACAGTCCTCGATCGCCCTGCGCTGCGGATGCGCGCGGTCACGGAACACCTCGATTGTGTTGAGGTCCTCGCGCGCCGGCATGTAGCGCAGCGTGAAGGCCTCGCCGACCATGGTCGGCTGATCCGGGCTCAAGGGATGGACATCCTGGATCATCTGGATACGGAAGCCGCGCTTGAACAGCGCGGTCGCGACGGTCGCGGTGGAGACGGATTTCAGCTTGTTGCGGGTGGCGTCGCTGAGTTTTGACATGTGGTGCTGTGTCCCGGTTGTCATTCCGGGTTCGCTTCGCGCCCCGGAACGACGGTGAGTCAGTAGATCGACGGCTCGCCCACCGGTTTACCAAAACCGGTCTCGAGGAAATCGAAGTCGCAGCCTTCATTGGCCTGCTTGATGTGTTTCGAGAACATCCAGCCATAGCCGCGCTCGAAGCGCTTTTCGGGCTGCTTCCACGCCGCGCGGCGCTTGGCGAGTTCAGCCTCCGGTACATCGAGATTGATGGTGCGCGCGGCGACGTCGAGGGTGATGCGGTCGCCGTTCCGAACCAGCGCCAGCGGGCCGCCGATATAGGATTCCGGCGAGACGTGGAGGATGCAGGCGCCGTAGCTGGTGCCGCTCATCCGCGCGTCCGACAGCCGCACCATGTCGCGCACGCCCTGCTTCACGAGCTTGGTCGGGATCGGCAGCATGCCCCATTCCGGCATGCCCGGCCCGCCCTGCGGACCGGCATTGCGCAGGATCAGCACGTGATCGGCCGTGACGTCGAGATCGGGATCATCGACCGCCTTCTTCATCGACGGATAGTCGTCGAACACCAGAGCAGGCCCGGTGTGCTTGAGGAAGCGCGGATCGCAGGCGCTTGGCTTGATGACGCAGCCATCGGGCGCGAGATTGCCCTTCAACACCGCGAGCGCGCCCTCCTTGTAGATCGGGTTGTCGACGGTGCGGATCACGTCGTCATTGTGCACCTCGGCGCCTGCGATGTTCTCGCCGAGAGTCTTGCCGGTGACGGTGATGCAGTCGAGATGCAAATGCTGCCTGATCCTATTCATCAAACCGGACAGCCCGCCGGCATAGAAGAAATCCTCCATCAGATAGAGGTCGCCGCTCGGCCGCACATTGGCGATCACAGGCACCTTGCGGCTCGCGATCTCGAAGTCGTCGAGCGAGATATCCTGGCCGGCGCGGCGCGCCTGCGCGATGAGGTGAATAATGGCGTTGGTCGAGCAGCCCATCGCCATCGCGACCGTGATCGCGTTCTCGAAGGCCTTGCGGATCTGGATCTTCTGCGGCGTGAGATCCTCCCACACCATCTCGACGATGCGGCGGCCGGCCTCCGAGCTCATGCGGATGTGGTTGGCGTCGGCCGCGGGGATCGACGAGGCGCCCGGCAGCGTCATGCCGATGGCTTCCGCGATCGCGGTCATCGTCGAGGCCGTGCCCATGGTCATGCAGGTGCCATAGCTGCGGGCGATGCCGGCCTCCATGTCGACCCAGTCCTTGTCGGAGATCTTGCCGGCGCGGCGCTCGTCCCAGTATTTCCAGGCGTCCGAGCCGGAGCCCAGCGTGCGGCCCTTCCAGTTGCCGCGCAGCATCGGTCCTGCGGGCAGGTAGATCGCCGGCAGGTTCATGCTGGTGGCCCCGAGCAGCAGGCCGGGCGTGGTCTTGTCGCAGCCGCCCATCAGCACCACGCCGTCGACCGGGTGACCGCGCAGCAGCTCCTCGGCATCCATCGCCAGCATGTTGCGGTAGAGCATCGTGGTCGGCTTCAACAGCGATTCCGACAGCGACAGCGCCGGCAGCTCGAGCGGAAAGCCGCCGGCCATCAGCACGCCGCGCTTGACGTCGTCGACCCGGCTCTTGAAATGCATGTGGCAAGGCTGCGCATCCGACCAGGTGTTGATGATCGCGATCACCGGCCGGTCGCGCCACTCCTCCGGCGCGTAACCCATCTGCATCGCCCGCGATCTGTGGCCGAAGGCGCGCAGATCATCGGGCGCAAACCAGCGCGCGCTGCGCAATTGATCCGGGGTCTTGCTCTTTTTCGTCATCGCCATGTGTCTCGACATTGCTCGCACGCGCGCGATCCCGGCACGCTTGCCCTGCCTCAGGCATACACTCGATTTTCAGACATGTCGTCCCGCGCCCGGCGCAGACGTGCCGTTCGCTGAACGTGCGCCGCGCGGGCTCCGCAACGTGGCAATCGGAACGTAAACCGGCCTTGGCTTATTTTTGCTGCGCCGTCATCACGATGCGAACCAGATCGGCGGCGTTGCGCGCGCCGAGCTTCTTCATGATGTTGGCGCGGTGATCCTCGATCGTGCGCGGACTGATGCCGAGGTGGCGCCCGGCTTCCTTGTTGGAGGCGCCCGCGGTGAACTGCTCGAGCACCTCGCGCTCGCGGCGGGTCAGCGGCTCGCGACCCGGGAAGTGCAGCGCGGCGATCCGCGACGCCGACGTCTCGGCCTGGCGCCTGGTGTAGGCGTCGATCGCCTCGTTCAGACGGCTCACGATCTCGTTGCCGCGGAACGGCTTCTCGATGAAGTCGAGCGCGCCGTTCTTGATGGCGCTGACCGCCATTGCGATGTCGCCCTGACCGGAGATCATGAAGATCGGCGCCGGATAATCCTCGCCATGCAGCTCCCTCAGGATATCGAGGCCGGATTTGCCGGGAATATGCACGTCGAGCAGGATGCAGGCCGGCGTCCTGCTGCGCGCCACCGCGAGCAACGCCGCGCCGTCCGCAAAGCAGATCACCTTGTAACCAGCGGTCGACAGGACCACTGAAAGCGTCTCGCGAACGGCAGGATCGTCGTCGACTACAAAGATTTCCCCGCGCGGAGCGCCATTCTCAACCATATGCATCGTCCATCAGTGGTGAAGCGTGCTGCCCTGACCGCACAAGAACTAACTAGACCATCTCGATCAATGGACCCGTATTTGTACGGGACGTCCGCTTAACGCACAAGTAGCACCGCGTTCCCTAAAAGTGGGGGCAGTGGAGAAACATGCATGGAAAATGCAGCGGCGGACCGAGTTGCAGTGCGCTTGGACGAGGGCAATGATCCCTACGGTCTGATCGTGACGGACCTGGTCGCGCTGATTGGCCATGTCCAGGCGAGCCTGCGGCTGATCGAAGCGGCGATTGCGCGCGAGGCCGTGCTGGCCGAGCGGCAGGCCGACACCGACATCGTCGTTCGCGACGACGTTACCCCGCGCCGCCTCACAGCGTCCACCGCCCTGAAAGCCTGCGATGCCGGCCTCGGCGCGGCGCTCGACCGGCTGCGCGATTCCGGGGCACCGGCGCGTCTGCTGAACTGACCCGCCGCAACCGACGGGTTCGGCCCGATCACCTCGATTGTCCCGACGACGCCCAACCCATCAGGCGACGATCTGTTCCACGCATCGTCCGGATTGGCCGCGGGCCTTGCCCGCCCGGCCGGATCAGGCCTTCTTGGCGTCAGGCCCTGGCCCGCTCTTCATCGGCGGACGATCGCCGCTTGCTCGACTTGCCCTTGAGGAAGCTGATGTCCATTTCGGTGCCGTTGACGCGGACCAGTTCGCAACGGCGATAGGCAAGTCCGGTCGAGGACAGCAGGAGGAAAAACTCCTTCAGGTTGAGCCCCTGAATGGAACCTTCGACCGTCAGCGACGCATCGGTGTCGGAGATGGCATTGAGCTGGCAGTCGCGCCGCCAGGTGCCGTCGATGGCCATGATGCAGACATCGACGCCCCGGCTGAAGGTGACCCGCTCAATGGATTTGCCGTCCTCGGTCATCGCTCAATATCCGACCGCCATCGCAGGCCTAGGCATGGCGAGCCCGCCCCGCACCCCGCTCGGCCGGTACAGGCCACGTCGCTCGGGAAGCGGCTTGAACGTGTCGGTCAGGCCGACCACGGTTTCGGCGGCACCCAGCACCAGGAAGCCGTCGGGCTCCATCAAGCGGGCGAGACGGTTGAAGATGTTGATCTTGGTGTCCTGATCGAAATAGATCAGCACGTTGCGGCAGAAGATCACATCAAACGTGCCGAGCTGGGAGAAATCGTGCAGCAAATTGAGCTGGCGGTGCTGCACCATCGCGCGCAATTCGGGATTGACCTGCCAGAATTCACCCGACTGCTTGAAGTACTTGACCAGCATCTGGATCGGCAGCCCGCGCTGCACCTCGAACTGGCTGTAGATGCCGGCCTTCGACTTCTCCAGCACCTCCTGCGACAGATCGGTCGCGATGATCTCGACGCGCCATCCGGCAAGCGCCGCGCCCATTTCCTTCAGGCACATCGCCAGCGAATAGGGCTCCTGGCCGGTCGAGCCAGCGGCGCACCAGATCCGGACGCTGCGGCGCGCGGCACGTGCCTTCAGCACCTCGGGCATGATGGTGTCGCGGAAGTGCTCGAACGGCACCTTGTCGCGGAAGAAGAACGTCTCGTTGGTGGTCATGGCTTCGACCACCTGGACGGTGTGCGCGGACGAGCCCGCCTTGATCTTGGCGACCAGGTCGGGGATGCCGGACAGGCCGCTCTTGCGCGCCAGCGGCAGCAGGCGGCTCTCGATCAGATATTGCTTGTCCGCGGACAGATCGAGACCGGACTGGTCCTTCAGCAGCTTACGCAGATACTCGTAGTCGGGGGGCGTCACGGGAGCCTCACAAGGGACTGAATGGTGAAACGGGGTGTCAGGCTTCGGCCGACGCGTCGAGCGCCAGCAGGCCCACTTCCTGGAATTTCGCGATCACGATGTCCTTGTCGAACGGCTTCATGATGTATTCGTTGGCGCCGGCATGCAGCGCCCGCGAGATGTGGTCGATGCCGTTCTCGGTCGTGCAGAACACGACCTTGGGCTGATCGCCGCCGGGCATGCGGCGGAGCTGCACGAGGAATTCGAAGCCGTCCATGACCGGCATGTTCCAGTCGAGCAGCACGGCATCCGGCAGCGCGCGCTTGCAGGCTTCGAGCGCGACCGCGCCGTCCTCGGCCTCGATGACGGTGAACTCCATTCCTTCGAGGATGCGGCGCGCGATCTTTCGCACCACGCCGGAATCGTCGACGACGAGACATGTCTTCATGTGTTGGCCTCCTTGTGGAATCCACCGTCTCCGCGGTGGAGTGTTACGCTGCAGCAGCTGTCCTTGGATCGGTCTTGGGCACCAGTTCGAGCACGCGATCGACATCGAGGACGACCATGAGCTGGCCGTCGAGGCGGTGGACGCCGCCGGCGAGCTTGGCCATGCGGGGATCGAGGTTGACCGGATTGTCCTCGCGGCTGTCGTCGGGCAGCCGCAACACCTCGCCGATCTGGTCGATCAACAGGCCGTAGGATTCGCCGCGCTGGTCGACGCCGACCGCCATCGGAGGCTTACCGTCATCGGCCTTCGGCAGCCCGAGCCGGGCGCGCATGTCGACCACGGTGA
The DNA here is from genome assembly GCF_042258325.1 of Bradyrhizobium sp. Pha-3. Lineage (NCBI taxonomy): Bacteria > Pseudomonadati > Pseudomonadota > Alphaproteobacteria > Hyphomicrobiales > Nitrobacteraceae > Bradyrhizobium > Bradyrhizobium sp. Pha-3. The sequence continues at coordinate 297,742 of NZ_CP170151.1, read as the reverse complement.
CGATGCGGCCGCGCAGATTGAGCACGCCGGCGATCTCGCTGGAAGCCAGCGGCACCCGCGTCAGCCGCTCCGGCATGAACACGTCCTGCACCCGCGAGATCGGCAGCCCGAACAGCTGCCCGCCGATCACGGCGGTGACGTATTCGGCCATCGCGCCTTCGCTGGTCTCGGTCTTGCTGGTCATCGTATCGTCCCTTCAAGCCCGGTTATGCCGCCCGGCGCAGTTCGGCGGTCTGCTCTTTCAACGCCGCGATCAGCCCGGGACGATCAAACTTGGCGACATAGTCGTGGAAGCCGGCCTGCCGGCCGCGCTCGATCGCCGCCGGCGACACCATCGCCGACAGCGCGATGATCGGCAGCTGGTTGAAGTTGTGGTCACTTCGGATGTTCTCGGCGAACTCAAAACCGTTCATCTCGGGCATCTCGATGTCGGTCAGCACGACGTCGAAGCTTTGTCCCGAACGCAGCGCGGCGAGCCCTTCCTGCGCGCCGCCCGCGGTCCTGACCTTGTAGCCGGCGGCTTTCAAGACCGGCGCCAGCATGTTGCGGAAGAACGCGGAGTCGTCGACCAGCAGCACCGACTGCGCCGAGGCCGACGGGCGCATCTCCTTGCGCGAGAACCAGTCGGCGAACGCCATCGGCAGGAAGTGGCCGACGTCGATCACCTCGGTGGCCTGGCCCTTGATCACGGCCGAGCCGAGGATGCCGTCCTGCGAACCCGCGACCTCGATGTTGAGCCGCTCCTCGACGATGTCGATGATCTCGTCGACCACGAGCCCCATCGAGCGGCCGTCGTCGGCGAACACCAGGATCGGCTGCGAGCCCTGGCTCTGCACCTCGACGCCGGCCATCTGCACCAGCGGCATCAGCTGCTCGCGGTACTGCACCATGTAGCGGCCGTTCGAGAGCTCGATCTTGTCGGTTGCGATCTCCTCCAGCCGGGTGACGAGGCCGAGCGGCACCGCCTTGGGCTGCGAGGAGCCGGCGCGGAACACCAACAGCGAGGTCAGCTGCTCGCCGCTTGCGGCATGCGCCGCGGCATTGTCGTCGGCGAGGTCATGGGCCGACGAGCCGGACGCGCCGAGGGCTTTCGCGATGCCGTTGGGGTCGATGATCATGATCACCGCCATCGCCCAAAATGGTGTTGCCGGAGAACATGTCGATGTGCCGCAGCTTGGTCGACATCGGCTTGACCACGATCTCCTCGGTGTGGAACACGCCGTCGACCACAATGCCGAAGGTCTGGCTGCCGACTTGCGTGACCACGATGAAGCCGTTCTCGGCATCGGTCGTGGTCGCGCCGTCGTCGATCTTGAGCAGCTTCTTGAGATGGATCAGCGGCAGCAGCTTGTTGCGCAGCCGCAAGACTGCGGTGTCCTTGATGCGCTCGATGCGGTGCTCGGAGTTGGCGCGGGCCCGCACCAGCTCGACCACGGACAATTGGGGAATCGCAAAGCGGTCGCCGCCGGCTTCCACGATCAAGGCGGAGACGATCGCCAGGGTCAGCGGGATCTTGATGGTGACCGAAGCGCCCTCGCCGGCCACGCTCTTGATGTCGATGGTGCCGCCGATCTGGTCGATATTGGTGCGCACCACGTCCATGCCGACGCCGCGGCCGGACACCGAGGTCACTTGCGCGGCGGTCGAGAAGCCCGGCGCGAAGATGAACTTGTGGATCTGGGCCTCGGTCATCTTCTCGAGCTCGGCCTCGGTGACGAGACCGTTCTGGAGCGCCTTGGCCTTGATCCGCTCGGTGTTGAGCCCGCGGCCATTGTCGGCGATGCAGATGATGATGTGGCCGCCTTCGTGATAGGCGGAGAGGCGAATGGTGCCCTGCTCTCCCTTGCCGGCGGCGACCCGCTCGGCGGTGGTCTCGAGCCCATGGTCGGCGGAGTTGCGCACCATGTGCGTCAACGGATCCTTGATCAGGTCGAGCACCTGGCGGTCGAGCTCGGTGTCGGCGCCGTGCATCTCCAGCTCGATCTGCTTGCCGAGTTCGCCGGAGAGGTCGCGGACGATGCGCGGCAGCTTCTGCCAGGCATTGCCGATCGGCTGCATGCGCGTCTTCATGACGCCTTCCTGCAGCTCGGCGGTGACGTTGGAGAGCCGCTGCAACGGCACCTTGAACTCGGTGTCCTCGTTGCGCCTCGAGATCTCCAGCAGCTGGTTGCGGGTCAGCACCAGCTCGGAGACCATGGTCATGAGGTGTTCGAGGGTGTCGACATTGACCCGGATCGACTGGTTGGCGATCTTGTCGCCTTCCTGGACGTCTTCACCGGCGGCCTTGCGGGCCGGCTTCCTGGCGGCTTCAGCGGGCTCGGCGGCGGGTGCTGCGGCAGCGGGCTTCGCGGCCGGCGCGGGTGCGGCGACTTCGGTCTCGGTCTCGCGGAAGGCGCGCTCGAGCTCATCGAGCGAGACCTCGCCCGGGCGCAGCGGACGCTCCAGCGTCTGCACCACCAGCGTGCCCTCGGTCATTGCCGCCTGCACCGACGGGGCTTCGACGACCGGCACGTCTTCTTCAGCCGCAGCCGGCATCGACTGCGTCGAGCCTGACGATATCGACTGCGTCGAATCGGACATCGCCGCCATGCCGTGCTCGACCATGGCCTCGAGCTGATCGATCAGATCGCGGTCGTTGCCTTCAGGCTCGGCCTCGGTCGCCTCAAGGCCGCCGAGGATCTCCTTGATGCGGTCGATCGAGGACAGGATCAGCGTCACGGCTTCCGCCTTCACCGGCATGCCGTCGCGGAATTTGCCCATCAACGTCTCGCCGGCATGCGCCAGCGCCTCGAGCCGCGGCAGCCCGAGGAAGCCGCAGGTCCCCTTGATGGTGTGCACCAGGCGGAAAATGTTATCCAGGATCTTCGCGTTGTTCGGGTCCTGCTCGAACTGCACCAGCTGGTTGTCGACCGTATCCAGGCTCTCGCTGCTCTCCGTCAGGAACTCGCGCAACAGATCGTCCATGGATAGGTCCCCTCAAGGTGCTACGGAACGCTCGCCTTGCATCGATAACTTGGCCGGCTTCACGGCGACGTTAATTTTGCCGTCCGTGCAAATACGGACGATGAAGCGCTTCAGCAGTTCGACGACGCATCACGACATCACGGCCAGTCTCACAAGGACAGGCCCTTACCACCCGGACGGGAAAGAGGCCGTTCCATCGCTCATCGCAATTTGAACTAATTGGAATTGAGGACCGCTAAGTCTTGCGAAACGTTCGCGACATGCCGACCGCCTGCATCACAACGCGATCGCCCTTTGGTTGAAGCCGGCAGGATGGTTAAGCGCAACCAAAGCAAAAGGCGGCGGAGTTTCCTCCGCCGCCTCGATAGTCGATGTCTGTCGCGGCTACGCTTAGCGGAGCAGCTGCAGAACGCTCTGCTGCGACTGGTTGGCCAGCGCTAGCGCGGACACTGCGATCGACTGACGGGTCGACAGCGCCTGGCTGTTGGCCGCTTCCTCGTTGGTGTCGGCCAGCGTCAGGTTGGACGAGCCGGTCTGCAGCACGTTGATCAGGTTCTTCGAGAAGTCCTGGCGGATCTGCACGATCGACAGGTTCGAACCGAGGGTCGAAGCCTGGGTGCGCAGCAGGCCGCTCGCGCTGTTCAGCGTCTTCAGCGTGGCGTTGGCCGAAGCGTTGTCCACGAAGTCCGTGCCGGCGGTCAGCTTGGTGAGGTTGAGGCCGGTGGCGTCGAAGGTCACGCCCTGGATCTTCAGCGTCGAGGAGCCCGTCTCGTTGAAGGTCAGCTTGAGCTGATCGCCGTTGAGCAGGTTGATGCCGTTGTACGACGCGTCCTGGGCGGTCGTGGTGATCTGGTCCAGGATGTTGTTGTACTGGTTGACCAGGTTGGCGCGGTTCGCCAGCGCAGTCGGGTCCTGCACCGGAGCGCTGCCCGTGAGGCCGTTGAACAGCTTGCCGGCGCCGGCAGCCGTGCCGCCAATCGTGCCGATGGTCGCCGAAGCGGCATCGTTGGTGGTGCTGATGGTGAGCGCACCGGCCGCGCTGAGCGAGGCCTGCAGGTTGTTGGCCGCGAGTGCGGCGTTCAGGTCGTTGAGGGACTTCACCTTGCCGGCACCGGTGCCGAAGGTGATGTTGGTCGCGGTGCCGTTGCCGGTTGCGCCGATGGTCAGCGTGAGCGTATCCAGCGGGCTCGCGCCAGCCGTGCCGTTTGCGGTCGCCGTCGCACCGGCCGGGAGGCCGAGCTGCGTCGCGTCGCCCGAGCTGAACGTACCGACCGTCAGCGTGTCGCCGGCGCCGGCGGTGTTGGTGCTGGTCAGGACCAGCTTGCCGGTGCCGTCGATCGAGGCGGCGACCTTGGCGCTGGCGCCGACCTGCGTGTTGATGGCGTCGCGAACCTGGGTGGCGGAATAGTTCGCACCCGAGTTCAAGGTCACAGTCTGGCTGTTGATCTGGAACGTCAGGTTCGCGCCGGCCGCGGTGAGGTCGATGCCGGTATAGGCGGCGGTGCTGGTGAGGGTTGCGTTGGTCGGGGTCGCGGTGCCGAGCAGGTTATCAGCGGTGGCGCCGGGGATCGCAGCGGTCGTCACCGACGACTTCGCGGAATAGCCGACCGCGGCCTGCAGGGCCTGGTTGGCGACCGACTTGGCGCTGTCGACGAGCTTCTGCAGCGAGGTGATGCCGGTGTTGGCGGCCTGCAGCACTTGCACGCCGTTGCCGATGCCGTCCAGCAGGTTGTTGATGTCGCTGGCGCGGTTGTCGAGCGACTGTGCCGTGAAGAAGTTGGTCGGATTGTCGAGAGCAGTGTTGACCTTCTTGCCGGTGGACAAGCGGTTCTGCGTGGTGGCGAGCAGGTCAGCGGTCGACTGCAGCGAAAGCAGGTTTTGACGGACCGATGCCGAAAGAACGATGCCGGACATACTGGATACCCTTCTGGATGAACACGATTGACGCGACGCCGTAAATTTCGCACGGCGACCCACGCCACACTGGTCCGTCCGCGCTACCCGTTCGTTAAAGGGCTGATCCGTACAAATACCCAGAATGGCCTTGCCGGTGATTCGACGGGCGGCCAGCGCGATGGCTGACCGCGGCAGCGCGCGTTCGGCGCCGGACCGACGTCATGGCCGCGAATTTCCTGCGCATGTGCAGGACTTGCGGCATCCCGGCGCTACCGCCCGGCGCGTCGATAGCCGGCGTTGCAGGTCACCACGATGCAAAGTCCGGCAAAGAACAGAGTTAATGGAAATCAATAAATGAGAGACAAAGTCGCGCTCGTATCGCGCGCCCCGCGAATCGACGTCGATCACCGGTGCCGGCGGCGGCCACGCCGTCTGCCCTCTAGAGGGTATAGTTTCAACACCACAACCCTTGTGCAATTGGACAGGCAAGCTATGTTCGCAATCATTCCACACGCCAAGAGTAGGTGATGCGAGACCGTAGTGCTCCCGCCCTCGGCAGGAGCACCAATGTCCGCGGTATCGCGTCCGCCCAATCGTCTGTTGCAAGCACTTCCCTCCACGGAGTACGCGCAACTTCATCCCCTTCTCGAAACCGTCGACCTGACCAGGGAAATGGCGCTCGCCGATGCCGGCGCGCCGGTGCAGCGGGTTTATTTTCCGCATGGCGGCGTGGTCTCGATGATGATCAATCTGTCCGACGGGCAATCTGTCGAAATTGCAACCATCGGTCGTGACGGCGCCGTGGGCGCGTCTGCCGCCCTGCACGAGCGGCCGCTGCTTGCCGACGCGATTGTCGTGGTGCCGGGCTCGGCCTCGATGGTGCGGGCGGAGGATTTCCGCGAGGCAGTAGATCGCAGCGCGGATTTCCGGACCCTCGTTGCGCTCTATGAGCAGGCGCTGATGGCGCAGACGCAACAATCCGTCGCCTGCAATGTTTCCCATCCGGTGGAGGCACGGCTGTCACGATGGCTGCTGCGCGCGCGCGATTTGTGCGGCAGCGAGGCGTTGCCGCTCACTCAGGAGATGCTGGCGCAGATGATCGGCGTCCGGCGCAATGCGGTTTCGATTGTCGCACATGGGTTTCAGCAGGCCGGCATCCTGCGTTACAGCCGCGGTCATATCGAGATCACCGATATCGACGGGCTGCGGAAGGCGGCGTGTGAATGCTACGCGACGGTCAAGGCGCACGCCGAACAATTGATCGGGCCGCAAGACTGACCGGCGCGCCACCCTGCCCCAACGGTGACCGGCCAGACAACGCGGACGTGCGGCGATAGGTCTATTTCTATTGGAACCAAGACATGTTTCCATCGGAACCCTGACGTGCCAGAATAGGTTGCAAGGACGTCCAGCCGCACGTCAGCCCTGGGGCCCAGAGACAAGCTTTGCCGGAAGGCTGGAGGTTGCTTTGGAAACGGTTCCTCGATCACCCAACGGATTTCTGGCGTCGCTCTCGGCAAGCGATTTCGAGTTGATTCGGCCGCATCTGCGGACAGTCGACCTCGCCGCCAATTCGGTCCTGGTCGAGACCGACGAGATGCTCAAGCGGACATACATGCCGCACAAGGGCGTGATCTCGCTGGTGGTCAGGCTCGCAAAAGGCGAGCGCGTGCAGGTCGCGATGGTCGGCCGAGACAGCATCTATGGCGCATTCGCCCCGCTGGTCGAAGGACCTGTCCTCAACAACGCCACGGTGCTGGTGCCCGGCGTCGCCTCGACCGTGGAACTCGAGCCGTTGCGCGTGGCTGCCGGCCAGAGCCCGACGCTTCGCGCGAGATTGATCCGGCATGGGCTTGCCGTCTACGCCCAGATCCAGCAGACGGCCGGCTGCAACGCCGCGCACACCGTGGAGTCACGGCTGGCGCGATGCCTGCTGCACACGCGCGATCTCTCCGGCAGCAACAAGATCGTCCTGACGCAAGAGGCGATGGCGCAGATGATCGGCGCGCGCCGCAACAGCGTGTCGCTGGTCGCGCATACCTTGCAACAGGCCAATTTCATCCACTACAGCCGCGGGCACATCGAGATCACCAACGCGGATGGGCTGATCAGGACCGCGTGCGAATGCTACGCCGCGGTCAAGGCGCAATATGCGGGACTGCTGAATTGTCAGGAAGTCGGCCGCTAGAGTTCGTTATCTTGCCGCGTTGTCTTCGCGCGAGCCGGCACCCGCTTCGCTCAAAAGCGCTCTGACCGCCGTGCAAGCCGTACTTCTACGGCGTGCGATTTTCACCGTCGGATAACGCTGCATCCCCACAGTTGCGTGGACGCACGGGGGAGCCGATGTTCACGTACCAGACGACCGACCGGAAGGAAGCCCGGCGCTTCCGCATGGCCCAGTTCAACGGCCGGCCCGCCACCGTACGGTCGGCCGGCGCGACCGTCACCGGACGCGTGCGCGCGATCGTCGAAAGCAAGTCTGGCGCGACGGCGGCATGGGTGGTCACGATCGTTCCGGATGAACCGAAGGCCGCCGCGCCGGCCGCGCGGCTCGCGCCGCGCCTGTGCTTCGCCGCGGAAGACGATTTCTGAGAACCGGGTTCTAACGAGCCGAACACGCCCAGAGCCCCGCTCCGATGGAATCGGAACGGCGCTCCGGATTTCAGTTTCGACGCGTCTTCTTTGCGCGAACCACTTCGCTTGAAAACGCTCTATGCGGAATGCAGCAAGGCCTTGCGGACGAGATCGGCAGTGTTGCGCGCCCCGAGCTTGCGCATGGCCTCGGCGCGATGGCTCTCGAACGTGCGCGGGCTGATGTTCATCCGCAGCGCGCCCTGCTTGTTGGAATAGCCGTCGCTGATCAAGCTGAGCACTTCACGCTCGCGCTTGGTCAACGGCTTGCGGCCGGCTTCCGGCGCGAACATGACATCCGGCGACCGGGAGCCTGCCGGCTTGTCGTCGCCCGGCGGCTTGAGATCGGTGGCCGGGACGGCATTGGGATAGAGGTCGGAAATCTGCTTCAGCATCGCGGACACGCGCTCGGTCTGCTCGAGCGCATTCTCGATCACCTGCCGCAGATAGACGCCATTGCCGGGCGCGTGTGCGAATTGCTGACTGTGCTGTTTGAGCTCGTTCATATAGAGCAGCAGCGCCGTTACCGGCCCATTGAACTGCCGGACGATTGCGGCACCGGCGTCCGCCTGCGGCCGCGACACTGCGGCTCCCTGAGTCTCAAGCGGCTGCGGCTCGAGCGTCGCGGTTCCACCCGTCCATGCCGGAAGGCGCGCCTCGGCTCGATTGTCATGTTGCGTCATAAGTATGGTTTACCAAAGGTGAACTTGTGGCCGCGTTAACACGGGACTCCGTAAAACTACGGGTGACGCAACTGTGACTTCGGGCCCCGACCTGCCAAGCAGGCGCAGATTACCGCTGATTTGGCAACGAATCTCGCATATTTGAGTCGAATTACAGTATTCTTACGGGACGGGTGACCAAGGTTGCCACCGGCGGGATTCTCTGCCTGGCATCGACCTTGAACGGTTCGGCCAGCCGTTTCCGGCCCTTGGTTCCGGATTGGAAAAGGCCGGAATTCGCGGCCCGGCATCGCCTCAGAGGCGCCGGAGCCGAAGGAATTTCTGCAGGAACCGGCCCGAAAGAACGAACCTGAACCACCAATACGCCATTCGCCGGGTCGTCATCGATCATCCCTCTCGGCATCGGGATGGCCTCGGCATACCGCACGCGGGCGCGCGCACCTATGAGACGGTTCACATCAACCGAGCATCGGGAGCGCATTGGGCAGGCATCGGATCAGGCGAATGTCAATTTACAGCCCCGACAGGCGTCGCGATGATCGCCGCCTCCCGATCAGCAACAAGGGCGCGGCCATGAAGCGAGGGCGGAACGGATCCCGGATATCCTGGATGACGATTGCGGCGCTCGCCGCGGCACTGCTGCTTGGCGCCGGCGCGCAGGCCCAGACCTCGCCGACCGGCGATGCAACGCCGACGCCCGACAACGCGGTCATGCTCACCATCTTCTTCAAGCATGATCAGTCACGACCGCTCGGTGAGCTCAATACCCAGCTTGAGCGGCAGGGCTTCTACAAGGCGTTTCCGCCCGATGGTGTCGAGGTCGTCAGCTGGTACGTGATGATGGGGATTGGCCAGGTGGTGACGCTGCGGCTGCCGGCATCGCGGCTGCGCGAGGTCAACCGCATCATCGAGAACAGTGCCTGGGGCGCCTACCACACCGAGTTCTACCCGACCTACGACTACAAGGCGGTCGGGATCGGCAATCATGAAAAAGCAAAGCAGTAGCTGATCGCATCGAGACCGGCGCCGGGAGTCACGGCCGCGCGTCGGACCTGCCGGTTCAGCCGAGAACCGGCCGCGTGATGAGATCCGATCCACCGTCTATGCGTGGGCCCGCGAGCGCTGGCTCAATCTCTTTGCCAGTATCCGCAAATCCTCGGCGCGCCCGCTGCAAAGCAGGCGGCTGAATTCGTCGGGATCGATGGAAGCAGGCGGAAAATCGGCTGGTTTGCGTGCGGCCCGACGTAGCCAGGTCAATCGGAAGAGACGCTTGAGCATCTTCATGGTTGTCAGCCCCGATGAGCGTCATTGTTAAATCGCGGCAATGAAATTTGGTTCCACCTCTTGTGGTCGCTCGGCGCGGAATTTCGTTCAATGCCATCAGGCGAGCAGCGCCTTGCGCTTTCGCACCCGCGCAATGGAGCGCTGAACCGCGGCGCGATCCAGCGCCCCGTCTTGCACCGCACCCGCGACCGCCGCGGCGATGCCGGCCATCTCCTGCTCCTGGTCGAACAGATTGTTGCCGATGCAGATCATGTCCATGCCGGCGGCGATCGACTGCAGGCTGGCCGCGCTTGTGCCGAGCGCCTTCTGCAGCCCCTGCATCTGCATGTCGTCGGTGATCAGCAGCGTCTCGGGCAGGCGACGGCGAAGCCGGCCAAGGCCGGCCGATGACAGTGTCATCGGATGCTGTGCGTCCCACTGCCGGACAATGGCGTGGCTGACCAGCACCGCATCGCCATAGATGCGCGGCGCCAACGCGTAGAACAGTTCCTCCTGCTCGGGACGCAGCGCATCGGAAATGTCCATGAACTCCAGGTGCGAATCGACGCTCGCCCCGCCGATGCCCGGAAAATGCTTCAGGCAGAGGCCTACTCTCGCCTGCCGCGCCGCAGCGTCGACCAGCCGGGCATTGGCCTCGACCTCACCGATATCGGGCGAATAGGACCGTTTGATCCTGCCGATGTTGGGATTGTCCGAATTGTAGTCGACGTCGACGACCGGCGCGAAATTGTAGCGGATGCCGAGCCGGCGCAGCTCGCCATAGCTTGCGGCCAGCACCGTCTGCTTTTCCGCACGCGCGAGCAGATTGAACTCCTTCGCGCTCGGCAGCGGCCGAAAGCCGCTGGTCTCCTTGAGCCGGCGCACCAGGCCGCCCTCCTGGTCGATGAAGACCAGCGGCCGCGACGGCAGCGCCGCGATCTCGGCGCAGAGCGACTGCACCTGCGCGGGCGAGGCGATGTTGTTGTCGTACTGCCGGGTCTGGCAGGAATAGTCGAACAGGATCACCCCGCCGAGCCCGAATTGCCCGGCAAATTCCTTCAGCCAAGGCGGAATGACCTTGCCGTAGAAGCCGAGGATGAAAAGTTCGCCGATGGACATGGCCGCTCGATTCGGTTGCCGCATGGAATCAGCCGCGCCCGATGGAATAGCACGCTGCGGCGGCGGTAAGAATATGACGCAGGCAGCAGTTCGACTGCGTTCCCCGCGCTCGCATCACTATGTTAAGACACGCTGGCGGGCCTCGACCGCCCGCCACGACACAAGGACTTTCGGAAACGCCCATGACAGCAGCTTACGCCCCGCAAATGGCCCTTTACCGCCAGTGGCTGAAGCAGACGCGCGGCCTTGAGTTTGCGGATTTCGAGGCGCTGCGGCGCTGGTCGGTCACCGATATCGACGGCTTCTGGCAGAGCGTCTGGGATTATTTCGACCTGCGCTCGCCGACGCCGCATTCGGCGGTGCTGGCCGAGCGCAAGATGCCGGGCGCGGTGTGGTTTCCCGGCGCTTCGGTGAACTACGCGCGCCAGGTCTTCCGCCATGTCGCGCCGGCGCATGCCGCAGGACTGCCGGCCCTGATCTCGAGCGGCGAGGACGGCAAGCTGTCCGAGACGAGCTGGCCCGAACTGCAGCGCAAATCGGCAGCGCTGGCGCTGCATCTGAAGGCCAACGGCGTCGGCGCCGGCGACCGGGTCGCCGCCTACTTGCCGAACATTCCCGAGACGATCATCGCGTTCCTCGCGACCGCGAGCCTCGGCGCAGTCTGGAGCGTCTGTGCGCCCGACATGGCGGCGCCCGCGGTGATCGATCGCTTCAAGCAGATCGAGCCGAAGGTGCTGATCGCCTGCGACGCCGTGACCTATGCCGGCCGGCGCCACGACCGGCAAGGTGTGATCGAGGAATTGCGGCGCGCGCTGCCGACCGTGCAGCATGTCATCCTGCACAGCGACGCCGCGCCGTCCGGGACGCGATTGTCATCGATCCTCGCGGGCCAGAGCGCGGAGATCGACACCTTCGAGCCGGAATGGCTGCCGTTCGATCATCCGCTCTGGATCGTCTATTCCTCGGGCACCACCGGATTGCCGAAGCCGATCCTGCACAGCCATGGCGGCATCATCGTCGTGGCGCTGCCGCTCTCGACGCTGCACAACGACGTCGGCTGCAGCTATCAGCCAAACTCGTTCGGCGAACGCTTTCACTGGTACTCTTCGACCGGCTGGATCATGTGGAACTGCCAGGCCAACGGCCTGCTCAACGGCACGACCTGCTGCATTTTCGACGGCAGTCCCGGCGGCACCAAGGACAAGCCGGACTGGACCACGCTGTGGCGCTTCGTCGCCGACGCCAAGGCCACCTTCTTCGGCGCAGGGGCGGCGTTCTTTGCCAATTGCACCAAGGCGGAGATCGATCTCGCAGATGTCGGCGACCTCTCGGGCCTGCGCGCGCTCGGCTCGACCGGCTCGCCGCTCTCAGCCGACACCCAAGCCTGGTTCAACGAGCGCTTCGCCGCGCTAGCGAAGCAGAACGGCAACGCCGCGCAGGCCGATATGTGGTGGGCCAATATTTCCGGCGGCACCGACTTCGCCGGCGCCTTCATCGGCGGCAATCGCGAATTGCCGCAGACGCCGGGCATCATGCAATGCCGCCTGCTCGGCTGCGCGGTGGACGCGTTCGACGAGCAGGGCCGCGCCGTGATCGACGAGGTCGGCGAACTCGTCTGCACCGAGCCGCTGCCCTCGATGCCGCTGCGGTTCTGGAACGATCCCGGCAACGCGCGCTACCTTTCCAGCTATTTCGAGACCTATCCCGACAATTTCGACGGCTCCGGCCGCGGCCCGGTGTGGCGGCATGGCGACTGGCTCAAGATCAACCCCGACGGCTCCTGCGTGATCTACGGCCGCAGCGACGCCACCATCAACCGCCATGGCTTGCGGATGGGCACCAGCGAGCTCTATTCCGCGATCGAGGCGCTGCCGGAGGTGCTGGATTCGATGGTGGTCGACCTCGAATATCTCGGCCGCGACAGCTACATGCCGCTGTTCGTGGTGCTGCGCCAGGGCATTGCCCTTGACGCCGCGATGAAGGCGAAGATCAACAAGGCGGTCGAGGCCGGGCTGTCGCGCCGCTTCCTGCCCAACGACATCTTCGTCGTGGCGGAGATTCCGCGCACGCTGTCCGGCAAGAAGCAGGAGCTGCCGGTCAAGAAGCTGTTGCTCGGCCATCCCGTCGAGAAGGTCATCAACCGCGATGCGATGGCCAATCCCGGCTGCCTCGACTGGTATCTCGATTTTGCCAAGGGCTATCTGAGCCGGCAGGCCGGCGCGGCGTAAGCGATCGCTGTCTGTCAGCGCGGCCTGCTGCGCCATGGTGGCGGCGCGAGGGCGGCGCGCAAATGCTCCACGAAAGCCTGCGTGCGCCGGGCCCGCCCGCCGCGGCCCGGATTGAGGAGCGCGACGATGTCGGCCGGCGGCAGGCGGAAGTTCGGCAGAACCCGCACCAGCCGGCCAGAGGCGAGATCCTCGGCGACATCCCACTCCGACCTGACGATCAGGCCGTGATCCATGAGCGCCCAGGCCTTCACGACCTCGCCGTCGTTGCTCGACAGCATCGGCTCGATCCTGACGACATCAGGCTCCGCCGCGCCGCGCCTGCGGGAGAACCGCCACAGCGTCACGTCCTCCTCGTTCTCGCGCAGTGCGATGCAATCATGTCCGCGCAGCTGCTGCGGGCTCGCCGGCGTTCCGCGGCGCTTCAGATAGGCCGGCGAGGCGCAGAGCAGGCGTTCATTGGGCGCAAGGCGCAGCAAGCGAAGCGTGGAATCCTGCAGCGCACCGATATGGATCATGACGTCCCACGCGCCGGCAGCCGCACGCCCCGGCCGATCGGACAGCTCGAGCTCGACGGACACGTCGGGATGGCGGGATCGGAAGCTGGCAACGACCGGCGCGATGTAGCGGCGCCCAAAGCCGAGCGGCGCGAGAATCTTCAGATGCCCGGCGATGGTTCCGCGACGCGCCCGCAGCGCCTCCGTCAACTCCATGGCCTCGTCGAGCAGCGCGCCCCCGCGCTGCATCAGGAGTTCGCCTTCGTCCGTCAGCGTCAACCGCCGGGCCGAGCGGCTGACCAGTTGAACACCCAAACGCTGCTCGAGGCTCTGCAGCCGCTGCGACACTGCCGATGGCGTGACGTCGAGCGCCCGCGCCGCGGCCGCGAGCGACCGTGCCGCAGCGATCGCCAGGAAAAAGCGGATATCGTCGGTCGAGAGCATTAAGTTCAGGCTTAATATAAGAATGACATTCGGTAAATTGTGCTTAGCATGGAAACGGCTAGTCTTGCCGCATGTCATCACCCCTTGCCTCGAACGCACCGCATCCGCTCGCCGGAATCGAGACGCCCTGCCTCGTGCTCGACGAAGACCGGATGCTGCACAACATCGCCCGCCTGAAGACGCGGCTGTCGCGGCTCGGCGTGCCGCTCCGCCCGCATCTGAAGACCGCGAAATCCATTCCGGCGGCGCGCGCCGTGATGGACAGTCCGGCTGGTCCGGCCGCGGTCTCCACGCTGCAAGAAGCCGAAATGTTTGCCGCGGCAGGCGTGAAAGACATCCTCTATGCCGTCGGCATCGCGCCGCAGAAGCTCGATCGCATCGCGGCGCTGCGGCGGCGGGGCGTGGACCTGTCCGTGGTGCTCGACAGTCTCGAGCAGGCCGCCGCCGTCACCGCGATGGCCCGCATGTCGAACGACCGCATTCCCGTGTTGATCGAGATCGACTGCGACGGCCATCGCGCCGGCGTCGGCACGCACGACCCGCTGCTGGTCGAGATCGGCCGCGCGCTGCATCAAGGCGGCGCCGAGTTGCGCGGCGTCATGGCGCATGCCGGCGAATCCTATTCCTGCCGCAGCGTGGCGGCGCTCGAGCAGGCCGCCGAGCAGGAGCGCGCCGCGGCGGTCGCCTGCGCCGAATCGCTGCGCGCGACCGGACTGCCCTGCCCCGTGGTCAGCGTCGGCTCGACGCCGACAGCGCATTTCGCGCGCCGGCTCGATGGTGTCACCGAGGTGCGCGCCGGCGTCTTCGTGATGTTCGACCTTGTGATGGCCGGGATCGAGGTCTGCGCGGTCGAGGACATCGCGCTGTCGGTGCTCGCGACGGTGATCGGCCATCGCGCCGACCGCGGCTGGACCTTCATCGACGCCGGCTGGATGGCGCTGTCGCGCGATCGCGGCACCGCGAAGCAGCCGGTCGACCAGGGCTATGGCATCGTCTGCGACATCGATGGACGGCCGTATCGCGACCTGATCGTGACCGAAACCAATCAGGAGCACGGCATCATCGCTCTCCGCTCAGGCAGCACGGCGCCGCAGGTGACGCTGCCGGTCGGCACCAAGGTGCGGATCCTGCCGAACCATGCTTGTGCGACCGGGGCCCAGCACGACCGCTATCATGTCGTCGCCGCCGGCTCCGGCGCGGTCCGGCAATGGGAGCGGTTTCGCGGATGGTAGGAGAAGGAGCGCAGCTCATGACCCGAGCCTATGACGCCGTTCTGTTCGATCTGCTGACGGCGCTGCTCGACAGCTGGACACTCTGGAACAAGGTCGCGGGCTCCGACGAAGCCGGGCTGCGTTGGCGGGCCGAGTATCTCAGGAATACCTACGCCACCGGGCGCTACCGTCCCTATGAAGACCTGGTGGGTGAGGCCGCGCGCAACGTTGGACTGCCGTTCGAACGGGCCGCGGAGCTCGGCGCACGCTACGCCGAACTTGATCCCTGGCCCGAGGTTCGCGACGTCCTGCAAACGCTGCACGGTGCCGGCGTCGCGCTCGGCGTCGTGACGAACTGCTCGGAGCGGCTCGGCCGCATCGCCGCCGATCGCCTCGGCGTTCCGCTCACCGTGTTCGTGACGGTCGAGCGCGCCGGCTATTACAAGCCGCAGCCGCAACCCTATCGGCTCGCGCTCGACGAACTGCCGGCCCCGGCCAATCGATGCCTGTTCGTTGCAGGATCGGCCTATGATCTGTTCGGCACGGCACGTGTGCATCTGCCGACTTGGTGGCATAATCGGGCCGCAATGAACCTGCCGGAAGGGGTGCCCGCCCCGATCATGGTTCGTGACAACCTTGCGACCTTGCCGGCTTTCGTGCTCGGTCGCGATGTGTCCGGCCGGACCGTGCCTTGAGGACTGAATAGCGATGCCTTCACCCAGTTACATCGACCCGCTCAACGGAAAACTCTATCCGCTGGATATCCCGCGCTGGTGCTCCGACGAAGGCAAGCCGCTCCTGATAACGCCGCTGCCCGGCATCTCCCGCGACGACATCGATCGCGCGACGCGATCGCTGTGGCGCTATCGCGCGGCGCTGCCGGTCGAAATCAGGCAGCCGATCACGATGGGTGAAGGCTGCACGCCTGCCGTCGAGAAGGCGTGGAATGAGCTGCGGCCGCATTTCAAGCTCGATTGGTTCAATCCGACCGCAAGCTTCAAGGATCGCGGCACCACGGTGATGCTGTCGTTCCTGCGCCAGCTCGGCGTCGATGCGGTGCTGGAGGACTCTTCCGGCAATGGCGGCGCGTCGGTTTCAGCCTATGGCGCGGCCGGCGGCATGCGGGTCAGGATCCTTGCGCCGGCGACGACGTCGCCGATGAAGGTGGCGCAGATGCACGCCTTCGGCGCCGAGGTGCAGCTGGTCGAAGGCCCGCGCGAGGAATCGGAGGCGGAGGCGATCCGCCAGTCGAAGCAGATCTTCTACTCCAGCCACAACTGGCAGCCATTCTTCCTGCAGGGCACCAAGTCGCTGGCCTACGAGATCTGGGAAGATTTCGGCTTCACCGCGCCCGACAACGTCATCATGCCGGTCGGCGCCGGCAGCAGCCTGCTCGGCTGCCATATCGGCTTCAAGGAGCTCTTCGCGGCCGGGCAGATCACGCGGCTGCCGCGCCTGTTCGCGGCCCAGCCGCTCAACTGCTCGCCGGTCGATGCCAGCTTCGCCGCCGGCGTCGACACGCCGGTCGAGCGCGCGGTCCGCAAGACCATCGCCGAGGGCACCGCGATCAAGCATCCGCTGCGGCTGAAGCAGATGATCGCGGCGCTGAAGGAGAGCGGCGGCGGCACGGTGGCAATTCCCGAAGACGGCATCGTCGCCGCGTTGAAGCGATTGGCGCAGACCGGCCTGTTCGTCGAGCCGACCTCGGCCTCGGCCGCCGCCGCGCTCGACGTCCTGAAGGCGCGCGGCGCGATCCGGCCGGCGGAGCGCACCGTCGTCATCATCAGCGGCACCGGGATCAAGGCGGCGGGGCTGATCACGGAGTTGCTCGGAGCGAGCTAGCTTTGGCGCGCTCCGATTGGCACGCTCTATCCCGCCTTGCGCAGCCTCAGGGATTCGTAGAATGCCGTCTCGAAATTGATGTAGCCGATAAAGGACGTCGGATCGCCAAACGGCAGGATCTGCGTCGCCCAGTACCCGCCAAAACCGTTCTGCCGATCGATCCAATAGAACAGATTGGCGAGCCCGGCCCAGCCGAGCGCGCCGGCGGGGCGGCCGGTCGGAGCCTGCTCGTCATTGATCATGAAGCTCAGCGCCCAGGATTTCGACTGACCGGGGAAGAACTCGGCATCGTTGGCAAGCGAGGTGATCACGCCGGTGATCGCGGTGACCTTGTTGTTGCCGAGATGGTTCTTCTCCGCCATCCGCACGGTCTCGGCCTTGAGGACCCGCCCGTGCTCGCCGGCGCCGTCGTTCAGCCACATGCGGATGAAGCGCATGTAGTCGCCGATCGTCCCATAAAGCCCGTGCCCACCCATGTGGATCTCGGGCTTGGCCGGCAATTCGAAATCCATCGGCGTGAGCGAGCCGTCGGCGTTGCGGGCGTGGATGCCGGCGAGCTTGCGGCGCATCGCGTCGGTAAGCTCGAACGTCGTGTCCATGATCCCGAGCGGCTCGAAGATGCGTGTCTTGAAGACTTCGCCGAGCCGCCTGCCGGTGATGGCCTCGACGATCTGGCCGCACCAATCCATGTTGGTGCCGTATTCCCAGCGCTCGCCCGGATCGAACAGCAGCGGCGTCATCAGCGAAGCCTTGGACGCCGTGATGACGCTGGGTTGCCCCTTCTCCTGCGCCAGCCGGTTATAGATGTGATTGATGAAGTCGTAGCTCAGACCCGCGGAATGGACCATCAGCATGCGGGTGGTGATGTCGCGCTTCGGCGGACGCAGCCGCGGCTCGCCCTTGTCGTCAAAACCCTCGATCACCTGAAGCTTGCCGATGTCGGGCGCGTAGGTCCTGGCCGGCGCGTCGAGATCGAGCTTGCCTTCCTCGACGAGCTGAAGGACGGCCGTCCCGGTGATCGCCTTGGTGGTCGAAAAGATCGCGAACACGCTGTCAGTCGTCATGTCGGCCGGCTGGTCGAGGCGGCGCTTGCCGGCTGCACCTTCATAGATGTTGCGATGGCGGTCGGTCACCATCGCGACGACGCCGGGAACGCGCGGGTTTGAAGTCACGACGCCGTCAAGGATTGCATCGGCGGATGCACTGAAATTCGCGCTCATTGTCTTCCTCCTGTGTTTTCTGATGTTGACCCGCGTAGCCCTACTGCGTGGCGAAGCCGTGATAGCCGCTGGCGGCGACCTCGTCGCATTTCTGGCGGTAGGTGCCGACGCCGCCGCAATAGGACAGCACCCGGCGCGGCTTGCCCTCGACATTGGAGCCCAGGTACCAGGAGTTGGTCTTCGCGATCAGTGTTGCGTTGGCGGTCTCGTCGTGATGCGCCACCCACTGATCCTCGGTATCCCTGGTCGGCTCGATGACGTTCAGATTCTTGCCGCGCAAATATCTGATGCAATCGGCAATCCACTCCACTTGCTGCTGCAGGCAGGTGGTCATGTTGCAGAGTGCGGCCGAGGGCGCGAGCGGCACCGCAGTGGTGAACAGGTTCGGATAGCCATGGACCTGCAGGCCCATCGTGGTGCGGATGTCCCTGCCCCAATCGTCCTTCAGCGATCGCCCGTCGCGGCCGCGAATGTCGATGCGCGTCAACGCTCCCGTTCCGGCGTCGAAGCCGGTCGCCAGGATGATGACGTCGAACTCGTGCACCGTGCCGTCGGCGGTCTGGATGCCCTCAGGCGTGATGCGGGCGATCGAATTGTTCTTGACGCTGACGATCTCGACATTGGGCCGGTGGAAGGCCTCGAGGAAATTGCTCTCCAGCGGCACCCGGTGCGTGCCAAAGCCGTAATCGGCGGGAATCAGCAGCTCGCACAGCTTGGGGTCCTTGATCCGCTCGCGCATCTTCTCGCGCACGAATTCGGTGATCTCGGCGTTGACGGCTTCGTCGAAGAACAGTTCGGCGAAGGACGAAACCCACAGCTTCAGGGATCCGTCGTTCCAGCAGTCCTCGATCACCTGGCGGCGCTGCCGCGGCGTCAGGTCGGCCCAGGCGTGCTCGAAGTCGAATTCGAAGCCGGTGAACGTCTTCGGCAACCGCTCGGTGAGGAACTTGAACTTCGACTTGTAGGCCTCGGCGTCCGCTGCATCCCATTTCGGGTTCTTCATCGGGATGATGTATTGCGGGGTGCGGATGAACACCTTGAGATGGCCGACCTCACCGGCGATCGACTGGATCACCTGGATTCCGGTCGCGCCGTTGCCGACCACGCCGACGCGTTTGCCGGCGAGCTCGATCGGCCCCTTGGGCCAGCGCGCGGTGTGGAACAGCTGGCCCTTGAACGTCTCCTGACCCGGGAAGGACACGTGCGGGGCCGAGAGCATGCCGCAGCAGGTGACGAGGAACTGCGTATCGATCACGTCGCCCTGGTCGGTCGCGACCAGCCAGCGTTGCGTCGCCTCATTGAAATGCGCGCTCTTCACCGTGGTGCCGAACTGGATATCTTTCCTGAGGTCGAGGCGTTCGGCGACGTAGTTCAGCCAGCGCTCGATTTCCGGCTGGCCCGGGAAGCGCTCGCTCCAGCTCCAGCCTTTGTAGAGCTCCTCGGAGAACAGGTACTGATAGGTGTGGCCTTCGGAATCGAAGCGCGCCCCGGGATAGCGGTTCCAGTACCAGGTGCCGCCGACACCAGACCCGGCGTCGATCGCCTTCACACTCAGTCCCTGCTCACGCAGGCGGAACAATTGATAGAGACCGGCGACGCCGGCGCCGACGACCACGGCGTCGAGCTTGGTCGTTGCATGCGCACCATTGCTTCCATTCGACCTTGTGACGGTCTCGGTCATGATTTCCTCCTGTGTCTGGCTTCTCGCACGCATCTTCCCATCCGCGGTGTCGCCGGATGATGGTGCGTTGCGTCAATTTGGGCCTCGACCGCTCGCGCTGTCGCCGAAACGCAGAGCAGGCTACGGGCCGTTCGGCCGCGCGGCTTGGATGAAACCGACAATCTCTGGAACGCCGCCGTTCAATTGCCCGACCGGCCATTGGTCTCCTTGGCAAATGGCGAAAGCGGCCTATTCTGCGCTCAGCCGTCCGGCCAAGAACAAGCGGTCAACCGCGCCACGAATCCCAGGGAGGAGGCTCGCGCGATGGGCCAGTTGATCACGGTCGAGGAGCTGCCGCGCTACGCTCCCGGCGAGCTGAAGCTGGATAGCGCCTCGGTCGGGAGGAACGATTTCCGGCTGCGCATCTTCCGCTATGCGCCGTCCGACATCTGGGTCCCGCCATCGGAGAACTTCCTCCTCGTGCTCTATCGCGACGGCACGACGTCGATGAACCGCCGCGTCACCGGCGCATGGAAGCAGGATCACGTCGGTCGCGGCGTCACGTCACTCCTGACCCGCGCAGAGCCGTCAAGCTGGCACTGGAAGAATGACATCGAGGTCACGCACTTCTATATCTCCCCCGCCCTCATGATGAAGACGGCGAGCGATGCCTTCGACCG
The DNA here is from genome assembly GCF_042258325.1 of Bradyrhizobium sp. Pha-3. Lineage (NCBI taxonomy): Bacteria > Pseudomonadati > Pseudomonadota > Alphaproteobacteria > Hyphomicrobiales > Nitrobacteraceae > Bradyrhizobium > Bradyrhizobium sp. Pha-3. The sequence continues at coordinate 277,407 of NZ_CP170151.1, read as the reverse complement.
CGACGCCGAGGCGATCGAGCTGCACGATCTGCTCAAGGCCGAAGATCCGATGCTGACGTGGATCAACGACCAGATGGTTCAGGAGGTTGCCTCGGGAGGTCCGGGCGGACGCCTCTGTTATGACGCGCTGGCGCTGCAGGCGAGCGTGCACATCCTGCGGAAATATGCGGCGATCGAGTTCAAGATGCCCTGCGCGCAAGGACGCTTCCGCCCGGCGCATGCCCGGCTGATCGAGGACTATATCGAGCAGAACATCTTCCGGAACATCACGCTGGAGGAATTGGCGAACATCTGCAATTGCACGCCGGTGCAGTTCGCCCGCAAATTCCGCGTGCATTACGGCATGCGGCCGCATGCCTATGTCCTGCGACGCAAGGTCGAGCATGCGTGCCAGCATCTGCGCAAGGACCGCGTCGCGCTGAAGGAGATCGCGCTGCTCGCCGGCTTTGCCGATCAAAGCCACCTCAATCGCGTGTTCCGGCAGCACATGAACGTCACGCCGGCGGAATACCGCCGGCAGGTCTGCGAGCACACCGTCCAGGCGTGAGACCGGGTCTGCGACGGACTCACACCGGCGGCGGATTGAGGCGCGCGAAGCCTTCCTGGATTCGGTAGGGATAGTACGGATAGGCCGGCATCACCGCGCTCGCGCGGTCGAGACGCGCGATCTGGTCCGGCGAGAGCGACCATCCGACCGCGCCGAGATTGTCGCGCAGTTGCGCCTCATCACGCGCGCCGATGATGACCGACGACACACTGGGACGCGTGAGTAGCCAGGCAATCGCGATCTGCGGCACGCTGCGGCCGGTCTCTGTGGCTATCGCGTCCAGCGCGTCGACGATCGCGTAAAGCTTCTCATCGTCGACCGCCGGCCCGAACTGCGCGGTCTCATGCAGGCGGCTGGTCTTCGGCAATGCCTGCCCGCGCCTGACCTTGCCGGTAAGCCGGCCCCAACCGAGCGGACTCCAGACCAGCGCGCCGACGCCCTGGTCGAGCGCGAGCGGCATCAGCTCGGATTCATAGTCGCGGCCGACCAGCGAATAATAGACCTGATGCGCCGCATAGCGCGGCCAGCCGTGCCGCTCGGCGACACCGAGCGATTTCATCAGATGCCAGCCGGAGAAATTCGAGGCGCCGACATAGCGCAACTTGCCGACGCGCACGAGCGCGTCGAGCGTCGACAGCACCTCATCGACCGGCGTGAAGGCATCAAAGGCATGAAGCTGCAGCAGGTCGATATAGTCGGTGTTGAGCCGGCGCAGCGCGGCGTCGACCGCGGCGACCAGGCGATATCGCGACGTGCCGGCATCGAGCGGGCCGTCGCCCATCGGCAGGCCGGTCTTGGTCGAGATCAGCACCTTGTCGCGGCGGCCCTTGATCGCGGCGCCGAGGATCTCCTCCGACGCGCCGTTCGAATAGACATCGGCGGTGTCGAACAAATTGACGCCGGCATCGAGACAGATGTCGATCAACCGTCGCGCCTCGCTGGCGTCGCTGCGGCCCCAGGCCGAAAACAAAGGCCCCTGGCCGCCGAACGTGCCGGTGCCGAAGCTGAGCACCGGGACTTTCAGGCCGGATGCACCGAGATTGCGGTATTCCATGGTCATACTCCCCTGATCCGATTCATTCCGCCGGGCACTGCGCGGCGAGCGCGATCGGCCGATCGAGGCGCAGGCTCCACAGCGCAAGCACCAAGCCGATTGCAGTGATGACGGCGGCCACCAGCGGCAGCGCGCCGAGGCCAAGGCCGCGATCGATGGTGACGCCGCCGGCCCAGGCGCCGAGCGCGTTGCCCAAATTGAAGGCCGCGATGTTCAGGCTGGAGGCCAGCGTCCGCCCTTCGACGCCGGCGGCTTCGAGCACGCGGAGCTGCAGCGGCGCGACGGTCGCGAACGCGGCGATGCCGAGAATGAACAGCAGCACGACCGCCAATGCCTTGATCGAGACGACCGCCGTCAGCGCGACGAGCACGGCGGCGAGGCCACCGAGCGACACCAGCAGCGCCCGCGCAAGTCCCTTGTCGGCGAGCCGTCCGCCCGCGACGTTGCCGATCGCAAGGCCGGCGCCGAACACCAGCAGGATCGGCGACATCGCGGCGTCGGAGAAGCCGGTGAGCCGCGTCAGGATCGGCTGCACATAGGTGAAGACCGCGAACAGCCCGCCGAAGCCGAACACCGTCATGGCAAGTCCGAGCAGGACCTGCGGGCGGCCGAGCACGGCGAGCTCCTCGCGCAGCGGCGCGGGCTTGTCGTTGGCGCCGACATGGCCGGGGACCAGCACGACCAGAACGATGAACGCGATCACGCCGATCGCCGCCACCGCCCAGAACGCCGCGCGCCAGCCGAGCATCAGGCCGAACCAGGCGCCGAAGGGCACGCCGAGCAGGGTCGCGACCGTGAGCCCGATGAACATCGTGGCGATCGCCGACGCGCGCTTGTCCTCCGGGACGAGGTTTGTCGCCACCACGGAGCCGACGCCGAAGAAGGTGCCGTGCGCCAGCGAGGTGAGAATGCGCGCCGCCATCAAAAGCCCGTAGCTCGGCGCCAGCGCACACGCCGCATTGCCGAGCGTGAAGATCGCCATCAGCGCCAGCAAGACCGCCTTGCGCGGCATCCGCCGCGTTGCCAGCGTCAGGATCGGCGCGCCGACGAATACGCCGAGCGCATAGCCGGAGATCAGCAGGCCTGCCGCGGATACGGATACCTGCATGTCGGCGGCGACCTGCAGCAGCAGTCCCATGATGAGGAATTCGGTGGTGCCGATACCAAAGGCACCGGCGGTCAAGGCAAGGACTGCAGCAGGCATGTGTCGCTCCGGACAAAAGGATTCCGCAAAGCGAGATAGCGGTCCGGGCGGGGAAGGATTAGAATGGCCGCAATCCAATCATTTGTGACTTGAATTCAAGATGGCCCGCACCGACACCAACCGCTCCGGCGAGATGGACGTATTCGTCCGCGTCGTCGATCTCGGCGGCTTCACGGCTGCCGCGAACAGCCTGCGCCAGACGCCGTCGGGCGTCAGCAAGCTGGTCTCGCGGCTCGAGACGCGGCTCGGCACGCGGCTGGTCAACCGCACCACGCGCAAGCTGCAGCTCACCGAGGAAGGCCAGGCCTTCTACCAGCGCGCCCAACGCATCCTCGCCGATATCGACGAAGCCGAACGCGAGGCCGCCTCATGCGTGCCGCGCGGCCATCTCACCGTGAACAGCAACATCCCGTTCGGCATGCTGCATGTGATGCCGCTGTTGCCGCGCTTCATGCGCGAGCATCCCGACATCACGCTCGACATCGTGCTGACCGACACGCTGGTCGATCTGATGCAGGCACGCGCTGATATCGCGATCCGGGTCGGCCCGCTCGGCGCCTCGCGGCTGATCGCACGCAAGCTCGGCACCAGCCGCATGGCGGTGGTCGCCGCGCCGTCCTATCTCGCCCGCTTCGGCACGCCGAAGACGCCGGCCGACCTCGCCGCCCATCGCGGCATCGGCTGGACCTTTCCGCGCAGCATCCGCGGCTGGCCGTTCCGCCGCGCTGAGCGGATCGAGGAAGCGCTGCCGCCGCCGGTGGCCCGCGCCAGCGACGGCGAAGCCGCGCGTCAGCTCACGCTTGGCGGGATCGGGCTCGGCCGGCTGGCGCTCTTCCACATCGGCCCCGATATCGAGGCCGGGCGTCTGGTGCCGGTGCTGCAGAATCTCAACCCCGGCGACCGCGAGGACATCCATGCGGTCTATGTCGGCCACGCCGGCCCGCTGCCGGCGCGGGTCCGAGCTTTCATCGATTTTCTTGCGCAGCACATCCGCATCGGCGATCCCTCGCTGCGGCGCGGCGCCGATGGAAAATGGAAAGTCGTGGGCGACAAGTGAATGAACCCTCGGCCTTCAGCCTGCCACCGAATCGGTCAAGCAAGGCCGCGTCGCGCAATAGCGGCGTAGACCACCGCTGTTGCCACACTCCCAATTGTCATCACCCGCGAAAGCGGGTGATCCAGTACGCCGCGGCCTCTCGTTCAAGCACAACGGCCTCTGGAATACCGGATCGCCCGGTCGAGCCGGGCGATGACAGCGAGTTGTGCGGAGATGTAACCGCCGCTGATCGACAGCGCGGCTTCTCGAAGCCGATCTAGGTCCGCTTCAGCAAGAAGAGCTGCGTGACATAGGGGAACACCACTTCGTCGGCGTCGCCGAGACCGGCCTCACGCAGGATGCTGCCGGTCTTGTCGCGCAGGATCGCCTTCTCCGCATCGGGAAGATTGGCGACATAGCTCGTCGATGCGATGCGCTCGAACACATCCCCTCGCTTCATTCGGTGCGGATGGTCCTGCACGGTTTCCTTCTCGAGCACGAAGCGCGGGTCCTTCAGGATCCAGCGCCAGCGTCCGGTCCGTTGCCGGGGCGTGTCGCCCGCATAGCCCTCGATCATGACGGACAACGCGTCGACCCACGGCGTTCGGTCATCCCGGTTGTTCCAGACCAGCGCAAGCGTCCCGCCGGGATGCAGCAGCCGCGCGATCTCGGCAACCGACGCCTCATTGTCGAACCAGTGAAACGCCTGGGCGCAGGTGACGAGGTCGACGCTGCCGGTTTCGAGGTTGATCGCATCGGCGCGCGTGTTGATGACCTCCACCCCGGCTTCCTTGGCCAGCCTGGCCGACATCTCGGCGACGGGCTCGACCGCGACGAGGCGCGCAGTCGCGGGCAAATGCTGCAGCAGCAGGCGGGTGAACTTGCCGGTTCCGGCACCGAGGTCGACGACACAGCGCGCGGCCGCAAGCGGCAGCGCGGCGACGATCTCCGCGGGGTAGCTCGGTCGGCCCGCCTCGTAGGCGGCGACCGCGACACGATAATTCTCGGCAGTGGGGTTCAGTGTCATTGTTGCTTCTCCTACGTGCCAACCGTCCGCGGTGCGATCCGCGGAACGGAATAGAGCAGCGCCTGCACAGGACTGGAAGAGCACGTCGATTCAAAATCCGCTGAAGACCTCTCACCTTTGCGTCAGCGCCGCAGCTCCGCGGCTCCCTGTTGAAGGTGCGCGCATTTTGAATGATTTGCGTCGGCGGGTTTCGCATAGACCTTACGTGCTTGTGGTGCATCAACGGCGCAGTTCCAGGTTGCAAGTTGCGGTTGGCTGAAGGACAGTTCGCGATGGCGGACACGGTCTGTCGCGCTTGTGCGGGACAAGCCCGATCCCGCCCGCACCGGAGCGACCATGCAGCGATCCAGGGCAGTCTTCATCACAGCTATCGTCTACGCCTTGATCGGCCTAGTCCTCGCCGGCGGCGGCATTTGGCTCGCCGCATTGGGTGGATCGATCTTCTACACGGTCCTCGGCGTCGGCATTCTCGCCACGGCTATGCTGCTGCTGGCGCAGCGCCATCAGGCGCTATGGCTGTTTGCGATCGTGCTGCTCGGCACGCTTGCGTGGGCCGTCTATGAGGTGCGGTTCGACTGGTGGCCGCTCGCGGCGCGTGGCGACATCATCTTCCCGATGGCGCTCTGGCTGCTCACGCCGGTGATCGTTCGCGCCCTGACACGAAGCGGGCCGGTGCCTTACTTGCGCGCGACGGCGCCACTCTGGATCGGCGTCGTCGCTGCGGCGGCGGTGCTCATCGCCGGGCTGCTGTCCAGCTATCACGACATCAACGGCACGATTGCCGAGTCCGGCCCTGCCGTGCCGCAAAGCGAAGCCGACCCGCAGCCGGACGGCGACTGGCGCGCCTATGGACGCACGCAATTCGGACAGCGCTATTCGCCGCTGAAGCAGATCACGCCCGACAATGTCGGCAACCTCAAGGTCGCCTGGACCTTCCGCACCGGCGACGTGAAGACGCCGGAGGATTCCGGCGAGACGACCTTCGAGGTCACCCCGATCAAGGTGCGCGATACGCTCTATCTCTGCTCGCAGCACCAGGTGCTGTTCGCGCTCGATGCCAAGACCGGAACGGAGCGCTGGCGCTACGACCCCAAGCTTGTGCACAACAAGACGTTTCAGCACATGACCTGCCGCGGGGTCTCCTACCACGAGACCGCGCAGGGCGCCGTCGACAGCAGCGGCAATCCGGCGCCGGCCGAATGCCCGCGGCGGATCTTCCTGCCTATCAATGACGGCCGCATGATTGCGCTCGATGCCGACAGCGGCAAGCTCTGCGATGGCTTTGCCGATCACGGCAGCCTCGACCTGCAGCAGGGGATGGGGATCAAGACCGCCGGCTTCTTCGAGCCGACGTCGCCGCCGGTCGTCAGCGACAAGATCCTGGTCGTGGCTGCCGCGGTGATCGACAATTATGCGGTCGAGGTGCCGTCGGGCGTGATCCGCGGCTTCGATGTCTACACCGGCAAACTGGTCTGGGCCTGGGACTCCGGCGCGGCGGACGAGAACGCACTGCCGTCGCCGACGCGGCATTACACCAACGGGTCACCGAATTCCTGGATCACGGCCTCGTTCGATCCGAAACTGAATCTGGTCTACATCCCGACCGGCAACAACGGACCGGACATCTGGGGCGGCAATCGCGACGCGCTGGTCGAGCGCTATTCCAGCGCCATCGTCGCGCTTGACGTCAACACCGGCAAGCGCGCCTGGTCGTACCAGACCGTGCATCATGATCTCTGGGACATGGACGTTCCCTCGCAACCGAGCCTGGTCGATGTGACGACGGCCAAGGGCGTCATCCCCGCGATCATCCAGCCGACCAAGGTGGGCAACATCTTCGTGCTCGACCGCAGGACCGGCGAGCTGATCGTGCCGGCGCCGGAACGCGCGGTGCCGCAAGGCGCAGCGCCTGGCGACCGCTCTGCGCCGACCCAGCCGTTCTCCGAACTGACCTTCCGCCCCGAGGCGAAGCTGACCGGCGCCGACATGTGGGGCGGCACGATCTTCGACCAGCTGCTGTGCCGGATCATGTTCCACCGCTTGCGCTACGAAGGCACCTTCACGCCGCCGTCGTTGCAGGGCACGCTGGTCTTCCCGGGCAATCTCGGCATGTTCGAATGGGGCGGCATCGCGGTCGATCCTGTCAGGCAGATCGCCATCGCCAATCCGATGTCGTTGCCGTTCGCCTCAAGACTCATTCCGCGCGGTCCGCCCAATCCTCCGGCGCCGACCGCCGAGAAACCGGTCGGCAGCGAGGTCGGAGTGCAGCCGATGTATGGCACGCCGTTCGGCGTCGATATCTCGAGCTTCCTCTCGCCGCTGTCCGTGCCGTGCTACCGGCCGCCTTGGGGCTCGATGGCCGCGATCGACCTGAAGACGATGAAGATCGTCTGGCAGCATCCCAACGGCACGATCCGGGACACCACGCCGCTGCCGCTTCCATTCAAGATGGGCGTGCCGATGCTGGGCGGGCCGATCACCACTGCCGGCGGCGTTGCGTTCTACACCGGAACCTATGAGTACACGATCCGGGCCTACGATGTGCGCAACGGCAAGGTGCTCTGGGAAGACCGCCTGCCGGCCGGCGCCCAATCGACGCCGATGAGCTACGAGGCTGGCGGCAAGCAATACGTCGTCACCGCGGCCGGCGGCCACGGCTCGTTCGGCACCAGGCGCGGCGACTACGTCATCGCTTACGCATTGAAGGATTGAGCCGCTTCATCGGGGCCGTCATCTTCCTTCTCCTTCCCCCTGAAAGGGGGAAGGTCGGGTTGGGGGTCAGCCGCAGGCGATGCTCTCTGCGGAGGGAGTGGATTCCCACCCGCTTTGCTCTGGCGAGCAAAGCGACCTCCCCCTTTCCAAGGGGAGGTGGAACTGGCCCAACCGGCTAGCGTCCAGACGGGTTGGCAAATCCGGCCAAAGCCGCTAAAGGTCCGCCCCCCTTTCACAGACAATCCGAGCATGACATGTCGAGCGCCCCGCCCGCCGTCTCGATTGGCGTCGATTTCGGCACCAGCAACACCGTAGTCGCGCTGTCCGACGGCGACGGCCGCGTCGAGGCTGTTCGCTTCGACCATGGCGGCCGCACGCATAGCGTCTATGTGTCCGCGCTGTGCTTCTGGGAGGAGCGGCCGGGCGCCGGCCTGCATCCGCGCGCCGAGGGCGGCCCATGGGCGATCGAGCAGTTCCTCGAAGGGCGCACGATCCATCGCTTCATCCAGTCGTTCAAGACCTTCGCGGCCAGCTCGGCCTTCAACACCACCCAGATCTTCCGGCAACGCTACAAGTTCGAGGACCTGCTCGCGGCGTTCCTGCGCACGTTGACGCGCCATGCCGGCGACGGTTTCGATCTCGGCGCGCCGACCATCATGGTCGGCCGACCGGTGCGCTTTGCCGGCGGCAATCCCAATGACGAGCTCGCGATGCAGCGCTACCGGGCCGCGTTCGAGCGGCTCGGCGCCGGCCATGCGCGCTATGTCTACGAGCCGGTCGGCGCGGCGTTCTCCTTCGCGCGCACACTCGACCACGACGCCACCGTGCTGGTCGCCGATTTCGGCGGCGGCACCAGCGACTTCTCCGTGATGCGGTTCTCGCGCAAGGGCGGCGTGCTGCGCGCCGAACCGCTGGGACATGCCGGCATCGGCATCGCCGGCGACACCTTCGACTACCGCATCGTCGATCACATCGTCTCGCCGCGGCTCGGCAAGGGCACCAACTACCGCTCGTTCGACAAGGTGCTGCCGATCCCCAATCACTATTATTCGAGCCTCGCCCGCTGGCATCAGCTGGCGATGATGCGGGGCAATGGCGATTTGCGCGAATTGCAGCAGCTCGCGCGCACCGCGCTCGATCCGGCGCCGCTGCACGATTTCATCACCATCGTCGACCACGATCTCGGCTTCGCGCTTTATCGCGCGGTGTCCGACACCAAGGTCGCGCTGTCGAGCCGCGACCGTGTCGAGTTCCGCTTCGCCCGCGAAGGCATCGACATCGGCGCGACCGTGACGCGCGACGATTTCGAATCCTGGATCGCCGACGACATCGAACGGCTGGGCGCGACCGTCGACGAGGCGCTGGCGAAATCCGGCATCACCGCGCGCGACGTCGAGAAGGTGTTCCTGACCGGCGGCACCTCGTTCGTGCCGGCCGTGCAGCGGCTGTTTGCAGAGCGCTTTGGTGAAGCGCGGCTGACGTCGGCGGATCAATTCGAATCGATCGCCTACGGCCTCGCTTTGATCGGCCACACGCCCGATCCCGACCGCTGGACCTTCGCCGAAGCCGCGTGACGGCCGGCTTCGCGCCTTGATCCCGGCTCAATAGACGACTACATCACCGCAATCATCAATCCCTGAGGATGCCGACGACCATGGATTTCACCCTGACAGCAACGCCCATCAGCCTTGCCCTTGGGGATATCCATGCCTGCATCGATCGCACTCTCTCATCTGACCCTGTCCGCGCCTGACGGCCGGGTTCTCCTTTCCAATATCGATCTGAACTTCGGACCTGAACGCACCGGTCTTGTCGGCAGGAACGGCGTCGGCAAGACGACGCTGCTCGGCCTGATCGCCGGGGTGCGCACGCCGCAATCCGGCACGGTCTCGGTTCAGGGACGCGTCGGGATGCTGCATCAGACGGTTCAGCTGAAGCCGGATCAACGCGTCGTCGACCTGTTCGGCGCGCGCCGCGCACTGGCCGCGCTACGCCGTGCCGAACAGGGCCTTGCGAGCACCGAGGAGATTGCCTACCTCGACTGGACGCTCGACACACGCATCGCGGCCGCGCTCGAGCGCGTCGGACTGAACGATGCACTCGACGCGCCGTTGGCGACGCTGTCCGGCGGACAGGCCACCCGGGCGCGTCTCGCGGCCTCACCTTCGTGCAGCCCGACTTTCTGCTGCTCGACGAGCCCACCAACAATCTCGACCGTGCGGGACGCAAGGCGGTGATCGACCTGCTCGCCGACTGGCGGCACGGTGCCATCATCGTCAGCCACGACCGCGAATTGCTGGAGACCATGGATGCGATCGTCGAACTGACCTCGCTGGAAGCCAGGCACTACGGCGGCAATTGGAGCCAGTATCACGCACGCAAGGCGATCGAGCTGTCGGCAGCACGGCACGATCTGGCGGATGCCGAAAAGCGCGTCGCCGAGATCGACCGCAACACAAGAGAAGCCAACGAACGGAAGGCGCGCAAGGACGGCGCAGGCGCAAGGAAGCGCGCCAAGGGCGATCTGCCGCGGATCGCCGCCGGGCTGCGCAAGGACCGCAGCGAGGACAGCGGCGGCGAGAACGCCCGTCTCGCCGAACGACGGCGGACGCAAGCGCTCGAACTTGCCACCGCGGCGCGGCAGCGCATCGAGGTGCTGCAACCGTTCTCGGTGCAGCTGCCATCGACGCATCTGCCGGCGAGCAGGATGGTGCTGCGAATCGACGCGGCCGATGTCGGCTACAGCACCGAAGCGCCGATCCTGCGCGGTCTCACCTTCTCCATGTCGGGTCCGGAGCGTGTCGCGATCACTGGCCCCAACGGCGCCGGCAAGACGACGTTGCTCAAGCTCGTCAGCGGCAACCTGACCGCGGCGCGCGGCACCGTCGAGGTGATGACCCGGTTCGCCATGTTCGATCAGGCAGTCAGCCTGCTCGATGCGTCGGCCTCCATCCTGGAGAATTTCCGGCGCATCAATCCGGATGCCGGCGAGAACGCCTGCCGCGCGGCGCTGGCGCGATTCATGTTCCGCGCCGATGCCGCGCTGCAGGCCGTTGCGAGCCTCAGCGGCGGCCAGTTGCTTCGCGCTGGTCTCGCCTGTGTGCTGGGCGGCGTGAGGCCTCCACCTTTCCTGATCCTCGATGAGCCGACCAATCATCTCGACATCGAATCCATGGAAGCGGTCGAGGCCGGCTTGCGTGCCTATGACGGCGCGCTGCTGGTCGTGAGCCACGACGAGGCTTTCCTCGAGGCCATCGCGATCACGCGCAGACTGGATCTCGCTTCGTGGAGGTGACGCGGAGAGCGGAAGAATTGCCCTTACGCAATCAATGTTTCGAACGACGAAGATCGGTCCGGAATTGAACAGCCGAGCACGCGTCGCCTTGGGGTAGGGCGTAAGGCGCGGTGCTCGGCTGTCAGGCCGCGCGGCGGTGCGGCCATCCCGCCAGCCTCGCTTGTCCCCAAGCGCGAGGCCGTCGGAGCTGAATCTGGTCTGTTGCTAAATCCGCGCCGTCGAATGGAGCGCGTTTCTCCAGAGGGCAAATGCGACGAAGCCAGCCAGCAACAAAAAGCCGCCACCGACCGCGATCAGGAAATGCGCGAGCGTCATCTTGGAACATCCCAATTGAAAGGCTTCATGCGGAGCGATATGCGCCGCAACCTGGCAATCAAAAGCACTTCAAAATTGATTTGCCCCGCCGGCCGCCGCCGGACAGCCCGAAAGGTGGCTGGCACTGCGCTCTGCCCACCCTTCGATTTCAGAGAGGTCATCCAGCCACTCGGCTGTTGCCTCTCATCGCGCGGTTCGTCACACCGCTCAACTGTCACGAGGATAATCGATAAAACTTTATCGACAATCGAAACGGAAAATTAAGGTTACCGAGACGGCCCGAAGGCCGGCTCCCAGCAAAATATCGAAAACAACCCCATGCAAAGTAGCCGGCGGCCACCGCTCCGGCCTGAGTGGCGGTCAATCGGAGCAACATCCTCCGGACGAAAGTTCGCAGGGCATGTCACGTTTCGACGCGCTGGCTTGTCTTGGCTTCTGCAATGGCAGCAGCAGAGGACACCATGCACACACTCGGAACCGGCGGCGGTCGCACCCTGATCGCAATCGTCTATCACAGCGCCTACGGCCATACCCGGCGGCAAGCGGAGGCCGTCAGGTCCGGCGTCCAGGATGTCGATGGCACGGAGGCGCTGCTGGTGCCTGTCGAGAACGTGGAACAGAACTGGGATCGGCTGATGGATGCGGAAGCGCTGATCTTCGGCACGCCCACCTACATGGGCGCCGCCTCCGCGGCCTTCAAAGCCTTTCAGGAAGCAACGTCACGAGCGGTGATGTCCAAGGGCTACCTGTGGAAAGACAAGCTCGCGGCCGGCTTCACCAATTCGGGGGCACATGCCGGCGACAAGCTCTCCACCTTGATCCAGCTTGCATTGTTCGCCGCCCAGCATGGCATGCATTGGGTCAATCTCGACCTGCCGCCCGGAAACAACTCCGCATCGGGATCGGAGGCCGATCCGAACAGGCTGGGGTTCTGGCTCGGAGCCGGCGCGCAGTCGAATACCGACGAGGGGCCGGATACCGCGCCGCCGGAATCCGATCTCGCAACCGCCCGCCACCTCGGGCTGCGGGTGGCGAAGGCAGCGCTGCAGTTTGCGCGCGGCCGTGACGCAGTCGCAGCGAGCGTTCGGGCCGCATCATGACCGACGCGGCTGAAGACGCATCGGCTGCCGAAATCTTCGCCGATCTGCGGCCGCGCCTGATGCGGCTGGCCTATCGGATGCTGGGCTCGGTCGCCGACGCAGAGGATGTCGTGCACAGCGCCTGGGTGCGCTGGCTCGCCGCCGATCGCGATCAGATGCGCGATCCCAAGGCACTCCTGCACACCATCGTCACGCGCCTGGCCCTCAACGAATTGAAATCCGCGCGGCGTCGGCGCGACACCTATGTCGGACCGTGGTTGCCCGAACCTTTCTTCGACCCCGAAGACGAGGAGTCCGCCGACGATCTGACCCTGCCGCTGATGATCGCGCTGGAGCGATTGTCGCCATTGGAGCGGGCGGCCTTTCTGCTGCATGACGTGTTCGGCTTGGGGTTCGATGCAGTATCCGAGACGATCGGACGCGAGGCTGCAACCTGTCGCAAGCTTGCCAGCCGCGCCCGCGCGCATATCCACGATGCGAGGCCCAGGTTCGTCGTCGACAATGAAGAAGGTCTGCGGCTCGCAAATGCCTTCTTCACAGCCACGCGGACGGGCGACCTTGCCGCGTTGCGCGCGATGCTCGCCGAGGATGTCGTGGTCTACGCGGATGGCGGCGGCCGGGTTCCTGCACCTATCCGACCTCTGGTTGGGCTTGAAGCCACCACGGAGCGCTTCGCCGCGCTCGCCCGCCTCTTCACCGTGCATCCCTCACGATTGATCCGCTACGCGACCATCAACGGATTGCCCGGCTTCATCACCGTAGAGAACGGCAATGTTGTTCAAACGACAGCCTTGCATATCGAGAATGAACGGGTCGTTGCGATCTATGTGACGCGTAATCCGGACAAGCTGCAGAACGTGCCTGGTGTGACGGGATGGCGGAATTGACTATGCTCCATACGTCCCCACTCGGCGCCGATAGCGGTAGACGAGATCGTGCACCTCCCCTTCATCGCCCCTTCTTTGCTCGGCCCTGCCAGATCGCGACCGCACCTGCGAGCAACACAGCGGCCGATATCACGAGCGAGGCATGCACGCCTGTCATGAACGCGTTGTTCCCTGCGACCAGCGAGCCGAACAGGGCAACGCCAAGCACGCTGCCGGTCTGCCGCGTCGCGTTCAATACGCCGGCGGCGATGCCGGATCGCGACTTCTCGACACTACCGAGCAGCGTCGAGGTCAAAGACGGCACGAGCAGGCCGAGCCCGCCGCCGAGGATGACGAGCTGAGCGCCGATCGCCCCGTAGCCGGCGCCTGAGTCCATAGGCAGCAGCGCGACGCAGCCCGCGGCGGTGATCATACAAGCCAGCGCAATGGTTTGCGGCGCGCCAAGGCGCTCGCTGACCGACGCGGCGATCAGGTTGGCGGGCAGCACCATGGCCATCATGGGCACGAAGGCGAGGCCCGTTGCGAACGGCGACCAGCCATTGACGTTCTGGAAGTAGAGACTGAGTACGAAGATCAGGCCGTAGAAGGCGATGTTGAAGAGAAGCCCGACCAGAGCGGTCAGCGCGAACATGTGATGACGGAACAGCGACAGCGGCAGCATCGGTTGCGGCGCGCGCGCCTCGCGCCATACGAACAGGAGTCCGATTACGGCCGCCCCCGCGAAGCCCATGATGACGAGCGGATGGCTCCAGCCCAGCGCGCCGCCCTCGATCAGGGCGCCGGCCAGCGTGCCGAGGGTTGCAATCGCCGCGATCTGTCCCGGCAGATCAATCTCGCGCTGCGCGAGCCGCGGCGTCTCCTTGGCGTAACGCCAGGCGAGCAAGAGGCCGGCGGCGCCAATCGGCAAGTTGACAAGAAAGATCGCACGCCAGCTGACCAGCGCGATCAGCGCGCCGCCAACTAGCGGCCCCGCAGTCAGTGCGACGCTCGCACCTGCGGCCCAGAGGCCGACCGCGCGGCCGCGCGCCTTCGGATCGGTATAGGCGTGATTGAGTAGCGCCAGCGAGTTCGGCACCAGGATTGCCGCCGCCAGGCCCTGCACGGAGCGAGCAACGATCAGGAACATCGCCGACGGAGCCAATGCGCAGGCGAGCGAAGCCAACGTGAAGATTGCGAAGCCCCCTATAAATATCCGTTTGGCGCCAACGCGATCACCGAGCGCACCAGCGGTCAAGATGAAGGCAGCGAATGCGATGGTATAGGCGGTCACCACCCATTGCAGCTCGGCCACGCTGCCGCCGAGCGAGATGCTGATGCTGCTCAGCGCGGTATTAACGATGGTGATATCCAACTGCACGACGCCGAGGCCGAGGCTCGTGGCGGCAAGCGCCAGCGCCGCGGCAAGAGGCGAACGGGATGACGCGCTGCCAGAGCCGGCTTGTTCCGGCTGCCTTGTGTTGAGCGAAGTTGTTTGCATTGATCACACTCGGTTGTCTGTGAGATTTTGATGACTCAGACCAGCCCGCTTTGCGATTATCATTCGATGCCAATCGAACATTTGGAGCCGCGAGACTTTCGTCCCATCGCGGCGATGCCTTTCGCTGGGCTTAGTGGCGTCCAGACAACCTATGTCCCGCGATTGAACCGGTCTTGCAGAAACACTACGATCTTGGCCGAAGTATTCGTGCTTGGCACTGCGTCCCCGTCGGCGTAAAACAAGACATGGACACCGGACCCAAAATCGCCCAAGTCGCGGCGCTCATCGGCGATCCGGCGCGCGCCAACATGCTCAGTGCGCTGATGGATGGCCGAACGTTGACCGCCTCGGAGCTCGCCTATGTGTCTGGCGTGGCGCCGCAGACAGCGAGTGGCCATCTTGCGAAACTCAGCGACGCCGGATTGCTTGCGCTCGCAAAGCAGGGCCGACGACGATATTTTCGCTTGGCCTCTCCGCACGTCGCACGCGTGCTGGAAGGTCTCATGGTGGTGGCGCAGGACGGCCCCGCCCGGCAGCGCAATCTCTGGCGCGGCGGAGAGACGCTCCGACACGCGCGCACGTGCTATGACCACATGGCCGGCCGCATCGCCGTCGCAATCGCCGACCGGCTTGTCCAGCAATCGTTTATTCTGCTCGACGAGGATGGCGGACAACTGACCGATGCCGGTCGGTCATTCTTCGATGAGTTAGGCGTCGATCTTCGCCTCGCCTCCAAGCGCCGGGTGTTCTGTCGCCCCTGTCTCGACTGGAGCGAGCGCCGGCCGCATCTGGCCGGGGCGCTCGGCGCTGCCATCCTTCATCACGCCCTCGAGCACGATTGGGTTGAGCATGTCCGGGATAGCCGCGCGCTCGTCGTGACGCCTGTTGGAGTTAGAGATCTCGCCACAACGTTCGGCATCGAGGGCGCACTCCCGAGGGATGGACGCGAAGGGCAGGTTGCATCACTGTCCAGAGGCCGGGTAGCGGTTATCTCGGGTTGAGTCAGCTCCAACGCGTCCAATACCCGGAACGGACCGCCCATGCCGGCGGACCGGGACGAAGCCAGGAACGCCTGGTAGGCGGAGAGTCATGGACAACCTGCGCACGAAGCGTTCAGGCGAGCGGTCGAGATCGTTGGAATGTCAGGGGGCATTGGCCCTACGCTTCTCCGAAGCTTCGGGAGACACCCTTCGCCCTGGTCTGAAAGGGTGGCCTGCCGCCCGAAGCCCGGCAGGGTTGGACAAGGCGCAGGGTGGCGGAGAGGGAGGGATTCGAACCCCCGATAGGCTTGCACCTATGCCGCATTTCGAGTGCGGTGCATTCAACCACTCTGCCACCTCTCCAGTGGCCCGGGTGATTTGCGCCACCCGCGGTCGGGGCGTGTTCTAGGCGAGGATGGCGGGACAGACAAGGCACTGCAATAATATTTCCGTCACCCGTGCCTCGCGCCACCGAAGCACCGGGATACGCCAAGAAAGCGCGCGGAAACAAAGCGCTAGCGGAACGGTTCTGGTTCGATCGGCGCGCGAGCGAACCAGCCGGAGCAGGAGCGGGCCATGGAGCATGTGACGATTCGAGCCAATGGTGCGGCGTTCCACGTCGCGCGGACCGGCACTGGGAGGCCGCTGCTGCTGTTGCACGGCTGGCCGGAGTTCTGGCTGACCTGGAAGCCGGTGATGGCGCGCCTCACCGGCCGCTACACCCTGATCGCCCCCGACCTGCGCGGTTTCGGCGACAGCGACAAGCCGCACGGCGCCCATGGCCCCGATCAGCATACCGACGACATGCTGGCGCTGCTCGACGCGCTCGGCGTCGACAAGGCCGGCGTGGTCGGTCACGACGTCGGCGGCGCCGTGATGCAGCCCCTCGCCCGCAAGGCGCCGGAGCGCATCGCCGGATTGTTTTTCTTCGATTTCGTCTATCCCGGCATCGGGGCGCGGATGGCCGCGCCCGACCGGCTGAATCACATCTGGTACCAGTCGTTCCACCAGATGGAGATGGCGCCCGCGCTGGTCGGCGCCAACAGAGACAGCTGCCGCACCTATATCGGCCATTTCCTGCACCACTGGACGCACCGCAAGGCCGCGTTCGACGACGTGATCGAGGATTTCGCCGACAATTTCTTCAAGCCCGGCAACCTCGCCGGCGGTTTTGCGCATTATCGCGCGTCACATGCCGCGCGCGTGAAGATGATGCAGGGCGACGCCCCGGCGCTGCCGCCGATCAATGTGCCGACCTGCATCCGCTGGGCCGAGCACGACCCGCTGTTTCCCTATGCCTGGACCGACCGGCTGGGCGAGACCTTCTCCGATCTGGACCTCGAGATGTTTCTCGATGTCGGGCATTTCCCGCATCGCGAGGACCCCGACCGCGCGGCCGCCGAGATCGCCGGCTTCTTCGAGCGGATCAATTGGAAGTAGAAGTGGGTGGGACCGCCAGGACGCGACAAAAACTGGCGGTCCCGTGCCGCTTCTTAATATTGCTGGCCGGGAAGTGCGGCTTCGCCGGTCGGCGGGAGCGACACGGGCCACGGTAGCGACCGACGTCGAAACGGCAACGCGAACCCGATCTTAACCTAACCGATCAACCTTACCGCGCGTAATCCGGGGCCGCTGGATCTGCGGATGGAGGTGCCCCGGATTTCGCTTCGCTGCATCCGGGCTACGCATGCTTCCCTCCCCTTGAAAAAGGGAGGTCGCTTTGCTCGCCAGAGCAAAGCGGGTGGGGATCTGCTCTCTCCGCAACAGCATCGCCTGCGGCTGACCCCCATCCCGACCTTCCCCCTTTCAGGGGGAAGGAGAAGGCAGACAGCAGCCCGGATGGAGCGCGCGCGATCGCCGAAGCCTGCGCGGCTCAGGCGTCGGCCTTCTTGGCTTTTTTGGCCTTTTTCTCGTTCTTTTCGCTCTCGTCGTCCTTGTCTTTCTTCTCAGCCTTCTTCTCGTCCTTGCCGTTGTCTTTCTTGCGATTGGTGTAGCGGGCATTGCCAAGCCCGGTTCCGATCGTCAGCACGCCCCAGCGTGCGACATCCTGCATGAACGGGACCTCGGCCAGCCCCTGCACCACGCCGTCATTATGCATCACGATCGCGGTGTCATGATCGCCGATCTGCGGGATCGCCTCGACCAGGCTCGCCGGCAAGTTGAATTTGCTGCTCTCCCAATTACCGGGCAGGTTCTGCGCCCCCTTTTCGATCGACCCGTCCTCATTGATGACGCCGGGACAGGCGATACCGATGAACGGCGCGAGCTTGAGATTCTCCTTCTCGGCGGCGGCAATCAACTCCTTCAGCATCTTCACCAGCCGCTTCACCGCGCCTTCGCGCGTCGGCTCGTCATCGGCGTGGCGCCACAGCTCCGATTTCCAGACTGCCGCCTTGGAGAGATCGGGCGCCTTCTTCCAGCGCGTCTCGACAACGCCGCAGCGAATATTGGTGCCGCCGATGTCGACGGCGAGGACGCCGTCATGGGCCTCGAAAATCCAAGATGGCGCCAGATGCAGCGCGCCGATCAGAGCGGCATCATCGGGGTGAAAGCGGATCGGCGCTATGTCGACCTTCAAATCCTCCGACTGCAGGATGATCTCGGTGCGCGCGATGGCGAGTTCGCCGAGCCTGGAGTCGCGAAAGCCGCCGCCGACCACGATGCGCTCGGTCTTGGCCCAGGCCTTGGTGTTGAGGAAACGCCGCGTCACATGGGCGAGCTCCTGCGCAAACTCCTCGATCGCGCTGTGCATGACCGCGGAGGCCTCGGTGTCGTCGCCGACCAGCAGCTCATCGAGCTCCTTCTTGCTGATCTTGTCCGACGGCTCGTCGCCGAACGGATCGTCGTCCGACTTGCGCAGCGGCTTGCGCCAGCGGTCGAGGATCTTGCGGAACGCGCCCTTGGAGGCGCGATCGCCGAGAAAGCCCTCGTCGTCCTTCAGCTCGATGTTGAAACTGTCGATGTCGACGGACGGCAGCCGCGCGGCCCCGTGGTGCGCGATGCCCGTGGTCAATCCTGCATCTTCGGCCATTCGCCCTTTGCCCGCTTGAGGTTCGATCGTTAACGGCGGGGAACTCAAATGGTTGCTTCCGGCGCCGCGGCGCCCGGGCCCGCCATGCGATCGACGAAATTGCCGGCGAGACCGGCTTTGCCGACCGCGAACGGGTGCGGAGGGTGTTTTTGCGCCTGCCAGTCACCTCTCCGCCCGCTCAAGCCGCGGCTTGAGCGTCAGTCCGAGGCCAAAACCGCGCCAAACCCTTCATTTTTGGCCGGTTTTTGCCCTGCTTTACCTTGACTCTCGGTCGTTTGCGGCTATAAGTCCGCCCATCCGGCGCGGGGATTTCTCGCGCCGATCGTTTTTGTGCGATCCAGTTTGGGAATTCATTCCCTTCGCGCGAAACACATAACCCATAGCGACTGAACAAAAAGCCGACCCGGGCGATCCGTCCGAGGCCGGAACCGAACACGAAGGAATCAAACGATGTTCGCAGTCATCAAAACCGGCGGCCGGCAGTACCGTGTCGTTCCGAATGATGTACTCGAGATTGGCAAGATCGCCGGCGAAGTCGGCACGATCGTGCAGCTAGGCGAAGTTCTGGTGCTCGGCGGTGACACGCCGGTGCTGGGGACGCCCACCGTGGCAGGCGCCACCGTTGCGGCCGAAGTGCTGCAGCACAAGCGCGGCGCCAAGGTGATCGCGTTCAAGAAGCGTCGCCGCAAGAATTCACGCCGCAAGCGCGGCTATCGCGACGAGCTCACGGTGCTTCGCATCACCGAGATCCTCGCCGATAACGCCAAGCCGACCGTCGGCCCGCGGCCGAAGAAGGAAAAGGTCGCAGCGCCCGCCGATGGCGAGGACGCAGCGCCGAAGGCGGCCAAGAAGAAGGCGCCCGCAAAGGCGCCGGCCGCCAAGAAGGCTCCGGCCAAGAAGGCCGCGGCCAAGGCTTGAGAAGAAGTGATCGTCGCGCTTTCAGATGTGAAGCGTGACAAAACGTGAAATGATTCCGTCAAGGAATTGATCTAGAGATCAAAGCGAAGTCGGAGACGAGCCATGGCTCACAAAAAAGCAGGCGGTTCATCGCGCAACGGGCGTGATTCCAAAGGCAAGCGCCTTGGCATCAAGGCGTTCGGTGGCGAGCGCGTGATCCCCGGAAACATCATCGCGCGTCAGCGCGGCACCACCTGGCATCCTGGCCTTAATGTCGGCATGGGCACCGATCATACTCTCTTCGCCAAGGTCGAGGGTCATGTCGAGTTCCGTGCCAAAGCCAACGGCCGCACATTCGTATCGGTTATTCCGATGGCAGAGGCGGCCGAGTAGACGGTGGACACACATGAGTCCGCCGGGTCCTGTTGAACCGGCGGAGTCGCAAAGGGCTCCAAGGGGAGGCGGGATGACCGGCCTCCCCTTTTTGTTGCGCGCGTTCGACTTCGACCGCGCGTGACGTTCCAAGCGTTGCGTACCGATTTTTCGCATCACAGGAGCTCGACATGTTGCAGGACATCCCGACGCCGACCTTGCGCGAGGCAAGAGCATGCGTCCTCGAGACCGAACGGCTGACATTGCGCAAGCCGACGCTCGCGGACGTAAAAGCAATCGCACGCCTCGCCAATGACCGCCGCATCGCGGAGAACACCCGCCGCCTGCCGCATCCCTATACCCAGGACGACGCCATCGACTTCGTGCGCGCGCTCGGCGCCGGCGGACGCGAAACCGTTTTCCTGATCGAGAACAATCACACGCCGATCGGCATGGTCGGCATCGACTGGCGCGAGGAGACATCGGCCGAACTCGGCTACTGGCTCGGCGTCGACTATTGGGGCCAGGGTTTCGGCACCGAGGCCGCGCGCGCGGTGATCGATTATTTTTTCGAGGAGTTCGATCTCGACCAGCTGATCTCGGGCGCCCGCGTCGTCAATCCGTCGTCGCGCAACATTCTCGAGAAGTGCGGCTTCCAGTGGGGCGGCGTCGAGCTGCACCGCTTCGAGGCGCTGGGCTCATCGAGCCCGGTCGACTGCTTCCGCCTGTCGCGCGGCGTCTGGGCGTCGCTGAAGAGCTGGAACAACTCGACCCGGCGGGAGAGCTGAGGCTCGATCCACAACAACGGTCGTCGTCCCCGCGAAAGCGGGGACGACAGCTCCGTATGTGGACGCATTCATCCCACACAATCACGCCGGCGGATTGATTGCGGAGTCCGGGCGTCCAAGCTGCTGCTCGCGGACGAAGATGTAGAGGCCGGCCGCGATGATAACGGCGGCGCCGATGATGGTGGCCCAGGACGGCACGTCGCCGAACACGACGAAGCCGAAGATCACCGCCCAGACGATCATCGAATATTGGTAGGGCACCACCACGCTCGCCGGCGCGAGCTTCAGCGAACGATTGACGCAAAGCAGCGCCGCGACCGAGATGATGCCGGCGGTGAAGAACAGCACGAGGCTGCCGGCTGATGGCGTCACCCAGCCGAACGGCGAGAGCACGAGGCCCAGGATGAACGTGCCGCCGAATTGCGTCGTCGCCAGCACGATATCGGGCGTCGCGCGCAGCGAGCGCGTGATCAGCATCAGCACCGCAAACGACAGGCTGCCGCCGAGCGCGATCATCGCCGGCCAGCTGATCGTCTGTGCCGACGGCCGGAGCGCGATCAGCACCCCGCAGAAGCCGACCAGGATCGCGGTCCAGCGCCGCCAGCCGATATGCTCGCCGAGCACGAGGCCCGACATCGCGGTGACGAAGATCGGTCCGGCCAGATAGTAGGTGATGACGTCGGCGAGCGGCAGATAGACGGTCGCCAGGAAGAATGCCGCAACCTCCACCGTCGACAGCGTGACGCGCAGCAATTGCAGCCACGGCCGTTCCAGATGCAGGAAATCCGCGCGCCGCTGCCACACGATCGGCAGCAGCACGAGAAGCGCCGTGCAGGCGCGCAGCCACAGCAATTGCCCGACAGAATAGGTGGCGACGATGAATTTGCCCATCGCGTCGCCGAACGAGAACATGAAGATCGACAGCAGCATCAACCCGATGCCGGCGAGCCGCGCCGATCGATCGTCGTAGGAGGACAGTTTTGCGAACAGGCTCATGGAGGAATTCCCGGGTCGTCCGGTTTAAGAGCCGTGGACGCCCGCGACAAGCCCGCCCATGACGAATTGAACGGAGACGAATTGAACGGATTGCCGCACCTGCGTCGCTGCGATACCGGTAGCTGATCCCGGCAACAAAAAGAGCAGGAAACGCCGCATGAGCGACTTCGACCCCACCCGGCATCGCATGGTCCCCGCGCAGCGCTGGTTCGAGGATTTCGTGCTCGGCGAGCGCTTCGTGATTCCGAGCCGGACCCAGACCTCGGCCGTGTTCGCCGCGTTCCAGACCGCCAGCGGCGATACCCATCCGATCCATTACGACGTCGAATATTGCCGCACGCGCGGCATGCCTGATTTGCTCGCGCACGGCTTCCAGACCCTGGTGCACACCGCGCCCGGCGCCGGATTGTTTCCCTATGTCGTCGAGGAATCGCTGATCGGCTTCCTCGAGCAATCGAGCAAGTTCCTGAAACCGGTCTATGCCGGCGATACCATCTACCCCGCGCTGGAGGTGATCGAGCTGTCGCCGGGCAAGACCACCGGCGTCGTGACGCTGCGCTCGACCGTGCACAACCAGCGCCGCGAGCTGGTGCTGGAGGGGATGCAGAAATTCCTGGTCCGGAGGCGGCCTGCTTAGCCGCAAGGGCCGTAAAAAGGCCCGAAAATTAAGGCTTTTCGCTGAAGTCAGGGCCTTTCCGGGTTGCCGCAAAGGCCACCCTGCCCTAACTAGAGCGGATCATGAAATTCCTCGATGAAGCCAAGGTTTATATTCGCTCGGGCGACGGCGGCAATGGCTGCGTCGCGTTCCGGCGCGAGAAGTTCATCGAGTTCGGCGGTCCTTCCGGCGGCAATGGCGGCCGCGGCGGCGACGTCATCATCGAGTCCGTCGACGGACTGAACACGCTGATCGACTACCGCTACCAGCAGCACTTCAAGGCGCAAAAAGGCACCAATGGCATGGGCAAGGACCGCCATGGCGCCAACGGCAAGCCGATCGTGCTGAAAGTGCCTGTCGGCACCCAGGTGTTCGACGAGGACCGCGAGACGCTGCTGCACGACTTCACCGAGCTCGGCGAGAAATTCGTGCTGGCTGAAGGCGGCAATGGCGGCTTCGGCAACGCGCATTTCAAGTCCTCGACCAACCGAGCGCCGCGCAACGCCAATCCCGGCGCGCCGGGCGAAGAGCGCTGGATCTGGCTGCGTCTCAAGCTGATCGCCGATGCCGGGCTGGTCGGCCTGCCCAATGCCGGCAAATCGACCTTCCTCTCGGTGGTCAGCGCGGCACGGCCGAAGATCGCCGACTATCCCTTCACCACGCTGCATCCGCAGCTTGGCGTGGTGAATTTCGGCGGCCGCGAATTCGTGCTCGCCGACATCCCCGGCCTGATCGAAGGCGCGCATGAAGGCGCCGGCCTCGGCGACCGCTTCCTCGGCCATGTCGAGCGCTGCCGCGTGCTGCTGCATCTGGTCGATGCGACCTGCGAGCATGCCGGCAAGGCCTACAAGACCGTGCGCACCGAGCTTGAAGCCTATGAGGGCCATCTTGCCGACAAGATCGAGATCGTCGCGCTCAACAAGATCGACGCGGTCGCGCCCGACGAACTGAAGAAGCAGAAGGACCGCCTCAAGCGGGCGGCGAAGAAGACGCCGCTGTTGCTGTCAGGTGCGACCGGCGAAGGCGTGCAGGATGCGCTGCGCGCGCTGGTCGACGTGATCGGCGAAGCGCCGGTGTCCAACAAGGCCAAGGGCCAGGCGGAGCCGTGGGCGACGCCGGTGCCGCAGGGTTGAACGGCACAAGCCGCGCAACGCCTGGACTTCCCAAGCCACATTGTGGCGTCTATTGCTTCCACATTCCTGCCAGACCGAATCCATGAAACGCCCCGCGCTCAAGAACTTTCGCCGCATCGTCGTCAAGGTCGGCTCATCGCTGCTGGTCGACTCGCAGGCCGGCGAGGTGCGCGCGTCCTGGCTCGCCGCGCTGGTCGAGGACATCGCAAAGCTGCACAAGCGAGGCTGCGAGGTCATGGTGGTGTCGTCGGGCTCGATCGCGCTCGGCCGCAGCCGCCTGAAGCTGCCGCGCGGCCCGCTGAAGCTCGAGGAGAGTCAGGCTGCCGCAGCGGTCGGCCAGATCGCGCTGGCGCGGATCTGGTCGGAGGTGCTCGGCCATCACGGCATCGGCGCCGGGCAGATCCTGGTGACGCTGCAGGACACCGAGGAGCGCCGCCGCTATCTCAACGCACGCTCGACGATCGCCAAGCTACTGGAATGGGGCGCGGTGCCCGTGATCAACGAGAACGACACGGTCGCGACCACCGAGATCCGCTACGGCGACAATGATCGCCTCGCCGCCCGCGTCGCCACCATGGCGAGCGCGGATCTTCTGATCCTGCTGTCCGATATCGACGGCCTCTACACCGCGCCGCCCGCGGTCGATCCCGACGCCAAGCTGATCCCGGTGGTCGAAAGCATCACCTCGGAGATCGAGGGGATGGCCGGCTCAGCCGGGTCCGAACTGTCGCGCGGCGGCATGACCACCAAGATCGAGGCCGCGAAGATCGCGACCACCGCCGGCACCCACATGCTGATCGCGTCCGGCAAGATCGAGCATCCGCTTGCTGCGATCGCCGATGGCGGCCGCTGCACCTGGTTCCTGACCCCCGCCAATCCCGTCACTGCGCGAAAACGCTGGATTGCGGGCTCGCTCGAGCCGAAGGGCACGCTGACCATCGATGCCGGCGCGGTGGCGGCGCTGCGTGCCGGCAAGAGCCTGCTGCCGGCCGGCGTGATCCGGGTCGACGGCCAGTTCGCCCGCGGGGATGCCGTGGTGGTCCGCGGCCCCGACACCCATGAGATCGGCCGCGGCCTGGTCGCCTACGACGCCGAGAACGCCGAGAAGATCAAGGGCCGCTCCTCGCCCGACGTGATGGCCATTCTGGGCATCAGCGGCCGGTCCGAGATGATCCATCGCGACGACCTCGTGATCGGCCCGGCCGGCACGATCCCGCCCAAATAAGCCACTGGATAGGCCATTGGCCGAGCGGAGCGGCCAGCCGCCCACCTGCCATGCCGGTTCCGCGCCTCGCCACCCTTCAATTGCCATGCTAGAACATGGCCTTAGTCCAAAGCTGGTAGTTTCATGAGCGCCCCCCTGAAGGCGATCGACGGCAACGCCGATCTTACTGCCCTGATGACCGACCTCGCCGCCAAGGCGCGCGCCGCGGCGCGCGTGCTGGCGCTGGCGCCGCCGGAGCAGAAGGACCGGGCGCTCGCCGCGATCGAGCGCGCGATCCGCGCCAACGCGCCGGCCATCCTCGCCGCCAATGCCGAGGATGTCGCTGAGGCGCGCGCCGCCGGCATGAGCTCTGCCTTCGTCGACCGCCTGACGCTGACCCAGGCGCGCGTCGCCGGCATGGCCGATGGCGTCGCGACCGTGCGCGAGATCATCGATCCGGTCGGCGCCGTCACCGAAAGCTGGCAGCGCCCGAACGGCATGACCATCGAACGCGTCCGCGTGCCGCTCGGCGTCATCGGCGTGATCTTCGAGAGCCGCCCCAACGTCGCCGCCGACGCCGGTGTGCTGTGCCTGAAGTCCGGCAACGCCGTGATCCTGCGCGGCGGCTCCGACAGTTTCCGCTCCTGCCGCGCGATCCATGATTGCCTGGTGCAGGGCCTGCGTGAAGCCGGCCTGCCCGAGGCCGCGATTACCCTGGTGCCGACCCGTGACCGCGCGGCCGTCGGCCTGATGCTGACGGGATTGAACGGCGGCATCGACGTGATCGTGCCGCGCGGCGGCAAGAGCCTCGTCGCACGCGTCGAGGCGGAGGCGCGCGTGCCGGTGTTCGCGCATCTCGAGGGCGTCAACCACATCTACGTCGATGCCAGCGCCAGGCTCGATATGGCCAAGGCGGTCGTGCTGAACGCCAAGATGCGCCGTCCCGGCGTCTGCGGCGCCGTCGAGACCCTACTGGTCGATCGCAAGGCTGCCGCGGCGCAGCTGAAACCGCTGGTCGAGCTGTTGATCGATGCCGGCTGCGAGGTGCGCGGCGACGACGTCGTGCAAAGCGCCGATGCCAGGGTGAAGCCCGCATCCGACGAGGACTGGGACACCGAATATGAGGACGCGATCATCTCGGCGAAGGTCGTCGACGGTCTCGATGAAGCGATTGCGCATATTCAGAATCACGGCTCGCATCACACCGATGCGATCGTGACGGAAGATGCCGCTGCCGCGCAAAGATTTCTCAACGAAGTCGATTCGGCGATCGTGCTGCACAACGCCTCGACCCAGTTCGCCGACGGCGGCGAGTTCGGCTTCGGCGCGGAGATCGGCATTGCCACGGGCAAATTCCACGCCCGCGGGCCTGTCGGCGCCGAGCAGCTGACGAGCTTCAAGTACCGCGTCCACGGCACCGGGCAGACGCGGCCGTGATCATTGTCGCACGTGCACGGTAAGCCCTTGCAGCAAGCATCGAGCGTGTCGTTATCCGCAGCCCAGGCGCTTCCGTTCTATACCAACGGCATGCGCATCGGGCTGCTTGGCGGCTCGTTCAATCCACCGCACGCCGCGCATCGCGCCATCAGCCTGTTTGCGCTCAAGCGCCTGCAGCTCGACCGCGTGTGGTGGCTGCTGACGCCGGGCAATCCGCTGAAGAACCATGATGGCCTGCACGCGCTTGCCGAGCGCGCCGAGGCCGCGCGCCGCGTTGCCGACGATCCGCGCATCGACATCAGCTGTCTCGAAGCTGTCATTGGCGTCAGCTACACTGTGGACACGATCATCCACTTGCGCCGCCGTGTCTCCGGCGTGCACTTCGTCTGGATCATGGGCGCTGACAATCTCGCGCAATTTCATCGCTGGAAAGATTGGCGGCGCATCGCGTCCGATGTGCCGATTGCCGTGATCGACCGCCCGCCCCAAAGCTTCCGCGCCCTTGCCGCACCGGCGGCGCAGGCGCTCGCGCGCTATCGCATGCCCGAAAATCAGGCGACACGGCTGGCCGACCAGCAGGCGCCGGCCTGGGTGTTCCTGACAGGAATGAAATCCAATCTGTCTTCGACCGGACTTCGGAACCCGGACGGGAGCTGGAGAACGGCATGAAGCGCAAAAGGGTTACTGGAATATTGAAACCATTAACCCCACATGCGTAGTATGGTGCGTGGGGCCGAGGATTCGGCACCCGCGATACAGTGAAAGGAATGGTCCCTGGCCACATCTGTATTGTCAAAGTCTGTTTTACCCAAGGTTCCAAAGACTGCGCGTAAAACATCGACGAAAACCGCGGCCTTGCAGGCGCAGCCGGACGCCGACAAACCGGATGCCAACAAGACGCTGAGCCTGATCCTCTCCCGCCTCGAGGACATGAAGGCGGAAGAGACGGTCACCATCGACCTTCGGGGCAAATCCGCATATTCCGACTACATGATCGTCACCACGGGCCGCGTTAACCGGCACGTTGGCGCGATCGCGGAAAATGTGACGAAGAGCCTCAAGGAGAACGGGGTCAAGAACATCCATGTCGAGGGCTTGCCCAATTGCGACTGGGTGCTGATCGATTCCGGCGAGGTGATCGTGCACGTGTTCAGGCCTGAGGTGCGCGAGTTCTACAATCTCGAGCGGTTGTGGACTCAGAACCCGGCGGTCGCGGCGGTCTAAGGGGTATCGTAGCCGATGCGAATCGGCTGCAGCGCAGCTAGTCTGGGCGCGCGCCTGGAGGCGCGCGAGTTATAGACTTGACGCGTTTTCTACGGCAAACCGGATTCCACTTTGCCGGAAAACGCGTGTATGCGCCTTGTCGTGATCTGCATCGGCCGTTTGAAACAGGGCCCTGAACGGGAGCTCGCCGAGCGTTACCGCGAGCGCTTTGAGGATATCGGCCGCAAGCTCGGGTTTCGTGGCCTCGAGATCCATGAGATCGCGGAAAGCCGCGCGCGCGACACGCCAGCGCGGATCGCCGAGGAGGCCGCGGCGATCTCGGCGCTGCTGCCTGAGAAGCACGCGCTGGTCGCGCTCGACGAACGCGGCAAGAGCATCGACAGCGCGAGCTTTGCCCAGCAGCTCGGCCGCTGGCGCGACGAGGGAACAGCACATACTGTCTTCGTGATCGGCGGCGCGGACGGACTTTCGCCTGAATTGCAGCGCAAGGCTTTGTTGCGAATTGCATTCGGCTCCGCGACCTGGCCGCATCAAATGGTCCGCGTCATGCTTTTGGAACAGATTTATCGCGCCGCGACCATTTTGGCCGGCCACCCCTATCATCGCGCGTAAGGCGTGGTGACGGACAGTCGAAAGCGCTGAACGCACGCGAATGCAGCACAAGCGGGACACAGCTTCGTATTCGGCCTCGCACCTCGGCACCGCCGCGCGCCGCCGCCGGTTGCCGGCATCGCTGCCGCTGTCGATCGCGATGTTCGCCGCCTATCCGCTGGCCGCGGCGCATGCGCAAGCGACACCATCAGCACAACAGCCCGCGCCGCCCGCACAGCAGGCCGCGACAGCAGAGACATCGCCCGATGCGATCAAGCAGCGCGAGCAGGAACTCGAGGCCGCGCGCGAGCAGCAGCGCAAGGCGACCGAGCTGCAGGAGAAGCTGAAGGCCGATATCGCCGCGATCGGCCAGGACCGCAGCAAGCTCAATCAGCAGCTGATTGACATTGCTGGCCAGGTGCGCGGCGTCGAGACCCGGACCGCGGACGCCGAGGCGCGCCTGCAGCCGCTCGACGGCCGTGAGCGCGAAATCCGCGCCTCGCTCGATTCACGCCGCTCCGAGGTGATCGAGGTGCTGGCCGCGCTGCAGCGCGCCGGGCGGCGCACGCCGCCGGCGCTGCTGGTGCGGCCCGAGGACGCGCTGCAATCGCTGCGCACCGCGATGCTGCTCGGCGCCGTGGTGCCGGAGTTGCGCGTCCGCGCCGAGAAGCTTGCGGCCGATCTCGGCGAACTGGTGGCGCTGCGCAAGACCATCTCGACCGAACGCGATGCGCTGGCGGCCGACCGCGACAAGCTGAGGGAAGACCAGACCCGGCTGGCGGCGCTGGTCGACGAACGGCAGCGGCAGCAGAGCGCGGCCGAAAAGGACATGGAGGCCGAAGGCGCCCGCGCCATCGCGCTGTCGAAGCAGGCCGACAATCTGCAGAGCCTGATCGCCAAGATGGAGCAGGATCTCAAGAGCGCGGCCAAGGCCGCCGCCACGGCCAGCCTCCAGGGAGCGCCGGCGACGGTTAACGGCAAGCCGAATCTGGGGGCGCTTAAGGACCCGGCCCGCATGAGCCCGGCGGTCGCTTTCGCCTCGGCCAACGGCCTGTTCTCCTATCCCGTGAATGGCACCAAGATTCGCGAATTTGGCGGTTCCGACGGCGCGGGGGGCGTACAAAAAGGCATTTCTTTGGCAGCCAAGCCGGGCGCGCAGGTCACAACCCCGTGTGACGGCTGGGTTGTTTACGCTGGTCCTTTCCGCAGCTATGGACAACTCTTGATCCTCAATGCCGGGGGCGGGTATCATGTCCTGATCGCCGGGATGGAGCGTATTTCGGTAAACATCGGCCAGTTTGTACTTACGGGGGAGCCGGTTGCGACCATGGGGTCGACGTCCCAGGTTGCATCCATTCTCGCCACCAATGCGAGCCAGCCAGTGCTCTATGTCGAGTTCCGGAAAGACGGCACTCCAATCGATCCAGGTCCATGGTGGGCCGCAAATGAAGGCGAAAAGGTTCGCGGATGATGCGCAAGACTTCGGTAATTCTCCTTAGCGCCGCCACCGGCGCGGCCCTGACGCTTTTCGTCACGCAGCCCCGCGCCGTGCTGATGGGATCGAGCGCGCGTGCCGCGACGTCGGACACCTATCGCCAGCTCAATCTGTTCGGCGACGTGTTCGAGCGGGTGCGCAGCGACTATGTCGAGAAGCCCGATGACAGCAAGCTGGTCGAATCCGCGATCTCCGGCATGCTGTCCGGCCTCGACCCGCACTCGAGCTACATGGACGCCAAGAGCTTCCGCGACATGCAGGTGCAGACCCGCGGCGAGTTCGGCGGCCTCGGCATCGAAGTCACGATGGAAGACGGCCTGATCAAGGTGGTCTCGCCGATCGACGACACCCCGGCCTCGAAGGCCGGCATCATGGCCAACGACATCATCACGACCCTCGACGACGAGGCCGTGCAGGGCCTGACCTTGAACCAAGCCGTCGAGAAGATGCGCGGTCCGGTCAACACCAAGATCAAGCTCAAGATCATCCGCAAGGGCCAGGACAATCCGATCGACGTCACGCTGGTGCGCGACAACATCCGCGTCCGCTCGGTGCGTGCGCGCGTCGAGGCCGATGACATCGCCTATATCCGCATCACCACCTTCAACGAGCAGACCACCGAAGGCCTGAAGAAGGAGATCACCAATCTGCAGGGCCAGATCGGCGATAAACTGAAGGGCTACGTCATCGATCTCCGCAACAACCCGGGCGGCCTGCTCGAAGAGGCGGTCACGGTGTCCGACTCCTTCCTGGAGCGTGGCGAGATCGTCTCGACCCGCGGACGCAATGCCGAGGAAACCCAGCGCCGCGCCGCCCATCCGGGCGACCTGACCAAGGGCAAGCCGGTGATCGTGCTGATCAACGGCGGCTCGGCCTCCGCCTCCGAAATCGTCGCCGGCGCGCTGCAGGACCACAAGCGGGCGACGCTGGTCGGCACCCGTTCGTTCGGCAAGGGCTCGGTGCAGACCATCATCCCGCTCGGCTCGGGCAATGGCGCGCTGCGCCTGACCACCGCGCGCTACTACACGCCGTCGGGCAAGTCGATCCAGGCCAAGGGCATCGTGCCCGATATCGAGGTGCTGCAGGACGTGCCGGAAGAGCTGAAGGCGCGCACCGACACCAAGGGCGAAGCTTCGCTGCGCGGCCATCTGAAGAACGACGGCGACGAGAAGACCGGCTCGCAGTCCTACGTCCCGCCGGACGCCAAGGACGACAAGGCGCTGAAGATGGCCGACGACCTGCTGCATGGCATCAAGTCGACCTCGAGCGCGCCAGCGGCGCCGGAGGCTGCGCGCGACAAGGCCGCGGTCGACAAGCCGGGCAACAAGGCCGCGAACTGATTTAATCCGATCGACTCGGCGAACAGGGCGGCCCGCGGGCCGCCCTTTCTGCTTTCGGTGTGTCCACCCGTAACCGTGCTTTGACGGGGAGGCCGGCGCGCGGGAATGCACCGCATCGTGCTATCGTTCGCGCTGTTGATTCGGGGAGGGTCATGGCAGAGGCGGCCGACGAACTGAGCACGCCGCTTGGGCAGAACACCGCGGGCAGGACGCGCCGGTTTCGCCTGCCATTCACGGCGATGCAGGCGCTCGCCGTGCTGCTCGGGCTCGTGCTGGTCGGCTTTGTCGGCATCGCGCTGTTCAACGACAACCCGCTCGGCGGCGAACCGATTGCCCGTGTCACGCTCCGCAATCCCCCGCCCGCCGCCGCTGACGACAAGCACGCTCCGGCTGCCCAGGCGGCGGCCGAACCGACGGCCAAATCCGCCGCCAAGCCACCGGCCGCAGCCAGTGACGCGAGAACCGTCACCATCATCGACGGCTCCAGCGGCAAGCGCCAGGACGTGGTGATCGGCGCCGGCGATCCGGCCGACAAGGCCGATGGCGATTCGCCGCCAATCGCGATGACCGGCATCGATCCGCGCCTGCTGGAAAAATCACGCTACGGCATGATCCCGGTGGTCGCCGACGGCCTGAAGCCGTTTACGGTCTACGCGGCCGAGGCCGACCGCGCCAAGGCCGCCCGGATGCCCGTAATCGCCATCGTGGTCGCCGGCCTCGGCGTCGGCGCCGCCAAGACCACCGACGCCATCATGAAGCTGCCGCCGGCGGTGACGCTGGCCTTCACGCCCTATGGCTCCGATCCGGGCAAGCTTGCGGAACGCGCGAGGGGCCAGCGCCACGAGATCCTGCTGCAGATTCCGATGGAGCCGTTCGACTATCCCGACAACGATCCCGGGCCGCAAACGCTGCTGACCACGCTGAGCAGCGAGCAGAACCTCGACCGCTTCTATTGGCACCTGAGCCGCCTGCAAGGCTATGCCGGCATCGCCAATTTCATGGGAGGCCGGTTCGTTGCGGCCGATCCCGTGATGCAGCCCATCGTCCGCGAAGCGGCCAAGCGCGGCCTGAGCTATTTCGACGACGGTTCCACCCCGCGTAGCGTCGCGCAGACCCTCTCCGCGGGCCAGTCATTGCCGTTCGCCAAGGCCGATTTCGCCATCGACGCGGTGCCGACGTCGGCGGAAATCGACCGCGCGCTGGTCAAGCTGGAAACGATCGCGAAGGAACGCGGCACGGCGGTGGGCGTCGCCTCGGCTTTGCCGGTCTCGATCGAGCGGCTCGGCGCCTGGCTCAAGACACTGGACTCCAAGGGCATTATGCTTGTGCCATTGACAACGGCGATGCTGAAATCAAAATCGGGCTAAAGATCAATCCGTTGGTGTTGCGCGAGACCTTGCCGGGGGGCCGGGTCGGGCGGCGCCGGAACTGTGCGAGGTAGCGGCAGCATGGCACGTTATGAAGACCTGCCCTATCGAACCTGCGTCGGCATCATGCTGCTGAATACGGCCGGGCTGGTCTTCATCGGACGCCGAGCGGGCGGCATCGAGCATGTCAACGACGCGCATGTCTGGCAGATGCCGCAAGGCGGCGTCGATCCCGGCGAGGATACGTTTCAGGCCGCGCGGCGCGAGCTCTATGAGGAGACCAGCATCAAGTCCGTGGAGAAGCTCGGCGAGGTCTCGGACTGGTTGATCTATGATATCCCGCGCACCGTCGCGGGCCGCGCCTGGAAGGGCCGCTATCGCGGACAGCGGCAAAAGTGGTTCGCGTTGCGCTTCACCGGCAATGAGAACGAGATCAACGTCGCCAATCCGGGCGGCGGCCACAAGGCCGAGTTCATCACCTGGCGCTGGGAGCCGATGAAGAATCTGCCGGAGCTGATTGTGCCGTTCAAGCGTCCGGTCTATGAGCGCGTCGTGAAGGAATTTGCCGGTCTCGCGGCCAAGTAACCGGCCGGGTAGACGCGCGACGCAGCCACCGAGATGTCATCAGATAAGCCTTATCGCCCCAATGTGGGCATCGCGCTGTTCAATGCCGACGGACGCGTGCTGATCGGCCACCGGATCAAGGACGATGGTCCGGAGATCGTGTTGCCCGGCCTCGAATGGCAGATGCCGCAGGGCGGCATCGACGCCGGCGAGGATCCGCGCGAGGCCGTGATGCGCGAATTGTGGGAGGAGACCGGGGCGGTCAACGCCGACTATCTCGGCGAGACCGACTGGATGACCTACGAATTCCCCGCCTATGACGGGCCGGCATCGCACCGGCTGGCCAAATTCCGCGGCCAGCGGCAGAAATGGTTTGCGCTGCGCTTCACCGGACGCGACGAAGAGATCGATCCATTGACGCCGCGCAACGGCCAGCCGGCTGAATTCGATCGATGGCGCTGGGAGCGCCTCGATCGCGTTGCCGATCTCGTGGTGCCGTTCCGCCGCGATGTCTATCGCGCGGTCGCGACCCGGTTCGCGGAATTCGCCGGCTGATCCTGCGGCGGAATGCGCCGCGCGTCGCCCGGCGTCATGCCGTAGGTCGAACGGAAGACGCGATAGAAGGTCGCGATGCTGTCGAAGCCGCACGAGAACGCGATCTCGTCGATGCTGCGCTCCTGTATGGCGTAGAGCGCACGCCTCGCCGCCTTCAACCTTGCCGCCGTCAGCGTCCGCGCAAATGACAGGCCGGTCGGCTCGAACAGCGCATGCAATTGCCGCAGCGAGATGCCGAGCTCGGTGGCGACCGCGGCCGGCGTGAGCGAGGCGCGATGCAGGTCGCGGAGCAGAATTTCGCGGGCGGCATGGAGGTAGCCCGCATGCAGCGCGGCACGGATTTCATCCTGGCGTGGCCGCAGGCGGCCGCGCGCGAGCAGCGCCAGGCGCACCATATGCGCAACATCGCCGGCGCACTGCCCGGCTTGCGCGAGATCTCGCGTCATCGAGCGGAACATGGCGCCGACAAGCCGGGTCAGGCTCGCATCGCGCGCCAGCGCGACCGGCGGCGCGTCCTCGATCCGCGCGCCGAGCACGAGCTCGTCGGTGGCCGGGATCTTGAGGCTGAAGAAGTCAAAGCCATCGGTCCGTTCGGGTGTCGAGGCAAACGGAAGATTGGAATGGCCGAACACCAGGTCGCCGTTGCGGACGAACTGGACGCGATCGCGGCCGATATTCATGTGGCCGGGGCCGCGCACCTGCCAGGCGAGATGCAGGCTGTTGCTCGGAACGCGCGCGATGTCGGATGCGGTCCGGCTGACGCGATAAGAGGAGGCCGACATTTGCGCCAGCACCGCACTGCCCACCGGCGTCGCGGAGAAGCGCCCACGGAAATCGGCCCTCTTGTCGCGCTCGAGTTCGATCGTGACCCCGAACAGGCTCTTGCCCCGCACCTCGCACCAGTGCTCGAAACGGTCCTGCGGGCGGAGAGCATCGGTGGAGAAAGTCAGCACGGCAGCTTGTCCGTTATGTCAGGAGTGAAATCGCGATGCGGTCGGGCCAAATCGTCATCGCGCTGCAGCTTGTCATTTGTGCACGATCACTGCTGTAAGCTGCTTCACATATTTGCAGGTCGTTCGTTCGGGCCGACCGCGAAGATGCCGACTTGTCGAGAAGAGGCGAGCCGCCGCAGCGTCTCTTCCTCATCGTCGGCAACCGATCGGCTCTGACTTGCAATATCGGCCGCGAGGATCGCTGCGACCTGCGCTTCATGAACCAGCCCCGGAACCCAGATATGCCGGGGAGAATGCCGCCAGACGATCCCGCGCGCAACAAGCATTGAACGCTCGCCAGGGCGTGGCGAGCGTTGAATTATTCAAGCCTTCGCAGGCGATGATCGAAAAAAGTGTGAGCTATTCCACTAAGGGGGTCGGCTCACTCGACGCAAAGGCGCGATCGCCGGTCAGCAACCGCGCCCTAGTGCATAGCCGTCGTGTTGAGCTCTTGCTGGATGCTCTTGAAGTGGTCGAGCCGCTCGATCGCGTGGTCGAGCTCGGAGCCCTCCTTCTCGGCGAGCTTCTCCTGCATCTCGTTGATCGTCTCAGCGAACTTCGCGCGATCGATGTCCGCAAGCGCGGTCGCGACGTCGGCGAGCACGGTGAGGCCCTTGTCCGAGACCTCGGCGAGGCCGCCGAGCACGATCACCTTCTCGCGCTTGCCGGCCGCCGTGATCGTCAGGATGCCCGGACGAACCGTGGCGACGACAGGCGCGTGACCGGCGAGCACACCGAAATCACCCTCCACGCCGGGGACGTCAACCTGATCGACCTCGCCGGAGAAGGCGAGCTTTTCGGGAGAGACGAGATCGAAGTGGAAGGTGGCCATGGTCTTTCCGTTCTTTGCGCGCTCACCCGCGGGCTCGACCCGCGGGTCCATCAGTCAGGATAGTTCTGGTGCGATGGATCGCCGGATCAAGTCCGGCGATGACGACATCCCAAAGCTTAGGCGGCTTCAGCCGCCAGCTTCTTGCCCTTCTCGACGGCTTCTTCGATGGTGCCGACCATGTAGAACGCCGCTTCCGGCAGATGGTCGTACTTGCCCTGGCAGAGATCGCGGAAGCCCTTGATGGTGTCGGCGAGGTCGACGAACTTGCCCGGCGAGCCGGTGAAGACTTCGGCGACGTGGAACGGCTGCGACAGGAAGCGCTCGACCTTGCGGGCGCGGGCCACCGTCAGCTTGTCCTCTTCCGACAATTCGTCCATGCCGAGAATGGCGATGATGTCCTGCAGCGACTTGTAGCGTTGCAGGATCTGCTGGACCATGCGCGCGGTGTTGTAGTGCTCGTCACCGACGACGAGCGCCGACAGCATGCGCGAGGTCGAGTCGAGCGGATCCACCGCCGGATAGATGCCCTTTTCCGAGATCGCGCGCGACAGCACCGTGGTGGCGTCCAAGTGCGCGAACGAGGTGGCGGGCGCCGGGTCGGTCAAGTCGTCGGCCGGCACGTAGATCGCCTGCACCGAGGTGATCGAGCCCTTCTGGGTGGTGGTGATGCGCTCCTGCAGCGCGCCCATGTCGGTCGCGAGCGTCGGCTGATAACCCACCGCCGAAGGAATACGGCCGAGCAGCGCCGACACTTCCGAGCCCGCCTGGGTGAAGCGGAAGATGTTGTCGACGAAGAACAGCACGTCCTGGCCCTGGTCGCGGAAGTGCTCGGCGACCGTCAGACCGGTCAGACCGACGCGGGCGCGGGCGCCCGGCGGTTCGTTCATCTGGCCGAACACCAGTGCGCACTTCGACTTCACGCTCGGATCCGGATTGTGCGGATCGGCGTTGACCTTCGATTCGATGAACTCGTGATAGAGGTCGTTGCCCTCGCGGGTGCGCTCGCCGACGCCGGCGAACACGGAGTAACCGCCGTGCGCCTTCGCGACGTTGTTGATCAGCTCCTGAATCAGCACGGTCTTGCCGACGCCGGCGCCGCCGAACAGACCGATCTTGCCGCCCTTCGCGTACGGAGCAAGAAGATCGACGACCTTGATGCCGGTGACGAGAATTTCGGCTTCGGTCGACTGGTCGGTATAGGTCGGCGCTTCCTGATGGATGGCGCGCAGGCCGTCGGACTTGATCGGGCCGGCTTCATCGATCGGCTCGCCGATGACGTTGATGATGCGGCCCAGCGTGCCTTCGCCGACCGGCACCCGGATCGGTTCGCCGGTGTCGGTCACTTCCTGGCCGCGCACGAGGCCCTCGGTGATGTCCATCGCGATGGTGCGGACGGTCGATTCGCCGAGATGCTGCGCGACTTCGAGCACCAGGCGGTTGCCGCCGTTCTTGGTCTCGAGCGCGTTCAGAATCGCCGGAAGGTGGCCTTCGAACTGCACGTCGACCACGGCGCCCGTGACCTGGGTAACGCGACCGATCTGGTTGGCTGCTGTAGCCATGGACTGTTCTCCTTCGAAATCTGCCTTAGACCGCCTCAGCGCCGGAGATGATCTCGATCAGCTCCTTCGTGATCTGGGCCTGACGGGTTCTGTTGTAAATCAGGGTTTGCTTGCGAATCATCTCGCCGGCATTGCGGGTCGCGCTGTCCATCGCGCTCATCTGCGCGCCATAGAACGAGGCGTTGTTCTCGAGCAGCGCGCGGAAGATCTGCACCGCGAGGTTGCGCGGCAGCAGGCTGCCGAGGATCTGATCCTCTTCAGGCTCGTATTCGTAGGACGTGGAGGGCGCCGCATTGGCCGCGGGTGCAGTCACCTCCAGCGGGATGATCTGCTGCGCGGTCGGAATCTGCGCGATCACCGACTGGAAGCGCGAGTAGAACAATGTGCAGACATCGAACTCGCCGGCCTCGAACCGCGCCAGCACCTTGTTGGCGATGTCCTCGGCATTGGCGAAGCCGATCTGGCGCACCGAACGCAGGTCGAGGTGCTCGACGATGCGCTTCTCGAACGTCCGCCGCAGCTGCTCGTAGCCCTTGCGGCCGACGCAGAAGAATTTGACTTCCTTGCCCTGCGCGAGCAGCGCGTTCGCCCGTTCGCGCGCCAGGCGCACGATGGCGGAATTGAACGCGCCGGACAGGCCGCGCTCGCCGGTGCAGACCAGAAGCAGGTGCACCTGATCGTTGCCGGTGCCGGCAAGCAGCGCCGGCGCGCCGGGCGTGCCGTTGGCTGCCGCGGCGATGTTGGAAATCACCGCATCCATCTTGGTGGCATAGGGCCGCGCCGCTTCGGCGGCGTTCTGCGCGCGGCGCAGCTTCGAGGCTGCGACCATCTGCATGGCCTTGGTGATCTTCTGCGTCGCCTTGGTCGAGGCGATGCGGACCCGCATGTCTTTTAGTGACGCCATTCTTCGTTCACCCCGGCGATCCGACCACAACGGTCAGATCGCAAGCCTCCGTTCGTCACGCCCGGCGGCGAGCCGGGCGACGCCCCATTCGTTATGCAAACGTCTTGGCGAAGCCCTCGACGGCCGTCTTGAGCTTGGCGGCGGTGTCGTCGGACAGATCGCGGCTGGTGCGGATCGCATCGAGGATGTCAGCGTTTTTGCCGCGCAGCAGCGACAGCAGGCCGTCCTCGAACGCCTTCACCTTGTTGAGCGGCAGCGGATCGAGATAGCCGTTGGTGCCGGCCCAGATCACGCAGACCTGCTCTTCCATCTTCAGCGGCGAGAATTGCGGCTGCTTCAGGAGCTCGGTCAGGCGCGAGCCGCGGTTGAGCAGGCGCTGGGTCGAGGCGTCAAGGTCCGAACCGAACTGCGCGAACGCCGCCATTTCGCGGTACTGCGCGAGCTCGCCCTTGATCTTGCCGGCGACCTTCTTGGTCGCCTTGGTCTGCGCCGACGAACCGACGCGCGACACCGACAGACCGACGTTCACCGCGGGACGGATGCCCTGGAAGAACAGGTCGGTTTCCAGGAAGATCTGGCCGTCGGTGATCGAGATGACGTTGGTCGGAATGTAGGCCGACACGTCGTTGGCCTGGGTTTCGATGACCGGCAGCGCCGTCAGCGAGCCCAAGCCATGCTCCTTGTTGAGCTTGGCGGCGCGCTCGAGCAGGCGGGAATGCAGGTAGAAAACGTCGCCCGGATAGGCTTCGCGGCCCGGCGGACGGCGCAGCAGCAGCGACATCTGGCGATAGGCGACGGCCTGCTTCGACAAGTCGTCATAGATGATCACGGCGTGCATGCCGTTGTCGCGGAAGTATTCGCCCATCGTGCAGGCGGTGAACGGCGCGATGTACTGCATCGGCGCCGGATCGGACGCGGTGGCCGCGACGATGATCGAGTATTCCAGCGCGCCCTGCTCTTCGAGCACCTTGACGAACT
This sequence comes from Bradyrhizobium sp. Pha-3, assembly GCF_042258325.1. Taxonomy (NCBI): domain Bacteria; kingdom Pseudomonadati; phylum Pseudomonadota; class Alphaproteobacteria; order Hyphomicrobiales; family Nitrobacteraceae; genus Bradyrhizobium; species Bradyrhizobium sp. Pha-3. Next base: position 238,859 of record NZ_CP170151.1, on the reverse strand, counting down.
GCGCCACGGTGGAGCGCTTCTGGCCGATCGCGACGTAGACGCAATACAGCTTGAGGTTTTCGTCCGGCTGGGCGTTGAGCGGCTTCTGGTTCAGGATGGTGTCGAGCGCGATCGCGGTCTTGCCGGTCTGACGGTCGCCGATGATCAGCTCGCGCTGGCCGCGGCCGATCGGGATCAGCGCATCGATCGCCTTGAGGCCGGTGGCCATCGGCTCGTTCACCGACTTGCGCGGAATGATGCCGGGCGCCTTGACGTCGACGCGCTTGCGTTCGGTGGCCTGGATCGGGCCCTTGCCGTCGATCGGGTTGCCGAGCGCGTCGACGACGCGGCCGAGCAGGCCCTTGCCGATCGGCGCGTCCACGATCGCGCGGGTGCGCTTGACGGTCTGGCCTTCCTTGATCTCGCGGTCGGCGCCGAAAATCACGATACCGACGTTGTCGGTTTCGAGGTTGAGCGCCATGCCGCGCGTGCCGTTCTCGAACTCGACCATTTCACCGGCCTGAACGTTGTCGAGACCGTAGACGCGGGCGATACCGTCACCGACCGACAGCACCTGGCCAACTTCGGTGACCTCGGCTTCCTGGCCGAAATTCTTGATCTGGTCCTTGAGGATCGCAGAAATTTCTGCGGCGCGGATGTCCATCAGCCTGCCTCTTTCATCGCGTTCTTGATCGAATTGAGTTTGGTGCGAAGCGAACTATCCACCATGCGGCTGCCGAGCTTGACCACCAGGCCACCAATAATGGAGGGATCGACCTTCACGTTGAGCGCGACGTCCTTGCCCGTCACTGATTTCAGTGCGGCCTTCAGCGCGTCGAGATTCTTGTCACTGAGCTGCTCGGCGACGGTGACTTCCGCAGTCGCCTCGCCCTTGAACTTCGCCACCAGCGCGCGATAGGCGCGGATCACATCGGCAACGGCGAACAGCCGGCGATTGGCGGTGAGCACCTTGAGGAATTTGGCCGACGTGCCGGCGATGCCGGCCTTGTCGAGCACCGCGGTCAGCGCCTTCAGCTGGGCGTCGGCGGCGAACACCGGGCTGCGGACGAGGCGCTTGAGATCGGCGCTCTCGTTGAGCAAGGCCTCGAACTTGTCGAGGTCGGCCCGGACTTGATCGACGGATTGCTCGTCGCGCGCCAACTCGAACAGGGCCGTTGCGTAACGACCGGACACTCCCGAAACGGACGGATCTTCAGCAGCCACGAGCTCGCTCTTTTTTGCTGTCAAATTCGCAAGGGAAAAACCGTCGCCACCAAAGCAGCGCCTAGCGATCCAAGCCCTTGGAATTCAAGCGGGACTTCGATTTTCGACCGGCACAGGACGTGCCGGGACCGTTAAAATCGCGGCTTTGCTAACATAGCAATCGCGCAGGTGCAACATGACGGCATCGTGAGTGCCGCCTTGTCGCATGCGCTTTTTGCCGACCGCAGCCGGCGGCCGAATCGGAAAAATTTGGCGCACGGAAACTCGGCGCGCCGGGCCCGATTCGCGTCGCCGCGATTTTGTTCCATCGAAATTTGCATAGGCCTATGGCCGAGCGCGCAGGGAACTCAGGACGGGCTGCAGTTTCATTTGGCGATTACTTACCGAAAACTTACCGTCACCTCGATAATCAGTATTATCAAGTATATTGCTCGTTAAAAATTGGTTAAATAGCAAGATTACGGAACCTCGACCGACTACCCCAAGGCGGTAACAAGATATTTCAGCACGAGATAATCCGGATTTACTGCCCAATTCGTGCCTCATTGGGAAACCAAACGGCCTTGGTCAACGAAGGGACGGGGGTTCCACTTGCCGCGTTAGCGGCAATACTGTCTGAGGGTCTTATCAATGCTGAATATCAAGAAGGCGGCGGGCAATGTAACCCGCTCGCGCACGGCGCTCGCTTTTGTAGCCGCAACTATTCTGGTCGGGGGCAGCGTGACCGAGGCGTCCGCGAAGTCCCGGCACCACCATCATCGCCACCACCATCATCACCACGCCCGCGCCGAAGGCTCGTCCTGGCGCGACGCCAATGCATCGATCCAGCCGTCCGGCGGCCACTCGTTCTCGGGGATGGCCTCCTTCTACGGCAATGAGTCGGGCAGCCGCACCGCTTCCGGCCAGCGCTTCAACCAGAACGCCATGACCGCGGCCCACCGCTCGCTGCCGTTCGGCACCAAGCTCCGCGTCACCCATGGCGGCCGCAGCGTCGTCGTCACCATCAACGATCGTGGCCCGTTCATCCGCGGCCGCGTGCTCGACCTCTCCACTGGCGCAGCCCGCGCCATTGGCCTGACCGGTGCCGGCGTCGGCCGCGTCACCGCCGAGGTCGTCTCGTAAGCGCCTTCAGTAAGCGTTGCGTTGCGTAACGGCCGCGAGGCCCGCTTCGCGCCAAAAAGGCCTGCCGTCGCAAATGACGGCAGGCTTATTTTTTGCGGGCCCAGTAGAGCGCGGTGACTTCTCTTCTATCTGTCATCCCGCTCCACTTCTTTGTCTTGAGCATGATCTTGTCGGAAAACCGCCACACCCTTTTCCGGATCCTGCTCTACAGGAAGCTCTGCGGATCGACGTCGACCTCGAGCTTCAGATTGCCCTTGGTCTTGGGACCCGCCGCCAGCCATTCGCGCAGGTATTGCGACAGGTCGACATTGCGCAGCGACTTCAGCAGCAGGCGGAAGCGGTAGCGGCCCTTGATGACGGCGAGCGGCGCCTCCGCGGGCCCGAGCACCTGGATCCGCTCATCGAGCGGCGCCACCGCGGCGAGCTTGCGGGCAAAACCTTCCGCGGTCGGACGGTCGCCGGCGGAGACGATCAGGCTCGCCAGCCGGCCGAACGGCGGGTAGCCGGTGCGCTCGCGAATCTCGATCTCGCTGGCATAGAACGCCTCGCGGTCATTGGCGATCAGGGCCTTGATCACGGGATGCTCCGGCTGGTGGGTCTGCAGAAAGCCGACGCCGCGGCCCTGCTCGCGGCCGGCGCGGCCGACCACCTGGTTCAGCAGCTGGAACGTCCGCTCGGCGGCGCGCGGATCGCCGTTGCTCAAGCCGAGATCGGCATCGATGACGCCGACCAGATTGAGCCGCGGGAAGTTGTGGCCCTTCGCCACCAGCTGGGTGCCGATGATGATGTCGACGCGGCCCTCGGCGATCTCGTTGAGCTCGCTGCGCATGGTCTCGATCGAGGTGATGAGATCGCTCGACAGCACCATCGTCCGTGCCTCGGGGAAGATGTGAGCCGCCTCCTCCTGCAGGCGCTCGACGCCGGGACCGACCGCGACCAGCGATTCCTCGGCCGCGCAATGCGGGCAGATATTCGGGCGCGGCATCGAGAAGCCGCAGTGATGACAGACCAGCCGCTGCCGGAACCGGTGATCGACCAGCCAGGCGTCGCAGATCGTGCAGGCGAAGCGGTGGCCGCAGGCGCGGCACAGCGTCAGCGGTGCGTAGCCGCGGCGGTTGAGGAACAGCAGCGCCTGCTCGCGGCGCTCGATCGCATGGCGAATTTGCTCGGCCAGAACAGGCGAAATGAAGCGGCCGCGCGGCGGCGGCGCGCGGCGCATGTCGATCGCCTCGATATGCGGCATGTGCTGGCCGCCGAACCGCGACGGCAGCGCCACGCGCTGGTAGCGCCCCTTGCGCGCATTGACCTCGCTCTCGACCGACGGCGTGGCCGAGGCCAGCACGATCGGGATCTTGGCGATATGGGCGCGGACCACCGCCATGTCGCGGGCGTGATAATGCGCGCCGTCGTCCTGCTTGTAGGCCTGGTCGTGCTCCTCATCGACGATGATGAGCCCGAGATCGGCATAGGGCAGGAACAGCGCGGAGCGGGCGCCGACCACGACCGGCGCCTTGCCCTCGGAGATCGCGGCCCAGTTGCGCGCCCGCGTGCGCGGCGTGAGCTCCGAATGCCATTCCAGCGGCCGCACGCCGAAGCGCTGCGCGAAACGGTCGAGGAACTGGCCGGTCAGCGCGATCTCCGGCATCAGGATCAGCGTCTGCTTGCCGCGACGGATATTCTCGGCGATCGCCTCGAAATAGACTTCGGTCTTGCCGGAACCGGTGACGCCGTCGAGCAGCGCGACGTGAAAGCTGCCGCTGGCAGCCAGCGTCCGCATCACGTCGACGGCGCTGCGCTGCTCGCGCGAAAAATCCGGCTGCGCGTAGGAGGGATCCGGAACGGGCGGCGGTGCCGGCGGCGGCATCGCCTCGACCGTGAGGGTGCCTTCGTCGACCAGGCCGTCGATCACGCCGGAACTGACGCCAGCCTCCCGCGCCGCCTCCGACTTGCCGTGCAGCAACCGGTCCGACAGCACCTCGATCACCCGCCGGCGCGCCGGCGTCAGGCGCCGCGGCGGCTCGCCGACCAGCCGCACGCCGAGCCGCGTCCGCTCTGGCCCGAGATTGTCGCCCATCCGCAGCGTCATCCGCAGCACCATGCCGCGCGCCGACAAAGTGTAGTTGGAGACCCAATCGACCAGCTGGCGCAGCTCCGGCTTCAGCGGCGGAACATCGAGCTTTTCACTGACGTCCTTGAGTCGGTTGTGCAGCCGCGGATCGGGATTGGCATTTTCCGCCCACACCACCGCAACGACCTCGCGTGGCCCGAGCGGAACGCCGATCACATCGCCCGGCGCAAGCTCCATGCCGCGCGGAACGCGGTAGGAATAGGTCTGGTTCAGCGCGACGGGCACCAGCACGTCGACGACACGTATCGTCGATGCGGAGGCTGGGCCGGGGCGCGTGGTATGGTCCATTGAATCGGAAACCTTGATCCCGAGCGGGCTAGAGATTTGGTTTCTGATCGAATCAGAACCAAATCTCCAGCTTCTTGTTTTGACGCGTTTTCTTCACGCTAACCGGCGTCCACTTCGCTCGAAAACGCTCTCCCACCGCTTCGCTCTCTTAGCGAACGGTAAACGAAGGCAGTGCGATATAATCAGGAGATTGGCAGCGCCAATAGCCCTTAAGACACGGACTTAAGACACGGACATGGCCCGGACCGATCAGCCCATCCCACCGCTCGAGCTCGACTGCGCCGACGCATCGGTCACGCAGGAGATGACGCGCTGGCTGTCGCATCTGCGTGCGGAGCGGCGGCTGTCGCCGAAGACGCTCGAGGCCTATGCCCGCGACGTGCGCCAATGCCTCGCCTTCCTGGCCGGGCACTGGGGCGCGCGGGTGACGCTGAAGGCTTTTTCCGCGCTCGAGGCGAGCGATGTGCGCGCCTTCATGGCGATGCGCCGCGCGGATGAAATCGGCGGGCGATCGCTGATGCGGGCGCTGGCGGGCCTGCGCTCGTTCGGCCGTTTCCTGGAACGCGAAGGCAAGGGCAAGGTCGGCGCGCTCTCGGCGATCCGCGCGCCCAAGGTGGCGAAGAGCCTGCCGAAGCCGATTCACATGGAAGCAGCGAAACGCTTTGCCGATGCCGACGAGCGCGCGGACGAGACCCGCGAGACCTGGATCCTGGTGCGTGACGCCGCCGTCATGGCGCTCCTCTATGGTTCGGGCCTGCGCATCTCCGAGGCACTGGGGCTGAAGCGCCGCGACGTGCCGAAGCCCGGCGAAGGCGACGTGCTCGTGGTGACCGGCAAGGGCAACAAGACCCGCATGGTGCCGGTGCTGCAGAACGTGCTGCAATTGATCGCGGACTATGCCGCGATCTGCCCGCATCAGCTCAGCCCCGCGGGGCCGATGTTCGTCGGCGCGCGCGGCGGCCCCTTGAGCCCGCGCATCATCCAGCTCACCATGGAGCGGCTGCGCGGCGCGCTTGGCCTGCCCGACAGCGCAACGCCGCATGCGCTGCGGCACTCCTTCGCCACGCATCTGCTCAGCCGCGGCGGCGATTTGCGCGCGATCCAGGAATTGCTCGGCCACGCATCGCTGTCGACCACGCAGATCTACACCGGCATCGACAGCGAGCGCCTGCTCGAAGTCTATCGCTCCGCGCATCCGCGCGGCTGAGCGCCCGGGTCTGGATTCAAAATAAAGCGCGGGCTTTGGCCCGCCGTCATGCGCCGTTCATCTTCAGACGGCTACTCCAAGCCGCCCGCCCCTTGCCTTGTGCGCCGCATTCGGCAATCGTGGCGCGGTCGCATGCGGAGGGGAATCATGAGCGCACATGAAAGTATGGAGCACGCGGAGCATGCCGAGCATGCTTCGGGCGAGAACAAGAAGATCGCGCTCCTGATCGCCGTGATCGCCCTGTGCCTGGCGCTGTCGGAAACGCTCGGCAAGGGCGCCCAGACCGAATCGATCAGCAAGAATGTCGAGGCCTCCAACCTGTGGGCCTTCTTCCAGGCCAAGAGCATCCGCCGGACCGCGGTGCAGACCGCGGCCGAACAGGGCAAGCTGAACCTCGCGACCACCACCGACGAGGCGGCCAGGGCCGCGCTGCAGAAGCAGATCGACGACTGGCAGAAGACCGCGGCGCGCTATCGCTCGGAGCCGGAAACCGGCGAGGGTTCAGAGCAGCTCTCCGAACGCGCCAAGCACGCCGAGCATGAGCGCGACGAGGCCACCGCGAAATATCATCATTTCGAGCTTGCCTCCGCCGCCTTCCAGATCGCCATCGTGCTGGCATCGGCGACCATCATCACGGGCATCCTCGCGCTGGCCTGGGTGTCCGGCCTGGTGACGCTCGCCGGCATCGTGATGACGGCGCTCGGCCTCTTCCAGCCGCACTTGCTGCATCTGCATTGAGCGCCGCGCGCCGCTTTCGAACCGTCATCCTGAGGAGCGCGCCCTTGCGCGCGTCTCGAAGGATCGACGGCCACCGGCCGGGCCGTGCATCCTTCGAGACGCGCGTTCCGCGCTCCTCAGGATGACGGAATAGAAAGTTTTGATCAAAGAGGCTTGCTGGTCTGATGCACGCTTTTGCGGAAGCGCGCGATCACGCGCAGCGTGCGCGCCGCCCAGCCCTCGCCGTCGCCACTGATCATCTCGCGAATGCGCCGCTTGATCGGTTCGACCAGCGCGGTGGCCTTGGCCCGCAGTGCCATCACGAAATTATAGAGCGCCTCGAACCAGGGCATCTCCAGCAGTTTCGGCCGCGTCACGTCGAACAGGAAGGCCGTCACGCCGACACCGACGAACTTGGCGAACAGGATCAGCGAGACCGCACTGAACCAGTATTGGTTCGCCAGCAGCCAGAGCCCGATCAGCTTGAGCGGAAACAGCGGGATGACCGGCACGACGAAGACGATCAGCGTCATCGCCGGCGACAGCGAATCGACCCGGTCGGCAAGCCATTGCTTGAGCGCGCGGAGCGGAATCCACGCCACCACCCGCGCCACGATGGGCTCGAGGTGGTCCCATAGCCAAGCCTCGACCAGGAAGACGATCGCAAGCAGGACCCAGAACGGCTGAAGCAGGCGGCGCAGCATCGCTATGATCTCAACCCGGCTGACGCCGGACGTTCGATCATCACATATGGATGGCGCGCTTGCCCACCGCAAGCGCGGCTTCCTTGATCGCCTCCGAACGGGTCGGGTGTGCGTGGCAGGTGCGTGCCAGATCCTCGGCCGATCCGCCGAATTCCATCAGGACGCAGGCTTCATGGATCATTTCGCCGGCTTCTCTGCCGACGATATGGACGCCAAGCACCCGATCGGTCTTCGCATCTGCGAGAATTTTCACGAAGCCGTCGGTGGTCTGATTGACCTTGGACCGGCCGTTCGCCGTGAACGGGAATTTGCCGACGGTGTACGCGACGCCGGCCTGCTTGAGATCTTCCTCGGTCTTGCCGACCGACGACACTTCCGGCGTGGTATACACAACACCTGGAATGACGTCGTAGTTCACGTGGCCGGCCTGGCCCGCGATGATCTCCGCGCAGGCAACGCCTTCGTCTTCCGCCTTGTGCGCGAGCATCGGCCCGGCCACGACGTCGCCGATCGCATAGATGCCCTTCACGTTGGTCGAGAAGTGCGCGTCGATCTCGACGCGGCCGCGATTGTCGAGCGCGACGCCGGCCTCCTTCAGCCCGAGGCCCTCGGTGTAGGGTACCCGGCCGATGCAGACGAGCACGACGTCGGCTTCGATGGTCTCCGCAGCGCCGCCGGCGGCCGGCTCGACCTTGACCTGCAGCGTCTTGCCGGAGGTATCGACCGCGGTGACCTTGGCGCCGAGCTTGAAGACGAAGCCCTGCTTCTCGAGCATGCGCTGAAATTGCTTTGCCACCTCGCCATCCATGCCGGGCAGGATGCGGTCGAGGAATTCCACGACCATGACGTCGGCACCGAGACGCCGCCAGACCGAGCCAAGCTCGAGGCCGATCACCCCCGCGCCGATGATCAACAATTTCTCCGGCACCTTCTCCAGCGACAGCGCGCCGGTCGACGACACGATGCGCTTCTCGTCGATGTCGATACCCTTCAGGCGGGCGATATCGGAGCCGGTGGCGACCACGATGTTCTTGGTCTCGACGGTCTCGGTCTTGCCGTCGCCGGAGACCTCGACCTTGCCGGCACCGAGGATCTTGCCGGTCCCCTTGAGCACGTCGATCTTGTTCTTCTTCATCAAGAACTCGACGCCCTTGACGTTGCCGTCGATGCCCTGCTGCTTGAAGTTCATCATCGCGGGCAGATCGAGCTTCGGCGCCGGGACACTGACGCCCATCTTGGCAAAGGAGTGCCCGGCTTCCTCGAACATCTCGGAGGCGTGCAGCAGCGCTTTCGACGGCATGCAGCCGACATTGAGGCAGGTGCCGCCCAGCGTCGCGTTCTTCTCGACGACGGCGACCTTCATGCCGAGTTGCGCCGCGCGGATCGCGCAGACATATCCGCCCGGGCCGGTGCCGATGACGACGAGATCATAAGAAGCCATGATGGAAGGTCCTGTAGCTAAGCTCTGTGACAATTACGCGGGCGCGATCGTGTCGGCAGACCGCCGCCCGCTCTTGATCGTGTGCTAGCGACCGCCCGACACGTCGAGGATCGCGCTGGTGACATAGGAAGCCTCGTCCGAGATCAGCCAGACGATGGCGTTGGCGATTTCATCGGCCGTGCCGACACGCTTCATCGGCACCATATGGGCAAGCCGGTGCGCGCGATCGGGCTCGCCGCCCGCGGCGTGGATGTCGGTGTCGATCAGTCCGGGCCGGATGCCGGCAACGCGGATGCCCTCATTCGCGACTTCATAGCCGAGGCCGATCGTGAAGGAATCGATCGCGCCCTTGGAGGCGGCATAGTCGACATAGGTGTTGGGCGCGCCGAGTTTCGCCGCGACCGAGGACAGGTTGACGATGACGCCGCCCTTGCCGCCGTGCTTGGTCGACATGCGCTTCACCGCCTCGCGCGCGCACAGGATGCTGCCGGTGACGTTCACTGCCATCATCTGCTGGATACGCTCGGCCGACATCTCGTCGACGCGTACGCCGCTCTTGCCGACGATGCCGGCATTGTTGACGAGCGCGCCGAGCGTGCCGAAGCCGTCGGCCGCCTTGAACAGCGCCAGGATGTCCTGCTCGCTGCCGACATCGCATTTCACCGCAATCGCCTTGCCGTTTTTGGCCTCGATCGCAGCGACGACCTCGTCAGCTGCGGTCTTGTTGGATGCATAGCCGACCACGATGCGATAGCCGCGCGCGGCGGCAGCAAGCGCGGTGGCGCGGCCGATGCCGCGGCTGCCGCCGGTGATGACAACGACCTTATCCGTCACTTTGATCCCCAAATGTGAGCACCCAACAGATCGCGGCGCCCGAGCCGATCGGACGCCGCGCGCGATACGACCTTAGAGGTCCAGCACCAGGCGGGCCGGATCCTCCAGGCTCTCCTTGACGCGCACCAGGAAGGTGACCGCCTCCTTGCCGTCGATGACGCGGTGGTCGTAGGACAGCGCCAGATACATCATCGGGCGAACCTCGATCTTGCCGCCGACGACCATCGGCCGCTCCTGGATCTTGTGCATGCCGAGGATGCCGGACTGCGGCGCATTCAGGATCGGCGTCGACATCAGCGAACCGTAGATGCCGCCATTGGTGATGGTGAAGGTGCCGCCCTGCATCTCGTCGATCTTGAGCTGACCGTCACGGGCGCGTCGGCCGTAGTCGGCGATCGACTTCTCGATCTCGGCGATCGACTTGTGGTCGCAGTCGCGCACCACAGGCACCACGAGGCCGCGGTCGGTGCCGACCGCAACGCCGATGTGATAGTAGTTCTTGTAGATCAGGTCGCTGCCGTCGATTTCGGCGTTGACCGCCGGAATGTCCTTCAGCCCCTGCACCACCGCCTTGGTGAAGAAGCCCATGAAGCCGAGCTTCGAGCCGTGCTTCTTCTCGAACGTGTCCTTGTAGAGGGCCCGCAGCTTCATCACCTCGGTCATGTCGACCTCGTTGAAGGTCGTCAGCATCGCGGCGGTGTTCTGCACGTCCTTGAGGCGGCGCGCGATGGTCTGGCGCAGCCGGGTCATCTTCACGCGCTCCTCGCGCGCGGCGTCGTCCGCCGGCGAGGGCGCACGAACCTGCACGGCGGCGGCCGGCTGGTTGACCGGGGTCGGCGCCGAGGCGGCCTTCTCGATCGCGGCCAGCATGTCGCCCTTGGTCACGCGGCCATCCTTGCCCGAACCGGGAACGGTGGACGCATCGATGCCGCTTTCGGCGGACAGCTTGCGGACCGAGGGTGCCAGCGGCGCATCCGCCGGCGGCGCCTTCGGCGCGGCGGCAGCAGCCGGCGCAGCAGCGGGCGCTGGCGCGGCGGCCTTGGCGGGAGCAGCAGCAGCAGCGGCAGCGGGCTTGGCTGCGGCTGCGCCGTCATTGATCTGGCCAAGCAGCGCGCCGACGGCGACGGTCTCGCCGTCGTTGGCGATGATCTCGCCGAGCGTGCCGGCGACCGGCGCGGGCACCTCGATCGTGACCTTGTCGGTCTCCAGCTCCACCAACGGCTCGTCCACCGCGACGGCTTCACCGGCCTTCTTGAACCAGCGGCCGATCGTGGCCTCGGTCACGGATTCGCCGAGCGTTGGAACGCGAATTTCAGTCATGGTCTTTTCCTCGATAACCTTGCGGTCGCAAAATTGGCAGTCGTAAACCTTGCCCGCCATCACCCGCCAAAGCGAACGACCCGGTACTCCGTGACGACAGCACTCCTGCTGGATGACGCGGATACCGGATGCCCCGCTCCAGTGCGCAATTGCACAAGGCGGGGCATGGCTTCAGTGAAGGTCGTTAGTTCAGTGCGTCGTCGAGCAGCGCCTTGAGCTGCGCCAGATGTTTCGACATCAAGCCGGTGGCGGTTGCCGCCGATGCCGGACGGCCGGCATAGCGCGGACGCTTGTTGGGTGCGTGGATCTGGTTGAGCACCCATTCCAGATAGGGCTCGACGAAGTGCCAGGAGCCCATATTGCGTGGCTCCTCCTGGCACCAGACCACTTCGGCGTTCTTGAAGCGGCCGAGCTCCTGCACCAGCGCCTTCAGCGGCACCGGATAGAGCTGCTCGACGCGCATCAGATAGATGTCGTCGATGTCGCGCTTCTCACGCTCCTCATAGAGATCGTAGTAAACCTTGCCGGAGCACAGCACGACGCGGCGGATCTTGTCGTCCGGCACCAGCTTGATCTTCTCGTCCGGCAACATCTGCGCGTCATCGTACAGGATGCGGTGGAACGTGGCGTTCTTGCCGAGCTCCTCGAGCTGCGACACGGCGCGCTTGTGGCGCAGCAGCGACTTCGGCGTCATCAGGATCAGCGGCTTGCGGATTTCGCGATGCAGCTGGCGCCGCAGCACGTGGAAGTAGTTCGCCGGCGTGGTCGGATTGACCACCTGCATGTTGTCTTCGGCGCACATCTGCAGGTAACGCTCGAGGCGCGCGGAGGAGTGCTCCGGTCCCTGCCCTTCGTAGCCGTGCGGCAGCAGGCAGACGAGGCCCGACATGCGCAGCCACTTGCGTTCGCCCGACGAGATGAACTGGTCGAATACCACCTGCGCGCCGTTGGCGAAGTCGCCGAACTGCGCTTCCCAGAGCGCCAGCGCGTTCGGTTCGGCCAGCGAGTAACCATATTCGAAACCGAGCACCGCCTCTTCCGACAGCAGCGAGTTGATGACCTCGTAGTGGCCGGTGTCTTCGCCGCCGAGATGGTTGAACGGCGTGTAACGGCTCTCGTCCTCCTGGTCGATCAGCACCGAATGGCGCTGCGAGAAGGTGCCGCGCTCGGAATCCTGCCCGGACAGGCGCACATGATGGCCTTCCTGCAGCAGCGTGCAGAACGCCAGCGCCTCACCGGTGGCCCAGTCGATCCCGACACCGCTGTCGATCGCCTTGGCGCGATTGTCGAGGAAGCGCTGGATGGTGCGGTGGACGCGGAAACCGTCCGGCACCCTGGTGATCTTGCGGCCGATGTCCTTGAGCACCGCAAGGTCGACGCCAGTGACGCCGCGGCGGGCGTCTTCTTCCTGGTCGGCGATCTTAAAGCCCGCCCACTTGCCGTCGAGCCAGTCGGCCTTGTTCGGCTTGTAGCCGGCGCCGGCTTCGAGCTCGGCGTCGAGCCGCGCGCGCCAGTCGGCCTTGGCCTTCTCGACCTCGCCCTCGGTCAACACGCCGTCAGCGACCAGCCGCTTGGCGTAGATCTCCAGCGTCGACGGGTGAGAAGCGATCTTCTTGTACATCACCGGCTGGGTGAACGCCGGCTCGTCGCCCTCGTTGTGGCCGTGGCGCCGGTAGCAGAACATGTCGATGACGACCGGCTTGTGGAATTTCTGCCGGAATTCGATCGCGACCTTGGCCGCGAACACCACGGCCTCCGGATCGTCGCCATTCACGTGGAAGATCGGCGCATCGATCATCTTCGCCACGTCGGACGGATAGGGCGATGAGCGCGAGTAGCGCGGATAGGTGGTGAAGCCGATCTGGTTGTTGACGATGAAGTGCAGCGAGCCGCCGGTGCGGTAGCCCTTCAGATCCGACAGGCTGAAGCATTCCGCCACCACGCCCTGGCCCGCGAAGGCCGCGTCGCCATGCATCAGCAGCGGCAGGACGGAGATGCGCATATCCGGCGGATCGCCGTGCTGGTCCTGCTTGGCGCGCACCTTGCCCATCACGACCGGATCGACGATTTCCAGATGCGACGGATTTGCGGTCAGCGACAGATGGATGTTGTTGCCGTCGAACTCGCGGTCCGAGGAGGCGCCGAGGTGATACTTGACGTCGCCGGAGCCTTCGACCGAATCGGGGTTGGCCGAACCGCCCTTGAATTCATGAAACAGCGCGCGGTGCGGCTTGCCCATCACCTGGGTCAGCACGTTGAGGCGGCCGCGATGCGGCATGCCGACCACGATCTCCTTCACGCCGAGATTGCCGCCGCGCTTGATGATCTGCTCGAGCGCCGGGATCAGCGATTCACCGCCGTCGAGGCCGAAGCGCTTGGTGCCGGTGAACTTGGTGTCGCAGAACTTCTCGAAGCCGTCCGCCTCGATCAGCTTGTTGAGGATCGCGCGGCGTCCCTCGGGCGTGAACGAGATCTCCTTGTCCGGCCCCTCGATGCGCTCCTGGATCCACGCCTTCTGCGCGGCGTTGGAGATGTGCATGAACTCGACGCCGAGCGTCTGGCAGTAGGTGCGTTCGCAGATCTGCACGATCTCGCGCAGCGTGCCGTATTCGAGGCCGAGCACGTGGTCGAGGAAGATCTTGCGATCGAAGTCCGCCTCGGTGAAGCCGTAGGAGCGCGGATCGAGCTCCTCGCGGTCGCGCGGCGCCTCGATGCCGAGCGGATCGAGCTTGGCGTGGAAATGGCCGCGCATGCGGTAGGCGCGGATCAGCATCAGCGCGCGAACCGAATCGCGGGTGGCCTGATGGACGTCGGCATCGGACAGTTCGGCGCCCTTGGCCTGCGCCTTGGCCGCGAGCTTGGTGCCGACCGCCTTCTCGACCTGGGCCCAGTTGCCGTCGAGCGCGGAGGTCAGCTCGTCGCGCGGCGTCACCGGCCAGTTGTCGCGGCCCCACGAGGCGCCCTCGGCGTTCTTCTGGACGTCGGCCGGGGCGTCCTTCAGGCTTTTGAAGAAGTCCTGCCATTCGGCGTCGACCGACGACGGGTCCTGCTCGTAGCGGGCGTAGAGGTCGTCGATGTAGGCGGCGTTGGTGCCCTGCAGGAATGATGAGAGTGCAAAAGCGGCGTTCGCGTCTTGGCGAGACATGGGCAGTCCTGGTGATTTTTTCGGTTCGCGCGTAGGAGACGGCGCTGATGCCGGTCTGGAAGTGCGCCGGCTGGATTGATACCCTTTACCCTATCTAGGACAGATATTCCTGCCTAAAAGAACTAAGAAATGAATTTATTTTCATTTTTTATTGATCGGCATTTCGGCGACAAAACGCAATAAAAAAGCGGGTTCCCCAAGGAGAACCCGCCCGAAACACGTCAAATCTGGAAGGGAACTTCGCCGGACGGCGGTTACTTCAGCATCTCCGTGAGCGTGTGCCCGAGGCGCGCCGGCGACGGCGACACCCTGATGCCGGCGGCTTCCATCGCCGCGGTCTTGGAACCGGCGTCGCCCTTGCCGCCCGAGATGATCGCGCCGGCATGGCCCATGCGGCGGCCGGGAGGTGCAGTGACACCGGCAATGAAGCCGACCATCGGTTTCTTGCGGCCGCGCTTGGCCTCGTCCTTGAGGAACTGGGCGGCGTCTTCCTCGGCGGAGCCGCCGATTTCGCCGATCATCACGATCGACTTGGTCTTCTCGTCGGCCAGGAACATCTCCAGCATGTCGATGAACTCGGTGCCCTTGACCGGGTCGCCGCCGATGCCGACCGCGGTGGTCTGGCCGAGGCCCTCCTGGGTGGTCTGGAACACCGCCTCATAGGTCAGGGTGCCGGAGCGGGAGACAATGCCGACCGAGCCGGGCTTGAAGATGTTGGCCGGCATGATGCCGATCTTGCATTCGCCGGCGGTCATCACGCCGGGGCAGTTCGGCCCGATCAGCCGCGACTTCGAGCCCGACAGCGAGCGCTTCACGCGCACCATGTCGAGCACCGGAATGCCCTCGGTGATGCAGACGATCAGCGGGATCTCCGCATCGATCGCCTCGCAGATCGCGTCCGCCGCGCCGGGCGGCGGGACGTAGACCACGCTGGCGTCGGCGCCGGTCTTCTCGCGCGCTTCGGCGACGGTGTCGAACACCGGCAGGTTGAGATGGGTCGAGCCGCCTTTGCCGGGCGCCACGCCGCCGACCATCTTGGTGCCGTAAGCGATCGCCGCTTCCGAATGGAACGTGCCGTTCTTGCCTGTGAAGCCCTGGCAGATGACCTTGGTGTTCTTGTCGATCAGAATGGACATGGTTCGAGATGCTTTCGCGAGACGATCGGTGAAGGGAACTCTATGGTTTGAGCATGTTCTTGTCGGAAAACCGGAGACCACTTTTCCGGATCATGCTCAGTGGATACGCCGGTACACGCCGGTGAGCACGTCGGCCCACCCTTCCGCGTCAGGCGAGAACTGGATTTTCATGTTGTAGGTGTTGTCGTCGACGACCTCGTAGACGTGACGGGCATTGCCGCGCAGCGAGCCGCGCACCAGGATCAGCGACTTGCCCGCCCAGCCACCGGACGCCGGTGACGGCGGGTAGTAGCCGAGCGAGTCGTGCCAGAACAATTTGTAGGCCCGATCGTCGCGGTCGTAGGTGAACACGCCGTGGGTGGCGAAGCTCTCCTTGCCGTCGCGGGTCTGCACGCTGTCCTGGATCAGGTAGAAGCCGTTGAGCGCGATGCGCGCAACGACATGCGAGGTGGCCGGACCGCCCGCGGTCCAGCGCGACGGATAGACCATCTCTTCGCCGCTCCACTCGCCCGCAAACGCCGCGAGCTTGCGGTGTTCGTCCAGCGGTGTCGGAGCGTCGAGATGATCGGCCATCGTTAGCCTCCCTTGACGGCTTTCACGATCTTCTGTGCAGCGTCATCGAGGTTGTCGGCGGGCAGGACGTTGAGGCCGCTCTCGCGGATGATCTTCTTGCCCTGCTCGACATTGGTGCCTTCGAGGCGCACCACCAGCGGCACCTTGAGGCCGACCTGCTTCACCGCGGCAACCACGCCCTCGGCGATCACGTCGCACTTCATGATGCCGCCGAAGATGTTGACCAGGATGCCCTTCACGTTCGGATCGGCGGTGATGATCTTGAACGCGGCCGCGACCTTCTCCACGCTGGCGCCGCCGCCGACGTCGAGGAAGTTCGCCGGCTCCATGCCGTACAGCTTGATGATGTCCATCGTCGCCATGGCGAGGCCGGCGCCGTTGACCATGCAGCCGATCGTGCCGTCGAGCGCGACGTAGTTGAGGTCGTATTTCGACGCCTCGATCTCCTTGGCGTCTTCCTCGGTCTCGTCGCGCAGCGCGACCACGTCCGGATGACGGTAGAGCGCGTTGCTGTCGAACGACACCTTGGCGTCGAGCACGCGCAGCTGGCCCTGTTTGGTGACGACGAGTGGATTGATCTCGAGCATCGCCATGTCCTTGGCGGCGAAGGCGGCATAGAGCTGGCCGGTCAGCTTCTCGGCCTGCTTGGCGAGATCGCCGGTCAGCTTCAGCGCCTTGGCAACCGTGCGGCCGTGATGCGGCATGATGCCGGTCGCGGGATCGACCGAGAACGAGACGATCTTTTCCGGGGTCGAATGCGCGACCTCTTCTATATTCACGCCGCCTTCGGTCGACACCACGAAGGAGATTTCGGAGGTCTCGCGATTGACCAGGATCGAGAGGTAGAACTCCTTGTCGATGTCGGAGCCTTCCTCGATGTAGAGGCGGTTGACCTGCTTGCCGTGCGGACCGGTCTGCACCGTGACCAGCGTCGCGCCGAGCATCTGCTTGGCGAATTCGCCGACCTCGGCGGCCGACTTGGCGATGCGGACGCCGCCCTTGTCGCCGGCCGATGCTTCCTTGAACTTGCCCTTGCCGCGGCCGCCGGCATGGATCTGGCTCTTCACCACCCAGATCGGGCCGGGCAGCTGCTTGGCCGCCGCGTCGGCCTCTTCCGGCTTCAGCACCGGCACGCCGCGCGAGATCGGCACGCCGAATTCATGCAGCAAAGCCTTGGCCTGGTATTCATGGATATTCATGGAAAGACGCTCCCAAACCCTCGTGCGGCGACCTTTTACGTCAGCCTTGCGACTGGCATACCATATACCAAAGCGCGCGCAACTAAAAAATCCGCCGGAATTTCATCGCCTTGCACCCGATAGACGATTGAAACCGCCTATCGGGTCATTGCCATTCGAGATTATTTGCCGAGCAGATCGGGCGCGATCTTCTTGCAGGCGTCGACCAGGCCCTGCACCGCACCGACCGACTTGTCGAAAGCCTCGCGGTCCTTGCCCGCCAGTTCGATCTCGACGATGCGCTCGACACCCTTGGCGCCGACCACGACCGGCACGCCGACATACATGTCCTTCACGCCGTACTCGCCGTTGAGATAGGCGGCGCAGGGCAGCACGCGCTTCTTGTCCTTCAAATAGCTCTCGGCCATCGCGATCGCGGACGCAGCCGGCGCGTAGAACGCGGAGCCGGTCTTGAGCAGGTTGACGATCTCGGCGCCGCCGTTGCGGGTGCGATCGACGATCTCATCGATGCGCGTCTGCGAGGTCCAGCCCATCTTGACGAGGTCGGGCAGCGGAATGCCGGCGACAGTCGAGTAGCGGGTCAGCGGCACCATGGTGTCGCCATGGCCGCCGAGCACGAAAGCGGTGACGTCCTCGACCGAGACGTTGAATTCGTCGGCCAGGAAATAGCGGAAACGCGCGGAGTCGAGCACGCCGGCCATGCCGACCACCTTCTTGTGCGGCAGGCCCGAGGCCTTCTGCAGCGCCCACACCATGGCGTCGAGCGGGTTGGTGATGCAGATGACGAAAGCGTCGGGCGCGTACTTCTTGATGCCGGCGCCGACCTGCTCCATGACCTTGAGGTTGATGGAGAGGAGATCGTCGCGGCTCATGCCGGGCTTGCGCGGCACGCCGGCGGTGACGATGCAGACCTTGGCGCCGTCGAGCGCTTCATAGGAATTGGCGCCGACCAGATTGGAATCGAAACCGTCGACCGGCGACGACTGCGCGATGTCGAGCGCTTTGCCCTGCGGCACGCCCTCGGCAATATCGAACAGCACGACGTCTCCGAGTTCCTTGAGGCCGACGAGGTGCGCCAGCGTTCCGCCGATCTGTCCGGAGCCAATCAGAGCAATCTTGTCGCGTGCCATGGGAAATCAGTCCTTTGAACTGTGTACGGGAGGGAGGGAAGTCGGTTGCAAGGGTGGTTATCCCTTTCGAATGATCCATTCAAGTCGCGGCCTGCCCGATTGCGGGCCCTGCCTGGAATTCGATCAGGCATGCCAGCACGTCCGCCCCGGACACGAAAAGTTGCTCCGAACCGGACCGCGCGCAAGACGAAATTTCGAGGCTGAATTTCAGGTCTCGACCAGGCCGGTCGACGCGCCGCTCGCGGAGGAGTCCTTCCGGCCGTGCGGCAGCGCCAGGTAGGATTCCGAGCTCATCTCAATCAGGCGCGAGGATGTGCGCTTGAACTCCATCGCCTCGACGCCGTCGGTCGCAAGGTACAGCGACACCGGATCGGCCTCGGCCGAGGCCATCAGCTTCACGGCATTGTCATAGAGCGTGTCGATCAGCGAGATGAAGCGCTTGGCGGCATTGCGCTCGGCGTAGTCCATCACCGGAATGTGGTCGATCAGGATCGTATGGTAGTCGTGCGCGAGCCTGAGATAGTCGGACGCGGCCAGCGGCTTCTCGCAGATGTCCATGAAGCTGAAGCGCGCGACGCCGTGCGCCGAGCAGGGCACGTTCAGGATGCGTCCCTTGATCGGAATGAGGCGCGCCTTGCACGGGGCATTGCCGGTCATCTTGCGCCAGGCCGCGTTGAGCGCGGCATCGGCCGCTTCATCCGCGGGCACCAGCCACATCTTGACGCCGACGAGTTTCTCCAGCCGGAAGTCGGTGCGCGCATCGAGCCGCAGCACGTCCATGTGGTCGGAGATCTGCGCGATGAACGGCAGGAACAGCGCGCGATTGAGACCGCCCTTATAGAGATCGTCAGGGGCAACGTTCGAGGTCGCGACCACCACGGTGCCGAGATCGAACAGTTTTGCGAACAGCCGGCCGAGGATCATCGCATCCGCGATGTCGGTGACGTGAAATTCGTCGAAGCAGAGCAGCCAGGCTTCGTCGAAGATCGCCTGCGCGGTGAGCGCGATCACGTCGCCGTCGGCGATCTCGCCGCGCGCGATCTGCTGACGGTAGCCGTAGATGCGCTCATGCGCCTCGGCCATGAATTCGTGGAAGTGCGCGCGGCGCTTGTGTTCGACCGTGCTCTGCTGGAAGAACAGATCCATCAGCATGGTCTTGCCGCGACCGACCTCGCCGTGGACGTAGAGCCCGCGCGGCGGCTTGTCGTCCTTGTCGCCGCCGAACAGCCGCCCGAACAGGCCTTGCTTGCGCTGCGGCTTGTAGCTCGCGAGCCGCTCATCCAGCGCGCCCAACGCCTCGGCGGCGCGGGCCTGCGCGGGGTCGGCCTCGATCGCGCCGGAGGCGACCAGGGATTTGTAGAGCTCGAGAAAGGAACTGGGCGAGGTGGACAGCATGAGCCCACCTTACGGCCCTAGTGCGCGGCAAATTGCAAGCCGTGAATTGTGCCAGTGGCCATGCAGGCAGGTATGCAAGCGCGAGGCCTTGCATACCACGGCCGGCCGCATGAGCCGCATCGGGTGCCTCAAGCCGCGATCTCAGGGCACCTCACGCGCAGAGCGCGTAGGAATCCTCGACCACATAGGGGCCGCCGCCTGTCGACGCGCGCGACGAGAACAGCACGAAGCGGTCCGCCATGAAGCTGCGGCTCGGGAAGTAGCCGCGCACGGACAGATAATCCGCGACGTCCTGGCTCGAAGCGTCATGCAAACGCGCGAGCGTGATATGTGGCGTGAATTTTCTGCCCTCGGGATCGAGCCCCATCCGCTGCATCATCCGCTCGAGCTCGGCCTGCAGTTCGATCAGCGGCCGGCTCGGCTCGACTGCGGCAACCACCGCGCGCGGCTTGCGTCCGCCGAAGCTCGACAGGCCTTGCAGTTTGACCTCGAACGGCTTGCGGTTCACCCGAAACAGCATCGACGCGATCTCGTTGGCCCAGATGCCATCGATATCGCCGATGAAGCGCAGAGTGACGTGATAATTTTCGGGATCGATCCAGCGCGCGCCGGGAAGGCCGCCACGCAAGCTGGAGAGGGTTTGGCCGATCTCGGCCGGAATTTCCAGTCCAGTGAACAGACGCGGCATCGCAATAATCCTCGATGCTTGGCGCGAGTTTTGGGAGCCCGCACCCTGTAACAGCCCGGCGACGAATCACCGACGCCTATTTGTACCCGAGATATGTGACTCTGCGAAGCATGACCCGTTAACAGCTCGTAAACCTACGGACGCGACAGGGCTCACTGCCTGCGCTTCAACTGCGTTGCCCTGATATTGCGCCGAGAAATGCCTCCACTGTGGGCAGGATATTTTTCACAACGATGTCCACACCTGCTGCCGTCGGATGCATGCCGTCGGCCTGGTTGAGCTTCGCGTCGGCGGCAACCCCATCGAGGAAGAACGGATAGAGCGGCACGCCAAAGGCCTTCGAGAGATCCGGATAGATCGCGTTGAACTTCGCTGCATACTCACTGCCATAGTTCGGTGGCGCGAGCATGCCGCACAAGAGCACGGCGATCTTGCGCGCCTGCAACTTTGTGATGATGTCGGAGAGCGCGGCACGCGTGACGGCGGGATCGATGCCGCGCAAGGCATCGTTGGCGCCGAGCTCGACGATCACGGCATCGGTTCCATCAGGCACCGACCAGTCGAGCCGCTCGCGGCCGCCCGAGGCGGTGTCGCCGGACACCCCGGCATTGCTCATCTCGACCTTTATCCCCTTGGCTTCCAACGCCTTTTGCAGCCGGATCGGGAACGCCGCCGGGCCCGGCAGGCCGTACCCGGCGCTCAGGGAATCGCCCAGAACCACCATCTTGATCGGCTTCGCCGGGCCTTTCTCCGGGCCGTTCTCCAGCCTTGGCGTCTGCGCGCTGGCCGCCGTCATCAAGCCCATAAGCAACACGAGTATGTGCACGAAGATTCTCAACCGGCCCTCGACCGCAGCCGCGGAAGTGCCATATGACCGAACCATGGACAGTCTCATCGAATCCTCTTCACTGACCGACGTCGAGCCGGACACCATTGCCGTCAGGAACGTCAATCTTTCACTCGGCACCGGCGCGGCACGGGTCCATATCCTCAAAGATATCAGCCTTCGTGTGGCGGCGGGTGAGGCCATCGGCCTGATCGGCCCGTCGGGCTCGGGCAAGTCGACCTTGCTGATGGTGATGGCGGGGCTCGAACGTCCTGACAGTGGAGAAGTGGTCGTCAACGGCACCTCGTTCAATGCCCTCGATGAAGATGCGCTGGCGCGCTTTCGCGGCCGCCAGGTCGGCATCGTCTTCCAATCGTTCCATCTGATCCCGACCATGACGGCGCTGGAGAATGTCGCGGTGCCGCTCGAACTCGCCGGCAATCCCGATGCGGCCGCGCGCGCCGCGCAGGAGCTGCGATCGGTCGGGCTCGGCGAGCGCCTGCATCACTATCCGACGCAACTCTCCGGCGGCGAGCAGCAGCGCGTCGCGATCGCGCGCGCGCTCGCGCCCGATCCCGCGATCCTCGTTGCCGACGAGCCGACCGGGAATCTCGACGAGACGACGGGCAAGCAGATCGTCGACCTGCTGTTCACCAAGCACGCCGAGCGCGGCATGACGCTGGTGCTGGTGACGCACGATCTCGCGCTCGCGCAGCGCTGCGACCGCGTCGTGCGGCTGCGCTCCGGCCGCATCGACCGACAATCAACTACATGAGCTTTGCCACCACATGAGCATTGCGTCAGAAGTCGCGCTGCAGGGCCGCGCGTCGTCGCTTGCCTTCCGTTACGCGCTGCGCGAATTGCGCGGCGGCCTGCGCGGCTTCTACGTGTTCATCGCCTGCATCGCGCTCGGCGTGATGGCGATTGCCGGCGTCGGCTCGGTCGCCGCCAGCCTCGGCGACGGCCTGTCGCGTGAGGGACGCACGCTGCTCGGCGGCGACGCCGCGTTCTCGCTGATCTCACGCGAGGCCAAGCCCGGCGAGGTCGCCTATCTGCGCACGCGCGGCGAGGTTGCGATCGCGGCCACGCTCCGTGCGATGGCGCGCAGCAATGACGGCAAGCTGGCCCTGGTCGAGCTCAAGGCGGTCGACGGCAAATATCCGATGCTCGGCGAGCTGACGCTCGAGCCGAACATGCCGGTCGCCGATCTGCTCGCCGAACGCGACGGCGCCTATGGCGCGGCCGCCGATTCGACGTTGCTGGCGCGGCTCGACCTGAAGCTCGGCGACCGCGTCTCCATCGGCAGTGCGACCTACCAGATCCGCAGCGTGGTGGTGGCCGAGCCCGACAAGCTCGCCGGCGGCGTCGGCCTCGGTCCGCGCTTCCTGATCAGCGAAGCCAGCCTGCACGCCACCGACCTGCTGCAACCGGGCAGCCTCGTGCGCTGGATCTACCGGGTGAAACTGCCCGACGGCGCCAATGACGATCGCGCCACCACCGCGCTGATCGACGGCGCGCGCAGTGCCGCGCCGGAGGCCGGCTGGGAGGTCCGCAGCCGCAGCAATGCCTCGCCGCAGCTCGAACGCACCATCAGCCGCTTCACCCAGTTCCTGACCCTGGTCGGCCTCGCCGCGCTGCTGGTCGGCGGTGTCGGCGTCGCCAATGCGGTGAAGAGCCATATCGACCGGCGCCGCGACGTCATCGCTTCGTTCAAGGCGCTCGGCGCCACCGGCCGCGACGTCTTCACGATCTACTGCACGCAGGTGGTGGTGCTGGCCGGGATCGGCTCGGTGATCGGGCTCGTGCTCGGCGCCGCGCTGCCCTTCGTCATCGTCGGCCTGTTCGGCAAGCTGCTGCCGCTGCCGGTGGTGCCCGCGCTGCATCCCGATGAGCTGGCGCTGTCCTTCATCTACGGCCAGCTCACCGCGCTGGCGTTCGGGCTGTGGCCGCTCGGCCGGGTGCATGACGTGCCGGTCGCCGCGCTGTTCCGCGAGACCGTCGCCAGCGAGTGGCATCGCCCGCGCTGGAGCTATCTGGCGCTGATGGCCGTGGTGATCGCGCTCCTGATCGGCGTCGCGATCGGACTTGCCTATGACAAGCGGGTCGCCGCCGTGTTCGTCGTCTCGTCGATCGCGGTGTTCGTGCTGTTGCGCGGAATCGCCGAGCTCCTGATGGCGGTGGCACGACGGCTGCCGCGCAGCCGCATGACCATGCTGCGGCTCGCGATCGCCAACATCCACCGGCCGGGCGCGCTGACGCCGTCGGTGGTGCTGTCGCTGGGGCTCGGGCTCGCGGTGCTCGTCACCATCACCCAGATCGACGGCAATCTGCGCCGGCAATTCCTGGCCGCCCTGCCGGAGCGGGCGCCGTCGTTCTTCTTCATCGACATCCCCTCCACCGAAGCCGACCGCTTCAATGCCTTCTTGGCCAAGATCGCCGCCGGCTCGACCGTCGAGGACGTGCCGATGCTGCGCGGGCGCATCGTGGCCGCGCGCGGCGTCAAGGCCGACCAGCTCAAGCCGTCCGTCGATTCGGAATGGGTGCTGCAGAGCGACCGCGGCCTGACCTATACCGGGGAAATTCCCAAGGGCTCGAAGATCGTCGAGGGCGAATGGTGGGGGCCGGACTACAGCGGGCCGCCGCTGGTCTCGATGGAGAAGAAGATCGCCGACGGCCTGTCCCTGAAGATCGGCGACGAGATCGTCGTCAACGTGCTCGGACGCGACGTGCCGGCGAAGATCGCCAACCTGCGCAACATCGACTGGCAGGGCCTCGGCATCAATTTCGTGCTGGTGTTCTCGCCGAATGCCTTCAAGGGCGCGCCGCACAGCCATGTCGCGACCCTGACGGAACCACACGCCGATTCCGCCGACGACGCGCGCATCATCAAGCAGGTCGCCGACGCGTTCCCGATGGTGACCAGCGTGCGGGTCCGCGAGGCGCTGGAGACGGTCGGCAGCGTCGTCAGCAATCTGGTGCTGGCGATCCGCGGCGCCAGCGCCGTGACGCTGATCTCGGCGATCCTGGTGCTCGGCGGCGCGCTCGCCGCCGGACACCGCCACCGCGTCTATGACGCCGTGATTCTCAAGACGCTCGGCGCCACTCGGGTGCGATTGCTCGGTGCCTACGCGCTGGAGTATCTGATGATCGGTTTTGCAACCGCCGTGTTCGGGGTGATCGCCGGTTCGATCGCGGCCTGGCTGATCGTGACGCGGCTGATGACGCTGAGTTTTATATGGCAGGCCGGCAGCGCCGCGCTGGTCGTGGTCGCCGCGCTGGTCGTCACGGTCGGACTGGGGCTAGCCGGGACGCTGCTCGCGCTAAACCAGAAGCCGGCCTCAGTGTTGCGGAATTTGTGACAAAATGTAGCGGCGCGAGCGCCGTTTTTGCCTGTAACGCTAGGTAGAGCGACATTCGGCCGCGCGTGGAAGCTTGCGTCGGATGTGTTAATTTCCCACATACCAATCGGGTCGGATAGTCGGTTTGAATGACACGGAATTAATGTTCCGCAAACCGAGCCATCTGAGATAGATTTACGACCGGCGCCGCAAATCCCTTGCGCTCCACCGGGACCAACCACGGGAATTCGACCATGTCGGACCTAGACCGCAACTACGCTTCTCCTTTCGGCCGGGCCGCCGGGCGCATTGACGCTGCGGCCGTCGACGCCGGTCTGCGCGCCTACATGCTGCGCATCTACAACTACATGAGCATCGGCCTGGCCATCACCGGCCTCGCCGCGCTCGGCGTCTACATGGGTGCGGTGACCACCGACCAGTCGGCCGCCGTCGCCAAGTTCGGCAACGCCTATCTGACGCAGTTCGGCTACGCGATGTTCGTGAGCCCGCTGAAGTGGCTGTTCATCCTCGCCCCTCTGGCGATGGTGTTCGTCATCTCGGCCGGCATCAACCGCCTGCAGCCCGCGACCGCCCAACTCCTGTTCTGGGTGTTCTCGGCGCTGATGGGTCTATCGCTGTCGTCGATCTTCCTGGTGTACACGCACACCTCGATCGTGCGCGTGTTCTTCATCACCGCGGCCACGTTCGGTGCGCTGAGCCTCTACGGCTACACCACCAAGCGTGACATGAGCGGCATGGGCTCGTTCCTGTTCATGGGTCTGATCGGCATCATCATCGCGAGCCTGGTCAACCTGTTCCTGGCGAGCTCGGCGCTGCAGTTCATCGTCTCGGTGGTCGGCGTGCTGGTGTTCGCGGGCCTCACCGCCTGGGACACCCAGCGGCTGAAGAACGACTACATCTACGGCTACGCCTCGCAGGGTGGCGTGATGGCGGAGCGTGCGGCAATCACCGGCGCGCTGTCGCTCTACCTGAACTTCATCAACCTGTTCACGCTGCTCCTGCAGCTGCTCGGCCAGCGCGACTAAGCGCCTCGAGCGAGCCGATCAAGTCCAAGCCCCGGCCATCCGGCCGGGGCTTTTCTTTTGCGCGGAGCAGGATGTGGCGTAGCCCGGATGAAGCGCAGCGCAATCCGGGGCTGGTTCATCCATGGCTGCGACCGTCCCGGATTTCGCTTCGCTCCATCCGGGCTACAAGCTTTTCGTTTGCGCGAGGCAAAAATAATGGCGAGGCCGCTCGAGGGCCGCACAACTGCGCCGGCGGATTAGCGGATTTGTAGCCCGGATGAGCGAAGCGATATCCGGGGAAGTTGTACCCGGGTGGTGAGACCCTCCCGGATGTCGCTTCGCTCATCCGGGCTACGAGAAATCCCTACACCAGGGACAGCTTGCGGTCGATCACGAACAGCACGCGTTCCAGTTCGTGGCCGCGGCGCAGGATCAGGCCGGTCGCGGAAATCACGCTGTACATGCCCTGCTTGCGCGCAAGCCGGGGGTCCTTCTCGATCCGGTAGATCGGCACTTCCGACGCGCGCCGGAACACCGAGAACACGGCACGGTCCTTCAGGAAGTCGATCGCATAGTCGCGCCACTCGCCGTCGGCGACCATGCGGCCGTAGAGATTGAGAATGCGGTTGAGTTCAAGTCGATTGAAAGTCACGCGGTTCGGCTGAGGGGTCGCGGCGGCGGTGCGCGCCGCGGCACGACTCCCGCTCGGATCGGTGTCCTCCGAGATCAAACTCATCGAGCGCCTCCTGTCACCTCGGCGACGATCGGGTTCCGAAGGCCCCCTCTTCGGGATCGTCACGAGAGTGACATGATCGCGCTAAGCGAGCGGGCCCGCAAGGGGCCAATCGCAATGCAACCGGACCTTAACCACGGCCGCGCGCGGCGGATTGTCCGGAAAACCGCAGAGTCACGGGAACGTTAGCGGAATCATATTGCTGCCCCACTTCCGCCCATCGCCCGCCCCGCTGCCCTGCGAAAAGGAAATCCTGCGTTGGCCCGGTCCTTTCGGTTCCGGATTCCTCAGCCCCCAGCCCCCCGGGGCCGTCGGGATCGGGCCTGTTCGCAGGGGAGTTAAATCCCAACACTGGGCCAACGAAAGTTGGTCCTTTTTGTTTTTGGGACCTGCGCAAGCTGGACGCGCGCAAAACCCCGGCGCTTTCCTTTCGGCAAATCACTGAATGCAGGTTCGTCGCCATGCGCGGCTGCACGACAACATGCGTGCGGTCCAACGGCGCGCCACGGGCGGAAGCCGGCGCATCGCGCCTTACCGCAGCAAGGCTCTAGTGAAGCGAGGTGAAGGCAGCGCCGAGCATCGGGCCCGGCTTGTCGCGGTTGCCGTCCTGGACGTACACCGCCGCAGCATCGACACCGTCACGCGTGATGTTCTCCAGCGGCACGGTCCAGCTCCCGGACGAACCGTTCCAGTCACCGACCTTGAGGAGATTGCGCACCACGTTGTGGTAGGTGATCTCGCGGCCGCGGTTCTCGCCGCGCGCGATCGAGATCGGCACCGACTTCGAGATCGAGCAGATCCAGACCTCGCCGCGCGACACTGCGGGCGACTTCGACGCGGCGACCGACACGTTGATCTGCTTGCCGGTCAGCGTCATCGTCACCGGCACCGACATCACGCTGCCGCCTTTCTCGGTGTCCTTGATCGCGCTCTCGATGCTGGCGCGGTCGCTGCCGATCACATGCGCGGAGCCGTTGATAACGGCCTGTGGCGTGTAGACGTCGCGATCGCCGCGCACATGCGAATAAGCCTTCTGGCGCGCGCTGAAACGGGAATCGGCCAGCGTGTCCTTCCAGCCGAGATAGTCCCAATAGTCGATCGGCATGCTCAGCGCGATGACGTTGGGGTCCTTCGCGAGGTCACCAATGATCTTGTCCGCGGGCGGACAGGACGAGCATCCCTGCGAGGTGAAGAGTTCGACGACGGCACGCGGATCGGCGTGGGCGGGGCGGATGATCGCGACGATTGCGCAGATGCCAAGGGCGCTCGACCATCGCGAGATACAGTTATAGGCCACCATCGCTGTCATACTGCGAACCAGTCGTGATGATTTCCATCCGTAATTGTACGGAGCATGAAGTCTGTCCCTGAACTTGCGTGCCCCAAAACGCGAGAAAGCGGCCTTTTCATAGGCCGCCTTCTTTTTAGTCGCTACTCACTAAGCGGTGAGGCACCGATCACAAATCCGCGTTAGGCCGCGAGTTTGCGCAGCACATAATGCAGGATGCCGCCGTTGCGATAGTAATCGAGCTCGTCCAGCGTATCGATGCGGCAGAGCAGCGGGACATCTTTCTTGCCGCCGTCGGCGGAGACGATTTCGGCCGTCAGCGTCTGGCGCGGCTTCAAATCGCCCTGCAACCCGCGGATCGTGACCTTCTCGTCGCCCTTGAGGCCGAGCGAGGACCACGACGTGCCGTCCTGGAAGGTGAGCGGAAGCACACCCATGCCGACCAGGTTGGAGCGATGGATGCGCTCGAAGCTCTGGCAGATCACCGCGCGTACCCCGAGCAGGCGCGTGCCCTTCGCGGCCCAGTCGCGCGACGAGCCGTTGCCGTATTCGGCGCCGGCGAACACCACCAGCGGCACGCCTTCCGCCTGGTACTTCATCGCGGCGTCGTAGATCGACATCTGCTCGCCGTCGGGCCAGTGCTTGGTCAAACCGCCTTCCGGAATATTGCCGTCGGCGCCCTTCAGCATGAAGTTCTTGATGCGGATGTTGGCGAAGGTGCCGCGCATCATCACTTCATGGTTGCCGCGCCGCGTGCCGTACTGGTTGAAGTCAGCGGGGCGCACCTGGTGCTCGCTGAGGAACTTGCCGGCGGGCGAGGTCAGCTTGATCGAACCGGCCGGCGAGATGTGGTCGGTGGTGATCTTGTCGCCGAACATCGCGAGGATCCGCGCGTCGACCACGTCGACGATCGGCTCCGGCTGCTTCTTCATGCCTTCGAAATAGGGCGGGTTCTGCACATAGGTCGAGCTCATGTTCCAGCGATAGGTCTCGCTTTCCGTGGTCTTGATCTTGCGCCAGTTGGTATCGCCCTTGAACACGTCGGCGTACTTCTTCTTGAAGATCGTCGCGGTGACGTACTTCTTCATGAAGGCGTTGATCTCCTTGGCGGTCGGCCAGATGTCCTTGAGGAACACCGGCTTGCCGTCCTTGCCGATGCCGAGCGGCTCGACCGCGAGATCCTTGGTCACGGTGCCGGCGATCGCATGCGCGACGACGAGCGGCGGCGAGGCGAGGTAGTTGGCCTGCACGTCGGGCGAGACGCGGCCTTCGAAGTTGCGGTTGCCCGACAGCACGGCGGCGGCGACGATGCCGTTTTCGTTGATCGACTTCGAGATATCTTCCGGCAGCGGGCCGGAATTGCCGATGCAGGTCGTGCAGCCGAAGCCGACGAGGTTGAAGCCGACCTTGTCGAGATCGGCCTGCAAGCCGGAATTGGCGAGATATTCCGCCACCACCTGGCTGCCCGGCGCGAGCGAGGTCTTCACCCACGGCTTGGCCTTGAGGCCCTTGGCGGCGGCCTTGCGCGCCAAGAGGCCGGCGCCGATCAGCACGCTCGGATTGGAGGTGTTGGTGCAGGAGGTGATCGCCGCGATCACGACGTCGCCATGGCCGAGATCGAAGTCGCGGCCCGCGACCGCATGACGCTTCTGCTCGCCCTCGGGCTTCTTGTATTCGCCGACCAGCGCGGTCGCGAAACCGGTCGACACCGCCGGCAGCGCGATGCGGCCTTCGGGGCGCTTCGGTCCGGCCATCGACGGCACGACATCGCCGAGGTCGAGCGTCAGCGTGGTGGTGAACACCGGGTCAGTCGACTTGGCGGTGCGGAACAGGCCCTGCGCCTTGGCATAGGCCTGCACCAGCTTGACGCGATCGGCCTTGCGGCCCGAGGTCTTCAGGTAATCGATGGTCGCTGCATCGACCGGGAAGAAGCCGCAGGTCGCGCCGTATTCGGGCGCCATGTTGCCGATGGTCGCCTTGTCCGCGACCGAGAGATAGTCGAGGCCCGGGCCGAAGAACTCCACGAACTTGCCGACCACGCCGAGCTTGCGCAGCATCTGGGTGACGGTCAGCACGAGGTCGGTCGCGGTGACGCCTTCCTTGAGCTGGCCCTTGAGCTTGAAGCCGACCACCTCAGGCAGCAGCATCGACAGCGGCTGGCCGAGCATGCAGGCCTCCGCCTCGATGCCGCCGACGCCCCAGCCGAGCACGGCGAGGCCGTTGACCATCGTGGTGTGCGAGTCGGTGCCGACCAACGAGTCGGGATAGGCGACCTCGAAGGTGCCGGTCTTCTTGCCGACCGTCATCTTCTCCTTCTTGGTCCACACCGTCTGCGCGAGATATTCCAGATTGACCTGGTGGCAGATGCCGGTGCCGGGCGGCACCACCGAGAAGTTCGAGAACGCCTTCTGGCCCCACTTCAGGAACTCGTAGCGCTCCTGGTTCTGCTTGTATTCCTCGGTGACGTTCTTCGCGAACGCCTTGTTGTCACCGAAGAAGTTGACGATCACCGAGTGGTCGATGACGAGATCGACCGGCACCAGCGGGTTGATCTTCTCGGCATCGCCGCCGAGGTTCTGCATTGCGTTGCGCATCGCGGCGAGGTCGACCACGGCCGGGACGCCGGTGAAATCCTGCATCAGGACGCGCGCCGGGCGGAACGCGATTTCGTGCTCGAGCTGGCGCTTCTTCAGCCACTTCGACACCGCAACGATGTCTTCCTTCTTGACGGTGCGGCCGTCCTCGTTGCGCAGCAGGTTCTCCAGCAGAACCTTCATCGAATACGGCAGCTTCGAAATTCCCTTCAGTCCGTTCTTCTCTGCCTGGGGCAGGCTGTAATAGACGTAGGACTTGCCGCCGACCTTCAGGGTCTTGCGGCATTTGAAGCTGTCGAGCGAGGTCATGCGAGGAATCCCAATTCTCAGTTATACCCGGCAAGGGTAACTAAACACCGTCGATCGGCACTGGCCAAGGGATGGCCTAGGGTGGGTTGCGGCCGCCGATTGTGTGTGCTGCATCAAGTTCCGGGCTTATAGAACCTTTCTAGAAGCACCGCCACACCGACAAGCGTGCGACAGCGTTGCGCGACCCAAAAATTCTCACGCGGTAGCGAAAGATTTCAGAGGGCTGTGACAAGACGAACCATGCGGCTCTCGGGACGAAATCTGAAATGCGTGCGCGGCGGACGCGAGGTGTTTTCCGGCCTCGACCTGTCGGTCGCAGCCGGCGAGGCGCTCGCCATTACGGGCCCCAACGGCGCCGGCAAGACCTCGCTGCTGCGCGTCCTCGCCGGGCTATTGGTTCCCGCCGAGGGCTCGGTCGCGCTCGAAGGCGGCGACGCCGAGCTCAGCCTGCCCGAGCAGGCCCACTATCTCGGCCATCGCGACGCCCTGAAGCCGGCGCTGAGCGTTGCGGAGAATCTGTCCTTCTGGCGGGAATTCCTCGGCGGCGAGACGCAGGACGCCGGTGGCTGCCTTGCCGCGGTGGCGCTCGACCACGCCGCGCATCTGCCGGCGGCCTACCTCTCCGCCGGCCAGCGCCGCCGCCTGTCGATCGCGCGCCTGCTCTCGGTGCGACGGCCGGTGTGGCTGCTGGACGAGCCGACATCGGCGCTCGATGCGGCCGGACAGGCGCTGTTCGTCGGGCTGATGCGCGACCATCTCGCCGGCGGCGGGCTGATCGTCGCGGCGACGCACCTTCCGCTCGGCATCGATGCGCGCGATCTGCGGATTGGAGGCGCGGCATGAGCGCGCTTGGCGCCTTGATCCGGCGCGACATCCGCATCGCGCTGCGCGTCGGCGGCGGCGCGCTGATCGGCGTGCTGTTCTTCCTCACCGTCACGGTGCTGATGCCGTTCGCGGTCGGGCCGGATCTGGCGCTGCTGTCGCGGCTCGGCCCCGCCATTCTCTGGCTCGGCGCATTGCTGGCGAGCCTGCTCACGCTCGACCGGCTGTTCACGGCCGACCACGAGGACGGCTCGCTCGACCTCATCGTGATGAGCCGGACGCCGCTGGAACTCGCCTGCGCGGCCAAGGCGCTGGCGCACTGGATCGCGGCGGGCCTGCCGCTGATCGTCGCAACCCCGGTGCTCGGCCTGCTGCTCAATCTCGACGGCACCGCGACGCTTGCGGTCGCCGCGACGCTGCTGGCGGGAACACCGGCGCTGACCTTCACCGGCATGATCGGCGCCGCATTGGCGGTGACGCTGCATCGCGGCGGGCTCTTGCTCGCGGTGCTGGTGCTGCCGCTGTCGATCCCGGTGCTGATCTTCGGCGTTGCGGCCTCGCAGGCCGCGATATCGGGGCCTTTGCCCTTTGGAACACCGTTCTCGATCCTCTGCGCGCTGTCGCTTGCCAGCCTCGTGATCGGCCCCTTTGCCGCCGCCGCGAGCCTGCGGCACGGGCTGGACTGAGATGAGCCCGATCAAATCTCGCCGAGGGGAATTCGGCCAATTGCCTGCGACACAGCGGACGATTATCAGGGTGCCATGAAGCTGACCGAGACGCTGACCGACCTCGCCAATCCGACCAAGTTTCTGGCGCTGACCGCGCGCATCCTGCCGTGGCTCGCCGGCGTGACCGCGATCCTGCTCGCGATCGGGCTCTACCAGTCGGCGATGGCGCCCGACGACTACCAGCAGGGCGCCACGGTGAAGATCATGTTCATCCACGTGCCGAATGCGTGGTTGTCGATGTTCGTCTGGGGCGTCATGAGCGTGGCCGCGCTCGGCACCCTGGTGTGGCGGCATCCGCTCGCCGACGTCGCTGCGAAGGCCGCCGCGCCGATCGGCGCCGCCTTCACCTTCCTCGCGCTCGTCACCGGCTCGCTGTGGGGCCGGCCGATGTGGGGCACCTATTGGGAGTGGGATGCGCGCCTGACCTCGGTCTTGATCCTGTTCCTGATGTATCTCGGGCTGATGGCGCTGTGGCGCGCGGTGGAGGACCCGTCCCGCGCAGCGCGGGCGGCGGCGGTGCTGACCCTGGTCGGGGCGATCAACATTCCGATCATCAAGTTCTCGGTCGACTGGTGGAACACGCTGCATCAGCCGGCTTCGGTGTTTCGCGCCGGCGGGTCGACGCTCGACAAGGCGTTCCTGTGGCCGCTGCTGGTGATGGCGATCGCCTTCTCGCTGCTCTTCATCACCTTGCATCTGGCGGCGATGCGCAACGAGATCCTGCGCCGGCGCGTGCGCAGCCTGCAGATGATGCAGGCCAGCCGCGTCGCATTCACCGGCGAAGCGGCCGCCGGTCCAAAAGAAATCGGAGCGGCGTGACACGATGTCGCTTGGCCCCTACGCGTCTTTCATCGTGACGTCCTACGCGCTGGTCGCGGCGGTCGTGCTGCTGTTGATCGTCTGGATCATCGCCGACTATCGCCGGCAACAGTCGCGCCTCAGGGAGATCGAGGCCAGCGGCGTGACGCGCCGCTCCGGCCGCAGCGCGGCGGATATAAGATGAGCGATCAGGCGACCAACAGCCCGCCGCAAGCCCGCCGCCTGCTGGTGGTGCTGCCGCTGCTGATTTTCCTCGGCCTCGCCGGGTTGTTCCTGCTGCGGCTCTATGGCGGCGATCCGTCGAAAATCCCGTCGGCGCTGATCGGCCGGCCGGCGCCGCAGACCGCGCTGCCCGCGCTCGACGGCCTGGTGAGGGACGGCGCGCCGGTCCCGGGTCTCGATCCCGCCGCCTTCAAGGGCAAGGTCTCGGTCGTCAATGTCTGGGCGTCGTGGTGCGTGCCGTGTCACGACGAGGCGCCGCTGCTGACCGAGCTCGGCAAGGACAAGCGCTTCCAGATCATCGGCATCAACTACAAGGATTCGCCCGAGAATGCCCGGCGCTTCCTCGGCCGCTACGGCAATCCGTTCGGCATCGTCGGCGTCGACGGCAACGGCCGCGCCTCGATCGAATGGGGCGTCTATGGCGTGCCCGAGACCTTCCTGGTCGGGCGCGAGGGCACCATCGTCTACAAGCTGGTCGGCCCGGTGACCCCGGACAACGTCAACAGCGTGCTCAAGGCCGAGATCGAGAAGGCGCTCGCGGCGGGCAGTTAGTAGCTGTCGTTCCGGAGCGGGCGCAGCCCGAATCCGGAACCTCGAGATTCCCCGGTGCGCAATTGCGCACCTGAGGTTCGACGCTGACGCATCGCCCCGGAATGACGGTGAACCATCACCCCTTCCGCACGTCGCCCGCGTCAGCCTCGCTCGCCTCCAGCGAGACCGGCTCGAGGTGATAGCGCTTGGTCAGCGGCATCTGGGCGATGGCGAAGATCATGGTCAGCGGCGTCACGCCGAACACCTTGAAGTTCACCCAGAAATCCGTGGTCTGCGTGCGCCAGACGAGCTCGTTGAGAACCGCCATGCCGGCGAAGAACAAGGCCCAGCGCATGGTGAGGATGCGCCAGCCCTGCGGCGTCAGGTTGAACACCTGGTCGAACATGATGGCGATGAAGGACCGGCCGAACAGCAGCCCGCCGCCGAGCACGGCCGCGAACAGCCCGTAGATGATGGTCGGCTTGACCTTGATGAAGGTCTCGTCGTGCAGCACCAGCGTCAGCGTACCGAACACCAGCACGATCGCGCCAGTCACCAGCGCCATGATCGGCACGTGCCTGGTGACTACATAGGATGCGATCATTGCGGCCACGATCGCCACCATGAACGCGCCGGTCGCGACGAACAGATGGTACTTCGCGTTGGCGATGAAGAACACGAGCAGCGGCCCGAGTTCGGTCGCCAGCTTGAACAGCGGATGCGGCTGGGTCTTGTCCATCAACTCTCTACTTTGATTTGAGGCATGACCCGATCCGAAAACCGGTGTCCACTTTTCGGGGTCATGCCTCGATTCCAGCAATTGCCTTGGCAAAATCCTTCGCCGCGAAGGGCGCGAGGTCCTCGACGCCTTCGCCGACGCCGATGAAATGCACCGGCAGCTTGTGCTTCTCCGACAGCGCGACAAGGATGCCGCCGCGCGCCGTGCCGTCAAGCTTGGTCATCACGAGCCCCGTGACGCCTGCCGTACGATGAAACGCCTCGACCTGCGACAGCGCATTTTGTCCCACCGTGGCGTCGAGCACGAGCAGCACCGCATGCGGCGCCGACGCATCGACCTTCCTGATGACGCGCACGACCTTTTCCAGCTCGTTCATCAGCTCGGACTTGTTCTGCAGGCGTCCGGCGGTGTCGATCAGCAGCACGTCGCGCTGCTGCTCCTTCGCCGCGGTCAGCGCGCTGAAGGCAAGACTCGCCGAATCCGAGCCCTGGGCGCCTGATATCACCGGCGATTTGGTGCGCTCGCCCCAGACCTTGAGCTGCTCGATCGCCGCAGCGCGGAAGGTGTCGCCGGCGGCCAGCATGACCTTGCGGCCCTCGGCGGAGAATTTCGCCGCCAGCTTGCCGATCGTCGTGGTCTTGCCGGAGCCGTTGACGCCGACCACCAGGATGACGAACGGCTGCTTCGCGGTATCGATCTCGAGCGGCTTCGCCACCGGCGACAGCACCTTCTCGACCTCGGTCGCGACGACGTCCTTGACCTCGTCGGCCGAGATCGCTTTGTCGTAGCGCCCCTTGCCGACAGCCTCGGCAATGCGGACCGCGACATCGGTACCGAGATCGGCGCGCAGCAGCACATCCTCGATGTCATCGAGCATGGCCGAATCGAGCTTGCGCTTGGTGACGAGGTCGGCGACCGCGGTCCCGATCGAACTCGAGGTCCGCTTCAGGCCGCCCTTCAGCCGCTGCCACCAGCTCTGTTTTGGAGTTCCCGCAGTGGTATCGTTCATGCCTAGTGTCCGGCTCTAACATTCGCATCCCGTTGCGGCTAGCTCTGTTGCGAATGTTAGAGCCGAAGGGACACTAGAAAATTTGATTCCGGTGCGGCTTTTCGGATTTGACATTCGCTCACAGGTGCGTGGAAACAAGAAGCGAATGTCAAATCCGCCGCACCAGGGACGTGTTAGCCGTTTCGGCCCATAAACGAAAGTCTCGACGAATTGATCGATGTTCCCCAATTGACCGCGGAAGAAATCTTAGGCCGCGTGCTCCACCGCGACGGGCTGATGCTGGTGATCGACAAGCCGGCCGGCCTGCCGGTGCATCGCGGCCCGAAGGGCGGGCCCAATCTGGAGGCCTCGTTCGACGCGCTGCGGTTCGGCCTGCCGCGGCCGCCGGTGCTGGCGCATCGGCTCGACAAGGACACGTCCGGCTGCCTCGTCCTTGGACGCCACCGCAAGGCAACCGCCTCGCTCGGGCTGTTGTTCAAGCACAGCAAGATCTCGAAGACCTATTGGACCGTGGTCGAGGGTGGCCCCGCCGAGGACGAAGGCACCATCGACATCCCGCTCGGACGGCTCAACGCCGAGCGCGGCTGGTGGCAGAAGCCGGACCCGGACGGCCAGAAGGCGATCACCAACTGGAAGGTGCTGGGGCGCGGCGACGGCCTCACCTGGCTCGCGATGGAGCCGATCACCGGCCGCACCCATCAGCTGCGGGTGCATTCGGTGGCGATGGGCTGGCCGATCGTCGGCGACAATATCTATGGCAACGGTCCGCGCTTCGGCGAGCCGATCCTGCATCTGCATTCCCGCGAGATCGGCATCCCGATCTCCAGGAACAAGGACCCGGTCCATGTCGTTGCGCCGGCGCCCGAACACATGCGGGAGCGGCTCAAGGCCTGCGGCTGGAACGGGCAGTAGCCTCCGTGATTTTACGGACAATTATCCTTTACGGAACATTCAGGCCCATCGGATAGTCCTACAGGCGGCTTAGAAAAAGCGCGCCGCGACGGCTCAGGACGAGCAATGCTGAATGATGGGCAAGCAATTGTCGACGAGGTCGAGGCTGCGATACGCGCCGGCTCCGCCGATAAATGCCTGGCCACGGCAAGGCGCGTCACCAGCCTTTTCCTCGCATCCGCCGGCAAGTTCAACAGCGAACAGATCGAATTGTTCGACAACGTGCTCGAGCGTCTGGTGAAGACCATCGAGTTGCGCGCCCTCGCCGACATCAGCGCCCGGATGGCACTCACCGACATCAGCGAACAGCTCGCACCGGTCGCCCAGGCACCGCCCACGATCATTCGCCGTCTCGCCCGCAATGACGAGATCAGGATCGCGCGGCCGATCCTGCAGGAATCGTCGCGGCTCAGCGCGGACGACCTCGTCGAGATCGCGCGGACCAAGAGCGAGCAGCATCTGCTCGCCGTCGCCGGCCGTTGGTGGCTGAAGGAGGTCGTCACCGACGCGCTTCTGGCGCGCCGCTTTGCGAGCGTGAGCCACCGCCTTGTCAGCAATCCCGGCGCCAAAGTATCGCCGGGCGGATTTGCCGTCATCCTCGCGCAGGCCGAGCACGATCCGGTGCTTGCGGTCGAGACCGGCATTCGCGCGGACATGCCTTCGGAGCTCCGCCTTCAGCTCCTGCGCCGCGCGACGGAAGAGGTTCGCGGCCGTCTGTTGGAGCGCGCCCCGCCCTATCTGTTCGAAGAGATCCGGCACGCGATCGCCGCGGTCGCCGCCGGCGTCGAGCGCGACATGTCGCAGGTCCGCGACTTCACCGCGGCCAAGCGCCATGTCGCAAAGCTCAAGGACGATGGCGAGCTCAACGAAGCCTCCCTGCTCGGTTTCGCCAGGCAGCGAAAATATGAAGAGACCATCGTTGCGCTGGCGTATCTTGCGCAGTCGAACATCGAGGTGATCCGCTCCCTGATGCAAAGCCTGCGCAGTGAAGGCCTGCTGGTGCCCTGCCGGGCGGCAGACATGAGTTGGGAGACCACCGCCGCGGTGATGGAATGTCGCTATACCACCGGCTCGATGGGACCGGTCGAACTCGCCCATGCGAAGAACCAGTTCACCAAATTGACCCGCGAAAACGCCGATCGCCTGCTGCGGTTCTGGCAGGTTCGCGCGTCGCAGCCGGCAAGGCCGGGCGCGCGCACGCACTGAGTGCGTCATGCACGATGACGCGATGGGTATCGATGCAACCTGTCAAACAGCTGGTTCAGTGTCATCACCCGCGAATGCGGGTGACCCGCTGTTCCGGAGGCGCCAATGCGCAGCTCCCTCCATTCGTCGTCCTGACGAAATCCAGGACCCATGACCACCGCATTCGGTGACTGCGCGAGATCGTGGCCCCAGCGTCGCGCAACAATTGAGATCTGGGGTAATGGGTCCTGGATTTCGCCAGGACGACAATGAGAATAGCGACGCAGCCTCACGTTCTCGCGACATCATCTGTCCGATCCAGCGCGTCCTGACTTGCAAGGATGACGGAGATGGAGTCGGGGTGAGCGTCTCAGCGGTCCTGTGCAACGAGGCGCGCGCCGTCATGGCCCGTCACGACGAGCCGCCGCACCGCGCCGGGCACATCATCATCGATCGCGACCGGCAGAAAATGTTCGGTGCGGCCTTGCCGCTCGCTCTCGATCAGCACCTCGCGCGTCGCGCCGACTTCCGCACCAAGCCGGCGCAGCAACGCGGCTTCGCCGGCCGCGCGCAGCCGCCTGGCGCGCTCCTTGATCGCGCCGCCCTCGACCTGCGGCATCCGCGCGGCCGGCGTGCCCGGACGCCGCGAATAGGGAAACACGTGCAGGAAGGTGAGATCGCATTCCTCGACCAGGTCGAGCGAGCGCGCGACCATCTCCTCGGTCTCGGTCGGGAAGCCCGCGATGATGTCGGCGCCGAAAGCGATGTCCGGCCGCAGCCGGCGGACCTGCGCGCAGAAATCGATCGCATCCTGGCGTGAATGCCGGCGCTTCATCCAGCTGGAGTACAGCTCCGCACCAGCGCCACAATCGAACACACGCAACGGTGCGCTCTTTATGCTCGAATAGCTATCTTTTTCTGTTGTTCAAGTCATCCACCAAACCCAGTCGTGAACTGGCAGCCCCACTTACTGATTCCAATCGACTCTCGCTCTCCGAAGTGTACGAATGTTGGGCTCATGCGCGGCATGCCGGCCTGAGGCATGATGCAGCGCCTCGGCCGTTTGGCCGCACTGCACGACGAAAAGCGGATGTCTCGATCCGGAGCCTTCAGGCCCGAAGATCACCCTGATCGGCGAGAGGTTGACGCAAATTCGTCCTGCCATTTTCAATACCGACTCGGCGAGTACCGCGAGGAGTTGTCCCGAAGCGGAAGTTATTCATTAGGTTTTGGAATGGAAACGGCGTAGGGTGTTGGCTTGGTCGAGCGGATTGCTTGTCCGAGAGCTGCCCCCAAAACGGCGACGCACCGAAGTCTTCGTTTCCAAGAGATGGCAGCCCAGTGCCGTCGGTGGGCACACATCATCCTGAAAATTGATATTCAATTGCATCATGTGCGCTCAGGCAGTTCCTGCGTGCGTCGAAAGCAGGAAAGGAATGCCATGAAAATGAGCATTGCAGTTGTTCTTAGCGCTTTGTCGCTTGGAGAGAAAAAGTTGGCGAGGCACGGTCACGTCGCCGCTACCACGTGGCTCGGCCGTTCCGTTCTCATCAAAGTGGCGCACATCCTTGAAAGGATCGGACTTGCCATGGTTGGGGGCGCGGGCGGCCTATACGCGGCCGTAGGACTGATGCGCATGGAAAGCGAGTTTTTTCGAAGTGAATGGATGGTCTTGTTGATGATGCTTTACGGGGCCCTTGGCTTCTATTTGGGCATCGATCTGCCTAGCCGTCTTGCGCAGACAGTAAAATTCACACGACCGGGAGAATGGAGCTTCGACGCCGATGCGGCGGCGATGGCCAGCGCGACCGGAACTTTCTTTGCCTCGATCGCAGTGTTTCTGTTCGTTGGCATCATTGTCCTTGACCATACCGTGCGGGATGGATTCAGCGTTCTGGTGGGATGCTGTTGGGCGATTGGTACTATGCTTCAAATTGCCGCCGGCGGCATCGGCCGCAGCAACGTCATTGTCGAGGATGGTAGCGAGTAAAAGTGCGATATTGCGCTTTTCAGTTGGTCGCCGGCGTTCATCTAGAGAGAACCGACAGTCTAGGGTTAGTCTCCTAACTTGAATTGGCTAGGCGCCAAGTTAGCTGTGAATGAGATATCGTCGCACTTGGAGGACCAAGATGTGGGTAAAGATAAATCAATGTCCCTTTGGACACCCGAGAAGCTAGGCGAAAAAGCCAAGGCAGACGCTGAGAACGACAACTACAGTCCACCACATTGCTGGTGGCCCGGTCGATATAGCGTTGGTACCGAAGCCCGCGACAGGTACGATAGAGCTTTTAATCTTCATCACAGCGACAAGGACGAGTACTAGGCCGGTCGATCAGACGGCGCGTGGTGACCCGATCCAGACATCGGGACCCCGACCGGAACGGCTCTAACGATAGGTCTGGAAAGGTTCGTCTTTCGTGATCTGGTCCTGTGGCGTTGGGGATGCTGGCCTATTTATCCCCCTAATGGCCTAATTTGAATTCGGGAGTCGCCTGTTGGGGCGTTGCGCAATAATACCGAGCCATTCGTTCCGCGAGTTGCGACAATAGGCCTGAAATAAATAGCTCGCTATTCCCTCCAGACAGGTAGACAGTAAATCCATCACCGCCCAAACCCGTGGCTTATATCGGTGATGAGAACGCCTGATCGCGCTCCCGCCTTCCTCTAACGGAATGGAGCGTGCCGTGTCCATGAAGCGACATCTCATACACACTCAATCACTTGAACAGCGTCTTGGCATCCAGGCAGAGCGGCTGCGCAAAGAGGCCCGAGGAACTCCCCCAGGCATCGAGCGCCAGCGCCTAATCCGCAAGGCTCGTCTGGCTGAAACCGGCTCACATTTGAGCGACTGGCTGCGGTCGCCGGGTTTGCGAACGCCAACATGATGGGTCAATACCAATCCCATGCCCATATCGGCGTGAAGAAAATAGTGAATTTCCGCAAGCGGTGGGCAAACAAGAGCGACACAATAATTAAGGCCGCCCTGAACCACTTCTGGAGCAAACAGATCCACAGAAGTGCTGCCGACATACACGAGGAGAAGGACAGGCTCCGCAAGTAAAGGCGTCATCGCACTCGAAGGTGCAATATCCGGGATTTTGTTCGTACCCTCTCGGGGCTAGAGGAACGCCGTCCGTATTTATTTCAAGCGGACGGCGTAACTTTGTCTGGGCCGCCTCAGTGTTGTCCCGGAATCGCCCGGGTAGTTGTCTTCCGTGATCTTGCCCTTGCCGTCGCAGGTCTTGCGTTTGACCGCATAGATTTGTGCCCCGGCTCTACCGGCTCGTAACAGGCGGGAAGCCCGTTCAGTTGCAGTCCGGGCAGGTATGTTCTTTGATCTTCGCCTGCATTTTGAGCCTCAGTTGGCGCCGTCTTTCATTCATTGACGCGATGCCATGTCGCCTGTTGGCCGAAAGCCGCCATGCATTCGCGTCGGTTCCATGCCTCCTTCGAAGGCAAGGCGGACCTGGCGAATTTATGAATGCAACACTCTAGATAGCGTCGCCGCGCGCCCCAACGAGACGCGCGCCGTCGTGACCGGTCACGACGAGCCGCCGCACCATGCCCGGCACATCATCATCGATCGCGACCGGCAGGAAGTGCTCGGTGCGGCCTTGCCGCTCGCTCTCGATCAGCACCTCGCGCGTCGCGCCGACTTCCGCGTCAAGCCGGCGCAGCAGCGCGGCTTCGCCTGCCGTGCGCAGCCGCCTGGCGCGCTCCTTGATCGCGCCGCCCTCGACCTGCGGCATCCGCGCGGCCGGCGTGCCCGGACGCCGCGAATACGGAAACACGTGCAGGAAGGTGAGATCGCATTCCGCGACCAGATCGAGCGAGCGCGCGAACATCTCCTCGGTCTCGGTTGGGAAGCCCGCGATGATGTCGGCGCCGAGAGCGATGTCCGGCCGCAGCCGGCGAACCTGCGCGCAGAAATCGATCGCGTCCTGGCGTAAATGCCGGCGCTTCATCCGCTTCAGGATCATGTCATCACCGGACTGCAACGACAGATGCAGATGCGGCATCAGCCGCGCATCGTCGGCGATGACATCGAGCAGGTCGCGATCCGCCTCGATCGAATCGATCGACGAGATGCGCAGCCGCTTCAGCTCGGGCACATGGCGCAGGATCTGCCGGGTCAACTGGCCGAGTTTCGGCGCGCCCGGCAGGTCGGCGCCATAGCTCGTGAGATCGACGCCGGTCAGCACGATCTCGGCATGGCCGCGCTCGACTAGCGCGCGGACCTGATCGACCACAGCGCCCATCGGCACCGAGCGCGAATTGCCGCGGCCGTAGGGGATGATGCAGAAGGTGCAGCGATGATCGCAGCCGTTCTGCACCTGAACGAACACCCGCGGCAGGCCGCGCTCGAAGCCGTCGAGCAGATGCGGCGCCATCTCGGTCACCGCCATGATGTCGGCGACCGCGACCTTTTCGCTCGCGTCGATGCCGAACGGCGCCTCGAATGCCGAACGTGTCGCGCGCCAGGCGTCGCCGCGCATCTTCTCATCATTGCCGACCACGCGGTCGACCTCGGCCATCTCGGCGAACATCCGGCTTTGGGTCTGCGCCGCACAGCCGGTGACGACGATGCGCGCATGCGGGCGTTCGCGTTTCAACTTGCGGATCGACTGCCGGGCCTGCGCCACCGCCTCGTTGGTGACGGCGCAACTGTTGATGACGATAGTGTCGGTAAGCCCCGACTGCTCGGCCTCGCGGCGGATCACCTCGGATTCGAAGGAATTGAGGCGACAGCCAAAGGTGACGACGTCGACGCCCATAACGATCAAGCAACGCTGGCGAACAGCGCCGGATCGAAGCGGCCCTCATACTCGAAATCGGCGGTGCCGGTCATCAGCACGTGATCGTCGCGCTCGCGCCACTCGATGCCGAGCTTGCCGCCGGGCAGCGTGATCTCGACGATGCGGTTGGCACGCTTCAGCCGCGCCGCCGCAACAGCCGTCGCGCAGGCCGCCGAGCCGCACGCTTTGGTGAGGCCGGCGCCGCGTTCCCAGGTGCGGATCGTGATGTGGTCGCGATCGACGATATGGGCCAGCGTGATGTTGGCGCGCTCCGGAAAGATCGGATGGTTTTCCAAAAGCGGCCCGAAACGCTCGAGGTCGTAGGCATTGACGTCATCGACCCAGAAGATCGCATGCGGATTGCCCATCGAGACCACCGAGGGCGAATGCAGTACCGGATCGTCGAT
Source organism: Bradyrhizobium sp. Pha-3 (assembly GCF_042258325.1). Classification (NCBI taxonomy): domain Bacteria; kingdom Pseudomonadati; phylum Pseudomonadota; class Alphaproteobacteria; order Hyphomicrobiales; family Nitrobacteraceae; genus Bradyrhizobium; species Bradyrhizobium sp. Pha-3. Next base: position 196,307 of record NZ_CP170151.1, on the reverse strand, counting down.
CGGCCCGACCTGCAGCTCGATGTAGCGGGTGTCGCGAAATTCCTCGGCCAGCGGAATGTCCTGCCAGCCGAACTTCGGCGCGCCCATGTCGACGGTGTAGAGATCGGGCACCGGCCCCTGCCAGCAATTGAGCAGGCCGGCGCGGGTCTGGAACGTCGCTGATGTCTGGCCGGTCTTCTCGAAGATCCGCCGCACCACGCAGCGCATGCCGTTGCCGCAGGCGCCCGCCTCGGAGCCGTCATTGTTGTAGATCGAGATGAACGCTTCGGTGCCGTCGAGCCGCGGCGGCTGCAGCACCATCAGCTGGTCGTAGGGCACGCCGCCGGCCGGCGAAGCCACCGCGCGCGCCTCCGCCGCCGACACCTGCGCCCGACCTTGTGCCTCGGAATCGCGCAGGTCGACGACGACGATCTCGTTGCCGATGCCGTTCATCTTGGCGAATGCGTGATTGGCGAGCGCGCTCATCGATTTTCCCAAATTCTGCCCGGTTATATGGCGAGTGATGGCCCGTTAGCCAGCCTGAATAGCCCCATGACACATCTGTCATGGGACGAATGCAGAACTTGCGTGTTAGGAATATCGCACCTCGCGGACCGCGCGCCGGGACAGATCGAGCGGCCGTTTGAGGCAGGGGATGGAGAAAAACCAATGAACCGTATCAACACGCTCCGCGCGGCCCTGGTCGCGCTGCTGCCCTTGGCCGCGATCGCACTGGCAAGCCCGGCCCCCGCCCAGTCGCCGTCAGCCTCGCCCGCTCCCGCGGCGAGCCCGAGCCCAACCCCGGCGCCTGCACCATCGGCGACGCCGGTGCCCCCGCCGGCCGAGACCAAGTCGCCGGCCGACAGCCCGGCCGCAGCGCAGACCCCGGCGCCGGCGCCGGCCGCCCCGGTGCAGACCGCCGATCCCTTCGGCGAGCCGTTCACGCTGGAGCCGAAGAAGGTCGTGATGCTGAAGGGCACGGCCAATTGGGATTCCGCCTTCGACGCCTTGATCGAGGCGTTCAAGCAGCTCACCGCGCTGCTCGACAAGGACGGCGTCAAGGCAGCGGGCAATCCGATGATTGTCTACACCTCGACCGACGACACCGGCTTCACCTTCATCGCCGAGATCCCGGTCGATCAGGACGTCAAGAACCTCGGCAAGAACATGAGCATGGGCAATTCGCCTGACGGCAAGGCGCTGAAGTTCGTCCATCGCGGTTCCTACGACAACATGGACAACACCTATGAGGCGATCACCAATCACCTCGACGACAAGAAGCTCGAAGCCAAGGACACCTTCATCGAGGAATACATCACCGATCCGCTGAAGACCGCCGAAGACAAGCTTGTGATCAACGTTTACGTACCCCTGAAGTGAGCCAGATGACCCATCGCCTCCCCTTTGGCCTCCCCCTTGGCCTCCCCTTCGCCGCCACGCTGATCGCGACCGCGCTGCTGGCGGCGCCCGCACTCGCCAATGACGACTTTCCGCCGGCGATTTCGGTCACCGGCGAGGCGACCGTGTCGGCGCCGCCCGACCAGGCGCAGCTCGACGCCGGCGTCACCACCGACGCCAAGACCGCACGCGAAGCCGCCGAAGCCAACAATGTGACGATGGGCAAGGTGCTGGCTGCGCTGAAGGGCGCCGGGATCGCGGAGAAGGACTTTCAGACCTCGCGGCTGTCGCTGCAGCCGCAATTCGCAAGCCGCACACCGTCGTCGCCGAACGCCCCGCCCAGCATCGTCGGTTACCACGCGAGCAATCGCGTCACGATCAGGCTGCACGATGTGAGCAAGGTCGCCAGCGTCATCGACGTGCTGGTCGGCGCCGGCGCCAACGATATCGGCGGACTCAATTTCTCGGTGTCGCAGGCCTCGAAGCTGCTCGATGATGCGCGCGAGAAGGCGATCGCCGACGCCCGCCGCAAGGCCGAGATCTACGCCAAGGCCGCCGGCGTCACGCTCGGCGCACCCGTGAATATCGCGGAGGTCGGCTCGGCGCCGGTACCGGTGTTCCGTCCCAAGATGGCCACGGCCGGCTTCGCCGCGCCGACGCCGGTGGCGCAAGGCGAGGAAACGCTGACGGTCAATGTCAGCGTCTCCTGGGCGATCAAGGAGAGGTAGCGATTGTCGTCCCGGCGAAGGCCGGGACCCATTACCACCAATATCAATTGTCTTGAGGAGATGGAGCCACAGCGAGTCTCCACAACGCAATCCTGTGGTTGTGGGTCCCGGCCTTCGCCGGGAGGACAACTCAATCCCAAACAGCGTTCAAATCTCGAACACCTGCCCGGGCTTCAACGTCAAAAACTTCTCGCGCGGTACCTTGGCTGCGTCGAGCGCTTCGCCAAGCGCGATCGCGGGCGCGTCGATTGCCTCGTCGGTCAGCTGGAATGTGCCGTGGTGATGCGCCAGCGCTTGCGCCGCGCCGCAATCGGCCAGCGCCTTCACCGCATCCTCCGGATTCATGTGCTGGTCGCGCATGAACCAGCGCGGCTCATAGGCGCCGATCGGCAGGATCGCGAGCCTGAGCGGGCCATGCGCCTCGGCCACCCGGCGGAAATGCCCCCGTCGCCATAGCCGGAATCGCCGACGATGTAGAGTTTGCCGGCCGGCGTCTCCAAAACGAAACTCGCCCACAACGCCTTGTTGCGATCGAACAGCCCGCGCGCCGACCAGTGCCGCGTCGGAACCAGCGTCGCGGCAAGGCTATTGCCGAGCTCGACGCGCTGATGCCAGTCGAACGCCTCGGCTTTGATCGCAGCATCGGATTCGCGCATCGTGACGTCGTTGCCGAGCGGCGTGATCACGCGAGAACCGAATGCCCCCGCAAGTCTCGAGAGCGTCGCGACGTCGAGATGGTCGTAATGGCCGTGCGACACCAGCACGACATCGATCCTGGGCAGTTTCTCGAATGCGATGCCGGGATCGTTGTGCCGCTTCGGCCCGGCGAAGCTGAACGGTGAGGCACGCAGCGACCAGACCGGATCGAACAGGATGTTGAGGCCCGCGGTCTGGATCAGCCAGCTGGCATGGCCGACGAAGCAGAGCCGCACCTTGTCGCCCTCGACGCGGGGCGGCGGCGTATCGGCATGGGGACTTGGCGCCCATTCCGGCCAGACCGCGCGCTGCCGGCCGCCCCCGAACTGCCAGCGCAGCACCTCACCAAGCGATTTCGGCGGCGAGCCCTCCGGATCGAAGAAGTGCAGGCCGTCGAAATGATCGGAGACGGGGCCGTCGTAGGTTTTCATGTAGATCATCCAGATCGAGGGCACGCCGATTGCGGCGGCGGCTCCGGTCAAGGTTGCGAGAAGGCGGCGGCGGGTGATCAGCACGCGGGTTCCGGAATAGGAGGCAGGCTCCGGTTATATGGGTGGCAGCGGCGAATTCGGAACCAAGACAGCAAATCGACGTGATTTCAGGACCTTACTGTCCAAGCTGAGCGGATTTCAGCGAAACTTTCCTTGACTTTGCCGCCCCGGCGGCGTTTAACGCGGCCACTTTCTCGGAAAGCTCCGTCTTTTCGACCCGCCGACTGGTCCTGGAGGCCAGAGGCCAACGCCCGACAGCGCGATGCGCCCTCGGGCGCAAAAGTGTTTGGACCATCGTCTTGGCACGGTGCCGAGGCAAACTATCTGGTCATCACCCGCGAAAGCGGGTGATCCAGTATCCCAGAGGCACCTCGGATTGAACCGGGAGGCCGCGACGTACTGGATACCCCGCTTTCGCGGGGTACGACGAGAAACGGATGACCGCGCTCACGGGCGCAACGAAGGACAACGGCATTGTTCGACAATCTGTCGGAACGGCTTGGTGGCATTCTCGATCGTCTGACGGGGCGCGGCGCGCTGACCGAAAAGGACGTCGATGCCGCGATGCGCGAGGTGCGCCGCGCGCTGCTCGAGGCCGACGTCGCGCTCGAGGTGGTCCGCAGCTTCATCGACAGGGTCCGCGAGCAGGCGATCGGCGCCACCGTCGTCAAGTCGGTGACGCCGGGCCAGATGGTGGTGAAGATCGTCCATGACGAACTCGTCGCCACGCTCGGTTCCGACGGCCAGACCATCGATATCAACTCCGTGCCGCCGGTGCCGATCATGATGGTCGGTCTGCAAGGCTCCGGTAAGACCACCACCACCGCGAAGCTCGCACGCCGCATGGTCCAGCGCGACAAGCGCAAGGTGCTGATGGCCTCGCTCGACGTCTACCGCCCGGCGGCGATGGAGCAGCTCGCGGTGCTCGGCCGCGACCTCGACATTCCGACGCTGCCGATCGTCGCCGGCCAGATGCCGCCGCAGATCGCAAGGCGCGCGCTAGAGGCTGGAAAGCTCGGCGGCTACGACGTGGTGCTGCTCGATACCGCCGGCCGCACCACGCTCGACGAAGATATGATGAAGGAGGCGGCCGAGATCAAAGCCGCCGCCAACCCGCATGAAGTGTTGCTGGTCGCGGATAGCCTCACCGGCCAGGACGCGGTCAACCTCGCGCGCTCGTTCGACGAGCGCGTCGGCCTCACCGGCATCGTGCTGACGCGCGTCGACGGCGACGGCCGCGGCGGCGCGGCGCTGTCGATGCGCGCCGTCACCGGCAAGCCGATCAAGCTGATCGGCACCGGCGAAAAGACCGACGCGCTGGAAGACTTCCATCCGAACCGCATCGCCGGCCGCATCCTCGGCATGGGCGACGTGGTCTCGCTGGTCGAGAAGGCCGCCGCCAATATCGACGCCGAGAAGGCCGCGCGCACCGCGGAGCGGATGCGCAAGGGTCAGTTCGACCTCAACGACATGCGCGAACAGCTGCAGCAGATGGCCAATATGGGCGGCATCGGCGGCCTGATGGGCATGATGCCCGGTATCTCCAAGATGAAGAACCAGATCGCGGCGGCCGGCATCGACGACAAGATATTAAAGCGCCAGGTCGCGATCATCGATTCGATGACGCGGCAGGAGCGCAAGAACCCGGACATCCTGAAGGCGAGCCGCAAGAAGCGCATCGCGGCGGGTGCCGGCCAGAGCGTCGAGCACGTCAACAAGCTCTTGAAGATGCATCGGAACATGGCCGACATGATGAAGGCCATGGGAAGCGGCAAGCGCGGCCCGCTCGCCGGCATCGCGCAGGCGATGGGATTCGGCGGCGGCATGAAGCCGCCCTCGGCCGAGGAGATGAAGGCGCTCGCCGAGAAGATGCAGGGCGGCGCCGGCGGCGGCCTGCCCAATCTGCCGAAGGATTTGCCGGCCGGCCTGCGCGGCGGCCTGCCGAACGTGCCGGGCCTGACCGGCCTTTCCGGCAAGCCGATGCTGCCGGGCCTCGGCGGCTTCCCGGGCAAGAAGAAATGAGGAATTCGTCGCGACGGCTCACACGCGGCCGGCGCGACGCGGAATGCCAATCAATCGAACACATCGACCTTTGAAGGAGAACTAAATGTCCGTTGTTATCCGCCTCGCTCGCGCAGGCACCAAGAAGCGTCCGGTCTATCACGTCGTCGTTGCCGACTCGCGCTTCCCGCGCGATGGCCGCTTCATCGAGCGTCTCGGCCACTTCAACCCGCTGCTGCCGAAGGACAACGAGTCGCGCCTGAAGCTCGACATGGACAAGGTGAAGGCCTGGCTCGCCAAGGGCGCGCAGCCGTCGGATCGCGTGACCCGCTTCCTCGATGCCGCCGGCGTCGTCAAGCGCACCGCGCGCAACAACCCCGAGAAGGCCGTGCCGCGCAAGGAGCGCAAGGCGCAGGCCGAAGCCGCCGCCAAGGCTTAAGGCTGAACGGCGACCACGGTGACTGCACCGGTCTGTGTCGCCCGTATCGGCGCTGCGCATGGTGTGCGCGGCGCCGTCAGGCTTTGGACCTTCACCGAAGATCCGCTGGCCGTGAAGGAGTACGGCCCGCTGATGACCAAGGACGGCACGCGCCAGTTCGAGGTCACGCATGTGCGCGAGGCCAAGGACCATCTGGTGGTGACGCTGAAGGGCGTCGCCAGCCGCGATGACGCCGAACGGCTCAACGGCCTCGAGCTCTACGTTCCGCGCGACCGGCTGCCGGACACTGACGACGGCGAATACTACCACACCGATTTGATCGGGCTCGCCGCGGTGACGACGACGGAGCAGCCGCTCGGCAAGGTGATCGCGATCCATAATTTCGGCGCCGGCGACATCATCGAGATCGCCCCGCAGCAGGGCGCGACGATGCTGCTGCCCTTCACCAATGCCGTGGTGCCGACCGTCGACGTTGCCGGTGGCCGAGTCGTGATCGACCTGCCCAAGGAAATCGACGGTGAGGTCGACGGCGACGATCCGTCGGCCGCCTGATCAAGAAATATCTTCAGCCTGTCATCCGGCCCTGCTGCTCGAGCCAGTCGCAGAACACCGCGCTGTGCGGATCGTTGCTGCGGCCCGCCGGAAAATACGCGAAGTAGCTCCGCGCCGGCAGGCTGACATCCGGAAACGGCGTCACCAGGCGCCCGGCCGCAAGATCGTCCGCGATCAGCGCGGTCGGTCCCATCGCAACGCCGAGACCATCGAGCGCGGCCTGGATCGTCAGATAGAAGTGATCGAAGGTCAGCGCGGCCGCCGGCTCCAGCGCGGATTGCCCGGCCTCGGTCAGCCAGTCGCGCCACAGCCGCGGCATCGACGTGACATGCAGCAGCGTGTGCCTGGAGAGATCCGCGACCTCATGCAGCGGCAATCGCGCAAGCAGCGCCGGACTGCACACTGGCAATCTTCGCTCCGACACCAGGAAGCGTGACGAGAAGCCGTGGAAGGTGTCGGGGCCACCGCGGATCACGACGTCGAATGGTTCAGGCAGCGCATCCACCGGATCGTTCGACGTGCTCAGGCGCACCTCGATATCGGGATGCTCGGCGCGAAACCGGCTCATCCGCGGCAGCAGCCAGCGCAGGCTGAAGGTCGCGAGCGCATTGACGCGCAACACCGCGACCGCCATATCGCCGCGCCGCTCGCGATGCTGCTGCACGGCGGCCGAAATCCGGTCGAGCGCGGGCGCGAACTCCGCCAGCAATGCCGCGCCTGCCGGCGTCAGCACCACGCGCCGCACCGATCGCCGAAACAACGACGGGGCGCCCAGCCATTCCTCGAGCAGGCGGATCTGCTGACTGACCGCGCCATGGGTCACGCTGAGCTCGGCGGCGGCCTCCTTGAAGCTGCCGAGCCGTGCGGCGGCCTCGAAGGCGCGGACCGCATTGAGCGGTGGCAGGCTGCGGCGTGGGACGAACATTGATCCCTCAATACAAGATTTTCTAACGCATGATCCGATTATTACTGATTTGTGACAACAGCCTTGGCGGCGCATACTGCCATGCAAGCTGCTTACATGGCTTTCTTTTTTGAGACCCCCTCCTGATGCTCGCCCGTCCCAACTTTAGATTTTCTTGCACTGGAGGGCGGCAATGAGCGTATCGGCTGAAACCGGCGCGACGCGGCCCGACCGTGCCCGGTCAACCCGCACCCTGACCGTGACCGGGCTCAACCACGCCCTCCACGACGGCTACACCGACGTCATCTACGTACTGCTGCCGGTCTGGCAGGCCGAATTCGCGCTGAGCTACGGCCTGCTGGCGCTGCTGCGCGGGCTCTATGCCGGCGCCATGGCCGGGCTGCAGATTCCTGTCGGACGCATCGCGGAGCGGATCGACGGCAAGGTCATCCTGATCGCGGGCACGGCGCTGTCGGCGCTCGGCTACGCGTTTGCCGGATTCTCCGGCGGTGTCATTGGCCTTGGCCTCGCCCTCGCGCTCTCCGGCGCGGGGTCGAGCACGCAGCATCCGATCGCTTCCGCCGCGGTGTCGCGCGCCTATGGCACGGCGGCGCGCGGGCCGCTCGGCATCTACAATTTCAGTGGTGATCTCGGCAAGGCGGCAATCCCGGCGCTGACCTCGATCCTGCTGGTGATCATGTCGTGGCGGCACACGCTGCTCGTGCTCGCTCTTGCAGGCCTGCTCGTCGCGGTCTGCATCGCGCTCTGGATGCCGTCGGTCGGCAAGGGCGCCGAGCACAAGGCGGCATCAATATCGCGCGGCGCCAGCACAGGCCGCGGCTTTCACTGGCTGCTCGCGATTGGAATTCTCGACACCGCGGTCAGGATGGGCTTTCTCACCTTCCTGCCGTTCCTGCTGCGCGACAAGGGCGCCTCGCTGCCGACCAACGGCCTCGCGCTGGCGCTGGTCTTCATCGGCGGCGCCGCGGGAAAATTTACATGCGGCTGGCTCGGCGCGCGGGTCGGCACGCTGCGCACCGTGCTGATCACCGAAGGCGGCACAGCGGCGCTGATCGTCGCGGTGCTGGCGCTGCCGCTCGCACCGGCCATCGTGCTGCTGCCGCTGCTCGGCGTAATGCTCAACGGCACGTCATCGGTGCTCTACGGCACGGTGCCCGAGCTCACCCCCGCGCATCAGACCGAGCGCGCCTTCGCGCTGTTCTATACCGGAACGATCGGATCGGGCGCGATCGCGCCGGTGCTCTACGGCCTGCTTGGCGACGCGCTCGGCCCGACACTCGCCACCGCAGCGACCGCGCTCACGGCGCTGGCGATCTGTCCGCTTGCGGTCGTGCTCGCGCGGCATCTCGCCGACGATCCGAAGGCGGCGTGACGCATAGTTATTTGCCGAATTCCGTAGCCCGGATGAAGCGCAGCGAAATCCGGGACCGCTCTCACCGCGGACAGCCCGCTCCCGGATTTCGCTGCGCTCCATCCGGGCTACAGGTCCTCACTTCTCCTTGCCCCTCCAAGGGGGAAGGTCGGGATGGGGGTCAGCCACGGGCGATGCTGCAAATGGAGAGAGCTGATCCCCACCCGCTTTGCTCTCGCGAGCAAAGCGACCTCCCCTTTTCAAGGGGAGGCTGGAGCGGATTGCGCTTCGCTCCATCCGGGCTACCTAAGCAATGGTGCCACGGAGGATGATAATGACAAGCACGCACAAGGCCTGGCGGCTGCACGCCCACAACGATCTGCGCTTCGAGGATGTCGTGACGCCGAAGCCCGCGGCCGATGGCGTCGTGGTGCGGATCGAGGCCGGCATGGTGCTGTCCTATACCAACAAGGTCTTGTCGGGCGCGCTGCCCTACAGCCTGCCGCCGATGCCGTTCGTGCCGGGCACCAATGCGATCGCACGCGTCGTCGCCGCGGGCGACAACGTCACGCATGTGCAAAGCGGCGACCGCGTGTTCCTCAGCCCGCATCTGCGCGGCGACGTGCCGGATCGCGATCCGCCGCAAATCCTGATCGGCCTCACCGCGACGGTGACGACGCCGGAGGCGCTCGCGTTGCAGACGCGCTGGCGCGACGGCGTGTTTGCGGAGATCGCACATTGGCCGGCCGCCTGCGTCACGCCGCTTGCCAATCTCAACGACAAGCCGGCGACCGAGCTGATCGGACTCGCAAAACTGATCGTGCCGTTCGGCGGATTGCAGCGCTCCGGCCTGCGCGGCGGCCAGACCATCATCGTCAACGGCGCGACCGGCTATTTCGGTTCGGGCGGCGTAATGCTCGCGGTCGCGATGGGCGCGGGCCGCGTCGTTGCGGTCGGACGCAAAGAGGCCGCGCTCGAGCAATTGCGCGATGCGTTCGGCCCGCGCGTCATTCCCGCCGTCGTCAGCGGCGATGCCGCAGCTGATCTTGCGGTCATCCGCCGCGCCGCCGGCGGCAGCGCAGATGTCGCGCTCGATTTGCTCGGCGCCGCCAAGAGCACGTCGACCACGCTGTCCTCTCTGCGCGCGCTCAGGCGTGGCGGCCGGATGGTGCTGATGGGCAGCGCCGAGGTGCCGCTCGAGCTCTCGTTTCGCGAGATGCTGGCCAACGATTGGGAAGTGGTCGGGCAATTCATGTACGACCGCACGGCACCAGGCCAGCTCGCCGGCCTCGCCGCCGAAGGGCTGCTGGACCTGCGCAAGATCAACGTCGCGACTTTCGGACTCGCCGACTTCCGCCGCGCGGTCGACGCCGCCGCCATGATGCAGAGCCTCGACCTCACGGCCGTGGTGCCGTAACCAGAGGCCATGACATCGCAAGACACCCCAGCCCAGGCGACACCATGGCGCGCCACCGTGCTGACCCTGTTCCCGGACATGTTTCCGGGGCCGCTCGGCGTGAGCCTCGCCGGCAAGGCGCTGGCTGGCGGACTGTGGGCGCTGGAGGCGCGCGACATCCGGGCCTCGGCCACCGACAAGCACCGCAGCGTCGACGACACGCCGGCCGGCGGCGGCCCGGGCATGGTGCTGCGGGCCGATGTGCTGGCGGCGGCGATCGACGCCGCCGATATCGCGCCTGATCGTCCGCGCCTCTTGATGAGCCCGCGAGGTCGGCCATTGACCCAGACCCAGGTTGCGGAATTGGCGGCCGGGCCTGGCCCCCTGATCGTCTGCGGCCGCTTCGAGGGCATCGACCAGCGGGTGATCGAGGCGCGAGGCCTCGAGGAGGTCTCGATCGGCGATTATGTGCTGTCCGGCGGCGAAATCGCCGCGATGGCCCTGATCGACGCCTGCGTCCGCCTGCTGCCTGGGGTGATGGGCAAGCAGGCCTCGGGAACCGAGGAGAGCTTCTCCGAAGGACTACTTGAATACCCGCAATACACTCGCCCGCAGGAGTTCGAGGGCCGGCCAATCCCGGAAATCCTGATTTCCGGCGATCACGCCAAGGTCGCGGCCTGGCGGCTGACCCAATCCGAGGCCCTGACGGCGGCCCGGCGGCCCGATCTCTGGGCCCGCAAGGCCGGCCAAAAAGCCGCTCCGCGAGGGACAAAAAACAAGACAGACGGGTGACAAACCCTGCGCTTTGCCTTATACGGGCGGCCAAATCCGCACCCGCGCAGGATAGATGGACGTTTGCGCAGCCCGCGAAAGGCTGGGCGCGCCGCCGATGGAGATTTCAATGAACCTTATTCAGCAGCTCGAAAAAGAGCAGTTCGACAAGCTCGCCGCCACCAAGGATATCCCGGAATTCGGACCCGGCGACACCGTCATCGTCAACGTGAAGGTGGTCGAAGGCGAGCGTACCCGCGTACAGGCCTATGAGGGCGTTTGCATCGGTCGTTCCGGCCAGGGCCTCAACGAGAGCTTCACCGTGCGCAAGATCTCCTACGGCGAGGGCGTCGAGCGCGTCTTCCCGGTGATGTCGCCGATGATCGACTCGATCAAGGTCGTGCGTCGCGGCAAGGTTCGTCGCGCCAAGCTCTATTACCTGCGCAACCTGCGCGGCAAGTCGGCCCGCATCGTCGAGAAGCAGGACCGCCAGACCGCTGTCGGCGAGTAATTTTTCCCTCGTAGCGTTTTCGAGCGAAGTGGGGACCGGTTCGCGTCAAGAAAACGCGTCAAACGACAACCGGATGTGACCGAAAGCGCGGGGCCTGCCCCGCGCTTTTTTGTTGCGGCATACCTATCTGACGTGCAGGCCCGCGCATGGATCGATTGTCGCGGGCGCGAGCCCTGTGTTAGAAATTTAGAATGGTTCCGGATCAAGCAAGCCAGCGCTGCCCAAGTCAGACCTGCAAGCGCGTCGTGATCGACGATCGCTCGCGGCTGCCCGGCCGCTTCTTCGGGCGCTTTGCGACGTCGGCAACATCAGAGCTTAGACGCGCAGCGTAACGCTGCCTGGACGCTTTCGCCTGCCCGCGCGCTTAAGACGCGCTCATGCCATTCCACCACTGAATTTCTTCTGGAGCTGAAGCTCATGTCCAAACCGACAACGCTGTACGACAAGATCTGGAACGACCATCTGGTCCACGAGGCCGACGACGGCACCTGCCTGCTCTATATCGATCGCCACCTGGTGCACGAGGTGACCTCGCCGCAGGCGTTCGAAGGGCTGCGCGCCGCCGGCCGCAAGGTACACGCGCCCGAGAAGACACTCGCCGTCGTCGACCACAACATCCCGACCACCGACCGCTCGAAGCCGAACCCCGATCCTGAAAGCATCGAGCAGATGCGGGTGATGGCGGAGAACGCCAAGGAATTCGGCATCGAGTATTACAACGAGTTCGACAAGCGCCAGGGCATCGTTCACGTCATCGGCCCGGAGCAGGGTTTTACGCTGCCCGGCACCACCATCGTCTGCGGTGACAGCCACACCTCGACGCACGGCGCGTTCGGCGCGCTCGCGCACGGCATCGGCACCTCCGAGGTCGAGCATGTGCTGGCGACGCAGACGCTAATCCAGAAGAAGGCCAAGAACATGCGCGCGATCGTCGACGGCAAGTTGCCCGAAGGCGTGACCGGGAAGGACATCATCCTGGCGATCATCGGCGAGATCGGCACCGCCGGCGGCACCGGCTATGTGCTGGAATATGCCGGCGAGGCGATCCGTGCGCTCTCGATGGAAGGCCGCATGACGGTCTGCAACATGTCGATCGAAGGCGGCGCGCGCGCCGGCCTGGTTGCGCCCGACCAAAAGGCGTTCGACTTCCTGCGCGGCCGCCCGAAGGCGCCGAAGGGCGCCGCCTGGGATGCCGCGATGCGCTACTGGGAGACGCTGCGCTCCGACGAGGGCGCGCATTTCGACCACGAAATCCGGCTCGATGCGGCCAAGCTGCCGCCGATCGTCACCTGGGGCACGAGCCCTGAGGACGTCATCTCGGTGACCGGCTTCGTGCCCGATCCCGACAAGATCGCCGATGAGGCCAAGCGCATCTCCAAGCATCGCGCGCTGAAATATATGGGCCTGTCCGCCGGCACGAAGATCACCGACATCAAGCTCGACCGCGTCTTCATCGGCTCCTGCACCAACGGCCGCATCGAGGATCTGCGTGCCGCCGCAAAGATCGCCGAGGGCAAGACCGTCAACGCCAACGTCAACGCGATGATCGTGCCGGGCTCGGGCATCGTGAAGGAGCAGGCGGAAGCCGAAGGCCTCGACAAGATCTTCATTGCGGCCGGCTTCGACTGGCGCGAGCCGGGCTGCTCGATGTGCCTTGCGATGAACCCGGACAAGCTGAAGCCGGAAGAGCGTTGCGCCTCGACCTCGAACCGCAACTTCGAGGGCCGCCAGGGCTTCAAGGGCCGCACCCATCTGGTGTCGCCCGCGATGGCCGCGGCCGCCGCGATCGCCGGACACTTTGTCGACGTCCGCGACTGGCGGTAAGGCAAGCGCAGGTTTCGTCTCAAGCTCGAGCCGTTTCGGAAACGGCTCGTTAACGGGGCGCACGCACACTGCCTCCTTGCGAAAACGAGCCTTCGCAAGGAGCGCGTGCCGTGGCCGATAAACCCGAATTCGTCGACATGATCAGCGACGCGACGCGCCAGAAGCGCCGTCGTGCAGTAGCGCGCATCATCGATCCGCTTCCCGAGGTGAAGGAAACCTCGCGCCTCAGCCACTGGCCGCCGGAGCGCTGGACGCAATGGCGGATGGAAAACCTGACGCCGTGGAAGATAAAGTCCTGGAAGCTGAAGAACTGGGATTAGCGCTTCTTGCTTGACGCGGTTTCTTCACGCCAACCGGCGTCCACTTCGCTCGAACACGCTCTGGCGCGCAAAGAGAGTGACCCAACAAGACGGGCGCCGTGAGGCGCCCGCTGTCATTTCAGACTTTACCAATAGACCCGGTACGGCCGCCAGTAGTGGCGGTGGTGCCACCACGGCCGGCAGATCCGGCGCGGACCGTAATAGGTCCAGACCACCCGGCAACGGCGGTGATGATAATAGGCCGGGTAATAGTAGGACGATCCGTAGAAGAAGCGCCGGTGATGGAAGTGCCGGCGGTAATAGGGCCGATAGCCGTAGCGGTAACCGCCGCCATAGAAGCGGTGGTAACCGCCATAATGGCGATGGAAGCCGCCATGGAACGCCGGTGCGGCGCGGAAGCCGCCACCATGGAAGCCACGGAACCCACCGCCGTGAAACCCGCCGCCGCGGAAGCCGCCACCATGAAAACCTCCGCCGCCGTGGCCGCCGCCATGCCGGATCTGGGTCGTCATGGCATCGGCCGCGGACTTTGCCGCGGACGCGGCGCCCGGGCTCACCAGCGACAGCGCTTCGGCGCGCTGCTGCGAGGCGACCGACAATGCGAGGACCGCGGCAACGCCGAGACGGCGCACCAATCCGCGCCGCAAATAGCTCTCCCTCATCTCTGAACCTCCCACAACGGCAATGAGCACCACGCTGCATGGCAGCCGGCTTCATTGCGTTCATTGCAGTCGCTCCCGGCATGACGCTAGAAGCCGCTGACTGAATGCGCCATGAACGCGCAAAACGCTGCGACGAAACGTCCGGGAGAAACGTCAGTGACTGTCTATGTGATCGTGCAACTCAAGATGACCGATCGCGCCGCCTATGATCGGTATCAGGCGCGCTTCTTCGACGTGTTCAGGAAGTTCAACGGACGCCTGCTGTCGGCCGACGAACAGCCCGCGGTGCTCGAGGGCAGCTGGGATCGCGACAAGCTGGTGCTGATGTCGTTCCCTGACGAAGCCGCATTCCGCGCCTGGTCGGAGTCGCCCGAATATGTCGAGATCTCGAAGGATCGCAAGGCGGGTGCGCAGGGCATTGTGCTGCTGGCGAAGGGCTTCGCGCCCTGAGGCCGGCGGAGCAGCTCCGATCGGAGCTGCTCTCTCGTTGCAGCGCTGACGTCGCGTCCAGCGCGACGGCGCGCATCACCAGAACGGGCCGAACCCGAAGCCGAAGGTGAATGGCGCCGGCGCGGCATAGGGGTACGGCCGATAGTAATAGGGCCGCCCGTAATAATAGGAGCCGTACGGCCGATAATAGGAATAGGGCCGGTAGTACGGCCGGTAATAGGGACGGTAGCCGTAGTGATAGTGGCGACGATGGTAATGGTGATGATGGCGCTGCGCGCTGATATCAGTCGCCTTGCCTGCTTGCCGCTGCGGTGCCGCGGCCTGCGGCTTGGCTGATGCCGCGGCGGTTGCCGATGCCGGCGCTGTCAACGCGAATGCACAAGCGACAGCCGCAACACCGATCCATCTCATCATGATCAACTCCTGCAGATTGCGATTGATATCATCTCGCGTGGGCGAATCTGCCGGTTTGATGGCTGAGAACGACAACAGGCCCGCTGCTCACGGGCCTGTGTCTCATCTGCGCTGATACGCCGCGCGATCAACGGCGCCAGTGGCGACGATGCCCCCAGCCGCGGTGATGTCCGCGATGCCAGCCACGATGCCAGCCGCGCCCGCCCCAGCGTACCTGCGTGGTCGTCTGGTTCGCGTTGTCCTGAACCGTTGCGGCTGTGCCCGGCGTGGCGAGCGACATCGCGCTTGCACGCTCGGCCGGCGCCGCCAACACCAACACGGCACCGACGGCCGCCAGTCCCAGAACCTTCATCGCCTTCATGAATTGTCTCCTTGATCCCTTTAAGTCACGTCTTGCAACGAACGATCAGATCTTGCTTTGACGCGTTCTCTTCACGCGAGCCGACGTCCATCCCGCATCACGTGCGGGACAGGCTCCGCTGGAAAACGCTTGAGCTTTCGAATCGACCCCCGTTGCCGCGACGCAGATCGCAAGCAGAATGCGGACGACGTGAATGGGAAGTGAATAACTGCGCCACGATCATGAATGCTGCGAGCGCGCTTCCGGTTCCGACACAGCCGCAGGATTTTTCCTGTCGATGCGTAAATCCGGCATTGACTATGGTCGCATGTTGTGAGGTGCTTCTCGCAGGACATCGCCAATGACACAACAAGGTCCGCGCAAATGGTTGGCACTCGGCGCGGCAGCGCTCGGCGGTTCCATCATTTCAATTGATGTCGCGCTCGCCTCGCAAGGACCGGGCGGCGCCATGGGCACGGCAAGCCATCTCACGCAATTGCTGATGGCGGTCGCGGTCTATGGATCGATGGGAGTGATCGCGGCCGTTGCGATGATCGGCGCGACGCGCCGACATACGCGCAACTAGCCCGGCCGCCAGAAGCAGTTCATGCGCGGCGTGATCACGGTACCGCTCGGCCGGTGCTCCTGCACATAAGTCGCGGTGCAGTCGCGCACGGCGTTCGGACCGGGATTGTAGCGCGGGATGACATCGGGTTCCCAATGATCGGGCCGGGACCGGTAGATCGGCACGCGCTTCAGCCGGCGGCGCTCGACGACGCGCTCGCGCACGACCGGTGCCCCCTCGCCGACGCGCGCCTCAGCTGCCGCGCTCTGTGCCTGCGCCTCCGTCGCCGGGAGCGAGAGCCCGACTGCTACAGCCAACAACGCTGCCGCCACGATCCGTTTCATTACGCCCACCCAAGCTCGATTCTTGAGCCCCATTCGTGGGCGGCACGGTCTCCCATTGCGCCGCCAAGGTCAACTGCGCTGGCGCCGCCGACAGCACTCGCGCTAAAGGAGTGTCATGTGGACCACAGAAAAAGCCCCCTCGCTCGCCGAGATGGAGGCCATGGCGCACGAGGTTTTCGAGCGCCTGCCCAAGACGTTCCGGGCCCTCTGCGAGGGCCTGATCATCCGCGTCGATGATTTCCCGACCGACGAGGTGCTCGACGAGATGCAGGCCGAGAGCGAGTTCGACCTGCTCGGCCTGTTTCAGGGCATCGGCCTGCCGCAGCAGAGCCATAGCGACGTGGCCCGGCTGCCCAACCTGGTCTGGCTGTACCGCCGGCCGATCCTGGATTACTGGGCGGAGCACGACGAGACCCTCGGCCACATCGTCCGCCACGTGCTGATCCATGAGATCGGGCACCATTTCGGCCTCTCCGACGCCGATATGGAGGCGATTGAGGCCGATGCGGGCTAGCCCTGCAGAAATGGCCCTTTTACCGCTGTCACATTCGCGATAAACATCCGGCCGATATCCGCTATTTTTTGCCCGGGAAGAGCACCGATGGACAAGTTCACCACGCTGGAAGGCGTCGCGGCGCCGCTGAAGATCATCAATGTCGACACCGACATGATCATTCCGAAGCAGTACCTCAAGACCATCAAGCGCACCGGCCTTGGCAAGGGGCTTTTCTCCGAGCAGCGCTACAAGGATGACGGCAGCGAGAACCCCGATTTCGTCCTCAACCAGCCCGCCTATCGCAACGCGAAGGTGCTGGTCGCCGGCGACAATTTCGGCTGCGGCTCGAGCCGCGAGCACGCACCCTGGGCGTTGCTCGATTTCGGCATCCGCTGCGTGATCTCGACCTCGTTCGGCGACATCTTCTACAACAACTGCTTCAAGAACGGCATCCTGCCGATCCGCGTGTCGCAGGAGGACCTCGACAAGCTGTTCGACGACGCCGAGCGCGGCGCTAACGCGACGCTGACCATCGACCTCCCCAATCAGGAGATCCGCGGTCCCGACGGCGGCAAGGTCAAGTTCGAGATCGACCCGTTCCGCAAGCACTGCCTGATCAACGGCCTCGACGACATCGGGCTGACGATGGAGAAGAAGGCGTCGATCGACAGCTACGAGACCAAGCTCAAGGAACGCGCCTGGGCTTGAGGCTCAGCGCATCATCGTGCCCCGGTGCCGTCAGGCGCCGGGGCTTTTCTTTGCCGAATTCGCTCGCCGCAACCCGCTGATAGCTGACGCGCATGCTGCCTGACATCGTCACCTTCTGGCACGGCTCGATGGACCCGCTGCGCCAGACCTGCCTGCGCTCGCAGGTGGCGGCGGGGCACAAGGTCACCGTCTACAGCTTCGATCCGATTCCCGGCCTGCCCGACGGTATCGGCAATGCCGAAGCCGAAGCCGTGCTGCCGCATTCATTCGCGGAGAAGCTGCGCCCGGCGGAGCCCGACGGCTCGTGGCGCGACTGGACCATGCTGCAGTTCAGCGACTTCTTCCGCATGCGGCTGATGGCGCAGCGCGCCGGCCTCTGGCTCGACGCCGACGTGCTGCTGCTGAAGGGCGTCGAGCTCGATCCGACAAAGCCCTATTTTGCCTGGGAGCGGCCGCGGCAGCTCGGCAACTCCGTGCTGTATCTGCCGCAAGATGATCCCATCGTGCGCGCGTTCGAGGCCCTGATGCAGCAGGACGAGCTGATCCCGGACTGGCTGGCGCTGCGCCACCGCCTGACCTTTGCGATGCGCCGGCTGAGCGGCAAATCCAGCCGCCTCGCCGACATCCGCGTCGCGATCTACGGCCCGGCGGCGCTCACCGCGCTGGCGCGCCGCGCAGGCGAATTGCAGCACGCGCTGCCGAAGCGATCATTCTACGCCGTGCACGCCGAGCCGAAGCTGTTCTTCGAGCCGTCGGATTTTTCGCGCTACCTGAACGATCCCGGGATCATCGGCCTGCACATCTCGCCGAAGGGGCGCGGCAAGGAGGCGCCGATCCCCGGCAGCCTCTACGCGTGGGCGGCGGAGAGGTTTGGAACGCGATAATCACCCTCACCTGGAGGGGCGCGCCGCCAAAATATCGAAAACAACCCCATGCAAAGTAGCCGGCGGCTGCCGGCGCTGGACATGGCAGCTTGACTCGTCGGGCAAATCAGCGGTACTATTCTATTATTCAGAAATTATGCGACCGCCCCGCGGCTATGGCATATCATGGGCGTCGGAGAGGTTTGGCAGCTGATACAGGCGCGGTCTCACCCTCTCCCCTTGTGGGAGAGGATGCGCTCGCGAAGCGCGTGCGGGTGAGGGGTTTCTCTCCGCACGGATAAATCTCGCTAGAGCTTTTCCCGTTCCGATGGAATCGGAACGGGGCTCTAGATTCTTGTTTTGACGCGTTTTCTTCACGCGAACCGGTATCCACTTCGCTCGAAAACGCTCTAGCGGAGACAACCCCTCATCCGGCGCTTCGCGCCACCTTCTCGCACAGGGGGAGAAGGGAAGACGCTTCGCTGGGCTAATGCCCCATCGCGGCGATCGCATCGGCGATCGCGATGGTGCGCCTGGCCATCTCGGCGTGCAGGCGCTCGACCATGCGGCCGTCGAGCTGGATCGCACCGCGCGAGGCGTTCTCCGGCTTCTCGAAGGCGGCAATGATCTTGCGCGCCTCGGCGACCTCGGCCTCCGGCGGCGTGAAGATCGCGTTGCAGGCATCGATGTGGCTCGGATGGATCAGCGTCTTGCCGTCGAAGCCGAGATCGCGGCCCTGCGCGCATTCCTCGGCGAAGCCGTCGACATTGCTGATGTCGCTGTAGGGCCCATCGAGGATCTCGAGCCCGTGCGCGCGGGTCGCCAGGATGCAATGCGTGATCATCGGGATCATCGCCGCGCGGCCCGGCTTCATCCGGATCCGGGTTTCGCGCGCAATGTCGTTCGGCCCGAACACGAAGCCGGCGAGTCGGGTTTCGGAATCCTTCGATGCCGCGGCCAGCTTGTCGGCGTCGAGCACCGCGCGCGCGGTCTCGATCATCGCCCAGACCCGGATCGAGGCAGGCGCATTGATGTCGCTGAGGCGATCGGCCACGGCGTTGAGATCGTCGACGGTCGAAATCTTGGGAACCAGGATCCCGTCCGGCTGCGCCTTGCCGGCCATGCCGATGTCGTCGACCCACCAGGGCGTGTCGAGCGCGTTGATGCGGATCAGGACTTCGCGCTTGCCAAAGCCCTTGGCCGCGACCGCCTTGGCGATCTGCTCCCGGGCTGTGGCCTTGGCGTCGGGAGCCACGGAATCCTCCAGGTCGAGGATGATGCCGTCCGCCGCCAGCGTCCGGGCCTTTTCCAGCGCCCGTGCATTCGATCCCGGCATGAACAACAGGCTGCGGCGCGGACGGGTCATCGACATTCTCCTGGGGGCTTGGGCTCCGCCAGTGTCCATTGTTTGGGCATCGGGCGGAACCATTCTTCAACGCTGCCGTATCATCTCAGGCCACACGCCGAAAGTCTTGTTCCCGTTACCCGCATGTGGTTAGCCAGAGGCCATGAAATTCTTTCCGAAGCAGTTGATCGACGGCTACCGAACGTTCGCGACCCAGCGGCTGCCGACCGAACAGTCGCGCTACCGCGACCTGTCGGAGCGCGGCCAGTTTCCCGAGACCATGGTGATCGGCTGCTGCGACTCCCGCGTCTCGCCGGAGGTGATCTTCGACGCCGGTCCCGGCGAATTGTTCGTGGTCCGCAACATCGCCAATTTGGTTCCGGTCTATCAGCCCGACAGCAACGCCCACGGCGTCTCGGCCGCGCTGGAATATGCCGTGACCGTTTTGAAGGTGAAGAATATCGTGGTGCTGGGCCACGCCCAGTGCGGCGGCATCCGCGCCTTCGTCGACAAGATCAAGCCGCTCACGCCCGGCGACTTCATCGGCAAATGGATGCAGATGTTCATCAAGCCCGGCGAGGTCGTCGAGCAACGCGAGCATGAGACGATGCAGGACTTCGTCGTCCGCATCGAGAAGGCCGCGGTGTTCCGCTCGCTGGAGAACCTGATGACCTTCCCGTTCGTGCGCGAACGCGTCGAGAGCGGCGAGATGCAGCTGCACGGCGCCTATTTCGGCGTCGCCGAAGGCTCGCTGTTCGTGCTCGACCGGGTCGCGAAGGAATTCATCAGCGTCCGCGACGAGCTGAAATCAGGCGGGTAGAGCGTTTTCGAGCGAAGTGGACACCGGTTCGCGTGAAGAAAACGCGTCAAGACAAGAATCTAGAGCTTCGGTTCCGATTCAATCAGAACCGAAAACGCTCTAGCATCTACTCCCCGCCGTGATGGCTGCTACCCCAGCGGTCGGAAATCGCGAGCATGAAGGACGACACCACGAATACCAGGTGCACGCCGACCAGCCAGGCGAGCTTGCTGGGATCGAACGCGGTATCGATGTTCATGAACGCCTTCAGCACCTGAATCGCCGAGATGGCGACGATCGACGCCAGCAATTTTTGCTTCAGGCCGCCGAAATCGACCTTGGTCATCCAGTCCGGCCAATCCGGGTGGCCTTCCGGATCGATCTTCGAGACGAAATTCTCGTAACCGGAAAACACCACGATCAGGATCAGATTGCCGGTCAGCGAGATGTCGATCAGCGCCAGCACGCCGAGGATGATGTCGGATTCCTTGGCATCCGGCACATGCAGGATGAAGTGCCACAGCTCCATACAGAACTTGAGCAGCAACGCCGCGAGGCTGATGACGAGGCCGAAATAGAACGGCGCCATCAGCCAGCGGCTGTTGAACAGCAGGTTCTCGAAACGACGTTCAACGCGCTTCAGCGTCGGATTGGGCCGATAGGTCCCCGGTTGTTCCGCTTCCGCCATGCCACGCGCTTCCTGACGCTGCGATCCGCGCTCGCTGCTACGCCGCCTTCTGCTTCGCGGTGATCAGCTTGCGGTTGATCAGGACCTCGGCGATCTGCACGGCGTTCAGCGCCGCGCCCTTGCGCAGATTGTCCGACACGCACCAGAACGATAGGCCGTTCTCCACCGTCGCATCCTCGCGGATGCGGCTGATATAGGTCGCGTCCTCGCCGGCGGCCTCATAGGGCGTGACGTAGCCGCCCGGCTCGTGCTTGTCGATCACGAGGCAGCCCGGCGCATTGCGCAGGATGTTGCGCGCCTCGTCCGCCGTGATCGGATTGGCGAACTCGACATTGACGGCTTCGGAGTGGCTGACGAAGACCGGCACGCGCACGCAGGTCGCGGTCAGCTTGATCTTGGGATCAAGGATCTTCTTGGTCTCCACCATCATCTTCCACTCTTCCTTGGTGAAGCCGTCTTCCATGAAGACGTCGATCTGCGGAATGATGTTGAAGGCGATGCGCTTCGGAAACTTCTTATTGATCAGCTCGTCATTGGTGTAGACGGCCTTGGTCTGCGAGAACAATTCGTCCATCGCATCCTTGCCGGCGCCCGACACCGATTGATAGGTCGCGACCACGACGCGCGTGATCGTCGCCTTGTCGTGCAGCGGCTTCAGCGCGACGACGAGCTGCGCGGTCGAGCAGTTCGGGTTGGCGATGATGTTCTTCTTGGTGAAGCCGGCGGCCGCATCCGCGTTCACCTCCGGCACGATCAGCGGCACGTCGGGGTCCATGCGCCAGGCCGAGGAATTGTCGATCACGACCGCGCCGGCGGCGCCGATCTTGGGCGACCATTCCTTGGAGACCGAGCCGCCGGCCGACATCAGGCAGATGTCGATGTCGGAGAAATCATAGTGCTCCAGCGCCTTCACCTTCAGCGTGCGGTCGCCATAGGAGACCTCGATGCCGACGCTGCGGCGCGAGGCCAGCACGACGACCTCGTCGGCGGGGAATTTGCGCTCGTCGAGAATGTTGAGCATTTCGCGCCCGACATTGCCGGTCGCTCCGACCACCGCGACTTTGTAACCCATCGTTCACTCTCCGACGAAAAATGCCCGTTCCCCCGCAAGCTGCGGAAAGGGAAGAGGCAGCGCTTCTATGCGAGAAACCCCGTCAAGACAACGTTGCGTAGCTTTTGAGCGTTTTGATGCATTTATTTCGGGCCGATCCGGCCGCGCCCCATCATACGAGAAATCCGTCAGCGCTGACGAGCTTCGTCGACGAGGTGTACGCCACGCTCTCCCGGCTGTTCGCCTATGTCGCCGTGCTCGCGCTGTTCGTCGTCCTCGGCAACTATCTATGGAAGCAGCTGCCCGACGCAACGGCGATGGCGGCCCCTGCTGCCGCGGGCTGGAGCCCGGCCGGCCGCCTAGCGCCGGCGTTTGCCGTGAGCCGGCTCGATCTGCGAGACAAAACAGAGACTTATGAGATATTCCGGCACCCCGAGGGCGGCCGCAAGGACGTCTTCCGCTGGGCCGATGCCAACGGAGCACCGGTCGCCGAGCTGGAAATCTACCGCCCCGGCGGCGAGGCCATGGGACCTGCGGTCACCGAGATCTCCGGGCGGCTCGACCCGAGCGGCGTCCGCGAGCTCGAGGCGGCCGGCATCGTCGACAGCAAGTTCGGCAGCGTCACCTTGCTGCGCCCGGCACGGCAGGACGGCGACCGCGCCTGCCTCGGCTTCCTCAAGCAGGCCGACGCGCCTGACCTCCGGATCTCCGGCTGGACCTGCCAGGGCACCAGCCTGCCGGCCCGGCGCGCCGCGATCGTCTGCATGCTGAACCGCCTGACCCTGCTGGCCGCGGGCAACGATCCCCGGCTCGCCGCCCTGTTCGCGCATGCCGAGCTCAAGCGCACCGACTGCGTTACCTCCGGCGCGCCCGCCCTTTCGGCCGACTGGGTGATGGGTAGCGAGAACCCGCGCCTGCGCGGCGCCCTTTGATGGCGAGACCGTGGCAAGGCACTGGTTTTCATGAAACTTTTGCGCTTGGACACGCATTATCTCAGCCGGTGTGGCGCAATTGACCTAGTGACGGCCTCCCCACCATGGCTACAATGTGTTCCGAGTGATTTTGGCGGACGCGCCAGCCCCGATGGGGCCGTAATGACGAGGATGCGATGACCTTGAAATTCCCTGCCGCGAACAAGCTCGTGGTGTTGCTTGCCGCGGCTGCCGTCACCGCAACCGCGTTCGGCATGACCGCGGCCAGCGCGCAGAGCCCGGCCAAGCGCAAGCAGCAGGAGCAGTATGACCGCGACGGCCGCCGCTATTACGGCGCGCAGGGTCCGAACCGCGTCTACCAGCAGGGTCCGCGCACCCGCGTTTACGTCACCACGCGCTCGTGGCTCGACGCCGGCACCGAAGTGCTGCCGGGCGATCGCAAGTTTAACGACTACGCGTATCCGCCGGAGATCGGCTACCCCACGTTCGCACGCGAGAACAACAACCGCCCGATCGATCGCCAGCCGCTCAGCACGCCGGCCGATCTCGGCGGCTATCCGCGGAATTTCCCGCTATACTGAGACGTCTCACCCGGCGTCGTCCCGGCGAAAGCCGGGACCCATACGCCGCGGCCTCTCGATCTGAAATGATTGTTCGCCGATCTTCGTAACCATCGACATCGGTGGTTATGGGTCCCGGCCTTCGCCGGGACGACATCGTGTTGGTGTCAGCCGCGCGCCATCACGCGTGCAGCTTCTGCAATTCCTTCAGGATCGCCTCGCCCATCTGGCTCGTGCTGGCCGGCGTGGTGCCTTCCGACTTGATGTCGGCGGTGCGCAAGCCGCTGGCGAGCACGGCCGCGATCGCGGCATCGACCTTGTCGGCGAGCTCGCCCATGTCGAAGGAATAGCGCAGCGCCATGCCGAACGACGAGATCATCGCGATCGGGTTGGCGAGGCCTCGGCCTGCGATGTCGGGCGCCGAGCCGTGCACCGGCTCGAACAGCGAGCGCCGCTTCTTCGTCTTCGAGTCGACTTCGCCGAGCGAGGCCGACGGCAGCATGCCGAGCGAGCCGGTCAGCATCGCCGCGATGTCGGACAGCATGTCGCCGAACAGATTGTCTGTCACGATGACGTCGAACTGCTTCGGCGCCTTGACGAGGTTCATGCCGCCGGAATCGGCGAGCTGGTGCTCGAGCGTGACGTCCTTGTATTCGCGCGCATGGACCTGGGTCATGACCTCGTTCCAGAGCACGCCCGACTTCATGACGTTGCGCTTCTCCATCGACGTCACCTTGTTGCGGCGCTTGCGCGCCAGGTCGAAGGCGACGCGGCCGATGCGCTCGATCTCGTAGGTGTCGTAGACCTGGGTGTCGACCGCGCGCTTCTGGCCGTTGCCGAGATCGGTGATGGTCTTCGGTTCGCCGAAATAGACGCCGCCGGTGAGCTCGCGGACGATCATGATGTCGAGACCCTCGACCACGTCGCGCTTCAGGCTCGAGGCCTCGGCGAGCGCCGGGTAGCACACCGCCGGGCGCAGATTGGCGAACAGGCCGAGATCCTTGCGCAGCCGCAGCAGGCCGGCCTCGGGACGGACCTCATAGGGCACGCTGTCCCACTTCGGGCCGCCGACCGCGCCGAAGATCACGGCGTCCGCCGCCGTCGCCTTGGCCATGTCACCCTCGGAGATCGACACCTTGTGGGCGTCATAGGCGGAGCCGCCGACCAGGCCCTGCTCGGTCTCGAACTTCGCGATGCCCTGCGCATTCAGCCAGTCGATCACGCGCTGTACCTCGGCCATCACTTCGGGGCCGATGCCGTCGCCGGGGAGAAGCAGCAGTTTATGGGTCGCCATGATGTTACCTCGAGCTAATCGTTGTTGTCGTTGCCGGGCAAGAGCGCGAAGCGCGTCCTCGCACAGATGACCCGGCAATCCATCCCGCTTCGAAAGGCCTCTCTGAAGATGGATGGATGCCCGGGTCGAGCCCGGGCATGACGAGCGGGGAAATCCGGCCGGAGTGCTAAAACGCCGGAGCCGGATTGGCAAGGCACCCCGGATCGGCCCAGAATGGCCCCAACGAGCAACCCGCGCCCCAAGAAGCCAACAAGAAGCCAACAAGACGGACCTCATGACCGCAGCCATCGTCTACGCCTTCGCCTCGGCGATTTTCCTCGGCGCCGGGGTGGTGCTGGCGCAGCTCGGCCTGCGCACCGTCGAGCCGCTGTCGGGCGCCGCGATCAGCGTGCCCTCTTTCACCCTGTTGTTCCTGGTGCTGTCGCCGCTGATCCTGCATGGCGAGCCGGTGGTCTGGCGCGCACTGCCGATCTTCATGGCGATCGGGCTGTTCTTCCCGGCCTCGCTGACGCTCCTGACCTTTGCGTCGAACCGGGCACTGGGACCGGTCATCACCTCGACCTTGGGCAATCTGGCGCCGCTGTTTGCGGTCACCGCCGCCGTGATGCTGCTGCACGAGCCCTTGCAGCCGCAGCAGCTCATCGGCCTCGTCGTCGCGGTCGCGGGCGCCGCCATCATCACCGTGACGAGGCCGCGCGACCTCGGCCATTGGCGCAGCTGGGCCCTGCTGCTGCCGCTCGCCAGCGCGCTGGTGCGCGGCATCGTGCCGCCGATCGCCAAGCTCGGCCTTGCGATCTGGCCAAGCCCGCTATGGGCCTGCCTGGTCGGCTATGTCATGTCCTCGCTGTTGGTGCTGACCGTGCAGCGGATCCGCAAGGGCAGCTTCATGGTGCAGGCGCCGCGCGAGGGCCGATTCTGGTTTGCGCTGACCGGGATCAGCAACGGGCTCAGCGCGCTCAGCCTGTTCGCCGCGGTCCGCAACGGCCCGATCACGCTGGTGGCGCCGCTTGCCGCGATCTATCCGCTGGTCACCGTGGCGATGAGCGCGATGATGCTCAAGCATGTCGAGATTACCGCGCGGATCGTCGGCGGCACCCTGCTGACCGTGATCGGCGTCGCGCTGGTCCTGATTGCCTGATACGCAAGACAGTGTTGCGGGCATCGGCGCTGGGCAGCGCCGCCGCGGCCTGTCACAATGCGGCCATTGCCGGAGTGAATTGTGAGAGCCCCCGCCCCGTCCTACCCGCATCCCGCGCGGCTGATCCTGATTCTGTCGCTCGCACCGACGGTCGGTCTCGGCATCGGCCGGTTTGCCTATTCGCTGGTGCTGCCCGACATGCGCGACTCGCTGGCCTGGTCCTATTCGGCCGCCGGCTTCATGAACACGATCAATGCCGCCGGCTATCTGGCCGGCGCGCTGCTCGCCTCGCGCCTGATTGAACGCTTCGGGCTTGCCGCATCGGTGCGCTGGTCGACGCTGGCCTGCGCGCTGTCGCTGGCGCTTTGCGCCCTCTCGGGCAATTTCGTGGTGCTGAGTTTTGCCCGCCTGCTGGTCGGCTTCGCCGCCGCGATCGGCTTCGTCGGCGGCGGCGCGCTCGCGGCGACCATTGCGCAATCGCGACCGGAACGCGCGAACTTCCTGCTCAGCCTGTTCTATGCCGGGCCGGGCGTCGGCATCCTCGCATCCGGATTGATCGCGCCCTTCGTGCTGCAGGGTTTCGGCGCCGGCTCGTGGTGGATCGTGTGGTGGGCGATGACGCTGCTTTCCGCGATCATGACCGTCCCGCTGATGCTGGCGCCGCTCCACGCCAACGCCGCCGCCGGCGGCATCGTGCGGACCCAATTCGCTGTCATGCCGGTCCTGATCTACCTCGCCGCCTATTTCCTGTTCGGTGCCGGCTACATCGCCTACATGACCTTCATGATCGCCTATGTCCGCGACGGCGGCGGCGGCGCGGCTGCACAGAGCGCGTTCTGGAGCCTGATCGGCGTCAGCGCATTCGTGACGCCCTGGGTCTGGGGGCGGGTGCTGGCGCTCGACCGCGGCGGGCTCGCCACCACCATCATCCTCGGCGTCAACGCGCTCGGCGCCAGCCTGCCGATCTTCGGGCATTCGCCGCTGCTGCTTGCGATCTCCGCGCTGGTGTTCGGCGTCGCCTTCTTCGCCGTGGTCGGCTCGACCACCGCCTTCGTGCGCTTCAACTACCCGCCGCAATCCTGGCCGACCGCGATCGCGGCGATGACCATCGCCTTCGGCATCGGCCAGACGCTCGGACCGATCGTGGTCGGCGCCATCACCGACGCGGTCGGCAGCCTGTCATTCGCGTTGAACGTCTCGGCCGCGATGCTCGCGCTCGGCGCGCTGCTGTCGGCGTTTCAGAGGAAGGTCCCCTCCCAGCGTCGTCCCGGGGAAGGCCGGGACCCATAACCACAGCTGGTTGGGGGATGTAAGGAAGCTCTCCCCTCGTACCTATTCCCTCGGCCGCGGGGTATGGGTCCCGGCCCCCGTGCGCAATTGCGCACCAGGCCGGGACGACAGCAAATTAGCTCCCGCTGAACGAATTGTAGCCCTGGTCTTCCCAGTAGCCGCCCTTGTAGTCGTTGGTCACTTCCATCGAGAGCACGTATTTCGGGTTCTTGAAGCCGAGCTTGGTCGGGACCCGGATCTTCATCGGAAAGCCGTAGGCGCGCGGCAGGATCTCTTCGGCGAATTTAAACGTCATCTGGGTCTGCGGGTGCAGCGCCGAGCGCATGTCGAGCGGCGAGTTGTAGCCGTCCTTGTCGGCGCACTGGAACCAGACATATTTGGCGCGGGTGTCGGCGCCGACCAGCTTGAGGAAATCGCGCAAGGGCGTGCCGGTCCAGCTGCCGATCGCGCTCCAGCCTTCGACGCAGATATGGCGCGTCACCTGCTTGACCTGCGGCAGCTTGTACAATTCGTCGAGCGTCCACGACTTCTTGTTCTCGACCAGCCCGCGCACTTCGAGCTTCCAGTCGGCGCCTGCGATCTCAGGCGCGTCGTCGAGATCGTAATAGGCGTTGAACGGGAACGGCTTGGTGATCATGCTCTCGGGAAAGGTCGGCGCCAGCGCATCCGGATTGAACATCCAGGCCTGCACCGCGTCGTTGAACTTCGAGACCTGCTTCAGCATTTCCTCGGCCGACGACGAATCGACCACGTCGCAGCCGGTGAGCAGCGTCAGCGCGCCGAGGCTGGTGCCCGCCGTGATGAAGCGGCGGCGCGTCAGCTCCGGCATCGTCTTCACCGCATCGCGCACGAGCAGCTTCTTGTCGACACCGGGGATCAGGAGCTTGCGGAGACGACCCATGACTACCTCCCTAGCGTCCGATGATCATGGCGCGCAGGCTCTTCGGCACCAGCAGCGCGAGCGCGACATGGATCACCAGGAAGGCGACGATCAGCGCCATGCAGGTGAAGTGAACATAACGGGCGAAATCGTAGCCGCCGAACAGCGACACCAGCCAGTGCAACTGCACCGGCTTCCACATCGACAGGCCGGACAGCACGATGACGACGCCGACGATGATGATGCCGGCATAGAGCAGCTTCTGCACCGAATTGTATTTGCTGAGATCGTCATGCGACAGTTTGAAGGTTAGCGCCGCCTTGGTGTCTGCAATCACGCCGCCGGGGGTGATCGGCAGCAGCTTCTTGCGAAACCGGCCGGTGGCAAAACCCAGCGCCAGATAGACCAGGCCGTTGACCATCAACAGCCACATCGCGGCGAAGTGCCAGAGCAGCGCACCGCCGAGCCAGCCGCCGAGCGTGATGCTCCGCGAGAAGGTGAAGCCAAACAGCGGCGAGGCGTTGTAGATCTGCCAGCCGGACATGATCATCAGGATCATCGCGAAGGCGTTGATCCAGTGCACCATGCGCACCCAGACCGGCTGGATCGCCTTCGCGGGCGCCGCGGTCTCTGCCTGGTGGTCGCTGACGGCAAGGCTCGTCATGGGATGTCTCTGCTCGTGGTCGTTACCGGCTTATACGCCCGGAACCGGCGTTCCGTTACGGGGTCTCGCGTTATCAGTTTGATATACGCCACTTGATATAGTCACAAAAATGCGAGCCGGGGCGAGGCGCCGGCTCGCTATGTCGCGGGTCCTTCGAGGGACAAAATCAGGCCGCCAGGTGTTACGTCGCCGGCATCAGCACGGTGTCGACCACATGGATGACGCCGTTCGACTGATTGACGTTGGAGATCGTCACCATCGAGCTGCCGCCCTTGGCATCGACGATCCAGACCTTGCCGTCCTGCTTCTTCACGGTCAGTTCCTCGCCCTCGGCGGTCTTCAGCTTCTTGCCGTCGGTGAGGTCGGAGGCCTCGAGCTTGCCCGGCACCACATGGTAGGTGAGGATCTTGGTCAGCGTCGCCTTGTTCTCGGGCTTGACTAGGTTATCGACGGTTCCGGCCGGCAGCTTGCCGAACGCGGCATTGGTCGGCGCGAACACCGTGAACGGCCCCTTGCCTTCCAGCGTGCTGACCAGGCCCGCGGCCTTCACCGCGGCGACGAGCGTGGTGTGATCCTTCGAATTGACGGCGTTCTGCACGATGTTCTTCGACGGGAACATCGCGGCACCGCCGACCATCACGGTCTTTTCCTCGGCGCGGACCGGCGCCACGACAGTGGCCGTGATCGCGAGCGCGCTGAAGGCGGCGGCGGCAAGATAGGCAATACGCTTCGACATGGTTTCGTCTCCCGATGGGTAATATGGCCAGCTCAGTTTTCGCCGGCGATGAAGGGGCAACAACGGCGCGTATTAATCGGTGTGCGTCGTCGTTGGCCTGAGCTACGGGAGGTTTTCCGGGCGGTTTCCGGAAATAACTCTTTGTGATTGCTGAAACCGGGCGGCGCGCGCTTCGTACACGTGGCGCTTCACGCAGCGCGCCCGCGCATTCCATTCAACGGAATGGACGCGTGCGCTGCCGCGAGCAATTCGCTTGCCGCCATGGTGCGATTGGTTCAGCCTGAGATTGCGGTACGGCTTCGCAGAGAGCGGCCGCGGGGAGGCATCATGAGCAGCATCACGGCGGACGGACACGCCGCGCCCACAGTGAGCGATGCGGATAGCGACATCGGCCCGCTCGAACAGAAGCACCTGCAATACGCCAATTACCGCGCCGTCGCCGGCAGCACCGAGCTCACGAAAACCCATTGGCACATCGCGACCGCCAACGCGCTCGGCTGGGGCTTTGACGGCATGGACGGCGTGATCTTCGCGCTGATCTCGCCGATGGTGATCAAGGAATTTTCGCTGAGCCTGCCGGAGTACCGCTCCGGCATGCAGATCGCGCTGTTCGTCGGCATCGCGGGGCTTTACTTCTGGCCATGGCTCGCCGACCGCTACGGTCGCCGCACGCTGCTCGCCGTCAATATCGCGCTGTTCTCGCTTCTGATGCCGGTCGCGGCGATGTCGCCGACCTTTGCGGTGTTCGTGATCGCGCGCTCGCTGTTGTTCTTCGCGCTGAACGGCGAATGGTCGCTCGGCTCGATGCTGGTCGCGGAGACCTGGCCGGCCCGGCTGCGCGGCCGCGTCATCAGCATCACCCGCTCGGCCTGGTGCCTCGGCGCACGCTGGCCGGCGCAATCACCGGGCTCGTGGCTGCCAATTTCGGCTGGCGCATCGCCGTGATGGTGCCCGGCGTGATCGCGCTGCTTGCGATCTATATCCGCTCCACCTGCCCGGAATCGCCCTATTGGGTGCGCGCGCAGGACCGCAAGCGGCGCATCTCGGAGACGCTGGCGCGCGGCGGCACGGTCAACGCTGAGGACAGCGCCTGGTTCGGCAAGGCCAAGTCGGTCGGCATCCGCCAGGTGTTCATGCCCGACGTGCTGCCGTCGACATTGGTCGCGCTGTTCGTGGCCTGCGCCTCGACCTGCATCTACGGCACGGTCGGCGCCTGGATGCCGCTTTACCTGTCGACCGAGAAACACTGGTCGACCGCCGAATACAGCCTGTTCTACGTGTTCTACGGCCTGTGCGGCTTCCTCGGCCTGTGCCTGGTCGGCTGGCTGATCGACAAGATCGGCCGCCGCCGCACCTTCATCATCACCTTGATCGAGGGCGCGATCTTCATGACACTCTGGGTCTATTCCGAGGATCGCGTCCTGCTGTGGGCATTCGGGCTGGCCTGGTGTCTCGGCTTCCTTGGCTTCTGGGGCCCGAGCACGACGCTGACGGCGGAGATCTTTCCGACCCGGATCCGCGGCGCCGCCAACGGCGTGGTGTGGGCGATCGCGTATTTCGTCGGCTTCGTGCTATTCCCGTTCGTCTCGATCGCGCTGCAGCAGCACACCGGCTCGTTCGCGCTGTCGTTCCTCTGCATCCCCGTGCTGATGATCGCGATGGCGGTCGGCGTGTTCCTGTTCGTGCCGGAGCATACCGGGAAGGAATTGAACGAGATCATCGAGTGAGTCGCGCGGGACTCCGTCGGTTGCAGCCCGGATGAAGCGCAGCGAAATCCGGGCTACGGAGCTCCAACCTCCCCTTGAAAAGGGGAGGTTGCTTTGCTCGCAGAGCAAAGCGGGTGGGGATCAGCGCTCTCCGCATACAGCATCGCCTGCGGATGACCCCCATCCCGGCCTTCCCCCTTTCAGGGGGAAGGAGAAGATGGACCCGTAGCCCCGTTGCGGATTAATGGCACACTGTCGTCCCGGCCAAGCGAAGCGCGAGCCGGGACCCATAACCACGAATGGTCGTTTTGCGAAAGCTGTGGCTCCAGCCCATGCTAGCAACGAACGTCGGCGGTTATGGGTCCCTGCTTTCGCAGGGACGACCCGTTGAGGGAGCAGGGCCTAATCCCGATTCGCCGGTGTCTGGATGAAGCCGCGGTTGTGGGTCGGGCTGATCAGGATCTCGTTCATGCAGACCCGTGCCGGCATGCTGGCGACGAAGGCGATGGTGCGGCCGCAATCCTCCGGCTGCAGCATCTTGGCCTGCTCGGCTTCGCTCGGCACCACCGGCCGCTGCTTCAGGATCGGGGTCGCAACCTCGCCCGGCGACAGGCAACATGCGCGCAAACCGTTGACGCATTCGTCCATGTTGAAGGAATGGGTCAGCGCCAGCACCGCGTGCTTGGTCGTGGTGTAGGCCGGGCCCGGCATCTTCGAGACGTGGCGGCCGGCCCAGGAGGCCACATTGATGATGCAGCCGTCCTGCTGCTTGCGCATCGTCGGCAGCACCGCGCGCATGCAGTAGAGCACGCCGTTGAGGTTGATCTCGACGAGCTTGTCCCAGCCTTCCAGTTCCATGTCGGCCCAGCTGCGCTTCGGCACATTGATGCCGGCGCTGTTGACCAAAAGGTCGATGCGGCCGTGCTTGGCGACGATCGCCTCGGCGGCCTTGTTGACGTCGGCCTTGTTGCTGACATCGAGCGGGATCGCCTCGGCCTTGCCGCCCGTTTTCGTGATGTTGGCCACCACGCGGTCGAGCTCTTCCCTGCGGCGGCCGGAGACCACCACCGTCCAGCCGTCCGCAGCCAGGAATTCCGCCCCGGATTCGCCGATTCCGGTGCCGCCGCCGGTGACCCAGGCCACGCGTTTCCCATTATTTGTCATGCAAACTGTCTCCGTTGCTTTCTGAAGGGCGTTTTTGCTAATCCAGCCGAAATCTTCCGGCCCTTCGCCCCTCGGGGAATCTTTGCATGAACACGACCACCAACGCCAATCTGTTTTCCCGCCTGTTCGACGGCCTCGACGACCCCGGCCGGCTCGCGATCGAGCAGCTCGACGGCAGCCGCATCTCCTATGGCGATCTGATCGCGCGCGCAGGCCAGATGGCGAACGTGCTGGTTGAGCGCGGCGTCAAGCCGGGCGACCGCGTCGCGGCGCAGACCGAGAAGTCGGTTTCGGCCCTGGTGCTGTATCTCGCCACCGTGCGCGCCGGCGGCGTCTACCTGCCGCTCAACACCGCCTATACGCTGAACGAGCTCGAATACTTCATCACCGATGCCGAGCCGGCGCTGGTGGTCTGCGATCCTTCCAAGCAGGACGGCATCACGGCGATCGCCGCCAAGGTGGGCGCCAAGGTCGAGACGCTCGGTGCCAGCGGCAAGGGCTCGCTGACCGAGGCCGCCGACAAGGCGGCGACGGAATTCACCACGGTGCCTCGCGGCAACAATGATCTCGCCGCGATCCTCTACACGTCGGGCACCACCGGCCGCTCCAAGGGAGCGATGCTGTCGCACGACAATCTGGCGTCGAACTCGTATTCGCTGGTCGACTACTGGCACTTCACCGACAAGGATGTGCTGATCCACGCGCTGCCGATCTATCACACCCACGGCCTGTTCGTGGCGAGCAACGTGACGCTGTTCGCGCGCGCCTCGATGATCTTCCTGCCGAAGTTCGATCCGGACGTGATCATCAAGCTGATGGCCCGCGCCACCGTGATGATGGGCGTGCCGACCTTCTATACCCGCCTGCTGCAGAATCCCGGCCTGAACAAGGACGCCACCAGGCACATGCGGCTGTTCATCTCGGGCTCGGCGCCGCTGCTCGCCGACACCCACCGCGAATGGTCTGATCGCACCGGCCACGCCGTGCTCGAGCGCTACGGCATGACCGAGACCAACATGAACACGAGCAACCCCTATGACGGCGACCGCGTGCCCGGCGCGGTCGGCTTCGCGCTGCCCGGCGTCTCGGTGCGGGTCACCGATCCCGAGAGCGGCAAGGAGCTTGCGCGCGAGACCATCGGCATGATCGAGGTCAAGGGCCCGAACGTGTTCCAGGGCTACTGGCGCATGCCAGAGAAGACCAAGGCCGAATTCCGTGGCGATGGCTTCTTCATCACCGGCGACCTCGGCAAGATTGACGACAAGGGTTATGTCCACATCCTCGGCCGCGGCAAGGATCTCGTGATTTCCGGCGGCTTCAACGTCTACCCGAAGGAGATCGAGAGCGAGATCGACGCCATGCCCGGCGTGATCGAATCCGCCGTGATCGGCGTACCGCATGCCGATTTCGGCGAAGGCGTCACCGCAGTCCTGGTCTGCAGCAAGGGCGCCGATATCAGCGAGGCCTCGGTGCTGAAGGCGCTCGACGGACGGCTGGCCAAATTCAAGATGCCCAAGCGCGTCTTCGTCGTCGACGAATTGCCGCGCAACGCAATGGGCAAGGTGCAAAAGAATATTTTGCGCGATACGTATAAGGATATCTACGCGAAGGGGTAGGGGCGCGACGATGTCGCGATAACCGATGAACCGCAAAGAGGCTATTCGGTTGAGTGACCAGCTCATCATCGCCAACGAGGCGATGATGAAAGCCCGAACGGCTATTGCAGAACTCGGAAAAGAGGAGCAGCTCGAATTTGACGGCCCGCTCTTCGAGCTTCTGATTGAGTTGCAATGGCAAGTGATGGTGCCGCTTTACGAAAAATTTCCCGACTTGCTGCCGTCCGCGCTTCTTGAGGAATTGCCTGTCCCCTCCCCCACCTCCGACGTGGCATGGAGCGACGTAAAATTGCCGCGCGGCGCGACCACAGCAGCGCTCGACGAATTCCTCATGTCGCTGCTGGAGCCATATTGGCAAAAGGCCGCGCTGGTTCTAGGCAAAGGCATCGCACGTTCCGACGAGCTGGGATTGCCGTTCAGCTATCGCATGATGGCAGCACGTTTGCGATACCTATGGGATACCGGTCGAATCGAAGGTGAGGGTGATCCCCGTTCACCGCCCCACAGCCAAGTACGACTGACGGACTAACGCGTAGTTTCGTAGCCCGGATTGAGCGAAGCGAAATCCGGGACCACTCTATCAGCTGCGAGAACCCCGGATTGCGCTTCGCTCCATCCGGGCTACGCGCTGCGGGAAGAAGTGCGCAAGGATATTTACAGGACGCGGTGACCGGAACCCGGCATGGATCGAGAGCAGGCGGCCGAACTGAAAAAACGCCTACTGAACGTGGGCCGAGCACTCGATCGTACGGTCATTGCCATGGGACAAATCGACGAGGCCGAGCGCGACGCCTTGTGGGAGCATCTCAACGAACTCTACGAAATCGTCCACCGAAAAGCTGTTGGTGGGCATCTATGCCCAGCATCCGGACCTAAAATCTCCACCGAGGCCCCCGCATCTCTTCAGCGAATTGACATGGAGCGAGATACTTCTCCCGCCATCGGTGACCGAAGATCAACTGGACGAAGTCATCTTCTCGCTTTTGAAGTCCCGCTGGCGGAAAGTTGTGGCGTTCGTGACCGATGCGGAAAAGCGCTTCAAGGAACTCGGTTGGACTATCACCTATGAGGCGACGGCGGCCCGCTTGCAGGTACTCTCTGATTTGGATCGTATCGAGAGCGCTGGCGATCTGCGATACTGGAGCAACAGCGAGGTTCGGTTGAAGGACTAAGCTGCGGCTAATGCCCGCCCAGCAGGCTGATCACGAACCGTCCGCCGACGATGAAGAGATAAGCCCCGAAAGCCACCTCCAGCGCGCGCTTCGACAGCGCGTGCGCGACCTTGACGCCGAGCGGCGCGGTGACCAGCGTGGTCGGCATCACCAGCAGCGCCCCGATCAGCGAGACGTAACCGAGCGCGAACGGCAGTTGCAGCGCGGTGACGTCGGGGAAGCGCGCGGCGGCGGGCCAGCCGGCATAGACGTAACCCAGCGCGCCGGGGATCGAGATCAGCACCGCAAGCGCCGACGAGGTCGCGACCGCCTGGTGGATCGGCCGGCCGTAGAACGTCATCAAGAGGTTGGCGAACAGGCCGCCGCCGATGCCCATCAGCGTCGACAGCAGGCCGACGAAGAAGCCGTAGACGCGCATTAAAAAGCCCTTCGGCACATCGTCGCCGAACTTCCAGGTCTCGCGCGCCAGTAGCAGGCGTGCGGCTGCCGACCACGCCACCACCACGAACACGATCTTGAACAGCCGCTCCGGCGCAAAGCGCGCGGTGACGCTGCCGGCGGCGACGCCGATCACGATCGGCAGCCACCAGCGCTTCAGGATCGCCATGTCGACTGCGCCGCGGCGATAATGCGCACGGAACGAGCTCAGCGATGTCGGGATGATGATCGCGAGCGAGGTGCCGATGCACAGCGGCATCCGCACCTCGAGCGGCACGCCGGCGAGGCGAAAGCATTCGTAGAACACCGGCACCAGGATCGCGCCGCCGCCGATGCCAAACAGCCCAGCAAGAAAGCCGGACAGCGCGCCGACCGCGATCAGCAGCAGCGCAAGCTCGAGCAATTCCTTGGGGTCGAGGCCGGCCATCATGTCCTTCGCATCATCAGGAGACGCTCGCCTCGGTGCGGTCGGCCAACCACAGCGCGACCAACGCTGCGACGGGAGCAGCGACCGCAATCAAGGCAAAGCGGAGGGGGATCGAGGACGTCGCGCCCTGCATCGGCAACGTCAGTACGTCGATTAACAGTCCGACGCAGGAGAAAACAAGCAGGATGGCCAGATCGTCGGCACCGCCGCGGCCGGCACGTCTGCGCCGCTCGAGCGAATATGGACGGATGGACGTTGAGGCCATGTCGATCTCCTCAAATCGTGGGAGCCGTCAGGCTAGACCCTTCTGAAAGACGGGGGTATTGCTGCAGATAAGCAGGCTCTCTTGCCAAATGCGGAAGGATCGGGCTTGGACCAGCTTGCGGCGATGGCGGCCTTTGTCCGCGCGGTCGAGACCGGCAGCCTGTCGGCGGCGGCGCGCGCGCTGCCGAGCTCGCTCACCTCGGTGAGCCGGCAGATCAGCGCGCTCGAGGAGCATTTCGGCACCCGCCTGCTGCTGCGCACCACCCGCCAGCTCGCGCTGACTGACGACGGGCGCATTCTCTATGAGCGCGCGAAATCGATCCTCGGCGAGGTCAGGGAGATCGAGGCGGCGCTGGCGCGCGACCCGCGTCAGCCGTCGGGGCGGATTCGCGTCAGCTCGCCGAGCCTGATCGGACGGCTCGTGATCGCGCCGTTGCTGGTCGAGTTTCTGCGCCGCTATCCGGCGCTGTCCGTCGACCTTCTTCTGGTCGACCGCGCCGTCGACATGGTCGAGGAGGATATCCATCTGGCCATACGCATCGGCCGTTTGCGCGACTCGCAGCTCGTGGCGCGCAAGCTCACCGATCTGCAGATGATCGTATGCGCAGCGCCCGACTATCTGGCCCGGCGCGGCGCGCCGCAGACACCGGATGATCTTGCCGGGCATGACTGTCTGGTGTTTTCCGATTCGCCCGGCAGCGCGGAGTGGCGTTTTGCCGACGGCAGCAAGACGGGTCGCAAAATCCGCATATCCGGTCGGCTCTGGATGAATAGCCTCGATGCGCTGGTCGGTGCGGCGCGGGAGGGCGCCGGCATCGTCCGCGTGCCGTCGTGGCAGGTGCAGTCCGATCTCGCCGACGGTCGCCTGACGCGCCTGCTGATCGACCATGAGCCGGCGCCGACGCCGCTGCATCTGATGCTTCAGCCGTCACGTCTCGCATCGCCTAAGATCAGGGCATTTGTCGATTATCTGGTGGAACAGTGGGGCAGAATCGATGCCTTGCGGACCCCGTTTGCGGGCGGCTGAGCGCGCCCATCGATCCGCGAGCATATAGATTCACTACTTGGTTCGCTCGACCTTGCATCTGGTATACCACACTGCGGATCAACCAGAATTCGGCAACTCTAACAATGAACTTCGGTTCGACCGAAGGCTATTTGGCCGTTGCGCGGGGTGATCCTAGTCCGTAAATAGAACTCCTCTACCGCGTTCCCCGATGGGCCGGCCGCGGTCCCTCACAACATAAAGCCCGCCGATGACCGCCAGGATCGAACGACCGCTTTCACCCCATTTGCAGACCTATCGGTGGACGCTGACGATGGCGCTGTCCATCGTCCACCGCGCCACGGGTTTGGCCCTCTATTTCGGCACGCTGCTGCTGGCCTGGTGGCTGATCGCCGCCGCCTCCGGCCCCTCGGCTTACGCCAACGTCCAGGCCTTCACCGGCAGCGCGATCGGCAAGCTGATCGTGTTCGGCTACACATGGGCGCTGATGCACCATCTGTGCAGCGGCATCCGGCATTTCGTCTGGGATCTCGGCTACGGCTTCAAGGCCAATGAGCGCGAAGCCCTGACCTGGGGCGCGCTGGTCGCCGGCATCGCGCTGACCGTGCTGATCTGGATCATCGCTTACGCCGTGGGAGGTGGACGATGAGCGGCCCCTCTTCGATGCGCACGCCGCTGGAGCGCGTCCGCGGCCTCGGCTCCGCGCACACCGGCACGGGCGATTTCTGGCGCCAGCGCCTCACCGCGGTTGCGATGACGTTGCTGATCGTTCCCGTGATCGTCGTGGTGATCACGCTGATCGGCCGCAACCATGCCGGCGCGGCGCAGATCCTCGGCTCGATTCCGATCGCCATCATCCTGCTGCTCTTCATCATCGCCAGCACCTGGCACATGAAGATCGGCATGCAGGTCGTGATCGAAGACTACATCCACAACGAGAAGCTGAAGATCGCCAGCGTGATGGCGAACAACTTCTTCTGCGTCGCGGTCGCATTGGCCTCGATCTACGCAATCCTCAAATTGTCGTCGGGAGTTTGATCCATGGCCGGTGAAGGAAACGGCAAGGCCACCAACGGTGGCCCGGCCACGAACGGCAAGGCCTACCCGATCCAGGACCATACCTACGACGTCGTCGTGGTCGGTGCCGGCGGCGCCGGCCTGCGCGCCGTGGTCGGCTGCTCGGAAGCCGGGCTGCGCACCGCCTGCATCACCAAGGTGTTCCCGACCCGCTCGCACACCGTTGCGGCGCAGGGCGGCATCTCGGCCTCGCTCGGCAACATGCATCAGGACGACTGGCGCTGGCATATGTACGACACCGTGAAGGGATCGGACTGGCTCGGCGACCAGGACGCGATCGAATACATGGTGCGCAACGCGCCCGACGCGGTTTACGAGCTCGAGCATTGGGGCGTTCCGTTCTCGCGCACCGAGGACGGCAAGATCTATCAGCGCCCGTTCGGCGGCATGACCATCGACTTCGGCAAGAGCCAGGCGCAGCGCACCTGCGCCGCCGCCGACCGCACCGGCCACGCCATGCTGCACACGATGTACGGCCAGTCGCTGCGCCACTCGGCCGAATTCTTCATCGAGTTCTTCGCCATCGACCTGATCATGGACGATCAGGGCGTCTGCCGCGGCGTGATCGCACTCAAGCTCGACGACGGCACGCTGCACCGCTTCCGCGCCCAGACCACGATCCTGGCGACCGGCGGCTATGGCCGCGCCTATGCCTCCTGCACCTCGGCGCACACCTGCACCGGCGACGGCGGCGGCATGGTGCTGCGGGCCGGCCTGCCGCTGCAAGACATGGAGTTCGTCCAGTTCCACCCGACCGGCATCTACGGCTCGGGCTGTCTCGTCACCGAAGGCGCCCGCGGCGAGGGCGGCTATCTCGTCAACTCCGAGGGCGAGCGCTTCATGGAGCGCTATGCGCCGTCGGCCAAGGACCTCGCCTCGCGCGACGTCGTCTCGCGCGCGATGACGATAGAGATCCGCGAAGGCCGCGGCGTCGGCAAGAAGAAGGACCACATCTTCCTGCACCTCGATCACCTCGATCCGAAGGTGCTGCATGAGCGGCTGCCGGGCATCTCCGAATCGGCGAAGATCTTCGCCAATGTCGACGTCACCCGCGAGCCGATCCCGATCGTGCCGACCGTGCACTACAACATGGGGGGCATCGCCACGAACTATCACGCCGAGGTGCTGACCAAGCGCAATGGCGACGACAATTCGGTGGTGCCGGGCCTGATGGCGATCGGCGAAGCGGCCTGCGTCTCGGTGCATGGCGCCAACCGCCTCGGCTCCAACTCGCTGATCGATCTCGTGGTGTTCGGCCGCGCCGCCGCGCTGCGCCTCGCCGACAAGCTGACCGCGAACGCCAAGCAGCCGGAGCTGCCGAAGGATTCGTCCGACCTCGCGCTCGGCCGCCTCGATCATTTCCGCCATGCCTCCGGCGGCACGCCGACCGCGAAGCTGCGCGACAGCATGCAGCATGTGATGCAGAACAATTGCGCGGTGTTCCGCACCGGCGACGTGCTGCAGGAAGGCCAGAACCTGATCCACAAGGTCTATGGCGGCGTCGGCGACATCTCGGTGTCGGACCGCTCGCTGGTGTGGAATTCCGACCTGATCGAGACGCTGGAATTCGACAATCTGATCGTGCAGGCGGTCGTGACGATGGATTCGGCGGCCAACCGGACCGAAAGCCGCGGCGCGCATGCGCGCGAGGATTTCCCGGACCGCGACGACAAGAACTGGATGAAGCACACGCTGACCTGGATCGATCCGGCCGGCAAGACCGCGATCGAGTACCGTCCGGTGCACAGCTACACGATGACCAATGACGTGCAGTACATCCCGCCGAAGGCGCGGGTCTACTGAGAACGAAGGCGAGCAAGCATGGTTGAATTCGCACTTCCCAAGAATTCGAAGATTTCCGGCGGCAAGACCTGGCCGAAGCCGGCCGGCGCCACCCAGACGCGCGAATTCCGGGTGTATCGCTGGAACCCGGACGACGGCAAGAATCCGAGCGTCGACACCTATTATGTCGACACCAATGATTGCGGTCCGATGGTGCTGGACGGCCTGATCTGGATCAAGAACCACATCGACCCGACGCTGACCTTCCGCCGCTCCTGCCGCGAAGGCGTCTGCGGCTCCTGCGCGATGAACATCGACGGCCAGAACACGCTGGCCTGCACCAAGTCGATGCACGACGTCGGCGCCGGCGGCGCGGTGAAGGTCAATCCGCTGCCGCACCAGCCGGTGGTGAAGGACCTGGTCCCCGACCTGA
The DNA here is from genome assembly GCF_042258325.1 of Bradyrhizobium sp. Pha-3. Taxonomy (NCBI): domain Bacteria; kingdom Pseudomonadati; phylum Pseudomonadota; class Alphaproteobacteria; order Hyphomicrobiales; family Nitrobacteraceae; genus Bradyrhizobium; species Bradyrhizobium sp. Pha-3. Next base: position 155,621 of record NZ_CP170151.1, on the reverse strand, counting down.
CCAATTTCTACGCCCAATATGCCTCGATCGAGCCGTGGCTGAAGACCACGACGCCGACGCCGCAGAAGGAGTGGAGGCAGAGCCACGAGGACCGCGAGAAGCTCGACGGCCTCTACGAGTGCATCCTCTGCGCCTGCTGCTCGACCTCATGCCCGAGCTACTGGTGGAACAGCGAACGCTTCCTCGGCCCCGCCGCGCTGCTGCAGGCAAACCGCTGGGTCACCGACTCCCGCGACGAGGCGACCGGCGAGCGGCTCGACAATCTCGAGGATCCGTTCCGCCTCTATCGCTGCCACACCATCATGAACTGCGCCAAGGCGTGCCCGAAGGGCCTCAATCCCTCCGAAGCGATCGCCGAGCTCAAGTTCAAGCTGGTCGAACGCCAGATCTGATCCGTTGCAGCCGCGGCTGGCGCTGTCGTCAGCGGCCAGCCGCAGCAGGCCGGATCAGGATATCGGCGCCGACCGCATCGACACCGGATCGATCGAGATCGAGCACGACATCGACGATGCTGTGATCGTCCGGATCCATCGTGACGGTGAAGCCGAGATCGCGGCACATCCCGATCATCGTGGTGTTCTCGGTCAGCACTTGGCCGGACAGGCGCTTCAAGCCCTCCGACCGCGCATAGTGGATCAGGAGCTGCATCAGCGCCCAGCCGAGGCCTTTGCCCTTGAGATCGGACTGCAGCAGGATCGCGTATTCGGCATTCTCGTACAGCGAATCCGAGTGCAGCCGGACCGCGCCCATCATCTCGCCGGTGTTCGGATCGAGCGCCACAAAGGCCATCGCGCGCGCAAAGTCGAGCTGGGTCAGGCGCGCGATGAAGGCGTGCGAGAATTCCTTCATCGCATGGAAGAAGCGCAGCCTGAGGTCTTCGGCGGTGACGCGCTTGAAGAAATCGCTGACCATCGGCTCGTCCTCCGGCCGCATCGGGCGCACCGTGACGCGCGAGCCGTCGCGCAGCGCAAGCTCGCCTTCCCATTGCGACGGATACGGCCTGACCGCGAGCCGCGTATGGCCGGCGAACAGCCGGGTGGGTTTGCGGATCGCGACCCGCGCATCGAGCGCGAGCACGCCGCTCTCGTCCGCCAGCATCGGGTTGATGTCGAGCTCGGCGACCTCGGGAATGTCGGCCGCCATCTGCGCCAGCTTGACGAGGGTGAGCGGCACCACATCGGCCGGGACCGCCGGCACATCGCCATAGCCGCCGAGCAGCCGCGAGACGCGGGTGCGCCCGATCAGTTCGCGGGCGAGATTCATGTCGAGCGGCGGCAGCGCCAGCGCCTTGTCGTTGATCACCTCGACCGCGGGGCCGCCGCGCCCGAACACGATCACCGGACCGAAGGTCGGATCTTCGGCGATGCCGAGGATCAGTTCGCGCGCCGCGCGCCGCACGATCATCGGCTGGATCGTCACGCCTTGCAGGATGGCATCGGGCCGGGCACTTCGTGCCCGCGCCATGACCGTCCGTGCAGCTTCAACGACGCTGTCTTTCGTGCGCAGGTCAAGGATCACGCCGCCGACGTCGGAGGCGTGCCGGATGTCGCGCGAGGACACCCTGACCACGATCGCATGTCCCTCGGCGAGAAGCGGCGCCGCCTTCGCGGCGGCGTCCTCGGCACTGTCGGCGACGAGCGTCGTCACGATCGGAATATGATAGGCCGCGAACAGGGCGACGATCTCGGCCGGATCGAGCCAGGCGCGCCCTTCCGACAGCGCCTTCACGACGACGTGCCGCGCCGCCGCCGTCTCCGGCGTGAACACCGATGCGACGCCAGGCGGGGTTGCGGCGAGCGCGGTCGAGGCCTCGCGATAGCGCACCAGATACATGAAGGCGCGCACCGCATCGTCCTCCGTCGGGAAATGCGGAATCCGCGCCGCCTCGAAGATCGCGCCGGTGCGTTCGTCGGCGCCGACCCAGGCCGCGAGCACCAGCGCGGCGACCGCACTCCGCTTCGTCCTGCGGTCGCGCAGACATTGCGCCACCGCCTCGGCAATCCCCTGGGCCGGCGCCACCGCGGTTTCCACATTCGCGACCAGCACCGCGTCGCTGTTGGCATCATCGAGCAACGCGTTGAGCGCCACCACGTAGCGGTCGGCATCGGCATCGCCCGCGATGTCGACCGGATTGGCGTAGGACCAGCCCGGCGGCAGCACCTTGTCGAGCCGTTCGATGGTCTCCGCCGTCAGTGTCGCGGGAACGCCGCCGAGCTCGGCCAGCCGGTCGGTCGCGAGGATGCCGAGCCCGCCGCCATTGGTCAGGATGGCGAGCCGGTTGCCGCGCGGGATGAAGCCGCGGCCGAGCAACTCGGCGCAATCGAACAGCTGGCGCAGGTCGTAGACGCGCAGCATGCCGGCGCGGCGGAATGCGGCGTCGTAGACCGCATCGGAGCCTGCCAACGCGCCGGTGTGGGTCGCGGCGGCCTTCGCGCCCTGCGCCATCCGTCCCGACTTGACGATGACGACCGGCTTCAACCGCGCCGCGGCGCGCGCCGCCGACATGAACTTGCGCGCGTCCTTGACGGCTTCGAGATAGATCAGGATCGCGCTGGTGTGGTCGTCGAGCGCGAAATAATCCAGGAGGTCGGCGACATCGACGTCGAGCTGGTCGCCGATCGACGCGATGCCGGAGAAGCCGAGCCGCCGCTCCGCCGCCCACTCGATCATCGCCGACGCGACCGCGCCGGACTGCGAGATCAGGGCAACGTGCCCGTCCGACGGCTGATGCGAGGCGAAGCTCGCATTGAGCTTCACACGCGGCACCATGACGCCGAGGCAATTCGGCCCGATCAGGCGCATGCCATGCCGTCGCGCCGTCTGCCCCGCGGTCTCCGCCAGCGAGCCCGCGCCATGGCCAAGACCGGCCGACAGGATCGCCGCGCCGGCAACGCCGGCCGAAGCCGCCTCCGCGACGATCTCCGGAACCGCCGCCGCCGGTGCGCTGATGACGACGAGATCCGGAACGAACGACAGTGATTTCAGGTCGGGAACGGTCGGCGCACCATCGACGTCGGCATAGTTCCGATTGACGACGCCGACGCGGCCGGTGAAGCCGCTCGCTTTGATGTTCCTGAGCACCGCCGCGCCGAGCGACGACGGACGCGGGCTGCCGCCGACGATTGCGATGCTTCGAGGCGAAAATAGCCGCTCCAGGCCGTACGTCGACATTGCATGGTCTCGCAGGGAACACGCGGAGGGGCCCGCTTCATGCGCCCTCGACCAACTCTACTGCTTCGCTTGGCTGCCTGCACCTATCGCAGTTTCGAGTCGAAATGATGAAACTGCGTTACCGATCAATGCAGGCCGAGCGCCTGCGCGAGGTTGAAGGTCAGGAAGCTCGCGACATAGGCCAGCGCGAGCATGTAGATGAACGTCACCACCATCCACTTCGCGCCGCCGGTCTCGCGGCGGATCACCGCGAGCGTCGAGGCGCATTGCGGGGCGAAGATGTACCAGACCAGCAGCGACAGCGCGGTCGCCAGCGTCCATTTCTGCGCCAGCACCTGGCCGATCTGGTCCGCCGCCTCCTTGCCGCCCTCGATCGAATAGACGGTGCCGAGCGCCGCCACCGCGACCTCGCGCGCCGCCATGCCCGGAATCAGCGCCACCGCGATCTGCCAGTTGAAGCCAATCGGCCGCAGCAATGGCTCGAGCGCATGGCCGATCATCGCCGCAAAGCTGTAATTGATCGCCGGTCCCTCGGCGCCGGCCGGCGCCTGCGGGAACGAGGCCAGGAACCAGATCAGCACCATCATCGACAGGATCGTGGTGCCGGCCCGGTACAGGAACATCTTGGCGCGGGTGAACACACCGATCGCGATGCTGCGCAGCCGCGGCATCTTGTAGTCGGGCAATTCCAGCATGAACGGCGCCGGCGCGTGATCGCGCCACAGGAAGAATTTCGCGATCGCCGAGACCGTCAGCGCGCTGGTGATGCCGGCGGCATAGAGGCCGAACATCACGAGCCCCTGCAGGTTGACGAAACCCCACAGCGTGGTCGCCGGAACGAAGGCGGAGATGATCAGCGTGTAGACCGGAATGCGCGCCGAGCAGGTCATCAGCGGCGCGATCAGGATCGTGGTCAGGCGGTCGCGGCGGTTGTCGATGACGCGCGTCGCCATGATGCCGGGAATGGCGCAGGCAAAGCTCGACAACAGCGGAATGAAGGCGCGGCCATGCAGCCCGGCGCCGCCCATGATGCGGTCCATCAGGAACGCGGCGCGCGCCATGTAGCCGAAATCTTCCAACAGCAGGATGAACAGGAAGATGATGATGATCTGCGGCAGGAACACGATCACGCTGCCGACGCCCGAGATCACGCCGTTCTGCAGGAAGCTCTGCAACAGGCTCCAGCTTTCCGGCAGCACGCCGTGGATCAGCTGCCCGAGCGCGGCGAAGCTGTCCGACAGAAACTCCATCGCCGGCTGCGCCCAGGTGAACACCGCCTGGAACATCACGAACAGGATCACGGCCAGGATCACGAGACCCCAGACCGGATGCAGCACGACCGAATCGATCCGGTTGGTCAGCGTGTCGGGCTTGGTCGGCAGCGTCACCGCCGCGGCGATGATGCGGTCCGCCTCGCGCTGCGCCGCCTTGAGGTCGGCGATCGTCGGCGTCGTCCACTCGCTGGCCGCCGCCTCATGCGACCTTGCCAGGAATTCGTCGGTCCGCTTCAGGAGCTCGTCGATGCCGCCCTTGCGGACCGCGACCGAGGTCACGATCGGCAAGCCGAGCTCCTGCGACATCCGATCGATGTCGATCGTGACACCGCGGCGCCTGGCGATATCGATCATGTTGAGCACCAGCATCATCGGCCGGCCGACGCGCTTCAGCTCGAGCACCAGCCGCAAGGTCAGCCGCAGATTGGTGGCGTCCGCGACGCAGAGCACGAGATGGGGCACCGCCTCGCCGTCGAAGCGGCCCAGCACGATGTCGCGGGTGATCTCCTCGTCCGGGCTGCGGCCGCGCAACGAATAGGTGCCGGGCAGGTCGAGCACGGTCACGCTGCGGCCCTCCGGCGTGACGAAGCCGCCGGACTTGCGCTCGACCGTGACGCCCGGGTAGTTGGCGACCTTCTGTCGGCTGCCGGTCAGGCTGTTGAACAGCGACGTCTTGCCGGTGTTCGGCGCGCCGACCAGCGCCAGGCGCAGGGATGCAGTGGTCATTCGACGATCACAGCCATGGCTTCGCTCCGGCGTAGCGCGATCGTGATGTTGTCGACGCGCACCGCGATCGGGTCCTTTCGGATCGTGCCTTCATGCAGGATTTCCACGCGCGCGCCCTCGACAAATCCCATCTCGACCAGGCGCTGCTCCAGCTCCTGCGGAGACAGCGATGAGCCCGTCACGAGCGCATCGAGCCTGATGATCTTTCCGACAAAACCGCGATCCGCATGTCCGAGCCGGACGTCCTGCAAATTATCCCGGGAGCTGTTTGGATCGCCTGTCATGCGGCCTGTTTTTCAGCAGGTAGTCACAGGGTCAAGCGTTTGCCCGTGAGAGGTTTTAGAACTCCTAAAAACAGCGCCCGGAAGCGCCATCCAGGCCGATTTTCCGCTTGACTGCCGGCGAGGCGCTAACGAGGTCGTGATGCCACCGCGCCGCAGCCGCCCCGCGCGGCCCCGGACGTGAGCCGGCTTCGAATTGATCGATCCGGGTTGGTCTCCGGTAACCTTGACCGATCGTGGAATGGCGAACTAGCGTCCGCACCGCGCCTCGCGGCGCCGTTTTGCTTCCTCCCGCGCAACGGTTTGCGTTATGGTTCGCGCGGAGCCGGAGCGCCCGTGCAGACCGCACAACGCAATTCGCTGAGACTGCTGCAATGGATGATGGCCGCCGCGCTGGCCCTTCCGCTGGCGCTGTTCGTTTTTGCCTCCGCAATGTCCTGGATCTCGACCAGCGAGGCCGCCGACCAGGAGATCCAGCGTACGCTCGATGTCGCCCATGAGCACGCGCTGAAGGTGTTCGAGACCATCGATCGCGGCCTGGCCGAGGTCACCGAGGTCGTCCGCGGCATGGGTGATGCCGATATCAGCGCGCGCGAGAAGAGCCTGCACGAGCGGCTACGGCAGGTCGCCATGGCGCTTCCCCAGGTAAAATCGGTCTGGGTGTTCGACGCCAACGGCCGCGCCCTCGTCAACAGCCTGGTGCAGCCGGCCCCCGACGTCGACTTCTCGGACCGGGACTACTTCCGGATCCATGCCCAGGGCGACATCGGCACCTATATCGGCGAGGTGCTGACGCCGCGGCCGCCCTATCTGGGCTCGCGGTTCTTCAGCGTCGGCCGGCGCCGCAACGGCGACGATGGCAGCTTTGCCGGCGTGATCCAGGCCTCCGTGCTTCCGGAATATTTCGAGAACTTCTACGCCAGGATCGGCCGCGAGCCCGGCAGCTTCCTGGCGCTGATCCGGACCGACGGCGCCGTGCTGGCGCACTTCCCTGCCGTCAACCACGACGTCCGGTTCGAGCCGAGCGGACCGCTCGGGCGGCAGATCGTCGCCAATCCCGAGGCCGGGACGATGACGATCCGTTCCCCGGCCGACGGCATCGAACGGCGCATGCGCTATCAGCGGCTGGCCGGATACCCGGTCTATGTCAGTGCCGGCCTCGAAACCTCAGCGATCCAGTCGCGCTGGATGTCGACCATGGCCCAGCACCTGATCTTCGGGGTCCCGGCCACCGGCCTGCTGTTCGGCCTGCTCGCGCTCGCCTTCCGGCGAACCCAGCGCCTGCAGGAGGAGGCCAACCGGCGCATCGAGGCCGAGGAGGCGTTGCGGCACGGCCAGCGGCTCGAGGCCCTCGGGCAGCTCACCGGCGGCGTCGCGCACGACTTCAACAACCTGCTCACCGTGATCCGCGCGTCGGTCGACATGTTGCGGCGGCCGGACCTGCCGGAGCCGCGGCGGCAGCGCTACATCGATGCGATCTCCAACACCGTGAACCGTGCCGCCAAGCTGACCAACCAGCTGCTTGCATTCGCGCGCCGGCAAACCCTCAAGCCCGAGGTGTTCGACGCCTGCCAGAATGTCCGCACCCTGAGCGAGATGATCGCAACCCTGATCGGCGCGCGCATCGAGATCACGGCGCAAGTGCCGGACGAGACCTGCCTCGTCAACGCCGATGCCGGCCAGTTCGAGACCGCCATCATCAACATGGCGGTGAACGCGCGCGACGCCATGGACGGCGTCGGCCGGCTCACGATCGCGGTCCGCGCCGTGGACAGGCTGCCGTCCGCGGCCGGCACGCCGCCGAACTCGCCCGGCCATGTCGCGGTGTCGGTAGCCGACACCGGCTCGGAATTCCGCAGGAGCTGTTCGGCCGCATCTTCGAGCCGTTTTACACCACCAAGGAGGTCGGTCACGGCACCGGCCTCGGCCTGTCCCAGGTGTTCGGCTTCGCCAAGCAGTCCGGCGGCGAGGTGACCGTCACCAGCGAAGTCGGCAAGGGTGCGACATTCACGCTGTATCTGCCGCGCGTCGTCGGCGGGCATGGCGCGCGAGCGCAGCGCACCGAGGACGCGCCCTCGGTCGATCGGACCGGCGCATCGGTCCTGATCGTCGAGGACAATGCCGAAGTCGGAAAGTTTGCCGCCGACACGCTGACCCAGCTCGGCTGCACCTGCGTGCTGGTGGACAACGCCACCCACGCGCTGGAGGAGCTCGCCGTCGACGCTGACCGGTTCGACCTGGTGTTCACCGATGTCGTGATGCCCGGCATGAGCGGCATCGAGCTTGCGGAAGAGATCCGCCGGCAGCGGCTCGATCTGCCGATCGTGCTCGCCTCCGGCTACAGCCAGGTGCTGTCGCAACAGGGCAGCGGCGGCTTTGAGCTGCTGCAGAAGCCGTATTCGGCCGAGCAGCTCGCGCGCGTGCTGCACAAAGCGACGCGGTCGCGCCGGCTGAGGCGCGATCAAGCGCCGGCGGAGTGAGGTGATTGCGTGGCACATCTCAAGCACGCTGTCGTCCTGGCGAAAGCCAGGACTCATAACCACCGCAGTTGATTGGAAACGGGATCGCGGCCCCAACCTCGCGCAACAATTTGCATTCGGGGTAATGGGTCCTGGCTTTCGCCAGGACGACGATGAGGATAGGTCTCGTTTCAAGATATCGAATATCGGTGTCATCACCCGCGGGTGATCCAGTGTCCCAGAGACGGCTGTGCTTGAATCAAGCGGTCGCGGCGTACCGGATCGCCCGCATGCGCAGGCCTCACCCCCTGGAGTCGTTGCAATCCGCGCGACTGACCGCCGGAAGCCGGGCGGAACCGGGTAATTTGCCTGGCGTTATCGTGCCATGGGCAAAGCTGAGGCAAAATCCCAATCGTCGGACAGGCCGTCGTCGGCCAAGACTGCATCGCGTCGGAAAGCGAGCACAAAGCCGGCCGATCAAGAGCGCAAGGATCCCGCGGCAGGCGAAGCGGATGAGAAGTCGGAATTTGTCGAGGTGATTGCCGAAGGCGGCGACCATGTCGAACCGCCGCCGCCGGAAATCGTCGAACCCGATCCCGAGCTGTCGGCCGAAGAGGCCGAAGAGGCGCGCAAGGACTATTTGCTGACGCGGTTCTGGATCAGCGCGCGCGGCTATTGGGGCCGGAGCGGCGACCGGCTGGCATGGCTGTTCACGATCGGCCTGCTGCTGCTGATCGTCGCCAATGTCGCCGTGCAGTACGGCATCAATGTCTGGAATCGCGCGATCTTCGATGCGATCGAAAAGCGCGATTCGGCCAGTGTCTTCCACCTGACGGCCATCTTCTTTCCGCTCGCGATCGGCAGCGTGCTGCTGGGGGTCGCCCAGGTGTTCGGCCGCATGGGCATCCAGCGGCGCTGGCGCGCCTGGCTTACCAACGCCGTCGTCTCGCGCTGGCTGACCAACGGCCGCTACTACCAGCTCAACCTCGTCGACGGCGATCACAAGAATCCGGAGTACCGGATCGCGGAGGATCTGCGGATCGCGACCGATTCTCCGGTGGACTTCATCGCCGGCGTGACGTCGGCGCTGCTCTCGGCCGTCACCTTCATCGTCGTGCTCTGGACCATCGGCGGCGCGCTGACGGTGACGCTGGGCGGCTCGTCGATCAGCATCCCGGGCTTCCTGGTCATCGCCGCGATCATCTATGCGGCGATCGCGTCGGGCTCGATCACGGCGATCGGCCGCAGCTTCGTGCAGATCTCCGAGGACAAGAACCAGGCGGAAGCGGAATTCCGCTACATCCTGACCCGCGTGCGCGAGAATGGCGAAAGCATCGCGCTGCTCGGCGGCGAAACCGAGGAGCGCGACGGCATCGACAAGACGTTCTCGAACGTGTTGCGGCAATGGGCGCGGCTCGCCGGGCAGCACATGCGCACGACGCTGGTGTCGCAGGGATCGAATCTCATTGCGCCGGTGGTCCCGTTGCTGCTGTGCGCGCCAAAATTCCTCGACGGCAGCATGTCGCTCGGCCAGGTGATGCAGGCGGCCTCGGCCTTCACCATCGTGCAGACCGCGTTCGGCTGGCTGGTCGACAACTATCCGCGGCTCGCCGACTGGAACGCCTGCGCACGGCGCATCGCCTCGCTGATGATGTCGCTTGACGGGCTCGAACGCGCCGAGACCGGCGACGGCTTCGGCCGCATCGAGCGCGGCGAGACCGCGGGCGAGGCCATGCTGAGCCTCAACGATCTCTCCGTCACGCTGGACGACGGCACCGCCGTGGTCGGCGAGACCGAGGTGGTGATCGAACCGGGGGAGCGGCTGTTGGTCGCCGGCGAATCCGGCACCGGCAAGAGCACGCTGGTGCGCGCCATCGCCGGGCTGTGGCCGTGGGGCGGCGGCAGTGTCGGCCTCCACGCGGACCGCCGACTGTTCATGCTGCCGCAAAAGCCCTACGTGCCCTCGGGCACGCTGCGGCGCGCGGTGGCCTATCCCGGCGCGGCGGAAGACTGGACCATCGATGAGATCAGCCGTGCCCTGCACAAGGTCGGCCTCGACCATCTCAAGGACAAGATCGAGGAGGACGCGCCGTGGGACCAGACCCTGTCCGGCGGCGAGAAACAGCGGCTCGCCTTTGCCCGCCTGCTGCTGCACGCGCCCGACATCGTCGTGCTCGACGAGGCGACGTCCGCGCTCGACGAGAAGAGCCAGGACAAGATGATGGAGACGGTGACGACGGAACTGCCGAAGGCGACCATCGTCAGCGTCGCCCATCGCGTCGAGCTCGAAGCGTTCCATAGCCGCAAGATCGTGCTGGAGCGCCGCAAGGGCGGCGCCAAACTGGTCAGCGACGTCGATCTGATCCCGCGCAAGGGCAAGCGAAGGCTGCTCGGCCGCTTCCTGCGGCAACGGCAGGCGGCGGGCAAGGCGGCGTAACGGGCGTTGGCGCTGCCGTCAAAACCGGCTATGCATGCCGCGCTTTTGACGAGGCCATGCGTGATCCCGAGCAACGACATATCGCCGGCGCCATTCGGCGCCTTCGCGCCCAATGCGGCGCAGGCCGCCATCATCCGCCTTGCGCATGGCTCAGGATTGAAGCGCGGCGCGTTCCGGCCCTGGCTGTCGAAGCTGGTCAATCTGTTCGGCGCGGGTCCGCTGGACGTGACCTATCAGGGCGCATCGTTCCGCTTCTATCATCAGCAAAGCGCGACCGAGCGCGGCGCGCTGTTCAATCCCGATTACAACCTTGAAGAACTCGCCTTCCTGCGGGCGCATGTCGGCGCTAGTGGCACCTTCGTCGATCTCGGCGCCAATGTCGGCACCTATGCGCTGGCGCTGGCGCGCGATGTCGGGCCCGGCGGCAAGGTGATCGCGATCGAGCCGCATCCGGTGACGCATGCGCGGCTCAAGTTCAACACCCAGGCCTCCGGCTTTCCGCAGGTGCGCCTGGTTGCGGCGGCCGCCGGCCCGACCGATGGCGAACTGATGATCGAGACCGACGGCGACAATCTCGGCGCCAGCCACATCGTCACCGGCACGCCCACCGGCAAGGCGTTCAACGTGCCGTCGCTGCGGCTGCAACGCATCCTCGACGAGGCCGGCGCGAGCAAGGTCGACGCGCTCAAGATCGACGTCGAGGGTTTCGAGGACCGCGTGCTGATCGGCTTTTTCCGCGACGCGCCGCAGTCGCTGTGGCCCGACGCGGTGGTGATCGAGCATCTGTCGAAGGACGAATGGACCGACGACTGCATTGCGGACATGCACGCGCGCGGTTACGTCGAACAAGGCCGGACGCGGAGCAACACGCTGCTGGTACGGGGTTGACAGCCCTGTCTTCTCCTTCCCCCTGAAAGGGGGAAGGTCGGGATGGGGGTCAGCCGCAGGTAACGGTGCCAGCGGAGAGAGCAGATCCCCACCCGCTTTGCTCTCGCGAGCAAAGCGACCTCCCCTTTGAAAGGGGAGGTGAGACGAGAACGCGGATGCAAATGCATCACAACAAGGGAGGCTCGCGATGATCGACCATATCGGCTTTTCTGTCTCCGACTATCAACGCGCGAAGGCGTTCTACCAGACGGCGCTGGCGCCGCTCGGCTACGGCCTGATCATGGAAGTGCCTGCGGAAGTGACCGGGCACGCGCCCGCCGCGGGCTTCGGCGCCGACGGCAAGCCGGACTTCTGGATCGGCGGCGAAGGCGCGATGAACAAGCCGGTGCATATCGCCATCACGGCCAAGGACCGCGCCACCGTCGATGCCTTCTACAAGGCTGCGATGGCGGCCGGCGGCCGCGACAACGGCGCGCCCGGCATTCGCGCGCATTATCACCCGAACTATTACGGCGCATTCGTGCTCGATCCCGACGGCCACAATATCGAGGCGGTCTGCCACACGCCCGGGTGAAACATCGGAACGCCGCGGCGCGCGATCCGTTGTCGCTGCGAACTTCGATGGAGCTATCAATGGGCGCGATGCGACCTGGCATCGGCAACCGCGGGGTCCCGACATGATGCCGATCGAGCCGCCCGAGATTCCGCCGACGACGCCGGGCACCCCGAGCGAACCGCCGCCGGGAATTCCACCCGGCAGTCCGCGACCGGAGATTCCGGAGCCGATGCGCGAACCCGGCGAGCCGCCGCGACCGGACGAGTTGCCCGGCAAGACACCTGACGAATCACCGGTGCGCGGACCGCCCGGACCATCCGGCCCACCGCCTGCGACGGATCGACTCGCCGGCCGGTGAGCCACTCTTGCGCCTTGGTTCCACGTCGATCGCAAATGTGTCGGAGCGTTTCTTCTGAACGCGCAGTGAACAACCGCGCATGCAACCCGTTATAATGTCGAAATAAACTTCGCCGATGATTCGTGGCTCGCCACAATCCGGCCTAACGGCTGGCGGTTCATCGTCCTGCCGAATTGTTCGGTTCTCACTTTGCTTTCCTGCCCAGACTTTCCGCCGGGGACTCCTAGACAATGACAAAGCTTCGTCTCGTGCTGCTTGCCACGACTGCGCTGACGGTGATGCAATTCGCCACCTCAGCGTCGCACGCCCAAACTTCGCCTCTGGTCGTCGCACAGGCGCAGCAGAAGGAAGAAACCGGACCTGACGGAAAGCCGAAGGCGCGGCCGGCGCCGGGCGCACCGGGTGCTCCTGTACGTCCGGCACCGCCGGCGCCCGCGCCGCATCCGCAGGCGCCACCTCCCGCTGCGGCACCGGCACATCCTGCTCCGCCGCCAGCCGCAGCGCCGGCGAAGCCGACCCCGCCTGCTGCACCTGCGCGACCCGAGCCGCCCGCAGCTGCCCCGGCAAAGCCGACGCCGCCTCCGGCAGCCGCACCGCATCCGGTGCCGCCGCCGGCTCCCGCACGGCCCGAGCCGCCTGCGGCGCGCCCGACGACGCCTCCGCCGGCGGCTGCGCCCACACATCCCACACCGCCGCCGCCCGCGGCCGCACCCGCGAAGCCCTCGCCGGCCCCGGCACGGCCGGAGCCGCCCGCAGCGGCGCCTGCGAAACCAACCCCGCCACCGCCGGCGGCTGCCCCCGCACATCCGACGCCGACCCCACCGCCGCCGGCCGCAGCACCGCAGCGACCGGGCACGCCGCCGCCCGGCGCAGGTCCCGCGCACCCGACGCCAACGCCCGGCGCCGCGCCGGCAGCACGGCCCGGCACCCCGCCCGCGGCGGCAACGCCGACACCAACGCCCGCAACGCCGGGCGCTCCGACAACGGCGCCGGCCGAACGCCGCCCTGGTGATCGTCCGGGTGGCGAACGCGGTGAACGTCCTGGCGGCGCCAAGCAGCCGCCGGGCACGCCGCCCGCGGCGACGTCAACGCCCACGCCTTCGACAACGACAACGCCTCCGGCAGCAGGGGCACGACCGGGCACGCCGCCCGCCGCGACAGCTCCCGGTGCGACGCCGACACCTCCGGCAGCCGGCGCACAGCCCGCGCGTCCAGGCACCCCGCCTGCCGCAACAACGCCTCCGGCACCCGGCGCGACGCCACCGGCGCCAGGTCAGCAGGGACGTCCGGCGACACCGCCCGGAACGCCGGCGACCCCGGGCGCGGCAATGGGCGCGCCTGGCGCGACCCCGGCTCCGGGTCAGCCGGCAGCACGTCCGGGCGTCGCCCCCGGCGTATCGCCGGCCCAGGGAGCAGCCATGGGCGCGCCGGCACCGTCGGTCGTCCCCGGCTCGGCCGCCGCAACGCCGCCGCCCGGCCGCGCGCAATACGCGCCGCCGACGGTTGCGCCCGCCTTCCGCGCCGCGCCTGCCGTCGCAGCACCGCTGCCGCCGCCGCCGCGCCATGACAACATCAAGCCGCTCGCGATCGGCGCCGCGGTCGGTGCCGGCGTGGTCGCCGGCGCCATCATCGGCGGCAGCATCGCCGACCTGCACAGCCAGCGGCAGGAGGTCGTCGAGGGCGGCCGCACCATCTACACCGAGCCGGACCGCGTCATCATCCGCGATCCGGGCGGTCAGGCCTATGTCCGCGGCGACGACGTCTATCGTTTCCGCTATGGCGCGCGTGACATCCGCACCGAGACGATCGGCGGCGAAACCCGCACCGTGGTGGTTCGTCCCGACGGCAGCGAGATCATCACGGTGGTCGGCTCCGACGGCCAGATGTTGCGCCGGATCCGCAGGGATACTGGCGGACGTGAGGTCGTCATCATCGACAACAGCTATCGCGATCCGCGGGCGGTCGGCGGCTTCTATGTCGACGCGCCACCGCCGGTGGTCAACATTCCCTACGATCGCTACATCGTCGACGCTCAGGACGCGTCACCCGACGTGATCTACGAGACCATGGAGGCACCGCCGGTGCAGCGGATCGAACGGCGCTACTCGCTCGACGAGATCCGCTACAGCCCCAATGTCCGCATGCAGATGCCGAGCATCGACGTCAACACGATCAATTTCGACTCCGGATCGTGGACCGTCCCACCGGACCAAGCTGCGCGGCTGCAGGTGATCGCCGACGGTCTCAACCGGGCCATCCAGCGCAATCCGCGCGAGGTGTTCCTGATCGAGGGCCATACGGATGCGACCGGCAACGACACCGACAATCTGTCGCTGTCGGACCGCCGTGCGCAATCCGCCGCCGAGCTCTTGACGCAGCAGTTCGGTGTGCCGGCGGAGAACCTGACCTCGCAGGGTTACGGCTCGCAATATCTGAAGGAGCAGACCGACGGGCCGAGCCGCATCAACCGGCGCGTCACCGTCCGCCGCATCACCCCGCTGCTCAACGGCGGCACCGCCTCCGCCGCCCCGCCGCGCTGAGCCGGCGCGACATCACGCGACGAAATGGCCGGGAGCGATCCCGGCCATTTTTGTTTCTTCTCCTTCCCCCTGAAAGGGGGAAGATCGGGATGGGGGTCAGCCGCAGGCAACACTGTTTGCGGAGAGAGTAGATCCCCACCCGCTTTGCTCTGGCGAGCAAAGCGACCTCCCCTTTTCAAGGGGAGGTTGGAGAAGTGTCGCCCCCGCAAGCGGGAGAGGTACAGCGGGCCTGCTGATCGACCCAATCTCATCATTCGTTACTTCCCCGCCCCCAGTCCCAGTGCCTCGACCATCACGCGGAATACCTCGGTGTTGTCCATCGAGCCGTGGACGCGCTCGCTGCCCGGGCCGGTCGCGGTGAGGATGACGTCCTCGCCGGAATGCACGCTGGCGCCGATCATCGCCGGCAGATTGCCGAAGCGCAGCACGACGCCGGGGACATCCTTGTACTTGTCATTGGCCTTGAACGTGTCGGGCTGGTCGCCCTTCACGGTCGGCTCGTTCGGATCGTCGAGTTTCGGGCGGAACGTCTCGTAGTGATCCGGCAGGCTGGCCGAGAAGATCGCAAGCCGCCGGCTGACATCGACGCGTGACGGATAACCTTCGGCGTCCGGCGCCGGATAATTCGGGAACCCGGCCTTCTCGTAGACGCCGACGCGCTCGCGCAGCGGCACATTGGGTGACGCCGCCATGTCGTCATTGATGGTGCCGACCAGGCTGTTCGGATGGTTGTGGTCGGCCACAACCAGGATCAGCGTGTCGTCGTTGCGCGCTTTCGCCCAGTCCTTTGCGAGCCGCACCGCATTGTCGAGCATGATGGTGTCGTAGACTGCGCGCTCCATGTCGAGCAGATGGGCGTATTTGTCGATCAGGCCGGACTCGACCATCAGGAAGAAGCCGGCATCGTGCTTCGACAGCAGCGTGAGCGCCGCCTGGACCTGCTCGGTCAGGTCAGGCTGCTCGGGGAATTTCCTGACGCCGCCGCCCTTCAGGAACTTGCGGTCGAGCGCGCCGTCCATGTTGCCGGCGGCGAACAGGCCGAGCAGTTGGCGGGTGTCCGGTTTGGCCGCGAGCGCGGCGAGCTCGCCTGCGGTGGTCGCGACCGGATAGCCGGCGTCGCGGAAGCGCGCGAGATAGTCGATATCGTCCTTGCGTTTCGACCTGGACGTGGATTGCGGCAGGAAGTTCGCGGAGCCGCCGCCCATCAGCACGTCGGGCTTCGCGTCGAAATATTGCGCGACGATCGCGTCATAGGCGGCGCGGCGGCGGGTATGCGCAACCATCGCCGCCGGCGTCGCATCCTCGACCTCGGTGTTGGTGACGATGCCGACCGCGAGGCCCGCCCGGCGCTTGGCGAGGCTCGCGATGGTCTCGACCCTGGGATCGTCGAGCGGATCGGGCGTGCGATCGGCGTAGACGCCGAGCGCATTGACCGCGGCCTTGTGGCCTGTGGCGTAAGCGCTCGCGGCGTTCGCCGAATCGGTGATGATCGAGTCCGAGCCCGCGGTCGCGACCAGCGCCATATGCGGCATGTCGTCGATCGCGAGCTTGCCGCCGCTTTTGCCCTCCGCAATCCCCTTGGAAAGGATTCGCGCGGCAGTGCGATGCGACGGCGACATCCCGTCCCCGATGAACAGGATCACGTTCCTGGCCTTGCGTGCCCCGGTGTCGTAGACGGTCCAGGTCACCGTCCGGCTCTGCGTGCCGTCGCTGACTTCGACGGCGACCTGCCCGGGCTTGGCGAGCGAGACATCGCGCAGCAACAGCGCCGACTGCTCCCGGCCGGCCTCGCGCGCGGTGAATGTGCCGCCCTGGCCGAACACCGCGGCATAATCCGCGCCGTTCAGCGTGACCTTGAGCTTGGCTTGATCGACCAGCCCCGGAAGCTCGACCTTGAAGTCGAATTTGGCGCCGACGAGGATATCGGCGCGATCGATCGGATAGATCGTCTGGGCGAACACCGGCGCTGCCGACAACGCCAGCGTGGCGGCCATACCGGCAACTTGCTTGATCATGATCGATGCTCCGCCCTTGCGCATCATGCGCATCGGAGCGGAGGCTAGTTGCGGCGGATGACGGCGCAATGAGGCGCGCCGGGGCGTATTGCCGCAAGGCCGGCGTGATTTCAGCGCGCCATCTGCTGCGGATCGTAGAAGAAGCGCTCCTCGACCAGCTCCTCGCCGCGCCAGGTCTGCCAGGCGACCTCCTCCATGCTGCGCACCTTGCCGTCCTTGGCCGTGAATTCGAACCGCCAGCAGATCGCCGAATGATCGCCGTCGAGCAGGAGCGGCCCGAGCCGCGTGGTCTTGACGCCGGCGACCGCGGCCAGCACCGCCGCCTCGCGCGCTGCCAGCGCCTCGCGGCCGACCCGCCATTCGCCGTCATTCTCCTGGGTGCGGGCATCGTCTGAATAGAAGTTCCTGATCGCGCCGACATGGTCGTTGGATTCCACCGCGTCAGCGAAGGCTTGCAACGTCCTGAGCGAGGGCATGGGCACTCTCCATTTACCGACTTATAGTCGGTATTTATCGACCAAGAGTCGGTAAGTCAATTGGCTTGCGCCTGGAACTGGGATAGAGATGCGCCATGGCAACCCAGGCCGAGCGGCGCGAGAAAACCAGAGCCGCCATCGTCAAGGCAGCGCGGCTCATTTTTGGCGAGCGCGGCTTTGCCGCTGCGACGATGGACGACATCGCCGCTGGAGCGCGCGTCGCCAAGGGCGCGGTCTATCATCACTTCGCAACCAAGGAGGCGGTGTTCGAGGCGGTGTTCGAGCAGGTCTCGATCGACCTCGTCGCCGATCTCGATCGCATCTCGCGCGCCGAGAACGATCCGCTGGCGGCGATGGCGGCGGGCACGCAGGGCTATTTCGCGGCGTGCTCGAAAGGCCCGACCGGCCAGATCATCTTGCGCGATGGTCCCGCCGTGCTCGGCTGGGAACGCTGGCGCGAGATCGACGCCAAACATTTCGGCGGCAAGTTTCCACGCGCGCTGGCTGCTGCGATGGATGCCGGCGTGATCGCCAGGCAACCGATCGAGCCGCTGGCGCGGCTGCTGCTCGGCGCGGTGACGGAAGCCGCGGTTGCGGTCTCCGCGGGGCCGGACATCGGCAAGACCGGCACCGATTACGCGCGCGCGTTCCGCTCGCTGCTGGATGCGCTCAGGGTGAAGTAGGCCGATATCCATCCCCGGGTCGTCCCTGCGAAAGCAGGGACCCATAACCACAGGGAGGAGTCGTGGAAACGCGCTGGAGCACCAGCGTGCTTCATAACCACGGCCGGTGGTTATGGGTCCCGGGTCGCGCTTCGCTTGCCCGGGACGACGAGGCGAGAGAGTGCCGCCTCAATCCTTGTCGTTCTCGAGCTGGAAAATCTGCGGGCCTTCGCCGCTCGAGATGAGGCCGGTCTTGTGGTAGAGGCCGAGCTTGGCGCGGGTGTCTGATATGTCGAGGTTGCGCATCGTCAGCTGGCCGATGCGGTCGGCCGGCGTGAAGGCGGCGTCCTCGACCTTCTCCATGCTGAGCCGTTCCGGCGCATAGGTAAGGTTCGGGCTCTCGGTGTTGAGGATGGAGTAGTCGTTGCCGCGGCGCAGTTCGAGCGTCACCTCGCCGGTGACGGCACGTGCCACCCAGCGCTGCGCGGTCTCGCGCAGCATCAAGGCCTGCGAATCGAACCAGCGGCCCTGATAGAGCAGGCGGCCGAGCCGCATGCCGCTGATGCGGTACTGCTCGATCGTATCCTCGTTATGAATGCCGGTGACGAGACGCTCATAGGCGATGTGCAGCAGCGCCATGCCCGGCGCCTCGTAGATGCCGCGGCTCTTCGCTTCGATGATCCGGTTCTCGATCTGGTCGCTCATGCCAAGGCCGTGGCGGCCGCCGATCACATTGGCTTCCAGGAACAGCGCGACCGGGTCGGCGAACGTCTTGCCGTTCAGTGCGACCGGCTGGCCTTCCTCGAACCGCACCACGACCTTCTCGGCCTTGACGTCGCAATCGGCGCGCCAGAACGGCACGCCCATGATCGGATTGACGATGGTGATGCCGCTCGCAAGACTCTCGAGATCCTTGGCCTCATGCGTCGCGCCGAGCAGATTGCTGTCGGTCGAATAGGCCTTCTCCGCGCTCATCTTGTAGGCGAAGCCCTGCGCGGTCATGAACGCCGACATCTCGGCGCGGCCGCCGAGCTCGTCGATGAACTGCTGGTCGAGCCAAGGCTTGTAAATGCGCAGGCTCGGGTTGGTCAGCAGGCCGTAGCGATAGAAGCGCTCGATGTCGTTGCCCTTGTAGGTCGAGCCGTCGCCCCAGATGTTGACGCCGTCCTCCTGCATCGCCGCGACCAGCATCGTGCCGGTGACCGCGCGGCCAAGCGGGGTGGTGTTGAAATAGGTGATGCCGCCGGTCGAGATGTGGAACGCGCCGGACTGGATCGCGGCGATGCCTTCATGGACCAGCTGGGTGCGGCAATCGACCAGGCGGGCCTTCTCGGCGCCGAAATCCATCGCCTTGCGCGGGATCGCGTCGTAGTCGGCCTCGTCGGGCTGACCGAGATTGGCGGTATAGGCGAAGACCTTGGCGCCTTTCAGCTTCATCCAGAGCAGCGCCGCTGACGTGTCGAGCCCGCCCGAGAACGCGATGCCGACTTTTTCGCCAGTGGGCAGGCTTTTCAGAATCGTACTCATGGGACGGTCCAATCAGTCGAAATCGAAGAGGTTTTCAGGGTTGGCGAATATCAAATTTCGGAAGGCGGGGCACGCCTTTAATCAGGCTTCAGGCTGGCTCGGCTCCGCCCGGCCGCCGCGGCGCCAGCGCTGCATCCACTGGTAGCCGGGCATTGCGAGCCGCGTCAGCGCGGCGTCGACCTGGGCGTCGGTCAGCCGGGTCGCGGCCCAGCGGTAGATCAGCGCGTAGAACAGCCAGACGGTGAAGAAGGACACCAGGCCGGCGATCGCCACATCGGTGAAGAAATGGCCACCGAAGGCCATTCGCAGCCCACTGGTGACGATGCCGAACACGGTGGCCCCGGCAAAGGCCAGCGGCCGCCACGCGGGCGGCGTCAGCGCCGCCGGTGCATAGGTCCAGAACGCGGTGGCGCCCTCGCCGGAGAAGAACGAGCAGTTGCGCGGGCAGCCGCCGCGCGGATCCCACCACGGCATGAATCGCAGGTCGCCGCCGAACTGCGTCACGAACACCGGCCGCGGCCGGCCCCAATAATTCTTGAAGGTGAAATTGGTGAGCACGCCGGCCGAGAGCAGCATCGTGGTGAGCAGGAACACCGCGGCACGGCCGGACATCAGCATCGGCCGGTCCGGCCGGATGAATTTCCAGACGATGGTCACGATCGCCGGCAGCACCAGCGCCCAGGCGATCCACATCGCCGCATCGCGCGCGAACGACGCCACCGCGTCGAGCTTCAGCGGGAAGGTTTTCTGCGCCGCATCGTAGAACAGCGCCGCCAGCTTCAGGTCGAGCTCGGGATAGATCCCGAACAGGATGCCGACAATGAGCGCCAGCGCCAGCGCGATGAAAAGTCCGGTCCGGTTCATGGCGCGCGGTTTAGCCGAGGCTGCGGGGCATGGGAAGCATCACGGCCGCGGCGATTGCGACGGTAATGGTGGGGGCGGCGGCAACGGTCGCGCCGGCTCGCGCCAGGCGCCGGCGGTGCGGCCGGCGATCAGCCAGTAGACGAGGCCCGCGACGATGCCGGCGCCGGTCATGATCTCCATGTGCCGGCGCACGATGCCGTGGAATTGCATCATATCGGGATCGAACGGAACGAGGCCGAGATAGCAGGCGGCGCCGACGATGGCGCCGCCGACGGCGTAGGCCAGCACGCTCCGGATGAAGAACGCCTCGGTGATCAGCACCACGATCAGCGCCGGCAACAGTGCGAAGCCTGATATGAAGATGAAACCGAAGCCGAGCACGACGTTGACGGCGCTCTGGTCGATCTGGCCGCCGAAATCGCTGATCTCGGGATACAGCACCGCGACGACCACGATGATCCCTGCCACGAAGCAGGCCATCAGGAAGCCGAACGCGACGACGAACAGGCGGCCGATCAAGGCCATCTAATTAGTCCGTCATCGCCATCGCGCGCAGCGCCTGGCGCTCGCGGGCGGAGAGCTTTTCGGTCTCCGACTTGAGCTGGCCGCAGGCCGCGAGGATGTCGCGGCCGCGCGGCGTGCGCACCGGCGAGGAATAGCCGGCGTTGAAGATATATTCGGAGAATTTCTCGATCTGCTCCCAGTCCGAGCATTCATAGGCGGTGCCCGGCCACGGATTGAACGGGATCAGATTGATCTTCGCCGGAATGCCCTTCAGCAGCTTCACCAGGAGCTTGGCGTCATCGAGCGAATCGTTGACGCCCTTGAGCATCACATATTCGAAGGTGATGCGCCGCGCGTTCGAGGCGCCGGGATAATCGCGGCAGGCTTGCAGCAGCTCCTTGATCGGATATTTGCGGTTCAACGGCACCAGCTCGTTGCGCAGCTCGTCGCGCACCGCATGCAAGGAGATCGCGAGCATCACGCCGATCTCGTCACCGGTGCGCTGGATGTTCGGCACCACGCCCGAGGTCGACAGCGTGATGCGCCGGCGCGAAATGCCGATGCCTTCATTGTCGGCAACGATCAGGAGCGCATCGCGCACCGCGTCGAAATTGTAGAGCGGCTCGCCCATCCCCATCATCACGATGTTGGTGACGCGGCGCGTGCCGTCCTCGCGGTCGGCCCAGTCATTCAGCCGGTCGCGCGCCACCATCACCTGGCCGACGATCTCGCCGGCCGTGAGGTTGCGCACCAGCCGCTGCGTGCCGGTGTGGCAGAACGCGCAGTTCAGCGTGCAGCCGACCTGCGAGGAAACGCACAGCGTGCCGCGATCGGTCTCGGGGATGTAGACGCACTCGACCTCGTGCGGCCGCTCGACCTTGTCGCCGCTCGGCAGCCGCAGCAACCATTTGCGGGTGCCGTCATTGGAGATCTGCTCGGCGACCACTTCGGGACGGTCGACGGTAAAATGCTTCTCGAGCTCGGCGCGCATGTCCTTCGAGACGTTGGTCATCTCGGCAAAGCTCTTTGCGCCGCGGAAATACATCCAGTTCCAGAGCTGTTGGGTGCGCATCTTGCGCTGGCCGGCCTGCACCCCGATCTCGCCCAGGCGATCGGCGATCTCGGCGCGCGACAGCCCGATCAGCGACGGCTTGGCCGGCGGCACATAGGTCTCGAGCGGAACCTTCTCGACCAGCGCGCTGGCGCCGGAGACGGCATGGGTGGTCACGGTGTCGGTCATGAAACCTCAAATAGGCCTTCCAGCCGGTGCTGGAAAGCCACCAAATACTTCGATTTTAAGCCTTAAGCCGGTTCTCTAGCGCCGGCAGTCCTGCCCGAGCCGGTCGAGCGCCTGCGCTAGGCCCTTCAGCGAGAAGGTGTCTGTTGTCTCGGTGCCCTTGGCCGAGACGGCTTTTACCGTCAGTTCGGCCGATTTGCGCATGGATTCCACCATCCGCTCCTCTTCGGCCGCATTCTTGATCCAGAGGCCGTCGCCCTGCGTGTACATCGCATAGGTCCCGCCGCCGACCTGAACCGTCGATTCGGAGCCCGGCTTCACCGTGTAGCCGATCATGATCGAGACTTCGTTGACGACCTTCTCCGCCGGACGGGTGGAGATGAAGGCATAGGCCGGATCGCGCGGCCGGTTCGCCGGATTGGTCTTCGACGAGGAAGGCTTGGCGAGCGCAAAGCACACCTTCTTGCCGTTGGGCGACGCCGTGTACGCGCCCCAGGTGCCGAATTGGCCGATCAGCGTCGGCTCCGCGCCGCCGGCCGCAGCCGCCGCGGCCGAAGGCGCCGGCTTGGCTGCTTCCTTCGCGGTTTCCTTCTTGGGCGCAGCCTGCACCGACGCGAGGGTGATGAACCCGCACAGGATACAAGCAACCAGTGATGTCAGAATCTGCCGCACGGCCAACTGGTTCCCCCATCATTGTGACTGCAAGATGGCCCGGCGATTCCCCTCCGCCGGCTCGGATGGATAACCGGGAAACGCTTTTTTGGGAAGGCAGTAGGCCGAAAGACGAACGCCGCTCACTATCGTGACTTGGTCGTGCGCACGTCGCGACTTGTTATCATGTGGCGCGCGCAGCGCGCTGCTTTTCCCACTGCGCATCGGTCCATTGCAGCAGGTCCTCGGCACCGGAACTGCGCAAGTGCGAGCCGCCATCCTGCACCACCATCTCGCCGTTGATGTAGCCGGCCTGATCCGAGATCAGGAAGGTCGCGAGATTGGCGAGCTCCGCATGCTCGCCGGCGCGGCCGAGCGGATTGCGATGCGCCCAGCTCTCGCCGCGCCCTTCGGGACGCAATTGTCCGGTCGCACCTGCGGTCGGAAACGCGCCGGGCGCGATCGCGACGGTGCGGATGCCCTTCGGGCCCCACTCCACCGCAAGGCTCTTGGTCATCGCCAGCACCGCGGTCTTGGCCATCGAGGACGGCACCGTGAACGCGCGGCCGGTGATGGTCGAGGTCGACAGGATCGAGAGCACCACGCCCTTGTGCTTGCCGTCGATCCAGCGGCGGCCGGCGGCGAACGTGCAGTACATCGTGCCATGCAGTGTCGGCGCGAGGATCGCGTCCGCCGCGCGGAACGACAAATGTTCGCTCTGCGCAATAAAGGTTGCGGCAGCATTGTTGACGAGAACGTCGATCGGCGCGTCCTGCCAGGCCTGATCCATCATCGCTTCGACCGCCGCGCCGTCGCGGATATCGCAGCGCGCGGTGGAAACCTTGGCGCCGAGCTCGCTGCGGAATTTTGCTGCGGTTTCCTCCAGCAGCCCCTCGCGCCGCCCGCAGATGATCAGTTCGGCGCCGAGTTCGGCGAAGCGGTGGCCCATCGCCGCGCCAAGGCCGGAGCCGCCGCCGGTGATCAGGATGCGCTTTTTCGCTAGCAGGCCTTTTTCAAACATAGTTTGATCCCTCCGCACTGTATTGTCGCTCCGCCGCAAATCCGGCATGAAGCTTGTAGTCCAAGATCTTGCAGCTCTTTCTGCGTCCGAAACTCAGGTGTGTCCATGAAAGCCATCCTCTGCTCGCAATACTGTCAACCCGACGATCTCGTGCTGGCTGACGTGCCCGATCCGGTGGCGGGTCCCGGCGAAGCCGTGATCGCGATCAAGGCGGCGGCGCTGAATTTCTTCGACATCCTGATGATCCAGGGCAAGTACCAGATCAAGCCGCCGTTCCCGTTCTCGCCGGCTGCCGAAGTTGCCGGCGTGATCGAAAGCGTCGGCGCAGGCGTCACTGACCTGAAGGTCGGCGATCGCGTCGTCGCTTCCTGCGGCCACAACGGCGCGCGCGACAAGATCGCGCTGCCGGCGAATTCGATCGTGAAGATTCCCGACAATCTCGATTACGATCGCGCCGCCGGCATCATCATCATCTACGGCACCGCGCTGCATGCGCTGGAAGATCGCGCGAGCCCGAAGCCGGGCGAGACGCTCGCGGTGCTCGGGGCCGCCGGCGGCACCGGCCTTGCTGCCTGCGAGCTCGGCAAACTGATGGGCCTGAAGGTGATTGCCTGCGCCTCGTC
The DNA here is from genome assembly GCF_042258325.1 of Bradyrhizobium sp. Pha-3. Lineage (NCBI taxonomy): Bacteria > Pseudomonadati > Pseudomonadota > Alphaproteobacteria > Hyphomicrobiales > Nitrobacteraceae > Bradyrhizobium > Bradyrhizobium sp. Pha-3. The sequence goes on along the minus strand of NZ_CP170151.1, from coordinate 131,351 downwards.
GGACGAGAAGCTGGCATTCGCCAAGCAACACGGCGCCGAGCTGACGCTGAATTACGCCAAGGAAGATCTCAAGGAGGGCCTGCGCAAGCTGACCGACGGCAAGGGCGCCGACATCGTGTTCGATCCGGTCGGCGGCGCCTATGCCGAGGCTGCGCTGCGCTCGACCGCATGGGAAGGCCGCTTCCTGGTGATCGGCTTTGCCGCCGGCGAGATTCCGAAGATCCCGCTCAACCTTGCACTGCTGAAGGGCTGCGATATCCGCGGCGTGTTCTGGGGCGCCTGGGCGCGGCAGAACCCGGACAAGAACCGCAAGAACCTCGAGAAGCTCGTGCAGTGGACCGCGGAAGGCAAGATCTCCTCGCATGTCGACCGCACCTTCCCACTGTCGCAGACCGCGGAGGCCCTGAAGGTGCTCGCCGGCCGCAAGGCGATGGGCAAGGTGATCCTGCACCCGGGAAGCTGAGAGAATGCGTAGCCCGGATGGAGCGCAGCGAAATCCGGGATGCAACATAACCTCCCCTTGAAAAGGGGAGGTCGCTTTGCTCGCGAGAGCAAAGCGGGTGGGGATCTGCTCCCTCCGCTTGCAGCGGTGTCTGCGGCTTGACCCCCATCCCGACCTTCCCCCTTTCAGGGGGAAGGAGAAGAGCCGCCACTTACTCCACGCTCACTCCTCCTCCGGCACCCCGCGCTTCAGCGCGGCGCGGGCGGCATCGCGATGCTCGGGCGTGATGTGGCTTGCCACAATGCGGAGCGCTGTTGCGAGCACCGCGGCGTCATCGGTGAAGCCGAGGATCGGCAACATGTCGGGCACGAAATCGAACGGCAGGATGAAATAGGCGATCGCCCCGAGCAGCGCCGCCTGCACATGGCGCGGCGTCTGCCGGTCGAACGCGCAGTAATAGGCAGCCAACAGGTCCTCCGCGAAGGGCAGGCTCGCCACCACCTTCTTGAACTTGATCCAGAAACGGCGGCGCACGCTTTCAGGGTCCTGCGCCAGCCGATCGGCAGGCCCAAATCCCACACCGTGTTCGCTCGATGTCATCGCAAGGTTCCTCGACGCCGCGCCAGTTCGGCGGCGGACGATGCGAATCTGGGGATATCGGCGGACCCGCGCAAGGTTGCGCGCGCCGGGCTCAACTGACCCCAAGCTGCCTTGCGATCGCGTTCATGGCCTTGGCGAGGTCGATGTCGCGCTTGGTCACCCCGCCGACATCGTGGGTCGACAGCACCACCTCGACCGTCTTGTAGACGTTTTTCCACTCGGGGTGATGGTCGCTCTTCTCGGCGACCAGGGCGGCGCGGGCCATGAACCCGAAGGCCTCGTTGAAGTCCTTGAACACGAAGGTCTTGGCGATCGCCTCGCGGCCGGACGTTTCCGACCAGCCGGCCAGTTCCCAAAGGGCGGCCTTCCTTGCCTCCGCTGACAGCCGTTCGACCATGGTAACCTCCCGTTTAACGCCGACTTTAGCCTAACAACCGGCCTCCGGGATGGGATCCACGCCCAAATTAAGGCCGAAATCGCGTCCTATCGCCGCTGGTAACCATGACGGAGTTGTAACATCTGTCCATTCAGTAATTTGCTACACATAGGGAATGTATGCGCGTTGGTAGTTTTGCGAGATTGAGCCCCGACGATTGTTTGCGAGATCGATGACAGACGGCTCCGCCAGCATGTCGCCCAAGCCGCTGCGTTCGGCAAAGCGGCGGCTGATGTTCGTTTTGATCGCGGGCGCGCTGGCCATCATCGGCACGTTGCTGGCGGGCTATTATTTCGCCGTGCGTCCGGTGACGCTGCGGATCGCGGTCGGTCCCGCCAACAGCGATGACCTCAAGGTCGTGCAGGCGCTGGCGCAGGCCTTCAACAACCAGCAGCAAACCCAGGTCAAGCTGAGGCCGGTGCAGACCGAGGGCGCCACCGCCAGCGCGCAGACGCTGGCCGACGGCAAGGCCGATCTCGCCATCATCCGCGGTGACCTCGAAGTGCCGAAGAATGCCCAGGCGGTCGCGACCCTACGCAAGAATGTCGTGGTGATGTGGGTTCCGCCCGCCAAGGGCAAGGTTCGGAAATCCGCGCGGATCACCAAGATCGCGCAGCTTGCCGGCCGCAAGATCGGCGTCGTCGGCCGCACCCCGGCCAATGTCAATTTGCTGAAGCTGATCCTGACGCAATACGGCGTCGACCCGATGAAGGTCGAGATCGTGCAATTCCCGGCCAATGAGGCGGCGGAAGCGATCAAGAGCCTCAAGGCCGACGCCTATCTCGCCGTCGGTCCGGCCAACAGCAAGATCACGATCGACGCGATCACGGCATCGGTCCGCGACGGCGGCGAGCCGAGTTTCCTTGCGATCGACGCCTCGGAGGCAATCGCGCAGAACCATCCGGCCTATGAGGCCGCGGAAATCCCCGCCGGCTCGCTCGGCTCCGCCGACCGGCCCGACGATGAGGTGAAGACGATCAGCTTCTCGCACCACATCGTTGCGCGAAAGGGCCTGTCGGACTCGACGGTCGCGGCATTCACGCGGCAATTGTTCGCGATCCGGCAGTCGCTCAAGACCGATTTCCCGCTCGCCGCCAAGATCGAGACGCCGGACACCGACAAGGATGCCACCATTCCGGTGCATCCGGGCGCCGCCGCCTTTGTCGACGGCGAGGAAAAAACCTTCCTCGACCGCTACAGCGACTACATCTGGTGGAGCCTGATGGCGTTCTCGGCGATGGGCTCGGCCGGTGCGTGGTTCGCCGGCTATCTCAAGCAGGACGAGCGCAACACCAACACCTCGCAGCGCGAACGCCTGCTGGAGATGCTGAAGGCCGCACGGCAAAGCGATTCAATCGAGGAACTCGACCAGATGCAGGCGGAGGCCGACGACATCCTGCGCCACACGCTGGACTGTTTCGAGCACGGCGCGATCGAGGAAGGCACGCTGACCGCGTTCAACATCGCGCTCGAGCAGCTTCATAACGCCGTCGCCGACCGCAAGGCGCTGCTGTTCAGCATGCCGCAGAATTTGCAACGGACTGCCACGCAGTTCAGGGCGGCGGGCACGGCGTAGAATCGCCGCTACTCTATCCGCGAGGTGCCTTCGCCTCTCCCGCTTGGGGGGGAGGCCGCATCGCAGATGCAATGCGGGTGGGGGCTCTCTCCGCGACAGGATTCGTGGAGAGACCCCCTCCCCACCCTCCCCCGCAAGCGGGAGAGGGAGCCTGACAGACGTGCCCACCTCACGCGACGCCCACCGCTGTAATCTCTCCGTCATGGAATTTTTCTAGGTCTTGGCGCGCCTGCGGCGCATTGTCGCTGTGACCTGAGGAGGCTCCCCATGACGATCCGGTTCTCGCGAAATCTCACCCGCCGACGCTTTCTCTCCACGGCGGCTGCGGCCGGCGCCGGCGTGATCGCGATGCCCTATCTGTCGCGGGCCGCCGACCGCCCGGTGATCACCCACGGCGTGCAGTCCGGCGATGTCGGCGTCGACGGCGGCGTGGTGTGGGCGCGTGCCGACCGGCCGTCGCAGATGATGGTCGAGGTCGCGACCACCGAATCCTTCAAGGACGCCCATACGCTGCCGCCGATCACGGCGCTGCCAGAGAGCGACTTCACCGCCAAGATGCTGCTGGAGAACCTGCCCTCCGGCCAGGACATCTTCTACCGCGTCCGCTTCCGCGACCTTGCCCATATCGACATCGTCGGCGAGCCGGTGGTCGGCCGCTTCCGCACCGCTCCGAGCGATCGCCGCGACGTCTCGTTCGTCTGGGGCGGCGACGTCGCCGGCCAGGGCTGGGGCATCAATCCCGACGACGGCGGCATGATCACCTTCGCCGCGATGAAGAAGCACGCTCCGGATTTCCTTCTGCACTCCGGCGACACGATCTACGCCGACGGCGTGATCCCCTCCGAGGTGAAGCTTCGCGACGGCAAGATCTGGAAGAACGTCACGATTCCCGAGAAGGCCAAGGTCGCCGAGACGCTCGACGAATACCGGGCCGCCCACAAGTATAACTTCCTCGACAACAACGTTCGCGCCTTCAATGCCGAGGTGCCGATCTTTGTGCAGTGGGACGATCACGAGGTGACCAACAATTGGTCGCTGTCGAAACAGCTGCCGGCGGCCTACAAGGAGCGCGACATCACCGTGCTCGCGGCGCGCGCTGCAAAGGCCTTCCACGAGATGTATCCGATGCGCGAGAGCATCGTCGAGCCTGGGCGCGTCTATCGCACGCTGAGCTACGGTCCGCATCTCGACGTCTTCATGCTCGACGAGCGCAGCTATCGCGGCCCCAACGGCCCGAACCTGCAGGAGCAGTACGGCCCCGACGCCTATTTCATCGGCCCGGACCAGATGGCCTGGCTGAAGCGCGCGCTGCTCAACTCGCGCGCCACCTGGAAGGTGATCGCCTCCGACATGCCGCTTTCTCTGATCGTCTATGACGATGCGGCCAACAAGAAGGGCTCGGAAGCCTTTGCGCAGGGCGATGGTCCGGCGCGCGGCCGCGAGCTCGAGATCGCCGATATTCTGCGCTTCATCAAGACCGCGGGAGTCGTCAACACGGTGTGGCTGACCGCCGACGTGCATTACGCCGCAGCGCACTACTACAACCCGAACAAGGCCCAGTTCCAGGAGTTCGATCCGTTCTGGGAATTCGTCTCCGGCCCGCTGCATGCCGGCACGTTCGGTCCGAACGAGCTCGACAACACCTTCGGCCCCGAGGTGAAGTTCATCAAGGCGCCGGGCGAGGCCAACCAGAACCTGCCGCCGTCGGCCGGCATGCAGTTCTTCGGCCACGTCAAGATTGACGGCAAGAGCGGCCAGATGACGGTGAGCCTGCGCGACCGCGTCGACGCCGAGCTGTGGGCGATCACGCTCGATCCGAAGCCAGTCTAGTGTCCCGAATCCGAAGTTCGCATCATTCGCCGCACCTTCGGGACGAACTTCGGATTCGATAAGGACACTAGCAAACTTATGATTCTAGTGTGCTTTATGAATGCGAAGTTCGTGAAGGTGGTTGCCACGAAATCGCACGAACTTCGCATTCAGCACACTAGCGCGCGACGCGATTGGGTTGAGATAACGCCGCGAGCGAACTGCGTTCCCTCTCCCGCTTGCGGGGAGGGCTGGGGTCTCTCCGCAACCGATCAGCCCGGTTTGCCCGCCTTGATCTCCTTGAACCTGGCAAGCGCCTGCTCGAACTTGGCGTTGAACAGCCACATCGCATCGAGGATCTCGCGGAAGGTCGCAGATGTTCTTGTCCGGTCGGCCCGGCCGAAAGCGAAGATGCTGTTGTTGCGCAAGTATCGCATGATCCTGGCATCGGAAATTCTGTAACCGACGAGGTTGCCCGACCTGAGTGCGGCCCTGGTCGGCGTCGGAATGATCTGGATCAGCTCAAACAGCTTCATTTGATCGATCGGATCCGGCAGGGCTTTCAAAATCGCGGGGATCTCCGGGAAAATATCCGCGTGTGCGTTCATCAGGGCGTCCCGCACGGCGGTCCAGTGATTGAACCTGTGATCAAGGTTGCCGGCCCGCGCCTCTTCTTTGTCGTCACGACCGCTCACTGCAGGATCGAGGGCCGCGATTGATCCCTTGATCGCTGCCCACTTCCTTCGGCCGTTGCGGTCTTCGGACGGACCGGTCTGCAGGCTCCCTTTGTAGGTATTCGACCGCGCATTCCCCGCATTTTGCTTGCCGCCGGTCTCGGCAAAGAAAAGGCCGAGGCTGATACGGCCCGCGGCCGCGGCGTCAGCGGCATCGAGACCCTTGGCTCGCGCGATCGCGGTCGCCAGATCGACCACGTCCGTGAATGGCGTATCGGATCGTTGCGCGCTGGCGGGCGGCGCCTCCATGATGTCAAAGAGCTTCCTGTACTCGTCGAACAGCGGCTCATTGTCGGCGTCAAAATACGCTGGAGGAATTCGGAATCTGCTGGGCCTTCCAATCCTGGACGGAAGCGCATCGGTGAGATCCTTGTATGCGCTCATCATTTCGACGCGGGCCAGGTAGAGGGCCTGGCCCGGCAGATTGGGCAGCGGCTGATTGGAATCGATCTGTGCGCGTCGCTGGCGCAGGATCGACTCGAAGCTCTTCAGGGCATTCTCGTACGCCTCACGTGCGGCCGATTGCTGGCTCGTGAGCGCGAGGGGCGCCGCAATGCCTGGAGACGCGGAACCACCGATGACGGCCGAGGCCAGCAACAGGACCACCCCAAGCAGCCCGAGGGATCGCGCTGCTGCCGGCGCAACGGAAGATGTCCTGATCGCCATGACGGCTTCCCGATGCCGGCGCGTCGCCGAATCCAAACAACTTGGATCGTAGACGACGAACGCTCCGGCGGCGAGGCCGAAGCCTGCCAATCCGTCAGTGGCCGTTTCTCAGCGTCGCCTCCAGCGCCTCGCTCGAGCACGGCTTGGTCAGCCGCGGCTTGCCGGCGAGCGATGCCGGCAGCTTGATGTCCGCGCCATAGCCCGTGACGAACGCGTAAGGCACCTTCAGCGCATCCAGCCGCTCGGCGATTGCGAACGTCTTCTCGCCCCTGACGAGGCCGACGTCGAGCAGCGCGAAATCCGGCGCGCGCTCTGCGATCAGCTCAAGCGCTCGGGCGACGTTCGCCGCGGTGCGCACCGTGCGGGCGCCGAAGCCGAGGATGGTGTCCTCGAAATAGAGCGAGATGATCGGATCGTCCTCGACCACGAGGACGTCACCGGGCATGCCGGCATTGGGGGTGAAGTCCATGGCGTGCCAGTTTCCGTTTGCTAGAGCTTGTTGTTTTGACGCGCTTTCTTCACGCGAACCGATATCCAATTCGCTCGAAAACGCTCCAGAGCATGGATGAAAGACCGGATCAGTCCGGCCGGATGGCCCGCGACCGGCGCCTGAAAGCACGCCAGCTGTTCCCGAGATGAAACCACCACATCGCGAGCGGCGCCGTCTGTTCACTAGTGAACATAAATCCGGGAACCTTTCGATTATTGTCGGCGTTGGGTCTTCAGGAATTTCCTATGATCGCGAAACGGACCGAGTTGGCCGGGACGAGTGACCGGCCATTCAACAATCTTTTGCGCCGGCTGAACGACGCCGATTACCAGTTGATCGCGCCGCATCTGGGGCTGGTCGACGCGCAGGCCAACGACCTGCTCTACAGCCCCGGCGACGATGTTCAGACCGTGCATTTCCCGTGCGGGCCGAGCCTCGTCTCGTACATGGTGCCCAATGAGGACGGCCGCGATATCGAGACCATCCTGGTCGGTCGCGAGGGCGCGGTCGGCGGCATCGTCAGCCAGGGCTTCCTGCCGGCCTATACCCGCATCGCCGTCAAGTTCGGCGGCCCGTTCGCGCGGCTGCCGATCAGCAAGCTCAACGCCGCCAAGCTGAAGTCGATCTCGGTGCGCAACATCTTCGCGCGCTATGCCGATTGCATGCTGGCGCAGATTTTCCAGTCGACCGCCTGCAATGCGATCCACTCGATCGAGCAGCGCGCGGCGAAATGGATCATCTCGGCGATGGAGCGCACCAATGGCAACGGCATGGTGCCGCTCACCCATGAACAGCTCTCGACCCTGCTCGGCGTCGGCCGCAGCTACACCAGCCGCGTGATCCAGAACTTCAAGGCGGAAGGCGTGCTGGAGACGCGCCGCGGCGCGATCGTGATCCGCGACACGGACAAGCTGCGGCAGCGCTCCTGCCTGTGCAACGACGCGGTCAAGGATCATTTCGAGGAAGTGCTGCGCGGAGTGTATCCCAGCGAGGACAACCCGGCGAACTAGCTAGGGTGTGTACGCATAGTTCGTCGCATCCGCCATGTTTCCGGAAGCCGACGCTAAACCCGACATCGCCGTAGGGGTTCGCCCTATCGCCCCAACCCGCGCGCTTAATGAGCGCTTAACGCTTTTGCGCAACAGATAGGATCACCAGCGCGGAATTAGTCCTAGTAATGAGTGCGAGCCGAGCTCCCGAGGAGGGGAATCGGATGGGACTGCTTGTTGTCGGAGCGCTGGCAGGAATCCTGATCGGCTTTGGCTGGTTCGCGCCTTCCCGAGGGTATTTCGTTGGGTGTGGGTCAAGACCCTGTTTCGACAAGGTTGCAGTCGCCCGACCCACAGAGCCGATGCCGGCGGCGTTAGCGCCAGCTCCCGCGATCGTCAAATCGAAGTCTGTAACCCCGGCAAAATCCGGCAGGAGACCATCATCGAAGAAACACCGACCGGCCGACCTCGCCAAGGCGGCGTCCCCGCGGACGCGGATCAACGTCCCGGCACCCGAACGCGCCGCGGACATGGCGGATCCTGTCCTCACCAAGGCGAAGGTCACGATTGCAGCGCAGATAGACGATCCGGGATCGGCCGAATTCAGCGACATGAAGCGCGCCATGCGAAAGAACACGCTCGGACGCGCCGTGGATACGATTTGCGGGCGCGTGAAAGGAAGAAGCGCGTCGGGCGGGGAGACTGGAGGGAGGCCGTTTCTGTATCTTGTGAAGGAGGATGAAGCGTATGTCGTCGACGGCAAGTCGGGGTCGGCGGCGTCAACGGCGTATCGAAATATCTGCAAATAGGGGATGCGTCGACCGCGCCACGGCGCGCGTCCAAATGATTTGAGCGGAAAGAATTTCCACCGAGGCGCCAGGCTATCCCGCAATGGATGCGATCCTGATGTCGGCGCTGCGCGTGATGATGCATTCAGGATGAATGCCGCAACGGTAAATGCGCAATACGCATCGATGGGACTGTCGCAGAAATTCTTTTCATTCCGAGGAAATCATGGACGACATAACGGACTCCTCAAAACGGCTCAATGGAGCGCTTCACGTACCGGTTCTGGTGATCATCGAGCCGCACCTGTTGCCCCGCACATGTATTCTCAACGTCCTCAGGCGGGAATTGGCCGACTTCGAGATCCTCGACATGGCAACGGTCCAAGGCCTGGACTGCATGTCGGCCCGCGACGTTCGTCTGGTGCTGCTGAGTATCGCGGACAAGCCCATCGGCGATCCCTCGGTCGAGGACGATCTCGCCTTCGTGGCCGAGCACTGTCCCAATGCCGCCGTCGCAATCCTGTCAAACCATGACGACGAGCCGACCGCACAAGCCGCGATGCAGCGGGGTGTTCGCGGCTTTCTTCCCACCTCGCTACCAATCGAGGTCGTCATAGCCGGCCTGCGCCTGGTTCTTGTCGGCGGCGTCTACAGGCCGTTGCCGGTCGCCGAAATGAACAGGATGCCGGGTTTCGATCCGCCGGACGCGCGCGGGCTTGCGTCCGCATATCTGATGAACGAGGCAGCCAGGGCGGCCATCGACAGGAGCGGTCTCACGCCTCGAGAGCAGCACGTTCTGGCGGAATTGGAGCTGGGCCTGCCCAACAAGCTGATCGCAGCCAAATTGAAGCTCTCGGAAAGCACCGTCAAAATGCACATTCAGCATATCATGAGGAAATGTGCCGCTCACAATCGCACGGAAGCGGTCCTCCGCTGGCGCGGCCGGTCGCTCGCGCAGAATCGCGATCACGACCCGGGTACAGCCCCAATGCCGGAGACCTAGTCACCCTGAGCGGGATCAATCCTCTCTGAATGCACCGCGGAAGCTGTCGAGCAGGGGCCTGAGCGCGTAAAGTGCGACGGTACCGCGCCCCGTGGTGATGAACACCTGAACCGGCATACCGGGGACGATCTGGAAGTCGTTTGCGGCGATCTGCGCGTCGTCGATCCGGAGCTTGGTGGCGTAGTATGGCTGGTCGGTACGCTTGTCGAGTAGCCGGTCTGCCGATACGTGCACGACGATTCCCTTCAGGCGCGGTACGCGACGCTGATTGTACGGCACGAGATGCACCTCGGCATTGAGACCGGGATGAACCACATCAATGTCCTCGGGCCTCAGGCGGGCGGTCACGATGAGGCGGTCTTGCCGGGGCACCAGCTCCATGAGCGGAGCCCCCGCCCCGATGACGCCGCCCGTCGTATGGATCCGCAAGTCGGTTATCACGCCGTCCTCAGGCGCCTTCACCTCCGTTCGCGACAGCTGATCCCTGGCCGCAAGCAACCGCTCGCGGAGCTGGAATATCTGGTTCTGTGCTTCACGAAGCGACTGTGCGATCTCGTTCTGCCTGTCGCTCTCGAGCTTGAACAATGTGGCCTGCTGCTCGCTGATGACCTGCCCGGCGCGAGAAATCTGCGCGGTGATCTCGCCGCGGCGACCCTCAACGTCGGCCAGTTCACGTTGCAGGTTCAGAAGCCGCGGGCGCCGTTCGAGTCCCTTGTTCACGAGCGTCGTGACCATATCCAGTTCTTCCCGGACGATGTCGACCCGCTGCCCGGTGGCGCTCTGCTGAGCCTTGAGACCTTCGATCTCCCTCTCGACTTGAAGCCTCCGTTCGCGAATGACCGCAAGCTGCGCCTCATGAACCTGCCGGCGCGCCTGAAAAATGAACTGCTGCGCCGATACCGCGGCGGCGGCTACCCCATTTCGCTTGCTGTCCTGTTCCAGCGCGCTCGGGATTGCGATGCTCTCGAAGTTCTGCTGCTCGGCCTGTAGCCGCGCGGCACGAGCAATTGCATCCCACAACTGGCCTTGAAGGCTTTGCACCTCCGAACCGGGCCGGGTGTCGTCCAGCGCGATCAGCGTCTGTCCGCTTCGCACGATATCGCCGTCGGAAACCAGGATCTTCCTGACGATCCCGCCTTCCAGGTGCTGAATCGTCTTGCGGCTCGATTCCGATTCCACGATGCCGGAAGCGATCGCGGCGCTCTCGAGAGGCGCGAGGCACGCCCACGTGCCGAGCCCCAGCATGAAGCAGAGCACCAGCAGGTTGCCCGCCAAGGTGATACCGCGAAGCCGTCCACGCGGAGAGATGGGTGTCGGGGTCGTACACCATGGATATTCGAGAGGCTCGAAATCGTCGATCGCGGTAACCACGACCCCGGATCGTCCGGCGAGCGGGGGGCTTGCCGGCGTTCGCACGAGCTGGTCCCAGATCGCCGGTAGCCTCGATATCGTGGGAAGCTTCCAGATGGTGAGAGGATTCCGGATCATGGCGCAATCCGCGAGGTAACCTGGGGTCGGTTCAGGTGCCGCTCAAAGATTTCCTCGCTGTCGCCGAAAGCGACGACCGCCCCCTCCTCCATAATGGCAATCTTGTCTGTGGCTGCGAGGAGACCCATACGATGAGTGACGACGACCAGGATGACACCGGCGAGCTTCATGCGCTCGATAGCGTCCAGCAGCATTCGCTCGCCCCCGTAATCGAGACTGGCATTCGGTTCGTCGAGAACGATCAGGCGCGGACCGCCGAAAAAGGCCCGGGCAAGACCGAGGCGCTGCCGATATCCGCGCGAGAAGGATTTTTCACGGTGAATCACCGTGTCGTACCCGTTCGGCAGGCGCATGATCGCCTCATGAATTCCGACCAGCTTGGCCGCTTCCACGACCTTCCGCCGATCGGAATCATCAAGCCGTGCGATGATATCGCTTATCGTATCGCCGAGCAGGTCGATGTCCTGGGGGAGATAACCGAGACGGTGGCCGCTTAGGCCCTCGCGATGCAGCGAGACGTCAGTATTGTCGAGCAGGACACAGCCATGAGTTGGCGTCGACAGCCCGGCAATCACCCGGCCAAGCAGCGACTTGCCTGACCCGGACGCACCAATAATGCCAAGGCATTCTCCGCTCGCGAGCGTGAACGAGACACCGTTCAACAGAACGTGGCTGGTCCCCGATAGCCTCACGCCGACGTTGTCGACAACGAGACCGCTCGACGCTTGCCGCTGCGAAACCTCCGGATCCTGCCGTCCGGCGGCGGCGGGGGACGCGGCGAGAACCGCGCCGAGCCGTTGACAGGCACTCACGGCCGTCCTGAGTGACTTCCAGCCTGCGATCGCACTTTCGACCGGCGCGAGCGCGCGGCTGAACATCAGTGTCGAAGCAAAAATGATCGCAGGACTCTTTCCGTGATCGAGGACAAGCCACGCGGCAGCCCCCATTATCAACACCTGCGACAGCGCGCGGACCGGCTTGGTGACCAGCATCACGATCTCGCTTCGCCGGACTACCACATCGTGCTCTCTGCGTGCCTCCTGCGCGTCATGGTAGACCGTGCGCGCAGCGCTATCGAGCATTCCCATGGCGCGGATCATGTGGATGTTGCCTGCGGCGGCCTGCAGGCGGCCGTAGCTTCTGGACAGCGCGGCGCCGGATCTGAGCAGAACGTCCTCGGTAACCAGATCTCCGGCAACCGTGAGAGCGAAGAGGAAAGCCACACAGCAGGCGCCTACCACGCCAAGCAGGGGATGGATGAGAAAGAGGACCAGGAGGAATAGGGGCGCCCAGAGTGCGTCGAACAGCATCGGACATGCGCCGGAATCGATGAACTGGCGCAGCACGGTGAGATCCCGATATGCGTCCGACGCCCGCGTCCAATCGCTGCGAAACGCGGATTCGAGGCTGGCCGAAAGCACGCAAGGACGGAGCCGATCGTCGAGCCAGGCGCCAAGGCGACCCAGGACAGCGCGCCGCAAGGCATCGAACACGCCGCCGACCACGACCGTGATCGCGACAATGAGCGTGAGCAGGAGCAGCGTGTCGCCGCTCCGGCTCGACAACACCCTGTCGTAGATCTGAAGAAGGTAGATGGAGGGCGCAAATAAAAGCAGGTTGTAGCTGCAGCTATACGCGAATACGAGACCAAGCGGTCCCGCACAGGACCAAAGGGCCGCGTGCAGCGGCGTCGGGATCTGCGGCAGGACAGGCAACCGAATGGGCGGCATCAGCATGATCGTCACCGCCTGAAATCGAGTCCGGCGCACTTGCCCGACGGCCAACGCGATCTGCCAAGAAGGGCATCGGCAGGGCATCGGCGGGGCATGGCTTGAACTGCGGGACCGGCAGCAACCGCCGGTCCCGCCACGGTCGGACGAGCCGATGGTCAGAATGTATCGAGGTGGAAGCTCACTTCTCCACCCAGCGCGGCGTTGCCGTCTCCGCCATTGCCGCCGATGCCGGCCAGGACCTCCTGGTGCTGGTCCACCGCGAGCTTGTTGATCTGAGTGGCATCCGTATTGGCATATACCTTGGAGGTATCGTGGCCACTGTAGGATTTTTGGCTTCCGTTCGACTCGGCGCTTCCGCCATGGGCCTTCGCAAACAGCGAGGCCGTCGCGTTTGCGCCGCCGGCGTCCCAATCTGCCGTCTGAGTGACGTGGTCGCCGGTGTTCACATGCACATCGGCGCCTTCTGCCTTGTTGGTTGGATCGAAGTTGAGGGTCGGCTTGCTGATGATGGCTCCCTTGAAGGTACCGTCGCCGCCATTTCCGACACTTTGACCACCGGTGTTGATCGATTTGAATTCGATCGAATCCGAGATGCTGATCGCCTTGGGCAACATTTGAGCCTCCGTCCTTGTGTTGGCTGTCGTGCATCATCCATCCCGATCAGGCGGACGCGCACGGGCGAGTCTGATCCGGCGATGCGCGCTGCCGATAGATGTCAAATCGGACACCATCCGGGTTGGTCGACCTACGTACGAAAGTATGACGTTCGTCGCGCGACATCGGGGCTCGAAGCATCGGGGAGGCGGCTCTGCGCGAGGTTTGCATGCGCAGGGAGTCCGCTACCTTGCGGCCGGCCTGCGCGAGCGGTGCGATGTTTCGCTATGCCAACAGGTGAAGATCCGACAGAAGATGGGCGGAAAGATCGCCACCCAGCGCGAGATTGCCGTAGCCGCCGTCCCCACCAAGTCCGGCAATCTGGACCGCACTCTGGTCGATGTGCACGTGGTTGACCTGATCGGCCACGGCCGTCGAATGGGGCCCCGCGATTGCGATATTGATGGGTGCATAGATCGCGACGCTGACATCGATCAGGCTGCCGGCAAAATAGCCGTTGCCGCCGTTGCCTGCGCCGTTCGAGCCGGTTGCAATCGTGTCGGAGCCGCCCCACAGGCCGTGGGAGAGAAGGCTTGCATGGCCGCCCGTCGCGGCGTTGCCATTGCCACCGTGCCCGCCCATGGCGGCGATCTGAACTACGGATTGATCCACGTCGGCGTCATTCGTCTGGACTGAATGAACGTTGGAGCCATAGCCCGCGACTGCGATGTTGATCGGGTCGTACACTACGATCGAGGAATGCACGAGACTCCCGTAGAACGCGCCGTCGCCGCCGTTGCCGGCCTGACTCCCACCCGTTTGAGCGTCCCAGACGCTCCCTCCGTTGCTTGATCCCCAACTGGGGTCGAGCGTGATGATGCTGCCGCCGAAGGCCCCATTGCCATTTCCGCCACTTCCGCCGATGCCCGCGATCTGCGTAGCCGATTGATCGATGTCGACTGTGTTCGATTGACTTGCATAGGCCGTGCCGCCTGAGCTCGCCACCGCAATATTGATCGGATGATAGATCACCACGGGAGCGTCCACCAACGCACCCGAGAAATGGCCGCTGCCGCCATTTCCGGCGCCGTTGTCGCCGCTCCCGATCGCGCCGGAGCCCAAGGAAGCACTCAAGGAAGCACTGATGCTGCCTCCCGATGCAAGGTTGTCATTCCCACCATGTCCGCCGACGCCGGCCATCTGAAAGGCGGATTGATCGACATTCAAATCGTTGGACTGATTGGCCACGGCGACCGAGCCGTATCCCAAACTCACCGAAATGTTGATCGGTTCATAGATCAACAGGGATGCGTGAATGATACCTCCGTAAAAGTAACCGTCTCCGCCGTTCCCGGCGGTGTTCGCCCCGCTCTCGATCGAAGCGATGCCCGTCGCGGAATGGGATGCGCCGTCAGCAGGCTTCGTTGCCGAAGCATCCAGGCTCGCCGCAGTGTGGTTGCCGACGTGGCCGCCGGTGTCGCCCCCCGACGCGGTGGGATGGTCGGATTGGTCTGGGCCAGAGTCATAAAGCGGGGAATTCGCGGTCGCGGGATGCGCATCGAGCCCTGCAAACGGGCCGCTCGGTGCCGGACCCGGCTCGTCGTCACCATCGTGCCCATCGTGGCGATGAGAGGCGTGATGCAGCCGGATCCCATCCGACATCCGCGAAAAATCCATCGTAGCCTTCCTCATCGCAATCGCTCCGCGCAATCGGGACGGGTTCTGCACTCCGGACAGAATGTCATCCTGGGAAGGTCGAAAGCCCAGCCGTCAGTTCGGATATAGCGCTTCGGATGGACGTCGTAACATCGGCTATATCCGTTCTGGCGCGGTTACAGCCTTTGTCGTTTTGCGCGGGCCGGCGTCGCCGGCGTGGTCCATCAGCCCGCCGCTCCCATGAGGACGGTTGATAACCTCGCCCCGCCATTGCAACCGGGAAGCCGCTATCGCGGACCGCGAAAATCACGCTACACTCGCCTCATGAGTGGGGCTGAACTCCACGCCGTTTTCGACGTTGCAGCATGGGGCGCGGCCGCGCTCGCCATGTGGTGGCTGTCGCGCCGGCGCGGGCTGCAATTCCCCCGGCAATCCTTCGAGCTGCCCTACATCGCCGCGTTGCTGTTCGGCGCCGGCATCGGCGCCTACATCTTCGGCACGCTGAACCTGTGGTTCTCGGGCATGGCGGGTGTCGCCCGCTCGGTCGAGGGCGCGCTGGCGGGCGGCATCGCCGCGATCGAGCTTTACAAATGGCACCACGGGATTTCGCTGCGCACCGGCGCGCGGTTCGCGCTGCCGCTTGCGATCGGCGTCTCGGTCGGCCGTCTCGGCTGCTATTTCGCGGGGCTCGAGGATTTCACCTATGGCACGCCGACCACGCTGCCCTGGGGCCATGATTTCGGCGATGGCGTCTTGCGCCATCCGGTGCAGCTCTACGAGAGTCTGGCGATGGCGGCATTCGCGGCCTTCTATGTCTGGGCCGTATTGAACCGAAATGCCGCCGTCATCACCAACGGATTCTACCTCGTGCTGCTCTACTACGGGCTGCAGCGCTTCCTGTGGGAGTTCATCAAGCCCTATGGCGCGCTGATCGGACCATTCTCGCTGTTTCACCTGCTGTCGCTGCTTGTCATGATTTACGCCGCCGTCATGCTGGCGACGGCGCCGAATGTGAGCTTGAAGCATGAACGCGCCGCTGCGTAAGGCACGCCCTTACATCTTCTGGGGCCAGACCCAGTCTCTCTGCGAAACCTGCCTGGCCCTGGTGCCGACCAAGATCCAGATATCAGGCAACGAGGTCTGGTACGAGAAGCGCTGCAAGCAGCATGGCGTGCAGTCGACGCTGGTCTCGACGGATGCGGCCTATTGGCGGCTGTGCAAGGATTTCATCAAGCCCGGCGACCGGCCGCTCGCGTTCCAGCGCCACACCGAATTCGGCTGCCCCTATGATTGCGGACTGTGCCCCGACCACGAGCAGCACTCCTGCCTGGCGCTGATCGAGATCACCGAGCATTGCAATTTGACTTGCCCGGTGTGCTTTGCGGATTCCTCGCCGGCCCGCACCGGCTTCACGCCGCTGGCGAAAATCGAGAAGATGCTGGACGCGCTGGTCGCGAGCGAGGGCGAGCCCGATCTGGTGCAGATCTCCGGCGGCGAGCCGACGCTGCATCCGGATTTCTTCGCCATTCTGGATGCGGTGCGCGCGCGCCCGATCCGCCATGTCATGATCAACACCAACGGCCTCAGAATCGCGCGCGAGCCCGACTTCGTGGCGAAGCTCGCCGAGAACAAGCGCGGGCTGGAGGTCTATCTGCAGTTCGATTCGCTGCAGCGCGAGGCCCTGGTCAATCTGCGCGGCGCGGATTTGCGAAAAATCCGCCAACAGGCACTGGAGAATCTCGAGCGCCACGGCGTCTCGACCACGCTGGTCGCGACCATCAAGCGCGGCGTCAACGACGGCGAGATCGGCGACATCGTCCGCCACGCGCTGACCTGGACGTGCGTCCGCGGCGTCACGCTGCAGCCGGTGCAGGATGCCGGCCGAAACGAGCATTTCAACAAGGACACCGACCGCATCATGCTGTCGGAGATCCGCCGGCGCGTGATCGAGACCGGGGTGTTCGGCGCCGACGACATGATCCCGCTGCCCTGCAATCCCGAGAGCATCTCGATCGGCTACGGCCTGCGCAACGGCGACAAGGTGCTGCCGCTGACCTCGCTGATCCCGCAGGAGCAGCTCATCGCGGTGATGCCCAACACCATCAGCCCGGAGAAATATCCGGTGTTGCGGGAGAAGTTTGTCGACCTGTTCTCGCTGTCGTCGGGACCGCTGAACACCTCGGAGCGGGTCTGCGAATTGCTGTGCTGCCTGCCGAGCTTCGAGGTACCGGAGGGATTGACCTACGAGAACGTGTTCCGCGTCACCATCGTGCAGTTTCTCGACCGCTTCAATTTCTGCGTCGGCAACGTCAAGCGAAGCTGCATCCACTTCGTCACCGAGAGCGGCGCGATCATCCCGTTCGACACCTACAATCTGTTCTACCGCGACGGAAAGATCGACGGCATCCGCGCCGCGATGGCCGGCCAGACTTACCGCGAGACGCGGCAAAGCGAGGAGGTGCCGCGATGAGCGACGAGAGCCGGCCCATCATGCCCGACGGATCGCCTCCGCCCTCGCTGCCTCCACGGCTCCCTCCGCAGCGCGGCGGCTGCGCCACCGCATTCATGGCGCTGTTTGGCGTGGCGCTGCTGCTGCCGGGGCTCTGCGCGGTCCTGTTCGGGGTCGGCGCCTTCACCTCGGCGAGCCCCGATCCCGGGCTCCTCTTTCTGGCTTTGCTCGGGCTCGCGGTCGGCTTTGCCGGCGTGATGCTAATCCGCGCCGCGATCAAGGGGAGCTAGGTCACCATGAGCAATTCCGACACGCCCCCGCCGGCAGAGCCGCCGTGGCGGGAACCGCGACTGCCACCTGGCTGCACGATCTTCATGCTGATCGTGGGGGTACTTCTGCTGATCCCAGGCGTCCTCTGCGTGGTCCTCAACGCCACGCTGGGCGGGTCCGGCAGCGACCCGATCACCGGGCTCGCCGTGTTGGTGGCACTTGGCGGGCTTGGACTGATTGTGTTCTCGCGTACGCAGAGAAGAGGCTGAATCGCCCCCGAAAAGCCACTCAAAACCGGCTTCCGGAGCGAAAATCAGGCACTTAAACCACCAATAAACCGTTGTTTTTTGGCGTTTTCTGACTATATTGCGCCGCAACGCGCAAGGTGCCCGGTCCTAAGACCGGGCTTCCTTTTTGGGGTGATGCGTCCCCGTCAAATTTCTTGGGTATGAGCGTGATCCGGGCCCCGATTGGGCCACGTGAGCGAGCGGCCGGCCAAACTGGTCCGGCGAGATCGCGCATCTGACCATTGCACGACCAGAAGAAGAGCCATGAACCTTCGCAACGTCGCCATTATCGCCCACGTCGACCACGGCAAGACCACCCTCGTCGACCGCCTGCTGCAGCAATCCGGCACCTTCCGCGAGAACCAGAAGGTCACCGAGCGCGCCATGGACTCCAACGACCTGGAGCGCGAGCGCGGCATCACCATCCTGGCCAAGGCCGCCTCGGTGCAGTGGAAGGACATCCGCGTCAACATCGTCGACACCCCCGGCCACGCCGACTTCGGCGGTGAGGTCGAGCGTATCCTCAACATGGTGGACGGCGCACTAGTGCTGGTCGACGCCGCCGAGGGCCCGCTGCCGCAGACCAAATTCGTGGTGTCGAAGGCGCTCAAGATCGGGCTGAAGCCGATCGTCGTGATCAACAAGGTTGACCGTCCCGACGCACGCCCGACCGAAGTCATCAACGAGGTGTTCGACCTGTTCGCCGCGCTCGACGCCAGCGAAGAACAGCTCGACTTCCCGATTCTGTACGGGTCGGCCAAGCAGGGCTGGATGGCGGAGAGCCCGGAGGGTCCGAAGGATCTCGGCATGCAGCCGCTGTTCGACCTGATCGTGCGCCACGTCGAGCCGCCGAAGGTCGAGGAAGGTCCGTTCCGCATGATCGGCACCATTCTCGAGGCCAATCCCTATCTCGGCCGCATCATCACCGGCCGCATTTCGTCCGGCTCGATCAAGCCGAACCAGCAGGTCAAGGTGCTGTCCGCCGACGGCAAGCTGATCGAGAGCGGCCGCCTGACCAAGATCCTCGCCTTCCGCGGCCTCGAGCGCACCCCGCTCGAGGAGGCCGAGGCCGGCGACATCGTCGCGATCGCGGGCCTCACCAAGGGCACCGTCGCCGATACCTTCTGCGATCCCACGGTCGAGACGCCGCTGCCGGCGCAGCCGATCGATCCGCCGACGGTGTCGATGTCGTTCATCGTCAACAACTCGCCGCTCGCCGGCACCGAAGGCGACAAGGTGACCTCGCGCATGATCCGCGACCGCCTGATGCGCGAGGCCGAGGGCAATGTCGCGCTGCGCGTCGTCGAGGCCGCCGACAAGGATTCGATGGAGGTCTCCGGCCGCGGCGAATTGCAGCTCGCGATCCTGATCGAGACCATGCGCCGCGAGGGCTTTGAGCTCTCGGTGTCGCGCCCGCGCGTCGTGCTGCAGAAGGACGAGGCCACCGGCGCCTGGCAGGAGCCGATCGAGGAAGTCGTGATCGACGTCGACGAGGAGCATTCCGGCGTCGTCGTGCAGAAGATGAGCGAGCGCAAGGCCGAGATGATCGAGATGCGCCCCTCCGGCGGCAACCGCCTGCGGCTGGTGTTCTACGCGCCGACCCGCGGCCTGATCGGCTACCAGGGCGAACTGCTCACCGACACCCGCGGCACCGCGATCATGAACCGCATCTTCCACGGCTATGCCGCCTACAAGGGCGAGATCCAGGGTCGCCGCAACGGCGTGCTGATCTCCAACGACCAGGGCGAGGCGGTGGCCTATGCGATGTTCAAGCTGGAGGACCGCGGCCCGATGATGATCGAGCCGGGCTGGAAGGTCTACAAGGGCATGATCGTCGGCGAGCACACCCGCGACAACGACCTCGAGATCAACGTGCTGAAGGGCAAGCAGCTCACCAACATCCGCACCACCTCGAAGGACGAGGCGGTGCGCCTGACGCCGCCGATCCGGATGACGCTGGAAAAGGCGCTCGCCTATATCGAGGACGACGAGCTCGTCGAGGTGACGCCGAAGTCGATCCGGCTGCGCAAGAAGCACCTCGACCCGAACGACCGCAAGCGCGCCGAAAAGGCCAAGGAAGCGGTGGCTTAAGCTGTAGCTTAAGCGGTGGCTTAAGCGGCGGCGTAGTAGCCTGTCGTGCCCCGGCTTGACCGGGGCACCCGGTACGCCGCGGCTCATCGGCTCTATCACTGCTGTCTCTGGAATGCTGGATCACCCGCATGCGCATGCGCGGGTGATGACGTTATGCGCGGGGTGACTTTAGGCGTCTTTCCAGACGTGCTAGAGCCGGAACATGACCTCCCTTCCCTCCACGATCGATGTTGCCATCATCGGCGCCGGCGCCGCAGGCCTCGGTGCCGCGAATGCGCTGAAGGACTCCGGCCTCTCCACGATCGTGCTGGAAGCCCGCGACCGCCTCGGCGGCCGCGCGCATACGATTCAGGCCGCGCCTGACGTGGTGTTCGACGTCGGCTGCGGCTGGCTGCATTCGGCCGACCAGAACAGCTTTGTCGGTATCGCCCGGCAACTCAACTTCGAGCTCAACAAGGACCTGCCGCCGTGGCGCGAGCGCGCCTACGGCGAGGCGTTCCCGCAGGCCGCTCGCGACGACTTCACGCACGCGCTCGACCAATTCTACGACCGCATCGAGCAGGCGGCGCAGCAGGGCAAGGACCGCCCGGCCAGCCTGTACCTCGAGCCCGGCAACCGCTGGAACCCGATGATCGATGCGATCTCCACTTATGTGAACGGCTGCGAGCTCGACCAGGTCTCGATCCTCGATGTCGATGCCTATGAGGACACCGACATCAATTGGCGGGTGCGGCGCGGCTATGGTGCACTGGTCGCGGCCTATGGCGCACAGGTGCCGGTCGCGCTGAACTGCGAGGTCAGGCTGATCGATCATTCCGGCAAGCGCATCCGCATCGAGACCTCGCGCGGCGTGCTTGAGGCGGACAAGGTGATCGTCACCGTGCCGACCGACCTGATCGCCGATCAGGCGATCCGCTTTTCGCCTGCGCTGCCGGACAAGCTCGACGCCGCGCGCGGCCTGCCGCTCGGCCTCGCCGACAAGGTGACGCTGGCGCTCGCCGAGCCCGAGGCGCTGCCGAAGGAGGGCAATCTGCGCGGCGCCACCATGCGCACCGAGATGGGCACCTATCACATCCGCCCGTTCGGCCAGCCCTGCATCGAAGGTTTCTTCGGCGGCCGTTTTGCGCGACAGCTTGAAGATGCTGGCGACGGCGCCATCGCCGCGCACAGCATCGACGAGATCGTCTCCTTCCTCGGCAGCGATTTCCGCCGTAAGCTGAAGCCGCTCAGCGAATCCCGCTGGGCCCACGACCCGTTCGCCCGCGGCTCCTACTCGCACGCATTGCCCGGCCACGCCGACAAGCGCGCCGTGCTGGCCGCGCCGGTCGACGGCCGGCTATTCTTCGCCGGCGAAGCGACGTCGCCGGAATTTTTCTCGACCGCGCACGGCGCGCGGGACAGCGGCGAGCGGGCGGCGAAGGAAGTGGTGGCGGCGACCAACCGACCAGAATAGTTGCCCGGCAGTGAGGCCGTCTCACTTTTTGAAAACGACGTCTCTGTGGAATTTCAGATAGTGCGGGTTTGGATAGAGGGTCTGATCTTTCGGAAGATTGATCAATCCGCTTTGATTGAGAAGCCTAACGGCATCTTCGGGAACGTGATTCTTGGAAACTAGTATCTTGTAATCGTCGTCAATCGAGATGAGCCCTCGATCAAACATCCAGTGCACTGTTCCGGACAACGCCAGCCCGTTTCGAACTGAGTCGGGTCCGTTTGACGCCACTGGCTGAATGTGTGCGGCCTGCACTTCGGGGCGGCCCCCGCCGTTGATCAACCGCAAACCTGTAATGGCACATCTGTTGGAATAGGCCGCTCGTACACTGTGCATAAATGATTTTTCTCGAAACGGCCGGGAAACAACCATTTCGACAACTGGTCGTTCGAACGGTGTTGGCGGTTCGGAATATCCAGGTGGCGACGGCGCCTCCAGCGAAGGCACCTCGCCAAGGATCGGCGCAAACCCAGCTCGCAAGATCCGGTCGAATTCATTATCGGGGATGAGCCGTACAGCTCGACCAAACGCACCCTTATTGGTGCTGCCGTCATCCTTCTCGAGTGCACTCTCGTAGTATTCACCCTGCTCCTGAAACGGGACGACCGTGTCGAAATCCAGATACGTCGCGCTATCGATAATTGCAAAGTAATGGTCTGGTAATTCGACGTCCTCAATCACTGAGCTAACGCGAGCGACACCGAAATAAGATTGACGACCTCCCCTACTTGAAAGGTCAGGGCTCGATCTTCGTGGTTCATAGTAGACGATATAGTCGCCGACGGTCTGCTGGACATAATTTAGGTATGTGCGCGGAAAGTGATACCTCTCTTCGGGCAGGTCCTTGTAGCTCGGTGTAACCTTTGAAGTAAAAACTGCCTTGGCCATAGACGAAACCTTCGCGCACAACTATCTCAGCGCCATTCAATCTAAAGTGGCTCTTATTATTTGGATAGTCTCCGACCTCCAGCCTCTACTCCAGCACCCTCGCCCGCATATCCGCATCCGGCACGAAGCACGTCTCGTACTTGCCGAAAATGCGGTAGCGGTTGCGGGCGATGAGGCTGTAGACGGCGTCGCGCAGCGGCTTGGGCACCGCGAACAGTGTGCGGGTCCAGCCCCAGCCGGGGAGATGGCTCAGCACCGTCAGCGCCGCATCGGATTTCATGTAGGCGACGCCGCCATGGACGACGGCGTTGGTGTCGGGGTCGTCAGGATCGATGCCGAATGCCCTTGCCAGCCGCGTGCCGTAGCCGGACTGGATCGGCGTGAAGCGGAAGCGGCGTGCCGTGTCGCGGGCGATGACGAAGCGGACCCAGCGCGAGCAGAAGATGCAGACGCCGTCATAGAGGATCACGTCGTCGTCGGGCCAAGTGCTCATCTCGATTTCTTTCGACGCGTTTTCTTCACGCGAACCGGTTGCCACTTCGCTCGAAAACGCTACCGGTTATCCAGCATCAGCAGCGCGACCAGCATCAGCACGATCGCAGGTCCGGTCTTCACCAGCGCGCCGAGCGGCTCGATCCAGAGATCCGGCGTCAGGATCGCCGATCCCGCCATATAGCCGAGCGAGGCGATGATGCCTGCGATCAGACCGAACGCCGCGGTGCGGCGGATCGCGATCAGCACCCCGATGCTCATGTCCATCAGGCTGGTCAACACCGTCACCGGCCCGACCAAAGCGGGCGGGAAATGGTGCGCGCGCAAGATGCCCGCCGCGGCGTCATAGGAAATCACCAGCGCGATGAAGCCGGATCCGACCCAGAACAGCACGAGGCTTACGAAGATCAGCGCCTTGATCAGGAACAGCCGCGCGAACCATTTGTCCTGAATGGTCGCGGGGCGCCCGCCGACCGCTTGCGCGATTGTCTTCGGCACGATGCCGGTCGCTTGCATCCAGCCTGCGGGATCGCCGGTGACGCCGCGGCGCAGCTCGGCGATCGCGGTGGAGCGCAGCGGCGGCATCCAGCCGAGCCGGCTTGCGAGATCGCCGAGGCGGGCGCCGAGATCGATCAGCAACGACGGTGTCGCGATGCGGAGATGCTTTGCCGTGCCGAACGACCGGCGGAACTGGGCGATGACGCCGCCGAGCGAAATCGGCTGCTTCTGCATCAGGTCCCATGTCACCGATCGCACCGCCTCATCGGCGACATCGCGCGCCGCAAGCCAGGCGATGGTGGCGGCGATATCCTCGACTGCGACCGGCTGGAACGGCGTCGCGGCCTCCTCGGCCGGCAGATCGACCGGCAGCGCCGCCAGCGCGCGCAGCATGGCGCTGCCGCCATAGGCCGAAGCCGCGATGACGAAGCCCGGACGCAGGATCGCATGGGGAATCCCGGACGCCGCGATCAGCCGTTCGGCCTCGCGCTTGGTGATGCTGAAGGCGGTGCGGTCCGCATCGGCCGTGCCGGGAATCGAGATATGGACGAGACGGATCGCGCGGTGGCTGTCACCGATCGCCTGCAACAGCCGCGCGACGAGGTCGCGATGCACCGCGCTTGTGTCGCTGCCCGGGCCATCCTGCAGCACGCCGAGGCAGTTCACGACGACGTCTACCTCGTGCGTGCGGAGCAGCTGCGTCAGCGCCGCGGCATCCATCGACATCACCGGCAGCTCGATGTCGCCCGCGCTCATTTTCTGCGCCGGCGTGAAGTGCCGCGCGATGCCGATCACGTGAAGGCCGCGCGCCCTCAGATCGTCGGTGATGGTGCGCCCGATCAGGCCCGACGCGCCGAGCACGAGAATGTTATGTGATGCGTCGTCACTCATGGAAGTCTTGTTTGAGCATGATCCTGTTCGGAAAACCGCTGCACACTTTTCCGGGATCATGCGCTAAAATGGTTTTGCGATCATCAGCCAGAGGATGATCATCACGGAGCCGAAGCCGGGAATACCGAACAGGACCCAGCGGCGAAACAGCGCAAAATAACGCGGCGGCAGCGGAAGACCTTTTTCGACCGCCGTCTGCGCGAGGTTGCGCATCTCGATCTGCATGAAGACCACGGGAACCCAGAACACGCCGGCGAGCGCGTAGAGCGCAAGCGAAACCACGAGCCAGCGCTCGGTGATGCTCGTTGCCGACAGCAGCATCAGCAGTCCGCCGCTCACCGGCTGCAGCAGCACGACGGTCAGCGTGAAGATCATGTCCGCGATCACGACGGTCGCCGCCGTGCGCGCGATGAACGCCGCATCCTGCGTGCGATGCGCCGCCAGCATGAAGAAAGCAATGCCGGTCCCGGTGCCCAGGATCACGATGGCGCCGAGCACGTGCAGATATTTGATCAGGAAGTAGAGCGTCATCGCAGTCCGCTCGTAATCGGGCCAACTTCGCCGCGCACAAATACCGCCGCTGCCATAGGCCGGTCGGGCGCGAAAATCCACTGCGGCGGCGCAGGCGTGGCGCGCTCGGAGTACCCACATCGCGTCTGGATTCGCTCGCAGAATCCTGGCCGCGAATCAGCCCCCGAACGAGCTTTTTCCAACTATGGCAGTGTCATACTGCGCTCGCGATACACACTTTGCACAGCTCCGGATCGGCGGTTGGCCGCTTGAACTCCGGCAAGTGTCCTCTTTCGGAACAAGTTCTCACGACACTGATGCAAAAAATCCACAGATTAACCGATAATTAACGATGGACCTTGAAGGCGGCCCGCCGACTTGCTTTGATTACACCCATGAGCACAACGCTGATCGAGGTCCGGCCGGCCAAAGCTGCAGACGCGGCGGCGGTGGCGTCTACCCATGACGAAGCCTGGCGCTCGGCGTATCAGGGAATCATCCCCGGCGCCGAACTCGAAAAGCTGATCAATCGCCGCGGCCCGCAGTGGTGGGACAGCGCCATCCGCAAGGGCAGCCGCGTCAGCGTGCTGGTGTTCGGCGACCGGGTCGCAGGCTACGCCAATTACGGCCGCAACCGCGCCCGCAGCCTGCATTTCGAAGGCGAGATCTACGAGCTCTATCTGCGGCCGGAATTCCAGGGGCTTGGCTTCGGCCGGCGCCTGTTCGCCTCCGCCCGCCGCGACCTGATGCAGAGCGGCCTCAAGAGCATGGTGATCTGGGCGCTGTCCGACAACGAGCCGGCGACCGAGTTCTACCGTGCGCTGGGCGGCCGGATGGTGGCGCGCTCCTCGGAACGATTCGGGCCCAAGTCGCTCGACAAGGTCGCTTTCGCCTGGGCGAACTGAAAATCCTGCTTCTCTCGCAGCTGCAGCAAGGCTAAACCAGCCTCAAGCGCTGCGCGCGTCGGCCAGCCCGGCCTCAAGGCCGGGCCTGGCGCCGTTTTGCGGCCCGGCGGCGCCAACCAAAAAATCACATCGTTCTCAACTTCCAGAGGCCACGCGGAGCAATCCATGCGTATCGACGCCATATCGATCGGAAAAAATCCGCCCCACGACGTCAACGTCATCATCGAGGTTGCCGTCGGCGGCGAGCCAATCAAGTACGAAATGGACAAGGAGGCCGGCACGCTCGTGGTGGACCGCTTCCTCTACACGCCGATGCGCTATCCCGGCAATTACGGCTTCATCCCGCACACGCTGTCCGGCGACGGCGATCCCTGCGACGTGCTGATCGTCAACACGCGTGCGATCGTGCCGGGCGCGGTGATGAGCGTCCGCGTGGTCGGCGTGCTGTTGATGGAGGACGAGGCCGGCGGCGACGAGAAGATCATCGCGGTGCCGTCATCGAAGCTGACCCAGCGCTACGACAAGGTGCAGAACTACAGCGACCTGCCCGACATCACGCTGCAGCAGATCCAGCACTTCTTCGAGCACTACAAGGACCTCGAGAAAGGCAAGTGGGTGAAGGTGCTGCGCTGGGGCGACGCCGACGAAGCCCGCAGGCTGATCCTCGAAGGCATCGAGCGCGCGAAGAAGAAGTGACTAACCTCGCCCCGCTTGCGGGGAGAGGTCGGATCGCATGTAGCGGAGCGGAATGCGATCCGGGTGAGGGGGTACAGGTCTCTCGACAATCCCACCTCGGAGAGGGGCCCCTCACCCCAACCCTCTCCCCGCAAGAGCGGGGCGAGGGAGCATTTCACACCGCCGGCGCCGGCAGGCCGGCAATCGCGCAGGCGGCGCGCAGCGTGTTGACCAGGAGGCACGCCACCGTCATCTGCCCGACGCCGCCGGGCACCGGCGTGATTGCGCCGGCGACATTGAGCGCTTCCTGGAACGCGACATCGCCGACCAGCTTCGGTTTGCCGCCGGGCACCGGGATGCGGTTGATGCCGACATCGATCACGGTCGCGCCCGGCTTCAGCCAGTCGCCCCGCACCATCTCGGGCCGGCCGACCGCGGCATAGACCAGATCGGCCTGGGCGCAGAGCTTCGGCAGATCGCGCGAGCGCGAATGCGCGATCGTCACCGTCGCGTTCTCGTTCAGCAGCAATTGCACCAGCGGACGGCCGACCAGATTGGAACGGCCGATCACGATCGCGTTCATGCCCTCGAGCGAGGCGTGCACGCTCTTGGTCAGGATGATGCAGCCGAGCGGCGTGCAGGGCGACAGCGCGGCCAGGCCCCCGGCGAGCCGGCCGGCATTGTTGGGGTGCAGGCCATCGACGTCCTTGGCCGGGTCGATCGCATTGATGATGGTCTCGGTGTGCAGCGATTTCGGCAGCGGCAGCTGCACCAGGATGCCATGCACCATGGGATCGCGGTTGAGCCGCGCGATCAGCGCCAGGAGATCGGCCTGCGACACATCCTCCGGCAGCTTGTGCTCGAACGAGGCCATGCCGGCGGCCTGGGTCTGGGTGTGCTTGCTGCGGACATAGACCTCGCTCGCGGGATCATGGCCGACCAGCACCACGGCGAGCCCCGGCGTGAGCGCATGGTCGCGCTTGACGCGGGCGACCTCGTCGGCAACGCGGGCGCGAAGCTCGGCGGCGATGGCTTTTCCGTCGATGATGCGGGCAGTCATGTCAGTCCCTTGTCTGCTGGTTCGGCTTGGCCGCCGTCAGCTTCCTCAATGTATCGCCGAGCCCTTTCGGATCGCCGTCCACCGCGACCTGCTTGAGCCGCGAGGTGGCGCCGGACAACAGCCTCACCCTGGCCTTCGGCACGCCGAGCGCCTTGGCCAGCAGCTCAGTCACCGCACGGTTGGCCTCGCCACCCTCGGCGATGGCGCGCACCCGCACCTTCACCACCGATCGGCCATTGGCCAGCGTTTCGATCCCGTCGATGTCGTCGCGGCCGCCGCGCGGCGTCACGCGCAACGCGATGCTGATGCCCTCGGTGGAATAGCGCCAAGGATCCATCAAGGCTCCCTCGCCAAGGCCCCGTCGAAAGGGTCAGATCACATTGGGATAGATGTAATAGGCGATCACACGCTGGATGAACATGATGATCAAAATCACGATGATCGGCGAGATATCGAGCCCGCCCAGATTCGGCATCACGTTGCGGATCGGCCGCAGCACCGGCTCGGTGATCCGGTAGAGGAACTCGGCCACCGCGGAAACGAACTGGTTGCGCGTGTTGACCACATTGAAGGCGACCAGCCAGGACAGGATGGCGGAAGCGATCAGCAGCCAGACATAGAGGTCGAGGATGATGATGACGATGTCGAGAACAGCGCGCATATGAGGGGGGCTCGCGGGTAAGACTGAAGCGCAACGAGACCGGACTGAGCCGCCATCGCGCTTCTTGTTTGAGCAGGATCGTTTCGGAAAACCGCTATGCGCTGGGCGCTGGCGCGGTCCGCCGGGTCGGGATCACGCCCTAGATATCGGTTCATCCCCCCGCAAACAAGGGAAGTTCCCGGCGGGACGGGCCGAAAACCGCGCTTTCACCGTTCTTGACTTGACCTTGGGCGGGACTGTAAATGGCGCCCGACTGACGGCCGGGACACTCAGCAACACCCGGCCGCGATGGGGCCATAGCTCAGCTGGGAGAGCGCGTCGTTCGCAATGACGAGGTCGGCGGTTCGATCCCGCCTGGCTCCACCAGCCTTCGCTCGCTTCGCGAGCTACGGCTTGGCAGCCCCCAAAGTCCATCGTAGCGAAGCAAGCGAAGGCTGACGCGGCGTAGCCCGAAGGGCGGAGCCGGGCCGAGGCGATCTGCCCGGAGGGCGAAGACGGACTTTTGTCCCAATCCCCTCCCCCTCACGTCCCCGTAAACCGCGGCGGCCGCTTCTTCACAAAGCTCGCGACGCCTTCCCTGAAATCATTGCCCTTCAGCGCGATCTGCATCTCGCGATTGGCATCGATGGTGGCTTCGGCGAGCGTCTGGAACGGCACGTCGTAGACCTGGCGCTTGATCACCGCGATCGCGCTCGGGGAGACGAAATCGGCGAGGTCGCGGGCGTAGGCATAGGTCTCCTCGCGCAGCTTTTCCGGCGAGGAAAGCCGGTTGACGAGGCCGATGCGCAGCGCCTCCTCGGCCGACACCCGCCGCGCCGACATCAACAGATCGAGCGCGTTGGCGTGGCCGACGATACGCGGCAGCATCCAGCTGATGCCGTGTTCGGCGATCAGGCCGCGCCGCGCGAAGGCGGTGGTGAACACCGCGGTGTCGGCGGCGAAGCGCAAATCGCAATACAGCGCGTGGACCAGGCCGATGCCGGCGGTGGCGCCGTTGAGCATCGCGATCACGGGCTTCCTGATCGCCGGGTAGTAGGCGTAGCGCGTCTGCCAGTCGGCGCGGCGGTTCATGTCGAACGGGATGTTCTCGCCGCGCCTGACCTCGTTGGGATCGATTCCCTTCAGCGCGTCCATGTCGGCGCCGGCGCAGAAGCCGCGGCCCGCGCCGGTCAGCACGATGACGCGAACGTTGTCGTCGTTGGCCGCCGCTTCCATCGCGTGGCGCACGTCGCGCTCCATGATCGCGGTCCACGCATTCATGCGATCGGGGCGATTGAGCGTGATGGTCGCGATCCTGTCGCTGACCTCATAGAGGATGTGCTCGTAGCTCACGGCGATCTCCCTGTGCCTTGTTGTTATTGATACGCGCGGCGATACCTACGCGCGGCAGTCAAGAGTAGCACATCCACCAGAATGAAAAGCCGGCGTGAAATTCCGCGTGGCGGCTATTCCGCGGCCTGCAGCAGCTGCCGTTGCGGCACGCGCGCGATCCAGCCGTCGATGAAATGCTTCAGCCACGCGCGTTCGGCGGCATCGTGCACGGCACGCTCGGCGAAGTGCAGATGGCCCGGTTGTGCGCCCGGCGAATCCATCCGTGCGCAACCGCGCGTGGTCCAGCGATGCATCATCGCGTAGGTCACGTCGGGATGGAATTGCAGGCCGAAGGCGTTGCCGAACCGGAACGCCTGCACCGGGAAATCATCGCCCGCCGCGAGCAGGTCGGCACCGGCGGGCAATTGAAATCCCTCGCCGTGCCAGTGATAGACCCGCGCCGGCCAGTCCGGGCAGAGCGCGTGGCCCGCTTCGGTCGGCCTGACCGGATAATAACCGACCTCGACACGGCCTTGCGGATGCGGCGCGACTTTGGCGCCGAGCTGCCGCGCCAGCATCTGTGCGCCGAGGCAGATGCCCAGGAACGGGCGCTGCTCGCGCAGCGGAACGGCGATCCAGTCGATCTCGCGCCGCACGTAGTCGTCGCCGTCGTTGGCGCTCATCGGACCGCCGAAGATCACCGCGCCGGCATGCGCGTCGAGCGTTGCGGGCAGCGCGTCGCCGAAGCGCGGGCGGCGGATGTCGAGGCGGTAGCCCAGCGCGCGCAGGGCATTGCCGATCCGGCCGGGAGTCGATGTCTCCTGATGCAGCACGATCAGCACCGGCCGCAGCGGGGTCTGGTCCGAGACCTCAGCCGTGACCGCGGTCGGCCTTCGGCTGGCGAAGGGCACCACGACACGGCTCTGGTCTGACCGGAACGACATTGCCTCTGCTTAAAGTTTCGGCACGTAAGGCGCGATCATAGCTAAGTGGTCGTTAACATCGTGTGAGTTTGCGCACACCCAGGCGAAGCAAATCGCGGGCCAGAAAGCAGCCTTGACGGCGACGCGTGGGACGTTTTTCAGGGGCAGCTAGCGCTTGCGGAGCTGAAATCCGCCGACCGCCGTCAGGATGAAGGAGCGCGGAAACAGCCGGAGCAGGAACGGCACCAGCTTGATGAAGGCGCCGGGCAGGACTGCTCGCTTGTTGGCCATCAACCCGCGATAGGCCTGGCGGGCCACCTCTTTCGGCGTAACGTTGAGGATGGCGGAATCGAATCCGGGAGCAAACCCGGCGCGATCCTGAAACTCCGACGGTACCGGGCCCGGGCAACACACGGTGACACGCACGCCCTGCGGCGCCAGCTCACAGCGCAACGCCTCGGAAAACGACAGCACATAGGCCTTGCTGGCGTAGTACACGGCCATGCCGGGGCCCGGCAGAAATCCGGCGATCGAGCCGAGATTGAGGATGCCGCCGCGGTTGCGGATCAGCTGGTCGGCAAAGCGCAGCGTCAGATCGGTCAGCGCGCGGATATTGACATTGATGATGTTGAGCTGCTCGGCACGGTCGCGCTCGATGGCGCGGCCGAACAGGCCGAAGCCGGCATTATTGACGAGAAATTCGACCTCGACCCCGGCGTCGGTCAGGGCCTGCGCGATCCGGTCGCCCGCATCGGTGTGCTGGAGATCACAGGGGATCACAATCGGTGCTGCGCCGCCCTTGGCCCCGAGCTCGTCGGCGAGCGCTTTCAGGCGGTCGGCGCGCCGCGCCACCAGCGCCACACGGTGACCATTCGATGCAAATACGCGCGCCAGTTCGGTGCCTATGCCCGCCGATGCCCCGGTTATCAGCGTCACACGCTCGGTCACGTTTCAAACTCTTACTGCAAATTCTAGTGAGGTCCCCAACAAGGCGACGAGAGCATAGGGATGCGGTGGGACGCAAGCCGTGTGTAAGCTTGTGGACAGCGGCGAGGCACTGGTTTTGTGATGAAACGCCAGATTTTCAGCCGGATCGCCCACAATCGCGGCGGACATTAAAATTTCGTCATCCGTGATACCGGTGACGATGCGTCCGCCGGCGCGGGCAATCGCGTCAGATTGCGGCGTCCGCCGTGCCCCAGGGGCCCTTTGGCAGCGCCGCCTGCCTCTCGGCGATCCGATGCTTGAGATCGATGCGGTCGCGCGAGGAAATGCCGAGCAGATCGGCGGCGCGCCAGACCACATTGTCCTCGAACTCGCTGACCTGACCGTCGGCATAGACCAGCTCCCACATCATCTCGACAATGCGCAGCCGTCCCTCCTCGTTCACCGAGCGCATGATCACACTGGTAAAGTGATAGAGATCGACGGCCTCGCCCTCGACGCGCATGGCAGAGGCGATCAGCTTGTCGGCCGCGCCGCGATCGAGCTGGAAACGGCTCTCGATCAGGCCGTGCAGCTTGCGCGTCTCCGCAGGCGTCGGCTCGCCGTCCAGCGAGACGACATGCACCAGCAGCGCCGTCGCCGCCAGGCGATAGTCGCCGTCATCGAAGGTGCGGTCAGCCTGGGCGTCGGGGGAAACGATATCGGCAATGAATTGGCGAAGTCCGTCGAGCATCGTTCTCTCTGTGGAATGAAGCCTGCCTGATTTGAGCGTGATCTATCCGGCTATAAAGTTTTCCAGACCACGCTCCGTCGAAATCTATATGGCGTGGAAACAGAACCGGTGCAATCCGCGCAGGTTCCCGCTGCGACATTACGTTTCGGCAAGC
This sequence comes from Bradyrhizobium sp. Pha-3, assembly GCF_042258325.1. Lineage (NCBI taxonomy): Bacteria > Pseudomonadati > Pseudomonadota > Alphaproteobacteria > Hyphomicrobiales > Nitrobacteraceae > Bradyrhizobium > Bradyrhizobium sp. Pha-3. The sequence continues at coordinate 99,112 of NZ_CP170151.1, read as the reverse complement.
ATTACGTTTCAGCAATATGACTACGGTATCTCGTACACCACGAGTTTGTCGGCAATGCCGCGCAGTGCCGCTTCCTTCTGGATCGGCTTGATCGCGGCGCGATCGAGAATGCCCGCGACCTCCGCCGATTCCATCACCGGCTGGGTCAAGTGGATTTCCTGCGAGGTCGACAGGCTCTGCACCCTGGCTGCGATATTCACGGTCTGGCCGAAATAATCCTGCCGCTCGTTCAGCGTCACCGCGAGGCACGGCCCCTCATGGATGCCGATCTTGACGATCAGATCCTCCTTGCCGCGCTCGGTGTTGAGCTGCTTCATCGCCGCCCGCATGCGCAGGCCCGCCGACAATGCATGCTCGGGCCGGATGAAGGTCGCCATCACGGCATCGCCGATCGTCTTCACGACGGCGCCGTGCTCGGAAGCGATGATCTCGAGCAGCGCGTGGAAATGCGCGCGCACCAGATCGAATGCAGCGAGATCGCCGACCCGTTCATAGAGCGCGGTCGAGCCTTTGAGATCGGTGAACAGGAAGGTGAGCGCGGTGATCTTCAGCCGCTGGTCGACCGTGAGATTGTCGGCCTTGAACACATCACGGAAGGTCTGGTTCGAGAGCATCCGCTTCGCGGTGAGGATCGGCTTGCGCTTGCCGAGCAGCTCATGCAGCGCATCGGCTGCGACCCACACCGCGGGCAGCACGCGGGTGTCGGTCTGGTTGTCCAGCGACAGCCGGAGCGGCCCCGGCCGCAGCACCGTGGTGCCGGTCGGCGCCTGCAGCTTGTTGAACACGATCGAGAACTGCTGGCGCTCGGTGGTCGGCTCGCCCTGCACGTCGAAGAAATGCGCCGAGTGCGTCACCGGCTCGAACACGATCAGGAACTGCTTCGGCAATTGCAGCGACAGCAGCGCCTTCTCGCCGGCCGGCAACTCCAGCGATTCCAGCGTGACCTCCTTGAGCAGGCGCTCCAGCGAGTCTTCGTTGAGCTCGATGCCCGAGCTCCAGAACATCTGGCGGACATATTCCCAGATCGGCAGCGTATTCGGATCATGCGCGCCGATGCGGCGCACGCGCGGGCTGACAGTGAACGCGACCTCGACCAGATCGTCGACGGACGCTTCGTATCCGGCCGCGCACAGCGCGCAATTGTAGTCGTCATGGCGCAACGACTTCAGCGTCGAATGCGCATCGAGCACGCCGCCACAGCCCGGGCACAGCACATTCCAGCTCATGTCGAACAGGCCGAGCCGCGACGCATGCAGGAAGCCGGAGATCACCTTCTCCTGGTCGAGCCCGGTCCGGTTCGAGAAATCCAGCAGATTGATGCGATTGAGATCCCGATCATGACCGTCCGCGATCAGCTGCTGCATGGCATCGACGACGGCCGGATCGGTCGTCTGCCTGAGGACTGCGAAATGGGCCTGCGTATCGCTCATGGTGAGCCCCTAGATGAGCATTGGGACACCGCCGCGCAAGGTCAGCGCGGCTTCATCGTAAACACCGGCGAGCGGTTCGGCTGTGTCGTCACCACGCCGATCGGCAGCACCGGATCCTTGTCCGCCAGCGCGACGCGGAATGCGCCGACAATCTTCGCAAGCGCGAGCGTCGCCTCGACCAGCGCAAAATGCGCACCGATGCAGACTCGCGCGCCGACCCCGAACGGCAGATAGGCGAACCGATCGGGCGGCGTTCCCGTCATGAAACGCGCCGGCACGAACGCGTTCGGATCGCGCCACAGCTTCTCATGCCGGTGCAACAGCCACGGCGCGATCAGGATTACGTCACCCTTCCTGACCGGACGGCCCGCGATGGTATCGGGACCGCCTGCCGCACGCGCGATCAGGAACGCCGGCGGATAAAGCCGCATGGTTTCGTCGATCACCGCGCGGGTGAATTTCAGCCGCTCGATGTCGAGCGCGCCAGACGTCGCCGCGCTCCCGACTTCTGCTGCCAGTTGCTCCTGGGTCAGGGGATCGAGCGCCAGCAGATAGAGCGCCCAGAACAGCGCGGTCGCAGTCGTCTCGTGGCCGGCGAGGATCATGGTGGCGACCTGGTCGCCGAGTTGAGCATCGGTAAAGGCCTCGCCGGTTTCAGGATCGCGTGCGGCGCCCATCAGGTCGAACAGGTCGCGCGCCGGCGCGTTGTCATCCTTGCCGGCCGCACGTCGCTCGGCCATCAGCATGCCGACGAACGCGGTCCAGCGCTTGCGGAAGCGGGCGCGCCGGAAATCCTGCGGCGTCGGCCAGTTCAACGGCAGCACCAAATCCAGCATGTGCGGGCGCGCCAGCGTGTTGCCATACTCCATCACGAAGTCGCGCAGCGCGGCGCCGTGGCGATCCATGCCGAACGAGAACATGGTGCGGCCGGCGATCTCGAGCGTCATGCGCTGCATCGCCTCGCGCAGATCGACCGGGCCGCCACTCGCGGACTTCAGCTTGGCGACGGTCTCGTCGACCGCCGCAATCATGTAAGGCACCAGCGTCGTCACCGCGCGCGGCGTGAACGCCGGCGCCAGCGTGCGGCGCTGATGCTTCCACGCACGCCCTTCGGCGATCAACAGCCCCTCGCCCAGCATCGGACGCAGCACGCGAAGGCCGGCCGGCGTGCGGGTGTAGTTCTCGTAATTGTCGACCAGCACATGGCGGATCGCATCGGGCGTGTTGAGGATGAAGCTCGAGCGGCCGAGAAAACGGCCCTGGACAATGTCGTCTTCATAGGCGCGCCGGCCCCAGGTCTCGATCGGCGAGTTGCGCATCACCCGCATGCGCGCGAACGCGCCCATGTCGTCCGGCGCGCGCGGCGGCGCCGGCGGGACCAGGGGACGCCGCGTGACCGTGATATCGTAGACTTCGGCTATGCTCATGGTCCTCGCTTCCTGCCTCACGCGACGGCCGATCCGGCCATGCGATCCCGGCGCCAAGAAGGCGCGCGGACCCTCCACCAGACCTAATAAGTCAGCTCGGCGACCGCAATCCGATTCTCCGACGCCGGCCAGGCCCGCATCATAATGCGTTCCCCGTTGAAGATCGCGGCGACCGGACGGCCGACATCGTGCGCGGCGAGCCGCAGCGTCGTCACCGAATCCGTCGGCACGCCGGGCTTTACATCGGCCGGCTCCTTGCCGTCGAACAGCACGATATCGCGCGGCAGGCCGAAATAGCCGCGCGGCCGCGACATCAGCACGACCGCGCCCGCGCCGGCATCGGCCGGCCCCAGCGGCCGCGCCGCGCGCAGATGCACAATCTCGGACGAGCGTGGAAACGGCGAGCGATAGATGTGCGTCGTCGCCGTACCAGCTGACGTCAGCACGAATTCGAGCGTCCAGGACGGATCGACCTGCGCCGGACCCCAGCGGCCGTCGGCGCCGGTCTGCGAGCTGTGCAGCGGGCCGCCGATGCGCTCGCCGGTCTCCGCCGCGACATGATAGATGTCGACCGTGGCGCCCGGCACCGGCCGGTTGGTCGGCACGCCGCCCGGCGTACCCGTGACGAGGCCGCTCAGCCTCACCGCCGTCTCCGGTACGATCCCGATCCGCGACGGCTCGTGCCGTGCGATGAATTTGTAGATCTCGCGAAAGGCGCGCGGATGAAAGGCGGTCTCGCGATGATCGAGCGCGCCGAGCACCAGATTGGTCGCGCCTTTCAGCGCCGGGCCTTCCGTCGTGACGTTGGTCGGCGCGCCCGGCTTGCCGACGAAGCGGCCGTCGGCTTGCGCATATTTGTCGAGGCCGTCGCTGCGCAGCGTCAGGAATGCGGTGCCAACAGTGACTTCGCTGTCGCCATCGTTCAGTCCGCGCAGGAACGGACCACGCCCGTTGAACTCGTTGCCGAGCCCGTCGTCCCACGCATACACACCGTGATTGGGCGTGCCGCACAACACCGCGTGGCTGATGTCGCCGCCGCCACCATTCTTGATGGTGTTGCGGATCGCATTGCCGCCGCGCGAACTGCCGACCAGCGCGACCCGCGGCGCGCCGGTTTTCTGCTTCAGCTCCCTGATCGCCTCGGCGAGCTCGCGGCGCTGGTCCTCGGTCGAGGAGCGGCTCGCCTGCTCGACCTTGTCGTCACTGCGCGCCAGCGGATCGGTGAAATTGATCGCCGCCATGCGTTCGCGCGGCACCCCGTTGGATTCCATCCGCCAGAACGTCGTCATCCAGAGCGGGGCGTGATCGCCATTGCCATGCACGAACAGGATCGGCGGGATGTCGCCGGCCGGCGCCGGTTGCGCCAAAGCCGGGGCACCGAGCCGGCCCGCCAGCAGGGACAGCGCGCCGGCCCCTTGCAAAATTCTCCGCCGCGACAGCGCCATTGGTCCCCTTCCCCAGGCCTTCCCTTGATCTTCCCTTGGCCTTCCTCAGCTCTTTCAGTGCTTTAGCTGTGTCCTATCCCCGCCAAGGATACCGTAATCGCTGGACAGGACACGCGTTTCGCGGGCATCAGTTGGTGCAGCCGGAATCATTCAACAAGCCATTTTCAACAAGCCATAGCAGGCCAACCGGAACCGGATATGACCGAACCGCGTGATCGCTCCGACAGTATCACTGCACCGTTGCGGCATTCAATCTTCCGGCGAATCTGGCTCGCCAGCCTGCTCTCCAATCTCGGTATCCTGATCCAGGGCGTCGGCGCGGCCTGGGCGATGACGCAGATGACCTCGGAGGCCGACAAGGTTGCGCTGGTGCAGACCGCCTTGATGCTGCCGGTGATGCTGATCTCGATGCCGGCCGGGGCCATCGCCGACATGCACGACCGCCGCATCGTCGCGCTGGTGTCGCTGGCGATTGCGCTGACCGGCGCCACCATCCTGACCGTGCTGGCCTGGCTCAATCTGGTGACGCCGAACATCCTGCTCGCGCTGTGCTTCGTCGTCGGCAGCGGCATGGCGCTGTTCGGCCCGGCCTGGCAATCCTCCGTTAGCGAGCAGGTGCCGCCGGAGACACTGCCCGCCGCGGTCGCGCTCAACGGCATCAGCTACAACATCGCGCGCAGCTTCGGTCCGGCGATCGGCGGCATCGTGGTGGCGTCCGCGGGCGCCGTGGCCGCCTTCGCCGCCAATGCCGTGCTGTATCTGCCGCTGCTCGTCGTGCTGTTCCTGTGGAATCGCGTCAGCGAGCCGTCGCGGCTGCCGCGCGAGCGGCTGAACCGCGCCATCGTTTCCGGCGTGCGCTACATCACCAATTCGCCGTCGATCAAGATCGTGCTGACCCGCACCATGGTGACCGGGATCATCGGCGGCTCGGTCTCGGCGCTGATGCCGCTGGTGGCGCGCGACCTCCTGCATGGCGGCGCACAGACCTACGGCATCATGCTCGGCGCGTTCGGCATGGGCGCGGTGATCGGCGCGCTCAATATCAGCGAGATCCGCAGCCGGCTCAGCGGCGAAGCCGCCATACGCGTCTGTGCGTTGACGATGGGCGCGGCGATCGCCGCGGTTGCCGTGAGCAAGCAGCCGGTGATCACCGCCGCCGCGCTGGTGGTTGCCGGAGCGGTGTGGATGCTGGCGATCGCGCTGTTCAATATCGGCGTGCAGCTCTCCGCGCCGCGCTGGGTCGCGGGCCGTTCGCTTGCCGCCTTCCAGGCCGCGATCGCCGGCGGCATCGCGATCGGCAGCTGGTGCTGGGGCCGCATCACGGACGCGGGCGGCGTCGAGATGGCGCTGCTGATCTCCGCCGGTCTGATGCTGCTGTCGCCGCTGCTCGGCATCTGGCTCAGGATGCCGCCGATCGGCGCGCGCAACGAAGACGCGACGGATGCGCTGGCCGATCCCGAGGTGCGGCTGCAACTGAGCGGGCGCAGCGGGCCGCTGGTGGTCGAGATCGAATACCGGGTGGCGCAGGACAATGCCCGTGCCTTCCACAATGTGATGCAGGACGTGCAGCTCAGCCGCCAGCGCAACGGCGCCTATGGCTGGTCGATCGCGCGCGACATCGCCGATCCCGAGTTGTGGACCGAGCGCTATCATTGCCCGACCTGGCTCGATTTCCTGCGCCAGCGCAACCGCGCCACGCAGATCGAGCGCGAACTGCATCAGAAGGCGGCCGACTTCCACATCGGCGCCGAGCCGATCCGCGTGCGCCGGATGCTGGAGCGTCCGTTCGGATCGGTGCGCTGGAAGGACGAGACCCCCGACCGCGCGGCCAAGGAGGTGATCCCGGTGGTCGCGACCGCAGCGGGGAGCAGTACGTAGACGCTGGTATCATTCCCCGATGCGCGGTTGCGCATCTGAGGTTCGATGCTTTCGCGTCGCCCCGGGAATGACGATGGCCAGAAATCACTGCCCGTGATCGGCGAGCGTCTGCTGGCAGGCCTTGCTGAGGCGGCTGCGATGCTCCTTCAGACACGCCAGCACGACCTGATCGCCCTCGCTGAGATGGGCGCGGCAGAACCGCGAGGCATCGCGCGAGCAGGCATCGCGCCCCTGCTGCTGCGCCGAGGCGGCCGACGTCAACAAAACCAGCGGAACGACGGCAAACAGAAATCGGGTCATCTCTCAAAGCCTCTCAAGCGTTTTCGCGCGAGGTGGTGCCGGTTGGCGTGAAGAAAACGCGTCAAATAAGGAATCCGGAGCCCCGTTCCGATTTCATCGGAGCGGAAACGGCTCCAGGGAATGCGACGCCGGTTCTATAGCGTTTCCTTTCCGCGAAGAAGCTTGAAACCGACTGTGACGGTCATCACGCATGGGTAAGGCCCGCTTTTTCTTGTCCTTCCGGCGCCTTGTTGGGATCGCGTTAAGACCTTGTTGGCATTAATCGCTCGTTACGGCTGTGGCGTATCCTTAAGTTCCGAGAGAGTGTGTAGCGATGCGTAGTGCGTTGGGCCTGATGCTGGCCAGTGTTGTAGCGGCGGTCGTGATCGCCGGCGTGTGGTTCTGGACCTCCTCGCCGCGTGCCGACGCGGCTCCTCCGCAAACCACGGCTGCGGCCAAGGCCAATCCGCTGCCTGCGACGGCAAAACAGGCCGCCAGGGACGATGTCGAGACGACCGCGGCGCTGTCGAAGCGCGCCGATGCCACTCAGGCCGCGGCACCGGCCGCCACCCCTGCTCCGGCGCCGGTGCCGGCCCCCGTCGCGGCCGCGCCCAAATGCGCCAACCCCGATGCGCTCGGCATCAGCCGCACCGTCGTGGTCGACACCAATGGCGGCCCGGGCTTCGGTTTCCTGCAGTACAAGCAGTATGACTTCCTGACCGACAAGGAGGTCGTGCTGACCTTCGACGACGGTCCGTGGCCGACCACGCCGGCCGTGCTCAAGGCGCTGGCTGACGAATGCACCAAGGCGGTGTTCTTCCCGATCGGCCTGCACACCACCTATCACCCGGACATCCTGCGCCAGGTTGCCGCCGCCGGCCACACCATCGGCGCTCACACCTGGTCGCACGCGCATCTGGCGGGCAAGAAGATCACCGAGCAGCAGGCCAAGGACGAGATCGAGAAGGGTTTTAGCGCGGTAAAGCTGGCGCTGGGTGCCAACCCGGCCCCGTTCTTCCGCTTCCCGGCGCTGGCGCACACCCCGGCGACAACAGCCTATCTCGGCACCCGCAACATCGCGATGTTCTCGGTCGACGTCGACTCCAACGACTTCAAGTCCAGGAGCGCGGACGAGGTGATCAACAACGTGATGACCAAGCTCGACAAGGAGCACAAGGGCATCATCCTGATGCACGACCTGCAGAAGCACACCGCGCAGGCGCTGCCGACGCTGCTGCGCCGGCTGAAGGCGGGCGGCTACAAGGTGGTCTGGATGAAGGCCAAGACCCAGCTCGAGACGCTGCCCGAATATGACGCGATGATGGCGAAGACCGAGAAGCCGATCGCAACGGGCCGGCCGATCGGCAACGTCGTGCAGACGGTCGCCGAGTAACGCCAGCGAACGCACTCTCAACGCAAAGCGCCCTTGGATCGGATCCAGGGGCGCTTTCGTTTTCTGGTCGCAGCCACCTTGTGCTGGTCCGACACGGCCGGACGACGTTGAACGCCTGTGCGCCTTCGAGAGTGACACCATCGCGTCCGGTGGCTGCGGCTCCACCAAAATATCGAAAACAACCCCATGCAAAGGAGCTGGCGGATGCCGGCGCTCGACAAGGCAACTTGACCCGTCGGACAAATCAGCGCTGCCCGCTCGACATATTTCGGCGCCTCCGGCGGCTTCGGTAGCGGCTCGACGGCGGGCGCTGTCAGCACAGCAGCTGCCAACGGGTTGGCGTGGTCCAGTCGGATTGTTGGAACCTGGTCCTATCAGTGGGCCCGTATCGCTGTAGTTTTTGCACCTTGAGACATGGTCTCGGCGCTACGCCGCTTGCCCGTGCACGCCGGCATCTACAGCACAAGCTCGTATGCTGTGCCTCCGACGATGAACCGGGAATAGATTCGTCGGTCTGGGCCTCTCTTTCACGATGCCCGAACCCTGGAGAGCTCAGTGAGTGCATTCGAACAAGGTCGCGTACGGTCGGGCGACGATGGCTTGGCGAATACGGCCGCCGAAAGGCTCCGTTGGCTGATCCCGGCGGCCGGCGCAATGGCTTATCCGTTCCTGCTCGATGCATTTCATCTCGTGGTCTCTCCCGCTGCCGGTCCGGTGTCGTTTGGGCGACTGGTCCTGGCGGCGCTTTGCCTGTTGGCCGCGACCGCCGCGCCCTTGCTGGGTCTTGCCTGCGCGTACCGGATGACCAAGGCCGAGCCTTCGTCGTTCGAGCTGCGCGCCCGGCGGCTCGCCTATCTCAGCATCGCTGCGCCGCCCTTGTTCGTGCTGACCGGCGTCGGTCTCGGCTTGCTGCACATCCCCGTCAGCGACGAGCTTGTCTGGGTCGCGGGCTGGTTGGCCGCGTGCCTGCATGTGCTGCTCGGCGGTGAGCAGGAGCGTCCGGCAGGATCAGCCGCGATTGCTCCATCCATCGCCAAATGGCGCGTGGCGCACGGCGTCGCCGCAGCGGTCATCCTGCTCTACGTCGCGTTTCACCTCACCAATCATCTGCTGGGCCTACTCGGACCCGAGGTTCATGCCGCCGTGATGAAGATGGGGCGCACAGTCTATCGATCGTCCCTCGTCGAACCGATCCTCGTCGGCCTGATGCTGTTCCAGGTCACCGTCGGGGTGCGGCTCGCCTGGCGCTGGAGCTCGGCGCCGGCGGATGCCTACCGCGTGTTTCAGATCAGCTCCGGCATTTATCTCGCGGCATTCATCCTCACCCATCTGAATTCCGCATTGGTCTCGGCGCGGGCCGTGCACCACATCGACACCAATTGGGCCTGGGCGTCGGGTGCACCGACCGGACTGATCCACGATGCCTGGAGCATTCGCCTGGTGCCGCATTACGCGCTCGGCGTGTTCTTCGTGCTCGCCCATCTGACATCGGGATTGCGCGGCATCCTGATCGCCCATGGCGTCGCCACCACGCTCGCCAACCGGATCTGGGCAACCGGCCTCGCAGCCGGCGCGCTGGTCGCGATCGCGATCATGAGCGGATTGTGCGGCGCGCGGATCTAGGCGGCGCAAATCGTCTGATAGGCCGCCAATTGAAGCGCGACGACGCGTTGCGCGGAATGACATTTCTCGAACCACAGACGCGCGGCATCGCCGCGGCGATTATCGTCCAGCGGATCGGAAAGAACCTCAAGAATCCGGGCCGTGCACGTCTCGACACTGTCGGCGGCCAGGCAAGGCGGCGCCGCTCCGAAGAACTCAGCCGATTGGGTTTCATCGAGATTCGTTATGACGCGACGTCCGAGCGCCATTGCCTCAAAGGTAACTCCGCCGATCGCCGGGATCCTGAACTGATCGACGACGACGTCACTCGCGCAGTAAAGCTGTCGCAATTCCGCCTTGTTCAACGACGGTATCCACGAAACCATATCTTTGATTCCAAGTTCCAGAATCAGGTCCTTGCTTCGGTGAACATCAACGCCCCACTCGACCAGGATAATGCGAAAATCGCGATCCGTTTGCGCAACCTGCGCGGCCGCCCTCAAGAAGAGATCATTGCCCTTCTGCATTGAGGCGGGTGCAGCGTGCCAGTGATGGCGCGTGGGGCTAAAGAATGTGGTGACCCTAGAGTCCCGCTTCGGAAGCTTGAGTCCTGCCCGGAAGGTCGAAATCTTTTCATCGTCGAAGGCATGCGGAAGGTAAACGGTCCGCTCCCTCTCCAATTTCAGCCGCTGCACAGACGGCAGCACGTCCGAATTGGTCACGAACGAGAAAGCCGCATTCTTGTACGACGCCGAACAAAGAATGCCATTGTAGCTCTTCTCGAAAGGCACCTCTCGCAACGTGCCATGTTCGTAACACGTGTAATTTTTGAATCCGTTGATGAACGGAATGAACCCGTCGATCGAATATCCCTGAATGATGTCATATTGCTCCAATACGTCAGCGAATTCATTGGCAATGGTGGATGCGAAAGCTTCGACAGAGACGAGGGCTTCTGCCGGATAATCCGTAAACTGTTGCAACACGTCACCAAGAAGTGCCGCACGCTGCGAGGCGTTTCGATCCTCTCCCTTGCCGTACTTTTCGAAATACCGAAACTCCGGGCGATCGACGATCTCCGGGCGGGTTACCATGGGAATGACTGATGAACCGACGTCAGCGGCCACGCTTTTGTCTGCGGCCGGCGTCACGACGTCAGCAGTTGGGATCGTGAAGACGTTGTTTTCGCTTGCAACCGGCGCCGCGACGTCGGGATCCGGTATCGTGAAGGCATCAGCGGGAAACTCGAAGCCAAAGGACGGCAAGCCGCGGCTACGCCTCTGACTTCGCCAAATTGCGACCGCTAGGCTCGACCAGGCAACAACTCCGGTTTCCGCTTCACGCCGCAAATGCACAAACACATATTTCGTCAGTAAGGAGCGATAGATCGATGTGAAGCGATTTGGGCCTTTGGGATTTGGTGACGACGTATCGCGAATCTTTCTATTCTCATTGCTATCGCTTGCAGTTGGCGTCGCGGCGTCGGGATTTGAGATCGTGAAGACATCAGCAGGAAACTCGAAGCCGAAACGCGGCAAACCGCGACTGCGCCTCTGACTTCGCCAAATTGCGACCGCTAGGCTCGACCAGGCGACAACTCCGGTTTCCGCTTCACGCCGCAAATGCACAAACACATATTTCGTCAGCAAGGAGCGATAGATCGATGTGAGACGGCTACGTCCTTCGGGATTTGGTGACCGCGAACCGCGTGACGTCACATACCCATGGCTTTGGCTTGCAGCCGGCGTCGCGGCGTCGGGATTTGAGATCGTGAAGACATCAGCAGGAAACTCGAAGCCGAAGCGCGGCAAGCCGCGGCTGCGTCTCTGACCTCGCCAAATGGCGACCACCAAACTCGGCCCGGCGACAACGCCGGTTTCCGCCTCACGCCGCAAATGAACAAATACGTACTTCGTCAGGAGGGAGCGATAAGTTGATACGAGGCGGCCTGGTCCTTCGGGATTTGGATATTCGTCCGCGAGAGCTCGGCCCTGCTCAATCTGCGGATCTGGCGCGGCCGCCTTCGATGAGGCCGGCGAAATGCGGGAGAGTGCAGACTCAGGCTCTATGGCCGCCTCTGGCAGGACGATGGCCGGCTGATCGAGAGGCTGCGGGATTCTGGATGCCTGACTTGACTGGAAGTCCTGAAAATCGCGCGCAATTGAAATCGCGTCTGCCAGATGCTCCGGCATCGGTGGACGGACCCGGCTCTCTGCGGCAGCGATGCCATCAAGCATCTCCCAATATCGTGCCTGCAGCAGGGTCCAAAAGAATGCTGCGGCCCCGCTGTCGCCAGCGTTCTTCGCACGAAGGTACGAGAGGCAATCGAGAACGGGGCCCTGCACAAACCAATCCGGTCGCCGCCAACCACCCAACTCGGTGGCCCACCAATCCGGGAACATGTTGTCGACGTTGCCGTCGAAGCTTGCGGCCTCCCATTCCGGGCAACCCATGACGTGATAGTAGTTATAGCAAATGACGTCCGCTTCGATTCCGAAGCGCCGCTGAATCAAGGCATTGTTGTAGGCGTTGTTCGCGATATTGCCGATATGAAGGACGCGCAGCGGGCGGTTATGGGCGCGTTGGAACTCCCTCAGGAAGGCAAGCTGTAGTTGAAATTCGCTATCGCGATCCTTCGGTCCCAACGTGATTCCCCGGCAATCATATTTCAGGCACTAAGTCTTCCGCACGAAAACGCACAATCAACGAACATCGATTCCGCGACGGTCATTCTGCTCTATGTCGCGTCTCATCTCACCAATCATTTAGTCGGCTTGCACGCTAGAGTTCGGTTCGTGTGGCGCTCGAGTCACTACCGGCGGATACGTGACGCGTGTTCCGGATCGGCATGCGCGTCGACCTCGCCACGCTCATCGCGACCCATCTGAATACCGCGCCGTCTCGGCGCGGGTGTGCACCACATCGATACTACCGGGGTTGAGCGGCGTTATCTTCGTGTTTTCGCGTCTCCCGCCGGGGTTGTGCGGCGTCCTGATCCATCCCTGGCCACATTTGCCAACAGGGTACGGACAACCGGGCTCGCAGCACCGGACTGGTCGCGATTGCGATCACGAGCAGATTATGCGGCGCGAGCAAAGCTCACCTGCGCATCGAGGCGGGAAATGGTGTGAAAAATGGTGCCGCAAGAGGGACTCGAACCCCCGACCCCGTCATTACGAATGACGTGCTCTACCAACTGAGCTATTGCGGCGAACGGCAACGGCCGGATCACGCGGCCACCTGATATCGGGCATGACCCCGATTGGCAAGGAAAACGCGGTTATCGAACCACACGGCGGTTATCTAACCGCGAATTAGCTTCCCAAACGTGACAGAAATCCGCGCCAACCGCCCACTTGGGCCTTGGGCGGGCCGATTTGTTCCGCAAATTCGTCCACCGGGCCGTCCTCGTCGACCCCGGGGTCGTCGGGAGCCCGGACGATCGGGATTACGGCCGGAATGGGCGCAGGCGCCGCCTTGGGCAGGTCGGCCCGGGGCCGGAACAGGGGGGCAGGCACCGGGGGCGCCGATTCGGCGGCCGGCGCGGGAACTGGTTCCGGCGCGGCGGGCTCGGCCGGGGCCGGGGCGGGCTCGCCCTCGATGGCCGCCGGCAGCGGGGCGTTGTCCTGCACCATCGGCGCGGCCGGCTCCAAGGGCTTGATCTCGACCGGCTTGATCTCGACCGGCTCAGCCGGCTTGGCGTCCGCCGGCTCGGCGGCCAGTTCCTTTGGCGGCTCGACCCGGCGCGGCGCCAGCATCGCCTCCTCGAACGGCGACGGCTCGATGGCATGGCCCTTGCCGGACGGCAGCGCCGCCACCGGCGTCTGCCATTGGAAGGCGTCGAGCCGGCCGGTGACCGGCGAGACCGGGCGCCAGCGGTCCGAGACATAGCCGTCGGCGGTCCAGACCGGATCGTGCAGCGCGCGCACCGCGCGCAGGGTCCAGGCCCGCGCCCGGCCGCTGTCGCCATGCTCGGTGCGCTCGATCTCGGCCATCAACAGCGCGACGCGTTGCGTCGGCGCCGCGACAAACGGCTCCAGCGCCGCGCGCGCCTTGGCGAACTCGGCGGCGTCGATCGCGGCGCGCGCGATCGCCAGCGAGCCCTCGATATGGCCAGGTGTTTTCGCCGCCAGCGTCTCGACCCGCACCAGGCGTTGCCGCGCGGAATCGCCGAGCCGCACATGCGAATAGGCGTCGGCGAGTTCGGGATGCGGCTGCGCCAGCCACGCGGTCTCGACGATGCGCATCGCGCGGCGCACCTGATGCGCCTCGCTCTCGAACTTCGCAGCGAGCACAGCGGCCGGAATCAGCGTCGGCGCCAGCTTGACCGCCTCCATCGCGCTCGAGCGCGACAAGTCGCGATCGACGGTCTCGAACTCCAGCGCGCGTGCCGTCAGCAGCACGCCGCGCTGCCGCCGATAGGTCGCCTTGTTGATCAGCCCGGCGCTCTGGTTGTTGTCGATGATCGACAGCGCGCCGGCCCAATCGCCCTTGGCGCAGCAGAAGCCGAGCACCGCATGCGAGGCCCATGACGACGACGGCGACATTTTCAGCGCTTCCTCGGCGATCATCACGGCCGCAACCGGATCGTCGGCGCGCTGCGCCTCGATGAACAAACCGCGCAATCCAAGCAGCCGCGTGTCCGCGCGCTCGGCCATGGCGCGGAAGGCGCGCTGCGCGCCGTCGCGATCGCCGTCGAGCTGCGCCGATTGCGCGTGCAGCAGCAGCGCCAGCGGATCGTTTGCGGCGTGGCGCCGCGCCACTTCGGCATGCGCGCGGGCGCCTGCGGAATCGCCATGCCCGATCGCGAGCAGGCCTTGCGTGATGGCGTGGCGGCCGCGGGCGTGGCGCCGCTCGCGCCGACCGCGGCGGATGTGCCCGGGAATCTTCCAGAGCCCGCGCAGGATCACGCCGGCGACCATCGCGACGACGACGACGAGGCCGAGCAGGTACATCGGTTGCTTGGACGTCAGCCGCAAGCCGCCCCAATTCAGCACGAGATCGCCGGGCTGATCGGCCATCCAGGCCGCACCCGCTGCAGCGAGCGCGATCAGCAGCAGGAACAGAATGATCCGGATCATCAAAGACCTATTGCAAAGACTTACTGGTTGACCGTGGCGAGCGCCGCCATGGCGTTGTCGGCAAATTTACGCGACGCGTCGAGCGCGGCGCGGCGCGCGTCCACCTTGGCGAGCCAGGCTTGCGCCGCCGTGCGATCCGCCGGCGGCAGCGACTTCAATTCACGCTCGGTCAATGCGAGGTCATTATGCAGGGCGGCCGATGTCACGCGCGCGACGATGCTGCCGCGATCGGTCCCCGTGCCGTCGGTCCGCTCGATCTGGATCAGCGTGGAGGCACCGGCCTTCAGACGATCGACCAGCCCGGCGCTGGCCGCCGCAGCCTCAGGCGGAGGCGGCGCAAGTTTCGGCACGATCTCGATCAGCTCGCGGCACAGCGCGTTCGGGTTCGGCACGCCTGACCTCGCAAACGTCTCGAGCGGCTTCAGCACCTCGGCATCATCCGACAGCGCCTTCGCGGCCTCGAGCGCGGAGGCATAGGGATCGCCGTGACGCACCGCGACGTCGAGCAGCGATGCCGCGACGACGCGGCGCAGCGGCACATCGTCGGCCTTCGCCTCGGCCTTGGTGTCGGCGATCTTGCCGTCCTGCCTGGCGATCGCGGAGCCCTGCGCCTTCACTGCGTTCTCGACCTTGTCGATACGCGCCGTGATGCCGGAGATATCAGGCACAGCCGCGCCATCGCGCGGCGCGGCTTTCGCGTCATTGACGGCCGCGGCAAGCTTGTCGGATTGCGCCCGCGTCGCGGCGAGCTCGGTGCGCAGTGCGGCGATCGATTTGTCGAGCGCCTCCAGCCGCGCCGTCGCCGCGGGATCGGCGGCCGGCGCGACCGGCCTGCCGGCTTTCGATTCCAGCGCACTCAGGCGCGTGCCGAGTTGGTCGATGGCGGCATTGGGTTGCGGCGCCGGGACCGGCTGCACGACGGGCCAGCCGAGCAGCCAGCCAACCCCGATCACCAGCGCCGCGGCGACCGCACCCGACACCGGCGCCACCACCCAGGGCGACACTGGCCGCGCCGGTTCGGCGTCCTGCGCCGCAGAGGCGGTCTCGGGCTGCGGCTCCGCCTGCGGTGCGGCGTCGCCTTGGGGCTCGGCCCCAGGGGTCGCCGCGTCCGCAGACGCCTTGCCGGCATCCTGGTCAGCCTCCTTGGCGGCTTCCTCGGCCCCCTCCGTTTTCGACGGTTCGCTGGAGATTTCGGTCGCCTGAAGATCGATGGTCGGCGGCGCGCGCTTGGGCCGGGAATCCGGCGAAGATCCTGGGTCGTCTGGCCTTTCTTCAGCCATCGCGGGGGTCCTCAAAACTGCTGGCCGCATACTCTACCAGAATCGGCCCAGGTTCTTAGAGCACGATCCGAATAACCGAGCATTGCCTAACATCATGGTCAAACGAAAGAATTATTCCGGTCACGGCCGCAGGGTGCGGCCGAGCGCCTCCAGCAGGGCATTTTCGTCCGGCCGCGCCGCCACCACCACATTGGTCGCGCCGGCGTCATGGAGCACCGCGGCGACGGCCGCCGAGATGCAGCATTGCGGTAGCGCGAGCGCCGAAATCTCGATTCCGTCGGCGCGTACCGTGTCCAGGAAGGCCTGCGCGCTGCGACGGGAATAGTGCAGCACCGCGGTGATCCGGTTCGCCATGAAGGCGTCGCTGACTTCCCTTGGGAAGCCGGCCACCGGCGCCATCCGGTAGGTGGTGTGGGTGACGACGCTGAGCCCGCGCTCGCCGAGCTCGCCCGCGAGATCGCGCGACAGGTCGCCGCCGGCGAGATAGAGCAGCGTCGCTGATGCGTCGAGTTCGCCGGCCTTGACCCGTGCGATCACGAGATTGCGCAGCGAGACTGCATCGCCCTTCGCCACGATCACCTTGTCGAAGCCCGCGGCGCGGGCCGCATCGGCGGTGTGCGCCCCGACCGCAAACAGCGGCAGCCGCAACAACGGGCTGGCAGCGAGGTCGACCGCGCGCAGCGCATTGGCGCTGGTCAGGATGACGGCATCATAATCGGCATCGTCGTCGCCGCGGAACGGCACCGGCTCGAAGCGCAGCACCGGTGCCGACAGGGCGTCGAAGCCGCGTTGGCGCAGCGTCGCGAGCGTCGCGTCATTGTCCGGATGCGGTCGTGTGACAAGGATTGTCAGGATTTCAGGCCTCTAGCCGTATAAATTGGACGTTGGCGACCGATTGCACTTTAAGACCTCGCAATGCTACCCCGGGGCGGACGTTTTGATGAGCATCATCTTGCCGGAAACCGGTTCCGGCCTGTCCGGATCATGCTCGTAGCACAAGGACCGAAATTGGGACACGAACCGCCAATGCTGGTGCTGGGGATCGAAACCACCTGCGATGAAACCGCGGCCGCCGTGGTCGAGCGCCAGGCTGACGGGCAGGCGAAAATCCTCTCCAATGTGGTGCGCTCGCAGACCGACGAGCACGCCCGCTTCGGCGGCGTGGTGCCGGAGATCGCGGCGCGCGCCCATGTCGACCTGCTCGACGGCATCGTCGCCACCGCCATGAAGGAGGCCGGCGTCGGCTACCGACAATTGTCGGCGGTCGCCGCAGCCGCGGGACCCGGCCTGATCGGCGGCGTGATCGTCGGTCTCACCACCGCGAAGGCGATCGCGATGGTGCACGATACGCCGCTGATCGCGGTGAACCATCTCGAGGCGCACGCGCTGACGCCGCGGCTGACCTGCGCGCTGGCGTTTCCCTACTGCCTGTTCCTGGCCTCGGGCGGACACACCCAGATCGTCGCCGTGGTCGGCGTCGGTGAATATGTGCGGCTCGGCACCACGGTCGACGACGCGATGGGCGAGGCGTTCGACAAGGTGGCGAAGATGCTGTCGCTGCCCTATCCCGGCGGGCCGGAGGTCGAGCGCGCGGCGGCCGGCGGCGACCCGACGCGGTTTGCCTTTCCACGCCCGATGCTCGGCCGCCCCAATGCGAATTTCTCGCTCTCGGGACTGAAGACGGCGGTGCGCAATGAAGCCAGCCGGCTGGAGCCGCTCGAACCGCAGGACGTCAGCGATCTCTGCGCGAGTTTCCAGGCCGCGGTGCTGGAATCGACCGCGGACCGCTTGAGCGTCGGCCTGAAGCTGTTTCAGGAGCGGTTCGGCACGCCGCGCGCGCTGGTCGCGGCCGGGGGCGTCGCCGCCAACCATGCCATCCGCAGCGCGCTGCAGGAGGTTGCGGCGACGGCGCAGACCACGCTGATCATCCCGCCGCCGGCGCTCTGCACCGACAATGGCGCGATGATCGCCTGGGCCGGTGCCGAGCGGATGGCGCTTGGCCTCACCGACACGATGGAGGCGCCGCCGCGCGCGCGCTGGCTGCTCGACGCCAACGCCAAGGCGCCGGCCGGCTACGCCAACAGCCGCGCCGGACATTGAGCTAGGGGTTGCGATGCCCGCGCATATGTCAGTCAGCGTGATCGGTGCCGGCGCCTGGGGCACGGCATTGGCCGAGGTCGCGGCGCGCGCCGGGCGCAAGGTGACGCTGTATGCGCGCAATGCCGAGCATGCCGCGCAGATCCAGGCGACGCGGGTCAATCCGAAGCTGGCTGGTGTCCAGCTTCAGCCTGGCATCGCCGTGACGTCGGATATCGCCGCCGCGGCACACGCCGACATCATCCTGGCCGTGACACCGGCGCAGCATTTGCGCGCGGCGGTTGGGCATCTTGCGCCGCATCTCAAACCCGACACGCCTGTCATCGCCTGCGCCAAGGGCATCGAGCACGGCACGCATAAATTCATGACCGAGGTGATCGCGGAAGCCGCGCCGCGCGCCGTACCCGCGATCCTGTCGGGGCCGAGCTTTGCCGACGACGTCGCACGCGGATTGCCGACCGCTGTAACGCTGGCCACCAGGGACGAAGCGCTGGCACGCGCGCTGGTCCAGGCGCTCGGCTCGGCGACGTTCCGGCCCTATCATACCACCGACGTGCGCGGCGTCGAGATCGGCGGCGCGGCCAAGAACGTGCTGGCGATCGCCGCCGGCATCGTGGTCGGCAAGAATCTCGGCGCCTCCGCGCTCGCCGCGCTGACCACACGCGGCTTCAGCGAGCTCGCAAGATTGGGCCGCACCTGCGGCGCCCGCACCGAAACACTCTCGGGCTTGTCGGGATTGGGCGATCTCCTGCTCAGCTGCTCGACCGCGCAATCGCGCAACTTCGCGCTCGGCCTCGCGCTCGGGCGCGGCGAAGCCGCACCGATCGGCAAGCTCGCCGAAGGCGCGTTCACCGCACCGGTGCTGTGCGAGCTCGCCGCCGCGCAAAAGGTCGACATGCCGGTGTCAAACGCGGTCGCCGCGATCCTGAGCGACCAGCTGACCGTCGATGCCGCGATCGAAGGCCTGCTGACGCGGCCCTTCAAGGCCGAGTAACGTGCATCACGCGGTCACGAAGGCGACGAGATCGTTCAATCCGGATCCCGTTCCGTCGGGCACGACGCCAAGCTCCTCGACGGTCGCATGGCTGCGATTGACCCAGAAGGTTGGATAGCCGAACCACTTCGCCCCAGCCACATCCCAGCCCGCGAACGCCGCAAAGACGATCTCCTCCTTGCGCAGCCCGAACGCGTCGACGCCCATCCGGTAGGCGCGGGCGTCGGGCTTGAAGGCCTGAACCCTGTCGGTTGAGAGGTGAGCCTCGAACAGCCCCTCAAGCCGGGAGTTCCTGATGACGGCATCGAGCATCGGTGCGGTGAGATTGGACAGGAACGCCATGCGGACGCCTGCGTCACGAAGCTGCCGCAGCGCGGGCTCCGCGTCGGGCCACGCCTTGAGCTCCAGATACGTCTGCATCAGACGCTCGCGTTGCTCCGATGACAGTTCGATCTTCATTGCCGTGGCCGCGAACACCAGCGCGTCCTCGGTGACGCGCCAGAAATCGATGTAGCGTCCGCCAAGGGTCCTGAGCCAGCCGTACTCGAACTGCCGCGTGCGCCAGGAAGCGCTCAGCTCGGCGCCCTTGCCCGGAAACATCTCCTCGACCCGCGCAAACACCGGACGTGGATCGACGATCGGAAAGCCGTCGAAGGCGATCGCCTTGAATGACGAGCGGCCCGCGGTGCGCGCCCGGTGCGGCAGCGCTGCCGCCGTCGCGAGCGAAGCTGCGGTCAAGGCCGCGAAAGTGCGGCGATTCAGAAGCATGTGGTCTCCTGCATGATGAGCCGGCACCGTTCACAGAAATACGTCTTGGCACAATCACCAGATTCCAGCAGAGACCATTCCAGATCTCAGAACAATCGACGCCTGCTGACGCGGCGATTCAAGGCCGAGTAACGCACATCACGGGCGCGCGAGGCGGAGCTTCACGATCCGTGCGCGCCGTACTAGCGTGGCGGCGAACCGTCGGATCCCGGTCCAACAAATCGAAAACGGATCCCAAGGGAAAACCCATGCGTCGATCGCATCGCGCCATCCTTTCGATCAGCCTCGCCGTCGCCCTCACCGCCTCATCCACTATCGCCCACGCCCAGACCGCGACCTCCTACGACGAACTTGCCAAGAGCGAGGCCGCCGCCAATGCCGACAACGGCAAGCGGGTCGCGCCGCTCAAATCGATCGGCAATCCAGCCGCCGACGTGTCTCCCGAGATGCAGGCAATGATCGGCGCGCCCTATCCGCCGCATTTCAATGCTGATCCCAAAACCCCGGCGGAATGGAAGGAATTGATCGATCGCCGCGCCAAGCTTCTGATCGCGGGTATTCCGGCGCTGAAGGCTAAGCTCGGCGTCAAGGTCGAGGAAACCAAGCTTGCCGGTGTGCACTGCTACATCGTCACCCCGAACAAGATCGCGCTGGAGAACAGGCGACGCCTGCTGATCCACATCCATGGCGGCGGTTACGTGTTCGGCCCCGGCGAAGCCGCGTTGCCGGAAGCCATCATGATGGCGGGCTTTGGCGGCTTCAAGGTCCTCTCGGTCGACTACCGGATGCCGCCGGACTTCCCCTATCCGGCCGCGATGGACGACGCGATGGCGGTCTGGAAGGAGGTGCTGAAATCGCACGAGCACCGCCGGCTGGCGATCTTCGGCACGTCGACGGGCGGGGCGATGACGCTTGCGATGGTATTGCGGGCGAAGGATGAGAAGCTGCCGCTGCCTGCCGCCATCGCGCCGGGCACGCCCTGGTCCGATATCGACAAGATCGGCGACAGCTACGCGAGCAATGAGTGGGTCGACAATGTGCTGGTGACCTGGGACGGATGGCTCGGCCGCGCGGCCAAGCTTTATGCAAACGGCACCAGCCTGAAGAATCCCTACATTTCGCCGATCTATGGTGACTTCAAGGGCTTCCCTCCGACCATCCTGACGTCGGGCACGCGCGATCTGTTCCTCAGCAACACGGTTCGCACGCATCGCAAGTTGCGCCGCGCCGGCGTGATCGCCGATTTCAATGTCTATGAGGGGCAGTCCCACGCGCAATACCAGTTCAACGCCGACGCGCCCGAGACGAAGGAGGCGTTCACCGACATCGCCAGGTTCTTCGATCGATATTTGAAACAGTAAGTGCTGCGCCAGGATCGGATGCTCGCGCTTGTCGCGGGCATCCGCGTCGCTGTAGATTGCAGCGCAATCGAACGGGGTGAGTTGCGATGAATTACTGGCTGGTGAAATCCGAACCGTCGGTCTGGTCATGGGACCATCAGGTCGCCAAGGGCGCGAAGGGCGAAGCCTGGACCGGCGTACGCAACTTCACGGCACGGCAGAATCTCGTCAACATGAAGAAGGGCGACAAGGCGTTCTTCTATCATTCCAACGAGGGCAAGGAGATCGTCGGCATCGCCGAGATCATCAAGGAAGCCTATCCCGACCCGACCGACAAGACCGGCAAGTTCGTCTGCGTCGACATCAAGGCCGACAAGCCGCTGAAGACGCCGGTGACGATGGCCGCGATCAAGGCGGACAAGAAGCTCGCCGACATGGCGCTGGTGAAGTATTCGCGGCTTTCGGTGCAGCCGGTGACCGCGGACGAATGGAAATACGTCTGCAAGATGGGCGGGCTGTAGCGTTCGGCGAATTCCACCGTCGTCCCTGCGAAAGCAGGGACCCATAACCACAGGCGAGCATCGTTAGAGCGTGCTGCGGCCACAGCTCGTCTCAACGATCAAGATTTGGGTTATGGGTCCCGGCTTTCGCCGGGACGACGACAGGGTGTGGCCGAGCTTACGCCCCCGCCGCCATCACCACCTGCGCCAGCAATTGCTCGCGCTTGGACTGGGTGCGGTAGCCTCCCATCGTCGCGGCGAAGCGTTCGAGGATGCCGTCCTCGAATGCGGTGACGATGGTGTCGTGGACATAGCTCTTGCGGCAGATCGCCGGCGTGTTGGACAGCTGGTCGGCGGCGGCGCGGATCGCATCCAGCACCTGGCGCTTGCGGCCGCGCTGGCTGGTGGCCGGCGTGATCCGCGACAGCGATTCCACGACGACGGCCGACGCCATCAGGGTGCGGAAATCCTTCAGCGAGATCTTGATGCCGGCGATTTCGCGCAGGAACGCGTTCACCGCCGTGGTCGAAGCGGCCCGCACCACGCCGGAACGGTCGTAATACTGAAACATGCGCTTGCCCGGGACGCCGCGCAGGATGCCGATCGCACGCACCAGCTTGGCCGCGTCGCATTCCTTGCGCACGGCCTTGCCGCCCTTGGCCTTGAAGGTCAGCACCAGGGAGTCGTCTTCCAGCGTGACGTTGGACTTCAAAAGCGTGGTGGCGCCGCGGGTGCCGTTGAGGCGCGCATAGGATTCGTTGCCAGGCCGGATCGCGGTGCGCGCGATCAGCTCGATCACCGCGGACAGCGCGAACTCGCGGGTCGGCTCGTCTCCGGACAGAAACGCCGAGACCTTGCGCCGGATCTTCGGCAGCGCGGCCACCAGCTTGGCGAGGCGATGCGCCTTGCGCTGCTCGCGAACCTTCTCCCAGTCGGCGTGATAGCGATATTGCAGCCGGCCCGCGGCATCGCGGCCGACCGCCTGCAGATGCGAGCTCGGGTCGCTGGAATAGCGCACCTGGCGATAGGCCGGCGGAACCGCCATCGCGTGCAGCCGGCGGATCGTCCGCGCATCGCGGACCCGCGAGCCATTGGCACGGACGAATGAATAGGTCTTGCCGCGCTTGATGCGGCGGATGGTCAGTTCGTTCTGGTCGCCGAGCCGCAGGCCCAGATCGCGCGCCAGTTCTTCGACCGTCGTTCTGATGGCGGCGGGGGCGTCGAGTTTGAGTGTTGACGGCGATCGCAGCTTTGCGCGTGGCGTCTGCTTTGGCCACTGGCCCAGTGCCTTTGCCAGGGCGACAGCGGGATCGGCGGAAATGGGCCGCACAGCCGCGATATTCTGCTGATCCATCATTCTCGCAAGACGCCTTGTTCCGCTGGTCTCCCGGTAATGCCGTTGCTTCGGGCTTCGTTCCGGTGGGCCGTCCGGCCTCGGTTTGGCGATTTAGGGCGTCGGAGCCGACATTGCGAGTCGCGAATCAGTTATTGACGGTGTCAAATTACCTTTCATGGGTGCCATTCGCCCGCTAACGTTGATTTTGGACTGCCCGGGATCGGACAAAATGACGCGAGCGCGGTGCCGAAAACCGGCGTTTGAACACCGCCCTGGGTCCACCGCGGTCCCCAGATCAGGTCAGCGACCTTGCCCTTTCGCGCGCTGCTCTCGCTGGGTACGTGGCTCGAGTTCTGCAGCCACGGGCCGGTCCAACCGCTGGCCGCAACCAAGGACTACGCGGTCACGAACGTGTTGACGTAGGTCGTCGCGACGGCGTCCGACAATTCGTTCAATTGTGCCTGAAGCCGTCCATCAAAATCGGCGTCAGCGTATCGTCATCGTGCGCGGCGAACGGCGCAGAGAACGACACCACTACGACCAAGAGACCAGTGACCCCGAGCAAGCGATGGCGCATAGGTTTCTCTCGTCGATGCGTTGCGGTAAGCCGTCCTATCACAAGCGGAAGCCGGCGGACTATCCGGCGGCTTCCACGCGACGAAAGTGACAGTCCTTTTTCCTTGCCGGGCCGGAATGCGGCAACGCATAATCGCGGCAATGATCAAGACAGCCTGCCGCTGCGTTGTATGCGATCGGCAATGAGTGGAGGAAAATGATGTCCGAGAAGATCTATGACGTGTCGGCCGACTGGGCCAAGCGCGCCTATATCGATGACGCCAAATATCGCGAGATGTACGCGCACTCGGTCAAGGACCCGAACGGCTTCTGGGCCGAGCACGGCAAGCGGATCGACTGGATCAAGCCCTTCACCAAGGTCGAGAACGTCTCCTTCGCACCGGGCAACATCTCGATCAAATGGTTCGAGGATGGCGTGCTGAACGTCGCCTGGAACTGCATCGACCGCCATCTCGACAAGCGCGGCGACCAGACCGCGATCATCTGGGAGGGCGACGATCCCTCCGAATCCAGGCACATCACCTACCGCCAGCTGCACGACGAAGTCTGCAAGATGGCCAACATCCTGCGCACGCGGAACGTCAAGAAGGGCGACCGCGTCACGATCTATCTGCCGATGATTCCGGAAGCGGCCTACGCCATGCTGGCCTGCGCGCGGATCGGCGCCATCCACTCGGTGGTGTTCGGCGGCTTCTCGCCGGACAGCCTCGCGCAACGCATCAAGGATTGCGACTCGAAGGTGGTGATCACCGCTGACGAGGGCCTGCGCGGCGGCAGGAAAGTGCCGCTGAAGGCCAATGTCGATGCCGCCATTGCCAAGACCGGCGGCGTCGACTGGGTCGTGGTGGTGAAGCGCACCGGCGGCAAGATCGACATGAACCCGACCCGCGACCTCTGGTATCACGAGGCCGCCACCATGGTGACGACGGAATGCCCGGCCGAGCACATGCATGCCGAAGACCCGCTGTTCATCCTCTACACCTCGGGCTCGACCGGAACGCCGAAGGGCGTGCTGCACACCTCGGCCGGCTATCTCGTGTTTGCGTCGATGACGCATCAATACGTGTTCGATTATCACGACGGCGACATCTACTGGTGCACCGCCGACGTCGGCTGGGTCACCGGCCACAGCTATATTCTCTACGGGCCGCTCGCCAACGGCGCTACCACGCTGATGTTCGAGGGCGTGCCGAACTATCCGGACAACTCGCGCTTCTGGAACGTGGTCGACAAGCACAAGGTCAACATCTTCTACACCGCACCGACCGCGATCCGCGCGCTGATGCAGGGCGGCGACGAACCGGTGAAGAAGACCTCGCGCAAATCGCTGCGCCTGCTCGGCTCGGTCGGCGAGCCGATCAATCCGGAAGCCTGGGAGTGGTATTACCGCGTGGTCGGCGACGACCGCTGCCCGATCGTCGACACCTGGTGGCAGACCGAGACCGGCGGCATCCTGATCACGCCGCTGCCCGGCGCGACCAAGCTGAAGCCCGGTTCGGCGACGCGGCCGTTCTTCGGCGTGGTGCCGGAGATCGTCGATGCCGACGGCAAGACGCTGGACGGCGAGACCTCGGGCAATCTCTGCCTGACCAAGTCATGGCCGGGCCAGATGCGCACGGTCTATGGCGACCATGCGCGGTTCGAGCAGACCTATTTCTCGACCTACAAGAACAAGTATTTCACCGGCGACGGCTGCCGGCGCGATGCCGACGGCTACTACTGGATCACCGGCCGCGTCGACGACGTCATCAACGTCTCCGGCCACCGCATGGGCACCGCCGAGGTCGAGAGCTCGCTGGTCGCGCATGAGGCGGTGTCGGAAGCCGCCGTCGTCGGCTACCCGCACGACATCAAGGGCCAGGGCATCTATGCCTATGTGACGCTGATGAAGGGCACCGAGCCGACCGAAGCGCTGCGCAAGGAGCTGGTCGCCTGGGTCCGCAAGGACATCGGCCCGATCGCCTCGCCGGACCTGATCCAGTTCGCGCCCGGCCTGCCCAAGACGCGCTCCGGCAAGATCATGCGCCGCATCCTGCGCAAGATCGCCGAGGACGAGCCGTCGAGTCTCGGCGACACCTCGACCCTGGCCGATCCGGCCGTGGTCGACGACCTCGTGCAGAACCGTCAGAACAAGAAGGGCGCGCCGGCGTAAGGCCAGCAGCAGCAAGGATCAGAAGACAAAAGAAGGGCCGCGCGCGATCACCGCCGCGGCCCTTTCTGCAACGGGCCGCTTCACGGGATTGTCAGAGGCATGGCGCGATTAGGGCGCGTTTGTGGCCAAGTGTTGTTTTCAGGTCATTTACTTTAATCCGAACTTTTCCTTTTCTCAGCGCCATCAGGACGTGTCTCGCGGCCGGTGTGAAACCACCCGGTTAACACACGCGGTTAATCTTGCGTGCGTGAGACCGGCAGGCCCGGTTTTTCAAGGGCTCTGCATCTTCGTTTTGGCTTCCTCGCGGGAGCTGTTGGGAAGTGGAGAGGTTGATGTCGATGAAGTTTGCGGTGGCGCTGGCTGCCACGGCTGCTGTTACCCTTGGTGCGGTTGTTTTGACGTCGCAGGCGGCCGAAGCCCGGCCGGAAATGGTGGGAATACACGCCGACAACTATGAGCCAGGCACCATCGTGGTGAAGACCAACGAACGGCGGCTCTACCTCATTCTCGATTCCGGCCACGCGATGCGTTACCCGGTCGGTGTCGGCAAGTCCGGCAAGCAGTGGGCCGGCACCACGAAGATCGACGGCAAATATCGCAATCCGGCCTGGTCGCCGCCCGCCGAGGTCAAGCGCGACAAGCCGAGCATCCCGAACGTGATCGCCGGCGGCTCGCCGCACAACCCGATGGGCGTCGCTGCGATGACGCTGGCCGGCGGCGAATATGCGATCCACGGCACCAACGTGCCGGGCTCGGTCGGCGGTTTCGTCTCCTACGGCTGCATCCGCATGCTGAACACCGACATCACCGACCTCTATTCGCGCGTCGAGATCGGCACGACGGTCGTCGTCACCCGCTGATCGCGTCCAGCGTTTCGCCTGAAGAAGAGCCGCGTGGATGCGCGGCTTTTTGTTTGCGGAAGCCTGGTTTGACGCTGTCGCCTAGCGCGCGAAATATCCGCACCAGCCGAAGCGGTGCCCGCCATTGTAGGCGCGGGCATGGCCGGCGGCGAGCAGCGCGGCCGAGACGTTGTCGGTCTTCCTGGTCGCGACGTCGGCGACGACGCGGCCCTGATACTTGTCGGGACCGACATTGTAGATCGCGACTTCGCCCTGGCCGAGCAGGTCGCGCAGCGCCACCGTCGCCGCTTGCGCCATTTGCAGTTCGCGCGCGCAGGATGCCTTCAGCTCCGGCGCGTCGATGCCGCGCAGCCGGACACGCGTGTACAGATCCGGGCCCGGCGAGAAATGCACCCGCGCCTCGAACGTGTCGCCGTCGATCGTCCTGATCACATCAACGTTGTGCCTGATGTCGGGCGCGCCGGCCCGCTGCCAGATGACATCGGTGTCGCGAGACCTGCCGAGCGACCAGGTCGGCGGCAAATGCACCCATTGCCGGATCGGCAGCGTGCTGCCGACGGCAATGCCGAGCACGAACACCCATGGCAGCGCCGCCGAGACGCGCCGGCCCCAAGGCGACCTTCGTGAAGGAGGCCTGCGGAAGGGCGGATGTTCCGTCCCACGATAAGCATTTATTCTTTCGTATGGGGACATTTTCCCAGACTGGCCCGAGTCGAGCCGCCAGGCAAGACTCTCAGAAGTCCGAGGCGATGCCCTTGGTCTCCCAATCGCCGTAACGCGTCGGTTCCGGCCCCTTCGGACCCTGGAACTCCTTCGGCCGCGCGGCCGCGTTCTGCGCGGCTGCCTCCTCGGCAGCCTTGCGCCGCGCCGCGGCCTCGGCGAGCGCGCGTTGCGCGGCCGGCGTCAGCGGCTTGCGGGGCACGGCCTCCAGAGGCGGTGACGATGGCGATTTATCAGACATGGCAAAACCTTCCGACCGTGCGTTGCATATCTCTGTGCTGGCTCAGTGACGACGTCACGATCGCGAAATCCCGCAAGCCGATTCTTACATTTGGCATATTCGCATGCCAGAGGTGATCTTGAGTTGATGGGCATGAGCCGAATGTAACTCAGCACCTTCGAGATATCTCCGCTTCATGCCTCCTTCAAGATTTGCAGTACCTGCCGAAGTCCCCGGCCTCGCGGCCCGCCGTATCGCGGCCGACATCCTCGATGGCGTGCTGCACAAGCACCGCACGCTCGACGACCAGCTCGACGGCGCCGGCGCACATCCCGGCCTGAAATCGCTGGCCGATCGCGACCGCGCGCTGATGCGCCGGCTGGTGTCGACCATCCTGCGCAAGCTCGGCACGCTCGGCCACCTGCTGTCGCGCCTGCTCGACCGCGGCATCCCGACCGATGCGCCGCGCGCGCAGAGCGCGCTCCTGATCGGCGCGGCACAGATTCTCTGGATGGACGTGCCTGACCATGCCGCGGTCGATCTCTCGGTGCGGCTGGTGCAGTCCGACCGGCGCGCCGCGAAATATGCCGGGCTCGTCAACGCCGTGCTGCGCCGCTGCGCGCGCGAAGGCCAGGGGCTGATCGACGAGATCAGCGCGCAGACGCTGGACCTGCCGCCATGGATGCTGGCGCGCTGGAACGCGCATTACGGCGAGGCCACCGCGCGCGAGATGGCGCTTGCGCTCGGCCACGAGCCGTCGCTCGATCTCACGGTGAAGTCGGACGCTGCACAATGGGCGAGCCGCCTGCACGGCGAGATACTGCCGACGGGAACCGTGCGCACGCTGCTGCAAGGTTCCGTCACGATGCTGCCCGGCTTTGCCGAAGGCCAGTGGTGGGTGCAGGACGCCGCCGCCGCGCTGCCGGCGCGGCTGTTCGGCGATATCAAGGACAAGGCGGTCGCGGATCTCTGCGCCGCGCCCGGCGGCAAGACCGCCCAGCTCGCGCTGGCCGGCGCGCATGTCACCGCGATCGACCGCTCGCCGGTGCGGGTCGCGCGACTGCGTGACAATCTCGCGCGGTTGGAGTTGCAGGCCGAGACGGTCGTCGCCGACGCCGCCGAATGGCCGGCGGAAGCCGCGAGCTTCGACGGTATCCTGGTCGATGCGCCCTGCACCTCGACGGGAACCATCCGCCGCCATCCCGACGTCGCCTGGCTGCGGCAGGAAGGCGACATCGCGGCGCTGTCGGCGCTGCAGAAGCGGCTGCTGCAAAAGGCCGCCAATCTGCTGAAGCCCGGCGGCACGCTGGTCTACTGCACCTGCTCGCTTGAGCCGGAGGAAGGCGAGCACGCGATCGCCGCGCTGCTGGCGAGCGAATCAGGCCTGCGCCGTGCGCCGGTCGAGACAAGCGAGGTCGCCGGCCTCGACGACATCATCACCGCCGACGGCGATCTGCGCACTTTGCCGAGCCATTTGCCCAATGCCGACCCGCGGCTCGGCGGGCTGGATGGCTTTTACGCGGCCCGGCTGGTTAAATCCTGATTTTAAACTTCAGTCTTCTAAGCTCGAAGTGATTCGTGCGGTATCAAGAGGGTGTCTTGGCAGGTGTCTTGGCCGCGTTTCCGGATTAAATAAGGATTCGTTGAAAATTCCCTCCCCGCAAGGTTAGGCGTGTCGGTCGCTCAAAGCAGACGCATCTCGACGCTGATTGCTGGCCGCTTTGCCCGCAGCATGATCGCGCGCGCCAGCGGGAGCACGGTTGCGCTGTCGCGGCTCTGGCCCGGCCGCACCGACCGGCTGATCATCGCCCCGCACGACCTGCGGACCGCCGACGCCACCCGCGCGGCCGAGATCTACGCCGGACGATTCGTTTTCGCCGGCAAGATCGTCACCTGCCACGGCCGCTCGATCTTCGATCTCGAGCCGCCGTCGGAGGACTGGGAAGCCGCCCTGCTCGGCTTCGGCTGGCTGCGCCATCTGCGCGCCGCCGACACCGCGCTGACCCGCGCCAACGCCCGCTCGCTGGTCGACGACTGGATCTCCAACCAGGCCCGCAAGCGGCCGCTGGAGCGCCGCGCCGATGTGCGCGCGCGGCGGGTGATCTCGCTGTTGTCGCAGGCGCCATTGGTGCTCGGCGACACCGACGGAAAATTCTACCGCAAATATCTGCGCGGGCTGGCGCGCGAGATCCGCTATCTGCGCCACGCGACGCTCGACAATGACGGCGTGCCGCGCCTGCAGGTCTTGATCGCGCTGTGCTACGCCTCGCTCTGTCTCGCCAACCAGGCGCGCAACATCAAATCGGCAACCCGCAAACTGTCCGACGAATTGCAGCGCCAGATCCTGCCCGATGGCGGCCACATCTCGCGCAATCCCGGCGCGCTGGTCGAATTGCTCAGCGATCTCCTGCCGCTGCGGCAGACCTTCGCCGCACGCAACATCGCGCCGCCGCCGGCACTGCTCAACGCCATCGATCGCATGATGCCGATGCTGCGCTTCTTCCGTCACGGCGACGGCAGCTTCGCGCTGTTCAACGGCATGAGCACCGCGCCGTCCGATCTCGTCGCGACGCTGCTCGCCTATGACGACACCCGCGGGGTGCCGATGGCGAGCATGCCGCATACCGGCTTCCAGCGCCTCGATGCCGGCAACACCGCGTTGATCATCGACACCGGCGCGCCGCCGCCGGCAAGCGTCAGCCAGGACGCGCATGCCGGCTGCCTGTCGTTCGAGCTCTCCTCCGGGGTGAGCCGCATCGTCGTCAATTGCGGCATGCCGAGCACAGGCCGCGACAATTGGCGGCCGTTCGCGCGCTCCACCGCGGCGCATTCGACGCTGACCTATCGCGACGCCTCGTCGTGCCAGTTCGTCGAGCTGTCGGCGATGAAGCGGCTGCTCCGCGGCGCGCCCGTCACCAGCGGGCCTAGCAATGTCGAGAGCTACCGCGAAGCCGTTCCCGACGGCGACGTGCTCACCGCCTCGCATGACGGCTATCTCTCGCGCTTCGGCGTGATCCACCGCCGCGTGCTGATGGTCGCGCAGGACGGCACGCGGCTGGAGGGCGAGGATTCGCTGTCGCCGGCGCCGGGCGGCCGCATCAAGGGCAGCGAGGCCGATTTCGCGCTGCGCTTCCATTTGCACCCTTCGGTGAAGGCGAGCCGGCTGTCGGATGCCCGCGGCGTGATGCTGGTGCTGCCCAACCGCGACGTCTGGACCTTCGAGGCGATGGACGACAAGGTCGATCTCGAGGACAGCGTGTTCCTGGCCGGCAATGACGGCCCGCGCCGCACCTCCCAGATCGTGATCCGGCAGGACGCGAGGCAGGCCGGCACCATCCGCTGGAGCTTCGTGCGCTCCTCGACCTCGGCCTCCGCCACCACCGCGCGCCGCAACGCCCGCCGCGAGCCGGAACTGCCGCTGTAGGACAGGTATCGGCAGCGCTCCTGACCCTAGACCCGTCACCCTGAGGAGCCGCGAAGCGGCGTCTCGAAGGGTCGACGGCCACCAGTCGGGCCGTGCATCCTTCGAGGCTCGCTGCGCTCGCACCTCAGGATGACGGGGAGACGGGATTTCAACCCAATCATCGCCAATTTCAGGGGAATCGGCCTCGGAGACCGGTTTCGTACCGCACAAAACCATGCTACCCGGCTGCCTTAACAGCCAGGGATTTTCCGATATGACCGAGCAGCTTCGCCGCGTGACCCGCGCTCTGTTGTCCGTTTCCGACAAGACCGGACTGATCGATTTCGCCAAGGCGCTGGCCGACCATGGCGTCGAGCTGGTCTCGACCGGCGGCACCGCCAAGGCGATCGCAGCGGCCGGGCTGAAGGTCAGGGACGTCTCCGAGCTCACTGGCTTCCCCGAGATGATGGATGGCCGGGTCAAGACGCTGCATCCGAAGGTGCACGGCGGCCTGCTCGCGATCCGCGACAACAAGGAACACGCTGCGGCGATGGCCTCGCATGGCATCGCGCCGATCGATCTTCTGGTCGTCAACCTCTATCCGTTCGAGGCCACCGTCGACAAAGGCGCCGGCTTCGAGGAGTGCATCGAGAACATCGACATCGGCGGCCCGGCGATGATCCGCGCCGCGGCCAAGAACCATGACGACGTCGCCGTGGTGGTCGAGGCGAACGACTATTCTGCCGTGCTCGACGAGCTTGCCGCGCACAAGGGCGCGACCTCGCTTCAGTTGCGCCGGCGGCTCGCCGCCAAGGCCTATGCGCGCACGGCGGCCTATGACGCCGCGATCTCGAACTGGTTTGCCGTGCAGCTCGACACCAAGGCGCCGGATTTCCGCGCCTTCGGCGGCAAACTGATCCAGTCGTTGCGCTATGGCGAGAACCCGCACCAGACCGCGGCGTTCTATGCCACGCCGGAGAAGCGGCCGGGCGTTGCGACCGCACGCCAGCTGCAAGGCAAGGAACTGTCCTACAACAACATCAACGACACCGACGCGGCCTATGAATGCGTCGGCGAGTTCGATCCGCAGCGCACCGCGGCCTGCGTGATCGTCAAGCATGCCAATCCGTGCGGCGTTGCCGAGGGTCCCGATCTCGCCACCGCCTATGCCCGCGCGCTGGCCTGCGATTCCACCTCGGCCTATGGCGGCATCATCGCGGTCAATCGCACGCTCGATGCGGACGCCGCGCGCGCCATCATCGGCATCTTCACCGAGGTGATCATTGCGCCCGACGCGACCGAGGAGGCGATCTCGATCATCGCCGGCCGGCGCAATCTGCGCCTGCTGCTCGCCGGCGGCCTGCCGAACGCGCGTGCGGTCGGTCTCACCGCCAAGACCGTCGCCGGCGGCCTCTTGGTGCAGAGCCGCGACAATGCCGTGGTCGAGGACATGAACCTGAAGGTCGCGACCAAGCGCGCGCCGACCGACGCCGAGCTGCGCGATCTCAAATTCGCGTTCCGCGTCGCCAAGCACGTCAAGTCGAACACCATCATCTACGCCAAGGACGTCGCCACCGTCGGCATCGGCGCCGGCCAGATGAGCCGGGTCGATTCCGCGCGCATCGCCGCGCGCAAGGCGCTGGATGCGGCGGCCGAGCTGAAGCTCGCCGAGCCGCTGACCAAGGGTTCGGTGGTCGCCTCCGACGCCTTCTTCCCGTTCGCCGACGGCATGCTCGCCTGCATCGAGGCCGGCGCCACTGCGGTGATCCAGCCCGGCGGCTCGATGCGCGACGACGAGGTGATCAAGGCCGCCGACGAGCACGGCATCGCGATGGTGTTCACCGGCGTGCGGCATTTCAGGCATTAGCCCATCCGGTTGTCGTCCCGGCGAAGGCCGGGACCCATACCGCGTGATCTATCGAAGGCACGCTGGGGTTAGTTGTCCCTCGCCAACCATGGCCGGTGGTTATGGGTCCCGGCCTTCGCCGGGACGACAGGTGTGATTACTCCCGCACCTTCGCCAATAGCGCCAGCCCCGCCACGAAGAACGCCACCAGCACCGCCATGCCGGCCTTCTGGCTTGCGGTCGCCGCGGTGATCGCGCCGATCAGGAGCGGGCCGATGAACGACGTCACCTTGCCGGTGAGCGCGAACAAGCCAAAATACTGCGCGATGCGATCCTTCGGCGCGAGGCGGATCAGCAGCGAGCGCGAAGCCGCCTGCAGTGGCGCACCGGTGGCGCCGATCAGGCAGCCCAGCACGATGTAGGCGCGCTCGGCAGCGCCCGCGAACAACGCACCGCCGGGCACCGGCGGCGCGACCTGGATGAACAGGATGGAATCCTTGTTCACGGTGAGGATCACGACGATCGCGAACAGCAGGATTACGAGGCTGCCGGTGATGACGCGCTTCGGTCCGAATCCATCGTCGAGCTTGCCGCCGATCCAGCCGCCGAACGTGCCGGCGACCGCGAGGATGATACCGAAGGTGCCGATCCGGATCGTGTCCCAGCCGAACGTGCCGGCGGCATAGATGCCGCCGAACGCGAATAGCGAGACCAGCCCGTCGGTGTAGATCATGTTCGCCAGCAGAAACCGCGCCAGTGACTTCTGCTTCGGCAGGCTCGACAGCGATTCCCTGAGCTCGCGCAGGCCTTCGCCGAGCGCCGCGCGCATCGGGCGCTTCGTCGGATAGTCCGGCGTGAACAGGAACATCGGCGTCACGAAGATGATGAACCAGAGCCCGGTCAGCGGCCCGGTGATGCGGTCGCCTTCATGCATGGCCGGATCGAGACCGAACAGCGGCGAAAAGCCGAACAGCGTCTTGCCGGTCTCGGCATTGGCGGCGAGGAAGCCGAGCACGAGAACAAGACTCAGGATGCCGCCGACATAGCCGGTGGCCCAGCCGGTGCCTGACAGCCGCCCGATCCTGTCCGGCGGCACCAGAGTCGGCATCATCGCATTGTTGAACACGGTTGCGAACTCGACGCCGACGCTTGCGATCGCATAGGCGAGCAACAGCATAGGGATGATGTCGGGATTGCCGGGCTTGCCGATCCACATCGCGCTGGCGCCGATCACGAGCAGCGCACCGAAGCCGGCGATCCATGGCTTGCGGCGGCCGCTGGCATCGGCGATCGCCCCCAGCACCGGCGACAGCAGCGCGATCGCAAGTCCCGCGGCCGCGGTGGCAAAGCCCCACAGGGCCTGGCCGCTCGCGGCATCCGGCGCGACGAAGCTCGCGAAATAAGGCGCGAACACGAAGGTCGTGATCAGCGTGAAATAAGGCTGCGCGGCCCAGTCGAAGAAGATCCAGCTGATGACGGCTGCGCGGCCAGGATAAACCTTGGTGGAGGCCTTCGCGTCACCGGCGCCCGTCTGCATTGTTGCCGTCATCGCGAAAGATATTCCCCAACTCGAACCACAGGCAGGCTTTTGCCGCTCCAATCCGCTCCCATATAGCATGAGCCGGTTTGACTGATACGGCGATGAACAGGGCAGGACATTTCGATGGCGCTGACGGCAACGATGTCGCGACGGCTGTTTGCCGCTCTCCTGGTGATTGGTATCGCGACGCCGGCCCTCGGCCAGGTCCAGCGCCGCTTCTATGAACCTTCAGCCGCGGACACGATTCGCAGCATTCGCGCCGAAAACGGCATGGTGGTGGCGCAGGAGAAGCTGGCTGCGCAAGTTGGCGCCGACATCCTGCGACAGGGCGGCAATGCGGTCGACGCCGCTGTCGCCACCGGCTTTGCGATGGCGGTGACCTATCCGCGCGCCGGCAATATCGGCGGCGGCGGTTTCATGGTGATCCATCTCGCCGGCCGCAATGAGGATGTCGCGATCGACTATCGCGAGACTGCGCCGCAGGCCGCGACCCGCGACATGTTCCTGAGCGCCGACGGCAAGCCCGATCCCGACAAGTCGCGCAACTCCGCGCTTGCGATCGGCGTGCCCGGCACGGTCGCGGGCCTCGCGCTGGCCCTGGAGAAATATGGCTCCGGCAAGTTCACGCTGGCGCAGATCCTCAAGCCCGCGATCGACCTCGCGCGCGACGGCTTCGTCGTCACCGACGACACATCGGACACGCTGAACGACATGTATCGCCGCATGTCGCGCTGGCCGAATTCGGCCAGGACGTTCTCGCACGCCGACGGCACGCCGCTCCGCGAGGGCGACCGCCTGATCCAGGGCGATCTCGCTGGCGTACTGACTGATATTGCCGAACAAGGCCCGCGCGGCTTCTACCAAGGCGCCGTCGCCGAGAAGCTTGTCAGCGGCATCAAGAATGCCGGCGGCATCTTCACCCTCGAGGATCTGAAATCCTACCAGCCGGTGATCCGCACGCCGATCCGCGGCAGCTATCGCGGCTACGACATCGTCTCGATGCCGCAACCCTCCTCCGGCGGCGTCGTGCTGCTCGAGATCCTCAACATCCTCGAAGGCTTTCCGATGTCCGACATGAAGCAGGGCTCGGCCGCCTCGCTGCATGTGATGATCGAGGCGATGAAGCGGGCCTATGCCGATCGCGCGCGCTATCTCGGCGATCCCGCCTTCGTCGACGCGCCGACGCAGCTCTTGATCGACAAGGACTATGCCGCCAGACAGCGCGCGACCATCGATCTTGCCCGCGCCACGCCCTGGACCGATGTGCGCAACGCGAAGCAGCCGCGCGAAGGCGACAACACCACGCATTATTCGGTCGTCGACGCCGGCGGCAACGCCGTCAGCAACACCTATACGCTGAACTTCCCCTACGGCGTCGGCCTCGTCGCCGACGGCACCGGCGTGCTGCTCAACAACGAGCTCGACGATTTCACCGCAGCTCCCGGCGCCTCCAACGCCTTCGGCCTGGTCGGCTTCGAGGCCAATCTGCCGGGCCCCGGCAAGCGCCCGCTGTCGTCGATGTCGCCGACCATCGTGCTGAAAGACGGCAAGCCGGTGCTGGTGACGGGCTCGCCCGGCGGCAGCCGCATCATCTCCGCCGTGACGCAGATCATCGTCGACGTGATCGACTACAAGATGGACATCGCGGCCGCGGTCGCCGCGCCCCGCATGCACCATCAATGGTTGCCGGACGAGGTCCGGATCGAGCGCGGCTTTCCCGACGCGGTGCTGACCGAGCTGAAAGCCAAGGGCCACAAGCTGGTCGAGCCGCTCGGCTACTCCTCCGCGAACTCGATCCTCGTCACGACCAACGGTCTGCTCGGCGCGCCGGATCCGCGCACGCGCGGCACGGAGGCTGCGGGATACTAGAGCTTGATCCGGAAAAGTGCGTAGCGGTTTTCCGAAAAGATCATGCTCAAACTAAAGACCTAGAAGTGGCAAAACCCGCCTTTGCCCCACCTGCAACATCGCGATAGATTGGCGGTCCGCGTAACTCCGGCCGCGGATCGCAAAGAGCCGGTGAAAGATTTCTCCGGGGAACGCGCATGAGCACGGCCGAATCCAAACCGATGGAAGTTGCAGAGATCGAGGACACCAGCCTCCTCGCCTTCTATCGCGACATGAACCTGCAGGAGCGGCGCACGTTCTGGGCCTGCGCGTCGGGCTGGACGCTCGACGGCATGGATTTCATGATCTATCCGCTGGTGATCGGCACCATCATCACGCTATGGAAAGTTGACCCCGGCACCGCCGGGCTCGCCGGCACCGTGACATTGCTGGCCTCCGCCGTGGGCGGTTGGCTCGGCGGCTATCTGTCCGACCGCATCGGGCGGGTGAAGACGCTGCAGCTCACCATCATCTGGTTCTCGTTCTTCTCGCTGGTCTGCGCATTGGTGCAGAATTTCGATCAGCTCCTGATCGCCCGTGCGCTGCTCGGCCTCGGCTTCGGCGGCGAATGGGCGGCCGGCGCGGTGCTGATCGGCGAGGCGATCCGGCCGCAATATCGCGGACGCGCGGTCGGCTCGGTGCAGTCCGGCTGGGCGGTCGGCTGGGGCCTCGCGGTGCTGGCGCAGGCGATCCTGTTCTCGGTGCTGCCGGCGGAGAACGCCTGGCGCTGGATGTTCGTGATCGGCGCGCTGCCGGCGTTGCTCGTGTTCTATCTGCGCCGCTACGTCACCGAGCCCGAAATCTCCGCCGCGACCATGGCGCAGGCGCAGGCCTCCGGCAGCGGCCCCGCCAAGTTGTGGGAGATCTTCCACGGACCGATCCTGAAGACCACGCTGCTGGCGTCGCTGGTCGGCACCGGCATGCAGGGCGGCTATTACGCCATCACCTTCTGGGTGCCGCGCTTCCTCACCACGGAGCGCAAGCTCTCCGTGGTCGGCTCGACCGGCTATCTCGCGACGCTGATCATCGGCTCGTTCATCGGCTATCTGGTCGGTGCCTGGCTCGCCGACCGGATCGGCCGGCGCAACCTGTTCCTGATCTTCTCGATCGGCGCCATCGCGGTGGTGCTGCTCTACACCCAGCTGCCGCTGTCCAACGAGGTGCTGTGGGTGCTGGGCTTCCCGCTCGGCTTCTTTGCCTCGGGCTATTTCTCGGGCATGGGCGCGTTCCTGACCGAACTGTATCCGACCCGGCTGCGTGGCTCGGGCCAGGGCTTCTGCTACAATTTCGGCCGCGGCATCGGCGCGCTGTTCCCGTTCCTGGTCGGCGCGCTGTCGACCACGACCACGCTCGCCAACGCGATCGCGATCTTCGCGGTGGCGGCCTACGGCGTGTTCTTCATCGCCGCCTACGCGCTGCCGGAAACGCGCGGGCGCGTGCTGCATGCGGATGGGTAGGCGGTGAGGTAGGGCTGTGGCGGCGCCGCTTGCTCGGTCGTCCCCTCCCCCCTGCGGGCAGGGGAATCGCATGTGTGCGCGTGCAAGTAGTTGCCGAATCGAAGGAAAGGGATTCTGAAGGCAGTTCCTGATCTGAAGGGAGCGGCCGATGCAACGATTTGCCGAGTGCTTTGAGGATTTGCCGGACCCGCGGGCCGACAACGCGCTGCATGACCTGACCGAGATCTTGTTCATCGCGCTGATGGCGACGCTGTGCGGGGCGACGAGTTGCACCGATATGGCGCTGTTTGCCCGGATGAAGGCCTACCTTTGGCAGGATGTGCTGGTGCTCAGGAACGGCCTGCCGAGCCACGACACGTTCAGTCGGGTGTTCCGGATGCTCGACCCGAAGGCGTTTGAGGTCGCGTTCCGGCGTTTTATGAAGGATTTTGCGCAAGGCGCGAAGATCAAGCGGCCGCGCGGTGTGATCGCGCTCGACGGCAAAGCGTTGCGACGCGGCTACGAACGCGGCAGGAGCCACATGCCGCCGGTGATGGTGACCGCCTGGGCGGCGCAGACGCGCATGGCGCTTGCCAATGTGCTGGCGCCGAACAACAACGAAGTCGACGGTGCCCTGCAGTTGCTTGAGCTCTTGCAGCTCAAGGGCTGCGTAGTCACGGCCGATGCCCTGCATTGCCACCGCGCGATGGCCAAAGCGATCGTGGCACGGGGCGGTGACTACGTGCTGGCGGTGAAGGCGAACCAGCCCGCTCTGTTGGAGGATGCCAAAGCCGCAATCTGCGCCGTCAAACGCAAGGGCAAGACTTCGCTCGCCACCACCGATGCGGACCATGGACGCACCGACAAGCGTGTTGCTCTCGTTGCGCCGGCTCCCGGCATGGCCAAGAAGCACGACTTCCCGGGCCTCAAAGCTGTCGCCCGCATCACCAGCAAGCGTGGACAGGACGACACGGTCGAGCGCTACTTCCTGATGAGCCGCCCCTACAGCCGCAAAGACGTCCTGCGTATCGTCCGCGCTCATTGGGGCATCGAAAATAACCTGCACTGGCCGCTCGATGTCACCCTCGACGAGGACCTCGCCCGCAACCGCAAGGACAACGGGCCGGCCAACCTGGCCGTGCTCAGGCGCCTGGCCCTCAACGTCGCCCAAGCCCACCCGGACACGACAGGCTCCTTGCGCGGCAAGCTCAAACGCGCCGGATGGAACGATGCGTTCCTCTTCGAACTCCTCGGTCACATGCGATAGCCCTGCCCTTGCGGGGGAGGGAGCCCTGATAGTGTGCGTCCTAACAGGAGGCTGCCATGACATCCCTCAAAGGCAAAACGCTGTTCATCTCGGGCGCGAGCCGCGGCATCGGGCTGGCGATCGCGCTGCGCGCCGCGCGTGACGGCGCAAATGTCGCGATCGCGGCGAAGACCGCCGAGCCGCATCCGAAGCTGAAAGGCACGATCTACACCGCCGCCGACGAGGTCCGCGCCGCCGGCGGCAAGGCGCTGCCGGTGCTCTGCGACATCAGGGACGAGGCGCAGGTGATGGCGGCGATCGAGCAGACCGTCGCCGAGTTCGGCGGCATCGACGTCTGCGTCAACAATGCCAGCGCCATCAGCCTGACCAATTCGCAGGCAACCGACATGAAGCGGTTCGACCTGATGATTGATATCAACACCCGCGGCACCTTCATGGTGTCGAAATACTGCATTCCACACCTGAAGAAGGCGGAGAATCCGCACATCCTGATGCTGTCCCCGCCGCTCGACATGAAGACGAAATGGTTCGAGCACTCGACCGCCTACACGATGGCGAAGTTCGGCATGAGCATGTGCGTGCTCGGGCTGGCGGGCGAATTGAAATCGGCCGGCATTGCCGTCAACGCGCTGTGGCCGCGCACCACGATCGCGACCGCCGCGGTCGGCAACCTGCTTGGCGGCGATGCCATGATGCGCGCGAGCCGCACGCCCGAGATCATGGGCGATGCGGCCTACGCGATCATCACCCGGCCGTCGCGCGAATTCACCGGGCATTTCTGCATCGACGACAAGGTGCTCTATGCCAATGGCATGCGCGACTTCGAGCGCTACC
This sequence comes from Bradyrhizobium sp. Pha-3, assembly GCF_042258325.1. Classification (NCBI taxonomy): domain Bacteria; kingdom Pseudomonadati; phylum Pseudomonadota; class Alphaproteobacteria; order Hyphomicrobiales; family Nitrobacteraceae; genus Bradyrhizobium; species Bradyrhizobium sp. Pha-3. The sequence goes on along the minus strand of NZ_CP170151.1, from coordinate 59,521 downwards.
GCGTCGATCCCTCGGTGCCGCTGATGTCGGACTTCTTCGTGCCCGACGACGACGTGCCGCCGCCCGGCGTCACCGTGCAGCCGCTGCCGTCACACTAAAGCGCGATGAGATTAGGTTGAATCATCATCGCGCTTTAGCTCCTTGTCTCAGCATGATCTTTCCGGAAAACCGCGTCGCACTTTTCCGGATCATGCTTTGAGCTACACCGCGAACGCATTCAGCTCTGCGCGCCAATGCTGCACGCGCTCCTTCAGCAGCGTGTCGCGCACATAGGCAAGCTCCTCGTCCTCGATCCGCTCCAGCGTTTCGAGTGAGAGATGATCCGCGCCGTGGGCCGTCCAGGCGCGCTGCAGCTCCGCGTTGCGATGGCTGCCCATCCGCAGCGTGAACCAGATGCGGTTCTCGATCTTGTCGAGATCGAGCGCCTGCCCGACCCAGACCTCGCCGGTCGCGCGGCAGCGGATCGCGAACACGCCGGCAACGCTCGCGCGTTTCTTGTAGTCGGCGATGGCTTGCTTGCGGTCCTCGATCTTCATGACGGCTCCAATGGTCCAGGAACGCTATTTATACCCGGGCATTATTGACAAGGCAATATTACCCGGATAAAAAATAGCAGCATCGAAACCCGAGCCGCTGTGATGACCGCGAATTTACCGGCCGACTTGATACGGCCCGCCCTTCTCCAGCGCTCGCGCATAGGCCGGGCGGGCGTGGATGCGCTCGAGGAACGCGACGCACCTGGGATGGCCGTCCTCGAGCCCGCCGCGCGCCGCGGCAGCCTCGAGCGGAAAGCTCATCTGGATGTCGGCGCCGGAAAACTCGCTGCCGGCGAACCATTCGCTCTTGCCGAGCTCGCCCTCCCAATAGGCCATGTGCTGCTTGAGCTGCGGATTGACCAGCGTCGACAGCGCCGTGTTGGACACCTTGCGCACCAGGGGCCGCAGCAGCGCCGGCGCGCGCTTCGGCATCAGCGTGAACAGGAGCTTCAGCAGCAGCGGCGTCATCGCCGACCCCTCGGCGTAGTGCAGCCAATAGGTGTAGCGCAGCCGCTCCGGCGTATCGGCCGGCGGGATCAGGCGCCCGTCGCCGCAGGTCGCGATGATGTATTCGAGGATCGCGCCGGATTCCGCGATCGTGTGACCGTTGTCGGTGACGACGGGCGACTTGCCGAGCGGATGGATCGCGCGCAGCTCCTTCGGCGCCCGCATGTCGGGCTGCCGCTGGTAGCGCACGATCTCGTAGGGCACACCCAATTCCTCGAGCAGCCACAGCACGCGCTGCGAGCGGGAATTGTTGAGGTGATGAACCGTCAGCATGGGCATCCTCTGAAATGGACGGCGTTTGGCGCCAGCCGGCAACACGAAAATCGAGATCCACGCGCCGTGATTGCTAATGATTACCCGGGCAATAGGTCGCGCAATCGGAGAGGTCTACCATGAATCCTGCCTATGTCGCCTTCGAAGGCGAGCACCGCATCGGGGCCGGCGACCTCCCGGAGGTTGCGCGCACCGCCAAGCAACACCTCGACCAGCGCAAGGACGCCGCGATCCTGGTGTTCAACGGCCGCACCTCGGCGCTGGTCGATATCGATTTTCGCGGCTCGGTCGACGACGTGCTGGGCCGCCTGCCGAAGCTCGCGCCTCCGCCCGACGGGGAGCCGGCGGCGCCGACCGCGCCGCGCGGGCCCGGTCGACCGAAGCTTGGCGTCGTCGCGCGCGAGATCACGCTGTTGCCACGGCATTGGGACTGGCTCGCGCAGCAGAAGGGCGGCGCATCGGTTGCGATCCGCAAATTGATCGACGAGGCGCGGCGCTCAAGCGGCGACAAGGACCGCACGCGCAGCGCGCAGGACGCCGCCTATCGCTTCATGACTGTCATGGCCGGCAACCGGCCGAACTATGAAGATGCGATCCGCGCCCTGTTCGCCCACGACCGGCGCCGCTTTGCGGCGCTGATCGCGGACTGGCCGGCCGATATCCGCGATCACGCGATCCGGCTCGCCTATAGCGCGGACTAACGCTTTTGAATAGTCCGGATGAGTAACCTCGAACGGGATGTCGTCCCTGCTCCCGTGCGCAATTGCGCACTAGGCAGGGACGACAGCGGTACGTGCTGCCTGACCTACTCACCAAACCGCACAAGCTCGGTACCATTCCTGGAAATTGAACGTGTCAAAGCCTCCTTCCCTGCGCAAAGCCTTCCTCGCCTTTCTCGCGCCGATGCTGCTCAGCAACGTGCTGCAGTCGCTGTTCGGCACCATCAACGGCGTCTATCTCGGCCAGATGATCGGCGTCGACGCGCTCGCCGCCGTCTCGGTGTTCTTTCCGGTGATGTTCTTCTTCATTTCCTTCGTGATCGGCCTGAGCGCCGGTGCCTCGGTCATGATCGGCCAGGCCTGGGGCGCCGGCGAGCCCGACCGGGTGAAAGCGGTCGCCGGCACCACCATGACCGTGACGCTGCTGCTCGCGCTGGCGATCGCGATCCTAGGCGGCCTGTTCGCGCGCCCGCTCTTGATCGCGCTCGCGACGCCATCCGACGTCCTCGACGCCGCGGTGGCTTATGCGCGGATCATGATGATCACGATGCCCATCACCTTCGCATTCCTGCTGCTGACGGCGATGATGCGCGGCGTCGGCGACACCGTGACGCCGCTGGTTGCGCTGACGGTCTCGACCATCGTCGGCCTGGTGGTGACGCCGGCACTGATCCGCGGCTGGCTCGGCCTGCCGATGCTCGGCGTCGCCAGCGCCGCGGTCGCCTCCACGGTCTCGGGCGTGGTCACGCTGCTGTGGCTGCATGTCCATATGCTGCGGCACAGCCATGCGCTGGCCTTCGACGCCGCGTTCCTGCGCGCGATGCGGCCGAACGGCGCCCTGCTGCGCATCGTGCTGCGGCTCGGCATTCCGACCGCGATCGGCATGGTGGTGGTCTCGCTCGCCGAGCTGGTGCTGCTTGGCCTCGTCAACGGTTTCGGCTCGGACGCCACCGCGGCCTATGGCGCGGTTAACCAGGTGATCGGCTATGTGCAGTTTCCGGCGATCTCGATCGCAATATCGGTGTCGATCTTCGGCGCGCAGGCGATCGGCCGCGGCGATTCCGCCCGGGTCGGCGCCATCGTCAGGACCGGGATCGAGATGAATCTCGCGCTGACCGGCGGGCTGGTCGTGCTCGGCTATCTCTTCGCGCGGCCGCTGATGGGCTTCTTCATCGTCGACAGTGCCGTGCTCGGGCTGGCGCAGCAGCTCTTGTACATCGTGCTGTGGAGCATGGTGCTGTTCGGCATGGCGACGGTGTTTTCGGGCGCGATGCGCGCCGTCGGCACGGTGTGGATGCCGCTGTTGCTCTCGACCCTCGCGATCGCGGTGGTCGAGGTGCCGGTCGCGATCCTGCTCAGCCGCGCCCTCGGCGTCAGCGGCATCTGGATCGCCTATCCCGTCACCTTCGCAACCATGTTCGTGCTGCAGATGGCCTACTACGCCCTGGTATGGCGCAAGCAGACCATCAAGCGGCTGATTTGACATCGCGCGCCGCGGCTCACATGATGATTATCATATTCTACTGATGGCGCCTGCGACAGCAGGTCCATGCTAGACAAGTCCAAACGAGACAAGCCGAGGGAGAGACTGCCGTGAGCCAAAATCCGCAATTCCTGTTCGATTTCGGCAGCCCCAACGCTTTCCTCAGCCATGAAGCGATCCCGGCAATCGAAAAGCGCACCGGCGTCAAGTTCGAATATGTCCCGATCCTGCTCGGCGGCATCTTCAAGGCCACCAACAACAAGTCGCCGGCCGAAACGCTGGCGGGCGTCAAGAACAAGCCGGAGTTTCAGAAGATCGAGACCGAGCGCTTTCTCAAGCGCTTCAACGTTAAGCCCTACACCTGGAACCCGTTTTTCCCGGTCAATACGCTGAACCTGATGCGCGCGGCGGTCGCCGCGCAGTTCGAGGGCGTGTTCGAGAAGTATATCGAGGCCGCCTTCCACCACATGTGGGTCGAGCCGAAGAAGATGGACGATCCCGAGGTCGCCGGCAAAGCCATCGCCTCCTCCGGCCTCGACGCCGCAAAACTGTTCGCCCGCGCGCAAGACGCGGATGTGAAGGCGAAGCTGATCGAATATACTTCATCCGCCGTCGAGCGCGGCGCGTTCGGCTCGCCGACCTTTTTCGTCGGCAACGAGATCTTCTTCGGCAAGGAGCAGCTGCGCGAAGTCGAGGAAATGGTATCGGGAAAGTGAGATGAGCGAATGGCCAATAGCGGGTAGCGAATAGTCGAACAGCATCCTTATCTATTCGCCACTCCCATTCGCCATTCGCCCGCGGGCAGCGAACAACAAAGAAGGACAAATTCCCATGCGCGTTCTCGTGGTCGGCGCCGGTGCGATCGGCGGTTATTTCGGTGGCCGGATGCTTCAGGCCGGCCGCGACGTCACCTTCCTGGTGCGCCCGCGCCGCGCTTCTGAACTCGCCTCCGCCGGGCTCGTAATCAAGAGCCCGAACGGCGACGTCACGTTGAACAACCCGCCGACCGTGCAGGCCGACAGGCTGTCGGACAAGTTCGACGTCGTGCTATTGAGCTGCAAGGCGTTCGATCTCGAGGATGCGATCAAGTCCTTTGCGCCCGCCGTCGGCGACAAGACCGCGATCATCCCGCTGCTCAACGGCATGCTGCATCTCGATGCGCTCGACAAGACGTTCGGCGCTCGGCATGTGCTCGGCGGTCTGTGCGCGATCGCGGCGACGTTGAACGAGAAACGCGAGGTGGTGCAACTGCAGCCGATGCAGTCGCTCGGCTTCGGCGAGCGCGCCGGCGGCCTGTCGGACCGGGTGCGCGCGATCGCCGAGACCTTCTCCGCGATCAACGGCGCCAACGCCAGCGAGCACGTGATGCAGGACATGTGGGAGAAGTGGGTGTTTCTGGCCTCGCTCGCCGCCTCCACCAGCCTGATGCGGACCTCGGTCGGCAACATCCTGGCCGCGCCCGGCGGCAAGGATTTCCTGCTCGGCATCCTCGACGAATGCAGCGCGATCGCCGCCGACGCCGGCCATGCCCCGGGCGGCCCGTTCTTCCAGCGCACCCGAGGGCTCCTGACCACCGAGGGCTCGCCGATGACCGCATCGATGTTCCGCGACATCAAGGCGGGGCTGCCGGTCGAGGCCGATCACGTGATCGGCGACCTGATCGTGCGCGCCGACGCCGCCAAGATCCCGGTGCCGAAGCTGCGCACGGCCTACACGCATCTCAAGGCGTATGAGAAGCAGCGACAGGCGTAACACAACCGGTGTCGTCCCTGCGAAAGCAGGGACCCATACGCCGCGGCCCTTCGATTGAGGCGGTCGTGGTTGATGTCTCTTCAAGGCAATTGAAGCCGGTGGTTATGGGTCCCTGCTTTCGCAGGGACGACACCATCTTTACGGCTACAAATGATCTCTACGGCTACAGATGCGCCAGATAATGCGCGAGTGCGGTGATCTCTTCGTCGCTCAGCGGATAGGCGACATCGGCCATCGCGGCCTGTGCCCCACCGGAGCGCAGGCCCGACTTGTAATCGTGCAGCGCCTTGACGAGATATTCCTCGCGCTGGCCGGCGATGCGGGCCACCGCCTTGGTACCGGCAAACGTATCGCCATGGCATGAGGCGCAGCGGCGGCCGGCGGCGGCCTGCTTGCCCTTTTCGGACAAGTCCGGATTGTCGTCCTTGCCGCCCTTGAACGGCGTCAGCGACGCGAAATAGGCGCCGAGATTTCGGATGTCGTCGTTGTTGAGCTGCTCGACGATCGGCTGCATCTGCTCGTTCTTGCGCGCGCCGGCGCGGAAGAACACCAGCTGCCATTGAACGTACTGGTCGAGCTGGCCTGCGAGCGAGGGAATGTTCTCGGTCTGCGAGATGCCGTTGTCGCCGTGGCAAGCGGCACAGATTTCGGCCTTCGCCTTGCCGGCGGCGACATCGGCGGCATTGGCAAGAGGAGCCATCGCGATCGCCGAGGCGAGCAGAACTCCGAGGGTCACAACGCGCATTGCCAGTTTTCTCCGTGTGTCATTGCCGGGCTCGACCCGGCAATCCATCTGGCTTGAAAAAGGGTTTCTTGGTTTGGATGGATGCCCGGATCAAGTCCGGGCATGACGAGTCCGTTCCTTTGCAGGCGTGCCCGAACCACGTGAATGAGGCTGCGGTCACCTCTCGGCCACCGCAGCCTCATCTTGCTTCATCCGCTACTTCTTGCTGTAGCTGATGCGATAGATCGCACCGGCCCAGTCGTCGGCGACGAGGATCGAGCCATCCTTGTCGAGCAGGATGTCGGCCGGACGGCCGAGATAGCCCTGGTCACCCTCGATCCAGCCGGAAGCGAAGATGTCCTGCTTGGCGTTCTTGCCGTCGGGGCTCGCGGTGATCCGCACGATGCGGCCGCCCTGGTACTTGTGCCGGTTCCAGGAGCCATGCTCGGCGATCAGGATGCTGTTCTTGTACTCGGCCGGGAATTGGCTGCCGGTATAGAACTTCATGCCGAGCGGAGCCACATGCGCACCGAGATTGTACACCGGCGGGGTGAACTCCGAACACTTGTGACCCATCGCGAACTTGGTGTCCGGCAGGTTGCCCTGGTGGCAATAGGGATAGCCGAAATGCTCGCCGATCTTCGAGATCATGTTGAGCTTGTCGCTCGGCAGATCGTCGCTGATCCAGTCGCGGGCATTCTCGGTGAACCAGTATTTGCCGGTGCGCGGATCGACGTCGCCGCCGACCGAGTTGCGCACGCCGAGCGCCCAGATCTCCGCATTGCCGGTCTTCGGATCGACGCGGCGGATCTGCGACACCGAGGTCGGCGGGATGCCGATGTTGAAGGGCGGGCCGAACGGAATGTAGAACCAGCCGTCCTTGTCGACGGCGATGTATTTCCAGCCATGCGCCGCGTAGGACGGCATGTCGTCATACACCACCTTGCCGCTGCCGAGATTGTCGAGATTGGCTTCGGCGTTGTCGTACTTGATCAGCTTGTCGACCGCGATGACGTAGAGCGCGCCGTCGCGGAAGGCGAGGCCGGTCGGCATGTTGAGGCCCTTGAGGATGGTCTTGACCTCTTTCTTGCCGTTGTTGTCCTTGATCGCATAGACGTTGCCGAGTCCGAATGAGCCGACGAACAGCGTGCCCTTGTCGCCCCAGGCCATCTGCCGCGCGGCGAGCACGTTCGAGGCATAGACCTCGATCTTGAAGCCCGGCGGCAGCTTGATCTTCTTCATCATCGCCGCGAGCTCGGAATCGGACGCGCCGGTCGGCGGACCGGACGGCGGGGCAAGGCCCTTCTGCGCCTCGGTCTCGTCGCCGAGGAACCAGTCATCCGGCGGATGGGTCCAGAATTCCTTGGTGCCCGATTCGTACTTCTTCAGCGCACGATTCTTGTCTGTCTGTTGCTGCGCACTGGCGAAGGTCGTCCCCGCCAGCAGCGCGATCGCCGCGAACGCAAGTATTGATCGATTGAAAGCGGATTTCATCGCGTCACTCCCCTACGCAAGCCGTTGCAGCTTGCCTGTTATTGATTTTGAACGCCCTGAGAGATGATGGTGGCGGTCTGTGAGGTAGGTCAGACGGCAAAATGGTAGCACATCCATCGAGGCTGAAAAGCGCGTGGAGTTGTGTGCGCTGCGTCAAAACTAGTTGAGACGATATTTGAGACGAAATTTTCCTGAGCGGCCTGCCTGATAACAAGGCATTCTGCACCGCAGCGTGATATTCGAATGAAGCTAACGCCTGTGATCGCCGCTATCGCGACGACAGGCGCGCCAGACCGAGCGCTTGCGCCTTGGCCTTCGACAGCGGCCTGAACAACACGCTGCGCCGCTGCCCGCTCGTGATCGCCGCGATCTTGAAGCCGTCATCGGCGGCGATGATGTCGCCGGTCCGAAGCGTCATGTCGTCCTCGATCGCGATCGGCGACAGGCCGGTCGACGCGCCGGCGCTGCACGAGCATTGCGGCACCATCTCGCGCTGGAAGCGGAATGCATTGGCAAGCGTCTTGTAGGTCTCGCCCGCTTCGGTTCTGGCACTGTCGATATCGGAGCCGGAGTACAGCTTCACCTCGGCGGCGGGACAGGCCGCCTCGCATGCCTTGACGTCCGCCGTCTCGCTCACGCGCGGCAGCGGAAAGAAGCGGCCGTCGCAGGTCCTGACGCAGAAGTTTTGCTGGCCGCCCCGGTACGACCGCGTCGTGATGTAGACCCGCGCTCGCGGCCGTTCGGCCGGCTCGAAGTCAGGCGCCGGCCCAAAGCCAAAGCCAGGCATGGGAGAGAAGCTGGGCGCCGGGGCATACGCCGAGTCGCTCGGCAATTGCTGCGCCGACGCGCCCGAACATGTCCAAACGCCGACGAGCACGACCAGCGCAGCGACGCTTGCGCGAGCCAAGCGGCGCTTTAACCCAGGAGCCGGCTTCCAACTGATCGACATCGTTCACGCGCTTGCCGCGCCGGCAAAACCGGCCGCAACTATTCCAACGCCAACACAACCACAGATTTCTATCAGTTTTGAGAATGCATCGTCTGTCGGTTAACAAAAGCCGGAAACCGCCACAGCGGGCCGCGGCATCTTGACCTCGCAATCGCGGCTTGGAGATGCGGCCAGTAGCCGGACAGCAAAAAGCCCGCGCCAACGGGCCGCCCTCATCAGCGGGCCTTCATCAGACTGTCAGCTCGGTCAGCGAGAAGTTTTGGAGCGGGCGAAGGGGCTCGAACCCTCGACCCCGACCTTGGCAAGGTCGTGCTCTACCACTGAGCTACACCCGCATCCGAAATGGCGGCGATCGCTCGCCGGCAACGGCAGACCTATGCCAAAAGCTGTCTGTGAATGCAACACAAGAGCGCGGTCCGAACCTCACGAAATCGCCCGGTTTCCCTAAAAATTGACCTCGAATCGGCCGAAACCGGCCGTGCCGCCGATTTCTTTTTAGATTTCCGCCGGAACTTGACTCAGGGCCATCTCATCCCGGAGCGATTCGAGCCAGGTCTCGAACCAGCCGGTCAGCGTCTGCGTCAGCTCGACGCGGCGGGCCGGGTCGCAATCGAACACGGCCGACCATTCGATAAAGGCCCGGTCGCCGTCGATCACCGGAGTTACCCGCAGGGTCGCGCTGAAATCCGTCACCGGCAAGGTCGGGGTGTCTGCAAATTCGTAGGTCTGGAAGCGTTCGACGTCGGACTGCGCGAGCAGCCGCTGCCGGATCCGCCGCTCCCGGTACAGCACATTGCGCACGGCCCCGACGGTATCGCCAGATTTGCCGTCCTCAATCTCGCTCGTCCCCGCGCCATGGACCCAGACCGGGTAATTGTTGAAATCGCGGATGATTTTCCAGACCTCGCCGGCCGGCTGCTCGAACACCGTGCTGTAATAGGCCTTTGCCACGGGCGCTCCCCTGCTGCCATGAAGGATCGCCATCATCGGCCGTTCCGCGGCACCAACCCACCCGATCTCCGATGGAACGGGACCGGCGGCCAAGCGATTGAATTTTGCTGGCTGACTGCCATTTACGGAGCATGATCCCGGAAACCGGTTCCCCCTTTTCCGGGATCATGCTCTAGCTGACAGAACGGCTGAACGTGCCGTTCCGGGCGTGCTAGAACGCCCCCGGATTTCCGACCTCAGAAGCAGGCGAGGACAACGTGACGATAATGGAGCAGGGCGGCCCCACGCCCGAGGCAGCGCCCGATCTGATCAAGGAGACGACGACCCAGACCTTCGTCAAGGACGTCATCGAGGAATCGCGCCGTCAGCCGGTCATGATCGACTTCTGGGCGCCGTGGTGCGGTCCCTGCCGCCAGCTCACGCCGATCCTGGAAAAGGCGGTTCGCAACGCCAAGGGCCGGGTCAAGCTGGTCAAGATGAACATCGACGAGCATCCGCAGATCCCCGGCCAGATGGGCATCCAGTCGATCCCGGCCGTGATCGCCTTCGTGGGCGGCCAGCCCGCCGACGGCTTCATGGGCGCGGTGCCGGAGAGCCAGGTCAACGCCTTCATCGAGAAGATCACCAAGGGCGTGCCGGCCGCCGGCGAGCCCAATCTCACCGAGATCCTGGCCGAGGCCGACGCCGTGCTTGCCGAGGGCGACGCCGCCCAGGCCGCGCAGATCTATGCCGAGGTGCTGGCGCACGACGCCACCAACATCGCGGCCCTCGCCGGCCTCGCCAAGTGCTACGTCACGTCGGGTGCGATGGAGCAGGCCAAGCAGACGCTGGCGATGGTTCCGGAATCCAAGCGCAACGACGCCGCGGCGAAGGCGGTGCAGGCGGCGATCGATCTCGCCGAACAGGCGGAAGCGGTCGGCCCGGTCGCGGAGCTGGAACAGAAAGTCGCCGCAAACCCGCTCGATCATCAGGCCCGATTCGATCTCGCCACCGCGCTCAATGCCATGGGCAAGCGCACGGAAGCGACCGAGCAATTGCTCGCCATCGTCAGGCGTGACCGCAAGTGGAACGACGACGGCGCGCGCAAGCAGCTGGTGCAGTTCTTCGAGGCGTGGGGCGGCACCGATGAGGCAACCGTCGAGGGGCGCAAGCGGTTGTCGACCATCCTGTTCTCGTAAAGCACGCCCGTCACAGCAGCGGGACCGCAGATGCCGATCAATGCCGAATATCGCGGACCCGGCGAGCTCCCGGAGGTGATCCCGGTGTTCCCGCTGCCGGGCGCGTTGCTGCTGCCGCGCGGCCAGATGCCGCTCAACATCTTCGAGCCGCGATATCTCGCGATGATCGACGACGCGCTGCGCGACGGCCATCGCCTGATCGGCATGATCCAGCCCGACGTGACGCATTCGCAGAAAGAGGCGAAGCCGGCCCTGTTCCGGATCGGCTGCGTCGGCCGCATCACCCAGCTCGCCGAATCCGGCGACGGCCGTTACATCCTCGAACTGACCGGCGTCGCGCGCTTCAAGGTGGTCGAGGAGCTCACCGTGCAGACACCGTACCGGCAGTGCAAGGTCGACTTCTTCTCCTTCGTCGGCGACTTCACCGCGCGCAAGGGTGAGGAGGCCGTCGACCGCAAGGCGCTGCTCGAAGTGCTGGCCGATTTCCTGGAAGCCAACAATCTGAAGGTCGACTGGGAAGGCATCGAGTCCGCGCCCAACGAGGCGCTGGTCAATGCGCTGGCGATGATGTCGCCCTATGGTCCGGCCGAGAAGCAGGCGATGCTCGAGGCGCCGGACCTGAAGACCCGCGCCGAGATCCTGATCGCGGTCACCGAGATGGACCTCGCCAAGAAACGCACCTCGGGCGACCCGCCGGTGCAGTAAAGCGCTTTCGAGCGAAGCGGCTACCGGTTCGCGTGAAGAAAGCGCGGCAGACCAAAAAGCGTCTCGCCCATCAGCGATTGCGCAGTTGCTTGCGGCCGGTGAACATTGCGCGCACCAGGTTCTGACGCTGCAGCAAGCCGACCACGATGACGCCGAGCACGTGCAGGGCGACCAGGATGATGACCGCATCCGAGGCATAGGCGTGGGTGTCCTCGACCCACCAGACACCGAAGAAGGTCACGGTGACCTCCATCGCGCCCGTGATTGTCGAGATCGCAAGCAGGAACAGCAGCGCCACCAGCATCACGGTGCCCGCCGGATTGAGCCCGATATAGCGCCCGGTGATGCCGCGGCGAAGATTCCAGATGTAGCGCGGCGCCGCACGCAGGCGGACGCCGAGCCTGCCGAAACGCGCGTAGCGCGTGCCGGCAAAGCCCCAGATCAGCCGGAACGCCAGCAGCCCGATCACCGAATAACCCGCCAGCCGGTGCAGCCGGTCATAGGTGCTGGGCGTCACCCAGGCGACCAGGACGAGGATGGCGAGCGCCCAGTGCCACAGCCGCAGCGGCAGGTCCCAGACCTGCACGCTGGTCGCGCCGCGGGCGCCCGGCGCCGCCTTCGTCATCGCGCCTGCTTCACTTCGCGATGGTGTGCTTCAGGCTGAGATCTTCCGGGCTGTAGAAAAGCTCGTAGAGCTTGCCTTCCTTGACGCCGTACACCTCGTAGCAGGAGCCCTCGATTTTCGACCGGCGCACCTCATAGCCGAGCGCCTTGGCCTTGGCTTCGGCTTCGCTTGCCGGCTTCCACGACGCCTTGTCGAGCTTGGTGCAATTCTTGTAGCCGTCGGCGAACGCCGCCGATCCGGTCAGCCCAAGAACGCTCCCAAGGACGCATGCTGCAAGCGCAGCGCTCAAAATCACTCTCACGCGTATCTCCCCTCCGTTGACAATCATGCCCACAACGCCTTCGCGCAGGGCACATGCGTGAAGAATGCTGAGGCGATTGCCAAGTCAAGGAAGCGCCGCGGAGGCTGGCTTTAGAGGAATTCTAACGGTCGCGAAAACCGCTTTGCGCTCCACGCGCAGTTTGGTTTTGACGGCGTGCTGCGGCCTTACGCCTCATGCGTATCGGGCCGCCCGGCGCAGCCCGTCGATCAGGACGCGGCACCCGCCATCGCGAGACGAACCGCAGGCCGTTCGGCCGCAGCCGGGGTTCGCCCGCCGATCATCTGTGCGACCTTCTCGCTCTGCACCGGCGGGCTGAAATGGAAGCCCTGCACTTCCACGCAGGCGTCGGCGCGGAGGATGTCGAGCTGCTCCCTGGTTTCGACGCCTTCGGCCGTCGTGGTCTTGCCGAGGCTGACGGCAAAGCGAACGATCGCGCGCGCGATCCGGCGCGACTCGTCCGATGCACCGGAGAGCTCGGAGACGAAGCTGCGGTCGATCTTGACCTTGTCGAACGGAAACTTCTGCAGAAAGCTCAGCGACGAGTAGCCGGTGCCGAAATCGTCGAGCGCGATCCGCACCCCGAGATCGTGCAGTTGGCTAAGCGCGGTAAACACCGCTTCGCTGTCCTGAATGATGGCCGTTTCGGTGACTTCGAGCTCGAGGCGCTCCGGCGAAATTCCGGCACTCGCCAGCGCGTGCACGATCACCGGGACCAACTCCGGACTCCTGAACTGCACAGGCGACAGGTTGATCGCGATCTTGAGGTCGTCGGGCCATTTGGCGGCTTCCGCACACGCGGTGCGCAGCACCCATTCCCCGAGCGGCACGATCAGGCCGGTCTCTTCCGCCAGCGGAATGAACTGCGCCGGAGATACCATGCCGCGTTGCGGATGGTGCCAGCGGAGCAGCGCCTCGAAGCCGCAGGTCTCCCCGCTCGCGACATGGATGAACGGCTGATAGTGCAGCTCGAACTCGCCATTGGCGAGCGCACTGCGCATGTCGCGCTCGAGACTGCGCCGGGCCTGCAGCAGCCGATCGAGCTCCGGCTCGAAGAAGCGGAACGAGCCGCGCCCGCCGCTCTTGGCCGAGTAAAGCGCGAGATCGGCGCTGCGCAGCACCTCGTCCGAATCGGTGCCGTCGCGCGGCGCGATCGCAATGCCGATGCTGGTCGTGGTGGTCACCCGGTGATCACCGAGATCGATCGGCTCGCTGAGCGCCTTCCTTATCTTCTCGGCGAGCAGGCCCGCTTCCGTGACCGGATCGCCGACATGGTCGATCACCGCGAACTCGTCGCCGCCGAGCCGCGCAACCAGCGTCGTATCGCTGACGCACCTGCGCAAGCGCGCGGCCACCGACTTCAGCAGCGCATCGCCCGCCGGATGCCCGAGCGTGTCGTTGACGTCCTTGAAGCGGTCGAGATCGAGCATCAGCACCGCAAGGCTCGGTCCGCCGCACCGGGCACCGGAGAGCGCGCGCTCCATCCATTCCTTGAGCAGCACGCGATTCGGCAGATCGGTCAGCGCATCGTGCTGCGCCATATAAGTGATCTTGGCCTCCGAGCGCCGCTGCTCGGTGACGTCGCGATGCGTCGCCACCCAGCCGCCGCCGGGCATCGGCTGCCGCGTCACGCAGATCAGGCGGCCGTCGGCGAGCTCGTCGACCCGGCTGCTGATCTCGCCGGCCGGGAGCGCGTTCAATGTCGCGAGCACCTGCGTCGCGGCGCTGTCGCTGGTCTCGCCCTTGAGAATGCCGTTGGCGATGCGATGCCTGATGATCTCGCGATGGGCCGTGCCGGGCAGCAGCAATTCCGGCGGCAGCCGGTACATCTTTGCGTAGCGATCATTGCAAACGACGAGGCGCTTTTCCGCATCGAACATGCAGAGGCCCTCGCCCATGTGGTTGATCGCGGTATCCAGCCGGAACCTCTGCTCCTCCAGCGCCTTCTGCGACGCCTCGACCTGCTGTCGCGCCGACGAAAGCTGGCTGATGATCTCCTCGAAGCGGCGGGTGCGAAGCGCCAGCCGGCGATCCGCGAGCACGCCGACCAGACTCATCCCGAGCACCGACAGCGCCACGCCGGCGATCACGATGGCGAGGAAGGCAGGCGAGAGCGACAGGGCCGCCGGAGCCTGCAACGGATCCGGGACGATCTCGACCGCGCCCATCGCGGTGAAATGATGCGACACGATCGCAAGCGTCAACAGCAGCGCCGCGACAAGCGACATCCAGCGGTCCTGACGGCGGACCGCGATCGCCAGCGCAGCGTAGCCGAAAAGCATGCCGAGCACGATGGAGGCCGCCACGAGATCGAGCGACCAGACCACGTGGCCTGGCACCTCCAACGCCCACATCCCGAGATAGTGCATGCTGGCGATGCCGGCTCCGATCACGGCGCCGCCGACCGGCGCGCGCCAGCGGCTGGAGTCGCTGGCGGCAAGGCCGAGGCCGCCGGATGTCAGCATCATCGCCGCGGCAAGCGACAGCGCGGTGAGGACGATGCCGTAGCCGGTCGGGATTCCCGGCTCATAGGCCAGCATGGCGATGAAATGCGTTGCCCAGATGCCGTAGCCGATTGCGGCTCCCGCGATCGCAATCCAGATCAGCCGCGTCCTCGCCTGCGATGCAATTGCGCGATGAAAAATATTGACGGCCACAATACTGGCAACGAAGCAGACCAGTCCGGCGAGCAGAACGAGCCGCCAGTCATGCTCACCTGAAAGGCACGTAAAAACACGAAACATGCGTCGGTCCATGGTTGTCCGTACGCACAGGCTAGGCTGATTGAATTGTCTTCTCGATAATATTCTGCAACTTTCAGTGGCATGGTTATCCGCGCGTAAGCCGATTCCGCACCGAAATTGATGGCTCCATAAATTTCACGGTCATGCGTGATCCGCGCGGCTTATCCTGCCAGCGGAACGAGTACGGTTTCACCGGTTGCAACCAGGGAGGTCTCGCCCTGCTCGTTCTCCGCAAAAAGTTCCGCCCGCGCGAAGACCTGCCTGCGTCCGGCACGCAATGTGGCGCCTTTGGCGATGAAGCAGCGGCCCAGCGCGGGCTTCAGGCAATTCATCGAGAAATGCGATGCGGTGACGGAACCCACGATAGACGCCGCGGCAAAGCCGCAGGCGGTGTCGAGCAGCGCCGCGATCACACCGGCGTGCAGGTGTCCCGCATATTGGGTGAGATCGTCGCGCCACGGCATCCGTAGTTCCACCGTGCCGGTGCCGGCGGAGACGACCTCGAAGCCGGCAAGCCGATTGAAGGCGGCCGACGCATTGGTCGCAACGAGACGTTCGAGATCGAAGCCCGGGCCAGTCGTCATGTAAAACTCCATTGTGGAGGCCGCCGCTCGAGATTCGCCCTGACGGCCTCAATGTGATTGGGCGAGCCGAGCAGAAGCGCCTGTTCGGCCGTTTCGGCTGCAAGTCCGGTCGCCGCATCGCGATCGGCTGCACGATTGAGCAGCCGCTTGGCGGCGCGGATCGCGTCCGGGCTGCGGTCCGCGATCGCGCGCGCCGTCTCCAGCGCGGCCTCGCGCGGCTGTTCGACGATCCGGGTGGCGAAGCCGTACCCGAGCGCATCGTCCGCGGAAAAGACGCGCGCGGTGTAGGTGAGTTCACGGACCACATCCTCGCGCGCGAGATGGCGCATCAGCTGCGTGCCGGCCATGTCGGGCACCAATCCCCATTTGGCTTCGATGATCGCAAGGCGCGTGCCGGGTGCGAGATATCGGATATCGGCACCGAGCATCAGCTGAAAGCCGCCGCCGAAGGCGATGCCGTGGACGGCGGCGATGACCGGCACCGGCAGCTCGCGCCAGAGCCACACCAGATGCTGGGCAAAGTTGGCAATACCGTGGGTCCGCCGGCCGAGATCGGCAAAGGGCAGGATGGATTCGCCCTCCGTCGTTGCGACCAGACGCTCCATGTCGAGGCCGGCGCAGAAGGCCTGCCCTTCGCCCGAGAGCACCACAGCGCGGAGCTTGCGGTTGTCCGCGAGCTGCGCACCGATTTCGGCGATCGCGGCGAACATCGCCGGATCGAGCGCATTGAGCTTGTCCGGGCGGTTGAGCCTGACGTCCGCGACGCCATCGGCGATGCTGAGGCTGATGCGATCGGTCGTCATGATCGCCCTCGCTAGTAGCCGGCGGCGGCGAGCGCCACCACGGCGCTCATCGCCATCCAGCCGAAGTGGCGGCCGCGGGTCGCTACCGCGTTGGCGAGCGCCGCGACGCCGAACACGACGCCGAGCGTTGCCACGATCCAGTGCCGCGCGGCATCGGAGGCCATCGCCGGCGCGGCGAGCAGCAGCACGCCGCCGCCGATCCAGGCGACGGTGCCGGCCTGATAGACTAGGTGAAGCAAGAGCCGCAGCCGCGGCGGCTCGACGGTGGCGCGCGCGAATATCCTGGTCTCGCCGAGCACGCCATGGATCAGGCTGACCAGAATGGCGACGACGCCGGCGCCCTGCAGCAGAAGATCACGCATCGCGATGCCTCCATACACTACTGTATGGATATGATACCAGCCGCTGGCGCCTGTCAATACACTTGTGTATGGTGGGCAGCGCGGACGGGGAACCATGACGGAACAGCTCTCGGTCAAGGACTGGCTCGATCAGGGCCTGAAGACGCTGGCGCGACGCGGCTTCACAGCGCTCAAGGCCGAGCCGCTGGCCAAGGCCATGGGCGTCTCGCGGGGCAGCTTTTACTGGCATTTCGCCGACATCGGCGCCTACCGCGCGGCGATCCTGACCCATTGGCGCGAGGTCGCGGCCGAGCAGGTGATCGCCGAGCTCGAGACCATTCCGGAAGGCGGCGACGCGCTGGCGCTGTTGCTGCGCCGCGCCTTCTCGGCGCGGCTGGCGCTGGAACGCGCGGTGCGCAGCTGGGCCACCGCCGATGCCGTGGCGCGCGCCGCCGTACTCGAGGTCGACCAGCGCCGGATCGGCTATATCGAAACCCTGCTCCGTCAGGCCGGATTCGACGACGACGTGGCGCGCGGCCGGGCGCAGATCTTCTATTGGGCGTTCATCGGCTACGCGCTGTCCGAGCAGGCGCTGCCGAAGCCGCGTCAGCAGGCCGCGATCGACGAGTTGTTGCGGATGGCCAAGCGCTGACAGCGCTTATTCAGGTGTGCTACATCACCGGCCAGTTTATTCTGACGCGTTTTCTTCGCGCGAACCGGTGCCCACTTCGCTCGAAAACGCTCCAGTCGGAGACCGCAATGAATTCCACGACCGACCATCTCGAAAGCACCGCCGACCCAAAACTGCTGGAAATCCTGGTGTGCCCGATCACCAAGGGACCGCTGGAATTCGACGCCGCGCGGCAGGAGCTGATCTCGCGCTCGGCAAAGCTCGCCTATCCGATCCGCGACGGCATCCCGATCATGCTGCCGGAAGAGGCGAGGAAGATCGATTGATGTCAGCGTAGCCCGGATGAAGCGCAGCGCAATCCGGGAAAGTTTCACCGCGGATAGTCTGCCCCGGATTTCGCTTCGCTTCATCCGGGCTACGGAACCTCCGCAACCGCTACAGCGCCTCGCCCTTCAACAGCCGCGGCACCTCGCCTGACAGTCCCGCCGCCTGGCGGATGAACATCTCCTTCAACGGCGGCGCGCGATCGACGAGCCCGAGGCCAATGTCGCGCACGGTGCGCAGCAGCGTCGATTCGTTGGAGAACAGGAAGTTCAGCGAGTTGGTGGCGACGCCCATCGCCATCGTATCGAAGCGCCGCCAGCGCTGGTAGCGCTCGAGCACGTCGGCCTGGCCGAGGTCCATGCCGAGCCGCGCCGCATCGACCACGACCTCGGCGAGCGCAGCGACGTCCTTCAGGCCCATGTTGAGCCCCTGCCCTGCGATCGGATGGATCACATGCGCGGCGTCGCCGATCAACGCCAGCCGTTCGGCGATGAACGAGCGCGCGACGAAATAGCCGAGCGGAAACGCGCGCGGCTTGTCGAGCGGCTTGATCTCGCCGAGATGCAGGCCGAAGCGCTGCTCGAGCTCGGCGTGGAATTGCTCTTCGTTCAAGGCGACGATGCGCGCGGCATCCTTGCGCGTCTCGGTCCACACCAGCGACGAGCGATTGCCGGTCAGCGGCAGGATCGCGAACGGCCCTGCGGGCAGGAAATGCTCCTCGGCGCGGCCGTGATGTTCGCGCTCGTGCCCGACCGTGACCACGATGCCGGACTGGTTATAGTCCCAGCCATGGGTCGCAATCCCGGCACGCTCGCGCAGCTTCGAGCGGGCGCCGTCGGCGGCAACCAGCAGGCTCGCATCGATCATGGTGCCGTCGGCCAGCGTGACGCTGATGCCGTCGGGGCGCGACGCGAAGCTCGACACCGCGGTGGCGCGCAGCTCGACGCCTTCGGCTTCGGCACGGCCCGCGAGCGCATCGATCAAGTAGCGGTTCTCGACCATATGGGCGAACGGCTCGCCGGGCTCGACATTGCCGGCGAAGGTCAGGAACACCGGGCGCGTCGCGTCCTCCAGCCTGGAGTCGGTCACGACCATATCGGTGATCGGCTGCGCGGTCGGCGCCACCTGGCCCCAGACACCGAGGGTCTCGAACAGTCGCCGGCAGGCCGCCACGATCGCGGTCGCGCGCGGATCGCGGCTCGGACGCTGGCTCAGCGCCGGATCGGCCACGATGACTGGGATGTCCGGCCCAAGCCCCTGGCGCAGCGCCACCGCCAGCGCCAACCCTGCAAATGCGCCCCCGCAGATGACAATACTTCGCTGTGCCGGCATGCGATCCTTGCTCGATTACGCCATCAAAGGAGACTTGCTACCTGATATTAGCTGGGCGAAACAGAGTTTAGAAACAAGGGCGGCTAACAGCCCCAATCGTCATTCCGGGGCCTATCCATGTCCAAGAGCCTGATCGACCTGCTGTCCATCCTCGATCTCGAGCAGCTCGAGGTGAATTTGTTCCGCGGCAACAGCCCGAAGACGAGCTGGCAGCGCGTGTTCGGCGGCCAGGTGATCGGCCAGGCGATGGTGGCGGCCTGCCGCACCGTCGAGGGCCGGCTGCCGCACTCGATCCATTGCTACTTCATCCTGCCCGGCGATCCGCAGATCCCGATCATCTACCAGGTCGAGCGGCTGCGCGACGGCAAGAGCTACACCACCCGCCGCGTCACCGCGATCCAGCACGGCAACGCGATCTTTTCCATCATGGTGTCGTTCCATGCCGAGGAGGAGAGCAATTTCAATCACCAGGAGAAGATGCCCGACGTGCCGCCGCCGGAGAAGCTGACCGCGGAGGAGGTGTCGAAGCAGCCGATGTTCAAGGAGATGCCCGAGTTCATCCGCCGCTATTACGAGAGCGACCGGCCGATCGAGCTGCGCCCGGTCGAGCTCGGCCGTTATTTCGGTCAGAAGATCGACGACGGCCGCATCCATGTCTGGATCCGCACCGCGGCCAAGCTGCCTGACGATCCGGCGCTGCATCTGTGCGCGCTCGCCTATGCGTCGGATTTCTCGCTGCTCGATGCCGTGATGGCGCGCTACGGCCGCACGCTGTTCGACAAGCGCATGATGCCCGCGAGCCTCGATCACGCGATGTGGTTTCACCGCCCGTTCCGCGCCGACGAATGGCTGCTCTACGCGCAGGATTCGCCGAGCGCGCAGTCGGGCCGCGGCCTGACACGCGGCCTGATCTTCAAGCCCGACGGCACGCTGGTGGCGTCCGTCGCGCAAGAAGGGTCGGTGCGCGAGCGAAAGGCGTAGGGCTCACGCTCGAACAGAGCCGGTCGGTACGATGAGATCGCGCTTACTGGCCGGCGTAGGCACCGCGCTCGGTCAGCGCGAATTGCGAGACGAACCAGTTGCCGTACCAGCGCAGCACCCACGGAATCGGGATCAGGAAGCCACAGGCGATCGTGAACACGATGGTTCGCCACAGCACCTCGATGCCG
The DNA here is from genome assembly GCF_042258325.1 of Bradyrhizobium sp. Pha-3. Lineage (NCBI taxonomy): Bacteria > Pseudomonadati > Pseudomonadota > Alphaproteobacteria > Hyphomicrobiales > Nitrobacteraceae > Bradyrhizobium > Bradyrhizobium sp. Pha-3. Next base: position 39,378 of record NZ_CP170151.1, on the reverse strand, counting down.
GACGCGTTGAAGCTGACCTCGCGGCGTGTGCCGTCGATGTTGCGGCAGATCCAGCGCATCCAGGCGGTCAGCACCCAGGCCCAGCCGATGATGGTGATGGCCGAGACCACCATCGCCACGTACCAGCCGACATAGGCGACCGGGCTGCCCTTGAACGAGATCGGCAGGTCCTGGCCGCTCGAGCTGAGATGGCCGATGATCCAGCGCACGATCATCCAGCTCAGGAAGCCCTGCAACAGCAGCGAGAGCAGCGTCACGATGTTGCTGTTGGCCGCGCCGGCATAGGTCAGAAGGCCGAGCACGATGAAGACCCACCAGATGTCGAGCGGCTGCCCGGTGAAGGCGAAATGCGGCCGGCCCGGCACGCGGATATAGGGGATCGCAAAGCGGTACAGGCCGGTCGCGGTCCAGGGCGCCGGGATGACGAGAATCTGGCCGATAAACATCAAGAGGCTGCGTCCGAACAGGCCCCAGATCGGGAAGTCGGCCGACAGCGTGCCGCCGCTATAGCTTCCAGACGCCGCCACGGGCGGCGGTCCGCCGGCCTGCGGAAATGCCGGCGGCGCGCCGGCGCTCGGGACGAGGCCCGGAATCTCCCCGGCCTTCTGCCAGCCGGCCATGCCCTCGGTCCACACCAGGGTGTCGGCCCCCACCATGCCCCGGGTGATCAGGTCGCGGAGCTGGGTTTCAGGCAGGGGGCCCTTTTGCTGGCCTTCGGATGCATAAAACCAGTTTCGGTTCGACATTTCTTGTTTCCTCGGGGCGCGCGCAGGGACACGCGATAGGCGAAACGAACCAGCAAGACCGCTGGCCGGGGCGGGAAAGCCACATTGTGGCGGAGCGTTTCCAATCCGTACAGTGAGGGAGCTCACGCGCTGCGCATGTTTTCCGCTTCAACCTGCAACTTTTTTATGCCATTTGCCCAGAAAGCTGCCAGATTTGGCGGACGCGAAATGCGGCTCGGGGATGGCAAATTGCCGCTCCGGGAGGCAAGCAGGTGCCGGCTCGCGGGACGGCAAGTGCCGCTCCGGGGACGGGCGCACACGGAAAACCTCAAGGGAATGAAGGCCTGAACCATGAAACTCGTTGTCGCGATCATCAAACCGTTCAAGCTCGATGAGGTGCGCCAGGCGCTGACCGCGATCGGCGTCCACGGCATGACTGTGACCGAGGTGAAGGGCTATGGCCGCCAGAAGGGTCATACCGAGATCTATCGCGGCGCCGAATATGTCGTGAACTTCCTGCCCAAGCTTCGGATCGAGATCGCCGTCGATACCGAGCTCGCCGACAAGGCGGTCAGTGTCATCACCCAGCACGCCCGCACCGGCCAGATCGGCGACGGCAAGATCTTCGTGACGCCGATCGACCACGCGCTGCGCATCCGCACCGGCGAGACCGACAACGACGCGCTCTGAATTTTTCGACATCACCGCCGGCAACGACGCCGGCGCACGCAAACAATCCGCACCACGACACGACGACCGCCGGGGAATGATGATGGGGGCACGAGCTCTTCGTGCAGCGATATCAGCTGCGCCGATCACTGCTGCAATCCTGCTGGCGTGGGGCACGCCGGCCTTCGCCCAGGATACTGCGGCCAACTCCGGCATCAACGCCGCCGACACCGCCTGGATGATCGTCGCCACCGCGCTGGTGTTGATGATGACGATCCCGGGACTGGCGCTGTTCTACTCCGGCATGGTGCGCAAGAAGAACGTGCTGGCGACGATGGCGCAGAGCCTCACCGCCGTTGCGCTCGTCTCGATCCTCTGGGTCACTTTCGGATATTCGCTGAGCTTCGTCGGCGACGGTCCATGGCTCGGCTCGCTCGATCGCTGGTTCCTGTCCGGCATCACCATGGACAGCATCAATCCGGCGGCGAAGACGATCCCCGAAGCGCTGTTCATGCTGTATCAAATGACGTTCGCGATCATCACGGTGGCGCTGGTCGCAGGCTCGGTCGCCGACCGCATGCGGTTCTCCGCCTATGTGCTGTTCTCGATCGGCTGGTTTGTCTTCGCCTATGTGCCGCTGGCGCATTGGGTGTGGGGCGGCGGCTTCCTCGCATCGGCGGGCGTGCTGGATTTCGCCGGCGGTCTCGTGGTGCATCTCTCCGCCGGCATCAGCGGCCTGGTCGCGGCCAAGGTGATGGGCAACCGCCACGGCTATGGCCATGACAATCTTTCACCGTTCGACCTGTCGCTCGCGGTGGTCGGCACTGGCCTGCTCTGGGTCGGCTGGTTCGGCTTCAACGGCGGTTCGGCACTCGCGGCCAATTCGCGCGCAGTGATGGCGATCACCGCCACCCATCTTGCGGCCTGCGCCGGCGCGCTGACCTGGGGCGCGATCGAATGGGCCAAGCGCCGCAAGCCGTCGGTGCTCGGCATGATCTCGGGTGCGGTCGCAGGGCTCGGCACCATCACCCCAGCATCCGGCTTCGTCGCGCCGTGGCACGGCGTCATCATCGGCATCATTGCCGGCCTGGTCTGCTTCTGGGCCTGCACCTGGCTGAAGCATCGCTTCAAGTATGACGACTCGCTCGACGTGTTCGGCGTGCACGGCATCGGCGGCCTGACCGGCACGCTGCTTGCCGGCGTGTTCGCGGCATCGGCAATCGGCGGCACGTCCGGCCTGCTCGAGGGCAATCCGAAGCAGCTGCTGATCCAGCTCTACGGCGTCGCGGCCACCTTCGTCTGGTGCGGCGGCGTCACCTTCGTGCTGCTCAAGCTCGTCAGCGCCTTCGTCCCGCTGCGCGTCTCGATGCAGCAGGAGCTCGAAGGCCTCGACATCTCGCAGCACGGCGAAGCGCTGCAGTAGCAGCCGAGCTCGTATCGCCGGGACGAGATGGGCGCTGCGCGGGCGAATTCGTAAAACAACCCCATGCAAAGTACCCGCGCGCCGCGACGTCACGCTGCACGGGACAGTTCAGGCTTGCACGACACATAAGTGTGTGCTTATGTGTTGCCATGGTCGACACCGACATCTTCAAGGCTCTGGCCGACCCGACCCGCCGCAAGGTCTTTGAGAAGCTGGCCGGCGGCAGCCTGAACGCCAGCGCCTTGCGCGACGGACTTGAGATCAGCCAGCCGGCGATGTCGCAGCATCTGGCGGTGCTGCGCGCGGCAGGGCTGGTGCGCGAGCAGCGGCAGGGCCGCTTCGTGAACTATGAGGTTGACCCGGACGGCATCGCCAGCATCGGGACCTGGCTCGCCCGCTACCGCGCCTATTGGCCGAAGCGCATCGAAGCGCTGTCCGATCTGCTGAAGGACATGGATCAATGAGCGACACAGTAGAGCCTGATCATGCCGACGCCGACCTGGTGCTCGAATACGAGCTCGATGCACCGCCTGAAAAAGTGTGGCGTGCGGTGACCATTCCGGCCCTGCGCGAACGCTGGCTCCCGGATTGCGACCTCGCGGACGCTGAACCCCTCTCATCGATCGCTGGCGAAGAGGTACGCTTCCGGCTGCGCGAGTCCGAGCCGCCGTTCCGTGAAAGCCATGTCACCTTCCGGATCGAGCCGAACGAGGCCGGCGGCACCCGCTTTCGCATCATCCAGCAAGCCTGTGACATCAGGAGAAAGCAGCCGCAACCGGCCAACAGCAACAACCGCTGCCTGATGCGCGCGGCCTGATCACTTCAAGACCCTTTGAGACTTCGTCACCTGCAGCAATGGAGGTCGCCGATGCGCGACATGATGCAACTCGTCCCTATGGTCGTCGAACAGTCGACCCGCGGCGAACGTTCCTTCGACATCTATTCCAGGCTCCTACGCGAGCGCATCATCTTCCTGAACGGCGAGGTCAATGATGCGATGTCCGGACTGGTCTGCGCGCAGCTGCTGTTCCTCGAGGCCGAGAACCCGCACAAGCCGATCAACCTCTACATCAACTCCTATGGCGGCGTGATCACCAGCGGGCTTGCGATGTACGACACCATGCAGTTCATCAAGGCGCCGGTGCACACGCTGTGCATGGGCACGGCGCGCTCGATGGGATCGTTCCTGCTGATGGCCGGCGAGCCCGGTCACCGCGCCGCGCTTCCGAATGCGAGCCTCCACGTGCATCAGCCGCTCGGCGGCTTCCAGGGCCAGGCATCCGACATCCTGATCCATGCCACCGAAATGCAGGAGACCAAGCGACGCATCATCCGGCTCTATGCGCAGCACTGCGGGCGCACCGAAGCCGACGTGGAACGGACCCTGGATCGCGATCACTTCATGTCCGCGCAGCAGGCGCTCGAATGGGGATTGATCGACAAGGTCTTCGCCGAACGCGACGCCGCCTAAAAGTATGATCCGGTGCCGCGCTGATATCGGTCGCTAGTGTGCTGAATGCGAAGTTCGTGCGATTTCGGCAACCACCTTCACGAACTTCGCATTCATAAAGCACACTAGAATCATAAGTTTGCTAGTGTCCTTATCGAATCCGAAGTTCGTCCCGAAGGTGCGGCGAATGATGCGAACTTCGGATTCGGGACACTAGAGCGGCCGCACCGTTTCATGACAGCGCCATCGATTTGCGCTTCAGCTCGGTGTGCGGCGCGATGGCCCGCGCGGCATCGGGACCGATCGATCCTCCACGCTTGCCGCCGCGGCGATCGATCAGGCTCGCGACGACAGCGCGTCGCGCATGACGAGGCGTGAGCGAATGGTCGGCGTTCGGCAGCGTCAACCGCGTCACGCCGGGGATGCTTGTGAGCCGTTTACCGTCCTGGCCGAAATGGCGTGCGATCTCCTGCAGGCTGAGATCGCCGTCCGAGGTGACCATGAGGACGCGTACGTCGCGACTGCAAAGCTCGCGCATCCAGCGCTCGACGCGGTTACGACCAAGCAGGGCTGACGGATGCGTCGCCGACAACGTCGACTTGACGGCTTCCAATCCGCGCCGCACCAGCCGCCTGGCGCTATCTGACACTGACAGCTTCCAGGCGGACTTGGCCGTCATCTCAGGCCCCTCCGCCGGACCGATCTGCTGCTGGCTTCCGCGATTCGCCTTGGAGGTTTCGTATGCTTTCCAGGCCGTCAGCTCCAGCGCGTAGGAACTGTTCCAGGCAAAGCAGAGCGGGTTGATCATGGTCAGGGCGCGGACGCGGCGGTCCGCGCGCGCAGTGTGAAGGGCCTGGAAGGCGCCCGAGCATGTGCCCACAAGCTCGACCTTGGCAAAGCCCGCCCGCTGCATCCAGTCGATCGCCGCGCTGACGTCGAGGCGGGTGCTGGAATCATAGAGAAACAGACGATCGCTCGCAGCATCGTCGCTCAGGCCGATACCCGGCAGGTCGATGCGCAGCGACGCCACGCCGGCGGCCGCCAGCTCGCGCGCCGCCTCGACCGTGCCGCGCGCCCAGCCGACGTGTGGCACGCCGCCGGAGTTGAGGAAGATGACCGGATCGGCCGCAGCATGGCTGCCACGCGGCCGGGTCAGTACGCCACAGATCGATGACGCCTGCCCGATCACAACCGGCTCTTCCGTGTAGTGCGACCCCTCCAGTACCTCGCGGCCGGGCAAGGATTCGACGCGCTGAACCGCGCCGGCGACGGCCCGATCGGACAGCCAGTCCGTCCAGCAACCGACAACGTCGGCCGGAATCCGGTTCGCGGTCGGATCGCACATGAGCAGGTGATAGTCCTTGAACTGCACGATCGTCGTGCTTTCGACCGAAGTCCGGCCGTCGCGGATTTCAGAGACTGCCAACCGCTGTCCATTCGCGATCAAAAGCGTCGGCAGGGGCGGAAGGGCCGCGACGGCCCGCCGCCAATCCAGTCTCGACAGATCGGCGAGCGTCTCATGCGAAAGCCGGAAGCCGACGGCCTCGCGTCCCTCGGCGAACGTCGCCTCGCTTGCGGCGCTCTTGGCGAGCGCCCCATCGATCACGCGCGACATCGCGGTGATTTCGCGCACATAGGTTTTGCCGGAACTCGGTGGCGCGAGCAGCGCAAGGCCTGCCACGTCGTCCCGCCCCGCCGCAGCGAGCGGGGCCAGCAGCGCGCCGAGCCGGAAGCCGGCGAGGATAACATCCTCCACGCCGCAATCCCGCTTCAACCGGTCGATCGCCGCGCCGATGCTTGCAGTCCAGGCCATCACCTGGCCCGGCGCCGCGTGGTCGCCGGCCGCGTTGCCGCAGCCGGGATAGTCAAACAACAGGGTAGGCAGGCCCGCCGCGGCCGCCTTGTCGGACAACAGCTTCAGGAATCGGCGACTGCACAGATCCTCATGACCGTGCGCGCCGGCAATGACGACACCCCGCCTTCCCTTCGCTTCGTTCAGCCAGCCGATGGTATCGGCAAAGACAACTGGTTTCATGTCATGCTCCCGGCGGACTCATTTGTCCGCCCGACTTCCAATTCTTCCGCTCTGGGCGCCTCGTAGCTCATGTCGCGATCGGCATTGAGCGCCGTCACTGTGCCGCCAGGCGTCGCCACCTGCGGACCGTCAAGGCCGACCTCCCGCTCGGTGCCCGGCATCAGGTGAAAATTGTTCTCCGCTGGAACGAACAGATCGTCCTGGATGGAGACGTGATAGGCCGCGCGTTTGCAGGCGAGCCGCAGCCGCCACGCGTCCTTCCGGCGCACCAAACTCACAGTCAGGCCCACGTCGCGCCGCGCGGTCATGACATCCGGCAGCACATGGAAGGCCTCGGCAAGGACCTTCCCGTCGTCGTCTTCCAGCCTTGCCACGGTGACTTCATGTCCGGGCGGCCCGAAGCGATAGGCGTAGGAGATATCGAAAAAGGCGCCGAGCACCGAGAAGGCCGAAAGCGACAGGCCACCGTGCGCCGGCACGCTGATCGGCCGGCGCGCCGACACCACCGCCGTGACGCCGTCCCGCAGACAGGTCAGCGACAATGTCGCCTGGACGGTCTTCGCAGTATCGTTGACGGCATGGACGGTCAGCCCGTTGACGCCCTCATCGCTCAGGATCAGCCGCAGCGGGGCAAATGCCCGCCTGAGCCCGTGCCAGACGGGTTTCGGCCGGCCGGTCGAATCGACCATGCCCCAGCCCGCACCTGGCCGCAAATCCTTCCAGAAGAACAGCAGCGCTCCGGCCGTCAGCGAACAGGGCCTGCGCCATTCGTCGATGGTGCGCTCCACCACCTCGGTCGTCACCGCACGGGAAAGCTCGAGATAGCGAATGGTATTCTCGATGCGCAGCCGGCGTGCGTCGACGGAAAAAAGCGTCTCCAGATAATGCTCGCGCACATCCTCGAAGTCCCAGGAGGCGCCGACGTCGCGCGGCACACCCGCCTTCCAGCGCGGATCGTGCACCGGCGGCACAGGCAGTTGCGCATCCAGCGTTGCCTTGTCAGGCACATTGGCAAAGGCAAGGCATTCGCTCGCGAAGCGCACCTCGGCCCGGCGCGCGTCATCCAGCGGACGGCAATAGGCACCGACCCCGTAATAATGCGTCGGCCCGCCATCGGCCGTGAACGGCAGGTTGCCGCCGGATGGCGATGACGTCACAAGCACCACGTCGGGACGCTGCGCTTCGGCGATGGGGCGCACCACCTTGTCGAACCAGGGCGTCGGGTCCATCGACGTCGGCAAGCCCATCATCGCCGCCTGCTGCGCCACCTCGCTGCCGCCGCACAGAACGGCGAGTGACGGCGAATGCCTGAGCCGCCCGAGCAGATTCCCGACCTCGCGCGAGAGCGACGCCTGCCAGGCTTCGTCCTTTGCCGGATAGTCGAAATTGGCGAGCATCAGGTCCTGCCAGACCAGGATGCCCATCTCGTCGCAAAGCTCGTGAAATGCGTCGCTCTCATAGACGAACGTGCCGCCGACCCTGAGCATGTTAACCCCGGCCCGCCGTGCAAGATCGAGGTCGCGCGCGACTTCCGCGCGTGAAGACGGCAGCCGCACCGGATCGGACGGCGTCCACACCGCGCCGCGGCAAAAGACGGATACGCCATTGACAACCAGCCGAAAGCCGCGGCCGTCGGCGCCACGATCGATCTCGATATGCCGGAAGCCGACGCGGCCGAGTGCAATTCGCATCGGGCCGAGCGTCAGGACGACCTCGTGCAACGCCGGTTCGCCATGGCTGTTCGGCCACCATGGCGCAACGTTCGCGATATCCAGTCTTGCCGTCAGCCGCGTGACTGACTCGGCCGTCAACGCGGCGACAGCGCCCGCACAGGCGATCATGGCCGGCGTGCCGTCCAACGGCTCGACCAGCGTGACCGTGACCGAAAGATGCCCTGTCGTGCCGGCGAGGTCGGCCCGCATCTGCACATCGCGCACGGCTTGACGATCGGTATCGCGGATCAGCTTGATCGGCCGCCACGGTCCGACGATGTCGAAGCCCGGGGACCAACCCGGCATATGGCCGATCAGCGTGGTCCGCACGAGCCTCAGCCGCTGATCGTCGATCATGCGCGGCCTCCAGCGCGCACGCGGACCGGTCAAGGTTTCCAGATGGCGCTTGAGGCTGCGGAATGCGATGACCAGTTGCTCGCCCCCGACAAGCGTCAGAGCCACATCATGGCGCTCGAACATCGAGGTGGAGGACAGCACGAGGCGATCGTCGAGCCAGACCTCCGCGACCGTCGCCAAGCCGTCAAATACAAGACGGACGGGTCCTACGGCATCGAGCCGGCGACGATACCAGACGTCCTGGTCGTGCAGCGGAGCGGGATGGTTGCGGTCCCAGCGGCCAAGCTCTTCCAGCGCGGCTGCGGCCGTGCCGGGGCACGCCGCCTCCAGCCATTCGGCACTGCCGTCGATCACCGCCGGAGACGCCCACGCGCCGGCCGGCGAGACGACCATGCGCCAGCCGCTGTCGAGGAGCTCGGCCGTCTCGGTCGTCGACACAAAAGTGTCCGTGCACACACGCATTCCCATGACCGGCAAGCCAGTCCTATGCTGCCTTACTGGCGAGATCCGTCATACGGCCGTCCAGCGCGTCCATCACCGTTTGCCAGGCCTTGGCCATCGGCCCGATGCCGTCCGCGAGTCCATCGAACCGATGCCGGGCCATGGCGCGGGCGAGCTTGAATTGCATGACCTTGGCGCCCTCGGCGATTGCCGCGGCGGCTTCGATCGCCTCAGCGAGACTGGTCTCGCCGTGCCGTCCCAGCCATTCCAGATGACTGGAGAGGAGTTCGAAATTGGCGCCCACCTGCCGCAACGTGTTGAAGGCGTAGACGTGAAAATACTCCGGTGACCGGCCGGCCAGCACCTCGGCATGGCGGCCGAACACGGCCGCGTAAGCGTCGAGCGGATTAAGCTTCGGCCTGCGCCGCAGATGCTGCGCGAGGATCTCGGTAGCGGCACCGACCGGATCGCGCGAAGGGCGCGTGGCGTCGAATTTGACGAACTCGGCATAAGGAAACAGCGGCAGGCCGCCGGCCGGCGCGCCGTCGCGCTGTCCGAAAATGCCGTCGTAGTCCTCGCCGTCCAGTGCAAAGTAGCCGTCGTTGTGGAAGTAGGCCATGTGGCGGCGCCCGGGAACGAGCACGTTGATGCCGACCGTCGTCTTGGAATGGCCGGTGCGATAGGTGATGCCCTTGGTGTCGGGCAGATGGAAGGCATCGACCTCGACCAGCGGCAACCGCCCGCGCTCGATCTGATTGAGAACATGCGTCTCCAGGCGATCGAACACGGACAGTTCCTGGATATCCAGGCCGGCCAATCGCTGCAGGTCGGCCGTCGGGAATTTGAAGAACGTGAACTGGTCGCCTTCGAAATCCTGCGCAACGGTGAAGCCGAGCGCCGCGACCGGGTCATTCCCGGTCGCATGCATCACCTCGATCAGCAGATCGACATAGCAGTTGGTCTGTGGCCATCGCCGCTCCGGATCGTGCAACCCGTGCGGCTTGTGGGCGGCCGGATCGAGCCCGGCGATGGCGCTCTTCATTTCAGTTGCCCCAAATCAGTTGCTCCAAAGCGTCTCGCGCACGGAAGCCGGCCAGGCCTCGACGTCAGGGCCGTGATGGCGGAACAGCGCGAGCGCCACGCGCTCCAGCCCGAAGCCGACGCAGGCCGAGTGGCACAGGCTGCCATCCGCGAACTTCAGGCCCCAGGTCTGGCCGAAATGGTCGCGATGGTAGTTGAAGGACAAGCAGGCCGTCGGTTTCTCGATACTGGTCACCGGGATCAGCAGCTCGAACTTGAGTCCTTCGTCGCGCTGGTTGTTGGCCATCATCTTGCCGCCGCGGCCGAAGAACGGATCGTTGGCGAGGTCAACTTCGCATGGCAGGTCGAGGGATTCGATCATCGCCTTGCCGCGCTCCAGCCAGCTTTCGCGGAAGGCGCACACCTGCTCGGGCGTCCCGATGCGGACGAATTCGCGCATGCGGAAGAGCTGCATGCGCGCCGGATCCTTGGAAGGCTCGTGGCGGAAGCAATAGGAGGAAAGCTCGAACAGGACACCGTCGTCGGGCACCGGACCGCGCGCGGCAACGGTCGGATAGAGCGGATAGCAGGCGGCCGGCGTCAGCACGACGTTCGTCGCCTGCTGCAGTTCGGTCCAGTCCTCTCCCGCGGCCATCATGCCGAGAAGCTGCGCATGCTCGCGCTCGCCGCCCATGAAGGAATGCACGCAGCCCGCAAGCTGCGGGAAACTCTTCATGTAACCGCTGCCTTCAAGCGTGGCGCGACTCATGCCCGGCGGGAAGTGGATGCGGGTTGCCTTGTCCGGCGCTCCGATGCTGGTCACGAGCCGCTCAAAGCGCTCGATCACGTCTTCGAAAACGCCGGAGCGGCCATAAAGCCCGTCTACTCCGGTCCTGAACAGGATGCTCTTGTCGAACAGAGTGTCGAGCAGGCTCGTGGCATCGAACGTCTTGGCGTCCATCTCAACCTCTCAGGCTGGTATCAAAGCGGCTCATCAGCAGGAGCGTCGCGGTGTTGGAAAGAATGCGGTCGTTCGAAATCATCACCGGCGCGGAGCTCACGTCGCGCAGATGCCTGCCGACGCTGAACGGCGTGCCGTTCTTGTAGCCGACGATGCCGTTGATCTGCATGGCGAGCCGCACGATCGCCCCCGCCTTCTCGCTCGCGGCGACCTTCAGCGCGTTGATCTCGGCGGTGAAGCCGATCGAGGAGAGCGCGTCGTCATTGTCCTTGGCCGCATCGAAGCGGTGAATGGCCGCCGTGAGATGACCCTTCATCTCCTGAAGCAGGGCGGCCGCTTCGGCGAGCCGTAGCGCGCCCGGCGGGAGACTTCCATCCGCCTGCTTGCGCGCCGCAGCCTTGACGAACGCTTGCGCACGATTGAAGGCGTCGGTGGCGATACCGAACCAGGTCGCGCCCCAGAAGATATGCGAGCTCGCCAGCATCGACTGCGCCGCGATCTCCGAGAACGGTTTGGGGAAGATCTGCGCCGCGTCACCCTGCGCGACAAGATGGAAACCGTCCGAACAGGTGCCGCGCATTCCGAGCGTGTCCCATACGGAGGTGCGCTCCAGCGTCCGGTTCAGGTCTGCGGGAATGACAACCATCACCTGATCGGAGCTTGCGGCGTCCGGAGCGCGCCGCGCCGTGGCGAGAATTGCGTCGGCATGACGGCCGTAGGAAATGACGGTCGCTTCCTTGGTCAGCGAGAAACGGCCGTCTGCCACTTCAACCGCACAGATCGAATTACGCAAATTGCCGCCGATGCCGGCTTCCGTGGTCGCGGAGGCCATCAGCAACTGCTCGGCCGCAATGCGACGCAGATAGGCCAGATGCCAGTCGCTGGCGCCGCCGTGGCTGACGAAGCTCGACGTCTTGATCTGATGCATGGCGTAGATCATGGCGCTCGAGCCGCACGCCTGGGCGAGCTGGACGATGAGATCCGCGATCTCCATCGTGCCCAATCCCTCCCCGCCATGCTCGACGGGGATCGCGACGCCGAGCAGGCGCTCGCGCTTCAATACTTCGATGGTGTCGGCCGGAAAACGGCCCTCGCGGTCAACCGCGTCGACCTGCTGCGCGGCGATCTTGGCGACCCGACGCATGCGCTCGGCCGGCGTGTCGGCAGAGGCCGGCACCGGCTCTATCATTCTCACCACGCTCATGGTGTTACGCCGCCTGCTGTGTAAGCCGTGAAACGGCGTCCGCGACGTTGGAGAGCGACGAGAAGGTCCGTCGCGTGAGCATCGCTTCGGGAAATTCGATGTTGAATTCTTCCTCAAGCGCCAGCATCACCTGCACCGTGGCGAAGGATGTCAGCCCTGCGTCATAGAGATTCGTGTCGTCGGTGATCGTGCTGAAATCCAGCGAAATCATCGGCTGCTGCTCGAGCAGCGCGCGGATACGATCAATCATGATGGCCCACCTGTCACTGAAGTACGTATAGGGACGGCCAATAGCGCACCGACAGCATCGGCAGCGTTAACGCTGGAAGTACACCGTGACAGACGGCTAACGTTCCGTAACGAACACCGCCGAAAGTGCGGGACTTGTACCGTCTTGGTGCGCTTGCCGCATACGAGCCCTGGTCCGGCTCGCGCAGAACGGCGCGGCGATGATGCCCGTCACTGACTTCGCTTGCCTTCGCGGATCTCGGCGCAGGTCACGTCCCGGGGCGGGAAGTCAGGCAAGCCGATGAAGCCCAACGACAAATTCCCTCGGCGCAATCGGTCCGGCAGGCTCGCGAATCGGCGGCCCGATCGAGAGGGTGGTCGCAGGCTGCGGGACCGCCTGGCAGCTGTGTCTGGATACCGTCTCCTGCACCGCGGCTGAGCAGAATTGTGTCCGGAGTTGGCCGTGCCTGCGTTCTAGACAGGCCTGCCCATATTTTAGGCGCGACGGAATAGCGCAGGGGCAACTCCCTCCCGCAAAGCGGGAAAAGGTCCGGATTCATAATCCATTAGCGAACTCCGGCCGTTTGGCACGGCATTTGATTCTAAGGGTCCAGGCTGTGCCCGCGTAGTGGATGTCCTCCGCGTGGTGAACCTCAGTCGAAACTCCCGGTGTTCATTCGCACCGGGCCCAAGCGGGGATAGGACTCATGAAAATTGTTATGGCGATCATTAAGCCATTCAAGCTCGAAGAGGTCCGTGACGCCCTGACCGCCATTGGCGTTCACGGTCTCACGGTGACGGAAGTCAAAGGCTACGGCCGCCAGAAAGGCCACACGGAAATCTATCGCGGTGCCGAATATGCCGTGAGCTTCCTGCCCAAGATCAAGATCGAGGTCGCGGTCAATTCCGATCAGGTCGACAAGACCATCGACGCCATCACCTCCGCCGCCAAGACCGGTCAGATCGGCGACGGCAAGATCTTCGTCATCAGCCTCGATCACGCCGTGCGCATCCGCACCGGCGAGGCCGATGCCGCGGCCCTCTGATTTTCGCGCTCAAACCTTAAGACCTCAGGAGTGAAATAACATGACGTTCAAGCGTCCCTACGGCGCGGGACTGGCGGCCCTTGCAGTCGGCCTGTTCGCCGCGACCGCCGCCTACGCCGAGCCGACCGTCAACAAGGGCGACAACGCCTGGATGCTGACCTCGACGGTGCTGGTGCTGCTGATGACCATCCCCGGCCTCGCGCTGTTCTATGGCGGCCTGGTCCGCTCCAAGAACATGCTCTCGGTGCTGGCGCAGGTGTTCTACACGGTCTGCCTCGTCACCGTGCTCTGGGCCCTCTACGGCTACAGCCTCGCCTTCACCGGCGGCTCCGACTTCATCGGCGGCTTCTCCAAGGCCTTCCTGATGGGCGTCACGCCGGACTCGAAGGCGGCGACCTTCTCGGTCGACGCCAACATCTCGGAGCTCGTCTATATGTGCTTCCAGATGACCTTCGCGGCGATCACGCCGGCCCTCATCGTCGGCGCCTTCGCCGAACGCATGAAGTTCGCGGCGATCGCGCTGTTCATCCCGCTCTGGGTGACCCTGATCTATTTCCCGATCGCGCACATGGTCTGGTACTGGCCGGGTCCGGACGCGATCCAGGATGCCGCCAAGGCGCTCGCCGCCGCGGCTGACGGCGCGGCCAAGACCGCGGCGCAGGCCAAGCTCGACGAGATCAACGCCGATGCCGGCTGGATCTTCAAGAAGGGTGCGATCGACTTCGCGGGCGGCACCGTCGTGCACATCAACGCGGGTATCGCCGGGCTGGTCGGTGCGCTGCTGATCGGCAAGCGGACCGGTTACGGCAAGGAGCTGATGGCTCCGCACTCGCTGACCATGACCATGATCGGCGCCTCGCTGCTCTGGGTCGGCTGGTTCGGCTTCAATGCCGGCTCCAACCTCGAAGCCAATGGCGGCGCCGCGCTCGCCATGACCAACTCCTTCGTGGCGACTGCCGCGGCGGCGTTGTCCTGGATGTTCGCGGAATGGATCATCAAGGGCCATCCCTCGCTGCTCGGCGCGCTGTCGGGTGCGGTCGCGGGCCTCGTCGCGGTGACCCCGGCGGCCGGCTTCGCCGGTCCGATGGGCGCCATCGTGCTCGGCCTCGTGGTCGGCGTGGTCTGCCTGTTCTTCTGCACGGTCGTGAAGAACGCGCTCGGCTATGACGACTCGCTCGACGTGTTCGGCGTCCACTGCGTCGGCGGCATTGTCGGCGCGCTCGGCACCGGCATCCTGGTCAACCCGGCGCTCGGCGGTGCAGGGATCATCGACTACACCGCGATCCCGCCGAAGGTTGCCGACTACGACTTCGCGGCGCAGATGATCTCGCAGGTTTGGGGTGTCGGCACCACGCTGGTGTGGTCGGGCATCGGTTCGGCGATCCTCTACAAGATCGTCGACGTGATCGTCGGCCTGCGCGCCAACGTCGAGACCGAGCGTGAAGGCCTCGACATCACCGAGCACACGGAGCGCGCCTACAACATGTAAAATTAACGGCCCTTGAGGGCCGTTAATTCGGGTTCTCCCGGGGCGCGGCCTCCCCAAGCGGTCGTTCCCAGAACTACGGTCCGGACACATACCCGGCAATGTCCGGGCCGTTGAGGGGCTCCAGCGCAAGCTGGGGCCCCTTTCTTTTTTCCGCGGCTTGAGAAAATATTGTCGGAACTGCCTGCCATTGTGGAATGGCAGGCTACAAACAACGAAAACGGGAGGATGTCATGAAGGTGCAGGGCAGGTGCTATTGCGGCAACGTGCGCTATGAGGCCGAGGGCGAGCCGATGATGGCGGCGCAGTGCCTGTGCCGGGAATGCCAGTACATCACGGGCGGCGGACCGAACATGTTCATGGCGATGCCGACCACCGGCTTCAAATACACCGCGAGCGAGCCCAAGCAGTTCACCCGCAAGGATCTCGACCGTGCCGTGACGCGCGAGTTCTGCCCGGAATGCGGCACGCATCTCGTGACCAAGGTGCCGGGCCTGCCCGCAACCATCCTGAAGGTCGGCACCTTCGACGACCCCTCGGTGTTCACCCCGCAGATGACGATCTACACCTGCGACAAGCAGACCTTCCACCATCTGCCCGAGGGCAAGCCGTCGTTCGAGAAGCTGCCGGCGCGGTAATCGCCCGCATCGGGTGCGTAGCCCGGCCTGCTGTCTGTCTTCTCCTTCCCCCTGAAAGGGGGAAGGTCGGGATGGGGGTCAGCCGCGCACTCTGCTGTCTGCGGAGAGAATGGATCCCCACCCGCTTTGCTCTCCGAGCAAAGCGACCTCCCCTTTTCAAGGGGAGGTTGGAGCCATCGAGCCGCGTCAGTCGACCAAAACTTCCTCGGCGGGCAATTCGCTCGGTGCGCCGTCGCGCAAATAGCGATCGAGGATGTCGGCGAGCGACAGCGGCGTCAGGCGCTCACTCGCGCTGGACAGATCGGCGATCGGCCACCAGCGGAAACAATCGAGCACCCTTGCCTCGGCTTCGTCGGCCATCACGGGCGCGAAGCGATCCGCGTGAACGATCCGGTACTCTTCCTTTTGAGAGATCCGCCGGCCGCCCCAGTTGAAGGCGTGGTGACGCCGCCAGACGGCGGGGCCGTGGGCGAAACCGACCAGCCCCAATTCCTCCGCCAGTTCCCGCTGCAGCGTCGCTTCCGCCGTCTCGTCACCCTCGACGCCGCCGCCCGGCGCGATCCAGAAGCAGTCGCCGCCGTGCGGCGGGCGAATCCGCATCAGCAGGACTTCGCGCGAGCCGGTGATGATGAGCGCCCGGACGGCGCGGCGGTGGATCATGTCTCGGAGCAAGTTCGATACGGTTTTCTGGCGTGAGCGCTGATATCACGCGCCGGCCGATCGTGCCGCGCCGCCGATGGTTAATCGCGTCTTAACCTCGCCCTATCTATGGTGACTTGATCGGTTTACGGTCGGCGCCCTACCCCTCGACCGCAGTGAAAGTGCTGGCATTTCAATCATGGCAATGACCGCCTCATCCGGCTTGGCGCAGGGCGCCGGCGATGTCGCATCCGCCGGCCAGGCCGAGCGTTCCCCTTTCCTGCGCACGACCGAGCTGCTGGCGCCGTATCAACCTGCCAAGCCCTTGATTACGCTGTCATTAGGCGAGCCGCAGCACCCGGTGCCCGATTTCGTCGGGCCGGTGCTGGCAAAGCACACCGCCGAATTCGGCCGCTACCCGATCGCCAAGGGCATCGAACCGTTCCGTCGCGCCGTCGCGACCTGGCTGTCGAGCCGGTTCCAATTGCCGCGGCCGGTCGATCCGGAGAGCGAGGTGATGGTACTGAACGGCAGCCGCGAAGGGCTGTTCTTCGCCGCGATCTCAGCCTCGCGCTATGTCGCGCCCCGCAAGGGCCGGCCGGCGATCCTGATGCCGAACCCGTTCTATCCGGCCTACGGCGCCGGGGCCCGCGCGGCCGGCTGCGAGCAGATCTACCTGCCGACCACGCTCGCCAACGGTTTCCTGCCCGATCTTGATTCGATCGACGAAGCGACGCTGGCGCGTACCGTCGCGTTCTTCATCGCCTCGCCCGCCAATCCGCAGGGCTCGGTCGCCTCGCGCGCTTATTTCACGCGGCTGAAAGAGCTCGCCGATCGCTTCGGCTTCATCATCCTGAGCGACGAGTGCTACTCGGAAATCTACACCCGCGAGGCGCCGGGCAGCATCCTCGAATGCGCCGGTCCCGACTTCAGCAATGTCGTGGCGTTCCAGTCGCTGTCGAAGCGCTCGAACCTGCCGGGCATGCGGGTCGGCTTCGCCGCGGGCGATAGAACGTTTCTGGCCGCATTCCACGAGCTGCGCAATGTCGCCGCGCCGCAGGTGCCGGTGCCGGTGCAGCATGTCGCAGTCGCCGCCTATAGCGACGAGGCGCATGTCGAGGAGAACCGCAGGCTCTATCGCATCAAGTTCGATTTCGCCGACCAGATTCTCGGCAACCGCTACGGCTACAAGCGTCCCGCCGGCGGCTTCTGCGTCTGGCTCGACGTCTCCGAGCGCGGCGGCGACGAGGCGGCGGCGGTCAGGCTCTATCGCGCCGCCGGCGTGCGCGTGATTCCCGGCAGCTATCTGGCGCGCCAGCAGAACGACGGTTCCAATCCGGGCGCGGGCTATATCCGCCTTGCGCTCGTCTCCGACAGTGAATCGACGGCCGAGGCGATGCATCGCCTGGTCGAAACCCTGGGTTAATCGCGAAGCGCGAAGATTGAGTATGCCAGCGATCGAACGTGTCATCCCCCTGGTCGGCCATCTGCCGCTCTCGCTCCGCGAGGCGCTGGCGCGACGGCTGCGCGAACTCACCGGGCTCGGCCTGATCGCGCTGTCCGGCGCCATCACGGCGGCGCTGATGACCTGGTCGGTGCAGGATCCGTCGCTGAGCCACGCCACCTCGCGCGCAATCCGCAACGTGCTCGGCTATCCCGGCGCGATCGGCGCCGACCTGTTGATGCAGATCCTCGGCCTCGGCGCCATCATGCTGGTGCTGCCGGTCGCGGTGTGGGGCTGGCGGATGCTGACGCATCGTCCGTTCGACCGCGAGGCGCTGCGGCTCGGCTGCTGGATCCTGTGCACGGTGATCGCGGCGGGCTTCGCCAGTTGCTGGCCGCACAACACCGCATGGCCGCTGCCGACCGGGCTCGGCGGCGTGGTCGGCGACGCGCTGCTGCGTGCGCCGGCCGTCGTGTTCGGCCCGCCCGGCTTCATTTATCGCGTCGTGCTCGGCTCGATCCTGGTCGTCGCGATGACGGCAAGCTTCCTGTTCGCCTGCGGCTGGGGCGCCAAGGAGCAGGACGACGAGCTGACGCCGATATCTGACGATGACGAGCCGTTCGTCGAGGAGGAAGACAACGACCGCAGCTCGGTCTCGCTGGGCTGGCTGTTCCATGCGCTGATGAGCGCGAAAGCGCGGCTCGGCTGGCTGCTGACCACCGCCTACAGATCGCTGGTCTCGAGCGGAGCGCAGGGCCGCAGCGCTGCGTTCGAGCGCCAGGAGCCCAATATCGGCGGCGGCCGCTCGGCGCCCTCGATCTCGCCCGCGCATGAAGACCATGATGAGGACGAAGCTGAAGCTTTCGACGACGAGGAGGAAGAGGAGGACGAAGCTCCCGCCGCCCGCGCCCCGCGCAAGAAGGCCGAGCCGAAGCCGAAGAAGAAGAATTCCGACAAGTTCGAGCTGCCCTCGGTCTCCGTGCTCAGCGCGCCGAAAGCCAGCGATCGCCAGCCGCTGAGCAAGGCCGAGCTCGAAACCAATTCGCGCTCGCTCGAAGGCGTGCTGCAGGACTTCGGCGTGCGCGGCGAGATCGTCAAGGCCAATCCCGGCCCGGTGGTCACGCTGTACGAGCTGGAGCCCGCGCCCGGCATCAAGTCGTCGCGCGTGATCGGGTTGTCCGACGACATCGCGCGCTCGATGAGCGCGCTGTCGGCCCGCGTCGCCGTGGTTGCCGGCCGCAACGCGATCGGCATCGAGCTGCCGAACGCGCATCGCGAGAAGGTCTATCTGCGCGAGCTTCTGGTCGCCAAGGAAAGCATCGATTCGGTTGCGAAGCTGCCGCTGTGCCTCGGCAAGACGATCGGCGGCGATCCCGTCATCATCGATCTGGCGCGCACGCCGCATATGCTGATCGCCGGCACCACCGGCTCCGGCAAATCGGTCGCGATCAACACCATGATCCTGAGCCTGGTCTACCGGCTGCGGCCGGATCAGTGCCGCCTGATCATGGTCGATCCGAAGATGCTCGAACTCTCCGTCTATGACGGCATCCCGCACTTGCTGACGCCCGTCGTCACCGACCCGAAGAAGGCGGTGGTGGCGCTGAAATGGGCCGTGCGCGAGATGGAAGAGCGCTACAAGCGGATGGCCAAGCTCGGCGTGCGCAACATCGACGGCTACAATGCGCGCCTCGTCGAAGCCAAGGCCAAGGGCGAAGAGCTGACGCGCACCGTCCACACCGGCTTCGACAAGGAGACCGGCAAGGCGATCTACGAGGAAGAGAAGCTCGACCTCGAGCCGCTGCCCTACATCGTCATCATCGTCGACGAGATGGCCGACCTGATGATGGTCGCCGGCAAGGACATCGAGGGCGCGGTGCAGCGCCTCGCACAGATGGCGCGCGCCGCCGGCCTGCATGTCATCCTCGCCACGCAGCGCCCGTCGGTCGACGTCATCACCGGCACGATCAAGGCGAACTTTCCGACCCGCATCGCCTTCCAGGTGACGTCGAAGATCGACAGCCGCACCATCCTCGGCGAGATGGGCGCCGAGCAGCTGCTCGGCCAGGGCGACATGCTCTACATGGCGGGCGGTGGCCGTATCAGCCGCGTGCACGGACCGTTCGCCTCCGACGAGGAAGTCGAGAAGGTGGTGCGTCACCTCAAGACGCAAGGCGCGCCGGAATATCTCGAAGCCGTCACCGCCGAAGAGCCGACCGACGAGGACGGCGCCGTGTTCGATGCCACCGGCATGGGCGGCGACGGCGGCGGCGATCTGTTCACGCAGGCGGTAGCGATCGTCAAGCGCGACCGCAAGGCGTCGACCTCCTACATCCAGCGCCGGCTGCAGATCGGCTACAACCGCGCCGCCTCGCTGATGGAGCGGATGGAACTTGAGGGCATCGTCGGTCCGGCGAATCACGCCGGAAAGCGCGAAATCCTGGTCGGGGAGGAAGAAGGCCAGTTCTGATCGGGGGCGATCATCACGGAAAAACCATATCTCCCTCGGAAGAGGCGGGATAAAATCCGGCGCAGCGGGACGAGCGTCGAACAGAGACCTGACATATCTGATGGCAAAACACCTCATTGACCGCGGCACGCGCACCGCGCTGGCTCTTCTCGTCACCGCCGCGATCGCCGGCGCTGCGACTGCGCAGAATGCGCCGCCGCCGAAGCCCGCACCCAAGGCTGCGCCAAAGAAGGACGCCGGCGCGCAAACCAATGCGGACAAGGGCCCGACGACGACCGGCGCCACCCAGGCACCGCCGAACCCGGTGATTCCCGATCCGCGCCGCAACGTGCCCGCCAACATCTTCCAGACCTTCGACGCCAACCAGAAGGCGCAGGCCGCCAAGGTCTCGGCCTATCTCTCGTCGCTGCAAACGCTGGTCGGAAATTTCGTCCAGGTCGGCCCCGACGGCACCAAGACCAAGGGCGATTTCTACATCCAGAAGCCCGGCAAGCTGCGCTTCGAATATGACGATCCGAGCCCGATCGAGGTGATCGCCGACGGCTCCTCGGTCGCGGTGCGCGACCGCAGGCTCGCCACCCAGGACGTCTATCCGCTGTCGCAGACCCCGCTGCGCTATCTGCTCTCGGATCGCATCGACCTGATGAAGGACACCAACGTCATCAGCGTCACCGCCGATGACGTGTTCGTCAGCATCACGATCGAGGAGAAGCAGGCGCTGGTCGGCACCAGCCGCTTCCTGCTGATGATCGGCGCCAAGGACGGCAAGCTCAAGCAGTGGACCGTCACCGACCCGCAGGGCTACGACACGACCGTTGCGGTTTACAATCTCGACGCGACGCAGAAGCCCGATCCGGCGCTGTTCAAGATCGACTTCACCACCTATCCCGGCACCTCGCCGGGCTGATCGCGATGCCGTAGGGTGGGTAGAGCGCAGCGAAACCCATCATTGACGCAGCGTGTTGTGACCGTGATGGGTTTCGCTTCGCTCTACCCATCCTACAAGCGCTTGCTTGTGGACAAAGCGCCAACCCGCACGGAGAACCGTGCTAAGACGCACCTCTCATGCGGTTCTCCGTCACCACCTGGAACATCAATTCGGTGCGCCTGCGCATCGACACCGTCGCCAAGTTCATCAAGAGCGCGCGGCCGGATGTGCTGTGCCTGCAGGAGACCAAATGCATCGACGATGCGTTTCCGCTGAAGCGCTTCAAGCGGCTCGGCTATGAGCACGTCGCGCTGAACGGGCAGAAGGGCTATCACGGCGTCGCCATCGTCTCGCGGCTGCCGTTCGAGACGACCGACATCAGGACGTTCTGCGACAAGATCGATTCCCGGCACATTTCGGTGTCCTTCGGCGAGAAGGCGCAGCTGTCAAAGCCCCTGGTGCTGCATAATTTCTACGTACCGGCCGGCGGCGACGTTCCCGATCCCGCGCTCAATCCGAAATTCGAGCACAAGCTGCAATTCCTCGACGAGATGAAGGCCTGCGAGCCGTTGCATCCGCGCGGCGACGACCGCCACATCCTGGTCGGCGACCTCAACGTCGCCCCGCATGAGAACGACGTCTGGTCGCACAAGCAGCTGCTCAAGGTGGTCTCGCACACGCCGGTCGAGACCGAGAAGCTGCTCGCCGCGCAGGCGCATGGCGAATGGTTCGACATCGCGCGCGAGCGGATCCCGCTGTCGGAAAAGGTCTACACATGGTGGAGCTACCGCGCCGCGGACTGGACCGTCGGCGATCGCGGCCGCCGGCTCGATCACATCTGGGTCTCGCGCGCGCTGAAGGATCAGGTCAGCGATTTCAGGATCGCCCGCGACGCCCGCGGCTGGGAGCGCCCGTCGGACCATGTGCCGGTGACGGCGGTGATGGAGGTGTAGAGCGTTTTCGAGCGAAGTGGACACCGGTTCGCGTGAAGAAAACGCGTCAAAACAAGAATCTAGAGCTTCGGTTCTGATTCAATCAGAACCGAAAATGCTCTAGGGGCGCCGCCGACCCCCGACCCGTCATCCTGAGGAGCGCGGAACGCGCGTCTCGAAGGGTGCACGGCCCGGCTGGTGGCCGTCGACCCTTCGAGGCTCGCTGCGCTCGCACCTCAGGGTGACGGTTCAATGACCTTGCGGAATGACGCGCGGAAAGATCACGTACTCAGCTTCCCGCCCGCCATCAGGATATCGCTTGCGAGCTGGCTGGTGCGCAGCGCGAGCTCGTCACGCAGGCGGCGGGCCGCGGCGGGATCGCTTTCCAGCACGCGCTGGAACAGGCTGCGCGCGACGCGGATCACCGAGCCGCGCTCCAGTGCGGTGGCGGTCGACGGCCGCTTCATCGCGACGATCAATGCGAGCTCGCCGATCAGCGCGCCGGGACCGGCGATGATCTCGGCGCCGCCTTCCTCGACGCGGAAGGTGCCGCGCTGCACGACATAGCCGGCGTCCGCAGCGTCGCCGGCCTTGAACAGCACGTCGCCTGCGTTGAAATCACGTTGCTCGGAGCCGATCGCCAGCATGCGCAAGGAGCTCTCGCCCAACAGACGCATTGTCGGGACCCGCTCGAGCAGGGCTACGTCATCATCGATCGACATTCAGGTCCGGTAACCGCGGTGCGCCTCGATTTCACGAATCGTTGAGCGCAAAGCGTATCACGGCACCAGCTTGTAGCCACCGGCTTCCGTCACCAGGATTTCCGGGTTGGCGGCGTCCTTCTCGATCTTCTGGCGGAGACGGTAGATGTGGGTTTCCAGCGTGTGGGTCGTGACACCGGAATTGTAGCCCCAGACTTCCTGGAGCAGGGTCTCGCGCGACACCGGCATCTGGCCGGCGCGGTAGAGGAAGCGGAGGATCGCGGTTTCCTTCTCGGTCAGCCGCACCTTCCTGGCGTTGGCGCCGGTCAGCATCTTCGAGCCGGGCCGGAACGAGTAGGGGCCGACCGAGAACACCGCGTCCTCGCTGGCCTCGTGCTGGCGGAGCTGGGCCCGGATCCGGGCCAGCAGCACCGCGAAACGAAATGGCTTGGCCACATAGTCGTTGGCGCCGGATTCGAGCCCCAGGATCGTATCGGAATCGGTGTCGTGGCCGGTCAGCATGATGATCGGTGCCTTGAAGCCGCCCTTGCGGAGCGAGCGGACCACTTCGCGGCCGTCGGTATCGGGCAGGCCGACGTCCATCAGGACCAGATCGGGGGAATTGGCTTTGGCGGCAGTGGCGCCCTTGGCGCCGGTGTCGACTGCGGAGGCTTCGAATTCCTCGTGCAGCGACAGCTGCTCGACCAGCGTATCGCGCAGATCGGTATCGTCATCCACGATCAAGATCTTGCGGGCATTGGCCATAGGTACAATCCTTCGGGGGCGGGGCGGTCAGAAGCGGAGGCGCCTATGGCCGTAACATCGGCTAGATATGTTCTCAGGTAGGCGATTGTTACCGATTCACAAGGCAACGCAGTCTACCTCAAATCCGGCGGGGCAGGACGTGAATGTCCTGTAATGCCGGGAGATAGAATGTTCTGAACCTCCAAGGCAAGCTCAGTTTGGAACGATTCTTAAGGGAAGATCAGCTATTTCAATCACTTATATGACAGTGAAACGTGATCGGCCGCTCTCCATCATCGAGGTCCGAGCAGCCGCCGGCGACCCGCGCCGGGGCTGGCTGTCGGCCGATGGCTGGACCGTGCCGGTGGCGCTCGGGCGCGGCGGAATCCTCGCCAACAAGCGCGAGGGCGACGGCGGCACGCCACGCGGCGTCTTCCATCCGCGCCAGCTCTGGTGGCGCGCCGACCGGCACCAGCGTCCGACGACTTTCCTGCCGACCCGGCCGATCCGTCGCGAGGATGCCTGGTGCGAGGACCCCGCCGACCGTCACTACAACCAGCCGATCCGGCTCGATCGCGAGCAGGGCGGCGACCGCCTGACTCGCGAGGATCATCTCTACGACTTCATCGTCGAGATCGATCACAACGCCGCGCCGCGCGTCGCCGGCCGCGGCAGCGCCGTATTCCTGCATCTGGCGCGGCCGAATTTCGCGCCGACCGCGGGCTGCGTCTCGATGACGAAAGCGTCGATGCTGCGGCTATTGCGACGGATGAGTCCAAAGACAAAGATCATCATAGAGTAGCTTGCTGGAATAGCTGGGCATCGGTTTTCCCACGCGACAAGCGCGACGCGTTTGTGCTGAGATCGCGCGCAACCAAGAATAATTCCCGCGGGAGCGAACAGCATGCTCGACAACAACCAGATCGCCGCTGCCTCGAACGTCCTGAGCGAGCACTGGCACGCGGGAACAAAACTCGGCGCACTCGATGGCGCAATTCGGCCGCGCGATCGCGCCGAGGGCTATGCGGTGCAAGCTCAGCTGGAAAAGGCGTCGCGCGAAAAACTTTTCGGCTGGAAGATCGCGGCGACCAGCGCGGCCGGCCAGAAGCACATCAATGTCGCGGGACCGCTCGCCGGGCGCATCCTGGCCGAGACGGTGATACCGGATGGCGGCACCGCGTCGATGCAGGGCAACGAGATGCGCGTCGGCGAGCCGGAATACGCCTTCCGCATGGCGCGCGACCTCGCGCCGCGCGCAACGCCCTACAGCGTGCAGGAGGTGCTGGATGCCGTCGGCACGCTGCATCCGGCGATCGAGATTCCGGATTCGCGGTTCGCCGATTTCGTCGCCGCAGGCGAAGCGCAGCTGATCGCCGACAATGCCTGCGCGCATCTGTTCGTGCTCGGACCCGCAACGACAGCGGACTGGCGCGCGATCGATCTGGTCGAGGACCGCCCGACCATCACACTGCGCGGCGAACGCTATATCGGCCACGGCAAGAACGTGCTCGGCGATCCCCGGATAGCGCTCGCCTGGTGCGCCAACGAGCTGCGCGCGCTCGGGCTGACGCTGCGGGCAGGGGAAGTCGTCACCACAGGCACCTGCCATCCCCCGCTGCCGATCTCAGCCGGCGATGAATTCGCGGCCGATTTCGGCGCGATTGGAAAAGTGTCGGTGCGGTTCGCGTAGGCTGCCTACTCACCACAAACTCCAATGTCGTCCCTGCGAAAGTAGGGACCCATAACCACCGAAGTTAGTTGTTGCCCGCCGATCTGGCCGCGTGCCCCTTGCAATGGCCGCGGAGTATGGGTCCCTGCTTTCGCAGGGACGACAGCGCATTTGGGGTGCACAGCGGGGCGGTGTCGGCTTGATCAGCGATAGTCGCCGGCACCAGCATGATCGCCGGCATGGCCATCTCCAGTGTGGTGCGCGCCACCGCCTCCAGAGTCCGCATCCGACCCAAAGAAGCCCCAACGATGCGCGTCGATCACCATCGATGTGTAGAGCGCCCTGACGGCATTGTATTCGGGATCGGTCGGCTCGAGCTCGTCGAGCTTTTTCCGCAGTGCTGCGATCTGCCTCAACCTTGCCTGCTTATTGACCAGCCAATAGAGACCAATGCCAAGCAAAAACAGTCCGGACACGACCAGCGCGACGATCCAGGCAGATGCGAAATTGGCGATGACGTCGATCATCCCGGTCTCTATTCGCTTGGGGCTGGCGCGGCGGACACCGCAACGCCACTACGGATGCGGCACCGTCCGCGTCCCAAAAATCGCCGAGCCCACGCGCACATGGGTGGCGCCCATCTGGATCGCCACCGCGAAATCCGCGCTCATGCCCATCGAGAGATTCGTCAGGCCGTTACGCGCGGCGATCTTGGCGCAGAGCGCGAAGTGCGGCGCCGGCGCCTGGTCGACCGGCGGGATGCACATCAGCCCCGAGATCGGAAGGCCGTAGGTGTCGCGGCATACCGCGATGAAGGTATCGGCATCCTGCGGCGCGACGCCGGCCTTCTGCGGCTCCTCGCCGGTATTGATCTGGACGAACAGTTCCGGGTGCTTCCCTTGATTTTTGATTTCCTTGGCTAACGCTTCGCAAATGCTGGTGCGATCGACCGAATGGATCGCATCGAACAGCGCGACCGCCTCCTTGGCCTTGTTCGACTGCAACGGCCCGATCAGATGCAGCTGCAATCCCGGGTGAGCCTCGGTTAGCGCTGGCCACTTGCCCTTGGCCTCCTGGACGCGGTTTTCGCCAAATACGAGCTGTCCCGCGCCGATAATCGGCAAAATTGCGTCAGCCGCGAATGTCTTCGACACCGCGATCAAGGTCACCGACGCCCGATCGCGCCGCGCCTCCTTGCAGGCATGCGCGATCTCGCGTTCGACGGCGGCGAGACCAGAGGCAGGGTCATGTGGTGAACCGGGCGGTAACGGCGTGGTCGGGCTTTGCGTCATGCTTGTGCCGTTCTCTGACAGGTGCGGGGGGTTGGCTCGAATTTTACCAAATTCGGGAAAGGCTTTTTGAAGCCCTGCATTCTACCTTGCGCACGGGCAAGGGAATAGAATGTCGGGCGTCACTTTCAACCGCAACCGGGTCAGGCTCAAGAAGGTTCTGGGAATTCGTGCCCGGCTGGCCTTGCTTGCGCTGATGCTGGTCGCGCCCCTGATGCTCGACCGCGTCCGCACGCTGGAGGATTCCCGCAGCAAGCAGATCGCGCAGGCCGCGGCCGGCTATGCCAGCCTCACCGCGCATGCCGCCGAGACCCAGCGCGAGGTGGTCTCCTCGGTCGAGACCATGCTGAAATCCGCCGCCTATATCCGCGCATCCGGCGGCATCGCGCAGAGCTGCGAGGTGCTGCGCGCCAGCCTGCCGACGGTGCTGCCCTGGATCCGCAGCATCATGTTCGTCTCCAGGGACGGGCTGGTGCAGTGCTCGACCCTCAACGTCCAGGTCGGCCTCAATGTCGGCGACCGCGACTATTTCAAGAAGGCGCAGGACAACCGCGGCTTCGTGTTCAGCGACTATCTGCGCGGCAGGACCAATGGCCGCCCGATGATGATGGCCGCCTATCCGGTCGCCGCGATCAATCCGGAGCAGGATTCGGTCGTCGTCGCCGGCATCAACATCGACTGGCTATCGCAGATCATGGCCAATCTCGGCGGCCAGCCCGGCATGTCGGCCGTTCTCGTCGACAGCACCGGCGTCGTGATCGCCGCGCCCGCGGATCACGCGAGCCTGATCGGCCGCTCGCTCGACACCATCCCCTTGATGGCCGCGATCGCCGAGAAGGCGCTGAGCTATGACGAACCATCCGGCTCTGTGTCGTTCACGGCGTCCGACGGCGCGCAGCGCACGCTGAGCTTCGCGCGCATCGCCGGAACGCAGTCCCGGCTGATCGTGAGCATGGACGAGGCCAAGGTGACCGCGGCGATCAACCGCGAGATCCGCACCGCCTATCTGCAGCTCGGCTTCGTCTGCCTCTTCGTCTTGTTGGGTGCCCTGGTCGGCGCCGAGCGGCTCGTCATCCATCCGATCGAGCTGATGACCGGCATGGCGCGGCGGTTCGGCGAGGGCGACTGGTCGGCACGCGTCGCCAAGCACAAGCTGCCGGCGGAATTCGTGCCGCTGGCGCGCGCCTTCAACGCGATGGCGGCGCAGCTCAGCCAGCGCGAGCGCGAGCTCGTCGCCTCCAACGATCGTCTCACCGTGATGGCCTCGATCGACGCGCTGTCGGGCCTTGCCAACCGCCGCGGCTTCCAGAGCCGGCTCGACTTCGAGTGGATGCGGGCGCAGCAATATGAATGCGAGCTGTCGCTGATGATGATCGATGTCGATCACTTCAAGCTCTACAACGACACCTACGGCCATCCCGAAGGCGATGCCTGCCTGACCCGGATCGGCGAAGTGCTGTCCGGGATCGCGGCCGACACCATGGGCTTCGCCGGCCGCTATGGCGGCGAGGAATTTTGTCTGTTGCTGCCGAACACCGATGCCGCGCATGCGCTCGCGATCGGCGAGACCGTGCGCACCGCCGTGCTCGGCCTTGCCGTGCCGCACACATCCTCGAGCCATTGTGTCGTCACAGTCAGCGTCGGCGTTGCCACGACCAAGCCGAACGAGACCCAGCGCCCCGGCGACCTGATCGAAGCCGCCGACGCCGCGCTCTACGCCGCCAAACGCCGCGGCCGCAACGCCGTGATCGAGCACGGCTTCCTGCAGACGCTGGACGAAGCCGGGATGGCGCTGGCGAGCTAAGATCGTGCGTGGTCGAGCCGCGCCATGAGCGCGGAACCATGACCATCGGCGACGCCGCATATTCAGCGTCGTCCTGGCGAAGGCCAGGATTCATTGCCCCCACCGTTTATTATTGCGCGAAGCTGGGGCCACGATCCCTTCCTCGGCAAAGCCCTGTGGTCCTGGCCTTCGCCAGGACGACGAGGAGGCTGCAGACGGCGCCCCTGCGACAGCGGCAGGGCGGCTACGCGACGGGATGGGGCGTTTGGAGGCCCCAAGCCGTTGACCGCGCAGGCGCTTTTGTGGCCTAGTCCGCCGTCCCCGGATGGGACCCGAAAATCACCCAAAGCCACCCAAAATCCTTGCGATTTCATGACCGCCGAACGCTACAACGCCCGTGAATCCGAACCCCGCTGGCAGCGCCTGTGGGACGAAAAGGCGATCTTCGCCTCCAGGAACGACGATCCGCGGCCGAAATACTACGTGCTCGAGATGTTCCCCTATCCGTCGGGGCGCATCCATATCGGCCATGTCCGCAACTACACGCTCGGCGACGTGCTGGCCCGCTTCATGCGCGCCAGGGGCTACAATGTGCTGCACCCGATGGGCTGGGACGCGTTCGGCCTGCCGGCCGAGAATGCCGCGATCGAGCGCAAGGTGGCGCCGAAGGCCTGGACCTACGACAACATCGCCGCGATGAAGAAGCAGCTGCGGTCGATCGGCCTGTCGCTCGACTGGTCGCGCGAATTCGCGACCTGCGACCCCAGCTACTACAAGCATCAGCAGAAGATGTTTTTGGACATGCTGCGCGCCGGCCTCGCCGAGCGCGAGAAGCGCAAGCTGAACTGGGATCCGGTCGACATGACCGTGCTCGCCAACGAGCAGGTGATCGACGGCCGCGGCTGGCGCTCGGGCGCCGTCGTCGAGCAGCGCGAGATGAGCCAGTGGGTCTTCAAGATCACGAAGTACTCGCAGGAGCTCCTGGAAGCGCTGGATGGTCTCGACCGCTGGCCCGACAAGGTGCGGCTGATGCAGCGCAACTGGATCGGCCGTTCCGAGGGCCTGTTGATCCGCTTCGCGCTGGATGCGGCGACGACGCCGGCCGGCGAGAGCGAGCTGAAGATCTTCACCACGCGGCCGGACACGCTGTTCGGCGCCAAGTTCATGGCGATCTCGGCGGATCATCCGCTGGCGGTAGCCGCCGCCGCGAAAAACCCGAAGCTCGCGGAGTTCATCGCCGACATCAAGAAGATCGGCACCGCGCAGTCGATCATCGACACCGCCGAGAAGCAGGGTTTCGACACCGGCATCAAGGCGGTGCATCCGTTCGATCCGAACTGGAAGCTGCCGGTCTATGTCGCGAACTTCGTGCTGATGGAATACGGCACCGGCGCGATCTTCGGCTGCCCGGCGCACGACCAGCGCGACCTCGACTTCGTCAACAAGTACGATCTCGGCAACACGCCGGTGGTCTGCCCCGAGGGCCAGGACCCGAAGACGTTCGTCATCACCGACGTCGCCTATGACGGCGACGGCCGCATGATCAATTCGCGCTTCCTCGACGGCATGACCATCGAAGCGGCCAAAGAAGAGGTCGCCAAGCGGCTCGAGGCTGAGTTGCGTGCCTTGCCAGGGGAAGGAAGGTTGGCTCCGGTCGGCGAGCGGCAGGTGAATTTCCGCCTGCGCGACTGGGGCATTTCGCGCCAGCGCTACTGGGGCTGCCCGATCCCGGTGATCCATTGTCCAACGTGCGACGTGGTGCCGGTGCCCGACGACCAGCTGCCGGTGACGCTGCCGGAGGATGTCAGCTTCGACAAGCCGGGCAACGCGCTCGACCATCATCCGACCTGGAAGCATGTGACTTGCCCCAAGTGCGGCGGCAAGGCCGTGCGCGAGACCGACACGATGGACACCTTCGTGGACTCGTCGTGGTACTTCGCGCGCTTCACCGACCCGTGGAACGAGACCGCGCCGACCACGCCCGCGGTCGCCAACCGGATGATGCCGGTCGACCAGTATATCGGCGGCGTCGAGCACGCGATCCTGCATCTGCTCTACAGCCGCTTCTTCACCCGCGCGATGAAGGCGACCGGCCACATCGACATGACCGAGCCGTTCGCCGGCATGTTCACCCAGGGCATGGTGGTGCACGAGACCTACCAGAAGGCCGACGGCAGCTGGGTCACGCCGGCCGAGGTGAAGATCGAGGTTGGCGGCAACGGCCGCCGCGCGGTGCTGATGGCGACCGGCGAGGACGTCGCGATCGGCCCGATCGAGAAGATGTCGAAGTCGAAGAAGAACACCGTCGACCCCGACGACATCATCGCGAGCTACGGTGCCGACGTCGCGCGCTGGTTCATGCTGTCGGACTCACCGCCGGACCGCGACGTGATCTGGAGCGACGAACGCGTGCAGGGCGCCTCGCGCTTCGTGCAGCGGCTGTGGCGGCTGGTGAACGAATCGGCCGAGATCGCCAAGAAGGCGCCGGCGGCCCGGCCGGCGACGTTCGGGCCCGACGGATTGGCGCTGCGCAAGGCGGCTCATGGCGCGCTCGACAAGGTGTCGTCCGGGATCGAGCGGCTACATTTCAACGTGTGTCTCGCCCATATCCGCGAGTTCGCCAATGCGCTGTCCGAGGTGCTGGCGAAAGGCGACAAGCCGGCGCCGGACCTCGCTCCAGATGTTTCTTGGGCGGTCAAGGAGGCCGCGACCATCCTGGTGCAGCTGTTCTCGCCGATGATGCCGCATCTGGCCGAGGAGTGCTGGGCGGTTCTGGGCCAGACCGGGCTGGTTTCCGAGGCCGATTGGCCACAAATCGAGCGCGATTTGCTGGTCGAAGACAGCGTGACCCTGGTCGTCCAGGTCAACGGTAAAAAACGAGGTGATGTTACCGTGCCACGGGCGGCGCAAAATGCGGATATAGAGGCTGCCGTTTTGGCGCTCGATGCGGTAAAAGTCGCCTTGGGCGGCAAACCCGTCCGCAAGGTGATCGTGGTGCCCATGAGGATCGTCAATGTTGTCGGCTAGGATCAGGATTGCCGCCCGGCTCGTGGCCGTGGCAGCTTTGGCCGCGCTGACGGCCGGATGCTTCCAGCCGATGTATGCCGAGCGCACCCTCGACGGCCAGTCGTCCGCCCTGCGCGAGAAGCTGATGGGCGTCGAGGTTCCGCCGGTCGACAAGCCGAACGCCTCGCGCGAGGCCCGGGTCGGCGTCGAGGTCCGCAACGCCCTCGCCTTCAAGCTCTACGGCACCGCCACCGGCGCACCGCCGACGCATCGGCTGGTGCTGCGCTTCACCACGAGCCGCTCCTCGTTGATGATCGACCAGGCCACGGCGCTGCCGACCAGCGAGAACTACGGCATCGACGCCCAGTTCAACCTGGTCGAGATCGCGTCGAACAAGTCGGTGATGACCGGCACCACGTTCTCGCGCGTGTCCTATGACATGCCCGGCTCCTACCAGCGTTTCGCCCGCGCCCGCGCCTTCCGCGACGCCGAGGACCGCGCCGCGCAGGAGATCGCCGACAACATCCAGACCCGGCTCGCCTCCTTCTTCTCCACCGGAACCTGATCGCCGCATTGGTCGCGCTTCGCGGAAAAGAGATCGACAGCTTCCTCGCTCGGCCTGACGCGGGCCGTCCGATCATCCTGCTATACGGCCCGGACCTCGGCCTGGTGCGCGAGCGTGCCGACGCGCTGATAGCCTCCGCGGTCGACGATCCCAACGATCCATTCTCGCTGGTGCGGCTCGATGGCGACGAGCTCGCCGCCGAACCGTCGCGGCTGGTCGACGAGGCCATGACGGTGCCGCTGTTCGGCGGCCGCCGCGCCATCCGCGTCCGCGCCGGCTCGCGCAACTTCTCAAGCGGCGTCGAGACGCTGACCGAGACCACCGCGCTCAGGGATTGCCGCATCGTGATCGAGGCCGGCGAGCTCAGGCCGGAATCACCGCTGCGCAAGATCTGCGAGCGCGCCAAGAATGCAGTGGCGATCGGCTGCTATCCCGACACCGAGCGCGATCTGACCAAGCTGATCGAGGACGAGCTGCGCGTATCGAATCTGCGGCTCGCGCAGGATGCGCGCGCGGTGCTGATGTCGCTGCTCGGCGGCGACCGCATGGCCTCGCGCAACGAGCTGCGCAAGCTTGCGCTGTTCGCGCACGGCAAGGGCGAGATCACGCTCGAGGACGTCATGACCGTGGTGTCCGACGCCTCCGAGCTGAAGCTCGACCCGATCGTCGACGGCGCCTTCGCCGGCAACGCCGCGCTGGTCGAGAGCGAGTTCACGAAAGCAATGGTCGCCGGCACCTATCCCGGCGTGATCATCTCGGCCGCGCAGCGCCAGGCGGCATGGCTGCACAAATCGGCGCTGGCGATCGCGGATGGCACGCCGGCGTCAGCCGTGCTCGAGGGCGGATTTCCGCGGCTGCATTTCTCGCGCAAGCCTGCGGTCGAGATCGCGCTGCGCAATTTCACGCCGTCGCGGCTGGTAAACGTGATCGATCAGCTCGCCACCGCGGCGCTGGACATGCGCAAGCAGGCCTCGCTCGCCGCCGTGATCGCGCAGCGCGCGCTGCTCTCGATCGCGGCGAATGCGAAGCGGCGGGGGTAACTTCGGCCGATGCGGCTAAAGCATGATCCGGAAAAGTGCGAAGCGGTTTTCCGAAAAGATCATGCTCAAACAAAGAGCTAAAGCGCGATGACGATTCAACCCAATCACATCGCGCTTTAGCCGCCCTCGAGCCGCCGCACCACCTCGTCGAGCTGCTCGAGGTTGCGGTAGCTGATCTGGACGGTGCCGCCGGGATCGCGATGGCTGACGGTGACGGCAAGGCCGAGCGCATCGCTGACGCGCTTCTCGAGCGCCAGTGTGTCGGTATCCTTGTCGACCTTGGCCGCGCTGCCACTGCGCGCCTTCTGCGGCTTGCGCTCCGGCACGCCCTCCTCATGCGCCAGCGCCTCGGCCTGGCGGACGTTGAGGCCTTCGGCGACGATGCGCTTCGCTGCGGTGAGCGGATCCGGCACGCCGATCAGCGCGCGGGCGTGGCCGGCGGAGAGATCGCCCTTCGAGATCAGCGCCTGCACTTCGGCGGGCAGCTTGGTCAGCCGCATCATGTTGGCGACATGGCTGCGGCTCTTGCCGACGATCTTGGCGATGTCTTCCTGGCTGCGTTTGAACTCGTCGGCGAGCGCGTGATAGCCCTGCGCCTCTTCCATCGCATTGAGGTCTTCGCGCTGGACGTTCTCGATGATCATGATCTCGAGCGCGTCGGAATCGGAGACCTCGACCGGCACGATCGGCACTTCGTGCAGGCCGGCGAGTTGCGAGGCGCGCCAGCGGCGCTCGCCGGCGATGATCTCGTAGCGGTCCTGCGCGCCCTTGATCGCGCGCACCACGATCGGCTGGATCACGCCGCGCTGCCTGATCGAATCGGCAAGCTCGCCGAGCTCGGTGTCGGCGAAGGTGCGCCGCGGGTTGCGCGGGTTGGCCTTGAGGAATTCGATCGGCACCTTGCGCTGGTTGCGCGGCCGCTCGACATGCGCGGCCGCCTCGCCGCCGACATCTCCGATCAGGCTTGCCAGCCCGCGCCCCAGTCGCGAACGCGCTTCATCGGCCATTGTTGCGAGCTCCCTTGGATTCACACGCAGTACTCCAGACTTGAATTTCAGAAGAAACGTAGGATGGGTAGAGCGAAGCGAAACCCATCGCGGCTCGCAATGAGAGTGATGGGTTTCGCTTCGCTCTACCCATCCTGCGCAACATCAATGCGTGCGCAGCTCGCGCTCGCGCTGGATCACTTCGGTGGCGAGCTTGAGATACGCATCGCTGCCGGCGCATTTGAGGTCGTAGACCAGGACCGGCTTGCCGTAGGACGGTGCCTCGGAGATGCGCACGTTGCGCGGGATCATGGTGTCGTAGACCTTGTCGCCCATGAACTGGCGCACGTCGGCAACCACCTGGTTGGAGAGGTTGTTGCGCGAGTCGAACATGGTCAGCACGATGCCATGGATCGACAGGCTCGGATTGAGCGTCGAGCGCACCTGCTCCACGGTCTGCAGCAATTGCGACAGACCTTCGAGCGCGAAGAACTCGCATTGCAGCGGCACCAGGATCGCGTCCGACGCCGCCATCGCATTCACCGTGAGCAAATTGAGCGAGGGCGGGCAGTCGATCAGCACGTAGGTGTAGTCGGCTTCCGGCGAGACGTTGTTGTTCAGCCCTGCGATCGCATCGCGCAACCGGAACGCGCGGCCCGGCGTGGTGCCGAGCTCGAGCTCGAGGCCGGAGAGATCCATGGTGGAAGCGGCGATATGCAGCCGCGGCACCGCGGTCGCGACCACGGCATCGCGCAGCGGCGCCTCGCCGATCAGCACATCATAGGTCGAGCAGCTGCGGTTGCGGCGATCGATGCCGAGGCCGGTCGAGGCGTTGCCCTGCGGATCGAGATCGACGATCAGGACGCGCTCGCCAATCGCAGCGAGTGCAGTCCCAAGATTGATCGCTGTGGTGGTCTTGCCGACGCCGCCCTTCTGGTTCGCGAGCGACAGGATGCGCGGATGGCCAGGCGGCTGGGACGCCTTATCCTCTTGATAAACCTCGTCCATCACAGTCATACCAAAATACCATTTGCTTTCGCGGAGTCCCCTAGCGCCGCTCGATTGACCCGAGTTCGACGATCCAGCCCTGTCCGCCGGTGCGGCTGGCGTGTAGCTTTGGCTCAATAATCCAATATTTAGTGGCCTCGGTCAATTCGGCCTCTACATCTTGCCCCTTCAAAAACAGCGCCTTGGCGCCCTTTTTGACCCACGGCTCCGCAAAGCCGATGAGTTGATGTAACGGAGCCAGCGCCCGCGCGGTGACGCAATCGATGGGCCCCGGGATTCTATCCACAGTATCCCCGATATCAGCCAGATGCACCGTCCCCGGGGACGCCGTCACCCGTATCGCCTCGCGCAAGAATGCCGCCTTCTTGGCGATTCGCTCAACCAAATGAATCGACGTGCCCGGGGTCTCGGCCAGCGCGCAGGCCAGCACGACACCGGGAAAGCCGCCGCCACTGCCGAGATCGACCCACGACTTCGCCGACGGTGCCAAGCTTAGAAGCTGCAGCGAATCGGAGACGTGGCGGGTCCAGAGGGCAGGCAGGGTCGATGGCGCGACGAGATTGGTCTTGGCCTGCCACGCCAGGAGGAGGGCGATGTAGCGATCGAGTCGCGCCTCTGTTTCACGTGAAACAGGGGTCAGCGCGAGCGCCGCGGCCTTATCCTTGGCGGAGACGTTGAGTTCGGCGGATTGCGAAATTGAAGCCATTCTCTGGAATGCCCGTCGAGCTCGTCATTGTGAGCGAAGCAAAGCAACCCATAGTGCCATCTGAGGAAGCGATGGATTGCTTCGTCGCTTCCGCTCCTCGCAACGACCGGGTCCGCCTAACGTTTCACGTGAAACGTCAGGCAGATGCCTTCGCAGCCTTCCGCCGCGCCTCGCGCCGCAGATAGGCCGCCAGAATACCCAGCGCCGCCGGTGTCATGCCGTCGATCCGGCCCGCTTGGCCGACCGTCCGCGGCTGCGCCGTCTGCAACTTGGCGCGCGCCTCGTTCGAAAGACCGGGGACATCGACATAGTCGACGTCGGTCAGGACCAGACCCTCGTCACGTCGGAAAGCGTCAACATCGGCGGTCTGGCGCTTCAGATAGACATCGTATTTGGCATCGATCTCGAGATGCACAGCGATCGCAGGGTCAATGGCCGACAGCTCCGGCCAGATCGCCTGGACCGCGGGCCACTCGATCTCCGGATAGGCCAGCAATTCGAAGGCGGATCGGCGATGGCCGTCGCGATTGAGCGCGAGACCGTGCTTGGCGGCTTCATTCGGTGTGATCGCAAGCGACTTCGCCAGCGTCTTCGCAGCGTCGAGCGCCGCCATCTTGGTCCGATGGCGCTCGGCCCGCGCCGCTCCGACGCATCCCAGCGCAATGCCCTTGTCGGTCAGGCGCTGGTCGGCATTGTCGGCCCGCAGCGTCAGCCGGTACTCGGCGCGCGAGGTGAACATGCGATACGGCTCGGTGATCCCGCGGGTCACGAGATCGTCGATCATGACGCCGAGATAGCCGTCGGCGCGGTTGAACACGATCGGATCGGCACTGCCGGCAGCGAGAGCGGCATTGAGTCCGGCGACAACGCCCTGCCCCGCCGCCTCCTCATAGCCCGTGGTGCCATTGATCTGGCCGGCCAGGAAAAGTCCGCGCAGAAGCTTGGTCTGCAGGGTCGGATCGAGCTCGCGCGGGTCGACGTGATCGTATTCGATCGCGTAGCCAGGCCGGACCATCTTCACCCGCTCGAGGCCGGGGATGCTGGCGAGGATCGCGAGCTGGACCTCTTCCGGCAACGAGGTCGAGATGCCGTTCGGATAGACCGTGGTGTCGTCGAGCCCTTCCGGCTCCAGGAAGATCTGATGGCCGTCGCGGTCGCCGAAGCGGACGATCTTGTCCTCGATCGAGGGGCAATAGCGCGGTCCGGAGCTCTTGATCTGGCCGGAATACATCGGCGAGCGATGCACATTGGCCCGGATCACCTCATGGGTCGCCGGCGTGGTTCGGGTGATGCCGCATTGGATCTGCGGGGTCGTAATCCGGTCAGTCATCACCGAAAACGGCTCCGGAGGCTCGTCTCCGGGCTGCATTTCGACCGCGGACCAGTCGATCGAGGTGCCGTCGAGGCGCGGCGGCGTTCCGGTCTTGAGCCGGCCGAGCACAAACCCGGCCCGTTCGAAGGAAGCCGACAGGCCCATGGCCGGCGCCTCGCCGACCCGGCCCGCCGGCCAGTTCTTCTCCCCGAGATGAATCAGACCGCGCAGAAAGGTCCCGGTCGTGATGACAACCGCCCCCGCCGACAGCCGGCGCCCATCGCCCAGGCAAATGCCGGTCACCCGACCATCGACGACGACCAGTTCATCCGCCTCGCCTTCGATGACGCTGAGGTTCGCGGTCTCGGTGATCGCCGCCTGCATCGCCGCCGCATAGAGCTTGCGGTCGGCCTGGGCCCGGGGGCCACGGACCGCCGGACCCTTCCGGCGATTGAGCATGCGAAACTGGATACCGCCGGCATCGGCGACCCTGCCCATCAGACCGTCCAGCGCGTCGACTTCGCGCACCAGATGGCCCTTGCCGAGCCCGCCGATGGCGGGATTGCACGACATCGCGCCAATGGTCGCGAAACGATGGGTCACCAGGGCGGTCTTTGCGCCCATCCGGGCAGAAGCGCTCGCGGCTTCGCAGCCGGCGTGGCCGCCGCCAATGACGATGACGTCAAATGAGTCTGCCCTGGAAATCATGGCGGGACTTCTATCGTGGAGTCATGAAAGCCGGAAGAACGAAGTTGGGATCGGCGCTCTGAGCCCGAAGCTCAAGGCAAATATGGACTGCCTCGCGTCGCTCGCAATAACAGACGGAGCTGTTTCACGTGAAACAGAAGGGTTCCTTAACCGGATCGAAACCATGTTTCACGTGAAACCGATGGGTGCCCGCTACTTCCCGACGCAGAATTCGCGGAAGATGACATCAAGGATGTCTTCAACATCCACCCGGCCGAGCAGACGACCGAGTGAGTATGCAGCGCGGCGGAGTTCCTCCGCCGCCAGCTCTTCGCCCTGCCCGACCACGTCGATGCTGCGCTGAAGAGATTCGACGGTCCCCTGCAACAATCCGCGCTGCCGCGTCCGGCTGATCAAGCCGCCTTCGCTGGTTCCAAAATAGTCCTGCGCGAACCCGACCAGCGCGGCGATGAGCTCCGACAACCCGTCGCCGCGAGCAGCCGAGATCCTGAATTCGGGGTAACTGCCGCCCTCGCCCGCGATGGTCCTGACTAGGTCGATCTTGTTCCGCACCAGCCAGGTCGGGGTCGCGCCGCCATGTCCCGTGCCATGTCCCGCCTTTGCATCGCCGCTGTCGGCCAGCCACAGCACCAGGTCCGCCTCCGCGGCGCGGGCGCGGGCGCGGCGGACACCCTCCTGCTCGACCGGGTCATCGGTCTCGCGAATCCCGGCGGTGTCGATGACCGTCACTGGATAGCCATCGAGATCGAGCTGCACCTCGATCACATCGCGGGTCGTGCCGGCATGCGGCGAGACGATCGCGACCTCGCGCTTGGCGAGCTGATTGATCAGGGTCGATTTGCCGACATTCGGCGGACCGGCGATCGCGACCACGAGGCCGTCGCGCAGCCGCTCGCCTTGCCCCTGCCCTGCAAGGACTTGCTTGATCTCATCATGCAGTGCGCGGATATTCTCGAGCGCCGGCGCGATCAGCTCGGCCGGCACATCGCCTTCGTCGGAGAAATCGATGCCGGCCTCGATCAGCGCCGACGCCGCGATGATCCGCTCGCGCCAGTCGCGCGCGCGGTCGCCAAGCAGCCCCTTCAGCTGGCGCAATGCCTGACGCCTCTGACGGTCAGTGTCGGCGTGGATCAGATCGTCGAGGCCTTCGGCCTCGGTCAGGTCGAGCTTGCCGTTCTCGAAGGCCCGCCGGGTGAACTCGCCCGGCTCGGCCGGCCGCACGTTGTCGAATGCCGCGATCGCATCGAACATCGCCGACAACACCGCGCGTCCGCCATGGACATGAAATTCGGCGACGTCTTCGCCGGTCGCACTGGCCGGGCCTGGAAACCACAGCACGACCGCGTCATCGATCGGTTGATGGTTCGAATCGTGGAGCAGCGCGCGGGTCGCCAGCCGCGGCATCGGCGTCTTGCCCGCCAGTCCAGCAATGACCGACTCGGCCATTGGACCAGACAGCCTGATGATGGCGATCGCACTCGGCGGCCGCCCCGAGGATAACGCGAAGATGGTCTGGTCGCGTGAATGCATCGCCTATTTGTTCCAGCAAATCGGCAAAGGCAATGCCGCTCCGATTTCGCATCCCATACCGCAAAATGTTGCGACGCAGCATAGGCTGATTTCGCTGCAACACCCGCGCAGCAATTTTGCTGCAGTGTCGTCAGCTGGGTCACAAAGCTAGGAATAAATATAAACAAAAGCAGATAGTTAAATGAAGATAAGCGCAGACGGCGGCTCCATTTATGCTGCACTTCGCTGCAGCAAATCCGCAGCATGAAAAAAGGCGCCCCGTTTGTGCGGAGCGCCCTATCTTTTCGGCCGTGACCTCAGGTGTTCATGGAATCGAAGAATTCCGAGTTGCTCTTCGTGTTGCGGAGCTTGTCGAGCAGGAAGTCGATGGCGTCCATGGTGCCCATCGGATTGAGGATGCGGCGCAGGACGTACATCTTCTTGAGCACCTGCGGATCGGTGATCAGCTCCTCCTTGCGGGTGCCGGAACGGGCAATATCGATCGCCGGGAAGGTCCGCTTGTCCGAAACCTTGCGGTCGAGAA